>NZ_JAMOZI020000001.1:0-4800000 GCF_023667485.2 Rhodococcus sp. MSC1_016
CTGGCGTACGTGAGCGGCCTTGCCGAACACCCCGCCGGTGCCGATCTCTCACTGAACATCGTCCCCGGGGTCGGGGAGTACTTCGTCCTTCCGGCGCTGACCACCACCGGCCCCTGTCATGTGATGGTGTTCGAAGGCGTCCCGGGTGGACCGATGGATTGCTGGGACGATGTCCACACTCCGCAGGCGCATCTCGAGCGCGCCAAGGAGGTGCTGGCAGAGCACTTCCCTGCGGAATTCGCCAGGACCGGAGACATCGCTCTCACCGATGAGGCCGGAGTATTGCGCGGCCGACTTACACCGACGGTCCGGCGCCCGGTAGCCGAACTTGCCTCGGGCAACGTCGTGCTCGGCATGGCTGACGCTGTTGTCCTCAATGATCCGCTCACGGGTCAGGGCAGCAACAACGCTGCCCACGCGGTCGCTGTGTACCTCGATGCGATCGTGAACCGGGGTGATCAACCGTTCGACGCGCAGTGGATGCAACGCACGTTCGACAAGTTCTGGCGCGGCTGGGCGCAATGGGCCGTGTCGTGGACCAACAGCCTGCTTCGTGGACCGTCCGACCCGGTCCTCGGGTTGTTCGCGGCGGCGCAGGACTCGCCGGCGCTGGCGTCGGCCATCGCCGCAGGCTTCGATGATCCACGTACCGTGCATAACTGGTGGTTCGACGCCGCCGAGGCGCAGCGTGTGATCGAGACCGGGCGGGCCGCCGAGCAGGCTCAGTTCGATCCCCGTGACCTACGGCGTGCTCTCGGCCAGTACGCCACGGGGGTAACGGTGATTACCGCGCGGGCCCCGGACGGTCGGAAGGTCGGTGTCACGGCGAACTCGTTCACCTCGGTGTCGATGGATCCGCCCTTGGTGTCGTGGTGTCCGGCGAGCAAGGCGCCGAGCCTCCCCGACCTCACGGCGGCCACGCATTTCACTGTCAACGTCCTCGCGGCAAACCAACACGATCTGTCCCGGCAATTCTCGACGCCGGCCGAGGACAAGTTCGCCGGTGTGGCGACCACCGAAGGAATTGCCGGCGTTCCCCTGATCGATGACGCCATCGCGCATTTCCAGTGCCGGACGGTCCAGCGAGTAGAGGCCGGCGACCACATCATCTTCCTCGGTGAGATCGAACAATATGATGCGGATCCCGGAGAGCCTCTGGTCTTCCACTCGGGGTCCTACCGCTTGGTGACCAAGCATCCCGACTTCTGACCGCCGCTGCTTCTCTACCGAAAGCGACACCACTCAATGGGTAAGTACATCGAAATCGCCAAGGGCTCCGGTGAGTCCTTCACCGCGTATCTTGCGGAACCGGCACAGGGTTCCGGCCCGGGACTGATTCTCTTACAGGAAATCTTCGGGATCAATGACTACATGCGGGACATGGCCGACCGCTATGCAGAGGAAGGGTACGTGGTCCTTGTCCCGGATCTCTTCTGGCGCTCGGGCGCTCGGCAGGAACTCGGTTACGACCAGGCCGGGTTCACCCGGGGGCTCGAATTGCGGGACGCACTCGACGAGGACCTGGCCGTCACGGACATCGGCGACACCGTCACGGCCCTGCGTGGCCTGGCCACTCACGTCGGCGGCATCGGCCTCATCGGATACTGTCTCGGCGGGCTGCTCGCTTACCTGTCCGCGGTTCGGCTCGACGTCGACTGCGCCATCAGCTATTACGGTGTCGGTGTCCACGACCACCTCGACGAAGCGGCCGAGCTGACCGTTCCCATGGTCTTCCATCTGGCTGAGCACGACTCCTACTGCCCCGAGGATGCCCGCAATTCCATCCGGAAGGCGTTCGGCGATAACGATCGGGTGCGTATCTACGACTACGCCGGCGTCGATCATGCCTTCGCCACCCACGGCCGCGAGGTTTACGAACCCCTCTCCGCCGGACTCGCCTACTCGCGCACCCTCGAGGTTATGCGTACCACTATCGGACCCCGACACGATCTGTCCGCACTCTGGGACCGGCACATCTATTACGAGTTCGAGGCCCGCGATGTTCCGGCCACCATGGCCACGATGGTCGACGAACCCTATGTCAACCACGTTCCAACGCTGACCGGTGGCGTCGGACAGAACGACCTCGCGCGGTTCTACGCCCACCATTTCGTGCACAACAACCCTGACGACACCAAGACGATTCCGATTTCTCGCACCGTCGGAGCCGATCGGATCGTCGAAGAGCAGTTGTTCTGCTTCACGCACGACCGCGAGATCGACTGGATGCTTCCCGGTGTCGCGCCGACCGGACGATACGTCGAAATTCCGTTGGTTGCTGTCGTCACCCTGCGCGGAGACAAGCTGTACAACGAGCACATCTACTGGGATCAGGCGGGTGTACTGGTGCAGATCGGGCTGCTCGATCCGACGGGGCTTCCCGTTGCCGGGACCGCACAGGGTAAGAAACTTCTCGACAAATCGCTTCCCTCGAACGGACTCATGCCCAGCTGGGCGAACAGCGAGGGCAAGCCGATCGCGTAGCGGCCCTACGCGCGGTGGCTGCTGGACCCGAAGTCGTCTGTCAACCGAGTGAGAAATGAACTCGGGACTCGTTCCCATTGTGGCTGCCACCTGCCGAGCTGCAGATCGGACTCGAGCGAGGCCACCACCTCGGCCACAGCTGGTCCTGCGTCGAGCACGACGCGGGGGAGTTCGCGGTCGGCACACAGGGCCAGAGCCGGTATCACGCACTCCTTCGCCTCCGACGTACGGCCGGCCGCGAACAAGCACGTGCAGTGCAGAAGCCGAGCCCTCAGGAGCGCTTTCGGCCGCGACTGCCGGGAGATACGCTCGAGCATCGCCTGCGACCGATGGCACGCGGTCGCCGTTGCTTCCTGATTCGTCGGCGAGGCAGCGTGGAGCAGGAGCCGAATGTCGGAGTCTTCATGCAGCTCTTGCGTGATCAGGTCGATCCCGCTTGTGTGTGAGGCGGGGTCGTCGCTGTCGCGGGGAACTGTCTGTGCCCATCGCGGATGCTCGTCGAAAATCGAAGGATCGGCCAGCGCCAACCGTATTCGCTCGTTCCGGATGCGGGCGGTCAGGCGCGGCAACGTCAGCATCGCGGCGATCTCGGCCCCTTCGTCGAGAAGTTGGTACGCGGCGCCCAGATTTCCGCGCAGCGCCTTGATACGAGACCCGGTGCCGTACGTCGCGAGCATGAAATCGACGATGCCGCCCTCGGACCGGAGGGTATGGCTGGCGTCGAGAAGGACTTCGGCCTCGGACACATGGCCCTGCTCGTACAGCAAGTCTCCCAAGATCGCGCCGGCCACGCGGGTTGCGTACGATTGCCCGCCGCCGGACTGTTTCGCCAGCCGTAGCGCTATCCGGAAGTATTTCTCGGCAGCGGTCGTGTCGAGCTGCTCGTGTGCGGCGATCCCCGCGAAGCAGTATCCGTAGAGGACGCTGAAGGGTCCCGACGTTTGCTGGTTGTAGGGAGTCGCCCACTCCTGCCATCGGCGGGCGGCGTCGTAATCGAACCGGTAGATCGCCTCGAACGACGCGACGTTCGCTGCCCCCGACACCACGAACGGCCGTACGGTCTCGGGGCGTTCGAGACAGTCCGAGATCCGCTCACCGAGCGTGACGGAATGATCGGCGAACAACTCGACGACGCCCCTGACCAACGAAGCCTCGATCAACAGGGCGGTCTGATCCCCGTCTGCGTGAGGGTGCTGGGTCAGCGCTGCTTCCGCGCGGTCCAATGCCCGAAGCGCCGAGGGCGCCGGGTGATGCAGCAGTACGTGCGACCAGGCCAACGCAATCTGTAACACTGGGTGTGCGAGCACCTGTCGGGGTGGGAGTTTGTCGATCAAACCGATGAGCGTCGCCATCTGGGACTGTTCGAGCAATCGCATTCCCTCGCGTTCCACCCACTGCACCGCCAGCTCGGGATTACCCGATGCCAAGGCGTGATCGACGGCCTCACTGAGCAGGTGGTGCTCACCGAACCAGTGGGAGGCACGGAGGTGGAGTTCGCCGACCATGTCCGGTTGGTCTCGCTCGAGCCGGCGACGCAAGAACTCTGCGAACAGGTGGTGGAAGCGGAACCACTCGCCGTCCTCGTCGAGTCTTCGCAGGAACAGGTCCCGGTTCTCGATTTCCTCGAGCCGAGCCTGGGCGTCACTGCTAGCTGTCAGCGCCGACGCGAGTCCGCCGCTGATGCGTCCGGTCACCGATGTTGCGAGCAGGAAGTGGAGAAGCTCGGGTTCGAGCGAGGTGAGGACGTTCTCGGCGAGGTACTCGCCGATCGCGTGGTGGCGCCCGGAGAGTTGCCCGATCAGGGTGGCCGGATCGGTGTGCCCGCGTAGTGAGAGGGAGGCCAGTTGCAGGGCGGCAACCCATCCGTCCGTCGTCTCGCGAAGATTGGCCATGTCGTCGGCGGTGAGGGCGAGTCCTCCTTGGTCGGACAGGAACGATCGCGCTTCCGGGAGGTCGAACCGCAGTGCAGTGGAATCTATTTCGACTAACTCGTCGCGAACCCGCAACCGGCTCAGCGGAAGCCCGGCTTGTGTTCGGCTCGTCACGATGAAGCGCAGGTGGTGGCAGTCGCTGTCGAGCAGAGTCGCCATTGCTGCGACGGTTGCCGCGTCGGAAACCCGGTGCCAGTCGTCGAGGACGACCGTGACCACCTCGCCCGTGTCATGGATCTCGTCGACGAGTGTGGACAGGACGTATCTGGTTGCGTGCTCACCCTGCTCTTGCAGCACCTGTGGGAGATCGCAGGCGAGTGCGGGCCTCACCAACGCAATCGCTTCGAGGAGGTGCGCCAGGAACCAGACGACATTGTTGTCGTCGTGGTCGATACTGAGCCAGGCGACGGGCGCCCCGGAGTCGGTCAGCAAGTCGCGCCACTGGGCGGCCAGGGTGCTCTTGCCGAATCCTGCCGGCGCATGAATCAGCGCGAGCCGCCGATCCCCACCGGCGTGCAGGGCCTCGATCAGGCGGCGCCGCTGCACCGTGGCGCGAGGCTGGGTACGTGGCCGGTACTTCGTCGACAACCGTGGCGGGGTCACCGACGGTGGTCCGGCATGAGCTTCAGGACCCTCGATCAGGTACGGGTGCCCGCGCTGCGTGACGTCCGCGTCCGCCGGAAGATCGGGGGATGTGGCGCGGGTGCGTCGTAGAGCTGTGCGGAGGTCCTGCTCGAGGATGTCCGCGGACACGTGGCGGCGCGTCGGGTCTTCCGACATCGCGCGCTCGATGACACGGCACACCTGCGCCGGGATTCCGGCCTGGCGGAGATCGGGCACCGGTTCGGAGGCCACTCGAAGAAATTGCGCGACCAGTTGTTCACCGTCGCGGCGCTGGAAGGCGGCGTGGCCGGTGATGAGGCAGAAAAGAGTCGCGGCCAGGCTGTAGAGATCGGACTGCACCGTCGGTGCCCGTCCGGTGAACACTTCCGGTGCGGTGAAGGCAGGCGAACCCAGCACTACACCGGTCCCGGTCTCGAAACCACCGTGGATGCGGGCGATGCCGAAGTCCGTGAGTTGGGGTTCGTCGTAGTCGGTGAGCAGGATATTCGAGGGTTTGACATCTCGGTGCAGGATCCCCGCCTGATGCGCTCTGCCCAAAGCGCGGGAGATCTTGATGCCTAGATCGAAGGCCTTCTCCCAGCCGAGCGGTCCGTCGCGACGAATGATCGCTTCGAGCGAGCCGTGGCGGTGGTACTCCATCACGATGTACGGCTGCCCCCGCGGTGTGCTCCCGGCGTGGTAGATGGTCACGATGTTCGGATGGCCCGACAGGCGGCCCATGGCCTGTTGCTCGCGGAGGAAGCGATTCCGGTTTTCGTCATCCACACCGGAGAGCACCTTGATCGCGACCGTCCGATCGAGGGCAGTCTCCATACAACGGTAGACGACACCGAACCCGCCACGCCCGATCTCCACGGGTTCATCGAAGCCGTCCAGGATCAGTTCGCCGGCTATCGCGTGGGGGGCGTCGGCTTGTGTCGCGAAGGGATCGGGGTCAGCCATCTCACCACCTCTGACCCAGTATCACACCAGCGTGGGTGCGGTCCAAGGTCCGTGTGGGCCGCGGCGGATCGCGCCGCGGCCCACACGGTCACTTCGAGTCGGTCACTTCGAGCCGAGGGCCGGAAGGATCACTTCACGGCGATCGGCAGACTCGGGATGTAGGGGGCGTGGGCATAGTCTCCGGACAGCAGAGCCCCGGCGCCGGGGGCGATGGCAGGCAGATCGAGCGCCCGCATCAGTTGGTGCGCGGTGGAGACGGCGGCCGAGATCACCGGTTTGCCGAGTTCGTTTTCCACGATCTCGATCGATTGCAGTGATGGCATCTGGACGCACGCCGAGAGCACGATGACGTCGGCGTCCTGGTAGTCGAGTTGCTTCGCGATCTGCACGAGGTTGCGCGGATCGTGTGCGGCCACATCGAGATTGTTGGGAATCTCCAGCGCCCGGTAGTCACCGACGTCGATGCCCTGATCCTGGATGTACTCGACCACGAGCTGGGTGAGGGGCTTCATGTACGGCGCCACCAACGCGATCTTCTTCGCTCCCAGCACCTCGAGCGCGGAGACCAGCGCGCCGGCGCTGGTGACCACGGGCGCGGGGGCGCCGTTGTCGAGGGTGATCTGGGCCAGCTTCTGTTCGGAGACGCAGTGGTAGCCCTTGCCCATGCTCATGATGGCCACCAGGCAGGCGTAGCCGAGGACGTCGACTCGTGCGTCGGAGAGTTCGGCGGCGCATCGAGTCGAGTCGGCATCCATCGCCTCGAGTTCCTCCTTGGTCACCTCCTTCATCCGCATGCGGCTCGAGTGGAAGGTGAATCGCTCGGGGGCGACGGTTTCCCGCGCCCGGAAGAGGGCGGGTATTTCCGTTTCCATCGTCACGTTGGAGCTCGGCACGATCTGGCCGATACGGTACGGGCGGTTGCTCATCGGGCTTCCCTTTCTGATCGGACAGGCATCAGCGAGCGTCGATGACCGGGTTGCTCAGCGTTCCGATCGATTCGACGGTGCACTCGACCACGTCGCCCGGGGTGAGGAACTGCTGGGGCACGAAGCTGGCGCCGACGCCGGCGGGGGAGCCGGTGGCGATGACGTCTCCGGGCTCGAGGGTCATCCCGGAGGTGATGTCCTCGATCAGCTCGGGGATCGTGAAGAGCATGTAGCGGCTGTTCGACTTCTGCTTGACTTCGCCGTTCACGCGCAGGGACAGGTCCAGGGCGTGCGGGTCGGCGACGTCGTCCGCGGTGCGGATGACCGGTCCGAGCGGCGCGTACGAATCCTGTCCCTTGGAGAAGAACCACTGTCCGCCGCGACGCTGGTCCCGGGCGCTGATGTCGTTGATGATGGTGTACCCGAAGACGTAGTCGAGTGCGTCGCCTGCCGACACGTTCTTCGCGGTGCGGCCGATGACGACGGCCACCTCGCATTCCCAGTCGAGCTGGTTGGTGAGGTTCGCGTTGTGGCGGATCGGCTCGCCGGGGCCGACGACCGCGGTGCCTGGCTTGCTGAACAACACCGGGCGCTGGGGCAGATCCTTGTCGGTGTCGAGGGTCCGTGCCGACTCGGCGACGTGCTCGGTGTAGTTGAGGCCGACGCCGATGATCTTGCCCGGGCGCAGCGGAGCGTGCACGGTGACGTCGGCGATCGGGAGGCTGAACTGCTGCGCCCGGTCACTGGCCATCAGCGCGGTCAGTGCGGCGAGACCCGCACTGCCCTGGTGGATCAGGGTCGACAGATCGGCCGGCACCTCGGCGCCGGTGCTCCGTGCCAGGGCGGTGACGTCGATGACCGTGTCGTCGCGCTGGACGCCGAGCCGGGGGGTGTTGTCACGGGTGGAGAAGGTCAGAAGAATCATGAACGGTCCTTGTTCTGGGGGTTGGTGATGGTGGTGTGCGAGGCGAGTTACTGAATCGGCTGGTGACCGTCGTTCTCCAGGTACGCCTCCTCGCGCCAGAAGGAGAGCGAACGCATGACGGGGAAGTCGTTGAAGGAGAACAGGACCGCCTCCTCGCTGGCGCCGAGGTTGGCATGCTCGTGCCACGCCCAGGAGGGCACGACGAAGATGTCACCCTGCTTCCAGTCGAATCGTCGGCCCGCGATGACCGAGTAGCCTTCGCCTTTGGCCACGTTGTAGACGACCGATCCGGTGTGCCGGTGGGCGCGGGTGTGCTGGTCGGCTCGCAGCAACTGGATGTGGGCGCTCAATGTCGGCATCACCGACCCGCCGGTCCGCGGGTTCGAGTATTCGAGCAGGATGCCGTCGTAGGGTGATCCCTCCGACGCTTTCGCCGCGTTCTGCAGGGCGGCGTAGGTGGGTTCCCACGGGTAGGCGAACAGCGGCGAGTAGGGCTTGGTCCAACCCTCCTCGAAGCCCACGGGACGCAATTGGCCGGCGCCGTAGGTGAGCAGCGAGGAGTTGACCACCGCGCCCCGCTCTTGGTAGTGGTCCGGGTGGACCTCGTAGAACCCGGCGTCGAGGGCATTGACCAGGGGGATGTCGAGTCCGTCCTGCCAGATGACCGGCTCGTCGGAGTCCTCGTTGCCGTGCTCGTGCCAGGTGAAGCTGGGGGTGATGGCGAAGTCACGGGGGCCGACCTTCAGTTTCTGTCCGTCCACCACCGTCCAGGCGCCCTGTCCTTCGACGACGAAGCGCAGGGCGGCCGCCATGTGGCGATGCGCGGTCATCGACTCGCCGGGGCCCATTCCCTGCAGGCCGGTGTACAGCAACCCGACCGCGGCGGTGACGTCCTTGCGTTCGGGATTGACCAGGGCCACCACCCGTCGACCGGCGTCTTCCGGCTTGACCAGCGCGAGCGAGTCGATGACGAACGGGCGGATGTCCTCGTAGCGCCAGAGGATGGGCACCGATGCCGGCTGGGGGAACCACGGCTCGATCTTGTTGGCCACGGTCCATAGCGCCACCGTGTCGCGCTTGCCGAGTTCGTCATAGAACGCTTCCAAGGCTGCGGTGTCCTTGACCCGAGCCCGACCGAGAACGTCGTCACTGAGTGACATGTGTGTTCCTCCCTTGTGTCGGCAACGCATGTGTATGGCGTTGGGCGCGTGCGGCCGACCTGTTCTCAGTGGATGTCGATCGTGCTGCGCAAGCATTCACCGCCCGTCGCAATTTCCAATATACACCTGTCTTGACGATCGTCACAAGGGCGCTATAAAGTTCGGTCATCGACTTCGATGAAAGGTGGTCAGTGACAGATGGCGAAAGTGACGATCGAGCGGACGGTGGAGTGGTACGACACCGATGCTGCAGGCCACCAACATCATTCGTGCATCGTGCGATTCGTAGAAGCCGCCGAGGCGGCGCTTCTTCGTGAGCACGGCCTGGCATGGCTGTTCGGGCAGACCCCGCGGGTACGCCACGAGATCAATTACCGATCGCGGCTGTGGTTCGGCGAAACCGTGACCGTGACCCTCGAGGTGGCACGGTTGGGAAACACCTCTCTCGCGTACACCTTCGAGGTCCGCGGCAAAGAGGGCGTGGCAGCCGACGGAACCCTCATCGTCGCCCACGCCACCCCGGAGTCGCCGACGTCGACGCCGTGGCCGCAACCCGTCCTCGACGCATTCGACCCGATTCGTACCCAGGAAGCAGTGGTGACCAAGTGACCAGTCAAGAAGCAACAGTGCGCTCGGCGCGAGTCGACGACGGACTGCCGTCGTTGAAAATCGCCGTCATCGGTGGCGGCCCGGGCGGCTTGTACTTCGCCGCTCTGGCCAAGCAATTGGATCCGCGAAGGGAAATCACAGTCTTCGAACGTAACGCCGCGGACACGACCTTCGGCTTCGGCGTTGTGTTCTCGGATGAAACCCTCGACGGGATCACCGCGGCCGATCCGAAGATCTTCGCAGACATGGAAGCACAGTTCGCCCGCTGGACCGACATCGACATCCACTACCGCGGTGAGGTGCTGACATCCGGCGGGCACGGCTTCGCGGCAATCGAGCGGCGGACCCTGCTCAACATTCTGCAGACGCGGTGCGCGCAACTCGGTGTCGACGTGCGGTACGACACCATCGCTCCCGCCGCGGAACATCTCGCCCGCACGCACGACCTCGTGGTGGCCGCCGACGGAGTCAACTCGTTCACTCGTAAGTCGAGCCCCGAAGCATATGGCCCCGACCTCGATGTCCGGAACTGCCGCTACATGTGGCTGGCCACCGACAAGATCTTCGACGCGTTCACCTTCATCGTCGCGGAGACAGAATTCGGCCCGATACAGGTGCATGCCTATCCGTTCAGCAGTGAGCGCAGCACCTTCATTGTCGAGATGAGCGAGAAGAGCTGGCGTAACGCGGGATTCGACGCGTTCGCCGCCCAAGAGTTCGCCCTGGGACACAGCGATACGAAGAGCGTCGAGTTGTGCGCCAGCCTGCTCGGCGATCACCTCGAGGGTCATCAACTGCTGACCAACAATTCTCGCTGGATCCAGTTCACGACGGTCCGCAACACGTCGTGGCGCGACGGCAACATCGTCCTCCTCGGCGATGCCGCGCACACCGCGCACTTCTCCATCGGCTCGGGAACCAAGCTCGCCATGGAGGATTCCCTCGCTCTGGCGGCGAGCCTGACCGTCGACGACCGGGACGTCGCACAGGCCTTGCTCCGCTACGAGCAGGAACGGCGGCCCGTGGTCGAATCCACGCAACGCGCGGCGCAGGCCAGCCTGGAGTGGTTCGAGTCGATCGAGCACTCCGTCGGTCAGGCACCTCCGCAGTTCGGGTTCAACCTCCTCACCCGCAGCCGCCGCGTCACCTACGACAACCTGCGCGATCGCGATCCGGAATACATCGACACCCTCAACGACTGGTACCACTGGGCGCAGTCACCGGACTCCACCGAACAGCCGCCCCGTCCGATGTTCGAGCCCTACCGCATCGCGAACACCCGGCTGAAGAACCGCATCGTCGCCGCACCCGTGGCCACCTACTCCGCCACGGACGGGATTGTCGGCGACCCGGAACTCGCACGCCTGGCCGGCGCGGCACTCGGCGGCGCCGGTCTGGTGATGACCGGCATGACGGCCGTCAGCGCTGCCGGACGCGTCACCCCCGCGTGTGCCGGCCTGTACGCCCCCGAACAAATCTTCGCCTACCGTCGAATCACCAATCTGGTCCACAACAACACCACCGCGGCCATCGGCGTCCAGCTCAACCATTCCGGACGCAAGGGTGCGACCACCGTTCCCATCGCTGGCACCCTCGGTACCTCCCTCGGTGACAAGGGCTGGGAGACCGTCGGGCCGTCCGCGATCGCTTTCGGTGACCTCCCCGCGCCCCGCGAACTCGACCGCTCCGAGCTCGAGGACATTGTCGAGGACTTCGCCCGGGCCGCCCGGGCCGCCGACACGGCCGGATTCGATGTGCTCGAAATCCAGGCCGGGCACGGGTTCCTCCTCTCGACCTTCCTGTCGCCGCTGACAAACAAGCGCACCGACGACTTCGGCGGAAGCCTGCGGAACCGCCTCCGCTTCCCGCTGCAGGTCATCGACGCGGTTCGGGCAGCTTGGCCCAAGGGCAAGGCCCTCCTGGTGCGGATCTCGGCCGTCGACTGGTACCCGGGCGGCACAACCATCGACGACGCCGTCGCCATCGCGCGGGCGTTCGCCGAACACGGTGTCGACGCCATCGACGTCTCCAGCGGCGAGGTCGTGGCCGAGGAGCGCCCCGAGTACGGGCGCGGCTACCAGACCCCCTTCGCCGAGCGCATCCGCGCCGACGTCGGTATCTGCACGATCGCGGTCGGCGCCATTTCCTCCGACGACGACGCCAACTCGATCCTGCTGGCCGGTCGCGCCGACCTCATCGGGATCGGCCGCGCGCACCTGCACAACCCCTCGTGGACCTTGCACGCCGCTGCCGAGATCGGCTACCGCGGCGCCGGTGGCCAATGGCCGGCTCTCTACGCGGCCGGATCGGCGAGGCCGCCCACAACCGGACGGGCGCGGCCCCAGCTGGCCCTGTTCGGGGAGGCGGAGCCCACCATCCACCAACGCTGGCGCCCAAATGCCGGCACCATGACCGAGGCGGCACGCTGATGGACACCTTCCCACGTTTCACCGCTGCAGCCGTGCAGGCGTCTCCGGTGTACCTCGACCCGGACGCCACCGTGGAGAAGGCGGTCGGGCTCATCCACGAGGCCGCTGCGGCCGGCGCCACGCTGATTGCCTTCCCCGAGGTGTTCGTCCCCGGCTATCCGTACTGGAACTGGACGATGAACCCGGTCAAGGGAGGGGAGTGGTTCGAACGGCTCTATCGCGCCGCGATCGACATACCCGGCCGGCATCTGGACACCCTTCGTGCCGCGGCGGCCGCCACCAAGACCACGGTCGTGATCGGCGTCAACGAACGCGGCCGCCACAGCCTGGGAGTGTTGTACAACAGCGTCCTCACGATCGGGCCCGACGGTTCCCTGATCGCCGTACACCGGAAACTGGTCCCCACTTGGGCGGAGAAGCTCACCTGGACCAACGGCGACGGATCCACCCTGCGCGTGCACAACACCGAGGTCGGTCCACTCGGCGTCCTGGCGTGCGGGGAGAACACGAACACCCTCGCCCGCTTCACACTCCTGGCGCAGGGGGAGCTCGTACACGTCGCCAACTACATCTCGCTGCCGGTGGCGCCGAAGGACTACGACATGGCCGACGCCATCGCCATTCGTACCGCCGCACACGCCTTCGAGGGCAAACTGTTCTCGGTCGTCTCCTGCTCGACCGTCTCCGAGGAGATCATCGACATCGTCGCCGGGGACGACGAGGAAGCAGCGCAGATGCTGCGGCGCGAGCGCAGCGCCTTGTCCGGGATCTTCGGACCCGACGGGCGCCCCCTCTCCGAACCCCTGGTGGACAAGGAAGGAATCGTCTACGGCGAGATCGACCTGGCTCGCTGCATCGCGCCGAAGCAGATGCACGACATCATCGGTCACTACAATCGCTTCGACATCTTCTCCCTCAACGTCAACACCGCACCGCAGCAGCCGGTCACCTTCAACGGAGGGGGCGGACCGCTCGCCGAACCGGAAGGTGCCCTGATCGGACCCTGGGGTGAAGACGAAATCCCGGGGTACGATCAATAGGTAGAGATGGTGACGATCGTTCCGGCGCCGCTATTTCGAGCACAATGGAAGGCTGGGATGGCGATGGACCCGACAGTGACTGCGGACAGGGCAGCGCTGCCCTTTGCCCAGTTCGAGCAGGTCCACACCGTCGATCTGGACCAGGTTCGCTCGGTGGTCGGTTCCGCCTTCTGTCGTCACACGCTCGAACCCACAGACGGCGACGGCGCAGCGTCCGTCAGGTTCCATTCAGCGACCGCCGGAACCATAGGCTTGCACTATTTGGACTACGGCACCGGCATGCGGATTCGCCCGAGCGATCTCGACGACTTCTACCTCGTTCAGATTCCCCTCTCGGGAGTGGCTGAAATTCATTGGGGATCTGAAACATTCGAGTCGACGCCAACTGTCGCGTCTATTCTCCAGCCGGGAGGGTCGACGACCATGGAATGGCACAAGGGGAACCGGCAGCTGATCGTTCGGATCGATCGCCAGAGTCTGGAGCGGCAAGTGCAAGAGGCGCTCGGTGCCTCGCTTCGCGAGCCACTGCGGTTCGACGTTCGAATGGAGCTGGAGCAACCGGGAATTCGCTCCTGGCGTGGCGTGCTCGACCTTCTGCGGGGCGAGATGGAAAATGGTGGCACCCTGCCGAACGAGCCGATCGTGATGAAAGAGTTCGAACGGCTTTTGCTCAGTCAACTTATTGTGGCGCAACCCAACAACTACACAGAGGCATTGCAGCGGCCAGTGCCGGTGGCGCCTCGAACGATTCGCCGTGCAGTCGAAATACTCGAACATCACGCGGACGAGCTGCTCACTGTCGAGGATGTCGCATCGGCTACGGGCATCAGCGTCCGGGCGCTGCAAGACGGTTTCAAGAAGTACTACGGCACCACGCCGATGGGGTATCTCCGGGAAGTCCGTATGAAAGCTGTTCACGCCCTGCTGCTCGAGGCAGATCCGTCGACCACGACGGTTTCCGATGCGGCGGGCAAGTGCGGATTTCTGCATCTCGGGCGCTTCTCCGTGCAGTACCGAGAGAAGTTCGGCGAGACGCCATCGGCAACGCTCCGGCGATGACGGTCCTGGTGCCCGTGCTCGACAGCGCCACGGAATAGGAAGGTGCGACTACTCCTCCGCGCGAGGTCGACCTGTGTTGTCGTGGCAGGCTAGTTCGGTGCCGAGGCGACTGGCGCAGAGCTCGTTGAGTTCTGAGATCACTCTGATCTCCAGCTCGGTGGGGCCGCGGAGAATCCTGAGCAGGCGCATGAAGTACTGCCTGGGGGAGAGTCCGAAGTTTACGTAGATATCCTCGTTGGAACCACCGCCGTAGTGTTGCCATTGGAGCGCGAAACTGAGTATTCGCGCCTTTTCGGTGGGTCGCACATTGCTGGTGTCTGGCATCGTGTGTGTCTTCTCCCTCAGGTAAATCGATGCGGCAGGGCTGCTCCGCGATGTCGCACACTTACCGCGTACGTGCAGACAGAGCATTCAGCAGGGATTCAAGGCTTTCAGCTGAGGGGAGCCGGGCGACATCTTCCACGATGCGGTCTGCGGCAGCTCGACCCATCACAGGGTCGACGAGCGAGTGGAATTTGGTGACGAGGGTGTCCCAGCGCCGAGCCAAGTGACGCGCGGGCGTCGATTGGTTGACGTTTACTTCTGCGACGCGCTCGGATCCATCGGCGAGAATGACCCGCACGATGGAGGACCGACTGTCGCTGTCGGTGCGAGCGTCGACCTGGACTCGATCACGCAGAGCCACCACCTGCGGGTTGATCAGCGACACCGGCGAGAAGGCCTGTTCGCTGAGGTCGCCCGTCACAAACGCCATGGCCGTGGTGAACCGCAGGCTGAATTTCCCCTCGAGCGGTGTGGAAGGCTCCCCAATATTGCACACCCGAAGGTGTCCCGCCGGGACGAGCACAGTGATCGAATCGATGACTTCTGGTTTCACCCCGGACTCGCGCAGCGACAACGCGCCCTCGATCGCCGAGTGCGTCAAATAGCATGCAGCGTGATACTTGAACAGGACCTCCGTGATAGCTAGTTCGGTCCAGGTCCAGGCCTCCGAGGTGCCGCCGCCATCGGATTGCGTGTCGAGGAAGCCCTGCGTCGTGCCCAGAACGTCGGTGTGTGCCGTGACCCCACGAGCAGCGAGAGTCGCGGCTCTCAAGCCGTTTTCGGCGGCAGAGCCCACCTGTAGGGGCTTTGTCATCGTCCCGAACATCGACTTGAGACCGGCCGCGCGCGACCCGGCAATGCCGAACGCATGCGCCCACTGGTTGTCATCGAGCCGTAGCAGGTGTGCGACGGCTGCCGCGGCGCCGAACGTGCCCACGGTAGCCGTCGCGTGGAAGCCGCGCGCATAGTGCGACGGCTTCATCAGCTGGCCGATCAAGGCTTCGGTCTCGAATCCGGCCACGAACGCCGCGATGAAATCCTTCCCACTGATCGGCATGCCCTCCGCGGCAGCCATGACTGCAGGCAGCAGGGGAGCCGAGGGGTGGCCGTCCATCCGGGATACGACGTCATCGAAATCGATGGCATGTGCTGCGGTGCCGTTGACCAGGGCTGCCTGGGGGCGGGAGACTCGGTGACCGGTGCCCCACAGCGTGGCCTGCGGGCTTCCACCCTCGTCGAGCACATCGTCTCGAACATGCGCCGTCACGGCTTCATGTACCCCTGCGATCGCGACTCCGAGCGTGTCGAGTATGCAGTGCAGGGCACCGGTGACGACCTCCTGTGGGAGATGGTCGAGACTTCGAACCCGTGTGATGACCTGACTGGTGAGCGTCTGCTGGATCGCACCGACCGTAGCGAGTCGGTCGCTGTCGGGTCCGCTCATCGTAAGCGCCTCACCATCGTCGAAACCGACTGTGTCCGTGCTTCCATCGATGCCGCCATCAAGCTGCCAGTCGAGATCCGCGCCGGCGGATGAGCGCCGACCGCTCGCCCTCGAAGACGATGCGGCCGTCTTGTCTGCGACCCCAATGCCGGAACACCACGGTCCCGGGGGCAGCCGCGTCGTCGCCGGGGGTGACCGAGACGACCTCCGTAAAGGCCTCGATGGTGTCCCCGTGGTGTACGGGCGCACGAAAACGTAACCGCGACCAACCGAGCTCGGCCGACGCGTGCTCGGCGGTGTCCTGCGAAGCCAGGCCGTAGACCAGGGAGGCGGTGGCAAGACCGAAGACGAGGCGTTCGTCGCCCAGGGGAGAGCCCTTCAAGAAGTGGTCATTGAAATGCGCCTGTGCCGTGTTCATCACCTGTTTTGCCGGCCCACTGCCTTCGATCTCGCCAACTGTCGCGGCTCGCGAGTGCCGCATCTTCTGGCCGGGGTAGAAATCCTCGAACCAGCCCCAGTGCCCGAGTAGCGCATCGTGGTCGTCGTGGTGGTCAGCCATTGCTGCCGCCCCCCTTTGTATTCGTATTCGTGACGTGATCGTGGATCGTGGACCACTCGGCGAGGACAGTGTCGGCGTCGTCTTCACCGAGCTTGGGACCGCGTCCACGGACGCGGGCCGGGGTGGAACTGAGCTTGATCGGCGAGCCGGCGATGGTCACGGGTGCGTCCGAACCGGGCTGTTCCACCTCGACAAGCATCTCGCGAAGGTAGACGTGTTCGTCGTTGAAAATGTCGGCGGCATCGTGCACGGGTCCGATGGGCACACGGCCACCGAGTGCCTCCACAACCGCCGACGTTGTTCGGTCGGCAAGCCACGCGCCGAGAATTTCGCGGACCTCGACGATATTAGCCAGCCGCGCAGCGTTGTTGACGAATCGGGGATCATCGCTGAGGTCGGGTCGGTCCATGGCCTCGGCCAGAATGCGCCAGTGGTTGTCGCTGGGTGCAGCAACGGCGATCCAGCCATCGAGAGTTTGCATGATGTCGAATGGTGCGAGCAACGGGTGCCCGTTACCCATGGGGCGCGGCACAATTCCAAGATATGAATGCTGGTACACGATACGCTCGCACATCGCGAGTACCGCGTCATACATCGCTACGTCGACGAATTGGCCCTCGCCGGTGTGTTCGGCGTGTCGCACGGCGGCGAGGACGCCCAGGGCAAGTAGCGCGCCGGGGAAGATGTCGCCGATACCGGGCCCCGACTTCAGTGGGGTGCCGTCGAGCGGGCCGGTGATCCCGGCGAAACCTCCCATGGCTTGGGCGACGATGTCGAAAGCAGGCCAAGATTCATAGGGACTTTTGCCGGTTCTGGCGTCGCCGAAACCTCGAAGGGCCGCGTACACCAACCGGGGGTTCTCCTCGGCGAGGGATTCGTAGCTCAAGCCCATGCGTTCCATGACACCGGCGGAGAAGTTCTCCACGATGACGTCGGCCACGCGGACCAGTTCTCGGAACTTCGCGGAGCCGTCGGTGCTCTTCAGATCCAGGACGATGCTGCGTTTGCCGCGGTTGACCGATTGAAAGTATCCGCCGAGTGCTTGGTCGGGGTCGTCGCCGACGCGGTGGGGCCCAACTCCCCTGGTTCTGTCTCCGGTTACGGGCTCAACCTTGATGACGTCGGCCCCGAGGTCGGCCAGCAGCATGGTTGTGTAGGGACCGGCGAGCATGGCGGTGAGGTCGAGTACCTTGATGCCGTTCAGGGGGCCAACGGCGGCGGCAGTTGTCATGCGACACCGCATTTGCGAGCGCGTTCCAGGACACCGTCGAAGATGCGTGCGGTGGCGGCATCGATCATCATGCCTTCGAATGCGGCGGCGCCCAGGCCGGCCTCCTCGGCCTCCTGTACTGCGCGCACGGCTGCGGTGGCGCGTTCGATCTCGATATCAGTCGGCGCGAAAACCTTGTTCGCGATGGCGATCTGGCTGGGGTGGATGGCCCATTTGCCCACGCTGCCCAGCGTTGCGGCCCAGGATGCCTCACGCTCGTAGCCGTCCGGGTTGGAGATCGCGCCGAAAGGCCCGTCGACGGCGTCGAGCCCATTGGCGCGCGCCGCACCGATCATGCGGTTGCGCGCGTAGTGCCACACATCTCCGGGGTAGCCATATGCGCCTTCAGCCGCAGCGCCGATGTGCCCCAGACGAATACCCTGGCTGGCCGAGAGGTCGCCAACGCCGAGAATCAGCGCCTCCAGACGCGGTGAGCAGGACGCGATGTCCTCGACGCAAGACAGGGCCTGGGTCTCCTCGATGAGAACCTCGAGTTTGATGCGTCCCACTTCGAGACCGAGGCTCATCTCGAGCTGTGTCAGGAGATCGTCGACAAACCACACGTCGCGCGGGCTGAACACTTTGGGGATGATGACGACGTCGAGATTCTGGCCGGCCGCGGACACGATCTCGATAAGGTCGCCGTGGCACCATTGCGTGCTGACGGGGTTGATGCGGCACGCACGGGTCTTGTTCCCCCAGTCGAGGGTGTTGAGGCCCTCGATGATGTTGCGCCGAGCAGCGACCTTCTGTGACGCGACTACAGAATCCTCGAGGTCGAGGAAGACCAGATCCGCTTCGCTGGCTGCAGCCTTGGCGATCATCTTGGGGCTGTGGCCGGGGGTCGAGAGCTCGCTACGTCGAAGTCGATTGTCAGACATGATGTTCCCTACGTTGTGAGTTGACGATCGCGCGCGGCGACCAGGTTTGTTCGGACGAATTCGACGACTGTCTCGCCGTGCTGGTTGGTTGCAGTGGTCTGCCAGGTGACGATGCCGACGCCGGCTTTGCTGGCCGAAGGGCGCATCTCGAGGACGCGTGAGTTGGCCACGATGGTGTCGCCGGGGTAGACCGGGCGCGCGAAGACGCAGTCGTCGATGCCGAGAAATGGACCGCCACTTTCGCTGAGATCCTCGACGGATAGCCCTACTGCGGTACACAGCACCAGCATCGGGTTGAGCACCGTGTCCGGGTGGCCCTGTGATCGGGCGTATTCGACATTCAAATGCAGCGGCAGCCAGGCGCAGGTCGCAGTGGAGAACGACACATTATCGGCCTCCGTCAGCGTCCGGCCCCAGTGGTGGGCCATCGTTTGGTCCACCTCGAAGTCCTCGTACTTGTTGCCCTTCGGGACGAGAGGGAAGGAGTCGAGGTCGGGCTCACCGACGTCACGCGCGCCCTGCGATGTTCGTGGTCCGGAGGATGCATCAGGCACAGCTTCGTGCGGGGCCGGGGCCCGGACAGGGTTCGAGTTCATGTGTTACATGATGACGGCAAATCAAAGTTTGTCAACGAACAAGTTTTCTTGGCCGAGCATAAGCGCAGGATAGGACGCATTTCCTGGTGTTCGACTCGCGCCGCTGGGCCGATGTTGTGCAAATAGTAGTTGGCTGTCCACTTATAAACTGATATGTTGCAGATCACGTTGGCGCAATGACGAACGCCACGATGGTTGACAGCGGGAGCGGCAACGGTCCCGCCAGAGAGGAGCTCCACGCCGTGAAGCTAAATGCCTGTGTAGTGGGCTTGGGCACAAGTGACGTCATCGGCGACCCGGGGCGCAGTCCGCTGCGGTTGCAATTCGAATCGTTCCGCGCCGCTCTGCGTGATGCCAACCTGGACAAGGCTGACATCGACGGAATGGTAACTGCGTGGGGAGCCCCGAGAGGGGTGGACTACGACGAGTTCGCCGTCGCGGCCGACCTCGATCTGAAATGGGTGACCCAGCTGTGGACCCACGGTCGCTGGACAGCGACAACCGTGCAGCAGGCAGCCATGGCTGTCACGATGGGCCTGGCCGACGTGGTAGCGGTCATCAACAGCTCCGTATCGGCCACAGGCTACGCCCGCGAGCTGGCTCCGATGAGCACTCCGCTCGGTGGCGTGGACGAGGCGTTTCGCGACGGTGGGGGGCCGTACGCGAACTGGACTCTGCATGGCACGCCGGGCGCCGGTGCCGGGGCCGCGCTTGCCACACAGCAATACATGGACCGCTACGGTGCCACGAGCGCAGACCTTGCCGCGATCCCGGTGACGTTGCGTCGGTTCGCCCACCAGAATCCGATGGCCGTGTTGCGCGATGAGAAGCTCACCGTCGAGCAGTACCTGGACCAACCGGAATTGCTTGGGCCTCTTCGAGAGGCGGACATCTGCCAGATGGTGGACAGCTCTACCTGCCTGCTCGTGACGACGGAAGAACGCGCCGCCGATCTAGGGCGGCCGCTGGTACGCATCGCAGGCATGCAAGGTATCCCGTCGAGCCGCGACAGTTATACGTTCTTTTCTCGTCCCGGTATGGGGGCTGGAGTGAGCCCGAGCTACGACTACGTGGCTCCGAAGACCTTCCCTGTTCTCGAGATGGCCGGCATCGAACGTGACGACCTGGACGGCTTTTACACCTACGACCCCTTTTCGCATCAGATCTGGATGGCGCTGGAGCGGTGGGGCTTCTGTGCAGCCGGCGAAGCCGCCGCCTACTGCCGCGAGAAGGGCATCGGTCTGGACTCACCCCTGCCGATGAACACTTCGGGAGGAAGCCTGGCCGAAGGTCACCTCTATGGCTACGGTCACATGCTCGAGATGGTCCGGCAGTTGCGGGGCGAGGCAGGCGCACGCCAGATCGCGGACGCGAATTTCTTGCAGTGGGGCACTCCGTGGGGTGACTCGCTGGTGTTGACGAATGAGAAGGCGAGCTGACATGACACCGAACGGCAGGGACGATTCTGCGGTCGCGTTGCAGAGAATTGCCGCAGCGGCGGGCCCGGGGCAGCACGTGCACCCAGATGTCGCGGGCTTCTGGGAATCGCTGCGCGACGGATATCTGTCACTGCAACGCTGTAGTGAATGCGCGATCATACGGTTCCCCCTCTCGACCAACTGCCCGCATTGTCTGAGCGGCGAGTACAAGTGGGAGCCTCTCGACCCGCACGGCACGGTGAACGTCGCGATCCGCGTTCACAAGGCCGTAACGAACCTGCCTGCGAGTGGTGCCAGTCTTCCCCAACCCTGGCACAGCATGGCGCCTTACCTGACGGGTGCAGTCGACATGGACGCCGGGGTCCGACTGCCTGGCCGGATCCTGTGTACCTGTGACCGAGCATTGACGCCGGGCACTTCGGTGCGAGCGATCTTGCTCGACACCACGGACGGGGCCACCGTCTACGGATTTGCGCACGGATGTATCGAAAGCGACAAGGAGATTTGATGAGTGTCAACGAGGTGTCGTTTTCGGCATCACAGGGATTCTCGATCGGGATTGACGTAGGCGGAACGTTCACCGACCTCGCCTGCGGTGACGGCGAGTCGTTGTGGCGTGCCAAATCCCCGACGGACCCTCAGAATTTCGGGCGCGGAGTGCTGGGAGCATGCCGGCTCGTGGCCGACCAGATCGGTCTGGACCTCGGTACTTTTCTGAACAAGGTTGAGCGTTTCGGCCTGGGAACCACGGCGGTGACCAATGCGCTCGTGGAGAAGCAGGGAGTCAAAGCCGGGCTGCTCACCACAGCCGGGTTCGAAGACACCATCGCCATGGCACGGTCTCGCCGAGTCTCCAGTGAGGGCTACCTGGTCCCGCCGTGGAGCCCCATTGAACGATCAGCGGTAGTCGGCATTCGAGAGCGCGTGGATCGCGACGGAAAAGTCCTGCAGCACGTCGATCTGAACGACGTTCGAGCGGCCGTCACCGAGCTCATCGAAACGCACCAGATCGAGGCGCTCGCAGTGTCGTTCCTGTGGTCGTTCAAGAACTCGGAGAACGAGCGGTCGGTGGTCGGGTTCCTCCGTGAGGAATTCCCCGACATTCCAGTTTTCAGCGGCGTCGAGTTGCACCCGAGTATCCGGGAATACGAGCGGACGCTGGTTGCCGCGGTGAATGCTGTCATGAGCAAGGCCCTCGATGGGATCGAGGCGCTCGCGCAGGAGTTGGCCGACAGCGGTCTGCGTGTTCCGCTTCTCCTTCTGCAAACCAGCGGTGGGACGGTCACCCTTGCCGAGGCACGCCGTTCACCCGTCATCCTGGTTGCGTCCGGACCTGCGGCCGGCGTCATGGCCGCGGCGGAAGTGTGTGCCGATGAGGGCATCACCGACGCCATCTGCGGTGACATGGGAGGGACGAGCTTCGACCTTGCGGTCATCGCGGGGTCGCTCCCACAGCGTTCCGAGCGCGGGGAGCTGCACGGGATGATTCTCGCGCAACCGAGGATCGACACCTTGTCCATCGGCTCGGGTGGCGGGTCCATCGCATGGGTCGACGGGCGCGGACTACTACGGGTCGGGCCGCGCTCGGCGCGGGCATGGCCGGGGCCCGCCTGCTATGGCAACGGCGGAAAAGACGCCACGATCACCGATGCGCTGGTGGTACTCGGTTACATCGACCCGAGCAGCTTTGTCGGGGGCACGATGACCCTCGACCGCGACGCTGCCCTGAAGGTCTGCGGGACGCTCGGAGAGTCGCTCGGCCTGTCCGCAGAAGCGACGGCCTGGGGCATCCGCGAGATCGCACTTGCCGAGATGACCAAGGCAACCCGTCTCCATGCGGGCGCGAGTGGTCTGGACCCACGCACCCTCACCCTTATTTCTTATGGCGGCAGCGGCGGGCTGTTCACGGCGAGTATCGCGGCAGAGGCGAATATTCCGCGAGTGGTCGTGCCTCCGGCGGCATCGGTCCTGTCCGCATTCGGTGCGGCGTCGGCCGACGTGCGACGGCAGCGGATCAAGTCAGCGGACGTGTTGCTCGACAGGGCCGATGCGGAAGAGATCGGTGCCGAACTCGAGAAGCTCGGCGTGGGCGTCGCCAAGGACGTCGGTGACGACGGAGTGCCCGAGCAGGATCGCGTCGTGACCTACGACGTCGGCGTTCGGTTCTTCCGGCAGACGTCCGAGGTATCGGTTCCACTCGAAACCGCAACTTTCGACCAGGATGCCATCCGCACGGCATTCCTCGAGCAGTACGCCGCCCGCTACGGAGTGGGTGCCATCGGCAGGGACGCACAACTGGAGGTGACATTCCTCCGTGCCGTGGCGACCGGACGGTTGCCACGCGCGACATTCCCGATCGACCGCGCATCGCGGACCGGTGGCGCCGTAGAACCTTCGTCTCACCGCACGGTGTTCCTGGATCGTGATGGCAGTGAGCAGGTCCCCTGCTACCGCACCCCCGACTTGATTCCCGGAGATCGCATCGATGGCCCGGCCCTTGCCGACGACGTCGACACCACAGTCTTCATACCTCGCGGCGCCACACTCGTGGTTGGTGAGCGACGCTCTCTTCGATTGGATGTGAATTTCGATGCAGCTTGACAACATCGCGGTGGAGGTTCTGCGACACCAGCTCGAGGCGTTCTGCGGTGAGGGTGCCGCAACAATCAAACGCACGGCGGTGAGTCCGCTGGTGGTCGAAGGTGGTGACTACTCGTGCACCCTGCTCGATGCCCGAGGAAAGTTGGTGACCGGAGGGGGCCACATCGCGTACCACTTCTACGCGGCCACCAACGCCATCGCAGGTGTGTTCATCGAACACGGTGACAACATTTCCGACGGGGATGTTTTCTTGGCCAACGACCCCCACCGGGGCGGCGGGCTCCACGCGCAGGACGTGTTCATCATGAAGCCGGTGTTCGCACAGGAACGCTTGGTTGCGTGGATGGCGAATTCTTCGCACCTTGTGGACGTCGGGGGAATGGCACCCGGGTCCTTCGCGCCGAACGCGACAGATTGCTTTCAGGAGGCCATCCGGCTTCCGGCTGTCAAGGTCACCGCAGGCGGCGTGGAACAGCGCGACACCTGGAACATCCTTCTCAACAATGTCCGCATGCCCCGCCTCGTGGAGATGGACATCCGAGGGCTCATGGCGGGGGTCGACGTCGGGGCCACAAAGCTGCGGGAGCTGGCAGAGCGAATTGGTGCCGACGCCCTCCAAGACGGCTTCGACGAGCTCAACCGTCGTACGGAAGAGGCGCTACGACGCGAGATTGCGCGCATCGAAGACGGGGTCTACCGGTCTACCAGTTGGACGGAGTGGAACGACGAGAAGTTCCGTATTCCCTGCACCACCACCGTCGACGGCGATTCCATCCGATTCGATTTCACCGGTACCGCGCCTCAGACACCACACTTCTTCAACTCGAAGGAGTACATCATCAAGGGCAAGATCGGTGTCGAACTCCAACGTCTGATCGGACAGGAACTTCCTCTCAACCAGGGGTACTACGACGCGGTCGACGTCTATTGTCCGGTCGGCAGCATGCTCAACTGCACGCATCCGGCGCCGGTGGGAGCGGCACATCTCGCGGCCTCGCATGATGCAAGTGAGGCCGCGCTGCGCACCTTCCATCAGGCGGTCGCCGCTTCACCGGACAGCCCGAGCCGTCCATACCTGTCCAGCTCCCAGACGATGTCGGCGAACGCCGTCGTGACCTTCTCCGGAAGGGGGCTCACCGGCGCGACGGACTCGTGGATCATGATCGACGGCACTGCGGTCGGCTCGCCTGCAGGCAACGATCGTGACGGAACCGACTTCAACTTCTATCTGGTCGGTAAGCAGGCTGCCATTCAGACCAACGACGTGGAGGTCACCGAGTCCTGGTACCCGCTGCGCTTCGAGTACCGGCGCCGCTCTCAGGGCGTCTCGGGGGCCGGCCGGTACCGCGGCGGCAGAGGAGTCGATTTCGCCTTCACCGTCGACGGTTCTCCGGAACTGACCGGGTCCAGCATCGGCGGGCACGGGCTTATCCCGATGCCCGGCAGTGCCGGTGGGGTGCCCGGACGTCCCACGTCGATCGAACTGATCGACCCCGACGCCGGCGCCACCCCGATCGGAACGCTCACACAGGGATTCCACCTACCGGAAGGGCACAGCTATGCCATCAAGGCCGCCGGTGGCGGTGGCTGGGGCGACCCCCTCGATCGGGAGGTCGCGGCAGTCCTGGCTGATGTAGAGGCGGGTCTGATCACCGCCGAACAGGCGAGTGATGTGTACGGCGTCGATGTTTCGGACGGGTCCACCACTCGGCGTGCCGAACTCCTGAAGCAGCGTCTGGCGGAGGCGCGTCCTCCGGTGACCACACCGGATCAGCGAGTAGCGGAAGAACGTGCGTCGAGTCGAGCACTTCCGATTGCACCGGGTATCGAACAGCGAGGCCGCTTCGCCGTAAGTGTCCGTTCAGGTGCGATTCTGGCGCAGGCGCCGACGCATTGGAGCGATGGATGTCCGGTACTGGTGGAATCGGTGAACGAAGGCGTCGAAACTCGAAAGTACCTCGATCCCGGAACTGGCCACATCCTCCACACCGAGGTCGCCACGACGGACGAGCCGAGGAGCTTCGAATCGAGTCCGGCGCGCTGGCTCAATTCGGCTGACGAACAGGATAACTGAGATGGACAAGAAGGTCATCGTCGTCGGGGGAGCCAGCGGGGTAGGCGCGGCCTGCGTGCGTTCTCTGGCCGCGGCCGGTGCCTCGGTTGTATCGCTCGACCGCTCCGAGGAGGCGGGCCGGGAGGTGGCAAGACAGGCCGGCCAACGCTTTCGGCTGTGCGACGTCACGGACCGTGACCAGGTGTTCACTGCCGTCGACGGAGCGGCAGCCGACATGGGAGGGCTCGACGCGTTGGTTCACGTCGCAGGCATTCTGGTGCAGGGGCCGGCCGAGGAAGCGACGGATCAGGATTGGGCGCGCGCCATGGACATCAACGGGCGTGGCCCGATGCTGACCAATCAGGCAGCCCTTCCGCACCTCAAGAAGGGCGAACGGAGCAGCATCACGAACTTTGCGTCGTCGGCTGCATTGACTGCGTACCCGAATGGCGCGGTATACGCAGCCTCGAAGGGCGCAGTGACGGCGTGGACCCGGACGATCGCGGTCGAATGGGCGCAGTTCGGAATCAGGGCGAACGTGGTCCACCCGTCCGCGGCGACGTCGATGGTTGAGCAGCACCTCAGCAAGATGAACGACGAGGAGAAGGCCTCCTACGCTGAAATGATGCGGCAGAAGGTTCCGCTGGGCGGCAAGTTCGGAGACCCGGATCGAGATATCGCACCGGTCATCACTTTCCTGGTGGGTGACGGTGCACGGTTCATGACCGGTCAGAATGTTGCCGTCAATGGCGGCTACTACATCTGACCTATCGGGTAGCGCAACGCATTTGCGGTGGCGTCCAGGGAATGGCCCTGGGCGTCACCGCTCTTGTCGTGGTGACGGGCGCCGGTCGGCCGCGCGAGCATTCGAGCCTGCCACACTAAAAAGTCGGGCCCTTCCCGATTCCGAGATGCCGTATGCAGCTACGTCTCGAATCCGGAAGGGCCCGACTTTCGGTCTTGCGTGTTCGTTGAATCGGCCGGTGAGCGAACAATCAGGCGGGGATGGCCTCAGCCTCTGTGCCGGCAGATCGAGTGGCCGCGATGCTGCGCTGGGCCACCTCGGCGAGATGTTCACTCTCGTCTCCCAACAGGAGGCGGTCGACCTTGGACCGCCGCCAGTACAGGTGTGCGTCATGCTCCCAGGTGAAGCCGACGCCGCCGAGCACGTGGATGAGGGTCTCACACGCCGTCTGGAAGGTGTCGGCACAGTAGGCCTTCGCGGCTGACGCCGCGATCGGGAGCTGGTCCGGCGCGTTGTCCGCAGCCCACGCTGCCCACCAGACGAGGGACCGAAGTTGATTGACGGCAATCCAATCGTCGACCAGTCGGTGCTTGACCGCCTGGAACCCGCCGATCTCCCGCCCGAAAGCCTTGCGGACCTTGGCGTGTTCGACACCGAGTTCGACGACGCGGTCGGCGGCACCGAGCCCCTCGGCTGCGAGGACCACGCAGGCAACCTGTTTGGCTCTTGCCCAACGGTCGCGGGCATCGGGACGGATGATCTCCGACGACGTCAAGTCGACGTCGCCGAGACCACGCGTGGCGTCGATGGGCTCACCGGGAGTCACCACACCCTGTCCGAGGACGAGATCGTCTCCGTCGAGGGTGAGAAAGTGAGTGGCGCCGACGACATCCATCGACGGAGTCGAACGAGATGGGGAGCCATCGAGCACCGCGACCGCCATGCGTCCCTCGCTGATGGCTCGTAGGCGGTCGGTATCCCCCTCGAGGAGAACGGCGATCCGCGCCGCCGAGGCGAGGGACGGCCCGGCAAGTTGGCGGCCGGCTTGTTCCGCGACCAGCGCCATGTCGAGCAGGTCTGCCCCGATGCCTCCGGCTTCCTCGGGGATCGTCAGAGAGGAAAATCCCAACTCGGCAAGCATCTTCCGGCCGGGTGCCGCTTCCTCGCCCGGCTTGTCGAGCAGTGCCCGGGCGCACTCCGGCCCGGCGTGCTCGGTGAAGAAGTCACGGGAGTGTTCGGCGAAGTTTCTCTGTTCGTCGTTGATATCGAAATTCATCGGTGCCTTACCTGCTCTCGGCTTGCGTCGTGGTGGCGGGAGTGCGATCCGGTGCGAGCCCCAGCACGCGCTCGCCGAGGATATTGCGGAGAATCTCATCGGCACCGCCGGCGAGCGCAATGCCCGGGGTCGAGGCTTGAGACGTCGCCCAGCGCCAGTCGCCCTCACCGGAGCGCGCCAATACGGCCTCGTCGCCGAGTAGGCGCTGGCCGAGATCCGCGGTTGCGTGTGCCACACGGACTGCGGTCAGCTTCCCGGCGCTGGCTTCGGGACCTGGGCGGCCGCCCTTTTCCATGCTCGTCTGCAGGCGGTAACCGGTATATCGCGCCGCCAAAGATTCGACCAGGACTCTGCCGAGTGCTTCGACCGCAAGGACGCGCCGGTCGTTGCTGAGCTGGGGGAGTTTCTCCGCCGCATGCGCGACGAGGGCGTCACTGCGGACGCCGAGCTCGCCGCCGCCGCCGCCCACTGCCATCCGCTCGTTCATCAGCGTGGTGAGTGCGACGCGCCACCCGTCGTCGACGTCGCCGAGACGCTCCGAATCGTCTATCACGACGTCGTCCAGAAATACTTCGTTGAAGCTTTGGTGACCATTCATTTGGCGAAGCGGTCGGACGGTGACCCCATGCGCTTGCATATCGAGGACGAACATCGTCAGGCCGCGGTGCTTGGGGGCGTCCGGGTTGGTGCGGCACAACAGTATCCCGTAGCGGGAATGCTGCGCGAGTGTGGTCCACACCTTCTGTCCCTGTATGTGCCAGCCGTCGTCTCGACGCACCGCTTTCGTCCGCAGGGCCGCCAGATCGCTGCCGCTTCCGGGCTCGCTGAAGAGCTGGCACCACAGATCATCGGCGCGCAGTAGTCGGCGAATGTAGCGTTGTTTTTGGTCCTCGCTGCCGTGGCGGAGCACCGTGGGCCCGCACATGCCCAACCCGACGTGTCCGATCGGCCCGGCGACTCGGGCCCGGTGTAGCTCTTCGTTGATGACAGCCTGCTGGGCGTTCGTGCCACCTCCGCCACCATAGGCTTCCGGCCACGTCAGGCCGATGAGACCTCCGTCGAAAAGCACAGCCTGCGTTCGTCGAAGCGCGTCGATCCTGTCTGTTCCCGGCTCCTCGAGGTAGGCGCCGTCACCGTGGGCGAGTTCGCCGTCGTGTTCTGTGAGGAACTTGCGTACCGAAGCCCGTAGGCGGGCTTGATCAGGGGTGTCGTCAAAGTCCATGGATTGTCTCTCTGATGCGTGAGCGCAGCCGGTGAGGACGGCAAGCGCGGTACGGCTGCCGCGGCCTCGTGGCTCGATTGCCGGGCTGTGCCGGATGCGCCGGAAAAATGTGGTGCCTGTAACAGTCATAGCGCACCAGGGCCGTGAAGTGAAGTAAAATCTTTGTTGGTTGACAAATTAAAACTTTCCGGCATGCTGAATCCATGAAAAGCGGACGGTCGACGGCGACCGAGCAGGAGGTGATCTCGTGAAGAAGTACGGCCACTGGATTGGCGGTGCCGAACGCGTCCCGGACGGTGGGGAGCGACTTTCGTCGACGTCACCGTGGACGGGTTCTACTGTTGCCGAAATCGCGGCAGGAGACCGTTCCGACGTCGAGGCGGCGGTCGAGTCCGCATCGGCCGCCTTCGCTGCCTGGAAGTCTCTCAAGCCGGGTGCACGCGGACGGGTGATGGCCGACATCGCCGACGGCCTGCGGGCCGAGCGGGAGTTGCTCGCCCAGCTCGAAGGCGAGGAGGCCGGAAAGCCTGCCGCCCAGTCGCTGCGTGAGATCGACGCTGCAGCAAGCTACTTCGATTTCTACTCCGGGCTGGCCAACATCCCGTCAGGCGAGGTGATCGATCTCGGTCCGGGCAGGCACGGGTATACGACCCACGAGCCGTACGGCGTCATCGGGGTGATCACCCCGTGGAACGCACCGCTCAATCAGGCGGCACGTGCAGTGGCACCCGCGTTGCTGGCGGGCAACGTGGCGGTGGTCAAGCCGTCGGAATTCACCTCGGCGACCACGCTCGAACTTGCTCGTATCGCGACCGCGGCAGGTCTCCCGGACGGCGTGCTCAACGTCGTGACGGGCACCGGTCAGGGGGCGGGACAGCCGCTGGTCGAGCACCGCGACGTCCGCAAGGTGGCTTTCACCGGTTCGCTACGAGCGGGTCGGGAGATCGGGCGGATCGCCGCGGATCGAGTACTGCCCCTGACACTCGAACTCGGCGGCAAATCGGCCAACATCGTCTTTGCCGACGCGGATCTGCCCGAGGCTGCAGCGGGCGCAGTACGGGCGTTCACGGCGAACGCCGGCCAGATCTGCAGTGCCGGCACCCGTCTGTTGGTGGCCGAGGAGATTCACGAAAAATTCGTCGCTCTCGTGCTCGAAGAGGTCGAAAAGGTGCGGCCGGGGGAGTCCTACGGCCAGATGACCACGCAAGACCAATTCGAGAAGGTGCAGTCGTACTTCGAGGTCGCCCGCGAAGACGGTGCGACCCTGGCTGCCGGTGGTGCCGCGACGGGTGAGGGATGGCTGATCGAACCGACCGTCTACACCGACGTGACGAACACGATGGCGATTGCCCGCGAGGAAGTCTTCGGGCCGGTGTTGGCCGTCCTCCGGTTCAACACCGAGGACGAGGCCATTTCGATCGCGAACGATTCGGAGTTCGGACTCGCCGCCGGGGTATGGACCGGCGATGTCGCGCGGGCCCACCGCGTTGCGTCTCAGTTGGAGGCGGGCCAGGTCTATGTCAACGACTGGCTGGCGGGTCTCGTCGAGGGTCCGTTCGGTGGCGTCAAGAGCAGTGGATACGGAAGAGAGAAGGGTATGGAGGCATTGCGGCATTACACGCAGACCCGGTTCGTGGTGGTGAAGCTGTGAGCGCTCAGTTCCCGCCGCTGGAGGCGGAGTACGTCGCCCTACAGGAACGCGCCCGTGACCTGGCCGACCTCTGTCTATCGCACGCCGATCACGCCGACGAGAGCGATTCGGTGGATACCGAGATTCTCAAGCTCTTGAAGGACAGCGGCTTGGCGGCGGTGCAGGTTCCGGCCGCGTACGGGGGCCACTTCGAGAGCCCTGACTCGCTCGCCGTGACAATCGTGCGTGAGCAACTCGCGGCGTCCTCGAGCCACCTCGATTCGCTTTTCGCGATGCAAGGCATCGGGAGCTATGCCATCGCAGTGGGCGGCTCCGACGAGATGAAAGAGTATTGGCTCCCGCGAGTTGCCGAGATGGACGCGATTGCCGCATTGGCACTGACCGAGCCGGACGTGGGATCAGACCTCAAGGCGCTGAGCACCACGATCACGGCCGACGGTGACGACCTCGTCGTGAACGGCACGAAAAGCTTCATCACCAATGCGGGCGATGCGAGTTACTACTGTGTGCTCGGCAAGGAGAACACTGCAGACGGGGTGGGCTACTCCCTGGCGTTAGTGCCTGCCCATACTCCGGGAGTCACGACAAGCCGGCCCCATCAGATCATCGCTCCACACGTGTTGGGCGACATCGTGTTCGACGAGGTCCGCGTGCCGAGCTCGCATCGGCTCGGCGTCCCCGGCAGAGGTTTCGCGCTCGTGCTCGCCACGCTGGCCACCTTCCGGGTGTCGGTGGCCGGTGCTGCCATCGGTACTGCTCAGGCGGCACTCGACGACGCGCTCGGGCACACCACCGGTCGCCAACAGTTCGGCACACCATTGGCACGTCTCGGTCCGGTACCTCAGATGCTGGCGATGTCGTGGACCGAGATCGAGATGGCGCGCACGTTCACTTACCAGGTTGCCCGCGCCGCTGCCTCCGACCCCACCGGCAGTCTCCACCTGTCATCGATGGCCAAGATCGGCGCGACCGAGGTCGCCGGCCGTGTTGTGGACCGCAGTGTTCAGGTCATGGGTCGGTTCGGCCTGATTCGTGGGTCTCGGATCGAACGTCTCTACCGGGCAGCACGCCCGATGCGTGTGTACGAAGGCGCAACAGAGGTTCTCCTCGATTCGCTGTCGAAGAAACTCATCAAGGAGTATTCCAGTGATCATTGATGCTCACTGCCACGTGTGGCCGGACGAGATCGCTCGTAAAGTACTCGCCGACAGACCTGTTGGCTTGGATCCGGTTCACGACGGCACGCTGGACGGACTGCGGCGCACGATGGACGCCGCCGGTATCGATATGGCGATGACCCTCGCGGTTGCCAACGTCGGTAAAAACGTCTGGCGCACTAATGAATTCGTCGGAAAGGTCGACCGCTCGCGGTTTGTTCCCTTCGGCACAGTCCATCCCGACCTGTCCGTGGAAGAAAACCTCGTCGCTCTGCGGGACAACGGTGTGGTCGGGGTGAAGTTGCATCCACTGTTCCAGTCCGTGGCCTTCGCCGATTCCCGCACCCGTGAAATTCTCACCGCACTGGCCGAGAACGACATCCCGGTCATCGCGCACGTCGGTTCCGGCGGGGACGCGCATCAAAACGAGCGGGGGGCGCCGAAGGACTTCCATGCGATGTTGACCGCGGTCAAGGGTCTGCGTCTCATCGCCGCCCACTACGGCGGCTACCAGGTTCTCGATGAGGCCGAGCAGTGGTCGGTCGGAACGGATGTCCACCTCGAGACATCGTGGCCGCCGAGCATGGGGACATTGCCCCAGGAGCGGATCAGAAACATCATTCGCCGCCACGGGGCCGATCGCGTCGTCTACGGATCGGACTGGCCGATGACCGACCCTGCAACAGAAATCGCCGCCATCAAGGCACTCGGCCTCACCGCAGAGGAAGAGAGCGGGATCTTGGGCGGGAACCTCGCGCGGCTGCTGCGGATCGCGCCGACAGCAGCCGGATAGATCCACTGGTTCGGTATTTCGCCTGACTATCGGTCCGGCGGCCCGTCCATTTCGATTCCACCCACGACCTTCCTGGAGCTTTCCGTGACAACGGACACCGACATCGAGCAACCGTTGCTCGTTTCCGACAACAATGGCGTGCGTACCATCACGCTGAACCGGCCTGCGGCACGCAATGCGGTCAATCTGGAAATGGCCACAGCGATCGATGCGGCATTGACCGAGTTCGATGACCGCCGCGACCTCGCTGTCGCGGTCCTGGCCGCGAACGGCCCCACATTCTGCGCCGGTATGGACCTCAAAGCGTTCCTGCGGGGCGAGCGACCGCTCACGCCGCGGCGCGGGTTCGCCGGTATTGCGCAGGAGCCGCCTCGCAAGCCCATCATCGCGGCGGTCGACGGTCCCGCTGTCGCGGGTGGCTTCGAGATCGTCCTCGCCTGCGACATGATCGTTGCCGCGGAGAACGCCTTCTTCGCGCTGCCTGAAGTCAAGCGTGGTCTCGTTGCCGCCGGAGGCGGATTGCTGCGCCTGCCTGGGCGTCTGCCCTACGCCCTTGCGATGGAACTGTCGCTGACCGGAAGGCAGATTTCGGTGAGCGAAGCCGAGCGCCTCGGCCTGGTCAACAGGATGGTGGCACCGGGTACCGCGGTTGAGGCTGCCCTCGAACTCGCCGGCGAAGTGGCCGCCTGCGGGCCACTGGCTGTGGCGGCGACGAAGCGGATTTTGCAGGACAGTCCGGGTTGGCCGGCGGGTGAGGCATTCGAGCGGCAGTCCGAGCTGACTGCGCCGGTGCGGTCCTCGGCGGATGCAAAGGAGGGCGCGCTCGCCTTCACCGAGAAGCGTGCACCGGTATGGACGGGCTCGTGAGCCGTCACCGCGTATCCGAACGAGAGAGGAAGACGACATGGACCTGAACCTGACCGACCGCGGGGTCATCGTCACCGGCGCGAGTAAGGGCCTGGGACGAGCCGCGGCACGGGCGCTGGCTGCCGAAGGCGCGAATGTCCTGGCTGTGGCGAGGACTGAAGCCAGCCTGAAAGAGTTGGCAGCGGAGAAATTCGCTGGGACCATCCGTCCCCACGTGTGCGACATGCGCGACCGTGATCAGGTCGCAGCGCTTGCCACGGTCGCCGTGGACCAACTCGGAAGTCTCGACGCCGTTGTCAACAACGCGGGTATCGCTCCCGCGGCAAACTTTCTCGAGATGGACATGTCGCTCTTCGACGAGACCATGGAGGTCAACGTCGCCTCCATTGCGGTGCTCTCGCAGGCCGCCGGGCGTCACTTCGTCGAGCGGGGGAAGGGTGGCCGCATCATCAACGTCGTGTCGACCTCGGGCATCCTCGGCAAGGCAACGCTGGCCGCGTACTCGGCGTCCAAGGGTGCGGCAATTCAGCTGACCAAGGCGCTTGCGGCCGAGTGGGCTCGGCACAACATTCAGGTCAATGCCATCGCGCCCGGAGCTTTTGCCACCGAGGCCCAGTCGTTCGTCACCGGCAACCCGGACGTCCTGGCCAAGCGAGTGCGAAAGATTCCGGCCAGGCGAATGGCGGAGCCGGACGAGATCGGGCCGTTGGTCTGCTACCTCTCATCGTCGGCTTCGCAGTTCGTGTCCGGGGCCGTGTACGTCATCGATGGAGGCGAGACAGCGAAGCAGTAGCACTTCGCTGTGCAGTAGAGGCGGGTGTTGTCGTGAGTCACCGCCATACATGGTTATTTAATTGTTGGTTGACAGACAAAGACAAGCAGGGAGCAAGAATATGAGAGATGCGGTGATCGTCGATGCCGTCCGCACACCGATCGGCAAGCGGAATGGAGCGTTGGCGGACATCCACCCCGCCGTCATCTCCGCCACGGTGCTGCAGGCATTGGCTGAGCGCAACAGCCTCGATCCAGCTTCTGTCGATGACGTGATCTGGGGGTGCGTGAGTCAGGTATCCGAGCAGGCCAGCAACATCGGCAGGAACGCGGTACTGGCGGCCGGCTGGCCCGAGACCGTCCCTGCGACGTCGGTGAACCGGGCATGCGGATCCAGTCAGCAGGCAGTCAGTTTCGCGGCGGCCGGGGTCATCGCGGGACACTACGACTTCGCCGTGGCCGGTGGCGTGGAATCGATGACCCGGGTCCCGATGGGCAGCGCGGCGCAGGGAGGCCAGCCTGCACCTGCTGTCCTGCTCGAGCGGTACGGCGTCGAAGGTTTCAACCAGGGAGTCGGGGCCGAGATGATCGCCGAGCGGTGGGGGATGTCCCGCACGGAACTCGACGAGTACTCGCTGCGGTCTCATCGGCTGGCCGCCGAGGCCATCGACGCCGGCGCATTCGACTCCCAACTGATCTCACTCGGTGGCTTGGAATCCGACGAAGGCGTGCGACGGAGTGGCACGCTGGAGAAACTGGCAACGCTCCCTACCCCGTTCAAGAGCGACGGTGTCGTCTCGGCAGGCAACGCTTCGCAAATCTCGGACGGTTCCGGCGCCCTGCTGCTGACCACCTCCGAGATCGCCCGGGCGAGTGGAATGAAGCCCCTCGCCCGCATTCACACTGCGGTGGTGGCCGGCGACGACCCGGTGATCATGTTGACCGGCCCCATTCGGGCCACCGAGCTGGCACTGAAGAAGTCCGGACTCTCGATCGACGAGATCGGCGCTTTCGAGGTCAACGAGGCGTTCGCACCGGTACCGCTGGCCTGGCTCGCCGAGACCGGAGCCAAGGAAGACCGTGTGAACCCACTCGGCGGAGCCATCGCTGTCGGTCATCCTCTCGGCGGATCAGGGGCCATACTGATGACCCGTCTCGTGCACCACATGCGCGACAACGGAATTCGATATGGCCTGCAGACGATGTGTGAAGCCGGCGGTCTCGCTAACGCGACGATCCTCGAGTTGCTCTGACGCGTTACCGGTCGGCAATTCGCGGCAGATGACAATCCCACTCGCCCCTGATGCACAGGGCGAGATGTAAGGGCAGCGCTTGCGGCGCCACCCACCACAAACTCACGGAGGAGAACAGCATGCAGGTGAAAGGATCCGTCATAGCGGTGACGGGCGGAGCGTCGGGCCTCGGCCTGGCCACGGCGCAGCGTCTGGTCGACGCAGGCGCAAAGGTCGCGTTGGTGGACCTTCCCGGTTCCAACGGCGACACCGCGGCAAAAGAGCTCGGTGAGAACGCGATCTTCACGCCGGGTGACGTCACCGATGAGAAGTCCTTCGCCGAGGCCCTCGACGCTGCGGACCAATGGGGACCACTGAAGGGTCTGGTGCATTGCGCAGGCTCCGGCCGCAGGCTTCGCTTGCTCGACAAGGAGGGTAACCCGGGCTCACTCGAAGATTTCGAGTTCGTCATCAAGCTCAATCTGGTCGGCAGCTTCAACGCGCTGCGGCTCGGCGCGGCGCGCATGGCCAAGCACGAGGCGATCGACGGGGAACGCGGCGCGATCATCATGACCGCCTCCGTGGCGGCATTCGAGGGCCAGATCGGGCAGATTCCGTACACCGCATCCAAGGCGGGAATTGTGGGCATGACGCTCACTGCCGCTCGCGACCTGGCCAGCAAAGGGATCCGCGTCTGCGCAATCGCGCCCGGCATCATGGACACGCCGCTCCTCGGTCGGCTCCGCGAGGACGTCCGGCAGAGCCTGGCGGCCAGCGTTCCGAACCCGCAGCGTCTCGGCACACCGGACGAGTTTGCCCACCTTGCGAACCACATCCTGGAGAACGCCTACCTCAATGGCGAGACAATCCGTCTCGACGGTGCTCTTCGCATGGCACCCCGCTAGGCCGGCAGATCGCTGATTTCGAGAACACCGTTCAAGACGGCGTGGGGACAATTCTGTTGAATCGTCCCCACGCCGAGAGCGCGTCGTAGCCGCCGTGAACGGTGGTGGGCGCCCGGGATGGACATGGCCCTGATGTGCGCGCGTCGCCGTCAGCGGCGACGAACGCCATCGTTCCAAGGCAGATGAAGACAGGTGCAATCATGAACACACACGATCCGGTGGTCCTCACCTCCGCTCAGGGCGTCACAACGATCACGCTGAACCGGCCGGAGCGGAAGAACGCTGTCGACGAATCGATGTGGCGAATGCTCGCGGAGATGCTTCGGAGCGTGCGCAACGACGCCGATACTCGGGTGGTCGTCCTGCAAGGTGCAGGCGGGGCCTTCTGCGCGGGCGCCGATGTTGCCAAGAGCAAACACGACGAGCATCCCATTCCTCGTCTGCGGCGCATCGGAGACGTCGCGCTCGCGCTCTTCGAGCTTCCGATGCCCGTGATCGCCAAAGTGGACGGGGTGGCTGCAGGGGCCGGATGCAATATGGCCTTGGCCTGCGATTTCGTAGTTGCGTCCAGCCGGGCTCGGTTCAGCGAAATATTCGTCCGCCGCGGACTTTCACTTGATTTCGGAGGCTCGTGGCTGCTACCGCGGGTCGTCGGTCTCCAGCAGGCGAAACGGTTGTCGTTGCTCGCCGAGGTCATCGATGCGGACGAAGCGCACCGCCTCGGGATGGTGACCTGGGTACGACCGCCTGATGACCTCGACGATTTCGTCGCCGTTCTCGCGCAGCGGATGTCGGCGATGCCCCCGATCGCCCTCGAGCAGACGAAGAGACTGCTCAACGAAGGGGTAGGAATCGATCTACCGACCGCACTTCGCAACGAAGCTGCTGCCCAGGCAGTAAACTTTGCTACCGAGGACGCGCCCGCCGCGTTCCGTGCGTTCCTGGACAAGTCGGATCCTCCTGCATACACCGGCCGTTGGGCCGTACGCTGATCGGGCGCAGCCGAAATCGGAAACCCTCCACTCCTTCGAGTGGAGGGTTTCTGACGTCCGCAGCGATCCGGTCGAGCGTGTTCGCGTCAGGACACGTCGGGCTCGTTCGCACTCGCCGCACTCCAGTCCGCGAGAATGTCATCGGCACTGACGGCGTGACTCGGAGGCCGTTCCGGAGTGCTCGTCCCGGTACGGGAAAACCGGGGTGCCGGGGTGGGTTGGACAATGCCACCCATGTTTTCGACAATGCGGCGGGCGACAACGTGCTCGTGGCGGCTGGCCTCGTCGAAAGACAATACGGGCGTCACGCACGCGTCGACCGATCCGAAGACGTTCTCCCAGTGGCGGCGCGGTTCGGCGAGGAAGGCCTCGGTCAACCGGGCTCGGATCGTAGGCCATCCGGCTCGGTCGTGTTGGCCGGGCAGGTCTTCTCCCGCCAAAGATGTACCTTCGAGCAGTCGTTGGTAGAACTGGGGCTCAACGGCTCCGACCGCCATGTAACCACCGTCCGCGCATTCGTAGGTGTCATAGAACGGTGCGCCACCGTCGAGGAAGTTCTCTCCACGGTTGATATTCCAGGCGCCTCCGCCGTACATCGACCACAGCATATGCGCGAGGTTGCTGGCACCGTCGATCATCGCGGCGTCGATGACCTGGCCGTTCCCTGATCGTTCCCGCTCCCACAGCGCAGCCAGAATGCCGATCAGGAGGTATGTCGAGCCGCCGCCGTAATCGCCGATGAGGTTCAGCGGCGGTACCGGCCGTTGTCCCGCGCGGCCCACAGCGTTGAGGATACCTGCGATCGACAGGTAGTTGATGTCGTGTCCCGCCCGGTTCGCGAGCGGACCATCCTGTCCCCAACCGGTCATCCGTCCGTAGACGAGGCGAGGATTTACCGCGTGGCATTCCTCGGGCCCGAGGCCGAGCCGCTCGGCAACGCCGGGCCGATATCCCTCGATGAGCACATCGGCCTGTTTCACCAGCTCCACAACGGTTGTCCGGTCAGCGCCGGACTTGAGATCGGCAACTATGACGCGTCGTCCACGCAACTGCTCATTGCGGCCTTGGGTCCCCAGGCCGAATGGCGCGTCCCGACGTTCGACTCGGACTACGTCGGCGCCGAGATCCGCAAGGATCATGCCGGCATGCGGGCCGGGGCCGATGCTGGCCAATTCGATGACCCTGATACCTGCCAAAGGTCCTGACATGACATACCTCAATCCACCTGCAGGCGTCGACCTCACAGGCTCGAGTAGGGGTGGTGAAACTGGGTTCCGCCTGCGGGGGCCTCAGGCGGGCAGACGGGCGTCGTAAAGGTCGCTCCCGGTCGGCCTGTCTGCGACGGCGAGGTTCCGGACGACTTGGTCTATGAACGCGGTGAGGACGGCGCCGGAGTCGATGCCATCCGGGTCCAGCTTCCACAGGTATCCGACGCCTCGCAGCTGCGTGACTACCATCGCGGCCTGTTGATCAGGGTCTATGCCGGCCCGAATCGAGCCATCCTCGAGGCCGCTTCTGATGTAGGTAGCGACGCGAGATCGCTGATTTTTGTGGAAAGCCACGAAACGGTCCCGTAGTTCGGGAACCGGGCCGACGGCCTCGAAGATCAAGGCGTAGAGGGTACTCAACGAACGAGGGCTCTTCTCGTACGAGTTTTTGATCTCGGTCAACATCACTCGTAACGCGTCGAGGCCGGTCAAGTCGTGTAGTTCCGGCTCGACTTTTTCCACGTCCCAGCGCACCACGATCTCCTCGACGAGAGCTTCGAGTAGTTTCGCCTTGGATCCGAAACGAGCGGTCGCGAGGCTGCGGCTGTATCCGGCGCGCTCGCCGACCGTCGCAAGCGTCATCGACTGATAGCCGCCTTCGGCGACGAGTTCGGCTGCGGCCCGGAGGAGGAGACGGGTGGAACGTTCGGACCGTACCTGATGTCCGTTGAGCGTCGGCTGATCTTCCATCTCTCAATCCTAGTTTGTCGACCAAAAAGAATCTGAGTTTGGGGTTGACCTGGTTCAGCTGGCCAAGGGCGGTGTCCTAAGGCTATGGCAGTCATCGAAAGGGGGTGGGAGGCAGAAGCCGATCGGAGACCAGGCGTTGCATGATTTCGGAGGTGCCTTCGAATATTTTCGTCAGACGTGCGTCGCGCCAATAGCGTTCGATCGGGAAGTCCGTGGTGTACCCGGCGCCCCCATGAATCTGCAGGGCTTCCGAAGTCACCCGTTCGGACATCTCTGCTGCTGCATATTTCACCATCGCGGCCCGCATATCGGACGCCTCACCGCCATCGATGTCGGCGGCCACTTCGTACATCAACGCGCGGCACGTCTCGATCTCCGTCGCCATTTTCGCAATTTTGAATCGGGTCGCCTGGAAGTCGCCGATGGAGTGTCCGAACTGCTCTCGCTCCTGTACGTATTTGATCGAGTCCTCGAGCGCACCACGTGCCAGCCCGATGGAGCGCGCAGCAGTGTGGACGCGTGGCGTCAACATTCCAGCGGCAACGCGCTTGAAACCTTGATCGGGGCTTTTCGGATCCTGCTCATGGCCTAGGAGTGCGTCGTCCGGCACGAAGCAATCATCGAAGGACAACTCGAACGTATGCCAGCCGTGATAACCGATCTTTCGGACGGCCGTGCCCGTACAACCTTTCGGGAACTCGCCTCGATTCTTGTACGCGATGAATCGGCGAACACCCTTGTGTCGGTTCTCGGGGTCGTATGGTTCGGTCCGCGCGACCACGATGATCCCGTCGGATTGGTCGGCGAATGTACACCACATTTTCTGTCCGTTGATCACCCAACCACCCTCGACCTTGTCGGCCCTGGTGCGGATGGACGCAATGTCGGACCCGGCACCGGGCTCACTCATCGCGAATGCACCCAGCCATTCGCCCCGCGCTGCGCGTGGGAGGATCTCCGCGCGCTGGGTCGGGTCCAGAGCAGAAGCGACGCCTGAGCGCGTGATGATGCTTGCCACGCTCATCCACGCGCGGGCAAGCTCTTCGGTGATCAGTGCGTACTCGAAGACGCCGAGGCCAAGGCCGCCGTGTTCTTCCGGGATCAGGACTCCGAAGAACCCGAGATCCGCCATCTTGGTACGAAGCGAGTCGGGGATCAGCCCGTGCTTCGGATCGAGCTCGTTCGCCACCGGGAGGACTTCGCGCATGGCGAAATCGCGGGCCATCTGCTGGATGGCTTCGCGCTCATCGGTCCGGTAGGCGAACGGAATTCTCGGTCGCGGATCGGCCAGTGGACGGTTCACGAAGAGCCCCAATCATAGTTAGTCAACTAGCAATGTATCGCAGGGTAGCCGTTGTGCCGGTGTGCGGCAAGTGTTGGGCCGCGCCGCAGCGAGGGGGAAGTTTGTAGGTTGACAACCAAAGTTCCTTGGCTGACGATTGCTGTGATGCGCGCCACGCCCGCACACGCTCCGGAACGGTTCCGGGCGGACGTAAGAGGCTGCGCCCTGCCGAAACCCCCATCGCTCTGACACCAGAGGACTAACACGTGCCTATGTCTCCCACGCTGGATGCCCAGCACATCATCGATAACGCGCCGCTGTCCTTCGTGCAGCGCAGGGCGATCGCGATGATCATGGCGGTATCTTTCTTCGACGGTTTCGATGCCCTCATCATGGCCATCACTGCGCCTTCGATAGCTGAGGAATGGGGTACGACTACGGCGAGTCTTACGCCCGCGATAGTCGCATCACTCCTTGGAATGATCGTTGGCGCTGTACTTTTGGCCCCGCGAGCAGATCACTATGGTCGACGACCGCTGCTGATTGCCGGAGTTGCCATCTTCGGGGCGATGACGCTCTGTGCTGTCGCCGCACAAAGTATCGAGCAGATAATTCCATTGCGATTCCTTGCTGGCATCGGGCTCGGGGCTGTCATTCCGAATAGTTACGCCTACGGCGCGGAGTACGCCCCGAAGCGGATACGCGCTACCGTAGTCACGATCGTCGGTGCGAGCAGTGCCGCGGGTGGATTCCTCGGCGGTCTGCTGGCCAGTGCCGTGATGCCCTCCCTAGGATGGCGGTCCGTTTTCCTCATCGGAGGATTGTTTCCGCTTCTGCTGATCCCGGCCCTCCTGCGTTGGCTCCCGGAAACTGTGCAGTTCTTGACGCTCAGGGGCAAGCACGATCAGGCACGATCGATCCTGCGATCGGTGGACGCGCGAGCCGTTGGTTCCTTCGCTGCACCACTGACTGTGCCACTCTCGCGCGAAGGCACCAAACCTTCGATGAAATTGCTCTTCACGCGGCATTTGGCGCCGGTAACGCTGTTGCTCTGCGTGGTGTTTTTCAGCGCGGTGCTCTTGATTCTCTTCCTTATGTCGTGGATACCGTCCGTCCTCAAAGACGCTGGTTTCTCGACTGGGCAAGCCGTCTTTGCATCTTCGATTTGTAACCTGGGTGCGATGGTCGGTGGAGTCGCTCTGGGCGCCCGGATCGACCGTAGTAAGTCTCCCTACCGCGTCCTGAGCCTTGCCTTTCTCGTTGCCGGTATCGCGATTGTGGTGACTGCCCTGTCGCTTGGTTCCTTGGTCGTACTGATGATCTCCCTGTTCGTCGTGGGCGCGTGCGCAATCGGTACTCAGATGTGCGTCAATGCGGTGGCAACCGAGGTTTATCCCGCTTGGTTGCGGGCGACAGGTATGGGCTTTCTCTCCGCGGTCGGACGTGTCGGATCGGTGGTCGGACCGTCGATAGGCGGAGCGCTTTTGGCGGCTCAGTTGCCGGCTAGAACGATTTTTCTGCTTGCCGTGATCCCCGCGATCGTTGCTGCGGTCGGGATGGGTGTCGTGGGGGCCGTCGCAACGAGCCGCCGACGCATTCAGGCACCTGCCGATGCGCTGGAACAGTCGGACCTGGTGGAGGCCGAGGAGAACTCAGGTTCGGGAAGCCGTAATCGGTAAGACCGAGCACATCCAACCGCTGCGACGATAAACCCGCAGGCGAGCAGCGTTTGACAAAGTTAGTTATTCGACCAACAATTCTGGCACGACGGTTGCCAAGCCAAGCGAAAGAAGGCCAGTTGATGACCGATGCAGCGCGTCCCCGCCGTTCCGCTCTCTACGTTCCGGGGAACAACTCACGCGCCCTGGAGAAGGCCGCGGGTCTGCCAGCTGACGTGGTGATTCTCGACCTCGAGGACGCCGTCGGTGACGATGCGAAACCCGCCGCGCGCGACAGAGTGTGCGACATCGTGCGCTCTGGCGTGCTGCGACCTCGTGAGGTGGTGATCCGCGTCAACGGGCTCGGCACCGAGTGGCACGAAGACGATATGGCGGCAGTCGCGCAATCTGGTGCCGATGGTGTTCTGGTGCCCAAGGTCGGTTCCGGTGATGATGTCCGCGCTCTTGTGGGGGAGCTGGAGGCCGCAGGCGCCGACAATCAGACGACCCTCTGGCTGATGATCGAGACTCCCGGTTCTTTCTTGCATGCCGAGGAGATCGCTGCGGCCAGCGATCGTGTCTCTGTGCTGGTTATCGGTACCAACGACTTGATCAATGATCTCCACGCGTTACAGCGTCCTGGACGGGCGCCTGTCATGACGGCGTTGTCCTTGGCTGTTCTGGGTGCCCGATCGGCGGGAAGGGTGATCTTGGATGGGGTTTTCAATGACATAGGAGACGGGGACGGCTTCATCGCCGAAGCTCGCCAGGGGCGGGAGATGGGTTTCGATGGCAAGACGGTGGTGCATCCTTCTCAGATCGGACCCGCTAACTCGGCTTTCGGACCGTCTCCAGAGGAGGTCGAATACGCTCGTACGGTCGTCTCGGCCTACGAGAATGCCAGAGCTGCCGGAGACAGCGTCATCACGGTGGACGGAAGAATGATCGAAAGTTTGCACGTGAGGGACGCGCAGCGAATTCTGACTCTCGCAGCGCGGATCGACGAGCTGACCGATCTCGATCTCGCTCGCACCTGACGCGCGCCTCGAACGAAACCGGTAAGCGGGTCCTCGATGCAATCGAAGACCCGCTTACTGCTGTGATTACAGCGACCAGACGACCGTGCAGTGGTTGTCAGATGTCCCATTCGAAATCTGGAAGGTCGTCGAACTGGGCTGGGTGGCCGCCGCGCTGCGCTTGTAGTGCCTTCTGCATATCGTGCGAGGAGAGCGCTGCCGCGCTCCAGATCGCGCTACGGTCCAGTCCTTCCCGCACGCTGTGATCGCGAGAGTAGAGCAGAGCCGACTTCGTTCCTGCGATGGCGAGTGGACTCTTCGACGCAATCGTTTCAGCGGTGCGATCAACAGCTGTCATCATCTCGTCGAAGTCGGCGAATACCTCGTTGAGCAAGCCGATCTCACGTGCGCGATCGGCATGGAGGCGATTCCCTGTATATGCATACTCACGGGCGATGCCGTCAGGGATCAATGTGGGGAGCCGCTGAAGGGTACCCGCATCGGCTGTGATCCCGATATTGGTTTCCTGAATGACAAAGAAGGCATCGCCCGTGGCATAGCGCATGTCGCATGCTGTGACGAGGTCCAGTGCACCACCGATGCATCCGCCCTGTATCGCGGCTAGAACCGGGACCCGGATTCGTTCCACAGCAGAAATGACGTCCTGGAAGTGTCGCACAGACTCTCCCCGGACCACGTTGTATCGGGCCGGGTCGGCATACCGCGACGGGTCGCGGCTCGAGAAGACATCGAGGTGCATTCCCGCGCTGAAATGTTTTCCGGTCGAACTCAGCACGACCACGCGAACCTTCGGATCCGCGTTCAATCGCGTAGCGATGTCGCGGAGCTCCCGCCAGAATTGTGGAATCATCGTGTTGAGTTCTGTCGGCCTGTCGAGCCGTACCGCAGCGATACCCGCGTGGACCACGACTTCAAAACACTGATACTTCACGGCGTTCCGTTCAGGGAGGCGCTACTGGGCGAAGTGGATGACGCCACGGATGTTGCGACCGTTGCGCATGTCCTCGAAACCCTGGTTGATCTGGTCGAGAGAGTACGTGGCGGTGACAAGATCGTCGAGGAGGAGCTTGCCGGCGCGGTACAGGTCCAACAGCATCGGCATCGCCTCGCGCGGCGACTTCATGCCGTACAGGGCACCTTGGATGCGCTTCTGCGGCAGTGCCAGTGCGTTTGCGTTGAGCCCCGGGATGATCGCCTCCTCGGATTCGCGACCGATCCCCGTCACCACGAGCGTTCCGGCCTTGCGGACAGCCTGGTACGCCTCGCCGAGAAGGTCGTTGGTCACCACGCCGGGACAGAGAATAACGACATCCGCGCCCTGACCGTTGGTGAGGTGCCGGATGCGCTCCATCGAGGCGGAGACGGAGTCGTGTGACTCGGTCGCGCCGAACTCGAGGGCCCATTGTTTCTTCTGCGCAACGGGATCCGCGGCGATAATGTGTGCCGCGCCGGCCGCGCGCGCGCCTTGAACCGCGTTAATGCCGATGCCACCGACACCGACGACGAGGACGGTGTCACCTGGCTTCACAGCACCCGCTTCCGAGGCGGACCCGAATCCGGTCTGAACGCCACACGCCACGAGGCAGGCGATCTCGAGCGGGATATCCTTCTCGATCTTGACCACGGACTGCTGGTCGAACACCTGAAACTCGGCGAAGGTGCCGAGCAACCCGGCAGTACCGATATCGCGGCCGTCTGAGGTGTGCATGCGAAAGGTGCCATCGAGCTGATGTCCCAGCATGATGAGCGCACCGCGGTCGCACAGATTCTGCATTCCGCACGCGCACCAACGGCATTGGCCACATGCGGGAATGAAGGAGGTCAGCACATGGTCGCCGACCTCGAGCCCTGTGACCCCCGGCCCCAGTTCCTTGACGATGCCGGCACCCTCGTGTCCGGCCACGATCGGCAGATGAGCGGCCGGCATATCGCCGGTCGCGATGTGATCATCGCTGTGACACAGGCCTGTTGCCACCATCTCGACGAGGATCTCACCTTCTTGCGGTTTGTCGAGCACCACCTCCTCGACGCTCCATTTGCCCGGTGCTTCGTGCAGCACAGCTGCGCGTGTCCTCATGAAATGAAATCTCCTTCGTGCAGGCGATCAGCGGCGGGGGGCCGACGTTCGCGCGGCGGATGTCCGGTCGGAGCCGAGCCGGCGGGTGGCGCTGCCCAGCGCTCCCGGGAGGGAGTGAGGTGGACCACAGGGGCTAGTCTGCCGCATATCGATAGGTTGTCAAGCAACTAGTTTTCCGATCGGCGTGCGGCTCTTATTCTTCGTTATTAGTTAGTCGACAAGCAATGTTGGAGTAGGCTCGCGGTGGCCTAGGTAGCAGAAAGCGGCCGTCGATCCGGTGGTAGGACGAGCGCGACCTCATCGTTCGCACCGAAGTCGAAGCGCCGGAAAGGGACAACTATGACCAAGCGCACCGAGTTCTGGACCAATCTCACCTCGAAGGACCCGCGTCGAGCCCCGGCGGAAGCGGCGCGATTGGAGGCTGACGGTTGGGATGGGGCGGTAATGGTTGATTCGCAGTCGATGTTCCCGGAGGTCTGGTCCTATCTGGCGACCTGTGCGCAGGCGACGAGTCGGATAAAGCTGGCGACAGGGGTGACGAACCCGATCACGCGCCATCCGTCAGTCACAGCGGCGGCGGCTGCGTCGCTGCAGCTGATCTCGAACGGACGGGCTGTGCTGGGGATCGGGAGGGGAGATTCCGCGCTGGCCTACGTGGGCGCATCACCGATGTCGATCGCGAAGTTCGAGCACTACCTCGAGATGCTCCAGACCTACCTGCGCGGCGAGATGGTCGCCATGACGGATGCCAGCGCAATGGTCCTCAACGCCAAGGTGGGGTTCGGCGACCTGGCGATCGGATCCGGTCCGACGGGCAGCAGCCTGAAATGGCTGGGCGCCTACGACATTCCCAAGGTTCCGATCGAATCGTTCTCGACCGGTCCCAAGGCGATCGCGTCGTCCGCCCGTGTTGCTGAAACCGTCGTTCTGGGGCTGGCGGCGGAAGTCGACCGTGTCGCCTGGGGTGTCGACCTCGCGCGCACGGCCGCCGCGGACGTTGGCAAGGAGGTTGGCCTCGGATGCGTCGTGATCGCGATGCCGCAGGAGGACATCCGGGTCGCCCGCGAGATTGTGAAGCCGACGGTCGCAACTATGGCCCGATTCTCCGTGATGAACAACAAGGTAATCGGTCCGTCTACCGCGGCGCAGTCCGAAATCATGCTCGAGATCGCCAAGGTATACGACATGAACAGGCACGGTGAGATGGCGCCCCAGTGTCAGGCACTCACCGACGAGTTCATCGACCAGTTCGCCATCGTCGGTAACGTCGAAACCTGCGTCGACCGACTCCGGGGGTTGATGGACCTGGGGCTCGACCGGATGACACTGGTGGTTCCCTACACGCAGACTCCCGAAGTAGTGCATTCGTACGAACTTCTGGTCAACGAGGTGCTGCCGCGCCTGCGCGCCTGCTGAGTGACAGAGCGGGACTCCGTCTGCGATCCGCCCTCGGTGTTCCCGCACGAAAATAATTGTAAGTTGACAAACAAAGTTACGGCGGCTGAAAATGTATGTGACCCGCGACACTGTCAGGGAGCAGTAGAGCCCCGCGCACATCGCGGGTGCCATTTCGGCGTCGAATCCCACCGCATCGCTATCCTCCGGAGGACCGTACGTGTCTATATCTCCAGTGCTGGATGTCCAGCAGATAATCGACGACGCTCCATTCTCTCCTGCTCAGCGCAGATCGATCGGGATGGTGATGGCGATATCCGTGTTCATCGGGTTCGACGCGTTGATCATGGCCATCAGCGCTCCGGCGATCGCCGAAGACTGGGGGACCACCACGGCCAGTCTCACGTCGGCGATTGTTGCGTCGCTGCTCGGCATGATTATCGGTGGCCTTTTCCTCGCTCCGCGTGCGGACCGTTGGGGTCGGCGCCCGGTGCTGATCGGGGGCGTCCTCCTCTTCGGCGTCATGACCCTCGCGGTCGTGGCCGTGCAGAACATCGACCAGATGATTCCGTTGCGGTTCATCGCGGGCATTGGGCTCGGCGCCGTCATGCCGAACACGTATGCGTACGGAGCCGAGTTCGCGCCGAAACGTCGGCGTGCAACCGCTGTCACGGTGGTGGGTGCGAGTAGCGCTGGTGGCGGATTCGTGGGCGGACTGCTGGCGAGCGCCATCATCCCGACCTTCGGGTGGCGATCGGTGTTCGTGCTCGGTGGAATCCTGCCGCTACTCCTCATTCCTGCGCTGCTGCGTTGGCTTCCGGAGACGGTGCAGTTCCTGACGCTGTCCGGGAAGGACGACCGGGCGCGGGCGTTGTTGCGGTCGATCGACCGCGACGCAGTCGGCCCGGTGGACGTGCCGCTGGTCATGCAGGACCATCGCCGGGGCGAGAAGCCGTCGATGAAGCTGCTGTTCACCCGCCGACTCGCGCCGGTGACACTGGTGCTCTGCGTCGTCTTCTTCAACGCGGTTCTGTTGATCCTGTTCTTGATGTCGTGGATTCCTTCGGTACTCACCGACGCCGGTCTCTCGACGGGGCATGCCGTCGCCGCTTCGGCGGTCTGCAATCTCGGTGCCATGTTCGGTGGGGTCGGTATCGGGATCATGGCCGATCGCCGCAGAAATCCTTCCCGGATGTTGAGTATCTGTTTCACCATCGCCGCGGTGGCGATCGTGGCCACTGCATTGTCTATCGGGTCCATAGTCGTTCTGATGGTCTCGGTGTTCGTGGTCGGAGCGTTCGCTATCGGAACTCAGATGTGTGTCAACGCGGTCGCGGCGGAGATCTATCCGAGCTGGTTGCGGGCAACCGGTATGGGCGTGCTGTCGGGCGTCGACAGGGTGGGATCGGTGGTCGGTCCCACGATCGGTGGGGCACTGCTGGCCGCGCACGTACCGGCGAAAACGATTTTCCTGCTGGCCGTCGTTCCGGCGATTGTCGCCTCGATCGGGATGGCCGCAGTCCGGTGGGTCGCGCCACGCCAGGTGGAGAATCTGATGTCGGACAGTGAGGATCCGACACCGGAGCTGTCGGGCGCCGGCGATCACCTACGTCCCTGAACCCTCTGCGCGGCAGCCGATGCCGAAATCGGGCCTGCCGACGAACTCGTCTGCGACCTCGATCAGAGGTCGCGTGGGCGTTCTTGTCGGTCGGCCAGCTCTGACCATTACTTCGATGACAGTCGTAGTATGGGTGAGTTGCCGGTATCGCCTCTAGGAGTTGACTGTGGCCCGCCCCCGTACTGCCCCCCGGACAGTGGATCATCCCGACCTTGCTCAGGTGGATCTTCAGCAGGTAATGGAGGCACTGGTGGACCCGGTGCGCCGGATGGTGGTCTCCCAGCTCGTGCGCAAGGGCGAGGACATGAGCTGTGGCACATTCGAGGCACCGGTCTCCACCTCCACGCTCACCCACCACTTCAACGTGCTGCGCGAAGCGGGGGTGATCCGGCAGTACTACGTGGGCGTGACCAAGATGAACACGCTGCGCGCCGACGAGATGGAGGAACGGTTCCCCGGCCTGCTCCCGGCCGTGATCGCGGCCTGCGCGGCGGAGAGCGGCTCGGGCGTCGACTGAGAGATGGCCCGATCTCGAGGGGTACATATTTTGATGACGGTCAAAATTTGACACTCATCGAACCTTCGAGCAGGGTGGAGGAGGAGGCCGGTGCGACACCGGCTTCCCCAGCGCACCGAACCGCATCAAGGAGCTACGCATGAACCGCGTCGTCCGTTTCCATCAGCCCGGCGGACCCGAAGTCCTGCATCTGGAGGAGGTCCCCCTGCCCGAGCCCGGGCCGGGCGAAGTCCTGATCCGGGCCCGGGCGCTGGGCTTGAACCGGGCGGAGTCGATGTTCCGGCTCGGCCAGTACGGCACCGATCCCGTCTTCCCCTCCGGAATCGGCTACGAGGCGGCCGGAGTGGTCGAGGCCCTCGGTAACGGCGTGCGCGGGCTGAGCGTGGGCGAGGCGGTCAGCGTGGTGCCGTCCTTCACCATGACCGACTATCCCGTGCACGGGGAGGCGGTTCTCGCCCCCGCCCACGCGGTCGTCGCCCACCCCGAGCGGCTCTCTTTCGAGGAGGCGGCCTCGGTGTGGATGCAGTTCATCACCGCCTACGGCGGCCTGGTCGACCTCGCGGGCGTACGCCCCGGCGACACCGTCCTGATCTCCGCGGCCTCCAGCAGCGTCGGCCTCGCCGCGATCCAGGTCGCCCACAAGGCCGGCGCCCGCGCCATCGCCCTGACCCGTACCGGCGCCAAACGGCAGCAGCTACTGGACGCCGGCGCGGACGAGGTGATCGCCACCGCCGAGGAGGACGTCCCCACCCGGGTGCGGCAGCTGACCGACGGCCAGGGCGCCCGCATCATCTTCGACCCCGTCGGCGGCACGGCCCTGGCCGACCTCGTCACCGCCGCCGCCGACGAGGCCCACCTCGTTCTCTACGGCGTCCTCGACCGCACCCCCACCCCGCTCGACGTCGGTGAGGTCCTCTTCAAGCACCTCACCATCCGGGGGTTCGAACTCTTCGAGATCACCACCGACGACCGGCGACGCGCCGAAGCAGTCGCCTTCGTGGCGGACGGTCTCGCCAAGGGCGAGCTGACCCCTACCATCGACAAGACGTTCCCGCTCGAGGACATCGCCGAGGCTCACCGGTACCTGGAAGCCGGCGGACAGGTCGGCAAGATCGTCGTCACCGTTCCCGGCAACTGACCTCCTCAGCGGAGTGGGCCCACACCAGGATGACCTCGGGGTGGGCAAGCCAGCGACGGAAGAGGAAGTCGCGGGCAGCACGAGCGTCGTGGCCGCTGGCCGGAGCGACCCCCGGACCCGGCCTAGGACGAGCGCCCGTGCGTACACGTTCGGGTCGCCCGCAGGACTGCGTGCTGGTCGGTCAACTATGATTGAAGTGTGGAAAAATCCAGCGAGCAGAACGGCCACCAGGTCCGATCCGAACGCTCGACACGCCTGATCATCCGTGCGGCGGGTGACCTTGTGGTCGAAGGCGGCTATCAGACGATGACGTTAGCGACCGTCGGGGAACGGGCCGGGTACAGCCGGAGTCTCGCGACTGCCAGGTTCGGCTCCAAGGCCAAGCTCCTCGAAGCGCTCGTCGACGAGATCGAGCAACACTGGGACATCGAGACGGCGTTGCCAACCCATGACGGGCAGTCCGGCCTCGAAACTCTGCGGACATTCATCGTCAATATCCGGGACGCGTACAAGCGTGATCCGTGGTCGCTGGCAGTGATGTACGCATTGATGTTCGAAGCTCTCCGGCCGGTCCCGGATCTCCGTGGACGGATCACGGACATGCACCGAGACCTGCATTCACGTATCGCGTCGATTGTCAGCGCCGGAATCGAGGACGGCTCGATCGATCCGAAGGTCGAGCCGGAGCAGCAGGCGTCGATGATAATCGCGCAAATGCGCGGAGTCGGCTACCTGTGGCAGCTCGATCCGGAGGGCGTCGATCCGGAGAGCGTACTCACGCTCTTCCTGGAGCAGTGCATGGAGAATCTCAGTCGGGGCCGGTCGCGGCGGACCAAATCGACTACGTCGGCTAACCGGCCTGTCAAGACCGGTCGCCGTGGTGGGCGGTCGGCGAAGTCTGAGGTATAGGCCCGAAGAACGGGTTTCGGTGCTTTCGACACCCAGCAACGGACGCCGCGCACGCCGTTCCCCATAGATGTAGCCGGCTGATCCTGCACAAGCCAGAACGCTACTGGGACAACGGCGTGCGCTCACACCGACTTCGGACTACACCCACGGGCGCATCAGTGGAGCCTGACGGGCCTCACGACGATGCGGGCAGGTTCACTTGCTTTGTTTCGAGGAATGCTTCGACGCCTTCGATTCCGCCCTCGCGTCCGAGTCCGGACATCTTGAGACCACCGAATGGTGCGGTGACGTTGGGGCCGGCGGAGTTGATCGCCACAGCGCCACTCTCCAGACGAGGTGCGATGGATAGCGCTCTGTCGATATCGGATGTGTAGATTCCGTTGCTCAGTCCGAACTCGGTGTCATTGACCGCCTCGATGCCGGCATCGAGATCCTCGTAGGTCTCGACGGTGATGACGGGCCCGAACACCTCTTCCCGGTTGACCTGCATGGTCGAATTCGTGCCGGTCAGGAGAGTCGGCAGATACCAGTAACCGTGCTCGAATGGAGCGCCCGCCGGCTTACCGCCGCCGGTCAAGACGGTGGCACCTTCCTGTCGGGCGGTCTCGACGAACGACTCGACTCGATCCAACTGTGCGCGGGAGACGAGGGGACCTACGGCGGTGGAAGGGTCGGCGGGGTCGCCCACAGGCAGGTTGTCGAACGCCTGGGTCAACGCGTCGAGCCATTGCTTCCCATTTCGGGCCGGTACCAGCAGACGGCTCTGCGTCGTGCATACCTGGCCTGACTGAACCGTGCATCCGGCGGCCAGTAGCGGCGCGAACTGCTCGGGCTCGGCATCGTCGAGGACGAGTGCGGCCGACTTCCCACCCAGCTCGAGCGTGACCCGGGTCATTCGTTCGGCGGCGGTAGCCATCACTTGCTGGCCGGCCGCGGTGCTGCCGGTGAAGGAGATGTGCCCGATGCCGGGCCGTGAGATCAGATAGCGACCCAGGTCGCGTCCGCCGGGCAGGAAAGAGATCAATCCTTCCGGGAGGCCTGCTTCAGCGAATACCTCCGCCAATACGAATGACACGAGCGGGGTCTCGGGAGAAATCTTGACGATGACAGGACAGCCCGCCAGCAGGGCCGGCGCGATCTTGACGGCGGCCAGTACCAACGGCGCGTTCCACGGCACGATGGCTGCGACTGGGCCCACGGGTTCGCGGCTTACGTACACAGAGCCGGTGGTGGTGTCGCGCCGGGTGGGACCGAGGTCTATCTGTTGTGCAAGTGATGCCGTGTCGCGAAAGATGGCAGCGGCGGCTGCGGCGGTGAAGTTCGCAAAGGCGGCCAGTCCGCCCTGGTCCAGGGTGTACAGCGCTTCGAAGTCGGACGCGCGCCGTTCGATTCCGTCGGCTAGTGCACTGAGCGCCTTCGCCCGTTCGCTGATACCGATATCGCGCCAGCCGCCTCGCCGGTGCAGATCCACAGCGGCGGTAACGGCACGATCGACGTCGGCGTTTGTGGCGGAGGGGACCCGCCCGATGACGTCCTCTGTCACCGGATTCTCGACCTCGATCCACGCACGATCGCTGTCTTCGCTCCACATGCCCGCGATGTAGAGCGTGTCACGCGAGGTGGGGGGGCCGGGTTGTTCATGAAGTCTCCTGTTGATTGGCACTGCCGCTGACGACGAGCATGCGCGCTACGGCACACAGATCGCCGATTCGGGCATGGCTTCCCGTGACTCGTCACTCGTCATGGGTCCGATGATTCGCCCCTTACACCGACTGTCGGGTACGGCTCGAAGTTTCTCGCAGCCAATGGTGATCGCTACCACATTGATTGTCAACCAACTAGTAACCACGTGTCAACAGCGCGTTTTCGCGACTTCTAGTTCGGCTGCCGAAGTAGGGCGTCGACACTCCATCTTGTTCCGGTCGAGATACGAGCCGACCCCTGTAAAAAGATTGTTCGTTGACAAGCTACTAATTGCGTGATGTCCTGACTTCGGCCAGTTCATCTCTCCACATCCGACCGAACCGGCCGCGGTCCGCGGGGATCCGAGTGCGAGGGATCATGCGCGTCACGAGCAGGTCTGGACATGTCCGGAGAGCTTCCGATCCCGGGCATGCGTGCAGCCGGATATCCACCCAGGGCGTTGCCGATCTTCTCTCCCGAGGCATGCCCCAGCCGCCGAGCCGGCAAAGAGTGTCGTATGCCCCACGACGAGGGCCGAAACAGAAAGAACGAGACAATGGCAGAACAGAGCGCTCTCGATGCGCAGGTTTCAGTATTGGAGCCGTTGTACACCGGATTCGTCGCATCATCGCTGACCCTGCGCAATCGGTTCGTGATGGCGCCGATGACACGGGAGAATTCGCCCGGAGGGATTCCGAACGCCGAGAATGTGGAGTATTACCGTCGGCGAGCAGCCGGGGGAGTGGGATTGATCATCACCGAGGGCACCCTCGTGCGAGGACCCGCGGCCGGCAACAGCGCGGGCATGCCCCACATGTACGGCCCGGCGAGTGCAGCGGGATGGCGCGAAGTAGTGGAAGCGGTGCACAGCGAAGGGGCGGCCATCGTCAGCCAGCTCATGCACATGGGTGCTATGCGCGGACATGAGTCACAGTTCGAGCCCCAACTCGCCACCGTCAGCCCCTCTGCTATCGGTATCGACGGCGAACCGGTCGGCCGCGAGCTGACCACCGCCGATCTCGATGCGATCATTGCCTCCTACGTCGAATCGGCGACGTTGGCGTCTGAGCTCGGGTTCGATGGTGTCGAGATCCACGGCGGGCACGGGATGGTGCTGGACAATTTCCTCTGGGCTCGCACCAACCAGCGCACCGACGGATACGGGGGGAGCCTCGTGAACCGCGTCAAGTTTCCCGTCGAGGTCGTCTCGGCGGTTCGCGCCGCGGTGGGACCGGACTTCCCCATCGCCTATCGGTTCTCGCAGTGGAAGGTCGGCGCGTACGACGCCGCCATCGCAACTACGCCCACCGAGTTGGAGCAGATGCTGAGCCCGCTGGCCGCGGCCGGAGCCGATGTTTTCCATCCCTCGACCCGCCGGCACTGGCTACCTGCCTTCCCGGAAGACGGCTCGACGGAAGGCCGTCTCGGTCTGGCGGGCTGGGTAAAAAAGATCACGGGACTTCCGGTGATCATGGTGGGCTCGGTGGGAGTCGACCATATGTTCATCGGCGATGACGGCGCCGACGGGAATGACCCGCGTCTGCGGCTGCGGTACGTGATCGAACAGTTCGAACGCGACGAGTTCGACCTGCTCGCGCTCGGCCGGTCCCTGTTGGCGGATCCGGAGTGGGTGAACAAGATGCAGTCCGGTGACACGGCGAGGATCATCCCGTTCGAGAAGTCCTCTTGAGGTGTGCCGCCGGCGACGACTGCCTGGGCTGATCAGGACCAAATAGTCGTCCCCTCTTCGCATCCGTGTACCAACTCAGTAATGGAGAAATCATGATTGTCGGGATCTTGGGAGCCGGGAAGATCGGTAGCACGATCGCTGGGCGGCTCTCCGCGGGTGGTCACGAAGTCTTACTGGCGAACTCGCGAAACCCGGAGACGATCCGTGATGTCGCCGTCGCCGCGGGAGCGAGGGCTGTGTATGCCGCAGATGCGGCACGCGGCGCCGACGTGGTGATCACGTCGGTCCCTTTCGCCCGCGTCCCCTCTCTTCGTGCTGCAATTTCAGTGGCACCAGCCGAGGCGGTGATCATCGACACCTCCAATTACTTCCCCTTCCGAGACGGCACCATCACCGCGGTGGAGAACGGGCAGGTCGAAAGTGAATGGGTGGCTGAGCAGCTCGGGCGACCGGTCGTCAAAGCTTGGAACAATATCCTGGCCGGAAGTTTCGCGACCAAGGGTGCAGAGTCGGGTACCCGAGGCAGGATCGCGCTGGCCGTTGCCGGCGACGACACGCGGTCGAAATCAGTAGCAATGCAGTTTGTCGATCTGACCGGGTTCGATGCCGTGGATGCAGGGACGATCAACCAGTCGTGGCGTCAGCAACCCGGCACGCCCGCCTACTGCACAGATCTCTCCGCTCACGAGTTGGAACGCGCGCTTGCGTCGGCCGATCGAGAGGCGTCGGCCTCGAAGCGTGAAGAGATGGTCGCAAGAATGAAGGCGATCGAGGGTACTCCGTCGAATGATGACCTATTGCGCCTCTCCAGAGCGGTCTATCTGTAAGGGAAGCTGCGGTGCCGGTGGTGAGCGCGTGTCTCGTCGCCTGCGGTGGAGTGCCGATTCGGCCGACTGCTTGACATGGCTAGTTGTTCGACAAACAATTAAAGTGGTTTGCATCACTCGGGGCCCGGTTGGGCACTCATGACATAGGGAGTAATCCGTGCGAGCAGCGGTGACAAGGCAAGTCGGCGATAAGTTCGAGGTCTGTGACGTTACCGTCGCAGAGCCGGTCGGCCGGGAAGTCCTCGTAGAGGTCCGTGCCTCAGGTCTGTGCCATAGCGATATCACGGTCGCCCATACCGGAATGGGCGTGGACATGCCGATCGTGCTGGGACATGAGATCGCGGGTGTGGTCTCGGCGGTAGGGCCCGACGTCTCCCGAATCAAAGTCGGCGACCACGTTGTCGCAGCGGCGCTCCAGCCCTGTGGGCGATGCGTGGCGTGTCTCGGCGGCAATCTGAATGCATGTGCCAATGCCGGTGCGCTGGATCGTGCTCCCGAGGCCGCACCGCGCCTCCAGGACGAGTTGGGGCCCCTGGGGCAGTTGCAGGGTCTCGGCGGCTTCGCGGAGCAGGCGCTGATCCATGAGAATCAATTGGTCACGATCGACCCCGCAATGCCATTCGAGAAGGCCGCGGTCATCGGATGTGCCGTGGTGACCGGCGGCGGAGCGGTATTCAATGCGGCGAAGGTTACGCCCGGGCAGACCATCGCAGTGTTCGGCTGTGGCGGGGTCGGACTCAACGCAATCCAGGCAGCGCGCCTCGCCGGTGCGTCCCGGATCATCGGCGTCGATATCCAAGCCGAGAAGCTGGCACTGGCCACACAATTCGGCGCCACCGACGTCATCGACTCCTCACAGGCCGACGTGGTCGACTCCGTCCTCGAGATCACCGCCGGCGGCGGCGTCGATCATGCCTTCGTGATGATCGGTGTTCCCGCGGTGGCAGAGACCGCAATGTCCACCCTCGGATTCGGCGGTACGGCCTACTTGGTAGGTGGTATGTCTCCGGGCGCCGAACTGGTCCTTCGTCCATCTCCCGCCGAGAGCGGGCTGCTGCCGCGGCAGCAAGGAGTGCGAGGGCTCTGGCTCGGGTCCTCGAACTTCTACCGGGACATTCCCATGTATGTGGATCTGTATCTCGGTGGTCGGCTGAATCTGGACGATCTCGTGTCACGGACGATTGCGCTCGACGAGATCAATGAGGCTTACGAGGAAATGGAGCGTAACAGCCTCGCCCGCACGGTCATCACCTTTCCCGCGCGGAATGCCTGAAAGGAGCAATGTATGTCCAATGCTTATCCAGAGGTTGACCACCCCGGTTCAGCCAGCACCTCCGATGCGATCGCAGATCTCATCGCGAAGCAGAAACTATACGAGAACCTGGCAATGTACTGTCGCGGCCAGGATCGCAAAGAACTCGATGCTATGAAAGCGACGTTCTGGCCCGAGGCGACCGACAACCACGGCATGTTCGTGGGATCCGCAGATGAATTCTGCGAGTGGTCGTATGAGAACCAGAAATCGACGCGTCACAAGTCTCACCACTACATCACCAATGTGATCATCGAACTCGACGGGGACTTCGCCAAGCGAGAGAGCTCGGTCGTATATGTAATGGTCAAGCCGGATGGCGAACCGACTGACGTCATGGGCGGACGCTACAGGGATCTGTGTGAGCGCCGCAGTGGGGAGTGGCGGGTGCTGCGCCGCACGGTGATCTTCGACCATACCGCACAATTCCCGTCCGCCAACGCGTTCGCAGCAGTGTTCGGAGGTATTCCGGAGACTGCGCGGGTGGGAGACCTCTTCCCGAATGACGCCATCTACGAGACTGAGTGGTGAATCGGCCCCGCGAGGGCGCATCATCCTGCCGGTGATCCCGCCGGCGCCTTGATGTCGGCGGCAGATCGGCTTCCGCCGCGGTGAGTGTGCGCCCCGAATGTCGACCTACTTCGTTGCTGGCGAAGTAGGTCGACATCAGTCACATGAACAGGGCACGGCTCACGCGCACACCGAATTCCGGGTCCGGATTCGTTGTCCCGTCGCCGACCCTTTCGGCGAAGGCGGCGACTGCCAGGTCGCGCCGCACCGGCAATCTCGCGGCCTCGGCCGCCGCCAGTGCGGCTGGCAACTCTTCAATCGTGAGGTCTGTGCAGTAGGCGGGTGCGCCGGGCTGCTGGCGCCATGATTCCGCGAGTGTTCCCGCGTCGAACCCGTCGAATCCGGTGTCGTCGACCAAGGACATGCCCACTGCGCGTTCCCTGTCGTCGTCGGCCGCGACCGGGATGGCGATACGGCCCGCGGTGCCGGCGGGCATGCCCTTCCCGGCGAGTGAACCGGAACCGATGGCGTTCCATGCCTTGACGATCGGGCGACCGAGTTGCGCGGCAGCCCAGAGGCTTTCGACTTGGCCGGCTTCGATGGCATCGATCGTGGAATCACGGGCCGGATAGTAGTTCGACGTGTCGATGACGACTGTATCGGCGGGCACGGTGGCGATCAGCGGCGCTACCTCCGGAAGACGGTTCAGTGGGATCGACAGGATCACGACGTCCACATCCTTCACCGCGTCAACCGTGGAAACAGCACGCGCACCCGTGGCAAGAACGTCTGCCTGAATCGTCTCCGGGCCGCGGGAGTTGGCCACCTTCACGTCGTGCCCGGCGGCGCCCAACTTCCGACTCAGGGTCTTGCCGATATGTCCGACTCCGATTATGCCTATCTTCATAAAGGACTCCTTTGTCATTTCTCGCTGTGAACGGGTGATCTGCGGACGAAGAAAACGCCGAGGACGGCGCCGAGGGCGATGATTCCGGCGGTGGTGAAGGCGGCCTGGGCGGCGGACACGGATTGGGCCATGCTGAGTGTGCCCGCGTCCTTGGTCCCGATGGTGTAGGCGGAGATGAGTACGGCACCACCGGCGGCCCCCGCGAGCTGTTGGACGGTGGTGAAGGCTGCGGTGCCGTGTGGGTAGAGATCGGCACGCAGGGAAGCCAACGCGGTCGTCGTCATCGGCGCCCACATCAGGGCTTGCGAAGCAGAGATGACGAGGTAGGTCACCAGAAGTGTGGCCACACTCGTGTGCTCGTCCATGCGGCTGAGGAACCACAGTGCCGCCGTCCAGACGACCGCGCCGGGAATCGCCAGTGGTCGTGGGCCGAAACGGTCGTAGACCCGTCCGCCGAGACCGGAGACGATCGAGATGAGGGCCCCGCCGGGGACCAGGAAGAGACCGATCGCGAAGGTGCTCAGACCGACGATGTGGGTCAACACGAGGGGCAGGACGATCAGCGTGCCGAAGCCGTTGAGCGCGACGATGACCATGACCAGCAGTGGCAGGGTGAACGATCTGGTGCTGAAGATTCGCATGTCGAGGAGCGGGTCGCGGTCACGTTGCAGGACGATCTGCCGGTATACGAACGCCGCGACGCCGGCGAGCCCGACGGTGATCGGGAGGTAGGGCGGGAGGGGTGTGTGGCCCGAGACGGCCTCACCGATCGAGGCCAGGCCGTAGACGAGGGAGCCGAATCCGATGGCCGACAGCAGCAATGACAGGACGTCGAGCGTGACCGGTTCCGGGGTGGTGATGTTGCGGAGTTTCATCGCCCCGAGTGCCAGCGCTGCCAGGGTGATCGGCAGGACGAGAAGGAAGAGCCACCGCCAGCTCAGCTGAGACAGCACGACACCGGAGACCGCGGGACCGACAGCCGGTGCCACGGCGGTCAGGCCGGTGACCAGAGCCATGGTCTGGCCGCGGCGACCGGCGGGTACGAGGCGCATCGTCGTGGTCATCAACAGTGGCATGAAGACCGCGGTCCCGGCTGCCTGCACGATGCGTCCGGCGAGCAGGACCTCGAAGCCTGGTGCCAGGGCAGCGATTGCCGTCCCGGCGGTGAACAGTGACAGCGCACCGAGGAAAATCGTGCGCAGGTGGAACCGCCGCATCACGTACCCGGTGGCCGGAATGAGGACGGCCAGCGTCAGCATGTAGCCCGTTGTGACCCACTGCCCGGCGCTCGGGGTGATGCCGAAATCGAGGATCAGGGTGGGAAGTGCCACGCCCAGCAGCATCTCGTTGAGGAGGACGATGAACGCCGACACCATCAGCAATCCGATGACCAGCGTGCTCCCTGGTGCCAGGCGTTCCTCGGGGTGGGTGCGGGATGCGGGAGCTGTGACGGTCGCGGGCGGTGTGTCCGGGAGTGTGTCGTGGGTGGTCTTGGTCATGGGGTGCTCTCTGTCTGGGCAGGATGGGTCGGAGGTGAGTGGTCAGCGGGATACGAGGGCCGTGCCGGCGAGGCGTGGGTCGAGCCCGTACTGGGCGGGCGCGCCCAGGTGGTCGCGCAGGGTGGATCCCTCGTAGTCCTTATGGAATAGGCCGCGGCGCTGCAGCAGTGGGACGACCTCGTCGACGAACGCGTCGATGCCGTCGTGGTAGACGTCGATGGCCAGGGAGAAGCCATCGCAGGCTCCGGCCTCGAACCACCGCTGCATGTGGTCGGCCACGTCGGCGGCGGTGCCGGACACGACCGGGTGGTAGTCGATGACCCCGTGGGCGAGGACGTCTCGGAGGGACCAGCCTTCGTGCGCGACCTCCAGGGCGCGGGCAGAGCGCGGATCCGCTGGGTTGGGGGTTGCGTCGGCGAGCTGGCGGGCGGTGAGCGGCTCATCGAGCTGACCCGGGCTCAGGCGCAGCCCGATCATCGCGCCGAGGTAGGTCACACGCTGGGCCAGATCGACCGACTCGTCCAGCCGACGCCGCCGGTCCAGGGCCGCCCGGCGGGTGGGCGCGACGCTCGGCATGAAGCCGGCGAACAGTTTCACCTCGTCGGGGTTCCGGCCGGCGCGTTCGGCTGCCCGGCGCAGCGCAGCACGGTGTGCCTGCCCCTCTTCGATGGTGAAGGGATTGGCGTAGACACCGCTGGCGTAGCGGGCGGCCAATTCCAGCCCGTGCCCGCCGCCGCCGGCCCGGAAGACGACGGGCTGGCCCTGCTCGGACGGCGGGATGGGCAGCGGTCCACGCGCGGCGACGTGGCGGCCCCGCATGTTGATCGGCTGGATTTTGCTCATGTCGGCGAACCGTTTGCCGGTGACGTCGTGCACCCAGGCGTCCCGCTCCCAGCTCCCCCACAGCGCCTGTACCGCCTGGATGACCTCGTCGGCGCGCTGGTACTTCTCGGTGCGCGGAGGAACCGAGCGGCCGAAGTTCGCCGCGGCGGCGGCGTTGGAGGTGGTGACTGCGTTCCATCCGGCCCGGCCGTGGCTGATCACGTCCAGAGCCTTGAACTGGCGAGCCAGGTTGTAGGGCTCGTTGAAGGTCGTGGAGGAGGTGGTGACCAGACCGATCCGCTCGGTCTCCCGGGCGATCGCGGTCAAGACCAGCAGTGGGTCGATCGCGAAGTGAGGAGCCTCGTGCTCGAGGTTCACATCCAGCACAGGGGTGTCGGCGAAGAAGAGCAGCTCGATCTTTCCACGCTCGGCCGCCTGGGCATACCGCACGAACTGGTCCATATCCGTGTAGCTGGAGGGGTTCGCCCCGGACGCCCGCCATGAGCCGGGTTGAGCTCCGTAGCCGCTGGTCAGCTGCAGGCACAGCAGCATGTTGCTCGAACCGTCGGCTCGGGGGTCAGCGGAAATTGCCGGAGATTCGGTCTCGGTGGATGCCTCGTGAGGTGTCACGCGGTGCTCTCTTTCGTGTCGTCGTCGACGCTGTCGATGCCGTGAAGTAGCGGCTGCAGCACAGGGGACGGTCCTGCTCGGTGGCTGGAGTGGCGAGGTACGCTACTGAAGCGGGGGCTGCCCCCACATAATAAACGGGGGACCACCCCGTTTAGCAAATCGGCGTCGTGAGTGCGGCGTTCTGGTGAGAGCTCGAGGTGGAACATGGCGAGTGGTGAGACGCGAGGTCGTCGATCGCGGGCGGATTTCGAACGGAACCGATCAGGAATTCTGGAGTCGGCGGAAAAACGCTTCACCGAGGAGGGGGTAGGCACCTCGCTGGAAGCGGTGGCACGTGACGCCGGGGTCGGGTCGGCAACCCTCTACCGCCATTTTCCGACGCGTGATGCGCTACTCGCCGAGGTGCTGAGCAAGCGCGAGAGCCAGATCGTGTCCGAGAAGCATCGGATCGAACAGCTCGTCGACAGTGGCGCGGCCCTGGAGCAATGGATGGGCGCGCTCGAAGACTTCTTCGGGGCGTTCGAGGGCCTGCCCGGGCCGCTGCGCAGTGCTTTCCTCACCGAACACAATCCCCTCGCGGTCAGCTGCTCCGGCTTCATCGATCTGACCGGCCAGTTCCTAGGTGCCGCACAGCGCGACGGAAAGGCGCCACGCTGGCTTCGAGCGCGTGACCTCTTCCTGACCGCGCTGGCCTTGAGCTGGGCCAGAGGTTCGTCGCTGGCAGATGAGTCGTCTCAATCGCACCTCCGGGCGTTGATCAGAGACGGATACGCATCAGCGAACGAGACTCCATGATCACTGAGGTTCGGGGCGGATCCGAACCGGCGGCGCAAGGCGTGCGTGATCGCGTGGCATTCGAGCAGCGAAAACCGTTATCGGCGTAGCACACTGCAAGTTCTTGCGCGGCCGAAAGTTGAGAAAGTGCTCGACCCGCGCAGGCCGTCGAGTGCGTAGGGCGCATGTCGCTGCTTCGGGGATAGCGCTCGCTCGCGCCACGCCCGCGTCGCGTTCGCGTTGGTCCTTCGATCATAGTGGGGGCTTGACAGGAAGACTAGTTGGTTGTTCAGTTACTTCGCATGCGGGTGTAGTTCCCGCCCGAGGGAGCGTGAGATCGTGAAACTGGATACCAGGATGGTCGAGAGCGGTTGTGTGAATCGCTTCGCCACGACGGATGGCGGCTCGGGTATTCATCTCTCCTGCCCAGTATTTGGTCGCTGCCGTAGGCGTACGCAGCTGTAGTGGAAGAACGCGACCTAGAGCGCTACCAACACATTCCTACGAAAACTATGTGATGTGAGGACAAATGAGTTCAACCAGCGATTCTCAGTCCGTGCCGACCACCGAGGCGACGGAATGGAGACGCGGCGGCCGCACGGTCGCCTCCGCCTTCGTCGGGTATGGGTCTGCCTCGGTTCTCTTCCTTATTACTGCGAGTGTATTCGTCAAGCCGACGATGCAAGCGACGGGTTGGAGTACCAGCGAGGTGCTGGTGTCGCCGATTGTCCTGATGCTGCTCACGGCCTGTGGGCCGCTTGCGGGTAGGGCATCCGATCGGTGGGGCGCTCGACGAACGATCTCGACGGGAGTCGTCGCATACGCGGTGCTGCTGATCTTGTTTGCAACGTTGCCGGTCAGCAAACTTACGTTCTACGGGTTGGCTGTGGGCATCGGAATCATGGGTTCGTTCGCGTACATGGTCCCATTCAATCGTGCGGTGACCGTCTGGTTCGACAAGGGAGCTGGAAAGGCTTTCGGTCTGGTCGGAACCGGTTCGGCTGTAATGCCGCTGATCGCAATACCGTTGGTGACCGTGGTTATCTACAGCGCGGGGTGGCAGGCGGGCTATCTGGTACTTGCCGGATTTGCGCTGCTGATCTCACTGCCAGCCGTGATCTTCGGTATTCAGGAACGTCCTCGCGACCGGGAGCAGGGCTTCTCGACAGTTTCCGATGAGGCTTCGGCGGATGCACTCGAGTCCGAGGCGAGCGTGAAACAGGTGCTTCGCACGCCCCGGTACTGGATCTTCTCGTTCAGTATCGTCGCAGTGACCGCCGCAACCTCCGCCTATTTGGCAAACTTGCAACCGATCCTGCTCGATGGGGGAGCGAGCCTGGCGGTCGCGACGACGATGACCACGCTGTACAGCGTGGGAACAATTGTCGGCCGGCTCAGCGCCGGGACACTACTCGACCTGTTTCCCCGACGAAAGATTGCAGTGGCAGTATCGTTCTTGCTGATTGCTGCCCTGGGGTCCTTGGCGATGACGGCAGTAGGAACCCTCCCGGTCTTCCTGACGGCAGTCGCCGTCATGCTAGTGGCGTCCAGTCAGGGCGCGGAGGCGGACTTCGGCGCATACTTCCTGCTCAAGGAGTACGGCCGGCGCAACTTCGGAACGCTGTACGCCACCGCCCTCGCATTCAGCGGGGTCTCGGGTGTCGCCTTCCCCTACGTGTTCAGCTTCGTTCGTGACAGCACAGGCAGCTACATGTGGGCGACTGCTATCGGCGCGGCTTCGCTGGTAATTGCAGCACTCTCGATTCTGGTGTTCGGTCTGACCGCCCCGAGAGGCCACCGAACCAGGCGACGCGACCCCTCGACCAGTACACAGAAGGAAGCGACACCGGCGTAAAGGGTGGTCTGGGAAGTTGCGCGGTACCGACCTGTCTGGCGGTGCGGCCGGACTGTGGTGACGGCTTTGGTCGGCCGGCGATCATCCCGTGTGTCAGTCGAAAGAAACTTGCGCCACCAGTTTTCCTTGGTTCTTCCCGTTGAGTAGGAGAGTCAACGCGTCGGGAATCTTCTCGAAGCCGTCGATAACATGTGTGCGCGCAACCAACTGTCCGCGCTGTGCAAGGTCGTCGAGCAGTTCGTCTACGATTTGGTTGCGTGGACCGAAATCTGCAACGAAACCTTGAAGGCGTGCGCTGCGGAAGATGAGCATCGGGAGGTTCTTTACGCCATACAGATTGGACTTTTCGCTGATGTCGTACTGGGACATGGCCCCGCACACAACAATCCGGCATCCTACTGCCATGTTTGTCAGGACGGCGTCGATTCCTTCTCCGCCCACGTTATCGAAGAACAGGTCGATACCGTCCGGAAAGTGCCGGTGGATAGCCTCGCGAAGATCTTCCTTCTTGTAGTCGATTGCACCGTCGAGTTTCAACTCTTCCAGAAGGAACTCACACTTGTCCGGTCCACCGGCGATGCCGACCACTCGGCAGCCCTGCGCCTTCGCGATTTGGGCGGCCAACGAGCCAGTGGCCCCGGCGGCACCGGACACCAACACCGCATCGGTCGGCTTCACTTCACCGATGAGAGTCATGCCGCCTGCTGCCGCGCGCCCGACGTGCGAGAAGATCGCCAATTGTTGCTCGAACGACATTTCCGTAGCAGATTTTGCGGGACGCACGAAGAGGGGATCGACGACGTCGAATCGTCGCCAACCCCACATTCCCGTCACGACGTCACCGACGGCGTGGGAAGGCGCGCGGGATTCGATGACGACACCGATGGAAACACCGAACATCGGATCTCCGACACCGAACGGTATCGCCTGCAGTTGAGGATCGAGTTTGAGCCAATTGAGATTCGTCGGGTCGAGTGACATCAGCAGCGTTCGGACCACGATCTTGCCGTCTGGAGCGGCGGGGATCGGGCCTTCGAACAGGCGAAAACAGCTGGGATCGTATGTGCCGGTCGACGCCCGGTCCACGATCCAACTTTCATTCTTCACGGCAAGTCCTCCGGTGATCTTTCGTGTGCTGTCAGGTTTAGCGCGCCGCTTCCCGGCGGGGCGTCAGAGATCGAGGACGATCCGCTTCGAGCAGGAGCGCGAGACGCAGATGAACATCGTCTCGTTGGCGTCTTTCTCCTCCTGAGTGAGCAACGAATCCCGATGGTCGGCCTCACCCTCGAGGATCGGGGTCTCGCAGGTGCCGCAGGTGCCCTCGCGACACGAGGACAGAACGGTCACACCGGCCTCTTCGACGACGTCGAGAATCGATCGGTCGGTGGGCACGGTCACCGTCACACCGGTCTGCGCCAACTCGACCGTAAATTCCGTATCCACGGTGCCGGCCGGCAACTCCTTGGCTCGGAATCGCTCCATGTGCAGTGCTCCGGGAGTCCATGCACTGCAGTGTTTGTCGATCGCGTCGAGCATCGGTCCCGGTCCGCAGGTGAACACCGCAACACCGTCACGTTGGTCACCGATGACGGTGGCGAGATCAAGATGCCCGTATTCATCCTGAGGGATTACCTCGACGCGGTCCGAATAGAGCTCCCGCAGTTCGTCGACGAACGCCATCGAGGACCGGGTCCGACCGCCGTAGACCAGGCGGAACGGGACTTCGCGTGCTGCCGCCGTGGCCAGCATCGGTATCAATGGGGTGATACCGATGCCACCAGCGACGAACACGTATTCCTTCGCATCGGTGAGCGGGAAGTGGTTGCGAGGGCCCCGAACCACCACGGCATCGCCGACGGTGAGGGTGTCGTGGACGTAACGGGAACCACCTCGACTGTCTGGTTCGCGGAGCACTCCCACCCGATAGCGGGTGCGGTCGGCGGGATCACCGCACAACGAGTATTGCCGCACGAGTCCGTCACCGAGAACGAGGTCGAGATGAGCGCCTGGCGTCCACGCAGGCAGAGGAGCACCGTCCGGTGACGTGAGGGTCAGGCGGACGACACCTTCCGCCACCACCTCTTTTCCTGCCACCGTCAGTTCCAGGCGGCGTTCTGTGTCATGAGCGTCGGAGTCGGAAGCGGTCATTATTGAGTGCATAGGAGGGTCCTCCGAGTTGCTATGCGTGGTCAGTGCCGCTGCCAGGTGCTGCGGAGATTGGGCTGAGGAGCGAATACGAAGATGGGGTCGAGGGGTTCACCGGCCGGGTAGTGGCCACCGAAGAGGTCGCATCCTGCTGCGGTGAGTTCGGCAGTGATCAAAGGCAGTACCAGGCCTTGCTGTGTGCTGTAGGAGTCGTTGATCTCGAGTTCTGCGAGAGGGATTCGCTCGGAACCCTCCGGCGCATCGATGCGGTTCGCGACCGTGAGGAGGGCTCCGGTATCACGCAGGATCAGGCGTGGGTCGGCAATGAGAATTTGCAGTAGGCCGGCGTGGCCGCTGAGGTGAATCGCCCCGCGGAACCGGAGTTCACCCGCAACTCTCTGCTCGTCGGTGTGTGGGGGAAAGGTGAAGAAACTGCTCTCGCTGAGGTAGGCACCGCCGGAAGCGGCGTGCCCACCGTCGGGCAAGCACGACAGGTAGCGGAGGAAACTTTGTTTGATACCCCAGGTGAGTCCGGCTGGGGGGTGGCCGGGGCCGGCCGCTGTCTGCACGGAGGCAGCGGCCGACGCCAGTGTTCGGGTCACGATCTATACCTCGATGTGCTCGAGCTGTTCGAAGATCTCCCCGCGACGGTTCTCGAACTGGCTCGGCAGCATGAACTTGCTGCCGAGTTCCTGCGGCGATTCGTCACACGTCCAGCCGCCGTCCTCGTGGGTGACGGCGAGCTCGAACAGGGCTCCACCGGGCGTCCGCACGTAGACACTCTTGAAGTACTTACGGTCCTTCAGCTCGGAGATGTCGGTGTATCCGGCGCCTTCCATCCCGAACTTCACCTCGTCCTGATTGGCGAGGGTGTCGAGGTTCCACGCGAAGTGGTGGTAGGTGCCCGAACCGTAATGCCAGGTTCCCTGGTCCTCGCTGATGTTCGCGGTCAGTTCGATGTAGTTGCCGTACTTGGCGTTACCGACCTGGAAGGTTGCCCGGTCGCCTTCCTCGGCGATTTTGCTCTGGGAGAAGAAGGTGTCGTTGGCGAAATCGACCATCCGTTCCGGGGTGGTGACGTGGATGCCGACGCCGTGGATGCCGTGAATTGCATACTGCTGCGGCACACCGTTGCCGGCGTTTCCCTCGCGCTCGTCGTTGTCGTTCTCGACGAACTGGTACTCGATGCCGCTGGGGTGCCGGAAGGCGAGTCGGCGCCGGTCGAAGACATCGAGGTTGTCGACGTCGACTTTGTGCTCGGTGAGGCGGCCGTGCCAGTAGTCGAGTGAGCCGGCCGGAACCGACAGCAGTACTTCGCGGGCCTGGTTGGTTCCACGCTTGCCGTAGAGTCCGGCCTGCGCCCAGGGGAAGGTGGTGACCACCGAGGACGGATCGCCGGTGGCGTTGGAGTAGTACAGGTGGTAGATCGGCTTGCTGCCGTCGAAGAGGACGGTCCGCTTGATGAAGCGCATGCCGAGGGTTTTCACGTGGAAATCGACGTCGTCCTGGGCCTTGCCGACGGACAGGGTGACATGGTGCGAGCCTTCTACGTAGGCCATGGGCTATCTCCTTTTGGTGATGGTGTCGAACAGTTTTCGGGTGTGATCGATGACGTCGTCGTTGACGCGGTGCTCGGGGTCGTCGTCGACATGCAGGCGTACCGAGGCACCGAGTTCGACGAACGATTCGGTGGTGGCATGCACCCTTGCCAATGGCACGAATTCGTCGCGCGCCGACGTGGCGAGCAGCACCGGCATCCCGTCGAAGGGCTTACCGCCCGCGGACCAGGACTTCTCTTCGGGGCCGAGGTAGCCGCCGGTGAGCAGGGCCGCACCGGCGAAGCGGCGACCGGTACGTAGCAGGTACTCCGCAAGCAGGCACGCCCCTTGCGAGAAACCCATGAGCACGGTGCGTTCTGCAGGCACTCCCTGGTCCGAGATCCGGGACAGGTGGGTGTCGACGGCGTCGAGGGCGTGGCCGAGGAACGGTTCGTTGTCTTCGTGCGGCTTCAGGAAGCTTTCGGGATACCAGCTGCTGCCGTCCGCGCTGGGCAGCAGGTACGCCGTTTCCGGCCTGGCGATCCTGTTCGCGACCTCCGCCATGAACCCCGGCTGTTGACCTCGACCGTGCACGGCATACACCACCAGCGGTGCCTGCCCCAGGTCACGGACTCCGTGCGGCAGCAGGTCGCCGTGCAGATGAGGATTCGATGTCATGAGACCACTCCGCTTCGTGCGGGCGCCGAGTGGCTGTGGCCGCGGATCTGGCCCGAATCCGGAGGTCCGGACCGTTCGTATTCCGCGCGTTGCCGCTGTTGCTCGCGCGCGAGCGTGTCGGTGTCGCCGCGGTGACGTGCGATGAGGGTGCGTTTGGCGGCCGGGCCGACGTGGCAGAGTCCGGGGACATCAGGGTTGTCGACACACGCGGTACTGCCGGCGGCAGGTGCGGTGGCGCGTCCGGTGAGTCCGGCAGCGCCGTAGCGGCGGTGCGCGTCGCCCCCGCAGCGCGGGCATAGCCGGTGTGGCGGGACAGGGGTGCAGGTGAGCGTTTCGGTGGTGACGGCGCACGCGCCACAGCGGTAATCGACGAGGATCATTCGAATCACTCCTGGGCGACGAGTGGCCCACCGAATGCGGACCAGTCCTGGGGGTCGTGCGCGATCCAGATGCGGGCACCTTCGTCGTCGCGCAGTCGTTTGAGGGCGCGGATGCTTTCGCGCCCGGCCACCGGATCCCAGTCGTGAGGGTCGGGTGCCTCTCGGTCGAGACCTTCTCGCAGGTGGACGGTGTCGCCGGTCAGAACGATGGACTGCGAGGGCAGGTTCACCACGCAGGACAGCTCTCCCGGGGTGTGGCCGGGAGTGTGCAGGATCTGGATGGACCCGTCGCCGAGCAGATCGTGCTGTGCCGTCCGGATCGTCGTCCAGTCGAACTCACGGGTCGGTGCCAGGTCGTCAGGCCGCATGAGATGGGCTTGCATGGCGCTCGGGTCGGCCGCCCAGTCGAACTCTCCAGGGCCGACGAAAAACTTCGCCTGCGGAAACAGGTACAGGCCGCCGGCGTGGTCGGAGTGGGTGTGCGAGAGGACGACGTGGGTGACGTCCTCGGTGCGGAAACCCAGCTTTCCGAGTTGACGGTCGATGCGTTGTTCCGGGTGCGTGACGATATTGAGGGTCTCGGCCAGGTCACCGAAATAGGCGCGCGGGTCGTCGTTAAGCACCGGCGAGAAACTGGTGTCGAAGAGGATGAGTCCACGCTGATGTTCGATCAGGAACGCCGGAAGTGGAAAGGTGATCATGCCTTCGGCGCCGACGACCAGATCTCCGGCATCGAGATCCATTGTCGGTGCGTCGAGCGCCCACATGCGCAGTGCGGTGGATACGGTCATGACAGTCCTTCGGCAGGAGGGGTGTGACGAGTGATGCTGGTGGACAACCAGTCCCGGACGATCGACAGTGTGCGATCGTGGCCGCGCTCGAAGATGAGGCCGTGCCCGTGTCCCGGCAACCCGAGATCGGCGAGTACGAGGTGGTCGACGCGGACGCCAGCGGCCTGCAAAAACGTCACCGTGGCGAGATCGTCGTCGTGACGGCCCGAGGCATCGGCGGTTACCACGGCGATCGGTGTCGAGGCGAGTCCGAGAAGTCGTTGCGATCGCGCCGGATCGACCGAGTCGGTGCGGGATCGGTTGTCGAGCGGGACCGCGGTCAATCCATACGCGAGTCGGCCCCGGTCTCCGAGGTCGCGGAAGGGCGGACCGAGAGGTTCGACGGCCACCAGGGCTGCGACCAGGTCCGGCCGGCGCTGCGTGGCGATCCAGCCGGCGGGTGCGCCGGCGGAATGGGTGATCACCACGGCCGGTCCGATGCGCTCGAGTAGCGCGACGAGCATGTCACCGTCGAGCCGGTGCCCATTGGCCAGGTTTCGTGGAGGGGGCTGCACTGCGGATGCGAGAGCGTCGAACTGGGTGGACCCCGATTCCCGCGTCCACGGCCACTCGGTGTGCGCCCGGTGCCGGCTGTCGTTCGGTCCTGGAGCGAACAGTCGCTGGACGTCGGCGGGTGCTGCCGCCGGCATCAGGTCGCCGTGGACGTCAGGACGGTAGGGGGAGCGGCCATGGGCAGGGCGATCCGGTAGATACACCGGGTGACCGGCCTCGACGAGCAACGGCGCCCATCCGGGTTCACCATTCGGTGTGGTGGTCCAGTCGAGCGACTGTCCACCTCCGCCGTGCACGAGCACGACCGGCAGCTCACCGGTTTCGGTGCCGGGCGCTTCCCAGCGGACGTACGAGGCACACCGTGTGGTGCCGGTGCCGGTATGCACCCAGAACTCCCCACGCCGCAACCACGCGGCAGGTGCGCTGCGATGCGGGGCCGAGTGCGCCGATTGTGTGGTGGCGGTCATCGGCTCAACCGGCCGGAACGAGGCGGATCGGAATCGATTCGTGCCCGAACGCCTGGAAGTTGATCGCGCGGCGGGGCTCACCGGTGAGTTCGATCCGCTCGACACGGTCAACCAACGCGCTGAGCAGGCTCTTCGCTTCCAACCGTGCGACGGCCTGCCCGGCGCAGGTGTGGATGCCGAAGCCGAAGGACAGATGGCTTCCGGCGTCGTGGCGGTCGATCCGGAACTGGTCCGGGTCGGTCCATTTGCGGGGATCCCGTCCGGCGCCGAGCCACATCAGCAGCAGCTTGGTTCCGGCGGGGATGGTGATTCCGCCGAGTTCGGTGTCCCGGAGCGCGACCCGGCCACCGAATCGGGACGGCGGGTACAGGCGCAGCGCCTCCTCGAACGCGGACTCGACCAGATCAGGCCGGGCACGCAGCAACTGCCACTGCTCCGGATTGTCGGCGAACGCCCGCAACATGCCGGAGATCCCGAAGATCGTGGTGTCGAAGCCGGCACCGAAAACGGCTTTGAGAAGCTGTTCGGCCTCGGTCTCGCTGATCACACCCTCGTCCGCGGCAGCGTAGAGCTGCCAGCCTATTCCGCCGTCGCTCTGCAGTTCCCGCTTCATATTTTCCTCGACCCATGCGAGTGCCGGGGCCCCGCTGCGCATCTTGGCGTGGTGATGCTCGTTCTGTGGGCCGAACGCGTTGAACACCGCATCACCGAACTTCAACAGTAGTTCCCTGCCCTCCGTGGGCAATCCGAGAACATCGGGAAAGACCTGCAGCACGTACCGGGCGGCAACGTCACGGTATCCGTCGAGGTCCACCACACCACCGCTGAGAAGGTCGTCCACCAGATGTGAGGCCGATTCGGTGAAGTACGCCTGCATCTTCGCCATGTTCTCCTTGGAGAAGATTCGCATCATCACCGACTTGGTCTGCGTGTGATCGGGAGGGTCCTGCATAAGTGGTGCATTGGGCCGGAACGGGTTCGGCTGGTAGAACGGACGATCCGTCGAGGAAAACGTGCGCCAGTCACGCAGCGCCTTCTGAATTTCGGCGTGGCGGGTCACCGCGTAGAAATCGTACTTGTCGATGTGCACGACAGGCGCGACCTCACGCAGGAGACCGTCATGCGCATGGACATCCTGCAAGACTTCGGCATCGAACGGGTCGTAATCCGAACTTGGAGCATGGGTTACGGCAGTAGTCATGGTTCCTCGGTTCTCAGATATGGTGGGGACGGGCCGGGCCGGCCTCAGGTACCGGCCTTGCGGGGTGCCGGCAGCTCGCCGGTCTCCATCCACTGCAGACGCCGGCGTACACCCGCAAGTGCCATCTCGCGATGCGGCAGCACGAAGAACTGGTTGTCCCGGATCGCTTGCACAGTCATGTCGGCGACCTCGGCCGGCTCGAGTCCCACCTGCTGGGCCTTGGTCCGCAGTTCCTCCATGAGCGCGACTCGATGTGGTTCGCGGGCGGGTTCGAGGCCGTCGGGCATGTTCCGCTCCGCATCGGGCATCCGGGTCTTCACCGGGCCGGGTGCGAGCAGCGAGATCCCCACAGTGCTGCCCGCGGTATGCAGTTCGACGGCCAAGGATTCCGTCAGGCTCAGGATGGCCGATTTGGACACACAGTACGGGGTCATCGTTGCTGTGCCGCTGGTGAATGCGGCGACCGAGGCGGTGTTGACGATATGTGCCTGTGGATGTTGGGCCAGGAGCGGAAGGAACACCCGGCAGCCGTGGAGTACACCGTAGAAGTTGACGTCCATCACCCATTGCCACGCACCGTCGGGGATCTCCAGAAAGGATCCACCGGTCTCGACACCGGCGTTGTTGCAGACCAGATGCACCGCACCGAACCGCTCGATCGTGCGCGCGGCCAACTCCTGCACGGCATCGAGCTTGCGAACATCAGTGCGCACTCCGATGGCTTCCGCACCGTCGGCCCGTACCAGGGCTGTGGCGTGTTCGAGGGCGTCTGAATCCACATCGGCGAGCACGAGATGCATTCCCTCGGCGCCCAGGCGACGCGCCAAGGCAAGCCCGATCCCGCTCGCTGCGCCCGTCACGACCGCCACCCGCTCATTCAAAACCTTCATGCGTGCACCTCCGCAACCAAAGACGGCGTCTCCAAGGACTTGGGGAACATCAACCGCGCGAACAAGGCGTCGGGGTCGGAGGACAGTTGCCGCAGCCCGGCCATCGCGTCGTCGAGCGCCGCACCTTTCCCGGAGTGGTAGACGAGCTTCTTGTTCGCCGACGCTGCGGGACTGACCTTGTCGACGAACACTTCCCGGCGAAGGCGGGCGTACTCGTCGAGCACCTCGTCGGACACTCGACCGTCGATCACCGCGGCCAAAGCCTCGTAGAGGACGTACGTGTCGAACAACCCGGATGTCAGCCCCAGGCCACCGGTGGGGTTCGTGGCGTGGGCGGCATCGCCCGCGAGGAGCACCCTGCCGGCACGGAACGTGGCAGCGGCGCGTTGATGCATCCGATAAGGGGAGAAGGCGACCAGCTCGATGTCGTCGATGCCCGGAAAGACGGCTCCGAAGTACTCGGGCATGCGGTCGAGCACCGTCTCGATCGGTAATGCCTCGTCTTCGCAGTAGGTGAACCGCCAGAGGTTGGTGTTGTCGATCTTGGAGATGATCGCTCCGTACCGATCGTCGATCAGCATGGTCGTCAGGGGCCAGCCGTGAGCTTCGAGATCGATGCGAATGTTGGTGGCCACGAACCGCTCGGGCCACGTGTGCCCGTCGAATGCGATACCGACCGACTCACGGACCGTGCTGCGTGCCCCGTCGGCGCCGATCAGCCACTGTGCGGTCAAGACAAGGGGGTCGCCGTCCGAGATGGTCCTCACCCGCACAACGTTGTCATCTTGATCAACTGAGTGAACCTCGGTGTTCCACAACACCTTCGCGTGCGGAAACGCCGAAAGCTCCTCGAGTGCAAATTCGACGAGAGCGTTCTGCCCGAGATGCAGGTTGTAGGGGTGCGCAACCCTGCCCTCGAGTGCGTCGAGTCCGAAGGACACCTGCTCGCCGGTGGCATGGACACGGTAGGTGTACCCCTGTTTGAGGAACCCCCGAGCGGCGGCCGCGTCGAACAGCCCGAGTCGCTCGAGTCCGTCGAGCACGGACCAGTGATAAACCATGGCGCGCGGTGATTGCACTACCTCGCTGCCCCGCTCGAGCACGGTGACGGAGATTCCCGCCCGCGCGAGTCCCAGGGCATTGAGAATCCCGACCGGGCCGGCGCCTGCGATGAGCACCGTCTGTTCAGTCATGTCTTCTTCCGTTTCTTCTGCAGTGGGCAGCCTGGTGTTCCGCTCGTATCCGGCGACGATGCGACGCATCGTGGTGAGCCCGCGGAGGAAATATGTATGACAATCTGCCGTGTTGAAGCTACCGTACCGAGTGACGCGAGTCACCGCAATACTTGACATGAGTCTAGTTCTGGGGGGAGACTGAAATGGTGACACCGAAAGGTGCACCACGTGGGCCGATGTTGGGCAGCCGCGTCGGGACTACGGCCTTGACTCGACCGGGTGAGCCGATTCTCCGGTTTACTGCATGCCTGATCACGGGGCGATCAGCAAAGTCTGCAGCGCTATCGCAACTATCGTCATACAATCTGAACGAGAGTGAGTAATCCATGACCACCAGTCGGACGCACAAGGAGACCTACGAAGATGGCATTGCCATGCGCAAGGCGGTCCTCGGAGCCGCGCATGTCGAGCGCTCTCTGAGCAACGTCACCGAGTTCTCCCGTCCCATCCAGGAACTCGTCACCGAGTACTGCTGGGGCACCGTGTGGACCCGCGACGGACTGCCTCCCCGGACCCGCAGCCTGCTCAACCTGGCGATGCTGACCGCCGTCAACCGTTCTCACGAACTCGCGGTGCACGTGCGTGGGGCAGTGACCAACGGCTGCACCGACGAAGAGATTCAGGAGGTTCTCCTCCAGGCCGCGGTGTACGTCGGTGTTCCTGCCGCGCTCGAATCCTTCCGCATCGCCGAGGCGACCCTGAAGGAGCTGCGCGCCGATGTCTGACACTGCTGTCGGTGTTGATCTGCCGACTCACGACCTGTCGTCGACCGCCACGGTCGCATTCGTGGGGCTCGGAAACATGGGCGCCCCCATGGCGGGCCGCCTACTCGAGGCAGGCCACCGAGTGATCGGCTTCGATCTGTCCGAGAAAGCGGTACAACGCTTTACGGAACACGGCGGCGTGGCGGCGGACTCGGCAGCCGCAGCCGCGTCGGACGCCGACGTGACAATCCTGATGCTGCCGAGCTCTGCAGTAGTGGAGTCGGTCCTCGACGACGGACTCGCCGCGGTGCTACGGCCCGGTGCGGTCGTGGTCGACATGAGCTCGTCCGAGCCGATGCGCACCCGGGCACTCGCCCGGCGCATCGCCGACGAACGGGGCGTGGACCTGATCGACGCCCCGGTTTCCGGCGGAGTGAAAGGTGCCGTCAACGGCACGCTGACTATCATGGTCGGCGGCGCGCCGTCCGTTGTCTCCGCTGCGCTACCGATCCTGGAACTTCTGGGCCGACCCGTCCGCGTCGGCGATATCGGCGCCGGACATGCGCTGAAGGCGCTCAACAACCTGCTCTCGGCTACTCATCTGATGGTGACCAGTGAGGCGATCCTCGCGGGGGAGCGATTCGGTCTCGACCCGGAAGTCATGCTCACCGTCATCAACGGCTCGAGCGGACGGAGCGGATCGACCGAGAACAAGTGGCCGAACTTCATTGTGCCGAAGACATACGATTCCGGCTTCGCGCTGAACCTGATGCTCAAGGATATGCGCATTGCCACCGATTTGGCGCGGCAGCTCGGCCGGCCCAGCCTCCTCGGCGAGCACGCGGTCTCGCTGTGGAGCCAAGCGTCGGAGACACTCGATTCCGCCGCGGACCACACCGAGATCGCCCGGTGGGTCGAAGAGTCGGCAATCCCGGAAATTGTATGACCAACGTACAAAAAGTACACTGATCCGATGGCGACGAAGACGGCCAGTGTCTGGGCAACGAGTCCGGTGGGGAAGGCGGCCGCCCCTCTTCGGGAGCAGGTCATCGCGGCGCTGCGCGAAGCAATCCTCGACTTCCGGCTCCGCCCGGGGCAACGGTTGATCGAGCGAGAACTCATCGAGCAACTCGGCGTCTCACGCACCACCGTCCGAGAAGCATTGCGGGAATTGACATCCGAGGGCCTGGTTACGGTGGTGCCGCAGCGCGGGGCCATGGTGAGCGCGCCCACGGTCACCGAAGCCGCCGATCTCTACGAGGTTCGTGCCGCACTCGAATCGATCATCGTGACCCGGTTCGTCGAACGAGCCACCCCGTCCCAAGTCATGCGGCTCGACGCGGCGGTGGAACACTTCGCCGAGGTGACCGCCGCCGGCGGGGAGATCCGTAGCATCCTCGCGGCCAAGGACGAGTTCTACACCGTCCTCGTCGAAGGTGCTGCCAGCAGCTCTCTCAAGCAGCTCATCGAGGGCATTCAGGCACGAGTCCGGATCCTGCGGGCGACGTCATTGTCCACATCCGGCCGCTCCGAGCAGGCGGTCGCCGAGTTGCGCGGCGTCGTCCGGGCGATCAAGGAACGCGACGCCTCCCGCGCCGCCGCACTGTGCGCGGCCCACGTGCGTACCGCCGCCACCACAGCGCTCGCCGCCCTCGAATCCGACCAGTGAACATACCGTCGGCCCATTCGGCCCGCGACGAGTCCGCGAGGAAACCTCATGAACGAGATACCGATATTCGACCACCGCACCCTCGGCCAGCGCGTGATGTTCGGTTCAGGTCAGGCGGCGAACCATTTACGTTCGGCGACCTATGATTTGAGCGCATCCACGCCCATGGTCGTGGCCGCTCGAGGCGATCGGTCGCTCGTCGACGCAGTCCTCGGCGGCCTCGATGTCGCGGTGCGATTCGACGACGTGCGCCCCCACGTGCCCGTCGAGCAAGCCGAACAGGCTCGCAGCATTGCCCGAGAGCGCGGTGCCGATCTGCTCATCAGCATCGGCGGCGGGTCGACGACCGGACTGGCCAAAGCCGTCGCCTTGACCACCGGGTTGCCGATCATTGCCGTCCCGACCACCTACGCAGGCTCGGAAGCGACGAATGTCTGGGGAATCACCGAGGCAGCCCGCAAGACGACCGGCCAGGACGACCGCGTCCTTCCCCACACCGTCGTCTACGACGCGGAACTCACCCGATCTCTCCCACGTGAGCTCAGTGTCGCCAGCGCCTGCAACGCCCTCGCGCACTGCGTCGACTCACTCTGGGCGCCGCGCGCGAATCCGATCAACTCCGCGCTCGCCACCGAGGCGATCCGCGCCCTCGCCGATGCCCTTCCCGAGGTTGCCGACCGACCCGAATCGCTCGCCGGACGCGAGCACGCACTCTACGGCGCCTATCTCGCTGCGGTCGCCTTCGCCAGCGCGGGATCGGGTCTGCACCACAAGATCTGCCACGTGCTCGGCGGTCGGTTCGACCTGCCCCACGCCCAAACACACACCATCGTCCTGCCCCACGTCCTGGCCTTCAACGCACCCTATGCGCAGGCCGCGGCAACACGAACGGCAGCCGCACTCGGCGCGACCGACGCGGTGGACGGCCTGCGTGCCCTGCTGAAATCTGTTGAGGCGCCCACCGCGCTACGCGACGTCGGGCTGTCCGAGGGTGACCTCGACGAGGCCACCGATCTGATCCTGCCCGTAGTGCCCGCCTCGAACCCGCGCCCCGTGTCCCGCGCGGAACTGGGCGAGCTCCTCCGAAACGCCTGGATGGGAACGAGCTCGAGCTGATCAACCTCACCGGATAGCCATCCCGCCCCGGTCAGTGCGAGGGTGGCGGCGTCGTGTCCGCCGGCCAGATCAGTCCGTCACGCGTATCCCAAGCGCCCCAAGCGAACTGATTCACAGCAGGGTATTGCCGATTTGTATGGCAAAGATTACATTCGACGGTAGCCGAACCGATCGGGGTGTCACTCCGATTCGATGTTGCGGGAACCAATTCTCTTCCCCGTGGGATACCCGCGGAATCCTCTAATTCAGCGGGATCGATCTGCCGAGAGGTACACCATGACGACTACGAATACGGGCGCGCGCAACGATGCGAATTCAGCCGCGTCCTATCGACCGAGCACCGCATCCGACCTGTACAGCGAGTACGACCGACTGCGTGCGTCCTCTCCGGTCGTACACAGTGACGACTTCGATGGGTTCTGGAGTGTGCTGACCTTCGCCGACGCCTCGAAGGCCAGCCGGGACTGGAAGAACTTCGCGAGTGGGCGCCCCTTCGTCGAGTACCCGTCGCCGAATCGGCCGATACCCATCGCAACGAATCCGCCGGAACACACCTTCTACCGAACCTTCCTCAACAGGTACTTCCGACCCGACCGGGTCGCGCGGCTGTCACCGGAAATCGACCACATCGTGGCCGAACAACTCACTCCGCTCATCGAAGCAGGAGAAGGGGATATCTACCGGTCCGTCGCGCGTACCGTTCCGCCGCAGGTGCTTTCGGTGTTGCTCGGACTGAGCGACGAGGGATGGGTCGAACTCGCTGCCACCCTCGACCGCGCCGACTCTCTACGCCACGACATCAGTGCCTTCGGCGCCCTGCAGGCGACGTTGTGGGACGACGCAGTGAACACCCTGATCGCCGATCGCACCGAGCATCCGCGGGACCCCGAGCAGGATGTGATGAGTGGGATCCTCGAACTGCGACCCGACGGCGAACCGATCTCACGTGAACAGGTGCTCTCGCTCGGGACCCAGATCTTCGCCGCGGGCGCAGATACCACGAGCTCGGCGATGGGATCATTGGCGCACTACCTGGCCACGAACCCCGACGACCAGGCCCGCCTGCGGGCCGACCCGGATCTGTTACCCGCTGCCATCGAGGAAGTGCTGCGCCTGGGGCCGCCGCTGCATCAGACCGTTCGTCGAACCACCGCCGATGTCACGATTGCCGGCACCACAGTCCCGGCAAACGAGCTCGTCGCGATCAATGTCGCCTCAGCCAACCGCGACGCGGAACGGTTCGCCGATCCGCACCGGGTTCGGTTGGATCGCGACCGCAACCAGCACCTGACGTTCGGATTCGGTCCGCACATGTGCGTGGGCGCGCCCATCGCGCGGCAGGAACTTCTCGCGTTCGGAACGCAGCTTCTCGCGGGCACCCGTTCCATTACGCTCGCCGCACCCGCCGAGACATCGGGCAGAGCGCTGCGTACCGGCTGGTCAAGCATCCCTCTGCGACTCGAAAAGTAAACACTGACAGCACATATGGGCATTACCCGTCGGGGTGATGCCGATCCATACCGAAGGAGATCGAATGACAGAGTCGGTAGTGTCCCCTCCGGCCGATGACTAACGCGGGCCGGTTTGGACCGGATGCTCGACGACGCCGCCCAAGGCCACTTCACGGTGGTGCGGGTGGTGTGGCGGGATCGGTTGGCCCGGTTCGGAGTCGCCTGGATCGAAAAGGTATTTGTCGGTGGTCGGGGTTACGGTCGAGGTCCTGCGGGAGCATGGCGACAAGTCGCTGGTGGAGGAGTTGATGGATGACTTCATGGCGTTGCTCGCGTCGTTTTCGGGCCGGTGCTACCGGCTGCGGTCGAAACAGAATCAACGCCGACTTCTCGGGCGATGCGGCAGCGAGGTTGGAGGAGGGATAGCCGATGACTGTTGCCGGATTCACTGTGCCGCGTCAGTTTTCGTACACTACCCGCCTGTACAGGGCGGTCGACGATGCTACCGACGCCCCGATCGGGCTCGATACCATCGATCGTCGTGTGCGGTGGCTGCTCGAGTTGATCGGCGCCGCGCAATCGGAGTTGGTGTCGAGGCTGTGGCAACCGGCCACCTTCGATGCCCTCGCCGCCGGACGTGACAGTTCGGGCCGGAAGCTCCCGATGCAGGGGCATGTCGCTGCGGCGCGTCTGGGGTGGAACCCGTCCTACCCGACCGGGGTGTACGTGCCGTCGCGGGTGACCCGGGTGGTCACCTCCCAGGCGATCGGCACTCTGCGGACCTTGGCGTATCGGGATACCGCCATCGGTTCGCTGTCGGCCAGGTTCGACCCCGTCACCGGCCGAATCGCGCCGCCGACTGCTGCGGGTGAGTGTGTGCCGGCCGGCTTCGCGCGCGGCGTGGCACGACAACTCGCAGCGCGCTCGCGCACCACCGCAAGCGCGGGTGCTCCCACTACTTGCTTGCGGATCACCGACGTGCAGGGACCGCCGCAGACGCCGGTGATGGCCAGGCTTTCCTCTGCCGATCGCCAACTCTCGCAGATCACCGTCGCAGACGCCGTCATGGTGCTGACGGTCAAACTGCCCACCGCCGCCGCCCCGACAGATCGGGCGCACTGGCGGCGGGTCCGGTTGACCGCCGCGATCCCACCACACCTGCACACCAGAGCAATCACGGACTGGCATCTGCCGACCCTCGTCCTCGACCACCGAGGCCTGCTGCTGCGCTGCGCTGCCACCGAATCTATTCCAGCGCCCGATCTGACGTCGGGATCAACCGCGGTGGGAGTGGATTGGTCACTGGCCACCCTCGGAGCAGCCGCCATCGTCACCGAACGCCCCGACGGATTGGTCTCGGACTACCGGGGCTTCACCTACGACGACCGGGGCCTGGGAATCAAACTGGCCCGCCTCCAAGCGGAAGGCCAACACCTGCACCGCAAAGCCGCACGACTGACGCGGCTCGCCGCGACCGCACCACCCGAGGTGCGCGCCAACCTGGAAAACAAGATCGCGGTCCTCGACGCCCACCGCACCGCGGTCGGTGTCAAACGGGGCAAGATCAACCGGGAACTCGCCTTCCACTTCGGCCGGGAAGTGACCGACTACGCCGCCGCGGCCGGTGCGAAGGTGATCGGGGTCGAAGACCTCACCACCCTCGAAACCCGGGGTCACGGCCGGGTGAACAACAACCGGGCCGCGCAGTCCGCCCGCCGCAAGGCCGTCGACGCTCTCGCACACACCGCCGCAGGGGTCGGCGTGACGGTGGTGTCCGTCCCGGCCCGCGGCACGTCGGCGCTGTGCCCGGGCTGCAACGACACACTCTCCCGCCCGGGCGGCTACCACCGGGCATGGTGCGCACGGTGCAAGGTCGGCGGCAATCGCGACCACGTAGCAGCGGTGAACCTCGCTAAACGTGCACTGCTCGGGCGCAGCAGAGTCGTTCACAAGCGCGGGAAGAACCCGGAAATCCGGAACACCGAGCATGCGCCGGTCCGGCAGTGCCGCGACAAGACCAGTCCCACCCCGAGCCGGCCACGGCATCGCCGGGTCCGCCGCAGTGTTCCCACCGCGACACCACAGGCGGGGGTGAATCAGAAAAAGAATGTTCCTGCACCTCAAGCGTCGGTGTGGGACACGGTCAAACCCGCCACATCGCACGGTGTTACGGGTAGCCGTGACGTACCTACATCTCCGGCATCGGCCACGTCAGTGGCAGATAGTATGAGATTTAAGTAGACGCTACCGGCACGCCGTACGCGATTGCCGCGGCGATCGTGGTCGCGTTGGCAGTGTCCATGGCGTGTTTGCTCGCACTGGTCAGACTCTCGACAACTGTTGCAGCAGAATCCAAGTCACCAATCGAAACACCACCTGCCCCTATCACGGCGGCGTAGGTTCGTACCTGGGGCACGTCACGATGCGGCCAGCTAGACGATCGTCTCGCCCGACCAGTGACCACCACGAGGAGATCCGTGGTGGTCATTGGGCTCAGCCCCGGGTCGACCGCACGATCCGGTCACCACTGAGCGTCCCCAGCCAAATCTCGTCCCCGACCGGCAGGGCAGTGGTCGCCAGACTCACCTGTTTCATGGAGTGGATGGAGGAGCCACGAACGGGGGTCAGACCGCGATCATCCCGTGTGGATCGATGACGAACTTCTGGGCCACTCCGCTGTCGAAGGCGCTGTATCCGCGCGGTGCATCATCGAGCGTGATGACGGTCGCGTTGACGGCTTTCGCGATCTGCACCCGGTCCGCGAGGATCGCGTTCATCAGCTCGCGGTGGTAGCTCATGACCGGGCACTGTCCGGTGGCGAACGACAACGATTTCGCCCATCCGGTGCCCAGACTCAATGACAGTGAGCCAGCTTTCGCGGCGTCGTCGGCGGCGCCGGGATCGCCTGTGACATACAGCCCGGGGATGCCGATGCCGCCTCCGGCGGTGGTCAGCTCCATCAGTGAGTTGAGTACTGCCGCGGGCTGTTCGTGCCCGGCGTCGCCGCCGTGACCACGTGCTTCGAAGCCGACGGCATCGATTGCCGCATCGACCTCGGGGTCGCCGAGCAGCTGCTCGAGCTGGTCCTGCGGGGCGCCGTGGGAGACGTCGATGGTCTCGCAACCGAACGAGCGAGCCTGAGCAAGGCGCTCGGCGTTCAGGTCGGCGACGATCACGACAGCAGCGCCGAGGAGCTGGGCACCGACAGCCGCGGCGAGTCCGACTGGGCCGGCGCCCGCGACGTAGACAGTCGATCCTGCGCGCACGCCCGCTGTGAGAGCGCCGTGATAGCCGGTGGGGAAGATGTCCGAGAGCATGGTCAGGTCGCGGATCTTTTCCAGCGCCTGGTCTCTGTCGGGGAACTTGAGCAGATTGAAGTCGGCGTACGGTGCCATGACGTATTCGGCCTGACCGCCTACCCAGCCGCCCATGTCGACATACCCGAATGCTGATCCGGGCCTGTCGGGGTTGACGTTGAGGCAGATGCCTGTCTTGCGTTCCTTGCAGTTGCGGCACCGCCCGCAGGCGATGTTGAACGGCACCGAACACAAGTCGCCGACCTTGATGAATTCGACGTCCCGGCCCACTTCTACGACTTCACCGGTGATTTCGTGCCCGAGGACCAATCCTTCGGGGGCGGTGGTGCGGCCCCGAACCATGTGCTGGTCGCTTCCGCAGATGTTGGTGGAGACCACCTTCAGAATGACTCCGTGTTCGCACTTGCGTCCGACATTGGCCGGGTTGACCCCCGGTCCGTCCCGCAGTTCGAGTTTCGGGAATTCGATCTCACGCACTTCGACCTTGCCGGGGCCGACATAAGTCACCGCGCGGTTTGCACTCGCTGTCATCATTGTCCTTCTGTGTGGGGTTTCGACCTCGAATGGCGACCGGACGCTCACAGGTCGAGCACCAGTCGGCCCGAGCAGGAGCGGGAGACGCAGATGAACATCGTCTCCTGGGCGTCCTTCTCCTCCTGAGTGAGCAGCGAATCACGATGATCGGCAGTGCCTTCGAGTATGGGCGTCTCGCAGCTGCCGCAGGTACCTTCCCGGCAGGACGAGATCACGACTGCGCCGGCTTCTTCGGCGACATCGAGGATGGACCGATCGGCGGGGACCGTGACCGTGACACCCGTTTGCGTCAGCTCGACCTCGAATTCGGTGTCGATTGCACCGGGGTCGGCTTCTTTCGCCCGGAAACGTTCCATATTCACCGATCCGGACGGCCACGACGTGCAGAATCGTTCGATCGCGTCGAGTAGCGGTGCAGGTCCGCAGGTGTATACCCGCCGTTCGGGTCGGTGCTCGCCGAGGATCTTGGGCAGATCGAGATGTCCCACCTGATCTTGGGGACAAACCTCGACACACCCGGGGTAGCGGCTTTCCAGTAACTCGACATAAGCCATCGATGCTCGTGCGCGGCCGCCGTACACGAGACGGAAGGGAATGCCACGGGCTTCCACAGCGGCGATCATCGGAATCAGTGGAGTGATTCCGATTCCCCCGGCGATGAACAGATACTCCGGTGCGTCGACCAACGCGAAATTGTTACGCGGTCCCTGGGTGACGATGGTGTCGCCGACGGCAAGTTTTTCGTGCACCGCAAGGGAACCCCCGCGGCTGTCGGGTTCGCGTAGCACCGCCACCCGGTAGGAGGCGCGATCGCTCGGGTCACCGCACAGGGAGTACTGGCGAATGAGATCGGGTCCGAGGACGAGATCCAGATGTGCGCCGGGGGCCCAGTTAGGCAGTGGCCACCCGGCCGGGTGGGTGAGCGTCAACTCCACGACGGAGTCCGCAACCGGGGTTCGTGCCGTGATCGTCAGCTCCATCCGGGATTCCGTGGAGGTGAGCAACGGTGTGGCCGCATCTGTGAGGGGCGTCGTATGCATGGGATGGTCCTTGTCGACTTGCTAGCTGGTCGTGCTGTCGGCCGGATCCCAGTTCGCGACGAGGCTGCGCCGGATCGGAAGCATGACCAATGGGAGGAAGTCCTGTTCGAAATCAGGAGCGATGCGCAGGCTGGGCAGTCGTTCGAACAGGACACGGACGCCTGCGGTGCCCTGGGTACGACCGAGGGGCTGGCCTAGGCAGGTGTGTCGGCCCTTGGTGAAGGCGTAGTGGTCGGTGGGTTCGTCGCGGTGGATGTTCCACTTCTTCGGTTCCGGGTAATGGTCGGGGTCGTTGTTGGCGCTGGCCAGTGCTACCCACACCATGTCACCGGCGGGGACCGTGACCCCGGACAATACGACGTCACGGGTGGCCTGCCGTGATGCGAACGGCGCGGACGGGCGGCGACGGAGGGTCTCCTCGAACACCCTGGGCCACAGGCTCGGATCGGCTTGGACCTCGGCGAGTTGATCTTCGTTGCGCGAGAGGAAGATGACGGCGTTCGCCATGCCCTGGGCGGTGGTGTCGGTCCCGGCGGCCGAGAACTCACACAGATGAAGCGCCACACGCTCATCGGACAGCGTGGGTTCGCCGTCGCGGTTGCGTGCCGAGGCCATCACCGAAATGAGATCCGACGCGGTGCTGTCACGGCGTTCACGCACCACTTTGCGGAGTTCGAGTTGCGCAGTGGTGTACCGCGTCCACACCTCGGTGCGGCGCGGCTCCTCCATCGGCTCTCGTCCGCTGGCGAGGACGGCGAAGTGGTCGTCGCGCAGTTGCCGCATCATCGGCTCGAACGAGTCCGGGAGGTCCATCAGCGCCATCAGCGTCTGGGTGGTGAGCTCGAGGCAATAGTCCTCCATCAGCTCGGCAGTACCACGGTCGGCGAGCCGATCGATAATGCGATGGGCGCGGGCTTCGATCTCCGGTTCGAGGGCGTCGATGACCGGCTTGAGAAAGCCTCGCTGGGCGACCCGACGCATCTCGGTGTGGATCGGCGGGTCCATGCTGATGGAGATGTGCGCCATCAGCTCGGAGGTCACCGTGGAGGTGAACTGCTCGGGCACGGGAACGTTTCCGCCGTTACCTCTGCAGGAAAAGGCTTTCCAGTCCATCAGGACCGTCTCGACGTCTTCGCGGCGAGTGACGACCCAGGTGCCGAGCTGCTCGTGCCAGAACACGGGCCGCTCGGTGCGGATCTGGTCGTACATCGAGGCCGGGTCGAGTAGTGCGCTGTCGCTCAGCGGATTGAACTCTGGTGGTGCAGCGGGTCGCTGCCCGAAGGTGCTGGTCATGTCGAGGTCCGTTCAGAGGGCTGTGGCCGCGGCCATGGTGGACAGCCGCTGGAAGCGGGCGAGGTTGTCGCCTTCCTCCATCACCCCGGCGGTGAGGCAGACGAACGTGAGGTCTTTGTCGGGGTCGACCCAGAACAGGGTGGATCCGGCGCCGTAGTTGCCGTGGGTGCGCGGGCTGGTCGATGCGCCGAAGAACGTCGGGTACACCCCTTCGCCGCGCAGTGCGAAGCCGAGACCGAAGTTCCCCGGGGGAACGTCCCAGCCGCGGGCGTGGCACAGCATCGCGTACAGATCGTTCGGCGCCGTGCCGGTCTGCAGGGTCGTGGCCAGATCGAGGATGCTCGGCGAAAGGATACGCACACCGTCGAGTTCGCCTCCACGGCGGATCATTTCCGCGAAACGCAAGATGTCGCTGGTGGTGGATACCGCGCCGACCCACGGCATTTCTGCCCCCTCCACGACGATTTCCTGCATGACCTCGATGTCCGACGACTTGAGCCATCCGCCGGGTGGGAAGTGTGCCTTGATGGGCACCATCCGATCGGCCCATGCCTTGGGGGCTCCGAGTGCGGTGTTGTTCATCTTCAGCGGGGCGAAGAGTTCCTTGGCGAGAAGTTCCCCGAAACTGCGGTATCCGGTGACGCGGCGGACGATCTCTCCGAGTAGCGCGTGGTTGAGGGTGGGTGAGTAGTTGAAGGTCCCGCCCGGCTCACCGACGACGTCGAGCTGGCTGATCGCGTCGATCACCGCGTCGAGGTTGCCGAGCTCGGAGTACGGCAGAGGGGTGGGGGTGGCGACGAGACCGGCGCGGTGCGTCAACAGATGACCGACGTTGACGCGATCCTTCTTCGCGGCGCGGAACGGGTCGCGGCCGACGAACTCGGGGATGACGTCGACGACCCGAGTGGTCAGATCCAGCTGACCGCGGTCGATGGCCTGTAGAACCAGAATGTTGGTGAACGCCTTGGTCATCGAGAAGATCCAGAAGACGTCGTCGACAGTTGCGGTGCGTCCGGTGGTGCGGTCGGCGTAGCCGATGGCCTCGTGCAGTCCGATCTCGCCGTGGCGGGCGATGGCGATGACAGCGCCGTCGTAGCGTCCGGCGTCGATGTCCTGGGTGATCGAGGTGCGGATGCGGCTCAGGGCGTTCTGGTCGAAAGTGATCGTGGGTGTGCTCATGGTTGCGCTCTCTTGTCGGTGCGTCCGGGCGGAATTACATGTAGAGGCCGCCGGACGGCGACAGCGTCTGTCCGGTGTAGTACTTGCTGTCGTCGGAGGCGAGGAACAGCATGGTGGCGGCGAGGTCTTCGGGCTTGGCCAGGCTCGATATCGGCTGCACACCGGCGATGGAATCGACGATCTCGTCGGGCTGTGCGCGCAGCAACGGTGTGTCCACCGCGCCCGGTGCGACGGCGTTGACGCGGATGTCGTGGGGCGCGAGCTCTCCGGCTGCGGCCCGGGTCATGCCGAGGACACCGGCCTTCGAGGCCGGGTAGTACAACGGCATCGGTGTTCCCACCAGCGCGGACACGCTCGAGATGTTGACGATCGACCCACCACCGGATCGCTTCATCAGCGGGGCAGCTTCACGGATGGTGTAGAAGGGGCCCTTGAGATTGACGGCGAGGACGCGATCGAAGTGCTCGTCGGTGACTCCGGACAGGAAGTCCGGGTGCAGGATTTCGCCGCGTTTGCGTGCTTCGAATACTCGGACGTTGACGTCGACCAGGCGCTCATTCTCCTCGCGGGTCGGTGCGTTGATGCCGGCGGCGTTGATCAGCACATGGAGTGCGCCGTAGCGGTTTTCGACGTGCGCGAAGGCTTCCTTGACGGCGGTGCTGTCGGCGACGTCGAGGGCGATGCCTTCACCGTGGTCGATTCCGGACAGTACTTCTTTGACGTTGCCTTCGGAGATGTCGGCGCCGATGACGGTCGCACCGTGCTCGGCGAACAACCGGGCGGTGGCGGCGCCGATTCCTGATCCAGCGCCGGTGACGAATGCGACTTTTCCAGCAAGTTTCATGGAGAGACTCCTCGAGAAAGGGGACGAGCACGATGACGGCTCGTGAGTGGTGCAAGACACACGATACCAAAAACTGGATCCATGTCTAGTTTTTTTCTGGATTCTCGTCTAGTTCTGTTCGGTGTGCTGGTCGCGGCCCGATAGGCTGACCACATGAGCACGACGGAAACCGCATCTTCGACCAACTCGTCCGCACCGCGCGTGGGCAAGAAAAAGAGGGCCACTCGCGCCCGCATCGTCGAGTGTGCGATTCCCCTGTTCTCCGAATACGGCTACGACAAGATCACCATGGAGTCGATCGCGAAGGCCGCCGGCATCAGCCGCGCCAACCTCTATCTGCACTTCAAGGCCAAAGCCGAGCTGGTCGACGCCATGCTCGAACAACTCAGTCCGGAGGTCGTCGACAGCTACCGAACGCTGGATTCGCTCGATCCGACCGATATCGACGGCCTGCGGCGGTGGGTCGAGAACAGCTCGCAGCTGTGGGTGGACGGGCGTCAGCAACTCGAAACCCTCGAGCACGCCTTGTCGGTGGAACCGATCGTTTCGCAGCGGTGGTACCAAACACTGTCGGAAGCGGCGGACGCGATGACGACCTTCCTCGGCCGCTACCCGGACGGCCCGGAACGGGAACGGGCACGACTGACGCTGGTCACGACGATGCTCGGCTTCGAGCGCACCCTGTACTTCGTGCTCGTCCGCTCCGCTCCGGCCGACCTCTCCGACGTGATCGACGTGTTGACGGCGCAGTGGCATGCCGCTCTCGCCGGCGGGACCACCCCGGCGGCGGCAAGCGGGTCTATTGGATGACGACCGTGTCGAGTTCGGCACCCGCCGGGTAGTGATGATCGAAGATCGCCGAACCGGCGTCCGCGAGGGTCGCGGTGTACTGCCGTTCGGCAAGTCCTGAATCTTGAGGGTGCAGCTCGGCCAGTGTGATTCGCCGGGTTCGATCCGGCGGGCCGGTGGGATCTACGACCGTCAGGATCTGCCCAGACTCGGTTATCTCTACCCACGGCTCTGCAATCAGGAGGTCGAGCATCCCACCGTGTCCACCGATGCGCACCACTCCGCCGAACCGCATCACCTGCGGCACGTCCGGTGAGGGAACCGGGGGGAAGGTGAAGTAGCTCGTCTCGCCCAGATAGGCGCCGTCGGACATCGAATGTCGACCGTCGGGCAGCGTGGCGATGTAGCGGATGAAGCTGCGCTTGATTCCCCAGGTCAGTCCGACCTGGGGAATCACGCACGGTACGACGCCGGCGGTCATGGGACCTCGAGGGTCAAGGTCGCGCTGCCGCCGCCTTCGGCGCACACTACGCGGGACACGCAGGCGCACAGCTTCTTCGAGTTGGCCTTCTGTTCTTCGCTGAAGAACACGTCCCGGTGGTCGACGGTGCCCTCGACGTCGACGATATCGACTTGGCACAGACCGCACTCGCCCTTGCGGCAGTCGAACATCATGTCCGCGCCGGCTCGCTCGAGAGCGTCGAGCAGTGAGTCACCCGACCGGACGGTGGTCTCGATGCCGAGCCGCGGGATGTTCACGACGAACTCCTCGGCCCGGAACCACCCGCTGTTTCCGAAGGTTTCGTATCGAAGATTCGGCAGCGGCAAATCTCGCTCGACCCAGGTGCGGCGGACGGCATCCATCAACCGAATCGGCCCGCACATGTACAACTCCGTCACCTCGTCGACGGCGGCGACGAGTGCCCTGACATCCAGTCCGGTGCCCTCGTCGTCGATGTGAACCTCCAGGCGGTCGCCGTGCAAGGCGAGCAGTTCCGGCAGGAACGCCATCGCGGTCTGGCTGCGCGCGACGTAGACGAAACGGTAGTCGGCCCCGACCCGCCGCAGCACCGCCGCCATGGCCGCCATCGCGGTGATGCCGATTCCTCCGGCGAGCAGGACATACCGCGGTGCGCCGACACGCAGCGGGAAGTTCTGCAGTGGTGCGGTGAGCTCGATCCGGTCACCGGCCTGCAGGGTGTGCATATACCGGGACCCACCGCGGGAGGTGGGGGACAGGTGGACCCCGAGCGTCACGCTACGGCCGTCGGCGGCGCCGGAGACGATCGAATACGAGCGGACGTCGCCGCTGTCGATGCGGACGTCCACATGCGATCCGGGGGCTGCGCGATGGGAGTGTTCGGTGGCGATCACGATCTTGGCGATGCCGTCGGCGGCGGGCTCGACGGTCGTGACCTGGCCGTGCTGCCAGAGAATCTTGTTGTCGGTCATGTCAGTTCACCGTTTCGGCGGCGAGAGCATCGATATTCGCGGTGTGCAGGCGCTCGCTCTCGATCATGCGCTGAATGATGCGGCGGACCCACATCCCGCCCGCGTCGATGTTGAGGTTGTAGAACTCGTGGTCCGGGTTGGCGTCGATGGCGGCCTGCTGAGCGGTGAGCATGGCCTCGTCCTCGCCGAAGACGCCGTGCACTCCGTCGCGCAGCTGGGTGGTGATCAGTTGGCTCTCGAGGCGGTAGTTGCGCTGGAAGGCCCAGAAGTACAGCGCCGTCTTCTCGTCGACCGGGGTGATCGTGTTCATGACGAAGCCGTTGACACCCTGGCTGCGATCACCCTCGGGGGCACCGGTGCCGGCCTTGGCCACACCGACATCGATGCGAATGGTGCCGGGGGCCTGGAACTCGATGATCTGCCAGCGGTCGACCTTGCCCTCGAACCCGGGGAACTTGTCACGCATGTTCTTCAGCCAGAACGGTGGCGCGTCGATGTTGTGCATCCAACGGGTGACCGTGACCGTCCGCTCGTCGTGGGTGACTACGAAGTCGGACTCGCTGAGTTCTTCCTGTCCGATGGACGAGGAGTGGACGAACTCTTCATGGGTGAGGTCCATGAGATTGTCGAGCACCAACTGGTAGTTGGCCTGGACGTCGATGGTGCGGCCGTCGCCCGCCCACTCCGGCGAGTCCATCTGGAACATGTCGGGAATCGTGGTGGGGTCGGCGAGCGTCGGATCCCCCGGCCACACCCACAGGAACCGGTGACGCTGTTCGACGGGGTAGGACGCCACCATCGCCGACGGGTTGATCGTCTCCTGCGCCGGCATCTTGGTGCATCGCCCGGCGGAGTTGAACCGCAGGCCGTGGTAGGGGCACTGCACCTCGTCCGCACCGATGCGGGTGCCCAGCGACAACGGGGCGAGCCGATGCCAGCAGGCGTCGGCAAGGGCTACCGGGCGGCCATCCGTGGTGCGGTAAAGCGTCATCGGCTTGTCGGCAATCCTGCGGGCAAGCAGCTTCGCGGAGGTCACTTCGTAGTCCCATGCCGCGACGTACCACGCGTTGAGGGGGAAGGCCATGTTCTTGGCGGTCGCGCCGCCCGGGCCGAGATCGGTCATGCGATGTCCTTGGGGGTCGTCACCTACTGAAATCCGCAATAACTACATGCATAGCTATTGGGTGATGTGACGCACACACTATCTATCGATATAGTGATTGGCAAGACAGCCCGGCCGATGAGGAGACATGAGCCTTCGCTACGCATTGCTGGCCCTGCTCACGGCGGGCCCGCTCACCGGATATGACGCCGCCAAGCGGTTCGGGGGTTCCGTCGGGCACGTCTGGCACGCACCCGACTCGCAGATTTATCCCGAACTGCGCCGCATGCAGAAAGACGGATTGATCGAGGGCGAGCAGGTCAGGTGGGGACCCCGGAGCACCAAAACGCAATACAGCATCACCGACGACGGCATCGCCGCCTTCCGAGCGTGGATGAATACTCCGCTCGACCACGCCCCTGAACGCGATGCCCACCACATGCAGGCCGCCTACTTCGAATGGGCAGACCCTGATCGTGCGCGGGAAATCCTGCACAAGCACATCGAGTACTACAGCACTCAAGTCGAGTTGCTCACCGCCGTCCGGGACGGAATCAAGGCCGGTACGGATCCAGCAATCGTCCGGCGACTCGATCACTACCCGGCGCACGAACACGCACGGATCATCGCGTACAAGGCTTACACCTACGACGGCATGATCGCCCGGAGCCGGTCCGAGATCGACTGGGGGCACAAAGGACTTGCTCTCCTTGACGAGCTTGCGGGCACCGAGTCGTCACCCCCGGACCACGACGACGACAGCGCTACCGACCACCCGGTCGCTCTGCACTCGTAATTCGGATCGGGTAGGACGACTGCGGCCGGCGGTTATTCCATTTCTGGTCAAGGGTTTCGGGGGCGGTTTGTCCAGCCACCGGTCGGGCGCGGCACCCAGCCCCCGGCACCGTGCGTGCCGCCGTCGACGTGGATAGTGCTGCCCGTGACGAACCGGGACAGGTCGGAGGCCAGAAACAGCGCGGCACCCGCGACGTCCTCGGGTTTGCCGGGGCCGCCGAGCGGTGACCACAACGGCCACAGCGCGCGGTCCTGCTCGGGCACCAAGTCTCCGTAGGGAACTTGTGCCGTTTCGATCAGGTCCGGGGCAACCGCGTTGACCCGGATTCCCGCCGGACCCACCTCGGCCGCGAGCGAGCGGGTGAATTGCATCAGCGCCGCCTTGTATGCGGAGTAGACGGTGTGCCCCGGAATTGCTCGGTGCGCCTCGACGGTGGTGAGGTTTACCACCGCTCCGCGGCCGCGCTCGGTCATCCCCGGAAGTAGTGCGTGGGTCAGCCGCAGCGCATGGGCGAAGTTCACTTCATGTAGGCCGGCCCACTGCTCGGCGGTGTCGGCGGTGAACTCTTGGGGCGCACGTACGAAGTGTCCGACGTTGTTGACCAGGATGTCCGGTCGGTGCTCGACGAGCGTCGGGTCCACCTGCGAAGAGCAGACGTCGGCCACGATCGCGTCCAGCCGCCCACCGGCGGCACCGTCGAAGTCGACGTCTCCGATGGGGTTCACGTCAGCGATGAGGACATGCGCGCCGTGGGCCGCGAAGCTGCGCGCGATTGCGGCTCCGATGCCGGCCACACCGCCGGTGACGACGGCACGCCGGCCGCGCAACAGTGCGCCTGGTGTGAAAGTGAGGGTCATGCTTGTCATCTCATGACATGTCGGTGCCGCGATACCCCTTTGCTCCCGGTCACCGGGAGGTTCACACCGCTCCACACGGTCTTTCGGATTTCATCGAGCCCGTGGGCAATGCAAAAGCACGCCGCCGGACTCCGTGCAAGGCGAACTACGTTGACCGATGATGGTGAACCGGTGAAATGACGTTTGTCTCAACCCTACTGGCGAAATGACCCTTCCGATCCGATCGGTTCGGATGCCCATCGCCAGTCAGCTTCCGTGTAAATCTGCAAAGGAGCACCTGATGACGAATCCGCCCCAAGTGCCGCCCGCACGCCAGGCGACACCCACCGAGGACCGTCTTTCCTCGCACGACGGATCCCTGCTCCGCAAGGTCGCATTGTCAAGCCTCCTGGGAACAACCATTGAGTACTACGACTTTCTTCTCTACAGCACCATGGCTGCCCTCGTATTCGGGCAACTGTTCTTCCCGGCCTCGAATCCGGCTGTCGGTACAGTTGCCGCATTCGGAACCCTTGCCGCCGGTTACGCCGCGCGACCGCTCGGCGGTGTGATATTCGGGCACTTCGGTGACAAGCTCGGCCGAAAGTCGATGCTGGTAATCACCATGACCACTATGGGTATCGCCAGTGTGTTGATCGGAATGCTGCCCACATATGAGGGGATAGGAATCCTCGCGCCGATCCTGCTCATCGTCCTTCGCGTTATTCAAGGCATCGCGGTGGGTGGAGAATGGGGAGGTGCGGCGCTCATGGTCGTCGAACACGCGGATGCGGACCGCCGCGGGCGGTGGGCCGGGATCATGCAACTCGGAACACCGTTCGGCTTTCTTCTGTCGACGGCAGCGATCGCGGTCGTGACTCTCCTCCCGGAATCCGCGCTCTTGACCTGGGGATGGCGAATTCCCTTCCTGTTGAGCGCTATCCTGATGGTGATCGGACTCTACGTCCGACTCCACGTGGTCGAGAGTCCCATTTTCGTGGAGGCGTCAGCCAAACGAAAGGACCGGCGCAGTCCCGCCCTGGAGGTACTCCGCCGTCCGAAGCAACTCGTCTTGGCGGTAGCCGCCGGCCTGGCTCCGTTTGCCCTGACCTCGCTGACAAGTACGCATGTTGTGGCTTACGCATCCGGAATTGGCTATGCGGTCTCCGATGTCATGGGTGCGCTTCTCGCAGTGGTCGCCATATCGATCGTCTTCATACCACTGTTCTCGACCCTCTCAGACCGGCTTGGTCGACGTCGAGTCATGATCTCCGGGGCCATCGGAACGGTGTTGTTCGCGTTTCCGCTGTATGCGATGATCAACACGAAATCCATGTTGGTCATGGTAGGCGCTTTGATGTTTGCGCAACTCCTGCAGAATGCAATGTACGCGCCGCTGACGCCGCTGCTGTCCGAAATGTTTGCTACCCGTGTGCGCTACACAGGAGTTTCCATGGCGTACCAGACCGCAGCCCTTCTCGGTGCCGGATTCACTCCCCTGATCGCCAGCGGCCTGGTCGCGGCAACCGGGTCGAGTGTGCCGTTGAGCTTGATTGCCGCAATCACCGCTCTCGCCTCGATCGGAGCACTCGCACTCACTCCCGAGACCAATGGACGTGACCTGAATCAGAATCTCGTACCGTAGTTTCGAGATCATCAGACAGAAGTCCCCGCACGCGGTGGCCGGGAGATCGAGCCACACGCCCCACCGATGACCACTGAGTGGGAATTACGAATCGAAAAGACCGTGATCAACGGCTAGGTTGGGCGATGCATCCGGCCATCCACGCCGAGGTCCAGGAACACTCACACGCATACCCCGCTGCTCCCTCGGCCAGCGGCGCTGGGGGCAGGCGCGAAGAAGGGCGAACACGAATGAAGGTTCTTATCGTCGGCGGCACCGGAATGATCGGCGCCTACACCGCACTACATCTGCGTGAGCAGGGCAACGATGTGACCGTGGCAGCGCGAAACCCTCTCGGCGACGAGTCCCCGGTCCGAGACTTTCCGGTCCTGCTCGGTGACTACACCGAGCAGACCTTCACCGTCGAGCAGCTTTCCCCTTTCGATGCCATCGTCTTCGCTGCCGGCCAAGACGTGCGCCACATGAGCGGAGACGTTGACCAAGCGGCATTCTGGGAGAAGACGCAGATCTCCGGCATTCCCCGCTTCGCTGCGCTCGCCAAGCGCGCCGGTGTGCCGCGCTTCGTCCAGGTGGGCAGCTACTACCACCACCTGCGTCCAGACCTCGCCGACACCGTCCCCTATATCGCGGCTCGGCGTGCGGCCGACGAGGGTGCTCGGGTCCTCGCCGACGAGTCGTTCAACGTCTCCACTCTCAATCCACCATCGATCCTCGGTGCTATCTCTGGAGTCTCCGCGGGGCGGTATGGGCGGATGATCGCGTGGGCAGCCGGTGAGTTGCCCGATATCCCGGACTTCGCGCCGCCCGGGGGATCGAACTATATGTCGGCTGATTCTCTTGCACAGGCGATCTGGGGTGCACTTCAACACGCCGAACCGGGCAAGGCGTACCTCGTCGGCGACGAGAATCTGACCTTTCGCGAATACTTCCAGATGCTCGTCGACGCCGCGGGTGGTACACGCAGCATCGACGAACGGGACGAGGAGCACCCCCTGCTGCCCGACACGATGATCGTCCAGGGCCGGGGCAACCTAATGCACTACGAGCCTGACGCAACCGAGACCGCGCTGCTCGGTTACACACGAGCAGATTGCAGCCGTGCGATCGCGCAGATAGTGCACACCGCCCGTCGGGCTTCCGTATGAACCGCCCACAGCACAAGGGTCTCCCGCGCACCCGCTCGATGGCCATCCGATCTGCACGTCGACCAGCGGCGTAGCGGGACACCTTTTGTCGTCACCCGGATGGACGGCGGAATCGGTTGTCCTTCATCAGTTGTCGACAACGACCCGGAATTGCTGGAGTGAGGCATCGGTCGCGTCCGGAATGTTCATTCCCGCGTCCACACCGCTGCGCAGGTAGTCGACGACGGCCTGATCGAGCAGCTCTCCCGGCACCACTGCGGGAATACCCGGCGGGTACGGAGTGATTTGCTCGGCTGCGATTCGGCCGGCCGCCTCACCGGCGTCGACCATCTCGGCCTTACCGAAGAACGCATCCCGCGGCGACAGCACCGATTCGAGCTGCAGCTCCTCAGGGCTCGGCAACGAAATCGAGGGTGGGGGATCGAAAGAGGCAGCGGCCTGGGCGACTTGGTCGAGCGCGGTGACGAGTCGGTCGGCGGTGTCGTCATCGTCGGCCATCGACATGGTCGCCATGATCCGGCGATGATCGTGCATCCCGAGGTCGAGGTGGCAGTTCTCCCGCACCCAGTCGGTGCACTGGAACCCGGACACACCGAGTTCGCTGACGTCGATGAGGATCTGCAACCGGTCGAGGTCGTGCGACGCTTCCTCACCGAGCAGCCGGTCCTCGAGTACGGTCAGTCCGTCGATTCCGGCGATTCGTTCCCTGGTGCGGCCGGCGAGCGCAAGAGCACGGCCGAGTAGGTCCGCGCCGTGCTCGACCATCTGCCGCCGCCACCCGTCCATGGCCGAATACAGCATCACGTTCGGGCTCGTCGTCATCAGCAGGTCCGCGCACGCGGACAGATGAGTGCCGTCGACCAGGTCACCCTGCACGTGATACACCGAGCCTTGCTCAAAGCCCGCGCCCATCTTGTGGACGCTGACCACGCAGACGTCGGCACCGGCGTCCATCGCCCACGTCGGCAGGTCGTCGTGGAAAGGAAGATGGGCACCCCACGCCTCGTCGACAATGAGCGGCTTGCCCCGCTCGTGGCACACCTGCGCGATGGCACCGATGTCCGCACAGGTGCCGTAGGGGCTGGGACTCACGATCAGGGCACCTGCCGCGTCGGGATACTTCTCCCACATGGCCCGCACCTGGTCCGGCGATGGAGGATGAGAGAAGTGCATCTCCTCATCCCAACGTGGGGTGATCCACCGGGGCGTCACACCGCTGAACACCAACCCCGCCACGATCGATTTGTGGGAATCGCGTGAGACCAGCAATCCGCCGGGATCATTGCCCGCGACGGCCATCATCGCGGCCTTCACCGACAGCGAGCTGCCGCACGTCGAGAAAAAGGCCTGCTCGGCCCCAACCGCCTCCGCCATCAGCTGCTCGGCCTTGGACAGGTAGCCGTTACTCGACTTCCGGTCATCCAGACCGCCGGAAGCGAGCACGTCCGAACGGAACGGACCGACGCCGAGGACCTTCGTCACCCGATCGTCCGCGCCGCGTCCCTGACGATGCCCCGGTGGGGAGAACCCATATCGGTCGAGCCGATGATATTCCTCCAACGCATCCAACAACGGTGTCTGCGACTGATCCATACCGAGACGTGTACCCGCACCGTCAAGTCCTGAACAATGACGCGTCTGATGCTGCCGCCCACCCACCGGCCGACTGTCCGGCGTGCCTTGCGGGTTGTATTCGCACGGCAGCCGAGAATGACCGAGAGGAGGTCCGATGACGGTCATCGAATGTGCCGGAAACGGGCGGGCGCGCGGCCGCGCCCACGGCGAGCAGGCCCGCGACTCAGTACAGGCCGCTCTCGATCGGTGGCGAGAGGGTACGAGTGCTCGGAGTCGCCAGCACCTCGCGGCGACGGGGCTGCTTGCGACGGTGGAGGCCGCCGTTCCCGACCTGGCCGAGGAGATGCGCGGCATCGCGGAGGCGGCAGCGGTCCCGTTCGCGGAAATCCTTGCGTACAACTTCATGGACGAACAGTGGTGGGTGCACCGGGAACACATCGAACTCGGCTGCAGTGTCCTCGGAAAGGCCGACGCCAATGGCGTGTATCTCGCCCAGAACATGGACTTGCCCGACTTCATGGACGGATCCCAGATCGTTCTGCGCATCCGTCCGGACGTCGGGCCCGCGGCACTCGTGCTCAGTTCGGCGGGAATGATCGGATTGACCGGAGTCAACGACGCCGGCGTCGGCGTCTGCGTCAACGCCCTCGGCATGTTGCGCCACAACTCCGCCGGGCTGCCGGTGGCCGCTGCGATTCGGGGTGCACTTGCTCATTCATCTCGCGACCAAGCGGTCGACTTCCTGCACCGCATCTCACATGCGAGCGGTCAACACTACGCCGTGGGGGATGTGAACGGATTCCACGGTGTCGAGTGTTCGGCCGATGAGGTGGTGGTCAGTTGCCCCGCGGACTCACCGCTCTTGTTGCACACCAACCACCCGCTGGCGAACGACGACATCGATCCGGATGCCGAACGAGAACTGCAGAGAGAAGGACGGTTTACCGATTCCGTGGCTCGCCTCGACTTCCTCGAGGCGAACACCAACAGGGCCTGTGATCGCATCACCGCCGAGGTGCTTCTCGCCGACCGCACCGCACCCCTGTGCGTCACACCCCGGCAGGGAGGCCGGACCCAGACGTTCGGGGCCGTCTCCTTCGAACTCGGCACAACTCCGCCCACTGCACGCTTCTGCCTCGGCCTACCGGACGAGCAACCCTGGATCGAACCCGGATGGCACGCGCCACCTTCGCCCGACCATTCCGCATAGACCGCAGACACCACCGAGCGAAACGCCTCCCGGTCGTCAAGGCCTGCGGGCCTGCAAGCAATGACCGGCCGTGAGCAATTCTGTCGGGTGCGGCGTGTCGGTTAGGTCGTTCGACTTTCTGGTCCCAGAATTGCGGGCATGGCCGAGATTGTTGCTTCCCGCCGCCGAGGGCGGCCCAGCAAGGGAACCCGCGCTGTCGTCAAGGCGCTGGTGCCACCAGAGCTCAAAGAAGCAGCTGCCAGCGCCGCGAAGGCGCACGGCATGACTGCGAACGACTACATCGCGGGGCTGATCGCGGCCGACACCGGCCTGACCGAGCTCATGGCATCGATTCACGAGAAGCGTTCCGCCACAAACCAGTCCGTTGAACCCCGAAGATCAGGACCGTGACGGATCGCCGGTCCGGGCAGTGAGTGGCGACCGGTTGCTCGTAGCGATAGTCACAGAAAATCGTCCTCCGCCAGAGATGGTCTCAGGACTGAAAAAACTCAACGCGACACGTACGCCGTCACGGATGAGTACTTTTACGTCACAATATTTTCACGAAGGGACAGGCCCATGACCCGCACCATCGCAGTGGTCAACCATAAAGGCGGCTCCACCAAAACCACGAGCACGGTCAACCTTGCCCAAGCCCTCGTCGAAGCCGGCTACACCGTCCGCGTCGTCGACCTCGACCCACAGTGCAACGCAACCACCTGGCTCGGCGCCACGCCCGAAGCCGTCGACAACGATGTGCTGTCGGTACTCATGCTGGTGTCGAGCATCGAAGACGCCACCACCATCACCGCGTCCGGGATCCACCTCATTCCTGCCACCAAGGAACTCGATTCCGTCGGGCCCTACTTCCTCAAGAAGCCCGGTGCACACGGCATCCTGCGCAAAGCCCTCGCCGGTGCCCCCGACGTCGACTTCAACCTGATCGACTGCCCCGGAGACTTCGACCACCTGACCATCAGCGCACTCGTCGCCTGCACCGAAGTGCTCGCCGCTGTCATGACGGGGGCCATGGAACTCGAGGCGCTCATGCGGATCGAGAACTACATCACCCAGCAGGTCGAGCTGCTCAACCCCACTGCAAAGCTCAATCACATTCTGTGCGGCCGCGTCGAACTCGGACAGGTCATCGACCAGCAGGTCCTCGCCGCGCTCCGCGAGACCTATCCCGACCAGACGATGCGCACCATCATCCCGAAGTCCGTCCGTGTCAGCGAAAGTTACAGCGCCGAAGAACCCGTCGTCAGGTGGGCGCCGTCCTCGTCCGCAGCACGGGCCTACCGCGATGCCGCCCAAGAACTCGTCGAAAGGACCTCGTGATGAGCCCGACACGTAAGCCCGGACTCGCGAACAACCCCCTCGAACGCCGCCACCAGCCCCCGGCAGGCGCCCACCCGGAGGGGACGTACTCGAGAACTCGTCGCGTGGACGTGCTGACGAGCGTCGCACGGAAGCCCGGACTCGCCAGCAACCCCCTCGAACGCCGCAAACCACGACTGCCGAACCTCGTCGAGCAGGGAGTGGACGTCGCAGGACCCGCCAGCAATCCCTTCGAACGCCGCAAGCGACGACTGCCGAACCTCGTCGAACAGGGAGTGGGCGTCGCACAGGAAGCAGCCGCCTCCGCCGAACCGGTGGCCCTTGGGGAGGAAAAGAAGACTACAAAACGGGCCCCCGCAGACAAGAAGCAGGAATCGGTCTACATCAAGCGCGCCAAGGTCGAGGACGGCAAGAATGCTGTCGCCGCCATCGGCCACATCGCCGGCGCCCCCAACAGCTGGTCCAACCTCGTCGACGAAGCCCTCGCCCATTACCTCGCCGTTCTTGCACGCAAATACAACAACGGCGAACCCTTCCCGCCGCGCAACGCCGAACTCGTCCGGGGGTAGCCACATTTACCACGCCAGTGTGCAGAGTGGCGGGATGCGTTGCAGGGGTTCGCTTCTAGCGATGTGAGCCCTGAACGCGCTGAAAGGTGCAACCTAAGCACGCCGGGCGTCGCCATCGGGCGGGAGCGGCGGCGACAGCGTGCGGGGGAGTAGCACGGACGCGGCGAGCCCGACGCAGCCGACGGCCGCGAGGACAATCATGGCGAGGGCGTACGAACGCTCGGGAGTGGAGGTGATCCCGGCGACGAGAATGGTGCCGGCGATCGCGGCGCCGAGGGAGGACCCTAGATTGGATATGCTGCGCGAGAGCCCGGAGATCTCGCCCTGTAGCTGCTCGGCGAAACTCGATTGCACGACGTTGACCGACGGGGTCAGCATGACACCGAGACCCAGCCCGATCAGCAGCAGTCCCGGCGCGAACGCCCAGACGCTCGGGGTGCCGCTCACCAGCGCCAACAGGACGGCGATGCCGCCGGTCACGACGAGGAATCCGGCGAGGATCAGGGTGCGTTGCGCGCGGCGCTTCGCGAACCGTTCCGCAGCGAGGGAGGCGGCCAGCAGACCCGCCGTTTCCGCGGTGAAGATCACCCCCGTCTCGATCGCGTCGTAGCCGCGCACGACCTGAAGGTAAGCCGCGACCACGAACGAGACGCCGGTGAGCAGCAGCCACTGGGTGTTCTGGGTGATCAGGCCCAGGTTGGAAGTGCGGTTGTGGAACAAGGCGCTCGACAGCAGCGGTTCCGTGCCGGCGCGTTCCTTGGCGCGCACCGACCAGAAAAACCACACCAGCACGAGGGCACCTGCAAGTATCAGAATGATCGTCAGCCAGATGTTGTTGTCCGCGGCAAGGATTCCGGTCACAACAAGGATGAGGCCGACCGCGGAGAGTAGTGCCCCGCCGATATCGAACGGACGGCTGCGGTCCGGCGGCAGCGGATCGGTGATGTTGCGGGCCAGCAAAATGATCACCGCGATGACCAGGGCCTGGAACACGAACGCCGCCCGCCAGCTGATCGCCGACGTGATGAGCCCGCCGATCAGCGGCCCGGCAGCCGCACCGATGCCACCCATCGCACTGATTGCCCCGAATGCTCGGGCTCGAGAGGTGACTTCGGTGAAGAGCAGCGTGGTGAGGATGTATACCGGCGGAATCAGGAGCGCCGTGCCCACTCCTTCGAGAATGGAGTTGCCGAGAATGAGCACACCCAGCCCCGGGGCTGCGGCGCTCATGAGGGCACCGACACCGTAGATGAGCAAGCCGACGGTGAAACAACGCTTGCGCCCGTATTTGTCGGTCAGCTTTCCGCCGGGAATCATCAGTGCCGCCATTACCAGCAGGAAGATGGTGATCGCGACCTGCACACCTTGCACGCTGGTGTCGAGGTCTTCGCTGATGTCGTTGATCATCACGTTCATGTTGGAGCCGGCGAAGCTGCAGATGAACTGTGCCAGCGCCAGCGGGATCAGCACTCGGCGCAGGGTGGCGGAGCCGTGACCTGCCTGGTCTCGTGGCGCCATCTCACACCTGCTTCGGGTTGCAGCGGTGTCGAACAACCCGACGCACTCCACGAATCCGATACCAGTTCGTCCCGCGCGTGGGGATCTGCTGCTCGATAACCCTACCCGCACGGAACCTGCCATGGCCGGTGGTTGGCGGTGGTGCATTCCTATTGTGAAGTGCCACGCCAACCGGCCAGTTCGGAGGACAATGATTTCGCCGGAACACTTCACGCGTTGCCCGGGAAGGGGACGGTTATGTCCGAGAAATCTCTGGTAAAGCAAGGTGCGGCGCAAGGAACCGCGATGGGCGGGGCGGTCCTCCTCGTCACCGTCGGTGTCCTCGAAGTACTCCAGGGCCTGTCCGCGATCGCCAAGGACGAGGTGATCGTCACCGGAATCGACTACACCTATCAATTCGACCTCACCTCGTGGGGCTGGACGCACCTGGTGTTGGGGGCGATCGTCACCGCAGTCGGGATCGCCCTGTTCACCGGTGCCAGTTGGGCGCGAGTGGGTGCCATCGTGATCTGCGCCGTGTCGATCCTCGTCAACTTCCTTTGGCTGCCCTACTACCCCATGTGGGCGATCACCATCATCGCCCTCAACGCCGTGGTGATCTGGGCCGTGTCGGCCGGGCGCGGAGGCACCGTGCAGAACGGCCAGATCGCCAGATGACGTTCTTCGACGAGAGAACGGTGTGATCGATGAACGGAGGACCGAAGACCAGCAATCCCTCGGAGAAGGCAGCGGGCTCACAGCGCCTGCTCGGACTACTGCTGGCGATGGCGATGTTCGTGCTCGTGGTGGACACGTCGCTGATGAACGTGTCGATCTCCTCGGTGGTTCGCGACCTCGACGCCACCGTCAGCGGCGTTCAGGCGGCGATCGCGCTCGAGGCGCTGGTATCTGCGGCGTTCATCCTGATCGGCGGCAAAGTCGGCGATCTCATCGGACGCAAACGCGCTTACGTGCTTGGTCTGCTCGGCTACGCAGTGGGTGCGTCGGCAATGGCACTCGCGCAGAGTCTCACCGCGATCATCGTCTTTTGGGCAATACTCGGTGGAATCGGCGCATCGCTGCTGTTGCCCGCCATGCAGTCCCTGATCCACGGCAACTTCGAAGGGGCCGCCCAGAAGAAGGTGTACGCCCTCGTCGGGGCGGCCGCTGCGATTGCCGCGGCCGTCGGACCGCTCCTCGGCGGTTTCATCACCACCTATCTGTCGTGGCGCGTCGGTTTCCTGCTCGAAGTCGTCATCATCGCCGTTGTGCTTTCCGGCGTCCGGCTCGTCCGGGACGTTCGGTACACCGGACCTCGGGTCATCGACCTGGTGGGAGCGGCGCTCTCCGTTCTGGGCATGGGCGGCGTCGTGCTGGGCATCCTGGTGTGGCAGGAGGGCGGCGAAGCCGTGGGTGCACTCCTGGCGCTCGGTGCAATTGCGATGGCCGGGTTGGCGTACTGGCTCGTCCGGCGTAAACGTGCTGGTAAGCCGACGCTGCTGGACCCTGATCTCTTCCGCTCCAAAATATTCCGCCTGGGTATCACCGGGCAGATGCTCCAGCAGATCGCCCTCGGTGGCACGATGATCGCGCTGCCGATCTACCTACAGATGGTGCTCGAGTACAACGCGATGCAGGCGGGATTGTCCCTCGCACCCCTCTCCCTCAGCATGTTCGCAGTGGCGTTGCTCGCCGGCAAGAAGGCGGGCGATCGGCGCCCGAGCAGCATCATCCGGTGGGGATTCGTGCTTCTGACGGTGGGGATCGCAGCACTGATTCCACTGGTGCCGCGTGCCGAGTTCGGTTGGGGCCTGGTAATTCCCTTGATGATCGCCGGGTCCGGGTTGGGATTACTGGTGTCTCAACTCAACAATTACACACTCGCCCCGATCGAGGAGGAGCGAATCAGCGAAGCCGCCAGCGTCAATTCCGCGGCGGGATCGTTCGGGCTCTCGTTCGGACTGGCGTTCGCGGGCGCCATCATGCTGGCAACGCTGTCCCTCACGTTCACTGCGATGGCGCAGTCGAGCGCCGTGCTCCCGCCGGCAGAACAGCAACAGGTGGCGCAGGTGCTCGAGGACGACGCCGAGGTCATGAGCAACACCCGGCTGGAACAGTTGCTCGTCGGCCAACCCCCCGAAATCCAGGAGGAGATCATCCGCATCAACACCGATGCGCGACCGCTTGCCCTGCAATTCGCCCTACTCATCCCCATCCTCGCGGGCCTGATCGGGGTGTTCAACTCGTTCCGCATGAGGCGTATCCCAGACCCCGCACCGCAGAGCTCCGACGAACGCCCAGAGGATGATTGACGGTGCCCTCGGGATGGGACGTACATCGTTGTCAATGTGCTCGTCGCCGGGCGCCGATCTCGTCAACTTCCCCTGGTTGCCCTACGACCCGCGATATTCTGAAAGCCTGGCGCACAGTCGTCCGCTCTTGTGCGTGCATCCAAGAGGGGAGATCAGATGATCGCTCTTCTCACGCTGTGATGTGTTCTGCAACAAATCTTTTCGGTGACGAATGAGGACGACGGTGGAATAGGGGATCGGTCATGCGTATCGAGAATTACGGGCTCATCGGAGATTTGCAGACCGCGGCGCTGGTCGGCGACAACGGCACCATCGACTGGCTCTGCCTGCCCCGCTTCGACTCCGCGTCGTGTTTCGCCGCTCTGGTCGGCGACGAGCGGCACGGCCTGTGGAGCCTTGCACCGAGCGGTGAGACACGAGTCAGTGCCCGCCGTTACCGTGCCGGCACGCTGGTGCTCGAATCGGACTTCGAGACTGCCGATGGCATGGTGCGCATCATCGACTTCATGCCGCGCCGCGGCGACGGCCCACCGCGGGTGATGCGGATCGTGCAGGGTGTGCGTGGCAGGGTGCCGATGCGGATGGAACTGGTGCTTCGTCCCGACTACGGATCCATCTCCCCGTGGGTGGAACCGGCTCCGGACGGAATGCGCGCTACCGCTGGACCGGACACCTTCCACCTCAGCACGCCGGTGCCGCTGCACATCGGCGAGGGCACCGTCGGGGCCGAGTTCGTGGTCACCGAGGGAGGCCGGGCACGTTTCACCCTGTGCTGGCACTCCTCGTTCGAACCGGCACCGATGATCGAGGACGCCGACTCGGCGCTGGCGCGCACCGAAGCGTGGTGGCGGGAGTGGAGTGGGCGTTGCACCTACTCGGGCCCCTACCGCGACGAGGTACTCGCCTCACTGATCGCACTGAAGGCGATGACGTCGGAAAATACCGGCGGAATGGTCGCCGCGCCCACGACCTCCCTGCCCGAGGACATCGGGGGTGTGCGGAACTGGGACTACCGCTATTGCTGGCTGCGCGACTCCGCGCTCGCCCTCGAGGCGCTGCTTGCTGCCGGATACACCGACGAGGCGCTCGCCTTCCGTGGTTTCCTCTCCCGCGTCGGCACCGGCGACCCGAAAAAGATCCAGATCATGTATGGAATCAGCGGGGAGCGGCGCCTGACCGAATTCGACCTCGACGGCTTCCCCGGCTACGAAGGCTCCACACCGGTCCGGGTCGGAAACGCCGCATCCGAACAGTTTCAGCTCGACGTCTACGGCGAGGTCGTCGCCATGCTGTATGCGGGTACGCAGATTCTCGGAACAATCGACCCGCAGTGGTGGCCGCGCTGGCGCACCGTGGTCGAGTACATCGAAACGATTTGGCGCGAACCCGACGACGGCATCTGGGAGACCCGCGGGCCACGCCGACACTTCACCCATTCCAAGGTCATGGCCTGGGTGGTGTTCGACCGGGCCGTGCGCCTCGCCGAGGAGTTCACACTCGATGCTCCCGTCGAACGTTGGGCGCAGGTGCGCGACGAGATCCATCGCGAGGTGTGCGAACACGGTTTCGACGCCAAGCGCAACACCTTCACCCAGTACTACGGGTCCGAGGAACTCGACGCCAGCGTGCTTACCATTCCCCTCGTCGGGTTTCTGCCCGGTACCGACTCCCGTGTGAGCGGAACGATCGACGCGATCACCCAGGAACTCGGCCGCGACGGGTTCGTCTCGCGATATTCGACTGCACAGACCGACGATGGACTACCCGGTGACGAAGGACAGTTCCTCGCCTGCTCGTTCTGGTTGGTCACCGCGCTGGCCCTCAACAAGCGCACCGACCAGGCGCGAGCATTGTTCGAGCGGCTCACCGCACTGTCCAACGACTTGGGTCTGCTGGCCGAGGAGTACGACGTCCGCCTGCAAAGACAGGTCGGCAACTTCCCGCAGGCGTTCAGCCATCTGACCCTCATCGGCGCGGCGTATGCCATCGCCGGCGCTGAAGCCGACGCGTGACGGGAGATCTTGTCGAGCTTGACCGGTGTGGCCGGTTCACTCGTCGGCCAGTTCACCGGGGTGGTCGGCTCTGTTGTGGAATGCTGTCACGGCGGACTCGACAGTGGGATAGAAATGAGTCGAATCGAACCGGTCACCGACGCCGAACCGGATCAGTTGGTCCTTGATCGGACCTTTCATTTCCGCGAAAGCCAGCCGGATCCCTTTGCTTTCCAGATAGGTGTCGAGGTCGACGAGTTCGTCGACGGCGGTGGTGTCGAGTCCGGTGATGGGTTCGGCGGCGACGATCACCCATTCGACCGGGGTAGGTGCTGTCGCCACGACCGAGCGCACGTATTCGTCGAAGATCTCGCCGTTCGCGAAGAAGAGGGGGGCGTCGAACCGCACGAGCACGAGTCCGGGGATGCGCTGCCCATCTGGGTGGCGTTCGATGTCGTGGAAGCCAGGACGGTCCGAGGTTCGGACGAGTTCGGTGCGGTACGGCTGCCAGGCCTGCGCGACGACCGCGACGAAGGACAGTCCGATCGCGACGAGGATTCCCTGCAGGACTCCCACCAGGGCGACCCCGAGGAATGCGGCGACGGCGAGTCCGAACTCGACAGAGCTCATACGCCACATCCGGACCATACCCTTCACGTCTACCAGTGCAGTGGCGGCGACGATCACCACGGCCCCGAGAGTCGCGTCGGGGAGGTAGGTGGTGACCCCGGGGGCGACGAGAACGAAGACCAGCACGGCGAGCGCGCCGACGACGCACGCCAATTGGGTGCGGGCACCGCTCTGTTCCGCCACCGGGGTCCGTGATCCGCTGGCGGAGATAGGGAATCCGCCGAACAGTCCGCCGGCAATGTTGGCCACGCCGACCGCCTTCATTTCCGTGCTGCCGTTGACGTCGTCACCGCGCCGCGCGGCGAACGTGCGGGAGAGCACCCCGGTATCGGCGAACGCGATCAAAGCGATACCGGCCGCCGGGCCGACGAGCTGTCCCACGTCTCCCCAGTCGACACCGCCGAACGAGGGCAGTGGCAGGCCCGCGGGCAGGGCGCCGACCATTCCGATGTCGTCGGTGAGTCCGAGCGCGGCGGACAGGATGATCGCCCCGATCACGGCCACGAGAACACCCGGGATGCGGGGCAGCCAGATGCGGAACCCGATGATGACGGCGAGGGAACTGATGCCCATCGCGGCGGCGACGGGGTCGATCTCTCCCCGGATCACGGACTGTCCGATCTCCCCGATCTCTCTGATGAGACCGGACGCGTCGACAGAGAACCCGAGGAGCTTGGGAAGTTGGCCGACCACGACGATGAGTGCGATCGCGTTCAGGTAGCCGAGCCTGATGGGCTTGGATAGTAATTCGGTGACGAAGCCGAGATGCAGGAATCCGCCGACGAGGAGGATCACCCCGACGAGGACGCCGAGGATTCCGGCGAGCGCGAGCGCGCTTTCCGGATCATCGGCCACAGCGAGGGGCAACACCGCCGCGGCGATGAGCGGTGCCAGGGACGAGTCCGGACCGAGGACGAGGATTTTCGATGGTCCCACCACCGCATAGGCGAGGAGCGGAATGATGGTGGCGTAGAGGCCGGCGTAGGCGGGTAACCCGGCGGCCTCCGCGTACCCCATCCCGGCGGGGATCAGCAGGGCGGTGAGGACGAGTCCGGCGGTGATGTCGGGGCGCAGCCACTCGCGACGATAGGCCAGGGCCGTCGCGATCCCCGGTAGCTGCGAGAGGCTTCCTGCCCGGGTCATGACGCGAAATCGGCGTGCGAGTTGCGGAACGACGGCTGCGACTCGCCGTGCAGCGGACAGAGAAGCCGGCGATACTTCGTGTCCTTCATCGGTGAAAGGGTCTCGCCGGCGTCCGGCCGGGGCAGGTCGACCCCGTACCCCTCGTGTTTCGAGTTATAACCCACGGTGACTCCCCGGCCCGCCGAATGGTCAGACCCGGTCCGGCTTCCAGGTCGAGACCGCCCAAATCACGACGATGTCGAGGGCGATGATGAGTACCGACCACCAGGGGTAATAGGGCAGCCAAAGGAAATTGGCGAGAATCGAGATCGCTGCAATCACGATCGCCGTCACCCGCGCCCATCCCGCACCGGTGACCAACGCGAGACCTACCGCTGCAACGAGCGCACCGAGCACGATGTGAATCCAGCCCCACGTGGTCAGGTCGAACTTGTAGACATAGTCCACCCCCGCCACGAACACTTCGTTCTCGGCGACCGCGGCAATTCCCTGACAAAATTGGATGATGCCTACGGTCACCATGATGATCGCAGCCCCCACCGAAGTGCCTGCCGCGATGCCCTGCTTGACCGACCTTGTCTCGGACATGACCGTCCCCTTCCTTCACCGAACCAGGCGGCCCGGTACGATAATTGTCCGCCGTTCCGACCCGCTGTGGTCGTAAACCTTCAATCTGGGCAGACGGGTCGAAAATACTCGAGCGACGGACTATTCGGGGTTCGGCGGTCTCGTCCGCGGACAGTCAGTAATCAAGGCGATGCCACCGACGTAGATTCGGTGTTTTGTGGAGTGGCTGTGCGGGCGGGCCGGATGAGCAGTTCGAGTGCCGCGAGCGCCAGCAGGGCGCCGAGAACAATCCACAACACGACCAGTCCGGTGGGGTAACGCCAGAACGTCAGTAGTAGGGCGGCCATACCGATAATCGCGCACCGTAGGGGAACCCGAAGCTGATGTGCCCATCGTTCGATCTCGTTCGGTGGCCGGCCTTTGCCGGATCGGCGGGCGAAGTCAAGTGCCTGCCCGTAGCCGCGGCGCACGGTGCCGGCGGACGACGAGCCGCCGGTGAGGTAGGCGCCGATGGCGATCACCAGACCGAGGACTGCGACGGCTCGCAGACTCGTGCGCAGAGGTACCAGGACGGTGTCGATGACGGCTGTGGCCGCGTCGGGCGACAGAATGTCGGGTGGGACGCTGTCGAGGTAAATCGCGCGGCCGATGAGAATCGCGATTGCGAGGATGAGCATCCCCACTGCGATCGACAGCCCGACGAGGGCGAGGGCGCGGAGCCGGCGGCCGGTGGGGGCGACGGCGACCGCGGCGGCGGCACATGCGATTCCCAGCCACGGCAGGATTGCCGACGCCTTGTCGAGCGCGGCGACGGCCCGTTGCGCCTTCACCAGCTCCGGTGACTGGAACAGAACGAACTGCTTGTCGACGGACGGAATCTTGTCCGCGAACGCAAAGCCTCTCTCGATCAGTGCCGCCTTCACCCTGTCGATGACGGTGCCGAGGGAGATACTGACGGTGCCGCTCTGGTCGACTTCGACGGAGCTGAGGCCGTAATTCCCCGTCATCACCGCGACGAGTGTGTTGTGGGCGGACCGGTTCGCCTGGATCCAGAGGTCTTCGAATTGCTGGGACTGCACGAGTGAACTGACGGTGTCGTGGACGAAGTTCTTTGCCTGACTGGTGAGCACGGGTGCGAGGCCGACGACGGCCTTGTCGAGGCGGGGGGCATTCGTGGCGAGAATCGAGACGTCGGTCAGTGCGGTCAGGGCATCTTCGGTCAGTCCCTCGACGTCGACTCGGGTGAAAATTTCGTCGGTGATCTGGTTGCTGATCTCGGCCTGGACAGCCGGATCGTCGCCCAGAGGTGCCACGGTGCTGACGTAGCGGTCGGTGTCGAGGATCTGGCTGCGAGTGAAACGTGCGGTGACCGACGCGATTGCGAGAACGGCCACCAACACCAGCAAAATCGCCACGCCCGTCCAGCGCAGCCCGTGCCGGGGTGGCCGCGGAACCGCTCGAGTGGGAACGTCGGTGGCAGTGCCGGTGGTGTGTCCGCGCAGCGCCGCGACTTCCTCGCGTAGGCGGAGGAGTTCGGCGCGTTCATCGGTGTCGAGTGAGTTGCTGGCGGGAGTACCGGTGCCGTCGGTCATCGCCGCTCAGATCTCGTCGGGGTTCCAGGTTGCGACGGCCCAGATCACGACGGCGTTCAGGGCGATGATCGTGATTGCCCACAGTGGGTAGTAGGGCAGCCACAGGAAGTTCACGAAGATCGAGAGGGCACACAGCATCATGGCACCGACTCGCGCCCATGTCGCCCCGGTGAAGAGAACCGCGCCGACGGCCGCCACGATCACGCCGAATACGAGGTGGAACCATCCCCAGGTAGTGACGTCGAACTGATAGGTGTATTCGATGCCGACGACGATGACATCGTCCTTGGCGATCGCGGAGATTCCCTGCAGGACCTCGAGCACCCCGACCGTGACGAGCAGGACCGCCCCGCCCATCGATGTTCCCTTAGCCACACCCTGCTTGACCAACGAGTCCTCGGACATCATCGTTCCCTTCCCGGGCGACGTGTGAAGTGGTCTTCGTGACCTTCAGTGTCCTCCGATCTCCAAGACGGTGGCTGCTTTTTCGCGGACCCACTCCGATCGGGCACGCGCGGCCGGAATCATCCGGCTCGAGACCGATTGCACCCGAAATGCTGACGTCAGGACAGAATGCGCGAGATCATGAAGGCGGAGGCATGCCATGGCACAGCGAGACACTTTTCCCGATGCGGGACACGTCGGCGTCGTCGATCAGCCGACGCGGGCGGATCGCCTCGAACACGGCGAAATGGTTCGGCGCCGAATTCCGTTCGGTGTAATGGCCGAACATGTTCCGGCTCCCGACCGGGATCCGCTCGGACTGCTCGAATCTCAGGCAGCGGACCGGGTTCCGGATCTGGTACCCATCCGTTATGGGCGAATGGTCCAGTCACCGTTCGCGTTCTACCGCGGGGCCGCACTGGTGATGGCCGACGACCTCTCGCGAGCCCAGTCCACCGGCCTGCATACCCAGTTGTGCGGGGACGCGCACCTGAGCAATTTCGGACTATTCGCCACACCCGAGCGCGCACTCGCGTTCGATGTCAACGACTTCGATGAAACCTATCCCGGCCCGTTCGAATGGGACGTCAAGAGACTGGTCGCCAGTCTCGCCGTCGCCGGACGCAGCAACGCATTCAGCCGTAGACAACGCAAACGAATCGTCCTCGCCTGCGCCGCGGAATACCGCGAGACCATGTCGTCCCAGGCAGAGCGCGGTGAATTGGAAGTCTGGTACTCCCACATCGACGTGGCCGCCCAGGTGGATGAGCTCCGCGACGTCCTGGATTCCTCGACTCGCAAACGCGTCCGTAAGGCGATCGACAAGTCCCGCGGCCGCGACAGCGTGCAGGCACTGTCGAGGCTGACGACCGTGGTAGACGGGCAGCCGCGAATCGTGAGCACACCGCCGCTGATCGTGCCGATCGAAGAAATCTTCACCGGGTCCCAAGCCGAAGACATCGAACGGGAGCTGAACCGACGACTGCGCGATTACCGTGACACCCTGCCGGCTGCCCGCCGGGTACTGCTCGATCGATACGAGTACGTCCAAACGGCACGGAAGGTGGTTGGGGTGGGCAGTGTCGGCACCCGCGCCTGGATCATCCTGCTGCGCGGCCCGGGCGGTGACCCGCTATTCCTGCAGGCCAAGGAGGCGCAGCCGTCGGTTCTCGAGAAGTACGTCCCCGGGCCGTCATTCGCGAATCACGGCGAGCGCGTCGTCACCGGGCAGCAGCTGATGCAAGCGGCGAGTGACATCTTCCTTGGCTGGCAGCAGGGACCCGATGCCGCGGGTGTGACGCGGGACTTCTATGTACGCCAATTGCGTGACGGCAAGGGGTCAGCGGTCGTGGAAACCATGAAACCCGACCTCATGTCGATGTACGGCAGATTGTGTGCCAGGGTGCTCGCGTATGCGCACGCACGCGCCGGCGACCGGTTCGCCATCGCCGGGTACCTCGGTTCGGGCGAGGACTTCGACAAGGCGCTGGCGGCCTTCGCCGAGACCTACGCCGACCAGAATGAACACGACCATGCCGCGCTGCGGAAAGCGATCGACGACGGTCGTATTTCCGCACAATCGGGGACCTGATGGCGATCGACGACAGCTCGGCGGTACCCGTCGCCGCCCACACCACGACCGGTTCCCGACGGTGGTGGGCGCGGGCGGCGTTCGCGCTCGCGATCCTCGCCGCTGTGGTGCCGCTGGTGTTCGCCGGTCTTCTCAGCACAGTCGGCCTCCTCCTCGTCGGAGTCGGTGGAGTCGTCGTCACCGTCGCCGCCCTGTACTGGTTTCTCGCCAGTCGCGCTGTCGTGCGCTGGGTGTCACTGCCCATCGCCGTGCTGACGCCGATCGTGGTGTTGATCCTCTTCATCCGCGCCGATCTGCTGGCCGTCGTCGTCGCCTCCGTTGTACTGGCGTTTCTCTCGGTGCTCTACGCCCGCGCTGCCCTGCGCGGAAGGCCGTCGGACACCGCCGTCCGAGAGGTGACTGCCCCGCCGGTGCGGCATCCGGTGCTGATCATGAACCCGCACTCCGGTGGAGGCAAGGTCGCGAAATTCGACCTGCAACGCAAGGCCGAGGAACTGGGCGCCGAGGTGGTCCTGCTCGAAGGCCCAGGTGCCTTCGACGTCACCGACGAGGCCCGCCAGGCCGTCGAGCGCGGAGCCGACCTACTCGGCGTGGCCGGCGGAGACGGGACGCAGGCCCTCGTCGCGGCGGTCGCGGCAGAGAACGATCTGCCGTTCCTGGTTATCAGCGCCGGGACACGCAACCACTTCGCGATGGACCTCGGGCTCGACCGCACCGACCCGAGTCGGTGCCTCGACGCCCTGCGCGACGGAGTCGAGGTCACCGTCGACCTCGGCCGTATAAACGGCCGCCCGTTCGTCAACAATGCCTCCTTCGGGGTGTACGCCGAGGTGGTCCGCAGCCCGGCGTACCGCGACGACAAGGCCGGCACCGTGCTGCAGATGCTTCCGGACCTGCTCGCCGGACGAGCGGGCGCCCCGCTTGTGACCCAGATCGGGGACATTACGGTGCGGAACCCGCAAGCAGTGCTGGTGAGCAACAATCCGTACGGCACCAGTGATCTCGCCGGCCTCAACCGGCGAGACCGACTCGACCGCGGCGTCCTCGGCGCCGTGACCGTCTCGGTCGCGAGCGCCCGCCAGGCCATCGGCCTGCTACGCCGCGCCAACGTGCGTGGATTGACGCAACACACGACCACCGAGGTGATCGTCGATTCCGACACACCCCAGACTCCGGTCGGCGTCGACGGCGAATCACTGCTCCTGCCCACCCCTGTGCGTTGCACGATCGAGGCCGGCGCGCTTCGGGTTCGGGTGCCCCGCGACCGCCCGGGAGTGCGCCCAGCCGCACCCACCGTCGACTGGGTACGGCTTCGCGAACTGGCATGGCATCGGCAAGCCAGCTGAGATCTATCGAACACTAGCTGGGGTCGATCGAGCGACTGGCTTTGAAATGCGCGAATTCGGGGATCGCGTCCCCGGTGTGCGGCGCACACTGGGAAAGGATTCACAGTATCCGAGCCGGAGAGGTGACCGTCGTGACCGACAAGTCGACCGACAGGCAGAAGATCGCAGCCGACGCGATGATTGGTGCCGCGATCTTGCTGGTGACCATCGGCGTCTTGCATATCGCTCAGGGGATCGCCGCGATAGGCAACGACGCCGTCGTGACGGCCGGCACCGAGTACACCTACGAGTTCGACCTGACCGTGTGGGGTTGGATCCATATCGTGCTCGGGTTGCTGATCGCGCTGGTCGGCGGCGCCCTGTTCCGCGGTGGATTATGGGCGCGAACTTTGACGGTCACTATCGCGGCAGCATCGATCGTGGTCAACTTCTTGTGGCTGCCCCACTACCCGGCGTGGGCGATCCTCGTCATCGCACTCGACACGGTCATGATCTGGGCGGTCATGACCGCGATTCCCAACTCCGACTGGCACTGATATGGGCCAGTTGGCCTCTCGGCCACGAAAGTCTGCTGTCCTTGCCGAAAATCGACCCGATCGACCATGCGCGATGCAATGATGAGGCATGCGCCGCCATCGCTGGCCGGCTCTCGCGCCACCCGCAGATCGGGGCCTTCCCGTAGAGGCCCCGATGCCGATCGCCGCCGAGAGAGATTTGACCTTGGAGCTGTCCGCGGTCACCGCTTTCCCGTCTGGGTTGCTGCTGCAACTGGCGATGAAGGTCACCGGGATTCGTGCCGACTTCGCCCGATACGAAACCCGCCCCCTGACCGACCCCCACGACTGGTCGGCGAGGTGGTCCTATCTGACCGTGCTGGTCCATACCGACGAACTCTGCGGTCCTGCCGACCCACTTCACTCGAGCGAGCCATCGACCGGCGAGTCCGGGCCTTACCGGACGACGCCGTGGTACTGGATCGGCACCTACCCTCGCACCGGGTCGCTGACTGTCACCACCAGCTGGACCGAGATCGGACTCCACCCGGCCTCGATCGTCGTCGCTCTCGGACCCAGCCCGTTCCCCACCGCGTCCGAATCCGGTGCGGGCAGATAACCGGCGGAGTCGAGGTTACCGAGGCCGACCCGCATGCACACTGAAGCAGAATGAGGCGAAGTGATATTGAAATGAGTCCCCGCAGGCCCGACACAGCGGGACAATTCTTCTCATGGGCGACAATGAAAGACAAAATATAGACGTCGTCCGAATACGGCTGATTCAGCGGTTCCCGAACCTCGAGCCGGGGGTGGTGGAGGATCTGATCGAGGCGACTCTCCACCGGTTCGACGACTGCCGCATCCGGGACTTCGTTCCCCTACTGGTCGAGCGGGCCGCCATGCGCACACTCGATGCCACGTACAGCAGCGCACCGATGCTTGCGGCGGAACCCGTGCTCGCAACCGAAGAGCCAGTTACACGATCGGTGACGAGCAGCGGGAAAGTGTGGGGTGTGTTCGTACGGCGCTCACCACGCCTGTCGTAAGCGGTGACGAAGAATTTACGAGGGTCGCCCGGTTCGTTGGGAATTGGAATCTCGCCGCGAACGCACCACGCGGCGGCAGATAATTGTGGTTCCGGTACATCGTAGCTCGGGAAGGGTCAGCCATGTCCGATCGTAGTTTTGGAGTCAATCCAGCGAGTTCTGAGTATCCATCCGGCAAACAGGGTTTCGCGGCAGGTACGTCGATGGCGGCCGCCGTCATCATGGTTACCGTCGGCATCATCCAGTTCTTCCAGGGGATCGCGGCGGTCGCCGAAGACGAGGTATTCGTCAGCGGCATCAACTATGTCTATAAATTCGACCTCACCACCTGGGGATGGATCCACATCATCCTCGGCGTCATCGTCGCGATCGTCGGCCTCGCTCTCTTCACAGGCGCCGGGTGGGCCCGAGTGTCGGCCATCATCGTCGCGGCCGTCTCGATATTGGCGAACTTTCTGTGGTTGCCCTATTACCCGGGTTGGTCACTGTTGATTATCGCTCTCGACGTCGTCATCATCTGGGCTGTTTCGACGTGGAGTCCGGAGAGGGAGATAAGAGACGCGAACCTCAGCGATACCGGCACTGCCACTCGGTGATTCGACCCGATAATTACACGCCCTGGATTCCCGGCTCACCGAGTTCATCTCCAGGGTGCAACTCCACCGCCACCACGCCCTCCCGGACAGCGTGGCGGACGAACTCGGCGCCCGGACCGAAGAACAGCCGGGGGCGGACGGCGTCGAGGCCGATGGGCCACAGTGTGCCGTAGTGGATGGGCACAGCCAGTCCTGCCTGCACCAGGCGCGCGACGACCGCGGCTCGTGGTGGATCGAGGTGACCCTTGCCGAGTGTCGGGCCCCAGCCCCCGACGGGTAGCAAGGCGAGATCTACCGGGCCGACATGGTCGGCGAGGTTCGGGTACAGGTCGGTGTCGCCGGCGAAGTAGGTTCGCCGGTCTCCTTCGACGACATACCCGATCGCCGGCGCGAGCTGCGGGCCGCGGCGCCAGCGCCGGCCGTCGTGTCGGGCGGGCACGGCACGCACCGTTACTTTGCCTATCTCTATCTGTTCGCCGGGCCGCAGCGGTAGCAGGCGATCGGCGAACTCGCGCAACGCGGGCAGGCCGTCGACCGCTCGCCACGGCACCACGATCGGTACGTCCGGATCGAGCAGCCGCAGCGACGGCAGGTGGGTGTGGTCGGCGTGCAGGTGTGAGAGCAGGACGGCATCCGGGTGGCGCACATGCTCACCGCTCGGGGTGGGGCCGGTGCGGCGGCGCAGGTGGGCTACGCGGTCGGTCAGCACCGGATCGGTCAGGATGACCGTCCCGCGGTCCACGATCAGTGCGCTGGCATGTCCGAGCCAGCGGAGACGGAATGCCTCGTCATCCTGCCCCGCCGTTGCGCTCATACCCCTTACGATTCCAGATGACGAGGGAGCTGCGATGCGCACGGTGAGCGGTGTGGTGCGAGTGTTCGTCGAGTTCCTCGTGCTCTGGGGGTCGTCAGCGCTCGCGATCATCGTGCTCGACCGCCTCCTCGGCGGGGTTTCACTGGACGGGTCGAGTTTCACTCCGCTGCCGACCCTGCCGGCTGCGCTGGTTCTCGCATTGGTGTTCGGCGTACTCAGTGCCGCCCTGTGGCCGGTGATGATGTGGCTGATGTCGTGGATCGGTCCGGTGCTGCTGTTCATCGGGGTGTTCCTCGCCGGCGGCGTGATCATGCTGCTGGCGCTGTACCTGGTACCGGTCGCGGTCGTGGACCAACCACGAGATGCGTTCGTCCTCGCAGCGCTGCTCTCATTGTTCACCTCCGTGGTGTCGGGCGCTATCGCGTCTCGCTCCGATACCGCGTACCGAGTGATGCAGGTGCGTCGTCAGCGATTTCGGCTGCGGCGCAACGTCGACCTCGGGAACGCGTCCCCGGGGCTGTTGTGCATCCAGATCGACGGCCTCGGTTACGACGTGCTGCGTCGCGCGATCGCCGACGGTGTCACGCCAGGACTGGCGAAGTTGGTGCGCCACACGCACAGGCTGCGTCCCTGGTACACCGATTGGAGCAGTCAGACGGGTGCGACCCAGCTGGGGGTGCTGCACGGTTCCAACCACAACGTGCCGGCGTTTCGTTGGTACGACAAGGCGACCGGGCACATTTCGGTGTTCAGCAATCCGGCCGACAACGAGCAGCGCGAACTCGAAAGAACCGACGTCCCCGGCCTGCTGGCACACGACGGTGCGAGCCGCGGAAACCTGTTCACTGGTGGCGCGAACGACAACGTGCTCGTCGTCAGCCGCATGCGCGGTGCGCGCCTCGGCGGCGGTGCCGGCTACAGCGACTATTTCGCCGACCCGGCGAGTGCGCTGCGCACGTCGCTACGAATGTTCGGCGAGGTGCAGCGGGAAATACGCCAGGCACTACGGCAAAAGCGCAAGGACATCCAACCGCGGGTGCCGCGGGGCGGCGTTTATCCGTTCGTGCGGGCGTTCGCGACCGTGCTTGCCACCGACGTTTCCGTCGCCGCAGTGGTCGGCGATCTGATCAAGGGACGCAGCGTCGTCTACGTCGACCTGATCGGCTACGACGAGGTATCGCACCACTCCGGCATCTCCCGGCCCGAGACCCTCGCGGTGCTGTCCAAACTCGACGACATCGTCGAGATGCTGCTCGCCGTGGTGGAACAAGCCGATCGGCCCTACCGAGTCGTCGTGCTGTCCGATCACGGGCAGAGCCAGGGCGCGACCTTTCTGCAAAGATACGGGGAAACACTGGGGCAGTTGGTCATTAGGCTTTGTGCACAGCGCGAACCGACCGCGGTCAAGCGTCACTGGTACGAGCGCGAACCGGACGTCTCCGCACAACCCGGGGCCGAGGGCCGCGGCTATGCCGCGGCAAGCGTGCACGCACCGACGGCCGGCGAGGAGGCGCACGCTCCCGCCGGCGAGCCGATCGTGCTCGGCTCGGGCAACCTCGGTTTGATCTACTTCCCGGACCTGCCCGGACGGGCCGACGTCGACGCCATCGAGGCCGCCCACCCCGGCCTGCTCACCGGTCTGCGGGAACATCCAGGAATCGGTTTCCTGCTGGTTGCTGCCCCCGGCGGGTCCGTCGTTCTCGGGCCTCGAGGTCACGTCGACGTGACAACAGGGGAGGTCACGGGCCAGAACCCGCTCGCGGTGATGGGCCCTGACGCGCTGGCGAAGGTGCGACGTACCGACAACTTCGACAACGTTGCCGACATCATGGTCGGCGGCGCGTACTGGCCCGACACCGATGAGGTCGCGGCGTTCGAGGAGCAGGTCGGCTCGCACGGCGGCATGGGTGGACCGCAAAGCACCCCGTTTCTCATCTATCCAGCAGACCTGCCTGCACCGCCCGACCCGCTGCACGGCGCTGAGGCCGTGCACAAGGTGCTCGTCGGATGGCGGGATCTCTCCTGCGAGGGCGGGCAGCAGGCACTCACAGGCGGCGTCATTCTCTAGCGCCGCCGTCCCCGGCAGGGTGATACTGAGATGACGCTCCGCGCGGCTGTCGCTGCCGTCTTCAGAAGAGAGGTCTCGCAGTGAATGACACCGATATCGACGAACTCGGGCCCATCGACTATCTCGTCGTGGAGTTCCCCAGTGATCGACAACCCGACGGATCGGCGCTTCCTCACCTGATCGACCTGGTCGAGCGAAACATCATCCGGGTGTACGATCTCGTCTTCGTCCGGAAGGAAACCGACGGCTCGATATCCGGTATCGAGATCGAGGATCTCGGATTCGAGGGCGGCGTGGACGTGACGCTGTTCGCCGAGGCGGCGACGGGCCTGGTCGACCCAACGGACCTCGAGGAGGCGGCCGCCGTACTTCAGCCAGGTTGTTCCGGGGCGATCCTGGTGTACGAGAACCGCTGGGCCGCACCGTTCGCCTCGGCACTGCGGCGCGAGGGCGCCCAGCTCGTCGCGTCCGGGCGCATCCCCGTCCAAGGCATTCTGGCAGCGCTCGACGCGCTCGACGACACCGCACGCTGACGCACCGAATACTGAAAGAGTTGAGGAAATATCATGCCAGGACTTTTGCGCGGGATGGCGCGGACCGCCGTCGTGGCGGGCACCGCGACCGCAGTCTCCAACCGGGTATCGCGACGGCAGGGACAGCGGTGGGCGGCGAACCAGCCTGCACCACAACAGGAAGCGGCTCCGCTCCCTGCGTCGAGTCAGCCCGCACCGCCCTCCGGTGGCATGGATCGCATTGCCGCCCTGAAGCAACTCGGTGAACTCCGCGATCAGGGAGTTCTCACCGAGGAGGAGTTCAACGCTGAGAAGGCCAAAATCCTGGCCTCCTGACCGTAACTTCGAGTGGACGGAGCTCCGAGCATGGAAGGTTTTTGGGAATTTTTCTGGTTCATCTTCGTCTGTTTCGCCTTCATGGCGTATCTGACAGTGCTGTTTTCGATCATCACCGATTTGTTCCGAGACCATGAAACCTCGGGATGGGTAAAGGCGATCTGGGTTCTTTTCCTTTTCATAGTTCCCTTCCTGTCGGCGCTGATCTACCTGATCGTCAGGAATGACGGCATGGCGAAGCGATCGATGGCCGCTGCCCAGCAGGTCAGGCAGACGCAGGACTCCTATATCCGGGACATAGCCGGACAGTCTCCTGCCCAGCAGATCGCGGATGCCAAGGCGCTGCTCGACTCCGGGACGATCACCGACGCCGAGTTCCAGGCGATCAAGGCGAAGACACTGGCGTAAATTCGGTCGGTAGTGCCAGCATCACGGGCACGTCCGTGATGACTATTTCTCGGTGGAATTGATAGGTCGCGACCCTCGCATGACGGAGAATGGTAAATAGCGGACGAGGCACTCCGAGAGTCCGCCCGTCATGGAGAGGACGCAACGAGCCATGACGACCGATGTGATCGACAGTGCACCCGGACGCGACACCGGTGCCGCGCGGCCGCCTGGGCATCGACGCTGGCTTCCCGACCAGTACGCGTTCGGCGGCCTGGTAATCGCTGTACTGTTCGTGTGGCTGTCGTTGACACCGACGCTTCTGCCTCGCGGGCCGTTCTTCCAGGGACTGGTTACCGGTGTGTCGGCTGCAATCGGCTACGCCGTCGGGTTTCTCGGCTCCAAGTTCGTGCGCTACCTTGTGCAGCGCGAGGCGTCGGACCATGTGAAGAAAATGGTTCGCCGGACGGCGGCGGTCATCGGTCTCCTCGGAACCGCAGTGATGCTGGTGTGGTTCGGTAACTGGCAGGCCGAACTCCGGGAAATCATGAGCGCCGCACCTTTCCCGTGGTGGGGCTACCTCGTCATGGGGATCGTGGCGTTGCTGGTGTACGTCGGGTTGGTTGCCACGGCCCGGGTGCTGCTGCGGGCCGTGCGGTGGGTCGAACGCAAGATCAGCCGTGTGGTGCCCCGGCGTATCTCGGCGACCGTGATCGGAGTAGTAGTCGTGGCGTTGGTTTTCGCACTGGTCAACGGGGCTGCGGTTCGGGCGATCATGTCGGGCCTGAACACCTCGTTCGCCGCCGTCAACCAGGAGACCAAGGCCGGTGACGAGCCACCCACGTCACCGCTGCGTTCGGGCGGGCCGGAGTCGCTGGTGACGTGGGATTCGCTGGGACGGCAGGGTCGCTCGTTCATTTCGCGTGGCCCGTCCGTCGAAGACTTGTCCGCGTTCAACGGCGGTCGAGCCGCGGTGGAGCCGATTCGAACTTACGCGGGGCTCGCCAGTGGGGGCGATTCGATCCGCGAGAATGCCCAGGTGGCGGCAGACGAGCTGGAGCGCGCCGGCGGGTTCGATCGTGCGGTGGTGGGCGTGGCGACCACCACCGGCACCGGGTGGATCAACGAAAGTCTCGTCTCCTCGCTGGAGTACATGTACAACGGCGACACCGCGACGGTCGGGTTGCAGTACTCGTATCTGCCGAGTTGGCTGTCCTTCCTCGTCGACAAGGAACGCGCCCACCAGGCCGGGGAGGCATTGTTCGACGCCGTATACGACAAATGGAAGAAGTTGCCAGTCGAATCACGTCCCAAGCTGGTCGTGATGGGTGAAAGCCTCGGCTCCTTCGGTGGCGAAAGCGCTTTCGGCAACGTCGACGACGTCGAGGCCCGCACCGACGGTGTGCTGTTCACGGGACCACCGAATGCGAACGAGATCTGGACCGATGTGACCACGAACCGCGATCCGGGCTCGCCCGAATGGCTTCCGGTCTACGAGCAGGGCGAGATGGTGCGCTTCGGGGCGCGGGCGGCGGAGGATCTGCCACGCCCCGATGCCCCGTGGGGGCAGCCGCGGATGGTCTATCTGCAGCACCCGTCGGATCCGATCGTCTGGTGGTCGCCGGAGTTGTTAGTGCGCGAGCCGGACTGGCTGAAGGAGGAGCGCGGTTACGACGTCCTCGATAGCACGCAGTGGTTCCCGTTCGTGACGTTCTTCCAGGTTGCGGCGGACATGGCGGTGTCCACAGGTGTTCCGGACGGACACGGACATTCCTACGTCGTCGATATCGCCGATGCGTGGAGTGCGATCCTGCCGCCCGACGGCTGGACTTCGGCGGACAACGAGCGCCTGCGAACTGAGCTCGCCGAGATGGGTGCCGACGGCTGACAGTCTGTCGGCGCGTTCGGGATCACATCCCGGCTCCCGCCCGGCCGAGTTCGCGTTTGAGGATTTTGCCGGTGGCGGTCATCGGCAGGGCGGCGACGAATTCGACGGTGCGGGGGTACTTGTAACTCGCCATCTGCTGCTTGGCCCAGGCGATCACGTCCTCTGCGGTGATCTGTGCGCCGGGTTCGAGGATGACGTACGCTTTGATCTCCTCGCCGTGGCTGTCGTCGGGAACACCGACGACGGCGGCGAGGGAGACGGCGTCGTGGCCGAGGAGGACCTCCTCGATCTCGCGGGGGTACACGTTGAATCCGCCGCGCACGATCAGGTCCTTGGCCCGGTCGACGATGTAGTAGTAGCCGTCGTCGTCGACGCGGGCGAGGTCGCCGGTCCGGAACCAGCCGTCGCGCAGCACTTCCGCGGTGGCGTCCGGTCGGTTGTAGTACCCCTTCATGACGTTGTGGCCACGCAACGCAATCTCGCCGATGGCACCGGCTCCGGTGACGGTGTTCCACTCCTGGTCGACGATCCGGGCCTCGATTCCCCACACAGGGACGCCGATCGACCCGGGCCGTGGCTCACGGCCGGGGTCGCTGAACGTCGCGAGGGGTGACGTCTCGGACAGTCCGTACCCCTCGAGGATCTGCACCCCGAAGCGGTCGGCGAACCGGGTGAGTATCTCCACCGGCAGCGCGGCGCCGCCGGAGATCGCGAGACGCATATTGGCGGCGATGCGGCCGATGTCAGCGGGGTGTTCGTCGAGGGCGCCGAGCAGACCCCAGTACATGGTGGGCACTCCGGCGAAGACGGTGATGTTCTCGCGTTCGATGACGTCGAGTGCCGCGGCGGCCTCGAACCGGGGCAGCAGCACGAGGGTCGCCCCTACCGAGATGCCGGCGTTCATGGTGACGGTCTGGCCGAACGAGTGGAACAGCGGCAACGTCACCAGGTAGCGGTCGTGAGTGGTAGGTGTGCTGTCGAACAGGCGGTTGGCGGTCAGCGCATTGAGCACCATGTTGGCGTGGGTGAGTTCGGCGCCCTTCGGTTTTCCGGTGGTCCCGCTGGTGTACAGGATGACGGCGGTGTCGCCGGGTTCGCGGACGACGGCCTCGAAGGCGGTGTTGTGTGGCGCCCTGGCGTCGGTCAGTGTGCCGATGCCGTCGATCGTCACGGGCGCGTTCGGGTCGGTGGTGATGCGGAACATGCTGCGGCAGTGTGGACTCTGCGCGAACGCCGAGCGCCCGTACTCGCCCATCGGCAGGTCGGGAGTGCCGTCGTAGCAAAAATATGCCGTGGCGTCGGAATCGGCGAGGTGATAGGCAATCTCGCGTTCCTTGAGCAACACGTTGAGTGGCACGACCACCGCACCGGCTTTGAGGATGCCGTAGTAGACGACGGGGAACTGCGGGATGTTGGGGCAGGAGAGCGCAACCTTGTCGCCGGGTTCGATGCCCGCCGACACCAGCAGGTTCGCGACCTGGTCGGATCGGGCGTCGAGATCGGCGTAGGACATCCGCTCGTCGCCGAGTATCAGGGCATCACGGTCGGGGAATCGGCGGGCGGAGTCTTCGAGAAGTACGGAGAGGTTCAGCACGGGACACTTTCTCGGAGTGGGAAGGTGGGCGATGCGCTAAGACAGCGCGGCGGAGGCCGTCGAGTCGATCAACTCCCGGAGCAACTCCTCGGCGTACGGCCAGTACCCGTAGCCGGCGGCGGGATTGAGGTGACCGACGGCTCCGAGGTCGACGAGCCGGCTGCCCCACGACTCGGCCATTCCGGCGACCCGACGGAAGCGAGCCATCGGATCGTTGGTGCTGGCGGCGACGACGCTGGGGAACGGCAGTCGGCGCCGGGGGACGGGCTCCCAGCCACCCTGCTCGAGATCCTCGAGGGTCGGATACCCCGCGGGCAGTGGTTCCTCGAGGTCCGGTGGAGTGGCGAGCAGGGCGCCCTGGACCGGGCGGGTGGACCGCTGGGCCCAGTGGACGGTGATCGCCACTCCCGCACTGTGCGCGACCAGGACTACCGGGCCGTCGATGTCGGTGAGGACGTCGTCGAGTGCCGCGATCCGGGCAGCCAGGCTGAACTTGTCGCGTTCGAGCGGCGGCACCGTTCGCACGGTGTCGAGTCTCTCGGCGAGCAACGTCTGCCAGTGGTCGGCGACGTGGTCGCGCAGTCCGGGCACGATCACCACGGTCGGTGAGGTGGAGGTAGTCACGAGTGGCTCCGGTTTTCTATGCGGTAGCGGTGAGGGCGGCGAGCTTGCGGCGTCCGGCCGGGTAGGCGCGCTTGCCGAGGATCAGGGCGACGATCGCGACGATGTAGATCAGCGGAGCGATCTGCAACGCGGTGACAAGCCCGAAGCGGTCGGCCAGCACCCCGACGACGAACGGGCCCAGCGCCAGTCCGAGGAGGTTGTTGGCCAGGGTCAGGGTGCCGAAGGCGGAGGCGCGCACCGACGAGTGGGTGAGGTTCGCGACCATGGCGGCGATGGGACCGGATGAGCCGGCGGAGAAGAAGGCGCCGATGCCGATCAGAACCAATTGGAGCGTGCCGGAGGGCATCTGGAAGCCGGTGCCGAGGAAGACGAGGGAGATTACGCCGAAGGCCACCGCGGTAGTCCATTTTCGCGCGGGATCGTTGCGGCTGACGCGGTCGGTAATAATGCCGCACACCACCATGCCGCTGCCGACGAGGAGGACGAAGATCGACGCCATTGCACCGGCCTTGTCGAGTGCGAGGCCGTAGGAGCGGTTGAAGAAGCTCGGCAGCCAAGCCAGCAGGACCCCTGCGGTGAACATCTGTAGACCACCACCGATGTAGGCGAACACGACGGCGGGGGTGGTGAACAGGCTCGAGATCGGTGCCCGGAATCCGGTGGGACCGGGTGTGTCGGCCGGGTCGTCGTCGGCCGCATGAAGAGCCAGTTTTCGTTCGGAGACGAGAGCCCGGAAGAGGGCGACGAGCATGAGTCCGAAGACGGCCATGGCGGCGAACGACCAGCGCCAGCCGAGGTTGACGGCGATCACGCCACCGAGGGCGACGCCGATCACGGACCCGAACGATCCGCCGCCCATGAAGGCGCCGCTGAGCGTGGAGTGCACTCGCGAGGCGAACACGCTGAGGACGACGGCGATGCCGACGCTACCGTAGGCGGCCTCACCCACGCCGACGAGGAATCGGGCTCCCAGCATCTGCTCGTAGCTGCTTGCCACCGCACAGAGCAGTGTGGCGATGCTCCAGAGCACGGCCATCAGGACCAGGCTCTTCACCCGGCCCCACCGGTCGGCCAGCAGCGACAGCGGGAGCGTCAGCAGTCCGACCATCAGTGCGACGATGCTGCTGAGCGACGCCAACTGTGAATCGGTCAGCGTCCATTCGGTTTTGAGCAGCGGAAAAACCGCACTGAGGACCTGGCGGGACATGTAGTCCGACAGCAGCAAACCGAAGGTGAGTGCGAAGACGATCCAGGGATACAACCGGGACCGGGAGGCTGGTGCGGTCTTCTCGGCGGTCGTGTCCGGGGTGGTGTTCGGGGCGGTGGTGGCTGGTAGTCCCATGAGGCCTCCTATGGCCGTAAGGAGTGATAAAGGGTGGGGGAGAGAGCGAGCGGCGATCTGCTCGACTCTCTCCCCGGTCACGATGCGATATTGCCCGGCCTCGAAACTCAGGCGTGCTGGGTGAAGCCCAGCTGTCCCGGCCGGCGGTTGGGCGCGAATCCGATCTTCGCGAGGGTCTCCTCGGCGTCGGCATACCGCTCGTCGAGCTTGTAGATCTCGCGGGCCTCCTTGCCGGTGGCGACCTCGCGGCCGAGTTCGCCGGCGATGCGGACGAGTTGCTCGATTTGCTGGACGGAGGTGATCTTCTCGCCCTTGCGACCCCAGATGGTGTCCTCGTTGCCGCAGCGGGCGTGCAGGCCCATGGCGATCGCCATGGTGTTCATCGGGAGCACGCTGCGCATGAGGGTTTCGAGGGTGAGCACGGCGCCGTCCGGGGTTCGGCGGATGAACTCCATCATGTTGTACGGGTTGGGTCCGTCGAATCCGCCGCCGATGCCGACCCAGGTGAGCATCAGCGGGCCTGTGTATACGCCGCGGCGAATGAGGCGTTCGACGGTTTCGAGCTGGGCTACGTTGGCGAGTTGGAAGTGCGGCTGAATTCCTGCGGCCTGCAGACGCTTCAGGTGCTCCTCCACCCACGACGGTCCGGCGGGGACGACCATCTCGCGGTACGCGTCGGCGATCTCCGGACGCAGGAACGAGGTGCCGGCGATGTCGTCGGCGGTCATCAACTCCATGATGTTCATCTGGTTCGTGTTGATGGCGATGGTCACCTGGTCGGGCTTCGGGTCGAGTTCTGCGAGCATGTGCCGAGCATCGTCGCTGAGCCACTTCGCGTCGGCGCCTTCACCTTCGGGTGCGAACGAGATCGAACCGCCCACCTGCAGGATCATGTCCGGCACGGCCTCCCGGAGGCGGCCGAGCAGTTCGTTGAACTTCGACAACCGCTTGGAGCCCTTGCCGTCGAGTTCGCGGACGTGGATGTGCAGGACGGTGGCGCCGGCCTCGTAGCAGTCGACCGCCTGCTGGACGTGCTCGTCCATCGTCAGAGGCAGGTCTTCGCGGAAGTCGTCCGGCTCCCACTCGGGGCCGTACGGGGCGGCGGTGATGACCAGCTTCTCCTGGGTCTCGGGGAAGAGGGCGTCGTCGTGGAAGTGCATGGGTGTTCTCCGTTCGAGGTGGTTCGGATCAACAGGGGGAGAGAAAGTTTCAGAAGGGCCGGTCGCCGATGATCCCGGCGCGTTCCATCTTGCGGACGGCGGGCCAGTAGTCCTGGACCGCGTAGTGCTGGGTGGACCGGTTGTCCCAGATCGCGACGCTGTTCTTGGTCCAGCGCCACCGCACCTGGTACTCGGGAATCGACGCCTGGCTGATCAGGTAATTGAGCAGGTTACTGCTGCCGGGCGCATAGTCGATGCCGTACCGGATGTGCTCCGGGGTGTGGTAGTTGACGAAGTGGGTCGCGAAAGCATTGACGAACAGGATCTTTTCGCCCGTCTCGGGGTGCGTGCGCACCACGGGGTGCTCGGCGTCGGGGAACCTCTGGTGCAGCGCCTGCCGCTGTTCCAGCGGCTGTGCGGCACCGAACGACGCCTCGATGCTGTGCCGGGCGCGCAGTCCGTCGATCTGCTTCTTCACCGCGTCGGGCAGCTTGTCGTAGGCCAGGGCCATGTTCACCCAGATGGTGTCTCCGCCGATCGGGGGCGTCTCCACGCAGCGGAGCACGCAGCCCATGGGCGGGTTCTCCCGCCAGGTGGCGTCGCAGTGAAAGGCGTTCTCGTAGTGGTCGGCCGGGCTGTCGAGGTCCTTGTAGATGCGCACCAGCCCGGGGTGGTCGGGGTCGCTCCCCACGGCGGGGTGGTCCTCGAGCGGGCCGAACCGCTCGGCCAGCGCCACGTGCTCGGCGCGGGTCATGTCCTGGTCGCGGAGGAACAGGACCTTGTACTCGAGCAGCAGTTCCCGCAGTTCGGCGAACAGGGCGTCGTCGCGGGCGGCGTCACCGAGGTTCACGTCGAACAGTTCGGCGCCGATCGAGCAGGTGAGCGGTGCGATCCGGAACGACCCGGAAGGGGAGAGGATCGTGTGCGGTTCGGGCAAGTAGGTCAGTTGCGCGGTGTCGGTCATGGTGGTGTCTCCGTCGGAGTGAATGTGTTGGCCCGCAGTCAGAGTCGGAATACGGACGAGCCGATGCTGCGGCCGGATTCGAGATCGCGGTGCGCTTGGACGGCGTCCTCGAGTCCGTAACTCTGGTTGATCTCGATCCGGATCCGGCCGGCCTCGACGTGTCCGAACAATTCACCGGCGAGTTCGGCGCGCTCGGCCGGGTCGGCGATGTAGTCGGCGAGAGCGGGGCGGGTCACGAACAGTGAACCCTTGACTGCCAACTGCATCGCGTTGATCGGGGGAATCGGTCCGGAGGCCGTTCCGAAGCACACCAGCAGTCCGCGCCGGGCGAGGCAGTCGAGCGAGGTCTGAAAGGTGGACTCGCCGATGCTGTCGTACACCGCCGGGACGCCGGCGCCGCCGGTGATCTCGCGAACTCGCTCGGCGACGTTCTCCCGGGTGTAGACGATCACGTGCTCACATCCGTGGGCGCGGGCGATCGCGGCCTTCTCGTCGGTCGACACGGTGCCGATCACGTTGATGCCCAGCAACTTCGCCCACTGAGTGAAGATCAGGCCGACGCCCCCGGCCGCCGCGTGCAGCAGCACGGTGTCGCCCGCCTTCAGCGGGTAGATGCGGCGCAGCAGGTATGCCGTGGTCAGACCCCGCATGGTCATCGCGGCCGCGGTGTCGAAGCGGATCGCCTGCGGCAGCGGGATCAGCGGTGCGGCCGGCATCACGCGTTCGGTGCTGTAGGCGCCGAGCGGGCTGCCTGTGTAGGTGACGCGGTCGCCGACCTGCACGTGGGTCACGCCGGAGCCGACCTCTTCGACGACACCGGCCGCCTCCACGCCCATGCCTGCGGGCAGTTCGGCCGGGTAGAGGCCGGTGCGGAAGTAGGTGTCGGCGAAGTTCAGTCCGACGGCCTCGTGCCGGATCCGGACTCCGTGGGGGCCGGGCTCTCCGACCTCGACGTTCTCCCACTTCATGACTTCCGGAGCGCCGTGCTCGTAGAACCGAACTGCCTGTGCCACAGTGTTTCTCCTCTTCGATGTGCTGATCGGCGCGGTGCCGCGGCCGGACGCTCGCGGCCGGTTGGCGGGGATGATCCGGTGTGGCGGATAACCTCTCCGCACCGCTTCTGTGATGCACCTAACAGTACGGCCACATGGGCCCCTGCGCTTATCCTGACGGGACAGTCGGCCTATCATTCTGGGACAGGACATCGGAGTGACATGAAACCCCTTGCGCGCTACGCGTCGCTGAACGGCTACCTGGAGCTGTGTCGGTCGTTCGGGATCGACCCGGCTCCGTTGATGAGATCCGCGGGCCTCGATCCGTCCGGCCTGGCACTACAGGACCGGTGGGTCCCGGCCGCGGCGATCGCGCGCCTCCTCGAGCAGTCGGTAGAGAAGTCCGGGCGCGAAGACTTCGGGGTGCGCCTTGCCGAACGCAGACAGTTCTCCAACCTCGGCCCGCTCAGTCTCGTCGTCCGAGAGGAACCCGACGTCCGCAGTGCCCTGCGCGTGCTCACCCGGTATGCACACACGTACAACGAGGCGTTGCGGACGCGGATGTCCGAGGTGAACGGCCTGGTGACCCTCCGCATCGAACTCGATCTCGGGGAGGCACTCGAGACTCGGCAGTCGATCGAACTCGCGGTCGGAGTGCTGCACCGGTTGCTGCGCGACTTCCTCGGCGGCGGTTGGAGACCACTCACGGTGTGTTTTCCGCACCCGGCGCCGGCGGACACGGCAACGCATCGGCGATTGTTCGGTCCGGTCGTCACGTTCGAGAACGAGTTCGCCGGCATCGTCATCGAGGCGGCCGACCTGGACGCGCCGAACAAGATGTCCGACCCGCTCCTCCGCCCCTACACACAGCAGTTGCTGGACTCCTGGGAACCGGTCGACGACGTGACGATCGTGAGCCGGGTCCGCGAGCTGATCGAACTGCTGCTCCCCACCGGCCGCTGTTCCGTCGAGCAGGTGGCCCGCAGTCTGGGTGTGGATCGGAGGACTGTGCACCGCAGGCTCGCGGAGAGCGGGGAGTCGTTCTCGACGGTCCTCGACAGCACCCGCGCCGAGCTCGCCGAACGGATGGTGGCGAACCCTCGGCTGAGTCTCACCGAGATCGCGGACGTGCTGTCTTTCTCGGCGCCGAGCAACTTCTCACGATGGTTCCGCGGGCACTTCGGGGTCAGCCCCAGCCGTTGGCGGGAGCAGCGAACGGGTGAGCGCGGTTAGCCCATGTCTTCCGGGCGCGGGGTGGCGAAGGGGCGTCCGTTGACGGTGCCGAGGCCGAGGCGCACCCCACAGCACGAACCAGCTGTCGAAGAGGATTTCCCGGTTCCGGCCCCGCGGCCGGTGGCGAGTGCTTGTATTGAGGTATGTGCCGGTGGATGGCCTACTCGGGTGAACCGATCCTCGCGGAGGACCTGTTGTTCCGCCCTAAACACTCGCTGATCGATCAGAGTCTGCACTCACGTCTCGGGGCGACGACCACCAATGGTGACGGATTCGGTGTCGGTTGGTACGGCGAAGGCAGTGAGCCGGCGGTGTACAAGAGCATCGAACCGGCCTGGAACGACAGCAACCTGCGGGAGATCGCCGGCCAAGTGCGAACGCGGATGTTGCTTGCTCACGTGCGTGCCTCGACGGGGACGCCGGTGCAGCGCAGCAATTGTCATCCCTTCCGGCACGGGCGGTGGTTGTGGGTACACAACGGCGCCCTGCGCGGTTTCCACGAGATCAGACGCGACCTGGTGATGGCCGTCGACCCGGCCCTGTTCCTCGACATCGAGGGTTCGACAGATTCCGAAACGTTGTTTTTCCTCGCCCTCACATTCGGCCTCGCCGACGATCCTTTCGGTGCGGTTGCCCGCGCGGTCGGCTTCGTCGAAGACGTCGGCCGAGCACACGGTGTCGACCATCCGGTGCAGATGACCGTCGCCACCACCGAGGGTGAATCGCTGTGGGTCTTCCGGTACTCGAGTGAACGGCAGTCGAGGTCGCTGTTCTTCTCCACCGAACTCGCGAAGCTGCGCGCACTGCACCCCGAAGTCGAGGTCTTGCACGAACTGGGTGGGGAGACTCGTTTCGTGGTTTCCGAACCCCTCCGCGACCTCGAAGGCGCGTGGAACGAGGTGCCCGAGTCCTCCGCCGGAGTCGTTCGACCCGGGCAGGACGAGATCCGGCCATTCGAGCCGATCTCACCCGGCTGAGTGCAGGGCCTCTCTCTGCGAGAATGGACTTCCGCACCGACATCGAAGGAGTCGCCATGACTGAACCGATCTTCGACAAGTCGGAGCAGCTGAAGCAGGTCGAACAGGGAATCCTTCCCGGTGAGCACATCATCGCCGTCTACGACTGCATCGGCGCGGGTACCGGCTTCCTCGGGATGACGAACCTGCGCGTCGTGATCCAGGACAAGAGCTTCGTCGGCAAGCGCACCGCGATCACGTCCATCCCCTACAAGCACATCCGGTCGATCGCATTCCTCAGCAACAAGTCGTGGGCCGGCCAATTCTTCTCCTCCAGCAGCATCGCCCTCGCCGTCGCTGGGACAACATACGAAGCCGACTTCCGCGGCGTCGACAAGGCCCACCATGTACACACCGTGATCCTCGGACGCATCACGTGATGTAGCGGAAACTGTAAGTTCCTCGACCTTGCAAGGTGACGTGCCTGGCGACGGGTATGGAGAGCTCGCAAAGTGCAACGTCCGATGTCATGATCTCCTGCAGGTGGTCCCTGTGCCGGAGGATTCACTGATCAGTACGTGCGTGTGCGTCGAGCCGGTGAGTGACACCGACGAATGGGAGCTGATTCGTGACGCGGGAAACCCGCTTATCCACGTCGAACAACGACGGGGTCTTCATTTTGTTGCGACTCAGGCCGAATTGTGACGATCCAGTCCCTCGGTGAAAAGATGCCCGTGGCTGACCCTGGGAAGATCCTCCGCTATACGCCGAGCGGCCTGCTGTACCCGAAGCCCTGAGATCGTCATGACCGGCGATGCCTGAATCGAGCCGGGTCGACCGGCCGCTGCACCTTCGGCAGCTTTTCCACGACCAGTAGATACGACTCCGTCACCAGATCGTCGACCAGCTTCGCATCGATGTCCCCACCCGGTGTCAGCGTGATCCAGTGCTGCTTGTTCATGTGGTAGCCCGGCGTGATGTGCTCGAGCATGGCTTGCAGCGCCTTCCCCTCCGCTGGGTCCGTTTTCACGATCACCATCGGCTTACCTGTCACGTGCGTCAGGAGCATGAATATCTTCCCGCGAACTTTGAACACATCCCATCCATCGCCGAACGGATGGTCCAGACTCGCCCCGGGTAGCTCATCCGCCCGCGCGGCTGCACGTTTCTGCAACTTCGTCGCCTCCATGGGAGCTCCTTCCGTCGTAGACGTGCGTACTGCCGTACGCACTATGGCTGATCGCATATCGCGCCGGAATGCCATGGGGCTCGGTGACCGACAACGGGCGTGAGCCGACACCTTCCCACGGTACCGTTCCATATTGTGAAATCCGTGCCGATGCAGGTGTCTCTGGAGGAATGGCTCGTCGAGAGACTTCCTGCATAGGGCCGAACTGGTCGCCTCCATCGGGATTCCGTAATGTGGACCGATTTCCTGGGGATTTGCACACTCGCTTGACGGCTCAGTTCAGCAAGGAGCACAGTCGCATCGAATCGTGACTCAGATCACGTAGTGGTCCACTCCCAAAGGAGGAGCTGTGTCAGGTCCCGCCAGAACACATCCCACGCACTCGCGTCGGATGAAGAACGGGATCGCCATGACTCCGGCATCCGCGTCCGAAGGCCTAGCTCCGCTCGCGGGCAACGACTCATTCGGCTGAGTACTGCAGAGATCTACATCGACAGGGTCCGCAACTACACCGCACACCTGTCGTGGCTGAACAGTTTCGGCAATTCAGACGTCTCGAGCACACCTTCGTGTGTCCAAGGCAAATTTCCAGAAGGGCAGTACATGAGTGACAACGGTGCGAGTGTGGCTACGGTGAATGCCACACTCGAAGAGAAGGATCCCGAGCTCACGGGCAAAGTGGGCACCCTCCAGGGCAATATGGGCGCATTGGGGCTGTTCTTCAGTGTGATGGCGTTCAATGCTCCGCTCGTCGTGGTAATTGGCGTCATCCCGTTCATGATTGCCTTTGGAAACGGGATCGGCACTCCGATCCTCTTCGTCATCGGTGGCCTGATCGTGGCGGCCTTCGCGACGGGATTCTTGCGGATGTCGGACGTCCTTCAGCGCCCCGGCGCGTTCTACGCCTTCGTAACGGCCGGCCTTGGGAAGAAGATCGGTCTCGGATCCGGATTGGCCATGCTGCTCGCATACTTCTGCGTATGCGCGGGTTACCTGACCTTCGGTGGCGAAATATTTGGCACGCTCGTCACGAATACCTTTCACGGCCCGGACCTGCCCGGGTATGTCTGGGCGTTCGTGCTGTGGGTGATCGTCGCAGTTCTCGGTTATCTCCGCGTCGACTTCTCGGCGAAGGTCACCGCGGTAGTTCTGTGCGGAGAACTGATCGTCGTCTTCATCTACAACGCGGTGATCTTCGCGCGTGGGGGTGCCGAAGGACTGAGTGCGGCACCCTTCGATCCGAGCCACTGGTTCGACGGATCGCTGCCCATCGGACTGCTCTTGGCCAGCGGCATGTTCGGTGGCTATGAGGTGACCGTCTTGTTCCGCGATGAAGTGCGCAACCCTGAAAAGACGATCCCTCGGGCAACTTACGGTCTCATCGCCTGCGCCGTCGTCATTTACGTGACGACGACGTGGCTGTTCATCAACGCACTCGGGGTTGACGACGCGGCGTCGCTGGTCGCGGCCGACCCCACCGGCGCCATGGATTCGACCTTGATTACCTTCGGAAGCCACTTCCTTTTCGATGCTGCCTCGATATTGGTCATTACCAGCGCCCTCGCGGTGATCGTCTGCGCACACAACGTTGGCGCCCGCTATTTGTTCAACCTGAGTGCTGACGGAGTCTTCCCCCGCTCCCTGAGTGCTGTGCACCCGCGCCACGGATCACCCTACGTGGCATCGATGGTGATGAGTGCGGCCGCGCTTGCCCTGAACGCTGCCGTAGTCGTCCTTGGCATTGATGAGATGGCCTTCTATGCCGCGTTGCTGGGTGTTGCTGCACTTACAGGGATTACGGTGCAGTTCCTTACGGCTGTCGCTGTCCCGGCCTACCTGAAGCGAACAGGCAATCACAAAGGTCACGTGATCAAATCGATCGTCCTTCCGCTGGCTGCTGCCGTGGGCTTCGGTACGGTCATGGTGCTGTCCATTCTCAATTTCCACATCCTCACCGGTGGATCGCAGACGATGTCCAACATTCTTCTCGCCTTCGTCTACGGATTCTTCGCCTTTGGTTTCGTGTTGGCACTCGCGTTGCGGCGGTGGCGACCGCAGGTTTATCAGCGAATCGGGCGGCAGTAGAAGGCGACAGCTTCCCACCGGAACTTCCCTGATCTCCGTGGTGTCCGTGGCAGGAGATCGCGTGCTCCGGGCGTGCTCTCACGGCCAGGTGAGGGCACGCCCGGTCGCTGTGGGTAAATCGAACCGAACACGATTGCGTCAAGATAAGAGGTTTCATGACCGACGACCGTAGCAACGCAGGAAACGCTGGAATGTCCCCCGAGGCATGGGAGGAATGGTTCGCCGACAAGCACATCACGACCGAGGACCGCGGGGCATACGCGGACGCAGACGATACCTGGCCCGAGTACTCCCTCGGCTCGAACTCGCGTCCGCGTGAGGGCGTGCCAACGGGTTCGATCACGGTCCGTCAGCACACGAGCTCGGTCGCGTACCCAGGCGTCGAGCGGGACTACCGCATATACGTACCGGCACAGTACGACGGCTCCGAGCCGGCGTCGGTGATCGTCTTCCACGACGGTTTGGAATACCTCGCGGAAGACTTCCGCGCCAACGTCGTGCTGGACAACCTCATCGCCAAGGGCGAAATCCCCGTGACCGTTGCCGTATTCGTCGAGGCGGGAAAGACGGGACCTGGGTACCCGATCTTCGGTGGGGCGGACAACCGCAGCATCGAGTTCGACTCGATCGACGATGTCTGGGCACGGTTCCTCATCGAAGAGCTGCTTCCGGACGCCGTCGGTGAGCTGAACGTGTCGAGGGAGCCGCGCGACCACATCATCGTCGGCTTCAGCTCGGGCGGCAACGCGTCCTTCACCGCCGCATGGCACCGACCGGACTTCTTCGGGAACGTCATCACACACTGCGGTTCTTTCGTCGACATCCGCGGCGGCCACAACCATGCACCGCAGGTGCGACGCAACCTGCGCAAACCGATCCGCATGTGGCTCCAGAGCGGGCGACGCGACGCGCGTGTGGTCTTCGGGGACCTCGCGATCGCCAACCAGGACTTGGCAGCGGCACTGGAATACCGCTATTACGACCATCAGTTCGTCTTCGGCGAGGGCGGCCATACCTTGCGCCACGGTGGTTCGGTGTTTCCTCGGACGATCCGCTGGATCTGGCGCGACCACCAATCCACCACCGGCACGTACTGACCACCACCACCGGCACTGGGCCCCCAAGAGCGGGCACAACCCACACCCTGAACGAGTACCAGGCATTCAACTTCCAACTACTCGATTTCATCGCGCAGCACTGACGGTCGCCATGCCGCAGCTGGTCCGGCGCCGAGGCGTTAGTTCGTCGCCGGACCAACACTGCGGGCTGTCTCTTCTCCGTAAAACGTGATCTCCGCCGACGCTCGCGTCGGCGCCTTTATTGCTGCTCAAAAACATTCAGTGCACATAGTTGTGTTGGAAAGTGAAATTTCCCGTCCGCCACCGAGGGCGTGTGGATCAAGTCTGATCTGATCCAGATTATCGATGAGCGTAGCGTTGCAAGTCTCAACGTCAGTGGCGGAGCGTAACCTCGGTCCGGTGGCAGTGAACAAGACACGACGACCCCGGGTCGTGATGATGTGCGGGCCAGGTGGTGCCGGCAAGACCACCTACGCCAAGGGCCTGGAGCGCGAGGGCTGGACGCGTTTGTCATTCGAGGTGGAATTCTGGGATCGCGGAATCACGACGATGCCCTCCGCCGAAGTGGTCGCCGAGGTGGCAGCAGACCTGAAGGCGCGCTTGCTGCGCCATGTTGCGGTGGGGAACGATGTCGTGCTCGACTTCGGATTCTGGTTCCGGCGACAACGCGACGAGTTTCGCGCACTGCTCGCACCGCAGGGCATTCTGCCGGAGACTGTTTACATCGCGACGGGTCTCGAGACCATCCTGAGTCGGGTCGGTGACCGACACGGCAGGCGGGCGGACGATTGGCCGCTCACTGAGCAGACGGCGACGGAGTACTTCGAGCGGTTCGAGCCGCCGACGCCCGAGGAGGGGCCGCTCGAGGTGGTCCGCTAGGCCGTGTGAATCAAGTCGGTCTTGATGCAAATCAGCGTGGCGGCGAGGGTGATCGCGGCACGGTAGGCGCGGGCGGGTTTGTCTGAGCGCATCGCAATACCTCGCCATTGCTCGAGCTTGTTAAAGCACCGCTCGACGACGTTGCGGCCCCTGTAGCGCTCCTTATGCTCGTCGCCGAACTCGATCGGTCTGCCCGGCTTCTTCCGGCCGTGCCCGATCTGGTCATCGCGTTCGGGGATCGTCGCGGCGATCTTCCGCTCCCGCAGCCGAGCCCGGTTCTTCTTCGACGGGTAGCCCTTGTCCGCGATCACACGATCGGGACGCTGACGCGGCCGGCAGATCCCGTGATCAAGCGGCTCTTCTCGCAGTTTCTTGTGATTCGACAGAGCCTCCCTGTGTCGCGGCCGAGGGTCGCCCCGTGCTGATGCACGCGCGCGATGGTCGAGTCGATCGACACCGCCCAGTCGAGCTTCCCGGCCGCGTCGGACTGCTTCTGCACCTCGGCGAGAAAGCTTCTCCCAGGTGCCGTCCTCGGCCCAGCGCGCGAAGCGCTCATAGATCGAATTCCACTTCCCGAACCGCTCCGGCACATCCCGCCAGGGCGCACCCGTGCGGTACTTCCAGGACATGCCCTAGACCGCGAGACGATGATCCGTCCACTGTCGCGAACGCCCCACCGGCACCGGCATCAACGGCATCGGCATCAACGGCACCAGAACAGCCCACACCTCGTCTGAGATCTCCTGACGCGTCACGCCATCGAGAACTCGCCGACCACGAGCCCAGAACTCTTGATCAACACGCCCTAGGAAAGAAGCTACCAATGGTTCACAGAGTTTCGAGTCTCACGAAAACCGCAGTTGCCGTCGCAGCGCTTGCAGCCCTTACCTCCACGCCGGGGCCAGAACTCACCGAACAGGGAGGGAAGCAAGCTCAGGTCGCCGCCGATGCCCTTGGGGGTCAAGACTTCGACGGGGTGTACGCCTCGACAATGGTGAGAACACAGCAAACCGCCCAGCCGATGGCGGAAGCAGTGAGCGAGCCGGTCGAGGTGTTCCCGGGGCTCCACGAAATCGAAGCCGGTGACTGAGAAGGCAGGCCGGAGGTGGAGGCCGTGGCCGTCTATGACGTCCCTTTGTACGATTGGCTACAGGGAACCGTGACTCACGTATGCCCGGCTCGGTCGACGGCAACGAATTCGACCAGCGTTTCGACAAGGCCGTCGAACAGATCTACTGAGCGGTGATGCAAACCCCATTGTCTTTGCGCACGGATGGACGCTCACCGACTGGAATGGAAAGCAGATGTCTCAGTAGGTCGAAGACGTCGCCCGGTGTAATTTGAGTATCGGCCCAGGACGCCAGCAGCACGTGCGCCGGTCGGCCAGAATTTCACCTCACCGTGATTGGGTGCTTACTTCGTCATCCGGAGCTGGGATCGATGAAGTGCCGTGCCCGGTGCTACCGAGATTCAGTAGTCCCACGCCAACGACGATGAGCGCTAATCCCGCTATGGCCACACCGGAGAGTGATTCTCGGAAGAAGACCACACCGAGGATTGCCACGATCGTTGTTCCTGCAGCGGCCCAGATTGCGTATCCGACGCTGACCGGGAGCCCGCGGTTGAGGGCCAGGCCGAGCAAAGTGAAGCTGGACACGTAGCCGATCACAACCAGGAGGGAGGGCGGGAGCTTGCTGAAGCCTTCGGACACTTTCAGTGACAGCGTTGCGACGATCTCGCAGACGATGGCTCCGGCGAGCAACACGTAGGCGATCACGCGTCGACCTCCGAAAGCTCACGACGGTCTTGCACCGCTCGGTGCGCGATCCACAGCGCGCCATCGTCGATAGTTGTGTTCGTAGACATGCTTTCCTTGCCGGGACCGCTTACGACGACCCATGTGACGGTTACGCGGATGAATTCAAGGTGTGGTGCCGACACTATCGCCCACAACGTGTCCAGATCTTGCCGGCGGTGTTGCTGATGCGTCCGGTGATTGATCCGACGCCGAAGTCAGATGCAGCGGGCGCTGAGCCCACCGTCGATCGGCAGGAGAACTCCGTTGACGTAGGCGGCGCGGTCGCTCATGAGGAACAACGCGGCGTTGGCGACGTCCCACGGAGTGCCCATCTGTCCGGTCGGGCTGGCGGCATGGCGGGCGGCGAGTTCCTTGTCGAGGTCGACCTCGGGTCCCCTGGCCTGGCGTCCGATCGGAGTGTCGATGAGTCCGGGAAGGATGGCATTCGCTCGGATGCCGCGTTTCGCGTAAGTCAGCGCGAGCGAGATCGTCAGCTGATTCACCGCTGCCTTGCTGGCGTTGTACACCGGGTACACGTATCCCGTGTCACGAATGCTGGCCAACGATGACACGTTGACGATGGAGCCCTTCCCGCGGGCGAGCATGTGGGGCAGGGCGTGGCGGATGGTGAGGTAGCAGCTGGTGGCATTGAGTGCCATTCCCTTGTCCCAGCCGGCCCGATCGAGGTCGACGATTTCGCCTGGAATGGTGACACCGACATTGTTGTGCACCGCCAGCGGCGGCTCCCATTCGGCGGCCATCGCCGAGTAGGCGCGGACCACGTCGTCCTCTGAGGTGACGTCCGCCTGGACGCTGAGTGCCGTCCCGCCTTCGTCGATGATTTGCTGGGTGACGACGTCGGCGGCGTGACCGTCGACATCGATGCAGGCGACCGCCGCACCGGCTCGGGCGAAAGTCAGCGCCGCCGCTTGACCGTTACTCAGGCTGTCGGCGCGGGACCCGGCACCGAATACGGCGACGACGATGCCGTCGAGTTCACCGGCAGCGGCGGACGAGCGACTCGCTTCCTCGTGTCGCGCCGAGCTGCTGCCGGGTGCTTCGGGTGAGACGTGTTGTGACACTGTATTTCTCCTGTGGAATGGAGCGATTACGCGTAGGGACGGAAAATTAGAACCAGCTGTGCAGTCGTGGCTCGCGGCCGAGTTCTGTTGCCATTGATCGGATTTGCCGAATCATGAGACCAATGTCGGACCCTAACGAAACCATACGGAATCCTTGATCGCGTCGAGTAATTGCTTCCTCGGTGCTGCGTGCGACGAGGCCAGCGTGAATGCCGCGTGCTTCGGCCCGCTCTAGGATGTCGAGATTGATCTCCGCGACGCCGGGCCCTTCCCATTCGCCGATAGCCCCGCGGCTCGCAGACATATCTCCGGGACCTAGAAAAATAGCTTCGATCTGGGCGACCGACAAGATCGAGTCAAGATTGTCATAAGCTTCTTGGGTCTCGATCATCGGCAAGAACATAAGTTCGTCGTTGGCAGACTTCACATAGTTTTCCAACTCGAGGCCCCAGGTGACGCTGCGCTCACCGCCGATGCCCCGTCGCCCGATAGGGGGGTAGTAAATGTGCTGTCGGACGGCTTCGACCTCGCCGGCGTTGTTGATGAGCGGAACGATCAACCCGTGGGCGCCTACATCGAGTGCCCGTTTGATCGGTTCGAGGGCTTGGGTGGGGGGTCGCACGAAGACTGACAGTTGGCTACCGCGTGCTGCGGCGAGATGGCCCTGAATGTCTTTGTAATTCAGGTAGCCATGTTCCATGTCGATGCAGATCCAGTCCAAGCCCAGGACTGCAGCAACTTCGGTTACGGCGGCGGCTTCCGAGGTGACCCACATCCCGTAGGCGGTTTCGCTTGCGGCAAGTCTGGCTCGCAGAGCTTTGTTCATGGCCTTCGTCCTGTGAATAGGCTCAGTGTTCGGTGGTCACCGATGTGGGAAGTGCGCAGAATTCGAGCAGTTGTCGATTGAACTCGACTGCCTCGCTGACATGTGGCTGGTGTCCGCTCTGCTCGAAAATCGTGAAGCGGCTGATGGGAATCTGCTTCGCGACCCACTCCATCCCATCCGAATGGTAATAATTCGTGAAGCGAGAGGTCACAACCCAGGTGGGAACAGGAATTCGCGGTAGAACGTCACGCCAATCAGAGACGAAGTGGTTGAGGAAAAGTTTAGACACCGCAGCATGATCGAAGGTCGCCCAAGGTTCTTCCGCCATGGCTGAGCCGGGAGGCAGTGGGGGTTCTTGGTCTTCATTACTCCATTTGATACGGAAATTCACACAGTCATCGGCATTACTCCAGTTCACGCCTTTGACGCCCCAGTGCCAGTGTTCGTCATTGATGATCTTCGGCGACTGATCAATGTAGACAAAGCGCTCGATCCGATCAGAGCCGGAGATCATGAACATCGCGAGCGATACCGACACTCCCATGGAATGCCCCACCAGAGTCACCTGATCGAGATCCAGCGCCGAAATCAATTCGCGGACGTCCTGACCCATACGTGCGATCGTTTGTCCGTGCGGCGGTTTCTGGGAGTCGCCGTGACCCCTCAGGTCGAGTGCTATCACTCGATGGTCGGCATCCAACAGTGCCTGACGCTGATACTCCCAGTGTCCTCGTCGACAGCCGTAACCATGTAGGAAGAGGAAGGTGCGGCCGACACCTTCATCGTCGTAGATCAATTCAACATCGTCGGACGTAACGAACGACAATCCCTGTCCTGACACCTGTCCTCCTTCGGAGGGATTGAGACGAACGGGCGAATGCACTCTGCTCCGATGTCGTGGAGTACGAACCTCAGTCACGGTGTAGCTATATGTTCAGCAGTCCTGCAGCGACGAATCCGCCGTCGACTGGCGGGGTATGCCCGGTGATATAGCCGGCGTGTTCTGAAGTGAGAAACCCAACGGCGAAAGCGACTAACGCAGATGCGACTTGTTCCGCGCCCGTCATATCGCGGTCGGCGACAATGATGTGGTGCCCTTTGCCTGCGAGAACTTCTGCGCACGCAGCACCGATTCCGGAGCGCGCACCCGTGATGACCGCTACGCGGGTATCCATTGTTTCTCCATCTGGAGCCGTCAGACGGTCTCGGTGATCGGCCGGTCGACCCAGCTCATCAAATCGCGCAGCTTCTTGCCGGTGACCTCGATCGGGTGCTCGGCGTTGGCCTTGCGCAGGCCCTCGAGCTCGGTGTTGCCGTTCTCGACATTCGCGACGAGGCGGCGGGTGAACTCACCGGACTGGATGTCGGCGAGGATCGCCTTCATGCGCTCCTTGGTGCCGGCGTCGATGACGCGCGGACCCGACACGTAGCCGCCGAACTCCGCGGTGTCGGACACCGAGTAGTCGTGCGGGCGATGCCGCCCTCGTACATGAGGTCGACGATGAGCTTGAGCTCGTGCAGCACCTCGAAGTACGCCATCTCGGGCGCGTAGCCGGCCTCGACCATGACCTCGAAACCGGTCTTGACCAGTTCCTCGGTGCCACCGCACAGCACTGCCTGCTCGCCGAAGAGGTCGGTCTCGGTCTCTTCCTTGAACGTGGTCTCGAGGACGCCGGCGCGGGTGCCGCCGATGGCCTTGGCGTAGGACAGCGCGAGCGCCTGGCCCTCACCCTTGGGGTCCTGGTCGATCGCGATGAGCGCGGGAACACCCTTGCCGTCGACGAACTGACGGCGAACCAGGTGGCCGGGTCCCTTCGGGGCGACCATGCCGACCGTGACGAACTCCGGGGCCTTGATCAGGTCGAAGTGAATGTTGAGGCCGTGTCCGAAGAACAGCGCGTCGCCGTCCTTCAGGTTGGGCTCGATGTCGTTCGTGAAGATCGACGCCTGAGCGGTGTCGGGTGCGAGCACCATGATCACGTCGGCCCACTCGGACACCTCTGCCGGCGTGCCGACCGTCAGGCCCTGCTCCTCAGCCTTGGCGCGCGACTTCGAGCCTTCCTTCAGACCGATGCGGACATCGACGCCCGAATCGCGCAGGCTCAGCGAGTGCGCGTGGCCCTGGCTTCCGTATCCGATCACAGCGACCTTACGGCCCTGGATGATCGACAGATCGGCATCGTCGTCGTAGAACATCTCGACTGTCATCTTGCTGGTTTCCACGATGGACACTGTGCTGCTTTCTCTCACTGTGGTGTGGAGCGGTCCGATGGGACCGATCCCTTGTTGGAAATGGTGGGGTATCAGGGGTGGTCAGCCGGACACTTCGACGATCCGAAACCGCTCAGTCGCTGAGCATTCCGGCGGCGAGGAAACCGCCGTCGACAGGAACGACGTGGCCGTTGATGTAGGCCGCTGCCTCCGAGGCGAGGAAGCCGACGGCCGCGGCCACCTCGTCGGGGGTGCCGTAGCGGTGTGCGGGGACGTGGTTGTTGTACGCCTCGCGCATCGCTTCGGTGTGCACTTCACGCGAGAGTGGCGTTTCGATCGGGCCGGGGGCCACGGCGTTGGCGGTGATGCCGCGGGGGGCGAGTTCGACGGCCATCTGCTTGGTCAGAGCGATGAGCGCGGCCTTCGAGACTCCGTAGGCGGTGCGTCCGGTACCGGCCCGGATCCCGCTGGTGGACGCAATGTTGATGATGCGTCCCCACTCGTGGTCGAGCATCAGCCGGGCAGCGTGCTGGCCGCACCGGAATGCTCCGGTAACGTTGATGTTCAAGGTGGCCAGCCAGTGATCGTCGGGGTAGTCGACGAACGGGTAGGTGCGGGCGATGCCGGCATTGTTGACCAGGATGTCACAGCGCCCGTAGGTGTCGGTAAGCCAGGCGAATCCCTGGGCGATCGATTCGCTGTCGCCGACGTCGAGACGGAGGGCTTCGGCGACGGTGCCGCGGTCTGTCAGTGTCTTCGCGAGCTGGTTGGCGGCCTCGTAGTTGAGATCGCCCAGGATCACGTGATTGCTCTGAGCGGCAAGGTGTTCGGCGATTGCCGCGCCGATGCCGGCGGCGGCTCCGGTGACTAGCGCGATGCGGTTGGTCATTGCCTATCTCTGTTCTGTGTGAGGTCGGCGGTCTGGGGAAGGGTTAGAGCGACTGCTCGAGTGCCTGGGAGCGGGTGCGGCGCGCATCGACCACCATGACGACCGCAGCGGCGACGAGAATGCCGACACCGACGATCCAGAATCCGGATGCGGTGTTGCCTTCGGTGGCGACCAGGCCGATGATCAGGGGTCCTACGAGCCCGCCGAAGTTGCCGCACAGGTTCACGAATCCCACCGAGGCTCCAGCCTGATTACGGGGCACGATTTGCATCACCCATGTCCACCACAAGGCCAGGGCCGCGTAGATCGAGCCGGCAGACAGCACGAGCATCGCAAAACTGAACGCCACTCCCAGATCGATGAAGTGCTGGGCGAGCATCCCTGTTCCACTGAGTCCGATACACGGGGCGATGAAGTAGCCCAGCGAGCGGCCGGTGGCGACAGCGGTCTTGGTGACGAAATACATTGCGACGGTTCCGCAAAGGAAGGGGATGGCGGTGAGCAATCCGACCATTAGCGATCCTTCGCCGGTGAGGTCACCGATGACCGTGGGCAACCACAATGTGAGCGCATAGATACCCATTGCCCAGAAGAAGTACACCAGCGCCAACAGCCACACGGTCGGGCGGGCGAATACCTGCAGCAAGGTCGATTCGTCGGTGGTTTCCACCGTGCGGGTGGCGATGATGTAGTCGCGTTCCTCCGCGCGCAGGTGAGGATTGTCCTCGGGGCGCTCGGTGACTGCGACGTGCAGCCAGATGGCGACGAGGATCGCCGGGATGGCTTGGATGATGAACATCGCACGCCAACCCGCGAGGTCGATCAGCCAGCCCGACAGCGGTGCCATCACCGCGGCCGACAGCGGCACCGTGTACATGGTCAAGGCAACCGCGAGTCCGCGTTCACGAGAGGGAAACCAGCTGATGAACATCACCGCGAATGCGGGGAAGATTGCGCCCTCGGCCAGTCCCAGCACGATGCGGGCAGCCAGGAGCACCGGATAGTTGTGCACGACTCCGGTCAGGCCGGCTGACAGGCCGATGATCACCATGCAGACCACGATGATGGTCTTGGCGTGGCCCCTGTTCGCCCAGGCCCCGGCAGGCATGCCGCTGAGGACGTATCCCCAGAAGAAAGCCGAGAACACGACACCCATCGCAGCGGCACTGAGCTGAAGTTCTTCCGCCAGGTGAGGGGACGCGACACTGATGTTGGTGCGATCCATGAAGCAGATGAAGTAGGTCACGAACAACGGCACACCCACCCGTGACCAGCGGGCCTGCCGAAAGTCGATCCGGGGTGGCCGTTCATTCACCATCGTCTTCGCCATTGGTTGTGGGTCCTGTCTGTGATCGAAGCGAGAACAGTGCTCGAGCGGGGGGTGGTAACCACAAACGCTGCGGGCTCGTGACCTCGGTCACGATGTTGGAGTAACTGTGAGCCCGCGTGACCCGAGGCGTCAACCAGGTCCACAAAATCCCAGCAAATCGGTCCACATTACGGAATAGTTGACTGAGATCGCCGTCACTCATATCGTGCAATATGTGCTGAGATGCGCTTTCGGCACGCGAAGACATTCCACAGGCTTACTCGAAGGATTCCATAATGCGGAACGATGCCCCGAATTCGGCCGCAGCCGACCGGCAGTCGGCGACAGGAACGCAAAGTGTGCGCCGAGCACTCAACTTGTTATCGATGGTCGCAGGGCACGAACGGATGGGCGGGCTCTCGCTGGCCGAGTTGGCGTCCGAGAGCGGGTTGAGTAAGCCCACGGTGCATCGACTGCTCGCCGAGTTGGTGAGCAGTTGCTATCTCGAGCAGTCCGAGGACCGCCGGTACCGGCTCGGGTCGGAGGCATACATCATCGGCAGCGCCGCCGAGCGCCGGCACGGCCTGCAGCAGCAGGCGTTGGCGTCGGTGGTGCGGCTCGCGCAGGTTTCCGAGGATGCCGCGTTCATCTCGGTGCGCCGCGGAACGCACTCGGTATGCCTGCACCGCGAAGAAGGGACCTGGCCGATCCGCAGCCACGTGCTGCAGGCAGGGGACCGGTATCCGCTAGGCGTCGGTGCGCATGGCATGGCACTGCTTGCTGCGATGTCGCCGCAGGAGGCCTCCGCCGTCACCGCAGCCAATGCGGCAGAGCTCGCGGAGAACTACCCGAACCTGACCCCGGACTGGATTCTCGAGCAGGCCGAACTCGTCCGCCGGCGTGGTGGTGTCGCGGTCAACGAAGGCACCGTGGTTCCCGAGTCGTGGGCCATCGGCATCGCCGTCCCCGACGCCAGTGGCGAACCCGCGATGGCCCTGAGTATCGCGGCCATCAGCTCACGTCTGGGTCCTGACCGGCAGGCGCGGCTGGCGATCCTCCTCAAGGAGGAAGCCGCCCGTCTGGCACCGACTCTGCGCCGCAGCGAAACGCCGGGGCTGCACGCCAAGATCTGAATTTCTTTACAAGTCAGCCATTTTCACACTTTTCGTTGGAGGAAACGCATGACCAGTCGAACATCCATCGTCGGATGGGGGCACTCGAAGTTCGGCAAACTCGAAGACCCCGACGTCACCAGCCTGATCGGCGCGGTGGTCCCGCAAGCGCTCGCGCATGCACAGGTCCCCGCAGACGAGGTCGACGGCCTGTTCGTCGGCGTCTACAACAACGGTTTCTCCGATCAGGACTTCCAGGCCTCGCTGGTCTCGCTCACCAACCCGGAATTCCAGTTCACCCCCGCGATGCGGGTGGAGAACGCGTGTGGGACCGGCAGCGCCGCGGTCTACGCGGCATGCGACTTCATCGATTCGGGCCGCGGCGACGTGGCTGTGGTGATCGGCGCCGAGAAGATGACCGGCGTCGACACCCCACGCGCAGGGGAAATCCTGTTGTCGGGCTGCTACCGTCCCGAGGAGTCGGATGTCTCCGGCGGGTTCGCCGGTGTCTTCGCCGGCATCGCGGGCGCTTACGCCGACCGCTATGGCGATCCCAGTGCTGCCATGGCAGCCATCGCCGCGAAGAACCACCACAACGGCATGACCAACCCCTACGCTCAGCTGCACAAAGACCTCAGCTTCGAATTCTGCAACGAAGTCTCGGACAAGAACCCTTACGTGGCGGCTCCCCTTCGCCGCACCGACTGCTCGCTGATTTCCGATGGTGCCGTCGCACTGGTGATTACCAGCGCCGACCGCGCGAGGACCGCACCACGGCGGGTGTCGTTCCGTGCCCGCGCGCACGCGAACGACTTCCTCCCGTTGTCGCGGCGCGATCCGATCGAGTTCGCCGGTGCCCGCCGAGCCTGGAATCAGGCACTCGAACAGGCCGCGACAGCCACCACTGATCTGGACTTCATCGAAACCCACGACTGCTTCACCATCGCCGAACTCATCCAATACGAGGTCTTCGGGCTGGCCGAGCGCGGCCACGGGCACGAGGTGGTCGACGCGGGCCTCGCCCTGCCCGACGGGAAGTTGCCGATCAACAGGTCCGGAGGCCTCAAGGCCAAGGGACACCCGATCGGAGCCACCGGTGTGTCCATGCACGCCATCGCTGCCATGCAGCTCACCGGTGAAGCAGGCACCTTCCAGCTGCCGACCGCGGACCTCGGCGGCATCTTCAACATGGGTGGCACAGCGGTCACCAACTACGCATCCATTCTCGAGAGGTGGTAACCGCCATGACCACAGAGACCGCACCATCGACGGCCCACCGGCAGCGCACCACCAACGTGGCGACGTTCCTCACCCAGACCGCCACCCGGCTTCCCGATCGACCCGCGATCATTCGGGGCGAGCACACCTGGACGTGGTCACAGCTCAACGCACGCGTCAACGCGTTGGCCGCGGCGATGCGAGAGCACGGAGTCGGCCCCGGCTCCAAGGTCTTGCTGCACAGCGCCAACTGCATGGACTCGCTCACCGTCCTCTACGCCACCTGGCGAGTGGGCGCGATCATCGTGCCCACCAACTACAAACTGCTTCCCGACGACGTCGTCCCGTTGGCCCAGCTCGTCGCCCCGGATCTGGTGATCATCCACGCGTCGAGCGACGACCACGCCCGCGCGCTGTCGGACTACGAAATCTGGTCGATCGGCGATGAGGGTGAAACCGGCGAGTTCGCCAGCGCGCACGTGTCACAGATGATCGAGAAGCACACGGGCCGAGGCAATGTCACCATCGACGAACCCGTCTACGTGAACTCGCCGGCGTGGTTCTTCTTCACCTCCGGCACCAGCGGCCGTCCGAAGGCGGCCGTACTCGAGCACGATCAGATGGCATTCGTCGTCACCAACCACATCTGCGATTTGATGCCCAACCTGACCGACCGCGACGCCACGCTCGTGCTGGCGCCGCTCTCGCACGGCGCCGGTGTCCATGCCCTGACTCATGTCGCTCGCGGCGCCGCGGTCGTGCTCACCACCAGCGACACCCTCAACCCCGCCGAGGCCTGGGATCTCATCGACCGGCACTCGGTGTCGACGATGTTCACCGTGCCCACCATCTTGAACAAGCTGGTTCAGACCGCCCCGGCCGATCATGATCCCGATCGCAGCAGCCTGCGCTACGTGGTCTACGCCGGCGCACCGATGTCGTCGCGGGATCAGCGCATCGCCCTCGACACTCTCGGCAAAGTACTCGTGCAGTACTACGGACTGTGCGAGGTCACCGGCAATATCACCGTCCTGCCACCGGAGTTGCACGGCACCACAGCCGAACCCGACGGAATCCCCACTGCCGGTTACGTGCGTACCGGCATGACGATCAGCATCCAGGACGACGACGGCCGCGAACTCGAGCCCGGTCAACGCGGCGAGATCTGCGCCTGCGGGCCAGCGGTGTTCGCTGGTTACCTCAACAACCCGGAGGCGAACGACAAGGCCTTCCGCAACGGCTGGTTCCGGACCGGGGACCTCGGCTATCTCGATCCGACCGGGCTGCTCTACATCACCGGCCGCGCCTCGGACATGTTCATCTCCGGTGGTTCGAACATCGATCCACGCGAGGTCGAAGAGAAACTGCTCAAGCATCCCGATGTCGTCGCAGCCGGTGTCGTCGGTGCACCGGACGACACGTGGGGAGAGGTCGGCTACGCGTTGTGCGTCAGGCGCCCGGACTCGTCGCTGACCGCCGACGAGCTGCTGAGCTGGTGCCGAGAGAACATGGTGCGCTACAAGATTCCGAAGCGGATCGAGTTCGCCACCGTGCTTCCGACCTCGGGTTACGGCAAGGTCACCACGGCCCTGCTCGAGGAGGAATTCCGCAAGCGCAACTCCTGGCCGAGCGAGGCCTGACCATGACAACGTTCACAGACCGAGTGCTGCCCGAGGTTCGCTACCTGACCCAACCCGGGACGCCGCTGCCCCAACGGATCGACGCGTATCCGACCACCCTCCATCCGATCAGCGTCGAACTGCCCGCCGGAACCCCACTGCTGGAAGCGTTGCGGCAGGCCGTATTCGAGCAGGGGTACAGCAGCGCGTTCGGCGAACTGCGGGGCGGGACGTTCACCTCGTTCGACTACTACATCCCGGCGGTCTGCCAGGCCGGCACCAGCGTCGCGACGTTCAGCGACCCGATCACGGGCCGTAGCCCGGCCACGTTCATGCGCGGCGGACTGACGATCGGGTTGCGGGACGGTGAGGTCTTCACCCACTGCCACGCCCAGTTCGTCGACGCCGACGGGATCATGCGCGCCGGACACCTCATCCCGGAGTCGGTTATTGTCGGTGCCGGGGTGACCGCCGACCTGTATGCCAGCCGTGACGTGGCGATGACCGTTCTACCCGACACCGAGATCAACTTTTCGGTGTTCCAGCCACGGCCCGCGGCCCCCACGAAACCGGCGGGCACCGCATCCGGTGGCTTGCGTTCCGTCGTCGCCCGTGTCCACCCCAACATCGACATCATCGAGGCGATCGAGAATCTTGCTGAAGAGCACGGGTTCGAGACCGCGGTGATCCGCGGCAAGATCGGTTCCTTCGTCGGTGCCACCCTGGTCCAGGGCGATCAGCTCGTCAGCGCTCCCGGGCCCGCCGTGGAAGTCATGTACCTCGACGGTGGAATTCGCCGCGATGAAACCGGATCCATCCGAGCCGAACTGACCTGTGCAGCTGCGGCGGTCGACGGAAACGTCTACAGCGGCGCACTCGTCCGGGGACACAATCCCATCGCCATGACCTTCGAACTCGCCCTGTCCGAACCAGCGGAAGCCACCACCCAGTGATTACCGACTCCACTGCGCTCGACCGGCTCATCGACAGCCTCCCTGCACAGATCATCACCACCGATCCCGACGTCGTCGCTACCTACGCCGCCGATCAATCGCAGTTCACCGATCGCGCACTGCCCGTCGCGGTGGCAATGCCTCGGACCACCGAGGAAGTCGCGGCCTGTGTTCGCGTCGCCCACGCCCACGGCGTCGCAATAGTGCCCCGAGGCGCCGGCAGCGGCCTCAGCGGCGGAGCCAACACACCGGCCGACGCGATCGTGCTGAGCCTGCACCGCATGACCGCCATCCGCGAACTCGACACCGACAACCGCATCGTCGTGGTCGAACCGGGCGTCATCACCGCCGAACTCCGCAACTACGTGAGCAAGGCCGGCCTGTATTACCCGCCCGACCCCGGGAGTGTGGAGTTCTGCACGATCGGCGGCAATGTCGCCACCAACGCCGGCGGCATGTGCTGCGTCAAATACGGCGTTACCGGCGATTTCGTCCTTGCGCTCGAATGCGTGCTCGCCGACGGTCGCATCGTGCGAACCGGGCGGCGAACGGTGAAAGGTACCGCCGGCTACGACCTCACCAGCCTTCTCGTCGGATCCGAGGGAACCCTCGCGATCATCACCGAGATCACGCTGCGACTACTCCCGGCTCCGCGCCAGCCTCAGACCCTTGTCGCATCGTTTTCCACCCTCGACGGTGCAGGCAAAGCGGTCAAGGCGATCTCCGGTGCCGGAATCACACCCTCCATGCTGGAAATTCTCGACCGCACCACCGTCAAGGCAGTCGATGACATGACCAAAATGGGTATCGGCGACGATACGGCCGCGCTGCTGCTCATTCAGCATGACGGAGTCGACGCGCCCAACGTGCTCGCTGACATCGAACAGCACTGCACGAGTCACGGCGCCGGCGAGATCGTGGTCAGTTCCGACCCCACCGAAGCGGAAATGCTGCTCGAGGCGCGGCGTCAAGCTCTACCCGCCCTCGAACGGCTCGGTGACTGGTTACTCGACGACGTCTGCGTGCCGTGCTCACGCATCACCGATCTCATCGCGGCGATCGAGCAGATCGCGCAGCAGACCGGACTGACGATCGGAGTATTCGGCCACGCCGGGGACGGCAACCTTCACCCCACCGTCATCTACGACAAGACTGATGCCGTCAGCCGGGATGCCGCGCTGGAAGCGTTCAACGCGATTACCCAGAAGGCCCTCGAGCTGGGAGGAACCATTACCGGTGAACATGGTGTCGGTCGTCTGAAGGCCGGGTGGCTGCGCAGGGAACTCGATCCCGTGAACATCGAGGTCCATCGAGCAGTCAAGCACGCCTTCGATCCCAGTGGAGTTCTCAACCCTGGCGCCGTACTGCACTTCAACGATTGAGAACACCAGACCCGCCCGCCCACGTCGATGCGACATCGACACACCCCGGTGTCGCACCGCCCCAACACTTCACAAGGACATCATGATTCTCAACCTCGATGACGCCCGGACACCCGCCATCGCACCGGATGCCTGGATAGCACCGACCGCCGTCGTGGTCGGTGCCGTCACCATCGGAGCCGAATCCGGAATCTGGTACAACGCCGTGATCCGGGCCGACGACGAAATCGTCACCATCGGATCGGGAACCAACGTGCAGGACGGGTGTGCGATCCACGCCGACCCAGGCAGTCCCGCCACCATCGGTGACGGTGTCTCCATCGGCCACAACGCCACCATCCACGGATGCACGATCAGTGACAATGTCCTCGTCGGAATGGGTGCCGTCATCATGAATGACGCCGAGATAGGTGAGGACAGCCTTGTGGCAGCCGGCGCCCTGGTGCTCGAACGAACCGTCGTGCCACCCCGATCATTGGTCGCTGGAGTACCGGCCAAGGTCCGACGTCCCCTCACCGATGAGGAGGTCGACCACATCCGGGCGAACGCAGCGAATTACAAGACACGCCGCACAACTCACGCGAACGCGAAGTTGCAGTAGCAGTTTTCGGGCTTTGCCGGACCAGTGGCGCGCAGCAGTGATAGGTGCCGGTGACCCGGGTATGACCCGGCGAACCGTGAGCTTGCCGAACCAGGCAGAGTGCATGGCCGATAGGGCGGTGTCGCGGGACTATCGGAATGGCGGTTGAACTAGATCTGGCCGACACGCCGAGTTAGCTTGGCGAGAAGGCAAGGCATCAGACGAAGATTGATCACCAGAAGCTGGCCCAACAACTGTGGCCCTGGCAAAAGCCGAAGGTGTCGAGCTGGTCGGCCCAACGGACTGCTCGACCAGCTCACCGCGAACCCTCTCGAAACCGCACTCGTAGCCGAGATGGACGAGCACCCAAATTCTGGCCGTTCCGGTGATCGGATGAACGAACGTCTCGATCGCGATGCATGAAGCAATTCCTTATCGGACGCGGCCATTACTCGAGCAGATCGCAGGATCACAGGCGAGTAGGTGACAAACGACGCGATAGCCATGGGTGGGCCAGCCACTGGCATCGTGGACCTTCACGCAGACTCTTTCTCTCCCACGATGTCAGCCGAAGATGGCGGAACAGGCAGCCACATGCTCGTCGAACACTTCACCACCACACACTTTCCCGACGACCCGGTCCTGGATGCGGCGTACGCAGCAGCGCTCCTACGACGCACCGCGACCACACCGGACAGCGACGCGCTGGTCCGCCTCTACAACCCGGCGCCCACCCTGTCGTTCGGGCGCCTGGACGCCCTACGCACACAATTCCCCGACGCCGTCGAAGCAGCGCGACGACACGGGTTCACCCCCGTGGTGCGCAGCGCAGGGGGACGCGCCGCCGCATACCACGAGCAGTCGCTCGTCCTGGAAATATTCGCTCCGGACACACAGGGAATGACCGGCGCACGGGCACGCTTCCGTGAACTCACCACCCGGCTCGTCTCAGTGCTCCGGGACCTTGGCATAGACGCTCGGATCGGCGCAGTACCCGGCGAATACTGTCCCGGCGACTGGACCATCAACGGCGCTGCCCGGGTGAAACTCGCCGGCACGGCACAGCGGATCATCTCGGGCGCATGGCTCTTCGGCGCAGAGCTTGTCGTCACCGACCCCGAACCCACACGGGCCGTGCTGACCGATGTCAACGCAGCACTCGACCTGGAATTCGATCCGAGTACCGCGGCGGCACTGGCAGACTTCAACCCGGCAATCTCGCTCGAGAAGGTAAAAATAGCCATCCTCACCGACCTGGGCGCAGCACGCGAAGTCGTGCCCGAGCCCGGTGTCATCGCCGATGCAATCAGTAACCGCGCATCACACGCGCCATGACCAACGCCAATGCCTGTTGCTGTTCGACCGACCGCCGTTTGGGCGGTGCTCGACGCTAGGATCGTTCCACACAGGCAGTACACACGATGCGGTTCGCGTGCGCGGTCGCGGTTTCCTCGGGAGAGTCGGGCAATGGTGGACGAGCAGCGCAAGACGGTCGGCGTCTTGTCGCGAGCATTCGCCATCATCGACGCCGTCGAGTTGCGTCCGATGATCACCAGCGAGCTTGCACGCACAATCGGCCTGTCGAAGTCGACCACCCAACGCCTCGTGGCCGAACTCGCGCACTATGGCTATCTGCGCCGAGATACCGAGGGGCGGTACTGGCTCGGGTATCGCTTCACCGCCGCCGGGATGACCGATATCGCACTTCCCGTCCTGCGGGAGCTGAGCGAGAGCACCGGTGAGTCCTCGCAATTGTGGGTCAAGCGCGGTGACCTGCGCTTGTGCGCCGCCAGTGTCGAATCGTCGAACGAACTGCGGGCCACCATGCCGGTCGGCACCACATTTGCCCTGGCGGAGGGGTCGAGCGGCCATGTGCTGGCCGGCGATTTCGACAACGACCCCGCCGCGCGCCGCCGCGGCTGGTGGCAGACGCTCTCCGAGCGGGTCCCTGGCCTGGGCTCGGTCAGTGCACCGGTACGAGTGCACGGCGAGATCGTCGCGTCGGTGTGCGTGTCGGGACCGGTGCACCGGCTCGGTGACAACCCCGGCGAGCATCTCGGCCCCGCGGCCATCGAGGCTGCTCATCGCATCGAAAAGTCTCTCCACGACGCCTAGCCCCGCGCCACTCGCGCGTCGACGTATTCCTCGTTTCTTGCCCTTTCGCCGTGTGCTGGTCGGTATGCACCGTTGCGTTCTGTGATCTGCCGCACTATGTTTGCCCCATCATTCGGGTCATAGTGGCCCACATAATGGGTCACCATCGCACCGCCGACAAGGATCGGAGCATCATGAACACCGCCACCAAAGGTCCGCTCGATGGCATCACCGTCCTGGAGCTGGGCAACTTCATCGCAGCACCCTTCGCGACTCGGCTGCTGGCCGATTTCGGTGCCGAGGTCATCAAGATCGAACGGCCCGACGGTGGGGACGAGCTGCGCGGGTGGCGTCGCAGCAGGGGCAGCACCTCGATGATGTATCGCACCATCGCCCGCAACAAACGCTCGGTCACACTCGATCTCAAGAGCACCGAGGGACAGCAGCTGGTGCTGGACCTGGCCGCCAAGGTCGATGTCGTGATCGAGAACTTTCGCCCCGGCACGCTCGAACGCTGGAACATCGGGCCCGAACAGTTGCAGGCAGCCAACCCTGACCTTGTGCTGGTCCGGATCTCCGGCTACGGACAGAACGGTCCCTACGCACAGCGCGCCGGATTCGGTGGTGTGGCCGAAGCGTTCGGCGGATTGCGGTATGTGACCGGCTATCCCGATCGTGAGCCGGTGCGTCCGGCTGCGCCGCTTGGTGACACTCTCGCCGGTCTCTACGGTGCGGTCAGCGCGTTGATGATGCTCCTGGCCAAAGCCCGCGGCGGCGACCACACCCGGCCCAAGGTCGCCGATGTCGCACTCTACGAGTCGGTGTTCATGGCGATGGAGTCGCTGACCGCCGACTACGACGCCTACGAAATGGTCCGTGAACGCACCGCCGGCAATCTCCCCGGTGTGGTGCCCAGCGGTTCCTACCCATGTGCCGACGGCTCGGTTCTGATCGCCGGGAATGCCAGCGCGGTGTTCGCCAGGCTGATGAACGCCGTCGGCCGCCCGGACCTGGCGAGTGATCCCGACTTGGTCGACGGCACCAAACGCTACCTTCGGGAAGAAGATCTCGACGAAGCGATCGTGGCATGGACGACGACCAGAACCACCACAGAGGTGGTCTCTGCACTGTCCGACGCCGGTATCCCGGTCAGCGAGGTCTATGACGCCGCCCGCATCGTCTCCGACGAGCACTACCTGGCCCGCGGGATGATCCAGCCGTTCAAGGTCGACGTCGAAGACGGCACACCCGAAGAGGTGCGCTTCCCCGGCGTGGTACCTCAGTTCGACGGCCAGGCCACGGAAGTTGGATGGTTGGGGCCCGATCTCGGTGCCGACACCGAACCGGTACTGGGCCGGATGCTGGGCCTGACCCCCGACCGCCTGAACGCCCTGCGCAAAGCAGGCGTGATCTGACCCGCGGGCATCCGCCCCCTCTGCTCCCTGGTGCAACCACACCTTTTCCCGTCTGCCCCCGCACGGAAGAATCCGGTCCCATGGTCTACGCCATCTCCATCCTCGCCCTCATACTGATCTTCACCATCGCCACCAAGGTGCCGATCAACATGGGCATCCTCGCCTTCGCCGGCGCCTTCCTCGTCGGCGGATGGGTGTCGGGGATCCCGATCGACGACATCGTCGACGCCTTTCCCGGTGACATCTTCCTGATCGTCGCCGGCATCACCTTGCTGTTCGCCATCGCCAAGGCCAACGGCACCATCAACATCATCGTCGAATCGGCCCTACGCCTGGTCCACGGACGGCGGTGGGCGCTGGTGTGGATGATGTTCCTGCTCTCCGGCGCGCTGATGGCGCTGGGGTCACCGATGGCGGCGGGCATGCTCGCGCCCATCGCGATGCGGCTGGCCGGGAAAAAGAAGATCAACCCCCTGCTGATGGGCATGGCCATCAACCACGGCGCTCTGGGCTGCGCGTTCTCGCCCATCACGATCTACGGCGCCTTCGTCAACGGATTGATCAAATCCGCCGGGTACGAAGCGAACCCGCTGCTGCTGTTCATCGTTCCCTTCGCACTGAACGCCCTGTTCTTCGCCGTCCTGTTCGCCATCTACGGCCGCGACCTGCTCCACGAGCTGCCCGAAGACCGTGACGAGATCACCGGCGCCGGCGGCAGCGCAGGCGCACCGACCCGCCCCGGTACCACCCTCAGCACCGGTACCCGCACCGGCGCCGGCGCCGCGACCGCCGTCCTGCCCGACGTCGACGTCATCGGCTACACCCCGTTCAACCGGGAACGGGTCGCCACCCTCATCGGAATCCTCCTCCTCGCAGTAGGTTCGGTGACCTTCAACGTCGACGTCGGCGTCAGCTCGATCTGCATCAGCACGGTGCTGCTGCTGATGGCCCCGAAGAAGATGCCCCGGATCGAAGACAAGGTGGCGTGGCCGGCCGTCGTCCTGGTCTGCGGCATGCTCACCTACATGACGGTGCTCAAACAAAATGGCACCCTCGACTTCCTCGGCGACGCCGCCACCCGCCTCGGTTCCCCCCTCGCCGCCGCGCTGATCCTGCTGTACGCCGTGGCGATCATCTCCGCGGTCGGCTCCTCGATCGGCACCCTGGGCATCGCGCTGCCGCTGGCCGCACCCATGCTCGCCGCCGGGGAACTCGGCGTGCTGGGGTTCATCATCGCGCTGGCCTTCGCCTCCACCGTCGTCGACGTCAGTCCCTTCGCCACGAACGGATCCATCGTGGTGGCCGAGGCCGAAGTCGAAGACCGCCAACGGTTCCAACGCAACGTCCTGGCCTACTGCGGTCTGGTGGTACTCCTCGCCCCGCTGGTGGCGTGGGCCCTGATCGTCCTTCCCACCTCGCTCTGACCCCCGGCCCTTCAGGAAGGTGCACCCATGCCCGTCACCATCACCGACGTCGTCCTGCGCGACGGTCTGCAGGACGAGAACGTCCTCGTCGCCACCGCCGACAAACTCGTCATCGCCGACGCGCTCGTGACCGCCGGTATCCGGCAGATCGAAGCCGTGTCCTTCGTCTCGCCCACCCGCGTCCCGCAGATGGCCGACGCCGACGCCCTCATCGCCCGATTGCAGCCCTACCGCGCCACCACACAGGTCAGCGCCCTGGCTCTGAACGCCACCGGGGTTCACCGGGCGGTGGCGGCCGGCGTGGACGTTGTGCACATCGCGGCTTCGGCCAGTTCCGCACACAGCCAAGCGAACGCCGGCAAATCTGCCGCGCAGGCCCTCGAGGATCTCTCCCAAGCGGTGGCCGGCTACCCGGAGCAACGATTCCTCGGCGGAATATCCACCGCATTCGTCTGCCCGTTCGAGGGACTCATCTCACCCCCGCGGCTGGTCGAAGTCGCCGAACAATTCGCAACCATGGGCATACGCGCTCTGGGTTTGGCCGACACCCTGGGCACCGCCACCACCGAGCACGTGCTCACCGCGGTCGGCTCCGTGCGCGAAGCACTGCCCGACGTCACCATCGGACTGCATCTGCACAACGCTGACGGCCAAGCACTGACCACCGCCCTGCACGCAGCGCGCCATCTGGGCATCGAACACTTCGACAGCGCCGTCGGCGGCTACGGTGGGTGCCCGTTCGCACCGGGAGCCCACGGCAACCTCGCCACCGAGGAACTGGTCGCGCATTTTCACAGCCACGACGTGGACACCGGCATCGATCTCCAACAGCTCACCACCGCAGCAGCGACGGTCAAACGCATCCTCGCCGATTCCCCGCAGCTGTCGAAGGAATGATCGGCGAGTACGCGGCAGGTGTCCTCCCACCCCGGAGAAGCACGGCGACGTCGCGAGCGAAGAACTCGTCTACACCTCAGCGCGAATGCTGCAATCGCGGCGACCGGATCGAGTCTTGGTATCGACTCCGCAGGCCTCGGGAAGCTCGTACTCGTCGAAGTTTGGGTCGGCGTGCCCCAGAACCTGGGCTACCACCGACATCGCCTTCCTCCGAATCGCCTCGGTGTGTAGTGGTGACAACGGTTCAACTGTGGTGTGGTCGATCTCCCGATAATGTCCAGCACGGTCACACCGAAATGGTGCATCTGACCAGTTCATGGTTCGCGATCTCTGCAGCGAACTCGCGCGCATTCGACTCAACGGCATTGGTGCCTCCTCCGACAGAAAATGTTGGTCCCTTCCCTGCCGAGGGGAAGAACCCTACGGCTGCGGAGGTTCAGGGAGCCTCGCGCTATCACCGAGAGTTGTTCGATATCCCCATTTCTCCGGGAGCAGATCCACCACGAGATCCCCGCTCGTGGACCAGGCCGAATTTCGATGGCGAATCCGCCGCGAACTTTCGGTGTCGCGTCACCGGTGTGCTCCGGCGGCGAGGGGAACTCGGCGCCGGAGCCCGGCGGCGGTCAGATCCAGGGCATGTCGGGGTCGAGGGAATGGGAGATCACGCCGTCGTCGGGTTCGAGGGGGTAGTTCGCGGCGTGGTACGTGGCGCTGGAGTTGCCGAAGAGGTCGACGCCTCCCGGCTGGGTGAGCGAGGTGCCCGGCTCATAGAGTTCGACCTGCTCGGGGACGTCCTCGTCGGGGGCATCGCAGGCGACCATGGGCCACGCGTTGGCGCATCCGATGCGGTCGCGCACCTGGAAGGTCTGCGGGAAGTTCGGTCCGGCGGCATCGGTGGGTACTGCTGCGGCGGTGGCACTCTGGGCCAGCACGGCACCGAAGGCGAGGGCGACGCCGGCTGCGGCCGCGGCTGCGGTGCGTGTTGTGATCGAGGACATTCTGCGGCTCCTGAAGTTCGGGGTTTTGGTGTTCTCGGACGGCTACTAGTTTTCGCCGGAAGTCGGCGTTCGATAACTCCCCGGAGGGGGTGGTCGGTGACCCGGCAGGGGGAAAGAAAATACCCCTAGGAGGGGTTCCGCGGAGATCGCACAATGTCAGTTTCGGCTCGGCAGGCGGAGTGGCTGCCCGGGCCGTCGAGCGCGGAGATCACTGGTCCCGGGTGCAGGGCACGGTCGCGGACCTATTCGAAGATTCGAAAATCATTACGATCATTTCGAATGGAAGGGGTTCAGGATGGGTGCGCAGGCGTTGGATCAGCACACGTACCTGCCGCAGGCGGCAGAGGGCGCTGAGTTGGCGGAGGTGGTGGGGTTCCTCGATGCGCATGAGCGGCGCCGCGGGCGACGATGTTGACGACGCAGCAGGCCGCGGATCTGCTGGGGGTCAGCCGGCCGACAGTGCGCCGGCTGATCGATGTGGGGGATTTGCCGGCGGAGAAGGTCGGCACCTGGCATCGGCTGTTGTTGCGCGATGTGCTCGAGTATCAGCAGCAGCGCCGGTCCCGCCAGTACGAGGCGCTCGCCCAGACCGCTGTCGAGATCGACGACGAGGACGATCCGGCGATGGTGGCTGAGCAGTTGAAGATCGCGCGAAAGGCGGTTGCGGAGCGTCGGCGCACCCGCAGTGGGGGCGGGTCAGCTGCGATGGGTGGTCGATAGGGCTGCCGGGGTGTTCGCAGCAGTTCTCGATACCTGTGTTCGTGGCCGAGCCTGAAGCGGGACTTTCTGCTGCCCATGGCCGTTGAGGGCTTGTACCGGCCGTTGTGGTCGGAGGTAATTCTCGACAAGCTCGAATTCCATGAGGCCGCCAAGCTCGAACGACGTGGGCACAGTGCGGCGGCGGCGCAAGCGACTGGTGCGCGGCTCGTGGGGACGATGCGCGAGCACTTCGACGACGCCCTCGTGACTGGCTGGGAGCCGCTCGAGGGTACGTTCTCGCTGCCGGATCCTGACGATGAGCACGTCGTTGCGGCCGCCGTCGTCGGCGGAGCCGGGCTGATCGTCACCCTGAATCGGAAAGACTTTCCACGAGCCCAAATTCCGGGACACATCCAGGTGGTCTCGCCGGCGGAGTTTGCGGCCGATACGGTGTCGGTGTTACCGACTGCGGCGGCGCGGGCGGTCGAGATGCTTGCGACCCGCCTGGCGCGACCACCGATGACCGTGGACGAGGTCCTCGATCAGTTGGTGGCGCGTTACGGCATGGACGATGCGGTTGCGCTGCTGCGTGATCGAGGCTGATTGCCATCCGGACGTGGCCATAAGTGCTGAATTGAGCTGTGCCGCGGCGGCTTAGCCGACCTCCTTAGCTAGCCAGTCAGCGTTCATCGATGGCCTTGCCGTGGTTGGATTTTTTCGTCAGGGTGCGAGGGCGCGCATTGCCAGGTCGACGACGGCGTCCGCGTGGTTGTGGGTGAGTGGATGCGCTCCGCTTTGCCAGCGGTAGAAGGCTTTCTGGTTGCACCTGCCGTTGCCGCTGACACGTTCTACAGCCAAAGGCAGGCCTGGGTAACAGCACGGACGGGCTGGTGCGTCCCTGCAGATCACAGCAGATCGTCAACCTGCCGCAGCGCGTCACTGATTCGTGAACGCGCGGCTTCGGCGAGACCCTGCACCGGCTGCGGCAGATCGGGTGATTCGACGAGGCCGAGGTGTTCGGCGATGGCGGATACGACGCGCAGGCTTCCATAGATACGGAACAATTCCCAGATGGGTTCGAGTCGATTGGACAGCGCGGTAGCGGTCTTCCGGTCGTCGTTCCGAGATGCGCGGGTCAGGGCCAGGCATGGCTTGGGAAGCACGCCGGCAAGCGCGCTGTACCACACGTCGCAGCCGGCGTTGAGGCCGATCGCGGCGAAGGCGTCTCCGCTGACGCCGATGGTGACCGTCGACGGGATGTGAGAACGGAGGGAGTTCACTCGACGGGCTGCCTCGGCGGGGTCGAGGGGGACACCGGGAATCTTGATCGATCCGATCTTCGGAAGTTCGGCGATCCGGCCGTGCAGTTCATCGGTGAAAGTGAAGTGGGTGGTACCGGGATTGTCGTAGACGCACAGCGGTACGGACAGTTCACATTCGGGAGAACGCGGACTCGTCGATTTCTGTCTCGTTCACGGGGGTGAGGGGGAACGCGGACAGTCCGGTGCACATCGGTCGAACCTCACTTCGCTCGGGTGTGGGACAAAGTACGCGAGGCGTTGGCGAGGATTCAGATCGCCCCGAGGTGACAGAATGTCAGCGCCCGAGGCATTCGGTCCCTCGTCCGAATTCCGCAGCTCGGTCCCGTTGACGCTGACGTTCTTGCCGGGGTGATCGGATCAGTGTGCTGTTCTGCGTGCGAATGCTGTGATCGCCAATAGGTAGCCGCCGAGTGTGATTCCGGCACACCACAACACTGCGAGCCAGGCAGTGTCGGCGACCGGTCCGCCGGTGAGCAGACCCCGAACGGTTTCGATCACCGGGGTGACCGGCTGGTTCTCGGCGAACGAGTGCAACCAGGCCGGCATGGTGTCGGTTGGGACGAACGCACTGCTCACGTAGGGGAGGAACAAGAGGAAGAAGGTGAATCCCCCGGCTGCTTCCTCACTGCCGGCGAGTAGTCCCAGTGCGGCGGCGAGCCAGGAGATGGCGAGGATGAACAACGCAATGATCCCGAACGCGGCCAACCACTCCAGGGGCCCGGCGGACGGTCGGAAACCCATCACCAGCGCGACGGCGATAACGACCCATGACGTCACGAGGTTACGTGCGACGCTGGAGAGGACGTGACCGAACAGGAACGCGGATCGGGTGATCGGCATCGACCGGAACCTGTCGACGATGCCGTGCACCATGTCGCTCGCCACGCCGGCCGCCGTCTGCGAGGAGCCGAATCCCGCGCACAGCAGGATGATCCCCGGAACGACGTAGTTCAGGTAGCCGGTGCCGGTGTCCATCGCCCCGCCGAAAACGTAGACGAAAAGCAGCAGAAGCAGTACCGGAAGGACGACGCCCATGATCACGGTCTCGGGGCTGCGCAGGATGCGTGTCGTGGTGTGGGCGGTCATCGCGGCGACATCGGCGACGGGGTGGGGGCGGGTGTCGACGGTCATCGGGCTGTTGCCTCGTTTCGGATCGGTGCGGCGGGGGTCTTGTCGGTGAGCGCGAAGAACACGTCGTCGAGGCTGGCGGAGTGGAGCGACAGGGTCCCGACAGTCACGCTCTGGTCGTCGACCCGGTCGAGGAGGGCTTTGATCTGACCGATGCTCCCGTCCGTCGGGATCGCAATCGTGCAGCGGTCCGCGTCGACCACGACCTCGTCGAAGGAGGCGGCGACTGTCTCGAGCTGGGACGGCTGGGTGAGCATCAGCTCGAGGTGGCCCCCGGGAACGAGTCGTTTCAGTTCGTCGGGAGTACCTTCCGCAACGATCCTGCCCTCGTCGAGCACGGCGACGCGGTCGGCGAGTTGGTCTGCCTCTTCGAGGTATTGGGTAGTGAGAAAGATCGTCACACCGTCGTTGGCGAGGCGCCGGACGACATCCCACATCGTCTGCCGGCTCCGTGGGTCGAGTCCGGTGGTGGGTTCGTCGAGAAAAATCACCTCCGGCCGGGCAACCAAGCTCATCGCGAGGTCGAGGCGGCGTGCCATGCCACCCGAGTACGTGCCTGCGCGCCGCCTGCCCGCGTCGACCAGGTCGAATTGTTCGAGCAGCTCGCGCGCCCGCTGTCTGCCCTCGGCTCGACCGAGATGACCGAGGCGGGCCATCAGCCGCAAGTTCTCCTCGGCGGTGAGCAGGTCGTCGACGGCCGCGTACTGGCCGGTGAGACTGATCGAGCGTCGGATGCCCTGGGCGTCGTCGTGCAGGTCTCGTCCGGCGATGGTCACGGTGCCCGCATCGGCTGGTGTGAGGGTCGACAGGATGCGGACCATCGTGGTCTTGCCTGCGCCGTTGACCCCGAGAAGTGCGAACACGCTGCCGCGTGGAACGAGGAGGTCGACGCCGTCGAGGACGGCGACGTCCCGGAACGATTTTCGCAATCCGGTGACGGTGATCGCGGGATCGCAGTGGCGGTCAGCGACCGCCGACCCAAACTGTGTACGACGTATATTCATGGTGTGCAGCGTACGCAGTTTTAAGATGAGCGCAAGACCCCGACGAAGTGGAATACCGATGACACAGCCCCTCGAAGGCCCGACAAGCCGCACGCCCGCCGACCTGCCCAAGGCAATGAGGCTGGCATGGGGATTGGAGGAGGCCGGGTCGCGCGGTCCCCGCAAGGGGCTCACGCTCGACCGGGTGCTCGACGCCGCGATCGAGGTGGCCGACGTCGAAGGTCTCGCGGGGCTGTCGATGAGCCGCGTTGCCAAGCAACTGGGGTTCACCACCATGTCGCTCTACCGGTATGTCGACAGCAAGGATGACCTGATCGAGCTGATGGCGGACCGCGCGATCGGCGCCCCGCCCACCGACCTGCCGGTGTCCGGTCCGTGTAGGGACCGGCTCGAAGCCTGGGCCCGAGCCGAGTACCGGAGCGCACGCGTCCATGCTTGGTGGGCTGAACTGTCCATTTCGGCGCCGCCGACCGGGCCGAACAACCTGTCGTGGCTCGAGGCGGGACTGCGCACCCTCGCGGACACAACGTTGCCCGAAGACACGAAGGTGCAAGTGGTACTCAATGTTTCACTGTTCGTGATAGGGCGCGCCCGGTTCGTCAACGACCTGGAGCGGTCGGCGGCGTCCACCACACCGGTCGACTATTCGCAGATGCTCCCACTCCTGCTCGACCGGGAGCGATTCCCCGCGCTACTGTCCGCGATCGCCGCCGGGGCATTCGATCCGGACGGGAGCGACGACGCCGATTGGCTCGAGGACGACTTCCGCTTCGGCCTCGACCGCATGCTCGACGGCATAGACCGGTTGGTGGAGAAAACCGACGCCGGATGACGCCGCCGCGGAATTCGCTGCGGACCGTGACCGGGGCCGGTTCCCGGGCGGAGCGCAGTTTACGGGAGCTACCCGGGCGGCATCTGCCGGAACCTCTGAACGTAGGAATTCCAATTCCAGGTGGATAGGAACGCTTGTGCCGCTTCGTATCCGTTTCGGTGGAGAGCCTCGACGTCTTCCTGGTGAATGTCGAAGTCGAGGGCCCCGACATCGGTGGAGTTCACCCGAATTGCCCGGACACTCACCCACGGCTGGTTCAGGTACGCCTGATCGCGACCGACGAGCATGGTGGTGAGAACGCTTTCGAACAGGTGCGGTGGCCCGAGAAGGCGCAGGAGTCTGAGATGGGGGATGACGTCATCGTTCCCGGCCGGCAGATTGGGCAGAACGGTGACCCCGAAGGTGGGCCGTCGGGGCAACTGTCCATCGGTCCGATCCAGTGAATCGATCGGGAAGTTCGAGAGCACTCCGCCGTCTACCAGCGTCGAGGTCATTCCGGCGGCACTGGTCAACGAGACTGGACGGAAGAAGAACGGGATCGCCATGGACGCCCGTACCGCGTCGGCGACGGATTGAGCGTTGGGGTCGAGGCCGTAGACCCGTTCAAAGTCCCAGGGCAGGCGGACCAGTTGCCCCGTCGTCACGTCGGTCACGGTGACCACCAGCCTGTACCGCTGTTTCATTGGCAGGGTGCCGTCAATCTCGAGGTCGTGAAAGGTAGAGACTCCGAGCCTCTCGAGCGTGTCCTTGATCCACTGGTGGACACGATCGCCCCGGTAGAGTCCGGTGCCCCGCAGCAGCGCCCACGATTGCCCGAGAATCGGGATGTTCTCGAGGAGACCGGGATCGAGAAACTCTCGATAGTTGAGATGGGTGAGTCTCTTCAACTGCTCGCCGGTCACAGGTTCCCCGCTGGCGGTGACGGCCGCAAGGATGGCACCCACGACCGCGCCCGCCGACGTACCGGACACGCGATGAATCGTGTATCCGGCATCGATGAGCGCAGACGCGGCGCCGACCAACCCGATTCCTTTGACGCCGCCACCTGCTAGGACGAGGTCGGCTTCTTTGCTCTCCCGTGACGCAGTCACATCCATCTACCCCCTGGCCGCTTGTACATCCGCCCCGGTCGCACCTGACGCGGACCCTGGTGCCAGCGCTGGTGCGGCCGGAGTGTCAAAATTGCGCTCTGCGCCCATCGTCCTCGCTCCGTCGCCGGGGAAGGGCGAATTCGAGAGGTTCCGTACATTGCGCCCCGATTTTCTGGTCCACCAGTAGAATCGGGCCGGCCCACACTCACATCGTCCGGTGTCTGGCACGTCTGCACGCGGACTCGCACTGTCGCATCATCCTGAAACTCTCGCTGCGATGTCCGCGTGCACCCACAGCGTCACGGCCGTGTCCGCCCCACTACCGATTACCTTGACGCAGCAACCGGGTGAAACCAGCCCGCGAACCGGCCACCGTCAGCCCCTCTTTCGCCACCTCTCGCAGGACTGGTGCGTCCGTGCCGCGGCCGGCGATCTCACTCTGCATGAACTGCAAATCTCGCGCATCGTTGCCGGTCCATCTGGTCACCTCGTCCATCAGCTCAGCCACCTGTTCATCCCACTCCTCGTCTGCGACGGCATCCGGCCGGACAAGGAAGATGTCGATGTCGCTGTCGATCGACATCGTTCCGCGTGCAGCGGAGCCGAACACGGCGGCATACACCGGGGGAATCTTCCAGCTGGCGAACCGCGCCTCCAACCTGCGCAGGAATTCCCCTGACAAACCGGCGAGACCGATGATATGAGGGAAGGCCAAGTGCTCACGATTGAGCTGATACACGAACGCGTTAGTTCGGGTGCATCGATTTCAGGTGTTGGCGGATGAGCGATGAGACGTGATCGGCGAGTCATTGCCGTGTCATCCGACGATGGCGGCCTGGCCGATTTAGTCTCGAATGATGGTGCGCGCAGCCGACTTCATCAAGCAGGTGGTCTCCTCGACGCTCTACCGACCGGACGGGACAGTGGAAACGACCCGAGATCCGGCGGTGTGGACCCTGGCTCACCGCGGATACAGCGGGTCCGGTCGCCTCGACGTGTGGGCCTACCGAACACAGGCTGCCGCACTTCGAGCGGGTGCCGTCCTGGCGATGGAAGCCGGCATGGACGAAGACCCTCAATGTGCAGAACTGTTTGCGGCAGGCCGCTGGTCGGAAGTGATGGAGCGGTATGAAGAGCTGAGCCCGGAAGGTCATCTGTTGCGAGTTCAGGCCGCGTTCCTGCAAGCGTAGGCGCCGAACAGGCCACGGCGAGGGGGCTCGACTGCGAGGATGGTGCGTGGGTCGGGACCCCCACTACCGGAGGATTCCATGTCTCGGCTTCTGCGCCTGACCCTCATCGCGTCCACGGTGGCCGCCGCCTTGTCCCTGACCGCGACGCCCGCAAATGCAGCACCACCACCTGTTCCGAGTGGATGCGCACTGCAGTACTTCGTGATCGGTGCCGTGTCTACGTGTGATCCCGGGACTGTGAACGCTCATCGGGTGGAGCTACATTGCCAGCTACTCGGTGCGTTCCCCTATATGCACTTCCCTGTGTGGGGACCGGAGGCGCCCACTTTTCTGCCCTCCATCGCGCTGTGCCTGCCCCTCCACTTCGGGCTAGGCCCTACGGTGCACGCCCGTTAGGTGCAGGTGCGATTGACCTGAGGTAATGACATGCCCGAGGGCACGGTCGCACCGTAAAGTTCCCTCCGGCCGATGAGATCCACCTGATCCTCGGCCTGGCCCCACGCAATCCCACAGCACGTCGTCGACGACCCCCAGTCCGCGAGATGCAGGGCCGCCGTCGTGTCGCAGCGATCGTGGTCAGTGGGTTGAAGTGGTGCGATTCGTGTCGAGCACTCTTCGTGTCTGGGTGACGAGTCGGTCGAGCCACGCGTCGGTGCCGACCGCCCGGCGGAGGGGTTCGTTGGGCAGTTCGACGCTCACGGGGAGGTCGGGGGGCAGTGTCGACCAGATGTCGGTGAGGTTGATGCCCCCGGTGCCAGGCACGAGCCGTTCCTCACGCGCGTGGCGGACGAGTTCGGCGTCGTTGTTGGGTGCAGGCACCGAACCGTCGCACATCTGCGCGTAATGCAGCCACTCTCGTGGGATCGCCGCCAGGTCGTCGAGGGTCGTCGTCGAACGGGCGGTATGCAGAGCGTCGATCAGTACGCTACGCGCCGGCCCGTCGGCCTGCGACACGATCTCGACCGCGGTGGTCGCGTCGGGCACAGCCGTCCACGGCATGAACTCGAGGCTCGCGACGATGCCGTACTGCGCGCACAGTTCCGCCAGCCGGGCGTAGGAGTCGGTGAGCCGGGCGCGGTCGCGGTCGTCGCCGCCGACGAGCACGGCCTTCGCGCCGAGGCGTGCGCCCGCCTCGAGCAGCGGAACATACGACTTCGGGTCGAAATCTGCTCGCAGCCGGATGATTTCGAGATCGAACACCTCGATCGGCGAATCGTCGAGGCGACGGATCAGTGCATCGAGGGCGGCGTCGTCCTCGTGCAGCGGGTAGGCGGTGGTGCCGGGCGCGGCGGGCAGCAGCCGGATCCCGATGGTGTCGAAGCCGTGCTTCTCGGCGAGGTCCACCTGCTGCAGCGGCGCGGTGTCGAGCACGGTGAGTGCGGCGAGTCCGAGTGGGGCGGTCATCGCAGATCTCCTGTCGGCGAGGCGAGGTGGCGACCGGTGAGGTAGCCGAAGGTCATGGCTGGGCCGAGGTTGATACCGCCGGACGGGTAGTGGCCCCCCATGACGCTGGACTGGTCGACCCCGACGGCGAACAGCCCGTCGATCGGCTGGTCGTCGTCGTTCAGTACCCGGGACATGCTGTCGGTGACCAGACCGGCGAACGTACCGAAGCTGCCGGGTACCACCTTGACCGCGTAGAACGGGCCTTCTTCGAGCGGTGCGAGGGAGGGGTTGGGCCACGGGTTGTCGGGATCGCCGGAGCCGACGGTGAAGGGTGTGGTGCCGCGGCCGAACTCGGGGTCGACGCCGTCGCGGGCGCCCTCGTTGAACGCTGCGACCGTCTTCTCCAGGCCGTCGGGGTCGACGCCGATCTTCTCGGCTAGTTCGCGCACCGTGCGGCCGCGGGTGAGGTAGCCGGATTTCAGGTACGGCCACGTCGGGATCGGCAGCGGCTTGGCCATGCCGAGCGGGAAGTACCGCAGGTACCGCTGGTCGGCGATCAACCAGGAGCAGACCTCGTCGCCGTCGGGGACCTGTTCGACCATCGCGAGGGTGTAGTCGTGGTAGCCGAGGGCCTCGTTGACGAAGCGGCGGCCGTCTGCGAGAACGCCGATGACGCCGGGCTTTCCGCGGTCGAGGATGTGCGGGAACACACCCTCTTTGCCGTTGCGGTACCGGATGATCGACACTGGGCAGTACGCCACCGGGGACGCGACCGAGCGGTCGAGGCGGCCGCCGACCGATTCGCCGAGGGTGATGCCGTCGCCGGTGGTCGTGGACGGGGTGAGGGTCCAGTGTTCACGGCCCGTGGGTGTGCGGGGAAAAAGTTCGCGGCGCCGGTCGATGTCGCGACTGAAGCCACCTGTCGCGAGAACGACTCCGCGGCGGGCGGACACGGAGTAGGCCCCGTCCGGGCCCTCCAGCCGGACACCGGTGACGGTGCCCGCCGAGTCGGTGGTCAGCGCGGTGGCCGCCGTGCTCACGCGGATCTCGACGCCGGCGTCGAGCGCCGACCGCAGCAGCCGGCCGACGAGCGCGGTGCCGTTGACGAGTTGCTGGCCGCGGCGTGTGGTGGCGAGGTCGAGCAGGTGCGTGGACACCCTGCGGGCGCAGTGCGCGAACGCCTTCGCCGAGCGGGTCGAGTGCAGGAAGGCCTGGAGGTCCGGACCGGCCATGATGCCCATGCCGAGGAACGACGTCTCGTAGAGCTGCCGACGCAGGAGCGCCGCGACGTCGGGGCCGAGTTTCCGGAGGCTCGCCGGCTTCGGACCGACGGAGCGGTGCCCCGTGCCCGCACCCGGTGTGTCGCCGTGGATGTCGGCGATCTTCGCGCCCGGAACGAACTGTAGCGCCGTCTTCTTCTCGAAGAACTCCACCATCTCGGGTGCGCCGTCGAGCAGGGCGTCGACCTTGGCGGCGTCGAAGTTCTCACCGAGTCGGTGCTCGAGATAGGTGCGCGGCAGCGAGCGGTCCTCGTTCACGCCGTCCGCGTGTGCGAACAGGTTCCGCGGCGTCCACATCCAGCCGCCGGACCACGCCGTCGCGCCGCCGCACGTGTCCGCCTTCTCGACGACGAGGACGGAGGCTCCCCCGTCGGCTGCGGCCACGGCGGCGGACAGACCGCCCGCTCCGGAGCCGATGACGACGACGTCATAGGTGGCGATGGTGTGTTCGGGGGTCATAGCGTCTCCTGAGCGGATGTCGTTGCGAATGTCGTTGCGGGCGTGAGGTCGACGACCCGGCCGGTGCGCGAAGACTCGTAGATCGCCGCGATGATCGCCAGCGAGGCGCGCGCGTCACGTCCGGTGACGGCAGGGTCGCGACCGGTCAGGACGGCGTCCGCGAAGTCCTGCACCTGGAGTGTGTGGAAGTCGGCGAGTCCGGCGTTGACGTCGGTGACGGCGAGATTGGCGCGGACGTCGGGGGTGAACGGGGTGCGGAACTCCACTTCGCCGGGGGCCGTCCAGATCTCGTTGACGCCCTCCCTGCCCTCTGGGAACTCGAGGACGCTCGCAATCGCACCGGTCTGCCCGATCACGGTGACCCGGTTGCCGAGGTTGTGGTTGGCGCCGGTGGTCGCGGTGACGGTAGCCGTGCCGCCCGACGCGAACGAGACGACGGCGGACGCGCTGTCCTCGGTCTCGATGTGGTCGCCGTGTGTGTGGGTGCGGGTGACGCCGCTCACCGACACGGCTTCACCCATGAACCACTGGAGCATGTCGATCTGGTGGACGGCCTGCGTCATCAGGACACCGCCGCCGTCGGTGTCCCACCGTCCGCGCCATTCGTCGGCGGAGTAGTAGGACGACGGGCGGTGGAGAAGCACCGACGCCTCACCGAGCACCGGAATACCGATTCGGCCGTCGTCGATGGCCGTCCTGATGCGCTGCGCGGCCGGCCAGAACCGGCGCTGGAACAGCACACCGAACGTGATGCCCGCGAGCTCGGCGGCCGCGATCATCCGGTCGGCCGCGGCGACGTCGACCGCGATCGGCTTCTCACACAGCACGTGGATTCCGGCCTCCGCCGCAGCGACGACCACCTGCTCGTGCGCCGGATGCGGGGTGCAGACTGTGCACGCATCGAGGCCGAGGGCGATCAGCTCCTCCATCGAACCGACGGCCCGCGCGATGCCGTGCGCGGATGCGAACTCGTGGGCGCGGTCGACGTCGGGGTCGCAGCAGCCGATCAGCGCGACGCCGGGCACCTGCTGCAGGGCCCGGGCGTGGTTGCCGGCGATCTTGCCGCAGCCGACGATGCCGATACGTAGGGCCATCAGTAGTGCTCCTCGGTTTCGACGTCCCGGGCCGCGGACTCGCCGCGGTCGAGACGGTTCAGGGCGGCCACGTCGTCGGTGGTGAGCCGCACGTCGAGGGCGGCGAGGTTCTCGGCCTGGCGCGCGGGATTCGCGGATCTCGCGACCGGCACGACTCCTTGCGCGAAGTGCCAGGCCAGGACCACCTGTGCGGGGGTGCGGTCGAGGCGCCGGGCGATGTCGGTGACCACGGGTGAGTCGAGCACCTCGCCGCGGCCCAGCGGGCTCCACGACTGCGTGGACACGCCGAGTTCGTCGTTCGCGCGCCGGACGGGTAGCCGGGCGAGCGACGGGTCCATCTGGATCTGGTTGACTGCCGGCGTTTCTCCGGTTTCGGTGACGACGCGACGCAGGTGCTGCTCCAGGAAATTGGAGACGCCGACGTAGCGGACGAGGCCGGCGTCGCGGCACGCGAGCATCGCCTCGAACGCCGCCACGTACCTGTCGTGGCGTGGCAGCGGCCAGTGGATGAGGAACAGGTCGAGCCGATCGAGTCCCAGATTCTTCAGGCTGCGCTCGACCGCGCCGCGGATGTCGCCTGACACGTGGTCGCTTCCACGCAGTTTCGTGGTGACGAACAGCTCCTCGCGGGGCAGTCCGCACTCCGCGAGCGCCACACCCACTGCCTCTTCGTTGTCGTAGATCGTGGCGGTGTCGACGAGCCGGTAGCCGGCCTCGATGCCGGACAGCACGGCCCGTGTGGCGTCCGGACCGGTCAGTGGCCAGGTCCCGAGACCGAGGGGCGGCATGTCGATCACGCGCTGACCTCCTCGCGAGCATCCGCGGCCGCGGTGATCTTCGCGGCGACGTCGGCTGCGGTGACGAGAGCGGCGTGGATGGAGCCGCCGTCGCCACTCGCGTCACCGACCGTGTGGACGCCGAGTCGCGGTGCCAGCGCCCGCACTGCGGCGAGCAGGTCGGTGCGCGGCTCGACGCCGTGCGAGATCAGCAGTTCGCCGGGAGCGTCCACCACCCGCTCGTCTCCGGCGGTCGAGATCACCACCCGGTCTTTCTCGATCCGCGTCACGATCGACGACAGGTGGGTGGTGAGGTTCGCACTCTCCGCGAGCCGCGGCAGCAGCACGATCTTTCCGCGCCTGCCGACGTCGTGGGCGATCGTCTCCTGCGGGCCGATCATGACCACCTCGGTGCCGTGCTGGAGCAGGTCGTCGGCGACCGCGGCCGCTTCCCGGTCGGCGCCGAAGATCGTGATCGCCGCGGGTGCGGGGTCTCCGGATTCCAGGAACTCGCGGACGTCGCGGACCCTCCGGGTGTCGGCCCCGGGGAGGTCGACGTCCGGTCCGCGGCCGCCCGTCGCGAGCACGACGGCGTCGAAGTCCAGGCCGGCCAATGCGGCGGCGTCGACCCGGGTGCCGAGGTGGCAGGTGATGTCGAGGTCGGCGATCTCGGCGAGGTACCAGTCGACGATCCGTGAGTACTCGGGGTACTCGTGCAGTCGCGCAGCCAACGCGAAATCGCCACCGAGACTGCCCCGTTCGTCGTACAGGTCTACACGGTGCCCGGCGAGCGCGAGGTCGCGGGCGGCCGCCATCCCCGACGGCCCGCCGCCGACGACGGCGACACGCACCGCCGCGGCCGCCGGTTCCGACGGCTGCTCGAGTTCGCGGCCCACCCACGGATTGACCGAGCACGGAACGGGTCCGGCGGCGAGGCTGTCGATGCAGTAGTTGCAGGCGATGCAGGGCCGGTACCGGCCGCCGTCCAGGGCGCGGTTTGGGAAGTCCGGGTCGGCGTGCAGGGTGCGGGCCATGCTCACGAAGTCGGCCTGCCCGGATTCGATGATCTGCGCCGCGACCTCGGGTGAGCTGATCCGGCCTGCGACTCCGACGGGGAGGTCGAAGTCCCGCGTGTACTGCTCGGAAAACGCGGCGAGGAGTCCGCGCGGCCACTCGCCGGGTTGGATGATCCACTGCCCGGATTCGTAGTTACCGGCGGAGACGTCGAGGAAATCGAGCCGGTCGGTGTCGATCGCGTCGATCCGGGCGCGAGTCGTCTCCGCGTCGAGACCGCCGTCGACGGCCTCGAACGCCGAAAATCGCAATCCGAGAGCGATACCCGGCGCCATCGTCCGCACGGCGTCGATCACCTTGTTGACGAACAGCGCCGGATCGGCCCACTCGTCGTCGCGGTGGTTGTACGCCGGCGAGAGAAACTGGTGGATGAGGTAGCCGTGACCGCCGTGCAGCGAAATCACATCGACCCCGGCCTGTTGACAGCGCGCGGCGGCCTCACCGAAGCATTCGATGATGTGCAAGATGTCGTCGCCGTCGAGTTGCTCGGGCATTTCACCGCCGACCACCGCGCACGGGATCGGTGACGGTGCGACGGGGACGAATCCGCTGACGGAACCCTGCGCGGTGCGGCCGCCGTGATTGAGTTCGACGCCGACGAGCGCGCCCTGCGCATGGATCGCCTCGGCCATCTTCGCGATGCCCGGGATGCGTTCGTCGACGTCCACACCCATCTGCCGGATACGCCCCTTGCCGTCGGCCCGCACGTAGCTGGCCTCGGTGAAGACGAGAGCTGCGCCGCCCGCCGCACGACGCTCGAGGTACGCGATGTACTCGTCGGTCATCGTGCCGTCGACCTCGCAGTAGTTGCGCTCCATCGGCGCCGACACGAAGCGGTTGCGCAGTCGCACGTTGCCCAGGTCGAGTGGTGCGGCGAACGGACGCGCGGTCATCGGGACTCCTCGAGAACGGTCGGGGCGCACTGATCGGCGAGCAGTTCGCCGAGGTGACGTCGCATGCGGTCTGGGTCGGGCGTGATGCCGGTGAGGAGGGCGAACGTGTCGGCCGCCTGAGCGACGAGCATCTGACCGCCGTCGAGCACATCACAGCCGAGAGCTGTTGCTGCCGCGACGAGTTCGGTCCGAAGCGGGCGGTAGACGATGTCGGCGACCCACAGTCCGGGATGGAGCGCGTCGGTGTCGAACGGCGTTCCAGGATGTCCGACCATGCCGATCGGGGAGGCGTTGACGACGCCGTCGCAGTGTTCCAGGTTCGCTTCGATCGCGTCGAGGGAAATGGCCGTGACCCGCGTCTGCGGGAAGCCCGCCGCGAGGCGGGCGCAGACGTCCGCCGCACGGGCCGGGTCGAGGTCGGCGACCCGCAGGTCCGTCACTCCGGCGGCGGCGAGCGCGTAGGCGACGGCCGAACCGGCACCGCCCGCACCGGCGAGGACGACGCGGCCGAGCGTGGCATCGGGCAGCCCCCTGCGCAGCGCTGCGAGGAATCCGCTGTGGTCGGTGTTGTGACCGATCAGCCGCCCGTCACGGACGACGACGGTATTGACGGCACCGAGAAGTTGCGCGTTGCCGGACAATTCGTCGAGGGAGTCGACGACCACCTGCTTGCACGGATGGGTGACGTTGAGTCCGGTGCAACCCGCTGCGACGGCCTGCCGCAGCGCTTCGCCGGAACGGTCGACGGGAATGCCCTCCGCCGCGACGTCGAGCAGGTCGTAGCGGTAGTCGGTCAGGCCGAGGGCGGCGGCCTCGTGTTCGTGCAGCGCCGGCGACAGGGACGTGGCGATCCCTGCCCCGACGAGGTGGATCCGGTGCCGGGTGGATACGGGGTGCATGAAAATCTCCTGCAGTGGTGAAGGTCCGGTCAGGCGTCGGTGCGGACGAGCGCCTGGTGCCGCGTGCCGGCCGTCGTCGTACCGGGTTCGCCGAGCTGCTCGGTGGGTGTGCGGTACGTTTCGGGACCGGTGAGCGCGGCGACCGACGACAGCAGCGCGAAGCCCAGACACATCCAGGCGACTGGGGCCCAGTTCGCGGTGTCACCCGCCGACAGCCACTGCGCGATGGCTGGGGTGAAGCCGGCGACCAACAGTCCCAGCATGAGACTTACGGCCATTCCGGTGTACCGGACCTTAGCGGGGAACTGCTCGGGGAAGTACGCCGGGTACACGCCGTTGGGCATCGCGTAGAACAGGCCGATCAGAACGATGCCGGCCGCGAATACCATCGGCGCGCTGCCCGTTCCGATCGCGTGGAAGAACACGAACACCATGCCCGCGGCACCGACGGCGCCCGTCACGAACACCGGTTTGCGGCCGATCCGGTCGGCGAGCATTCCGAACAGCGGCTGGGTGAGGACCGCGACGAAGTTGGCGACGGCGATGGCCCACAGCATCGTGGAGCGTTCGAGCCCGGCGACCTGCACCGCGTACGCCAACGCGAAGACGTTGACGATGGTGTTGATCATCGCGAACGTCGCGCTGAGGCTGATGCGGATCACGGTGCGCCAGTGCGAGCGGAACATCTCGACCACAGGAATGCCCGCGGTGTCGTCGTGTTCCTTCAACTCTTCGAAGACCTCCGGCTCGTCGAGCTTGCGACGCAGCCACACCGCTACACCCGTCACGACGATGCTGAGGAGGAAGGGCACACGCCAGCCCCACGAGTAGAGCGCGTCATCCGGCAGCGCGGCCACGGGAATGAACACCAGGCTCGAGAGCACGATGCCGAACATGATGCCGCTCATGGTGAACGAGGTGTAGAACGAGCGACGGTTGTCCGGTGCGTGCTCGAGCGTCAACGCGGAGGATCCCGGCGATTCGCCGCCTGCCGACAGGCCCTGCAGCAATCGCAGGAACACCAGGATGACGGGTGCGGCGATGCCGATCTGGTCGTATGTGGGCAGGCACCCGACGACCACGGTCGCGATACCCATGAGCAGGAGGCACGCCAGCAGCGAATTCTTGCGCCCGTATCGATCCCCGAGATGTCCCCACAGCACTGCGCCGAGCGGACGCGCGATATACGCGACACCGAGCGTGCCGATCGACAGCAGGGTCGCCGTGGCTCCTCCGCCCGGGAAGAAGATTCGCGGAAAGACCAGCGCGGCCGCGGACCCGTAGATGAAGAAGTCGTAGTACTCCAGCGTGCTGCCGAGGAACCCCGAGACGGCGGCCCGGCGGGCGTTCTCGTTCGGTTGTCCCCCGGTGTCACGAGTAGAGGTGCTTGCCATGGTGTTCCTTTCGTCCCAGGGATCCGGTGCGCCGCGAAGCGCTTCTTCGGAGGTGATCCACCTCACACGAAGTTCCGGACCGTGACGAGCGTGTCATGGCGGACTATGCGCAGTCCAGCGCAAAAAAAGTCTTAGATATAGACCGAAAATGTCCTAATCGGGGGTCGGGAGAATGTCCTCCGATACCGCGAGGGCCACCCGGAGCGCGTCGGATACCCGACGCGGCGACCACGCGAGTCCGTGGTTCATGTAGATCGGCTCGCCGGTGAGCGGCACGAACACCGTGCCCGGGGGCGTGAGCGCTGCAATGCCCGACGTCATGAGCGCCACGCCGACACCCGTCGCCACCAGCATCAGGATCATGTACGGGTCGGTGATCTCCTGCACCACGCGGGGACGGAACCCTGCATCGACGCAGGCCCGCATCGCGACCTCCTGCAACGCCGAGCCGGCCGACAGCGGTGTCGTGACGAACCCGTCCTCGGCCAGGTCGCGCAAGTCGATCTCCGGCTCGGACGCGAGCGGGTGGTCCGCCGGGAGCACCGCCCCGAATGGCTCGCGGCGGATCAACCGGGTCGACACCGAGGACGTCTCGACGGGAAGTCCGACGAACGCGAGATCGAGTGCGCCGCTATCTAATTGAGAGAGAGCTTCACGAGTCATGATGCGCCCGACGAGGGTGAGTTCGATGTCGGGATAACGCTGCCGGAGCGCGCGGGTGAGCGGGGGCAGGGACAGGTGATTGAGCACGCCCGTGAAGCCGATCTTGATCCGGCCGTACACGCCCCCGGCGGACGCGCGGGTGGCTTGCCGCGCGATGTCGACACTCTCGAGAATGCGGTAGGCGTGCGGCAGAAACGTATGGCCAGCCGACGTCAGCGCGACACTGCGGGTGCTTCGCTCGAACAGCGGCACGCCGATGTCCTTCTCGAGTTTGCGCACCGTCTGACTCAGCGGCGACTGGGCCATCTGGAGTCGCGCGGCAGCCCTGCCGAAATGCAGTTCTTCGGCGACGGCGACGAACGCCTGCAGCCAGCGAATCTCCATCGGATTCCCTTCGACGAGTTGGCCAGATGTGGGCCAGGCCATATATTCCAATTCATACACAGTGCGTAACGAATCATTCTGATTTCGCACATAGAAAAAGACTAATGCGCACACAGTCGCGAGGAGAAACCCATGGCCACCTATCCCGAGGGCGCGACGGCGCTCGTCACCGGCGGCGCGAGCGGAATCGGCGCGGCGTGCGCGAAACGCCTCGCCGACGCCGGGGTCCGCGTTGTCACCGCCGACGTCGCTACCGGGGCCGACGAGCACCTCGACGTCACCGACGCCGACACCGTCGAGAAGCTCGCCGCCCGGCTCGGACGCATCGACATCCTCGTCAACAGCGCAGGTGTCGTGGGACCGTCCGCTCCTCTGGTGGACATCGACCTCGAGGACTGGCGCCGAACGTTCCGCATCAACGTCGACGGGACGTTCCTCCTCTGCCGCGCATTCGTACCGGCCATGGCCGCCGCCGGCTGGGGGCGGGTCGTGAATCTGGCGAGCATCGCCGCGAAGGATGGTAATCCCAACCAGAGCGCCTACTCGGCGTCGAAGGCGGCCGTGATCGCGCTGACGAAATCACTCGGCAAGGAAGTCGCCAAGACCGGTGTCCTGGCCAACGTGGTGGCACCCGCCGCGGTGCAGAGCCCGATGAATGCCGGCACCGACCCGGCGATCCTCGCGCGGTCGCAGAGCCTGACCCCCATGGCCCGGATGGGACGGCCCGAGGAGATCGCCGAACTCGTCGCATGGTTGTGCTCGGAGGCGCTCAGCTTCTCCACCGGCGCCGTCTACGACGCCAGCGGTGGCCGGGCGTCGTACTGAGGGGATGCTTGCAGGGTCGTGCGGACCGTCTCGATCGCATACTCTGCCGCATGCGGCTGCGCGGAAGGGGCTCCCAAACAGCTTGTACTCCTCGAGGATTCGAGATCTGCCGTCGACGCGCATCGTCGCCTTAGGCCACCGCAGGTCTGCAAGCTATCCGCGTCGGGCGGTCGTGTCCCGTACCTGGATGCTGTAGGGCAGTAGTTCGTTGCGTGGGGGACTGTCGTCGCCGGCGATCCGTTGGAGGATCATGCGGGCGGCTCGTTGGCCCATCAGGTCCCGGGGCACGGTCACGGTGCTCAACTGCAAGGGACCTGCGCTCGAGAAACTCATGTCGTCGAATCCGGTCAAGGCCACATCTTCGGGCACTCGTTTACCGATTTCTCGGCAGACGTCGAGAACGCCGAGGGCGATCAGATCATTGCCGCAGACGATCGCGTCGGTTTCGGGGTGTTCGGCGAAGAGTGCTCGTGCACGCTGCGCTCCGGATGCGCGGGTCAGGTCGCCCCACAGATCGGGTTCGTTGATCGCCTGCACGCCCGCTTTGGCGAGGGCGTCGCGGTATCCGCTCATGCGGTTGGCGGACACGCTGGACGTGCCGGGACCGCCGAGGATGGCGACGTTGCGCCGGCCGGTGGCGACGACATGCGAGGCCATCTCGAACGAGGCGGAATAGTCGTCGATACCGACCCAGTCGGAGGGCTCGTCCTCGACCTTGCGGTAGAGCTGCACAATCGGGATGTTCTCGTTACGAAGCTTGTCGAGCAGGGGCTTGTCGTCGGCGACGAGCGAGGTGAAGATCAGGCCGCTGCAGTTCCGATCGACCTGGGCCAGCGCGATATCGGCCTGACGCGAGCCATCCACGCCGACGTGGGAGACGAACACCTCGTAGCCCTCTTCGGCGGCGGCAGCGACCACACCCCCGGCGACCTCGGTGTAGAAGGGGTTCGCGATGTCGGCGAGGAGAAGCCCGATCGCTTTCGTCGTGCCGGCGCGAAGCTCACGGGCGATTCGATTAGGTCGAAATCCCATCTCTTCGGCGATGACGAGGATTCGCTGGCGACGCTCTTCGCTCACCCCCGGAGCCCCACTGAGTGCGTACGAGACCGCCGCCGACGACACCCCAGCTTTACGAGCCACATCGCTCATCGTCACGCGGCGAGGACGGCCACCGACACGACGGTCCCCGCTCTGGGACTGAGTGGCATCGGTCATACCCGCCAGCTTAGTCGGTTAAGCGTCGGGGCAGCATCGGGTGCTATTCGGCGGCAGAATCTGATGATTCGGTTAAGTAAGAGAAAATCCGGCAATCGCGGACCTGGTCCTCCGATAGAGAGCGGCGAAGTAGCGTATTTGCCCAGTTGAATGGGTGATTTGCTCCGGCGATATCCCGCACTTGTGCCCTGGAACACAACGATGTACCGTCACTTATGCGATTAAGCGAAAGGAGAGCATCGTGAGTTCCACTGTTGAGATGAAGAACGAAGAGGCTGTGCCATACGCGGGGCCGAAACCGTACGGAATGAGTGACGACCTGATTGTTCCGGGTGCGTTGGACCTCGAATGCGACGAGCGACTGTGGGTTCCGCAGTCGAAGGACGTCGAGTTCCGCCCGCTGGTGCTGTCGGCGAGCCAGGGTTACTTCGTGAACATCCTGCGGGTGCGCCGCTCGGGGATCCTGTCCCGACACCGGCACGCCGGCGCGGTGCATGCCTTCACCCTCCGGGGCCGCTGGCACTACCTCGAGTACGACTGGTGGGCCGAAGAGGGCACCTACGCGTTCGAGCCGCCCGGCGACATCCACACCCTCGAGGTCCCCGAGGACGTGACCGAGATGGCGACCCTGTTCCACGTGAGCGGTGCGTACATCTACGTCGACGTCGACGGCAACACCGTCGGTATCGAGGATGTGTTCAGCAAGATCGACAAGGCCCGCGCCCACTACGAGAAGATCGGACTCGGCGCCGACTACGTCGACCGATTCATCCGGTGACACTGCGGCGGACACCGCCTGACATGGCGCAACCACACCGAGTGTCTTCCGCACTCAGGGGCGGTGTCCGCCGGCGCCTCACCCACTTTTCATCCCTGAGCCCGGCAGCGGGCGAAAGTTAGCAGGTTCCCCATGCGAGCTCTGACCAAGAGAAGTGCCACTCCACACGACGTCGTCGTGCAGGATCTGCCCAAGCCCGAACCGAGCCCGGGGCAGGTGCGGGTACGCACCGAGGCGTGCGGGCTGTGCGGCAGCGACGTGCACGCCTGGCGTCACGACACCGGCTACGAATGGATCCGTCCCCCGGTCGTGCTCGGCCACGAGGCGGTCGGATACGTCGAAGCCCTCGGCGAGGGCGTCGACCCGAGCTGGCTCGGCAAACGCGTTGTCCCCGTTGCGATCGACGGCTGCGGTGTCTGCGATCTGTGCGAGCGCGGACTGCGGCAGATCTGTCCCGAGCGCACCGTGCTCGGGCTGTCCTTCGACGGCGCGGCCGCCGAATCGTTCGTCGTCCCCGAGGTCCGCCTGGTCGAGGTCGACCGGCATCTGCCGGCGTCGACCCTGGCGCTGACCGAACCACTGTCGGTCGCCTGCCGCGCGGTCGCGCACATCGAGAACGCCGCCGTGGGCCCCACCCGGGTTGTGGTGTCCGGGCCCGGACCGATCGGCACGATGGCCGCCCTCGTCCTCGCCCAGCGCGGCCACGACGTCGTGCTCTCCGGAGTCGATAACGATGACAACGTGCGATTGCCGCTCGCCCGCGCACTCGGTCTGCGCACCGTGATCGCCGGCCGGGACGAGCTGCCTTTCACCCCCACCGCCTGGGTCGACGCCTCCGGTTCGACCGCCGCCCTCGATGCCGCCATCGCCGCGGTCCTGCCCGGCAGCCCCATCTCCGTCGTCGGCCTCTTCGCCCGCACCGGACCGGTCGACTTCAACGCCGTCACCCGCAAGGAAATTCGACTGCAGGGCAGTTACGGATCGACCAAGGTCGACTACCAGGCCGCAGCCGACGCGATGGCCGCCGACCAGGCGCCGTGGCCCCGGCTGGTGACCGAAATTCCCCTCACCGACGCGGCTTCGGCGCTCGAACGCGCCGCGGCCGGCCACGACATGAAGGTCGTGCTCGTCCCATGACCACACCGGATCCCACCCCTGTCCCGAAAGGACACGCCATGTCCACACCCGATGTAGCGGCCGAACCCGCCAACCACACGGCCGGGCACACCTCGATCGTGAAGGTCGCCTTCGCCAGCATGATCGGCACCGCCGTCGAATGGTACGACTTCTTCCTCTACGGCTCCGCCGCCGCGCTCGTCTTCGGACCCCTGTTCTTCCCCGACAACACTCCGGCCACCGCCACCCTGCTGGCGTTCGCCACATTCGCGGTGGGATTCTTCGCCCGCCCGCTCGGCGGCATCGTCTTCGGCCACTACGGTGACAAAATCGGCCGCAAGAAGATGCTGGTCGTCAGCCTCCTGCTGATGGGCGCCGCGACCTTCGCCATCGGACTGCTGCCGACCTTCGAGAGCATCGGCCTGGCCGCCCCGCTGCTGCTGGTCTTTTGCCGACTGCTGCAGGGCTTCGCCGTCGGCGGCGAATGGGGCGGAGCGGTCCTGATGGCCGCCGAGCACGGCGACAACGACCGCCGCGGATTCTGGACCTCCTGGACCCAGGCCGGGGTGCCCCTCGGAAATCTTCTCTCCGCGGTGGTGCTGTGGGTGCTGGCCCTGTTCCAGAGCGACGAAGCGTTCGATTCGTGGGGCTGGCGAATTCCCTTCCTGCTCAGCGCTGTTCTCGTTCTCATCGGTTTGTGGATCCGGTTGAGCATTGAGGAGTCCCCGGTCTTCGCCGCCAACAAGAAGGTCCTCGAGAATCACAAAGCCGAGCATGCCCCGATCATCGAGGTCCTGCGCAAGTACCCCCGCGAGGTCCTCATCGCCATGGGCCTGCGAATGGTGGAGAACACCTCGTACTACATCTTCACCGTGGTAGTGATGACCTACATGGTCACCTACTTGGACATGCCCAAGAGCGCCGCTATCGCAGGTGTGCTGATCGCCTCGGTCGCGCAGTTCTTCCTCACCCCGATCATCGGTGCCCTCTCCGACCGGGTCGGCCGACGACCGCTGTACTTCACCGGCGCAGTCGGTGCCGGCATCTGGGGATTCGTGTTCTTTCCCCTCATCGACACCGGGAACCAAACCGTCATCGCGGCGGCCATCTTCATCGGCCTGATCTTCACGACCCTGATGTACGCGCCGCAGGCGGCGATGTTCTCCGAACTGTTCGGCACCAGTGTTCGCTACAGCGGCGCCTCCCTCGGCTACCAGCTCGCGTCGGTGTTCGCCGGCGGCCTGGCTCCGGTCATCGCGGTCGCACTGCTGGGCACCGTCGAGGAAAAGAACACCATCGCGGTGAGCATCTACCTCGCCGTCCTCGCCGTGATCACCATCATTGCCGTGATCGCCGCCAAGGAAACCGCCCGCACCTCCCTCGTTCACGACCGGGTCCTCGACGAGGTCACCGGCAACTGACAGGCCACCGGGCGGTGTGCGGTGCTCACCCCGCACACCGCCCGGCCACCATGTCGTCTCCCGATTCGACTAGAAAGAGCGCTCGCATGAACGCACCTGTCCACACCTCGGTTCTGGACCTGTTCCGCCTAAACGGCAACGCGGCCATCGTGACCGGCGCCTCGCGCGGTCTGGGCCGTGCACTGGCCATCGCTCTCGCGGAGGCGGGAGCCGACATCGTCGCCGTCGACATCGGCGATCTCGACCAGGTCGCCAAAGAGGTGCGTGCCCGGGGAGTCCGATGCGCGACCCGCACCACCGACCTCAGCAACCTGACCCCGGACACTGCGGCCGAGCTGATCTCCTGGGCCGGGGCCGAGTTCCCGCATCCGACGATCCTGATCAACAACGCGGGCATCATCCGCCGCGGCCCGGCGACTGAGACCACGCCGTCGGACTGGTCGGCTGTGTTGGACCTCAATCTCACGACGCCGTTCCTGCTCAGCCAGGCCTTCGCACGGGCCGCCCTCGACGACAACGCCGCTGCCAGCATCATCAACATCGCGTCGATCAACTCGTTCCAAGGTGGAATGGAGGTTCCGTCCTACGCTGCCTCCAAGCACGGCATCCTCGGACTGACCCGGGCTCTCGCGAACGAGTGGGCGCCGCACCGCATCCGCGTAAACGCGATCGCCCCCGGCTACATGGAAACCGAGTTCACCGCCGCGCACCGCGACGACCCCGCGCGGGCCGAGAACATGCTGCGCCGCATCCCCGCCGGCACCTGGGGACGGCCGGAAGACCTCGCCGGAGCGGCCGTCTTCCTCGCCTCGGCCGCGTCCGCCTACGTCACCGGCACCGCCCTGTCCGTCGACGGTGGATGGCTGTCCCGATAGAACAACGACGACCCACCCGGAGGACCCCATGGCATCGACATCGCAGAACCGTACCGGCATCCCCGCCGCCGATGCCCGATCGTGGCTGCTCGTTTCCGCAGCACACAGCAGGCACTTCACCGAAACGCACACCGGAGTGGCCGACGCCGTCATCTACGATCTCGAAGACGGTGTCGTCCCCTCCGCGAGACCCACGGCACGAGAAGCCGTCCACCTCTGGTTCTCTCGCGGCGGCACCGGCTGGGTCCGCGTCAACCCAGCCGGCACCGAGGACTGGAGTAGCGACCTCGACGCACTCGAGGCAACACCCGGGCTCGTGGGTGTGATGCTCGCCAAATGCGAGTCGGCAGAACACGTCACCGAGACCGCTGCCCGATTGTCGGCTCGTACCCCTGTTATGGCACTCGTCGAATCGGCACTCGGCATCGAACGCGCCTACGACATCGCCTCCGCACAACCAACTTCGCGGCTCGCCTTCGGAAGCGGCGACTTCCGCCGCGACACCGGCGCCACCGACCTCGCGCCTGCCCTTGCCTATGCACGAGGGCGACTGGTGGTGGCGAGCCGGGCAGCGGGTCTCCCCGGCCCCGTCGACGGCCCCACCCTCACCACCTCAGAGGACGAGCTCACCGATGCCCTGACCGTGACTCGCACCATGGGCATGTCAGGCAAGCTGTGCATGCACCCCGAGCAGGCCCCTGCCATCAATCACGCGCTGAGCCCATCCACGACCGACATCGACTGGGCCCGTGAGGTCATCGAACAACTCGGCGCGGACGGCGCCGGCGTCAGAGACGGCAGCGACCTCCCCAAGCTGGCTCGAGCCCGAGCGATCCACCGCCTCGCCACCGTCTTCGCACACGGATGACCACCCGCGACCGCACCCGCTTCGACCGTCAGCCGCATGAACCGCCGGATCGGTGGTGGTACGGGTATGTGCTTGCTAATCTGTGAATCTCGTCCGGGACACAGTTCGATTCAGGGACAACCTGCCACAACCGCTCGATGAACCGGCGCGTTGTCATTCCGAAGTGCAGCCCCCAAGACGTCGCAGATCTTGTCCGGTACCTCGCCTCGCCCCGAGCACGTTGGAACGCAGGTTCGTGATCAAGGTACCTACGACAGGCGCTCGTAGAAGTCGAGGTGAGCGCGGGCGACGTCGTCCCAGCGGTGTGCTCGTGCCAGTGCCTGTCCGCGACTGATCCGCGCCGGATCGTTGGGCTGCGTGAGTGCGTTGGCCATCTCCGTGTGGGTGGACGCGAACCGTACTGTCTCACCGAAGACTTCCTGGAGTACGGGAAGAGAGCGGGCGACCACGGGCACGCCGGCGGCGAGGGCTTCCATCGCCGCGAGGCCGAACCCTTCCTTGGTCGACAGGAAGGCGAATACCTCGGCCTGGGCGACGAGGGTCGGTAGGTCGTTGTCGGGCACGGTGCCGAGGATGTGCGGCCGGACACCGAGGTGTTCGCATCGGGTGTCGAAGTCGTCCCGGTAATTGCGGTAGTCGAACAGTGTCTCTCCTCCCGCGAACACCAGCCGCAGCTCCGGGCGGGTGCGCGACAGCAGCGCGTAGGCCTCGAGGAGGTCGATGCTGCCCTTACGCGGCTCGATACCCCCGACCGCCAGCACGTATCGGCCGAGTTGATCGGCCCAACGGCGACGGCCGGGCGCGTCGGCGGCTGCGGTTTCGAACCTCACCGCGTCGACGCCGTTGGGAATCACCGTGGGCTCGAATCCCCATCCCGCGCGGACTTCGGCGGCCACGGCCTCGGACACGCAGATCCGGGCGTAGGGCTCGACGACCGCGCGTTCGTGGCATGCCGCCAGCTCCGGGGTGGTGAACTGGTCGAGATGGTGGATGGTGCGGATGCAGGAGCTCACGGCGTTGGCGCTGATGCAGTCCTGGGCGTGCACGACGTCGTAGGCGCCGGGAGTGAACGCCTCCCGGAGGACGGCGATCGAGCGCAGGATCCGAACGCCCACGCCCTCGTCTTCCCTGGCTTCGAAGGGCACGATGCGTACCGACACGGCCGGGTCGACGGGCCGGTAGAAGGCGGCGTCACCGCCGCGTCCCAACGACCACACGGTGACGTCGGCTCCCTGCCGCGACAGCGCCTCCGCCAAGGCGAGAGTGTGGACGACACCGCCACGTGGCTTGGTGGAGTACGTCAGGAGAGCGATGCGCACGTCAGGGTTTGCCCTTCTCGAGGAGATAACGGTAGGTGTCGACTCGGCGCTCCTCGAGGTGCCGCAACACCTTCCGTGCCCGGTTCACCTCGTAGTCGACGTCGAGGTCGGCGACGGCGAGGCCGCCCTTCACGCCGGTGCGCGCGAGGACGTCGCCGCCCGGGCCGACGACCTTGGCCTGCCCGAGAAATCGGAGTCCGCCCTGGATCCCGGTCTGGTTCGACGACACCAGCACCACCTGGTTTTCCGCCGCTCGCGCGGAGTCGTAGAGGTCGAACAGCCGGGACTGCCGGTCCTGTGCCAGTCGTTCCGCGCGGTCGGTGATACTGGCGGGCCAGGCCGAGAGCGCGGAGATTACCCGGGCACCATCGAGGGCCAGTGTCCGGGCGGACTCGGGAAACGTCTTGTCGTAGTCGATCAGCATGCCCATCCGGCCCACCGGGGTGTCGAATGCGGTGAACCCATCACCGGCGGCGTACGCCAAAGATTCCCCCGCGGGCTGGTGCACCTTGCGGTGACTGCCGAGGATCCCGTCACCGGTGACGCAGGCCGCGGTGTTGTACCGGAGACCGTCGCACAGTTCGGTATAACCGATACAGACGGTCATGTTGCCCGCCATCTTTGCCACAGCTTTCAATTCCGGGCCGTCCGCTTCCAACGTGGGCGGGAGCTCGTCCGGGTCCGGGCTGCGCAGGTCGGAGATGTAGCCGCCGAGGCATGCGTCGGGGAGGACGAGAAGGTCGATGCCGTCACTGTGAGCCTTGGCGACGAGCGCGTCGAGTTTGAGCAGTGCGCGGTCGACGTCCCGGCCGAAGTGGCCGGCGAGCGCGGCCAGTCTGGTCGTTCCCATGGGTTCAGGCTAGTGACGACACGGAGGTGCGCACATTCGCTTCGCACTCGATTCGTTCGGCCAGGTACTCGGCGTCACGGGCCACACCGGCGAACCGCCCGGAGCCCCAGGTGTGTTGCCACGGCAGGCCGAGGAAGAACAGTCCTGGCACCGCGGTGATGCCGCGGTTGTGGCAGGGATGTCCCTCGCCGTCGAACACGCCGGCATGCAGCCACCGGTAGTCGGTGCGGAAACCGATGGACCACACCACCGAGGTGATCCCAGACGACGCCAGCTCGAGCGAGGTCGTTTCCCGCTCGGGCCGCCACACCGGGACATACCGTTCCTCGGTGGGAGCAACGATCCCGGCGCGCTCGATGTACGCGTCGATGGAGTCCTTGATGCTCTCGGCCAGGGCGTCGGCGGCGTCGAGCGACGAGGCCAGGGTGGGCGCGAACTGCAGGGTGCCGTCCACCACCTCCAGAAGCCGGCCGTACAACTGCATGCCCTGCAGGGCGAAGGCGCGCAGGTCGATGTCGCGGCCACCGTCGCGGCCGGTCACGTAATGGTTGGTGTTCTCCCGCTTCGCGCGCCCGCCCGGGTGGTCGGCGATCGACACGTCATAGGTTCCCATGTCGTGCAACCAGGCGACGCAGTCGCGGCCGCGGTAGAAACGGGCGACCCGGGGTGCGCCGCCGGTGACGAGGTGCACCCGCCGGCCGGCGAGCATGAGGTCCTCGGCGATCTGCGCTCCCGACTGACCGTTGCCGACGACGAGGACCTCGCCGTCCGGCAGGGCCTGCGACGATCTGTACTGCGACGAGTGGATCTGTTCGATGTCGGCGGGCAGCCGTTCGGCGAACCGTGGGATCACCGGGGTGTGGTAGCCGCCGGTCGCGACCACCACCTGGCCGGCGTGCAGCGGTCCCTGCGTGGTGTCGACGTCGAATCCGCCGACCGCGGACTGATGTACGGATGTGACCGCCACACCCTCGCGGACGGGTACCGGGAAGGTGTCGGCGTATCCGCGGACGAAGTCGTAGGTCTGCTCCCGCGTCATGAACCCGTCCGGGTCGCCGCCGGTGTAGCTGTATCCGGGGAGGTTGCACTGCCAGTTGGGGGTGACAAGTGTGAAGTTGTCCCAGCGGCTGTCGCGCCACTCGTGCGCGATCGAGTCGCGTTCGAGCACTACATGATTGATGCCGCGGTCGACGAGATGCCAGCTGATCGACAGGCCGGCCTGGCCGCCGCCGATCACCACGACGTCGTGATGGGTCGTCATCGGGTGCCTCCTGGGACGGTATCCGGGTTCAGGTCGAGGACGTGGACGAGGGAGTCGGGGGAGTGCGCGAACGCAACCTTTTCCAATTCGTGGAGCTGTTCGGCGGCGGACGTGCAATACATGCCGAACTTTTCCTTCACCCGCTCACTCGCCTCGGTGAGAGCGCTCCGGGTGCGGTCGAGAAAGTCCGCGACGCTGTACTGCTCGCCCGCGGTGAGGTAGTCGTGGATCACGAGCGACGGGGAATAACAGGTTTGTTTGCGTCCGTCCGGCCATTGGATGGAGAAGGTCATCTCAGGCATGGGCGGGTTCCTTCCGGAGTGAGGCCGGCCGTTGTTCGGCGGTCAGCAGGGTGGCCGTGACGAGGTTCTGCGCGACCACGTCGCCGTAGACCTCGGGGCGCCGGTCGCGGAGGTTGTACATTCCGCCGCTGCGGATGGCGGAGATCTCGGCCTGGACATCGAGCGTGGCAGTTGCCAGTCCGGGGCGGACCCCGGTGTCCGCGAGCACGTCACCGCCGGGCCCGACGATCTTGGCGCTGCACACGAACCGCAGCGAACCAAAGGTTCCCGCCTGATTGGATGCCACCCACACCACCTGGTTCTCGGTGGCGCGGGCCCGGTCGTAGATGTCGAAACGCTGCTTCCAGCGGTCGTTCGCCATGTCGTCCGCGGGCGCGGTGCGGGCGGTAGGCCACGCCGACAGCGAGGTGATGATCTCGGCGCCGTCGAGGGCTAGGGCGCGTGCAGCTTCGGGGAAGGCCTTGTCGTAGCAGATCTGCATCCCCATCCGGCCGACCGGAGTGTCGAACGCGTTGTAGGCGTCGCCTGCTGCGTAGCAGAGGTTTTCACCGAGTGGTTGGTGCACCTTGCGGTATGACCCGAGGATTCCGTCGCCGTGCAGGGTGACGGCGGCGTTATAACGCGTGGTCCCGTCCGCCTCGCAGAAACCGAGGGTGATGACGAGGTCACCGGCCATGTCGATGACCCGGCGCAGTTCCGGGCCGTCCAGTTCGAGTGCGGGCGGCAGCCTACGCAGGCGGCGTTCGCGTTCTTCCTCGGTTTCGTCGCCGCCGCCGAGGCTGGGGAGGTAACCGCCGAGGCAGGCCTCCGGGAGTACGAGCAGGGAACTGCCGGCATCCTTCGCCTGCTCGATCAGTTCTGCGATGGTGGCGTACGCCTGTTCCATGTCGCGGCCGAATTCGGCAGCGGCGACCGAGATTCCGATGTCGCTCATGCTTTTCCCAATCCTGTGACGGTGGAGTGCACCGCACGTGTCATGACCCCGTCGGGCCAGCGCAAACCGACCCCGGGTGTCGTTGTCAATCGGCCGCACACCGCGGAGGTGGCAGGCCCTGTGTCTGTGGTGTGTGGTCGCCCCGGCCGGTCCGCGGTGATCATGGCGAAACCGGGGAAACATGTCAGCCAGTCGCCCATCGTTGCCGCGTGCGGCTTGGGGATCGACGCCACGTCGAGTTCGGCCCCCACGCCACCCGCCTCGGCCAGCATTCCTGTCGTCCCCACTACGCCTGCCATGCTGATGTCCTTGGCCGCCGCTGGATGCGCCCGCCGCACATACGAACCCAGACTCGCGAGCTCTTCTCTCGTCCGGTGGGAGCTGGAATCCCATTGCTGAGAGCCGTATCCGGAACGCCAGTCACCGGACAGGTCGGCGGTGAGCCGCAGGTCGTCACCGGCTCGTCCGCCACCGGCGGGTATCGGGTCGGTGGTCCGGCCGAGGGCCGTCACCGACAGTGCGGCCGGGACGCCCAGCTGGGTGTGGCCCCCGAGGACGGGCACACCCCACGCCGCGCTCGCCCGGCTCAGCCCACGAATCACCCGGGTGAGGATCGACCGGTTGGGAGCCCCGACTGCGTCGAGCAGGCCGACGGGGTCGGCGCCCATCGCGGACAGGTCGTTGAGGTTGACCAGGGCGGCGCACCATCCTGCCCACTCGGGGTCACGCTGCACCATCGACGGCACGATCGCATCGCACGCGGCGATCATGTCGGTGCCGGGCACCGGGGCGCCGTCGTCTCCCCGGAATCCGGACCCGACGAGCGCGGACGGTTGCGACGCGAGCGCGGACAATGCCTCGCCGAGTACTGCTTTCGTGGACTGCACGAGCCGTTCGATCCGATCGATCGGCCAGCGCATCAGCACGTGAGGCTGTCCCGCGACCATGGTGTCGGCGATCCGCTCCCACCCGAGCCGGGTGAACATCGGCTCGTTCTGCACCTGGACGGTGGCGTCGAAGCGCAGCACGCCGTGGGTCTCGGCATAGGCGCACGCCGCGCGGACGAGTGCCTTGCCGATCCCCGATCGATCCCGCGCCCGACGGTCGACTACCAGCCGGCTGCCCGCCCACCAGCCGATATCGGTGCCGTCGGTGACCGGCGCCAGGCGGACGCCGCCCAGCACGGTGCCGTCGCTGTCTGCCGCGACGAGAACCACCGTCCGGGGGTCGTCGTCGATGTCGTCCTGATCGGAGCCGGCGAACAACCCCTGCTCGGCCACGAACGTTTCCCGGCGCAGACCGTGATACACCGCGAGTGCCGCGGTGGTGTCGGCCACCCGTACCAGGAACGATGGGCCGGTGGCCGTCGGTGCCGGCCCAGTTAGGACCGCCAGATCCGACGGCCCCACAGTGTTCGACCCGCACAGCGAACCCAGATCAAGCATCTCATCCTCCCGCATTCTGCAGGACACTGCACGCACCGCACGCCGCGCAACCCGCTTTCTGGTCGGCGCCGCGCATTCCCGCCGCCTGGAGTTCCCTGGCGACCCGCGACGTCACGTCTTCGAGCACCTCCGCGCTCGGCGCCTCCGCTCCGTCTTCGTCCACGGCGAGAGTGCCTGCCAGTGGACGGAACGGGACGACGAACGGATAGACGCCCATCTCGATCAGCTCGGCGGCCCCGGAGACCAGCTCATCAGAATCCTCACCCAGGCCGACCAGCAGATACGTCGACACCTGATTGCGGCCGAACACCCGGACGGCTTCTCGCCACGCCGCCCGGTACTCGTCGAGCGGCACCGTCGACTTACCCGGCATCCACCGGCGACGCACATCGTCGTCCATCGACTCGACATGAATACCGATGGAGTCAGCACCGGCCTCCCGAAGATCGGTGATCGTCGCCAAATCTCCGGGCGGCTCGCATTGCACCTGGATCGAAAGCGCCGGGACGGCGGCCTTGACCGCCGCGACGCAGCGAGCAAGGTGCCGGGCACCCCGATCCTTGGCCGCCGACGTCCCCGTCGTCATGATCATCTGGCTCACCCCGTCGAGGCGGACTGCGGCCTCGGCGACCTCGGCCAGTTGCTCGGGTCGTTTCACCGCGATCGTGGAGCCCGCCTCCAGCGAGGCCTCGATCGAGCAGAAGCGGCACCGCTGATCCGCGTCGTAACGAATGCATGTCTGGACGACGGTGGTGGCCAGCACGTTCGCGCCGTGCAGTCGAGCGATCTTCTCGTAGGACACCCCGTCTGATGTCCGCAGGTCGTAAAACCTCGGCCGCTGCACGGCTTCGATGTCGACCCCCATGTCCGTGCCGTTCATCAGCAGGCGGTTGCCGCTGACCTCATACGGGCTGTCGGAGCGGACTGGAATGGCCCCGCCCAGACCGCCGATGAGAACGTGGCCGTCGTCGCTGGGGCCGGCGCCAGACTGTCTGCGGACCGGCGTGTCGAGACCGCGGATCCCGCGGACGGCAAGATCGACTCGAGTGGACAGGCCGCTCATGTGATTACACCTCAGACCATGTAGGTGGAGTTGATGATGGCGCCCTTGCGCGCGTAGTGGATGATCGCGTCCTGCACGTCGAGGGGATGGGCGGGAATCGCGCCTTCGATGAGGTCTTCCTCGCGGTGTCCGTGCAGGGCCAACCCGAAGCGGCACACGAACACCTTGCCGCCCTCCTTGATGAACGTCGCCAAGGCGTCGTTGATGTTCTGCTCCCCAGGAAAGCCGTTGTCACCGGTAGTGGGAAATCCGCGGGTTGCAACGGCATTCATGGCTCCGGTGCCGTAGAGATAGATGGCAGATTCGAAACCCTTCCGCAGCGCCCGCGTCGCCTGCAACACAGCCACGAAACTCACCGACGACTCGTGCGCAATGCCGTGAACCAGGGTGAAGTAGCTCTCGCCGTCCTCGGCCTTGTAGTCTGGGAAGATCTTCGTCGATCCGTAGATGTTGCTGCCCTTGGGAAGCGCCGGATGCGGGATCTCGGCAAGCGATTTTGCGATGTTCTCGACGATGGTCTGGTCGATATCGGACACGTGTTGGCTCCTCGTGTGTCGGATTGAATAGACTGAGCGTCGGCGAACCGACGTCCGCTTTGGTCTGGAACCAGTACACCCACAACCGATTTCCAATTGGTTCCGCCGGGAATAACACCGTGTTGCCGAGTGCTCACTGCAGCCGGATCTGCGTAACACGACTGAAGCAATTGGAGAGCCGCACGCGAAGAACTCGGTTGATCCGGTCTCGCGGCTTGCAAGGAAAACCTCAGCGCGGTCCAAGTCAATCTGTCGATGAAGCTCATACGTCTCTACCGTTTCGCGAACCGCAACGGGCTCGTCCCGAGGCTGAACCCTTCACCCTTCACCGTTGCCCCCCCTTTTCCGTATGTTGAGAGAACCGGTTCCGTTCTGGCCAGCGTGTGGGCGACAGTGTGTGAGCCGCCGTACACCGGGTACGCGGATGTGTTCCGACACACGAATTCGATACTGCTCGGAGGCAATCCATGGATCTATCCGCCGTTGACCGCGAGGCGCAGGTGCCTCGAACGCTGCCTCCCGACACGCGAGTTCAGATCCGGCGCAACCTGCGGACCGGCGCAGCAGCTTTCGGGTTGCTTCTCGCGTTGACGGTGCTCATGCTGTTCACCCCGGTCTTCGACGGCCATATCGGCGGCGTCGGAGTCGGCTACATTGTCGGATTCCTCGACTTCCTCATCGTCCTGACGATTGCCGCAATCCATTGCGTGCGCAGCAACCGGCTCGACAACAGTGGAGAGGTCGAGTGATGGACGCGCTACCGATGTTCATAGTGGCCGGCATCGTGGCGGCGACGTTGGGTTTGGCCGCCCTGGCGGCACGCCGCAATTCCGACGCCGGCGACCATTACGTGGCAGGTCAACGCGTCAGCGGGCTGCAGAATGGGCTGGCACTCGCGGGTGAGCAACTGTCAGCGGCATCGCTGCTGGGTATCACTGGAGCGGTGGCTCTGACCGGGTTCACTGGCTTCTATCTGGCCATTGGTATTCCGACGGCGTTCCTGCTGGTGCTGCTCGTGGTGGCCGAACCGTTGCGTAACCTCGGCAAATACACCCTCGCCGACGTCGTGTCGTTCCGATTCGAAGGTCGGTTGCTGCGTGGGTCGATGGCGGTCACGACACTGCTGATCAGCGTGATCTACATGATGATCCAGTTCGTGGGAGCCGGGATTCTCGCCGAACTGCTACTGGGCGTGCCGTTTTCGCTTGCGGTGGTCGTCCTTGCGGTGTTGATGACGGTGTATATGCTCCTCGGCGGGATGGTCGCCGCGACCTACATCCAGGTGTTCAAGAGCGTGCTGCTGCTCGCGGTCGTATTTATCCTGCTGCTGTTCGTGATCTCACGGACTGGTTGGAATCCCGTGGGCCCGCTCATCGACGCTTCGGACAAGTTCGGGCCCGACGTGGTCAGCGCGCACCGGCTCGATTCCACGTCAGCGTGGAACAACGTGTCACTGATGGTGGGGCTTTCGCTAGGCGTGATGGGCTTGCCGCACGTGATGCTGCGATTCTTGACGACCAAGAACGCCCGGGCGGCGCGTTCGTCCTCCCTGATCGCGATGATCATTTTCTCCGCATTCTTCCTGCTGCTGCCGATCTTCGGGTACGCCGCGCTCAACGAGGTCGGTCGCGAGACGATCGTGGCCGACAACAAAGGCGGCAACCTCGCGGTGGCACGGCTGGCCGAGGCCGTCAGTGGCAACGTGCTGCTGTCGATTCTCGCTGGAGTGATAATTGCGACCATCCTCGCGGTCCTCTCAGGCATCGCCATCGCCGCCTCCGGTGCCGCGGCCCACGACCTGTACACCAATGTCATCAAGGGCGGCAACGTCAGTCCCCGCAAACAGCTGGTCGTAGGCCGCGTCGCCGGTGTAGTGATTTCGCTGCTGGCGATCGTGCTCGCACTCGGGGCCCAGAATCTCAACATCGGGTTCCTCGCCAATGTCGCCTTCGCCATCGCCGCAGCCACACTCACACCGGTACTGGTGCTGACAATCTATTGGCGCGGATTCAACCGATTCGGCGCCCAGGCGGCGATCACCGGAGGGCTGACGCTGAGTGTCCTCCTCGTGGTGATCGGCCCCAACGTAATGGGCGACAACGCACTCTTTCCACTTAGCATTCCCGCGATCGTGACCGTGCCGTTCTCATTCGCACTTGCATGGCTCGGCAGCATGGCCGGGCGCAACAACGTCGGGGCGAGGGGCCGCCCCTACGACGAAATTGTGTTGAAAGCCTTCCCTCCCCGTCCCAAGGCGGAAGCTTCCGAAACCCATTGAGCGTCGTGACGACGACCCCTCTTCCTGATGACTGGAGTTCTATCCATGGTTACTGTTCGTGACGCTGCATTCGACGTCTTCAGACGATTGGGGATGACGACGATCTTCTCCAATCCCGGGTCGACGGAGGTGTCACTCCTGACCGATCTTCCCGACGACCTCGACTTCGTCCTGGGCTTGCACGAGGCGTCCGTGGTAGGCATCGCCACCGGGCACGCGATCGCCGCCGAGCGCGCCGCACTGGTCATCCTGCACACGACGGCCGGCCTCGGGAACGCCGTCGGAGCCTTGGCCACGGCCCGGGTCAACCGGACGCCGCTGGTTGTCATCGTGGGGCAACAGGATAGGCGTCATTTGGCCTTCGAGCCGTTCTTGGCCGGACGGTTGGCCCAACTGGCCGGTGACTATCCGGTATGGGTGGATGAGCCCGTACGACCGCAGGACGTGCCAGGCTCCATCGCCCGGGCCTGGCACGAAGCCATGATCGGCCACGGCCCTGCGCTGGTCATCGTCCCGATGGACGACTGGCTCGCCCCAGCAGGCGAGGTGGAGCAGGCGGCACCCGTCCGGATGCTGGTCGGCCGTTCACCGCGGCCGGAGTCGGTGACCGAGGTCGCCGAACTTATCGATGCGAGCAGTCATCCGCTGCTGGTGGTAGGCGCCGGATTGGACAGCATCGCCGGCTGGGAGGGCGCGACGGCACTGGCCGAGCGGCTCGGGTGCGCTGTGTATCAGGAGTCATTCGGTGCCCGAGCCGGATTCCCACAGGATCATCCGCAGTTCGCCGGCCACCTCCCGGCCGGGCGGTCCCGGCTACGGGCCGCGCTCGCACCGTACGACCTCGTCGTCGTGATCGGTGCACCAGTATTTCGTCAGTATCCGTACGAAGACGGAACTCTCGTCCCCGCAGGTACGTCGGTGGTCGTCGTCACTGACGACAACAGCGAGGCCTCGCGCAGCCCAGCTGATCTAGCCGTCCTGGCCGATCCGGCCGAGTTCGCCCAGAAACTTGCCGTGCAGGTGTCGGTTCGCCACGGGACGACGGCGGTACCTCACCGTGTCGAGCGGCCCGCGCCCGCCCAGCACGGGGTACCTCTGCGCGCGGCGCATGTGCTCGCCGCCCTCAGTGATCGGCTTGCTCCGAACACCATCGTTGTCGAAGAAACCCCATCGAGCCGACCTGATCTGCACAAGTTGCTTCCGGCTCGTGAACCGCTCGGCTTCGTCAGTGCCGCGATGGGCGGACTCGGGTTCGCGATGCCGGCCGCCATCGGGTTGAAGATGGCGGCACCGGAGCGGCCGGTTGTGGCGGTGCTCGGCGACGGATCGTCGCTCTACTCCATCCAGTCACTGTGGAGTGCAGCGCGGTACGACGTCGGTGCCCTGTTCATAGTTCTCGCTAACGGCCGCTACGCGATTATGGACCGACTGGCGGAGAAGGAAGATACCGGGCCGGCGCCGTGGCCCGCCTTCGAGGAAGTCTCCGTCAGCGGCCTCGCCACCAACCTCGGTTGCCCCATCGCTCGCGCGGCCGACATCAGCGAACTCACCGAGATTCTCGACGAGATCATCCCGACACTATCTACCCGCAAGAGCCCACTTGTCCTGGAAGTCGCTGTTAAAGCTGGCCGCGACTTCCAGGCCTGACGACACTAGCTATAGGAGAGGAACATTGTCATGAGTCACACCCCCACGAAGGTGACGATCTTCGGAGGCGCGGGCGGCATCGGGTCCTCCGTCGCCTTCAACCTGCTGCTTCGACCCTCGACGTACGACGTCGTCGTCGTCGACACCAAACCCAACATGGTCACGAGCCACGTGATGGATATGCAGGACATGGCAGCCGTCGACGGTTTCTCCACCGTGCGGGGAGGGACTGCCGAGGACGCCGCCGATTCCGACATCGTCATCCTCAGCGCCGCAGTCCCGCTGCGGCTGAACACATCCCGATCGGTGTTTCTGGCAGATAACGCGCGGATCGTCGAGCAACTCGCTGTTCCGCTGATCGAATCCGGCTGGGATGGGGTGCTGATCATGCTCACCAACCCCGCCGATGCCCTCACCACCTGGCTGCACCAGCGCACCGGCTTCGATCGTCACAAACTGCTCGGCTACACGATCAACGACAGTCTGCGCCTGCGAACCGGGGTAGGACGAGCATTGGCCGTCTCCCCACACCGCGTCGAGGCCTGGGTCCTCGGCGAACACGGCGCCGGACAAGTACCCCTCTACGATCACATTCGAGTCGACGGTTCACCGGTCCGACTCGACGCCGCCCAGAAGGCGATCGCGCAGGACTACATCGACACCTGGTACGTCACCCACGTGGCACTGGACTCGGGACGCACATCAACGTGGAGCACCGGACGCGGCACCGCCCTGCTCGTCGATGCAATGGTGACCGAATCCGATCAGCCGCTGCCGGTCTCGGTGGTCCTCGACGGCGAATACGGCGCCAAGGGTGCCAGCCTGACTGTGCCAGCGCTGCTCGGCAAGGGCGGGGTTCGCGACATCGTCGAGTGGGAGCTGTCCGAGGCCGAACTCGGTACCCTGCGGTCCGGTGCAGAGAGCGTCCGCACCGCCGCCGAAAGCATCTCGCTCGGGCAGGACTGACCACCTGAGCTGAGGTCGACGTCGCAGCGGCCGATCACCTTCTGCCGTCCTGGCGAAGGTTGCGGGAGATCACGGCTGCTGCGACCCGGACTCCTTGGGCCAGGCCTGCCAGATTTGGATGCGCGGCCGGTACTACCACGGAGATTGCGGCGACGATGGCGGCGTCCCTTCCGAAGACCGGGGCGGCTGCCGACGCATTGCCCTCGGTCATCTCGTTTCGCGAGATGACGAATCCGGTGGTGCGAATTTCTGCGAGCGCTCGGCGCAGGTCATCGGGGTCGGTGATGGTCTCCGATGCCATTCTCGGCAACTCCTCGGAAAGCACCGTTTCCCGCAGCTCGGGGGTGCCGAAGGCCAGCAACACCTTCCCAGGTCCGGTCGCATGCAGGGGCAGCCGGTACCCGACCTGGGAGGAGACATTGGTACCGATCCGCGAGCGCGGCGCGAGCTTTTCGACGTAAAGCGCGCGGGTGCCGTCGAGGACCACCAGATGCACCACTTCGTGGGTGGTCTCGAAAAGGTCCTCGAGTACCGGAAGTGCCACATCGCGGAGTTGTCGTTCCTTCGGAGCGAGGGCCCCGAGCTGCCACAGGCGTGTGCCGACCGTGTAGGTCCCGCGACCGGTTCGGTCGAGCCCACCCCATTTGACGAGTTCGGCGAGATACCGATGCACAGTGGCCGGCGGGATGTTCGTCGCGCTGACGATGGCGCCCAGCGTCTGCTCGGGTCGGTCCTCACTGAACGACTCGAGAATCGACAGCGCACGGGCTAATGAACTTTTGGAATTGCTCAACGATCGGTCCCTCGCTCCGCCGGGGTGCTGATAAAGGTTCACGGTACTTCTTCCGCATGTTGAGAGGAAGGATTGTTCGGATCATGACCGTCGTCGACAGTGACCGACAACACCCGACCCCGGCATCAACGGATGCCGCTCCGAAGCAGACACATAGACAGGCGAGATACAGCATGAACGGTGACAGCACACAGGAGCTGGCGACCGGCCCGATCGCGGGTGACCCGTTGTTCGATCTCACGATCGTCGAGACGAGGTCCCTCCTCACCGCCGGTCTGCTCGACGCCGAGCACTACGCGGCAAGTCTGCGTCACCGCACCGCTGAGGTTGCCGAGTTCAACACGATGACCACGACGCTGCCCACCCCCTCGATCCCGGACAGGCACGAGCAGTCAGGCCCGCTGCTCGGCATCCCCATGGTGGTCAAGGACAGCATCGACGTAGCCGGAACGGAGTCGACCGCCGGAACCCCTGGCCTGGTGGGAAACATTGCAACCGAAGACGCCGAGATCGTGCAACGCCTGGTGGCGGCCGGGGCCCATATCAGCGGCAAGAACGTCATGCACGAACTGGCGCTCGGAGCGACATCCAACAACGCCTTCCACGGCCCGGTGCACAATCCGTGGAACTTCTCGTTGACCGCAGGTGGCAGCAGCGGAGGCACCGCTGCCGCAATAGCACTGGGTATCGCACCAGCGGGGATCGGCACGGACACCGGTGGTTCCGTTCGCATTCCGGCTGCACTGTGCGGCGTGATCGGGTTCCGGCCGTCCGTGGGCCGATACCCCGCCGAGGGCATCGTCTCACTGTCCCACAGCAGGGACACATCGGGCCCGATCGCGCGCAGCATCGACGACATCCTTCTTCTCGATTCGATACTCGCGCAACGCCCTGCAATCACTGTCCGCGACACTGCTGGCGGTTTGCGTATCGGCCTGACACCCGCACACGGTGAAGATCTCGATCCGGACGTCAAAACGGCCTACGAGCGGGTCCGGAACACCCTCGCGGCCGCAGGAGTGACGTTCGTCGACGTCAACATCGACGACATCATCAATCGGACCGCAACGATCGCCGCATCGATCGTCTGGGGGGAGGCAGCCGATGGACTCAGCGGATACCTCCGCTCACGCGGACTCCCCGGCATCGAGACCGTCGTCGCCGCCATCAGCAGCCCCGACGTCCGCCGAGTAGTTGCCGACGGACTCGCCACAACCACCGCGCACACCTACCGGCAGAATCTCGCCATCGTGGGTGACCTGCGCCGGGAACTTGCGAACCGGATGTCCTCGGCAGACCTCGACGCCTTCATGTTTCCCACCACCCCGGTGGTGGCTCCGCCCCTCGGTCAGGACGACACCATCGAACTGAACGGGCGCCGGGTCCCCACCTTCTCGACGATCATCCGTCACGGCGATCTCGGGGGAACGCTTGGCCTGCCGGGGATTTCCATCCCTGTCGGCCTCGGAACGACGACCGCGCTGCCCGTTGGCATCGAATTTTCCTCGGCGGCGGGAACCGACGAGCACCTGCTCGCCAGCGTCGCATCCCTGGCGCCGCACATTATCGACATCCACCGCCCCAGCACCATTCCCGCACCCTCCCCAGCGCACAACTGACCGCGCGAGACGACTTCCGCCGCCCCCATTCCCCCCAACTCTGAGGACGACCATGGACACCACCTCAACTTCGGCAACGGCCGCGCACCGAAGCCCCACTCCTAACGAACTCGTCAAGGTGCGATTCGCCAGCGGAATCGGATCCACGATCGAGTGGTACCTGTCGTTCGCATACATTTCAGCCGCTGGACTGATCTTCAGCGAGCAGTACTTCGGTGCGCTCGGACCCAACGCGCTCATCGTCTCCCTCGGGTCGGTCGCCGCAAGTTTCATTGCCAGCCCTCTCGGCGGTATCCTCGCCGGCCACGTCGGCGACCGGTACGGCCGCAAATCCGCACTGATCGGAACACTCGTCGTCATGGGCTTGGCCAGCCTTGGAATGGGATTGCTCCCCACCTACGAGCAGATCGGCCTCATCGCCCCCCTACTGCTGGTCATCTTCCGCTTCCTCCAGGGCCTGAGCACCGGCGGTGAATGGGGCGGCGCCGCATTGATGTCCGTAGAGTACGCGCCACCGAACAAGCGAGGCCTCTATGGGATCTTCTCCCAGATCGGCACACCGGCCGGACTCGTGCTGTCCACGGGCGTTTTCTTCCTTCTCCAGACGATGACCTCCCCCGAGCAGTTCGAGTCATGGGGCTGGCGGGTGCCCTTCTTCGTCAGCGTCGCATTGGTCCTGGTCGGCCTGAAGGTACGCACTTCGATCTCCGAGAGCCCGGTATTCGCGGAGGTCCAGCAAGCCCACGCCGAAGCGGCGATGCCGCTGGCCGAAGCCGTGCACGGCCACTCCCGCAAGATGGTCCTCGCCGGTGGATCCTTCGTCGCCAACATCCTCGCCGGCTACCTGGTGATCGGCTACATGCTCTCCTACACCACCAACAACCTTGGAATGGACTCGAGTGCAGTACTTTTCACCCTGATGCTCGCCGCCCTGGTGTGGATTGTTTCCACCGTGCTCGGTGGCTCCTGGTCAGATCGGTTTGGCCGCCGCCCGATCATGACGGCCGGATATGTCCTGATGGCAGCCTGGGCGGTTCCACTGTTCTTGCTCGTAGACACCGCGAACATGGGCGCATTCGCTCTCGCGGTGTTCGTTCTGGCGATCGCCCTGGGACTGTCCTACGGGCCGCAGAGCGCGATGTTCGCCGAACTCTTCCCGCCGCGCATTCGCTACACCGCAGCCTCCCTTCCCTACGCCGTCGGCGGCATCATCGGTGGCGGCTTCGCCCCCGCCATCTCAGAATGGCTGATCGAGACCACCGGAACCTCTCTATCGATCTCGATCTATCTCATCGCGTTCGTGGCCGTGTCACTGTTGAGCCTGGCTGCCATGAAGAAGACCGACTTCACCGGCTTCGCCGACCACGACCGTTCCGCTTGACACGCCGAACAAAGTTACTGCGCCCGCGCTCGTTCACCGCCACCAATTCGGCGGCGCAAACGTGCCCTTTTTCTGAGCGAAAGCAGTATGTGAATCCGCTGCCGCCGAGCACCACAGTGAAAAGAACACACCCAGCGGCACTCGCCGCTGACAGAGATGAAACGGAGAAACTGACGGTGAGTACACAAGAACACGGCTCGGTTCGGCGGTTGCTGGACGAACCGGTGTGGGAATCACGCATCTTCACCGGCGAATGGGTACGCGGCAGCGCCGACGACCACTCCGTGGTCGAGCCCGCAACCGGCAAACAACTCTCGACCATCGGCATGGCCACCGCAGACGATGTGGCACGTGCCGCGGACCGAGCCGCGACCGCGCAAGCCGACTGGGCCGCCAGGCCCTACACCGAACGGGCAGCAGTGCTTCGCCGCGCCGGAATCCTATTCGAGCAGCACGCCGACGAAATCGCCGAATGGGTGATACGCGAAGCCGGCAGCACCGCGGCCAAGGCCCACATTGAAATACACACCGCCGCCGAGGAGTGCTACAACGCTGCGGCGCTCGCCGCACACCCACACGGCGAAGTGCTGCGCTCGGAGCAACCGCGCCTGAGCTTCTCCCGCCGCATTCCGGTCGGCACCGTCGGGGTGATCGCCCCCTTCAACTTCCCGATCATCCTGTCGATCCGTGCCGTCGCGCCGGCGTTGGCGCTCGGTAACGCCGTCGTCCTCAAGCCCGATCCCCGCACCGCCATCTGTGGCGGTGTGGTTCTCGCCCGCATCTTCCAGGAAGCCGGACTTCCCGCCGGCCTGCTCAGCGTGCTCCCCGGCGGCGCTGCCGCCGGGGAAGCCGTTGTCATCCATCCCGCCGTCCGGGTCATCGCTTTCACCGGATCGACCCGCGCCGGGCGCGCCGTCGGTGAACTCGCCGGTCGACACCTGAAACGCGCCCACCTCGAACTCGGCGGCAACAACGCACTGATCGTGCTCGCCGACGCCGACCTCGACAAAGCTGTGTCCGTCGGTGCTTTCGGCTCCTTCATGCACCAAGGCCAGATCTGTATGGCGGCGGGCCGTCAACTCGTGCACAAAAGCATTGCCGCCGACTACACCGCACTCCTCGCCGAACACGCCGAACGGCTGCCCGTCGGCGACCCGTTCACCGGTGACGTCGCCCTCGGCCCCATCATCGATGCTAAGCAACGAGACCACATTCACACCTTGGTGACGGAAAGCATCAGCGCTGGCGCAACCCTCGCCGCGGGCGGTGTCTACGACGATCTTTTCTACCGGCCCACCGTGCTCGCACAGACACCGCTGACCGCCCCGGCCTTCCGGGACGAGGTCTTCGGCCCGGTGGCGCCAGTGGCATCGTTCAGCTCGGTCGAGGAAGCCGTGGGGATCGCCAACAGCTCCGAGTACGGACTGTCGTTGAGCATCCTGACAGCCGATGCCATGAAAGGTCTCGAGCTCGCGCAGCGGATCCCCGCCGGATTGGTGCACATCAACGACCAAACCGTCGGTGACGAGGCAGTCGTCCCGTTCGGCGGCGTCGGCTCCTCCGGTAACGGCGGTCGGGTCGGCGGCATCGGCGCCAATCTCGATGCTTTCACCGAAACACAGTGGGTCACCGCGCAAAGCACGATGCCGGTGTACCCCTTCTAACGAACCCAGCGGGGCTGTCCGGTAATTGGTTGATCTGAGGGGAGGTACTGGCTACAGTCTTGGCCACAGTGACCAGGTACGGGAAAACGCTCTGACCAGGTCTTTTGGTGGAGCCGATGACGGGAATCGAACCCGCGTATTCAGCTTGGGAAGCTGATGTTCTGCCATTGAACTACATCGGCGCGCATGATATTGGGCGCCCGTAGGCAGGCCCAACACCCTGCGGGGCAAACATTAGCAGATGATGTTGGTCTCGCTGGAGGCGCACACGCCGATGCTCAGACGAGTGGTCGGCCGGACTTGATTCGCCACCGCAGGTCGCGCATGAGCAGGTTGTAGGGGAGTTCGCGCAGGGCGTTGGGCAGGCGGCGGCTGACGGCGCCGATGGTCCGGAGGATGCGGTCGAAACGTCGCTGGTCCTTCTCGCTCCAGGTCAGCTGCATTTCGTCGCGGAAGTGTTGGGGGAGGAAACCTCTGGTGAAGAACAGGTTCATCGGGCCGAAGAGGCGCGAGATGATTGTGGGGAGAAATTCGAGCCGTGCGATGGAGAGGACGTGTTCGCGGATGGTGTCGTCGATCGACACGTTGGCCAGCGAACGGTTCCAGTACTCCTCGAAAGCGGCGCGGTCGGCCGGCCACATCTCCGGTGGGACCTGGAGGGTGGTGCCGAAAGTGGCGCCTTCCTTGTAGAAGTACGCCGACGCCTCCGGGGACAGGTCGCCGTGCAGGGCCCTGGTGACGTCCTCGAATCCGCGGTAGATGCAGGCGGCCACCCACAGCTGCAGTTCGGGGTCGAAAGCGTTGTACTGGACCGGGCTGTCTGCGGTGGACCGCACTTTGGCGTGGGCGCGGTCGACGCCTCGACGGAAGACGGCTTTCTCCTCGTCGGTGCCCCGTGCGGCGACCACGAGGTAGGTCAGCGTGGTGCGGGATCGTTTGATCGGATGCCGGAAGAGCTGCCCGCTCTCGACCCGACTCTCGTACACGCCGTACCCGACTCCGGGATGTGCCAACTGCATGATGATGTTGGCAGCGCCCGCCAGTAGGCCGGCACCGTCCATGACCTGGTCGAGACGGTCTGGTGCGTCGAGTGACGTCGACATAGTTGCTCCTGTTATCCATCCACGGGACGTGATCTGAATACGACCGTACTCACATATATGTTCGTCGTCCAGAGTTCGGTGGAAGGATGGTCGCCATGGTTACGGCACCGTCAGGTTCGACAGGTGGCCGCATGTATGGCGGTCAGGAGGGCGATGCGCGTCGCGCCGAGCGTCGCGCGCAGCTGATCGAGGCCGGACTCGACCTACTGGGCGGGGACGACGGCGACCACACGCTGTCGGTACGCGGAGTCTGTAAGCGGGCCGGACTGGCCACTCGTTACTTCTACGAAAGCTTCACCGACCGCGACGCGCTGATCGTCGCCGTCTACGACTCTGTCGTGCAACGCATCGCCACCAGCACGTTGGAAGCTGTGTCGACGGCGGGGCCGGGCGAACGCGAGATCGTCGAAGCAGGCGTGCGCAACATCGTCCGTGCGGTCGCCGAAGATCCCCGGCACGGCCGACTCATGTTCTCGGTAGCGCAGTCGAGTGAGGTGCTGGCGCAGCGACGGCTCGACAGTTCGCGTTTGTTCGCCGGCCTGGTGACCAAGCAGACCGTCGGGTTCTACGAGGTGGCGGAGAGTCCCCGTCTCGACCTTGCCGCGCATTTCATGGTCGGGGGCCTGGCGCAGACACTGACGGCCTGGTTGAACGGCACCGTGACACTGCCCGAGGAAGACCTCGTGAACACCTGCACCGATCTGCTGCTCTCGATGGCAATCCACACCCGCTGACCCGTTAACCTCTACCTGTGCTTCTCTCCGACCGCGATCTCCGTGCCGAAGTTTCCGCTGGACGTCTGGGCATCGACCCGTTCGATCCCTCCATGGTTCAGCCTTCGAGCGTGGACGTGCGCCTCGACAGCTTGTTCCGGGTGTTCAACAACACCCGCTACACCCATATCGACCCAGCTCAGCGGCAGGATGAACTGACCACGCTGGTCGAACCGGCCGAGGGAGAGCCCTTCGTTCTGCACCCCGGCGAGTTCGTTCTCGGCTCCACGCTCGAGGTGTGTTCGCTGCCCGACGACCTTGCCGGGCGACTCGAGGGTAAGTCGTCACTCGGTCGCCTGGGTCTGCTCACACATTCGACCGCCGGGTTCATCGATCCCGGGTTCAACGGCCACATCACCTTGGAGCTGTCCAATGTGGCGAACCTGCCCATCACGCTCTGGCCGGGAATGAAGATCGGGCAGCTGTGCCTTCTGCGGTTGTCGAGCGCGGCGGAGCACCCGTACGGCAGCTCGGCCGCGGGCTCCAAGTATCAGGGGCAGCGGGGCCCGACCCCGTCCAAGGCGTACCTGAATTTCGCACGGGACTGAGCGCTCGCGGACCTCACGCCCGCGCGTTCCATTCGGCGATCACCGAGTGCACTCCGATCGAGTCGATCGTCGATCGGAGTGACCCCTCGACGGCTGTCCGGCATTCGAGATCCCGACGGCCGATGTCGGAGGCACTCGGTGACTCGGCAACGCCGATCAAAATTTCCGGAAACATGGTGCGGCTGCCCTCGATGAGCAGAGCCTCCTCGTCGACTGCTCGCACGGTAACGGGCGCACTGCCGGTGACGTTGCCGACGAGAAGCGCGAGGTAACTCGTATCGGTGTACTCGTCCCGGACGGCGATCAATCGTGCGTCGTTGTCCCCCAGTCGTATCGACTGGTCGAGTATCCATGGAGCCGAGCATGTTTCACGGTACGCGGCGCGGTCGGCTGGCCGCTCCGTGTCACTGGAGATTCGCTCAGGCAGAGTGTTCATGACCATCTCCTGCACCTCGGAAGGCCCTCTGCGGGGTCCTGAGTCCAGTCTGCCGAATGTACCCACTCCAATCATGGGTAGTGGACTACCTGTTCTCTGTGTATGGGAGCCAGACGAGGTCGTAATGAGACCGTACATTCGTTATGAATTGCAGCGGAGGGGCTGAGAACGAGGGTGTCGACAAACTAGACTTCGAGAATGAGTCAGAGGTGGCCCCTGATTCGAAGACAAGCCGAGTTCGACGCCATCACCGCGTCGCTGAAGGCCCGGTCCGAGTGTTGCGGGGTGGTCCTTACCGGCGATCCTGGCGTGGGGAAAACCACCCTCGCCCGGTTCGCGACCGAATCACTGCCCGGCGAGGTGCGCTGGGTTGCCGGGACGGAATCCGCTCGAAGCATCCCGCTCGGCGTTTTCGCTCACCTGGTGGGTGCGTCGACCTCTCGGGATCCGGTCACGCTACTTTCCACGGCACGGCAGGCCCTCATTCACGACGGCGACACCCACCAGGACATGGTGATCGGGGTAGACGACGCCCACCTGCTCGATCAGCTCTCGGCGACATTCCTGCACCAACTGGCCCTCGATCGGGTGGTCAATATCGTCGCGACCGTCCGGAGCGGTGAGACCGTGCCCGACGCGATCACGTCCCTGTGGAAGGACGGGCATCTTCTCCGGCTGGAATTGATGCCGTTCACGCGCGAGCAGAGCATCGAACTGGTCGAGTCCGTGCTGGACGGCCCGCTCGAGGGGCTGAGTGCCGACATGATCTGGGAGGCGTCGGGGGGCAACGCCCTGTTTGTCCGGCATCTCGTCGAGGGCGCGCTGGAAGCGGGGACACTCCGCCGGTCCGGCGGTGTCTGGCAGCTGCGGGGTCGCGCAGCAATCACCTCCGAGCTCGCGTCACTACTCGAAACCAGGATCGAGAAAATCCCGTCCGACGTGCTGCAAGCGCTTCAACTGCTGACCTTCTGCGAGCCGCTCGACCTCGATGTTCTGTGCGCTCTCGCCGGTGAAAACGCAGTGGAAGAGGCGGAACGACGCGGCCTAATCAGGATCGCCGAAGAACGACACCATCTCGATGTGCGCTACACCCATCCGCTCTTTGCCGAGGTGATTCGCCGACGGGTCGGTCGTGCGGCGGGACGCCGGCTACGCGGGAAGCTGGTGCAAGAGCTCGGTAATGGTGCGGTGACGGGTGCGGCGCACCGGATACGTCTCGCCGAGCTTGCACTCGACAGCGACCGATCCGTCGACCCGGCGCTGCTCGCGTCGGCGGCTGCGGATGCCATCGGGCTGGCCAATGTCCCGCTCGGTGAACGTCTGGCACGTGCAGCGTTCGAAGAAACGGGTGACTTCGGAGCGGCCGACCTCCTTGCCCGGGCATTGCTGTGGCAGGGGCACGCGGCCGAAGCCGAGGCACTGCTGCTCGCATTTTCCCCCGACTCGTTGACTCAAGCGCAGTTGGTGCGCTGGGGGACATCACGTATCGCGAACCTCTTCTGGGCACTCGGCGATTCGGAGAAAGCGGACGACGTCCTCGCAGTGCTACGCGAGCGTGTCACCAAACCGAGTCTCCTTCCGGTGGTCGAGGGAATCGGATCTGTGTGCGCGGTCTTCGAGAATCGACCGCAGGAAGCGGTGGACGCCGCGTGCACTGTTCTCGCCTCGGAGCGGCCGTGGGCGGTCGAATGGGCGTTCTTCGGCGGGGGACTGGCGCTGGCGTTGATGGGACGCGGCGACGAGGTTCCCGCGTTGGCGGCGCGGAGCGCGGCCGTTGCCGAACAGATCGACGGACTGCTGCGCTTTCCCGCCGGGCACGGCGAGATTCTGGCCTTGACCATGACCGGGCAGTTCGATAGGGCGCAGCGCCGAGCCGAACAGTATCTCGCGTTCGCGTCGAGTGGCCGATACCTGGCATGGGGGCTGGCGAATATCCTGGTCGGGACGGTCGAACTCGTCCGCGGACGGTTCACCGCCGCGGCTCAGCGCCTCGAACAGGCGATCGCAGCACTCGACGTGGGCGACACCGCTGACGCAGTGTCCTGGAGCGTCCCCGCGTACATTGCCCTGGGACAGACATACGCCGTGCTCGGCCGCATCCACGAGGGGCAGCGCGTCATCTCGGAGGCGCGAGCCCGCAGTGGCCGGCACGTGGCAGTGTTCGGCCCCCAACTCGAACTGTCTGCCGCGTGGCTCGCCGCGGCACAGGGTGAGACTTCGCAGGCCATCGCGCTCGCACGGTCCGCCGCCGAATCAGCAGCAGCTGCGGGACAGTTCGGTGTCGAGGCGGCCGCACTGCACCTTGCCACTCGATTCGGTGACCATTCCACTGCTCCGCGACTGGCGGCCCTTGCCGAACAGTGCGACGGCGAACTCGTCCGAATCGCGGCAGCACAAGCATCCGCGTCAGCCTCCGCCGACGGACCCGGGCTGGCGGCGGCAGCTGACAGATTTCGAACGGTCGGTGCACTTCCCGATGCCGCCGACGCCTATGCGCAGGCCGCGATCGCCTTCCTCCGCGCGGACATCAAACGACTCTCGGTCGAGTGCGCCGCCACGGCGGCAGCACTGGCGGACGAATGCGACCGGATGTTGTCTCCTGCTCTCGCGGAGGCCGCACATCCACTGCCGCTCACGATTCGCGAACGTGAGATCGCATCGATGGTGGCGGCGGGATTGTCGAACCGGCACATCGCCGACCGTCTCTTCCTGTCGGTCCGGACCGTCGAGGGACACGTTTACCGCGCGTGCATCAAGCTTGGGGTCGCGGACCGTGACGAGCTCGCCCAGTTGATGAACCTCACCACACGACCAACTAAAAACGAGTAGTCGGCTACTCGTGTGCTCCCTCGCGGACCTGAGAACACTGGGGTCGGAACGGACCGTTGCCGGTGTTCGGTGTGGAGGCCGCCATGAAAGATGTCGTTGTGTTGATACCAGGGATCACTGGATCGGTTCTGGCACGAGACGGCAAGGAGGTGTGGGCGTCGACTCCGGGGGCTGCGCTGCGGGGAGTGCTCTCGCTCGGCAACAACATCAAGCGGTTGCAGCTCGACGGGGACGATCCAGAGGTCGACGATCTCGGCGACGGCGTGGTAGCGACCCGGGTGATGCCGGACTTCCATGTACTTCCGGGCTTGGATTGGAAGATCGACGGCTACACCAAGTTCCGCGTTGACCTGGTGCGCCGGTTCGGGGTGGTACCGGGCGAGAATTACTTCGAGCTTCCGTATGACTGGCGGCGTGACAATCGGGTGGCAGCCCGCAAGCTGGCGCGGCAAGCTCACGGATGGTTGACGCGCTGGCGGGAGAAGTCGGGCAATCCCGATGCACAGTTGATCCTCGTGGGTCACTCCATGGGTGGCATCGTTGCCCGCCTCTACCTCGAATTGCTCGAGGGGTGGAAGGACACCCGGACACTCATCACGTTCGGCACGCCGTACTCCGGGTCGATCAACGCGCTCGAGTTCCTCGTCAACGGATTCCGCAAAGGATGGGGCCCGTTCACCGTCGATCTCGGCAACCTCATTGGTTCCTTCACCTCCGCCTATCAGCTGCTGCCGTCCTATCGCTGTCTCGAAGGCCCGAATGCGTCGTGGTCGAACCTGGACGACAATATGGACGACTGGACGGGGACCGGGCTGGACGCCGCCCGCATGAAGGACGCGGTGACGCTGCACCGGCAGCTGCGCACTCAGGTGCAGGAGCGACTCGAAGCAGACAGGGACGAGGGCTACGACATCCGTCCCATCATCGGCGACTTCCAGCGCACACACTGGGCTGCCCGGTTGGTGGACGGAAAGATCGTATCGCTGCCCGTGCGCGGACCGGGCGAAAGCGGCGGCGACGGCACAGTGCCGAAGTTGTCGGCGACCCCACCCGAACTCATGAAGGGGTGGAAGAACGCCGCCTTCTTCAGCCAGAAACATGCCTCGCTGCAGAACGACGACCCGGTGCTCGACCACGTCGGCGGGGTATTGAACATTGCGGTGATCACCCCGCCGAACGTATTTCCTGCGGTGAGCGAATCGGTGTCGCTCGAAGTCGACGACGTGACGACCGCCGAACCACTGGTGATCCGTGCGCGGACCGACGACCCAGGCGCCGAACTCGTCGCACATGTCGAGCCGGCCGTCGGCGGGCCGGTCCGGGAATATCGGCTCTCGACGTCAGCCGACGGTTGGCAGCAGGCAACTGTCGAGGACCTCGCAGCTCAGGACTACCGCATCACGGTCGGTGCTCCGGGAGTGCATCCCGTCACGGACCTAATGAGCGTTGTCGACTTGGACGAGGTAGCACGGACAGCGGATATGTAGGAGCTGGAAAGCATGATTCCGCTATCGAGGCGCAGTTTCGAAGAGCTGGAAATCAGTGTCCTCGAAGCCGGGGACCACATGTGGCTCTCGGCGAGGTCCCCGCAGGGTTCGGTATTCGCGGTGAAACGACCCCTACCGGAGTGGAAGCTACCCCGCGATGTCACCGGCAGGCCGGTGGACGAACCGGGTGAATGGCTCACCGATGCCGTCCGGCACGCTCGCCCGGACGCCGGCCCCGAAGCGCTCGAGGTGGGCAGGGTGCTGACGGACCTGGTGTTCGGTGTGCCGGAGATCGTCACGCTTCTGCAGCAGACGCGTGGCACGGCAGGGACCGCGGGGTACCAGTTGCTCATTCGGATACTCGCGGCGCCGAACCGGATCGCCGCATGGCCGTGGGAGTTGTTACTGGACCCCCAGCGCCCTGAACGGTTTCTGTCCATGGCGCGGGATGTCCACGTGGTGCGGTCGGGACGATCGCGCACCTACCCGATCCGGCAAGCGCCGATCGATCCACCACTCAATCTGTTGCTGGTCATGTCGAGTCCGCTTCGATCGGGCCCGGACGAGTCCGAGGCACCGTTCGACCTCTATGCTGAAAAGCGCAGTTTGCTGACGGAGTTGCAGCCGATGGTCGATCGAGGCCTGTTGCGTGTGGTGGTGGAGGATCGCCCCTCGGTCGAGCGTCTGCGCACTCGTATGGGGATGCAACGCCGCGGCTTTCATCTGTTCCACTACCTCGGGCATGCCAATCCTTACGGACTCAAGCTGGAACGCCGAAACGGTCGTGGAACACTTCTGCCGAGCCAAGAATTCGCCCTTTTGCTACAACAGCTTCCGGATCTCCGACTCGCTGTTTTCGCGGGATGTGAGACGGCACGCGCGCCGGGTGTCTCGGCGGCGGACGAAACGTGGCCGGGCCAGCTGTCTTCGGCGGACTACTGCGTGCGGGACGCGTGTCCGATGGTAATCGGCATGCAAGCCGTGCTGCCCTTCGGGACCGAGCGACTCTTCACCCGCTTCTTCTACCAGGGACTTACCGCCGGGCAATCCGTCGCCGAGGCACTGCGTTTGGCGCGTCTCGCGATCAACGGCGACGAGAACAGCGGTGACCCTCTGCTGAACTGGGCCGTGCCCTGTCTGTTCGTCGGCGGAAGCGATCCCGGTGCGGTCATCGACCCAGACGCGAAGGCCCGGCCGAGGCCCGCGCAGCGCAAGGTCAGTCGCCACCTGGGCGTACGTCAAGGTGAACTGCGCTTCATCTCCCGGCTCACCGAGTTGCGTGAGGCCGTGGACGTGTTGTCCGGGAACACCTCGGCGCGGCTTCTGCAGGTGGTCGGCATGCCGGCGACTGGGAAGACCTCACTTCTCGACCGGGTACTCGAGGAACTCGATCCGGACATCGCGCAGCTTTTCATCAGCGCCAAGCGTCTGCTCGCGGAACCCGACCCGGTCCGCGAACTGGCCTGCCTCGTCAAGGAACTGATCGACGGCAAAGGGCTTCGGGCGGTGCCGGCGGGTAGGTTCAGCGCCGACGACTGGTGGGAACGGTTGATCGGGGACCTCGGGGCCGTGCCGGCCGCGATCGTGATCGACGATGCGGACTTGCTCGCAGGCGATTCCGCCGGCGCATCTGACCTCTTGAACGCACTCGTCACCCTCACTGGACGACGCGGCCGCGCACGGTTGGCAGTGGCCAGCACAAGCGATCTCGATCAACTGACGCAGTCGCTGCGACCGTCCGAAGTGCGCACGATTCGCCTCGAGGCACTCTCCTGGCCCGAGGTGTGGCAGTGGATCCGCCGCAATCTGCCGACACTCACTCGCTTCTCCGAGACGGAACTGTCGAAACTGTACGGCCAACTGCGCCACCTCGAACTGTGGGAACAACTGGCCGATCTGGTTGGCCAGAGCAATTCGTTCGATGCGGACGATCTGCCGGTCCTCGTCAAGCAAGTCGCGGTTCCACCCGGGAAGGTTCCTACGGCAGCGGCGATCGGCAGCGACTTCTTCGGGACGTCGACCGAACTCGAATCCGACGTAGAACGACTGTCACCCGCGAGTCCGGTGATGCGCCCATTGCAGCTGGCGGTCGCCGGGCCGTTCACTGCCCGGCGCCGTCAGGAGGTCGCCGTCGCGCTCACCCAGTGTGCCATCAACCAGGGGGTACCCGGGCGGGTCGTCGCCGGTGAAACAGGAGTCGATGAATCTGCTCTTGCCGAACTGCTGTCACACGAATTGGCGTTTACGAACGGCGAGCCGTCGGAGCGCGAAGTCTGTCTGTGGTTGGAAGAGGCGGGGCGAGCGGGAGCCGACATCATCGTCCTCGACTACGGGAACGCGGAGCCGACCGACACCCAGAACACGATCATCGCCGATCTGGTCAGAGAGGGTCGACTGGTGATCGCATCAGGTGATCACTCGGACGAACTCAGCTTCCCTGCGTGGAGCACCGACGCACTTGCGGTCGGTGCGGTCGAGGATGACGGCTCCCTCACCCACGAGACGCCGTACTTCTCCCGAGAGGGCAAGCCGGACATCTACGCGCCGAGAACCATCTCCGGGACCACCTGCGAAGAGATTGTCGATGAACCGGAAATGGAGGGGACGACCTTCGCCGCGCTGTACGTGGCTGCCGCTGCCATGCTGGTGTGGGCCACCGACCGGAATCTGACGGCCTCCGAGGTCCGTGCGCTGCTGCTGGACACGGCAGTCCCGATACCGGCGGGGCGTGGTGAGTCCGCAAAGCGGCTGGACATGGAAGCTGCACTGGATCGAGCCCGCCGCAGGCTCATCGTCGGCGCGCTGGGGTCGGAGGCGCTCGAACTCGGGCAACTACTCGCCGAAACGCCGATCCGCCCAGAATTGGCGGTACCGATCCTCGACGCCCTCGTGGCCGAGGGCGGTGCCGTCCGCAAGGTGGTCCGCAACGGTGTCGAGCAGTTCGAGCGTAGCGATTCCGCGGTGACGCCGAAATATGAGTAGCGGACCACTCATGACTGCCGTGCCGCACGGGACAAGGCTGGTAGCAACCGCCCAGTACTACCCGAGGAAGAATGATGACCACCGTCAACAGTATGGGAAGACCTCGAGTTCGACTCGATTCGCCCGCAAAGACATTCGCGACCGAGAAACAGCGGCAGGCCGAAGCGGCCGAGCGCCGCGCACGGGAGAGGGCCGCGCAGAGACGCGATCATGTGGACGCGCTTGCCGGTCGCGGTGGAATCGCGGCCGTCGAGACTCCCGAACGAATCGCCAAACGCCTGGATCGGCTCACCCGCTATTACACAGGCGAGGACGTACCGCAGGCGACCCCCACCGCAGCGTCGGGTGTCCTCGTGGAAGAGGCGCTCGACCGGGTGAGCGAGTGGGTGGATAGTGACGCCTCGGCCGATCAGGTGCTGGAAAAAATCATCAACACCTCCGATTTCGTGGGAGTGCGCTATCTCGATGCCGGGGTGGCAGCGGCACGGTCGATCGGAAGGGTGAACATCCGCGATTCCCGGGGAAACCTGCAGGGCTACGGCACCGGCTTTCTCGTTTCGCCGACCTTGCTTCTGACGAATCACCATGTGCTGCCGAGCGCCGAAACAGCACGCAGCAGCGTAATCGAGTTCGATTATCAGGACGGTATCGACGGCAACCCGCTTCCGGTGCAGGTCTTCCCGCTGGATCCGGGCCGGTTCTTCCTCGCCGATCGGGAGCGCGACTTCGCCTTGGTGGCGGTTCGGGCACCTGCGCCGGTTCTCGCCCAGTTCGGATTCAACCGGCTGTTCGCAGCTGAGGGCAAGGCCGTCATCGGAGAGTTCGTAACCATCGTGCAGCATCCGCGCGGAGACAAGAAGCAAATTGCCTTGCGGGAGAATCGCATCGTCGATATTCCCGAACGATTCCTGCACTATTCGGCGGACACCGAACCGGGCTCCTCAGGCTCGCCGGTGTTCAACGACCAGTGGGAGGTAGTTGCGCTCCACCACGCGAGCGTACGAGCACCGCAGCACACCGAGTTCGGTGGGATCCTCAACGAGGGGGTGCGGATCAGCCGCATCATGAAGATCGTCGCCGACCAGGACATGCCGCGGAACTGGCGCGCTCTCGTCGACGAGATCGTCAGCGCGGAGCAGGAATTAGCGACACCCTCTTCATCGCCCCGGCAAGACGTGGTGCCCAGGGAGGAAATCACCGTGCGCGTTCCGTTGGAGATTACTGTCCGCCTCGGTTCCGCCGAACCTCGCAGGGCCGCCGGCGGTGAGCCTGTTGACTCCGAAGCAATTTCGATCGACCCCGACTACAGCAACCGTCGTGGTTACGACCCGGGGTTTTTACGAGTTCATCTACCCTTGCCGGTGCCCGGCCCGCACGTCGCTTCGATTGCGTCCGAAGAGCTCCGCTACCACCACTTCAGCGTAGTCATGCACACAGAGCGGGCTCTTGCGCTGTTCACGGCTGTGAACATCGACGGCCGGCAGTCGCAGAATCCGAAGCGGGACCGTGACCGCTGGATTCTCGACCCTCGGCTCCCGGCACGCCAACAAACCGGTGAGCGTGTGTACGAGGACAACCCGCTCGACCGTGGGCACCTCGTGCGCCGACTGGACCCCGCCTGGGGCCCGAATGCGAAGACGGCAAACGACGATACGTTCCACTTCACGAACTGCACTCCGCAGCACCACGACTTCAACGCGGGCAGGACGCTGTGGCTCGGACTCGAAGATTACGTGCTGAAGAACGCCGACAACGCCGATCTTGCCGTGAGCGTCCTGACGGGTCCGGTGCTCGCCGCCGACGATCCCCGCTACCGTGGGGTGGCGCTGCCGCGTCAGTTCTGGAAGACCGTGGCGATGGCCAAGCGAGACGGCGGCCTCTCGGTTACCGGCTACCTGCTCACTCAGGCGGCACTGCTCGACGAGTTCACGGAAGGGGAGGAGTCGTTCTCCTACGGCGCGTATCGCACGTTTCAGGTTCCGGTCCGGAGGATCACCCAGTTGACCGGGCTCGACCTCGATGCCTACGTGGCGGCTGATCCACTCGAACAGGTCGAGGGCACCACTCTGCCCCGTGAATTGATCCGCCTCCAGGACCTCATCCTCTGACGTCGATGACAACTGGCTCGAGAATCGAGTACCGGACTACTCACGACGAACCCACACGGCAGGGGAGAGGATCGAACTATTCAGCGCAGTGGGGTGATTGGTCCGACATGGAGCACCCCGGCGTTGTCGCGGACCGCAGTTCCATCTCACTGGTGAGGAAATCATGAATCGCTACCATCCGTTGGCCCCCGGAACCTACACCGGCGTGAGCAGCGGCTACCGAACCCCGGACCGGCCGGATCATCGCGGCGTCGATATCGCCGCGAACAACGGCACGCCCATCTATGCACCGACAGACGGCACCATCGCCCATGTGGGAATCGACGACGACCCTCAGGGCTACGGCTCCTGGCTGGTGATCGACTCCCAGAATCAATGGGGTTTGGATTTCACGTTCGGCCACACGCCGCCATCGTCGTTCATCAACCCACACACTGGGGAACAGTGGAAGTTCGGCGATCCAGTGCACGCGGGTGAGCAGATAGCCGTGGTCGGCTCGGAGGGTGGTTCGAGCGGCCCTCATCTGCATTTCGAGACATTCGGTGCGCCGGGCCGCTTCGGCGGACCCGATCTGGATCCCGACTCGACATGGCTGAAGGAAGCCAAAGATCCGCGTCAGGCGCCGAAGGACAACGGACACACCTCATTGGTAGGCAAGCTCCTGGTCGACTTCTCCGCTGGTGTTCCCACAGCTGCTCAGATCCAGTCGGGCGGATTCGCAGGTGCCATTCGGTACATCTCCGACCCGAGGGCGGGATGGATGCTCGGCAAACCGCTGCGGAGGGAGGAGGCCGACGCCCTGCGCGCACGCGGTATGGTCGTCGTCTCCAACTTCCAATTCGGCAAATCCGACTGGCTCGGCGGAGCGGAGCAGGGTCGACGGGATGCTGAGCGGGGGATACAGATTCACCGTGAGGCCGGTGGCCCCGAGACGGCGGCAATCTATGTGTCGGTGGATGCGTCGCCCAGCGAGGAACAGTGGAATACGCTGGTTCGCCCTTACCTGCTCGCGTGGCAGGAACGGCTCGGCAAGACCAGGATGGGTGTCTACTGCAACTACCCGACCATCGAGTGGGCGCTCCGCGACGGCATCGGCACCTATTTCTGGATGCACAATTGGGGCAGCAACGGTCGCGTCCACCCCGCGGCGCACCTGCACCAATTCGAGATCGACAAGCAGAAGGTGGGAGGCGTCGGCATCGACCGGAACCGTATCCTCAAAGAGCAATTCGGCCAGTGGGACGGTGTCGCCGCAGACGTTCCGACCCCGGTCGTCGAACCAGCGCAACCGCAGCCGGTCACGTCGCCCACTGGATACCCGATCACGTGGTACGGAGGCCCAGGGTACGACACCGGTCACGGCGCATATCTGCGGATCTATCTGCACACCACCGAGAACCAGGACTGGGTGGCCCGCGCCGAGAATGTTGCCAACTACCAGGCCGGAGCGCAGAACGGCAGCTACCACTACCTGATCGACGACCACCACATCATCAACACCGTCAGCACCAAGAACACCGCGTGGGGCGTGCTCAGCGACAACCGTGTCAGCGTCCAGATCGCGATGGTGGGCACTTCGGGAAGCACTGAAACCTGGAGTGGCGGCAATCCGAACCGCGAGGAACGCCCCAAGTCGCGCGAGCAGTGGCTCGCTCACACGAAGATGCTCGACATGGTGGCTTTCGTCATCGCCAAGGTCGCCACGGAGTACGACATTCCGATCGAGCGCGTCGACATCGGCGGGGTGGGCCACAACCGCAGGGGAGTGAGCAGCCACAACAACTACACGTACGGTTCGCGCGTTCTCAAAGGTTTCAAGGATGGAACGCACTGGGACGTCCCCGACACCTTTCCCTATGACGTCGTGCTTACCGCGGCGAAGCGGTACGCGGGACTACCCGAAGATCCCGATCGCTTTCCGCTACCGCCCGGTCACTACTGGGGGCCGCTGGACGGGCCCACCGAATCGTGGTCGAACACCTTCGGCAACGAACCGCAGTCCTCGAAAGACGGCCTGAAGCGCTGGCAGCAGACCATCGGGATTCCCGGCACCAGCATTTTCGACAAGGCCACCAAAGATGTTGCGACGCGAATGCAGCAGCTGTGGGGATGGCCGGTCACCGGGAACGTCTATGAGGGTGAATGGAACGAAGTCATCCATAACGGGTGGCGGTTGCCGGCACCGGAACCACCCCGGCCGGCGGTACCGATCGAGGCCGGGCCCAAGGTGCACCACTCCAAGAAGATCAAGGAGGTGACGGGTCCCGGGCTGACCGACAGGTTCGGCATGGCCGCAACCGATCTCGGCGTGATGGCACGCACACCGTCGGGACGAATGCTGGCAATATTCGGCGACACCTTCCGTGGACCCCGAGTAGGTGACGGTGACTGGCGTTCGCCGGTAGCGCTGTTCTCCGACACCAAGAAGCTCGACGAGGGAATCGTGTGGAGTGAGGCCGCCGGCGGCGATCCCCGATATGCGCGACAGCTCTGGGACTACCAACACGACAATCCGTTCTTCTCGACAGTTCTCCCGTCCGACGTCGTCACCATCGGTGACACGATGTACCTGCATGCCATGGTCAACAAGGGCCTCGGCAACGTCGTCTGGACCGAAATCTGGAAGTCGACCGACGACGGACACACGTGGCAGCACACCGGGGCGAAATTCGATGCGGGGATCCACCGCGGACTTGCCCAGCTCTGGACGTGGGATGCTCCCGGGGACGGATGGGTCTACGTGTTCTCCACCGGCTTCCAGCGCGACAAACCGCTGATCCTCCGGCGTGTGCGCGAGGACAGGATCACCGACCGGAATGCGTACGAGGGGTGGGGTTGGAAGGACGGCGCGTGGCGCTGGGGCAACGAGCCGACCCCGGTGCTGGAGAGAGCGCACTCAGCCGCCAAGTTCGGTGAAATGTGTCTGCGGGCAATCCAGGGTAAGTGGGTACTCGTCACGTTCGACAGCTCCGACGCGGGCGGCTACGACATCGACGTGCGTGTGTTCTCCAAGATCACCGACAACCTCTACGAGGCACACAAGAGCACAGCCTTGCGCGGGGTCGGCTGGGGACAGGAGGGAGACGATGCGGTGGCCCAACTCTACGGTCCGTCGATCGTCCCCGGATCGAAGTTGGACGGCGGGTTCCATATCTTCGTGAGTCAGTGGAAGACGGAGGGCCCCGACAAGGGATGGCCGTACAGGGTGCTGCAGTTCAAGATCCCCGTGTCGAGCCCCGGGTTCCGTGACGACGGGGGCGTCAACCCTCACGACGGCCGGTAGCGCGTTGCCTCCCGATCTGCGGATCGGGAGGCAACCCACCTCCTTCCCCCGCGCTTCTGCCGCACCTAGACTGTGTTTCATGGTCCTGACGTGGCCATCCATCCCGCGGGGGCCCGAGATCAGCGCCCTCGCGCGGGATTCGACGCGCGGTATCGTCATCGTCGGCGCGGTTGGGGTGGGAAAAACCAGCTTGGCGCAGAAGATCGTGTGCGAGCGTGACTGCGAGGCAGTCTGGGTCGTCGGGGCGGACTCGTTGCGCGGCGTCCCGCTGGGCGCATTCGCTTCGGTGGTGAATATCGGTGCGGCACCGGATCCCGACACCGCACTCACGAGCGCTGTGATCGCACTCCGGGGATGCACGGCAACCCTTGTCGTCGACGATGCGGACCGGCTCGATCCGCTGTCCACCACTCTGCTCCGATGTCTGATCGACGATGGGAGTGTTCGACTCGTCGTGACGCTCGGCGGCCGTGAATCACGCCCGAGTACCGCGCTTCTCCCCGACGCCGTCCTGCATCGAGTCGAACTCGACGCGTTCACTTGTGACGAAGCGGTGCGGGTGATCGAAACTGCTCTCGGCGGGCCGATGGACGACGTCGGCGCGCAATGGTTGTGGAATATGTCGGAGGGGAACCCGCTCTACCTACGGCATCTCGTCGAAGGGTCATGGAAGTCCGGCCTGTTCGAGCGATCCGACGGCGTGTGGAGGTTGCGATCGCGGCCCGTTGTCAGCACGGTGTTGGCATCGCTGCTCGGGTCGCGGTTGCGGAACGTGCCTCCCGACGTGCTCGACGCGCTTCAGCTGGTGGCTCTGGAAGAGGGCATCCACGTCGACGTCCTCCAGCGCGCCACGTCACCTGACGCCGTCGCTGCCGCACATTGCAGCGGACTTCTGCGGTTTCGCTCCGAGGGCCTGGGCTGCGCCGCGACACTCAGCCATCCGATCCTGGGGGAAGTGCTGCGTGAGCAGACGGGCGTGCTGGCCGCCCGCGTACTGCGAGGACGGATTGTTCGCGCCCACCTTGCAAGTGATTCGCCGGGCGACACGTTGCGGCTGGCGACGCTCGCGCTCGACAGTGACGCCGAGATCGATGTCGCTCGAACGGTCGAGGCGGCCGAATCCGCGCTCGACCTGTGTGAGTATGCGCTCGCCGAGCGCCTCGCCCAGGCGGCCCTGTCCCGAGGAGGCGGAATCAGAGCGGCCATGGTCGCGGCACGGGCGATGACGTGGCAAGGACGGGTGAACGATGCCGACACGCTGCTCGCGGCCGTTGATCCTGCGGAGATGTCCGAGGCGGAATCGCTCACCTGGGGGATGTGGCGTGCCACGGCCTTGTTTTTCGCGGACCGTGAGGCCGCCGCGCGGGAGAAGCTGGCCGACATGCGTGCTCGCGTGACGGACCGCCACGGACGGGACGTCGTCACATCCGTGGAGTTGACCTTCGACTTCTTCGCCAAGGACGTGCCGCGATCGCTCGAATTGACTCGCGACCTATTCGGGCCCGGAGAAGGGACGCCGCCGGCTTTGGCGCTCGCAGCGTCCATCGGTGGCGCAGCGCTGGCGCGAGCGGGTAGCACAGATCAGGTCCGAGGTGTCATCACGCGTGGTGCGGAGGCGGCAAAAGAGGTGGGATTCATGCTCGGGCACATGCAGATCGGTGTTGCCGAGGTCTTCGCCGCCACCGTATCGGGACAGCTCGACACCCTCGATTCGGTGCTCGAACGCTACGTGCCCACCCACCAAGGCAGAGCAAACTGGGTGGTCGACATGTACATTCGCGGGCTTGCTCATCTCGCAGTGGGTCGTGCGGCCGACGCAGAGGATCAGTTCCGGCGCGGTCGGGCCGCGGCGTTGGACGGGGGACCCCCGATCTGGCTGACGTTGAGTGTAATCGGACTGTGTCAAGCTCTGGGCATGCAGGAGCGGACCGATGATGCCACCGAAGCGCTTGCTGCTGCGGAGTCGTCGTTCGGTGCCCACATGGCGTCGTTCGAACCCGATCTGTTGCTCGCACGCGCCTGGATGCTGGCGGCGCGTGGCGAGCATCGTGAGGCAATCGCGGCCGCACGCAAGGCTGCGAGGCGGGCTCACGCCGGGTCGATGTTCGGTGTCGAGACGGTGGCGTTGCATACCTCGGTCCGATTCGGAGACCGATCCGCCACGGGCCGACTGCGGGCACTGACCCATTCGGTGGACGGTCCCTTGGTGCGCGTGGCTGCTGCTCAGGCACACAGCTTCGGTATGCGGGACGGTCACGGATTAGACCGCGTCGCAACGGAGTTCGAAAGGATGCACGCCTACCTACTCGCAGCTGATGCGGCCGCGCAGGCTGCAATCGTGCATCGGCGGCATGGTGACGATGCCAGTCGGCAGTTGTCGACGGCAGCAGCCCGTAGACTCGCCGGCCTGTGCCCCGGTGCGAAGACACCCGCGTTACGTGCACTTGATAGTCCTTCGTGGCTGACACCTCGCGAAGTCGGCATCGCCGCGCTCGTCGTCATCGGTATGACCAATCGGGAGATCGCTCAACGTTTGACGTTGTCGGTACGCACCGTCGAAGGTCACGTGTATCGGATGTCCACAAAACTCGGCGTCGACAATCGGAAATCGCTGGTGAACAGACTCATGATCGGTCCCGATGCCTAGGGGCAGGTCCCCATCGCGACAGTCTCGGCCATCTCTTCTCGATCGCGCACATCGAGTTTCATCAGCACGTGGTAGACGTGTCCTTCGACTGTACGTGCAGATACACCCAGTCGTTGAGCGATTTCCTTGTTCGTGAGCTCGCCGGCCGCAAGTGCAGCGACGGCCCTTTCACGGGGTGTCAGCGGTAGCGGAGCCGCCGAGGTGAATATCGCGGGGGTCCAGGCGTCGTCACACTTCTGCGCCAGTGCGTAGGCCCGCGTGGAGGAGCGGAGTTCGTCACGGCGATTACCGGCATGGTGGTAAACCTCCGCAGCGTGGGCGTAGGCGTCCGCAGCCAGAAGATGGGCACCCAGGGATTCGAAGTCCCCTGCAGCAGAGAGCAATCCATCACCGTCGGAGTCGGCGAGTGCGGACGCGTGGTCCACCATCGGGCCGATCAACAGCCCGTCGACGGCAGTCGAGAGTGCGTGCAGCTGAACGGCCGAAGCGCTGTCCCCGAACCGGACGGCCGTATGCGCTGCCTCCGCGGCAACGGCGAGAAGACCCGCCTCCTCCGCTTCGGCGGCAGCACGACGTGCCAAGCCGATCGCGCGGCCGAGGTTACCGGAAGCGGCCGAGATCCAGGCTCGCGAGATCTCAACGTCGGATCGGTAGAGATGTCGGTGTTCGCCCAAGGACGTCTCGGCCTGCTCGAACGCGCACACCGCCTCCGGGGTCCGTCCCGTGACAGTAAGGACCCGGGTCAGGAGAAGGTTGGTGACGACGCGTCGCTCGGGACTGGATGTGTGAAGGACCGCTGCGGCCTCCGTCAATCTCTTGTGTGCGTCACCGATTCGCCCCCGGGCCAAATCGAGTTTCCCGACCAGCGCGTTGATGCCGAACCAAGCGGCGTCGTGGTGTCGCGCCAGCTCGAGGCAGCGGGCGGCAACCAGTTCTGCCTCAGCGAATCGACCTGTGTAGATGAGAGCCGTGATATGACCATGGCCGATGGAGAACCGCAGCACAGCTGTGTCGGGTTGAGTGAGGGGGAGTGATTCATCGGCCAGGGAGGCCGCCTCGTCTCCGTGTCCCATCATCGCGAGACCCATGCAGCTCGCGCTCGCCGCCCACATTTTCGCGGCTGACGGAGCGTTCGGAGAGTGGCGAACCCGAGCTGCGGCCTCCGTTGCTGAGACGACCCGGCCGGCCGAGACATCGATGGCCGCGCGCGCCGCCTCCACACAGTGGCGTCCTGCTGGACTGGCGACATGTGCGTAGGCAGTTCTCAGGATCCTGTATGCGCTGGGGAGCGCGTCGAGGTTCCAGAACAGGTTTCCCGCCCTCAGCACTGCCCACCGGGTGTAGTCGGATTCCGGCCTGTTCACCGGATCGAGTGAGGCCAGCATTTGTTCCGCCTCGCCGCCTCGGTCCGTCCACGCCAGTGCGCCTGCGCGAAGGAGTTGAGCCCGGAAGCCGGCGCCCTCGGCCGAGGCTGCGCGCGCGAGTTCTTCTGCGCTCGCGAAGGAGCAGAGCGCAGTCGCGTCCGCGGCAGCCGCGGTGAGCGACTGCGGACTTCGATGATGGTCGGTACCGATGGAGAGTTCAGCAGCCCGAATGCGTGTGAGCGGTTCCCTGGCGTCCGCGCCGAGTAGGGCTGCGAGTTCCCCACGGATGCGGCGACCCTCCGCACCATCCACCTGCTGCCGCACAAGCTCCCCGAGGAAGGGGTGCGCCAGTCGCGCCACAACAATCCCGCCCTCTGTGCCGAAACGGACCAATCCGGTGCATTCGACCGCCAGCATCGAATCTGTGCTGGTCAGCGTCTCGAGAACTGCGACGTCGAGAGGTTCACCGAAGGCTATTACCGCCAGAGCTCGCTTGGCGGCCGCCGGTGCTGCTGCACACCGGTGACGCAGATGCAGTGCACATTCCTCGGTGATGGTGGGCTCGCCGCGCAGCTGCCAGATACCGTTGCAGCAGATCAGCCTGCCGTCGGCCAACGAACCCTCCACCAGGTGACGGAGAAAGCGGGGATTTCCCTGCGATGCCGCCGCGATCCGCGCCGAAGTCTTGCTGTCCACAGGGCCGCCGAGTGTGGCGATCAGGACGGTGTCGATCTCGTTACGGCCGAAGCAATCGAGGGTGACTCGGGAGAATCCGCGGTCCTTCCAGAGTGCCGAAATTGCCTCGGGGACCGGAACTCCCGTCTGGAGCGCGACTACCAGTGAGAGGGTGTGAGTGGTGGCGATCTGGTTCAGAATGGCGGCCGAGAGCGGGTCGAGCAGGTGGGCATCATCCACCACGATGGTCCCGTCCCTATTTTCATCTGTGACCGTCCGGCAGATTTTCGACAAGGTCACTGCCACATCCCAGGGGTCGGGGCTGTCGATCACGCGAGCGAAGGCCCCGAACGGAGTGCTACTCGTAGCCGCGTTGCCGGCCAGCCAGGTTGTCGGTCCAACACGAGACGTTAGAAATCCCGACAAAAGTGTCGTCTTTCCCGCGCCCGAGACACCGTCGACGATCACTCCCCGGGGGCCGGTGGCGCAGCCTATGGCCTCGGCGATCGCTTGTGCCTCCGCGCGCCTCTCGATCACCGGCCACGGCTGGTGCATACCAACGAGCCTAGTCGGTTTGTTTCCAGTCCGAAACTGGGCCGACCTCTGTGGAAGCCGGATCCGACGCAGCACACTCACGTGAAAGTGATGGCGAGAAATGCGGAGATGTAGGCAAGCCCGAAGAGAATCGGGATCCACTGCTCGATATGGGACAGGGGCCAGTACCGGGACCGGTCGTTCCCCTCACCCAAGGCCCACCATTCAGCACGCCAGAACGGCGAGGCCGGAAGGCGTTCCTCGAGGGCGCCGACGACCTGATATTTCGCACTGTTCAGGAGGCGGTAACTCCGAACCAGATAGAACCAGGCGAAACACTGACCGAGCACCGCGATCAGCGGGATCACCAGCCACCACGTCCTGTCTGGAAGTGAGATTTTTCCGAAGGCCGCCACGAGGGCGAAGATGCCGGTGTTGAGGCTCAGGAAAAACGAGTTGGTCAAGCCTCGTCGGGCGCTGATCCGGTCGGCCATCTCTACGTAGATCCGGTATTGATCGAGCACGGCGCTCTCATAGGGGATGGCGCGGCCATGAGATCCCGTCTTGCCTTGCGGGTCGTTCCAGAGTCGGTGGCTCAGCTCGGATCGATGATCGTCGGCGTGCATCGTCTACCTCCTACCGGCATCGGCCGGATGTGCGCCATCAGTTCCCGGGTGGGGTGTCGTCGGCGGGAATTGGAAGTCCGGGGCAGAGTTCGACATAGTCGATGTCGGGGGAAACCCATTCGCGCCACTGTCGGTGGCTCATATTCGTGGTGAGCTTGGCGCATAGAGTGGCTGCCCAGTCTGCCGGTGTGATGGCCCATCGCCAGATTTTTCCATCGATACCGCCGGAGACAACCCACCGCCCGTCCGGGCTGAAAGCCACACTGCGCACCATGTCTGTGTGTTCGCTCATGGGTGGGCCGATCGGCATGCCGGTGTCCGTGTCCCAAAGTCGTACCGAGCGGTCGTAACCCGCGTAGGCGATGCGGCGGCTGTCTGGCGCGAACGCCACACTTGCAAGCGGACCCCCCGGTCCGTTCAGAGGTTCGCCGACCGCTTGCCGCGTATCGGGGTCCCACAGCCGGATGGTGCCGTCGAGACCGCTGGAGACTATGCGCTGCCCATCCGGGGCGAATCTCACCGTCGTGACCTCACCCTGGTGTCCGGTCATGGGCTCGCCGATGGGTTGGCGGGTGTCGGGGTCCCACAGTCGGATGGTGCCGTCGTTGCCTCCGGAGGCGATCTGCCCTCCGTTCGGGGCGAACGCCACGCTCACAACTGCATCCCGGTGTCCGGTCATGGGCTCGCCGATGGGTTGGCGGGTGTCGGCGTCCCACAGTCGGATGGTGCCGTCGCTGCCGCCGGAGGCGATGCGCCGCCCGTTCGGCGCGAACGCCACACTGATTACATGGCCCTGGTGTCCGGTCATCGGTTCGCCGATGGGTTGGTGGGTGTCCGCATCCCACAGTTGCACGGTGCCCGACTGGGCAGTCGTGCCATCTGACGCTGGGGCGAAGGTGCCAGAGACGATACGCCGCCCGTCCGGGGAGAACGCCACGCTCATCACCACGCCTTGTTCGGTCGTCAGTTCCCCGATCGGCGAACCGGTATCCGCGTCCCACAGCTGCAGGGTGCCGTCAGCACCGGCGGAGACGAAGCGGCGCCCGTCCGGGGCGAACGCCACGCTCATCACCCAACCCTGGTTGGCTGAACCGATCTCGACATCCCATACCCGTACAGTGCCTTCGTCGCCGCCACCGGAGATGACCCGTCGGCCGTCGGAGCTGAAGGCCACCGAGGCGACCCAACCCTCGTGTCCCGTCAAGGGTTTTCCGAGCGGAGCTCCGGTGTCGGCATCCCACAGCCGTACGGTGCCGTCGGCACCGCCTGAGACGATCCGTGCCCCGTCGGGAGCGAATGCCACACTCGCTACTGCACCCGCGTGTCCGGTCATGGGCTCGCCTATGGGTGCTCCGGTGTCGGCGTCCCACAGCCGGACGGTGCCGTCGGCACCGCCGGAGGCGACATGCTGCCCGTCCGGGGCGAATGCCACGCTCACGACCATGCCGTCATGCTCGGTCATGGGCGAGTCGAGCGTTGCACCGGTGTCTGTATCCCACACCCGGACGGCGCCGTGGACGGGTCCGCCCGAGCCGACGACGAGGCGTCGCCCGTCTCGGGCGAATGCCACGCTCCCAACCGCACCGTCATGCTCGGTCATGGGCGCACCGAGCGGTGTTCCGGTGTTCGCGTCCCATACCTGAACTACGCCGCGATTGACCAAGCCGCTCGAAGTCATTTCACACGAGCCAGTGGCGATCCGCCTTCCGTCCGGACTGAACTCGAGGCTCGTCACCTCGCCCCGGTCCACGGTCATTAGCGCGCCGAGTGGTGCTCCACTGTCCGCGTCCCACACCCGCACCGTCGTGGCGCCGCTAGATGCGATACGCCTCCCGTCCGGACTGAACATCACGATGGTCACCTCGCCCTGGTCTCCGGTCATGGGTGGGTCGATCGGCTTGCCGGTGTCGGCTTCCCACAGCCGTAGGGTGCCGTCGACACCGCCGGTGACGATGCGCCGCTCGTCCGGTGAGAGCGCAATGTCCTTCACATCCGTTGCTGTGGTCTCGGCGATCTCGAGCAGTTCGTTCCGCGCGAGCACGGCGTCGAGCAGGGCGGCATCCTCAGGTTCGGAGCCGATCGACTGCGCGGCCAGTATCTGTTTCAGCGCGCGTGCGTCACCGCCGGGTCGGGCGCCGGCGAGCATGGACTGGCCTTCCGAGACCAGCCGCAGGGCAATCGCCTGGTTCCGTTGGCGTATCGACTCCTGCCGTTGCGCGAATGCGATCGTCGCCGCGACGATCGCGAGGACAGTCAACAACACCAGGCCGGTGATGGCGGCTCGCCGTAGGCGCCGGAAGCGTCGTTGTTCGCGTAGATCCTCACCGGCAAGTTCGTACTTGGGCTTGCCGTGGATGGGAGCGGCCAGATCGGTAATTTTCTCCCTGAACATCGGTGACGTGGGATCCCACGGCGCGTCCTCGGTGACGTCGACATAAAAGGGCTCTGCGGACAGAATTCCCGGCTGGGTCAGGACCGGCAGGGCCACATCGGACCGGTCCGGGTCGAACCGTCCAGATGCCTCGTCCCAGGTCAGATGCCCGTCGGTAACGACGAACAGCAGCCGGTCCGGTCCGTGCCGCTCGAGCCAGTGGGTGACCTCCTTGTTCACCCAGCCCGACGCGACCGAATGGGGCGACAGCACCACGATCAGGTACCGGGCGCGGCCCATCGCCTCGGTCACCCTGCCCCACAGGTCGGGACTGGCGATCAGATCGGTGGCATCGCGAAATACCCGCAACGCGTGCAGCTGGCCCATTCGACGGCCGATGCGGTGCAGACCCTTCTGGATGCCGGCGGCGACCGGCCGATCATCGTGGGCGTAGGAGATGAAGGCGTCGTATTCGAACCGCTCTTCTTCTCCGCGGGCCTGCTGCTGTCGCGGAGCCTGCGCAGCCTGAGCACACATGGGTGATTCCTCCGCTCTCGAGCCGGTGCCGAGTCACGTGGACGGCACTATTCGAGCCTGGCGTAAACGAGCCCGGATATCGCGAGTAGTCGACTACTCGGCTTTCGCGGCGAGCTTGTCGATGGTGGGTTTCGCAAGGTCGTGACCAGCGGGATCTGGATCGGCGCAGTTGCGGTGCCCTGAATCCACAGTGGGGAGTGAGAACCCACCGCATTCATCGTCGGCGGCGTTTGGCGCGGGCGGCGAATTCGTCGAGGACGCGGACGACGTCCTTGGCTTGCCAGATCCGGTTGCGTCGTCCGTCGGTGATTTGGGTGAGGATTTCGGCGTCACTTCGTCTGGATCGTGGATCGATCGCGATGGCCGCCACGGAGCGAACGCTGCGGACAAGGCACGGTCCAACCCCGCGACCCGGACGGACTCGCGCAGCAGCAGCGCTCCCGACGACGAGATCAACGACTCGCGGCCGCGGTCGAGAACCAGACTCGGATAGGGGTTAGTCTTCCCCTGCGGAGCTCCTCTCTGAGTGGCAGACCTTGACCGTCGACAAGTCAAGAATCCACTACCAGGCAGGCACTTCCGTGATTTACACGCCCTCACCCGGTGTAGGACGAAATCCCGAGGTTGAGGGGCCTGCCGGGGTCAGCGCGCAGCGATGCTCGCTCATCGCGCGTATCTGCGACGTGACTCGTCTGGACTCAGATCGCAGGGACCATGCCTGCTAGGGCCACGTAGTCGACCCTCGTTGCGAAGCCTGAAACACCGCGCGGAAATAGGCGTCGCGCAGACGATGAAGCGCCTATGTGACGCTGCGCTCAGAGTAGGCAGATTGCGATTAGGGCTGCTAAGTTTTTTCTATATGCGGAGTGAGCGCTCCGGTTGTGGTAGGGAGAATCTATGGAAACCGCTTCACGGCGGGCGCATTATCAGCTGACATTTGCGGTGCTGACTGTTGGTGTCGGTGCCTTTGCCCTGCTGCAGTCGTTGGTGATCCCGGTGCTGCCCACGCTCGAGGCGGCGCTGGGTACGACACAGGCCGATATCACGTGGGTGTTGACTGCCTACCTGTTGTCGGCGTCGATCTTCACTCCGGTGATGGGACGCCTCGGTGACATGCACGGCAAGAAGCGGGTGTTCGTGGTGGCCCTTGTTTCGCTGGCGGTGGGGTCAGTGCTGGCAGCCCTCGCCTCGTCGCTGTCAGTGATGATTGCGGCACGGGTGATCCAGGGGATCGGGGGCGGGGTGTTGCCGTTGGCCTTCGGGATCATTCGTGACGAGTTCCCGCAGGAGAAAGTGGTGGGAGCGGTGGGCATGATCGCCGCGCTCACCGCTGTCGGCGCCGGTCTCGGTATCGTCCTCGCCGGTCCTATAGTGAGCGTGCTGGGTTACCACTGGCTGTTCTGGATTCCGCTGATCATGGTCGTGCTGGCGGGGTTGGCCGCGCAGATCCTGATCCCCGAATCCCGTTTTCGCACTGCCGGGAAGATCAACTGGCTCACCGCGCTGTTGCTGTCGGGGTGGCTGGTCGCGTTGTTGCTCGGGGTGAGTCAGGCGCCCGCGTGGGGGTGGGGTTCCCCGATCGTCATCGGGCTGCTCGTGGCTGCCGCGGTCATCGTGGCGGTCTGGGTGACGGTGGAATCGCGGTCGGCCAACCCGCTGATCGACATGACGATGATGCGGATCCGCAGCGTCTGGGCCGCCAACCTGTTAGCGCTGCTGATGGGGGTCGGCATGTACGCCGCGTTCGGCTTCCTGCCGCAATTTCTCCAGACACCCACGTTCGCCGGATACGGCTTCGGTGCGTCGCTTACCGAGTCGGGTCTGATGCTGCTGCCGGTGAGCGTGGGCATGTTCGCGCTCGGACTCGCCTCCGGCCGCCTGGCGGCGCGACTGGGTTCGAAAAACCTGCTGATCGCCGGGTCGATCGTCAGTGCGGTCGGGTACTTCATGGTGGCGTTTCGGCACGAAACCGAGATAGACATTTATCTCGCGATGTCGTTGGTCGGGATCGGTTTCGGCCTGGCCTTCTCGGCGATGTCAAATGTTGTCGTCGCCGCGGTGCCACCGGAACAGACCGGTGTCGCGAGCGGCATGAACGCGAACATCCGCACGATCGGCGGCGCACTGGGGGCGGCATGCATGGCCACCGTTGTCACCGCCGGGGCGCCCTCGTCGGGGGTTCCGCCGGAATCCGGCTACACCCACGGATTCCTCATGCTGGGTGTCGCGGTGGGTCTCGGCGCGGTCGCGGCCCTGTTCATCCCGGCAATTCAGCGGAACACGAGCACCAATCTCGAGCAGTCGTCCGAATTGCGACACCCGGAGCTCGCGATGGTCGCCGCAGGCACGCTGGTGGGCGACGAATCCGAATGAGGTCCGATGTGAGCGTTCAGGAGAGTGGCAAGGCGCTGCGCCGCGACGCCGCGGAGAATCGGCAACGGCTCCTCGATGCGGCGGCGACCGTGTTCAGTGCGCGCGGCCTCGATGTGGGTGTCGACGAGATCGCCCGGGTCGCCGGCGTCGGCGTCGGCACCCTCTACCGCCGGTTCCCCACCAAGGATGCGTTGATCAGTGAACTGGTTCGCCAGGTACTCGAGGACTTCGTGGCCCTGGCCCGGGATGCCCGTTCCGCGCCGGTGGGCGAGGGTCTGGAGCAGCTGCTTTACGGCAGCGGTGCCATCCTGGCGTCGAACCGCGGATGCCTGTCGCGTATGTGGAACGACGACGAGACCACGGTTCTCAAGAATGAATATCGTGAGATCCTGGTCGAGTTGCTGGCGCAGGCCAAGCGGCACGGCCGGATCCGCGAGGATGCCACGGACGCGGACCTGGATTTGGTTCTGTGGTCCCTGCGCGGTGTCGTCACGACGACCCGCGGCGTCACCGACACGGGGTGGCGGAGAATCCTGGCCGTGATGATCGCGGGATTGCGGCCCGGCGCAGAGGCACTCGGGGTGCCGCCGATGAACTCCGAGCATGTCGAGCACATCAAGGAACTGCTCGATACTCGATAACGGCCTTTGCGTCCGTTCCCGGCCGGGCGGTGCGCGGCGAAATCTTTTGTCGCAACGAACGCGAGGTGAAACTCCGTTCACCCCGTGGTGCACATGGTGGAGAATGCTCGACTCGACAAATGTTGGTGAGGAAGTTTGATGAATCCCGTAGTCACACAGTCCGAATTCCGTGGTGCCGGTGTCACGCTCGCCGCCGACCGGTGGGATCCACCGACGGCTGATGCCGGCGGATCAGGCGCGGACAGGAAAGGTTTGGTCCTGTTGTTGCACGGCGGCGGGCAGACCCGGCATTCCTGGCGGAACACCGGGCGCAGCCTCGCGGCGGACGGGTGGTCCGCGATTGCTCTGGATGCGCGTGGGCATGGAGACAGTGAGTGGGCGCCGGACGGGGACTACGGCATCGATGCGCTGGTCGCCGACTTGATGTCAATCATCGGCGAGCTGGGGGAGAAGCCGGTACTCGTCGGTGCCTCGATGGGCGGGATGACGTCGTTGATCGGGCAAGGGGAGAACCCGGAACTCGCGCGCGGTCTGGTCTTGGTCGATATCGCGCCGAAGGTGGAAACGGCCGGCACCGCGGAAATCATGGACTTCATGCGCAGCGGCCTCGATGGTTTTGAGAGTCTCGACGACGCTGCAGCGGCGATCGCGGCGTATACCCCGAACCGGGTCCGCAAGCCCAACCCGCAAGGGTTGCGCAAGAACCTTCGCCTGCGTGATGGTCGCTGGTATTGGCATTGGGATCCGGCGTTCCTGCGCCAGGGTGACGAACCGACCCGCCAAGCGGATTCGATCGTGCGCTATGAACGCGCCCGGGACGCCGCCGCGGCGATCTCCGTGCCCACGATGCTCGTTCGTGGCAAGCAATCGAATGTGGTCAGTGAAGAAGGCGCGAAGGAACTGCTCGAACTGATTCCGACTGCCACGCTGATCGATGTTGCCGGGGCCGGTCATATGGTTGCCGGCGACGACAATGATGTCTTCAGTGGGGGATTGAAGGAATTCCTCGACGAAGACGTTGCCGCATCGCGTCACTGATACAAAATACAGCGGCCTCGGTGGGGAATAACAGGTGCGCCAACACGGTCCGCTGCACAAGAGTCGGGGGCCGTCTGCCAGTCACCGGCGAGCGCGGCGCCCGGCGATCACATGCGAGTGGGTCGGCAAGCGTGGATGTGCCGTACCGGACGGAGCTGTCGGGACGACCACATCAGGGGATCGTGTATTGGATCGGCGCAGTTGCGGTGCCCTGAATCCACAGTGGGGAGTGAGAACCCCACCGCATTCATCCTCGGCGGCGTTTGGCGCGGGCGGCGAATTCGTCGAGGACGCGGACGACGTCCTTGGCTTGCCAGATCCGGTTGCGTCGTCCGTCGGTGATTTGGGTGAGAATTTCGGCGTCGACCAGGCGGTCGATCGCGATTTGCGCGTTGGCGCCGGTGACCCCCAGCGTGGAAGTGACGAGCTTGCTGTGGACGACCGGTTGGCGAAGGAGGAGGTCGGCGAGGCGGTGTACCGCGGCGTCTCGTCGCGCCTTCACCCGGGTGCGCCAGTCGGCTCGAACCGTTTCCAGGTCCTGGACGAGGGTGCGGCCGTTGGCGACGGCGGCGAATGATGCCTCCGCGATCGACTGCACGATCGGCTCGAGGTTGCCCGAACGGTACTCGCCGAGGGCTTCGAAATAGGTGGCGGTGTCGTGCAGCAGGCCCGCGGACACCGGTACGGCGACGCTGCGGGTGAGTTGCCCGCCGCGCAGCATCGCCTGGATCAGGGCGCGACCGACGCGCCCGTTGCCATCAGGGAACGGGTGGATGGTTTCGAACTGTGCGTGTGCGACAGCTATTTGAGCGACCACGGGTACGTCGACCCGGTTGGCGAAGGCGATCAGGTCGTCGATCAGTTCGGGAACGCGGTCGTGATGTGGGGGGACGAATTGTGCGGTGTGTGGTCCGAGGCTGCCGCCGCCGATCCAGACCTGCTGTTGCCGCCATCGGCCGGCGGTGTTCGGATCGCCGTGTTCGAGCAGTGCCCGGTGCATCTGCAGGATCGCGTCGGCGTCGATGCGGTCGGACAACTCCAATGCGGCCTGCATGGCCCGGACGGTTCCGACGATCAGGCGGGCGTTGCGGGAGGCGTGCTCGCCGAGTTCGGCCAGCGCGATCTGGCGTGCCCCGCTGATGAGGTTCTCGATCTCCGAACTCGATGCACTCTCGGTGCGCAGCAGAATGGATGCGAACGGGGCGGTGATGTGGCCGACCTCGGCGTCGAAGCGGGTGAGTTCGGTCGCCGCTTCCTCCGTCAGCGCCTGCAGTTCGCCGTTCAGTGAGATGGTCCGGTTCGCGATGAATGGCGGTACCGCCGCGCGGTAGGGGCCGGCGGTGAGGCGACGTTCGCGTCGAGATCCGTAGTCGCCGGTGGTACTGACCCAGGGATGGTCCTCGTAGGCGACGGGCGGCCATCGCCGTCCGTCATCAACCGATGTCATACGCGGACCATACTATTGGTTAGGAATTTATCCAATGGTATGAGTGGTGGACCCGGTGAGAAACGGGACCAGACGTAAACCACTGGGTGTTCGCAGGTTGTGACCCAGCGGGATCAGAGCCTCCTTGTTAGCGTGACCGCATGAGAGTTCGTGAGGAATCCGCCGTGCCGCTCGAGCGGCGCACGGCCGGCCTCACGCGGTACGACGAGTACGCGGTAACCATTCCGGCATCCGGCGACCGCGCGCTCGTCATGGTGCCGCAGGGAGTTTCACCGTCCGCAGCCGTCTACTACCTTCACGGACGCACGGCCGATGAAACGTCGATCGGTGAACGGGCCGGCGTACGCGACGGTCTGCTCGACGCCGGGTTTGTCGTCGTCAGCCCCTACCTGCACGGCGATCTGTGGGGAAACCGAGATGCCCAGGACGCGTTGGGTGCCCTCCACGACTGGGTGTCGTGCCGGTGGCCGGTGTCGCGCCGGTTCCTGATCGGCGAGTCGATGGGTGCGACCACCGCCGCCAACGCGATCCGCCTGCGGGAAATGCAATGGGCGGGAGCGATATTGGTCGCTCCGTCATTGTCGATGCGAGCGGTGTGGGAGCGCGGAGAGCATGGCCGCGACACCCTCGCGGCGGCGTACGGGCTGTCGGCCGACGGGCACGACCTGGAGTCGAAGACTGAAGCATGGGATGCCGTTCGCCACGAGCCGGACGCCTGTGCGGGCGTGCCGATCCGCGTGTACGCGTCGCCGGAGGATGCGGTGGCGAACATCGCCGAAGTGACCGGGCCGTGGGTGCAACGGCTGCGCGCCGCGTCGATGGCCGCGGAGTTGATCGTCGTGAGCGGCGAACACGTGTCGCCCGACCACTTCCGCGTCGACGACATCGTCGCCTTCTGCACGAACCAGCCGTGAGCATGCGATAGCGCTATGACCGTGGGCCGGTTCCAGGCGGCTAGGTCGCCAGTCCGAACACCTCAGCTTCGACCAACGCGGTCAACGCCGCTTCGCCAACCGGCTCTGTGGGCTGCATCGGAACGACCGCGATCCGCGGGTGCGCGACGACATCGATTTCCGATTGCTCCGCCGCAGCCCGCCGCCGGAGCAGGTCGGACATCGTTTGTGCGGCGGCAAGCGAGTTGTTGATTATCCACGCCCACGGCGTGATTCCTGCGCGTTGCAGGTCGGCTTGTAAGCCTTCGGCCTCGAGCCGCGGAACGGTTTCGGCGAGGGTAACCAACAGGATCTTCGTCTCCTCCGGGTTCTGCAGCCGCATCAAGGGAGTCGTGAAATTGGTGCTGTCACCCATCTGGCGGGCGATCTCCCGGTGGTAGGACCCGGTGGCGTCGAGGAGTAGCAGGGTGTGTCCGGTCGGGGCGGTGTCGACGACGACGAACTTGCGCCGAGATTCGTGGATGACCCGCGAGAAGGCTTGGAAGACGGCGACTTCCTCGGTGCACGGGGAGGCGAGGTCCTCGGCGAGGGTGGCGCGGCCCTGCTCGTCGAGGGCGGCGCCTTTGGTGGCCAGCACTCGATCCCGATACTGCGCGGTGGCCTCGGCCGGATCGATCCGAGAAACCTCGAGGCCCGCGAGGTGTCCGTCGAGGGTGTCGGTCAGATGGGCAGCCGGATCGGTGGTGGTCAGGTGCACGTCATGTCCTCGCTGCGCCAGGGCGACAGCGATCGCGGCGGCGAGGGTGGTCTTGCCGACCCCGCCCTTGCCCATGCACATGATCAGCCCGTGATCGGCTTCGGCGAGTTCGTCGATGAGGGCGGACAGCGGCGCCTGCGGCACCGGTGTCGCTTCTGCTGCGATGGCCTGCGGCGTGGCGTCAGGGTTCACCGTGAACAGGCCCTCGAGTGCGCTGATGCCGACCATGTTGGTGGGCTTGAGCTCGACCCGGTCGGACGGCAGAGCGCACAGCTCACGGGGAAGATCTTCGAGGGCAGCCCGTTCGCGCCGGTAGATCGCAGCAGCGAGCTCGTCCCCGTCCTCGGGAGCGGGAAGGACACCGTTGATCACGACGTACTGGTGGATTAGCCCGATGTCGGCGAGTTCGGCATGGGTGCGGGCGATCTCGGCGAGCGGGGACCGCTGCGCCCGGGCGACCAGAACCAGCCGGGTGCGCTGCGGGTCGGCGAGGGCGGCGACCGCGTCCGCGTAGATGCTGCGTTGCTTCTCGAGCCCGGACATCGGGCCCAGGCAGGAGGCATCGCCCTTTCCGTCGTTCAGGAAGTCGGTCCACGATCCGGGCAGTTGCAGCAGCCGGATGGTGTGTCCGGTGGGGGCAGTGTCGAAAAGCACGTGATCGAAGTCGGCGACGGTGTCGTGGTCGGTGAGCAGGGCGGTGAACTCGTTGAACGAAGCGATCTCGGTGGTGCACGAACCCGACAGCTGCTCGGTGATCGACGCCAATTCCTTCTCCGGCAACAACCCCCGCACGGGTCCGATGATGCGTTCGCGGTAGGCGTCGGCGGCCTGCTCGGGGTCGATCTCGAGCGCCGACAATCCAGGCACGGCGACAACGTCGGTGATGGTGTTGCCGATCGTCAGCCCGAACACTTGCCCGACATTCGACGCCGGGTCGGTGCTCACCAACAGGACCTTGCGGCCGGCGCGGGCGAGGTGAATCGCGGCGGCGCAGGCGATGGAAGTCTTCCCGACCCCGCCCTTACCGGTGAAGAACAGGAAGCGGGGCGGGGAGTCGAGAAACTTCACAACAGGCAGACCCTTTCAGCAGCAGCTGGTGCTGTCGTCGTCTGGGGCGCAGCAAGATCCGGCGTCGGTGAGCCCGAGCATCGTGATCCCGGCCGGAGCCGCGGACGGGGCCTCGGTAAGTCCGGACCACTTGGCGAGCTGGGCACGGTCGGGGTAGCGGCCGGTCTGCGCGGTGACCCCGTCGACGAGCACCAGCGGCAGGCCCTCGGATCCGGAAACCTGCAGGAACGCCTTGACCGGTTCCCGCTCGGCGAATGCGAGGGGTTCGCTGGCGAGGTTGAACCGGGCGATGTCTCCGCCCTGGGAGCGGACCCAGTCCATGTCTGCGGAGAAGGTGACCAACGCCTGGTCGACGTCGTCGCCGCAGACGCCGGTATTGCAGCACAGGGCGGGTTCGAATATTTCGATGGTGCTCACGAGCAGGTTCTCCTCGGGTATCAGGGCTGGGTGGTGCAGAGTTGGGCGGCGAGCTGATCGACGCGGGCGGCGATGTCGTCGCGGACCAGGCGCATCCGCTCGATCCCGTCGATGCCGCGGTCGGACGGCTCATCGGTGTCCCAGTTCTCGAACCGGGTCCCGTCCACGGGGTCGACGTGAGCTTCGCGGCCGAGGGTGACTACCACGTCGACGTCTCGAACCAGCTGCGGGTCAATGGGTGTCGGCGTTTCACCGGTGATGTCGACACCGACCTCGAGCAGGGACTCCGCCGACAGGGCGTTGACGGCGGTGCCGGGTTTGGTTCCGGCGGAGTGTACGTCGACGCCGTCGCCGGCTGCTTTTCGCATCAGCCCGGCAGCCATCTGGGATTTGCCGCCGTTCTTCACGCACACGAACAACACGGAGGGTTTCGTCATCGGTCGGTCCCCGTCTCAGGCGGTGGCGGGAACGAGTTCGGCGATCAACGCCTCGACCCGGGAGCGGATTTCGTCGCGGATCGGACGGACCGCCTCGACGCCCTTGCCGGCCGGGTCCTCGAGTGCCCAGTCGCGGTAGCTGACCCCGGGAAAGACGGGGCAGGCGTCGCCGCAACCCATGGTAATGACGACGTCGGAGGTCTGGACGGCGTCGGGGGTGAGGATCTTCGGGGACTGGCCGGAGATGTCGATGCCGATCTCGGCCATGGCCTCCACAGCGGCGGAGTTGATGGTCTCGGCCGGGGCGGATCCGGCGGAGCGGACCTCGATCTGATCACCCGCGAGGTGGGTGAGGAATCCGGCGGCCATCTGGGAGCGGCCGGCGTTGTGGACGCAGACGAACAACACGCTGGGTCGGGAAGCCATGCGAAATGCCTTTCGGAGGTAGGTGTCGATCAGGAGTCGTGATTGTCGAGCGTCACGGCCGGCGTGGGCGTGCGCTGCTCGGCGAATCTTCTACGCAGCGCGAGCGAGACGTACACGAGTCCGACGAGGACTGGCACCTCGATCAGTGGGCCGACGACACCGGCGAGTGCTTGGCCGGAGGTGGCGCCGTAGGTGGCGATGGCGACGGCGATGGCGAGTTCGAAGTTGTTGCCCGCGGCGGTGAACGCCAGGGTAGTGGTGCGCTCGTACCCGAGACCCATTGCGGCGCCGAGGGCGTAGCCGCCACCCCACATGATGGCGAAGTAGGCGAGTAGCGGGATCGCGATGCGGACGACGTCGAGCGGCTGGGACGTGATCTGCTCGCCCTGCAGGGCGAAGAGGATGACGATGGTGAACAGCAGCCCGTAGAGCGCCCACGGCCCGATGCGGGGGATGAACTTGGACTCGTACCAGATACGGCCCTTTGCCTTTTCGCCGTAGCGGCGGGTCAGGTAGCCGGCGAGCAGCGGGATGCCGAGGAAGATGAGCACCGACTTCGCGATCTGCCACGGAGAGGTGTCGATAGTGGTTTGCTCGAGGCCGAGCCAACCAGGCAGAACCGAGAGGTAGAACCAGCCGAGGACGGCGAACATGATTACCTGGAACACCGAGTTGATCGCCACCAGCACGGCGGCGGCCTCGCGGTCACCGCAGGCGAGGTCGTTCCAGATGATCACCATGGCGATGCAGCGGGCCAACCCGACGATGATCAAGCCGGTGCGGTACTCGGGCAGATCCGGCAGCAATAGCCAGGCCAGGGCGAACATCAGCGCCGGGCCGAGGACCCAGTTCAGCACGAGGGACCCGACGAGGAGTTTGCGGTCGCCGGTGACCGTGTTGAGACGGTCGTAGCGGACCTTGGCCAGCACCGGGTACATCATGATCAGCAGACCGAGGGCGATCGGCAGGGAAATTCCGTCGACCTCCACCGCGGACAGGGCATCACCCAGACCGGGGATCATCCTGCCCAGCAGCAGCCCGGCCACCATGGCGACGCCGATCCACACCGGCAGATATCGGTCGAGAGTAGACAGTTTGCCGACGACGGCCGGGTGGTGTTCGGTGGTGGTTGCCTCGCTCATGCCGGCACCTCCGCCGCGCATGTCTCGGACGGTACGACGGGTCCACCTTCGGTGAGCAGCACCGCGGACAGCTGCTGCAACGCGGACGGGACCACCCAGTAGTAGACCCAGGTGCCGCGGCGTTCGCAGTCCAGCAGTCCGGCCGACCGGAGCACCTTCAGGTGATGGGAAATCGTCGGCTGCGACAGGTCGAACGTTTCGGAGATGTCGCACACGCACGCCTCCCCACCTGCGTGAGAGGCCACGAGGCTGAGCAGGCGCAGGCGGACCGGGTCACCGAGGGCCTTGAACATCCGGGCCAGATCGCCGGCCCAGTCCTCGGTCAACGGTTCGCGTACCAGCGGTGAGCAACACGCACCACTCTCCGGCAGTTCCTGATTCGACATAGGTCGATATTGACAGACATCGAATCAGTCCACAAATGAACAGACGATGAATGGGCTCTGGTACATGCTTTTCTGGATACAGAAACAGATGTATCGTTTGGGTGTGGACACACTGGTGCACGGTGATGCGCTTGCCCGCTTCGGGTATGCGCTCTCGGATTCGACGCGCACGCAGATCCTGCTGCGTCTGCGGTCAGCGCCGGGCTATCCGTCCGAGTTGGCCGAGCAGATCGGGGTGTCGCGGCAGATCCTGTCGAATCATCTGGCGTGCCTGCGGGGCTGTGGACTGGTGGTCGCCGTTCCCGAGGGGCGACGGGCTCGCTACGAACTGGCGGATCCTCGTATCGGGCGTGCGCTCGACGACTTGATCGGTCTGGTCCTGGCCGTCGATCCGTCCCATTGCCCGACAGCGGATGCCGACGGGTGCTGCTGATGGCGTCAGATCTCGGCACCCCGGGGATGCGGCCACCCGGTCTCTCGGCGGATCGTCGCCAGTTGCTCTCGCGCCGAATTCGGTGGTTGGTGGCCGCGACGATCAGTTACAACGTGATCGAGGCGGTCATCGCGTTGACCGAGGGCACTAGGGTGTCCTCTGCCGCGCTGATCGGATTCGGGCTGGACTCCGTGATCGAGGTGTCCTCGGCGGTCGCCGTAGCCTGGCAGTTTGCGGGCAAGGATCCCGAAGCGCGCGAGAAGATCGCGCTGCGGATCATCGCTTTCTCCTTCTTCGGACTCGCGCTGTATGTGAGCGTCGACGCTCTCCGGTCGCTGATGGGGCTGGGCGAAGCGCAACATTCGATTATCGGAATCGGTTTGGCTGCTGTGAGTTTGGCGGTCATGCCGGTGCTGTCCTGGGCGCAACGGCGAGCCGGACGTGAACTCGGCTCCCTCTCCGCGGTCGCGGACTCCAAGCAAACCCTGCTGTGCACCTATCTGTCCGCCGTCTTACTGGTGGGCCTGCTGGTCAACAGCCTGTTCGGCTGGTCCTGGGCGGATCCGGTTGCCGCGCTGGTGATCGCGGTGATCGCCGTCAAGGAAGGGGTCAACGCCTGGAAGGGCGAGAGCTGCTGTGCCGCGCCGGTCAATTCCGCCCCCGATACCGCAGCCAATGACCGCGAGTGTTGCGGCGACTGAACTGAGGCGTGGAAATCCGCCGCCGTGGCGTAATCGAGGAAGTCGTACAGTGCTCGCCGGGTGCCGGCTCAGGCCGGTGCGGGTGAGGTATCGGTGGCCGCGAGCAGCAGACGCGGCACCAACCGGACGTAGATCACCATGCCGACGACCTCGACGAGGGTCTGGGTGACCACGACGACCGCGGCGACCGCGAGGTGGTCGGGCAGGGCCAGCGCAAGGGGCAGCACGACCAGGGAGTTACGGGTTGCTCCGCTGAACACCACGGCCCGCCCCGACGGCGGGTCCAACCGACACAACCGGGCGACCAGCAGTCCCGCGAACGCCATCACCACCAGGAACACCACGTAGAAGGGCACCACCGCGGCCACATCGGCAACTTGGCCCTCGAGCTTCGGCGCCTGGGAGGCGACCACCACCAGCAGGGTGGCCGCCATCAGCGGAACCATCAGTGCGGTTGCCGCCGCCGATGCGCTCCGCCCGGATTCCGCACGCGCCGACCAGAACTGGGTGGCCCACGCCAACACGAGGGGGATGACGATCAAGAGAATGAACGCGGTGACGAAAGGCTTGACGTCGACGATATCGGACAGGTCCGAACCGAGGAACAGCACGAGAAACACCGGGAGCAACAGCATCTGGGTGAGCAGCAGCAGCGGGGTCGCCGCGAGGAGACGGCGGCTGCTGCCGCCGGCCAGCCCGGAGAAGACGATCACGTAGTCCACGCACGGGCACAGCAACACCAGCAGCACACCGATCCGCACCGCCTGGTCGGCGGGCAGGAAGGTGAACATCGCGGCGACGACGAGCGGGACGAGCAGGAAGTTGACCGCCAGGATGGCCGCCAGGAACCGGCCGTCGCGCAGGGACCGCAGCAGTTCGGCGGCCGGCACCTGCAGGAACGTCACGAACAGCAGCGCGCCGAGAACCGGGTTGATCGCGTGCTCGAGGCCAGGGCCCGCTGTCGGTGCGGCCCAGCCGATCCCGGCGCCGGCGACCATCGCCGCGAGGTAGATCGCCACCTGGTGCTGTTCCATTCGCGCGACCACGCCCTGCGGCTGTGCCACTGCTCGTCTCCCTCGTCGGTTCGTATTCTGCCGTCATGCCCTCACTCCGAACAGCTCGGTCACCAGCGGCTCGGCCGCCTCGGGGGCGCGCACACTCATCACCAGGGCGCCGGGGGTCAGCTGCAGGGTGAAATCGAAGAACGCGCAGCAGCCCTGCTCGGCCGTGGCCAGCCGTGCCACGTCGGCGACCAGGTCCGGATCGGCCGGGAACCGCAGTCGCAGGCCGCCGTCGATGTCCTCACGGCCTGTCGCCGAGTCCAGGACCTGCCGCCACTGCTGAATCCGTTCGCCCTTCTGGTCGCCCCCGTGGGTGCACGCCACCGGAGTCGCCGGTCTGTCGTCGAGTGCCGGTGCCGGCTCGGGCCGGGTCCGGGTGAACGAGACCGCGACCGGTGTCGTCGGGGCGGTTGTGAGGCAGCCGCATTCGGGTCCGCAAGCGCCTGTCGGCGGGGGCTGGGACAGGTCGGTGCGGACACGGGCCAGGTGCGCCGAGAACGCGGAAAGTTCGGCGATCCGGCCGTCCGCATCGGTGATGCGCTCGGTGATCATCGGCAGCATCCGCTGCCGCACGTGCGCGCAGACCCCCTGCTCCCACACCTCGAGGAGCTCCCGGATTTCCTCGAGCGGCAACCCGAGAAGTTTCGCCGAGGAGATGAACGCCAACCGGTCTACCGCGTCGTCGTCATAGACCCGGTAACCCGACGCGGTCCGCGCCGCGGGCAACAAGCCCGCGGTCTCGTAGAACCTCAGAGTCGTGGCCGGCACCGCGGAGAGCTCCGCGAGTTGGGAGATCCTGTACGTGCTCATGTCATCGACGGTAAACCTTCAACTCGACTCGAAGGTCAAGTCGAAGGTTGCGAACACCGTTCAGGTCGTCGCTGCGCTGCGGCGTTCGAGGAAGACAGTGTCGCGCCACATACCGTCGAGTTGGGCGATGCGTTCGCGGACGCCGACGGTGCGGAATCCGGCGGAGTGGTGGAGGGCGATGCTGGCCCGGTTTTCCGGGAAGATCGATGTCTGCAGCGTCCAGATACCGGCGTCGTCGGCGGCGATGACCTGGGTGCGCAGCAGGGTCTTGCCGACGCCGCGCCCGCGCATGCCGTCGGCGACGTAAATCGAGTTTTCGGCGACGCCTCGGTAGCAGTCCCGTCCGGACGTCGGGCTCAGCGTGGCCCAGCCGGCCACCGTGCCGTCGATCTCGGCGACCCACCGATGATCGGGGAGCCACTGTGCGTCCAGGGATTTCCGGGTGGGCACTTCGGTGGTGAAGGTGGCGGTGCGGGTGGCGATGCCCTCGCCGTAGATCCGGCGCACGTCCTCCCAGTCCTCGTCTGTCATGGGGCGGACGGTTACATCGCCGGGTAGGTCGTCCGGGCAGCACGGGCGCGAGGTCAGCACGCCCATGACCGCGTCCGCGGCGTGTGGCAGTCCGGTGCAGCAGGAGGGGTTGACCGTGACGACGGTGCTGGTGCGGCTTTTGTTCACGGTGACGAAGCCGACGTCTGCGAGCTTGCGGACGTGATGCGAGACGGTGGGCTGTCCTATTTCGAGGGCGTCGGCGAGCTCACCGACCGTGATCCCGGCAGGCCGGGATGCGACCTGGTGCAGCAGCCGGACCCGGGTGGGGTCGGCCAGGCAGGCGAACCAACCGGCGTAGGTGACCGCATCTTCGGTCGCCAGCGCATCTTTCGGGCGGGTAGTCCGGACGGCCGACATCTCCACGGAGCTCATGACTTCACTATATCGATATGCATCGATGGTTGCATTCATCGACGAGCATCGATACTCTCCGAGATCAGTAGATCGATGAACGTCGATGAAAGGATTTCGAGATGAATGCTTTGCCTGTGGTCGTAGTGGGTGCGGGGCCGATCGGCCTCGCCGCAGCCGCCGAATTGCGTGAGCGCGGCCTGACTCCGCTGGTCTTCGAGCGCGGTCCGCTCGCCGGTGCTGCCGTCGCCGAGTGGAACCATGTGCGGTTGTTCTCCCGTTGGGGGGAGTTGATCGACCCCGCCGCTCGCCGCCTGCTCGAGGCGACCGGCTGGGCAGCCCCGGACGATGACACATATCCGACCGGCCAGGACTGGGCCGAGAACTATCTGCAGCCGCTGGCATCCACGCTCGGCGACGTGGTTCAGCTGGACACCGAGGTGATCGGGGTGGCCCGCCGCGGCCGGGACCGGGTGGTCGACGCCGGCCGCGACACCGAACCGCTGTCGGTGCACCTGCGCCGCTCAGGCGGCACCGAGGACCGCATCATCGCTCAGGCGGTCATCGACGCCTCCGGCACCTGGGGCACCCCGAACCCGCTCGGCGGCGAAGGCCTGCCGGCACTCGGCGAGAAGGCTGCCGCGGACCGGATCGAGTACCGGGTCCCGAACCTTGCCGACGCCGCAGTGCGAGCAAGGTATGCGGGCAAACACACCGTCATCGCCGGCAGTGGACACTCGGCGTTGACCGCGATCGTCGCGTTGGCCAATCTGGAGAAGCATGCCTCGGGCACCCGCATCACGTGGGTGTTGCGCCGCGGTGACGTCGGCTCCACATTCGGCGGCGGCGAGGATGACCAGCTACCCGCCCGCGGCGCCCTCGGCCTGCGCGCGAAGGCGGCCGTCGATGCCGGACTGTTGCAGGTGGTTCCCGGGTTCCGTACCGCGACAATCGAATCCGATGCTGGGCAGGTCGCGTTGGTCTCCGACACCGGGGCCCGCATCGAAGACGTCGACCGGGTGGTAGTGCTCACCGGGTTCCGGCCGGACCTTTCCTGGCTGTCGGAGATCCGACTCGGCCTCGACCCCGTGCTGCAGGCCCCGACCCAGTTGGCGCCGTTGATCGACCCGAACGTGCACTCCTGCGGCACCGTCTACCCGCACGGGGTCACCGAACTGTCACATCCCGAGCCGAATGTGTTCCTGGCGGGGATGAAGAGCTACGGCCGCGCCCCGACCTTCCTGGCAATGACGGGTTACGAGCAGGTTCGCAGCATCGCCGCCGCCCTGAGCGGGGATCACGACGCCGCGGCCCGGATCGAGCTGACCCTGCCCGAGACCGGGGTGTGCGGCGGCGCCGGGGTGTTCGACGAACCCGAACCCGCCGCTGAGGGTGGCCGCGGCGCCGCACCGGCTCCGCAGCTGGTGACTCTGACTGCCCGTCCGAACGGATAGCAGGGAAGGCCGGTGAGCGTCCGCGAACCCCGGCAATGATGTAGCTACCAGCTACGCTTGTAGCAAACAGCTACACCACACGGGAAGCGAAGCGATGCAAAGTCCTGCGGACAAGGTCACGCGCTTGGCGGCAGACCTGGTGTCCAGCGCGATGGCCGAGGGAAAAAGGCAGCACCGAAGACTGTGAGGTCTCGTCGCTCAGGCATTCCCACGTTGCGATCATGCGACCGTGTACGACAACAGCTCGAACACAGGCCTGCGCATCGTCGCACAGTTCACCGACGGATACCTCGTCGGTGAAGCCACCTGGCCTGCAAGGACACCCGCAGAACTGACCTCGCACACGAGCCGAAGTGAGCAACTATAGGCGCAGCAAATAGCTGGCGGATCCTGCTGCATCCAACTCTCGGTTGCTTCGTCTGAGAAAGCGGACTTCCACTCACCACCGGGTGGGAGCACACCTTTCTTCGAGAGGAATCTTCCGATGACCACCCACTTGTCCGCCCATCCCGACGCCGATCACGCCGGGGGTGTGCGATGACCGCCCCCGCCGTCCTCGTCGAGGACCTGCACGTCGCCTACGGCAAAACCTGGGCCCTCGACGGAGTCGACGTCGCCGCCGGGGTCGGGACCACCCTCGGGGTACTCGGCCACAACGGCGCCGGTAAGACCACCTTGATCCGTACTCTGACCACCCTGGTGCGCCCCACGATCGGCCGGGTGGAGGTCGAGGGTCTGGACGTCGTCGCCGACGCTTCCGAGGTGCGCCGCCGGATCGGGGTGACCGGCCAATACGCCGGACTCGACGAATTCCTCACCGCTAGAGAGAATCTGGAGCTGATCGGCCGCCTGGCCGGGTTGCGTCGCACCGCCGCCCGCGCACGGGCCGATGCGCTGATCGACCGACTCGGGTTGCACGAGTACGCGACTCGGCGGATCGGGGAACTTTCCGGTGGCTCCCGACGGCGCGTCGACCTGGCCGCGAGTCTCGTCGGGTCCCCGTCGGTGCTGTTCCTCGACGAACCGACCACCGGTCTCGACCCGATTGCCCGGGCCGGGCTGTGGGACGTCGTCGACGAGCTGACCACCAGCGGCACCACCGTCGTCCTCACCACCCAGTATCTGGAGGAAGCCGACCGGCTCGCCGACCACATCGTGGTCCTGAGCCGGGGTCGCGTCGCCGCCCGCGGCACCCCCGCCGAGCTGAAACGGATCGTCGGCGGCAAGGTCCTGACCGCGACCGTCCCCGCCCACCAACTCGGCAGCCTGCCGTTCATCCCGGACACCGATCACCGTCTCGACGACGGTCGGGTTCGGGTGCCGGTCACCGTCGACGACGCACCCGCCGCGACCGAACTGGTCGCTCACCTGCACCGAGGCGGCGTCGAGGTCACCGACCTGGACGTGACCTCACCGAGCCTCGACGACGTCTTCACCCACCTCGCCCACACTGGAGCCCACCGATGACCACCATTCGCACCACCACGACGGGGCGGTTCCCGATCGGGGACCAGCTCGCCGCCCTCACCGTCCGCAACCTGCGCACCAGCGCGCGCGTTCCGCAGCTCCTGATGTTCTCGTTGACCATGCCGATGGCGATGCTCGTCCTGTTCAGCCAGGTCTTCCGCAGCGTCGCCGCCGGGCCGGGCTTTCCGCCCGGGGTCAGCTACATCGTTTTCCTCACCCCGGCCATGCTCGCAGTGTCCACCGTGATGGCCGGCACGAATGCCGGAGTGTCTGCGGCGATCGACCACACCAACGGCCTGCACGATCGCTTCGCGGCCCTGCCGATGCGCGCGGCGTTGCCGGGGGTGGCCCGCACCCTCAACGAGGCGGTCTTCACTCTCGCCCGGGCCGCGCTGCTCGGGATTGCGGCGGTCGCACTGGGTTTCGAGTTCTACGGCACCGCGCTCGATGCCGCCGCCGCGGTCCTCGTGCTGGTGGTGCTGGCCGGGGCGATGAGCGCCTTGTTCGGACTCATCGGGGACCGGCTCCGCCGCCCGGATGTGGTGCAGTTCGCCGGAATGATGGTGATGATGCCGCTGATGTTCATCTCGAGTGCCTTCGCCCCGATCGAGACCATGCCCGGCTGGATGCAGGCCATGGCGACGGTCAATCCGGTCGCGCACGCCACCGACGCGCTGCGAGGGCACGTGCTCGGCACCGCGACCATCGGTGACACCGCCGCAGCCCTGGTCGCGGCGATCGGGTTGTGGGCTGTGGTCACCGCCGTCCCGATTCTCACCCGCCTGGTTCGGTCAGCGCGCGCCCGCTGAACGAAGACTTACCCGCCCCGCCCTTTCCCTTCCGCAGGGAAAGGGCGGGGCGGGTTCGTCATGTGCACTGCTGGTCCGGAGCCGGGCACTCTTCTGGCCCCCACCCTGCGAGAGGGTAGGGGCAAATCCGGGGTGCTGGAATCAGCGGATACGCCCGAGCGGGGCGACGACAGCGCTCATGCGGCGGCGCCGAGCAGATGCAGTTCCTCCGCCACGATCAGATCGACCTCTTCACTGGTCAGACCCGAAAACAAATGTGTGGTCAGCATCGCTCTCACCTCCTCACGCGCTTCAACTGGTACGTCGAAGCGGAGAACCCGTCATCGACTCGACACCCATACAGACGAGGAACCCGGCTTTCGGACGCACGATGCGTCCGAACGCGGTGACCGTCGTCCGTACCTGAAAGACGACTCAGGGGGTCGTCACCGCGCCGTCAGGCGGGGATGCTGGAGACGGAGAGGAACCGAACATCATGAGCGAGGACACTTCCACCACCACGACCACATCCGAGCCGCCCGCTGATCTCGACCAGCTCTGGCGCCGCTTCTCGAGCGACCTCAGGGCCTTCATCGCCCGCCGGGTCTCGCGTCCCGAGGACGCCGACGACATCCTGTCGATCGTGTTTCTGCGGATGGCAATGAGTTTGGACAATCTACGGGAGCAGGACCGCCTCCTGGGATGGATGTATGCCATCACCCGTAACGCGATTACCGACTACTACCGGTCGGCGCCTCATCGGCGGGAACTTGCCGTCGACGCCGTCCCGGACAACCCACTCGGCGGCGAACCCGACCCCGACGAGGCGGCGGCGAAAGAACTCGCCTCGTGCCTGGTGCCGATGCTCTCCGGGCTGCCCGCCGAGCAGGCCGCGGCGGTGAAGATGGTCGACCTCGACGCCCGAACCCACGCCGCCGCGGCCAGCGAGGCGGGAATTTCGGTGTCCGGGATGAAATCCCGGGTCCAGCGCGGCCGTGCCACTCTTCAGGCTCGGCTGCACGCTTGCTGTCAGATCAGCCAGGATCGCACCGGTCACGTGCACGACTATCAGCCGCGCAGCGGCGGAGCCTGTGCCTGCGGAACCACGCCACCGGACGATCAGTAGGCCGGCAACCCAGCGGGGTGACGCCGGTCATCCGCGCATAACTACGCACAGACGGCGGTGCGGTGCGAGCCCACTTTCGCTCGCACCGCACCGCCGTGTCGACTGGCTATTGGCAGCCGCATCCGCCGCCGGCCGTCGCCGCCGGACCACAGCACGTCGACTTCTCGCTCTGATCGCAGCAGGTGGTCTGCCGTTCGGTGCTGCAGCACGTCGGTGCGGCAGCCTGGGATGGTGCGTCCGTCCGATCCGTCGTCGGCGTCTCGAACTCGTTGGTGCCCGTCATGGTGACTCCTTGATCCGTAGGGATGGGTACCAGATCAGACGAAGGAGGACGAGAAAGGACGCAACGCGGCCACGACGGTGGTGGCAGACGCGCGCTACTTCGCGGTGTCCAGGCGGAAGATGTTGGTGAAGAAATCCTTGATGGCCTGAATCTTCTCGTTGGTCAATTCGATGGCGTGGCGACGTGATTCTTCGAGTGCAGTAGACATGGGAACTTCCTTTCACAAGACGGGCACGGTCTGACGATCGACATTGTGCAGTTCGTCGGTGACATCCAGATGACGAGACGATGGCATCGGTGTAGATTCGTCGGCTCATCAATCGGCAAGCGTCCGAGTGAGTTCGGGACTTCTGGTCGGCTACATTGGCCCGATGACGACGAGCAGCCCAGGTAGCCGGGTCGAGATCACTTACTGCACGCAGTGCCAGTGGTTGTTACGCGCAGCATGGATGGCGCAGGAACTTCTCGGCACCTTCGGGCAAGACCTCGGCGAAGTCGCGCTCGTACCCGGCACGGGCGGAATCTTCCGTATCACCGTCGACGGCGAACTCATCTGGGACCGCAAGGAGAAAAGCGGATTCCCCGAGATCACCGTCCTGAAGCAACTGGTCCGTGGCAGGGTGGCTCCCGACCGCCACCTCGGGCACAGCGACCGCGCCGAAACCTGACCTGTCAGATCTCAGCGACTCCTCGAGGGATCGCAACTCGTAGGCCGAGCCGGGCGATGGGATCGTCGAGTCTCTCGGAGTCATCTCCTGCCCGCCCACTTGGCGCGGGGATCGAATCCGGATGCGCGCTCGGCGTGCGCGTATGCCCGCAGGGCTTCGGCGGCGGTGGTGTCCAGCTTCGGTGGCACCGTGACTTCGGTCCGGACCAACAGATCGCCCGCCGTGCCGTCACGTCTGGGCGCTCCGCGACCGCGAATCCGAAAGGTTCGTGCCGCTGCCGTGCCCGCCGGAATCTTCATTCCGACGGTTCCCTCGACGGTGGGAACGGACATCGTTGCACCCAAGGCCAGCTCGCTGAAGGTGACCGGAATCGTGACGGTGAGGTCATCGCCGTCGCGGCCGAACACCGGATCCTCGGTGACGTGTATGCGAACGTACAGATCGCCCGAAGGGGCGCCCCGCAGGCCCGGTTCGCCTTGACCCGGGAGGCGGAGGCGTTGGCCATCGCACACGCCGGCCGGCATCCGGACGTTGACGGTGCGGGTGCGGTGCCCGCTGCCGGTGCCTTGGCAATCTGGGCAGGGTGCGTCGATGACGAACCCGCTGCCGCGGCAGTCGTCGCAGGGTTCGCTGAACCCGAATGCTCCCAGGTTGCGGGTGACCAATCCCATTCCATAACAGCGCGGGCAGGCTCTCGCGGTGGTCCCGGGAGTCGTGCCGCTGCCGTGACATGCGGTGCATGTGGCGACGCCGCTTACTTGTAGTGGCACCACGGTGCCGCGGATGGCCGCTCGGAAGGTCAGTCGCGTGTCGGTCTCGATGTCACTGCCGCGCCGTGGGCGCGTGCCGGTGGTCCGATCGAACAGGTCCCCAGTACTGGTGAAGGGTGAGCTCCGCCCGAACAGGTCGCCGAGGCCGAAATTTCCGCCGCTGCCGCCGGCGCCCGACTCTGCACCGGCGTGGAACCCGCTGCGGCCGGAGGCTCCGGGGGTGAACAGTCTGCGTGTCTCGTCGTAGTCCTTGCGTTTGACCGGGTCCGAGAGCACGGCGTGCGCCTCGCTGACCGTTTTGAAGCGATCCTCGGCTCGGGAGTCGTGCGGGTTGGCGTCCGGGTGCAGCTCCCGGGCGAGCTTGCGGTAAGCCTTCTTGATGTGCTCGGTCGATGCGTCCGACGGGACGCCCAGGTCGGCATAGAAGTCGCGTTCCACCCATTCTCGCTGCGTCACTGGTTATCACCTTCTCCCGCTGGCGTGCTGACCGGACAGGCCCGTGACGAACGACATACTTCGCCTGGTTCTTTGAGGGTGACGATCGACGGGTTGTCGGTGAACCGTCAGTGTGGGCGACCACTCTCGACCTACCTCGAGTGTATTCGTCGAGTGCGGTGCCCCGTTCAGGCCGCGGACGGGGCGAGCGCACGCTCGGGGCGCCGACGACCCGTGGTGACGACGTACCCGGCGGCGATCACGAGGGCGACGGGCCAATCGATGATCTGCAGTGCGACGAGAAGCGTCAGGGCGGCCAGATACGCGGTCTGTTCGGGGGTGGGGATCGGGACGTGCCGCCGCGCGGCAGCGCGAGGGCGAAGCGCTCGGCTCGGTGGACCTGGTCGCGAAGTGTTCGGTGGGCGTCCTTTCCACGAGGTCGCCCGGAACCGTCGTGAAGGACAAGGTGCGGCCGTGGGTGTGGTAGGTGCGGAATACGTCTCGGATCGTGTGGCTGATTCCGGGTGTCCGACGAGTAGGTCGCGGACCGGGGGTCAGGCTGGCCATCGCCCAGGCTGCTGCGGCATCGAGGAGGACGACGTCGGGCACGTTGCTCTCGAGCCCCAGCGTGCGGTGCCGCGGCACACTCGCGCCGTTGGCCGCGGCCCGGGGACTCACTGTCGAGGATCACTGCTTGCTCGCGCCGGGTGCCCCGGTCGATCGACTGTTCGCCGCGCTGTGCGCCCCGGACATCGACGGAACGCTGTGGTGCACCCATGGTGAGGTTCTCGACGACCTTGCGGCGACGGCACCCACACACAGATCGGCCCGGGTGCCCCCGGCCACGAAGACCGCCAAGGGCGGTGCGTGGATCATCGACCCCGCCGCACCCCCATCGTTCACTTTCCGCTACATCGCTCCCGACCCCACATGATTCGGACCTGTTGTGCCCCAACCGTTCCTCGTGGCTCCGACCGCCCCTCGGGCACAGTGGCGACGCCGAAACCTGACCCGTCAGATCCCCAGCGACTCCTCGAGGACGCGCAATTCGTGGCCGAGCCGCGCCGGGATCGACTTCAGGTCGGGCACCGCGCTGCGGCAACCGGTGACCCCGAAGGAGATGATGTCGTCGTTGCTCGTGCAGGTGATGTTCAGCGCCTGGCCGTCCACCGGAATGGACAGCGGGTAAATGGCGTCGAGCCGCGCACCGTTCCAGTACAGCGGGGCGCTGGGCCCGGGAACGTTCGAGATGATGAGGTTGAACGGCGGACGCAGCCGCGAGTTGTGTCCGAAGAGCATACTCGCGCCGACCGGCGCCGCACCGACAGCGCTCATCGCCAGGATCTGGGTGGCGCTCATCGACTCCAGCGCCTCTTTGCCTTCGCACATGCTGGTGCGAATCGTGTCCAACCGATCCGCGGCATCCGGCTGGTGCGTGCCGAGGTTGCACATGAGGACACCGATATTGTTCCCCGTCGCGGCCTGGCGTTGGTTCTGCAGCGACACCGGCACCATCGCGACCAGGGGCTCCGCCGGGAGCGCGTCGTGATCCTCGAGGTAGCTGCGCAGCGCCCCCGATGACATCGCGAGGACGACGTCGTTGATGGTGGAGTCGGACAGTTTCGCCACCAGCCGCAGGCGTTCGAGCGGCCACGACTGGGCAGCGAACTGGCGTGCACCGGTGATGGGAACGTTGAAGGGAGTTCTCGGAGCGGAGAGGGCGAGCGGACCACCCTTGTCCCGGAACGCCCGAGTGATCGTTCCGGCGAGTGCGGGAACGAGTCCGGCAACGTCTCCGGCGGTGTCGCGCGCGGTGCGCAGCGTGGCGCCGGCAAGGTTGGAGAGGCTGAATCCGCCCGAAGACTGCGCGCGGGGCGGTCGTGTGTGTGCCCGCTCCCACGGAGCGGGCATATCTCGCTCCTCGGAGTTTTCACTGAGCGCGTTGCGCAGCATCTTCATCGCGGTGACGCCGTCGGCAACCGAGTGATGGATCTTGGTGTAGACAGCAAAGCGTCCGTCGCTCAAGCCCTCGATGAGGTGCATCTCCCACAACGGCCGGCTCCGGTCGAGGAGCGATTCGTGCAACCGCGAGCACAGCGCCATCAACTCGGCCTCGGTGCCCGGAGCGGGCAGGGCGTCGTGGCGGATGTGGTGCTCGAGGTCGAGTTCGTCGACCGTCTCCCAGCTCCACTGACCGAACGAGGACAGGGACCGGCGGGCACGCTTGGCCAGTTTCGGGGCGATTGTCCCGGTGCTTTCGGCGAGCGCGCGGTCGAGCATGGCGCGGATGTCGTGCGTGTCGGCACCCTCCGGCGGCTGGAAGATTTCGACACCGCCGACATGCATCGGATGCTCGCGAGACTCGCCGAGGAGGAACATCGAGTCGAGAGGTGACATGGGGAGCGGCATCTATTGCCCTTTCCATCCCGGGGACGTTTCCCGGATCGCGGGAGGTTTCGTCTCTGGTTTGAGGTGACGGCGGGGGATGGTGGCCCCCTTGTCGGGCGCCACCACTAAATAACTAATCGATATGGGACGGGTCACGAATCAGTGACGCTGGTATTTGTACCAGGTTTGCCGTGAGCCATGCCACTAGACAAGCGTCCAACTCCAGGTGGCGGCGCGGGGTATGTGACGCCCACGTGAACAGGCGAAAATTGTGCACCCAGTGCGGAATTCGAGTGAGTGTGCCCTGGCTAGAGTCGAAAGTCCCATATCAGCGACAATCACGGCATGGACAAGCCGTGGGCGGTAGTGAAACACGTGTCGTTCGAGGGGCCGGGATTGGTTGGGGCCCTTTTGAAGAACCGCGGGATTTCTTACGTCGAATACCCGATGTATCACGCCTTCGAACTTCCCGCCGCCGACGACATCGGCGGTCTCGTGGTGATGGGCGGTCCGATGGGTGCGTTGGACGATGTTACCCACCCGCAACTTCCGCGAGAGCGAAAATTCATCAGGGATTCAGTCGACGCCGGGCTCCCGGTTCTCGGAATTTGCCTCGGCGCTCAACTTCTCGCCGCTGCTTTCGGCGGTGATGTTCGAACCGGTCCGGTTCCGGAGCACGGTGCCGGACTGGTGACAGTGACCGACGAGGGCGCCCGTGATCCCGTGTTCGGTTCGGCCGGAAGTCAGTTTGCCGTCGTTCACTGGCACAACGACACCTTCGATCTTCCGGAGGAGGCGACTCGGCTCGCGAGTAGTGAGGCCTACGAGAACCAGGCCTTCAGGCTCGGTCGCCGCGCATACGGGCTGCAGTTCCATGTCGAGTTGACGCGCGAACACCTGTCGGTGATGCAGAACCACATGCCCGCGGGCACGGCACCGTCCGGAGAGCATATGGACGAGGTGGCTGCCGTCGGGCGAGTGGTGATCGGCGCGTTCCTCGACCTCGCGGAAAACTGAGAAAAAAACTTTCCGGCTCACCGATGAGATTCCAGGACGACGGCAGTCTGTATCGATGACCTTCCGCTGGGGAAGGACTTCGAGAAGGAGATTGCGATGTCCCGGATGCTCTTCGTCAACCTGCCGATCAAGAATCTCGACGCCACCAAGAAGTTCTTCAGTGATCTCGGGTTCGAGTTCAATGCCACTTTCAGCGACGATTCGTGCGCCGCGATGGTGATCAACGAATCCACGTCGGTGATGTTGCTCGTCGAGCCGAAGTTTCGGGACTTCATCGAGGTCGACATCTGCGACACCTCGAAAGCGGTCGAGGCCCTCTTGTGCATCTCGGCCGAAAGCCGCGAGGAGGTCGACGCCCTGGTGGACAAGGCCCTCGCAGCAGGCGGAAGTGCATGGGGCAAGTTGCAGGACGAGGGCTTCATGTACGGCCGGGCGTTCCGCGACCTCGACGGTCACGTCTGGGAGGTCATGTGGATGGATCCGACGGCCGTACCCGCGTAAGGATCAGGTCGGTGGAGTCTGCGGCAGCCCGAACTTCTCGAACAGGTCGAGATCGAAGAAGCAGACGACGTGCGCGACTCCACCGGCCGTGACGTCGAGGACGTGGAGCTGGAACGGCCGGTGCACGCCGTCCTCGCCTCGCATGTAGAGGCCGAAGGCGGGCTGGCCGTTCGCCCACGAGGGGAGCAGGCGCATGTCGCCGGCGCGTTGCGCCGGACAATTGTTGCTGATGAGCCGGCCGATGTTCTCACCGCCGAGGTACCAGCCGTCGAAGGGCGGCATCTCCCACACGGCTTCCTTGGTGAAGATCTCCACGATTGCCTCGACGTCGTAGTTCTCGAAGGCCGTGACGTACCGCTCGAGGAGGGCCTTTTCCTCGGGGGATTCCGGTTCGACGAGGGTGTCGGTGGTGGGCATGGCCAGTTCGAGCTGCGCGCGGGCCCGTTGCAGCAGGCTGTTGACCGCGGGAGTCGTGCTGTCGAGAGCCGCGGCGACCTCGGACGCCTTCCACTGCAGCACGTCGCGCAGCACCAGGACCGCGCGCTGGCGGGGAGGCAGGTGCTGCAGGGCGGCGATGAACGCCAGCCGCACCGTTTCGCGGGAGGTGACGATGTTCGCGGGATCGCTGGCGTCGTCGTACACGGTGTCGGGAATCGGCTCGAGCCAAGGCACCTCGTGCCGTTGGACCAGCTCAGCGGTGGGATCCGAATCGGGCGCACCCAGTCCGCTGGGCAGGGGTCGCATGGACCGGCTCTGCAAGGCCGTCAAGCAGGTGTTGGTGGCGATCCGATAGAGCCAGGTGCGCAGCGACGACTGCTGCTTGTAGCCCCCGTACCCGCGCCACGCGCGGATGAACGTCTCCTGCATCTGGTCTTCGGCATCGTGGAGCGAACCCATCATGCGGTAGCAATGGGCCAGTAACTCACGTCGATAAGGGTCGGCGAGGGCGAGGAAATCCTCGTCGAGCGACTGCGCGGCCGTCATAGTGGGCAGCTTACTGCTGCCCACCGACGAGTGTCGGCACTCGTGCGCACCGACCCGAAGTTCAGCCCCAGTTCACCATCGGCTCGCCCGTCTCGAGGAGTGTCTTCAGTCCGCTCAGGACCTCGTTCCAGCCGCCACCGGCGCCTTCCGCTTCGTGCTCGCCCGCGACCATCCGTGCCATCTGGGGGGCATTGCTGAGATCATGCGTCACAGTCAATTTCGTGACTCCGGGTCGACTCGACGGCGCAATGTCGTAGGTGAGGGTGGTGAATCCTTCGATGTTGTCGGCGTCCATCAGCATGCGCCACGTCTGGACGAGCTTCTTCGGCGGATCGCACTCGAGCACCTCGCCGTCGACGACGACATCGGGCACGCCTGGGTGGGCCTTCATGTCATCGCTGGCGCGCGACTCGTACTTGCCTCCGGGCCGGAGGTCGTAGTGGACGTGTCCGCCGTACCCGTACCTCTCCGACCACTCCGGCTTGGTGACGGCCTCCCAGATCGCCTCGGGCGTCGCCTTGATGTACACGGCATAAATCTGCACGAGTTCAGTCATTTCTCTTCCTCCAGTTCGGCTTTCAGCTGAGCGAGCGCCGCGGCGTGACGCTCGGTGTACTTGTCGATCCACCTCTGGTGGATCAGCTGGATCGGCACGGGGTTGAGATAATGCAGCTTTTCCCGGCCGGCACGACGCGTGACCACCAGGCCCGCGTCTTCGAGTACGCGCAGATGCTTCATGACCCCGAACCGGGTCATCTCGACCTGCGACTCGAGTTCGGTCAGCGTCTGACCGTCATGGGCGAACAATCGATCGAGGATCAGGCGGCGCGTCGGGTCGGCCAGCGCCTTGAAGACGTGATCGTCGTCCATGGCTCAACGATAGGTGACCATTTGGTCACATGTCAACGAATTCGCGTCCAGTTCACCTCGGTGACACGGTGCGACGCCGAAGTCGGACATGTTCGCTCCCTAGCGTCCGGATGTCCCGTTGGCATGCATGGAGGTAACAGACAGTGACCACAGCACCACTCAATCGCCGCGGCTTCCTCGGCAGGACCGCGCTGACCGGCTTGGGCGTGGCGCTCGCCGGTAGTGTCGAGGCCTTCGTCCGACCTGCTGTGGCGTCCGCGGTGCCCGGTCGGGCGATCGGCTACGGGCCGCTGATTCCCGACCCGAACAGAATTCTCGCGCTCCCGGCCGGATTCTCGTACACGGTGGTGTCCCGGTCCGGCGACACCAAGTTGGACAGCGGTGAGTCCGTGCCCAGCGACTTCGACGCCAACGGCGTGTTCGCCCGGCAAGGTGGGGGATCCACTGTGGTCAGCAACCACGAGATCGGCAAGGACGAGCCGTTCGGCGTGCCCGCAGTCGAGGGGCTCACCTACGACGCGGGTGCGCGCGGCGGTACCACCACCACAACGGTGGACGCGGAAGGCAAGTGGCTGGGTCAGTACGTGAGTGTGGCGGGGACGGTGAACAACTGCGCCGGCGGGATCACGCCGTGGGGCACGTGGCTGACCTGCGAGGAAACCGAGGCTCGCGCGGGAACGGGCGGATTTCTCCTCGACCACGGGTACGTCTTCGAGGTCGATCCGGCCGGACAGGACGCCAACCGGGGCAAGAGTCCGGTGCCCTACAAATTCCTGGGCCGGTACGCACACGAGGCAGTCGCGGTCGATCCCGCGACCAATGCCATCTACCTGACCGAGGATGCGTCCGATCCGAACGGCCTGTACTACCGGTGGACGCCGCCGCAGGGTTTCCGTGGGGGACCCGGCGCGCTCCGCGGACTCGCGCAGTCGTCGGGCGGGGACACCGCAGGCGCACTACAGGCGATGGCGTGCTTCCAGGACGGTGTCCACGTACGCGACCTGTCGCAGGCGACGGAACCCGGTGTCCGGTACACGGTGCAGTGGGTGGACGTGCCTGACCGTGACGCCAAGAGCACCCCGGTGCGCAAACAGTTCACCGACGACCAGGTGACGCGCAGCCGAAAGTTGGAGGGGCAGTGGTGGGGTGACGGTGGCGCCTACTTCGTCGCCAGCTTCGCGCGTACCGGCGACGGCAGTGCCGCCGAGCACGACGGCCAGGTCTGGTTCTACGACCCGGCGACGGAGACCATCACACTGAAGACGTTGTTCGGCGTCAACCCGGACCCGGCCGTGGACACCGGAAACTACGACGGCCCCGACAACATCACCGTGTCACCGCACGGCGGTGTCATCCTCGCCGAGGACGGCGACGGCATCAGCCATCTGGTGGGGGTCACGGCGGAGGGGGAGCCGTTTGCGCTTGCCCGTAACGAGTTGAACGACAGCGAGTTCTGCGGTCCGGCGTTCAGCGCGGACGGGAAGACGCTGTTCGCGAGCATTCAGTCGCCCGGGTTGCTTCTGGCGATCCGTGGTCCGTGGCGCCGCCCCGTGCTGTGAGTACTTGTTAACAGCGGGGTGTTAACAAGTACTCACGGGGGGTGATTCAGCGGAGCAGAACGCCGTTGCCGGTGTCCGTGACCGGGGTGCCGCCAAGCACGCCGGCCACCTGGTCTTCGCTGAGTCCGAGGTCGCGCAGGCGATCCCAGACTGCATCGAATTCGATGAGCTTGGCGTTGAGGTCGTTTCGGAGGCGGTTCACCTCGTCACGAATCTTCTCGGCCTCGTCGATCGCTTCCAGGGTCTGCTCGGGCTTAGGCAGGAGCAGGGACAGGAGCCGGTCACGAGCGTCCGCGCTGAGGCCTGCGAACGGCTGCTGGTCGGCGGGCGCCTCGTGCCTGCCTCCGCGGGAACCGGCGGACGGGATCGGCGTGGTATCCGACTCCCGTGCCCGGTCGGTCGCCATGGCGTAGTCCGGTTCCTGCACCGGATCCTGGTCGCTCGACAGGTCGATGGTGCGACGCAGCGGGCGGTTGGGCAGCAGGATGACGGCGAGCAGGGTGATGAGGGCGACGAGCGCGGCGATGAGGAAGATCCGGCCGGTCGCGTCTCCGTATGCAGCACGAATGACGCTCTGCACGGGTGCGGGCATGGACGTGAGGTCCAGGCTGCCGCCACCGCTGCTCGACCCTGCCGGGATGCCGAGCTTGGCGAATCCGTCGGCAGAGAGGTCGGAGACCCGTGTCGCCAGGACCGAACCGAGAACCGAGACGCCGATGGCGCCACCGAAGGTTCGGAAGAAGGCGACCGAACTCGAGGCCGCACCGATGTTCTGGACGCTGACAGTGTTCTGCACGGCGAGCACCAGGTTCTGCATCAGCATGCCCATGCCCAGACCGATGATGGCAATGTAGAGGCTGACGAGGGTCAGGCTCGTCTCGTGATCGAGGGTGCTCAGCAGCCCGAAACCGATGATCATCAATACGGCGCCGCCGACGACGAACGACTTCCACTTCCCGAACCGGGTGATGAGCTGTCCGGAGCCGACCGTGCCGATGAGCATCCCGGCGACCATCGGAATGGTGAGGACGCCGGCCATCGTGGGGGTGTAGCCCCGCGAGGTCTGGAAGTACTGGCCGAGGAAGGTGGTGGAACCGAACATTCCGACACCGACGGCGACGGATGCGATGATCGCGAGGCCGGTGGTCCGCTCGGTGACGATCTTCAGCGGGATGATAGGAGCCTTCGCCTTGGCTTCGACCAGGACGGTTGCCACGAGGAGGAGCACACCGGTGCCGACGTACAGCGCCGTCTCGCGGGAGAACCACTCGTAGTAGCCGGCCTTACCTGCGAACGACACCCAGATGAGCAGGATGGACACGCCCGCGGTGAGCAGCAGCGCTCCGAGCCAGTCGATGGAGACGTTGTCCTTCTTCTCGGTCGGGAGGTGCAATGTGCGCTGCAGCAGGAACAGCGCGACGACGGCAAGCGGGACGCAGACGAAGAACGTCCAGCGCCAGCCGAGTGGGCTGTCGACGATGACTCCGCCGAGGATCGGGCCGCCCGACATCGAGACCGCCATGACGGCACCCATGTAACCGGAGTACCGGCCGCGCTCGCGAGGCGAGACGATGGTGCCGATGATGGCGACGACGAGCGCGGTCAGGCCGCCCATGCCGACGCCCTGGATGACACGTGCGGTCAGCAGTAGCGGCACGTTGTGTGCGAATCCGGCGATCACCGAACCGATGACGAAGATGACGATCGCGCTCTGGACCAGGACCTTCTTGTTGAACAGGTCGGAGAGCTTGCCCCAAATGGGCGTCGAGGCGGCGTTGGCCAGCAACGCGCTGGTGATGACCCAGGCGTACGCGGTCTGCGTCCCTTTGAGGTCACCGATGATCGTCGGCAGGGCGGTGGAGACGATGGTGGTGCTCAGCAGTGCCGTGAAGAGGGCTGCGAGCAGGCCGGTGAGGGCTTCGAGAATCTGACGGTGACTCATGGCCTGCGGTTCGCCGACCGGCGTGCGGATATCTGTTTCGGTCATACGCTTTGTGTTCCAATCGGGTTCGAGCTCGATACGATCCGGTGCTCGGCATCGAAGAGTGTTTCCTTCAGATGCCGGATCGAGTCGAGGGCCGTGGCTGCCTCGGTTTCGTTCCATCCGGTCAGCATTTTTTGCATGCGTGCGGCACGTCGTGTTCGTACGTATTTCACGTACGCCAAGCCGTCGTCCGACACGCGTATTCGGAATGCACGCCCGTCCGCAGGGTCCGGGTGCCGGGTGACGTACCCGGCGTCCACCAGATCGGTGATCTGGCGACTGAGGGAGGACTGACTGACGCACATTTCCGTGGCCAGTTCGTTCTGCCGGCATTCACCCCTCCCGGCCAGGACGAGGAGAACTCCTGTCAGGGCGCGGGGGAGGTGGTCGTCGGCTTCCGACGCCAGGGCATCACGAAGCACCCGACCGAAGAGGAACACCTCGTCGATCAGAGCTTCGGTCGTGCCGAGCGAAACGGACGACACGGAAGACGCGGATGGCGTGGACATGGCAACAACCCCTGAGGACGACTTACTTTCTGCATGCAACTATATACATCGTTACCCCAAGCAAGTAACTGTTTTCGCTGTCTTTCCCGTCACAGAGCGTTGAACGACGTTGTGAACGCGTCCACCCTAGGTGGGTGAGACGGTAGCGAGGCGCCGCCGTTCGCCGCCGACGAGCTCGCGAGATACTGCCTGCACGCCCTGACCGCCGCCACCGGTCTTTCGACCCGGGAACCGGTCCAGCGGCTGGTGCAGGTCACCATGGATGGGTTGCGCCGGCGCGCTGACCGTGTCGCGCCTTAGAGGGTCGACAGGATCTGTTCCATGGTGGTGATTTCCTGCTGCTGGGTGGTGATGATGTTTTGCGCCATCGCTTTCGCCTGCGCGTTCTGGCCGTCCTCCACCTCGGTCTGGGCCATGGTGATCGCACCCTTGTGGTGCTCGATCATCTGGTTGAGAAAGAGTTTGGCGGCATCGACGCCCTGGGCGTCGCGCAGGGCAGCCATGTCTTCGGCCGACATCATCCCCTCCATGCCCTCGCCGCCCTCCATGCCGGGCATGTCCATTTCACTGGTGCCCGCCGGCGGGATCACCACCGGTGCCTCGGGCATCTGCATTCCGGTGCCCATGGGCATGGACTCGGTCATGTTCATGCCGGTCGTCGTGGTCGCTGCGGTGCCTTGGCCCCACGCGGTCAGCCAGGCGTTGAGTTGCTCGATTTCCGGGCCCTGCGCGGCCTTGATCTGCTGCGCGAGGTCGACCACTCGGGGGTCGATCCCCTGCTTGGTGAGCAGAATTTCACTCATCTCGATCGCCTGGCTGTGGTGGGGAACCATCCCCTGCGCGAAGGCGATATCGGCGTCGTTGTGCTCGGCGGCACCGTTTTCGGCACTTACCGAGGTGGTGGCGGCCGAGTTGGTGGTCGCGGCGCTCTCCTCGGAGCCGGAGTCACCGCACGCGGTCAGGGCGAGCAGCAGCGCCGCCGATGCGGCGCCGAGGGCGAGGGACTTGTTCATCGCCAACTACCTTCTCTCTTCTTTCGGCGGATGCGCTGACGAAGACGGGGGTCAGTCGAGTGCGGAAAACAGCTCGCGGCTGGCCCTCTCACACCGCAGGCACGCCGCAGCGCAGTCGAGGTCGGTGCGAATGCAGGCGGTCAGGTCGGCCACCGACGGCTCACTCGGACACGCATCCGCGCAGGCCGTGCATGTCTGCGAGCACTCGGCGCGCGCCCCGATGCCGGCGAGAAGTGTCGCCGGGTCGATGTGCCGCAGTTCTTCGGATAGCTCTCGAGCATCTGCTCGGCTGTGCTCACGATGACTCCCTTTCGTGAAAGGGGCATGTCGGCGGCGGACGCCGCTGCAACAACGTCGGCCTCGTCACCCTGTACCCGTAAACCCGAACGGGTAAACAGTCGGTCGGTCCGCGGCGCGGGTGTGTGGTGGGTTGCGGATGCATTGCCGTCGCCGCCTCGTCGAGATCTCCGACGAGAGCGCCGGGGTGGACGACGACTGATCCTCGAGCCGCGCTGCGGGTTTTCAGGAGCGGACGAGCCGGGCGATCGCGTCGGTGGCCTCTTTGATCTTTGCGTCGGCTTCGGGACCGCCGGCAACGGCGGCGTCGACGACGCAATGACTGATGTGGTCTTCGAGCAGTCCCATGGCGACGGCCTGCAAGGCCTTGGTCATCGCGGAGACCTGGGTGAGGATGTCGATGCAGTACTTGTCTTCCTCGACCATCCTCTGCAGTCCGCGGGCCTGGCCTTCGATGCGCTTGAGGCGCTTGAGGTAGGCGTCTTTTTCGGTGATGTAGCCGTGCCCGGCATGGTCATGGCCGTCGGTCTCGGCAGGTGCGTGGGTGGCCGCGGGAGTGGTGGCCATGGTGTCCTCCTGGAATCCGAGTGTCATGCCGAGCACCCCCGATTATGCCCGCCCGGGGTATCCGGGGCGGGGTGTGGGCCCTCGACCCGGCGGCCGATCGCCGATGCGGCGCACATCACCGCGCACCGGGCCGCCGCCCGGGTCACGGGGTGTCGGACGATGCGCACCAACGTCGTTGCCACCGTTGCCATGATCTTCTCCTTTCGGGACCGGATTCGGGTTAACCGGCGCGGGGTGGGGCGGGCGGGCACACGCCCACCCCACACGCCTCCTGGATGCGTTGCCTGCGGTTATCTAGTGAGGGACCGGAATCGACGCAGCCGCAGGCTGTTGCTGACCACGAACACCGACGAGAACGCCATCGCCGCACCGGCGAGCATCGGGTTGAGCAGCCCGGCCGCGGCCAGGGGGAGGGCGGCGACGTTGTAGGCGAAGGCCCAGAACAGGTTGCCCTTGATGGTGCCTAACGTCTTGCGGGCCAACCGGATCGCGTCCGCGGCGGCGCGGAGGTCCCCGCGCACCAGCGTCAGGTCACTGGCCTCGATCGCGACGTCGGTGCCGGTGCCCATCGCCAGACCGAGGTCGGCCTGCGCCAGGGCGGCTGCGTCGTTGACACCGTCGCCGACCATTGCGACGACCTTGCCCTGATCCTGCAGCCGTTTGACGACGTCCACCTTGTCGGCGGGCAGCACTTCGGCGATCACCTCGTCGATGCCGACCTGGTCGGCGATCGCGCGGGCGGCGGCGGTGTTGTCGCCGGTGAGCATGATCGGCGTCAGGCCCAGCCTGCGCAGCTGTCCGACCGCCTCGGCCGAGGTGGCCTTGACGGCGTCGGCGACGACGAGCACGGCTCGGGCCTTACCGTCCCAGCCGACTGCGACGGCGGTCTTGCCCTCGGATTCGGCTGCGGTCATGGCCGCTTCGAGATCGGCGGGTAGGTGCTGTGCCCAGTCCGCGAGGAGCCGGGCCCGGCCGACGACAACCGCGTGCTCGTCGATCATGCCCTGCACTCCGAGGCCTTCGATGTTGGTGAACTGCTCCACTTTCGGCAGGGCGCCGACCTTGTCGCGGGCGCCCTTGGCGATGGCCGCGGCGATGGGGTGCTCGGAGGAATCCTCGAGGGCGCCGGCCAGGCGCAGCACCTGCATGGTGTCTTCGCCGTCGGCGGTGATCACATCGAGCAGGGTCATCTTGCCGGTGGTGACGGTGCCGGTCTTGTCGAGCACCACGGTGTCGACGCGGCGGGTCGATTCGAGGACCTCTGGCCCCTTGATCAGGATGCCGAGCTGGGCGCCGCGGCCGGTGCCGACCATCAGTGCGGTCGGGGTGGCCAGGCCGAGGGCGCAGGGGCAGGCGATGATCAGTACGGCGACGGCGGCGGTGAACGCGGCCGCGAGGCCGCCGCCGGTGCCGATCCAGAAACCCAGCGTGGCGACGGACAGGGCGATGACGATCGGGACGAAGATTCCAGAGATCTTGTCGGCCAACCGTTGCGCCTGCGCCTTACCGGTCTGCGCGTCTTCGACGAGTTTCGCCATCTGCGCGAGCTGGGTGTCGGACCCGATGCGGTTGGCGCGCACGGTGATCCGGCCGCCGACGTTGACGGTGGCGCCCACGACCTGGTCGTCGGGTCCGACCTCGACGGGCACGGATTCGCCGGTCAGCATCGACGCGTCCACCGCGGAAGAGCCGTCGGTGACGACACCGTCGGTGGCGATCTTCTCCCCGGGGCGAACGACGAACTCGTCACCGACGGCCAGTTGATCGACAGGGATGCGCTGCTCGACACCGCCGCGTAGCACCGAGACCTCCTTGGCGCCGAGTTCGAGCAGCGCCCGCAGGGCGGCACCGGCGCGCCGCTTGGAGCGGGCCTCGAAGTAGCGGCCGGCGAGGATGAAGGTGGTCACCCCGGCGGCGGCCTCGAGGTAGATGTTGCCGGCCCCGTCGGAGTGGGAGATGGTCAGCTCGAACGGGTGGGTCATGCCGGGCATACCGGCGGTGCCCCAGAACAGCGCATACAGTGACCAGCCCAGGGCGGCGAGGGTGCCCATCGAGATGAGGGTGTCCATCGTGGAGGTGCCGTGCCGCAGGTTGGTGAAGGCGGCCTTGTGGAACGGCCACGCCCCCCACACCACCACCGGGGCCGCGAGGGTGAGCGAAAGCCACTGCCAGTGGGTGAACTGCAGCGCCGGAACCATGGCCATCGCGATCACCGGAACACTGAGCACCAAGGACACGAGCAGGCGTTCACGCAGTGCGGCGGTCGGGTCCGGCTCCGGGGCGGGGCCGGCCGCGGTATCGGCGGCGGGCGGCGCCGGGACCTTGGCGGTGTAGCCGGCCTCCTCGACGGTGGCCACGAGATCCTCGGTCGACACAGCACCGACGTAGTTGACCCGTGCCTTCTCGGTGGCGTAGTTCACCGTGGCGGTGACGCCGTCGAGTTTGTTGAGCTTCTTCTCGATCCGGTTCGCGCACGAGGCGCAGGTCATGCCACCAATTTCGAGCTCGACCCGGCCGTCGGCGGTCGGGTGCTGCGTGACGGAATTCATCGTTCCTCCTCTCCGGTGGTGGTTTTCGTCAGTGTCCGTGCCCGGCGGGCATCGGCTCCGGGGCGGGGGGCACTGCGGCGCCGGAGCTCTGCCCGGCGGTCAGGGTGAATTCGGCGGTCCGCACCACTCCATCGTGCTGGAAGTCCAGGAACAGGCGGTAGTCGCCCGCGCTCGGGGTGGTGACATAGAAGTCGATGCCCGGACCTGGTGCGGTGACACCATCGCCGGGATGGCCGTCCGGGTGCACGTGCAGGTAGCCGAGGTCGGCGGCCCGCAGGGCCACCAGGTGACCGTACGCGCCGAGGTAGGGCTGCAGATCCGTCACCGGCTGCCCGCCGCGGGCCACCGACAGGGTGACCTTCGACGCCTGACCCGGGGTGAGGGTGCCGTCGAGGGTGACGGTGTACCCGTCGACCACGGTGGCTGCGGCAACCGGGGGCAGGGGCTGCGGATCGTAGGAACCGGCGACCTGCAGGTCGGCGCCCAGGGTCACGCCGTCACCGCCGGCGGGGGTGAAGTCGGCGAACACCCGGTACGCCCCGGCGCGGGTCAGATCGAGCGGAACGGACCAAGTTCCGGCGGCGTCGAGTACCGGGTGCACGTGCTGGTATCCGGTCAGGTCGCGGCGCACCGCGATCAGATGTAGTTGCTTGTCGTGGCTCTCCACGTAGCGGGTGACGGGTGCTCCGTCGGCGCCCAGGATGCGGAACCGCAGTGGCACGTCAGCGCCGGTGGGAACCTGCGCCGTGTCCAATGCCAGGGTGTATCCGCTGTCGGTGACCATCAGTCCTCCAGGTGTTTGTTCGGCGACCGGTGCGCCCGTAATCGAACCGGGTCCGGCGTCGTGGGTTGCGGTGTCGTGTGTGTCGGCCGGTGCGGGCACCTCGGGGCCGAAGGCGGCCCCGGCCCCGAGGGCGAGTGCGAAGACCGCGGCCAGGCCGACGGTGAATCCGGCGAACTTCGACGATGCGTTCATCGTGGGAATCTCCTGTCCGGGTCTGGGTGTCGTCCGGTCAGCCGGCGAGCTGGTAGCCGGCCTCGTCGACTGCCCGGGCGAGCGATGCCTTCTCGATCGGGGAGTCGGAGTCGATTACGACCCGGCCGCTGGCGAGGTCGACGTCTACGGCGGTCACGCCGGGGATGTTGCCGATCTCTTCGCGGACCGAGGAAACGCAGTGCCCGCAGGTCATTCCGGTGACGGTGACGGTGGTGGTGCTCATCGATGTCCTTCTTTCTTCGATTCGTTCGCCAGGTGCGATCGGGGTGCCGCGACCCATCTACAGATTTACCATACCCCCCTATGGTATGCAAGGCGGTAAGGGTCAGGACATGCACTCACCGGGTCTATACCCCCGGGGCGTGTTTTCGAGATGTCGGTCGTGAGGCCGTGGGGATCTGGGAGGTGCTCACTTTCGGCGACTTGGTAAGAATCACTCCTTGTGCTCGACACTATACCCCCCTAAGGTATCTGTAGTCACAGAGGAGTAGCGCGGAATCCAGGAGGACAGCGATGTGCACAGAAGGTGGCAACCAAACCGAAAGATCCAGCTATTCAGAGCTATTCGCGATCGACCGGGGGCTGGGGCTTCGATGTTGCGGGTAGGTCGACCCCCGCGCTCGTCATCGTCCATCTCACACATACCCCGTACCCGTAAGGAATGATTGTCATGTCTACGCAGGCTTCATCCACACGCAAGTGGTGGGCGCTGGCGTTGATCGCCGCAGCCCAATTCATGGTCATCATGGACACTTCCATCATCGGCATCGCGCTACCGGAAATGCAGACCGACCTCGGTTTCTCCCAGGAGAACCTGACCTGGGTGTTCAACGCCTACGTCATCGCCTTCGGTGGACTGCTTCTGCTCGGCGGACGCCTGTCCGACCTGTGGGGCGCCAAACGCATCTTCGCCACCGGCTGGGTGGTTCTGCTCGCCGGATCGATCACCGCCGGCGCCGCCGGGAACGTCGGCACCGAACTGGCCGGACGCGCCATCCAGGGCGCCGGGGCCGCACTGATCGCACCCTCGGCACTGACGCTGCTGATGATGCTGTTCGGTTCCAACCAACAGGAATTGACCAAGGCCCTCGCCGTCTACGGTGCCGCCGCACCCGCCGGCGGTACCGCCGGTGTGTTCCTCGGCGGAATGATCACCGAATATCTCAGCTGGCCGTGGGTTTTCTACATCAACATTCCCATCGCCCTGATCGCCCTCGCCGCGACACCGCTGCTGATGCCCAACGCCCCCGCCCGATCCGGATCGATCGACATTCTCGGCGCACTGACCGTCACCGCCGGACTGGCGCTCGCCGTCTACTCCATCGTCCGGGCTCCCGAGGTCGGCTGGGGCTCCGGTCAAACCTGGGGATACCTCACCGCGTCCGCGGTGCTGCTGGCCGCGTTCGTCCTGATCCAGTTCCGGCGCCGTGACCCCCTCATGCGCTTGGGAATCTTCGCCGCCCCCAACCTCGCCGCCGCGAACATCGCCCAGCTGCTGCTCGGTGCGGCGTGGATCCCGATGTGGTTCTTCCTGAACCTGTACCTGCAGCAGGTGTTGGGGTACAGCGCCTTCCCCGCCGGCGCAGCACTCCTTCCGATGACGACACTGATCATGCTCGGCATGATCGTCATCGCGCCGCGGGCTATGCAGCGGTTCGGGGCGAAACCGATGATCGTGACCGGTTTGATCGTTCTTGCGATCGGGCTGGGGTGGATGGCACTGGTCCGGCCCACCGGTAATTTCTGGGTCGACGTGCTTCCGGCTTCCCTCGTTGCCGCAGCGGGTATGTCGCTCGCCTTCATTCCCTCCCTCGGCACGGCGATCTCCGCCGCACGGCCCGAAGAGGGCGGATTGGCGTCGGGCATCGTCAACGTCAGCTACCAGGTCGGCTCGGCACTCGGCCTGGCAACCATGACCGCCGTCGCCGCCTCGTTCGGCGCCAACCAGATCGGTAACCTCCCGGAGTTGACGAACGGGTTCTCCGCCGCGTTCCTCGGCGCCGCCGTCATCGCCCTGGCCGGGGCTGGCGTCACTGCGGTGTCGATGCGCACACCGACGACGCAACCGGACCTCACGACGGAGGCTGCGCTGAACTGACGGCCGCAACCGCTCTGGTGGGATTCGGGCACCGTCCGAATCCCACCGGCGACGTCTCGTGGGTCGGTCTGCGGTCGATCTGGCTTAGTCATCGAGTGCACCGATCCCGCCGGGGATCGGTGCATCGGTCACATGCCCGACATCGGCGAGGACATATCCGGCATGGGGGACAGCGACTGCAGCAGCGCGGGGTGGACGAGGACGGCGACCCCGAGCAGGGCGACCGCGGTCCCGACCACCCGGGTGAGCGCGACCGAATGGCGGGAGTTCTTTTCGGCCAGGAAGATTACGGCGATCGCCGCCATCCAGGTCAGGTTCATCAACCCGACGACGAGAAGGACCGCCATCAACGCCCAGCAGCAGCCCAAGCAATAGAGCCCATGCGAGGCACCCGCGCGGAAGGTGCCCCGCAGACCGGTTCCGAAGTCGTGGGTGGCGAGGAAGGTCAGCGGGGTGCGGCAGGCCCGCAGGCACGCCTGCTTCCACCGGGTGAACTGGTACCCGCCGGCGATGACCAGCACACCACCGGCCGCGACCTCGACCCACGTTGAGCCGTGCGAGATCCGGCGGAAGCCGAGCAGCACCGCCAGCGGAACGACCCCGACAGCCGACCACACCGCCAGGTAGCCCGCAGCGAAGGTGACCGTCGGGGCGATTCCGCGGGCCTGCCGGCGCATGACCAGGCGGTGCAGCAAGACGATCGGGGCGATCGTCGGAAACATCATCGCCACCATCATCGTTGTCCACATGGCGAGAAAGACGGCGGCACCCATGTCGAAGGGCATGGCCGTACCGACCCACGCGAAACCTTGAACCATCGATTCCATGCCGTCCGCAGTAGCGATGGTGCGCCACCACGCCACCCCGGCAAGGGCGAGCAGAATCCCCACCGTGGCGAGCGTCGCACGGCGTTCGAGGGCGCTGTAGGCCATCCGGGGAGTGTCCATCTTCGGGGGCTGACTCATCGGCACTCCTCCGTCACACTCCACCGCCTCGCCCGGGCGAGCTGGGCCGCACCACCGCCGTCGTATCGTGGTGTACTGCCGCGAGTCAGAACTTGCCGGCCGCTCCGGCGGGCGCCATCCGGTTCTCGCTGGACCACTCGACGCGCGAGTAGTACGCGTTGTTGCCCGGATGCTCGAATGTCACTCCGTCGGCGTCGAGCCGCAGCACCGAGGTAGTGCCGATCTGACCGTCCTGGAAGATGAACCCATCCTTGAGGACCATGTGGGGTTCGTGCTTCTCCCCGGTCACCGGGTTTGTGAAGCTCTGCATCTGAACGACCAATTTGTCGCCGACCTGGATTCGGGAATCGGTGTCCCGGTCGTCGATCTCGATCGTCTCGAAGAACGGACCATGAATCTCGCTGACGGTCGCGGCGAGGATCTCCCAGGGCAAACCGGGATCCTCGGCGGTGAGAATCGGCAGCAGGGCCTGTCGCTGCTCGGGGGTCGCGTCGATGAACAGGGCCATTGTTCCGTTGCCTTCGTGGATGGCGCCGGGCCATTTCACCGCGCTCGCGACCTTTGCCCCGGCCAGATCGACGCCGTCGCGTTCACCTCCGGTGACCTCGAATCCGACCACACCGTCACAGTTTCCGTGGGTGGGAAAGCCGCTCATGTTGCACGGGCACCCAAGGTCGCAGTTGCAGGCCTCGTAGTAGTTCGCCGAGATTCGCCAGGCCATGTCTCTCACTCCTCGTCGCTGAATCGTTTCGCTAGGTCATCATGCGCAGCCCCCGTGGGTGCCCCCGCAATTCATCCGTTCAGCGCACAGCCGACAGCCCCAAATCGAGCCGGTATCTACCCATGCTCCCACTTCGCTACCACGCGAACAACGATCCGGGAAGCGGGCGCGGATAACGTCCACGTACGCGGACAGGGACGGGCCTCAGAGGTCGAGGAAGCGGCGGATTCGCGGGACGACGGCGGCGGCGAAGCCGTCCGCAACGCGTCGAACGACACGGTCCGCGCGAGGGTCGCATACGGGATGGTCGCGCTCATGCGTTCGGCGAATGCGGCCGGGTGACGCTCATCGGCGCCGGGGACGATGAGCACCGGAACCTCGATCACACCGAGTTCGTCGAGCGTGCGAAACGAGCGGGCACGCCCAATGGCGGCCGCTGCGGCGACGCTCCCCGGGTTGGCGCGCGGTATCGCAGAGCGCACCAGGTTCCCGATCAACGGTTGCAGGTGGGGAAGGAACAACTCCCACGCCGCTTCGATACCCTCCGTGCGCACCCGCTCGGCAAAGCGGTCCATTAGCGCGGTCTCGGCCAACTTGGCGTCGTCGTCCTCGATATCCTCGGCACTGACAACCACGACAGTTCGCACTCGTGCGGGGAAGGCCAGAGCGACGCGCAAGGACGATGGTGCCGCCCAGTCCGGTCCCACCGACCACCGCCTCCGGTACGCCGAGATGGTCGAGTAGGGCGATCACGTCGGCGGCGCAGCGACTCCATGTGTGCAAAGCCGGATCCCGGCACACCGAGCTGCCGTACTCCCGCACATCCGGAACAACAGCGGTGAACCGGTCCGCGAGACGATTCGCCATCGGCAGCAAGCTGTGATGATCCGGACCGCCGCCGCGCAGCAGTACGCTTTCCCGGCGACCGCATCGAACGAAACCGGTTGTCCTGCAATTCCTATTGCGCGCGCAGCGTGGTAACGGCGCGGCGGCATAGTTGGGAACTGACTACCGCCGGGCGGGTTCTAGTCGGTTCCCCAGGTCGCCGAGACGCCGCGGTCGCGCAGCCATTGGCTCGGGTTGAGCCGGTTGCCGCCCGCGTCCAACACCTCGAAGTGCAGGTGCGGACCGGTCGACTGACCACGGTTGCCGACGGTGGCGATCTGCTGACCCGCCGCGACCCGCTGGCCGACGTTGACGATGAACTCGTTGATGTGGCCGTAGACGGTGACGGCGCCGTCGTCGTGGCGCACCCGCACCCACAACCCGAACCCGGAGGCCGGGCCCGCGGAGATGACCTCACCGTCGGCTGCGGACTGGATCGGGGTGCCGATCGGGGCCGCGATGTCGATGCCGCCGTGGTGTGCGCCCCAGCGGGGGCCGTAGCCGGAGGACAGCGTGCCGGATACCGGCTGCACGGTGCGGGCCTTGAGCGGAGCGGGGGTGCCCTGGTTGACCGGCCCGAGCACGCCGGGCGAGGGCGGGGCGGCCGGGATGTCGGGCAGCTCGATCGCGGGTAGGTGAACACCGGCGGGCAGCAGGCCCGGCGGGATCTCGAGCGGGCGGGCGGCCGCGGACGCGGCGCCGAACTGCGCGCCGCCGATCAGAATGGCGCCGGTCGCAGCGGCGACAGTCGCGATCTTCAGGCGGCCGGTGATGGAATGAGAACGGTGTGCCGTCCTGCGGTGCTTCGCCACGGTGTCTTACCTCGTCTTTGTTTGGCTAGGCGCGCGCTCCTGAGTTTCGCGGCCTCGGACCCCCGTCGAGAAGGAAAGTAACAAAACGGTATCGACTGCGCCATCGTGACCCAATCGATACTCAAATATGATCTTGCTCGAATACGTCCACGTCAGCGGCCTGGAGTGGCTCAGCGCCGCCAGACCACGACAACGGGATTACCGTCCCGCATACATCGTTGAGCAGTGCAGCGCAGGGCGACGGAAAGCAGTACTGACCTCGGTATTTGCGAGTCAGCGAGCGGTGCGGGGGCCCGGCGCGGCGACACCCCGCGACACGGCGTCCGGCCGCGTCATGGCGCAGCGCAAGCAGACACGCCGCCAGGATTCATAATGTGATGAACGCCACAGTGATGTCTGGTCCAAGGGTGGGTCGTGAATCATCTGTCGCGGTTTCATGTGTTCACCGAGGTGACCGACTGCGACGCAGCGATTCCAGGCGGGCTAGCGTCGGCGACGATGGGGGTGGGGATGTCGAGGACGTGCTACGAATCGCGCCGACGCGGCCCGAACCGGTGGGGCGCCGCCGAGGTCCTTCACCTGGGCGCCGAGCGTTTTGGTGCATCACCTGGCCCGCTCGTCTCCCGGAGAGCAGCTGGCGGGAGCTGCGGTTGGTGGCGATGTTCATGATTGCCACAGCCGGGCAACTCCGCGGACTGTTGCAACAACTGGTCAGGCTAGTTGGCAGAATTTCCATTACCGGCTCGCGAAACTCGCTGGGGGAGCGGTCTTTTAGCCCAGCGGCCTGGAGAGTTGAGCGTCTGAGCTCGGCGCTGCGCCACAAAGAGAACCGCGGATCGCCTTGGTTGAACAGGTGCGCAGCGTGCGGTGATCGGAAGGCGGAGAGAAATGCAAGTCCCCAGACCTGGCGGCCGTCACGTCCAGGCAGTTGCGGTCGTCTGACGCCGGGCGGCATGAGCCGCTGCCGATACTCCGCCCGGTCGATCGCCCCGCGGGCACGATCGGTCAGATTCTCGAGGTTCTCACAGTTCGGGGTCCAGCCCTCGTGCCACGCACTCGCCGAAGATTGCGCCAGTGCGCGGCGCGCCGCTGGGTCTTGTGGAGCGGCGCGAACAACTCCGGCCAACGATCCTCGACATCGAAATCCCGGGACACGTTTTGGCTGCCGGGAGCTTCACTGCGAGTCACGAACTCTGCCTTCACTGCGATACAAGGCCCATTTTGCCAGCCAAACAACCGTAAGCAGGGAACGTCTCGTTGCTGCCTGGCCAGGGAATGCCGGCAATTGCGCAACTATATGAGTCTGCGGGTCGGATTCAGCTTCGTGGGATGCGCAGTGTGGCAGTGCGGCACTCGCGGGTGGCCAGCTTCTCCTGGAGTTGGCAGCGCACGGCCTGAGTGAATCCGATCCCACATGGCGCAGGTAGCGACGGACCCCCGTCTCGTCGTAGGCCAGAGGATGAGACGACCCTGCTCCGCTGGACGACCGCGCCCGGGAATCCGGCCGATGGGTGACCCACCCGGTTGAACACCGCGCCATCCGGTCATCCACGAGAAGGGTTCGGGTCGGCCATCGCCGTGGGCTGACTATGACAGCGCAGAGCTGGCGAAACTACGCCCATGGTCGTTGCAGCCGCGCGGTCGGACGGTGGCGCGTTTGATGCGTGCCACAGGGGGTACCGGATCCCCTCCCGAGGGTGCCTAGTTCTTTCCGTTGTCCCCCATGAGACTTGAAGGACAACAACCGAACAAGGACCAAGAGAATTTGATTACCAGGACAGCAGTAAAAGCCGTGACCGCCGGATTGCTCGTCGCCGCCGGATTGGTCGCCAGCCAAACCTCGATTGCCAACGCAGACCCTATTTCTGGGACGACCCCGCCGGTGACCTGCACTTATGCTGGGACAACCTACAGCGTCGGCGCGAAGGTCTACCACCCGGACGGGACTTACCAGCTGTGCCGATCAGACGGCACATGGCTTTTCCAGACTCCGCCCGTGACCGGGAAGCCCGGAATTGGATCAGCGCAGGTAGCCCCACCCGCTCGCTCTTTCTCGTAGTGCCGCGCCGTTACCCCGCCCCCGAACCCATTTCAGGTCGGGGGCGGGCTTGTGTGGAATAGTCCGCTGCCCGCGCGGCAAGTATTGCGAATTCCACGAGTCGGTAGCGGAGTGGGGTGAGGCGGCAGCAAATTGTCGAGATCAGTCGACTCTGAACAGCACTTCGAAATCGTCGATAACAAAAGCTGACCGCGACCTGGCGGCGCAGCATCGCCGATGGGCGCACCACATTCATGCGGCGTTGCAGACGGCCGAACGAGGGCCGCCCATCGGCTCCCAACGCGACGACCTCCCCGTCCAGACCACCCTTCGGCGGCCACCGAAAGCGTCCGCCAAGGCCACGACCAGTTCCGGATACGACGACGTCACCACATTCAGATTCCGGGACCACAGAACCGGATCACCGCGACCGGATCACCGCGGCCACCGGCCGAGGCCAGCAGTCGGCAGCCGTAACTTGATCTCCGCCGCCCACAACCCACTCGATTCACCCTCGGGGGAGCGCCCAGAGTCGTCAACATCGGCGCAATCAGCCCCCGGTCGGCACCGCTCATCCGCTGATTGTCCGCCCGCCGAGCCGTTATCCGTGGCGATTCACTTCCTGCACGACAATGAAGCCGATGGCTTTCCGTCGCCTGGGCAGTGGTCATGGAGCTGGTCGACTCGCCCATCCCTCTGGGCAGGCGCGTGCTGCGTTCAGGCCGCGAGGAAGACGTACGCCATCATCGGAGCGGTGACCGGCCCCGGGCCCAGCCGGGCCGTCATCTCCTCGATGACGGTGGCCCGGATGGCCGGTCCGTCGCCGCGCTCTTCGACGGCCGCGCGCACCGGTGTCCCGCTGAGGTACCCGGTGGCAAGGTCAGCGGTCGACGCTGCCCGGCCCTGAAGTGTCAGCTCCTGCTCGTACTCGACGGCGAACCCGGCGGCCGCCAGATCAGCGGCCACGACAGCGGGGTCGGCGTAGCCGTGCGGAACCGTCTGGAAGGACAGTGGCGGATCCACCGGAAAGGCTCGCTCCAGCCCGGCCTGCAGCGCGACTTCGAAGCCGTGCATCCCGAGCGGGCCCCAGGTGTTGAACAGGAACCGGCCGCCTGGGGCCAGCACCCGGCGGACCTCGGTGAAGGCCTCGATGCGGTCGGGAAAAAACATCACGCCGAACTGGCAGACCACCAGGTCGAAGCCTCCGCCGCGAAAGGGCAGCCGCTGCGCGTCGGCCTGCCGCCACACCGCTCCGGGGACCCGGGTCGACCCGAAAGCGACCATGGCCTCGTTCAGGTCGGTGGCCGTCACCTCGGCCGAGGGTGCCGCTGCGAGCAGGTCCGCTGTCAACACGCCAGTCCCCGCCGCGAGTTCGAGGATTCGCCGAGGGTGGAGTGCCGCCGCCCGGGCGGTCAGGTCCTCGGCGAAGGGCCGGAAGACCACCGGCACGAGGTACTGCTCATAAGCCGCCGGCATGGATTCTGACCACCGACGGTCGGCATTGATTACTGTCACCTCCTGAAGGTAGCGCCGCGTCAGGAAATGTCCTCCCTTTCCGCGCCGCCGTGCACCCTGGAGCTAGACGCACCTGACAAGTGGCAGGGCAAACATTCTCTGACACGGCACTAGAAGCGGCGTAGCCGCGTCTAGCTATCTGAATTGGAAGGAAGAGGCAAGCCATCTGACCACCGGCAGCGCGCATGCAGAAGTCGGCTGCTATGAGCGGTCACCGCGGGGGCCGTTGCACCCTCGTGGCGATCATAGTGATCGTCGGTGCGATGCTGATCGGTGTCGGCTGCGGGCGGGAGCGTCCCGTCCGTGGATGGTGGCTGCCGGCGTTGCGCTGCTCTTCGTGCCGTGGGGACTTCATCTCCGGCGGCCGATCACCCTGATGCACACGGCCGCCGCCGTGCTGTGTGTCGCCGCCGCAGATTTGGCGTATACGAGTGCGCACGCCGCCGGTGGTGTATGGCTGATCGCGGCCACCGGGCCGGTGTTGATGCTGCCCGTCCGCAGCGTGCCGCAGTCCGGATCCGCCGTCGTCGCCCAGATTGCGGGCACCAGGAACCATGTGGCCATGTTCGCGCTGGCGCTGCGGCAACGCGATCGACGGAAGCGCTCAGCCAGGTGCTGCGGATCGTCGCCGCCGCCGTCGGTTCGGTGAGCGCTTTGGCGTTCCGCCGCTGCTCTGGGAGGAAACACAACATCGGTATGCGTGCTGTCGATGCGAGAGCGACGAGGAGGGGGCCTACTCGATCATGGAGCAAGGATCCGCCCATTAGCCAGCCCTCGAAGCATCCTCGTCCTCCAGTTATCCGACAGACCGATGTGCACCAGGATGAATCCCATGCGGACTAAGTTTCAGGACCAGCTCGATGCGCTGACCGACCGGTTGGCGTCGATGTGTCACCTGGCAGAACAGGCGATCGAGGTGGCGACCGATGCCCTGGTGCGGGCGGACCTGCCCGCGGCCGAGCGGGTCTTCGACCTCAACGAGCAGATCGAGGCGTGGCTCTTGACCTGGATGGGGAAATGTTGTCCTACCGCAGGACTCGCCGATACCGGCGTGGCTCCGCCACCGGGCCGGACCATGAAGAATCTGCCATCGACGACGTTGACGAGTCCCACCGCGACGGAGGTGGCGGTGCCCGGTGACAGTGCCGCTACACGTCGTATTTGCGCCCTGACCGCACGGCTCGAGGTCCGACCGCGCCGAGTTGATGTGTCTGGCCATGCAGCGTGTGCCCGAGGCCCCGGAATGATCGAAGGGCAGTGAACCGCGAGATCTTCCGCAGCGAAAGAAAACCGCGCATCTCATGGCTGGTGGCCTCGAGTCGTTTGCAGAGAGAGTGATTCGGACGCGCCATGTCGGGCGGGTAGGGGCACTGGCCGGTGAGCGTCGCCTAGCCGCGCTCGCGTTGCCGTGTCCGGCGTGCGCAAGTGCTGGTCGCCTCAAGGGTTGACGTGACGGCGTATCGCATCGAGTTCGTCGGGCGTGCCGAGAGTAATGAGGATCGTGCCGGGTTCGAGGGTGATGCTCGGGGCCGGGTTGGCGATGAACTGTCCGGAGGTCGCCCGTATCGCGAGAAGTAGCGCACCTCGCTCGCGCAGTGCCATGTGCCCGAGCGTGTATCCCAACCACGGTGATGTCGGGCCGACCGGGATTTCCTCCATGCGGTAGTCCAGGTTTTCGTCGTGCATCACCACGTCGAAGAATTCGGCGACGTGGGGTTGGAGTGCGAAGGACCCCATCCGGCGGCCGCCGATCAGCTGGGGGTTGACCACCCGGTTGGCGCCGGCGCGGACGAGCTTGGACATCGACCCCTCGTTACGGGCGCGGGCGATGATGACGAGGTCGGGGCGCAGTGCCCGGCTCGAGAGCGTGACGTACACGTTGTCGGCGTCGGTGTCGAGCGCGGCAATCAGGGCCTGGGCGTGCGAAATCCCCGCGGCTTCCAGGGTTCGGTCGTCGGTGACGTCGCCGATGACGGTGGGGTGCTCGATATCGCGTAATCGCTCCGGATCGCGGTCGACGACCACGATGTCGCGGCCGAGGGTGGTGAGGTACTGCGCGCTCGCGGTGCCTACCCGGCCGCATCCGCAGATGATGATGTGGCCGGTCATCCGGCTGATGCGTCGGTCCATTCGCCGTCTTTCCATGTGATGGCGCAGGTGGCCTTCGATGAGGGCCTCGAGGAGGACGCCGAACATGTATAGCGCGGTGCCCACCCCGGCCAGGATGAGGAGCATGGTGAACCACTGACCGACACTGGTAAGGGGGTGCACCTCGCGGAATCCGACGGTCGTGATGGTGGTGACGGTTTGATAGAGGGCGTCGAGGATCCCGAAGCCGAGGAGGAGGTACCCGGCCGTACCGGCGACAACCACCAGCGCGAACGCCAACAGTGCGCGACTGATCCGTCCCAGCGGGCTCACCGCCCTGATTCTTCTCCCGGGTATGCCGGTGAGAGGGCCTTTCGGGTATCGAGACCACTCCGAAGACCGGAATGTCCGGTACCAGTCGGGTTCACCGAATTGCAGCCCATAGCGGTCGGCAACTGCGACGATCTCGGTGACATCCGGTTCGCCGGCGGCGATCAGTTCGGATATTTCCAGGAAGCAATGTTCGAAGCCGGCCGGACTGATGATCTCGATCATCCGCGCCGGGACGGTGCCGGCGTTCCACATGGCGTGCATCTGACCCCGGGGCTTGGTGATGTATCCGCCGGGCCCGAAAACGACCTCCCGGTCGCCGGAGCGGAATCCGATCGCACCCTGCGTCACTATCGAGAATTCGTCCTCCCGCGTATGCAGATGCGGCGGCACCAGCGCACCGACCGGGAACGGGTGCTCGACGACCGACAACACCCCACCGGGTCATGGCCCCAGAGCCTGAATTCGACCCCGATCGGGCCGAGATCACCGGTCTGCCCGGTCCCCGGCGGCATGACGACCAGCGGTGGCGGATCGGTTGCGCTCACGCTTCTCACCTACCCACCGACGTTGACAGATCGGGACACATCTCAACTTTTCGCCGACGGTGCCGGCATGGTCAACGTTCTCGAGGCATAGCCGATCAATGATCGCACCGAGGCGCAGGCGATGAAGAATTCCGCGGGTGGCGATGTGGCAAGAGGGGTGTCCGGGTTATTAAGGACCGCTGGGGTTGTCATTCCGCCTGAGCATCCGTCACCTGCCGGATGTAGAGCAGCTTGTCGCCGGCCACTGTGATCTCGGCCCCGGGTGCTCCGACACGCAGTAGCTGTCCACCGCGTACGACGGCGAGCACGATGTCCGGCAGGTGGCGCGGCGAAGCACCGACCTCGTTCGGTTCGATGCTGCGTTCGGCGATGGCGAAGCCGGTCTCCGGGGTGAGGAGGTCTTCGATGATGTCCACAACGTTCGGGGTTGAGGTTGCGACGCCGAGCAGTCGGCCCGCGGTTTCGGAGGAGACGACAACGGAATCGGCACCGGATCGGCGTAACTGGTGTTTGTTTTCCGCTTCGCGGATCGAGGCGACGATCGTCGCGTTCGGTGCGATCTCGCGCGCGGTGAGTGTGACCAGGACTGCGGTGTCATCGCGGCTGGTGGCGACGATGATCGACGACGCCTGCTGAACGCCGGCGAGTCGAAGCACATCCGATTGTGTGGCCGACCCGTGGACCGTCACGAACCCGTGCCCGGTCGCGGCCTCTAGCACCGTGAGGTCGGTATCGACCACCACGATGTCGGATGCCGGGACACCGTCACCGAGCATTGCGTCGACGGCCGCACGGCCCTTGGTTCCGTATCCGACGACGATGGTGTGATTCCGGGTTCGGCGTCTCCAGCGCTGAATCTTGAAACTCTGGCGGGAGTTCTCGGTCAGGGCCGCGAGGGTGGTGCCGACCAGGACGATGAGGAAGAAGATCCGGAGCGGGGTGATGACAAGGACGTTGACGAGCCGCGCCTGCGCGGTGATGGGCGTGATGTCGCCGTAACCGGTGGTCGAGAGGGACACAGTCGCGTAGTAGAGGCAATCGAGCAGGGAGAGCGGGTCTGCTTGCACGTCGCGGTAGCCGTCGCGATCGAGGTATACCACCAGCACCACCAACGCCAGGGCAGCGAACGCGTAGCCGATCCGGCGGGTGATGGCACGGACTGGACTACTTGGAGTCCGCGGTACCTGCACGATTCCGACGAGAGCGAAGTCGGGGCGCTCGGTCAGCACATCGGATCGGCTGAACCGGGCGCGCAACCTGGTGGGCATTTCCTCGAGTACCTCGTTCTCCTCGCTGAGCTAGAGGGGAAGCCTACGCCCCCTTCCAGTGGGGCGGTTTCCAATCGAACGACGGCGACGACGCTGCTGATTCGCCGCGGCCCCACACTCAAGTGAGGTCGCTGAATCGTTCGGTGTTGCGCACCTGGCCGGAGACGATGATGGTGTCCCCGGGTTCGATGATCGTCTCCGCGGTGGCGTAGGTGAAGTCCTCGCCTGGTCGTTTGATCGCGACGACGGTGACTCCGTATTTGCTTCGGATGGTGGTTTCACCCAACTTCTTTCCCAGGACGGGCGCGGGTGGGGTGGTCTTGACCATTGCGAAGCCGTCGTCGAACTCGATGTAGTCCATCATGCGTCCGCGCACCAGGTGCGCCACCCGCTTGCCCATATCGTGCTCGGGCCGGACGACGTGCTGGACACCGATCTGACGGAGGATCTTCGCGTGCGCAAAGCTGATCGCCTTGGCCCAGATGTTCGGTACCGACATGTTGATCAACGCGGACGCGGTCAACAGACTGGCCTCGAGGTCGGACCCGATTCCCACCACGGCGCGGTCGTAGTCGTGCACCGAAAGCTGACGCAGCGACTCCTCGTCGGTGGTGTCGGCGACGGCGGCGTGGGTGAGTCGATGGGAAATCTTCTGAATCACCGTCTCGTTGCCGTCGATACCGAGCACCTCGGTGCCTTGCTCCATCAATTCGAGGGCGAGGGATTTACCGAACCTGCCCAGTCCTAATACGACAACGACGTCGGAGGACGGTTTCCTAGCCAATGAAGGGCCTTTCTTCGGGGAATTCGTAGCGGCGGTCCCGGTTGCGGGCGGCGAGCGCACTGACCAGGGTGATGGAGCCGATGCGGCCGAGATACATCAGCATTACCAGGATCAGTTGCCCCCAGGTGGGTAGCTGGGCGGTGATACCGGTCGACAGTCCCACGGTCGCGAACGCGGAGACCACCTCGAACAGCAGAACATTGAGATCGAAATCGGTGCCGGCGATCAGCACGATGGTGGGCACCATGACCAGGGCGACGCCGATGAGTGCCACGGACAGCGCCTGCCGTTGCACACGCGGGTTGATTCGACGATCGAAGATGACCACCGACCGCTCGCCGCGCACCTCAGCGACGATCGCGAACAGCAGGAGCGCGAAGGTCGTGACCTTGATGCCGCCGGCGGTGCCGCCGCTACCGCCACCGATGAACATCAGCACGTCTGTCACCAGCAGGGTGGCGGGATCCATCTGGGCGTAGTCGACACTGTTGAATCCGGCCGTGCGGGGCATGATGCCCTGGAACGCGGCGACCATCATTTTCGACCCGAAGTCGTGCTCGCGGAGCGTGTGACCCCACTCGAGGAGCAGTACCAGCGCTGGGCCGATCACCAGCAGCACCGCGGTGACTATCACGGTCAGCCGGGTGTGCAGGCTCAACCGCCGGGAAGTGGTGCGCCGCACCCGCCGGCCAACTTCGAACAGCACCGGAAATCCGATACCGCCGAGAACGACCGCGATCAGCAGTGGGATGCAGATCCACGGGTCGTCGGCAAATCCGATGATGTTGTCGCTGAACAACGCGAAACCGGCGTTGTTGAATGCCGAGATCGAATGAAACACTCCCAGCCACATGGCCCGTCCGGGTGGTTCGTCGTAGCCGACGAAGAAGCGGGCAGCGAGGCACACGGCGGTGGCGGCTTCGATCAGGATGCTGATCCTGATTACACCGACGACGACGCTGCGCACGTCGCCGAGACCGGACGCCCGGACCTCGGCTGCGGCATTGAGCCGTGCCCGCAATCCGATCCGATTGGCGAGAAGCAGCCCGACCACCGAGGCCATCGTCATGATTCCAAAGCCACCGGCCTGGATCAGACCGAGGATGACACCTTGGCCGAAGCCTGACCAGTGGGTGGGGGTGTCGACGACGATGAGTCCGGTCAGGCACATGGCTGAGGTCGCGGTGAACAGGGCGTCGACGAAGCTGGAGTCTGCGCCGGGCTGGCTTGCGGCGGGCAAGAGTAACAACCCGGTACCGATCGCGACCGCGGCCGCGAAACCCAGGGCAACCACCCTGACAGGGGTCAGGGTCATCCTGTTCGCCGTCCGGCGCAGCGGCATCGACGGCGAGGTGCCGGTGCGTGAAGTCACGAAGGAGAGACTAGACCGGCAGCCCGGGCCGCATTCACCATTGCCGGCCCCTGACGGCACAAATGGTAAACGGCCGAAGCGTTGGTTCGGCGGCGGAGACACCGACATTCCGGCCCCTGCGGGCAGTTGTTCGCCTCCATCACCGAAGACTCAGCTCAGCGGCGGTAAAGGTGTCGACCCGGCGCCGACGGCGCACGACACGGAGTCGGTCGGCTAGCGGTCGGTCCCGGTGGCCACCGGACGTTCGGGGTCGTTCGACCACTGCGACCACGACCCCGGGTACAGCGCCGCATCTACACCGGCGAGGGCCAGCGCCGCGATCTGATGGGCAGCGTTCACCCCGGAACCGCAGTACACGCCCACGCGTGCGCCTTGTTCCGCCCCCACCGTGGCGAATCGATCTCGCAGCACATCGGCCGATGCGAACCGGCCGTCGGCAGTCAAATTCTGGGCGGTGGGAGCGCTGATCGCGCCGGGGATGTGACCGGCTCGCGGGTCGACGGGTTCGGTCTCGCCGGTGTAGCGTTCGGCCGCCCGGGCATCGAGTAGCACGCCGTCACCGGCGAGTGCGGCGGCCTCGTCGGCCGTCAACGTCGGGAGATGTCCCGCCTCGAGAACCACGTCACCGGGTGCGTCCGGATGTTCGTCGCCGGAACGGGTGGGATTGCCGGACTCCGTCCATGCGCGGAGACCGCCGTCGAGCAACGTGACCTCGGTGAGACCGGCCCATCGGAGCAGCCACCACACGCGGGCGGCCGCGAGGTTGCCCGTGTCGTCGTACGCCACGACGGCACTCCCGGCGCAGATACCCCAACGGCGCGCCGCGTCCTGCAGCGCGCCGACCGAGGGGAGTGGGTGGCGACCGTCTGCCGGTGTCGCGGGGCCGGCGAGTTCAGTGTCGAGGTCGACGAACACGGCACCGGGCACGTGCGCTTCGAGGTAGTGCCGACGGCCTTCGGTGTCGCCGAGTGCCCATCGAACGTCGAGGAGCACCGGCGGCGCGTCACCGGTCAGCGCCTTCTTCAGTTCGTCCACGGTCACCACAGGTCGCATCACTTGTGCCCTTCCGGTCGGTCCACCGATGTCCGGACCACTGTGACACGGCACCGATCGGTGTACGAGAGCAGAAGTGGCTGGCATCCTCAGACGGATGACGAGATGGTGGCGGGCGGCTCTCATCCTGGTCGTTCTCTTCGGGGTCGTCGCCTGCGACGCGGGGACGTCCGAACGAACCGTCACGCCGACGGCCCGGGTGCAGGCCACCGTGGACGGGCTGACGCTCGACGGCTCCCCGTGGTGGCCGGCCGGTCTCAACGCGTATCAACTGGCTACCGACTGGTCGGTCAATCGTGGGTGCGGCGCCGAGGTCGACACCGACTCGTTCTTCGCGAGCCTGCCCGCGGCCTCGCTCACCCGGTTCAACGCCTTCCATTGGCTCGCGATCGACAAGAAGACCGGTGCACTCGACTTCACCGGAATCGACGCCGTGTTCCGGGCCGCCGAAGCCCATCGACAACTGCTGATTCCGGTCCTCGCCGCCCAGGACGGCGCGTGCGGTGACGAGATATTCAAGACCAGCAACTGGTATGCCGGCGACTGGAAGACCGTCGCGCCGGGCTCGGTGCTGAGTTACCAGGACTGGGTGACGACGGCTGTCGGCCGATGGCGGGACTCACCGTCGCTGGCGATGTGGGAACTGATCGGAGAGCCGGAACCACTGCAGCTCGACCGCACGTGCACCCCGCAGGCGGCGAGCTTGTTGCGCGCGTTCGTCGACGAGGTCGGCGGCAGTGTCCGCGCGCTCGACGCCGAGCACCCGATCACCCTCGGGACGATCGGCGGTGGCCAATGTGGCACGGCGGGTGAAGATTACGCGTATGTCGGCGCCTCGGACGCACTCGATGTCCTGCAATACCACGACTACGGCGCCGACGGAGTGCCGCTGCCGGGCGACCGCTACAACGGTCTGGCGGTGCATCTTCAGCAGGCACGCGGTCTCGGCAAGCCACTTCTCGTTGCGGAGATCGGTCAGAGCGCGGGGGCCGGTTGCGGTTCCGTGGGGGATCGAGCGCGCGACGTCGCGAACAAGCTGGACGGGCAGCGAGAGGCCGGTACTGCCGGAGCGTTGTTGTGGGCGTTCGTCCCCGACCCTCGCCCCGCCGAATGCACCTACGACATCGGTCCCGACGACCCGCTCCGGCGGGTGCTCCGCGAGCGCAACGGCACCCGCTGACCCGACTACAGCACCCGGTACAGCCGCCACGTCGGCTGGTCCTGCCCGTCGTTGGGCACCTCGAGTTCGAGGGTCGCGATGTCTGCGCCGGTCTCGTACAGCGTCGAGTAGCGACGGTTGACCGCATCCGATTCGCCGCGACCGCTGTTGGGTACCGCCAGGAGGAATTGCACGCCATGCTCGGCGGGGCGGTTCAGCACCGAGGTGAAGTCCTGATCGGATGGGATCACGAAGGTGCGGGGACGTTCGGTGGCGGTGTACACCGCGAAGCCGTAGACCGTATCCATCAGGACCGAGCCGTCGGGCAGCGCCAGGGCATCGAGGTACCGGGCCAGTTCACGCTCGGTGGTGAAGCTGGCCAAAATCCGCTGTTCGGTCGCCCGGCGGTCCGAGGTGTCGGTGCTCGACGGGAACACGATGGACCGCAGCGCGTACTGCTGACTCGACAGCGTGGGTGAGAGCATCGACGCCCCGGTGACTGCGGGCGTGAGGACAACGAGGGCTGCGGCGAGGGCGGCCGGAACGGCTGGTGCGCCGGCGAACCGGGTGCGGACGAAACCGGATGGGCCGCGGCGCCGTACGACCAGCGGGTCCCCGGCGGGTACCAGTTGCAGCGCGAGCACGGCCATCAACGGCAACGCGCACAGGTAGAAGCGGAGGAAGGGGAAGGTCATACCGCGCGCGTAACTGTAGGTGGCGAAGCCGAGGACGGACGCCAGGACCACCACCGCCGCCAGCACTTCGAGATCGCGGCGACGCCACGCCAGGGCGGCCGCGATCGGGACGAGCAGCGGGAGGGCGGGCCCGAGCACGAGACTCTCGGCGGCCGAGAACAGCACCGCGTACACGGTGTCGGTGGAGCCGCCGCCGCTCTGAGCAAGGATGCTCGCGTTCCCGTACGTGGACGAGAACTGCTGCAGCGCCTGGCCGGTGATCAACCAGCTGACGGCGGCCCAGACGAAGAAGGCCATGGCAGTGGGCAACCCGACGAGAACGGCGTCGAGAAGGGCGGGCCGCATCTGTGCGCGGCGGTTTGCCCACCCGCGGCGCAGCACGGTGACGGCGAAGACGAAAACGGTGACGGCCAGCCCGGCGGCCAAGGCGTCGTATCGCGCGAGGTAGGCGAGGCCCAGCGCAAACCCCGCGGCAAGAAGATCGTGGATGTCATCGGTGGTGCACCAGCGAATGAGCCGCCGGGTCGCCCAGCACATCATGGCCAGGAACGGTGCCTCGCTCATCCCGTTGCCACCGTAGAAAACGATCATCGGGTTGAGCGCGAACACGGCGGTGACGGTCCAGACCAGCCAGATCGGGCAGCCGCGGTCCGCACCGATCTTGTGGATCTGCACCACCGCGCCGGCCATGAACGGCGCCGACATCAGCACCCCCGTCACCGCCCACGAGGTGAGGTCCGGCCACCAGTGGCTGAGCAGGACGGTGGGCAACTGCACGAGCGCGGTGAGCGGGGTGAACACGAACCCGATGGCCGCCAGATGCGGGTCGCGGCTGAACCACACGCTGCGCGCCGCCGACACCCGGCTGAGCGCATCACCGAGTACGAAGCCCTGACCCACGGTGAGATACAGACCGACACCGAGATAGAGCGCGCTACACCCCCAGAACAACCAGCGCGTCGGCCTCAAGAAGCGTCCCCCGCCCCGGAACTCGTCGAACCGGATGTATTCGGCGCACTGAGACCGTGGAACGTCTTCTCCCAGTACGACGGGTTGCGCACCAACTGGTAGGTGCCCTTGAGGGCGGCGACGCTCATCATCACCCAGTACAGCGGTGTGGTGAGTGCGGCCACGAGTAACGCCGAATTGTGCGTCTCGCGGCAGGCGATCAGATTCATGTACAGCACCGCCGCATTGCCGAAGACGAGCGAGATCAGCGCCGGAAAATACACGTAGGCGGGGAAGATCTGCTGAATCACGGACGGCTGCCCCAGGATCCACGCGAGACTGGTCAACCAGAACACCATGTTGAGGCAGGCGATGAGCGGAGTGCCCGCCATCAGGGTGGTGAACCGGAAGAATCCGACCGGGCCGAGTCCGCGCCACAACCCGACCGGACGGCGCATGTGAACCAGCCAGGTCTGCAGATACCCCTTGTACCAGCGGGACCGCTGCCGCACCCAGTTGATGGCGTCGCTGTTGGCCTCTTCGAGAGTGGTGGAATCCAGTACGGCGGTACGATAGCCCGATTCGGCGATGCGCACACCGAGGTCGGCGTCCTCGGTGACGTTGAACGGGTCCCAGGAGCCGATCTCGTCGAGCACGCTGCGGCGCAGATGATTCGACGTCCCCCCGAGCGGAATGGGTGCGTTGCTGCGCATCAGCCCCGGAAGGATGAACCCGAACCACAGGGCGTAGTCCGCGGTGAACCAGGCGGTGAGCAGGTTCTGCGTTCCGTTGTGGAACGCCAGTTTGGCCTGCACGCAGGCGGTGTCGTCGGGCAGTCGGTCGAAGGCGACGACCACTCGCCGCAGTTGCAACGGATCGGGGTGGTCCTCGGCGTCGAAGATCGTGATGATCTCGCCGGTGGAGAAGTGCAGCCCGTAGTTGCACGCCTTCGGTTTGGTTCGCGGGTCGGCCGGCGGCACGAGGAGGATCGTCACCACATCGCCGACGCCCGCTGCTCGGGCCGCTTCGATGGTGACGTCGTCGTCCTCCTCGAGCAGCAACAGAACCTGGAGTTTGTCGGGAGGATATTTCAGCGCGGCCATCGCCCCGATGAGGTCGGCCACCACTTCCGGCTCGTCGTACGCCGGCACCAGAATCGTGTAGGACGGCAGTTGCTCGTCCGGAACAGCGAGCGCTTCGTCATCGCTGACAGCGACGATGGTGCTGCCGTCGAGCCCACGGCTGAACAGCAGCAGGCGATCGATCATCGTCCCCACATAGCCGAGCGTGCACAGCAGGGTGAGAACGATCAGCGTGGGCGTCAGAAAGAACACGGCCGACAGGATCGTCAGTGCGGCCAGCGCCAGCAGCGTGTTGCGCTGCCACGGGTAGAACGCCACCGACGCCGACGAGAGCGGATGCCTCTCCCGCAACCCGTTCACGGCATCGTGCAGGGCCGCCGCCCGAAACTCGGCGTCGGAGTGCACGCCGTCGTCCAGGGCGTACGCACTTTCCCGGGTCACCATTGCTGCTCCTTCACGATTTCCCCCGCCAAGGTCACCAGCATGTCGCGGTCCTTGTATTCCGGCTCGGTGTCGGACACCGCATTCTGTCCGCGGAGCAGCACGGCCAGCGTATTGGCACCGTTGGTCGCCATGGACGGCGCCGGTTCGGGGAACTGCGCGTCGGGTTCGTGGTTGTCGACGCTCACGAGCGTGACGCGCTGGGTCAGCTCCGGGCTCCGCACCCACACGAAATTGAGATTGCTCCAGGTGAGCAGGAGGGCATCGTCGACGATGGTGTACATCTCCGCCACGACACCCCGCCCGATGTCGATCGCGACCTTGGGGCTGACCCGCGCGTTCTCGAGTTCGTACATGGTCGGGCTGGGATACACCTCCAGCGTGCTGGGCCTGCGGACCGAGAGCACGTCGACCTGGACCGTGCGGTTGCGGTTCTGGGTATCCCATGCGGGGTTCGGCTCGGTGGTGCGGATGGTCTGGCGGGTGAGTTCCGAAGTGACACCGAAGTATCGACGCGGCCACGAATATTCGGTCACCGCATGTTGTTCCCATCCGCCGGGGACGAGGATTCCCGCGGCGGCGGACGGTGGTGGGCCGGGGGAGACGGGGGTGAGCTTCTGGTCCGGGAGCGGCGGGATGAACATCACCAGCGCCACCGCGAAGACGGCGACCGTGGTCAATCCGCTCGTCGGTGTGGTGGGACGCCGCACCGGCCGGTCGAGCGGTGTCATCGGGCCACCGCGCCTCGTGTACACGTAGAACGCGATCCCGACCAGAATGGCACTGCCCAAGGCCGGACCGAGCTGGACGACGAACAGCGGTGCGGTCGGGAAGCGCTGCACCGTGAGGTAGAGGGCGATCGTGCCGAGGAGAACGGAGGCGGCGAAGCCCGCGACCGCCCGCCGGTTGCTGCGGTTGACCGCGATGGCCGCGGCCCCGGACGCGAGAACCACCATGATGAGCCCGAACGCGAATCGGTTGCCCCCGAGCAGGACCCCGAGAGTGCGGTAGGGAAGGGGAAACAGCCCGATCCCCAGTAACCACACGGGCCAGAAGCGGCTGACCGATCGCAGTCCGAATACCAGGATCGCGGCACTGAACAGGAACACCCACGCCGCGACCACGTCGAGGTGCATCAACTGGTAGTTCTCCGCGTACCGAGGCATCAGCAGCATGCGAATACCCAGCGACACGAGCAGACCGATGCCGCCCACGATCTTGTCGGTCTGACGGTCGTGGATCGGCAACTCGTTGTTCCGCCGTAACGAAATTCCGATGGCCGCGGTGATGCAGAGAAAGGGCACGACGAAGACATAACCGATGGCCGTGCCCTCGGCCGCGCTGAACCACACGTCTTGCCAGGTCTTCCAGAATCCGAGGACGGTGGCCGCCCCGATCAGGATCCAGCGGACGGCCAGGCGCCAGGATGCGTCGAACGCGGGATGTCGAGTAACCATGGAGGAGACGTCACCGCGCAGCGGTGCGCGAGCGACGTGACCGCAGGAGCGCCACCACTGCCACCACGACACCTGCCAGGAAGAGCGCCCCGCCTACCGCAAGTACCCACACCAGCGCCGCGGATATCCCCGAAGAGACGGAACTGCTGCCGCTTCCCGGCACGGACAGTTCAACCGGGTCCCGGTCGGCGGCCGTGAACAGGACGTCGCCGTCGAGGCCGGCCCACCGGTCGGGTGAGCTACGCAGCCACTCGAGCGTGCGGTCGAGTTCCCCCGGCACACCCGTGGAGCCGGCGACGACCAGCTGCCGCTTCCCGTCGAACGATGTTTGCAGCGAAGCGAAGTCGATCGGTGCCCCCAGGGTGACCGCCGCGGATTCGTCGGTCGACGGGTCCGTGAGCTCGAGCGTGGTGTCCTCGGTGCGTTCGAGTGGCAGCGGCACACTGTCGGGCAGAGCGCCGTCGGCCGCGATGAGAATGGCGGGCATACCGGACTCGATCGCCTCGTCCAGGGACACCCAGCGGGGGTCGAGTTGGATGGTGGTCAACGACTGCAGTCCTGCGACGACGGCCACCGCGCGGGCAGTGTCGTCGAACCCACCGACCGTACCGGCCACGTCGACCCCCGGCAGTAATGACTGCGGCAGAGCCTGGAAGCCTGTCGGATTCGGCTCTTTCGACGGTTCGCTGGTGACCTCGCTGTCGGGGTCGATGGTGAGGGTGACGGGTTGCTCCGTGCCGCAGTGGTTGGTGGCACCCGTGGTGTCCAGGGCGACGGTGAGGGTGGTGACCCGGCGCAGGGCGTCGTCGGGGACGTCGATCCAGCGATCGATGACTCCACTGGGTTCGGCCGCCCAGCTGTCGAGCGTGTACTCGCCCGCGGTCACCGAGAGAAGCCCGCTTCGGTCCTCGGACAGTGGGGTGTACGCGCCTTGCGCGTTGACCCGCAACGACCCCGACGCCCGGCCGAGTCGGCTCTGATCCACGCCCACGGCCACCTCTGCCCGCCCGCTGGACGTGGCGACGAGGTTCGTTTGGCCGAGATTCCGCAAGGTGGTGGAGGTGGGAGCAAGTATCGACGGACGATCCATCGACCCGGCGATGGCGCGGGCGTCGACGGCCACCGCAGCGACCTTGCTGGTGACCAGTCGAACCTGATCCTGCAGGGTGGCGTCGTCTCCGTTGAGGCGTAAGGCCGAACCGCCTCCGGGCAGGGGAACCAATTCTGTTGCGGGCTCGCCGCTCTCCCGGATGATCACCGACCGCTCGAACGGGCCGCCGGAGGCAGGCAGCAATGGCAGGCCCTCCGGTAGTTTTCGGACGTCGACGCGCACGGGCTGGGCACCGTAGTAGGCGACCACCGCCCCGGCGAGGTCGAGGGCGGCGGCGCTCTCGGTTTCGGTGGGGTCGCCAGGAATGTAGAGGACGAGCTGCTGCAGAACCGGCGGCAGGAAGTCGGCCACCACAGCCGGATCCGCGGGTGCGCCGCTGTAGCGGACCGTGACGTCCCGCAGGGTGAGGCCACGGCTCGACCAGGCCTCGGGGCAGAAGTTGTCGATCGGGATGAGCGTGCTGCGCAGAGTGACCGCCACGGCCTGATCCGTGACCTCGGCGCCGGTGAGCGGAATCGATATCGGCGCGGTGGCAGCGGGAGCACCAGGAAGATCCACCCGGGCCAGCGACCGGTCCGCCGATTCGACGTCGATCCAGGCACGTCCCACGTTGCCCGGAAGATCGGCCACCGCCTCGAGCGTTGTGGGGGTGAGGCCCTGAGGGACGGGTACCGTGACGGTGACCGCGTCCTGATTGCCCTGGAACGGAACGGCATCACCGAAACCGAGTGCGCGGGAACCGAGACTGACCGAATCGGCGGGTGCCGGCTGGTCTGCGGGGTCCTGCGCGTACGCAACCGGCATCGGCAGGAGGACGATTCCGCACGCGGCCAGTACAGCAACGAGTCGGGCAACACGCGGTCGTGCGGACACTGCGACGGGCATCGGCGACTCTTTCGGTGCAGGACGAATCAGTAGGTGGGGCATACGGTACAAATGGGACGTCCGTCCAGGACGCTACCCTGTGACCTCATACCCCGGTCTACCGAACCTGAACCACCACCTCGCCGAACGCTGTTCCGCCGGCGCGGAGTGTGAGCCTCCGATGGCCGCTACCCGCGATGAACGGGCGCACGACCGTACGGTTGCCGGACGGCGGGGCTGTCCGGTGCCGCGGGGATCGGTTTGGTGACCGGGGAGGCGTCCAACGTGAATGTGCTTCCGTGGTGCGCCAACTGGAGGGGTTCGCCGGAGATCAGCCGATACGTCGCCACCAGCGGACGGACATCGACGTGTATTGCGCTGCCGCGCACGGTCATGCGGAACGATAATCGCGTCAACTGCGGCGGGATCCGGGGTGCGAACGTCACGTCACCGTCGTGGTCCCGCATGCCGCCGAATCCGGCGACGCAGGCCGTCCAGGTACCCGCCAGGGAGGCGATGTGAAGTCCGTTCTCCACGTTGGCATGGAGGTCGTGGAGATCGGTGAGCGCGGCCTCGGCCAGGTAGTCGTAGGCGAGTTGCAGGTGTCCGACCTCCGCGGCCATGACCGCCTGGACGCACGCCGACAGGGACGAGTCGCGGACCGTGAGCGCCTCGTAGTAGGCGAAATTGGCGATCTTCTGCTCGGGGGTGAAGGCATCACCACGCAAATACATCGCCAGCACCAGGTCTGCCTGTTTGACCACCTGTTTGCGGTACAGGTCGAAGTACGGGTAGTGCAGGAGCAGGGGATAGTGCTCGGGCAGGGTGCCCTCGAAGTCCCATTCGTCGTGATGGGTGAAGCCCTCGGACTGCTGATGCACGCCCAGTGCGGCGTCGTACGGAATGCGCATGTGCTCGGCCGAGTCCCGCCACCGTGCCGCTTCCTCGTCGTCGACGCCGAGCTCGCGAGCCTTGGCGGGTCGCCGCTCGCACGCGGTGGCCGCGTCGCGGAGGTTCTTCTGCGCCATGAGATTGGTGAACACGTTGTTGTCAGCGATGGCCGTGTATTCGTCCGGTCCGGTGACACCGTCGATGCGGAATTCGCCGCGGGAATTGTGGTGGCCGAGGGTGGCCCACAACCGTGCCGTCTCGACCAGCAGTTCGAGCCCGCATTCGTCCTCGAACTCGGCGTCGTGGGTGGCGGCCAGATACCGCGACGTCGCGACCGCGACATCGGCGCCCACATGGAATGCGGCGGTTCCGGCGGGCCAGTATCCGGAACACTCGTCACCGGTGATCGACCGCCACGGAAAGACGGCACCGCCCTGGCCGAGTTGCAGGGCCCGCCGCTTCGCCTTGTCCAGGGTGGAATGTCGCCAGCGCAGGGCGTCACGTGCCGAGTCGGGCACGGTGTAGATGAGCAGCGGCAGCACGAACGTCTCGGTGTCCCAGAACGCGTGCCCGTCATAGCCGGGGCCGGTCAGGCCCTTCGCGGGAATGGCGCGCGACTCACCGCGCGCACCGGCCTGCAGCACGTGGAACAGGGCGAAACGCACCGCCTGCTGGAGTTCCGCGTCACCGTCGATCTCCACGTCCGCGGTTTCCCAGAAGTCGTCGAGGTATTCGCGTTGGCGGCGCAGCAGCTCGTCCCACCCGGTTTCGAGCGCACCGGCCAGGGCGCCCTCGACCTGCCCGCGCAATGCTGGTGTGGACCTTCGGGCCGACCATCCGTAGGCCAGATACTTGGTGACCCGTAGTCGCTGTCCGCTCGGCACATCGGCGGCAACGGTGAGGCGGGCGAGGTCCGTTTCGGTCTCGATGCCGCAGCGGGCATTTGCCGGGAGGTCGATCTCGTGGTCCATGCCTGCGGCCATGCGCAGTCCCGAGCTCCGCGTGTGGTGGGCGAGTACCGCTCGGAAGTCGTGGGCGGCGGCGAAATCGGAGATCAGCGGGTTGTCCAGGGCTGCGGCGACTCTCGGGTCGTCCGTCCGCGCCGGGATCGGCTCGTTGGCCAGGAGGTCCGATTGCAGGACGAGTTCGATGTCCCCGTCGAGTGGTTCCACCTCGTAGTGGATGGCGGCGACCGCACGGGAGGTGAACGACACCAACCGCTCCGAATGGATGCGCACCCGTCGGCCGGTCGGGGAGGTCCATTCGGTGGTGCGGCGCAGTGTGCCGGACCGGAAGTCGAGCACTCGCTCGTGGTGTGTGGCACTGCCGTACCGCATGTCCAGTGGTTCGTCCTGCACCAGCAACCGGATGATGCTGCCGTCGGTGACGTTGACTACCGTCTGGCCGTCCTCGGGATAGCCGTAGCCCGCCTCGGCGTAGGGCAGCGGGCGTTGCTCGTAGAAACCGTTCAGGTAGGTGCCGGGCAGACCCCGGGGTTCACCCTCCTCGAAGGTGCCCCGAATACCGATGTGTCCATTGGAGAGAGCGAAGGTCGACTCGGTGGCGTGGAGTGCCTGCAGGTCCAGTCCGCGCCAGCGCAGCTGCCACGGCGAAATCTCGTAGCCCTTGTCGTCTGCCATGCTCACCTTTCCAGCAGTTCGGCCAGGTCGTTGACCACCACGTCGGCGCCGTGCTCGCGGAGGGCTTCGGCTTGATCGTTGCGGTTCACGCCGACAACGAATCCGAACTCACCGGCGCGTCCCGCTTCCACCCCGGAGAGGGCGTCCTCGAACACGGCCGCCTGATCGGGATGGACGTTGAGGGCGCGTGCCGCGGCGAGGAAGGAATCCGGTGCAGGCTTGCCGCGGAGTTCCTGATCGCGGATCACCACGCCGTCGATGCGCACGTGTACATATCGGCTGAGGTCGGCGGCGTCGAGGACTTGCTTTCCGTTCGCCGACGACGTGACCACCGCGATCTTCAAGCCGGCGTCGTACGCGGACTTGATGTATCGCACCGAACCGGGGTACGGGCTCACCCCCTCCTCGTCGATCACCCGCAGAAGGCGGACGTTCTTGGTGTTGCCGACACCGTTCACCGTCTCCGCGCCCGCCGGATCGTCGGGGAGTCCCTCCGGCAGCGTGATCGCGCGGGAGGCGAGGAAGGTGCGCACCCCGTCGGCGCGGGGCCGGCCGTCGACATAGTCGTAGTAGTCCTGGTCGGTGAACGGCCGAAAATTCGCGCCCTCGCGATGCTTCAAGAACTCGTCGAACGTGCGTTTCCAAGCCTTGCGGTGTAGCACCGCCGTGCCGGTGAGCACACCGTCGAGATCGAACAAACAGGCCGAGATCGCATCAGGCAGTCCCATCACCTTCTCGACGGTACCGCCGTCGCCGGTGGTTTCGCCGAGGCGCGCGCGGGTGTCGGTGGATCGGAATCGGGTCGGTCTCGATTTCGGCCGAAACCGGACAAACCATACCGTTCGGACTGTAGGTTCCGCCGTGACCGGTAAATAGATGTGCAAACGAAGGAGCTGTCCTTGAAACGCTTGGTGGTAGCCGCCGCAAGTTGCGCACTCCTCACCTTGTCGGCGTGCGGATCCGACACCGAACCGACACCGACCTCCGAAACCTCCAGTTCCACCACCAAGGCCACGACGACCTCGGCCACCTCGACGACGAAGACCTCGGAGTCGGCCCCGCCCGCCGTGCCGCCCGGGTCGAACGACGGTGGCGGCGGTGCGCCGGGCGCAGGGTCGGGCGGCGGTGGCGGGCAAGCCCCCGCCGCCGGTCAGCCGGCGCCCGTGAATCCACCGCCCGCAGTCGTCGCACCGCCGCCGGCGCCGGTGATCCCGCCGCCACCGGTCGTTGTACCGCCTGTGGTGCCGCCGCCCGCGGAAGGTGAGGATCCGCCTCCGGTCGAGGGTGAGGATCCGCCGGTGGAGGGCGAGGATCCGCCGGTCGAGGGTGAAGACCCGCCGGTGGAGGGCGAGGATCCGCCGGTCGAGGGTGAAGACCCGCCAGCCTAGTGCGGTAGCCGAGGCGCCTCTTTACGACGCACCCCTCCCCGCGGATACGCATGAATCATGCCGTGCCCGCGGGGAGGGTGCGTCAGAGTCGTCACAGCTCGCCGATGCGATCGGCGAGTAGTTCGCAGTACGTGCGCGCAGATCCCGGCGCGGTGCGCACCCCTTGCCCGGTGTGATTTGACTGGTAGACGTGTCTTATTCAGAACTTGCAGTATTCGTTCGACGGTCAGGAGTTCGCCGATGCGTGAGGCGGAATTGCCACCGCTCTCACATATGGTCCGGGCATAGCAGGTGTGGATTACCGCCATGCCACAACGGATCCCGCAGCGGCGGTCATCGCGCGACTCGGTAAAGAGATCGCCGAGCATCATTACTTGGAGTCAACGATTTCGACGTCGCGTGTCCGCCGGCATCGGACCCCACGGTGTCTTGCGTGGTCTGGGCGACCATCACCAGTTTTCGTTAAGAATCCGACAAGCGGCATCCCAGATCCTTTTCGTACCTGCCACAGACAACTCGCGAAAAGGGCCCGCCATGTTCCTCAAGTCCGTCAAGTCCGCCGCTTGTGTCGCCACCGCCACACCGGCGCCCCGAAACACCGGTTCGATCATGAAACCCGCAGTTCTGCGCGCCGCGATGTGTGTCGGCGCTGCGGTTCCCCTGGTGCTGCTCGGTCACGGGATAGCCTCGGCCGCAACTATTGAGGTCTATGGGGGCGCCGGCGAGGTTGAAGTGTATGTAACCGACGGTACGCCCGGGGAGAACTGCCTGGTCACCGACAACGGCTACACCTTTGGTGACGTGGTGGATGATGCGGGGTTTCTGGCTATCTTTATTCCAGCTGAGCCCGGCGACCACCAGGTGACTCTGGCGTGCGACAGCAGCGGGGGCTACGGCCAATGGGTCACGGTCGCACCCACCGGCCCCGGTCCGGGACCAGCCCCAGCACCAGCACCCGCCCCCGGACCCGCCCAGGGCTACTACGCCAACATCTATGGCGGTCCCGGCGGTGCCGACATATTCATTACGGGCGCCGCGCCCGGCGAGACATGCATAGCCACCACCGACGCGAACGAGGCACTCTTCCTCGACGGAGTGGTGGATGGCACCGGCTCTCTCACTCTGTATTTCGGTACTCCTCCCGGCGACCAGACCGTGACTGTGGTGTGCGACAGCAGTGGAGCCGTCGCCCAATCGATCACGGTCACCTGACGGGCGTCGTCACCGGATTCTGGTCGGCGTCGTCACCCATACGCCCGCCGACGCCTTCTTCACCGAACGCGATGTGCTTGCCTGACCGACTGTCCGCCCCGCAATGTCGGGTGGCCGGGAGGCGTTATCCAGCGTCGAGTACCTCGCCGGAGACTCTGGTGAGCGCGTCACCCCGCCAGCGTCGTTGGAGCAGGAATTGGGGATTAGTCGCGGTCAGCGGGACCGTGGACCCATGGACCGGGTTTGTCGTTTCCCTTCTGCGCAAGCCGGGCAGCCACCTGTGCCATCGACACCGGGGGTCGTGGGGACCGGTTTTCGGGGGTATCGTTAGCGAAAATCCGGCGGCATTGGTTCGACGGCGGTGCACCATGAGCGACGATCCGGGTTCGCCAGGCAGCCCGCACTGGCAACCCCGCGGGCCCGAGTGGCAACCTCAGGGCCAACAGTGGCAACCGCACGCCCAGCAATGGCAACCGCACGCCCAGCAATGGCCGCCCGCCGGTGGGCAGCCCCCGGGTCCACCGCAACCTCCACCTCGTCGTTCGCGGGGCGGTGGCCGGTGGCCTCTGCTGGTCGGGTTGCTTGCCGCCATGCTGATCGGAGTGCTCGTCGGCGGCTATCTGTTGTTCGTGAGGGGCGACGCGGATGAGGGTGAGGTGTTGCTCGAGGCGGCGGCATCCGAAGGGCCGTTTCCGTGGACGCCGCCGATAGCGCCCCCCGATGCGCCGACCGCGCTTCCGGAGACGATGCCGACGGTGGCTGCCGATGCGCCGGATCCGGGGCGGCCCGGATTGATCGCCGTGCCGGGCGACCGAACCGGAATCTACGGTGGCTCCCTCGAGTTGTCGGTCTGCGACAAGCCGAAACTGATCGGATTCCTCGAGCAGAATCCGGGGCAACGGGCCGCGTTCGGCGAGGTGTTGGGTATTTCCGACGTCCGCGCCTATGTCGAGTCGCTCACGTCCGTGATTCTCGGTTCCGATACCCGGGTGACGAATCACGGGTACGAGAATGACCGCCCGACACCGTTGCAGTCCGTGCTGCAAGCCGGGACGGCAGTCCTCGTCGACGACCGCGGTGTGCCGCGGGTCCGGTGCCAGTGCGGGAATCCGCTTTTGCCGCCGCAACCCACCAAAGCAGCCCCGACCTACACCGGGCAGCAATGGCCGGGTTTCGAACCCGACAAGATCATCGTCGTGCAGCCCGCGCCCGCACCCATTACCGAGTTCACGGTCATCAACATCGTGACGGGGGCACCCGTGGTAATCAACGCCGGCAGCGGCACACCGCAGCAACCGACGAGGACGCCGACCACGACGGCGCCACCCCCGCCGCGGACGACAGCGGCGCCACCGCTCCGGACGACGGCCGCGCCACCCCCGCCGCCACGGACCACGGTCGCGCCACCCCGGCGAACGCAGCCGCAGACAACGCAGGCGCTGCCACCCGCCGACTGGAGTATGACCGCCGAGGCTTTCCGCGGCGAGGACGGAGGACAAGCGTCGTTCGGCTGCCCGGCCGGAGGAACCTTGGGCAGCGTGTGGGGCACCGGCCTCTACACGGATGACTCGAGCGTGTGCACGGCCGGTGTGCATGCGGGGGTCATCTCCCAGCAGAGCGGTGGTGTGGTGATCATCCAGATCTCTCCCGGTCTCAGCTCGTACCAAGGTTCGACAGCCAACGGTGTCACGTCCCAGGACTGGGGAAACTGGTACGGGTCGTTCGAAGTCGTCGGTGGTGGCTGACCGTGGACCGGCTGGCAGGGAGAACATCAACTGTCGTGGGCCAGTTGCAGGACCGTGTTGCCGTCGGTGACGAAGAGGTCGCCGGTGGCCCTGACAGCGACCCAGATCGGGTGGCGCAGACCGGTGAACGGCACCACAGTCGGGGTGTCGGCACCCGCTCGAAGTTCGGCAACGCGGCCGTTTTGGTAGTCGGCGACGGACAGGTCGCCGGTGGCATCAACCGCCACACCGGTGGGGGACGCCAGCGCTGTGAACGGCAGCACGGTCTGGTCGGTTGCGCCGGCGGACAGGAAGACCACGCGATTGTTGCCGGTATCGGTGACGAATACGTCTTCCCTGGAGTTGACCGCCACGCCGACCGGTCCGTGAAGGTCGGTGAACGGCAGTTCTTGTTGGCTCGCGGCGCCGGCGGGTAGCGCGACAATCCTGTTGTTGTTGTTGTCGGCGACGAAAAGGTGTCCGCCTTCGCTGACCGCCACCCCGGCGGGCCCGGCCAGGTCGGTGAACGGGAGCACCGTCTGGGATTCGGCTCCGGCATCGAGTTTCAGCACCCGATTGTTGCGTGTGTCGGCCACGAAGACGTCGCCGGCGTCATTGGTCGCGACCCCCGAGGGGTGGTCGAGGTCGGTGAACGGGAGTACGTCCTGGGCGTCGGAGTTCGCGGCCAGTTTGAGGATTCGATTGTTGTCGGCATCGGCGACGAAGAGATCTCCCGCGGTATTGACGGCCACGCCGACCGGGGAGTTGAGGCCGTTGAACGGCAGCGTGGTCTGCGTCGGTGCCCGGTTTCCCCAGTAGATGAACGCCACCGCGGCGCTGCCGGCCAAGAGTGCGAGGCAGGCTAGCGAAAGTAGAACGTACACCCGGTTTCGCCGCTGTGGCACGCTGACCGTCTGCGGTGGGGGTGGTTGCTGCGTCTGCCGGGGCGGCGGTCGCCAATGTTGTGGTGAGATCGGCTGCCGAGCCGTCTGGGCGGTGGGTGTGCCGTGCGTTGTCGTCTGCGTTCGCCAACTGGTGGACTGGGCCGTATGCGAGGACTGCACGTTCGACAGGGCAAGCTGAACGCCTGCTGAGAGTGCGCGGCAGGTCGGCAGCCGGTCTTCGCGCCGCTTCGTCAACGCTGCGGAGACGATGTCGTCGATGGCAGACGGAAGATCACCGCGCACAGTGCTGATCCGCGGCGGTAGTGAATTGAGATGGCCGCGCATGACTTCCTGCGTGCTTCCGGTAAACGGGGGGCGTCCGGTGAGCAGGCAAAATAGCGTGCACCCCAACGCATACACATCTGCGCGGGGGTCGAGTGGGATGCCCTGGAAAGCCTCGGGCGCCGAGTACTGCAGGGTGGCCACCAGCGACCCGGTTCTGGTCAGGTGCTGCGTCTCGTCGAGCGCCTTGGCGATGCCGAAATCGGTGAGGAGTACCCGCTCGGGTTGCTCGGCGCCCGACGTGCCCAACAGAATGTTCGCCGGTTTGACGTCGCGGTGAAGCACGTCGTTCTCGTGCGCGTAGTCCAGGGCTTTGGCGGTTTCGGCAATAATGTGGACGGCGCGCGTTAGGTCCATCGGACCCTCATTCAGTGCCACCGCGGCGTCGGTTCCGGCGACGTATTGCATAGCAATCCAGTGTTGATTTCCTTCCTGACCGCGGTCGAAGACGGACACGATATTGGGGTGTTCCAGGCGTGCCACATGGTCGGCTTCGAGCTCGAAGCGGGAGCGGAAATAATCGTCGGTGGTCAGGCTCCGGTCCAGCAGTTTGAGGGCGGTGTTCCGGGGCAGGTGAGGATCGCGAGCGAGGTACACAGCGCCCATCCCGCCGATACCCAGCACGCGTTGGATGGTGTAGCCGGCGAACACGTCACCCGGCTCGAGTTCCGCACCACCCATCGGCAACACCGCCTTCGATCAGACCGCTGCGCGGTCTGTGAGCCACTCAGAGTGTAGGACTCCGCAGACTCACGGGGCGGCAGAGTCGGTCGGTCACGCCATCCGCCTCGGCCGTCGCGGCAGAGGTGGATGCCTCCGCCGCCCCGCGGCGTTCCACCTGCCGCCACGACCGCTTCGGCCGCCGATTCCGACCCGGGCGAGCGGACATCCAACGCGGATCGGATCGGCTCGGGATCCGCCGAGGCCCGTCGAGCCCACGGTGCCGACGGGAGGCGGCATCGAACCCGAACCCATCGACGCGGCGGTCCTCTCGCTGTGACCAGCGCCAGGCCCGTGTCGGGCTCGCGGAGACCTCACAAGTTTTCCTTCAGAATTCGACAAGCGACATCCCAGATCCTTTTCGTACCTGCCAAGCACTCCCAGAAAAGGACCCGCCATGTTTCCCAAGACCGTCAAGTCCGCCGCTCGCGTCGCCGCCGTCACCGCCGTGTTCGGCGTCGCCACCGTGGGTGGGGTCGGCGTCGCCAACGCCACCAGCCATCTTGCGCCGGAGGAGGTTTACCTCACCGCCCTCGACGAGGAGGGCATCCCCTACAGCTCGGCCTACTACGCGGTGGCGACCGCCTACGCGGTCTGCGGGGACTTCGAGAGCGGCTACGACTTCTACGACATCGGACTGGATTTCCTGAGTGAGTCCTCCTACTCGGCGTACGAGGCGGGCTTCATCATCGCCGACGCCGTGACGGTGTACTGCCCGCAGTACACCTACGCGCTCCCCGTCTGATCCCGCCGACCGCCCGCCCCGGGTGAGTGGGTTGCCGCACGGGGCGAAACCGGTTCGGTGGGGTGTTGCCCGTCGGTGCCGTCCCCACGGCGGCTTCCGCGACCGGCACACGCAGCGTCCGCACCAGCGATGCCGACGAGGCGGGGCACCGATCGGTGTCAAAACGTGCACGTGTCTGGAATGGGGAGGCGCTGCTATTCGACCACGATCTGGAATTCGAGCTCGGTGTCGCCGATCCGAATGATGTCGCCGTCGGTGAGCCAAACGCTGTCGACGACGCGGTCGCCGCGCACGTAAACCCCGTTCGAGGACCGCAGGTCCCGCAACACGAAGTTCATCCCGGTGTCCACGATGATCGCGTGGTGGCGACTGACCTTGCTCTGAACGAGCACGATGTCGTTGTCGGGCATCCGGCCGATTCGGACTCCCGCCGATCCGATCCGAAAGGCACGGCCCTGACGATCACGCAGCTGCGCGGCCAGGGCGCGTTCGAGCGTCTCGAGGACGGTGACCGTGTGGGCGGCGGTCGCCTGCGCGGTCTCGACCACCGCCAACAGTTCCTGCCGCAGGATGCGGCCCTCCAGTTCCAGCAGGTCACGGCCCGGATCGATGCCGAGTTCCTCGGCCAGGTTCGATCGCAGCCGGCGACACGCGTCGAGGGCGTCGGACTGTCGACCACACACGTACAGCGCAGTGATCAGCTGACCCCACACCGGCTCACGAAGCGGGTGTACGGACGCGAGGGACGCCAACTCGGGAATCACCGCCTCGGCGCGTCCGAACGCGATCTCGGCTTCCGCGCGGGCGGCGAGGGCTGACACCCTCTCCTCCTCGATCGCGGCGGCAAACGTCTCGGCGAACTCCAGATCCCGGAGATCGGCGAGTGCCGGGCCCTTCCACTCGGCGAGCGCGGCGGCCAGGTGCCCGCTGGCGTCCTCGAATCGCCGCGCGGCGGCGGCCTGGATCCCGGCCCTCTTCCCGGCGAGGAATCGTCCCAGATCACAACCCTGGTCCGGCACGATGAGCCGGTACCCCGGCGGCACGCTGGCCAGCACCGCCCGGGCATCGATCCCGGCATGGCGCATCATTCGGCGCAGATTCGAGATGAACACCTGCAGGCTCGCCCGGGCCTCGGGTGGCGGCCGATGATTCCACACCCTGTCGGCGAGGGCATCGGCGGACAGCGGGTAGTTGCGGTTGATGATCAGGGCGGCAAGGACGGCACGCTGCTTCGGCCCACCCAGCGATGGGGCGATCCCGTCGATCGTCATCTGCACCGGGCCGAGCACGTCGAAGTGCAGTCGGGTCCCGGGCTGTGTGCCGTCCACTACACCGATGACCCTACCCCGCCGGCGTCCTTCGTCGGGGGTAACCGGGGTAGACCTTCGCGGCGCCGATCGAGACCTGTCCGCCCTGTCCCGCGGACCGTGGTGACCGATCCCCGGACATGGTGAAGTGGTGTGACGGATCAGCGACGAGCCCGTTGGCGGTGCGCGCGAAACTGAATGGCCCGGATTTGTGCAGAGCGATCGTTGATCAGGGGCGAGACGAAGCCTCGGGCCGGAGGAGGGTGCGGTGTCTTCTCGCCGGCTTACGGGCCAGCCGTCGAGGCCTGTGCGCCGCGAATCAGGCACGAGCTGCAGGGCAGGGCCTGCGCCGATCAGCCGTGCGCGTCGACGAGGCAGTAGGTTCTCTTCGGGTCCTTGTCGTAGACAGCCACTTTGATGGTGTCGATCCCGACACATTCGGACTGATCGGCTGTGCCGTCGGCGCGGCTCGCCACTTTCACCACGGTGGGCGACGATCCGCACGGCGCGGGAAAGTAGCGAACCTCGCGTTCGATGTCGTAGCAGGTATCCGCCCGTAGATTCGGCATGAGACACAATGTTCCGACTAGATGGTATGAATCGAACTCGCTGGTGTAGTCCTGGAGGGGTTGGTTGGTGTACCCCTTACCGCAATACGCCGATCCGGGAAGCTTGTTCACGATTTCGAAGGTCGCCTCCACATCGGAGCAGTCGCGTTCGCCGGATTCGATTTCCGACTCGGTATTACCGGAAATCTGCAGGATCCGGATGCAGTCGCCGATGGCGAGGACGGGCCTCACCTCGCCTGGCGTCGAGAAGACAACGAGCGCGACGATGCCGACCGAGACGACGACCACGGCGAGTCCGAGTCCGACGACCATAGCGAGTCCGACCACCCTCACCATGCGCGGCAATGGGCTCCCCGGCCCGGGCCGCGCCCCGTCGCCGGGTGGCCACTGTTGGTGACCGTGCAGTGGGCGAGTCACGAAAACCTCTTCGGTGGGGGTACCTGTGCGCCGTGCCAGCGGAGGGCGGCGGGTCTCGAAAGGTCTTCGTGGATCCGCCCAACCTCTGTGGTCGGTGTGCGGCAATGTGTGAAGTATACGGCTACGAACTCGATCGGGTCGCGAACTCGGGACCGCCGTTCGGGCAGCCAACCGACGACGGCGGGCGGTGCGGCGGGTCGGTTGCCCCAGCAACCCCGGGATGCCCGTCGAGATCGACGAACCCGGTATCCCACCGGTCGCCCCGCCCACACCGCCCGGCCTGGGTGCGGTACTCGCACCGGGCTTTCGCGGCGAGTCTCCTCGATGCCGAGGAGGCTCGGTGCCGGCTCGCTCGGCACGCGTTCGGGTGAAGCGGTGACAGCATCGGGCGCACCGTTCGATCGATGGGATCGACGGGTCTGCACGCGAGCCCGCAACTCACTGTGCCGGTCTACGCGCAGATTGCATCGTGGCCGTGCTGCTAGCGGACATGCCAACCTCCCTGTAGGTGGACACGTTCGTCCCTGCTGACGGACAGCTGATCTCCCTGTCGATGAACATGGGGCCGTCGGCGTCGCGTTCGATTTTCGTTCTCGGTGCATCCGGGCTAATTGAGGGCTAATTCTGATCGCGATCAAAGCACGCTGGCTTCCTGCAATCGGTTCCCTGATTGCAGGAAAATGGTCATTCTGAGCGCGCTGAGGAAATCGTCGCGAGGGGCCGAGAGTGAGGCACGGGAGATAACTTGTACCGAACTGCCACCGATCGTGCCGCAGCCGGTCGTTGCGCAGGCCGACCCATCGATCTGATCCGGAGCGGGTACTCCAAGAGGTGTCGGCTCCCTGGCCCACCCGCCCTTCCTGCTCGGTGCCTCGCCCAGCCCCTCGAGCGGGGTCTACGGGACCTGGAAGACGCCGAACCCCGAGCTCACTGGGACGTGATCACCCGAACGCTGGGCGGAGGCGACGACGTCGGCGGTCGCTGTGACGATGCCGCCACCGGTGGACACCGTCGCAGGGACATATCGGCACCATTCGTCCGGGGTCTGGGCCCGGCTGTAGTCCCGCGGCACACGTCGGATCTCGGTCGTGCCCGCGTCCCCAGTGGTCAGGTTTCGCCAGTTCACCGTCACGTCAATGCAGTCGATAGTGGTGATCGAGATCGTCGATGGCGGCCCTGTCGTGAAAGTCACCGACCCGGGTGCCTCCGCCGTCGCCGACGGCGTGATGAGCGCCAGCGTGGGCACGTAACACCGAAATCCCACCCCGCATCCCGAGCGGAACGTCACCGGAATTTGAAAGGCCGTGGTCGATGCGACCGGAACCGCCGATGGGAGCGGGACCGCTGCGGCGGACGAGCCGAACGCCACGGTCGAGATGGCCACGGATCCCACCGCCACGGCGGCGAAGCAACGGTGAACCGCTAGACAGCGCATGGGCGCGACCTTCCAGCTCGGGGGCCCGGATACATCCAGTTCACCACATCCGCGTGTCCGCTTTGCCCGAAACCTAGTCACTCCAGACCATTCACACTGTTGTTGTCCTGTGCCAGCGAATCGTCCTTGAAGCCGGCGCCTGGACCTGGGGTAAGGAATTTTGAGTGGCGAACCTGGTCTTCGTCAACGCTGCTGTTGGACCGGGGGACTCGGAGGATTTCGCCATTGGATCCTGCTTGAACTGGCGTTCTCAGCAGTCGGTTACTCGGGCATCCCGACGGCAGCAGCCCTGGCCAGGACGGCCCTGACTGGTTTCCGGTGCGTCCCAGGTCGCCCCGGCAGTACCAGTGCGGACTCTGCCCGTTCGATCGTCGGTCGATCGGGGGACGAAGAGTTCCACCCGAATGGCGCCCGATCGGTGGACAGACGCCAGCCGGCAACGGCGGGAGAGTTGTGCCATGCGCTAGCGCGCAGCGGATCACTCACCCTCGTGGACAGGAACACCCGTCATGGCACCCATTTCCGATATCCGGGCGGCGCGGTGCCGTCGGTCGCGGCGCGTGCTGTTCGTCGGTAGCCCCACTCGACGTTCGGACGTGTCGCAGTGGGCGATGGTCCGGCAGTGGGTCGTTCTTCAGGGACTCGAACCCATCCGGTCTTTCGGCGACGACGTGCTCTGCGTGATCGTGACCGAGGACGTGCTCGACGGCCGATGTTCGTCCGCGGAGTCGCTCGTCGTGCGGCAGGCTCGGGACAACGCTGTGCCCTGCATCAGCGTCCACGACACCACCACGATCTGGCACACCACGGCCCGGGTGCGAGCTCGTATGTCGCTTTCGAACGGGACGCCGCGGGAGGGTGCGTGAAACCGGGTGTATTTCCTGTTCACAGCGGTTTTGGAAGGTTTCGGCGCGGGCACTCCCACGGTGGGGAACCGTTTCGTTCTTGGAGGTGAATGAGTCATGTCGACGACATCCGGAATGTCGATCGAGAGACACCCCGACATTGCTGCATTGCGCGATCGCTACGACAGAGTCGCGGAAAGGCCGGTCACGCAGGTGGCCGAGGGTCTGATGTTCATCGCGGCGCTGTATGTGGCGGCGTCACCGTGGATCGTAGGCTTCGGCGATCAGATGGGGCTGGCGATGTGCAACCTGATCGCGGGCATCGCTGTTGCCCTGCTCGCGGTGGGATTCACATCGGCGTACGGCCGCACCCACGGGATGACCTTCGTCGCGCCGTTGCTGGGTCTGTGGATGATCGTCAGCCCGTGGCTGGTGGCCGACGTCAGCACGACCACAGGCATGATCTGGTCGAACGTGATCGGTGGCGCCATCGTGTGCCTGCTCGGCCTCGGTGTCACAGCGATGGGGATGCGCGAAGACCGCGGAGACCGCATGAAGTAACTGGTCGACTACGTACGAAAGGAAACTCGGAGGCAGCGCCCGCCCACTAACGGCGGGCGCTGCCGCCTGTGTGGGGGCTTCTCAGAGCCGCCGGCGGAGGAGGCTTCGCGCGCCGCGCTGCGGCCCTCGTGGTCCTGCCTCGAGGAATCCACACGCCGCGATCGCCAGGGCGGCGGCTGAGAGCAGGTCTGACATGGTCAGTCCGTGCGACGGGGTCACCACCAGAGAATCCGACCTTCGAGTTGGCCGGTGCCGAATATCCAGAGCACGGCGGCGACGACGGTCGCCGTGGCCGGTACGCCTGCGCTTTACGGTTGAGGAACGCGTCGTGGGTCCGCGCGGGCGCGGTTGAAACGTCTACCGAGACGTCCTCCTCCCGCTTGGTGTTCGCGCACTTCGGGATTGCATCAGTCGTTGTTCCTCCGTTGTTAGCTTGATGAGCAAGATCTACTTCTGCAGTCACAAAAACGGACGTCCGGACTACATCTCGCTGATCCGGCCAACGCCGCATTAACGGACACGTCGGATTAATCGGAGCTGAGCAAGGAAGGGCGCACTCCTACAGTTTTTGCAGTACCAACCACCGAACTCAGACATTGGTGCAGCGAAGAGAAGTTCCGTTCATGCTCAGCGCTCGGGGCCGGACGCCACCTTGCCGTACTCGATTGCCACCTTGCCGTACTCGATCGCCACCTGGAGTTGAACAGGTGAGCAGTGTCATCGCCGTCTATATTGCTAACCATCCCTCGGAAGTGGGGGCGGGAAACTGAGGGGGGCTTCATGGTTACCGTTTCGGGCTCTGCTGTGTTACACCCGATCGTGAAACGGCGTGTGAAGACGAAACCAAGGTCCAAGCAGCGACTCGACATCCAAGGCTTGCGCATGCTGGCAGTCATGCTTGTCCTGCTCGATCACCTCTTCGGGTGGCCGCGTGGTGGATTCATCGGGGTCGATGTATTTTTCGTGATTTCCGGATTTCTGATTACGGGGCAGCTACTCAAGACCCTTGATCAAACGGGTCGCATCTCCTTCTCCGATTTCTACCGAAACCGTTTGCGGCGAATCTTTCCGGCAGCCACAATGGTTCTAGTGGGTACGCTTATTATCGCCTATCCAGTCTTTTCGGCCGCGCGGTTTAAGTCCGCAGTTGTCGATGGCGGATGGGCGTTCGCGTTTATTGCGAACTGGCGCTTCGGCCTTGAGGGCGCGGATTATTTCAACTCTGATCGACCAGTCTCTCCATTTCAGCACTACTGGTCATTATCTGTCGAGGAACAGTTTTATGTCGTTTGGCCTATAATAATTCTACTAGTCGGTTTGTTAGTCACCCGAAAATCGTTGGCTAACCGAGCGCGGGGCATAATCACCGCGTCTGTGATGTGTGCCATCATTGCAATTTCATTCACCGTGGCACTCATGCAATCGGCCACTCAACCGACGTGGGCATATTTCTCGACGTTTACCCGCGTGTGGGAACTTGGAGTTGGTTCCCTTCTCGCGATCTGTCTCAAGTCGCTCAATCGGATGCCGGACCGAGCACGCCCTTACTTCGCGTGGGCCGGTATTCTCGCCATCGGCGTCGGCGCCTTTGGGACATCCGAATCAAGCGGGTTCCCTGCCCCTGCAGCCGCTCTCCCGGTTATGGGTGCAGCTCTGATAATTAGCGCTGGCGTGAACGGCGATCATCGATTCCTGCAACCCATCACCAACCGTGTCAGCGTCTACATAGGTGACATCTCATATTCCCTGTATCTAGTTCACTGGCCGATCATCGTTGTCCTGGGCGCGCTGATGGAAGAAGACATCTACTTTTATGCCACCGCACTCGCTTTGACGTTCGGGTTCTCTATCGCTTCCTATCATCTCATTGAGAATCCAATCCGTCGCTCGAACTGGCTAGTCCCGAGCGGCCTCCAAAAGCCGATGAAGAAAAAGAGGTTCGGGAAGCGGATCGCATTCCCCGTTGTCACCCGGACGGGCCCGGCCCAGCACGCCGGGATTGCCGCACTCATTCTGGTGACTATTGGACTTTCGATATATGCCGTGCGACCTGTCGAAGTAGCTGCCGTACCGGATCGAAAACTTTCCTCGCCGTTTCACGCGGAGAATGAAGCGGCAGGCGCCATATCGTTAGGACCCGCGGGTACAGCTCTTGCGCAGCAGATTGATGCAGCGGTTGGCATGGTCGAGTGGCCTGAACTGCAACCATCCATGGACGATGCGATAGCGGGATTGAAGGCAATTCCGGAGGCCATCGCGTGTGGGAGTGTCTCCACCAGTACTATTCCGACGTGCACGTGGGGTGACCCGGCTGCACCGAGAGAAATGATGGTTCTCGGAGACTCCATTGCTATGTCGTATATGGGTCCGCTGAAGAAATTCGCAGAGAGTAGTGAAGGACAATGGAAGGTTCAGAGCGGAGCTACGGCTGGGTGCTCATTCGTTGACATTACAGTCCCTCTAAAGGACGCCGCAGTATCTGCTGCGTGCCCCGACCGCAAACGTGACGCGATTCGCACTGTGAATGAGATACGTCCCGATGTGGTTGTGATCTCGAATATCTATGGTGGATTCCCGCCTGAAGAATGGTCTGCCGGTATTCGACGTCTCACCGACCAGTTCGCAGAGAACGTTGGGAAAATCGTGCTTCTCAGCGCCCCGCCGGCGGACGTCAACATCGCTGACTGTTACACGCGCCTCAGCAGGCCTACCGACTGCATCAGCCGTGTCACGAGCAGCTGGTTCGAGCGATCCGCAGCCGAGGAAGCCTTAGCTGCCTCACTGAATGCGGTCTATATCGACACGCGACAGCTTTTCTGTACGCCCGATAATTATTGTCCCAGCTTCGTTGGAAACACGCCTATGAAATCAGACTCCGCGCACATCACTCCTGAGTACGGGCATCTGATTGCTCCCGCGCTCGCAGAATGGTTGAGGAATGCCGGATTATGAGGGCCGCGCACCGACCAATTCCGGTTGCGTCAGATTTTGAAGCTTGATTAACTGAGATATGCCTTGGTCGTATGGTGGCGTCCATATCGATGGGGCCCGTAGTTGTGAAGAGTCGTCCTCGCGATAACCGTGGAGACAATCTTTTCCGTGGTTACGTGTCGTTATATACGCATGCGAAGTCGAATCTGCCGGGTGGATTGACATGGGCTGGAAACGGTCAGCAGGCGGCTTCGATTGGTCAACACGTTCAACTTAATTGACCACTGTCTGGTGACCACAGGCGCCGCTCCTCTGTTCTTTGAGACTCATGTCCTCGCCGTGGGATGGTTCGACGGGGGTGCGCTCGTGGTTTGATTGGTGCCGAACTCAGCGATAACAAATGCCCGTCGGGCGTGGAGCATGACGTACTTGTCACACTTGAACGAATGTGACTTCGTCACATCCGCCTTACCTGATGAAAGGCGCGGATTAAGGCCGGGTTCACGATCCGAGGTCGCGTTGATGTGGAATCAGGAGCACGCGGGGCGGACGTAGCACCCGAAATGCTCTTACTACCACCCGCGGGTGCTCCTACTTCGCCCAGCGGTCATAAACCCACGTTACGTCGCTCACCCTCGACGGCCTGGATAAATGTGACTCGTGGGCGTAGTTTCCGGTCGCGCGCGCGAGGTAATGCTCACCGAGGCTTGCATTCCACGACGGACGAGGTCTGCGTGTGACGGCGATAGCAGCAATGTCCTTTTCACCGATTCAGGAATGCGTCGTGATCGGCATGGGCGCGCTTGATGAGATCCATTAGGGCGGTCTCCTCGCGCACCATCTTCTTGAACTTGGGGTCGAGGCTCTTGAGCTGCTGCTCCTCCTTGACCAGCTTGCTGTAGATCCGTTCGCGCTCTTCGGCATCAGCCGTGTAGTCGAGATCGACATAGTTCGTTGCATGGCGGCGGGCGCCGGCGATCGCCGACTGGGCCCTGCCCTTCTGACTCGACAGAGAGGCGATGACGGTAATTACCAGGACCCCGATGATCACACCGAGTGACACCGTGGTGCTCACTTCCACCACGTCGACGGGCTCGCCGTCGTTGACGAACGGCAGGTTGTTCTCATGCAACGCGTGCAGGATCAGCTTGACGCCGATGAAGCCGAGGATCGCCGCCAGCCCGAACGAGAGGTAGATGAGACGGTCCAGCAGCCCATCGAGCAGGAAGTACAGCTGCCGAAGGCCCATGAGGGAGAACACGGTGGCCGTGAAGACGATATAGACGTTCTGGGTGAGGCCGAAGATCGCCGGAATGGAGTCGAGGGCGAACAAGATGTCGGTGCCACCGATGGCGACCATCACCAACAGCATCGGCGTCATGGCCCGCTTGCCGTTCTCGATGGTGAACAGCTTGTCGCCGTCGTAGTGCTCGGTGGTGTGCATGAACTTCTTCGCGATCCGAATGATGAAGTTGTCGGCCGAGTGGGACTCCTCGGACTCGGGGCGAAGCATGTTGCCGGCGGTGATCAGCAGGATGAGGCCGAAGAAGTAGAAGACCCAGGCGAACGAGTTGATCAGCGCGGCGCCGAGGAAGATGAACGCGGTGCGCGCGAAGATCGAGAACACGATGCCGAACAGCAGCACCTTCTGCTGGTCTTCTCGTGGCACCCGGAAGCTGGACATGATGATGAGGAAGACGAAGAGGTTGTCGACGGAGAGCGCCTTCTCCGTCACATAACCGGCGAAGTACTCCGACCCCATGGTGGTGCCACCGAAGATCAGGACGACCACGCCGAAAAGAAGCGCGAGGCCCACGTAGATCGACGACCAGATCGCCGCTTCCCGGAGCGTCGGAACGTGGGCGTGGCGGACGTGGAAGAAGTAGTCGAACGCGAGCAGAGCGACGATCACGACGATCGTCAGGCCCCAGGCGAGCGGAGTTACATGCATCGTCTCTGCCTTCCAGCCGGGAACGCGGTTGCTGCTCGTCAGCCTAACCGCGGACCACCCGGTCGGCAGGGACGTTCGTCAGGCGACCTTGCCGTCGGGTGGTTCGGTCTCGCGGCCGTCATCGGACGCCGGCGTGGGGCGTTCGCGCACGTCCTTCTGCGCCGCCGCCTTGCCGATCAGTATCGCGATCGGAATCGACAAGACGATCCACGCCGCTACTGCGCCGATAATCCACCACACCGCTCGAGTATGCGATGCCTATTGGGGAAAGCTGAGAGCGCAGCGGCGCACTATTGCGCGTGCGAATCGCGTGGTTGAAGGGCCCGCTGGGCGGCGGGTCAGAATTCGAATCCGGCGGTCATCAGCCCACCGAGCCCGATCAGGGTCACCGCGGCGTCGACGCTCGTCCGCCCCTCTTTCGCCCCTCCTTCGCCCAGTAGGCGTCTTCCAGGTCGAGTAGGAGCGCCAGTTCGTCGACGATGAACGCCACAGCCGCGCCAAACGAGAGCGCCACGGCGGGGTGGTGTCGCTGCTTGTCGGAACCACGGACGGCAATGGCACCGATCATCCCTAAGGTGCCATGCCGATGTTGTAGTGATGAAATGGTGCCCGCCGAGTGTCATGCTGCGACTACTGGGGCCATGGCCGTCCTTGATCCAGTGCGTCAGCGCCCGCACCGCGCAGAAGGCGGCGGTGAACGAACTCCATGCCCAGACGGCCGACCTCGCGCCGGGGCCATGGTGGCCCAACAGTCCTGCGGCTACCCCAAGTGAAAATCATGGCCGCAACAACGCTGACTCTCGACCGCAGCGCAATCCATGCTGATGTTCACGGGCGCATCGGCAACGGTATTGACACTCCCAGCCTTAGTGTTCATCGTTTGCATCTAGCACCTAATCGAGAACAAGGGCTCAGCAGCGTCACACTTGCCACGTCTGGGCGCCGACAACATGAACACCACGACCGCGGTCACCACGATCACGGTTGGCAGCGCTGCTCGGGTCGTCGACGACGGCGGCCACCGGACCGTCATTTGACGCGGAATCCTTGGCGAGACTAAGGGCGATCATTAGCCAGAAGTACGCGAAGAAGAACGGGCTGCACGCGGTCGAGATGATCAGGAACCCGGTCAGGATGGCGAGGCGTCGCTGCCGCGAGTGGCTGCTGCCTCGCCGCCACACCAGGAACACTGCAACCGCGAGGATCACTACCCCGACAATGCCCACGTCGTAATAGGTTTGCAACGGCAGGTTGCCGATGTACGCCGCTTTCTGGTGCGTTAGGTCGGTTGGGTCAAGGTGCCGCTGTCCGTACGAGTTCGTGCCCATCCCGAGAAGGATGCTCCACCCCTGCGGTTCACTTGAAGCGATGTCCCACACGTCGTAGCGGTACACGGCGGTGTCATTGTCGAAGCGAAAATTCGAGAGCTTTCCGACGATCTGCTCGTACGTCTCCGGGTCGAAAAGCCGCACCGCCCATGCTCCGGTCGCCACGGCGAGCAACACGGGCAGCACTCGCCCAACCTTGCGGCCACGGAACGTGAAGAAAATCAGCGCCCCGACCACGACAGCAATCACGGCTGCACGCGTGTTCGTCATAATAGTCACGCCCGATCCGACAAGGATCGTCACCCACACAACCCAATGCAACTTGGTTGTCGACGTGATGGCGATGAGTAGCCAGATCGCGCAAATGCCCGCGAGGATGTTCGCCTCGAATGCTATGCCACTAGCACGGGCACCGTAGATGCCGTCTGTGTAGCCGCCCCAAGTGCCGCCGGCCGAGATGACGAACCATCCGACGAGCCCAGCGAACACGTTGACGGTGGCACCGATGAATAGAAGTCGATACAGCTTCTCTCGACTTCTACCCCAGCAGGCGAGGGCGAGCACAAGGACCGTGAAATTCGATAGATACCAAATGACAATGCGGAGACTCTCAGCCGGAACGTTGGCGAATATGATGCTGCTGATCGCGTTGAGGGCGATGAACGCTAGGAGGAGTAGAACGACCGGTTCACGGAATACCCGTTTGACTTCCGTGATGCGGCCGTTCAGCACCGCCGAGAGCACCGCTGCTGGCATGAGCAGAGTGTCGATGCGGGTGTTGATCCCGGCGACGGGCAGCATGAAACCGGTCCACATTGATGCGAGGACGATGGTCGACATGACGACCTCGAACCTAAGGTTGGCGAAAACGACCACCGCGAATAGGTAGATCAGCGCGAGCGGGTAATTAATCCCATCGGGTGTGAGCATCTTGAAGGCGGAAGCGCTCGCGCCCAGTGTGACCAGCCCGGAGACTGCGTAGAACCGCCATGAGCTGTCACGCAGGTGCGCGGGGGCTCGATCCGCCTGCCAGGTCATGGTCGGTATTCCGTTCGATCGTCCAGGAATACCGAGTGCTGTGCTGCGGTCAGCAACATCGTGCCCAGGTAGAGCAGACCACAGCAGGTTGCAGCCGCGGCAACGCCGAAGTTGAGGATGAATCGTGCCGTGTCCATATCGTAGAAGACGCGATTTGCGGTGGTTACAAGCACCACGGCAACGATTGCGGCGGCTCCCGCAGTGAAGGCGAATGTTCGCATGCGCTACATCATGCCGTACCCTCTGGTGCGTTCGCCTATCGAGCGATCAGACGCCCCTCGCCCATGAGCACATCCGGTGCCCCACACGACGAATGCCCCAGCTTCGGCAGGCTTAGTTCTTTCGTCCCGTCTGGACAACTGAATTACATTGTACGAGATTGTTACCGAGCGCACCCGTCGTATCGAGGGGTCCGATCGGAGCGCCGGCCACATCGAAGCAACCACCCCCTTGATGCCTGCACAAGTTGGACATTCGCGCGACATTCGACCTCCGTGACAACGGCACGCCATCGTAGGATTACTGGCTGGACGCTATGCGATCATTCCGGCCGCAGCTATCGGCGTCGATCATCTTGCCGGTGCAGTTCGTCGAGGCTTAGTCGGTGGCGCATGCACCCGGCAATTGACGGGTGCAGCCCATTGATCCACTGGGGAGAGCTGATCGGTGAATGGGTATGGGTAAATAATCGGCGGGCATCGAATCGTGCCGACTGCATAGCGAGTTCTGCGCCGAGGCGCCGAATATCGGGATTGCGGCGTCCGGCGGCTCGCTCGGTGCAGCTTGTTGACAACTGAGAAGAACTGATTTCGGCCGAATTCGCGTTAGGCGCTTACCGTAACCACCGGCTCGCTCATATGGTCGTGCGCCTGACCGACGAATCGATCTGTAACTCCTCGGGTGGACCGCGGCCATCCCGTCGGCTGTTCGCTGAAAGCAAGTGGAGCCCGACTCGGTCAAACGGATGAATACTTTGTGGAGCGTAATAACATACTGCAGGTTCAAATCGCGCCCCGCTGTCCGCCGCCTGAACCGGCTCGCGGGCCGCAGCATCCAGATCCGGTCTTCTTTCCGGTAGTTTCTCCGTTCATCGGCACGTGAGTAGAGCCGATTAGGGGACGGGACGATCTGCAGCGCCGAGTCGGCTGTAACGTGTTGCACTGCGCCACATAGCTGTTGCGGTTGCGATGTTCGGCTGGTCGTGTAGAAAGAACGAGTGCCCGGCAGGGTGCAAATCGAAGGTTCTCCCCCTAAACGCCTCGACAGGAGCAAACATGTCTTCAGCTTTCGGCAGCCTCACGGAACTGGTCACCTTCCTCGCGCAGTTCCTCACCTTCGGGTCAGAAGCTGGATCCAGCGGCGCATAAGGCAGCATCTTTCTGAACTGGGGCTCACAGAGTGGGCCCCAGTTCAGGTCTTGTGGTGACACACGGGTTAGGGCCTTGCCATCGCGCGCTGGGCGGCGGGCCAGAACTCCAGTCCTGCTGTCATCAGCCCGCCAAGACCGATGATGATCACTGCCGCGTCGACACTGGTACGTCCCTCCTTGGCCCAGTACACGTCTTCCAGGTCGAGTAGCAACGCCAGTTCGTCGACAATGAGCGCGAGTCCGGCGCCGTACGACAGGGGGACGGTCGGATGCCGCCGCTGCTTCTCGGAGCCGCGTACCGCGACGGCCCCCACGCCCGCCAGTGCGCAGATCCCGAGATTGTAATGGTGAAAATGGCGGCCACCGAGTGTCATCCCGCCGCTGCTGGGCCCATGCCCGTCCTTGATCCAATGGGTCAACGCACGTACCCCACCGAAGGTCAGAGTGAACGCGGTCCAAGCCACGACGGCGGACTGCTCGCTGGAGTCGAGGTTCTTCCGCCACGCGATCCGTACCCTCTGTAGTCGGGTCCGCTTCGGAGCAGTTCTGTCAGGACGATTTTCGGTCACGAAGTTGATCGTGCCACCGGCCTGCGGAGATTGCCTTTCGTTCGGCTCCGTCAGTTCGCGTATGGCAGCCACTATTCGAGGTTTGTAACAAAATGAGACCTAACTAGGTAGTAAGTCTCGTTTTGGCAAATAAACAGACCGGACGTATGTTTATCGGCATACTGGACGGCATGTGGTGGGTCATAGGAATAGTCGTGATATGGGGACTCGGCGCGATACCGCTTGCCGTTCTGTTCGGTTCGGCGGCGCGACTGAAGGATGAGCGTGAGTTGCCCCGAGACGATCGAGTGGCATGGTGGTCGTCGGTTGATTCGACGACAAGCCGAGCACTCCAGCATGGGGCTTGATTCCGGTTAACGCACGCCGTCAACGACGACGTATATGTTGGCGGCATACCCAGCCCTCTGCTGCGCCGTGGAACTTGCTCGTCGAAAGGAACCTCACCATGACTACTGTTTCCCGGATAGAGGTGGCACGGGCTCGACGATCCCGTTTTGTTCTGTTTGTCGGTAACCCGACAAGTTATCTCGAAGTTACCCAGTGGGCGAAGCTACGGCAGTGGGTTACGGCCCGCGGTTTGAAACCGATACGGGAACTCAACGGTGACGTCCTCTGTGTAATCGCGACGGTCGACGTCATGGATGGTGTCGGGTCTGCGAAGGATTCCGCGATGATGCAACGTGCGCAGGAGGCCGGCGTTCCCTGTGTCGGCGTCCAGGAGACCAGCCGCATCTGGGAGCTCACCGCTCGCGCGCGAGCGCGCATCGACCAGCCCCTTCGTGACGGCCCGCTCGCCCGTCACGAAGGGGCTTAGAAGCCCAACGACGGGTGTTCCCAGCTTGACCGGCCTGGCTCGTGAGAAGCACGTGGCCTCATGCCACCGTCTGGTCTGGCGGATCGTGTCGGTGATCATCCTTCAGCGGGGCCGGCTGCTCCCGCACATCCTTTAGCCGGGCCGCTCGGCCGAGCACAATCGCGAGCGGTACCGACAAAACCACCCACAGCACCACCGCAGCCCCTAAAATCCACCACCACACCCTTCGAGTATGCCCGCGCTTGGACGCTCGTCAAAGACTTCGCGCCTGTGCATATCCTGTGGAAACTCTGACTGGACGGCGAAGCCGTCGTACGCGCTGGCCCTCCGCCGTCGTCCTGTCGACTCCACTAGCCCCGAGCGACGCCGACGGTAACCCACGGGGGCCAATCCGCACGGTCCAATCTGCCGCGGCTGTTCTTCGTCGATCGTAAACAGAATGAGAACCTGTTCACGGTCGCAGAACGTGAACAGGGATCGGTTTCGAACGCTGAACGCGGCGGTGAACTATCTGAGACGCGAAAACACAAACATAGACGCCGGATTGGCAGCCGCATCCCGTTCATCGTCTGCAAGCGCTGCTGTGTTCCATTGTCCGCGTGCGCAAAGGAAGGGCGGACTAAGCTCAATCCCGGCTACATGTGCCGCGCTCCGTCGGCGGGTATCTGTTTTCGCATTCTTGGGCGATCGTCCAAGAATCCTCCAATAAGCCTGGAGTCAAGGGTATTTAGACTCCTACTCGCGAGTAGACAGGACGCAGCGGGTGCGAAAGTTCCCTTACCGCTTGTGATTCGCCTCACAATCCGCAGCGATGCAGCGCGATTCTGGCGCGGCTCGCGATAACCAAATCGAGTTGACCAGCACTTTTCTGCTCGGATCACATTGCCGGGCCGATCTGGGTGCAGTCCGCGCTCGATAGGTAACGGACGGGCCATGGGTGCGATCATCTAGACGGCAGCAATCCGGGGGGACGGTTTCTCTTTTTCCGTCACACATCACAAGTCATACGGGCTGCCGACGCGCGTAACGGCTTCAGGTGGAAGGTGTGCGATGGTTACGGCATTCAATGTGCCCCTCAGCCCCGCAGTGGGTGTGGAGGGTTCGGCGACTGCGCCAGGGGCCGGAAGGGTCGGCAGTCGCAGGGACTGGCAGGCAACCTACATTCGACGACTGAGAATTTCGGACACCCTGATCGTGATCGCGGCCGTTGCGATCGCGCAGTGGGTTCGGTTCGGAGACCGTGAGGTTCTGGCGTCGTCGAGTTCGATCCCGGATCTCAGCTACTCGTTCATCTCCGCGGCACTGATCATGATGTGGCTCGCCACCTTGGTGATCTTCCGAACCCGCACAATTCGTGTGATCGGGAGTGGCCCGGAGGAGTACCGACGAATTTTCTCCTCGACGATTCGTCTCTTCGGTTTGATCGCGATTGTGTCCCTCCTGTTCCGAGTTGACTTGGCGCGTCTGTACCTCGGCATCGCCTTTCCGGTCGGATTGGCGGCGCTTGTCATCAGCCGGTGGTGCTGGCGACGTGTAATCGCGCGCAAGCGGGCGCAGGGCGAGTTTCAAACCTCCGTGCTGGTGGTGGGTGGCGAGCGAGCGGTTCGAAGCCTCGCGGAGTCGTTCTCGCGTGGTACCGCCGATGGATACCGTGTTGTAGGTGTTTGCACACCCGGCCGTGGCGTCGAGTGTGGGCGGAGCATTGTGGTCGGTGGGCGCGAAATACCGATACTCGGCGACGAACGGCACGTATTGAGCGCCCTGAAGTTCTGCGGCGCAGACACCGTGGCAGTCACGGCCACCGAACATCTTGGTCATGATGGGATGCGCGCGCTGGCGTGGGCGCTGGAGCCTCACCATGTGGATTTGGTGGTAGCCCCCGGGATGATGGATGTTGCTGGGCCGCGCCTGTCGATGCGGCCGGTGGCCGGCCTTCCACTGATACATGTCGAGAAGCCTCAATACCACGGGGCACAGAAGTTCATGAAGACCGGGTTCGACCTCGTCTTCGCCAGTTTGGCGCTGATCGCGATCAGTCCGGTGATGCTCGCGGTCGCAGTCGCGATCAAACTGACGAGCAAGGGCTCCGTGTTCTACAAGTCGGAGCGGATGGGGTTGGACGGTAAACCATTCCCGATGTTCAAGTTCCGAAGCATGGTAGTGGACGCCGACAAACAGGTTGCTTCACTGATGAAGTCGAACGAGGGGGCCGGCGTTCTGTTCAAGATGCGTGAGGATCCGAGAGTCACTAAGGTCGGTCGGATCATGCGGAAGTTCAGCATTGATGAACTCCCGCAGTTCATCAACGTTCTCCGCCGTGAGATGAGTGTGGTCGGCCCCCGTCCGCCTCTACGCCGAGAGGTGGAGACCTACGACGGAACGGTTCGGCGCCGGCTACTGGTCAAACCTGGGATCACAGGACTGTGGCAGGTGAGTGGCCGGTCGGACCTGTCGTGGGAAGAGACCGTGCGGCTCGACCTCTCCTACGTGGAGAACTGGTCAATGACCGGGGACGTACTGATCATTGGCAAGACGCTCAGGGCGGTGATCGCGGGTGATGGGGCTTACTAGCAATGGAGGCGACTGCGCGATCGACCCGGTGCGGAGGCGTCACACTACCGGACGTAGCGATGAGGAATGTGCATGACTCGGTCAGTAGCAATACTGGGAACACGGGGCTACCCGAGCTATTACGGTGGCTTCGAAACATTGGTCCGACGTCTGGCGCCGCACCTTGTCTCACGCGGTTGGGACGTCACCGTGTACGGGCGCAGAGGTTCCACGTTTGACGCCGACCCGGACCGGGATCCCCGTGTGCAAGTGAGGACGACACTAGGCGTCGAATCCAAGTCCGCCAGTACCCTGTCGTACGGACTGACGTCCACGGTGGACACAGCATTGCGTAAGCCGGATGTTGCGCTCGTCATGAACGTTGCCAACGGTTTCTGGCTACCGGCCCTGAGGATGCGGGGCGTGCCTTCCCTGGTGAACGTCGACGGAATCGAATGGGAACGGGCGAAGTGGAGTAAGCGCGCCAAGCAAGTCTTCAGGCAGGGCGCCCAGTTGACGGCCAAATATGCCAACGGTCTCGTGATGGACTCGCTCGAAATCCAGAGACGGTGGGAGACCGAGTTCAACCGTTCGGGAGACTTCATTCCGTACGGTGGCGATGCCGTCGACAGTCTCGAGGTCGTCGACGGTTTGACACCAGGTGAGTATGTGCTCATGGTCGCCCGGTTCGTGCCGGAAAATACAGTCTCCGAATTTATCGACGCAGCAGAGATCCTCAGCCGAAGCCACGATGTCGTCATAGTGGGCTCGTCTGGATACGGCGGGGAGCTGGATCGGAGGGTCGAGGAACTCGCCGGGCGATCAGCCCGTATCAAGTGGTTGGGGCACGTCAGCGACGACACGAAACTCTTCTCGCTCTGGCAACACGCCGGAGTCTATTTCCACGGACACAGTGTCGGCGGGACTAATCCCGCACTGGTGCAGGCTATGGCCTGTGGCGCTCCGATTGTCGCGCGGGACACCGTCTATAACCGAGAGGTGCTGAGGGATGCCGGACTGTTCGTCCGACCGGTTCCGGAGGACATAGCCGGGGTGTGTCTGAAACTGCTCGGCTCGTCCGGTGAACGGAAGGCCCTTTCTCTCAGAGCCCTCGAAGAGGCGAGGACCCGATACACGTGGGAGTCCGTGTGCGAGCGCTACGGAGAAAGTCTGGTCAACGTTCTCGACGCCTCCCAGCCTGGACTGTCTGAACTTCGTCGGGGGCGCTCATGCTGACCGCAGCTCTTAACTCATACATTTCCAATGCGAAGGGGAGTGACTACCGCATCGATCAACGGATAAGCTCAGGCTACCTCGTCGACTTGACCGTGCGTCGGCTGTTCATGAAGCTCCGGGGATACGCGAAATTCCCATTGCGTCAGCACAAGCCCTTCATCGGTCCGGGGGTAGGAATCAAGGGCCGACACCTGATCGACTTCGGCAGAACCGTGACGCTCGACAGGGGTTCGTACATCGACGCCATGTCGTCGCTCGGTGTTACCCTCGGCTCGAACGTGTCGCTGGGGAAGAACTCGCGAATCGAGTGCACCGGAAATATTCAGAACATCGGTCGCGGATTTCGCGCTGGCGACAACGTTGGTCTAGGCACCGACAACCTTTTTGGCAGTGCGGGCGGAATTGAGATCGGGTCCGACACGATTTTCGGGAACTACACCTCGCTACATTCTGAAAACCACAATATTTCCGACATCGATGTACCGATACGACTGCAGGGCGTGACGCGGCAGGGAATTCGGATCGGTTCCGACTGCTGGATCGGCTCCCGAGTGACGATTCTCGACGGCGCAACCATCGGCGATGGTTGCGTCTTCGCGGCTGGCTCTGTGGTCCCGGCCGGGGAGTATAAGTCGTACGGAATCTACGGCGGCGTACCCGCGAAACTCCTGCGCAAGCGGAAGGCCTGACACCGATGAGTGCAAAAACGATCGTCGTCGCGCATCCCTCACCCGATCTATATGGATCCGATCTGCAACTCCTCGAAAGTGTCGCTGCGATGGTCGACGCCGGGCACCGAGTACTCGTTGTAATCCCGGAGAGCGGGCCACTCGTCCCACGCCTCGAAGGCGAGGGCGCTGAAGTGCGGATCGTGCCGATGCCTGTTCTGCGGAAGTCCGCACTTTCTCCACTCGGGCTCGTCCGGTTGGCGTTCGAGAGTCTTGTCGCCTTGATTTCACAGATCCGTTTGCTGCGCGACGTTCGACCCGCCGCCTTGTACGTCAACACCGTAACGATTCCAGGTTGGATCCTTGGGGCGAAGGCTGCGCGAGTGCCGGTGCTCTGCCACGTTCACGAAGCCGAGGACGCCGCGCGCCGCGTGGTCCGAACGGGCTTGGCCGCGCCCCTACTACTGGCCGATCACATCGTCGTCAACAGCAACGCATCCAGGCTCGCCTTAACCGACGTCTTACCGCGGCTGGAACCTAAGATCGATCGAATTTACAACGGAGTTCCCATGCCGCCCGGTCCGATCGCGGCCACCGCCTCCGACGCCTGTGGGGACCACGCCAAACTGGTGCTCATCGGTCGGTTGTCTCCGAGGAAAGGAATCGATACGGCGATTGACGCGGTGCGAATCTTGCGACTGGATGGACACCAGGTCGAACTCGACATCTGCGGGTCCACTTTTCCCGGGTACGAGTGGTTCGAGGCCGATCTACGAAAGAAGGCATCGGAGAAATGCCTCACCGACGCCGTCTCATTCTCTGGATACGTCTCTCCGATTTGGCCGGCGTTGGAGCGCGGTGACATATCGCTGGTTCCCTCACGGGCAGAGCCGTTCGGAAACACCGCAGTCGAAGCGCAGTTGGCGGGACGGCCCGTGATCGTCTCTCGTATCCAGGGGTTGGTCGAAATCGTTGAGGATGGTGTGACCGGGCTACATTTCGAGGCCGGTAACGCACACGACCTGGCAGAGAAGATCCTTGCGCTGATGACCGAACCGAGCCTTGCTGCGAAGCTGTCGAGAAACGCGCAAAGGGCGGCACAACTCAATTTCGGGGTGGATCGCTACCGGAAAGAAATAGTGAGCACCCTCGGTAGATTGATGGGGAACACCAATGCGTAAGCACGCTCGCCTCATCACTTCCGAGGACACCGGTCATCGAGTATGTCAATTCCTTGTGACCGGTAACGACGCGCGGGAGGTGCGTGTTGGTCTCTAGCAACCCGGACTCGGTCGTGTCGGTCGTCGTTGTCACCTTCAACAGTGCTGCGGTGATCGAAAACTGTCTCATGCCACTGAGTAATCGCGACGACATCGAACTCATTGTTTTCGATAACGCCTCCAGCGACTCCACCACGGACGTGGTTCGGTCAGCGAGCCCGAAGGCAACACTTATCATTAGCGAGGAGAATCTAGGATTCGCGGGTGGGGTCAACGCAGCCGCCCGCGCATCGACAGGCAAGGCGATCCTGTTGTTAAACCCGGATGCAGTGATCAGCGCGGAATCCGTGCTCGATCTGTATCAATCGATGGAAGCGAATTCGCGGATCGGGATCATCGCGCCAGTCCTGCACCGGCCGGGACAGCACTTGCATGTCAGGGAAGGCGGCCACGTACCGACCCTGTGGCGCGTTTTCTGTCACTACACCGGCGTATCCCGGCTCTCCCATCGCTTCCGAATATTCGAAGGTGCCTACCTTCTGCACAAGCACGCCCTGACAACTCGCGAGGTCGGATGGGTGTCGGGTGCATGCATGATGGTGCGCGCGAGCACCTGGCGGGAGTTGGGTGGCATGAGCGAACGGTGGTTTATGTACGCGGAGGACGTCGAATTGTGCCTTCGTGTACGCGACATCGGCCAGAAAGTCGTCATGAACGCCGAGGTCTTCGGAACCCACGCTCTTGGCGGGAGTTCCGGAGACGCGGAGCCCAAGGAACCCGGAACGGCATGGATCGAGAATCTCTACGATCTGTACAGATGGAAGATTGCATCCACCCGCCTGGCCAGTATCAGCTGGAAAGCTACGGTGGCGTCAGGATTCGGCGTCCGAGCGCTGGCCTACCGTGCCCGATCGCGACTGAAGCCGGCGACGAGGGATTCGTCCTTGGTCGAAGCGAAGCGTGCAGAGATATTCGCTCTGACCGTCTTGCGGCAGGACAGTCGTTTGGTTCGGACAGGCTCCGCGGAGGAAGTGATTTCGCGATGAACTGGACGATGACGCGCGCGACCGGTCGAGCTCGACGCAGCGCATGGACTGAAGAGAAGGCTGCCCTCGGCGGAGTCTTCTTCCTCGCCTACGAGGTGAATGGGGGTATGCCTAAGTTAACGATACTTGCTGGCGCGGCTCTCATGTTCGGCCTAGCGATACGCCACCTGCGTTCCTGGCCCTATGTCAGCACGCCGCTGTATCTACCTCCGTGGTTCTATGGACGGCTCGCGGCACTCACCTGGTCAGCGTGCGGAATCGCCGACAACACGGCGCCATCGGAAGCGGTGGTTTCGTCATGACGACCTCGGGAACAGGGAGCGCAGATCGACCGTTCAAGATTTTGGTGTTGTGGGCGGATGGTGAATCGACCAACCTGGGATTGAGAGCCTTGGCCGAAGGCGTACGTGAGATCGCCTTCCGTGCATGGGGGACCGACTGCGAGATGGTCTTCCACACTCATGCGAGCATCGGGACTCCGTTACAGCGAAGAAAAGTACTGGCGGATCTCGGCAGGAGCCGCGGACCAGTCAAGGCTGAGATCGGTACGTACGACATCGTCCTCGACACCGGCGGTGGAGACAGCTTCACCGATATCTACGGACTACGCCGCCTTGTGCTGATGGCATACGTCCACAGGGCGGCAGAAAAGTCCGGTGTGCCACTGGTGCTTATGCCACAGACGATCGGACCGTTTCATAGCCTGCTAGGCAATGTGATCGGCACTGGCGCACTCAGGCGAGTGTCAGCGGTTTTTGCACGCGACCCGGTGAGTGCGGACTATTCGATGCGGCGCGGACGCCCCGTAGATGGAATCTCGACGGATATGGTTTTCGCGCTTCCGGTCCCGGAGGCCGGATCGTCCTCGGCCCACGATGTCATTGTCAACGTGTCTGGACTGCTGTGGAGGCCCAACAGTCACGTGGACTCCTCGAAATATCGAGAATCGACATTCTCCTTGATCGACGCACTGATCCAACGTGGGCGGGGTGTATCCGTGCTTGCCCATGTACTGGACTCCGATATGGCCGACAATGATGTTCCAGCTGCACGATCAGTGGCCGAGTACTACGGGTCTCGCGTCGAACTGCTAGTGCCTGGCGATTTATCCGAAGCGCGGTCACATATGGCGACTGCAAAACTCGTAATCGGGGCGAGGATGCATGCGTGCCTGAACGCGCTGTCGGTCGGCACGCCGGCGATTCCCTGGGCCTACTCGAGAAAATTCGAGCCGCTGTTGTCAGCTCTGGGATGGGATTCGAGCATCGATCTGAAGACTGTGAGTGATGCGGCAACGGCCACGATGGCAATAATCGATTCGCTCGATCCCGAAACGTTTCTGGAGCGGACCGCATCGCTGCGCGCTCGAAGCGACCAGAAGATGGACGATCTTGTCGCCCACATGCAGAGCCTCTTGACTCGTCAGAACATTTCGTAGTCGAACCTTCCACGCAGCACGATTGCCACGAAGTGCTTCACATCGCGCGGTCGGGGAACAAGTAGGCGTAGCGGCACTCTCAGTGAAATGACATGAAGGCCGGCTGCAGTCAACCAGCCAGCGGCCAAACCTAATGCCGCACCATCTGCGCCGAGTTGTGAACCGAAGAAAAAGAGGAATGCAACGCTGACTGCGAGCCCTGCCAGCTGATTCACCGTCATCCAGGCGCCCTTGTTCTGTGCTGCGAGGATCTGCGCCAGCACGTAACCGCCAGCGAGGAATACAGATGCCGACAGAGCAAGCAGTGTGGTGTCGACGGCAGGCACGAACGCTTGTCCGAATATCAGTGGAATGGCAATTGGCGCCGAAAGGGCGAGAACGACGGTCGGCACCGCGGCGGCAAGTACGGTGACCCGAAGCGCGATACCAGTCAACACCGAAGAGCGGCGGTCTACCACAGCGGCATCCTTGTATATCACCGCGGTCACGGTATGCGCGATGGTTAGGGGCAGACCGGCTATCGTTACGGCAATCGCCAGAAAACCCGTCTCGGCAGCTCCGATCACTCCGACGGCCAGGACTTGAATCAAAGTGACATTGGCTGTTTCGGCGATCTGGCTGCCCGAGTATGTGACACCCTCCCGTAGCATCCCTGGAATGGTCTCGCGCTTACCTCTGAGCGGAATGCGAGTTAGTGCAAGTCCGGCGACGAAGGAGCTAAACATACTGATGGCTGCGACGATCAGAATCCAGTCGAGGGTGAGTGACCCGGCGACCCAGCCGATGACGATTCCAGCCGTCAATGAAATTGGTTGTATGGACTGGACGATCGCGATGCTCCGGTAGCTCTGCTCGGCAATGAGTACGCTTTGGGTGCACAACGTTCCGATGAACAACACGGAACACCCCATCCCGACGATATAGAGAACCCCCGTATGAGAGTCGATGCCCGACAAAAGTGTCTTCTCGACGAGGATCCCGATGCCAACAGCGAACGGCACTGCCAGGGGAATCAGAAAGTACACCGCGCGCAAGGCCGGCGCGGCAGTCTCGTTCGCCGCTCGTCGCCGGACGACGAGCGGCAGGCCCGCTCCGAGAACAACGGGTGTCAGAATCATCGCGGCGAAACACGCGGCGTAGTAGCCCCTGCCTTCGGGCCCGAGCGCCCGTGCCACGACGGGCGCCGTGATCAGCGGCGAGAGTTGCACGAGAAGGCGCGACGCAGCGATTATGCTCGGCGAGTTCGCTATTGAGGACAGTTTTCCGCGTTCTAGCGGTGGGCTCGCGCGGTGCGCCATCTCATCGTTCCTTCTCGCGCAAGTCACTCGTCGGGAGAGTTGGAGTGGACCCAGTTGACGTACTCGGCGGGACGCATGTCCCATGGTTTCGTAGTCTCGATGAGGTTCTGTATTTGTTCATCGAAGCGATACTTCATGATTCTGGCCGGGTTGCCAGCGACGACCGCAAAGTCCGGGACGTTTCGGGTCACTATGCTGCCTGCGCCGATGACAGCGCCGTTCCCGATAGATGTGACGGGGGCCAGGATCACGGTATTGGCGCCGATCCACACATCATGACCTATAACCAGAGAAGTGCGGTCTACGTCGGCCGACGCCTCCACCATTCCCAACGTTGGATTGTAGAGGTACGGGTGCAGTCCCAACTTCTCGAGTGGGTGGTTGGCACCGAAACGTCTCACACCGGGTCCGATCGAGACATAGTTCCCGATAGTCGTCCCTCTATCGCATGATGCCGGGTCGAGTAGGGAGCCGTACGAATGATGGCCGACCTCCAATCCGTGGTGGCGGGAGAGGATTCTCCTGAGAGTCGGAGATTTCATCTCACCACCTTCGAGCTGCGCAATGAGATGGCGGATCCGCCGTTGGGCAGGCAATCGGGAGTACAGGGCGGCCAGTATTCTCGCTACCGGGTGTGTGCTTCGCCATGTCATGTTCTCAACTCCGCTCTGAAGTGTCATCGTTGCCAACGTCGGGCTCGGATGTAGGTTCCCACAGCAGCTCGCACGGATTTCACGGGTGCCCTAGCTGACAGTCCGAGCAGCCCGAAACCTCTGTATCGCGGTGGCAGGTGTCCGGCGACTCGGCCACCCAGCAGTCTGCCCGACAGTGTGCGCCGCCGGACGCTTTGGGAAGGCTGAATCGCCGCTACCGAATCAGGGTCTATGCTGCGGATCGAGATCACTCCTGCGGCTGCTGCCTCGCGAAGCAGAGTTTCTCCGCGGGCGGTGCGGGCAATAAGCACACTGACACCCTCGGCATTGGCGAAATCGGGATACCCGCGCTCATCAGCCCTCCAGTAGTCACCGGCAGTGATGTCTGCGCTTTCTCCGACTCCGTCCGGACATATCTTGCAACGACTTTGAATTGCCGGTCCAAGATGGGATCCCCAAGACACGTCATAAGAGGTTCGTGCGACGTTTCCCTCGGTGTCCTGTGCGGTGAACTCGCCGGGCCAGCCGTGCCCTCGGTAGCGAAGCGATTCCAACTCCTGGTCGGAGGGGATGCCCAACCTCTCGACGAGGTCGTCCGTCGCATGCTGGCTGGGTACGCCCGCGCAGAAGAATGACAAAAGTATCGGTCCGTCGATGCCTCTCAACTGCGTGAGTTTGCGTAGTGCCGATATTTCACAGGGTTTTGCGACCACAGCCGATGTGCTGCTGTCGATGTCCACTGTCGGTGTGACGGATACCGGCGCATACCTGGAGCCGGCTGTTCGAAGCGTGTCTTTCGAATCGGTGACTCGAACCGCTTCGGTACGACGTGGATCGGAGTCGTCGGGTTGCGCTGCGTGTACCTGCGCGACGCGGTCGGTCTCGAGAAGCCAGGTGGACAACGCAGTGATCGTGCCACCGCTGCTTCCCTTGAACCTGATCTCAGGGTCGATGGCATACGCTTCCCAGATCGATGTGATCGGGCCGAGGATCGGGTGCCGGGTGGATGTTTCCGGTCGCTGAGCATCGACCCTTCGACCCGGGCAGGCCTCAGCGAAGGTGCGGAGAAGATTTGTGTCGGTGTTCGACTCGTGTCCATCCTGAGTAACCGGCCGCATGTAACCGTCTTCGGACAAAGTCATCTTCGTGGCCGGGTTCAGCAGGGCGCATGTGCCACATCCCGAGCAGTTACCCCGGTCCACTACGCGGGCGATCTCTACAAGCATATTTGTCTTCTTCACGTCAAATCCTCTAGGTGCTCGTCTTCGTATCGCCGGTCCGAGAATGCGAGTCGCGCTGCTTCGGCTGGGATTGCTGCTACCGCATCTTCTCTTAGGCGTAACCCTCTCTCAACACGGAGGTATCTGCCAGCGGGCCGGCTGTGCGACTGCGATGCCCGCGGTCGAAAGGCGCGCGTGGGAAGTTCCCGGTGTCGGAATGGGCAGGGTCGTATGCGGGTAGGTGCTATCGATCGTCAACTATGTGCGGGTATGATGAGAATTCGAACAGACTAGTACCTGTTCGCTTCCGGGGGAAAGACTTCGGTGCCGGGTGGGATTCGGTCGCATGTCTGGGGCGCGACAGTGTGGCGTCCGACACTATGGGCCCGAACTCTGGTTGGTGCCCTCGACTGGGAGTAGGCTCTGACCGTCGGCGCGAAAGTACTCTGACGCCGGGATGTCTGCAGATTTCTGCGAAGTTACGTGGGGTGAATGTGCGGATTCTAGTGACCGGTGGCGCCGGCTTCATCGGATCGAATTTTGTTAACGCGACTGTGCGAGATCGCCCAGACGTCAAGGTCACCGTGCTGGATGCGCTCACATACGCAGGTTCCCTCTCGTCGCTCTCCGCGGTACGTGAATCGATCAACTTTGTCGAAGGCGATATCACCGATGTCGGCTTGGTCGACGCGCTGGTTGCGGAGTCGGACGCAGTTGTCCACTTCGCGGCCGAGTCGCACAACGACAACTCGCTCGCGGATCCATGGCCATTTCTGCAGACGAACGTGAGCGGCACCTACTCACTGCTTCAAGCGGTGCGGAAGCACGACGTTCGCTACCACCACATTTCGACAGACGAGGTGTACGGCGACCTCGCGTTGGACGATCCAGCCAAGTTCACGGAGCACACCCCGTACAACCCATCCAGTCCCTATTCGTCCACAAAGGCCGCGTCGGACCTGCTCGTCCGGGCATGGGTGCGATCTTTCGGTGTGCGGGCGACATTGTCGAACTGTTCGAACAACTACGGGCCATACCAGCATGTGGAAAAGTTCATCCCGCGGCAAATCACCAACATCCTGAACGGTGTGCGGCCCAAGCTCTACGGTGCCGGTAAGAACGTGCGCGACTGGATCCACGTTGACGACCACAATTCGGGAGTCTGGCGCATCCTCGAGGCAGGGGAGATCGGCCGCACCTACCTCATCGGAGCGGACGGCGAACTCGACAACCTGTCAGTTGTTCGGATGATTCTGGAGTTGATGGGCAAAGACCCCGATGACTTCGATCACGTCACCGACAGAGCCGGCCATGACCTGAGGTACGCCATCGACTCGTCCACATTGCGCACCGAGTTGGGTTGGGAACCGCGGTACACCGACTTTCGGCAGGGCCTGCAGGCCACTATCGATTGGTACCGAAACAACCCCACATGGTGGGAGACAGAGAAGCACGATGTCGAGGTTCGCTACGCGGCACAGGGGGCATGAAGGTGAAGACTCGACAGTTGCAGGTACCGGGCTCGTGGGAGATCACTCCGGAGCAGTTCGGGGACGACAGAGGTGCTTTCCTCGAGTGGTTCAAAGGGTCGATCTTCGAGGACAGTGTCGGGCATTCCCTCAACCTCGCCCAGGCAAACTGTTCGGTGTCGGCCGCCGGGGTCCTGAGAGGAATTCACTTCGCGGACGTGCCACCCGGACAGGCGAAGTACGTGACCTGTGTGCGAGGCGCCGTACTCGACGTCGTCGTCGACATACGAATCGGATCACCGACCTTCGGCACGTGGGACTCGGTGCTGCTCGATGATGTCGACCGGCGCGCGATCTACTTGTCCGAGGGACTAGGCCATGCATTTCTTTCGCTCGAGGACAACTCGACCGTGGTCTACCTGTGCTCCACGGGGTACACGCCGGGCGCAGAGCACGGTATCCACCCGCTGGATCCAGAGGTCGGCATCGAGTGGCCTACGACGACACGGGCAGGTGCGCCAATGAATTTCACGCTATCAGACAAGGACGCTGCCGCCCCGTCGCTGCACGAGGCTGTACAAGCAGGCATGCTGCCCAGCTGCGACGAGGTGAAGGAGTGGGTCAGTGGTCTCGCTTAACGAACTGGGCAACTCGGGGAGCGCCCCCGGTGCTCCGAATGAGTCCCGAATGAGAGGCATCATCCTTGCAGGCGGATCAGGTACTCGCCTTCACCCGATCACCATCGGCGTCAGCAAGCAATTGGTGCCCGTATACGACAAGCCGATGATCTACTACCCGCTCAGCACACTGATGCTGGCCGGCATCCGCGACATCCTCATCATCACCACCCCTCACGACGCCGAACAGTTCCAGCGGCTCTTGGGCGACGGCTCCCAGTTCGGTGTCAATCTCAGCTACACCATTCAGAAAGACCCCAACGGACTTGCGCAGGCCTTTGTGCTGGGTGAGCAGCATATCGGCGATGGTCCGGCGGCGCTGGTCCTCGGAGACAACATCTTCTATGGGTATGGGCTCGGACAACAGCTCGACCGGTTCGACCAGTTGGACGGTGGCTCGATCTTTGCCTACTGGGTGGCCGATCCCTCCGCGTATGGAGTGGTCCAGTTTGATGATCGTGGCTTTGCGCTGTCGCTCGAAGAGAAGCCGGCAACACCCAAATCGAATTACGCGGTGCCAGGGCTCTACTTCTATGACAACGACGTTGTCGACATCGCGAAGAACCTTCGGCCGTCGGACCGAGGGGAGTACGAGATCACGGATGTGAACCGCGCCTACCTCGAGCAGGGGCGTCTCAACGTCGAAGTTCTCCCCCGCGGGACAGCCTGGTTGGACACCGGGACCTTCGACTCGTTGCTCGAGGCGTCGAATTACGTGCGCACCATCGAGCAACGGCAAGGACTGAAAATAGGCGTACCCGAGGAAGTCGCGTGGCGGCAAGGGTTCATCTCCGATGACGAGTTGGGTCAACGGGCAGAGGCGCTGCTCAAGTCCGGCTATGGTTCGTATCTTCTACAGCTCTTGGACCGTGGACGCGCCACACCTTGAAGCGTCCGGGAGGAGCGACTCCCGTTGCATCCCGGCACTTTCGTCCACACGGCGAGCTGAAAGATCAGGGCCTAGGCTGAAGCCGTGCGACGGTGGAGAGGGTTTGCGGTAAGCCTGGTGTGTGCCCTCGTCCTTGCGGTCGCGGGGGTCGGAGTAATCGGCTACTTCGTGTACACCGAAGCGCGCGTCGACGACGTCGAATCCGTTGACGCCATCATCGTACTGGGCGGTGAGCACGACGGGCGTGAGCAATACGCCATGAGTCTTGCTCGGCAAGGCGTATCCGAGACTATCGTTCTGTCCAACGCATACTGGACCGGCGATAAGCAAATGGCCGCCTTCTGTGCTACCACGGATCCACAGTTCACCGTGACATGCCTGCCACCGGAGCCGAGTACCACCCGCGGCGAGGCGATTCTGACTCGCGACCTGGCGGTCCAGAATGGGTGGAGGAGCGTGCTGGTAATCAGCTGGCGCTACCACCTACCCCGGGCCCGCTATATCTTCTCGCAGTGCTTCGACGGGCGAATTCTGGTGCGGGACGTGCCGCGCCGGTACGACTTTAGCCTGGCCGAATGGGAATATACCTACCTCTACCAGACGGTGGGCTTTGCGAAGGCAGTTCTTCAGGGTGAATGCTGACCGAGTGGTTCTAGCGAAGGCGTCCTGGGACCTTCTCGAATGCAATGCTGCTGACGTCCGCCAAAATGTAACCCAGAATCGCCATCGATACACCCGCCAGAACTGTCCACGCCGCCAGTATCGCCTTGCGACGCCACGGCTGGTGCGGAGCCCGGTCCACCACTGACGCCACCACAGCGGTGAAGGGTACGACGGAACCAAGAAGACCAACGCCCACCAAGGCGTAACCATCACCATGACGCCCGGAAGCAACGACGATGCCCAAGACAGCGCAAACGCACATGGCTAGTGCCACGGTGAGACGACGTACTCCTACGGCCGGGCCGACTACGGTCATGGCGAGGTAATACAGCACCGCTCCCAAGGCGCCACCCACGGCTACCCACCATCCGAAGTGAGCCGAAGTCGAAACGTTCACCGGGACAACCGCCCTACGCGCGCACCCACCATTGCCGCAGCCAGCGCGGCCAAGGGCGTGACCAGGAGATACACCACGCCCACACGGGGAGACGTGAGCGTGACGCCTTGCACCGCGAAGAAGCTGAATGTGGTGAAGCCGCTCATGACACCGAAAAGCAGGAAGGGTCGAATCAGCGCAATAGTGCCGTGCGCGCTGGCCGGAATGACGACGAACAGCAATCCGAAGATGAAGCAACCCATCACGTTGATCGCGAAGGTGGTGAATGGGAACTCGTCGATATCATCAGGCCACCAGCGCCACAACTGATAACGCGCAGCGGCGCCCACCGCACCACCCACCATGACGGCGAGCAGCGTGACGGGCCGCAGCTTCGTATCGATCGCTCAACCTCCGCAGACGGGAACGTTGACGGTCACCGTCGGATCATCCACCAACGGCTGGACAGGCACGCGCGCCTCACCGGGCACGGTCGGTTCCGTCAGCTCGTACTTCACCTCGGTCGTGGCGCCCAAACGGATCGGGACGAGCGTGTCGAACACCGGATGCCCCAGCTCCTTACCAGTGAGGAACATCGTTGGCTTCCCGTCGATAGTCACATTCCGGAGCTGCGCGCCCTGGGTGGCGAGAAGCGACAACGCAGACACATTCGTGCCCTTGGGCACGTTGAGGGTGTTGATGAAGGTGCCCGCCACATAGTCGGGAAATTCCGCGGAAGGCACGGTGTTGGTCAATCGCACCGTCACCGTGGACCGTCGCGTGTCACCCTCACAGCTCTCCGCCGTGTAGTCGATCTCGCGCGTCAGGTAGTAGTCGAGCTTGCCGCCCGCCTGGTTGTTGATCACCACGCCGGCGAACGGGGCAGGGTCTTCGGGAACAGTGTGCCCGAGCGGGGTGCCCGCCAGAACAGCCTGCTCGTCCGCGTGCGCGCTCCACACTGCGATGCGTCGCTCACTCACACCGCGGCCCAAAGCGTCGAGCAACTTCTGCGGCGAAGTGATCTGGCCGGTCATCTTGTCGATCACACGGGCAGCGACGGTCTGCAGATACTGCTTACGTGCGTTGTTGTCGTTCGCGAAGCGGACATAGGACGTTGATTCGGTGAGTTCGACGACGTTGTCGGCGTTGATCACCTCGCCGTCCGGCATGGTGACAGGCCCGATGGCGCCGAGTACATAGCTCAGGGCTACCGGGTCGGTGGCGATGGCACCGTCTACCTGCTCACCCGAATCCTGCGCCCACAGCGACTTCCAGATCTGCGCGGCGTACGGAAAGTGCGAGCTGAGATTGCTGTTGCGCGAATCCGTGGTGGGGCGGCTACGGCCGTACTGGGCGGCAAACTCCGGACCGAGATCGAGCGGTTGACTGTTCATGGGCAGGTCGGAGTTGCGGCCCAGGCTGTCGACCCGCGCCACCCCGTCGTTCGCGCGAACGACGCCGTATCCACCCAGCAGGCCGCCAGTACCGCGAGCCTCAGCGTTGGTCTGGAATGCCATGAAATAGCTGCGGGGGCCGTCGGCACCGAGCATGCCCGGTGCGATTTCAGCGGCAATTGCGGTGTTACCAAGAAGTTTCGCTAATTCTTCGGTTTGTACCTGAAGTTGGGTTCTGGCATCGATAACAGCGTCGAGGTACGTAGGCTCGGAGATATTCTGTGCCTCGATGTCCAATTGCTCAGCGGCAGCAGCTGTCTCGCCCAGTACGGGGGCGGCATCCCGGAGTGGCTGCAGGTTTACCTTCCCGCCGGCGGCGATCAACTCATTCGGGGCCAATGAGGTTCCTGCGGCTACCGCCGGTGTGAGCACCTCTGACGTGAGACCCTTTACAACGGCCGAGATTTGCTGCGACGTTTCGAACGGGCTTCCCAGCCACGGTACGGCCGCCGCGACGCTCCACGGGATCGAGTGGGTGTTGTCGAATGCGCGGGACGCGTACTTGTCCGCATCCGCCGACGAACGCTCTGCGTCAACTGGATTACCGTCCAGTAGGGCGTCTTTCGCGAGCTGGGCGTGCTGCCGAGCCTCGGTCAGATTTGCCTGTGCCTCGCGGGCGGTATAGCCGAGCCAGGCCCCGAAAGCCACCACGACCAGGGCCGCAACCGAGCCGCCGGCGATAATCCGGCGCCGTCGTTTGTAGGCTTTGCTGCGCACCGTGGTGCGCTTACGTACACGCCTGGGGGCGTCTGCTGGGCGAGTCGCGTCCTGGGGGTCAGGAATCTCGTCTCCCGATGTGCCCGTGACGTTGTCATCCATGCAGATCGGCTCCTGTCTAGTCGGTGGGCTGAGCGTAGCGTGAAGTGCGATACCCGTCCGACCTCAGGTAGAGGACGGCTCTTCGGCAAAGTATTGTGCCCCTAATAGAACCCGCACTTCTTCCGATAACGGGAAGGCGTGCCACGGGAGCCGGTGGCGAAAGAAATAGATGGGGTTCGGTGACGGGGTGACGGCTCGATGCGGTGCATCGCTGATGAGGGGGTGGCGCTCGTGAGTGCCTTCCCTCTTTCGCGTGCCCAGCAGGGGCTCTGGTTCGCCCAGCAACTCGACCCGGACGTCCCCTTGAACGTGGCGCTGTACGTCGAGGTTCGTGGGGCCCTGGACGTCGATGCATTGACCGAGGCGACCACCCGTGCGGCGCGTGAGCTTCAGTCTCCGTTCGTCCGCATAGTCGAGCGTGACGGGGTGCCCTCGCAGTCGTTCGACCCTTCGATCCCAAACGCCCTCAGCTACCTCGACCTGCGGGGATACGCGGATCCCGAGGCCGAGGCCAGGCGGTGGATGACCGACCGATACAGCCGCCGGCTCGACCCGACCGCGGATTTGATGATCGCGTCGACACTCCTGCATCTCGGTGAAAACCACTTCTACTGGAACACGTTCGCGCATCACTTGATCGTGGACGGGTACGGCGCGATGACTGTTGTCGAGCGCATCGCGGAGCTGTACACCCACGCAGTGCGCGGTACGGAACCACCGGAATCGCGGGCGCTGGGTGTGCGCGACATATTCGACGCCGAAGTTGCGTACGAAGGTTCGAGTAGGGCGGCCGTCGACCGGGAACACTGGGCAGAGCGGCTGACCGAGCTGCCCGCGCCGTCGCGGCTGGCTCGTCGTGAAGCTCCGCCCGCCGCCGTCTCCCGGACCGCCAGCCGTTCCCTCACGCGCGAATCCACCGAACTGATGGACGAACTCGCACGCCGATCCAACTCGTCCGAAGTGCCGATCGTGGTCGCCGCCTTCGCCGCATTTCTGGCTCGGATGACAGGCAACACCGACATCGTGCTGAGCCTTCCGGTGTCCGGGCGCACCACCGCGGCCATGCGCCGATCGGCGGGCATGGTGTCCAACCTCGTCCCGGTGCGCGTGGCAATCGGTGCAGAAGATGACACCGAGAATGTGGTGCGCCGGGTGCAGCTCGAACTCACCGGAGCATTGCGTCACCAGCGGTATCGATACGAAGACATGCTGCGAGACCTGGGGCTCGAGTTCCAGTCGCGTGCTGCGTTCGGGCCGGTGGTCAACATCATGGCGTTCCTGCATGACGTCACCCTCGGTGACGAGGCAGGCGAGATGCACCTCCTTTCCGCTGGACCGGTCGATGATCTCGCCGTCGACATCTACCCCGGAGTCGGCGGCGGCCCACCGCGTGTCTGCTTCGAGGCCAACCCCGCCCTGTACGAACAGGACGAGGTGGAAAGGCTTCTCGAGCGATTCGTGGCCTACCTCACCGACTTCGTCGGAGCCGGGGCCGATCGACCGGTCGCCGACCTCGAGGTTCTCGACGCAGCCGAGCGCGGAGTCCTCGTTCCGGCTTCGGGGCCCAGCGCCGCCGAACCGACGACCCTCGCCGCCCTGCTGACCGTGCCGGAGCACGCGACCAACCCCGCAATCCGCTGCGGCGAAACAGATGTGACATATCTCACACTCGATGAGTGGTCGAACCGGCTGGGGCGCAGGCTGATCGAACGAGGCGTCGGGCCCGAAGATCGAGTAGCGGTGATCGCGTCCCGTTCCGTCGAATCGATCGTCGGGTTATGGGCCGTCGCGAAGGCGGGCGCGGCTTTCGTCCCCGTCGACCTCGGCTATCCGGCCGATCGGGTTGCGCACATGCTGGCCGACAGCGCGGTCACCCTCGCGCTCGCCGTGGATCCCGACGTCGTACCGGACGGCGTCGAGTGGATGTCCCTGGTTGACGGTGACGGGTCCGCCGCGCCGATCACGGACACAGACCGCGTACGCACGCTGCGCGTCGATCACCCGGCGTACGTGATCTATACGTCCGGGTCGACCGGAACGCCCAAGGGTGTGGTGGTCACTCATCGCGGACTGTCGAGCCATGCGGCCGCACTGCGCAGGCATTATCGGGTAACTCCGGAATCACGGGTACTCGCATTCGCGTCGCCGAGTTTCGACGCGTCCATTCACGAAATGCTGTCGGCCTTCACCGCCGGCGCCACCTTGGTGATCGCCCCGGCAGACGTGTACGGCGGCGACGAGCTGACCGCATTGCTGCGCCGGGAGCGCATCACGCACTGGACGGTGACCCCCGCCGTACCGGCCGTGACAGACCCCGACGGGCTCGACGACTTACAGGTCGTGGCCGTAGCCGGCGACGTATGCCCGCCCGAAGTACTCACGCGATGGGCGCCGGGCCGGACACTGCTCAACCTCTACGGGCCAACCGAGGCCACCGTGTGGTCCACGTCGACGGCTCCGCTCGGACCCGCCGACGCCGTCACGATCGGTGCCCCCATCGAGGGTGTTTCCGCGTTGGTGCTCGACTCCAGGTTGCGGCCGTTACCGGTCGGCGCAGTAGGGGAGTTGTACCTGTCCGGGCCGGGGGTCGCGCGCGGATACCTGGGACAACCGGGGCGTAGCGCCACCCGATTCGTCGCCAATCCCTACGGAGACGGGCGCCTGTATTGCACTGGCGACCTGGTGCGCTGGACCCCCGACTTGACGCTCGAGTTCATCGGTCGCGCCGACGACCAGGTGAAGATCCGCGGTCACCGAGTGGAGCCCGGCGAGATCGACGCCGTGCTGCGGACGTATCCCGGTGTGGATCTGTCGGTGACTGTTGCCGCCGCGGGTGTGAGCGGCCCGCAGTTGGCGACCTATGTGCACGGGCGGAACCTCGAGCCCGCGCGGATGCGCGACTATCTCGCGCAACGGTTGCCGGACCACCTCGTTCCGTCGTCGATCACCGTGCTCGATTCGGTGCCGCTGACACCGGCGGGCAAGGTGGACAAGGCGGCACTGCCCACCCCGTCACCGCGCGGGACCGGTGATCGCGCACCGCGGTCACCGATCGAGGAACTTCTCGTCGGAGCATTCGCCGCGGAAGTGGGACTGGCCACCGTCGGGATCGATGCCGATTTCTTCGCACTGGGTGGAAACTCGCTGGGCGCAGCACGTCTCGCCTCGCGGTCGAGCGCGGTGCTGGGCCGCCGGGTCACGGTGCGCGACATCTTCGACCACCCGACTGCAGAAGCCCTGGCCGCTCACCTCGGCGCGCCCGACACCGAGTCGCGACCACCGCTGGTGCCGCGGACCGTGGACACAGCGGCGCCGCTGTCCGCGGAACAGCGACGGCTGTGGCTAGTGAATCAGCGGAACCCCGAGCGCGACCCGTACGTGGTGACGTTCTCGGTCGACCTCTCCGGCGATCTGAATGTCGCTGCCTTTGGTACCGCGATCGACGATGTGGTGCAGCGGCATCCGGCGCTGCGGACGGTGTTTCCCGATAACGGGGCCGGCCCACGACAGGTGGTGCGCAGCGCCAACGTCGAGCTGGCAGATGCCGAAACCGCCGCCGTGTTCGACCTCACGCGCGAGGTGCCGATCCGGGTGCGGCTGCGCCGAGTAGCCCCCGATCAGTACACGATGTCGGTAGTGGTGCACCACATCGCAATCGACGGACTCTCGATTCCCCTCTTCGTCCGGGACGTCTCGGCCGCGTACGCCGACCGTCGTCGAGGGCAAGCGCCGGTGTGGGAGCCGTTGCCGCTGCAGTACACCGACTACGCGTGGTGGCAGCAAGACATTCTCGGTGATCCGGACGACCCCGCCAGCCTGGTCCGCCGCCAACTCGACTACTGGGAAGACACTTTGCGTGGCCTGCCCGAGGTGCTCCCGCTGCCCCTGGATCGTCCACGGCCACCGTCCCCACAGATTCTCACCGCCGGAAGCGCCGAGTTCCGGGTCGACCCCGAGCTGCACCGGCGTCTGCTCGCCCTTGCGCGTGACCACGACGTCACGGCGTTCATGGTGCTGCACGCCGCGCTCGCCGTACTGCTGCGCGGACTGACCGGAACCGAGGACATCGCGGTCGGCACCGCCACCGGCGGACGCCCCGACCCCGCGTTGGACGGCATCGTCGGCATGTTCGTCGGCACGGTGGTACTGCGCACCCCGGTAGCGGCAGGTGCGACGTTCACCGACCTACTGCGCACCATCCGCCGCGCCGACCTCGAAGCCTTCACCAATGCCGACGTGTCGTTCGACTCGGTGGTGCAGGAGGTGCTCTCCACCCGGACCACGGACGCGCATCCGCTGTTTCAGGTGATGCTGGCCTACCAGAATTCGATCGGCCCGGAGACCGAGCTCGACGGGGTCACGGCCCGTGTGCGGGAACAGGAACCGCACGTCCGCGCCTTCGATCTTGACATCACCGTGGACGAACTCCCGGCCGGCGACGGCGATCCGGGTGGTCTGCGCGGGGTCATGACGTATCCACGTGAACTGTTCGACGACGAGACCGTGAACCGGTGGGCGGGGCAACTCGAGACGATCCTGGCCGCCGTTGCGAGCGACCCGACCCGTGCGGTCGGCGACATCGACCTCCTCGGTCCGGCCGACCGGGCGGCGCTCGTGCCGGCGTCCGGCGGTGCTTCGGTTCCCGCGCGAACCTTGCCGCAACTCCTGCACGACGGGCTCAACTCCGACGGCGTCGCACTGCGGTTCGACGGCAATGACATGACCTACCCGGAACTGGAGCAGCGTTCGAACCGTCTGGCCCACAGACTGATTGCACGTGGCATCGGGCCGGGAGATCTGGTGGCGGTGATGGTGCCCCGGTCCGTCGAGTCCGTCGTGGCCATGTGGGCCGTCGCGAAATCCGGTGCCGCCTTCGTGCCGATAGACCCCGGCTACCCAGCCCAGCGCATCACGCACATGCTCCGCGACTCCGGCGTCGACGTGGCGCTCGCTCGGGATGCATCGGTGGTTCCGGACGGTATCGATTGGATCGGCACGGCAGATCTCACGGGCGAGAGCGCCGCGATCGACGACCGGCACCGCACCCGCGCGTTGCACCTCGACCATCCCGCCTACGTCGTCTACACCTCCGGCTCCACCGGAATGCCGAAGGGCGTCACGGTAACCCACCGCGGACTCGCCGCCCTCATGGCGGCAAACGCCGAGTACCGCAACCTCGGACGCGACTCCCGGGTGGCGCACGTCGCCTCACCGTCCTTCGACGTCTCCGTCGGAGAACTACTCCTGGCCTTCACGGCCGGCGCCACCGTGGTGATCGCGCCTCCCGACACCTTCGGTGACGACCTCACCGAACTGTTCCGCCGCGAACGCGTCACCCACTTCCTCACCACCCCCACGGTGCCGCGCCTGATGAACCCGGAGAGCCTCGACGACCTCCGCGTCCTCGAGGTCTGCGGCGAGCCGTGCCCACCCGAACTGGTGACCAGATGGGCACCGGGCCGGGTACTCCTCAACAGCTACGGCCCCACCGAAACCACCGTCGTCTGCACCAGCGCAGAACCGCTCCACGTCGGCGATCGCATCACCATCGGCACGCCCTACGCGGGAACCTCGGCCGTGGTGCTCGACGAGCGACTGAGGCCGGTACCCGTCGGCGCCGTCGGTGAGCTGTATCTTTCGGGTGATTGCCTCGCCCGCGGCTACCACCGCAAATACGCCTTGACCGCAAGCCGATTCGTAGCAAGCGCATACGGAAGCCTGGGCTCCCGGATGTACCGCACCGGGGACATGGTCCGGTGGACCAGCGACCATCGGCTGGAATTCGCGGGCCGCACCGACGACCAGGTGAAGATCCGTGGATTCCGGGTGGAACTCGGCGAAGTCGACGCCGCGCTGGCGTCCGCACCCGGAGTCGACACCGCGGCAACAGTGGTGCGGACCTCGGCTGCGGGTGAACCGGTGCTCGCGTCCTACGTTCACGGCGCGGAACTCGATGCGCATGCCCTGGTGGAGTTCCTGCGTGAACGCTTGCCGGGCTACATGGTGCCCGCGTCGGTGACCGTGCTCGACGAGGTGCCACTGACCAGCAGCGGGAAGCTCGACCGGAAGGCTCTGCCCGCGCCCACACTCGCGGCAGTTCCCGCCCGGGCCCCACGCGGGCAACTGGAAGAGCTCGTCGCCGGGGTGGTGGCTGACGTGCTGGGTCTGCAGTCGGTCGATGCGGACGCCGATTTCTTCGCCCTCGGCGGAAGCTCGCTCACCGCAACCCGATTGGTGTCGCGACTGAGGGCGGCGTTGAACCGCCGGATCAGCGTGCGCGATGTGTTCGACGCACCGACCGTCGCCGAACTTGCGGTCCGGCTGGAGGACGCGCGCACCACCGCTGCTCTGCCGCCCCTCGTCGACGGACCTCCCAACGGACACCGAGGTGCCTCGCCTCTCGCGCCCGCGCAGGAGAGGCTGTGGTTGCACGAGCAAATGAACCCCGGCTCAGCCGACTACGTGGTTCCCTTCGCGATCGACCTCGACGGACCGGTCGATGTGGATGCTCTCGCTGCAGCCGTACGCGACGTGGTCGGACGGCACGAGCCGCTGCATTCGGTGTTCGAGGACACGGCAGCCGGTGTGGTGCAGGTGGCGCGGCCGGTCGAGCTGGACCTGTCGCCGATCGCCGTTGCCCCCGGCACGCTCGACGACGCACTCGCGGCCCTGGGCAGCCGCGGATTCGACCTCACCCGCGAAGTGCCCGTACGGATCCGGATCTTCGAACGTGCACCCGAGCGCTACACCGTCGCCGTCGCCGCGCACCACATCGCGGTGGACGGACTGTCGTTCGGCCCGCTGACCCGAGACATCATGACGGCGTATGCGGCGCGCTGTGCCGGACGGGAACCGGGGTGGCCGGAACTGCCGGTGGGCTACGGGCGGTTCGCGCAGTGGCAGCGATCGGTGTCTGCCACCACGGCGCCGGCGGACGTCGCGTACTGGTCCGAGCGACTGCAGGGAACTCCCGAGCTGCTCGAGCTGCCGACCGACCGCCCGCGGATGCCGGCAACCACGCGGACTGCCGGACGGGTGGCGTTCACGGTGGACGCCGCGCTGCACGGCGCCGTGGACGCCGTGGCCCGCAGCTGCGGGGTCACTCCCTTCATGGTGGTGCACAGCGCGTTGGCGCTGACGCTCGCCGTGCTCAGCGGAAACGACGACATCGCCGTGGGCACCCCGACCTCCGGACGACCTGACCCGGCGCTCGACGACCTGGTGGGGATGTTCGCCGGAACAGTAGTGCTGCGTACTCGCGTCGATCACCGACAGACGTTCACCGAATTCCTGGCGGCCGTCCGGGACACCGACCTCGAGGCGTTCGCCCACGCCGACCTGCCGTTCGATCAGGTGGTGGACGCCGTCGCTCCCGTGCGGTCGGCAACCCACCACCCGCTGTTCCAGGTGATGCTCGCGTACCAGAAGTTCGGCGGAACCGAGTTGCAGTTCGACGACGTCGCCGTCCGCCGTCGCAACATCGAGAGCGCCGTCAGTCGTTACGACCTCGAACTGTCCCTGCGCGAAATGCGGGCCGACGACGGCGCAGCCGCCGGACTCGACGGTGACCTCGTGTACCCGGCGGAACTGTTCGACTCCTCCAGCATCGTCCGGTGGTCGGAGCTGCTGCACCACATCCTGTCCACGGTGGTAGCGGATCCGTCCCAGACACTGGGCGACCTCGAATGGGTGACACCCACCGAGGCGGCCGCCCTGGTTCCGTCCCGTGGCCCGAAAGCCCCAGCACCACAGACGCTCCCGGAACTGTTGGCGCCTGACCGGACCGGGGTCGCTGTCCGATGCGGAAACGAAGAACTGACCTACCGCGAGCTGGATGCCCGGTCCAACTGGTGGGCCCGCCGCCTGATCGCCTCCGGTATCGGGCCCGGTGACCGGGTCGCAATCATGATGCCGCGCTCGCTCGACTCGGTGATCGCGGTGTGGGCGATCGCGCGCAGCGGCGCCGCATTCGTGCCCCTCGACATCGACCAGCCGGCCGAACGCACCGCACGGATTCTTGCCGACGCGGGCGTCACCACGGCGCTGACACTCGACGCCTCGCTGGTGCCAGGCGGTATCACTCCACTGGTCCTGTCCGGGACCGGCGCGGATCCGATTGCGGTGTCCGACGACGAGCGGGTTCGGCCGCTGTCCGCGGATCATCCCGCCTACGTGATCTACACCTCCGGCTCGACCGGCACACCCAAGGGCGTCGTCGTCACCCCCCGCGGCCTGTCCGGTCACGCCGCCGCCCTGCACCGCTTCTACGGGGCCACCCCGCAGTCGCGGGTGCTGCACGCAGCGTCCCCGATGTTCGATGCGTCGATCCACGAGATGCTCCTGGCGTTCACCACCGGCGCCGTGCTGGTGATCGCCCCACCCGGCGTCTTCGGCGGAGACGAACTGCGCGAGCTTCTGCGGCGCGAGCGGATCAGTCATTGGACATCGACCCCGGCAGTGCCGGCGACGATCGACCCGAGCGGACTCGATGCCCTCGAGGTTCTCGCGCTGGCGGGGGACGTGTGCCCGCCCGAACTGATGTCCCGGTGGGCAACCGGACGCAGGGTACTGAATCTGTACGGCCCCACGGAAACGACTATCTGGGCGACGGCGGCGGAACTGTCGGGCTCGCGCATCGCGATCGGCGGCCCCGTCGACGGTATGTCGGCCGTGGTCTTGGATCCGCGACTTCGACCGGTTCCCGTCGGGGTAGTGGGGGAGCTGTACCTCTCGGGCCCCGGTCTGGCCGAGGGATACGTGGGCCAGCCGGGTACAACCGCGGGCACATTCGTGGCCGACCCGTACGGCGGCGGACGCATGTACCGGACCGGTGACCTGGTGCGCTGGAACCGATTCGGCGAGCTCGACTTCGTCGGACGTGCCGACAGTCAGGTGAAGATTCGTGGGTTCCGCGTAGAACCCGGCGAAGTCGATGTGGTGCTCGCTTCAGCGCCAGGAGTCCACTCGGCGGTGACGGTGACCCGCCGCGGCGAACTGGCGTCGTACGTCAGCGGCAGCGCCCTGGAACCGGCGGCACTGCGCGCCTTCGTCGCCGAGCGACTGCCGCGCTATCTGGTGCCCGCATCGATCACCGCGCTCGACCGGTTGCCGTTGACGGTGAGCGGAAAGGTCGACCGGTCCGCGCTTCCCGACCCGGAACTGCCGACGTCGTCGACGCGTCCACCGCAGACCCCGCTCGAACAGGTGGTGGCCGATGCCGTCGCCGAGGTACTCGGTGTGCCCGAGGTGGGAGCCGACACCGATTTCTTTGCGTTGGGCGGCAACTCGTTGTCGGCTACCCGAGTGGTGTCGCGGCTGTCGTCGGTGACGGGAGTGCGCGTCGGGGTGCGTCACCTGTTCGACCAGCCGACCGTCGCCGGCCTCGCCGCGCTGATCGCCGAGGGCGGGGACGCGCGGCCGCCGCTCGTGGCCCGCGACACCGACGGTCCGGCACCGGCCGCCTTCGCGCAACAACGGTTGTGGCTGCTGGGCCAGCTCACACCGGGGTCTGCCGCGTACAACGTGCCGTTCGCTGTCGACCTCGACGGTGCACTCGATGTCGACGCACTGCGGTGGGCGCTCACCGATGTCGTCGAGCGGCACGCCACGCTACGCACCGTGTTCACGATCACCGACACCGGTGCAGTCCAGACGGTCGGCCCGGCCGAGGTGGAGCTGACACCTGTCTGCATCACGGAAGAAGCCGTGGACGACGCCATCGCCTCCCTCGCCGCCGAGGGCTTCGACCTCGCGGTCGAGCGGCCCGTGCACCTGGCCCTGTTCGAGAGGGCTCCGGAGCGCTACACCCTTGCCGTCGTGCTGCACCACGTAGCCGTCGACGGGTTGTCGTTCGGCCCACTGGTCCGAGACCTCACCACCGCGTACGCGGCTCGTCTCGACCGGCAGGCGCCGTCGTGGCCGGCGTTGCCCGTGCAGTACACCGACTACGCGCGATGGCAACGTGAGATGCTCGGCGACCCCGCCGATCCAGAAAGCCTCGCGCACCGCGAGCTCGAGTACTGGGCCGGGGCACTGCAGGACATGCCCACACTTCTGCCGCTGCCCACCGACCGGACACGTCCCGGCACCCTGCAGGGGACCGCCGGGATCGCCCCGTTCGCTGTGCCTGCCGAACTGCACCGGGCGCTCGAAGGGCTCGCGCACCAACAGAATTCCACCCTGTTCATGGTGATGCACGCGGCGCTGGCCGTGTTGCTGTCCAAGCTGACCGGGGCGGACGACTTCGCTGTGGGAACCCCCACGTCGGGCCGCACCGACCCCGCGCTGGACGACGTCGTCGGAATGTTCGTCGGCACCGTTGCCCTGCGCAGCCGGGTGGATGCGCGCTCGACGTTCGCGCAACTGCTGGCGTCCGTGCGGGAGACCGACATCGCCGCGTTCGCGCACTCCGAGGTGCCGTTCGACCTCGTGGTCGACGCCCTCGCCCCGGCACGGTCAGCGGGTCACCACCCGTTGTTCCAGGTGATGCTGGCGTTCGAGAACTTCGGAGACGGTGGCGCAGACCGGCTACCCGAACTACCCGGCCTCGTCGTCCGGGGCCGCGAGGCAGGCACCGGGATCAGCCGCTTCGACCTCGAGGTGTCGTTGCGCGACCGGCGCACACCCGACGGAAGCCCCGCGGGTCTCGACGGCGTGTTCACCTTCCCCACCGAACTGTTCGATCAGCACACCGTCGAGCAGTGGGTGCAGCGACTGCTGCAGATCCTGCGTGCGGTCACTGACCGACCCCACGCCGATGTTGGCGCCATCGACGTGCTGACCGCGGACGAGCAGAGGGCCCTCGTCGCAGGCGCTCCGGGCGTCGCACCGACGGTGCAGTCGCTGGCGGAACTCTTCGCGCAGCGTGTCGCCGAGAACCCGAACGCCGTCGCCGTCACCGACGGCGACACCACCCTGACCTACGGGGACCTGGACCGGCGGTCCGCCGAACTGGCCGCGGCGCTGTCGGAGGCCGGGGTGGGGCCCGAACGCGTCGTCGCCGTGGCGCTGTCGCGGTCGGCGGAACTCATCGCGGCGCTGCTCGCGGTGGTCCGTGCCGGCGGGGTGTACCTCCCCGTCGACGTCGACTACCCGGCCGAACGTGTGCGCTACCTCCTCTCGGACGCATCACCCACCGTGCTGCTGACCTCCGCCGCAGACGCCGCGAACCTGCCCGAGGTGTCCTGCCCGGTTCTGCTCCTCGAGGCTGCGCCTGTGAGTGGTTCGCGAGTGCAGGGACTCCTTAACCACTCACAGGCGCAGGGCGCCTACCTGATCTACACCTCCGGCTCCACCGGCGAGCCCAAAGGTGTGCTGGTCTCCCACGCCAATGTGCTGTGGCTGCTGGCGAATACCTGCCGGGAATTCGGCTTCGGCGCGGATGACGTGTGGACCATGTTCCATTCCCACGCCTTCGACTTCTCGGTGTGGGAGATGTGGGGAGCGCTCACCACCGGCGGGCGGCTGGTGCTGGTGGATCACGACGTGGCGCGTTCGCCGCGCGACTTCGCGGAACTGTTGAGCCGCGAGGGAGTGACGGTGCTCAATCAGACGCCGTCCGCGTTCGGCCAGCTGGCCGACTACGACGTGACCGACACTCTGCGGCTGCTGATCTTCGGTGGTGAGGCGCTCGATCTCGCGCCAGTGTCGCCGTGGCTCGCTAGGCACCCGTCGGTTCGCGCCGTCAACATGTTCGGAATCACCGAAACCACCGTGCACGTCACCCACACCGATCTCGGTGTCGGCGACGGTAGGGCTTCGCTCGGCCGGGCCATCCCGGGAATGCGAACGTACGTATTGGACACCTCGCTGCGGCCCGTGCCACCGGGAACCGTCGGCGAACTGTACGTCGCGGGCCCGCAGGTGTCCCGCGGCTATCTCGGCCGGCCGGGCCTGACCGCCCAGCGGTTCGTGGCCGACCCCTTCACGCCCGGTGACGGCATGTACCGCACGGGAGACCTCGCCCGCCGGCGTGCCGACGGAGAACTCGACTACCTCGGCCGGGCCGACTCGCAGGTGGAGTTCCACGGCTACCGCATCGAACCCGGCGAGGTCGAGGCGGCGCTGCTGCGTCACGACGACGTCGACGGTGCGGTAGTTGTGTTGCGCTCCACGAGCATCGGCGAACAATTGGTGGCGTACGTGGTGGCCGGGGTGGATCCGGCCGCACTCACGCGGCACCTACGTGCACTCCTGCCCGAGTACATGGTGCCCGGAGCGATCATTGCGGTGCCGTCGATTCCCCTGACGCACAACGGCAAAGTCGACCGGCGCGCACTGCCCGAACCGGACGTGACCGCCGACGAGTGGCAGGTGCCGCACGGCCCGATCGAAGAAGTGGTCGCCGGCATCTTCGCCGAACTGCTCGGCTCGCCCGAGGTGGACATCCGCCGCAGCCTGTTCGAACTGGGCGGCAACTCGCTGATCGCCACCCGGGTCGCGACTCGGGTGAGTGCCGTCTTCGACACGGACATCACGGTGCGCGACCTCTTCGAGGCACCCTCCGTGGCCGAGCTGGCAGCCCGCGTGGAGGACCGCGCGCACATCGGGCGTCGGCGACCCGCTCTGCTGCCGGATCGGTGGCACGGCCGGGTGCCGCTCTCGCCCGCACAGCAGCGGATGTGGGTGCTCAACCAATTCGACACCGACGCAGCCGGATACAACATTCCGATCCTCCTCCGCCTCGACGGCGAACTGGACACCACAGCCTTTGCGGCCGCGGCCCGGGACCTGCTCGAGCGGCACCGGACCCTGCGCACCGTGTACCCGTCCGACGCCGAGGGGGTGCACCAGGTGCTGCTCGCGGCCGACGCGGTACCCCTCGACCTGGCTCCGGTCGCCATTCCCGCCGACGCGCTCGACGCCCACGTGCGGGCACTCGTCGACACCGGATTCGACGTCGCCGCCGCACCGCCCGTTCGGGGGCGCGTGTATCGCGTCGGTGCCGATTCGCACGTGCTCGCGCTGGTTGTCCACCACATCGCCGCCGACGCCTGGTCGCTCGGCACGCTGATCCGCGACACCGCCGTCGCCTACCGTGCGCGGCTCGAGGGTCGCAGCCCGGAATGGCCGCCGCTGCCGGTGCAGTACAGCGACTACAGCGTGTGGCAGCGCACCATGCTGAACGACCCCGGCCGGGAGTACTGGCTCGAGACGTTGGCCGACCTGCCGGACCAGGTGACCCTGCCCCTCGACCACCCACGTCCCGCGGCACCCTCGGGCCGTGGAGCCGTCCACACCGTGGAGTTGGACGAGGCCCTGCACGACGGCATCGCCGCCCTGGCGCGTACCGGACGGGCAACCACGTTCATGGTGTTGCATGCCGCGCTGGCCGTGCTGCTCTCGCGGTACAGCAGCAGCCGGGACGTCCCGATCGGCACCGCGGTTGCCGGGCGCACCGACCCGCAACTCGACGACGTCGTCGGCATGTTCGCCGGAACGCTGGTGCTGCGCACGCAGATCGATCCCTCCGCCAGCTTCGCCGAGGTGCTGGCCCACGTTCACACCGAGGACGTCGCCGCGTACACGCACGCCGACATGCCGTTCGAGACCCTGGTGGAACTGCTCAATCCCGCCCGCTCGACGTCGCATCACCCGCTGTTCCAAGTGGCGCTGTCGATGCAGCGGCATCGCCCGGGACACTTCACGTTGCCCGGCCTCGAGGTCACACCGATGACGCCGACGGCGCATCCCGCGAACTTCGACCTCCAGCTCACCGCAACCGAGGCAGCTCCGGGTGCGCGCATGCACCTCGAATTCGGGTACGACGCAGCGCTGTTCGACCGCTCGACGATTCTCGGTTTCGCCGACCAGCTCGTACGGCTACTCGGGTCGGTCACCGCAAACCCCGATCAGCGGGTCGGCGACGTGGACCTGTCGAGTCCCGCCGAACGCGCAGCCCTCGCCCCAGCCCGTGGCCCCGCCGCACCCGCACCGGTCCCGCTGCACCACATCCTCACCCGCGGGGCCGTGCTGGCGCCCGGCGCAGTCGCGGTGCAGGACGGCGAGAGGGCCGTCACCTACCGGCAGCTCGACCAGCAGTCGGAGGGTTTGGCGCGGGAGCTGCACGCACTCGGCGCCCGTCCCGGCACGACGGTGGCATGGTCGGTACCGCGATCGGCGGAATCCGTGGTGGGGTTGTGGGCGATCGCGAAAACCGGTGCGGCGCCCGTACTCGTCGATCCCGATCTGCCGAGCGCGCGAATACACGCGATGCTCACCGCGGCGGGCACCACTCTCGGCGTGGGCTCGGCGACTCTCGGCGGCGAGATCACCTGGGTGGAACCCCACACGCACGCGGACACGTCGGCGGGTGCAATGGTCCGCCCCCGCGTCCACCCGGACCAGCCCGCCTACGTGGTGTTCACCTCCGGCACCACGGGCGCTCCCAAGGCAGTGGTGGTGACGCACGGCGGCCTTGCCGCACTCGACATCGACGTCGCCCAGCGCTATGCCGCCGGCCCCGGGTCCCGGATGCTGCACCGTGCGGCCGCCGGCTTCGACATGGCGTTGCTCGAGATCCTCGTCGCGGGTGCGTCGGCGGCCACCCTGGTCGTCGCCTCCGACGCGGAGTTCGCAGGCCCCGCACTGGCAGATCTACTGGAACGGGAGCAGATCACACACGCCTGCATCACCCCGACGGCGCTGGCCACGATCGGTTCGCGCAAATTGCCGCACCTGCGGATGATCATGCTCGGCGGGGAACGTCTGGGTACCGCCCTGGTAGATCGGTGGGCGCCCGGCCGCCGAATGGTCAACGGTTACGGACCGGCCGAAGCGACCATGTACGCGATCGCCACCGGCCCCCTCCGTCGGGGCGAGTCCGTACCGATCGGTGAACCCGTGCCGGGCTTCGAGGTCGTCGTGCTCGACGAGCGGTTGCTTCCGGTTCCGGTGGGGATCCCCGGCGAGCTCTACCTCGCGGGCCCGGGCCTCGCCCGTGGCTATGCCGGGCAACCGGGACTGACGGCCGAGAGGTTCGTGGCCTCCGCCGACGGCCGGCGCCGGTACCGCACCGGTGACCTCGTGCGGTGGAAGGCGGCCGGTGACCGCCATGTACTCGAATTCCTCGGCCGGAACGACGCTCAGATCAAGGTGCGCGGCGTACGCATCGAACCCGGCGAGATCGACACTGCCATCGCCGGGCTCGTCGACGTGGACTTCGCCGCCACCATCGTGCGCACCACACCCACCGGCCACGACGTGCTGACGTCGTACGTCTTGCCGCGCGCCGAGCTGGATACCGTGGCCCTGCGTCGCCGCCTCGCCGAAGTGTTGCCGTCGTATCTGGTTCCGGCCTCTGTCGTGGTACTCGACTCGCCGCCTCCGCTGATCAACGGCAAGCTGAACGTCCGCGCGCTCCCCGTCCCGGACCTCGGTACCGGTGAGCTCGAGCCGCCGAACACCGACACTGAGCGGACGGTCGCCGACGTGTTCGCAGACGTTCTCGGGATCGAGGAGGCGGGCAGGGCAACGCACTTCTTCGACACCGGCGGAAATTCCTTGCTTGCAACACAATTGACCGCGCGGCTGACCGACGCGGTCGGCGTCCCGGTTCCGCTGCGCACCCTCTTCGCCCATCCCACCGTCGCGGAGCTCGCCGGGGCCCTCGACACAACGGTGCCCGCGGCGGGCCTGCGCCCCGCACTGGGAGCCCGGCCGCGACCGGACCGGATCCCGCTGTCCCGGAGTCAATACCGCATGTGGGTGTGGAATCGACGCAACCCGGCATCTGCCACCTACAACCTCCCTGCCACGGTGCGGCTCGAAGGTGACCTGCACGTGACGGCGCTGGCCACCGCACTCGGCGACGTGATTGCCCGCCACGAGGTGCTGCGAACCCGGTATCCGTCGGAGCCGGGGGAGTCGCCCTGGCAGGACATCACGCATGGTGTGGCACTGGACCTCACACCTCGCGACGTGGACGCCTCGGAAGTGGCCGACGCGGTCACGCGACTCGCACGCGCACCATTCGACCTCACCGCCCAGCCACCACTGCGGGTGCAACTGCTGCGAGTAGCACCCGACGTCCACGTGCTGGTGATCGTCCTTCACCACATCGCCGCCGACGGCTGGTCCCTCGCTCCGCTGGTGGCCGACGTCCTTACCGCCTATGCGGCTCGCCGCGCGGGTACCGCACCGGAGTGGGAGCCACCGGCTCTGCAGTACGCCGACTATGCGCTCTGGGAGGAAGAGCTGCTGGGCAGTGCGTATGCGGCCCGCGGCGTCGAGCACTGGCGGGTCGCGTTGGCGGGTGCGGAATCGGTCGCGCCGTTCCCGGTTGACAGGCCCCGCACGAGCGCGTCCACGGACACGGCCGGGCTGGTGCGGTTCTCCGTACCGGCTCCGGTGCAGCAGGCGGTCCACCGGCTGGCACACGAACACCGGGCCACTCCGTTCATGGTGCTGCACGCCGCACTGGCTTTGCTGCTCGCCAGATTCGGCGACCAGCGTGACATCACCATCGCCACCGCAGTCGCCGGCCGCGGGGACCCGGCGCTGGACGCGGCGGTGGGAATGTTCGTGAATACCCTCGCCCTGCGCGCGCAGGTGGAGCCGGACATGCCGTTCACCGGTCTCCTGGCCCAGGTACGGGACTTCGACGTGGAGGCCTTCGACACCGCCGAGGTTCCGTTCGAGGTGATCGCCGACCTCCTCGGTGGCCGTGTTCCGCAGGTCGCGCTGGCACTGGAAAACTTGCGGCCCCCCACCGTGCGGATGTCCGGCCTCGACGTGCAGGCGCAGGAAGTCGACACCGGAACAGCCAAATTCGATCTCCACGTCACCCTCACCGAGCAGTGGGACGGCGCCGACCCCGCCGGTATGACGGGCGCCGTGGCGTACGCACATGATCTGTTCGACCACGCCACCGTTCAGTCGCTGGCCGAAGAACTCGTCCGGGTGCTCGAAGCTGTCGCCCACGACCCCGAGGTGGCCACCGGCGACATCGCGCTCACCGGCGCGGAACGGCTCGATGGTGGGCCCGCCGCGGAGGAACACACGCTCGCCGAAATTCTGACCTCGACCGCTGCCGCGTACCCCGACAGCCCCGCGGTCACCGACGGCACCCGGACGTTGACGTATCGCGAACTCGACCGGCAGTCGGACGCGCGCGCTCGCGAACTGGTTGCCGAGGGCTTCGGCCCCGGGTGGATGCTGCCGATCGACCTGCCGCGATCCGTCGACTTCATCATCGAGTTATGGGCCGTCACCAAGACAGGCGCCGCCTACGTGCCCAGCCCGAACCGGGCAATCGCCGCCACCGCGACCTATCGGGCCTCCGCGCGGGGACTGGCGTACGTCATCTACACCTCCGGGTCCACGGGAGCCCCGAAGGGCGTGGCCGTCACTCACAGCGGGCTCGCATCACTGGCCGCCGAAGTCGTGCAGCGCTACCGGGTGACGCCGGAATCGCGCGTACTGCATGGATACAATCCCGCGTTCGATGCGGCGCTCCTCGAGATGCTGCTGGCGTTCGGGTCGGGCGCCTGCCTGGTGTGCGCCCCGCCCGACGTGTACGCGGGACCCGAGTTGCAGCGCTTCCTGGTGGACCAGCACGTGACCCACTACCTCTCCACGCCCGCAGTCCTCGCGACCCTCGATCCCGACGGGCTCGACTCGCTGCGCGTGGTAGCGGTGGGTGGTGAGGCGCTGCGCACCGACTCGGCCGAAATGTGGAGTGCCGGGCGACTGATGCTCAACGCCTACGGGCCGACCGAATCCACCGTGGTGGCCACGCTCGCCGAGGTGGACGGGAACGTGACGATCGGCGCACCCATTGCCGGCACCACGGCGACCGTGCTCGATCCCCGCCTGCAGCCGGTACCGGTGGGCGGCATCGGCGAGCTGTATCTCTCGGGTCCCGGTCTGGCCCGGGGATACCTGGACGAGCCCGGCCTGACGGCGGCGAGCTTCATTGCCGCCGAAGGTGGCTCGCGCAGCTACCGCACCGGCGACCTGGTGCAGCGCCGCGCAGACGGCACCCTGTCCTTCGTCGGCCGCGTGGACCGGCAGGTGAAGGTGCGGGGCATGCGGATCGAACCCGCCGAGGTGGAGGCCGGGCTGCTCCGACTCACCGGAGTCGAGCAGGCCGCGGTGCTTCTGCGTGACGGCGAACTGACCGCCTTCGTCACCGGCACCGACCTGAACCCGGCGTCGTTGACGGAGCGCCTGGCCGAACAACTGCCCGCGTACCTCGTGCCGCCGAGAATGGTGGTGCTCGAGTCCCTACCGCTGACCGCCAACGGCAAACTGGACGTGCGCGCGCTGCAGCTGCCTGCCACGCAGCCGGTGGATGTGCTGCCGCCGCGAACGATCACCGAAGAGTTGGTGGCAGGTGTCTTCGCCGATGTCCTCGGTGTCGACCTGCCCGGTGCGAACCACAATTTCTTCGACCTCGGTGGTGATTCGCTCTCCGCCACCGCGGTGGCCGGCCGGCTCTCCACGGCGTTCGGGGTGAGCGTGGCATGGCGGGCGTTGTTCGAGAACCCGACCGCCGCCGGACTCGCGCATTGGCTGGACCACACGCGATCTACCGGAGCGGCTCAGCGCCCGGCACTCGTGCGCCGGGACCCGAACACCCGAGTTCCCCTCTCCCCGCAGCAGCAACGCATGTGGCTCCTCAACAAGGTGGATCCCGACGCTTCCGTCCATCACATGATGTTCGGTACCCGGCTGGACGCAGGCGTGGACCCGGCCGCTCTCCAGGCGGCGATCGCCGATGTGGTGGAGCGGCATACGGTGCTGCGGACCGTCTTTCCCGCCGACGCGGACGGCCCGCACCAGGTGATTGTTCCCACCGCTCAGGTCCTCGACAGCCTCGTGCAGGAGGGTGACGCAGACCTCCAAAATTTCGGCAGACAACGATTCGACCTCGAACACGAACCACCCCTGCGCGTGCGGATGTGGGCAGAACCTGCCGGTGGCCACATGGTCGCCGCGACAGTGCACCACATCGCACTCGACGGCGGCTCGATGGACCCGTTGCTCGCCGACCTCGCGGAGGCCTACCAGGCGCGCGCGGAAGGTGCGGCACCGCAGTGGGATCCGCTTGCCGTCGACTACGGTGACTACACCCTGTGGCTGCGCGATTTCCTCGGGAACGCCGGCGATCCCGGCAGTGTCGCGCACACTCAACTCGACTACTGGGGACGTGTTCTCGACGGCGTCGACGCACCGCTGTCGCTGCCGACGGACCGCCCGCGGCCGCGCCACCCCAGCCGCAACGGTTCCCGCGTGGACTGGGTCGTCGACGAGGAACTACGCGCTCGGCTGCATGCCCTGGCTCGTGTCCACGGCGTCACCGTCTTCATGGTGTTGCATGCCGCGCTCGCCGTAGTGCTCGCGCGGGAAAGCGGCCACCCCGACGTCGTGGTGGGCACCGCCGTCGGTGGGCGACCCGACCCCCTGCTGGACCGGCTGGTGGGCATGTTCGTCGGCACCGTGGCGCTGCGCACCGAGGTGCCGGCCGCCCTGTCGTTCGCGGAACTGCTCGACCGGGTACGCACGGTGGACCTGGAGGCCTTCGCGCATGCGGACGTCCCGTTCGACGACGTCGTCGCGCGGGTGGCGCCGCAGCGTTCACCTGCCCACAACCCGCTGTTCCAGGTGGTCCTCAATTATCGGCGGGTGCCGTCGCAGCCGGTAAGCCTGCCCGGCGCCGCACCGGTCGACGTCGACGAACCGCGAATCGAATTCGATCTCGTGTGGGACGTCGTCGACACCGAGGAGGCCCTCACACTCCGTCTGGTGTACGCCACGGACCTGTTCGACGACGCGAGCGCCCGCGGGCTCGCCGGACGCTACGGGCGCCTCCTCGACGCCGTCGCCGACAACCCGTCGATTCCGGTCGGCGACCTCCCGGTCCTCACCGAACCCGAGTACGACGAGCTCGTCCGCGGGCCGTTGCGCACACCGTCGCCCCGCACGCTCGCCGACGTGTTCGAGGCCCAGGTGCGGGCGACCCCGGACGCGGTCGCGGTGGTGGACGGCAACCTGCAGTGGACCTACGCGGAACTCGACGCCGAAGCGGAACGCTGGGCAGGACAACTGATCGACCGGGGCGTCGGACCCGAAGACGTCGTGGTGATCGCGACACCCCGCGGCCGGTACTGGGTGCTGGCCGTGTGGGCCGTGACGAAGTCCGGTGCGGCGTGGCTGTCGGTGGACCCGGCGCATCCCGAGGAACGCGTCGCCTGGATGATCACCGATTCGGCCGCGGTGCTCGGCGTGACGGTCGGCGACCTCACTTCTACGCTGACCGGCTCCGTGGACTGGCTCGACCTGTCCGATGCGCAGTGGAACGAGCAGACACCGACCCGAGGGGATCGACGGATCCGTCGACGCGGATACGCGCAGGTGACGGAACCCGATCACGCGGCCTACCTCATCTACACCTCCGGATCCACCGGACAACCGAAAGGTGTCGTGGTGCCGCATCGGGGTCTGGTGAACGTGGTGGCCGCACAGCCTCCGGTTCTCGGCACCGAATCGGACATCCGCGTGCTGCAACTCGCCTCACCCACTTTCGATGCCTCGCTGTTCGAAATGCTCTACGCTCTGACCTCCGGCGGAACCCTGGTGATGTCCTCGGAATTCGGTTACGCCGGAGACGAACTGGCAAAGACGGTCGTCGACGCACAGATCACCCACCTCATTGCGACACCCAGTGTGCTGGCCACCCTCGATGCCGAGACGCTGTCGCCGCGTACCGTCGTGGCCGTCGGCGAAGCACTGCCCACCGAACTCGCCGCGCGGTGGTCCCGGCGGCACCGACTGTTCAACGCCTACGGGCCCACCGAATTCACCATCCTCGGGTCGCTCGCCGGACCGCTGGGGCCGGGCCGCGTGAACATCGGCACCGTGATCGACGGCGGTGCCGCCCTCGTGCTGGACGCGCGCCTACATCCGGTCCCGAACGGTGTGGTGGGGGAGCTGTACCTGGCCGGCACCAGCGTCGCACGGGGTTACGTGGGCCGTACCGACCTCACCGCAACCCGATTCGTTGCCCATCCCTATGGCAAACCCGGCGAACGGATGTACCGCACGGGTGACCTGGTGCGGCGCACCGCCGACGGCGAACTGGAGTACCTGGGCCGCGGCGACGCGCAGGTGCAGATCGCCGGGATCCGGGTGGAACCCGCCGAAGTGGATTCGGCGTTGCTCCGTCACCCCGATGTTCAGTCCGCCGTCACCGTGCCCCACACCACGAGTGATCGCAGCACGGTCCTGGTCTCCTACGTCAGCGGTGACACCGACCTCACCTCGGCTGCGGTGCGCGCCCACGCGCGTCACCTGCTGCCCCGGCACCTCGTCCCCTCCGCCGTCACCGTCCTGGACCGGTTGCCGGTGATGCCGTCGGGCAAGGTGGACCGGAACGGCCTCCCCACACCGGCATTCGACACCGAAGTGACCGTCCTCCCGGCCGGACGAGTCGAGCAGGACGTGGCCGACGCGATGGCCGCTGCGCTCGGTGTCGACACCGTGCCCGCCGACGAGGACTTCTTCACCCTGGGCGGAACGTCGATGGGTGCGGCAACGGTGGCCGGTGAACTGCGGCGCCGCCTCGGCCGGGAGGTGCCGATCCAGTGGGTCTTCACCGACCCCACCGTGCAGCAACTCGCCGCCCGGATCGAGGCCGGCCCCGAACTGTCCGAAAGTATGCTCGACACCGTGGTGCGGCTGGGTGGAACGGGGGAGGGCCCACCTCTCTTCTGCGTCCATCCGGCCAGCGGAATGTCCTGGTGCTACGCAGGACTCGCGGACTACCTCGGCGACCGGCCCCTCTACGGTGTCCAGGCCACGGGGGCCGCCGCCGTCCCCGACAGCATCGCGGAGCTTGCCGCCTCCTATGTCGAAGCCGTCCGGGCCGTGCAACCCCGCGGTCCCTACCACCTGCTGGGCTGGTCTCTGGGCGGCATCATCGCTCACGAGATGGCCGTTCAGTTGAGTGACAACCACGAGAGTGTCGCGACACTCGCGATGCTCGACACCCTGCCGCCGGAATTCCACGAACGGGAAGACATCCGCGGCGAGCAGCCGTCGATCGGTGACGCGCTGGTCGAACTCGGTGTCCCGGCAGACCGGTTGCCGGACGGCGGGATCGACTACGAGGACGCGGCGGGAGTACTGGCCGACGAGCATCCGGGCCTGAGCTTCCTCACCGCCGACGCCCTCCGCCGACTCGGGAACGTGATCGACCAACTCGGCCTCCTCAATACCCGGCATCAACCGCGCCGCTACGACGGAGAGATCCAGTTCTTCACCGCGGCAGCAGACCTCGAACTTCATGCGCGTCCCCCACAGATGTGGCGGGGCCGGCTCGGCGAGAACCTCATCGAGTTCGACGTCGACGCCACCCACGCCGCCCTGGCGGACAAGGAACCGCTCGCCGAGATCGGCCGAGTGTTACGGGATCGGGGGAACACAGTGGCCCCTGGAACCTGAGCAAGCCGAGGCCCGCATCCTTCGAGACGAGGAGGTCGATCGGGTCAGGACACACGAATGACAACGCGATCACGGCGCTCGGCGCGTGAACTCGATGGGAGACTCGAACATGGAAATCCAGGACTACCTGCGCATTCTGCAGGCACGATGGAAAATCATCGCCATCACCACGGTGGTGGCGATCCTCGGGGCGCTCGGTGCCTCACTGCTCACCACGCCCCTGTATGAAGCCTCCACCCGGTTGTTCGTCTCCACCTCGGCGGGCTCGTCGGTCAATGAGCTCTACCAGGGAAACCTGTACTCGCAGCAACGCGTGGCGTCTTACACCAAATTGCTGACCGGTCAGACTCTCGCGCAGCGCACCATCGACAAGCTGGGTCTCACCGAGACACCGGCCGAGCTCGCCAATCAGGTCAAGGCCACCTCCGCACCCGACACCGTCCTCGTCGACCTGAAGGTGCAGGACCCCTCACCCGAGCGTGCCCGTGACATTGCCAATGCGATGTCCGACGAATTCGTGGTCATGGTCCGTGAACTCGAAACACCCGAACGGGGCGGCGCACCGGCCGCGCGCGTTGTCGTCGAACAGCAAGCGCAGACGCCGTCGACGCCCGTCTCCCCGAAGACACTGCGTAATCTCGCGCTCGGTGCCGCAGTTGGCCTCCTGCTCGGCATCGCCCTTGCGGTACTGCGTGATCGCCTCGACAACACGGTGAAAGACCGTCGTACGGTGGAAGAGTTGGCCGGCTCCGCGATGATCGGCACCATCCCGTTCGACAAGGATCGGCAGACCCAGCAGCCCATCAATTTCGCGGAGGGCCACTCGTCGAGCGCGGAGGCATACCGAGAACTTCGTACCAACCTGCAGTTCCTCGAGGTCGACAACCCGCCCCGGGTCATCGTGGTCACCAGTTCGCTTCCCACAGAGGGCAAGACGACCACGGCCATCAACATTGCGTTGGTGCTCGCCGAGGGCGGCAAGTCCGTATGCCTTGTCGAAGGCGATCTCCGGAAGCCCCGCGTGTCCAAGTATCTGGGCGTTGTCGGATCGGTCGGTCTCAGTAGCGTGCTGGCGGGGCAGGCCACTCTGGACGGGGTGCTCCAGCCGACTTCGTACCAGGGATTGACCGTCCTCGCGTCCGGGCCGATCCCTCCGAACCCGAGCGAGTTGCTCGGAACGGCCACGGCGCGACAGGTTCTCGCCGACCTACGCGAACGTTTCGACTACGTCATCGTCGACGCGTCTCCGCTCCTCCCGGTGACCGACGCCACCGTTCTCACCGCCATGTCGGACGGCGCGCTGGTAATCGCCCGGCACGGCGAAACCAAGCGCGAGCAGTTGACCCGCGCCGTCGGAAACCTGCACAGCGTGGGCGCCACCATCCTCGGCACGATCATCACGATGACGCCGAGCCGCGGCAAGGGAGTCTACGAATACAAGTACTACTACGAGACGGACAAGTCGCTGCCGCAGATGCAGCGGGCCGAGGCCGCGGTGCAGACACCACCGCAGCCGGTCCACGCCGCCCCGGCTCCGGCCGCGCCGCCGGCCCGCAACTCCGCACCGGCCGGAAACGGACACCATTCGGGCTCCGAATATGTGGAAACGCAGGCCCACCAGGTGCTCGAACAAGAACACGACACCGATTGGGTGGAGCGAGTGAATTCGCACGCCTACACCGCGCAGCCCCCCGCTCCGCGGCGCGCTCGGCGATACCGCGAAGACGGGGAGGATGCGTCCGGGCCGGAGGCGCCGCGTCAGTAGCCCCGGACGCTCTGCGTCAGTAGTTCCGGACGGTGCGCGTCAAGACACCCAGTAGGTCGGCTATCTCGGACCCGACGGCCAGGAAGGTTTCCTCGTCCTGACCGATCGGGTCCGAGATGTCTTCAGGTCCGTCTGCGGATCTGTGCTTCGGACGCGCTGCTGCCAGATCGGCAACGGACTTTGCATCTGCGGCCACGGCAAGTCGTGCGGCCTCCCTCAACGTGAAGGTCTTCTTCAACTGCTCAGGAGCCATCGCCAGCACCTTCTCACGCTGACGCTCGGTCATCGTGAGCACCAGGTCGGCGTCGACCGCCAGGTCCTCGGTGAGTCGCCGAGCCGTGAACCCGCTGGGATCGCCGCCGAGGCCTTCGAGTACCTGGGCCGCGGTCGGCTCCATCGGATGACCCACCATGGCGCGGGTACCTGCACTTTCGGCAGTGAGATCGGTCAGTCCGAGCTCCTCGGCGAATGCCAGGGTGAGGCGCTCGGCCGTAGGAGAACGACAGACGTTTCCGGTGCAGACGAAGAGAACATGCATGGGCGAAGCATAGGGTCTCGGTCTGCACCGCGCGTACACGCACTGTTGGCTTGGAACATCAGTCGGGTAAATGCCCTGCTCACCCGCGCCGGATATCAACGGTGCATGCGCTGCACCGTCTTTGGAACCGGATACCTGGGAGCGACCCATGCCGCCTGCATGGCGGAACTGGGGCACGACGTGCTGGGAGTCGACATCGATCCCGGAAAAGTGGCGAAACTCTCCGCCGGTGAGGTGCCGTTCTACGAGCCGGGCCTCGCCGAGGTTCTCCGCCGCAACATCGAGGCGGGGCGACTGCAGTTCACCACCTCCTACACCGAGGCCGCCGCGTTCGCAGACCTCCACTTCCTGGGAGTCGGCACCCCGCAGAAGAAGGGGGAATACGCCGCCGATCTGCGGCACGTGCACTCGGTGATCGACACCCTGGCGCCCCTCCTCGACCGACCCGCGGTGATCGTCGGCAAGTCGACGGTGCCCGTCGGAACCGCGGCAGAACTGGGCGCGAGGGCGCGGGCGCTGGCACCTGCAGGGGACACCGTCGAGGTGGCGTGGAACCCCGAGTTCCTGCGGGAAGGGTTCGCCGTCCAGGACACCCTGCACCCCGACCGAATGGTCCTGGGAGTCGACCGGGACCGACCCGGCAGTGTGGAGACGCAGTTGCGTCAGCTGTACGCCCCATTGCTCGCCGAGGACATTCCCTTCCTGGTCACCGACCTGGCGACCGCCGAGCTGGTCAAGGTCTCGGCGAATGCGTTTCTCGCCACCAAGATCTCCTTCATCAACGCCATCTCCGAAGTGTGCGAGGCCACCGGCGCCGACGTCACCCAGCTCGCCGATGCGCTCGGCTACGACGCGCGCATCGGCCGGCGCTTCCTCAACGCCGGACTGGGATTCGGCGGCGGTTGCCTGCCGAAGGACATTCGCGCGTTCATGGCCAGGGCCGGTGAACTCGGCGCCAACCAGGCACTGCATTTTCTTCGCGAGGTCGACAGCATCAACATGCGCAGACGTACGCGGATGGTGGAACTGGCAGCACAGGTGTGTGGCGGCTCGTTGCTGGGCGCCAACGTCGCAGTGCTGGGCGCAGCGTTCAAGCCGGAGTCCGACGACGTCCGTGATTCGCCCGCCCTCAATGTCGCGGGGATGATGCAGCTACACGGCGCCGTCGTGAGCGTGTACGACCCCAAGGCACTCGACAACTCGCGGCGCCTCTTCCCGACTCTCAACTACGCCACCTCGGTCGCCGAAGCCTGCGAAAACGCCGATGCGGTACTGGTTCTCACGGAATGGGCCGAATTCGCGGCCCTGAAGCCGGACGATCTCGCCGGAGTGGTCCGAGCCCGCGTGATGGTGGACGGCCGCAACTGCCTCGACGCCCAGCAGTGGCGGGACGCGGGATGGGTGTACCGGGGGCTGGGCAGGGGATAACGTTGATCTCGCCGCTACGGAGGGCGAGGCGATGGCGAAGTTCCGGGTCGGATTCGCAACAGCACTGCTCGGTGCGCTCGTCTGCCTGCTCGGTGCGGTCCCCGTCCACGCGGCCGAAATCCCGACTCGGCCGGGTCCGGCACAGTCCGACGCCGGCGCAGCGATCCGGTACTCGAAGGACAACCCCGGTTCCGCACCCCCCGGCGTCAACGACTTCTCCTGCCGTCCCGGTCCCGAACATCCCGCCCCCGTGGTCCTCGTGCACGGGAGCGACGGCAGCGCATACTCCAACTGGGCGGGCCTGAGCCCGAAACTGAAGGCCGCCGGGTTCTGCCTCTTCGCGCTGAACTACGGCCGCGAGGCCGGAACCGACCACTTCGGGATGCAGCCCATGACGGTCGGCGCACACGAGCTCGCGGAGTTCGTCGACGACGTGCTGTCCACGACCGGCGCCGACGAGGTCGACATCGTCGGACACTCCCAGGGCGCGACCGTAGCGAGGTACTACATCAAAGAGCTCGGCGGAGCGGCCGAAGTGGATCGGTGGATCGGTCTGGCCTCGCCCTCCTACGGCGGAACCTTCTTCGGCATCGCCACCGCTGTGGTGTCACTGCCGGGCGGCACCCAATTGATCGAAGGGTTCGGCTCGGAGGCGCTGGCCGAACAGGTGGAGGGCTCCGAGTTCCTCACCCGGCTCAACAGCGGCGGTGACACCGTACCCGGCGTCGAGTACACGACCATCGGGACGCGGTACGACGAGGTGATCCAGCCGTACACCAATGTGGAGTTACGCGACCCCGGCGCAACGAACATCCTCGTCCAGGATTTGTGCCCGCTCGACCAGACCGGGCACTTCAACCTGCCGTACGACTCCTTCACCCAGCAGCTCGTCCTCAACACCCTCGATCCGGCTCACGCGGCCGTTCCCCCGTGCACGGTTGTTCCCCTCGGTACGGGTATCGCCGGGGTGATCATCGCGAGCAACTCCTGAGCAGCCGGCTAACCGTTCCCTCCCGGGCTGCCCGGTTGCCCCGGTGATGCCTTTCGTTAGACTGCGGGGCAATGGAGTGGGGGATTCCATCACACGGACCCGTGCACAGTCGAGTAAGGCGGCCCATGAGTTCGGTTCTCGGAGTTTCGGTTGGTGCAAGCGCTGTGCGGTTGGCACGACCCGACTCCGTGACCCGCGAGGACTCGGGACACCGCGTGTTACCCGACTTCCGTGCCCAGGTGGTCGCCGCGGGGCGGGAACTGCCCGAGGACCTCGCCGCCGAATCGATCGGCGTCGTACTGGCCGGGGGATTCGACAACCGCGAGGTGCATGCCACCGGTGTGGCGTATCGCGACGAGGCGCAGGCAGGCGCCGTGCAGGCGGCGATGGCACGCCAACAGCTCGGGAACTATCAACTCGTTCCCGAGGCTTCCGCGGCGCTGACAGTGCTCGACGCTGCGGGCGCGTTGGGTGACCACTCGACGCTGGTGTTCTACGACCTCGGCAGTTCCGGCCTCACCGTCAGTGTCGTCGACCGGGAAACCGGCGCCGTGGTGGAAAGCACCCGTACCGACACCGTGAGCGGTGACCTCTTCGACCGGCTGATCCGCGACAACCAGTTGGTCAACAAGCGCATCTCCACGCCGCACGACGCCGCCGCGAGCCACGCCCTGGACCTCCGTTGCCGGGAGGCCAAGGAACGGCTGTCCGTCGGCGGCGCTGTCGCGGTGCCCGGGGACGGCGGCTTGCTGCTGCTGTCGCGCGATGTGTTCGATTCCCTCATCGGCGTCACCGTCGAGTCCTCTGCCCGCCTGGCTCGGGATGTGATCGCTCGGTCGGGGCGAATCCCCGACGCCGTGGTTCTCACCGGCGGTGGGGCGCGGATCCCGTTGGTGCGCGCCGTCCTCGAATCCTGGCTGGCATTGCCCGTCATCGTGCCGGACCACCCCGAACTCGTCGCAGCACAGGGCGCAGCGCTCCTGGCGCAACGGGCGCAGCAACAGCAGGCGCCCGGTGGCGTCACTGTCCTCCCACCACCGGGCGTCGACGCAACGATGAGTCCCTATGCTGCTGTTCCCGCCGGCCCCACCGTGCTGCCCCTCGACTACGACGACGCCTCCGTCCCGCGCCAGGCGCCGGGTCCGTCGGGCGGACGCAGTAGCGGGCTCTCGAGTACGCCGTCGTGGTTGAGTGCGGCGGCGCCACCACCGAGTCAGCGCGTAGCAAAGGTCCAGATCCGGGGTGCCGCGCTCGCAAGTGGGGCATTGGCCGTCATCGCACTGATCGGCCTCGGACTCGGTTACGGCAGCACCCTGCTCAACAGCACGGAGGGCACGTCCCAGCCGGTTACCACTCAGCCGAAAGCGAAGCTCCCCGCGGTGACCGAGATGGCGACTCCGTCACCGACGGCGCCGCCGCCACCTCCGACCGAAGTCGTCGAGGAGCCCGCGGCGACCGCGTCCCGGATCCAGATTCCGGAACCGGAGCCCGAACCCTTGCCGCCACCGCCCGCACCGGTGTTCCCGGGGTTTCCGCAGTTCCAGTTGCCACCCCTGCAGCTGCCCCCGCTGCCGAGAATCCCCGGCACATAACCTCCGCACTTCGCGACTTTCCCCGTGGTGGCGAAGCGCTCTGCACGCCTACCATGGAATGTGGTTCTCGCACTGTCCGAGTCCGGGCGGCGTCGAACCCAGGTCGCGCAGGAAGGAAGTGTGCAGTGACTGTCACCCCCGCGGGGTCGTACCACACCCCGAATACACGAAACTTCTCGTCCGGTAGCACGCGCGACGGCAGTCTTCCCGTCGCGTACTACAAGCCGATCCTCAGGATGTTTCCGCCCACCAGCGAGACCGCGGAGAAGGTGGCGATGCTCACCGTCTACGGGCTGATGGCCGCGGCCCTCCTGATCATCGCGCTGCAGGTGGCCGGCATCCTCAACTGAAGCCGGCCTCACTTCGAGTGGCGGCCGCCTCGCGAAGGTGCGGCGGTGCGGAACTGCGGGTTGCCTCTGCCGCTGTTCCTGTTTCCGCCGCTCCGAGATCCGAGCGGGCGTGCCAGTACCACCGCGATGGCGGTCGTCAACGGCACGGACAGTGCGAGCGCGATACCGCCGACCGCCGAGCGCACGATCTCGATGGACACCGCGTCACTGAGCAACACGTCCTGGATCGACCGCCCCGCGACACTGAACACCAGTAGAAGGGGAAGCGCACCACCGGCGTAGGCGAGTACCAGCGTGTACACCGTGCTGGCAATGTGGTCGCGGCCCACGCGCATCGCCGAACCGAAGATCTGGCGTCGTGATGCGTCGGGGTCGAGCGAAGCGAGTTCGAACGCCGACGCGGCCTGCGTGATGGTGACGTCGTTGAGCACACCGAGCGAGCCGATGATGAAGCCCGCCAGAAGAAGACCCGTGATGCTGACGTGCTGGATATAGGCCTGGACGTTGGTGTTCTGCTCCTCGGAAAGTCCTGTCAGCTGCGTCATCAAAATCGTGAGGTAGGAGAGGACCGCCGCGAGGAGCATCGATGCGAGTGTGCCCAGCAGCGCGGAACTCGTACGTAGCGATACGCCGTGCGCCAGGTACAACACGGCGTACAGGATGATCGCTCCGGACACGAGAGCCACCGGTATCGCCGGCTTGCCGTCCAGCAGTGCGGGAAGCATGAAAAGAACGAGCACCCCGAACGACACCACGATGCCGACCAGCGCCCGAAGTCCCCGCCACCGAGCCACGACGATGACGACGACGGCGAACGTCAGCGCGATGAGTGTGACCGGCCAGCCGCGGGCGTAGTCCTCGAACGAATATTCCGTCGTCCCGTTCACATCGGTCTGCCGGGAGAGACGAATGCTCTCCCCGACCCTGAGGTCAGGTTGTCCGGGGCCCGGGATGATTTCGAGCAACGTCTGGGTGCCGGCGTTGGGACCGGACTCGATGTCGACGATGCTTCGCTGGCACTCGTACGCGTCCGTCGGAGGGGGCACGGGAGAACCGGTGAACGCGCGCCCCGCGGAGGAACTGCCGCAGGGGCCGATGTTCTGCATGGTCACCGTGCCTGCCTCGGTGACCGCCACGCCGCCCTGTGCGCTCTGGAAAGGCAGATCCACGGCGACGTCCTGCTTGCTCGGCCACAGCGCGATCGCACCGATCAGCACGGCGATGCCGATGACCACCAGGAGCCCGATCACCACCTTCGCGGCGACGGGCCCCACCGGTACCGGGCCGCCGCTGTGGCCGTGACCGTGGCCGTGGCCGTGAAAGTCGCTCATCGGCGGTACCGCGTCGGCTGCCGGCTGGATAGTCTCCGCACGCACACAGGGTAGCCGGAGATCATCGCTCTCTTTTGTGGCTGGAGTGACCAGAGATGCATGTGTTGCCGCGATATCTGGTGGGTATTGCTCTCGTGTCGCCTAGATGTCGCCAGTGTGGTTAGATATCGATGCGTGGCGCGCTGCAGTTATTACGCAGCGAATGCTGAGATCTGCGAAGGAAGGGTTGGAATCCCGAAACGAGGGGTGGGTTCCGGCTGGCCCTGACGAGAGCCCCGACGCCCTGCCGAGAGAAGTGACGGCCTGCTGAGAGAAGTGCCGAGCTGGGTGGCGGGGTACAGGGGGGGTTGACCCCGCCACCGACCTGACGCCCACAGGGGGGGGAGGGGCGACAGGTGCTCGCGGCACTCGAGGTGCCGTCTGCCAATCTACCGACACGGTGGGGGTATTCGTCAACCGGGTACGTCAATTCGCGCACCGTGTCGTGATCTGCCGACCCGACGGCCTAGGATTACAGCCGTTCGGAGGTGTCACCATGCGCATTTCGCGGCTGCCGCGGTCCAGGAACCATCTTCGCCGGATCGTGGCGCAGATGGACCTTCCCGTGCCCTGGAACAGGGACGAATTGGTGAACAGCGTCGCGCGGCGGCGCAGACGCCCCATCCTCGTCGTTCCGGTTGCGCACGCGCTCGTCCGCGGCGGTCATTTCGGCCTCTGGCTCGCGCGGGCAACCGACGACGTCATCCTCTACGCTGCCGGGACATCGGACGTACACGCCATGCACATCATCTGCCACGAGCTGGCGCACATGGAACTCGGCCACGATCGCACTGCGATCGGTGATACCTCCGTCGACTCGAGAGTCCTCGCCGAGGCGGCGCCGTCCGTGGACACGACGGACGTGGTCAAGGTGTTCGGTCGCTCCAACTACTCGAACGACCAGGAATACGATGCGGAGCTTCTCGCCACGCTCATCATGAGCGGACGGCGATCGACGATGTGCGACACCGGCGGTGACCCGCGGGCCTCGCGGATACTCGGAACGTTCTGAGCTCGTGTACGCGCCTCCCGCCTACGTGACGTTGCCTCTGTTGTCGATTGCCTGGGCGACAACCATTCTCCGGCTGCTCCTCGTCCGATCGACGGTCGCCGAGCGCCGGTTGAATGCGGCGCTCGTCTTCGCGTCGCTGTCGCTCGTCCTCGGGCGTCCGGCGATCCGCGACCTCGTCGACGGCCAATTCGGTTACGGACTCACGCGAGTCCTCGGCAATGTCTGCATCATGCTGACCGCCGCATCGTTGATCAGCCTGTTCTCCGTGTGGGCACTGGGTTCCGAGAGACTTCCCCGAATTCATGTGTTCGCGTTGTCGGCGGCGCTCGTCGCGGGGGCCATCATGGTCGTTCTGAGCGCGCCTGCGCGTTCGCGGGGAATTTCTCTCGCGGACGAAGGCGGCTGGCGTTTCGCGGCATATTGCTTCACCTATGCGTCGCCGATCTTCGCGGCCGCAAGCCTGAATCTGTGGATCTCGATGAAAGCGGTGCGCAGCGCGGTGGCCGGGCGCGAGCGCCGCATCTTCCTGGCCGTCATCGGATTGTCGGTGTTCGAGATGGCCGACATGGCAACCGTCATGGTGACGGGCGTGAGCAAGGCCGTCAGCGACGGCACCACCTTCACCGAAACGCACTACGACTCGGGAGCCTTCATCCGGCTGTTCGCGGTGTCGGCCGGAGCCCTGATCGCGTTGGGACCCGCGCTGCGGGCGGCCGGTCGACGGTACCGTTCGTGGCGAGTTTCCAGGCGGCTACTGCCGATGTGGCGAACGTTGACGGAAGCCGTCCCGGAAGTGGTGCTCGAACTACGCCCCAAAGATCGTCGCACCTTGTCGGCCGACGATCGTCTGGACCGGATGGGCGTCGAGATCCGAGACGCAATCCTCATCCTGGACCGGCACGTGGTGTTCGAACTGGGCAACCAGGCAGGCAGTGCAGCGCCCCTGATCGTGGCCACCCGATTACACCTGGCGTGCAGAGCCCGCATCGCCGGCCACTCGGCACACGGCACCGGCGTGCAAGCACACTCGTGGTCGTCCGACATCGGCGGCGAACCGTGGGAGCTGGCGAAGCTGGCCGATCACTGGCACGACGCCGAACAGGTGGCCGCAACACTGTGGGAGCGGCGGCTACCGCAGTTCGGTGGGCGCAAGCAGCTCCCGTCCCGGATGACCGTGTGACCGCCGGATAGGGCTATGCCGGGCGGCCGGGGGTTCGCCGCAAGTTCTCCAGAACCGGGATCAAGGATTCCATCTCGTCGGCAGTCGGGAGCGCGGCGGCATCGAGCGAGCGCATGGACAGATGCTGCACGCCGGCGTCCCGAACGGCGATCTTGAAGCGCACGAGAGTGTCGTAATCGCCGTACCCGTCGGCGGCAAGGTACTGCTCGGGTGCGGAAAAGTGCTGGGCGACCGCCCGGAGCACCTCTGCCTGGGCCGCGTGCTCCTCGCCGCGCCGCAACGAATCGATCACCGAAGGATCCACGGTCCTCCCGAGTATGCGGGAAACGCTCGCGGCGACGATCTCTGTCCCGGGCTCCGGGTCGTCGAGTTCGTGGGCCAGCGCGAAGAGGCGGTTGACCCGCACCGACAGTGGCACGCCGTTCATCCTGTCACCTCCGTGTCGCCGCTACGTTCCGGGTGGTCGGTGTCTTTAAGTCTCACCGCGTCTTCCCATCGGCGCCAGAAGCGCTCGCGTGTGGCGGCATCCAGGCCCTCTTCCCGCCCGTAGAGGAAGCGGCGGTAGAGGGCTTCCTCCCGCTCGTGCGGGTCGTCCGCGGTGGAGGGTTCCTCGAGCAGATGGCCGAAGGCGAACTCGATCAGTGGCTGTCGGGGGCCGGCCGGACCTCCGTTGACCTCGAGCAAACGGGTGACGTAGGCGCCGGTGATTTTCGACACCACCCGGCTGAGGTCGGCAGCGGCGTCGGCCAATCCCGGGACCTCCGGGTGTGCCGCACTCAGCTTGGTGATCCGGGTGTGTGGGCCGAGGATCTCGATGATCGTGTCCAGGCTCAGTGGAATCTCGGACGGCCCCAGCGTCAGCGGGCGGGACGGCGCCGACCGCTCTTCAGCGTCCAGGGCCTCGAGGGGAGTAGGACTGCCGCCCTCGAGCGTCCTGGCAGCGCTCCCGGGGGCCCAGCGCAGCGCGACATCCAGTTTGCGGAGAGTCTCGATGCTCGGGTCCGGCCCGGTCCCGTTCTCGGCGCGGGTCTGCGCCGCGTCGGACGGACCACCGGCAGCCGTGACCTGGTCCTGCGTGAGGTTCAGCAAACGCCGTCGCTTGTAGACGAACTGTCCGAAACGCGCGCGGGTGCTGGTGACCATGTGTTCCCCCGGAAGACACGCAAGCGACGCGCGTGTCGCTTGCTGTGCCCCGATCCTACTGCTTGTAGCTGGTGAGGAAATTACCGAACCGCTCGATGGCCACAGCGAGATCGCGAGCCCACGGCAGTGTCACGATCCGCAGATGGTCGTGGTCCGGCCAGTTGAACCCTGTGCCCTGCACCATCAGGATCTTCTCCTGCAGGAGTAGGTCCTGGACCAGCTTCTCGTCGTCGTAGATTTCGTACACGTTGGGGTCCAGGCGGGGGAACGCGTACAGCGCACCTCGGGGCTTGACGCAGGAGACCCCGGGGATCATGTTGAGCCGCTCCCACGCCACGTCCCGCTGCTCGAGCAGTCGCCCGCCGGGCAGAATCAGATCTTCGATGCTCTGGTGACCGCCGAGCGCCACCTGGATGGCGTGCTGACCGGGAACGTTCGGGCACAGCCGGGTGGACGCCAGCAGGTCAAGCCCCTCGAGGAAGCCCGCAGCATGCGCCTTGGGGCCGGTGACGGCGACCCAACCGGAGCGGTATCCCGCCACCCGGTACGCCTTCGACAGGCCGTTGAAGGTCAGGCACAGCAGGTCGGGCGCGAGCGTGGCCAGCGAAATGTGCTTGGCGTCGTCGTAGAGGATCTTGTCGTAGATCTCGTCCGCCAACAGCAGCAGGTGATGCTTACGCGCCAGGTCGACCAGTTGCTGCAGCACCTCCATCGAATACACCGCACCCGTGGGATTGTTCGGGTTGATGACCAGCAGCGCCTTGGTCTTCTCGGTGATCTTCGACTCGATGTCCGCGATGTCGGGATTCCAGTCGTTGCCCTCGTCGCAGAGGTAGTGGACGGGAGTGCCGCCGGCCAGGCTGGTCATGGCCGTCCACAGCGGGTAGTCCGGTGCGGGAATCAGCACCTCGTCACCGTTGTCGAGCAGGGCCTGCATCGTCATGGTGATGAGCTCGGAGACACCGTTACCCAGGTAGATGTCGTCGACATCGAGCTCGGGAAAGCCGGGCACCAGTTCGTAGCGGGTGACGATCGCCCGACGGGCCGACAGGATGCCCTTCGACTCGGAGTAACCCTGCGCATAGGGGAGCGCCGCGATCATGTCGCGCATGATCACGTCGGGCGCGTCGAAACCGAACGGCGCGGGGTTGCCGATGTTGAGCTTGAGGATCCGGTGGCCCTCCGCCTCGAGCCGGGCGGCGTGGGCGTGTACCGGTCCACGAATCTCGTACAGCACGTTCTGGAGCTTGGTCGACTGCTCCAGCGTGCGTGGCGGTGTGCGGTGATGGCCGTGGTCTGGGTTGCTCACGACCGCCATTCTCCCACCTCTGGGCAACTCGATTTCTACTGGTCGGTACGAGCGCCCTGGTCGGAGGTGGTCGACCCGCGAAAAAGCAGGCACATGTGAGGAAGGTCACCGTACCCTCGACAAGAGGTCCGATTCGGCCGACGCCCACAGTCACCCGGAGGCACGAGAAAGATGTCCGCACCGGAATTCATCCGTCCCGCACCCGTCGACGTCGTGCACCACAGCCACCTCACAGGCGTATTCGAGCCCCAGCGCGAGGAGGTGGACGTGGGCGGCCTCGACGTGATCGGCGAACTGCCCGGCGATCTTCAGGGTGCCTACCTCCGCAACGGACCGAATCCACGCTTCGACCCGATCGGCAGCTACATCTATCCCCTCGACGGCGACGGCATGGTGCACCGCGTCGAAGTGACCGACGGCACTGCCCGATACACCAACCGATTCGTCCGCACGCCGATGGTGGAGGCGGAGGAGAAGGCGGGGCACGTCATCTGGCCGGGCGTCACCGACCTGTACACGCCCGGGGTGGAGGAGGTGGGGCCCGAACTCGCGGGCAGACCGCGCGAACTACCGGACATCAACGTGGTGCGGCACGGCGGGCGCCTGCTGGCAATGGCGGAAACCAGCCTGCCGTACCGGTTGAATCCCAAGGACCTGAGCACGCTCGGACCGGACAACTGCGACGGCGCGATGTCCGTCGGGAGCACCGCCCACCCCAAAATCGACCCGGTGACCGGCGAGATGGTGCTGTTCAATTACATGCTCGAGGCCCCGTATCTCACCTGGTCGGTGGTGGCCGCGGACGGGTCGGCGGCCCGCCCGCCGACGGCGGTCGACGGCGTGGACACGCCGTTGATGATCCACGACATGGCGCTGACGCGGCGGTACATCGTGTTGATGCTGTGTCCCCTCGTCTTCGACATGGCCGCGGTGCTGACCGGTGGTTCGGTGCTCGACTGGCGGCCCGAGGAGGGAACGCGTATCGCGCTGATTCCGCGCGACGGCGGCCGCGTGCGCTGGCTGACGTGCGATGCGTACTGGGTGTGGCACTTCGCCAATGCCTTCGATCTGCCCGACGGGAAGGTGTCCATCGACTATGTGGAGTGGACGTACCCCGGTGGGTTCGCCAAGGCGCCGGACCCCTCGACCGGGTCACTGGTCCGCGTCGTCATCGATCCCGAGACCGGACACCTGACGAAGGACGTCATGTCCGACCGAGACGTCGAGTTCCCCCGGATCGACGACCGCGAACTCACCGCACCGCATCGCGCGATCGCCACCGTCGGCAAGCTCGACGTCAGCCGGGGCAGGCAGGATTCGTTGTGGTTCTTCGACACCGTCCGCGGCACGCAGTGTCACTGGGACCCGGGCAGTGTATCGGTGGGCGAACCGATCTTCATGCCGGGCGCCGAGCACGAATACTGGGGAATGATCGGCACCGACCGGAACGACATGTCGTCGTGGTTCTTCGTGCTTCCCGCCGAAGACCCCGGATCCGGGCCGATGGCCAAGGTGCGGTTGCCTATCCGGGTGCCTGCAGGACTTCACGGGGCGTGGCTGCCTGCGCAGTGAGGTGAGGCGGAATATCCTCGGCCAATGACTTCTGCGCCCTACGGCTCCTGGCCCTCTCCGATCGCGGCGGCGGACCTCGCGTCCAGCGGCCACCACGTGGAGGGCGGCCGGTACGTCGGTGACGACGTGTGGTGGTCGGAGCTGCGCCCCAGCGAAGGTGGGCGTGTGGCCGTGCGCCGTCTCGGCCTGGACGGCGAGCCGGAAGACGTGCTGCCTGCCCCGTGGAACGCGCGGACACGGGTACACGAATACGGCGGTGGCGCCTGGACGGTGACCGACTCCGGCCATCTCGTGTTCGCCGAATTCGGTGATCAACGGCTCTACCTCCTCGAAGGTGCGACGCCGGTACCCCTGACCCCGGTTCCGCCGCACCCGTGCTCCCTGCGTTACGGCGACCTGTCGGTCGTCGACGGAGCGGTATGGGCGGTGCGGGAAATGCACGACACCGAGGGCGGCGTCACCCGCGACATCTGCGTGGTTCCTCTGGACGGGTCGGGCGCGGACGACCCCGATCGTGTTCGGTCCGTCGTGGCCGGGTCCGACTTCCTCGCGTATCCGCGACTGTCTCCCGACCGACGTCACCTCGCGTGGATCGCGTGGAACCACCCTCAAATGCCCTGGGACGGTACCGAGCTCAGGGTTGTGGACCTTGCCGGTGGCCGCGCGGTCGGCGAGGTGAGGACACTTCTCGGTGGACCCGAGGAATCGGTGCTGCAGCCCGAATGGGCGGGAGTGGACGAGCTCCACGTCGTGAGCGACCGCAGTGGTTGGTGGAACATGTACCGCATCGGCACCGACGATGCGGATCCCGTGGCGCTGTGCCCGATGGACGCAGATTTCGGTGGTCCGCTGTGGATGCTGGGCGCGCGCTGGCACACCCGACGTGAAGACGGCACCCTGCTCACCGTCCGTACCTTCGGGACCGACACCCTGGCGGTGCTCGATCCGGACACGGGCTCCCTGACGGACATCCCCCTCGACGGTCTCACCACGGTCGGCTTGTCCGACCGCAAGGGGAATCGCCTATTGCTGCTCACGGGGGGCGCGAAAGCTCCGTCGGGCCTACGCGAGCTCGACCTCGACACCGGCGCACTCCGCACCGTCCGCCTGTCCGTCACCGAGCTCCCCGAGGCCGCGTACCTCCCCGAGGCGCAGCAGTTGACCTTCCAGGGTCCCGAGAGGGAGGTGCACGTCATCGCCTACCCGCCACGTCACCCGCTGTACAGCGGCATGGACGGCGAGCTGCCGCCGTATGTGGCGTTCGTTCACGGTGGGCCCACCTCCCGCGTGACACCGACCCTCAATCCGGTGTTCGCATTCTTCACCAGCCGCGGAATCGGCGTCGTCGATGTGAACTACGGCGGGTCTACCGGATACGGGCGTGAGTATCGGAACCGGCTCCGAGGCCAGTGGGGTGTGGTCGACGTCGAAGACGTGGTCACGGCGGTGTCCGGTCTGGCCGACGCCGGACTGGCGGATCCGCGCAGGCTCGCCATCGAGGGCGGTTCCGCCGGCGGCTGGACCGTGCTGGCGGCGCTGACCACCTCCGACGTGTTCGCCTGCGGCGCATCCTATTACGGTGTGGCCGAGCTCGACGGTTTCGTCAAGGAGACACACGACTTCGAGTCCCGGTACATCGACGGGTTGATCGGACCGCTCCCCGAATCGGCAGACCTCTACGCCGAGCGTGCTCCCCTGAACAACGTCGACGGACTGAACTGCCCGGTCCTGCTGCTCCAGGGACTCGACGACCCGATCGTCCCGCCGTCGCAGGCGGAGCGATTCCGGGATGCGCTCGTCGCCAAGGGCATACCCCACGCCTACCTCGCGTACGAGGGCGAGTCGCACGGGTTCCGGAGACTCGCCACCTTGATCAGTTCGCGCAACGCCGAGCTCTCGTTCTACGGGCAGGTGCTCGGATTCGAACCGCCCGACATTCCGCGGCTCGAACTCTGGCGTCCGGACGCGGAGCAGTAAGACCGCGATCGGTCAGACATCGAGCAGGGCGCGCGACGAGGCGGCGGCATAGATCAGCATGAGCACGAACAACATCCAGCCGGCGCCCTGCCAGACGAACCATCTGCCCCCGGCACGCCACACCTGATATGTGCGGACGAAGGCCGTGACACCGCCGAGTATCAGCACGAGAGGAGGGCCGAAGACGAGAAGGTACTTTTCGTCTCCGGCACACTCCATCATCGAGTCCGTGCAGTCCCCGGATTGCGTCGACATCCACACGAGTGCCACCACCATTGTCAGCAGTGCGGCACCGAGTACCGACAACGTGAACGTGGCGGCACTTCGAAAGGCGCGATCGGTGTCTCGACTTTCGTCCGTCGTCATCGAGCGACCCGATCGACCGGCTCGCTGTGTCCTGCGGCGCCCGCGCAATGGGCGCAACAGAACATCACTTCCTCTACCTCGACGCCGTGACCGATGATCCGGCACCCGCAATGCGAGCATTCGGGTGCCATCGCCGAGATCGCGCACTCGAAGCTGTCGAAGGTGGCGGATCGATCACCCCGGGTCACCGTGAATGTTTTGTCATATTCGTTTCCGCAGGTCTCACACGTGGCCATGTCGACTCCTTCCTCGCGGACACGAGAGTCGGTTACCCCCGGTCGCTGACGCGAATCAGGCGGTCACACCGCGAAACCAGCGCCCCCACCGTGTCCGGTGGGGGCGCTGGTTGTCGTGCTGAGTGGAGCTAGCTCTTGCGACCCGGTGCCTTGGCTCCGGACTTGAAGCCGAGCCCACCCGGCTTCGCCTTCGGCGGCGCCGGCGTCTGGCCGTTCGATCCGTCACCGTTCGGCGCCGACTCCTGGGCTGTATCGACGGCATCGACCTTCGTCGTTGTCGTCTTCACGGGTTCAGCCTTGGACGCTGCGGCGGTGTCCGCCTCGCCTGCCGGTGCCTGGGGAGCAGCGGCCTGGGAAGCAGCGGCCTTGGGAGCCGCTGCCCGGCGGGCGCCCGGTGCCTTGGCGCCGCCCTTGAAACCGAGCCCGCCGGCTTTCGGAGCCGGGGGAGCCTTCGGTGCCTCGCTGACAGGAGCTTCAGAAGCAGGTGCCTCGGCGGTCGAAGGTGCCTCGGGTTCGGCAGCCGGCGCCGGTGCAGAATCGGCCGTCGGAGCGGCGTCGGCCTTGGCGCCGGGCGCCTTCGCCTTACCCTTCATCTGCAGACCCTTGCCGCCCGGTGCCTTGGCTCCGGAGGCGAGTCCCAGGCCCTTCGGCTTGGGTGCCTCGGACGCGGCAGGTGCCTCGGAGGTCGGGGCTGCCTCGGCGGGAGCTTCGGACGGCGCCGACGAGCCGGCAGCCGGAGCAGCGGCCTTGGCTCCGGGCGCCTTTCCGGCACCCTTCATCTGCAGACCCTTACCACCGGGAGCCTTGGCCCCGCCCGCAAGTCCCAGGCCCTTGGGCTTGGGTGCCTCTGCGGCAGGTGCCTCGGCGCTCTCGGCCGCCGGAGCTGCGGTCTTCTTCGCGCCGGGCGCCTTGGCGCCGCCTGCCATGCCGAGCCCCTTGCCGGGAGCTTTCGCCCCGGGAGCCTTCGCGCCAGGTGCTGTGGCGCCGGGTGCCTTGGCCAGGCCCTTCATTGCCAAGCCCTTACCGGCGGGAGCCTGCTTGGCGGCCGGAGAGTCGGCCGCCTCCTCGATCTCCTGGACCCGCTCCTTCTCGACGACCTCGGCCTTCGCCTCGTCCTTCACCGGCTCCACCGGCTTCTGCGGCTCGGCCGGCTTCTCACGAGGGATCACCTTGATGTTCTCGGCCAGCTTGTCCGCGTCGAGACGCGTGATGGACGACAGCATCAGCTGGGCGACGTCCACGACCTCGACGCCTTCACCCTGACCGGACTCCTGGCGCGCGGTGACACCGTCGTTGAGCATGACCCGGCAGAACGGGCAACCGGTTGCGATCTTGGTGGTTGCGGTGCTCAGCGCCTCGTCCACCCGGTCGACGTTGATGCGCTTGCCGATGTTCTCTTCCATCCACATGCGGGCACCACCGGCACCACAGCACATCGAACGCTCGCCGTGCCGCGGCATCTCCTTGAGCTTCGCGCCGGACGCCTCCATGAGTTCACGCGGGGCGTCGTACACCTTGTTGTGACGGCCGAGGAAGCAGGGGTCGTGGTAGGTGACGTCCTCGCCGACCGAGGCGACGGGGATCAGCTTCTTCTGGCGGACCAGGCGGTTGAGCAACTGAGTGTGGTGAACCACCTCGTACTGTCCACCGACCTGCGGGTACTCGTTGCCCAGAGCGTTGAAGCAGTGCGCGCAGGTGACGACGATCTTACGCTTGTTCTGCTCGACGCCGTCGAACACCGAATTCAGCGTTTCGATGTTCTGCATGGCCAGCTGCTGGAACAGGAACTCGTTGCCCGCACGCCGGGCGGAGTCGCCGGTGCAGGTTTCCTCGGCGCCGAGAACCATGAACTTGACGCCCGCCGTGGCAAGCAATTCGGCAACGGCCTTCGTGGTCTTCTTCGCACGGTCCTCGTAGGCGCCGGCGCAGCCGACCCAGAACAGGTACTCGTAGTCCTCGAAGCTGTCCGCATCCTGGCCGTAGACCGGGATGTCGAAGTCCATCTCGCTGATCCAGTTGAGACGGTCCTTGGCGTTCTGACCCCAGGGATTGCCCTTGTTCTCGAGGTTCTTGAAGAGGCCGGCGAGCTCGGAGGGGAACTCCGACTCGATCAGCACCTGGTAACGGCGCATGTCGATGATGTGGTCGACGTGCTCGATGTCCACCGGGCACTGCTCGACACACGCACCGCAGTTGGTGCACGACCACAAAACCTCGGAGTCGATGACCGGCGCCAACTCGCCCTCGACGGTCTCGCCGACGAGCTTGCGCTCCGCCTCACGACGGGCACTCTCCGGGATGGCGGAGAGCTTCGCCTCGTCCACGCCGCCGTCGCCGTCGACCAGACCGATCTCGTCGCCGCCCATGTCCTTGCGGCCACCGGCCAGCAGGTACGGGGCCTTCGCCGACCCGTGGTCGCGCAGCGACGTGATGAGGAGCTTCGGTGACAGCGGCTTGCCGGTGTTCCAGGCGGGGCACTGCGACTGGCAGCGGCCGCACTCGGTGCAGGTGCTGAAGTCGAGCCAGCCCTTCCACGAGAAGTCCTCGATGTTGCCGGCGCCGAACGTGTCGTTGTCGGGATCGGCATCCTCCATGTTGATCGGCTTGCCGCCGGACATCATGGGCTTGGCCGCACCGAGGGCGACGCCGCCGTCGTCCTCACGCTTGAAGTAAATGTTGAAGAAGGCCGCGAACCGGTGCCAGGCGACACCCCAGGTGATGTTGCGGCCCACGATGTACAGCCAGACCATGCCCGACATCAGCTTGACGAACGCGAAGACCGCCACCAGGTTGGGACTAGCGGGCAGCAGCTTCGCCAGGTTCATCGTGAAGAAGTCGGTCCACGCGTTGGCATGCCCGTAGGTGGCGATCTTGCCGGCCTTTACGAAGATCATGCCGAGACCCTCGATGAGGACGACCGCCTCGACGAAGTACGCCGCGCGGAAGTTCGAGCCCGCGAATCGGGACAGCCGCTCCGGCCTGCGCGGGTGGTTGAGCTGCCGGATCACGATCAGGGTGGTGATACCGATGACCGTGCCGAGGCCCAGGACCTCGTCGATGAAGTGGTAGACGGCGGTGTTACCGACGAGCGGCCAGTGGAAAGCCGGGTCGAAGGTCTGGCCGTACGCCTCGAACCAAACGACCGCGCCCAGCATGAACCCGACCATGACCAGCCAGTGGGCCCAGCCGACCGTGCGGAACTTGGCCATGCGGGTGTGGGCGATGAACTCGACGCACATCTGCTTGAAGCGGGGAAGGAAGGGTCGCCAGCGGTCGGGTGCCGGTTGGCCCAGGCGGACGATGCTCACCGTCTTCAGCACGCCACCGATGAAGGCGAACCAACACACGAGGCTCAACAGCACGCCGATGGTGCCCAACGTGATCGTCAGGGCATTCATGTCGCGGCCTTTCGTTTCAGGGCGGCGCGGGGGCCACCACGGGAATGCTCAAGATCGTAACCCGTCGTAAGTTACCCACCAGTAACTCTAACATCCTACTGACCGGTAACCAGTGTTTTTCGACGGTCTACCAGCACCGTCGGGGTATCCAATCGGTGTGAGAGGTAGCACCGACCGGACGTAACTGAAAGTCACGTTAGGTGGTCGAAAAGTGACCCCGCTCCCAAGGTCGTCCTAACTTCACTTTTCGGGCGTGCGGAATGCGGACTCGGTGGTCCTCCTGCCGGGACATCACCGGGCGGCCGCTGTCACGGAGATGATGCGAAGGCGTTGCAATCGAATAACAATTACTGCAGTTCTGTTTGGTTTTTCGGGCGGATTTTCAGCGACTGGCGGCTTTTGTCATTCGACTGAATTACGAAAGACCGCTCATTACCCGTCGGTAACATGGGACCGGTAACGAGTTTCTTTTTTTGAACGTTTCGATCGTGACTGCGCTGTTACTCTGAGCGTGTTTTCCGGCTCTGCCCAGGGTCGTGCGGGGAGGGCTCAGCGCGCAAGTCGATCCAGAACACGTGCTCCAGAACACGGTTTTCCAGTACTTCGTCGGGACGTTCCTGAAAGAGGCATCCATGATCGTGAGAAAAGCTGCAGCCACAGCGGGAATGGCGGCACTGGCCATCGTCTCAGCTGCTGGAGTTTCCCAAGCGGAACCTGTTGCGGGGCCCGCTTCCGCGCCGGTATCGAGCGCACCGGCAGTGTCGTCGCTACCGTTCCACGACGTCGCCTCCCGGGAGGAGAACGACCGGGCCTTCGCCCAGTTCGGTACACAGGTCGGTATCGCGGTCACTGTCGGTAGCTTGGTCGGGACCATTGCCGGCGCTGGAATTGGTTGTGCTCTAACGATTCCCGCGGGATGTCTACCGGGAATGGTGACAGGCGCGGGGATTGGCGGTGTCCTTGGAACGATCGTCGCCGGCGGCCCCACGCTGGGTGTGAGCGCGTATCAACTGTGGGAGACGTACAACGCCGCTCCCGGCACCTCCATCTACGCGGACCGCGACAAGTAGTCCCGGTCTCCCCGCTCCAGCCCCGTCGCGGCTCCTTCACGGCGGGGCTGTTCGCTGCCCGGGCTCGGAGAGCTGCCCCACAACGAAACCGTCCCCTGGTCTGTTTGCTGGAGATTATCTGAATGCGCACTCGGTAAGAGGTGATTGGCCGGGTTTCCATTCTCGTGAATGGTCGTCGATCCCTACTCGGTATCGGCATTGCCGTATTGCACGATTTTATCGAATAGTGCCTGAATTGGGATCTGTCACAGGCGCACGTTACTGTCCTTTATGGATGGGGTTGAAACTCTAAGGGGATGGAATGAAGTTGCGTCGTTTCGTTACGACATCGGCTCTATTGGTTGGTGTCCTGGCGACGGGCTCAGGGGTTGCGGTCGCGGACCCGGCAGAATCTCGCGACGATATCGGGTACGAGGCGCACATCGAGGACCGTGCCGTCGTGACCACACTCGATGCCGGCGTGTTCGAGGTCTCCTCGGACGGGGAGTCGGTCGCGATCAAGGATGCAGGCGGGGCGACCGTAGTGTCGCTTCCTCTCGCGTACCGCTTCGATGGACTCGAGTTTCCGTTCGAGGAGGAGATCACCGAAGACGGTAAGACGCTCCGTCTGACACCGAGCGTCGACAAGGCCGAAGCCACGCCCGTCGCTCCCGACGACCGGATCGAGGCCATCGCGCTGCACGACGTCGCTTCGATCGACGAGAACACCCGAGCTCAATCGGCCTTTCAGCAGCAACTGGGAATTGCCACCACGGTCGGGAGTCTCGGCGGCACGATCGTCGGCGGAATCCTCGGATTCGCTGTCGGATGCGCTATCGGCACTCCCGTCGCGGTGTTCGGATGCCTGCCGTTCGGTGTGACCGGAGCCGGAATCGGCGCCATCATCGGCACCATTGTCGTCGGTGGTCCCACGCTGGTAGTCGCGGGCATCGATCTGATCAACACGCTGAACGCGCCTCCCGGCACCACGAAGTGGGTGAAGTAGGAGGCGTCCGTCCCCTCTTCTCGCCCGCCCGCCCTCCGTCACATGGAGGGCGGGCGGTTCCCGTTTCGGTGAGTGAGCTCGATCACACCTGCTGAGCCGACTAGCGGATCTGGGGAATGCTTAGGCTACCCTTCGTGCGTCCCATCGCTGCGCTCATTGAAACGGATCTCGATGATTCTTCGAAGGTTTACCGCTACTTCCATGCTCGTCGTCGCGGCGATGGCCCTGGCAGCTGCGCCGTCGGCCGCCGAGCCCGCGCCGGGACCTGCGCCGGCCGCGCAGCAGGGCGTCCCGAACATCAACTACCAGACCGCGCGTGACGGCGACGCGGCTGTAGCGACCATCGACGCGGGATCCTTCTCGATCAACGCCGCGAACGACACGGTCGACGTAATCAATGACGGGGGCGCCGTGGTGGCCTCCATTCCGACCTTCTTCCGGGTCGACGACCTGCAGCACCCGTTCGAGGTTGCCGTCGACCACTCCGCCAAGGTCCTTCGGCTGGTTCCCAACATGGATCCTGCGGCCGCGACCCCCGTTCCTGTCGCGGAACGACTGACTCTGAACGATGTCGCCGCGCCGCAGGACAAGGCTGAGCGCGACAAGCGGGCGCTCGACGACTTCCAGCAGCAATTGGGAATCACGACGGCAATCACGGCCATCGTCGCGGCGATCATCGGTGGTGGCATCGGCTGCGCGATCGGCGTCATCCCGGGCACGGCCGCCCTGGTGATTCCCTTCCTCGGACTGGCCGGTCCGGTTGCCGGATGCATCGGCGGTGCCCTGATCGTCGCGCCCGTGGTCGCACTTGCCGGCACCATCGTGGTGGGCGGCGGCGCGCTCGTCGTGCTCGGGATTCAGTACTTCAACACGATCAACAGCCCCTTCGTTCCCCCCGCCGCTCCGGCTCCGGCCGCATGAGCGGCCGTTTCGCCGGTTCTCTGCGCACCGTCACCAGCGGCGCGATCCTGGTCGTGGCAGCGCTCGCGATCTCGGCAGGGACCACACACGCGGCGCCGGTTCCGACCGCCGACTCCCCGGACATCGGGTACGCGGCCCACGCCGAGGGCACATCCGTCGTCACCTCCATCGATGCGGGAACGTTCCGCATCACCGACGCCGAGGACGCGGTGGAGGTGGTGGACGACAGTGGCACCGTCGTCGCCGCGCTTCCGCTCACCATCCGTGTGGGGGAGGCGGTCTATCCGATCGACGTCGACCTCGCTGAGCGGACGCTGCGTCTCACGCCCCGCGTCCCTGCCGATGTCGCACAGTCGCTGAAGTCCGTGGCCGACGAGGGTTTCGACACGCAGGACGAACGCGATGACAAGGCACTGGCCGACTTCAACAGTTACCTCGGATACGCCACCCTGATCGGTGGCCTGATCTTCGGCGTCGTCTTCGGGGTCGTGGGTCTGGTCGTGGGGTGCGGGCTCTTCGCGGTGACACTCGTCGGCGCACCGGTCGGCTGCCTCGGCGGCCTGATGGCAGGTTTCGCCGCCGGAGGCCTCGTCGGAACCATCGTCGTGGGTGGCGCCGCTCTGGCGATCCTCGGCATCCAGTACCTCGTGACCGTCAACACGCCCTTCGTGCCGCCTGCGCCGACCGCCTGAATCAGCGCGACCGACCGCCAGAAGATACGACGCGAGTTCCCGCTGTACAGCCAGTCCGGACGATTCTCGACATACGACTACGGCCCGCCTCCTCGAGGAGACGGGCCGTAGTCGTATGTCTTGCGCCGAGTGTTACGACGTGCGCACGCGCAGACCCGGGTTCTCCGCGAGAATCGCATTGATCGGGGTGGCGAACAACTCGGGACTTTCGCCGAGGACGAAGGTGACGACGTCCGCGACCTGGCACACGGGGTACTGGCCCACGTTAGACGCGCTGGAGATGCCCAGGGCCTGAGTGCCGGTGACGATGGTGCCACCGCTGTCGCCCTGCAACGCGCACATGCTCGTCGAGAAGCTGTCTGCCAGGGTGCGTTCGCCCACCGTGACGGTCTGGCCGACGGCCTTCACCACACCGCAGGTGTAGCCGGTGGTGAGACCGGACTTGCAGACGGGCGCACCGACGACGGGGTCAGCTGTTCCGGTGATCGCCAGAGGAGCGGCGCCGGGTACCCGGACACCGTTGTTCTCGAATCGGTGCGCAGCGCCCGCGTCGGCACGGATGATCGCGTAATCGTGGATGTCGAGACTCGTCTTGGCGAAGGTGCCCACGCGCGGACCCGTCCCGCCCGGAGCGAGCGCGAACGCCTCGGACGCGTCGGCGGTACCGGCAGCGGCGAGGTTGGGGTCGCAGTGTCCGGCCGTGATGTTGACCGGTCCACCCGAGTTGTCGGTGCCGTTGAAACCGAGCGAGCAACGCAGACCGATGCCACCACCCAGCGACCCGTAGGCGTCGCCGCCCAGCAGGGCGTCGGCGGGCATGACCTCTGCGATCGGTGCGAGGTCGGTGGACGGCTGCGGGGCAGCGGTGGCCGGTGACTGCACCACCCGTGCCCCCTGCAGGAAGTCGGGAAGTTGCAAGCCACCTGCGTTGTCGGCGCGGAGTACCAAGCCGTTGTTGACGATGTCGATCGTGACACCGCGAACGAGGTCGGCGACCGCGGGCGGCTGCGTGTCGAGCCAGCCGTCGAGGGTCTTCAGCTGCGCCTGCAGGCTGCTCTCACTCTGGGCCACGTCCTTGACCTGGAAGCCGGCCTCGTGGGCGGCGGCCACCGCGGCATCCTTGTCGGCGCCGTCGGCCACACCGACGATGGCGTTGCCTGCGTCATCGAGCCAGGTACCGGCGAAGGCGTCCGGGAACTGGATACGAGCGATCTTGGCGAACTCGGCGAGTTTCTGCCCCAGCTCCGCATGCTCCAGGTACTGGTCCGGGCTCAACGCGAGGTCACGCTGGATCGCGTCGATCAGTTCGACCGGAAGCGCCGCAGCTTGATCGGAGACTTCGGGTTCGACCGGATCAGCCTGGGCGGAGGCGGTTACGGGACCGAGGAGCAGCAGCGCTGCCGAGCCGAACACGGCGGCACGACGTGCGATGGAGCTACGCATAGGGGCCTTTCTCAGTTCGTTTGTTCGCAGGCGCTCGCGGCGCATACGAATACGGCCCCCGCGGGTGGGGCCGTACACAGTCGGAGTCGACTATATGGGTTCCGGCCGTCTAATCCCACCTGTAACACTGTCGGCTGCGGCCGATCGGCCGACGGGCACACACACAATCCGACTCGAGTTCCGGACCGCGAAAACGACCTCACCCGGCATCCGAGTGACGGATGCCGGGCGAGGTGGAAGAACAGCGGAACTAGTCGGCGTTGGTGCGAACCTGCAGGCCGGAACCCGCTGCCGCGACGATGTCCGCCACCGGTATCCCGAGGTTGGCCGTGCCGCCCTCGGGGGCCAGGACCAAGTTGGCCTCGGTGCAGTTCGGCGCCCCACTGGCGTTGGATCCACTGGTGATTCCCAGCGCAAGCGTTCCGGTGACGATGGCACCGCCACTGTCGCCGGCGAGCGTGCAGGCGGTGCCGGCGAACCCGTTGATCACGCGATTGCTGCCATCGGCCATGAACAGCTGCGTCTCGACGTGGTCGGCGGCCACCACACCACACGTGAAGGACGAGGTCTGACCCGACTTGCAGATCGGGGCACCCACGACGGGCCGGGCAGTGCCCGTGATCTGCAGTGCGGTGCCGTTCGCGCCGCGGATCGCGGGACGGTCGAGGCCGGCCTGAACACCGGCGTCGTTGAGCTTGATGAGCGAGTAGTCCAGCTTGTCTGCGGGGTTACCCACAGAGGAGTGGGAGAACGCTCCGATTTGCTGGCTGTCGTCGACGTTCTGGTGATTCGGGAGGAATACGGGGGACGGCTGGCCTTCCGCAGGATTGCAGTGGCCTGCGCTGATGTTGTACGACTGACCGCTGTCGTCCACTCCGTTGAAACCGAGGGAGCAGACGGAAATCTCCCCGATCGGCGTCTTCGGAAGTTCACCCACCGTCGTGATGTAGGTGTCGCCGCCGAGGGGGCCCCTCTCGACCGGACCGCCACCGCCGGGACTCAGCATGACCTTGACGTTGGCGAGCAGGGTCGGCAGGTTGAGCGCCTGACCGATGGGCGAATTGACGACGTCGATGACGACGCGGTTCTCGAGTACGTCGATCGACGCGGAATTGACCTGCGAGGCGACATCCTTGGGGAGGCCCGCGATCCAGCCGTTCACGTCGGAAAGAGTCTTCTCGAGGCCGTTCGCGGAGACCGGCGCGATGCGCGTCGTATACCCGGCCTCAGCCGCCTTCGCGGCAGCCTCCGTGGTGGTAACCGCAACGACGGGCTGTCCGTCGAGACCGATCCAGGCACCGGCGAAACCGTCCGGGTGCTCGGCTCGGAAGTCTTCGGCGTAGCTACCCAGCTCCTGAGCCTTCGCGGCGCGGTCGAGGTACTCCTGCGGGCTGATCTTCAGATCGCGGGTGATCGCTTCGACGAGTTCGGCCGGCAACGCGTCCGCACTCAGCTGAGTTGTGCTGTCGGGCTGCGTAACGGGGTCTGCCTGGGCGGCGGTCGAGAACGGAAAGAGGAGAAGCATCGCCGAGGCGCCTACTACAGCGGCGCGGTGCGCCAGCACGTTACGCATGAAATCCCTTCTGCGCGGAACCCGATGTCGAGGGATTCCTTCTGGGTGGGTATCAGCGCCCCACCTTAGGCTACGAACGCATAAACATGTCGGTGAGGTGTGACCGAAGCCTCTACTCGGCCGCTCCCGCCACCGTCGTGGTCGTGGTCGTCGTCGTGACCGACTCCGTCGAGGTCTCCGTCGTAGTCGGTGTGGTCGTCGTCGGCGCCGTGGTCACCGTCGTCGTCGGTGCCGTCGTCGTCACGATGGTGACGGGCGGAAGCGTGATGACCGGCGGCGGCGGTGGCGGTGGCACGAACTGTGACGTCGTCGCCACCGGTGTCGGCTCGACCGCCGTATACGGAGGCGGGGCGACGTCGGTGGTCGGCGGCACCTCCTCGGAAACGGCAGTGGGAAAGGCAACCGGCGCCTTCACCGCCGTCGTGGTCGACGACGGCAGCAGCGACGCGGTCTGGGCGTCCTGGATGGCGGGAACGGCCGTGCTGCCGGTGTCGGTGAGGGCGAAGGCCACCGCGCCACCGATGGCGATCAGTGCGGCTGCGGCGGCGCCGGCGAAGATCAACGGTCTGCGGGTGGTGCGCTTCGCGGCGGGTACCGGCGGGGTGAAGCCGGTCGGCACAGCGGCCGGGCCGGTGGCGACCGACGGGTCCGCGGCCGAACCTGCGACGACCGGCGCTGCGACGACAACGGGCACATCCGTGACGGCGGAGTACGCGGTGTGCACAGGAGGTGCGATCACCGGGATCGACTCGGTGTCGGCCTGGGTGTCGTCGGGAGTCAATGCCAAGCCGGCGGCAAGCAGGGCCGCGCCGTGGGCCGGCGACTCGTCCGAGGCGGCCAGCGCCACCGACTCTGCGACGAGGGTCGCCTCCTGCAGACCCATGTAGTCGAGAGATTCGCGGAGCTTCGTCACCGTGTCCGCGGCCCAGTCCGACGGATGGGTGGCGGTCACCTTCACCGTCCCCGTCAGCCCCTCGGCGGCCTCGCGGAAGAGACAGAACATGGCGGTGGCGACGAGATCTTCCGCACGGGTGAGCGTGCCCGCGTACTCGATCCCGGCAGGCTCGCCGACTCGGGCGAGAAAATCCTGCACCGACCCCGTCGACTCCGTACCGGGGTCACCGAGCTGCACCGTGCCGTCCGGTGCGGTGAACAGGACGGACGGATGCTCGATCGTTCTCACATCGGTGCCCGAGGCGGTCACCACCGCAGTGGAGACCGAATGGCCGACGGTGAGTCCGACTCCGGTGGTCATCGCAGATCCTTACTGGGCGCACGGTCGTGGGTGCGTCACCGCACCACTACTTCGGGTGCGTCACCGCACTATTACATGAGGTGCGTCACCGCACCGTTACATGAGGTGCGTCACCGCACCACTGCACAGTGTGTCGCCCGACGAGGTCGAATGGTTACACCGGTCCCGGCGTCAGGGGCGTGCGGTGTCCGACGTGGTCCCATGTCCCATGGCCCGCAGCATCGACAGCAGCTCCGACCGCGACTCGGCGCCGAGGCGCCGCCGAATCCGTGCCACGTGATGTTCGATCGTCTTGGCGGAGATGTACAACCGGCTTCCGATCTCCCTGTACGTCAGTCCCTGGACGAGCAGCTCGGCCACTTCGGCTTCGCGGTCGGTGAGGGTGCCCGGCGCACTCGGACCGGCAACTGTTGCGGGTTCCGCGCCCGTCGCTGTCGCTGCCGGCTGGCGGAGGGCCCGCGCCACCTGCAGCAACGCGGTGGCCACCCTGGTGTCGGAGGCGCGCAGCGCGGCCTCTCCGGCCAGGCGCGCACCATCCCAGGGAAGTCCGATCCGGTCGAGGGTCCGGGCAGCGTCCTCGACGGCTGTGACATCGATATCGCCCTGCAGCACGCGCAACCAGGCCCGCCCGGCACCGGCGAGGCCGGCGGCGTAGGCGCTGACCTTCGAAGCTTCACCGAGGGCCCGCGCGTGCGGGATCAGATCGGCGGGGCATTCGGCCAAAATCGAGGCCTGGACGCCGTACCAGTGCAGCGCCGACGCCCACATGGCGGGTTCGCCGAGAGTGCGTACCAGCGACTGCGCGTCCTCGACCAGATGGGTGATGCGGGCCGCCTCGCCCACCCGGATCGACGTCAACCACAGCTCACCGAGGGGTAGCAAGCTCAAAAGGTCCACCGAATACTCGGCGAGAACCCCCTGCGCTCCGGCCCACGCCTGCAACAGTGCGGCGTTGTCACCGGTCCGCCGTGCCAAACCGACCCGCAGGCCGTGGACGAACAGAAGATCACGTTGATGCATGGTGTCGACGTCGAGCGAATCGAGCCGGGCCTGCGCCGACGGGAGGTCACCGCGCACCATGGATGTCCACGCCGTCAGGAGGTGGTGTCGATTCGCGGTGACATTTCCGGGCCGGTCGCTCTCCCGGGCACGAGCGAGCACGGCTTCCGCGTGGGCGAGTTCACCGCAATGGAGGGCGGCAAGAGCCGTGATCGCGGCTGGGGAGTCGGGCAGCACGCGGGGCCGCGCGGCGCGACCCGGCAACGACAGCGCGCGGGTGAGGGAGTTCAGTGCCGCATTCGCGGAACCGGTCACCGAGTGCACGAGCCCGGTTGCGACGAGGGCGGCACCGGCAGTGGTGGCCGTCGGTGGCGCACCGGCGCTCGCGGCGAGGACGGATTGCGCCTCGTCGAGCCGGCCGGCGACGACCAGAACGGAGGCGGCGACGGAAGCGTCCGAACCCACCCGGCTCGGGCCCAGCCAGGCGTACAACTCGGCACTGCGGTCGATCATCCCGCAGTAGGCGGCTCCGGCGGCCGACACGCGCACGGCAGCAGCCAGATCCGCATCACTGACGGAGGCCGACCGCTCGAGTACCGAATCGGCGAGACCCACGGCCGTGTCGAGGTCACCACTGAGGGCGCAGGCCTCCGCGTAACCGAGAACGGCGGCATCGTCGAGCCGGCCGACGCGTTCGGCGTCGCCGTACAGCGACACCGCCTCGGACGGATCGGCCAATTCTGCTCGGCTGCAGAGGAACTCGGACAATTCGCTACTGCGGACACCCGTCTTGGCCACTGCCCGGGCGACGGGGAGGGTGAGCGTACCCGCGGCGACATGATGGGTGAGCAGGCGGCGAGCCAATGCGTGCACGCGGTTCTCGCCGAGGACACCGGCGAGACGGCGGCGATGCGGCTCGACGAGGGTGTCACGGTCGTCGACGTAACCGTCCGCGCGCAACACCTCGATCACACTGCGTGCGGAGTCGGGTTCTATGTCGAGGACAGCGGCGACCACGATCTCGTCGGGGTCGTTCCCGAGCAGCAGCAATCCGAGTACCGACAGCTGGGAAGCATCGAGCGACGCGAGGTCGCGGTGGGTGGCGGGTGCAGGCGACGGAGGCCGTGTAGACACCGGCGGTCCCTATCCGCCGTTGCCGGATGGGAAGTTGGGCACAGGTAATTGCTGAGGCGCCGTCGGTATGTACCCTCCGACGATCTGCGCTCCCTCTATGAAGGAATTCGCGATTTCGCCGCCGTCCGGCTGGACAGGAACAGGTGCCGGTGCGGGGGCCGGCGCGGGAGCCGGTGCCGGTGCCGGTGCCGGTGCCGGAGCAGGGGCAGGTGCTGGAGCAGGTGCTGGTGCGACGGGCTGAGCGCCGGGGGCGGCCGGGGCGGGGGCCGGTCCGACCGGTGCCGGCGGCGCAGCCGGGGCTCCGGGTGCGGCTACCGGAGTGGCGACACCAGCGGCGGTTCCGGGCACGCCCGTCGCCGCGACACCGGCTGCTGCACCGGGATCTGCCGCGGCCGACGTGCCGGGGGCGGCCGCCTCGGCCGGGGTGCCGGAGGTGGTCGCCGAGCCGCCCGAGGTGCTCGACAACTGGGAGGTGGCCGAATCGGACTCGGCCGTCGGGGCGGTCAACGCGGTGCCGAGCGAGAGCCCGCCGGCGCCGAGTAGCACGATCGCCGCCGCGGACGCCGCGATGATGCCGGCCTTCTTCTTCCTGGACATTCCCGTGGGTGGGGGATCGGCGAGGACCGGTGCCGGTGTTCGTGGTGTGAAGGCGACGGTCTCGGCGTCGGAGTCGATGTGAGCGACCGGAACGGCCGCAGCGGCGGGCGCGGCGACGGGCACGACGGCAGGCATCCGGGCGACGGTCGGGGCGGCGGCGCGTCCGGCATTGCGCTCGCCCGCGAGTAGGGCCGCACCGAGCGCGGCGGTGTGCGCCGGACGTTCCGCGGCGATCACCGGGACACGCAGTTCCGCGGAGAGCAGCTCGGCGACCAGCGGAATGGCGGCACTTCCCCCGGTGAGCACCACCTGGGTGATGTCGCTGGACTCGAGGCCGGCAGCGTGGATGCTCTCACGGACGAGCGTCACCGATTCTTGAAGGGGTTCGCGAATGAGGTCCTCGAGCTCGGAACGCACCAGCCGCACGTCCGTGGAGACCCCGGGAAGCTTGATACTGATCGTGGCCTCCGTGTCGGAGGAAAGAGCCTCCTTCGCGGCGGTGCAGCGCGCGCGCAGCACGGTCAGTGCGGCCACGGTGTCCGGAGCGAACGGATCGATGTCCCCGAACTGCTCGGCGACGTTACCCAGCACGTACTGCATGGTGGCGTGGTCGAAATGTGCGCCACCGAAGTCTTCGGAGCGGACCGGCTTACCGAGCACACCGGCACCCTCACCGTTCTCGGTGGAACGGAACAAGGTGATGTCGAGGGAGGTGCCGCCGAGGTCGTAGATCACGGTCACCGCGTCGCGGAGCGTGCCACGGGTTCGCTCGAGCCATGCCGTCACGGCCTGCGCTTCGGATACCAGGGTGGCGTCCGCGACACCGGCTTGTTCCAGCGCCGACGCCAGCACACCGACCGTGTACGGCGACCAGACAGTGGGGTGGGTGACCACCGTGGTCGGCATCCCGTGTCTGCCCGATGCGGCTTCGTGCACGATGCAGCTGACCGCGGTGGCGACGAGGTCCTCGCCCGAGTAGGTCGAGCCGTCGTCGGCGAGTATCCCCACCGGATCCCCGACACGGTTCGCGAAATCGGAGACCGCGATGGCGTCCGGCTCCTCAGGGTCGGTGCCGAGGACCGGCGCCCGATCGGGGGAGAGGTGGAGAATGCTGGCCCGTGACAGGACGGTGAGGTCCGAGGCCTCCGCAACACCCGTTCCGTCCGCGTCGACTGCGGCCACCGTATTGACCGATCCGACACCGATGCCGAGCGCTGCAGCCATGTTCCACTCCTGTGGTCCGGGCGGGCGGGCGCCGCCGTGTCATTTGGACGGCACCGCCGCCGTGTCCATTAGACGGCACCGCCGTCGTGTTCTCAGACGGCACCGTCGTCGTGTCGTTACCCGGCTTGTCGCGTGCAATGGCTGTTTCGTTACGTCGACAGTGCAGGTCGCCGCACATTACGGGGACGATCCCCTAACGGCCCCCTACCCCCTAACGAGGTGCCGGTTCCCCCCGAGGGGGCATCCCCGATCGAGGGGTGCGGGAGTGGGGGGCCGCTCCCCGTTGGGAAGGGGGCCGCCGATCCATAACGTGGGTTTCACTCGCCGTCACAGCTGTTGTGGTGGCCACCCGAACTCCCCGATCCTCGACCACAGGAGAGATTGCCATGGCTACCAACGCCGTCCTCGAGTTCATCCTCGGCCTTCTTCGCGACGAGCAGGCTGCTGCCGCTTACTGCGCCAACCCGACGGACGCACTGTGCGCCGCAGGCCTGGAGGGTGTGACCCACGCCGACATCGTGTCCGTCGCCCCGATGGTGGCCGAGTCCGGACTGTTCGCGGGCGGCGGAGCCGACCTGGCTGCCATCGTCAACGCCGGCACCGGCGTCGTCGGTGACGTCGCCGGTGGGATCGGTGCCGGAATCGGCGGTGGCCTGGGCGGTGGCCTCGGACTCGGTGGCGGCCTCGGCGGTGCAGTAGGCGTCGGAGCGGGTGCCGGCCTCGGCCTCGGCGCCGGTCTCGGCGGCGACTTCGACTTCGCGGCAGAACTGAGCGCGGCCTTGAGTGCGGCACTCGGTGCGGCGCTCGAGATCGGCGGCGAGATCGGTGCGCAGCTCGGTGCAGCGCTCGGTGCGGCGCTCGACGCTGCGCTGTCCCTCACCGGTGGCCTCGACCTCGACAGCGCCCTCGACATCGGCGGCGTCATCAGCGGTGCACTCGACGGCTTCCTCGGCCTCGGCGGCGAGATCACCGCCCAGCTCGCCGCTGCTCTGACAGCAGCTGTCTCCGCGGTCCCGGCGATCGATCTGACCGGTGGACTGACCGCGATCCTCGCTCCCGCGCTGGCCATCGGCGGCGACCTGGGTGCCGACGTGGGTGCTGCCCTCGGTGCGGTCCTCGGTGTGATCGGAGACGTGAGCGGCGACCTCGGCGGTGACATCCTGGCCGGCATCGGCGGCGGACTGGACATCGGTGGCGCACTCGGCTCGACGCTCGGTGGTGTGCTCGGAGTGGACGCCGGTCTCGGCGGCGCTCTGGGCGGTGCCCTCGATGCGGCGATCGGTGCGGGCGGCGGCCTCGGCGCGACGCTCGAGGGACTGCTTGGTGGCGATCTGCTCGGTGATGTGGCGGGTTCGCTCGACGGTGTGCTCGGTGCGGATCTCGGTGGTGTGCTCGGTGGCGCGCTGGGTGGGGTTCTCGGTGCCGGTGGTGACCTCGGTGCGGATCTCGGTGTTGCGCTCGGTGCGACTCTCGGTTCGATCGCCGACCTCGGTGGTGGCCTGGACCTGGACGCGGTTCTCGGTGCGGAGGGTGGTCTCGGTGCGGTTCTCGGTGGTCTGCTGGGCGGCGAGCTCGGTGTCGGTGGCGATCTGACCGCTGGCCTGGGTACCGCCTTGGAGGCGGTTCTCGGTGCCGGTGGCGGGTTGGACCTCGGTGCGGTTCTCGGTGCGGATGGTGACCTCGGTGGTGCGTTGAGCGGTCTGCTCGGAGGTGTGCTGGGTGCCGGTGGCGATGTCAGTGCCGACCTCGGTGGTGCGCTGGGTGGTCTGCTCGGTGGCGCCCTGGATCTCGAGGGTGGTCTCGGTGGCGCCTTGTCGGCTGCGCTGGAGAGCGGTCTGGGACTTGATGCCGCGCTCGGCACGGTCCTCGGTGGTGCGCTCGGGCTCGACGGTGGCCTGGCCACCGAGTTGGGCAGCACCCTCGAAGCGGTGCTCGGTGCCGGTGGTGTGACGGACATCGACCTCGGCGGCCTGCTGGGTGGCGACCTGCTCGGTGATGTGGCGGGTTCGCTCGACGGTGTGCTCGGTGCGGATCTCGGTGGTGTGCTCGGTGGCGCGCTGGGTGGGGTTCTCGGTGCCGGTGGTGACCTCGGTGCGGATCTCGGTGTTGCGCTCGGTGCGACTCTCGGTTCGATCGCCGACCTCGGTGGTGGCCTGGACCTGGACGCGGTTCTCGGTGCGGAGGGTGGTCTCGGTGCGGTTCTCGGTGGTCTGCTGGGCGGCGAGCTCGGTGTCGGTGGCGATCTGACCGCTGGCCTGGGTACCGCCTTGGAGGCGGTTCTCGGTGCCGGTGGCGGGTTGGACCTCGGTGCGGTTCTCGGTGCGGATGGTGACCTCGGTGGTGCGTTGAGCGGTCTGCTCGGAGGTGTGCTGGGTGCCGGTGGCGATGTCAGTGCCGACCTCGGTGGTGCGCTGGGTGGTCTGCTCGGTGGCGCCCTGGATCTCGAGGGTGGTCTCGGTGGCGCCTTGTCGGCTGCGCTGGAGAGCGGTCTGGGACTTGATGCCGCGCTCGGCACGGTCCTCGGTGGTGCGCTCGGGCTCGACGGTGGCCTGGCCACCGAGTTGGGCAGCACCCTCGAAGCGGTGCTCGGTGCCGGTGGTGTGACGGACATCGACCTCGGCGGCCTGCTGGGCGGCGACCTGGGTCTCGGACTCGGTGGTGACCTCGGACTCGGTGGCGAACTGACTTCCGAGCTGACGACGGCGCTCAGCGGTGCCCTCGGATTGGGCGGCGAGGCCGGTGCGGATCTCGGAGCCGTTCTGGGCGGTGCCCTGGAGAGCGGTCTAGGACTCGGCGGCATCCTCGAAGGCGGTGCGGATCTCGGAACCACGATCAGCAGTGCACTCGGTGGCGCCCTCGGAGTCGACGGTGACGCCACCGCCGGCCTCGGCGCAGCACTCGATGCGGCGCTCGGAGCCGGTGGCGGGGTCGACCTCGATGCGGTGACCGATCTCGGTGGTCTGCTCGGCGGCGCCTTCGGTGTCGGTGGCGGCGCAGGCGCCGACCTGGGTGCAGCTCTCGGCGGCGTCCTCGGTGGCGCACTCGAAACCGGCGGCGCTCTGGACCTCGACACCGTCCTCGGTGGCGAAGGAAGCATCGGTAGCACTCTCGGTACCGCCCTCGGTGGTGTCCTCGGGGCCGACGGTGACCTCAGCGCCACGCTCGGCTCCGCATTGGAGACCGCACTCGAGGCCGGCGGTGGACTCGATCTCGACTCGGCGCTGGATGCCGACCTCGGACTCGGCGCTGCTGCCGGTGTGGGCGGGGCCCTGGACGGTGCCCTCGACGCGGGTACCGACCTCGCGGGCGGCCTGACCGGCGGCATCGACGGTGCCCTCGGTGGACTGATCGACGCAGGTAGTGAGCTGACGGGCAACGTCGGTGGAGCTGTCGGCGGCGGTGTCGCCGGTGGTGCGGAGACCGCCGCGGGCATCGGTGCCGGAGTGGCGGCCGGTGTCGGTGCGGTCGCCGACGCGGGCGCCGACCTCGGCGGCAACCTCGGAACCAACCTGGTCGGCGGCCTGGAGACGGCCGGTGGCCTCGGCGCCGGTCTGACGAGCGGCCTCACCGGCGGACTCGGCGGAATCTTCGATGCCGGCGCAGGCCTGGGCACCGCGGTGACCGGAAGTGTCGACGGTGCCGTCGACGCGGTCGGCGAAGCAGGTGCCACGGTCGGTGCCGTGGCCGACGCAGGCGCGAACGTCGACGCCAACCTCGGCGGTGCGCTCGACACCGCGGCGAACCTCGGCGGAACCGTCGAAGGCGCGCTGGACACGGCGGCGAACGTCGGTGGAACCCTCGGTGGCACGGTGGACGCCGCGACCGGAATCGGTGGCGACGTCGCCGGTGGAATCGAAGGCAGCGTGGACAGCGCGGTCGACGCCACCGCAGGTCTCACCGGTGGCCTCGACGCCACCACCGATGCGGTGACCGACCTCGGTGCCGGACTGTCGGGTGGCGTGGGTGGCCTCGGTTCGCTCGGCACCTCGGTCGGTGGAGCCCTCGACGGAGCTGTCGATGGTGCCGCCGGAGTGGGCGGTGCAATCGACGGTGGCGCTTCGGCCGGTGGATCGGCCGAGGCAGACGCGACCACGGGCGGTTCGGCTGACATCGGAGCGGTCGGCGGGGCTGTGGCCGACACCACCGGTGAGATCGGCGGCGACCTCGAGTCGACGCTGGGCGGCACTGTCGACGCGGGTTCCAACGCCTGGTCCTCGATCGACGCCCAGGACGCCTTCGGTGCGGAGTCGAGCCTGACCGGTGATTCGGAAGGCTCCCTGTTCGCCGACACCGACTCCTCGGTGGCACCCACGCAACACGTCACGGACGTTGTCGATCACTTCGAACCGTGATGAGACGGCGGTTCCGGCATCCCCCAGACGGGGCGGCCGGAACCGCCGTACGATGTAACGAAATCAGCCCCGGACGCGCTATGCGGACGGGGCTGATTCCACAGTCGGGTGTGGGTGCACCGGAACGCGGTGTGCGCACGAGGTCGGAAGAATTGCGGGTCAACGGAACTCATGGACAGTGCAGCCGCTAGAAGCAGTGCCGTCAAGCACAGTGCCACCGGCAAGCACAGTGCCGTCGAGCACAGTGCCACCGAGCACGGTGCAACCGCCGAGCACGGCGCCACCACTGCGCAATCCATGACCGCCCTGCTGGAGCAGACTCTGGATGTCGCGCGGCGGTTCGGACGCGGAGATCTGGCGCAGCGGCTGGACCAGGCTCGGACCCGCGTCCTCGATCCGCGGATGCGCATCGTGGTGGTCGGCCCGCTCAAGCAGGGCAAGAGCCAGTTCGTGAATTCACTGCTCAACCTGACCGTGTGCTCGGTCGGTGACGACGAGACCACCGCCATTCCCACCCTCGTGCAGAATGCGGAGACTGCGTCGGCGGAACTCGTCCTCGCCGATCCCGGCGCAGATCCGATCCGGGTCCCGCTGCCTCTCGAGGAGCTGACCGGCATTACGCCCGCCTCACCCCGGGCCGGGGGCCGGGAGGTACTGCGGGTCGAGGTCAACGTGCCGAGTCCACTGCTGGCGGACGGCTTGGTCCTGGTCGATACTCCCGGCGTGGGCGGCGCAGGCAACCCACATGCCGCGAGCACGCTCGGGCTGATTCCCGCCTCCGACGCCGTCTTCGTTCTCTCCGACGCGAGCCAGGAGTTCACCGAACCGGAGCTCGGATTCATCAGGCAGGTCACGAGCCTGTGCCCGTCGGTGGCCTGCCTGATCAGCAAGACCGACCTGTATCCCCATTGGCGGGACATCGTCGAGGCCGATCGAGGGCACCTCGCGCGCGCCGGCCTCGACGTACCACTGATTCCCATTTCCTCACTCCTCCGTTCCCATGCGCTGCGGCTGCAGGACGAGGAGCTCAACACCGAATCGGGCTTCGTCGAGCTCTACGCCTTCCTCCGCGATCGGGTGGTGGCCCGCGCGGAGTCGAACACGCGTCGCGCGGTGTCGCTCGACGTGTCCTCGGTGGCCGAGCATCTGACTCTGGGAATCGGTAGTGAGCTTGCCGCCCTTCGTGATCCGGCCAAGGGTGTCGCTGCCGTCGCCGAGCTGCAGAAGGCGAAGGCCGCGGCGGAAGATCTGCACAAGCGGACGTCGCTGTGGCAGCAGACCCTCGGAGACGGTATCGCCGACCTGGCCGCGGATATCGATCACGATCTCCGCGACCGGCTGCGCCGCGTGACGCGGGAAGCCGAGGAAACCGTCGACCAGGGGGACCCGGGCAAGGACTGGGACGCGTTGGGGCAGTGGCTCGAGCAGGAGTTCGCCACCGCTATCGGTGACAACTTCGTCTGGGCGCACGACCGCGCGCTGTGGCTCGCCGAGGTGGTGGCTCAACACTTCGCCGAAACCGGTGCCGTGGAGCTTCCGCACCTCGACATCGCGAACGTCGACGGGGTCCTCGAGCCCGTCGCTTCGCTCGCAGATCTCGAGTCGGGCCGGATCGGCATTACCCAGAAAGTGCTCGTCGGTATGCGCGGCTCGTACGGTGGTGTGCTGATGTTCGGGCTCATCACCACCATGATGGGCATGGCGCTGGTCAACCCCATCTCGATCGGGGCCGGTGTCCTTCTCGGTACCAAAGCGTATCGAGAGGACAAGGAGAGCCGGGTCCTCAAACGGCGGGGCGAGGCGAAGGCGGCCATCCGCCGGTTCGCGGACGACGCCAGCTTCCAGGTGGGCAAGGAGTCGAAAGACCGGCTCCGCTCGATCCAGCGGTTGCTGCGCGATCACTTCACAGGCATCGCCGAGCAGGCATTGCGCTCGATCAACGAGTCGCTGCGTGCCGCGCAGGAGGCGGCCAACCTAGAGTCCACCGAGCGCACGCGCCGGATCGCTCAACTCGAGAAGGATCTGCACATCGCCTCCGAACTGAAGGAGCGGGCAGCCCAGCTCGTCGTCGGCGACGCCGGAGCGATCACGGCATGACCGCAGCGCCACTTCCGGAGGCCCGCAGGCTGATCGCGTCGGCCAGGCAGCTCTACGCCGGCCGGCCCGAGATTCGCGATCAGCTCACCGAATGCGCTCGCCGCCTCGAACAACCACTGCGGGTAGCGCTGGCGGGTTCTCTGAAAGCCGGCAAGTCCACGTTGCTCAATTCGCTGGTGGGCCAGGACATCGCCCCGACGGATGCGACGGAGTGCACCCGTGTCGTCACGTGGTACCGCAGCGGGTCGACGCCCGCCGTCACCGCCTGGTACCAGGCGGACGGCCCCGACGGCGCGTTGGCCTCGGCGAACGTTCCGGTGTTGCGCCGGGACGGACATCTGACTTTCGACCTCGGGCACCTGACCGCCGCGCAGGTGGACCGGCTCGATGTGGAGTGGCCTTCGTCGGCGCTGGCCCACACCACCATCATCGACACCCCCGGCACCTCCTCGCTGTCGCGGGACGTGTCGGCGCGCACCCTCGAGATGCTCACCCCCGACAACGAGGCTTCCGGTGCCGACGCCGTCGTCTACCTTCTGCGCACCCTGAACGCGACGGATGTGCAGTTCCTCGGCCAGATCGGGGATCACGTGGGGGACGAGTCGGGTCCGCTCGGTGTGGTCGGTGTCGTGTCCCGGGCCGACGAGGTGGGGGCGGGACGCCTCGACGCCATGATGTCGGCGAAGGAAGTGGCGTCCCGGTTCGCGGGCGAGCTCGAACGCACCGGGCTGTGCCAGGCGGTGGTTCCCGTCGCGGGGTTGCTGGCCTTGGGTGCCCGTACGATGCGGCAGGCCGAGTTCGCCGCATTCCAGCACCTGGCCGAGGTGTCGGTGGACGACCTGAACATGGCCATGCTGTCGGCCGACCGTTTCGCCCGGGAAGACAGCCCGCTGCCCGTCGATGCTCGAATGCGGGCGCAGCTGGCCGACCGGTTCGGGCTGTTCGGGATTCGAATGGCCGTCACGTTGATTCGGCTGGGCACCCGGGACTCGCCGACCCTTGCCGCCGAACTGGTGGAGCGGAGTGGGCTCGACGAGTTGCGTCAGGTCATCGACATCCAGTTCGGGCAGCGTGCCGACCAGTTGAAGACGCACTCCGCGCTGGTTGCGTTGAAGCGGGTGCTCACCGCCCATCCTGTGCAGGGCGCAGGCGGGATCCTGCTGGCTGCCGAGCGTCTGCTGTCCGATGTGCACGGTTTCCAGGAACTGCGGCTTCTCGGGCGGCTGCGGTCCACCGAGGTGGGGCTACCCCCCGACGACGTGGCCGAGCTGCAGCGACTGATCGGCGGATTCGGGATCTCGATCTCCGAGCGGCTCGGGACCGACAATGACGACGCGGTGGAATTGCAGCGGATGAGGGCACTCGCCGCCGTCCGGAAATGGCGGGAACGCGCGCGTCACCCGTTGCTGGACCAGTTCACCGCCCGGGCGTGCACCGTTGCCGCACGAAGCGCGGAAGGCGTCCTGGAAGAGCTGAACTCGGTACTCCTGTAGCGCGTCAGGTTGCCGAGACGCCCGCGATTTCGCCTTCCCGGAATGCCTCCACGAACAGCTGGTGATCCTTGCGGCTCACCTCTGCATACGCGAGGCCGAAGTCGATGATCTCCTCGACGAACTGGTCGAGCCGACCCTCGATCACACCATGGATGGCGTCCTCGGTCTGGAATGTGACCAGGGTCTGATCACTATCCTCGTCGGAGACGCAGTGAACCTTCGCTGTCGCCCGGCCGAGGTCTTCGAGCACGGGGGCGATCTCCTCCGGTTCGGTGAGGTCGGACCAGTCGAGGTCCAGTTCGTACGGTGACAGTTCGGCGACCACGAATCCGGTGTCCCCGATCTCGGTGTAGCCGAGCAGGGGATCGGTGTGGACCTGCAGGGCGCGCTGGCTCACCACGGTGCGGTGACCCTCGTGCTCGAAGTAATTACGGACGGCCGGCTCGTCGACGATGCGGCTCGGGGCCGCGACATTGCCCTGCTTGATGGACAGCACGATGTCGTTCTCCAGTGCCTGGGTGGCCCCTTCGATGAGCACGTTGTACGCCGGCAGGCCGGCGCTGCCGATACCGAAACCCTTGCGCCCCACCACATCCTTGATGCGATAGAAAACCGGGCGCTCCGACCTCTTGTTGGGGGGCACTCGTTCGATGTAGGCGTCCAGCGACTCGCACACGGTGTCGCGTTCGTTCTCGTCCAGTTCCCGGACCCCACGACCGCGGCGGAAGTGCCGGTCGTAATCGTCGAGCACCGTGACGGAGTCGAGGAGGCTGACACGGGTCGCGAGGCGGGCCTGCAGGAGAAGGTCGTGGATACTGCCGCGGGAGTTGTCCAGCCGCAGCGCGTACGCGTCGTCCGCCTCCTGCTGTACGTAATGCATGACCTGTTCGACGTACGTACGCAGATAGGTCTCTGCCAGTGCCCGGACATCACTTTCGGGCAAAGCCTTCTGCCAGCCCATCAGCGCGAGGCTCGCAACGAAGCGCCGAAGGTCCCAGCTGAAGTGCCCGACGTAGGCCTCGTCGAAGTCGTTGACGTCGAAGACCAGGGTGCCCTCGGAGTTCATGTATGTTCCGAAGTTCTCCAGGTGCAGGTCGCCGTGGATCCACACCCTGCTGGTGCGCTCATCTGCCCAGGGGTCGTCGAAGTCCCGGATGTCGTTGTAGAACAGGCAGGCACTGCCCCGGTAGAAGGCGAACGGGTTGGCCGCCATCTTCCGGAACTTGGTACGGAAGGCGCTCGGGTCTGCCTCCATGAGATCGGCGAACGCCTCGACGAGGGCGCCGACGATCTGCTTCTGCCTGGTCGAATCGGCATCGTTCACAATGCCCTCCTTGTCGCGAGTCCGATACCCGCACGTGGGCGTCACCGGACTACCCACGTTAGCGACACTGCTCGTACCACCGCTGGCGAAAGGACTCGCACGATCCCATCTCAGAGTCGGCGCGCCGCGGACGACGGCGTGGCGGACAGGAACTGCGGGGTGGGCAACGCCGCGGATGCGGCCCTGTGGAGTACGTGTGCGACCACGTCTTCGACCCGGTCGAGCGGAACGAGGGCGATGGCCGAGCCGCCGAAGCCGCCCCCCGTCATTCGCGCTCCCCACGCTCCGGCGTCGAGGGCGGCCTCGACGGCCAAGTCCAGTTCGACGGAGCTGACCTCGTAGTCGTCCCGCAACGAGCGATGGGAACGGGTCAGGACGTCCCCGATGTCGGCGATGCGGTTCTGCGCCAGCAGATCGGTCACCTCGTCGACGCGCCGAATTTCGGCGAGAACGTGCCGCACCCGCGGCACCGACTGCGGCACCGTCAGCGCGGCGAGTGCGCCGTCCACGTCGCGAATGTCTCGCAGTGTGTCCACACCGAGGTCTGCGCATGCCCGCTCGATTGTCGCCCGCCGCGCGCCGTACTGCCCGTCGGCCAGTCGGTGCGGAGCGTTGGTATCCATCACCAGGAGTCGGGCACCCGCCGACGCAAAGTCGAGGGGAACGAGGCGGCTGTCGCCGCTGCGGCAATCCAGCAGCAGGGCGTGCCCGGGGCGGGCGAGCATCGCGACCGACTGATCCATTCCCCCGGTCGCGGCCCCGACGATCTCGTTCTCCGCGCGGATGCACGCGTCGATCAGCGTCCGGCGTCCGTCCGTGTTCGTGGGCAGCCCGAGCGAGTCGGCGACGGCGAGCGCGAACGCGCATTCCAGCGCCGCCGAACTCGACAGCCCCGAACCGACGGGAACCGTGGAGTGCACCGCGACGTCGAAACCTGTTCCCGCCGGCGCGATGCCCGAATCTCGTAACGCCCACAGCACACCCGCCAGGTAGGCGGCCCACCCGGACGGACGTCCCGGCGCCACCTCGGCCACTGCACCCTGCCACCCGTCGGTCGTGTGGGTGGAGACGCAACGCATCCGGTCGTCGTTCCGGATGCGGGCGGCCACCACCGTGACGTAGGGGAGTGCGAACGGAAGTACGAGCCCGCCCGCGTAGTCGACGTGCTCGCCGATGAGATTGACACGTCCGGGCGCGGCCCACACGCCGTCAGCGGCTCCACCGAAGGTGCTGCGGAACAAGGCTTCCGCGCCCGCAGCGACGGTGTAGGCGTCGGCGGGTTCCACCCCAGTGGGGGCCGTCACGAGGCCACCTCGCGCAGGCGGTCGGCGATGCGTTCCGGGGTGGTGTCATTGATCCAGGCGCCCATGCTCGACTCGGAACCCGCCAGGTACTTCATCCGGCCCGGCGACCGCATCATCGAGTACAGCTGGAGGTACAGGCGCCCGAAAGGGCGATCGTCGCCCACCGGCGCCTGATGCCATGCGGCGATGTAGGGGACGGCGTCGACGCCGTCGAAGAAGCGGTCGACCCGTCGCAGCAGTTCGAGGTAGACGAGCGCGAGTTCGTCACGTTGGGCGTCGTCGAGTTCGGCGAGGTCTCGGACGTCGCTGTGTGGCGCGAGGTGCACTTCGAGCGGCCACCGGGAGGCGGCGGGCACATAGGCAGTCCAATGTTCGGCGGCAAGGACGATCCGCCGGCCCGCGCGTTTTTCCGCCTCGAGCACGTCTGACAGCAACAGCCTGCCCGTCCGCTCGACGTGGGCGCGCGACCGCTGTATCAGGGTGGCGGTGCGCGCCGGCAGGAACGGGTAGGCGTAGATCTGCCCATGAGGGTGGGTCAGCGTCACCCCGATCTCCCTACCGCGGTTCTCGAAGCAGAACACCTGGCGGATCCCGGGCAGCGCAGACAGTTCGGCGGTGCGGTCGGCCCAGACGTCGATCACAGTGCGGACCCGGCCGGGGTCCAAGGACGAGAACCTGGCGTCGGGGTCGCTGCTGAAGCAGACCACCTCGCATCGGCCCGACGCCGGGGCCAGCGGCCACAGTGGTTCGTCATCGACGCGCCCGGGAAGGTGCTGCTCCTCTGCGACGGTCGCCAAGGCAGGAAAGCGGTTCTCGAAGACGACGACGTCGTAGTCGTCGGCGGGTATTTCGGTGGGCGGCTTACCCGGCCGGCTCGGGGCGAGTGGTGACGCGTCGGCAGGTGGGAGGAACGTGCGATCCATTCGCTGCGCCGCGATGACAACCCATTCACCCGTGAGGACGTCGAAACGCATCTGCGACTGCGAGACGGCGGGTGGCAGAGGCCTGGAATCGACCGGTTCACGGGTGGCCGCACCGGAGACGTACGGCTCCGAGTCGTCGAAGTAGATGAGCTCGCGCCCGTCCGCCAGCCTCGTCCGGGTTTTACGTACCCTGCTCCCGGCGGGCGCTCGCAGCGCGCTTTCCTCATCACGCACCGCCATCGAGCAATCCTTCCCTCGAACGACCGAGTGCCCCGAACGCGCTGCTTCGAGGGCATCTCCTCACGGTATCCCGGCGTCGAGGGACGGTGATGCGTCGACCTCTCAGAACTCCATACCGGCGTCGGTGCCCATCGTCTTCGTCGTGTTGGCACCGTCGAGGGATTCGCGAATGATGTCGGCGTGACCGGAGTGGTGGCCGGTCTCCCGAATGATGTGGAGCAGGGTCCGGCGGATTGTCCAATACTGCCGCTCGGGTGCCCACGGCGCGGTGGGGAGCGGGATGAGTACGTCCAGGTCGCTCAGGCCCGCCAGCGCAGTCTCCGTCGCACGGGCCACCTCGGCATAATCGGCCAGAAGCCCCTCGAGGGTTTCGTCCTCTCGCATGTAGTACAGCTCCATAGCCGCTTCCATGTCGAACTCCGCGTTCTCGTCAGGTTCGAGAATGGTTTCGATCCAGTGCTTTTCGGTGTGGGACACGTGCTTGATCAGCCCGCCGAGTGTCAGGTCGCTGACGGTGGAGCGCTGACGTGCCTGTGCGTCGTCGATGCCGCGGACGGTGATGAGTAACGTGTCTCGTTGCTCCTGCAGGATCTGCAGGATGTCCGCGCGTTCGCCGGTGATCGAGGGCTTCTCCGAAGTGGTCATGAAAAGAACGATAGGCGGTATTGCGGTCAGAAACGGTCCTTGTTAGGCAGGGCAATCTCGGGGTGTTTCTCGGGGTCGAAGTTGGGTGCCTTCCTGGATGTGCCGACACCGGTTGCAGCGCAGGATTTCAACCATGAAACTTCTGCCGACATCGGAGCCGCGGCCACTGCGTAGTCGTGGGGCCGGTGCGTTGGGGGCGAGGCGATCGACCGTGTCGCGGCAACACCTCGGTACCGACGACATCTGCTGGGGGACAAAATTTCCGGTGATCTTCGTCCCACCGAAGGCGGCCGGTTCCTCGGTGAGTTCGACCCGTTCGGCAGTGAGGCGAAGCCGGGCGTCGAGGTTCACGGTGGCATAAGTCCCCGTAGCGGAAAAGAAGTTCGCCGACAACTGTTTTTCCGTCAGAAATTGGGTATCCCCTCGGTGACGCGCCACTTCGTCATCACCAACTCGAGTCGGGCCAACGAACGGTCGATGGACTTGGGACGAGTCGACAAAGTTGTGAAGCCGGTCTCCACCGAGGTGTGGGAAGTGCGCCATATGAACGGTCACGTACACGGCTTTCACGCTTCCGGTGTGCAGTATCCGGGGTGGGGCACCGAGGAGCCCGCGCACAGGCCGCCCCCACAGATCCGGTGCGCGTCGCCCCCTGCCTGTCTCGTCCTGCTGTGAAGCCGCGTCTTCTTCGATCTGCCCGCGCTGCCCGGTTCACCCCGCTCGGTTACCTCACTCGGTCGTCTCTGAAAGGTCCCAATTATGTTCCGTACCACGCTTACTGCCCTGGCGGCCGCGGCACTCTTCTTCGGCGCCGCATCGGTCACACAGGTGGCGGCGGCCACTCCGGCGTGCAACTCCTCCTATGAGGGAACCAGCAATGACGAGTACGACCCGGATCCGGACTTCACCGGGACGACCAACGACGAGTACGACCCCGATCCCGAGTACTCCGGCACGTCGAACAAGGAATACGACCCCGATCCCGAGTTCGCGGGCAGCACGGATTCGTGCCAGGCCTGAGCCGGATCAACGGCGTCGGTGCAACCAGGCAGACACGCCGGGCGCGAACAGGGCGAGGACGCCGACGGCGACCAGTGCGCTGTAGGCCAGCGGCGCCCACTGCAACACCCCGGCCGTGGCGTCGCCGGCGTCCGACAGAAGGGTCCAGAATCCGACGCCACCGGCCGCGCTGAGGAGGCCGATCACCACCAGCGTGACGAGGCCCGCCATTTTTCGGGCCCGGAGGAGCTGTATCCCGAGGAGTGCCAGGAGAATCAGCACGACCGCGATGGCGCCGCTGGCAATCAGCGTGAAGTTCACCGTGTCGGTGATGTCCTGTGCGGAGTCGGCGGGATTCTCCGCGGCCACCGAGGCCTCGAGTGCATCACGCACGGCGCGAAGGTCCAGAGCCACGGCGCCCGCGATGCCGGCGAGAACGACGAACGAACCTACCCACGCGGTCAGTGAGACCGTCACTGCCTTCGGTGTGGAGTCGGTCGGCGCGGTGCGCAGGGGCGTAACCGCGAACTCCGGACGGGGCGGGACGGGCCGCGGCGGGGCCGGGCGCCGTGGCGGTTGTTCGGGTGTCGTCACGGTGGGAATCCTATCGAGATGTCGCGAGCGACCGTGCCGACTCGCTCAGTGGTTCGGCCGGACACACCCACCGCCGGGTGAATGTACCTTTCGACGCCTCAGATGCGCCGAAAGGTACATTCACCGTCTCGACGACCTGGAAGTTGTCCGCAGCGACTGGGAACAAATCCGGAGTACGGCCCGTTGAGCCTTCTGACAACCTTGAGTGCCCTGGACTCAAGTTCGAATTGACTCCCGACGCGGTTCGGGTGCAAACTTGAGCCGAGGGCGCTCACCAAGCGCCAACATCGCAGTTCGGTACGAAAAAACTCTGCCCCCGGAACTGCAAAACGAAAGTGAGGAACACTATGGCTCGTGCGGTCGGTATCGACCTCGGTACAACGAACTCGGTCGTGTCTGTGCTGGAAGGCGGCGAGCCCGTAGTGGTCGCCAACGCCGAAGGCTCTCGCACCACCCCGTCGATCGTCGCCTTCGCCAAGAACGGTGAGGTGCTGGTCGGCCAGCCCGCCAAGAACCAGGCGGTCACCAACGTCGACCGCACCATCCGCTCCGTCAAGCGCCACATCGGCACCGACTGGAACGTGGAAATCGACGGCAAGAAGTACACCCCTCAGGAAATCAGCGCGCGCACGCTCATGAAGCTCAAGCGTGACGCCGAGGCATACCTGGGTGAAGACATCACGGACGCCGTGATCACCGTCCCCGCCTACTTCGAGGACGCCCAGCGTCAGGCCACGAAGGAGGCCGGCCAGATCGCCGGCCTGAACGTGCTGCGCATCGTCAACGAGCCCACCGCCGCGGCACTTGCCTACGGCCTGGACAAGGGCGACAAGGAACAGACCATCCTGGTGTTCGACCTCGGCGGCGGCACCTTCGACGTCTCACTGCTCGAGATCGGTGACGGCGTCGTCGAGGTCCGCGCCACCTCCGGTGACAACCACCTCGGTGGTGACGACTGGGATCAGCGCATCGTCGACTGGCTCGTGGAGAAGTTCAAGAGTCAGAACGGCATCGACCTGACCAAGGACAAGATGGCGCTGCAGCGCCTGCGTGAGGCGGCGGAGAAGGCGAAGATCGAGCTGAGCTCCTCGCAGAGCACCTCGATCAACCTGCCCTACATCACCGTCGACGCGGACAAGAACCCGCTGTTCCTCGACGAGCAGCTCTCGCGCAGCGAATTCCAGAAGATCACCTCTGATCTGCTCGACCGTACTCGCGCCCCGTTCCAGGCAGTCATCAAGGACAGCGGTATCGCGGTCAAGGACATCGACCACGTCGTGCTCGTCGGTGGTTCCACCCGCATGCCCGCCGTCTCCGACCTGGTGCGCGAGCTCACCGGCGGACGTGAGCCCAACAAGGGCGTGAACCCGGACGAGGTCGTCGCCGTGGGCGCTGCCCTGCAGGCCGGTGTCCTCAAGGGCGAGGTCAAGGACGTGCTGCTCCTCGACGTCACGCCGCTGTCCCTCGGTATCGAGACCAAGGGTGGGGTGATGACCAAGCTCATCGAGCGCAACACCACCATCCCGACCAAGCGGTCCGAGACCTTCACCACGGCCGACGACAATCAGCCGTCGGTGCAGATCCAGGTGTTCCAGGGCGAGCGCGAGATCGCCTCGCACAACAAGCTCCTCGGTTCCTTCGAGCTCACCGAACTGCCGCCCGCCCCGCGGGGCGTGCCGCAGATCGAGGTCACCTTCGACATCGATGCCAACGGCATCGTGCACGTGACCGCGAAGGACAAGGGCACCGGCAAGGAAAACACGATCAAGATCCAGGACGGCTCCGGTCTGTCCAAGGAAGAGATCGACCGCATGATCAAGGACGCCGAAGCGCACGCGGAGGAAGACAAGGCGCGTCGGGAGGAGGCCGAGGTTCGCAACCAGGCCGAGTCGCTGGTGCACCAGACCGAGAAGTTCATCAAGGACAACGAGGACAAGGTGTCCGGGGACGTCAAGGAGAAGGTCGAGGCTGCCATCAAGGAAGCCAACGACGCCCTGGCCGGCACGGACATCGCAGCGGTCAAGTCCGCGGTGGAGAAGCTGGCCACGGAATCGCAGGCCCTGGGCCAGGCGATCTACGAGGCGAGCGCTGCTGAAGAGGCGGCGAACACCGACGGCGCCGGCAGCAACGGCTCCGATGACGTGGTCGACGCCGAGGTCGTGGACGAGCCTTCCGACGCGGAGAAGAAGTGACGTCCGACAACACCGAGCAGGAACCGGTCACTTTCGTGGACAAGCGGAAGATCGACCCCGAGACCGGTCAGGTGCGGGAAGCGGAACCGGTGACGGAGTCCCTCGCGGGCGCCGCCGCCGCTCCGCAGCCCGGCTCGGTGGATGAAGGGGAAGTGCAGGAGCAGGCTGCTGCGCCCGAGCGGGACGAGCTGGCCGAGCGCACCGCCGACCTGCAGCGACTGCAGGCCGAGTACGCGAACTACCGTCGCCGCGTCCAGCGTGACAAGCAGGTCGACATCGAGTCGGCCAAGGCGTCGGTGGTCGGTGAACTCATCGGTGTGCTCGACGATCTCGATCGGGCACGCAGCCACGGCGACCTCGACTCGGGGCCGCTCAAGGCTGTGGCAGACAAGCTCACCGGCGCGCTCACCTCTCTGGGTCTGAGCGAGTTCGGCGCGGAGGGCGATCCGTTCGACCCGTCGCTGCACGAGGCAGTGCAGCACGAGGGAGACGGTCACGACCCCGTGCTGGGCACTGTGATGCGAAAGGGCTACAAATTCGGTGACCGCGTCCTGCGGCATGCGATGGTAGCTGTGATCGATCGCGTCGAAGGCGGAGAGAATACCTCCGACGAGGCTGCACAGCCCGCCGAGTCGGAACAAGAATAAGAGCGAGAGGAGGAGACGCCCAGTGAGCCAACGGGAGTGGATCGAGAAGGACTTCTACAAGGAGCTGGGCGTCTCGTCCGACGCGTCCGCGGACGAGATCAAGAAGGCGTATCGCAAGCTCGCCCGCGACCTCCACCCGGATGCGAACCCCGGCGACACCAAAGCGGAGGAGCGGTTCAAGTCCGTCAGTGAGGCGCACGCCGTGCTGTCGGATCCCGCCAAACGCAAGGAGTACGACGAAGCCCGGCGCCTGTTCGCCAGCGGCGGTTTCGGCCGGGGTGGATTCAGCCCCGGCGCCGGGGGTGGCTTCAGCCAGGGCGGTTTCGACATCAACGACCTGTTCGGCGGTGGCGGCGCCGCGGCCGACGGACTCGGTGACCTCTTCGGAGGACTGTTCAACCGCGGTGCCGGCGGCGGCGCCACCCGCACGTCCAGTCGTCCGCGTCGTGGAAGCGACGTGGAGACCGAGACAACGCTCGAATTCCGCGAGGCCACTCTCGGCGTCACGGTTCCGCTGCGCCTCACCAGCCCATCGCCGTGCACCACGTGCCACGGCAGCGGAGCCAAGCCGGGAACCAGCCCGCGGGTATGCCCCCGCTGCAACGGAACCGGAATCGTCAGCCGCAACCAGGGCGCCTTCGGTTTCAGCGAACCGTGTGACGACTGCCGCGGTACCGGCTCCATCATCGATTCTCCGTGCGAGGTGTGCCACGGCAACGGGGTGACCAACCGCACCCGCACCATCACGGTCCGCGTTCCGGCCGGTGTCAGTGACGGCCAGAAGATCCGGCTGGCCGGGCAAGGGGAGGCGGGCCTGCGCGGTGCGCCGTCGGGTGATCTCTTCGTCACCGTGCGGGTGCGACCCGACAAGGTGTTCGGCCGCAACGGCGACGACCTCACCGTAGTGGTGCCGGTCAGCTACGGTGAACTCGTGCTCGGTACGACCGTCTCCGTCCCCACCTTGGAGGGGCGTGTCGGCGTGAAGATTCCGGCGGGAACAGCGGACGGACGCATCCTCCGCGTCCGCGGCAGAGGCGTCCCCAAGCGTGGCGGCGGGGCAGGTGACTTGCTGGTCACCGTCAAGATTGCGGTACCGCAGAAACTGGACGACCCCGCTGTCGACGCATTGAAAACCTATCTGGAAGCCGAAAAGGCCAGTGGGTTCGACCCCAGGGCCGGGTGGGCAGGTGCGTGATGACCGATACAACTCAGGAACCACACGACGCGTCCGTTGACCCCGATGCCCAGATCTTCGTGATCTCGGTAGCGGCGGAGCTTGCGGGGATGCACGCCCAGACGTTGCGTAACTACGACCGTCTGGGCCTCGTCACCCCGCACCGCACCCAGGGTGGCGGCCGACGCTACTCCCCGCGCGACGTCGCACTGCTCCGCGAGGTCCAGCGGCTCTCCCAGGACGAGGGTGTCAACCTCGCCGGTATCAAGCGCATCATCGAACTCACCAATCAGGTGGAAGCGCTACAACACCGTGTGCGGGAGCTGGCCGAGGAACTCGCTCAGGTACACGCCGGCTACCGGCGTGACCTCGTTCCCATCCCCCGCAGCAACGCACTCGTCGTCTGGAAGCCCAGACACAAGCGCTGACCCAGCGGTGACACAAGCGCTGACCTAGCGGTTATCGGTCGCGGCTGCCCCAGCGGGACACGCGGCGAGTGCGTGTGCGCGGAATGTCCATCTCCTCGAGACGTGCCTTGATCTCCTCGGTGGTCCACATCGTTCGGGAGACTGTCGGGGTGGGGGTGTTGTCGACGTGCATGATCATGGTCTCTGGCTTTCGTCGAAAGTTCGGTGGTCGATAGGGATCGGTAGTCGGTCGGGATCAGGGATGTCCGTACAGGTGGTAGCCGACGTTCATGTTCGGGTAGCCGGAGTCGATCCAGCTGCTGATGCCGTAGGCGTGGCCGAAGTCGGCGTCCACGCGAGTGCCGTCCACGTCGGTGGTGTTGCTGTAGTTGTCGGCACTGAACACGGCCTGAGCACCACCGGGTAACGAGTAGGTGGCGTCCACCTCGACGCCGTTCGGGTCGTTGGAGAATGCCTTCACGATCTGGCTGCTGTGCGGGGCGAGGTAGTCCGACGGCGCTTGAATCCACTGCCCGTAGGGGTTCGACGAACCCGCGAGGACCATCGGCAGGTCGGTGTCGTTGCTGATCGTCATCGCGATCGTGGGGCCCGACGTCGGCATCGTTCCGGCGGTGGCGACCCCGCTTGCGGCCACGGCGAGGCCGGCGACGGTCAGTACCGTGGCGGGCAGGGCGAAAAACAGGGCTACGCGGCGGCGGGTGGGGGTACGCATGGTGGCTTCTCCTGTGCTTGGTGGAAAGAGTCTGTGGGGGAGTGGAACTCGGTTTCCGTGTCCCGTTTCCGGTGTGCATCAACTATGTCGCGGATCAGGGCCGACGTCTGTCCACTGACAGGACGGAGAGCGGGATGAACTCGAGGTCCACCGATCGGGGGACACCTTCGCCGCGAAGTGCTCCGCGCGGGCCTCGTCTCGTGAGAAAGTGAGCAATGGGCTTCGCCGGAGTCACATCGCATCGAGCCGCGCCGTGAGCATCGTGCGTGTCGTGGTGGGCGACGACCATCCGATCTTCCGGGACGGAGTGGTCCGGGCGCTCGTCGCGAGCGAGGACATCGAGGTGGTCGGGGAGGCCGACGACGGTGCCGCGGCCCTCGCACTCATCCGCGACCTGGTGCCGGATGTGGCGCTGCTCGATTACCGCATGCCCGAACTCGACGGTGCGCAGGTGGCGGCGGCGGTGCGCAATGCCGAACTGACCACGCGAGTGCTTCTGCTGTCGGCCCATGACGAGTCGGCGATCGTGTATCACGCGCTGCAGGAGGGGGCCGCGGGATTCCTGCCGAAGGAGTCGACCCGCGCCGAGATCGTCCGGGCCGTCCGCGAGTGCGCTCAGGGCCGCGACGTGCTGCCGGCGTCCCTGGCCGTGGGACTGGCAGGCGAAGTTCGTCGCCGCAGTGAACCGGCCGGGCCCACACTCAGTGGCCGCGAGCGGGAGGTGCTGGGGTTGATCGCCCAGGGGCAGAGCATCCCCACGATTGCCCGCGAGCTGTATCTCGCTCCGTCGACGGTGAAGACGCACGTACAACGTCTGTACGACAAGCTGGGTGTGAGCGATCGGGCCGCCGCCGTCGCCGAGGCGATGCGACGCGGGCTGCTGGAGTGACGTGCCGGCTCCCTTCCAGCGGCGCGTAGTCCGGCGCTACACCACCGAAGCGGTTCGGGTCACGGCCGTGCTCAGGTTGCCGCTCATCGGGCTCATGGCATTGCTGGGCCCGGTGATCCAGGTATCACATTGGCAGCCGGACATTTTCACCGGTCTGCTCATCGTCTACGCACTCGTCGCCGTGATCTGGCTCGCCGTCGTGCTCATGAGGGAGGTCGGCCCTTGGGCGGGGTGGGCGTCCACCGCCGTCGACGTCGCCGCAGTGCTGGCCTTGTGTATCGCCTCGGGCGGTGCGACGTCGGTGTTGCTGCCGGTGTTCTTCCTGCTGCCGATCTCGGTGGCGTTCCAGTACCGGCCCCGCCTGACGGCGATAGTCGGACTCTGTACGGCCGTGGGTTATCAGGCCGTCTGGATCGTGTACTCCAAGCGCGACGATGCCGTCGGGTTCCCGGACGAGGTGTACCTGTATGTCGGCTTCCTGTTGTGGCTCGCGGCCGCGACCACTGCGCTGTCCTATGTCCTCGTCCGGCGTTCGGCCACCGTCATCTCACTGCTCGACGTCCGTAAACAGTTGGTCGCCGAATCGATGGATGCCGAACAACGTGAACGCAGGCAGCTGGCCGAGAATGTGCACGACGGCCCGTTGCAGAACGTTCTCGCCGCCCGCCTCGACGTCGAGGAGGCCCTGGAGAGGCATCCGGACGACAGGCTCACCGCTGCCGAGTCCGCGTTACGAGAGGCCGCCGGCCAACTGCGCTCCACGGTGACGACGCTGCATCCCCAGGTGCTCGCCCAACTCGGACTCACCGCGGCGTTGCGCGAACTGGCCGACGCGCATGCACGCCGCGGTGGCCTCGAGGTGCGGACGGCTCTCGACGATGTGGGGCATCCGGCCGCGAAGGAACTGCTCTACCGGGTGGCCAGTGAACTTCTGGCGAACGTGGGCAGGCATGCTCAGGCCACGACTGTCGAGTTGCGGCTCACCCGCGAGCGCGGGCGGTTGGTCATGACGGTCGAGGACGACGGCGCCGGATTCGACCCCGCCGTCGTTCCGAAGCGGGTGGCGCAGGGCCACATCGGGCTGGCGTCACACATCGTCCGGGTAGAAAGTTTCGGCGGCTCGTTCGATCTGACCTCGGCGCCCGGGAGGGGAACGCGGGTGGTGGTCACTGTGCCCGACGCGAGCTGAGCGCCCAATCGGTTGATGGCATTCCACGCTGGGTAAACGGTGAGCATCCGATGTTCGCCCAAAAAGATGTCGCCTGAGATGTCGCCTAGAAAAGGAGTGCTATGAGTACACGTGATGCGTCTGTCACCCGTTCGCCGGTGCAGATCGCTGCCCTCGCCGTGGGTGCGGTGTTCTTGCTCGTCGGGATACTCGGGTTCATTCCGGGAATCACCACCGACTACGACGCCCTCAGCGGTGCGGGCCACCACTCGGAAGCGAAGCTGCTCGGGATCTTCCAGGTGTCGATCCTGCACAACGTCGTGCACCTGCTGTTCGGTGTGGCCGGCATCGTCCTGGCCCGGGCGGCACACACCGCACGCCTGTTCCTCATCGGCGGTGGCGTGATCTATCTCGTGCTGTGGATCTACGGGCTCCTCATCGATCAGGAAAGTTCCGCCAACTTCGTGCCGGTCAACACGGCCGACAACTGGCTGCACTTCGTACTCGGGATCGGGATGATCGGACTGGGTGTGCTGACGGCACGGATGGGGGCCACGCCGGCAACCGACGCGACCCGTCCGCACTCGCCCATGGACTGATCACCGGTCGTGGCGACCCTCGGCGAACTCCTCGACGATCTTCGAACAGAAGGCGGGGAGGTCGTCGGGGTTGCGGCTCGACACCAATCCGTTGTCGACCACCACCTCTTCGTCGACGACATTGCCGCCCGCATTGCGAATATCCGTGCGCACGCTCGGATAGGACGTGAGTGTGCGGCCGCGGACCACATCGGCCTCGACCAGGGTCCAGGGTCCGTGGCAGATGACGCCGACAGGTCTGCCGGAGTTCACGAAGTCGCGGACGAAGCCGACTGCCGACTCGTCCTGGCGCAGGTGGTCGGGGTTGGTGGTGCCGCCGGGAAGGATCAACGCGTCGAAGTCCTCCACGGACACATCACCGACAACGGCGTCGACCTCGTAGGTCCCGGCCTCGTTGACGTCCGACTTCATGGCCTGAATACGGCCGGGGGACAGCGAAATCAGACGTACTTCGGCGCCGGCGTCCTCGACTGCCCTGCGTGGTTCGACGAGCTCGACTTCTTCGACGCCGTCGGTGGCGAGGATGGCAACTTTCCGGCCGCGCAGTGTTTCAGCCGATGTCATGGCTACTCCCTTCGGTTCGATTTTCAGGTAACGCGACGTAGGTCGTGGGTCGACGGGCCCTCCAGGACCTTGCCGTCGGAGGCGAACCGGGAACCGTGGAGGGGGCAGTCCCAGGTTTCTTCGGCGTCGTTCCACTTCAACACCCCGCCCAGGTGGGGACACACCACGCAGACGCGCTCGGTGTGGCCGTCCTTCGTGTGCTCACCGACGGGGACCAGTCCTTCCCGGATTACACGGGCGGACGGTGCGGGGTCGTCTGCAGTGTGGCGACCGAGGAGCGCACCGCCCCATCCCGAGGCGAGGTGGACGGCGACGGAGCCGTTGAGTTTGGCGGCGGCCGTCACGTCGAATACCTGGTGGGGCGACCAACTGTGGAACGCATCGGCCCAGCGGATGTGCCCGCCGAGGATGCGTGCGGACAGTACGAGAGCGGCGGAGACGGCGTTGGTCATGCCCCACTTGGCGAATCCGGTCGCGACGAGAATGCCCTCCTGTCCCGGTACGAGCGGGCCGACATAGGGCAGCTTGTCGAGTGACGAGTAGTCCTGGGCCGACCAGCGGTGGGTGAGGGTGGTGCCGGGGAAGTGCTGGGTCGTCCAACCGATCAGATCGTCGACGGCACCCTGAGCCGAGTCGGTGCGCCCGACTTCGTGACCGTTGCCGCCGACGAGCAGCTTCGTTCCGTCCGCAGCGGGGCGCAGCGAGCGTGTGGGCTGATCGGCGCTCAGATACATGGCGTCGGGTGCGCCGCCGGGGATGTCGAATGCCGCGGCATACGACCGCTCCGGCGAGAGCCGCGCGAAGAAGCCGCCACGGTCGAGTATCGGTATACCCGTTGCCAGAACCACCCGGTCGGCTCGAATGTCGCCGTGGTCGGTGGTGAGAACGTGCGACTTCGGCACCGAGCGTGCGCCGGTCACCCGCCGACGTTCGAACACGTTCCCGCCGTGCGAGAGGATGTCTCGCGCGAGTGCCTGCAGTACGGGCATCGGATCGATGTACGCCTGATCGTCCAGAGTGACCGCCCCGGCATTCGGCACCGGGATGTCGAGGTCGCTGACGAGTCGCGCGGACAGTCCGGCGGCGCGGCACGCGGCGTACTGTGCCTGAACGGATTCGGTGCCCGAGGACGTCTGCGCGTAGGTGAAATCCGGTGCGATGCCGACGGGGATGTCGCGTTCGTGGCAGTAGCGGATCAACCACTGCTGGCCCTCGAGATTGCCTTCGACGTACGAGCGGAGTGTGTGCGTGGCATGCCGGCGCGCGATCTCGGCAAGCCGTGTGCCTTGCAGGATACTGACCTTGCCCGTGGTGTTTCCGGTGGTGACGGCCCCGAGAGTCCGGGCTTCCACGACGGCCACCCGCTGGCCGGAACGCGCGAGCAGCAATCCCGTGACGAGGCCGGTCAGGCCGCCGCCCACCACCACCGTGTCGTATCTTCCGCGCTCGTTCCAGGACTGCTCGGCGTCGACGGAAAGGCTGAACGGTTCGGCGCGGTCGAGCCACAGAGAGGTCATGGTGTGCGCTTTCCCTTCTGATCTGTCGTTGAAACGACGCACCTTCGGGTGCCGGGCGGCGCAGCACCCGAAGGGTTTTCGTGCAAGAAGCCCGGACGGACTACGGCCGCAGCAGAATCTTCACTGCGCCGTCCTGCTTCTTCTGGAAGATGTCGTAGGCGTGCGGCGCCTGATCCAGCGGAAGCTCGTGAGTGGCGAAGGTGTCGACGCCCAGCGGGTCGTCGTCGGTGAGCAACGGAAGGATGTCCGGGACCCACCGCAGGACGTTCGCCTGCCCCATGCGGAGCTGAATCTGCTTGTCGAACAAACGGAGCATCGGCATGGGGTCCGCCATTCCGCCGTACACACCGCTCAGGGAGATCGTGCCACCCCGGCGGACGATGTCGATGGCCGAATACAGCGCGTGCAACCGGTCCACTCCGGCCGTCGTCATCAGCGGTCCCGCGATGGCGTCCGGCAAGAAGGACGTCATCTGATGGAGGAGCTTCGCACCCGGCGACCCGTGTGCTTCCATGCCCACCGCGTCGATGACGGAGTCGGGGCCGCGCCCATCGGTCATCTCGCGGATCACGTCGCCCAGATCGTCCTTGGCGTCGTTCAAGTCCACTGTCTCGATCTGCCGCGCCTGCGCACGGGCGAGGCGCTCGGGGACGAGATCGACCCCGATGACCCGAAAACCCTTGTGCGCGGCGATGCGTGCCGCCATGTCCCCGATCGGGCCGAGCCCCAGAACGACGACGGAACCGCCGTCGGGTACGGCAGCGTATTCCACCGCCTGCCAGGCGGTCGGCAACACGTCGGACAGGTAGACGAACCGCGAATCCGGAGGTCCTTCGGGCACGGTGATGTGCGTGTTCGCCACGTGCGGGACCCGGAGGTACTGCGCCTGGCCGCCGGGCACGCTGCCGTACAGCTTCGAGTACCCGAACAGGGCCGCACCGGATCCGTGCTCACGAATCTGAGTGACCTCGCACTGGGTGTACAACTTCTGACTGCACATGTAACAAGCGCCGCAAGAAATTTGGAACGGGATGACGACGCGGTCCCCGACTCGAACATCGGTGACTGCAGACCCCACCTCGCGGACGATGCCCATGGGCTCGTGACCGAGGATGTCGCCCTGCTTCATGAAGGCGCCCAGCACCTCGTAGAGATGGAGGTCGGACCCGCAGATGTTCGTGGTCGTGACTTCGATGATGGCGTCGGTGGGCTGTTCGATCACCGGATCAGGGACGGTGTCCACGCTGACCTTCCGCTTACCCTGCCAGGTCACCGCCCTCATCGCGCTCTCCGATTCGCCTTCTTGATGGCCTCCACGAGTTCGTCCTTCTTCATCGTCGATCGGCCGGAAACATCGAGCCTGCGGGCAATGTCCATGAGGTGGTCCTTGCTGGCGTTGGCGTCGACTCCCTCGGCGGTCTCTCCCGACGCGTTCGGGCCGCCGTTCTCGGCCCGCTTGTCCGAGGGGCCCTTCTCGTCCTTCGCTTCCCAGTGGTCTCCCACCTTCTCGAAGCTGTGCTTGAGTGCCGCGTAGGCGACGCGGTGGGCGCGCTCTTCGTCGTGGTACTCGTCCATCGCCGAGTCGTAGGCCTTCGTGAACGTGCGCTGGGCCTTGTCCGGTGACTTCTGCAGCGTCGAGGGAAGTTCGCTCTTCTTCGGCTTTCCGCTCTGGGTGGTCTTCGGCACGGGATCCTCCTCACGTGGGTGGTGCCCTTTCGAGCACGGGTACCCGGGGAGGACGGGCTCAATCGCAGCGCGCGCCCGCAGGCGTCAGTCGGACAGTCCGTCGAGGGTCTTCGCGAGTAGCGAGAGCGCATGCTCGGTGGTGGCGTCCACCACGTCCTTCGGGTCGCCGTCGAAGTGCTGCAACTCGGCGCTCACCTCACCGCCTGCGATGACGCCGAACCACACAGTGCCGGGCGGCTGACCGTCCTGCGGGTCCGGTCCACCGGCACCCGTCACCGCAACAGCGACGTCGGCGTCGAGTATCTCGGCGACCGCTGCCACCATGGCGCGGGCACTGGCCTCGCTCACGACGGGACCCTCCGGCACCTTCAGTACCCGATGCTTCACTTCGCTGGAGTAGGCGACGATGCTGCCCTTGTACCAATCCGACGACGACGGCGCGGCTCCGAGGACGCAGGAAATCTGGCCGCCGGTCAGTGATTCGGCAGTCGCGACGGACACCTGTGCGCGCCCGGCCGCGTCGGCGATACGTTCGGCGGTCGTCTCGTTCGAACCCATGTCTTCACGTTAACGGAACCGCGCCACAGGCTCTCGGGTAAAGGGGAAGCGCTGGCCGACGACGACCCCATCACATCAGTGGAACAGGTTCCAGTTTTGCCGAAATCCGGTTATGGTGTCGGGGACCGGAGGACAACGGACACCAGGTCGCCGGACCAAGCGCCTCGGCGTCGCGGGAACGAAAAGGACGACTGATGACCGACGAGCTCGCACAACTGCATCGCCCCGCCTTCGCGGCCGATCTCCTCATCACCGCGCTGGAACGCAACACCGACAAGCCGGCCCTGTACCTCGGCGACGTCGTGCTCACCGGCGGTGAGATGCGCGATCAGATCAGCTGCTTCGCGCAGGCACTGGCCTCGCTCGGAATCGGCAAGGGCACCAGCACGGCGATGCTGTCCAAGAACCGGCCCGAGGTTCTCATCAGCATGGGCGCCACCATGATCTCCGGTTGCCGCGCGAGTGCCCTCAACCCGATGGGCTCGCTCGACGACCACCTCTACATCGTCGGCGACGCCGAGATCGAAACTCTGATCTTCGACCCGAACGCTTTCGAGGACCGCGCGGCACAGCTGAAGGACCAGTGTTCCTCCATCGAGAACGTGTTGTCGCTGGGGCCGTCCGAGGTCGGTATCGACATCCTGGCGCTCGCCGCCACTTTTACTCCGCAACGCCTGCGCGCGGCAGAGGTGGACGCCGACGACAACAGCAGCATGGTCTACACCGGCGGCACGACAGGCAAGCCCAAGGGCGTCGTCGGGTCCTACCAGTCCGGCGCCACCCTCAATCAGATTCAGATGGCGGAGTGGCAGTGGCCGGAAGAACCGCGCTTCCTCATCTGCACGCCGCTGTCGCATGCCGGCGCCGCCTTCTTCATTCCCACCCTGCTGCGCGGTGGCGCGCTGATCGTGCTGCCCGTGTTCGAGCCCGGTGCCGTGCTGGAGGCAATCGAGAAACACAAGATCTCGGCCACCATGCTCGTGCCGACGATGATCTACCTCCTGATGGATCATCCCGACCTCGCCCGGCGCGACGTGTCGAGCCTGGAGACACTGTTCTACGGCGCCTCGGCGATGTCACCGGCGAGGCTGAAGGAAGGCATCGAGAAGTTCGGGCCGATTTTCTTTCAGTTCTACGGCCAGACCGAATGCGGCATGACCATTGCGGTTCTGCGTAAAGAGGAGCATCTGCCCAACGACCCCAGCAGGCTCGCCACCTGTGGCCGGCCGGTGCCGTGGCTGAAGGTGGCGCTGCTCGACGACGACCTCAACGAAGTTCCGCAAGGTGAACTCGGGGAGATCTGTGTCCGCGGTCCACTCGTCATGAAGGGGTACTGGAAGAAGCCCGAAGAGACTGCCGAGGCGTTCCGCGGTGGATGGCTGCACACGGGCGACATCGCGCGCAAGGACAAAGACGGTTTCATGACCATCGTCGACCGCAAGAAGGACATGATCGTCACCGGCGGCTTCAACGTGTTTCCCCGGGAGGTCGAAGATGTGATCTCGGCGCATCCCGCCGTCGGCTCGGTCGCCGTCGTGGGCGTTCCGGACGAGAAGTGGGGCGAAGCAGTCAAGGCCTGTGTCGTGCTGCGCGCCGGGCAGAGTGTCGATGCGGCGGAACTCGTCGAAAGGGTGCGGGCGGCGAAGGGGTCGGTTCATGCGCCCAAGTCGGTCGATTTCGTCGAGACGCTTCCGGTGACGGCTCTGGGCAAACTGGACAAGAAGACGCTGCGGGCGCGCTACTGGGAGACGTCGAACCGGTCGGTCGGTTAGCGGGACCTGGGCATCTATCGAGGGACCTGGTCGGCGGCACAGCCGCCGCACCTATAGTCTGCCCAAGTACTTCGCGGCGTGGCCGCGTTCAGTCGGTGACGAGGATGCGCGGTGGATTCACAGGCAATATCCCTGGTCCGGTCGAGCTTCAAGGCAATTGCAGCAGTACCGGACGGGCCGCAGACGCTGTCGGGGTCGTTCTATGCCCTGTTGTTTGCACGGTATCCGGAGACACGTGACTTCTTCCCTGCGGCGATGGATGTGCAGCGCGACCGATTGATCTCCGCTGTCCAGTATGTGATCGACCGCCTCGAGCAGTCCGGGCAGATCCTCACCTATCTGGCGCAACTCGGCCGCGACCACCGCAAGTACGGCGTCCAGGACGCGCACTACGTCGCGGTGGGCAATTCCCTGATCGCCGCGGTGGAACAGTTTCCGTCCACCGAGCCGTGGACCGACGAACTCGAGCAGGCGTGGCGTGACGTGCTCTCCGTCATCGCCGCCACGATGATGGACGCCGCGAACGCCGAGTCGGGGCCGCCGGCGTGGGGTGCCACCGTCATCGAGCATCTACCGGTTCGCAAGGACATCTCGGTGGTCCGGCTCCGACTCGACGAGCCGATGAGCTACAACCCCGGCCAGTACGTGAGCGTGCAGGTGCCCTCACGGCCCAGGATGTGGCGCTATCTCTCGCCGGCGAACCCGCCCAACGACGAGGGCATCATCGAATTCCACATACGCCGGGTGTCCGGCGGCTGGGTCAGTCCGGCCATCGTCACCCAGACACAGGTGGGTGAGCGGTGGGTGGTCGGATCACCGCTCGGCGACCTCGGAGTCCGGTTCGAGAACGGCCGCGACGTCCTGATGATCGGTTCGGGTACCGGCATCGCCCCGCTGCGCGCCCAGATACTCGACATGGCGCGGCGTCCCCAGAACCTTCGGGTACATCTGTTCTTCGCAGGCCGCTATCCCTGCGACCTGTACGACCTGGGCACGCTGTGGGCTCTCGCCGAACAGAATCCGTGGCTCACCGTCGTGCCCGTCACCGAAGAAGACGAGGACCCCTGGTGGTACACCGGCCCCAGCAGCGCGACGCTGCCCGGCATGCACCGCAGGCTCACCGGCAAGGTCGGCCAGGTCGTCGCCGACTTCGGAACCTGGTCCGAGCGCGACATCCAGCTGGTCGGCTCCGAGGCGATGATCAACACCACCAGGTTCCGGCTGCAGGCGGCAGGAACTCCGCCGGAGAACATCCGGCACGATCCGTCGTACTGATCCCGCAATGTCAGTACGGGTCGTACTGGATGTTCTCGGCCGGTGTTCCGGTATCTCGCAGGCGGTCCAGGGTGGCGCGCACCATGGCCGCCGACCCGCACACCAGTACCTGATGGTCGGTGAAGGCCCCGTAGGACGTCACGACGTCGGGCAGGGTGCCCTCGATGAGGTCGTCGTCGGAGAACCCGACGTCCACCCTCGTCCGCTCGTGCCATTCGTCCGCCCAGTCCGGATTCGTGATGCTCTCCACCACCGGGACCACGGTGAGCCAGGGAAGGTTCTGCAACAGCAGATAGAGCATGTCGGACGCGTAGAGGTCCCGTGGCGTCCGGTCGCCGACGAACAGGAAGACCCGCGGCGGATTCGGCTTCCGCGCGAGGTCCAGCAGGATGGACCGGAACGGGGCCAACCCCGTGCCTCCGGCGATCATGATCACGTCCGGCCCGTCCTCGTCGACCGACATCGTTCCGCGAGGTTCGAGGATCTGCCACTGGTCACCGGGTTCGGTATCCGACACGATGTCGCCGCTCACCCAGCCGCCGGGCACGGTCCGCACATGGAATTCCAGCTTGCCGTCCAGTGACGGGGGCAGCGCCGGCGACAGCCTCCGCAGCAATCGTGGGTTCTGGGGGACGCTGACGTCGACGTACTGACCCGACCGGAACGGGACGTACTCGCCGACGAGGCGAATCACCGCAAGATCTCGTCGCAGGCGGTGATGTTCGACGACGGTGCTGGTCCAGGTGGTCTGCGTGGCGTGCATGTGTGTGCTGTTCTCCCGACGTGGAACCGGATTTCGGATGTGGCTGGCGAATCGGCGGGCGGAGGGCGCTAGACGAGGGGATCGTGCCGGATCAGTTCCGGTGGTGTGCCGCCGCCCTGCAACGCATACACGGTGGTCTTGATCATTGCGGGCGAACCGGAGATCTGGATCTGCCGGTCGGCCCACGACCCGAACCGGGCGACCACCTGTCCGAGTCGCCCCTGTAGTCGTCGATGCAGTCCCGGTGGCTCGTCGGGAACGGGTACGGCATGCCACCACGGGTTCTCGTTTTCCTCGGAGACGGGCACCACGGTGAGCCAGGGATTGCTGAGCGACAGCTGCCAGAGCGTCTCGATGTCGTAGAGGTCGCAGGGGTACTTGCCGCCCACGAACAGGTGCACGCGCGGATTCTGGGCCTTCATGGCCATGTCCATCACCTGCGCGCGCAGGGGAGCGATACCGGTCCCCGAACCGATCATGAGTACGTCGCGGCCGCCGGCGCGATCGACCTCGAGCCCGCCGAGCGGCGAGCTCAGCAGCCAACGGTCACCCACCTGCGTCTCGTTCACGATGGCCGGACTGACCCAGCCGCCCGACACCCGACGCACATGGAACTCGATCTGCCCGTACGGGTTGGTGGGAATGGCCGCTGACAGGTACCGCCACAGGCGAGGGCGTTGCGGAATCTGGACGCTGAGGTACTGGCCGGCCGCGTAGGGAATCGGGGAGTCGGCCTCGAGCCGGACCACCGCAAGGTCGTCGAGGAGGCGTTCGTGGCCGACGACGGTGGCTCCCCACGCTGCGGGGAGGTCGTCGTTGTCGGCGGCGTCGGCCATCGTGTGGAGCAGCAACTCGATCAGTTCCGACCAGGCGGTAGTGAGGGAAGGGGTCCAGATCGCCCGGGTGAACGAATCCTGGACAGCGACGAGTAAGGCTCTCGCCGACGCCGAGTAGTGCCGGCCTTCGACGCCGTACTTGCGGTGATCGCGGCCCAGCTGGGCGAGGAATCCGAGGACGCGGTCCTGGTCCTCGAGATTGTCGATGACGAATTCGAGCGCCTGGAACAGTCGGTGCTTCTGCTGATCGAGCGCCGCCGGGAAGAGTGACCGGAACTCGGGATGCTCGGCGAAGAGCGTGGAGTAGAAGGTGGTGGCGAGGCGAGTGCGCCCCTGCTCGGTTGAGAGGATCGACGAAAAGCTTGCGCGCAGACGCGAAATCACGAGCGGATCGAGGCAATCTCGTGTCAAGCCGTCCCCTGTGTCGTGCGTGTCGATACGAACCACTGCATTCTAGCCGTCGGTCGCCGGGACCCCGGGTTGCGGCGAACGTCACTTCCGGCGAATCGCAGGCCGATTCGGCGGGTCGCGCGTGGGCGTTCGAGACCGACAAGGCACGATATGCATCCGGTACCGGTCGGGAGGAAATCAGGGGGGACCATGCGGGCTGACGGTGCAAGACTGGGCGGTCCACGGCGGCGCGGCGGTGCCGTCAGGCGGCCGTCGACGGTGGCCGCGGGCGCACTGGCCGTGGTGCTTGCGGCCCTGACGGGCCCGCCGACAGCAGCGGCGGAGCCTCGCGGAGTCACCGAGACGATCACGGCCCACCAGGCCGCGGACGGATCGCGGCTGGTCGAGGTCAGGTCGGTGGGGGATGCACAGGCCGACTACATCGTCCACTCGGCCGCGATGGACAAGAACATCACCGTTCGCGTGTTTCCGGCCGCGTCGGCGCAACGTCCCACCGTCTACCTGCTCGGGGGCGTGGAGGGCAACTCCGAGAAGAACGGGTGGGAACCCCGGGCGGACGTCGGACGGTTCTTCGCTGACAAGGACGTCAATGTGGTCATTCCGTTCGGCGGCGAGTCCAGCTACTACGCCGACTGGAAGCGGGACGACCCGAAGCTGGGCAGGAACAAGTGGCAGACCTTCCTCACCGCGGAACTGCCGCCCATCGTCGATTCCGCCCTCGATGCCAGCGGAAGCAATGCGATCGCGGGGCTGTCGATGTCCGCCACCAGCGTGCTCAATCTCGCGATCGCGCGGCCGGGACTGTACCGAAGCGTCGGCGCCTACAGCGGCTGCGCGATGACCAGCAATCCCGTGGCCCGCCGATACGTCGAGATCACCGTCGCGGATTTCGGCGGCAACCCCGAGAACATGTGGGGTCCGGCCGACGACCCGCTGTGGATCGCCAACGATCCGTTCGTCAACGCCGAACGACTCCGGGGCACCACCCTCTATCTCTCCAACGGAACCGGGTTCCCCGGAAAACACGACACGTTGGAGTCCCGCACGGTCGGCGGCGACCGCGGCACCCTCGCCACCCAGGTGGTGGTCGGCGGAGTCATCGAGGCCGTCACCAACGACTGCACCGTTCGGCTGGCCGAGAAGCTCAACACCCTCGGCATACCCGTCACGGTCGACCTCCGGCCGGCCGGCACCCATTCCTGGGAGTATTGGAAAGAGGACCTCTACACCTCGTGGCCGATGATGGCAGCTGCGATCGGCGCCTGAAAGTGGGCACGATGGTGAAGGAACTCCAAAAAATCCAAAGTTGAGCGGAACAGACTCAACCTTTCGCGCGTTAAGAAGAGTGACAGCGTCGCCAGGTCCCTCCCGGCTCCGGCGACGGACCGCTCTACTTCGCCAGAAGAGGTGACCAGTGGACTCATTCAATCCGACCACCAAGACCCAGGCCGCGATGACCGCTGCGCTCCAGTCGGCGTCGTCGGCCGGTAACCCCGATATCAGGCCCGCGCATCTACTCGTGGCCCTGCTCGATCAGACCGACGGCATCGCCGCACCGCTACTCAAAGCGGTCGGGGTCGATCCCACCGCGGTCCATCGCGAAGCGCAGACCTTGGTCGACCGGCTGCCCAAGACATCCGGGGCCACCACCACACCGCAGTTGGGGCGCGAAGCCCTCGGCGCCATCACCGCTGCGCAACATCTCGCCACCGAACTCGACGACGAGTACGTGTCCACGGAGCACCTCATGGTGGGGCTCGCGTCCGGCGACTCGGACGTGTCGCACCTCCTCGGACGGCACGGTGCCACCCCGGAGGCCCTGCGCGACGCGTTCACCACCGTCCGCGGCAGTGCTCGCGTCACCAGCCCCGACCCCGAGGGGACATACCAGGCGCTCGAGAAGTACTCGACCGACCTCACGGCCGCGGCACGGGCAGGCAAGCTCGACCCCGTGATCGGGCGCGACAACGAAATCCGCCGGGTAGTCCAGGTATTGAGCCGACGGACCAAGAACAACCCGGTGCTGATCGGCGAGCCGGGTGTCGGTAAGACCGCCATCGTCGAAGGACTGGCTCAGCGCATCGTCGCGGGCGACGTTCCCGAATCGCTGCGCGGCAAGTCCGTCATCTCCCTCGACCTCGGTTCGATGGTGGCGGGCGCCAAGTACCGCGGCGAGTTCGAAGAACGGCTCAAGGCGGTTCTCGACGACATCAAGAACTCGGCCGGCCAGGTCATCACGTTCATCGACGAGTTGCACACCATCGTCGGCGCCGGTGCCACCGGTGAATCGGCGATGGACGCCGGAAACATGATCAAGCCGATGCTGGCCCGCGGTGAACTTCGGCTCGTCGGCGCCACCACGCTCGACGAGTACCGCAAGCACATCGAGAAGGACGCGGCCCTCGAACGGCGTTTCCAGCAGGTCCTCGTCGGCGAACCCTCCGTCGAGGACACCGTCGGCATCCTGCGTGGACTCAAGGAACGGTACGAAGTGCACCACGGTGTGCGCATCACCGACTCCGCGCTGGTCGCCGCCGCCGCCCTCAGCGACCGCTACATCACCTCCCGGTTCCTCCCCGACAAGGCCATCGACCTCGTCGACGAGGCGGCGTCGCGGCTGCGGATGGAAATCGACTCCCGTCCCGAGGAGATCGACACCGTCGAACGGATCGTCCGCCGCCTCGAGATCGAGGAGATGGCGCTGCAGAAGGAGTCCGACGAGGCGTCGAAGGAACGGCTCGACAAGCTGCGCCAGGAACTTGCGGACGAGCAGGAGAAGCTCAACCAGCTCACCACCCGGTGGCAGAACGAGAAGCAGGCCATCGACTCCGTCCGCGAGGTCAAGGAGCAGCTCGAAAACCTGCGCGGAGAAGAAGAGCGCGCCGAACGCGACGGCGACCTCGGCCGCGCAGCCGAACTGCGGTACGGCAAGATTCCGCAGCTCGAGAAGGAACTCGAGCAGGCGGCCCGTGAGTCCGGCGCCGCCGGTGACGGCGACGTCATGCTCAAGGAAGAGGTGGGTCCCGACGACGTGGCCGACGTGGTGGCAGCGTGGACCGGTATTCCCGCCGGCCGCATGATGGAAGGCGAAACCGCCAAACTGCTGCGCATGGAAACCGAACTGGGCAAACGTGTCGTCGGCCAGACGGAGGCTGTGCAAGCGGTGTCCGACGCCGTCCGGCGGGCCCGCGCCGGGGTGGCCGACCCCAACCGGCCCACCGGTTCGTTCCTGTTCCTCGGCCCCACCGGTGTCGGTAAGACCGAGCTCGCGAAGTCGCTGGCCGACTTCCTGTTCGACGACGAGCGCGCCATGGTGCGCATCGACATGTCGGAGTACAGCGAGAAGCACTCGGTGGCCCGCCTCGTCGGTGCCCCGCCCGGATATGTGGGGTACGAGTCGGGCGGCCAGCTCACCGAGGCCGTGCGCCGACGCCCGTACACGGTCGTGCTGTTCGACGAGGTGGAGAAGGCCCATCCCGACGTCTTCGACATCCTGCTCCAGGTACTCGACGACGGCCGGCTCACCGATGGGCAGGGGCGCACCGTCGACTTCCGCAACACCATCCTGATCCTCACCTCCAACCTGGGGTCGGGCGGAACCAAGGAACAGGTGATGGATGCGGTGCGGCACGCGTTCAAGCCGGAGTTCATCAACCGTCTCGACGACGTCGTGATCTTCGACGCCCTGTCGGAGGAACAGCTCGAAGCGATCGTCGACATCCAGCTCGACCAGCTGTCCCACCGCCTCGAGGCGCGGCGGCTGTCCCTGGACGTCTCCGACTCCGCGAGGTTCTGGTTGGCGGTGCGCGGGTACGACCCCATGTACGGAGCCCGGCCGCTGCGGCGCCTCATCCAGCAGGCCATCGGTGACCAGTTGGCGAAGAAGCTCCTCGCCGGTGAGGTCAAAGACGGTGACACCGTGCCGGTGAAGGTATCCGAGAACGGTGATTCGCTGGTCCTCGGCTGACCCGTCCGTGAGTGGCAAGGTGCGTCCGGCGCCTTGCCACTCACGCCTGTTTTCACAGGGCCGTCTTAAGTTGCGCTACTACCCTGAACCCCCGAACGGGCCGCGCTGCGCGTGAAGGCCGCACGAGCATGTTCGACCGGCAACCACACCCCGAGGGAGGGGGCCCCGACCATGACGAACCCCGACGATCCGCGTACTCCTCAGGAACGCGCATACGACGACTCGGCGACATCGGGATCCGACGGCACGGAGTCGTGGTCGCGAGACGAGCAGCGGACGGAGTACCTGGGCAGCACCCCCGAGCAGCCCACGCAACAGTTCTATACGTCCGACCCCACCGCGGCGTACGGGCAGAATCAGCCGAACCCCACGCAGGCGCTCCCGCCGTACGACCCCAGGTTCGCCTCGGGGGCGCCGCCGCCCAACGCCACGCAGGCCTATCCGCCGTACGACGCGCAGCAGTACTACGGCGGCTATCCCACCGGGCAATATCCCCATGCCCAGTACCCGAACCCCCAGTACCCGCCTAGGCCGCCGGGCGAGGAACCTGACGACAAGAAGCCGCGCCGCGTCGCCACGTGGATCGCCGGCGCTGCAGCCGCCTTGCTGCTGATCGCCGTCATCGGTTTCGGCATCGCGCTCTTCACGTCGGCGCCGAACAATTCCTCGTCGTCGACGGTGGCGGGACCGACCACGTCACGCCCGCCTGCCACCACCGCACCGCCGAGGACCAGCGCGCCCCCGTCCACGACATCCGAGTCGCCGCTCGACCAACTCCCCGGCGGGATCGGCGAGGCCATCGGAGAGGCGGGTGCTGCGTTCGGAACGATCAGCGCCAACGACGGCACGACGCTGACCCTCGACGCCATCGGCGGATCACAGGTGACGGTGCAGACCAACCCCCAGACCAACGTGATCGCCCTGGACGGGGCCACCGTCGCCGATCTGAAGCCCGGATTCACCGTCATGGTTCAGGGCACCAAGATCGAAAACGGCTCGATGATGGCGGAGACGATCATCAGCACAGAGCTGCCCCGGCTCGGCGGCAACTGACCATCGTGTCCTCGGCGCCGTCCGACACGGGGTGTCCCGGTACCGCATGGTCCGATTGCGCCGTCGACTCGCTAGGCTGATCACCGATGACGGGAATGTGGTTCGTACTGGCGTTGATCGCACTCGCAGGCGCGTGTGCGTTGCTCTATTTCGATCGCTCGCGGCGCGATCAGACCGGCCGTGTGCGGCAGATCTGGGCGAAGGCTCAGGGCTACACCTACGAGAGCGTTGAAGAACGGTTGCCGGCCAAATTCCACCGCGCCGCTATGGCCAAGCAGGAGTACCTCAGCGCCCTCGATGTCGTGCGGGGCGAACGTCGGGGTGAGTCGTTCATCCTGTTCGACTTGGAGGAAACCGCGACCATCGTCGCGGTGCACCGCAAAGTGGGCTCCGATGTCGACATCGACCTCCGGCTCAAGTCGACGCCGCCGCCCAAGGATGCGGACCTCGAGTTGCTGGGGGCCATCGGGCCGCGGGTGGTTTTCGCCACCGACCTCGAGATCGCGCGCCGCGTCTGCGATCAGCGGATGGTCGCCTTCACCGAGTCGGTTCCTCCGCACGTGAACATGCTGTGGAGCGAGGGGGAGTGGACCCTCGGTTCGCTGCCCATCAACAGCACCGGGCGCGAATGGGATTCGGCGATCGAGGCGGTGGCCCGGCTGTCCGGTCTGCTGCACGTCCTCCCGCCGGTCATCGAGCCACGCGAACTCGATCGTCAACCTCACGACCCGAGCCGGCCGCGACTGCGCGAAGGGCGCCCAGCCGCGGGACGCCCAGCCGAAGGTCGCCCAGCCGAAGGGCGCCCAGCCGAGGGGCGTGCCTCGGCGCCGCACCCGCCGGCCGGTGGTCGTCCTCCCCAGGGGCGCCCCCGCGCGTGAGGGGTTGACGAGTCCAGGGACTCGTTAACCGCGCACAGGCGTGCCGCGCCTTGCTACCGTCACCGGTATGTCGACGCCTTCGAGTTCCGCCGACCTCCCGTCCGCTTCCGACGACGCCCCCACTCGACCGGTCGCCCTCGTCACCGGCCCCACCTCCGGGCTGGGCGCGGGGTTCGCCCGTAAGTTCGCCTCGCTGGGTTACGACCTGGTGCTGGTCGCCCGTGACGAAGGGCGGATGCGCGAGCTCGCCACCGAGACCAAGGCAAGGTTCGACACGGAGTGCGAGATCCTTCCCGCCGATCTGGCGACGACCGCGGGTCGCTTGGAAGTGGCCGGGCGTCTGAACCAGGGCGTTGACGTACTGGTCAACAACGCGGGCTTCGGCACCTCCGGTGAGTTCTGGACCGCCGATCCCGGGCTGCTGCAAGCTCAGCTCGACGTCAACGTCACTGCCGTCATGCAGCTCACCCGGGCGGCGCTGCCGGCGATGATCGCGTCGGCCAACGGCACTGTCATCAACGTGGCCAGCGTGGCCGGACTTCTCTCCGGCCGCGGCTCCACCTACTCGGCAAGCAAGGCGTATGTCATCTCGTTCTCCGAGGGGTTGTCGGGAGGTCTGGCGGGGACAGGTGTCCGCGTGCAGGCGTTGTGCCCGGGATTTATTCGCACCGAGTTCCACGAACGCGCCGGAATCGAAATGACTTCCATCCCGAAGGTCATGTGGCTCAGCGTCGAGCAAGTGGTGGCGGCCTCCCTGGCGGATCTCGAGAAGGGGAAGGTCGTCAGCGTCCCGGGCGCCCAGTACAAGGTGCTTACTTCGGTGGGACGGCTGGTCCCGAAGAGCGTTGTGCGTCGCCTCACCAACGTGGTTGGCCGGGGCCGTGGCCGCACGTAGCGGTGGGTAGGGTTTCTGTCATGAGTGATCGCGAGGATTTGGCCGCGCTGGTGCGGAAGCTGGCTGTAGTGCACGGCAAGGTGACGTTGTCCTCGGGCAAGGAAGCCGACTACTACGTGGACCTGCGCCGCGCGACGCTGCATCACGAGGCCGGTCCGCTGATCGGGAAATTGCTTCGTGAGCTGGTGTCGGATTGGGACTTCGACGCGGTGGGTGGACTCACGATGGGAGCCGACCCGGTGGCGATGGCCGTCATGCACGCGGCGGGCAGGCCGATCGACGCGTTCGTCGTCCGTAAGGCAGCCAAGGCGCACGGGATGCAGCGCCAGATCGAGGGACCGGACGTGGTCGGCAAACGGGTTCTCGTTGTCGAGGACACGACCACCACCGGCAATTCCCCCCTGACCGCGGTGAAGGCGCTCCGTGACGTGGGCGCCACCGTGGTCGGTGTTGCCACCGTCGTCGACCGCGCCACCGGAGCCGACGACGTGATCGCGGCCGAGGGGCTGGAGTACCGGTCGCTGCTCGGCCTCGCAGATCTCGGACTGAACTGACTCGAGGCACGGCGCTGGTGCAGGCAGCGCCCGCCCTTGAACGGCAGGTGGGCTTTGTTCTCGGGTGAGGATGCCCGCCACCCGGTCAGAACGAGCGCTGCGCCGCCTGTTCCACCTGACGCCGCAGGGTGGCGTCGGTGTGTCGGATTGCCTGCGCCACAAACGGTTCGACGATCCGCGCCAGCGCCTTCCCGGCAAGTCCGCCGGGAAGCTCGTAGTGGAAGTCGACGGTCAGTCGGGTCGCTTCTTCGCTGACGGCCTCGAATCGCCACTGTGAGTGGGTTGTGAGGCCGTCGATCGAATCGAGCTGGATCAGTGCGTTCTCTTCCCACGCCGTGATCTCGACGACCGAGCCCAGCGTTTTGGGGCCGACCCGCATCGCCGCGTTGTAGACGGCACCGAGTCCGCGGACGGGTTCGCCGACGGGATCGAACTGGGTGATCCCGAAAAGCCAGGACGGCACGTGCGTGTAGTCGTCGAGATACGCGAAACAGGCGGCGAGCGGCGCTTGGGCTACGGCGGTGTGATGAATCTCGATCATGACGACTTTCCTGTGGAATGGGCGGACGGCGAGTGCCGGTAAGGCCGGACGGCGTAGTTTTCGAGGTCGAATCGGGCGAGGCGGCGTCGCAGTGATCCGGTGGACCACGGCCAGGCCGCGAAGTTCTTGCCGTCGGTGTCGAGGTAGTAGCTACTGCATCCGCCGTTGTTGAAGACCGTGGGGGCCAGGCCCTTCTGGACGGCGTCGTTGAATGCGCGGAACGGCTCCTCGCGGACCTCGAGTACTTCGATGCCCTGCTGTTCGGCCTTGGTCAAGCCGTCGATGACATAGTCGAGCTGGTTCTCGGCCAATCCCAGAAACGAGTTGTACACCAAGATGTTCGGGCCGAGCATGATGTAGGCGTTCGGTGCACCCGGAGTGGTGGTGGCCAGATAGGCCTCGGGACTCTTCGCCCACTTCTCCGACAGAAGGCGTCCGTCGCGTCCGCGAATGCGGCTCGCGATGGGTGGGTGGCTCACATCGAATCCGGTACCGAAGATGATGACGTCAACCTCGCGTCGGGTGCCGTCGGCGGCCACCACCGACTGCCCGTCGACCGCGACGAGCGCGTGGGGGATCAGCTCGACGCCCGGCTTCGTCAGTGCAGGCAGATAGGTGTTGGACAGCAGGAGTCGCTTGCACCCCGAGGTGAAGTCCGGGGTGAGCGACGCTCGGAGCTCGGGGTCGGGCACCTGTGCCGCGAGCCAGCGGGTACCGATGGGGTTGAGTAGGCGTGCGGTCCGTTCGCGCCGCATCGCCAGGGTGAGGGTCCGCAGCACCACGTCCAGGAGGTGCCGAAATGCGTTCTGTACGGCGGGAACTCGACCGAACACCCATTGCGCCATGCGCGGGAACGGAAAGTCGAGACGTGGGACGACCCACGCGGGAGTGCGCTGGAAGACGTACAGCTGCGCCACGTCCGGTTGGATCTCCGGAATGAACTGCACGGCGGACGCGCCCGTTCCCACCACCGCCACCCTCTTGCCGGTGAGATCGACATCGTGATTCCAGCGCGCCGAGTGAAAGATCTCGCCGGCGAAGCCGTCGATTCCGGGGAGCTCGGGTGTCTTCGGTTCGGTGATCGGTCCTGCCGCGAAAATGACGTGCTGGGCGACCATCGTGCCCTGGGTGGTGTCGAGGACCCACCGTCGGCGGTCTTCGGACCACGCTGCCTCGATCAGCTCGGTGTGCATCGAGATCTTGGATCGGACGCCGAACTTGTCGACCGTTTCCTCGATATACGACAGCAGTTCCGGCTGTAGTGCAAAGTTGCTCCGCCATTGCGGGTTGGGATTGAAGGAGAACGAGTACACCGGTGCGGGTATGTCGACACCGCAGCCGGGGTAGGTGTTCTCCCGCCACACGCCGCCGACGCGTGCTGATTTCTCGAGCACGAGGTAGTCCGTAATTCCGGCCTTTTCCAGCTTGACCGCTGCGGCGACGCCGGACAGACCGGCGCCGACTACGACGACCGACAGATGCCGTTCGTCCTCCGAGGCCTGGGAGGCGATGCCGGCCTGCTGCGGGGCACTCACTGTCATGTCCTCTTCCTGGGCCGAGGTGGAACGGTCACCGGTAATTAACTGAGACTCGATGTCACAGTAAAAGGAAGAAGGCGCAATGGCAAGTGGCGCTCCGCGCCCGTGCGCCTTTCTGGTAGCGGTGGCAACCAGAAAGGCGCACGGAGCGTGCTAGTTACGGCTGGGGGACCTCGACGCTATCGGGCAGCTTGTCCCGCATCTTGTCGAGTTCCTGCTCGATTCGTTCGACGGCACTGTCGTTGTTGAGCACAGTGACCATTCCGGCCGCGAAAGCTATCGAGATGACGATCGCCAGCGCGCTCAGTACAGTGCCGGCAATCGCCACGCCTTTACCGGTGATACCCACCTTGCGAGACGCCCTCAGTCCGAGGATGCCGAGAATCAGCCCGATGATGCCCAGCACCAGTCCGACCGGAGACAGGATCACGATCAGCACGCAGACGAGGGCGGCAACGCCGACAGCGAGGGCGAATGCGGCAGCAGTGCTGGTACGTGCGGGTTTGGTGACTACTCGTTGCTCGACGTCGACGGAACGACCGTCGACGGAACGACCGTCGACGGAACGACCGTCGATATCGGTCACACGATGCGGGTCGTTTTCGTCACCGCGACCTGTCAGGGGTCTGCTCATCATTACCTCCGGGCGTAGTCGATCTGGGGTGTACAACGCATGCCCGGTTCGGTGGCCTTCAAACCGTATCGGTGAGGGTCCGGGTGCCTACTCGGTCGCGGCGTGGTCGGCGAGCAGGGCGACGCCGGATTCTCGAATAAGGGACGGTCGCGCCGCATATCCGCACACCCTTTGGCCGGATGCTGAGGGATTGGTCGGCGAGTCCCGCGAATCGGTGCGCGGATGCGGAGCGTCCGCCGCGGGTCGGTGACGTGGTCCGCGCCGAGTTCGGGGAGATCCCGCACCGCACGACTTGCTGCCGCAGTGCCGCACATCCTGGGAGAATCGGTGTATGACCGAGCGCAAACCTCCCGAGGTGAGCTTCGAGAGCTGGATCGACAAGCAGATCCGGCTGGCGCAGGAGCGCGGTGACTTCGACAACCTTCCCGGAGCAGGTAAACCGATACCACTGTCCGGCGACGTCGATGACGAGTTGTGGTGGGTCAAAGGTTATCTGCGGCGTGAGAACCTGCCCCTCGACGCACTGCTACCGACGCCACTGCAGTTGCGCAAGCAGATCGAGCGGCTCCCCGAGACGGTCCGCGGAATACCGTCGGAGGACGCGGTGCGCGAGATCGTGCATCAGCTCAACCTCGAGATCGTGGCCTGGTTGCGCGCGCCGTCCGGGCCGCGAGTGCCGGTCAGCCCCGTCGACGCGGACGAGGTGGTGTCGCAGTGGCGAATGGACCGCCGAGCGGTGCCCACGCACCCGCCATCGCTCCCGCCGTCCGAAGAGGACCAGTCGTCCGCAGAGAACCAGCCGCCGGCGCCGCGACCGCGGCGGTGGTGGCGTCGGGGACGGTGACCGGTCAGGCCCCGTGCGGCGACGGTTGCGCGGGTGCGACCCTGGCGGCTGGAGCAGCACGCGACGGACCAGGGTAGGGGTGGGTGGTGCGATGAAATCGCTTCTCCGAAAAGTTGATGTGCCCAGCGCTGTTGGTGCAGCCGGTCTGGTGATCACGGCGCTCTACGCATACTGGGCAACCGGACTGGAGCCGTTCACGGGCCTTGCCTACATCGCAGTCGGAATGCCCGTTGTTCTGCTGGCCGGTGTGGCCGTCATCGGCGGCGCTCCCGATCCTCGGGACAACGACACGCCACGGGCAGGGGAGATCACGCTACGCTCGGTGCTCCCGTGGCTGGTGTTGCTCTTTGTTGCCGCAGGCCTCGAAGGACTCGGTCTCGCCCTGGGTGGCCGGTCCACCACCCTTCCCACACTCAGCACGGTGATCGATCATGCGCTGGCGTGGCATCCGGTTCGATTCGTCCTGTTTTGCGGATGGCTTGCCGTCGGCGGGGGCCCAGTCGTCCGGATGTACCGCAGGTGGGTGCGACCCCGTTCTCCCGCGGGAGGGTGAGGTGATAGTCACGATCATCTGGCTGATGTTGATCGGCACCGGCATCGGCATCGAGTTGTACAGCCGCCGGACCGGCGGACGGTGGTCGAGCCTTGCGAGCGTCGTCTCCGCGCTGTGGACCCGGCTGCCCGGACGACTACTTCTCGTCGGCCTCTGGGCTTTCGCAGGGTGGCACGTGTTCGCCCGGTACACCCTGCCCTGATCACCCGGGTCAACCGCCGTCCGTTCGCCCGTAGTGCCGGAAGTGCTGGTGGCCGGGTCCTCAATGTTCGCCGCCCTCGACTTCCGAGGTGCAGTCCGCGCTCGTCGGTCTCGAGGTAGAGGGGGGTCTCGTCCGTGCCTCCGTTCTCGGATATCCAGAACAAGGGGAAGGCGACACTGTCGGAGTGGCAGCGATCAAGGCGCGGCCGCTGCGAGTGACGCGGCGAGGCGGCGAGGATCTGGTCTTGATGACGGCGGTACGGGCGGAGCAGGAGCGGGAGGTGCTCGCGGCGGCGACGGCGATGGTCGACGCCCTACTGCACTCGGGTGACGGTGCTCTGGTCCGCAAGGTCGTCGCGGCGGCGTTTCCGTGGGTGAGCTACCTGTCGGGTGAGGAGGTCGCCGACTTCGTCGACGAGCTGATCGCGTCGCTGCGGGCGGGCTCGTCGATGGATAATCCCGCTCCGCCGGCCCGCACGATTCAAACGTGGCTCCATACGGTGGAGGTGTATGCCGATCCAGAGCTTGCCCGGATTCTGTCGGCGCCGTCCAAGGGCGACTTCGGGGCCGTACCGGTGCCGGAGCTGTGAGGCGGAAGCGGGGTGAACGGGTCGCGCCGCCGGCGTCCGAGGAGCTGTGGGACCTGCGATTCGCGACCAGTGATGCGGCAAAAGGGCACTGGGCATCCCAAGCAGACGGAATGATGTTGCCTGAGAACTGAATGGGGCCGAATCGACGTCATCGGAGTCCGGGGTGGCGAGCCGTCGTGCGCTCGTCTTGTGCCTCGGCAATCAGGAGGCGAGGTCGTCACGTGCGGCGGCAAGCTCGAGTAAGCGGGGCAACATGTCGGGGGCGGCGATCGAGGGGAGCAGCAGCGCCCACATGTCGGCGAGGCGTTCGTACAGGTCGGCTCGACCGCTCAGTGCCTCGGACACGAGTTGCATCCCGGTGAAGGAACTCACCAGGAAGCGGGCAAGAGCGGCGGAATCGACGGTCGCCCGAAGTTCACCTGCTGCCGTCGCCTTGACGGCCAGTGCCACGAGCGTGTCGGTCCAGTCGATGTAGGGATCGGTGGCCGGTCCGCGAGAATTGCCGAGCTCGAGGGTGAGGCGGACCCCCGCCCGGACGATCGGTTCGGTCAGCAGTTGCCGCGCCATTTCCTTGGCGCACAAGACGATAGCCTCCATCGGGGACTGCGCCGTGGCGAGCACTCGCTGCGCCGCCAGCATCGACATGGCGTGCTGCTCCTTGATCACCGCCCAGGCGAGGGCTTCCTTGGACTCGAAATGGAAGTACAAGGCACCCTTCGTGACATTGGAGTACGCAAGTATCCGACTCAGGCTGGCGCCGCCGTAGCCGAGCTTCTCGAAGCTGAGCGCGGCGCCTTCCAGGACCTGATGGCGGGTGGCTGCCGCACGTGCCTGTACTGCCATGACCTGTGCCTCACGATCGCCCTCGTCACCGTCGCATTCCAACCTCCAGTCAACCACTCGAGCGCGCGGTACCCTCGGCGCGACCGCAAGTGTGGGAGGAAGATGTGACGTCGAAGGATGACTGGGGTCTGGAGCACGTCGTGTTCGCGGGGGCGACTGTGGCCACCGTGGTCGGCGCCGTGACCGGACGCGAGCGACTGCAGAAGATCGCGAAGCCTCTGATCGCTCCGGCACTGGCGGCCCGGGTAGTGCGCCGGCGAGGCGCGACCGACTCCGTGGACGCGGGACTGTTGCTGGCCGGGCTCACAGGCGCGACGGTCGGTGACGTCTTCATGATCGACCCGGATGACGATGCCCGCCTGGTGCGGGGCGCTTCGGCCTTCGCGGTCATGCAGGCGTGCTACTCGGCTTTGCTGCTGCGCAACGGTGCGCGTCCCACTCCGGCGGCGTGGGGTCCGCGACTGGCCGGCTGGCTCGGGGCAGCCCTGTTGCTGCGGGCTCGATCCGCCGGTGTCGCTGCGCCCCTCACTGGTTATGGATCAGCCTTGGCTACGACGTCCACACTCGCTGCCGATCCGACCCTCGCCCCCGGCGCAGGCGTCGTTGCGAGCGTGGCGATACCGAGCGTCGACCGGCGCAGCTGGCTCGGTCTGGGCGGAGTGCTGTTCACGGCGTCGGACGGGCTGATCGTGGTGCGGAGATTGTTCGTGCGACGTGAGCGCGGCAGGGCTGTAACCGAAGGACTGATCCTCGCCAGTTACGCCGCCGCGCAACTGTTGCTGGTCGAGGGGATGCTCGCGCTACGCCGCCGGAACACAGGTCGCCGGGTCACGGACACAGCATGATGCGGTCCCGATTGTTCGGGTCCACCAGGATGGTGATGGTTTCGCCGGGCACGAAACGGGTGGCCTCCTCGCGCCGCACCTCGTACACGACGCGTCCGGAGTAGCTCTCGGACCCCGGCACGGTCAACCGCAGATCCAGTTCGGTCAGTTCGCCGTTGTCGGGGGTGCGGCGAAGCGGTGTCACGCGCTCGATGCTGGCCCATCCTTCGAGCCCGCGCCGCGCGAGTCGGCGGTCTGCCCGGGAGGGTCGTTCGGCAGCCATCATGCCGAATCCCAGCGCCGACCCGAAGGCGGCGACCAGTCCCATGATCTGGTACGGAATCGTGGCCTCGGGGGTGTGCTCGATCAACCACCCCAGCCAGACTGCGAGGACGATGACGTAACCGGCTGTGATGAAGCAGACCGTCCGCACGATTCGCTGATGATTCATCGTTGTGCCTCCGTGTCCAGGGTAGACCGCCGCGGGGACGCCGGGCAGTGGTGCCGTTAGAGTGCAGTGTCGGCAGCAGGCAAGTATGTGGAGGTGGCCGTATGGCGTGGCGTCGGGTGTCGTTGGTAGGTCTGAGCATTGGTGCTGCTTTGACGCTCGCAGCATGTGGGGGTTCGTCCGAGGCGGTGGCTCCGCCGACCACCACCAGCACCACCACCGCAGCGCCTGTGACCACTACCACCACCACGGTTCCGCCAGTCACGACCACCACGACCACGATTGCGCCGACCACGACGACGGAAGCGCCGACCACCACCCTCGTCGACGTTCCGTACGAGCACAACGAGTCGTACTTCTTCACCTCCCCGGACGGCGCGTTCCAGTGCGGCATCATCAAGCTGCCGAGTCGCACGGAAGCGGGATGCCAGGGATCGACCAGTCCGGTCCCGCCGCGGCCGGCAGACTGCATGGTCGACTGGGGCCACGGCATTCGCGTCGAGAACGAGGGTGAGGGAGCGTTCATGTGTGCCGGCGGCCTCGTGTACACCTCGGGTGATGCCGAACCCGACCCGGTGTTGCCTGCCGGATCCAAGCTCGCCGAACTCGGCTACTCCTGCAGCACCACAGCGACCGCTGTGACGTGTGTCAACGACGAGACGTCCCACGGATTCACGGTCTCACCCGATTCCAACGAGACGTTCTGATTCCATGATTGGCGCAGAGGTGGGTTCACTTCCGGTCCTGGCCGAGTCGGGCGAGCCGGGCCCTACCGAGTGGGGTGAGAATACTCACGGTGTCGGTCCGTGGACGGAAGAACACGACGCACCGGTCCCGACGGATTCCCGCTACGATCCCGAACTGCTGGCCGGCGGTGACCGACGGAACGTGGTCGACGCCTACCGCTATTGGACACGTGAAGCCATCGTCGCCGACATCGACAGCCGGCGCCACCCGCTGCATGTGGCGATCGAGAACTTCGGGCACGACGCCAACATCGGCACCGTGGTGCGGACGGCCAACGCCTTCGCCGCCGCGGAAGTTCATATCGTGGGACGGCGGCGCTGGAACCGGCGCGGGGCGATGGTCACCGATCGGTATCAGCACGTCAGACATCACTCGAGCATCGACGAATTGGTCGAGTTCGCGCGTGAGGAGGGTCTCACCATCGTGGCCGTGGACAACACGCCGGGCTCCGTTCCGCTCGAAACCGCAAGCCTGCCGCGGGACTGCATGCTGCTGTTCGGTCAGGAGGGTCCCGGAGTCACCGACGAGGCGAAAGAGGTTGCAGCCATGACCGTATCGATTGCGCAGTTCGGTTCCACGAGGAGCATCAATGCGGGTGTCGCGGCAGGCATTGCCATGCATGCGTGGGTGCGCGAGCACGCCGACCTCGGTCGGGCGTGGTAGCGGATCGCCCGGAGACTAGGCAAGATCAACCCTCATGCAGGACGAGTGGTCGGCGCGCGCCGACGCCGCTGAAGAAGCGGTGGTGAGCAGGCATCTTCGCCGGCTGTGGGGCCTTCCGGGCACCACGCTGGGCGTGGTGGCCTGGCCGGCGGTCAAACGTGAACGGTTGTTCGTCAGTTGGCATTACTGGTGGCAGGCACACCTCATCGACTGCGCCGTCGACGCACTCGAACGCGACCCCACTCCGCGTCGCCGCCGTCGGATCGTGAAACTCGCTCGCAGTCACCGCCTTCGGAACATTACGGGCTGGACCAACAATTATTACGACGACATGGCGTGGCTGGGCATCGCGCTCGAACGCGCGCAGCGCACGCACTTGATCGACAACCGGAATGCGGTGCAGACACTCGAATCCCAGCTGTTCGACGCCTGGGATCCCGACGGTGGCGGGCTGCCCTGGCGCAAGGGCTCGGATTTCTACAACGCTCCGGCCAACGGCCCGGCCGGAATCATGCTGGCCCGCACAGGCAAACTGTGGCGGGCGCAGGCCACCGCGGACTGGATCGACGACACGCTGCTGGACGAGAACACCGGCCTCGTCATCGATGGGATCCATCGCGGCGGTGAGGCCGAAAGGGTCATCTATTCGTACTGCCAGGGGGTCGTCCTCGGGCTCGAAACCGAGCTGGCGGTGCGTCTCGGTGCGCCGCGGCATCGAGGCCGCATTCACCGGCTGATCGACGCCGTCGACGAGCACCTGGCTCCGGGTGGGGTCATTCGCGGCGGTGGCGGGGGAGACGGGGGTCTGTTCAACGGTATCCTCGCCCGCTATCTCGCGCTGACTGCGGTGATGTTGCCCTGGGAGAACCATGACGACATCCGCGCGCGGGAGATCGCAGCGCAGATCGTGCTCACCTCAGCCGAAACTGCGTGGGAGAACCGCTTGCAGATCGAGGGTCAGCCCTTGTTCGGCGCCGACTGGGGCAAGCAGGCCCGGCTTCCCGGTCTCGGCAGGAATATCGCGGCGTTCACCGGGGGCACGGTGCGTTCGTCCGACATCCCCGAGCGCGACCTCTCCGTCCAGTTGGGTGGCTGGATGCTGATGGAGGCGGCGCACGCGGTGTCGGCCGCCGGGTATCCCCGGCGGTAGTGCGTTTCGATCACACGAAACTTAACCGTGGGCAGGCGGTTTCCGCGCTGCTAGACATCTCGGTATGTCAGATCAACAGCGGCAGCTGAGTCTCAATGCGTTCATCTATCCGGCCGGGCACCACGAATCGGCCTGGCGTCACCCGCTGACGTCACCAGAGCGGTTGTTCGACGTCGACTACTTCCAGGAGATCGCGCGCACCGCGGAGGCGGCGAAACTGGATGCACTCTTCTTCGCGGACGGTCCCGCGCTGCGTAGCGATGCCGGGCACGGCGCGGCCGGAGCGCTGGAGCCGATCACCTTGCTGACGGCGATCGCCGCAGTCACGGAGCGGATCGGGCTGATCGCCACCGCGTCCACGACGTACTTCGAGCCCTACAACCTCGCGCGTCTGTTCGCCTCCTTGGACCACATCTCGAAGGGTCGGGCCGGCTGGAACATCGTCACCACCGGAACGGATCTGGCGGCGGCGAACTTCGGCCTTCCCAGTCATCCCGACCACGCCGACCGATACGCGCGGGCACGCGAATTCGTCGATGCGACGGTCAAGCTGTGGGACAGCTGGGAAGACGACGCCATCGTTCTCGACACGGACAGGGGCGTCTACGCCGACACGTCGAAAATTCATGAGATCAACTACGTCGGACGCCACCTGCGGGTCCGCGGACCGTTCAACGCGCCGCGCTCGCCGCAGGGTCACCCCGTGCTGGTACAGGCGGGTGCGTCGAACGAGGGGCGCAGCTTCGCAGGGCAGTACGCCGAGGCCATCTTCACCGCCCATCAGCGACTGTCGGACGGGCAGGCGTTCTACGCAGACATCAAGCGACGTGCGTCGCAGTTCGGACGCAACCCCGACCACGTGAAGATCCTTCCCGGAATCAGCCCGTTCATCGGCGACACCGAGGCGCAGGCACGGGATCTGGAACGCGAATTCAACGAGCTGACCTCTCCCGAGTACGGCCTCGCCCAGCTCGAGAGCATCACCGGAACTCAGGTGCGCCACCTCGACCTCGATGCCCCCGTGCCCGCCGAGTTGTTCGGCGACGCCGGTGACGTGACGGACAACCAGCAGAGCCGGCTGCAGGTGGTCGCGGGCATCGTGCAGCGGGAGCGTCCGACGCTGCGAGGGCTGCTGCATCGCCTCGCGGGCGCCCGAGGACACCGCGTGTTCGTGGGAACGCCGGTGCAGGTGGCCGACACCATCGAAGAATGGTTCACCCAGGGTGCAGCCGACGGCTTCAACGTGATGCCCCCGTACTACCCGGGAGGTCTCGAGGTGTTCGCCGAGAAGGTGGTGCCGATCCTGCAGGAGCGGGGTCTGTTCCGCACCGAATACTCGGGTACGACTCTGCGGGACCACTTCGGGCTGGAACGTCCGGCCAGCCAGTACGCGCAGACGTCGGGCAGGGTGGCCCTCTAGTCCCGTCCTTCGCCCGATGCCGCCGCGTTCTTCCCCTGTCGACGACGGTGGCATCGAGTGGAGTGCCGCTCGAATCCCGCCTTGATGAAAACAGTTATCATTTCCGAATGACTCGTCCACTTCCTGTCACCGTCCTGTCCGGCTTCCTCGGCGCGGGCAAGACCACTCTTCTCAACCACATCCTCGCCAACAGGGACGGCCGGCGTGTCGCCGTGATCGTCAACGACATGAGCGAGGTCAACATTGACGCAGCCCTCGTCGCAGGGCAGGGACATCTCGATCGGACGCAGGAGAAGCTGGTCGAGCTCACCAACGGCTGCATCTGCTGCACGCTCCGCGAGGACCTGATCGAGGCGGTCGCCCGCCTGGCCGAGGAGGGACGGTTCGACCACCTCGTCATCGAGTCGACGGGCATTTCGGAACCCATGCCCGTCGCCGCCACGTTCGACTGGGAATTCGAGAACGGCTTCAGCCTCGGCACGGTTGCGGCGCTCGACACCATGGTGACAGTGGTGGACGCGTCGACGTTCGTCGGTGAGCTCGCGAAGGGTCAGCGCCTCGACGAGCGCGACCTCGAGGCGGGAGAGGGCGACGAGCGCAGCATTTCCGACCTACTCGTCGACCAGGTCGAGTTCGCCGACGTGATTCTGCTGAACAAGACCGATCTGGTGAGCGAGCGCACAGCCGGCACGGTCGAGGCACTCCTGCGCAGACTCAATCCGACGGCGAGACTCCAGCGCACCTCACGTGGTGTGGTCGACCTGGCCGACGTCCTCGACACCGGTTTGTACGACCCGGAGTCGGCTGCCCTGGCGCCTGGGTGGGCGGAGGAGCTTGTGGGCGGCCACACACCCGAAACGGAGGAGTACGGGATCCGAAGTGTCACCTACCGGGCGACGAGGCCGTTCCATCCCGCAAGGCTCGACCAGGCGCTGGGCCAGTTCACCGGACTGCTGCGAAGCAAGGGGTTCTGCTGGATAGCGAGCCGCCCGGATCTTGCGGCGATCTGGTCGCAGGCGGGACCGAATCTGGTGATCGAACCTGCGCAGCTGTGGTCGGCCGCGGAGGAGACGCCCGGTCAGGAGATCGTCTTCATCGGTGTCCGGCTCGACCCGGAGGCGCCTGCCCGCATCCTCGATCCGGCGCTCCTCACCGACGCCGAATGGGCGTCCGGTCCGGCCGAGTGGGTGCATTTCGACGACCCGCTGCCCGAGTGGGAAGCGGTGCATCAGCACTAGTCGAGAACTTCCTCGACTTCCACCTCTTCGGGCGGACGGGCCATTTCCTGGCGGTAGTGCCAGATGCCGACCACAGTTCCGATCACCAGCAGTGCAACCATGCCGCCCAACACCACCGGCATCAGCCACGACACCCGGTCGAGGAAGGAACCGCAGTAGAACCCGATGAGCAGCAGTACCGGCGCCCAGAACACGGCGCCGATGCTGCTGGCGACGGTGTACTTGGTGTGGTTCATCTTCGCTGCCCCCGCAACGAGTGGGCAGAGGGTACGCACCCACGGGATCCACCGGGCGATGAGCACAGCCCAGAACCCGTGCCGTTCCAACAGGATGTTCACCCGGTGGAGGTTGGCGTAGTTGAGGTACTTGCCGCCCTTGCGCGCCAAGATGCGGTTGCCGGTGCGGTGCCCGATGACGTACCCCACCTGATTTCCGCAGATCGCGGCGACCATCGCGCCGACCGACAGGGCCCACACGTGACCTGCCCCCGACTGGTGGCCGGCGAGCACGATGCCCGCGGTGATCAGCATCGAGTCACCCGGCAGGAAGAGCCCGAGGATGACGGCACATTCGATGAAGACGAATGCCAGCACGATGACCCACACCAGCGCGGGGCCGGCGGAGACGAGGGGCCCGAAGGTGCCAGATGCCGATACGACCATGGTCAGCGCATTGCCTCGATCTCGATCAGGAGGGATCGGTGGGGGTGGAGACAGGCCTTGCGGCCTCGGGAGCAGGCGTCTCTCCCCGGCGGGCCTTGAGAACACGCTTGCCGACCTCGACGATGATCGGGAGCACCGACACGAACACGATCAACAAGAAGATGATGTCGACGTTGTCACGGATGAACTCGATCTGACCGAGCAGGTATCCGAGTAGCGTGACGCCGGCGCCCCACAGGATGCCGCCCACGATGTTGTACGTCAGGAACAGCGAGTATTTCATCCGTGACGCACCCGCGACGACCGGCGCGAACGTGCGCACGATCGGCACGAAGCGGGCCAGGATGATCGTAATCGGGCCGTGCTTCTCGAAGAACGCGTGCGACTCGTCGATGTACTTCTTCTTGAGGAACCGGGCGTCGTTGCTCTTGAAGAGCGCGGTGCCGCCCTTGCTGCCGATGAAGAAGCCCACCTGGTCGCCGAGGATCGCGGCGATGGGGATCAGAACCAATAGCGCCCAGATGGGGGCGAACGGCTCGATCTCGGCCGACTTCGACGCCGCGATGAGGCCCGCGGTGAAGAGAAGCGAGTCGCCGGGCAGGAGCGGGAACAGCAATCCCGACTCGATGAAGACGACCAGAAGAAGTCCGACGAGCACCCAGGTGCCGAAGGAGTTGAGGAGGTTCACCGGGTCGAGGAACCCCGGCATCAACGCGAGGTTGGTCACGGAATCCGATGCTGCCTGCACAATCACGGCCCTCAGCGTACCGGCGTATGCGCGGAGTATCGGAATACTGCAGGTCAACGATTCCTGACCGGTCTCGGACGGCCCGGAAACGAGGTGCCACGACAGCCACCGGGCGACGTAGGCTACCGGTATTGCCATACTGCTAGGACCACATCGCGCGCTGCGCTGATCGCGTGCGCCGAAATCGACACGTTTATGGAGGACTGCCGCCGTGCCAATCGCGACTCCCGAGGTCTACGCCGAGATGCTTGGTCGAGCCAAGGAGCACTCCTTTGCCTTCCCAGCTATCAACTGCACTTCGTCCGAAACTATCAACGCCGCAATCAAGGGTTTCGCGGATGCGGGCAGTGACGGCATCATCCAGTTCTCGACCGGTGGTGCGGAGTTCGGTTCAGGTCTGGGCGTCAAGGACATGGTGACCGGTGCTGTCGCGCTCGCCGAGTTCGCACACGTGATCGCCGCGAAGTACGACGTCACGATCGCCCTCCATACGGACCACTGCCCCAAGGACAAGCTGGACGGTTTCGTCCGGCCGCTGCTCGAAATCTCTCAGCAGCGCGTCAGCGCCGGCCGCAACCCGCTCTTCCAGTCCCACATGTGGGACGGCTCGGCCGTTCCGATCGACGAGAACCTCGAGATCGCCAAGGAACTCCTTGCTATCTCCAAGGCCGCGAACATCATCCTCGAGGTCGAAATCGGCGTCGTCGGTGGTGAAGAGGACGGTGTGGAAGCCGAGATCAACGACAAGCTGTACACCAGCCCCGAGGACTTCGAGAAGACCATCGACGCTCTGGGCACCGGCGAGAACGGCAAGTACCTGCTGGCAGCGACGTTCGGCAACGTGCACGGCGTCTACAAGCCGGGCAACGTGAAGCTGCGTCCCGAGGTGCTCGAGACCGGCCAGAAGGTCGCCGTCGCGAAGCTCGGCCTGCGGGACGGCGCCAAGCCGTTCGACTTCGTCTTCCACGGCGGGTCGGGTTCGCTGAAGTCGGAAATCGAGGAGGCGCTGAGCTACGGCGTCGTCAAGATGAACGTCGACACCGACACCCAGTACGCCTTCACCCGTCCGATCGTCGGCCACATGTTCAGCAACTACGACGGTGTGCTGAAGGTCGACGGCGAGGTGGGCAACAAGAAGGTCTACGACCCGCGCAGCTACCTGAAGAAGGCCGAGGCCGGGATGACCGCCCGTGTCATCGAGGCCTGCAACGACCTCAAGTCCGCGGGACGCTCGGTCTCGGGATAGGCCCTTCGGGCTCGTGCGCCTTTCTGGTAGTTACCGCTACCAGAAAGGCGCACAGTCGTTATCGGGGGTCGCAGACCTTCCAGGTGCCGTCGACCCTTTCCAGGTCGAACGTGCGCCACGACTGCTCGTTCGGGTTGGCGGCGGTATGGGCCTTCACCTGGGCGATGGCGGTGTCGCCGGTGATCTGGACGGCGTCGACCTCGCCGACCACCGGAATGTTCTGTTGAGTGATCGCTACCTGATGGACCTCGGCGAAATCCTGATCCGAGATGCCCTGGTAGTACTCGGCGAGACCGCCGCAGGTACTGGTGCGCAGGGTCGCGAGGTCGCCCTGGGTGAGCGCCGCGACGAACGTATCGATGGTGCCCTGTACCTGCGCCTCGGGTGAGTTCTCGGCCCGATTGTTGTTGTAGACCACCACACCGGCGACGGCAATGGCGGCGATCACGAGGACGCCTGCGGCGATCGCCGCCAGGAGCCAGGCCTTGCCGTGCTTCCTGGCCGCGGGCGCTGCGGGACCGACCCGCTGCGGGGCGCTCGGCTGGGTCGGGAGCACTCGCTGGGGCGCCGCTTTAGGCGTGGGTGGCGGCGGAGTCGGACGGTTCGCCGGTGGCTTCTGCGCGGATGCCGCTGGTCGGGGCGGGGCCGCTTGCTGGGGACGACCGGGCTGCTGGGCCTGTGCGGGGCGGGGCGGCGGCGGCGTCTGCGGTACGGGGGACTTCGTGATCGGGATGGCGACGGTCTCGGTGTCGGCGGGATCCGCCTTGCCGGGTTCCTTCTTCCCCTGCCAGTTCGCCCCCTTCACAGCCTGCGGCGGGGATTTCGGGTGCATCTTCACCGTGGCCGCATCAGGCTTCTCCGGCGGACGCTTCTGCTTCGGAATCGCCTTCGTCACCGCCTCGGACGCGGCGCTGTCGGGAGAGGACTGTGCCGACTCGGGAGTCTTCGCAGAGGGTGTGGCGGACGGCGTGTTGTCGGCCGGCTTCTTCGCGTCGGATGCCGGGGTCCCGGCGGCGGCCTTGTCGGTACCGGCGGTGACCGGCCGGGCCTTGTCGGTGTCGGCGGTGACCGGTCGGGCGGTCTCGTTTGCCGGTGTATCCGTAGTCGGCTTCTCGGTCGGTTCGTCTTTCTTCGGGTCCTGCACGCGTTGCCCCTCGGTCTGCAGAGAAATGAACGTTGGACCGAAGCCTAACGACAACGTGCGGCAATGCAGACCACCACAGGGCGCTTCGTCTACGGGGCGGGGCAGAGGAACAGTCCCGCCGGGGGCACAATAGGCGCATGACCTCTTTCGGTGACCTTCTCGGACCCCAGCCCACGCTGCTTCCCGGTGACGACGAGGCCGAGTCGGCCCTGTTGAACCACGAGGAACCGGCTTCCGTGGCGGCCGCACACCCCACCGCCTCCATCGCCTGGGCGTATCTCGCCGAGGCAGCTCTCGACGCCGGCGAGACGATCGCCGCGTACGCCTACGCACGCACCGGATACCACCGTGGCCTCGACCAGCTGCGCCGCAACGGCTGGAAGGGCTTCGGCCCCGTTCCCTACAGCCACGAACCGAATCGCGGATTCCTGCGCTGCGTCGCCGTCCTCGCGAAGGCCGCGAAGACGATCGGCGAAACCGACGAATACGCCCGTTGCCTCGACTTGCTCGAGGACAGCGACCCCCGAGCCGCCGAAGCGCTTGGCCTCGGGTAGCGCCGTCACCGCAGCACCGGTCCGAGTTCGGAACGGACTGAAGACTTCGGCTCAGCGGCTGCGAGTGTCGGCCCTGCCGATCCTGCAGTGCGCCGTCGCGGCGGGTGCCTCGTGGTGGGTTGCCACGGTGGTGATCGGTCACACGTCCCCGTTCTTCGCGCCGATCGCCGCGGTGGTGTCGCTGGGACTGTCGCTCGGCGCGCGGCTGCGTCGATCCGTCGAACTCGTGGCCGGTGTGACCATCGGGATCGGGGTCGGGGACCTCCTCATCGCGTTCATCGGCAGCGGTACCTGGCAAATCGCCCTCGTGGTGGCCTTGGCCATGACCGCGGCGGTGCTCCTGAACAGCGGCCCGGTCCTGTCGATGCAGGCGGGCAATTCCGCTGTTCTCGTCGCAACTCTGCTACCACCCGGTGGCATGGCGGGTGTCAATCGCATGGTGGACGCACTGACCGGAGGCCTGGTGGGCATCGCGGTGGTGGCGTTGATACCCACGCATCCCGTGGGCCGGGCGAGGCGCCACGCCGCCGGAGTCCTGGGAACTGCCGCCGAAGTGATGCAATTGGTGGCGGACGGCTTGGTCGCCAACGACGACAAGCCCATCGAGGAGGCACTGCGGAAGGCGCGAGCCACCCAGTCGTCCATCGACAATTTGCGCACGCACCTCGCGGGCGGCCGTGAGGTCAGCCGTATCTCGCCGCTGTACTGGAACACCCGCGGCCGACTTGAACGCTTGAGCGCCGTTGCCGACCCGCTCGACAACGCTCTGCGCAATATTCGTGTCCTGGCCCGGCGTTCGCTCACTTTGGTACGTGACGACGAGATCCTCAATCCGCGACTGGTCGACCAGGTCGAGAAATTGGCCCAGGCCATCGAAACGTTGCGCCTGATGGTGCTCGCAGACCCCGGTCAGCAACCCGACCAGGCCGAGGCTGCCCGCGTGCTCCGTTCGGTGGCGTCCGGACTCAAACCGGAACTGGTGGAGAATGCAGGTCTCTCGGCCACCGTCGTCTTCGCTCAGATCCGTTCGCTCACCGTCGATCTGATGCAGGTGGCAGGGCTGAACCGCATCTCTGCCATAGCGCATCTGCCCCCGACGGTGCAGAAGCCGGCGTACCGCCCCGATCTCTGAGATCTCAAGCGTCACGAATGAGAGCGTGGAAGCCGGCGAGTACGACGTACGCTGCTGGACGCGACCGGAACCGTGCCGGGATGGCCGGAAGGGCGGTCGATCAGGCCTGGTGGGAGACCCATCGGAGCCGGCTCGATCGCGCCGCCCGGGACGCAGGCAACGGCTGAGTCGACGTGGTCGCCGGCACGACGCTGTTGATACACATGCACAAGTACGCATATGATCGGCAGAACTTCGGGAGGAGCTCTACACATGGGAGTCGGCCACGGTCATTCGCACGGCCACACGCAAGGCGGGGGTGAGGTAGGGCCATCCAAGGGGCGGGTCCGTCGTATGGCGATAGCGCTCGTCATCCTCCTCGCGTTCCTCGTCCTCGAGGCGGGAGTCGGCCTTACGGTCAACTCGCTGTCGCTGCTTGCCGACGCCGGGCACATGCTCACCGACGTCGTCGGCATGGCGATGGGTCTCGTCGCGCTCGTGCTCGCGCGCAAGGGCAGCGCCGCCGCCGCACGCACCTTCGGCTGGCACCGCGCCGAGGTACTGACCGCAATGGCCAACGCCGCAATGCTTCTCGCCGTCGCGGTATGGGTGTTCTACGAGGCCATCTCCCGCATCGGCGACGCACCCGACCTCCCCGGTCTCGCACTCGTCCTCACGGCTACCGCCGGTCTGGCCGCGAACCTCGTCGTCATGCTCATGCTGCGGGCCGATTCCAAGGACAGCCTGGCCGTGCGCGGGGCGTACCTCGAAGTTCTCGCGGATGCGGTCGGCAGTGTGGGTGTCCTCCTTGCCGGTGCCGTCGTGATCGCGTTCAACTGGACCTACGCCGACATCGTCGTCGGTGTCCTCATCTCCCTGTGGGTGGTGCCCCGCGCACTGAAACTCGCCGCCGCATCGCTGCGGATCCTCACCCAGGCGAGCCCCGCGGACGTCGATGTCGAAGCGGTGGAAGCAGACCTGGCGGCAGTTCCCGGCGTCATCGGCGTGCACGACCTCCACGTGTGGACTCTCACCACCGGCATGGATGTGGCGACGGTGCACCTCACCACGGAATCCGACTCGGCCCTCGTCCTCGAATCGGCCCGCACAGTCCTCGAAACCCACCAGCTCTCACACGCCACAGTGCAGGTCGAATCCACGGCGAACGGACGCCACTGTGAAAAGAACGTGACCTGGTAAGCGCAGGAATGGTTGGTTTCTTTCCGCTAACAATCGTGGCGTCCGCGCAGTCGGCGGGTCAGACTTACCGGAACAGTCGGTGCCGTCTCACAAGGGAGCCAGATTCATGTCCACTCTCGGAGCGCTCACGAAATCCGCAGCAGCCGTAGCCATCGGTGCGGCCGCCCTCCTCTCCGCGCCCGCCGTGGCGTCCGCCGCGCCGTTCATGCCCGATCCGTTGGCGAATTGCAACGCCGAAGCATCCTTCGATGTGGAGCGAGACACCGATACGCAGAAAATCGAGTGGGAATTCGAGGGGCCAGATAATGCGACCACCGACGCTCAGGTGGCGTACCTGAATATCGGTCAGGCCGGCCCTACCATCGGATCGTCGGGCCCGCTGGTGAATGACAAGGACGTGGAGCGGGATCTGCCGGGCTTCACCGCTCACCTCATCCCTGGTGGAACCTACGACCCGGATGGCACGACGGGAACGGCCGCAACCTGCGCCCTCGGTTTCGGTTTCGCCGTCACCCAGTGAACCGCTATTTGGTGAAGCGGGTGACGCCCCGACCCGGCTTCCACAGGTCGACGTAGAGGTGTTCGCCGTCGACGGTGGTGAGTACCACCTCGTCGACGGAGAGTTCGAAGACGTCTGCCTCGCCGATCTCGTCGGGATAGTGGTCGACGATCTGCTGTTTCCTCTCGCCGACTATCTCGTCGGCGCGGCCGCTGATCTTCGCGTCGCCGCCCTCCATGGTGTGGTGCCCGGGGTTGCTGTGAAGCGCGAATCGTGGATCGCGCCGCAGGTCGAGCACCTTCCGTGCTGCCACCATCGAACCGAGCAGCAGCGTGCCCTCGTAGAACTCGACTTCGGTGCCGCTGACTCGGGGTGAGCCGTCTTTGCGGACGGTCGCGAGAACGTGGTGTTTGTGTGCCTCGAAGCGGGCGATCACGGCTTTGGCGAGGTCGGGCGCTTCGGTCTCGAACTGTGTCCAGTGCGTCATGTACGTCAGTGTGCGCGCCTATCCCTGACACCTTCTGTCAGTCATTTTCTCTAGACTCGGGCAATGCGTTCGAGTCGGCTCGTCGAACTGATGCTGCGGCTGGAGGGCAGCCGCGGTGTCACGGCTGGGCAGCTGGCCGAGGAGCTGGGTGTCTCGGTGCGCACGGTGTACCGGGATGTCACGGCGCTGTCCGCGGCGGGCGTGCCCGTCTGGACCGAAAGTGGTCCCGGCGGGGGTATTCGGTTGCTCGACGGATGGCAGTCGAAACTCGGTGGGATGACGGGGGCGGAGACGTCGGCGCTGATGCTGCTGGGTGTGCCTTCGCTCGCCGACGACCTCGGTCTGCGTGAGGTGACCGCGGCGGCGCAGTCGAAGTTGCTGCACGCGTTGCCTGTTCCGCTGCGTGCAGGTGCACAGTTGTGGCGTGATCGTCTGTACGTCGACGTGCCGGGATGGTTCACGCCACCCCGCGACAACGAGCACCTGCCCGACGTCGCCACCGCGGTGCTGGAGGGGCGGCGCCTGCGCATCGACTACAGAAAAGGTGCCGACGTGGTGACGCGGACGCTCGATCCACTCGGTCTGGTGGCCAAGGCGGGTGTCTGGTACCTGGTTGCGCAGCATCGCAGCAGGATTTTGTCGTACCGGGTGTCCCGGGTCAGTGACGCCACGGTCCTCACGGAGCCGGCACTGCGGCCGGAACAGTTCGATCTCGGTGCGTGGTGGTCGGCCTCCGTCGCGGAATTCGATCGTGCGATGCTCCGGTTCCCGTGCCGGGTGCGCCTGTCACCGCGGTCGTGGCGTCAGTTGCCCCGGATCGTGGGTGTGGAGGCTGCGCGTGTCGAGGCGGGACCTCCCGACGAGGACGGTTGGGTGGCCGTCGACCTGGTGCTCGAGGCCGAGGACGTGGCCCTCGAACAGTTGACCGCGCTGGGTGCAGGGGTCGAGGTGCTCGCACCTGCGTCGCTGCGGGCGGCGTTGCGCGACACCGGTGAGGCGATGACGAACCGCCACCGGTGACGCGCAGCCACACCTCTACCCGAGGCGCTCGATCAGCGTCGCGTTGGCGAGCCCGCCGGCCTCGCACATGGTCTGCAGACCGTATCGCGCGCCGCGCTGCTCCATGGCGTTCACCAGCGTGGTCATGATGCGCGCCCCGCTGGCACCGAGCGGATGACCGAGCGCGATCGCGCCGCCGTGCACGTTTACCCGATCGAGGTCGGCGCCGGTCTCGGCCGCCCATGCGAGGACCACCGATGAGAACGCCTCGTTGACCTCGAACAGATCGATGTCGGAGATGTCGAGCCCGCTGCGCGCCAGCACCTTACGGGTGGCCGGGATGACCGCGGTGAGCATCATCAGCGGGTCGTCACCGGCGACGGCGAAACTGTGCAGTCGGGCCAGAGGGGTCAATCCGAGTCGGCCCGCGATCTCCGACGTCGTGATCATCAGGGCAGCGCTCCCGTCCGAGAGTGGACTGCTGTTGCCCGCGGTGATCGACCAGTCGAGCTCCGGAAATCGCGTCGCATAGTGCTCGCTGTGGAAGGCGGGACGCAGACCGGCCAGGACATCGAGTGTCGTATCCGGACGGATCCCTTCGTCGACACCGAGTTCCGGTAGGACGGCGAGTTCCTTCGCGAAGTTCCCCGCGCTCGCTGCCGTCGCGGCCTTCTGATGACTGCGTAACGCGAACTCGTCCAATTGCTGTCGGGACAGTTCCCAACGGGCTGCGATGAGTTCGGCGCTGATGCCCTGGGGAACGAGGCCGTCGGGGTAGCGGCGCTCGAATCCCAGACCCAGCGACTCCCGGCCGACCACGTTCGAGCCCATCGGAACCCGGCCCATCGACTCGACACCGGCCGCGACCACGATGTCGTAGGCCCCGGACAGCACACCCTGCGCGGCGAAGTGGACTGCCTGCTGACTGCTGCCGCACTGCCGGTCGACCGTGGTGCCCGGCACGGACTCGGGATAGCTGGCGGCGAGAAGTGCGGTGCGGGTGAGGTTCTGGCCCTGATCGCCCACTTGCGTCACGGTGCCGCCGATGACGTCGTCGATGAGTGCGGGATCGATCCCCGTGCGCTCGACGAGGGTCGACAGACTGTGTGCGAGGAGGTCGACGGGGTGCACATCGTGGAGGGCCCCGGAGGGTTTGCCCTTGCCGATCGGTGTGCGGACGGCCTCGACGATGACGGCGTCTCTCATGGGAGTTCCCTTTCTCTGTGCTGCTGAGCTGTGGTTGGCGATCAGGGGGTGAGGATTCTGCGGAGCTGACGCGCCTGACCCGCGAGGTGTCCTGTAGCGGTGCGCAGTTCGGTCTCGTCGACGCACGAGTCTTCGGTGGCCCAAACCGTGCGGTGGCGCAGGTGGTACCACCCCTCCCGTGAGTACTTGTTAACAGCGGGCTGTTGATAAGTACTCACAGGGAAGTGGGCACTGAACTCGACGGTGGGGATGGCTACCGGCGCGTCGAGTACGGCGAACAACCCCGGCGGTAACGCGTCGAGTAATACTGCCGCGCGTTCCGAAGGGCTGAAATCGATCGATGAGAGCAGACGAATCCACACCTCGAATTCAGGGTCGGCGCCGCCGGCGAAGGGACGTGCCGAGTTGATCGGGCGGATGTCGAGGTACTGGGCGAAGGGCATGTAGTCGGCCGGAATCACCAGGGGTGTGAGGACTTTGGGATCTTTGTCGCCGAGGTCGGGCGCACTGGGAGGCCACGTGATGGCGCTGGGGGTGCGGGTGAGGCGGATCAGTGCATCGGCGGAACCTGGCATCGATACGCGGACACTCGGTGTCCGCCCGCCGTGCACGACCTCGACCTGATGGTCCACCGGGCCCGGGTCGACGGGCCGGGTGAAGTGGGCCGAGACGGTGACCGGTGTCGCTGCCGTCTCGGCCTCGGCCGCGTGCAGCATCGATGCGACGACGAGTCCGCCGTGCATACCGCCGAAACCACGCCAGGTGGAGTCGAATTCGGTGGGGAAAGCAAGTGCGGTCAGCGGGGTCATGCCGGTACCTTTACGGTGAGTGGGTTCTGGGAATTCATGCCGATGGATGTGGCCGCCGCACCGACGCCGACTGCCGCGATCACCCACCAGGCGACGAGGAAGGCAGAGTGGGTGTCGTCGTAGCCCACGGTGGTGCCGAGGACCGCCACGAGCACGCTGACCCCAATCACGGTGCCGATCTGCCGATTCATGTTGACGATCGCACTGCCAGTCGCCGACCGGGATTGCGGAAGCCCGGCAGTGGCGGACGAGAGAATGGTGGGGAGTGCGAGACCGACGCCTACTCCGCCGATCAGCAGACCCGGAAGAAATTCGGTGGGGTAGTGCGGCTCCGCCCCTACCGACCCCAGGATCAGTAGCGTGCCCGCCGCCCACAGCAGACTTCCGGCAGCGGCAATGGTGCCGGGAGAGAAGCGCCGGGCGAGGAGCTGGCCGGCGATCGCGAAGAGCGGCACGAGGATCGGTCCGGGAGCGATGGCGAGTCCCGTCCTGATCGCCGAGTATTCCCACACGTTCTGCAGCCAGAGGATGTTCGACAGCAGTCCCGCCGCGAACGCTGCGCTGAACACCAGGGCGGTCGCGTTGGACCACGCGAACGTGCGCACCTTCAGCAGGGCCGGTTCGATAAGGGGTGCCCGGTGACGGCTGTTGCTCCACCAGAACAGGGCAAGGCAGGCGGCGGCGAGGGTGAAAGCGAGCGTGATCCGGGGGTCCCCCCATCCCCATTCCGGCCCCTGGACCATCCCGAGCGACAGTGCGCCGATCCCGAGAATCAGCAGGGCCGCCCCCATGAGGTCGAGTTCGGTGTCGGTGGCGGTGGGGCGGACGTCGGGCACGACACGGGTCGCGGCGATCAGGAGTGCGATTCCGATCGGAATGTTGATGAGGAACGCCCAGCGCCAGGAGGCCTCGACGAGGATTCCGCCGACGACGGGGCCGAACGCGGCGGCTGCCGCACCAGAGGCCGCCCACATGCGGACTGCGCCGGCGCGTCGTTCCGCGGGGACGGTTCCGACCAGCAATCCGAGGCTTGCGGGGGTTAGGGCCGCGGCGCCGACAGCCTGCAGCAGGCGGAAGAGGACGAGAAACCACAGGGAGGGGCTGAGCGCGCAGGCTGCACTCGCAGCTGTGAACAGCCCCAGTCCCAGCATGAATCCGCGCCGGTGACCGATGCGATCCGCCCACCGGCCGAGTGGAACCAGTAGTGCCGCATAGACGATCGCATAGCCGTTGAGTACCCAGCTCAGGTCGCCGAGGGAGTAACCGGGGTAGCTGGCGGCGATGTCGCCGAGGGCGATGTTCACGACGAAGAGATCGAGGCTCGCGACGAACGGGGCGCCACACAGGACGAGAAGGAGAGGACGCAGGCGGATATCCCCTCGCACCTGACTGCTGAATGCCATAGCCAGCAATGTACACCTGGCTTTGCTTTTTGCAAGTCAGCTATCATGGTGGCATGAATGCGGCACGGCTGGACGGCTTCCTCGGCGATCGCGACACCTGGCGGGCCACGCACTGCTCGATCGGAAAGGCGATGGATGTAGTGGGCACGCGTTCGGCCATTCTCATCCTCCGCGAGGCCTATTACGGGACCACGCGGTTCGACGACTTCGTCCAGCGTGTGGGGGTCACCGAGGCGGTGGCGGCGGCGCGCCTGCGGGAACTCACCGCGGAAGGTTTGTTCGAGCGGCAGCCCTACAAGGAACCCGGACAACGGACCCGCTTCGAATACGTGCTGACCGAGAAGGGTCGCGACCTCCTGCCTGCCGTGCTGGCACTCATGCAGTGGGGTGACAAGTACCTGCAGGGAAAACGCGGCGCGCCGATCGGACTGCGGGACGACGCGACGGGTCAACCCGTCCGCGTGGAGGTGCGCAGTCCCGACCGCGAGGTGCCGTTGACCGAATTGCGGTTGACGCCCAACTTCACCGAGGAGCAGGCTCGCCGCTCCCTCCCGTGAGTGTTTGTCAACAGCCCACTGTTAAGAAGTACTCACGGGGGACTCACGAAAGCCAGAAACGCATCAGGTAGTTGCCGTACTGTGCGTAGATCGCCGGCACACCGGACAGCTCGAACAGCCAGTAGATTCCGTCGAAGAACACGGTATTGATCGACGGCACGAAGAGTAGGGCCACGAGGACGAGCAGTCCGTAGGGCTTGTACTGATCGACGGACCGGCGGGTCCGCGGCGGCAGGAAGGGCTCGAGTGCGGCGTAGCCGTCGAGGCCCGGAACGGGGAGCAGGTTGAGTACCGTGGCCATCACCTGCAGAAAAGCCAGGAAACTCAGGCCCGTCCAGAACACCCGATGATCACCGCCCAGGCCCCACCCGCGAATCACGGTCAGCAGGACCACTGCCGACACGAGGTTCACGGCCGGCCCCGCGAGCGACACCTTCGCCTGGACCTTCGGCGGGAACAACCCCGTCCGCAGGTAGACGGCGCCGCCCGGTAGCCCGATTCCGCCGAGGGCGATGAACAGCACCGGAAGGCCAATCGACAGCAAGGGGTGGCTGTACTTGAGCGGGTTCAGGGTGAGGTATCCGCGCACCGCCACATCGGTGTCGCCGTGCCGCCACGCCGTGTACGCGTGCGCGAACTCGTGGAGGCACAGCGTCACCACCCAGCCGGCCACCACGAGGAGGAAGACCCCGACGTGGCCGACGACGGACTCGGCCCGGGCGCCCCACGCGAGTACTCCACCGGCGACGGCGGTGGCGACGACGAGGAGGAAGACCGGGCTGGGCCGGACGGCGGTGGACCGCGTTCTGGGCAGGTTCATCGAACGAGCAACCACTCGCGGTCGTGACGGTAGAACGTCGACCGTTTCACCGCGCGCGGATTGGGCACGTCGTCACGGGTCAGCGCGGCGGCCGGCGACCCGAGTTGGACCGCGCGCCCCTCGATCCATCGACGCGGCAACCAGCGCCGCCGGGGATCGATCGAGGCCCGCAGCCCGGGCATCCGTGGAGTGGGGGTGACGTGCATGTTGGTGGCGGTACCGGAGAACAGCCGGGTGTCGTCGACGTACGCCTCGCCGACCAACGGTTCACCGCCGGGCGCCGTCACGGTGGCGAGCCCGACCAGCGCGATGCCCGCGTCGTCGCGGATGAGAGGCACCGGCTTGGCCGTTCCTTTCAGGGCCGTGCGGGCGGCCCGTGCTCCCGCGGACAGGTGGTAGGCGTCGGTTGCCGGTGAGCTGTGTTCGGCGACGTAGGCGAGCTCGATATGTAACCGGTCGGTCCGCATCAGCCGGGTCAGGGTCGCGGCCAGTGCGGCGTCGCTACCGACCACGATGAGCCGCGGATGCGTGACAACCTGGAGTTTGGAGAAGACCTCGTCGAAGTCGTCCTTGTCCGGCACGGTGGGGGCGCTCGACGCCGAGATCGACCCCAGGGGCAGGGGAAGCGGCACGTCACCGCATATGAGCACAACGGGGGTCAACGCCACTCCTCGCCCGGATATGTCCCGCTACGGCTGCCGCAGCTTTCCATCCGGCCATCCTAGTTGTATGCCCGACACCGGCCCCGAAGCCACTCCGGTCGTACTGTGGGGTCTGTTCTCTGTGCGCTCGGCTAGACTGTTCCCCCGGCCACTGCCTACGAACGGCAGAACCACGCAGTCGGATACGACTGTACGTCGACCGTAGGAGACAACGTCATGCCGGCAATCGTCCTGATCGGCGCCCAGTGGGGCGATGAGGGCAAGGGCAAAGCGACCGATCTATTGGGCGGACGCCTGCAGTGGGTGGTGCGCTACCAGGGCGGAAACAACGCCGGGCACACCGTCGTTCTTCCGAACGGCGACAAGTTCGCGCTGCATCTGATCCCGTCGGGCATCCTCACGCCGGGCGTCACCAACGTCATCGGCAACGGTGTGGTGGTGGATCCGGGAGTGCTGCTCACCGAACTCGCCGGACTCGACGAGCGGGGCGTCGACACCAGCAAGCTGTTGCTCTCGGCTGACGCGCACCTGATCATGCCGTACCACGTGGCCATCGACAAGGTCACCGAACGTTTCCTGGGCGCCAAGAAGATCGGCACGACGGGCCGCGGCATCGGGCCCTGCTACCAGGACAAGATCGCCCGAGTGGGCGTCCGGGTGCAGGACGTGCTCGACGAGAAGATCCTCACCCAGAAGGTGGAGGCGGCACTGGAATTCAAGAACCAGGTGCTTGCCAAGATCTACAACCGCAAGGCGCTCGACCCGCAGCAGGTGGTCGACGAGGTGCTCGAACAGGCCAACGGATTCAAGCACCGCATCGCCGACACCCGGTTGCAGCTCAACGAGGCTCTCGAGCGTGGCGAAACGGTTCTGCTGGAGGGCTCGCAGGGAACTCTCCTCGACGTGGACCACGGGACGTACCCGTACGTGACTTCGTCCAACCCGACATCCGGTGGCGCGGCGGTCGGTTCGGGCATCGGACCCACCAAGATCACCACGGTGCTGGGCATCCTCAAGGCGTACACCACGCGAGTCGGCTCCGGTCCGTTCCCGACCGAGCTGTTCGACGAGCACGGTGAATACCTGGCCAAGACGGGTGGTGAGGTGGGTGTCACCACTGGTCGCGCCCGCCGCACCGGCTGGTTCGACGCCGTGATCGCCCGCTACGCAACTCGCGTCAACGGCATCACCGACTACTTCCTCACCAAGCTTGACGTGCTCAGCAGCCTCGACACCATCCCCATCTGCGTCGCCTACGACATCGACGGTGTACGGCACGAGGAAATGCCGATGTCGCAGACGGATGTTCACCACGCCACCCCCATTTACGAAGAGATGCCCGGATGGTGGGAAGACATCTCGCACGCACGCACCTTCGAGGAACTGCCGAAGAATGCGCAGAACTATGTGCTGCGCCTCGAAGAGCTGTCCGGCGCCTACATTTCGTGCATCGGTGTCGGCCCCGGCCGTGACGAGACCATCGTGCGCCGCGACGTGGTGCGCTGAACAGTCGCACTGAACGGCTGTGACGTCGAACGGCTGTGACGTCGAACGGCTGTGACGTCGGTCCGGCCCGTGCGGTTGCTCAGAACAGGACGGGGTCGTCGAATCCGGGTGCGTGTTCGAGGGCGAGTAGTTCGCGTTTGGTGAGGGTGCCGCTGCCCGCGGAGAATCCGCCGACCTTGTTTCCGGCGGCGAGCACGCGGTGGCAGGGGACGACGATCGGCAAGGGGTTGCGTCCGAGTGCCTGGCCGACGGCCTGCGCGGCGCCGGGTTTGCCGAGTGCTGCAGCCACCTCCCCGTAGGTGAGGGTGTCGCCCGGGTCGATGGCCCGGGCGATCTCGTATACGTGGCAATCGAACTCGGGGACTCCCTCGAAGTCGAGGTCGATCCAGCGCAGGTCGTCGAGTGCGCCGCCGAGGTGTTCCCGAATGGCGTCCAACGCCTGCTGTACCGGTGTGGGCGGTGAGTGCTCCACCGCACCCGGGAAGCAGCGCTCGACGCGGGCCCGTGTCGCCTCGGGTGAACCCTCCGACAGTTGCACACCGACGATCCCGGCGGCCCGCCAGGCAATGGCGCACGTGCCGAGTGCTGTGTCGAACAGGCAGAATCCTGTGGTCACCAACCCAGTATGCGCCCCACATCCGACGTTTACCGTCTGTTGGCCACGGTTGGACATCCTCGAGGATCCACCACCGAGGAGATGTCCCGTGCACCTGTCGCGCCGTACCCTGCTCCGCGCCACCGCTCTCGGAGTACTCGCTGTTCCCGCCGCCGGGTGTTCCGGCTCGGCCGGTTCGAGTCCCACCCTCCTACGCCCCCGGCCCGCGCTGACCCATGGAGTTGCCGCCGGCGATGTGCGCGCCGACGGCGCAGTGATCTGGGCGAGGTCCGACCGGCCGGCGACGATGATCGTCGAGACGGCGGCCACCGAGTCGTTCACCGACCCGGTCCGATTCGAGGGTGGACTGCTCACCCCGGACACGGACGGCACCGGACGGTTGCGTGTGACCGGACTACCCGCCGGGCAGCAGGTGCACTACCGGGTGACCCTCGAAGGTGACGACGGCGCCTCCTCGGAGGCGGTGACGGGTGTCTTCCGCACCGCACCGAGTACCGCGGGCGACATCCGGCTGCAGTGGTCCGGAGACACGGTGGGTCAGGGTTACGGAATCAACCCCGACCTCGGCGGTATGCGGATATTCGAAACGATGGCCGCACGCGACCCGCATCTGTTCCTCCACTCCGGTGACGTCGTCTACGCCGACGGACCCCTGCAGGAGTTGGTTGCGCTGCCGGACGGCCGTATCTGGCGGAACACGGTGACCGAGGCCAAGAGTGCGCTCGCGCAGACATTGGACCAGTACCGCGGTCAGTACGCCTACAACCTCAGCGACCAGCACTACAGAACCTTCAATTCCTCTGTCGCGCAGATTGTTCAGTGGGACGACCACGAAACGGTCAACAACTGGTATCCCGGCGAACTCCTCAGCGCCGAGGCCTACTCGGAGAAGAGCGTCGACGTTCTGGCGCAGCGGGCATTCCAGGCGTTCCACGAGTGGCTTCCGATCGAGCCCACCGAGGCGGTCGACGGGCGCGTGTACCGCAAGATCGGCTACGGACCTCTTCTCGACGTCTTCGTGCTCGACATGCGCACCTACAAGGATGCGAACGGTGTCAATACCGGTCCGGCCGGACAGATCCTCGGCGCAGCACAGAAGGACTGGCTGATTCGCGAACTCGGTGCGTCGACGGCGACCTGGAAGATCATCGCCAACGACCTTCCGCTCGGGGTGGTGGTACCGGACGGCGACACCGCGTTCGAGGGCATCGCCAACCGGGATCCGGGACCACCGTCGGGCCGTGAATCCGAGATCGCGCAGGTACTGTCCGCGATCAAGGCGGGCGGCGTCACGGGAACCGTCTGGCTCACCGCGGACGTGCACTACACCGCCGCGCACCGGTACTCGCCGGACCGTGCCGCGTACAAGGATTTCGACGAGTTCTGGGAGTTCGTGTCGGGCCCGCTCAACGCCGGTGGTTTCGGCCCCAACGACCTCGATCCGACGTTCGGTCCCGAGGCTGTGTTCGTCCACGCACCCCCTGCCCCGAATTCCTCACCCCTCGACGGATACCAGCATTTCGGGGAGGTCTTCATCGACGGGGAGACGTCCGAGTTGCGGGTCGACCTGTTCGACGCGGCCGGGACGGTGCTGTTCAGTCAGGTGCTGGCGCCTCCTGCTCGGTGACATCGCGGGAATCCGCAAGGCTCCCTGAACTACCGTCGGTGCTCATCGGGCGAGCAGTCCAGTCGGCAGATTCTGGACTGCTCGGTGGATCGGCGAATATGCCACCGAGAGGTGCGCCCAGGCGAAACTGCTCCACGCGAAACAGGCCTTCACCTCCTTCTTTGGGGCCGTATCGGGCGACGGCCGCGGCCAGGAGGATGATGCAGGCGAGGGTGAGGAGTGTCGTCATGGGGTCAACTCTGCGCCCGACTGGCTTGGGATCGAATAGCCACAGGGCCGATACTGGACTGCATGATGACCCGTGTACTCGGTGCGCGTTCGCTGGCGAGGGACCTCGGCAACTGGCAGGACGACAGCACCCGTCGTTCGGCGGTCCGCCCGGCATACCGGGCGCTCGCCGACAGCATCCGGCTGCTCGTGCACGACGGCCGCGTCCCCCTGGGTGTGGCACTTCCCAGCGAACGCGAACTGGCGTCGGTGCTGGAACTGAGCCGCACGACGATCACGTCGTCGTATTCGGTGCTGCGCGATGAGGGGTACCTGATCAGCCGACAGGGGTCGCGGAGCACGGTGGCGTTGCCGCCCGGATCCCGTCAGAACGGCCTCATGTTCCGCGCGCATCAGCCGGGGCCGGAGGGTGCGATGATCGATCTCAGTTATGCGGCGATGGCAGCGCCGGGAGAGGCGGTCGAGAATGCGTACTCCTCTGCCTTGCAGTCTCTTCCGCAGTTCCTTCCGACGCACGGCATGGAACCGGTGGGCATCGGCGCCTTGCGCGACGTGATCGCCGCCCGCTATCGGGCCCGCGGACTGGACACGACACCCGAACAGATCATGGTCACCTCGGGCGCGCAGCACGCCCTGCGACTGCTGCTGAACGTGCTGACCGCCCCGGGGGAGCGGGTGCTGGTGGACCATCCCACCTATCCCAATGCGCTGGAGGCGATCCGGAGAGTGGGGGCGCGGCCGGTGCCCGTTCCCGTCCGTCCCGAGGGAGGCGGTTCCGCGGCCTGGGACCTCGACGGAATCCGGAGCGCCGCGCGGCAGACCGCCGCGCGAATGGCGTATCTGATTCCCGACTTCCACAACCCCACCGGTCTGTGCCTCGACGGACCCGGCAGAGCGGAACTCGCGAAGATCGCCCGTGAGACGCGGATGACGCTGATCGTCGACGAGACAATGGTCGACCTGTGGCTCGACGAGCCGTCGCCGGGGCCGGTCGCCGCGTACGGCCGGGGAACGGCGAAAACGGAAGTGGTGACCATCGGGTCGACGGCCAAGTCGTTCTGGGGCGGGCTGCGGGTCGGGTGGATACGCGCCGATCCGTCGTTGATCTCACGTCTCGTCGGCGCCCGCGCAGCGGTCGACCTGGGCACACCGGTGATGGACCAGCTGGCGGCCGCACACCTGCTCACCGACGACGACGCGGTGCTCACCCGCAGGCGTGACGAGCTGCGCGAGCAGCGCAGTGCCATGCTCGACGCCCTGGCCGATCGACTTCCCGACTGGGTCCCGACCATAGGCTCCGGCGGCATGTCGCTGTGGCTGCGGCTTCCGGCTCCGGTGTCGACCGCGCTGGCTGCGACGGCGCCCCACTTCGGCGTGCTGCTCGCCGCTGGACCACGGTTCGGCGTGGAGGGCGCCTTCGAGCGATTCATCCGATTGCCGTACGCCCGGACACCCGATCAATTGCGACGCGGCGTCGACGGCATCGCCGCCGCGTACGCCACCCTGGCCGTCGGACCGGAGCTGGCCGAACCGTCCCTGGTCGTCTGAGAGGGAGTGGCAGAGGACGTGGAAACGTACTCTGCCACTGCGCTCAGGTCCAGACGGTGTCGATGTCGACGCCTTCGCGTGCAGGCGGGGTGGGTGCGCCGGCGGGGGTGCGGGAGAAGCGCGGGGCCGGGGCGTGCTGGGTGACGCCGTCGAGTTCGATCAGTGAGCCGCGGGCGGCGATGTGTTCATTGGACGGCGCCTCCGAGAAGGTGAGGACCGGGGACACGCATGCGTCGGTGCCGAGGAAGATCGCGGCCCACTCGTCGCGGGTCTTCGACAGGAACTTCTCGGCAAAGACCTTCTTCATCTGCGGCCACGCGGACACGTCCATCTGGTGCGGCAGGTCGGCGGCGTCGAGTTCGAGTCCCTGCAGCAACAGGGCGTAGAACTGCGGCTCGATCGATCCCACGGCCATGTACTTGCCGTCGGCCGTCTCGTAGGTGTCGTAGAACGGCGCGCCGGTGTCGAGGAGGTTGACGCCCCGCTCGTCCGACCAGACACCGCGGCCACGGAAAGCCCACATCATGTGCGACAGCGCCAGGGCGCCGTCCACCATCGCGGTATCGACCACCTGACCCTTGCCGGAGGTCTGGCGTTCCACCAGCGCGGACAGGATGCCGAAGATGAGGAACATGGAGCCGCCGCCGAAGTCGCCGACCATGTTCAGCGGGGGAACCGGGCGCTCACCCTTACGCCCGATGGCGTGGAGGACACCCGTGAGGGAGATGTAGTTGATGTCGTGGCCGGCGGCATTGGCCAGCGGGCCTTCCTGTCCCCAGCCGGTCATCCGGCCGTAGACCAACCGCGGGTTGCGCTCGAGGCAGACGTCGGGGCCCAGGCCCATGCGTTCGGTGACGCCGGGGCGGAAGCCCTCGATGACGACGTCGGCGCGCTCGATCAGCTCCAGCACCTTCTCGACCTGCGCGGGATCTTTGAGGTTGGCTTCGACGACGCGACGTCCGCGCTGAATCTGGTCGTAGGGTCCGTCCTGCGGGATCACGCCGGGGCGCTGCACGCAGACGACGTCCGCACCGAGATCGGCGAGCAGGGTGGCCGCGTGGGGGCCGGGTCCCAGACCTGCGAATTCGACAATGCGAATGCCCGCGAGCGGGCCCTTCTTCTCTGTAACGGGAGCAGACACTCGAGTTCCTCATTCCGATGCGGGACAACCTGTCGAATCGACGTTAACTTGCCGGGTGAGGGAGTTGTGCCGCGGGTCACGACACGGCCGTCGTGTAACTCCGCTCCCTTGCCCCGCGGTGGGTGGGCGGCGCAAAGTTGATGCATGAGTTTTCCGGGTGAGCTCGTCAGTTTCGTTCCCAGCACCGACCTCGACGTCTCCCAGATGTTCTACGTGGACACCCTCGGGCTCGAGCTCGACTCCCGCGACGAATTCGCGCTCGCCCTGAACTGCAACGGGTCACTGCTAAGGGTCACGCTGGTCCAGTCGCGTGCCGACACCGGGTACACGGTGCTGGGATGGAAGGTCCCCGATCTCGACGGTGTGGTCGACGCACTCCGGACCAAAGGGATCTCGTTCACCGAGTATCCCGGCATGGACCAGGACGAGCACGCCGCCTGGACCGCGCCGGACGGCATCCGCGTGGCATGGTTCCGGGACCCGCACGGGAACGTCCTGTCGTTGTTCGAGTACCCGAACCCGTGAGTACCCGAACCTGTGAGTACCCGGACCTCAGGCGTCGAGGTCGGCGCCGCCACGTCCGGCCACCAGCGCCTCGGTGGCATCCCACAACCTGGCCGCGAGTTCGGGGTTCCGTGCATCCTTGCTCGGCTGAACTACCTTGCAGGCCTTGACGTAGGCGCCGGTGAACTTGCCCGCCTCGGCGGCCGTGGCGGTCCACACGATCGTCTTCGCGCCCTTCTCGACATCGGCCATGAACGGAGTGAGCAGGGTTCCGATCACCTGGTAGCCGAACGGAAGGTCGCGGCCGAGGGTGGTGCCCTTGACGAAGCCTGGATCCGCGCAGTTCACCACCAGCCGTGCCGGGTCGAAGCGCCGCGCCAATTCCCGACTGAACAGGGTGAGTGCGAGCTTGGAATTGTTATATACGCGTTGGCCGCGGAACTTGCCGTTCGAGGCCTGCAGGTCGTCGAAGTCGAGGTGCCCACCGCGATGCCCCGACGAGCTGACGTTGACGATGCGCGCGGGGTGGCGGAAGCCGGCGGCATCCGTGGTGGCGGCCTGCGCCATGGCGTCGGCCAGGGCGGTGCCGAGTACGAACGGCGCGAGGTAGTTCACCGCGAAGGTCGACTCGATGCCGTCCGGGGTGAGGCGACGCTCTCCCACATCGATCCCCGCATTGTTGATCAACACGTCGATGCGGAGGAATCGATGCCGGAGTTCCTCGGCCAGATTCCGCACCTGGACCAGGTAGGACAGGTCGGCCGTTGCCGAACTCAACCGGCCAGGGTCGTATGCCGACGACAACTCGGCGATCGTCTCGTCGACCTTCGCCCGGTCGCGGCCGACCAGCACGACCGTCGCACCGCGGGCCGCCAACTGACGGCACGTCTCCGCGCCCAGTCCGGACGTGGCGCCGGTGACCACCGTGGTGAGTCCTGCGAGATCGTCGTGTTCGATCATGTTCACCTCCGGTACCGCGGAGAACAGGCGTGCGAGTGTGCGGGTGTTTCAGAGTAGGGCACACCGCAGGGCCTGCGAGGGTGAAACCGCAGGGCCTGCGGGGGTGAAACCGCAGGGCCTGCGGGGTTGAAACCGCAGGCCCTGCGCGACTCGCGACGACGTTCCGGAAGTGGACTAGCGCCGGTGTTCGTAGCCGAGCCAGGCGCGACGACGCTCGCCGAGCGGATCGTTCTCGACCCGACTTCTCTCGTCGATGATGAGGGTTTCCCTGTTCTCCCGCGAGTAGGTGGGCCAGCCGGGCGCCGGCGTGCCGTGCCGTGCGAAATGGAGCCAGTGCGACTGCACCGTGTCGGTGACGGTGCGTAGCGCTTTCCACCCACCGAGTGCGGTGAGTGCCCGCGCCCAGGGTCCGGTCAGCCCGAACACCGCGTACATCTCCGTGGCGTGCGTGGCACCGAGCCCGGCGAGGCGGAGGAGGCGGGGAGCGAAGTCGTATCGGTAACTGTAGGTGGGGGCTACGGCGGCATGACCCTCTGCGCAGAGTAGGGATGGTTCCCAGAACGTGACGTCACCGCCGAGGTCCGCGGCAGCACGCCGACCGGGATAGCCGGGGTACGCGGAGATCGCCCGCTTTTTCACGGACTCGTCCACATGCGAGAACATTTTTTCGATGCGGGTGGCGTCGGTGGGCAGAATATCGAGGAACCGCGGGAACACCCGGCCCTCGTACTGGTTGGTGCCGATGATCAAGGGAACCGGGTGACCGGAACCGGAGGCGAAGGTATCGAGCGGGTGAGCGGGAAGCAGGAAGCCGTCTACTACCGGTGCGAACACTCGTGTTCCGGGCTCCTCGTCGGCGCCCCGATCCGCCAAAGTGGTTCCCACTTCGACGAAGTCGGAGGCCGTCGCGGTCTGCAGCCAGGTCGCGGCCTCGGAAAGGGGCACTCCCGCGATCTCGACGAATTCGCGTGCCCACCGTGCCGCCCGCTCGGGATGGTATGCCGACGCCGCCGGCGGACTCTGTGCGATGGCCTTGCTGAACAGTCCTTTCGCGGCGGGTGTTCCCATCAGGGTAGTGACGGCGTTGGCGCCGGCCGACTCACCGAAGATCGTGACATTGTCGGGGTCGCCACCGAACTCGGTGATGTTGCGTTGCACCCACTCGAGCGCAGCCATTTGATCGCGGAGGCCGAGATTCGAGTCGAAAGGCCGCTCCGGCGTGGAGAATTGGCTGAAATCGACGTATCCCAGGGCGCCGAGCCGGTAGTTGATGGACACATAGACGATGTCGCCGCGCCGTACCAGCGAGTGGCCACCGTACAGCGAGGACGAAGAGCTTCCCCCCGAATACGCGCCTCCGTGGATGAACACCATCACCGGGCGCGGCGTCGCGGACGGCTCCGCGGGAGCCACCACGTTGAGAGTCAGGCAGTCTTCGTCGCACGGCCCGCTACCTTGGGGCGCGCTTGCCCCATAGTGGAAGGCTCGTCGGACATCCGACCACGGCTGGGCCGGTTGCGGGGCACGTAACCGTAACGGGCCCACCGGGGGAGCCGCGTACGGGATTCCGCGCCAGGTGATCAGGTCGTCGAGTCGACGCCCTCCGACGGCGCCGCTCTCGGTGTGGACTTCGAGTGGACTCACAGGCCCTGCCCGTAGTAGCCCTCGTACCCTTCCCACGCCAGTCGACGTTCCCTGCGCGGATCGTCCTGGACTGTGGTGACGGTGTCGAACACGAGCGTTGCCCTCCGATCGGTGTCGTATCTCGGCCACGCAGCCGAAGGTGTTCCGTGCGTGGCGAACTGCAACCAGTTCCTCTGCACCGTATCGGTCACGTCTTTCAGTCCGCGTCGACCCCCCGCCAACGTGAGCGCGCGACCGAAACGAGTGTCGGCGACCCCGAAGACGGCGAGTAATTCGAATCCGTGGGTGGCGTCGAGTCCGAGCCATGTCATGATTCGCGGAGCGAAGTCGAACCGATAACTGTACGTCGGTGCGTAGGCGCAATGCGCCTGGGCCAGTTCCACCGACGGCTTCCAGAACGTCAGGTCACCACCGAGGTCCACCGCGGCGTCGGGGGCTGGATAGCCCGGATACGCTGCGGTGACGCGGGCTTGTGCCGCCGGGTCGGTGAGCTCGAACATCCGGCCGATCCGCGCAGGATCGGTGGGCAGGGCGTCCAAGACCTTCGGGAACAGTGTGCCCTCACGGCTGTTGGTGCCGATGATCAGCGGGACACGGTGCGCGGAGCCGTCGGAGAACGCGTCGAGCGGTGGCTTCGGAAGAAAGTCCCCGTCGATCACGGGACCGAACGGGTGAAGCCCGGGAGTCTCCACCAGAACCTTGGCACCCAACCGGTTTCCCGCTCGACCGAGCGCTCCGACGGGTGAGGTACTCAAGGCCTCGGCCGCGTTCTCCGGTTCGGCGCCCAGGAGTTTCACATAGTCGGCGGCCCACCCGGCGGCCCGCTCGGCCGTCGTGACGAGACCGGGCGCCGAGCTCTCGGCGATCGCACGAGCGAACAGGCCGCGAGCGGAAGGTGTGGTCATCAACGTGGTGACGGCGTTTCCGCCTGCGGACTCACCGAACAGGGTGACATTGTCGGGGTCGCCACCGAATCCGGCGATGTTGCGTTGCACCCACTCGAGTGCCGCCACCTGGTCGCGGAGCCCGAGGTTGGAATCGAATGGCCGCTCGGGGGTGGAGAACTGGGTGAAATCGAGGTAGCCGAGCGAACCGAGCCGGTAGTTGATCGACACGTAGACGATATCGCCCCGGCGTACCAGTGACTGACCGCCGTACAGTGCGGTCGCAGACATGCCCAGTGTGTATGCGCCGCCGTGGACGAACACCATCACCGGGCGGGGCTTGCCGGTGGTGCCGGGCCTGGCCAGAACGTTGAGGGTCAGACAGTTCTCACTGCTCGGCTGGTACTTGCCCGGCCGCAGCACCGTGAACTTCTTGTGCTGCACTGCCGCGTCCCCGAACTCGGTGGCGTCGAGTTCCCCGCTCCACGGGGTGACCGGCTGGGGCGCCCGCAGTCGCAGCGGACCTACCGGCGGGGCAGCATAGGGAATCCCGCGCCAGGCCACGAGGTCGTCGAGCCGTCGGCCGCGCACCCTCCCGTCGGTCGTCTTCACCACTGTGTCGGTCGCTGCCCTGTCGGTCGTCGCTGCCCTGTCGGTCGCGACTGTGCCTGTCGTGCGAATGTCGGACGCCATGTCGGCGACTATACGTAGACCTCCTGAGAAACCGATTTGAACGGCGTTCTCGCAGCAGGGACCGCTCAGCGCCGTGCCTCGAGCAGCCGCAGCCACACCTCGCTCACCGTCGGGTAGGACGGCACCGCATGCCACAGGGCGTCCAGCGGCACCCTTCCCACGACGGCTACCGTCGCGGCATGCACCAGTTCGGCGACGTCCGTGCCGGCGAACGTCGCACCTAACAGGGTGTCGGTATCTCTGTCGACGACAAGTTTCGCGTGGCCGCCGAAATCGTCGCGAGAGAGGGACGAGCCCGCGACGGCGATGTCGACTTCCACCGTCTCGACGTCCACGCCTGCGTCGCGGGCCTCCTTCTCGGTGATCCCCACAGCAGCGACCTCGGGGTCCGAGAACACCACCTGGGGAACCTGACCGTGATCGGCGGACGCAATGTAGCGGGAACCGTCGAGCGGTCTTCCCTCCGCACGCGCCGCGATCACGTCACCACAGACCCGCGCCTGATATTTGCCCATGTGAGTGAGCAATGCCCGCCCGTTGACGTCGCCGACGGCGTACAACCATCCGTCCGGTGTCGTCATGTGGTCGTCGGTGGGAAGGTAACCGCGCGCGTCGAGCAGTCGCGGGTCGACCCCCAACCCCGAAGTCGCAGGGGTGCGGCCGGTCGCGACCACGATTTCGTCGACCTCGAACGGGTCCTGCCCGGCCACGTCGAGCGTGGCGGGGCCGCCGTGGATCCGGCCGACACCGGTGTCCTGCGCATCGCGCCGCTCCACACCGCGGAGGTCGGCGCCGAAGAGGAGTCGGGCGCCCTTCTTTTCGAGTCCCTCGGCCACCAGCTTCCCGGCGAACGGCTCGTTCTTCGCGAGTAGCCCTCGGCCTCGCACCACCATGGTGAGTTCCTCGACACCGAGGTCGAGCAGCCACGACGCGCTCTCGCAGGCTACGACGCCGCCGCCGATCACCGCGACCCGGCGCGGAACCTCCCGCAGATTGGTGGCATCCCGCGAGGCCCACGGCAAGGCTGCGCGGAGCCCGGGTGTGTCCGGAATTGTTGCCGTGGTTCCCGTCGCCACGACGACGGCGTGCCGGGCGCGGATACGGCGGGAGCCGCCCACCGTCACCGTCCGCTCGCCGGCCAGGCACGCCGAGCCGCGGATCACCTCGATTCCCTGCGCATCGGCCCACATCACCTGCGACGAGTCGTCGTGGTTGTTGGTGAACGAGTCCCGCCGGGCGAGTACGGCCTGCGGATCGAGGGCTCCGGCGGATACACCGGCCATGTTGCGTGCGGCCCCCAGGACCTCCCCGGGACGCAGCAACGCCTTGCTCGGCATACAGGCCCAGTACGAACACTCGCCGCCGACGAGTTCGTGCTCGATCAGTGCGGCGGTGCGCTCGCTGCCCGCGATGGCATAGCTCGCCGCGTTCTCACCCGCGGGGCCGCCTCCGATCACGATGACGTCGTACTCTTCCGCGTCGTCCACCGAGTCAGTCATGCCTGTCACGGTAGGCCGGTCGAGGGTCGGCTGTCAGAACTTCGAGCACGCCTGCGGTGAGTGTGCCCGCAAGTATCGTGACCGGATGATGCGCAACAAGATCTTGATCACCGGAGCCAGCTCGGGCCTGGGCGAGGAAATGGCCCGCCGATTCGCCGCCCAGGGGCGAGACCTCGCGCTCTGCGCGCGGCGCGGTGCCCGCCTCGAAGCCTTACGCGACGAACTGAGGTCAGCGCATCCCCGAGTCACCGTTGCGATCCGCGAACTCGACGTCACCGATCACGAAGCGGTGGTACGCGTCTTCGGGGAGTTACGCGACGAGCTGGGCGGTCTCGACCGGGTGATCGTCAACGCCGGACTCGGTAAGGGGTCCAGGATCGGGACGGGCCGTGCCGACGCCAATCTCGCCACCGCCCGCACCAACTTCGTCGGCGCGCTGTCGCAGTGCGAGGCCGCCCTCCAGATATTTCGGAAACAGAATTTCGGTCATCTCGTGCTCGTGTCGTCGATCAGTGCCGATCGGGGTCTGCCCGGTCCGAAGGCGGCCTATTCGGCCAGCAAGGCCGGCGTCTCCGCGCTCGGGGAGGCGTTGACGGCGGAACTGGTGAAGAGTCCGATCGCGGTGACCACACTGTTGCCCGGATACATCGCTACCGAGATGTCGGGCAAGGCCGGTGACAGCGACTCGATGACCGCAAGCCTGGACGAGGGCGTCACCGCGATGGTCGACGCGATCGACAAGGAATCCCGCCGGGTGGCGTTGCCCGGCACCAAGTGGAAAGCAATCGACGTGGCGCTGAGGTTCCTTCCGCATGCATGGACATCACGGTTCGTGTAGGACTGAGCTGTGCCGGCCAGTGACGACGAGCGTGAGGTGTCCACAGTGACGACAACCCAGGAATCTTCGTCTCTCGGCTTGCAGCGCTCGCGGCCGCGGGTGGTGATCGTCGGCGGCGGATTCGGTGGCGTGTATGCCGCCAAGCGGTTCCGGGGTGTGGACGTCGACGTCACTCTGCTCGATCGGGGAACCAGCCACGTCTTCCAGCCGCTGCTGTATCAGTGCGCCACGGGGCTCCTGTCCGAAGGGGAAATCACCACTCCGTTGCGGCACCTGCTCCGCGGCTACAGCAACATTCACGTCGCCCTCGGGGAAGCGCAGTCGATCGACACCGACGAAAAGGTCTTGACGGCAAGCAGATTCGACGGCTCCACCTTCGATGTTCCCTATGACTACTTGATCGTCGCTGCCGGGATGCGCCAGGCGTATCACGGTCACGACGAGTACATCCAGTGGGCGCCCGGCATGAAGACTCTCGACGACGCCCTCGCGATCCGGCGAAAGCTCATCTCGGCCTTCGAAATGGCCGAGTCGCTTCCCACCCCCGAAGAGCGGAAGCCGTGGCTGACCTTCGCCGTCGCCGGCGGTGGGCCCACCGGGGTCGAACTGGCCGGGCAGATCAGGGAACTCGCACTGCGGGCCCTCGCTCACGAATTCCAGTCCATCGATCCCGGTGAGGCGCGGGTACTGCTCCTGCACGGCGGCGACCGGGTGTTGCCGTCGTTCAACCGCAAGCTGTCGGCGGCAGCGCAGGCCACACTCGACAAGATCGGTGTCGAAACACATCTGGGCGTGCATGTGACGGATGTGTCGGCGACGAGCGTCGAGACGACGTCCAAGGACGGGGCGAAGACCAAGAACCGGTTCGACGCGCGGACCATCCTGTGGACGGCCGGCGTCGAGGCGGTCCCGTTCGCCTCCGTACTCGCACAGGCGCTCGGCGTGAAGCAGGCCGCGGGTGGTCGCATCGAGGTGAATCCCGACCTCAGCGTGCCGGGTCACCCCAACGTCTGGGTGGTCGGCGACATGATGGCGCTGAAAGAACTTCCCGGTGTGGCCGAGGTGGCGATGCAGGGTGGCAGGCACGCCGCCGGGTGCATTGCCCGCACCGTCGAGCGTGGAGAACCCGACCGTAAACCGTTCAAATACCGCGATCTCGGCAGCGCGGCGTACATCGCCCGCAGGCACGCGCTCGTTCAGGCGGGGCCTATCCAGATGTCCGGTGCTGTCGGGTGGGTGTCGTGGGGAGTCATCCATATCGCCTTCCTCGCGGGCTACCGCAACAGGTTCGGCACGTTGCTGAATTGGGCGGCCACGCTTGCGTCGGGCGCGCGGCGGGAGCGAGCCATCACCTACGGCGATCCGCAGTCGGCGCGTCAGCCCTACGACGCCTGACCGTCGACTTTGCGGGACGTCACCAGCCGTTGGCCCGGAGTTCGTGCCGGCTCAGCACGTTCTCGGCACGTTCACGGAGAGCGGTGTGGCTTCGGACATCGAGTGATTCCAGGGCGAGGGTGTAGCGCCCGTCGAACCTGCTGAGGTAGGCCGACATCCTCGTGCGGCTGGAGACGATGCCGGGGTGCACGGCCCGCGTGGCGATACCTGTTGTGTGATGTCCACCCAGGACACCGAGTGCGTCGGGAAGCGGCCCGATGTTCGAGCACAGAACGTCCCGCTCACCGGGGTTGCCCGTCAGCGCGTGGGCGAGCCGGTCGGGGATCAGTTGCAGCATTTCTTCCGGGAAGCCTGCCGGGCTCGTCATCGGTGTCGAGGTGAACGCCGCACGACTCGACGCACGGACATCGGCGACGGTGTCGCCCGGTGCCACCGCCACCTCGACCATTGCGACCGAGTTCGCGGCCTCGGTGGAGTCGCCGCGGCCGCGCAGATCCATCGGCACGCTGATCGTCAGAGGCGCCGACTCGTCGTCGCGGCGGGCGATCTCGGCGACCACCGACAGGAACAGGCTGTTCGCCGTCCCGCCGGACTCCTCGGCGGCGACATCCCAGGCGCCTGCGTCCACGTCTACCACCGCGGAGGCGGCCCTACGGTGGAACACCTCGGGGGGCGCCGTGCTGTCGGCGCGTACGAAGTCGCGCAGGTCGGTGCGGCGGTCGGAATCGATCAGAAGGCCGGCAACTGCGCGCACCGTTCCTTCGGTGACCCGTCGGGTCAGAAGGGCCGCGTCCCAGACGTCATCGATCGGTCCACGGTGACGCGGCGCAGCGGAGGGTGGCGTGCCCTGCAACGCGTCCGCGATGGCGGCGGTCAGGCCCCTCGCATCCGCGAGCACGTGTGAACACACCAGCGACAGCACTGTGCCGCCGCCGTCGAGTCGTCCGCAGGCCAGCCGCCACCCGGGGCCCCGTTCGGGGTCGACCGGCAAGGCGGCCTGCTCGTCGGCCCATTCGAGCAACGCCGCGGCAGGGACGGTGGCGTACTCGACGTGGAATGTTTCCGAGCTGGGCGCGAACCGTGGCCGGGCACCAGGGACCCGCGAGCGGATCACCCGCCTACCCAGCGGACCGCGTGACAGCAGGACGCGGAGAGACTCCAGGATTTCCTCGTCGATCCGGCCGTCGGTGCGCCACAGACCCTGCATCACGATCGGCGTTCCCCACCCCCGATGGGTGCGGAGAAACATCTCGTCGACAACGCTTAACCGGGCGCTCACCTGCCGGAGTCTACGACCGGTGGCAACACAGGCGCACGATCTCCTGGACAACCGGCGCATACTGGATTTGCAGCACAGTGAAGGAACTGCACACGGAGCACACCATGGTCAGTGTCGAGAAGTGGAAGGTCTGGGGTTCCGTCGTGGAAGTCGACGTCACCGAGGGTGCTGCACTGCCCGAGGCGACCGCGCTGATCGCAGGTGTGATCGAGGAAACCGAGGCGGTGTGCGACCTTCAGCGCGGGGATGCCGAGATTCACGCCGTGAACCTGTCGCAAGGCGCACCGGTGAAGGTGAGCCGGCGGATGTCGGCGCTGCTTCGTTCCGCGTTGTGGGCGGCGCGGATGACCGATGGTGTGGTCGACCCGCTCGCCTCCGAGATGGCGGACGACACCCTCATTCCGACCGTGCATCCGGCACCGAGTTTCCGTGACATCCAGATCGACGACGACGTGGTGTTCGCGCCGTGGGGCGCATCCTTGGACATCACCGACACCGCGAAGGCCGATACGGTCGATCGTGCGGCGGCGCTCGTCGCGCGCGAACTCGAGTGCGGTGCAGCGGTGCGTATCGGCGACGTGATCGCTACGGCGGGTCACTGCCCGGCCGGCGGTTGGCAGATTTCGGTGCCCGGCAACGGAGATGTCGAACTGGTGAACGGAACGGCGATGGCGACAGCATTCGCGCCGCCCGTCAGCGAACCGCCGTCGAAAACCGAATGGGAATCGGTGACGGTGATCGCCGACGACGCGCTGTGGGCCTACGCCGCCAGTGTCGCCGCTCTCGCACGGGGCATCGGCGCCATCCGCTGGATCGAACAGCAGGAGCTGCGCGCCCGGCTGGCGGATCGCTCGGGCCGCGTCTACACCACCGAGAACTGGTAGGTCAGGCGAGAACTGGTCAGTCAGGCCCGACCGCGCTGACGGCGGTACCAGCGCACCAGGCTGTCCGTCGACGTATCACTCTGCGCGGCAGGTGACTCCGCGGCGGTGAGCACCGGCTGCAATTCGACCGCCTGCGTCTTCCCGAGTTCGACACCCCACTGATCGAACGAGTCGATGCCCCAGATGACGCCCTCGACGAACACCTGGTGCTCGTACAGCGCGATGAGCTGCCCGATGACGGACGGGGTGAGCTTCGGCGCGAGGATGGTGGTGGACGGCCGGTTTCCGGGCATCACCTTGTGCGGCACCAGGTGCTCCGGGGTTCCCTCCGCCGCGATCTCCTCCGCGGTCTTGCCGAACGCCAGGACCTTGGTCTGGGCGAAGAAGTTGCTCATCAGCAGGTCGTGCATGCTGCCCGTGCCGTCCGCGGTGGGCAGGTCGTCGGTGGGCTCGCCGAAGCCGATGAAGTCGGCGGGAACGAGCCGCGTCCCCTGGTGCAGAAGCTGGTAGAAGGCGTGCTGGCCGTTGGTGCCCGGCTCACCCCAGAAGATCTCCCCGGTGGAGGCGGGAACGGGGGACCCGTCGGCCCGCACCGACTTGCCGTTCGATTCCATCGTCAGCTGCTGCAGGTAAGCCGCAAAGCGCACGAGATCGTTGGAATACGGCAGCACCGCACGGGACTCGGCGCCGAAGAAGTTGGAGTACCAGAGCCCGAGGAGCCCCAGCAGAACCGGCGCGTTCTCCTCCAATGGAGCCGTCCGGAAATGCTCGTCCACCGCGTGGAACCCGGCGAGGAACTCCGCGAAACGCTCCCTGCCGATCGCGGCCATCACCGACAGACCGATCGCCGAATCGACCGAGTACCGTCCCCCGACCCAGTCCCAGAATCCGAACATGTTGGCAGTGTCGATACCGAAGTCGGCCACGCGGTCGGCATTGGTCGAGACCGCAACGAAATGCTTTGCCACAGCATCGGTCCCGAGACCCAGTCCGTCGAGAAGCCACCGCCTGGCGGCAGTGGCGTTGGTGAGGGTTTCGAGTGTGGAGAATGTCTTGGACGCCACGATGAAGAGCGTCGTGGCCGGATCGAGACCGTGCAACGTGCGCACCAGATCCGACGGGTCGATGTTGGAGATGAACCGCACGCTGATCCCGGCATCGGCATAGTGCCGCAGAGCCCGGTACACCATCACCGGCCCGAGATCGGACCCGCCGATGCCGATGTTGACGACGGTCGTAATCCGCTCGCCCGTGGCGCCTCGCCATTCCCCGGACCGCAACCGATCGGTGAAATCGCCCATACGATCGAGAACCTCGTGCACGTCCGCCACTACGTCCTGGCCGTCAACGGTGAGCGACGCGCCGGCAGGCAACCTGAGAGCGGTGTGGAGGACGGCGCGATCCTCCGACGTGTTGATGTGCTCGCCCGCGAACATCGCGTCCCGGCGCGCTTCCAGGTCTGCACTGCGCGCCAGATTGAGCAGCGACTCGAGGGTCGCGCGATCGACGCGGTGCTTGCTGTAGTCGATATACAGATCGCCCGCAGACACGGTGAGTTCGTGGCCCCGAGCCGGATCCTGGTCGAAGAGCTCCCGCAGATGAACGGACTGGATTCGGGCGTGATGATCGCGCAATTTCTGCCAGGCAGCGGTTCCAGTGATGTCTGAGCTCACGAGGTTCGAGCTTAGTGCCCGCGCGTCGAAACTTCCGTGTGAAGTCTGGTGCGGCGCATGATGGACCCCATGGATTCCCGCGAACTCATTCGACAAGTTCCGACGACCCTCTTCCTCGGTGGTGAGCAGCGCGACGCCGAAAACGGTGCCACCTTCACCGTCTTCGACCCATCCACAGGTGAGGCCCTCACCGAGGTGGCGGACGCCAGTCCGGCCGACGCGATGAAAGCTCTGGACGCCGCAGTGGCGGTTCAGAGCGAGTGGGCGGCCACGCCGGCCCGCGCCCGCGGTGAACTGCTGCGAGCCGTGTTCGACAGGATCATCGAGCGTGCCGACGACTTCGCCCTGTTGATGACCCTGGAAATGGGCAAGGCCCTACCGGAGAGCAAGGCGGAGGTGAAGTACGGCGCCGAGTTCTTTCGCTGGTTCAGTGAAGAGGCGGTGCGGATCTCCGGCCGCTACACACCCGCGCCCGCCGGCAACGGACGGGTGCTCGTCACCAAGCAGCCGGTCGGTCCGTGTCTCGCGATCACCCCGTGGAACTTCCCTCTCGCGATGGGCACTCGAAAGATCGGTCCTGCGCTGGCCGCGGGCTGCACCATGATCGTCAAGCCTGCCTCCGAGACGCCGCTGACCATGCTGTTGCTGGCCGAGGTCATGGCCGACGCGGGACTGCCGAAGGGTGTCCTGTCCGTACTGCCGACGTCGAAGTCCGGGGAAGTGACAGGACCGTTGCTGGACGATCGGCGCCTGCGCAAGCTCACGTTCACCGGTTCCACCGGGGTCGGGCGCATGCTGATCGAGAAGTCGGCCAAGGGTCTGCTGCGCACGTCGATGGAACTGGGTGGCAACGCGCCCTTCGTGGTCTTCGACGACGCCGACGTCGACGCAGCGGTAGAGGGCGCCGTTCTCGCGAAGATGCGAAACGGGGGCGAAGCGTGCACGGCCGCCAACCGTTTCCACGTCGCGAACAGTGTCCGCGAGGAATTCACCGCCAAGCTCGTCGACAAGATGTCGTCGTACACACTCGGACCGGGGCAGGACCCCGACACCACACTCGGCCCGCTGATCAACGCGGATCAGCTCGAGACCGTCAGCGAACTCGTGCAGGACGCCGTCGGTGCGGGAGCCCGCGTCCGGCTGGGCGGTGCGGCGCCGGAAGGGTCGGGCTACTTCTATCCGGCCACCGTCCTCGACGACGTCCCACCACAGGCCCGAATTCTGAAAGAGGAAGTGTTCGGCCCTGTTGCCGCGATCAGCGGTTTCGACACCGAAGACGAGGGCATCGCCGCGGCGAACGATACTGAATACGGACTCGCTGCCTACATCTTCACCAGGGACCTCGACCGTGCGCTTCGCGTCGCCGATCTCCTCGAAACGGGCATGGTGGGCGTCAACCGGGGCGTCATATCGGACACCGCTGCCCCCTTCGGCGGCGTCAAAGCATCAGGCTTCGGGCGCGAAGGGGGCAGTGAAGGTATCGAGGAGTACCTGGAGACCAAGTACGTGGCACTCGAATCGTAGAGACCGAGGGGCACCGGGTGAGGCGGCCACTGTCGTGAACCGACCGCGGCCGCGCCCAGCGACTCGGTCGGGGCGACTCGGTGACCGAAGGGGCTCAGTGACCGAGGCGGCCGCGCCCGAGGCGCAGCAGGAGCATGGCGAGAGTGTGGCCTTCCTGGCCGAGTTCGTTGAACCGCTCGAGCACCTTCATCTCGCGGCTGTGGACCAGGCGCGGGCCGCCGGATGCCATGCGGGTGGCACCGATGATCTGCGAGACCTCGGACCTGCGCTTGATCGCGGCGAGAATCTCGGCGTCGAGCTTGTCGATCTCCTGACGGAGAACCTCGATCTCGGCCTCGCTGGTGGGAACAGCGGTGTCCTTGGCGGCTGATGCGACGGTCTGAGTGCTCATTGGTTCGTCTCCCTCTTGTCAGAACGTGGATCGTTGTTTCGGCTCGAGTCGTTACCGATCCAGGCTCGTTTGACGAAAAAAGCCCCGGATCCGGTGCGGACCTCGGGGCTCGTGAGCTGTTCAGTTCACGGGCACCGGAGGCCGGTACCCATAAAAAAATCGCCACAGGGGGCGCGATGGCTGACTGAACACGTGTACCAGTTTGCCACGGGGGTACCACGCAGGCCAAGCGGCTGTGACGCTGTCGGTAGACGCCGGTAGGTTTAGTGGACGATGAACACTATTTCGCGTACTGCTTCGCACACCGGTGCCGTGGCCACGCCGCGCGCATCCACGCCCGCGCGCGCCGGCTCGGACACCCTTCTCGAGGGCCTCAATCCGCAGCAACGCGAGGCTGTCGTGCACGCCGGTTCTCCGCTTCTCATCGTCGCGGGCGCCGGGTCAGGGAAGACGGCAGTGCTCACCCGCCGTATCGCGTACCTGCTCGCGGAACGTGGTGTGATGCCGGGCCAGGTTCTGGCCATCACCTTCACCAACAAGGCGGCGGCGGAGATGCGCGAGCGGGTCGCGCACCTGGTCGGTCCGCGTGCCAACAACATGTGGGTGTCCACGTTCCATTCGAGTTGCGTTCGCATCCTGCGCGCCCAGGCCGCGCTGCTCCCGGGACTGAACTCCAACTTCTCCATCTACGACGCGGACGACTCGCGGCGCTTGTTGACGATGATCTCCAAAGATCTGAACCTCGACACCAAGCGATACACCGCGCGGCTTCTCGCCACCCACATCTCGAATCTGAAGAACGAGCTGGTCGACCCGGAGCAGGCCGCTGCCGACGCCGACAAGGATCCGGCGGAGCTGCCGCGTCTCGTCGCGAAGGTGTACGGCCATTACCAGCAGCGGCTGCGCTCGGCCAACGCCCTCGACTTCGACGACCTGATCGGCGAGACCGTCGCGATGCTCCAGGCGTTCCCGCAGGTCGCTGAGTACTATCGGCGCCGGTTCCGGCATGTGCTGGTCGACGAGTACCAGGACACCAACCACGCGCAGTACATGCTGGTCCGCGAACTGGTGGGCAGCACAACGGCGGACCCGAATGCCGAGCACAGCATCGCTCCTGCCGAACTGTGTGTGGTGGGCGATGCGGATCAGTCGATCTACGCGTTCCGTGGGGCCACCATCCGCAATATCGAAGAGTTCGAGCGCGACTATCCCGACGCCCGCACCATCCTGCTCGAGCAGAACTACCGGTCCACGCAGAACATTCTCTCCGCGGCGAACTCCGTGATCTCCAAGAACACGGGCCGTCGTGAGAAGCGGCTGTGGACCGACTCGGGCGAGGGCGAGCTCATCACCGGCTATGTCGCCGACAACGAGCACGACGAGGCGTCCTTCGTCGCCTCGGAAATCGACAAGCTGGTCGATTCCGGAGAAGCCAAGTTCGCTGATGTCGCGGTGTTCTACCGCACCAACAACTCCTCGCGTGCGCTCGAGGAGATTTTCATCCGCCTCGGTGTTCCGTACAAGGTGGTCGGCGGCGTGCGGTTCTACGAGCGCAAGGAGGTTCGCGACATCGTCGCGTATCTGCGGGTGCTCGCCAACGAGGACGACACTGTCAGTCTGCGTCGCATCCTCAATACCCCGCGCCGTGGCATCGGGGACCGGGCCGAGGCGTGCGTGGCGGTGCATTCCGAGCAACGGGGAATCAGTTTCGCGGAGGCGCTGCGCGATGGCGGCGAGGGCCGGGTGCCGTTGCTGAACACCCGCTCACAGAAGGCCATCGCGTCCTTCCTCGAGTTGATGGACGGGTTGCGGATGATGCTGCCGCCCGAGTTCAGCTCGGACGAAGTGGTCCCCGATCAGCTGGGCGACATCGGCGACGTCGTCGAGGCGGTGCTCGAGCGGACGGGGTATCGCGCCGAGCTTGCCGCCAGCAGCGACCCACAGGACGGTGCCCGGCTCGACAACCTCAACGAATTGGTGAGTGTTGCAAGGGAGTTCAGCTCCGACGCCCGCAATGCTGCCGGGCTGATCGACAGCCCCGAGGACGGTGACGTCGACGCGCGTGACGGTGAACCCGACCCCGGCTCCCTGGCCGCCTTCCTCGAGCGAGTGTCGCTGGTGGCCGATTCGGACCAGCTGCCCGACTCCGACGAGGGCGTCGTCACCATGATGACTCTGCACACGGCGAAGGGGCTCGAATTTCCCATCGTGTTCGTCACCGGATGGGAAGACGGTCAGTTCCCGCACATGCGGGCGCTCGGCGACCCCACCGAACTGTCGGAGGAACGCAGGCTGGCCTACGTCGGCATCACCCGTGCCCGGAAGCGGCTGTATCTCACCCGCGCAGTCATCCGGTCGGCGTGGGGACAACCCATCCAGAATCCGGAGTCACGGTTCCTGCAGGAGATCCCGACCGATCTGGTGCATTGGCGTCGTGAGGACCCGGGAACCGGCATCGGTTCCGGCGGCGCGATCGGTGGCGGCCGCGCCCGAAGCTCCGGCTATGGCGGCCAGGGTTACGGTGGCCACAGTTACGGCGGCAGTGCGTCCGGTACGCCGAGTTTCGGTGCGGCCCGCTCACGCAACAACAACCTGGTCCTCGCCGTCGGCGACCGTGTCACCCACGACAAATACGGTCTCGGCACGGTGCTGGAGACCAAGGGTGCCGGACCGACTGCCACCGTCACGATCGACTTCGGAAGCGCCGGCAAGGTCCGGCTCATGCTGATCGGTGGAGTCCCCATGACCAAGCTGTAGGGCTGGACACAGACAACTGCGGCGCATGCACTGTGCATGCGCCGCAGTCGTCTGTGGTTGCGTTCCGGAGTGTTTTTCGCTCAGTCCATCTCGGGGCCGAGGCTGATGCCGCGCGAGGCCAGCCACGGCAGGGGATCGACCTTGTTCTCGCCGCCGAGGTGAACCTCGAAGTGCAGGTGCGGGCCGGTGGAGAATCCGCGGTTGCCGACGGTGGCGATCTGGTCTCCCGCCATAACCTTCTGGCCCACGGTGACGTTCGAGGTGTTGATGTGCCCGTAGACGGTGACGGTGCCATCGGCGTGCTTCAGGCGGACCCACATGCCGAACCCGGAAGCCGGCCCGGAGTCGATGACCTCGCCGTCTGCCACGGCCACGATGGGGGTGCCGATGGGGGCCGCGATGTCGACGCCCGCGTGGAGCGTGCCCCAGCGCGATCCGAAGTTCGAGGTGAAGGTGCCGATCGTGGGGAGAACGAACAAAGGCCGACGGGCCGCAGCCTCGCGGGCGGCGCGCTCTTCGCTGAAGCGCTGTCCCTTGGCGAGGAGGTTGCTGAACTGGGACAGGTCGGTGGGATTTGCGACGTTCAGGACCTGAGGGGCGTTCGACTCGGATGCGACGGTGTCGGCGACAGTGGAGAACTGGGCCGCCTGCGGCTCGGCGGTGGTGCCGATGACGCTCGACTCGTCACTGGCGAGGGCGACCTCGGAGTGATCGGTGGAGTTGGACGAAGAGCCGCTGACGGCGGCCTGACCTGCTGCGACGACGGCGCCCGCTGCGACTGCGAGAACGGCTGCGCGGCCCTTGAGGGCCGAGGGGGGAGTGGGAAGTCGGTGCGCTCCGCGGCGGGAGTGGGAGGGCGTGCCCTCGGGGGACTCGATACCGCTGCGGGGAATGAAGCCGGGGATGTCGAACTCGGAGTCGTAACTGCTCACAGCCTCGACGCGGTGATGGCCCGAACGCGGAGCGTCGTGTTGGCCGGAACGCGGAGCGTTGTGCCTGCTGGAGCGGGGCGAATGCGAATCACGGGAGAACATTGTGGAAATCTCAGAACTATCGGTCTCGGTGTAACGCTCGACCGATCGTGGGGGATACGTGGGCGTGACCTCGTCGTTGTGACCAACCGAGAACGAAGGCTCACGTTCCTCGTCAGCGTGGTGATTCACAAAACGGCTGGCCGTGAACTGGCTGCGGTGGTGCATACGCCCGTCCAACCTCCTGCTCGTGACCTGCCTGTGACTTAGACCTTGGCGACGGTAACGAAACGGTTGCGATGCGCGCAACCTGTAACGCGAATGAACAGCTACTTGTGACGGGCATCACAACGTGAGCTGGGGGAATGTGGGTGCGGGTAATCGGTCTCGATTCGATCTCCAGCGGAGAAGCGCGTGTCACACCGGCCGCGGGCCGGGTGCGAGGCGTTAGCGTCGGTCCGTGGCGTCATCAACTCGTTCCGGAGAAGGCCCCCGGGCGCAGCCCGAACGTATTCCCAGAGCCGAGCCCGAACGTATTCCTTCCCCGGGAGGCGGCGCTCGATCCGCCGCGGTCGAGGAGCCGGATCCCGACAGGGCGCGTCGAGGGTGCACGACCGCTGCCCTCCTGGCTTTCGCCGGAGGACTGGGTGTCGCTGCCGCACCCGTCCTGCAAGCGGCACGGCCGGCGGTAGGCGCCACGGAGTTGCCGGGAGTCGGCGCCGCGGCCGTGTGGGCGGCAGTATTCGCCCTTGCAGCGCCGATCGTGGCGATCGCCACCCTCGTCGCGCGCAGGACGGCATTCGCCGGCGGCCTCCTCGCGGGCGCGGGTGCGGTCTCGATCGGCGCTGCCATCCTGGACGTTCAGCTGTGGACGGACGCAATCGATGCCAACCGACTGGAGCTGTTCCGTCCGCAGACGGCGGCGGAACTCACCGCGGGCACCGGCGCCTACACCCTCGTGGCCGGTCACATCCTGATCGTGCTCGCCGGCCTTCTCGGGATGGTGGCGGTCCACCGTTGCTCCCTCCTCGACGGCTACGGCGATGCGCGCAGTTCCGAACAGGTGGGACGCGCGACCGGAGCGCGAGTCGGCTTCCTCTTGTCCGCGGTGACGGTGGCAGCGGCCGTGGTGCTGGTCGGAGCACTGTTCGCGCCCGCCCTCGTGTCCTCGGATCCCGTCATCCTCGTGCCGACCGTGGTCGAATCCGATCTCGCGACCTCGATCGGGGCCGCGGCGATGGCCGTCGCCGTCCTGATCGCCGTCGCCTCCGCGTTGGCGTCGATCTCCCCGCCCGTGTCGGCGGGAGTCCTGATCGGGTCCGGGCTCGCTGCTCTGGGTGTAGTCGGGACGCGCCTCGTGGCAGGACTGGCCGCGGGTGAACGCATCGGGGTCGGGCCGGGCTCGGTGTGGGGAACCGTCGGAGCCGGCGCGTTGGTGTTCGCGGGGCTGTGTGTCCCCGCGGTCGACCGTGCCCGCGATGGTCGCATCCTGCGGGCGCTGGCCGGCGCCGCACCGGAACGGACAGGAACACAAGCAGCGGGGAAGGCGGGGGCCGTGACGCCGTCCGGGAAAGGCGTTGCCAAGGCCGCCGCCCGAGCGGAAGCCGAGGCAGCGCGCGCACGGCTCGCCCGATGGCACCTCGCCGCCGGAACCGCCGGAGCCCTCACCGCCGTCCTCGCCGCGACCGGGGCATTGCTTCCGGTGCTGGACACGCCCGCCTCGTTGGCGCGCCCCGACGTTCTGGCCACCCGGGTCGTCCTCGTCGCCGCCATCGTTCTCGCCGTCGGAACGATCTGGTTGTTCTTCTCCGAGTTCGCTTCGGCGGTGCGACCCGCGGTCGGAATTCTGTGGGTGACCATTCCCTTCTCCGTCGCGGCGGTGACCCAATCCGTGGTGCTCGCCACCGATGTACCGGGTATCAGCGCGGGCGCCGGCTCGGTTCTGCTGTGGTGTGCCGCGGTCGCCGCCGCCGTGACCGGGCTGCTCACCTGGTTCGCCGGTTCCGCGGAACGGGAGGAGATCGATACCTCCGAGGAGCGCTCGACCGACCTCGCGGTCCTCGTGGTCGGGGGACTCGGCGCCCTGTTCGCGTTCGTCGGACTGGCACTTCCGCTCTTCTCCGGCACCGATGCTGTGGGCGAGCATTCCGCTGCCGCCACCTTCGGGGAACTTCCCTGGGGGCTCGACGTGTGGGGGCGGGCGTTGCTGGGTGCGACGGTCGTCCTCGCGGTGATCGTGGCCGCGCGTGCGAGGCCTGCCCGGGCATGCGCACTCCTCCTGGGGGCAGGCGTCGCGATGGGGGTGTATCTGCTGTCCTGGCCACTCACCCGAGCGCGGCTGGAAGCCCCGGAAATGGGGGCCGGTGTTATCCCGTCCGCGGTGGGCATAGTGTTGGTTGCGGCTGCCGCGGCCCTCACAGCACGCACCGGAAAACGGTGAGCACCCCGCCGGAAAATCGGTGAGGCGCACCTCAGGGGGGCGTATCGCGTGATGTGGACCACATACCATGCACGCGGGCGCAGACCTGGCCCGGCAACTGGTTAAAGTCCAAAACAGACCCGCTCCTACCCCTCGAGCGGGTGTCAACGCAGACGAGACGGTGAGCAGATGGATCTCTTCGAATACCAGGCGAAGGAACTCTTCGCCAAGCACGAGGTGCCGACTTCGGCTGGACGTGTTACCGACACGGTCGCCGGCGCGCGCGAGATTGCCGAAGAAATCGGCAAGCCCGTGATGATCAAGGCACAGGTCAAGGTCGGCGGCCGCGGCAAGGCGGGTGGCGTCAAGTACTCCGCCGACGTCGACGCCGCCCAGGCGAACGCCGAGGCCATTCTCGGCCTCGACATCAAGGGCCATGTCGTCAAGAAGCTCCTGGTCGCAGAGGCGAGTGACATCGCCGAGGAGTACTACATCTCATTCCTGCTCGACCGCACCAACCGCACCTACCTGGCCATGTGTTCGGTGGAAGGTGGAGTCGAGATCGAGGTCACCGCCGAGGAGAACCCCGACGCCCTCGCCAAGATCCCCGTCGACGCCGTGAAGGGTGTCGACCTCGCGTTCGCGCGCAGCATCGCCGAGGCAGGAAAGCTGCCCGCCGAGGTGCTCGACGCAGCGGCCGTCACGATCCAGAAGTTGTGGGACGTCTTCATCAAGGAAGACGCTCTCCTCGTCGAGGTCAACCCGCTGGTCCGTACCCCGGACGACCAGATCCTCGCGCTCGACGGCAAGGTCACGCTGGACGAGAACGCTGCCTTCCGTCAGCCCGGCCACGAGGCGTTCGAGGACAAGGACGCCACCGACCCGCTCGAGCTCAAGGCCAAGGAAAACGACCTCAACTACGTCAAGCTCGACGGACAGGTCGGAATCATCGGAAACGGCGCCGGCCTGGTCATGTCGACCCTGGACGTCGTCGCCTACGCCGGTGAGAAGCACGGCGGCGTGAAGCCCGCCAACTTCCTCGACATCGGCGGCGGTGCGTCCGCCGAGGTCATGGCCAACGGGCTCGACGTCATCCTGAACGACGAGCAGGTCAAGAGTGTGTTCGTGAACGTGTTCGGTGGCATCACCGCGTGTGACGCGGTCGCCAACGGCATCGTCGGCGCCCTGAAGACGCTCGGTGACGAGGCCAACAAGCCGCTGGTCGTCCGCTTGGACGGCAACAATGTCGAAGAGGGTCGCCGCATCCTCGCCGAGGCCGCTCACCCGCTGGTCACGGTCGTCGGAACCATGGACGAGGCCGCCGACAAGGCTGCCGAGCTGGCCTTCGCCGCAAAGTAAAGGGACTTAAAACAACATGGCTATCTTCCTGACCAAGGACTCCAAGGTCATCGTCCAGGGCATCACCGGCGGCGAGGGCACCAAGCACACCGCGCTGATGCTCAAGGCCGGTACTCAGGTCGTCGGCGGCGTCAACGCCCGCAAGGCCGGCACCACCGTCACCCATGACGGCGGCGTCGAGCTCCCCGTCTTCGGCACCGTCGCCGAGGCCATCGAGAAGACCGGTGCGGACGTCTCGATCGCGTTCGTTCCGCCGGCCTTCGCCAAGGACGCCATCGTCGAGGCCATCGACGCGGAGATCCCGCTCCTCGTGGTCATCACCGAGGGCATCCCCGTGCAGGATTCGGCGTACGCCTGGGCGTACAACGTCTCCAAGGGCAACAAGACCCGCATCATCGGCCCGAACTGCCCCGGCATCATCACCCCGGGCGAGTCGCTGGTCGGCATCACCCCCGCCAACATCGCGGGCAGCGGCCCCATCGGTCTCGTTTCCAAGTCGGGCACGTTGACCTACCAGATGATGTTCGAGCTGCGTGACTTCGGTTTCTCCACCGCCATCGGCATCGGCGGCGACCCGGTCATCGGAACCACCCACATCGACGCCATCGAGGCGTTCGAGAAGGACCCCGAGACCAAGGTCATCGTCATGATCGGTGAGATCGGTGGCGACGCCGAAGAGCGTGCCGCCGACTACATCAAGGCGAACGTGACCAAGCCGGTCGTCGGCTACGTCGCCGGCTTCACCGCTCCCGAGGGCAAGACCATGGGCCACGCCGGCGCCATCGTCTCCGGCTCCTCGGGAACCGCGCAGGCCAAGAAGGACGCCCTCGAGGCGGCCGGCGTCAAGGTCGGCAAGACGCCGTCCGAGACCGCTGCGCTCGCTCGCGAGATCCTGCAGAGCCTGACCGTCCAGGCCTAGGCGCTCCGCGCCCGTGCGCCTTTTTGGTAGCTCCAACTACCAAAAAGGCGCACGGGCGGCTAGGCGTCTATCCAGATCTCCCCGGCCGGATGAAGTGTTCCCGCGCCTGCCGTGACTTCCGCGACCAGATTCGCCAAGTCCTCCGAATCGCGGGCCGCGAGCGTGAGTACCGCCTCTTCGCCGTACGTCGTCTCCACGACCACCACTCCGCGCATCCGCAGTTCCGACTCCACCCGACCTGCGTCGGCATGACGAGTTGCCAGCGTGTGAAGTTGTCGACGCTCCCGTGCCACGAGGCGTGAGGCGTCGATCGCCGCGGCCACCGCGCCCGAATACGCGCGGACCAGTCCGCCCGCCCCCAGTTTGATTCCGCCGAAATATCGCGTGACCACCACTGCGACGTCGACGAGGTCCCGTGTCCGCAGGACCTGCAGCATGGGTATCCCCGCCGTTCCGCCGGGTTCTCCGTCGTCACTCGAACGCTCGAGCCGTTCACTGGGTCCGTTCCCGACAATGTAGGCGGAACAATGATGCCGCGCATCGGGATACGCGCGGCGCTGCGACTGCACGAAATCCTGTGCCGATTCTGCATCCTCCACTCGCCGCAGGGCCGCGATGAAGCGGGAATGCTTGATCTCCGTTTCGACGGTGAGATCGGTAGCGCGGGGAGCGAGCGTGTACGGCATCGACCCATTGTCTCCCGCGCCGTTCCCGGCGGTGTGGGCCGCTACCGAGGGCAGTGACCCACGGGTATACGTAGGCTAGCGTCGGAAGAGCGCACGCAGACGACCACTTGTCGACGAGGAGAAGTCATGACGTTCCCGCCCGGCGGACCGAGCTACGGTCCGCCCGCGCAACAGAATGCAGCGCAGGAGAATGCAGGGGGAAATTCCAAAGGCCTGGGCTTCTTCCTCCTGATCGGTGTCGCCGTTCTCGGGTTGCTGAACCTGCTGTTCGGGTTCGCCCCGTACGTCACCGTCGTCAGCGAACCGCTCAATTCCTTCGAGGCGGGGTCACACGGTCTCGGGCTGCTGTTCCTCGGCGGTCTGCTGGCTGCGGTATCCCTTCTCCCCAAACAGAACTATGCGGGTGCCGCGGCGGCGGCGTCCATCTCCGGCTGGGTTCTCGCCCTGCTCATCTTCCTCAACTTCGACGCCGATTCGGGTTGGGGCGCCATCTTGATCCTTGTGCTGGGATTCATCCAGTCGGCACTGGCGGTCGCTGCGCTGCTGTTCGACATCGGCATCGTGAAGCAGCCGGTCCGCAGTCCTTCGGCCGCTGGTGCTTTCGGCCAGTCCGGGCAGGGCGGCTACGGCCAGGGCGGGCAACAGTCCTACGGGCAGCCGTCGCAGGGCTACGGTCAGCAGCCTTCACAGGGGTACAGCGGTCCGCAGGGCTTCGGTCCGCAGGGCGGTCAGCCGCAGCCGGGATACGGGCAGTCGGGCCAGTCTCCGTACGGCCAGCAGGGCTTCGGCCCGCAGGGCCAGCCCGGTCAGCAACAGCCCGGCCAGCAACAGCCCGGCCAGACGCAGTCTTCGCCAGGCCAGTCCGGTTACGGTCAGTCCTACGGGCAGCAGCAGGGCTATGGGGCAGGGTCGGCGCCGTACGACGCTCCGACGACCGCATATCAGCAGCCGCAGTACCAGGGGTATTCGCAGCCGGGCGCAACCCCCGCCTCGCAGTACCCGACGGGACCGGCGGGCACCAGTTACGGTTCGGCCCAGCACGCCGCCCCGGCCTACGGCGCGCAGTCCGGATCGTCGCCGGTGGAGCGCACCCTGGAGTACGGCGAGCAGTCGCGTTCCGAGTCGCAGCATGCCGACACGGGTGAGTCGTCCGAGTCCGAGGGCCAGGGTGCACAGACCCAGGCCTTCGACACCCGTTCCGACCGGGACGACAAGTAACGGGACAGAACCAAGCAGATGGCCTTCGACCGCCCATGGTCGGAGGCCACTTCTGTGCGGCGCGCCTGACTGCGGTCGTGGCGCCGAGGTGCCACTCTCGAGGGGATGAGTTCTTTGGTTGATCGTGTTCAGCGCAGGGCCGCACGAGGTGATGAGCGGCGATCCGCTGAAACTGGGCGGGGTCCGCAGGCCCGGGTGCCGGACCCCGACGAGGCGTGGGCGTTGCTGGCGGTGGCGTTCCGGCTGGCGGCGGTGACGATCGTTCTGCTGTCGGCGTTGGTCGTGGTCACGCTCGTCGCCGCGAACAGCGACCTGACCGGGACGTTCGGCGCGATCGCTGCGTCGTGGCTGGCGATTCACCAGGTTCCGGTCACCATCGACGGCACCGAGCTCGGTGTCCTTCCGTTGATTCCGACCCTGGGCATGGTATGGGCTGTCGCCCGCGGGTGCGCCGGGGCCGTCGACGTGGCGTCGTCGCGCCGCCGGGTTCTCCGAGTCGTGGGAGCCGCGGTGGGCGGCCCCTTGGTCATCACCGCGATCAGCCTGGCGGTAATCGCGGACGCATCGGCGGTCATCGCGTTGTGGCCACCGAATACTCTCGCCGCGTTCGGCTGGGTGTTGTTCGTGCACCTGCTGGCCGCCGGGCTCGGGGTTGCGGTCACGATGTGGCCGACGTGGTCTGCGGATCTTCCGGCATGGGCGCGGAACGCGGTGCGGCCGGGACTGCGCGCATTCACGGCGATTATCGGTGCAGGTGCCGCTCTGGTCACCGTGTCGTTGCTGGTGGCGTGGTCGACGGTCGGTGGGCTGCTCGAGCGGGGCGACGGTGTGGTGGGCCTCCTCGGGCTGACCGTGCTCTCGGTGCTGTACCTGCCCAACGTCGTGATCGGTGCGGCGGCCGCCGCGATGGGCGGCACGGCGGACATCGGGGACGTGACGGTGAGTGTGTTCGGGAATGTGGGCGGCTCACTGCCTCCGTTGCCGGTACTCGGCGCCGTTCCGGACGGCGCCGCGGGCGGTGCCTGGCCCGCTCTGCTGATAATTCCCCTGCTGATCGGTGTCATGCTCGGCCGCGACTCCGGGCGGCGCGTGGCCGGGCAGGAAGCTCTGTTCACGGTGGTGGCCGCGGCCGCGGGTGTGGGTGTGGTGGCCGCCATTCTCGGTCTGGTCGCCGGCGGTGAGCTGGGGGCCTTCGGCACCGTCCGGATCACGTGGTGGGTGTTCGGCGGACTGACATTCGCCTGGCTGGGATTCGTCGGAGCGATCACCGCGGTCGTCATCGCGTGGTTCCGCGGGCGGGGCGCTGACGACGACGCGGACGAGGCCTCGACCGACGAGGATGAACCCCATCTCCCGGGCGAGGAAGAGGTGCCCGCCATCGCCGCTCCCGTTCCCGATGCATCTCCCATTCCGGCGGGTAAAGCTCCGGGCAGGGTCATCGACGCGGAGCTCGTCGAGGATCCGGAGACACCGGCAGGCGCCGCGGCACCCGAGGACGACGAGGCCCAGGCCGAGGTCGTGGTGGACGCCGAGGTGGAGGAAGACCCGGCGACTACGGGATCGGATGCGTCCGGCGAAGCGGATCACGGAGCTGAAGGCGACCTGCCCCGAGGGTCCGCAACCCCCAGCGACTAGGCTCTTGCTCGGTCGACGATGCGACCGCCCGTTCGATTTCACCAGCCTTTCGATTGTTCAGGAGTAGAGCGCTGACTTCCTCGCGTGACCACCTGAGGCCGACGGCGGCGACCGGGACGTCATCGACGGCACCGGCCCGGGTCGTCGTACTCGCATCCGGTGCCGGCACCCTGCTGAGGTCGCTGATCGACTCCTCCCGAACCGGCGGATACCCCGCTGACGTCGTGGCGGTCGGTGTCGACCGGAACTGTGACGCGATCCGCCACGCAGAGGCCGCCGGAATTCCTTACTTTCGCGTGAGCCTGCGCGACCACCCGGACCGTGCGTCGTGGGACAAGGCACTCACCGAGGCTGTCGCGGCGCACGAGCCGTCGCTGGTGGTGTCGGCGGGCTTCATGAAGATTCTCGGCCCGGCCTTCCTCGACCGGTTCGGTGGCCGCATCATCAATACCCACCCCGCGCTGCTGCCCGCCTTCCCCGGTGCGCACGCCGTGCCCGATGCGCTGGCGTACGGCGTCAAGGTGTCGGGGTCGACGGTGCACCTGGTGGACGCCGGTGTCGACACCGGCCCGATCCTCGCGCAGGAACCCGTGCCCGTGCTCGACGGCGACGACGAGTCGACCCTGCACGAGCGAATCAAGACTGTGGAGCGACGGTTGTTGGCGGATGTCATCGCCGCTGTCGCCACCCGTGGAGTTGTATCCGATGGACGAAAGGCCGTGATCCCCAGTGAGTGAACGCAAGGCTGTGCGCCGAGCGCTCGTCAGCGTCTACGACAAGACCGGTCTGGTCGAGCTGGCTACCGGCCTGCACAAGGCGGGTGTCGAATTGGTGTCGACCGGGTCGACGGCCGCGAAGATTGCCGACGCCGGTATTCCGGTGACGCCGGTCGAGGCGCTCACGGGGTTCCCCGAGTGCCTCGAAGGACGGGTCAAGACCCTGCACCCGCGGGTGCACGCCGGGGTTCTCGCCGACACCCGTAAGCCGGAGCATCTCGCCCAGCTCGACGAACTCGGCATCGAGGCGTTCCAGTTGGTGGTGGTGAATCTCTACCCGTTCACCCAGACGGTCGCCTCGGGTGCAACTCCCGACGAGTGCGTCGAGCAGATCGACATCGGCGGTCCGTCGATGGTCCGCGCTGCCGCGAAGAACCACCCGTCGGTTGCGGTCGTCGTCGATCCCGCCCGTTACGAGGACGTGCTCGCGGCGGTTGACGGCGGCGGTTTCACGCTCGGTGAGCGGACCGCTCTCGCCGCTCAGGCATTCCAGCACACCGCGTCGTACGACGTCGCCGTGGCGAGCTGGATGACGTCCACGCTGGTCGACAGTGGTGACTCGCAGTTCCCCGAGTGGGCCGGTGCCACGTGGGACCGTTCGGCGGTGCTCCGCTACGGCGAGAACCCGCACCAGGCCGCCGCGCTGTACGTGAACCCCGCCGCTTCCGCAGGCCTCGCTCAGGCGGAGCAACTGCACGGCAAGGAAATGTCGTACAACAACTACACCGACGGAGACGCCGCCTGGCGTGCCGCTTACGACTTCAGCGATCCCGCGGTCGCGATCATCAAGCACGCGAATCCGTGTGGCATCGCGGTCGGCGGCGACATCGCCGAGGCGCACCGTAAGGCGCACGCGTGTGATCCGGTGAGCGCATACGGCGGTGTGATTGCCGCCAACCGTGAGGTCACCGTGGAGATGGCGGAGCAGGTTGCCGAAATCTTCACCGAGGTGATCATCGCGCCGTCGTACGCAGACGGCGCACTCGGTGTGCTGCAGCGGAAGAAGAATGTTCGCGTGCTTCTCGCGAAGGCGCCGAATCCCACCGGGATCGAGCTGCGTCCGGTGTCGGGGGGAGCGCTGCTCCAGGAACGGGACGTCCTCGACGCCGAAGGTGACAACCCCGCCAACTGGACTCTCGCGGTCGGGGACGCTGCCGACGAGCAGACCTTGAAGGATCTCGAGTTCGCTTGGCGGGCTTGCCGTTCCGTCAAGTCCAATGCCATTCTGCTGGCCAGCGACGGTGCGTCGGTCGGCGTCGGAATGGGTCAGGTCAACCGTGTCGACTCCGCCCATCTGGCCGTGCAGCGTGCAGGCGACCGGGTCGTCGGGTCGGTGGGTGCGTCCGACGCGTTCTTCCCGTTCCCGGACGGCTTGCAGGTTCTCGCCAACGCGGGCGTCAAGGCTGTGGTGCAACCGGGCGGTTCGGTCCGCGACAACGAGGTGATCGACGCCGCCAAGGAAGCCGGTATCACCATGTATCTCACGGGCGCGCGGCACTTCGCGCACTAGCGTTCGGCACTTCGCGAACGGGCCTCGGCTTCCTGCCGTGGCCCGTTCGTGGTTGTCAGGCCGCTGCGGCTGCGTGTCCCCGGCCGGTGCCTTCGAGTGTGCGCGGCGAACCGGTGATGACCACGCGTGCGGCGCCTCGGCTGCGGATCTCGCTGATCAGCTCACCGAGGGTCGCTTCGTGTGCGGCGTCGCAATGCGACAGGTCGAGCGTGACCGCGTATCCGGTGAGGTCGTCGGGCAGGCCTGGATACGGGGGCTCGGTGGACAGTTGGTTGATCCGAAGTTTCATGGAGTGCTCCTGCAGGTGAAGGGTAAAAGAAAAGGCACCCGAGGGGTTTGCCCTGGGTGCCCGAGAAGAACTGGATGGATTCTCGTCATTCTCGGGGTGCGCCGTACTTGGAGATGTGCTTGTCGGCGGTGCAGTGACGCCATGCGGGTACGGATGCGAAGAGCGCGTGAAGCTGCATCATGTCCGTACCTTTCTGCGTGACGTTGCTGGTTGGTCGATGACCGTACAGCACCGATCGAGGGTTGTGCACTTCCATTATCGGGTCCGCCGCGCACACTGCCGAGCTCAGCAGCGATCTTTCGTGCAGAGTTGCCGTACTGTTCACCTTCTCGCGATTCGCCGCTTCGGTCACAGGTTGCTCTCGATTCGGTTTCGAGCATCACATTCGTTCGTTGCAGCTGCTTCACTCGGGGCTGATGTGACTCGTGTGGCACCTGCGGAAGGAGAGTGGCGCCCGCACTGCGACGTGCGCGCCCATCCCCGGTATGAACAGAACTGCAATCAAGGCCGGCCTCGGTGCCTGCGTCCTCGGCGCCTCCGTACTCATTCCCGCCCATGTCTCGGCGCAGCCGGATCCGGCGCCGACAGCGACCGGCACCGAGCTCGCCGACCTCACGGTTTTCCTCGACCCCGGTCATCAAGGTTCGGCCGAGGGGAACGACCTCACCCGGCAGGTCGACGACGGCCGAGGTGGAACCAAGGACTGCCAGACGAGTGGGATGACCTCATTGGGCGGGGTACCGGAGCACACGATCAACTGGAATGTGGCGCAGCTGGTGAAGAGCAGTCTCGAAACCTTGGGCGCGTCGGTGGTGCAGAGCAGGCAGAACGACACCGGCTGGGGTGGATGCGTCGACGAACGAGCGCGCGCGGCGAGCGAGTCGAACGCCGACGTGGCCGTGAGTATTCATGCCGACTCGACGGCGTCGGGTGAGGACGCCGGGAAACACGGCTTCCACATGATCGTCCCGACCCTGCCGATACCGGACGAGGCGGCGAACGCGGCCCAATCCGGGGGCGGCCTCGAAGCGTCGAAAATGATGCGCGACGCCTATGTTGCCGACGGGTTCGTCCCTGCCAATTACGCGGGGGTGGTCGACGGCATCCAGACCCGCGCCGATGTGGCGGGACCGGCGCTCACGAAGGTTCCACTGGTGTTCGTCGAGATGGGTAACGGTTCCCATCCGGAGGACGCAGCCCAACTCGAAAGTGCCGACGGTCAGTTGAAGCACGCGATCGCGATCACCACGGGCATCGTCACGTATTTGCTGACCGGTTCGTCGGTTGGGTCCGAAATCGACGCCGTACAGTCGGCCGCCGCGACCACCAAAGCGGACGCGACCACCACCACTGCGCCCCCGTCGTCAGGGTCGCCGACCACCACCACGACACCGAAGGCGCCATCGGCCGCGGCAGCGCAAGACACGACCACGACGGCTGCCACAACCTCGGCATCTGCCACGACCACGGCACCGACCACGACCACTAATGCACTCGAGACCGCGACACCGACGACCACGACGCCGTCCGCACCGGCGCCAGCCGGGGAATCGACGGAACTGTCGCGGCTGCTCGAGACGCTGCGACCGCTTCTCGAGGTCGACGGAGTGGACGGTCTCGAGGATCTGGTGAACAACGAGAACCTGGGGCTCGTCTCCGACCTGGCCCGGACACTGATGGCGATGCTGAACGACGTCCGGCCGAACTGACTACAGGGTGGCCACCCAGGCGCTGAACGGCTCGGCGAACTCCGACGAATAGGGGAGGGGCTCGACGTAATCGGGGCCTGTGGACGGGCGGTTCCCGACGTCCTTGAGGACATGGCTGGCGTTCACCATGCGCACCGACGTGAGAGCAGTGTGCGCCAGTGCGGCATCGAGTCCATCGACATCCGCCACCTGCACCTGGATGTCCTTCGCCGAGCAGCTCGTCAGAACAGGGAAGCCGGAAGGGAGGCGGCCGGCGAGCGTGCGAGGGTCGAGCGCATCCTCCTCGGCGAGGGCTTTCGCGTTGGCGTGGACCAGACCCGCGTTCTGCAGTGGCTCGGGCAGGTTATCGGGGATCGTTCCGTCGGTGCGGAGCGACTCGACGGTGTCGGCCAGGGCAAGCCGGAGTTCGTCCGCCAGTTCCACCGGCAACTGCCCGGCGCCCACAACGGTGTCCAATTGGGCGGAGATCTGGGTCGTCAGCAGGTCGAGGAGGCGGACACTGAGCGGTTCCAGAAGTCCCACGGCACGGACCCGGTTCTCGCCGATGGCGGTGGCGAGCGCCAAGGCGACGAGTCCGCCGTCGCTGTGACCGATGACGATGAGCCTCGACGGGTCGACACCGGGTTGCGCCGCGAGGAAGTCCAGCCCCGCCGATGCGGCGTCGACGAACGTGGTGAATCCGAGGTCGCCGATCTCGTCCACCTCATAGGGGCCGAGAGCGGTTCTCCCGCTGCCGATTTTGTCGTAGCGCAGGCTCACGATGCCGTGCTGCTCGAGTAGATCGGCGAGGAAGCGGAGGGTTCCGATGTCGCCGGGGAGGAGGCCGCTGTCACCGTTTCGATCGGTGGGTCCGCTACCGGCGAGCAGGAGCGCCCCGGGTGCGGACGCCCGGGTCGTGTGCTCGGGGGTGCGCAGGCTGCCGTAGTAGGTGACGGCACCGCTCTCGAAGGTGATCTCGGCGTCAGGCATGGGGACTGTCTACCAGTTCCGGACGAACGGTCGCGAGGCGGAAGCGCACCGAGTTCCGTGAGGCGGAGCCGACCCCAGTTCCGTGAGGCGGAGCCGACCCCAGTTCCGTGAGGCGGAGCCGACCCCAGTTCCGTGAGGCGGAGCCGACCCCAGTTCTCAGAGAAGCGACACAGTCCTCACAAGAACGGCGAATAGCGTTCAGGTCAGCACATCCCGCCGGCGCTGCGCCGGATCGAGATCCGACTCCAGGAAAGGTGCCACGCCATGAACGTCGTACAGCTGAACACGGGTGGGTATGTCGCCGCCCTGTTGTCGCTCGATTTCGTCGATGGTGCCTTCCGCGGCGATGCCGTCGAGCGCATTCATCGCGGGGAGGTCGACGAATGGGCCTTCGCCCTGGCCCGTACCGGGTTGTTCGGGAACCGTGCCGTGGCCGAAGCGGTCCAGTCGTGGCGAGACGATCCGCGGTCGCTGCTCGATGCCCTTCTCACCGACGCGGACGAGGTGCTACGCAAGCGTTACGACGTCGCCTGGCAGGCGCTGGACAGGGTGGCGACGGTCGGTTCGGCCGCGTACGCGTGACGCGGGGTGTGACGAAATCTCGCCGCTTCGCCGCGTCAAGGCGTGCCGATTGTCTCGAACACTCGTAGCTTGGAGTGGTGACGTCATCGCAACAGAGACCTTCCACACTCGGCGAGCTCCGCGAGTCGGGCCATGTTCAACGCACCGTCAAGGAAGAAATCCGCGAGAATCTGCTCGCGGCCTTGCGTGACGGACGTGATCCGTGGCCCGGCATCGTCGGGTTCGAGGAGACGGTGTCACCGCAACTCGAGCGTGCCCTGATCGCCGGGCACGACGTGGTGCTCCTCGGCGAACGTGGACAGGGCAAGACACGACTGCTCCGCACACTCAACCTGCTCCTCGACGAATGGACTCCGGTGATTGCCGGTTCCGAACTCGGGGAGCATCCCTATGAGCCCATCACCCCGGCCTCTATCCGTCGGGCACGCGAACTGGGTGACGCCCTGCCCGTTCTGTGGCGGCATCGCAGCGAACGGTATTCGGAGAAACTCGCCACGCCCGACACCTCGGTGGCGGACCTCGTCGGCGACGTCGACCCCGTCAAGGTGGCGGAAGGCCGCAGCCTCGGTGACCCCGAGACCATTCATTTCGGATTGGTGCCCCGTGCTCACCGCGGCATCGTCGCCATCAACGAACTCCCCGACCTCGCCGAGCGCATCCAGGTGTCGCTGCTCAACGTGATGGAGGAGCGGGACATCCAGGTTCGCGGGTACACCCTGCGGCTTCCCCTGGATGTTCTGCTGGTGGCGAGTGCGAACCCGGAGGACTACACCAACCGTGGTCGCATCATCACTCCGCTCAAGGACCGGTTCGGCGCCGAAATCCGCACCCACTATCCGAACCATCTCGACGACGAGGTCGAGGTGATCCTTCAGGAAGCGCATCTCCTCGCCGAGGTGCCCGAGTATCTGCTCGAAATCCTGGCGCGCTTCACCCGCCTGCTGCGCGAGTCGACGTCGGTCGACCAGCGATCGGGTGTGTCCGCGCGATTCGCGGTGGCCGGGGCGGAGACGGTGAGTGCCGCGGCGGTCCATCGGGGAGCTGTTCTCGGCGAGGCGGACCCGGTCGCGCGGCCGGTAGACCTCGAGACCGTCGTCGACGTGCTCAGGGGCAAGGTCGAATTCGAGTCCGGTGAGGAAGGGCGGGAGATCGAGGTTCTCGAGCACCTGCTGCGCCGGGCAACGGCCGACACCGTGCGGGCGAGGCTCGGCGGCATCGATCTGGCCCCGTTGGTTGCCGCCGTCGAACAGGGTGAGCCCGTCGTCACCGGTGAGCGAATCACCGCCAAGGTGCTTCTGAACGAGCTGCCCGAACTCGACGTCCTGGACGAACTGGCCGAGCGGCTCGGCGCCGAATCGGATGGGGAACGCGCCGCGGCCGCCGAGTTCGCGCTCGAGGGGCTGTACCTGGCGCGCCGGATCTCCAAGAACCCCGACATCAACGGCCAGACGGTGTATTCGTAATGACCCGCAAGGCGGAGCGCGGGTCGCACAACGCGCGGTACGGGCCGTACGAAGGCGGTGATCCGCTTGCGCCGCCCATCGACCTGAGGGAAGCCCTGGCCGCGATCGGCGACGACGTGCTGTCGGGCAGTTCGCCGCGTCAGGCGTTGCGGGAGATGCTTCGGCGTGGCAATCGCGATATGCGGGGACTCGACGACCTGGCAGCCGAGGCCAATCGGCGTAGACGGGAACTACTGAAACGAAACAATCTGAGCGGCACCCTCGAAGAGGTGCGGGAGCTCCTCGACCACGCCGTTCTCGAGGAACGCAAGGCGCTGGCCCGCGCACTCGATGACGACGCCCGGTTCGCGGAAATGCGGTTGGCGGAACTACCGCCGTCGACGGCGCAGGCCGTGCAGGAGTTGGCCGACTACGACTGGCGTAGCTCCGAGGCGCGCGCAGACTACGAGAAGATCCGGGATCTGCTCGGCCGGGAGGTGCTCGATCAGCGATTTGCGGGCATGAAACAGGCCCTCGAAGGTGCGACGGAGGAAGACCGCGAACGCATTCGCGACATGCTCACCGATCTCAACGACCTACTCGACAAGCATGCCCGCGGTGAGGACACGCAGGAACAGTTCGACGATTTCATGAACAAGCACGGCGAGTACTTCCCCGAGAACCCGCGCAACGTCGAGGAGTTGCTCGATTCGCTGGCGCAGCGCGCAGCGGCCGCGCAGCGTCTCCGGAACTCGCTGTCGCAGGAACAACGCGACGAACTGGATGCGCTGGCCCAGCAGGCATTCGGCGACCCGTCCCTGATCGGACAATTGGATCGGCTCGATCAGCACTTGCAGGCCGCCCGGCCGGGCGAGGACTGGCAGGGCTCGCAACGGTTCCGCGGCGACCAGGGCATGGGACTCGGCGAGGGGACCGGTGCCCTGCAGGACATCGCGGAACTCGAATCGCTCGCCGAACAGCTGTCGCAGCAGTACGCCGGGGCGGCACTGGACGACATCGATGCGGAGGCACTGGCCCGGCAACTCGGTGACGAGGCGGCCGCGGACGCGCGGACCCTGGCAGACCTCGAGAAGGCGTTGCGGGATCAGGGTTTCTTCGACCGCGGTGCCGATGGTCAATGGAGGCTGTCCCCGAAGGCGATGCGGCAACTCGGGCAGACGGCGCTACGGGATGTGGCACAGCAGCTGTCCTCACGTGGGGGACAGCGGGAAACCCGGCGTGCGGGCGCGATGGGTGAGCCGACGGGAGCCTCCCGGGAATGGGCGTTCGGGGACACCGAGCCGTGGAACGTGACGCGCACGATGACCAACGCCGTGCTGAGGGCGGCGGCCGAGGTGTCGGATCGCCCCCGCGTCCCGGTCCGGTTGTCCGTCTCCGACGTGGAGGTGATGGAAACCGAGCAGCGGTCGCAGGCGGCGGTCGCGCTGCTCGTGGACACCTCCTTCTCGATGGTGATGGAAGGCCGCTGGGTGCCCATGAAGCGCACCGCGCTGGCACTGAATCATCTGATCAGCACGCGTTTCCGCAGCGACGAGCTGCAGCTGATCTCGTTCGGCCGTCACGCGCAGGTGCTGACGCCGTCGGAACTGGCGGGCTTGGACGGCGCCTGGGATCAGGGCACGAACCTCCACCATGCGCTGTTGCTCGCGGCGCGACATCTGCGTCGGCACCCGAATGCGCAGCCGGTTGTTCTGATCGTCACCGACGGCGAGCCGACGGCACACCTCGAGCCGGACGGGTTCGCGTACTTCGACTACCCGCCGAGCGCGCGCACGCTGGGCCTCACGGTGCGCGAACTCGACACCCTCGCTCGGCTCGGCGCCCGTGTGACCTTCTTCCGGCTCGGCGACGACCCCGGCCTGGCGCGAGTGGTGGATCGGATGGCCGAACGCGTCGGGGGACGGGTGGTCGCACCCGGCTTGGACGGTCTCGGCGCGGCTGTCGTGAGCGACTTCATGCGGCGCAGGCGCTGAGTGCGGCTCCGCCGCCCGTGAGTACTTGTTAACCGCGGGCGGTTAACAAGTACTCACGGGTGCGTCAGCGCACTGTGGAGCACGGTGTCTATGAAGGGCAGCAACACGTCCGGATGCATGGCGGCCCCGCCCTCGTGCAACTGCTCACGCACGGCTTTCAGAACCGATACGACATGGGGTCCGCCGTCGAGGAGGAAGCGTATCAACCCGTGCCGCTCACATTGGGCCACAACAGGAATCAGCGTTTGCTGGGCCTCCTCCTTCCGGCCGGCTGCCCAGAGGCAGGCTGCCAGCAGTCGAGTGGCTCCGAGTCGCGCAAGCTCACGTCCGGTTCCGGCGAGTGCCTGTACCCAATTCTCGGCCAGATCGCACGCGAGGCTGAGCTGCTCAGGATCACCGCTGCGAAGCATCAGCAGGATCGTGGCCTCGTTCTCCATCTCGGCGGTGACCCGTTCGATTCCGTCTGCAGGCTCCTGACGTGATCGGCGGGTGAGGGATACGACACCGGAGCGAGGCGGATACCCCAGTCGGGCACGTTCACAGTCCACCGCAGCCCGCAGCCGCGGGAGAGAGTATTTGTTGGCGGTCCGGATGCCTTCATCGAGCCGGGATACCGCGCCGTCATGGTCGCCGCGTATGGACCTGATTCGGGCACTCGCGCAGTAGTGCCGGATCATGAAGTCCGAGGCGCCACCTAGCGCCGCTGCGTCGCTGGTCTCGTCCAGTAATTCTTCAGCCTCGTCGATTCGATTCTGCTGGTAGAGATCCTCGGCGAGCAGTACGCGGGTGAGTCGCGCGTGCTGGGATTGGGTGTTGCCGGCGTCCCGTACGAGATTGAATGCTCGGTGATACAACTCGCTCGCCCCAGCGATGTCGAGTTGTTCGGCTCGGGCCATACCGGCGAAACAGTATCCGTAGGCCACGGCGTAGGGTCCGGTGGCCTTCTGGTGGTATGGGGTCGCCCACACTTGCCGGTCGTAGGCATCACTGAATCGAAACTCGTAGGTGTCGACGATGGTATCGATGAGTGCCGCCATCGACACGACGAAGGGGTGGTGCTCGTGGGCATGGGCCAGGCAGTGAGCGACGAGATCTTTGACACCGGCTGCGCGGTCAGCGGTGATGGTGGTATCAGCCTGCAGCACATCGGCTTCCACCTTCAGTTGGGCGAGTTGGTCGTCGGGGAGGTCGAGTGTGTTCAGGAGCTCGAGTGTCCGGTGTCGGGCCTTCGTTGCAACGTCGAGTTGCTGTAGTTCAGTGTTCGCCCAGCCGATCGTCAACTGCAGGCGCGGACTGGACAACACCAGATCGGGTGGCAGCTTGGCAATCAGGCCGAGGAGCGTGGACATCTGGGACCGATCGAGTAGGTACAAGCTGTCGTTCTCGAGCAGCCGGACTGCTGCAGTTCGGTCACCGGCAGCAAGGGTGTGATCGAGCGCCTCGCCGAGTAGGTGCCGCTCACGGAACCACGCGGCCGCCCTGCGATGCAGTGCCGCGATCCGATCCGGATGGTCACGTTCGAGGCGCTGCCGCAGAATCTGCGCAAACAGGTGGTGGTAGCGGTACCACCTGCGGTCCTCCACTGTTCGGGTGAGAAAGAGGTCGCGGGCGACGACCTGATCGAGCTTCGCCGTCCCATCGGGGACGCCTGTGAGAGCTGAAGCCAGTTCTCCGCAGACCCGGTCCGGTACTGCGGTCGCGAGGACGAAGTCGAGGAAGTCGGGTTCGAGGGCATCGAGTACGTTCTCGGCGAGATACTCGCCGAGTGCGTCGGTCCCGGCGCGCAATTGGCCCAACAAGGTCTCCTGGCCCTCGGATTCCCGCAGCGACAGCGATGCCAGCTGTAGCGCCGCGATCCATCCATCCGTCGAGGCTCGCAATTCCTCGACATCGGAATCGGCCGGAGGGATCTGCATTCGGTCGGTGAAGAACTGCCTTGACTCAGAAGAATCGAAACCCAGTGCTGCGGAGTCGATTTCCAGTAGTTCGTCGCGAACCCGCATACGGCTGAGCGGTAACCCCGACCGGGTACGGCTGGCCACGATGATCTGAAGGTGGTGGCAGGCGTTGTCGAGAAGAAACTCCATCACCGCGATAGATTCGGGCGCGGAGACCCGATGCCAGTCGTCGATCACGGCGACGAGCGGTTCCCCGCTCTCGTGTAGTCGGTTGATCAGGGAAGTGAGCACGAAACGTTCAGTTGCTTGCCCCTGTTCTTCGAGTGATTGACCGAGATCACCGACCAACTCGGCGCGAACCCTCTGGATCGCTTCGACTAGATGCGACAGGAACCAGACCACATTGTCATCGTCACGGTCGACGGTCAGCCATGCCACTGACACTCCCTGGGAAACGAGTTCCTCCCGCCACTGTGCAACCAGGCTGCTCTTGCCGAATCCTGCCGGTCCATGGACGAGGGTGAGTCTGCGACCCTGGCCGGCGCGCAGTGTGTCGAGCAAGCGGTGGCGCCACACCAGTTTTCGGGACGTCGTGGGTGGACGAAACTTGGTCAGCGGGGAAGGGGGCGTTCGTGGCGCTTGCACCCTGTAGGGGCGCGGACGAGACCGTGGTGCGGCGTCTGGAGGTCGCCATTGTGCCGTTCCGGTGGACTCCGCCCCTCTGTCCGGGAGAGGGGAACGTTGCGGTGGTACCTGCATTCGATCGACAGCGATGTGATGCCTGCGCTCCACGGCGCGAAGTTCGTTGCCGAAATCGGCGGCGCTGTCGAACCGATTCTCCACGGCACGGGCCATGGCCCGTTCCAACGTCGCGCACACGTCCTCTGGTATTCCGGACTCTCGCAGATCCGGGATCGGTTGCGAGGAGATACGGAGGAATTGTGCAACGACCTGTTCACCACTGAGTCGCTCGAACGCGGCGTGCCCGGTGAGCGCGCAAAACAGAGTCGATCCGAGACTGTATACGTCTGACGCGGCGGTCGGCGGTCGGCCTTCGAGGACCTCGGGCGCGGTGAAGGCGGGGGAACCGGTGATCGACCCAGAGGCGGTTTCGAAGCCTCCGGAAACTCGTGCGATACCGAAGTCTGTCAGCTGCGGCTCGTCGTACTCGGTCAGCAGGATATTCGCTGGTTTGACATCCCGGTGCAAGGTACCGACTCGGTGGGCGGTCTCGAGAGCGCCCGCGATCTTTATCCCGAGCCGAACGGTCGGTTCCCATCCGATGGGGCCGGTACTCCGAATCTGCGCGTCCAAAGAGCCGTGCTCATGATAGGGCATGACCAGAAAGGGGCGGTTGCTCCGTGTAACCCCCACTTGATACAGGTCGACGATGTTGGGATGTCCGGACATCCGACCCATTGCTCGTTGTTCGCGCACGAAGCGGGCGAGGTTCTCGTGGTCGAGGTCTGTTGTCAGGACTTTGACGGCGACCGTGCGGTCTACCGCTTCGTGGAGGCAGCGGTAAACGACCCCGAACCCGCCCCGTCCGATCTCCACAGCGTCGTCGAAACCAGCGGCAGACAGTTCGGCCGCGATATCCGGCTCGCGCTGAGTGGCCCACCGGTCGTCCGCCATTGGCATCCACCACCTCTACGCTCTCCCCAGAATAGTCCGCGCATCTTCACGGCGACCCGAAGTAGTGGGACAGAGCGAATGGGAAATGAACGCTTCAGAGTGTCCAGCGGGGGGTGCGCACCGTTGTCGGTGACCAATGAAGTCACAGCGTGGTGGGCGCGGCGACCCCCGCGGTAATGGCGCAGAGGCGATCGGGTCGGCTCGTCGCTGTTGCCTTCGTAGTCGCACGCTCCGAGAGGTCTACCGGGGTGGTTTCCATGTCGTTACGGGCCCGACACCAGGGGGCGATCAGAGTCTCGTAGTGGACCCGAGTGAAGTCGGCCGTGCCGACCAGGTCGGCCAGTGCGACTGCCGCTGCCGCGTCGCGCACCGCGGCCGCCGTATCAGCGCAGAGGCGGTCGTCGAGACGAACGGTGGCGTCGTCCATGTACTCGCGTTCCCATGCCGCATCCTGCGCGCGGTACCAACTCTTGATTCGTCCGGCTTCCCAGGCCGCACCACGGGCAGCGATCCATGCACTGAGTCGCCGGTGACTGCCGACCAGACTCTCGGTGCGGGTCAGTGAGTGAAAGTCGCTGTGCAAAATTTCGGCGACGTCAATTGCGTGCCGGATGACCTGTCGCCAGTTCGGTCCGAAGGCGTGGTTGCACGCATCTTCGGTGACCTCGAACTGATCGAGAATCATCAGCGCCTCGTCGACAACGTCGACATGCAGGTAGTAATCACCGGGCAGCCCGCACCGGCGCAGCAGCTGGAACGCGACGAATGCTTCGCCACGAACGGCGGCGCAATGGATGAGAACACCGAGGATCGAGATTCGCAGCTCCGGTGCGTAAGTTCCCCGAGGGGGGACCGGATACCGGCGGACGAACTGCGCGGCTCGCGCTGGAAGGAGCCGGAGCTCGTCGGTGACCACATTCTCCCGCATCACACGCATCCTTCTTTCCAGAAAACCCCTCGGCACGACCGAAGAACCTGGTTACTCGAACTGACAATCATCACTGGTTCCGCGCCGTGTGTGCAGTGTCGAAAACGGTGTCAGCACTCGACGTAGTTGACAGGGACGTTGACCGCGAGCCCACCGGTAGAGGTTTCTTTGTACTTCGAGAGCATGTCAGCGCCGGTCGAGCGCATCGTCTCGATCACCTGGTCGAGGCTGACTCGGTGAGTACCGTCGCCGCGCAGCGCCATCCGCGCAGCGTTGATGGCCTTACCCGCAGAAATGGCGTTACGTTCGATGCACGGAATCTGGACCAAGCCCTCGATGGGATCACAGGTCAACCCAAGGCTGTGTTCCATTGCGATCTCGGCCGCATTCTCGACTTGCTCCGGGGTGCCGCCGAGGATTTCGGCCAAACCGGCCGCCGCCATGGATGCGGCGGAGCCCACCTCCCCCTGACAACCGACCTCGGCGCCGGAAATAGAGGCCCGTTCCTTGTACAGGGAGCCGATGGCCCCGGCAGTGAGCAGGAATTGAATCGCGGTCTTGTCGGGGTCGGCCCTGCCGGCTGGGGTGTAGTGCACGGCGTAGTGCAATACAGCGGGGATGATTCCGGCCGCCCCATTCGTGGGAGCTGTGACGATGCGGCCACCGGAGGCGTTCTCCTCATTGATCGCAAGCGCGACGAGGTTGACCCAGTCTTCGGCGAATTCTGGTGCCCGATATGGATCCTCCCGGTCCAGTCGCAGAAACCAGTCGCGGGCGCGCCGGCGAACCCGCAGTGCACCCGGCAAATACCCGTCGCGCGAGATACCACGCTGCTCGCACTCGACCATCACATCTCGGATGTGTAGCAACTGTTCGTGTATTTCGAGGGTGGACCGTGATTCGTGCTCGATCGAGAGCATGAGGTCGCTGATGCTGCACTCGTAGCGGTCGCAGAGTTCGAGAAGTTCTTTCGCAGATCCGTAATTCAAGCCGCCAGCCGACGCGGGGGTGGTTTCGATGCTTTCGGCCTCGGTGACGACGAAGCCACCGCCCACCGAGAAGTAGGTCTCCTTGTGCAGTTCGTCGTTCTCGTCGGCGTAGGCGGTGAGTGTCATTCCGTTGGGGTGGAAGGGCAGGACGGTCAAGGGACGCAGGATGATTTCGTCCTCGGCGAGCGCGATGTCACGGGATCCGCCGAGTGAGATGTGGCGGGTGCTGCGCATGATCTCGAGCCGGCGTTCCATCTCGTCGGTCTCGATATCTTCGGGACGGTATCCCTCGAGTCCGAGTAGGACCGCGGACATCGTGCCGTGTCCGGCGCCGGTTGCCGCGAGTGAACCGTACAGGTCTACCTTCACGTCGACGACGTCCTCGAATGCTCCGAGGGTGTGCAGGTCGGAGATGAATCGTGCGGCGGCTCGCATGGGACCGACGGTGTGCGAACTCGACGGACCGACACCGACGGAGAACAGGTCGAACACGCTAATGGTCATGGAATCACAATCCTGTGTCTGTGCACTTCGAGGGCACGCGGTGGAGGCAGGGACGGCAGCAGGAATGCGCGCTCATATCGCTTCGCTGAGCTCATCGGTGTATTGAGCGGGAGCGAGCAAGTCCTTCGTGGACGATGTGTGGAAGGGCAGGATGGCGAACAACCATCCCGAGTAGTGGGGGTCGCGAGCTACGAGTTGAGGATCGTCGATCGCAGCGATATTGGTCAGCGTGACGAGGCCACTGAGGGGAGCGTACATCGTGACCACCGTCCGCGAGGACGACCAGATCAGTGCACACGGAGCGCCTGCGTTCACTGTGCTCCGTACTGCGGGAAGGTCGAGTCCCACGACATCGAGACCATCGAGAGCGGTTGCAGTGATGCCCGCTCTCAATGGGTAGTCCGACAAGGCTTCTCCCGGTGTAAGCGCCAACCAGCTGTGCGATGAGGTGTACATCCGACCTGTGGGCAACTGCATATCTCCCATGGCTTTTCCTTCGCATGTCGGCGTGGAGGGTGATGCTTGGCCGGCGCAATTCGCCGCAGGTGGAAGCTTTACCGGTGGGGCCATCGAGATCGACGTGCCGACGCGCTGGCTTCCCCAGTTCGCGCAATCTGCAGCGTTGGCCCGAACGTGGACGTGGCTCACCGCACCTCCTGTAGGTACCTGTTGATCACGCTGACCGGACAAAAACAGACGATTGATATATCAGTGATGGACATCACGGTAGATCAGAATGCGGTGGTGGTCAAGTATCGTCTGATGGCTTCTCTGGACGGCCGGGAACTTGTATCGCCGAGCCGATTTTGCGCAAGGTAAGATGATATATCAGTCTCAAGCTCGATGGTATACTAGGCCGAATGGGCGGGTAGCTGAGATAGCAGGCGCACCGAGGAGATCTGTAGATGGTCAGAACCCTGTTGATAGATAACCACGATTCGTTCACCTACAACCTCTTCGAATTGCTCACCGCGGTCAACGGTATGTGTCCGACGGTAGTGACGAATGATGCAACGTGGGAGTCGATCGATTTCACGGCCTTCGACAACGCGGTGATCTCTCCCGGTCCGGGCACGCCGACCAGCATTGCCGACTTCGGTATCAGTGCTCGTGTCATCGCTGAATCAGGACTACCGGTGCTCGGGGTTTGCCTGGGGCATCAAGGATTGTGCGCGTTGTACGAGGCTCGCATTGCTCGGGCGCCCGAGCCCATGCACGGCAGACTCTCCTCCATCGTGCATTCCGGCGAAGACCTTTTCCGCGGGCTTCCTTCGCCGATGAATGTGGTTCGGTATCACTCGCTCGTCGCAGTGGAACTGTCGGAAGAGCTCGAGGTGCTGGCAACGACTTATGACGGACTGGTCATGGCCGTACGGCACCGAAGCAGGCCACTATGGGGTGTCCAATTCCATCCGGAATCGATCTCGAGTGAATACGGACGGGAGTTATTGGCAAACTTCCGGGACCTCAGTGTCCCTGCCGCGGTGCACGTTCACAGGCCCGGCCCAGCTCTCGAACGACGGCCACCGCCTGGTAGTCGGCATCCTTGCCTCGTCGTCGACCATCGTCGGCTGGACCGATATCCGGACGCTGCGCAGCTTTTCGACAGTCTCTTCGGCGGTCGATCGGGCACCTTCTGGCTCGATGGCAGTGTCAAATCGGATTTCGCTTCCCGATTTACCATCATGGGCGACTGCTCAGGACCGTACGGCGAGTACATCACCTACGACCTGAACACCTCGACTGTCAACGTCAGCCGCAGTAATCTTCGCGACGAGCAGATTTCGGGATCCATCTTCGACTACCTCGAAGCGCAGCTTCGCCTTCGGGCCGTGGAACCGGACCCCGCGCTTCCCTTCGATTTCCATCTTGGCTATGTCGGCTACCTCGGGTACGAGCTGAAAGGAGAAACGGGCGGCGTGCGGGCCCATACCTCCCCGCACCCCGATGCGGCGTTGGTCTTTGCCGATCGAGCTGTGGTGATCGATCACGAACAACGATGTACCTACACGCTCGCATTGAGCCCGACACCGAATGATCGGCGCAGCGAAGCTTGGTTCGCCACGGTCGGCGACGCACTGGAGGATCAGGAGGAGGTCGACGACCGGGATGACCCGCCGATTGTCTTCGCACGTCCGACGGGCGCGGAATTCGAACTACGTCACGGCGAGATGGCATACCGTGCTCTGATCGACCAGTGCCTGGAACTGATCCGGGCCGGTGAGACCTACGAAGTGTGCCTGACCAACACGGCAACCGTCGATGCTGACGTCGGGCCGCGCCGAATCTTCTCTAACATCCTGCGCTTCAATCCGGTGCCCCACGCCGCGCTTCTCTGTTTGCGTGATCTCTCGGTCGTCAGTGCGTCCCCGGAGCAGTTCCTTCGTGTCAGGGCAGACCGGTCGGCGGAGTCGAAACCGATCAAGGGAACCCGTCCGCGCGGTGCCACCCTCGACGAGGACACGGCCCTGATGCATTCCCTCGCCCTGAGCGAGAAAGACCAGGCCGAGAACCTGATGATCGTCGACCTGGTACGCAACGATCTGTCGAGGGTGTGTGCGCCGGGAACAGTGCACGTACCAATCCTGTTCGGAATCGAGACGTATGCGTCGGTTCATCAGATGGTTTCCACCGTTCGGGGTGTGCTTCGCACTGATGTCCATGTCATCGACGCGATACGTGCCTTGTTTCCTGCCGGATCGATGACCGGAGCCCCCAAAATCAGGACGATGGGGATCATCGACGAACTCGAAAGCGGTGCGCGCGGGGTGTACTCCGGTGCAATCGGCTACATCTCATTGTCGGGAACCGCGGACCTGTCGGTAGCGATCCGAACGATGGTGGTTTCCGATGCGCACGTTCAATTCGGCGTCGGCGGCGCAATTACCGCACTCTCCGATCAGAGGGAGGAGTACGAGGAGACCCTGGTCAAGGCGGCCTCATCGTGCAAAGTGCTCGAAGTCGACGATCGTACGCCTATCAGCACGGGAAGGTGACCTGTGTGGCCATGGCCGCGGCTCGCGGACCAGGCCACAGGAGCGTCAGTCAACCCATTTCTCCCGCATACTAAGGCGCCCAGTGGAATGTCAACGTCGCACCGTGGCGCCGCGCACACAGGCGAGTACAGCAACGGCATCGACGGTCGCCGCGACGTCGTGGACACGCAGGACGGCGGCTCCGTTCTGCGCGGCAATCAAGGCTGCGGCAACCGAGGCGGCCTGACGGTGGTCGACGCCGCGGCCGGTGATGGTGCCCAGCATGCCTTTGCGGGACAGTCCGGCCATCACGGGAACACCGAGGTCGGTGATCTGTCGGAGCTCGGACAATAGTGCGAGATTGTGGGTGAGGGTTTTGCCGAATCCGAAGCCCGGGTCGACCATGATGTGCTCGAGGGGAATTCCCGCATCGAGGCAAGCGGCGACACGGTCGAGGAGGAACCCGCGCACCTCGGTCACGACGTCGCCGTACTCCGGCGAATTCTGCATCGTGTCGGGATCGCCGCGCATGTGCATCAGGCACACGGGCACGTCCAGCTCGGCGGCGGCGCGCAGGGCGCCCGGAAGTCGCAGGGCGCGAACATCGTTGATCATCGATGCGCCCGCGGTGACTGCGTCGCGCATCACCTCGGGTCTCGACGTGTCGACGGAGATCGGAACCGTTGTGCGTCTGGCGAGTTCCGCGACGACGGGGATCACGCGCGTGATCTCGTCGGCGACAGACGGCGGGCGGGATCCGGGGCGTGTCGATTCGCCCCCGACGTCGAGGAGTTCGGCGCCTTCGGCGACCAGAGTCAAGGCGTGTTCGACCGCGGCAGCGGTGTCGAGGTATAGGCCGCCGTCGGAGAACGAATCCGGGGTCACGTTGACGATGCCGCAGACCAGGGGAACATCGCGTGCGAGAGCATCGAGCAGTCGGTCGGTGCGGGTGGCGGTGAGCGTCGGGGACGTAACCATCCGGGCACTCCTTCACGAAGGGAACACCGGTCCGGTGGACGGGGTCATGCGTCCACCGGGCCGATGCTGTCATTTACACGGGAACGATGCCGAATTCTTCGGCGGCGTCGATCAGCCATTCCGCGAGGTACCGGGCGAACGACGACCGCACGAGGATCCGGTAGTCGGTGCCGGTGCTGTCGAGCGGGATCAGGATGACGCCGGCAAGAGCGAGCATCGTCTGGACCGCGGCGCCAGGCCCGAGGACCTTGGGGTGCAGGTCGATCGAGCAACCTTTCGCGAGGACGTCTCGGGCGTGGGTTCCGCGCAGGCGCAGGGTGGTGCGCTGTGCGGAGACGTCGATCGCGGCGCCACCGTGTGGGGTCACCGCGCTGCGGAGTTGAACCTCGACCTCTTCGGGCGCCTGGGATCGGGTGGTGATCAGGAACTCGTCGGGGCCGAGCCAGATCGCGGTCGCTGCATCGCCCTCGATGCAGGTGGAGGGCGCGGCGGGCAGGTCCACGCCCAGTATGTTCGATGCCGCAGAGCCGCCCGGCCCGGCCTGGTCCACCCACAGGTCGACCATTGTGACGAACGGTTCCTCGGTGAGGCTCACCGATTCGGGGAGCTCGGAGAATTTCTGGTCCCAGCCGTGCAGGGGGCTGAGGGGGACGAGGGTGTCAGCCATCGCGACGTGCTCCTTCTGGATCAACGAGGACGGAGCTGGTGACCTCGACGGCGACCAGGTTTCCGTTCACCGGGACGTGCAGGGTGTCGCCGAGCCGGGCCCGCCCACCCTTGACGAGGGCAAGTCCGAACGGGCGGCCGAGTTCGGCGCTGAGGTAGCTCGACGTGACGTGGCCGAGCATCGGCACCGGCGGGGGCGGCAGGACGCCGTCGGGGATCTCTTCGATGATCTGCGCGCCCTCGGGCAGCACGGTCTGCTTGTCGAGGGGTAGCAGCCCGACGAACTGCTTGCGCAGCGGGTTCTGGTTCTCCTCACGGGAGAAGGAGCGCTTCCCGATGAAGTCGCGCTTCTTCTTCGACACGGCCCAGCTCATCCCGAGGTCCTGCGGAGTGACCGTGCCGTCGGTGTCCTGACCGATGATCGGGTACCCCTTCTCGGCGCGCAGCACGTGCATGGTTTCGGTGCCGTACGGGGTGATATCGAACTTCTCGCCCGCGGCGATCAGCCGTGCCCAGACGGCGGGTGCGTGCCAGCCGTTGACGTTGACTTCGAAGGCGAGTTCGCCGGAGAAGCTGATCCGCGCGACCCGCACGTGGACGTCGCCGAGGGACGTGTCGCGCCACGCCATGAACGGGAACGCGTCGTTGGTGACGTCGAGGTCGGGGAAGACCTCACCGATCACGTCCCGGGAGCGCGGTCCGACGACGGGGAACGTGGCCCACTGTTCGGTGACCGAGGTGAGCCGCACCCGCAGGTGGGGCCATTCCGTCTGCAGCCATTCCTCCATCCAGTCGAGGATCTTCGCGGCGCCGCCGGTGGTGGTGAAGACCTGGAACCGGTCGTCGTCCAGGCGCATCACGGTGCCGTCGTCGATGACCATGCCGTCGACGCCGCACATGACGCCGTAACGGACCATGCCGACCTTCAGTGTGCTCATCATGTTCGTGTAGACCATGTCGAGCAGCACCCCGGCGTCGGGACCCTGAACGTCGATCTTGCCGAGGGTCGAGCCGTCGAGGATGCCGATGCTGCGGCGCACGGCGGCGCATTCGCGCAGCACGGCGGCATCCATGTCTTCCCCGGGCAGCGGATAGTAGCGGGGACGCTTCCACTGGCCGACGTCCTCGAACACCGCGCCGCGTCCGACGTGCCAATCGTGCAGTGCCGTCACCCGTTCGGGGTCGAAGAGGGCGCCGCGGCTGCGGCCGGCGAGGGCGGCGAACGCGACCGGGGTGTACGGCGGTCGGAATGTGGTGGTGCCCAATGTCTCGATCGGTCTGCCGAGCAGTTCGGCCGTGATGCCGGAGGAGATCACCCCGGAGGTCTTGCCCTGATCGTGTGCGGTGCCGATGGTCGTGTAGCGCTTGATGTGCTCCATCGACGTCATCCCGGCACCGACCGCGCGGGCGAGGTCGGCGACCGTCGCGTCACGCTGCACGTCGACGAACTGGGTGTCCTCGCCGGCGGTGTCGGGCACCCGCCACAACACCAGCGGCGCCAAGCCACTGTCGTTCGCCGCATGACGGTCGACAGTATCGACATCGGTGACGGAGCCCGTGAACCCGAGATTGCGCACGGCAGCGGCGCCCACGTGCTGGCCGTCGCGCAAGCACCCCTGCAGATCGAACACACCGTTCGCGGATCCGGCGACGGAGACTCCGTCAAGGGTCTCGCCGGGGACGAAGGCGCCCAGGTTGTCGTCGTAGCGGAGTTTGCCGCGGGCCTGGGAGAACAGGTGCACGGCCGGGTTCCAGCCGCCGCTGACGAGCAGGACGTCGCAGGCCAGGGGAACCGGGGTGCCGTTGTCTGCGCGTTGTGACACGACGGCGTGACTGATCCGGCCGTTGCCGCGGGTACCGGACACCACCGATGCAGTGCGGATGGTGATGCCCCGCTTGTCGCATTCGGCCTGCCAGTGGGCGGGTGCCTGCTCGCGGGCCTCGACGATCGCGTTGATGCGAACACCGGCGTCGTGCAGGTCGATCGCCGCTTCGTAGGCGCTGTCGTTGGTGGTGAACACGACGGCCTGCTCGCCGACCTTGACGCCGTAGCGGTGCAGGAAGGTGCGGGCACCGTGCGCGAGCATGATGCCGGGGCGATCGTTGTCGGTGAAGACGACGGGACGCTCGTGGGCGCCGGCCGCGACGACGATGTGCCGGGCCCGGATCCGCCACACGCGTTGCCGGCTCAGCGCGGTCGGGGCTTCGGCACCGAGATGGTCGGTGCGACGCTCGAGCGCGAGGACGAAACCGTCGTCGTAGTTGCCGAACGCGGTGGTGCGCTGCAGGTGCAGCACATCCGGGAAGGTGGCGAGCTCGGCGACCGCGGCGGCCACCCAGTCGAGGGCGGGGGCGCCGTCGATGAGGTCGGTGGACCCGAGCAGGTCTCCGCCGGCTTCGTTCTGCTCGTCGACGAGCACCACCCGCGCGCCGGCCCGGGCGGCGGTGAGCGCCGCGGCGAGACCCGCCGGGCCGGCGCCGGCGACCAGGAGGTCGGTGTGGACGTGCGTGGCGTCGTATTTCGCCGAATCGGCGATCGTGGCAAGGCGTCCCTGACCGGGGATGCCGCGGGCGACTAGGCCGTCGAACAACTCGATGGTGGTGGCGAGCAGCATCGGCTCGGGGAACGGCTCTTCGATCTGCACGAGGCCGCCGGTGTCCTCCGCCCACGCCGCGGTGATGCCGCGGGGCCGGCCGAGTTTGATGCTGGTGGTGATCTGGTGGACGCCGTTCGCGAGCAGGGCCGAACCGAGCGTGTCACCGGGGTGACCGGTCAGTTCCCGGCCGTCGAACGTGAAGGTGTAGGAGGTGTCGCGGTCGAGGCGACCGCCCTGGCGGGTGCGGAAGGGTGCGTTCACGATATCGTCGGCTTCTGCTCGTCCAAGCGGTAGACGCTGTGGAATCGGTAGGTGGCGGTGTCACGTACGGCGTTGAACCAGCGCCGGCAGCCGGCGCTGTGGTTCCACCGTTCCGCGAAAAGACCTTTCGGGTTCGCACGGAAGAACACGAAGTGTGCCCATTGTTCGTCGGTCAACGATTCGGGGTCTTCCGGGTACACGACGTGGGCTTCGCCGCCGTAGTGGAACTCGGTTTCCTCACGGGGTCCGCACCACGGGCATTCGATGAGTTGCATGGTGACTCCTGATTTCAGTGCGCGACGGGGGATCAGTGCGCGACGGCCGCAGCGCCGTGCTCGTCGACGAGGGCACCGGTGACGAACCGGTCGAGGCTGAACGGCGCGATGAACTCGTGCGGTTCGTCGTTGGCGATCGTGTCCGCCAGGCACCAGCCCAATCCCGGGGTTGCCTTGAATCCACCAGTGCCCCAACCACAGTTGAGGTACACGTTGTCGTACGGGGTGCGTCCGACAATCGGGGAGGCGTCGGGGCACACGTCGACGATGCCGCCCCAGGTGCGCAGCAGGTGCGCGCGGGCGAAGACGGGGAACAACTCGACCGCGGCCGCCATCTGCCGTTCGATGATGTGGAATGCGCCGCGCTGGCCGTAGCCGTTGTAGGAGTCGACACCGGCGCCCATCACCAACTCACCCTTGTGCGCCTGCGAGACGTAGACGTGGATCGCGTTGGACATCACGATGGTCGGGTGCACGGGCTCGAGCAGTTCGGAAACCAGTGCCTGCAACGGGTGACTCTGCACCGGGGTGCGGATGCCGAGCATGTCGGTGAGCGTCGAGGTGTGCCCGGCCGCGCACAGCGCGACCTGCCCGGCCGCGATGTCGCCGCGGGTGGTGCGCACCCCGGTCACCTTGTTGCCGTCCGTGACGAATCCGGTGACCTCACAGTTCTGGATGATGTCGATGCCCGCCTCGTCGGCGCGGCGCGCGAATCCCCAGGCCACGTAGTCATGTTTGGCGATGCCGGCCCGCGGCTGATACGTCGCGCCGAGGACGGGGTAGCGGATGTCGCTCGAGATGTTCACCAGCGGGCACAGCTTCTTGACCTCGTCGGGTCCGACCCACTCTGCGTCGATGCCGTTGAGCTTGTTCGCCTCCACCCGGCGGACGCTGTCGCGGACGTCCTGCAGGCTGTGCGCGAGATTGAGGACGCCGCGCTGGCTGAACAGGATCGGGTAGTCGAGGTCGTCCTCGAGGCCCTCCCACAGCTTGAGCGCGTGCTCGTAAATCTTCGCACTCTCGTCCCACAGATAGTTCGAGCGGATCAGCGTGGTGTTGCGGGCCATGTTGCCGCCCGCGAGCCAGCCCTTCTCCAGGACCGCGACGTTGGTGATGCCGTGATTCTTGGCGAGGTAGTGGGCGGTTGCCAGGCCGTGTCCGCCGCCGCCGACGATCACGACATCGTACGACTTCTTCGGTTCCGGGTTACGCCACAGGAAGTCGGGGTGATCGGGCAGGTGGGCGCCGGGAGGCTGGGTGGCACTCATCAGTTCGCCTCCGTCAGGTCGGGGTAGAGCGGGAAACGCAGGGCGAGGGCGTCGACGCGGCCGCGGAGTTCGTCGAGATCGGCCTCGTCGGTGGCAGGCCGCAGCGCATAGCTGATGATGTCGGCAACCTCGGTGAACGCGTCCAGGTCGAAACCGCGGGTCGCGAGGGCGGGGGTCCCGATGCGCACACCAGAGCTGACCATCGGCGGCCGCGGGTCGAACGGAACGGCGTTGCGGTTCACCGTGATTCCAACCCGGTGCAGCCGGTCCTCGGCCTGCTTTCCGTCGAGCTCGGACTCGCGCAGATCCACCAGCACCAAGTGGACGTCGGTGCCGCCGGAGACGACGTTGATCCCGGCCTCGCGGGAGTCGGGCTGCAGCAATCGGTCGGCAAGGATCTTCGCCCCGGCGAGGGTACGTTCCTGGCGCTCGCGGAACTCCGGCTCGGCGGCGAGCTTGAACGAGACGGCCTTGCCGGCGATCACGTGTTCGAGCGGGCCACCCTGCTGTCCGGGGAACACCGAGGAGTTGAACTTCTTCGCCAGAGCCTCGTCGTTGGTGAGGATGACGCCGCCGCGGGGACCGCCGAGGGTCTTGTGCGTCGTCGACGTGACCACGTGGGCGTGCGGGACGGGGGAAGGGTGCAGTCCGGCGGCGACGAGTCCGGCGAAGTGGGCCATGTCGACCATGAGGTACGAGCCGACCTCGTCGGCGATGCGCCGAAATGCGGCGAAGTCGAGCTGGCGTGTGTAGGCGGACCAGCCGGCCAGGATCAGCTTCGGGCGGTGCTCACGGGCCAGACGCTCCACCTCGTCCATATCGACCAGGTGATCGTCCTCGCGGACGTGGTAGGCGGCGACGTCGTAGAGCTTGCCGGAAAAGTTCAGCCTCATCCCGTGCGTGAGGTGACCACCGTGCGCGAGGTCCAGTCCGAGGATTCCGTCACCGGGCTTCAGCAGTGCCGCCATCGCGGCGGCGTTGGCCTGCGCCCCCGAATGCGGCTGCACGTTGGCATATTTCGCGCCGAAAAGGTCGGTGAGGCGGTCGATGGCGAGCTGCTCGATGACGTCGACGTGCTCGCAACCGCCGTAGTAGCGGCGTCCGGGGTATCCCTCGGCGTACTTGTTGGTGAGCACCGAGCCCTGCGCCTGCATCACTGCGAGCGGGGCGAAGTTCTCACTGGCGATCATCTCCAGGGTGCCCTGCTGGCGCTCGAGTTCGGCTGCGATCGCCTGGTGGACGGCGGGGTCGAGGTCGGCGAGCTGATCGGTCAGCGTCGGATTGCCTGCCGGTGCGGCTGTCGTGCGGCCGTCGATGTCGAGAGTCAAGAGTTCGCCCTTCTGAGAGATCAGTGACTTGTAGACTGATATATCAACTTGAAGGTAGAGTAGGGTCAGCGATGGATCGCAGTCAAGGCTCTACCGGAAATGTTTGGGAGATGAACATGAGCGTGGCGCAGCCGCCGGTTATGGAAGCTCAATCCGTAAGCGGGACCAATGCCGACCGTGCGTACGAGATCGTGCGCGAACGCCTGGTCATGCTGGACATCCGCCCTGGCGAGCCGATCAATGACGACAGGCTCGCCGAGGAACTCGGATTCGGACGAACACCCGTGCGGGAAGCGCTCAAGCGGCTCGAACGGGAGCGTCTCGTCGTCGCGTACCCGCGTCGCGGCACGTTCGCCACCGCCGTCGACATGACCGACCTCGCCGACATTTCCGAAATCCGTAAGCAACTCGAACCCACCGCGGCCGCCCGCGCGGCACGGAGCGCGTCCCAGGATGCGCGGGCGCGGCTGTCCGTGCTTGCCGACGAGATCGCCGAGATCGACGACAGTGAGGATCCACGCGAAGTCCTGCGCAAGGACGTGCGCGTCCATCGCGAGATCTACCGAGCATCCGGAAATCCTCACCTCGAGGACATTCTTGTCAGCCTCGACGCACACGCCACCCGCATCTGGTGTCTCTTCCTCGATCGGCTGCCGGACGTCGCCGGCCATGTGCGCGAGCACGTAGCGCTGCTCCACGCCATCGTCGACGGGGACGAGGACACCGCCTCGTCCCTCACCCGCGCCCACGTCACCGGCTTCGAGAAAGCCATCCGCGACCTGCTGTAGCGCCATCTCAGGGCGCGCATGAAGCGACGAAACTGAGAGCCTTTTCGAAGAGTTCGTGGAAAGCGACCCGGGGTCGATGTTGAATGGGCTGAGGGATATCGGGCCTCAGGTGCTGCCTCGATTTACCGCTGCGGACAGACCACTGTTGTGGGTGATTCGCAACGATGAGCTGATGGTCCAATCCTGGACGCTCTCACTCCTCGTGCGGTTGGGTGGCGAGGATGGTCCAGCTGGCGGCTGGATAGGATGCAGCGATCTGCTTGTCGGGAGCGAGGATGCGAAGCGTCCCACCATCGAGCACATGACCGGTGAAACCCGCTGAGTATTCGTCAGTTCTCGTGCCACACTGCACGGACAGTCGTCTCATCGCAGCACCTTTCAGCTCGACGCTTTGCCCAGGCGATCGGATCGGAAATGTGCTGCCGCAGGGAACGTCATGGCTGAGGGACTCTGCGGCAGCCGAAGGCCGTCAGCTGAAGATGACGGTCCTGTGCCCGTGCAGAAGAATGCGATTCTCGCAGTGCCAACGAACAGCCCGAGACAATGCCAGCGCTTCTGCGTCCTGGCCGACGGTGGCGAGTCGGGCGGGATCGTAGCTGTGATCGATGCGGATCACTTGCTGCTCGATGATGGGCCCCTCGTCCAGATCCGGTGTGACGTAGTGGGCGGTAGCCCCGACCTGCTTGACGCCGCGATCGAATGCCTGGTGGTAGGGCTTGGCGCCCTTGAATCCGGGCAGGAACGAGTGGTGGATGTTGATCGCACGGCCGTGTAACTTCCGGCATGCGTCATCGGACAGCACCTGCATGTACCGCGCGAGCACGACCAGGTCGGCGTTGTACTGATCCACGAGTTCGAGGAGCTGTGCCTCGGCCTGCGGTTTGGTCGCCGCCGTCACGGGGATGTGGATGAAGGGCAGACCGGCGGCTTCGGCCATGGGGCGCAGGGTTTCGTGGTTGGAAACCACGGCGACCAGCTCTCCACCGAGATTGCCGGCACGCCAACGAAAAATGAGGTCGTTGAGGCAGTGACCCATCTTCGAGACCATCACGACGACGCGCGGCTCGCTGCAACCGTTGAAGTTGAATGACATACCGAATTTGTCAGCGACACTGCGAAACTCGGCGGTGAGCCTTTCCACGTCGAGGGCGCCCGCCGCGACAAACGATGTGCGAAGAAAGAACGCGCCGTTTTGTGTGTCATCGAACTGCTGGTGTTCGGCGATGTCGCAGTTCTGTTCGAACAAGAAAGAACTGACTGCGTGGACGATTCCGGGCCGCTGAGCGCAGCTGAGCGTCAAGGTGAAGGTTTCGGTCATGTGCGTCTCCTCGGTGCTGGACGCTCTCCCTGGCAACGGCGGCGTCTCGAGTGGATAGCGGGCTTGTTGTTGCGGCGAACGAGACCATCGTGTCCCGATGGCTTCAACGGCTAGAGTGTCAGTAGCAGAGAAGTGATATATCAGATGAGTATTAGTATTTCAGGCTGCGCCGAAAGGGTCAAGAGGCGAAGTGGAACGCTAAGATGACGCCCATGGGGCTGCAGGCGATAGAGGTCGATGCCGGCGTGATCTCTCGCGCTGATCGTGTCTATTCCGCGATTCAAGACAAGTTGATCATGCTCGATATCCGCCCCAACGAGGCAATTGTCGAGAGTGCTCTCGCCGAGGAGCTCGGTGTGGGGCGAACACCGGTCCGAGAAGCGCTCAAGAGGCTCGAGGGGGAGCGTCTGGTCATTTCGTTCCCTAGGCAGGGAACGTTCGCCACAGGTGTCGACGTCTCCGACCTCGGTCATATCTCCGAGATCCGGGCTCATCTCGAGCCCGTAGCCGCGCGACGAGCGGCGGAGGCGGCTTCCCCTACCCTCCGCCAGCTGCTTCTCGACATGGCGGACAAGACAGATGGACTCGATGTTTCCGGTATGGAACGGCACGAATTGATGCGATGGGACCTTACGGTGCATCGGACGATCTATCGGGTCGCGCGCAATCCGCATCTCGAGGACGTCCTCGTCCGATACGACAATCTCGCGACCCGAATCTTCTGTCTCTACCTCGAGCGGCTACCGTCGGTGCCCCAGCACGTCGGTGAACACGGGGAGCTTTTGCGGGCTATTGCCAACGGTGACGGTGACCTCGCCGGAGAAATCGCGCGTCAACATGTCATAGGGTTCGAAAAAGCCGTCCGGGCAGTCGTTTAGCGTTCGGAGGACGGGCGATCGGCTTCACCCCCTCGGGAGAGAGCAGTTCACCCACGATGACCTCACTCGCTGCTGGGCGTTCCGACGAGGTTCAATTGCTTTCTCACTCGGGCGGTGACGGCATCGGCGCGGTCGGTGAGGGCATCGACAGTGGCGGCAGTGTCGACGAGGGACTGTCGGATGTTCGCATCGGTGATGCCGGGCAGATTGATCTCGACATTGACCCGAGCTGTTGTGGCTGCCGCTCGGGCCGCCTCTGCGGCAGCCGCGACGTCACTGACGACATTGCGGTTCGCGACCGATACGAGCTCCTCGGCAAGCGCGACCACCACCCATGCTGCATTGATGACCTCGGCCGGAACTCGCGCCGCGCTCACGAGAGCGTTCTCGATCGCTGCCGATCGTGCGGCGATCTCCGCATCAGTGCTCTTGGGAAGCGTGTAGGTGTCGATTACGGAACCGAATGCCGCCATATCGTCCTCGGCAAGCTCCAGTGCCCGCTCGCGGACCGTATCCGCTCCGGTGCACACACGCTCGATCAGAGCGCTGTGTTCGGCGTACCGGTCACCGGTCGTGTATCGAGCCACCATCGCTACGAGCGCAGCGGATTGACCGAGGTGTAGCGCAGCGGTGGCACCACCGCCGGGTGCGGGTACGCGGTCGGCGAGCGACGCGAGAAATGCGCTGATCGTGTCATGTCGCATGAGTGGGTCGTCCTGTCGGTGGGGAAGGGCAGAGATGAAGCAAAGGTCCTGACCGAGCGAGGGTGCCGGCCCCTGAGCAGCGAGCCGGCACCCCGACAGAGAACTACGACCGGATCTTCTTCATCTCGGGGTCGACGAGCGGTTCGGCCACGACGGTGGCGGGGATACGCCGACCGAAGTACTCGATCTCGACCGCGGTGTCGACCGTCGCGCCGGCGGGCAGCCACGCGTACGCGATCGGCGCCCCGACGGTGTGGGCGAACGAAGCGCTGGTGACATAGCCTGCTGGCTTGCCGTCGACGAAAACGGGTTCGTGGCCCAGCACGACCGACGTGCGGTCATCGATCATCAAGCACGCCAGCCGCCGGGTCACGGTGTCATCGGAGACACCCTCGAGTGCGTCGCGGCCCACGAAGTCACCCTTCTGCGGGCGGACCGCGAAACCGAGACCGGCCTCATAGGGATTGTGCTCGGTGGTCATGTCGGAGCCCCACGAGCGGTAACCCTTCTCCATCCGCAGACTGTTGAACGCGGCACGGCCGGCGGCGATGACCTCGTACTTCTGCCCCTCCGCCCAGAGCACGTCCCACAAACGTTGCCCGTAGTCGGCGGAGGTGTACAGCTCCCAGCCGAGTTCGCCGACATAGGACAGCCGCATCGCGGTGACCGGGATTCCGCCGATCCGGACCTGCTTGGAACGAAAGTATTTGAAGTTCTCGTTCGCGAAGTCGTCCCGGCTGATCGCCTGCACCAGATCCCGGGCACGAGGTCCCCACAGGCCGATGCAGCAGGTGCCGCCGGTGATGTCGCGGACCTGGACGGTACCGTCGTCGGGCGCCTGGCGGCGGAAGTAGTCGAGGTCGAGGTTGCCGTTTGCGCCGATCTGAAAAACGTTGTCGGACAAACGTGCAACGGTGAGATCGCTGCGCACCCCACCAGCGGCGTCGAGGGCGAGGGTGTAGGTGACGGACCCGATCGACTTGTCCATCTTGCTTGTGGTCAGGCGTTCGAGCAGGGCAAGGGCGCCGGGGCCGGAAATCTCGAGACGCTTGAGCGGTGTCATGTCGTACATCGCCACCGAGGTGCGGGTTTTCCACGCCTCAGCCGCGGCGATGGGGGAGTGGAACTTCGCTGCCCAGGGCTCGCGGGCCGGCGGCTGCCACTCGGTGGGAAGCTGCTGGACCAGGTGGGCGTTTGCTTCGTACCAGTGCGGGCGCTCCCAGCCGGCGCCCTCCAGAAAGACTGCGCCGAGCTCCTTCTGCCGAGCGTGGAACGGGCTGACCCGTACGTCACGAGGTGAAATTTTGGGCTGCAGGGGATGCAGAACATCGTAGATTTCGACAAAGTTCTGCTGGGACGTCTCGCTGACGTAGTCGGGGTCGAGCTGAAACTCCTCGAAGCGGTGCACGTCGCAGCCGTGCAACTCGACCTCGGAGCGGCCGTCGACGAGCAGCTGCGCGACGGCCCGGCCGACACCGGCGGAATGCGTCACCCAGACTGCTTCGGCGATCCAGAATCCGGCGATGTCGGGGGACTCGCCGATGAGCGGTCCGCCGTCAGGGGTAAAGGAGAAGACCCCGTTGAATCCGTGCTCGATCTTCGCGGTCTCGAGGCAGGGAAGTAGCAGTTTGGACTGCTCCCACGACGGTGCGAAGTCCTCTTCCGTGAACGCCAGCATCGACGGCATGTCGGAGTCGGAAATCTCGTCGCTGTCGGTCAGCCCGCGGGTGTCTACCGGCATCGGACGGTGCGCGTAGGTGCCGATGCCGAGGCGGTCTACGTGCTCGCGAAAGTAGAGGTCCTGATCCTGGTGCCGCAGGATCGGGAAGCCCGCCTCGGCGAGTTCGGTGTTGCGACCGACCAATTCGGGAATCTGACCGGTTTTCGCGTACTGGTGCGCCAGGGGGAGCAATGGCACGTCCATGCCGATCAGCTCACCGACGTCGGGGCCCCAGAACCCGGCGCAGGACACGACGATGTCGGCAGGTACTACGCCGTGATTGATGGTGACTCCGGTAACCTTGCCGCCGGAGTGCTCGATACCGATTACCTTCGTCGACCCCTGGAACACCGCGCCGCGGGCTTCTGCCCGCCGGGCGAGCGCAACGACGACACGGGAGGCCTTGGCGAGTCCGTCGGTCTCGACGTACAAGCCGCCGAGGACCCGCTTCTCGTCGAGAAGCGGGTGGAGCTTCGCGCACTCGGCAGGGTCGAGGATGCTGCCGTCGATACCCCAGGAGGTGGCCCAGCCCTGTTTACGGTGTAGGTCCGCGAGTCGCTCTTCGGTGGTGGCGACCTCGAGTCCACCGAGCTGGTTGAAGCACCATTCGCCGTCGACGTCCAGGCTCATGAACTTCTCGACGGTGTATCGAGCCAATTCAGTCATCGTCTTGGACGCGTTGGTCTGGAACACGAGGCCCGGTGCGTGCGACGTCGAGCCGCCGGTCAGTGGCAGCGGCCCCTGGTCGAGGACGGTGATCTTGTCCCAGCCCCGAGCTGTGAGCTCGTCGGCCAGGTTCGTGCCGACGATGCCGGCTCCGATGATCACTACGCGCGGTGAACCCATGATGGTCCTTCCTGGAGTGGTTGTGCGATCGCCTGCTCCCCGCGGATCGCCTCGGCATGCGCTGTCGCTGTGGGCCGACAGTCGATGTGCTCAGTGAGAACGGATGACCAGCAGCCGCGGGGCAAGTCGACAACTGATATATCAATCACAGTAGTGTGTGTCACAGGGGCGGTCAACCCCTGCCTTTGGGTGGTATCGCCAGACTCGAGGCTTGGGCGCATGAACCCCGGCCGGCGCGGAGGCCCGCCGGGATTCATGCGCGTTCCGCGGTCGGGGAGGCTGCGCTACCGACTGATGCACCGGTAGAAGTGGAGGTCATCATGGAAGTCGAGTGAAGCGATCGAATGAGCGGAGCTGTCGATTTCGGCGGTTGCTCCTGCCGATCGCATTGCAGAAAATGCAGGCTTCGAACCCTGATTTCCGTGCCGATCTCGGCGCTCTTACGGCGATCGGATTCCGACATCCCGCCCCACACCCCATACGGTTCCCTCGTGGTGAGTGCATAATCGCGACACCAATCAATGACCGGGCATGCGGCGCAGATGGCCTTTGCCGCTCGTTCTCGTTGGGCGCGCCGTGGCTTACTTTCCCCGCAGGGCGAGAAGAACACCTCCATGCCTTCCGACCGGCACCGTGCCTGTAGGCGCCAATCCGTTTCCTGCGGGGGTGCGGCGACTGTGGTGACGTTGTGCAAGGACATTCGGCTCCGATGTAGTGCGCGGCAGAAGCGATGGGTAAGCATCCCTCCGACGTCGATGGCGTGGCGCTCAGGCGACCTGGATGCGAGGTATGAATTCGAGCGCCGAGCCAATCGTCAAGGCCCGGCCTTTATCCGGTGGATTCAGGGCGGGCCTCTGACGTTGTGCTGGCCTATCTGTGCGGGGTGCCCACCCGCCGCGGCTTCCGAAGGTCTGTGATCAGTGGATCTCGGGTGATGTCGCGATACAGCGACACACACATGCCGATCATCACCACTGCGAACGGAGCGGCGACGATGATCGTCATCGTCTGCAGGCCGTTCAGTGCGTCCGATCCGCCGGTCCACAACATCAGCATGGCAACGCCTCCAGTGGCAACACCCCAGAACGCGACGGTCGAGCGGGTCGGTTCCAGCGTTCCACGTTGGGACAGTGTTCCCATGACTACCGAAGCAGCGTCCGCGCCCGAGACGAAGAAGATTGCGACCAGCGCCATCACGAGAAGTGACGATGCGCCAGCAAGTGGCAGGTTGTCCAGCATGCCGAACAGTTGCGATTCCGGAGTGCCACGAGAGAACAGGTCGGTACCGTCACGCTGTTCGCCGATAGCAGCCCCACCGAACACTGCGAACCATACAAGGCTCACGGAACTCGGGATCAGGATTACTCCGACTACGAACTGGCGAATGGTCCGGCCTCGGCTTATCCGAGCCAGGAACATACCGACGAACGGGGTCCACGAGATCCACCATGCCCAATAGAAGATGGTCCAGGAGGAGAGCCACGTTTCGGTCGCCGCATCGCCGGATGCAGCCGAGCGCGCCGACATGCTGGCAATCTGGGAGGCGTAGTCGCCCAACGTGGTGGGCAACAGATTCAAGATGAACACGGTGGGGCCGGCGACGAATACGAAGACGGCTAGAAGAAGTGCAAGCACCATGTTGATGTTCGAAAGCCACTGAATACCGCGAGAAATTCCGGAAACGGCCGAGGCCACGAAGGCAAGGGTGAGTATAGCCACGATCGCGATGACAAGGAGAGTCCCGGCCTCGCCAATCCACCCGAGAACCTCTACGCCGGAGCCGATTTGGAGTGCTCCGAGGCCAAGTGAAGCGGCAGTGCCGAACATTGTGGCGAAGATGGCCAAGATGTCGATGACCTTGCCGATCGGCCCCTCGGCGCGGCGGCCGATCAGCGGAATGAAGGACGAGCTGATGAGCTGCTTGCGCCCCATCCGGTAGGTGCCGTAGGCGATCGACAGACCAACCACTGCATACATCGACCACGGGTGTAGTCCCCAATGGAACAGCGCGGTCGCCATCGCGGTTCCCACCGTGGAATCGGTGATTCCAGGTGGCGGCTGGACGAAATGAGTCAGCGGTTCCGTCACGCCCCAAAAAATCAGACCGATTCCCATGCCGGCGCTGAACATCATCGCAACCCAGCTGACGGTCTTGAACTCTGGCTTCTCCCCATCCTTGCCGAGGGTGATTCGCCCGTACCGGCTCAGCGCCAGCCACAGCGCGAACAAGACGAATCCTGTGGCGGAGACGACGAATAGCCAGCCAAGGTTAGTCACCACCCAGTCCAGAATCGACGACATCGTGTTCGTCAAGGTCGCCGGCCATAGCAGTCCCCACCCCAGGATCGCCCCCACGATGGCGGTTGTAATCCCGAACACCACGCGGTCGGTCTTCTTCTCGGGTGCGACGCCCTCCGCCTCGTCGACGGCGCGAGGATCGGTGGCCCCGTCGACGGCGCGAGGATCGGGGGCCAAGTCGTCCGCGCGGGGGGTGGTGGCCCCGTCGACGGGGCGGGGGTCGACTACCTCGCAGCGGCGTGATTGGTGGGGGGTCGCTTCCGTATCCGCATCGAGTGAGTTGCCATTTGTTGTCACATCGGTCTCCCTGCAGCACATCGCTGAGTAGGTTTGTGAACGGAGTCCGGACTGCCCGGTGCGAGGCGTCCCGGTCCCGAATTGTGTTGCTTATAGCGCAACGACGTTTTCTATGGGGAACAACACTGCGGCCAACTGTGATCTATGTCAAGTCCGGCGACCAAAATGACATAAATCACTAATTTGCGAATTCACGCTCTCTGCGAGAAGTTGACACCTGCTGGCCAGAGCATGGGCGAGGTCGATTCCTCACGTACTCCGCTCCCTGAAGGTCGTTGGCACGGTCTCGTTCGCTGGTTCGTAGGACCGCGAACGAGCTATGCGTAGGCCATGGACATGCCGAGCCTCGCTTGTGTCGACGCCGATTGATATATTAGTACTTAGCAAGTTGGTACGACAGGTGTCCGGATCGGCCCAGGAGGCGGCGGGCATCCGTGGAGAGCGTCGGCCAGAATGTCGACTCGGTCGACACGCTGATCGGGGTGGGTCACCACACTGATCGGTGAACCCACGAGGGGTCTATGCCCGACACCAGGGCGTCCGTCAGCACCAAGAGAACTTTCGTATAGTTGCTTCATGACCAACAGCAACGGAGCGCGGGCTACTGACGGCGGTGTCCAGTCGGTAGACCGGGCATTTCAAGTGCTGGAGGTTCTCGCCCGCAATGGTGAGGTCGGGGTCAGTGCGATCGCCGCGGAAATCGGGGTGCACAAGTCCACGGTGTCCCGTCTGCTGGCTTCGCTGGAAGAGCACGAAATGGTTGTGCAAACCTACGACCGGGGAAAATACCGCCTGAGCTTAGGCATCCTGCGCCTCGCCGCGTCTGTTCCCGAACGGCTCGAGATAACGGAGCAGGGCCACGCCGTATGCGAGCGACTCGCCGCGAAACTGGGCGAAACCGTGAACGTCGCCGTTCTACGTTCCCGCTATGCCATCCACCTCGACCAGGTACGAGGGCCCGCCTCCGTGGGCACACAGAATTGGATCGGCGAGCCGACACCGGTGCACGCGACGGCAAGCGGAAAAATACTCCTTGCCCACTTGGACGTGCACCAACGGCATGAAGTCCTGGGCGCAACGGTGCTCGAGCGGTTTACCGAGGACACCATCACGTCGGTCGAGGCGCTCGACGAGGAACTGGACGCGGCCAGGAGTCTCGGCTACGCCGTAGTCGTCGAAGAGTACGAGAAAGGGCTGAATGCCATCGCGGCGCCGGTCCGGGGCTACGACGGCAGAATCGCGGCCGCGCTGAGCGTCTCCGGGCCTGTGTACCGCTTCACCGAGGCCCGGATGCGCCTCGTGGTGCCGGATGTCATCGCGGCGGCCGCCGAGATCAGCGAACGGATGGGCTTCCGGCAATCCGTCACGCCCAGCGCCTGAACTCGCTCGATCTGACACTGCCTCGGAGCGGAGAGCCACCACGCGTCAGCCCGGTCCGATGCCCTCTGCCATCTCGACGACGTTCGTGAGCAGCATCGCCCGCGTCATCGGACCGACACCGCCTGTTGCCCCGCTGAGCTTTCCTGCGACGCGGTCGACCGAGGGATGCACATCGCCCAGAATTCCCTCCACCGTGCGGGTGATACCCACCGACAACACAGTGGCACCTGCGCGGATCCAGTCCGGTTGCACCAGGTTGGCAACTCCCGCCGCAGCAATCACGACGTCGGCATCGCGCGTGTGAGTAGCCGTGTCGACCGTCGCTTCATGGCACAGGGTCACCGTGGCATGTTCGCTGCGGCGGGTCAGCATCAGCCCGAGTGGCCTACCAACAGTTACACCACACCCGATGACGCAGAACCGAGCGCCGGTGATCGGGACATCGTGATGACGAAGTAATTCGATGATGCCGCGGGGGGTGCACGGCAACGGTCCCGGCATCCCGAGCACCAGACGCCCGAGATTCGTCGGGTGCAACCCGTCCGCATCCTTTGCGGGATCGATCAACGCAAGGATCCGGTGGGTGTCGATGTGCTTCGGCAACGGCAGTTGAACGATGAAGCCGGTGCACGAATTGTCCGCGTTCAGCCGCAGGACGGCCGCCTCGATATCTTCCTGTGCAGCGGTCGCCGGCAGGCGAACCTCGAGGGAATTCAATCCGATGCTTCGGCAGTCGCGGTGCTTCGCGGCGACGTAGGCATGGCTGCCGGGGTCGTCGCCGACGAGAATGGTTCCCAAGCCAGGCCGGATTCCCTGCAATTGCAGCACTGCGATCCGGTCGGCCAGGTTGTCCTTGATCTGCGCGCTGACGGCCTTGCCGTCGAGCAGTGTCGCAGTTGCCACGGAATATGCCTTTCTGGGTGACGAATAGGTGAAATGGACCAGTGCGGCGAGTTGTCGGTCGTACACGAAACGCCTGACCCGATTGGCGACTGAAGTCGCGTGGGGTGCGGTGGTCGCTCTCGAGGGGCGCGAAGACCAAGAGATACGTCGTCGGACCGGGAGGGGTCGTCGCAATAACAGATGGATTACCCTGACGACAATTGATATATCAGACGCAGAATAGCTTAGACCGGCGGAACCGGCGGGTCAACGCCCCTGCGGGGCAGTTCGTGGGGACTCATGAGTCGCCCAGCTTGCATCGGTCGCGGATCGCCTCCCGGCGGACGCAAAGGCGTGCCGACGTTGCGGGCGGCCGACAACGTGGAGTCTCCGCTATTCATGGTGTGACTAGGAGTTTCAGTGAAAATTCCCGTGTCCTTGTTCCCTTGCGGTTGCTGAGGAGTTGCGAGCATCCATCAGTTCGGCGGGACGCGCAGCTCCTCTTGACACTGCGCTATGACCATTGTCACACTGTTGCGTAACGCAGGACTTGTTTCGCATCGCGCTACAGAGAGGCATCTTATGCTCGAGGTCTGTCCGCTAGCCTCCTTACCTCGCGGTGACGCACGCCGCGTCGACACCTCCCCCCCGATCGCCGTGTTTCACACCGACGATGGTGAGGTGTTCGCAATAGACGACACTTGCTCGCACCAGGACGCCTCGTTGGCAGACGGCTGGCTCGAGGGATGCGAGGTCGAGTGCCCACTGCATGCGTCGAAGTTCAACCTTCGAAGCGGGGCGGTCGATGCGCCACCCGCGAAGCTACCCGTGCGAACTCATGAGGTCCTGATCAAGGACGAGGTGATCTACGTGGAGGTCAGCACCGAAGCGCCGAACCTGCCGCCCGATATTCGTAGCCGCCTCAACGCGGAGGGGAACGCATGAAAAGTATCGCCGTCATCGGGGCATCCCTCTCCGGTCTCAGTGCCGCGCGTGCCCTGCGCGCACAGGGTTTCGAAGGTGAGCTGAACATTGTCGGAGCGGAGCGCAACCGGCCTTACGACCGGCCGCCGCTGTCGAAGGAGTATCTGGCCGGAGACATCGACGAAACCTGCCTCACTTTGGAACCGGAAGGGGAAGACCTTCAGGCGAATTGGATGCTCGGACTGTCTGCAACAAACCTCGATGCCGGCACCCGCAGCGTCACGCTCAGTGACGGTTCACAGCTGGCCGCCGACGGCTTCGTCCTCGCCACCGGTTCACGTGCGAGGGCGTGGCCGGACACCGAGCATCTAGCCGGCGTCCATGTCCTACGCACAATCGACGACGCAGACCGGCTGCGCGCAGAACTCGTCCCCGGCGCCACACTGGTAGTCATCGGCGCCGGCTTCATCGGCGCCGAGGTCGCCTCCACAGCGCGCAAGCTGGGACTGGACGTCACAGTCGTCGAGGCTGCCCCTTCACCGCTCATCGGCGCACTCGGTCCGCAACTGGGATCCGCCGTCGCCCGTCTCCACGGCGACAACGGCACCAGGTTGCACTGCGGAGTCGGCGTCGCGGGGTTGACCGGTGCACACCGTGTGACCGGCGTCGATCTTGTCGACGGCCGTCACCTGCCCGCCGACGTCGTCGTCGTGGGCATCGGCGGGATCCCGAACACCGAATGGCTCGCAGGGAGCGGCATCGAACTCGGTAACGGCGTGCTGTGCGACCGCGGCGGCACCACCTCGATCCCAGGCGTTGTTGCAGTCGGCGACTGTGCAGCCTGGATGGACACATCCGGCGCCCACCGCCGCGTCGAGCACTGGACCGGCGCCTCGGAACGCCCGGCGATCGCAGTGTCGTCCCTCCTCTCGGGTGAGTATCAGGGTCAGCAGGTCAAGCCACCGTACTTCTGGTCCGATCAGTACGGTTCGCGTATCCAATTCGCTGGAATCGCCGGGCCCGACACCGAATTCACCATCGAAGAGGGAAGCTTGGAAGCAGGAAGCTTCCTCGCCGTCTACCGCCGAGACGGGCAACCCGTTGCAGTCCTCGGCGTCGACCAGGTCCGCCTGTTCACCCGCTGGCGCCGCCAACTCTGCGCGCTGCCGGCACCGCTCTGAACCTTCTTGTAGACCTTCTTCCAGCCCGCAGATCCACGAGATCAACCACTAAGGGAGACCCCACAGTGACAACCACGCACCTGCCCGAGAGTCTCATCTCCACGCTCCCGGGAACCTATTACACCGACAGCGACATCTTCACGCTCGAACAAGAGAAGGTCTTCGAGCAGATGTGGTTCTGCGCTGTACGGTCGGGTGATCTCGACAAGCCCGGGGCTTTCAAGACCGTTCAGGTCGGTCGTGAAAGCGTCATCGTGACACGATCCAGGACCGGCGAGATCCGTGCCTTCCTCAACATCTGCGCCCACCGCGGCGCCCGACTGTGCATGGAAGAGAGCGGAGAGGTCAAGAGGTCTTTCCAGTGCCCGTACCACGCATGGACGTACGACCTCGAAGGCAAGCTTGTCGCGGCGCCCAACCTGACCAAGATGCCCGACATCGACCGTGTCGAGTACGGACTGAAGAAGGTGGCAGTGCAGGAATGGCTCGGCTACGTCTGGCTCAATCTCGCCGACGAGCCCGAGTCGTTCGATCGGACAGTCATTCAGGACATTCGAGACCGACTCGGCGACGTGGAATCGATCGATCGATACAAGATCGCTGACTTGGATCTCGGCCGTCGCATCGTCTACGACGTGAAGGCCAATTGGAAGCTCATCATCGAGAACTTCATGGAGTGCTACCACTGCGCGACGATCCACCCGGAACTGACCGAGGTGCTGCCGGAATTTGCCGACGGCTATGCGGCGCAGTACTACGTCGGGCACGGTGCCGAGTTCGGTGAGGATGTCGAAGGGTTCACCGTCGACGGCTCGGCCGGTCACGACGTCATCCCCGGTATCGCCCCGGAGCAGGACCGGCGCTACTACGCGATCACCGTGCGACCGACGGTGTTCGTCAATCTCGTCCCCGATCACGTCATCGTCCACCGAATGTTCCCACTGGCGGCCGACCACACCATCGTCGAATGCGACTGGCTGTACCTGCCCGACGTGATCGCGAGCGGAAAGGACCTCGACCGCTCCGTGGAACTGTTCCATCGGGTCAACCAGCAGGACTTCGACGCGTGCGAGCGGTGCCAGCCCGCGATGGCCTCGCGCCGCTACCGCGACGGTGGTGTGCTCGTGCCCAGCGAGCACCACATCGGCGAGTTCCATGACTGGCTGAAGGAAAAGATCGCTCACTGATTGCCCCGCAACGCTGACCGCTCCACGGATCGAGAGATCCGTGGAGCGGGCACGCGGCTGCGATACTGCACCTTCGGGTACCGCAGCCCGCCGTTGCTGGTCCGTCACGCGGCACTATGCCAAATCCGATGCAGCTGAGGGTTCTTCGTGATCAGAACGGATGCGGCACCACGTCGTTGTCCTGCCTGGCATCCGAGTTGCATGAATTGCCAGATATTTTCGCAAAGTCTTGACTCGTTCCAGATTGGTAGGTCATAGTGTACGCAGAGCAATTGCGTGCGGCCGAGCTGCGTGTGACGCGTCCTCGAGTGGCAGTGCTGGAGGCAGTGCAAAAAAATCCACACGCCGATACGGAGACGATCCTCGGAGAAGTGCGTGCAGTGCTTCCCGGTGTGTCTCAGCAGGCGGTGTACGGCATTTTGCACACGGCGACTGCTGCCGGTTTAGTGCGCAAGATCCAGCCGGCGGGTTTGGTCGCTCGCTACGAGACGCGGGTCGGTGACAACCACCATCACGTGGTCTGCCGGTCCTGCGCAGCCATCGCGGACGTCGATTGCGCTGTCGGTGAGTCACCGTGCCTGTCCGCTGTCCACGACAACGGATTCCATGTCGACGAGGCGGAGGTCATCTTCTGGGGCCTGTGCGCCAACTGCTCGACATCGCTCACCTCGTAGCGCTCATTCATCAACAGCCCGAATTATCCCCTTTTGGAAGGAAAGCCGTGTCTGACACCACCCGGACTCTCGCAGAAGAGCACCCGCCCATCGCCGAGGCCCAAACGGAACCTGCGGAGAGCGGCGGCTGCCCCGTCGCGCACGGTCGGCTCGAGCATCCGACTCGGGGCGGCGGTAACCGTGACTGGTGGCCGAACCAGCTCAACCTGAAGATCCTGCAGAAGAACCCCGCCGTGCGGAATCCCATGGACGAGGACTTCGACTACACCCGGGAACTCGAGAACCTGGACTTCGAGGCCCTGAAACGGGACATCGAGGAGGTTATGACGACCTCGCAGGACTGGTGGCCCGCCGACTACGGCCACTACGGTCCGCTGTTCGTCCGGATGGCGTGGCACGCCGCGGGGACCTACCGCGTTACCGACGGCCGCGGTGGTGCCGGCGCCGGGATGCAGCGCTTCGCGCCGCTGAACAGCTGGCCCGACAACGCCAACCTCGACAAGGCACGGCACCTGCTGTGGCCGGTGAAGAAGAAGTACGGCAAGACCATCTCGTGGGCCGACCTGATCGTCTTCGCCGGCAACTGCGCCCTCGAGTCGATGGGCTTCGAGACTTTCGGCTTCGGCGCGGGCCGGGTGGATCAGTGGGAGCCCGAGGAAGACGTCTACTGGGGCCCGGAACTCACCTGGCTCGGCGACGAGCGTTACACCGGTGACCGGAACCTCGATAAGCCGCTCGGTGCGGTCCAGATGGGTCTGATCTACGTCAATCCCGAAGGCCCGAACGGTAACCCGGATCCCGTCGCAGCATCACGGGACATCCGCGAGACGTTCGCGCGGATGGCGATGAACGATGTCGAAACTGCTGCACTGATCGTCGGCGGACACACCTTCGGCAAGACCCACGGCGCCGGACCGGCCGATCTGGTCGGTCCCGAGCCCGAGGCTGCTCCGCTCGAGGAACAGGGTCTGGGCTGGAAGAGCGCCTTCGGCACGGGTAAGGGTGGCGACACCATCACCAGTGGTCTCGAGGGTGCCTGGACGCCGACCCCGCGGACGTGGGACAACAGTTTCCTCGAAACCCTGTACGGGTACGAGTGGGAGCTGTCCACGAGTCCCGCCGGTGCGTGGCAGTGGATCCCGAAGGACGGCGCCGGTGCGGGCACCGTGCCCGATGCGCACGATGCGTCGAAGACTCATGTGCCGGTGATGCTGACGACGGACCTGGCGCTGCGAATCGACCCGGCTTACGAGAAGATCACCCGCAACTGGCTGGAGAACCCGGATCAGCTCGCCGACGACTTCGCCAAGGCGTGGTACAAGCTGACGCACCGTGATATGGGCCCGATCGTCCGTTACCTCGGCCCGCTCGTGCCGGACGAGACCCTGCTGTGGCAGGACCCCATCCCCGCGGTCACTCACGAGCTCGTGGATGCCGACGACATCGCGTCGCTGAAGAGTCAGATCCTCGAGTCGGGACTGACTGTTGCCGAGTTGGTCTCGACCGCGTGGGCGTCGGCCTCCTCGTTCCGGGGCAGCGATAAGCGCGGCGGCGCCAACGGCGGCCGTATCCGTCTCGAGCCGCAGGCGAGCTGGGAGGTCAACAACCCGGCCGAGCTCGCCCAGGTGGTGAAGACCCTCGAGGGAATTCAGGAGTCCTTCAATACCGCCCAGACCGGGAACAAGCGGGTCTCGTTTGCCGACCTCGTCGTGCTCGGTGGCGTTGCTGCCGTCGAACGGGCCGCGAAGGATGCCGGACACGATGTCGAGGTGCCGTTCACTGCCGGTCGCACCGATGCCACACAGGAACAGACCGATGTGGAGTCGTTCGCTGCGCTCGAGCCGACTGCGGATGGTTTCCGCAACTACCTCGGCGAGGGCAACCGTCTGCCGGCGGAATTCCTGTTGGTCGACAAGGCCAACCTGCTGACGTTGACCCCTCCCGAGATGACAGTTCTCGTCGGGGGCCTGCGGGTGCTCGGCGCGAACTACAACACCAGGTCGGAAGCGGGCGTCTTCACGTCGAAGCCGGGGACGCTGACCAACGATTTCTTCGCGAACCTGATCGACCTCGGCACGACATGGGCGCCGAGGTCCACGGACTCGGAGATCTACGAGGGCCGCGACCGCGTCACCGGGGAGGTGAAGTGGACCGGAACCCGCGTCGACCTCGTGTTCGGGTCGAACTCCGAACTGCGTGCTCTCGCGGAGGTGTATGCCTCCGATGACGCGAAGCAGAAGTTCGTGCGGGACTTCGTGTCCGCGTGGGACAAGGTGATGAACCTCGACCGGTTCGAGCTCGCCTAACCTGGCGGCTCCACCACCCGTGAGTACTTGTTAACCGCCCGCGGTTAACAAGTACTCACGGGTGCGTCAGCGCACCACGGGCTGGTGCTGCGTGATGCAGTGGATTCCGCCGCCGCGGGCGAAGAGGGGTCGTGCATCGACGGTCACCACGTCACGTCCGGGGTAGGCGGACGACAGGAGCGCGACGGCCTCCTCGTCGGCGGGATCGTCGAAACTGCAGGCGATCACTCCACCGTTGACGACGAGATGGTTGATGTAGCTGTAGTCGACGAATCCCTCGTCGTCGCGGAGCACCGTCGGCGCCGGCACCGGAATGATTTGCCAGGATTGGCCGCGGGCGTCCGTGGTCTGCTTCAGCAGGTCGATGACGGTCCTGCTGACCTCGAAGTCGGGGTGTTCCGGGTCGCGCTGATCGTGCACCAGGATGACGCCCGGAGACGGGATGGCGGCCACGATGTCGACGTGTCCGCGCGTGCCGAACGTGTCGGAGTCGCGGGTGAGTCCGCGGGGCAACCAGATGACGTTCGTGGCGCCGAGGGTGCGCGCGAGTTCGGCCTCGACATCGGCCTTGGACAGTCCCGGATTGCGGCCGGGATCGAGTTGCACGGTCTCGGTGACCAACACGGTGCCGAGGCCGTCCACTTGAATTCCGCCGCCCTCGTTGACGAGCGTCGACTCGACGAGTTCGGCGCCGGACCGCTCGACCACCATCTTGCCGATCGTGGAATCGCGGTCCCACCGTGCCCAGTCCTGGCCGCCCCACCCGTTGAACACCCAGTCGACGCCTCCGAGCCTGCCGTCCTCGGACACCACGAAGGTGGGACCGATGTCGCGCATCCAGGCGTCGTTCAGCGGGGCCTCGACGACGTCGATGTGAGGGGAGAGGTATTCCCTCGCGACGGCCATCTCGTCCGGGTCGACCACGACGGTGACGGGTTCGAACCGGGCGATCGCGTGTGCCACCGCGGCCCAGGTGCTGCGGGCCTCGTGGTGGGCTGCGGGAGTGTCCCCGAGCGAGTATCCCTCGCTGGGAAAGGCCATCCAGGTGCGCTCGTGAGGTTCGCCCTCCGCGGGCATGCGCCAGCTCATCAGGCTTTCCCGAAGGGGGAGGCGTGATCGACGGGTTCGGTGAGGGCGCCGTAGGTGTCGGGTCGCCTCGTCGTGAGAAACGGGAACAGTGCGAGCCAGTCTTCTCGCTGCTGAAGGTCGAGATCGGCGACCAGGACGGCGGATTCGTCACGCGGTGCCTGAACGAGAATGCGGCCGTAGGGATCGGAGATGAACGACGACCCGTAGAAGGTGATGAGGCCTTCGTTGCCGTGGCGGTTGGGCACCACCATGAATGTGCCGTTCGCGATCCCGTTTCCGACGATCACCTGTTGCCACAGCGGCTGGGTGTCGAACTGGGGGAAGTCGGGTTCGGAGCCGATGGCGGTGGGGTACACCAGAACTTCGGCGCCACCGAGCGAATACGCGCGAGCAACCTCGGGGAACCACTCGTCCCAGCAGGTCGGCATGCCGAGTTTCACACCGTCGAGGGCAGTGTGCACCGGGTATGGATCGGTGGCCGGTCCGCCGCGGAAGTAGGTGTCCTCGTAGTAGCCGGCGGTCACCGGAATGTGCAGTTTGCGGGTGCGTGCCAGCAGTCGGCCGGACGGGGACACGAGGATGGCCGTGTTGAACCCGAGGCCGTCGTCGTACTGGTCGCCGCTCTCGCGGTCGTCGCGCTCGTAGAGCGAGGCATGGACGGGGATACCGTGTTCGGCCGCCGCCTTGGCCGCGAAGGTGAATGTCGGGCCGGTGAGGAGGTCTTCCGCCTGGCGGCCGGGGTTGTCACCGCCTTCCACGAATGCGGGATAGCGGCTCAGCGTCAGCTCGGGCAGGAAGACGACCTGAGCTCCGAGTCGAGCCGCCGCGGTGATTCCTTCGTCGAGTTCGGCGTGGAGGTCCTGCTCGTCCTCGTGCCACCGGTGCTGCACCAGCCCGACGCGGAGCAGGGGGCGTTCGGTCGTCCGCGCTCCCGTGATCGGCGTCCTGGAAAGGGGCGCGGGAGGGGTCGGTGCGGTGATCGTCAACATTGTGGTCCTCGGATGTCCGGTTCGGCGACTGCCTAAAACGAATTGGATTCGTTAAGTATGGTGGGTGAGTGCTCGACGATCAAGGGGTGGGACGTGTCGAATTCGACTTTTTCTCGCTCGACCCCGCCATCGGCAGCGAAACATCGACCAGAGGGGCGTACTCATGCCACGGCCATCACAGCGGCTGCTGTCACCGGAGATCATCACGGAAGCGGCCATTCGCCTGGTGGACCTCACCGGTGACTTCACGATGCCGGGCCTCGCCGAGCGGCTGAAGGTGCGGCCCTCCTCGCTGTACAACCACGTGTCGGGGAGGGCGGAGATCATCGAATTGATGCGCGCCAGCGTGATGGCGGGCATCGTGGTGGCGGACCCAGACGGCAAGTGGAGTGAGACGGTGGCCTCCCTGGCGCGCGAGTATCGGCGCAACTACGCCGAGCATCCTCGGCTGATTCCACTGTTCACCGCGCACACGGTGCAATCCGGTGTGGCGTTCGGAATGTACAACGCGCTGGCGCAAGCCTTTTCGGACGGCGGATTCTCACCGGCGGAGGTTCTCCACGCCATCACGACGGTCGACAGCTTCGTTCTGGGCTCCGCGCTCGACCTCGCTGCCCCCGAGGTGGTCTGGGCGACCGCCCCGGAGGCGAACGAGCCGATGCGGGCAGCGTTGGCCACGTCCGGACCGAACCCCGGACGGGCCGATGCAGCATTCGAGTTCGGACTGCGCACCCTTATCGCAGGCTTGGTGGCGCAGGCTCCGACGCGAGATCGCTCTCGTCCCGCAGCGCCGATGTCTCGCGGGTGAGGGTTCGGCCCTGGAAGAACGCAGGGTTGCGGAAACGCATGATCACCATCAGGACGGCACCGAGCAGAAGAATGCCGAACCCGAGGTAGAACACGAGTCCGATACCGCCGATCTGTGCGCCACTCCCGTTCTCGGGGTTCATGCTCTCGTCGACTGAGATGACGAAGACCGCGAGCAGCATGAGTCCGCCGAGCAGCGGGAACACGAAGCGAAAGACAGCGTTGCGGACACTGGTGAACAGCCGTCCCCGGAAGTACCACACGCAGGCGAACGCGGTGATGCCGTAATACCAGCAAATCATGATTCCCAGCGCGGCAATGGTGTCGAGCAGGGCGCTCTCGGACAGGAAGGTGACCACCGTGTAGAACACGGCCGTCACCACACCGGCGACGACGGTGGCGTAGGACGGCACCAGAAACCGGGGAGACACCTCGGCGAGCTTCTTCGGAAACGCACCGTACGCGCCCATGGCGAGCATCGTGCGCGCTGCCGGGAGGAAGGTGGTCTGCAGGCTCGCGATCGAGGAGACGAACACGGCGAGGAACAGCAGCATGCCACCCCAGTTGCCGAGAACGGGATCTGCGAGGGCGCCGAACACGTTCTCCGAGTTGTCCGGGTTACCGAGGCCGAGGCCCTCTTCGCCGACTCCCGCATACATCATTGCCGCAACCGACACCAGCAGGTAGGTCAGCAGGATCGTCGCGACGCACAGCAGCCCCGCGCGACCGGGAGTCTTCTTGGGGTTCTTCGATTCCTCGCCGAGGGTCAGGCAGGTGTCCCATCCCCAGAAGGCGAAGATCGAACCCGTGACACCGATGACGAAGGCGCCGATGGCAAGTCCGGAGAAGGGATCGAACCAGCTGAGATCGAACGACAGGTTCGCGGGCGCCTCGCCTGCCCCGACGTGGACGAGGGCGACCACGGCGAAGGCGATGAGGAGCACCATCTGGAAGCCGACGAGTGCGACCTGCAGGCGCTCACTGGTGGTGATGCCGCGACTCGCGATCCACGTGGCGACGCCGATGAAGACGAGTGTGGTGCCGACGTTGACCACTTTGTTGCCGGGCAGATCGGCGATGCCCGGACTGTCGAACAGTCGGGCGATGAAAAGGTAGAAGAACTGGACGGCGATCGCCGCCAGATTCGATAGCACGATGATGGTGGCAATTACCATTCCCCAGCCGCACATCCATCCGACGTACGGACCGAACGCCTTGGTCGACCAGGTGAAAGAGGCACCGCAGTCCGGTGATTCGGAGTTCAGCTCCCGGTATGCGTAGGCGGTGAGGAACATGGGAATGAATCCGGCGATGAAGATGGCGGGCATCTTCAGTCCCACCGCGGCGACGATCAGTCCGATGCTCGCGGTGAGGGTGTAACCCGGTGCGACGGAGGAGATACCGAGAATCGCGCCGGACAATGTCCCCACCGTGCCGGTCGCCAGGCCCTTGGCGCTCACCCCGCCCGCGGTGGGCCCCTGTGCGACTTCGTCGTTCGTCATGGTCGAACCTCCGGTGGGGAACAAGCGTGGATCCGGGGCGGGTGTGGTGGAAGGTCTACTCACTGTGCGGGAACTCCTGCTTCGGTACGACGACCATGGGTACCGGCAGGACACGGAGCATCTTGGCGGCGGTGGACCCCAGGAACAGTCGATGAGGTTGGGCGAGGCGGCTGGAGCCGACCATGACGAGGTCGCCGTCCTGCCAGTCGAGTGTGCGGACCGCCGATTCCACGGTGGAGCCGTCGGCTATCAGCACGGAGATCGGAAACTCCTCGGGCAGAGCGGAACGTGCCGTGTCGAGAGTGCTCTGTGCGTGGGCGACGGCGCGTTCGCGGATGTCCTCGGGTGTGTCGCGGTGGTCGCGGAGGTCGTTCCGCGGGTCCAGCGCCACCAGCGACACCAGGCGTAGGGGTGCCTGCATGAGTTCACTGGTTCTCACCGCGGTTCGCAGCAGCACGTCGGCGCCGGCGCGGGTACCGAGTGCGCAGGTGATCTCCCGGATCTTCTTGGCCGTGGAATGCCGGGCACCGCGCGGAGCCAGGGCCAGCGGAACGTGTGCCGAGTGCAGCAATTCCGTCGACACCGAACCGACGGAGTGCCGCCCCAGGAGTCCGTCGCCGGCGGCACCGACGACGATGGCCTGTGCGCCGAGCCGGGTCACCTCGTCGAGGAGACCCTGCGCGAATGACTCGTGGAAGCTGAGGTGGACGTCCACGTCGATGTCGCTCGGCACCGACGACTTCGCCTTGTCCAGCCAGCGCTGGGCACGGGAGGCGAGGATGTCGTCGTAGCCCGTCTCGGCCGGGACTCGCGCCGGGACCGTCCGGTCCGGCGGGAGCACCATGCAGATGTCGAGCTGGGCACCGAGACTGCGGGCGAGCTGCGCCCCGAGGGCCAGACCGTCCTCCCCGCTGGGGGTGGCGAGATATCCCACGACCAATCGCATCATTGAGGGTTCCGATCTGGCTCGGGGCGGGGAGTTTACGCGAAGCCGATGTATTTGGTCTCGAGGTATTCCTCGATGCCCTCGGTGCCGCCTTCGCTGCCGAGCCCGGATTGTTTGACGCCGCCGAACGGTGCTGCGACGTCGGAAATCACGCCGCGGTTGACGCCGACCATGCCGCTCTCGAGCTTGTCGGCGACACGGAACGCGCGATCGACGTCTCGCGTGTAGATGTACGCGGCGAGTCCGTATTCGGTGTCGTTCGCGGCGGCGACAGCTTCGGCCTCGGTGTCGAAACCGGTGATGGCGGCGACGGGTCCGAAGATTTCCTCCCGGATGATGCGGGCGCCGGCGGGTACCTCGTCGAGGACGGTCGGCTCGAAGAAGTAGCCGGGCCCGTCGACGGACTTACCGCCGGTGCGGACCCGGGCCCCCGCGGCGACGGCGTCGTCGACGAGGGACGCCACGTTGCGACGTTGCTTGTCGTTGACGAGGGGACCGACGTCGGTGCCGTCTTCGCTGCCCGGCCCGACGGTGAGTGCGGCGATCCGCTCGGTGAGCTTGGTGGTGAATTCCTCGCGCACCGAGTTGGCGACGATCAGGCGGTTCGCGGCGGTGCAGGCCTCGCCGCCGTTGCGCATCTTCGCGGCCATCGCACCGTCGACTGCGGCATCGATGTCGGCGTCGTCGAACACGACGAACGGGGCGTTGCCACCGAGCTCCATCGAGGTGCGCAGCACCTGCTGGGCGGACTGCTCGATGAGGATCTTGCCGACGCGGGTGGAGCCGGTGAACGTCACCTTCCGCAGTCGCGGGTCGGCGAGGAGGGGTGCGGTGACGGCGGCGGCGTCGAGGGTGGGGAGCACCGAGAGCACACCGGCGGGCAGGCCGGCGTCGGCGAAGATCTCGGCGAGCAGCAGCATGGTCAGCGGGGTGTCCTCGGCGGGTTTGACGATGATGGTGCAGCCGGCGGCGAGGGCGGGACCGATCTTGCGGGTGCCCATGGCGAGGGGGAAGTTCCAGGGGGTGACGGCCAGGGTGGGGCCGACGGGGACCTTGGTGACCATGATCCGTCCGTTGCCGGAGGGGGAGGTGGTGTAGCGGCCCTGGATGCGGACGGCTTCCTCGCTGAACCAGCGCAGGAACTCGGCACCGTAGTTCACCTCGCCGCGGCTCTCCGGCAGTGCCTTGCCCATTTCCATCGTCATCAGCAGGGCGAGGTCGTCGGTGCGTTCGATCACCTTCTCCCACGCCGAACGCAGGATGATAGACCGCTGCCGAGGTGCGGTGGCGGCCCACTCGTCCTGGACGGCGGCGGCGGAGTCCAGGGCGCGGAGTGCGTCCTTGCCGCCGGCGTCGGCGACGTCGGCGAGGTGGGCGCCGGTGGCGGGGTCGTAAACCGGGAATGTGCCGCCGTCGATCGGGTCGGTCTGGGCGCCGTCGATCCACAGGCCGGTGGGCAGGGTGGTGCGGAGCCGTTCGAAATCAGTCATGGGAGTCCTTCTGGTCGGGGTGCGGGCGCTTTCGCGCCCGTGCGCCTTTCTGGTAGCGGTGGCAACCAGAAAGGCGCACGGGTCAGACGAGGGAACGAACTATCTGCTCGATGACCGTCAACGCGTCCTCGAGCAGGTCGTCGCCGATCACCAACGGGGGAAGCAGGCGGATCACGTTGCCGTAGGTACCGCACGTCAGCAGGATGACGCCCTGCTCGAGAGCCTGAGCGGCGATGGCCTTGGTCAACTCCGCGTCCGGTTCGGTGGTTCCGGGCTTGACGAATTCCATGGCGAGCATGGCGCCGCGACCGCGCACGTCACCGATCACACCGACCTCGGCGGCGAGGGCGTGCAACCGCGGCAGGACGAGGTCGGCGATGTGCCGAGCCCGGCCCGGCAGGTCGAATGTCCGCATGGTGTCGAGGGCGGCGAGCGCGGCGGCACAGGCGACGGGATTGCCGCCGTAGGTGCCGCCGAGTCCGCCGGGGTGGACCTTGTCGAGAAGTTCGGCCCGTCCCGTGATTGCGGAGAGGGGCATGCCGCCGGCCATGCCTTTGGCCATGGTGATGATGTCCGGGACCACGTCCTCGTGCTCGCACGCGAACCAGGCGCCGGTGCGGGAGAAGCCGGTTTGCACCTCGTCGGCGATGAAGACGACGCCGTTGGCGCGCGCCCAGGCGACCAGAGTGGGGAGGAATCCCTCTGCCGGAACGATGAATCCGCCCTCGCCCTGGATCGGCTCGATGATGATCGCCGCGAGCGAATCGGCGCCGATCTGCTTCTCCATCTGGGTGATGGCCCGCTGGGCGGCCTGCTCGCCGGTCAGCCCGTCCTGATCGCGGTACGGGTACGACATCGGGAGGCGGTAGACCTCGGGAGCGAAGGGGCCGAAGTGGGCCTTGTAGGGCATCGACTTGGCGGTCAGGGCCATCGTCAGGTTGGTGCGGCCGTGGTAGGCGTGGTCGAATGCGACGACGGCGTCGCGTCCGGTGGCGAGGCGGGCGACCTTGATCGCGTTCTCCACCGCTTCGGCGCCCGAGTTGAACAGGACGGTCCGCTTCTCGTGATCGCCGGGGGTGAGGGCGGCGAGTTCCTCCGCGACCCGCACGTAACCCTCATACGGGGTGACCATGAAGCAGGTGTGGGTGAAATGTCCGACCTGCTCCCGAACTGCCTCGGCCACAGCGGGATCCGAGGCTCCCACGCTGGTGACGGCGATGCCGGAGCCGAGGTCGACGAGCGAGTTGCCGTCGACGTCCACGATGACGCCACCGTCCGCGTCCGCGGCGTACACGGGCACGCTCGAGCCGACGCCCGCGGCCACGGTGGCGCGGCGGCGAGCGGTGAGGGCCGCCGACTTCGGGCCGGGAAGCTCGGTGACCAGTGCTCGCTTCTGCGGCAGCCGGTACTGGATGTCGTTCATCAGGGTGCAGTCCTCAGGGTCGTGACGGTAGATGGGAAAACGGGAGTCGAGGTCAGTCGTGTGAGCTCATGACGTGCTTGATGCGGGTGTAGTCCTCGACGCCGTAGCCGGAAAGGTCTTTGCCGTAGCCGGAATACTTGAATCCGCCGTGCGGCATTTCGGCGACAAGCGGGATGTGGCAATTGATCCACACGGCGCCGAAATCGAGTGCTGCCGAAAGCCGTTGCGTGACACCGTGATCGTGCGTCCACACGCTCGACGCCAGACCGTACCGGACGTCGTTGGCGAGGGTCACGGCCTCCTTCTCGTCCGAGAAGCTCTGCACGGTGAGGATGGGCCCGAACGTCTCTTCCTGCACGATGTCGTCGCGCTGGTCGACTCCGGTGATCACGGTGGGCTCGAAGAAGAAGCCCTGCTCGCCGGAACGTCTGCCGCCGGTGGCGATCTTGGCGGAGGCGGGCAGATCCGCAATCTTCGCGCTGACGGTGTTGAAGTGGTTGATGTTGTTGAGTGGACCGTAGAACGTGTCCGGGTCGTCCGGGAGGCCCGGTTTCAACGTCTCGGCCTTACGGACCAGCGCATCGACGAGCTGGTCGTGGATCGACTCGTGGACGAGGACGCGGGTGGCCGCGGTGCAGTCCTGGCCGGCGTTGAAGAACGCCGCTTCGGCGATTCCGTCGGCGGTCTTCTCGATGTCGACGTCACCGAACACGATGGCAGGCGCCTTGCCGCCCAATTCGAGGTGCGCGCGCTTGAGCTGGCGGGCGGCGGAAACGGCCACCGCGATGCCGGCGCGCACCGACCCGGTGATCGACACGAGCCCGAGCGCGGGGTGTTCCACGAGGGTCGCACCGGTCTCCCCGTTGCCCAGCACCACGTTGAACACGCCATCCGGCAGGATGCCCTTGGTCAACCGGGCGAGGACGAGGGTGCTGTTCGGGGTGGTGTCGCTGGGCTTGAGGACGATGGTGTTGCCGGCGGCCAAGGCGGGGCCGATCTTCCACAGCGCCATCATGAACGGGTAGTTCCACGGGGTCACCTGTCCGACGACACCGACCGGTTCGCGGCGCACATAGGACGTGAATCCCTCCATGTACTCCCCGGCGGCCTTGCCCTCGAGCATGCGGGCCGCCCCGGCGAAGAACCGGAGCTGGTCTGCCCCGACCTTGATCTCCTCGTCGGCAATGACCTGTTTGGGCTGCCCTGTGTTGCGGCACTCCGCCTCGACGAGTTCGTCGCTGTGCGCCTCGATCGCGTCGGCCAGCTTCAGCAGTGCCGTCTGGCGCACGCTCGGCGTGGTCTTGCCCCAAGACACGAAGGCTCGCTCCGCCGCCTCGACGGCAGCGTCCACATCGGCCTTGGTGGACACCGGCGCACGGCCGACGACGCTCTCGTCCACCGGATTGATCAAGTCGAGGGTCTCCGTCGTCGACGAGGCGACGAACTCGCCATTGATGTAGTTCTGGAGTACGTCGATCGACATCCGTACCGTTCCTCTCGTGGGGTCGAACGGCCCGCCGACAAGCGTTCGCCGGGGTCCGTAGTGCATCTGGTAGTCAGTGTGCGCTGCCTCACAAGGTGGTGGCAGCTGACGAAATGGTGAAAGCAAGAGCGCTGGGCGCGCCGAGTTGTCCAGCCTTCAGAGCGGCCGGGGAGTGGTTCGATGGCGGATCCGGCCCGCCACGACGGTCAGCCCGACGCGGGAGGTGAGGAGCGAGCCGGCGCCCTCGGTGAACGGGTTTCCGTCGAGGACGACGAAATCGGCCGCTTTGCCGGCGACGAGTTGCCCGGTGAGGTCGTCCCAGCAGCACGAGTAGGCAGCGTCACGGGTCGCGTGCGCCAGTGCGTCCGCCATCGGGAGGGCGTACTCGGGAAGGTTGGGTGGCAGAGTCGGATCGATCGCGGACTTGCGCGTCGTCGCGACGTACATGTTGGGCAGCGGCGGATGCGGTGCGGTGGGGGCGTCGGAACCCAGCGCCAGGACCGCGCCCGCCGAGGTCATCTCGGGCCAGGGGTACGCCCGCTCGATCCGGTGGTCACCCAGAACGGCGCGCCAGTTCTCCTGGATCGCCGGGTCGGCGTGCACCGGCTGCATCGAGGCGACGACACCGAGTTGTGCCAGACGCTGCACGTTGTCCTTCGTGATCGTCTCGAGGTGTTCCATGCGGTGTCGACGCGACCGGATTCCGTTGACGGCGATCGCCTTCTCCAGCGCGGTGAGCCCGATCTCCGAGGCCTCGTCACCGATGGCGTGCATGGCCACCTGGAGTCCCGCGGCATCAGCCGCAGTGACCACGGGTGCCAGCGACTCGAGATCCCAGATCGGTTCGGCATTGGTGCCGTCGGAGTACGGCTCCTTCATGGTGGCGGTGCAGCTGTCGATGACACCGTCGATGATGATCTTGATCCCGGCCATTCGCAGCCACGGCCCCTGTAGGCGCTGGGCGTACGTCGCGGCCTCGCGGACCTGACGGACGTTCTCCTCCGTCGAATCGGTTCGGGTGATGAGCCAGTGCCCGGCTACTCGAAGCGGCAACGTGCCGCCCCCGGCTGCCAGGGCTCGCTCGAGCGCCGCCACCTCGTCCGCACCGAGTGCCATGTCGACGGCTCCGGTGACGCCGTCGGCCAGGTACCGCTCGAACGCCGCCGCGAGCGCGACGTCACGTTCGTGGTCGGTGACCACCTTCGCGAGGGCGGGCCACACGATCTGGGTCACCGCCGTTTCGTACAACATCCCGGTGGCGTGGCCCGTCGCCGGATCGCGTTCGATCCGGCCGCCGAGGGGATCGGGCGTGTGGTCGTCGATCCCCAGTTCGTGGAGTGCTGCGGAGTTCATCCACACGGAATGGACGTCGTTGGAATCGAGGTACACGGGACGGTCCGCTTCGACCGCGTCGATCATCTGCCGGGTGGGCGGCCGGCCGCCGAGGGCCGGAAACAGCCAGCTGCGCCCAAGAATTCGGGGTGCCGTCGGATTGTCGGCGGTGAAACGCCCGATGCGATCCTGGATGTCGGCCAGATCGACGGCGCTCTGGAGATCCACCTTCTGCAGCGACTGCCCCATCATGAGCAGGTGGGTGTGAGCGTCGATGAACCCGGGCAGCACGAAAGCGCCGTCGAGTTCGACGATGTCGGCGTCGCGGGTCAGCGCGTCTGCGGTGACCGTATCCCCGACGTACGTCAGCTGGCCGTCCTCGACGATCATCGACTCCGCCCACGCGGGCTCGGCCGCGGTGAAGATTCGACCGCCTCGGTAGTGGGTGGCCTTCGCTGTCATGGTGTTCTTCCTGTCCATCGGATTCATCAGACGATCACCGACGTGGTGTAACGCAGGGTGGGATCCTGACCTACGGCGAGGGATGTGGCTTCGGTACGTGCAGAGAGAGCGGCGATCGCCGTGATCGGTACCAGCAGAACGAGACTGATCCCGGCCACGATGACACCGAACGACGGATAACCGACGGCCTCGGTGACGAGAGTGCCGAAGAGCGGGGCGAACGCGGAGCCGACCAGGTAGGTCCCGAGTAGTGGGGCGGACCAGCGTCCGGACGAATCCAGTGCGGCCGCGATGGCCACCACGTAGATGAATGCTGCCGCGTAGACGGTATTCCACGTAATGATGAGCACCAGGTAGGTGGTGGGCTCGGTGGTCAGGCACGAGCCCAGTTTCAGGGCGGCGCCCAGTACCAGCAGAACGGCCACGGGAACCGTGCGCCCGAGACGGGAGCCCAGAGCGGTGAGGAGCAGTGCGATACCGATACCACCTGCAGTCGATGCGGACAGGGCCAAGCCCATCTGCTGTTCGGTCAGCCCCGCGTGCTCGAATCCCATGATGCCGGACACCGCCCACAACGAGTCCTCACCGATTGCCCAGACGGCGAACAGCACGAGCAGCGACGCTCCGGCGACCGTGACGCGTTTCCGGGTGACCCCTTCGGGCAGTTCGGCGCGGGTTCTCGTCGTGCCTGCCCCGAGGTCGGGGGCGGTCGGCAACCAGGTCATGGTGAGTGCAGTGGCCAGTGCGAGTACGGCCACGATGCCGAAGGCGTTGGTCATCCGTGTGCCGAGAATCGGGATCAGCGCGAGGACACCGGTGACGGCCACGCGATTGACGAGACCGCTCAGTCCGGAGACACGGTTCGGGTTGGTAAACGCCGCCATCGCCGCGCCGCCGACTGCGACGGCACCGCCGGCCCCGAGGCCTCCGACGACGATCGCGAAGCAGGCGATCGGTGCGGACGGAACGACGGCTGCCGCCGCGAATCCGGCTGCCATGACGACGAGGCCCGCCCGGCCGAGCCGCCGCCGGAACCGTCCGGCCGCCCATCGGGTGGTCGCGAGGCATACCAGCGCGCATGCCAGCAACGATCCCGTCAGAACGGCACCGGCGACGGTCTGGGACACGCCGAGATCGTCGACCATCGCGATGATCATGAGCGGGACGAGGTTGGCGGTCATGTATCCGACCACGAAGACGCTGAACGTGGCGATTCCGCTCCTGGCAGTCAGTGGGACGCGGAGGGCGTGATTTTTTGGCGTTTCCGGTGGTTGCACGAGGAGAACTCCGTGTCTCGAGTAGTGTGCCGGACCGCTCGCGGGACGTTCTCCCGGTGAGATCGGATCACTTAGCGAATCGTATTCGTTAAGTATGCGGAGCCTCGGGTTCGGGCGCAAGACCTAAAACGAACGAAATTCGTTAATGTGGTGTTTCGGTGTCCGTACAGGTCACCGGTACCGAGTCCTCTGACAGAATGGAGTCGATGCTCGGGTTCCGATGGCCGATCTGTCCAGCCACGTTCCGGGGATCGACGGGTCAGGGTGGCACACACCAGACCGCAACGCGCAGGAGCCCGACATGACCGTTCCCGTCCGCTGGATGTTGTCCCAGCCGGATCTGGCTCTCGAACTCCGGGGCGGAGCCGCAGGCCTCGGTAACGAGATCACCTTCGCCATCACCACCGAACTGTCCGATCCGTTCCGGTGGCTCTCCGGTGGGGAACTGCTGCTCACCACAGGGCTGCGACTGCCCCTGACAGCGGCCGACCGGGCCCGGTATCTACGTGGACTCGACGGCGTGGGAGTGGCCGCCGTCGGATTCGGCACGGGGCTGTCGCACCCGGAAGTGCCGGAGGACCTCGTCGCCGTGGCCGACGACCTCGGTCTTCCGCTGCTGGAAGTGCCGTTACCGACCCCCTTCGCCGCCGTCGTCAAACGCGTGATGAACCGTCTGGCCGAACAAGAATACGAGTCGGTCCTGCGGGCGTCCCGGGCACAGCCACGGATGACGCGGGCCGTCATCTCGGGTGGAACCGGCGCCACCGTCCGTGAACTCGCGATGGCCACCTCAGCCACGGTGCTACTTCTCGATCTGTCCGGCAGGGTACTCGAACACCATCCCGCGCGACCGGACGACGAGGTCCTCGGCGAAGTGCGCGATGTGCTGGCGGCAGGAACGGGTGGAGCGTCGAGCAGCGTGTCGCTGGCGCGGTCGGGGGCCTCGATCACCGTCCAGCAGATCAGTGTCGGAAGCACCCCGCACGGGCATGTGGCGGTGATCAGTCCGACGGCGCTCAGCCACGTCGATCAGATTCTGCTGGGTCACGCCAATTCGCTGCTGGCGCTGGACTTCGAGAAGCCCGCTCGCCTGCGCGTCGCGCAGAATCAGCTCAATTCGCACGCGCTCGGTCTGCTGCTCACCGACGATCGCGACCTGGCGCCTGCGTGGGAGCAGATTCGGGGCGCGGCCGATGCCGACGGGATGGTGCGAGGTCTGACGGTGGTCGCCGAGACTCTGGAACTCGCGCAGCGGGTGGAGTCGGCGGTCGCCGCGGCGATGGACACGGTTGGGCGCCAGCTCTTCTCGCGTCGCCACGACACCCGGATCACAGTTCTTCTCCGTGGAACCGACGACGTGGACTTCGCACGGTCGATGCTGAGCGCGCTGCCCCCGGGCACGCGTAAGGCGGTCCGAGCCGGGTTGAGCGGGCGACGGGAGCTGTCTGGTGTCGTGGCGGCGATCGAGCAGTCGCAACTCGCGGCGTCGGCGGCCGAAGCCGGGGCCGAACCACTGGAATTCGCGGCGCTCACCGGCAGTGCCCTACTCGCGTTCAGCGCGACCCGTGAAGTACTCAACTCGCTGGCGGACACAATGATTGCGCCCATCGACGACTACGACCGCGTCAACGGCACAGAGCTTCTGGGGTCGTTACGGGCGTTCCTCGAGGCCAACGGGCATTGGGAGTCCGCGGCCGCCGCGATGGGCGTCCACCGGCACACCCTGCGCAGCCGGATGGCGCGGATCGAAGCCCTGATCGACTGCAGGCTGGACGTGGCGCGGGTGCGCGCCGAACTACTACTCGCGATCATCGCCCGGCAGTCGTGACTGCCGGGCGATGATCGCCAGGGCCTACTGTCCGAGGCGCGCGACGATATCCGCGGCGGTGCGCTGACCCATCCGGACGGCGCCGTCCACGTGCTGGTAGCCCTCGGCCGCGATGTCCGAGCAGGAGAAATGGAACGGCCCGACCGGGGTCCGTGTGTCCTTTCCGTACCGGTGCAGGCCACCGAGGTCGAAGCTGGCGGCGTACGCGCCCCGCGTCCATTCCTCGGAGCCCCAGTCGGACTCGTAGTACACCACCGGCTCGGCCGCCTTCGGCCCGAGGTAGCGGGCGAGCGAGCCGAGAATGGTGGCGCGACGCTCCTCTTCGCTCAATTCGAACATCGCGTCGGCTTTCTCGTCCGACACGAACGCGACGAGGGTGCCCCGGGTGTCCTCGTAATTGGTGTTGTCGTACACCTCCTGCACAATCTCCGAGGCCCCGAAGCCGGTGCCGGACAGACCGTCTTCGCGCCAGAACGGCGTCTCGTACACGGCGTGCACCTTGATGACGAGTCCGAGTGATTGATGCTGATGCATCTGGTGCTGGCGGCGCGGCAGCGGCGGATCGTAGGAGATCCGGGAGTAGAGGTTGGGCGGCACCGCGAGCACGACCCGCGACGCCTCCACGCGGACGTCGCCGTCGGCCAAAACGACGGCACCCTGCTCGCTCCACTGCACGGTGCGCACGGGTGCGTTCAGGAACACGTCGTCCCCGAGCGCGGCGGCCAGCCGGATCGACACCTGCTGCATGCCGCCGATGACGCGCTTGTCGAGGATGAAGTCCTCGTCCACGAGGTGCGAGAACGAGCCGGCGGACGCGGCCATCAGGACGGCTTGCAGCGCGGAGAATGCGTGCGCGGGCTTGGTGAGCATGCCGCCGGCGATGAACAGGCCGATGTTGTCGCGGGCCTCGGCGTCGTCGGACTGCTCGATCAACCAGTGCTTGAACGAGATGGTGTCGAGCTCGCGGGCAAGGGGATGCGCCCAGGGCTCCTCGGCGCCGACCTGCGCGGCGAGGTCGTCGAGAATGGAGATCAAGCGGTCCATCTCCTTCCGCGTCGTCTCGTCGACGGGAAACGATTCACCGGTGTAGCGGGTGCGCTTCCCGGCGGCGGAGATGTAGACGGATTCGCCCTCGCGGTAGCGGTCGAACGTCTCGAGGCCGAGTTCGTCGAGCAAGGAGATCAGCGCCGTCTGATCGGGCGAGACCCATTGGCCGCCGATTTCGAGCGTGGCCCCGTCGATCGTGTCGGTCCAGGTGCGTCCTCCGACGCGGTCGCGCGCCTCGAGGACTGCGACGGACAGGCCTGCCTTGCGCAGTGCGGTCGCGGCGGCCAGCCCGGACGGGCCGGCACCGACAATGGCGACATCTCGCTGGAGAGTGGGCACTTTCGAACTCCTTCGATCGGTGGTGAGGTATGGGGTTACGGCGATAGGGGTCATCGGCAGCGGGTCAGTGCGAGAGTGAGCTCGGCATCGATCACGCAGATACTCGAATTGTCCACCCGATCGCGACTGCGGAGCTCGCCGAGCATGTGTGACAGCCGTTCCGCGGCCGTCGGATGCCGGTCGAGCCAGGCGGCGACGGCGTCCGCCGCGGAGGTGTCGGGGGAGGCGTCCCGCAGAACCGAGCCGATCAGCGCATGCCAGTGCTCCTGCAGGTTGTCGACGAGGACGGCCGCCGCCATCGTCTCCCAGTAGGCGGTCCCGGCCTCGCCGACGGAGAACCGTTCCGACAGCCAGTCGAGGCCGATGACCTTGCCGAATTCTCGGTAGGTTTCCGCAACCTGGGTGATCGGCAAGCCGAGGGTGCGTGCGGTGTCCTCGAGTGCGAACGCCTGCGCGAGGATGCGCAGCGTGCCCAAGTCCTGCGCGGGTGCACCGGTCAGCCGGGGCAGGGCGGAAGCCAGTTCGCGGACGGGGTCGGTGAATCGCTCGATCGACGCGCGAGCGTCGGTGTCCGCGGTGCGGTGCCGCAGGAGCCACGACGTGGTGCGCTCGATCAGGTCCTGGATGCCGAAATGCAGATTCAACCTCGTGCGGTGGGAGGCACCCGGCAAGGCGAGTACCTGGTCCCACAGCCGATCGATGTCGAACACCTGCCGCACCACCGCGTAGGCGCTCGTGATGTCGGGGGTGCCGACACCGAGGCGCTCCTCCAGGCGATGGATCAGTCCGGGTCCCACCCGGTCGATCATGTCGCCTGCGACGAGCACGGCGACGATCTCGCGGGCCAGTCGGTGTCCGCTGATCTGCTGCGGTACCCGCTCCCGGATCGGTGCGGGAAAGTAGTCCGCCAGGACGCCGTCGAACACCCCGTCGTCGAGAACCGGGGAGGCGAGTAGTTCCGTGACGACGAGATTCTTGGACTGTGCCAACAGGACGGCGATCTCGGGACGGACCAGTCCCTGCCCGGCGCGGTGTCGTGCAGTCAATTCCGCTGCGGTCGGGAGGACCTCGGCGGACCGACTGAGTCCTGCGTCCCGTTCGAGGTTTTCGATCAGCCGTTCATGACGTCCGAGAAGGAAGGGGGCATGCACCTCGGCGAGGCTGATCGCGAGGGTCTGGGCCGACGCGTCGGCCAGCACCGACTCGGCAATCTCGTCCTGGACGCGAGCGAGGAGCGAGTTCCGTTCCGCAGCAGGCAGTTCTCCGGCCGCTACCGCCGCGTCCACCGCGATCTTCAGGTTCACTTCGCGATCGGAGGTGGCGACACCGGTGGCGTTGTCGATGAAGTCCGCGTTGATGCGACCGCCCTTCAGCGCATACTCGATGCGGGCCCGCTGGGTGAACCCGAGGTTCCCGCCCTCGCCGACCACTGCGGCGCGCAGCATGTCGGCGTCGACGCGGACGGAGTCGTTGGCCGGGTCGGCAGCGTCGGCGTTGCTTTCCGCGGACGCCTTGACGTAGGTTCCGATTCCGCCGTTCCACAACAGATCGACCTCGGCCTTGAGCAGGGCCTTCACCACCTCGTGCGGGGGCAGTTCTGCTTCCTCGACGTCGAGCCGTTCGCGCACCCGAGGGGACAGCGGAATCTTCTTGGTGGTCCGGGGCCACACCCCGCCACCGGCGGACACCACGTCGCGGTCGTAGTCGTCCCAACTGCTTCCCGGCAACCCGGCCAATCGTTCGCGCTCGCGGTAGGACGCTTCGGAATCCGGGTCCGGGTCGAGGAAGATGTGCCGGTGGTCGAAGGCGCCGACGAGGCGGATCGCGCGACTGAGCAGCATGCCGTTGCCGAAGACGTCCCCGGACATGTCGCCGATCCCCACCACGGTGAACGCGTCGGTGTCGACGTTCTTACCCATCTCGGCGAAATGTCTACGTACCGAAACCCATCCACCGCGTGCGGTGATACCCATTGCCTTGTGGTCGTAACCGGCCGAACCTCCGGAGGCGAAGGCGTCGCCGAGCCAGAAACCGCGGCGCACCGCAATGCTGTTGGCGAGGTCGGAGAACCGTGCCGTGCCCTTGTCGGCGGCCACCACCAGATACGGATCGTCGCCGTCGTAGATCACGGTGTCGCGGGGGTGCACCACCTCGCCGTCGACGATGTCGTCGGTGACGTCGAGCAGTCCCTCGATGAAGGTCGTGTACGCCTGCCGCACAGCATCGGGAGCCGGATCGGTGCGCACGACGAACGCGCCCTTCGCGCCCATCGGAACGATCGGCGAGTTCTTCACGTGCTGCGTCTTCATCAGGCCCAGTACCTCGGTGCGGAAGTCGTCCTTGCGGTCCGACCAGCGCAGACCGCCGCGGGACACCGTGCCGCTGCGCACGTGACTGCCCTCGACTATCCGAGAGTGCACGAAGATCTCCCGGTACGGGGTGACGGGAGCGGACAGCGACAGCAGCGCAGGATCGATCTTGAACGCCGCCGCGGTGCCGGTTCCCCCCGTGCGGTCGTGCTGAAACCAGTTGGTGCGCAGTACGGCCGAGATGAACGACAACATGCCGCGCAGCAGGCGGTCCTCGTCCAACGTCGTGGTCTTCTCGATGGCGGTGAGGAGGATCTTCTCCGCATCCGCGACGGCCGTGCCCCGATCGGTCCGTGCAGGATCGAAGCGCGCCGCGAACAGTGCGCCGAACCCACGCACGAAACTGCTGTTGCGCAACAGGATTGCCACGATGTTCGGCTCCGACAGGCCGAGTCCCACCTGGCGGAGATAACGGCAGGCCGCACGGATCAGGACGGCGTCGGACCACGACACGTTTGCGGCCGGAATGAGACGGGTGAATCCGTCCACCTCCAAATGTCCGGCGGCCGCGGCCCCGAACGCGGCGGAGACGAGGCCGGGAGTCGCGCTGTCCCAGGCGGAGCCGTCGGTGCTGAAATCGAAGCGGTGCACTACCGTCTCGCCCGACTCGGCCGCGGGAAGCTGCTCATGGGAGGCAACCCGCAAACCGAGGTCGGCGAAGAGCGCGACGAGCTCCGCGAGCAGGGGAGCCTGCGGCCAGACCATCACGGCCGCCCGCCCGGACCCGGTGTCGGCGGGGTCGAGGAAACGTAGCTGCGGAGTGGTGTCGCCCGATGCTTGTACCGCGCTCGATTCGGCGCGCTCGTCCTGATGTGGACGAGGAGTGTCGGTCGTGCTCGGAATGACACCGGTAAAGCTCATCTTGTGGCTCCTGACCCCTGATCTGGCAAACGCGTGACTGGGGACAAGTCTGCCGAGGAGAGACGCACGCCACAGCCGACGAAGTGGAGCGTCGAACACCGGCCGGTGCGACATTTAGGCACCCGTGAGTACTTATTAACCGCGGGTGGTTATGAAGTACGCACGGCTCGCCAAGTGGACACCGCCGCCGTGCCCAGAAGACCTCCGGTGATCACGAAGATCGACGCCGTGCCCGCGACACCGGCCATAGCGCCTGCGGCCAAGGGGATCAGCACCTGGCCCAGGCGGTTCCCGGTCAGGCGCAGAGACAACGCGGCCGCCCGGTTGGGGCCGGTGACGAGGCCGGTCACCCAGGTCATCGTCAGCGGCTGCCCGATGCCCCAGAAGAAGCCGGCCACCACCAGGAGCAATGCCATCCACCACGGATCGCGGACGAACGGCAGGAGCGCGGTGGGCAGCGCCGAACACAATGTCGCGGAGACGAGCAGTCGCCGTCGCGGTGCCCGGGTGAGCAGCCACGGCAGAAACGCCCGGGACACGATCGATGCCGCGGTGCGCGCGGTGAGCAGCAACGACACCAGGAGAACGCTGAAACCGAATTCGTGGCCCAGGACGGGCAGATAGGCCACGACGACGTCGACGGAGGCGAGGACGATGAGGCTGCTGAACACCGCGGGTCGCATACCGGACGTCGAGATCATGCTCGCGACGGACTGCTGCTGGTCTTTCGCGGCCGGCTTCCTGGACTGCGGACGCTCGCGGATCGGCCACGCGAACGGAATCGACGCCAGGGACACCGCGGCCATGACCGCCAGCGCGAGAGTGGTCTGCACCGGTCCGCCGTCCGAGCTGCGGGCCGCGATCAGCCCCACGACCGGCACGCCGACGGCCTGACCGACCGACACGCCGAGGGTCAGGCCCGCGAACCCCTTGTCCAGCTCGCCCGGTTTCGACAGCAAGGTGATGAATCCCTGCCCGGCCACGGTGACGAGGATCTGGCCGAACCCGAGGACCACGTTGCCCACGCCGAGCACGATCAGGTCGTTGCTGAGCGCGATCACCACGACACCGAGTGTCGTGAGCGCCACGCCCGTACGCAGGACAGCTGCCGCGTGCCGCTGGTCGACCGCCCGCCCGATGCGGACCGCGACGAGCAGGGGTGCCAGCGAGAACAGGGCCGTCACGATTCCGATAGTGACCGCGTCACCGCCGAGAGCAAGGACACGGTACGAGACGAGAACGCGGACGGCGTGATAGACGGCCTGGAGTAGTGCGGTGGCGATACAGACGTTGAGGAACCAGTGCTTCAACGGCTCACCCGTTGATCACCCGACGATCGCCGAGCGGCGCCTGCAAAGGCACCTCGAGCGTGCCGAACACTGCGACCAGGATGCACATCTTGTCGGCCGACTCCGGCAGGCTTCCGGTGCGTAGGGAGATGGTGACGGTGGTGTCCGTCTCGGTGACGGTCGCATCGGCGCCGTAACACTCCGGGGTTCCGGTGACGAAATGGATCGCGACCTTGTTGCCGTCGGCGCGGGACCACGACTCGAACGGGGTCGGATGGGCACGGACGATGTCGGGCCGGGCGGTGAACACCGTACCGAATTCCTCGCCGGGTACCTCGCTGGGCACGGGCATCCCCGACGACGGATGGGTGGGGCTCGGGTCGACGGCGGATGCGATCTCGGGGGGAATCGTCGGTTCGTCGGTGCTCGAGGTGGACCCGCATCCGGCGACGGCGAGGCAGGCCAGCACTGCGAGGGCGATTACGCGCATAAGCCACCGTAACCCCGTCACGCGAGCAGTCCCGAGACCAGCGCAATTGCCGGAATTGCCGCCAAAGTAGTGACGAAGGCCGTGTCCCGCGCCAGCACCGTTCCGCACCGGTACCGGCTGGCGTAGACGAAGACGTTCTGCGCCGTCGGCAGGGTCGACACAACCACGATCGCGAACAATTCATGCCCCTCGAGGCCGAGTAGGTATCGCGCCATCAGGTACGCCAGGACGGGTTGCACGCCGATCTTGAGCACCGAAGCCAGTGCGACTTCCCGGCGTGGACTCGTTCCCTTCTCGAGGACGCGCACCCCGTACAGCGAGATACCGAAGGCGAGCAGGGCACCCGGCACGGAGGCGCCGCCGATGAGCCGGAACGGTTGCATCACCGCTTCGGGCGGAGTCCAGTCGACGAGGGCGAGCACCAGTCCCGCGGCGCCGGCCACGACGATCGGATTCTTGAACGGCGCGGTCACGGTCTCGAGTCGTGATGCGCTCCTGCGCAACGTGGTGATGTCCAGGATGGTCAACGCGATCGGCGAGTACACGATTATCTGGAACAGGAGCAGTGGGGCCACGAACGACGCGTCACCGAGCACGAACACCGCAATGGGAATGCCCAGGTTCGCGGAATTGACGTACGACGCCGACAACGCCCCGATCGTCAGCTCCGGAAGTGACCTGCGCAGCCATACCCGCGCCACCACCATGTACAGTGCGCCGACTGTCAAAGCGGTCGCAGCAGCGACGGCCAGCGTCGGCGAAAAGATCACGGAAAGGTCGGACGATGCAAGCGAATCGAAGAGCAGCGCCGGTGTCGCGACGAAGAACACCAGCCTGCCCAGGACGGATTCGCCCTCCGCTCCGAGCGTTCCACGCCGGCCGAGAATGTAGCCGATCGCGATGATCACGAAGATGACGGTGAATCCCGCAACTATTCCCGACACGCTGCGGGGCACCTCCTCGACCGGTGAGCCTCTTGTCGGCAAACCGTCCGAAGTCTAGTGGGCACCTTTCCGGTGGGTGACAATAGGCTCGAGCGGGAACCGGGAGAGGCACGTGCGTTCGGACGTGCGCGAGGAGTTGCGATGCTGCGTCGGACGACCATTCTGTGCGCGCTGTTCTGCGCCTGCGTTCTCACGGCGGTCACGGCTCCCGCTACGTCTGCGCTGGCGCCCCCGTCGAGCGGTGACCCGCAATTGGTGTCGCTCGCCGGACAGGTTCTGAGCCGCAGCTATCGCGAGAACGCCAGTGTCGCATACGTGGACGCCTCCGGAACCCGGTTCGCCCACTTCGGCGCGGCCGACGACACCGAGTACGAGATAGGTTCTCTCACCAAGACGTTCACCGCGCATCTGTTCGTCGACGCGGTGGCGCGCGGTGAGGTGCGGGAGGACACCACCGTCGGAGAATTGTTGCCGTTGCGGGGTGCGCCGGTCGCCGACGTGACCCTGCTCGAATTGGCCTCGCACACGTCGGGACTGGCACAGTTTCCGATGACCACCGATACCGTTGTGGCGGTGGGCCACTGGATGTCCGCGACCAATCCCTTCACATACGGCCGGGAGGCGCTGCTGCAGCAGGTGCAGTCGGCGCAGCTCGGCAGTCGCGGAACGTACGCGTATTCGACGGTTGGTTTCGCGTTGCTCGGACAGGCGTTGGCCGCAGCCGTCGGCACCGACTATCCGTCGCTTCTGCGCGAACGGATGCTGGTACCGCTCGGGTTGTCGGATACCTGGTTACCGCTGACTGCGGCAGACCTGCCCGCCGACGCCACCCGCGGATTCGACGTACTGCATCGATCGCAGGCCCCGTGGCCACTCGACGCCTACGCTCCCGCCGGTGGGCTGCGGTCCACGGCGGCGGATATGGCGGGCTACGTACGGCAGCTTATCGACGGCACGGTGCCGGGCAGCGCCGCGATGGATCAGCGGTGGATCGGCAACACCTACCGGGCATTGACGTGGTCGGTGGTGCCGTTCGAGGGTGGCGAGTACACGCTCCACGGCGGGGCGACGGGCGGGTTCCAGTGCACCGTGGTTCTCGATCGGCGCGGCGAGCGCGGATTGGTCATTCTCACCAACACCATCGGTGGCCTCGAGCAGCAGGGACTCGACATCCTGTCGTCGCTCTGAGCTCGAGCGAGTGCGACCAAAGGCTCGGCGTTACCGTCGTACCCCTGGCGGGTATGTGCCGCTACAGTGGAAGTCATGACCCCGGCGGCGAGACGTATGCGTACGCCCACCGCACGCATTGCGTTGCTGGTCACGGTGGCGGCTGCGGTCCTTGTGATGCATAGTTTCACCGCCGCTTCCGCTCCGGCTCATGACGGTTCGTTGCATGCCGCGGCCGTCTCGCACGACCCCGGTACGAACCACGGCCACGACTGCACGGGAAACGAGTGCGAACAGTCGCACCCCAACGGACATCACTGCGCCGGCGTGGTCGTCGTGGCACCGGTGCTCACGCGTGCGACGGTGCCCTGCGTGGCCGGTGCCGAGGCGCCGTCGCCGACGTCGCGGGTGAGCGTCGACCGGGTGCAGTCCGGACGTGGACCACCGGCGTGGACCGTATTGTCATTGGCGCAGCTGTCGATACTGCGGGTGTGACGGGGAGTCCGGAGCTCAGGGCTCCGGCGGATCTTGCTGCCACTTCCCTAAGCATGTCCATGAGGAGATTTCCCATGCGTACCACCTATGCAGCTTTCATTGCCGCGGCGGCCGGCGCCGCGCTCGTCCTCGCCGGCTGCGGCACCGACTCGTCCGACCCGAGCAGCTCGGGCGCCTCGTCGACGTCCCACTCCATGTCGACCTCGGCCGAGGCCGGTAGCGGGACCGAAGCTCAGTTCAACGACGCCGACATCACGTTCCTGCGCGGCATGTATCCGCATCATGCGCAGGCGGTGCAGATGGCCGAGATGGTCGACGGCCGCACCGACAACGCCGAACTGCTGGCGCTCGCCCAGCGGATCGAGGCCGCTCAGGCACCGGAGATGGATCAGATCACCGGGTTGCTCGGTCAGGCGGGTGACACCGCTCCGACGTCCACCGGTCACGAAGGGATGGACCACGGGTCGGGCGCCGGAATGATGTCCGAAGACGACATGTCCACCTTGATGGGCATGTCGGGACCCGAGTTCGACCGGATGTGGCTGACGATGATGATCGAGCACCATGAGGGCGCCGTCGAGATGGCCGACACCGAACTGGCGGAGGGCGAGAATCCCGATGCCAAGCAACTCGCCACCGGCATCGTGAGCGCTCAGCAGCGGGAAATTGCCGAGATGCAGGCGATGCTCGGCTAGCTCCGCTCGGAATACGCCGAAGGCCGCGTAGTCCGTGGACTACGCGGCCTTCGGTTGTCTGTGAAGAAGCTGCTACCGGCTGGTGAAAGGCAGCAGGGCCATCTCGCGAGCGTTCTTGACGGCGACGGCAACCTGGCGCTGCTGCTGCGGGGTCAGGCCCGTCACGCGGCGGCTACGGATCTTGCCGCGATCGGAGATGAACGTGCGGAGAAGGTTGATGTCCTTGTAATCGACGTACTCGATCTTCGCCGCGAACAACGGGTTCTTCTTCGGCTTGCGTCCCTCGACGGGACGCGGCTTCTTCGACGGTGCTCTCTTGACTGCCATCTTCTTCCTTTACCAGCTCGACTTGTGGACGCCTGGCAGCTCCCCGCGGTGTGCCATCTCGCGAACACGCACGCGAGAGAGCCCGAACTTCCTCAGGTGGCCGCGCGGACGTCCATCCGCAGCGTCTCGATTGCGCAATCGTACCGGACTCGAGTCCCGGGGTAGACGCTGCAGTGCCGTCTGCGCCTGCGCGCGCTCGTCATCGCTGCTCGACGGGCGGCGGATGACCTCTTTCAGCTCGGCCCGCCGCTCTGCGTAGCGCGCAACGATGACTTTGCGCTGTTCGTTCTTTGCGATCTTCGACTTCTTCGCCATCGGGGTGTCTTCTACTTTTCTTCTCGGAAATCGACGTGGCGCCGGACGACGGGGTCATACTTCTTCATCACCAGTCGGTCGGGGTCGTTGCGGCGGTTCTTCCTGGTGACGTAGGTGTATCCCGTACCCGCCGTCGACTTCAGCTTCACGATCGGACGGATTTCGTTCCGGGCCATCAGACCTTCTCTCCGCGAGCCCGGATTTTGGCAACCACGGCCTCGATTCCGTCCCGGTCGATGGTTTTGATCCCCTTGGCGGAGACGGTGAGAGTGATCCGCCGCCCCTCGCTGGGCAGAAGGTATGTCTTCTTCTGAATGTTCGGATCCCAGCGCCGATTGGTGCGCTTGTGGGAGTGCGATACGGATTTGCCGAATCCTGGCCGGCGTCCGGTCACTTGGCAATGTGCCGACATGGGCATTCCTTTCTGTCTCCTCCCGCATCCAGGCGACTACCGGTCAGCAAGGTGATGACAATCATTTTCGACAACGACGAAAATCCAATGTAGCGTTTCTCGGTAAGCAATGACAATCGTTATCGAAAGGGTGCTCGTGAGTGAGATTCACCGGACGCCGCTCGTCCTGGTATCCGGATGGAGCGGCCCCACCGACACCGTCGCGCGGTCGCTGCTCCGTGACGACACCGTGGTCGTGCATCACGACCTCGACCTCGTGCACGAAGGCGTCGTGCGGCGCACCGTCACCACGATGGAGTCGGGGAGAGAGCGCACCCGCGTCGGAATCCTCGAGCTCGCGCACGGCTGTATCTCCTGCACACTCCGGGAAGACCTGCTCCCGTTGCTCCGCCGCCTTCATGCACGCAGCTCCGTGCAGCGCATCGTGTTGCACCTCGACCGCCGGCTCGAATCCGAGGCCGTGTGCTGGGCAATCGAGCACGTGGTGGTGTCCGGGGTAGTCGGCCAGCTCGACGGAACCGCCTCACGCGATGTCCGTGTCGAGGCCGTGATCACGTGCATCGACGCCCAGTCGTGGCTCGACGACGCGACCGGCGACGAGGCTCTGGACGACGACCGGACCGTCGCGCAGGTCGCCGTCGGGCAGGTCGACTTCGCCGACGCCCTGGTGGTGTCGGGCAGCGCCGGTGACGGGTGGCAGCAGGCCAGGCTCCACGCCGTCCTCGCGCGACTCGCTCCCGGCGCACCGATCGCCTGGGATGTCGACGGACTCGACGTCGAGCGGCTGCTCCTGGAAATCCCCTCCGGTGCCCGGCGCGGCGAGCTGACGAACGCCCACTCACCTCTGCTGCGGGGGCAGCCGCCGCTGTCGCACGACTGCGGGGTCATGATCGTCGAGTTCTCGGCGAACCGGCCCTTCCACCCCGAGCGACTGCACGAGGCCATCGACGTTCTTCTGGAGGGTGTGGTCACGGCGCGCGGCCGGGTGTGGGTGGCCACGCAGCCCGACGAGGCGCTGTGGCTCGAATCCGCCGGTGGGGGACTGCGGGTGGCGAGTGCGGATCGATGGCTGGCCGCGATGACCCCGGCCGAACAGGACCAACTCCCCACGGCGCGGCGAGCAATGGCGGCCCTGTGCTGGGACGAACGGTTCGGCGACCGGCACAGCTCGATGGTGGTTCTGGTGCATGCGGCCGACCCGAGCGACATCGACCGGACGCTCCAGTGGGCGCTGGTCACCGACGAAGAACTCGCCGACGAGGCCGCGTGGGAGTCGTGGCCCGACCCGTTCGGCCAGTTCCACGAAGACCCCTGCGACAGCAGCGAATCACCGTACGCAGAACCCGACAGCTCGAGAGAGGGACACGAATGAAACCGAACATCCACCCCGACTATCACCCCGTGGTCTTCCAGGACGCCAGCACCGGAACCACGTTCCTCACGCGGTCGACGGTCACCAGCGACCGCACCGTGGAGTGGGCGGACGGCAACACCTATCCGCTGGTGGTGGTCGATGTGACCAGTGAGTCGCACCCGTTCTGGACCGGGGCGCAACGCGTCATGGACACCGCAGGCCGCGTCGAGAAGTTCGAACGCCGGTATGGAGTGCGCAAGCGCCTGTGAGTACTTCTTAACACTCCGTGGTTAAGAAGTACTCACAGGCGACGAAGGAGGAGAGAGAAAGATGGCAGTACCCAAGCGCAAGATGTCGCGGTCCAACACGCGTAGTCGCAGGTCGCAGTGGAAGGCTCAGGTTCCCGACCTGGTGGAGGTGACTGTCGGGGGAACCACCCACCGTGTACCCCGCCGGTTGGTGAAGGCCGTGAAGCTGGGATTGCTGGACCCGGCTGGCAGGTAGGCCCGACCCGGCCGGGACGAAACGACGGCAGGCCCGCGTGCGAACCTTGGCGGGTGCTGCTCTACATCCTCGAACTGGTGGGCATCGCGGCGTTTGCGGCGTCGGGTGCGCTGGTGGGCGTGACGAAGCGGCTCGACATCTTCGGGGTGTGCGTGGTCGGTGTCTTCACCGGTATCGGTGGCGGCATCGTCCGCGACCTCCTGCTGGACATCCATCCGCCCACGTCGCTGGGGAGCTGGCCCAACTTCGGCACTGCTCTCGGCACGTCGTTGCTGGTGTTCTTCCTGCACTCGGCGCTCAGCCGACTGCGTCGCGAGATCCTCGTGCTCGACGCGGTGGGTATGGGCCTGTTCGCGAGTACGGGTGCGGTGATTTCACTCGAGCACGGCGCGAGCCCACTGGCCTCGTGCCTGATCGGGGGCACGGCGGCTATCGGCGGGGGGATATTGCGCGACGTGTTGGTGAACGAAGTTCCGCTGCTGCTCCACAGGGATCTCTACGCAATCCCCGCGCTCCTGGGGTCGGCGCTGGTGGTCGTGTCGAGTGAACTCGGGTCCGGTCCGAACGCCGCTCTGATCGCGGGCACGGCGCTGGCCTCGATTCTCCGTCTGCTCGCGCTCTGGCGAAAGTGGAGCCTGCCGGGACCGCGCATCGTGGAGTGATCACATCCGGCTCCGTACCGACCCTTCTCAGCCATTACTCAGTCGGCCGGGTCAAACTGTCGGGTATGCGCATTCTGGTGGTCGACGACGATCGGGCCGTGAGGGAGTCCTTGCGGCGGTCCCTGAGCTTCAACGGGTACTCGGTGGAACTGGCCGTCGACGGTATCGATGCGCTCGAGAAGGTGGCGGCCGCACGACCGGATGCGCTGGTGCTCGACGTGATGATGCCGCGCCTCGACGGCCTCGAAGTGTGCCGGCGGCTGCGGAGCACCGGTGACGACCTGCCGATCCTAGTTCTTACCGCTCGCGACTCCGTGTCGGAGCGGGTCTCGGGACTCGATGCGGGAGCCGACGACTATCTTCCCAAACCGTTTGCCCTCGAGGAACTGCTCGCCCGGCTGCGCGCTCTGCTACGCCGGGCGGCGCCCGAACCGGGAATCGACTCGGAGAAGATGACCTTCGAGGACCTGACCCTCGACCCGGTCACCAGGGAGGTGACGCGCGGCGAACGGTCCATCAGCCTCACCCGTACCGAGTTCTCGCTGTTGGAAATGTTGATGGCGAACCCGCGCCGGGTGCTCACCCGTGGCCGCATCCTCGAAGAAGTGTGGGGTTACGACTTCCCGACGTCGGGCAACGCCCTCGAGGTCTATGTGGGGTATCTGCGTCGCAAGACGGAGGCTGATGGGGAGCCGCGCCTGCTGCATACCGTGCGGGGCGTCGGCTACGTGCTGCGGGAGACTCCGCCGTGATGGCTGTGCCGTTCCACCGAACCGCCGACAAGCCGGGGTTGCCGGGGCACGAACCGCTTGCCACCGGCCGATACCACACCGGACCGATTCCGCTGCCGCCGGAGATGCGTCCACCGATGCCGTTGACGCGGTCGGTGTCGCTGCGCTGGCGTGTCACGCTCCTCGCGGCGTCGGTAGTGGCAATCGCGGTGGCCGTGATGGCGATCGCCGCCTACGCGGTGGTGTCCCGGGCGCTCTACGCGGACGTCGACAATCAGTTGCGCACGCGCGCATCGGCGTTGATCGACAGCAATCTGGTGACGTTCGACCCGCGCTACATCGCGGGTGCGACGCTGTACACGACGGACATCAGTGTGGCGCTGATCTTCCCGGACCTCGACACGTACACGCCGCCCGGTTCGAGTGTTCCCATCGGCGAGCCCGAGTTGGCGGTCGCCCGTGGTGAGGAGGGCACGTCGCTGCGTACTGCCGAGAACCAGCGGGTGCTGGCCGAGCGCACCCAGGACGGCAGCACCCTGGTGATTGCCCAGCGCCTCGCACCGACCGGTGCGGTGCTGGACAGACTGGCGTGGGTGCTGTTCGTGGTCGGTGGGTGCGGTGTCGTTCTCGCGGCGGTCGCCGGAACGACGGTGGGACGCACAGGGCTCCGGCCGATCGCGCGGCTCACCGCGGCCACCGAGAGGGTGGCGCGCACCGATGACCTGACCCCCATGCCGGTGACGGGTAACGACGAACTCGCGCGGCTGACCGAGAGTTTCAACACGATGCTCCGGGCGCTGGCCGAATCACGTGAGCGCCAGAGCCGGTTGGTGGCGGACGCCGGTCACGAACTGCGGACACCGCTCACCTCGTTGCGGACCAACATGGAATTGCTGATCGCGTCGAGTCGCCCTGGCGCCCCGCACATTCCGGACGAGGACATGGCCGAACTGCGCACCGACGTGGTAGCGCAGATCGAGGAGCTGTCCACCCTGGTGGGCGATCTCGTCGATCTCGCCCGCGAGGATGCGCCCGAGACGGTGTTCGAGCGCGTCGACCTCAGCGAGGTGGTGGAGCGCTGCCTCGAGCGGGCGCGCCGCCGCCGCAACGAAATCGACTTCACCGCCGTCACCGTTCCATGGTTCGTCTACGGCGATCACGCCGGGTTGTCCCGGGCGGTATTGAACGTGCTCGACAACGCGGCCAAGTGGAGTCCCACCGGTGAGCAGGTGCGTGTGATGATGAAGCCTGCCGGCGAGGGATTGCTCGAGCTGACGGTGGACGACGCCGGCCCCGGCATCCCCGAGGAAGACCGCGAGCTGGTGTTCGACCGCTTCTACCGTTCCATGGCGTCGCGCTCGATGCCCGGCTCGGGATTAGGGCTCGCCATCGTGCGGCAGGTAGTCGTCAAGCACGGAGGCACCATTGCCGTGGACGTCTCCGAGCGGGGCGGTGCACTCATCCGCATCGTTCTTCCCGGGGAACCGGAGTCGGAATAACCTGGGGAAGGGTTGGGCAAACTCAAAGGCCGGTCTCAGGACCTTCTCAGTCCCACCGGGCACTCTCGTACACAGAGACGGTGCGGCTGCCCCTGCGGGTGGCCGCGGGAGATGGAAGTGATGCGATGACCGAAGATCGAAACAGTTCCGACAGCAACAGTCGCGACACCGGTGACCAGGCTGCCCGGCCCACTCCGGGCTACCAGCCGACCGAGCAGTTCCCGACCACGCCGCACCGCCCTACCGGGCCGGGCCCGCAGGCCTACGGATCGGCGGGCTACCAGCAGGGGGCCCCGTACGGCGTTCCACATCAGTCCACACAGCAGTTCGGGCAGCCGCAGCACGGCTCGGGACCCCAGCAGGCCGCCCCGCAGCAGGGAGCGCCCACGGGGTCGTTCTCCGGTCACTACGGGCCGGGACAGCCGGCGTCGGCAGCGACGGCCAAGCGTCCCGCGCGGACGGCCATCGTCGTCGGGGCCGTCGCACTGGCGTTGGTGAGCGGCGGCATCGGCGGTGCCGTCGGTTCGCTCGCTACCCAACGGGACGGCAACGGCGCGGCGGTGACCAACTCACTCGACGCTCCGAAGAACAACACCGCAACTCCCGCGGTCAACGCCCCGGCGGGCTCGGTGCAGGCCGTCGCGAACAAGGTGGTCCCGAGTGTCGTCCAGATCGAGGTCGCAACCGCCGGCGGATCCGGTGGGGAAGGGTCGGGGGTCGTGTTGTCCTCCGACGGTCTCATCCTCACCAACAATCACGTCGCCGGCGCGGCGGCGAGAGGGGGCAAGCTGACGGTGGCCTTCTCGGACGGCAGCACCGCGGACGCAACCCTGGTCGGCGCCGACCCGGTCTCCGACCTGGCTGTCATCAAGGCGTCGGGCAAAACGGATCTGACACCCATCGAACTGGGAACGTCCGCCAACGTCCAGGTGGGCCAGCAGGTGGTGGCGATCGGTTCGCCGCTCGGGCTGGCAGGCACGGTCACCGAGGGAATCATCTCCGCCCTCAACCGTCCGGTGTCGACCTCCGGTGAGTCGGGCAACCAGAACACCGTCATCGATGCCCTGCAAACCGACGCGGCGATCAACCCGGGCAACTCGGGTGGCGCTCTCGTGAACATGGACGGGCAACTGATCGGGATCAACACGGCGATCGCGAGTATCGGCGGAACCGGAGCGGGGGAGCAGAGCGGCTCCATCGGCCTCGGATTCGCGATCCCGGTCGATCAGGCCCGCCGCATCGCCGACGAGTTGGTCGACACCGGCAAGGCCACGCAGGCGATCGTCGGCATCCAGGTCCCGTCGCAGGATGCCGCCAACGGTGCCACCGTCGTCGAGGTGACGCCGGGCGGCCCGGCCGAGAAGGCCGGAATTCCGAAGGGGTCGGTGATCACCAAGGTTGACGACCGTGTCATCACCAGCGGTGACGCCCTCATCGCTGCCATCCGTTCCCACGCACCAGGAGACACAGTGTCCATTACGTACTCGGACGGAAACGGGTCGAACACCAAGACCGTCGATGTCACGCTGGGAACCGCAGAACAGGGCGGCCGATGATGAACGCAGGGATCCTCGGGCAGGTCGAGTCCGTGTTGAACGGGGCCACTACGGTAGGGACCATGGATATCGAAGCCTCGCTGGCCGGCCGCGCGCTGGTAGTTATCGTCGACGACCGCACCGCCCACGGTGACGGTAAGGACTCCATCGGTCCGCTGGTCACTGAGTTGCTCAACGAGGCCGGCTTCATCGTCGACGCCATCGTCGCGGTGGCAGCCGACGAGGTCGAGATTCGCAACGCCCTCAACACCGCCGTCATCGGCGGGGTCGACCTCGTCGTCTCCGTCGGCGGTACGGGTGTCTCGCCGCGTGACGTCACGCCCGACGTCACCGCGGAGGTACTCGACCGGGAGATCCCCGGAATCTCCGAAGCGCTGCGCACGTCCGGCCTTGCAGCAGGTTCCCTCGACGCCGGTTTGTCGCGCGGTCTCGCGGGTGTGTCGGGGAGCACGCTGGTGGTCAACCTGGCGTCTTCGCGCGCTGCCGTGCGAGACGGCATGGCGACGCTGACGCCTCTCGCGTCGCACGTCATCACCGAGCTGTCCGGTCTGGAAGGCTGAGCCATCTCCACTTCCCCTCCGTCGGACGGCGAGCCGACCGAGAACGCAGCACCGAGCCGGGCCCCGATCGACAGGGCCCGGCTCGCGCGCATCTTCGGGGACGTCTTCCCCGACACCACCGCCGACGAACGCGGGCCCGACGACGCCTCGAGTCGGGATGAACGGGGCAGTGAATCCGACGAGTGGCTGCGCCGCCAGAAACCTCCCCATCACGGATAGTTACCGTCGGAAAGAACTACCGTAAGGCAATCGTGATCTGCGGTCTGCCCCTGGAATCAGCCAAAGTTTTTGTGTCCGGCGGGTGACCGGGGCACCGGTGGCCCAGGCCACACTTTGCTGCGACATCGACGGTTTTCTTCGCCCAGAACAGACATCGTTCTAGCGTGTGAATCAGGTGTTAACGTTACCGAACTTCACGTGAACGCCGCATGAATGCGCTGGTCAGGGAAGCGGCGCAAGGTCCGAATTCTCGCCGAAATCCCACACGGTGGACATGTTTTGGGGTGTGGCATACATCACGATTCCGTTTCCTCAGGAATTAATTGCTTAAGCAACCAACTCCCGGTTACTGTCCTCGGCGAGTCAGTACTGGAGATGGAGGGCAGGGTCGTGTGCCGTTGCCCAGTCGAAACTCTGATGCTTTGTCAGTGATTTCGACTTCAGTGCGGTAATCAGGTTGTGATAACCCGGAATTCACTCCGCGGTCATGACGGCCGTGAATGCTGCTCTGGGCCCGACATGGACCACTCCTCAGTCTCGAAGGTCGTGACTGGGAACCAGCAAGAATCCTGATGAGGGGAACGAATGAGCGAGAACCGAAAGACCGGTCTGCGCCGTGGAGTCCGCGTTGCCGGCCTGGGTGCCGCTGCGGCTGTTGTGCTCGGCTTGATGTCGACGGGTGCTGCGAATGCAGATACTTTTGTGCCGCTGCCGGGTGGTGAGAAGGTCGTGAACGCCGGTGGTGTGAGCGCGAAGATCGCCCGTAATGCTGAGAGTGCTCTGGTTTCTCCGTCGCTGGCCGCTAATGGTGCTGGCCGCACGGCGTGGGTGTCGGGCGATGTGTTCGCCGAGCTCGGTGGGGAGATCCCCGAGGAGGGTGCGACGCTGACCACCGGGTACATCGTGGGTTGCCAGGTCGACATCACCGGTCTGAAGGGCACGCTCAGCGCGGATCTCGGTTTCGATGCGCTGGGTATGGGTGGCTCGTTGTCGGTGCCGATCAAGTCCGGCGAGGTCAAGTTCGCGAAGATCAAGACCAAGGAAGACCTGAAGCCGGGTGTGTCGGCGATTCAGTACCGCGATCAGCAGATCGAGGTGCAGGGTTGCGGTGGTTACGCGCAGGCTCGGGCGTACACGGTGGTGGAGGTTCCGGGTAACCACTACGTCAAGGCCACCCTCTACGGGCAGCCGTTCAGCATCGGCTGATTGCCGCTCCCAATCGATTCCATTCACGACTCTCGCGTAAGCGATCAGTAACCCTAGAGGGGAACCATGAACAGCAAGACCCTGCGCCACGGCGCCAAGGCTGCCGGCGTGGTCGCCGCGGCCACCGTCGCGATCGGCCTCCTTTCCACCGGTGCGGCCAATGCCGATACCTTCGTTCCGTTGCAGGACGGCGAGATCACGCAGACGCTGCTCGACGGCACCGTGGTGACCGTGCGTCAGACCGGTAACACGGCGAACATCAGCCCGTCGATGGGTTCGACTCCGTTGCACCGCAACGTGTGGACGTCGGGCACGATCGATGTGTCGATCAACGGTGGCACCGCCAAGGGCGGCAGCATCGATGCCGGTTACATCGTGGCGTGCCAGTTGAACTTCGGTGGCGAGGTCGGCGGTGAGGTCGGTGCGTCGCTCGTTCCGTCCGAGGTCGTCGGTGCGGCTGCCGGTGGCGATCCCGCCAGCATCCCGGTCGAGGGTGGTGCCGGTAGCGGCGTCTCGATCGGCCCCGGTAAGGCCACCAACGTGCCGATCCTCGACATCGAGTACACCGATGAGTACGGCGCCGAGGCTCACAAGAGCAGCTTCAGCTTCAAGGGCAACAGTGGCGGCTTCTCCTACGCGGACGAGACCTTCGGTGTGTCCGGTTGCGCCGGTTACGCCCAGGCTCGTTCCTACGCCAAGGTGAGTGTCTCGACCGAGTCGGTCGACGGCACCGTCACCCTGTGGGGACAGCCCTTCAGCCTCGGCTGACCTGTGAAGTCCAAAAAATTTCACACGGTGTAGAACCTCGGAGTTGGGGGCGTGCGGTGACTTCCGCACGCCCCCAACCTCGCTCTATGCGTCCTGTTGCATGTCACAGTTCGGTCACGACGACCAATGTGGACATGGAACAGGACACGTAGACATCACATTTTTATGTTGTTTCCGCTAACTTTATTCCGTCACGAGGTAATGACTGCCTAACCGAAAGCCGGTTGGGCGGTACCTGATGAGGGGAACGAATGAGCGAGAACCGAAAGACCGGTCTGCGCCGTGGAGTCCGCGTTGCCGGCCTGGGTGCCGCTGCGGCTGTTGTGCTCGGCTTGATGTCGACGGGTGCTGCGAATGCAGATACTTTTGTGCCGCTGCCGGGTGGTGAGAAGGTCGTGAACGCCGGTGGTGTGAGCGCGAAGATCGCCCGTAATGCTGAGAGTGCTCTGGTTTCTCCGTCGCTGGCCGCTAATGGTGCTGGCCGCACGGCGTGGGTGTCGGGCGATGTGTTCGCCGAGCTCGGTGGGGAGATCCCCGAGGAGGGTGCGACGCTGACCACCGGGTACATCGTGGGTTGCCAGGTCGACATCACCGGTCTGAAGGGCACGCTCAGCGCGGATCTCGGTTTCGATGCGCTGGGTATGGGTGGCTCGTTGTCGGTGCCGATCGAGGCCGGCGAGGTCAAGTTCGCGAAGATCAAGACCAAGGAAGACCTGAAGCCGGGTGTGTCGGCGATTCAGTACCGCGATCAGCAGATCGAGGTGCAGGGTTGCGGTGGTTACGCGCAGGCTCGGGCGTACACGGTGGTGGAGGTTCCGGGTAACCACTACGTCAAGGCCACCCTCTACGGGCAGCCGTTCAGCATCGGCTGATTGCCGCTCCCAATCGATTCCATTCACGACTCTCGCGTAAGCGATCAGTAACCCTAGAGGGGAACCATGAACAGCAAGACCCTGCGCCACGGCGCCAAGGCTGCCGGCGTGGTCGCCGCGGCCACCGTCGCGATCGGCCTCCTTTCCACCGGTGCGGCCAATGCCGATACCTTCGTTCCGTTGCAGGACGGCGAGATCACGCAGACGCTGCTCGACGGCACCGTGGTGACCGTGCGTCAGACCGGTAACACGGCGAACATCAGCCCGTCGATGGGTTCGACTCCGTTGCACCGCAACGTGTGGACGTCGGGCACGATCGATGTGTCGATCAACGGTGGCACCGCCAAGGGCGGCAGCATCGATGCCGGTTACATCGTGGCGTGCCAGTTGAACTTCGGTGGCGAGGTCGGCGGTGAGGTCGGTGCGTCGCTCGTTCCGTCCGAGGTCGTCGGTGCGGCTGCCGGTGGCGATCCCGCCAGCATCCCGGTCGAGGGTGGTGCCGGTAGCGGCGTCTCGATCGGCCCCGGTAAGGCCACCAACGTGCCGATCCTCGACATCGAGTACACCGATGAGTACGGCGCCGAGGCTCACAAGAGCAGCTTCAGCTTCAAGGGCAACAGTGGCGGCTTCTCCTACGCGGACGAGACCTTCGGTGTGTCCGGTTGCGCCGGTTACGCCCAGGCTCGTTCCTACGCCAAGGTGAGTGTCTCGACCGAGTCGGTCGACGGCACCGTCACCCTGTGGGGACAGCCCTTCAGCCTCGGCTGACTTCTTCTGTAGCGCTCAGACGTCGGGCCCGTGCACTGGACTGTGCGCGGGCCCGCGTCCGTGTGGTGACGGAACTTATTGTCGTGTCTTCTCCAGGTTCGCGGCCTTGTCTGCGGGCATGGAGTGCGCGCCGCCGGCAGTGGTTCCCGAGGAGTCGGTTTCGAGGCTCGCCTCGAGGATGTCGCGAATCTGGATCAACAGGTCGGCCTCGCTCGCCTTCTTGTCGGCGGGTTCGGTGATGAACCGTTTCTTCGCGGCGTTGGCAGGAACGATGAGGATGAAGTAGACCACCGCCGCGATGATCACGAAGTTGATGACGGCAGTGATCACGGCCCCGACATTGATGAAGGTTGCGGGGTTGTCGGAGAGGACCTGGTAGCCCCACCCGAGATCGTTGGCTCCACCCGCGACTGCGATGAGCGGGTTGATCACGTTGTTGGTGAACGAGGTCACGATGGCGGTGAACGCGGCCCCGACGACTACGGCGACGGCGAGGTCGAGGACGTTCCCCCGAAGCAGGAAGTCCTTGAATCCCTTGAGCATGTCGATGTCTCCTCCAGTGGGTGGCACGTCAGTCGGCACTGTCCGGGCAAAAGCCTAGATCAGAGGCGGCGCAGGTGGCGGATCACTGGAATGTCACGGTGATCGCATTGGTGAGCGATGCAGCGGCCACCGTGGTGGCCTCGGTTGCCGGCAAAGCCAGCATCACCACGCGATCGCGCTGGTCACGGCCGTTCCCCGACGGAGTGACCAGTACGACGACGGCGTCGGAGGCCAACACGGTGGCATTCTGCGGCCGCCCCGAGTGTGCTGGTGTGTCCGAGTCGACGGTCAGGACATCGACGCGATCACCTTCCCTGAGAAGTTCCGCCACTGCCGGATCAGCGAGGCGAACCGGGACTATGCGCGCATCCTCGATACCCGCGGCGGTCGCTGCCAGGCGTGGTCCCAGCACTCGCACGTCCGTGAGTGTTTCGCCTGCGCGAGCTGGGCTGGCGAGTGTGCGACCACTGACATCCGACAGTGCCGTGACGGCTCCGTCGGGAAGGCTCCGCACTTCGAGTTGCCGTACCTCGAGATCGGTATCGACGAGGATTCGTCCCGGTTGAAGGTCGCGCACAGCGACCACGACGGGAGAGTGAGCAGAGTCGGGGTCGCCGCGAAGTCCGAGCGCGACGGCAAGGCACGCCAGACCGGCTGCTGCTACGCGTCGTGCGACGAGGGTACGTGCCCAGCTCGGGTGGGTGAGGACGGACAGGCGATCGAACCAGGAAGGACCGAGGCTTCGGTGCGCCCGGGTGACCCGATTCCGGGCGGGGTTGCGTGACATGATTCGACGCTAGGACCCCACCCGGCCCGCGAGGGGCAGCGACCGGCCTGCCTGTGGATAGGCGAGAAGTTGTGGATAAAGAGGTTCCGCGAGTGAAGTTAGCTGGCTGCAGCCTTGGCCGGCGCAGCGGTCGCGGTGCTCGTCGAGCTAGAAGACGCCGTTGACGAACTTTCCGCCTTCGCAGCGGGCGCGGACTCGGTCTTGGCGGGTTCGCTGGCGGCTCCCGAGGACCCGCGGCTGTCGGTGCGGTAGAAACCGCTGCCCTTGAAGACGATTCCGACGGAGTTGAACAGCTTGCGAAGCTTGCCCGAGCATGCAGGGCAGACGGTCAGCGAATTGTCGCTGAACGACTGAACGATGTCGAAGCGGTTATCGCATTCCGTGCACGCGTATGAATAAGTGGGCACTGGGGCTCCTCCGCACTGTGTAGTCAAACCGCAGGTGTTAGCACTCTACAGTCGACAGTGCCAACAACGCTAATCAGCACCTTATTCCGCGGCATTTCTTCCCGGGCCGGACTCGACGTCCTCGCCCAGGCGGACGAGTCCGGAACCTGGTGTCAGTGCCCAGCCCATCCGCACGTCATGAGGATCTTCAGGGAGTTCTGCCACCAGTTCTTCGTCGCGGACCACCGTGATCAGACGGGTCTGCGGTGTCGCGAGTCCGAGCGTGCGGTCGTAGAAGCCGGCTCCTCGCCCGAGGCGGACGCCTCGTAGGTCGACTGCCAGAGCGGGCACGAAAACGATCTCGGCCGTCCGGATTTCTTTTGGATCGAGGACGGCTCCCGTCGGCTCGAGCAGGCCGTATGGTGCATCGACCAGCTGCCGGGCACCGGTGTATTCGGACCAGAACAGCGGCCCGGGACCGCGAGTGACGGGGACGAGGACGCGTCGAACGATGCCGGCGAGGGCGTCGAGGAGATCCACCGACCCCGGCTCGAGTGCCGTGGGAACGTACGCACAGACCACCGAATCAGCCGCGACACCGACTGTGACCAGTTCGGCGAGTGCCCGATCCTCGGCCGCTCGCACGCCCGAGTCCAGTGCACGTCGGCCGGAAAGTACCTGTTCCCGCCACTCGGCTTTGCTTCGCGCCTGCATGCGACCACTGTAGGAGCACCCGAGCAGGCATTCTCGGCGGGTTCTCCGTGGCCGTTCACGGCCGCTTGGTGACTGCTGAGTAGCTCTACACAGTTATGGTGTGGGGCATGACAGATGCCGTTCCGCACACCAACAGCGCCTTTCGCACGGCGGTCGTGCCCGCAGCAGGAATGGGTACCCGATTCCTGCCGGCGACCAAGACGGTGCCGAAAGAGCTGCTCCCGGTGGTCGACACCCCGGGTATCGAGCTCGTCGCCGGTGAAGCTGCTGATTCCGGGGCCGGACGCCTCGTGATCGTGACGTCGCCGGGCAAGGACGGTGTGGTTGCCCACTTCGTCGAGGATCTCGTCCTCGAGAGCAAGCTGAAGGAGAGCGGCAAGTATCACCTTCTCGAGAAGGTTCGGAAGGCTCCGGGCCTCCTCGAAGTCGAATCCGTCGTCCAGGATCAGCCTCTCGGGCTCGGTCACGCCGTCAGCTGCGCAGAATCGGTTCTCGACGACGACGAGGACGCCATCGCCGTACTCCTGCCCGACGACCTGGTGATGCCCCGGGGCGTACTGGAGACCATGTCCCGGGTGCGCCACAAACGCGGCGGCACCGTCCTGTGCGCGATCGATGTACCCAAGGATCAGGTCAGCTCCTACGGCGTCTTCGAGGTCGAAACGGTGCCTGATGCCGTCAACCCGGACGTCCTCAAGGTCACCGGAATGGTGGAGAAGCCTGCCATCGAGGACGCTCCCTCGACCTTCGCGGCAGCCGGCCGCTACATCCTCGACCGGGACATCTTCGACGCCCTGCGCCGTATCGAACCGGGAGCGGGTGGTGAACTGCAACTCACCGACGCCATCGCCCTCCTCATCAAGGACGGCCATCCCGTGCACGTGGTCGTGCACCGCGGAACGAGACACGACCTCGGAAATCCCGGCGGGTACATCCGCGCTGCTGTTGACTTTGCCTTGAACAGCGACGAGTACGGCCCGTCGCTGCGTGAATGGCTGACCGACCGATTGAAGCGGGCGGATTCCTAGAAGCTCGGGAGGCACGAACTACATGCGGTCGGTCGAGGAGCAACAGACCATTGTGACCGCGGCTGCCGTGGCGCCGCGGCCGGTCCGGGTCGCGATCTCCGAAGCGCAGGGACTGCTGTGTGCCGAGGAAGTGGTCACCGAGCGGCCGCTTCCAGGTTTCGACCAGGCGGCCATCGACGGGTACGCCGTTCGCAGCGTCGATGTCCAGGCCGCCGGCACCGACCTTCGTGACGACGACGGCGCTCCCGTCGAGCTGACACTTCCCGTCGTGGGGGAAGTGTCGGCCGGCTCCCGGCAGCCCATCCGTCTCCAGCCGCGACAGGCGGTCAAGGTAGACACGGGGGCCCCGCTCCCGACGCTCGCCGACGCAGTGCTGCCGCTCGACCGCACCGACAGCGGACGCGCACGCGTCAAAATCTACAAACCGGTCCGCTCCGGCGACTACGTGCGTCGTGCGGGCGACGACGTCCAGCCCGGAGATGTCGCAGTGCGGGCGGGCACGATCATCGGAGCGGCTCAGGTCGGATTGCTGGCGGCAGTCGGTCGCGACAAGGTCTTGGTGCACCCACGGCCGCGGTTGTCCGTCATTTCCGTGGGCGGTGAACTCGTCGACGTCGACCGGACCCCTGGGCCCGGTCAGGTATACGACGTCAACTCTTATGCGCTTGCCGCCGCCGCGCGTGACGCGGGCGCCGACGTCAATCGCGTGGGCATCGCGAGCGCCGACGCGCGGCGCCTACGCGAGGTGGTCGAGGGGCAACTGATTCGCTCCGAGATCGTGGTGATCGCGGGTGCGGTCGGGGGAGGGGCCTCCGAGGATGTCCGCGACGCACTCGCCGACCTCGGCAATCTCGAGGTCGACCGGGTCGCGATGCATCCCGGGTCGGTGCAGGGATTCGGCCAGCTCGGCCGTGACGAGGTCCCGACCTTTCTTCTCCCGTCGAACCCGGTGAGTGCGCTGGTGGTCTTCGAAGTGATGGTCCGTCCCCTCATTCGGATCGCGCTGGGACGCCGGCAGCCGATGCGCCGCGTCGTCACCGCACGCACTGTCGCACCCATCACGTCGATCGAAGACCGCAAGGGATTCTTGCGGGGCCAGCTCATGCGCGACGAGGCCACCGGTGAATACCTGGTCCAGGCGCTCGGCGGTGCGCCCGGAGCGTCCTCGCATCTTCTCGCCACGCTCGCCGAAGCCAACTGTCTCGTGCTGATCGACCCTGAAGTCACCGAGGTGCGTACCGGTGACCAGGTGGACGTGGCGTTCCTGGCGCAACGGGGATGACCCAGCATCCGGGCTGGCCGCCGCACCTCGGCCCACTCCGCGTCAACGGCGGGGTGGTAACCGTGCGTGCCATCAGACTGCGCGACGCCGCGGCGTGGAGTCGGCTGCGCATCCGTGACCGTGCCCATCTCGAGCCGTGGGAACCGACCGGAGAAGCGCCATGGGATGCGCGGCACCATATTTCGGGGTGGCCGGGACTGTGCAGCAGCCTGCGCTCCGAGGCGCGAAAGGGTCGCATGTTGCCGATGGCGATCGAGCTCGACGGAAACTTCTGCGGGCAGATCACGATCGGCAATGTGGTTCGCGGTGCGTTGCGTTCGGCGTGGATCGGGTACTGGGTGGCCAGCGACGTCAACGGACTCGGCGTGGCAACGGGAGCCCTCGCGCTGGGGCTGGATCACGCGTTCGGTCCAGTGGGACTGCATCGCATCGAGGCCACCGTGCGCCCGGAGAACCTGGCGAGCCAGGCGGTGCTCCGCAATGTCGGATTCCGTGAAGAGGGTCTTTTGAAGAGGTACCTCGACGTCGACGGCCAGTGGCGTGACCACATCCTGGTCGGCATGACGGTCGAGGACGTGATGGGAACTGTCGCCGATTCCCTCGTCCGGAGCGGCAAAGCGACATGGGCGTAACAGCCGCAAAAGCGTCTGGACAATCGTCCAGCTACACAGCAGTTATCTGACGGTATCAAACGTTGCCGGTCGAGGTCGCCGTTTCGGGCACTCCCGGCGGAAGAAGAATTCACGTCGCTTTCGAGCATGTCGAGCGCCACATTTTCGCGTTACGCATGTGACACCTGAGTATGGTGAGATCGGCGCGTCTGCGAAGATGTGCGTGTCCATGCGGTTAGCCTGGGAGTGTCAACAGCGGTATCCGTGCTGGTAGACGATTGGGAGGAGGCTGCCGTATGCCGAACTCGTTTCTCTGGATCGGGCTCGTCGTCGTGTGGCTCTTCGTCCTGGTCCCGATGCTGGTCAACAACCGCCCCCGGATCCGGCAAACCAGTGACGCTGCTCTCGCGACGCGCGTGCTGCACCGCGGTGACGAGCGCCCCGTGCAGCGCGGTCCCGCGGCAGGACACCGCAGCGACCCGTACTGGCAACCGGAACCGGACCACTACGGCTACGACGCGGAGGACCTTGTGGATACTCACGCAGACGAAGACGATCTCGACACCGGCCGGGCCCCGGTCGGTGACTACGTGCCGGTGCGACGTGGGCGTGGTGGCTTCGACCCGGAGGCCGATGCGATCGCGCGGGAGGCCCGATACGCCTTCCGCCAGCGCTCGGTACTCGGCCTCGTATTCGGCACGATCATGTCCGCGGCGCTCGCGCTGATCATTGCCCCGGTGATGTGGTGGATTTTCGTGGCCGGCGTCGTCGGCCTCGTCGGTTATCTCGCCTACCTCCGCCGTCAGGTCCAGATCGAGCAGGAGATCCGGAGGCGCAGAACCGCGCGGCTCAATCGCTCCCGGCTGGGTGTCGAGTCTCGTAGCGACGAGGAACTGCGACTCATCCCCGCCCGGCTGCGGCGTCCCGGCGCCGTTGTGCTCGAAGTAGACGACGAGGACCCCGAGTTCGATCATCTCGAGCGCTTCGACGACGAGCGCATGCAGCACGCCACGATGCGTCGGGCCGCCGGTGAATAGTCCGTCGCCGGGAGCCGAAAGCCGCAACCGGATAGGCGATTCGCCCCCTGTGTGGGTGGCCTGCTAGAGTTTGCCGAGCAGATCGCAGGGTCTGCATCAGGGGCTGTGGCGCAGTTGGTAGCGCGCTTCGTTCGCATCGAAGAGGTCAGGGGTTCGATTCCCCTCAGCTCCACCATCACAAGAGCACTTCCTCCCTTCGGAGGAGGTGCTCTTCTGTGTTTCAGTGCTCTTTGTGCATCGCAGTGCTTCTTCGTGTCGCCGTGCTCTTCCGTATTGGGGGAGCCGGTGTGCGCCAGCGCGCCGTGTGGCAGTGTGCCGCGTCACGTTTGGGACAGAGAAGTTGCTAAACGGTAACTGGGCAAGGTCTACTGATCACAGGTCATCGAGGGGTCAATCGATCGGGGTAGAGAACATGCAGGCAAGGCAGAGAATCTCGGATGCTCTCGCGTCAGCGACCGTGGTGGCGACGATTGCTGCGACGATGTTGCTGGTGAACGTGCTGTGAACGTGAGGCGCTCATCCGGTGCCGCCCGCGCTCCGCTCGCCGGAGCGGCGGCAGCCGTCACGATGAGCACAGCGGCGAAAGCCGTCGTAATAGGCACGGCGGCGGCCGTCGCAATGGGTGCGAGGGCGGCGATGATGGGCCACGCCACTTCGTTCGCGACCGATGTCCAGCCGGCACCGAACGCTGCCGTGCGACCGTCCGAGGTGACGGTCGCCGGGACGTTCTGACGTCGGACACGCCACCCCCATAGTTCCGGCGGCCCACCGACGCTGTCCCTGCGATGAACCATCCGACGCACGCGTGCCTTCGGTGGTTCACCGACAAAGCCGCCCGAGTCCCACCTGGCTCGGGCATCGCTGGTGGTGCCGGCCCCCGACTCCGGCACCACCAGCACCTCCGGACCGTCCGCTCGTTACCATGGCAGCGTCGACGCCGCCTGAGGTGTTGGATCGATACCAGAGGGGGGTGCGCAGTGGCGGCACGTCGTGTGATCCGGAACCTGATCATGCTGGGGCTCGCGCTGGCCTTTCTCTCCGTTCTCGGATGGGGCACTTTCTCGGTGTTCCCGTCGACCGCATCTGCAGATCCCGACGTCGGCGGCGGCTCGACGCATCCAGGTATGGGGTCACACCCGTGCGAGGGATATCACGACTGCGGCCATAACCCCCACACCACCGAGCCTTCCGAAACTACCGAGCCATCCGAAACCATCGATCCTTCGGAGACGACGGAGCCGTCCGAGACCAGTGAGCCGTCGACCCCTCCCGCTCCACAGGTGGTCGTTCCCCCGTACGGGCACCTACCGTCGGGCCCGGTACCGAACATCACCCGTCCCGACACGTCGAGCGATCCCGAATCCGGCGACGGAGGTTGGGCAGTAGGGGTACCCCCTGCCTCGGGAAGTGGACCGGAAGGTCCCGGGCCTGTCACCTCGCCGGGAGGTCCCCAGGGCCCGCCGGCGGCGGACGCGCCACCATACTCCGATGGAACGAGCCTTCCCGGCGATGCTGCGGAGGGGAACGTACCAGCGCAGGACCCAGTGCCGCCCGACGTGCGACCGGCACCCGCCGCAGTTCCGGACTCCGCACCGCCGGCAGTCGCGCCGGTCGTCCATAGTGAGCCACTACCTGCGTTTGCAGTGCTCGGCGGTGTGGGACTCCTTCTCGGCTGCGCGGGTGGGGCCGGTGCGCTGACCTTCAAGGGTGCGCGCGCACAGCAGGCGCGCATCGCGGCCGCCCGGGCGGAGTTCTTCCCGCCGGCACCTACGGGAGGAATCTAGTCGTGGCAGGAAGCCGTTCTCATCGACGGGTGGCGGCAGCCGTGGATGCGGTCTGTGACGCTGCCGCCCGGGCAGAAGCGGTCTCACTCGGGGATGTCGTAGACGCAGTTGCCCGCGAACGGCAGCGTCCCATCGAACTCGACTTCACGACGCCGATGGCACCGGGAGTTTGTGGTCAGCGACGCGCCTATCCGGAGAGGGACGTCATCGTGCTGGCCCCGGGACTTCCCGACGTCGACCGCACTCTCGCACATGAACTGGGGCACATCGTGTTTCGGCATGAGGGTGCCGAGATCGTCGCGGCAACGCTCGAGGTTGGCGACGACTTGATCGCGTACATGCTCAGTCAGCGCTCGCGAATGCGTGGCGGCGAGCAGACTTCCGGTGACGTGGCGGAGTGGGAGGCGGAGACCTTCGCGTCGATGTTGCTCCTGCAGCTCAGGACGATGAAGGGCAGGGGTACGCCGGTGTCGGTGCTCCGCTACGACGAGGCGATCGGCTGATGGGCTGGGTTGTCGCGCTCGTCGTCTGGATCGCAGCCGGCGCCCGCACAGGCAGGGTCGCGGCACGCCAACCGACACCACTGCGGATCGCGATGGTGATCGCGGTGTCCAGCGCCGCGTGCGCGTCTACGTTGGCCGTCCCGGATGTCGCCTTGCGTCTCGACGCGCTGGCGCCGACGGCCGGGCTGTCGGAGATCCTCCTCGAGTTGGCGTGGACCCTCTTCGCTGCCGCGAGCGCCGTAGGTGCGGTGTCGGTCTGGCCGATTTTGCCGCGCCGCGCCCTACGCGCTGTGGCCACCGTGATCTATGCGGCCGCGGTCCTGGTCGGAACGGCCCTCGCTGGTGGTTACCCCGTCCCGGCCCTGGTGTTCATCGTGCTCGCGCTGGCATCGGTGGTGATCACCGGTATCTGGCACGTCGCATGGACCCCTCTCGGCCGCGGCATCGCCCTCGTCGTGGTGGGATCGGCGATGGTTCTCGTCGCCGCGGCCGTGGGACTCGTCCGGGAGGCGGCGGGGGAGATGTGGATCATCGGATCCTCCGGTGCGTACACGACCGCCGCTGTGGTGGTTTCGGCCGGCACGGTGTGGGTGCTGATGGAGACCTGGCTGCGCGCACGTCGCGATCTACGCCGGATGAGTGCGTTGCATTCTGTGCTCGTCTCCCGATTCCCCGAAGTCGTGGAGGGCGACGGCAAGGGCAGCACCACCGTTCTGCGGGCGTCTGATTCGATCGCTCACGTCATGGACGCGCTGTATCTGCAGGCGGGCGCGGGCATGTTCGAGACGCGGGCGCAGAATCTGCCGGAGTCGACTACCGAGCGCAGCAGAATTCTGGCCCGTTGGATCGACGACCCAGCCGGTTCCGAGGTGCTCGACACCGAGTGGATAGCTCCACCGCAGGGGATGTCACCGCGCCGATGGGTGCTGCAACTCGCGGAGGCGTACGCCGATATCCGTCACTCGCCCGTGCCGGTCGCGGCCACGGAGGCGGCATCGGAAGAGTCGGTGCCCTGACCGCTTTCTACTGGAGGTAGTCCTCGACGTCCGACGCCGGACGGACCGAGGCGTCGTCCGGGTTCTGTCCTGCGTCGAGACGAGCCCGGCGTCGGCGCAGAAGGTCCCAGCACTGATCGAGTGAGGTTTCCAACGCGGCCAGCTGTGCGCGTTCCTTGTCGGGGGCCAGCTCGCTGTCCTGCAACTGCGCCCGCAGTTCGTGCTCCTGCTCGACGAGAGCCTGAATACGCTTCTCGATCTCTTCGTTGTCCATGTCGTCTCCTCTTCGGTCTGAGTCCACTTGTCGCGGAGGGCGGCTCATCCGGTCGACTGCGTGACCAGCCATCCACACGGCGAGGCGAGCTTGTCGGCCTCCGGCGGTCCCATGGATCCCCCCGGATACAGCTTGACGGCGGGCGGCCTGTTCAGCAACGGGTCGGCGACGTCCCAGACGTGGGCAAGCCCGTCCGGACGGGTGAAGAGTGACCGGTCGCCGTGCAGCACGTCCAGGATGAGGCGCGAATACGGTGCGAGAGCATGGCCGAGTGGCACCGTGTCGAGAGGCAGACTCAGGTGGCCCACCGACAGTTCGTCGTCGGGACCGGGCTCCTTGACCACCATCGACATGTCGATCTCGCCGTCCCCGGACAGATCGAAGGTCAGCACGGCGCCGTCCGGCGGGATGTCGGAAAGAGGGCCTTCCGGGCTCCGGAACACCAGGCTCACGCGTTGCTTCGCGACCCCCAGCATCTTGCCCGTCCGAAGCAGGAACGGCACACCCCGCCAGCGGTCGGTGTCGACCCACAACCGTGCGGCGACGAAAGTTTCCGTCTCCGAATCGTCGGCGACACCGTCGACGTCTCGGTATCCCTCGTACTGGCCGAGGACCACTTCGGCGGGGTCGAGCGGGCGGAACGCTCCGATCACCGATTCGCGTGCAGACTGGAGGTCGTCGGCGCCCAGGCTCAGGGGCGGCTCCATCGCGATCTCCGCAGCGACCTGGAACAGATGAGTCACGAGCATGTCGAGGACCGCACCGGTGGCGTCGTAGAAGCGGGCGCGGTCGTCGATGTCCAAGGTTTCGGGGACGTCGATCTGGACCTGTTCGACGTGTTCGCGGTTCCAGACTCCCTCGATCAGCCCGTTGGCAAATCGCAGAATGTGCAGATTCTGGGTGCTTTCCTTGCCGAGGAAATGGTCGATGCGATAGATCTGCTTCTCGTCGAGAACCTCGTGTACTGCGGCGTCGAGTTCACGGAAAGCGGATTGTGAGGTACCGAACGGCTTTTCGTAGACGACCCGGGAACCGCGCGCCAGGTCGTGCGCGCCGAGAGCTCGTGTGGTGTCGGCGAAGGTGCTCGGGGGAAGTGCCAGATAGTGGACGAGTTGAGCGTCGGGAACGCCGAGCGAATCCCGCGCGTCCTGCACGATGCTCGGTAGCGTCCCGGGGTCTTCGGGCGTGAAACCGCCACCGGCGAATCGCAGGCGCTGCGCGAAGTCGTCCCAGCCGTCGTCGGTGTGCCCGCCGCCGAATTGGGTGAGGGAGTCCCGCACGTGGGCCCGGAAGTGATCATCGGTGACGGTGCCCCGCACGGTGCCGATCAACATCCACCGAGAACCGAGAAGACCTGCACGTGCGAGCTGGAAGAAGGCCGGGAGCACCATCCGTTTGGACAGGTCCCCGGTGGCGCCAAAGAGCACGAAAATCGTGGGACCGAGCTGCGGTCTGTAAGGCATTGCTCCATCATGCGCCAACGGGAGTCGCCGCGCGTGCGATTCCCGGGTCGGCTCAGCGCTCAGACAGGAAGGACGGTCGTCGGGCTCGGCTCATCCGGTACGCCGGGCATACGAGCAGCGTGTTCGTGTATAGCTCAGTGCCGGAGGAGGTTTCGTGCCCTGCGCGAAAAATCGGTGCTACCGGGACGCGTCCGGCGGTACTTCGGGCAGACCCTCGCTGGCGCGAAGCTTCTCGGCCATCGTGGTAAGCAGATTCTGCGACTCCTCGGACAAGTCGAAGGCGCGGCTCGACAGTTTGCGTAGTCCGTAGCCCTGGAGCTGCGACAAGAGTTCAAGGTCGTGGTCGATCTTGGCTGCGTAGATGTCGTTGAAGAAATATTCGGGCTTCACCTTGAAGAAGCGGGCGAATGCCGCGACGGTCTCGTCCGAAGGATTGGTGCGCTGCCCGGAGCGGAGCTGCGAAATGTAGGGCTTCGAGATTTGATGCCCGTCGGCGATGAGCGCCGAAGCCACCTCTGCGTTGGTGTGCGGTTTACGTCCCGGAGGGTGGACCGTGTCGAAGAGCTTGTTCAACCGCGCAGCAAAATCTGCCATTGTGAGCCGCCGGGTCCTCTCTCGTGCGCGCGTCAGTCGTGTGAACGACACAGTACCATGATGATAACCGATTGATAACTCACAGCCGGAGGGGCGAAACGGTGCGCTTTCGCTCGCTGACGGCGTCATCCAGGTTTCAACGACGGTCGGCGCATCGCGCACTTCTCGCTGCTCAGCCGTTCGGACTCCGTGCAAGTCATACCGGCGCGTCTCTTGACGGTTCAATGGCCGAGCGTCCAGTTGGTCGTTCCCGCCGATGTGCCGGATCGGCCGCCCGGCCGCAAATGCTGATTGCTCTTTCAATCACTGGGAGTTTGCTGACGGCCTCGAGTTGCCGGCATGCGGCAGTGTGCGGGGCCTGTACTCGCAGTTCAGGGCCATTGTGTTGCGTTGTGCATTGCAACTACGACAGGTCGCTCGGCCGCGACGGCGCCGTGAACACTACTGCGAACGGGGAGTGTCTGCACCGCCCGACCGCCGTGCAGCGGCGCCAGAAGCCTTCCGGCGAGGCCTCCGCAGGACGGCCGATCATGGGGTCTGACTGGTTCGCTCGCCGGCAGCGGCTCTACCTCGGTGTCTTCGGCGACCGCCGGCGATGCCTGGCCAAACCGGAAGTCGTCGGGAATGATTGTGATATGGAACACAGAATGAGTGACGCCGAGCTTCGGAAGGCGATTCGAGTTCTGCGCGAGCGCGCCGACGATGCCCGGCACAGAGGACGGGAAGAAGACGCCAACGGAATCGAACGGACGATCCGGACATATCAGGAAGAAATGGCGCAGCGGTTGTGAAGTGGGCCGGCTCGGGGAGAGCCGGCTCAGCTCTGTCGCCACGCTGTCGAGGACCCGGGTGCTCCCGCCTCTCGGGCGTGCGCGCAAACGTTGTGCGTGCGTAGACTTCCAGCCGACACGGATCGGTGAGGACGGGGGCTCGCACGACAATGGCGATCACGACGCTGGACGGCAAGAAGTGCCTGATCACAGGTGCAGGTAGCGGGATCGGGCACGCCACGGCGTTGGCGGCCGCCGGGGAAGGCGCCGAACTCTTTCTCACCGACATCAATGAAGTCGGCTTGGCTCACACGGTGGAGCAGGTCGGCAATCAGGGCGGAACCGTGAGCTTCTCACGAGCGCTCGACGTGTCCGATTACGACGCGGTGACGGCGTTCGCAGCAGATATTCACGATCAATTCGGCAGCCTCGACGTCGTGATGAACGTCGCCGGTATCTCCGCGTGGGGCACGGTCGAGAACCTCGAGCACCGCCACTGGAAGTCGATGATCGACGTCAACCTGATGGGGCCGATCCACATCATCGAAAGCTTCGTCCCTCCGATGGTGCGGGCGGGGCGCGGTGGTCACCTTGTCAACGTGTCCTCTGCTGCGGGACTGCTGGCGCTGCCCTGGCATGCCGCTTACAGCGCAAGCAAATTCGGGCTCCGCGGGGTGTCCGAGGTTCTGCGATTCGACCTGAAGCGGCACGGTATCGGCGTCAGTCTCGTGGTTCCGGGTGCCGTGAAGACTCCGCTGGTGGGCACCGTCGAGATCGCCGGGGTGGATCGGAACGACCCGCGGATCGAGAAGGCGATCCACCGATTCGAGAAGCGAGCGGTCAGCCCGGAGAAGGTGGCGTCCTGCATCCTCACAGGAATCAAGAGAAACCGCTATCTGGTGTACACCTCGCCCGACATCCGGTTCGGATACTGGTGGGCCCGGAAGTTCTCGCCGCCGTACGACTTCGTGATGCAGAAGGCCAACGACCAGTTCAGCAAGTTCTTGTAGCGACTAGTTCTCGCGGCTGCTGCTCGGTGCCAGCACTGTGCCGTCCGTGAATCGAATACCGTCGGTGCAGCGACACTCCACCTGGCCGCCGCCGAACTGTTCGGCATGCAGTCTCGCGTAGAGGCCTTGACGGGCAAGGAGTTCGGCGTGGTTGCCGCGTTCCACCAGGCGACCCTCGTCGATCACGAAAATGACGTCGGCATGCTGAATCGTGGAGAGCCGGTGCGCGATCGCCAGGGTGGTCCGCCCGCGCATCACCTCGGCGAGTGCTCGCTGGACGAGCCGCTCGGACACGGTGTCGAGTGCCGAGGTCGCTTCGTCGAGAATGAGAACGCGCGGGTTCTTCAGCAGCACTCGTGCGATGGCCAGACGCTGCTTCTCGCCGCCGGAGAGCCGGAAGCCACGTTCGCCGACGAGCGTGTCGTAACCGTTGTCGAAAGCGAGAATGCGGTGGTGGATGTTGGCCGCGGTGGCCGCATCGTGCAGTTCGGCGTCGGTGGCATCCGGCTTGGCATACCGCAGGTTGTCCGCGATGGAGGCGTGGAACAGATACGGGTCCTGGGTGACCATCCCGACCGCGTCTGCAAGCGAACTCATGGTCAGGTCGCGTACGTCGTATCCGTCGACGAGGACGGCGCCGCGGTCCACTTCGTACAACCGCGGTACCAGGTAGCAGAGGGTCGTTTTGCCCGCGCCCGACGGTCCGACGAAGGCGGCGAGTTGACCCGGCTCGATCTCGAGAGAGGTGCCCGCCACCGCCCAGCGTCGAGGGCGGCGCGGCTCGATGACCTCCTCGTCGGCCACTACGGGGGTGCGGGTGGTCGGTGCCGAGAAGCCGCGCATCCCGCCGCCGACTCCGCCGCGTCCGAGGCTTCGCAGAGCCACGGGGTCCGGGTCGGCGGTGGCCAGGCGCACCGGAGTGGGGTAGGCGAAGTAGACGTCGTCGAGTTCCACCTTGCCCGGGGAGTCGGCGGGTAGCGCGACGGCGTCGGGACGATCGACGATCGCCGGCTGCAGGTCGAGATACTCGAAGATGCGGCGGAACAATGCCATCGAGGTCTGGACGTCCAGCGTGACCCGCATCAGTGACACCAGCGGCTGCAGCAGTCTGGCCTGCAGGGTCGAGAACGCGACGAGGGTCCCTGCCGAAATGGCCGGGCCGTACCCACCGCTGATCAGATAGCCGGCGAGCAGATACACGAGGGCCGGGGTGATGGCCATGAAGGCACCCACCACGGCGAAGAATCCCTGGCCTGCCATGGCCTGACGTACTTGGAGCTCGGTCTGCCGGGCGTTCTCCGCGCGGTAGCGCGCGAGTTCGGCCTGCGACTGGTTGAAGACCTTGGTCAGGAGAACACCGGAGACGCTCAGTGCTTCTTCGGTGATGGCGGTCATGTCCGACAGCGACTCCTGGGTTTTTCGGGCCAGCGCCCGCCGCCGTGCGCCGACGCGGCGCTGGAGGTAGACGAATCCGGGTAGCAGTGCCACGGCGAGAAGCGTCAACTGCCAGGACAACAACACCATCGCGATGAGGGATGCGGCGACGGTGACGGCGTTGGACAGGATGCTCGATGCCGTGGAGGTGAGCACGGAGCGGACCCCGCCGACGTCGTTGGCCAGTCGCGATTGGATCGACCCGGTCTTGGTGGAGGTGAAGAAGGCCAATTCCATCTTCTCGAGGTGCGCGAAGAGCCGCTCGCGCAGATCGGCCATCGACAGGTTGCCGACCTTGGTGGTGAGGTAGCTCTGGCCGACGCTGATGAGCGAGCTCACCAATGTCACCCCGATCATCGCGAGAACAAGCCACATCAGCAGCGTGAGATGGACGCCGCTGCCGTCGGTGGGAAACAGTGCGCGGTCGAAGACTGCCCTGGTGAGGAACGGTGGGACGACGCCGAGGAGTGACGACACGACGATCGCCGCGCCGACCAGGACCAGCCAACCCCGATAGGGCCGCAGCAGCGCCCAGATCCGGGGCAGCAGCGAGGACTCGGAGTCGGAGATCTCCGGGGAGGACGTCGGCGGGGCGGAGCGCATTCGTCCATCGTGCCCACCTGTCGCGATTCTGGCGAGGCATACGGGTGGGCTGCGCGCGAGGGCTGTATGGACTGCTGTCTCAGCCCGATTCAGTGACACCGAGCCGGGCCACCTGCGCGGCAAGGTACTGCTGCTCGGGGACGTTGGTGGTGCGCCGCGCCGCCGCACGGTAGTGCGCCGCCGCCGATCGAGTGTCCCCGGCCATGTCGAGGAGATGCGCGCGGACGGCATCGAGCCGGTAGTGCCCACGGAGTGGGCCGTCGAGCTCTTCGAGCATCGCCAGTCCGGTGGCCGGACCGTGCACCATGGCCGCAGCGACGGCGCGGTTCAATCGCACCATCGGATTGTCGGACATGCGCACGAGCAGTCCGTACAGTGCGACGATCTGGGCCCAGTCGGTGTCCTCGACGCGTTCCGCGTCGTCGTGGACGGCCGCGATTCCCGCCTGCAGCTGATACTGGCCCACTGCCCCTCCGGCCACCGCGTCCATCACCACCCGCTGGCCTTCGGCGATCAAGTCGCTGTTCCACAGGGTGCGATCCTGCTCGGTGAGCGGGATCAGCTCACCGTCCGGACCGGTGCGTGCCGGGCGGCGGGCATCGGTGAGCAGCATGAGCGCCAGCAGACCACCCACCTCGCCGTCGCCGGGCAGTATCGCGTGGACGGCGCGGGTGAGCCGGATCGCCTCCGAAGACAGCTCGGTGCGGTGCACATCGTTGCCGCTGCTGCTGGCGTAGCCCTCGTTGAAAACGAGGTAGAGCACGTGGAGGACCGAGCGCAGCCGCTCCGTCCATTCTTCTTCCGTCGGACGCCGGAAGGGGATGCCCGACGCGGTGATGCGTTGCTTCCCGCGGCTGATGCGTTGTGCCATGGTCGCTTCCGGGACCAGAAAGGCGTTCGCGATTTCGGCGGTGGTGAGTCCCCCGACGGCACGCAGGGTCAGCGCGATGGCCGACGCCGGCGTCAGCGCCGGGTGGCAGCACATGAAGAGCAATATCAGCGTGTCGTCGCTGTCGACGGTTTCTGCATCGGTCGGCGCCTGCCGGGCGACCGTGTGCTCCCTTGTACGTCGGGCGATCTCGCTGCGGATGGAATCGGTCATCTTGCGCGTGGCGGTCTGGATCAGCCAGCCGCGGGGGTTTTCGGGCACGCCGTCGCGCGGCCAATGCTGCGCTGCAGCGAGTAGCGCCTCCTGTACGGCATCCTCAGCAGCGTCGAAGTCGCCGGTACGCCGGACGAGCACACCGAGGACCTGCGGCGCGAGTTCGCGCAGCAGGTCCTCGAGTGCGGCTCCGATCTCCATCGTCGGGTGGTCTCAGAAGTCGGTGTCCGGCGCGCCCATCACCTGACGAACCTCGATCGGCTGCTGGATAGGGACGCCGTTCGGTCCGGGTGAGGCCGAGGCCTTCGCGGCGATCTCGAGTGCGCGGGTTTCGGACTCCACATCGATCAAGCGATATCCCGCAAGCAGTTCCTTGGTTTCGGGGAACGGGCCGTCCGTCACCACAGGAACGCTTCTGCCGTCGAATGTGACACGCTTCGCGACGTCAGGCCCGGCGAGGCCCTGCGCGTCGACCAATTCACCGTTGGCGGCGAGTTCGGCATTGAGGTCGTGCTGGAATTGGATATGGGCCTTGATGTCGGCCGGATCCCAATCGCTCATCGGCACCGTGCACCCGGGTCCGCCCTCGTAGTTCTGCAGCAGCATGAACTTCGGCATTGTTTTCTCCTCATCTCGTGGCGCCCATTCTGACGCCTTTCGCGAAGAGGACGGAGCACATTCCGGTTTCTCTACATCCAGCCGAAGTATTTCTGAAGAATCTTTTCAGCGGTGCCCGCCGTGCAGGCACTCGTCGAAGAGGGAGCGGACTTCCTCGACGTGCTTGTCCAGATCGGAGGTATCCCACCCGTCTGTGGGGACGGGTTCGAGCACGTCGACGTAGACGGTCCCGGAGTGTGCGACCAGCGAGTTGCGCCACATCAGCTCTCCGGCGTTGTGGATGACGATCGGCACGATCGGCACCCCTGCCGAGATCGCGAGATGGAACCCACCCTTCTTGAACTTGCCGAGACGAGGAGTGGGGGTGCGCGTGCCTTCGGGGGCGATGGCGATGGAGATGCCCGAGTGCAGCTTCTCCACCGCCGGTTGCAGCGCGGCCCTGGCCTTGGCGCTGTCCGACCGATCGATGTACGCGACGTCGAGCAGTGCACCGACGGGAAGAAATCGGGGGTCGCGTGCGGCTTCCTTCTTGGCGACACCGGTCACGTCGTGACGGATGACGCTGCCGACCACCAGCATGTCGAGTGAACTCTGGTGATTGAACATGAACACCGCCGGTCGTGCGGCTTCGGCGTTCTCCTTGCCACTCACCCGCAGCCCGATACCGCAGATCGCCAGGGCGATATCGGGGCCGAAGCTACCGACCAGGTTGGCGGCGGTCTGGCGGTTCCTCGTGACCAGACCGGCCGAGACACCGAACGCGGCGGCGCCCATCAGCGCGCCGATTGCCGTGGTGGTGCGCGCAATCGACACCGGGTCGTTGCCGCTCTGTGGTGGCCGCAGATTCACCGAAGGCCACCCGTTCTGCCGGGCGGTGGCCGCCAGCTTCCGATCCGGATTCAGGGCCACCGGATGACCCACCGACGTCAGCATCGGAAGGTCCTCGGCACCGTTGGAATACGCGAAGCTGCTTTTCAGGTCTGCGCCGTGCTGCTGCGCGTACGTGCGCACGGCCTCAGCTTTCGCCGGACCCCACAGCGGAGGGGACGCCAGCTGACCGGTGAGCATGCCGTCGAGGACTTCGGGCCGAGTACACAGGACGTCTTCGATGGCGAGGTCCTCGGCCACCGACTGCGCTTGGTACGGAGTAGCCGATGTGGCCATCACCACCTGGTGTCCCGCGTGCCGGTGCGCGGCGAGTAGCCCGCGGACCTCGGAGTAGATCATGCGGGCAATCTCCTGCCGGAAGAGACGCTGCCCCCATTCCTGCATTTCGTCCTCCATGCGCCCGGCCAGACTCTGCACGCCGATACGCATCAGGCCGCTCACATCGGCGCCCCGAAATCGGGTCTCCATGGCGGCCCCGGTGGTGCGCAACAGTTCTGCAACACTGATGTCGAAGCGCCGCAGACGATCCCGGTAGACCACACTGGCCGAATACCCACTGATGAGTGTCCCATCCAGGTCGAAGGCGGCAAGCGTTCCGGGTCCTGGCGGGGCGGCGGCGATGGCATCGTGGAGGCTGCGCAGATCAGTCATCTACTCACCCACCACCTGGTCGAGGGTGTCGTGAGCGAGGGTCCGGATGCGCAGGACCCGGTCGACCTGGGTGCGGATCTCGGCGTCGAACTCGATTCGCCGGGCCTCGAGATTCTCCGCACCCGGTTCGACGAGGCCCCGGTTGCGCGCCAATTTCAGTGCGGTCGTGAAGAGTTCGGCAGAGATCGACTCCCGGCTTCCGATCTGCTGGCGTAACCGGCGCTGCTCGGCCAGCGAAAGGCACTCGGTGATGAATGCTTTTTCGTCGAACTTTTCGTCGGTAGGCGTGCGTAACAGCTGATCGGAGACCACCGCATAGGCCTCGAGGAAGGGCTGCAGTACCCGGTGGGCCAAGTGGATCTGCGCTGTCGACAGCAGCTTCTCGGCATGCGCGGGGTCACGCATGTTCTCCCGCCACAGGGGGTCGATGATCTCGAGTTCGGTCCGGAGTTGGTCGCGGAAGGCGTCCTTGTCGCTGAAGAAGAACTCGAACTTCAGCAGGTCACGGATGCGCAGCGCCTCCTCCCACCCGTCCTCGAGCGGGTTTCCGAACGGCTGGTCCGCCGCGGCGCGCAGGACCATTTCCGCGATGGCTCTCATCACCAGGAAGTGAATGGTGTTGTTGCGGTAGAACGCTGCGACGAGGTGCTGGTCCCGCCCGAGGTAGAACACGCGCTCGCTGCCCCGGTCGAAACTGCGCAGCACACCGGAGTCGAGGTGGGTGCGCAGCGCCGTGCGAATGACCTCGGGGTTGGTGAGGTCGACATCGCCCGCCGTCGGTAGTCGCCGGACGGTGATGTAGTCGACGAGCGGTCCGAGGATGGCGCGTAGTTCAGGAACGGTGAGCGCACGGTCCTCGATACCCAGGAAGGCGAGCATCACCAGCGACGTGGCCGTCACCGGCGTCACTTCGTTGATGCGGTGCGACACCTCGAACGCGGTCTTCTGCACGGCCAGCCGCAGGTCGTCCTCGTGGCCGAGATACTCCGCCAGCGACATCGGTCTGCCGAAATTGACATGGGCCACCCCGTGCCGCTGCCCCTGGGCGCGCACATATCCGACGAGCCAGCGGAGTCCTTCCTTCGTCTTGGCCTCACCGTGGGCCTCGGCCGCCATCGCACCGACCTCGTACAGCTGGTCATAGGTGAGGGAGACCGGAATGAGGTAGACATCGGACATCCCACTGGACTGGAATGCCTTCGCCAAGTAGGTGAGGAGCCCGAAGCGGGGCGGCCGCAACTTTCCGGTACGGCTGCGCCCGCCCTCGATGTACCACTCGAGGTTGAACCGCTTGGTGAGCAGGTAGCGCATGTACTCGCGCAGCGACCACTTGTAGATTTCGTCGTCGTCGAACTTGCGTCGAATGAAGACGGTGCCACTGCGCTTGCTGATCGGTCCGATCGGCCAGAAGCTGACGTTCAATCCTCCCATCACGTGATTGAGGGGGAGGTCGTTCGCGAGGAGAGCGGGACGCAGCACCAGAGGATCGAGATAGGAGCGATGGCTGGGCAGGAACACCAGAGAGTATTCCTTGTTCAGCTCGCGGAGTTCGTCGAGGCGCGAGGTGTCGACGTCGAGGCGGTACGCACGCGAGAAGTAGCGGCCCAGTTGATCCCACAACGCGATCGCGCGTCGGCTCTGGGCGGCAACCATCTCGTCGAGGGCGCCCCGAGCGCGACGATCGACTTCCGCGGCGGGGAGGTCCAGGCGCGCAGCCAGTTCGTGGATGCCGGTGTGGAACCGGCTGGTGTCGGTCATCTCGTCGACCACGAACCGCGACACCTTGTATTGCGTTCCCAGCAAGGATCGTTCGGCACGCTCGAGGGTCAGTGCGGCCTGGCGGCGTACGAAATCTGGCAGCGATCCGCCACCCTTCTCGGCGAGCCGGCGGCGGAGATCGCTCAAGGGGGCCGGGGCACCTTCGATCACCTCGCAGCGGCCGGGTTCCCGGCGCAGGATCTTGCGCTGCATGCTCGGACCGGGATGAAGGGGATCACGCAGAAGCGACTCCCGCACCCGCTGCAGACCCTCGGGCTGATCGGTCCTCGGCCGCCACACCACCCGGAGCGGGACCAGAAGGGGATCGTCCTCGCGTCGGCACACGTCGGCGAATTCGGCACCCGAGACGCGGACGGCCTGCGGCGGACGCCCGTCGCTTCCGTCCTGGCGTTCCAGCCACGCGCGCAGGGTCGTCTCCTCGATGTCGCTCATCGATTCGATGAGGTAGACGCGTGGCCGTGTCGTCTGTTCGTCCATTCGTGTGGTCCTTTCGTTCATCCACGGCCGAGTTCGACGATGTCGTCGAGGCTCTCCTGTAGGCACATCATGAAACGGCCCGGTTCGGTCACCGCGGCGGTGTCGAGATTGACGCCGATGCAGCACGTGCCGACGTGCGAGACCAGTGTGGCCATGACGGCACAACCCGGTGCGGGACCGAAGGGGAACATCCTCTCGATCCGGGCTCCTGCGAGGTAGACCGGCACCGGTACACCGGCGACGTTGCTGGCCTGCAGGTCGAGACCGCTCGACTGGGAGAGATACCAATTTGCGAGCACCACCGTCGGCATCCGAACCAGAATCGGCGCCGCAGAGTCGAGGAGGCCGAGCGCCGGCTCCTGCCGTAAGCCGAGGACGATCGCGCGTACCTTCTTGATCCGCTCGATCGGGTCGACCTCACCGACGGGTCCCGCAAAGCGTGCTGCGGCGAATCGATTTCCCCCGGTCGGATCCGACGCCACCCGCAGGCTGACCGGCATGCCGACCGGGATGGTGTCGATGTCGTGGCCGAAGGACTCGTGGTAACGCCGGAATCCACCCAGCAGGGCAGCGATATAGGCGTCGTTGAGTGATCCTTCCGCTCGGTGCGCAGCCGACCTCAGCTCGTCGACGCCTACCTCGAGCACGCCGAACCAGCGGCCGAGGCCCCGGTCTCGCAACAATGGTGAGCCGGTGGCCGGGGGAGGAGTGACCACCCGGCGGATCGAATTGGCGTAACCGACGACGTCGGTGACCGTCCCGATCGGGTTCGTGACGGCGGTGATCGCCGTGCGGGTGGCGCCGCGTACCAGGCCACCGAGTCGACCCGGCGCCCGGCGAACGTTCCCGAGCGTCTGCTCGAAGAACGCACCGCCGCCCGACATCCGCTCCGGCAGGGGTGGTGGGCGGTCCGGTTTGTCCGGCGACGGCTCGGGACGTCTGCTGTGCAGCAGCGTCATCAACTGGATGCCGCCGAGACCGTCCGTGATGCTGTGATGCGTCTTCACCACGTAAATGGCGCGACCGTCGTCGAGCCCCTCGATCAGCATGGCGCTCCACGGCGGCCGGGCGCGATCGAAGGGTTCGGTGGCCATCCGACGGCACATCCGCAGGGCGTGGTCGAACGTCGCGGGTTCGGGTAACCGCACCCGGGTGAGGTGATAGTCGAGGTCGAATTCCGGGTCGACCGACCACATCGGGTTACCCAGCCGCAGCGTGGGCTCGACCACGCGCATCCGGATCCGGGGCACCATGTGCGAGGCCCACTCGTGCGCGCGCACCAACCGGTCCCAGTCCGGCGGTCCGTCGAGTACATCGACCGCGACGATCGGCGAACGCAGCTTCGGTTGTACCTCCTCCATCCGCCACATCCCGGTCTCGAAGTCGGACATCGTACGGTCCGCTCCCCAGGCGATGTCGGAGAAATCGACGTCGACGGCACTCGGTGGTATCAGCGGTTCGCCATCGGCCATGCCCACCCTCATTCGGTTGATCGAGTTGCCTCAACTGGTGCTTTTCCAGTGTGGACCCGACGCGTAGTTCACACCCCTGATTCGACGGATTGCCCCGGACTCGGCGGGCGACGCCTTCACACCCCTGCTCGACGAGTGCGCTTGTCGTAGGCTGCCGTCATGGCGAAACGCTTCGAATATTCGGAAGACATCGGGTACCCCGTGGACCGCGTCCACGCGACGCTGACCGACCCGGTGTTCTGGCGGCACCGGTTCGAAGAGGCACCCGAGAAGCTGACCCTGGACGAGAGTGGCGGGCCCGGAACCCTGACGGCGACGATGCGCGACAGCATCAGTGCCTCTTCGCTTCCCGGGCTGGTCCGCAAAGTGGTCTCGGGCGAGCTGAAGGTCGAACGCGCCGACGAATGGGGACCTCTCGACGGCAACCGGGCCGACGGACGGATTCGCGGCAGTTCCACCGGCATTCCGGTCCGCATCGAGTGTGCCTCGGTGCTCCGTGCGTCGGGGGAAGGCTCGGTGTTGGAGCTCATCGGGTCGGTCGAGGTGAAGATCCCCCTGGTTGGTGGTCAGATCGAATCACTCATCAAAAAGCTCGTCCGCGACATGGTGGGTCAGGACCGCGATGCCGTCGAGAAGTGGCTCGGCGACAGCTGACCACGTCCCTAGGGGCAGGTGTTCAGCTCGACGTCGAGCGTCCGCGCCCCGGGCCCTGCAGTACCGAGTCGATCGTGACTATTGACGATCGCGCAACTGCCCAGCGAGAGGCATCCGCACCCGATGCACCCCGTCAGGTTGTCGCGTAGGCGGACCAGTTGCTCGATTCGCTGATCCAGGTCTGCATGCCACCGCGTCGATAACCTCTCCCAGTCCTTGCGGGTCGGCGTCCGGCCCTCCGGCAGAGTGGCAAGGGCGTCCCGGATCTCGGCGAGGGGTATTCCCACCCGCTGGGCGATGCGAATGAACGCGACCCGCCGGAGCGTGTCCCGACGGTACCGCCGCTGGTTGCCGCTGGTGCGGCGACTACTGATGAGGCCTTCACGCTCGTAGAAGTGCAGAGCGGACACGGCCACACCGCTGCGCTCCGACAGCTGGCCGGGTGTGAGCTCCTTGGCCTTCCATTCGGGCATCTCCACATCGGGCACCTTTCACCAGGAATACCCGAACAATACTCGAGGTCAGTCGAGGTGGAGGTGACCGTGCAGGTGGTGGGTGAGTGGAGTGGGACCGTGCGCCATCCACAGGTCGTACGTGAGGTCGCCACCGCGCACCGACAGTTTCCTCCGCACACTGTGCACCGGCTTCGCATCCGGAGACGCGCACAGCGACAACATCGACAACTCGATGGTGCCCTCTCGAACCTGGCCCCGATGAATCTCGACGAAACCGGTGGGCTGGGCAAGGAGAAGTTCTGCCTCGTCCTCGGCGACGAGCCGCAGGAAACCGGACTCGGAATGCAACGGACGCCCGTCGTCGGCCGCCCACGTCCGGGACCGATACGCAAGGAACGGCTTACCGCTCGCCGTGAACTCGATCTCCTCGGTGTAGCCGAAGTCGTCGATCGTGGGATAGGCACCTTCGCCGGCTCCCACCCACCGTCCCGCGAACGGGGCCAAGGCAGGTGGCACAGCCGGTCCGGCAGCGGTCGCCGAAACCGGTGGACCGGCCGTCGCAGTTGATCGCCTCGACTCTTCCTCCATGAGTACCTCCGCCGTCTCACGCTACTCGCTCCGGCACGCTGTGACGTGTTCGGCGGCGGAGTGTTTGACGTGCCTACGGGGCCCGGCCGCATTACCGTCTAGGCATGAACGCGTCCGGTTCTGCGCCGTTGGGAGCGAACTCCGAAGTGGGGCAGCTTCGTGCCGTCCTTCTACACCGGCCCGGCGACGAACTGAAGCGGCTCACACCCCGCAACAACGACCAACTGCTCTTCGACGGGCTGCCCTGGGTCGACCGCGCGCAGGAAGAACACGATGCGTTCGCCGACGTGCTGCGCAGCCGCGGTGTCGAGGTACTGCTGTTGTCCGAACTGCTCACCGAAACCCTCGCCGCCAGTGGTGCGGCGCGCATGCAAGGGATCGGTGCTGCGGTGGATCCCCGCAAGCTCGGGCATACACTCGCCCAGGAACTGGCCGCCCACCTGCGCGGTGTGCCGGCCCAGGACCTGTCCACCATTCTCACCGCGGGCATGACCTTCGACGAACTACCGGTCGCGGCGAGCAGTGCGTCGCTGGTCCGGCGCATGCATCACGGCGGCGACTTCGTCATCGACCCGCTGCCCAATCTGCTGTTCACCCGGGACTCGTCGGTCTGGATCGGTCCGCGGGTGGCCATCACCTCGCTGGCGTTACCGGCGCGTGTGCGGGAAACGTCGCTCACTGACATCATCTACGCGCACCACCCGCGGTTCCGTGGCGCCCGGCGCGCCTACGAATCACACACCGCCCCCGTCGAAGGCGGCGACGTCCTGCTGCTCGCGCCCGGTGTCGTCGCCGTGGGGGTCGGGGAGCGCACCACCCCGGCCGGTGCGGAGGCACTCGCGCGCAGCGTATTCGAGGACGAGCTCGCCCATACGGTACTGGTGGTGCCGATCGCGCAGTCGAGGGCGTCGATGCATCTCGACACCGTCTGCACCATGGTGGACCACGACGCGGTCGTGATGTACCCCGTCATCCAGGACACGTTGTCGGCGTTCACCATTCACCGCGAGGACAAGGGCGTGTCCATCCGGGGGGCCGACCCCTTCCTGTTTGCTGCCGCCGACGCCATGGGCATCGGGAAGTTGCGGGTCATCGATACCGGACTCGACAACGTCACCGCAGAACGCGAACAGTGGGACGACGGAAACAACACCCTCGCGCTCGCCCCCGGCGTCGTCGTCGCCTACGAGCGCAACGCCGAGACCAACGCCCGCCTCGAAGCGTCGGGCATCGAGGTGCTGCGGATCGCCGGCTCCGAACTGGGGTCGGGCCGCGGTGGGCCGCGCTGCATGTCCTGTCCCGTGTCCCGCGACCCGCTGTAGGCCCTCCGGGCCCGTGCGCCTTTTTGGTAGTCCCAGCAACCAGAAAGGCTCACGGGCGCGCAGCGCCTACAGGATCTCGGTGACCTTCGTGGCCGGGCGAGCCAGGACAGTGCCCTTGTCCGTCACGACGATCGGACGCTCGATGAGGATGGGATGCTCTGTCATGGCATCGAGCAGTTCGTCCTCCGACGCCTGAGCCAGCGACAACTCCTTGTAGATCGCTTCCTTCTTCCTGATCGCCTCGCTCGGCTTCAGCCCGGCGTCGTCGAGCAGCTTGCGCAAACCGTCCCGTGTGGGCGGCGTCTCGAGGTACTTCACGACGGTGGGTTCAATGCCGGCGTCCCGGATCAGTCCCAGGACGGTGCGGGAGGTGTTGCAGCGTTGGTTGTGGTAGATCGTCGCGGTGTTCGCCATGCAGAACATTCTGCACCCGGGAACAAATGAGCCGGTACCGTGCGCTGCACTGTGCATCAATAAATACAGTGCGTCAATAAACACTGTGCGTCAGTGGAACAGTCGCATACGTGGATCAGTCGACGACAGAGGGAGATCGACCATGGCCGAGCACTCGAACAGCACACCACGCCGCATCGTCATCGCGGGTGGGCACGGGAAGATCGCCCGCCACCTGACCAAGCTGCTGACCGCGAGAGGAGACCGCGCGGTGGCCCTGATCCGCAATCCGGATCACGAACACGCCGTGGCAGCGCTGGGCGCCGAGCCGGTGGTCATCGACCTCGAAAACTCGACGGTCGACGACGTCGCGAAGGTTCTGCTCGGCGCGGACGCTGCCGTGTTCGCGGCCGGCGCCGGCCCGGGCAGCGGAGCGGAGCGCAAGGACACCGTCGACCGCGGCGCCGCGGTGCTGCTCGCCGAAGCCGCCGAGAAGGCCGGGGTACGCCGGTTCGTTCAGGTCAGCTCGTTCGGTGCCGGTGAGCCGATCCCGGAGGGCACCGACGACGTGTTCGCCGCCTACCTCGTCGCCAAGACCTCGGCCGAAGAAGATCTACGGGCGCGCACCTACCTGGACTGGACGATCCTGCGGCCCGGTGGGTTGACCGACGACGAACCGACGGGGCACGTCACCCTCGCCGCCCCACCGCTCGAACGTGGCACCGTGCCGCGTGCCGATGTCGCGGCCGTGGTTGTGGCGCTTCTCGACGATCCGAGTACTGCGAGGAAGACCCTCATGCTGACGTCCGGGCCGACCCCGGTCGAGGACGCTGTCGCGGCGCTGTGACCGGTGGCGTTCGCCGCCAGCCATTGCGGCGCCGTGCCCTCCCTACTACGGTCTGATACAACGCCTGGAACAACGGAGGTGGCGGCGGCCGTGCACATCGACATCGATCCGGATTCGTCGACCGCCCCGTTCGACCAGTTGCGGCTACAGATCATCGAGCAGGTGCGCACCGGTCGGCTGATCGCCGGCACGAAGATCCCGACAGTCCGCGCTCTGGCCGTCGAGGTAGGGCTGGCCCCGAATACCGTTGCGAAGGCGTACCGCGAACTCGGTGAGCAGGGTGTGATCGAAAGCCGGGGCAAGCAGGGCACCTTCATCGCAGGCGGTGGCGACCCGATCCGTGTCGGTGCCGAGAAGGCGGCCACCCGATATGTGCAGGAACTGCGCAAGCTGGGCGTCTCCGACGACGAAATCCTCGACTTCGTGCAGTCGGCTCTCCGCGGCGCCGGTTGAGCTGGCTTCATCCAGAAGAAGCGATTCCAGAAAGGGGAACACTCGGTATGGCCTCCGCACTGTTCCGTGACCTCGCGATCCTGATCGCACGCATCGGTCTGGGCGTCGTTTTCGTCGCGCACGGCTGGCAGAAGTTCTTCGAATACGGGGTGAACGCGACGCAGGAGTCGTTCGCCGACATGGGAGTACCACTTCCCGACATCTCGGCGATAGCGGCAGCGACGATCGAACTTGCGGGCGGATTCGCGCTCATCGTGGGATTGGCCACACCGGTGGCCGGATTTCTTCTGTTCCTCGACATGCTCGGTGCGCTGATCCTCGTGCACGCCGACAAGGGTGTCTTCGTTTCGGAGGGCGGTTACGAACTCGTGGTGGCATTAGGTGTGGGCTCGCTGCTTCTCGCCGTCATCGGCGCCGGGCGCCTCGGTATCGACGGCCTGATCGGACGGGGTTCGGGATGGGGCAAAGCCGCGGTGTGACTGCACGCGCACGCCGGCTCTCGTTCAGGGGTCGGCGCGCACCCCAGCTTGCATTTACTTCCGTCAGTGACCAACGTAGTTGTTCATGGCAATGAATACTGATCTGCCGGATCACCCATCCGAGTCTCCGAATGTGCTTGCATCCGGTGGGCTGAAGCGGATCGGTGTTCGCACCGACTACGTCGTGTTTTCCGTCGCTGCCGCGGCGGTGGCGCTGATCGTCGTGTGGGGTCTCGCGGCCCCCGACAATCTCGATTCGACCACCGGTAAGGCCCTTTCGTGGTTGGTCACCGATCTCGGATGGCTGTTCGTTCTGTCGGCGTCCGGTTTCGTGCTCTTCTCGTTGTGGCTCGCATTCAGCCGGTTCGGTCACATTCCGCTCGGCAAGGACGGCGAGAAGCCGGAGTTTCGGACGGTCAGCTGGATCGCGATGATGTTCAGCGCGGGCATGGGTATCGGGCTGATGTTCTTCGGTGTCGCCGAGCCGCTCGCGCACTATGTCACGCCGCCCCCCGGCAGCGACGGTGGAATCGGAACCGCGATGGCTACCACCATGTTTCATTGGAGCCTGCACCCCTGGGCGATGTACGCCGTGGTCGGCCTGTCGATCGCGTACGGTTCGTACCGCAAGGGTCGCAAGCAGCTGTTCAGCTCGGCGTTCATACCTCTGCTCGGTCGGCGCGCGGAAGGTCCGATCGGCAAGTTCATCGATGTGCTCGCGATCTTCGCGACACTGTTCGGTACCGCTGCCTCGCTGGGTCTGGGGGCCCTTCAGATCGGCTCCGGTTTTCAGGTCGTCGGGTGGATGTCGGAGGTGAGCACCTTCCTGCTCGTCGCGATTGTCGCACTGCTGACTTTGGCGTTCGTCGCCTCCGCAGTGTCGGGTGTCGCGAAGGGTATCCAGTGGCTGTCCAACACCAACATGGTGCTTGCCGTCGTGCTGGCGCTGTTCGTGTTCGTGGTGGGTCCGACGGTCCTGATCCTGAACCTGCTGCCGACGACGATCGGTGCCTACGCTGCCGAACTGGCGCAGATGTCGGCGCGAACCGGGGCGTCCTCCGATCCCTCGACCGGTGAGTGGTTGTCGTCGTGGACCATCTTCTACTGGGCGTGGTGGATTTCGTGGACCCCGTTCGTCGGCATGTTCCTGGCACGCATCAGCCGCGGCCGGACCATTCGCCAGTTCGTTTTCGGAGTCATTCTGGTTCCGAGTGTGGTCAGCCTCGTCTGGTTCGCCATCTTCGGCGGCGCGGGTATCGGTGAGCAGCGCGACGGTATCGACCTCGCCGGGCAGGACACCCAGGAAGGGCAGCTGTTCGGGATGCTCGACCACCTGCCGCTCACCGGCATCACCACCGTTCTGGTGATGGTGCTCGTCGCCATCTTCTTCGTGTCCGGCGCGGATGCCGCATCGATGGTGATGGGTACCCTCTCGCAGCGCGGTTCGCTCGATCCGCAGCGCTGGGTGGTCGTTTTCTGGGGTTCGCTGACCGGTGGGGTGGCTGCCCTGATCCTGTGGACCGGTGGTGATACCGCCCTCGACGGACTGCAGACGATGACGATCATCGCGGCCGCACCGTTCGTGATCGTGATGATCGGTCTGTGCGTGTCGCTGTACAAGGATCTCTCGCGCGACCCGATCGTGGTCGACGCCAGGGAGATGCGGCGGGAACTCCGGAAAGCGGTGGCGAAGCGACGCCGCTCGCCCAGTTCCGTGAAGAACCGACGCGGGGGTTCCGGTTCAGCGCCAGCTGGGTAGCCAGAGCTGGTTTTGCCACATCTCGGGTGTGATCGGCAAACCGGTGAGGATGGGCCACAGCCAGATGAAGTTGGCCACCACCAGTCCCACGTAGAGGCAGACGGCGAGGAGACCGGTGCCGCGTCGTTCGTAGGACGACGTGGCCCTGCCGAGGATGTCGCCGAGGACGAGGGCGATACCCATCACCATGAACGGCGCAAGGGCGACTGCGTAGAAGTAGTACATCTGGCGGTCGAGGGTGGTGAGCCACGGGAGGAATGCGGCGCCGTAGCCGGTGAGCACGGTGGCATATCGCCAGTCCTTGCGCACCACTGCTTGCCACAGCGCCCAGGCGAGCATCGGCCCCGCGAGCCACCACATCGCGGGCGTGCCGACGAGCATGACCGCCTTGACGCAGCTGGACGCGCTGCATCCGGACACGTGGCCGCCCTCGGCGAAGTAGTAGAGCATCGGGCGAAGACCCATCGGCCACGTCCACGGTTTCGACTCCCACGGGTGATGGTTGCCCGCGGAGTTGGTGAGACCTTCGTGGAATTGGAGGACGTTGCCGCTGTAATACCACAGCGACCGCAGCGCGGACGGGAGGAACGACCAGGTTCCACCGGTTCCGATCTCGTTGCCCACTGCGTGCCGATCGACCCCGGTCTCGCTCGCGAACCATGCCCAATAACTGCCGAGATAGACGAACAGCGGGACGACGACGAGCGCATACAGTGCAGGGCCGACGTCGCGGAGAGCGGCGCCGAACCAGGGCCGCTGCACTCCGTAGGTCCGTCGGGCCGCCACATCGAACAACACGCTGAGCAACCCGAAGAAGACGATGAAGTAGACGCCCGACCACTTGGTTCCGCACGCCAGGCCCAACATGATTCCGGCACCGAAACGCCACCACCGGACACCCAGACGCGGCCCCCACTCGCTGTCGCCGATCCGCCCTTCGTCGTACACGCGGGCCATTCGCTCGCGGACCTGGTCGCGGTCCACGACGAGGCAACCGAGGGCGGCAACGGCAAACAGGGCCAGGAAGATGTCGAGCATGCCGAGGCGGGAGGACACGAAGGTGACACCGTCCGCGACGAGCAGGATGCCCGCGAGACCGCCGAGGAGTGTGGACCGGCTCAGTCGCCTGACGATGCGAATGACGAGCAGCACCAGGATCGTGCCCGCCACCGCCGACGCAAACCGCCACCCCCAGCCGTTGTAGCCGAAGATCGCCTCGCCCATCGCGATCAGTTGTTTCCCGATTGGCGGATGCACCACCAGGCCATACCCGGGGTTGTCTTCTATCCAGCCGCCGGTGAGAACCTGCCAGCCCTGTGGCGCGTAATGCTTCTCGTCGAACACGGGTGTGCCCGCGTCCGTGGGGTATCCCAGCATGGTGAACCGGGTGATCGCCGCGATCGCCGTGACGAACAGGGTCACCACCCAGCCGCGGGCACGGTCCACGGGACCGAAGCTGCGGGGAGGGGTGAGGGGTGCCGGGCTGACCACCGCCGAGTGTCGTGCGGAGGGCGTCGGTCGCTCGTCCGTCAACATCGTCACGCGGCAATCGTAGGCTGTGGGTCATGACTGGTCGCCTCGTGCTCGCCGCAACGCCGATGGGGGACGTGGGTGACGCCTCGCCCCGGCTGCGTACGGCGCTGGAAACCGCCGACGTCGTCGCCGCCGAGGACACCCGTCGCACCAAGGCTCTGGCTTCGGCGCTCGACGTGACCATCACGGGAAAGGTGGTCAGTTTCTACGACCAGGTGGAGGTGGCACGACTGCCTGCGCTCGTCGCCGATGTTGCGGCGGGTAAGACGGTGCTCCTCGTGACCGACGCGGGGATGCCCTCGGTGAGTGACCCCGGATACCGGCTGGTGTCGGCGTGTGTCGCCGAGGACCTGGCGGTGACCTGCCTGCCGGGACCGTCGGCGGTGACGACGGCACTGGCCCTCTCCGGGCTCCCGGTGGAGCGCTTCTGTTTCGACGGCTTCCCGCCCCGCAAACAGGGCCAGCGCAAGACGTGGTTGCGGGAGTTGGTGAACGAGCCGCGGGCGTGCGTGTTCTTCGAGGCACCGCACCGACTTGCCGACTGTCTCACCGACGCCGTCGAGGTTCTCGGCGGCACCCGGCGAGCCGCCGTCTGCCGCGAACTGACCAAGACTTACGAGGAGGTACGCCGCGGCACCCTCTCGGAACTCGCCGAATGGTCGGCCGAGGGGGTGCGCGGCGAGATCACCGTGGTCGTGGAAGGGGCCGCCATCGTGGCCTCCGATCCCGCAGACCTCGTCGACGAGGTGGAACGACTCGTTGCCGACGGCACCCGGCTGAAGGACGCCTGCGCGTTGGTTGCGACCCCGGGCGTGTCGAAACGCGAGTTGTACGAAACCGTCCTGGCTTCGCGCAAGGAGTAGGGCCACCCCGACGGTGGCACTACCGCCGAAGTGCCCGCTCGCCGGGTGCGAGGGTGGCATCGTCGGCGGCCGCCTGCCCGGCGTACCAACCGTGCGCGTCCACCGCCCTTCCGCGGGCTTTGCGAGTACGCGGAAACAGGCGGTCGAACTCCGCGTCGACAGCTTCGGATTTCGTGGCGAGAATCGGCAGGAGGTCGTCGACCGGGATCGACGCCTCGTCCGCGGCCTCGACTGTCGCCCTACTGTCGGCGTCGCGTAACCGCTGACCGATCCGACTCGCGAACCCTGCGAGGAAACCTTTACGAAACGACGTGGTGCGGGACCCGCTGCGACTCTGCGCATCAGCGAATTGCATTGCCCGCGTGGCCTGCACCAGCAGTGAAGTGAAGAGCATGTCGACCTGTTGCAGGTCGAGTGGTGTTCCCACCACTGTGGCGATGGCCAGCGAACTGAACCACACCGTCCGCACCCGGTTGGAGTCACCGATCTCGGTGAGCAGGTGCACCTTCTCCTTGACGTACGGATTTTCGAGATGGATCCGGCGACTGTGGACAGCGGTGTTTCCCGAGCCGTTCTGGGTGTGGAGGAGGGCGGCATTGATGGCATAGCGGGTCATCAACTCCTGGGCCTTCGCGGTGAAAATTTCGGCTTCCTCGGCGAAGTCGGTGGCCTCTGCCTTGGCGAGCAGTCCCCGAATCCTGTTGAGTACCTTGGCGTCGGCCTCGGTGTTCCCGCTCGCGACCGACCCGGTGACCTCGACCCGAACGCGGGGCCAGGTGGACGGCGGGGGAGTAAGGACGGTCCACCCGGGCAGATCGGTCCAGGCCAAGGAGAGGTCGGTCAACTGGTAGACCGAGTGGTAAGGGTCCTCGAAGAGCAACCCCGCAGCCAGGGCGCGCACGCCCGCGTCGTCGGACATGTCGTCCATCGCATCACCGACTCGATCCGAAATGCGCTGCGCCAGATCCGAAGCCGCGGGGTACTGCTCGGCGATGGTACGGAGTTGATCGAGCCAGTCGTGGGGCGCCCGATCCTGGGCGCGGGTCCGCTCCGCCTCGTGCAGGACGAGTGCTGCCGCGAGCGGCGCGTCGGCCGGCTCCTTCGATCTCCGCGCCAGATGGAGGACGTCGGCAGGTTGCCAGCCGCGCTCGTACGCGGCCGACAACTCTCCCAGAAGGGTGTGGACGGCGGCCGCCGCCGGCGGGCTCACTTCGTCGTCGAACACGCGCGCTCCCGTTCCGGATCCACTACTGCCGAATCCGCCATGTAGAGATCGAATGTATGTTCTATTCGCCGTCATGGGGGAGAGTGTGCATGCAGGGTCCGACAACTCGGGCCCTGCACGGCTCACTCGTCCACGTAACGAGGGAAAACGCCCGACGGTGCGGGCAGTGGCGTGCCCGCAACGATGCGGGTGGCGAGGTCGGTGAACTGGCGGGCCTCCGCTTTCTGGCCCAGCAGGTCCAAAATCTTTTCCGCCGCATTCGGCATCACCGGTTGCACCAGAATTCCGACGATGCGCACCACCTCGAGCGTCACGTACAGCACGGTGGCCATCCGCTCGGGGTCCGTCTTGCGCAGCACCCACGGTTCCTGCTTCGAGAAGTACCGGTTGGTCTCACCGAGAACCGACCAGATCGCCTCCAGCGCGAGATGCAACGCCTGAACGTCGTATTCGGCACGGCACTTGGCCAGCAGGGCGTCCGCCGAGGCGAGCATGGCCGAATCCTCGTCGGTCAGCTCACCCGGCACCGGAACCTGGGCGTCACAGTTCTTGGCCACCATCGACAGCGAGCGCTGCGCCAGGTTGCCCAGCTCGTTGGCCAGGTCGGCGTTGATGCGCGTGACGATGGCCTCGTGGCTGTAGCTGCCGTCCTGCCCGTACGAGATCTCCCGCAGCAGGAAGAAACGGACGGCGTCGAGTCCGTACTGCTCGACCATGGCGACCGGGTCGACGACGTTGCCGACCGACTTCGACATCTTCTCGCCCTTGTTGTAGAGGAACCCGTGCACGAAGACCCGCTTCGGCAACTCGATTCCCGCCGACATGAGGAATGCCGGCCAGTACACGGTGTGGAACCGGGTGATGTCCTTGCCGATGATGTGGAGATTCGCGGGCCAGAACTTGCCGAACTGCTCCGACTCCGTGTCGGGGTAGCCCGCACCGGTGAGGTAGTTGGTGAGGGCGTCCACCCACACGTACATGACGTGCTCGGGGTGGCCGGGAACCGGGACACCCCAGTCGAAGGTGGTGCGTGAGATCGACAGGTCCTTCAGGCCGCCCTTGACGAAGCTCACGATCTCGTTGCGACGTGTCGCCGGCGCGATGAAGTCCGGGTTCTCCTCGTACAACCGCAGCAGCTTGTCCTGGTACTCGGACAGCTTGAAGAAGTAGGTCGACTCCTCCGTCCATTCGACCGGCGTCCCGGTCTCGGTGGACAACCGCGAGCCGTCCTCCTGAAGTGTCGTCTCGGCCTCGGTGTAGAAGGCCTCGTCGCGCACCGAGTACCAGCCCGAGTAGGTGTCGAGGTAGATGTCACCTCGCTCGAGCATCTTCTGCCAGATCGCCTTGCTGGCTTCTTCGTGATCGGTGTCCGTTGTCCGGATGAACCGGTCGTACGAGATGTTCAAGGTCTTGTCGAGAGCCTCGAACACGTCGGAGTTCCTGGCGGCGAGCTCGCGGACGTCGATACCTTCCTTGATCGCCGTCTGCTGCATCTTCAGGCCGTGCTCGTCGGTTCCGGTCAGGAAGAAGACGTCGAACCCGTCGAGGCGCTTGAACCGTGCCAGCGCGTCCGAGGAGATGTACTCGTACGCGTGACCGATGTGCGGGACGCCGTTGGGGTACGCGATCGCCGTCGTCAGATAGAAAGGTGGCCGCGAAGCGGTGGAGTCAGCAGCATTCATGGTGCGACCACTCTATCTGCGCCCCGCGGTTCCGCGACGCGCAGATTGGTGTAAACGCCGCTTCGACCGGCCGTGAGACGAGGGCGTTGGCGTTCGAGCGGTGTCGCCGTCGACAATGTGCGCATGAGCAAAGACCGTCCTGCACCCGAAGCGCCCCAGCCACTGTTTCCGCTCGTCGACGCTCACACTCATCTCGACGCGTGCGGAGCCTCGGATGCGGCGAGTGTCCGGAAGATCGTGGACCGGGCCGCCGCTGTCGGTGTGGAGCGAGTGGTCACCGTGGCCGACGACCTGGATGCCGCACGGTTCGCCGTCGATGCGGCCAACTGGGATGCGCGGGTGTATGCGGCCGTCGCCATTCATCCGACGAGGGCAAACGTCCTCGACGATGGCACGAAGGCCGAGATCGAGCGATTGGCCGGCGATCCGCGGGTGGTGGCGGTCGGGGAGACGGGCTTCGACTTCTACTGGCCCGGGAAGCTCGACGGCTGCGCCACCGTGCCGGAGCAGGAAGAGGGTTTCCGATGGCACATCGACCTGGCGAAACGGCTCGGAAAAACGCTGATGATCCACAACAGGGACGCAGATCAGGCGCTACTGGACGTGCTGCGCGCGGAGGGGGCGCCCGACACCGTGGTGTTCCATTGCTTCTCGTCGGATGCAGCCATGGCGCGTGAGTGCATCGACGCGGGGTACGTGCTCAGTTTCTCGGGCACCGTCAGCTTCAAGAACGCGAAGGCGTTGCGAGAGGCGGCTCTCCTCGTGCCCGCCGACCAGCTCATCGTGGAGACGGACGCCCCGTTCCTCACCCCGCACCCGTTCCGCGGCGCGCCCAACGAGCCGTATTGCCTGCCCTACACGGTGCGTGCTTTGGCAGAGGTTCGCGGTGAGGAGCCGGAAGCGCTGGCACGGGCGTCGACGGTCACCGCCGAGCGGGTCTACGGCCTCCGGCCCGTGAGTGGTTGACGAGTCCCTGGACTCGTTAACCGCTCACAGGGCCGCAGGCCCTAGGTTGAAGTTTCAACTAAGACATTCTAGGCTGATGGCCGTCACGTAACGGTCGTCCCGATCCGCGGGGACGCCTCGATGAAAGGCACGGTCATGAACAACCCCGCAGTTCGCAATCTCGGAATTCTCATCGCTCGGGTGGGCATCGGAATCATCTTCCTCGCTCACGGCTGGCAGAAGGCCTTCACCAATGGGCTGGACAAGCAGACGGCCGGATTCGAAAGCATGGGTGTCCCACTCCCCGGTATCTCGGCGTTCGTGGTCACCTGGCTCGAGATCATCGGCGGTCTCGCACTGATCGTCGGCGCGGCGGTGCCGATCTTCGGCATCCTGCTGTTCCTCGACATGGTGGGCGCGTTCTTCATCGCGCACATCGACAAGGGCATTTTCGCCAGTGAGGGCGGATACGAACTGGTCCTCGCCCTCGGCGTCAGCTCTCTGCTTCTTGCAGTGGTCGGGTCCGGCGCGTACGGCGTCGACGGGCTCCTCGGTGCCAAGCTGCCCTGGGCGGCGAAGGACACCGCGCGCGTCTGACCTCGCTGGAAGTGGCAGAGGACGCCTCGGGCGTCCTCTGCCACTTTCGTGTCAGAGGACCTTGTTCAAGAAGTCCTGGGTACGGGCCTCACGGGGACTCCCGAAGATCTGCTCGGGTGTGCCCTCCTCCACCACGTAACCGTCCGCCATGAAGATCACCCGATCCGCGACCTCCCGGGCGAAGCCCATCTCGTGCGTCACCACCACCATGGTCATGCCACCCTTCGCGAGGTCGCGCAGCACCTGCAGCACCTCCCCGACCATCTCCGGGTCGAGGGCGCTGGTGGCCTCGTCGAACAGCATGATGTCCGGGTTCATGGCGAGAGCGCGCGCAATCGCGACCCGCTGCTTCTGCCCGCCGGACAGGCTCGCGGGCTTGGCGTCCGCCTTCTCGGCGAGCCCGACCTGATCGAGCAGGCGGACCGCCGTTGCCCGTGCTTCCTCCTTGGTTGCCCGCTTTGTCTGGACGGGTCCCAGCATCACGTTCTCTATTGCCGTCATGTGCGGAAACAGATTGAAGTGCTGGAACACCATGCCGATGTGCTGACGCACCCGGTCGATGTCGATCTTCTTGTCGCTCACGTCGAAGTTGTCGACGACAACGCTGCCGCCGGTGATGTCCTCGAGCCGATTGAGGCAGCGCAGGAAGGTGCTCTTGCCGGAGCCGGACGGGCCGATCACGCAGACCACTTCGCCGCTCTGAACCTCGACGTCGATGCCTTTGAGTACCTCGTTGTCACCGAACGACTTCTTCAGACCGCGCACGCGAATCTTCGGCTCGGTGGTGGCCGTCGGGGTCGGGTTCGATTCGGTCATCGATTGATCCTCTTCTCGAGGCGATTCGACAGCTTGGTCAACGCCATGATGATGATGAAGTACATGACGCCGATGATCAGCCACATGTTGAAGGACTGGTAGTTGCGGGCGATGATGATGCGCCCGGTCTGCGTGAGCTCGGCCAGCCCGATCACGGACAGGATCGACGTATCTTTCAGGGTGATCACGAACTGATTGATGTACGACGGGATCATGGTGCGCACGGCCTGCGGCATCACCACCTTCTGCATCGACTTCAGATAACTGATTCCGAGGCTTCGCGACGCTTCCATCTGGCCCTTGTCGACCGACAGGATGCCGCCGCGCACGATCTCCGCCATGTAGGCGCCCGCGTTGAGACTCAGGGTGATGATGCCGGCGGTGAACGCCGACATCTGGAAGTCGAGTGCCGCCGGAATGCCGAAGTAGATGAAGAAGGCCTGCACCAGCAACGGCGTTCCGCGGAAGACGTCGACGTAGGTGGTGCCGATTCCGCGCAGCACGATGTTGGTCGACACCCGGAACAGGCCGAAGATCGCGCCCAGCATGAGAGCGATCGCGATCGAGACCACGGTGAGGACGATCGTGAGCCACAGTCCCTCGAGCAACAGCGGGTAGGTGCTCTTGATCAATCCGAGAATGGAATTGTCGTCTGTGCTCGCGTCGGTGTCGAGGTACCGGGCGAGGATCTCGTCGTACTGGCCGCTGGCCTTCAGGTTGGCGAGCCCGGCGTTGAACTGCTGCAGCAGCTGCGCGTTCTGGCCCTTGGCCACGGCGAAGCCGTAACTTGCGCCCGGAACCTTGTCGGTGACGGTCTTGAATCCATTGCCCTGCTTGATGCCGTAGGCCAGTACGGGGTAGTCCTCGAACACGGCGGCCGAGTTACCGGTGCGCACCTCGTCGAACATGCTCGACGAGTCGGCGAAGTACTTGGTGGTGAAGCCGAACTGATTCTTGATGGACTCCGCGTAGGTGGCACCCTCGGTGCCGTTCTTGACTGCGACCGACTTGCCGCGCAGATCCTCATACGAGGTGATCGAGTCGTCGTCCTCGAGCACGCCCATCTGGACGCCCGACTCGAAGTACGGGTCGGAGAAGTCGAATGTGGCCTTGCGGGCGTCGGTGATCGACATCCCGGCGATCATTCCGTTGGCCTGCCCGCCCGTGACCGCCTGTAGTGCGGCGTCGAATCCGACCGCGTTGACGGTGTAGTCGAATCCCTGGTCTTCGGCGATAGCCGCGAGCAGATCCATGTCGATGCCGACGAGCTTGCCGGACTCGTCCTGGAACTCGAACGGCGCGAACGTGATATCGGTGGCGATGATGTAGTTGTTGCCCGGGGCGGGCTGTTGCCCGCCGTTCGGATCGGGCTGTTGCGCGCCCGCGAGGCCTGGCGCGACGAGTGTGACGAGCAGCGTCAGCGCGGCGATCACCGCGGGCACTCTCGGACGTCTGACGTGTCTCAGAAGTCGATCGGATCTGCTGTGCACGGAACCCCAGCTTTCTATGACAGGTGCCCGGTCGCTTCCGGGCTATTGGTGCAGACGCAAGATACTGCGTCACCGCGGGTGGCCCGAATTCGACGAGTTTTCGCGTTCCAGTCGAAAACCATGTCCGATCTCAATCTTTTTGTGATCTAGGTAGCAGGTACAGGCTGCAAAGTTGCCATAGCAAGGCCGATTCGTTACCGTACCGTGATCAAACTTTCGCCAGCCTTTGGGACTTGATGTGTCAGTACTCGCCAGACTTAACAACGCCAAATCGCCCTTTCTCTACGTGGTGGTCGCCGCACTGCTTGCGACCCTCGTCGTCGGTGGCGCCCTGGCCGTAGCCCGGCACAAGACCGTCACGATCGACGTCGACGGCGAGAGCATGTCGCTCGGCACCATGGCTACCGATGTGAGCGGGGCCCTCGACGACGCCGGGTACACCCTCAACGAGCGTGACGCTGTCGCGCCTGCTGCCGGCGCCTCGATCTCCGAAGGTGACACCGTCGTGTTGCGGCGCGCCCGTGAGGTCACGCTCACCGTCGACGGAGAGCCGAAGAAGGTGTGGACCACGGCGCTCACCGTGGACGACGCCCTGAAGCAGTTCGAACTGGCCGACGACGTGCACGTCTCGGCGTCGCGTTCGCAGCGCCTTCCGCTCGAAGGTGCCGAGCTGGACGTCGTCGAGCCCAAGCTCGTCAAGGTTGCCGACGGCGGGGCGCCGATCGCCGAGGTCCGCCTCGCCGCCCCCACCGTGGGCGCACTACTGGCGGCAAAAGGTGCGCCACTCGAGCAGGCCGACACCGTCGTGCCTCCCGCCGACAGCCCCCTCGTCGACGGCGCCGAGATCCGCGTGACCCGCGACCGCACCGAGACCCGCACCGAGACCCTGCCGATCGCGCCCCCCGAGAACCGCGTGGACGATCCCGCGCTCGACAAGGGCAAGACCGTCGTCGAGAACCCGGGCGTTCCCGGTGAGCGCACCGTGACGGCCGCAGTGAAGACCGTCAACGGGGTCGAGGCAGGCCGCCAGGAACTGAAGTCGGAGATCCTGCGCGAACCGGCGCCCGCCGTCGTCCGCGTCGGAGTGAAGGAGATCGCCATCTCCAACGCGTCGACCTGGGACTCCATTGCGCACTGCGAGGCCACCGGCAACTGGGCCATCAACACCGGGAACGGCTTCTACGGCGGACTCCAGTTCACGCAGAGCACCTGGGAAGCGTTCGGTGGCACCGCCTACGCCCCACGCGCCGACCTCGCGTCGCGCGAGCAGCAGATCTCCGTCGCCGAAAAGGTCCAGGCGACGCAGGGCTGGGGTGCATGGCCCGCCTGCACCAGCAAGCTCGGACTCCGCTGACCCGCTCGGCTCGAGTAAAGGAACACGATGTCGCCCTTCGCCAAGATCAACTCGGCCCGCTCGCCGCTGCTGTACACCGTGGTCGCGCTGCTTCTCGCCACACTGATCGCCGGCGGAGTGATGGCCGTGGTCCGGCACAAGACCGTCACACTCGACGTGGACGGTGAGAAGGTCTCGCTGAGCACCATGAGCACGAGTGTCGATGCCGCGCTGTCCGACGCCGGGTACTCGCTCGACGAGCGCGACGTGGTGGCACCCGAACGGGACGCGACCCTGTCGGACGGTGACACGGTGGTTCTGCGCCGCGCACGTGAGGTGTCCCTGACCGTGGACGGCCAGCCCAAGACCGTGTGGACCACGGCGCTCACCGTCGAGGACGCGTTGAAGCAGTTGGAACTCGCCGAGGACGTGCACGTGTCCGCGTCGCGTTCGCAGCGTCTGCCCCTCGACGGCGCTGCGCTGGAGGTGCTCAACCCGATGGTGGTCAGGCTGACCGACGGCGCTCTGCCAGTGACGGATGTGCGGTTGGCGGCACCGACGGTCGGGGATTTCCTCACCGCGCACGGTGCGCCTCTCGAACAGTCCGATAGGGTCGTGCCTCCCGCGGACACGCCGTTGGCGGAGGGTATGGGCGTCACGGTCACCCGCGACCGAGTCGAGACGAAGGTCGAGACCCTGCCGTTGGCGCCGCCGGAGCAGCGGATCGAAGACCCCACGATGAACATGAGCCGCACCGTGGTGGAGAACCCCGGCGTGCCGGGTGTGCAGGACGTCACCTTTGCGGTCAACACGGTCAACGGCAAGGAAGTAGGCCGCAACCAGGTGGCGGCCACGGTCACCACGCCCGCGCAGCCCAAGGTGATCAGAGTCGGCGCGAAACCGGGCACGGAGGTGCCTCCCGTCGAGAACGGCGCCGTCTGGGATGCGCTCGCACAGTGTGAAGCCACCGGGAACTGGGCCATCAACACGGGCAACGGCTTCTTCGGCGGCGTTCAGTTCGACCAGAACACCTGGGAGCGTCAGGGCGGTCTCAGGTACGCACCGCGGGCCGATCTCGCCACCCGCGAGGAGCAGATCGCCATCGCGTCCCGAACGCAGCAGACCCAGGGCTGGGGAGCATGGCCGACGTGTTCGGGCAGGCTCGGAGTCCGTTAAAGTTCCCCTGGTGTCCGACGCCGAATCACCCCATGTCGAACGAGGCCAGTCTCCCCGAGGGCAGGCTGCTCTGCTCGGCCCCGCCGAAGTGCGTTCGCTAGCCGAGGAATTCGGTGTGCGCCCCACGAAGCAGCTGGGGCAGAACTTCGTTCACGACGCCAACACCGTTCGTCGTATCGTGGCCACCGCCGGCGTGGGGAGCAGCGACATCGTTCTCGAGGTCGGGCCCGGTCTCGGGTCGCTCACCCTGGCGCTACTCGACGTGGTGGACAAGGTGATTGCGGTCGAGATCGATCCCAACCTCGCCGCCCGGCTGCCGGTCACGGTCGCCGCCCGCGCTCCGGGGCTCGCGGACCGGTTGACCGTGGTCGGGGCGGATGCGATGCGCGTCCAGCCGTCCGAGATCCCCGGTGAACCCACCGCGCTCGTCGCCAACCTGCCGTACAACGTGGCCGTGCCGGTGCTGCTGCACCTGTTTGCGGAATTGCCCAGTCTGCGAACGGCTCTGGTGATGGTGCAGGCCGAGGTGGCGGACCGCCTGGCGGCACCGCCCGGCAGCAAGACCTACGGAGTGCCGAGCGTGAAGGCCAACTTCTTCGGTTCGGTCCGCCGTGCGGGGTCCGTGGGCAAAGCGGTCTTCTGGCCTGTTCCCAAGGTGGAGTCGGGATTGGTGCGGATCGATCGTTACGCAGAACCTCCGTGGCCGATCGACGACGAGCACCGGCGACGAGTGTTTGCCGTGATCGATGCGGCATTTGCGCAGCGTCGCAAGACTTTACGAGCGGCGCTCAGTGGTTGGGCCGGATCGCCGGCCGAAGCGGAGCGCAGGCTCGTCGAGGCAGGAATCGAGCCGTCCACGCGCGGGGAGAGGCTCGACGCTGCGGCATTCGTGCGTCTTGCTGCCACCCGTCCGTAGCCGCGGTTCCGCATCCTGCGGAGGATGCCGGCAGCGAAGTGAGTATCTCGGGCCGAGGCGAGCGCCGGCACGAGGTGCCGAATCCCATCAGGTGGGCGCTGATCGACCCAAATTCCGGGGTTGGGGGAGACAAGCGGGCGCGGGTGTGGTTCACTATTGGAGGTCGTAAGTTTTGTGTTTGTGTTTCCCACGCTCGCAAATCGATGGTTGCGAGCGTTTGGACGTCCTCCACAGGAATTGTCATAAGCGGTCGTGTCAGATGACCCTGGTAACCGAGCCGGTTACCTGAAGAAGAAACTGTGTTAGAGGAGATTTACATGGCAGAGGGCATCGTGAAGTGGTTCAACTCCGAGAAGGGGTTCGGCTTCATCGCCCCCGAGGATGGCAGCGCTGACGTGTTCGTCCATTACTCGGAGATCCAGAGCGGCGGCTTCCGCACGCTCGAGGAGAACCAGCGTGTTTCGTTCGAGATCGGCCAGGGCAACAAGGGCCCGCAGGCCACCGGCGTCACCCTGGTCTGAGAACGGCTATGACTTCCCGGTTCGCCGGGACATGACGTTCGAGCAAGGCCCCACTCCGCAGGAGTGGGGCCTTGCCTCGTTTTCATCTCACGCCGAACGTAGATGCGCAGCCTGATACGCGAGATTGATCGCGCACACCAGCCAGAGCTGAAGCGCAGAGTTCGGGCCGAAGAGACCGACGACGGCGCAGATACCGAGGGTCAAAGCGACGAGGAAGGTTGCGGTGCCCAGTGCGCGTCGGCGTGCCGGCCGAAAGATCAGCACACCGGTGACGAGAAGTGCCCACACCGTCGAGGCGAGAATCGCCGCGCAGACATACCACGCCGACGAGTACCGTGCCGGCCAGGTCCACGGATCGTTTCCGTTGTCGAGTGTGCAGAGGAACGCGAGCGAGAACAGCATGGTGACGACAGTTGCGGCGCCGAGCGCCACATGGGCCCCCACAAGCACTTTCGCGCTGTTTTCGGGCCCTGACGGCGCGCGAGCGCGCCCCTCCTCGACAATCGTGTGCTGCATCCCCGACAACCCCGACCTTTCGTCTCGTCGCTGCTCGGACGCCGAACAACGACCGTGTCGCTCCGTCGTTATCCGGGACACGGTGACCACCGCACGGCGTCTTGGTCAGGCGTTACCGTAGCGGTCGGCGAAGAGGCGATGGCGCTCGCCCACCCGTCGGCACTCTTCCCGCAGCTCAGGGGGATCGAGGACGGTGAAATCGGTACCGAAAGCGCTGAGCCACTGAGCTATCGACGCCAGGGAGTCGCCGCCGAGCGCCACCGCGCAGCGGCCGTCCGGCAGTTCCTCGAGAGTGCCCCAGTCTTCGTGCACCATGGGTGCGATCTCACCGATCGGAGCGTGCAACAGCACTCGCGCGCGTACCCGGGTGACGGCGCGGGTGATCCCGCGGGCGACGAAGTCGGCGGCGCCGCCCGGTGGGAGCTCACGCGGCGTGAAGCGGGGTCCTGTCGGAATCTTCGGCGTCATCCGATCCACCCGGAACGAACGCCAGTCGGCGCGCGTGAGATCCCATGCCACCAGATACCAGCGGACCCCGGACCGAACGAGTCGATAGGGCTCCACCTCGCGGCGACTCGCGGTGCCGTCGTGGGTGTTGTAGTCGAAGCGGAGCCGCTCGTGGTTGTGGCACACAGATGCGACGTCGGAAAGCACCTGGGCGTCGACGGCGCTCCGTGCGGGTTCTCGGTGCACCACGTCGACCTGCAACGTCTCGAGGCGGTGCCGAAGCCGCGACGGCATCACCTGCCGGAGCTTGGCGAGGGCGCGCATCGACGCCTCGCCGATGCCCACCACCGAACCGGTGGAGCCGGACTGGAGTCCCAGTGCCACCGCCAGAACCTCCTCGTCGTCGAGTAGCAGAGGCGGCATCTCGGCGCCGGCACCGAGCTGATATCCGCCGCCGACGCCGACGGTCGCGTCGACCGGATAACCGAGGTCGCGAAGCTTGTCGACGTCCCGGCGAACGGTGCGCGGTGTGATCCCGAGTCGATCGGCCAGTTCGGCTCCCGACCACTCCTTGCGGGTCTGCAGGAGTGAGAGCATCCGGAGGAGTCGCGCCGAAGTTTCTCGCATGACGACAAGAATGCCACCGATTGCGGACGGGTTCTGTCCTGATTTGTGAAGCAAACCGCCGGGTACGAAACCGGGCAGGGCCACCGGGCGGGCCACTACACTGGCCGCCGACGCTCCACGGACCATCGCACGAGTCTTGTAGTGAAAAATCCGACGGAAAGGTCCTCGTTGAGAATGCACACGCATGTCCGGCCGTATCCGGCCAGAGCGGTGTTGGCCGCTCTTCTGTCCACCCTCTTCACGTTCGTCCTCCTCGTCTCACCCACCGCGACGGCTTCGGCCTCGGCGGCGGATCTCTTCAACAGTGCCCAGGGAAAATTTGCTGACGGGGACGCCCGAGGTGCGCTCGCCGACATCGGCGGAGCCGTCGCCCAGGACCCGGGGGACCCGAATGCGGTGGCTTTGCAAGCGATCTATGCCGATGCCGCCTCCGACCTGATCACCCGCGAGGCCGCGCTCGCACGACTGGGCGCGATGGATGCAGGCATGCGGGCCGGCGTGCACGGCCTGCTCGACGCCGTCAGGACTGCGTCGTTCACGCCACCGAACCCGCTTCCGGCAATCCAAGGCCCGTCCACCGCCATCATCGTTCTCGGTTACGGACTGCTGCCCGACGGCAGCATGCGCTCGGAGTTGATCAACCGGCTACAGGCCACGGTGATCCAGTCGTTCGTGTCGCCGTTCTCGCCCATCATCGTCACCGGCGGCAACCCACAGAACGGCATCACCGAGGCAGCCGCCATGCAGGGATGGCTGCAAGCCAACGGTGTTGCACCCCAGCGGATTCACGCAGAGCACCGTGCCGGATCGACGGTAGCCAACGCGCTGAACTCGGTTCCGCTGGCGCGCTCGCTCGGTGCGGGTGGCGCGATCATCGTGACGTCGGCCAACCACATCCGCAGGGCAACGGTCGATTTCAACGTTGCCGGGCTTCCGGTGGTCGGCGCGATGAGCGCCGTTACCAGTGCGGGGCAGCTGATCGCCGAAGTCGCGCCCTTGACCAAGGACCAGCAACTCGGCATGTACCGAGATGCGATCCGGGTGTTCGGCATCCCCGCCGGTTACTAGGTGTGCGGCACGATAGGGCAGTGCTGTGACGATTTCGTGTCATCGGTGTTTCTGCCACGAGAACGATAGTCGGCGCAGGCGTGGGAGGTGCCACACTGCAGATCGTGGCAGTATTGCGACGCACCGACCGCAGGAGGACACATGCGCTTGTCGCCCCATGAGCAGGAGCGTCTGCTTCTGAGCTACGCCGCCGAACTCGCGCGCCGGCGGCAACAGCGGGGCCTGACTCTTAATCATCCGGAGGCCGTCGCGATCATCACCGACCACATCCTCGAGGGGGCGCGGGACGGACGTTCGGTGGCAGAGCTGATGGTATCCGGGCGTGAAGTGCTCACCCGGTCGGACGTGATGGAAGGCGTCCCCGAGATGCTGCACGATGTGCAGGTCGAGGCGACCTTTCCGGATGGCACCAAGCTCGTCACCGTCCACGATCCGATTGCATAGGAGGCACCGTGATTCCAGGTGAGGTGTTCTGCGCCGACGGCGTGATAGCGCTCAACGAGGGCGCGCCCCGCACGCGGCTCGAGGTCGTGAACGCCGGCGACCGACCCGTACAGGTCGGGAGCCATGTCCATTTCCCGCAAGCAAACTCCGCTCTGCACTTCGACCGCGTGGCCGCGCACGGCTTGCGGCTCGACATCCCCGCCGGCACGGCAGTACGGTTCGAACCGGGCATCGCGCAGACTGTTTCGTTGGTGCCCCTCGGTGGCAGGCGCGAAGTGCACGGGCTGAACCTGACGCCTCCCGGAAAGCTGGACCCGTCTTGACCGAACTCACCCGTGCGCGGTACGCCGAGCTGTTCGGCCCCACCACCGGCGATCGTATCCGGCTCGCCGATACCGACCTGCTGATCGAGATCACCGAGGACCGCAGCGGGGGACCAGGCCTCGCCGGTGAGGAAGCTGTGTTCGGTGGCGGAAAAGTGTTGCGGGAGTCGATGGGGCAGGGCCGTGCGACGCGGGCCGACGGCGCCCCTGACACCGTGATCACCGGAGTGGTGATCGTCGATCACTGGGGAATCATCAAAGCAGACATCGGTATTCGCGACGGTCGCATCGTGGCTCTCGGGAAAGCCGGCAACCCCGACACGATGTCCGGGGTGCACCCCGACCTGGTAGTGGGTCCCTCCACGGAGATCATTGCCGGGAACGGCAAGATCCTCACTGCCGGCGGGATCGACTGCCACGTGCACTTCATCGCACCGCAGATCCTGGAAGAGGCGCTCGGCGGCGGCATCACCACGCTCGTCGGCGGCGGCACCGGACCGGCCGAGGGCAGCAAGGCCACCACCGTGACACCGGGGTCGTGGCATACCGCACGGATGCTCGAGGCGCTCGACGGCTGGCCGATGAACATTGCCCTGCTGGGTAAGGGAAACACCGTCAGCTCCGAGTCGATGTGGGAACAGCTGCGCGGCGGAGTGTCCGGTTTCAAGCTGCACGAGGACTGGGGTTCGACGCCCGCCGCGATCGACGCGTGCCTCACGGTGGCCGACGCCGCCGGAGTACAGGTGGCCCTGCATTCGGACACGCTCAACGAAGCGGGTTTCGTGGAGGACACCCTCGCCGCCATCGCGGGCCGAGCGATCCACGCCTATCACACCGAGGGTGCGGGCGGCGGGCACGCGCCGGACATCATCACGGTGGCCGCACACCCGAACGTCCTGCCGAGTTCCACCAATCCGACTCGGCCACATACCGTCAACACACTCGACGAGCACCTCGACATGCTGATGGTGTGCCACCACCTCAATCCCAAGATCCCCGAAGACCTCGCATTCGCGGAGAGCCGCATCCGGCCGTCGACCATTGCAGCGGAGGATCTGCTCCACGATCTGGGCGCGATCTCGATGATCGGCAGCGACTCGCAGGCGATGGGGCGCATCGGTGAGGTAGTGATGCGTACCTGGCAGACGGCCCACGTGATGAAACGGCGCCGGGGCTTTCTTCCCGGCGACAACGGGGCAGACAACCAGCGCGTCCAGCGTTACGTCGCGAAGTACACCATCTGTCCGGCGGTCGCGCACGGGCTGGAAGGGGAGATCGGCTCCGTCGAGGTGGGCAAACTGGCCGACCTGGTGCTGTGGGAGCCGGCGTTCTTCGGAGTGCGGCCGCACGCGGTGATCAAGGGCGGCATGATCGCGTGGGCGGCGATGGGTGATGCCAACGCCTCTATTCCGACGCCGCAACCGGTGCTGCCGCGGCCCATGTTCGGGGCGGCGCCCAGGGCCGCCGCGGCGACCTCGGTGCACTTCGTCGCCCCCCAGGCACTCGAGGACGGTCTGGCCGATCGGCTCGCACTCGGCCGGCGGCTGGTTCCGGTCGCGAACGTGCGGTCCAGAGGTAAGGCCGACATGCCCCGTAACGACGCGCAACCCCGCATCGAGGTAGATCCGGATACGTTCACCGTCCGTATCGACGGTGAGGTGTGGGAGGAACAGCCGGCATCGGAATTGCCGATGGCACAACGTTATTTCCTGTTCTGATGCGCCTCGCTCATCTGTTCACGCTGGCCGACTCCAGGTTGCCGACCGGCGGGCATGTGCACTCGGGCGGGATGGAAGAGGCCGTCACCAGTGGTCTGGTCCGCGACATCCCCACGATGGACGCGTTCCTCCGCAGGCGAATCCGGGCGTCCGGGCTGGTCGCCGGGTCGATCGCCGCGGCAGTGTGCGACGGCCGGCTCTCCATCGACCAGGGCGACCTCGAGATGGATGCACGCACCCCGTCTCCGGCGGCGCGTACCTCGTCTCGCGCACAGGGAAGGGGCCTGCTGCGGTTGTCCCGCACCACCTGGCCCGAACAGAACTGGTCGCTGCTGGGAACGCGTCCGCACCTCCCGGTGGTGACCGGAGTGGTCGGGCGTCTCACCGGTGTCTCGGCCCGTGAGGCGGCGCTGGTCGTCGTCTACACCACCATGACCGGTTCCGCGATCGCCGCGCAACGGCTGCTCGCGCTCGATCCCGCGCAGGTCGCCGCCTGCACCTTCACCTTGGCGGATCTGTGCGATGACGTCGCCGATGACTGCGCGACCGGGCTGGCGAGCGTGTCCGATCCGCTTCTCGACGTCGTCGCCCAGCGCCACGTGGAACGAGACCGACCACTGTTCGTGTCCTGACGAGTAAAACTGAATCAGCCCGGAGTGAGGAGAGTAACCATGCCACCGCATGTCATCGACGGTGAGCCGCACGACCATCTGCACGATCGGCCGAAGCGGACACGAGTAGCGGGTGAGCCGGTCCGGATCGGCATCGGCGGGCCGGTGGGGTCGGGCAAAACGGCTCTGGTGGCAGCACTGTGCAGGCAACTGCGCGACGAGCTGTCCCTCGCCGTTCTGACCAACGACATCTACACCACCGAGGACGCGGACTTCCTGCGTCGTCACGCCGTGCTTCCGGACGAGCGGATTGCCGCCGTGCAGACCGGTGGCTGCCCGCACACAGCCATCCGCGACGACATCACCGCCAATCTCGACGCCATCGACGACTTGATCGACACCAACCCACCGCTCGACTTGATTCTCGTCGAGTCGGGCGGCGACAACCTGACGGCCACGTTCTCCTCCGGCCTCATCGACGTGCAGATTTTCGTCGTCGATGTCGCCGGTGGTGACAAGGTTCCGCGCAAGGGCGGTCCCGGGGTGACGTTCTCGGACCTGCTCGTGATCAACAAGACCGATCTGGCGCCGATGGTCGGTGCCGATCTGTCGGTCATGCAGCGGGACGCCGAGCAGGTTCGTGAGGGCAGGCCTACCGTGCTGATCTCGCTGACCGAGGACCCGTCGTCCGGGCCGGCTCTGCAGTGGGTGCGCGAGCAGGTCCGCACGCTCGCCGACGTGCACGGGTAGTGCGCACCGAGCTGACCATCGTGGCGACTCCCGGCCGGAGCCCCCGGATCTCCGCCGTCGGCGGGCTCGCTGCCCGGATCACCGGGCGCGACACGGTCCACGTGATCGGCACGGCCGCCACCCCGCTCGGCGGTGACCACTGGGACATCACCGTCCGGGTGCTGTCGGGGGCGCGGCTGTCGCTCCGCAGCGTCGCTGCGTCCCTGGCGCTGCCCGGCCGGGGATGCACGGTGTCGACGGCACACTGGTCGGTCGATGTGGAAGACGACGCCGCCCTCGACTGCGCCCTGGAGCCGACCGTCGTGGCCGGTGCCGCCGAGCACCGGGTCGAATCGACGGTGCTCCTCGCACCGACGTCGACGCTGGTCTTGCGAGAGCGGGTACAGATCGGCCGCAGCGGGGAACGTGCCGGAATCTGGATCGGGACGACCGACGCCGATCTGGGGAATGTTCCGCTGCTCCGGCACCGGCTGGAGTTGGGCGCCGGCACCGTCTCCCACGACCTTCTCGACGCGCCCGCCGCCCTCACCAGCGAGCTCCGCTATCCCGACGATCGTCCCGCCGAGGTGTCGGGCGACGCCCGCACAGCCCGAACACGTCTTCCGCTCGCACGAGGAGGCAGCCTCACGACGCAGCTCGGCCCGCGACTGTGAGCTGAGGTCGGGGGTGCCACGCATTTCGACCCCCGTACTGCGAGCGCCTAAGCTCTATCCTTGTGCTTTCCGTCGTTCCTCGCCCCGTCGTCGTCCGGGCCCCGTCCAAGGTCAATCTCCACCTGGCCGTCGGGGACCAACGCGCCGACGGCTACCACGAGCTGAACACGGTCTTCCAGGCGCTCTCGCTCGGCGACACCGTGTCGGTCGCGCCTGCGGATGCGCTGACGGTGAAGGTTCGCGGTGAGGATGCCCGCGTGGTTCCCACCGACAGCCGCAACCTCGTCTGGAAAGCCGCCGAGATGCTTGCGATCGAGGCCGACCGGCGTCCCGACGTCGAGATCTCGATCGACAAGGGCATCCCGGTTGCCGGTGGCATGGCGGGCGGCAGCGCCGACGCCGCCGCGACGCTGGTGGCCCTCAACGCGCTGTGGCATCTCGACCTCTCTCGTGAGGACCTCCATTCTTTCGCAGCGAAACTGGGTAGTGACGTGCCGTTTGCGCTGCACGGTGGTACCGCCTTCGGAACCGGACGTGGCGAGAGACTCCTGCCGGTTCTCTCGCGCAGCACCTTCCATTGGGTACTCGCGCTCGCAAAAGGTGGGTTGAGCACCCCCACGGTGTTCCGGGAACTCGACCGCCTGCGCGCCGCCGGCACACCACCGAAGCTCGGCGGTGCGGACGACCTCATGCATGCGCTCACGACGGGCGACGCTGCAACGCTCGCGCCGCTGCTGGGCAACGATCTGCAGGCCGCTGCCCTGTCCCTCGAGCCACGACTGCGGCGGACGTTGCGCGCCGGAGTCGCCGCGGGCGCGCTCGCCGGCATCGTCTCCGGGTCGGGGCCGACCTGTGCCTTTCTGTGTGCTGACGCGGATGCCGCGGTCCGTGTCAGCGCAGAACTCGCAGGTGCGGGCGTGTGTCGCACCGTGCGGGTCGCGAGCGGACCGGTGCCGGGCGCCCGAATAATCAATGACGCGGCGGAGGGATCGCACTGATGGCGAATCTGATCAATCTCGAACAGGTATCGAAGTCGTTCGGCATCAAGCCGTTGCTCGACTCGGTGTCGCTCGGCGTACAGGAAGGCGAACGCATCGGCGTCGTTGGCCTCAACGGTGGCGGCAAGACCACGATGCTCGAGGTGCTCGCCGGTGTGGAGGCGCCCGACTCGGGACGCGTCAGCCGGGTCGGCGGCCTGCGGATGGCGGTGGTGACGCAACGCGGCGTCCTGCCGCCCGGCTCCAGTGTCGGCGACGTGGTTCTCGGACCGCTCGGCGTCGCCGCCCACGAATGGGCCGGTGACGCCCGCATCCGCTCCGTCCTCGCGGGCATCGGAATCGACAACCTCGGCTTGGAAGTCACCGTCGACGGACTGTCCGGTGGCGAGCGACGGCGTGTCGCGCTGGCGGCGGCGCTGGTGCAGGACCTCGACCTCCTGGTACTCGACGAACCCACCAACCACCTCGACGTCGAGGGGGTGCAATGGCTGGCCGAGCACCTGGTGTCCCGCCGTAGCGCCCTCGTGGTCGTCACCCACGACCGCTGGTTCCTCGACACCGTCGCCAACCGCACGTGGGAAGTGGTGGGCGGCAGGGTCGAAAGCTACGAGGGTGGTTACAACGACTGGGTTTTCGCACGGGCGGAGCGGTCCCGGCAGGCGGACGCCTCCGAGGAGCGCCGGCGTAACCTGGCCCGCAAGGAGTTGGCGTGGCTGCGGCGCGGTGCTCCGGCCCGCACGTCGAAGCCCAAGTACCGGATCGAGGCCGCGGAGGCGTTGATCGCCGACGTGCCGCCGCCCCGCGACAACGTGGCGTTGGCGTCGTTCGCGCAGCGCCGGCTCGGCAAGGTGGTCATCGAACTCGAGGATGCCCGTCTCGAGACGCCCGACGGCCGGGTGCTCGTCGACGACCTCACGTGGCGGCTCGCGCCCGGTGAACGTGTCGGTCTGGTCGGGGTCAACGGTTCCGGCAAGACGACGTTGCTCCGCACGCTCGCCGGGGAGATCGAACCTGCGTCGGGCAAACGCATCCAGGGACAGACGGTCCACATCGGATGGTTGCGCCAGGAACTCGACGACCTCCCCATCGGCATGCGGGTCCTCGAGGCCGTCAAGGACGTCGCGGAGCGAATCACTCTGGGCGACAAGGAGGTCTCGGCCGGACAGCTGGCCGAGCGGCTGGGCTTCACGCCGGCTCGTCAGCGAACACCGGTGGGTGACCTGTCGGGCGGTGAGCGGCGCCGCCTCCAGCTCACGCGAGTGCTGATGGCCGAGCCCAACGTCCTACTTCTCGACGAGCCGACCAACGACCTCGACATCGACACCCTGCAGCAGCTCGAGGACATCCTCGACGGCTGGGCGGGCACGATGGTCGTCATCAGCCACGACCGCTATCTGATCGAGCGCATCTGTGACACGACCTGGGCACTGTTCGGTGACGGGAAGCTGACCAACCTCCCCGGTGGCATCGAGGACTACCTGCGACGCCGTGCGGTGATGGGTGACGTCGGCGCACCGTCCGTCGCGTCGACAGCGACGGGTGCGTCGGCACCCAAGCAGGCGCGTGACGGTGCGGCGGAACGTGCTGCGCGCAAGGAACTTTCTCGCCTCGAGCGTACGGTCGCCAAGCTGGACGAGCGCGAGCGGAAGCTGCACGAAAAGCTGGCCGAGGCAGCGACGGATCCAGACAAGTTGCAGAAGCTCGACGTCGAGCTCAAGCAAGTGGTGGCCGAGAAGGAAGCGGCTGAGGAGCAGTGGATGGAACTGGCCGCCGATCTGGACTAGCCGGTCGGAAACCGAACGGTCAGCACACCATCCCGGTCGGTGACGTGGACCGTCCGGCCGATCACCGACCGCGGGGGAGTGCGGGTGTACGCCGACAGGACGGCTGCGTCCTCGGGCCCGGTGCGTCCGGCGAGGCGCCGCCCGTCGGACGTGTGTGCGACGACGAATCCGGTGGCGGGGACACCGTCGCGGCCGTACTCCACGGTGGTCGTGAGAATCTCGGCTTCGCCGTCGTATCCGGTGACGAGTTCGGGAGCGTCCGAACCGAGCTGTTCCGGCTCGGGGGTGCCGATGTAGCCGTTCCGGTGCGGCGTGCCCGAGAGCAGGACGACGTGCTGGTACGTCAGATATCCGCCGTTGCCGTGGACGAGGGCCGGGCCGGCGCCCTCACGAACGCGGCGGGTCACTTCGGCGATGGCGTGCAGGGTGTAGCTGTTGAGCGGGCCGCCGAAGAACGAGTGCCCACCGGTCACGCTGGGGACGGTGTCCTCGGGTAGGCCGAGTGCGCGAATCAACAACTTCGGGACCACCGGGAAGCAACTGTAGGCGTCGACGACATCGAGGGCGGACGCCTCGAGGGAGGCCTGGGCCAGCGCGCGGCCGACGGCCTGGTTCATCGCCGCGGAGGCTCCGAAGCTGTTGCGGGCAAGCACATCCACCGGGTCGGTCGCTCCGGCGCCACCCCACAGATAGACCACACGGTCGTCGGCGATGCCGTGTTCGCGGGCGAGCGCCAGGGAGCACACCACGACCGCGGCCGCCTGATCGACGAACGGCATGGCGTTGAGCGTCAAAGGATACGGTTCACAGACCATGCGATTGCCCGGTCCGGTGGTCGCGATGTCTTCGGGGGAATACACCGTCGACGTCCACGACGCCGGATTCTTCGCCGCCAGCTCTGAGAAGGCCGAGTACATGCGGGCCGACCACGCCGAGGATTGCTCGGGTGTGCCGCCCGAATCGTAGGTGAAGCGATTCTCGAACAAGGGATAGACGCGGGTCGGCACGATCAGCCCGGCCCGCTGCATGCCGGGGCTCCCGAGATCGGAGGCATCGAAGGCCGGTGGCCCTCCCGGCGCCGTTACCCAGCCGAGCGACACCGGATCGGTGCCCGACTTCTGTAACGCCGTCATGGTCGCCTGCGCCTCACCGCCCACCAGCAGTGCCACCGACGATCGACCGCCGGCGATGTCGTCACCGATGCGGTCGAGAAGAGCAGCAGGCCAATGGCCGCCGATCGGCGAGGTGCTTGCGATGGTAGGCGCCTGCAGGTTCAGCCGGGCCGCGAGCAATCCCGGAAGATCGTCGTAGGACCAGCTGACGGACTTGACCGCGTGTATCGCGTCGATCCGGGACCGCAGCGCTGCGACACCGCAGTCGGCGATCGCTGACTGCGCGGCCTCCGAGATGAGATCGAGTGGCTCCCGCGGGCCCGCAGGAACCCCACTTCGTCCGGACCGTACGTCGCCGACACCGACGATGACGGGTACGCGCGCTGGATCGAGCATGGAAACCCCTTCGGTGTCCGGACGGTCGAGAACCTCGTCAGCGACACCCTAGTGTGGAACGCGTTATATGTAGATGTCGGGTCACATTCACCCTGGGGGATCGGAGATCGAGTGTGGCCGAAGTCCGATCGGCGCGTTTTCGACGGGTGCGGGCGGGAAGTCGATTCGTGACCTTTTCGTGTCCCGAATCACGGCGCAAATATGCATGATCCGGGCAAAAGGGGGGAATCCAAGGCGAGCCCGCAGATGTTCGGACTAATCTGCAGTCCAGGGCATGCATGTCGCTGCACAGGAGGCGGGGGTCATGGATCTCGAAGCAATCAAACAGATCGAGCAGCTCAAGCACCGTTACTCTCGTGCACTCGATACCAAGTCGTGGGAAGAATTCGCCGACACCATGGTTCCCGAAGTCAAGGCCACGTACAGCGAATACCTGACGTTCGATTCCCGTGACTCCTTCGTGTCCTTTCTGGAGAACACGTTGGGCACTCACGTGATCACCGAGCACCAGTGCGGGCAGCCCGAGATCACCGTCACCGGTGACACGGCTGTCGGAGTGTGGTTTCTTGCAGACACCACGCTCATCCCCGAGGACGGCATGTTGCTCCGGGGGTCGGCCTACTATCACGACAGTTACATCCGGTGCCCCGATGGTGCGTGGCGGATCACGTCCACCGGGTACGAGCGCACATGGGAATCGGTGGCTGCGCTGTCGGACTTCCCGAGTTTCCGGCTGACTTCCAACAAATGGGCGATGTTGCAACCCCCCGCCTCGGCCTGACCGAGCACCGGAGGTTGCCACGACGAGGCGGGAGGTGACGATGTCGTCTGCAGTGCCCGTTCCCGGTGCGGTGCCGTACCTTACGGTGCGAAGAGGCACCGAAGCTGTCGAGTGGTATTCGGCGGTATTCGGCGCGCGAGTGGTCGGGGAGCCGATCGTTCTGGACGACGGCAGGATCGGCCACGTGGAGTTGCAGCTCCCCACCGGGATGATCTACCTCGCCGAGGAGTTCCCGGAAATGGGTTTGACTGCGCCGGAGTCAGGTTCGACATCGGTCAGCTTGATGCTGGCCGTCGACGATCCCGACGCCGTCCTGTTGAGTGCCCGCGATGCCGGGGGGACCGTGGAGCGGTGGATCTCCGAGGGGCATGGACATCGCAACGCCACCCTCATCGATCCGTTCGGGCACCGCTGGATGCTCGTCGGGCCGTAGGCCACACCGGCCCGCTACTGTCGGCACATGCCGATCGCACCGGACCCTTCGTCGTTCCCGGACACCCGGGCGTGGATACGGGCTTTGCCCGCGCTCACCGTCGTCGACCCAGCGCTTCCCGAACCACTGCCCGTCGATGCGTTGCCGGACGCGCCGCAGATCCTCTTTCTCGACTGGCTCGCCGAGGCGGCGGCCGCCGGTGTTCCAGAACCGCACGCCGCCGCGTTGTCGACGGTGGACCCGGGCGGTCGACCCGACGCTCGGTTCCTTCTACTCAAGGACGTCACGGAGCGAGGTTTCTGGTTTTCCGGCGACACGCGTTCGCCGAAGGGGCGTGATCTGACGTCGAACGCTGTTGCTGCGCTGACGTTCTACTGGCGGGAACGAGGGCGTCAGATCCGGGTGCGCGGAACCGTGGTCGACGGCGGTCCGGACGTGTCGGCCCGCGATTTCCGGGAGCGGTCGGTGACCGCCCGCGCGGTCGCGACTGCGAGTCGCCAGAGCGAGGTGCTCACCGATCCCGCGGAATACGAACGGGTGGTCACGGCGGCGGCCGCGAGCATCGAGGCCGACCCCGACTTCGTGTCGAGCACGTGGCGAGCCTGGTGCCTAGTGCCCGACAGCGTCGAATTCTGGCAGGCCGATCCCGGGCGCCGGCATCAGCGCTGGAACTACCGCAGAGAGCCCTCGGGCGAGGGGTGGACGCGCGCGATTCTGTGGCCGTAGGCGCCTGCCGGATGCGGGACGGTCAGCGAAGGGTCGTGGAGGGGGAGCGCAGGTCCACGACGATCGACTGGCCGTTCAGCTTTGCGTGAATCTCCGGCCGTTCGAATCCGGCCGCCACGAGGTACTCACCGAGCAGCTCGAGCAGTTCGTCGGCGTCCACGGTGGGGTCGGCGGAGTGGCTGCTCGCGGACGCGAGGTGGTCCTCGAGGAGTTCGGTGTGTGCAAGACGGCCCGCGACCCGCACGGCTGCCACTCCCATCGCGTTGCGTCGCTTCACGGTGCGTCCACGGGACTCGAGGGACGAGGTGGTGTCAACCGGCTCGGCTGCCTCCTCGGTGCTGTGGGAGCCCGAGCTGCGCGTCGGCAGCGGGAAGGTGAACGTCTCGGCGGAGCTGGGCGTCGACGCGCCGTTGCCGGTCAGTGCTCCGCTGCTCGGTTCCGCGAAGGCTGATTCGGCGGTCGAGCCGTTGCCCCTGGAGCCGTTGCTGCCCGATCCATTCGTAGAAATGCCGTTGGTAGAAATGCCGTTCTCCATCGTGTCGCTTCCTGCTCGTAGACAAACGGGTTCTCGCACCAGCCCGCCAGTTTGCTCGATACGAACGTGAAAGCTACCAGCACCCGAGGTTCCGCCGCGGATCCGGCGGGCGGCCGACTTCAGTCGGCGGCGGCCACCAGCGGCTCGAGCGTGAGGTCGGGCAACTCCTTCTGGATGTACTGCAGTCGCCACTTGTCACTCACGAGCGCCAGTAGAACGCCGTCGGATCGGGTGAACACCTCGACGCCGCGCTGACGGTTCAGCTCGTCGACGGACTGCGGATCGGTCCGTCGGGCCAACGCGTAGGCAAGCGGTTCCATCCTGGCCTCGACGTTGAACTCGGCCTTCATCCGGGCCGCAACCACCTCGAACTGCATGGGACCGACCGCCGCCATGACGGGTGACGCGTCGCCGCGAAGGTCGTTGCGCAGAATTTGCACGACACCTTCGGAGTCGAGCTGATCCACCGCGCGGCGGAACTGCTTGTACTTGCCAGCGCTCTCGGCCCGCAGGATGGAGAAGTGCTCGGGAGCGAACGACGGGATCGGCGGGAACTCCACCTTCTTCTCGAAATAGAGAGTGTGCCCGGGGGCGAGGGCCGTGGCGTTGACCAGTCCCACCACGTCGCCCGGGTAGGCGGATTCGACGGTGGACCGTTCACGACCGAACACCGTCTGCGCGTACTTGGTGGTGAAGGGCTTACCCGTCTGGGCGTGGGTGACCACCATGCCGCGCTCGAAGACGCCGGAGACGATCCGCATGAACGCGAGGCGGTCGCGGTGGGCTGTATCCATCCCGGCCTGCACCTTGAACACGACGGCACTGAACGGGTCCGTGACCTCGCGGGGAGTGCCGGTGATGTCCTCACGGGCGCGGGGCGGCGGCGCCAGCTCCACCAGAGTGTCGAGGATCTGCCGCACGCCGAAGTTGAGCATCGCCGACGCGAAGATCACCGGTGAGGTCTGACCGCCGAGGAACAATTCCTGATCGTGGTCCTGGCCGGTGGCCGAGAGCAGCTCGCTCTCCTCCGCGGCGGTGACCCACTCGCTGCCCTCCTTCGCGAGAGCGGCGTCCGCGTCCATCACCTCTTCCGGGGCGATCTTCGCGCCGCCCGCGGTCCGGGTGAACCGGATGTACTCGCGGGGGGCGCCGTCCTCGCCGCGGCGTAACAGTCCTCGGAAGTCGCCCGCGATGCCCACGGGCCAGTACAGGGGAGTCGGGGTGAGGCCGATCCGCTCATGGATCTCGTCGAGCAGTTCCAGCGGCGTCTGACCCGGGCGGTCCCACTTGTTGATGACCGTGATCACGGGGATCCCACGGTGACGACATACCTGGAACAGCTTGAGCGTCTGCGGTTCGAGACCCTTCGCTGCGTCGATGAGCATGACGGCGGCGTCGACAGCGGTCAGGACTCGGTAGGTGTCCTCCGAGAAGTCCGAGTGACCGGGAGTGTCGACCAGGTTGATGACGTTGTCCGTGAGGTCGTCCGGCGAAGCCTCGGTGGAACGGTAGTTGAACTGGAGAGCCGTAGAGCTGACCGAGATACCGCGGGCCTTCTCCATCTCCATCCAGTCGGACACCGTCGACTTGCGCCCCGCCTTACCGTGCACGGCGCCCGCCTCGGAGATCACCTTCGCATGCAAGGCGAGAGCTTCGGTCAACGTCGACTTACCGGCATCGGGGTGGGAGATCACAGCGAAGGTCCGGCGACGCTGAGCCTCCGCGCGGACGCCCTTGTCGAGCTTGTCCTGCGACGAGGCAGTGGTGGCGACAGACTCCGCCTCGGCTGGGATGATGTCGGCCGAGTCGGACGGGGTAGTCAACGAAGAACCTCTCGGGGGACTGGATGCGGAAAAGCCAGGTGGCCGCATACCAGGTTACCCGGGGGCCGAGAAGGGATTTACAGCACATCCGGCGAGAGGTAACACTGACCTGACGTAACACTCAGCTCGGATTCGGATATTTAATCAGCGTGAGCCGTCGGGGCGCTCCGGAGTTACGTCTACTGCGTTCGGACACCCGTATCTGCACGAGGAGAAATCTTGAGCAAGTTCACCGACGAGATGTATGCCACCGCTGTCACCAGCAACCGCGGGTTGGTCACCGGTGAGCCGGATGCGCCGTTGCGACAGCCATGGGGCGAAATTCATCGGGTGGCGCGGCGGATGGCGGGTGCGCTCGCGGCGGCGGGTATCGGCCACGGCGACGCCATCGGCATCCTGGCCGGTCAGCCCGTCGACATCGCGCCGTCCTGTCAGGGAATCTGGATGCGTGGTGCGTCCGTCACGATGCTGCATCAGCCCACCCCGCGCACCGATCTGGCGGTGTGGGCCCAAGACACCGAAACCGTGATCAGGATGATCGATGCGAAGGCAGTGATCCTCGGTGCGCCATTCGACGCGGCCAAGCCGCTACTCGAGGAACGTGGCATCACAGTGGTGACGGTGGCCGAACTGAACGAAGGTCCGGAGGTCGAACCGGTCGAGACCTTCGAGGACGACATTGCCTTGCAGCAGCTCACCTCCGGCTCCACCGGGTCGCCGAAAGCCGTGCAGATCACCCACGAGAACTTCTACACCAACGCCTACGCGATGATCGATCGCATCAAGTTCTCCCTCGACGACGACGTGATGGTCAGCTGGTTGCCGCTGTTCCACGACATGGGGATGGTGGGCTTCCTCAGTGTGCCCATGCAGGTCGGTGCCGAGGTCGTCAGCATCACCCCGATGGACTTCCTTCGCACCCCGCTGTTGTGGGCGCAGCTGATGGGCAAGTACAAGGGCACGGTCACGGCGGCGCCCAACTTCGCGTACTCGCTGCTGGCCCGTCGGCTGCGGCAAGCCGAGGACGGTGTGGTCGATCTGTCCAGCGTGCGGTACATGTGGAACGGGGCCGAACCGGTCGACCCCGACACGATGACGGCGCTCGCCGAGGCCGGCGCCCGGTTCGGACTGAATCCGTCCGCACTCGCCCCCGTCTACGGGATGGCGGAAACCACCCTCGCGGTGTCGATTCCCGACCCGGATCAGGGTCAGGTACTCGACTTCGTCGACCCGGACATTCTCGAGGCGATGTCCCGGGCTGTTCCGTCGAGCAAGCCGAATGCGCGTCCCCTCGCCACCCTCGGGAAGATGGTTCCGAACCTCGAAGGCCGGGTCGTCGACGGCGACGGGGAACTGCTCCCCACCCGTGGAGTCGGGATCATCGAGGTGCGCGGCAAGGCTGTGACCCCCGGATACGTCACTCTCGAGGGCCACAAGCCGGCGCAGGATCCGGACGGCTGGCTCAACACCGGTGATATCGGCTACTTCACCGAGGAGGGTCTCGTCGTGGTGTGCGGTCGCATCAAGGACGTGATCATCATGGGTGGCCGCAACATTTATCCCACCGACATCGAGCGGGCAGCCGGCACCGTGTCCGGTGTCCGCCCGGGCAACGCGGTCGCGGTGCGACTCGACGCCGGCCAGAAGCGGGAAAGCTTCGCGGTCGCGGTCGAAACCAACAACTATCAGGACCCGGAGGAGGTCAAGCGGATCGAACACGAGGTCGTGCACGCAGTGGTCTCCGAGGTGGGGGTGCGTCCGCGTACCGTCGCGGTCCTCGGACCCGGCAGCATTCCCAAGACGTCGTCCGGCAAGTTGCGCCGGACCACCTCGGCGTCGCTGGTCCGCGACTGAGGCGCCTTCGGCGCCCGTGCGCCTTTCTGGTAGCTGGAACAACCAAAAAGGCGCACGGGCGCGGAGCGCCTAGTGCAGGCGATTCTGCGCAGCCTCGAGGCCGACCTTCAGCAGGAGTTCGACGGCGTCCGCCGCTTCCTCGCAGAGGATGTCGAGTTCCTTGCGTTCCACCGAGGAGAAGGGCTTGAGCACATACGACGCGGGGTCCATCCGTCCAGGCGGTCGTCCGATCCCGATGCGGGCGCGGAGGTAATCCTTGGTGCCCAGTGAACTGGAGATGGACCGCAAACCGTTGTGGCCGCCTTCGCCGCCGCCCTGCTTGAAACGGACGGTTCCGAAGTCGAGGTCGAGCTCGTCGTGGATCACCACGATGTTGTCGGGGTCGACGGAGAAGAATCGCGCCAACCCGGCTACGGCGCCTCCCGACAGGTTCATGTACGAGCGCGGTTTCGCCAGGATCGTCGGGCGCCCTTCGAGCCGCCCTTGAATGATGTCGGCGCCACTTTTCTTGTGTGCGCTGAACTTTGCTCCCATGCGACCGGCCAGCACACCGGCCACCATGAAGCCGATGTTGTGCCGGGTCTTCTCGTACTGCGGTCCCGGATTTCCCAGGCCGACCACCAGAGCCGTGTCTTCACTCACCGGCAGGTCCTTCCCTATGGCAGGTTCTCGTCACACGAGAGCGGCGCGTCACCCCGGAATTGTCCGGGACGACGCGCCGCCGAGTTCAGTGCGGTTGCGAGAGGATCAGCTCTCGGCGCCCTCTTCGGCAGGGGTGCCGGCTGCTTCGCCGGTCTCTTCCTCGAGGTCGGCTGCGGTGGGGGCAGGGACGACGTTGACGATGAGCAGCTCGGGGTCGGCCTGCAGGGTCGAACCCTTGGGCAGCTCGAGCTGGTTGGCCAGGATCTGCGTGCCGGCCTCGAGGCCCTCGACCGAAACCTCGATCTGCTCGGGGATGTGCAGCGCGTCGGCCTCCAGAGCGATGGTGGCGGCGTCCTGGGCGACCAGGGTGCCGGACGCTGCCTCACCGGTGACGACGACGGGGACCTCGACCGTGACCTTCTCGCCCTTCTTGATGACGAGGAGGTCGGCGTGCTCGATGTAGTTGCGGATCGGGTGGATCACGACCGACTTGGTGAGGGCGACCTGGGGGGTGCCGTCGATGTCGAGGTTCAGGATGGCGTTGGTGCCGTGCGCACGCAGGATCGCGGCGAAGTCGCGCGACGGCAGGTTCAGGTGGCGGGGATCCTCACCGTGGCCGTACAGAACAGCGGGAACCTGACCATCGCGGCGGGCGCGGCGGGCGGCGCCCTTGCCGAACTCGGTGCGTACGGCGGCTACGAGGGTGTTTTCGTCAGACATGGTGAAACGGCTCCTACAACTCACGGTGGTTACTGGCTGGCGTCTTGTCGCCGGTGAGGGACGAACGGGCGCACGGGCCAGGAGCGAAACGCTCGAGCTGAGCCGTAGCCGCGTCGATCACGGTAATCCAGCGTATCGAACAAGCCGGTTCACCCTCGCCGAGACAACTTACGGAACTCTACCGGATGGCTGCCGGGCCTGCTAATCGGGTCGTCGTTTCGATGACGCCCTCACCATGTCGGGCCCAGTCCTGCCACCGGCCCACTAACGGACTAGTGGTGTGGCTCACATGGCCGGGGGTAGCCTCGGCGGTGTGAGCACAGAACCCCGGAGCGCCGACCGGTTGACCGCGGTGGCCAGCGGCGTGGATCTGTCACGGCATGCCCGATTGCTGAGCAGGGTGCACGACGCGGTGCTGTCCGGGCAACAGCCGCCGGTGATGCCGCGGGACGTGGTGGCACGTTCGTGGTCGCGACTGCAGGCAGGTGGGGTGACCCCCGATCATTGTGCCGACGTGGAACCGGCCGACTTCGCGGAGATCGAGGAGCGCCGGACGCGCACCGCGCTGAGGTCCGTTCTACCCGAGCTGCGTAACACGCTGACGCAGGTGGCCGACGACGCCAACTTCATCGTGGTCATCGCCGATGCCGACGGCGTGCTGCTGTGGCGCGAGGGGTCACGCGGAGTGCGCAAAGCCGCTGATGCGCTCGGGTTCACGGAGGGCGCGCGCTGGGCGGAGCAGGCGGTGGGCACCAACGCGATCGGTACGGCTCTCGTCGAAGATGCTGCGGTACAACTCTTTTCGGCGGAGCACTATGCGCCGTCGCATCACGGGTGGTCGTGCACGGGATCGCCGGTCCACGATCCGCGCACGGGGGACATTCTCGGCGTGGTGGATATCAGCGGTTCAGCAATGTCGGTTCATCCGACCACGGTCGCGCTCGTGCGCACCGCGGTTCGCCTCGCCGAGGCCACCCTGTGGCGCGAGCACACCGCGCAACTCGAGAAGTTACGCGGACGGGCCGCCCCGTTGCTGGCTTCGGCGGGTGGTCCGGCTCTGGTCGTCGATCAGCACGGCTGGGTGGCGGGCGCGACCGGGATCGCTGCACCCGAGCGGCTGGCTACGCCGAGTCAGGGCAAACCGCTCCTCGTCCCCGGGCTCGGGATTTGCGTGCCCGAACCGCTGGGCGACGGGTGGCTGGTGCGTCGCCGGGTCGACGGCGCGGGACTGCAGGTGGAACTCGACCTCGGCGCGTCACCGCGGGTGACGGTGTGCGGAGACGCGAACTGGACGCAGGCCCTCTCGCCGCGGCATGCGCAGATACTCCGGGTGTTGGCGGTGGCGGGGACGGGGGGTGTCGATGCTGCTTCCCTCAGCGAGGCACTGTTCGGCGATCGAGAGCACGTGGTGGCCGTCCGCGCCGAAGTCTCGCGTCTGCGCAAGACTCTCGGCGCGGTGCTGAGCACGCAGCCCTACCGTTTCGCGGACGGCGTGAGCGTGCGGGTGCTCGACTAGCTCTGCTTCGCGGCGGCCACGCCCGCCCGGCGACCGTAGAAGCTGCCGTCGCCGAGCGACGTTCCGCTGGCGTATCCGCCCGCGCACACACCCGACGTGCAGCGGCCCGCTGCGAAGAGTCCGGGAATGGGCTCCCCGGAGACGTGTAGTACCTCGGAGTCGAGGGTGGTCCGTAGCCCGCCCAGAGTGAAGCCCAGCGTGAACCCGCGCAGGTCGAGTGCGGCGACGGGGGAGCCGATCGGCTTCACCCATTCGGACTTCTTGTGCAGCAGGGGATCGATGCCGTCGGCGGCGTGCTTGTTGTAGACCTCGACGGTCGATCGGAGTGCACCCTCGGGCAGCCCCATGTCCGACTCGAGTTCCTCGACGGTCTCGGCGACCCACTTGGGTTGTACGCGCAGGAAGGGGGTGGCGGTGGTGGCGGCAACACCTTCGTCGTAGGCCGCTTCGTCGATGACGAGGAACGCCTGATTGTCCTGGTGGAACAACGTCATCTGACCGATGCGCCCCGAATAGGTGTCTTCCGGGACGTACCGCTGTCCGCGACCGTTCACCAGAATGCCACGCACTATCAACTGGGGATCGCACACGAACGCCACTTCGGTGGCATCCATGTGGGCCAGGTCGGCGCCGAGAGCCTGGGCCATCAGGATCGACCGGCCGTCGTGTTCCTCGATGGCGGCACCAGGCCGGCCGATGAGGCGGGGAGCGTAGGCCTGAATCATCTTGTCGTTGTACGCGAAGCTCCCGGTGGCGAGGACCACGCCGCGTCGGGCCCGGACGGCGACCTCTTTGCCGTACTGCTTGGCGATGATCCCGACGACCCGACCGGTGTCGTCCGTGATCAGAGTCTGCACGCGCATGTCGTATTCGGCTCGCACACCCAGCTTTTCGGCGGCCTCCACCAGTGGCTTCATCAGCATGTAGCCACCACCCTTCTCGCCGGTGCGCTTGCCGTCCATCTGCGGAACGTGTCCGCGGGGTGCAGGTGTGGCGATTTCGTTGAACGGTGCCGCGTTCTCACCACCCGAGTACATGAGGCCGTCGTCGAACGGCGGTTCCCAGCCCGGCTCTCCCCAGAAGCTCGCCTTGAACGGCACGCCGCACTCGACGAGCCAGTTGTAGTGCTCGACGCTGCCGTCGCAGTAGTCGGCGATCTTCTCCTCGTCGGCGCCGGGGCCGAGGGCTGCCATCATGAACTTCTTCATGTTCTCGGGCGAGTCCTCGAAGCCACAGGCTTTCTGAAGGGGTGTACCGCCGCCGAGGTAGATGAAGCCCCCCGCCAGTGAGGCTGCGCCACCCCAGCCGCTGGTGCGCTCGAGGACCAGTACCTCGGCGCCGGCCCGTGCCGCCTCGATCGACGCGGACGCACCAGCGATCCCGTACCCCGCGACGACGACGTCGGCCTCGTAGTCCCACGTGGCGATCTCGGAAACGGGTCGCGGGCGGATCGGAGTCGGTTCGGCCATGGGTGGTCCTCTCTGGCGCTCGGATGTGACGATGCACGGCTATCCGAACTGTAACCTGTTATAGCCGGGAGTCGACCTGCCGTCTCGCTGAGTGGGAGGCGATTTTCACGCTGTGCCTATAACTCCAGATCACGCACATCGGTCAGCTCGTAATGAAGCGTTTCCGTCCGCATCAGCCGGTGGGCGAGGTGGACGAAAACTCGTTGCAGAACCGGGTACCGCTTGTCGATGAGCACGCCGGCAGCGCGGGACTCCTCGCCGCTGAGCAGACGAGCCGTTGCCTGGGCCGGCGGCCCGGTCGGTTTGCCTGCCCAGGTACAGGGGCGGATCCGGACTTCGGGGAAGTTGCGGAGCCGTTTGTTCTTCGACGCCTTGCCCGGAGTGCGGAAAACGGCACCTTCGCCGTCCACCACCAGATTGACCGGAGTGTCTACCCAGGTCCCATCCCGCTTGCGGGTCTGCAGTTGCACGACCTTCTCTGCGGCGAAGCGGGGCAACGCCGTCGATGCCGGATTCGTCATTTTTCTCGCGTCCTGGCTTGTCGGTGCTCCCAGATTACGTCGCAGCCCCAGCCGGAACCACTACTTCGCCAGCGCTGCCACTTCCGCGAGTGCCCGATCGAGATCGTCCGGGGAACAGAAATAGTGTGGGGAGGCGCGCACGACGGCGTCCAGATCGCGGGCGCTCATGTCGAGCAAGGTCGATCCGCGCAGGCTGGCGGTGACGGTTACCTGACGGGTCGCCAATTGCGCACGCACATCCCGCGGATCGAGACCGTCGACGGTGAACGACACGATCCCGCAGCGGCGGGTCCCGAGGTCGCGCACCGTGACGCCGTCGATGTCGGACAGCCCCGAACGCAGGTACTCGGCGCCGTCGGACACGGCCGCCTCGACCTGGTCGACACCGAGGTCGAGAAGATAGTCCACTGCCGCGCCCAGGCCCAGCCGGGCCGCGACGTCGCATTCCCAGAACTCGAACCGGCTCGCGTCCGCGGCCATCCGGTAGTCCTCGGCCCCGGTCCATTCGGCACTGTGCAGGTCGAGTGCCGCCGGCTCGAGGGTCGTGGTCAGTTCATCGGCGATGTAGAGGAACCCGGTGCCTCGAGGGCCGCGCAACCACTTGCGGCCGGTCGCGGACAACGCGTCGACGCCGAGCTCGGCCACGTCCAATGCGATCTGTCCGACGGACTGGCACGCGTCGAGAAGCACGAGAGCTCCCTGGGCGTGTGCCAAGTCGACCACCTCGCGGACCGGGTTGACCAACCCGCCGTTGGTGGGCACGTGCACCAAGGACACGAGACGGACCCGGTCGTCGAGGAGCTTTCCGAGGGCGACGAGGTCGATCTGGCCGGACGGGTCACTCGGAATCACGTCGACGGTCGCGCCCGTGGACCGTGCCCGTTGAAGAACGGCGATCGCGTTGCTGGCGTACTCGACTTCGGAGAGAAGGACCCGGTCACCCGGCTTCAACGGGACCGCCTGGAAGAAGTCGTTCCATGCGGTGGTGGCGCTGTCGACGAGTGCGATGGTATCTGCGCTCGCGCCGATCAACCGGCCGATGGAGGTCTTCAGTGAGGCGAGGTCACCAGCGCGTTCCGCGGCCGCGACGTATCCGCCGACGTCGGCCTCGCGGCGCAGATGAGCGAAGACCGCGTCGAGTACCGAGGTGGGTGGAAGCGAAGACCCGGCGCTGTCCAGAAACACCTTGTCGAGGCAGCCGGGGGTGTCCCTTCGCGCGCGCTCGAGGTCGAGCATGTCGGATACCTCCTGTTCAATGCGAATGGTGTCGAACGTACCGCGGCGGACTGACGAAAAGTATTGCCGTTCGCACGTGCATAGGTGGGCCCGGCGCTCTATCGTCGATAACGACGTTCAGGCGGCGCCCGAAAGGGAGGGTGGAATGGGTACTGCGATCCAGTCCGTCGAGGGAGTCGGTGTCACGTCGCGACCTGCCGCGGAGGCCTACATAGGCGGCGTCTGCTTCAAATTGGGTCCCCCGCAGCTGATCGGCGCGGAGTTGGAGTGGCTCACCGCGCAGGTGCCCGAATACGTGCGTCCCGATCTGGCAGCTCTTGCGGACGCCCTCGGGCCGCACACTCCACGAACCATCGACCCTTCGTCACCAGCCGAGCCCCTCCCCGGCGGCAGCGCCGTCACTGTCGAACCGGGCGGACAGATCGAACTGTCCAGCGCTCCCTGCCGCTCCGCTCGCGAACTGTGTGACTACCTTTCCGCGGACTACGCCGTTCTCACCGATCTGCTCTCTACCCGGGCAATTCTCATGTCCTCCGAGGCGGCGGACACGCGCCGTCCTGCCCACCGGCTCCTTCAATCGCCGCGTTACTGCGCGATGGAGTCGCGCTTCCGGGAGATCGGCCCTTACGGGAAACTCATGATGTGCAATACCGCGGCCACGCAGGTCAGCGTCGACGCAGGCGCGGACCCAGCGGCCGTGGAGCAGCGTTGGCAGCTGCTGCACGCAATCGGGCCTGCACTGATCGCGGCCTTCGCGTGCTCGCCTCGGTTGTACGGGGTGCCGGACGGGCAGTGGGCGTCACAGCGGATGCGAACGTGGCTCGAACTCGATTCGCCTCGAACCGCCGGAACGCGGAACAGCGGCGACTACGCTCGCTGGGTACTGGATGTACCACTGCTGTGCGTCCGGGGCGACGGCACCGACTGGACTGCGCCGCCGGAGGCGACATTCGGCGACTGGGTGGACGGGGCACTGGACGACGTGATCGGACGCTCCCCGACTTCCGCGGATCTCGACTACCACCTCACGACCTTGTTCCCTCCCGTCCGGGCCGCCGGTTACCTCGAGGTGCGCTACCTCGACGCGCAGCCAGGGAATTTGTGGCGGGTGCCGGTGGCGGCAATCGACGCGTTGCTCTCGGGTCCGGGTGTCATGGCCGAGGCGCTTGCCGCCGCTCTTCCGACGTCGGAGCGTTGGCACGATGCCGCCGAGTTCGGCCTGGCCGACCTCGAATTGCGCGCAGCGGCAACGGCTCTGTTGTCGCTGGCGGCGTCGTATTCGCCGGACCCGGAGTTCGTCCGACTTCTCGATGCCGCCGCCGAACGATGTTGCCGGGGCCACGCTCCGGGCGAGGAGAGCTGATGGGAACCCGCGAGAAGGTTGAGGCCGTACTCACCCGTGCACGCCGGCGAACCGCCGGACTGACGGACTGCCTGGACGACTCCGACCTCGTCGCGCAGCATTCACCGCTGATGAGCCCACTGGTCTGGGACCTCGCCCACATCGGTAATCAAGAGGAATTGTGGCTCGTGCGCGATGTCGGAGGCCGTGAACCGGTCCGTAGTGACATCGACGAGTTGTACGACGCGTTCAAGCATTCTCGGCGTTCCCGTCCGTCGTTGCCACTGCTGAATCCGGCCGAAGCGCGGCACTACGTCCGTACAGTCCGGGACAAGGCGTGGGACGTCCTCGACAACAGCACCTTTCGCGGCAGGCCGCTCGAGGAACACGGATTCGCCTTCGGCATGATCGCCCAGCACGAGCAGCAGCACGCCGAGACGATGCTCGCGACCCATCAACTGCGTTCCGGAGCGCCGGTTCTGAGTGCGGACGCCGCGCCGCGTGTCGGGGTGCCGGTGACCGAGAAGGAAATCATCATCCCGGCTGGAACATTCACGATGGGCGCGTCGGACGACCCCTGGGCGTTGGACAACGAGCGCCCGGCACACTCGGTGTACGTGCCGGCCTTCGAAATCGACGCCGTTCCCGTCACCAACGGTCGTTACCTCGAGTTCATGGATGACGGCGGATATCGTCGCCCCGAACTGTGGAGTGAGCGGGGGTGGGCGCACCGCTGTGAGGCGGCACTCGAAGCGCCGCAGTTCTGGGAGAGCGACGGGCGGGGCGCTTGGTGGCGCCGGGTGTTCGGGGTGCCCGCACCACTTCACCCGCAGGAACCGGTGGTACATGTCTGCTTCTTCGAGGCCGAGGCGTTCGCACGGTGGGACGGCAAGCGACTGCCCACCGAGGCCGAGTGGGAAAAAGCTGCTCGATGGGATCCCACCACGGGACGCTCCCGCCGGTTTCCGTGGGGTGACAGCGATCCGGACGACTCGTCGGCCAATCTCGGACAGCGGTTCCTCGGACCGGCTGTGGTGGGAGCGTACCCGTCGGGGGCCTCGCCCCTCGGTGTCCACCAACTGGTCGGTGACGTTTGGGAATGGACGTCCTCACCCTTCGAGCCGTATCCCGGATTCACGGCGTTTCCGTACCGCGAATACTCGGAGGTGTTCTACGGCGGGGATTACCGGGTATTGCGAGGTGGTTCGTTCGGTACCGATCCTGTGGCATGCCGCGGCACGTTCCGGAACTGGGACCACCCGATCCGACGGCAGATCTTCTCGGGTTTCCGGTGTGCACGCGATATTTCGGGGGACGAACGCTGATATGTGCCGCCACCTGGGATATCTGGGACCGGATGTATCCGTCGGCGAGCTCATCGGCTGGGGTGAGAACTCGCTGCTGCGGCAGTCGTGGGCGCCGCGGGACATGCGCCACGGCGGAACGATCAACGCGGACGGATTCGGTGTCGGGTGGTGGGGACAGGACGCCTTCTCCCGCTACCGCAGCCAGCAGCCGCTGTGGTCCGATCCGGCACTGCGGGAGACGCTGCCCCAGATACGTTCCGGCGCAGTGGTGGCCGCGACCAGGTCGGCAACGGTGGGTATGCCCGTGCAGGCCACGGCCTGCGCGCCGTTCACCGATCGGACGTGGGCGTTCAGCCACAACGGTCTGGTGAAGGGTTGGCCCGAGACACTCGGACCGCTCGCCGAGCAGCTTCCGGTGACTGACCTCCTGCAACTCGAGGCGCCGACCGATTCGGCTGCGCTGTGGTTACTGCTGCAACGAGCGCTCGCGGAGCAGGGGCCGGAGAAGGCGCTCACCACGCTGGTTCGTGCCGTCGACGCGGCCGCACCGAAGTCGCGCCTGAATTTTCTACTCGGTGACGGCCGCGAGTTGTGGGCCACCACCTGGGATCACTCATTGTCGGTGCTCGTCGACGACGACAGGGCAATCGTCATGTCCGAACCTTTCGACGACGATCCCGGGTGGCAGCCGGTACCGGATCGGCACATCGTGTACGCCCGCCCAGGACATCTGATAATCACGCCGCTCGAGATGGGAGCCTGATGACCACCGCACCGACCCTCGAGGTGTATCTGGAACCGGACCAGCTGAAGGACGCACTCCGCAAGGATGCGACCGTTGGGTTGACGTCGAATCCGAAGTGGCTGCCGCCCAAGTGGTTCTACGACGCGCGCGGAAGTGAGCTGTTCGAACAGATCACCGCGTTGCCGGAATATTTCCCGACGCGCACCGAGCGAGAACTGCTCCGGCAATGGTCGGGGGAGATCGCCGAGGTGGCGGCACCGGAAATTCTGGTGGAGCTCGGTTCCGGCTCCTCCGAGAAGACGCGGTTGCTACTCGAAGCGGGAACCCGACACGGAACCCTCCATACGTATGTGCCGCAGGATGTATCGGTGTCGGCGCTGCAGGGCGCCGCCGAGCAGATCGGGACCGAATTCCCCCACCTTACCGTCCACGGCGTGGTCAGCGACTTCACCGATTCGCTGCATCACCTTCCGCGGGGCGGTCGCCGCATGATCGCATTCCTCGGGGGCACACTCGGCAACATGGTCCCGGGCGAGCGGGCCGAGTTTCTCGCCGGAATCGCCGACGTGCTCGAGCCAGGGGAACATCTGCTCCTCGGAGTCGGACTGGTCACCGACCCTGCAGTCCTGGTCCCGGCGTACGACGACGCGGCCGGTGTGACAGCGCAGTTCAACCTCAATGTGCTGCGGGTCCTGAACGGTCAGCTCGACGCAGACTTCCCATTGGACGCGTTTCGGCACATAGCGCTGTGGGACGTCGGTAACGAGTGGATCGAGATGAGGCTCGAAGCTCAGCGCGCCCTGTCCGTCCGGGTTGCGGCACTCGACCTGGACGTCGAGTTCGCTCGCGGCGAGCAGATGCGCACGGAGATTTCCGCGAAGTTCACGCTCCCCGGAATCGCGGGGGAACTGGCCGCGGCCGGTTTCGAGGTCGAACGCACATGGAGCGACCCGGACGATCGCTTCGCCCTGGTGTGCGCAACACGGTCCTGACCGACAAGATCAACTTCGGGTCTCTGCCCGCCTATAGTGACCGGCATACCGCAGTCGACCCGAGGAGTATCCGTGCGTCAGTCCAAGCTCGCCGCCCTCGCTCTCGCTACCACAGCCGTTCTCGGTCTTCCGACAGCGCAGGCTACGGCGCAACCGTCGCCGTTCCCGTTCGACACGGGCAGCCTCGGGTCCGGCAGCGGCGACCCTGAAATTCCGACGGAGGACACCCTCCCGGACCTGACCGTCACCCCGCTCCTCGAGGGACTCGATCATCCCTGGGATGCGGTGCAGGCCCCGGACGGTGCCGTGCTTACAGGCCAGCGGTCGGGTGGTTTCTTCGTCCGTCGCGCCGACGGATCGACCGGTCCGGTCGCCGCGGACCTCGCCGACCTGTATGTGCAGAGTGAAACGGGATTGATGGGGATCGCGCTGGCTGCGGATTTCGCGCAGTCCCGAAGGCTATACACCTGCCAGGGATTCCAGGGTGGCGGCGTCACCGACATCCGGATCCAATCGTGGACCGTCGACTCGGCCTGGACGGAGTTGACCCGCGGCGCCGCGGTGCTCACCGGAATACCAGTCCAGGACGGGCGCCATGGGGGATGCCGAATTCTGACTGCCGCCGACGGCACCCTTTTCGTGGGCACGGGAGATACCGCAGCACCGGGGGTGCCTCAGGACCCGAACTCGTTAGGCGGTAAAACTCTTCACATCAACCCGGACGGGACACCGGCCGCGGGAAATCCAAATGCCGACAGTCCCGTCTACACACTCGGCCATCGCAATGCCCAAGGTCTCGCGCAGCAACCCGGCACGGGCCGCGTCTACGCCGTCGACCAGGGCACAACTCGGGACGACGAGGTCAACTTGCTCGTCGCCGGTGGCAATTACGGATACAAGCCGGATCGTATCCCCGGCATCTACGACGAATCCGTGCCGATGACCGACCCGGTCCGGGTACCGGGTGCGATTGCCGCGGTGTGGAGTTCGGGCAGCACGACGCTGGCTACGGGGAGTGGCGCATTCGTCTCCGGTTCGGGTTGGGGGCCGTGGAACGGCGCATTCGTCATGGGCGGGCTCAAGACGAAACAGCTGATTTTCCTTCGCCTGGCCGCCGACGGCCAGTCGGTGACGGCTCAGACGTTCGGACTGAAGGATCAGTACGGTCGGCTCCGCTCCGTCACCCCCACTCCGGACGGCTCGCTGCTCGTCACCACCGACAACGGTGACACCGACCAGGTACTCCGGGTGACACCGCAAGGGTGACGGCGGGGTTCAGATCCAGGCGAGGACTCGGCACGGTCCACCCGACCCACCGGCATGGGTAGGTGCGCCGACCATGACGGTGGCACCCGCCGGCGGTATCTGTGACAGATTAGCGAGCACTTCCACCGCGTACTTGCCGGCGCCCAACGCGCCGAGGTGAGCGCCGAACGTGGTGCTGCGCCCGGCGTCGATGCTCAGGGTGTCGGAGCCGAGCCCGACGATGTCGCGCTCGCGGAGCAGGAAGTCGACGGCGTCCGGGTCGAATCCGGGTGTGCGCTGGACGCCTGCGGCGTCCACATTGACGAATGCTCCTGGTTGTCCCACGCGATCCGCCCACCCCGAGTGCATCGCCACGAGGCAGCGCTCGGGCAGCATGCCGTGGTCGGACTCCCAGTCCACAATGTCCTGCCGGGTCAGCAGGGCGTCGTTGTCGGTGTGTGCACGCGCAGCGATGTCGATGACAGCGATCGGTGCCACCAGGTCGCGGGGCGGAATCTGTTCGACCGTGATGCCGTCCGCGCTCGCATGGGCCGGAGCGTCGATGTGGGTGCCGGTGTGCTCGTCGAGGCGTAATTCGTTCTTGTAGAACACGCTTGTCGCGCCGGGGGCGAGCGACCCCAGTGATCCCGTGCCGCCGCCGATCTGCGCCAAATTTCGCATCTCGAAGCCCTGCGAGCCAGGCCAGACCGGGAAGCCGGCCCGGAGTACGTGCGTGAGATCGACGATCGGCCCCTCAGGCGGCGCCACCTGAGGCACGGGCGCAGCGGACACCGAACCTGCCGTGGGCGCTACGAGCGCCGCTGCACCCAACGCCCCGAACATGGCACGACGAGTCATCTGCGGGCCGCGGCCCTCGATCGCTCCGTACACGTGGTTCATGATCCGTGGTGAGCACATCACGGCTCCTTCGGTGGGGGAAGCGGTTCCGACGCATCATAAGCGTTGGTGCGCACATCCCCTCGGATTCCGTTCCAGTCCGCCCGGGACCTGTCATGTCCTGTCCCTGCCGCGCCTACCCTGTCCGTCCATCCCACCACACGAACGGGACGTTCGTTGCGTCAGATCGAGCGAGCGTCCCGTTCGTGCGGGCCGGCGATGACGGGCGCGACGAACTGCTCGATCATGGCGCGCTCGTCGTCGTCGTCGACTCCGGGAACGGTGAGCAGCGAGACGATGACGCGCACGAGCCACCGTGCTCGGCGTGACGTCTCCTCGCCACCCAGTCCCGTCTGCCCGAGGAAGGCGGCGCCCAGCGACTCGATGACCTCCGAGGAGTGCGCAATCTGTGCGGCAAGTCCCGAGTCGCCCAACTGGAACCAGGCGGCCAAGGTGGGGTCGCGGCGGACGAGCCGGATCGCCGTGAGCATCGCCTCGACGATCACGTTCTGCGGGTCGGCGGTGCCCGAGACGTCTTGTGCGATCAGCGCACCGATGCGGCGGGCCTCGCGATGGACGAAGGCGAGTTGCAAAGCCTGACGGCTGTCGAAGTAACGGTAGAGGGTGGCGCGCGAACACCCTGCGGCCCGGGCAACCTCGGCCATCCCGACGGCGTTGATGCCGTTCTCGACGTACAACTGTGCCGCGACATCGAGGATGCGTTCGGCGGCGACGCGGGGGCGCTCGTCGCGCATCCAGTCCCCGGTCACGATCCGCGCACCGTGAACGGGATACTCGTCGGGCGGCGCACGTAGTTGCCTTCCGCGTAGACGACGGCATCGATGTCGACGGTGAAGTCGGGGCAGCGGGCGAGCAGCTCCTCCAGGGCGATGCGTGCCTGCATTCGGGCAGCGGCCGCTCCGAGGCAGTGGTGGGCCCCGTGACTGAACGTCAAAATCTGCTTCGGTCGTCGTTGCACGTCGACCTCTTCGGCGTCGGACCCGAACTGGCGCGGGTCGCGGTTCGCTGCACCATACAGCAGCAACGTCTTTCGCCCCTCCGGGATGACGGTGCCCTCGATCTCGACGTCCCTCGTGGTGGTGCGGGCGAGGCCTTGCACCGGCGACGTCAGACGCAGAAGTTCTTCGACGGCATCGCCGATGAGTTCGGGGCGGTCGATGAGGAGTTGCCGTTGGTCGCGGCGCTCCGTCAGCAATTGCACTGCCCCGCCCAGCATTCCCGTGGTGGTGTCGTTGCCGCCCGTCACCATCGTGAAGGCGAATCCGAGGATCGAGAGCAAACCTTCCACGTCGCCGTCGGCGCCCATCCCGCCGGCGACGAGGTGGGAGATCGTATCGTCTTCGGGTTCGGTGCGACGACGCTCGATCAGCGTGGAGAAGTACGTCATCAACTCGGTGATCGCATCGGTCGCGTTCAGGGTGTCGCCCTGGGCGTTGGCCGCGACGATCGCCTCGGTCCAGCCGTCGAACCGGTTCCGGTCTTCTTCGGGAACCCCGAGGTAGTGGGCGACGACCATGCTGGGCAAGGGTTTGAACAGCTCCTTCACCACGTCGCCCTCGCCGATCTCGCGGAGCCGCTCGATCCGCTGCACCACGAATTCCCGGACGGCGGGCTCCACTGCGGTGACCTGGCGTGGTGTGAAACCTTTCGACACCAGCCGCCGGAACGCGGTGTGATCGGGCGGGTCGAGCATCACCAAGGGAGGGTTGTCCTGCAGCCCGATTTTCTCCAGCTCGCCGTAGGTGGTGGTGAGTCCGGAAGCGGAGGAGAACGTGCCCGCGTCCCTCGCGGCAGCGTAGACATCCGCGTACCGGGACAGCACCCAGTAGTCGTGCCCCGAGTGGTCCTCAGGAACGACGTTGTGCACAGGATCGTGATCCCGTAACTGCGCATACATCTGCCACGGGTGGCGCCACGAGTCACCCGACCTCGGCACGAAGGACACGCTGTTCGACACATTAGCGGTCATGTATCGATACTGAGACACATGCGGCAATGTGTCAACCACAGTGATGTGTCGAGAAATGGCTCGGTCGCGCGTGCGGGCCCTTCCGGTGCCGGGTGACGCACCCGGCGCCAGATGTCACCGGCCGCGTCCACACGCCGATCGCGATGGGTTAAGTGAGGATGACCGGGATGGTCGCGCAGACGGACCGGAGTGACTCGGCATTGCGGGTCGACAGCGCCACCACGAACGCGCCCTGAATCAGGGCGAGGAGTGCGTCGGCCAGTTCCTGGGGACTCCGATCGGCCCGGACATCTCCGTCGGCTTGGCCTCGAGTGAGGATGTCGCAGAGGCTGGAGTGCCAGATTCGAAGGTCCTCGTCGAGGTGGTGCCGAAAGGACTCGGAAGTGGCGGCTACTTCGGTGGAGAATTTGCCGACCAAGCACGCCCGTTGAAACCCGGAGTCGATGAAACCGTCGGCCATTGCGTCGAAATAGCCGGTCAGTTTCTCCACCGTGCCGAGTCCGGGGCGCACTGCCCAGGAGGCGAGCAAGTCCATCTGGAAGGAACAGTATCGCTCCAGAACAGCTTGGCCGAACGCCTCTTTGGATCCGAAGTGGTGGTAGAACGATCCCTTCGGAACGCCGGTCGAATGGAGTAGGGCATCGACGGTCGTGCCGCTGAAACCGTGGGCATAGAACTCGCTCATGCCCTGTCGGAGCAGTCGCTCTTTGTGTGGGAGGTCTTTGCGGTTGCGCCGCTCGCCTTCTGGTTTCCGGCTGTCGTGCTTTGTCGTCGACTCCCGCATAGTGGCACCCACCTGTCCCGATCGAAAAGACCTAGACCATCCAGTCTAGACAAGGATGGTTCAGGTCTCCGCGGTCGGTGTGAAAATCACCTTCCCGACCTTCCCGTACTGAGGAGAGCACGGGACTTGGGTTCGCGGCGATCCGGCGGGTCGACAGCCGGATCGCCGCAAGACTCGGTGCGGCCAGTGAGCCGACTTCGAAATCAAGCTGTGCCGATTACAGGGCAACCTCGAACAGACCGGCACCACCCAGGCCGGTCGCGGCGCACATCGTCACGACGACGTACTTCGCGCCGCGCCGCTTGCCTTCGATCAGGGCGTGTCCCGCCATGCGGGCTCCGCTCATGCCGTAGGGGTGGCCGATCGAAATGGCGCCACCGTTCACGTTGAGGAGTTCGTCGGGGATGCCCAGCTTGTCACGGCAGTAGACCGCCTGAACCGCGAAGGCCTCGTTGAGCTCCCACAGACCGATATCGTTGACGCTCAGGCCGAACCGATCCAGCAATGCCGGTACCGCGTACACGGGTGCGATGCCCATCTCGTCGGGTTCGACGCCGACACTGGTGTAGCCACGGAAGTATCCGAGCGGCTCGATACCTTCCTTCTCCGCGGTGTCGCGATTCATCACGATGACCGCCGACGCACCATCGGAGAGCTGGCTGGCGTTACCCGCCGTGACACATCCATCGGCACGCATCACCGGCTTCAGGGTCTGCAGGCCCTCCAATGTGGTGCTGGGCCGGTTGCCTTCATCGTGTGCGAGGGTGACGGTACTGAACGATTCCTCGCCAGTTTCCTTGTCGACGACTCGCTTGACCGATTCCATCGGAACGATCTCGTCGTCCAGCAGACCTGCGGCCTGAGCGGCGGCTGTGCGTTGCTGGCTCTGGAACGAAAACTCGTCCTGAGACTCCCGGCTCACGCCGTATCGGTCGTAAACCACCTCGGCCGTTTCGATCATGTGCATGTAGTAGTCAGGCCTGTTCTGCCTGATCCACGGCTCTTCGATCATGAACTCGTAGCCCGGGACCTGAATCTGGCTGATCGATTCGACGCCACCGGCGGCGACTACATCGAGCCCCTCCTGGAGCACCCGGTAGGAACCCGCGACAATCGCTTCCAACCCCGACGTGCAGAACTTGCTGACGGTGATTGCCGGTGTAGTGACGGGAATTCCGGCGCGGATCGCGACCTGACGCGCGATATCACCGCTCTGCACTCCGGTCGTGAGGGCGGCTCCCATCACGACGTCCTGGACGCGAGAGGGCTCGAGTCCGGCCTTCTTCAGCGCGTGCTCGACGGCGTGGCCGCCCAACGTCGCACTATGAGTATTGTTGAACGCGCCGCGATACGCCTTTCCGATGGGTGTGCGGGCCGTCGAGACGATTGCTGCTTCTCTCATGATTCTTCTGTCCTTAGATGTTGATGTTGTCGGCCGGTGCGTTCCGACTCAGTTGCCGGTGTAGACGCCGGCCCGGCGCTCCAGGAACGACGCGACGCCTTCGGCGGCATCGCTGCTTCCGACGACCTCGGACCGCAGCTGAGGAACTGCCTTGAATGCGGCCGTAGTTCCCTCAGCGGCTGCAATGCGGGACACGGCAAGCGAGTGATGCACTCCCATCGGCGCTGCTGCTGCGATCTCATTGGCCAACCCGAGGGCGCGATCGAAGAGTTCGGCCGCCGGAACGACCTCTTGCACCAGGCCGATCCGGTGCGCTTCCGTCGCATTCAAGTGATTGCCGGTGAGCAGGTACCGTTGCGCATTGGCATAGCCGACACGCTCGGCCCATCGCGCCGCACCACCGCCGAACGCAAAGACACCGCGCAGAACCTCTGGCTGGCCGAACAGCGTGCCCTCGGCGGCGACGATGAACTCACCAGCGAGAGCGAGCTCGAGTCCGCCAGCGAAGCACATCCCATGAACAGCAGTGATCAACGGCTTCGACAACCGAGAACCCTCCATTCCGAAGGGGTCGTACTCTCCTTCGTTGTAGACCAGCGCGCCGCTTTCGACGAGTTCCTTCAGCTGCGTCATATCCGCGCCGGCGCAGAACACCCCGCCCTCGCCGTACAGCACGGCACAGCGCAAATCGTCATCGCTGTCGTAACGCTTGTATGCGTCGGCCAGGGCCGAGAACATCTCCCCAGTCAACGCGTTCTTCTTGTCGGGCCGATTCAGGCCGATCAGCAGCACGTTTCCGCGTACCTCGGTGGTGACAGTGCTGGACTTCACGCCGGCTTCGATCGTCGATTCAGGCATTCTCTTCGCTCCTTCTGTTGGACTGAAATGCTGCCCACCCAAGGGCGAGCTCTTGTCGGCTATTTATCGCCGCCGGGGGAGCCGGCCACGAATCAATTGAGAAAATGCGCAATTGCAGCCTTGGCTTCTGTTGAATGGCACCGTTTTCGGAAAAACTCTGCTTCCTCGTCGATTACCTGGAGGACCTCGAGTCGGTCGCGATGGAGAAGGCGTTTGGTGATGCGCACCGATTCGGTGGGCAGTTCCTGAAGAGAAGTTGCGGTCTCGAGGGCAACAGCAAGTGCGGTCCCGTCGGCGACTGCGCGGTTGATGAGACCGGTCTCTTCTGCCCGCTTCGAGGTAAATTTCTTCCCGAGCATCAGCAACTCGGTGGCCAGTTTGACACCGGCGATACGGGGCAACACAAGCGTTGTGGCGCCTTCAGGGGTCAGGCCTAGAGTGACAAACGGCAGCGAGAAGACGGTCGAACTGCCCGCGAAAGCTAAGTCGCAGTGCAGGAGCATGCTCGCCCCGATGCCGACCGCAAATCCCTCGACTGCCGCGACAATCGGTTTCTCTGTCACGACCAAGGTACGCAGAAGATCGAATGCAGCCATCGAATCGGGCTGATCCCGAAAATCGACAAGATCATTGCCGGCGGTGAAAACGCCACCACTACCCGTAATGACGATGACGCGTACTTCGTGGTCGCGGTCGGCCTCCACAATGCCCTCGGCCAGTGCAACATAGGTTTCGATATCGAAGGCGTTGCGTTTGGCTGGTCTGTCGATTGTCAACAGGCGAATGCCAGGCTCCACCGTATCGGTAATGAGGGACATCTTGTTCCTTCGAGGTTTGGTGCGCAAATATGGTGCGGCTGGCGGTGGACCTACACATTCGCCGAAAATGCGGCCGCGCGGCCGATGGAGTGCACTGAGCCGGTGTCGATGGCCACGCGTTCGGCATTCGAAGTGCGCCGCCGCGCGGGCGACGATGCACTGCAATCCCCGCCCGACCGAATGCGCTTTAGACTAGGGCGTCTAGACCAGACCGTCAAGAGCGCAGGGTGAAAAAGCGTCGTCTCGATGGGGTATCGAACGAGTGACCTAACCGATTACAGTCATGTCAATGGAACACAAGCCCGGAGAAGGCTCAGCTCTGACGTGGTCTGCCTGCGCGCGGTACGAGATTGCGCCGGCGCCGGCCGGGTTTGCGCTGGTGCACGACTTCGTCAACACGATCTCGACCGGACGCCCGCGAGAGATCGACCTACTCGGCAGCCTTTCTGACGCACAGGCCTGGCTCGATCGAGCGCTGGCGACCTGGGCGGCGCGATCGGGGCAGTCGCCTGCGCCGGTCCGTCTCGCTGCCCATGACCTGGAGGAACTCGTCGGGCTGCGCTCCGAATTGCTGCAGCTACTCGAGCCGCGCGTTGGCGGCGGTGGCTACGATGCACCGGCAGTTCATGTCGCGGCGGCGGCCATACGGCTCGATCGCGGTGGACACGCGGTTCTCGAGCCCCGTGGCCAAGGGTGGCGGTACTTCGCCGCTGTGGTCTTGCTCGAGGTCTTCCAGGCCCAACAGGCGGGCGCGTGGCGCCGACTCAAGATCTGCCGAAATGCGCGCTGCGGGGCGACTTTCTACGATTCCTCGCGCAATAACAGTGCGGTGTGGCATTCCGCCAAGCTGTGCGGAAACCCGGAAAACCTGCGTGCGCACAGGGCCCGTCAGCGGGCCCGAACCTCCGAATCGTAGTGCGCCGAGACAGCGAGTGTGCATAGTCGCTCGTGAGGTGGGCGATGAAATGGTGCATGGTGTGAAATGACCAAAACTGATACGGTCATTTCTTGCATGCCTAGCCGGCATCTTCGGATTCTCAGGAGGAAAGACGTGACCACAACCCCAGGTGGTGTCGTGCGGACAGCGCAGGTTCTCGGGCGCCCCTTCAGTGTTGGTGACCTGGTAGTACCCAACCGCATCGTCATGGCGCCGCTGACGCGGTACTTTTCGCCGGGCGGAGTCCCCGGCGATGACGTGGCCCAGTATTACGCGCGTCGCGCTGCCGCGGACGTCGGCCTGATCATCACCGAGGGGACGTTGGTGCAGCACGCCTCATCAGGCACCAGCGAGCGGGTCCCACGCTTCTGGGGCGGCGAAGCCCTCGCCGGTTGGCGGAATGTGGTGTCGGCTGTGCACCAGGCCGGAGGAAAGATAATTCCCCAACTTTGGCACGTGGGCTCTACTCGCACCGAAGGAGCTGGACCCATCAGCACAGCGCCGCCCGTGGGTCCTTCCGGTTTGGCCCTCGATGGTGTGCCCCACGGAATTGCACTCAGTGCCGCTGATATCGATGACGTCATCGGAAGCTTCGCCACCGCGGCTGCGGCCGCCCAGGACCTAGGATTCGACGGTCTGGAACTGCACGGTGCCCACGGCTACCTCGTCGACCAATTCCTCTGGGAACGGACCAATCGGCGTACCGATGCCTATGGCGGTGACCTCGCATCCAGGGTTCGCTTCGCCGCCGAGGTCGTCGAGGCCGTCCGGGCGGCAGTCACACCCGGTTTCCCTATCTTCTTCCGGCTGTCGCAGTGGAAGTCGGGACAGTTCGACGCGCGTATCGCCCATACGCCCACGGAACTGGAGGCAATCTTGGCGCCGCTGGCCGACGCCGGTGTCGATGTTTTCCACGCTTCTACTCGCCGCTACTGGCTTCCGGAGTTCGAAGGTAGCGACCTGAATCTCGCTGGCTGGGCCAAGAAAGTCACTGGTAAAGCATCGGTTACGGTCGGCTCCGTCGGTCTGGACAAGGAATTCGCCGGGCCTGATGGCAGGCCAACACAGTCTGCGGTCGCGGACATCGCTGAACTACTCGACCGTGCTGAACGCGATGAATTCGACCTCGTTGCAGTCGGCCGTGCGCTGATCGCCGACCCCGAGTGGGCTCGCAAAGCGCTCGCGGGTCGCCTGAACGATGCCGATCCCTACGACGCCGCGCTCCTCGAGTCTCTCTACTGACTTCCGCGTCGAGGTGACTCTCGATCCACGCCTGCACCGCAAGCCTTCTCGACACGACAAGGTTTGCGTGATCGAGTTGGCGGTATCATCCTCTCGCGCAGCATGAATCAACGAGACGCCGGCCACATTGCCGACGTACTTACATCGAAATAATTAACAGTTCTTCAACGGCCGGATCCGGGCAAGTTCGCCTGGACCGGCCGTTGTGCGCGTTATCGGCATACCTCGTCGGCGCGGTTCTCGGGCGTAGAAATACCGTTGCCCGTCGCCCTGGTCCTATTGACGGGGACGTGGCGTTCGTAATCTTTGGTTGTGGCTTAGACCACACCGATGGCCAGGTTGCCAGCTTTGAAGGACAGGGAGAACGACATGCCGATGTGGAAGATTTACGTGCCCGAAGGTGCGTACAGCAAGGAACAGAAGAAGGCGTTCACGGACGCGATCACCGACACCTACGTGGACTTCGCGGGGCTGCCGCGGTTCTACGTCGTGGTCGTGTTTCACGACCAGCCGGCCGACTCCATCTGGATCGGCGGGGAACCGGCGAACGATTTCGTCCGCATCACGATCGATCACATTGCCCGCCGTATGCCGGAGTCGGACGACTTCCGGGATATGACCATGGCCGCTTTCGAGGACGCAATCGCACCCCACGTCAAGGACCGCGGTTTCCGCTGGGAGATCCATATCGATGAAACCCCGATCCAACTGTGGCGGACCAATGGGATCAAGCCTCCGCCCGGAGATTCGGATGCGGAGCGGGAATGGGCGCGCCTGAACGCCGCCGTCGAGTGGGAATTGGTCTAGCGGCTAGAGCCGCGTCGAGGGTGGCCGTCTGCGCAGATGCCGCCGGACAATTCGACTACCCAACAGCGTCAACACATCCGAACCTTTCACTATGAGTTCACAGGCAACGTCGTTGCCGCCCGGTCGTGTCACGGCCGTCACGAGAGGAATCACAAGAATGTCCCCATCTCCCAGTGCCGAGGACCTGTACAAGTTCATCGGACTGACGTTTGAACAAGCCAAAAGCGACCCGAAGCTCGTCGAGAAGCTATCGGGCACCGAGGGGGTACTCAAGGTAGTCACCACCGAGCCCAACGGCGTCGTGATCATTGACATCCCGGGCATGACCGCCGTCCAGGGCAGCGCTGACGCAGAGTCGGACTGCACCCTCCGCATGACGGGTGAATACGCGAACCGCTTCTGGCAGGGCGACCTGAATCTCCTCTTGTCGGTGACGTCGGGTGCGATCGGCATCGAAGGGAAGATGGCCACCTTGGCCAGAGCCATTCCGGCAGCCAAGGAACTTTTCCCGACGTACATCAAGCTGCTGACGGACGCCGGCCGGGCAGACCTACTCGTGTGATCGCGCTGTTCGAACGATGGAACACCGCCTCGTGACGGACAATTCGGTCTCGACGCTCGACCTTCGCCAGGTCGAGCGCCGGGACCGCCGGGCAGCGTGGGAGCGGGCGATGGCGAGCCGGCTGGTGCCGATGGGCGTCCACCTCTCGGCCGACTCGGACGAGGACGACCACGGGATGTTCCGATCCCTCGACGTCAGCGATATCAAGGTGACCCAATGGGAGTGCCCCGAGCTGAAACTCGTCCGCACGAAGCGACTGGTCGAGACGACGGAAACTGAGGCGCTGATGCTCCTCACCGCGTCGGCGGGCAGTCAAGTCTTCGAATTGGATTCGGGAACCGCGCGCATGGAAGCCGGGACCGCCCTCATTTCGACGACTCGAGTGGCGTACTCCTCCACTGTGTCGAGCGGGCTCCGGAAGCGAAGCGTGGTCATCCCGTTCGCGGCCCTCGCCCCTTATGACACCGGCGGTGCGATTCCCGACTGCCTGATACTCGACCAATCTCGTCCGCTGACGCGCCTGCTGATCAGCTTCGTGGACAGCATGGGCACCCACATCACGTCCATGGACCCCGCCGAGGTCGACGCCGCGCGCGACGCGCTGCTCACGCTCGTGGCCGGGGTGATCCGCAGCAACACCTGCGCGGCGTTCGACGGACCGGCCCTGCTTCCGGCCCTGCGGTCACAGCTCGAGGGGTGGATCAAGGAACACCTACGCGGTGGCCCGATCCGCGTGGTCGACATGGCCAAGGCATTCAATGTCTCGAGCCGTACGGTGCATCGAGCCTTCTCCCTGACGGGAGACACAGTCGGATCGGTCGTTCGTATGCAGAGACTCGCCGGTGCCCGCCGCGATGTCGTCGCCACCAGTCTCCCGATCGGGTCTATCGCCCACCGTTGGGGATATTACGACGCCAGCCATTTCGGTCGCGAGTTCAAAGCTTCTCTGTCCATGTCGCCGAGCGACTATCGGGATAGTTTCGGAACTTCCCATGTCGGCAAGCGTTCCGATATCGAAACGCCGAACCCGCGATTTGCATCGACCATGGACGACTTGGCCAGCTAATCAACTCTGCAAAGGCTCCCCGCATGACACAAACAACGGAATACCTGTACAAGTGCACATTTTACGCTGATGGTGATCCCAACGGCATGGCATCGTTGACCGCACTTCTACTTCAAGAGAATTTTGACAATTTCCCGGGACGACGCAAGATAGCCGCTCGAATGACACGGCCGATTGCAGTGCGCGAAGGCGGATCCGGGACAGAATGCACAATTCTCTTCGGATCCGACAAGGCCTTGGTTCTGAACGATATAGCCGGGCTACCCAGTGTCACCGTGATCGACACGACGGGCGATCAGCTGATGGCCGTGTCACAGCTGAGGATGCGGGCGGGCGGGCTGATTCCGACAGGCTTCTTCAGCAGGCAGGGTATGGCTGTGATCCGCGCAATCCTCCGCAGGGAGCTCATCGTCAAGGGGCTGATCGCACACCCGATTACGGTTCTTCGGTTCATTGCGTTGATGTCGACCGCGTAAGCGCGTTCCTGCCCGAGAGCTCCGAGTGGCGTGACAATACCGCCACCGGTCGTCGTGGTCCTAGTGAGCGCCACGGCCCACTCCTAATCTAAGTTGCGACCCAGGCCACATATCTGGTTTGTCGCAGTGCCCGCTCCAATGGAGGGGCAACTTTGCTGCCGCCCCGGTCGTGTCACGGCCGTCACGAGAGGAACAACCAACAGATGTCCGCAACACCGACCGCCGAGGAACTGTACAAGTATATCGGCATGGCTTTCGAAAACGCGAAGAGTGACCCGGACCTGTTCGAGAAGCTCTCGAACATCCCGGGTGTCTTCGAGATCCTCACCACCGAACCCGACGGCTCCATGATCATCGACATGCCGAACCTGACCGCCGTTCCCGGCGCAGCGGACGGCAAGGCAGATTGCACCTTCCGGATGACTGGCGAATATGCGAACCGCTTCTGGCAGGGCGACCTCAATCTGACCATGGCTGTGATGAGGGGCGACATCGGCATGGAAGGGAACATGAAAATCGTGGCCAAAGCCATTAACGCGCAAACGAAGCTTTTCCCGACTTACATCGAGCTGCTGAAGAAAGATGGACGGACGGACCTGCTCGTCAAGTGACGCCGCCTGAACGATGGAACGCAACATCGTGAAAGACGACTGGTCGCGACGCTCGACCTCCGTCAGGTCGAGCGTCGAGGGTCACGTACGCTGACGGCTCCACCTTCATCACCTCGGGAAAGAGATCATGGCGCGGTTCGAGAACGTCAGCGTGGCCAAGAAGGCCAATGTGTACTTCGACGGCAAATGCGTGAGCTACAACATTGAGCTCGCCGACGGCACCTCCAAGTCGGTCGGTGTCATCCAGCCCTCGACCCTGACGTTCAACACTGCCGCGCCGGAAATCATGGAACTGATCGACGGCGAATGCAAGGTCACGCTCGCGGGTCAGACCGAGACCCTCACCTACCGCGGCGGCGAATCGTTCAACGTCCCCGGCAACAGCTCATTTGAGATCGAGGTCCTGACAACGCTGCACTACGTCTGCCACTTCGGCTGAACCGGCGCGAAACGCGGGCCGGCCTCAACATCAGCGAAGAACCCGCCATCAAGAGCGTGTCCGTGGCGTCGACCAGTTCGAACGATGCGGCGGCGCAATCCTCGAGCGCGTTCTCTCCGAAGTACACGATGTCCGGCCCGAGCATGCCGCCGCAGCGTGCGCAGTTCACCTTTTGAAAGTTCGCGGTACGGCGACTATCGCATCTTCGTCGGGTCCGACCTCGTCGACCGGTTCGGCCGATGGTCTTATCGACCTCATCGAGCGTGAACGCCCCACATCCTTCAGCCGCCGTGCTCGCGATCCACAACATGCTCGCCGCGCTTCCCCGGAATTCTTTTCGACACGACGTCACGGCGATTGGAATTTGCGAGACCGCGACCGTCAGCGCAATCTGATCGCAACTCGAACCCGTGCCGGAAGACTCAGTTAACACGCACCTCGATGTGACCCTTGCCACACGAAAGTCGACCGCGTAGCGTGGTTCTAACTTCGTTACAACTTTCATTATGGACTGCGAGCAACCTCGTTGCCGTCCGGTCGCGCCACGGCCATCAGGATTGGAATCGATCACATGTCTACTCCACGCAGCGCCGGAACTTCTCGGTCGTGTGACCGCAGGCGCAATGATCGTCCGGGGTATGCCGAGCTTGCCCAGAGCCTTTCCGGCGGTCATACAGCTGTTTCGGAAGTGCGTCATGCTGCCGAAGAACGCTGGACGGACCGACCTCCTCGTTCGAGGCCGCTGAAGCACAGCGTCATGAAAGACGGCTCGGTCCCCATGCTCGACCTCCGCCAGGTCGAGCGTCGGGATCGCCGGTCGGCTTGGGAGAACGCGATGGCGGGGCGGCTCGTGCCGATGGGAATCGATATTTCGGCCGACGCAGAGGGTGAAGGCCACGGATTACTGCGATCCCTCGATCTCAGCGACATCAAAGTCACTGAGTGGGATTGCCCCGCACTGAAAGTGAGTCGCACGAAGCGATTGATCGAAACGTCGGACACCGAGGTGCTGATGCTGCTCACAGCATCCTCCGGTACTCAACACTTCGAACTGCAATCGGGTTCCGCTCGCATCGAACCTGGAACCGGCCTCATCTCGACGGGTCGAGTGGCGTACAACTCCACCGTATCGCCCGGCCTCCGGAAACGCAGTGTGATCATCCCCCTGTCCGCACTGGCGTCATACGACACCGGCGGTTCGATCCCCGATTGTGTGATGCTCGATCAATCCCGCCCGCTGGCGCGGGTCCTGATCAGTTTCGTAGAAAGCATGGGTTCGCACGTGTCGTCCATGGACGCCGCAGACGCAGAGGCGGCCCGAGAGGCGCTGCTCACGCTGGTGGCCGGGGTGATCCGGAGCAGCACCCGTGCGGCCTGCGACGGTCCTACGCTCCTGCCGGCCCTCCGATCACAGCTCGATCAGTGGATCAAGCAGCACCTTCGGACCGGCCCGATCCGCGTCGCTGACATGGCCAGAGCGTTCAACGTCTCGAGCCGCACGGTGCATCGCGCCTTCTCCCTCACGGGCGACACCGTCGGGTCGGTTGTACGCATGCAGAGACTCGCCAGCGCACGCCGCGACGTGGTCGCCACTGACATTCCGATCGGGTCCATTGCCCACCGCTGGGGGTTTTACGACGCAAGCCATTTCGGTCGCGAGTTCCGAAAGTTCCTGTCGATGTCGCCCAGCGACTATCGGGAGTGCTACGGCATTGCCAGTGTCGAGATGCAGGCGGAAACGGACACCCTGAACCCGTACTCTGCGTCGACAATTGATGACTTGGCCAGCTGAATCGGACCGGAGCGGCAAGCACTGTACGCTCACGCACTTGATCACGGTTCTGCGGTTAATTACCCTCTCGCCTGTGGATCCGCGGCGCTGCGGTCCGACTCGCGCGAATGCGCGCGGAGTGCATTCACCAGCGATGACTGTGCCGACTCCGCGGTATCGCCCAGTCCCACCAGCAAGTTCACCATGGTCGGTTGCAGGACCTGGTCGACCGGATCGGGGAACTGGGCGAAGTGACCGCCCAACTCCAGGGTGACGAATCCGTGCACGCAGCTCCAAAGCTGCGTGGCGATCACTTCCGGATTCTCGCCGCCGCGGATGCGACCGCTTCCTACGAATCGGGCACATCGGCCGACCAGAAGCGAATACGCCGTCCCAAACGCCTCGGACTGGGCAGCGGCACCCGAGCGGGCTGGTCTGAGCTGACGGTATCCACGGCGCGTCGCGAGGCCGAACATCAGGTCATAGAGATGCGGATTGGCCTGGGCCAGCTGTCGGCAGGCCAACGCAATACCGAAGAGATCCGCGGCGGGATCGTCGCTGTCGGGTACCGACTCGAAGGCAAGGGCGAGATCGCGGAAGCCTCTGTCGACTACGGCCTGAAGCAGCTCAGGCAGGCCCCCGAGATGGTAATAGACGGACATCGTCGACACCTGCGCCGCTTCAGCGACCGACCGCGCTTTGATCTCGGATGGGCCCGCCTCTGCGAGCAGAGTCGTCGCCGCGTCGACCAGCCGCTCGATGATCTGTTCGGACGTCAACCGAACAGTGGCCTCCTTGTCGGGGCTCGGCATCCGCGTCCACCTTCCCCAGTTCGCATCGCCCCGTATGAGGGGCCTGGGAACGAGGTTACAAGAAGCTGCGCGCGGCGTGCTGGCCAGACGGCGTCGCCGTACCGGTCAGCCGCGCTTGTCCTGCGCGTGCTCCAGGACCCAACCCGCGATCTGTGTTCGTGAGGTGAACCCGAGCTTGGTCAGAATGTGTTCCACATGGCCCTGCGCGGTGCGCGGCGATATCACCAGCTTGGCGGCGATGGCCTTGTTGGTGAGGCCCTGCGCTACCAGCTCCGCGACCTCTCGCTCCCGCTTGGTCAGGCCCGTCGCACTGCTACCGGCGGGCTGTGTCGTGGCCTCGGTGCGCTCGCCGAGGGCGTAGGCGACCGCTCCCTCGAATCCCATGACCGCACCCTCCCTTCTGGCCGCCTCGAATGCGCGCTCACCCAGTGAGGTGCGAGTGAGCCGTTCGCAATCCTCGTGGCGTACGAGCAAGGTGGGGAACAGCACCGAGGTGCTTCCCAGAGCACGGCCCAGCGCCTCTGCTGCCCCCATCAGGATGGCGGCGCGTCGTGCGTGGTCCTCGGTGCCGGCGATCCACGCCAGAGCCTCCAGGGTCATCGAGGCAGTGAATGGATCGTCCACCAACCGGCTCAGCCGCAAGCACTGTTCTAGCAGTTCCGCCGCCTGACCGCGATCGCCCTGCTGCAAGGCCGCCACTCCCAGCGCCCACAGGGAGTACGACCGGTACACCGATTCACCGTGTGATTCTGTGATGCCGAGAACCTGTTGATGGCAGCCGACCGCCCGGGGCACATCTCCCTGCAATTCGTACACCAGCCCGAGCATCATCAGGCCCCATACTCGCGACGACAGGTCGCCGCGGGCGCCGAACACCTCCAGCGCTTCCTCCATACGCGTGCAGGCGTGGGGAAGGTCGCCGCTGACGAGTCCAAGAAGACCGTCTGCATGGGTGATGCGAGCGCGCAACAGCGGGTCGGTTACCTGGGGGATCAGAGCCTGCGCTTCGTCCACCAGGGCCCTCGAGGCCGGAAGGTCACCCTGAACGCCCGCGAACACGCTGGCGGCGTACAGCGCCCCTACTCGTGAAGCGGTCGGTTGCTCGGAGTAATGCGCCAGGGCGCGGTCGAGCCAGTGCCGTCCCTCCCGGAACAGTCCGCGGGAGAGCCAGAACGGGAACAGGGCCGCCGCTATCCGGAGACCGTCCTCAGCGCCGGTACCGGGTTCCTCCGCCAGGCAGAATTCCATCGCCTCACGCAAATTCGACTGTTCCCTCTCGAGCCGCGCTATCCACTCCAGCTGCTGCGGACTGATCCACTCGGCCTCCACCTGCAACACCAAACGCTGATACCAAACGCGGTGCCGTCGTCGCAATATCGAATGGATACCGGTCTGCTCGGCCTTTTCCTTGCCGTAGTCGCGCAGGGTCTCGAGCATCCGGAACCGCACCGCCGAGCCGGCGTCTTCCCGGATCAGGATCGACTTGTCGACCAATGCCGTCACTGTGTCGAGCAACTCCTCGGGGGTCAGGTCCTCCCCGCAGATCGCCTCGGCAGCATCCAGTTCGAAACTTCCCGCGAAGACCGACAGCTCGGCCCACAGCTGCTGTTCCCGAGGCGTACAGAGCTCATGACTCCAGTCGATGGACAGCCGCAGGGTCTGCTGGCGTGTCGGTGCACCGCGATTGCCGAGAGTCAGCAGCGTGTACCGGTCGGTCAGCCGCTGCAGGATTTGCTCGGGCGACATCGCGCGCAACCGTGCCGCCGCCAGCTCGATCGGCAACGGTAGGCCGTCGAGTTGGTGGCAGATTCGGACCACCGCCATCCGGTTGTCGTCGGTGAGTTCGAATCCGGGCACGGCGGCCGCGGCGCGCTGTACGAATAACGCCACCGCGTCGTACCCGGTCAGCGCCCGCAGCGAGGGCTCGTGGTCTGGGGCCGGGACCCTCAGCGGGGGAACTCGCAGCACCGCCTCCCCGCCGATACCCAAGGGTTCGCGGCTCGTGGCCAAGATCCGCAGCTGCGGACAGGTGCGCAACAGCATCTCGGCGGATGCCGCGACGGCCTCCACCACCTGTTCGCAGTTGTCCAGTACAAGCAAAAGGTGCCTGGAGGCGAGGAACTCCGCCACGACGTCGTCGAGCTGTCGCGCGGGCTGATCCCGCAGCCCCAGGGCCGCGGCAACCGTGTCCGTCAGGAGTGACCCATCCCGCAACTCGCCCAGTTCGACCAACCAGACTCCGTCACCGAACCTCCGCCGGACATCGGCAGCCAGCCGAAGCGCCAGACGCGTTTTCCCGACACCACCGATCCCGGTCAACGTCACCAGACGAGCGGACGACAGCAGCTGTTTCGCCTCGGTCGACTCATGGCGGCGGCCCACGAAGCTGGTGAGCTCGAGCGGCAGATTACTCACCGGAGTCCTCACGGCGGGTGCCATCGATGGAGTAGGTGGTGGAGTCGCCGTGGACCTCGGGCGGGCGCGCGCCGGATCCGGATCGCGTCGGCGGGCGTCCGGTTCGCCGGACAGGGCCATCTCGTCGACGGGGAAGCCATGGTGGAGCTGGACCCGCCGCAGTTCGTCGCCGAAGTCGGCGGCGGTGGCAGGACGCTGCCGCGGATCGGCGGCCATGGCGCGGTCGACTATCTCCGATACGTCTTCGGGAACGCCGTGCTCGCGCAGGTCCGGAACCGGTTGGGTCGTGATTCGGAGGAAGTGAGCGACCACATGCTCACCGCTGTGGCGCTCGAACGCGGCGTGACCGGTGACGGCGCAGAACACCGTCGCACCGAGACCGTAGATATCGGAGGCTTCAGTCGGCGGTTCGCCGCTCAGCACCTCGGGCGCGGTGAAGGCCGGTGACCCGGTCACGGTGCCGGTGGCGGTCTCGAATCCGCCGGCGATATGGGCGATGCCGAAATCGGTGAGCGCCGGCTCCCCGTAGTCGGTGAGCAGGATGTTCCCGGGTTTGAGGTCCCTGTGCAGGACCCCGAGGCGGTGTGCAGTCTCGAGCGCACCGGCCATCTTCACCCCGAGCGTGAGTGCTTCCTCCAACGGCAGTGGGCCGTCGCGGCGTATCCGGACGTCGAGCGAATCCTGCGAGTGGTAGGGCATCACGATGTAGGGGCGACCGCTGTCGGTGGCACCGACGTGGAGTGCGCTCACAATGTGAGGATGTCCGGTGAGGCGGCCCATCGCCCGCTGTTCGCGGAAGAACCGAACCCTGTTCTCCTCGTCGAGGTCCGCAGCAAGGACCTTCACCGCCACAGTGCGGTCCAGCGCCGGTTGCACGCAGCGGTAGACGACACCAAATCCGCCCCGGCCGATTTCGTGGGCGTCCTCGAATCCCTCAGCGCTCAACTCCGCCGTGACCGTGTGGGCCACGCCGCGCTGGGTCTCGAGCGGATCACCTGCGGCCATCGGAGTGTCCTCACCGTCTCCCCGCAGAGCGAGAACAGGACCTGGACGATCCCATCCTCGATGAGGCAACTTGCCTCATCTCGAGGAGAACGTGACTTCAGGATATCGCCGCTTGGCAGGCAAATGGATTGTGATCGAGCATCGGGGGCAACGAACGGGCATCCACGATGCCAGGTCGTCGTCGAGGTCACCGCAGCCCACAGGGTGACCCCACGGTGATCTCATTTCTGTCAGTTGCCGACTTTCGGCAGTAGCAACGCGACGCGTAATTTCTGGTCGATCGTCTGCGACAGCGTGAGCGTCTCATCCAGTTTCTGGCCGAGAGCCTGCGCATTGACGTTCGCATCATCCAGGGATGCCGCTATCCCGCCGAGCGGCACAACGGCCGCACCGGCCTCTCCGCCTGCCCCCCGACCGGCAGAAATTGTGCCCGCCAAAGGGGCATCAGCCTCGGTCAGCGTGGTACCGAGGGTGCCGAGTTGGTCACCGAGAGTGCCCAGCACCTGATTCGCCCGGGTGAGGGAATCGATGACGCCGACCACCTCCGGCAGCCCTTGCCGCGCCGCCTCGGCTGCGGGTGGCAATTGATGCGCCCCGTCGAGCGCGGCATCGGTCGTCGCGTCGAGCTCCTGCGCCTGCACGACACCGTTTTTGAACGTGTCGTTCGTGATGCCCAGGTCTCTCGTGAGGATCAACAAGCCGCTCAACACCGCAATGGTGAATGCCAAGGTGATCGCCCAGGACAACCGAAATCTTTTCTGCATGTGCATCTGCATGTTCACTCCGTCGAACGAAAAAAGGGTATCCGGATGCTCAGGGAAGAGGCAGCGGCGGTAACGGTGGTGCCTCGAAACCCAAGGACGGGATACCGAGACTGTTGAACGGAGGGCCTACCACTGCGAGGAGCGGACCGAACTCCCGAACATGCGCAGCTTCTTCCTGGATCGTCGCCAGCGTCGAGGCGATCCCCGACATCTTCGGGCCGAGTGCGAGAAGAGTGAGTTGCATTGTGGTCAAACCGTCGTGGATTCCCTGCAGCTCGGTCGCGACGGAACCGACCGCCGTCGACAGTCCGTCGACGGTGGCGCCGGCCTCGTCGGAACGCGCGGTAACGTTCGTCACCACGTTCGGCAATGGCGCCGAGATGTCCGCGACCTTCGATGCATTGCCCCTCAAAGTCGCTGACAACGGCGACAGTTCGACACTCCGGCCGACCAACACGGCCAGGTCGTTAGACATGGGTCCGAGAACCTGGATGTCCGCTGCCAGCCGCGCGTGCTTCGGTTCCAGTTCGACGGTCAGTTCGTCGAGTCGTTGGGCCGAATCGATAATCTGCACGCTCAAGGCCGACGGCCGACCGAGAGGGTCGCTGATATCACGGAACGTGGGAAAGAAGCCGTTGATTGCGCACAAGCCGATGGCGGGCGCCACACCGAGTACCAGCACAACCGCGGCGAAAGTTCGACTGCCCACCATTACTTTCCTCCCGTCGGGGCGGGAATCAGATTTCCCTGCGCCGGAAGCGGCGCGAGTTTGACCGTCGTACGCTCGAGTTCGGCGTTGAGCTGATCGGCCAGTTGCAGTGCAGCCAGAAGCCGATCGTTCACCTTGACCACCGCCACGTCCGCGTCGGCGGAGATGGCGTGTAGCGATCCGGCCGCGCCTTGAAGCGACGAGGAAATGCCATGGAGCTGGTGGGCGATAGTGACGTCGTTGTGACCGGCAGCAACCAACGTATGCATGTCGGGCAGCATTGCGGCCAGCAGATCAACGTCCACGGCCGTCGCCGAATTGAGTTCGGCAAGAACTGTTCTGAGGTCTGCAAGCTCGCTCCGCACACGGGCCGGAGCGGCCAGATCGGCCCGCTCGTCGAAGTACTGATTGGCTTGCCCGAAGTTGTCCACGATGGCGCGGGTGCTTTGCCGAACCGCCAGCCCCTCGGAAATTGCGTTCAGCACGAGCACGAGCAGCACGGCAGACATGACCGCCGCTAGTCGGCCCAGCCATTCGGTGGCAATCGAGTACCTGGTGACAGGGCGAGTGACCGCGAACCCCTCTGATTGCGGACCAGCCGAGGGCAACACGGCACTTCGAGGTGCGGTCAGGTTGGGAGGACCATTCGGGCTTCGGTCTTTACGTCGCATGTCACGTCCAGTCGGTCGAGAGGCAGGGGTGGCGGGCCGGTCGGTATTCAGCCCGGCAATGGAAGCATCTGATTGATCGTCGCCGCGGATTGAACCGCACTCTGTAAGTCGGCGATCAATCCCTCGATCACCGCCAACAAATCTTTGCCCTGCTGACCGAACGCCTGAGCGGAGTCCACCAGGGGAAGGATGACGTTGTGGACCTCACCGAGAATGTGCGCGATCACGGCAAGTTGCTCATTGGTAATCTGGGCGCCTCGAGCGGTGCTCGACAGAGAGCCGGCAACCGGCGTGATGGCGTGATGCAGTTCCGCCAGGAGTGGCCCTAACGCCCTGATGGATTCGAGCGCCGACTCCGCAGTCCCGGTCAGCTGAGTCAGTTCTCCGAGCTCCGTGGTGAGCTGATCGTTGACATCGAGGAAGCTCTCGGAAATGCCGACACTGGTCGCGTTGACTCGTTGCTGGCTCTCCAGGCTCCTGTTCAGGTTGAAGATCACGATGGAAAACAGGCCGAGTACGGCGACTGCTACCAGTGCGAGAACCGTTCTGGCCGGTCCACCAGGTCGTCCGAAGAACACCATCAGTTACTTACCTTCCGGACAGATCGGCGGCTGCGGACTCCACGGAAAGACGGGTGTCGTGCACCTGGTCGGCCGTCACACGCACGTCGTCCAGGATGGCCGACATCGTCGCGCGATTATCCGACAAGGCCGTGGCTGCACCGTTCGCCGGTGCCTGCAATGCGCCGACGCGAGTGCTGAGGGATTCGAGTGAACCGACCAGATCGGCGACGTCGACGCCGGTATGGTCGAGAATTTCCTGTAGATCTACCGAAATTGTTCCGACGAGGGTGCTGAGCTCAACCGACACCGCTTCGCCCATGCCGAGAACATCGGTCAGGCACTCACGCACCCTGTCCAGTGCCGCGAAGGCACTCACTGTCACGCGCTCGTGCTCGACGAGCCGAGTCAGGGACGGGTTGTAGCGGTCTGCCGCTTCGACAGATTGTTGCAGGCGCCCAGGCGTTGCGGTGAGATCGTAGATTCTCGGACCGAGATAGAAAACGCCGAGTGGGATCAATACCAATACCGCTACAGCACGCCCGATCCGGGTACTGCGGGAAACTTCAGGTCCGGACGACACCGATCGAAGCACGGAGGTGTCGACCCCCACTTCGGGCTCCGCGCCATGGTGCACGAGGGCGCCGAGCCTGTGCGAGAGGGCCGCCATCATGACACCACCGGCACAGGCGCGGCCAGGTTGTCGCTGTCGTTGAGCGTGACGGAATGGTTGGGGGTGATGGCGGGTGACATTGGTCCTCCTGGGTCGTGTGGATCCTGAAGAAGGGCACTCTGACCCCGGGTCGGGGTGTGGTGTTTGTGTTATTACGCGCCGTCGCGGGCGGCGATCGCGTTGATGGCGGAGAATTGCAGGGTCCAGAGGTTGGCGTGGTTGGGGTATTTCGCGGACATGGTGGCGACGAGGTCGTCGGCGTCTTTCGCGGTGGGGAAGGCGGTGATGAAGTCTTGGATGTAGGAACGGGTTTGGGCGATCATGGTCTCGACGGCGTAGTCGTCGCCGTCGGGCCTGCGGTGTCCGCAGACGATCATCTTCGGCTGAAGCTTTTCCACGACATCGACGGTGTCGAGCCAGTCCTGCCATTCGGCGGGGGTGGACAGGCCGAGCATCGGGTAGATCTCGTTGTAGATGGAGTCACCGGCGATGACGGTGTCGATCTCGGGGATGTGCACGATGGTCGTGGGGTGGACGTCGGCCTGCTTCACCTCGATGATGTTCAGTGGGGAGCCGTCGACATACAGGGTGTGACCTTCGAGGGGTTCCGGAAGCGGTCCGGCTGGGATGCAGGCGTCGCCGAACAGTAAATTCCACTGCATGGTCTGAATGTCCATGGTTTCTTTCATGGACTCGATCACGTGGGGCAATGCCACGCATTTGACGTCGGGGAATCGTTCCTTGAGGGGTCCGATGCCGAGGTAGTGGTCTTGGTGGTCGTGGGTGATGTAGATGGTGGTGAGTTTCTTGCCGGTCCGCTCGATCAGGTCGCCGAGGTCCTGGACGTCGTCTTTGAGGTAGAGGGCGTCGATGAGGACGATTTCGGTTGCGCCGCTGATCAGGATGGCGGTGGTGGGGGAGAAGGTGCCGTCCGGGATGCCGGGGAATTCCGCGGCGGGGACGTTGGGCCAGCGGCTGACGAAGACGGTGGCGCGGATGGGGACCGTGGGGGCGTGGGTGGGGGCCGTGGAAGTGGTGGTGTCGGTGGTCATGAGGGGTACCTCCGGTTGCAATGGGCGATCAGTGGCCACGGTGGTGGGCAGCGTCGACACTTCACGGTAGAAAGGTGCGGTTGCCGGTGGATAGAACCAACGCGCCCGGTGGTGGTACCGAAGCGACACGTCGTTACCGATCCCCGGACGCAGCCGTAGCTTCCAGACTGGCGCCTGGAAGCCACGGGTCGTTCAGGCGCGTAGGTGGGTGACGAAGTGGTCGCGTGCGGCGGTGGAGACCTGGTCGAAGCCGGGGCCGGTGTAGAAGTCGAAGTGTCCGCCCTGTGTGACGAGGAGTTGTTTGGGTTCGCGGGCGCGTTCGTAGGCGTCGAGTGCGAGTGCGTAGGGGGTGGAGGTGTCTTCGTTGGCGACGATCATCAGCAGTGGGGTGGGGGAGATCTGGGTGATGAAGCTGCCGGGGTCGTATTCGGAGGCCAGTTCCAGGCTGCGGGCGGTCATTTCGTTTTTCCAGTTCGGGGCGCGGAGCGCCGCCGTTTTGGTGAACCATTCGTAGGCGTCGGTTTGGGGCATCGCGGCCTGCCCCATCGGGTCGGGGGAGACGGCGGGGAGCATCGCGGGTGCGCCGTCGTGGAATCGGTTGGCGCGGTCGGCGGCGAGGTTGTCGCGGACGTGGAGGAGGAAGTCTCCGCGTAGCAGTCGGACCAGGGTTTCCGGTCCCGAGACGAAGGGTACCTGGGCGACGACTGCCTTGACTCGTTTGTCGATCGCGGCGACCATCAGCGCGTGTCCGCCGGCGAAGCTGGTGCCCCAGACTCCGACCCGGTTTCCGTCGACCTCGGGGCGGGCGATGGCGTAGCTGATCGCGTTGCGGATGTCGCGGTACTGCAGGACGGGGTCGAGTTCTTGGCGGGGGGTTCCGTCGCTGTCGCCGAAGTTCTGGTGGTCGTAGGCGATTGCGTTGAGGCCGGCTTCGGCGAAGACGTTGGCGTAGTCGTCGAGGTGCATTTCTTTCACGCCGGACATGCCGTGCACGAGGATGATGACCGGTGCCGGGGTGGTGGTGTTCTGTGCCGGGTAGAACCAGCCGCGGAGGGTGACGTCGCCTTCACCCTTGAATTCGATGTCTTCGCGATTCATGTGCTTTTCCTCTTCACGCCGGGTTGTGTGTCGGACACTGCCAACCTAGGAACCGGCGAGCGGGCACCGATAGAACGAGCGCGCCCTCTAGTGGTACCGGTGCGCCAACATCAGTGCAGAAGCGGGCAACCGATCCGCGGCGTCGATCAGGACGTACGCTGCTACCCCTCGGCCCGATCGGCCGCACATTGCTTCGCCGCCTTCGTGCACCATTCGGTCCAGGACAGTTCACTGTCGATGCCTGCCTGCAGGATCAGGTGCTGGAGTCGTTGTCGGCGAGACGTCAAGGGACCTTTGAAGTCCCGATCCTCTATATCGCGGTACGTCTGGAGAAGGGACCGGTGATAGTCCAAATGCTGGTGGATGTCGTCCGTCAGGTCGACGTCGCCCAGAACGGCGGCGGCGCGCATGCGCACGAGGAGCGGATCTCTGAGGGGCACCGGCTCTTGCCTGGTGTCCACCCATTCTCGTAGATATCGCACGCCTGTTTCGGTGATCTCGTATGTGCGAGGTGCGCCCCTGCCTTTGACCTGGCTCGCATGCGGCTGGATGAGACCGTCACCGGTCATGTTGCCGAGTTCACGATAAATCTGCTGGTGGGTCGCATGCCAGAAGTAGCCGATGGACGAGTCGAAGCGTCGCGTCAGCTCCTTGCCCGTGGCAGGGCGCTCCACGAGCGCCGTCAGGATCGCGCACCTCAGCGACATCGATTGCGACCTCCGTTGATTTTCGTGTGACGTATGGCGCTGCCAACTTTACTCATGCGGCCTCACACCACTTGTGCAACAAGTTGCACAAAAGCTAGTCTTCGCAGCGAGACAGCACATAGCCGCTAGCAAAGGACGAGATAGATGACCGCCTTCCGCAGACTGTTCGAACCGCTGCAGGTGGGGCCGTCGACCCTGCCGAATCGGGTAGTGATGGGTTCGATGCACCTGGGCTTGGAAGAAGTCGAAGGCGGATTCGAGACGATGGCGGAGTTCTACGCCGAGCGTGCACGGGGCGGTGTCGGGCTCATCGTCACCGGCGGCGTGTCTCCGAACCATGCCGGCAGGCCGTTCGAGGTGGGCGCGACCATGTCCACCACCGACGACGTACGGCGGCACCAGCTGGTGACACGGTCGGTGCACGACGCGGGCAGTCGAATCATATTGCAGCTACTGCATTTCGGTCGCTATGCCAAGCATCCCGATCTCGTGGCGCCGAGTTCCGTGCGAGCGCCGATCAATCGTTTCGTTCCGCGCGAGATGGACCCGGTCGAGATCGAAGAGACCATCGACGACTTCGCAGCGGCGGCTGTGCTGGCGCAGAACGCGGGTTACGACGGTGTCGAGATCATGGGATCCGAGGGCTATCTGATCAACGAATTCCTCGCGCCCCGTACCAATCACCGCCTCGACGAATGGGGCGGGGACTTCGACAACAGGGCAAGGTTCGCCCTCGAGATCGTGCGCCGCACCCGCCGATCGGTCGGCGAAGACTTTCTGATCTCATTCCGGATTTCCGTCACCGATTTGGTTCCGGACGGTTCCACCTTCACCGAAACGATCGAACTGGCGCGGCGACTCGAGCAGGCCGGGGTGTCGATTCTGAGCACCGGCGTCGGTTGGCACGAATCGAGTATCCCGACGATCGCGTCACCGGTGCCTGCGGGAGCGTTCCGAGACTACTCGGCGAAGATTCGCGCGGCTGTGACTGTTCCGGTCGTCGCGAGCAACCGGATCAACACTCCCGAACTCGCGGAGGCCATCTTGGCCAGCGGTTCTGCGGACCTGGTATCGATGGCGCGTCCGCTGCTGGCTGACCCGGACTTCGTGAACAAGGCGCGCACCGGGAGGGCACACCGCATCAACACCTGCATCGCCTGCAATCAGGCGTGCATCGATCATACGTTGGCCGAAAAGACGACGACCTGCCTGGTAAATCCCCGTGCAGGTCACGAGCTCACGCTGCTGGTCACCCCGCCGAAGGTTGGCAAACGCGTCGGCGTGGTGGGGGCCGGGCCTGCGGGGATGGCATTCAGCGCTTTCGCTGCCCGGCGGGGCCACGAGGTGACCCTGTTCGAAAGTCGTCCCACGCTCGGCGGGCAGTTCGATCTGGCCTGGCGTATCCCGGGTAAGTCGGAGTACCGGGAGACGATCAGATATTACGAGGGTGAACTCGAGGAAGCGGGTGTCTCGGTCCGGCTGAAGACACAGGCTGATGCCGAACTGTTAGTGTCCGAGAATTTCGACGAAATCGTCCTCGCGACGGGAGTAAAGCCACGCGACATCTCGATCGCCGGATCGTCGCATCCGTCGGTGGTCAGCTATGTCGATGTTCTTCGCGGAAGGGCACCGGTCGGTGACCGAGTCGCCATCGTCGGTGCCGGCGGCATCGGTTTCGATATCGCCGCGTTCGTTACCAACGAGGAATCGTCCGATACCGACGCACGCGACGACTTCTTCCAGCACTGGGGAGTGGACGTCGATCCGGATGTTCCGGGCGGAGTGCGGGCACCGGTGAAACGGGGAGCCGCACGCAGGGTCTATTTGCTTCAGCGGAAGACCGACAAGGTGGGTGCGGGCCTCGGGTTGACCACTGGCTGGATCCACCGGGCACACGTTGCGTCTCGCGGAGTCGAGATGATGTCGGGGGTTACTTACGAGGCCGTCGACGACGCCGGTCTGCACATCACCGTGAATGGTCGCGCCACCACGCTGGAGGTGGACACGGTCATCGTGTGTGCCGGACAATTGCCCGAGCGTGACATCTACGACGAGTTGCTGATCCGCGGGATACCGACACACCTCATCGGGGGAGCGTCGGTCGCTGCGGAACTGGACGCCAAACGCGCCATTCGGGAGGGCGCGGAATTGGCCGCCAGCATCTGATCGCCGGCGGCTCCTCACCGAATGAGGGAGGAGCGGTCCGTCTGGTCGGCGAACCGCTCCTCCGGTTGGTCGTTGCAGGGTCTCCGGTTCAGCGGTGCACCACTCAACGATCCACAGCTCAGCTCGCTTTCACCTTGGGCATGATCTCCTCGGTCAGACGTTTGAGGTCGTCCATGGTCTTCGAGGTCGGCACGTCCCTGAACGGTGGCCACAGAAGCGGCATTGTGAGGCCGGCCTCCTTGTAGCTCTTGAGCCGATCCTCGATTTGTTGAGCCGTACCCGCAAGCAAGTTCGTGGCCTTGCCCGCCGGGCTTTGATCGACCGGCTCATCGGTGATGACGAACCAGATCATGCTGCACATGTCGAAGCCGTCAGGGAAGTCCCGGCCGAGTAAGTCCAACTCGCGCTTCATCTCACCCTTCCAACGCTTGATGTCTTCGGGTGAGTCCTGGATACCGATCCATCCCTGTAGACCGTACTTCGCGATCCGCTTTGCCGAGCGCTTCGGATCCTTGAGACCTGAGAAGTAGATCGGCGGGCCAGGTTTCTGGATCGGCTTGTGACCGAATCCTGATAGCGGGAAGTCGGCGAATTCGCCGTGGTACTCGAACAACTCGTTGGACCAGATGCCCTGCATGATTTCGATCGTCTCGCGCACGTGCCCGTGTCGGCGGGGAAACAGGTGCGGGACGCTGGCGGCCGCGAACTCCTCGGGCATCCAGCCCGCCCCGACCCCGACGTTGAGCCTGCCATTCGACAGGTGGTCCTGGGTGGCGAGTTCTGCGGCGAGGACACCGGGGGAACGGTACGGGGTGTCGATGATGCTCATGCCGATCCGCACCTTCCGGGTCTTCGCGGCCAGCCATGGGATCAGAGTCATTCCTTGAAACCACTTGCCTCGCGAGATGACCGGCACGCTATTGGGCAGGTCGGTCATCATGCCGAACGGGTATTGAAGCTCCGCCCGGTCGGAGGTTTCGGGGACGACAATTCGGTCGAGCGTCCACACCGAATCGAAGTCGAGGTCCTCGGCGAGGGCGGTGAGGTCTTCGAGCTCTTGCAGCGTCACGTGGTCGCGGAAGTTCGGAAGGTAGAGAGCTAGCTTCATCGATCGGGCTCCTCACAATGTTGGTGGCGACGCTCCGTCAACTACCACTGTGGGCTGTGCTGACTTCGGCGTGCGTGTTTCGTAGGGTGGGTTTGTCGATTTTGCCGACGGCGTTTTTGGGGATGGCTTTGATGATGTAGGCAGTGGGTCGTTTGTAGCCGGTGAGATGTTGTTCGCAGAGTGTGGTCAGTGCTGTGGTGTCGATGGTGGCACCTGGTCGCGGTTGGACGTAGGCGACGACGATCTCGCCCCATTTCTCGTCGGGGACACCGATAACGGCGGCTTCGAGGACCGAGGGATCTGTGGTCAGGACATCTTCGATTTCTTTGGGGTAGATGTTCTCTCCGCCGCGGATGATCATGTCCTTCGACCGGCCGACGAGAACGAGGTAGCCGTCGGGGTCGAAGTGGCCGACGTCGCCGGTGTGGAGCCAGCCGTCGACGAGGGTGCGTGCTGTTTCTTCGGGGCGGCCGAGGTAGCCGCGCATGATGTTGGGGCCGCGGACGATGACCTCACCGTCCTGGCCGGTGGCGAGTTCGGTGCCGTTGTCGTCGACGATGCGAATTTCCTGGCCTATGAGGGGGAGTCCTACGCTGCCGGCGCGGCGGGGACCGTGGACAGGATTGCAGGTGGAGACACAGGTACCTTCGGAGAGTCCGTAGCCCTCGATGAGCGGGAATCCGTAGCGGGTTTCGAACCGGGTCAGCAATACGTCTGAGGCGGGTGCGGCTCCGCAGGCCCCGAATCGCAACGACGAGGTGTCGGGGACGAGTTCCGGGGGGAGCGCGGCGAGCATGTTGTAGATCGTGGGTACCGCGCTGAAGTAGGTGGGGCGTTCACGTTCGACGAGGTCGAAGAAGGTTTTGGGGTCGAACCGGCCGACGATGACGGCGCTGCCGCCAGCGAGCAATGGGGAGAGGATGCTGACAATGATGCCGTTGACGTGAAAGAGCGGCAGGATCAGCAGGGAACGGTCCGTTGGCTCCAGCGCCAGTGCCACGCCCATCATTTCGGCCATGGCCTCGATGTTGCTGTGGTCGAGCATGACGCCCTTGGGTGTGCCGGTCGTGCCGCTGGTGTAGACGAGTAGCGACAGGGCGGTCGGGTCCAGGATCGGTGCTGGATCGAACCCCGCAGGGTCGGTGTAGAGGGCTTCGGCGGAGAGAGTCGGGGTGTCCGGTGTGGTCGAGCCGTCCTCGATGACCAGCAGGCGCGCGTGGGAATCGCGTAGTTGGCGTTCGACTTCGATGTCGGTCATGCTGGGATTGACCGGTGTGACGGTGGCGCCGATCCGCCAGGCCGCGAAGAGGAGCACTACGAACTCGAGGCGGTTGGTCAGTTTCACGGCGACGACATCGCCGGCACCGATCCCGAGGTCGTGCAGGTGATGTGCAGCCGCCCGTACGCGAATGAGCAGCTCGGCGTTGGTGAGCGACTGCCGCCCGTCGGAGATCGCCGGCCCGTGCGGGTCCAGATCGGCGCGGTGGTCGGGCAGGGAAGCGAAATGCATGGCGTACCTATCGGGTCGGGGCGCGGTGGGAAGTCGATGGGCGTGGGGGTGTGGTGTTTGTGTTATTACGCGCCGTCGCGGGCGGCGATCGCGTTGATGGCGGAGAATTGCAGGGTCCAGAGGTTGGCGTGGTTGGGGTATTTCGCGGACATGGTGGCGACGAGGTCGTCGGCGTCTTTCGCGGTGGGGAAGGCGGTGATGAAGTCTTGGATGTAGGAACGGGTTTGGGCGATCATGGTGTCGACGGCGTAGTCGTCGCCGTCGGGCCTGCGGTGTCCGCAGACGATCATCTTCGGCTGAAGCTTTTCCACGACATCGACGGTGTCGAGCCAGTCCTGCCATTCGGCGGGGGTGGACAGGCCGAGCATCGGGTAGATCTCGTTGTAGATGGAGTCACCGGCGATGACGGTGTCGATCTCGGGGATGTGCACGATGGTCGTGGGGTGGACGTCGGCCTGCTTCACCTCGATGATGTTCAGTGGGGAGCCGTCGACATACAGGGTGTGACCTTCGAGGGGTTCCGGAAGCGGTCCGGCTGGGATGCAGGCGTCGCCGAACAGTAAATTCCACTGCATGGTCTGAATGTCCATGGTTTCTTTCATGGACTCGATCACGTGGGGCAATGCCACGCATTTGACGTCGGGGAATCGTTCCTTGAGGGGTCCGATGCCGAGGTAGTGGTCTTGGTGGTCGTGGGTGATGTAGATGGTGGTGAGTTTCTTGCCGGTCCGCTCGATCAGGTCGCCGAGGTCCTGGACGTCGTCTTTGAGGTAGAGGGCGTCGATGAGGACGATTTCGGTTGCGCCGCTGATCAGGATGGCGGTGGTGGGGGAGAAGGTGCCGTCCGGGATGCCGGGGAATTCCGCGGCGGGGACGTTGGGCCAGCGGCTGACGAAGACGGTGGCGCGGATGGGGACCGTGGGGGCGTGGGTGGGGGCCGTGGAAGTGGTGGTGTCGGTAGTCATGAGGGGTACCTCCGGTTGCGGTGGGCGGTTGGAAGCTGCGGGTCGTTCAGGCGCGTAGGTGGGTGACGAAGTGGTCGCGTGCGGCGGTGGAGACCTGGTCGAAGCCGGGGCCGGTGTAGAAGTCGAAGTGTCCGCCCTGTGTGACGAGGAGTTGTTTGGGTTCGCGGGCGCGTTCGTAGGCGTCGAGTGCGAGTGCGTAGGGGGTGGAGGTGTCTTCGTTGGCGACGATCATCAGCAGTGGGGTGGGGGAGATCTGGGTGATGAAGCTGTCGGGGTCGTATTCGGAGGCCAGTTCCAGGCTGCGGGCGGTCATTTCGTTTTTCCAGTTCGGGGCGCGGAGCGCCGCCGTTTTGGTGAACCATTCGTAGGCGTCGGTTTGGGGCATCGCGGCCTGCCCCATCGGGTCGGGGGAGACGGCGGGGAGCATCGCGGGTGCGCCGTCGTGGAATCGGTTGGCGCGGTCGGCGGCGAGGTTGTCGCGGACGTGGAGGAGGAAGTCTCCGCGTAGCAGTCGGACCAGGGTTTCCGGTCCCGAGACGAAGGGTACCTGGGCGACGACTGCCTTGACTCGTTTGTCGATCGCGGCGACCATCAGCGCGTGTCCGCCGGCGAAGCTGGTGCCCCAGACTCCGACCCGGTTTCCGTCGACCTCGGGGCGGGCGATGGCGTAGCTGATCGCGTTGCGGATGTCGCGGTACTGCAGGACGGGGTCGAGTTCTTGGCGAGGGGTTCCGTCGCTGTCGCCGAAGTTCTGGTGGTCGTAGGCGATTGCGTTGAGGCCGGCTTCGGCGAAGACGTTGGCGTAGTCGTCGAGGTGCATTTCTTTCACGCCGGACATGCCGTGCACGAGGATGATGACCGGTGCCGGGGTGGTGGTGTTCTGTGCCGGGTAGAACCAGCCGCGGAGGGTGACGTCGCCTTCACCCTTGATTCGATGTCTTCGCGATTCATGTGCTTTTCCTCTTCACGCCGGGTTGTGTGTCGGACACTGCCAACCTAGGAACCGGCGAGCGGGCACCGATAGAACGAGCGCGCCCTTCACTGGTACCGGTGCGCCAACCCGCAGGCGCCGGCGAACAGTGCGCCGATTTCCTTATGTCGAGGTCCAATGGATTTCGGTTAATTCGCGCTGCGACTACTTGCCCTGAAAGTTGGCCTGGCGGCGCTCGATGAACGACTGGATTCCCTCTTGGAAGTCGTGACTGTCGAAGACGGCGCCCTTCACGTCGTCGATCGCGGCGATGGCGGCGGTCTCGCCCTGTTCGATGTATTTCAGGGCGGACGCCTTGGTGGCTCGAACGCCGAGCGGGGCATTGGCGCAGATCTCACGCGCCAGTTCGATTCCGCGCTCGATATGCTGGCCGAAAGGCACGACTTCTTGGACGAAGCCGAGCTCGAGGGCGCGCTGGGCGTCGAACTTGTCAGCCCGGAGCAGGTGGTACATCGCATTACCCCAGCCGGTCCGGGTCAGGTAACGGAAATGGGCACCGCCAAGGGGTGCGAGGCCGCGGGCGACCTCGAGCTGCTGGAACTGCGCGGTATCGGCGGCAACGACAATGTCGGCGGCGAGCATCATCTCGATGCCGACAGTCAAGGTGAGGCCCTGAACCACGGCCACGATCGGCTTGGTTGCGCGCCGCCCCAGAGCGAACGGATCGACCAGAGTCGGGTCGATGTCCGCGTCTGCTTCCGGGCCGAAGAACTTGGGCATGTCCAAGCCTGCGGTGGTGTTCTTACCGGCGGAGCGGAACACCGCAACCCACAAGGATTCGTCCTCGTCGAATGTGGTCAGATGGTCGGCGAGCTGGCGCATCATGTCCGGCGTGTAGGAGTTCAACTTGGACTCGTTCTCGACCGTGATGATCGCGATGTTGCCGTCCCTCTCGAGGGTGACCTCGCCGGGCGTGTGCTCTTGGCTCATGAAATGGCTCCTTGTCCATGGTGAGTTCGCGCCGGCCACGTGGAGGCGGCGACTAGACTGGATCGTCTAGTCGTTGGCGTCAAATGTCAACAGCGCACACGTCGACGCGATGGCGCCCGCTTCGCGGGCTTCCCGGCGTGACCGTTCGTCATTGCATACTGGCGGTGGCGCATCCATACCAGGGCGCGGCGCACTCGTCCTATGAGCCGCCGGTCGCGCATTCGTAGGTTTGTGCTCGTCCCACACCTCGCGACCCGCGCCGGACATCCAAAGATCGGGAAATCGGTCATGAAACCGGCGACGCCCGAACTGTGCCGGGACCCGTTCCGTCTCCTGCTTTCAGGGGAGGGAATGGGAGACAGGATCTCTCGAATCGAGCTGACCATCAACCGGAGGTCACGATGAAGAAGTTGCACATGCGGGCATTCGGGAAGCCGAGCACGGCTTCGGAGCTGATCGAGTCGAAGACTCCCGAACCCGGAGCAGGACAGGTGCTCGTCGCGATGGAAGCCGCCCCGATCAACCCATCCGACGTGCTTCTCATCAGGGGACTCTATGGGCATCGCCCGACCCTGCCCGCAGCCCTGGGAACCGAAGGCGTCGGTCGAATCGTCGCCGTTGGCCCTGCCGTCGATCCTGCCCGCATCGGCGAGCGGGTCCTGATCATTCCTACCCTGAAGCACGCCACGTGGCAGGACCAGATCGCGATCGACGAGGATGACGCCATCGTGGTCGATCCGGCGGCCGATGTCCTGCAGCTGGCGATGCTCGGCGTCAACCCTGTGACGGCCGACCTCCTGCTCCGTCGCTTCGTCGATGTCCCGTCGGGTGGATGGGTCGGACAGACCGGCGGTAATTCTGCTGTGGGCCGCTACGTCATCACCCTGGCCAAGCACGCCGGTTACCGCACTCTCAATGTAGTGCGCCGCCCCGAAGTCGCCGCGGAGCTGCTGGAGTTGGGTGCCGACGCAATCGTCGTCAGTGGACCGGATCTCGGTGTGCAATTGAAGAAGGCGCTCGGGGACGAGCGGATCTCACTTCTGCTGGACGCGACAGCCGGGGACGTGGTCGCGGAACTCGCTCCTTGGCTCGTCCATGGGGGCACCCTCGTCAGCTACGGAGGAATGAGCGGCGCCCCGGTCGTCGTCCGACCGGGCGACCTCATCTTCCGCGATCTTCACGTCCGGGGCTTCTGGCAGAAGGGCTGGCTCGACACAGCGCCTCTCGAGGAGTTCACCGCCGCCTATGCCAGGCTCGCCGCCCTCGTCACCGACGGCACCTTGCGGGTCCCCATCGCGGCCACCTACCCGCTCGAGAAGTATCAGGACGCCCTGATCCATGCCACCCAGGCCGACCGCGTCGGCAAGGTGCTCTTCGCGTGGTGACGGTAATGCGGCGAATTATGGTGATCCACTGTTCGAACACGACAGATGTGTCGGGATATCGGTTCAGAACCCTCGGTCGGAGCCGTCCGCCGTAGCGCTGCGCGCGCGCAGCAAACGCGTCTGGGCCGCAGCTTCGAGCTGCCGCTGATGCTCGACATGGACGACCTCGGCCGACTGCACCAGCTGCTTGACCTCTCGCGCGGCGGCGGTGTCTGCCTGCAGGAGAGTGTGAGCCATGGCCCGAGTTTCGCTTTCGAGATCGTTGACAGGCACCACGCTGTGTGCGAGGCCTAGTGAGAGCGCCTCCGCGGCAACAATATTGCGTGCAGTGACACAAATTTCGAGCGCGCGGCCGTATCCAACTTGCCGGACCAGGGGTGTCAGCCCGTCAGGTCGGGCACCAGGCCGAGTGCGACCTCCTTCATGCAGAATGTTGCGTCGTCGGCCACCACCCGGAGATCGCACGCGAGTGCGAGTTGGAAGCCGGCACCGACTGCGTGTCCCTGGACGGCGGCGATCGAGATGAAGTTCGAGTTACGCAGGAACAGGAAGCCGTCTTGATATTCACGTATGGTGCGCGCGACGGTCATGTCGGTACCGTCGAGTAGGCCGGAAATGGTCTCGCCGTCGGCAGCCTCGTGCGGCGAGGCAGGGTCTTTCAGCATCGATCGATCCAAACCGGCCGAAAAACTACGCCCTTCAGCGCGAACGATGACAACGCGGATGTCAGTCGGCATTGTCTGCCCCAATGCGGCGAGTGCTCGCCACATTGCCGGGCTCTGTGTATTGCGTCGTTCAGGTCTGCACAGCGTGATTTCGGCTATCGGTCCGCTCTGTGTGAATCGGAGGCCTGCCGACTGCAACTCGGCCTCGGTCGGGCCTGCCATCGAAAGATGTTTCACTCCAGTCATCTTCGCTTCTCCCTGTTCGGTACGCACTGTGGGTGCTCGGCTTGCAGTCCGGGCGGAGTGAGCGGACCCAACGATCATCGACCTCGGATTCCCATTATGCAACAAGTTGCATTAAAGTTGTCGGTGGTGGTACTTTCTGCTCGATCCGCTATCAGGCTCACACTTGGCCCCCGATCGCGAGCGGTCTCTTCTTCTGCCGGATGGGTGTGTGCGTCGCCCCACCTCACGTCTCGGAAAGGACGTCATGTTCCCCGAACTGTTCGCGGTCTCAGGTAAGACGGTTCTGGTCACCGGCGGTACTCGTGGCATCGGCTACATGATCGCCGAGGGTTATCTCCGGGCCGGCGCCCGCGTGTACATCTCTTCCCGTAAAGAAGCCGCGTGTGTCGAGGCAGCGGAGCGCCTCTCGGAATTCGGTGAGGTACATGCCATCCCGTGCGACGTCACCAGCGAGGAGCAGTGTGCGGCGCTGATCGACGCCCTCGGTGCACGGGAGCCGAGCCTTGACGTGCTGGTCAACAACGCCGGTGCAACCTGGGGTGCACCGTTCGACGAGTTCCCCGACTCCGCGTGGGACAGGGTGCTCGCCGCCAACGTCAAAGCTCCTTTCACATTGACCAAGTTGGCGCGCCCGCTTCTGGAGAAGGCGTCCAACCAAGACGACCCTGCCCGCGTGATCAACATCGGCTCGATCGACGGGCTGGCAGTGCCGGGCGTCAGCAATTTCTCCTACTCGGCGTCCAAGGCCGCCATCCACCACCTCACTCGCCACATGGCCGCGGAGCTCGCGCCATCGATTCTGGTCAATGCCATTGCACCCGGGCCGTTCCCGTCGAAGATGACGGCTGCGATGTTGACGGAGGTCGGCGATCAGCTGAGAGACGCCTCCCCGGTAGGCCGGATCGGCGAGCCCTCCGACATTGCTGCGACGGCAATCTTCCTGAGTTCTCGTGCCTCGAACTACGTGGTCGGTGCGGTCATCCCGCTGGACGGCGGTTTGAGCACCACCATCGGCCTCACATTCTAGAAGGACCATTACCGTGTACACAGCACCACTTGCCCAATACGACTTCCTCTACACCGAGGTCCTCGGCACAGACATTCTCGAGACCGTGACGAACGGTGAGATCAAGGCCGCTGACGCTGCTGCAGTCCTGACTTCGGCAGCGGATTTCGCCGCCGAAAAGCTGCGTCCGCTCAATACTGTCGGTGATCGTGCTGGCAGCGTGCTCTCCGATGGTGCTGTCACGACCCCGGTCGGGTACAAGCAGGCCTACCGTTCCTTTGCCGAGGCTGGTTGGGTGGGGTTCGGCCTCGATCCCGCAATTGACGGCGGAGGTGCGCCGTTCCTGCTCTATAACGCGGTCTCGGAGTTGTGGTCCGCAGCCAATCCGGCGTTCTCGGTGTGCTGGCTGTTGTCGACCGGTGCAGCCGCGGCGTTGCACTCGGCCGCTAGCCCTGAACTGAAGGACGTGTACCTGTCAAAGGTGGTGTCCGGGCAGTGGACCGGCACGATGAACCTCACCGAGTCGGATGCCGGTACGGATTTATCTGCGATCCGCACCATCGCCCGCCCCAATGTGGACGGTACGTGGGCGGTCACCGGGCAGAAGATCTTCATCACGTGGGGAGATCACGACCTCACCGAGAACATCGTGCATCTCGTGCTCGCCCGTACTCCGGATGCTCCCGTGGGACTGGCCGGGTTGTCGCTGTTCGTGGTTCCGAAGTTCCTCCCCGATGGCCGAGGCGGTATTGGTGAACCCAACCGCGTCACCACTCTTTCCCTGGAACACAAGCTCGGTCTTCATTCCAGTCCTACCTGTGTGCTGGATTATGCCGACGCGACAGGCTATCTCGTCGGAGACCTGCACCGTGGCCTCTCGGCGATGTTCGTCATGATGAACACCGCCCGCATCGGCATCGGACTGCAGGGCCTGGGGCTGGCGGACCTCGCCTACCAGCAGGCTCGCGACTATGCCCAGCAGCGAGTGCAGGGCACGGTGGTCGGACGACCGTCGGGTACCCCTATCGCCGAGCATCCCGACGTTGCTCGCCTGCTGACATCGATGTCGAGTTCTATCTCGGCGATGCGCGCCTTCTCGATGCAGGTCGCCGAGTGGTTCGACCGCTGGCAGCGCACCGACTCGCCCGACGCCGCGGAGCTCGCCGAATTCTGTGTGCCGATCCTCAAGGCCTGGTTCACCGAGGAAGCCGTCCGCATCGCCTCCGACGGGGTCCAGGTATACGGCGGCTTGGGTTTCATCGAAGAAGCGGGTGCGGCGCAGCACTATCGCGATGCTCGGATCATGCCGATCTACGAGGGCACTACCGCAATCCAGTCCAATGATCTGCTCGGCCGCAAGCTGATTCGCGATGGGGGAGTGACTGCGCGACGCTTGTTCGATCAGATCGACTCCAGCGTCGGATCGCTTCGGGTGATCGAGCACCCGGTGGCGGCGCGTACGGCGGAACGGCTCGGTCGCGCCCTGCAGACCGTGCGTGACGCGACCGAAACACTTCTGTCTCACGCGGCGAGGAATCCTCGTGACGCCTACGCCGCCTCGGTTGATTATCTGACGATGCTGAGCCTTCTCGTCGGGGCGTGGATGCACGGCCGCATCGTCGCGGCTGCGCTCGCGCACCCCGAATTGTCCACCGCCGACCAGCAGCGCCTGACCGAGGCCGACTTCTACGGCGCCCATCATCTGAGCCGCGTTCATTCGCTGGCCGAGGCGATACGCGCAGGGGAAATCGGATGAGCGGCCGCACTTGAACAGATCCCCGGCAGCACGGAAAAGCCTCAGAATGAAGAACTCACAGAAAGCACGAATATTTATGAGCGACCTCGCGATCGATGTCTATACCTGCCAAGCGTTCGAACTGCCCGGTGGCGGTTCGTTCTCGCCCACCACCTCCACGCTGATCACCGGGCCGACCGAAGCGATCCTCGTCGACACCCAGTTCCTGGCCACCGACGTCGACGAGGTGATCGATCAGATCGAGGATTCCGGCAAGCGGCTGACCACGGTCTTCATCACCCACGGCCACTTCGACCACTACTTCGGTCTCGAGCGGCTGCTGAACCGATTTCCGGAAGCCCGCGCGGTCGCAGTACCGGCCGTGGCGAAATCCATCGCCACCAACCTCGAGAGTGATCGCGCCTACGTCCGCGATTTCTTCGGCGGGCAGGCCCTCGACAACGCCGCGGTACCCGAACCGCTCGACAACTTGGTCCTCACCGTCGATGGCACGGAAATGCTGGCCATCGAGATCGAGCAAGCCGACACCTCGCCCACCGCGATCGTCCATATCCCTACCCTGCAGACGGTGATCGCCGGAGACGTCGTCTACAACGGTGTCAATCCTATGCTGGCAATGACCAACCGGAACGACTGGCCCAGCTGGATCGCCAGCGTCGATTACCTCGCGTCGCTGAACCCCACCACGGTGGTCGCCGGACACAAGCGCCCCGAACTCGACGACCCGGCCGCGTGCATCGACGAAACGCGTGAATACCTGCAGGAATTCGTGGCCAACGTCGATGACCTCGAGAACGCACGCGAACTCGTCGCCCACATGCAGTCGCGTTTCCCGGACCATGCCAATCCCTCGACGCTGGTGGTGTCGGCGGTGACGGCATTCAAACAGAAGAAGAAAGACGCGTGACGCCGTCATCACCTGTGCATGCCAGCTGAAGACTCGACCGACTCGGTGCCTCTTACGCCTAGCGCGCTGAGATCGCCTCGGCGGACGCGTAACCACCCTCGCGTCCGCCGAATGCTGCTGCACCACCTGCGGATCGGACCCGCTCGTCGGGACATTCATCGACACCGGCGGATCTGATTCGCTCTCTATCAAAGGCCATCTCCCGCATGACCGAACACACTCCCGCCCGCAACCGCGAACAATGGGGCATCGACGAGATCGACGCGCTGGTCGATTGGCAGTTCGAGGAAGGTCGCAGGCGAGGTGACGGCCCGCGACCAAGCGAAACTGCGCCGACCAGAGACAAATTGACCGAGGTGGTTGGTGCGCTCCACTACGCGATTTCCCAAGTGTGTATGTTCGTGAACGGTGTACATCGGTTGGCGCGGACGATTCCGCTGATTGCCCAGTCTGAAGCTGCGGTAGGGGCTCGACTACACGCGCGCCGCGGACCGGGCGTCCCAGGCTCACGATAATCCTCCTTCGGGTACCCCCGTTGGGGTTACCGGGAGGTGCCCGAGAGTTCTGCCGAAAGCGTTGATCAGACCGAGGAATCGACGATGCCGGCGGCGTCGAGCAGTGTGCCGGCCGTCTCGACAGCGAGGCAGTCGAGGCGCTCTGCCTGAACGACGGAGCGGGCGCTGGCTCCGTCCAGTACGAGAGTGAGCTGTCGGGCCAGCCGGGCGGGGTCGTTCGCACCGCCGCGCTCGGCTTCCCGCTGGAAGAACGAGGTCAGCTTGTCCTTCTGCCGACGGGCCACCACACTCGCCGGATGCTCGGGCGCCTTGACTTGGACGGCCGCCGCAACGAACGGGCATCCACGAAATTCGTGTGTCCGCTCCAGGTCTTCGAATCGTTCGAAAACGTGCAGTATCCGTGCCCGGGGCGCACGGTCGTCGTCTGCCGGCAACAGCGAGCCTTGATAGTCCGGTGCCGTGCGCTCGAGCAGGCTGGCGGCGACCAGGTCATCTTTGCTGTCGAACAGCTGGTACATCGACCGCTTGGATACACCGGCCGCTCGGCACACAGCGTCGACGCCGATGTGGACGCCCTGCTCGTAGAACAGCTTCGCTGCGGCGTCGAGCAACCGGTCGCGCGAAGAGACGGCACCGGCACCCGCTGCAGACGAGGACGTTGCTGTGTTGGTCATAGGCAACAGGCTACCCCTCGAGTTGCGCTTTGAAAACCGATCTGTTTTCCTCATTGGAAACAGATCGGTTTTCGAACTGACTGGCACATGACTAGCAACAAAGGGGACACATGACTACCACGATTGGGGCACCTGCCTCAGATAGAGCAGGCCGTCGCGGCTCGCACGCCTTGCGTTGGTGGGTGCTTGTCGTGCTGGGCGTGGCTCAGCTCATGGTGACGCTCGATGCGACTGTCGTGAACATCGCGCTGCCCGCGGCCCAACAGGACCTCGGCTTCAGCGACGGTGACCGGCAGTGGGTCATCACCGGTTACGCGCTGGCATTCGGCAGCCTGCTGTTGCTCGGCGGTCGACTGGGTGACCTGTTCGGCCGGCGAAACACCTTCGTAGTCGGTCTGATCGGATTTGCGGCCGCGTCTGTCGTGGGTGGCGCGGCGGGCAACTTCGAGATCCTCGTCGCGGCACGTGTCGGCCAGGGTGTCTTCGGTGCTCTGCTGGCCCCCGCCGCGCTCTCCCTGCTCACTGTGACTTTCACTGAAAAGTCCGAAAGAGCGAAGGCCTTCGGCATTTTCAGTGCGTTGTCCGGTGCAGGCGCCGCGATCGGTCTGCTGCTCGGTGGGATGCTGACCGAATGGGCGTCCTGGCGCTGGGTGATGTTCGTGAACGTCGGATTCGCCGCCGTCGCTCTGGTTGGTGCGGTGCTGCTGCTGGCCAAGCATGTCACCACCGAGCGGCCCAAGCTCGACATTCCGGGCACCCTCGTGGTGAGCGCCGCATTGTTCGCCATCGTCTACGGATTCGCGCACGCCGAATCATCCGGCTGGACCGACCCGGTCACGCTCGGGTGCCTGATCGGCGGAGTCGTACTGCTCGCGGTGTTCGTCTGGCTGGAGGCGAGGGTCGCACATCCGCTGCTGCCCCTGCGACTGGTGCTGGACCGCACGCGCGGTGGTTCGTTCTTGGCGGTGTTCGTCATGGGCATGGGAATGTTTTCGATTTTCCTGTTCCTGACCTTCTATCTGATTGTCAGTTTGGGCTACTCGCCGATCGAGGGAGGTCTGGCGTTCCTGCCGATGGTCGCGGGCATCGTTCTCTCGTCGACCACGGTGCCGTCGCTGCTGTTGCCCAGGGTCGGTCCGAAAATTGTGATCAGCAGTAGCTTCCTGGTTTCCGCAGTCGGCATGGTGTGGCTGACGCAGCTCGAATTGGGCAGCAGCTTCGTTGCCGAAGTCCTGCCTGGCCTCGTCTTGCTGGGTATCGGCCTCGGTGGTGCGATGACCACCGCGTTCCAGGGCGCGACCGCAGGTGTGCACCACGACGATGCCGGTGTCGCCTCGGCGCTGATCAACACCAGCCAACAGGTGGGTGGCTCGATCAGTACGGCGCTACTGACTACCGTCGCCGCATCGGCGATGACCGACTACCTGACCTCGCACCAGCCCGGCCCGCTGACCGTGGCGCAGGCCCACGTTGCCAGCTATACGGCCACGTTCACATGGGGTGCCGGAATATTCGTGGCCGGTGCGGTGATCGCGGCATTCCTGGTGCCGAATGCAGCTCTGGCACCTTCACAGGGCGAATTGGTGATGGCGCACTGAGCTGTTCCGCTCGAACAGCACCACGTCCGCGTCGCGATGACGCGGACGTGGTGCTGTCTGTGTTCGGCCGCGCGAGGGAAGTTCGGGCCACGCGCTAGGCGTCGGTAGTGGGCTTACCGACTTGGCGTGAGTTCTACCGTCCGGCGGCGATCCGGGCCTTCTCGAGCGCGGCGAGAGTACGGAGCACGGTGGCGCGCTGCTTCTCGAGGTCGCTGAGGCGGGCGCGTGCCGCCAACCCGACGGGTTCGCCGATCTGGCTCATCTGGGCGTCGATCGACGTGAGCTGCTCGAGAAGTCCGGTCACCCGGGTTTCGAGCGCGGCGACGTCCACGGAGTCGGTGCGCACGGGTGCCACGGGCGGGGTGGTCGAGCTGCGGGGCGAGCTCGGGCGACTCGACGTGGACGGCGAGGACGTTCCGGAGTGGGCCGAAGTGCGAGTCTCCGAGACGACGCTGGCGGCCCGGGGGCGCAGCGCCTTACGCACGGCCGCGGGGTCGGGAAGCTCGGACAGCTTCACCTCGTTCAGTTCACGACGTGCATCGCGGGCCTTGACACGGTGTTCGCGCTCTTCGTCGTCGTCCGACTGCAGCGTGCCACCGAGGGGGCGCAGACCGTACATGCCGAGGAAGCGCCGGGCTTCGTCGATCACGGTCTCCTTCTCGCGGCAAGCGCCACAGCGAGGTTCGTTGCGGAACATCTCGACAGCATGGTCATCTCCGCACCAGACGCAAGCCCCCGGCGACCAACGCCGGACGTTTCGAATTGCACCGATATCGATAGGGCCCGAGAGAGTTTGCGCGTCGATCACGACGAGCCACAGTAGGGCACTGCGAGCCCGGGCGACACACTGCCCCTCGGGCGACCTGCGCTTCTGCGAGCGGGCGTGACGAAGATCATGTTCACCCTCGGGTGAGGGGGTGCAATCGCTGTGTGCTGCACTACTTTTCCCGACCAGTAAGTTTCATTCGCCCGCGCCGATCACCGTGGTCAGCCACTCGACAAGTGGCCGCATCTCGCGCCACGCTGCCCGCACTTCCTGCGCGGAACGCGGACTGTCGATCCAGTCGGGGGAGAGGTATTTCTTGCTCGCGGTCAGCGATTTGTGACGCATCAGTTCGAGGCGCGGGTGATCCTCGGCAACGCCACGAGGCCGCGTTTTCAGTGTGTCGCCGCCGATCTCGAATCCCGACGACTGCAGCTTCTTCACGAGCCGCACCAACTGGCGTCCCCGGCGGTCGTCGTCGACGGCGTCGCGGAACCGGGTGACTTGAACCGGCGTGTGCGAGTAGAAGCCTCCCGCGACGAACAAGCCCGATGCATCGATCTGCACGTAGAAGCCGACTCCCGGGCGCGTTTCGACGAAGCCGCCCTGATGGGTCTTGTACGGGGTCTTGTCCTTCGAGAAGCGGACGTCGCGGTAGGGGCGGAACACCTTGCCCGCGCCGAACTCGTCCTCGAGTTCGGCCAGCAACGCCGTCATGGGTGCCCGCACTACGTCGTCGTACACCGCTTTGTGCGCGGTCCAGAAGCTCTTGCTGTTGTCTGCCTCGAGATCCTCGTAGAAGTCGAGTGCAGCGATAGGTATCCCGGTGAACACGACAGAAGGCTACGCCTGTGCGCCTTTTTGGTCGTTCCCACTACCAAAAAGGCGCACAGGCGCGGAGCGCCTAGGCGTTGCCGTTGAACAGCGAGGTCACCGAGCCGTTCTCGAATACTTCCTTGATGGTGCGCGCGAGGAGCGGAGCGATCGACAGCACCGTCAGCTGCGCGAACTTCTTCGACTCGTCGATCGGGAGGGTGTTGGTGACGATGACTTCCTTGGCACCACACGCTGCGAGACGCTCGGCGGCGGGGTCGGAGAGCACACCGTGGGTGGCGGCGATGATCACATCTCCGGCACCGGCCTCCTTCAGGATCTTCACGGCGCCGGCGATGGTTCCACCGGTGTCGATCATGTCGTCGATGAGGATGCAGGTGTGGCCTTCGACCTCACCGACCACACGGTTCGACTTCACCTGGTTGGGCACCAGCGGGTCGCGGGTCTTGTGGATGAACGCCAGCGGGGCACCGCCGAGGGTGTCGGCCCACTTCTCGGCGACACGGACGCGACCGGAGTCGGGGGAGACGACGGCGATGTTCTCGGTGCCGTAGTTGCCGCGGATGTACTCGGCCAGCTGTCCCTGGGCGTGCATGTGATCGACAGGTCCGTCGAAGAAGCCCTGGATCTGATCGGTGTGGAGGTCGACCGTGATGATGCGGTCGGCGCCGGCCGTCTTGAGCAGGTCTGCGACGAGGCGAGCGGAGATGGGCTCACGTCCGCGGTGCTTCTTGTCCTGGCGGGCGTACGGGTAGAAGGGCAGCACCGCGGTGATGCGCTTGGCCGATCCACGCTTGAGCGCATCGATCATGATCAGTTGTTCCATCACCCAGGTGTTCAGCGGGGCCGGGTGGCTCTGCAGCACGAAGGCGTCGGAGCCGCGCACCGACTCTTCGAAGCGGACGAAGATCTCACCGTTCGCGAAGTCACGAGCAGTCTGCGGAGTGACCCGCACATCGAGCTCCTTCGCCACCTGCTCGGCCAGCTCCGGATGCGCGCGACCAGAAAAAAGCATGAGGTTCTTCTGGTTGTCGATCCAATTCGCGGTCACTGCTCTATGCCATCCTTTAAATCTTGCTTGTCGGTTTCGTGCAGGTCGGAACTGTGAGGATGTTCCGCGGCAGACGCCGCCTCGGCGGCGGCGGTACCTGGCCGGTTGCGTTGCACCCAGCCGTCAATATTGCGCTGCTTCCCACCGGAGACGGCGAGCGCCCCCGGGGGTACGTCGTACCGCAGCACGGTGCCGGCTCCGGTGTAGGCACCGTCACCGACCTGTACCGGAGCGACGAACATGGTGTCCGATCCCGTCCGGACATGCGACCCCACCACGGTACGGCTCTTGGCGACGCCGTCGTAATTGACGAACACACTGGACGCTCCGATGTTGCTGTGCTCGCCGATCGTGGCATCCCCGACGTACGTCAGGTGAGGAACTTTGGAATGCGCTCCGATCTCGGCGTTCTTCGTCTCGACGAAGGCGCCGAGTTTGCCGGACTCGCCGAGTACGGTGCCCGGGCGCAGGTAGGAGAAAGGGCCGACGGTGGCGCGGGCACCGATGTGTGCCTCGGTGCCATGGGTGCGAATGACGCTCGCTCCCTCGCCGACGGACACGTCGGTGAGCGTGGTGTCGGGGCCGATCACCGCATCTTCGCCCACCGTGGTGGTGCCGTGCAGCTGGACTCCGGGGTGAAGTGTGACATCGCGCCCGAGTGTGACGTCTACGTCGATCCAGGTGCTGGCCGGATCGATGACGCTGACTCCGTCGCGCATCCACCTCTCCACGGTGCGCCGATTCAGTTCGGCGGCGAGCCGCGACAGTTGCACGCGGTCGTTGGCGCCGCCTACTTTCGCGGCATCCGTCAGATGGGCGGCGACCACTGGCTTACCGGCCTCGCGGGCAATCTTCACGACATCGGTCAGGTACAGCTCGCCCTGCGCGTTGTCCGCGTTCAGCCGACCGAGGGCTGTGCGTAGGAATTCGGCGTCGAAGGCGTACACGCCGGAGTTGACCTCGGTGATCGCTGCCTGTTCCGCGGTAGCGTCCGCCTGCTCGACGATGTGGGTGATCTCGCCGTCGGACCGCCGGACGATTCGCCCGTATCCGGTGGGTTCGGGAGCGGTGAAGGTCAGCACGGTGACGGCCGTAGGTGCCGTCCCGCCGCGATGGCGCTCGAGAAGGGCCCGCAAGGTGTCGCCGTCCAGCAGTGGTACGTCGGCGGCGGTGACCAGCACGGTCCCCTGGAAGTCGGCGGGTAGCGCAGACAGGCCGCAGTCGACGGCGTGCCCGGTCCCGTTTTGCTCTTCCTGGACGGCGATGGCGATCGCGCGGCCGAGCGAGGCTTCCAGGGTGGTGACTGCGGCGCCGACACGCTCGCGATCGTGACCGACCACGGTGACGAGATGCGTGGGATCGACTTCGGCGGCCGCGTGGAGGGAGTGCGCCAGCATCGTGCGTCCCCCCAGGGTGTGCAGCACCTTGGGGATCTTCGACCGCATCCGGGTTCCTGCACCGGCGGCGAGGACGACCACGGCGGTCTGCACTGGCATGAAGCTCCCTCTGGTCGTTCTACTCTTGCTGCTCTCTGGGCGGCCGGCCCGGACAGCGCATTGCGCTTCAGGCTTCGCTCCGCCGCCAGGACTCGAACCTGAACTATCTGAACCAAAATCAGAGGTGCTGCCATTACACTACGGCGGATTGCCGCACTCGCGGGGTGTCACGCCCGTTTGCGCGAGAGAATCCTCGCATGCCGACCCGCCGTAGGTCGAACCGCTCCGGAAATTTGTTTCGGGCGTCCCGATAGAGTGGGTGCTACCTGCAGCGTTCTGCGCTGCCCGCGGCACTTGTTCCGTCGCGCGTGTGAGGAAAGGATGGTGCCTCGGTGCCCCGACCCACCGAAGTGGATGCGACCCCGGCGCGGGTGGCGCGCACCCGGATGACCGGCACTCAGCGCCGCGAGCAACTGATCGAGATTGCGCGCGCCCTCTTTGCCGAGCGGGGTTACGAGGCCACCTCGATCGAGGAGATCGCGCAGCGCGCGCACGTCTCCAAGCCGGTCGTGTACGAACATTTCGGTGGCAAGGAAGGCCTCTATGCGGTGGTTGTGGACCGGGAGATGTCGCGGTTGCTCGACATGATCACGTCCTCGCTGAAGCAGAACCGCTCCCGCGTGCGGGTCGAGCGGGTGGCGCTCGCCCTGCTCACCTACGTCGAGGAGCACACCGACGGCTTCCGGATTCTGGTTCGTGACTCGCCGATGGCTGCGCCGGACGGCACATACTCGAGTCTTCTGAACGAGGCCATCGGTCAGGTGGGGCACATTCTCGCCGGTGACTTCTCGCGGCGGGGATTCGATCCGGACCTCGCCCTGCTCTACGCACAGGCGTTGGTCGGCATGGTGTCGACCACGGCGACCTGGTGGCTCGACGAGCGCACGCCGTCCAAGGAGGTGGTGGCCGCACATCTGGTCAACCTCTGCTGGAACGGGTTGACCAACCTGGAAGCAGACCCGCAGCTCGGATCGGACAGGCCACAGCCTCCAGTCGGATGAACGGGTTCTCATTTCCCGACGCGCGGTCCAACACCGTCAGCCTCGAGCGTGGCGGGTGTTAGGGTTCGCAGCAGTTGTGTGCCCCCTCGGAGGGGTTGGTCGGGGAGGCAATCGATGGCGAGACAGGTTCGTGCAGAGGTCACTCGGGCATCAGTCCTGATGGCCGCGGCCGACGTGTTCGTGCGCCTCGGGTATGCGAATGCGGGTCTCAACGAGATCATCGAGCAGTCCGGTGTCACCAAAGGTGCCCTGTATTTTCACTTCAGTTCCAAGGAAGACCTCGCTCGGGGCGTGATCGACGAAGGTCAGGTCCGGCTCACTGCAGGAGTCACTTCCGTGAGCGACGGGCCCACGCCCGCGCTGGAGGCGCTCGTCGCACTCTCCTACGTCGCGATCGAGGCAGCCAGTTCTGATCCGATCGTGGCGGCGATGCTGCGACTTCAGCACGAAATCGGCGACTACCAGGGCACCGACGGCAATGTGGTGACCGCGTGGCAGCAGGCTTTCGAGCGGCTCGTCGGGAGGGCCGTCGACGAAGGCGACATTCGCACGGAAGAGGACGTCGCTCCCGAGACGCTCGCGACGTTTTTGCTCGGCTCGCTGTTGGGCACCCATGTGGTTGCCACTGCGACCAACGCGTTCGACGAACTCCCGCGTCGCATGGAGCGCGTCTGGTACTTCATTCTTCCCGGTCTCGTAGAGCCGTCCAAGCTCGTGTACTTCCGCCAGTTCGCGTCGCGTCGACTACTTCGTTGACAGGGGCAGGGGGAGTTGACCGGGACAGGGGAGTGGTTCCGCCAATGCCGAAGTATCCCAAGAGTGTTATGTGTGTCACATCCTCCACTGGTAGGAAAAGGCACCACTACAGTGCAGTGGACCCGCGGTCGGGGGCTCGGGTGATTTCGGAACCAATGAATCACCGCTCCCGGCCCGGCAATGTATGGTTGAAGTCCGTTCGCCTGAGTGCAGGTGGAGCGAAAAGCGATAGTGTCGTTGTAAGCCCAGTGCGCCGATGATGCCGGAGGGTGCCCGATGCCGTTCGTCATCGTCGAACGTGAAGAAACGCTAGTTGCCGGATTGGCCGTGCGTAGTCCGAAACGTGCACTCGGTGAGGCGCGTGATCCAGCTCTCGAGAAGACGTGGTCCACGCTGCTCGCGCAGAATGTGGACCGCCCGCTTGCCTCCGCCTACGTCGACCACGCAGCCGACATCAATTCGTATTACACCCAGATCGTCGGGTACCAATGCTCCTCGCTCGACGAGGTGAAGCGGGGACACATCGTGTCCCGGCTGCCCGCGGGCACGTATGCCAAGTTCTCGTCGGTGGGAACCTTTCCCGACTTGTTCGACGCGCTGTGGGGGCAGATTCGTGAAGCGGAAGAGTTGAAACAGATCGAACGGTCCTTCACGGGCGATTTCGAGTTCTACCCGCACGCCTTCGGAATCGATCTGTATGTGGCCATAGTGCCACCCGCTACGAGGTAGGGCCGCAATGACTTTCGAGATCGTCAAGCGTGAGGCAGCCGACTTCGGTGGGTTGGTGCTTCCGCGTATGGAATTGGGCTCGACGGTGCATGCCACCGACCTGATGAAGTTCACCCGCGAGCGCATCCATCAGCGCGGAATCGACGATCTGACCACCGTCTATGTGGCCGTTCCCGACCTCGGGTGGAGCGCGGTCGTCGGATACCGGTGTGGCGGACTGGATGACCTCGCGATCGGTGACGTGCTGGTCCGTGTGCCGGCCGGATACTTTGCCAAGTTCCTACCGGACGGCCGGTCGTCCGATCCGATCGAGGATGTGTGGCTTCAGGCTGAAATAGCCGAGAAGGAAGGGCGCATCGAACGCGCCTTCACGGAAGAGGTTGAGTCTCTCCGTTCTCCGAGCAGCGTGGAGCTGTTCATTTCGCTGGCGTAATCCCAGAGTCGGTTATTGCCGGAAAAGACGGACCTGCAGTTTGTTTCAGGTCCGCTTTGTGGCATCGCAGGTGACAAATGGCTGGTGAGCGCGGAAAATAGCTCACTGCGGGACTGTGACCGGTGATCGTGTGTCCAGTTCTTGGGGTCTCTCGTAACCCGTGAGTCCCTCGGAACTGCTGCACCGACTCACGATGGGACACACCAATGCCTGTGAAGCAATTGTCGAAATCGCCCTACGAACTTCGCTCGACCGACACACCGCTAAACCGAACTCTGAGCGTCTGGGATGCACGATCTCAGTGCCGTTTCGTTGCAGCCCGGCCGTCGGCGGAGCCGCAACTCTGGGAAGCATATCTCGAGGGAGCGAAGGATGGCTATCGGAGGTACGGTGCCGAGAAAGCACTCGAGTACAGCCGGATTCGACACGGTGACACCACCGCGGTGTTCTTCGTCGCGCTGGATGCGGACGGTTCGGTGGCCGCGGGGGTGCGGGCACAAGGACCCTACGTCGCCGCAGGTGAGGCGCACGCAATAACGGAATGGGCGGGCCATCCCGGTGCCCCGGAGGTTCGCCGGATGATCGAGGATCGGTTACCGTTCGGGGTCGTCGAGGCGAAGGGCGCCTGGGTGTCGGAGAATGCGTCTCACCGGGGAGAACTGGGAGCGGCGCTCGGCCGTTTCGCGACTTATTCGATGGACCTTCTCGACGTGCAGTTCATGCTCGCCACGGCTGGCACCCACGTGCTGGCGACGTGGGCTTCGTCCGGCGGTGTGGTGGCCGACCATATTGCGCCGGTGCCGTATCCGGATGACCGCTACGAGACGCGGCTGATGTGGTGGGATCGGAGGAGGCGCCGGGGCCACGCCGAATCCTTGCAATTGGCCCAACTACTCCTCACGACGTCCCGACCGGCGCCTTCGATGGCGCCGGAGACCATCGGAAGCGTCGTCCGGCCGATGCGGAGCGTGTCGTGAACGATTTTCGCGGTGACTATGCCGCACTGGTCCTCGACGAGGCGGTTCCCGACGATGCGGAACTGCTGGAACTTCTCCGGCAGGATCCGGCCGTGCTGTTCGTCGATCGGCTGGAACTTCAGCGGGCGAATCTTCGCAGCCTCGTACCGGCCCCCGGGCCGGAAGTCACGGAGGAGCGTCCCGTCTGGGCCTACTACTCGTGGCGCAGAACGGTGGTACGTGTCCTCGGTCCGGCGTCGTTTCGGTTGCTGCGACTGGACAGGAATCGGAACAAGATCACGGCGGAGCAGCAGGACCGGTTACGGGGCGTGACCGTGGGGATCGTCGGCCTCAGTGTCGGGCACGCGGTGGCGCTCGCTCTCACCCTGGAAGGCGCATGTGGCGCTCTGCGGCTCGCGGACTTCGACACCATGGAACTGTCGAACTTGAACAGGGTGCCCGGAACGGTGCTCGACCTCGGCGTGAACAAGGCGGTGGTGGCCGCCCGTCGGCTCGCCGAGATCGACCCGTACATGGATGTGTCGCTGTGGGAAGACGGCGTGAGCACCGACACGGTGGCGGCGTTCCTGGACGGCACCGACGTCGTGATCGACGAGTGCGATTCCCTCGACGTCAAGCTGTCGCTGCGGCAGGAGGCGCGTCGCAGGCAGCTCCCCGTTCTGATGGCCACCAGTGACAGAGGGCTGGTCGATGTCGAACGTTTCGACCTCGAACCGGAGCGTCCGCTCTTCCACGGGGTGCTCGGGGACGTCGACGTCGATTCGCTGTCCGGTCTGGGGGCCCGGGAGAAGATCCCCCTGGTATTGCGCATTCTCGATGCCGGTCAGCTGTCGACGGGGATGGCGGCCTCGTTGGTGGAGGTGGACGAAACCATCTCCACCTGGCCTCAGCTGGGCGGTGACGTGCTGCTCGGTGGCGCCCAGGTGGCCGCGGCGGTACGGCGGATCGGGCTCGGACAGCCCCTCGCGTCGGGGCGGTGCCGCATGGACCTCGACGAGCACCTCGACACCCTGTCCGAGCCGGCGACCTCCGAGCCGGTGTTCGCGGCGGCGGCATCTGCGGAAGCCGGGGGTACCGCGCCCCTCGACGCGGTAGACGCAGTGGATGCAGTAGACGCAGTGCTCGAGTCCGCGGCCCTCGCGCCGTCCGGGGGCAACGTTCAACCGTGGAAGATCGTCGCGGACGACGAAGCGCTCAGCTTCTTCCTGGCCCGAGAGCACACTACCGAGATGGACGTCGGCTACCGCGGGAGTCTGGTGGCTATCGGAGCAGCACTGCACAACGCCCGAATCGCTGCGGCGGCGTCCGGGATCCTCGGCGACGTGCGGCTCCACAGCGGTACCGACCCGGGTCGACCGGTTGCCACGATGACGTTCGCCGGCGGCCACGACCCCGACCTTGCCCGTCGATACGTGCACATGCGTGAGCGCACGACCAACCGGAATATGGGCGTGCCCGCCGGCCTCGACAGTGCACTCGCCGCTCGCCTGGTGGAGGACGCCGAGAAGGAAGAGGGACGGCTGCGCCTGGTCACCGAGCGAGCAACCGTGGCGTCGATCGGTGAAATCCTGGCGGAGTCCGACCGCATCCGGTTCCTGACTCCGACCTTGCACCGGGAAATGATCGACGAATTGCGCTGGCCACCCGCCGATCCGGTCGACGTGGGAATCGATGTCCGCGCTCTCGAGCTCGACTCCGCGGAACTGTCGACGCTGGAGTTGCTCCGTCGACCCGACGTGATGGAACACGTGGGCGGGCAGGACGGGGGCCGGGCGCTCGGCAATTCCACTCGCGACCGGGTGTCCTCCAGTTCGGCGATCGCGGTGCTCTCGGTGTGCGGCCGAGACGCGGCGGACTACGTGCGCGGGGGACAGGCCACTGAGAGTGTGTGGATCACGGCGCAGCAGCAGGGGCTCGCGGTGCAACCCATCTCACCGGTGTTTCTCTATGGTGTGGAGCGGGCGGAGTTCGAGCAATTGTCGCCGCGCTATGCCGGGTCGCTGGAGGGTCTTCGACGCGAACTAGTCGACCTGGTCGGAGTGGGAGAAAAGGAGTCGCTGATCATGGTGCTGAGATTGAGTCATGCCCCAGCGCCTTCGGTGCGCAGTGCGCGTCGACGGGACCGGACAGGACGGCGGACGACGTCGTGACAGGAGGCGCAGTGCCTACCGAGAAGCACGCCGAGAAGCTCGACACCCTCGTGACGACCGTCGCGTCACGGCTCACACCCGTGGATGCGGCGTCCTTCGTGCCCGTCGCCAAGCTGGTCCTCCAGGACCTGGTCGAGCACTTCGAGGTGGATACCTGTTTCCTTCGCTTCAACGACCACGAACTCGGGGCGACCGTACTGGTGGCCGAATATCCCCCGCGCCCGCACATCCCCGAACCGGACCCGATCGGGGTGGTGTATTTCAACGATGCGGATCCGATGTTCGCGCTGACCGAGCATCAGAAGGAAGTGGTCATCACCCGTCCGGAGGTGTCCGGGCCCGACTACAACGACCGTGTTCGGGAGGCGTCCGGAGTACCCGAGGTGTCGCTCGCGGCCGTTCCGTTGCTGTCGGGGGAGACGACGACGGGCACCCTCGGGTTCATCAAGTTCGGCGATCGCGACTGGACGCCCGCGGAGGTCGATGTCCTCAAGGCGATCGCCGCTCTGCTCGCACAGGTGCAGGCGCGTGTCGCCGTCGAGGAACAGCTGCGGTACTCGGCCGATCACGACTCCCTCACCGGGCTCAGTAACAGGCGCGCCCTCTACAGCCATCTCGACGCGCGGTTGAGTTCTGCGGATCCGGGCCCGGTGGCCATCCTGTTCCTCGACCTCGACCGGTTGAAGCCGCTCAACGACTTCTTCGGCCACGGGGCCGGTGACGGATTCATCTCCACGATCGCGGATCGGCTTCGGGCGAGCTGCGCACCCGACGACCTCGTCGCACGCCTCGGAGGTGATGAATTCGTCCTCGTCCTCGGCGGGTCCGTCGATCTCGCGGAAGCGGAACTGCAGGCACAGCACATCCGCGACGTGGTGACCGAGCGGGTGCGACTCGGGCGCGAGGTGGTCAGTCGCAGCGTCAGTATCGGTGTCGCGGTGGGGCATCCGGGCAAGGTGACGACGGGCGCATTGCTCAGCCGGGGCGACCAGGCCGTCATGGCCGCGAAAACCAAGGGCGGCAACGCTATCAGCGTGTTCACCGAGGAGATGCAGGCGGAGAGCGAAAAGCGCAACATGATCGAGTTGAGCCTGCGCGGCGCCATCGCCGACGGGTCGCTGTTCCTCGAGTATCAGCCGGAGGTCGACCTGCGCACCGGTCGCATCATCGGGGTCGAGGCGTTGGTGCGCTGGCATCATCCGTTCCTGGGCTTGCTGCAGCCGGTGTCATTCATCGACGTCGCCGAGGCGACCAACCTGGCCGGGGAACTCGGTCGCTGGGTCATCAGAACCGCGTGTGCGCAGTGGTCACGGTGGAGTAGCCAGGCACCAGGCCTGGATCTCACCCTTCGCGTCAATGTCTCGCCCGGGCAGCTGGCCGGGCTGGACTTTCTCGACGTGGTCGCGAGTGCGCTGAAGGAGTTCGATCTGCGACAGGGTGCCTTGTGTCTGGAGATTACCGAGAATGCGGTGCTGAGTGACCTCACCCGAACTCGGGAGGCCCTCGACGGTCTGCACGAGCTGCACGTCGAGGTGGCGATCGACGACTTCGGTACGGGCTTCAGTTCGCTGAGTCACCTCAAGGCGCTCCCCGTCGGGACGCTCAAAATAGACCGGGGTTTCGTCATGAATCTGGACAAGAACCCGGAAGACAGGGCAATTGTGAAGTCGATCGTCGGGCTTGCCGAGTCGTTCGGTCTCGAGCTGGTGGCGGAGGGGGTCGAGAACGCCGAGGCGGCCCGAGCGCTCATCGACCTGGGCTGCCACCGAGGTCAGGGGTTCTTGTTCAGCCGCCCGGTGTCCGGGGCGGCGATCGGTGCACTGCTGGTCAAGGGCAGTATCGACGTCGCGATCTGACGGCCGTTCCTGTTTGCCCGGCCAGCGGGCAGACAAGAATCCGCATGTCGCCCGGATCGACTAGGCTGGCTCAGTCCGCAACTGGCCGAGCGCCTCGGCCCGAGCTGTTCGCCGGCAGTTCGTCATCACTGCTCAGGAGTTGTCGTTGTCTTCCCCGCTCATCGCCGCCGAGCCCTCGTCCTCTAGAACTCCGCTCGCCGGCCTGGCACGGATCGCTCTGGCCGACGGCGTCATCGCGCAAGTGGCCGAGGTACTCGGACGCAGTCATCTCGACATCGTCGCTCCCGGGCCCGTCCGCCCGTTCGTGGCCGCGGCGCTCGCCGAGCGCACCCACTTGTTGCTGGTCACCGCCACCGGCCGCGAGGCCGACGACCTCACTGCCGAGCTTCAGGAGATGATCGGCGACGCCGTCGCCCAGTTCCCGTCGTGGGAGACCCTGCCGCACGAGCGGCTGTCACCGAGTGCCGACACCGTCGGCAAGCGCATCGAGGTTCTCCGCCGGCTGGCCCGCCCGGACGACGTCTCGTACGGTGCGCCGTTGCGGGTGATCGTCACCACGGTGCGCTCCCTCGTGCAGCCCATGGCACCCGGCCTCGGCGAGATCGAACCGATCACCCTGCGGGTGGGCGTCGAGCACGACTTCGACGGACTCGTCCAGCGGCTCGTCGAAATGGCGTACACCCGCGTCGACATGGTCGGCAAGCGCGGGGAGTTCGCCGTCCGCGGCGGCATCCTCGACCTGTTTTCGCCCACCGCGGACCACCCCGTCCGCATCGAGTTCTGGGGCGACGAGGTCACCGAACTCCGGGCCTTCTCGGTGGCGGACCAGCGGTCACTACCCGAAGTCGAACTCGACGCGGTGATCGCCCCGCCGTGTCGGGAGCTCATCCTCACCCAGGACGTGCGCGATCGCGCGGCGCAACTCGCGGCCGACAATCAAGCCGACGCCGCTCTGGTGGAGATGCTCGACAAGATGTCGGCGGGCATTCCGGTGGAAGGCATGGAGGCGCTGCTGCCGGTGCTGCGGCCGGGCCAACTACAGCTCCTCACGGATGTGCTGCCGGACGACGCCCACATCCTGCTGTGCGACCCCGAGAAGGTGAGGACCCGTGCCACCGATCTCGTGCGCACCGGTCAGGAGTTCCTGGAGGCCTCGTGGACGGCTGCCTCGATCGGCGCTGACGCACCGCTCGACGCGTCGGCGTTGAAAGGGGGCGGTATCGACCTCGGTGCCTCCGCCTATCGTTCGCTGCGCCAGGTCCGGGACTCGACGGAGGCCAGTGGCCGCCCGTGGTGGAGTCTGAGCCCCCTCGCGTCGGGAAACGGTGAAGAACTCGAACTGGCGGTCACCGCGGCGCCCCAGGTGCGCGGATCCGACGATCTGCTGGCCGAGTTGTTCGTGTCCCTGCGTGCCCACGTGAGCACTGGCGGTCGCGCTGTCGTCGTCGTACCCGGTGCAGGCACCGCACACAGGGTTCTCGAGCGGCTGCACGAGGCGGAAGTCCCGGCTGCCGAACTCACGGCGGGTGGGGAGCCGCCGCGCGGGCAGGTGGCGGTGCTCCGTGGGGCGCTGCACGAGGGGCTGGTGCTGCCGGGTGACGACTCGACACCCGGACTGGTCATCGTCACGGAGTCCGATCTCACCGGTAACCGGGTTGCCGCCGTCGGCGACGGCAAGCGACTGCCCGCCAAGCGTCGCAATCAGGTGGATCCGCTCGCACTGACAGCGGGCGACATGGTGGTGCACGACCAGCACGGCATCGGACGATTCGTCGAGATGGTCGAGCGCACCATCGGCGGCGCGCGACGTGAGTACCTCGTGATCGAGTACGCCGCGAGCAAGCGTGGTCATCCCGGTGACCGCCTGTTCGTCCCCATGGAATCCCTCGATCAGCTCTCCCGTTACGTCGGCGGTGAGCTTCCCGCCCTGAGCAAGCTCGGCGGCTCCGACTGGGCAAACACCAAACGCAAGGCGCGCAAGGCAGTTCGCGAGATCGCCGGCGAACTCGTCCAGCTCTATGCGGCGCGCCAGGCGGCGCCCGGCCACGCTTTCGGGCCGGACACACCGTGGCAGAAGGAGATGGAGGACGCGTTCGCGTTCACCGAGACGGTCGATCAGCTGACGGTGATCAGCGAGGTCAAGGCCGACATGGAGAAGGCGGTCCCGATGGACCGCGTCGTCATCGGTGACGTCGGATACGGCAAGACCGAGATCGCGGTACGTGCGGCCTTCAAGGCGGTGCAGGACGGCAAGCAGGTGGCAGTACTGGTGCCCACCACGCTTCTCGCGCAACAACATTTGCAGACGTTCACCGAGCGGATGGCAGCATTCCCGGTGAAGGTGCGCGGACTGTCCCGATTCACCGACGCCGGCGACTCCAAGGAGATCATCGCTGGGATGGCGGACGGCGAAATCGACGTGGTGGTCGGAACACACCGGCTGCTGCAGACCGGAGTCCGGTGGAAGGACCTCGGCCTCGTGATCGTCGACGAGGAGCAGCGCTTCGGTGTCGAACACAAGGAGCACATCAAGGCGCTGCGTACGCACGTCGACGTGCTCACCATGTCTGCCACACCGATTCCGCGAACCCTCGAAATGAGTATGGCCGGCATCCGCGAGATGTCGACGATTCTGACGCCACCGGAGGAACGGCACCCGATCCTCACCTACGTCGGTGCGTACGCCGACAAGCAGGTCGCCGCGGCAATCCGACGGGAACTGCTGCGCGACGGTCAGGTCTTCTACGTCCACAACCGGGTGAGCTCCATCGACAAGGCAGCGCAACGCATCCGCGAGCTGGTGCCGGAAGCACGGGTCGCGGTGGCGCACGGTCAGATGAACGAGGACACGCTCGAGCGGACGGTGCAGGGCTTCTGGGAACGTGACTTCGACGTCCTGGTGTGTACCACGATCATCGAGACGGGCCTCGACATCTCCAATGCCAACACGCTCATCGTGGAACGCGCCGACTCCCTGGGTCTTTCCCAGCTGCACCAGCTGCGCGGGCGGGTCGGGCGTAGCCGCGAACGTGGGTACGCGTACTTCCTGTATCCGCCCGAGAAACCGCTCACCGAAACGGCGTACGACCGGCTCGCCACCATCTCGCAGAACTCGGACCTCGGCGCCGGCATGGCAGTGGCGATGAAGGACCTCGAGATCCGTGGCGCCGGAAATGTGCTGGGCGCCGAACAATCGGGCCACGTCGCGGGTGTCGGTTTCGACCTGTACGTGCGCTTGGTCGGTGAAGCTGTCGAGGCCTTCCGTGCAGCTGCGGACGGAAGACCCGTCACCACGGAGGACGCGCCCAAGGAGGTCCGGATCGACCTCCCCGTCGACGCGCACATCCCTCCCGACTACGTCACCAGCGACCGTCTGCGGCTCGAGGGGTATCGCAAACTCGCCGCGGCGACGGATCATGCCGGCATTGCCGCTGTCGTGGACGAGCTCGTCGACCGGTACGGTCCCATGCCCGAAGAGGTTCGCCGGCTGGTCTCCGTGGCCAAGCTGCGCCTGCTGTGCCGCGAATACGGTCTCGAGGAGGTCGCGGTGGCCGGCAGTCAGCTGAAGATCGCACCGATGCCGCTGCCCGACTCGAAGCAGTTGCGCCTCAAGCGCATTTACCCGAGCGCCCAGTACCGGGCCACCACCGGAATGGTCCAGCTGCCGCTGCCGCGGGCCGGCTCGGGAGGTATCGGCGCCGACCGCGTACGCGACGTGGAGCTGCTGCAGTACATCGCCGACTTCATCGTCGCGCTCGACGGCAAGGCTGCCGGTTCCGTGGTGATGGAGGCCTGACCCTATGACGGTGATCCTGCTCGACCCCCTTCGGCCGTCAACGATCCCGATGGAAGCCCTCGGGGTGATCGGCGACGGCGTGCAGGTCACCGACGAGGTCCCCGACGGCGTCCGGCAGTTCCTCACTGTCGTGCCGAAATCGGATGTCCTGGTCACCACCGATCGCGAGCACCCCGCCGTCCGCGCCCGCGTGACAGGGGGAGACCGCGTCATCTCGGCGCCGAAACTATTGGGAGACAACCTGGTCGAGGCCGCCGAGGTGATGGACCGGCTCTGGAGTTACGGGGGCTGGGAAGTGACGCAAACCCACCGCAGCCTCGCGCACTATCTCGTGGAGGAGACCTACGAGGTGCTCGACGCGATCGAGTCTTCCGATACCGGTGAGCTGCGCGAAGAACTGGGCGACCTACTGCTGCAGGTGCTGTTCCATGCGCGGATCGCGTCGGCGTCGGGGAACTTCGACGTCGACGACGTGGCAGCCACTCTCGTCGCCAAACTCGTGCACCGCAGTCCCCATCTCAGCGAAGACGTCGTCGGCCCCGTCGACATCGCAGAGCAGGAACGTGCATGGGAGATCCGGAAGGCGGCAGAAAAAGCCCGCGAATCGTGCCTCGACGGCATCGCGCTCAGCCAGCCCGCCGCGTCCCTTGCGGCAAAAGTGATAGCCAAAGCAGCGAAGGCGGGGTTGCCGACGAAGTTGATACCCACCGAACTCGAGGCCGCACTCCACGCCCAGGCGGAAGCGGAGACGACGCTGCGCGCGGTGACGGACGAGTTCATCGCGCGTATCCGCGCCGCCGAAAAAGCTGCCCGCGCCGAAGGCACCCAGGTACTCCAGCCGGGGGACTGGTCCGCCCACTGGCCGGCCTGATTCCCGGATCCGCGGACCTAGTGCCTGCGCCGCACCGGCGAGCCGGTCTGCGATGCGAACGACAGCGGCGCGGATCGGCAGCCGAGTTCGCACGCCCGGCGGATCCGGGCCACCACGGTCGCCGGGTCGTCCAGGTGTTTCCACGTCCAGCGCGCGACGGCGACCCCGGTCGCCCGGAGGTCGTCCTCGCGAAGCTTCTCCAGCCGCACCGACTCCGACTCCGAGCGTGTCGGGTGCAGCGAGTACTTCTCCATTCCGTCGAATTCACCGACGACTCCGTACTCCCGCCACAAGAAGTCCACCCGGCCGACCGGACGGCCGTCGAGGCCCGGCACCACCTGTTGCAGTTCGGGTGCCGGCAACTCTTCGCGATGAAAGAGCACGCGGCTGCGTGATTCACCGACACTGTCGCTGAGGCCATTCATGAACGCGACTGCCCGCTCGGCACGCTTCGCGCCGGTGCGATGGTGTGCGCGGGCGACGGCGTCGGCGAGTTCGTCGTGGTCCGTCAGGCCGAGACGCAGTGCATGATCACCTGCCACGACTGCTTGCTCGAACGGAACGGTGCGAGCGAAATCGACGAGGGAACGCGGCACCGTCGTGACGAGTATGCCGTCGATCATGATGACCTCGTCGGGCAAGAACGGCGTGGCGTGCAGGTGGCGTCGGCGACTCTTCTTGCCACCCTGTGTGCGGTTGGCGGTCATGTGAACCAGCGCGAGGGGAACGTTCCACAAGTCGATTCCGTGGAGTGCGAGGGCAGACACATGACTCACCGCGGCGTCGGAATGCGATGCCAACGCTGTGGCGTGCGCGAGAACGCGATGTCGACCGACGGTGTCGAGTCGGGCGTCGTCGTCGCGGCGCAGGTACGCGCCTCGGCGCACGGTGAGTAGGTCACCGCGCCTGCGGGATCGGTGGAGCTCACCGTCGGTATAGCCGTGATCGAGTGCCGTGCAGCGTCGGACGAGTCCCGCCGGTTCCGAATCCATGCAGTCAGCGTGCTCGTATTCAGGGGAGGGCGGAAGGTGCGGGTCGCGGGTTGTGGATAACTCCCGACATCCGCGGACCCGGTGTGCGCGTCGCGCCCGCGCGGCGTGGTGCGACGCGTACACAAGCGGCGCGGATTGTGCTCCCGGCACGCGCGGACTTCTCGGACTACCGCTTCGCCATATGGATGATGGAATGGTGACCCGTTATCCCGCTGCGCCGAAGCGTCGTTCTCGATGGCCCCGAACCCTGATCGCCTTTCTCGCGGCGCTGGTGGTCGTGACGGTTGCCTACGGTGCCTGCTCGCGGGAGCAGGAGCCGCGTGTCGCGATACCGGAGGGCATCCCGCCTGGTCCGGGTGCGCCCACTCCGCCGATCGACATCGAGGCGCCGGGACGTAGTGCCGACCAGCTGCGCGGTTGGTCGGCAGAGTTGACGGACGCCGTGGGTATCGGCACAACCGCACTCGAGGCGTACGGCTACGCCGCGGCCGTTCTCGCCGCCACCGCTCCCGAATGCGGGATCGGGTGGACCACTCTCGCCGGAATTGCGAGCGTGGAGAGCAGGCACGGCACCCATCAGGGTTCCTCCGTCGCCCCGACCGGGCAGGTGACCCCCGAAATTCGCGGCATTCCCCTCGACGGAGGCCCAGGTGTGGCGGAGATTCCCGACACCGACCGTGGCGAATGGGATGGCGACCCCGTGCACGACCGGGCTATGGGTCCGCTCCAGTTCATTCCGGAAACGTGGAAGAGATGGGGCGTCGACGCCAACGGCGACGGTGTGGCCGATGCCGACAACATCGACGACGCGGCCCTGACGGCAGCCCGCTACCTGTGCGCCCGCGGCGGTGACCTCACCGAACCGGAAGGGTGGCAGTCGGCGCTGATGGCGTACAACCTGTCCGGCGAGTACCTCACCCTCGTGCGTGACCGGGCGTCGGCGTACTCGGTGGGAGTCCGTCCGTAACCTCGTTACCGGCCGGTCCATCAGGTGGGAATTCGAGCAGCACACCGGCGGATCACGGTGACCGAGGCGCGCCATCCCGCGCCCCCTACGCTGTGCCGTTACGCTGTGTGCTGGCACGATCTGGTGTCCTGGCACCATCGGACCGTCGGTGCACAGTGCGAAGCCCATAGAAGGAGAGTCTGTAAGTGTCCATCATTGAGCAGGTCGGAGCCCGTGAAATCCTCGATTCCCGTGGCAATCCCACGGTGGAGGTCGAGGTGCTGCTCGACGACGGAAGTTTCGCTCGCGCCGCGGTCCCGTCGGGTGCATCCACCGGTGAGCACGAGGCCGTCGAGCTGCGCGACGGCGGCGACCGCTACAACGGCAAGGGTGTCGAGAAGGCCGTCGAGGCGGTCCTGAGCGAGATCGCCCCGGCCATCATCGGGATCGATGCCACCGAGCAGCGCACCGTCGATCAGGCCCTGCTCGACGCCGACGGCACCCCGGACAAGTCCCGCCTCGGCGCCAACGCGCTCCTCGGCGCCTCGCTGGCCGTGGCCCGCGCGGCTGCCGACTCGTCGGGTCTCGACCTCTTCCGCTATGTCGGCGGCCCCAACGCCCACGTGCTGCCGGTCCCGATGATGAACATTCTCAACGGCGGCGCACACGCCGACACGGGCGTCGATGTCCAGGAATTCATGGTCGCGCCGATCGGTGCCGCCACCTTCAAGGAGTCGCTGCGCTGGGGCGCCGAGGTCTACCACGCGCTCAAGGCGGTGCTGAAGGAGAAGGGCCTGGCCACCGGCCTCGGTGACGAAGGTGGCTTCGCCCCCGACGTCGCAGGCACCAAGGAGGCGCTCGATCTGATCAGCGTCGCGATCGGCAAGACCGGCCTGGTTCTGGGAACCGATGTGGCACTCGCGCTCGACGTCGCCGCCACCGAGTTCTACACCGAGGGCGCCGGCTACAAGTTCGAGGGCAGTAACCGCACCGCGGCCGAGATGGCGGACTTCTACGCGGAGCTGATCGACGCGTACCCGCTCGTCTCGATCGAGGATCCGCTGAGCGAGGACGACTGGGACGGCTGGGTCGCCCTGACCGATCAGATCGGCAACAAGGTTCAGCTCGTCGGCGACGACCTGTTCGTCACCAACCCCGAGCGGCTCGAAGAGGGCATCGTCAAGGGTGCCGCCAACGCGCTGCTGGTGAAGGTGAACCAGATCGGCACGCTCACCGAAACGCTCGACGCCGTCGACCTCGCGCACCGCAACGGCTACAAGACGATGATGAGCCACCGGTCCGGCGAGACCGAGGACACCACCATCGCCGACCTCGCCGTCGCCGTCGGCAGCGGTCAGATCAAGACCGGCGCCCCCGCCCGCAGCGAGCGCGTCGCCAAGTACAACCAGCTCCTGCGCATCGAGGAGAACCTCGGCGACGCCGCCCGTTACGCCGGCGAGGTCGCTTTCCCGCGGTTCGCCTACGAGGGCTGATTCTCGGCTGTCGAGTAAAGGGGTATCTGGGTAGTGGCACAACGCGGTAGGCCGCGGTCGTCCGGAGCAAGTCCGGGCGGCCGGGCCGCCGGGCGTGGTGAACGGTCGCGGCGAACCCGGACCGACGGAGTCCCCGGTGGTGCACGGCGACCCCGCACCACCAAGTCGACTCCGCCGGGTTCCGCGGAAGGCAAGCCTGCAGCTCCCGACGGTGCCGACACCGGAAAAGTGCTGCCCGGTCGTGCCCGTCCCCGCCGGATCGGCGCCACCGGCGTAGCGGCCCGAATTCCCCGCTCCGAACACACCATTCTCGGATTGTCGACCGGCCGCGCCCTGATCCTCGTCGTCGTCGTACTCCTCCTCGCGCTGACCCTCGCGGTTCCGCTGCGGACATACCTCACCCAGCGAGGTGAGGCCGACCGGCTTGCCGCTGAACAGGTTCAGCTCGAGGAAGAGCTCGCCGAACTGCGTATTCTCGAGCAACGCTATTCCGACCCCGCCTACATCGAGGCGCAGGCACGCGGCCGGCTCCGCTGGGTCCGGCCCGGCGACACGCCGTACCAGGTGCAGCTGCCCGGCGACTACAAGGAACCGGAGAAACGGGAAGAGAAGGACGCCGAGATGGCGGGCCCCTGGTACTCCGACCTGTGGAAAACAGTGTCAGAACCTCCGATAGCACCCGAGGCACAGCCCACGCCGGCCCCCGCTCCCGTGCCCCCGCCGCCCGCACCGCTAGAACCAGGAGAACCCACCGGGTGACCACTTCGTCCGACCCGTCCCACCCCGTGTCGCAGGAAGACCTCGACGCCGTTGCCGCCCAGCTCGGGCGCGAACCGCGTGGAGTGCTCGACATCGCATACCGCAGCCCCGACGGTCGCCCCGGTGTCGTGAAGACGGCGCCGAAGCTTCCCGACGGCACCCCTTTCCCGACGCTGTACTACCTCACCGACCCGCGGCTGACCGCAGAGGCGAGCCGACAGGAGTCGGCTGGCGTGATGCGGGAGATGACGGAGCGCCTCGCTTCCGATCCCGAGCTGGCGGCCGCCTACCGGCGGGCGCACGAGTCATACCTGGCAGAGCGTGACGCGATCGAATCGCTGGGAACCGACTTCACTGGCGGCGGTATGCCCGACCGCGTCAAGTGCCTGCACGTGCTGATGGCCCATTCGCTCGCAAAGGGTCCGGGGGTCAATCCGCTCGGTGACGAATCGGTCGCCCTCGCCGCGTCGGCTGCCGGTGGAAAGCTGAGGGGCACGGCCATTCCCGCGGACTGGCCGGGTATCGACGACCTCGAAAGCGCCCAACAGTGACGCGGGTAGCGGCCGTCGACTGCGGAACCAATTCGATTCGTCTACTCATCGCCGACATCGACACCGACGGCGCACTTCACGACGTGTGCCGTGAGATGCGCGTCGTCCGGCTCGGGCAGGGTGTCGACGCCACCGGTCGACTCGCACCCGAGGCCATCGAGCGCACGCGAATCGCACTCAGTGAATATGCAAGCCTGATCAGCGACGCCGGCGCGACAGCCGTCCGGATGGTCGCCACCTCCGCCACCCGGGACGCATCCAATCGAGAAGACTTCTTCTCGATGACCAGGGACGTGCTGGGGTCGGTGATCGCGGGCGCCGGAGCCGAGGTGATCACCGGGGACGAGGAAGCGCGGTTGTCGTTCAACGGTGCTGTGGGCGAACTCGATGCGGCGCAGGGTCCGTTCGTGGTGGTCGACCTCGGTGGCGGTTCCACCGAGGTGGTGCTCGGTGACGAGTCCGGCGTTCACGCGGCGTTCTCCACCGACATCGGCTGTGTGCGGATCACCGAGAGATGCCTGCACGACGATCCGCCCACCGCCGAGCAGGTCGACGCGGCACGCACCTTCGCGAAGGAGCGCCTCGACGAAGCATTCGCCCGTGTGCCCGTCGAGCAGGCCCGGACCTGGGTGGGCGTGGCAGGCACGATGACCACCATCGCCGCGCTGGCGAAGAAACTGCCCGAGTACGACGCCGAGCAGGTCCACCTCTCCCGCGTCCCGCTACCCCGGCTGCGTGAGGTCTGCGAGTCGCTGATCGCCATGACACACGACGAGCGGGCGGCACTCGGGCCGATGCACCCAGGCCGGGTCGACGTCATCGGCGGCGGTGCGATCGTCACCCTCGCACTCGCCGAGGAGCTGGAACGCAAAGCCGGCATCGACGAACTCGTGGTCAGCGAGCACGACATCCTCGACGGAATTGCGATGTCCATCGGCTGAGCTAATCTGATCTGCGCGACGTCGCCGAGGCACCACCTCGGCGACCAGCAGCCCCTATAGCCCAATTGGCAGAGGCAGCGGACTTAAAATCCGCACAGTGTCGGTTCGAGTCCGACTGGGGGCACAGCTCAGAGGAGGTTTCCGGCTCAGCTGCCGGGGGCCTCCTTCCCGTTTTTGTCACGGATTGTCACGACCGGTGAGGAACTCGCGGCGGCGAGCAGCGCCGGGTCCTGCGAGTGCACGTAGATCGACATGGTGAACGCGGCGCTCGCGTGCCCGAGCCAGGCCGCGATGACGGCGATCGGCACGTGCCGCAGATGCATCAGCGTCCCGCAGGTGTGCCGGGCGTCGTGCAGCCGGATCGGCCGGACGCCGGCCAACTTCACCGACCGACCCCACCAGTAGGTGAGCGTGTTCGGGGTCGGGGGATTGCCCTCCCGGTCCACGACGACGTAGCCGGTGTCCGCCCACGCACCGCCGAGCAGCAGCCGATCCGCGGCCTGCCGCTTCCTCGCCGCCTTCAGTGAGCCGACGAGGTCGTCCGGCATGGGCAGGGTTCGCGCGGACCGGCGGGACTTCGGCCCGCCCTCGCTGATCGTCTGACCGAACGACACCCGCGACGTGGCGACGGTGAGTGTCTGCGCGTCGAGGTCGATGTCCCGCCACCGCAGCCCGCTGATCTCACCGCGGCGCAGACCGCACAGCGCGAGGAACCAGGCGTGCGCGTACTGGTCGTCGCGGGTGTGCTCGAGGAATCTCTCGACCTCCTCGGGCTCCCACGTGTTCATCTCGTTCTGCTCGGACGGCAGTTTGTCGACGAGTTTGGCCACGTTCCGGACGAGGGTTCCCTGCTTCACCTGATCGTCCAGCGCCGCGGCGAGGATGGTCAGCAGGTAGTTCACGGTGCGCGCCGTCCACGGATTCCGTGCATTGCCCTTCGCCGTCGGCAGGGCGCCGGCGCGGAGCTGCGCGATGAGCGTGTCGAGGTCCCGCCGCGTGAGTTTCTGGACGGGGACGGTGCCGAGTTGCTCGAACACCGGGCCGAACGTCACCCGGTACCCGTTCGCGGTGGACGGTTTCAGTGCGTGCTTCGATGCCAGCCAGTCGTCGAGGACCTGGGCGACGGTCGTCTCCTGTGCGTGCACGTGCACACCGCGGGACACGTCGTTCAGGATCGCCGACAGTTTGTCCCGGGCCTCGGCCTCGGTGGCGTACCGCTTCCGGAACTGCTTCCGCTTCCCGGTCACCGGGTCGGCGCCCACATCCACGGTGAGTTGATAGCGCACCATTGGCTTCCCGCGGACCTTCTTCTCCAGCTCGACCTTCTTGATCTGCGGAGGCAACTGCTGTCGCACCATCCGGGTACGCTCCTTCATTGAAACTGTTCGGGTTCCGCCTCGCCCCCCGCGCTCACCACCTATGAGCGCGGGGGTTTCTCGTGTTGATCATGCCCTGCGTTCGAGTTCCTGATCGATGTACCGGCGCTCGCCGTCCGTGAGATCCCGAACGCGGTGCTCCAGCGTCGGCAGGTCAACCCAGAGTTCCTCGGCCAGCTCGTCGTCGACTCGCAGCCGATTCCACACCAGGGCGTCGATGAGCGTCTCGAGGCTGATCAGCCTACGCGCCGTGATGCATTCGACGACGCGTTCTTCCCGGACGGCGAGGTGCGGATCGTTGGGCACGGGGCCCCGTTCGATATGCACGATCTCGTGGGTGAGGGTGCATCGACGTTCCCGCTGGTTCGATGTTCTGTCGATCTTGATGCCGTCGGCGGTCCACTCGCCCAGGCATCGGAACCTCAGGCAACTAGGGAAGGTGACTTCGAGGTGCGGATAGCACCGCTGAAGATGCCGCCATGGATGCCATCGGTGAGCCATGCGCCCCGTCCAAATGTGTCGGTGTCCTGTGGTAGGCCCACAATCTACTCGAACATTCGTTCGAAAGGCGAGTTACTGGTCGGTAGTCGGAGCGGTCCAGGTCACAGCAGGCGCTGACTGAAACTTGTTCTTACGCACCGGTCTCCGGACCTTCCGGGTCGGCCTGATCCCACGGCTCACCCTCAATCCTCCGCCGCCGACGCTCCTCGGTCTCACCTGCACGGCGCGCCAGTGCGTAGTCGTTCTGCTTTCCCGCGTCGTCAGGGGCCACGCCTTGATTGTCCAATGTCAAGTCTTCGGCCTGGACGTGCTCGGCGGGCGTCATGGGGGCTCCTGACTTGCGCGCTTTGCCGCCTGCGCGGCCGAGCTCCGGGCTGCTCTCTTCCGTCCGCGATTCCGTGACTTGTGCATCTGCTTCTCCATCCGTCTCGTGTTGGGATGTGAGCTTGATGAACTCGCGTGCCACGGACGTCAGGGCCTCCTTCGCCGAGTCGGGAAGGGTGCCGGCGCCGCCGATGGATAGCGCGCTGGGATCGTTGCCCGTGTAGACGGGCAAGTCGAGAGAGCGCGCGGCTGCCATGACGATGTCGGTGACCGTGACGCCGAGTCCGTTCGCCATACCCCGAATGCTGTCGGGGTCCGGGAAGTTCTTCAGCGGTCGCGTTGCCATCTGATGAAGCCGGCCAGAGCTCGGCGTACCGCCGCAGTCTTCGGCAAGGCGGTCATAGGACCGCGTGCCCTTCCTGTCGGCGATCAGCACTGCAAGGTTCGGTTCATCACTCACGGCAATCACCGTCTCGTGTCACTCGATGGCGTGTCCACTTCGCAATGTTAGGCACTGCGCAACCATACCGTTCGAACAAACCCACAGGTGGTGACCGGTCGCGCCTAACAACACGTCTCGAAAATTCTTGTCGGCACCCTGCACCAGCGGCTATGTAGCCGCGTTCCTATTGCGCTTCTGCCTAGCATTGCGGCATACTCTCCATTGCAACGCTTGACAGAATGCCTAACCAGGGGTGAGGATATGGGAGTCAAATCAGACACGCGCCGACACCGTTCCAATCGAAGGAGGTGGCCCAGTGGCATGAGAATGCAACTCGTAGCGCGAGACGCATTGATCGACAGAATGGACCGCAAGGGATTCTCAAATCGACGTCTCGCCAAGTACGCCGAATGCGCTCCGGGAACTGTTGACAACCTCATTGCGGGGCGAACGCAGGCGGTCAACAAACCCCGCACGGCCGAGCTGATCTGCGAGGCCCTCGTCGTCCCGATGGACATCTTTTTTGTGCCTGAAATATCGCGCAAAGCAATGCAACATCCATCGCGCCGCAAGGTATCCGCGGCATAGAAAAGGCCGCCAGCTGAGGCAACAGCTGACGGCCACGACACAGATCGGAGAACCAATGTCTGACACAGAGAATACCGGGTCTGTCGAATTGTTCCGGTACGAAACCGCGTCCCTTCGCACAGTCGTGATCGACGGTGAGCCCTGGTTCGTCGCCACCGACGTCGCCCGCATCCTCGAATACAGCGCAACCTCGGCGATGACGAGGCGCCTAGACGACGAAGACAAGGGTGTGCGAGATCTGCACACCCCTGGCGGAGCACAAAAGCTGATTGTTATCTCGGAAGCGGGTTTCTACGCCGCGATCCTCGGAAGCCAGTCGATCAAGGCGCGAGTGATCAAGCGTTGGCTGACCCACGAGGTGCTGCCGACGATCCGGAAGACCGGCACGTACTCAACGGTTCCGACCCTCACGGGACCGGAGTTGATGGCGACGGCACTTCTTGAGGCGGCCGCGACATTGAAGGCGAAAGACCAGCAAATCGCGGAACTCGAGGCACCGGCCCGGGCGTGGAACAACCTCGCGGATGCGAAGGGCAACTACAGCGTCGCTGAGGCCGCGAAGATTCTCTCGCAGGATCCGAACATCCGGATCGGTCGTGATCGACTGTTCGACTTCATGCACAGCAAGCGTTGGATCTTCCGCTCGCGGAATCCTCGTGGCGGCTGGGAAGCCCGGCAGGAGCAGGTCGACACCGGCCGCCTGTACGAGCGACCAGCCCGACCATTCCTGAACGCCAAGAGCGGTGAGTACGAGCTGCCGGCGCCAACGCTCCGCGTCACGGTGAAGGGGATTGCCCGGCTGCACGACCTTCTCGGTGGATCGGGTCAGCTCACGCTGAGTGATGCCGCATGACCACCACAGTCGTTCCGACGCGCCTCCTCACCGCTGCCCAGGCGGGGGAGCTGCTCGGCGTCCATGCGTCCACGGTTCGCGAGATGTGGGGCGCGGGGGAGCTGCGATTCGTCGACCTCGGTCGCGGCCGCAAGGTCTCTGACGCCGAGATCGCCCGGTACATCTACGAACACGAGCACTTCGCAGACCAGGGGAGGGGCGCGGCGTGATCCTCTACAAGTGCGACGACTGCGGATTCGGTATCAGTGGCTCCCATCCCGATACGGCTGAGGACGAGTACGAGCTGCGTCAGGACATCGAGGCGCACGAGGAGATGCATCGCCGCGAGGACGCTGCCCTACTCGATCAGCGTGATAGGCGCGCCCGGGGTGATGAACAGGTGGTGTCGTGCGCCGTCGTGGGCGAGGGACATGACGACACCCATGGTCTTGCCCTCGGCGAATCGCTGGAGCAGCTCGCGGGTCGCATCGAGCCTGGTTTGGCTGATGTCGTAAGTGACGCCATTGAAGATGATGCGGGCCACGATGCGCCTCCTCCTTCTGCTGGGGGAAGCGTAAACGACGCGTACCTGCGTCGACTGACAAAGGAGGGTCTGGCGGTTCTGCCGAACCGGTCGGGGCCGAAGCACCTCACGCATGCCGACGTCCGTGCCATCGTGCGTGAGGAACTCGTGGTCCTACTTCGCGTCGCTCTCGCTGGAGGCGAGTCGCTCGTCGAGCTCGTCGAGCCCCTTGGTCATGGCGTCGATCATCTCGGCGGCAGTGGCGGGTCGCGAGTTGTTCGACGCGAGGGTATGGACGGCCTGGTAGATCGACTTCACGCTGGGGAGCGAGTCAGGGATCGCATCGATTCTGCGAGCAAGGTCATCAAGTCGAGCGTCGGCTGCCATTCAGTTCCCCCTCCGCGTGTTGATTCTGGCGTCACCACCCTAGGCGACGATGACGGCAGTCACGGCGCCGCCGCGTCCTCCGCGACCATTTCGCCGGACGGCGGTGAGTCGCGATGACAACGCTGCGTGTAACGACGGTGCGCACGGCTGTGCAGATCGAGAAGGTTGCCCCGGCCTCCGTGGGTTTCGGTACTGCGTCTGCGTCCGTCGCGAATGCGTTGCGCCGCGGCGGCGGCATGTGGCTGGTGACGTACTCCGACGGGACCACCGATGTGGTCTATGGCGACGAGATCACGGTGCGCCCATGAGTGACCTGGATTCCACTCTCGCCGATGTCCCGCACACCGAGCGGGCCCGTGTCCTCGTCGACCATCACAGCCGCCTTGCTGACGAGTTCGTCGCCGAGTTCGCGCGCGGCCTGATGTCTCACACCGAAGCAATCCACTCCGTTCATCCCCAGCATGTGAATGAAACGAGAATGCCATGACAGCAACGTTCGACGCCCGCATCGACGGCGACGACCTCGACGACCACTACTGGTCGACCCCGATCCACGACCAGCTCGACCGCGACCTCCGTGCGACGTGGCTTCAGCAGCCTGGACTTCCGGTGTCCGACGCAGAGTTCATTCAGGCCGCCGCCGAAGCGACCGGACTGACGATGCCGTACCCGGCGACACCCGACCTGTTCGACGGGCTCGCTACAGCGATCGACGACGCACCCGAGCCAACGGTGTGGGACAAGCTCGAGGACTGGCTCACGTTCGAGTGGCGCTCCTGGATGGGCTGGGCCTTGTGCCTGATCCTCGGCGGCGTCTTCGGCTTCATCGTCTGGGCCTGGGCGGTGACGGCATGAGCGAGATGACATTGGCGGAGCACAAGGCTCAGGTCGATGCGAAGCACTCCGGAATGCGCGAACAACAGCTCGCGAAGCGTGAGGAAAACCGACCCCGCAAGGATCACTGGCTTCTCGTCGGACCCAACGGCGAGATCGACGGGGTGTGCACGAAGCGGTTCACCAAGTCTGCTGCCGCCGCGTTCGAGGAGTTCTTCCCGAAAAAGAAGGAACGGCACGCCGCGTCAGCTGAGGGCTGGCACATCGAGAGCGACGACGAGAACGGCAGTCGGTGGGCTGCCGAGTGCGCACGCCACCAGGAGGCTCAGGCATGACGACCCGCGATGAACTTACCAAGCTTCTGAAGAATGCCGGGGACAACAAGTCACTCGCCTTCCAGTTCAACGAAAAGTACTGGGGGCCGATTGCCGACGCCGTGCTCGCCCTGTACGCAGTTGTGCAGCTCCCCGATGAGCACTTCGCCGGCGACTACGCCCTCGTCCACATCGAGGCGGATGAGATCCAGATCGACGTCGGATGGGTCGACGGCCCGGACGACGCACGCAAGGTGGCCGCCGCATTGCTTCGCGCCGCCGACCAACTGGAGAAGCAGCTCGCCGACGAGCGCGGTCCGGACGGCGGCGAACTCGACGACGGTGCGGCCGCCGACCGGGCTCACGACGCCGCCGTCGACCGCGGACTGGGGGTGCTGTGATGCCGCAACGGATTCAGCGCCGCCGGACGAAGGGTTGGCGGATGCCAGACGGTGCCGTTTACGTCGGACGGGGCAGCCGCTGGGGCAACCCCTTCACGCTAGGCGGGCCGAATGGGCTCGCATGCGTACCGGGCGCCGTCACCGGTGCCGACTGGGAGTTCGAGGACCGCATCTCTGCCGCGGGGATGCGGCATGACTTCTTCCACGCGGATGATCGGGTCACCCGTTGCGAGATTCGCAACCTGACCCGCGACGACGCGGTCGCCCTGTACCGAGAGGCGCTGACTCGAAGCGCCGTGCACCTGCGCGACCCCAGGTGGCATCGCATTGGTCCACGCGACAACCCGGTGACCGTCGACGAGATCCGATCTGAACTCGCAGGCAAGGACCTCGCGTGCTGGTGCCCGGACGATCAGCCGTGCCATGCCGATGTCCTGCTCGAACTCGCGAATGTGGGGGTGAAGTGCTGATGCAGATCGATGTGCAGCGTGCGGTCTGGGACATCCCGGACACCCCGGACGAGGTGGCGCAGCGGGCGATGCGCACTGTTGCCGCGAACTCGACTGACGCAACGGACGCCGCGGAACTGCTGGCGATGCTCGGGCTGATCGACGTCGACACCGAGGTCGCCCAGCGTTGCGCCGTCTGCAACCACCAGATGGTGAACCGCAACGGATCCGACCTCCGGCCGAGACCACCCGGCGTGAAGACCGTTGGCGCGAAGGGCATGTGCAACACCTGCTATCAGGTCACGTTGCGACCAGACCGACCACAGGTAGGTGGTGTTGCGTGAGCGATTTGCTCGCACCTGACCGGATCGGCGTCTATGCCGACATTCCCGACTACATCTACCACGGTGACAAGACGTCGCTGTCGTCGTCAGGCGCGCGGGCCCTGCTGCCGCCCTCGACACCGGCTCAGTTCCGCTACGCGCAGGACCACCCGCGTGAGTCGACGAAGGCGTTCGACCTCGGTCACGCCGCGCACACCCTCGTGCTCGGCGTCGGGGAAGAGACCGTCGAGGTGAAGGCCGACAACTGGACGACCAAGGCCGCGAAGACTGAGCGGGACGCTATCTACGCCGAGGGCAAGACTCCTTTGCTCACGAAGGAGGTCGAGCAGGTCCGCGCCATGGCCGCCGCGATCCGGCGTAACCGGCACGCCGCAGCCCTCCTCGAGTCGGGCACGCCCGAGCTGTCGATGTACTGGGATGACCCCGTCACCGGTGCTCGCCTCCGGTGCCGGCCGGACTGGATGCCGAGGCTCACCATCAACGGACGAGTCGTCATCGTCGATTACAAGTCGAGCACCTCCGCGAACCCTGACAAGTTCTCCAAGTCGGCCGCCGACTTCGGGTACGCGCAGCAGGCACCGTTCTACATCGACGGCCTGATCGAGCTTGGCATCGCCGACGACCCGGTGTTTCTGTTCATCGTCCAGGACAAGAATCCGCCCTACCTCGTCTCTGTGGTCGAGCTGCATTCAGACGACATTGCGGTCGGACGGCAGCTCAACCGCAAGGCCATCGACATCTTCGCCGCCTGCATGGAGTCCGGCTTGTGGCCGGACTACAGCGACGATGTCCACCTCGTCAGCCTGCCCGCATGGTGGCGGCGCCAACATGAGAACTCGCTCCTGTGGTGATCGGCGCCCGCCGAACCACCCCTCACTCCGATTGGACTCACACATGACGAACAGCCCTGCCCGCTACCAGCCCGCGTTCGAGCCAGCCGGTGCCCGCACACAGGTCAGCCAGGCCACCGCGATCGAGCAGTCCCGCGCCGTCGCGGAGGTCCAGGCCGCCGTGCTCGTAGCCCAGCAGAATCGCCGAAGCAAGACGTTTGCCGTCGAAGAGATGCGTGACTCAACTGCCCAGAAGGCCGTCGCCGAGCGGGCGTTCTTCACCTACCGCCGAGGTACTGAAGCGATCACCGGGCCGTCGATCCACCTCGCCCGTGAGCTGGCCCGCTGCTGGGGCAACATCCAGTACGGTGTCGCCGAGCTGCGCCGCGACGACGACAAGGGAGAGTCGGAGATGCAGGCATTCGCCTGGGATCTCGAAACGAACGCCCGCAACGCCATCACCTTCATCGTCCCGCACAAGCGAGACACGAAGCAGGGCACCAAGAAGCTCGTCGACATGCGCGATATCTACGAGAACAACGCCAACGCCGGCGCCCGCCGCGTCCGCGAGACGATCTTCGCGGTCCTCCCAGACTGGTTCGTCCAGGAGGCGTCCGAACTCTGCCACCGCACACTGCAGGACGGCGGCGGCATTCCCCTCGCCACCCGCATCGCGAACAGCATCGAGCACTTCGAGGGGATCCGCGTCACGCGGAAACAGCTGGAGGAGAAGGTCGGCCGCGCCACGGATGAGTGGACCGAGCAAGATCTCGGCGACCTCGGGATCGTCTTCAATTCGATCAAGAACCGCGAGATCACCCGCGACGAGGCGTTCCCTCCGAGCCGTGTCACGGCCGCGGATATCGAGAGTGGTCGACCAACCGAGGCTGCGGCCCCACCACAGCAGGAGGAGCGACCAACCGAGGAGAAGGCACAGGACACCGAACCAGACGGGCCGCAACCGGCTACCACAGAGGAGCTGAAGAAGCTCACCGCGGCACTCACCAAGGCGGGCATCAAGAACATCGAGGAGCGGAAGTCGTTCCTCACCGCACGCGTCGGCCGCGAGATCGCCGCGGTGAAGGATCTGACCGCCGCCGAGGCCGCCTCCACGGTCCTCTTCCTCGAGACAGGCGAAGAGCCTGCCGGTGAACCCGCGTGACCCGCACCCTCGCGTCCCTCGTCCTCGCCGTCGCCCTCACGGCGGCGGGGGCGGGGATGGGCGCGGTCCTGGCATTCGGCTGGCTGGCAAACGGATTCGAAAAGAGGTTGGCATGAGCGACCACATCATCGATCAGCGGTGGATGCGCACCGTCCAGGTGCGTGTCGACGACGAGCCGCCGATGCCCGACCCGAAGACCGTCTACAGCGTCTTCCCGGCGAGCCTCGTCCTTGAGTACGCGAGCATCGACGGCAGCATCTGGAATCTCACCTCTGCCCGCGTGATCGGTCTGCGGGTCCTCAAGTCGGGGGAGGCCGGGGGCGCGCACTCCGTCCAGTACCTGCTGCGCGGCACCGACACCGTCGAACCGGAACTGCACCCTGACACACCGGACGTTGTGCTCGAGCTGGCGCAGCGGCACCAACCGCAGGAGGTCGCAGCATGAGCAGCGACCGCAAACTCCACGTCCTCGTGAAGCGCATCGACCCCGAACTTCAGGGTGCCGACGACGAGTACGCGTACGACCTCGAATGCCCAGGCCCACCGCACTGCACCGGCTGGCAGGAATGCGACCAGCCGCACGAGGTCGGCGGGGTATCTGCCGCCAACGGACCCGACGAACCGCTGGACACCTGCGAGTGTGACGGCTGCTTGGTGTGCTCGTGCCCTTCGCTCCCGTGGGACGGCGTCGAAGAGTTCGAGTTCCACGGCGTCGTCCACACCTGGCACAGCGGCTACGGATGGACCGTGCCCTACAACGGGTGCGTCGTCCGCGAGCACGATCTTGAAGAGCATGACCTCCTCCTCGACGAACCGCCCGGCCGCTACCTCGTGGACGCCGAGTGGCCTGAGCCTGAAGAGGTCTACCTCGAACTCGTCGGGCCGGAAGGCGGTGGCGAGTGATCACCGTTCTCCGTTGCCGAGGTATCGGCGAACCCATGGATGAGACGAGCATGCTAGCCAACGTCACGAAACACCTCGATCAGAAGCGGTTTCGTGTCATCGAGGTGCCGTGGTCGGCGCAGTACGGTCCGGTCCCGGCGCCGCTCGGATCGTCATTCGATAGCTCGCTGCGGTCCGGCCGGACGATGCTGCTCGACTACATCCGCCGCGACCCCAACCCCGTCGTCATCACCGGCTACTCCGGCGGGGGAGCGCTCGCCGGCAACGTCGCCGCCGAGATCGCACGCGGTGAACACCCCACGCTCGACGTCCGCGGCGTCGGACTGATCTCCGACCCACTGCGATCGGACGATCCGTGGGATCTCTCAACAACGGGATCGGGAATCGCCGGTAGCCGGCCAATCACCCAGGTCTGGTTCCCAGTCTGGCACTGCGCCGACCCGGCCGACGTCATCACCAGCTGCCCGCAGTACAGCTCGCTGCGCACGCTCGCCGACCAGTCGGCTGCGTTCTCGCTCGTCGACCCATTCGAGTGGGGCTGGGACCTCATCCGTCGAGTACGCGCGAAACAGTGGCAGGCCGCCATCCGCGACTGGCGCAACGGCGCCGAGGTGTACCGCGCATACGGCGCGGCGATCAACGGGGTCCGCGGATACCTCACGGGCGACCACGACTCCTATCCGGTCCGCCTGTATCCCGGCAGCACCCGCACCTACTGCGAGTGGCTCGCCGACCGAATCAACGAAATCAGGGAGTGACCATGACGATCAACGTGAAGGGCTACTGCCCGATGGGCTGCGGCGCAACGCTGTTCGCAGGCTACGGAGGCTACATCGCGTGCAGCAATCCTGTCTGCCCCAACCCGACAGCCGTCGCGGACATCCTCGACGTCCGCGAAACCGAGCACATCGTGACCCTGCGTGTCGACGAGTTCACCGTGCGGCATCCGTTACGTGAGCGAGTCGAGAACGAACTCGAAGAGTGCCGATTTCACCGTCTGCTCGCCTCCCTCGACGGACCGCCAGAACCGCCCGGCACATACCGTGTCACGGTCTGCCGCGACAACGTATGGACCTGGGAACCGGTGGCGTCATGACCGCACTGACGCCCATCCAGCTGCGACTCCTGCGTGAGCTGGACCCGTGGATGATCCTCGGCCTCGCCGACGCACCTGAGTACTGGTGCAAGAACATCCGAGACATGCAGGGCGTCGGCACCACCCTCGACCAGGAGTGGCGTGCCGCTGGCATGTGGCGCACCACGTACCCCTGGGGTCTCGCGATGACCGCGGTCGGCGACTACCTGCGCGAGCGCAAGCGAGACGACCCCGCGCACACAGCGACGCTCACCTGGGCCGAGATCACGCGGTGGGTCGTGTCCATGCCGCCCGAGCTGCGGGCCGAAGCGCGTCGCCAGCGCAAGGCTGGAGCCGACTTCGTCTCACTCGTCGTCGACCAGCTCCTGGCGCACGGCATCGCAGAACTGGAGCCAACGCTGTGGTGACCGGGTCGTGCGGGCACTGGGTCGGCCCGGTCTGGAAGGACGGCGGAGAGACGTGTGTATGCGTTCTCCCGACCGGCCACGACGGCGCGCATGAGTGCAGCTGCGGCGCATGGTTCGAGGGTTGCGGGCAACCGAAGGGGGTGGCGTGATGCCAGACGACCCATCCGGTCCACCAGTCAGGAGGAGTGCGTGAGCCTTTCATGGGCACGGACAGACACCAATTTGCCCACCCACGACAAGATTCTCGATCTCCTCGGAATGAGCCCGAAGGGTAAGGGAGCGGCGTTCGTTTACGTCGCTTCCTACCTTTACGCGGCCGATAACGGCACAGACGGATTGATCAAGAAAGCCGTTCTCCCGTTCATTCATTGCACACCGGCCGAGGCGAAATTGCTCGTCGCGGTGGGCCTGTGGGAGGTCGAACCACCCAGCAACTACCGCATCAAGAACTACGGCACGAAACAGGCAGTTGGGTTCGTTCAGCAGGCATTACACGAAACACGATCAGCGGCAGGCAGGAAGGGGGCGGAGTCCCGATGGAACGACTGAGGGCACTTTTGCCATATGGCAAAACTCATGGCAAATCGATGGCAAACGTTCGTTTGCCATTCCGGTTTGACAATGGCATTACCCTACGTACGAACGTACGAACGGACGTAGATAACTACTTGCGGAAAATCTCTTCGTCTTACGTAAGCAACGTGCGCGAATTTCGGGCAGGATTCATCGCTCGGGGTTACCAGAATGCCGCCGCTTCGCGCGGCCGAACCCCAGTTATCCACAGGGGTCGACCATGAACCCATACGAATTCGCGGCCACCGTCGTGTGCCCTCACTGCCACGCAGAAATCGGGCGAAGGTGCGTCACCCCTGACGGGTACGAACGCAAGATGCCGTGCCTCGACCGCGTCCGACTCGTCGAATGGCCCGACACCGCCCAGCTGCCCGACACCACACCGCCTGACGGTCGTCCACCGCGCGCACCACGACCCGACTACGTGGCAGGCATCGACCGGCAGGTGGGGGAGCAGTGACCACTCACACCATCGTCCTCAGCGGGACCAAGCCGCCGCTCTCGATGAATCAGCGCCTCCACCATCAGGTCAAGGCACGCATCACCCGACAGCTCCGCGACGAAGTCCACATCGAAGCGAAGCGGCAGCGACTCCCACGCGGCGTCCCGCACGTCACCGTCACACTCCACTACCGGCCCGCCCGCAACGGGGTCCGCGACACCGACAACCTCGTCGCCACCCTCAAACCCTGCTGCGACGCACTCGCCAAAGGCACACCGAAATACCCCGGCTACGGACTCGTCGAAGACGACACCCCGCAGTGGATGACCAAACCCATGCCCGTGATCCATCCCGCAGAAAAGGGCGAACCCGGATCACTGTGGCTCGAAATTGAACTCCAGGAGCAACTATGAGCGTCACCGTCTACAGCTCACCGGCCTGCATGCCCTGCCGGGCCACCAAGCGGAAACTAGACGATCTCGGAGTCGACTACACCAGCGTCGACCTCGCCGAGGACCCGGACGCTACCGACGATCTCAAGAAGCTCGGTCACCTCGAGACCCCCGTCGTCATCGTCCGACTCGCCACCGGCACCGAGCACTGGTCCGGGCACAGGCCCGACCGGCTCACACAGCTCGCCGGCGACCTCGCCGCCATCGCCTACCTCGCCGAGAACGGAGACCCAGCGTGAGCGTCGACCACCTGTACATCCCACGACACACCCTCAAGCTGATCAGCACCACCCTCCGCGAGATCCCCGAACTGTGCATCGACCTCGAGATCGCCCTCACCAAGCAGGATCGGCTCAGCATGCGCGGCGGCAACCGCAGACCGAAACGACCATCCGAGCAGCCACTTCCGTTCAGCGAAGACGCATCCGAGGCAGGCGAGACACTTCACCACGTGCTCGGCACATGGGTCCGCGCCGTCTGCGAGCAACGCGACCTCGAATACATGCCCATCGGATACACACACTGGCACGGCGAGTTCGTCGGCCCACTCCGGCCGGACGAGAAGCGGGTCCCCCCGGGATACAACCTCGACAACACACCCGACCTCTCGAAATGGCTCAACCGCCACCTCATCTCACTCGGCATGACCGAAGGAGCCGACACAGCCGTCAACGACATCCTCGACGCCGTCGAAGTCATCCGCCGCATCGTCTGGCCGAGATTCCGAGAGCCCGACAACACCGCGCGCACAGAAGCCGCCCGAGCAACCGTCCTCAACCAGGCCGGAATCACCGCAGTCGCCCGCGAACTCGGCGACGAATACCGGCACCTCGGCGCCCGACGGGTCAAGTACCTCTGCGAACAGGGCTACGCCCGACCAGCACCCGGCCCATGGCGACCAGACTGGCCAACCATGTACGTTGTCGGCGACGTCATGGACGCCCACCTCGCACACCCCATCCGGCCGCGACACACCAAGGAGAGCGCGTGAACATCACCGACTTCATCGAAGCGCGGTTGCGTGAGGACGAATCCATTGCGCGGCAGGCACTGCACCCCGATGCAAAAGAGCCGGGCGTCTGGATGACTGAGCACCACAACTCGCAATACAACGACGAACCCGACCGGTGCCACATCGCCGAGGACCGCAAAGGCCACTACTGGGACGTGGCAAACGAGGTCTACATCCCGAACGCGGAACACATGGCCCGCCACGATCCCGCCCGGGTGCTGAGAGAGGTGAACGCGAAGCGCACGACCCTCACCCTCTTGGAACACTGGCCCAGCTGGGCCGTGCCTGGCTACGACGGGAACCTGCCCGTCCGGATCGCGCTGCGCCACATGGCCGCCGTCTACGCCGACCACCCCGATTACGACCCGACCTGGGCTTAAGTCTCAGCACTCGAGTTTCGGCCTGGTTGTTTGATACGCTGCGCTTGCGCGCGTCGTGTGAACACTCCACGAGCGCAGCTCCCCAACTTCCCGCTCGTCAACGTCACCGCCCGCAATGCGTACCCCAGCGGGGCCACGGAATCGAAAGCGCGCAGCATGTTGTGTGTATTGGCGCAGCTGCGAGCGGGACTCAAACTATCCGCCCGGTCAAAGTCACCGCCCCTGTTTGATTCGTGCCGGGGAACACGGAATCCAAGGAACACCACCCCTCGGGATGACGCTCGCCTCCATCGCGCGTCGGTGCTCCTGCCGGTCGGAACCACCCCGAGGAGGTCACATGCCAGACACCAACCCCCTCGACCAACGCACCGGTCACGGCCAATGGACCGCCATCATGCGCCCCGCTATCGGAATCCTCTGGGTCTCCGACAGCGGGGCCATCGGCTTCCAACCCACCAAGAACGTCGACCCCACACCAGTCACCACACTCATCGAGACCTACCAGGCCGCCGGCAAAGACGCAGCAGCCACGTTCGCTGACCTCGCCGTCGCCATCGGATCCCGCATCGAAACCGGCCGACTCGACGACTGGCGAGCAGAACGCGGACGCTACCGGAGCAAAGCATGAACGCCACCGACCAGATCGGCCGCACACTCTCGTTCATCCTCAAGGTCGCCGCGGCACGGCAAGACGCCACACCAGACCAGCTCCACCAACTGCAAACCCGCCTCGTACCCAGACTGCGTGAGTTCCAAGCCACCGGCGACACATCGCTGTGTGAAGCCATGCTCCGCGACATCATGGGCGCCCACTGGCAACCCAGCGGACAGTTCGCCCTCGGGCCCGGCGCAGCACTCGGACACTTCACCGACGAGATGCGCGCACGCGGACACGACCCCAACACCATCCTCGGCCCACCCCGCTGACACAGGAGCCGCAATGGACCTCTACCGCCACGTCGTCAAGTCCATCGCCAAGCTCACCGCCGGCGTCATGCACGAACTCGCCAACGGCATCGACAGCGACCAACAGCCGCACACCACCATCCACATCGAAGCCGTTCACATCCACTGCGACCACGGGCAACACGACGGCGTCACACCCCGCTTCCCAACCTGGTACCGCGGCAAGCGGGGATGAGATGCCCAGCCTCGAAGACATGATCTACGACCTCGAGACCAAGCTCACCGAAGCCCGACGCTCAGGCACCGAAGCCCAACGAGTGTTGATCACCAGCATGCTTACGAAGCTGCGAGCACAGACGCCCGCTCGCCGTGAATGTTAGATCCTGTCGAGGTCAACGCTCATCGCGTAAGTGAGCCCGAATGACCCGCATCCACGCGCGATGTTTTCCCAAACCCGGCGCGTACAGTTGCAGGTCTGGTCGAGCACCACGTGCTTCTTTGCGTGGTATCGGATTCGGTCCTCGGCCTCCTGCCGAGGCAGGCCAGATGCTTCGATGTTGAAGAGGGTCATAGAGACTCGTTTCAGTTAGTGCAGCGCGAATTCGCTGCATATTTCATTCTTCCGGGTTATTGGAGGCATGCAAGATGTTTCCCCTGGCGGCAGGCTGAGACGGAACTGCAGTGCTCTACGTGGTGACTGGACCTCCGGCCGCAGGTAAGTCGACCTGGTGCAGCGAACACGCCCGGCCCGAAGACGCCATCATCGACTTCGACCTCATCGCCAACGCCCTCACACCACCACGCGAGGGCGGCAACACCCACGACCACAGCGACGCAGTCAAAGCCGTAGCGAAGGCAGCCAGGCAAGCGGCCATCGACAAGGCGCTGACCCTCAACGACTGCGATGTCTACCTCATCCACTCCACCCCATCGGATGCACTGCTCGACCGATACCGCCGCATCGGCGCTCAGGTCGTCACCATCGACCCCGGCCGCGACGTCGTCATGAGCAGATGCAAGACCGAGCGACCGAGACGGATCCTGGCAGTGGCAGCCCAGTGGTACGACAGCCAAGCCCAGGCCGACGACGACACCGCGGCGCGGCCGGCCCGGAACAAGAACAAGGAACTCGGCCGAGCACACCGCAACCAACGCGACCGACTCGTCAAGGCCCACACCGACGGCACCGCCTGCTGGTGGTGCGGCCAACCCATGTACCGAGACCCGGCCCGCAACTTCGACGGCAAGCCACTGAACGCGGACCACACCATCTCCCGAGCCAAGGGCGGAACCGTCGCAGACAGGCTCCTACACGAGCGCTGCAACAAGGAACGCGGCGACGGTAGCCGCGACCACACCCGCCCCGCCCTCGCCGCCACACGGGGCGGCTGGGCAGGCAACAGCATGACCTGGTGACCCCCATCCCTCCAGAATTATCGAGGGGTGGGGGGGTCGGACACTCGGCGGCGGGGCAGTGTCCACATTTTTTTGTACGGCCTCTGAACCTACGTGCAGCGGTGCCGGGGCTCAGCTGACCGCTGCGGCACCAGGAGCCGCCTGACCAGCATCTGATGTGCGTAAGGGGGTGACGATGGCCCTCCTCGCCGAGGCCGACGATCTCGGCACCGCCGGGCGCCGGCTGTTCGACTCCCTCCACGACGACCCCGACCCGTACTCCCTGACGGTCATGGTCGTCGAGGCCTGCCGGATCAAGGACCGGCTCGACCAGCTCGACCGGATCCTGTCCGGCGAGGAGGAACTCTGGCTCCGCCTCGTGGCATCACGCGGCGAGGCCGAGGTCCTCGAGATCCGCTGCGACTCGGCGCTCCAGGAGTCACGGCAACTGGCCACGGTGCTGCGGCAGCTCCTCGCGGAGATCCGCCGACTGAAGGACGCCTCCGACAGCGGCGAGTATGACCCTCTCGACGATCTGTGAGGACGATGTCGATGCTCGGTTCGCCGAGATCATCGCGTCGGAGTGGCCGAAGCTCGAAGGTCGACAGACACCCAACTCGCTTGCGTTCACTCCTGGCAACACCGAACTAGGGGGCAAGGCCGCCGAACTCGGGTTCAGGTCGGCGTCCAGGATTCGGGCGATCCCATGGCAGTCATGGTCACTCGAACAGATCATGTCAAAGGGCCCCGACGGGACATGGACGCACCCCGAGTGCTGCCTGATCGTCCCGAGGCAGAACGGCAAGTCGCTGCTCCTGTCGCTTCGGGTGCTGTACGGGCTGTTCAAGCTCGGCGAGAAGATCGTGTTCTCCGCTCAGCAGTGGGAGACGGCGAAGGCGCTGTGGAAGCGCACCTGGGCGATCGTGAAGACGACGCCGTGGATGCTCAAGCGCGTCGAGTCGCACACGTGCTCGCAGGGTCGCGGCACGATCGTGTTGGCGAGCGGCGCCGAGGTGGTGTTCACGACCCGGTCAGCGAACGCCGGCCGCGGCCTCGACCGCGTCGACCTCGAAATCTACGACGAGGCCTACGACCTCACCGAAGCCGACATGGCGGCGCTGTCGCCCACGAAGATGAACTCGGACGACCCGCAGACGATCTACACCTCGTCGGCGGTGAACCAGGACCAGCACCCGAACGGACAGGTCCTGGCCGCGGTCCGCCAGCGCGGCCTCGACGGTGACGAGGGGTTGTTCTTCGCCGAGTGGATGGCGCCCGACTCCCTCGACCGAACCGATCCGAAGACCTGGCGTTGGGCGAACCCGTCGTTCGGGGTCATCCAGACCGACAAGAAGCTGGCGAGCGAGCTGCGGAAGTTCTCCACCGAGGCCGGCATGAAGAGCTTCGATGTCGAGTACCTCGGCCGCGGCGACTGGCCTTCGGAACTGGCCGAGGTCCACGAGCCGGTGATCACGGCGGAGGCGTGGAGTGACATGGAGGGTAGATCAGAGCTGACCGGGCCGATCGCGATTGCGGTCGACCGGCACCTGGACTGGTACTCGATCGCGATGGCCCAGCGCACGACGACCGGGAAGATTCACATCGAGATCGGCTACCTCGACCGCCCCTCGACCGGCGTGGTGGAGACCATCGCTGCGATCGTCGAATCAGTCGACCCGTGTGTGGTGATGATGAACCGGACATCGCCAGCTACCAGCTTGAATCCGGCGCTGAAGCTCAAGCGAATCGAACCAGTCCTGACGTCGGGTCAGGAGATGGGGCAGGCCTGTGTCGGGTTCCTCGACGATGCCCTCGCCGGACAGCTCGAGCACACCAACGATCCGCGCCTGAACAACTCCATCGATGGCGTCAAAAAGAAGCCGATGTCCGGTGGCGCGTTCGGGTGGGACTACGACACAGCGGTGCTGCTCGCTCCGCTCGTGGCTGCGACCCTCGCCAGGCTCGGACTCCTGACCCACGGCGTCGAAGAGCCGAAACCCGAAGCACTTCCTCCGGCATACGAGGCCGCCACCGGCCCCGCCGAGTTCGATGCCTTGTCCGCCGCCTTCTGAGAGGGGTGATGTTTTGACTGCAGCGCTCGCGCCCTCATACACAGTGGAGACGTCTACGGCGCCGACGTACGAGATCGGTTACGTCAACGGCGAAACCATGGGATGGCAGCAGTGGGTCGACGAGGAGAAGGTCCCCGACCTCCAATGGCCGCAGGCGAACCGGATCTACGCGCGGATGGGCCGCGAGGACGGCCGTGTCTCGTCGGTCCTGAACGCGATCGGGTTGCCGATCCGCCGTACCGCGTGGCGCATCGACCAGAACGGTGCGAGCGACGAGGTGACCGAATTCGTCGCCCGCAACCTCGGATTGGCGATCGTCGGCGAATCGACTGACGACAAAGTGCAGCCGAGGACGAAGGGCCGCTTCTCCTGGGTCGAGCATGTGCGCGTCGCGCTGATGTGCCTGCAGTACGGGCACAGCTACTTCGAACAGGTCTACCGCATCGAGGGCAACAGGCTCGCCCTGCACAAGCTCGCACCTCGGCCGCAGCGCACGATCATCAAGATGAACGTCGCCCGTGACGGCGGCCTCGACTCGATCATCCAGGCGCAGCCGTCCGACGCATCGTTGACGGTGTCCAACATCCTCGACGGTGGTGTGCGCATCCCGGTCGATCGACTCGTGGCGTACGTCCGCGACATGGATCCCGGCCGGTGGATGGGGAACTCGCTACTTCGCCCGGCATACAAGCATTGGCTCCTCAAGGACGAGCTGATGCGTATCGAGGCCGCGGTCGCTCGACGCAACGGCATGGGCGTCCCTGTCGCGACGGCCCCCGAGGGTGCGGATCAAGGCACGGTCGACGCATACAAGAACATGGCCACCGAATACCGCGGTGGTGAGAAGTCCGGCATCGGGCTGCCGAATGGTGCGAACTTTCAGCTGCTCGGCGTTCAGGGCAACTTGCCGGACATTCGGCTGGCGATCGAATACCACGACAAGCAGATCGCCCTCGCTGGCTTGGCGCACTTCCTGAACCTCGACCGCGGTGGCAGCTACGCGTTGGCGTCGGTGCAGTCGGACTCGTTCACCCAGTCGACGCAGACGATCGCCGAAGCCCTCCGCGACACCGCGCAGGCCCACGTCATCGAGGACCTGGTCGACCTGAACTTCGGCGAAGAAGCGCCGGCGCCGCGCCTGGTGTTCGACGAGATCGGATCCCGCCAGGACCTGACCGCGCAAGCGCTGAAGACACTGATCGATGCCGGTCTCATCCGCCTCGACCGCTCGCTCGAGGAGTACGCACGTCAGCAGTACGGCCTGCCCGCGAAGGACACACCGCCGCCGACGGAGCCGTGGACCCCGGATCAGCAGACCACACCAGTGGAGTCCGCTCGCGCGTCGCGGACACCGACGGCGCGGATCGAGTCGAACGGAGCGCTGACGCTGTGGTAGATGTGCCGAAAGCTCCGCTGCTTGCGACGATTCCGCGAGTGGAGATCGCCTCGGTCGGTTGGTGGAACATCTCCAACGCCACAGACTGGCATCCCTCCTCGGAAGACCTGGCCGCCGCCGTGGCCGCTCTCGACTGCCCCGCTGTCCGCCGGCCGACGCTGAAGTTCGGGCACACCGGCGAACCGGGGGAGGGGGATCCGTCGATCGGTCTTATCGACAACCTCTCGGTCACCGATGACGGGCAGACCCTGGTCGGCGACTTCGTTGGTGTCCCAGCGTGGCTCGCGGACGCGGACGAGCAAGGCCGGTCGGTCATCGCGTCGGCGTACCCGGACCGGTCGGGTGAGTTTCAGCACGAGTACGTCTGCCAGCTCGGCCACACCCACCCGTTCGTCGTGCACGCCGTTGCGCTGCTCGGTGTCGTGCGACCGGGTATCGGAACTCTCGAATCGCTCTACGACCTGTACGCGAAAGCGCCTCAGAAGGAGGAACCCGTTATGGCCAAGGCAGCACTCGCCTCGACCACAGTCGACCAGGTGCGCAAGGCCTACTACGCAGGCCCTGGCACCAACTGGTCGCTGTGGATCCGGGAACTGTTCATCGACCCGCCCGAGCTGATCGTCCAGGACGACGCCGACGACTCCGTTATCCGTGTCCCGTACACGGTGAGCGGTGAGGGCGATGTCGAGTTCGGTGATCCGCAGCCGGTGAAGGTCGAATACGTCGCCGCGCGTGCAGGTCTCAGTAAGCCCGTGGTGGCGTTCGCGTCCCACGCAGAATCGCGGCCCAGTGCCGCCCAGAACTCCTCTGCCGCCGAGGTGGGGGTCACAGAAAAGGAGGGGCCCATGGCCACCTTGCAGGAAGCCCTCGTGGAGCGCCTCGGCATTTCGGCCGACGCCGACGAGGAAACCACCATCGCTGCCCTCGACGAGGCACTCGCCGAGCGCGCCAGCGAAACCCCGGCGCCGGGCACGGAGACGGTGCCGGCCGAGCCGGTCTCCGCTTCGTCCGGCCACGATGTCGTCACTGTCGATCGCGGCCAGTGGGAAACGGCGCTCGCTGAAGCTGCGCTCGGACGTAGAGCGTTCGAGGCGCAGGTCCGCGCATCGGACGAGTCCCTCGTGTCCGCAGCGATCCGCGACGGCAAGTTCCCGCCCGCACGACGGGAGCACTGGCTCGCCTCGCTGGCCGCCGATCGCGAGGGCACCACCGCGACGATTGAGTCGCTGGCCAAGGGCCTCATTCCCGTCGCCGAGGTCGGGCACGGACAGGACGTCGGCAATGACGACCTCGGAACCTACAGCTGGCCGGGCGAACCGGCCTCGACGAAGGAGGCCTGATCATGGCGAACGAGAACATCGGTGTGTACGAGCCCGGCCGCGACCTCAGCGGCCGAGCCAGCGCCGCAGTCATCGGCAAGCGGTTCCTGAAGATCTCCGGAAACCGGTCGAGCGGCAACATCGCCGTCGCCCATGCCGACGCCGCTGGCCGGGTGTGCGGTGTGTCCAAGTACGACGCGGCGTCCGGCGACATCGTCGGTGTCGCGCGCGGCAACTCGCGCGTGACCTTCGTGACGGCGGCCGCCAACATCGCCGCCTTCGCCGAGGTCGAGGTCGGCACCGCTGGCCAGGCGATCACCAAGACATCGGGCATAGCCGTCGGCTACGCCGTCACCGCAGCCACCTCCGGCGGCGACGCCGAGATCAGCCTCTACTGAAAGGGCGGACATGCCTACTCCCTCCCCGGTGACCTACCCGCTCGGCGGGCCCGTCATCGTCAACAACCAGATCACCGTCGACCTGGCGCTCAATCAGCCTTCGCTGATCAGTCGCCGGATCTCCGATCTGACCCTCCAGAAGTTCATCGCCCCGCTGATCTTCACCAGCTCGGGTCAGCCCGTCACCGGTGGCGCGGTGCGCTACCAGCAGGCGACCGCAAACGAGCTGTACACCAGCCGCGACATCGAGCAGCGCGGTCCGACGGACGAGTACCCGACCGTCACCGCGGATCGGCTGGACGAGAAGCTCGCGAAGGTGGAGGACTGGGGAGGTAAGTTCCCGATCTCCGACGAGGCGCGCAAGCGCAACAACGTCACCGAGCTCAACCGCAACACCACCGCACTGTCGAACACGATCGTTCGGAAGGTGAACACCCGCACGATCGCCGCGCTCGACGCCGCAATCACGGCGCTCGGTGGCGCCGGAACGTTCGTGGGTAAGAACTGGTCGACCGCGGTGACCAATGGTGTCAGCCCGACCGCGAACAACGCGCTCCCTCAGTCCGACTTCGCGAAGGCGCAGCTCCTCGCGGATCAGGACGAGCTCGGCGTCACGTACAACGTGTGGATCGTGAACCCGCAGGAGGCGGCGAACCTCGCCACCACCTATGGTCCCGCGCTGCAGGCGCTGCTCGACTACTACAAGATCGAGCTGTTCTCCTCGAACCGCGTGACCGCCGGCACCGCGTACGTCGCGGAGAAGGGCGCGGTCGGCTTCCTCGACTACGAGGAGGGCATCACCACGGAGTCTTGGCGCGAGCCGGGCAAGAAGACGTCGTGGGTGCAGTCGTACGTGCTGCCGGTGTTCGGGGTGACCAACCCGTACAGCGTCCGCAAGGTCACCGGTCTGGCGGGCTGATCACCATGGCCGAACGCACCATCTGGCACGCCATCTTCGAGTGGTTCGAAGATGGCGTGCGGCATTTCGCCTACCGCGGTGAGGTCGTCGACATCCCTCAGGACGTCATCGACCAGTACGAGAAGTTCGGGGTGTTCGACGCACCACCGGAACCGCAGCCCGACTTGGCTGAGACGGCTGAGGAAGCTCCCGTCGACGGTAAGGATCTCGGCGACGCCAACCCCGGCGGTGACGCTGACGAGTCGACCGGCGACGGTGACCTCGGCGCGCCGGTGCGTCCGAAGCGGGCCGCGCTGGCGAAGGACTGGGAGGACTACGTCGTCGCTCTCCATGAGTTCACCGACGGCAAGGATGGACTGCCCCGGGCCGAGGCCGAGGCCGCGACTCGGGAAGCCCTGATCGCCCAGTTCGGCACGAAGTGATCGGAAGGGGGCGGCAGTGACTGTCTTCGCCGACTTCACGGAACTGGAGGAGTACCTCCGCCCCCAGTCGGTCGACAACGAGGTTCGGGCGACGCTGTTGCTCGAGATGGCAGCGAACCTCATCCGCCGACAGGTGTCCGACGTCGACACCAACACGGAGTACGGGTCGACCGGCAAGTTCGTTCAGCTTGAGATGGTCGCGGACGCGCTGGCACCTGGCGAGTTCCGTGGCCGGACGTCGTTCTCGGTGAGTCTCGACGACGCGGTGGAGTCCGCCACGCTGTCGAATCCGACAGCGACGCTGGTACTTACCGGTGCGCATTTGAAGCTGTTCGGTCTGTCGGAAACGCCGAGGCCGTCGTGGAACTTTGGGGACGAACCATGTCGATGATCGATCGGTTCTTCGTCTGGCCGATCACCGTCGAGCGGTACCTCGGCGGCAACGCCCGCGGTAAGTCGTACGCCGCGCCGGACAAGTCCCTCAAGGCGAAGGTCACGGTAACCCGTGACGTCGTCAAGGACGCGGACGGCCGCGAGGTCGTCACCACAGCGAGGGTCACGCTCCCTGTGGGAACACCCAAGGTCCCCGCCGAATCGCTCGTGACCCTTCCCGAGCGATTCGGCGGTGCCAAGGTGAAAGTCGTCGCCGAAGCCGTCCGAGACAGCGGCCTGCCAGCACTGCCGAAGTTCTACCGGCTCGATCTCTCGTAGGAGGTTCGATGGCACAGATCAGATGGGAACCGAACGTCGTCGGCGCAGACGAGGAGGATCTCCGCCTTTGCGGGGAGGCCCTGCTTGATGACGCAAAAGCACTGGCCCCCGATCTGTCCGGCGAGATGAAGGCCAGTGGTTTCGTCCGCGTCGAAGGTGACTCCGTCAGGATCGGGTTCGGCACCGAGTACGCCGTGAAGCAGCACTACCGCACCGACTTCGAACACCCACAGGGTGGCGGGGCGCTGTTCCTCAAGAAGGCGGTCGACGAGTTCGGTCCAGTCGTCGAGCAGATCCTCGCTGAACAACTCCGGCGGAGGCTCGGCGGATGACGACCTTCTCCACTACCAGCAACGAACTGCTCAAGGCCCTCGGTCTGCGGCTCGTCGAGCTGGACCTGGTCCAGTACAGCGAAGCCGAAGACGTCGTCTACGAAGAGGATCCGGAGCTTCCGGCGTTCGTGTGGCGGGAGTTGCCCGCAGACCCGGACACCGCGGTGTCGGCGACCGTCACCAACGATGCCCGGGACCGCGACCACTGGAACCCGGACTACTACGTCCGGCTCCGGTTCCGCACCGCCGAGGACGCGAGTGTCGACGCCGACGACCTTGCCGACCGGTTCTTCAACCACCTGCACGTCCCGGATCACTTCTACCAACCACAGACGTGGCCTGGCGGTGTCCGGGTCATTGATGTCCGCAGGGTCGTGCGGGCGCAGTCCGTCGCGGACTCGAACAACCGCTTGATGCGGGCCGACTCCTATCGGATAACCCTCAACCCACCAGGAGAAATATCATGACCGCACCCCTCATGCCCCCGGACACCTCGAACATGGACGCCACACTCGCCCGCAACTGGGCGATCCGCGTCAAGATCGACGGCGTCTGGACCTGGATCAAGGGCATCAACAGCTTCGACGCCCCGATCTCCGACTCCCTGCAGGAGGCCGGCGACTACCACTCCGGCGCCTGGGGTGCTCAGATCTCCACCGAGAAGGCATGGGTCGCAACCATCGGTGTCGGCCGCAAGCTCGACCCGACCAAGGCCCCCGATCCTGGCGTAGAGTACCTGCGCGCCAAGGGTGTCGAGGTCGGTTCCGACGGCATGGCCGAGATCCAGTGGTGGCGCACCGACGGCCTGCCCGACGCGTACGAGGGTCGCGGCACCGTCAACTTCACCTCCGCGGGCGGCGACAAGACCGGTCTACAGGGCGGCACCATCACGATCACCGGATACGGCAAGCTCAACGTGATCGAGAAGCCGACCGCCGTCGCGGTGAACGAGATCCAGCGCATCGACATCGTGAGCGCGCCGACCAGCTTCAAGGTGAAGGTGCTCGCGGCCGAGACGGCAGCGCTGACCGTGTCCTCGCTCGATGCGGCCACGCTGCAGACCGCGATCACCGGTCTCGCCCCGATCGGGTCGGGCAATGCCACGGTCACGGGCAGCAACGCCGCCGGGTACGTCGTCACCTTCGGCGGGGCTCTGGCCGGCGTGGATGTGCCCACCCTTCAGATCACCACCCTCGTCGGTGGTACCTCCCCGGAGGTCACCGTCACGGTGGTCCGTCAGGGTCACCCCGCCGGATAGCCAGTGTCTTTCGACGCTGTCGACGAGTACCTCGACCCGGGCTTCCGTATCACCATCGGTGGTCGGGAGTTCCGGGTCGAGGCCGCCTCGGCGGACACGGTGTTGCGGTTGCAGCGCAAGCTCGCAGACCAGCCGCGGTGGTCGAGGCGGCAGGAACTCGACGAGATCCGCCGCCTCCTCGGCTCGGCATGGGACGACCTTGTCGCCGCGAAGATTGCGGCTGAGAAGGTCCTCCGCGTCGGGCGGGCCGTGACCGCGAAATACACCCTCGACGAGAGCGCCGCCGTCGAGTACTGGACTACCGGAACGGTCGCCCCGAAGTCTGCAGATACACAACCTGCGGAGCCAAAGGATGATTCGGCGCCCGGCCGGTACGGCCCGTTCGACCCCGGTGGTGGCACGTACCGGGAAGAGTTCGGTGACCGCGAGTGGTACAACCCACCGCACATGGCACCAGCGTTCAGGAAGCAAGCACAGGCCCGCAAGCGCCGCATCACATGGCCCGACCTCCTCGAGCTGTGGACAGAGCTCGAGCTGGACTTCCAATCCGAGGGGATCGACCTCGGCTCCGACATCCTCACCCGACGCCCGTGGCGCTGGTTCGAGGTCCGCGTCGCACGCTTCGTGCGCGCCCCGACCTCCCAGCTACGGCAGGCGATCGACGAGCGAAAGGATCACGATGGCAACGATCCTCACTGATCTCGACGAGATCTACGACCCCGACCTGTACCTGCCGATCCGCGGCATGGTGTACCGGATCCCGTCGCCCACCGTGAGTGAGGCCGACCGGCTCGCCGAGCTGATCTGGAAGAAGAAGCTGCACCCGCAGGTGATGCATGAGGAGATCATCAAGATCCTCGGGCCGGCGCACGATCAGATGGTCGAGGACGAACTCCCTGCCCCATTCCGGAACCACGCGGGTCGCACCGCGATCATCCACTTCGCGGTGGATGTGGATATGGGCCGGCAGTTCTGGCTGTTCGATCACCTCACAGAGGTCATCGACATCGATGTCTTGATCGAGCGGCTGATGTCGCAAGACGACGCGGCGCCGGTGGCCGAAGCGGTGGCTGATGGCGACTAGAGTCGCCGAGCTGTACGCGGAGCTGACTCTCCGTGACGACAGCCTCAACGAGGGCCTCGAGGGTGCTCGCGACAACCTGAACCAGCTGGGTCAGGCGTCGGATCAGGCGGCCACGCAGGCGCAGCGCGGTGCGGCGCGGCAGGCCCAGGCGTATCGGGAGCTGGCGAAGGACACCGAGAAGGCGTACACCGCTGCCCGTACACAGGCGTCCCGCGCTGTCACCGCCCAGGAGCGTGTCGAGGTCGTCCAGCGTCGGCTGGCCGACGCGGTCCGCGAGCACGGGCAGGCGTCGGAGCAGGCGCAGCGAATCGAGAGGCAGCTCACGCAGGCGCGTGGTGACGCCGAACGGATCGCCCGGAACGCTGAGCGGGCGAACGACAACTACACAATCTCGCTGCAGCGGTCCGAGCGCGCGCAGCGGGAAGCGTCCCGCGCGGCCGAGCAGGCGGGCACCAGTCTGCGCGATCTGATGCAGACCAGCGAACGCGCGGGCCGCAGCATGCGTGAGGCCATCCCGGACGACGGCCAGGTCAACCGGTTCTCCAGCGCGCTCGGCCGCGCCGCGCAGTCGGCGGGTCAGTTCGGTGCATCCGGTGGAGCGATGGGCGGCGAATTCCTGTCCGGATTCGCCGACAAGGTCGGTGACCTTGCGGGCAAGACGGGCCCGATTGCAGGGTCGCTGCTCGGTGTCGCCGCTCTCGGTCTCACCGCCGGCGCACTCCTCGCGAAGGCCATCCAGGACGGCATGGCGCAGGAGAAGAATCTCGACCTGTTCCAGGCACAGACCAGGATCACCGAGGAGCAGGCCCGCAAGTTCGGCCTGGCCGCCGGCGAGGCCTACGCGGATGTGTTCGGTGAGTCCGTCGAGGGAAACCTGTCAACGCTGAAGCTGTCGCTGCAGAACGGCATCATCGACCCCGCTGCCAGCCAGCGCGACGCCGAAGCGGTGATCGCCAATCTGGACACCATCTCGACTGCCCTCGATGGTGACGTCGCGACATCGGTGAAGGCGGTGTCGGCGCTGATGTCGACGGGGCTGGCATCCTCCGCGCAAGAAGCGTCGGACATGATCGCCAACGCAGTCGGCGGCAGCGCGAACAGGGGAGAGGATCTCCTCGAGGTCATCTGGGAATACTCGGCTGGCTGGAAGAATGCGGGCGTCTCCGCCGAGCAGGCCCTCGCCCTCATCGAGCAGGCCACCGACAACGGAGCCTGGAACGCGGACGCTCCGGGTGATGCTCTACGTGAATTCGGCCGCCGAATCGACGAAGAGGGCGACACCATTGTCTCCACTCTCAACGACATCGGCCTCAACGGTAAGGAAATGTACGACGCCTTCGTCGAAGGTGGCGACAAGGGCAACGAGGCCTTTGACCAGATGTTCGACAAAATCCGGTCACTGAAGGACCCGATCAAGCAGGAGCAGGCCATCCTCGCGCTGCTCGGCGACACCTCGGGTGACTTCATGGAGGTCTGGAAGTCCTGGGACCCGTCGGAGGCGCTGAAGAACTTCGGCGAATTCGAAGGTGCCGCAGGCAGACTCGCCAGCACCATTGGCGGCAACGCGGCCACCTCAGTCGAAGGTGCCTCCCGGGCAATCGGACTCGCAGCGGATGGACTCAAGGGGGCCCTTGCGCAGGCAGCCGGTCCGTATATCCAGAATTTCGCGGACACGATTTCGAACAACCGGGCCGGTGTCATCCAGTTCTTCATCGACATGGGCAACGCGGGATTCGAAGCGGCGAAGGGTGTGCTCCACTTCGTCGAAGGTGGCCTACGAGGCCTCGCAGATTTCTCGGGATCGGCCGCAGAGGCTGGCGCGTCGTTCCTCGAAATGGGTGCGAATATCATCTCGGTAGGCGACGCCATCCCCGGATTCGGCCAGTTGATGGGGCTCGCCACCGGTGACGCCGCGGGCAAGCTCCGCGACCTCGCGGACGCAACCCGCACCGGCGGCGAAGGCGTCCACGACGTGCTTATCGGGGCGGCGGACGGTATCCGCGACACCCTGCTCCCCGCGGTGGATCAGATGCAGGTCAAGTGGAACGAAGCCGCGGGGGACATGAAGGACTCGGCTGCCTTCAACGATGCCACCGCCAAGATGTCGAAGTCGATCGGTGAGGTCGGGATCCAAGCGGACGGGTCGAAGATGAAGCTCGAGGGCTTCACCGGGGCAGCCGGCCAGATGGTCCCGCCCGGGCTCGCCGCCTCCATCACGGAGGTGAAGGACGGACTTGCCGAGCAGGTCCGTACCGGCATCGAAGCGGGCAACACCATCGAGCAGCTCACCGCGCAGTACGGCAACAACCGAGTCGCGCTGATCGAGCAGCTGATGTCCCTGGGCATGACGAACGAGGCCGCCCTCAACTACGTCAACACCCTCGGCCTCACGCCGGAATTGATCAACACGGTCATCAATCAGGAGGGCATGCCGGAAGCGCAGTACGCGCTCGACGTGCTCAAGGGCAAGGTGCTCGATGTCCCAGACAGCAAGACGATTCACACCCAGGCGCTCACCGAGGAAGCGATCTATCAGCTCCGCGAGGTCGGCTACATCGTGGAGACACTTCCCGACGGCACGGTGAAGATCACCGCCCCGACCGATCAGGCCGAGGCGGACGTCAGGGCGTTCATCGAGCGTGACCGCTGGGCGACCGTGAAGCTGAGGGCTGAGTTCTACGCCAACGCCTACTTCAACGCGGACGGGTCACCGAAGAACGTGGCCGGACCGACGAACTATGGCGCCGGCAACAACGGACCGCAGTACGGGCCCGCAGCACCGCAGGCTGACGGTGCCATCATGGCTGGGAAGTTCGCCGCCGGTGGGTTCAACGCGGCACCAGGATTCGACAAGCTGCCCGAATGGGCGACGATCATGTCCCCGCGCAACAACCTGATCCAGTGGGCGGAACCGGAAACGCAGGGCGAAGCGTTCATCCCGCTGGCATTCAACAAGCGGGCTCGGTCGATGAACATCCTCGCCGAAGTGGCCCGCCGCTTCGGGATGCGCCTGATCAACGACGAATACAACAAGGTCTTCAACGGCGACCCCAGCAGCCTCACCGCGGGTACCGATCCCACAGGGTGGCGGGCGCTGCTGGGCGGACAGTACTCGGATCGGTCCCGCCGGTTCGGCGTCGAGGAGTCCAACCCTTTGGTCGCCGCGGCCCTCGGTATGCGGCAGATGATCGTGAACGGCAACTACGACAGCAACCTGCGCGCTGTGGGGATCGAAGAGGACCACTCCGTCGTCGATGCCGTACTGAGGGGCCGGAAGATGGCCTTCGCGGACGGCGGAATCGTCGACAGCCTCATCGGCATCCAACAGTCGAAGTTCCCTGCCCTCCAGGTGACAGACACCTACCGTCCCGGAGCTGCGGACCTACACGGTGCCGGGCAGGCGGTGGACTTTTCCAACGGGTCGGGCAACACGGACGAGCAGCTAGCGTTGGCGAACTACCTTGCCGACAACTACAAGGACCAGCTCGCCGAGCTGATCTACATCGACCCGAGGTTCGGCCGTTGCATCAAGAACGGTGAGTTCGTCCCGGATAGCTTCTACGCGGACGCCGGTGACCACACCAACCACGTGCACGCGGCCGCGATGGAGCCGTTGGGGGAGCCGTCCACCAAGTCGTCGACCGGACCGGACAACCGCACCGAGCGCGAGAAGCTCGTCGACACGATCGTTGCAGAGGGCCGCCGACGGGGCATCTCCGAGAAGGGCATCAAGGCCGCCATCGCCGCCGGGCTCGCCGAGACGGATCTCCAGAACCTCGACCACGGGATGGACGGCGACAACGCTGGCATTCTGCAGCAGCGGGACAACGGCGCGTGGGGGACCCTCGAGGACCGGAAGGATCCGGCCAAGGCGGTCGGCATGTTCTACGACAAGCTCGACGACTTCGACTACGAGAGCATGGACCCGGCCGACGCCGCGCAGAAGGTGCAGCAGTCGGGCACCGCGGATGGGTCGAACTACCGGGCTGAGCTCGCCGAGGCTGACCAGCTGTATGCCGACTCGGTTGCCCGTGGCGCGAGCACATCGCCCGCGTCCGGTGACTCGTCTCCGTCCTCGTCGTCTTCGTCGATGTCAGGTGGCACACAGGACGTTCGTGTGACGAACTTCGGTGACCTCGTCGACGCGTTGAAGGCCGGAGCCGACACGGGTAAGCCGGAGGAGCGGCAGCCGAAGGTGATCGGGAATCTCAAGATGTACGCCGGCGGCGGCATCGAGGACCACTCACCGCAGATCGTCCGCCCGGGCGACTACCGAGTGTTCGGTGAGCCGGAAACCGAAGGTGAGGCCTACATCCCGTTCGCGATGTCGAAGCGTGCACGAGCACTGGCGATCTGGCGGGAGACCGGACGTCGGCTCGGCGTCGCGGAGTACTCCGGTGGCGGATTCGGTGGTTACTCCGGGCCGGACACCGAGGATTACATGAAGCCGAAGAACCTCTACGATGCCGCCGCCCTGGCGACCGGCATCGGATTCACCGCGGTCTCCGGCGCCTCGAACATCATCGGCATGGCTCAGTCCGGGAAGTGGGACCTGTCCAAGATGGTGCCCTCGTTCGACACCGGAAACAACGACATCCCCGGCCTGAGCCAGGCGTTCGATCAGATGACGCAGCAGCTCGAGGAGATCACCGAGACGCTGCAGAAGGGGGGCATGATCCAGGTGGATATCGACGTCGATTCCAACGGTGTGCCGACCGTGTCGTTCACGAAGGCAGGTCTCGCGTGAGGCCGGAGCAGTTCACCATCGTCGGTGTCGACGAAGTGGAGTGGCCGATCGGTGAGATCGACGAACCTGGCACGTTGATCCGGACCCTGAACCCGACGGGTCTCGGTGGTGCTGGTTTCAGTCACGACGACGACCAGAACGCCAACCAAGCTGGTGTGTCGTGGCGCGACACGATGTATGACCCGAACGTGATCGGGATGACGATCCGTTCGCAGCTGATGCCGGGTGATCAGGCGGTGTCGGTGGAGAAGGCGCTGCGTCGCTCGCTCGGGTTCCAGGCGGGGCGACGGCTGGGGGAGTTCTGGGTCGACTCTTTGCGGGAGGGGCAGCCGCACCGCAGGTTTCAGGTGTGGCGGCTGGCGTCTGTGCTGCCCAGTCCGACATACAGCGTGACGCAGCGGCTCGGGTACTTCGAGATCAGGGACGTCGCCCTGCGCTCGGATGAGTCGTGGTGGCGCACCGACCCGTACGTGCGCACCCTATTCGCGGCGGATTTTGCGGGCGCGACCGTCGACAACGTCTCGGACGAGGACGTGTGGCCGCACTTCGCGCTGACCGGCCCGATCACCTCGCCGACGCTGGGCCTGAATGGTGAGGCGGTGCCGTTGCCGACGATCGGCGCCGGCCAAACGTGGACGATCGAAACGGATCCGAACTGGTTCGAGATCCACGACCACACCGGTGCTGACCGCACGTGGCCCGGCCGCCGGTGGTACAAGAGAGCGCCCGCCGACACTCTCGACATCCCGCTGACGATCACCGGCACGGGCACCACGTCGGCCACGAAGCTGGTTGTCACCCTGCCCCAGCTGTACGGGACGGCAGCGTGATCAACGCACCCGGGTATGCGCGCCCGACTGCCGCGCCGGTGGACGGCTTCGACATCGAGCTCGGCAAACGTAACGGCACGAAGATCGAGTGGACACCGCTCGGCTCGTACAAGGCCGCCGAGTTCGGCTGGCACTTCTTCGATCCCGCGAACTTCCAGATCGACCTCAAGCCCGACCACCGGCTCATCCCCGAGCTGACCGGACTGCGCCGCAAAGCGATCCACGTCCGCACGTTCCGGAACGGGATCCCGTACACCGGCCGCCTGATGCAACGCCGACTGACCGGGAAGCCCGGCAAGGAATCGGTGTCCCTCACCGGGTTCGACTACAAGTTTCAGATGCAGCGCGCCACCGCGTGGGTCAACCCGCTGTTCCCGCCGGAGGTCCAGGTCGGCCTCACTGGCAAGCAGGACGTCATGGCCGGCGAGCCCGACTTCCTGTGCAAGTACTTCGGAGCGAAGAACTGGACACGCCTCGACAAGCCGATCTACGGGGCGCTGCCACTGCACCAGGTAGGGGAGGACCTCCCGGACCTCGACGACATCGCCACCCTCGACGACCTCCTCGACCTGGTGAACACGGCCGTCGGGAACGTCGCGGTCGTCTCCGCCCGGTTCACCCAGCTCGACGAACTGTTCAAGCTGACCCGGAACCGGTTCGAGTTCGGCTACAAGATGGACCTGTGGGACGGCACCGGCACGCCGCCGCACGTGTTCAACACATCGAATCTCGCGCAGCTGCAATCAGTTATCGACTCGACCAGCGACAACTTCCTGAACTTCCTCAACCCGGACAACTTCCTCGGACTTCTCGACCCCGACTCCTGGGGGAAGATGGACCGCGCCGGATACGTGTTCGACACCCGCAAGAAGCGGGACATGCGCAAGCTGCAGTGGAACACCGCCGGCGGGCAGATCCTGCACGTCGACATGAGCGAGGATCACGCCGACGCCACCCGCGCCATCGTCGGCGGCAAGGCCCCCGAGATTATGAACCAGGTCATCGAGTGGGGAGCGAACTTCGCAATCCAACTGCTGCTCAACGCAATTGCGCCCGGTCTCGGACTCGGCCTGGTCGTCGGCGACCTGTTCGACAACATCTTCTTCGCGTACCAGCAGTTCTACGACGAGGACCTCGAGGACGACATCGGAAAGGACGACGCGTTCGGCGAAGTGTTCGCCGACAACACCGCCGCCTGGTCGGCCGATTCCTACGCCGTCGGCCAGGGCTCACTGAACGATCACTCCGGCGGCGAGACCATTGCGCTGACCGTCGCCTCCGGCGGCCCGGACGGGCGCGGCAACAGCTTCGGTGTCGACGACAACACCGGCCGCCGGTACGACGTCGGTGACATCCACACGTTCTACGACCGCGGCACGACCGTTGAGCAATACGTCTCCTCGGTCACGGTGAAGGACTCCCGGGACGGCCGGATGGTCGAAACACCGATCCTCGGCGAGGACAAACGAGTCCGGGGCGCGTGGACGAACTTCATCACCAACATGCAGGGATTCGCGCAAACCACGCGGGGCATCGCCAACAGCGTCTAGGAGAGCGTCATGAGCAACAACCCTGATATTGGCATCGATGGGCCTACCGTCCAGATCGTCCCTGAGCAGGGCGTCGTCATATTCCGCCACCGCTGCACCGACTGGAGCTTCGAGAACTTCGGCACGGCCGAGGCCCGCCTCCCACTCGGCGGCAGCGGATGGCAGCTCGTCGACGAGAACACCATCAGCCCATCGATCCTGTGTCACAACTGCGGCACTCATGGCTATTGGACTGACGGCGAATGGAGGAACTGCTAATGACACAGAGATACATTCCAGTGGCTCGTGACTTCTACGTCACCAGCGGATTCGGGTACCGGACGTTCGACAACTCGATGCACTGGGGCATCGACTACGGCCGCAACGGTGGGTCTGGCGGACAGCCGATCCACGCCGCGCAGGGCGGAACCGTCACGGCGGCAGGCCCCGCGACTGGGTTCGGCCGGTGGATCAACATCGATCACCCGACCGAGGACGGCAGCGGACTCACCGTGTACGGGCACGTGATCCCCGAGGTGCGCGTCGGCCAGCGCGTCGCGGCCGGCCAGCGTATCGGTCGCATCGATCCCGACAGCAGGACCAACGGCGGAGTCGCGCCGCATCTGCACTTCGAGGTGCACCGCTACATCTGGTCGCCACCCGGCCCGAACCGACTCGACCCCGTTCCGTGGCTGGCCGGCGCCGCTTACCCCGGCGCCGCACCACCACCCGCACCAGGAGGTAAACCCGTGGGACAGCTACAGGCTGACGTCACGATGCTCTCACCCAACGACGACGGGCCCCGCAATCCTGCGAACTGCACGCTCGCCATCGTCCACACCGACGAGGGAGACCCCAACGGCAAGATCGAGGATCTCCTCGGCTGGCTCGCCCAGCCGCGGGCGCAGGCGTCGTACACGCTCCTCGTCGGCCGCGACGGCCGGATCGGCCGGTCGAACGACGACAACTACATCCCCTGGGCCGCGGGCTCGCCCGCCAACGAGCGTGGCCTGCACCTGTGCTTCAAGGGCCGCGCCGCACAGTCCCGCGCCGAGTGGCTCGCGCAGGGCCGCCAGCTCGACGCAGGCGCGCGCGTGCTCCGCGACTGGCATGACCGCTACGGAATCCCGCTCGTCAAGCTCAGCGGCGCACAGATGCGAGCAGGGCAGAAGGGCGTCGGCGGCCACGCAGACACCGTCGATGCCTGGCACTCGACCGATCACACCGACCCCGGCCCCGGATTCCCGTGGGACGTCTTGCTCGCCAAGGCAGCCGGTAACACAACAACTCCTGAGGAGGGGTTTCTCATGGCACTGTCCGACGCCGAGCAGCGACGCATCTACACCGAACTCACACAGAAGCTGCCGTCCCGCTCGAAGTACCGCACCAACGACGAGCCGGTCGACACGCTCGCCGGAATGGTGCTCAACATCGACGCCCGGATTCACGAGGAGTCGACCGAGCGTGACGCGCTCAACGGCGTAAAGGCCGCGATCGACCTCGTCCGCCGCCAGGCAGACAAGGGCGACGCAGGCGCACAGGCAGTACTCGCGAAGATCAACGGAGGTAAGTGACCATGGCTGAATTCCCGAAGACCGTCCCCGTCACCGTGGAAGCAACGGTCGAGCTGCGCAGCCTCGACTCGCGGGCATTCTGGCTGGACGCCCTCGACCGCGCCGGCCGATCGTTCTTGCAGAACGTCCTGGTGTTCTTCGGCGCCGGTGTCACCATCGTGTCGGTGTCGTGGACCAGCCTCCTCGGTGCTGCCGCGCTGGCCGCCCTGGTGTCGCTGATTCTGGCGGTGTCGAGCGCGACGGCTGTCACGTCGGGGAACTTCCTCGTCGATCTCGCCGACCGGGCCGTACGCACCGGCGCCGGATCTCTCGCCGCGGCGATCCCGCTCACGGGCAGCATCACTGACATCGACTGGCCGTCCTCGCTGACGATCGCCGGCACCACGGTTCTGCTGTCCGTGGTGACGTCACTGCTCACCGAGAACCGTGGGTCCGCGAAGGGCCTGCCGACGCTGGCACCTGTGGATGGTGAGGTCGTCGAGGTTACCGACACTGAACTCGACGGCTGATGTCCGTCCTCTCGCCCTCCGCGTGGGAGGGGGTGAGCACGGTGTCCGTCCTCATCGTGCTCGCCCTTTTCCATGGAGTGGCCCTGGTGAAGGGGTGGATCATCTACGGTCCGGCACACAGAGAAATTGTGAAAGCGAAAGACGACGCGCTCGAAGACTTGCGTGGTGGCCGCGCCGAGGACAAGTCGGTGATGGCCACCCTCGCCGCGACGAACGCCGAGCTGGCCGTCACCGGTGAGCTGTCTGCGCACGTCGTTCAGGCGATCCGTGAGGCGACCGGGCAACGGTCAGAAGCCGCGGGGAACGCGGGGCCGATATGAGGTGGCCGTGGTCGAGGGACGTCGACGCGGCCCAGGCCGAAGCGCGGGCCGCCGCCGAAGAGCACGCCTACGCCGTGGATCGCCGCATCGAGACCGAACGTAAGAGCACGACCGAATCACGAGTGGCGAGGGTGGTGCGAGCGGAGTTGGAACGCAACGGATACACCGAGCTGCTGCAGCAGGCATGGGGAGGTGGTCGGTGAAGAACGTCGCAGACTGGACGCTGTTGGTATTTGCTGGACTGGTCGGATGTTTCGCGTTGACGTACGTGACGCGGTCGCCGTGGTGGCGCAACCGAATCGGTGAGATCTACCTCGTCAAGTCGGTGATTCTGTCGCTGGTCCTCGTTCAGATCAGTCTGGCGACGTGGGTGTCGACGGAATACCCCGGCCGGCAAGTGGTCCGGTTGATCGTCTACACCCTCGGGATCATCTCGTACGTCGTCATGCTCTGGGCACTGGTCCGCGAGCAGAACGAGGACCGCCGCAGGAAGCGCGCCGAGCTCGCGAAGGCCGAAGCCGCCGCGGCTGAGGTCGAGTCCGAGTCCGAGGACGCCGGAGGGGAGTAGCAGTGGAACACCTACCCCGCCGCGTCCCCGCCGGCGACATCAATCTCGTCGACTACCTGGTGCCGATGCTGCAGGAGTTCGTCGGCGACGTGCCGATCATCGGTGACCTGATCGAGATCCTGTCCGGTGTCGAAGACGGCAACCTCAACGATGTCGGCACGTGGGTGAACGACCTGACCTCGGGGCTGGGCACCGTGCAGCAGATGGTGAACCAGATCGCGGACATCATCAACGGCCTGGTCGTGACCCCGATCAATAACGCGGTGCAAGGCGTGAAGGATTGGTTCGCCGACCTGCTCGGTTTCCGGTCGACCACCACAACGAATGTCGCCACCGCGCAGTCCTCGGCGGATACGGCGTACTCCAACGCCAACGCTGCTTACACGCTCGCCTTGACCGCCGACCAGGCTGCCGGTGACGCCGTCGACACCGCCGAGGAGGCCGCGAACCAAGCCGCTGCCGCGGTCGAGACGGCTGACATCGCCTACGACAACGCCTCCTACTGGGAGGCCGAGTGCGTGGTCTCCTCGGCGGACGTTCTCCTGGGAGTGAACGAGCTCCTGATCGGACTGTGCCAGAACGTCCCCACCGGGAAGACGCGCAAGATCACCGACATTCACATTGCCTTGCAATCGCAGCCGGGTGGAATGGTGTTGCAGACCAAGAAGTGGAATGCCGCTGGTACGTCCAATTCGGTGATCCACACGGCCACGTTGTCGGCGAACCAGACCCGAGCCTCGTATTCGAACTTGAATATCGACGTGACGGACAAAGAACGTGTCTTCTGGAACGTCTCGACTATCACCGGATCCGTGTCTCCCACGGTTCTCCAGGTGGCGGTGTTCGGGGCGATCCTGTGAGCTTCCTCCTGAGACGCAATCGCCCGCTGGCGTGGGCGGGGTGGGCCGATCTGGACGGCCCGCATCAGCGCTCGAACGAGAACCCCATCGCCGTTCCGTGGAAGAGAGTCAACTCCGGCCGCACTGTAAAACTGGAGAACAACCTGCTGGTCATTCACGACTACTCCGAGACCATCATGGAGTTCGGCGGAGTCTCGTTCGAGCATCAGCCATTCACCCCGAACTGGGGTTGCGAGTTCGACGTATTCCTGAACGCCAACACCGTCCAGGAACAGTTCTGGGGAGCGGGGCTGGCCCCCTCCTGGACGGACCCCTCGTTCTCGTCTCTGGTCGGCACTCCTCTCCTGTGCTTCTGGAGAAACGCATTGAACGGTGGAGACAGCATTCGGGTCACCGTCCTGAACTCGTCCAGTTACACCGTTCTGATTCAGAACGGGGTGCCGAACCCCTTCAATGGACAGTGGCACAACGTAAAGATGTGGTTCGACGAGGACAAACACCTACGCATTTTCGTAGACAACCTGCTGTATATCTTCTGGACGATGCCTTCCGACAAGAGGCCGAGCAGAGGGAAGCGATCCCTCAACTTTCTTAACCAGACGTCCAATTTCAGCTACATGCGGAACTTCAAACTCTACGACCGGCCCCCGGACCTAACCTGGTCCACCACCCCGCTGTTCCAAGACGACTTCAACCGAGCGAACAACTCCGATGTCGGTAGCCAGTGGACCAAGGTCGGCGTGAACTCCGGCATTCGAAGCAACTGGTACGGCTCCACCGGAACCAGTGACGGCAGCCGGGGCATCTGGGCCAACACCGACTCCACCAGTGGCGACATGCGGGTCGACACGCGTATCCAGGACTCCACGGTCGTGTGCAGCTCGGTGATCTTGCTGCGCGGGAACGCGGCCATGAACAACTTCCTCGGCGTGGATATCCGTGGCGACAGGCTCCAAATGTTGCACGGCACCGGAACCCTCACGAACGTGTCGTGGACGGTGCTGTCCGGGATGGACTACACGGTCGACGACAACGACCTCGTCGCCGCCTGCGTCAAGGGCGACTACATGTGGGTGGAAGTCAACGGAAACATCCCATTGTTCGCCGGTGGGGTGAGCGCTTTGTGCCCCCCCACGAACCGCAAACACGGACTACTGGTCACACGCGCATCGTTCGTGTGGTCGCCGGCGTTCGACTACTACTCGCTCTCAACCGCGGCCTGACAAGACCGTCGATCCGGAAAGGACTTCCTTGTGATCACCATCAAGGACACCCTCGTCGATCTCGTCGGTGACGCCGACTGGGATCCGAAGGCATACGCAGAGATCTGGTCGACCGACGAACTCCGCGATGTCAGCGGGAATACCGTCACCGACAAACGCCTGCAGATCCCCATCACCGCCGAGGGCCTCGAGACGCTACCGCTCTCACCCGGGACCGCGTTCATCCGGCTTCACCTCGGAACCCTCCGACCATCGTTGGGCCCGTACGCGATCACCATCCCGGACGCCACGGGGGAGCGGCGCATCGTCGAACTGCGCACCGAGCTCCCGCCGAATGCGGACCCGCCGACCACCATCGACGCGACCCGGGTGAACGGTCTACCCGCCGCGATCGAAGAGGTCGGAAACGGTATTTATGCCCCGCAGCAGGAGACGTACAAGCAGCTCGCCCGCACGCCTGATCTGCTCATCGCGGGCACGATCACCCGGAACTCGAACGAGGCGGCGATCAGTGCGCCCGTGGTATGGCCGGACGGCACACCGGGCACGTACACCGCGACCGCACTGAGCGCATCGTTCCCCGGCGCGGTGGACGCCTACACGATCACGTACGGCTCACCCGTGACGAAGACCTATACCCAACCCGCCGTGACCCGCAACGCCGCTGGCGCAGCGACGGCCGTACCCGCGATTGTGGTGAGCTGACATGGGAATCCTCGACGCGCCAGGACTGGCACCCCGCTTCGCCGATGCAAAGTTCGCCGCCCGCCGCGGCCGCGCCACCGCCCGGCCGATCCTGTCTCTCCTGATGAACGAGGCATCGTCCGGTTGGGCGATCGCGGGTTCACAGGCCGCGATCAACTACACCGACTCGACGGCGGCCTACACGACCGACGCCATGTTCGGCGACCGCTGCGTACGCCTCAAGAGCAACGGCACGTCCGCTGGGAACATGAACGTCACGAAGATCCTCGGCGCGCCGTTCGATGCGTCCGCGTGCAACGTCCGGTTGTTCGTGAAGGTCCTCGACACGAACTGGACGCAGATCCTCGTCAACGTCGGCACCTCGTCCGGCGCGAACGCGTCCATTGCGACGATCTCGAAGGACGCCGCGCAGACGGGCACCGTCATCCAGGTCGGCCGGTGGGTGATCCTCGACATTCCACAGTCGGCCTTCACCTTCAACATTGGCACTGGCGCACCATGGTCCGCGATCCAGTCGATCATCGTCACTGCCACCGCGGCGGCGAGCGTCACTGAAGTTCGATTCCACGGTCTGGAATTCGTGCACCGCGACCCGCGTGGGGTCAACGCGAACGGTGCCGTGGTGATCACCGCCGACGATTCACACGTGACGCAGTACACCACTCTCCGCACGGCGCTGTCCGCCCGTGGCTGGAAAGCCACACTGATGCCGATCCCCGGCGCGCACGGGTCGAACTCGTCCGTGTTCTTGACCAACGCCCAGGTCGCCGAGCTGCACGACACCTACGGGTGGGAGATCGGCGCGCACTGCTACTCCCTGTCCTCGCATGGACTTGGGTTGACCGGGCTGACCGATCAGCAGTTGATCGACGAGTGCGAAGCGATCAAGGCGTGGCAGTCGGGTTGGGGCTATGACTCCACCTCGCACTCGTACCCGCTCGGGGTGCATGACGCGAGGACCGAGGGCATCATCTCGCGGTACTGGCAGACGTCACGGATCGCGACGAATCCGCTGATCACTCCCGAGACGATCACACCTGCGCGGCTCTTCTCGATGCAGGCGCAGAACGTGAATCAGTCCATCGCGAACATCACGGCCGGGCTGACGAAGGCGCACAACGACAAGGGCATCACCATCTTGATGGCGCACGCGATCGTTGAATCGGGCGGCGACGGCAACGCCATTAACTCGGCGAAGCTGACGCAGATCCTCGATGCTATCGCCGCGTCCGGGTGTGACGTGCTGACCATGCAGGAAGCGACTGCGCGGATGGCGCTCTAGGTGATCCTGAGGCGGTACAAAAGGGCGTCCGAGATCGCCGTGTAACCGTAGTCGTTGGGGTGGAAGTTATCGCTGATGCCACCGTGCTTCGGCAGGTTGGCCGGGCCGCGATATCCCTCACCCAGGAACAGCGAGGACAGGTCGACGTATGCCCCGCCATTCTCCAGGCAGAGTCGTTCGATCACCTGGTCGTAGGGGTCGCCGAGCTTTGAATCCTGCCAGGTGCCGGCGCACAGGAACTCCACATCGGGCGATGTTGCCCGGACCGACGTCAGTAGGTTCCGGTAGTTCGTTTCGAAGGTGGGGAGGTCGGTCTTGTTGACATCGGCTGTCCCGAGTTCCACGACGGCGAGCGAGAAGCCGCCTGATCGGTAGGACTGCGGCGTGATGTCGGCGACTTTCCCGCCGACCTGCCCCGCTGTTAGCTCTTGGACAGGTCCGCCTTCGCGGATTTCTTCGACCAGCTGTGGCCTGTACCCGGCCGCGTCATTGGAGGCGTAGAGGCCGAAGGTCAGGGAGTCGCCGAGGAATAGAACCTTCAGCGGGCCGCTGTCTGGGCGGGTCACCACGGCCGGGTCGGGCTGGGGTGGTGTGTAGTCCTCGACGGGCGGTGGCCCGCTGATCCTGTCGGCGGCCACCGCCCCTCGTTGCGTATCCCACGCGAACCCGGCAGCGACGGCCACCGGAGTGAGTGCGATCAGGGTCCAGAAGGCAATTGCCTTCGGCTTGCTCTTCGCTCGGGTGGAATTCCGCTTCGTCGGTGGCATGAGCCGCATTCTTCCGTACCGCCCGGTCTCCGCAACTCAGCCACCCAAACGACAGGTCAGGGTTCTCCTGGCCGCTGATACCAACCGAGGTCGCCCGGTTGCGGATGGTCGTACCCGAACAGGTGCGGTTGGGGCGACGCGGGCGGGGTCACAGGCTCGGGGCGAGGGTCGGAGCGACCGAAGATGATCCACAACAAGAGCGGTGCGGCGACCGCGAACACAAGCCCCCACGCCGCCCACACGACCAGCCCGCTCGTCGCGGAGATCGTGGCACACGCGGCGACAGTCGCTGTCTCCTGCGCCTCGGAGACGGTGCCGCCACCGAGGTAGCTGCCACAGGTCACGACGTTCGGTTGGGTCGTGCCGGGGAGCGGGCGCTCTGGGATCTCTTGTGTACGGAATCCCGCATACGCGGAGATGCCGAGAAGGACCGCGATGAACGGGAGCGCGGCGAGCGTTACTACGCGGATGCCCTGGCTCTGATTCACCTCGGGGATCGACCGATCGATTCCCAGAGTTCCTGTTCGACGCCTGGTGCACGCTGAAGGAGCAAGCCCATTACCGTGACAGTCTTCGCCACATCGACCTCTGCCCCTCCGAATGTCAGAAGGTTGCGTGTGTCGTCCCAGTGGTGGAAGCGTTGGCCCGACATCTGGAACATTTCAGCCGGTCCCACGTTCCGAATCGCTAGGTTGTGGGTCGGTTCGTCCATCCAGAATTCCTCGTATCGCTCATCGATGTGAACGAAACTGTCACGAAGCTCTTTTACCCCCGCGAGGTCTGACTGGTCGATGTCGAACATCGCAGCCAGATCGCGACCTCGGTCAGGAAACGCAGCCTGTAGGCGCTTGCGGCGACTTGGAAGAGGAGTGAAAACTGCCGCGACGGTTGCGGCGCTGTGGACGAAAAGATCCGCGGTCCGCCATAGGGCGTCCGTCTCGAGCCCTTGTTGCATTAGCGAAAGGCCGAGGTGCGCCGCGGTTCCGGCGTGATGCTTCACCTCCCCGGCCAGGAGGTGAAGCAGGTGGACGGGAGTCGTCGCGTTAATCACGACACGAAACCTGTGCATCTCGGCATGGCGAGGATTCTCCCTGCGCGGGCATCACCGCGCCAATCCACCACGCGAATGACCCGCCCATAAACCCACACAATGGGCGGGCCCCGCCGGCGCGAAACACGACTGACGCGACCGACGGGGCACCACTGACACCGCTTCAACCGACGATCTCGTTACACGACAAACGCCCCCATCCTCTTCGCGAGGATGGGGGCATTTGGCGCGTCTAGAGGATGACGATCACTTCGCCGGCGGAACGGAACCCAAGTCGATGAACTTCACGTTCGAGACCGACTGTGTCTCGGAGTCGTAGAAGCCGAACATCGTCGGCGTTGAGGTCAGTGGGAGCTCATAGACCCATGTCATCTCACTCGAGAATCCCGGCTGCAGGTTGTCATTGCAGCCCGGATTTCCCTCGACCCGGTAGAGGCTGTCGTAGGTGTCGAATTGGCGGTCGTTGGAATCGATCAGTTTGTTCCCGATCGGGTAGCCGCAGGTCAAGTCCATTGAAATCTGCCCAACGTTCTCGACGGTCGCGCGCACGCTGACGAACTGGCCGCCCGGCCGTGCGTTCTCCGGCGAGAACTGCCCTCGGTATCCCTCGACCTGGTATGAGATTGAGGTGGTGGCGCTTACCGAGTTAATGGTGATCGCAACGCCGCCATTCTGGACGCGCTGTCCGACCTGTGCCAATGCAGGTCTGCTCGCAGTTGTCGATGGCGCGACCGAGGTTGGCGAGCCTTCGGAAACCGCTGCCGCCGGGGCGGAGGCAGGCGGGGAATCGTCGCTCCCGATCACTGCGACTGCGGCAATGGCGACTGCGGCGACAACCGCAACCACACCGCCACCGAGTAGCGCCCACCGCCAGGGCGATGGGCCTTCGGCGAGAGTCTTGCCGTGTTCGACGCCTAGGTCGTAGCCATCTTGCCAAGCAGCATCCGGGTCCCGATCGGCGTCGGGTGTCGGTGTGATCATGCGCGTATCAAACCAGACGACCTCAGGGAATCTACCGCGATCACCCCTCGATCTCGTCGATTCGGCGGACCCACTCATCGAACAAGCCTTGGCCATCAGTAAACCGCTGGATCGCTCGTGCGATCTTTCCAAGAGGCTTACGCAGGTCACGACTCATCGACCCGACATTCTGCGCGCTTTCGTGTACGCCATCGAGCGCATGGATCGCTTTTTCGCCAGCGTCGCGAAGTTGTCGAATGCCGGTGGCAAAGGTCTTGAATCCATCTCTGTCATAAGTCGAATCGTTGGCGACACTCAGCAGGATTCCGGAAATCGCCCCGTCCATCCTGAGCGTCTGATCGGCATATTGCGAACCAGTCGAAATGATCCGGTCGGCGATTGGGTTTAATTCGCCTGCCAGGCGTCGCGCAACTGCGAGTTTGGCTGAGGCGCCCGCTGACCGTCCCGCCTGTCCTGCGGATTGCATTTGCGGCGCGTACTCGGTGAAGATGTCGCCAATCTCGTTGATCTCCGACGTAAGCGTCTCAATAGTTTTCGTCCAAACTGGGAACAGTTCTTCCACCTCGGCCATGCTGTCGAGAATGCCCGGAGCGTTATCGGCATCTTCATCATCTAGTAAGTCGATTTCAGATCCGACGTCGATAATTTCCGGTCGCTCTGCGATCGTCTCCGCAATCTCGGCGAGGCGAAGAGCCAGCTTGTTGATGGACGTTCGGTACTTGGCGCTGTGCTCCTCCTCAAGTCGCAGCGCTGTCCAATTTTCGTACTGGGTGGAGGCGATAATCGCCTCCACCTCATCCTCTGAATTCTCCTCGAGGTCTGACACCGCGGAGTACAAGATTGGAAGCAGGAGTTCCTTTACCCCGCGCCTCTCAGCGTGCTTTGAGAACTGGATGAGCTCACGCCTGCACTCCGTCCGCTGAAGGTATCGAGCGGTGACGATCGGAATGAAGAACGTGGTCGCGGCCAGCGCGTCGTCGATGGTCTTGCGCCACTTGTCGCCCCAACCAATGTCGGTCCTGTCGACAAACATGTGGATCTCGTTGCCTGTGATCAGCGAATACTCCGCTTCGATCAGCTGACATAGTCGGAGAATACGTCCGTGCTCCGCATCGTTGTCGGCGTGGACGTAACTCCAGAATCCTGCAGGCTCTTCACTTGTCGTCATGGGGCGAATCGAACCAGACAGACTGGTTGGTCGGTATCGGCCAAGTGAATGAATCGTCGGGTGTCACTTACTTCTTGAGGCCCCGGCTCGGCTTCCCTCCTCGCCGGGGCGAAATGGACGGTATCAAACTTCGAACGTGTGTGCGAAGCTTTCGTCATGAAGTCCGTCGAGCCCGCGCCACGCTGTTGTCCGAATGGGCACTCACTCGGGCCGAACACATGCATCGTCGGCTGGGAGGTATGTGCCTGTGACTCCGCCAGCAATGGTGGCCATCGGTCGCACTACTGCCGCGAGTGCGGGGCGACGGTGCGGACGCCGCCGTGCACGGGTGGCCGCTCCGCAGACGGACCGGTGGTCTCGTCGCCCGTGATGTCTGCAGCGTAGGGGGCCGGGCGCCCGGGAGGATCTCTAGCGCGCGCACGGCGCGCGGGAAGCATGCGCCGCCGGCCCCCGACCGCGTGCGGTCGAGGGCTGAGTGGCAGTGCGCTGGGTTTACCGGCCGGGCGGTTTCAAGCCGCGGCGAGCAGCTCCTCGTCGACCTCCTCTGTGACGGGCTCAGGTGCTGCGGACGGCATGGGTGTTCGCGGCGATTCCTCGTGCGCCAGCGTGATGGCGAGGTGGATGCTGGCGAGCTGAACGAGCGGCGGAATGACGGAGATGGCGACCGCGATCGGGCCCCCTCCGTTGGTGACGGCGTGTGCCGAGTTCCCAGCGACGGAGACTGCGGTGCCGAGCACCAGCAGCATCCACGCGTAGGCCCGCGGCCAACCCTTCGAGAGGGTCGCGGCGGCGATGGTCGACACGATTGTGAGGCCGTCGACGATCAACGGAAACGCGGCGCTCTGGTGATCCGCGATTCCGTTGTGGACGGCGAGATCGGACAGCGAGGTGAAGCTCATCCACGATGCGAGGGAAGTGACGGCGACCGCGCCGACGGCGGTCGCGCGAGCGGGAGTCGCTGCGACATCGGGCAGGCGTGAAAGAATTGTCATGGCCGGGTGCTCCTGGCTGATAGGTCCCCTCGTAGGTCCGTACACCTGCGGGGGGATTTCTGATTTCTAGCGGGGAGCAAGGCGAAGGGCTCGGTCGCGCACGAAAGTTGTCACCGAGTTGTCACAACTCGTGCCGCGCCGGGCATTCTTCTGGCTCGCTCAGGGGTGCAAAGCGGCTGGTCGCCGCGTTCCGCCTCGTCTCAGCTCGCCCATCGGACGGACTTAAAATCCGCACAGTGTCGGTTCGAGTCCGACTGGGGGCACGTAACTACTGTTTGATCACCTCGCGTAAGCGATTTCGCTTATTGGGCAGGCCCCAATGCGTCGGCGAGCATGTGCATGGCCGCGGTGGTGGAAAGCGCACGTACGCTTGCGCGGTCGCCGGGGAGCCGGAGTGTACGGGTGACGGTCGGTCGCTCCGTGGAGGCGATCGCGAAGCAGACAGTGCCGACCGGTTTGAGATCGGTGCCACCCCCTGGTCCTGCGATGCCACTGGTAGATACCGCGATGTCGACGCCCAGTCTGCTCAGCACGCCTTCTGCCATCATGGCCGCCACCCGCTCGCTCACGGCGCCGTGTTCTTCGATGATCTCGGCGGAAACGTCCAGAAGGTCCGACTTGACCGCGTTCGCGTAGGACACCACCGCGCCGATGACGTAGGCCGACGAGCCTGCGCGATCGGTGAGACGTGCGGCGATCATGCCACCCGTGCACGATTCTGCTGTGGCGATTCGATGGCCGGCCAACCGGTTCGCCACGATGTCGTCGATGGTGGACCCGTCAATCGAGAAGACCTGTGAGCCGTGATGTTCGTCGATAAGACCTGCGAGTTCCGTGTATGCGGTTGCCGCCGACTCTGCGTAGCGGGTCACCATTTCGAGCTCTCCGAGCCGCAGGCAGGTGGTGATCTCGAGGTCGTCGAATCCCGTGATCTGGCGCTCTGCGGTCCGCAGTGTCGCGGCGAGGTCGGCTTCGGACAGACCGTACGCGCGGATGGTGTTTTGACGGATCTGCGCGCGCTGGGCCAAGACCTCGACGATCGGCGCGCTGTCGAGTGCCGCTGGCCACATCGTCTGCAGTTCACGAGGCGGGCCGGGCAGTATCAGGACAGCGGGCAGTGTCCCGGAGTCGTTGGCAGGTATCGCGACACCGGGGGCGGTTCCGGTCGGAGGAATGGAATGCGCGCCCTTCGGAACCATTGCCTGCTTGCGGATACCTGCCCGTAGTGGCTCGGAGTCGGTTGCAGCACTCAGTCGGCTTCGCCATCGCTGCACGATTGCGTGGATGCGTTGCTCGAGTTTCTCGTCGAGGTGTAATTCGCGGCCGTACAGAGCGGCAACGGTCGCCACGGTGAGATCGTCGGCGGTCGGACCCAAGCCCCCGGTCGTGACGATCAAGTCGACGTGCTGATCCGCGAGAAATTGTAGTTGTGCGGTCAGGTCATCGGGCCGGTCACCGCAGATCGTGATGTGTGCGACGTCCACTCCCATTTCGAGTAGTCGCTGGGCCACCCACGGGCCGTTCTTGTCGGTGACTCGACCGGCCAGGACTTCTGTACCCGTGACCACCACACCTGCTCGCACAGTCATTTCTCGACCATACTTGCGACCGACAATCGTCGCGGACACCCGCACAGTTTGTTGCGCGAGGTGTCAGAAGTCGGTACGAACGGAGATGGATCGGCACGGACGAGCATGTACGAAATACGTTGCGAATAAACAGATATCGAGTCCAGTGGAGTTCACGCGGATCCACTTCCGGGGACTTGATCCGCACAGTGTCGGTTCGAGTCCGACTGGGGGCACAGTAAACGGCCAGGTCTCTGCGTAGGCCGTCAGGCCCCTTGGTGGTGCGGGCTGACCCGTGCGGCGGGGGCGTTCTGGGCGATGCGGGCGCGGACGCGGGCGGTGGCCTGCCAGATTCGGGTGGTGTCGGTCACGCTGATGCACTGCACACCCTGCTCGCGGGCGTGCTCGATGGTTCGTGCGTCGTGCGGTGAGCCGGCGGCGTCGAGTACGTCATCGGTGACGATCGCGCAGAGGGTGGGGCCGTCGATGGTCCGGACCGGCTCGAATCCGTCCGCCACCAGGGACTGCTTGACCATCGCCCACTGCGACACCTCGTTGTATCCGGTGGGGTTCCCGATGAAGAGAACCTTACGGGAGCGGCGGGCGCGGGCGGTATCGATATGAGTGACGGTCGACATGGCGGTGGGTTCCTGTCCGTTGCGGGATTCCATAGAGAGAATCCGCGTTCACACCTATTTCGTTACGCCCCGCCCGGGAAATATCTGGCTCAGCCCGCTCACCAGCGGTTTGTTGATCGCATGTCAGCTTCCGAACGGGTTCCCGGAGCCGCCGGACCCCGGCGTTCCGGTCACGGTGACGGCGACGGGCGTCGCGGTGCCGGTGGTCATCGGGGGAGTGGTACCCCACTGCTCGAACGCCGGCACGCTCGAGCAACTCCACTGCACCGTGTAGTCGCCGGGCTCGACGGCGGCCTTCAGGTCGACGTCGTCTCCGTCCATCACGATGGTGGGGCCGACCGTCGCCACAGCAACGGTGCCGTCTTCGGGTACGACGGCCATGATGCAGACGACGGCCCCGGGGGCGTCGTACCGCACTCCCATCACCACCGCATTGTCGTCTCCGACGATGTCGACCGTGACGTCGTCGGGTTCCGCGGACGCGGTCGGTGCTACAAAAAGGCCGAGGGCGGTGACGGCGGCGGCGATTCCTACGGATCGGGCGGCAAGAGGAACGTTCATCGGTGTGTCCTTCCGGAGAACTCGGTGACCGGGACGAGACGAGACGAGAACCACCGGGAGTATGTCATCTCGAATTCGGCTTCGCTGGATGTACGAACAACGGCACGTAACGTTCCGCGGAGGTCGACCGACCAATCGAGTAGCTGCGCCGTTCGTGCGTGGGACCCGATACTGCTGAGGTTGACCTGGTGAAGACGCTCTCGATCGTGGTGCCTGCCCTGTTGCTCTGTCTCGTCGGCTGCAGTGGTCAAAACGATCCCCGCGCGATTCCCGCGGCCACAACCGTGCCACCTCCGAGCTCCTCCGTCGCCGCCCAGGTGCAGCCCGTCCCGGTGCAGCCGCCCCCGGCTGCGGCCCTTCCGCCGACGCCGAAATCCCTACCCGACAATGGGACCTTCAAGGTCGGCGCCGACATTCAGCCCGGCGAGTACGTCGTCAGTCCGACTGCTTCGCACGGGTACTGGGAACGGTTGTCCTGCCTGACGGGCGACTTCGAGTGCATCATCGCGAATGGCATCGTGCAGGGCGACGGCTACCTGACGATTCTCCCCGGTGACGTCGCGGTCACCGTTCAGAATGTGCGCCTCACTCCGAGCGCGAATCCGGCCAGAACCGGTGCGCCGCCGCCACAGTCGTCGGGGACGGACGGTCAGGGATTCGTGGGGGTGTCGGGTGCGCGCTGCAACTCGTCGAACCCGGCGGTGGCGCTCGGCCGCACCACACAGTCGCTCGTCGTCATTTGTGAGACCGGCGTGGGCCGGCTCTACTACAAGGGTGTGCGACTGAGTGACGGGGCATCCGTCGAGATCGACGATCCCGTGCGCACCGCCACCGGTTTCGCGGTCACCAATGCGGGTGTGCAGTATTCGCTGTCTCCGGACGCTCTCGTCATCACCGAGGGGTCGAACCAACTCGCAAGCGAACCGATGCTGGAGTACTGGGCAGAGTAGGTGCGCTGAAGGCGTGTGCGGCAAACGCGGTAGGTGAGCGGATCCCACCCCTGGGGTTGCTTAAAACCGTGCGCCGCAATCGGCACAGTAGTACCTGTCAGCAAGACACCTACCCGACATCTTCTGGAGACCGAATGATCAACACCCGCCGAACCATTGCCGCTCTCGCTTTCGCAGCCCTGCCGATCCTCGGCGCTCTGGGTGCGGCAACCACGGCCAATGCCGTCCCCGTCGACCCCAACAACGGCCCCGGAAAGGGGTGCCCCATCGTGCAGGACGACGCCAACGGCAACACCACCGTTATCGGTTACGCGAACCCGGGTGACCGCAACGGGGTGTTGGTCTGTGGCAAGGACGGCGAATGGTCCTTCGGGAAGGCGGGCACCTTCAACGGCGGACCCAGCCGGATCGACACCCAGCCGGGTCTCTCCGCGCAGTAGGTGCTTGCTCGCTAGTTTTCGTGCTGCGCGGCGGCTGCCCGGCTGTCGAGGTCATCGAGATGAATGAGGTCGCGGGGTGGTCGGTCGAGGACCACCTCGCGGCTGACTGTGAGGTTCCGGTCGACGTGCAGCAGCTCGCCCGGCCGTAGCGGGGTCCAACCCGGGTCCTCATCCATCTGTTCGCTCGCGACGATCACCGCGGGATGCTGAGCGAGGTGCTCGGACCGGGCCCGGACTCGGCCTGAGCTGCTGGTGTGTTGCAGATGCCTGCTTCCGCTCGGGCCACCGGGTCGCCGCTCGAGAACCAGGAGGTCGTGCGTGTCCGGATAGCGCAGCGCCCAGAGTTCCTCCGGGGTGGTGAGCACCAGGTTGAGGGCGTAGACGGGCAGATTGTCCGCCACCCACTGCGCCGCTGTGCTGAGCCCGGCCGTGACGTCACCACCGTTCCGGTCGATGTGCCGGGTCACGAGGGCGAAGAAGCGCTCCGAATCGGTGTCACCCTCCACAAGGTCCAGGTCGGGGCCCAATTCGGTGTCGAGAGCCGCCAGATTTCCGATCACGCCGTTGTGCGCGAAGATTCGGCCGCGCAGTGTGAACGGGTGCGTGTTCGCCGGCAACAGTTCGCCCGTGGTGGCGAACCGTATGTGCGCGACGAACGTACTCGAATACCGATGCTTCACTTCCTGTGCGAACTCGGTGTCCTCATAGGCGGCCAGCGGCTGTTTCTCCACCACCGGAGTGCCGTCTTCGGCGAACGTCCCCAGCCCGGTGCCGTCCGGTTCCCGGTGACTCTGCTGCGTCAGGCTGTCCGGCGCATCGAGCAACCAGAACGACGCACGGACACGATGTGGAGCAGCGGACAAACCGAACAACCGGCACATGCGAGCAACCTTTCGGCAGGCAGCATCAACCGTTCCACGATAGGTCGTCCGGCGGTGCCGTCGTGGCGAAAGGCCGGTACCGCGCTGGATCGGCGCTGCTTGTTTCCTCGAATTCGTCACCCACTGGTGGCCGACGCGTGCGCGTGGCAGTCGGGGCAGGTGCCCCAATAGAGAACCTCGGCTTCGTCGATGACGAAACCGTGGTTGGAATCGGGTGTCAGGCAGGGTGCTTCGCCTACGGAACAGTCGATGTCGCGTATCGAACCGCACTTTCGGCACACGACGTGGTGGTGGTTGTCACCGACTCTGGTCTCGTAGCGAGCCGGGGATCCGGGCGGTTCGATACGACGGATCAGCCCGGCTTCGGTGAGGGCTCGCAAAACGTCGTAGACAGCCTGGGTCGACACCGAACCCAGCTGGTTGCGCACACCGGTCGTGATGGTGTCGGCGTCCGAGTGCGGTTGCCGATGGACCTCGGTGAGGACCGCTACCCGGGGCGCCGTGACTCGCAGCGAAGCACCGCGGAGCAGGCCGGCCAGCCGAGTGTGTGTGTCCACGATCACACTGCATCACCGTTTCTTGACGTAGTCAATAAAGCGAACGCTAATTTTCCAGAGGTGTGTGGCCTGCCAACGCGGCGGCGAGGAAGTCGGCGGAAACCTCCGGCCAGTCGGCTGGCCAGCGTCCGCCCTGCTTGTCCGCCAGCAGGGCGGCAAGCGGAGGGATCATTCGGGGGCCCCCGTCGACGACATAGCGCACGAACCCGATTCGAGCGCAGGTCGAGACCACCTCGGCCAGAACCGGCTTGGCTTCGTCGACGCGGTCTGCCGCAACCAGGCACGCCACCAGAAGGCGCTTGGCCTGCAAAGTCGCCCTCGGCCTGTTCTGCGCTTCGACTCGGCGCACCCATGCTTCGGCGCGTTCGCACGCGATACCGGGCTGATCCGTCATTTGCCCGCGGATCGCGGTCGCATCGTCGAGTTGCGCGACTATCTCGGCATAACCGAAATCGGGTGGGCGCAGGGGCGTCGCAGGCGGTTGCGACTCTGGCGGAGACGGTGGAAGTCCGAGACGAGCCCGCTCATTCTGAACCCTGGCCAGGAGTCGAGGAAGCCCCAGCGTAGTGGCCACCGTGGCTCCTTCGTCCAGGTGCCGGGCCGCCGAAGCGAAATCCCCGCGCCCGGCCTTCAACCGGGCTGATGTCACGAAGCGGGCGATCATGAAGTCGACCAGCCCACCCTCCCGGCCGAGCTCGTAGCTTTCGTCCAGCAGCCGCTCGGCCTCGTCGAGATGACCCTGCTCGTACAGCAATTCGCCGAGCAACGTTCCGGCAAGTCGTGCGGCGTGCGAGTGCTCACCGCTCGCTTTCGTCGCCACCTGCACGGCCAGCCGGAAATCTTCTTCGGCGGCAGCGATGTCCAGTTGCTCCATGGCGGCGAGGCCCGCGAAGCTGTAGCCGTACATCTGGTTGAACGCGCCGACGGTTTGCCGGTGGTAGGGGATAGCCCACTGCTGCAGGCGACGGGCCTCCCCGTACTCGAATCTGGCGATGGCGACGGCGGACGCCAGATTGGCGGCGGCGGATACGATCCACGAGCGCAGGGCCTCCGGCCGTGCGAACACCTCGGCGATCAGCTCGGGGACCTTGGCGACGCGATCCGCCGACACCTCGATGACGGCCCTGATGACGTCGCCCTCCAACCGGATGTCCGCGCGCTCGGACTCGCTCAGCGGGGAATGTTCCAGGGCGGCAGCAACGCGGGAGAGCGCGCGCAGGGTTTCCGGCGCCCGCTGGAGCAGGATGCTCGCCCACGCCACGGCGATCTGAATGCGAGGGCTGGACTCCACGACAGTGGGTGGCAGCTTCTCCACCAAACCCAGCAAGGCCACCATTCGAGAGTGTTCGACCAGGCGCATCCCCTGCGTTTCGACGACGGTCACCGCCATGTCGAGGTCGTCCGTCGCCAGGGCGTGATTGACGGCATCGCTCACGTAGTGGTGGTCGGCGAACCATTGCGCGGCGGCGCGGTGCAACGCCGGAACTCGTTCGGGCTGATCACGTTCGAGGCGCCGGCGAAGGTACTCGGCGAACAGGTGATGGTATTCGAACCACTCCCGGTCGTCGTCGAGGCTCCTCAGGAACAGGTCCCGTGACTCGACTTGTTCGAGCAGAGCCTGCCCCCGCGGCACATTCGCCAGCACCGACGCGAGGTCGCCGCAGACACGCTCGGTGATCGAGGTCGCGAGCATGAAGTCGAGTAGCGCGGGTTCGAGGGTGCTCAGGACGTTTTCGGCCAGGTACTCACCGATGGCGTGATGCCGCCCCGACATGTGCCGGATGAGGTCGCCGGGATCGGATCGGTCCCGCAGCGACAGGGAGGCCAGTTGCAGTGCCGCGACCCATCCGTCCGTTGTCTCCTCGAGCGCCTCGACGTCGGCGTCGGCGAGTTCGAGTCCGCCGATGTCGACGAGGAATCGCTGTGACTCACCGAGATCGAAACGTAACGCCATGCTGTCGATTTCCACGAGTTCGTCCCGGACGCGGAGCTTCGCCAGCGGAAGTCCCACCTGGGTGCGGCTCGTCACCACGATCTGGAGGTGGTGGCAACCATTCTCGAGGACAAAATCCATGGCCTCGATCGTTTTCGGGTCGGACACCCGGTGCCAGTCGTCGATGATCACCACCACGTGTCGCCGGCCTTCGTGGATCTGGTCGACGAGCGAAGTGAGCACGTACCGCTCGGCATCCTCGCCGTTCTCCTCGAGTGCCGGCCCCAGTTCGTCGGCGAGCGAGGGATCGGCCCGGCGGATCGCCTCGACGAGGTGGGACAGGAACCACACGACGTTGTTGTCGTCGTTGTCCACGGTCAGCCAGGCGACGACGGCGCCCTCGCGGACGAGTTCGTCACGCCACTGCGCGGCGACCGTGCTCTTCCCGAACCCGGCGGGTGCGTGGATCAACGCCAGACGTCGGCGGTGCCCTCGTCGAAGCATCTCGAGCGGCCGGGTCCGCGGCACCAGCAACCGCATCGGCGTCGGCGGACGGAAGCGAGCCGCGGCGCTGGGGGGTGTGGCGCCCGAGCGCCGGCGATAACTGCGGCCGCGTCCGGACACGGCCGACTGAGTGGTCGGGGTTGCCGACTGTTCCACACGCGGGAATTCGCCGACCGTGGAGGGCAGTGCCATCTCGTCGATGCCGAGATTGTGCCTGCGTTGCGCCTCCTGCAATTCTCGGCCGAAATCCGCTGCGCCTGCAGGACGATCGGCCGGATCGTCGGCCATGGCATGTTCGATCGCGGAGCATACGTCGTCCGGAACGTCTTCCCCCCGAAGATCCGGAACAGGTTGGGTGGCGATCCGCAGGAACTGCGCGACGAGCCTCTCGCCGCTGCGGCGCTCGAACGCAGCATGTCCCGTGAGGAGGCAGAACAATGCGGCGCCGAGGCTGTACACGTCCGACGCCACGGAAGGGGGCTCACCCCGGAGCACCTCGGGCGCGGTGTACGCGGGCGAACCGGTGATCATGCTCGACGTAGTTTCGAATCCGCCCGACACGCGGGCGATGCCGAAGTCGGTGAGCTGGGGTTCGCCGTAGCCGGTGAGCAGGATATTGGCCGGCTTGACGTCCCGGTGCAGCGTCCCCGCGCGATGCGCCGTCTCGAGCGCCCCCGCCAACTTGATCCCGACCCGAAGCACCTCCGCCCAGGGCAGGGGTCCTTCGTGGCGTACCCAGGCCTCGAGTGAATCGCGCGGGTGATACGGCATCACGATGTACGGCCTGCCGCTCGGCGTCACCCCCGATTGAAGGATGTCGACGACGTGGGGATGCCCGGACAGCTTGCCCATCGCGCGCTGCTCGCGCAGGAACCGCGCGCGATCCTCGTCTCTCAGGTCGGACGAGAGAACCTTGATGGCCACTGTGCGATCGAGGGCGCTCTGGAGGCAGCGGTAGACGACCCCGAACCCACCCCGGCCGATCTCCCGTGCATCGTCGAACCCTTCTGCCGAGAGTTCTGCGACGATGTCGGTGACGGCGACCCGCGTAGTTGTTCGCGGATCCGAGTCGGTCGGCCCGGCTTCTCCTTCCGGGCCTCGTGGCACACTCATGACATCACCTTCTCGGTGCACTGACGCCAGCATATCGCGGTCGCACATTCCCGAGAGCGTGTTCGAGAGCGAGCGAACCTGAGGAGATTTCTACGTGACCGACACCGGAATTGCGGCACCCGACACGAACCCGGCCGCAGGCATTTTCGCCACGCTTCTCGACGAGCGGATCAGTTGCCGGGCCTTTCTGCCCCATCAGGTGCCGCGTCAGGTGATCGAGCGGATCCTCGAGTTGGCGCAGCAGACGCCGTCGTGGTGCAACACGCAGCCGTGGCAGGTGGCGATCACGGAGGGAGAAGGAACCGAACGGTTCCGTACGGGACTCGCAGAGTACGTGCGCAGCCATCCGCAAGAATCGGACTTCGACTTTCCCCGCGAGTACCGGGGTGAGCACAAGCTGCGTCGCCGGGAATGTGCCATGCAGCTGTATTCGAGTGTGGGCATAGCGGCCGGGGACCGGACGGCCTCGGCCGAACAGACCATGAAGAATTTCGACCTTTTCGGGGCGCCGCACGTCGCGATCGTCACCACCCATGAAGCGCTCGGAACCTACGGCGCGGTCGACTGTGGCCTGTACGTCGACAGCTTTCTCCTCGCGGCGCAGAGCCTCGGGGTCGCCACCATTCCCCAGGCTGCGCTCGCAGGTAGTTCGCCCTATATCCGCGACTTCTTCTCGCTGTCGGAGGAGCGCAAAGTCGTCTGCGGTGTCTCGTTCGGCTACGCCGACCCCGGAAACCCGGTCAACCAATTCCGTACCCACCGCGAAAGCGTCGACAACGTGGTCGAGTGGGTGTCGCAGTAACGTGCTCGACCGTGATTCACTGTTCGCTCTCTTGCGGCGCCGCCCCGATGTCGAGGCACCGAACCTGGTGGCCGTCGACGCCGCAGACCGTCTGATCCTCGACGAGGCCACGACCGCTCTAGCGGACGCGCCTGCGGGAACCGTCGCCGTGATCGGGGACCACTACGGTGCGCTCACACTCGGCGCCGCGGTAACGCACGCCTCCACCGGCATCCGGGTGTTCCAGGATCCGCTGACGGGGGAGCAGGCGCTGGCCCGCAACGCTGAGGCGGCAGGTCTGACGTCGTGCTATCGGCAGTGCGCCCTCGGGCAGGACCTACTCGAGGGTGCGCGCGTGGTCCTGCTGCAATTGCCGCGGAGCCTGAGCGAGCTCGCCGAGATCGCCGAGGCGATCGCGCGTCACGCCGACCCCGGCGTGGTGGTTTTCGCCGGCGGCCGGAACAAGCACATTTCCACCGGGATGAACGAGGTGCTCCACCGCTCGTTCGCGTCCGTGCGGGCAACACTCGGGCGGCAGAAGTCGCGGGTGCTGATCGCGAGCGGTCCGGTGGCGTCCGCTCGGTCAAGTTTCCCGGTCACCGAACATATCGACGAGCTCGGCCTCGATGTCGTCTCCCACGGAGCCGCGTTCGCCGGTTCCACACTGGACATCGGTACCCGGTGCCTCCTCGACTTCCTCCCGCGCGTGAACCCCGCCGCGCAGACCGCCGTCGACCTCGGCTGCGGCACCGGCATCCTGGCTGTCAGCCTCGCTCGGCTGCGGCCCGGCATCTCGGTCATCGCCACCGACCAGTCGGCGGCCGCAGTCGCATCCGCTTCGGCCACGGCCCGTGTCAACGGAGTCGCCGACCGGGTGAGCACACTGCGCGACGACGTGATGTCGACACTGCCCACCGGAAGCTGCGACGTCGTCCTCTGTAATCCACCGTTCCACGTCGGCGCGGCCGTACACACCGGTGTCGCCATCAAGATGTTCGCCGAGGCGGGACGGGTACTCCGTTCCGGTGGCGAAATGTGGACCGTGTACAACTCTCATCTCGGGTATCGAGGCCGGCTGCAACGGCTGGTCGGGCGCACCGACGTGGTCGGCCGCAACGCCAAATTCACCGTGACCCGGTCGATCGCCTGATCGCCGCGCCGCCGGGCACTCGTCTGGCGGCTGCCACTGCGGCACCGGTAGAGTCCGAATTGTCCGACCCGAAGCGAAGAACGGGAACTCGCGGTGGGGTGCCGGACGTTCATCATATGAGAGAACCCGGATTCACCCGGCGAGCCACGAGAAGGGATGTGCACGGTGCGCACCACCAGTAACCCGGTGTTCCGTAACCTGCCCAAACAAGAGGGCAACGGCGGATACGCCTCGTTCGGATCTACGACGGCCGGCGCCGCGCAGGTCACGCAGCAGTTCGGTCAGCCTCAGTACACCCAGGCCGAGCCCTACCGCACGGGCCCCGACTACCGTTCGATGACCATCGACGATGTCGTCACGAAGACCGGAATCACACTCGGTGTGCTCACGGTGTCGGCGATCATCTCCTACTTCCTGGTCACCAACGACGCGGGGCTCGCGGGGCCGTTGGTCATCGGTGGCGGCCTGGTCGGTCTCGTCCTCGTGCTGATCGCCACTTTCGGCCGCAAGATGGACAACCCGGCGATCGTGCTGGCCTACGCCGTCGCGGAAGGTCTGTTCCTCGGGGCGCTGTCGTTCATGTTCACCGACATCACGTTCGGTGGAGTCGGTGGCGCGGCGCTGATCGGCCAAGCAGTCCTCGGTACGTTCGGTGTGTTCTTCGGCATGCTCGTCGTCTACAAGACGGGCGCAATCCGAGTCACGCCCCGCCTGACGCGGATGATCATCGGCGCTCTCATCGGTGTCGTCGTCCTCGCCTTGGGCAACGTGATCGCCAGCTTCTTCGTCGAAGGCGGGCTCGGACTGCGTGACGGCGGCACGATGGCCATCATCTTCAGCCTCGTCTGCATCGGTATCGCCGCCTTCAGCTTCCTGCTGGACTTCGACGCCGCTGACCAGCTGATCCGCGCTCAGGCGCCGGAGAAGGCCGCCTGGGGAGTCGCCTTCGGACTCACGGTCACCCTGGTGTGGCTGTACGTCGAGATCCTCCGCCTGCTGAGTTACTTCAACAACGACTAGCAGTTCCACGAGAAGGCCCCCGAGAGCATGCTCTCGGGGGCCTTCTCGCGCTTCGCGCCCGTGCGCCTTTTCGGTTGCTCCAGCTACCACAAAGGCGCACGGGCGGCGGAGCCGCCTCAGCTCAGGCGTTCGAGGACCATGGCCATGCCCTGCCCGCCGCCGACGCACATGGTCTCGACGCCGAACGTCTTGTCCTGCTCACGCAGGTTGTTGAGCAGGGTGTTGGTGATGCGGGCCCCGGTCATCCCGAACGGGTGGCCGAGGGCGATGGCGCCACCGGAGATGTTCAGCTTGTCCTCGTCGATCTTCAGCTCACGGGCCGAACCGAGGACCTGGACCGCGAAGGCCTCGTTGATCTCGAACAGGTCGATGTCCGAGACACTCTTCCCGGCCAGTGCGAGCGCCTTCTTGACGGCCTCGATCGGCCCGAGACCCATGATCTCGGGCGACAGACCCGACACGCCGGTCGACACGATGCGGGCCAGCGGAGTCAGGCCCAACTCCTTGGCCTTGGTGTCGGACATGATCACCAGGGCGGCGGCGCCGTCGTTGAGCGGGCAGGCGTTGCCGGCGGTGACGGTGCCGTCCGGCCGGAACACCGGCTTGAGCTGGCTGACGGCCTCGTAGGTGGTGCCGGCGCGCGGGCCGTCGTCGGTGCTGACGACGGTGCCGTCGGGAAGGGTGACCGGGGTGATCTCCCGCTCGAAGAAGCCGTTCTTGATGGCCTCCTCCGCACGGTTCTGCGACCGGACACCCCAGCGGTCCTGCTCCTCACGGCTGATGCCGGTGGCGGATGCCACGTTCTCGGCGGTCTGACCCATCGCGATGTAGACGTCGGGCAGCAGGTCGTCCTCGCGCGGATCGGTCCAGGCGACGCCGCCCTCGGCGAGCTTGCCGGTCCGGGCCTCGGCGTCGGCGAACTTGGGGTTCTTCGTGTTGGGCAGACCGTCGGCGTTGCCGGTGACGAAGCTCGACACCGACTCGACACCGCCCGAGATGAAGACGTCGCCCTCGCCGGCCTTGATCGCGTGCAGCGCCATGCGGGTGGTCTGCAGCGAGGACGAACAGTACCGGTTGACGGTCACACCGGGCAGGAAGTCGTAGCCCAGCTGCACGGCGACGACGCGGGCGATGTTGAACCCGGACTGCCCGGCGGGCTGGCCGCACCCGAGGAGCAGGTCGTCGATCTCGGTGGGGTCGAGTTCGGGGACCTTCGCCAGCGCCGCGGCAACCATCTGCGTCGTCAGATCATCCGGGCGGATCGACTTCAGTGAGCCCTTCATGGCCCGACCGATCGGTGAACGTACTGCAGAGACGATTACTGCCTCGGGCATCAATAACTCCTTTGTCGGCTGCGGAGGTCTGCACTGTGTTGCAGGCCACCGATTTCATGGCTGTTCAGACAACCTACGTCGTCGCCTCCGTGCGCGGATATCTCCGTCTCACTGGGCGGCCTTCCGGACTCGCGACGCCGACGCCTCCTCGATTCCGAGAAGGTCGTCGAGGCGACCCGTCGCACGGCGTCGCGCGGCACGTCGCCACAGAAAGCGATTGAGCGAGGCGAGTGTTCGCGTCGAGAACTTGCGTGCCTCGGCTGCTTCCGAGACCTCGGGCAGGTCCGGGAGAGGGCCGCCGTGCCACATGCCCAGTGCGGTGGCGAGGACGGGCACGATCTGCATTGCCGCCAGTTCGTATCCCGCAGCGGAAGGATGGAAGTGGTCGGCCGAGAACATTCGGTCGGGGGCAGCCAGGAATTCGCGCGCCAGCAAATCGGCCAGCGCAACCGGATGTCCCCCCGCCGCGGTGACCGCGACCGCCTGCGCTCTCGCCAGACGCAGGCCCCACGTGCGGACGACGGTGCGCAGGGGCTGCGGTATGGCTGTGACGACTCCCAGGTCGGGGCACGTCCCGACGACAACGGCGCAGTCGTGCTCCCTCAATCGGGCGACGGCCTCACCCAGCCTGTGGGCCGAGGCGCGAATCGAGTTCTTCGCTGTGACGTCGTTGGCTCCGACGAGAATGACGGCGGCGTCCGGCGGCGGCCCCGCCACGAACATCGCGTCGACCTGGCCGCTGAGTCCCCGCGAGGTGGCACCGCCGATTGCCTTGGTGCTCAGCCGAACCCGCTTACCCGTCTCGTCGGCGAGGCGGCGGGCGATCTGCACGCCGGGCACTTCCTCCGCCGTCAGGCAGCCCACGCCTGCAGCGGTCGAGTCGCCGAAGATCATCAGGTGCAGGTCGAACGGTGCGCCGCGACGCCAGCGTTCCACGTCCGCGCTGCCAGGGGCGTACACGCCGTCGGCCTCCGGCGGTTTCGCGACGTTGCGTCCGATGACGCCTCTCGCCGCCGTCGCCTGCGACATGAGGTATGAGTACGCCACCCAGGACAGTGTTCCTGCGCTCGATCCCGCTACTACCGCCGTGGCGCCGGCCTTCACTCCGGTCTGCCAGGTGCTCTTCGGCACTGCACTCACCTTTCCGCTACCTGGTGTGTTTCTCACGGGTTCCGGCGGACTGCGTCCGTACCAATCTAGCCGCGTCCGATGCCCCGTGCCGGACGTCTGTGAGCATCCGATCTGCGCATCTGGGACCATGGAGTCATGCGCATCGCGGAACACGTCGTCGACCTGATCGGCAACACCCCTCTCGTCAAGCTCACTTCGGTTATCGGCGGCGAGCACGGGACCGTTGCAGCCAAGCTCGAGTACCTGAACCCCGGCGGAAGCTCGAAGGACCGCATCGCGGTCAAGATGATCGACGCCGCCGAGGCGTCGGGCGAGCTGAAGCCGGGCGGAACCATCGTCGAACCCACGTCCGGCAACACCGGCGTCGGGCTGGCCCTGGTGGCACAGAAACGTGGGTACAAGTGCGTGTTCGTGTGCCCCGACAAGGTCGGCGAAGACAAGCGCAACGTCCTCAAGGCCTACGGCGCCGAGGTCGTGGTGTGCCCGACCGCGGTCGCGCCGGAACACCCCGACAGCTACTACAGCGTGTCCGACCGCCTCGCCCGCGACATCCCCGGCGCGTGGAAGCCGAACCAGTACGCCAACCCGGGCGGTCCGCAGAGCCATTACGAGACCACCGGACCCGAGATCTGGGCCGACACCGACGGAAAAATCACCCACTTCGTCGCGGGCGTCGGCACCGGCGGCACCATCACCGGCACCGGCCGCTACCTCAAGGAGGTGTCGGGCGGGAAGGTCAAGATCATCGGCGCCGACCCCGAGGGCTCCGTGTACTCCGGCGGCACCGGCCGTCCCTACCTGGTCGAAGGTGTCGGCGAGGACTTCTGGCCGAGCGCCTACGACCCGTCCATCCCCGACGAAATCATCGCCGTCTCCGATGCCGACTCCTTCGAGATGACGCGCCGACTCGCGCGTGAAGAAGGCCTGCTGGTCGGCGGATCGTGCGGCATGGCCGTCGTCGCCGCACTCGAGGTCGCCAAGCGTGAGGGTCCCGACGCGGTGATTGTCGTTCTCCTCCCCGACGGCGGACGCGGCTACCTGTCCAAGATCTTCAACGACAAGTGGATGGCCTCCTACGGCTTCCTCCGCACCCCGCTCGACGGCAAGCCGGACGAGAAGACGGTCGGCGACGTGCTGCGCGGCAAGTCCGGCGAGCTCCCGGACCTCGTTCACACGCACCCGTCCGAGACGCTGCGCGACGCCATCGAGATCCTCCGCGAGTACGGGGTGTCCCAGATGCCCGTCGTCGGGGCCGAGCCGCCCGTCATGGCCGGTGAGGTCGCGGGAAGTGTGACGGAGCGCGACCTTCTCAGCGCCGTGTTCGAAGGCCGTGCCCACCTCGCCGATCCGGTCGAGAAGCACATGAGCAAGCCTTTCCCGCTCATCGGTTCGGGTGAGCCGGTGTCGGCCGCGACGAAGGCGCTGGGGGATACCGACGCGCTGATGGTGGTGGACGACGGTAAGCCGGCCGGCGTCATCACTCGCCACGACCTGCTCGGTTTCCTCAGCGCCGGGTCCTAGGGCGAGACATCGGGACGGGCTGCTCGCCGGACGCGGGCGGCCCGTTCCACATCCGAGGGGGGAAATCAGTGGGTGCTCGTCTGTGTCGTGTCGTGGGGGTTCCGATCATCGGACTGATGGTTGCCGGGTGCGGGCAGGCGGTCGACGGTGTCGCCCAGCCGGCATCGGTGGCGACAGCGAAACCCAGCTCTGCGGTGGTGGCCGAGTCGACCGACTGCGACCACCTGACGGAGGTGCTGGGGTCGTTGGTATCGGACCGGCCGTATCTCACCGAGGCAGCCCTGCCGGGCTCCGCCGATCCCACCTGCTCGTGGTCGAAGGGGCCGGCCAACGTGCTGAGCACCCTCACGGCGTCCGTCAAGCCGCAGGCGACGGACCCGGTGGTCATCGTCGAGATGAGGAACGGGACGAATGTGATCCCCGATCCGCGGTCCACGGCAGTGGACGGGGTGGTCCTCGACGTCGTCGCCATGGCACTGCTCACGCCGACACACAGCATCATCGTCAACGCGATCGACCCCTCCGTGAGCGACGAGACCAAGCTCGACGTCGCATTCGCGATTGCGAAGTATCTGCAAGATTAGGTCCCCACTACGCTGGCCTACATGAGTGAGCAGCGCAGCAAAGCGGACAACATCAGCTGGCAGGGTTTCTCCACCAAGGCCGTGCACGCCGGATTCGACCCCGACCCGCAGACCGGCGCCGTCAACGTCCCGATCTACGCGAGCTCGACGTTCGCACAGGACGGCGTCGGCGGCATGCGTAACGGGTTCGAGTACGCCCGCACGGGCAACCCCACCCGCCGGCCGCTCGAGGCCAACCTCGCAGCCCTGGAGTCGGGCACGTACGGCCGGGCGTTCGGCTCGGGCATGGCCGCCACCGACTGCGTCCTGCGTGCCGTCCTCCGCCCGGGCGACCACCTCGTCATCCCCAACGACGCCTACGGTGGCACGTTCCGCCTGATTGACAAGGTCTTCTCCCAGTGGGGTATCGAATACACCCCCGTACCGGTGTCCGATGTGGATGCCGTGCGCAACGCGATCCGGCCGAACACAAAACTGGTGTGGGTCGAGACCCCCACCAACCCGTTGCTCACCATCGGTGACATCGAAGCGCTCACCGAGGTGGCGCACGCGGCCGACGCGAAGATCGTCGTCGACAACACGTTCGCGTCGCCTTACCTGCAGCAGCCGCTGCAGCTCGGCGCCGACATCGCCCTGCACTCGACCACTAAATACATCGGCGGCCACTCCGACGTCGTCGGCGGCGCACTGGTCACCAACGACGAAGAACTCGACGCGGCATTCGCATTCCTCCAGAACGGTGCCGGCGCCGTACCCGGTCCCTTCGATGCCTTCCTCACGCTGCGCGGCATCAAGACCCTCGCCCTCCGCATGGAGCGGCACAGTGACAACGCCGAAAAGGTCGTGGAGTTGCTCACCGGGCACCCGGCCGTCTCCAAGGTCATCTACCCCGGCCTCGAATCGCACAGCGGTCACAAGATCGCCGAGAAGCAGATGCGTCGTTTCGGCGGCATGATCTCCGTCCGGCTCGCCGGCGGCAAGCAGGCGGCGCTGGACTTCTGCTCGCGAACCGAGATCTTCACCCTCGCCGAGTCGCTCGGTGGTGTCGAATCGCTGATCGAACATCCCGGTGCGATGACGCACGCCTCCACCGCCGGTTCGCTGCTCGAGGTCCCGGACGACCTCGTGCGGCTGTCCGTCGGCGTCGAAGACGCGGCCGACCTCGTGGGCGACATCGAGCAGGCGCTGAAGTAGGCGGCTTCGCCGCCCGTGCGCCTTTTTGGTAGCGGCAACTACCAAAAAGGCGCACGGGGCGCGGAGCGCCCTATGCTGGCCCGCGTGGAATCCGTCACGCTCGAGCAGATCAGGGCAGCCCGTAGGCTGCTGGCCCCCGTGATGCGCCGGACGCCGGTGATCGCATCGAGGGCGTTGTCCGAGCGGTGCGGGCACGAGGTGTCGCTCAAGTGCGAAAATCTCCAGCGCACGGGTTCTTTCAAGCCGCGTGGTGCGTATTACCGGATCGCGAATCTCGCCGAGGAGGAACGCGCGTGTGGTGTCGTCGCCGCGAGTGCCGGTAATCACGCCCAGGGTGTGGCCTGGGCGGCCACCGACCTGGGCATCGCGTCGACCGTCTTCATGCCGACGGGCGCGCCCCTACCGAAACTCGTCGCAACCAAGGCCTACGGCGCGACCGTGCATCTGACCGGTGACACCGTGGACGACGCCCTGGTGGCGGCGAAGGAATTCGCTGCGGAGACCGGGGCGGTGCTGATTCACCCGTTCGACCACGTCGACATCGTGGCAGGGCAGGGGACGGTGGGCCTCGAAATTCTGGAGCAGGAGCCGGACGTCGGCACCATTGTCGTTCCGACGGGCGGTGGTGGCCTCATTGCGGGGATCGCCGCCGCGGTGTCGGAGTTGCGTCCCGACGTGCGCATCATCGGCGTCCAGGCCGAGCAAGCAGCCGCGTGGCCCGCTTCGCTCGCCGAAGGCCGTCCTGTGCCGTTGGCGAGCATGTCCACCATGGCCGACGGCATTGCGGTCGGCCGACCGGGCGACGTCCCGTTCGCGCACGTCGGCACTCAGGTCGATGCCATCGTCACGGTGAGCGAGGACGCGCTGTCCCGCGCCCTGCTGTTGTGCCTAGAGCGCGCGAAACTCATCGTCGAACCCGCCGGCGCCGCGGCGGTGGCGGCTCTGATCAGTTGCGCCCAGGCCGAGCTCGGCCTCACCGGAAAGGTCTGCGCCGTGCTGTCGGGCGGCAACGTCGACCCGCTACTGCTGACCCATGTCGTCAACCACGGGTTGCGCGCGTCGGGACGCTATCTCGGTGTGCACGTGACCATTCCGGACCGACCGGGTGGTCTGGTCGGCCTCCTCGAAGTCGTCAGCGGGAACGGGGCCAGCGTGGTCGACGTTGTTCACTCCCGGACCGGTGGCTCACTCGCACTGGACGAGGTGGAGGTATTCCTCACCGTAGAGACCCGTGGCCCGGGACATCGGCAGGATCTGCTCGACGCGCTCGACGCCGCCGGATACGCCGTTCGGCTGCAGCACTGAGCGCGCCGCTAGTGTGGCCATCCATTGACGGTGCTCACCCGGAACTCCTGATCCACCAGTCGCGCGGGTAGCTTCAGTTCGGCCAGCCAGCTGACGGCGCCGCCGCCCATCGCGACCGCCGCCGTACTGGTCGCGTGGGCGGTGGTGCAGCAGTCGGCCACCACGGACACCGTGCGCCACAACGCCATCGGGTCGGGACGCAAGGGTTTCACGGTGCTGGCGGTCGCCACGCCCGCACCCGACGGAATCGACACCTGGCAGGTGGGGTCGCCCGGCAGGTCTTGAACCTGTATCTGCCACCCACCCGGCGGCGTAGGTCCGGCGGTGGCGATGTCGCCGCCCAGGGCCACCAGCACGCCGCAGCCGAGGAGTTCGGCGGTGGTCGAGGCGCAGTGGTCTGCCGAGCTCGCGCGAGCGGTGGCCGTGAGATCGAGCTGCACTCCCTCGGGCAGCGTCACCTCGGTTCCGTCGACCCCGACCGTGCGCCAGGAGTGGGTGGTGGATGCCGACGTGGGGTCGAGCTTTCCGTCCGTGATCCGTGCCGCAGACAGTGCATCGGCGATGAATCGGGCGAACAGTGGGGTCACGCTGTTCTTCCCGTGCCGGAGAGAGTGGATCTCGGCGTCGGATCGCTCGCGATTGACCGCGGCGTCTGCTGCCGCGAGATAGCCGCGCACCAGGTTGGCGGCCGAATCGAGGGCGCCCGGGGCGGTGACGACGACACGCACGTGCCCACCCCACGTCGACCATTCGGTCGCGCTACGCGCACCGGTCATGCTGTGGTTACTTTCCGCGTCTTCAGAATCCGCTGGACACCGCATCCGGTGTTCCGAAGCCTGCCGAGACGACGGGAGCGGCGACGGCCGCGTCGGACGAAGAGGCGTCCGCGGCGGCCGCGATGCCGCCACCGGCGACCAACCCGGCGATCCCGGCTGCGGCGAGCGCACGCCGAACGGGAAGCAGGCGGGCATTCCGTCGATCTTCACTCATGTCCACCACCTTCCACGACGAACCTGTGAGCAACCTGGGAATCAGTTCGGAGAGCGATGCGAGGCCGGCTCAGAGGGGTGGAGTGCAGTCGGGTCGGGTGGAAACACGCACGCACGGTCGTGTGCGACGGCCCGAAGCCTGCTCACCGCACGAAATGGCTGTTGCCCAAGCTGCCGAATTCGGCCCGCGCCTGCTGTACCCCGTCGTAACGTGAACCTACTCGGTTCGGCATACCGAGGAGGAGGAGCGCACGTATGTCAGTTGATGCAGCGGCGATCATCGTGGCGATCACCACAGCAGCGGGGGCAATGGTTCAAGGAGCAGACATACCGCAGCCAGTGAAAGACCAAGCGGCGGACGCTATCCAAGTTGTAGAGCAAGCTTCTCCCGACGTTCAGAAACAGGTGAACGACGCCATTTCGGCTCTCCCGGAACCAGCACGACAGCAAGCCGAGCAAATGGTCACCGACGCATCCGAGGTGGTGAAGCAGGCGACCGATCCCTATATTCCGGCGCCGCCTGCTGCAGACGCACCGCCGGCGCCGCCCCCGCCGGTCCCCGGACCCGAGCAGGCACTCGTCCTCCCCGACAGTCCGCTCGACCAGCCCCCGGCGCCGATGGCCTCGGGTGCACAAACCGTGATCGGTGGGCTGGCCGCCGTCCCCGGCGTCCCCGCCATCATCAGCGGCCTCGGATCCTTGATTCCCTCGGTTCCTGCCGGATTTCCCGGGGTCTCACTGGCCCCGATCGGAGCCATCGCCGTGTTCGCCCCCTGGATCCGCAAGGCCGGCTCGTTGTGTGAAGGAATCAAACCGCCGACCCTGGCCGCTCTGTACTCGGTCGAGAACGGCTTCAGACATGGGGCGGCCTCGCCGGTGTCGAGGGCGGGTGCCCGCGGACCCGGTCAATTTCTGCCCGGCACCTGGGCCAAATACGGCAAGGACGCGGACGGCGACGGCAAGGTGGACATCAACGGCGTCGCCGACCCGATGATGGCGTCCGGCCAGATGCTGTGCGACCTCCACGCGCAGATCGACGCCTGGAAGAAACAAGGCGTGGTCAAGGGTGACACCCTCGACCTCACCCTTGCGGCCTACAACGCCGGTGCGGGTGCGGTGCGCACGTCGGGCGGCATGCCCGCCGGAAAACCGGACTACGTCCACGAAACCCAGCCGTATGTGGCACGGATCCGGTCGCTCGAAGAATCGTTCGCCCGGATGTTGTCGCCGTTCTTCTACGGTGTCGGCGCCGGGGAGCCGAGCCGGGTGGTCGAGATGGCGATGCGGTTCATCGGCCTGCCGTATGTGTGGGGCGGCGGCAACATCAACGGACCGTCCGGCGGGGGGTTCGACTGCTCCGGCCTCACCTCGTTCGCCGTGTACGCCGCCACCGGCATCAAACTGCCCCGGACCTCGGAGACTCAGTGGCGCGTGGGCGTCGAGATCCCGCTCTCGGAGGCGAAACCGGGCGACCTGCTCTTCGGAAACTGGCAGTCGGGTGGTCCCGGGCACGTGGCGATCTATGTCGGAAACGGCCAGATGCTCCACGCACCCACCACGGGTGACGTAGTGCGCATCGGTGCGGTGTTCTCCGGCATGAAGGCCCGCAGAATCATCTGAGCGCGAACTGCACCACCAAAAAAACTCCGGTCCGGGCGCATCGCCCGGACCGGAGTTCTGTGAAGCAGAGCCGATATCAGCTGTGGTAAGGCTCAGCGCTGACGAGCGTCACCTTCATGCTGCTGCCGTTGGGCAGCGTGTACTCGCGCGTCTCGCCGACCTTCGCCTCGAGCAGTGCCCCACCCAACGGTGAGTTGGGGGAGTAGACCTCGAGCTTGTTGTCGCGTGCGCCCTCTTCGCGGGTGGCGATGAGGAACGTCTCGGTGTCCTTCTCGTCGCCGTCGTAGTAGACCTTCACCACCGAGCCGGGCAACGCCACGCCGGACTGGGTGGGTGCCTCGCCGACCTTCGCGCTGTTCAACAACTCCTGGAGCTGGCGGATACGAGCTTCCTGCTGGCCCTGCTCTTCGCGGGCCGCGTGGTAGCCACCGTTCTCCTTGAGATCGCCCTCTTCGCGTCGCTCGTTGATCTCGGCGGCGATGACGGGTCGATTGGCAATGAGTTGGTCGAGTTCGCTCTTGAGCCTGTCATGTGACTCCTGGGTCAGCCAGGTCACCTGGGTCTCGGTCATCTCGATCACTCCCTCGTAGTTGGAGCCCCCGGGCTCCCTCGACAGACCACTGCAACAGCAGTGATCAACGGCTCGGCGGATCAGCCGGCCGGGGCCGAACACAGATCCACCTTGCCGCCAATGCAGCAATACACGGTTCCAAACCGGAACCGTGTATCAGCCGATTCTAGCACGATCGGAGGTCGGAACTGGCGGAGAACCCGAACGGTCGCTCGGGGAGCGGCTGGTCAGCCGCCGGTGAGATACGCCGGAACGTCCAGGCTGCACCCATACACATCACCCATGGCCGGCGGCTCGGACGTGTAGACGGGGGCCGTGATCTTCACCGTCTGATGTGGCCCTCCGGCGATGTAGACCTCGCGCCGTCCCGTCTCGGATCCGTCCTTGGAGCGTGCACGGACGATGCACACCCCCGGGCGCGAAGGGTCGTCACGGGTGACGGTGAAGGTGATATCGAGCCGCGAGTCGTCGACAAGATCGAACGATGTGGCCTCGCTGTCGATGTCGGAAATCGTGAACCTGTCGTAGGCCGAGAACGCCACAATCACCCCGAGCACTACGACGACCGCGCCGAGCGCCCACGCGATCCAGCGCCTCGGCCGTGCAGGCTTCGCTGCACCTGTGTATCGGCCGGGGGGAAGCGTTCTCGTCATCACTCTGCTCTCACACCGCTCCAGTTCCTCACTGCTTCCAGCACTCGAGCGGGGTCACGGCTGCAAGCGGAACTATCGGGTGGAACTATAGAGGATGTGCGTCGGTGCGCCGTCAAGCGATGGCGGAGGACGAAGAGCGTACGACACGAACAAGCCGGCAACGGCTACTGGCGAAGTTGAGGTGAACGAATACGTGAGCGGATTCCGTCTCATGGCCGTCCATGCCCATCCCGACGACGAGTCGAGCAAGGGTGCGGCGACGACGGCCCGTTACGCCGCCGAGGGCAACGAAGTGCGGGTTGTGACGTTGACCGGGGGTGAACGCGGCGACATCCTCAATCCGGCGATGGACGTGCCCGGCGTGCGAGACCGCATCCACGAGGTCCGCATCGAGGAGATGTCCGAGGCCGCTCGCATCCTCGGTGTCCAGCACCAGTGGCTGGGATTCGTCGACTCGGGACTGCCCGAGGGTGACCCGCTGCCGCCGCTGCCGGAGGGGTGCTTTGCGCTGGTGCCGCTCGAGGTGGCCACCGAAGCTCTGGTCCGGGCCATCCGCGAATTCCGTCCCCACGTCATGACGACGTACGACGAGAACGGCGGTTATCCGCATCCCGATCACATCCGCTGCCACGAGGTGTCGATGGCCGCCTACGAGGCGGCCGCGGATCCGCAGCAGTTCCCCGACGCGGGCGAGCCGTGGAAAGTGCAGAAGGTCTACTACTCGCACGGGTTCATCCGTAAACGTCTCCTGCAGTTCCAGGAGGAGTACGAACGCCGCGGTGAAGAATTCCCGATGGCGGAGTGGCTCAAGAAGTGGAAGACCGAGCAGGGTGATCTGATGGCGCGCGTCACCACGCAGATCACCTGCGGCGACTACTTCCCGCAGCGCGACGACGCCCTGCGCGCCCACGCCACCCAGATCGACCCCAACGGTTCGTTCTTCGCTGTTCCGCTCGAGATCCAGCAGAAAATCTGGCCGACCGAGGAATTCGAACTCGCCAAGACCCGGGTCACCACCTCCATTCCGGAGAACGACCTGTTCGCCGGCGTTCACCCGGACGAGTCGCAGTGATGTCGTTGACGCTCGGTGTCGTCGCCGGGACGGTGGAACTGCTGGCGCAGACGCCCAGCACGCCCTCCGGTCCCGAGTTCGGTAAGGCCTCGCCTATCGGACTGGTGGTCATTCTCGCTCTGCTCGCGGGCGTGGTGCTACTGGTGCGCTCGATGAACAAGCAGCTGAAGAATCTGCCCGAGACCTTCGAACCGGACCATCCCGAACCCGACCAGGAAGCCGACGAGGGCACCGACCGCGGCGCACTGCACGGGGACAACGGGACCACGAGCGGGCCCTCCGGTCCCACCGACAATCCACCGAAGCTGCAGCAGTAGTCGAAGAGGAGCTGGACATGGACCCACGCGCACGCAACACACTCGGCGGGTCCACCAGCCCCTATCTGCGGCAGCACGCCGACAACCCGGTCCATTGGCAGCAATGGGGGCCGGAGGCGATCGAGTGGGCGCGTGAACGTGATGTGCCGATTCTGCTGTCGATCGGATACTCCGCGTGCCACTGGTGTCATGTGATGGCGCACGAGTCGTTCGAGGACGACGCCGTCGCGTCGCTGATGAACGAGCATTTCGTGTGCATCAAGGTCGACCGGGAAGAGCGTCCCGACCTCGACGCCGTGTACATGAACGCCACCGTGGCGATGACGGGCCAGGGCGGTTGGCCGATGACGTGCTTCCTCACTCCCGACGGTGCACCGTTCTATTGCGGGACCTATTACCCGCCCGCGCCACGCGGCGGAATGCCGTCCTTCACCCAGCTGCTCGGCGCCATCGCCGACACGTGGCGGGACCGGCGCAGCGACGTCGACAATGCCGCCGAGTCGGTGGCGACGGAACTGCGCCGCGGAGCCGGCGGCATACCTACTGCGGATGTCGCGGTGGATGCCGCGCTTCTCGACGCGGCTGCTGCTGCCGTGCTGAAGGACGAGGACATTCCACGGGGCGGGTTCGGAGGTGCGCCCAAGTTCCCGCCGTCTGCGTTGCTGGAGGGTCTACTGCGCACCTACGAGCGTTCCGGGAAGGCGAAGGTGCTCGAGACGGTGGAGCGCACGGCGTCCGCGATGGCGCGGGGCGGGATCTACGACCAGCTCGGCGGCGGTTTCGCCCGCTACTCGGTCGACGCCGAGTGGGTCGTGCCGCACTTCGAGAAGATGCTCTACGACAACGCCCAGCTACTGCGCGTGTACGCCCACCTCGGTCGGCGAACGGGTTCGGAGCTTGCGGTCCGCGTCACCGAGGAGACCGCGCAGTTCCTGCTTAGCGACCTGCGTACGGAGAACGGCTCGTTCGCGTCTGCGCTCGACGCCGACACGGAGGGCGTCGAGGGGCTGACCTATGTGTGGACACCCGCACAGCTCGTCGAGGTGCTGGGCGCCGAAGACGGCGAGTGGGCGTCGCATCTGCTGACCGTGATGCCGGAGGGAACCTTCGAAAAAGGCGCGTCGGTGCTGCAACTCCTCCAGGATCCGGACGACTGGGAGCGGTGGGGTCGCGTGCGGAACGCTCTTTTCGCTCACCGTGCGATCCGGCCGCAGCCCGGCCGGGACGACAAAGTGGTCACCGCCTGGAATGGGATGACCATCACGGCGCTGGCCGAGGCCGGTGCCGGACTCGGCAGGCCGGAGTGGATCTCCGCGGCCGCCGAGTGTGCCCGGACGGTGCTGGACCTGCACCTTGTCGACGGTCGCCTGCGCCGCGCCTCGCTGGGGTCGGTGGTGGGCGAACCCGTGGGAATTCTGGAGGACTATGCGTGCCTCGCCACCGGACTCCTCGCGTTGTTCCAGGCGACCGGCGACGCCGAATGGCTCGAACCCGCCGAGGCCCTGCTGGAGCGTGCCTTGCGACACTTCGCGGACGCCGAGCAGCCCGGCAGCTGGTTCGATACGGCGGATGATTCGGAAGTCCTGGTGACCCGTCCGCGCGACCCGGTCGACGGCGCCACGCCGTCCGGTGCCTCGTGCCTGGCCGAGGCCCTGCTCACCGCTGCGGCGGTGGCGGAGGCGGGCACCTCGGCCCGGTATGCCGCCGCGGCCGCCGCGTCACTCGACCGGGTGGCGCTGCTCCTCGAACGGGCACCGAGGTCGGCGGGACACTGGCTCGCCGTGGCCGAGGCGTCGGTGCGTGGGCCGATCCAGGTGGCGGTGGCAACGAACGGCGAGACCGGGCTGCTGGACGCTGCTCGCCGACTCGCTCCGGGTGGTGCGGTGGTGGTCGGAGGTGAACCGGATTCGTCGCCGCTGCTTGCCGACCGGCCGCTGGTGGGGGGCGATTCGGCGGCGTATGTGTGCCGCGGGTTCGTCTGTGATCGTCCGGTGTCGACCATCGGCGACCTGGCCGAGGCGTTGAGCCGGTAATTACTGTCCGAACACGACCAGCCAGACGGCGATGTAGTGGCACAACGCCGCGATCACGGTGGCGGCATGGAAGAACTCGTGATGCCCGAAGGTGGCCGGCCACGGATTCGGCCACTTCGTGGCATACAGCACGGCGCCCACCGAGTACAGGATGCCGCCGATGAGCAGCAACACCATGGGCAGGACCCCGACCTCGGAGGTCAGCTCCGGCGCCACCGGAACGATCGCCCAGCCGAGGAGCAGGTAGAGCGGAACACCGACCCACCGCGGCGCCGTCGGCCACAGCATCTTCAGGGCAACGCCGGCGAAGGCACCGGCCCAGACGACGATCAGCAGTGTGCGTCCGGTGCTCGAGGGCAGGCCCAGCAGCCCGAACGGTGTATAACTGCCGGCGATGAACAGGAAGATCATCGAGTGATCCGCCCGCTTCATCCACGTGCGGGCGGACGTGGTCTTCCAGTGCACTCGGTGATACGTGGCGCTGACCCCGAATACGCCACACACGGTGACGCTGTAGACCGCCGTGGCGACGGCCGCTTCCGCTGACACTCGGAGGCCGGACACGAGGACGAGGACCAGCCCGGCGATGACCGAGATACCGAACGCCCACAGGTGAATCCACCCACGCAGACGCGGCTTGACCGGGAGCTCGTCGAGTCCGAAAGCTGTCACAGGACACCCCTTCTCGCTGTTCGCGACTCGAACCTACGGAACCGTAGGTTCGCTTGTGGGGAGAGCGTACCCGTCGGTAGGACCACGGTGCACCACGTGTGACCGCCATCGCGAATCGCGATCGGCAGCGGCGTACTCTTGGCTGTCATGGTGATCTCCCGGTGAGTGTGCGAGGACTGCTGTACAGCATCTACGAGCGACGGTTGCTCGCGCGGCTCGAAGGTCTGCAGCACCCTCGGCACATAGCGGTGATGTGCGACGGCAACCGGCGGTGGGCCCGGGAGAACGGCTTCACCGACGTCAGTCACGGACACCGGATGGGTGCCCTCAAGATCTCGGAGATGCTGGGCTGGTGTGATGCGGCCGGGATCGAGATGGCCACCATCTATCTCCTCTCGACCGAGAATCTGCGCCGGGACGCGGAGGAACTGGACACTCTTCTCGAGATCATCACCGATGTCGTCGAAGAGATCTCCGGACCGGACAAGAACTGGAGTGTCAAGATCGTCGGTGCGCTGGACCTGCTGCCTGCCGAGCAGTCGCGCCGCTTGCGGGAGGCGGCGGAGCGGACCGAAGGCCGAACCGGCACCCATGTGAACGTCGCCGTCGGCTACGGCGGCCGGCAGGAAATCGCCGACGCCGTCCAGTCGCTGCTCTGCGAGAAACTCCTCGCAGGGTTGTCGGGCGACGAGTTGGTGAAGTCGATCACAGTCGACGGCATCGGCGGGCATCTCTATACGTCGGGTCAACCGGATCCCGACCTCGTGATTCGTACGTCAGGAGAACAGCGGCTGTCGGGGTTCCTGTTGTGGCAGAGCGCCTACTCCGAGATCTGGTTCACCGAGGCGTACTGGCCCGAGTTCCGTCGGGTCGACTTTCTGCGCGCGCTGCGCGACTACGCGGCCCGGCATCGCAGATTCGGCGTCTGAGCGACCACCCGGTTACAGCTTGCGCAGGCGCAGCCGGTTGATCGAGTGATTGGCGTCCTTGCGCAGCACGAGGGTGGCGCGGGGGCGCGTCGGCAGAATGTTCTCCACCAGGTTCGGTCGGTTGATGTTGTGCCAGATTTCCTGAGCGGCAGCGGTGGCGTCGCGGTCCGACAGGTTCGCATAGTGGTGGAAGTGGGCGTTCGGATTGGCGAACGACGTCTGGCGCAGGGCCAGGAAGCGCTGGATGTACCACGCCTCAATGTCCTCGATGCGGGCATCGACGTAGATGGAAAAGTCGAACAGATCCGAGACCATGAGACGCGGACCGGTCTGCAGGACGTTCAAACCCTCGATGATGAGGATGTCCGGCTGGCGCACCAAGTGGTACTGGCCGGGGATGATGTCGTACGAGATGTGCGAATAGACCGGTGCTGCTACCTCCTCGGCGCCCGACTTCACCTCGGTGACGAACCGCAGCAGCTTGCGTCGGTCGTAACTCTCCGGAAAACCCTTGCGGTGCATGATCCCGCGCCGGTTCAGCTCGTCGGTGGAGTACAGGAAGCCGTCCGTCGTCACCAGGTCGACGCGGGGGTGATGTTCCCAGCGGGCGAGCAGTGCTTGCAAGACACGCGCCGTGGTCGACTTGCCGACCGCGACACTTCCCGCGACGCCGATGACGAACGGCACCTGCTGATCCGGATGCTTCTCACCGAGGAACGTCGCGGTCGCGGCGAACAACCGCTGTCGCGCGGCCACCTGCAGGTGGATCAGACGGGAAAGCGGAAGATACACCTCCGCGACCTCTTCGAGGTCGATCTGCTCGCCGAGGCCTCGGAGTCCGTACAACTCCTCCTCGGTCAACACCAGCGGAGTCGACTTACGCAGCGTGCGCCACTGTTTCCGGTCGAATTCGACGTACGGGCTGGATTCGCTTGCCCGGGCCATCAGTTCCGCTCACACTCGAGCGACTGGGGGAGTGAGCCGTCCACGCCCGGAATCTCGGCCGTCGTCGTCGCGCTGGCGAGTAGCGGTTGCATAGTCGGATTGTGCTTGGTGCCACAGGCTGAGCTGTCGGCGGGTCACGCACACGGTTGTCCGACTAAGGTCGATCGACATGGAATCGGATTCGTTGGTTCGCGAATATCTGCTGCTCGGGCTGGGATTCGATCGGCTCGAAGAGGGATTCGTCGATGCGTACACCGGCGACCCGGCGCTGCGCCGGAAGGTCGAGAACGCGCCGCGGCCCGACCCGCGGGAACTGGCACGCACAGCAGCAACCCTGCGTGCGGAATTGCCGTCCGCGGGTCTGTCCGACGAGCGGACGCGGTTCCTCGACGTCCATTTGCGGGCACTCGAATGCTCGGGACGGAAGTTCGCCGGGGACGACGTCGGGTTCGTCGACGAGGTGGAGGCCTATTTCGACGTTCGCATTACACGCGGCGACGAGGAGCAGTACCGCGAGGCGCACCGCAAGATGGACACCGTGCTGCCCGGAACCGGCACACTCACCGAGCGGGTCCATGCCCACCGCGCCGCCGACGAGATACCGGCTGACCGGTTGAAGGACTGCGTCGACGCCTTCTCGAGCGCCCTGCGCGACCTGGTGCGCGAGCACTACGCCCTGCCCGAAGCCGAGGTCGTCGAGTACGAGGTGGTCGGGGACAAGCCGTGGTCGGGGTTCAACTACTACCTCGGAAACTACCGCTCCACGGTCGCCATCAACTCCGACCTGAAACAGCACATGGCAAATCTGCCTCGGCTCATCGCGCACGAGTCGTACCCGGGCCATCACACCGAGCACTGCCGTAAGGAAGCCGGACTCGTCGGCGCGGGGCAGCTGGAACAGACGCTGTTTCTCGTCAACACCCCGCAGTGCCTCATGGCGGAGGGTCTTGCCGACCTCGCGCTCGAATCCATCGTCGGTGAGAACTGGGGTCTGTGGGCGCAGGAAATCTACGCCGACCTCGGACTGCGATTCGACGGTGAACAGGCACAGCGACTGTCGGCGGCGTCCGGTCAGCTGCTCGGTGTCCGCCAGGACGCTGCGCTGATGCTGCACGACGAGCGCCGCAGCGCGGACGACGTCGCCCTGTTCCTGCAACGGTGGAGCCTGTCGACCCCCGAGCGGGCGCGGCAGTCGCTGCGCTTCCTGTCCTCGCCCCTGTGGCGGGCCTACACCAGCACCTACGTCGAGGGATACCGCCTGCTCGGCAGCTGGCTGGCGGAGGTCCCGGTGGGCGCGGAGCGGTCGGAACGGTTTCGTCGGCTCCTCGACGAACCCCTCGTTCCCAGTGCCCTCCGCCCCGTGAGTACTTCTTAACACTGGGCGGTTGTCAAGTACGCACGGGTTCTTCGTAGACTGGGGGCATTCGTTTCCGCATCCAGCTTGGAGATTCCTCGATGACCGCTGTGCCCGGTACCGACGTCAACACGGCCCCCCTCGCCGAACTCGACCCCGAAGTCGCCCAGGCCATGGCTGGTGAGCTCGCCCGTCAGCGCGACACCCTGGAAATGATCGCCTCGGAGAACTTCGTTCCCCGCGCGGTGCTGCAGGCTCAGGGCAGCGTGCTGACCAACAAGTATGCCGAGGGATACCCGGGTCGCCGTTACTACGGTGGCTGTGAGCACGTCGACGTCATCGAGGACCTCGCGCGCACTCGTGCCAAGGAACTGTTCGGCGCCGACTTCGCGAACGTCCAGCCGCACTCGGGCGCGCAGGCCAACGCCGCCGTCTTGATGGCGCTGATGAACCCGGGTGAGAAGCTCCTCGGCCTCGACCTGGCGCACGGCGGCCACCTCACGCACGGCATGAAGCTGAACTTTTCCGGCAAGCTCTACGAGGTCGAGTCGTACGGGGTCAGCAAGGAAGACCACCGTATCGACATGGACGAGGTCCGCAAGATCGCTGTCGCCGCGCAGCCGAAGGTGATCGTCGCCGGCTGGTCCGCCTACCCGCGGCACGAGGACTTCGCGGCATTCCGGTCCATCGCCGACGAGGTCGGCGCATACCTGTGGGTCGACATGGCGCACTTCGCCGGCCTGGTGGCCGCCGGCTTGCACCCGTCGCCCGTCCCCTACGCCGACGTCGTGTCGAGCACCGTCCACAAGACCCTCGGTGGTCCCCGCTCCGGCCTGATTCTCGCCAAGCAGGAATGGGCGAAGAAGATCAACTCGGCCGTCTTCCCCGGACAACAGGGTGGACCGCTCATGCACGCCATCGCCGCCAAGGCCGTGTCGCTGAAGATCGCCGGCACCGACGAGTTCAAGGACCGTCAGCAGCGCACACTGACCGGCGCGAAGATCCTCGCCGAGCGCCTGACCGCCTCCGACGTGTCCGGCAAGGGGGTCAGCGTCCTCACCGGCGGCACCGACGTGCATCTCGTGCTGGTCGACCTCCGCAATTCGCAGCTCGACGGCCAGCAGGGGGAAGACCTTCTCCACGAGGTGGGCATCACCGTCAACCGCAACGCAGTGCCGTTCGATCCCCGCCCGCCGATGGTCACCTCCGGGCTGCGCATCGGCACCGCCGCGCTCGCGTCCCGCGGGTTCGGTGACGAGCAGTTCACCGAGGTCGCCGACATCATCGGTACGGCTCTGGCCGGTTCGTCCGACGTCGAGTCACTGCGCGACCGCGTGACCAAGCTGGCCGCCGACTTCCCGCTGTACGAGGGCCTCGAGGACTGGCGCCTCATCTAGGCGGCTCCGCCGCCCGTGCGCCTTTCTGGTAGCTGGAGCAACCAGAAAGGCGCACAGGCGCCGCAGGCGCCTTCTCCGCGTAACCCGATGTTCACCGACACGCCCGCCGCTCGCACGGCCGTCCGGCGTGTTTGGCAGTACCGTCGGAAGTAACAGGCAGCGGGGAAGTTGCTTGTACGGGAGGTCCTGATCGTGACTGGAACATTCAGTACGAGGGGGCCGGCGCCCGGCCCTCGTGTGGTTTGACACACCAGGGACGGACCGGTCCAGCGAACCGAGTTTGCGTGGGTGCCGCGCAGACCTAGGAGCCTCACGTGACTGCATCACGCTCCGTCTCAGCCCGATCAGGACGTACGTCCGCAGCCTCCGGCAAGAACTCGGCTTCGGGAGTTCGTACGTTCGTATTGGACACCTCCGTATTGCTGTCCGACCCCTGGGCCGTCGCCAGGTTCGGCGAGCACCGTGTCGTGCTTCCTCTCGTCGTCATCAGTGAACTCGAGGGGAAACGGCACCACCATGAGCTGGGATGGTTCGCACGCGAATCGCTGCGCATGCTCGACGACCTTCGCCTGGAATACGGTCGTCTCGACCAGCCCGTGCCGATCGGCACGGAGGGTGGCACCCTGCAGGTCGAGCTCAACCACACCGACCCGTCAGTGCTTCCGGTCGGATTCCGCACGGACAGTAACGATTCCCGCATCCTCGCCTGCGCCCTGAATTTTGAAGCGGAGGGCAGCGACGTCGTTCTGGTCAGCAAGGACATCCCGCTCCGTGTCAAGGCAGGGGCGGTGGGTTTACCCGCTGACGAGTACCACGCTCACGACGTCGTTCCCTCCGGCTGGACGGGTATGGCGGAGCTCGACGTGGCGTCGTCGTCGATCGACGAACTCTTCTCCGAGGGTGTCGTCGACCTGGAGGAGGCGCGGGAGCTGCCGTGTCATACGGGAATTCGGCTTCTGGGTGGTTCGTCGAGCGCCCTCGGCAGGGTGAACGCCGACAAGCGGGTGCAGTTGGTGCGAGGCGAACGGGAAGCGTTCGGCCTGCACGGACGCTCGGCCGAGCAGCGCATCGCCCTCGACCTTCTCATGGACGACAGCGTGGGCATCGTGTCGCTGGGCGGCAAGGCCGGAACCGGCAAGTCGGCGCTGGCGTTGACCGCGGGACTCGAAGCAGTGCTCGAGCGTCGAACTCAGCGGAAGGTCGTGGTATTCCGGCCGTTGTACGCGGTGGGCGGTCAGGAACTCGGGTACCTGCCGGGCAGCGAGAGTGAGAAGATGGGCCCGTGGGCCCAGGCCGTGTTCGACACCCTCGACGGCCTGGCGAGCCCCGAGGTGATGGAAGAGGTCATCAGTCGCGGGATGCTGGAAGTTCTTCCCCTCACCCATATTCGGGGACGGTCACTGCACGATTCGTTCGTGATCGTCGACGAGGCGCAGTCCCTCGAGCGTAACGTTCTGCTCACGGTGCTGTCCCGGCTGGGAACAGGATCGCGCGTGGTTCTGACGCACGATGTGGCTCAACGCGACAACCTGCGGGTCGGGCGCCATGACGGTGTCGCGGCGGTGATCGAGAAGCTGAAGGGCCACCCGTTGTTCGCCCACATCACGCTGACTCGCAGTGAGCGTTCGCCGATCGCAGCACTCGTGACGGAGATGCTGGAGGAATTCGGGCCCACGCCGTAGCTCCTGGCTAAAGCGCCGTAGCTCCTGGATAAAGCTCGAGGTCCGCCCAATGTCGCATCGGAACAGAAGAACTGGACCGAATGGGACATTGGGCGGACGCTTCGGGCCGGATCAGAACATTCGAACCAGTCCCTTCAGCGTGCCCCACAGGAATGCCCGGTTGCTGAAGTAGTCGCGCCAGACGAGGATTTTGCCGTCCTCGATCTCGAAGGTGCCGCACACCCAGAATTCGGTGCGCAACCGATTCCAGATGAGGATGTCGGTGCGTTCGGTGAGCACTGCCGTTCCTTCGTCGGCGATGTGATGCAACCGGACATCGAACCCGACACCGGGCCTGCTCATCCCCCGGAGTATCCGCATCACCGACTCTATCCCGCGAATCTTGGGCAGAGACACGTTGTGCCACACGATGTCCGGGTGCAGATACTGGCGGGCGGTATCCGGGTCGCCGGCAACGAGGGCGTCGAGGAATTCGCGAACCACGCGAATATTGGCGGTGTCGGACGGTGAAACCGTATCGATAGACTGTGAAGTGGGTTCCATGGTACTTCCTGCTCGAAGTGAGTTCAGCGAACGAACGTTCCCTGACCATCTGTGTTGTAGTACTCCAGAATTAGACTGTTGCCCGCGAACGTTGCCTCCGACACTGTGCCGGGCGGGGCGTTCTCGCCGCTGGGCCTGAACGTGAAAATGCTTCCGTCCCAATGCTCGAGTGGGAAGGTCTGCCCCGCGGGTCCGAGTTGCAAGGTGAGTTGACCGTCTTTCTCGCTGACGACGGCCGGACCCCAGTAGGCGTTGTTGTACGTTCCTGTATACGTGGGAAGTGGCTGCGCGGGAGCGGGGTTGGTGGGCGCGTCCTTGCCGACGAGGCTGCCCTCTGGGTCGAGCATCGGGGAAATGGCTTGGTAATACAGATCCCTCCACTCTTCGCGGATCTCGCCGTACTGGACGAGATCGGCGAATTCTGCGGTCAGGGTTTCGGGAATTCCGGTGGGCGAGCCGTTGGTCAGGGCGACGATCGCGACGTCGGCCGAGGGGATCGCCACGAAGTTGGTGGCGGCCCCGAGTTGGAAGGCACCCGAGTGGCTGAGGGAGACCCGGCCGGCAGAAGTGGTCGACACGTTGAAGCCGTATCCGTAGAACCCTGGACGCGCGTCGAGGGAGCTCGGGGGACTCGATACGATCTGCGGACTGACCGCGGGGAGTAGGGCTTTCGAATCGACGATTTCCTTGCCCTCGAACATGCCGTCGCCCAGGAGCATGGTGAGCCACTTGCTCATGTCGTTGACGGACGAGCTGACGCCGCCGGCCGGTGACTGAGCGTCGGGGTCGCGGACGGCGTCGGCGACGTACTTGCCGTCGACGAGCTGATGGCCGATGGCACGGTTACTGCGCGCCTGGAAGTCGGCGAACCGGGAACTGGTCGAGTCCATCCCGAGTGGTTGGTAGATCGCCCGTTCGGACAGCGTCGCCCAATCCGTTTCGGATGCCGCGGCCACCGCTTCGGCGGCGGCGGTGACCCCGAAGTTGGTGTATTCATACGTGATACGGAACGGATTGAGCGGCTCGAGCCGAAGCTTGTCGAGTACCTGCTGCTGGTTGTTGCCGAGATCCTCGAGTCCGTCACCGGCGTGATCCGGCAAACCAGAGCGGTGCGAGTACAGATCGCCGACCGTGACGTGCTCGGTGACCCAAGGGTCTGCGAGCGCAAAACCCGGAAGCTTCGAGACCACGGTCGTGTCCCAGCCGACCACGCCGGTCCCCACCTCGTGCGCGACCACCGTGGACCCCACCGACTTCGACAGCGATGCCAGTTGGAAGACGGTGTCGGCGTCCACCATCTCGTCGGTGCCCTCTTCGCGTACGCCGAATCCCTTCGCATAGACGGTTCGCCCTCCGTGCACCACCGCGACCGCCATTCCGGGCACGTGTGTGCTGTCCATGAGATTCTTCACCAGGTCGTCCAGGCGTCCGACCGCGTCGTCGACTCGGCCGTCGGGTATGTCGACGCCGGAGACGGTTGCGGGATTGGCCGGCTTGTCCCGGGCGGTTGTCGACGCGGGAGAACTGGCGGTGTCGGTGGACGGCTCATTGTCGGTGCACCCCGTGACGAGCGACCCGGCCAACAGGACAGCGAAGAACAGTGTCATCGAGTTCCCACGTCTGCGCATTGGAGGTCCTCTGCTCGGGCCGGCGAAAATCGGGAACTCTCAGCGTAACCACGAAGCTCGGTGACCTGGGGCTTTTCCGCCGATCCGGGCTCGGGTCCGGGCTGGGCGAGCCGGTGACCGCGTGCTCGAGATTCCTGCGCGAGCACGCGGACGCTACGGTATGCGAATGCCGACTGAATTCACGGACAAGCACCTTCTCACCGAACTGGCTCCTGTGGTCGAGGAGAATCTCGCTCGTCACATCGCCGAGGCCGACGGCTGGCTGCCGCACGACCTGGTCCCGTGGGACCAGGGTAAGAACTTCGCATTCATGGGTGGCACGGACTGGTCGGCCGATCAGTCCACCCTGAGCGAGGTGGAGGCACTTGCACTCACCGTGGGCGTTCTCGTCGCCGACAACGTGCCCGCGTACCACCGGGAGATCGCCAAGCACCTGGCCATGGTGGGCCCGTGGTGGCGTTGGGTCGGCCGCTGGACCGCAGAGGAGAACCGGCACTCCATCGTGCTCCGGAACTATCTGATGGTGACCCGCGCGGTCGATCCTGTCGCACTCGAGCGCGCTCGGATGGACGAGATGGTGCGTGGATACGCCATGCCGCCGATGCACCTGCTCGAGATGCTCGCCAACTCGGCATTCGAAGAGAAGGCCGCGGCCGTCCGGCACCAGAACACCGCCGCCCTCGCCGAGGACCCGCTGGTGGCGTCGATCGAAACGCGGCTGGCCGCCGACGACGAACTGCAGTCGGTGTTCTACCGCAACGTCGTCGAAGCCGCGTTCGCAGTGGCGCCCGAACAGATGGTGCGCGCCATCGCCTCGCGGATCGACGCATTCGACGTGCCGAGCGTGGAGTTGCCCGGTGGGAAGAACAGCACTGCGGTGCTCGCCGAAGCCGGCATCTACGATCCCGCACACCAGCGCGAGAAGGTGTTCGCACCGCTTCTCGCGGCGTGGAACATCGCCGGCCGCTCCGACCTCGGGACCGAGGGCGAGAAGGCCCGCGAGGAACTGTCCGCACTGCTGTAGGGAACGGTAACGAAGGTGGCCCGCACTCCGAGGAGTGCGGGCCATCGTCATGTCTGGCTGGAGGTCAGTCCTTGACCTTCGCCATGGCGAGCACGTCGAGACGCTTGTCCAGCTCCTCCTCGCTGAGTTTGTCACCGATCAAACCGCGGTCGACGACGGTCTCCCGGATCGTCTTCTTCTCCTTCAAGGCCTGCTTGGCAACGGCGGCCGCCTCCTCGTATCCGATCGCCGAGTTCAGGGGCGTGACGATGGACGGCGAAGACTCGGCGAGGGTCCTGAGGTGATCGGTATTGGCTACCAGGCCCGCGACACACCGGTCGGCGAACAGCCGCGTGACGTTGGCGAGAAGGGTGAACGATTCGAGAACGTTCCGGGCCATCATCGGGATGTAGACGTTCAACTCGAATGCGCCCGCAGCCCCACCCCAGGCGACGGCGGCATCGTTGCCGACTACCTGGGCAGCCACCTGGGTGGCGGCCTCCGGGAGAACCGGATTGACCTTGCCGGGCATGATCGAACTTCCGGGCTGCAGGTCGGGAAGCCGAATCTCGCCCAAACCGGTGAGCGGACCCGAACCCATCCAGCGGATGTCGTTGGCGATCTTGGTGAGGGATACAGCAATGGTGCGCATCGCCCCGGACGCCTCGACGAGACCGTCTCGCGCCGCCTGCGCCTCGAAACTGTTCTTCGCCGGCGTGAGCGCGTCGATGCCCGTCGCCTTGACCAGTTCGGCCACCACTTTGGGTCCGAAACCGTCCGGGGCGTTCAGGCCGGTGCCGACCGCGGTGCCGCCGATGGGCAGTTCGCCGAGCCGTGGAAGACACGCCACGATGCGTTCCATGCCGGCTTCCATCTGCCGGGCGTACCCCCCGAACTCCTGACCCAGCGTCACCGGGACTGCATCCATGAGATGGGTGCGTCCCGACTTCACGACCGTCTTCCACTCGGTGGACTTGTCGAGAAGGGCCAACCGGAGGTGGTCGAGGGCCGGGATCAGGTTCTTCACCGCCGCCTCGGTCGCGGCCACATGAGTGGCGGTGGGGAAGGTGTCGTTCGACGACTGCGACATGTTGACGTCGTCATTGGGGTGGACGACGACACCCGCTGCGGCGGCGATCGAGGCGATCACCTCGTTGGCGTTCATGTTGGAGCTGGTTCCGGAGCCCGTCTGGAAGACGTCGATGGGGAACTGGTCGTCGTGCTTGCCTTCGGCGATCTCACCTGCCGCTGCGATGATCGCGTCGGCCTTCTCGGGATCGAGGAGCCCCAGGTCCTTGTTGACCTGCGCGCACGCCGCCTTCAGGAGGCCCATGGCGCGGATCTGGGTGCGTTCGAGACCTCGACCACTGATCGGGAAGTTCTCGACGGCGCGCTGCGTCTGCGCGCGCCACAGCGCGTCCACGGGGACCCGCACCTCACCCATGGTGTCGTGTTCGATCCGGTACTGCTGCTCGTTGCTCTCCGTCATGGGTCAAACATTGCCACTTCCGGACGCTGCGCGCCCGTGCGCCGTTGTGGTTGCAGGAGCTACCAGAAAGGCGCACGGGCGGCGAAGGCGCTCAGAAGGACGGCGGAACCGCCCCGTCCTCACCGTCGAAGTCGACGGACGAGTACTCACGAAGCTTCTCGAGGCGGTGGTACGCGTCGATCATGCGGACGGTTCCCGACTTGGATCGCATCACGATGGACTGGGTGGACGCGCCGCCACCGTAGTAGCGGACACCACGCAGCAGGTCGCCGTCGGTGACACCGGTGGCGCAGAAGAAGACGTTCTCGCCGGACACCAGGTCTTCGGTGGTCAGCACGCGGTCGAGGTCGTGACCGGCGTCGATGGCCTTCTGGCGCTCGGCGTCGTCGGTGGGAGAGAGCCTGCCCTGCAGCGAACCACCCATACAGCGCATGGCCGCGGCGGCGATGATGCCCTCCGGCGTACCGCCGGTGCCGAGGAGGATGTCGGTGCCGGACTCGGGCCGGGCCGCGGCGATGGCGCCTGCCACGTCACCGTCCGAGATCAGGCGGATCCGGGCGCCGGTCTGACGGACCTCGTGGATGAGTTCGGCGTGCCGGGGACGGTCGAGGATGCACACGGTGATGTCCGAGACCGAAGCCTTGCGGACCTTCGCGACCCTCTTGATGTTCTCGGCCACCGGCGCGGTGATGTCGATGACGTCGGCGGCGTCGGGGCCGACCGCGATCTTCTCCATGTAGAACACGGCCGACGGGTCGAACATGGCGCCGCGCTCTGCGACAGCAAGGACGGAGATGGCGTTGGGCATGCCCTTGGACATCAGTGTGGTGCCGTCGACGGGGTCGACCGCGAAGTCGCAGTCGGGGCCGTCGCCGTTGCCGACCTCTTCGCCGTTGAACAGCATCGGCGCCTCGTCCTTTTCGCCCTCGCCGATGACGACGACGCCGCGCATGGAGACGCTGTGCACGAGCTGACGCATGGCGTCGACGGCGGCTCCGTCGCCACCCTCCTTGTCGCCACGGCCGACCCAGCGACCGGCAGCCATTGCACCAGCCTCGGTGACTCGGACCAATTCGAGAGCAAGGTTTCGGTCCGGGGCCTCGCGGCGTCTCGATGTGGTGCTGGCCGTCATGGGCAGTGCCTCCTGATGCAGTTCCGGTCGACGTTGTACGTCGACGCTGTGCCGGTCGGCCTGTCGGCCGCCGACTGTCGAGTGAATCTCAGGGCTGATTCTCCCAGAAAGTTGTGTGACGTGCGTTGCTGGGGCGACATATCGGGGACCGAGAATCGTCGTTCGGGGGCGGACCCTGGATACTGGTGTGCGTGGCATCCGATAAACCGCGCATCCTGCACAACAACCGCGACATGGTGTGGTCGCTCGTACCCCTTGTCCTGTTCTGCGTGCTGATCGCCGGTATCGCCAGCCAGTGCACGTTCAGCCCCGGCGGTCCCACGACCGGGCCGATTCCCAGCTTCGACATCGACGCTGCGCTGAAGTACGACGCGAACGACCTTCCGTTCCCGGTTCGGCAGCCGGAGACGCCCGAGGGCTGGACACCCAACTCGGGGAGCCGCAGCATCGTCAGTGGTGACGGCGGCGGCGACTCCAGCACCGTCGGCTTCATCACGCCGGCCGGTCGGTACATCCAGCTGACGCAGAGCAACGCGCTCGAAACCGTGCTGGTGCCCTTCGTGGCCGGTGGTCCGCGGAGGGCGACCGGTACGGAAGATATCGCAGGTCACACGTGGATCGTGTACGGCGGTGAGGGAGTCGAACCGATCTGGGTCTCCGACTTCGGCGACGTCCGGCTCCTCGTCACGGGCAGCGCCTCCGAAGAGGCGTTCGAGCAGCTCACCGCGGCCGCGGCCGAAGCCCCGATCCTCCCGGCTTGATCGCAGCCGATTCGTCAGCTCTCGTCGTCGGCGTGCGCGAGCGCGGTCTCGACGCGTTTGCGGGCTCCTGCGAGGTGCTCCTCGCACCGCTTTGCGAGAGCCTCCCCGCGCTCCCACAGGGCGAGTGACGCGTCGAGGTCGAGGCCGCCTTGTTCGAGCACCTTGACCACGTCGACGAGTTCGTCACGTGCCGCCTCGTAACCGAGCTCCGCGATGTCGGTGTCGTTCCCGGTGTTGCTCATGTCCTACTTGTCCTTTCCCATCACCGCGGCACGGATTGCGCCGTCGGCGACTCGAACGCGAATCTGGGTGCCCGGCGGGGCGTCGTCGACCGAACGCAGTACCTCGGGATCGCCGTCGGGCACGATCCGCTGAACGACGGAATAGCCGCGGGCGAGCGTGGCCGCGGGTCCGAGGGTGGTCAACCGTGCCCGCAGGTGCTCGATCGTGGTGCTCTCGGCGGCGATTGCCCTGGCGATGTCGCGGCGGCCCGCCTCGCGCAGTCGCTCGACCTCGTCGCCCCGCTCGTCGAGAGCGCGCACCGGATCGGCGAGCACCGGCCGGCTCCGCAGCTGGGAGATCAGGTGGGATTCGCGCTGTACCCAGTTCCGGAGCGCCGCCGCACTGCGTGAGCGCAGCTCGCTGACCAGCGCTTGCTCGGCGACAGCGTCCGGGACCACCCGTTTGGCGGCGTCCGTGGGGGTAGCGGCGCGCAGATCGGCGACGTGATCGCTGAGCGGGCTGTCGGGCTCGTGTCCGATGGCACTGACGATCGGGGTGGTGCACGCGACGATCGCCCGGCAGAGGGTCTCGTCGGAGAACGGCAGCAGGTCCTCCACGCTTCCGCCGCCGCGGGCCAGAATGATCACATCCACGTGCGGATCGGCGTCGAGTTCCTTCAACGCGTCGAGAATCTGCGGCACTGCGGTGACGCCCTGCACCGGGGTGTTACGAATCTCGAACCGGACGGCCGGCCAGCGGCGCTGCGCCACGCTGAGGACATCGTGCTCGGCGGCGCTTGCTCGGCCGGTGATCAGGCCGACGGTCCCGGGAAGGAAGGGCAGCGGGCGCTTGAGCCGGGGGTCGAACAGGCCCTCCGCAGCCAGAAGCGCGCGCAGCCTCTCGATTCGGGCGAGGAGTTCGCCGATTCCGACCGCGCGGATCTCGGTCACTCGCAGCGACACCGATCCGCGGCCGGTGTAGAACGACAACTTCCCGAACATCACCACCCGACTGCCCTCGGTGAGGGGGACAGGGGAGTTCTGCAACAGCTGAGGTGAGCACGTCACGGAGAGGGACATGTCGACGGACGGATCGCGCAGCACGAGAAACGCCGTCCGGGTACCGGGACGGGCATTGATCTGGGTGATCTGACCCTCGACCCACACACTCCCGAGCCGGTCGATCCACTGTGCGACCTTGGCCGAGACGGTGCGAACCGGCCACGGTTTGTCGGCGGTACTCGGTGCTGTACTGGCTGCGCGGGACTGGGCGGAAGTCACTTGGCCTTGGCGGTGGTGATGCGATTGGTCAGCATGGTCAGGAAGGGTGCCCTGGCAAGGGTTGCCGTCTCGTAGTCCAGCAGCGCTGTCAGGTCCTCGACGGACAGCGAGCGCAGGCGGGCCCGCAACTGGGCAAGGGTCAGCGACGAATAGTCGAGGTAGGCGGCGATCTCGGGTTCGGCGACTGCGGAGGCGGGCTTCGGGGTCGTGGTCTTCGCCACACCGTTGGTACTCGGAGCCTTCGGGCCGGTGGGGGCGGTGGACTTCTCTGCGAGGTCGTCACCCTGAGGGCTGAGGGAGTACAGCGCGAAGCGGCCGGGCCCGGCGGGACGATCGTCCGGCGCGTCCTCGATGTCGGGTTCTCCGTCGGTGTCCTCGTCGAACACCGCCCAGGACGGCTGCTCTTCGTCGTGCGACCAGTGGATGAGGGCAAAAGCCTGGTCACCCTTGATGGCCAGCGCCGTCATGGTCTGCTGGACACGCATCGTGGTCTGCAGCACCTGGCTGACCGCAGTCATCGGCAGAGTGACCGCCGTCGTGGGCAGCCTCCTGGCTTCTTCGACGGCCGTCACGGCGATTCCAGCGGCGACGCGCGCCACGAACGGGGGACGAATCATGCTCACAGCCTGCCTGACATCGGCACGTTTGGGTAGCCGACGTGCCCACAGCGTGGACGACTCGACTCGATGACGCGCACAGTACCCCTCCCGAGGCCCGGCGAAAGTGTCCTAGCCGGGGGGTGACCCGTACGCTGGAACCATGTCTTCGGCTGTTCCACTCAATGTGGGTATCACACGTTCGGCAGATTCGGGAGTGCATGCGAGCGGTGAGAAGCGAGTGCTGCTCGCCGAACCCCGTGGGTACTGCGCCGGCGTCGACCGCGCTGTCGAGACGGTCGAGAAGGCGCTGGAGAAGCACGGCGCCCCGATTTACGTCCGCAAAGAAATTGTGCACAACCGCCACGTGGTGGAAACGCTCACCGAGCGCGGCGTGATCTTCGTCGACGAAACCGACGAGGTGCCCGAGGGTGCGTTGCTCGTATTCTCTGCGCACGGTGTGTCGCCGGCCGTGCACGAGTCGGCCGCAGCCCGCAATCTCCGCACCATCGATGCGACGTGTCCACTGGTCACCAAGGTGCACCAGGAAGCGAAACGTTTTGCCCGCGACGACTACGACATTCTCCTCATCGGCCACGAGGGCCACGAGGAAGTGGAAGGCACTGCCGGCGAGGCCCCAGACCATGTGCAACTGGTCGACGGACCCGAGTCGGTGGATGCCGTCTCGGTCCGCGACGAGTCGAAGGTCATCTGGCTGTCGCAGACCACGCTGAGCGTCGACGAGACCATGCAGACCGTGGCGCGGCTGCGGGAGAAGTTCCCCCACCTGCAGGATCCGCCCAGCGACGACATCTGCTACGCCACCCAGAACCGTCAGGTGGCGGTGAAGGCGATGGCCCCCGAGTGCGATCTGGTGATCGTGGTGGGCTCCCGCAACTCGTCCAACTCGGTGCGCCTCGTCGAGGTGGCTCTCGGAGCCGGCGCGAAAGCGTCGTACCTCGTCGACTTCGCCCGTGAGGTGGATCCGGCGTGGCTCGACGGTGTTCGCACGGTCGGCATCACTTCAGGCGCCTCGGTGCCGGAAATTCTCGTGCGCGGTGTGATCGACCTACTGGCCGAACACGGGTTCCACGACGTCCAGCCGGTCACGACTGCCAACGAGACACTCGTCTTCGCGCTTCCCCGGGAGCTTCGCGCCGCCCGGCACTGACACTGTGCCGACCGCCGAGGAGCACTGACACCGTGCCGACCGCCCGGAATCAGCGGGGCTGCTCCGTCTCGAACGGTGGTTCGTAGCGGTCCCGGTAGCGCACCTGAGGGATCGGGTGGGCAGGCACGTCGGTGGAACGGTAGCGGGCCGTCGGCCGCTGCGGGGTCGATCGCGGTGTCTGTGCCGATCGCGGGGCTTCGGTGGAGGACCGGGACGGCTGTGCGCTGCGCGGTACCTGGGTAGAGCGGGGTGCCTGCGAGATCCTGTCGGATACCGGCGGCGGGGGAGTGGGGCGTCCCGAAGACGCCGACCGACGCGGAGGCGGGCTGTCGGCCCGCCGCGCCGAGGAGCGAGGGTGCTCCCGGGCGGAACGCCTCGGCCGCAACCTCGTGGCCGACTCGTCGGCGTCCGGTGCGGTTCGACGTGTGCGCGTGCCCTCGCGTACCGAACGAGGCGTGCGGCGCCGTTCCGACGTACGGGCGGGCCCGGTTCGACGCTGCTGGAGGAGGAAGAGCCGCAGCCCGCCGATCACCAGGACGACGACCGTGGCGGCCAGCATGATCGGGAACCGGTTCACCAGCGGGTACGCGACATTGATGGCGAGGTCTCGCAGGGCTGTGCTGTTCTCTTCCGCGATCAGGCTCTGGCCCAGCGGTACGCCGACGAACAGGATCAGCGGCGGTTGCACGATGGCGGTGAAGAGGGCGCCGTTGCCGGCAGCCACCACCGCGAGGACGCAGCCGAGGAAATAGAACGTCGAGAACGCCGCGGTGAGTTCGCTCCCGCCGGCCGCATCGGCCACGAACCCGAGACAGGTGACTCCGACGGCCAGAAGAATGACACCCCACCAGGGGAGACCGGGAACCGACCCGACAATCGACTGCCGATCGAGCGGCACCCCGGAGCGAGCACGTTGGGTTGCAGACACACAACGACAGTAGCGGCAACATGTCGACTATCGCCGTTGGCGTGACCGGTCGGAGACCGGACTTGCACGGTAATTGTGCCGTTCCTCACGAATTGGAGCCACGACGTCGCCCTCTGTCCGGGCAGCCCCGATCGGTTGCCCGCCACGCGGCGGGGGTGTTCGGGATTTGTCGGCACCGTGCTCTACCGTCCGAGACATGAGGATCCTGCACACGTCGGACTGGCACATCGGACGCACGTTCCACGGAGTGGATCTGCTCGCCGATCAGTCCCGGGTGCTCGACTCGATCGCCGCACTGGTCCGCGAGTATTCGGTGGACGTCGTGGTGGTTCCCGGGGACGTGTACGACCGCTCGATTCCCAGTGCGGACGCCGTCACGGTGTGCAACCGCGGTTTCGAAGAGATCCGCGACGCCGGTGCCGTCATCATTGCCACGTCCGGCAACCACGACTCCGCCGCGAGGCTGGGCGCGGGCGCCGCCTTCTCCCGGGCGGGCGGTCTGCACCTGATGACCACGGTGGCCGGCATCACCTCCCCCGTCGTGCTGGACGACGAGCACGGTCCCGTCGCGTTCTACGGGATTCCCTACCTGGAACCGGAGATCACCCGCACTCAGCTCGGCGTCCCCGCTGCCCGATCGCACGCGGACATTCTCGATGCGGCCATGGATCGTGTGCGCGCCGACCTCGACGCCAGGGCCGCCGACGCACCGGGTACGAGGTCGGTCGTGCTGGCTCATGCCTTCGTGGTGGGGGCCGAGGCCACAGGGTCGGAGCGGTCCATCTCGGTCGGTGGGGTCGAGACCGTGTCGGCGTCGGCGTTCGGCGACGTCGACTACGTCGCGCTGGGCCATCTGCACTCACCGCAGACGCTGGCCGAGCACATCCGGTACTCGGGGTCGCCGCTGCCGTACTCCTTCGGTGAACGCACTCACCGCAAGGCCGTCTTCCTGGTCGACCTTGCCGCGGATGGGCTCCGCCGTGTCGAGCGGGTGGATCTACCCGTGGTCCGCGGGCTACGACAGCTCACCGGCACCTTGGCAGAGTTACTCGAAGACGAGCATTTCCAGGACGCGGAGGAGTGCTACGTGTCGGCGGTCCTCACCGATCCGCAGCGCCCCGTCGACGCCATGCGCTCTCTGCAGACCCGATTTCCGTTCGCCGTCCACCTGGAATGGCAGCGACCGGCAGGCACCGAGGATTTGCGGTATCGCGAGAAGGTACACGGGCGCAGCGACGTGCAGATCACCCGCAGCTTCCTGACCGATGTGCGCAGCGAGCCGTCCCCGCGCGAGGTCCGCCTCGTGGAGGCCGCGCTCGGTCATGCCGACCGTGCCGGGGAAGACACGGCCGGGGTCGTGGTGCTGGAACAGTCGGCATGAGACTGCATCGACTCGAAGTCGAGGCGTTCGGACCGTTCGCGAATTCGGTCGAGGTCGATTTCGACCGACTCGGCGCCGACGGCCTCTTTCTGTTGCACGGGCAAACCGGTGCGGGCAAGACCACGGTGCTCGACGCGGTGGCCTTCGCGCTGTACGGCACCGTTCCCGGTGCGCGCAAGGACGGGAAGCGGCTCCTCTCCGACCATGCGCCGGCCGGTTCCGTGCCGACGGTGACGCTCGAGGTGACCATTTCCGGTCGCCGCCTCCGGCTGGTCCGCAGTCCCGAATTCGAACGCCCGAAACGTCGCGGTTCGGGAACAATCAAGGAGAACGCCAAAGCGACTCTCACCTGGCTGGACGGGCGAGGAGAACACCTGTCCCGAATCCCCGACATCGCCGAGGAGATCGGCCGGTTGATGGGGATGAGCGCCGACCAGTTCTTCCAGGTGGTGCTCCTTCCGCAGGGTGAGTTCGCCCGTTTCCTGCGTGCCGACAACGAAGAACGCGGACAGCTCCTCGAGCGGTTGTTCGACACCACGCGGTTCGGGACGGCGGAGGAGTGGTTCCTGAATCGGCGGCGAGCGAGCGCTCATGACCTGGACGAGCATCAGCGTTCCATCGACGTGCTGATCGCCAAGGTCGCCACGGCAGCCGGTATCGAGGGCGGGGCGGACGCAGACCCTGTCACGTGGGCGCACAAACTGGAGGAAGAGGCGCGCGCCACCCGCGATGTTGCCGTCGAGGACCTCGAGAAGGTCAAGTCGGACGCGGCCCTGACGCGAGATGCTCTGGCGCAGGCGCGCCGAATCCTCGAACTCCAGAACCGGCGTGCCCGGGCAGAGGCCGAACTCGCCGCCTACGAGGCCGGAGCTTCGGAACGGGCGGTTCTCGCCGCCGAGGTCGCCGCAGCGCGGCGGGCGGAGCCGGTTGCCGTCGTCGTCCGCGAAGCGGACGTTGCCCGCGACAAGGCGGCGACCGCGGCGCGGCGGGTTGCCGCCATCGCAGACCGGCTGTGTTCGACGGCAGGTGGCGCCGAGGTGGTCGAGCAATTGTCGTGGCCGCCGAACAGTGAAGAGCGTGAACGTCTTCGAACCTGCATCCGGTCGTGGCGCGACGATATTGTCCGCCTCGACGGTGTGCTCGCAGAGGCGGAAGTGGGGGACCGGCTCGAAGTCGAACTCGGCCGGCTGCGCGCCCGGGAAGTCGGGCTGGCCGACACCCGCGCGGAGCTTGCCCGCGAACGCGAGGAGCTGCCCGGCGCCATTCGGGTCGCGGAGCGAGCGCTCGACGAGGCCGAGAAGGCTCGTGTGTCTTTACCGGGGCTCGAGGATGTTCGTGCTCGCGCGGCCGACGCCGCCGCGGCCGCCGCAGAGCTTCGGCAGTGCCGTGACCGCCGCGACGCACTCGAGCGCGCCGTGCTCGACGCCCGGCGAACACACCAGGATGCCCGCGAACACTGGCTGACGCTCCTGCAGCGCCGGATTCTGGGGATGGCCGCCGAACTCGCGGGCACGCTCGAGGACGGTCAACCGTGCCAGGTGTGCGGTTCGGTGGAGCACCCCGACCCCGCGGCGGAGTCCGAACTGTCGGTCACCAAGGCAGATGAGGATGCGGCCCTCGCAGCGGAACAGAAGGCCGCCGCGAAGGTGAACACTGCGGCGGAGGCTCTGGCAACGGCAGACCGCACAATCGACGTTCTGGTCCAGCGTTGCGGGGACGGCGACACCGACCACCTCGGGGCCGAACTCGCCTCCGCGGAGGCGGCACTGCGCCATGCGAGCGACCTCGGCGAGCAGGCCGCGTCGCGGGCCCGTCATCTCGGTGAGCTCCGCGACCGTGAGACGCAACTGCACACTCGTTCGCACGATCTTGCGGTCGAGGCTGCCACCGTCGCCGAGAAAATCACCTCGGGTGCCGCGCAGCTCGAGGAGATCCGGGCGCGGGTGCGTGAGGCCGCAGGCGAGGACGAGAGTCCCGCGGCCCGCCGCGCCCGCATCGCGGTGCTGGCGGACGCCGCGTCCGAACTGCTCGACGCCCGGGACGAGGGAGCAGCCGCTGAGTCTTCAGCCCAGGAACTCGCCGCGAAGGCCGAATTACTCGCTCGCGAAGCAGGATTCGACCGAACGAGCGACGCGGTGGCGGCGGTGCGTCCCGTTGCCCGACAGGACGAAATCGACGCCCGACTCACCGCTGCCCGTGATGCCGAGGTGGGTGCCCGCCGAATACTCGACGAACCGGAGATCGCCGCCGTCGCAGATGCAGCGCCGGTCGACCTGGTGTCCGTCCAGCAGGCACACGACGTCGCAACGGAGGCGGTCGACGTCGCGGTGGCGGTGGCGTCGGAGGCCGAACGACGACTACTCGACCTCGAGCGTTTCGTCGGCCAGCTCGAGAGAGCTGCCGCGGCCATCGCCCCGATGCAGGCGGAACACGAGGAACTGGCCGCGCTCGCCGAGGTGATCGCCGGTCGTGGTCAGAACTCACGCAAGATGTCGCTGCGCTCCTATGTGCTCGCCGCCCGGCTCGAGGAGGTCGCGGTGTCGGCGTCCGCCCGGTTGAGCCGGATGTCCGCTGGCCGCTACTCGTTCGTCCACACCGACGAGGCCGGCCCGCGTGGGCGTCGTGGTGGCCTCGGACTCGATATCCGCGACGACTACACCGGCGTCGTGCGGTCGGCGAAGACGCTGTCCGGCGGCGAGTCGTTTCTTGCCTCGCTGTCGCTGGCCCTCGGTCTCGCCGACGTGGTCGCGGCGGAGTCCGGCGGCGTCGTCCTCGACACCATGTTCATCGACGAAGGGTTCGGCACCCTCGACGCCGATACGCTCGACTCGGTGATGGGCGTGCTCGACGAACTACGGGACGGTGGTCGCGTGGTCGGTATCGTCAGCCATGTCGACGAGATGCGTCAGCGAATCCCCAGTCGCCTCCACGTGATTCGTGGACGCACCGGCTCGACGCTCGAGGTGATCGCGGGCTGAGCACCGATCACTCGGCCTGCGGTGTGATCGCTTTGGGAGCGATACCTTTCGGAGCCACGGCAGCCTCGTCGATCGTCACGCCCTCCCGCTCGGCATCGTCGATGTCCTCGTCGGCGGCGACGTCGTCGGGGATGTTGGCCTCGGCACTCTTCTCGTCGATCTGTTCGCCGATGTAGCGCACCACGACGGCGGCCACGGCGGCGGTAGGCACCGCGAGGAAGGCGCCGACGATGCCGAATACCGACCCGCCCGCGGTGACGGCGAGCAGCACCACGACCGCGTGCAGTTTCATGCTCTTGCTCTGCAGAACCGGTTGGAGCACGTTGCCCTCGATCTGCTGAACCACCAGGATGATGATCAGCACGATCACTGCGGTGGTGAGCCCGTTGGCCACCAAGGCGACGAGGACGGCGAGCGCCCCGGCGACGAAGGCACCGACGATCGGGATGAAGCCACCGATGAAGGTCAGGATCGCGAGGACCGGCGCGAGGGGCACCCCGAGGATGAGCAGTCCGGCGCCGATGAACACCGCGTCGATGAGGCTCACCAGCGCCTGCGTTCGGATGAATCCGCCGAGGGTGTCCCACATCCGGCCGAGCACGACTTCGAGGTGTCGGCCGGCCCGGCCGCCGCTCACCGAGTGGAGCCAGGGGATGAAGCGCGGTCCGTCCTTGATGAAGAAGAACGACAGAACCAGCACCAGGCCGAGGGTGAGGAGCAGTGAGCTCGCGGTGCTGACGCCGGTGAAGACGCCGGACGCGATGACCGTTCCACTTTCCTGGACCTTCGCAATGATGGTGTGAATACCCTCGTCGATCTGGTCGTCCTTGAGGTTGATCGGCGGACCCTGCAACCAGTCCTGCACCTGGTTGATGCCCTCGGTGGCCTTGTTTGCCAGCTCAGGAGCCTGGCTGACCACCGAGGGCACGATGCCGGCGATGATGCCTGCCAGCACCGCGATGAACAAGACGAGTGTGGTCGCCGCGGCGGCCGCCGGGGGAATGCCTCGTTTGGTCATTGCCCGCGTCGGCGGCCACAGCACGGTGCACACGACGATCGCGAGGAGCACTGGGAGGACGATCACCCAGAGCTTCTCGATGATCCACCCGAACAGCAACGCTCCGAGCGCGATCGCAACGAGAACGAGCGACCACTTGGCCAACCACATACCGCCGAGCCCGATGAGATGCCCGCGATCGGGTTTGGTGATCTCCTGCCCGGGCGCTGCCGGGGCTTCCTGCTCCGCCACAGTTGGTCCTCCCTCGTCTCACAGACATATCCGCCGTATCGCCCCGGTCCGCGAGGGCGGACCGGTGACGGCACTGACCGCGTGTGCCGACTGCCCGTCCAGCCGATCGTACTGACAGCGCCGCCGTGTGCGGTCAGCAGCAACGGGCACCCGGATTCGCGTCGGCGTCGGCGTACCGGGCGCGCCAGTACTCGCGTTCGCTCGGAACGGCTGCATCGGGATGACATCGGCGGAGGTGGTCGACATAGCGGGAATAGTCGTGATCGCCCATCAACGAGCCCGTCCACCACCAAGCCGTCCGGAGAGCTCCGACAACCCTATTCGTCATGGTGATGCGCCTTTCCGGTGACCGCGTGGGCCGCACCGGGCGCGCGCACGACGCCCTCGGCGATCAGGTCGTTCCATTCCTTCTCGAGCCCCTTCTCGGCGGTGGTGGGCACGAAACCGGCGGGTGCGAAGATCTTGGACTGCTGCTCGGGCGACTCGGTGGTGGGTAGACCGCCGGCCCGGAACGCCTTGATGCACACGAGCAGTCCGGCAGCCACCACGACCAGGACCAGTCCGGCGAAGACGATCGACAGTGTTCCCTGGATGAAGGTGTTGCGGATGACCGCGTCGATGGCATCCGGTGTCTTCGCCGAACCGAAGCTCGTCTTCCCGGCTTCCTTGGCGTCCTTGAAAGCGGCGTGCTGGGACCAGTAGCCGATGGAGGTGTTGCCCGAGAAGATCTTCTGCCACGACGCCGTCATCGTGACGATCAGGTCCCAGACGAGCGGCACCCCGGGAATCCACGCCCACTTGAAGAGGCCCTTCTTCATGACGACGGCGAGGACCACGGTCAGGGCGATGGCAGCGAGGAGCTGGTTGGCGATTCCGAACAGCGGGAAGAGTGTGTTGATGCCGCCGAGCGGGTCGGTGACTCCCATGAGCAGGATGGCACCCCAGAGTCCGACGACAGCCAGCGAGCACACCCAGGCGCCGACGCGCCACGACGGATCCTTGAACTTGCGGGCCGGTCCCCCGAAGTTGCCGAGGGAATCGGAGAGCATGAAGCGGGCGACACGAGTACCGGCGTCCACCGTGGTGAGAATGAACAACGCTTCGAACATGATCGCGAAGTGGTACCAGAACGATTTGAGCGCAGTACCCCCGAGGAATTGGCTCAGCACCTCCGACATTCCGAAGGCGAGTGTGGGTGCACCGCCGGTGCGCGAGATGATCGATTCCTCACCGACGTTCTCGGCGGCTTCCGACAGGGTGCCGGGGGAGATGTCGGGACTGGTCAGTCCGAGCCCGTTCACGTAATCGGCTGCGGTCTCCGGAGTTCCACCGGTCAGGGTGGACGGGGCGTTGAGGGCGAAGTACAGGTGCTGATCGATGATGCAGGCGGTGACGAGCGCCATGATGGCGACGAACGACTCGGTGAGCATGCCGCCGTAGCCGATGAGGCGGGTCTGCTTCTCCTTCTCCAGCAACTTGGGGGTGGTGCCGGACGCGATGAGCGCATGGAAGCCGGACAGCGCGCCGCACGCGATCGTGATGAACAGGAACGGGAAGAGCGATCCGGCGAACGCGGGGCCGTTTCCCTGGATCGCGAAGGTGGTGACGTCCGGCATCTTGATGGTGGGCCGGGCGACGAGGATTCCGACTGCCAGAAGAACGATCGTGCCGATCTTCATGAACGTCGACAGGTAGTCGCGCGGTGCGAGTAGAAGCCACACGGGCAGGACCGACGCCGCAAATCCGTAGGCGATCATCAGCCACGCGATGGTGACCTTGGACAGTGTGAACCAGTCGGCGCCCCAGGAGGTGTCGGCGACCCAGCCGCCGGCGACGATGGCGGCGAGCAGGAGGACCACGCCGATGAGAGAAACCTCCGCCACCTTGCCGGGTCGGAGGTATCGCAGGTAGACGCCCATGAAGAGGGCGATCGGAATCGTCATCGCGATGGAGAAGACACCCCAGGGGCTTTCGGCGAGCGCGTTGACGACCACCAGGGCCAGGACGGCGATGAGAATGATCATGATGACGAACACGCCGATCATGGCGGCGACACCACCGACCAGTCCGAGTTCGTCCCGTGCCATCTGCCCGAGGCTGCGCCCGCGCCGTTTCGTCGAAATCCACAGGACCAGGAAGTCCTGCACGGCACCGGCGAAGACGACACCGATGATGATCCAGAGGGTGCCGGGTAGGTAGCCCATCTGCGCGGCGAGTACTGGGCCGACGAGTGGTCCCGCACCGGCGATGGCGGCGAAGTGGTGCCCGAAGAGCACCCGCCGATCCGTCGGCATGTAATCCTTGCCGTTCTCCAGAATCTCGGCCGGTGTCGCCAGATCGTCACGGGGTTTGACGATCCTGCTCTCGATCAGCCGCGCATAGAAGCGGTAGGCGATGAGGTAGGTGCAGACGGCAGCGACCACGAACCACACGGCACTGATGTTCTCGCCGCGGACGAACGCGATCATCGCCCACGCGATGCCGCCGAGAATGCCCAGGACGATGAAGACGATCCGTGCCGTCGGGGAAATCGGGGTGCGGTCCACGACGCCCACCGGCGGCAGATCGGGGTCCGTCCTCAGATATTCGACCTCGGGTTCGGGGGCGGCTTTCAGAGCCATCTCGATCTCCTTTCCATCGTTCCCGCCGTCATTGTGTGGCAGGGGAACGGTGTGGGCACGGCTTCCGGTGTTATGGCCTCCGTCACCCTATTGCCCCCACATTGCCAGTGTGAGCCGACCCGGGAAATGTCGCCCGTTTATCTGAGCGCGAACCCGGGCAGGCTGAAGGAAGAACCCGGTACTTCGACGGCTCGCCCGCATCCGCGCGGCGGAGCGCCGGAACTGCCGGACGAGGAGCTTCGTCGAACGGAGACGCGCTATGAGTGAGACCGTGCTCGTATGCCTGCCGTATGCCGGTTCCGGTGCGTCGTTCTTCCGGGGGTGGCGGAGTTTCGCTCCGCGAGGGCTGGAGGTCGCGCCGCTGCAATTACCCGGGCGCGAGGAGCGGTTCGTGGACCCTCCTCTCACCGAGGTCGCGGAGGCCGTCGACGACCTGCTGCCCCGGGTGCTGCCGATCGGGCAAGGTGCGGAGCGGGTCGCGATCTTCGGTCACAGCCTGGGCGCGGTCCTTGCCTATGAGCTTGCCCATCGACTCGCCGGTCAAGGCGGTGTGCCGCTCACCCATCTGTTCGTGAGCGGGTCGCCCGGTCCGGCGACGGTCCGGGAGATACGTGCGTCGCTCCTGGATGACGAGGGTTTCCTCGCGCAGGTAAACGAACTCGCCGGTTACTCGCACCCGGCGTTGGAGAATCCCGAACTGCGGGAACTTCTCCTTCCGGTCCTCCGCGCCGACGTCGAGATGCACGAGAACTACCGGCCGCCGCCGCATCCGCTGCTGGACATCCCGGTCACCGCGCTTCGTGGACGCGAGGATCATCTCGTCAGCGCCGAACAGGCAGCGCAGTGGAAAGAGGTCACCACCGGCGAGAGCACGGTCGTGGAACTCGACGGTGGTCACATGTACCTCACCGACCATCCGCATGCCCTCCTACGACTCGTCGCGTCCCGCCTCTCGGTCACCGAACCGCGATGAGCCCCTCTCTGGAAGGCAAGACCGCCGTCGTCACCGGTGCCGCGCGGGGCATCGGACGCGCCTGTGCGATCGACTTCGCTGCGGGCGGGGCGGACGTGATGTTGCTCGACGTGTGCGGGGACATTCCGGGTGTTCCCTACCCACTGGGCTCCACGAGCCAGCTCGAGTACACCGCCGACCTGTGCCGCGGACACGGAGTTGCGGTGCTGACGCGCGCGGTGGACGTGCGGGTGCGCAGCGAGATCGACGCTGCCGTCGACGCGGCACACGAACGATTCGGCCACGTCGACGTATTGGTCAACAACGCGGGAATCGCGGCACCGTCGGGAACGCTCGTCCACGAGATCGACGAGGACGAATGGCGATTGATGATCGACGTCGACCTCTCGGGGGCGTGGCGGGCGATCGCCGCCACGGGACGGATCATGGTGGCGCAACGCAGCGGCAGCATCATCAACATCAGTTCCACCGCGGGCATCGTCGGGTACAGACGCTTCGCCGGTTACGTTGCCGCCAAACACGGATTGGTCGGCCTGACCAAGGCCGCCGCACTGGACTATGCGCCCAGTGGTGTCCGCGTGAATGCGCTGTGCCCCGGATCGGTCCGCGACAGTCCCGCCTTCGAAGGCCGGATGCTGGCCGAGATCGCTCGATCGCTCGGCATTCGAGTGGAGGAGCACGAGTCCGTGTTCGTGCAGTCGCAGCCGAACAATGCACTCATCGATCCGGAGGATGTTGCTGCGGCTGCCCGGTGGCTCGCGTCCGACGACTCACGGAGGGTCACCGGATCGGTCGTCACGGTCGACGGCGGCTTCTCGGCGCGGTGACACGACCAATCCAGAGGCAGGTCCGCGGTGCGCCCGGGCGCTTCTCGGCAGGCGCCTCGGAACGGTTCTTCGGTAGAATCGACACATGCACCAATCCCATTGGGGTCGGGCTGGGCTGGCGCGCACGGCGTACGGCCATGCACTGTCGGTGCGTATTCCCCTGGGCTCCTCGGCCGACGAAGGCTTGAATCGAGAGCGGTGGAACGGCGATACCGTCGCACGCACTCTCGAGGCGGCGAGTAACCGGTGGTGGGGCAACGAAGTGCCGCATCCGCGGCTGTGGATCGAACGCGTCGACGCTGCTTCCACCGACTCGGTGGCACGACGACGACTCGATGCCGAACTGCGCAGGCCGATGGGTATCGACGGGCCGGTGATGCGGGCTGTGCTGCTGCGATACTCGGACGGCGTGGCCGATCTCGTCGTCACTGCGGATCGCCGCGACCTGGATCCACCGTCTCTGAGCACGGTGGTGGATGTCCTTCTGGGTAACCGCGATCCCAACTCCCTCACCGCGGAACCTGTGCGGCGGTGCCCCGACGGGCGTGCCCTGCTGCCACCGCCGGCAACGATCCCGGGGGGACGCACCCGGTTCGCCTGGATGGCAGGTCGGAAACCGAGTCCACACCCCGCGTTGGTCGAGGTATCGCTGGGACGGCAACAGTGTGAGGACACAGCCCGTGTCGCACTCGCGGCCGGGAGGGTCCTGGGGCGCTACGAAGACCTCGACACGGTGCGAGTCGGTCTGTGGTCGCCGGTTCCCGAAGGACCCGTGGATGTGTTGCGAGGACAGCACGAATTCGGTGTGTTGTCGATCGACTGTGCCGAAGGTTCTGCACCTGAACATGTTTCGCAACCACCGATGGCGGCGGATGACGACACCGAAACCAGTACCGACTCTTCGGACTCTGCCCGGGAGAGCGCCGGCAGTGTTCCGGTCGGCGTCCTGGGCGGGGCCTGCGGATACCCTGGCTCGGAGCGACGATGGCTGCCCTGCCAGACCCCACCATTTCCGCTCACTCTCGCCGTGGTCGTCGAAAAGTCGGGGGACGCATCGCTGCAGGTGCACGCGCAACCGTATGTGGTGGACGAACAGGCGGCGCGGCAATTCGCACATCACGTGGTCGAGATGTTCCGCCGGCTCGGCGTCGAAGGGTCGGGATCCGAGCATGACGACGTGTTCGTGTCCGAAGATGATCACCTCGCCGTGGCCGAAACGGGACCGGACGGCGTGCCGGACCGGTCGCAGCGGATCGACACCGTGTTCCGGCAACGAGCCCGTGAGAGGCCGTACTCGGTCGCGCTGGTGCAGGGCCGCCGTACACTCACCTACGGCGAATTGGACGAGCAATCACGCTGGGCCGCAGCCGGACTCCGGGAATGTGGTGCCTCCCCCGGTGATCGTGTCGGCGTGTGCCTGGACCGATCCATCGAGCTCATCGTCACGATGCTGGCGATTCTCCAGGTGGGTGCGGCGTTCGTGCCCATGGACTTCCGGCACCCACCGGACCGCCTCGAGTACACCGCCGGTGACGCCGGGATTCGCCTGGTCGTCACCGACCGGCCGGACATCAGCTGGGGTGACGGAATACGCGCGGTGTCTCCGCAGGATCTCGAGGCCGCGGCGAGTGCTGCCTACCCAGACGGGGCCCGCTCACCCGGGCCGGAGGCCGATGTGGGCGAGGCCGCCGCTGTGGCGTACGTGATCTACACATCCGGGTCGACGGGCCGTCCCAAAGGTGTGCTCATTCCCCACCGCAATGTGCTCGCTCTCCTCGCCGCCACCGACACAGAATTCGCTCTCGCCCCCGATGACACCTGGTCGATGTTCCATTCTTCGGCGTTCGACTTCTCGGTATGGGAGATCTGGGGTGCGTTACTCACAGGCGCCCGGTTGGTCATCGTGCCGTACTGGATATCCCGCTCACCCGTCGAATTCCACACCCTCCTCCAGGAGGAAGGCGTGAGCGTGCTGAGCCAAACACCATCCGCCTTCGGGCAACTCATGGTGGCCGACCGTGAACTGCCGAGCTTGGACCACCTCCGGTTGGTCGTCTTCGGTGGGGAGTCGCTCGACACGCGCATGCTCGTGTCGTGGATGGACCGCTACCCGGAGTCGACATGCCGATTGGTCAACATGTACGGGACCACCGAGACGACCGTGCACGTCACCGCCCACACCGTGACGCGGCGGGACGCGTTGTCGAATTCGAAGGTGGTGGGCAGGCCGTTGCAGGGGTGGTCCGTGCGAGTGCTCGACAATCGTGGCCGTCCCGTGCCCACAGGTGTGACCGGTGAAATCTATGTCGGGGGAGCGGGCGTCGCGCTCGGATACCTCAACCGGCCCGAACTGACCGAGCAACGGTTCGTGTGCTGGCGAAACGGCGAAAAGCTCTACCGCACGGGCGACCGGGGACGCCTTCACGGCGACGGCACTCTCGAGCACCTGGGCCGGCTGGATACTCAGGTGCAGATTCGTGGATTTCGGGTGGAACTCGGTGAGGTGCGGGGTGTGCTGCTCGACGACCCTCAGGTCACGGCTGCGGCAGTGGTGGCCACGGACGCCGACGACGATCCGGCAGGACCGGGCATCGATGCGTACGTGGTCTCGCGCGGCGGGACACCGGCGTCGATACGTCAACGCGCTGCCACGTTCCTGCCCGAGTACATGCTGCCGCGCACCATCACCATCGTCGACGCGCTTCCTCTCACGATCAACGGAAAATTGGACACTGCCCGACTTCCGGTGCCCGATAGGCTTTTCCCGCCGCCACCCATTCGGGCACCGGAGGTGACATCGACGAACGATCTGGCTACCACTCTCACCGACATCTGGGAGTCCGTCCTCGGGGTTCCCGTCGGCGCCGACGACAACCTGTTCGAGCTCGGCGGAAACTCGTTGTGCGCCATCAAGGCCGACAGCATGATGCGCAGACTCGGCCTACCGGTACTGCCGATGCGTGAACTGTATCTCCGGCCGAGTATCCGGGGAATCTGCCAGACGCTGGACAGACTCTATCCTTCGGCGGACCCGGTGGATTCGGTGGACAAATAGCGTTCGACGACGGCCCCGATCTCTCGGGCAGGTTCCGGCTGCATCATGTCGTTGTGGCTACACGCGACCGCATGCTCGTGGATGGTGCCGTCAACCGCGGTTCGCCAGGCGTCGACGGCGCGTACGGCACCGCCGTTCTGTGTGGTGCCGCTCGCGGTGAAGAACAGCAGATCCCCGGAGAATGATGCGGGCGTGAACCGGCCCAGGATGCGGGTGGAGTTGGCATATCCCTCGTTGATTCGCCGAAGATGCTCGGCGGTGAGCCCGGCCACCGACGATCCGTATGCGCGCTGTATCAGGAGTGCGGCCTCGTCGTACGTCAGTTCCTCTTCCTGTGATTGTGTGCCGGCGTCGACGCCGAGTCCCGCGAGCAACTCCGGGATCGGCAGTGCCGCGGCGTGTTCCTCGTCCGGATTGCCCGGATAGCTGTCCAGCAGAACCAGCGCCCCAACTCGGTCACCGCCGGTGTGCAGTGCGGTGGCCATGGTGTGAGCGATTGTCCCACCGAGCGACCAGCCGAGGAGATGGTAGGGGCCGTCCGGTTGAACTGCCTTGATCTCGTCGATGTACCGCCGGGCCAATTCGTCGATCGACTCGTATTCGGAGCCGCCGCTGATGGCGGGCAATTGCAACCCGTATACGGGACGGTCCGGCGAGAGGTGGCGCACGAGAGAGGTGTATGCCCAGGCCAGTCCGATCCCGGCATGCACACAGAACAGGGGTGGGAGAGCTCCGCTCGGTCGAAGCGGAACGAGCACACGCAGTGCCGCGTCGACGGTGACGGCCTCGCCGATAGCCTCCGATTCTGCATCGAGCCGCGTGGCCAGCCCTGCCGTCGTCGGATCGAGGAACAGCGCCTGCAGAGGCACCGTGCGTCCTAGGCGCTTCTCCAAGGAGGTGACCACGCCGATCGCGGTCAACGAGGTGCCGCCCAGAGCAAAGAAGTTGTCATCCACACCGATCCGTCCGGCGTCGGTGTCACCGCTGTCCGGTGCGAGTGCATCCACGAAAGCGTCGAGAACGACGCGTTCGGTGGCGGTTCGAGGACTGCGGGACGGGGTGGATTCCGGACGGAACGCCGGCTCCGGCAGGGCGCTTCGGTCCAGTTTCCCGGCGGGTGTGAGTGGGATGTGGTCGAGCGAAACGATGGCGGCGGGAATCATGTGCGCGGGCAGCAGTGTGGACAGGTATGCGGTCAGTGCCTCCGGATCGGCCGATCCGGTATCGGACTGTATGTAGGTGACGATGACGGGGGTGCCGCCCGGACCCGGTCTGCTGACAGTTGCAGCGAAGGAGACGTCGGGGTGAGTGGTGAGCGCGGTGTCGATCTCGCCCGGTTCGATCCGGAAGCCTCGGACCTTGATCTGGAAGTCGGTGCGTCCCAGATGCTCCAGCGTGCCGTCGGAGTGTGCACGCACCAGGTCGCCGGTGCGGTACATCCGGCCACCGGTTTCCGTGAAGGGACAGGCCACGAAGTGGTGCGCCGTTGTCGCGGGCCGGGCGTTGTATCCACGGGCGAGTCCTGGACCGGCGAGGTACAGTTCGCCGGGTGTGCCCGCCGGGACGGGGTGGAGTCGGTCGTCCAGCACGGCGGCAACAAATCCGCGGGTCGGCAGGCCGATGGTGACCGGGTCGCCCGGAGTCAACGGCTCACTCATGTGCGACATGATGGTCGTTTCGGTGGGACCGTACGCGTTGACCATCCGACGGCCGGCGGCCCAGCGGGAGACGAGGGCCGAGGGGCACGACTCGCCCGCGACGGTGAGGACCCCCACCGTGCCGAGTCCGCCGGGTTCGAGGGTGGCCAGCGCGGTGGGTGTGATGAAGGCGTGGGTGACCCCTTCCCGAACGAAGAACTCGGCCAGCGCGGGCCCGCCGTAGGTCATCGGGGGCGCGATGATGACGCGGGCACCGGCGCAGAACGCCATCATCATCTCGAAGATCGACGCATCGAAGCTCGGGGACGCCAGGTGCGACACCCGAGCTTCGGCGGTCACCTTCAGCCGCGTCCGTTCCTGTTCGGCGAGATCGGTCAGACCGCGGTGGGTGAGCACGACGCCCTTCGGGGTCCCCGTCGATCCAGAGGTGTAGATGAGATACGCGGGGTGGTCGAGGCGGAGCGTCGCCGCGCGGTCGGCGTCGGTCACGGCGGCAGCCGGGAATCCTCGTAGACGGTCGTCGAAACGGGGTTCGTCGAGAACCAGCCACGACAGTTCATCGGGGAGCTTTGCCCGGAACTCCGAGACGGTGATGCCGAGCCGCGCCCCGCAGTCGTCGAGCATGTGGGAGATGCGCGCAGGGGGATAGGTGGGGTCGACGGGCACCAGGGCGGCCCCGGACTTCGCCACCGACCACAGAGCGACCACGGATTCGATCGAGCGCGGAAGGGCTGATATCACAGAGCTTTCCGGCCCGGCTCCGCGATGCACCAACCACCGCGCCAGTCTGTTCGACTGTTCGTCGAGTTCCCGGTAGGTGAGGTGGCGGCCTGCGCAGGACACGGCCACGTCGTCGCCACGTGCCCGCGCGGCGGAGGAGAGGATCTCGGGCCACAGTTGAGGAGTGCACCCGCGCGGTCCTGCGGTGGGTGCTTGCTCGTCACCGAGTCGGATGTCGCCGACCACGACCGTAGGTTCGGCGACGATCTGTTCGAGGACACGGAGGAACCGGTCCGCGAGGTTCCGGATCGTCGCCGGCTCGAACAGGTCCGTGGCGTAGGTGAATCCGGCGGTGATTCCCGCCGGCTCTCCCGCGGTGTCGAGTTCCTCGGTGACCACCAACTCGAGATCCACCTTGGCCGTCGCCGGTGTGCCCTCTGCGGGATGGACAGTGACACCGGGAATCTCGAGGTCGTACGGTGCGCTGCTGTCGAATTCGAGGGACACCTGGAACAGCGGGGAATGCGCGGTGGAGCGGACGGGAGCCAGGGCCTCGACCAGTTGCTCGAACGGCAGATCGGCGTGGATGAAGGCGCCGAGGTCGACTTCCCGGGTGTCGGCGAGGAGTTCGGCGAACGATGCGGCTGCCGTCACCCGAGTACGCAGCACCAGCGTATTGACGAACATCCCGACGAGGTCGTCGAGGGCGGGTTCGGTGCGGCCCGCGATAGGTGTACCGATGACGATGTCCTCGGTGCCGGTCGATCGGGCAAGCAGGGCGGCGAACGCGGCGTGCAACGTCATGAAGAGCGTCGAATTGCTCGCGCGCGCCGTCGAACGCAGTTGACGATGCAGTTCGGGATCGATGCGGAACCCGAGGCGATCCCCGCGGAGGGTGCGTTGTGGTGGTCGTGGGTGGTCGGTGGGGAGGGGGAGGAGGTCGGGGAGGGCGTGGAGGGTGTTTTTCCAGTAGTGGAGTTGGGTGGTGATGAGGCTGTGGGGGTCGTCGGTGGTGCCGAGGAGTTGGTGTTGCCAGAGGGTGTAGTCGGCGTAGTGGATGGTGAGGGGGGTGAGGTGGGGGGTGTGGTGGTGGGTGTGGTGGTGGGTGTGGGCGGTGTAGGCGGTGACGAGGTCGCGCAGGAGTGGGGTGAGGGAGTGGCCGTCGGCGCTGATGTGGTGCAGGACGAGGGTGAGGATGTGGTGGTGGGGGGTGAGTTGGTAGAGGTGGGTGCGTAGTGGGGTGTCGGTGGTGACGTCGAATCCGGTGGTGGTGTCTTTGGTGATGTGGTGGGGGAGTTGGGTTTCGGTGGTGGTTGTGGTGGGGAGGTGGTGGGGTGTGGGTGGGTGGATGTGTTGGGTGGGTTGGCCGTGGTGGAGGGGGTAGGTGGTGCGGAGGGTTTCGTGGCGGGTGGTGAGGTCGGTGAGGGCGTGTTCGAGTGCGGTGGTGTCGAGGTGTCCGGTGAGGTGGAGGGTGAGGGGGATGTTGTAGGCGGGTGAGGTGGTGTCGTATTGGTTGAGGAACCACATGCGTTTCTGGGCGGGGGAGAGGGGGATCCACCGCGGCCGCGGACCCGCGACCAACGGATGCGGAACGTTGTTCGTTCGATGAACGAGGTGGCTCGACACGGTGCGCGGGGTCAGGTCCTCGAACAGCGTGCGCACGCCGATATCGGTGTGCAGAGCACTGTTGATGCGCGCTACCGCCCGGGTGGCAGTCAGCGAATTGCCGCCCGCTTCGAAGAAATTGTCGTCGATGCCCACGTGGTCGAGTCCGAGTGCGGCAGCGAAGGCGTCGGCGACCGTCTCCTCGATCGGAGTCGCGGTGTGGCGCGCGGTATCCGCGCCGCGGTCGAATTGGGGCTCGGGTAGCGCGGCGCGATCGAGCTTGCCCACCCGCGTCAACGGAATTTCCTCGATCGTCACGATGGCCGCCGGAACCATGTAGGCCGGAAGCGACTCGGCGAGGTATGCAGTGAGTTCCGCAGGAACGGCCTCCATGCCTTCGGCAGGCAAGACGTAGGAGACGAGCACGGTATCGCCGGAGGGTCCCGTCGTTCCGATCGTGGCCGCGTACGCGACAGCGGGGTGGCGGGTCAGCGCGGCATCGATTTCGCCCAGCTCGATCCGGAAACCGCGGACCTTCACCTGGAAGTCGCTGCGGCCCAGGTATTCGAGTGAGTGGTCCTCACGTCGCCATCGGACGATGTCGCCCGTGCGGTACAAGCGCTCACCGCCGCCGAACGGATCAGCCACGAATCGCTGTGCTGTCAGCCCCGGCCGCCGGTGGTATCCCCGGGCGCATCCGGGACCCGCGACATACAGCTCGCCGGGTACTCCCGCCGGCACCGGCTGCAGACGCGCATCGAGTACGAGCTCGGCGACGCCGCGGACCGGCTTTCCGATGGTGATGTCGGCTCCGTCGCTCATCGGATCACCGATATTGCACATCACAGTCGTTTCGGTGGGCCCGTACCCGTTCCGAAGCCTCCTCCCCGGTGCCCATCTGTCGACTAGACCGGGTGGGCACGCCTCGCCACCCACCACCACGTCGCGGAAGGTGTCGAGGTCCGCGGGGTCGGTTGTGGCGAGTGCGGCGGTAGGCACGAACGCGTGTGTGATCCGCTCGGCTTCGATCAGCCGGGTCAGTTCGATGCCACCGAACACTCCGGGTGGCGTGATCACCATCGTTGCGGCAGAACCGAACGCGAGGAGGTAGTCGAACAGCGAACCGTCGAAGGTGGGCGACGAGAAATGCAGCACGCGGGAATCGGTGTGCGGTGTGAGCAGCTCGGCTTGCGCTGCGGCGAACGGACCGAGACCGCGGTGCGTGACCACCACACCCTTGGGCACGCCCGTCGACCCGGAGGTGTAGATCAGGTAGGCCGGGTGGTCGATCCGCGACGGCCGTCGGCGATCCCGGTCGTCGACCGGAGCGGCCGAGTAGCTTTCCGTCCGGGTGCGGAAGTCGGGTCGGTCGACGAACAGCCAGGACGTGGTGTCCGGCAGCTGGTCGCGGTGCTCGGAACAGCTGAGACCCAGCAGGGTGCCGGAGTCGGTCAGCATCTGTTCGATGCGGGTGCGCGGGTACCCCGGGTCCACAGGCAGGAACGCCGCACCCGTCTTGCTGATTGCCCAGACGGCAAGGACCGAGTCGATCGACCGAGAGAGGGCGAACGCCACGAACGATTCCGGTGTGGCACCGAAGTCGATCAGCAAGCGCGCCATCCGGTTCGACGTCTCGTCCAGCTCGCGGTACGTCACCGTGCGCCCCTCGAACGACAGCGCAGGCGCCTCGGGATTTCCTGCGGCGGCGGCGCTGAAGATCTGCGCGAGGGTGCGGTACTCGACGGCCGGTGCTCCCCGGGCGGGCACGAGGTCCCGCAGTTCCGCGTCGTCGAGCACGTTCAGCGCGGCCAGCGTCGTATCGGGTTCGGTCGCCATGACGGTGAGAACCTTGCGGACTCGGGCAGCAATGGATTCCACCTCCTCCTGCTCGAGCAGGTCGGGCAGGTACTCGAACTTCAGGTGGAGCCGGTCGTCCGCGGACGCCGCGATGGCCAGGGGGTAGTGGGTGGCGTCGGACCCGCGGGTGGCCGTGATCTCGAGGTCGGACTTCTGGGCGTCGAGCGTCGTGTCGAGGGGATAGGACTCGAAGACGGTGAGGGTGTCGAAGGTGGTGGCGGGTCCGGTGGCGCGGTGGATGTCGGGGAGGCCGAGGTGGTGGTGGTCGAGGAGTTGGGTGTGGGTGTGGTGGGTGTGGTCGAGGAGTTGGGTGAGGGTGTGGTGGGGGTCGAGGGTGATGCGGACGGGGATGGTGTTGATGAAGAGTCCGATCATGGTTTCGATGCCGGGGATGTGGGGTGGGCGTCCGGAGACGGTGGTGCCGAAGACGACGTCGTCGCGGTGGGTGAGGGTGGCCAGGACGATGCCCCAGGCGGTTTGGACCATGGTGTTGAGGGTGAGGTTCCGCTCGCGCGCCAGCGTTCGTAATGCTTGCGTCCCTTCCTGATCGATCGACAGGCTCAGCTCCTCCGGGAAGTTCGCCACCGTTGCCCGGTCCGAGTCCGCGATGAGAAGAGTCGGCTCCTCCACACCGTCGAGTGCTTCCTTCCACGCGGCGACGCTGTCCTCGATCGGTTGCCGCCCGAGCCACGCCAGGTAGTCGCGATACGACCGCGGGTGCGGGAGCCCGGTGGTGTCGTTGTGGTGGGTGTAGAGGTGGAGGAGTTCGTGGAGGAGGAGGGGGGTGGACCAGCCGTCGAGGAGGATGTGGTGGTTGGTGATGACGAGGTGGTGGTGGTGTGGGGTGCGGGTGATGAGGGTGTAGCGGAGTAGGGGTGGGGTGTTCATGTCGAAGCGGGTGTGGCGGTCGGTGGTGAGGATGTCTTCGACGGTGGTGGGGTGTTGGTGGGGTGGTTGGTGGGTGAGGTCGTGTTGGGTCCAGGGGAGGGGGGTGTGGTGGGTGATGATTTGGATGGGGTGGCCGTCGGGTGTGTGGGTGAAGGCGGCGCGGAGGTTGGGGTGGCGGTGGAGGAGGGTTTCGGCGGCGTGGTGGAGTCGGGTGGTGTCGAGGGGGCCGTGGAGGTCGAGGGTGAGTTGGACGGTGTAGGTGTCGAGGGTGTGGTCGGTGTATTCGGAGTGGAAGAGGAGGCCGGCTTGTAAGGGGGAGAGGGGCCAGATGTCGGTGAGGGTGGGGTAGTGGTGTTCGAGGGTGTCGATGGTGTGTTGGTCGAGGTGGACGAGGTCGAAGTCGGTGGGGGTGTGTCCGCCGGTGTGGGGTTGGTGGGTGTGGGTGGTGAGGGCGGTGAGTGCGGTGGTGAAGAGGTCGGCGAGTTCGCGCACCTCCGCGGCGGTGAGAACTCCTGTCGGATAGAGCCATCCCACTTCCAGGACCGGTCCGTCGTCCGTCTCGATGACCATGGCGTTGACGTCGAGAGTTGCTGCAGCACCGATGTCCGCACGGAACCGGCGATGTAGTCCGGTGCCCGACACCGGCAACCATCCACCGCCACCGGAGCGATCCGGAAGGCTCCCGCTGAACCTTCCGAGGTAGTTGAAGGTGATCTGGGGGTCGGGGTAGGTGCGGAGTTCTTCGGCGGTGTCGGGGTCGAGGTAGCGCAGTTGACCGTATCCGGCGCCGTGGTCGGGGATGGTGCGTAGTTGTTCCTTGATGGTTTTGATGGCGGTGCCGGCGGCATCTCCGCCGTGGAGGGCGTCGTCGAGGTCGATGCCGGTGAGGTCGAGTCGGACGGGGTGGATGGTGGTGAACCAGCCGACGGTGCGGGAGAGGTCCGCGCCGGGGATGAGACTATTTTCCCGGCCGTGCCCCTCGACCCCGACCAGAACCTCGTCGAACGGGTGAGCGTGACGACGCCGCCACCGCGCGACGGCCAGCGCCAGGGCGGTGAACAAGCCGTTGTCGACACCGGCGTGGAAGGCGCGGGGGAGTTCGCGCAGAAGCGTTTCGGTGACGTCCGGCGGGATCTCGGTCGTTACCTTGTCGGTGGTCAGCTCGGTGTCGTGGACGGGGTCGAGTGGCCGGGATCCGAGGAGGGGGTCGGGTCCGTCGAGGATGCGGCGCCAGAGGTCGAGTTCACCTGCCCGTTCGGGTGCGGTGTCGACGAGGGCGTGCGCCCAGCGGCGCATCGAGGTCCCGTTCTCGGGCAGGTCGGGGTCCCGGCCGGCGGAGATGTCTTCCCAGGCGGCGGCGAGATCGGGTACCAGGATACGCCAGGACACGCCGTCGACGGCCAGGTGATGGATCACCAGCAGGAGTCGGCCCTCCTGTGCTGAGAGGTCGCCGTTGCGGTGGTCCGGGGAGGCGTCGAACCAGACGGCCTGCAGCATGACGCCCCGGGCCGGATCGAGCCGGTCCTCGGCGAGGGTCAGCTGGTCACTGATCATCGCCCCGAACTCGGGGCCGCGGACCGACGGAGTGTCGATGCGCGACAGCAGGTTCGAGGCCTGGATCGCTCCGACGGGGAGCACCTCCATGGCCGGTCCGGTGGCCGATCGCCACAGCCGGGCGCGCAGCATGTCGTGGTGGTCCAGTACCGCCTGCACTGTTCGAGCGAGCGTATCGAGGGACAGGCCCGGCGGCGCTGTCAGGACTGCGGCTTGAGAGAACCGGCTGATGTCGCCGCCACGCCCCAGCAGCCAGTGCGCGATGGGCGTCAACGGGAGCGCGCCGACGCCCCCGCCGGGAAGCTCCGCGAGACCCGTCGGCTGAGCGATGGTGGTGACCTCGGCGAGCGCAGCCACCGACTTGCGTTCGAACACGTCGCGCGGACTGAAGAACATCCCTGCCGCCTTGGCGCGGGCCACCAGCTGGATGGCCATGATGCTGTCGCCGCCGAGCGCGAAGAACGAGTCGTCGATGCCGACGGTGTCCAGCCCGAGGACCTGTGCGAACAGTCCGGCGAGTACTCGCTCGGTGGGAAGCGACGGAGCCCGGCTCGACGTGACGCGCTCGGTGAAGTCCGGCGCCGGTAGCGCTTTCCTGTCGAGTTTACCGTTCGCGGTGAGCGGCAACCGGTCGAGGACGACGAGAGTCGCGGGCACCATGTGCGGAGCCAACTCGGCACGGGCCGATTCCAGCACCGATTCGACGTCGAGTTCCTCATCGGGGACCCCGGGTACGACGTAACCGATGAGCCGGTCCACCCCGTTGTCGTCCGTGTGGACCTGCACCACCGCGTGCACTACTGCGGGGTGCCGTCGCAGCGTGATCTCGATCTCTCCGGGTTCGATGCGGTAACCGTGCAGCTGAACCTGGAAGTCGCTGCGGCCCTGGTACTCCAGCTGCCCGTCTCGATTCCACCGGGCGAGGTCACCGGTGCGGTACATGCGGGTGCCGTGACCGGCAGGATCCGCCACGAAGCGGGTGACGGTCAGCTCGGGCCGATTCAGATATCCTCGCGCGAGCTGACTGCCCGAGACATACATTTCACCGAGCACTCCGACCGGAACAGGGTGCAGTCGGCGATCGAGGACGGCGACGCGCAGCCCGGATATGGCCCGGCCGATGACCGACGCCCGTGCCGTTGCCGCCATTGTGTGGTCGAGTGCCAGCGCGCTCACGTGGACGGTCGTCTCCGTGATGCCGTACATGTTCACCAAGGTGGGGGCATCGTCGTCGTGACGGGCGTACCAGCGGTCGAGTTGACGGAGATCGAGGGCCTCGCCGCCGAAGATCACGTAGCGCAGCGCCGTATCACCCTGTTGCGCAGCGGTGTCGGGCGCACTGGCATCCGCCTCGACGAGCTGGTAGAACGCGGTGGGGGTCTGGCTGAGGACCGTGACGTGTTCACGGCGGAGCAGTGCGAGGAACGCTTCCGGGGACCGCGCTGTGTAGTAATCGACCAGCACGGCTCTGCCGCCCCTCAGCAGAGCGCCCCAGAGTTCCCACACGGAAAAGTCGAACGAGAACGAATGGAACAGCGTCCACACGTCGGAGTCGTCGATTCCGAACCGGTCGAGGGTGTTGGCAAACAACGTCAGAACGTTGCGGTGCGACACCGCAACGCCTTTGGGACGGCCGGTAGACCCGGACGTATAGATCACGTACGCAGCACAATCCGGGGTCAGTGCGTTCCGTCGGTCCGTCTCTGTCACAGGATCCGGTGAGAAGCCGCTCGCTACCGTGATCACCGCTTCCGAGTCGATTACGACGTGCGGAATGCCGGTGTCCGGCAGTGACCCGTCGATCTCGGTGGACGTCACGACGCACAGGGGGCGCGCATCGCCGAGCACGAACGCGATGCGCTCCGCCGGATAGGTGACGTCGAGGGGTAGGTGCGCGGCTCCGGACACCGTGACCGCGAGCCATGCGACGACGGAGTCGAACGAGCGTGGGAGCGCGACGGCTACCGAGGATTCCGGACCCGCGCCGATCGAGATCAGATACCGTGCCAAGCTGTTGACGCGGGCCGCCAGCGCCGAATACGTCGTCGTCGAGCCGTCCACCGTGAGAGCGCCGGAAGCGGGGAACTGCGCAGCGACTCGGGTGAAGCGGTGGGCGAGGGTGTCAGCGCCCGAGTCGGTGCCGGGCTCGTTCCACTGATGTGCGATGGTGTCGCGTTCAGTGTCGTCAATGATCTCGATGTCCCCGACCGGGAGGGTGGGGTCTGTCGAAACCGCCTCGAGTATCCGGACGAAGCGCTTCGCGAAGCCCTCGACCGTGTCGCGCTCGAAAAGATCCCCGGCGTAGGTGAAGGCGGCGGATACGCCGCCGGGTGAGGAATCTTCGGCGAGATGTTCACGCAGAGTGAGTTGCAGGTCGAACTTCGCGGCACCGAAATCAGTGTCTACGGCTTCGACCGTCAGGTCCGGCAACTCGAGAGAGATCGACTCGGCCCGGCCGAACTCGATGAGAACCTGGAACAACGGCGAATGCGCGGTGGAGCGGCCGGGGTCCAGTTCCTCGACGAGCACCTCGAACGGCAGGTCGGCGTGAGTGAAGGCGCCGAGGTCGGCGTCTCGGGTGGTGTCGAGGAGTTCGGCGAACGATGCGGCGGCCGTCACCGGAGTACGCAGCACGAGCGTTCCGACGAACATCCCGACGAGGTCGTCGAGGGCGGGCTCACCGCGCCCGGCGACGGGTACACCGACAACGATGTCGGAACTGTCGGCGAGCCGGGCGAGCAGCACGGTGAACGCCGCGTGGAAGGCCATGAACATCGTCGCCTCGTGATCCCCGGACAGGGCGGACAGTCGGCGATGGACCTGCGGATCGATGTCGAAGTACACGGATTCGCCGCGGAGGGTGCGTTGTGGTGGTCGTGGGTGGTCGGTGGGGAGGGGGAGGAGGTCGGGGAGTGCGTGGAGGGTGTTTTTCCAGTAGTGGAGTTGGGTGGTGATGAGGCTGTGGGGGTCGTCGGTGGTGCCGAGGAGTTGGTGTTGCCAGAGGGTGTAGTCGGCGTAGTGGATGGTGAGGGGGGCCAGGTGGGGGGTGTGGTGGTGGGTGTGGGCGGTGTAGGCGGTGACGAGGTCGCGCAGGAGTGGGGTGAGGGAGTGGCCGTCGGCGCTGATGTGGTGCAGGACGAGGGTGAGGATGTGGTGGTGGGGGGTGAGTTGGTAGAGGTGGGTGCGTAGTGGGGTGTCGGTGGTGACGTCGAATCCGGTGGTGGTGTCTTTGGTGATGTGGTGGGGGAGTTGGGTTTCGGTGGTGGTTGTGGTGGGGAGGTGGTGGGGTGTGGGTGGGTGGATGTGTTGGGTGGGTTGGCCGTGGTGGAGGGGGTAGGTGGTGCGGAGGGTTTCGTGGCGGGTGGTGAGGTCGGTGAGGGCGTGTTCGAGTGCGGTGGTGTCGAGGTGTCCGGTGAGGTGGAGGGTGAGGGGGATGTTGTAGGCGGGTGAGGTGGTGTCGTATTGGTTGAGGAACCACATGCGTTTCTGGGCGGGGGAGAGGGGGATCCACCGCGGCCGGGGACCCGCAGTCAGGGCAGGCCGGGCGGTGGTGCCGCTCTCCGCCGAGGCCACCACCCGGGCGAGCGCGCGAGGGGTGGGGGCATCGAACAGTGCGCGGACGCCGATGTCGGTGTGCAGCACAGTGTTGATGCGGGCCACCGCCCGGGTGGCGCTGAGGGAGTTACCGCCGTACTCGAAGAAGCTGTCGTCGACCCCGAGGCTGGGCATCTCGAGTACCGCAGCGAGCAGCCGGGTGAGCGTGTCTTCGAGCGGAGTGGTGGGGGCTGTCCGCCCGGTACCGTCACGCCCATCCCGCCCGGAAGTACCGCGCAAGGCCCGCAGTGCGTCGCGGTCGAGCTTGCCGGTCGGGGTGCGCGGTATCTCGGCAATCGGCACTATCGCTGCGGGAACCATGTGCGAGGGCAGTCGCTGAGCAAGGAACGCGACGAGGCTCCGTGCCTCGAAATCCTGATCGGCGGCGGGCAGTACGTAGGCGGTGAGGGCTGTGTCACCCGAAGCCGTCTGGTCAGCGAGCGTGGCTGCGAAGTCGACGGCGGGATGGCGGGTCAGCACCGCATCGATCTCACCGAGTTCGATGCGGAAACCGCGGACCTTCACCTGGAAATCGCTGCGGCCCAGATACTCCAGCGTATGACCGTGGTCGCGCCACCGGACGATGTCACCGGTGCGGTACAGCCGCTCACCCGGGCCGCCGTAAGGGTGTGCCACGAACCGGGTAGCGGTGAGGCCGCGGCGCCCGTAGTAGCCACGCGCCAGCCCGCCGCCGGCGACATAGAGCTCGCCGGGCGCGCCCACCGGGACCGGTTGCAGCCGGGTGTCGAGCACGAGTTCGGTGACGCCGCGAACAGGGCCGCCGATCGGGACCGTCTCCCCCGGGACCAGGCCGTGGGTGAGGTTGGTGGCCACCGTCGCCTCGGTCGGGCCGTACGCATTGAGCATGCGGTGTTTCGGCGCCCAGCGAGCGACCAGCTCCGTCGGGCATTCCTCGCCACCGGTCAGGATGCATTCGAGCCCGTCGAATCCGGCCGGATCGAGCGAGGCCAGTGCGGTGGGAGTGAGGAAGGCATGGGTCACGCCGCCGTCGAGCATCCGCCGCTTCAGCTCCTCGCCGCCGTACACGGTGGGTGGGACCAGAACCATGGTGGCCCCCGCCGACCAGGTCAGCAGGTACTCGAGGATCGATGCGTCGAAGCTCGGGGACGAGAAATGCATGACGCGCGATCGCGACGTCACGTCGGCGCGCTCGCGCAATTCGTCTGCCAGCGCGTAGATCCCACGGTGGCTGAGCACGACACCTTTCGGGATGCCGGTCGACCCGGAGGTGTAGATGACGTAGGCCGGGGTGTCGACGCTTGGAGCTGACAGGTCGACGCCGGAACCGGTGGCAGGCGCGCCGCCGTCCGTGCGTACGTCGTCGACACTTGTCCATGCGACGGTGCCGGGCAGTGCTTCGAGATGCTCGGAGACGGTCAGGCCGAGTGTGACACCGGAGTCGGACACCATGTGGTCGATGCGGGCGCGGGGGTAGGTGGGGTCCACGGGAAGGAACGCGGCGCCGGTCTTCACTACCGACCACACGGCGACCACAGACTCTATCGACCGCGGCACCGCCACCGCGACAACGGTTTCGGGACCGGCCCCCCGGCCGACGAGCAAGCGGGCGAGCTGGGTGGAGCGTTCGTCGAGTTCGTTATAGGTCACCTGGACGTCCCCGACGACCACCGCGGTCGAATTGCCATGCCGGGCAGCGGCTTCCGTGATGAGGTGGGCGAGGGTGCGGGGCCGCTCGGCCGCCTCACCGCGGGCGGGCACCAGCGTTGCCGACTCTTCGGGGGTGAGGACGCTCAGGCGGGACAGCGGAAGAGCCGGTGTGTCGGCCATGGTGACGAGAACGGTGATCACCCGCTCGAGCAGGGTGTCGACCGCTGCGGTGTCGAAAGCGGCGCTGTCGTAGGTGGCACGCAGGTGCAGGCGGGTGTCGGCGGTGGCGGCGATCGCCAGAGGGTAGTGAGTGGTGTCCATCGTATGGACACCTGTGATGTCGAGTTCGCTGTCGTGGGGGTCGAGAGCGGCGGTGTCGAGGGGGTAGGACTCGAAGACGGTGAGGGTGTCGAAGGTGGTGGCGGGTCCGGTGGCGCGGTGGATGTCGGGGAGGCCGAGGTGGTGGTGGTCGAGGAGTTGGGTGTGGGTGTGGTGGGTGTGGTCGAGGAGTTGGGTGAGGGTGTGGTGGGGGTCGAGGGTGATGCGGACGGGGATGGTGTTGATGAAGAGTCCGATCATGGTTTCGATGCCGGGGATGTGGGGTGGGCGTCCGGAGACGGTGGTGCCGAAGACGACGTCGTCGCGGTGGGTGAGGGTGGCCAGGACGATGCCCCAGGCGGTCTGGACCATGGTGTTGAGGGTGAGGTTCCGCTCGCGCGCCAGCGCCCGCAGGGCGTCGGTGTGTTCGGCGGCGAGTGTCACGACGTGGTCGGCAGGCGCCCCCCGCTCCAAGGGGAGATGGCCCTGGGGCACCAGAAGTGTCGGTTCCTCGACTCCCTCGAGCGCCCGGCGCCACGCCTCGACCGACTCGGCGTAGTCGCGCTGAGCCAACCAGGCGAGGTAATCCCGGTAGGGGGTCACCGGTGGAAGTCCGGTTGTGTCGTTGTGGTGGGTGTAGAGGTGGAGGAGTTCGTGGAGGAGGAGGGGGGTGGACCAGCCGTCGAGGAGGATGTGGTGGTTGGTGATGACGAGGTGGTGGTGGTGTGGGGTGCGGGTGATGAGGGTGTAGCGGAGTAGGGGTGGGGTGTTCATGTCGAAGCGGGTGTGGCGGTCGGTGGTGAGGATGTCTTCGACGGTGGTGGGGTGTTGGTGGGGTGGTTGGTGGGTGAGGTCGTGTTGGGTCCAGGGGAGGGGGGTGTGGTGGGTGATGATTTGGATGGGGTGGCCGTCGGGTGTGTGGGTGAAGGCGGCGCGGAGGTTGGGGTGGCGGTGGAGGAGGGTTTCGGCGGCGTGGTGGAGTCGGGTGGTGTCGAGGGGGCCGTGGAGGTCGAGGGTGAGTTGGACGGTGTAGGTGTCGAGGGTGTGGTCGGTGTATTCGGAGTGGAAGAGGAGGCCGGCTTGTAAGGGGGAGAGGGGCCAGATGTCGGTGAGGGTGGGGTAGTGGTGTTCGAGGGTGTCGATGGTGTGTTGGTCGAGGTGGACGAGGTCGAAGTCGGTGGGGGTGTGTCCGCCGGTGTGGGGTTGGTGGGTGTGGGTGGTGAGGGCGGTGAGTGCGGTGGTGAAGAGGTCGGCGAGTTCGCGCACCTCCGCAGCGGTCAGGACTCCGGCCGCATACGTCCACGTGGACTTCAACTCTCGTGCACCCGCGGCCCCCACCGCGGCGGCGTCGATGCTCAGCACCGCAGGTGCGGGCATCTCCGCGTTCTGACGTCCCCCGAGGTCGGCATCCTCGACCGGCGCCCACGCCGAGTTCCGTCCCTCGACATCTGTGGCGGTGGTGAACCTTCCGAGGTAGTTGAAGGTGATCTGGGGGTCGGGGTAGGTGCGGAGTTCTTCTGCGGTGTCGGGGTCGAGGTAGCGCAGTTGTCCGTATCCGGCGCCGTGGTCGGGGATGGTGCGTAGTTGTTCCTTGATGTTTTTGATGGCGGTTCCGGCGGCGTCTCCGCCGTGGAGGGCGTCGTCGAGGTCGATGCCGGTGAGGTCGAGTCGGACGGGGTGGATGGTGGTGAACCAGCCGACGGTGCGGGAGAGGTCCGCGCCGGGGATGAGGCTGTTGCCGCGGCCGTGCCCCTCGACGGTCACCAGAACCTCGTTCACCCGAAGGCCCCTGCGGTGTCGCCAGACGGCGATCGCGAGCGCGAGCGCAGTGAGCAGTGCGTCGTCGGTGCCCGCGTGAAAAGCCTTGGGCACGTCGGCTAATAGTGCCTCGGTGACGCCGGTCGGCACGTCGACCGTGAGGTCGCGGGACGTCGCGCGGGTGTCGAGGGCGGGGTCGAGTGGCCGGGATCCGAGGAGGGGGTCGGGTCCGTCGAGGATGCGGCGCCAGAGGTCGAGTTCACCGGCCCGTTCGGGGGCGGTGTCGACGAGGGCGTGCGCCCAGCGGCGCATCGAGGTTCCGTTCTCGGGCAGGTCGGGGTCCCGGCCGGCGGTGATGTCCTCCCAGGCGGCGGCGAGGTCGGGTACCAGGATTCGCCAGGACACGCCGTCGACGGCCAGGTGATGGATCACCAGCAGTAGTCGGCCCTCCTGCGCCGACAGGTCGCCGTTGCGGTGGTCCGGGGAGGCGTGGAACCACACGGCCTGCAGCATGACGCCCCGGGCCGGATCGAGCCGGCCGGCTGCGGCCTCCAGTTCGGAGACCGCCAGGCGATGGAACTCCGGGCCTGTGACCCTCGCGACCGCGACCCGTCGGAGAAGATCGCCGCCGCCGGGGGCGGGTCCCGCGGGTACCTCCATGATCGGGTCGCGGCCCGGGGTGAGACGAAGCCGAGCGCGCAGCGCGGCGTGGTGCTCGAGGACGGCCCCGAGGGTGCGCGTGAGCGTCTCGTGGTCGACCCCTGCCGGGGTGGTCAGCAGTGCGGCCTGCGAGAACTGGCTGAAGTCGCCGCCGAGCTCGAGCAACCAGGCAACGACAGGAGTCGGGGGGAACTCTCCGGTGTCGCCACCGGGCAGTTCCTCCAGAGTGGGTGCGGCGAACGGCTGGATCGATACGGCCCGCGCGAGCCGGCTGACGGTCTTGTGTTCGAACACGTCCCGCGGTTGCACCGTGAGGCCGGCGGTTCGTGCCCTCGCGACCAATTGAATGGCCATGATGCTGTCGCCGCCGAGCGCGAAGAACGAATCGTCGACACCCACGGCGTCGAGGCCGAGTACCTCGGCGAACAGGGCCGCGAGTACGCGCTCGGCCTCCGAGCTCGGCATCCGCTGACTCGTTGCACGGACGGAGAAGTCGGGGGCGGGAAGTGCCCCGCGATCGACCTTGCCGTTCGGTGTCAGCGGGAACGACGGCAGGATGAGGATCGTCGACGGCACCATGTGCGACGGCAGGGCAGAGGCGGCATGGTCGATCAGGATGTTCCCGTCGATCTCCGCATCCGGCTCGGGCACGGCGTAACCGATCAGATGGTCGGCGCCGTGGGAGTCCCGGTGGAGTGCCACCACGGCCTGGGCAACCCCTGGGTGGCGGAGCAGTGTGGATTCGATCTCTCCCGGTTCGACTCGGTAGCCGTGCAGCTGAATCTGGAAATCGCTGCGTCCCAGATACTCGATCCGTCCGAGACTGTTGTGGCGGGCGAGGTCACCGGTGCGATACATCCGGCTCCCCGGGGCACCGTTCGGATCCGGGATGAACCGAAGTGCGGTCAGGTCCGGTCGTCCCAGGTATCCGCGGGCCAGTTGCGCACCGCTGATGTACATTTCGGCAGCGACTCCGCGCGGCACCGGGTGCAACCGGTGATCGAGGAGATACACCCGGGTATTCCACACCGGGGTGCCGATCGGAATCACGGGTGTGAGCGGCAGCGACGTGACATCGCAATAGGTGGCCGTCACCGACGCCTCTGCCGGACCGTACATGTTCCCGAGCGCGACGCCTCGGGACAGTACCCGGTCGGCGGTGCGGGCAGGCAGAGCCTCACCTCCCGAGAACACCCGGCGGAGCGACGAGGGGAATGCGCGCCGGTGGTCGCCGACGAACACCTCGAGCATCGAGGGCACGAATTCGACGACGGTGATGTTCTCGGTCGACAGCACCGTAGTCAGGTACTCGAGATCGAGATGGCCGTCGGGCCGGAGAATGACCAAAGCGCTGCCGGCGCACAATGCCGAGAACGACTCCCAGATAGCGACATCGAACGCGATCGGTGCTTTCTGGAGGGTGCGGTCGTCGGGAAGGAGCGGCAGCTGGGATTGGGACCACGCCAGCTGATTGGTGATCGCTGCATGGGACACTGCGACGCCCTTGGGTCTTCCGGTGGAGCCCGAGGTATAGACCACGTAGGCGAGGTTCTCCGGGTGCAGGGGAGCGATGCGGTCGGCGTCCGTGACCGGACGCGCATCCACGGCCTCGAGATCGAGGACGTCCAGGGCGAGAACGTCGGTGCCGGGAGGGACCGGAACATCGACGCCGGAAACCGTGAGCACCAATGCGGGCGCGGAGGAGTCGAGCAGATAGGCGATGCGTTCGGGGGGATGTCCGAGGTCGAGGGCAAGCAGGGCGGCGCCCGCTTTGACGACGGCGAACATTCCGGCAAGCAGTTCGAACGATCGCGGCAAGGCCAGTGCCACCACGCACTCCGGTCCGATGCCCCGCCCGATCAGGATGCGCGCGAGCTGATTGGTCCAGGCGTCGAACTCGAGGTAGGTCAGGGCATCCCCCTCGAACACGACAGCGGTATCCTCGGGTGCCCTGGCGACCTGGGCATCGAAGAGGTCGAGGATCGTGTCACCGGGTAAGTCGTGCCTGGTGACGAACTTCCGGTCGAGCGCTCGCTCGAGCTCGGTGCTGTCGAGCAAGGGAATATCACCGACCACCGTGGTGGGCAGGTAAGAGACCGTGTCGATCACGCGGAGGAACATGTCGACGAACCTGCGCACGGTCGCGTCGTCGAAGAGATCGGTGGAATACACGAATTCGCCGGTGATTCCGCCAGGCGCACCGTCGTCGGTGAGGTGCTCGCGCAGAACGACATTCAGGTCGAACTGGGACAGGTGCGAGTCGAGGTCGAGGGTGGACACGCGCAGTCCAGGCAGTTCCGGTTTCGCCTCCGCCAGGTTCAGGAAGGAGAGCATCACCTGGAACAGGGGGTGTGCAGCCGTGGAACGCGCCGGGTTCAGTTCCTCGACCAGACGCTCGAAGGGGATATCCGCGTGTGCGAAGGCGTCGACATCCGTTTCTCGTACGCGGGCCAGGACCTTGTCGAACGGCAGTGCCGGGTCGATTCGCGTGCGCAGCACGAGGGTGCCGACGAACATGCCGACGAGATCGTCGAGTGCCTGTTCGCCACGTCCCGCGATCGGCGACCCTACCGTGACGTCGCCGGTGTTCCCGAGCCGCGACAGCAGCACCGCAAGAGCGGCGTGGACGGTGACGAAGGGAGTGGCATCGTGTTCCCGCGCCATCTCGGTCAGCCGACGGTGTGTCGCCGGCGACATGGTGAAGCGGGCGGTGGCCGCCTGGTAGGTGGCGGTCGAGGGTCGTGGACGGTCGGCCGGCAGTTCGAGCCTCTCCGGGAGATCGGCCAACGTGGTCCGCCAGTAGGTGAGCTGCTCGGACAGTGGCGACGTCGGGTCTTCGGCGGACCCCAGGACCTCTCGTTGCCAGAGTGCGAAGTCCCCGTACTGCACGGGAAGTGGCTTCCAGTCGGGGGCGCGACCCTGCGTGCGCGCGGCATACGCCGTGGTCATGTCTTGCGCCAGCGGAACCAGGGACCACCCATCCGCCGCGATGTGATGCACCACGAGCGCGAAGACATGGGTGAGTGGGTCCACGCGGAATACCTCGGCGCGCAGCGGTGCCCGAACCGTGACGTCGAAGGTGGTGGCGATGACGTCGTCGATCCGTTCCCGCAGGTGCTTGTCGTCGAGGATCGGTATCGGCGTGAGTTCGAGTTGTGCCTCGTCGACGGGTTGCACCACCTGGACCGGTCCCTCGTCGGTGAGGGGGTACACCGTCCGCAACGATTCGTGTCGAGTGACGACGTCGACCAGGGCAGCGCTGAGAGCGGCAATATCGAGTGGTCCGCTGATGCGCACGACCATCGGTATGTTGTAGGCCGCGGAGCTGGTATCGAATTGATTGACGAACCACATCCGTTGTTGCGCAAACGATACCGGAACCGGCCGGGTGCGATCCCTCGGTTGGAGCGGTGGAAGGGACGCCTCCTTGTCCTCGGCGTCGAGCACGGCGGCCAGGGCCTGCACGGTCGGCGCCTCGAACAGGGCGCGCACACCGATTCCGGTGCCCAGCGCCGAGTTGAGGCGGGCCACCACCTTCGTGGCGATCAGGGAGGTGCCGCCGAGTTCGAAGAAGTTGTCGTCGACGCCCACACCTTCGACACCGAGTACCTGCGCGAACACCGATGCGACCGCTTCCTCCCGTGGTGTCCTGGGCGCGCGGAACTCGGCGGCGTACCCGAGGGACTCGGGCACGGGCAGGGCGGTGCGGTCGAACGCACCGGTGTCGTCGACGGGAAAAGTGTCGAGTTCGACTATCTCGGCGGGAATGCAGTGCGCGGGAAGAAGAGTCGCGGCGAACTCGGTCAGACGGCCCTGCTCCACTTCGGCACTCGCGGCCGGTGTCACATAGGACACCAGGGCGTGGTCACCCGAACGGGTGGTGTAGTCGACCGTCACCGCCCGGTCGATGGACGGGTGCGCGGACATCGCCGAGTCGATCTCGTCGAGGGGGATACGGTATCCGCGGAGCGACGACCGGAAGTCGGAACGGCCGACGATGTAAAGGCCCCCGTCTCGCTCGGTTCGCGCCAGATCGCCGGTGCGGTACATCCGTTCCCCGGGACCATCGAACGGACTCGCCACGAAACGGGTGCTGGTGGCACGTGCCCGGCCGTGATAGCCGCGTGCGAGGGCGGGACCACCCACATACAGCTCGCCCACGACACCCGCGGGGACGATGTGCAGCCGACGGTCCAGGACGACGAGCGGCCGCCCGGGCGCGGGTATCAGCGGGAGGGCCTGTTCCTGGTGTGCGGTCGCGCGCACCTCCGACGCTGCCACCCAGGTGACGGTCTCGGTGGAGGCATACATCTGCACCGCGGTGGTCGACGCCGGCAGCGTGGACAATCGTGCGGCCAGGTCGGCGGAGACGGCCTCGCCGCCGAGGACGACGAGTCGCGGAGCTGACAGTGGAGTGCTTCCCGCCGTAGGCAGGGCGCGAAGGATCGGATCGAATGCTGTGGGGGTCCGGCTCAGGACAGTGACGTGTTCGTGGGCGATCAATGCTGCGGTCTCCCGAGGTGATCGGGCGGTGTCTTCGTCGACGATCAGCAATCGCCCACCGTGCAGCAACGCACCCCACAGCTCCCACACGGAGAGATCGACGGTGTGGGTGGGGAACGTCGTCCACACATCGGAACGGTCGAAGCCGAAAGAGTGGGATGCGGAAGCGAAGGCGGCGAGCACGGTGCGGTGCGAGAGAGAGACCGGCTTCGGCGGCGCCGTCGAACCGGCGGTGAACAGCACATAGGCGGCCGAGTCCGGCGTCGCAGCATGCGTGAGCGGCGCATCCGACGTGGCAGCGAGTTCGACCACCGTGTCGGGAGCGTCGAGCACGACGACAGCAGAACCGGTGTCGGGGAGTTCAGCCGCGAGGTCGAGGTGAGTGATGATCATCGCGGGATCCGCCGACGTCAGGGCATGCTCGACGCGGGAGCGAGGCCAGGTCACCTCGACCGGCAGACAGGCACCGCCCGCTGCGATCACCGCGAGCACGGCGACCACCCAGTCGACGGACCTGGGAACCGCCACGGCGACTACGGTTTCGGGGGTATGCGTGCGGTTGATCAGCAGGCGGGCCAGGCGAGTGACGCGGGTAGCCAGCTCGGCATACGAGACCGTGTCACCCGCGTAGGTGACGGCTCCCTGATTCGAGGACGTCGCTGCCGTGCGAAGTAATACGTCTGCGAGAGTGTGGCTTTCACTCAGAGCGACGGGCTGCCGCCAAGGCGTGAGCGCGGCGTGCCGCTCGGCTGCATCGAGGATCTCGATGTCACCGATCGGGGTCTGCGGATTCTCGGTGACCGCCTCCAGTATGCGCACGAAACGCTCGGCGAATTTCCGCACCGTCTGCTCGTCGAACAGATCGGTGGCATACACGACCCCCGCCTGCATACCGAGGGGGGAGCCGTTGGTGTCGAGGCGTTCGGAGAGCCAGAGCTGCAGATCGAACTTGGCCATTCCCGCGTCGTAGTCGACCGGCTCCAGGCGGAGTCCGGGCAGCTCGAGACCGTGCAGTTCCCGGCCCGAAGGCAAGATGTGTTCGAACTCGAGCAATACCTGGAAGAGCGGTGAATATGCCGATGAACGTGGGGGGTCCAGCACCTCCACCAGCTGTTCGAACGGGATGTCGGTGTGACCGAAGGCGGCGAGATCGGTGTCCCGCACGTGCCGAAGGGTGTCGCCGAAACCCGTCGACAGGTCTGTCTGGGTACGCAGCACCACGGTGTTGACGAACATGCCGACGACGTCGTCCAGCGCTGCCTCGCCGCGGCCTGCCACCGGAGTGCCGACGGCGACGTCATCGGATCCACTGAGCCGGGCCAACAGAACTGCCAGTGCGGCGTGCAACACCATGAACACCGTCGACGTGGAGTTTCGCGCAAGCTCGAGCACGGCGCCGTGCAGCTCGGGGTCGATCGCGAATTCGACACGGCCGCCACGCAGCGACCGGGTGTCCGGGCGCGGGCGGTCGGTGGGCAACTCGAGCAGAGCGGGACTTCCGCTCAGTGTTTCGGTCCAGTAGTCGAGTTGCCGCGACAGCAGGCTGTCCGGGTCCGTGTCACTTCCCAGCAATGCACGCTGCCAGAGGGTGTAGTCGACGTACTGCACGGCGAGCGGTGGCCACTGCGGGGCGTGACCGGCGGTGCGCGCGGCGTACGCCGTGGTCACGTCCCGAGCCAGTGGCGCGGTCGACGCCCCGTCCGCCGCGATGTGGTGCAGAACCAGTGCCAGGACGTACTCACTGTCGCCGAGCTGAAGGAGGGTGCAACGCAAGGGGACGGCGGTGGCGACGTCGAACCTCGTCGAGCACACCTCGGAAAGGCGTTGCGCCAGTTCGCTTTCGTTCTCCACGAGGGTCGGTTCAATGACGGGTACCGCGTCGGCGGCCGGCAGGACGACCTGGTGCGGGCCGTCGGGTGATGCGGGGAACACGGTGCGCAGCGATTCGTGCCGTTCCACGATGTCACCGATCGCGGCCACCAGGGCAGGCACGTCGAGTCGTCCCGTCAAGCGGACGACCAGCGGAATGTTGTAGGCGGGTGACGTGGTGTCGTACTGATTGATGAACCACATGCGCTGTTGAGCGGAGGACAGCGGAATGACGGCGGGGCGTGCCACCGGGGCAAGGGCGGGACGGTCGGGCCCGCGATGCTCTTTCCGGTCGAGTCTCGCAGCCAGTGTCGCCACGGTCGGCGCCTCGAACAGTTCAGCGACCCCCATCGTGGTGCCGAGGGCCGCGTTCACCCGGGCCACCACCCGGGTCGCCGTCAGCGAATTCCCGCCCAGATCGAAGTAGTCGTCGTCGGCGCCGATGCCGCTGACCCCCAGCACGGTCTCCCAGACGGCGGCGACGGTGGCCTCCGTCGGTGTGGCCGGCTTCCGATGAGTGCTGCCGGGCAGGAAGGTGGGTGCGGGCAACGCCGCACGGTCGAGTTTCCCACCAGGGGTGAGCGGGACCTCCTCGAGCGGCACGATGGCCGACGGAAGCATGTACCGGGGGAGGGTGCGTCGCAGGAGCGTTTCTAATCCGGGGACGTCCACCTGCGCGCCCTGCGCCGGTCGCACGTACGCGACGAGTGTGGGGTCGCCTGCGCTGGTGGCGCGGTCGACCGTCGCAGCGAAGCTCACCGTGGGATGCCGCATCAGGACGGCATCGATCTCGCCGAGTTCGATACGGAACCCGCGGATCTTGACCTGGAAGTCGCTGCGGCCCAAATACTCCAGCGACAGGCCGGTGGGTGTTCCGTCCGGAAGGCCGGCACACTTCCGCCACGCGGCGACGTCGCCCGTGCGGTAGAGGCGCTCGCCCGGTGGACCGTGCGGGTCGGCAACGAAACGTGCTGCAGTCAACCCGGGTCGCCGGTGATACCCGCGGGCAAGGCCGGGACCACCCAGATACACCTCGCCTGCGACTCCCGGCGGAACCGGATGGAGTCGGGAGTCGAGAACCAGTATCGAGAATCCCCGGATCGGCCCGCCCAGGGTCACCCGTTGCCCTGGCGTGAGCGGTGGGCTCAGCGTCGACATGATCGTGGCCTCGGTGGGGCCGTATGCGTTGCGGACCCTCCGGGCGTCAGACGCCCACCGCGTGACCAACTCGGGCGGGCTAGCCTCGCCGGCGAGGGCCAGATCGGTCAGCTCGGGGAGGGCTGCGGGATCTAGTGTCGCCGCAGTAGTCGGCGTGAATATTGCGTGGCTGACGTGCTCGTCGGCGAGTACCCGGGTCAGTTCGGCGCCGCCGACGACGGCAGGTGGCACGATCACCACCCGCGCGCCCGCACCGAATGCGCTGAGCAGTTCGAAGATGGAAGCGTCGAAACTGGGCGAGGCGAAATGGGAGACCCGCGACTTCGGTGAAATTTCCAGACCTTCGCGTTCCGCGCTGACGAGGTCGGCGATGCCCCGGTGACCGACCGACACGCCCTTCGGGATGCCGGTGGAACCGGACGTGTAGATCACGTAGGCCGCGTGGTCACGCCGCAGTGGCCGCAATCGGTCCGCCTGGGTCACACGGGTAGGTGAGCACCCGGCGACCGTCGTCTCGGTTCGTGTGTCGTCCAAGTCGAGCCAGGACACGGCAGGCGAACGCAGGCGGTGCCGATGATCGGTCACGCCCAGCACTGCGCCCGAATCGGTCAGCATGTGCTCGATGCGTGCCTGCGGGTAGTTCGGGTCCACCGGGAGGAACGCTGCACCGGACTTCGCGACGGCCCAGAGCGCGAGCACGAACTCGGAAGATCGCGGCAGTGCGAGCGCGACGATGGCGTCCGGTCCGGCACCGCGCGCGATCAGCAGGCGCGCCAACTGATTCGATTCCTCGTCGAGTTCCCGGTACGACATGTCGGTGCCCCGCTCGGAGACGGCGATGGCGTCGGGATCGATCTCCGCGGCCGAAGTCAGGATGTCGGGCAGCAGTCGGGGCGGCAACGCAGGTGGTCCCAGAGCGGGTACCAGGTTCGCGCGTTCGGCGGGAGTGAGGACGTCGACATCGCCGACGGCCGCACCGGAGTCGAGCGTGGCGACATCGAGCAGGCGCACCAAGCGGTCTCCGAACTCCCGCACGGCGTCGGGTTCGAACAAGGCCGTCGCGAAAAGAAGCTGGATATCGACGCCTGCGCAGTCGGGTTGCGCCGTGCAGACGACCGACAGATCCGCGCCGTCGGTCGGTGACGCGTCCGTTGCCGCACCCACGAATTCGAGACCGATCTGGAATGGGTACCGGCCGGACGACTCGTCCCGTCGGCCCAGTGCCTCCGCGATTTCGTCGAAGGGAACGTCGGAGTGGGTGTACGCGCCCAGCTCCGTGTCGCGGACCCGTCCGAGCACGTCGGTGAACGTCTGAGCGCTGTCGACGAGGGTGCGCAGGATCAGCGGCCCACCGCCGGGACCGCCGGAGGTGCCGACCGCGATGTCGTCGGTGCTCCCCAGTCGCGAGAGCAGTGCGACCAGCCCGGTATGGATCGCGGAGAAGGCTGCGAATCGGCAGTCGCCGCCGACACTGTGCATCCGTTGGTGCAGTTCGGCCGGGATGCGAACATCGACCCGTCCGTCGGCCACGGGTGTGCGATCGGCGGGCCGCGGGTGGTCGGTGGGCAAAATGTCGTTCGCGGACAGGCCGTCGAGGGTCTGCTTCCAATAGTCGAGCGCAGCCACCTTCCGCCGTCGGCGTGCTCCTTCGGCGGCGGATTCGAGATGAACCTCCGCCGTCGCGTCTTCGGGGCGGGCCCCCAGTAGCTCGTCCAACAGGGCGACGAAAGCGGAATGGTGCCGACGCAAGTCCTCGGCGGTGTACCGGTGCGGGTTGCCCCGGAACTCGACCAACGTCCTCTCGGGTGTGCCGCTGCGGTAGACGTTCACCAGGAGGTCCTCGACGGGACCGGACGTGACGACGTGGAATTCCCCGGTCACCGGGCCCAGTGTGATTTCCGGATGGAAGAGCATGACGTTGACCATCGGGCCGGTGAGCCGGCGGCCGGACGATCGGTCGCCGGCATCACGGCGAATGTCCTCGAGGGTGTAGCGCTGATGGCGGAGTGCGCCCATGAGCTCCAACTGGGACCGGCGCAGCATCTCGCCCACCCGGTCCTCGGGCGGCGCGGTGATGTGCAGTGGGGCGAGGCTGACGAGCATTCCACCGGAACGTCGCAGGATGGTGGTGGTTCGACCGGAGACGGGCAGGCTGAGTAACACTTTCTCGCGGCCGCTCATTCTCGCCAGGTAGCAGCCGAAGGCAGCCACGACCACGCCGGCTGCGGGAACTCCGAACACCTCGTCCGAGTGCATCAGGCGCTCTGACGCGGCATCCGACAGCGAGCTAGTCAGGAGGATGCTCTTCGCGACCGCCGGCGAGACCACCTCGGACAGGCTCGACCCCTCCGCGAACCCGGCGATCCGCTGCGCCCAGTAGTCGCGGTCGGCTTCGAATCGAGACGACGACCGATACTGCTGGTCGAGGGCGTAGAGCGTGCGCAGATCCGCCGCGGGATTCGGTTCCGGGGGGCGCCCCTGCACGGCAGCCGTGTAGAGGGCGGCGATGCGATTGACCATGGTCATCGCCCCGTATCCGTCCAGCGCGATGTGGTGAATCCTGCTGTACCACAAGTAATGCTGATCCCCGACGTGCAGAACCGCTGATGCGGCCAGCATGTCCGCCTCGGGGTCGAGGGGTCTCGTGTAGTCGTCCTCCATCCACGTGTGCGCCGCCGCCACCGGGTCGGCGGCGGCCCGGAGGTCGACGTACTCGGTCGACAACTCGAGGGTCGGGTCGACCACCTGGAAAGGTTCGCCGTCCACCTCGAAAATCCGGAGGTACGGGGAGTGGAACTCGCGCGCAGCGGTCACGGAGGCCTCGTCGAGCAAGCCCACATCCAAGGGTCCGTGCACTTCGACGTACTGCGCGATGCAGAGGGGAACCTCGGGCGTCAGCCGCTGCGCCAGCCACATCCCGCGCTGCGCCGACGACAGCGGGAAGCCGGCACCGAACCTGTCGGTGAGGGGGTCGGATGAAGTTGAAGAATCCAAGGGGAGGATCCCTCCATGCAACGACCGGGGGTCGCGGGTGACCGCCACACCCGTGGGGCGTGGAGGTCAGAGAGGCCCGGGGTACGGGTTTCAGTTACGGTGCGGTGATCGTTCGGGACCGCGTGCTGACTGTGTCCTTCCGGTGTGGTGCTTAGCCTTGTTACATCGTCAACCCGACGCCCCCCGTTACGGGTCCCGGCCAGGAGTTTAGGCAGCCGTGTGGCATCTCCGGGCTATCACCGGGTTACACCCCGAACGGTGACCCGCGCAACTGGTGATCGGTCACCGCGGCCGAGGCCGTAGAATCCAACGACCGTGAGCCTTACCCTCGGAATCGTCGGACTGCCCAACGTCGGCAAGTCCACCTTGTTCAACGCGCTGACCAACAACGACGTGCTGGCCGCGAACTACCCGTTCGCCACCATCGAACCCAACGTCGGCCTGGTCGAACTGCCCGATCCCCGGCTGAACAAGCTCGCCGAGATCTTCGCTTCCCAGCGGATCCTGCCTGCGACGGTGTCGTTCGTCGACATCGCCGGCATCGTGAAGGGCGCCTCCGAAGGCGCCGGTCTCGGCAACAAGTTCCTGGCGAACATTCGTGAAGCCGACGCCATCTGCCAGGTGGTACGCGTGTTCAACGACGACGACGTGGTGCACGTCGACGGCCGCGTCGACCCGGCGTCCGACATCGAGGTGATCGAGACCGAGCTCGTCATCGCCGACATGCAGACGTTGGAGAAGGCTCTGCCGCGGCTCGAAAAGGAAGCGAAGAAGAACAAGGACCTCAAGCCCCTGCACGAGGCCGCACTGGCCGCGCAGGAAGTGCTGGACACAGGCAAGACATTGTTCAGCGCGAAGGACAAGCTCGACTTCACACTGCTGCGCGAGCTGAGCCTGCTCACCACCAAGCCGTTCCTCTACGTGTTCAACGCCGACGAGGCAGTGCTCACGGACGAGGCGAAGGTCGCCGAGCTGCGCGCGTCCGTCGCCCCCGCGGACGCCGTGTTCCTCGACGCCAAGGTCGAACAGGAATTGCTCGAGCTCGACGAAGAGGACCGGCAGGAGATGCTCGACTCCATCGGACAGTCCGAGCCCGGCCTCCACGCACTCGCCCGCACCGGCTTCCACACCCTCGGCCTGCAGACCTACCTCACCGCAGGTCCCAAGGAAGCACGGGCCTGGACCATCCACAAGGGCGACACCGCACCCCAGGCCGCCGGCGTCATCCACACCGACTTCGAACGCGGCTTCATCAAGGCCGAGATCGTCTCCTTCGACGACCTCGTCGCTGCCGGCTCCATGGCCGCCGCCAAAGCCGCCGGCAAGGTGCGCATGGAAGGCAAGGACTACATCATGGCCGACGGAGACGTCGTGGAGTTCCGCTTCAACGTCTAAGACTCGGGTGACTACCCAGCCGAGTTCGGCCGCTCGAGACGGTTCCCTACACTGTGTCCCGTGCGGATCGCGACCTTCAACGTCAATGGGATTCGTGCGGCGCAGCGGCGCGGATTCGAGGAGTGGCTGGCTGATCGTCGACCCGATGTGGTCGCGATCCAGGAGATGCGGGCCCGTGCCAGCGCTATTCCGCCGGGTGTGTTCGGCGAGTACCACCTGGCGTACGACGAGGGGGAGCTCGCGGGCCGCAATGGTGTGGCGGTCCTGACTCGGTGTGCGCCCCTCGCGATTCGAACGTGGAGTGGTGCGGCGCTCGTGCAACGGCCGGGGGAAACGCACACCGAGACAGTCGAACTCGACCCTGTGGCGTTGGCCCGTGGGCTGGGGGAGTTCGCCAAGGAGGGCCGGTACCTCGAGGTGGACCTTGCCGAGGCGCCGATCACCGTGGTGTCGATGTACCTCCCGAAGGGCGGTCTTCCGGCGCACCTGCAGAAGCCGGGGCGCATGCGGGAGGCGCCCGACGGTGGAGCCCGCTACGACCGCAAGATGCGGTTCCTCTCCGCATTCGCGCGACAGCTGACCCGCGCGCGCCGCACGGCACGCGCACGGGGCAGGGAACTGCTGGTGATGGGTGACCTCAATATTGCGCACACCCGTCACGACGTTCGGAACTGGCGCCGCAGCAACCAGGTGGAGGGTTATCTGCCGGAGGAACGTGAGTGGTTCGACTCCATCCTGTCGCCGCGCACGCTCGTCGACGTCGTCCGGCGACAGCATCCGGGTGTCGACGGTCCGTACTCGTGGTGGTCGTGGCTGGGGCAGTCGTTCGTGAACGACGTCGGGTGGCGCATCGACTACCACCTTGCGACGCCAGGTTTGGCGGGGGCGGTGGTCGCGGCCGGCACCGACCGGGATCCGGCGGCGGACCGCCGGATGAGTGACCACGCCCCGGTGGTCGTGGACTATGCGCTCTGAGCAGATCACGTACTTGGGACAGTGCGGCGAGAACTACAACCCGCGACGAGCGACCTCGGCCTCGAGTTCTTCGATGCGCTCACGGGCGTGGATGCAATACGCCTCGCCGTAGTCGTTGGCAACAGACTCTCCGAGGAGTGCCCGCTGCTCCGCCAAGATGGCGGTCAGCTTTTCGCTGCCCAGTGTGGTGACGTCGTCGTACACCGTCCCATTGTCGCAGGCGTGGGCCGCCGAAGCACGCGTACGCTCGTCCGGAAGTGGCTGCTCGTTTCTACGTGTGCATCTGCTCAGCGCGCGGAGTTGAGAAAGCAGCTCCGAGGGCGCGCACGGTCCTGTTCGGTGGGTCTTATGCCGGGCAGGACTTTGTGCTGCAGTGAGCGGATCAGGAGGGTTCTTTGGCCGTCTCGTCGGCGGTTGTGGCGTCGACTCCGGAGACGGCGGCCAGCAGTTCTTTCGCGACAACCCGCAACTTTCGGTTGCTGCGCTGCGAATTCTCGGCGAGCATCTGGAAGGCGGCGTCGGCGTCGATCCGGTGGATGGCCATCAGCATGCCCTTGGCCTGTTCGATCGGGGCGCGGCTTTCGAGGGCCTCGCGTAGCCCGTCGGCGAGATCCCGCGCATGCCGGAAGCGCGCATAGTCGCCGATGGCACGGGCCAGAGCGGCGGTCAGGGCATCGACGACGGCTTCGTCCTGCTCGGTGAAGGCGTCGGGCCTGCGACCATAGATGTTGAGCGAACCGAAACGCTCGCTAGGTGTGTAGAGCGGGGCAGCGAGGAACGAGCGGACGCCTTCTTCTTTCGCGGCGGCGATGAACTGGGGCCAGCGTGCGTCGGCACTGTCGACGTCTACGCGCACTGTCTCGCCCGTGGTGGCCGCATGCAGGCACGGACCCTCGCCGATTTCGTACTGGTGGGCGTCGACCTGCAGGGTTCGCGCATCGGTGTGCACTGCGGTGAAGGTGCGGCCGCCGGACACGATGGTGATGCCGCAGCTGTCGGCGCCGTCGATCGCCTCGTGCGCGATCTCCACTGCTCGCTGCAGTACAACCACCAGGTGATCTTCGTCGGAGATCGACCCGCCCATAGCGGTCACCAACGTAGCCAACCGCTCGACGCTCAGCGTCGCGGCAGACCGGGCAACCTTCTTCACCACCGCGGGGGCGTCCTCGGGTGAGGCGAGGACGGAATCTGCGGTGGCCGCATCAGCGTGATATGCGTCCATAACGACCCATTATGACCCCGCGCCCCTTCGATGTGGAACCAGGGCGTTCCAGAACTGCGGAGGCGGTCGGCGCCAGGGGAGGCGTTCCAGGCGCAGGTCTGAAGCTGTGGTTGAGCAATCGGGTATCCGGGCACGTCTCTTTAGGAAGGTGTCAGAAGCGGTCGGCAACCGGAGGGAGATCCTGATGAGTGTGCGACAAACGGTGACCGGTGCACTCGCGGTCGGGAGGTTGGCGCTCGACGCGGGCGTGGCTCTCATTTCCCTCGGCGGACTGATGGCAGTGCACAGTGCGGTCGGTGAGGGAGCGTCGATGGCCGTCGTAGCGCGTTCGGTTCAGGCGGCCGGGCTCAGTGACTCGGAATCCGTGTGGTCATCCACCGTGTCGCACAGCCAGCGTGCCAACACCTGACATCCCGTCAGCCCACGCGCGTCGAGGGGCTCGGTTGCGTACGCGATGTGCCGTCCACCCCGCCGGTTGGCTATACGAATGCCACGCCAGGCGAGCCGTGGCGGGAGGTAGCCAAGAATTTCGACGAGTGCGATACGCAGACGCCGGAGGTCGGTACGCCACTGACGGGGGCTGAAGCGGGTTTTCGCCGCATTCTGGAAACTGTTGTGGCGGAGCAGCTGCCACATGTGCGTACACCAGGTGTGCACGGTGTGCAAGGACATCGATCGGGTGAGATCCGCAATGTCGCGGACGTAGCTGTCGTCGCTGGCGTTGCAGATCATGTCCTGCGGGTTCGCCACCCACATCACCGAAACCGCGGCCGGGAGTGGCGGGCCTTCGCCGGCGACGCCGCGTCCCTCGCAGCCCGGCACCACCCCGGCCGGTTGCTGCGGATCCGAAATGAATCCGGCGGCAACGATGCGGCCCGCTGGGACAATGCCCGCAGCGATCATTCCGAGAAGTTCCCGGATGACCGTGCACCCCTGCGAGTAGCCGATCAGGGCGATCGGGCCGGCGTCTTCCCGGAGTCGGTCGAGTAACGCGCAGACGCCCGCTTCGGTGCTCTGCACGTAGCTGAGGCCACCCGTCGCGACCGGCCCGTACGACGCCGGGTAACCCACCCATCGGGGCGCAAAACGGTCGTCGAGTCGGACGGTCACCTCGCGGAGGAGGCCCGAGACTTCGGTGCGGCGGTCATCGGGACGGGATTCGCCGGTGCCACCGACGGCGAGCACGGTCATCTGTGACATCACTCCATGGTGCCGCCCGGTGACGCTCCCGGGTGGGTTCGGAGCCTGAGAACTTACTGGCAATCGCGAGACGATCGTGCTCATCCGATGGCCAGGGCCACCAACGCCACCAGGGGAGGTGTGCTCTGGGACAGGGCTCCGGCGACGCCCGACCCGCGAGGGCGGCTCAAGGCCATACGGTCCGAGGCGGCCAGGGCGATTCCTGCGAGGAACATGAAGATGCAGGTGTAGATCACGAGGGTGCGGCCCGCGGTGTCCGACCCGGCCCACCAGAGAACCACGCCGGCCACCGCGCCGGAACCGAGGAACAAGTTGTAGAACCCGACGTTGAACGCCCACAGGCGGACAGCCGGTACGTCGGAGGTGGGAATCCTGAACAGCCGCTCGTGCACCGACGGCCGGAGGAACACCACCGATTCCCACACGAACGCGAGTAGGTGAACGGCCGCCGCGATCAGCGCGGCAATCTGAGCAATGACGATCATGACGCACCCGCTTGGCTCGCCAGCGTGATCCCGTACTCGTTCGCGACCTCGAGGAGAAGGGGTGCGACGTCCTCCGCCGAGTGCTGAGCGCGACCGAGAGCGTCGAGTTCGGTGAAGAACCCGCTCATGTGCGCACCGGCCGTGACGAGGAGGAACTCGGCAGACTCGCTGAGAACGGTGAAGGTGTTCATCGTTCCCGGGGGGAAGGTGATGGATTCACCCGCGGCGAGTTCGTAACCGGTGTCGGCCGCCTGAACGAGAATCCGGCCGCGCAGTAGGTGGTAGGACTTCGGCCACGGCTCGGTATGCAGTGGCCCCGGTCTGCCTTGCCGACTTTCGACCAGGAAGACCTCGTATGCCCCGCGGGTGACCTCGCCGGGTACCAGCACCGTGATATCGGCGTCGGGAATGGTGAGGCGTGGGCCGTCACAGGAGCGGAGGATGTGAACGTGGGTAGACATACTGCGACCGTAGAACCGGGATGATCGGTGGCCCATCCCAGAAATCTGGGATAGCCGCGACGGTGTGAGCAGCGCATACTTGGCTGCATGCTCGAGATCCGAGCGGACAGGATCCGCCGGGAAGTGGTGGCGTTGGCGGCATCGGGTGCCGGCGTCACGCAAGTGCACGAGCGCGCCATCGAGCTGGTCGAGCAGACGGTGTGCAGTGACCTGACGTGTTGGGCGATGATCGACCCGGAGTCGCTCTCGATCAGTTCGATGACCAGCGGGCGCAATCGCATTCCTCAGGAATACGAGCCGCTGCTTGCCGAGTCGGAATACGGCGGAAGTGATCCCGCGACGTTCGCCGATCTCGCCTGCACCGGTCGTGGAGTCGCCCGTGCCTCCGACCTGCCCGTCGACGAGGTGGCGCGCAGTCTCCGGCACAGTTCCGTGTGGCGGCCCCTCGGTCTGCCACGAGAGGTTCGGGTCATCTTCCGAGTGGACGGAACCTGCTGGGGTGGAGCCGGCTTCGTTCGATCGGGGCCAGATTTTTCCGACCGCGATGTCGAGTTCCTCGCGCTGGTGGCACCGGGGTTGGCGGCCGCGACCCGGGCGGCGGCAGTGCACGCTCCGGCTACCCAACCACCGGACGATCAGGGGCCGGCAGTGGTGTTGACGAGTGCCACGGGCGATCCCCTTTCCTTCACTTCCGCGGCCCGAACTTGGCGGGATCGCGTCGAGGAAGTCGCCCACGGGCGGATGACCGTGGTGCTACGGGCCGCGACATTCGGTGCACGGTCCAGCAGTTCCGGGATGTTCCGGGCCCGCATCCGTGACGCACACGGCGGCTGGATTCTGGTGCGAGCAACCGCCATGCTCGGTGGCGACGAACCGCAGACCGTGGTCACTTTCGAATCGGCCGGTGGCAGCGACCTCACCGGTCTGCTGCTCGCCGCCTATGGGTTGACCGCACGAGAACGCGAAATCTGTAGCGACGTTGTGGCGGGATACGCCACATCCGACATCGCGCAGCGCCGTGCCATTACTGCCAATACCGTGCAGGATCACCTGAAATCCGTCTATGCGAAGACGGGAGTTCGCAGTCGCGCCGAACTCGCTGCGCGGCTCCGATTCGGCCCTGCGACGGAACCGGCAGGCGCCGGTTCCCCGCAGGTGCGTCGGGCAGAGTGATCACCTGCGCCAGAACAGGTGGTGTGCCACACCGCTGGGGCTCGGCACAACCTCGAGATGAAACCGGTCGAGCAGTTCATCGGGGGAATCCCACAGTCGCACGCCGGACCCGAGTTGCACCGGAGAGACCACCACATGCATGGTGTCCACGAGGTCGGCGTCGAGGAACTGCCGGATGGTGGTAGCCCCGCCGCCGAGTCGGACGTCCTTGCCGCCAGCGGCGTCACGCGCTTGCTCGAGAACCGTGGCAGGGTCACCTCCGACGAAGTGGAATGTGGTGTCGGAGAGGGTGAACGACGGACGCTCGTGATGAGTCATCACGAATACTGGAGTATGGAACGGCGGTTCGTCGCCCCACCAGCCGCGCCAGCTGTGGTCCTCCCACGGCCCCCGTTGGGGTCCGAACTTGTTGCGGCCCATGATCTCGGCGCCGATGTTTCGGGCGAAATCCCGCGTGAAGTAGTCGTCGAGTCCGCGGCTCCCGCCGGGGTCGGTCCGCATGGGCCAGCTCGCCGTGGCGCCGGCCCAGGTGAACATTTCGCCGGGGTCGGCGTGGCCGAACGGTCTCTCGAAGCTCTGGTTTTCACCGGCGCCGAACCCGTCGCGAGACACCGTGAAGTTCTGGACTCTCAGCAGCTGATCCATTCAATTTCTCCTGCACTGTCGAAGAGGGTGATGATGGTTGGACCCGCGAGCCGGACAAACTCATCGGTGGAACTCGCACCCCTCACAGTAGAGAAGGCGGGTGACTCTTCTCGTGCAACCGGATCTGCGAGTTGATCCACGCCTACCCTGACGGCAACGCTTGACCCTGACACAGTGACAAGGACTCGAATGGTCGGCGAAGGAGGTGGTTGTCGTGAACACAACCAACCACGGTGGGTCGAGCGCTCACCTCGTCGACACTCTGGCTGCGGGCGGCCCGTCGAGCCGGCTGCGGGCGGCGCTCGCGGCCGGCACGCGCCCAGACCCCCAGTTCATGGACGCTCTCGTCGCTCGGTGCGCCGTCGAACCGGACTTCTTCGTCCGCGACATGCTGACCTGGGCATTGTGCCGCCTGCCGCCCGAACTCACGGTGCCGAGACTGGTCCGAGAGCTCGGGTCCGACACTGCGCAGGCCCGCAGTCAGTCGCTGCACACCCTGTCCAAGATCGGGGATCGGCTCGCCTGGCCCGGGGTGTCGGGACTGCTGCACAACGACCACGACGAGGTCGCGCGCAGCGCGTGGCGGGCGGCCGTGGTGCTCGTGCCGCCGGGCGAGGAGGCCGCGCTCGCGGCCGATCTGGCGACAGAACTAGGCCGGGGCGATCAGCACCTGCAGCTCAGTCTGAGCCGTGCGCTGGTCGGACTCGGGGATGCTGTCCTACCGGTCCTCGACGACGCGAGGGCGAGTCCCGATCCGCGGATTCGTGCGCATGCCGATGCTACGAAGCAGCTCTGTCACGACCCCGACAGCGGATTCAGCCTTGCACTCGAGATGGCGACGCGCGTCGCGGTCGCCGGCCCGGACACGTAGCGGAAGGAGAGGGGATGTTGATCGGCGAGGTTTCTCGGCGGTGCGGCGTCAGTACGCGAATGCTACGTCACTACGACACGTTGGGATTGGTCAGTCCCACCGGCCGCACCACTGGCGGCTACCGCGAATACTCCGCCGACGACATCCGACGGCTGTTCCACGTCGAGAGCCTGAGGACGTTGGGGCTGTCGTTGAACGAAGTCAAACGAGCACTGGACGGGCCCGATTTCACTCCGGCCGATCTGGTGGGCGACCTCATCCGGCACACCCGCCAGCGAATCGCTGCCGATGAGGAACTGCTCGCGAAGCTCGAACGTGTAGACGCCGCCTCCCCGGCGGAGTGGGAAGATGTCCTGCGCATCGTCGCCCTGCTGCGCGCACTCGAATCGGAGTCGGCGGCCCGTCGTCAACAAGCGATCCTGTCGCAGAGCGGGAAGGCATCGCTACCCGTCGAAGCGCTGGTCGAGGCCGCCCTCGCGGAGGAAGACCCCAATGTGGCCGGTGCGCTGCACTGGTCGTTGGCGAGGGTCGCCGGTCGCGGACTTGCGCATCTTGCCAAGGGTCTCGACGCGGAGGAGGTCGACGTCCGGCGTCGCGCGACTGCCGCGATAGCGGCTGTCCACACAGCGGAGGCAACGGTACATCTGAGACGAGCCCTCGATGATCCGGATGCCGGCATCCGCGGGTACGCCGCCCTGGCTCTCGGCTCTCGGGGAAACGTGGACTCGATACCGGCCCTCCTCGAGATGGTCGTCGACGGGCGGCGCGATGTCGAGGCGGCCGAAGTCCTGGGCCTGCTGACGACCATTGCATCTCCGGCGGAAGATATCGTCGAGGCCCTGCAGCGCGAGCTCGACAACGCCGACGATGCACCCACCAGGCTGCGAATCACACAGGCCCTCGCGGAGATTCCCGGCACGGCGGCCCGGGCGGCACTCGGCAGGCTCACCGACGACGGCGACCGGACGATCGCGTCCACCGCGGCAGCGATCGTGAGCGCGCAGGACCGGGGTCGAAGCCCGCTCCGATAATGAAGGTCGCATCCGGTCAAAGTCCCCGTCGTCCGATGATGTCGAGATACGAACGGACCCGGCGATAGCGGTTCACAGCGCGTTGCCGAGCGAGGACAATGGGCGGAGGCCTCCGGCATCTCGGCGCCGACCGTCGGCGACGGCCGTGAAAGGTGAGACGATGAAGCTTGCAGTCATCGGTGGTACCGGGTTGATCGGATCGCAGGTGGTCCGCAAGCTGAACGAAGCCGGTCACGAGGCGATTCCCGCGTCGCAGTCCACCGGCGTCGACCTGATCTCGGGTCAGGGTCTGGACAGCGCACTCGAGGGTACAGATGTGGTGATCGATGCCTCGAACTCTCCGACCTTCGATGAGGCGTCCCTGGACTTCTTCCGGGCCTCCATGAGTAACCTGCTGGCGGCCGGGGAACGTGCCGGTGTCCGGCATCAGGTGGTCCTCTCGATCGTCGGTGTCGATCAAGTGCCTCAGTTGGACTACTACCGGGCAAAGACCCTCCAGGAGAACCTGCTCCGGCAGGGGCCGACGCCGTACTCCATCCTTCGTGCCACCCAGTTCTTCGAGTTCGTCGACGCCGTCTTGTCCTGGACCTCCGACGGCGACACAGTGCGGCTGCCCTCCACCCCACTCCAGCCGATTGCCGCTGCGGAGGTGGTCGATGCGCTCGTCGAAGTCTCTATTGGTACACCGCTGGGAGGTATCCGAGACATTGCCGGTCCGGAGGTTTTTCCTCTCGACGAACTCGGCAGAATCACGTTGGCGGCGCAGGGCGATGCCCGGACCGTGACTCTCGACGAGAACGCCGGGTTGTTCGGCGCAGTTACCGGAGACGCGCTCACAGCGGGTTCAGACGCTCGTCTGGCGCCCACGCACTATCGGGACTGGCTTCAGCAGCGTCGCTGACGTCTGCGAGGGAACTGCAGTTTCGACGCCGCCGACCCGGGTTCGGGTTCCGGCCAACACGGTGAGGAGTCCAGGTGACGCGAGAGGGAAGTATCCGGGTCGGCGACCGGATCATCACGTATCTCGAAGCCGGTGACCCGGGCGGACCACTCGTGCTGCACAACCACGGGGGACCCTCGAGCCGACTGGAGGCGGAACTGTTCGATCCGTATGCGAAGGCCAATGGACTGAGATTCGTATGCGCGGACCGGCCGGGCATGGGCGGGTCAGATCTCCAGCGGGGCCGCACCTTCGAAAGCTGGACCGATGACCTCCTGCTGCTGGCCGACTCCTTCGGCGCCCACCGATTCGCAGTAACCGGCTGGTCCGAGGGTGGACCGTGGGCCCTCGCGGCCGCCGCCTATCTGGATCCCGCACGGCTGGTCAATGTCGTGTGCATCGCCGGGGGCAATTACGGAACGTTCGGATCGAACTGGGCCGCGAAGTACCTCAGTAGCGTCGACGCGCTGGGTGGCCGCCTGGCGCTTCACTTCCATCCCGGTTTCACACTCATGTACGACGTGCTCGGTATCAGTGCCACCCATTTCGCGGATCGCTACGCGAAGGCGATCACGCAGTCGGCGTGCACCGCGGATCAGGAGGTGTTGGCTGACGAAAAGGTCCTCGACGCGTTTCTGAGGGCAGGGCGCGAATGCTTTCGGCATGGCGCGGACGGACTCGTCGCCGATGCCACGATGCTCTACAAGGCCTGGCCGTTCGACATGACGACAGTGACTCGCCCCGTGCACTTCTGGCAGGGAAGCGCCGACACCCTGGTGCCGGAGATCATCAACAAGACGGTAGCGGACAAGACCCCGGGCGCCGTCTGGCACCCGATAAGTGGTGGTGGTCATTTCATCGCCGTCAGCCACGCGAACGACATTCTCGCGCTGGTAGCGAGCGACCTTGCACCAGTGTGAAAATGACGCTCCCTCCGACTGCCGCCGTCAGAGGACGGTGAACGCTTCGATCCGGACCAGAGTGAGTCGTCAACTTCAGATTCCCGCACCCACGAGCGCGGAAGTCGAGATTGCCACGAAGAGATCTGCGGTCGCGATTCGTCGTACGGCTCGATGCAGGGTCACCGTCTGCAGGATGCCGTGAGGGTCTAGGGCGTAGTCGACGTCGAGAACGCCTGCAGCGGTGCCGATACGGAGCGAACCCGGCCAGCCGATTCGGGCGTTGGTGGCGACGGTCCCGCCCGACACGGTGACGGCTGCCGCCACTGCGACAGCGGACGTGAGCCCGATCGCGGGATGGGGGGCCATCATCGACATCATGCGTACCGACACGTCGTAGTCCTCGGCGCGCACCAGAGTTCCTGTTGCGGTGCGGTAGTCCGTGGGTGGTCCGACGATTCCCACTTTCGGGATGGCGTGGGTTATCGGATCGGTGGGCCGTGCGAGTCCCATCAAGAGTGCAGCCTCGCGGCGAAGGGCGATGAGCGTGGGAAGCCGGTCGGCGAGGGTGTCGTTGTCCTCTGCGCCGGTGAGCCCGAGGTCCGTCGCGTCGAACAGCGCGGCGGGAGCACCGGCCCGGACGAGTGTTCCTCGATACATGTTGCTGCCGAGCTCGATTCGGTTGACGGCCTGTCCGGTCGGCAGCAGGGTGGTGCGATCGGCGTCCAACCCGGTGAACGTCAGACCCACCGGCACGCCGAGTGCCGGCGTGCCCGGGACCGAGGCGCTTCCCTCGGTGGGGACGTGGCGACCCGGCGTGGCGATCTCTGCCCGCAGTACGGCTCCGGTGTTCTGATTCCGCATGCGCACGATGGTGAGGGTGTCGTCGATGGCGACCAACCCGGCTTGCACTGCGTAGAGGCCGATCGCGGTGGCGCAGTTACCGCAGTCGCTGCCCCATTCGACCGTCCGGTCGTCGATCGCCACCTGAGCGAACAGGTAGTCGACGTCGATGTCCGGCACGGTGGATCGCCGCACGATGGCGGCCTTGGATGTGGTGGAGCTACCGCCTCCGACGCCGTCGAGCTGCCTCGGATCGCCGGACCCGAAAGCGGCCGTGAGGATGTTGTCGAGTCCGCCGGCGCCGGCGATGTAGGGGTCGATGTCGACGGCGTTGAAGAGCCAGCACTTGCTGGTCCCGCCTCGCATCCAGGTGCCTCGGAGAGTGAACATCGGATGGACCTTTCGATCGTGTCTGTGCTTCCAGGCTGTGGTCCGCGAGGTTCAAGCACAATGGAGAAATCTGTCGTGGTCGTTCAGTGCGGCTTAAGAGTCAGAGCAGTGCCGGCACGACGACCAGGATCAGCCAGCACAGCGCCGGGGCGACGGCGACGACGATGCCTGCGTTGAGCAGCAGCTGACGGTAGAAGCGCGGCCGCTCGACGTTCTGGGCATTGGCCAGAACGAGGGCGCCGTTCGTCGAGAACGGGGACACGTCGACGACGGTGGCGGAGATGGCGAGAGCGGCGACGACACCGACCACTGGTAGCGCTCCCGTTCCCAGCAGCGGCATGGCGAGCGGAATCACCGCGGCGAGCAGTGCTGTGGAGGATGCGAAGGCGGAGGTGACGCCGATGACGTAGCAGAGCACGAACGCGACGATGAGCGGTGCGCCGATGGTGATGGCCATCTCTGCCAGGTGGTCGATGGTGCCCACCTCTTGCAGGATGGAGATGTAGGTGACCATGCCCGCCACGAGGAGGACCGTCGACCAGCTGATGTCCGCGATCGCGTCGTTCTGCTTCTTCAGATCGGTGAACGCCAGGACTGCTCCCGCCGCGATGGCTATGAAGCTGATCGGCAGATGCAGGACCAGGACCAGCACCAACAGGGCCCCGATGAGGAACAGCGTCAGCTTTTGGGCGCGGGTAACGGGTGCGGCTGCATCGATGAGGGTGGTCGAGACCGGCCGCGTGAGTACCCGCGTGCCCGGTGCTCCGGAGCTGCTGCTGCCGCCGCCCGTGGGCAGTGTCGTCCGGTGCGGCGCGCCGTCGCGTGAACCGCCGAGGGGCGCGGCATCAGTCGACCCGGTTGCGGAGAACTCCAGTCCTCGGGTGCGGGCGAGCGCGGCGTAGCCGACCACCGTCAGCACCGAGAGCAGCAGGTTGATGCCGTAACTGGAGGAGAACAACGTCCACGGGGCGATCGAGAGGCCGTTCGACTCGACGATGTCTCGGACCAGGACACCGGAGACGGAGATCGGCGAGAAGGCGCCGGCGTGGGCCCCGTTGATGACCATGATGCCCATGACCAGCGGGCTCATGTGAGTGCGGGCGGCGAACGCCATCGCGGCAGGGATGATCAGAGCGACGGCGGCGGGACTGAAAGTTCCCAGTGCGGTGAGCACGGATGCGGTGAAGAAGAACACCCAGGGAACGACCGTGACCCGTCCGTTCACCGCACGAATGCAGCTGTTGACCAGCAGGTCGATGGTGCCGTTGCGCTTGGCCATGCCGAAGAAGTAGGTCACTCCGACGATGGTGAGCACGATCGAACTCGGAAACGCAGTGAGAATTTCCTTGTCGTCGTAGCCGAGTGCGAAATAGCCGACGACGAAAGCGCCGATGAAGCCGAGAATGCCGATGTTGATCGGAAAGAAGGTGGCGATCGCGAACATCGCAACGAGCGCGATGAGCGGGAGGATCTCGATGGAGGTCATAAGAGAGCTTTCCAGGCGTGGGCAGAAGGTCACATTCAGCGCTTGAACGTCGTCCACATCACACTATTGACGGCACCGGTTTAAGGGCAATACCGTTTCGCTACTGGTCCCTTTAGCTCAACTGAAGTCGGGAGGTCGAGTGCAGCACTCATTCGACGTCGTCACGCTGTTCCTGTTGCTCGACATTGCGGAAGCGGGTTCGTTGACTGCCGGTGCCGAGCGCGCTCGGATGACCCCTTCGGCCGCGTCGCAGCGCATCGCCAAGCTCGAACACAGCATCAAGCAGCCGGTGCTCACCCGGCTGCCCCGTGGGGTCCAGCTCACCGAGGCCGGTGAAGTCCTGACCAGCCGCGCTCGCCTGTTCCGACGCGAGATGCGCGCCGCGAGCGGCGATCTCGAAGCGATCCGTGGCCTGCAGCGCGGGTCTGTGCGGCTCGGTTCTTTCCCTACGGTCAGCGCGTCGCTGCTCTCTGACGCGCTGAAGGAGTACCACTCACGGTGGCCTGAAGTCGACGTGCGCGTGCGTTCGGCGGTACGCCCGCAACTTCTCGACATGCTGCACTCGAGCGAGGTGGATCTGGCGTTGCTGTGGAGCTACTCGTGGACCGAGGAAGCCGAGCGGTCGCTGTCGCTGGAATCGTTGATGGAGGACGAGACGGTCCTGTTGCTGCCCATCGATCATCGGAGCGACGACGAGATCGCGCTCCCGGAACTTTGCGATGCTCGTTGGATCATCCGAAGCAACGATCATCCGGCAGGGGAGGTCCTTCTCCGTAGTTGCCGCGCAGCCGGATTCGAACCCGACGTCGTCTACGAAGCCCACGACTACCAGGAGATCGAAGCGATGGTCGCTGCCGGCGTCGGAATCGCCATGGTTCCGAGGCTCGCCGTGGCCTACCACCGGCCGGACGTCCGGACGGTGACTTTTCGTGAGCAGGACCGTGTGCCGACGCGCGTCATCTACATCGCCTCTCTCGCCCGCCGCCAGTACACCCCCGCCATGTACGCGATCTCACGCGCACTACGCGGCGCCGCCGACCGCATGGCCACTGCGCCGTCCGTCTGACGGCGGGGGTGCGCGTGCAGGGCCGAGTGTGAAAGCAGCACCGAAAGCCCGGCAGCTGTATGACGCGGTCGCCGGCGTCACGCGCATCGACGAACGCAGCCCCGAGTGCCGCCGTTTAACATGGCTGCCAGGACGGTTTCGTATCGGATCGACCGACTGCCGTACCGCCCACTGCCCTCGCTCGATTAGCGTCTGCTCCCGCAGCATCGGGACATGCGACCCCAGATGCGACAGAATCTCGAGGCCCTGCGGAAGCAGGCGCATGCCGGCGCGGCCCTGCCCAGAACAGCGTAGGCACTGCGAACGGTCGAGATCAGGCGGCTTGCCAGAATCGGCCGAGTACGCCACGCTGAGCCCCGAGCACGAGGACTACCGGCGAGCCCAGATCGCGCACCGATGAGTTTCCCGCGCCGCGCTGGTCTATACGCCGGACACCCGCGGACGGAAAGGCTGTGCCATGCGGAAACTGATCTACGGCATGAATTTGACCCTGGACGGCTACATCGCCGCGGCCGGCGACGACATCAGTTGGGGCGGACCGCCGAGCGACGAGCTGTTCCAGTGGTGGCTCGACCACGAGCAGGCGTGTGGCCTGTCGCTGTATGGGCGCAAGCTGTGGGAGACGATGAGCTCCTACTGGCCGACCGGCGACCAGCAGCCCAACGCCACCCCGGCGGAGATCGAGTTCGCGCGGAACTGGCGGGACACGCCGAAGGTGGTGTTCTCCTCGACGATCGACAAGGTCGACTGGAACACCCGCCTGGTCACCGGCGACGCGATCGCCGAGATCACCCGGCTCAAGGCCGAGGACGGCGGCCCCATGAGCATCGGCGGCGCAACGCTCGCCGGGGCGGCCATGCGCGCCGGGCTGATCGACGAGTACGTGATCGCCGCCTATCCGGTCCTGGTAGGCAGCGGCACGCCGTTCTTCACCGCGCTGGACAGCTGGGTGAACCTGAACCTGGTGGAGACGCGGACGTTTCCAGGCGGCGTGGTCCTGACCAGGTACGAGACGAGGCGCTGAGCAGCACCCACGCGCTAGTCTCATGGTGATGTCGTACTGGTACGACGCGGCCCGTGAGATTGCGACATCAGCCGCGAGACCCTACATGGCTGGAGCATCTCAATGCCGGTGGCATTTTGAGACGCTGCACAGGAAGCGGCCGTGCCCATGCTCTGGGCTGTCCCGCACTGGGCTAGTCGCCGTCGTCAATGATGTTCGACCGTTGATTCCCAAGCACAACCCCTTCAGCGTTGTGCGTCCGAGAGATGGGATTCAGCGATGTACATCGGGTATGGACGAGTGTCCACCGATCAACAAGACATGACCGCACAGCAGCACGCACTGTTCGCGCTCGGGGTGTCACCGGAACGGATCTACGTCGACCATGGCTTGACCGGAACCAATCGTCAACGGCCCGGACTGCAGAACGCCCTTGCAGCGTGCCGGAACACCGACACACTCGTGGTGACCAAGTTTGGATCGTCTGGCCCGTTCGTTGCCCGATGCCCGGGACATCGTTGATGAGCTCACGGCCCGGAACGCGTGCCCGCAGATCGGAGCCTCGTTGCAGGATCCCACCGATCCGGTCGGTCACCTGCTGTTCAACGTCCTGGCAATGGTTGCCGAATTCGAGGGCGACCTGATTCGGGCACGAACGAGGGAGGGGATGCGGATCACAATCTGCTGGGCAGCGGTATCCGGCTGCTCCTGGAACGTAGCGCGCACCACCGACATCACAATGCTGATTCTCACGAACGAGGTGCAGTTCGCGCGGGACGTGTCGAACCGGGTGATGATGTTCGACGCGGGCCGAATCGTGGAGGAAGGCTCTCAACAGTTGACGTAGTCTCTGATACCTCCTGATCCTGTCTGCTACTCTCCGTTTCATGTGAATGGGTGAGGCCGCGTGTAGCTGAACTGTCAGTCGTGGGAGTTTGCAAGGCCGCGTCGGAAGGCCGGTTGCCCTCCCGGCGTACAGGTTCCGGTCAACGAGTCTTCGACCGCGCTGACCTCGACGCCCATCTCGGCCGATCTGCCACTGACAAGGTTCCGGTCGACCGGGTGGAAGCGTTGTACTGCAGGGTGTCCGGCAAGACTGGGCAGGAGTCCTCGCTCGCCATCCAGGAGAAGATGTTGCGCGAGAGCGCCACCGGGGTCGTGTATCGGGTGTACAAGGATCGCGGTTCGGTGTGCGGGAAACGCCGGCCGGTTTGGGACCGGATGCTCGACGACGCCGCCAAGGGTCACTTCACCGTGGTGCGGGTGGTGTGGCGGGATCGGTCGGCCTCGGTTCGGTGTCGCGTGGATCGACGCTACTTGTCGGTGGTCGGGGTTACGGTCGAGGTCCTGCGGGAGCATGACGACACATCGGTGGGGGAAGAGTTGATCGATGACTTTATGGCGTTGCCGGCGTCGTTTTCGGGCCGGTTCTATAGCTTGCGGTCGAGGCTGAATCAACGCCGTCTTCTCGGCCGATGCGGCAGCACGGTTTGCGGGGGTAACCCGACGAAGACGGTGGACACGCAGAAGACGCCGGGAAGCTGCGGCTCCACGACGACGAGATGATCACCGTCGACGACATCGTGTTCCGCGCGTCGAAAGACCTCGGCAAGGGAGCTGCAGCGGAAGATCTGTGTGCGGAGGAACTGTCGGAGTTGCGGGTGGTCGGAGGAAACCCCCACGATGACCGCACCTGGTGGGTGCACGCTGAACCTTGCGGCGGAACAGGACATTGCTGCTGTCCGAAGCACGAGGCACCGCGCGCATCGCTGACTGTCGTACTCAGTGAGGCGGCATGACCGTTGCCGAGGCCGGATGTACCGTGCCACGCCAGTTCTCGTACACCACCCGCCCGTACGCGGCGGTCGACGACGCTACCGGCGCCCCGATCGGGCTCGACGAGATCGATCTTCGTGTTCGGTGGCTGCTCGACCTGATCGGCGCCGCGCAATCGGAGTTGGTGTCGAGGTTGTGGCAACCGGCCACCTTCGATGCCCTTACCGCCGGACGTGACAGTCAAGGCCGGCGGCTCCCGGCACAGGGGCATGTCACTGCGGCGCGTCTGGGGTGGAACCCGTCCTACCCGACCGGGGTGTACGTGCCGTCGCGGGTGACCCGGGTGGTCACCGCCCAGGCGGTCGGCACGCTACGCACCTTGGCGTACCGGGACCACGCCATCAGTGCCCTGTCGGCCAGGTTCGACCCGGCTACCCGCCGACTGGCGCCGCCGACTGCGGCCGGCGACTATGTGCCGGCCGGCTTCGCGCGCGGCGTGGCACGACAACTCGCAGCGCGCGCCCGCCGCACCGACGGCGCGGCCACCGAACGCCTACGCATCACCGACGTACAGGAACCACCGCGAACTTCGGTGATGGCGAGGCTTTCCGCTGCCGATCATCAACTCTCGCAGATCACCGTCGCAGACGGTGTGATGGTGTTGACGGTGAAACTCCCCACGCATGAGGCCCCGACAGGTCGGGCGCACTGGCGCAGGGTCCGCCTGATCGCCGCGATCCCACCGCACCTGCACACCAGAGCGATCACGGATTGGCATCTGCCGACCCTCGTCCTCGACCACCGAGGGCTGCTGCTGCGCTGCGCGGCCACCGAACAGATACCCACTGCCGATCTGAGCGGAGGAGCAACCGCGGTGGGAGTGGATTGGTCGCCAGCCACCCTCGGAGCCGCTGCGATCGTCACCGAACGCCCCGACGGACTGGTCTCGGACTACCGGGGCTTCACCTACGACGACCGGGGCCTGGGAATCAAACTGGCCCGCCTCCAAGCGGAAGGCCAACACCTGCACCGCAAAGCCGCACGCCTGACGCGGCTCGCCGCGACCGCACCACCCGAGGTGCGCGCCGAACTTGAAGGAAAGATCGCGGTCCTCGACGCCCACCGCGCCGCGGTCGGTGTCAAACGGGGCAAGATCAACCGCGAATTAGCGTTTCACTTCGCCCGTCACATCGTCGAGTACGCCGCCGCGGCAGGTGCGGCAGTGATCGGGGTGGAAGACCTCACCACCCTCGAAACGCGGGGACACGGCCGGGTGAACAACAACCGGGCCGCGCAGTCCGCCCGCCGTAAAGCCGTCGACGCTCTCGCACACACAGCCACAGGGGCCGGTGTGACGGTGGTGTCCGTCCCGGCCCGCGGCACCTCGGCGCTGTGCCCGGGCTGTAACGAAACACTCTCCCGCCCGGGCGGCTACCACCGGGCATGGTGCGCGAAGTGCAAGGTCGGCGGCAATCGTGACCACGTAGCGGGGGTGAACCTCGCCAAACGTGCCCTACTGGGGCGCCGCGCAGCAATCCGCAAACGCGGACAAAACCCACAGATCCGGATCGCCGAACATGCGCCGGTCCGGCAGTGCCGCGACAAGACCAGCCCCACCCCGAGCCGCCCGCGTCATCGCCGGGTCCGCCGCAGTGTTCCCACCGCGACACCCCAGGCGGGGGTGAATCAAAGAAGAATCGTTCCTGCACCTCGAGCGTCGGTGTGGGACACGGTCAAACCCGCACCAGCATCGCATGTTGTTACGGGTAGCCGTGAAGTACGTACTTCTCCAACCTCTGCCACATCAGTGGCAGGAAGTATGAGTTACGTAGACGCTGCCCGGCGACGATCTTCACCGCGCCGAAGAACGAGCGCACCAAGACCTTCCTGAAGCCATGCTGGCAGACTGATTCCCGGCTAGCGCGAACTGGTCGTCGCGAGTTCCGTCTCGTCGGCGGCGCGCCGTGCCATCCGGCCCGCCATCCACGCGCACACGAGCAACTGCAGTTGGTGGAAGAGCATGAGCGGCAGCACTATCAGGCCGATCGGCTGGCTGGCGAACAGGACGGTGGCCATCGGAAGACCGGTGGCGAGGCTCTTCTTCGATCCGCAGAACGTGATCGTGATCTGATCGGCCCGGTCGAAACCGAGGCGCTTCGACCCGAACCAGGTGACGGATAGGACCACTGCGAGCAGCACCGTGCATACCGCGAGCAGGCCGAGGAGTCGGCCGACGGACAGCGTGCCCCAGATACCCTCGTTCATTCCTTCACTGAATGCGACGTAGACGACCAGCAGGATCGATCCCCGATCAACCAGCTTGAGGGGCGCGCCGTGCTTCTTCACCCAGGGGCCGATCCACCGTCGCACGGCCTGTCCGGCGATGAACGGCAGCAGGAGCATGACGAGGATGCCGATCGCGGAGGACGCGTCGAATCCAGCCCCCTCACTCGTCATCAGCAATGCCACGAGGAGCGGAGTGACGAAGATGCCGAGGATGTTGGAGAACGAGGCGCTGACGATCGCGCCGGGCACATTACCTCGGGCGATCGATACAAAGGCGATCGATGACTGGACCGTCGACGGCAGGAGGCAGACATAGAGGAGGCCGAGGTACAGCGGTTGGGTCAAAATCGTCGGGACCAGCAGGCGCGCAGCGATTCCGAGTAGCGGGAAAATCACGAACGTCGCCGCCAGGATGGTGAGGTGGATGCGCCAGTGGCGCAGACCGTGCAGCGCCTCCTGGGTGGAGAGCCGGGCGCCGTAGAGGAAGAACAGAATTCCGACGGCAACCTTCGTGGCCCAGGTGAACGCGGTCAGGGCCGTGCCGTCTGCGGGCACCAGGCTGGCGATCCCGACGGTGATCAGGATGCCGAGAATGAAAGGATCGAGTCTTCCGAGTAGCGGGATCTTCGTCAGCATGGTTCGACCGTAAGGAACGCGCGGATATTTCGAAAGACGATGGCTGCGTTTACTGTAATGCCGAATCGTGATAACAATGGGTGATGTTTGATCCGGTTCATCTGCGGAGTTTCCTGGCGGTCGCGCGCACCCGGAGTTTCACCGCCGCGGCCCGGCGCCTGAATCTGCGGCAATCGACGGTCAGCCAGCACGTGGGGAAGTTGGAACTGGCGGCCGGGCGCCGCCTGTTTCTGCGGGACACGCATTCGGTCGAGCTGACTGCGGACGGCTCCGTGATGGTGGGTTTCGCGACATCGATACTCGAGCGGCACTCGGACGCCGAGCGTTACTTCACGCAATCCGGTGTGCGAGGGCGCGTCCGGTTCGGGGCATCCGAAGATCTGGTTCTGCACGAGCTCCCGCAAGTTCTGGGCGAATTCCGCCGCAGCCATCCACTGGTGGATCTCGAACTCACGGTGGCGTTGAGCGAAGTGTTGTTTCGGCAACTGCGCGAAGGCCAGCTGGACCTGGTCTTCGGGAAGCGTCGCAGAGGAGAGCGGCACGGCGAATTGGTGTGGACCGACCGGTTGGCGTTCTTCGCGGCCCCCGACTTCGTTCCGGATGCAGAGGGGCCGGTGCCCCTGGTGACGTATCCGCCGCCGTCGATCACGAGGGAAGCGGCGCTCGACGTCCTGGAGAGGTCTGGACGCGGTGCGCGGGTGACCTGTGTGACGGACAGTTTGAACGGGCTGCGGGCCGCCTGCCTTGCAGGTCTCGGCGTCGTGTTCCATGCCGAGACGCTTCCACCCGCCGGGCTGGCTCCGGTGCGGATGCGCTCTCGCGACGAATGGGGGCCGGCGGTCGACGTCGAATTCGTGTTGGAGGCCCGCCGGAGTGTTCTCAGCGAACCGGAGCAGGCACTGCGTGCTGCGATCCTCACGAATGCGGATCGACTGCGCGCGTGACCTCGGTGGGAATCGCCCACCGAGGCCGTCGAGCCGTCAGAAGATCAGTACGGACAGCGCGGTGGAGAGCACGAGGCCGGACACCACCGGCACGAAACATTTCCGGGCGAGTTCGAGGACCGGAACCCGGGCGAAGCCGGCGACCGCGATCAACGACGACCAGGCGACGAGCGTGCCGCCGCCGGACCAGATGTTCCCCATCTGACCGATCGCCGCCAAGGTTGCGGGATCCATACCGACAGCGGGCCCGAGCGCGCCCGCGAGCGACCCGGTCAGTGGGAGCCCGGTGAATCCGGAACCCTCTAGCCCCGCGATCATTCCGATGGCGAGAATGCCGAACGACGTGACGAAGGCGTTCTGCGGCAGGTGGGACTGGGCGGCGTTCACCAGGTCGAAGAGCAGCGTCGGACCGGTCACGTCCGCGGGAAGTCCCAGAATTGCGGCGGAGAAGTCACCGTTGCCGATGAAGAAGAATCCGGCGATCGGGATCACGATGCCCATCGCCTTGAACGCGAAGACCAGGCCGTCGATCAGATGCTCGGATGTCGTCTCGAGGAAGCCCTTCTTGTCGTTGGTCGCGGCCGCGGCGAACAGGATGAGCGCGGCGATGCCGCCGACCATCGCGGCCGCGTCGCCGCCCTTGAGGTCGGGCACCAGGTCGGTGAATTTGCCGACCATCAGGTAGACGATGAACGCCAGATACGCGGTGGGAACGAGTACTGCGAAAGTTTTTGCGGCGCGGATGCTCCGGAACGTGCCGTCGATGACCTGCCGGGCGGAGGCCGTGACGGGTTCGGCGAGGACGGCCGTCGACGTCGGGGGAGCCGCACTCGTCGCCGCTTCTGCCGGTGCGCGACTGATCGCGCTGCCGCCGGTAGGGGTCGCACCGCCGTCGGGGGAGTCGTCGCGGGGCTTGCCGAAGTCGCTCTCCGCGCGTGACTCCCAGTCGGTGAGCAGTTCTGGTGCGGGGCGGCGCATGTGCCTACGCTGCGTGAAATAGGTGATGAGGAGCGCTGTGCAACCGACGATCAGGGACATCACCAGGGCGCGGTCCGCGACGACGTCCGGATCGACTCCCGCCGACTTCGCCGACAGGCCGGGCGCCACCTTGATGATGTAGTCCGAGGACAGTGCCATGCCCTGCCCGCAGATGGCGATCGCCATCCCGACCGCCATCGGTGGAAGGCCCGCGCGGATGGCGACGGGGATGAGGACGGCTCCGATCAACGGAACCGCGGGGGTGGGCCAGAAGAACAGCGAGATCGTGTAGGTGACGACGGCCAGGACGATGAAGCTACTGGTGCCGCCGCGCATGACGCGCCGGAACGGGGCGACCATCAGCCTGTCGGCCCCCATCTGCCGGAGGGCGCCGAGCATCGCCGTCACCAACGAGATGATGAGGAAGATGTTGAACAGCTCGCGGGCGGCGACAAGGCTCGCATTGAAGATCGACGCGAGACCGGTGACGAGGCTGCCGGAGAACACGAAGGCGGTTAGGAAGGTGCCGATGACGGCGGGAACGACGATGTTCTTCCGCATGAGCATCGTCCCGAGGATGACAATGATTCCTCCGAGATACACCCAATGTGCGGCGGTGAGACTTACATCCACGGTGCGCCCTTCGAAATAGATACAGACTAGTGGCACTAGTCACAGTGCAGTGATACTGCGCGGGGCGTTTTCCAGGGTCAACGTCCAGAGTGCACATCGATGACCCAGCGTATTTGTGCATTGTGCCCGGCATTTTTCGCCGATATTGCTTGTTGTCACGCGCAAGTAAAGGAATGCTCGACAGAAGCCGTTTCACGGAATCCCGTGTTCATAATTAGGCCTGCCTATCCAAATATGGCGGGCGTGGTGCGGCATGGGTATGGCGGGAAATGGCATCGCCGAAACGCGAATTCTCGGATGAAAGTGGACTCTATGAACACGGCGGTCGGTCAGGCTCAGAGTGCAACTGCGGGTGGCGAACGCGGACCCGGCACGTCGCCCGCGTTGGCGGCGCTGCTCGCCGGAACGTTCGTCGGCACGGTCAGCAACAACATCGTCAACGTCCCGTTGAACGCGATCCTCACCGACTTCGACGCCGGTCTCGGTAGCGGCATCTTCGTCGTCGTCGGATTCCTCCTCACCTTCGCGGCGACGATGCCACTGGCCGGGTGGATCGGTGACCGGTTCGGTCGCAGGCGTGTGTACTGCGCCGCCCTGCTGGGAACCGCGGTCTGCTCGCTCGGCGCGGCGCTCGCGCCGTCCCTGCCGGTGCTCGTGATCTGGCGTTCACTCGGCGGGATCGCGGCGGCCGCGTTCGCGCCCGCGGTCATGGGCCTGATCGCGTGGTTGTTCGGACCCGCGCGGCGGGCGCGCGCCGTCGGCGCCTGGGCGGCGGTAAACGGAATCGGTCAGGCCGTCGGCCCGTCCATGGGCGGAATCGTCAGCGACTTGTGGGGCTGGCGGTGGGTATTCGTGCCACTGGTGCCGGTGGCCCTCATCGGGTTCGCCGCGACCCTCCGCTACATTCCGCGCTACCCCGGCAAGAAGATGCGACTCGACGTGATCGGGGCGTTCGCCGTCACGCTCGGCGCGGTCCTGCTCATCCTCGGCCTCACGACCGTCTCGATGGAGCAGGTGCCCGCCTGGACGGCCGCCGCAACTATCGGCGCCGGAGTTGTCGTCACGGCCGGGTTCGTGATCCATTGCCGGCGGGCGGCGAACCCGTTCGTGCCTATCGACCTGGTGATCGAATCGCGTTTCCTGCGCAGCGCTCTCGCCGCCTTCACCCAGATGTTCGCGCTCGGCGCCCTGCTGCTCGCGCTTCCGCTCTACCTGACGGGCTCGGGCAGTTCGACCACACAGGCGGGTCTGATGCTCTTCGTGCTGCCGGTCGTCATGACGTGCGCGGCGCCCGTCGTCGGCCGTCTCGTCGACAGGATCGGGGCCCGGGTGGTGATGCGGTCCGGTCTGACGATCTTGATCGGTAGCCAAGTGGCACTGGCGATCACGCTGTCGGTCGACATCCGGAACCCGGTCGCCGTCGGCGCCGTGCTCGTCGTCGCCGGAGTGGGGATCGGCATGGTCCAGACGCCCGCCGCGGCCGGTTCGACCCGTTCGCCCGCGGGGGCCGTCGGAACCGGTCTGGGACTGTTCAACCTCATCCGCTTCGGTGGCTCGGCCGTCGGTGCCGCCTGGGTGGGCGTGGCGGCGCATCTGGCGGCCGATCCGTACGGACTGCTGTTCGTGGTGGCGGCCCTCGTCGTGCTCGCCGGATTGGCCGGGACGTTCGTCGGCGAGGACCCGGTGGCGGTCTGAGAGCTAGCGGGTCACGATCTCGTGGTTGACGGTGGCCTGCACCTGGGAAAGCAGATCGAGACGGAGCGCCAGCCACAGCGTGAACTGGTTCTCGGGTTCCCGGATGTCCATGCCGATGAGCCGTGACGTGCGATCGAGCTTGGCGATCATCGTGTTCCGGTGGATTCGGAGGCGCCGCGCCGCCGCGTTGATGTTGCCGCCCTCCTCGAGGTAGGCGAACAGCAACTCCTCGGTGTCGGCGTGCAAATTCGACGCCCGAAGGGGGCCGAGGACGTCACGGATGAGCCGGCGGCTCTCGTCGGTATCGGTCGCGCGGGCGAGCACGCTGAAGCCCCGCAGGTCGTTGTAGGCCACCGAACCGGACAGCCCGAGTCGCTGGGCGATGCCCAGCGTGATCCGGGCCTCGCGATAGCTTTCCCCGATGTCGCGGGCGCCCGCCGCCGGACGTCCGTGGGCCACCGGAATCCGCTGACCCAAACGAGCTTCGAGATCGAGAGACATGGCGTGCGCGTACTCGCTGATCTCGGATTCGACGCCGGGCGCGTCGGCGGAACTCAGCGATCGGATCACCACGAGCACGTCGCCGATGACAGTGACGTGAGAACGTACGCCCGGACGCGGCAGGACTCCGGCGGCGTACCGGGCCAACCGGACCATGCTCGCGCCGGGCCGTCCCGATGCCCGGTCGACGAGGCCGGGAGCGACGAAGACGATGTAGTGCAGGTCCAGATCGATCTCGTGCAGCGCGGCCCGGGTCCGCAGGTCGTGGTCGTTGGCGAAGTTGCCGTGCACGAGGGCCTGGACGAAGTCGCCGCGTGCTCGCTCCTCGGCCTCGTCCACGCTCCGCTGCCGAAGCATCTCGGTGCCGATGATCGTCCCGGCCTGTTCGACGACCACCCGGTGCTGCGCGATGTCGTGCCTGCGGGGGTTCACGCCGGGCACGATGACCACGACCCAGCCCTCGTAACGGCCTGCGAGTTGCATGGCCCCGGCGACCGCCGTCGTGGGTGCGAACAGTCCATCCGGATGCTCCAGGCGCAACACGTGCACGTTGTGCATCCGTGCCGGCGGCGATTCCTCGAGCCGCGGCAGGTCGTCCGCGAGAGCGTCCAGCAGGGCGACGGTGCCCGCGTCCTCGGCGTCCGGTAGACCCGCGTGCGCGAGGAGGCGTCCCCGGACGTCCAGGGCGACAGCGACGTCCGAGGTCAGCGTCGCGACCTCGCGGATCAGCATGGGCAGACCCGCTCCGCGGTGCAGTAACCCGGCGAGCGACTGGTGCACGGTGAGCGCATAGCGCATCACGTGCGCTTCCTGGGTGAGTGCGCGCTCGGCGAGGAGCCGGTTGAGTGCGGTGAACCCGACGGGAAATCCCAGCTCCACGACCGTGAGTCCGGCCGGCCAGACCGTGCCGGCGGGCGCCGACCCGTCGACAAGAAGGACCCCGGCACCCCGTGCCACCAGTGATTCGAGTTCACGCCCGTGCGAGGACAGGGTTTCCGGCCGGGTATACACAGCGACCTCGGCGAGCGAGTCGGGCCGGCTCATCACCTCACCCCATGGTAGGCACCACGTCACCGGGCCGCGCAGCGCATCCGTGCCGGACAGCAGCCGGGCCGACGCAAGCAGGGGTTCTTCCAGCAGGCCGCCTAAAGACAGTCGCTGGTCCTCCGCGTTCGGTGTCGTGGTGTCGTCCACTACGGCCCTCCTCGGGTGTGTCGAAAAGTGCAGTATGGCGGAGCGCGCGCTTGCACTTCCTATGCACTATGCCCTGACTTCGCCGAAATTGCCGGATAGTTTGACCATGGTTCGTCCGGCTATGCCGGTGATAGAAATCGGTGCATCACTTCCTCCCGAATACGCAACGGAGAAGACAAATGCACCAGGTTCACCGAATCACCCTCGACGACGCACTTCCACTGCTCGCAGCGGGCCGCGCGAAGGCCGAGGAAATCGGCGTCAAGCAGACCCTGTGCGTCTGCGACGACGGCGGCAACGTGCTGGCCTTGCACCGACTGCCCGGAGCGCGCCTGACCGGCGTCGACATCGCGATCGCCAAAGCGTTCACCGCGGCCGGCCACGAGCGGGCAACGCACCTGTTCAACGAGGCCCCCGACGGTCCCGCGTTGCCCGGGAACGAGGCATTCGGCATCAGCCAGATGCTGCCGGGCAAGTTCGCGGTGTTCGTCGGCGGATTTCCCCTCGTCTTCGACGGCCAGATCGTCGGCGGCGTCGGTATCAGCGGTGGAAACGGCAAGCAGGACAAGGCGGTCGGAGCAGCGATGCTGGCCGAGTTCGAAGCCCTCGCCGCAGTACCCAACTGAATGCCACGATGTGCCGACAACCTGCACATCGAAACCGTTCCAACGCAGTCACTTCGACCGTCGTCGGGCAGGCCGCGAGTCGATAACGTCGAAACCACTCCAGTCGGAGCATCCCCAACCAATCTCATACTCGAGGAAGACGAGGCACATCATGACCGAACTTCTAGGCAGGGACGAATTCCGCGCAGCTCTGGAGAACGCCATCAAGGGCCGCGAGGCGAAGAACGCCTCGTTCAGCAAGGCGTGGGCCGAGGGCAAGCTAGAGAAGCATCATTTCGCGCGGTGGGCGGAGAACCACTACCACTACGTCGGCCCCTTCGCTGACTACCTCGCGAACATCTACTCGAATACCCCCGACACCTTCACCAATGCAAAGGATTTCACCCTCCAGAACATGTACGAGGAGGAACTGGCCGACATTCGGCACACCGACCTCCTCATCAAGTTTGCCGAGGCGTGCGGCACCACGAAGGAACGAGTCGAGGATCCGTCGAACATGAACGCGATCACCCGCGGACTCCAGTCCTGGTGCTACGCGGTGTCGCAGCGTGAACACTTCGTCGTGGCCACCGCCGCGCTCGTCGTCGGACTCGAGTCTCAGGTTCCGAGCATCTACAAGAAGCAGATCATCCCTCTGCGCGAGGTGTACGGGTTCACCGAGGACGAGATCGAGTTCTTCGACTTGCACATCACGTCGGACGTCGTGCACGGTGAGCGTGGATACCAGATCGTGCTCGACCATGCGGATACCCCGCAGCTGCAACAGCGTTGCCTGCAACTCGTGCAGTGGGGCGCCGAGATGCGCTTCTCGTACACGAAGGGTCTCTACGACACCTACGTGGCGACCGACCTCGAGCTCGCGACCGCATGACCGTGCGTCCGGAGGGGCCCACATCGGGGCCCCTCCGGACGCGGGTATCTCGCCCGACAGGAGAGAACGATGGAGACGAATTGGACCCGGCTGATCACCGTGCGTGAGCTCGGTCGCCACCGGAAGCTTCGCGTCGAGGTCGGGGACACCGCGGTCGCCCTGTTCCAGGCGGACGACCGGATCTACGCCTTTCGTGATCTGTGCATCCATCAGGATCGGTCACTGGCGAAAGGAACCCTGCTGCACGGGCGGGTCATCTGCCCAGGCCACCAGTGGGCGTTCGACCTCGACACCGGCTACGAGGAGGACCAGGACCTGTGCCAGCCGACCTACGCGGTGAAGGTCGAGGATGACGTCGTCTACGTGGATCTCACCCGAAGCCCCGATTACGCCGAGACCACGACTTCGCCGGCCGAAGTCGACTGAGAGAGCGAGTGACCCCATGACGTTGAACACCATCGTCTCCATCGGCGCCGGCCAGACCGCTGCCGTCGCGGCGCGCACCCTGCGGCGCCGAGGGTTCGACGGCAGGATCCTCCTCGTCGGCGACGAGCCGCACGCGCCGTATCAGCGCCCGCCGCTGTCCAAGGAATTCCTTGCCGGGCAGGAGGATCGCGAATCGTTAATGCTCCTTCCCGACGCGTGGCGAGACAAGCAGAACGTCGAACTCCTCACCGGCACGACAGTGACGCGGATCGACGTGAGCGCCGGGTCGGTCGAACTGTCCGGCGGCCGGAGACTTGCGGCCGATGCCGTGCTCGTCGCCACCGGCGGCAGGCCGCGCACGATGCCGGTGAGCGGTCCAGCGCCCGAACGGGTGCACTATCTGCGGACAATCGACGACGCCGAACGGCTCGCCGCCCACCTTTGTCCCGGTGTCGGCCTGGTGCTGATCGGAGGAGGCTTCGTTGGACTCGAAATTGCCGCCACCGCACGAACCCTGGGGGCGGAGGTGACCGTTCTCGAGGCGGACCCGGTTCCTCTCGCCCGAATTCTCGGACCCGAGATGGGCGACGTCTGTACTCGGTTGCAGCGAGAGAACGGAGTCACCGTCCGCGGCGGCGTCCGGGTCGACACCGTGACGACCCGACCCGACGGCGTACTCATCGACCTCGAGGGCGGGGAGGTAATTCAGGCCGACGTCGTGGTGGTGGGCATCGGGATCGTCCCCAACGTCGAGGTCGCACAGGCTTCCGGACTGGCCGTCGACGGCGGGATCCTCGTGGATGCGCAGGGGCGGACATCGGTTCCACACGTGTACGCCGCCGGCGACGTGGCAGCGCGATTCTCCGACGTGGCAGGCAGACACGTTCGCGTCGAACACTTCGACAACGCGAGCAAGCAGGGGGCGGCGACCGCGAACCTGATGCTCGGACGCGTCGGGGTGGTGGACCCCGCGCACTGGTTCTGGTCCGATCAGTTCGGTAAGAACATTCAGTTCGCCGGCACCGCCCGCTACACCGACCTTGTTCTCCGGGGCAGCGCCGACGGCGGCGAGTTCACCGCCTTCTACCTGGACGGCGGTGTCGTGCGCGGCGCCTTCGCGCTCGACCGCGGCGACGAGATCAGCGCGGCCAGAGAACTGATCGGCAGGTCGATCGCGCCGACCCGGTTGGCGGACGAGGATGTCGATCTGTTCGACCTGATGGACGAGGACGACGAGGAATTGGTGACGGTGTCATGATCGAGGGACTCAACTTCATTGACGGGCAGTGGGTCCCGTCATCTTCCGGAGCGACGTTCGAGCGGCGCAACCCCGCCGACCACGACGACGTGATCGGCGTATTCCCGGACTCGACCGCGGCGGACGTGGATGCCGCCGTCAGCGCGGTGGACAAGGCGGCGCCGCAGTGGGCCGCGACGCCCCCGGAACACCGCGCGGCGATCCTCGAGGCCGCGGCCGCGCACCTCGAGGCGCGCGCAGCCGAACTCGTCGACGAACTCGTCCGGGAGGAGGGCAAGACCCGCGCCGAGGCGACCATGGAAGTCGGTCGCACGCCGATGAATCTGCGCTTCTACGCGGGTGAGGCGCTCCGCACCACCGGCAGTACGTACCCCACCCCGGGTGAGGGACTCGTCATCACCCTCCGCGAACCCGTCGGAATCGTCGGGGCGATCACCCCGTGGAACTTCCCCCTCAACATTCCGTCGCGCAAACTCGGACCGGCGCTGGCTGCCGGCAATGTGGTGGTGTTCAAACCGTCCGAGCTCACACCGTTGATGGGACAGCGGTTGGTCGAGGCGCTGCTCGCCGCGGGACTTCCGGCCGGTGCCCTCGCCCTCGTCCAGGGTTCCGGTCGTGCCGGTGCCGCGGTCGCGGCGGACGAACGCGTCGACGCCGTGACGTTCACGGGCTCCACCCAGGTGGGCCGCGCGATCCACGCGGCAGTGGGCCCGTCTCGCCGCAGTCAGCTGGAGATGGGCGGCAAGAACCCCGTCGTGGTCCTGGGCGACGCCGACGTGGACAAGGCGGCCGCACTGATCGTCAAGGGCGCCTTCGGTTTGGCCGGGCAAGCGTGCACAGGCACCAGCCGGGTGATCGCGGTGAACGCGATCCACGACCGGTTGCTGGACCGCGTGGTGGAGCTTGCAAAGGGGATCACCGTCGGCCCGGGCGCCGACCCTGGTGTGGGGATGGGGGCTCTCGCGAGCGCGGGGCAGCTCTCCAAATTTCTCGAGTACGTACAGATCGCCCATGATGAAGGCGCCGAACTGGCCTGCGGCGGAGTAAGTCTCGACAGTGGGAACGGCTATTTCGCCGTCCCCACCGTGTTCGCCGGTGGCAGCACCGACATGCGGGTGGTCACGGAAGAAGTGTTCGGACCACTGCTGGTCTTCCTGCGAGCGTCCGGATTCGACGAGGCGGTCGCACTCGCGAACGACACGGAGTTCGGACTCAGCGCGGGAATTGTCACCAACGACGTGACCAAGGCACTCGCTTTCGCCGGCCGTTCCGAATCGGGCCTGGTGAAGATCAACCAGCCCACCACCGGCATGAGCATGAACGCGCCGTTCGGCGGATACAAGGCGTCGAGCACGCAAACCCACAAGGAACAGGCGGGCGACTCGATGATGCAGTTCTACCAAGCCGAGAAGACCGTCTACCTCAGCCCTTCGGCCTGAGACGTACCTGTCCACAGAGGGAGAAGACCATGGAATTCACTCGCATTGCGCGCTCCGGACAGGTTGCCGAAGGCATCGTGCGCCGCTTCTTCGCCGGCGAACACGAATTCGCGGTGGCCCGCCTGAACGGGAAGGCATACGCCACCTCCAACTACTGCACGCACCTGGACTGCCTGCTCTCGTCCGGGAAACTCGTCGACGACGGCATCGGATGCTCCTGCCACGGAAGCGTATTCGATCTGGAGACCGGGGAACCCGTGTGCCCGCCGGCGACGGTGGCCATCAAGACCTACCCGGTCGAGGAACGCGACGGCGAGATCTTCGTCGGCATCGACCCCGAGGACACCAGCTCCATCCCGCGCCGGCGAGCCGGGCGGGGGTGCATGAAGTGAATCCTCGACCGCCCACACTCTCCGCCGACGGCATGGTCTCGTCCAGTTATCCCGCGGCGAGCACGGTAGGTGCCCGAGTACTGGCCGACGGCGGCAACGCCATCGACGCAACGCTGGCCATGGCCGCGATGACCTGGCTGACGTTGCCGGGGCAATGCGGAATCGGCGGTGACGCGTTCGCCGTCGTCCGCGAACCGGACGGATCGGTGTGGACGGTCGGGGGCAGCGGCTTCGGGCCCGACGGCGGTGACGTGGACTTCTACACCGAACGTGGGCTGCGGTCGATTCCCCTCGATGGAGCGCTGGCGGTGGCGGTTCCCGGAGCGCCGGCGGCCCTCGGCGCGCTGCACGCGGGTGGCGCCACCCGCTCGCTGACGGATCTCTGGGCACCAGCCGTGCGCGCGGCCGAGCAGGGACTTCCCTGCTCGGCCAAGACCCGGGACGACGTGAGCGAAGCGCAGACCGCGATCGCCGCCGACCCCGGCCTGCGCGCGGTGTATCTCCCGAACGGGCGGCTGCCGCAGGTCGGGGAACTGCTGCCGCAGCGCGACCTGGCCCGATCCATCCGCGCTCTGGCGCGCGACGTGCACGGCTTCTACACCGGCTCGTTCGCTCGGCAGGCTGTCGAGGCGCTCCGCGCCGGTGGGGCACCGTTCGGCGGGGACGAGTGGGCGGCAGGCGCCGACGTGCGACCGGAGTCGGCGATCAGCGGGCACTACGCCGGCGCGGTCGTTCACCAGACACCCCTGCCCACCCCCGGGTGGATGGTGCTCCAGCAGGCGGCGTTGAACGACGGCGTCGTCGGCTTCTCCCCGTGGCTCACCGCTCCGGCGGTCGATCGCATGGCGAGAGCAGCCCGTCTGGCGTTCGAGGACCGGTTCGCGAGCTGCGGCAGCGGCAACGACGGGTGGAAGGACGTGCTCGAGCCGGCCGCAATCGGGGCGGCGAGAGAGCGACTGGACGGCCGCCGGGCGTCGGCGGGCGCCTTCAGCGTCAGCGCCGGAGACACCACCTCGACCGTCGCGGTGGACTCCGACGGCCGCGCCGTCAGTTTCATCCACTCGCTCGCCTTCACGTTCGGCGCCAAGATGACGGTTCCCGGCACCGGAGTCGCATTGAACAACCGATACGGCCGCGGGGCCTACCTGATCCCGGGACATCCCAACGCCGCGGCGCCGCGACGTAAGCCGCTGCACACCCTCAACGCGTGGGTGATCACCGATACGGCCGGGAATCTCCTGCACGTCGGCAACACCCCGGGCGGGGACGGCCAGGTGCAGTGGAACATGCAATTGATCTCGCATCTGCTCGATCACGGGCTCGACCCGGCGGAGGCGGTCGCGGCGCCTCGTTTCACGGTCTTCCCCGGAAGCGACGCCGACGTGGTCGGTCGCCCGGCGGAACTGCGGTGCGAGTCCCGCATTCCGGGGGAGGTGCGCACCGAGTTGGCGCGCCTCGGTCACGACGTCGCACTGCAGGGTCCGTGGGCCGCAGGCGGAAGCGCCCAGATCATCTCCCTCGACGCAGCGCGCGGCCTGCTGTCCGGCGCCGCCGACCCCCGCCAGGAAGGAATAGCGCTCGGTGTCTGAGCAGGAATCCGTCGCCACCGCCCCACAACCCCAGGGCCGCTACATTCCCGCTGTCGTGCACGACGGGATCGCGTACAGCGCCGGGATGACGCCACGCCGCGACGGAGTGCTGACGGTTACCGGTGTCGTCGGGCGAGACCTGGATATCCCGCGGGCCCGGGAGGCGGCCAGGTTGGCGGCGAGAAACGCGATCGACGCCGTCGCCGCGGCCGCGGGCGGCACGGCGGCGATCTCACGATGCCTGCGCATGAGCGTCTTCGTCGCGTGTGCCCCGGACTTCCGCGAGTTGTCCGCGGTGGCCGACGGCGCTTCCGACGTGCTGGTCGAATGCCTGGGACCCGACGCGCTGCCGGTCCGCAGCGCGATCGGTGTGTACGCCCTGCCGTCCGGCGCACCGGTGGAGATAGAGCTCACTGTGGCTGTCTCTGCATAGACCCGACGGAGTCGACTTGTGCGGGCGCCGATCTGGAGGACACCGACTTGGCAAAGTCGGATCTTTCGCACTCGAAAATGGGCGACGTGATGCTTGCAGAAGCGGCGCTGATCCAAACGAACCTGTTCGCGGCGAGCCTTGAGCGTGTCATCTTGGCACAGTGCCTTCTGATCACACCAGAGCTTTTGCCGCGGCAATCAGCGCCCGTAGCAGTCGCTATTCCCCAGTTCTGATCGGCGTGCGCATCGCGGATACGTTGAAGTTCGTGGCCGAAGGTTCCAACGTCGTGATGGATCGCGGAACGTTACAGAATGCGGTCGAGGGGACGGGACCTGATCCGGACCGCTGCGACTTCGATTGCCCGAGGGATGCCGTCCAGCCGCTGGCACAGGCGGGCAACCTCCAGGCGGCTCACGTCGTCGAGGGTGTTTGTTCCCGGGCTTGACGTCACGGTGCAGGATCCCGAGGCGGTGGACAGTCTCGAGCGCACCGGCCATCTTCACCCCGAGTCGCAACGCTTCGTCGAGCGGGAGCGGTCCGTGACGGCGGATCCGCGTGTCGAGTGAGTCCTGGGCGTGGTACGGGATGACGATGTACGGCCGACCGTTGTCGGTCACGCCGACGTGGAGAACATTGTCGACTTTGGGGTGCCCGGTCAGCTTGCCCGCAGCGCGCTGCGCGCAGTCCGCACATCAGTGGGCGCCCCGCACCTACGCTGCGCGCGGGCCCGGCAGCCCCACGGCAGCCAGGCCCCCTGACCGGTCACCTCTCGGCCGGGAGGCCATCCGCCGCAAGTGTCCCGGGACGCCCCCTCTTCCTCGGACACGGGCGGCATCTCGTGTGCCTTCCGAACCACGAGGGGACACCGCCTGGCTCACGAACTCGCCGTCGACGCCGGCCCACGAAGCCGCAGAACACTCTAAACGTTCACACGACCGACCGAAGCCGAAATACGGTTGTCATTTTCTGCGCACCTTGCACATCGAACAGGCTCGCGGATAGTCACTTTGACGTTGACGACACGGCAAAGGCAGGCCAGGATCATGCGACAACCGGGCTGCGGCGCCCCGCGTCGCGACCCAACATTCGTCGCTACTCGGCCGTCCTCACCCGCACATTTCCGAGGTACTCGCCGCAGGTAGTTCGATACAAGGAGTCGCACGTGGGTGCTGCGCAGATCGTCTTCTTACTAGGCCTTACTTCGCTGATCGTGGCCATGGCACTACGCAAGAACGTCATGATCCCCGCGGTGCTCGCGACATTTGCCACGGCACTGGCGTACAGCGGCAGCGTCCCGAATGCCGTCATGTCAGTGTTCCGGGCCACCATTACCTCCGGTACCGCACTGTTCGAGATCTTTATCGTCATCGCCGCGGTGACCTCGATGCTCGCGGCGATGCGGACCATCGGTTCCGATGAGGTGATGGTGCGCCCCGTCAGCCGGTGGATGATCAATGGTCGCGTCGCGTACATCGTGCTGTTCGTCTTCACCTATCTTCTCTCGCTGTTCTTCTGGCCGACCCCGGCACTGGCCCTGATCGGTGCGGTCCTACTTCCTGCCGCGATCAAGGTAGGTCTGCCGCCGCTCGGTGCCGCGGTGGTTCTCGCGATCTCCGGCCAGGGGATGTCGATCGCCTCCGACTACGTGATCGGCCTTGCGCCGTCGATTTCCGCGAGCGGCGCGGGCGTTCCCGCCGACGACATCGCCGACCGTGCCCTGGTGATCTCATTGATCGTCGGTATCACCGCGGCGGTGCTCGCCTACTTCCTGACCGTCCGCCGCAGGATGCGTACGGACGCAGTTCCGGGCACCGACCCGATCGGTGGAACCGTACCTCGCCCCGGTGGTGTCGGTGGCACGCCCGGTGGCACGTCTGCTGGTCTCGCGCCGGGCCCGCGGGTCGCGGTCTCACCCACTGTCACGGACGTGCTCGACGAGGACCTGCCCGGTTTCGAGGACGACGGAACGAGAATCACCGATCGTCCGACGCTGACCCGTGCTTGGGCGATCGGCGTGCCCGCCGCGTTCGTCGCCGTCCTGGCCTACATGTTGGTCGGTCGTTTCACCGACCTCGTCCCCTGGGAGGACGGGGCGGGCGCGTCCCTGGTGGGAGGTACGGCAATCATCATGATGGCGCTCGTGACCGTCACGTCACGACGCTCCGAGGCTCTCGAATTCTGCGCCACCCACTTCATCGATGGTCTGTCGTACGCATTCAGGGCAATGGGCATCATCCTTCCCGTCGCAGGTTTCGTGTACATCGGCATTCCCGATTACTCGGGCGCCATCCTCGGACTCGACGACGCCACCGCCGGTCCGGCCTTCCTCTTCGACACGGTGGAACGGGTCCAGCCGTACATCCCCGACAACGGCGTATTCGTCGCGTTCAGCATGCTCTTTATCGGTATGGCGGTCGGTCTCGACGGTTCGGGGTGGGCCGGTCTACCCCTCACCGGCGGGCTGGCTGCCGCGCTGGCCCCGCAGTCCGGGATGGACACCGCAACATTGGCGGCCATCGCCCAGAACGGCGCCACGTGGACGGGTGGGGGAACCCTCGTGATCTGGTCATCACTGGTGGTGGTCGCCGGATTCTGCCGGATACCGGTTGCCGAACTGGTCCGCCACCTCGTCGTCCCGGTGATGGCCGGACTGCTGCTGGCTACCGGAGCCGCCGTCGTCATCTGGTAGCGACTTATCGCCGAACACGGTTTCCGCACAACCCCGACATGAAAAGGACACTACGAATGAGCTCGGTCCCGTTCCGCTACGACCCCGCACGCTGCGCACTGATCGTCATCGACATGCAGAACGATTTCTGCTCTCCCGACGGGTCGCTGGCACAGAGGGGCTTCGACGTGACCGCCCCCGTGGCGATGGCTCCGCGACTGGACCGCCTCATCGCGTCCGCGCGCACGGCCGGGGTCCGGGTGATCTTTGTACGTACCCTGCACGACGAAACCACCGATACACCCCAGTGGCTCGGCCGCGTGGGCGAGGGACCGGACGCGGCACGAACCGGAATTACCTGCCGCACAGGAACACCCGGGGCAGACTACTACGCCGCCGTTCCACAGGAACGCGACGTGGTGATCACGAAGTACCGGTTCAGCGCATTCGTCGGCACCAACCTCGACCTCACCCTGCGTTCCCTCGGCATCGATTCCCTGCTCTTCACCGGCGTCGCCACCGAGGTGTGTGTCGAGTCGAGTCTGCGTAGCGCGCTGTTTCACGAATACTGGGTCTCGCTCGTCGAAGACTGCGCTGCCACCTACAGCCGAACAGCCCACGACGCTTCGGTGTCCGTCGTCGCACAGAACTTCGGCACCGTGATCACCGCCGAGAAGCTCGAGTCGTTCTGGACCGCACTCCCGGGATCGTGAACGGCTGAAGCATCGCCGACCGGTACACCGGGCCCCGACCGATCCGCGGGGCGAGCCTGGAACTACGCCGCTCTCAGTCTCGGCCAATCGCGGTCCGCGATCAACAGCGCTCTGGAAGAAGGCAATCTCGATGCATGATCAAAATGATGGTGTGCCCACCGTGATCAACGGTTCGAGGCTGAAACTACGTTCAGATCCTGCAATACCGCTGGTCGACGTATTGCGTCGGGAACTCCACCTGACCGGGACGCACATCCGCTGCCACGGCTAACGTCGCGACACTGCTCGCGCTCATCGCCGTCGTGGTCCTGATCTGACACAGGGCCGGTTGCCAGCTCAGCCCCGAGCTGGAGCGGCGTGGGTTCGGAGAAACTGGCGAATTCGAGATCCTTAAATCCACCAAACATGCCGTGCTCCGGGTACCGCCAGCGACGCTCCCGTTCGGCTGAACTTCTCGTTCAGTACCGGGAGTAGCACTGTCCAGTCGTCTGTTCGCTAGCGCAGATGCACTTTCGGTCGAGGTTTCGGTCCGAGGTCACGGCGCAAAACCGAATACCGAGCGCATCGTGGGTATCCGGGCTGTGCGGACATGCCGTGCAGGACAGCGTCGATTCCAGTGCCCGTGCAGGGCTAGATGACTTGGAAACCGCTAGAGAGTTCGACACATTGGTCGGGTTCGACGCCATCGCGGCGCTCCAGTTCTCGGCCCTTTGACTTCGGGCCGGTTTGGGCGCCGAGGACGACATGGCTTGACCGCGCATATTCGAATGACCCTCGACATCCACGAGGCTACACTTCCCCGCCGCCCCTTTGGCTCCGCGCGTGAACGACCCTCACATAGCAGAGGTGTCAGCGCACGGACCGTATTGCGGGACGCGTCGGCGGTTCACATCGTTCCGACGACCCTTTTCGACCCTCGGCGATCCTGTCACATTTACACCCGAACGAGTCCTCGATGCTTCGTGCGGAATCTTCGCCGTAAGCGGAACAACCAGCGGAACGGTCTCGCCCGAGAACACGCTGGCGGACACGTGATTCCCGCGAGCAAATCGACGACCGGTCAGCGATCCGCTTGCGGGAACCAACCGACCGCCGCCGAAAGGGACTCTGCTGGCCTTCCTATTGGTCCATCCATAGAGTCGGCATATGAGATGTGCGTTCGAAGGTGGAAACCTCGATGGGAGGTACCTCCACGTCGACGAACGGGAGATGAGTCCGTATCAAGGCCATCAGATGTGCTCCCCTGACCAGTCGCCCGCCCAGACCCGGAGCCATGGCCGCTGCGTGTACATGCGTACTGGACGAGCCGTCGAATGGAATGGGGACTCCTGGGTTGTCTTCACACACTACGGCGACTGGGCGCACTATGAGCCCAGTGGCGCGACGTCTGACTTCCGTCACCGATAAACGATCGCCAAGCGGGAGCGATCGGCAAGTCATGCTCGTAGGCTGAACGGAAGCACTCCGCCCCGGTCGCACCGCGTCCGGGAACCCACAATCCCCGCCCGGCTGTCGAGCCAAGCTATCACACAAAAGTGATATCATCTAGGAGTGATACTCTCACGCGGTGGGGAAATGGACCGTAGAGGTGGGGCTGGTCGAAGAGTGGCTGCTGGCACTGGATCAGTCATCGTACGAGCAGGTGGTGGCAGCACTCGAGCTACTCGCGGAGCGCGGACCGCAGCTCGGCCGCCCCTTGGTCGACGCGGTGAAGGCGTCCCGTCACAAGAACATGAAGGAGCTCAGGCCGGGGTCCAGTGGCCGCTCGGAGCTGCGGGTGCTGTTCGCGTTCGACCCCGAACGAAAGGCGATCCTACTGGTTGCCGGCAACAAGGCCGGACAATGGAAGACCTGGTACAAGCTCAACATCCCGATCGCCGATGACCGCTTCGCGGCCCATCTCGACGAGTTGAAAGGTAGGTGAACACGATGGCAAAGAGCCTTGAGCAGATGCTCGCCGAGCGTCCTGTCGATCGCGGCGCAGTCGAGGCACACAAGGCCCGCATGATCGACGAGGTGCGTGCGTATCGACTTCAGGAGCTGCGTGAATCGGTGGCGATGACACAGAAACAGCTGGCCGAGCGGCTCGGAGTCGGGCAGAACCGCGTGTCCAACATCGAGCACGGCGACCTCGAACGTGTGCAGATCGACACGTTGCGCCGGTATGTCGAAGCCGTCGGCGGAGCCCTACGCGTCGAGGTCGAACTCGGCGACGAGCGCTTCCAGATCGCGTAATACCGACGACCTGGGACAGCCGCGATGCGGTCCGCATGAATGACGACCGTTGATGGATCGACTAACGCTCATCGAGTGACGTCCTGCGCGATGCAACAGACCACCGGACGACCGGGACACGACCGGATGGCAGAAAGCGCCCCGGTGTTCAATCGCGATCGACGCGCTCGGCCTTGCCCTGTGGCGGGGCCGCACAGTCCCATGGCTAACGTCGCGACACTGCTCGCGCTCATCGCCGTCATGGTCCTGATCTGACACAGGGCCGGTTGCCAGCTCAGCCCCGAGCTGGAGCGGCGTGGGCGGAGAACCTGGCGAATTCGAGATCCTTAAATCCACCAAACATGCCGTGCTCCGGGTTCCGCCAGCGACGCTCCCGTTTGGGTGAACTTCTCGTTCAGTACCGGGAGTAGCACTGTCCAGTCGTCTGTTCGCCAGCGCAGATGCACTTTCGGTCGAGGTTTCGGTCCGAGGTCACGGCGCAAAACCGAATACCGAGCGCATCGTGGGTATCGGGGCTGTGCGGACATGCCGTGCAGGACAGCGTCGATTCCAGTGCCCGTGCAGGGCTAGATGACTTGGAAACCGCTAGAGAGTTCGACACATTGGTCGGGTTCGACGCCATCGCGGCGCTCCAGTTCTCGGACCTTTGACTTCGGGCCGGTTTGGGCGCCGAGGACGACATGGCTTGACCGCGCATATTCGAATGACCCTCGACATCCACGAGGCTACACTTCCCCGCCGCCCCTTTGGCTCCGCGCGTGAACGACCCTCACATAGCAGAGGTGTCAGCGCACGGACCGTATTGCGGGACGCGTCGGCGGTTCACATCGTTCCGACGACCCTTTTCGACCCTCGGTGATCCTGTCACATTTACACCCGAACGAGTCCTCGATGCTTCGTGCGGAATCTTCGAGGCGGTCGGTGAACCCTCACCGACCCGGCCGAACACATCAACGTCCTGCCGAGCGCCCGCGGTACCGGCGCCGCGGCTGAGCTCATGCAACGGTGGCTCGACCTGCTCGTGGCATCCGGATCGCCGGGCTGCTATCTGCAGACCCTGGTGGAGAACACCCGTGCGGTGCGGTTCTTCCGGCGGATGGGATTCACCGAACACGGCCCGACGCCGCTGGTGCCCGGCCTGCGCGACAACGGCAGACGGGTGCACCAGCAAACGATGGTCTGGAACCCCTGACCTCCGGTGTCACTAGCGCATGATGACTCGGCCATTCGACGTGAATCCCCGGGACGACGTCAGAGAGTGACGTCCTCCACCGTCTCGATGATCTGCGCGCGGGGGTCGCGCATAACTGCCTTACCCGGGCCGGCCCACAGGGTGTGTAGCTTCTCGAGCAGTCCTTCGGCCTCCTCCGTGGTCGCGAACTCCAGGTCAATGGTCACGAAAGCGGGGTCGCGGACGGATCGTCCGACGCGGTACCGCTGAACGCCCGAGCCCTTGCGGTCCACCGGATCGTCGTCGAAGAGTTTCTTCCACGCATCGAAGTCGCTGACCGCATGTTCCACGCGAAGTACTGGCATGACGGATCCTTTCTACGAATTCATTCAGTCTTCGCCGGAACGGTCGGTGCTGTCGAGAGGTTGCCTTCCGGCGCCGATGGATCAGCCGCTTGCCACCCGCGGATCACCTTCCATTAGAAGTATTCTGTGAGCGTTCCAGAGAGGATCACGCTGGCTGGCTCTTCGTGTGGAGCTGATCCGTCAACGCCAAGTTCCTCGAGGTTTCCAGAGAGATCATCCGACCGCAATCGCGGTTGGCCTGGTTCCACTTCAAGAACCTGCACCGAGACGAGTTCGGCGATGTCGGATGCCGGCAGCAGTCGGTGCTCGTTCCGTACGCCGATTCTCTACTGGCGATATCTTCTGTGCCGCAGGCCTTATAGTCCGCCGCCTACTCCACCGCCGCTGCTGTTGAAGGGAAAGACGTCGGTATGGGACCCGTCCATGCGCCGAGGTGAGACCGACGAATATGGGCTCGATTTCCGGTCATGGAGAAGTCGTCGGAGGCCACGGAGGAGGTCTCGAAACGCCATCCTCTGGAACCAGCGTCTCCGGTCGGGCGCGGGCTCAGACTCGTACGGGATTGGTTCCTTACGCACGTAGTGCTCCATAACCCCAGGTTAGTCGGCATCGAGCGTCTGCATCCCCGCTTGCGCGGACAGCAATCAGGAGGTCCTACGGCGATCAATCTAGAAACGGGCGTCCCACCAGACACATACTGAGCACGCCGCCGCGTCCGGAGCAGGATCCTTGACCGAAAGCCTGTTGATCCGTGATAGTGGTCGGAGGTGACCCCGAGTCCGCGGTGTTCGTGCCGCGGTTCCCGAGTACTCGGGGCCTGACATGCACAGGTTCACTGAACCGACCCCAGTCCCCACACGCGCCGACCTCATCTCCGTGTTCGTGGAGAACTGGGAGATCGAATGCTGCGGTGTCCCTCCCGTCGTCGGATACGACACCACGTGGGCATTGACCTTCATCGAGTTGGCATCCGAACGAGGGAGGTCCCTGCCTGACGGTGCCCGTTGGAGCCGACGGACCCACCTCATCACTTCTGGCGGGATCGAGGCCTACTGGCCAACCACCGACACACCGCAGGTAAACGCCGTGTTCGGCTATTTCTCCGGCACCCGTCACGGGCCGACCGTGCCCGATGGAATACGCCCCACGACGGGACTCGTTGTCGACCTACAGTTGGAGATCGTCGAATACCAGCAGATCGCCGGCCAGTGGCAACCGATCCCCGACGCGAGGCTGCTGCGGCGTATCCACGCGAGTCCCAAGTGGTTCGCCAACAACCTCGACAGCACTGGATGCATCGAGACCGGGGTCCTCATGGAGCTGGCGGTGATGCGCCCATGAGGAATCGACTCGCAGATCCACGACGCCAACACGTCATCGGCGCCGTCAGCCAGCTCGTGGACGGCATCGCCCGCCAGGATGGATGGACGATCGCGCGGCGATCCACCGGTCAACTACTCGACCAACTGCTCTCGCGCAGCGGCGATCCCGCATTCACTTACCGGAGCGGGAGCTACAGCCTGGGCGTTGACGGTGCGCCCGTTGCGGTGGTCGAGGACGACGACACCGCCGTGGTGCTCGGCGGCGTCCGCTCATCAACTGCGCGCGATCCGATACCCGTTGCCGCCGTACTGGTCGCCTCGACCGCGGCGCCGCGCACCTGGCTTGTCGCGTCGCTGGACATCGCCACTGCCGTCGATAACGACTTCCAACGCGCGATCCAGCAGGGACGGTTCTCCGAGACGATCGACGCCGACATCATCGCCCGACACAGTCCCCTCGACAGGAGGGCCGCCGCGATCGACTGGGACGACCCCACCGTCGTACTACGCAAGAGCTCGAACGGGACGACCACGGTCGCGGACGCCCTCAGCGAGTTGGCCGAGTGGGACCAGCGAGCGTGGACGTGGATCGCCGACGAATGTCCGACGTTCGGCGGACTCTATCTCCGTGCCCGCCACCCCGAACTCGTCCGCCAATACTGACCAGTGACGGATCGGTGACCGGTCAGCGGTCCTCCCCGTGCAGGTGGACCGGTGCACACAACCGCATAGGTCAGAATCCCGATGATGGACTTCCGGGCAACGGGTTGACTGTGTCGCTGTCCCACGTGATCTTCTGATCGGAGGTCGCGGGGAGTGCTTCAAGTTCGGGGGCGGTGAGGACGGCCTCGACGCATTCTGCTGACGCACCGAGGTAGGTCGTCATGAGGTCGATGTCGGTCGCCACGCACCACGCGCGATCCTCGGGCCACCACAGATGCGCGCTCATCCCCAGCATGCCGCCGCCGAATTGAGTGTCGGCGAGATCGATGTCTCCAGAAAACAGGACCATGTCCTCTCGGCTGGGCATCGGCAGGCGGGGATAGTTTTCGGGAGCGGTGATGCGGCCGGATCCTTGCCAGTGGGCGAACCAGCAGGTATCGGGTGTCTGGGTGAAGCGTCGGAGGACGCCGACCAAGGAGCGTGCGGTCCGAGGCGGCAGTGATCCTTGCTCAGGTGCCTCCTGCCATACGCCCGGTTGTTCGGGGGTGTGCCAGCTTCCTACAAGGGACCCCCACTCCATGGCGGGATGCGCGGTGGTGCCATTGGCGACGGCCACGTCGGTCCAGCGGACCGGCTCGCCGTCAATGGCCATTGCAGGATGGAAGATTCGGGCGTATGAGTCGAACACTGGTGGCACCAGGGACGCGATCGCGTGTTCGTTGAACCGGTGCACGTGCTTGACAATCCACATCCCGGGCCCGACATCGGCAGCCATCCGCAGGCCGCGCTCTTGCCAGTCGTGATCGTCAGTCGGTTCGGGATCTCGTGCCATCGGTCCATGGCACCACAGGCCTCAGTGCTCTGTACTGCCATTGATTGGACACAATGCTGACCGAAAGGGGATCGTCATCCGGTGTCGATCAGGACTTGCGGGTGGGTCACCGGCCCGACGGACTGGAAGGCAGCGGGTTGATTGTGTCGCTGTCCCAGGTGACTCTCTGATCGGGTGTCACGGGCAGCGCTTCGAGGTCGCCGGCAGCGACAACGGCATCTACGCAATCGCGCGATGCTCCCACATACGTGGTCATGAGGTCGATGTCCGTCGCCACACACCATGCCCGATCATCGGGCCACCACAAATGCGGGCTCATCCCATCCGGGAACCACCTATTGGCCCCGAACCGGATATCAGCCAGATCAATTCCTCCCGAGAACAGGGCCATCCTGCGGTTGGGCATGGGCAGATACGAGTAGTTCGACGGAACGGTGAGGAATCCGGATCCTTCCCAGTGGGCGAACCAGCACAGCTCCGGTGTGGACGTGAACCGTCGAAGAATGTCGGCCAGCGCGCGTGTTGTTCGCGCGGGCAACGAGCCGGTGACCGGGGCGTCGTGCCACAGACCCTCCTGTTCGCTGGTGTGCCAGCTACCCACGATGGATCCCCATTCCATGACGGGGTGCGCGACGGTGCCGTTGGCCGCGGCGACAGCTGCCCAACGCACAGGCTCGTCGTCAGGGGTGGTCGCGGGGTGGAAGATCCGGGCGTACGCGGGAAACACTGGTGGCACCAGGGCGGCGACAGTGTGGTCGAAGTTGTGCACGTGTTCGACGATCCAGGTGCCGGCGGTGGTATCGGCTGCCAATCGGAGGCCGCGCTCGGCCCAGTCCTGGCTATCAGTCGTTTCGGGATCCCAGGCCATGGTCCTACTGCACCACATCGCGAAGATCCGGGTACTGACAGCCACGTAGGAGACTGAGCGATAACCGATCGATGACCGGTCTAGGATCGCTCCTGCGACCAGACATAGGTTCTCGACCGTATCGTTGCAGAGTATGACCGTAGGCACTCCATCGTGGGTCGAGTTGATGGGCCGTCATGCGGCCAGCGACATGCTCTATACCTCGGCGTCCTTGATCTACCGATACGTCACTCGCACGGGCGACGTCGACGAGGGCACATGGGAATTCTGGCACGGACCCGGTAATCAATGGCGTATCGAAAGATCGGGTCAGCCGATCTTGATCCGGAACGGCGAACTCGCGTTCAGTTGGCGTGACGGTGAGATGCATCGAAACACAGGTCATATCCAACTTCACATTCTGAAACCAATCAGTCCTCTCTTGTTTGTAGGACCCGAGTCTTTCCTCTCGCCCTCCACCCTCAGTAAGAACACAACACCCGCCAGGTCCCCCATCGAAACCGTTGTGAATGGCCGGCGCGCGTGGTCAATGCTCATGAACTCGACGTCGCACGAGGAGAGCATCGAGTTCGTCATCGACGACGAGACAGGACTCATTCTCCGCACGGGATCTTCCAGCGACAAGCTCTACGCCGAGTTGACCGAGGTCAATACCTACGAGGACCTTCCCGATGAGGTATTCGATTGGGAAGGTGCTATCGCACCGCCGACTGTGAAGGAAAGAAGCCGGGACCCCGAGCATCTCCGACAGGTCCACGAAATGGCTGAAGGTGCAACCCCGCGGTACTGGCCGACCGGAGTGTCCTTCACTCCGATCAGCGGAGACCCTGACACTGGTGAACTTGTGATGAGTCTTCACGTGAACGGACACGCGTCACTGGCTCGGTGGCCCCTTGGCGCGCAACCCACACTGCTCGATCGTCAACTCACGCAGCGATACCCACACTCAACCGAGTGGTCGGACGATCGATGGACGTGGCGATTGATGACAATTTCAGCGATGGACGAAGACGATGTACGACGCGTCCAAGAATCCATTTAGGCCTTGGACTTCGCAGTCCCGAAGCCGAACCTGCACCGGGACGAGATCGGCGCGCCAGCGCGCACCCTCGAGATCTCTGCGCTCGTCCCGAAAGCGGATCGGCTATCGGCTATACGGGACGTGCAAAAAAGTGTCGAAGTGACAACCGACCGCCGTGACCGGTGGATCAGGCTTCAAGCCCGGGTCAGCCGAGGAAGCACGTGCATACTCCGGTTGCTCACGCCTGCCGGGCCTCGCCCTCCGGGGTCCGTCTGGACGAGGCCCATGAAGGCTCGCGCGTGTTCCTCAGTGTCGAAGACGATGCACGCAATCGCATCAGTGTCATCGCGCGCCCAGAGGCCCTCAATGAAGCCTGGTTGCGCCTTGGTCAGCGGCACGATCGTCTCATGCAGTCCAGCCTCCTGCTCTGCCGACTTGGCCGGGTCCATCGACCAGACCGCGACGAATGCACATTCGCTCATGGCAATCACCTTTCTCAGTCGGATGTCGCGTTGTCGGATCCCCGTAACCGTGCTTCACGAAACATCCACGATTACACGGGCAAACGCAACAACAACGACGAACCGCTAGAGACCGCCGGCAGGAACGGCGATCGGGCATTTTCTCCGAATTTGTGCCGCTCCAGCTCGATCCCGTAAGCGGATCCGCTTACGGTGCCGGATTACGTCGCTGGGCAACCGACATCACCATCAGCGGCGTCGCGTGGGTGCATACTCCAGCCATGACAGTCGATTTCGACTTCTCGTGGTCACAGTTCCTCTGGATGGTATTCATATTCGTTGGTGTGCCCACCATGATCGGTGCGGGCATCATCTGGTCGGTCGCGCGGTCCGAGCGGGACGGGCTGCAACGCTCCCAGGGCAGAGCAGGTGTGGGTAGAACGCAGACGGGAGTTGGCCGACTGGGGCTGTGGGCCACTGGACTAGTCGCGTTTCCCTTGGGATTCCTGTCTTGCGCGGGCTGGCTGAGCTGGTCCGCCGACTACCAAGGAGAATTCGCAGGCCCGGACTGCCCGCACCGACACAGTTCCCCACCTGGCAAGTGATCGCCTGTGGAGTGACAGTGGTCTTGGCGTGTCTCGCCGCGGCGCACCTGTCCCGCTGGGCGGCAGCGGGCGGTCTGGCTGCCGCCGCGGGCACGGCGGCAGGGTTCACGACCGCGTTCAGTGTGAACGCACGCCAGCACCGACATCACCGGCCAGGCAGGCGTGGGCGTGGTGCTCTCGGAAGTCGGATGGGGCGTCGGTTTAGGCCTGCTGATGCTCGTCCGGGGTGCCTGGCTGACCAGGAGAAGCAGCACGCGGGCTGATAACCCCTAGTCATGAGACGGGTCCCAGACGTGGCGGGGCCGGTCCGGTCGGTGGCGAACTCGGCGGCAGTCGAGGGGCCCGATCAGCGATAGGGCTTCGGGACGACATCGAGGAACCCGAGTCAGTGCGGACGCTCGAGCTCGCGATAGCGCTCAGGTGGTGGGCCGTCACCGGCCCAGTACTCGGTCCCGTTGTCCCACCACGGGCGCACAATCACCGAGGGCGCTCGGACGCGTGCCCACATGAGCGCTTCGTCGAGCGAGGTGAACTCCGGAGACAACTCGTACGATTCCTCGCCGCCCCAGGAGCCTTGGTAGATGCCCTCGTCCTCGGCAAGAACAGGTCGAGCCCACTGCACCGGCCCGGGCTCGCTAGTCGGAATCCGCCGCCAGGTCATGTGCACCACTCCACACCGCCCGATCGCACCGAGTAGATCGTCACCCACGGCGATGAGTCGTCTCGCCTCGTTCTTGTCACGTTCGGCGACTCGTGGATCGTTCAGAACTTCGACCAGTCGTTCCTGGACCTCGCCGACGTGATCATCGGTGAGTGGATCATCGCGAAGGGCCTCGACGATGCGGTGGTGCAGGTCTGGGCGCCCGACGCGCTGAAGGTCGTTCGCGAGCGTGAGCGCGGGTTTGTCGAACGCCGAGCGGCGGCCCATCTATCGATGGTATGTCGGAATCCGGATAACCATCGACTTGTGGCTCTCAGAGTTCTTCGTTCAGTGACTCGACGTGGCCGACCTGACGCCATAGGACCGAGCTGCGCAGCTTCCACTCAGTTGTGCCATCCGGGCGAGTCCTCTGCTCGTAGTTTGTCGCGGCCAGCGGCAGGAGTGTCTGGGGGTCAAGCGTCAGGGTGTACCGCTGGAGCCTGTTGTAGTGGACCGCCTGAGCACTGATGGCTATGCCGGCGCGGCCCGCGTCGTCGACAGCATGCTCTTCCACGATTACATCCGAGCGATTTGCAAGTTCTTCTAGGACCGCGACCATCATGTAGTCAGGGATGTGCTGACGTTGCCAGATTCGGGCGACATCGTTCAGTATCAGGTAGGAGTTGGTGGTGTCTATATACGCGGAGAGGGGTCGTTCTCTCGCGAAGAAGGTGCGAGGGGCCCCGTCCTCGGGTCCATGGATACCATTGTGGGGGTTTGGTTTCCCATTTCGGGTGCTGTCGATCCGGTGTCTCCCGTCCGGAGCGGTCCAGGTCGCCACCGAGCTATTGGCATATCCCTCGTGAATCAGGGAGAGCTCGCCGGTGGACTCCAACTTGTGGCCAGTGCTGGCGTTCACAGCGTCGTAGGCGACGTACTCGTGATCGCCCTTGCCCGGACGCCCCGGCAGGCTCATGGCTCGGCGAGCGAGCGTAGAGAGGATGCTCTGGCCCTCAGGTGACCCGGATTCTGATGTCATACCAATCCCCTCAGGCCCGCTGATCTATCTCTTCTATCGTCGCACGCCAGTCCCTGACGGTGGTCCCGGTGACGAACCTGCACCGGGAGAAGGGCGGCGCCAGTACGGTGCCGGCAGCGCTCGGTGCTCGTCCCCGAATAGGGATCCGCCAGCGGGCAACCGCAGAGAGACCGCGAGGTGTCGGTACAAGCGGCCGAGACGGTAAACGCCGAGCCTGTTCGACGATGGCTCACGGCAGCGGAATGGGCCCGGATCTCTTATGCCCGGGCCACGCATATGCCGCGGACTGAACTGGGACGCCGACGGTTGGTCACAGTGTGTGCGGTCTTGCTCGCCGGCGGGGTCGTGGTCTGTGCCATTACGATAAGTCATTCAGCTTCTGCAGACCCGACCCCTGCTCCTGGAAAGGACAGCACTTCCATGACCGACGTAGCTGGTCCGGACGATGAATGGGATGACGTCGATCCGGAAGAGCCGATCATCGAGGGGGATGGCCCCAAAACGATCGAAGACATGGCCAGGGATTCACAAGCTGGCCAAGACCCGAACGCCCCACTCCAGAACATCGGCGGTTCAGCGATACGGGGTGAACGAGAAAACGTCTCGATCCAAGACAACGAATAAAGCCGGAAACCGATCGGACTAGTGGCTCTCAAGCTTCCTCCGAGACACCCCATTCTTGTCGGGTCATCGCTGCCATTCGGGAAGCCAATCCACCCGATGAACCGCGGCTGGCACATCCGGCGCCGCTTCGCTCGCCGACGGACGTGCGCTTAGGCATTGGAGACGTCCGCGCCGATCTGACGCCAAACGCGAACAGTTCGTCAAGGCGATCCGCTATCGGTGTCCGCCAGCTCGCAGGATTCAACTACGTGATTCACAGTGACAATGGAGCGATGACCACTGGCGAAGCGCCCGCACCGTTGACGAGTGACCTGATCGCTGCGGTCCGCTCGGCCCTCCTTCGGGAGGTAGCTCGAGTCGACGACCCACTGGCAGGTGTCCCCGGAGGGGACCCATCCGACGTAACAGGCTGGCACCCGTACACCCGCCCAGGCGATAAACCGAGTTCCTCCCCGGGGCGGCCGTATTACGACGCGGAAGCGTGGAGGTGGTTTCGTCTGATCGACATCGCAGTGCTGGATAACAGCGTCTTCGTCAAGTTTGCGTGGGACGAGCCGGATACACCGCGACTCGAGTACTTGGGGATCGTTCCGGTATATCGATACACAAGACTCGGGGCTGCTGGTGCAGCGCTCCTCGTTCGAAGTCATATGCGGGATTTGCTGGCCCCGTTGGACGCTCTCGAGTCGGCTGCCTCGAATAGCACACCGGGTTGGCGTAATCGCGTCTCACGTACATGGCTCGGACCGAACTTCGTTCTCGTTACTCAGCCCACGGCTGAGAGCAGCCCGTCAGATCTCGATCGCGCATGGGCCAACACCCACCCTGGGCCAGTGACCGACTGAAAGCACTCGCCGTGGTTGCTCGCGCTGTGCTCCTTCGCCCGGCCAGGCTTTTCCACCTCGGGGATCGGTGACCGGTCAGCGATCGATGATCGGACCGATCAGGGATCCCTATCGACCAGTGGGCGGTACTCGCAGAGCTGGAGCACCGTGCTGATCCGCGCTTACGGGCGGTATGTGGCGCTGATTGGCGGCCGCTCGGATGCAGCGGCCCGCGATGTTCGTCGACGGTAGCGTGCACAACATGGACCGTCGCCTGTTCACCGCAGTGGTCGCGCTGACGGCACTAATGAGCGGATGCAGTCTGATCCGTGGACCAGCCCCTGATCGCGATCCTGCCGAGATCGTGGACGCTGCGGTCTGTCGAATGCCGCAAGGCAGCGAACTGCTGGGCGTCACTCCACCGACCGAATTGATGGGGGCGCCGGCACCGCGCTCAGGAACGGTGCCGTCGGATTTCGAGCCGGTCGCGGCCATTACCTGCGACGAATGGCTCGCGAATTCGATCGCCGCTGATCTCACCGGGAGCTTTGCCGAGCACCGATGGGAGGGCGACTTCGCTGCGGCAATCGACAAGCTCAATTCCCCGTCTGAGGGCCAACGTCTGGATCAGAACAGTTGCGGAACGCCGAGTTTGGCACCGATACCGGACTTGTGGCTGATCGACGCGCACGGTCGCGCACTACGCCCGTCCTACCCTGTCGACGACTGTGGATTCCTCAAGATCGGTGGACTCCGCGAGATCGAAAAACTAGTCCAGGTCGATCGGATCGAACACTACGTCCGCCACACGCCGGATTCGCTGCAACAGCTGATGGGATGCAGCACGCGTCGGGTGACGCCAGAAATCGGTAGTGATCACCTCGTAGCCGACCAGTACTGGGTCCGCAGCGCAGTTTGTCGTTACACCACCGATCCGGACGGGAGTATCACCTTCGCGGGAGCCGAAGAACTCCAGGACAGCCTGGGGCAGACGTTCTTCTCGCTCCCGCCCGCAAACGAGTGCTTGTCGGTCGCGAACCTCACGGCCGGCACGACAGTGACGCTAGCCGGGCCAGAGGATGTCGAACCGTTGCCGGTACTCATCGAGATCGATGGATGCCGCCGTGTACTCATCGACGAGCACATCGCCCTGCAAGCGTCCGAGGACATCATCGCGCAGGTCTCTTAGCTGGAACATGGTTGTTGAGCCAACCGCTCCATATGGGTGACCCGTAGGCGGAACGCTGATCGGCACATCTCCGGAAGGGGGCGTTGACCGAGACTCCCTGAGCTGCGCGTTCCCGTTTGACCCGTCCGGTGATGATTTTGCTTTCGGGGCGTCAATCGGGACACCCCGAGTGATCTAGAGCCGGGCAATTGAGGCGTTCGGCGGTCCGTTGACCCCGGCGTCTCACAACGATGGCGGATCCGCCACCGGCCCGCCACTCGCCGTGAATTCCGCCAAGGGTCTCGAGATCTACACCAGCCCCGCATGATCGGACCGACTCCTCCTGAGCCGGGTTGCCTCGCCCACCCAGCGGGTATGCCGGTGGAAGCCCGGGCGGAGACGCCGCGGGCGTGCATGACCGGCGCACGGTGGACGAACGGGAAGGGTCTGTGATGGTGCCGAGTGGGCTTGTTGCCGTCCAGCTGCTCGCCGCCGACGGTCCGGCCGGACTGCTGCCCGCGCGTCAGCAGATGGCTTTCTCATTGGGCTGGCACATTATCTTGGCGTGTTTCGGGGTGGCCTTCCCTGCCATGATTTACGTCCTGCATCGACGCGGCATCGTGCGTGACGACCCGGTCGCTCTCGGCCTGGCGAAACGGTGGGGCAAGGTGTCGGCGATTCTGTTCGCGATCGGCGCGGTGTCGGGCACGGTGCTCAGTTTCGAAATGGGTCTTCTGTGGCCTGGGCTGATGGGCCGCTACGGGGACGTGCTCGGACTCCCGTTCGCCTTCGAGGGCCTCTCCTTCTTCATCGAAGCGATATTCCTCGGCATCTACCTCTACGGGTGGGGTCGTCTGCCGCCGCGCCGGCATCTGGCGATGCTCGTCCCGATGGGGCTGGCCGGTGTGGTGGGCACCTTCTGCGTCGTGAGCGTCAACGCATGGATGAACAATCCGACCGGCTTCCGACTCGTCGACGGTGAGGTCACCGACGTCAATCCGTGGAAGGCGATGTTCAACTCCGGTGTCTGGTTGCAGTTCGCCCACATGTGGGTGGGCGCGTTCATGCTCGTCGGATTCGTGGTGGCAGGCGTGTACGCCGCCGGACTCCTCCGTGGTCGCCGCGACGAACATCACCGTCTGGGTTTCATCGTGCCGTTCACCTTCGCCAGCGTGGCAGCCCTACTCCAACCGGTGATCGGTCACGTCCTCGGAATGCGCGTCCACGACACGCAACCGTCCAAGCTGGCCGCCTTCGAACTCGCGGACACCACCGAAGGGCCTGCACCGTTGCGATTGGGCGGCCTGCTCATCGACGGTGAGGTCAAGTGGGCGCTGGAGATTCCCCGCCTGGGCTCGATCATCGCCCGCAACTCCTTGACGGCACCGATTCCCGGACTCGACACCGTCCCGGCGGAGGACCGGCCACCGGTGAACATCACGCACCTCGCGTTCCAGACGATGGTGGTGATCGGCACTCTGCTCGCGGTCGCTGTCGTCGTGTTCTGGCTACTGCGCTGGCGCCGACACGACCCGTTGACCAGCCGATGGTTCCTGCGAGGCGCCGTTGTTGCCGGACCGCTGGCGATCATCGCTCTGGAGTGCGGGTGGATCGCCACCGAGGTCGGGCGTCAGCCGTGGACGGTATGGCAGGTGCTCCGCACGGCTGACGCAGCCAGTGAGAACAGCGGCCTGTGGTGGAGTTACCTCGGCGTCGTGCTCGTGTATCTCGGGATGACGGTGGGTGCGTACGTCGTGCTGCGGTCCATGGCCAGGCGTTGGCGCGCCGGAGACGAGGATCTCGCCAGCCCCTACGGGCCGGGGGCTTCGGCGGTCGACGAAACGCAGCGCTCCGGGGAGGCCGGGCAGAGGAGTGGGCGATGACTCTGTCGAACACCGTTGCGGTGGCCATGTTCACCGGTGTGGTGTTGTACGCGTTGTTCGGTGGAGCCGACTTCGGTTCCGGCTTCTGGGATCTCACGGCGGGCGGACCGCATCGCGGAAGTCGGCTCCGGGTGCTGATCGACCACAGCATCGGTCCGGTGTGGGAGGCCAATCACGTGTGGCTCATCTACATCCTGGTATTTCTGTGGACGGCCTACCCGACCGTGTTCGCGGCGATCATGACCACCTTGTTCATTCCGCTGATTCTCGCCCTTCTCGGCATTGTGCTGCGCGGGGCCAACTTTGCGTTTCGTAAGTACTCGGCGACCATGGGGCAGGCGCGACTGTTCGGAGTGCTCTTCGCCGGTTCGTCCTTGATCACCCCGTTCTTCCTGGGCACGGTGGCGGGCGCAGTCGCCTCGGGGCGTGTGCCCGCGGACGGATACGGCGACGTTGTGACCTCGTGGGTCAATCCCACATCCGTCCTCGGCGGCGTCATTGCCGTCGGAACGTGTGCATTCCTGGCCGGGGTCTTCCTCACCGCAGACGCCGATCGTTCGGGAGACGGCACGCTGGCCGCGTACCTGCGACCGCGCACGATTGTCGTCGGTGTCGTCGTCGGCGCGGTCGCACTGGCCGCGATCGAACCCATCCGCCGCGACTCGCCCACTCTCGGTGAAGGTCTCCTCGGCAGCGCGTTGCCGTTGATCGTTGTCTCCGCGCTCGCCGGTGTCGCCACACTGATCTTGTTGTGGCGGAGCCGCTTCGGTGCAGCCCGGATCACGGCGCTCGTCGCCGTGGCAGCGATCGTGATCGGCTGGGGCGTCGCCCAGACACCCTGGATTCTCGTCGACCAGGTTCTCATCGCCGACGCCGCGGGAGCGAGAGCAACGCTCATCGGACTGCTTGTGGTCGTCGGCCTCGCCGCGGTGACGGTAGTGCCGGCGCTGGCTTACCTCTTCTGGCTTACCCAGACGGACACCTGGAGCCGCGACGAAGCTGCGCCGCACTGAGCTCCATTACGGGGAAGGGCGTGGCGGTTACCGGGGGTCGGGGCGCTCCTGATAGCGCTCGAACGACAGCGCGAGGCGGCCCCGTCCATGCGTCATCGAGCGCAAGGCGACGGGGTAGTCGACGACCTCGCTGGTGGGCACTGAGGCGATCACGGTGACTTCTCCGTCTCCGGCGGGCTCGGTGCCCTCGATCTGGCCACGCCGCCGCCCGAGATCTGCCATCACATCGCCCTGAAGGGAGGAGGGCACCGTGACCTCCACGCGGTCGACGGGTTCGAGGATCAGCGTGCCCACCTTGTCGATGGCGGCGCGCAGAGCGAGTGCCCCGGCCATCCGGAAGCTGAAATCGTCCGAGTCGACGGAATGGTGTTTGCCGTCCAGAACCGTCGCCCGCAGGTCGACGAGCGGGAACCCGTGTCGCCCGCCGCGTTCCATCGATTCGGCGACACCTTTGCCCACCGCGGGGATGAGTGACTTGGGGATCACGCCGCCCCGCGTGGCGTCGACGAATTCGTAGCCACCGTTGCGGGGGAGAGGTTCGAATCGGACGGTCGCGACACCGAACTGCCCGTGACCGCCGCTCTGCTTCTTGTGCCTGCCTTCCGTCTCGACCGGGGCGAGCAGTGTTTCCCGGTAGGCGATTTTTACGGGTTCGGTGCGGACGGTGATGCCGTATCGCCGCTGCAGACGGGTGAGGGCCACCTGGACGTGGACGTCACCCGCCCCCCGCAGCACGGTCTGATGGGTTTCGCTGTCGCGGACCACTTCCAGAGTCGGATCGTCACCCACCAGCTCGGCCAGGGCGGTCGACAACTTGTCTTCGTCACCCGCGCTGTCGGCGGCGACGGCGATTCCGTAGACCGGGCGTTTGTGTTCGACCGGTGTGACCGTGAGCGAGGACCCGATCGGGGCGAGGGTGTCACCGGTGGTGACGTCGGTGAGTTTGATCGCCCCCACGATGTCGCCGGCAACTGCGGTGTCGATCGGGGTGTGTTTGCTGCCCAGAACCCGGAGCAAGTTGTGGAGGCGTTCCTTGGTGCCGGTTCGCTGGTCGACGAGCACATCATCGGCATGGAGCGTGCCGGAGAGGACTTTCATCAACGCAACCTGACCCACGTATTCGTCGGTCTGTGTCTTGAAGACGAACGCCAGCGGATCGCCGGACGGATCACACGTCAGCGAGTCGGATCCGTTCCCGTTGCGCACCTCGACACCGGGCACCTCCGAAGGCGCCGGCGCGATGTGACACAAGAAGTCCAGCAGCCGGTCGATCGCGATCGCCTCGGTCGCCGATCCGCACAGCACCGGCCACAGGGATCCGCCGGAAAATCCCCGACGCAGTGCGTGCTCGAGTTCGGGAACACTGATGGCATCACCGTCGAGGTATCGGGCCAGCAGATCGTCTTCGATCTCGACGACGTCCTCCACGAGGTGTTCGTGCTGCTCGTGCTCGCGGTCGGCGATGTCCGCGGGGAGTTCGTCGCTGGTGGTTGCGGAGCCGGTGTCGTAGAGAATGACGTGCTCGCTGAGAAGATCGGCCACGCCGGTGAACTCCGACGCCTCACCGACCGGCAGATCGAGCGGTTCCACCCCGGCGCCGAAATGGTCTCGGAGACCTGCCAGCGTCTGATCGAACGATGCCCTCTCCTTGTCCATCTTGTTGATGAACACGATCCGGGGAATCGAGCGTTCCGCCGCCGCCTGCCAGAGCAATTCGTCGTTGACCTGCAGACCGCTGACACCGTCGACGACGAATACGGCGACGTCGGCGACATGCAGCGCCGTCATCGCATCACCGACGAAATCGGCGTAACCGGGCGCATCGAGGAGGTTGATCCGGCAATCGGCCCACTCGAACGACGCCAGGCCGAGAGTCAACGACTGGGTACGGTCGTGCTCTTCCGGTTGGGTGTCGAGCACGGTGTTGCCGTTCTCGACGCGCCCCGGACGGGTGACGACGCCGGCACGAAACAGCATTGCCTCCGCGAGGCTCGTCTTACCGTTACCCTGATGTCCCACCAGAGCGATATTGCGGATCGAGTCGCTAACATTACCTATCGAGTCGCTGACGATGTCGCACCCCCTACCACAGCATGTCGTACGGGTCGTCCTCGACGATACCGCGCAACGCCCCGACTTCGGGCGGTACCGGCAGGGTCGGTTCGAGCGACCTGGCTTCTCGAGCGACGAAACGGAGACAGTGTTGGCACCGAAGACTTCCGACGAGTTCCGCGTCGAACGATCCATCGTGATCGATGCAAGCCCGGGAACCGTGTTTCCCCTCATCGACAACTTCCACCGATGGACGGCGTGGTCGCCATGGGAAGGAGTCGACCCGAATCTGCGGCGGACCTACACGGGGCCGGATTCCGGGGTGGGCGCCACCTACAGCTGGGAAGGCAATCGCAAGGCGGGCAAAGGCTCGATGTCGATCACGAAATCGGTACCCGATACCGAGGTCGTCCTCGACCTGGAGTTCCAGAAGCCGTTTCCGGCGCAGAACGTCACGACGTTCCTACTCGAGCCGAACAGCGCCGGGACGACGGTCCGCTGGCAGATGACCGGCCGGAAGAACTGGATGCTGAAATTGTTCGGCTTCATCGTGAATATGGACAAGCTCGTAGGCAAGGACTTCGACAAGGGCCTGGCACAGCTCAAAGCGGAGGCCGAGAAGCGCTAGGCACCGAATCGTCCGCCGTCGACAGCACGAGGTCGGCCATGGTGGTGAACTGCGGGGTGCCCGCACTGTCGGTGGTCGCCTGTTCCATGACGAGGTGAGCTGCCCTGCCGTGCAGTCGGAGGGTGGCCACCTGATCGCCGAAGAACGGTCCCGTGATCTTGCTCCACTCGATCGGCACCGGCGGAACCTTCGAGACCCGGCCCAGAATGAAGCGGGTCGTCCGTTCGGTGGCGCGCCGCCACGATATGCGGAAGGCCACCTTCATTGCGGCAGGCACGTAGTTGTGCAGCGGCGAACATGTCAGTTGGTAGACGTGCGACTGAGTCGGCTCCGGATAGTGTGCCTCCGCGACGTACGCGTGGTGCACGTCCCCGGACAGCACGGAAATGGTGGACGGCGCCCGCCCGCCCGGGCCGGTGCACTGCCCGCGGCCGACGTCGCCGAACAATCTGGTGAGTCGATCGAACGAACTGCGGAAGGCCGCCCAGTGTTCGAGATCGGCCCCACGCCGGATCTTCTCGGCGAGGGCGGCCAGGCGTGGTCCCCGGCTGCCTTCGGCCAGACGCTCGTCCCACGATTCGAGGTCGTGCAGCGCGCGCGGCAGCAGCCACGGTAACGACGTCCCGACGAGGAGGTGGTCGTAGTCTCCCTGAGTTTGGCGCTCGATCCAGGTGAACTCCGGATCGGACACCATCTCACGCCGGCCGTCGGTGAGGACGCGTCCACAGCGCGAATCGATGACGAGGAGCCGCGCCGGCCCGAGGTCGCGGCGATACGACCATTGCGCGCCCTTGGCGCCGTCGGCTTCCTCGTCGGCGGCGGATGCGAACTCGCGGAGGATCGGTTCCACGTCACCGCCATGGTTCCGAACACGTTGATACAGTTCGTTTTCGGCGAGTTGCGCGGGTCCCAGATTGCCCAGGTGCTGGTAGACCCAGTACGACGACAACGCGCCGACGATCCGCTCCTCCCACCACGAGGTGGCCTCGAGTTCGTCCCGCCACGACTGCGAGGTGTTCCAATCGTCACGAACGTCGTGGTCGTCGAAGATCATCGATGTCGGCACGGTCGACATCAGCCAGCGCACCTGCGGGTCGGACCACGATTCCGCATACAGCCAGGTGTATTCCTCGTAGTTACGGACCTGCGGTCCCGGCGGCTCGCTCAAGTCGTGAATCTCGGCGAGCCTGCGCTCGGTTTCCGCCGACAGTTCGTCGGCATACACCTGGTCGCCAAGGAGGAGGAGAGCATCAGGCCACTGGCTCTCCGGTTGTTCCGTCATCCTCAACGCGAAGGCATCGAGAGCGTCGGTGCCGAGGTGGTTGTTGTCCTCGGTGGTGGACATTGTGGCGAAACGGCACGAACCGAAGACGAGAACCAGCGAACCGTCGTCGGCGAGTGTGCGGATGGTCGACGGTTTCGCGTCGGGCAGCGGCCACACCAGGCGGTCGTCGAGGGTGACCTCGTAGGGCGTGCTCGACCCCGCTTCCAGCCCTTCCACCACCACCAGCGCGTAGTGGTGGCCGGCGACCTCCCACGTGTGCTCGGTGTGCCCGAGTACGCCGACCGTGCAGGGTCCGGAAGTCTCCACCCACACCGTCGCGTCACACCTGCCCACGTGCCGCAGAAGTGGTCCCAGGATCAGTTCGGTCACAACCGTCACCTCGTCGAAGTTCGTTCCATCTCGCAAGCCTACGGGGCCTGCACAGAAGTAGATTACGTTTCCGCGACCGGCTCGGCAGGTCGTCGAGTCGTATTCGAATAACCTCCGCGGGGCGGCCTCGACGGCGTTAGGTTCGAGACATGGAGAAGCCGTTGACGGGCAAGGTTGCCCTGGTGGCCGGAGGGACCAGGGGAGCGGGCCGTGGCATTGCGGTGCAACTGGGTGCCGCGGGAGCCACCGTCTACGTCACCGGGCGTACCACTCGCACCCAGCCGTCCGAGATGAACCGGCCGGAGACGATCGAGGAGACCGCCGAACTCGTCGACGAGGCAGGTGGACGAGGCATCGCTGTCCGGGTCGATCACTTGGTGCGGGGCGAGGTGCGCGCCCTCGTCGACCGCATCCGCGACGAACAGGGTGCCCTGCACGTGCTGGTCAACGACATCTGGGGCGCCACCACCATGGAGTGGGACAAGACGGTCTGGGAGTCTTCCCTCGACATCGGCCTCCACTATCTGCGACACGGCGTGGAGACCCACGCGGTTACCAGTCACTTCGCCCTTCCGCTGCTGATCGAGACTCCGGGCGGGCTGGTGGTCGAGGTCACCGACGGAACCGACGACTATAACTCCGCCCATTATCGGGTGTCCTTCTTCTACGACCTGGCGAAGGCCTCGGTGAACAGAATGGCCTTCGCGCTGGCGCACGAGCTCCCGCCCTACGGTGCGACGGCGGTGTCGCTCACGCCGGGATGGTTGCGCTCGGAGATGATGCTCGACGCGTTCGGTGTCACCGAGGCGAACTGGCGTGACGCCACCGAGCGTGTCCCGCATTTCGCGATCTCCGAGAGTCCCGCCTTCGTCGGACGGGCGGTGGCGGCGCTCGCCCAGGATCCGGACGTGTCGAGGTGGAACGGGCAGTCGTTGTCGAGCGGTCAACTGGCGAAGGTGTACGACTTCGACGACCTCGACGGTAGTCGGCCCGACTGCTGGCGATACATGGACGAAGTACAGGACGCCGGCATGCCCGCCGACGTCACCGGATACCGCTGAACCCGCCGTGCCGACACCATGAAATCGCCGTATCCCGGCGGGATATCATTCCGAAAAACGACTCTGTGTCCAGGGTTCTGCTGTCGAAGGGAATCGAAGTGAACGCACAAACGGTGGAGAGCGGCGCACCGCGCCGCGAGCAGCTCGAGTTCCAGGCGGAGGCTCGTCAGCTGCTCGACCTCATGGTCCACTCGATCTACTCCAACAAGGACTCGTTCCTGCGCGAGCTGATCTCCAATGCGTCCGACGCGTTGGACAAACTCCGTCTCGAGGCCTACCGCAACAAGGACCTCGACGTCGACACCTCCGATCTGCACATCGAGATCGAGACGGACAAAGAAGCGCGCACACTCACCATCCGCGACAACGGCATCGGTATGTCGCACGACGAGGTGATCGACCTCATCGGCACGCTGGCCAAGTCCGGCACCGCGGAACTGCGCAGCAAGTTGCGTGAGGCGCGGGACGCCGCCGCCTCCGAAGAGTTGATCGGTCAGTTCGGCATCGGGTTCTACTCCTCGTTCATGGTCGCCGACAAGGTCACGCTGGTGACCCGGAAGGCGGGGGAGAGTTCGGCCACGCGCTGGGAGTCCGCCGGCGAGGCCACCTACACCATCGAAACGCTCGACGACGCGCCGCAGGGCACCTCCGTGATGCTGCACCTCAAGCCTGAGGACACCGAGGATCACCTCCACGACTACACGTCGGAATGGAAGATCAAGGAACTCGTCAAGCGCTATTCCGACTTCATCGCGTGGCCGATCCGGATGCAGGTGGAGCGCAAGACCCCGCCCGCCGAGGAAGGCGGCGAGGAACAGGTCACCATCTCGGACGAGACGATCAACTCCATGAAGGCCCTGTGGGCCCGCTCGAAGGACGAGGTCTCCGAGGAGGAGTACAAGGAGTTCTACAAGCACGTCGCCCACGCCTGGGACGATCCCCTCGAAGTCATTCCGATGAAGGCGGAGGGCACATTCGAGTACCAGGCGCTGCTGTTCATCCCGTCCCACGCCCCGTTCGACCTGTTCATGCGGGACGCCAAGGTTGGTGTGCAGCTTTACGTCAAACGCGTCTTCATCATGGACGACTGCGACCAGCTCATGCCGGAGTACCTGCGCTTCGTCAAGGGCGTCGTGGACGCCCAGGACTTGTCGCTCAACGTCTCTCGCGAGATCCTCCAGCAGGACAGGCAGATCCGGGCCATCCGCCGTCGGCTCACGAAGAAGGTTCTGTCGACGATCAAAGACATCAAGAACGAGCGCCCCGAGGAGTACCGCACCTTCTGGAACGAATTCGGCCGGGCGATCAAGGAAGGCCTGCTGTCCGACACCGACAACCGTGAGACGTTGCTGGCCATCTCGTCTTTCGCGTCGACCCGCAGCGACGAAGAGTTGACGTCGCTCGAGGATTACGTATCGCGGATGAAGGAAGGTCAGGAGCAGATCTACTACGCGACCGGCGAGTCGCGCCAGCTGCTCGAAAGTTCGCCCCACATGGAAGCCTTCCGTGCCAAGGGCATCGAGGTGCTGCTGCTCACCGACCCCGTCGACGAAATGTGGGTAGGCGCGGTTCCGGAGTTCGACGGCAAGTCGTTCCAGTCGATCGCCAAGGGAGAAGTCGATCTCGACACCGAGGACGACAAGAAGGCTCACGAGTCCGAGCGGGAGGAGAAGGAAAAGGACTTCGCCGACCTGCTCACCTGGATGACCGAAGCCCTCGACGAGCATGTCAAGCAGGTGCGGTTGTCGACGCGACTGACCACCTCCCCGGCCTGCATGGTCGGCGATGCCTTCAGCATGTCACCGGCGCTCGAACGCATGTATCGCGCCTCCGGGCAGCCGGTGCCGACCAGCAAGCGCATTCTCGAGCTGAATCCGGAGCACCCGCTGGTGACGGCTCTGCGGACGGCGCACGCCGAACGTAGCGAGGATCCGGGCCTGAAGGAGACGGCCGAAATTCTTTACGGGATGGCGTTGTTGGCGGAGGGTGGCGAACTCGACGATCCCGCGCACTTCACGAGTCTCCTCGCCAATCGCCTCGCCGGGACGGTGTAACACACCTTGCGAGTTCTGGTCACGGGGGGAACAGGATTCATCGGGGCATGGAGTGCGAAGGCGGTGGTGGACGCCGGTCACCACGTGCGTTTCCTCGTCCGGAATCCTGCTCGACTCGAGTGCAGCGCGGCGAAGCTCGGTCTCGACACCTCGGATCACGTGGTCGGAGACATCACCGACCCGGATTCGGTGCGGCGTGCGTTGGACGGCTGTGACGCGGTGGTCCATGCCGCCGCCGTCGTCGCGGTCGACCCGCGCCGGGCCGAGGAGATGAAGCAGACCAACCTCGCCGGTGCTCGGAACGTGCTCGGAACGGCGATCGAATTGGGCTGCGATCCCGTCGTCTACGTTTCGAGTATCGCCGCACTGTTCCAGCCCGGCGTCGACCTGCTCACCTCGGACCTGCCAGTGTGCGGTCCCTCGGACGCGTATGGGCAGAGCAAGGCCCGAGTGGAGGAGTATGCCCGTGACCTGCAGGCGGGCGGTGCGCCGATCGCCATCACCTACCCGGGGATGGTGATCGGCCCGCCCGCGGGCGACCAGTTCGGTGAGGCGGCGCAAGGAGTCGAGGCCGCCGTCCGACTGCGGTTTCTGCCCGGGCGGAGTGCGGCGTGGACGATGGTCGACGTGCGGGACGTGGCGGCAGCACACGCCGCCCTGCTCGAGCCGGGGCACGGCCCCCGACGGTTCATGCTCGGCGGTCCCCGGCTCCCGATCAGCGCAGTGGCAGACATGCTCGCCTCCGTCACCGGACGGAGGATGGGTATCCTGCCGGTTCCCGACAGCGCGCTGCGCCTCGTCGGACGCCTCGTCGATGTGGTCGACCGATTCGTTCCCTTCGACACGCCGGTGTCCGAAGCGGCGATGGAGTACTACACGCGGATGCCGGACACGGACGACCGGCCCAGTGAGGTGGAACTCGGTGTCGAGTACCGCGCTTCGGCGGAGACGCTCGCCGACACCGTTGCGGGTCTCATGGGTGCCGGCCGACTGTGAGATTCACCCGTGCCGAGCTGGAGTCGTACCGCGACGCAGAAGTTCCGGACTTGATCGGACCCGGATGCCGGTTACTCTTCGTCGGTATCAACCCGGGACTGTGGACCGCCGCCACCGGGGCGCACTTCGCGAGACCGGGTAACCGGTTCTACCCGGCTCTGCTGGCTGCCGGAATCATCGACCGGTCTATCGACCCCACCGCGGGGATGTCGGACGCCGACCGGGACCATCTAATCGAGCGGGGAGTCGGCATCACCAATCTGGCGGTGCGCGCCACCGCCAAGGCCGACGAGCTGACCGCCGACGAGCTGGCGGTCGGCGCCGAGCGACTTCGCGCGGTGGTGCGCGGCACCCGCCCGCACGTCGTAGCGGTTGCCGGAATTACTGCATACCGGACGGCGTTCCGCGAGCGTGCGGCGAAGAAGGGAAGGCAGCCGGGTGATCTGGAGGGGGCCGCCCTGTGGCTGGTGCCCAATCCCAGTGGGCTCAACGCGCACGAAACCGTCACAACTCTCGCCGCGTCGTACCGGGAGGCCGCGATCGAGGCAGGCATCGTGAAGGTCTGATTCGGCCGCTAGGCTTCCGCATATGTCCGTCGTGTACAACATCGTCTTCGTTGGCCACCTACTCGGCATGGCTGCACTCGTGGGTGGCTACTTCGCTGTGTTGTCGGCTCCGCGGATCTCCGAGGTGATCGTGTGGGGTGCCCGGCTCCAGTTCGTCACCGGACTGATCCTCGTCGGACTCGGTGAAGGGGCACTCGACAAGGAGTACAACCACGTCAAGATCGGTGTGAAACTTCTGCTGTCCCTCGTGGTGGTGGCGCTCGCCGAAATTCTGCGCGGCAGGCAGAAACGCGGGCAGGAGAAGCCGGGACTGGTGCACGTGGTCGGGGGTTTGGCCGTCGTCACCGTTCTGGTGGCCGCACTCTGGACCTGATCACTTCTTCGGCGGCGCCAGTACGCGCATCGCCAGTCGCTGCGCCGACTCGGGCATCCGATCCTTCATGGACATCGCGAATTCCCCGGCCCTGGTGCGCACCGACGTGCCCCGGCCGAAGCGCCGATTGAAAGCGGTTCCCTCGGTCGCCTGATCGAAATGCAGGGGAGGGGCGCCGTCTGCTGCTCCCAGTGCCCGCCCGATCACCATCCGCTGAATCTCGCTGGTGCCCTCGAAGATGGTGTACAGCTTGGCATCCCGGTACCACTTCTCCACGGGGTGGTCGCTGATGTAACCCCAGCCGCCCATCGTCTGGAGCGCGCGTTCCGTCGTCTTCACGGCGACCTCCGAGGCCGCGAGCTTGGCCATCGAGCCCTCGCCGTGCCGGAATTCGACCCCGGCCGCCGCCATCCACGACGCCCGCCACGTCAGCAGCCGCGCCGCATCGATCTCGGTGGCGAGTTCGGCAAGAGGGAACGAAATGCCTTGGTTGTCGATGATCGGACCGCCGAAGGCAGCGCGACGGTTTGCGTACTCGGTCGCGTATTCGAGTGCTGCCCTGGCGATTCCCAGCGCCTGCGCGGCAACCATGGGACGCGTCTGCTCGAACGTGCCGAGTGTCGCCGACTTCCGGCGCGGTGCACCTGTCGCGACCTCCTCCTGCACTGCGCGAGCCTTCTTCATACGGCTCTGCAGCTTGTCGTCACCGCCGAGGAGATGATCCGCCGGCACCCGCACCTGATGGAATTTCAGCTCGGCGGTGTGGGACGCGCGGCATCCCAGCTTGTCGAGTTTGCGCACCAGCTCGATACCCGGCGTGCCGCCGGGCACGACGAACAGCGCCTGTCCGCGATGACCGAGGTCGGGGTCGACCGTCGCATTGACGACGTGCACGTCCGCGATGCCGCCGTTCCCGATCCACATCTTGTGACCGTCGATGACCCATTCGTCACCGTCCCGCGTCGCGGTGGTCCGCAAGTTCCGCACGTCGCTTCCGCCCTCCGGTTCCGAGATGCACAGGGCCGCGAGTTTCAGGTTTCCCGGCTGCCCGAAGCACTCGGGCGCCCACCGGAGCATCTGCTCCGGAGTCGCGGCCTGGCCGATCGACGACAAGGCGAGCGCCGGCATCACGACCGCGAGTCCTATTCCCGCGCAACCCCAGAACAGTTCCTCCATGAACAACGGCAACGACAATCCCGTCGGATCACCGATCAGGTCGCGGTAGAACAGTGGACTGTAGAACCCCTCTGCTGCCGCCTTCTCGAGGACGTCCCACGGGAACTCCTGCTTGCGGTCGTACTCGGCGGCGACCGGCCGGATCACGTCTTCGGCGAAACTGTGCGTCCGCTCGACGAGATCCTTCTGAGCTGGCGTGAGAGCAAGACTGAACGTCATGGCTGTCCCCTCGGTTGCCGTGCAGAGTCTGCCGACCACGCTAACAGTGTGCTCGGCCGCACCGAGGCGGAAGTTTCGATACGGCTTCCGCGGGGAAATGTGGAACCCATGGGCATCACCGTTGCTGTCACCGGCCCCACCGGCGAGATCGGCCTCGCCGCGGTTGCCGCGCTCGAGAACGACCCCACCGTCGACCGGATCCTCGGCATGGCGCGACGGCCGTTCGACCCAGGCGAGCGCGGATGGACCAAGACGGAATATCGGCAAGGTGACATCCTCGACCGCGCCGCGGTCGAGCGATTCGTCGGTGAAGCCGATGTGGTTGTTCACCTCGCATTCCTCATCATGGGATCGCGGGCCGACAGCAATCGGATCAACCTCACCGGAACGCGAAACGTCTTCGAAGCCACTGTCGCGGCCGCCCGCCCCACCCGGTTGGTGTACACCTCCTCGGTGGCGGCCTACGGGTATCACCCCGACAATCCGACCCCGCTCACCGAGGACGTGCCCACCCGAGGATCCCGGCAGCACTACTACTCGGAACAGAAGGCCGAACTCGAGACGGTGCTGGCAGAAATCAACGACGGCAACGGGCTCGAGGTGTTCGTGCTCCGGCCCTGCATCGTCGCCGGACCGACCGCCACCGCGCTGGCCGACGCCATGCCGTGGCGTCAGGTCGCCGATCGCCTCCCCGGAGTCGTGACGAAGGTCGTCGGTGCGCTGCCCCTTCCGCGCCCACTCTTTCCCGACCCCGGCATCCCGCTGCAACTGGTCCATCACGACGACGTGGCCGCGGCGATCGACGCGGCGGTCACGACGGACGCACCGCCCGGCGCCTACAACATCGCCGGGGACGGAACCGTGTCGCTGTCCGAGGTGGCGACAGCGTTGGGTGCGAGGCCCGTCCGAATCCCCTTGGCCGTCGCGCAGGCCACCTCGGCAGCCCTCGAATGGCTCCCGGCGGTGCCGGCCATGCTGGAATGGCTGCACACCGGGCGCACGTCCGTGGTGATGGACACCTCGAAGGCGAAGAAGAACCTCGGCTGGCAGCCCCGCTACAGCAGCGCCGAAACGCTGACTGCCCTGGCTTCCGCCCGTGCGCCTTTTCGGTAGTCCCAGCTACCAGAAAGGCGCACGAGCGCGGCGCGCCTAGAGCCCCGGGCGCTTGCCGATGGTGAGGGTGGGAGTCGAGACACCGGCGAAGAAATCCTCGCCCTTGTCGTCGACGACGATGAACGCGGGGAAATCCTCCACCTCGATCTTCCACACCGCTTCCATGCCGAGCTCTTCGTACTCGACTATCTCGACCTTCTTGATGCAGTCGAGGGCCAGACGCGCCGCGGGACCGCCGATCGACCCGAGGTAGAAGCCGCCGTAGCTCTTGCACGCATCGGTGACCTGCTTGGAGCGGTTGCCCTTCGCGAGCATGACCATCGAGCCGCCCGCCGCCTGGAACTGCTCGACGTAGGAGTCCATACGACCGGCGGTGGTGGGTCCGAAGGAACCGGACGCCATGCCGTCGGGGGTCTTGGCAGGACCGGCGTAGTACACCGGGTGGTCCTTGAGGTACTGCGGCATGTCCTCGCCGGCGTCGAGTCGCTCCTTGATCTTGGCGTGCGCGATGTCGCGGGCGACAACGAGCGGGCCGGTGAGCGACAAGCGAGTCTTCACCGGGTGCTTCGACAGCTCGGCAAGGATCTCCGGCATCGGCCTGGTGAGGTCGATCTTCACTGCGGCACCCTTGCCGGTACCGGACACACCGTCGGTCTCGGCGTCGAGCTGGGCGTCGGTGACCTCGGGGAGGAACCGGCCGGGATTGAACTCGAGCTGCTCGAGGAAGACGCCCTCAGGAGTGATCTTCGCCTTGGCCTGGCGGTCCGCGGAGCAGGACACGGCGAGTGCGACAGGCAGCGACGCACCGTGCCGCGGAAGGCGGATGACGCGGACGTCGTGGCAGAAGTACTTCCCGCCGAACTGCGCACCGATTCCGATCTGGCGGGTCAGCTCGAGCACCTTCTCCTCGAGGTCGAGATCCCGGAAGCCGCGACCGGTGATCGCACCCTCGTTCGGAAGCTCGTCGAGGTAGTGCGCGGACGCGTACTTCGCGGTCTTCAGCGCGAACTCGGCCGAGGTACCGCCGACGACGATCGCGAGGTGATACGGCGGGCAGGCGGCGGTGCCGAGCGCTCGGATCTTCTCCTCGAGGAACCGCATCATGCCGTCCGGGTTCAGGATGGCCTTGGTCTCCTGGAACAGATACGACTTGTTGGCGCTGCCGCCGCCCTTGGCCATGTACAGGAACTTGTAGGAGTTCTCGTGACCTGCCGCGGTGTCGGCGTACAGCTCGATCTGCGCGGGAAGGTTGCTTCCCGTGTTCTTCTCCTCCCACATGGTGATCGGAGCGTTCTGGGAGTAGCGCAGATTCAACCGGGTGTACGCGTCGTACACACCCCGCGCGATGGCCTTCTCGTCGTCACCCGGGGTGAGGACGTGCTGACCGCGCTTGCCCATGACGATCGCCGTGCCGGTGTCCTGGCACATCGGGAGGACGCCCGCCGCGGAGATGTTCGCGTTCTTGAGCAGGTCCAGGGCGACGAACTTGTCGTTGCCGGAGGCTTCCGGGTCGTCCAGGATGCTCGCCAGCTGCGTCAGGTGGTCGCTGCGCAGGTAATGCGAGATGTCGTGGAGAGCGGTCTCGGTCAGGAGGCGAAGGGCCTCGGGCTCGACGGACAGGAAGGTGCGGCCGTCCGGTCCTTCGACGGTCGACACCCCCTCGGTGGTCAGCAACCGATATTCGGTGGGGTCGTCACCGATCGGCAGCAAGTCCTCGTAGAGGAAGTCGGCCATTCTATCTCCTGGACAGCGAGGGGTGTGAAGTTCGTACTCAGGCTAGACGCGGCTACGTGAGGCGGCAGAGGCCGGGGGCGACGTTGTGGCCCCTGTCACAGGGTTTCTCAAATAGCTGTCACAGGGTTCTCACAGACAAATCCGTACACTTGAATTGATGCGACGACACGAACGACTGCGGCTGACCTCATGACCTCACCAGCTGGCTGTGTGACTGCCGTCGAACCCGGATCCGGCGACGAGCGCGCGGGCAAACCCGTGCTGCACGCCTATCTCGACATCGCGATCGTGGTGATCGTCCTCGCGGCCACCAACCTGATCGCGCACTTCACCACCGTGTGGGCGAGTATCGCGACCGTCCCCATCTCCGCCGTTGTCCTCCTCGTTCTCACGCGTCGCCGAGGGCTCGGCTGGGCCGAACTCGGACTCTCACCCCGCCACTTGCGGCGTGGGTCGGTGTACGCCCTGGCCGCGATGGCCATCGTCATCGGTGTCGTGGCGATCGGCGCAGCGCTACCCATCACTCGCCCGTTCTTCATGGCCGACCGGTATGCCACCCTCTCCGGGGCGCTCATCGCCTCGATGATCGTGATCCCGTTGCAGACCGTCATCCCGGAAGAACTCGCGTTCCGCGGTGTCCTCCACGGAACGTTGGAGCGCGTCTACGGTGCGCGCGGAGTCTTCGCGGCAGGGTCGCTTCTGTTCGGCCTCTGGCACATCGCGTCTTCGCTCGGGTTGACCTCGGGGAACAAGGGACTGTCAGGGTTCCTCGGCGGTGGGCTGCTCGGTCAGATACTCGGCGTTCTCGCCGCGGTCGTAGCCACCGCCGCGGCGGGCGTCGTCTTCACGTGGTTGCGCCGCCGAAGCGGTAGCCTCATCGCGCCGATTGCGCTGCACTGGTCGTTGAACGGTGCAGGCGCGCTTGCGGCCGCCATCGTGTGGCAGACGACGATGGCCTGATCGGCTTTCGAAGCCTGTGAGGCAACATAACCGGTGCTCCGCGGAGTCTGGGAAAACAGACAGCCGACGGCCAGCCCGAGTCGCGTTAACCTGATGCGATCACGACTCCAGTTCGTGACGACCAGAGTCGGCCGGGGGGTTCGGGGGCTTTCCGGCCGATTCCGGTGTCGCGGACGTCAGCCAGCCGAGAAGTTTCTCGTACACCGAGTCGTGGTTGAGCATCGTGAAATGGTTCGCGGGGGCCAGGTGCATCCCGTCCTCCTCGCGGAACCCGATCATCCGAGTTCTATTGCGGCCCGATGCGCTCGGCACGAGAACCATGCCGTCACCGAGCAGACGTCCCAGGGGATGCCTGGGACTTCGCGTGATGGTGGCGGAGACGAAGAAGTACATCACGCCCTCGAGCAGGGGCACCTCGTTGCAGGCAGCCGCGCGTAGCGCGTCCGGGTCGCGGTCGCGCCAGTCCTCGTCGACCAGCGACCCCTGATTGAGGTCGCGGATACCCGCGCTCCGCCGACGGAGCAATCCGGAGACCGCACGCGTCTCGGGCAGTGCCGCCAACGCTGCGCTCACGTAGTGCACCGCCTGCTCGAGCGGCGCCCCGAGGTGTGGGGATCCGAGGCTCACGACCTGCCGTACCTGCTGTACCCATGGTCGATCGTCCTTGGCGGCGGCGTAGCAGGCGCTACGGGCGATCAGTCCGCCCATCGAATGCCCGACCAGGGCAATCGACTCGATCTCGACCGGCCACCGCGCGGTCAGCGTGTCGAGAAGTTCGGACAAGGACTTCCCGTTGTCGGAGATGTGGCGTCCTGAGTTGTACCGGATCTGCAGCGCTGTGAACCCTGCATCGGTTTCGAGGCGTTCGCCGTAGGTCGGCCTTCCGCCGAGCGTCCACGCACTCTCGGTTTCCACGAGGCCGTGGAGGAAGACGACGATACGTGGGCTCGCCTCGGGAAACGCTGCTGCGAGCGCGCCGCTGTCCACGGGGACAGCTGCCCCGTCGACACGCACCGCCATCAGTTCCGCGAGGGGGGAGCCCTCCGTTTCCAGCACGTCACCGATCAGGCCCGAGATGATGGCGATCGCCTGAGCGCCGGCTTTGGTCTGCGACGGCGGGACGTTGTCGGAAGTCGGCAGGTCGAGCAGATGTCCGGCCAGAGCGCCGCCGACGCGAGCGGTGCTCGCGACAGCGGTGTAGATCGTGTCGGAGAGAGCGTCGTGCAGCGACTGCACAGGTAGCACCGAAGGCCCGAGGCCTGCGCGGATGCCGGCGAAGATGCGGGTCGCGATGGCGCGGTGTATGGACCCGATGCCGTCTGCCGCACCCCCGATTTCGTCGAGGGCCAGCCGGGCGAGTGCCTGTATTTCGGATCGACGCCGCAGCTCGGATTGAGTCATGAGGTTTGAGTGTACAGATGTGCACTCAATCCGACGGGTGAACTGCCGGTTGGTATGCGCAATGCGTAAAGACAGGGCGTTGAGTAAGTTAATCCTCGGCGTATTGAAGTTGATCTTGGGAATTATGCAACTGGTCGTTCGACCAAAATAGCGGTTATGTCCGACGATCACGAGTGTTGATGCGCGTGTGCGGTTCCGTTACACGCTTGTGATTTGCGTCCAGTTGAACCAATAATTAACTGCGAAATGACAAAGCGACGGTGCTCGCCCAGGGAACGGGCGAGCACCGTCGCGTGCTGTCGAGCTAGCTACCAGCGCAAATGGCCAGCCTAGTGGAGCGGATGCCTATGCGGCTTCTTCCGTACCGCTCAGTGCCTCAGCGGAGCCCGAGAAGAAATCGAGGGCACCGACGAAGTCGGAGACTGCGGTGAAGAACTCGGAAAGGAAGGACAGATCCATGCTGATAACTCCTTGCTCGGTCGTGGGAATTTGTGGCGCTGAGCGGGCGCCGTTCACCTTCTTACCGTGATCGAATGGGGATCGCAATTCGAGAGATTGAATTGCGAGGAACGGAAAGTAAATAATCGGTGGCGGCGCCGATGGCAGCTCTACACGTATCCGGCGGATCTCCTCGGACTCGTGCGAATACCACCGTCGAGGGCTCGCACCGCGGCTATCCTCACGAGAAGGCTTCCGGCAATACACACGTATAGGGGATCCATGATGCGCAAGACCCTCGTCAGCGGCATTGCAGTGGCGGCCCTCGCCGTCGTAGGCGCTGCCGGCTGCACCGACGACAGCTCCGATCAGGCCCCGATAGCAACGACGACGACGTCGGCGTCGATGTCGGACCGTATGGAAGGGGCGATGAGCAGCGTGCAGGCCACCGCCTCCTCGGCGGTGAACACGGCCCGCGAGGCTACGCAGAACGCCATCAATTCGGCGATCTCGGCGGTCCCCATCGGGTTCGAGTCGGGGTCCGCCGAACTCAATGCCGTCTCCGGCGTGACCATCAACGCGGTGGCCGCCGCACTGAAAGCCAGCGACAACAAGGTCGAAATCACGGCGTACGCCGCCAACTCCGATGAGGCTGCGGCGGAGGCACTCGCCGAGCAACGCGCCAATGCGGTCGCCGACGCGCTCGTCGCGCAGGGTGTCGACAAAGGCCGGATTTCCGTGAACGGTACGGCGAACCCCGGTGAGGGAGTGAACGTCGACCAGGCCGACGTCACGGTCGAGGGTAATTGACCGGCGATACCGGAGCTCAGTGCATGACGGTGCGGCCGAGCCCCACTCCGACGGTGGCCCGACTCCGGTAGTGCCCCGCTGCGCCGTCTAGTACCCCGCTGCGCCGTCGCCGCGAACCCCATCGGGCAGTGCTCGGGTCATCGCTGTCCGAGACAGGAACTTCTTGCTGCCTATTTCTCCCTATGGCCTGCATCCCGGGTTGTAATCTGAAGTTCCAGTCGACGCTCGCTGCCGGCGTGCGGGCACTCGCCCGCGCCCGGTCTGACGGGAGGGTGCACTGATGGGCACGAACGACGAGAAGGCAGCGGATCTGGTGCTGTTCGGTGACGTGGTCACCATGGACGACACGCGGCCGCGAGCGCAGGCCGTTGCTGTGCGCGACGGGCGGATAGCCGCTGTCGGAAATGACGCCGCGGTGTTCCCGTTGATCGGACCCACCACCGCAACGGTGGACGTGCACCGCGCGTGCATCATGCCGGGGTTCGTCGAGGCCCACGGGCATCCGCTGAACTCGGCCGTCCTGCTCGGCGAGCCCGTGGTGGACATCCGCCCCGTCACCATCGCCGATGCCGACACGGTGGTCGACACCGTCCGCCGGGCCGTCGGCGAGCACCAGGAGGGTGTCGTCTTCAACGGATGGGATCCGCTGCTGCAGAAGGGGTTGCCCGCTCCGACGCGGGAATGGCTCAATTCGGTTGCGCCCGAGACGTCGATGGTGATCCTGCACAACACCGGGCACGTCGCCTACTTCAACGATGTCGCAGCGCGCGACGCCGGGCTCACCCGCGAGACGCCCGACCCCGAAGGGGGAAGTTACGGCAGGGACCCGTCGGGCGAACTCGACGGTTCGGCGTTCGAAGCGCCCGCTGTCATGGCGGTGGCTACCAATGTGCTTGCCGGCGCTACCGCCCGGCTGCCAGAGCTTCTCGCGGCTGAATGCGCACGAATGAACGCTGTGGGCATCACCACTGTGAGTGAGATGGCGTTCGACCCTCGATTCAGTGCGACGTTGACGGCGATCGCACGGTCCGGTGCGCTCACCACTCGGCTGCGCCTCTACGAGATGTCGAATCCTCAACGGGCCACTGCGGTGTCGCCGGGTGTCGGGAACGACCTTCTGCGGCAGGTGGGTATCAAGATCTGGTCGGACGGGTCTCCGTGGGTCGGCAACGCCGCCACCAGTTTTCCGTACATCGACTCGGAGGTCACCCGGGCGCTGGGGCTCGCCGGAACACGCGGCAAGGCGAACTACACGGCCGAGGAGGTCCACGACATCAGCCGGCCCTATTTCGAGAAGGGCTGGCAGATTTCGTGTCACGCCAACGGCGACGACGCGGTCAGCTTGGTCCTCGACGCGTGGGAGAGAATGCTCACCGAAGTACCGCGCGAAGACCACCGTCTGCGCCTCGAGCACGTAGGCGCGATGCGACCGGAGCAGTTCCGCAGAGCGACGGAACTGGGCGTCACCTGCAGTATGTTCGTCGACCATCTCTACTACTGGGGTGACGTCCTCGTCGACGACCTGTTCGGAGCCGAGCGCGGGTCTCGTTGGGCGGCAGCCGCTTCGGCCATCGCGGCCGGTCAGCGTATTTCGTTCCACAACGATGGTCCGGTCACTCCCACGAACCCGTTACGCAATATCACCGATGCGGTCACACGCCGGACGCGGTCGGGCCGCGTCCTCGCACCCGAGGAACGAATTCCCGTCCTCGAGGCGCTGCGAGCGGAGACGATCAACTCGGCATGGCACCTGCGAAGTGAGGATGCCATCGGATCGATCACACCCGGCAAGCACGCCGACCTCGTGGTGCTGTCGGCCAATCCGTTGCGCGTGGACCCGGACGACATCGCGGATCTCGAGGTGCTCGCCACGATTCTGGAGGGCCGGACGGTCTTCGGAAAGCTGGAGTGACCCGCGTGGCGCACCTGGCGAAGGCCGTGCGATCGATCCCGACGTCGGTGGCAAGGTGGGTCCGGAATGCGAGCTACCTACCGAAGTGGCTCGTGCTGGGAATTGTCATCGGCGCAATCGCAGGGCTGGGGGCGGTGGTGTTCTCCGTCGCCCTCGCAGGGGCTACGCATCTGCTCCTCGGTGAACTCGCCGGGTATCAGCCCCCGACTGCGGCGGGAGACGGCGGTGCAGCCGGGAGCGGAGAATTCACCCGCCCCTGGGCCGTCCCACTCGTGGTGGCACTGGGCGGGCTTGTCTCCGGAGTGATCGTGTTCACCCTGGCGCCGGAGGCTGAAGGGCACGGAACCGATGCGGCGATCGAGGCGTTTCACCGCAATCCGCGGATGATCCGGATCCGCGTCGTCCTGGTCAAGCTGGTCGCCTCCGCGATCACCATCGGGTCGGGCGGGTCGGGCGGCCGTGAGAGGCCGACGGCGCAAATCTCGGCAGGTTTCGGCTCGCTACTCGCCCGCAAGCTCGACCTGTCCGACCGCGACGGCAGAATCGCTGTCGCGGTGGGCATCGGGTCCGGCATCGGCGCGATCTTCGGTGCACCTCTGGGAGGGGCGGTGCTGTGCTGCGCGATTCCCTACAAGGACGACTTCGAATACGACGTACTCGTGCCGGGCATGGTCGCCTCGATCGTCAGCTACTCGGTGTTCGGCAGCATCCTCGGTTTCGGGCCGTTGTTCGGTGCGGCCGCGGCGGAGTACACGTTCGAATCCCCCATACAGTTGGTGTGGTTCGCGATCATCGGAATTCTGGCAGGACTGATCGGATTGCTGTACAGCGGGACGTTCTATGCGTTCGTCGACCTGAGCCACCGGCTGCCGGGCAGTCGCATCGTCAAACCGGCGGTCGGGGGGCTATTCGTCGGGCTGATGGCGCTGGCACTACCCGAGGTGCTCGGCAGCGGATACGGCTGGATCCAGCAATCGATGGCCCGCGTCGACCTCGCGGCCATTCCTCTGTGGGTGGTGCTGTTGCTGCCGTTCGCGAAGATTCTCGCCACCTCGTTGTCCATCGGGTCCGGTGGTTCCGGCGGTATCTTCGGCCCCGGCATGGTGATCGGGGCATTCACCGGTGCCGCGGTGTGGCGCCTGCTCGAACCGATCGCTCCCGGCGTCTCCGACAGTCCGGCACCGTTCGTCATCGTCGGCATGATGGCCTGCTTCGGCAGCATCGCCCGGGCGCCGCTCGCGGTGATGTTGATGGTGGCCGAGATGACAGGCAGCATCGGTGTGCTGGCCCCGGGAATGGTTGCCGTCGCCCTCGCATATCTCATCGTGCGGCGATCCGGAAAGACGATCTACCGGGCACAGCTCGAGAACCGCGAGGAGGCTCGGCAGTTGCAGAATTCGCCCGGGTGAACGGATCGGGGTCCGGTGTGTGGGGGGCCCGGTCGATTCCGGCATGCTTGTCGCCATGACTGTTCAGGTTCCTCGGTACGTCGACCTCCTGTGGCCAGCACTTCAGGCCGTGATTGCGCTCGGTGGTTCGGCGTCCAACGAAGAACTCGACAACGCGGTCATCGAGCGTGAAGGACTGTCGTCCGACGTTCAGGGTGTGCTGCACGGAGACGGGCCGAGCACCGAGATCGAATACCGGCTGGCGTGGGCCCGCACCCACCTCAAGGGGATGGGTCTGCTCACGAACAGCCGCCGCGGGGTGTGGAGTGTCACGGAGAAGGGCCGCGAGGTCACCGAAAGTCAGATCCGGCCTCTGCATGCCGAGTCCTCGGCGGAGAACCGCAAGAGGAACGCTGCCCGAAAATCGGCCAAGGCCGCGTCTCGCAGGACCGACGAACCGGAAACGAACATCACCGAAGTCGACACCGATGCCGGCTGGAAAGACGTGCTCCTCGAGACCGTTCTGAAGATGTCGCCCGCCGCGTTCGAACGCCTTACGCAGCGATTGCTGCGCGAAGCGGGGTTCTCGAGCGCATCCGTCACGTGGCGCGGGGGAGAGGGCGACATCGAGGGTCTCGGCGTCTACCAGTTGTCGCTGCTCAGCTTTCCGGTCTTCTTCCAGTGCAAGCGTCACAACGGCAGTGTCGGCGCCGGCGCCGTGCGCGACTTTCGTGGCGCAATGGCTGGTCGCGGCGAGAAGGGGCTACTCATCACCACCGGCACCTTCACTGGTGACGCCCGCACCGAGTCGAAGCGTGACGGAGCACCGCCTATCGATCTCATCGACGGGGACCGGCTGTGTGACCTGCTCAAGGAGCACGCGCTGGGAGTGCAGACCACCACCCGTCTCGTCGAGGACGTAGAGGTCCGCTCGGACTACTTCCGCTCACTCGAACCGAAATAGCAAAAGCGGTGCTCGTGCGCTGTTCAGGCGCATTTTCCGTTGCGGTATGGCCACGAACCGGTCACGTAGGCCGCCAACCGCCACCCGCAGCCTCCGTGGTGTGTACAGAGGAAGTAGGTGTGCACAGTGCTCACGGGAAAAGACTGTTAGGACAACAGGCATGACGACCACAACGCCGTGGCCGTTGATCGGCCGAACGGCGCGGCCGCCGGCAGGGATGCTGGTGGACCGGCGCTTCGGAAGGCTCGTGGACCAGTTCTTTCAGCTGTTCCGCGACACGAGGCAGGGCGGCGGCGCCCTGTCGGTCTATCTGCACGGCGAGCCCGTCGTCGACGTCTGGGCGGGCTGGGCCAGCCGGAAGACGCAGTGGAACGGCGACACTGTCACGCTGACCTTCTCCACCGGTAAGGGTGTCGCCTCCACGGTGCTACACCGACTGGCGGGGCGCGGCCTCATCGATTACGACGTCCCTATCGCGCAGTACTGGCCCGAGTTCGCAGCGGCGGGTAAGGAGGCGATCACGGTACGCGAGCTGCTGTCGCACCGTGCCGGACTCCATCGGGTTCGCGGCCTGGTGCCCGAACCGCTGAGCCTGATGGACCACTCCCTCGTCAGCGCCGCGCTGGCTGCCGCGACCCCTGATCGGCGCCGACTGCGCGCTCCCGGGTATCACGCGGTCACGTTCGGTTCGTTGATCGCCGAAGTGACGTCGCGGGCGTCGGGACAGCCCTTCACCGAGCTGGTGAAAACCGAGATCGCCGAACCGCTCGGGGTGAAAGACTTCTGGTACGCGGTTCCGCTCGACGAACGCGGCCGGATCGCCCGGACCTTTCCGCACATCAACCCGTTCGGTGTCCCCTGGGCCGCGACGTCCTTTGCGATGTCTCGACTTCCGGGACTGCGCAACGTCGCTGATGCCGGAATGCCGGCAGGTTTCGATCTACTCGTCCGCAACCCGGCTGTTCACGACAGCGTGATGCCCGGGTGGAATGGAGTGTTCAGCGCCCGCGCGCTCGGAAAGATGTACGGGGCGTTGGCAAACGGCGGATCGGTGGGCGGCGTCGAGTTCCTCGCACCCGATGTCGTGACGCAACTCGGTGAGGTGCAGACCACGGGTCGCGACTACGTGCTGGGTCTGCCCATGAATTGGCGTCTCGGCTACCACGCCGGCATGGTGGCGAGACGCACCCAGCCGTCAAAGACGTTCGGGCACTACGGCTTGGGCGGGTCGGGTGCGTTCGCGGACGCGGAGACGGGCCTGTCGATTGCCTTCGTCACGAATCGGCTGGGCAACATGCTCACGCCTATTGCCGACCTTCGTCTGCCTAAACTGGGATCGACCGCACTCGCCCTCGCGGCGAAGGCGTAACTCTCTGCCTCAGTGGCGGGCCCGCATCCGGTATTCGAGTTGGCGGGCCCGGAAGTCGAGCCCTGCGCCGCCGCTCACGAAGAGTGGAGCGAGCCCGATGGCGATCAGAATCGAGACAACCGCAATGCTCATGACGCACCGCCCTTTCGCGATGGAACGAACTGTCGTGCGAGGCGTCTATGCCCCACAGCCCCAAGGTAAGTGTTATCTGAAGTAACGTGCAACGTGGGGTCTCTCACGGCGCCCCGGCAGGCGGCTGCGTGCCACAACGACGCAGCGCAGTGATGAGGGCGATGTCGCGTCCCGCCCGTGGGAGTGTCCAGTGTGACTGATGTCGTCCAAGTGGCTGGCGGGACACCAGTGAGTGTGGTGGAATGCAAACCGAACAACATAGCGACTGAGCAGAAACACTTGTCGACGACACGCCGGGGCGCGACCGATTGGATATGAGGGGCACAGTGCATATTTCTCGACGGGACTTGTTCCGGTATGCGGCCGCGGGGTCGGCCGTGGCCGGAGTGGCCGCGCTCACTTCCACCCTGGTGTCGGGCGCGGTGGCGCACGCCGACAGTCTCGGCACACTCATCGACTACTCGGGTGGCGTTCCGTCCGCCGAGGCGATCAGCGCAGCCGGATACGCCGGGGCCATCCGCTACGTGTCGGACCGGCGACCGGGAGCCGAGTGGATGGTGGGCAAGCCGCTCCGCGCCGACGAGGCGAGCGCTCTGCAAGAGGCGGGGCTGTCCGTCGTGTCGTGCTACCAGTTCGGCAAGGGGTCGACGGCGGATTGGCGCGGCGGATTCGAAGCCGGAAAGCGTCACGCGGAGCGTGGACTCGAACTCCACCTCGCCGCCGGAGGTGCCGAGAATCGGCCGATCTATGCATCGATCGACGACAATCCGACGCCCGCAGACTTCCTCACGATGATCGCGCCGTATCTCGCGGGGTGGGAATCGGTGGTAGGCAAGGCGAATACGGGTATCTACGCAAACTCGCCGACGTTGGATCTGGCTATCCTCGCCGGACTCGGGTCGTGGTACTGGCAGCACGACTGGGGCACTCCGGAGGGGTACGTCCACCCGAAAGCTCATCTGCACCAGTACGAAATCGATGCCAGAACTGTCGACGGAGTCGGCATCGACCTCAATGACATTCTCGCGCCCGATTACGGCCAGTGGTGAGCGTTCGGGCTCGCTCCGCCGCTAACCTGTGCCGAGGCGGCTAGCCAGAGATTTTCTCGCCCATCCGAACGAGCCACTCGCGAGCGTCGTCGGGAAGTTTTCCCGCGGTTTCCGCTGCGCGGCACCAGTTCTTGGCCGTGGCGAGAAAATTCAGCGGGTTGTACGCGTCTTCTTCCCGCGACCACAGGTTGTGGCCCGCGTAGTGGAGAATCGTGATATTGGCGGCCGCGTGCACTGAACCGTCTCCGGGATCTTCCATAGGATTGTCGATCTCACAGATCACCCACCCGCGTTCTTCGTCGAGCACGTGCCAGTTCGCGGGAAACTGTGTCATCCGGCTGCCGGGAAACGTCGACATGGTCCGCGTGACCCATACCCGGATGGCCTCGCGGCCCTCGAAATTCCCGAACGCGTGTTCCGCATAGGTGGCGTCCTCTGTGAACAGATCGGCGAAGCCGTTCCAATTCCCGAGTTCGACGCACCGGCTGACCGTTCGCTGGTAGTGCGCAAACGCGTCGTTCAGTTCGGCCCGACTCCACGACATCCTGGTGTCCTTCCCTCGTGGCGCCCGTAGAGGTACGCCTACGGAAATGAGAACACGTTTCAGTCGGTTCGTGGGGAAGTTTCCGCTGGGCGAGATGCTGGGTGAAACGCTCGGCGAGCCGACGCCGATGCATCAGGTGTCACTTCATTCACTTCGACACCGGGAGTTCCACCATGGATCTGCTCATCGATTTCGGCTACACGATCGCCTCCGTCCTCTACACCGCGTTCTTCGTCAACGGGTCGTAGGTCCTTCGTCGGGGACGGGATCAGCCAGGCGAAAACCAGTGTGACCATCGAGGCGATGATCGAGGCGATGAACCCGGCGCGGAAAGCATCGAGCGACGGGATAACGGCCGTGCCGACGGTGACCGTCATTCCCGCGAGGATCACGCTGACGACGGCTGCCGACGTGGATGTGCCGATCGACCGCATCAGCGAATTCAATCCGTTGGCCGCCGCCGATTCCGTGATGGGAACCGCACTCATGATCAGGGCGGGCATGGCGGAGTACGACAAGCCGATGCCCGCGCCGATCACCATTCCGGCGAGCAGGACCTGCCAGACCGCCGACACCGCCACGTACGCGACCGCGTAACCGAGGCCGATCACCACGGCGCCGGTCATCAGGGTCACCCTCGGTCCCCGCCAGGCGGACAGGCGCGCCGATACCGGGGACAGCGCCATCATGACCAGGCCGCCGGGAGCGAGAACCAGGCCCGCGGTGATCATCGACAGGCCGAACCCGTAACCGGTCGACTCCGGAGCCATCAGCAACTGGGGGAACGAGAGGGAGGTGCCGTACATCGCGAAGCCGACGGCAACCGAGGCAAGGTTGGTGAACAGGACCGGAGGTCGTGCGCTCACGCGGAGATCGATCAGGGGTGCGGCGGTCCGTAGCTCGAGGAACCCCCACAGGAGCAGGCTCACGAACGACGCCGCGAACAGTCCTAGCGTCTGCCCGCTCGCCCATCCCCAGTCGTCGCCCTTCGTGATGGGCAGCAGGAACGTGACGAGAACGACGCTCAGGCCGACAGCTCCGAGGAAGTCGAAGCGGCCGGGCCGCCGCACGGGCGATTCGGGAATGACGAGCAAGGTCAGGGCGATACAGGCGCAGCCGAGTACGGCGGACACGACGAACAACATGTGCCAATCGGTGTAGTGCGCGATGGTGGCGGCGATGGGCAATCCCACGGCGCCCCCGACTCCCAGGGTCGCGCTCATCACCGCCATCGCGCCGCCGACCCTTTTCGGCGGGAGCACGTCGCGAAGGATGGCGATTCCGAGTGGGATCGCGCCGATGGCCGCACCCTGGAGGGCACGACCCGTCACCATCGGAATCAATGAGGAGGCCATCGCGCACACCGCCGATCCGAGCACCAGCAGTGTGAGGCTCCCGATCAGGGCGCGGCGTTTGCCGAACATGTCACCCAGTCGACCGCTGATCGGCGTGACGACGGCGGCGACGAGCAGAGTCGCCGTGACCGCCCAGGACGTATTCGCCGCACTCGCCCCCAGGAGGTGGGGCAACTCGGGAATGATCGGTATGACGAGCGTCTGCATGAGCGCCACCACGATCCCGCACGAGCCGAGGACGGCGAGGATGAGGGACGGTGCGTGCCGCCGGCTTCGGATACCGGCGTTCGGCGGTGGAACGGACATCGACACCTCCCGGGGTGTACAGGTTCGGCGCGACGCGTTCACGACACCAGAGATGTGTACCCTACACATCATGTGTATGGTGCACAACGCTGCCGATCGGGCAGGATGAAGAAAACTTCTGGAGGTGACGGTGTCCGATCGCGAGGCGGTGACGGCCGACATCGAGAACGAGCTGACCTTGTTGTCGAGGCACTACGTGCATTCCCAACGGGCGGGATTGCAGATCGATCGCTCGGCCTACCTGTTGCTCAGCCGCCTCGAACTGGAGCATCCGGTCACTCTGAAAGAACTATCGGAAGCGTTCCGCCTGGACATCTCGACGATCAACAGGCAGATCGGGGCACTGCTGCGACGAGGACTGGTCGAGCGCGTCCCCGACCCCGACGGGGGACTGGCGCGGAAGGTGCAGGCCACCGATCTCGGGCTCGAACACCTGCGCAGTGATCGACAGCTGAGTCGTAGCGGCGTGGAACGGGTGATCGGCGGATGGAGCGACGGCGACCGTGAAGAGTTGCGTCGACTGCTGTCGAAGTTCAACGCGGAGGTAGAGAACTTGGAAGGCCGGAGCTGGCCTCGCCGATCGAAGGAAGGTCGGCCGGGGTCGTAGCGCTCAGGACTGCACGTGCGCGGTCGCGTCCCGGGCAAGGTCCGGTTCTTCGGCGATGACCGTGAGTTGGGGATGCTCCTGAGGTGACTCGTGCCATCCCCGCCAGGACATCAGAGACCAGCCCGAGAGTCCGGACAGGGCAGAGCCCAGGCTGGCGAACGAGCCCGTGCTCAACACCGACCCGATCGAGCCCGCCGACCCTATCGACAGGACGGAGCCGACGCTGCCGATCGACAGAACCGAGTAGGCCGACCCGATCGAGAGGATGGACCCTTCCGAGCGAATCGACAGTATCGATCGGTGGGCGTGCCGAGAACGGCGGAACGAGTGCGTGGAGGGCATTCCTCGGTCTACCACGCTGGTGTCGTCGGCACACGGTGATCGGGCTGGACCGACGAAAGGGCCCCCGGAAGTCCGGGGGCCCTTTCGTGAAGTCGAACTGCTATGCGACGCGGAACATACCCACGGTCGGGAGGAAGCTGCACGTGATGGGTGCCGCCCCTTCCTTCTGAGTGGTGAGTCCGCCGGAGATGACGGCGATGACGCGACCGGGGCCGGTGTCGGCAATCGCGGACAGAGTGGCAGGGCCGTCAGGGTTGATGCGTGCCTCGTTGGTGAGGTTCTGCGTCTCGCGGCGCTGGTTGTCCAGGTTGATCCACGTGACGGTCAGCGGATTGGGCTGCTCGGCAGCGACCGCACTGGTTCCGAGCGCGGTGAACACGAAGCCGGCTTGTCCGGCCGCAGGTCCGGGCGGCGGGAGCTGCGCGGGTCCGGGCACGGCGAGTGCGGTGCCGACGGAATCGGCGCCCTCTCCGATGCAGCCCTTACCGAGCGTCGGGTACAGGAACTGGGCGATGACGGGTGCGTTGTCCTGCGGGATTTCAGGTCCGCCGCCACCGCTGCCGTCGAGGAACGTGATGACGCGCTCGAGGGTGGACTTGATCTCGGGAGGAATGCCGGGAGACTCGAGAAGGTTGCGTGCCTGCGCGAGAAGTTCGGCCTGCGGGCCTGCAGCGATGTCTTCGGTACCAGCGGCTGCGCCGATGATCGCGGGAGCGAACGATGCGAGCATCTCCACAGGCATGCCCTCGGGCACGGGCGGCGGCGTCGGCTGCGCGGATACCTGTACCGGCACTGCCATCGCTGCTGCTGCGGCAATTGCGAAAGCAGTAAATGCCCTGCGCATACCTCGGGTTCGAAGCACAGTCTCCCCATCCTTGTCATAACAGCGTGAACGACAATCCAATCCACGTCTTACGGCTCGGGGGGCCACTCTATGTACAGCGCCCCCGGGTTGTACAGCTGACGAGTGCATCCCGTGGTAGCTGCGGCGCCCCGGTGGGAGTGTATGGCATGGTGACCCCGGCGGTGATCCTTCCCGGAACCATAGCCTGTGGCTGGTGTGATCAGTGTTGATGGTGATGCAACTGTTACGCGCTGCTACGGACAGAGCGGGGCGTGTGCGGCCGGGCGTCTACGCTGTGCGGGACCGTTTCGGGATCGGCTGAGACGTCTACACACCTCACGGGAGAGCGCCACACTGTGTCCGACCAAGCAGCGTCCCACGAAGGAGCGTCCGACGGCGGAGCGGACTCCGAGGACCCGTCTTCTCCCTCGTCACAACGTGTTTCCGGAAGCCGGGCGCTGTTGCGCTGGGCGCCTGTGCTTCTCGCGTTGTCGGTGCTCGGACGGATGGCGTGGACACTGCTGAGCCCCAACGGGATGAACCTCGTCGACCTACACGTCTACGTCGACGGTTCGGAGGCTCTCGGCGGTGGCAACCTGTACGACTTCACCTATTCGGAAGTGACACCGGACTTTCCACTGCCGTTCACATACCCACCCTTCGCGGCGCTCGTCTTCTTTCCCCTGCACTTCCTGCCGTTCACCCTGGTCGGCGTCTGTTGGCAGTTGCTCACCATCCTCGCGCTGTATGCGTTGGCCCGCATGAGTTTGAGCCTCGTGCTCGGCGCGGCGGCCCGTCGACCCCACTGGCGGACGGTGGCGCTTCTGTGGACGACTGTGGGCGTCTGGCTGGAGCCGGTGCGCACCACGCTCGACTACGGGCAGATCAATGTCTTCCTCGCCTTGCTCGTGATGACTGCGGTCCGTAGTTCACGGTGGTGGCTGTCGGGTGCGCTCGTCGGCTTCGCGGCGGGCATCAAACTGACCCCGGCCATCACGGGGCTGTATTTTCTGCTCCAGCGCAGGTGGAAAGCGGCGGTCTTCTCGGGTGTCGCGTTCGCGGCGACCGTCGGCCTCAGCTATCTCTTGGTCGGTTCCGAGGCCCGCGAGTATTTCACCCACCTCCTCGGGGACGCAGATCGCATCGGTCCGGTCGGTTCGGTATGGAACCAGTCTCTGCGCGGGGCGTTGTCGAGGCTGCTCGGGTACGACGTCGGAACGGGTGCAGTCTGGGTGGTGGGCGTCGCGCTCACCGTGGTCCTCGCGGTGCTCGCCTGGCGCGCTCTCGCCCGCGACGACAGGTTGGGCACACTCGTCGTCGTGGAGCTGCTGGGACTGCTCGTGTCCCCGATCTCATGGTCACACCACTGGGTATGGGTGATCCCGATGCTGATCTGGCTTCTTCACGGTCCCTACGGATCGATGCTCGGTACCCGGGTCGTCGCGGGGTACTGGCTTGTCACGACGCTGATCGGGGTGCCGTGGGTTCTGAGCTTCTTCCAGGACTCGATCTGGCTCATCTCACGGCCTGCGGTGCTCGCGTGGCTCGGCACTGTCGACGTGGTGGGCGCATTCGCCGTGTATGCCTGGATTGCCTGGGCGGGCAGGCGGGCGAAGCTGACGCCTACCCTGCCAGCACGTCGATCTGTGCTGCGAGATCCAGATCGAGCTGTGTGATCCCCCCGGCCGAGTGGGTCGACAAGGTGTAGGTGACCTTGCGCCACCGGATGTCGATGTCGGGATGGTGGTTGGAGGCCTCGGCGGCCGCGGCAACCTTGCGGACCAGTTCGATCGCGTCGATGAAGCTCGGCGACTCGATGGTGCGGACCAGCGAGTCGCCGGTGCGCCGCCACTCGGGCAGTCCGGCGAGCCCGGCATCGATACTTCCGTCTGACAGCAACTCGGTCATACCCCATGATGGTGCGGTGTCGACGGAACCTGCAAGACCCGCCACGAACAACGGCGAAGTGGTGGCTGCGGCGATCATCGTCGACGGACGCCTCCTACTCGCCCAGCGGACGCGACCGCCCGAGCTGGCGGGCCTGTGGGAACTGCCGGGCGGCAAGGCCGAAGCAGGGGAAACGGCCGAGGACGCGCTCAGGCGGGAACTGCGAGAAGAACTCGGCGTCGAGGTGGCAGGGGGCACGAGGGTAGGGGACGACGTGCCCCTTCCCGACGGACGCGTGCTCCGCGCCTACCGGGTGGACCTGGTGTCGGGAACACCGTCCGCGCTCGACCATGCCGAGGTGCGGTGGGTGAACGGCCGAGAGCTCGGGGAGATCGACCTGGTCGGCAACGATCGGGGATGGGTGCCGGACCTGCGTCCGTACCTCGACGGTGGAATCTGAGGACTTCGGTCGATCGGGTCGGTCGCCGGCTCAGGTTTTACGGGCCTTCACGAGGCCCTTCTTCAGTTCCTTCTTGGAGGCGCCTTCGTTCTCGAGCTTCCTCATCCGCATGATGACCACCGGGCACTTGAGGCAACGCTTCTTGCTGCGGCAGCACTTCTTCTTCGGCTTGAGGCCCGAAACCTCGGTGGCCTTGATCTTGCCCATGCTCGGCTCGGCCTCCCTAGCTCTGACGGAACACCGGATGCGACGCTCGACCCAGGCTAGCGTGGCCGCGACTTCGTCCGCTGCCGACCTGGAACCGGCCCGCACATTGCGTGGCGCAGATCACTTTACGCTGGTGCCCGATGCCCCTCGACGTCCGCGATGCGCGGAACCGGGCCGCGGGCGGGTAGTATTTACGTGGCCGCGATGCCTGTATGAGCGATTTTGCCATCGCCTCGACGAGGGATTTCTGAATCAGGATGACAATGCGGCCGCCAGAAGGTCGTGCGAGTGAACTTTCGCGTGGCCGAATCAACTCAGCCAGGAGAGCCATCGCGTGACCATCACCAGCTTCCGTAACGTTGCCATCGTCGCACACGTCGACCACGGCAAGACCACTCTCGTCGACGCCATGCTGCGCCAATCGGGGGCTTTCGAGGAGCGCGCCGAGCTGGTCGATCGCGTCATGGACTCCGGCGACCTCGAGCGCGAGAAGGGCATCACGATCCTCGCGAAGAACACTGCCGTCCACAAGCACCATGCCGACGGCAGCGTCACCGTGATCAACGTGATCGACACCCCGGGCCACGCCGACTTCGGTGGTGAGGTCGAGCGCGGCCTGTCCATGGTCGACGGTGTCGTCCTGCTCGTCGACGCCTCCGAGGGCCCGCTGCCGCAGACTCGGTTCGTGCTCCGCAAGGCCCTCGCTGCCTCGCTGCCCGTGATCCTCGTGGTCAACAAGACCGACCGTCCCGATGCCCGCATCGAAGAGGTCGTCTCCGAGAGTCACGACCTGCTTCTCGACCTCGCCTCGGACCTCGACGACGAGGCCGCGGAAGCCGCCGAACTCGCTCTCGACCTCCCGGTCCTCTACGCCTCCGGCCGTGAGGGCAAGGCGTCCAAGAGTCAGCCCGAGAACGGTCACGCACCGGACGCCGAGAACCTCGACGCCCTGTTCGACGTGCTTCTGAACTACGTTCCTGCACCCAAGGGCAACGTCGACGCGCCGCTGCAGGCTCACGTCACCAACCTCGACGCCTCCGCATTCCTGGGCCGCCTCGCGCTGGTGCGCATCCACAACGGCGAGCTGACCAAGGGCCAGACCGTCTCCTGGTGCCGTGAGGTGGACGGCGAGCCCGTCGTCACCAAGGCCAAGATCACCGAATTGCTCGCGACCAAGGGTGTCGAGCGTCAGCCTGCCGAGAGGGCGGTTGCCGGCGATATCGTCGCCGTCGCCGGTTTCCCCGACATCATGATCGGTGACACGCTCGCCGATCTGGAGAACCCTGTCCCGCTGCCTCGGATCACCGTCGACCAGCCCGCCATCTCGGTCACCATCGGCACCAACACGTCGCCGCTCGTCGGCCGGGTCAGTGGGCACAAGCTCACCGCCCGCATGGTGAAGTCCCGCCTCGACCAGGAGCTCGTCGGCAACGTCTCGCTCAAGGTCCTCGACATCGGTCGCCCCGACGCCTGGGAGGTGCAGGGCCGTGGTGAACTCGCGCTCGCCATTCTCGTCGAGCAGATGCGCCGCGAAGGCTTCGAGCTGACCGTCGGCAAGCCGCAGGTGGTCACCCGGCAGGTCGACGGCAAGGTGCACGAGCCCTTCGAGGAGCTCACCATCGACAGCCCCGAGGAGTACCTCGGTGCCATCACCCAGCTGCTGGCCAACCGCAAGGGCAAGATGGTCCAGATGGCGAACCACGGCGCAGGCTGGGTTCGGATGGAGTTCATCGTCCCGTCGCGTGGCCTCATCGGTTTCCGTACCGACTTCCTCACCGAGACCCGCGGCACCGGCATCGCCAATGCGGTGTTCCACGGTTATGCACCGTGGGCCGGCGAGATCCGGGCACGCCACACCGGCTCGCTCGTCTCGGACCGCACCGGCACCGTCACCCCGTTCGCGATGATCCAGCTGGCCGATCGCGGCACCTTCTTCGTCGAGCCGGGTGCCGATACCTACGAGGGCATGGTCGTGGGCATCAACCCGCGCCAGGAGGACCTCGACATCAACGTCACCCGCGAGAAGAAGCTGACCAACATGCGTCAGTCCTCCGCCGACGTGATGGAGACCCTCGCCAAGCCCATCAAGCTCGAACTCGAGGGCGCGATGGAGTTCTGCGCCGGCGACGAGTGCGTCGAGGTCACCCCGGAGGTCGTGCGGGTGCGCAAGGTGCACCTGTCGGCCACCGACCGCGCCCGTGAGCGTTCGCGTTCCAAGGCCCGCGACAAGGCGGCCCTGTAGGTCCCGCGTCCGACCACGTAAGACACAACCGGGCGAATGTACCTTCGGTCGATCGCCGACCGAAGGTACATTCGCTCGAGGGTTTCCGGAGCCTTCCGGTATCTCTGAGGAAAGGCGGCGCGGTGGTTGCTGGGGGTTCGATCGACAGAGCGTGGGGAGTTCGGCGTCGAAGGCGTGGCAACGGGCTCGTGACCACCGCGGTGTTTCTCGCAGTGTCCACGACGGTCCTCACCTCGTGTACGGCCGACCCGCCGCCTCCCGTCGAGAGCACCGACAGCCCCAAACCCACCGTCTCACCCACGGAGAAGCAGCCCGTCGTGGTGGCCATCGACGACGTCGGCAGTGGATTCAACCCGCATCTCCTGTCGGATCAGTCGCCGGCGAACTCCGCCGTCAGCGCACTCGTCCTTCCGAGCCCGTTCCGCCCCGTTCCCGACCCGCAGCGTGTGGGCGGCAGTAACTGGATCCCCGATACCTCGCTCGTGATGTCCGCCGAGGTCTCGTCGCAGGAACCGTTCACCATCACCTATCAGTTACGCAACGAAGCGCAATGGTCCGACGGTGCGCCGATCGCCGCGGAGGATTTCCGCTACCTGTGGCAGCAGATGATCAGCGCCCCGGGAGCCGTCGACCCGGCCGGCTATCAACTCATCGAGGACGTGCGGTCGTCGGGTGGCGGCAAGACCGTGAACGTGGTGATGAAGTCCGCGTACCCGGCGTGGCGAGAGCTGTTCACCGACCTCCTGCCGTCGCACCTGATCAAGGATTCGCCGGGGGGATTCGCCACCGGGCTGTCCGAGAACATTCCGGTGTCGGGCGCACACTTCCACATCAAAAACATCGACCGCGGTCGCGACGAAATTCTGCTCGAACGTAACGATCGATTCTGGGACAAGCCGGCGACCCCGGACCAGATACTCATGCGGCGTGACGGAACCTCCGCGCAGCTCGCCGACTCGATGCGCAACAACGACACGCAGATCGTGCAGATTCACGGCGGCACAGCCACTTCCGCTCAGCTCGCGGCGATCCCGACCGTGCGCACGGGTGCGTCGTTCCAGCCGCGAGGGCTGTCGCTGACCCTCAACGGACGGGTGCCCGAACTCGCGGACGTCCGGGTACGGCGGAGTCTGCTGGACTTGCTCGATACCGACCTTCTGGCGGTCGTCGGGGCGGGAAGCGAAGCGGCCGCCGTACCCACCCGCTCGCAGGTGTACGCCCCGTCCGACCCGGGTTACACCGCTACCGCCCCCGCGCGCCCGTCCCGCGAACAGGTGCTGGCGCAGCTCGCGGAATACGGCTATGTCTCCGACATTGCCGCGCCCACTCCCGATCCCGCCGCAACCGTGCCGCAGGCGAGGCTCGTCCGCGGTGGCGTGCCGCTCTCGCTCGTCATCGGAACTCCGGAGGGGGATGACACCGCAAATGCTGTCGCGAACACGGCTGCCGACCAACTACGTAGTGCCGGAGTGGACGCCAGTGTGCAAGCAATACCCGCGGAGGAGTTGTACGGAGAAGCGTTGACGAGCGGCGAGATCGGTGCCGTCGTCGGATGGTCCCGCGACGGTTCCGATCCGGCAACCGCGCTGGCCTCCCGGCACAGTTGCCCGCCCGCCGCAGCGACGAACACGCCGGCTCGAGCCGAAGGAACTGCACCGGAAGGGAATTCCGCCGCAGAGGCGGAAGCGCCGTCCAATCTGACCGGCCTGTGCGACCCGTCGCTGCAGCCCGCGATCGACGCCGCGTTGCGCGGTGCGGGTGACGTATCTCAGGCTCTGGCCGACGCAGATCGCCGACTGTGGGATCTTGCTGCCGTGCTGCCGATCATGCAGGACCGCACGTTGGTGGCGGTAGGGCCGGGTGTCGAGGGAGTGTCGCTGTCGGGCGCTGTGCCGGTAGGGATTTTCAGTGACGCGTCCGGTTGGAGCAGGATCGAGGAATGACCGATCGGCGCCTTCTCTTCATCCATGCCCATCCCGACGACGAGACGATCACCACCGGTGGCACCATCGCGCATTACGCCGCCGAGGGTGTCGAGGTACACGTCCTGACCTGCACGCTGGGTGAGGAAGGCGAGGTGATCGGGGACGAGTGGGCCGGGCTCGTTGCCGGTGCCGCCGATCAGCTCGGCGGATACCGGATCGGCGAACTGAGGTCTGCCCTGTCGATTCTCGGCGCCGGCCGGCCGCGATTCCTGTTAGGGGCGGGGCACTTTCGCGATTCGGGAATGGCGGGTACGCCCTCGGCAGCTCATCCGCGCGCCTTCGTCAACGCCGACAAAGAAGCGGCGATCGCAGCCTTGGTGGCGGTCATCCGGGAGCTGCGACCGCACGTCGTCGTCACCTACGACGAGCACGGCGGCTACGGGCACCCCGACCACATCCAGGCGCATCGCCTCACGGAGGCAGCGGTAGAGGCGTCGGGGACGACGACATTTCCCGACGCCGGTGAGCCGTGGCCGGTGGCCAAGCTGTACTGGACGGTCACCGAGGCGAGCGCGCTCGAATCGGGGATCTGCCGAATCGGCGACCTCCCCGAAGGATGGCGACTGCCCGAGCCCGGCGAACTACCGAGCGTGCCCGACTCCCAGGTCACCACAGTGATCGACGTGCGGGCGGTGCTGGGCGCCAAGCAGGCCGCACTCGCGGCTCATGCCACGCAGGTGAGGGTGGCGCCCGGAGGCGCCGAGTTCGCGCTCTCCAACGCCGTCGCCCAGCCGATCCTTTCGGAGGAACACTTCGTGCTGGCCCGTGGTCGGTCGGGGGAGGTCGACGACCGTGGTCGTGAGCGTGACCTCTTCGCCGGTGTAGAGCTCTGACCTCTGCGGTGCCGGGCATGACCGCACTTAACTGTGACTGGCATTACGTATTACACTGTGGCGCACATCACGCAGTGGCTCAGTCCGAGTCCGTGTGACGCCCGTCAGGAGAGGTCTTCGATGTACAACTGGGATGTTCAGAACGCCATAGTGGCGTTCGTCGACTCGCTGAGGCCGTCATGGCCCGCTCAGCGCGAGCTGTACTACAGCGTGCTGTATGGATTTGCCGACATGCAGAGTCACTTGCTGACCCTGCTGGGTTACCCACCGGTCCCCTGATCCACTATTGACACATGGCCGTCGGCACCGCAGAAAAACGTGAACATACGGATGTTCTGGCAAGGGCCACCCTTGCCCTGCTGGTGTTCGACGGCCTTTTGTGTGCCGTCCTCGCCGTACTTTTCCTTCCGCTGTACCTCGGGGCGACGCCGTTCCCGGTGAGCATCCTCGTCGCCGGAGCGGTCAATGTGGCATTGGTGATCGCCGCGCGGTCCGCGACCGGCCGGGTGGGCGCCGCAGTCCTCCCACTCGTCGGGTGGATCGTGGGTTTCCTGCTCTGCATGCTCGGGGGGCCGGGCGGCGACGTTCTCCTGCTCGCGTCCGTGTGGACCCTGCTGCTGTTTCTCGGCGCGTTGATTCCGCCTGCCGCATATCTCTGGAAGGTCGGGTCGCCGCTGCCGCCCACGTCCCCAGTTCCTGCCTGAGCGCCTGGACCTCTGGGTACCCGACCTTCAGTACGCGACCGGGTGCTGCGGCTGATAGACCATCATCTCGCCGGCGCCGGGAATCCTCAGCGCGGTGGTCAGGCCGTACCCCTCGTCGCGAACGTCGCGGGTGAACTCGGCGCCCTTCGCCTTCAACTCGGCAACTGTCGCCTCGATGTCGTCGCAGACGAGCGAAATCTCATGGTGAGGCTGCGTCGACCACGGCTCCCCGCCGCGGTCGTCCGACGTGGGATGCACGCCCATCTCGGAGGGGCCGGTGCGGAAAATGAGCCACCCGCCTCCCGCGTCCACGTGGTCCCAGCCCAGCACGTCCCGGAAGAAGTCGCGGGCAGCTTCGGCGTCGTCGGCATAGACGAGCGTGTGCACGGCAGTGATCATCTCGTCAGCATAAGCCGGAACGTCCGTCACACTGGGACAATGTCGAACGATGAACTTGCGGGACTGACCATCGCCGTCACCGCCGAACGCCGAGCCGCGGAGTTCATCACGCTGCTCGAACGTCACGGTGCCACCGTGACGCACACACCTGCCATCCACGTGCTGCCGTTGGTCGACGACTCCGATCTGAAAGCGCGAACGGCCGACATCATCGCCTCTCCGCCGGACCTCGTCGTGATCAGTACGGCCGTCGGCTTCCGGGGGTGGATGGACGCCGCACGGGCCTGGGGTAACGACGAGGCCCTTGTCGGCGCGTTGAGCTCGGCACGCATCATCACCCGCGGTCCCAAAGCCAAGGGCGCCGTACGCGGTGCGGGCCTGCGGGAGGAGTGGTCGCCGGAGACGGAGTCGTCCGAGGAAGTGTCGCAACACCTCATCGCCGAGGGAGTGCAGGGGCTACACGTTGCGGTCCAACTGCACGGCACGATCACGGAGTGGGAACCGATCACCGATTTGAGCGTCTCCCTGGCCGAGGCGGGCGCGCGGACCACCGCGGTGTCGGTGTACCGGTGGATACGGCCCGTCGATCAACGACCCCTGCGGGCGCTGGTCGACGGCATCACCGGTGGTGACGTCGACGCGGTCACCTTCACCAGCGCGCCGGCGGTGTCCTCGCTGCTGAGCACTGCGAAGGACGTCGGACGCGTCGACGCTCTCGTCCGCGCGTTCAACGGGCCGGTGGCCGCGATCTGCGTCGGTTCGGTGACGGCGTCGCCTCTCACCGTGCTCGGTGTCGACACCATGCAACCCACCCGCTCACGGTTGGGCAGCATGGCCAAATACATCATCGAGGAACTGCCCAACCGGCGCCAACTGGGGTGAACGGCACTTTCGGCGCTTCAGACGGGTCGGATGTACCGTTCGCCCGGGGAGCCGGATCACCCCATCAACCCGGCCGCGCGTGCGGCGTCGGAGAGCACCGACTCGAGCATCGCGGGGGTGAGCCGGCCGGTGAAGGTGTTCTGCTGGCTGACGTGGTAACACCCGAACAGGTGCAGAGGGCCGGTCCGGCCGGCGAGTTCGACGTGGGCGCCGTGGCCGAACTTCGGGCGGGGTCGCGGGACGACCCATCCGGCGTCCTCCAGCACGGGCAGCAGTGCCTGCCAGCCGAATCCGCCGAGCACGATCACCGAGCGCAGCCGAGGCTGCAGGATTCTCAATTCGGCGTCGAGCCAGCGACGGCAGGTCTGCCGTTCCACAGGCGTGGGTTTGTTGTCGGGCGGCGCACAGTGCACGGGTGCCGTGACCCTGGTGCCGAACAGTTCGAGGCCGTCACCGATGTGCGTGGCGGTCGGCTGACTCGCCAGACCGACGGCATGCAGCGCCGCGTAGAGGAAGTCGCCGCTGCGGTCGCCGGTGAACATCCGCCCCGTCCGGTTTCCGCCGTGTGCGGCAGGAGCGAGTCCGACGATCAGCATGGCGGCGTCGGGTGGTCCGAATCCCGGAACGGGTCGGCCCCAGTATGTTTCGTTCCGGTAGGCGGCGCGCTTCTCGAGAGCCACCTTCTCTCGCCACTCCACCAGACGCGGGCAGGCGCGGCAGTCGACGAGTTCGGCGTCGAGGCGCGCAAGTTCGTTCAGCGGCGCGCCCACACGTCACCTCCCCCAGGAGTCACGGCCTCGACGAGAGTCCACGCCTGATCGGCGGGGAGGTCGATCACGAGGTACTTTCCGGTGCCCGCGGGGGTGGCGGCGATGACGGTGGCCACCCCCGACCGGCGTTGGAAGAACGTCTGGCGGACGGTCCAACCGATGATGCCGTTCGCCTCGAGGCTGTCGCGGGCCCGGTCGAGGGAGCCGCTGCGGGTGATCAGCCAACCGGGAAGAATCGCGTGGCCGAGCCCGCGGTACCGGTCCCAGGCGAGGGCAGCTCCGGCGACCGTGGCCACACCGATTCCTGCCCACACGGGCCAGATCACCGGACGGCCGACCCCCGCGAGGACGAGCGCGGCAAGCAGTGCGACACCCGCCGGGATCAGCGCCCTCGTGTATCGCCGCCGTCGTGCGGCAGCTCCGTGCGGCCTCAGTGCCACCGCGGCTTGACGACTGTCTCCGATCACCGTGGCCATCACCCGTTCGGCTTCACGGCGCGGCGCTTGGGGAAGCAGAAGCGAGGACTCGTGTTTCTCGGCGCTGACCCCGGTCATGACGGCGTCGAGCCGGGCACCGCCGGCCAGCCGGAGAAGCAACGGCTCCTTCAAGGTCGTGCCCCGCAACCGTGCACGGTCGAGCGTCGTCTGCCGGGTCTTCAGGAGACCGTGGCTGACGTGCAGTGTCCGTCCGTTGTCGGTGAGGGTCAGGTTGCCGTACGCCAGGAGATAGCGAATACATGCCAGTGCACTGGCAGCGATCAGGATTACGACGATTCCGAAGACCACCACGAGCGCGATACCGAGCCGCTCGGCCGATTCGATACCTTCGGTCACCGTCGAGGACCGTGCGATCTCGCGGGCGATTCCGTACTGGAATGCGATGCCGACGATCGCGCCGATGGTGACGACGCCCGTCAGCGAGAACGGGGCGTATCGCACCCAGGAGGGCCTCCAGTGCCCGATCTCGTGTACGGGACGCTCGGCGGTGATCGTGCCGGGTCCGGGCACTGTTTCGGGTGTGTGGGAGAGCAGTGCGGCGCGCAGATCCGGTACGAGGGCGGCGGAGAGGGCATTGAGTTCGAACTTCGCCGCGTCCGGCTTGGAACCGACCTGTTGTCCCGTGCCGATCCGGACGATCGATAATCCGAGCAGGCGATGCAGCACTCCCGCCTCGACGTCCACCGAGCGGATGCGGTTCCGGGGAATGGAGAGGAGTCGTTTGCGGAAGAGTCCCTGCCTCAATTGCACGTGGACGGGACCGATGCGGTAGCTCGTGGTGAACCAGCGCGAGAGGCCGAGTGCCACGAACGCCGCCACCGCGATCAGACCCCACACGTGGTTCCCACTCTGGCTGCCGACGATCAGCGACAGCAACAGGACGGGCAGCAGCTTCACGATCTCGCTCACCGGATGAACCAGCAGCATCCGCCGATCCAGGCGGAGCCAAGGTTGTTCTGCCTCGGCAGCGGCCGCGGCCTCCCCCTGAGCGAGGGGAGGCGCGACTCCGGGCGGCGGCGGCGCAGTCACGTGGCGTCGCCGACGTTGGTTCCGGCGATCTCGGTGAGCTGGGCCACGGTGCGATCTGCGGTGTCCTGGTCGAGGGCGGTGATCTTGACGGCACCGGCCGACGACGCCGTGGTCACAGTGACTGTGGCGAGACCGAGCATGCGGTCGATCGGGCCGCGTTCGGTGTCGACCGTCTGCACCCGGGAGATCGGGGCGATGCGCCGTTCCTGCGTGAACCATCCCGTGCGCGTGTATACGGCGGTGTCGCTGATCTCCCAGCGATGCACGCGATAGCGCCAGAACGGAACGACGGTGACATGCAACAGGGCGAGGACGACAGTGACGGCTGCAACGCTGATCTGAGCCCAGGTCGGCCACCAGGTGCCGACGAAGGCACCCACCGCCTGGAGGGCGAAGACCGGGAGCCACAAGAGTGCGGCGTTGATGGCCCACAGCTGCCTGGCTCGCGGGCTGGGCCGCCACAGCGGATCGGCCATGGTGACGGTAGCGGGCGCACTCATGCCCCTACTTTGGCCGTGCACCGGCATTCTGTCGAGAACAGACCTATCGTGGGAGGACCCCCGAAGCGAAAGGAGCGCAGACATGACGTCATTCGATGCGGCCAACTCTCCGGAGGTTCCCGAGGCCGACCGTCTTGAGCAGGAACTGGCCGTCGACGACGAGCCCACTGACCAGGTAGAAGGGGTGTCGTCCTTGGAAGTGAACGAGGCGGATGCCGCGGAGCAGAGCCGAGTCGTCCCGGACGACGAAGACTATCCGCGCGAATAGCGTTACGGGCCGCTCGGGGGAGTCTGAGTGGCACGTGCGCGAGTGGGTGGCGCATGATCGCTGGGTGACCCATTCAGGTGAAGAGACCGGCCGGCCCACCATGCTTCCCATACCGGGTATTCGAGCGGCGACCTCGACTGGCGCATCGGTGCAGGAAGTGGCACCTTCTGCCTCGGCTATGCGGCGTGTGTTGCGGCGTGCCCGGGACGGTGCGACGTTGAATGTCGACGAGGCCACTGTTCTGTTGCAGGCGCGTGGTGATGATCTGGTCGATCTGTGTGCGTCGGCGGCGAAGGTGCGTGATGCGGGGTTGCTGGCGGCGGGCAGACCCGGGGCGGTCACGTATTCACGCAAGGTGTTCATTCCGTTGACGCGGTTGTGCCGCGACAAGTGTCATTACTGCACGTTCGTGACCGTGCCGGGCAAGCTGCGGGCCGAGGGCCGGGGTGCGTATCTCGAGCCGGACGAGGTGCTCGAGATCGCCCGCCGGGGCGCTGAACTGGGGTGCAAGGAGGCCCTGTTCACGTTGGGTGATCGTCCCGAGGATCGGTGGCCCGAGGCCAAGCAGTGGCTCGACGAGCGCGGTTACGATTCGACGCTCGACTATCTGCGGGCGATGTCGATCCGGGTGCTCGAGGAGACTGGGCTGTTGCCGCACCTGAATCCCGGGGTGATGAACTGGGAAGAGATCTCCCGCCTCAAGCCGGTGGCGCCGTCGATGGGGATGATGCTCGAGACCACGGCCACCCGGTTGTTCACCGACAAGGGTGAATGCCATTACGGCAGCCCGGACAAGGATCCGGCGGTGCGGCTGCGCACGCTCACCGACGCGGGGCGGTTGAACGTGCCGTTCACGACGGGGATTTTGGTGGGTATCGGCGAGAGCGTGCGCGAGCGGGCCGAGTCGATCATGGCGATCCGCAAATCGCACAAGGCGTTCGGGCACATTCAGGAAGTGATCATCCAGAACTTCCTGGCCAAACCGGATACCGCGATGCGCGATGTCCCCGATGCCGGTCTCGACGAATTTCTGGCGTCGATTGCGGTATCGCGGTTGCTGCTCGGGCCGGGGATGCGGATCCAGTCACCGCCCAACCTGGTTTCGAACACCGAATGTGCGGCGTTGCTCGGTGCCGGTGTCGACGACTGGGGTGGGGTGTCGCCGTTGACCCCGGACCATGTGAACCCCGAACGGCCGTGGCCGAATCTGGACACCCTGGCCGAGATCACCGCGCAGGCCGGGTTCGTGCTCACCGAACGCACGGCGGCGCAGCCACAGTTCGTGCTCGCCGGCTCGCCGTGGATCGATCCGCGGATCCTCGGGCACGTGCAGGCCCTCGCCGACCCGGATACGGGGTTGGCGCGGCCGGAGACTGTCCCGGTCGGGTTGCCGTGGCAGGAGCCGGACGAGTCGTGGGAGTCGACCGGGCGGGTGGATCTGCACACCGGAATCGATACCGACGGCCGCAACACCGACACCCGCAGCGACCTGGGCAGTGCGTTCGGGGACTGGGAGACCGTCCGCGAGCAGGTCCTCGAACTCAGTGGCCCGGTGCGGGTGGACACCGATGTGCTGGCGGCGTTGCGCAGCGCCGAACGCGATCCGGCCGGATGCACCGACGACGAGTACCTGGCGTTGGCCACGGCCGAGGGTCCGGGACTCGAGGCGATGGTGGCGTTGGCCGACGCCCTGCGCCAGGAGGCGGTCGGCGACGAGGTCACGTATGTGGTGAACCGGAACATCAACTTCACCAACATCTGCTACACCGGCTGCCGGTTCTGCGCGTTCGCGCAACGCAAGGGTGATGCGGATGCGTTCACCCTGTCGACGTCGGAGGTCGCGGACCGGGCGTGGGAGGCGCACGTCGCCGGGGCGACGGAGGTCTGCATGCAGGGGGGGATCGATCCGGAGTTGCCGGTCACCGGGTACGCCGATCTGGTGCGGGCGGTGAAGAAGCGGGTGCCGTCGATGCACGTGCATGCGTTCTCCCCGATGGAGATCGTCAACGGTGCCGCCAAGGGTGGGCAGAGCATCCGGGACTGGCTCACCGAATTGCGGGAGGCGGGTCTGGACACCATCCCGGGCACGGCCGCGGAGATCCTCGACGACGAGGTCCGCTGGGTGCTGACGAAGGGGAAGTTGCCCACGGCCACCTGGGTCGAGGTGGTCACCACCGCGCACGAGGTGGGGCTGCGGTCGAGTTCGACGATGATGTACGGCCACGTCGACAACCCGAAGCACTGGGTGGGGCATCTGCGGGTGCTGTCCGGAATCCAGGACCGGACCGGTGGTTTCACCGAGTTCGTGCCGTTGCCGTTCGTGCATCAGAGCGCGCCGCTGTATCTCGCGGGTGCCTCGCGTCCTGGCCCGACCAACCGCGACAACCGCGCGGTGCACGCGCTGGCCCGGATCATGCTGCACGGGCGGATCCCGAACATTCAGACCAGTTGGGTCAAGCTCGGTGTCACGGGTACTCAGGTGATGTTGCAGGGCGGTGCCAACGATCTCGGTGGCACCCTGATGGAGGAAACCATCTCCCGGATGGCCGGGTCCGAGCACGGTTCGGAGAAGACCGTCGCCGAACTACGGGCCATCGCCGAGGGGATCGGCCGCCCGGCACGCGAACGCACCACCACCCACGCCCGACGCGAAGGAAGGTCACCGGCAGCATGAGCGATACGGATCGGCTCGGAGACGACAAGGTCGTCGCGATACTGGATCGGGCCGCGCGCGGCATCAACCCTGTGCTCGATCTGGCACTGACGGACCCGTTCGGAATCAAGGGCCGGACGTTCGTCCCGACACCGGAGGAGCGCAGCGCCGCAGAAGCCCTGCTCGACGGCATCGCCTGGGTGCTGGACACGATCCAGTTCCCGGGAACGGCGTCGTGGGAGAAGGCGACCGACGACGAACGCGCTCGGTGGTGGGTGACGCGCATCGGGGCACTCAACACGATCGCGGTCGCGTTTCCGGGCATGTTCGGCGTTCTCCTGAACCGATTGCCCATCCGAGACCTGCTCGGGTTCGCGAACCAGGCTCTGGTACTCGTCGCCGTCGCGCGGGAGCACGGTGTCACCGAGCGGGCCGAGCAGGTGGAGCTGCTGGCATCGGTGCTGTGCCGGCGTGAGGCCGACGCTCGCGCCCTGTCTGCCGACGGTGACGAGCCCCGCCCCGACACAGGGGAGTCGTCGTGGCGTCCGTTCGCACTGATAGGCGTCTTGTGGCGCACGGCCCGCACGCTGCGTGCACTCACCACCGAGCTCGATCAACGGCCGGGGCCGGGTAGCACCTACTCTCTGCTCGGCAACGTGCCGGTGATCGGTGTGGTGGCCGCGTATCTCGGTGAACGGGGAGCGCTGGCGCGGGCGGCGAAGCAGGGTGAGCAATGGATCAGCTCCCGTGCGGCGCTCACCCCGGGACTGCGCCGGGTCAGGTAACCCTCAGCGAAAAGTGGGAGTCCGGGCAGGGGATAATAGGGTCTTCTGCGGGTCTTCCGCAGCTCGTTGGTGGCGTCAGAAAGGCAGGGAGAGCGGCAGTGCCCTACACGATTGCTGAACCGTGCGTAGATGTGTTGGACAAGGCATGTATCGAGGAGTGCCCTGTCGACTGCATCTACGAGGGCGGGCGGATGCTCTACATCCATCCCGACGAGTGTGTGGACTGCGGTGCCTGTGAACCTGTCTGCCCGGTAGAAGCCATCTTCTATGAAGACGACGTCCCGGAACAGTGGAACGGCTACATCGCCGCCAACGTCGATTTCTTCGACGACCTCGGATCCCCCGGTGGCGCAGCGAAGTTGGGCAAGGTCGATTACGACCCACCGTTCATCAAGGCGTTGCCGCCCATGGGCGAGGACTAGATGTGCCGCGTATCTCGGTAGCCAAGGCACTTCCCGACTTTCCCTGGGACTCGCTCGAGTCGGCCAAGGCGAAAGCACTCGCGCACCCGGGCGGCATCGTCAACCTGTCGGTGGGCACGCCCGTCGATCCCGTTGCGCCGATCATCCAGGAGGCGCTGGCCGCGGTCGCGGCTGTCCCCGGATATCCGACGACGCACGGCACGGAGGAGTTACGTGTCGCTGCCGTCGAGTCGCTGAAACGCCGGTACGGGATCGCGGGGATCGATCCGGTCTCGGTGCTCCCCGCCATCGGTACCAAGGAACTGATCGCCTGGCTGCCCAGCCTCCTCGGGCTCGGGTCCGACGATCTGGTGGTCATTCCGGAACTCGCGTACCCCACGTACGAGGTGGGGGCGCTTCTCGCGGGGGCCCGCGTGATCCGCGCCGACGGGCTCAACCGGTTGGGGCCGGAGGCTGCGTCCCTCATCTTCGTCAATTCGCCGTCCAACCCCACCGGCAAGGTGCTGGGCCTCGAACATCTGCGCAAGGTGGTCGACTGGGCGCGGCGGCGCGGCGCCCTCGTCGTCTCGGACGAGTGCTACCTGGGACTTACCTGGGAGGGTGAGGCGCTGTCGATCCTCGACGAGCGGGTGAACGACGGCGATCTCACCGGCTTGCTCGCCGTGCACTCCCTGTCGAAGACGTCGAATCTTGCGAGCTACCGCGCCGGATTCGTCACCGGTGATCCCGTGCTGGTTGCCGAACTCCTCGAGGTGCGCAAGCACGCTGGGATGATGGTGCCACTGCCCATCCAGTCGGCGATGACGGCCGCGCTCTCCGACGACGAGCACGAGAACGAGCAGCGCGAGCGCTATCGTCGTCGCCGCGACATCCTCCTCGCCGCAGTACGGGGTGCCGGGTTCACCGTCGACGATTCCGAGGCCGGGCTTTACATCTGGGCCACCCGCGGTGAGTCGTGCCGCGACACCGTCGAGTGGTTCGCCGCTCGCGGCATTCTCGTCGCCCCGGGGGAGTTCTACGGTCCCCGCGGCGGCACGCATGTGCGGATCGCCCTGACGGCCAGTGACGAGCGGATCGAGGCGGCGGCCGAGCGGTTGCGCTGAGTGCGGTGGTTCGCGGTGACAGGATTGTGTCCGTGAACCTCGACGATGTCGCCGACGAGTTGTACGGCCTCGACCCCGGCGAGTTCGTCGCGGCGCGCAGTGCTCGGGTGGAAGCGGCCCGTGAGGCTGGGGATCGTGCGCTGGCGACTGCCATCGGGAAGCTGCGGAAACCGACGACGGTGGGGTGGCTGGTCAACCTACTCTCGCGCGAGTTGCCGGAGGAGGTGGGCGCGCTTTTGCAGTTGGGGGAGGCGCTTCGGGACGCTCAACGTCATCTGTCGGGGCCGGACCTTCGGAAACTGTCCGCCCAACGGCAGCAGGCAGTGAGCGCCCTCGCGCGCCGGGCGGGGGACATTGCGGCCGAGCGCGGGCGGCAGGTCGGTGAAGACGCTTTACGCGAGGTGGGGCAGACGCTCACAGCGGCGCTCGCCGATTCCGACACGGCGGATCAGGTTCGGCTCGGCCGGATGGTGACTGCTGCGAGTTACAGCGGTTTCGGTCCGGCCGGACTGAGTGTCGTCTCGGGGAAGCCGGCGAAGAAGAGCGAGAAATCGGGGAGCTCGCCCGCGTCGGACGCGGGTTCGTCCGCGAAGTCGGCTACCGAGTCCAAGCCGAGGTCGGCATCTCGGAAGGACACGAAGTCGGAGGCGCGCAAGCGCGACGCCGAGCGAGCGGCCGCCGAGACGGAGCTCGCCGAGGCCACGTCCCAAGCGGAGGAGATCCGGGACGCGCTGGGCAGTGCGCGGTCGGAACTCGAACAGGCGCGCTCGACGCTGGCGGAGATCGACCGGCGCATCGAGGAGTTGCGCGCGGAACTCGAACACGCTGAGCAGGAACGGCAGTTCACCCGGAACGCCGAGAAGGCGTCGGCGGAGAGCGTGCGTCGGACGGAACGGGAACTCGACCGGGCCGAACAGCGGGTGGACGAAGCGAAGCAGGCGGTCCGGGATCTTCGGTGAGCACTTGACCTCCAGCGTGGTTCAGGTTTTAGCGTGAGTTCATGCCCTTCACAGACGACGAACTCGCGTACCTGTCCACTCAGCGCCTCGGACGCATCGCGACGGTCCAGCCCGACGGGACTTTGCAGGTCAGCCCTGTCGGCTTCCACTACAACCCCACGACGTCGACGATCGACATTCAGGGCTATCGCATGGCGGCGAGCCGGAAGTTCCGCAACGTCGCCGACAACGGGCGGGTGGCCTTCGTGGTAGATGATGTTCCTTCCGTCGATCCGTGGCGGGTGCGGTGCGTCGAGATCCGCGGCCGGGGGGAGGCGATCGACGCGGACGCTGCGCAGACGCAGGGCCTCGGTGGCCCGACGATTCGTATCCATCCGCGTCGCATCATCAGTTTCGGTCTCGGCGCCGCCGACCAGGACGTGCATCAGATGGTCTCGAACGCCCGCGACGTGTAGTCGCGGCCAAAACCGGATGGCTCCCCCTCTCCGGCGCTAACCTGGGCACAGGGTCCAACTCGGTCGGGTGTCCCGTCCGAAAAGTTCCCGTCACAGTTCGTTCCCGGTCACAGTTCCTCACGATCTGAGGGCAGGAGGCAGGCAGCATGGACGCCATCACCCAGGTTCCGGTGCCCACCAATGAGCCGGTCCACTCGTACGCGCCGGGCAGTCCCGAACGCGCACGAATCAAGACCGCACTCGGCGACATCGCGACAAATCCCATCGACATCCCGCACGTGATCGGCGGGACGCATCGGCACGGCGCCGGTGACCGTGTCGACGTCGTGCAACCACACAGGCACTCCGCGGTGCTCGGCACGCTGCGCAACGCGACCCACGACGACGCATCAGCGGCCATCGACGCCGCCACAGCAGCAGCGCCGGAATGGCGGGCGCTGTCTTTCGACGACCGAGCAGCAGTCCTCCTGCGTGCCGCCGACCTGCTGTCGGGACCGTGGCGGGAGACGCTGGCGGCGGCCACGATGCTGGGCCAGTCCAAGTCGGTGCAACAAGCGGAAATCGACGCACCGTGTGAATTGATCGACTTCTGGCGTTTCAACGTTCATTTCGCCCGGCAGATACTCGCCGATCAGCCGATCTCGTCACCGGGTGTGTGGAACCGGCTCGAATACCGGCCGCTCGAGGGTTTCGTCTACGCAATCACCCCGTTCAACTTCAGTGCCATCGCCGGAAACCTGCCTACCGCGCCGGCGCTGATGGGTAACACGGTGGTGTGGAAGCCGTCGTCGACGCAGACCGTCGCGGCGTACTGGACCATCAAGCTGCTCGAGGCCGCCGGAATGCCACCGGGCGTCATCAATCTGGTGACCGGCAGTGGGCAGGCCGTGTCCGAGGTGGCGTTGAGCGATCCCCGTCTCGCCGGGATCCACTTCACCGGGTCGACCCGGACGTTTCAGCACCTGTGGCGGCAGATCGGGGAGAACATCGGCAACTATGCCGGTTATCCGCGGCTGGTCGGCGAGACCGGAGGCAAGGATTTCGTGGTTGCGCACGCCTCGGCGGACGAGGACGTACTGCGCACCGCGTTGATCCGGGGAGCGTTCGAATATCAGGGGCAGAAGTGCTCGGCGGCGTCCCGCGCCTACGTACCGAAGTCCTTGTGGCACAGGATGCGCGACACCTTCACCGCGGAAGTCGACGCGCTCACCTACGGTGACGTCACCGATCTCGAGAACTTCGGCGGCGCTCTCATCGACCGCCGCGCGTACGAGAAGAACGTCGCGGCCATCGAGCGCGCACGCGCCACCACCGGCGTCGAGATCGCCGTGGGCGGCAAGTACGACGACAGCGTCGGGTACTTCGTCCGTCCGACCGTGCTGCTCGCCGACGACCCGGTGGACGAGGCGATGACCACCGAGTACTTCGGCCCGATCCTCACCGTGCACGTCTACGACGATTCGGCGCCCGGTGCCTTCGCCGACATCCTCGGCGCGGTCGATACGGCGGCCCCGTACGCGCTGACAGGGGCCGTGATCGCCGACGACCGCCGTGCGGTGGAAGCTGCCACCTCCGCGTTGCGGTTCACCGCGGGGAACTTCTACGTCAACGACAAACCGACCGGAGCCGTGGTCGGACAGCAACCCTTCGGTGGCGCCCGCGCCTCGGGTACCAACGACAAGGCCGGCTCCAAGCTGAACCTTCTGCGGTGGGTGTCGGCGCGCACGATCAAGGAGACGTTCTCGCCCGCCACCGACTATCGCTACCCACACATGGGGTCGGAATGAAAGCGCCCGCGTCCCTCGCGAATCCGCTTCGGCCGGCGATCCTCGCGGCCTCGCGTTCGTCCCGGGTGAAACGGGCGGTCACGGGCACACCGGTCACCCGCAAGCTCGTCGATCGATTCATCGCCGGCGACGACCGGAACTCGGTTCTGCGCACGGTCCGCGACCTCCTCGACTCGGGTCGCTCCGTCTCCATCGATTTCCTCGGTGAGGACACCCGTGACGAGGAGGGAGCGCGGGCAACGGTCGACGAGTATCTGCAACTCGTCGCCGCCCTCGGAGCGTTACCCGAGGCGGCGCCCGGCGGGTCGGGCGTGCGCCGGCTCGAAGTGTCGATGAAGTTGTCGGCGCTCGGGCTGGCGCTCCCGGACCGTGGAACCGAAGTGGCCACCGAGAACGCCCGCACTATCTGCGCGGCCGCGGAGGCCTCCGGTGTCTGGGTCACCGTGGACGCCGAGGATCACACCACCACCGATTCGACTCTCTCGATCGTGCGCGAACTCCGGCGGGACTACCCCTGGCTGGGGGCCGTGCTGCAGTCGTATCTGCGGCGTACCGAACAGGACTGCCGCGAACTGGCGGGTGCCGGCTCCCGGGTTCGTCTCTGCAAGGGTGCCTATCAGGAGCCGGAGTCGGTGGCGTTCAAAGACCGTGCTGCGGTCGACGCGTCGTATCTACGGTGCCTCGAGGTTCTGATCGACGGATCGGGTTACCCGATGGTGGCGTCGCACGATCCGGCAGTCATCGCTGCAGTCGGGCCACTTGTGACGAAATCAGGGCGCGCATCCTCAGAATACGAGCACCAGATGTTGTTCGGCATCCGAGACCTCGAACAACGCAGGCTCGCGGGTGAGGGCAAGCAGGTTCGGGTGTACGTACCGTACGGAACTCAGTGGTATGCCTACTTCATGCGCCGCCTCGCGGAGCGTCCCTCGAACTTGCGATTCTTCCTCCGGTCGGTGGTCAGCAGGCACTGACATGGTGTGCCACGGACACGGGGCCGGGCCTGCGCCGTTGTAGAGTTTCGCGGTGACCACTTCAGTCGAAGGATGGACCGGTGCGGTCCTCTTCGCGGTGGTCCTCGTGCTGTCTGCGCTGCTCGGGCAGGTTCTCGTCGGCTACCGACTGCCGGCTCACCCGCCCCGGACCGCCGTCGTGCTGTGGTCGGTGGTCGCAGTTCCGTCGCTGCTGCAGTTCGTGTTTCCGGCGATTCTCGATGCGTTCGATCGGGAGCCCGACCGGATCAGGGACGACCAGTGGTGGCGCATCGTCACCTCCGTCGCGGTTCAGGACGGCGGGATCGCCGGCACGCTGCTGAATCTGGCGGTTCTCGCGTGGGTGGCGCCGCTGGCGGTGAAGGTGTGGGGGAGCGCCCGGACGGTCCTGCTGTTCGTGGCCGGTCAAGTCATCTTCGGATTGTTCACCGCTTTTCTCTTTCCTTCCTCCGGCGCCGGCAACTCGGGAGCCACCCTCACACTCGTGGCCTCCATCGCCGGGCTGGTGGTCATGCAGTCGAAGGAATGGCGATCCCTCGCCCTCAGTGCCGGGGTGGTGCTGGCGGGTGTTCTGCTCGTCGCGGTAGGCGACGCTCACGGACTCGCGGTGCTCACCGGGGCATTGCTGGGCGCCGCCCTGGCGACCGTCAGTCCGCCCGTGGGAGACCCGGCCGGCGCCGCCCGCCCCCTGTGAGAAGCTGTCCCTGTGCTTCTGCGATCCCTGAATCCTGTGGCCGTCGCCCGCGGCGACGACATTCCTGACGCCGTCCGGATCGGCGATTCCACACTGTCGCGCAGTGATGTGCTCGGCGCAGCGACCTCCGTGGCGGAACGGGTCTCGCGCGCAGACCGGGTCGCGATCCTCGCCACCCCCAGCGTGACGACTGTGCTCGCGGTGGTGGGTTGTCTCATCGCCGGCGTCGCCGCCGTGCCCGTTCCACCCGATTCGGGTCGCGCGGAGCTCGAACACATCCTGCGTGACTCAGGGGCCCAGGCGTGGCTCGGCGAGGCTCCGCAGAACGCCGCGGGGCTGCCCGTCATCCCGGTCCGGCTTCACGCCCGCTCCTGGCACAGCTACCCCGAGCCGCCCGACACGGCCACCGCATTCATCCTCTACACCTCCGGGACGACGGGACCGCCGAAGGGCGTACTCCTCAGCCGGAAGGCGATTGCGGCCGGACTCGACGCGCTCGCCGAGGCATGGGAGTGGACCGGCGCCGACACCGTGGTGCACGGACTCCCGCTCTTCCACATCCACGGGCTGATTCTCGGGGTGCTCGGACCGCTACGGTTCGGCGGCCCGCTCGTGCACACCGTCAAACCGGTCCCCAAGGCGTACGCCGCCGCCCGCGGAACGATGTACTTCGGCGTTCCGACGGTGTGGAGCCGCATCGCCGACGACCCCGAGTCGGCTCGTGCGCTGTCGAGTGCGCGGTTGCTGGTGTCGGGCAGTGCGCCTCTTCCGGTGCCCGTGTTCGACAAGATCCGCGAGCTGACCGGCCTCGCACTGATCGAGCGCTACGGGATGAGCGAGACGATGCTGACCCTCAGTACGCGGGCGGACGGGGAGCGTCGCCCCGGCTGGGTCGGCGTTCCCCTTCGCGGTGTCGAGACCCGGCTGCGGGACGAACGCGGCGGTGACGTTCCCCGCGATGGGAAATCGATAGGCGGACTGCAGGTGCGGGGTCCGATGCTGTTCGACGGATATCTGGGCCGTCCGGAGGCGACCGCCCAATCGTGGACCGAGGACGGTTGGTTCAAGACCGGCGACGTCGCCGTCATCGACCCAGGGGGGTTTCATCGCATCGTCGGACGCGAATCCACGGACCTCATCAAGTCGGGCGGTTTCCGGGTCGGGGCGGGCGAGGTGGAGACTTCGCTGCTCGGTCACCCGAGTGTGCGGGAAGCGGCGGTGGTCGGCGTTCCCGATCCCGACCTCGGCCAGCGACTGGTCGCCTTCGTGGTGGGGGAGAACGTCTCGGAGTCCGAGTTGATCGACCACGTCGCCGCCGAACTGTCGGTGCACAAGCGACCCCGCGAAATCAGGGTGGTCGACTCCCTGCCCCGCAACGCCATGGGAAAGGTGCAGAAGAACCAACTCTTCTGACGTCGGTAGTGTGGCGTTCGGAACCGGACCACTACGGATGGGCAGGCGCACAGTGAGTGTCGACAGCATTGTTCAGAGCACCCGGATCGTCCTGGCGTCCCGGCCGGACGGCGCGCCCACGACGGACAACTTCCGTCTCGAGGTGGTCAGTTTGCCCGAACTTTCCGAGGGGCAGGTGCTGATACGCGTCATCTACCTCTCGCTCGACCCGTACATGCGGGGGCGAATGAGTACCGCCGAATCGTATGCCGATCCGGTCGAGATCGACGAGGTGATGGTGGGTGGCACTGTCGGCCAGGTGGTCGAATCGCGCCATCCTCAATTTTCTGCCGGTGACTATGTCCTCGCCTACGCGGGGTGGCAGTCGCACGCGGTGGTCGACGGTCGCCACCTGCGCAGGCTCGACCCCGCCGCGGCGCCGCTGTCGACCGCGGTCGGCGTTCTCGGAATGCCCGGATTCACTGCCTACTCCGGACTACTGAAGATCGGGCAACCGAAGGCAGGCGAGACCGTCGTCGTCGCGGCGGCGAGCGGACCGGTCGGTTCCGCGGTCGGCCAGATTGCGAAAGTGAAGGGCGCCAGGGCAGTCGGGATCGCCGGCGGTCCCGAGAAATGTGCCTATGTGTTGGAGAAGCTGGGTTTCGATGCCGTGGTCGACCATCGGGCTCCTGATTTCGCCGAACAACTCCGAGCCGCGGTGCCGGACGGTATCGACGTCTACTTCGAGAACGTGGGCGGCGCTGTCGCCGCCGCGGTGCTCCCGCTGCTCAACCTCTATGCTCGCGTTCCCGTGTGCGGTTTGATCGCCCAGTACAACGACACGGCGGCTCCCGAGGGGCCCGATCGGTTGCCCGGCTTCTTCACTCGTGTCCTGGTGAAGAGTCTCACCATCCGCGGTTTCATTCAGAGCGAGTTCGTGCCGGAGATGTTCGCCGATTTCCAGCGGGACGTTGCGGCGTGGATAGCGGAGGGACGCTTCGCCTACCGGGAAGACTTCGTCGAGGGCATCGAGAACGCTCCGTCAGCATTCATCGGCCTTCTCGAAGGAAGAAATTTCGGCAAGCTGGTGGTCCGGGTCGCCGAGGAGGACTGAGGTCCGCCCGGCCGGTGCCGGGTCTGCTCCCGACCGACTTGTGGTCCGCACATCGCCGTATTCCCCCTGCACAGAGCGTTGTCGTGATAAAACAGTTATAGAAGCGAACCCTCGTTATGTGCACGTGATGTCGATGGTGCGCGAGTTCGGTGTCATCCACATATTGGAGTGATGAGATCTATGACAGATCACAGTGCGGGGGCGGGTTTGCAGATTCTCGTCGACGGTAGGCCGGCTTCTGCCCCCTTACGCGACACGCACGCAGTCGCCCGAAAACTCGTACGGCATTTCGCGGACAACGTGACGCCGTGCGGTTCTCTGCCCGGTGAGCAACTCCAGAGCGACGTCACCGATTTCACGGTCGTGTGCCTGCGCCTCGGCATCCAGATGCTCGATGGGGGAACTTCGCCCACCGAAGAAGATCTCGCCGAAGTGAGGGACGCCTCGGCTCGGTGGGCCCGCGAGGGCTTCCCCTTGACGCTGGTTCTGCGCATCCTCCACGAGGGAATCACCAAGGCCGGCGACCTTGCGGCGGCCAACGCCCGCGAAGAGGACCTGCCGGGCCTTCTGGTCATCCAGAAGGTGATGTTCGCGCTTCTCGAGTGCGTGACGGTCGCGGCCACAACCAGCTACGTCAACGAACTCGAGGCGGTCAACAGTGAGCGCGACGGCGCCGCCGTCAACCTCGTCACGGCCCTCCTCAGCGGTCGGAAGGCGGCGTCGGCCGCCCGGCACGCCGGGGTGGAGCCTGCGGAGAATTACGTCGTCATGGGCCTTGCCGTACCGCCGCATCCGGCAGAGGCGATCGCGCACCGGCGGAAGGCGGTGGTGGCGCGGCAGAAGTTACGGCGACTGCAGATCGAACTTGCCGAGGCCTCCGGCGGGGCAGCCCTGTGCTCGCTGAGTCCCGATGGCGGCACCATTCTGCTTCCCGGCTCGCCGGAACGGGCGTGGATCGTGTCGCTGCTCGACCGCGTCGGCGCGGCCGCGGAAGTACCCCTGACCGCGACGGTGAGCCGGGTCCGTACGGCGGACATCCCGACGGCGGCCGAGCAGGTACACGAACTTCTCGACCTCGCACATCAGCTGTCGTTGGCTCCAGGTCTATACGAGATGAATGATCTGGCACTCGAGTATCAGCTCACCCGTCCCGGTCCGGGCCGCACCCATCTCGCACGCCTTCTCGATCCGTTGCAGAACTCACCGGAGCTGGTCGAAACCCTGGAAGTGCACATCAGCCACGACTTGAACCGTCAGCGCACCGCGAAGAAGATGCACCTGCACACCAATACGGTGGACTATCGGTTGAAGCGAATTGCGCAGCTGACCGGGTGCGACCCGACGCGACCTTCCGGCTTGCGTCAGATACAGGCCGCGTTGGTGGCCCGGAAACTCGAGGTGGCCCAACGCGAAGGCTGACCCCCGGGTCGGCCGATACGATCGCCTGACCACGAGCGTCGGTATCGAACCTGCAGTGCAGCAAAGCGTAGAAGCTTCGGCAGATCGTGACCGAAAAGTCAGGGAGGCAGGCCATGGCCGGAGGTCGTCATTCGAGTACGCGCGACGAGCGCGGCGGCCGTTCCCTCGGGTTCTACGTCGTTTGTGCCGCCGTGGTCATCGGTCTGGTGGTGTCCGTCGTCGTCATCGTGCAAGCGGTGCGTTCCTGGACCGGTGGCTGCGACCACCTGGTCGATTACACCCTTGCGGCGGACCCGAGTATCGCGCCGGCGGTCACCGACATTCTGAGCGCAGCGAAGGACACCGACACCGGTTGCGCCACCATCGCCGTCAGCGCTGCCACCTCGGGTGACATAGCCGGACGGTTGGGCAAGGGCGCCGACGCCCCCGACTTGTGGATCCCCGACACCGGGGCGTGGGTAGGGAAAGCGGCACTCACCGCTGCGGGTCCGGTGGAAGTGATGACGGGGTCGGTCGCGTCTTCGCCCATCGTCCTGGTGTCCCGCGAAGGTGAGGCGCCGGCGGCCGAGACCTGGCTTGCTGCGCTGCAGTTGAAAGAATTGCAGCTCGGTAATCCGCTCGTCACCGGCGTCGCACAGGGGCCGATCGACGCAGCCCTCGCGGAAGGCCGATCGGACCCAGTGTCCGCGGGCACCGTGCGGGCCGCCCTGGTGCCCCTCGCGCAGGAGGAGAGTGCGCGCACCGCAGACGAACCCATCGGCGAAGAGATGCTGCGCGGGGTAGCCGACAACGGCGGCGTCGCCGTCGCCACCGAACAGGCCGTAGTGAACTACAACGCCGATACCGGTCAGGCGCTCGCTGCGACGGTGCCTGCGACGGGCAGCACCTTCGTGAATTATCCGCTGGTCGTCACGTCGCCGGCACCGGACCGCCACTACAAGGCCACCCAGGTTGCGCGCGCCGTCGCGGGAGTTCTCGGGAGTGACTCCGCTCGAACCGTGCTGCAGAACAGTGGTTTTCGTGGCCCGGATGGCAGCCCATTGCCTGACGGGCGCGGGATCGGTGAGGTCCCCGAGCTGGGCCCGGTGGACGAGACGGTGTTGCAGGAGGCACTCGGTGCATGGGCGTTGATGGCGTTGCCCATCCGCACCCTCGTCGCCATCGATGTGTCGGGGTCGATGGAGACGCCGGCAGGAAACCGATCTCGGATGGACCTCACGGTGGACGCCGCGCTCGCCGGGAACGCCATGTTCCCGGACAGCGTGTCGGCGGGATTGTGGGCCTTCTCGCAGGGGCTCGGCGGGGGACCGCAGGACTACCGGGAGATGGTGCCGATCCGGCGCTACGACACGGTGGTCGACGGCCTCACGCAACGGCAGATCATGGCCCAGCAAGCGGAGAAGGTGGACGGTCTCGTCGGCGGCGCAACGGGGCTGTACGACACGGCGCTGGCCGCTTTCAGGACCGTGCAGGAATCGTACGACCCACGCGCCGTCAACAGTGTGATCATCCTGACGGATGGTGCCAACGAGGACCCGGACTCCATCACCAAGGAGCAGCTGCTGAGGATCCTCGAGCGGGAGCAGGACCCGGCGCGTCCCGTCATCATCGTGACGATCGGTATCACCGACGACGCCGACGCGGCTACCCTCGCCGAGATCTCGCGGGTGACGGGTGGGTCGAGCTACGTCGCGAAGGATCCGGCGGATATTTCCAACGTGTTCGTCAACGCGCTCGCTGCCCGGGGTCGGTAGCGGGAACGGCCTTCCTGCGGTATCGCGCGTTCAGGAAGGCGAGTGCGGTGATTGCGAGGAACAGCACGCACGTCGAGAACAGCTGGGTGCGGGCGTCGGTGTCGAAGAGCATGAGCACGACGAACCCGCCGAGAAGCGCAAGCGTGGCGTAGCTCAGCCAGGGGAACAGCCACATCCGCACCGTCAGCTTGCCCGCACGTTCGAGACGCGGCCGCAATCTCAAGTGGGAGACGACGATGAAGATCCAGATCACCAGAAGCGCCGAACCGACGGCATTGAGAAGCAACCCGAGCAGGTCGTCGGGCAGCCACCAATTGAGAAGAACGCTGACGAAACCGAAGAACACGGACAGCAACACCGCGTTGAGCGGCACCCCCGAGTGGGAGATCCGGGCCATGAACGCCGGACCGTCGCCGCGGCGGGACAACGAGTACGCCATCCGGGAGGTGCCGTAGATATTGGCGTTGAACGCCGAGAGCAACGCGATCACCACGACCAGTTCCATGAATCCGGCCACGTAGGGAAGGTGCGCCTGATTCAACACGGCCACGAAGGGTCCGCTCTTCAGATCGGACGAGTCCCACGGGAGGACGAGCACCATGATCGAGATCGAGCCGATGTAGAAGACGCTGATACGCCAGACGACGCTGCGCACCGCGACGGCGATCGACCGTTCGGGGTTCTCGGACTCGGCGGCGGCGATGGTGACGATCTCGATACCTTTGGGTTTCCGTAGGACTTGGTGAAACAAAAAACGACCCGCAGCGACCGGCATCGCGGCGGGTCTGCAGTCCGACTGAAGAGGAGTCGAACGTTGCACCAGTATACGTTATTCGCAGGTCAGGCGCTATGAGCGTCCGCCGAGGTCCCCGCAAGGCCGACCACTTCACCATCCTCGACAATGCCGCCCTGGGCGACGAGCGCCTGAGCTTCCGCGCCCGCGGCGTCCTCGCCTTCATCCTCTCGAAGCCCGCCGACTGGCGCACCTCCGCCGAGTCGCTCGCCCGGGCCGCGAAGGAAGGCCGCGACGCCATCCGTACCGCGCTGCGCGAACTCAAGGACGCGGGCTACATCGTCTACGAGAAGATCCAGGACCCGCAGACCGGTCACTGGTCGACGATCTCGACCGTCTACGAACTGCCGATCGACCTCGACGAAACCGATCCGCAGGACCCTGTCGCACCGAGGCCTGAAAAACCGACGTCCGGTAACCCGACCCCCGGAAATCCAGGCCTTACACAAAGAAATGTCCTACCAAGGACTGAAACCAACCACCACCGCACCACCCCCAGGACACCCGCCGCGAGCACGGCCAAGGTTCCCCCGGTGGTGGTGGTTCCCAAATTCTCCGACGAGCTGAACAGACTCGCCGCGGCTTGCCAGGCAAAGGGCCTACCCGCCTCCTGGGACACGCTCAGCGCCGAGAAGGCCGACGCGATCGCCCAGCTGCTCGAGATCCACGGCGTCGAGGCCCTCGCCTCTCACGCACTCAAGATGCACACCCCCGGAAACCCGACCCGTCATGCGGGTGGCCTGCTCAACTTCTGGCGGGCGCTGCCCACTCCTCGCCCCACAATCGGCGCCAAGTGCGACGAGTGCGACGAATACGGCTGGCGTGGGTATGACGCATCCGGTGGGGCCATCAAGTGCCCGTGCCGACGTTCGCCCGCCGCCCACCTTGCCGCCTGAGATCGGAGACCGATGATGTCTGACCATCTGCAGAACGCGCTCGAGTACCGCCGCCAGTTTCCTGTAGGCACAGCCGCCTACGCCGCTGTCGACGGACTGATCGACCACCTCATCGAGAACGGCACGTTCACGTCCGCCGGGGCATGGGAGCACCGCGAATACATCAGAGCTACGGACACCGCCCGAAAGGAAGCACGCCATGCCTGACCTGACCCCCGAGCATCGCGCCTGGCTCCGACAGAACGCCGACCACTACGGCGACCCCGTCGTCGTACAACTCCTCGACGCCCTCGAAGCGGCCGACGAGCGCGCCAACGAGGAGAACCTCAACGCGTCCGCGGCCCTCGCCAACGTCACCCGACTGGAGATCGCGCTGCAGTCCGAGCGCGAACGGAACGGAGCCCAGGCATGAAGCGCAACCCTGATGCTGTCGTCGCGTACATGATCGCGTTCCTCGCCTTCGCACTCAGCTACTCGAAGCTGGTCGACCTCGCACTGCGCGCCGGGTACGGCGACCTCATGGCGCACTGCTGGCCGCTGATCGTCGACGGGCTCGCGGTGATGGCAGCGCGTGGCGTGCTCAGCCTCGCGGCGTCGCGATGGTACGCATGGTCGCTACTCGTCGCGGGTACCGCAGTCTCGGTCGTCGCCGCCGTCGCGAATGCGATGTTCCCCGCCGGGCCGCTGCCACCCATCGCAGCCGCAGCCGTCGCGGTCGTCCCGCCCCTCTGCCTCCCGTTCGCGTCGCACCTCGCCCGGAAGATGCGAAACGACGAGGTCATCGAGGAGTCGCAGCCCGACGTCGCAGACGTCCAGGACGTCGCACCACCAAGTGAGACCCCGCCGCCCGCCGCTGCGCCGGAACCTGAGCCGCTGCATCTCGTCGCACCGACACCGCGCCCGAGCAAGTACACCGAGGCGCAAAAGGCCGAGGCGCTGGCACTCGTCGCAGCTGGGGTGTCGCAGCGCGAGGCCGGGCGCCGGATCGGGGGAGCGCCGGGGAACACGGTGCGACGCTGGATCGCCCAGGCCGAACAGGTGGCATGACAGGTGGGCGGGCGTGGTTTGATCAGCGCATGAAGCGAACCATGCTCGCCCTCGCCGTCCCGGCTGCCCTGCTCCTCGCCGCGTGTGGAGACTCGAGTGAGTCCGTCGCAGCGGAGCCTACGACCAGCACCCCGGCCGCGACGACAACGACCGCCAGTGTGCCGATCGCGCAGGTACCCGCCGCGAACATTTACGAGGTGACCGAGGCAGGCGTCACAACGGCGGTAAACGTGCCCGTGGACAAGGGCTCTCCCGAGTTCGTCGAAGCATGCCGGAGTGCCCACGAATTTTCGGCGAGTGCAGCGATGTTCGGAGCGACCACCGTGGAGAAGCAACTTGCACTGCTCCAGGTCGATGCCAGCGAGGTCGAGGATGCTACCGCGACCGGAACTCCCTGGAAGGACACCGCGCCGGACAAGCAAGCTCTTCTGGTCGCGGCGATCACGGCCGCCGCGAATGGTGAGTGCTGAACGCACGAGAAAGCCCCCACCCTCGCGATGAGGGTGGGGGCTTTTTCATGCCGTCGAGCGGGGCATAGTGAGCAATTACGGGCGGGCTACAGCCGGTAGCGATCGATCATTCCGGTGAGCCATTCGACGCCGACAGGGTTGGCGCTGTGGACGCGGATCTCGCGTGGCCACACCTCGTGTTCGCACATCCACAGGACGACCGGCCTAGTGGTGTCATCGCCGCCGAGGTCATGGTCGAGCGACAACTGTTCGACTCCGCCGGCATCCAGTCGGGCGATGGCCGCTGCGCTGGTCTTCGCCCACTCCCACCCGTCAGGTGGTGTGCGGAGATCGTCAACCCAGAGCCTCATCCGACAATCCTCTCGTCCTCGTCAACCGGATTGGTTGCAGATCGGTTGCTGTCATTCGCGTGAATGAACTTCGTTGAATCTTGTAACGAACCGACCGGTGTGTCGATTAGTCAATGCCTGGCTCCGCACTCACGCGACGAGCCTCACAGACAGAAGCGGGCTCATGAAGCTGCGTAAGAGAAATTGGTGGGCCGTCAGCGGCGCGGTAGCGGTTGTGGGAGTTGCGGTCTTCACGGCCGGGGCGGTTGCCGCGAATGCGAGTCGGGAAGAGTCGGACTACGTTTCCACCTACACCCCGACGCCAGCGGCCCCGGCTCCTGTTTCCGTCACCGAGGAGAACGGCACCGTCCGGACCTGGCTCGGTACCGAGCAGGTTCGCCTGGACCGACCGCTGGTCGGAGACGCCAAGGCTGTAGCACTGTACTTCCACGGCCAGGGCGGCAACGTCGACGACCGGATGGGCAGCCCGTGGCTCAACACCCTGCGTGAGGCGGGATGGTCGGTTGCGTCCGGCGACCTGAACCTCGTCTCGTGGGGTAACCCTCAATCCGTCAACGCCGCGGCGAATCTCCAGAAGTGGGCCGAGGAAACAGCGGGCGCCCCGGTGAAGCTGATCGTCGCTGGATCGATGGGTGCCGCCGTGTCGTTGAACGCGCTCGGTGCCGGTGCCGTCTCGGCGCCGTGCTGGTACGGCTTCCAGCCGGTCGTCGATCTGAACTCGGTGGGCAACGTTCCCGGCCAGGCCGCTCAGATCACTGCGGCCTACGGGGCGTCGATACCCGACACGTCGAACCCCATCACTGGAGCTGCGAAGCTGCCGGATATCGACTACCACGTACTTGCCTCACCGGGGGATACGCAGGTTCCGAAGGCGGCGAACGGTGACCGGCTCGCGAACATCGTCCCTGACCCGAAGCGCCTTACCCAGGCGGCCGCAACGGGCGAGCACGGCGACCAGTCACATTTCAACCCGATCGACCTCGGCACCTTCGCCCGTGGCTGCGTCGGCAAGTTGGTTACAGGACCACCCAGTGCGCTCCGTCGTTGACGACCCGAGCGGAGTTTCCAGCGGTGATCGTGATCGAGGTGACCGCGGCCGTGGTGTAGAGGTTGTCCGCGCCGGCGCGTTGCAGGGTGATATCGGCTGAGCCCTTGTTCTTGATGGAGAACTCGAGCCCTGTGTTATTGGCGAGGGCGGGCAGGGTCCACACCGTTGCCGCCGATCCTGTGAAGGACCACATCGACGCGGACCTGTCGAGGGTCTGCGTTGTGCCGCTGACCGACTTCACCTTCCGGTATACGGCGGGTGGGGGCGAGGAGAAGATCGCGACCCAGGTGAGTCCGTTATTCATGATGTCGACGGATTCACCGGGGTTGAGGATGAAGCTCGTGACCGTGGCGATCCCGCCGAGGTTGAACACATCGGAGGAGCTTCGGGTGATCGTCACGGGCGATGCGGAGGACAGCGCCACAATCCGGTAGATCGCAATGTCTTCCGGGCTGACGGTGGGAACCCGCTTCGGCAGCGTGACCGTCTGGGAGGTCGCGCTGGCACAGAAGTAGGTTCCTGCGCCGCTTATCTCCACGCTGGTGGAGTTGAGGTAGGTCGGGAAGTCTGCTCGTTTCAGCACCATCAGAGACCAGCTCCTCTCGCAACCAGCGGTTCCAGTAGGTCGGCCATCATCGCAGAACCCAGATCGCCGGGGTGAATGCCGTCCGGGGCGTATTCGGCTGGCAGTCCGACCTGCCCGCCCACCACGGGACCGGACAGTGCCGTTGCGGTGTCAGCGACCAGCACGCCGCGCTGACGGAGCGCGAGTACAGCGGCGTTATCCGCTACACGCAGCGCGTCGGTTGCGCCCCAATCGTGGACTGCGGGACTGCATGGAATGAGTGTCCACAGGACCGGGACGGTGCCGACTCTGGCGCATTCGGCGAGGACACGACTGCGATGGGCGGCGGCCGAGACGATCCCCGCTGCCGTGAAGTTGGTCTCGTTGTTCGGCGAGTTGGACGGGAACATCAGAACGTCCGGCTTCACGTCGGACTGCAAAATGTCCATTGCACGATTGGCGAAGGAGGTCGTTGACTGCCCTGCCCAGCCGCAGTTGGAGTACTCGACGGCAATGTCATCTTCGGAGAGGCGGTCTGCTACCAGTCCACCGAAGCCTTCCCCGAGGTAGGTGCCGCGACCGTCAGAGATCGAGTCACCCACGGCCATCACGTTGACGACTTTGCCCCGCGCCAGATAGCGCACGCCCACGATCGGCGACTGAGAGATGTTCGTGGTGGAGGTCCACGTGGTGGGGGTGGTGACCTGGTCTCCGGTCTGTGCGCGCATCGCCCATAGGCGGCCGTCCGTGCGGGTGGCCCAGTTGGTGAAGCTGTCCGTCCCGTTTCCGACGACCGAGATCGTGGAGTTGTTCGTCATGTAGGCGCGGATGACGACGATCGGATTGGTTCCGGCATCCGAACGGGGCACGCTTGCGAGCGGGATCATGTCGGAGACCGTGTACGCAATTCGGTCGCCAGACAGGGGGGTGGTCAGCATCATCCGGTTCATGCCCATTTTGGTGACCGGCACCCAGGCCGCCGAGTTCCCGTTCAGGTCGGCAGCTGACGGCAGTGCGGCTGCCTTGCACTGCACCGCGTTGAGGCTGTAGGCCGCGTTGTGGTTCGCGAAGATCAGCTGAATGGCGTCGAAGTGCTGTTGCAGTTCGCACGTCACCTGGAAGGTGGTGGCGGTACTGCCGTCGTACGTTCCCATCCGGCCGCCGAAGATGCGTTGACCGATATTGCCGGGGGCACGCTGGTCGCGGGCACGCTTGCGGGCGTCGGCCTTCGCCATGCCGAGGGTTACGGGGTCCATCAGACGGCCTCGATTCCGGTCAGGTTTCCATCGGTGTACGTGTACTGGCGGGTCACGCCATCTCGGGTATCCGTCGCCACCGTGCCGTCCGGGTTGTAGGTGTACGACGTGGTGACCCCGTTCTCCGTCACCGTGGCGACCGAATCATCGGGGTTGTAGGTGATCCCGGTGTCCGCGAATGCCGGGGCATAAGTGGCATCCAGGGCCGTCTTCGTTGCGGTGCCCGGTGCGACGAGATCGGCGACCGCCTCGTCCTGCGCGGTACTCAAACCCTGAGCCTGCGCCACCAGCTGCTGCACCTGACCGACAACCTGAGGTTCGTAGGTCACGAACTCCTCGATCAGATCCATCAGTTCGGCCGGCCCCGTTTCGGGGACCACGATCTGGTAGGTGTTGAGGAACCAGCCCGCCGCAACCCGCACCTCGTACGGGCCCGGCTCGAGGTCCTCGGCGGCGGCCACACCATCGACGACGGCGACGTCGATGTCGTCCGGGGTCACGATTGCGGACCCGCCAGCGGAGCGACGTAGATCGGGCATCGAGTAGGTGATCGTGCCGGACGACAGCTCGGCACCAGTGGGCAAGATGAAGGTGGAATTGACGATGGTCACGGGGTCTCCTCCTGGGCAGGACCGAGGAACCCCGCGGTCTCGACGGGTGCGCCGCCATTGGTGGTCGTTTCGATTGTCACGAACTGTTCGCCTGTACCGTCTGCACCGCGTGTCGCGATGAACGTGACGCCGGGCAACCCCGCGAAACTGAAATTGACTGACTCGGCCATATTCGGGCTCCTATCCCATGAGTGCGCCGGAGAAGTTCGTGTTGTACCCGGCTGGGTTGCCGACGAGCGACATGCTCGCCGAGGAAGATTGCTTCCAGCCGCATGGCTGTAGGTAGTAGTCGGCCGGGCAATACACGACCCACGTCGCACCGAACGTTTTACCGTTGGTCGATGTCGTGTTGTTCCCTGTGAAGTCGTCATACGACTCGTCGGAATCGGGACCGACCTGCCCGAGCTTGATCATGCTCATCGCCCCGGAACTGGCTCCGCCCAGCAGCCCGACCCCACCAAGGGCGGTCGCGGTGCTGGTCACCGCGTGCACGGTCACCGTGTACCAACCAGACTTGATGGTTTTAATCCGACCCAGACCGAGATTGTCGACGACGACATTAGCCTTCCGGTCCTCCACGTCGAACGTGTTGGACCCAAACGCGGTCCCGGAACTGGTCCAAGACGTCGACGACGACCCCGACGTGCTGTTGCGGTACAGGTTCCAGCCGGTACCCAGCGTCGTCGGCACGGTGATATCCGCCATCGCGAACGACGACAGAGCCAGTGAGCGTCCGATCGAATCGTTCCGTACCTTGAATCCTGTTGATCGATACGACGCGCCAACGGGATGCGATACGGCCGCATCGGTGTATGCGGCGACGAGCTTGCCGCCCACGTAGGCGCGGTACGTGGTGCCCTCGGCCCGCAATTCGACCTGCGTGCCGTTGGTGATCGAGATTCCCGACGTCACAGACACCCAGTCGGTGTACGTCGAACTCGACCCCGAGCGGGTAGCGCGCCCCAGGTAGACCTTGTTCTTGAAGATGTTGAGGTAGACCCACGCCGTCTGCGTTGTGTTCATCCGAACGTGTAGCGCGGTGTCGTAGAACAGCCCCGATAGCGGGTCTCCGATGACGGCTGCGGCGGACATGTTGTCGCCGAGCGTGATCGTATTGCAGGCCGCGAACACCGAGCCCGTCGCGGCGGTACCGGCGACCGCCTGGTTGCTGGTGATCGTGAGCCCTACCGATGACGGGTCGGCGACCGTCCAATCGGACCCGATGCTTGTCGAGTCGGCCCGGTCGAAGGTGTCCACGAAGTAGACGCCCGATCCGGCCTCGCCGCCGAGCGCCGCGTTAATCGCAGCGATGGACGTTGCGTTCTCCACACCCACGTTCTGGATGCCGAGGATCGTCGCGGCGACGTCGACGAGCGACCCGGCCACTGCGGACAGGCTGCTAGTCACACTGGATATCGCGTTGTTCGTCGCCGCGTCGAACTGATCGTCGAGGCCACTGAACCAATCCTTGACCCCTTGAATGATGTCGTTGATCGGCGTCACGATGAATCCGCTCAGGATGTCCGCGATCTGCCTCACCATACTGTCGACCAGGCTGGCCCCGACCGAAAACAGGGTGATGTTTTCCGTCTTCTCGGTGAGCATGTTGACGCGGTCGGCTTCGTACTCGGCCTGCGTCTTCTGCCCCCAGTCGGCGATGGTGCCCAGGCCGTTGAGCATCCCGTCCGGAGTCTGCTCGATCGGGGACGTCATAGCGCACCACCACCTTTCGTCAGGTTGCTGGATCCCATTCGGGAACTGTGATGTTGTGGGTGATCAGCTCGTTCTCGAGCTGGCGGATCCGGCGGCGGTTCTTCCGTTCGTTCTCTTCGGACGTCCGCCCGAGGGTGTCGACCTTCGTTTCGAGTCGGCCGACCGTCGCCGTGAGCGTTTCGATGCGCGCCGCCTGGTCGTTGATCTGTGCCTGCCAGTACCGGGCTGCCGCCTCGAACGCGTCCTGCTCTGCCTTCACGCGTATCGGCTCGACGGCCGCGTTCTCGGATGACCGGCCGGTGATCTTCGCGACGATGATGGCGCCGAGCACCGTTACCACACCGCCGAGTACCGTCCATAAACCTGCGTAAGCGGTGCCCATCAATCATCCTCCGGCTCAGTATGTTTCGGCAGGAGCCGGTCACCGCCTAACTCGATCGCGTTCGGCCACGACGAGGCGAGGGTGACGATCGCCGAGAAGGCGAAGTAGATGATTGCGCTGATCCACCCGGTGATCGCGGATCCCTTCAGCCACGAGATCAGGTACAGACCCCCCCAGACCATGGGCACCACAGCCAGCGCCATGAAGCCGAATCGGTCAGTGCGCGGCGGGTCGTACAAGATCGCGCTGATCAGTGCGACGGCGGCGGCGAGGAGCCACGGCCACGCGAGGATCGTGAACGAGAACCAGTCGGGCAGCCAGCCGAACGCTGCGCGTCGGGTCGGGGTAATCCCGGCAATGATGTACCCGTATCCGAACAGGCCGTAGATCATCGCGAAGAGGACGAGGAACTTCCCGCGATGGCCGTTGATGCGCCGGGTCAGCGGGCGGGTGAACCGGTCGCCGTGCAACCGGGACCACACCGCCCGCATCACCCGATCAGGCATCAGCTTCGTGGTCGCCGACGTCGCCGTTCTCCCACCGCTCGAGCACGGGTGTCGCGCCCTTCAGGAACACGGCGATCGGGGTCAAGGCCGCTGCGCCCGCCGCCGCCCACAGCCCGACTGCGGCGAGCGGGCCGTCAACGAAAGCGCCGGCGGCGAGACCGCACAGGATGATCGCGGTGGTGACCAGCGAGACGAGCGCTTTCGCGATCTGCGAGGCGGAGTAGTTCAGCGGGTTGTACTTGCTGTCAGCGAAACTCATCTCACTTCTCCAGCTTCTCGAGGAGGGCGTCGAGCTTGCCCTCGATGCGGGACTGGCGGGCGCCGATCGTGCGGACCAGGCCGACGAGTGAGCGCTTCACGTCGTCCGGGACATCGGCCATCGCGGCATCGAAGTCGTAACCGTCCCAGACGGCTTCGTTCCACAGGTCCGCCCAGATGTCGTAGGGCCACGGCTCCTGGGTGGACCGTGTCGATTCGTTCACATTGGCGGGTGTACCGATCTGCCGCAGCTTCCCGGCGAACGGGTGCAGCTGGGCTGCGCCTTCACGGACTACGTCGGTCATTGTTACTCCTTCGGTGATGCCGAACAGGGTCAGCAGTTCGGGGATCTCGAGGTGGGTGTAGTTCGCGTCGCACGGACCGAACGGGGCGCACAGGACGCGGTCCGAGTACTGGTGCGCGAAGCGGTTCAGGAAGTCGTAGGACTGCCCGGGTGTGCTGTTGTAGTGCGGTACGACCAGCGGGATGCCGGGGCGGGTGAGCCACAACCGCGGATCGGCCATCGGATTGAGGTAGCCGATCACCCGCCTCCCTCCGAGCCAGCCCTGTACGCGGCTGACTTCAGCGTTGAGCTCAGCCGAGTGGTCCCCGTACACCGTGCCTCGATCGCCTTCGACATCGACCATGCACACGATTCGCGGATCGATCTTTCCGTCGACGGTGACGACCTGGCGCCACAGGTCACAGTTCGCCTGCCCGGGCCGGAAGAAGTAGTAGGGAATGAGGACGTCGATGCGCCCCTCGTCCAGGGCGCGCAGACCCCAGGCGAGATTCGCCGCCGCATTCGTGTCGAGCTTGTCGCCCGAGTTCGTGCGAAACGAGAACACCCGGTGCGGGTAGGTGTCATCGACGACACGCTGATACTGGCTGACGTCCGCCCAATAGGTGCCCATCAGGACCTCCTCGGAACCAGTTGGCCGAAGCCCTCGAGCACAAAGTCGTCGTACTCCGGAGCGGCCGGCACCGCGGGCGCGAGGATTCCGTGCAACCCGTTTACGAGCTCGTCGGCGAAGGCGACGAGAGCGCGGTTCGGCTGGCCGTCCGCATCGAACTCGCGGACACCGATCTGGTAGTGCATCTCATCGGCGCGCGCCCAGTCAGCGCCCCAGAAGACGAATCCTCGGAACAGCTTCAGGCCCTCGCGCACCTTCGCGATGCGCTCTCTCGGCATGACGCGGGCGCCCCATGGGTACTGGACGGCGTTGAAGTCCAGTGCCGTGCCTGACAGATGGTTGCTGTTGGCGACGTCGTTCGTTGCCGACCAGCCCCAGTCGTCACCGACACCGGACTGGTATCGGTCGAGCGGTTCGACGTTGCGGTGGTACCAGGTCGCCCACGCCCGCAGCACTACCTCGGAGGGACCCGAGCGGACGATCATCGCCGCAAGGTAGTCGTTGTTCGCACCATCGATGTAGATGCGCTCGCACTCGTTGCGGTCACACATCCGCCATCCGTTCTCGGACCAGGCGTTGCCGTAAGCGGTTCGGAAACTCATCAGCCCTTGTTCCCCCTCTGCATGGCCTCTTCCGCTTTGATCGCGTCGAGGGCCGAGTTCAGTTTTGCGCGCGCTGCGGGCGGTAGCTTTCGCACGATCTCTTCGGCCTCGTCGCGTGGTGCATCGGGTTCGTTGATGTCGACCCACTTGCCCTCACCGGCGAGCCAGTGCGCATCCGTGGGTGGCAGCCGTAGCTTGAGCTTCGGCTCGGCCATGTGCCCGCACGCGTCGCACTTGAGTCGGGCGCCGAGATCGTGCAGGCGCTTCGACATCAGGCGGTAGTACGCCCACACCATCAGCGCAAGTCCGCCCTTGAGTTCGGGCTGCGCGACGAACATCCACCAGAACATCTCCTCGGGATCGTCGAGGTCGCAGTTCTCGCGGGTCGGCATGTCATTTTCGTTGAGCACTAGAACACACCAGCTTCCTTGAGTTCGGATTTGAGATGGGCCGCGTCGCCCATCAGGCGCACGAGCGGATCTTCCTGTGGCTTGTTCTCACCCACGACGAGATCCCAGTTAGCGGACCTGTCTTGGCCCCAACCGAGCGTCGTCTTCGCGACACGTTGCACGTGAATGCGGCGAGTGAGGTCACCGGGTATCCGGCCCGCGATTCTGTGGCCCCTCGCGAAATGGCCGAGGCCGTTCTCTCCCACCATGTACGGCGTCGCGTCGGCGATCGACATCGACCAGGAGAAGATGGTGCGGGTGTCGTGGGCGCCCTTGCGGAGAACCATGAGCGTGTCGAGTGTGTACGCCTTCCCAGCCGAGGCAATGAAGAACTCGAACAGTCTGAAATCACCCGAGGCTTGGGCTCTTTCGAAAAGCTTGACCGCAACCCACGCGAGGACGGTGTCCTCGTAGAACGGCTTCAAGATCGCGTCGACCGATCCGCCGATCGACCCGACCTGCAACGCATTGCCGATGACGTCGAAGATGCCTTGCGTCAGGGCGCTCATGGTCTCGTTGACGCCGGGCATCGAGTGCCCGCCCGTGACGAGCTGGACGTATTTCGCGCCCTTCGACTTGAAACTCGACTGAGTCACGCCCGGTGAGTCCGGCGGGTAGTAGACGTACGGCACCCGTGGGTCGTACGAGAACGGCTTGTTCGGATCCCGGTAGTCGTCGATCACCGGCATATCGGTGATGGTCTCTTCGATGTTCTCGACGAAGTCATCGGTGTACGAGCGGATCGTGCGAATCAGGCCGTCCGCCAGCGTGCCTCCGTTCGAGGTGCCCGCGAGCACGCCCGACATATCTTCGATCCACACGACGAGCGCACCGTGGCGAACGTTCGCGCCCTCCCACGGTGGCGGATCACCCTCGAACCACCGCCGCCACCTCAGTGACAGCTCGGCGTCGGCGAGGATGTCCTGCGCGGCTTCGTGCCAGTACTTGAACCGCGAGGTGAGGATCGCCCACGGCACACCCTGACCCATCCAATACATGAAGCTCGACGGCTTCACGACGACAGTCCAGTTCGCCATATCCAGACCGGTGAACCACGCGGACGGTGCGAGAGGGTCGTCGGGCATCGTGATAAGGCTGAAGTTCTCGCGCCAAAGATTTATTTGTAGCGCAGTGAGGCAGACCCACGGGGCAGGTCCAGCGAGCCCGAATACCTTGATCGGCTGGAAAGCCGCCGGCATCACCGGTGTCGACCACAGCAACTTCGACTTGAGCTGCTCGAAGTCCGACAGGAAAGTCGCGACGAGCCTGGTGTAGCCCGTCTCGTCGGTCTGCACATCGCACTCTTCGAGCAAGCCCGACCACCGAATGCCGCAATAATCGACGGAGACAATCACATTGCGCTTCTCGCCACGCTCGATGCGCCCATACATGTCGTTGAGCCACTGCGCCTGCGGCGTTGCGAAGTCGAGGATGAGCGTCCCCGGGCCGGTGTCGTTGTCCGGGTCCTCCCAGGTTGCCTCGTCCTCACACTCGACGATGTGTACGAGATCGCAGTTCGCCCCCGTATGGAGACGAACCAGAGGGGGTTTGCGCCGCTGCGCCTGCATCCACCGGTCGCGCGCCTCGGTCTCGTCCCAGATCGCCTGGCACTGCTCCTCGAGACTCAGACTCAGATCCACACTCATCGCCATTCACCTCCCCAGGGCTTCAGCCATAGACGCGGCTGGTGCAGTTCAGCGCGTGCACCGACGCCCGCCGGCGCACCCGTCACCGAAATCGGCAACATTGTCGGCGGGGTAAACGGCGGTATTTTGTGCATGAAGAAATCACGCCCGCCGTTCTCGCCGAGCAGGTTGGTGCCCGACCAGGATTCGAGCATCAGACGCATCGGGTCGTAGTTGATCCGTGCGCCGCCGTGCACCGGGTCGATGGGGAGCAGATTGACTACCCGGTCGCCGTACTCACCACCCGGGACACGCTTGCCCTTCTGGCCCACCCATGACGGATCGGGGATTGACCACGTCCCGAGGGTGAGCCGCCACGCCTGGAACATCAGCACCGGCGTCGGATTCGAGACCTCGATGAAGCCAGATCCCGACGTGCCGTCCGTCTCCCACGCCGTGACCTTCGGCCGGGCCTCCCAAAAGGGCATCCCCGCACGAAGCTTCAGAATGGGATTCTCGTAGTCGTCGACGTGAGGGTCGTAATCGGGTTCGAAATCGTCGCCCTCATACCGCATCGCGAACAGTCTCCGGACCGCGTTCTTCGACTTGACGACGATTCGGCCCGGCTGCCAGTCGGGATCCCACTCGTCCGGCTCTGATGGGAAGCAGTGATCCATCATGGTTTCGAGATACTCGATGCCGTCCGGATGATCGTCGCCGAACAGGTGCAGACCGATCGCCATATCCCGCACGGGGAACGACTGCGACTTGAACCGGCCGCCCCGCTCGCGAGCAGCTCGCTTCCACTCCTGCGAGATCGGGGCACCGTAGATGTTCTGCACCTGACCGGCCGCCATGATGATTCCCTGACGGCCGGCCAAGCGCCCGTTCACGTCGAAGCGTTCCCCCTCGGGACTGATGAAGGCAATATCGACAGCCACTAGTTGCCTCCTCCGTACCGCATCATCGCGATCCGCGTACGGTTCGCCTGATCGCGCTGCCAGGACGCCTGATCGGCGATCGTCTGGTTGTTGTTGTTGATGATCTGCACGCGCGGACCACCACCCACACCAGCGCCGACGAGCTCGTCGAGCTTGGTCATGTTCCCTTCGGCGACCTTCCAGTGCGCGTCCTTGAGGACGTGCTCGGGTTCGTGTAGCCCGTTGAACCCGAAAGTGCCTGGCTCCCAAATGCCGCCGGTGTCGAACAGGCCGACACCCTTCAGGAATGACTTCGCCTGCTCGATCATCGGGATGATGTTCGGATCACCGCCCCCGGTGTCACCACCGACCGCTGGTGCGCCAGGCGCTCCCGCAGTTCCGGCGCTGTCCTTGATCGTGTAGCGGTCGGCCAGGTCCAGCCAGTCGCCCATCCCGAACATCTCGATCGACGCATCAGCCCAGATACCGCCGATGTCGGTGAACATCGACTTGTACCGATCGCGGGCCGAAAACGCCTTCGCCGGTTCCGTGCTCGATGCACCCGACGTGGTCGACGGTGCGGACGGAACTGTCGACCCAGCCGGTGGGGTTGTCCCCGACCAGTTGCCCGCGGGTCCCGCGTCGGACCGCACGTCGCCCTCACGGACGTCGTACGGGGTGCCGACGTCCTTCGTCAGCGACAGGTGCGCGTGATCGGTGAACATCGGATCGTTGGCCTTCGCCGCCTGGCCGCCGTACTGACCATTGCCGCGGCTGCCGCCCATCTCGAATCCGACACCATTGGGCAGGGTCGCCGCGGTGTGCCCGCCGTACGGGCCACCGTTGAACCACCCCACCTGTAGCGAGCCACTCGGGCCGAGTCCCGACGAGAACCCGCGCTTCGCGAGTTCCTCGGCCTCGGTCATCGTCGCGAACCGGGACGCGAACGGAGCCAGCCCCGTCGCGTAGTTCGCGAGCGCCGAGATCGCACCCGAGCAGTCGCCCCAGTTGACTCCGCCCCAGTCGTACGGCTTGCCCTCGACTCCCTTCGCGAAGTCGACCAGATCGTTTGCCGGCACCACGCCGCCGGCCGCGAACCTGGGAAGGCCGAGCAGCGCGCCGACGACCGGGTTGTCCTCCTCGATTCCGAACGGGTTCGACCGGAAGTCGCCGCCGAGCAGCCCGTGTAGGAAGTCAGCGGACGGCGTCCACCCGGCGTTGAGTGCGGCGACCAGCTCGGCACCGCCGCGGCTCATGGCCGCGTGCTTGACGACACCCTCCCCGGCTGAGACCAGCGCGGTCGGAACACCCCGCAGATCCATGCCCAGGATTGAGTCGGACGTTCCGGTGCCGGGACCGAACAGCTTCCCGTCCCGTTGAACACCGGCAACACCACCGCCCGCGAGCAGTGGAATATCCGGCAGTCCGAGGGTGAATCCACCGAACTTCTGTCCCGCGAACTCCATCGACGGGATGGTGAAGTCGAGTGAATTCCAGCGTTCGAGGATCCAGTTGATCGCGGACTTGAACGCGTTCTTGATGCCGTCCCACATACCTGACGCGGCGGACGAGATCCGCTCGGGCATGCTGGTGACGAATCCGACTATGTCGTTGAACCGGTCACCGACCCAGGTGGCGACGCCGCCGATGACGTCGCGGACGCCGTTGAAGGCGGGAACTATGGCTGAATTCCACAGCCAGAGTGCGACGTCTCCGATTTTCTGCATGCCTGCCCACCACAAATCGAAGATCGGTTTGATCACCGATTCCCAGGCGAACGAGATCGCAGCCTGTATGCCGGACCACGCGGCGGATATGATCTGCCGCCCGAGTTCGGTTTGGGTGAAGAAGTAGATCAGGCCAGCCGCCAGGGCGGCCACAGCGACGATGATGACGCCAATTGGGTTGGCGCTCAATGCCGCATTGAGGAGCCACTGTGCGGCGGTCATCGCACCGGTCGCCACGGTCGTTGCGACCATCGCGCCCTTGCTGATGACGAACGATGCGGCGGTGCGGGTGTTCGATGCCACCCACGCTGCGGACGTCTTGGCGGCCTCGACGGTCGCTGAGACGGACATCGCGATAAACGTTCCGACCGCGGATAGCTTCGCAGCTGCCCACCCGGCACCGGCCTTCGCCTGTGCACCGGTCCACGCCGCTCCGGTCTTGACCGCCTCGACGGTGGCCGAGGCGGAGGTCTGCACGAACGACGCCACGGCCGAAGCCTTCGACTTCGCCCACCCGGCACCGGCCTGCACACTCGACCACGCCTGCTGCGCGGTGTCCTTCGCCTGCAGGAAACCGTCCTTGAGTCCGAGCACACCTTCTTTCGCGGAGTCGAACACACCCTTGGCCTGCTCGAATCCCGCGAGGGCACCGCCCATCCCGGTCATCCCGGCGATGGTGGCGAGCATGCTGCCCTCGTTCTCCTCGAGGGAGCCGGTGAACTCGCTCATCATCGGTAGCGCCTGGTCGCCCAGGACCCCGACGATCGAGGACTCGATCCCGCGCTTGAAGGTCTCGAGCTTCGAGGCGGCGTTGTCGTTGAGGGTGTCGCCCATGGCATCCGTCGCACCCGCGAAGTCCGCCATGGCGTTCGGTGCGCCTGCGAGGCTTTCGAGGAAGGCCGGGATCTGATCGACCGAGAGATCTTCGAGCGGAGTACCAAAGAGTGCGATAGCCGCGTTGGTCCGCGACGTCGGGTCCTCGAGCGAGAGGATAGCGGTGGCCGTCTCTTGCAGGGCCGCCTGTGCACCGTCGCCGCCCAGAGCGACACGGTCGCCCATCTCGATCGCGTTAAGCCCGATTTCCTCGAACGTCCCGACTGTGGATTTCGATCCATCCGTTGCACGGATGGTGAATTCCTTGAGGGCGTCGCCGGTCTTGTCGAGTGCGAACTTTCCCTGCCCCGCAGCGCTTACGAGCAGGTTGAAGGATTCCTGGCCGTCGAAGCCGAGCGCCCTGAAGTTTGTGCCGTATTCCTGGATGATCTCGGGCAGCTCGTCGCGCATGGCGGCCGGCACGGTCTGGAAGCTCTTCGTCATCAGGTCGAAGGCTTCGGTCGAGTCCTTCGCCAGCCCGTTGTTTACGAGCGTCGACGCGGCCTGTACCGAGGACGCGATGTCTGTGCCGAAGACGTTCGCGAAGTTGACCGCGCGGGTCGTGGCCTGCTCGAGCGACGCATCCCCTTCGAACCCGAGTGTCGCGAACGACGACTGGACGAGGCCGACCGCGCTGGAGATCTCGCCGATCGACTCGCCGACGCCCGAGGAGAACACCGACTTCGCTGCGGCGCCGAAATCCGCGGCCATCTGGCCACTCGCGCCCAGGGAAGCGTTGAGCTTCGAGACGGACTTCTCCTGGTCCATCGCCTTGCCCATGAGATCCGCGGCCCCGGCCACGCCAGCCATGCCGGTTCCGAACGCGAGGAGCTGCTTCGTTCCCCCACCGAGACCGGAGAACATCGACCGGAATCCACCGGACATGCGCTCGGCGGAACCAGCGACCTCGTCGGTTGCTGTGGCTGCCCGCTCTTCGGCCGCGGCGAGATCCCGGGTGGCCTTCTCTGCCTCGCGGGCTGCGGCTGTTTCCCGCCGGCGTGCGGCTTCGATCTTCTCCGTCGCGGCGGCGAGCCGACCGGCATCGGTGACACCCTTTTCCACCAGTGCCTGCAGCTGCGCCTCCGCGACCGCACGCTTACCGGTCGCGTCAGCAATCTTGTCCTGCGACTTCGCCAGGACTGACGTGGCCTTGTCGACGGCAGAGCGGGCGGCCTCGATTCCGGAGGCGACGCCTTGGCCCGCAGCCCGACCGGCTGCCTGACCGGCGGTCCGCATCGGGCCGACGAGTTGGCTGTTCATCCGGCCGGCGACGCCCTCCATGGAAGGGATGACCTGCAGGGTTGCCCAACCGATCGATTCAGCCACGTCGCCTCCTACGTTCTCGTGCCAGCGATGCGCCTGGCGTTGCGTGCCTTCGCGCGTTCGTACGCGGTGCGTTTGGTGCTCGCCTTTTTCGCTGTCCGCTTCTTCATCTGCTTCTCGCGGGCGGGATGGTCCTTCGGTGCCTTGCCCTTTTTCGAGTTCGCCCGTGCGAGGACGAGCCAGAGATCAGCGCTGAGATGGTTGGCGATCGACCATGGTTCGGTTCCTCCGTTGTCGAGGATCGCCAGCGCCGACGTCCGTGGGAGGTGGCGGACGCGGACCCACACCTGGCGCAGGGTCAGGCGTGGGTTCCCGTCATCGTCGGCTCGCCACAGGTCGCGGAGGTCCATACCGTTGTGGAATCTGCTCAGGTCGGCCTCGATCGCGTCGCACTTCTCCTGGTCGCGGAGCAGTGCGAGGAGGCCTAGGAGTTTCCCGTGCTCTCGAACCCGGCCGCGTTGGCGAACAGGTCCATCAGTTCGGTCGCCGCTTGCAGCGGCTGCATGCCCTCGGCCTGCGAGCGCATGCAGAACCAGTTGAACTGCTTCTGGCCGAGCAAGCCCTTGACCATTTGCAGTGGGTTCTTCTCGATCGCGCCGAGCTGCCAATCCCAGTTGTTGAGCACGGCGCTGCGGTCGATGCGCAGCTCCTTACCGAACAGGGTGAGGAGTAGATCGGAGTCTTCCGCCTCGGCCTGGGCGGGCGACTTCTTCGGCTTGTGGTCCTGCGGTTTGGGTGCGTGGCTCGGGATTGTCCCGGCTGCCCGGCGCTGCTTGCGGTTCGGGCGGTTCGCGCGGACGACGGCGGCCGCGGCGCTGCGAGTTTCGTCCGCCTCGTCCGCCTCGTCCGGTTCGTCCTCGCCCTGGTCGACGTCGACGAGGTCCTCGGGGTCGAAGTCCTCGTCGTCGGGATCGGGGTCGGGGTTCCGTCCTTCGCGGAGTGCGGCGGCGGCGGCGCGGAGTTCCTCTGCGCTGAACTCGTCGTCGTTCTCGAACGCGTCGAAGTCGTCATTGGCGGGCATGTGCAGCTCCTTGACTTGTGCGCCAGATTGCGGGCGCGATGGCCGCGACCACTCGGGCCGCGGCGGTTTCGGGAAGGCCGGCCGTGATCAGCTCGGCGTGGATGGTGACGACGGGCGTCACGAAGCCGGACGACGCGGCTGCTTCCGCCTGCTCGGTCGCCTCGATCTTCTCGGCCGCCTGGATCGTCTTCGCGACCTTGGCTCGAAGACGCGGGGGCAGGGGCTGTCCTGGCTCGACGATGCCGAGCCGTTCGGCGACCGCCTGCATCTCCTGATCGGTCGGTGTGCGGGGCATGACGCTCCTATGTGCAGCTGGTGCAGCAGAAGGTAGAACCGGCCGCCTGGCGGGCTGCACTCCACCAGGCGGCCGGGGTATCAGGAGACGGCGACCGTGCCGGACGGGGTAAGGCTGGTACCCGTCGCGGTGACCGTCGTGACCGGCACGTAGATCGTGGCGGTGTAACCGGTGAGACCACCTGTACCGGTGACGGTGACGTTGCCCTCGCCAACAGTCGACAGCGCCTCGAGTGCGGACTCGAACTGTGCCCGCGTGATTGAACTTGCCAGCGGCCCGGTCGCCTTCGTGTCGACCGCGACCGTCCAGGTGCCGCCCGTCGTACCGGCCGGGAGGGTGAACGTCTTCACCGTGGGCTCGACCGAGGAGGTCTCCACCCGCTGGAATACGTCACCGTTCGCGTCGTTCGCGTGGTGGCAGGCGATCTCGTAGGACTCCTGCTCACCCTCGACCGCGCCACTGTGGCCGGTCAGCTCGAACAGTGCGGGCCGCAGGGTGATCCGAATGTCGGTGACGATGTCCTCGTCGCGCAGGACGTACGCGACGTAGAAGTACACACCCTTCGGGGCGCCGATCTTGTTGGGCGAGGAACCGGGCAGCACGAACTTGCGTGTGACCGAGTTGTCCTCCAGGGCAGTGAAGCCGGTGGAGATCGCGCCCTTGCGCGCCTTGCTGCGGTACCGGGGGTGTCCGAACCCGTCGTAGTGGGTGATCTCGATCTCGGGGTTGACCGGGATTCCGGCGGATGCGTCGAGGAGTCCGACGAACTCCCACAGCGGATCGAGTTCCTCGTCGACGTTCGCGGGAATGTAGGCCGAGATGTCCCCGCCGACGACGGCGCTGCGGGGGATTACGTAGGTCTCGGCCCCGTCCCAAATCCGGGAGGCATCGGGATTGATTTCGTTTGGCATGGCAAAGCACCCCTTTCAAGGGCATTGGGCCACCGAGTGGCAGCTAGACAGAGAGGGTGCGGACGGTGGTCCGAACCGTGAACGAGGCCATCAACCCGTCGTTCTTGGGGTCCCGGTCGTCGAGGATCGACGACGGCTCACGCACGTTGGCGATACCCGGAATCCTGTGGGCGAGCAGGACGCCCATGCACAGGCCAGCGAGGTCCCATGATCTGGTGCGACCGTCCGACCACGCCGTCACCCGGAGCAGCGGACGCGTGGCGACGGGCCACCTACTGGGTCCGCCGTCGTTGAAGATGCCGACGTGCGGAGGGCTGGTGTCAACGTCCCAATCTTCGCCGGGGCCACCTACCGACACCGTGTGTACTTCGCCGATCAACGTCGGAAGCGTGACGAGTAGGTACGCCTTGACGCGTCCGGCCGGGTCGGCCGGCATGCGGAGCGCCTTCACCGGTTCCTCACCTCTAGTCCGACAGCGGCGGCAGCCCGAGTGAGGTTGCCGTCGCTGGCCTGCTGATACGCGGGCACCGACACTGACGCGGCCTTGCGGTCGGTGGTGTACTCCGCGACCTGCGCGTCATCGCCCGCGGCGTCCGCGATCTCATGAGCGAGACCGTTGATCGCCGCGGCGTACCCCTCCGACTTGAGGAGTCGGCCGACTCCGGCGCGATTGAGTCGGACGTTCGGGCGGCTCATCCGATCCCCCTCGCGGCCGTGATCACCGGGCCGGACAGATCGGCGTCCTCGTCCGCCCAGTCGTCGGGGAATCCCTCGATCGTCCAGGCCTTTCCCCGCGCTTCGACCACGTCGGTTGCGAGGATCGGCCGGGCGACCGGGCCGGGCGTGTAGATACGAATCCGTGTGACGGTTCCGCTGCGCCCGTATCCCTTCGACTCTTCGCTGCCGATCGGCTCGATCACGCAGTCCTCGATGTCGAACTCCGAGCCCGTCGTAGCGACGGGGTTCTGATCGGCGTCGAGTTTCCTGCCGGGGCGGATCCGTACGGTTTCACCATCGCTCACAGCTGACCCCGTTCCCGAAATACCCCGTGGCCGTTGGTTGCGTGGAGATCCCCAGGAGTTCCTTCATCCAGTCCTCCCACACCAGCGCCGCGTTCGGATTGGTGAGGGTGCCCGACTTCGCGCGCGGCCCGAGCGTGCTCGAGTACGAGGAGTACCCGGTGTGTGGCCCCGGGATCAAGGCGCTTCGGACGACCGCGATCGAGACGAGTTTCGCGTCCGGATCGTCGGCGGCGATGTCGGGCCGCTGCCGGCGGATCCACCTACCGGCGGCGTCGAGCAGTGCCTGCGCCCACCGGGTCTCCTCCGAGCGTAGGGGGCGCCAGTTCAACGTCAGCTCAATAGTTGTCGCGAATGCCATGCCGCCCCCTCCTCGTCAGCCGAGCGCCTTGATCAGATCGGCCTGAGTTGCCTTCTCTGCCTCTGCCCGGTCGTAGCCCTTCGAGACGGCGTACTCGACCCAGTCGGCCTTCTTGGCGTTCGGGCCGGGCGCGGCGGTGGGGTTGGACTGCGCCCCATCGGAGTCCGAACCGGAAGCGTCCGTCGTCGACACGACCACCGGGGCCGCGACGGTGACGCCCTCGATGAAGCCCTCGGCTTCGAGGCGCTCGATCTCCTTGGCGTCGACGTCGTCACCGACCGGCTGGCCCGCGTAGACGTAGACGCGCGAGCCGTTGCTCTTCTGACGCACGATGGTCAGAGCGGCCTTGCCGTAGTACTGCTTCGCCATGATCAGACCCCCGTCACCTTCAGAGCCGCGTTGGGCTCCTGGACCATCGGCACGCCGACCTTGCGGGCCTGGATGCGCCAGCCGTCCGCCTCTTCCTTGCGGAAGCGCTTGGTCTGCACACCATCGGCACCGCCGGTGTATCCGCCACCCTGATCCTCGAACGCGATCGACCCGAGCTGGGTCGAGTCGAGAACCATCACGTCCGTGGACGGCGGCAGGTTCGTGGTCTTGATGATGGTGAATCCGGCGATCGAGATCAGACGGCCGGTCAGCACGGGCGCGTCGGCACCCTCTCGCGGCAGGTGATCGAGGATCTTCGCAGCACCGAGGATGCGGGCGAACTGCGTCGGGCGAGCGATGATCGTGTCGACCTCGTAGCCCTCGTTCAGCTCGTCGATCTTCGCGCCCGAGAGCAGCGCATCGAGGAACGGGTTCGCTCCGGCGGTGTTCCAGGCAGCCTCGGCGGCCTGCGTCTGTGTGACGGCGGACGCCACGGCAGACAGAACGACCTCGTCGAACTGCTTGGTCAGGCGGTTCGCGAGCTTGATCAGCTTGCGCGACGCCAGGTCCATGCGGTTGCGGGCGACGAGAGCGTCGGGGAACTCGGTCGCGAGCGCCCACTTCTCGGCCTTGACCTGCGACACGGGACCTGCCGAGTCGGTGGTGGTCGGGTACTCGCCCATGTCGCCGACGCGCTCAGCGGCACGATCGGAGTAGATCGACTCGCCGGTCTCGAAGATCGCCGAGCCCGAGCCGGTCAGATCGACCTTGCCCGAGAGGATCTTGTCACCGACGAGGCGCTGGTCGATGAGCGTGCGGAGGGTGCGGTAGATCAGCACCGGGTTGTTCATCAGTCGGTCAACGGTGATCTTCTGACCGTTGACGGTGGGCCCCTGATCAGGGTACGTGGTAGGCATCAGGCCAATTCCTTTCTCAGCGTGCGAACTTGACGGGGAACTGGACGCCAGCGCCGGAGGCTGCTTCCAGCGCGGTGCCGACCAGCGCGTCAGGCACGTCGGTGCCGGAGACCCAAGTCGTAACCTGGCCATTGGCCGCGCACTTCACACGCGCGCCCTGGGCGATTGCACCTGCAGCGGTGGGGTACTGCACGGCCCCGCTGTAGGCGACGAACAGCTGACCGACCGCTGCGTCCTGCGACGCGATGCCGATCCAGTCGAGAGCACCGGCGCCAGCGGTCACGCCAGCAGCTGTGACCATCAGGCCCCCGGTGACGCCACCGGCGCCAGCGGTGCGAGTCGGCTGGCTCTGTCCGCCAGTGAACTTGGGCAGGTAATCAGCCACGGAGGGCCCCCTTCGAAACGCCGAGCTGCGCCGCGAAGGCATCGAGCTCGTCATCGGACATGTCGGACTCGGACGCGTCGCTACCGTGTCCGATGGGTTCGCCCACGGGAACGAGACCGGGAGCGAGCGAGTTCAGCGTGTCGGCCGCACCAGCGTCGGCTTCGAGCTGCTTGAGCCAGTGGTTCTTCCGGGCGGGCGGGATCTTCCCGGCGCGCACGGCCTCGTTGACGATCCGCTCCCGGTCCTCGAGGTCCTGCCGTTCGGCCGCTGCTACGCCGCGAGCAGCCTGCGCCTGGAGGGCCGCGAGCTGATCGGCATCGACGGCGACAACGCCGTCGGGAAGGGCAGCGGTGCGGCTGGCGTTGGCCGTCCCGGACGCGGACGCGGACGCGTCGGTCTCGGGGGGCGCGGTGGCCAGATCCTCGATCGCCGTCACGATGGCGTCGGCATCGACATCCTCGGCAAGCCCGAGGGCCTCGCGGATGGAGGTTTCCTGCTCGTCAGTCAGCGTGAGTGCCACTGGTGAGCCTCCTTCTTGTGTAGACCCTGCCGGGGTTGCGGCCGGGATGGTGGATGCCCGCGGCGTGGAACCGGGGCGGGATTCGGCGCGATTGGCGTGCCGAAGATTTCGGGAATCGATCGGCGGTGGCGGGGCCGCTCGTCGGCCGGCGTAGTTGAAGATCGACAGGTCGAACGCCGCCTTCGCGTCAACCGCGTCGTCGTCCTCGGCCACCTTGCCGTCGACCCGGTCCGCGAGGCCAGCGTCGACAGCCTCCTGGTCCGAGTACCAGACCTCTTGGCGCATGACGTTGCGCCAGTCCTCGACAGTGCCGCCGGATCGGTCGGAGTAGATCGAGGCGATGTTGTCGCTGACGCGGTCGAGGTCGGCCGCCATCTTGTGCATGTCCTCGGCGTTGCCCTGGCAGAATCCCCACGCGTCGTGAATCATCAGTTCGCTGTTGCGGCGCATCACGACCTCGTCGCCCGCCATGGCGATGAAGCTGGCGGCGCTGGCGGCCAGTCCGTCGACATAGACGGTGATGCGCGCCTTGTGAGCGCGGAGCGCGTTCAGGATGGCGATGCCGTCGAACACGTCGCCGCCGGGCGAGTTGAGCCGCACGGTGATCTCGTCGGACTCGATGGCGTTGAGATCCTTGGCGAAGTCCTGGGCACTGATCCCGCCCCACCAGCTGTAACCGATCTCGTCGTAGATCAGGATCTCGGCGGGACCTTCATCCTCGTTGGCGGCGTTCTGGATGCGGTACCAGTCGCGGCGGTTGTTGGCCGCCGCGCGGACCCGCCGCCGATCGTTTCGGTTCACGCGGTATCTCCTTCGGGTGAGGCGGGTTTCGCGGGCAGGCTGTACGCCTGACGCACGGCCGCCTTGACGGCTTCGTCCGGGTCGAGCAGTCCGGCGTCGACGAGCATTTTCAGTGCGTCGGCGACTGCGGCGTACTGAGATCCGATCTCGTCGAACACGACCAGTGGGGCCGGTTCGTCCTCGCCGAAGTTGATGTCGACCAGGTCCTCGACGACGTGCTGGTTGAACGTGTCGCACACCTGATCGGCGAGGGTCTGCAGCGAGAAGATGAAGAAATCGGCGAACGTCGTGCCGAGGGCCCATGACCCCGTCTGCTTGCCGAGGTTCAGGAAGTGCGCGAGCACCGCCTTCGCGATCTGGTCGTCGTGGTAGTTGATGGCCGGCAGCGCGTCGGGAAGGTTGCCCTCGACGCCGAGCAGTCGCAGCTTCGCCCCGTACGGCAGCGCGGCACCGGATGCGGCGCCGGCCTTGTAGGACGTGGCGATCTTCTGACCCGCTTCGAGCTGCGGCTGGTCGTCCTTCTCTCCCGCTTCGTAGACCGGGACGCCCATCCCGTTTCGCTCGATCGTCTGTGCCTGCACGCGAAGTAGGCGATCTTTGATCAGCCAGTTCTTGTAGGCCGTGCGTAGCACCGAGTTCCCGCGCCAGTCACCGGGATCGGCGTCGAGCACGTAGGCGACGAGCTGCGAGACGGGGATCGGCTTGTCGACCCCGGCTTGCTGGATGGACTCGAGACCACCGTCGCGGGCGACCGTGATCTCCGAGATCGTGCGGGGCATGCGGGGCGCGAGCTTGCGCAGACGCGCTCGGCCCTGCTCGTCGATCCGGTAGTTCTGCTCGAAGAACATGTTCCCGAACTTCGTGTAGAGCAGCGCGAGTCGGAGGTGCTCGGGGAACGAGAACCGGCCCCGCGATCGTCCCTTCGGCTGGCCGTCAGTTCCGCCGACTACCGGGAGCCGGAGGTCCTCGGCGACGAGTTGGGTTACCTCCGGGCTCGCACCGTTCGGGTCGAGCCGCCACGTCGTGCGCCGCACCGGCAGTGTGATCGCCTGCAGGATCGAGCGAACCTGGCTGTCCTGCCGGGCCATCCGATCGAAGACCTCGAGCGAGAGCGGCCACATCAGTTCGGGTGTGGTCTCGAGATCCGGGGTCCAGAAGTTCGTCGACTCGGTGACATAGCCGATTTCGGATATCGGTGCGGTCGTGGCCTTCGCAGCCATGGAGGCCACCTCCTTAGAATCCGGCGGTTATGAGTTCGTCCATTGCGGACGGATCGAGCGCGTCTTCTTGTGTGGGCGTCTGGTCCGGTCGGATATCCAGCCCCTGACCGAGCAGCCACAAGACCCCGAAGAACGCGATCAGCGGGGCCGCATCGGCGGGTGAGTTCTTGCGGTCGATCACCCAGGAGTCGCCCATCGGCTTCGCTCGTGCCGTCGACGCGGCCATGTCCAAGCCTGGATGCGCGAGGTGCTTGACCTTCTCCTTGTCGACCGCGTCGAAGGCGATGCCGGTCGCGCGGCTGAGATCGGGGCCCGACCACTCGACGAGCGGCAGGTTGGCGTCCGACCCGTCCGGGAGCTTCGCGTTGCGGATCGATTCGAGAAGCGACGAGACCGGGGCACCCTTGGCCTGCAGCGTGACCGCGTCGTAGCGGGCGCGGTGCTCGACCAGCCACGGCACCACCCAGTCCGTACCGGAGCGGGCGGCGGCGATATCGACCACCGGGACCTCGTCTGTGTTCACGCCCGCTCGGGCGATGTACGCCATCGAGCGATCCCACGACACGTCGACGGCGAGCACTCGGCGAGCCCACAGGGCGCGGCGCGCCTCGTTGTCCTGCGTCGCCTCCCACTTCCCCTCGGGGAACGGGCCGCCGTCCGCCGTCGAGATCCAGCGGCACAACACCTCGACGAGGAACACCGACAGTGGGTCGGTGCGCATGGCCGCGGCGATGGCCCGTTCGGTGATGACGTTCTCGACGAGTTCGGTGTAGTTCATCGACGGGTTCGCCTGCGCCCATCCCGCACGGTCGTTGCGTGGGGAGCTCGGCGGGGCGGACCACTCGAAGATGCCGAGCGAGTCGCCGTCCTGGAGGTCCTCCTCGGTGAGGTCGTCGACCATGCCGAGCGCGGCCTCGTCGTCGTTGCCATCCGGCCAGCCGAGCGCCTGGTGTGCGGTGGCGCGCAGGTAGCGCAGCACGATCGACAGCGCGTCGCCAGCGTTCGAGAAGCACCACACCTGCGCCTCGGGTCGGGCGAGCGTCGTCTTCGTCGACGCGCCCCACGCGTCCCAGGACTGATGCTCACGCAGCTCGTCGAGCAGGACCAGGTCACCGGAGAAGCCGCGGGCGCCGCGGCGTGATGCAGCGGCCACTCGATACTGCTCGTTGGACTCGAGCCGCAGGGATTGTTTGCCTGCCTGCTTGATGACCTGAGCGATCTCCTCCGCGAGTTCCGGAACCGCCTCGGCCATCTCGACGGCCTCAGCCCACGCCTTCTCAGCGTTGGTCAGGTCCTGCGCGGTGCCAATCACGGTCCGCGACCCGCGAACGTAGATGTGCCACAACGCGAGGACAAGCATGACCAGCGTCTTGCCGTTCTGTCGAGCGACCAGGACGATGACGGTACGGAATCGGTAGAGCCCGTCCTCGCGCAGCTCGAGGGCATGGATCAGTAGCCACTTCTGCCACGGCAGCAGGGTCAGGCCGAGGACCTCCTCGGCGAATCGGATGCACGCGAATCCGTGAGAGGTCTTGGGCGTCAGCTCGCGCAACGGAGGGGTGAAGATCCTGGGCGTCGTGTACCCGCGCAATGCTGACTTTCTCACGCCGACTTACCGCCCTCCAGCCTTCGAAGCTCGCCGAGTTTCGTGGGTTTCTTCTTCCCGCTTTTGCCGAGCGTGATCATCAGATCCATCAGCCGACCGGCCGCGGCGGCGTGCTGCGCGATCGCGGACGGGGTGTCGAGGATGCGGGCCAGTGCGAGCGCTGTGGCGATCAGTCCGGGGTGATCCTCGGCGCCGACGAATCCGGCGATCTCCTCCCGGACGCCGGCCACTACCGATTCTTCGTCGGTCGGTGCGCTCGGGCCGGGTGCCGCGGGGGTCGGGGTGGTCGGGGACGGTGCCACGTTCTCACGGGGCTGGGCCACCCCGGACTTCTTAGCTTGCCGGCGGGCGCGGGTGTAGGTGCTCTGCGCGAGCTTGCAGGTCTCGCAGCGGCATCCGGCCAGGTAACGGGTCCGATTGTGGACGTCAGCCATGGGTCATGACCACCTCTTTGTACATGTATCGCTCGGCTTCTCCGCGCGATATTGGACAGAACCGGCGGAGGGTCCGCAGGGTGGGGGGGTCGATGATTTCTGGCCTCTGACCTGCGTTTATACCGGGACGGCGCACACGGCCAGCCAGGGCCCTGAGACCCCGTTCTCACCACTCCTCGGCCTGCACCCAGGCGTCCTCTTGGGCAGGTTGGTTGCCCCGCTTGCGGTTGCATTCGCTGTGCGAAGCCCTGAGGTTTCCCGGGTCGTTCGCCAGGTGAGGGTGCGTGCTCACCGGGTAGTAGTGATCGGGCTCGAACGCTTCCGGGTGGTTCGCAGGGGCGTCATAGTCGATCGGCTGCTTACAGATCCAACACGGGTTGCGTTGCATCTTCAGGTTGTTGCGGATGGTCCGCCATCGGTGCCCGCTGCGGCCTGCGCTCGTCCCCATCGGTACCTCCTCAGGTGAACCACATGCGCCAGAGGCTGGCAAGCAGGTGGGCCGAATGAGCGGAGGGGCATGGCCGTCGCCTCCAACGAAAGATCTCCCACACCCGAACCTGGGCATGGGAGATCGACTGGGGACATTGTGCCTGTGGATAACTCACATAGCAAGCTGGCTCAGGATCATGGGCGTGTCTCCTTGTCGGTGTCTCGGTCTACTGTGCGCGGCCGTCTCCAGTAGCGCACCTCGTCTCGAACGACCGCGACCGTCAGGCAGGCGAGCCCAACTGCTGTGATTGCCGTGAGGGCGTTCGGTGGGAACGTTATCCACTGCCATGTAGTCATGCGCAGATCGCTTTCTGTGTCGTCGGCCAGGCAAACGGGATACGGGGTATCCACATGGTGAACGACCACGGGTGCTCCTGAGTCGCCTCCAAGATCTGCCGGATCATCTCCTGTCGCTGTTGATACCGGCATACCTGGCACTCGATGGTGTGAAGGCTCCACACGCTGGTATCGGTGTCCATCACACGCTCGCCTTTTCTTCGAGTTGGGCGCCTGGTGTGCGCAGCATGGTCGACAGCCAGTCCCATTCACGACGGGGCCAGGCAGGCATCCCGTCCTTGCGCATCCCGCACGCCGAGGACGGTGGTACGCAGTACTCCCCCGTGCAGACGATCACCGGTTCGTCGGACTCGTCGTCGAGGTCCGGGTAGACGATCTGCATCGTGCGTTCGCCGCCGAGGATGGCGCCGATGGTTCGTCCGTCGCACCACGGGCAGATGCCGTTCATGACCTGGCCGTCACGCACATCGCCGAGCAGTCGGGCCGCCGCCCCGACGAGGCCGGCTATCTCTGCCGCGACCCATGGCACGGTGCGGTCGTCGAACTCCTGTGCCGCAGACAGCCAGAGCCGGGCGACGAGCAACCACGGAACGGGGCACTTGGCGGCGGATGCGGTGGGGAGGAATCGGGCGGTGTGCCATTCGATGGCCACGGTCACGGCGGTCGCGTCGAGCCACGCCCATGGCTTGCACTGGGCCTGCTCCCCCGAGAGTGCGGCCTGCCCGAGTCCGGCTACCTCGACGACGGTGCGGCAGATGTCCTCGGACCGAGATGCGATCAGGGCGAGGAGGTCGAGCACGCCGACGTCAACCGGTGACTGACGGGGCACGCCCTTCTTGCCGAGGCGTTCCCGGTCGGCGGCCGAGAGGACACCACGACGACGGGGTGTCTCGACCCATGATCGGGCCGTGCCGGGGATCTTCAGGTTCACGATGGCCGGCCACGCCTCTTCGAGGTAGGCGAGGTCCTGGACGACGGAGTGGACGGTGGTCTTCTTCATGCGCGGGTGCTGCCTTCCCTCGTCCGGTTGTTGCGCTTGCGCAGGCGTTGATAGATCCGCTCGCCGTTCACGACGGATGGGGTGCGGACCCCGCGGCCGTACTTGGTGTGGGCGTCCTTCAGCTCGTCGGACGTCCAGCCCTCGGACGGGTCGTCGCGGTTCATCCATTCGAGGAGCTGGCCGATCTGCTTGTCCGGGTCGACCATGGCGGCGCAGGAGATCGCTATGCCGGTGAGCTGCTGTGGGGTGAGTCCTCGGACGAGGGTTGCTACCTCAGCGGGGCCGCCGCCGCCGTGGACGATGCCGACCAGTTCGAGTGCCCGGGAATCGAGTTGGTGGATCTCTGCGGGGGTGAGGTCAGTCATTGGTTCTCCCGCGGGTCAGGTTCTGAGAGGAGCGTGGTTTACGACGTCTGCGACCACGTGAGGACTTCCGAGGGTTTGCAGATCGGCTATCAGAGGGTGGGGGTAGAGCTGGGCTCCCGTCCCGTCCCGACCCGTCCCGCCCCGACCCGCCCCGACCGGTTCCGACAGGATTTGCAGTCTGCGCTCTTATCGGATCTTGCGGCGTCTTGTCAGGGTCCTGCCAGGACTGGTGTTCGTGCTGGTCTGCCCCGGTAGTGGTGGCGGTCGCCGACACGTGGTCGGGTCGCTCGGAAGATGCCGCGGTCGCCGACATGGTGTCGGTTCGCTGTGCAGGAGTGTCAGAGCCGTGCGTGGTGCTGGTCTGATCGGGTGTGCCCGCGTGCCCCGACTGGTTGTCGGGTCGCTCTCCTGTGGTGGCCGAACTCGCCGCCGTGGCGGGGCTCTGGCCGGGCGTCTTCGTGGTGGCCGGCGGCTGGGTGCCGGGGGCCGGTGTTCCGGGGGCTACGACCTTGCGGGGACGTGGCGGGACTGGCAGACCTTGGTCCTTGCGCCAGTTGTTCTCGGTGAGCCAGTCGATCGAGTGGCGGGAGAAGTACGGATGCACGGGCACACCGAGGAGCGTGGGGTGCTTCTCGGGGTGTGCGCCCTTACCCTTCGAGGCGTTGCAGCTGCGGCAGCACACGACGTAGGTGTCGATCGTCGCGCCCTGGCCGGGGACGAGGTGGTCGTATGTCCCTGCGCGTCCGCCTGTCTTGGCGGACCAGTCGACGACTTTTCCGCACCACCGGCATGCGTCACCGTCGCGGAGGCGTACGGGGACGATCAGGGCGGGATTGGAGTTGTCGGACTTGCGCTGCTTCTCCCAGTCGATCTCTTCCTTCAGCCGAAGGTGCAGGAAGTCGTGGTCATCGTCGATGAGCTTGTACGCGGTGCGGCCGTCGACCTCAATTTCGGACATGTAGCCCGCGAAGATGGCGACGGCGATCATGACGTTCACACGGGACGGACCAGCCATCAGAACCGCTGTACCGCGGGTAACGACGTAGTCGGTTGTGTGTGCGCCTGCCTGCGCTGAGCATCGGCTGATGAAGCCGTGGACTTCGTTGACGAGTCGGTCGTCGCACTCTTCGTGCTCGAGGACTGAGAGGACGATCGGATGGTTCGCGGACGTGTCGCCCCACCGCACCCACGGCACGTCAGCCACCTACCTGACGGTCGCGGAAGTTGAGAGCGGAGAGCATCATTCGTTACGTCCTCACGGTGGAATCGATGGGCCTGGGGCATGGAAGGCCGGAGGGGCACGGCTGGTCATACTTGGTCCTTCCCGTCCTCGACGGGCAAGCCCTGGAGCGCTGCGAGAAAGGCCTCGCTCAGATCTGCCTGCCGCTTCGGCCACAGGTACGCCTCGGGCACCTCGACAGGCTCGGTGGGGATCACCGGGGCGCGTTCAGGCTCGGTCAGCCACTCGATGATCGTCGGCAGGCTGTTCCACTCCGCCCAGTGGCTGTACAGCTCTTTCGAGACGCCGGAACATTCGATGAGGCAGTCGAAGTCGTCGTCGCGGGTGAGTGTCGAGTAGTGCCCGTGATGGTTCCGCTCGGTGACGGTGACCTCTGCTGCCGGATCCGCGCCCAGCTTCGCCCGGATGTCCTCAGCGAGCTTCCCGGTGATGACGCGCTTCACGCAGTCGGTTTCGAGGGCGTACTCGGGCTTACCGCCCGTTGCAGGCTCCTCCCACTCGCGGACGGGCGGGAAGTCGGCCTCGAACTGGTCGATCTGGGCCTTCTTCACTTCGTTGCTCTTGGTCACTTGACCCTCCTCGTGGATCGTCGATCGCGCTTCGACCGCTGCGGTTGCTGAGCCCACATCGGTGGCGTGGTGCTCGGACGGGGTAGCGCACGCTCCTGCGGTGTCAGCGGCTTCTCGCCCTGCACCCAAACGGGCTCACGCGCGCCGAGCAGCGCCCGACGCAATCCCTGATCCATCGCCCACACCTCTGCGGCGCTGAATACGACCGTCGTCGTCTGCCTAACGGCGGGATTGCGGTACAAGCAACTACCCCACGGAATCGGTTCGTCCTGCTCTTGCGGCATCACCACAGCGCCCCCTGCTCGGCCTCGCTGTGCGCCAGGAGCTGGTCGACGACGGCACGAACCGCGTCGTCGTCACCCTTCCGCTGACGCCGTGCTTCAGCGCGCAGCTCGGGCGGCAGATGCTCGACCCACCGCGTGATCTCCCGCCACGTGATCGCGGCGGCGTGCGCCGGGTCGTCCCGCTTCCGCTCGTGCATGTAGTCACCGGACGTCGTCATAGCGAGACCCCACGAGTACGTCTGGCGGTACACGCCAACCGCGCGCCACTCCTCGTTACGCGCGGTGCCGCCGCCCTGCCCGTCGCGGATGTGCTTGCACCAGTACTCCGGCGCGTCGGCCAGGGCGAGGATCTGCCACGACTCCAGCTCGCCGAGGAGCAGGCGCTGGGCTTCGGTGAGGGTGGTCATGCTTCTCCGTTCGCGATCTCGAGTAAGACGTCGGCGTGGCACGGCTGGTCGAGCGGGCACCAGCACGCGAGGTCTCGGCCTCCTAGTTCGTCCCGGATCATCTGGAGTAGGGCGCCGTTGTCTCGCCCCTTCTCGATGGCGTTGCGAAACATCCGAGTCACGTCGCCGGCGTCAGCCTTCTGGCCGACCTTCTTTCCACTGAGGAATGTGAGCCCACCGGGTCGATATGGATTCCCCCACTTGGTCGGGCGGCCGACGTACACAGCCCCTTCGGGCATCCGCCAGCCCTTCGTGCGCTTCCGCTGGATACGTTGCGGCATCACTCACCGCCTTCTCTTGCGGCGCGCAGCTCGTCGTCCGAGTAGGCATGTGGCACACTGCTGTCGACGCACCCGTACTGCTCGCGCTCGCCGTACCTGAGGTCGCAGTACAAGCACCGGACGTTGCTGACGGCGACGCGACGGTTCCACTCCTCGTCGAAAGACTTTTCGTCGCGGTAGCCGAGCAGCTCCTTGGTCAGAGATGCGACCTTCTCCCGCTCCTCGTCCCGCTCCTGCCTGTACTGGTCGACGACGGCGAGCAGCTTCGTGTTCTCGGCGTCCCGCTCTGCGATCACCTTGTTCGCGGCCGTCATGTCAGCGCGAAGATGCGTCACCTCGTAGACCAGCTGCATCGCCGCATGAAAGACCGCCTCGTACTTATCGGCGCGCTCCTCCGGTGTAGGCCCAGTGCTTGAGCACTCGATGGCACGGAAGTAGTCGCACTGAATCGCATAGAGGTCGTTCGTCCGACGCGGGTACGGGATCGGCTCTTCGGCCCATCGGGACGAGCGGGCGATCGGTGACGACCAGCCGTGCTGTATCTGCTCGAGCTGTGCATGGAGCGACTTGTTCTCGGTGCGCAGCTCGTCGATCTCGCGCACGGCCATCGCGATGCCACGGTCGCACTGCTCAGTGTGGCTGCCGCGGCCCTTCTGCTCGCGGGCTCGTTCGATGCCGAGGCTCATGACAGCCCCTCCATTACAAATGAGTTCGGCTCGATCCCCACGTCTGCGTGGCCGTAGCGCGGAGAGCCGTTGCCACGTGTGACTTTGTCCCAGGCCTGCCCTCGACGGTTGTCGAGGATGTACTCCCAGTCGCCATACGACACCAGGACGACGGGGATGCGTTGCCCGATAATGCCCTCGGTCCGTGCCCAGTACTGCGGAAACTCGGGCGCGTCAGCGACGACCGCCGTGCCGCGAGTAGCGTGTGCGGGCTCGCCGTTCCAGTACGTGTCGGCCATGGTCACTCCCTGACTTCGTTGATTCGGTCGGCGAGCCACTCGCAGTAGGTGCGCGTGCTGCCGGGGTGCAGGCGGGTGTCGTAGCTCGTGTGGTCACCGGTGAGGTAGCCACGGGCGTCGTCGATCGCCTTCCCGTATGTCCGCCACACCTCGCGGGTGTTGCGCCAGTCCGCGATCGTTGCCTGCCAGCGGTTCTGTCGTAACCGGTCGATCAGATCCCAGCCCCAAGACCGCAGGTCGCCGAGCGCGAAGGCCGCGGACTGATCGGCGATCGTCCGCAACGGCGAGTCGGCCGGGCACCGAGCGATCACATCGGCAGGATCGGACATGTGCCAGACGGGGAAGGCTGAGCCAATCCATCGGCTGCCTGCGATGCCCCAGCCCTCACGGTTGACCACCTTCGGGGTCAGGGGGTCGGAGACCAGGCCGACGCCGCGGACGTCGAGTTCCTTCCAGTTCCCGAGAGCGATCTCGGCGGCGACGTTGCCGGCCAATGCAGCACCACCGGAGTAGCCGAGCAGCACGACGGGGTACGGGTCAGCGCGGATCGTGTCGATCAGCAGCTTCCGACCATTGGCGAGGGCACGGCCGTAGCTGACGCCGCCGGGGCCGCCGCCGATCGGGCCGTAGGTGGCTTCCCATGGGACCTCGCGGGCCCGGAAACGTGCTGGGTCTAGATGTCGGGTGACCTGCGACAGCATGTTGTCGTGTCGGGCCTCGCCGATGCCACGGCAGCGGAGCACTGTGATCATCACTGACCGCCTTCGATGATGTTGAGCACCTCGGTGGCGGTTACGACATAGTTCTGCTCGTTGAGCGGACCTCCGCCCCAGCCGCGGCCGATGTACCGAGGTGCCATGGCGAGCTGGCGGATCGTCATCAGCTTCGACTCGGCGGCGATTCCCGCCGAGGCTGCGTCGAGCAGCGTTCGGCACGCGTCGATCAGCGCGGGGACGAGGGTGCGCGCCTGGGCGATGAACTCGGCGTCAGGTTCCCGCTGGTCTTCGTTGATGCCGTCGTTCGCGGAGATCATGGCGATTGACTCGCCTCCGTCGCAGATGTACCAGTGGTCTCCGTTGGCTATGCCTGAGGTGATGGCAGTCCACGGCCCGGGCGTTGCTGCGTCGGCGAGGGTCTGGGCGGCGTCGAGGTCGATTGGTTCGGTGCTCATGTCGGCATCACCCACACGAGGAACGCGATGAATGCGACCCATCCGGCTAGGCCCCAGATGAGCCCGTTGCGGACTGTGCGGACGGCGTTCTTCATGCGGTCACCGCCGATGCGGTGTAGCGACTGAGTGCGTAGTCGCTCGGCATCGGGTCGTGGGTGATGGTGTCGGTCGGGCGGATCCATTCGTCGGTGACGGTGCGGATTGCCCACCAGTGGGTTTCGCCGTCGTGCCCGCCGTACATCGTGTGGCACGGGATGAACTCGGTGAACGTGCGGTCTGTGCCGGGGATCGGGTGCTCGCGGGCTACGCGGACACGGGTGGGCGCATGCGGTGGGGTGCGGAGCGGATTCATCGGGGGCCTTTCTCGAAGTTGTCGGCGTGCTCGGTGCGCAGGCGGAGGAAGGTGGCCGGCGGGACGTGTTGGCCGAGGATCTGGTGGAAGTCGAGGTGGTCGAGCATCGTGGGGATGTCGGCGGCCCGGAATCGGCTGTAGCTGTCGCGGCCGGGGATCAACGGGCAGTTGAGGCAGACGAGGTCACCGGAGGCGCGGACCACGGTGACTGCGGAGCCGTCGCGTTCGGGTGTGGCGTACATGGTCATGGGGTCCGCCTGGCTGCGTAGGTGGCGGCGACGATGCGGTCGCGTTCGGCGATCTCGTCGGCGGTGAGTGCGGCCTCGGTGGGACGGAGGAACGCGCCGAACGCTGTCAGGCAGGTGTCGCAGGTGTCGCCGATCTTCGCAACGGGCTGGTCGCAGCCTGGGAGCACGCAGTCGGGGAACAGTGAGGGCGCGGTCATGATTCGGCCGAGTCGTTGGCGTACGCGGGGAGGGGCAGGCGTTCGGTCCAGGCGTCGCGCCACGCCTTCTGTTTGTCGCGGGCCTCGTCGTCCAGGTGCACGGGCATGAGGACACCGAGGAAACTTTCGCCGCAGCGGATGGTGAGCGAGCGGGAGCTGGTCGTCGCTTCGATCAGGAGGGCCTCGCGGTAGCAGGCGGCGGCGGCCTTGAACCGGGCGAGGAGTTTCCCACCGACTGCCATGTCCTCGAGGAGGGATGGCTTGCCGTGGTGGACCTTCGCGAAGAGGTCGGTCAGGTCGGGGAACGCGTCGTCGGCGGCGAGGCGCGGCAGTTTCAGTGCGCGGCCGTCGATCATCCCGGAGGAGTCGGTGACGGTGACGTGGGTGTCGGTGGTCTCGATGCGAAGGAGGAACTCGGGCTCGTCGGCCTTGTCCTTGCCTGCCTTGAAGATGCTGAGGATCTTCTGGGCGTCGTCGACGCTGAGGTCGATGATCTCGACCCACGGGATGTCGGTCTCTTCGAGGTCGTACCCGAGGTGGGAGAACACCGAGACGAGGGCGAGTCCGGCGGTGAAGCGGTCGGTGGCGGTGACGGTGACGTTCTCCTTGCCGACGTCGAGCCGGATCCGGCACAGGCCGGGCAGTTCGGGGTCGACGCAGGCGTGGACGAGGACCGAGATCAGTCCGGCGCGCAGGTCGTTGGTTCCGACGAGGATCGATGCCATCAGTCGTCACCTCCTTGTTCGTTGTCGTGGATAGGGAGTTCGTACTGCCCGGCGACGGGCGGCGGGCTGGTGATGGGTGGGTCGACCCACCGGTGGATCTGGGCGCGGCGGTCGTCGGGGAGGGTGTGCCACCACTCGTCGGCGGCGCGGGCCGCGTCGTTCATGAACGGAACGTGCGGCGCCGTGCGGGGAGGGCGTCGCGGACGTGGGCGGGCATGGGGTTGGTTGGGCGGAATGCGTTGCAGGTGTCGCGGTGCAGGACCCACAGGAGTTCACCGTTCGCGACGGCGGTGTGGAGCTCGTCGCCGCTGAGGACCTGCGCGTACGTGGTGTCATCGACGCGGCGCTTGCGGACGGAACCGGCGGCGTCCATCGACGGGTCGAGCGGTACCCACGCGTCACGCGTCATGGATTTCGCCCACACGATCTCCTGATTGCATTTCCTGCACCGCGAGCCGGGCATCAGTCGCCGGACCTCAGGGCGATTGCGTTGGTGGCCTTCTCGGCGATGGCGGCGGCCAGGGCGAGCGCGGTCTCTGGGTCGAGGAAGGAATCGACGGCAACGCGGACCATGCCGAATCCGGTGTGCCAAACCGCTGCCAGCTCATCATCGGAGTGCCACGGGAAGTCGCCGGCGCCGGGCATGCGGAGGATCGCGTACTGCGATCCGAGCATGGTGGACAGTGCGCGGAGGTCGTCGTCGTCGAGTGGAGCGGTCATCGGTTCCTACTTCCCAGGTATTCGGCTGCGGACGCCCATGCTTCGGTTCTCGACTTCGACGGGGGTTTGCCCATGGTCGAGAGGATCGGGAGGCGAAGGTGTTTCGGGAGGGTGGCCCAGCACTCGACGCAGGCGAACCGGCCGTGCCGGACAACGCGGCCGCAGTGCCCGGGACAACGATGGCGTTTGGTGCTCACAGCAGACCCCCAACGAAGCCGTAGCTGGTGGTGCAGTTGGGGCAGGTGCCGGGTCCGGCCGCGGTCTGGCCGAGGGCGATGTACTCGCCGGTGCACACCGAGCAGGTGGCGTACATGCCGTCGACGTCCTGCGCGGGCGGTGTCGGGCACTCGGCGCACGGCAGCTGCGCCCACGCGTGCGTGGGGCAGAAGCCGTCAGCGACCGGGTTACCTTCGAGATCCCAGGACATCAGGCGGCGCCCGCCACGTACGCCCACCCGGTGCCGGTCAGGATGAGCGCCGCTGTACCGGACCAGAACCAGCACACGAATCCCATGGCCTTCCACCACGGCACGCGAACAGGATCATTGCCGCCACCGAACTGCGCATACCCGTCGTCGGCTGCGGCGGGGGCGTCGAACAGCGCCAGTGCGTCATCGCATGCGCGCTCGAAGCCCGCGAGGGTGAGGGCGTAGATCGGGGTGGGCTCGCCTTCGAGCGCGACGGAGAGGAGTTCGTCGTCTCGGATGTAGTGGATCGTCGACGGCTCCCGGACGGCGAGGAGGAGCGCATCGCGTGAGGCTTCGGTGAACTCACGGTCGGTTTCACGCATATCAAATCTCGTTTCTTGAGGGAACACGCGGCGGGGGAGTTGGAAGCCGGTGGCGGCGGGATCGCACATCTGGTGCGGGTCAACGGAACTCCACATTCGCGTTGTTGCCTGCCGCCACCGGGGGACTAGCGGACTACCGACTTCGCGAGGGTGATGCCGAGAGCGGCGACCATGTTCACTGCGAACGAGGCGGCTTCGAAACCGTCGACCACCATGGCCCGAAGGCCTCCGGTGGTCGGTTCCGAAACGGCCACTTCCTGCATTGACGCGTGGCGCTTGATTTCCTGGCGTGCGATCTGCCGCACGTCGTGCTCGGTCAGTCGCGGTTGTGCTTTAAGGTTGATCACGATCGTCCTTCTGGGTGGTTGGAGTGGATCGGGATGGCCCTCAGTTGTTCGCGCAGCTGGGGGTTGTCTTATGTGTGGTGGGGGATTCGGGGTCGAGCTTGACCTTGCGGAATTCGGATTTGATTGAATCCTCTTGCAGGATGGTGAGAGGGGTTGCGCGGCTCATGGTTTCGTCGAGCCAGGCTTGCATCGCCGGGGTCCATTTGACGGTCACGGTGCGTCTTCCGCTTTGCTGTAGAGAGCAGAGGGGCGCATCTCCAGCACTTCCGCGACCTGCGCGAACTGGTCGAGATTGAAAGGTCGTTTTCCGCTCACTCGCTGGGCGAGTGTTGAGAGCGGAATTCCTGTGCGGCGGGATACTTCTCGGCACGAGAGGCCAGCTTCGTCAAGGGCGCCCTTGACGACTTCGGCCACTGCCCGAGGTTGCGGCTGTTCCATATAGAGCACAGTACTGCTCTATATGGAGAATGACAACAGCAGAATTACAGTGGTGCAAGTCACGTTTTGCGGAGGCGGCTCAGTGCGCCAAATAGAGCACCAAGGGTTATGAGCGAGTAGTGTGCTCCATATGGCACAGAGTCCTAGGCGAATAGGTAGCTATACCGTCGCGGTTGCAGAAGAGCTCCGCGAGGCGGTCGAGCAGCTCGAGCTGACCCAGGAAGACGTCAGCGAGCGGACCGGCATCCCACGATCGACGGTCGGGAAGATCCTGCAAGGGAAGCGGGCGATGGATGTCGAGGAGATTGCCCTCCTCGCCGCGGCCGTTGGCATGAGCGTGACCAGCCTGATGACCGCGGCGGAGGAGCGGCAGGGCCGCGGCTAGAACAGTGCCGACGGCCTGATGCCCAGGAACTCGGCGATCGCGACGACGGCCTCGAGCGGCATTGAACCCGGCCGCTCGAACCAGCGCAGAAGGGCTGCAACGGTCTCGCCCACGGCGTCCGCCAACTCGTGGATCCCGACGCCGACACTCCGCATTGCGTTGAGAATGGCGGGCACGGGCTCGAGGGAACTCGCCAACACCAGAGCACGGCGGTCGGAGTTCCGCGAGAGACGGACGCGTGGCGGGGTGGACAGGGCTGATTCAGTCATCACGGAGTTTGGCATAGGAGGCGTTCTACCCTTTGCAGCAGAGGCGCCCCCCGGGGAAGTTCGCGTTGACGCCTGGTTGTTGACCGTTTGTTTACGGTTCAATTGCGAGTATCGGCTACGCCGACCCACCGTTACCTCTTACTGGTAGGTAAGTTACAGCCACTCGACCTGCACAAACTCGGGACGAAAGACTCTACCGCGGCCGCCGGGCTTGATGGTCACGTTCATCAACGAGCGAACTACGCTCCGTTTCGACGCCACGGGCATCTTGCTCCAGCGTGCTTGCGCGTTTGCGCCCAAGAGGTCGGCCACCAGCGGATTTACAACCGATTGCGCACGCTGCTCAGCAGCCAGAATCTGGGGAAGCAGCTTCGCCTCGATACGCGCGAGGGACGACGCGGTCAGTTCACCCTCGGCGGCCCGGTCGACGAAGGAATCGAGCTGGGTACGCAGTCTGCGCGCTTCCTGTGTTGCATCTAACACACCGTCGTCAGCGAGATCTTCTATCCCAGACATAGATTCACACTTACTTATGACCGCGGCCTCGATCAGTGTGTCGACAGGCTCCACGCGACGAGAGACACAACGGTTCTTCGCGCAGGCATAGGCGCTGTGACCATTGGACTTCAGGCGCCACAGCGGATCACCGCAGACACCGCACTTCGCGATCCCGCTCAACAGGTATTTCGGCGCGACACCACGGTGTGTCTTTCGCTTCGGGTCGTTGAGCAGTGACACGATCACGGCATGGTCCTCGGGACTGATCAGCGGTTCCCAGCTGCCGGGCGTCACGGTGCCGTGATGCGAACGCATGCCCGCATAGGTCGGGCGAACCATCATCTGCTTCATGATCGACGCACGCCAGGCGGGCGAGGTCCCCGGGGTCGGGATACCGCGTTCAGTCAGGTCGGCTGCGATCGAGTACAGCGATTCGCCGGCCATTACGCGTCGGGCGATCTCCCGGACGACAGGCGCCTGCTTCTCATCGGGGACCCGGTCGACAACCTTCGACCCCACGCGCACCGCTTTGTAGCCGAAGGGGACGCGCCCGTGGGCGCTGCCGTTCTTCGCGGACTGGGCGTGCGCGGCGACCATCCTCTGCCTTGCGTGGTCGATCTCGTGCCGAGCGACGGCACCGACGATGCGCGCGGTCATCTTTCCAGACGGCGTCGACAGGTCGATTTCTCCGGCCTGCACCGTCCGGACGACAACGCCCCGCCGGTCGCACAGGTCGATGAAGCCCTCGAGTTCGGCCGGCGAGCGATGCAACCGGTCTGCGTGCCAGGCCAGCACGGCGTCGGCGCGGCCGGCCTCGAGTGCATCGAGCATCGCGAGGTATCCGGGCCGGGGCTTACCCGAGTAGGCCGAGATGTCGTTGTCGGCGAAAGTCTCGACGATCGACCACCCGAGCGCAGTGGCAAGCGCCTCGCAGTCCTGACGCTGCCGCTCGATGCCGAGGCCGGCACCTTCGCGGTCTGCGGATATGCGTGTGTAGACAACAGCTCGGGTCATGACTTACAGTCTAATGGCAATACCAAGGGTTACGGTATCTAAAACAACGGTGCCGTCGGGGCCGGTGACCTTGGTGCCTGCGGTGACGTAGAGACCGGCTTCGAGCACGCAGTCGTCGCCCAGCGAGATACCGAGACCGGCGTTGGCACCGAGCAGACACCGCTTGCCGACCGAGATGGTTTCCTTGCCGCCACCGGACAGGGTGCCCATGATGGAAGCGCCGCCGCCCACATCGGATCCGTCGTCCACGACGACACCGGCGGAGATGCGGCCTTCGACCATCGAGTTACCGAGTGTGCCCGCGTTGAAGTTGACGAATCCCTCGTGCATGACGGTGGTGCCGCTGGCGAGGTGTGCGCCGAGGCGTACCCGATCGGCGTCGGCGATGCGGACACCGGAGGGCACCACGTAGTCGACCATGCGCGGGAACTTGTCGACACCGAAGACAGTGACGACGCCGCGGATCCGCAGACGGGAACGCACCTTCTCGAATCCTTCGACGGCACACGGACCGAAGTTGGTCCACACCACGTTGGACAGCAACCCGAACAGGCCGTCGAGGTTCACACCGTGGGGTGCGACCAGGCGATGCGAGAGAAGATGGAGGCGGAGGTAGGCGTCGTGGGCGTCCGCGGGCGGCGCCGAGAGGTCGGTGATCGTGGTGCGGACCACGATCTGGTCCACCTCACGCGCCTCGTCGGGTCCGGCGAGGAGTGCCAGATCGGACGGGATGTCGCCACCCTCGACCCGGACGGTGCCCGCTTCCTCGAAGGTGCCCAGCTCGGGCGCCGGGAACCAGGTGTCGAGAACCGTGCCGCCGACCGTCACGTTGGCGATGCCTACTGCTGATGCTCCCTGTGTGCTCACGGCACTAGAGGTTACTGGGTGGTCAGGGGGGTGCCCCTCCGCGGTCGTGGCAACGGGTCGTCCCCGGGAAACCCTGCAGGTCTGCGCCGGCTACGGCAGCGTGCACGACAACGCGTCCCGGCTAGCGGCAAGGCACGCCGTGTGTGGCCGCGGCTTAGGGTGGACGGGTGAGCACACTGGACCTGCATGCCGATCCCATCGACCTCACCGCCGCGCTGGTGGATATCCCGAGTGTCTCGCACGACGAGTCGGTGATCGCCGAGGTCGTCGAGTCCGCGCTGCGCACCCAGACGAACGGATTCGAGATCGTCCGCAACGGAAACGCCGTGCTGGCCCGGACCGACCGGGGGCTTCCGAGTCGGGTGATGCTCGCCGGACACCTGGACACGGTGCCGATCGCGGACAACGTGCCGTCGCGGCGGGAGGGTGACCTGCTGCACGGGTGCGGCACCGTCGACATGAAGTCGGGTGACGCGGTGTTCCTGCATTTGGCGGCCACCATCGAGAACCCGGTGCACGACCTCACACTGGTGTTCTACGACTGCGAGGAGATTGCCGCCGTCCACAACGGGCTCGGACGGATCGAACGTGAGATGCCCGAATGGCTGCAGGCGGACGTGGCGATCCTGGGAGAGCCGACGGCCGGACAGATCGAGGCCGGGTGCCAGGGAACGTTGCGTGTCACCCTCACGACCCGCGGGACGAGGGCACACTCGGCGCGGTCATGGCTCGGTGACAATGCCATCCACCGATTCGCACCCGTCCTGCAGCGCCTCGCCGACTACACCGCGCGATCGGTCGACATCGACGGCTGTGTGTACCGCGAAGGCCTGTCCGCGGTACGGGTCGCGGGCGGAGTAGCCGGGAACGTGGTCCCCGATGCCGCAGAGGTGGATGTGAACTTCCGCTTCGCGCCCGACCGCAGTGCCGAGCAGGCCGTCGAGCACGTCCGGGAGGTTTTCGACGGGCTCGAACTCGGTTTCGAGGTCACCGACCTCTCGCCGGGCGCCCTACCCGGGCTGAGCGATCCTGCGGCGGCCGCCCTCATCGAGGCCGCGGGCGGCCGGTTCCGGGCGAAGTACGGGTGGACGGACGTATCCCGGTTCTCGGCCCTCGGTATCCCGGCCGTCAATTACGGTCCGGGCGACCCGAATCTTGCGCACAAGCGGGACGAGCACGTGCCCGTGCAGCAGATTACCGACGTCACGACCGTCCTGCGGGCGTACTTGACGGCGTCCTGACTGCTCGATCGGAGGCTCGGGCCACCCGTTAGCCTGGGGCGCATGGCACCCGAGAAGAACAATCACGGTCGCAAGTCGTCGTCCGTGAAGCACCGCGGCCCGATCCAGTTGAGGCGCGCCCGCAAGGACGAGGCCACGACCACCGACGAGCGGTTGCTGGACGAGCGGGGATCGACCGACTGGGTGCACACCGACCCGTGGCGGGTGCTGCGGATCCAGAGTGAATTCGTCGAAGGTTTCGGTGCCCTTGCCGAGGTGCCCCGGGCGGTCACGGTGTTCGGCTCCGCCCGGACGTCGGTCGACCATGCGGAGTACGAGGCGGGCCGGGCGCTGGGTGCGGGCTTGGCGGAGGCAGGGTTCGCCGTCATCACCGGCGGGGGCCCGGGTGTGATGGAAGCGGCCAATCGGGGTGCCAGCGAATCCGGGGGTTACTCCATCGGCCTGGGCATCGAACTGCCCTTCGAGCAGGGACTCAACGAGTGGGTCGACCTGGGGATCAATTTTCGGTACTTCTTCGCGCGTAAGACGATGTTCGTGAAGTACTCGCAGGCTTTCATCTGCCTGCCCGGAGGGTTCGGGACTCTCGACGAACTCTTCGAGGCGCTGACGTTGGTACAGACGCGGAAGGTCACCCGCTTCCCGATCGTGTTGTTCGGCACCGAGTACTGGTCAGGGCTCGTCGACTGGCTTCGGAACACGCTCGAGCGGACCGGCAAAATCTCCGAAGGGGATGTGAACCTGCTGCACGTGACCGACAGTGTCGAGGAGGCCGTGCAGATCGTCGTCAAGGCGCAACAGGGCGTCGACGACGGCGCACTGGCCGGCACGGAGGACCAGTGGTGATGTCGAAAGGTGTTGTAGCCGAGCCGTTGTCGGTGTGCGTCTACTGTGCCTCCGGGCCGGTCGGTGAGCATTTCCTCGAACTCGCCCGCCAGATCGGAACCCACATCGGCGCCCGGGGCTGGCAACTCGTCTCGGGTGGCGGAAATGTGTCGATGATGGGCGCGGTGGCCGAAGCGGCGAGGGCTGCGGGCGCCAACACGGTGGGTGTCATCCCCAAAGCGTTGGTGCACCGGGAGGTCGCCGATGTCGACGCCGACGAACTCGTCGTGACCGACACCATGCGGCAGCGCAAACAGGTGATGGAAGACAGAGCGGACGCCTTCATCACGCTGCCGGGCGGAATCGGCACGCTCGAGGAACTCTTCGAAACGTGGACAGCGGGCTACCTCGGAATGCACGACAAACCCGTGGTCCTGCTCGACCCGGTCGGGCACTACACCGGGCTGCTGGAATGGCTGGACAGCCTGCGCGGCGGCGGATTCGTGGCCCAACGTGCCCTCGACCGACTGCTCGTCCGGACCGACGTCGAGGCTGCGCTCGACGCCTGCGTGGTCTGAGATCCGCATCCCCCCGGCGTCGTGGCGCTGGTTGTTACCGTGCAGTAAGGTGACCTGATTCATATTGCAGGCCTGAGGGGATGTCATGCGTTCTGAAGCACGTTCGACGATCAGTGTGGTCGACCTTGCCTGGCGGCTGCCGGCGATGATCCCGGAACTGCCGATCATGGCCAAGGGTGTCCGGGGCCTGATGCGCACCCCGGACGCGAAGGAATCGATCGGTCTCGTCTTCCAACGGGTGGCAGCGGCACACCCGGATCGCACCTTCCTGAAATTCGAGGGTGAATCGATCAGCTACGCGTCCGCCAATGCGCGCGTCAACCGTTACGCACACGCCCTCGCGGACCTCGGCGTCGCGCGCGGAGACGTCGTCGGGATCCTCGGAAAGAACCTGCCCGAGACGCTGCTGATCGCACTGGCGGTGGTGAAACTCGGTGCCACCGCCGGCATGCTCAACCACAACCAGCGCGGTGAGGTGCTCGCCCACAGCATCGCGCTGTTGAACAGCCGGTTGCTGGTGGTGTCCGAGGCCTGCGGTGAGGCCATGGACTCCCTCGACGAGCCACCCGCGGTGTCCTCGGTCCTGTATTACGACGACCTCGATCAGCTCGCGGAATCGGCCGAACAGGACGACCCGGATGTGTGCGAGGAGATCCAGGCGAAGGAAAAGGCCTTTTATATTTTCACCTCGGGCACGACGGGCCTCCCCAAGGCCAGCTTGATGAGCCACTTCCGCTGGCTCAAGAGCATGTCCGGCCTCGGCAACATGGGTGTGCGTCTGCGTAGCAGCGACACGCTCTACTGCTGCCTGCCGCTCTATCACAACAATGCGCTCACGGTCTCCCTCTCCTCGGTGCTGGGGTCGGGCGCCACCCTTGCCCTGGGCAAACAGTTCTCCGTGTCGAACTTCTGGGCAGACGTCGAACTGAACGGTGCCACGGCGTTCACCTACATCGGTGAACTGTGCCGGTATCTGCTCAACCAGCCGGCCGATTCGCAGGATCGGCACAACTCCATCCGGCTGATGGTGGGCAACGGCCTTCGCCCCGAAATCTGGTCGGAGTTCACCAAGAGGTTCGGCATCACGCGGGTGGCCGAGTTCTACGGGGCCAGCGAATGCAACATCGCTTTCGTCAACGCCCTCAACCTCGACAAGACCGCGGGAATCTGTCCCCTTCCCCACGCGGTGGTCGAGTACGACGAGGACAGCGGATCGCCGAAACGCCACTCCGACGGCCGGCTGCGGAAAGTGCGCACCGGTGAGGTCGGGCTGCTGCTGTCGAAGGTCACCGACAGGGCGCCGTTCGACGGGTACACCGACGAAAAGGCGACCGACAAGAAATTGATTCGCGACGGCTTCGACGACGGCGACTGCTGGTTCGACACCGGCGACCTGGTGCGCCGCCAGGGGTGGTCGCACGTCGCATTCGTCGACCGGCTCGGCGACACCTTCCGCTGGAAGGGCGAGAACGTGGCGACCACCGAGGTCGAGGGGGCGATCCTCGCGCACCCCGCGGTCGAGCATGCCGTCGTCTACGGGGTCGAGATCCCGGGAACGGACGGGCGCGCGGGTATGGCGGCCGTGACGTTGTGTGACGGCGAGAAGTTCGACGGCCGGGAGGTGGCGTCCCTCCTCTTCGAGCGGCTGCCGTCGTACGCCGTGCCACTGTTCGTCCGCGTCGTCGACTCCCTCGAACAGACGTCGACGTTCAAGAGCCGCAAGGTGGAACTGCGCAAGGAAGGGTACGACGTGGAGGACACGGCCCGGCTCTTCGTTCTCGCCGGACGCAGCAAGGGATACTGCCCGTCCTACGAGGGTTATGTCGACGAAGTCGCGAAGGGCGCGCTCCCCAGGGGGTGACGATGCGCCGCCGCCGCCCGTGAGTACTTGTTAACAGCCCACTGTTGAGAAGTGCTCACGGGTGGTTCGATTCCGCTGCGTGCCAATATGGGTGACATGGCCGACGAAGACACACCACCCGCCCCGGACTGCCCGTCGTCCACGCTCTGCGGGCGACCGGTCGCCACCGACCGCGCGCTGGTGATGGCCATCGTCAACCGGACCCCCGATTCGTTCTACGACCGCGGGTCCACCTTCACCGACTCGGCGGCGATGGCGGCGGTCGAGCGCGCCGTGGACGAGGGCGCGGACCTCGTCGACATCGGGGGTGTGAAGGCAGGGCCGGGTGACGTCGTCGATGCCGCCGAGGAGACGCGGCGGGTGGTGCCGTTCGTCGCCGCCATCCGCGAACGCTTCCCGGAGCTGCTCGTCAGCGTCGACACCTGGCGCAGCGAGGTGGCGCGACTGGCCCGCGCCGAGGGGGCCGACCTCATCAACGACACCTGGGCGGGCGCGGATCCGGCGCTCGTGGAGGTGGCCGCGGAGACCGGAGCCGGCATCGTCTGCTCGCACACGGGAGGAGCGGTACCGAGGACCCGGCCGTTCCGGGTTCGCTATGCGGACATCGTGGCCGACGTCCTGCGGGAGGTGGTCACTGCCGCCGAGAGAGCCGCTCGACTGGGCGTGCCCACCGACTCCATCCTCATCGATCCGACCCACGATTTCGGGAAGAACACTTATCACGGGCTCGAGTTGTTGCGGCGAGTGGAAGATCTTGTAAATACGGGGTGGCCAGTGCTCATGGCGCTCAGTAACAAGGACTTCGTCGGGGAGACTCTAGGGGTAGATCTCGCCGAGCGGTTGGAGGGAACATTGGCAGCGACAGCGATGGCCGCAGCGGGAGGCGCACGCGTCTTCCGCGTTCACGAAGTTGCCCCCACTCGACGAGTGGTGGACATGGTGGCCGCGATTCAGGGCAGACGCGCACCCGCCCGCACGGTGCGGGGGCTGGCATGAGCGCGGTCGGGGCGGGCGTGCCCCGCTCGATGCTGGCGGTCGACTCCCCTCGCACCTGGGCGGAGGCGAACAGCTGGGATCAGCCGTCGTGGAGTATCGCCGAACTCGAACGAGCCAAGGCGGGCAGGACTGTGTCGGTGGTCCTGCCTGCGCTCAACGAGGAAGAGACCGTCGCGGCCGTGGTCGACACGATCCACCCCTTGCTGGGCGGGCTGGTCGACGAGCTGATCGTGCTCGACTCCGGGTCGACGGATCTGACGGTCGAACGCGCCCGGTCGGCCGGCGCCACCGTGATCAGCCGCGAAGATGCTGTGCCCGCGTACCCGCCGGTGGCGGGCAAGGGTGAGGTGTTGTGGCGGTCCGTCGCCGCCAGCACCGGCGACCTCATCGCCTTCGTCGATTCCGATCTGATCAACCCGGACCCCGCCTTCGTGCCGAAATTGCTGGGACCACTGCTGACCGTCGACGGCATCCATCTCGTGAAGGGCTACTACCGTCGTCCGTTGCGGCTCAGCGGGACGGAGGATGCCAACGGAGGGGGTCGTGTCACCGAACTGGTGGCGCGTCCGTTGCTGGCGGCTCTGCGGCCGGAATTGACGAGTGTGCTGCAACCGCTCGGTGGTGAATACGCGGGCACCCGCGAACTGCTGTCGGCGGTGCCTTTCGCGCCGGGGTACGGCGTCGAGATCGGGCTGCTGCTCGACACCTACGACCGCCTCGGCCTCGGCGCCATCGGCCAGGTCAATCTGGGGGTGCGTAAGCACCGCAACCGCCCGCTGTCCGAACTCGGTGTGATGAGCAGGCAGATCATCGGCACGATGATGCGAAGGTGTGGAGTGGAGGATTCGGGGGCCGGTCTCACCCAGTTCCTCGTCGACGGCGATTCGTTCGTCCCGACGACGACGGAAGTGGCTCTGACGGATCGTCCTCCGATGAACACCGTGTGCCCCTGACGGAAGCCCGGCCTGTGGCTGCTGTCGGAGGTCCGTGACAGGATCGAAGCATGGTGACAGCCCTGCTCTATCTGCTCGTCATGGCCTTCGTCGGTGCGATGTTGTTCCTCGCCGCCAGTGCGGTGTTCGGCCGTTCCGAGGAACTGGAGCCGCTGCCTCCGGGCACCACCCTGACCGTCTTGCCGGCCCGGGGGGTAACCGGGGCGGACGTGGAGGCCTTGCGTTTTCAGCAGACGTTGCGGGGATACAAAGCGAGCGAGGTGGACTGGGCTCTGGCGCGGCTGGCTCGCGAAATCGATTCGCTGCGTGAACAATTGGCGGAGGCTGAGTCGGCGCGCGACCGTCCGGCGGAGTCGTCGTGACCGAGCCCGACGATCGAGTGCGGTGTACGTGGGCGGTCGACACGAATGGCTCCCGGCTGTACCGGGATTACCACGACGAGGAATGGGGCCGGCCGCTGCACGGGCGAAACGAGTTGTACGAGCGGCTGTGCCTCGAAGCGTTCCAGTCGGGACTGTCATGGATCACGATCCTGCGTAAACGTGATGCATTCCGTGCTGCGTTCTCCGGGTTCGACCCGGAGGTGGTCGCGACGTTCACGGAACGGGATGTCGAACGCCTTCTGGCGGACGCGTCGATCGTGCGCAACCGTGCCAAGATCGAGGCCTCGGTGAGCAATGCGCGGGCGATTCTGGAGCTGCAGGACACCGACCTCGACACCCTGCTCTGGTCGTTCGCCCCGCCGCCGCGCCCGAGCCGGCCGGCCACCGTGAACGACGTTCCGGCCGTCACCGCCGAGTCCACCGCAATGGCCAAGGAACTCAAGCGCCGCGGATTCAAGTTTGTGGGCCCTACCACGGCGTATGCGCTGATGCAGGCTACCGGGATGGTCGACGACCATGTCGCCGGGTGCTGGGTTCCACCGGCCGCCTGAGCCGCCGGTGAACGCGCCTATTTGGAACTCAGGTTCCCGGTACTCGTGTCCATAGGGAAGAATGGTTGTCACGAGCCTCGCCGAGTGATTCGGCGAGGCACCACAAGTTGTCGAGGCGCACGCAGGCAGCGCAGATCTGGAGGGAGCAGAGGATGGCGGCCATGAAGCCCCGGACCGGGGACGGTCCCCTCGAAGCAACCAAAGAGGGACGAGGAATCGTCATGCGGGTTCCGCTCGAGGGTGGTGGACGTCTGGTCGTCGAGCTCACCCCGGAGGAAGCTGCTGCACTCGGTGAAGAGCTCAAGGGCGTCACCAGTTAGTCGGGTGCAGAGAGAACCTCATGGGTCAGGCCCCGTCGCCGTTGTCGGTGCGGGGCCTGTTCCCTGTCCGGAAGGAAACGAGGCGCGCGCTCGTGTTGTCTGATGTGGTGGACCTGCTTGCCTGTCCGCAATGCGGGGCCGGCCTCGAACTCGACGAAAATACGCTCCTGTGCGACGCGGGCCACAGCTTCGACGTGGCCCGCCAGGGTTACGTCAGCCTGATGACCGGCGCCGGCGGCAAGTTCGAGGGTGACAGTCCCGACATGATTGCCGCACGGGCCGATTTTCTGGCGGGTGGGAGCTTCGACCCGTTGATGGACGCCGTCGCGGACGCGGTCAGAGTTACTGCGGACGCGGTCAGAGTTACTGCGGACGCCGTCAGAGTTACTGACGATCCCGAGCCGGCGATTCTCGAGATCGGCGCAGGCACAGGTCACTACCTTGCCCGTGTCCTCGACGCGGTTCCGACGGCCCGAGGCATCGGGCTCGACGTCTCCAAATACGCGGCCCGCCGCATCGCCAAGGCGCATCCGCGTGCGGGGGCGGTCGTCGCCGACGTCTGGCACCACCTGCCGGTGCGCGACGGAGTCCTGAGCCACGTGTTGTGCGTGTTCGCGCCGCGAAATGCAGAGGAGGCGCATCGAGTGCTCGGCGACGGCGGCGCACTGGTGGTCCTCACCCCGACCGAGCGACACCTGGCCGAACTCGTCGACCTCCTCGGCATGGTGCGTGTCGACGACCGTAAGGTCGAGCGGCTCGGTGCGGCCATGTCCGGGCGCTTCGACCGCACCGACGTCAGGGACGTCGAGTACCCGATGTCGCTGACGCACGACGACCTCACGCGCCTGGTCGGCATGGGACCCTCGGCTCGCCACCTCACACCCGAGCGGCTCGCGACCTCGATCGCCGACCTGCCCCGCGCGTATCCGGTGACGGCGTCCGTGACGGTCTCCACATACCGGCGCCGCTGAGAAGGCCGTCCCCGGCAGTCGGTTCAACGCCGGGAGAGGGCGTCCTGGTACACGTCGAGGGTCTGCTGTGCGATGGCGGCCCAGGAGAATTCGGCGATGGCACGGGCGCGCCCCGCCTTACCCATCGCGGCGGCCGCGGCGGTATCGGAAGCGACCTCGTTGACCGTCTCTGCCAGAGCATGTTCGAAACTGTCCGGCTCGTACGAGTTGTAGTGCACGAGACGACCGGTGACGCCGTCTTCCACAACCTCGGGGATGCCACCGACGTCGGATGCCACTACCGCCGTCTCGCAGGCCATCGCCTCGAGATTGACGATGCCGAGCGGCTCGTACACGGACGGGCATACGAATACTGTTGCCGCTGCGAGGATTTCTCGCACCTTCTCGGTCGGTAGCATTTCGCGTACCCAGAACACATTGCCCCGGTGAGCGGCGAGGGCGGCAACGGCCTGCTCGGTTTCCGCGGCGATCTCCGGTGTGTCCGGAGCGCCCGCGCAGAGCACCAACTGGATGTCCGGCGCGAAATGGTGTGCGGCCGCGATGAGGTGCCCGACACCTTTCTGCCTCGTGATGCGACCGACGAAGGCGACCATCGGCTTGTCGGGGTCGACGCCGATCGTGGTGAGCGCGGACCGTCCCGGACCGGAAGGCCCGGCATGCCACACCGAAGTGTCGATCCCGTTGCGTACCACGTGGACCCGGGCAGGATCGACCGACGCATACGCGTCGAGCACGTCGAGTCGCATCCCGGCGCTGACGGCGATCACGGCGTCTGCGTGCTCGACGGCGTTGCGCTCGGACCAGGAGGAGACCCGGTAGCCACCACCGAGTTGCTCCGCCTTCCACGGCCTGCGGGGTTCGAGTGAGTGAGCGGTGAGGATGTGCGGGACGTCGTACAGTGCGGCCGCCAGATGTCCTGCCAGCCCGGTGTACCAAGTGTGCGAGTGCACGACGTCGGCGCCGGTTGCGGCGTCCGCCATGCGCAATTCGGCAGACAATGTCGCCAGTGCGGCGTTGGCTCCCGTCAGTGCCGGGTCGGGATTGTGCACGAAGGCGCCGACGCGCGGAGCACCCATACAATGCACGTCCACCTCGCACAGCTGCTTCAACTGAGCAACCAGCTCGGTGACGTGTACACCGGCACCGCCATAGATCTCCGGTGGATACTCCTTGGTCATCATCGCCACCCGCACGCGCCTAACGTAACCGTCCGGGCCTGTTCGGGCCAACCGATGTCGGACACATTCGGATATCGGACGAATGGTGACTCGGCGCTTCGCTGGCGGGGGGAGGGGCCGCCCGATAGGTTGACAGGGTGAGGAGCCAGCCACATGTGCTTGGAATCGTGCTCGCCGGCGGCGAGGGCAAACGTCTCTATCCGCTCACAGCGGACAGGGCGAAGCCGGCCGTACCGTTCGGCGGTGCCTACCGGCTGATCGATTTCGTGCTCAGCAATTTGGTCAATGCGGGATATCTCCGCCTGTGTGTACTGACGCAGTACAAGTCGCACTCGTTGGACCGCCACATCTCTCAGACGTGGCGGTTGTCGGGATTTGCCGGGGAGTACATCACTCCGGTGCCCGCGCAGCAACGTCTCGGCCCACGCTGGTACACGGGCAGCGCGGATGCGATTCTGCAGTCACTGAACCTCGTCTACGACGAGGACCCCGAGTACATCGTCGTGTTCGGCGCCGACCACGTGTACCGCATGGACCCCGAACAGATGGTGCAGCACCACATCGATTCCGGTGCCGGCGTGACGGTCGCCGGAATTCGTGTGCCGCGCAGCGAGGCCTTCGCGTTCGGGTGCATCGACAGCGACGAATCCGGCCGCATCGTGCAGTTCCTCGAAAAGCCCGCGCATCCGCCCGGCACACCGGACGACCCCAACATGACGTTCGCCTCGATGGGAAACTACGTCTTCACCACCAAGGTGCTCGTCGACGCCATCCGCGCCGACTCCGAGAACTCCGACTCCGACCACGACATGGGCGGCGACATCATCCCCGCGCTCGTGGAGGCCGGTGAGGCGTCGGTCTACGACTTCAAGGACAACGTCGTTCCCGGCGCCACCGACCGCGACCGTGGTTACTGGCGGGACGTCGGAACACTCGACGCCTTCTACGACGCACACATGGACCTGGTGTCGGTCCACCCCATCTTCAACCTCTACAACCGTCGATGGCCGATTCGCGGTGCGACGGAGAACCTGGCGCCCGCAAAATTCGTGAAGGGTGGGCTGGCTCAGGAGTCGGTGGTGGGCGCCGGGTGCATCCTCTCCGCAGCGACGGTCCGCAACTCCGTTCTCAGTTCGAACGTGATGATCGACGACGGCGCCACCGTCGAGGGCAGTGTGCTCATGCCCGGCGTGCGCATCGGCAAGGGCGCTGTGGTGCGCCGCGCCATCCTCGACAAGAACGTGGTGGTCGGAGACGGCGAGATCATCGGCGTCGACCTCGAACGGGACAAGCAGCGCTTCGCGGTGAGCAACGGCGGGGTCGTCGCCATCGGCAAGGGCGTGTGGATCTAGCTCACAGCTTGGACGCGCACAGCAGGCCGTCGCCGATCGGCAGGAACACCCGGATCAGCTGATCGTCCTCGGCCAGAGCCTTGGCTGCCTCACGCACAGCGACGGTGGCGGCATCACGCTGGCTCGGATCGACCACACGTCCCCCGTGGAGCGCGTTGTGCAGGACGATGGCGCCGCCGGGACGCAGGAGCCGGACGCCCTCACGCACGTAATGCGGGTGGTCGACGGGTGCACTGTCGACGAAGACGAGGTCGTACGCGCCGTCGGCGAGGCGGGGGAGCACATCGAGGGCGCGTCCGTTGATGAGTCGCGTGCGTGCGGGCGCGATGTCGTTGCTCCGGAAGGACAACTTGGCGGCGCGCTGGTGCTCCGGTTCACTGTCGATGGTGGTGAGAACGCCGTCTTCGCGCATGCCGCGGAGCAGCCACAGGCTGCTCACACCTGCGCCCGTGCCGACCTCGACTACTGTCTTGGCGTCGAGCATGCGGGCGAACAGAGCGAGAGCAGCACCGACCGCGGGCGGTACCGGTGCGGCACCGAGGTCGTCCGCCCGCTCCCTGGCCGCACCGAGGGCCTCGTCCTCACGGACGGCCCCTTCCGCGTGGGTGAGTATCCGTTCGGCGTTAGTCTGCACGCACATGAGGCTATCGGGGTCTCGTCATCGCCGCTGCGAGGCGCGCTCGATGCCACCCGATCGGCGTGTGCGCGATCCCCGGTCAACAGCGAAATTCTCAGGAATACCTCAGCTTGCTCACACCACACACATATCGCGGTGGGAGAGAGTATGACCATCGCCAGATCCGAAGACCGCACGGCGGGCAGATTGCAACGAGGTGAAGTACAGGCGGGGGCCCGGGAACAATTCCGGACCGTCGGGAGTTGTCCCCTAATACCACGTGACGTGATCCGCGGTCCTGACCAGGAGGATCCACTTAACTCGATGAGTAACCACACAATGGCGCGAGACGGTGACAGAACCGAGCAGCCGGGTGTCGAGCCCGTGCTGGTCGGTGGTGACGCCGTCTCTGAACCCGAGCTGACGGGCACCGCTGTGTTCGACGCCACCGGCGAGAAGTCGGCCATGCCGTCCTGGGACGAACTCGTCCGGGAACACGGCGACCGTGTCTACCGTCTGGCCTACCGGTTGTCGGGCGACGCGCAAGACGCCGAAGACCTCACCCAGGACACGTTCATTCGCGTGTTCCGCTCCTTGTCCGACTATCAGCCCGGCACCTTCGAAGGCTGGTTGCACCGCATCACCACCAATCTCTTCCTCGACATGGTCCGCCGCCGCAATCGCATCCGCATGGAAGCGTTGCCCGAGGACTACGACCGGGTCCCGGCCGACGGGCCAAACCCCGAGGAGATCTACCACGACGCCCGGCTCGACGCCGATCTGCAGGCAGCGCTGGACTCGCTGGCACCGGAGTTTCGCGCCGCCGTCGTGCTCTGTGACATCGAAGGTCTGTCATACGAGGAGATCGGTGCCACACTGGGTGTGAAACTCGGAACCGTGCGCAGTCGCATCCACCGCGGCCGTCAGGCTCTGCGTGAGCATCTGGCTGTGAACGGAAAGGTTGACTCCGATCAGATCGGTGTCGGGTAGTTATCAGGAGGGACGAATGACGCAGGGGCGTGTACCTCGCCAATTTGGCTCGACGGAGCATTTGGCGAGTGAGGCGATCGCCGCCTTCGTCGACGGTGAACTCCGTATGTCCGCCTACCTGCGGGCGGCCCACCACCTGTCGATCTGCGCCGAGTGCGCGTTCGAGGTGGACGCACAGCAGCAGGCGCGGCGGGCTCTCCGTCGCAGTGCCGACGTGGCGATGCCGTCGGGCCTTCTCGGTCTGCTGAGCCAGATCCCCAGCTGCAATTCGGGCGAACCCGCCGACAAGGCCCCGTTTGCCGGACCCACTGCGGACTCGACGGTGAGTAGTCGGCTGTGGTCGCGGCGCTGGCGCCGTTGACCCTCTCGGTACCGGGGACGGCGGTGTCCGTGCGCCCGCAGTCATCGGTGATACTGGAGTCATCGGTGATACTGGGGCCCGGAACTGACTCTTACGAGGGGGACACGACAGCGTGACGGCGGATTACAAGACCCCGGCTACCGACGCTGCGGAATCCGATGCTCGGGCGTCGGGGGACGGCGCTCGCGCGTCGGGGGACGGGGCCCTGCGGCCCGCCGACGCTCCGAGACTCGACCCCCGACCGGTCTACCGGCCGCAGATCGACGCAGCGTCCAGTCGTGCATTCGGCCGCCCCGGTGGGGTCACCGGCTCCTTCGCTCCGTCCGGCGCTGAGCGTGAGAGCGAACCGGCCGTCAAGGTACGCACCCCCGACCCCGTCCTCGCGGAAGCTTTCGGCCGACCGCCCGGTGAGACGGAGACCATCCAGCGCGATCCCCACACCACACCGGAAGCAGCGCCCGACGAGGCACCCCCTGCCGACCCCTGGCGGAACCCCGAAGCGGGAGTCGAACTGGGATCGCCCGCCCTGCACGCCCGGGAACGTACGGAGCCCCCTGCCCCGGCCCTCACGGCCCGCGAAGTTCTCTTCGGTGGCAAGGTCGCACCCCGCGCACTCGCGGCACTGGGCGCACTCGCACTGGCGATCGGCCTGATCGGCGGGCTCCTCGCCGCGGTCATCACCGCTGACCGCAGCTCCCTCACCAGCCAGCGGGTCACGCTCGCGCAGAACGGCGGAGACGAAGACCTCGGACAGTCGCAGGTGGCTCAGGTCGCCGACGCCGTGCTCCCCGCCGTCGTGTCGATCCAGGTGGCGGTCGGTGATCAGGGAAGCACCGGTTCGGGAGTCGTCATCGACGGTGCCGGCTACATCGTCACCAACAACCACGTCATCTCCGCCGCGGCCACCGCGCCGGACGGCGGCAAGATCCAGGTGATCTTCGCGGACGGCACCAAAACCGAGGCACAGATCGTCGGGCGCGACATCAAGATGGACCTCGCCGTGCTCAAGGTGGCGGCCGACAACCTCACCGTTGCGGAGCTGGGCCGGTCCGAGGACGTGCAGGTAGGTGAGGACGTCGTGGCCGTCGGTTCGCCGCTCGGCCTCAGCAAGACCGTCACACGCGGAATCGTCAGCGCCCTGCACAGGCCGATGCGGCTGTCGGGCGAGGGCTCCGACACCAACGCCGTCATCGACGCGGTTCAAACGGACGCCGCGATCAACCACGGCAACTCGGGCGGCGCGCTCGTCGACGACACCGGACGCGTCATCGGCATCAACACCGCCATGCTCAGTGAGTCCGGCGGATCGGTGGGCCTCGGCTTCGCAATTCCGATCGACGACGTCACGACGGTGGCGCAAACCCTCATTCGCGACGGGGAGATGCACCACCCCGAAATCGGGGTCAATGCGCGCACCGTGGTCAACGACAACACCAGCGGCGCAGAGGTGGCCAACGTCCAGTCGGACAGTCCTGCGGCGCAGGCCGGCATCGTGGAGAGGGACGTGATCGTGAAGGTGGGGGATCGGACGGTGACCAGCGCAGACGAACTCGTGGTCGCGGTCAATCTCCAGAAGATCGGCCAGCCGGTGAGGGTTCAGCTGATCCGTGAGGGGCGGCTCGTCGACGTCGACGTGACCCCGGCCTCGGATTGACTCCCGATTCGTTGTGAGTTCCCCTTCCGCCTGGGCGTCGGCCCGTACCGCACAGTAGGCTGACCACGTGTTCGGCAACATTGGTTGGGGCGAGTTCATGGTCCTCCTCGTCGCAGCTCTGGTCATTCTGGGACCCGAGCGGCTTCCGGGAGCGGTCAGTTGGGTCACGCGATCCTTGCGGCAGGTCCGCGAGTACGCGAGCGGCGCGAGCCAGCAACTGAAGGATGAACTCGGACCGGAGTTCGATGATCTCCGCAAGCCGCTGGCCGACCTCAATCAACTTCGCGGTATGACCCCCCGCGCCGTGATCACCAAACATCTGCTCGACGGCGACGATTCGATTCTCACCGGCAACTTCGACAAGCCGAATACGGTGTCGTTCGACAAGCCGGGAACGAAGGCGGTCAGCGCCGATCCGTCGACGCCCGCCCCGCCGCAGAACACGCCGCTCGCTGCAGGCGAGCGTCCCCCCATCGACACCGACGCAACCTAGGCCCTCCGGGCTCGTGCGCCTTTCTGGTTGTACCTGCTACCAGAAAGGCGCACAGGCGCGAAGCGCCTCAGAGATGGCGGGTGGTGTCGATCCCCAGCGACATTCCCGCGAGCCCACGCTTGCGCACCGCCAGCTTGTCGGCAACCTCGCGGAGTGCGATTGCCGCCGGCGAATCGGGATGACCGAGCACGATGGGCACGCCGCCGTCGCCGCCCTCACGCACCGCCTGCTCGAGGGGGATCTGCCCCAGCAACGGCACCGAGGCGCCCACGGCCCTCGTCAGCCGGTCTGCAACGGCCTGACCGCCACCCGAACCGAACACGTCCATCCGGGTGCCGTCGGGCAGGTCCATCCACGACATGTTCTCCACCACACCGACGATGCGCTGACGGGTCTGCAAGGCGATGGCCCCCGCCCGCTCCGCCACCTCGGCCGCCGCCTGTTGCGGTGTCGTGACCACGAGGATCTCTGCCCCCGGAATGAGCTGGGCCACGGAAATGGCGACGTCACCGGTTCCGGGCGGAAGGTCGAGGAGCAGGACATCGAGGTCACCCCAGAAGACGTCGGCCAGGAACTGCTGCAGCGCGCGGTGCAGCATCGGGCCACGCCACACCACCGGAGTGTTGCCCTGAGTGAACTGGGCGATCGAGATCATCTTCACGTCGTGCGCGACGGGCGGCATGATCATCCGCTCCACCTGCGTGGGCTTGGCGTCGGTGCCGAGCATGCGGGGAACGGAGTGACCGTAGATATCGGCGTCGAGGACACCGACGGACAGACCTCGCGCGGCCAGCGATGCGGCCAGGTTGACGGTCACACTCGATTTGCCGACGCCACCCTTACCGGAGGCGACCGCATACACGCGGGTGAGTGAACCCGGCTGTGCGAAGGGAATGACCGGCTCGGCGGAGTCGCCGCGCAACGACTTACGTAGTTCGGTGCGCTGCTCGTCGCTCATCACGTCGAGTTCGACGCGGATCGCGCCCACACCCGGCACATCGGCCACGGCTTTGGTGACGCGATCGCTGATCTCGGTCCGCATCGGGCAGCCGGCAGTGGTGAGGTAGATGGCGATATCGACGCTGTCGTCGTCGGCGATGTCGACGCTCTTGACCATCCCGAGTTCGGTGATCGGTTTCCGGATCTCGGGATCTTGGACGCGCGCCAAGGCGCTACGAACAGCGGACTCGCTCAGGACTGACATAACTCAATGGTAGGGATGTGTCCTCAGTGGATGCGCGGCAGGTCTGACGCAGCCGGGACGATACCGCTGGCGTAGCCCGCGGACCAGGCCAAGACATTGGCGACGTAGGCAGCCGAGTTGTTGTAACGGTGGACCGCCTTGGCCGCCTGGATCGGGTCGCGGACATCCAAATTGCCGTCACACAGATACTTTCCGGTGGTGAGCGCGGAGTCGAAGAGGTTCTGCGGATCGGCGGCGCCGTCTCCGTTGCCGTCGCCTGCGTAGCGATTCCACGTCTCCGGAAGGAACTGTGTGGGCCCGACCGCGCGGTCGTAGTTGCTGTCGCCGTCCAGCCGTCCACCGTCGGTGTCGCGAATCACGGCATTGCCGGCGAGGTGACCGTCGAGGACCGGACCGAGAACGGCGTCGAGCATGTTGCCCTTGTCGTCGGCCTTGCCGTCATAGGCGTGAGTCGACTCCACGCGGCCGATGCCGGCGATGAGCGTCCAGTACATACCGCACCCGGGCTGCTCGACAGCAAGGATGCGCTCGGCGTTCTGGTAGGCCGACACGTTGATGGCAGGTATGCCGAGGGCGCCCTGGGCGATGCTGGCCGGAAGCGGCGGCGTGGCCTGAACCGGGGCCAGGGCAGGTGCGGGGGCCTGCTCGACTGCGGGCGCGGCCTCCACGGCGGCGGTGTCGGCGACAGGGGTGACGGCCTCGGCGTTCGGTGCGGCGGTCGCTTCCTGGGCAACGTCCGCGACGTCCGCGGCGGCTTCGGAGCTGAAGAACGGGACCTTGGGGGTGGCGCCGGCCGTGTTGGCTGCGGTGACCAGACCGATGGGAATCAGTCCGGTGAGCGCGATGACCGAATTGCGGCGGATATGGGAATCCGTCTTCTTGTTGTGCCGACCCACTCGATTGCCTCCTGCGACCCCGTTCGGGATGTGCCTGTGAACTGGACGGCACGAGGCTACCCGATTCGAGACATTTCCGTTACGCAACCGTGATCAATACGGGTGAGGCGCGCGGGTCTGTTACCTGAGGGACCCCTCTAGTAAGGGTAACGAACACGGAAAGGTCACGCCCGCATGCGGCTCAGCGCGGAAGGCAGCGCGACGCGGCGCCAGAACCCGGAAGGCATACGAAAACGCCGCCGCCGCCCGGCTTCGGCCGGGCGGCGGCGGCGATCGAGGAAACTTCTAGCGAACTCCCACGGCCGGGGCGATTGCCGGCGGGGGAGCGGCCGGTTCCGCAGGCGCCGGCGCGGGTGCGGGAGCGGCCGGGTCGGCAGGTGGGCAGAAGAACACACACGGGAGTGCGGGTAGCGCAGGCAAGCCGGGGATCAGCGGTGCAGGCGCCGGAGTGGTCGGAGTCGGTGTCGCGTCGGGCGGGAGCTCCGGTGGAGCCGCGAGCTCACGGGCGAGGTCGGATCCGTTCGCCGCAGCGTCGGTGAGGCCACCGGGCGGCGGAGTGCTCGAGTCGGACAGCTGACTCGGGGTGGGTGTACCGCCATTCCGGTAGGCGTTCGACCACGTAATGACGTTGGCGGCGTAGGTCCCCGAATTGTTGTAGCGGAGAACCGCGCGGGTCTCCTGGAGGGGATCACGGAGGTCGAGTCCGCCCGAGCAGAGGTACCGGGCGGCGGCCAGGGTTGCGTCGAATACGTTGTTGGGATCTGCGGCGCCGTCCGCGTTGCCGTCCGACGCATATTTCGCCCATGTGGACGGAATGAACTGCATCGGCCCCACCGCCCGATCGTGTCCGGCGTCGCCGTCGGTGGCGCCACGGTCGGTATCGCGGATCACCTCGTTGCCGGCCAGCCGGCCGTCCAGCACCGGTCCCAGAATCGGGGTGACGGTGGTGCCGGACGAGTCTGTCCGCCCTCCACCGGCATGCCCCGATTCGATGCGCCCGATACCCGCCAGCAAATGCCAGGGCACACCGCACTTGGGTGCCTCCACCATCAACGTGAGTTCCGCCGAGCGGTAGGCGTTGAGCACGATCTCCGGGATGCCGAGCGAACTTAGGATCACCGGTGCGGCGATCAACCCTGTTCCGGTGGGAGACGCGGGCGATGTGGGATTTATCACCACGGGCGGGGGAGGCGGAGGCGCCGCGCGCTGCGATCTCGCGACCCGCGGCGCAGGCGCCACGAAGCCTGCGGGCGGTAGGTAGGCGTCCTGCGGTTCACTCACCGGAGACAGACGCGTGGCGGACGCCAGCGCGGCCGTCTCGACCGCCGCGTTCTGACGGGTGTCGACGGCCGAGACAGGGCCTGAACTACCCGTCGAGGATCCGAGCGTTGCGGCGGCGCCCACCGTCAGGGCAGCAACCGTCACCAGTCCACGTATCCGCACTCCACCACCCCCTGCGGTGCTCTTGCTTGTCGCACACCGCGTACATCCGAGAAGTTGTGATCGACGTTACATATTCGTGACTGCGTGTGCCGAGGAATGGGCGAATGACCGGCGATCATTTGCGCCGGGGCCGGGCCTCTTCCTCGTCGCCGAGCAGGGTCTTGATCTCCTCGAGTTCACGGCGGAGGTAGTCACGGGTGGCCACCTCGCCGATCGCGATGCGCAGGGCGGCGAGTTCGCGCGCCAGGAACTCGGTATCCGCCTTGGTCTGTTCCGCGCGCGACCGGTCCTCCTCGAGCGAGACGCGGTCCCGATTCTCCTGTCGGTTCTGGGCCAGCAGGATCAGCGGGGCCGCATAGGCGGCCTGGGTGGAGAACGCGAGGTTGAGGAGGATGAAGGGGTACGGATCCCACTTCAGCTCGACGGCGAAGATGTTGAGGACGATCCAGATGATCACGACCACGGTCTGGATCACCAGGTACCGGCCGGTCCCTAGGAAACGAGCGAAGTTCTCACTTGCACGGCCGACCGCTTCCACGTCGTAGGTGAAGCGGAAGCGCCGGGCGCCGCGAGGGGTGTCGAGCCTTTGCCGATCCGACAGTCCACGGGCCGACACGCTGGGAACCTTCTCGCTCATCCGTCGATCTCCTCTTCACGCCAGTCCTCCGGAAGGAGATGGTCCAGGACGTCGTCGACGGTGACCGCGCCGATCAGGTGATTCTCGTCGTCCACCACGGGGCCGCACACGAGGTTGTAGCTGGCGAAGTACCGCGTGACGGCCGCCAGGGAGTCGTCGGCCGCGAGACGTGGGAGACCGGTGTCGAGCAGACCGCCCACGAGGCTTGCGGGTGGTTCCCGCAGCAACTTCTGCAGGTGCACGCATCCCAGATAGCGGCCGGTCGGCGTGGCCGTCGGAGGCCTGACGACGAAGATCATGCTCGCGAGCGCGGGCGTCACATCCTCGTTGCGCGCGCGGGCCAATGCTTCCGCCACCGTTGTGGACGCCGTGAGCACCACCGGTTCGGGAGTCATCAGGCCACCGGCCGTGTCCGGCGAGTGCTCGAGCAGCCTGCGGACTGGTTCCGAGTCCTGCGGGTCCATCAGTTGGAGCAGTGATTCTGCCTCCGTCTCGGGCAGCTCGCCGAGAAGGTCGGCGGCGTCGTCGGGATCCATGGCCTCGAGGATGTCGGCGGCCCGCTCGACCTCGAGGTGCATCAGAAGGTCGGTCTGATCATCGGACGGCAACTCCTGCACGACGTCGGCCAGGCGCTCGTCGTCGAGAGCGAGTGCGAGCTCGTGCCGCCGTTTGTCCGGGAGCTCACGCATGGCGTTGGCCACGTCGGCGGGACGCATGCCCTCGTATTGCATCAGGAGTGCGGACACCCCCTGGCCCGGCATCGACAGATCGGAATGCGTCAGCCCTTGCACGTGCTGCCACTCGACGATGTGAATGGCGGTACGCCGGCCGAGGCGGCCCCGATGGCCGCGCACCGCGACCTTCGACACCACCCAGTCACGGCTACGGGTCAGTTCGATGCCGAGATCGACCACCACCGTGTCGACCCCGTGGAGTTCCTCGAGTTCCGGGTCGTCCACCCGCACGCGAGAATCGAGGACCTGCGCGAGCGCGAGAACCTCGCCCGGACGCTGCGTGAACCGGCGCAGACTGACGTTCCCCGTGGTCAGTGTCACCGAACTCGGCTCGATCGCCGTGACCCGCAGCATGGGCACGAAGATGCGCTTGCGCGTGAACAATTCGATGACCAGCCCCAGCACCCGGGGTTGCTGGCGCCCGATGCGAACGGTGATGACCACGTCCCGCACCCGGCCGATCGACTCACCGTCGGGCCCGAGTACCACCAGGCCGGCCAGCCTGGCTGCAAAAACCTTGTTCGCAGCTGCCATGATTGCCAGGCTAGATCCTCGTACGGGGATCCAGGGAATCGAACACCTGCGGAAAGTGGAGGATCGTCCGTCATGAGTTCCGTCTTCAGGCCACGCCGATCGGTTCTGGCTGTTCCGGGCAGCAGTCGCAAGATGATCGACAAGGCCAAGGGGCTTCCCGCGGACGAGGTGTTCCTCGACCTCGAGGACGCCGTGGCGTCGTTGGCGAAGCAGGAAGCCCGCGTCACCGTCGCGGCCGCCCTTGCCGAGGACGGGTGGGGCGATCAGATCAAGGTCGTGCGGGTCAACGACTGGACCACCGAGTGGACCCATGCCGACGTCGCCGAGGTCGTCGGGCGTGCGGGCGCGCACCTCGATGCCATCTTGCTGCCGAAAGTGCCGGACGCCAGCCACGTTCAGGCCCTCGACCTACTGCTGACCCAGATCGAGAAGGCCAACGGGTTGGAGGTCGGGCGGATCGGGATCGAACCGCAGATCGAGAACGCCATCGGACTCACCAACATCAACGCCATCGCAACGGCCAGTCCCCGGGTGCAGACGCTGGTGTTCGGGCCGGCGGATTTCATGGCGAGTATCAACATGCGCACGCTGGTGGTCGGGGAACAGCCGGACGGCTACGACCGCGGTGACGCCTACCATCACATACTGATGACGATCCTGATGGCCGCACGGGCACACGGCATCCAGGCCATCGACGGGCCGTATCTTCAGATCCGCGACGTGGAGGCGTTCCGGCGTTCTGCGCAGCGCACCGCCGCTCTGGGTTTCGACGGGAAATGGGTGCTGCATCCCACGCAGATCGATGCGGCCAACGAAGTGTTCAGCCCCCGACAGAGCGATTTCGACCGCGCCGAACTGATCCTCGACGCCTACGAGTTCCACACGTCGGCGGCCGGTGGAGGACGTGGCGCAGTGATGCTCGGTGACGAGATGATCGACGAGGCCAGTCGGAAGATGGCCCTCGTGATCTCGGCCAAGGGCCGGGCCGCGGGAATGACGCGGACCTCCGAGTTCACGCCGCCCGACGAGGGTTAGCCGAAACAGGCAGAATGGTTCTCACAGGATCGATCCTGAGAGAATTACACGAGGAGACCAGCTGACGATGACGAATCCACTCGGACAGTCCAACGGGGCGCGGCGAGGGGCTCTGCCGGAACCTCCCACGGGCTGGCCCATCGGTTCGTACCCGACGTACGCGGAGGCGCAGCGTGCCGTCGACTACCTGTCGGATCAGGAGTTCTCGGTCGAGGACGTCACCATCGTCGGAGTGAACCTCATGCAGGTCGAGCGAGTACTCGGCCGGTTGACGTGGGCCAAAGTCATTGGCGGCGGCATCGTTTCAGGTGCCTGGCTCGGTGTCTTCTTCGGCCTTCTGCTGGGTATCGTCACGGGCGGATTCCTCGCACCGCTCGTGGTGGGCATCGTCGGCGGCATCATCTTCGGGCTGATCTCCACCACCATCCCGTATGCGGCCACTCGCGGTACCCGTGACTTCGCGTCCACCATGCAATTGGTCGCCGGGCGATACGACGTGCTGTGTGAGCCGAAGACCGCGGAGGCGGCGCGCGACATGCTGGCCAAGCTGGCGCTCTGAACCGAGACGTGGGCGGGCTCGTATTACGGATTGCGCGCTTTTCGTCTCGTTCGCGGTGATTTCCGCCAGTTTCAGGTCGATCTCGGATAGGTTTACGGCGCAATGCGAGGGGTCTTCCCCTCGGTGAAACCGTGACCTGGCGGGACTGCACGATCCGGCAGGAACCACTGTGCGGGCCTGCGTGCCAGCCGTACCGCGACTGGGTTCGTGAGGACCGCTCGAGGAGGCGGCTGTGCGGCGTACATCGACAGAATCCGGTCGTCCGGGCAGGCCCGGACTCGCAGTCAGATGGGGTCTCATCGGCGCGGCCATCGTCCTGACGGTTCCGCTGCTGGCGGCGTGCGCTTCACCGGACAGCGGCACCGTGCTCAGCTTCTACACGGCGGCCGACGGTGCGGAACAGTATGCCGAGGCCGCAGCCAATTGCACGGCCGCGGCCGGTGGCCGATACACGATCGAGCAACGCACCCTTCCGAAGGGGGCAGACGATCAGCGACTGCAGTTGGCCCGGCGCCTCACCGGAAACGACACCTCGCTCGACATCATGACGCTCGACGTCGTGTGGACGGCCGAGTTCGCCGAGGCGGGGTGGGCATTGCCGTTGCCCGACGATGTGGCGGCCGAGGTCACCGAGGGCACGCTCGAAGGCCCCCTCGAGTCGGCCCGGTGGCAGGATCAGCTGTACGCCGCACCGCTGAACACCAACACGCAGTTGCTCTGGTACCGCAAGGACCTCATGCCTGGTGGGCAACCGCCGCAGACGTGGGATCAGATGATCGACATTTCCGAGAGGCTGGCGAGCGAGGGCCGGCCCAGCTGGATCGGGGTGCAGGGCAAGCAGTACGAGGGTTTGATGGTGTGGTTCAACACCCTGCTGGCCAGCGCGGGCGGTTCCGTCGTCGGCGAGGACGGAACCACCGTGACCGTCGCGGACGGTGACGGTGCGCTGAAAGCCCTCGAGGTGATGAAGCGAGTAGCCACCGCACAGGGCGCCGACCCGTCGATCTCGCAGGGCGACGAGGCGTCGTCCCGTCTCGGCATGGAAAGCGGACGCGCGGCCTTCGAGGTCAATTGGCCGTTCGTGCTTCCCGGCATGATCGAGAACGCGGAGAAGGGTGACCTGCCGTTCATCGACGACAAGGGCAACACCACCTCCGTCGATACCGGCAACACGGTGCTCACGGTCGACGGGCAGCAGAACTTCCTCGCCGCGCCGTACCCCGCGGTGATTCCCGGCCGGCCGGCCGAGGTCACGATCGGTGGATTCAACATCGCGGTCGCGAAGACCAGCCGGCACCCCGACCTCGCGTTCGAAGCGGTGTCCTGCCTGCGTAACGAGGAGAACCAGCGCAACAACGCCGTCAACGGTGGTGTCCCGCCCACGTTGGCGAGGCTGTACGACGATCCGGCATTCCAGGAGGCGTATCCCGCCTGGCAGCAGGTGCGCGACGGCCTGAACACGGCGGCAGTGCGTCCGGTTTCACCCGCCTACCAGAGCATCTCGACCCTGATCACCGACACGTTGAACCCGGTCGGTGACATCGATCCGCCGCGTACCGTCGACGAACTCGCCGAGCAGGTGCGTAAGGCGGTCAACTCGGAAGGACTGATTCCGTGACGACCGAAGCCGTGCCGGTGGACCGGACCGACAAGCCGGCAGCGCCGACGAAGAGACAGGTGTCCGAGGGGAAGAAGGCCGAGCGCCGGCTGGGACTGTGGCTGGTGGCACCGGCGGCGATTCTCATGATCGCCGTGACGGCCTATCCGGTGGTCTACGCGGTGTGGTTGAGCCTGCAGCGCTACGACCTCCGATTCCCCGACGAGCGTAAGTTCGTCGGCCTCGCGAATTACGTGTCGGTGTTGTCGGACGCGTACTGGTGGCAGGCGTTCGTGGTCACGGTGGGCATCACTGCCGTGTCGGTGGTGATCGAATTCGTGCTGGGTCTGATCCTCGCCCTGGTCATGCACCGCACGATCGTGGGCAAGGGGCTCGTGCGGACAGTGGTGCTCATTCCCTACGGCATCGTCACCGTGGCCGCTGCCTACAGCTGGTACTACGCGTGGACGCCGGGAACCGGGTACCTCGCGAATCTGTTACCCGACGGCAGTGCCCCCCTCACGCAGCAGATTCCGTCGCTCGCGATCATCGTCCTCGCCGAGGTCTGGAAGACCACGCCGTTCATGGCCCTGCTGCTGCTGGCCGGTCTCGCTCTGGTACCCGACGATCTGCTCAAGGCGGCACAGGTCGACGGCGCCGGGGCCTGGACCCGGCTGGTGCGCATCATTCTCCCGCTCATGAAACCGGCCATCCTGGTGGCGTTGTTGTTCCGCACCCTCGACGCGTTCCGGATCTTCGACAATATCTATGTGCTCACCAAGGGCGCCAACGACACCGGCTCTCTGTCGATCCTCGGCTACGACAACCTGTTCAAGGCCTTCAATCTCGGAATCGGTTCGGCCATCAGCGTTCTCATCTTTCTCTGCGTGGCCCTCCTCGCATTCGTCTTCATCAAGCTCTTCGGTGCCTCGGCTCCCGGGTCCGACACGGAAGGAAAGCGATAACCATGGTCGAAACAAGGCAACGCAGGCTGAGCTGGTCGGCGGTCAACTTGCTGGTCCTGCTGTATGCGCTCGTTCCTGTGCTCTGGATAGCCAGCTTGTCGTTCAAGCCCGCGGGCACCATCAAGGACGGGAAGCTCATTCCGGAGAAGTGGACGCTCGACAACTACCGCGGAATCTTCTCGACCGACGCGTTCACCAGCGCGCTGATCAACTCCATCGGCATCGGGCTGATCGCCACGGTGATCGCGGTGGTAATCGGGACGATGGCTGCCTACGCGATTGCCCGGCTCGACTTTCCGGGCAAGAAGCTCCTGGTGGGTGTGGCGCTGTTGATCGCGATGTTCCCGCAGATCTCCCTCGTGAGCCCGCTGTTCGACATCGAGCGCCGACTCGGATTGTTCGACACCTGGGCCGGTTTGATCCTGCCGTACATCACGTTCGCGCTTCCCTTGGCGATCTACACGTTGTCGGCCTTCTTCAAGGAGATCCCCTGGGAGCTGGAGAAGGCGGCCAAGATGGACGGCGCCACACCGGCGCAGGCGTTCCGGAAAGTGGTCGCACCGCTTGCGGCGCCCGGTATCGTCACCGCGGCCATCCTCGTGTTCATCTTCTGTTGGAACGACCTGTTGTTCGCGATTTCGCTGACCTCCACGGAGCGCTCGATCACCGCACCGGCGGCGATTGCCAACTTCACCGGCGCTTCGCAGTTCGAAGAGCCGACGGGGTCGATCGCCGCCGCCGCGATGGTGATCACCATTCCGATCATCGTCTTCGTGCTCTTCTTCCAACGACGCATCGTGGCCGGTCTGACGTCCGGCGCAGTGAAGGGATAAACCTGTGGCCGAGATTGTGCTGGACAAGGTAACCAAGCTCTACCCGGACGGTGCGCGGGCGGTGAGCGACGTCGACATTACGATCGCCGACGGCGAATTCATCATTCTGGTCGGTCCGTCGGGTTGCGGTAAATCGACGACTCTCAACATGATCGCGGGCCTCGAGGACATTTCGTCCGGTGAGCTGCGCATTGCCGGCGAGAGGGTGAACGAGAAGGCGCCGAAGGACCGGGACATCGCCATGGTGTTCCAGTCGTATGCGTTGTATCCGCACATGACGGTGCGCCAGAACATTGCGTTCCCGTTGACGCTGGCGAAGATGTCGAAGTCGGAGATCGCGGCCAAGGTGGACGATGCCGCGAAGATCCTCGATCTCACCCAGCACCTCGACCGCAAGCCGTCCAATCTGTCGGGCGGACAGCGACAGCGGGTCGCGATGGGGCGGGCAATCGTCCGCAGTCCCAAAGCGTTCTTGATGGATGAGCCGCTGTCCAACCTCGACGCCAAGCTCCGCGTGCAGATGCGCACCGAGATTTCCCGTCTCCAGCAACGTCTGGGAACGACCACGGTGTATGTGACCCACGATCAGACCGAGGCGATGACTCTCGGCGACCGCGTGGTGGTGCTGCGCGGGGGACTCGTCCAGCAGATCGGGGCACCGCAGGAGTTGTACGACCATCCCAACAATCTGTTCGTTGCCGGGTTCATCGGATCGCCGTCGATGAACTTCTTCCCCGGACAGCTGACAGCGGAAGGTATTTCGACTCCCCTCGGGAACTTCGCGCTGCCTCCGCGCTCGCGTGAGAAGGTCACCTCCTCCGGGGCGTCGAAGGACGTCGTGGTCGGTATCCGCCCGGAGCACTTCGAGGACGCCGGGTTGATCGACGCGGATCAAAAAGCCGCTGGTGCCACGTTCACCGCTCAGGTCGAGGTGCTCGAGTCGATGGGCTCGGACAAGTATGTCTACTTCTCCGCCGAAGGACCACAGGTGAGTTCGCGGGAACTCGAGGAGCTCGCTGCCGATTCGGGCACCGAGGTCGCGGGTGGGGGACATCTGGTGGCCCGGTTGTCGACCGAGTCGTCTGCGGCGCAGGGCAGCCCGGTGGAGTTGTGGTTCGACCCCGCGAAAGTCGCGGTGTTCGATCAGGACTCCGGGGCCAATATCACTCGCTGACCGAGGGGACAAGGCGAACTCACGATGTCATCTGCCGTTCGCCGGAGCTCGTGTTCGCGCCACCGAGGCCGCCCACGGTGCCCCATTCGGCGGCGAGCGCGGTGGCATGGATCTCGTCCTCTTCCGCGTCGGAGGGTGTGCGGATCACGCGGGTGATACCGAAGAAGGGCAGCAGCCCGGCGAGAGCGGCGGCAACGGCGCCGGTGGCGAACGCGATGAGGTAGGCGGATTCGGCCGCGAGGTCGGTGCCGGAGAGAGTGATTTCGGCCAGCAGGGTCGCGATGAGGGCGCTGGCGAACGAGCTGCCCACGGACCGCGCGATCGAGTTGATGCTGTTGGCCACGCCGGTCTCGTCCTGCGGGACCTCGGCGACCAACAGCGAGGGCAGTGCGGCGTAGGCAAGGCTGATGTAGGTGTTGATCAGCAGGATGGCGGTGATCACCTGCCAGGTGTGGTCGTGGGCGACGATGAAAAGGATGAAGCCTGCGACGCCGACCACGCTGGCGCCGATGAGCACGACACGCGCGCCGACGTGGCGGATCATCGTGCCACTGAGGATCGAGGCGAGGACTCCGCTGACCGCGCCGGGTAACAGGTACACGGTGCTGGCCTCGAGCACGGTGGCGCCGAAGCCGTACCCGGCGACCGAACGAGAAGTCTGCACGAAGTACGAACTGCCCAGGAACATCACGAACATCGACATTCCCACCACGAGGGCGGACAGGTGTGTGACGAGGACCGGCGGATCGGTGAGCAACCGGGGTGCCACCAGTGGATGGGCGATTCTGCGCTCGTACAGGAACCACCCGGTCAGGACGAGCAGTCCGGCAGCACCGCTGATGATGGTGGCGGGCGAACCCCATCCCCAGGTGCTTCCCTCGGACAACGGGAGAAGGACGAGGACGAGCCCGGCGGCGAGACCCACCGCACCGATCCAGTCCATGGATCCCGATCCCGTCCGCGCGCGCCGGGGAATCGCGAACCACGCCAGGACGAGACCCGCAAGCGTGATCGCAGAGGAGAGCCAGAAGATCCGGTGGAAGTCGGCGCCGTCGGCGACGAGCACCCCGGTGAGGACGATCCCGAAACATCCGCCGAAACCCAGAGTTCCCGAGAGAATGCCCATCGCCCCGGTCAGCTTCTCGGGGGGCAGCTCGTCGCGCAGGACTGCAATTCCGATGGGGAACAGTGCGAACGAGACGCCTTGCAGCACTCGGGCAACGATGAGCACACCGATCGACGTGGCGACCGCACCGAGCAACGAGCCCAGCAGCACGATCACGAGCACACCGAGCAGCACCGGACGTGTGCCGCGAAGATCGGCGAGCCGGCCGAGTAGGGGCGTCGCGGTGGCCGCTGCGAGCAGGTTGGCGGTGAGGAGCCACCCGACGGCGGTGGGCCCGACCTCGAGTTGGGCGCCGATCGTGCCGACGATCGGTACCACCAGGGTCTGGAGAACCGCCAGAATCATGACGATGAAGCACATGACCGGCAGCAGCATCCTCGGCGTGGGTCCGGGTTCTGCGCTCATGTGGTCCTCCGTGCGTCGTCCTGTCGACACTGACAGATAAACACGGTGCTGGGGCTAACTAACAAAGGGGGTCGACGCGGTGGGTTCCGAACGCATGTCGGATCGGGCGCTGGGACGGGCCACGCTGGCCCGCCAGGGACTGCTACGCCGAACAGGAACGCCGGCTCTCGAGATGATCGAGCACTTGTGCGGGCTGCAGGCCCAGGCCCCGATGCCGCCGTATTTCGCCCTCTGGGCACGCATCGAGAAATTCCGGCCCGATGCCCTCTCCGAGCTCATCGAGCGACGCGAAGTGGTGCGCATCGTCGCCATGCGTGGAACCGTGTTCGCGTTGTCGGCGGCCGACGCCCTGACATTCCGCCCGCTGGTCCAGCCGCTCCTCGATCGGGATCTGCGCACCAACACGCAGTACCGCGCACACCTCGACGGGATCGATGTCGCCGCTCTCGCTGCTGCGGGCCGCGACCTCGTCCGGGATCGGCCGCGCACGCAACTGCAGATGCGGCCGTTGCTCGAGGAGCGATTTCCCGGACGCGACGGCGCGGCCCTCGCGCACGGGGTGCGCGGGCTCGTGCCGATGGTCCAGGTGCCACCGCGGGGGTTGTGGGGCAGGTCGGGACAGCCTGCGCTGGCGACACTCGAGTCGTGGGTGGGGCAACCACTCGACCCGGCGCCGTCACTACGGACGATGGTCCTGCGATACCTCGCCGCGTTCGGCCCGGCGAGTGCCCTGGATGCACAGGCGTGGTCAGGCTTGACCCGGCTCGGCGAGATACTGGACGAGCTGCGCCCGCAGTTGCGGGTGTTCACCGCGGAATCGGGAACGGAACTTTTCGACCTTCCGGACGCGCCGCGGCCGGAGGCTGGGGTGCCTGCGCCGGTGCGCATCCTCGCGCCCTTCGACAATGTGCTTCTTTCCCATGCGGATCGCAGACGGATTCTCGACGACGAGGTGCGGAAGCGGGTCTTCACTCAGAACGGGATCATCAAACCTGCTGTGCTGGTGGGCGGCAGGGTCGCGGGCTTCACGACCACCACCGTGGGGAAGGACGCGGTGATCCTCGAGGTGGAGCCGTTGACCACGATCGCCAAGTCTCATCGGCCGGCCATCGAAGCGGAGGGTCGCCGATTGCTGAAGTTCGCACACCCGGAGGCCGTCACTCGGGAGGTGCGGTTCACGGACTCGTAGACCGGTGCTTGCGGGGCGCCCGCTGGCTCAGTTCGGCGATGATCTCGTCGTTCCAGACATGTTGGCGCACCAGGCGATATCGTTCGCGAGCCACCCACAGGTAGGCTTCGGCATCGGTGTGATCGGGCAGCATGTCGGCGGCCCGGACCATGCGCACGACCGGGAGGAATTCCTCGCCGAACCACCGACGCGCCACGGTGTCGCGACCCACGAACTCGCCCATCTCCTGCATGAGACGGAACCCCCAAGCTTCGACGCACTCGCTGATCTCCGCGTACTCCCACGGATCGGTGACCGTCACCGCCTTGCGCTGGGCGCCCGTGAGGGGCACCCGGCTCAGGAACAGCCGCCGATGGTCCTTGATCAGCAGATCGCCACGCTGCGTGATGCCGTCCGGCGAGATCCGGGTCAGGATCTCCGTCACGTACGCGTCGATGGTGCTCCAGTGCATCGCGTAGGCGATGGACACGCGGTGGTGGCCGTCGCTGACGAAGTGCATCGACCCGATTCTGTACACCTGGATCGGCGGAACCGACTCGCCGCGGCGCTGCGCTGCGGCGAGCCGCTGCCAGCGTTCGCGTATCCGGGCGGACGTAGGACGGAAGTACCGGTCGAAATCACTGGTGCGGTCGACGCTCCCGACGATCGAGTTGACGGGGATCACCTGCAACCCCAGTGACCGTTCGCCGATCCTCCCGAGCGCGGCCACCACTTCGTCGAACGGCAGGATCTCGTTGACGTCGTCCGGTTCCCTGCGTAACCAGTTGACCAGCCGGGAGAGCTCGGCGCGGCGGCGCTGACGGGTGAAGTCGTTCTCCGCGTCGGCGGAGGGGAAACCGGTGTCACGTGCCATGCCGTCGCCTCACGATCGTCGGTTCGGTACCCGAAGACATCTCCATGAGAGTGAACCCGACCGTGTTGATCACCGTCGTGGAGCCGAGCACTCTGTCCACGGGCGTCGTCCCGTACGGGTGCACGTGGCCGTGAACGAGTGTCCGAGCCTGCAACCGTGCGGCCAGCTGCTCGAAACACTCGAAACCGCGGTGCGGCGGGTCCTCGAGATCACCGACTCCGCGCGGCGGGCTGTGCGTGAGGAGCACGTCGACACCGGCTACTCCGGATCGGCGCGCATGCCACGCACTCGTCATGGCCAAGTTGCGGGCACGCCGGCGCTGCTGCCGTTCGGTCCACTGATTGGGGCCGTCGTTGTACCGGATCGATCCGCCCAGGCCGGCGATCCGCAGTCCGGCGATGCGGACGATCCGTCCGTCGGCGTTGACGGCGCCGCACGGGCCGGGCCACGTCGACGGCATACCGGAACGCATCCATCCGACACGGCCCGCGGAATAGCCGGAAAGGTCGGGGTCGTGGTTGCCGGGCACGAACACGCACGGTGCATCGAGTGCGTCCATCAGATACTCGAGATAGTCGAAGGGCAGATCACCGGCACCGAGGACGAGGTCGACCTTCATGGTGCGCCCCTGCGGGGTCCACAACGACTCGATCGTCTCGTCGGAGACCGCGAGTACCGAGACCATGGCCCGACGCTACCGGCTCGAGAGGCCGGGGGACGAGTGAGCGCGGGCGGTGGTTTGATGGCGGGGTGACTGACAGCGTTGTGGCAGCCGTTCGTGCGCACCTGCTCGAACAGATCGGGGGGCCCGAGCCGACCGCCGCCTCGGTGACGTTTCTGGGGGTCGAGCCTCTCGACGTGCTGCGGTTCCCGCCCGCCGAAGACGACCTCGTCCGGTACGTGACTCTGGGTTGCTCCCGGCACCCGATGGGTGATCCCGGGGAATTGGTGGCCGACCCGATGCGGGGTCCGCGCGCGGAACTCGTGCTGACGCTGCGCGGGGGAGCCGGGGTGAGCTCGGGTGTCGCGCGCACCCTCGCGGTGCTGGCGGCCGCGCCGTCGGTGGAGGGGGTGGTCCTCGTCGAGGACGCGCTCCTCGACCTCGGCGAGCCGTTGTGGAAGGACACGCCGTTCACGGCGGTGCTCCTGGGCAAGTCCTCGATTCCGGACCTCGCCCTTCCCGAACCCGCCGACGCGGTGCAGTTCCTCGCCGCCGTGCCCCTCACCGGAACCGAGGCAGCGTGGGTGCGACTGCGCGGCGCCGAGGCATTACGGGAAGCGTGGACCGAGGCGGGCATCGACGTGCGCGACCCGAACCGCGGCGCGGCGTCCCTCTAGAGCCAGTTGTTTCGGCGGAAAGTGACGAACAGCCCCACCGTGACCGACACAATGAAGGCCACCACGAGGTGATACCCGTATTGCCAATGTAATTCGGGCATGTTGTCGAAATTCATGCCATAGATTCCTGCGATCATCGTGGGCACGGCGGCGATGGCCACCCATGCCGAAATCTTGCGCATGTCGGTGTTCTGCTGGACGGCGATCTTGGCGAGAGCCGCGTCGACGAGTGAGCTGAGCACCTCGTCGTACTCGGCGATCCGCTCCGCGACGGTGGTGTGGTGGTCGAGCACGTCGCGAAAGTACCGCCGCACTTCCTTCGGCACCGGATTGCCGGGCGACTGCGTCAACCGCAGCAGTGGGTTCGACAGCGGGTTCACCGACTTGCGGAGTTCGACGATCTCCCTCTTGAGCAGGTAGATGTGCTCGACCGCGACGGTGTTCCGCGGGCTGAACACCGCCTCCTCCATGCCGTCGACGTCGTGTTCGATGGCCTGGGTGACCTCGAGGTACGTATCGACGACGTGGTCGGCCACCGCGTGGAGGACTGCATAGGGACCGAGCGCGAGCCGCTCCTGATTCTCCTCGAGCGAGCGCCGGACGTTCGCGAGCCCGGAATGATCGCCGTGCCGCACGGTCACGACGTAGTCGGCGCCCACGAAGGCCATGATCTCGCCGGTCTCCACGATCTCACTGGCGGTCGCCACCGAATCGTGTGGCACATAGTTGACGGTCCGCAGCACCAGGAACAGGATGTCGTCGTAGCGTTCGAGTTTGGGCCGCTGGTGCGCGTGGACAGCGTCCTCGACCATCAGTTCGTGCAGGCCGAACGTCTCGGCCACGCTCTCCATCTGACCCTCGTCGGGTGCGAGGAGTCCGACCCACACGAATCCCCGGCCACGCCGCCGGACCTCGGCGAGGGCAGCCTGATGGGTGTACTTACCGGGCAGACGGATGCCGTCCACATACACGCCGCAATCCACCACGGCGCGGGCGGTGGGGATGCGGATCCGGGGACCCGCGGACTTGTCGCGGCCTTGTGCCGGAAGTGAGGGCATGGGCGCGAGCACTCCCTTCAGCGTCGAGACCGAGGACTTGGTGTCGCGCAATCCTACGTGAGCACCGGAGTCCTGAATCCCCGACGACCGGACGACACGACACCGCTCGACGCACGCACGCCCGGACCCTTCCCGAGCGCACCTGACACACTGGGCAGGTGCGCATCGATCTCCACACTCACTCGACGGCCTCGGACGGTACCGACAGTCCGGCAGACCTCGTGCGCGCGGCCGGTGCCGCGGGTCTGGACGTCGTGGCCATCACCGATCACGACACCACGGCGGGGTGGGCAGAGGCGGTTGCGGCGATGCCTGCCGGGTTGACCCTGGTCCGGGGCATGGAGATGTCCTGCGCGGGCCGGGGTGAGGACGGTCGTCCCGTCGCGGTCCACCTGCTGGCCTACCTCTTCGATCCCGCGCACGCCGCGTTCGCGCGGGAACGTGAGCGGTTGCGAACCGAACGGGTCGTCAGGATCCGGGCCATGGCCGAGCTGATGATGGAGGACGGCCTGCCCATCGACGCCGACGAGGTCCTGGCGGCAGCCGGTCCCGCCGCGGGTCGCCCACATCTGGCGAGGGCGCTGATGCGGGCCGGAGTGGTGAGCAGTGTCAATGAGGCGTTCGTCGACCTGCTGGCGCCGCGGGGCCGGTACTTCGTCGACAAATCCGACACCCCCTTGGACGAGGCGGTGCAACTGGTGGCCGAGGCCGGAGGGGTGAGCGTTCTCGCCCACGGGCGGGCGCGGGCGCGGGGACGGCTGCTGTCGCTCGATCACGTCCGGGAGCTGGCCGGTGAGGGTCTACACGGGCTCGAGGTGCATCATCCCGACCACTCGTCGGCCGATGTCGCGGTTCTTCAGGGACTGGCCGACGAATTGGGGCTCGTCGTCACCGGATCTTCCGATTACCACGGGACGAACAAGACGATCCGGCTGGGCGAGTTCGGCACGGACCCCGACGAGTTCGACAAGCTCGCCTCGAAAGCCTCCGGTACACAGGTGATTTCGGCATGACTGCACGCGATTCGGACCGCTACGGCAACCGCGACCACTACGACCCTCACGGCTACGACGCTGACCGTGACGACCCCTACGGCCCGACGACGCCGAGGTCCGTGCCCCCGCGCGAGCCACGTCGCAGCTCATTTGTCGTCAGGGCGTCGCGCGCGTTCAGTGGCGCCGTCGCGGCCGGTGTGGTGATCTTGTGTCTCGTCGTGATCGGGTCCGCCTATGTGGGCGGCGGCAGGGGATTCCCGGGGCCGGGAGCAGTCTCGATCACCGCGCACATCGTCGCGTCCGTGGTCGTGGTCGTGGCCCAGCGGATCGCCGATCGCCGTGACGGTCTCGCCGCGGTGCTCGCATCTGTCGCCGTCCTCGCTGCGGCAGCGCTTCTGCTGGCCACCCAATGGTGGGGTTGACCGACGCTCGGAGAGTTATGTGAAACCGGCTCTCACGGTGACCCGTCGGTAACTTGTTCTCACAGGTAGAAGCCGGAAAACGTGAGACGTCTGACTCCCGTGGCGATTTGATTGTGCAGCGATCTTCGTGCTTGACTTAGCATCACTCCGACGTCGGCGCCACCGCCCTTCGGCGGGGATTTATGGCAGCGTTGCCAAGGGCTCACCCGCCCAGCGCCATCCACGCTTCGGAAGTTCTGCGGCCAAAGTGATCGCGCGCACCGGAAGCTTCACCAGTTGTCGTTCGCGGAGTAACTACGTAGATCAGCGCCGATCCGCATGGTTACTTCACAGTAACCCGGCCCCGAGTGAGCCTGGACTTAGCAGGAGTGTCATCGTGTCCATCGTGTCCGAACCCACCACACCGCAGAAGGTCGAGCTGACCGACGAGGAGATCTTCGCCGGCCACATCGGGGGGAAGCTCTCGGTAGAGACCACGACCGCCCTCGATACCCAGCGCGCCCTGTCCATTGCCTACACGCCCGGCGTCGCGCAGGTTTCCCGCGCGATCCACGCCGACGAGACCCTCGCCGACCGCTACACCTGGACCAGCCGCCTCGTGGTCGTCGTCAGCGACGGCTCCGCGGTACTCGGCCTCGGCGACATCGGCCCCCGCGCCTCCCTTCCGGTGATGGAAGGCAAATCCGCACTGTTCAAGAACTTCGCGGGCCTCAATTCCATTCCGCTGGTGCTCGACACCAAGGACCCCGACGAAATCGTCGAAACCCTCATCCGGTTGCGCCCGAGCTTCGGCGCGGTCAACCTCGAGGACATCTCCGCACCGCGCTGCTTCGAGATCGAGAAGCGCGTGATCGAGGCCCTGGACTGCCCGGTCATGCACGACGATCAGCACGGCACCGCGATCGTGGTCCTCGCCGCCCTCAAGGGTGCGGTGAAGGTGCAGAAGCGGGACATCTCCGCGCTGCGCGTCGTCATCTCCGGCGCCGGCGCCGCCGGTGTCGCCTGCGCGAACATCCTGCTCGCCGCCGGCATCGCCGACGTGACCGTGCTCGATTCCAAGGGCATCGTCTCGGCCGACCGCAAGGACCTGAACGAGGTCAAGGTCGACCTCGCGGCCCGCACCAACCCCACCGGCCGGCACGGCGGGATCGTCGAAGCCCTCGACGGTGCGGACGTGTTCCTCGGTGTGTCCGCGGGCACGGTTCCCGAAGAACTCATCGCGACCATGGCGGACGACGCCATCGTCTTCGCGCTGTCGAACCCGGACCCGGAGATCCACCCCGAGGTCGCGAAGAAGCACGCGGCGATCGTGGCCACCGGGCGTAGCGACTTCCCGAACCAGATCAACAATGTGCTCGCCTTCCCCGGTGTGTTCCGCGGTGCGCTCGACGCCGGCGCCCGCCGTATCACCGAAGGCATGAAGCTTGCCGCCGCCGAGGCAATCCTCTCGGTCGTCGGTGACGAGTTGGCTGTAGACAAGATCGTTCCCAGCCCGCTCGATCCTCGCGTCGCCCCCGCTGTTGCGGAGGCAGTCGCCGCCGCTGCTCGCGCAGAAGGCGTCACCGACTAGCGAGAATCCGTTGAACACCCCGGACCGGAGCCCGCACCAAGGTTCCCGCCCGGGGTGTTTGCCGTTCTAGCGGGACTTCGCGGCGGCGGCCAGGTCGGCCCACTCCTGGGCGCTGATTCCACGACGTAGCCGGCCAGTGCCCGGGACGGATGCCCACACCGCGAGCGCGAGAAGCCCGTCGACGACGAGGGCCAGGATCGTCACGAGGAGCGCACCGACCAGTACCCGGTCGTACTGACGCAAGGCGAGTCCGTCGAAGATGTACCGTCCGAGCCCGCCGAGGTTGACGTACGCGGCCACCGCTGCGGTTGCAATGATCTGCAGTGTGGCGTTGCGCAGTCCGCCGAGCATGAGCGGCAGCGCATTCGGTGCCTCCACGCGACTGAGGACCTGCCACTCGGTCATGCCCATCGCGCGGGCGGCGTCTACTACCGTCCGGTCGACGTTCGCGACACCGGAGTAGGTGCCGGCCAGTAGCGGCGGAATGCCGAGCACCACCAGGGCGAGGATCGGCGGGATGAGACCGAGCCCGAGGAGCAGCACGAGGAAGGTCAGCATGCCCAACGTGGGCAGTGAACGCAGCGCGTTGACCAAGCCCACCACCAGCACCTCGCCTCGACGCAGATGGCCGATGACCGCACCGAGCGGAACCGCGACGGCGGCCGAGAGGGCGACGGCGAGAAGGCTGTACCAGAGGTGCTCGAGGATGCGGGCCCCGATTCCGGCCCTGCCCTCCCAGTTGGCCGGATCCACAATGTAGTCCCACGCCCCGCCGAAGATGCTCATGCCGCCGCCTCCTTCTTCTGCCGCGTCCATGGTGTGAGCGCACGGGCGAGGAGGAACAGCGCCAGGTCGAAGACCAGTGCGAGGACGACGATGGCGATGATCCCCGCGAGAATCTGATCCGGATAGTCACGCTGGTAGCCGCGGGTGAAGAGGGTCCCGAGACCGCCGATCCCGATCAGCGAACCGACCGAGACCAGCGAAATGTTGGTGACTGCCACCACGCGCACACTTGCCGCGAGAACCGGTAGGGCCAAAGGTAACTCGACTGTCAGTGCCCGGCGCAAGGGTGGGAAACCCATCGCATTCGCGGAGTCGACGACGTCGGCGGGAACCGAGTCGAGGGCCTCCGGGACGGCGCGGACGAGCAGGGCGGTGGAATAGATGGTCAGGGCGATCACCACATTGAGCGGATCGAGGATCTGCAGTCCGACGACGGACGGGATGGTGACGAAGAGAGCCAGCGAGGGAATCGTGAACGCGACGCCGGCGACGGTCGTGGTGACCTTGCGTAGCACCGATGCACCCCGGATCGCGGTGCCCACCGGGACGGCGATGACCAGGCCGAGTAGGAGTGGCATCAGCGCCAGGTACAGGTGGGTCTTCGTCAGGTCGACGACTACGGAAAAATTGTCGATGAGCCACCGCACAGGATCACGGCCTGTCGGGAGAAGTGGACGCGGGCGCGAAGAACTGCGCGTTCCGCGCGCGATCCTCGGCGGCCCGCTGTTGCGTCAGCTTCTCGATGACCTCGGACCCGAGGATGCCGCCGCGGGCGGCACCGTCCTTGTCGACGGCCACGCCTATTCCCGACGGCGACGAGATGGCCGCATCCAACGCTTGCCGCAGGTCTCCGCCCGGCGGGAACAGTGAGCCGCCTGCGGCGGTACATTCCGACAGTGGGCGGCCCGAGCGCACGCCTTCGACGCCCGTGACGTCGATCCAGCCCCGCGGAACACCGGAATCGGTCACCACGAGTGCCCAATCGCCGCGGTCGAGCCGCAGTGTGCTCAGCTCCCGTTCGGTGGCCGTCCGGAGGGGATGAAGGGAAACCTCGTCTGCCGCGCGGAACGACAGGCCACGATAGCCGCGGTCGCGGCCGACGAATCCGGCGACGAAATCGGTGGCCGGCGCGGACAGCACCGTGTCGGGCGCATCGTATTGCTGCAGTCGGCCGCCCGGTCCGAAGACTGCCAGCCGGTCACCGAGCTTGACCGCCTCGTCGATATCGTGCGTCACGAACACAATGGTCTTGCGCAGGTCGGCCTGCAGTCGTTGCATCTCCGCCTGCAAATCCCCGCGGACCACGGGGTCCACCGCGCTGAACGGTTCGTCCATCAGCAGAATGGGCGGGTCGGCAGCTAGCGCCCTGGCCACCCCCACACGCTGCTGCTGCCCACCCGACAGCTGGCCGGGATAACGGCCCGCCAGCGCGGGGTCGAGACCCACCCGCTCGAGCACCGACAGCGCAGCCATACGGGCCGCACGGCGGGAGTCACCGCGAAGGACCGGTACGGTCGCGACGTTGTCGATCACGGTGCGATGCGGTAGCAGTCCGGCGCTTTGAATCACGTAACCGATCCCGAGGCGAAGCTTCACTGCATCGGTCGAGGCGATGTCCCGGCCGTCGACCGAGATGGTTCCGGCCGTCGGGGCGATCATCCGGTTGATCATGCGCATCGATGTGGTCTTGCCGCAGCCGGAAGGCCCGACGAAGACCGTGAACGACTCCGCGTCGATATGCAGATCGAGGTTGTCGACCGCCGTGGTGCCGTCCGGGTACCGCTTGGTGACGCCCGAAAATGTGATCACCGTCGACTCCTCAGGAGACCGGCTTGTCGAGCCCCTGGTCTACGACCCACTGCTTCGCGGCTGCCGCCGGCTCCGTCTTGGCGTCACCGGACACGGCATCGTTCAACTTCACCAGCTCCTCCGTCGTCAGCTTCGCGGACAGTGCGTCGAGCGCTCGAGTCAGCTCGGCCGTCGACTTGGCTGCGCGCACCACCGGAACAACGTTTTGAGCCGGAAAGTTGTTCTTCGGGTCCGTGAGCACCACAAAGTTGTTCTTCTCGATTGCCGGCGAGGTGGTGAAGATGTTCGCCGCGGTGATCTGCCCCGATGCCAGAGCCTCGACCGTGGCGGGTCCGCCGCCGTCCGCGATGGGGACGAAGTTGGCCGGTGCGATGTCGAGTCCGTAGTTCTCCTTCAGTCCGGGCAGTCCGGCGCGGCGCTCTTGGAACTCGGCGGGGGCACCGAACTTGACCTCCGCCGAATGCGCTGCCAAGTCCGCGATCGAGGTCAGATTCCACTTCTGCGCGGTCTCCGCGGTGACGACGACGGCGTCCTTGTCCTCGGCTGGAGCTGGGGTGGTGATCGTCAACTCCGATCCGAGTGCGCCCGGGAGTGCCGCGTCGACGTCGGCAGCGCTGGTGGCGGTCGACTGCGGGTCGAGGTACTGCAGCAGGTTGCCCGTGTAGTCCGGAATGACGTCGATCGACGCGTCCTTCAGCGCTGGAATGTAGGCCTCGCGGCTTCCGATGTCGAACTTCGTGGTTACGTCGAAACCGTTGGCGCGGAGAACCTCGGTGTAGATATTGGCCACCGTCTCGGACTCCGGGAAGTTCGCCGAACCCACGATGACGGCGTTCGCGTCGTCACCGGACCCTTCACCCTCGGCCGACAACGGATCGGAACCGCCCCCGCACGCGGCGAGGGAGACCACGGCAACCGTGGCGACCGCGAGGCCGCCCAGAGTGCGGCGGGCGAACCCGCGACCCGAGGATGTGTTCGAGGTGCGCATGCGCGTCCTTCCGTTTGTTCGCCACTGCCGTTTGTTCACTACTGCCGTTGTTCACTACTGCCGCATGATCGGGAGATCCGGTGGGCACACCGCCGGGCCGATGTGGCGTCAGTGTAACGATAGGCAGGTGGGCAACACTGGTTTCGGCTCAGCGTGATGCGAGGGAAGGCGTGCGAGGTGGCACAGACAGGTAAGGGCGGATCGGGGAGCGGGAGTTCCCGGAAGTCCGCTCGTCTCGGGGCGTGGGCGGCAGCGTCGGTGCTAATTCTGATTCCCGGCGCGCTGTCGGCCTGCGATGTCGGCAACACTGCTCTCGACGGTTCCGCGGGACAGACCGCGGGTGAGGTGGTGGTGGGGTCGGGCGACACGGCGGAAAGCCGGGTCCTGGCCGAAATCTACGCGGGCGCTCTCCGATCGACGGGTGCGCCGGCATCCACCGAGACCGGACTGGGCGACCGCACCGCCTATCTTCGGCGGCTCGATGCGGGCGAAGTGACGTTGGTGCCCGAGTTCACCGGCCGGCTGCTGCGCTACTACGATCCGGAGTCGACCGAAAAGGAACAGGACGAGGTGTTCGAGGCGTTGAGTCAGGCGCTGCCGCAAGGTCTTTCGATCTCCGATTACGCGGCGGCGGAGGATCGGTCCGCGCTGGCGGTGTCTGCGGACACGTCTACCCGGATGGCGGTGACGACGCTCGACGAGCTCATTCCCGCGTGCCGTCGTAGCGTCGCGGTGCTCACCCCCGATTTCGAGGCCGGCTCACTCGCCGATCTGACCGGTTGCACGTTCGCGCAGACGCGCGCGGTTCCGGACGGAGCCGCGGCGGTCGCGGAACTCTCCGTCCCCGCACAGGCGGATGGCGCCGTGGTGGCAGGAGTGACCACCGCGACCCCGGAAGTCGCGAGCTCGGACCTCGTTCTGCTGGACGACGACGAGGCGATCTTCACAGCCCAGAACGTGGTGCCGCTCTACCGGGTCGGGGCGCTCGGTGAGCCCCAGATCAAGGCGCTGAACGTGGTGGCGGGGGAGCTGACGACAGCGGACCTGGCCGACATGATCGGACAGGTCCGCGGTGGTGCCGATTCAGCCGACGTCGCTCGTGTCTGGCTGGACGCACATGTGTGATTTCAGGTAAGCCCCGAGTTCGGCGACGGCCTCCGCAGCCTCGCGTACCAACGAGGCCTGGAGGTGCGCAACGTGCCAGAGTCGGGCGTATTCGGTGAGCGTCACGTCGACGCCCGACTTCTCGAGCTTGTCGACGAACTCCAAGATCTGTGGATACAGAACCTCGTCGAGTCCGACGTGAACGACAGTGGGCGGAAACCCCTTCAAATCTCCGTGCAGCGGGGCATAACCGGGATCGAACTTGTTTCCGCTCCCCAGGTACTTCTCGGCGGCGTGGAACGACCACGCGGTATTCACCACGAGGTCACGGTCCCGGATAGTGTCGCGCCTGCACGGATCGACCCACGGTGAGATGAGTCCCAACGCGGCCGGGGTGACCCCGTGCCGGTCGATCAGGCGCCGCGCCGTGGCCGCCGCCAGACCACCGCCCGCGGAATCGCCGGCGATGGCCAGTCGTCCTGTCTCGTACCCGTGTTCCGTGGTCAGCTCGAGGAACGCCGCCACGGCGTCCTCCAGCCCGGCAGGAAACGGATGTTCGGGGGCGAGGCGGTAGTCGAGTGTGTAAACCACACTTCCGGATTCACGTGCCAGATGCGCGGCCAGCGACCGGTGGGTCGCGGGCGAGCCGATGGTGTACGCGCCACCGTGGAGATAGAGCACGGCGGTCCGGCGCTCGGTGGCGCCCACCGTGATCCGCTCGGCGGGCCGGCCGGCCAAGGTGGCCGGCCGGCAGGCCGCCCCCTCCGGCATCTGCTGCAGCGGTGCGGCCATTTCGAGCAGCGCCCTCTGCGCCGGATACGGCAGCCGCGAGTTGAGGCTCAGCCGGTAGAACGGCCGCAGCGCGGCGGCGACTACCGGGAGCGGCAAGGAGAAGCTCACGGCGACCTCAGTTCGGCTTGGGAAGGACACGCCCGGCGACGGCGGCGACCACTCGCTGGTAGCTCGGGCCGACCACGCGCACCCAGGCGTCCAGGAACTTCGCGTCGGCGCCGATCAGTACCCGCGCCTTACCCTTGCTCACACCCTTGACGATGGTGGCAGCAGCATCTTCCGGTGAGGTCCGGGCGAGCTTCTTGTCGAAGAACTGGGCGAACGTGTCCAAGTCTTCGCCGGGGCCTGCGGTGGCATTTCGGGCAATGGCTGTCTTGATGCCTCCCGGATGCACACAGGTCACCTTGACGGGATGCTTCGCAATCAGCATTTCCTGTCGCAGCGACTCGGTGAAGCCGCGGACCGCGAACTTCGCGGAGTTGTAGGCGGTCTGTCCCGGCATGGACAACAGACCGAAGAGGCTCGAGATGTTCACCAGGTGGCCGTCGCCCGAGGCAATGAGGTGCGGCAGGAATGCCTTGGTGCCGTTGACGACTCCCCAGAAGTCCACATCCATGATCCGCTCGATGTCCTTGAACTCGGACTTCTCGAACTCGCCGTGGTACGCGATACCGGCGTTGTTGTAGACCTGGTTGATCGTTCCGAAGTGGGCAAGCACGGCGTCGGCGTACGCGAGTACCGCTTCGCGCTCGGTGACATCCAGATGGTCCGACCTTACCTCGGCGCCGAGGGCGGCAACCTGTCGCGCCGTCTCGGCGAGACCGACGGTGTCCATGTCGGAGATCGCCAGCTTGGCGCCCTGCCCTGCCAGGTTGACGGCGAGAGCCCTGCCGATGCCCGAACCGGCGCCGGTGATCACGACCACCTTGCCTGCGAATGTGCTCACTGTGCTGCCACCTTGTCGTCGTCGAGGTCGATCTGTGCCGAGATGGCGAACGAGTTCGAGGCCTGACCGTTCACCTGCACCGGTGCGGGGAGGTCGGCGGCAGCCACACTGTCGTACGCCGCGAGGTCGAAACGCCGTGTCTGATTGCGGAACTGGAAGGTGAACCCCGGCCACAGTGTCGTGTTGTTGCCGTGCTTGTCGAGGTACCAGCTGGCGCACCCGCCGTTGTTCCACACGCTGTGCGACAGCTTCTCCTGGAGGTCGGCGTTGTAGCGGTCCTGCGCGTCCTGCCGGACCTCGATCTTGCCGATGCCGTACTTGTCGAGGGTGTCGAGTGCGTCGACCAGGTAATTGAGCTGCGACTCGATCATGAAGACCATCGAGGTGTGGCCCAGTCCTGTGTTGGGACCGACGAGGAAGAACATGTTGGGGAAGTTCGCGATCGCCGCGCCCTTGTAACCCTGCTGCCCGCCTTCGTCGAAAACCTCGGCGAGCGAGCGGCCGTCCTTGCCGAAAATTCCCTGGAAGGTGGGGGAGTCGGTGACGTGGAAACCGGTGGCGACCACGATGGCGTCGACCTCGCGGACCGTGCCGGTCTTCGAGACGACTGCGTTGCCCTTGACTTCGGCGATGCCCTCGGTCACCAGGTCGACGTTGTCCTGCGCGAGCGTCGGGTAGTAGTTGTTCGAGATCAGCATGCGCTTGCACCCGATCTGGAAATTCGGGGTGACCTTCTTGCGCAGGTCCTTGTCCTTGATCTGGCGGCGCAGGTGGCGCTCGGCCGCGAACTGCAGCGGCTTCATGAACACCGGTGCCTTCGCGAGCCCGACGACCTGGCTCTCGCGCATCCAGTAGATCCCGCTACGGCACAGCTTCTGGAAACCGGGCAGGTACTTGAACGCGGCGTGCTCGGCCTTCGTGTACTCGCGGTCGGCGCGAGGCAGGATCCACGGGGCCGTGCGCTGGTAGACGTCGAGGTGCGACACCTTCTTGCCGATCGCCGGGACGATCTGGATGGCCGAGGCGCCGGTGCCGATGACGGCAACCCGCTTTCCCGTCAGGTCGGCGTCGTGGTTCCAGCGGGCGGAGTGGAAGATCTCGCCCTCGAACTCTTCGATGCCCTTGATGTCGGGAAGCGCCGGCTCGCACAGTGCACCGACCGCCGAGACGACGATCTTCGCGACGAAGTTCCCCTTGGTGGTGGTGACTTCCCACCGGGTGGTCTGCTCGTTCCAATGCGCGGATTTCACGTCACAACTGAAAACGTGGCGATCGCGCACCTTGTACTTGTCCGCCACCGACTGGATGTACTTCTGGATCTCGGGCTGGGTCGAGAACGAACGTGTCCACTCCGGGTTCAGCGCGAAGGAGTAGGAGTACAGGTGCGAGGGCACGTCGCATGCTGCGCCCGGGTACGTGTTGTCGCGCCAGGTGCCGCCGACCTCCGTGCCGCGCTCGAGCACGAGGAAGTCGGTCTTGCCTGCCTGGGTGAGCTTGATAGCCGCGCCCAGTCCGGCGAACCCGCTGCCGATGATCAAGGTATCGACGTATCGGGCACCCGCGGTCGTGTCGTAAGTGTCTGTGACGGGAAGACTCATGTAAGAGACAATAGGGCGCTATTGAGGGGTAGTCAATAGCTATTGACCTCCGTTCAGTAAGATGCTGTCATGGACGTCGTGAAGCGGACCCGTCTCAGCCCGGAGCAACGACGGGCACAATTGATCGACCTCGGTGTGAAGATGCTGGCGCAACGGCCGCTCGAGCAGATCTCGGTCGAGGAGATCGCCGACCAGGCCGGAGTCTCGCGGGGACTGCTCTTCCATTACTTCGCCTCGAAGCACGACTTCCATCTCGCCATCGTGCGCCACTCCAGCAGCGAGATGCTGGCCCGGACCGCGCCCGACCCCTACGTGGACGACGCCCGGGATCCGTTACAGATTCTGCGGTCCGTATTGGCCGCATACGTCGACTACGTGTCGGAGAACCGTGGCACCTACGTCTCGCTGCTTCGAGGCACAGCCAGTGGCGACCCCGACATGCGGGCTGTCTTCGAGGAGACCCGGGCAATGATGTCCGAGCGCACCCTCGAGCAGCTCCCGATCCTCGGCGTCGAGCGGACACCCGCGGTGGAACTGGCCGTCCGTGGCTGGATCGCATACGTCGAGGAGGTCACGATCAGCTGGTTGCGCGATCCGCAGCTCACCCGCGAGCAATTGATCGAACTCAACGTCCAAGCGCTGCCCGCCCTCGCGGTCGCGGCGGCGCCCGAGATCGCCGCAGCACTGGTCGCGGCCACCAGCGCAAGCCCCTAACCGAGCGGATCCGGACACCACAAAGCCGGGCCGAGTTCGCTTCGTACAGCGAACTCGGCCCGGCTCAGTGGTAGTTCAGTCGACGTCAGCCGAAGGCTTCGTCGATAATCTCCTGCTGTTCGACGGCGTGGACCTTGCTCGAACCCGAGGACGGTGCCGACATCGAACGGCGCGAAATCCGCTTGATCCCGGCGAGTTTCTCCGGGAGCAACTCGGGCAGCGCGAGACCGAAGAACGGCCATGCACCCTGGTTGGCCGGCTCCTCCTGAACCCACCGGAATTCGGCGGCGTTCGGGTAGCGATCGAGCGTCTCACGCAGGCGACGGCTCGGCACCGGGTACAGCTGCTCGATACGGACGATCGCGATGTCGTCGCGGTTGTCCTTGTGCTTCTTCGCGAGCAGTTCCCAGTACAGCTTGCCGCTGACGAGGAGCACCCGGGTGACCTTGCTGCGGTCGCCGTCACCGGTCTCGTAAACCGGCTCTTCGAAGACGGACCGGAACTTGCCGGTGGTGAAGTCCTCGATATCGGACACGGCGGCCTTGTTGCGCAGCATCGACTTCGGCGTGAACACCACCAGCGGGCGGCGGATTCCGTCGAGCGAGTGGCGACGCAGCAGGTGGAAGTAGCTGGCCGGCGTGGACGGCACGGCCACCGTCATCGATCCCTCGGCGCACAGCTGGAGGAAGCGCTCGATACGGCCGGACGTGTGGTCCGGACCCTGACCCTCGTGACCGTGCGGAAGGAGCAGCACGACGTCGGACAGTTGACCCCACTTGGCCTCACCGGAGGAGATGAACTCGTCGATGATGGACTGCGCACCGTTGACGAAGTCACCGAACTGGGCTTCCCAGAGCACGAGGGCGTCCGGGTTGCCCACGGAGTAGCCATACTCGAAACCGACGGCGGCGAACTCGCTGAGTGCGGAGTCGTAGACCAGGAACTTACCCGGGTTCTGGCTGCCGAGGTTCTGCAGCGGCGTGTACTCGTCGCCCGTCTTGCGGTCGATGAGCACCGAGTGACGCTGCGTGAACGTACCGCGGCGGGAGTCCTGACCCGAGAGGCGAACCATCTTGCCCTGGTCGACCAGCGAACCGAAGGCGAGCAGTTCCGCGAACGCCCAGTCGATCTTGCCTTCGCGAGACATTTCGCGGCGCTTTTCGATGACCGGCTTGACGCGCGGGTGCACCGAGAAACCCTCGGGCACGTTGACGAACGCGTCACCGATCCGCTCGAGGACCGAACGGTCGACCGCGGTGGTCAACTTGGTGGGCAGCGGCTGGTCGAGCTCGACCGACTCACTCGGCTCGGGCTTGTACTTCTCCAGCTCGCGGACCTCGTTGAACACCCGCTCGAGCTGTCCCTGGTAGTCGCGGAGAGCGTCTTCGGCTTCCTTGAGCGAGATGTCGCCACGGCCGATCAGCGATTCGGTGTAACTCTTACGAACGCTGCGCTTGGTGTCGATCACGTCGTACATCGCCGGCTGGGTCATCGACGGGTCGTCGCCCTCGTTGTGACCGCGACGGCGGTAGCAGATCATGTCGATGACGACGTCCTTCTGGAACTTCTCCCGGAAGTCGACAGCGAGCTGGGCAACCCACACGCAGGCCTCGGGGTCGTCACCGTTGACGTGGAAGATCGGCGCGCCGATCATCTTCGCGACATCGGTGCAGTACTCGGAGGAACGCGAGTGCTCCGGGGCGGTGGTGAAGCCGACCTGGTTGTTGACCACGATGTGGACGGTGCCGCCGGTGCGGTATCCGCGCAGCAGCGCGAGGTTGAGCGTCTCCGCCACCACGCCCTGTCCCGCGAATGCGGCGTCGCCGTGCAGCATCAACGGCAGGACGGTGAAGCCGTCCTCGCCCTTGTCGAGGATGTCCTGCTTGGCGCGGACCAGTCCCTCCAGGACCGGGTCGACGGCCTCGAGGTGGGACGGGTTGGCGGTGAGCGACACCGTGATGTCGTTGTCGCCGAACATCTGGATGTACGTGCCCTCGGCGCCGAGGTGGTACTTCACGTCACCGGAGCCGTGCGCGGCAGCCGGGTTCATGTTGCCCTCGAACTCCGTGAAGATCTTGGAGTACGGCTTACCCACGATGTTCGCCAGCACATTCAGACGACCACGGTGAGGCATGCCGATGACGACCTCGTCGAGCTGGTGCTCGGCGGCCTGGTCGATGACGGCGTCCATCATCGGGATGACGGACTCGGCGCCCTCGAGGGAGAAGCGCTTCTGGCCGACGTACTTGGTCTGCAGGAACGTCTCGAACGCCTCGGCGGCATTCAGCTTGCTCAGGATGTACTTCTGCTGAGCGACCGTCGGCTTGACGTGATGCGCCTCGACGCGGTCCTGCAGCCACTGCTGCTGTTCCGGCTCGAGGATGTGCGTGTATTCGACGCCGACGTGGCGGCAGTACGCGTCCCGCAGCACGCTGAGCACGTCGCGGAGCTTCATCTTCTCCTGGCCGTGGAAGCCGCCGACCTTGAACTCACGGTCGAGATCCCACAGGGTCAGGCCGTGCGTGATGACGTCGAGGTCCGGGTGGCTGCGGAACTTGTCCTTGACGAACTGCAGCGGATCGGTGTCGGCCATCAGGTGACCGCGGTTGCGGTACGCGGCGATCAACTCGAGGACACGCGTGTTCTTGTCGACGGCGCCTTCGGGCACATCCTGACGCCAGCGGACCGGCTCGTACGGGATGTGCAGCGCGTGGAAGATCTCGTCGTAGAACTCGTCGCTGATCAGCAGGTTGTGAATGGTCCGGAGGAAGTCGCCGGACTCGGCACCCTGGATGATGCGGTGGTCGTACGTCGAGGTGAGCGTCATCAGCTTGCCGACGCCCATGTCGGCAATGCGCTCGTCGCTCGCGCCCTGGAATTCGGCGGGGTACTCCATGGCACCGGCACCGATGATGGCGCCCTGTCCCTGCATCAGACGCGGCACGGAGTGCACGGTGCCGATGCCACCGGGATTGGTGAGGGAGATGGTGACGCCCGAGAAGTCCTCACCGGTGAGCTTGCCGTCACGCGCGCGCCGGACGATGTCCTCGTAGGCGCTGTAGAACTGCGTGAAGTTGTGCGTTTCGGTGTTCTTGATGGCGGCGACGACGAGGGACCGGCTGCCGTCCTTGCCCGGCAGATCGATTGCCAGGCCGAGGTTGGTGTGCGCGGGCGTGACGGAGTGCGGCTTGCCGTCGATCTCCGCGAAGTGCCGGTTCATGTTGGGGAACGCCTTGACCGCCTGCACGATCGCGTAACCCAGCAGGTGGGTGAAGGAAATCTTGCCGCCGCGGGTACGGGCGAGGTGGTTGTTGATGACGATCCGGTTGTCGAACATCAGCTTCGCAGGGATGGCGCGAACACTGGTGGCGGTCGGAATGGCCAGCGAGGCCGACATGTTCTTCGCGACGGCAGCAGCGGCGCCGCGCAGAACCTTCGTTTCTTCGGCAGCGGTCTCGGGAGCGGACGCCTTCGCGGGCGACTCCTTGGCCGGTGCGGTCTTGGCCGGCGCGGCCTTCGGTGCGGCCGTCTTGGGCGCCGCTACCTTGGGAGCTGCACCGTTGGCGGCGGACTTCGCCGGGGCGCCGTCGCCCGTCTTGGTCGCCGACGTGGGCGCGGTCTCGGCCTTGGCGGCCGGCGGCGGCGACGTCTTGCCGGGGGGAGCGGCAGCAGATGCGGCGGTGGTGGTGCCGTTCGTGCCGCGTCCGTTGGCTACGCCGGCCTTGGCGGCGGCATCGGGGGAGTAATCCGTCAGAAATTCATGCCAACTCGCGTCCACGGACGACGGATCGTCCTGGAAACGCTGGTACATTTCGTCGACCAACCACTGGTTCTGTCCGAACTGGGATGTAGAGCTGCTGCTCACGGCAGGTGTTCGCCTCGTTTCTATTTCGGTACCCGATCAGAGCGCCTATATACATGAGAGTAGCCCTCGCGTGTGACGTGCGAATCGCCAGGCCTGCACGTGTGAGCTGTCTCACGGCCATCGGATGGGGTCACCATCGATGACGGTTCTCGCCCCGCGATTATTCCCTGCACCGCTCTCCGCCGCATCCCACAGTCCCGCATAGTGGCCACCTGCCGAGCGCAGGGTGGCGTGCGATCCGGTCTCCACGATCCGGCCTCCGTCGATGACGAGGATCACGTCGGCGCGCGCTGCGGTGGCCAGTCGGTGGGCTACCACGACCGACGTCCGGCGCCGGGTCACGCGGCTGCCGGCCTCGAGAACCAGCTGCTCTGTGGCCGGATCGAGGGTGGCGGTGGCCTCGTCCAGGAGCAGGAGGTCGGGGTCGACCAGTTCGGCGCGAGCAAGCGCGATCAACTGGCGCTGACCCGCCGACAACCCCTGCCCCCGCTCGCCGATGGGGTGACGCATCCCACCCCGCAGCCGGCCGATCGTGCCGAGCGCTCCGACCGCGCGGGCGGCATTCTCGATCTCCTCGCGGCTCGCGTCGGGCCTGCCGTACGCAATGTTGGTCGCGACCGTGCCGGTGAACAGATGCGCCTCCTGCGGGACCACGCCCAGTCGCCCGCGGTACTCACCGAGCGAATAGTGACGCAGGTCGACGTCGTCGACGAGTACGGAGCCGGACGTCGGGTCGTAGAAGCGGGCGAGCAGTTTCACGATGGTGGATTTGCCCGCGCCGGTCTTGCCGACCAGCGCCACCGTGGCGCCCGCCGGAATGTGGAGGTCGATGTCGGTCAGCGCGTCACTCTCCGCGCCGGAATAACGGAAGCCGACGTCACGCAGACGCACCTCGCCTCTCAGGTGCCCGTCGATCCGAGTCCGATGGTCGCCGGCGGCGCGCTCGATGGAGCTCGGAGTGCGGAGCAGATCGCCGATCCGGAGCAGGCCGACACTGGCCTGCTGGTAACCGTCGAACACCTGCGACAGCTGCTGGATGGGCCCGAACAGCAGGCCGAGGTACAGCACGAAGGCGACGAGCGTTCCCGACGACGTCTCGCCGCCCGCGACCTGCCGGGCACCGACGAACACGACAGCGGCAAGCGCCAGATCCGAGAGGAACGCGATGAACGGGAAGTACAGCGAGATCGCGCGCTGGGACCGCATGCGGCTGCGGCGGTAACTGTCGGCGCGTTCGGCGAACCTGCGGGCGGCGAACTCTTCGCGGCGGTAGGCCTGCGCGGCGCGCAAGCCCGCGATGTTTTCCTGGAACTCGGCGTTGACGAGGGAAATCCGTTCCCGGGACACCGTGTAGGCCACCGAAGAGATCCGGCGAAAGATCAGCGTCGCGAGCACGAGGGGCGGGATGACGGCGAGGGCGACGACGGCGAGAGTGAGGTCGGTGACGACGAGTGCGACCGAGATCCCCACGACGGTGAGCACACTGACCACCGCGGTGGACATCCCGGTCTGGATGAACGACGACAACGCGTCGACGTCGGTGGTCATGCGGGTCATGATCCGGCCCGAAAGCTCCCGCTCGTAGTAGTCGAGGCCGAGCCGCTGCAGGTGCGCGTAGCTCCGCACCCGGAGTCCGAAGAGCACGCGTTCACCTGCGCGGGCGGTGAGCACCGTCATGGCCGCGACCACCAGCCAGTCGGCGGCGACCAGGGCGATTCCGACCGCGGTGGCGGTCCACAGCGTCGCCGAGTCCTGCGGGAGCACCCCGTTGTCGATGGCGAATCGCACGATGGAGGGGAAGGCGATCCCGGCGAGGGAATCGAGCGCGAGGCAGGCGACCACGGCGAACAGTAGGCCGCGGACCGGTCGCAGGATGCGCGACAGGTGGAAGTTCGGCTCGGGTAGCCGCAAGGTGCGGGTGTCGAGGCCCGGACTCTCGAGCGCGGGAGGCAGAGCGTCGACTGCGGCTTGCAATTCGGGGGTGGCAGCGATGTTTCCGAGGGCGCCGGCCATCGGTCCACCGCCGCCGCGACCTCCGCCGCCGGGTCCGGTGGCGGGCGCCGGGGTCCGCCCGGCCGTGGTGGCGGCGAGAGTGGCGTCCGGCACCTCTCGGGGGCTCTCGGGCCACAGTTCCGCTGCGGAGGGGATGCGCTGGGTCGACATCGGATCGGCCGCGCGCGGGCCTGCTTCCGAACCGTTTTCCTCCTCCGGGGACGCGAACAGTGCCCGGAACAGGGCGCACCGTTCGTCGAGTTCGGCCACCGTGCCGCTGTCGATGATCGTTCCGCCGTCGAGCACGGCCACCCGATCGGCGAGGGACAGGGTGGAACGTCGGTGCGCGAGGACGAGCGCGGTGCGGCCGCGGCCTGCCCGGAGCGACTCGAAGATGGACGCCTCGGTGGTCGCATCCACGGCGGACGTCGCATCGTCGAGAATCAGGACCCGCGGATCGGTGAGCAGCGCGCGGGCCAGGGCGATCCGCTGGCGCTGTCCCCCCGACAGTGTGAGACCGCGTTCCCCGACCACGGTGTCATAGCCGTCGGGGAGGGCGGAGACGAATTCGTCGGCCGCCGCCATCGTCGCCGCTTCCCGGATTTCCTCGGCGCTGGCATCGGGCCTGCCGAGTGCGATGTTGGCGGCGATGGTGTCGGAGAAGAGGAACGGTTCGTCGAAGACGAGGCTGACGGCTTCACGAAGGTGCTCGGCGCTGAGCTGGGCGACGTCGAACACGTCCTCGCCGGATGTCAGCGCAACGGTGCCCGAGGAGGGCGCGTAGAACCGGGGAAGCAGCAGCGACAGCGCCGTCTTCCCGGAACCCGCCATTCCCACCACCGCGACCGTCTCACCGGGGGCGATCTGTAGGTCGAGCCCACGCAGGGTGTCGCGGCCCGGCTCGAACCCGAAGGTGACCGACCGCAGATCGACGCCGAGCGGTCCGCCCGGCAGCGGGGTGGGGTGTGGTGGATCCGCGACCTCCGGTTCGGTGTCGATCACCTCGTACACCCGTTCCACGGCCGCCCGGGACAGTTGCGCCATGATCACCACGGACGACAGGGTGCGGGTCACCGCCGTCATCGTCGTGACGTAGGTGGCGAAGGCGAGGAAGGTGCCGATCGTGATGGACCCGTGCAGGGCCAGGTAGCCGCCGACCGCGATCACACCGACGAGCCCCAGCTGGGGGAGTGCGGCCATGGTGGGCGTGAAGCGGGAGTTGATGCGGGCGGCCCGCAGGCGTTCCGCATACAGCGCCCGACTGTGGTGTTCGAGCTGATCGACGGCCCGCCGTTCCTGCCCGAAGCCCTTCACGACGCGCACCCCGGTGACCGTCTCCTCGACGTGTTGCGCGAGGTCGGCCGCCCGCTGCTGGGCGGACCACGTGGCGGCGAAGAGCGTCGGGCGCATCGCGTAGACGACGAGACAGACGAGCGGGACGATCACCAGCGCGACCACTGTCAGCAGCGGGGAAAGCCACACCATGATGCCGAGGGCGAGGACGAATTGCAGCAACGCGCCCGCCGACAACGGGACCATCGCGAGGAGTCCCTGCACCAGTTGCAGATCGGTGATGGACCGCGACACCACCTGGCCGGTGCGAATCTGGTCCTGACCTCGTCCGTCGAGGCGTTGCAGGGCACCGAGCAGACCCAGCCTGAGGTCGTGCTGGACGTCGAGCGACAGCTTGCCCGCCAGCATCCGCCGGCCGTACTGGCACGCGAAGCGCACACAGGCGAGGAGCGCGATCAGGAGCGCTGCGATGCCGATGACCTCGGTGGCGCGGTCCGTACCGGCGGCGTCGAGCGCGTACTTGGTGAGCAGCGGGAACGAGATGTCGATGCCGGCCGCGACGACGGTCACGGTCAGTGCCCCGACGGTCGCGCGGCGATGTGCCCAGCACTCGGCGCTGAGCCGGCGTATCCAGCCGGGCCGTACCGTGTCGCGTACGCGCCTCTGCTCCCGCTCGATCACTGAGCCGGATGTGCTCTCACCTGCCGCTGTGTCCACGTTAGCCACTGTGTCCACGTTAGCGCTGCGGTCCGACACCGCAGTCGCGGCGTTCCTCAGGTGATGTCGCGACTGCGGGTCAGGGCCCATCCGGCGAGGGTGAAGAGTGCCGTCCACACCATCACCGCGATCGGTGCGGCGGGCCACAACGGCAACCAGTCGATGTCGTTGCCCGCGGCCGCGTTGGCGACGGATCCCAGGGTGGCCGACACGGGGAGGACGTCGCCCACTGCGCCGATGCCGAAGCCGCTGAGAATCGAGCGCAGGATCATCTCGCCGAGGGTGTACCACACGACGAGTGAGATGCAGCTGCCGACGGAGGAGCCGGTCAGCATCGACATCCCGCCACCGATCAGCGCCCAGCATGCGGCAGCAACCAAGGCAGCGGCCAACATCGCGAAGAGGGAACCTCGCAGTGCGAAGTTCTCCCCGCCGAACGTCAGCAGCAGGGCGACGCTGACCATCTCGACGACGAGGCAGTAGAAAAATCCGAACGCGGCAGTGACGGCCAGTTTCGCGCAGATCACCCCGTCTCGGCCACGGGCGGTGAGGAAAGTGGTGGTCAGTGTCTTGTAGCGGAACTCGGTACCGGCATTCACTGCTCCGAAGAGGGCGGCAAAGAGCACGACGAGCGACAGGGCGACGGCAAGCCCGAACACTGTGGCAGCGAGGTTGGCGTCGGCCGGATCGGCTTCGAACGCGTCGGTGAAGGCGCGTAACACCGGCAGGGAGATGGCGCTCGAGAACATCCCGACGACCAGCGGGGTCAGCCCGAGCATCCACCAGAACCGCAACGTGGTGACCTTGCGGAATTCCGCGGTGAGCAGTGCGGTCATCGCGGACCTCCGGACATCGGCCCCTGCGGGTGCGGGGCATACGCGGGCGGATACCCAGCCGGCGGGCCGTACCCCGGAGGAGGGCCGGCACCCGGGTGGCCGGGGTAGTGGGGCTGCTGCGGGTAGGCCGGGGGCGGGCCGTATCCGGAGGGCGCAGCCGCGCTCGCACCGGCAACGTACTGGCCGGTCGTCATCGACAGGAAGAGCTGCTCGAGGTCGATGTGCTCGGCCACGGCGCCGAAGATCGTCACTCCGGCTCCGGCGGCCACCGACTGCACGACGTCGAGTGCCGCACCCGTCACGGCGAGACGGCCGTCGGCCAGGGACCGGGCATCGACGATGCCTCGCGCGGCCAGAGCGGTCGCCAGCGCAGCCGGACTCGAGGAGGCGACCAGTAGGCGGCTCTGCTGCGACTTCCGCAGGTCCTCCATCCTTCCCTGATAGACGAGTGCACCCCGACTGACGATGACCAGTGTGTCGACCGTCTGCTCGACCTCCCGGAGGATGTGGCTCGAGACGAGGACGGTCCGCCCGGAGGCGGCGAAGCCTTTCAGGAACTCCCGCAGCCACGCGATCCCCTCGGGATCGAGTCCGTTGGCCGGTTCGTCGAGGACCAGGATGCGTGGATCGCCCAGCAGGGCGGTCGCGAGCGAAAGGCGCTGTCGCATGCCCAGGGAGAATCCGCCGGCCTTACGCCCCGCCACGTCTTCGAGCCCGACCAGCGCGAGTACCTGTCGGGCCCGCGCGTCCGGCACCCCGATGGCCGAGGCGTACACCTTCAAGTGATCGAGCGCGGTGCGCGCAGGGTGCAGGCTCTGTGAGTCGAGCACGGCGCCGACCGTGCGGGCAGGATCTCGCAGCGCCCGAATCGGGACGCCCTCGACTGCGGAGGTTCCGGCGCTGGGCCGGACGAGTCCGAGGATCATCCGCAGCGTCGTCGTCTTACCCGAGCCGTTGGGGCCGAGAAAACCGGTGATCGAACCGTGCGGAACGGAGAAACTGAGGTCGGAGACGGCGGTGACGTTCTTGAAGCTCTTCGACAGCCCGGACACCTCGATCGGCGCCGCGACACTTGCCGGCATTGCAGTGGTCAAGCCGTCCTCCCCTGAACACGATCGTGTGGAATCGACTCGACCCTACTGGGCAGCCGTCCCGATATTCACCAACTGGCGTACAGGGCTCTTCGGCGCAGCGCATCCTGTATGAAGTCGATTGGGGGCATACATGAGCAAGCACCACCACCATCACCGAGATGTTCTGGCGCCGGCGTACACGGGGCGAATGTCGGTGGAACCGTTCCCGGCGCTGCGGTTGCCGGACGAGGAAACCGATCCGCAGGCGGCCTACCGCTTCATTCACGACGAGCTGATGCTCGACGGTAGCTCGCGGCTGAACCTCGCTACGTTCGTGACCACGTGGATGGATCCCGAGGCCGACAAGCTGATGGCGGAGACGTTCGACAAGAACATGATCGACAAGGACGAGTATCCGGCGACGGCCGCGATCGAGTCCCGGTGCGTGTCGATGGTTGCTGATCTCTTTCACGCGCCGGATCTCTCCACCACCGACCCGGCCAGCGCTACGGGTGTCTCCACGATCGGGTCCAGCGAGGCGGTGATGCTCGCCGGTCTCGCACTGAAGTGGCGATGGCGCGCGCAGCGTCAAGAGGCAGGCAAGGACGCCACCCGGCCGAATCTCGTTCTGGGCAGCAATGTTCAGGTGGTGTGGGAGAAGTTCTGCCGGTACTTCGACGTCGAGCCGGTCTACCTGCCGATGGAGAAGGGCCGGTACATCATCACGCCGGAGCAGGTACGGGGTGCGGTCGACGAGAACACCATCGGGGTGGTGGCGATCATCGGCACTACCTACACGGGTGAGCTCGAACCGGTGGCCGAGATCGCCGACACACTCGAGCAGCTGGCGGCGTCGGGGGGTCCCGACGTCCCGATTCATGTCGACGCGGCCAGCGGGGGTTTCGTGATCCCGTTCCTCCAACCGGAACTGTTGTGGGACTTCCGGGTCCCACGAGTCGTCTCGATCAATGTCAGCGGCCACAAGTACGGGCTGACGTATCCGGGTATCGGGTTCGTCGTGTGGCGCGCCGGTGAGTATCTGCCCGAGGGGCTGGTGTTCCGGGTCAACTACCTCGGCGGCGATATGCCGACGTTCACGCTGAACTTCTCGCGTCCCGGCAATCAGGTGGTGGGGCAGTACTACAACTTCCTGCGCCTCGGCCGATCCGGGTACCGGGCGATCATGGAGACGTTGCGCGACACCGCTGTCCGTGTGGGTAAGCGCATCGCCGAAATCGAGCACTTCACGTTGATCAGCGACGGAAGTGACATCCCGGTGATCGCCTTCGAGCTCGTCGGGGACCCCGGATTCACGGTCTTCGACGTGTCGCACGAACTCCGGGCGCGGGGTTGGCAAGTGCCTGCCTACACGATGCCTGCAGACGCAGAAGAGGTGGCGGTGCTGCGCATCGTCGTCCGCGAGGGGTTCAGCGCAGACCTGGGATCGCTGGTCTCCGAGGCGATCGAGGAAGTCTGCGCGGAACTACGCGAGAAGGGCGGCGGACATTCGGCGGCGCAGCACTTCGCGCACTGATCTGCGCGAAACCGGTCAGGCCTCGATGACTCTCAGCTGATCCGGCCAGCGGGCAGGTGCGGGACCGAAAGCTTCGCGCGCATTCTTCACGACGCCCTTGCCGATGGCCCGGTTTCCGGCGCCGCCGATCGCTGCGCCGATCCCGGCAGGCACGAGTTTGCCGAGAATCAGCGCACTGCGCCGGGCCGCGTACTTGGTGACGAACTTGCGCAGCAGGCGGCTGTTCATGCCTCTCATCGTGGGGCCCGGGATGCGGCTGGTGATGGCCGTCCCCCAGTTCTTCGCGGTCACGCCCGTCGCCTTCTGGACGATCTCCATGCCCGATTCACCGAGTGCGACGGCCAGGACGAGCGCCCGGCGCTGTTGATGATCGGTGGCGGAGATGCCGTGCACCGATGCCACGGCGAGCGTCAGCAACGCCGCTGATTCGAGGAAGAACGCGGACTCGGCGCCGACGGCCGCAATCGATGCCACCGTCCCGACACCGGGAACCGCGGCCGCGGCGCCCACTGCGCTGCCGCTACCCGTCACTGCCAGCAGGAACATCTTTTCCATGCGCTCGACGATCTGGGCGGGCGATTCGTCGGGATGTGAACGCCGGACCCACTCGACGTACTTGGCCACAGCGGGTGCCTGCAGTCTGCTCCCGTTGTCCAGAACCGAGACCAGGGCCTTCTCGATCCGTCCACCATTGTCAGCCATCGGGGCTCCCGTCTCGCCGTGTACTTCGAGTGTGCCGGATACGACTGTAGGTGGGAAAAAGACGGTGGCCGACGGCGGTGGCGGTGCTTACGCTGTTGTCGTGACTGTCGCGGGCAGCGTTTCTCCGGTTCGGGGCGTGTCCGACGGTGCACGCCGTCGACCGGCCCCGCCGCTGCGCGCCCTGGTGTCGGGGTACGAAGGCTATCGCCTGACGGGATTCGAGCCCGGACTTCACCTCGGTCTGCCCTCGCCGTCGCTCACCGTCGTCGTCTCGCTCGATGCGCCGCTCGAGATCGCCGAGCAGGCCGCGCCGGAGCAGGCGCCCGGCTTCTACGACACGCTTGCCAGTGGCATCGCGACGGCCCCGGTGACGATTCGGCACGACGGCAATCAGCACGGGATCCAGCTGGCGTTGAGTCCCCTCGGTGCGCGGGCTCTGCTGGGCGTGCCCGCGTCGGCCCTCGGTGCCTGGGTGGTCGGACTCGACGACCTCCTCGGTGCCGATGCGACGGAACTGGTCGAACGGCTGTCCCTCGAATCGGTGTGGGAGGAGAGGTTCCGCATTCTCGACGAGGTACTCGGGCGGCGCATCGCCGACGCGGAGATCGACCCCCATCTCGTGCAGGCCTGGACGTTGCTCGCCGGTGAAGGGGCAGTGCGAGTGAACGCGGTCGCTCGCGACATAGGTTGGAGCAGAAGGCATCTGGTGAACCGATTCGTTGCGGAGTACGGCGTCACGCCCAAAGATGTGGCGCGGTTGTCGCGCTTTCACCGCTCGCACCGGATGCTGAAGCGGGCCCACTGCGCCACGCTCGCCGAGGTCTCCGCACGATGCGGCTATTACGACCAGGCTCACATGGCCCGCGACTGGCGTGACCTCGCGGGTGTCGCACCGTCGCGGTGGCGCGAGAACGAACCGTTCTCATTTGTCCAAGACTCCGACCACGACGACGGCGCAGAGTGACGACATGACTACTTCGACGCAAATTACGTGTGTATGGCCCACCCTCGTCTACCGCGACGCGCGCGCCGCGATCCGCTTCCTCGTCGACACCTTCGGATTCGTCGAGAAGGCGGTGTACGGCGAGGGCGACCGGGTGGAGCACGCCGAACTCGGCTGGCCGAAGGGCGGCGGCATCATGCTCGGCTCGCCCAGTGAGGACTCGGTCATCAGCGACCTGCCGCCAGGGACGGGCTCGGTGTACCTCGTCGTAGACGACCCCGACGCGCTCCACCAGCGCGCGGTCGCTGCCGGGGCCACGATCGTTCGCGGACTGCGGGACGAAGACTACGGATCGCGCGGATTCACCTGCCGTGACCCCGAGGGCGTGTTCTGGAGCTTCGGCACCTACACCGGCGCGTAGACGGCCCCACCCGCTCAGGCGCCGTGGCCCGCGGGCACTTCCTCCCCGGTCCGCGGCGGGGGCGGCGGTGTGCCGGTCCCGAACGGCCTGCCACCGAGCTCCTCACGTCCGTGCGGCTGCAACCAGCCCGACAGGTCCGGGCCTTTCGGGACGATTCCGGTGGGGTTGATGTCGGTGTGCACCATGTAGTAGTGCTGCTTGATCTGAACGAAGTCGATGGTGTCTCCGAATCCCGGGGTTTGGAACAGGTCACGCGCGTAGCCCCACAAGGCAGGCATCTCACTGAGCTTGTTGCGATTGCACTTGAAATGCCCGTGGTAAACGGAATCGAAGCGGGCCAATGTGGTGAACAACCGCACGTCCGCCTCGGTGATGGTGTCGCCGACGAGGTACCGGCGGGTGGTCAGCCGCTCCTCGAGCCAGTCGAGGCGCGCGAACAGGCGGTCGTATGCGGAATCGTAGGCGCTTTGTGAGCCGGCGAAACCACAGCGGTACACGCCGTTGTTGACATCACGGAAGACGAACTCGGCCACCTCGTCGATTTCGTCGCGAAGCTCCTCCGGGTACAGCTCGGGCGCTCCCTCGCGGTGGTATTTCGTCCACTCGGTGGACAGATCGAGGGTGATGTGCGGATAGTCGTTGGTGACCACCTGCCCGGTGGGCACGTCGACGATCGCGGGAACGGTGATTCCGCGCTCGTAGTCCGGGAAACGCGCGAAGTAGGCGTCCTGCAGGCGCGGGATCTTCAGCACGGGGTCGACCTCACCCGGGTCCAGGTCGAAGGTCCAGCTCCGCTCGTCGTGGGTCGGGCCGCACAGGCCCATCGACAACACGTCCTCGAGTCCGAGCAGCCGCCGCACGATGATCGCCCTATTCGCCCACGGACACGCTCGCGCGGCCACGAGTCGATAGCGGCCCGGCTCGACCGGGTACCCGTCTCGTCCGTCAGCGGTGATCCGCGTGGCGATGTAGTGAGTGTCCCGAGTGAACTCGGAACCGGGTTCGACATAGCCGGCCGAACCCGATTCGTCCTGTTTCTGCTCAGTCATGATCGACCCGTCCTCGTCCGTCGATGGTGTCTCACAGCGTACTTCGGGAGACGGTGACCTCGATGTATGTTCCGAGTTCGCGGTAACCCGAGCGGGCAGCGAGCCGACAGGAGGCCGGGGCATCGCGCGGTGCACGGAACTGGGCGATCAGTCCGCTGTCGAGCGCATCGTCGGTGGCGATTCCGGCGGCCTGGGTGCCGAGCCCCCGGCACCGGAAGAGGGGAGCGGTCAGGACGGCGACATCGGCGACGAATCCCTGGAATTCGCTGTACCCGGCGGAACTGACCGGCTGCTGCGCGTCGTCCAGGATCGTGAACCACCGGTCTCGAGTGCTCAGGTGGGCTTCGGTCACGTCGTCCGGTGGGCAGGCGGTCTCCAGTTCCCGCACGTGCTCGCGGTCGTCCGACACCACAGGCGGTCGCCCGGTCGCCGGTTCCTGATAGTCGCTGGTGAACCACAGCGTGAGCGGTCCGGAGCAGCGGACCGAACGATCCTCGACGAGGCCGAGCAGAGTTGCGGGTTCGGTCAGGTCCCGGTCCGAGAGTCGTTCCGCGCGCCGGAGTATCCAGTCGGGACCCACCATGGCCGAGGTGCCCCGCAGGTCGAGGAAACGGAGGGTGTCCGCCTCGGGATCGGCACGGGTGGCCCGGCCGGGCCTGTCCGTGAGCGCGTCGTCGGGGAGTCCGAGTTCACGCGACCAGGCGAGTCGAACGATGTCGAGATGATGCGGATCCACGCAGCAACGGTAACCGCTGATCCCGTGTGGCCGGTCCGGTATATTCCGTGTGGAGTATTCGACGGCGGAAGGCGATGCGGATGGTGCTGACGCCGCTCGCCGTCACCATTCTCGGTTTACTCAACGAGCGAACGATGCACCCGTACGAGATGTACCAACTCGCCGACACCCGTCGCGGACGCCTGGTGAAGATCAGGCCGGGATCGCTCTACCACACGGTCAACAGGCTCGAGGCCGAACGCCTAGTGCGCACCACGGGCACCGATAGGGCGGGCAACCGGCCCGAGCGCACGATGTACGAGATCACGGAGTCCGGGCGGGACGCCCTCGGCCACCGGGTGAGCGACATGCTCGCCGCCCCCGCCCGGGAGTACCCGCAGTTCCCGCTCGCGCTCGCGGAGGCGCACAACCTCGAGTCGGGTGCGGTAGTAAACCTGCTGCGCGAGCGTCTGGGCCGCCTCGACCAGGAGATCGACGAACTCGTGGCCTCCGCCGACGGCAACGAGGCACCGCCGCGCATCTTCAGCCTGGGAAACGAGTATCTGCTCACTGTCGCCCGCGCGGAACGTGACTGGCTCCGCGCGCTCGTGAGCGATATCGACTCCGGGACGCTGTCCTGGCTGGAATTCCTCGAAGGCCTGACATTCGCACGCCCGGACCATTCCGGTTCAGCAAAGGATTGACGATGGATACCGAGCGCACCGCACGACTTGCCGCCGCCCCGCCCGAACAGGGCAACCCCTGGCCCGCCCTGTGGGCGCTGGTCATCGGGTTCTTCATGATCCTCGTCGACAGCACCATCGTGGCGGTGGCCAACCCGGCGATCCTGACAGACCTGCGTACCGACATCACCAGCGTGGTGTGGGTCACCAGCGCCTACCTGCTGGCGTACGCGGTTCCCCTCCTCGTCACCGGCCGGCTCGGTGACCGATTCGGACCCAAGAACGTCTACCTGATCGGGCTCGTGCTGTTCACCGGTGCATCGCTGTGGTGCGGCCTGTCCGGAACCGTCACGATGCTGATCGTCGCCCGGGTGTTCCAGGGACTCGGTGCCGCGCTGATGACACCGCAGACGATGGCCGTCATCACCCGTACCTTCCCGCCCGACCGGCGCGGCACGGCGATGGGCCTGTGGGGTGCGGTGGCGGGCGTCGCGACGTTGGTCGGTCCTCTCGCCGGCGGTGTGCTGGTGGACAACCTGGGCTGGGAATGGATCTTCATCGTCAACGTGCCGGTCGGCGTGATCGCGTTCGTGCTCGCATGGCGGCTCGTTCCCGCGCTCGAAACCCACGCGCACAAGTTCGACATCCCGGGTGTCGTGCTCAGTGCGTCGGGCATGTTCCTGCTTGTGTTCGGCATCCAGGAGGGCAGTTCGTACGACTGGTCGAGAATCGTGTGGCTGTCGATCGGCGCCGGGGTGGTCCTCATCGGGATCTTCGTCTGGTATCAGTCGTGGAATCGCAACGAACCGTTGCTGCCGTTGAGCTTGTTCCGGGATCGCAACTTCGCCCTCGCCAACGTCGGGATCACCGCGATGGGGTTCGCGGTCACGGCCATGGTTCTGCCACTGATGTTCTACACGCAGGGCGTGCGCGGCCTGTCGCCTACGGAGTCGGCCTTGTTGTTGGTGCCGATGGCCGTCTTCACCGGTGTGTTCGCCCCGTTCGTCGGGAGGCTGGTGGACCGCACGCACCCGCGGTACATCGCCGGGACGGGCTTCCTGCTGTTCGCGATCGCGCTGGGCTGGCTGGCGATGGTCATGTCGCCCGGTGTCGCCATCTGGCAGCTGCTGCTCCCCATCGGTCTGATCGGCGTGGCCAATTCGTGTATCTGGTCCCCGCTCGCTGCCACCGCCACCCACAACCTGCCGCCGCATCAGGCGGGCGCAGGGGCCGGCGTGTACAACACCACCCGCCAGGTCGGGGCCGTCCTCGGCAGCGCCGCCATCGGCGCGCTCATTACTGCGCGGCTGTCCGCGCAGGGGATGGCAGGCGGGAGCCAGGACGCCGGTGTCGGCGAGCTGCCCGAGGCCCTGAAAGACCCGTTCGCCACGGCCATGTCCCAATCGGTGTGGCTACCCGCCGCGATTCTGCTGGTCGGCTTCGTTGCCTCCGTCTGCTTTGCCCGCCCGCTGCGGGAGAAGGATTCCGACGACACTGTCGACGTCGAGACGAGCAGCGAATCGTCGCTACAGGACTGACGTTGCCGGTGTGGCAGTGTGGCGGCATGACCGATCCCGCTGTCGCATCGCACCCCACCCGACTCGAACGCGTCCGCACCGATGCGGGTGCCGAGTTCGCGACCCTCACGTTCGCCCACGGCCCGCTGAACCTCTTCGACCAGACCATGTTCGACGCCGTCCAGGCCGATGTCGCGACTCTCACCGAAGACCCGCCGCGTGCCGTGCTGCTGCGTGCGGAAGGCAAAGTGGTGTCGGCGGGCGTCGACGTCCATCTCTTCGACGGGCTCAGCGCCGAGCAAGCTGCGGATTTGTGGCAGCAGCTGTTCGCGGACATCTGCCATCCGATCGAGGCACTGCCGTGCCCGGTGGTCTACGCCGCCCATGGACTGACCCTGACCGCGGCATTCGAGATCGCCCTCGCCTGCGACATCATCCTGGCCGCACCGAAGGCGAAGTTCGGTCTGGTCGAGACCGTGGTGGGTCTGACTCCGTCGATGGGGGGACCTCAGCGACTGGCCGAGCGTGCCGGTTCCGGCCGTGCCCGCGAACTGGTGATGACCGGAGATCTGTACGACGCCGCGACACTGCAGGGTTGGGGTGTGGTGAACGCGGTCCACGACGACGTCGACACCGAGGCCCGGGCCCTGACCACGCGCCTCGCGGACGGACCGACCCGCGCCCACGATGCGACGAAACAGATCATCTCAGCGTGGCGATCCGGTGGAGTGGCGCACGCCGACTCGATCACACCGGAAGTGTCCGGCGCGCTCTTCGAAACCGAAGACCTGTCGGGTGCGGTCCGCAGTTTTCTTACCGACGGGCCGGGCAAGGCCTCGTACCGAGGCCGCTAGAGTCGCCCGACTGTGCACACGATTGTGACCGGCGTCATATAGTCGGGGCAGCGTTCCGGTCAGTCAGCGGAGGTCCACATGCCGTCGTCCCTCGTCGAGTACCCGTGCAGTTCCGCCTTCTTCCACGACGACCGGATGGCCCGCGGACGCGACGGCCTCCTCCGGTACGGCGGTCTCACGCCGTCACTGACCGAACTGCTCGACATCGCCGTGCACCGTTACGCGGGCAGGGTGGCGGTCGAGGAGGACGGTGGCCGGACGCTCACCTTCTCGCAGTTGTGGACGTCGGCTGCCCGGGTGGCCGGCGGCCTGAAGACGAGGGGAGTCGAGATCGGCGACCGGGTGGCCGTCCGGCAACCGGTGGGAGTGCGCTGGGTCGAAGCCTTCCTCGGGGTCCTCCTCGCAGGCGGGGTACCGGTCGGGGTGGGTCCGGAACTGGACCAGTCCGCCACCGACACGGTCCTCGCCGACAGCGAGTCGGTGATGGTCCTCGACGGGGAACTTCCCGACGGAATCTCGTTCATCGACGACGGCGCCGGTCCCGAGGAACTGGTGCTGCTGTCGTACACCGGTGACGGCTCGCCCAAGGGTGTCGAACTGAGCAACGAGAACGTCCTGTCCACCCTCGAATCGGTGATCCACGCGCGGCGGTTCAGCTCGGAGGGACTGCGTAACCTGCTGGTCGACCCCGAACTGCACACCGTCGGATCGCTCGTCGAATTATTGTCGACACTCGTGGTGGGCGGCACCGCCCTGTTGACGACGAGCACGGATTCCGCGTCGTGGCGTGGAACGGGCGCCGACGTTCTGACCGCGGCGCCGGCCACCCTCCTGCGTGCGGTCGAGGAGTCGCCGGTGACCAACTTCGGTCGTCGGCCAGTGCGGTGGATCGACTACAGCGGCGCCGGCCTGTCCGTCGAGCAGGCCCAGTTCCTGCGCAGAACATTCCCGGCCGCCAAGCACTTCCTGGGGTGGGGGATGACCGAAACGTGCGGCGCCGGACTGGCCCTTCCCGACGAATGTGCATTGACCCACGCCGGAAGTGTGGGAATCGCGTTCGGTGGAATGGAGGTGGCGCTGTTCGGCCCGGAAGCGCAGCACGGATTCGGTGAATTGTGCTGTCGGGGACCAGGTGTGACACGTGGCTACTGGAACCGCCCGGAGGCCACCGCACGGAGCTTCACGGGTGGCTGGTTTCACACCGGCGACACCGCGAGTATCGACTCCGACGGCTTCGTCCGTATCGTCGAACGCGACGTCGCCGCCTAGGCGCCGAGAAAGCAGGCACCATTCCCGTGAACCTCCCCGTCGCCGAGTTGCACATGCACATCGAGGGGTCGCTCGAACCCGAGCTGATCTTCGGGCTCGCCGAACGCAACGCGGTGCCACTGCCGTACGCAGACCTGGACGATCTGCGTTCGCGGTACGAATTCACCGACCTGCAGTCGTTCCTCGATCTCTACTTCGCCAACATGCAGGTTCTGCGGACCGCCCAGGATTTCGCCGATCTGACCCGCGCCTACTTCGCCCGGGCATCGGCGGCCGGTGTGGCGCACGTCGAGTTCTTCTTCAATCCGCAGGCGCACATCAATCGTGGTGTGCCGCTGACCGAAGTTCTCGACGGAATCATGGACGCTGTCGCAGGCAGCGAGCGGGAGTTCGGGCTCAGTAGTGCGGCTATCGCTGCAATTCTGCGTGACCGTCCGGTTAGCGAAGCAGAAGAGATGTTCTCGGAGATTCTCCGGTTGCAGTCTCCGATCATCGGGCTGGGACTCGATTCGGCGGAGAGGGGCAATCCGCCGTCACTGTTCGAGGACGTCTTCGCCCGCGCCCGCGCGGAAGGACTGCACGTGGTGGCGCACGCCGGCGAAGAGGGTCCGCCGGAGTACATCTGGCAGGCGCTCGACCTCCTCGGTGCCGAGCGCATCGACCACGGCGTGCGAGCCCTCGAGGACCCGGCGCTCGTCGAACGACTGGTGGACGAGGAGATTCCCCTCACCGTGTGCCCGCTGTCCAACGTGCGCTTGTGCGTTGTCGACTCGCTCGCCGAGCATCCCCTGCGGACCATGCTCGACGCCGGACTGGTGGTCACCGTGAACTCCGACGATCCCGCCTATTTCGGTGGATACGTCGACGACAATTTCGCCCAGCTGCGCGATCAGCTCGGACTCACGGACGCCGAACAAGACACGTTGGCGCGCAACTCCATCAAGGCCTCGTTCGCGACCGAGGCACGCAAGGCGGAACTTCTCCGGCGCTGAGGTTCAGTCGGTCAGCCCGGCGTCGCCGACACTGGTGACGGCCGCCAGCACGTCGCGATCGCGCCCGAAAGGGCCCACCACGCAGAGCCCGACCGGGATTCCGTCGTCCGTGCGTAGGGGCACCGTTGCACTGGGAAGGCCGGAGATGGTCGCCAGCGAGGTGAGCATTCCGGTGGTGCGCATGATGTTGCGGAAGCGTTCGCCGCTCGGGTCGTTCTGCCTCGGCGGCGCAGCCGAGGAGGTCGCAGGCAGCACCAGCAGGCTGTTTCCGATGAAACGGGTGATCGTGTCGGAGGCCTCGGCCAGCACTCTCATCTGACGGGCGTACGTCGAGTCCCAGATCCGCCCTGCGGCGGCGAAATTGCGGCGCGGTTCGTCACTGAGCGAGGTGATCGCCTGCCCGATCCACTCGCCGTGCAGCCGCCACGCCTCGTACCCCTGCACGTCGCTGACGGCGTCGTACCAGTCGGGTAGCCGGCCGATGTCCGTGTCGGTGCGCACGAGTCGCGGCAGGCTGCTCTTCTCCCAGGCGGTGAGTGCGCGCCGCACCGCAGCGAGGACCCCGGCGTCGGCGACGGCATTGATTCCGTCCGAACTCAGCGCTGTGGCGAAGGGGCGCTCCGCTGTGAGCGGAAGCAGCACGCCCGACACGGCTGCGAGAGTGTCGATGTCGCTGCACACCCACGCCGGAGTGTCGAAGGTCGGGCAGAGGGGAACGAGGCCTTCACTGGACACGGCACTGCGCGACGGCGAGAACCCGTACAGGCCCTGATACGACGCGGGGATGCGGACGGACCCGGTGGTGTCGATTCCGAGTCCGATGTCGGCCTCGCCCTGAGCGACCGCGCTCGCCGCACCCGACGTTGCTCCGCCCGGTAGGCGGTCCTCCGCCCGTGGATTCGGCGGTGTCCCGAACTGCTGATTGACACCCGAATGGCCGTAACCGAGATCGTCGGTCTGAGCAATACCCACGACCTCGGCGCCGTGCTCGAGAAGACGTGCCACCGCTATGGCGGTGGTGGTTTCGACGGGCGCCCCGGCCAGCCACCGCCCACTGCCTGCCCCGATCTGCCTGCCGGCCACGGCATACAGATCGGTGACGGCAACCCGTAGTCCGGCAAGCGCTCCGTCACCGGTCGGTGCGACGAGCGGAGCGCCCTGCAGACGCCACGTCGCCTTGTCGGTGGGCACGAACTCGGAGGTGCCTGCGTTCGGGTCGAACAGGCTGCCGTCGGGCAACGGGGGGACTTCCGGGTCGTGAAGTCGTTCGCCGCAGGCGCCGAGCACGGTGACGCCGAGCGCTGCCGCTCCGGAGATTCCGGCAACACGGAGAAATGCGCGACGATCGAAAGATCGACTGGGGGGCACCTAGACCACGTTAGCGACCGAGGACCTGCTGCAGGTACGCGTTGCCGAACATTCGCGCGGAATCGTACTTGTCGCGTGCGGAGACGAACCTGTCGAAGTCGGGGTAGGTGGTGCGCAGGTCGTCGGCCGTGCGGCCGTGCATCTTTCCCCAATGCGGACGGCCGTCCACATTGCGGGCAATGGCTTCGACCGCCGCGAAGTAGGGCTCGTGGTCGCGGCGGTAGTACTGATGGACCGCGATGTATGCGGTGTTCCGGCCGTTCGCCGTCGACAACCACACATCGTCCGCGGCGGCAAACCGCACCTCCACGGGGAACGCCACCGTGAAACCGGAGTTCTCGACCCACGAATCGATGGCGACGAGGACATCCGGGAGTGCCTCGACGGGTACCGCGTACTCCATCTCGCGGAACTTCACCCGCCGCTGCGAGGCGAAGACGCGATAACTCCGATCCGTGTACTCGCGTGTGCCCAGAACGCGGCAGGAGAGCTGGTTGATCTTCGGGATCGCCGACGGCGCAAGGGTAGCCACCCGATTGAGGCCCTCGAAGACGACATTGGTGAGCACCTCGTCGTCGACGTAGGCGCGGAGCGGGTGAAGGGGCGAGATCGGGGTGTCGCCGGGCAGCCGGGTATTGCGCTTGGTGAGCACCCGCCGAGTGTGGGGAAACCAGTAGAACTCGAAATGGTCCACCCCGGTGCGGTCGTGGTCGAGTCGATCGAGCGTCGAGTCCAATGACCCGGGCGCCTCCACGGCGTGCATCACGAAGTGCGCGACGCACTGCAGCGTGACCTTGGAGATGATTCCCACAGCGCCGAGGCCCAGACGCGCAGCCTCGAACAAGTCGGGATTTTCGGCCGGCGAGCATTCGACGATCGAACCGTCGGCCAGCACCACCTGCAATGCGCGGATCTGAGTGGCGAGGCCACCGAAACGCGCTCCGGTGCCGTGGGTGCCGGTCGAAAGGGCGCCCGCCACCGATTGCACATCGATGTCGCCGAGATTGATCATGGCCAATCCGCGGTGCCAGAGTTGTTCGTTCAGCTCGTGCAACCGGGTGCCCGCGAATACGGTGACGAGAGCGCCTGCACGGTCGTCGAGCGTCACGGAATCGATTCCGCTCAGATTGTCTAGGCTGACGAGAATCCCGTCCGTGACTGCGACCCCGGTGAACGAATGCGCAGCTCCCACCGCCTTCACACGCAGCCCTCGCTCCGCGGCCTCGGATACCAGGGCGCTCAGCTCGTCGACGGAACGGGGCGTCGCGTAACGGTACGGGCTTGCCGTTTCGGTGCCCGCCCAGTTGTGCCACGTGTCCTGTCCCATGGGCTCATCATGAACCTGGACGCTCGTCCAGGCAAATGACGGCTTCCGCGCAACCCCGTGTTGTTCCGTGCCGGTACCGGCTCAGGTCCTACGATCGGAGAATGCTGAACAGGCTCCCCGCGGACGAACGTCGCGCTCAACTCGTCGAATCGGCCCTCTCCATCGCGGAGCAACGTGGCGTCGCTTCGGTCACGGTTCGAGCCGTAGCCGAGGAGGCCGGCGTGTCGCTCGGGGTGGTGCATTACTGCTTCGAGAGCAAGGAAGAGTTGCTCGCCGCGATGGGGGAGAGCCTGATATTGCAACTCAGCGAGTCGATGAGGCTGGCTTTCGGTCAGGTGCGGCACGCGCCGGACCTGCGGGGGGCCGCGGGATTGCGTGAACTTCTCCACATCGGGATCAGCGGGATGTGGCCGATTATCGAGGCCACCCCGGACCGGCAGCTACTCACCTACGAGATCACCGCCCAGGCGCTGCGGCATCGCGCCTCCGGTAGTGAACGGGCGGGCGACATCGCCGGGCGGCAATACCGCACCATGGACCATGAGGCCATCGAGTTCCTCGCGGAGTGTGCGCGGATTTCCAACGTCGGCTGGAGCACTCCCGTCGAGTCCATCGCGCGTTTCGGCCTGGCCATGCTGGACGGGTTGGTGCTGCGGTGGCTCGTCGACCGCGACAGCGAGGCCATGATCGCGGCGCTCGACGACCTTGTGCACATCATCGCGTCGAAGGCCGTCGAGCACTCCTGATCCTGGGGATTCGACCGATCGAGACGATCTGGACAATCGTCCAACACGGTGGTTCACTGACGGTTCGAGTCAGCCTCCCGCGGCAACGATTGGACGAACCGTGACCCCCACGCTCGACCGCCTCATCGCCTCGACGCTCGACCGGCTCATCGCCTCGACGCTCGACCGGCTCATCGCCTCCACGGCGGAGGTCGATCCACCGTTGGCCGCGGTCGACCTACCGACCCTGCGCGCCAACGCGCGGGATCTCGTGCGACGAGCCGGGGGGACACCGGTCCGCGTCGCCAGCAAGTCGGTACGCTGCCGGGCGGTCCTCGAGGTCGCGCTCGGCCGAAGTCTTACGGCCGACAACGGATTTCGCGGCATCATGACGTACTCGCTGCGCGAAGCCATGTGGCTCGCCCGCTCCGGCGCCCAGGACATCCTCATGGGATATCCCACCGCGGACCGCGGCGTCCTCGCCGAACTGGCGTCCGACCCCGTCCTTCTCGACCGGATCACGCTGATGGTCGACAGCGACGAGCACCTCGACGTCATCACCGCCGCTGCAGGCACCGAATCCGTCCCCGCCAGGCTGTGCATCGACGTGGACGCGTCGCTGCGCCTCGGGCCCGTGCATATGGGAGTACGCCGTTCACCGCTGCGCCTACCGTCGCAGGTCGCCGATCTCGCCACCCGTGCAGACAAGCGCGGATTCACCGTCGTCGGGGTGATGTTCTACGAGGCCCAGATCGCCGGGTTGCCCGACTCCAGCCTGCCGGTGAGATGGATGAAACGCGCGTCGGCGAAGGAACTCGCCACCCGTCGGAGCGCCGTCGTGGATGCGGTGCAGACGGCTGTGGGGACCCTCTCGATCGTGAACAGCGGAGGCACCGGCTCCCTGGAGGTGAGCTCGGCAGACCCGGTGGTCACCGAGGTGACCGCCGGATCGGGTCTGTACGTTCCCACCTTGTTCGACCGGTACCGGTCCTTCCGCCCGCATCCCGCCCTGTACTTCGCTCTGCCTGCGGTCCGCCGACCTGCGCCCGCGATCGCCACCTTGCTCGGCGGCGGCTACATCGCTTCCGGGCCTGCAGGCTCCGCACGCGTGCCCCGGCCCGTGTGGCCGTCAGGCCTGACTCTGCTGCGCAACGAAGGTGCCGGGGAGGTACAGACACCCGTGACCGGGAGGGCGGCACGGTCACTCGCGGTCGGCGACCGCGTGTGGTTTCGACACGCGAAGGCGGGTGAGCTGTGCGAACGATTCACCGAGCTGCATCTCGTCGAGTCGGACGGCTCCCGCACCGTGGTACCGACCTATCGCGGCGAAGGTCAATGCTTCGGTTGATCCGTGCACAGGCGCATGAAGGCGCCGAGTTCGGTCAACCCTTCCGGTGTGCTCGGCATGTACCGCGTCAGGGATTCCGATCGGACGATGACGGCAGCCCACTTGCCGCGGGAGACGGCCACATTCATCCGGTTACGGGACAGCAGGAACGACATACCGCGGGGCACATCCTCGATCGCGGACGCCGTCATCGACACGATGGCGACGGCCGCCTCGCGTCCCTGGAACTTGTCGACCGTTCCCACCTCTACCTTGTCGAGTCCGACCGCTGCGAGATCTCGCTCGATGAGCGCTACCTGGGCGTTGTACGGCGCCACCACCAAAATGTCGGATTCGTCCAGTGGGCGCGTGCCGTCGAACTCGCTGGGATCGGTCCACCCGGCCCCGAGCAGCTTGGTGATCCGATTGACCACTTCCCGCGATTCCTCGGGCGATTGGGTGGCATTGCCCTGATGATCGACGATGACCGTGTGCACTCCCGGTTCCATACCGTCGAGTCTTCGCGCCGTGCTTGCCGTTTCCTGAGACCGAAGCTTCCCGTCATACGACAGCACCGACACCGGTGCGCACAGCTGCGGGTGCATCCGCCAGGTGCGTTCGAGGAAGTAGCCCCGGCTCGGGGGCAGCGCACCGTGCCCCTCGGCGAGCCAGCCCAGCGCGGACGTGTCCACGGGTTCGGGATGAGTGCCCTGACTGACCTGCGGAAGCTGCTGCGGGTCACCGAGAAGCAGGAGGTTGCGGGCAGCACCGCCGACCGCGATGGTGTTGGCCAGCGCGAACTGTCCGGCCTCGTCGATCACCAGAAGATCGAGACTTCCGGGTGGCACCCGATCGGTATTCGCGAAATCCCAGGCCGTACCGCCGATCACGCATCCGGTGGTCTCCGCCTCGGCGATGAATCCGGGATAGTCATTCGAGCCGATGTCCGTCCACGTTGCAGCGCGGTGCCGTCCGTCCTTTTTCGCCACCAACTCCGCGGGCACGCCAGCTTTGACGATACCGCCGAGCATGTTCTCGATGACCGAATGTGACTGCGCCACAACTCCCACCCGCCAGTGGTGTTGCTCGACGAGAGTCTTGATCACACGGGCGCCGGTGTAGGTCTTGCCGGTGCCCGGCGGCCCCTGGACGGCGACGTAGGAATTGTCGAGGTCGAGGAGGGCGGCGGTGATGGCCGCCGCGTAGTCGGTGCCCTGAACCGGTGGAAGCGCTCGTCCGCTCCGGGTCCGAGGGTCGAAGCGCCGCAGGATGTCTGCCGACGCGCACAGGGGAAGGTGGGGCAGGGCCTCGCACATCGTGTCGGCCGCGGACGCGATAGCCGATTCGATGCGGTCCGTCGTGATCGGCGGACCTGGGGTGACGGCCACCGGCAGTTCGGCATACTCCTCGCCGCCGAGAAGCTCCTCGACCGTCACGACGTCGCGGCGACGCTCGTCCTTGGCGACCTCGAGCACGTTGACGGTGGACGTCCCCCTCTGCTGAGGGTTGTCACCCGCGACCGCCTCGGGTGCGGGAGTGTCGTACAGCGCGTACATCGTGGTCTTGGGGCCGACGGTGCTGCCCGTTCCGAAGCGTCCGGTGAGTCTCAGGCGCCGACGAAGCTTGCGTTGCCGCGGTGTGCTCTTGTGCCAGGTCTCCTCGACGGCGGCCGTGGCGACCACCAGAACGTCCCGGATGTCCGACAACTCGTCGGCAGGGACGACGAGACGGTCGAAGTGCGCCCACCAGAAGGGCTTCCGCTCCCGGCGGTGATATCCGACCGCGGCCGCCATGAGGGCGGCCGCCTGCTGATCGTGCCCGCGGGTGTCGCCGGGTCCGGAGCCGGCGAACTGTCGTAGAGCCGATTCCGTGGGCGTCGACTCGTCTGCGGCGGGAGAGGATGCCGCGCCCGGCGGCCGGAGAGCGACACCATGCTTCTCGGCCTGTGTCAGCAACCAGTTCCGCAATCTCAGGGTGGAATCGCAGTCGTACTCGTTGTAGTCGGCGATGCCTTGCAGCAGGTCGCGGGCCTCGTCGAGGCGGCCGTTGTCACGGTGATCGCAATAATCGGCGTAGGCGACCACGGACGCCGCGGCATTGGTGACGTCTCCGTCGCGCGGCTGCTCGGGCATGTACAGCGGTTCGAGTTTCTTGATGCTGTAGGAACGTTCGCCGATGCGCAGGGCTGAGCGGACCACGGGATACAGGTCGACGAGAACGTTGTCGCGCAACAGATTGTCGACGCACTCCTCACCGACTCCGTGGCGCCCCGCCAGCCGTAGCAGCGCCGACTTCTCGTACGCGGCGTAGTGGTAGATGTGCATGTCGGGGTAGCGGGCGCGGCGTTCCATGACGTAGTCGAGGAAGTCGACGAGGGCCTGACGCTCCTCGGCGCGGCTGTGTGCCCAGAAGGGCCGGAACACCGGGGCGGCGGACTTCTCGCCCGGCGGCGGCCCCTCGACGACACCGAAAAGGTACTCGAGACCCCAGTCGGACGAGCCGTCCTCGGCCCACAGCGGGTCTCCCTCGAAGTCGAAGAAGATGTCCCCGTCGTCCGGTGCGGGCAACCCGCCGAGTGCGCCGGGCGAGTACACCTCGAATTCGGGTGTTCCCGACGCCTCCTGCCGTAGCTGCAGCGCGGCCTGGGCGCGGAGCGAGTCGAGGCTGCGCTCGGCGAGACCGTCGACGTTACCCGTGTGCGCTGCAAGCGCATCGATGGTGTCGATACCGCCCGCGATCAGCCGACTCCGCTGCGTCGAACGCATCCCGGCCACGAGCAGGAGGTCGCGGTGCCCCTCTACCTCCGGCCCGCAGGTGTCGCACCGGCCGCACGCCGTGTACCGGGGATCGCCCCACTCGGTGAGCGACTGCTCGTCGCGGTGTTCGTCGAGTACCCGTTCGAGGGCGGACCGGCGGGCGGAATACACCGGCGCGATGTCACCGAGGGAGTGCGACGAGTCGCTGTCGTCGCCCAGCAGCAGGTGCACCTCCGGGGAGGTGGGAATACCGTTGCGCTGCAGAGCTTCCGCGTACGCGGCGAGTTGCAGGAGGGCTGACACCTTGGCGTGTCGGGAAAGCTTGGTGTCGTAGACGGCGTACGTGTCGCCGTCCCGGATGAGAAAGTCGCAGAAACCCAGGAAGCGGCCGTCGAAGAACGTTCCCTGGTACACGACGTCGGCACCGGCCCGGATCGCCTCGACGGTAGCGGAATTGGCCTCGAACAAGCCGAGCGCGGTGTAGTCGGGCCGATCGATCGTGACCACTCCGTCGCCGAAGGCAGTGCGGAACTGCTCGAGCCTGCGGTGTTCGTGTGCGTCACCGAGGCTGGAGGTGCGCCGCAGCATGGGATCGTCGGAAGGGGAGCAGGCCGCGCCGGCCGCCGCGAACCCGAGGGTGGCGTCCAGTCGACGCAGCAAGGCGAACTCGCACGTGGCAGCCGCGGCGAGATCACTCGCGCTGTAGACGATCGTGTCGTCGAGGAGGAACACAGCTATGTCCCCAGTTCTGCCGGTGAGTTCACGCGCCCGATTGTGCCATCGGGGTGTGACAGCCCCAGAATGGCAGCCATGCCTTTCTTCGACGGCCACTCCGGGCGAGTGCACTACCGGCATTGGCCGGCCGACAATCCGGTCGCCCAGCTCGTGTTCCTGCACGGGATGGGTCAGCACACGGGTCACTACCATCGCTTCGCGCGCGCCCTGACGTCGGCAGGTATCGGCGTGTGGGGCATCGACCAGGCGGGACACGGCCTGTCCGAAGGCGACCAGCCGGGATCCGTCGCGGAACTGGCCGAGGACGGCGCGCTCCTCACCGCCCTCGCCGAAGAAGGCGCACCGCACGTCCCGACGGCGTTGATGGGACATTCGCTGGGTGCCGCCGTCTCGATGGAACTCCTCGCGCGTGGGAACGCGGGCTTCCGGTGTGCGATTCTGTGCGGGACACCGAAGTCCGCCGCCGCGGCGCAGACGGCGGATATGTTGGGCGTTCTCGAGATGCCGCTGCTCGTGGTGCACGGCGTGGACGACCGCATCGCACCCATCGACCCGATCCGGACATGGGCGACGGGAATCGCCGGCCTCGAGTTCCGGGAGTTCGACGACGCCGGCCACGACCTACTGCACGAGAAGGTTCACCCCGCTGTCACCGCGGTGGTACGCGACTTCATCTTGGGCGCTACGCGCACGTGAGTGGCCGAGGAGTCGATGCACTCCTCGGCCACTCACGGGCGGCGGAGCCGCTTACGCGTAGATGGCCTCGATGGCCGCGCCGTGTTCCTTGTGGATGACGTTGCGCTTGAGCTTCAGCGTGGGGGTGAGTTCGCCGGTTTCCTGCGAGAAGTCGACCTCGAGGATCCGGTACTTCTTGATCCGTTCCGGGTTGGACACCTTCTTGTTGCCCTCGGCCACGGCCTCGTCGATCTCGGCGACCAGGTCCGGGTTCTTGACCAGTTCGGACACCGGGGTGTCGGCGGCCAGCCCGTGACGTTCCTTCCAGCCGGGGAGGGTCTCGGCGTCGAGGGTGATGAGCGCCCCGATGAACGGTTTACCGTCACCGACCACGAGGCACTGGCTGATCAGCGGATGTGCGCGAAGGGCGTCCTCGAGGACCGCCGGCGCCACATTCTTGCCGCCGGCGGTGACGATGATTTCCTTCTTGCGGCCGGTGATCGAGATGAATCCCTCTTCGTCGATCGACCCGAGGTCACCTGTGTGGAACCAGCCGTCGCGGATCGAGTCGGCGGTGGCCTGGTCGTTGTGCCAGTACCCACTGAAGACGACGGGTCCCTTGACGAGCAGCTCACCGTCCTCCCCGATCTTCGCGGCATGGCCGTCGATCGGCTTCCCGACCGTGCCGACCTTCTGCGCGGACGTTGTGTTCACGGAGATGGCGGCGCTGGTCTCGGTGAGGCCGTAACCCTCGTACACGGGAATGCCGACGCCACGGAAGAAGTGGCCGAGCCGGGCACCGAGAGCCGCACCACCGGAGACGGCGCGGTCGCATTCGCCACCGAGCGCGGTGCGCAGCTTCGAGTACACCAGCTTGTCGAACAGGGCGTGCTTGAGCTTGAGCCCGAGGCCCGCGCCACCCTTGTCCTGAGCCTCGCTGTACGCGATGGCGGTGGCGGACGCCTTCTCGAAGATGCTGCCCTTACCGCCGTCGTACGCCTTCTGCTTCGCGGAGTTGTAGACCTTCTCGAACACGCGGGGAACCGAAAGGATGAAGTGCGGCTTGAACGCGGCGAACTGGTCGAGCAGCGTCGTCAGATCCGCGGTGTGTGCAACGGTGACCTTCGCGTCGAAGGCGCCGAACGAGATGGCGCGGGCGAAGACGTGCGCGAGCGGCAGGAACATCAGAGTGCGGCGGCCCGCGTACATCGCATCGGAGAGCGCCAGCTTCACGGCAGCGGACTCGGCGTAGAAATTGGCGTGCGTCAACTGCACGCCCTTGGGCCGGCCTGTGGTGCCCGAGGTGTAGATGAGGGTGGCGGGCGACGATGCTCGCACCTGGTGACGACGTTCGTGCAACTGCTCGTCCGTGACGCTCTGCCCACGCTTCGTCAGTTCCTCGATAGCCCCGGAGGATTCTCCCGTCGCTTCGCTCGCCCCGGCATCGATCTGCAGCACCTCCCGCAGATCCGCGGCTTCGTCGGTGACGACCCGCAGGGCCTGCGCGTGCTTGGCGTTCTCGACGACGAGCAGTGATGTGCCGGAATCCTCGAGGATCCACTTGGCCTGATCGGGCGCGGACGTCTCGTAGATGGCGACGGTGCAACCGCCGGCTGTCCAGATCGCGTAGTCGATGACAACCCACTCGTACCGGGTCGCGGACAGGATTGCGACACGATCACCGAGTTCGATGCCGGACGCGATCAGACCCTTCGCGACTGCCGAGACCTGCTTCGCGAACTCGGCGGCGGTGACGTCCGTCCAGCCGCCGTTATTCGGACGCTTGAACGGTACGAACGTCGGATCCTCCTCGGCATGACGGAAGACCGAGTCGGCCATAGAGGCGTCCTCCGGAATTGAGAACGACTGCGGTACCGAAAACTCTCGCACTATGACCCCTCCACTGAAACAACATGACGGATGTGCATTCGATCACAATTGTCCGGGTTTCGCACTAGCGCCGATGTCCGTTTTGGGTAAGTTGCTTCTGACCTGCGAGAATATGTGTAACCAGACGTAAACTGGTATCTACGCGACGTCGTCGAGGCGGCGAGAATTGGCCGCAAGCCACCGCCGGATCGCGTAGTCGAGTTGCTCGGGGTCGACCCCGAGCTCGGTCGCGGTGGCCTCGAGGATTTCGTCCGCGGCACCGGCATCGGTCGCCTCCGAGATGCCCAGGGCGCCGTTGACGAAGACCTCCGCCACCCGGTTGGGTCGCACCCCGGGGATTCCCGCGAGCATCAGGAAGTGCGCCCACGTGACGTCGCTGTTCTCACCGCACACGTCGACCCAGGCCTGATGGATCTGCTCCAGCGCCGCCTCGTCCCGAGCGGCCTCGAGGAGGTCGTCGATGCTGTTGACGCGGAGCTGGTGTAGTCGCTCGGCTGCCTGCTGGATGTGGCGTGCCTCGATCGGCACACCCGTCGCGGTGTAGCGGCGCTTGTAGGAGCCGACCTTGCCGGCCCACTGATCCGAACTGCCTGCCTCCTCGAACGTGCGGAGCAGGTCGCGGGCACCGTCGGTGAGCGGCCGTCCGGCGTCCGCCCGGCGGTACGCCAGATACCGGTCGACGACGGCGACCTCGCTGTGTCCCGCGCTCGACTGCACGGACTCGATGATGCACAGGGCGAGGCTGTGCCGATAGACATCCGAGGTGACCCAGCCGGACGGATCACCCAGCCGGTCGCGACATGCGGCCACCACGGTTTCGACGGTATCGGCAGAGACGGTCACGAGATCCTCCAAAGGCAGTCTGTTCTGTGCTCTGTCCGGTGTATCGACCGTCACTCCAGGAACGTTGCACTCTCGCTGAGATTTACTCGAGAACGACTGTCATATCGTGGCGAGCAGGTCTGTGACCTCGCTGTCTGCAAGTTGATGGAAGTCGTCGTAGGCGTTGCCAACGCCACCGAGGTCGAATGGGGTGTACGGGCAGACCACCTCGTCGGCCGTGACGCGCAGACGGGAGACGGCCTCGGGCGCGGCCACCGGAACCGCGACGACGATGCGCGACGCCCCCGACTTCTTGACGAACTGGCAGGCCACAGCCGCCGTCGCACCGGTCGCCATGCCGTCGTCGACTATGACGGCGGTGCGTCCTCGTATCGGCACGCGGTTCCTGCCGCCGCGCAACACCTGCGCTCGACGCTCGAGTTCCCGGCGCTCCTTGGCCTCGACCATGGCGAGGGCTGTCTTGCTGACCCGGGCGATCCGAAGCACGTCGTCGTTGACGACCCGGGCGTCTCCTTCGCCGATCGCGCCCATCGCGAGTTCGGGCTGCCAGGGGACACCGAGTTTGCGTACGAGAACCACATCGAGGGGGGCGGCGAGCGCCGCGGCGACCTCGAAGGCGACAGGGACGCCGCCGCGCGGCAGGCCCAGAACCACTAGGTCGTTTCCGCGTAGATGCTCGAGTGAGGCGGCCAGCCGACGACCGGCGTCCGCCCGACTGGTGTACTGCATCGAACGCTCCGAATCGGGAAGAACGGTTCGTCTTCGAAACTACTCCACTTCCGGGCGCGGAAATACAGCTCAGATCTCCGTGACGGTGAATCTCCGCAGCGCGAGCACGGGGTTCTTCTCGCGCACCTCGGTGATGCGTTCCGCGGTCACCGCGGCGATGGCGGCGCCCACCCGTTCGCCGAGCGCAGCGACGGTCACACCCATGGGATCGACGATCATGCTGGCTCCGGCCCCCGTGCGCGCGCTCTGGTCGGCCGCGGCCACGTAGATGGTGTTCTCGATCGCTCGTGCCCGCACGAGTGTGGACCAGTGATCCTCCTTGAGCGGTCCCGGCACCCACTGCGCAGGGAGGAGCAGGACGTCGGTGCCTGCGTCGACGATGCGGCGGGTGACCTCCGGGAATCGAAGGTCGTAGCAGGTCTGCATCCCGAAGGTGAGACCGTCGACGGCGAACGTCTCGGGGGTCCCGATCTCGCCCGCGCGGATCACCTCCGATTCCTTGTACCCGAAGGCGTCGTAGAGGTGCAGCTTGCGGTACGTGGCAACGATGTCTCCCGTCGGGCCGAGAGCCACCAACGTGTTGGAGATGTGGTCGTCGCCGGGCAGCAACTCGTTGACTCCGGCCACCAGGTGTATCTGCAGCTGGGCGGCGGTCTCGGCCAGCGCTGTCACGAACGTGCCGTCCAGTCCCTCCGCCGACTCCACGAGTCGGTGGTCCGTCCGCGGAGCCGTGAACATCGCGTACTCGGGGGCCACGACCACCTGTGCGCCGCGACCCGACGCCTCGGTGGCCAGCCTGCGAAGGGTGCTCGCGTTCTCCTGCTTGTCCTGACCGGGGGCGAACTGAATGACGGCGACATCGACCATGCCGTCCACGCTAGGCGACGACCCGGCACAGGTGTCTCCCGTGCCGGTGGCCGCGTATTTACCCGGCATGGCGCTGCGGCGCCGAGTCGTGCACTAAACTGCTGGTCAATGAGTGATATCGAACGTGAACCCGAACCGCCCACTTTTGCCGACCTCGACATCGATGATCGGGTCTTGAAGGCACTGTCCGATGTGGGCTACGAGTCGCCCTCGCCGATCCAGGCAGCCACCATCCCGCCTCTGCTCGCAGGTAACGACGTCGTCGGACTGGCCCAGACCGGTACCGGCAAAACTGCCGCGTTCGCGGTTCCGATCCTCTCCCGGATCGACCTCACCCAGAAGTCGCCGCAGGCCCTGGTGCTCGCACCGACGCGTGAGCTGGCTCTGCAGGTCGCGGAGGCGTTCGGTAAGTACGCGACCCATATTCCGGGTCTTCATGTGCTGCCGATCTACGGCGGCCAGAGCTACGGCGTCCAGTTGTCCGGGCTGCGCCGCGGCGCCCACGTCGTCGTCGGCACGCCCGGCCGGGTCATCGACCACCTGGAAAAGGGCACGCTCGACCTGTCCAAGCTGTCGTACCTCGTCCTCGACGAGGCCGACGAGATGCTGAAGATGGGCTTCCAGGAAGACGTCGAACGCATCCTGTCCGATACGCCGGAACAGAAACAGGTGGCGTTGTTCTCGGCCACCATGCCGGGCGCGATCCGCAAAATTTCCAAGCAGTATCTGCACGATCCCATCGAGATCACGGTGAAGTCGAAGACGTCCACCGCGTCCAACATCTCGCAGCGGTACGTGCAGGTGGCGCATCAGCGCAAGCTCGACGCCCTCACTCGTGTTCTCGAGGTGGAGTCGTTCGAGGCCATGATCATCTTCGTGCGCACCAAGCAGGCCACGGAAGATCTCGCCGAACGCCTGCGCGCCCGCGGGTTCTCCGCTGCCGCGATCAACGGCGACATCGTGCAGGCGCAGCGTGAACGAACCATCGGCCAGCTCAAGAGTGGTGCTCTCGACATCCTCGTCGCCACCGACGTCGCTGCACGCGGTCTCGACGTCGACCGCATCTCCCACGTGGTCAACTACGACATCCCGCACGACACGGAGTCCTACGTGCACCGCATCGGCCGTACCGGTCGAGCAGGACGCGCGGGCGAGGCTCTGCTGTTCGTCGCACCCCGGGAACGGCACCTCCTCAAGGCGATCGAGAAGGCAACACGCCAGCCGCTGGCAGAGATGCAGCTTCCGAGCGTCGACGACGTCAACGCGCAGCGCGTCGCGAAGTTCGGCGACTCCATCACCGAGAGCCTCACCTCCGACAACCTTGCGTTGTTCCGCAAGATGATCGAGGACTACGAGCAGGAGCACGACGTGCCGCTCGCCGACATCGCAGCAGCGCTCGCGGTGCAGTCGCGCGACGGTGATGCATTCCTGATGTCACCCGAACCGCCGCCTCCGCCGCGTCGCGAGCGTGAACCGCGCGAACCCCGGGAGCGTCCGGCCCGTCGATTCGACGACGGCCCGCCCACCCGGTCGCGGGGCCCGGAGGGTCAGGAACTCGCCACCTATCGCATCGCGGTGGGGAAGCGGCATCGTGTGGTGCCCGGCGCCATCGTGGGTGCCATCGCCAACGAGGGTGGGCTGCGGCGCAGCGATTTCGGGCACATCAGCATCCGTCCCGATCACAGCCTGGTGGAACTACCCGCAGACCTGTCCCGGGAGACGCTCGAGGCCCTGCGGCGCACCCGCATCTCCGGTGTGCTGATCCAGCTTCAGCCCGACTCCGGCCCACCGTCGGGAAGGCCTGCCCGGGGCGACCGCGACGCCGGCAAGTTCCAGCGTGACCGCGACAGCAGAAGAAAGCCGCGCGAGTAGTACCCGCGCGGCTCGCCGAGAAGAGGCCCTGCCGAGCCCCCGGTCATTACGCCGGGGGAGCGGGAGCCGGCGCCGGCTGACCGGCCGCGTCGGCGGGTAGAGGACCCTCGGTGGGAACGAGGAACGTCCCCACGGTGGGCAGTACATAACAGGTGGCGCCGGTGTAGCCGACGGTGCCGAAGATCGACGCAACGACGGTGCCCGGTCCGGTGGCCACAACCTTCGACAGCGACGGGTAGCCGCCCTCGGTGACGCCGTCGAGCGGCAGGATGCCGCTGGCGCCGGTATTGGTGTTGATCCACGCGACGGTGAGCCCGGACGACTGGACGACGCCGGGGTAGGCGGAGAGCGCCTGGAAGCTGATCGCCGCAGCGGCGGGGTCGGTGGTTCCCGAGGCTAGGGTGAGCGTGACCGGGGCGACGGTGCCGCAGCCCACTGTCGGTGCCGTGTATAGGAACGGGGTGTGTGTCCCGGCCACGTCCCGAAGCGCCGTGGACGAGGCCAGGGCCTCGACCGCGACCTGCTCACCGGGCCTGTCCGCCTGGGCGCGCAATTCCGCCAGTCCGGGAACACTCGGTGCCGAGGGCTGGGCCGACGCCGTTCCTGACAGACCGAAAGTCGCCACAATGCCGACCGCTGCTGCGGCGACCACACGCCGCGTTCCGCTCACACCGTCCACCTGAACTCCTCGTCGTCGCTCCTCGGGCGGCTCTGCAGCGCCGTCCGAGCGGTGAATCTACCCGAGCACTGCGCGCCCGTCAGGACCAGGCGGTGCCGCCGGCCAGGGTATCGGCCCGTGCACCGTCGATGGACTGTCGGATGATGTCGGCATGCCCGGCATGGCGGGCCATCTCCTCGAGCTGGTGGACGAGCATGAAGCGGACAGTGAAAACAACACCCGGCGTCATCCATTTCGCCACGTCGGCGGGCAGGTGGACGTCCCTGCCGAGATCGGGTTCCGCGGCGATCGCGGCCTCCGTGGTTCGCCCGGCTCGGTCGAGCCGGGCGAGGAGTACTTCGACGGTTTCGTCCTCGGCGACATTCCAGGCAGCCGTCCATGCGGCAACCGGGTCGGACCCCTCGGCGCGCGGTGTTCCCAGAACGCGGGCCGTCATCGATTCCTCCCCGTCGATCACGTGTTTGAGGAGTGAGGACAGACTCATCTCACTCGCGCTGGGCACGCTGCGCGCCTGCTCCTCTGTCAGGCCCGACATGGCGTTGCGAAACGCGGTGCGCTGATGCTCGAGTAGGAGCAGCAGCAGGCTGCGTTCGTCGGAAATGTCGTTGTGCGTCGTCTCGTTCATGAACACAGTCTCGCGCCGATAGAGGACACCTTCTGTCCGCGTTTACCGTCGAAGTCAAGGAAAGTTGCCGGCCTCTTCCGGGGACGCTCCGCTGCCCGCGTTCCGAGCGCTTCAGGCTGACCCGCCCTACGATCGAGGAAGTGTCCGAGGAACCTCGCGGTTCCTGTGATCGAGTCGCATACCGAGGTGCTAATGCCCCTGGAAGAACCGTCGTCCTCCGTCAACGCCGAGCCGGAACACGACCTGGAGGGCCACATCGTCGAGGCACGGTCCGAAGATTTCTCCCATGCCCGGGAACTGACGGTCGACCACGAGTGGTTCAAAACCGCAGTGTTCTACGAGGTCCTGGTCCGCGCCTTCTACGACTCTTCCGGAGACGGCACCGGCGACCTCGAGGGGTTGACCGCCAAGCTCGACTATCTGTCCTGGCTCGGTGTCGACTGCCTGTGGTTGCCGCCCTTCTACGACTCCCCATTGCGTGACGGCGGCTACGACATCCGTGACTTCCGTGCTGTATTACCGGAATTCGGTACAGTCGAGGACTTCGTTCACCTCTTCGACGAGGCGCACCGGCGCGGGATCCGGGTGATCACCGATCTCGTCATGAACCACACGTCCGACACGCACGCCTGGTTCCAGGAGTCGCGCAGCGACCCCGACGGCCCGTACGGCGACTTCTACGTGTGGTCCGACACCGACGAAGGATATCCGGACGCGCGAATCATTTTCGTCGACACCGAGACATCCAACTGGACGTGGGATCCGGTGCGCAAACAGTACTACTGGCATCGCTTCTTCTCCCACCAGCCGGACCTGAACTATGACAATCCCGAAGTTCAGGACGCCATGATCGACGTGCTCCGGTTCTGGCTGGACCTCGGTATCGACGGATTCCGGTTGGATGCCGTCCCGTACCTGTTCGAGCGTGAAGGCACCAACTGCGAGAACCTGCCCGAGACGCACGCATTCCTGAAGAAGTGCCGGGCCGTGATGGACGCCGAGTACCCGGGCCGCGCGTTGCTCGCCGAGGCGAATCAGTGGCCCTCCGACGTGGTCGAGTACTTCGGCGAACCGGACGTCGGCGACGAATGCCACATGGCGTTCCACTTCCCGCTGATGCCGCGAATCTTCATGGCCGTGCGCCGACAGAACCGCTTCCCGATCTCGGAGATTCTCGCGCAGACACCACCCATTCCCAGTTCGTGCCAGTGGGGAATCTTCTTGCGAAATCATGACGAGTTGACGCTCGAGATGGTGTCCGACGAGGAGCGCGACTACATGTATGCCGAATACGCACAGGACCCGCGGATGAAGGCGAACATCGGTATTCGCCGTCGTCTCGCGCCGCTGCTCGAGAACGATCGCAACCAGCTCGAGCTTTTCACGGCACTGCTACTCAGCCTGCCGGGCTCGCCCGTCCTGTACTACGGCGACGAGATCGGTATGGGCGACAACATCTGGCTGGGTGATCGGGATTCCGTCCGTACTCCCATGCAGTGGACGCCCGACCGCAACGCCGGGTTCTCCCGCGCGGATCCGGCCCGGATGTATCTGCCGGTCATCATGGACCCCACGTACGGATATCAGTCGGTGAACGTCGAAGCGCAGATGAACTCGACCAACAGCCTGCTCCACTGGACGCGGCGAATGATCCAGGTGCGGAAACAGCATCCGGCGTTCGGTACCGCCTCGTTCACCGAACTGGGCAGCGCCAACCCGGCCGTACTGTCCTATGTGCGGGAAACGCCGCCCAGCTCGGAAGGCGCACCCGCGGATGTCATCCTGTGTGTCAACAACCTGTCGAGGTATCCGCAGGCGGTGATCCTCGACTTGTCGCAATACGCCGGTCGCATCCCGGTGGAACTCACCGGATCGGTTCCGTTCCCGCCGATCACGGACGACGGATACATGGTCACATTGCCGGGGCACGGCTTCTTCTGGTTTGCCCTGCAACCGGATCCACGGGACGGCGGAGTGACAGACGGTCACCCGGTGAGCAGCGAGGCAGAACAGGCGGTACAGCCGTGAATCAACCGACGACAATCCCCGACCACATCCTCGAGCCCCAGCTCGCTCGATGGCTACCCGAGCGCCGCTGGTTCGCTGCCAAGGGCAACACCATTTCCGGTGTCCGGATCCTGCTGCGCCAGCCTCTCGCCGGTGTGCCGGGGTTCGCGGTCGATCACCTCCTGGTCTCGGTGGACTTCGAGACCGGGCCACCGCAGGTCTATCAGGTGCCGCTCGGTTTCCGCAGTCACCTTCCCGAAGACCTGGTGCCCTGGGCGCTACCTGCGCCCGACGGAGATGTCGGTTCGGAATGGTTCGCCTACGACGGCCTGCACGACGCCGAAGTGATCGATCTCTACGCGGAACGGCTCGCGTCGCCGCAGGGCTCGGGGCCGATCCGGCTGCGGACCGCTCCCGGGAGCGTCATCGAACCCGGCCTGAAGGGGCGGACACTCGGCGCTGAACAATCGAATACGTCCGTGGTGCTCGGCGACAAGTTGCTGATGAAGATCTTCCGCCTCGTGACCCCGGGGACGAACCCGGACGTGGAGATGCACCGGGTACTCGGCGAGGCAGGCAGCGAGTACGTGGCCACCTTGCGCGCGTGGATCGAATCCGACGTGGAAGGCATCGAAACGACCCTGGCGATGGTCCAGGACTTCGCCGCCAATTCGGCGGACGGGTGGACCATGGCACTCGGGAGCGTGCGCGACCTTCTGATGGAGGCGGACCTCCGCGCAGACGAGGTCGGGACGGACTTCGCGGGGGAGTCGTATCGCATGGGGGCTGCGGTCGCCGAGGTGCACGCCACCCTCGCGCGGGCGCTCGGCACCGAGGACAAGGCAGTCACCTCCACGACGGTGGCGGCAATGCTGCGCCGTCTGGAGGCGGCAACCGAGGTCGTTCCCGAGTTGGCGGAAGTGGCACCCGCCATTCGGGAACGGTATGCGGAGGCCGAGTCGCTGGGGAGCATCACGGTGCAGCGGATCCACGGCGACCTCCACCTCGGCCAGGTGCTCCGAACCCCCGAACGGTGGTTGCTCATCGACTTCGAGGGAGAACCTGCCAAGACGCTGACCGAGCGGCGGGAACCGGACAGCCGCCTGCGCGACGTCGCGGGCATGCTGCGTTCCTTCGATTACGCCGCACATCACCTGCTCGCCGACTCCGTGACGGAAGCGGCAGCGTCGCAGCGCGAGTTCCGCGCACGTGAGTGGGCCCACCGCAACGGAACGGCTTTCTGCGAGGGATATACCTCGGTCGCCGGTGACGACCCTCGGTCTTCATCAGTCCTGCTTCGCGCCTACGAACTGGACAAGGCCGTCTACGAAGTGGTGTACGAGGCCCGGAACCGCCCGCGGTGGATGTCGTTGCCCCTCGGCGCGATCCGCCGGCTTACGTCGTAGCCGAGATGACCTCCGTCAGGGTGGGCGACGACTGGGTACCCGTGTCGAACTGGGTGCGGTACAGCTCCTGGTAGCGGCCACCCAGGGCGAGGAGTTCGCTGTGGGTGCCGCGTTCGACGACTCGTCCGGCCTCGATCACGAGAATCAGGTCGGCGGCGCGGACGGTGGAGAGCCGGTGTGCGATCACCACGGCGGTTCGTCCGGCCAGTGCCTCGCCCAATGCCTCCTGCACCGCCGCCTCCGACGTCGAATCGAGATGCGCGGTGGCCTCGTCGAGGATGACGACGCGCGGATGGGCGAGCAGCAGTCGGGCGATGGTCAGTCGTTGTCGCTCACCGCCGGAGAGCCGATAGCCACGTTCGCCGACCACCGTGTCGAGGCCGTCGGGCAGTGCTGCGACCAGTTCGGTGAGCCTGGCCCGTTCCAGCACCTCGTCCAGTTCGGCGGCGGAGGCGCCCGGGCGGGCGAGCAGGAGGTTGGCGCGGACGGTGTCATGGAAGAGGTGCCCGTCCTGCGTCACCATGCCGACGGTGGCGCGGACGGAGTCGGCGGTGAGATCCCGGACATCGACACCGCCGAGTTCGACCACGCCGGCATCCACGTCGTAGAGCCGCGGGACGAGCTGGGCAATGGTGGACTTTCCCGCTCCCGAAGATCCCACCAAGGCGACCATCTGGCCGGGTTCGGCGCGGAACGACACTCCGTGCAGCACCTCGACGCCCTCCCGGGTGTCGAGGGTCGCGACCTCCTCGAGGGATGCCAGCGACACCTTGTCGGCGGCCGGATAGGCGAACTCCACATTCCGGAATTCCACCGATACGGGGCCGTCGGGCACTACCGTGGCGTCGGGTTTTTCTTGGATCAGCGGCTGCAGATCCAGAACCTCGAAGACGCGCTCGAAACTGACGAGCGCGCTCATCACGTCGACGCGGGCACTGGCGAGCGCGGTGAGCGGTGAGTACAACCGGGTGAGGAGCATCGCCATGGCGACGACGGCGCCGGCGTCGAGCTGACCGCGCAATGCGTAGAACCCGCCGAGACCGTAGACGAGGGCCAGCGCCAACGCCGACACCAGGGTGAGTGCGGTGACGAACACCGACTGCAACATCGCCGTGCGGACCCCGATGTTGCGGACCCGCCGTGCCCGCACCGCGAATTCGGCGGACTCCTCCGACGGACGGCCGAACAGCTTCACGAGGGTGGCTCCCGGTGCCGAGAACCGTTCGGTCATCTGGGTGCTCATGACCGAGTTGTAGTTGGCGGCCTCCCGGTTGAGCTGCGCGAGCTTGGCACCCATCCGGCGGGCGGGCAGCACGAAAATCGGCAGCAGCAGCAGCGCGAGGAGGGTGATCTGCCAGGAGATTCCGATCATGACGATGAGGGTGATACCGAGCGTCACGAGGTTGGCGGCGACACCGGAGAGCGTGTCACTGAACGCGCGCTGCGCTCCGATCACGTCGTTGTTGAGGCGGCTCACGAGGGCACCTGTGCGGGTGCGGGTGAAGAACGCGATGGGCATGCGCTGCACGTGGTCGAACACCGCGGTTCGCAGATCGAGGATCAGGTTCTCGCCGATGCTGGCCGACAACCATCGCGTCCACAGGCCCAGCGCGGCCTCGAGGACGGCGATGAGCGCGATGAGCCCGGCCAGACGGACCACGGCGGACACGGCGTCGCCGTCGATGATCGCCTCCACCACTCGGCCGGCGAGCACCGGTGTGGCCACGGCCAGCGCCGCGGTGATCACGCTGAGCAGGAGGTACCACGCCAGGCTCCGTCGGTGCGGCGCGGCGAAGCGGGCGATCCGCCGCAAGGTGGTGCGCGAGAACGGTCGACGATCCTCTTGGGCGTGCATCGCGTTGTACATCGCGTTCCACGCTGTAACTTCCATGCTCATGTCGGCGGCCTCCTGTCGCTACCCACACGGTAGAGCGTGGGTATGACACGACGGTAGAACCTGAACCGAACTCGAGGTCAAGCGCTGGGATGCCGAGCGTGCTCCCTACCTCGCGATGTCGACGACCACCCTCGTCGGTCCCGACAAACTCGACACCGTGAACGGCAGGTCGGGGCGCGTCACGCCGATGAACGATTGGGTGACACCTTCGAAGACGAGGGCACCGTTGACCTCGGTCACTACCCCGCCGGGCTCCCCGGGCAATGGGTTCGGACCGGCATACCCTTCCACGCCGCTGTCGAAGGGATATGCGGAGCCGTCGATCAGCACTTGGAGAATTCCGTTGCCCGACATCGGGATCGACCTGCCGCTGCCGTCCTGAACGGCCTCGTCGACGTACTCGACCCGCCAGCCCGGCGTGCCCGTTCCGCCGAGTTCGTAGACCACTCGATCGAAGCCCTCGTGCCGACCGATCCGGATGTCGGTCACCGTCAGTTTCGCCGGACCGGACGCCTCGGACGACTTCGGCGACGCGTCGGTCGGGACCGTCGATGCGTCGGGTTCGAGTGCGGTGCTCGTGGTCGCCGCGGCGGCGGGTGACGTCGCCGCCACACTGCTGGCGGAGTTCGACTCCGAACATCCGGTGAGTGTCAGGGCCAGCGCGCAGGCGGCGAAGACGGCGACAGGGCCGATCCGGTGGTTGTTCATGTTTCGATCGTAAGCCGGGCGCGATCAGACACGCGGGAGCCGCCGCCCCGGCTTAAATACTGAGAGGCCGGCCGCACGTGCGTCGAGATACAGCCAGCGACCGTCCACGCGGACGAAACGGCTGTTCTCGTGGAGCGAGCCGCGCTCGCCGTCCAACACGAAATGGGCCCGGAACTCGACGGTGCCGGCGGTGTCGAGGAGTCCGCCGCCGCTCGACCCGAGGATGTCGAGCCGGGTCCACCGCTGCGCGGGATCGAGGTCGAGGCCGTCAGGCCGGGTGCTCGGATGCCAGGTTGCCAGGAGATAGTCCGCGTCGAGGACGGCGAAGGCGCTGAAACGGGACCGCATGAGCCGCTCGGCGGTCGGGGCGGTGGCCTCGCCGCGGTGGAACCGTCCGCAGCAGTCGTCGTACGGCTCACCGAGAAGGCAGGGGCATCGACCGGTCACGACTCCAGTATGGACGGTGCTCACACCAGCTTGTGGCTGCGGTCCTTCCAGTACGGTGCGCGTAGTTCCCGTTTGAGAATTTTCCCCGTCGGATTGCGCGGCAGCATCTCGACGACGTCGATGCTGGTCGGGCATTTGAACTTTGCGAGACGCTGGTGGGTGTAGTGGATCAGCTCGTCCGGGTCGGCGACGGTTCCCTCGACGGGGACGACGATCGCCTTCACAGTTTCGCCCCAATGCTCGTCGGGCACACCGATCACCGCCACCTCCGCCACCGCCGGGTGTTCGACCAGCACCCGCTCGATCTCGGGCGAGTAGACGTTTTCACCGCCGGTGATGATCATGTCCTTGAGACGGTCCTCGATGTATACGAATCCGTCCGCGTCCGCGCGTCCCATGTCGCCGCTGCGGAGCCACCCGTCGGCGGTGATCGCCTCGGCCGTCGCCTCGGGTTTGCCGAGATAGCCCGGCGTCCGCTGCTCCGTGCGCCACCATAATTCGCCGGTTTCCCCGGGAGCGACGTCCCGGGTGGAAACCGGGTCCACGATGCGCATCTCGACGCCGGGAATGGGCTGTCCCGCCGACGCCATGCGTTCGACCTGCGTTTCGTCGCGGTGCACCTCGGGGAGGAGGGCTGTGACGACACCGGCGCATTCGGTCATCCCGTACACCTGGACGAATTCCGTCCTGGGCCAAGCAGCCAACGCGCTCCGGAGTAGCGGCAGTGGCATCGGCGCCGCTCCGTACGTGATGCGGCGGAGCGCGCCGAATGCGGCGACGGCCTGTTCGCCTGCGGCCAGGACGCCCGCGATCACCGGCGGAACGAGGAACGCGATAGTGGCTCCGGCGGCAAGACCTGCGAACAGTGACGGGGCATCGGCATCCCGCGCGACATGGCATCGAGCGCCGGCGTGGATTCCCATGATCGCGTAACAGCTACCACCGACGTGAAAGAGCGGCATCGCGACGAGGAAGCAGTCGTCCTCCCGGGCGGGAAGCACGGCGAGTGCGTCGACGTTGTGGGCGTTCAGGTTGCGGTGCGTCAGCTGCACCCCCTTCGGCTTACCGGTGGTTCCGGAGCTGTAGAGAATCAACGTCGTCGACTCGGGATCCACGACGGGCGGCCGCCACAGCTGGGACGCCTCCGTCAACCACGGCTCGAATTCGTCGTGCTCACCACCGACGGTGATGAATTGCTCGATACCGGTCATCCGATCGCGCAGCGCCATGACCTGTTGCAGAAACTCGTTCCCGACGAAGAGGATTCGGGCACGGCAGTCGTTGATCACGTAGTCGAGTTCCTCGCCGGCGAGCCGCCAGTTGGGAACCGCGGTGGCCGCTCCGAGCACACCCGCCGCGTAGGTCACCTCCAAGCAGGAGAGGTGATTCTTGTCGAGAAAGGCGACCGTGTCTCCCTGCCGTATTCCCCCTTCCGCCAGAGCTCCGGCGATCTGCAGAATGCGGTCGCGCCATTCGGACCACGTGTACGCGCGATCCTGGAACTGCACGGCGATGGTGTTCGGTCGGAACTGCGCCCAGTGCGCGAGCCGGTCGAAGATGATTCCGTTCGCGGCGTCCGACATGCGCCCACCTCTCCTGTGTGACATCAGTCACAAGGTTAGTGGCCGGGGGACGGCTCAGGACGGTTTTGCCCTCACCCGGCGGAAGCGGCCGGCCTGCGTGCGCCGGTGCGGCGAAACGCGGCGCCGGCGACTATTCCGACCACGATGAGCGCGATCGCCAGCCAGTCCGGGTCATTGTCGGTGACGAGCATGGCGATGCCCACGCCCATCACGAACGGTGGTAGGAACTCGAACAGTTTCAGGAGTGGTGGTGCCACTTCTTCCGGTTCTCCGGGTTCCCGCGGCGCCCGCGCAGTCGCCACATCCGGATACCACTCGGTGAAGGACAGGGCGAACAGCAACGCCCCGATCGGAATGATCCAGCCCGTCCAGAAGTTGTCCGGCTGCCCCAGCACCGCGTCGCCGAACAGCCCGGCCGCCGCCGATACCGTGAACGACAGGGCCCACACCAGTGTGATGCGCTGGTTGATCGCCAGGAAGAGCGGTGAGCTCCAATACTCCTCAGGTGTGGTCTCTTTCGCGTACGGCAGGGTGAACGGGTTGCGCAGCAGCAGTGAGCCGAACGCGAAAACGACCAGCGCAAGGCTCGACATTTCACCCGACCACGTCTCCAGCCACGTGATCACCGTGTCGGAGGCGAACAGTCCGATAGCGGCGAGGCAGCCGAAGTAGACGATGTCGAACACTTCGAGGGGTTTGAGGGCTCCACCCCGGCGATGGCTGAGAAACAGGAACAGGATCGACAACGCGAGAGCGGCGGCGACCGATTCCTCGAACCGTCCCGGACCCGAGAGCAGCGACATCACGATCCACGGAGTCAGTCCGGCGAAAGGCGACTGGAGGAAGGCGTCGACGAATCGCGCGCCTGCTCTCGGCTTAGGGGACTCGGTGGTCATGAGCTTCTCCTTCGCGCCGGTGTGTCCGAATTCTCTCAGCCCGCCTCTCGCGCTGCTCAGGTTTCCGCGGTGCCGGTCCACGATCGTCGTCCGCGAAAGATCAGGGTGGTCCCCGATGGCGGCCCGACCTACCTCTCGACAAGATGGTGGAGTGCGCCCCGCGCGCCGGCCCGACCCGTCACCACGGGGTGGGGCCGTCACGGAAGAAACGAAAGGCGATCATGAGCACGCATGCCCCCGCTGTCGCTGCCCGTGCTGTCGAGCTGTCGAAGACCTACGGCACCGGCGACACCCAGGTCCACGCGCTCAGCGCGGTATCCGCGGAGTTCGCCCGTGGTGAGTTCACTGCGATCATGGGCCCCTCAGGGTCCGGTAAGTCGACGTTGATGCATTGCCTCGCCGGGTTGGACTCGGCCAGTTCGGGTTCGGTGCTCATCGGCGACACCGAGCTGACGACGCTGTCGGACAAGCAGATGACGCAGCTGCGCCGCGACCGTATCGGGTTCGTCTTTCAGGCGTTCAACCTGGTGCCGACCCTCACCGCTCTCGAGAACATCACGCTTCCGCTCGACATCGCGGGCCGGGCGCCCGACGCGGTGTGGTTGAACAACGTGCTGGACAAACTGGGTTTGCAGGACCGCCTCGGGCATCGCCCCGGCGAGTTGTCCGGTGGACAGCAGCAACGGGTGGCGTGTGCCCGGGCGCTCGCCGGACAGCCGGAGATCATCTTCGGTGACGAGCCCACCGGAAACCTCGACTCGAAGTCCTCGGGGGAGGTGCTGTCCATCCTCCGTGCGGCCGTCGACGAGTTCCACCAGACGGTCGTGATCGTCACGCACGATCCGCGCGCGGCAGCGTACGCCGACCGGGTGGTGTTCCTCGCCGACGGGAAGATCGTCGACGAGTTGAGAGATCCGACCGCCGATTCGGTCCTCGACACGATGAAGCGGCTCGACGAGCGGGCATCGGTATCCGGCGGCGCCCATGCACTCGCCACGGACGGGGTGGTCTGACGGTATGGCGTCCACCTCTCGCGCTCCCATGCGCAAGGTTTCTCTGCGCAATCTCGCCGCCCACAAGGTGCGGCTCGCCCTGACCGTCCTCTCCGTCGTCCTCGGCACCGCCTTCGTCGCCGGGTCCTTCGTCTTCACCGACACACTTCAGAAGACCTTCGATTCGATTTTCGAGAACACCGCCCAGGGCGTCGACGTCCGGGTGTCGAGCGCCGAGGAGAACTCGCGCGGTATTCCACTCGCGGACGTGGACACGGTCGTCGCGGTCGACGGAGTCCGCAAGGTGGCGCCCTCGGTCAGCGGACAAATCGTGCTCATCGGCTCCGATGGCGCTGCCGTGCAGACCGGGGGAGCGCCGAGCGTCGGGGAGTCCTACCTGCCGCCGGACCAGGCGCTGGGTGAGGCCGACGAGTACCTCCAGGGCACTCCGCCGGCCCAGGTGGGCCAGATCGCGGTCAACGCGAGCGCCGCCGAACGCGCCGGACTCACCGTCGGCGACACCACGAAGGTCCTGGTCCCTGCGCGCGGCATGGTGGACGTGACGGTGTCCGGCATCTATTCCACGGGCAACGACACCGGTGGCTTCCTCAGCGCCACGTTCGTGGACTCCCAGGCGCGTGAGCTGTTCACCGACGGAGAGCACGTCGAGTACCTCGATGTCGCCGGAACCGGTCTGTCGCAGGCTGATCTGCGGGACCGGATCGCCGCGGCCCTACCCGATGCCCAGGTGCAGACGGGCGACGAGGTGCGCGAGGAGACCAAGGCCGAAATCTCGGAGGCACTGAGTTTCGTCAACTATTTCCTGCTGGCATTCGGTGCAATCGCCCTTCTGGTGGGCACCTTCATCATCTACAACACGTTTTCGATGATCGTCGCTCAGCGACTGCGCGAGCTGGCCCTGCTTCGTGCAATCGGAGCCAGCCGTCAGCAGGTCGGCCGGTCGGTGGTCTTCGAAGCGCTCGTGGTGGGAGTGATCGGCAGTGCGATCGGAATCGCCGCCGGGATCGGCCTGGCCTACGGTCTGCGCACAGTGCTCAACGCGTTCGACCTCGGCCTGCCCGAGGGGCCGCTCCAGGTCGGACCACGGACCATCCTCGTCGCCCTGGTGATCGGTGTCGTCGTCACGACGGTCAGTGCGTACGCACCGGCCCGTCGAGCGGCCAAGGTTCCGCCCGTGGCAGCGATGCGTGAGGAATTCGCGTCCACCGGGGATTCGCTGCGGATCCGGACGATCGTCGGTGCGGTGCTCGGCGCGCTCGGTGTGGTGGGCCTCGTCGTCGGTTCGCGAGGGACGGGAGGCGGTGCGGCCGCAGTGGTGGGTATCGGTGCCCTGGGCCTGATCCTGGCCGTGCTGTTCGCCGCGCCTGCACTGTCCCGGCCGGTGGTCGGTGCACTCGGCGCCGTCCTCGCGAAACCGTTCGGGCCGGTCGGCAGGCTCGCCCGCACCAACGCCGTCCGTAATCCTCGGCGCACGGCCGCCACCGCGTTCGCCCTCACACTGGGACTGATGCTCGTTTCGGTGATCGGCGTGTTCGGATCTTCGGCGAAAACGGGCGTCAATCAGCTCGTCGACGTGGGAGTGACCGCCGACTACATCCTCACCGGACCCAACCAGATCGGTGTCCCGTCCGGCGCGGCGCGCGCCGTCCGGAACCTCGACAGCGTCCAGAGTGCCACCGCTCTGCACCCCGTGTCCGTCACGGTCGACGACGAAGCAGAGCAGGGCGCCTCACTCGAAGGTCCCATCGACGGGGTGCTCGACTACACCCTCGTCGAGGGCGCCGCCGACCTCACGGCCAATCACCTGCTGGTCTCGCAGACAGCGGCCACGGACAAGGGCTGGACCCTCGGTTCGACGGTTCCGATGAAGAGCGCCGACGGCAAGGTCGTCGACGCGCAGGTGGCGGGAGTGTTCGAGGACAACCAGCTGATCGGGGAGTGGGTGGTGTCCGACGACGTGTATCGCCAGGTGATGCCCGCCGCAACCCTGCCGGCCTTCACCGTGCTGATCGACGCGAAGCCGGGAACAGACCTGACGCAACTACGGTCAGACCTCGAGGCCGCGACCAAACAGTTCGTCGTGGTTCAGGTGCAGGACCGAGAGCAGTTCAAGGGAACACAGGGTGCTCAGATCGACACCCTCCTCGCCATTCTCTACGGACTGCTCGCCCTCGCCGTCGTGATCGCGATCCTGGGAATCATCAACACGCTCGCCCTGTCCGTGGTGGAGCGACGCCGCGAGATCGGCATGCTCCGGGCCGTCGGAATGCAGCGTGCGCAGATGCGTCGCACCATCTACCTGGAGTCGATGCTCATCGCGGTGTTCGGTGCCGCGGTCGGGGTGTTGCTCGGAATCGCTTTCGGGTGGGGCTTCGTGAGCACGTTGAAGGATCAGGGGCTCGAGCAGGTGACGGTGCCGTGGGGGCAGGTCACCGCCATGCTCCTCGGATCCGGCGTGGTCGGGGTGCTGGCAGCGTTGTGGCCCGCGAGCCGGGCAGCACGCACTCGCCCGCTCGAGGCCATCGCCGACCTCTGACCCGTGAGCATTTGATATGACTGGTGCACGGAATGTGATGGCGATCATGTGGGTCGCGTCGGCAGATTGGGCGGGTACGGGACAGTGCAGAAGATCGTCATCGTAGGAGCGGGTCTGGCAGGCCTGCGCACAGCTGAGGAACTCCGGCGGGCGGGGTACGCGGGTGACCTGGTACTTCTGGGCGGTGAGCCACACCTGCCCTACGACCGGCCGCCGCTGTCGAAGGAGGTGGTGCGTGGCGAGAAGAGCGACACCACCCTCAAGCCGCGGGAATTCTTCGACGAGAAGAACATCGAACTGCGGCTCGGTGTCGAAGCGGCCTCTCTCGATCCGGAATCCCGCATCCTGAGACTCGCGGACGGCTCCGAGGTGGCCTACGACGAACTTGTGATCGCCACCGGCCTCGTGCCACGCCGCATCCCCGGTCTACCGGAACTGGCCGGCATCCACGTTCTCCGTTCCATCGACGAGTGCCTCGCGCTGCGATCGGACATGGCCGATGCCCGGCGTGCGCTGATCGTGGGCGCCGGTTTCATCGGTTGCGAACTCGCGGCCAGCATGCGGGCCGGCGGGCTGGATGTGGTGCTCGTCGAGCCGCAACCGACACCGCTCGCGTCGATCCTGGGCGAGAAGATCGGTGGCCTGGTGGCGCGACTGCACGTGGACGAGGGCGTCGATCTCCGGGCCGGGGTCGGCCTGCAGTCGTTGACCGGGACAGATCGGGTCACCGGGGCTGTGCTCGGTGACGGCAGCGAGGTGACCGCCGACGTCGTCGCGATCGGGGTCGGCTCGGTGCCGGTCACCGGTTGGCTCGAGGGGTCGGGCGTCGAACTGGACAACGGCGTGGTCTGCGACGATGTCGGCCGGACAGCGGTTCCGCACGTGTGGGCCGTCGGCGATGTGGCCGCGTGGCAGCTGCAGGTGGGCGGCCGCAAACGCGTCGAGCACTGGAGTAACGCCGGCGAGCAGGCCAAGCTTCTCGCCGGTGCGCTGACCGGGACGGGGAGTGGAAGTCCGGCGGCGCACGTGCCGTACTTCTGGAGCGACCAGTACGACCTCAAGATCCAGGCGTTGGGCGCCGTGGCGGGCACCGACGTGGTGCACGTGGTCAAGGACGACGGACGTAAGTTCCTCGCGTATTACGAGCGCGACGGCATCCTGTCGGGAGTCGTCGGCGCCGGGATGGCAGGAGCGGTGATGAAAATGCGCGCCAAGATCGCCGCCGGCACACCGATCGGTGAGGTTCTCGAGGCCGCGTCGGCGTAGGGCGGTTCGCGAGGACGCGATAGATTCGACCGGTGATTGTTGCGCTCATCGACTCGGGCCTGGGGATGCTGCCCACTGCGTTGTGGCTACGCACGAAGCGGCCGGAGCTGAACCTGATGCTCGCCCTCGATCCGGATGGAGCGCCGTGGGGCCCCAAACCGGAACAGTGGGTGATCGATCGAGTCCTCGAGACCGCGCAGCGCTGCCTCGACCGCGGTGCACAGGTGATCGTGCTGCCGTGCAACACGGCGAGTGTCACCGCACTCGAGCACGTGCGGGAGTTGGTCGGACCGGGTGTCCCGGTGATCGGTACGGTGCCGGCGATCAAGCCCGCGGCCGCTGCCTGTGACTCGGTTGCGATCTGGGCGACAGCGGCCACCACGGCGAGCCGGTACCAGGCCGATCTGATCGAGCGTTTCGGCAACGGAAGTTCCGTGGTGAGCATTGCCTGTCACGGGCTGGCCGAGGCCATCGACCGGGGCGAGCGCGAGGCGGCCACAGCAGCCATCGCTTCGGCCGCAGCACGCACCCCCGACGATGTGGGGGCAGTGGTGCTGGGATGCACGCACTACCCACTGGTGGCGGACGAGATCGCGGCAAGTCTCCCCGCGGGAGTGCAACTGTTCGACAGCGCGGAAGCGGTAGCGGCGCAGACCATTCGCCGCATCGATGCACTCGGTGAGGCGGGTGACGGTGAAGGGGCACACCACGCTCGTACCGGCTCCGTCGAGGTCTACCTGAGTGGTCGACCCGGCAGCCTCCCCGAGAGCGCGCGTGCGTTTCCGGTCGGCCGACTGCTCACAGCGGGCGCGTCTCAACCCAGCTGAACCATCCCGGCGGCCACCACGCGCGCCACATTGTCCAATTCGTCGCCGTACCTGCGTGGCAGGTCGTCGAGGTCGTGGAGACGGTCATTGCCCGCCATCGAGAACATGGCAGCCACCCAGGCCGTTGCGCACGCGCGCAACGTGCCCGGTTGCACCGGATACGGCGAACTCGCCTGCAGGAGCCGTTCGGTGATATCTCTGAGGTAATCGCGGAACCGCCGCAGATGAGCGCGAACATCCGGGTGGGTCTCGGCCTCGCGCCAGATGATCAACCGCATCACCGACGAGTGGTGGTCGCGCAGATTCAACGCGGCATCGAGGTTCACCAGGCTCGCCGCCGGATCGCCTGGACTCACGAGGGGACTGACGTCACGAAACGGTTCGGTGGGCAGCCGCTCGGACAGCAACGCCAGGAGGATGTCGGTCTTTGCGGGGAAATAGTAGAACACCAAGCCTTTCGGGACGTGGGCGGCCGAGGCGATGGAGGCGGTGGATGTGGCGTCGAATCCGTGTGTCGCAATAAGGGATTCGGCGGCGTCGAGGATCAGCTCCCGGGCATCGCCATCGATCTTCGCGCTACGCCGTCGCCGTCCTTTGCGGGGTGGGGGAACGCCGGGTATTCCGAGATGAGGTGCGTGCATGAGCCTTTTCCGGACGTGAACGGCGGGGCGAAGGCCGGGGCGGCGATGACTTCGCCGGATCCACGTTCCTTCGCCCCGCTCGAATCGGTGTTCTCGGTATGCGGCACGGATCAGTGATGGGTGGCAAGCCCTCCGTGTCCGTGCATCCGGGAACTCATCACCGGCATTGCCGTGACGGCCACGACCACCGCGAGCACGCCGACCACCCACGCGGTCCACGACGCTCCCCGGAGTCCGTCGAAGTTCATCACCCAGGGGGAGAGGAACAGCAGAACACCGAAGATGCCCATGGCGTATTCGGCCATCGTGAAATCCGGACGGAACATGTGGACCAGACCGGACAGCGCTATGAGAGCGCCCAGCACGATCAGGGACCACCGGGCGGCATTATTCGTGTCGAGCCACAGCGGCGAGAGCGCCGCGAAGACTCCGATCACGATGGCCGCTATATCTTGCATGCGACTCCACGACTTCATGTCCAGCCTCCTCGGAACGGATTGTGTCCACCTCGAGTACACGCCTGATTGACCGCCCGATCAATATTTGCGTCGTTGCAGTCCAGTAACGTCAGCCGCTGGTCAAAGCCATTTCGTAACCATTCTCGAGGATGTCGGTGGCGTGTGGGACAGTGCGCTGGTGACCTCCACTGCGCGCGACGTGATCCAGGCACTCGCTGAACTGGCAGACGAGAAAGTCGCTGTGGGATCCGCGCGCTTTTTCAAGACCGGACCGGGTGAATACGGGGAGGGCGACGTATTCATCGGTGTGCGGGTTCCGGCTACCCGGGGGGTGGTGCGCCGGCACCGCGATCTCGAACCGCCCGAGGTCGAGACCCTGCTCGACAGCCCCGTGCACGAGCACCGTCTGGCCGGCCTGCTGATTCTGGTGTCCCAGTGCACGGCTGCAGCCAGCGCCGGCGAGGACGCCGTGGTCGAGAAGGTGGCCCGCTTCTACCTCGACCTCGTGTTACGCGGACGCGTCAACAATTGGGACCTCGTCGATTCCTCCGCCGATCACATCCTCGGCACCTGGCTTGTCGAGAAACCACGGGACCTGATATTCCGACTGGCCGCGGATGACGACCTGTGGCGCCGACGCGTGGCTCTACTCAGCACGTTTGCGTTCATCCGGCGAGGGGACGCGTCGACCACGCTGGAGGTGGCGCAGCGGGTGCTCGGTGACCGACGGGATCTGACCCAGAAGGCGACGGGGTGGATGCTGCGGGAGGTGGGGAAGCGGGTCGACCGCGCTCTGCTCACCGATTTCCTCGACCGCAACGCCGCCGTGATGGGCCGGACCGCGCTCAGCTATGCCTGTGAGCACCTGACGGCCGAGGAGCGAGCCGCCTACCGTGCGCAGCGCTGACCGTGCCGCACGAGATACCGCTACATTCGGTGGCATGACCCTCGCCGATCCCCCTCGCCGCCGCCGCCGCACGGGGTCGGTCCTCGTCGGCGTCCTTGCCCTCGTCGCCGTGCTGGCAGTCGGGGTGTGGTGGTGGGCGCCGACGCGCTACCTGCCCTGGGACACCGCAGACTTTCCTGCCGTGGACAGGTCCGCGTTGTCGCCCCAGCAGACGGCGATCATCGACCTGCTCGAAACCGCGCACAGCCGGCAGCGACCGGGCACCTTCTACTCCGAGGGAGTGGAGGAACCCTGGTGTGCCGACTTCGTCAGCTGGATCATGCGAGAGTCCGGTCGGCCCCTGTCGAACCCCAATTCGGGACATTGGCGCATTCCTGGGGTGTACACGCTGCAGGAGTACTACGAATCGCAGTCCCGGTTCGAGGAGGTCGGTAGCGGATACCGGCCCTCGGTCGGCGACGTGGTGCTCTACGACAACACCAGTTGGGTCGGTCAGCACACCAACTTCGTCGTCGCGGTGGACGGTGACACCGCAACGACGGTGGGAGGCAACGAGTTCGGCCGGGTGCGCGTGCACACCGTCGACTGGTCGAGCGACTCCGCAGTGGTCGGATTCGGCCGGCTGGAGTGAGGGTCGCGGCCGACGGGTCTCAGAATTCGATCTTCAGATGGTCCGTGACGGGCCGGGCCTGGCAGCCGAGGATGTAGCCGCTCTCGATGTCTTCCGGGTCGAGGATCTCGCTGTTCTCCATCTCGACCTCACCTTCGAGTACCGTGCAGGCGCACGATCCGCACTCGCCCTCCTGGCAGGAATAGGGCACGTCGATACCTTTGGCGAGCATGATCTCCACCAGCGTCTGCTTGCGGGGCCAGCTGAGATTGTGGACCTCCCCGTCGAGTTCGACCTCCACCGTGGCGGCGTCGGCCGCTTCGTCGTCGGTGACCTCGACGACATCGGCGTCGCGGAAGGGGTCACCGGCGAGTGAGTTGAACACCTCGGCGTGCACCTGGGTGCGCGGCATCCCGGCGTCGGCGAGCGCCTTGTGGATGGTGTCCATGAACGGAGTCGGTCCGCACATGAACGCCTCGTGCCCGACGTAGGGTGCGACAGCGGAGGCGAGCTGATCGACGCAGGGGAGGCCTTGGACGGTCTCGAGCCAGTGGATCGACACGAGGCGGCTCGGGTACCGGCCGGCGAGTTCCCGCAACTCTTCGGCGAAGATGACCGACTTCTCGTCCCGGTTGGCGTAGAAGAGTACGACTTTGCCGGACCCTTCCGTGAGGGCGGCCTTGAGTATCGAGATCACCGGCGTGATGCCACTGCCTGCGGCAAACAGCAGGAAGTCGTGGTCGAGGGACTTCGGGGTGAACACACCCGACGGCGGCAGCACCTCGAGGGTGTCACCGACGGCGACGTGGTCGCAGAGCCAGTTGGACCCGTATCCGTCGGAGGTGCGCTTGACCGTCACCTTGGGTGCGTCGTCGCTGAACGGTGAGCTGGCCAGCGAGTAGCACCGCGCGACCGAGCCGGTGCGGTCACTGGGTATGCGCAGGGTGAGGAACTGACCGGGTTTGTAGGCGAACTTCGCGGCGAGGTCGGCGGGGACGTCGAAGACCAGCGACCGGGAGTCGGACGTTTCCTCGACCACTTCGGACACCGTGAGCACCGCTGATCGTGAGCTGTGCGGCACCTCGACAGTCGTCATCGCGTGTGTAGTCCTCTCCATGATTCGCAGCGTCGAAACGCTCCTGCATCTGCCTCAAATATAGAACAGGTTCTAGTTTTTGCCTAGCGGGTCGCTCCAGCGTAACGAGCCCCGCCCTGACCGGTTCGGCCCGTGCCCACCTGGCCGATCGGAGAGTTCGTGCGCCGCAGTCGGACGGTTCGGGCCCGCAGGTCTGTGACGAGTGCCCGAAGTGAGTCACAGTGAATCTCAGCTGAGACGCCGATCACACCGGCAGACGGTTTTCCTTCCACCGGCAGCTCAGTTTCGACACCGACAACTTCGAGGAGACGGCCATGGCCATCGAGCTCAACCAGATCTGGGACTTCCCCATCAAGGAGTTCCACCCCTTCCCGCGGGCACTGATGGGAGTGGGCGCGCACGACATCATCGGAGTGGAGGCGAAGAAGCTCGGGTTCAAGAGGACGCTGCTCATGACCACCGGTCTGCGCGGTTCGGGAATCATCGAGGAACTGGTCGGCAAGATCGAGTACCAGGGCGTCGAGGTGGTGCTGTACGACAAGGTGGAGTCGAATCCCAAGGACTACAACGTGATGGAGGCCGCGGCCCTCTATCAGAAGGAGAAGTGCGACTCGATCATCTCGGTCGGAGGTGGCTCCAGCCACGATGCGGCCAAGGGTGCTCGCGTGGTGGTCGCGCACGACGGTCGCAACATCAACGAGTTCGAGGGATTCGCGAAGTCGACCAACAAGGAGAACCCGCCGCACATCGCCGTCTCCACCACTGCCGGCACCGGTTCGGAAACCTCGTGGGCGTACGTCATCACCGACACGTCCGACATGAACAACCCGCACAAGTGGGTCGGCTTCGACGAGGCGACCATCGTGACGCTGGCGATCGACGACCCGCTGCTGTACTACACCTGCCCTCAGCACTTCACGGCCTACTGCGGATTCGACGTACTCGCCCACGGCAGTGAGCCTTACGTGTCCCGCCTCGATTTCGCACCGTCTCTGGGCAACGCGCTCTACTCCGTCGAGCTGGTGGCGAAGAACCTGCGGGGGGCGGTGTTCGAGCCGCGCAACCTGAAGGCCCGTGAGGGAATGATGAACGCGCAGTACATCGCCGGGCAGGCATTCAACTCCGGTGGTCTCGGCATCGTGCACTCCATCTCGCACGCGGTCAGTGCGTTCTTCGACAGCCACCACGGTTTGAACAACGCGATCGCCCTTCCACGCGTGTGGGAGTACAACCTTCCCTCGCGGTACGAGCGCTACGCGCAGTTGGCAGGGGCGTTGGGTGTCGACACCCGAAACCTCACCACGGTGCAGGCCGCGGACGCCGCCGTCGAGGCCGCGATCCGGCTGGCCAAGGACGTCGGTATCCCCGACAACTTCGGGCAGGTCCGCACCGACTCGTACGAGAAGAACCAGATGAACACGAAGAAGTACGAGGGCCGCGGCGACACCATCCGGGGCGACGAGAAGACCATCCGCGCCATCTCCGAGCACATCCAGGGTGACTGGTGCACGCCCGGAAATCCCCGTGAGGTGACGGTCGAGTCGATGCTGCCCGTCGTCGACCACGCGATCAACAGCTCGTACTAGCTCCACCGAACTCGCGTCCGGGGCGGGCGTGTCCCAGCCTGTGCCCCGTGTCTCGGCCTGGCCCCGCCCCGGACGCGTTCCCACGACCGACACTGCTGACGAAGGACGGAAGCCGCACCATGACCGCACCGCACACCGCTCCATCCCTGGCGGATGTCCGCTTCGCCGATGGAATCGAACTGAAAGCAGCCCTGCGCGAAGTCGACTACATTGCCGACGACGAGTTCTCGGTCGTCGTACACCTGGCGACTGCGCTCGACCGGCCGCTCCTCCTCGAGGGCCCCGCCGGTGTCGGGAAGACGGAGTTGGCGAAGTCCCTGGCGGAGGCCGCGGGCCGCAGGCTCGTCCGATTGCAGTGCTACGAAGGTCTCGACGACAACCGTGCACTGTACGAGTGGGATTACGCCAAACAACTGCTGCACGTGCAGATGCTGCGCGATCGGCTCAGTGATCAGGTAGCCGCGTTCGACGACGTCGCCGACGCGTCGAGGTTTCTGGCGGCGCAGGATTTCGGTCTGTACTCGGAAGCATTCCTGTCGGTACGGCCGCTACTCGAGGCGATCTTGTCGCCGGAACCTGTGGTGCTGCTCGTCGACGAGGTGGACCGCACCGAGGAATCGATGGAAGCGCTGCTGCTCGAAGTTCTCGCCGAGGGACAGGTCACCATTCCCGAGATCGGCACGTTCACCGCCCGTTCTGCGCCGTGGGTCATCCTGACCTCCAACGACACTCGCGAGCTCTCGCCCGCCTTGAAACGGCGCTGCCTCCACTACCACCTCGACTACCCGACCCCCGAACGTGAGCGGGACATCGTGACCGCCCGTGCGCCCGAGGTGGAATCGGCCGTCGCGGCGGATGTCGTCGAACTTGCGCGGACTCTGCGCGCACTACCGTTACGCAAGAGCCCGTCCATCGCTGAGGTCATCGACGCCGCCCGCGCCGCGGTGGTGCTGAAGGCGACCGGTGTGGCGATCACATCGCAGTCGGCGATCCGCGACATCCTCCTCGCTGCGCTGCTCAAGTACACCAGCGATGTCGATCTTGCTCGCGGCCGACTCGACGGCGTGGCGAACCCGGCCCCGGCGCCGGCGCCGGAGGCTGACGGTAGAGAGCGCGTCACCGTCGCATCGCGTCCGGCCAACACGACCACAGCGGTGTTCCGCGGACACGGCGGCCGCGACCGCGGTGGCATCGGCGTCGGCAACGGCCGTCCTGCGAGGCGATGACGATGTCCGCGGTCCGAGGCGCGCCGGCGCCCGAGTCGCAGCTCCTCGATGTGCTGGCGGCGTCGTTCGGCGCACTGCTGCGCCGGTACGGTGTGGCAGCGTCTGCGGCGGAGGTGATCGACGTCCGGCGTGTGCTGGGGCTCGTCGGCGCACGGCAGCCGGACACGACGCGGGCCGCGCTGCGCGCGGTCTGCGCCAAGTACCGCTACGAGCAGTCAGGATTCGACCGGGCCTTCGACGTGTTCTTCGGTGCTGTCCCCACGGCCGCCCCCGATTTCCGCGCACCGTCCCGAACCGAGTTCGCGGAGGGGCTTCCCACTGCCCTCGAGGTTGCCGACAACGTCGACACGGCCCGCTATGCCGAATACAACGAGCGGGCCGCGGAAGTCGGCGACCACTTCGATACCCCGGAGGCCGAGAGGGGTTTCAATCCTCACAAGGATGACGACGACGTCAGCATGACGTCGAGCGATGCCGAACTGTCCGTCGACTCCGAGGCCGATTCGGGCCGACGCGGCGTCACCTACACCGTCGACGTCTCGCGGGCGGCGAGTACTGCCGTCGGTGACCTGGCGACGTCGACGAGCGGCGCCGTCGTGGGGTCGCTGTCCTGGGACGATCCGGCGTCGATTCTGGCGTGGCTCGACGCCTACGACCCCAGCGCGGTGTACTCGGACTCCGGTGTCGACGAGCCGCTGACTGCTGCCCAGTTGAATCGTCTGGCAGACGCAGTCGAGGCGTTCGTCGGAGCGCTGGCCGACGCCCGGGACGCCGCCGGGCAGGCCGCTGCGGATGTCCCGACGGCGGACGGCCAGGGTTCGGCGGTCTCACGCGCCGAGGTCAATCAGGCATGCCACGAGATCCTTCGGCGGATGCGTGGCCCCGCGCGTCCCCGTCCGAGGGAGCTGACCGCGGGACGGCTGGACATGCGGCGCACGGTCCGTGCGAGCCTGCGGACCGAGGGCGTGCCCTTCCGCTTGATGGTGAAGGCGCCGCGTCCTGACCGCGTACGTGTGCTCGTTCTCGCCGACGTCTCGCTGTCCGTTCGACCGGTCACGGCCTTCACCCTGAGGTTGGCGCAGGCGATGCACCGCCGCGCGAGTCGATGCCGAGTCCTGGCATTCGTGGACAGGCCCGTCGATGTCACGGACACACTCCTCGCGGGTGGAGACGACGACGCACTCGCTGCCGTGCTCGCCGATCCCCGCATCGATCTCGAGGCGAGCAGCGACTACGGCCGGGTGTTCTCCGAGGTCCTCACCGCGTTCGGCAACGAGGTTCACTCGCGCACCTCGGTGCTCGTCGTGGGTGACGGAAGGGGCAACGGATTGCCACCGGGCCTCGACGAGTTCGCCGCTCTGCGGAGAAAAGTGCACCGCCTCGCGTGGATTACGCCGGAGCCCGAGCGGTACTGGGATCAGGCGTCGTGCGCGATGCCTCGGTACGCCGAAGTCTGCGACCGAGTGGTAGTTGCGCGAGACGCGGTCCAACTGTTGGCCCGCGCCGCCGAACTGGGTCACGCGTTGCGATGAACGGCCCCCGCCGAGTGTGCCTCCGATACCGTGGCCGGGGATATCCTGAGGGCACGTCATCGAGAGGTGAGTGCATGGTGCCGACGGCTGAAGATCCCCTCGAGACCCAGCGCGATGTGGCGTCGAACGTCGCGACGGAGTTGACAGCGGCTGGATTCGAGGAGGCGCACGAGATCGGGCACGGCGGCTTCGGGGTCGTCTACCGGTGTGTTCAGCCGGAGCTCGACCGCACGGTGGCGGTCAAGGTCCTCACCGCCGAACTCGACGAGGAGAACACGGCGCGGTTCTTCCGTGAGCAGCGGGCCATGGGCAGGCTGACCGGACACCCCAACATCGTCAATGTCCTCCAGGTCGGTGTCACCGGAAGCGGTCGTCCCTACATCGTGATGCCCTACCACCCGCAGGATTCACTCGACGCCCGGATCCGGAAGAGCGGTCCGCTTCCACTGGGCGAGGTCCTTCGGCTCGGTGTGAAGATCGCGGGGGCTCTGGAGACGGGGCACCGCCTCGGCATCCTCCATCGCGACGTCAAACCCGCCAACATCCTCCTCACCGACTACGGCGAACCCGCGTTGACCGACTTCGGGATCGCGCACATCTCCGGAGGATTCGAAACGGCGACCGGAACGGTGACGGGATCGCCGGCGTTCACGGCACCCGAAGTTCTGCGGGGCGATCCGCCGAGCCCGGCCTCGGACATCTATGGCCTCGGCGCCACGCTGTTCTGTGCGGTCACCGGTCACGCGGCGTTCGAACGCCGGAGCGGGGAGCAGGTCATCGCACAGTTCCTCCGGATCACCTCGCAACCCGTCCCGGATCTGCGGGAGAAAGGCATTCCCGAGGACGTGAGCGCGGTGGTCGCGCGCGCGATGGCGGCCGACCCCGCTGATCGACCCGCGACCGCTGCGGAACTCGGTGACGCGCTGCGGCAGATGCAAGCAGACAATGGACTCCCCGTCGATGACATGGCCGCCCCGCAGGATGCGCCCGGCCGATCGCAAGTGAGGTCCCGTCTACCAGCGCAGCCCACGGCACATTCGCTGATCGGTGCCGACGGTAACCTGCCACTCGAACTGACCAGCTTCATCGGTCGGCGACGCGAGCTGACGGAAGCGAAGGCGAAGCTGTCCGATGCGCGCCTGGTGACCCTGACGGGCATCGGCGGTGTCGGGAAGACGCGTCTCGCGCTCCGTGTGGCCGCCGACGTCCGACGTGGATTCGCCGACGGCGCGTGGTTGGTGGAACTCGGTGAATTGCACGACGAATCCCTTCTGGTCGACGTCGTCGCGGCGGCACTGGGCCTGCGGGACGGGCCGGCGAGTTTGTTGAAAGACACCCTCGTGGACTTTCTGGCCGCGCGCCGGATCCTGCTCGTATTCGACAACTGTGAACAGGTGGTCGGCGCGGTCGCGAGACTGTCCGAGACCTTGCTTCGTAGCTGTCCGGATCTGCGGATCCTGGCGACGAGCAGGGAACCCCTCGGGATCGGCGGAGAAGTCGTGCTTCGGGTTCCCCCGCTGACCGTCCCCGACTCGGCCCGCCCCCCGTCCCTTCAGGCAATGCCCCGGTACGACGCAGTCACGTTGTTCGCCGACCGCGCCGCCGCCGCGGTGCCGGGCTTCGAGCTCACCGAGGAGAACACGGACACGGTGGCGCTGATCTGTCAGCGACTGGACGGTTTGCCACTCCCGATCGAACTGGCGGCAGCGCGGCTGCGAGCCATGTCGGCCGAGCAGATCCTGCGTCGCCTGACGGACCGTTACGCTCTGCTGACCCTCGGCAGCAGGGGCGCGCCCACGCGGCAGCAGACTCTGCGTCTGTCGATCGATTGGAGTTATGAGCTCTGCAGCCAGCGGGAACAGCAGTTGTGGGCGCAGCTGTCGGTGTTCGCCGGTAGCTTCGAACTCGACGCGGCCGAAGGCGTGTGCGCAGGCCCTCCCCATACCGAAGACTTGCTCGACACGGTCACCTCGCTGGTGGACAAGTCGATCCTCATCCGCGAGGAATCGGCCTCGGTGGTTCGGTTCCGCATGCTCGAGACACTGCGTGACTACGGCAGCGAAAAGTTGACGGAAGCCGGCGAAGCCGACCGTCTGAGGCGGCGGCACCGGGACTGGTACCTGCAGTTGGCCGAAACTGCGAAGGCGGAGTGGGTCAGCCGCGAGCAGGTGACGTGGATGCGCCGCCTGGCTCGCGAGCAGCCGAACCTGCGGGAGGCGATGAAGTTCTGTCTGACAGAGCCGAATTCGGTGTCCGGGTTGCGATTCGCGACCGCCTTGTTTCTGTTCTGGCTCTCCCGAGGCATGTTCAGCGAGGGCCGCCACTGGCTCGACCGTTTCCTGGAGACCTCGCCGGTCGAGGTCAGCGAGGAACGGGTCGCGGCGCTGTACGGAAACAGTGTGCTGGCCGAGACCCAGAACGACCTTGCTGCCGGGGCGTCGCTGGTCGCGGAAGGGAAGGCGCTCGCGGCACAGACCGACAACGTCGTGATCCGCGCGCACATCTCTCATGCCGAGGGTGTGCTGAAGTTGTTCACGGGTGATCTGCCCGGCGCGCTCGAGTGTTTGGAATCCGCCCTCGAAGTGTCCGGGGACTGTGGCCGGCCGGCCCTGCACATCGAGGTCCTGGACTCGCTCGGCACCGTGAGGACACTGCTCGGAGACTCCGCTCGGGCCATCGAATATTACGAGCGGGTCCTCGAGATCACGGAATCGACCGGCGAGTCGATGTACCGATCGCACACGATGTGGGCGATGGGCGTCGCAGTGTGGCGTCAGGGTGATGTCCGGCGGGCATCCCGATATGTCGAGGACGGGCTGGCATTGGCCAGGCGGGTCGACAGCGCGGTCACCCTGGCAACCTGCCTGGAAACGTTGGCGTGGTTCGCGAGCGACCGCGATCCACGACGCGCCGCGATTCTGATGGGAGCGGCGGAGTCGGCCGCAAAATCTACGAGAAGTTCCACGGTGCTGTTCCCCCATTTGCACGTCTTTCACGAGGAGTGCGAACAGCATGCGCGCACTGCCCTGGGAAGAAAGGAATACGAGTCGGCGCGGGACGAGGGCAGGGCGCTGGCCGTCGACGACGCTGTGGCGTTCGCTCTGGGCGAGCAGTCTCCCAAGCGTCCTTCCTCTTCGCGCGCCGGCGCCGACCTGACGAAACGAGAGCGAGAGGTTGCCGACCTGGTGGCCGAGGGCTTGACCAACAAGCAGATCGCTGCCCGGCTCGTGATATCACCTCGCACCGCGCAGGGGCACGTCGAACACCTTCTCGCCAAGCTCGGCTTCGCCTCTCGGACTCAGATCGCGGCCTGGGTCGTGGAGCAGGGTCGGACCTGATCACGGCTGCTGCCCACCTACCCGATCGGGTAGGTGCCGGACCTGCCCTTCGGTCAGTGTGCGCGTCCGTCCCTGCCCGTAGAGTCGAGGTTCAGCGCTTGTAACCTGGATCACATCACGGGGGCGTGGGAGGAGTGTCGTCTTGTCTGTGTCGTATCCGGTCACCCGCACCACCGCTACCGACCGGCTGGTCAAATTCCATGCACCCGAAATCGTCTTCGGTATCGGGTCGATGGTCGAGGCCGCGCACGCCGTCCTCCGCCTCGGCGGCTCGCGGCCGATGCTCGTCACCGACCCCGGGTTGATCGACGCCGGCTGGGCGGCCGAACTGCAGGACCAGCTTCGGGAACAGGGACTGACGCCCGTCGTGTGGAGTGCGTTGACGCCCAATCCGAAGGATCACGAGGTCGCGGCCGGTCACGAGGCCTACCAGGAAGGTGGATGCGATGTCTTGATCGCACTCGGAGGCGGTTCGGTGATCGATGCCACCAAAGGAATCGCGGTGCTCGCCGCGAACGGGGGCAACATTCTCGACTACGAGGGGGTGGATCAGGCGACCAGTCCGATACCTCCGCTGGTCATGGTCCCGTCCACGTCCGGCACCGGTGCCGACGTGTCGCAATTCTGCATCGTGACGGACACGGCCCGCGGTACCAAGATCACGATCATCGGCCGCGCGCTGGTTCCCGACGTCACCGTGATCGATCCCCGCCTGCTCACGACCATGCCGGAGTGGCTCAATGCGGCCACCGGGCTCGACGCGCTCACACACGGCATCGAGGCGTTCGTCTCGCTGGCGCACAACCCGCTCACGGACCATCACGCGCTTCGCGCGATCGGGCTGGTCACCGACACCCTGGTCCACACCATCGAAGACCCTCTGGAGATGGAGCCGAGGGCCGTCATGGCCCAGGCGAGCCTCGAAGCGGGCCTGGCCTTCACCAACGCCATTCTCGGTGCGGCGCATGCGATGAGCCATCAGGTCGGTGGACTGCTCGACCTGCCGCACGGCGTGATCAACGGTGTCCTGCTTCCACACGTGATTCGGTTCAATGCGGCCAGCGACGCTGCCCCGTTCGTGGCGATCGCGGCGGCACTCGGACTGGAGGAACATCGCGGAACACCCGAGGAAGCGGCCCTCGCGGTCGCGGACCGAGTGGAGCGTCTGGCTCGCGAGGTCGGTGTGCCGCGAGGACTGGGGCAGTTGGGTGTGCGTGAAACCGACCTTCCGCGGCTCGCGGAGTTCGCCCTGCGGGACGCCTGCATGTCCACCAATCCGCGGACGGCCACACACCAGCAGATGGTGGCACTTTTCCGGACTGCGATGTGAGCCGATGAACGCCCCAGACCTCTCGACACTCACCGGACTCCGGTCGGGCAAACCGACGTTCTACCCGCAGTACCGCGGCGCCGCCGAACGTCTCGAGCGCGTCGTCCATGCGCTCGAGCTCATCTCCCGCGCGCTGGTGCGAACGGTCGAGGGGCCCGAGACGTTGATCTGCGCTGTGGCCGAGGCGGCGCGTGCACACCTCGACGCGCGCTGGGTCGCATTCGCCCTGGCGGACGGCATGCTGCCCGATGCCGGTCCCCGCCGGCTGGTTCTCGGACCGGACGCCACCCCGTTTCTGGTCGACAACGTCGAGGGACCTCCGCTGCCGGACGAGGTGGTCACGTGTCTCGGCGACATCAGGTCCGCCCGCACCGGCAGGGCGCCCGTCATCGACGCGCACCATGCTTTCGTGCCGATCGTGCTCGAGGGCGGAGTGGTGGGAGCCTTTGCCGCGTGGACAGCGCCGCAACGCACACTCGACACCACCGATGGTGCGGTACTGAGTATCTTGGCGAGCCAGACCGCGGTTGCCCTGCAGAATTCGGCGCTCTACCAGCGCGGGCAGCGGCTCCTCGAACACGCCGAGCACGCATACGCGGAGGCGCGGCGGACCGCGTCGGATCTTGCGGTCCGCAACGCCGAACTCGAGTCCACCCAACGTCAGCTCGGGGCCGCGCACCGGCATCAGGTACTCGACGAGGAACGTCACCGCATCGCCCGTGAGCTCCACGACAGTGTCACGCAGGCGGTACTGTCGGCCGGAATGCAGATCGAGGTCTGCAGGAGCGGAGTGCCCGACGACGAACGTCGCGAAAGACTCGACCTGGCCAAGGATCTCACTCGTCGCGCGGTCGAGCAATTACGCTCGGCCATCTACGCGCTCAATCACTCCAAGAGTTCGGACCGCACGTCGCTGCCCGGGATGCTCGAGCAGCTCGGTGTGGTGCACATGCCCGACGACCTCGAGGTCAGCGTGCGGGTGGGCGGAACACCGGCGGAGCTGTCGTGTGACCGCGAGCACGCGCTGCTGCGCATTGCCGGTGAGGCCTTGTTCAACGCTGCTGTCCACGCCAACGCGACGCGCGCCGTTCTGCGCCTGACCTATTCGGCGGATTCTGTACTCCTGTCCGTCGCCGACGACGGGGACGGGGATCCGAAGCAGATGCGGCTCATGTTGCGGATGGCGGCAAACAACGACCTGGACGGACACCATCGCGGTCTGGCGAACATGCAGGCCCGGGCTGCGGAATTCGGGGGAACCTTCGAAGTGGCCAGGGCGCGACTCGGCGGAGTGCGAGTGGCTGCACGAATTCCTCTCGGCGACAAACCTTCCAGGGGAGACAACGACAACGAGGTGGAGCGATGACGATGCGAACTCCGATGCAGGACGAGGCGAGATCTGCACGAGCAACGTCGGTGGTCCGGCTCGTCCTCGTCGACGATCACGCGATTCTTCGGCAGGGGCTGCGCTCGGTACTCGAGCGTGAACCGGATCTCGAGGTGGTCGGAGAAGCGTCCACGAGCGGGGAGGCACTCGACGTCGTCGGACAGGTGAAACCCGACGTCGTGTTGATGGATCTGAAGCTGTCGGCGGCATCCGACTACGAGGGGCTCGTGCTGTGCGCGCAGTTGTCGTCCGCGAACAAAGGACTGGGACTTCTGGTGCTGACAACGTTCCTCGACGAGCAGCTGGTGGTCCGTGCCGTGCAAGCCGGCGCCCGGGGATACGTGGTGAAGGATGTGGACACGACCGAACTGGTGCGCGCCATCCGCGCGGTCTCGCGTGGAGAAAGCGCATTCGACTCACGGAGTGCTTCCGCGGTGATCCGGTCGCTGAACGGGCAGACGACCCCGCGGGAAGGACTCACGGAGCGCGAACTCGAGGTCCTGCAACTGCTGGCCACCGGGTTGTCGAACGCGAAAATCGGTGAACGGCTCTTCATCTCGGCCACCACCGTGAAGTTCCATGTCAGCAACATCATGCGCAAGCTCGACGTGGGTAGGCGGGCGGAGGCCGTGTACGAGGCGGGCAAGCTCGGACTGATCTGAAACAGCCGTGACCGGTAGACGATCGGCGTACCGTCCTTACCATGGCTGCTGCGATTTCGGTGGAGAAACTCGTGAAGACGTTTGGCGCCACCCGCGCCCTGGACGGCCTGGATCTCGAGGTGCGCGCCGGTGAGGTGCACGGTTTCCTGGGGCCGAACGGCTCCGGCAAGTCGACCACCATCCGGGTCCTGCTCGGACTGCTTCGCGCCGACTCCGGTACCACTCGTCTACTCGACGGGGATCCGTGGCGTGATTCGGTGTCGTTGCACCGCAGGCTCGCCTACGTTCCGGGTGATGTGAATCTGTGGCCCAATCTCACCGGGGGTGAGGCGATCGATCTCCTCGCGGGGTTGCGCGGCGGTCTCGACGAGACCCGGCGTGCAGAACTGCTCGAGCGGTTCGAACTCGATCCGACGAAGAAGGCGCGCACGTACTCCAAGGGCAACCGGCAGAAGGTCGCGCTCGTGGCCGCATTCGCGTCCGACGTCGAACTGTACGTGCTCGACGAACCCACGTCCGGGCTGGATCCGCTGATGGAGTCGGTGTTCCAGGACTGCGTCGAGGAGATGTCCGACTCGGGGCGGACGATCCTGCTGTCGAGCCACATTCTCGCGGAGGTCGAGGCGCTGTGCGATCGGGTGAGCATCATCCGCGAGGGCCGAACCGTCGAGACCGGCACACTGGCGGAACTGCGTCATCTCACGCGTACGTCGATCACGGCCGAGACGCAGCGGCCGGTGACCGGACTCGAGAGCATCGAGGGGGTCTACGACGTGCGGGTCGACGGCCTGCACTCTCGATGTGAGGTGGACACCAGTGCGATCGACGGGGTGCTGCGCCACCTGCTGTCGTTCGGCATCTCGTCGCTGACGTCGACGCCACCGACCTTGGAGGAGTTGTTCCTACGGCACTACGGCGACGAACTGGCCCGTGAGGGCGTGAACCACCGGCGCGCCGAATCCGGGGCGCAGACACGATGAGCGCCGTGACGGCACCGGAGAAGGTGGGGCGCGGGCAGTACGCGGGAACCGCCCGGCTGGTGCGGCTCGCGTTACGCCGTGACCGTGTCCAGCTGCCGGTGTGGTTACTCGCACTCGCAGCGCTGCAGGCGTTCTCGGCGTCGAGTGTGCTCGGCCTGTATCCCACGGAGGGTGACCTACGCAGCTTCGCGGTGGCCACTGCGGCGTCACCGGTTGCCCTGGCCACCAACGGTCTGGTGTCCGGGTACAGCGTCGGTGCCGTGCTCGCCAGCCAGATCGTCATGCCGCTGTCTCTCGCTGCCGGCCTGATGACCACCCTGCTCGTCGTGCGGCATACGCGGCAGAACGAGGAGACCGGCCGCGCCGAACTCGTAGAGGCCGCCGTCGTCGGGCGCAGAGCCTTGCTCACGGCCGCACTGGTTGTCGCGGTCGGCGCCAATCTGCTTCTCGGACTGATCAACGTCGTCGTTCTGGTCGCGGAGGGTCTGCCGTTCGCGGGTTCTGTGGCTCTGGGCGCGGCTGTCGCGGGGGCCGGCATCGCGTTCGCCGCCGTCGCCGCGGTCACCGCGCAGGTGACGGACAGTGCCCGCACCGCCAACGGACTGGCCGGCGCCGCCCTGGGTGTGGCGTTCCTGTTGCGTGCAGTGGGCGACATGACGGGGACGGTGACGGAAAACGGCACCCGGGTGGTGAGTAGCTGGCCGACCTGGCTGTCGCCGATCGGCTGGGCCGAACAGGTCCGTTCTTACGACGACAATGCTTGGTGGGTGCTGGCGTTGCCTGTCCTGTTTGCACTCACGGTCGGCTCGGTAGGCTTCGCCCTCACCGAACGCCGGGACATCGGCTCGGGCCTCGTACCGACCCGCCCCGGCCCCGCCCGCGCGTCCGGGTTGTTGCCGACGCCGCTCGGCTCGGCGTGGCGGATACAACGGACGATCCTGTTCTGGTGGGCATTCGGCATTGCCGTCCTCGCCGTGGTGTACGGCGCAATCGCGGACCAGATCGACGACTTCCTCGGCGAGGGCGAGCAGGTGGCCGACATGATGGAGCAGCTCGGTGGCGGTACCACCGACATGGTCGATGCCTACTTTGCCGCCATCTTCGGCATGATGGCGATCGCGGTCGCGGGCTACGCCGTACAGGCATTACTCCGAATGCGGGGTGAAGAATCGGCGGGACGACTCGAACCGGTTCTCGCGACAGCGCTCTCGCGTCCGCGGTGGATGCTCGCACATGTAGGTCTGGTCGTGTCGGGAATCGTTGTCCTGCAGGCACTGACCGGGGCGGCAACAGGGCTCGCGTACGGTCTCGTGACCGACGACGTACCGGGAAAGGTGGTGCATCTGACCGGTGCTGCTCTGGTCTTCGTGCCTGCGATCGCAGTGGTCGCGGCCGTGGCGGTGGTGTCGTTCGGTGGTGCCCCGGCCTGGTCGACCGGGCTCTCCTGGGGCGTGCTCGCCGCCTGCCTGATTTTCGGATTCCTCGGACCACTGCTCGGTCTGCCTCAGGCGGTGCGCGACCTGTCGCCGTTCACGCACGTCCCCGCCGTTCCCGCGGCGGAGGTGACGGCCGCTCCGCTCGTGCTGCTCGCGACGATCGCCGTCGTCGTGATCGCCGTCGGGGTGGTGCTGTTCCGGCGACGCGACATCACCAGTTCGTAGCGTGCGCGAGGTCGTCGAGGGGTACGGCGAGGACTCGGGCCAGAGCTGCAATTGTCGTAAATGCCGGAGTGGGCATCCGGCCGGTCTCGATCTTGCGCAAAGTCTCCGGTGAAATCGCCGCCTCCTGAGCAACTTCGGCGAGAGTGCGATCGCCCCGGGCGCGGCGAAGATACGCGCCCAAGCGCTGACCTGCCGCCAGTTGGGCCGGAGTGAGCGGGAGACGCACCATGCCACCAGCCTACTCGACGGTTGGTATAAAAATACCGGACCATCGACTATGGTGGTATTTTAATACCGGCTATCGGGTCGGATGGAGAGGAAAATCTGTGCTGGAATTGAAGACCCCTCGGGAGATCGAAGCGATGCAGGTCACCGGTGTATTCATCGCCGAGCTGCTCGACGACCTCGCCTCCCGGGCCGAGCCGGGGGTAAACCTGCTCGAACTCGAACACCGCGCCCGCCAGCTGATCGCCGACCGCGGTGCCCAGTCGTGCTACTGGGATTACGCGCCGTCCTTCGGGCGAGGGCCGTTCCGCAATGTCATCTGTCTGTCGGTCAACGATGCAGTGCTGCACGGGCTTCCGCATGACTACGTTCTGCGTGACGCAGACCTGCTGAGCATGGATATCGCGGTATCGATCGACGGGTGGGTCGCCGATTCGGCGCGGAGTGTGATCGTGGGTGTTCCGCGGCCGGAGGACGAGCGTCTCATCGAGGCGACCGAGCGTGCCCTGGCAGCGGGGATTGCGGCTGCGCTGCCAGGTAACCGCCTAGGCGACATCTCTGCTGCGATCGGCGCCGTCGCCGCCGACTACGGGTACCCGGTCAACACCGAATTCGGTGGCCATGGACTCGGGCGCACCATGCACGAAGACCCCCACGTGTCCAACATGGGACGCGCCGGACGTGGTCTGAAGCTGAAGCCTGGATTGACCCTCGCACTCGAACCATGGCTCGCCGCCGGCACCGACAAAATCATCTACGACGACGACGGGTGGACCATCCGCTCGGCCGATGGGTCCCGTACCGCACACAGCGAACACACCATCGCCGTCACCGACGGCGCGCCACTCGTGCTGACGCGTCGGGATCACGTCGCGGCCCCTGAGTAGTGGTTCGGCGGCTGATGAAACCCTATGCCACAGGGGTTCTCCGCGCAGACCCGACCGTGAGCGAGGGCACGGTGGTAGGGGTTGGCCGCTGTGTCGTGATCCCTGATCACCGTCGCGCCGTCCCGATCCTTGGGCATTAGTTTCTGCTGCGGGTAGAGGTAGCTCGTCAACTGTGACTGCAACATACAGATTTTGTTGAGCAGCAACGACTCTGCAGAGGTGTCACACGGGGTATTCCTTTGGCGACCTTGTCGGCCCGCGTGTAGCGGGGGGCATTTCTGACGAGTCGACGCGACCTATTGCTCGAATCCGGCCGAGACGCTAGAATCGAACAAATTTTCGAACGGCCTTGGGGGAGGTTGGTTATGGGGAAGTTAGCGGTACCGGATCTGGACGAGGTGCGTGCGTTCACCGCACGGCTTCGTCTGGCTTCTGCCGACGGCGATGCGGGGTTGGGCATCGATCTACTCGATGCGATCGAGACGATGAAGTCGGTGGGCTGCGCAGTGCAGGCGGTGATCACCGACGACGTCGCCACGAGTATCCGACACGACCGTGAAGCTCGACAACTGCCGCGGTCCGAGTGGGACCGGGGGATTGCGTCGCAAATTACATTGGCGCGCAGGGAATCCCCGAACCGAGGTGGCCGGCATCTGGGGTTCGCGCGGGCGTTGGTGCATGAAATGCCGCACACCCTGGACTTGTTGCGATCGGGGCGGATGAACGAATGGCGGGCCACATTGTTTGGTACGGGAGACAGCCTGTCTGTCAGCGCATGATCGGGGGGATCGTCGATCGCGGGTTGTGCGCGGAACCAGGCATTCTCGACGGAGTCGGCGACCGGGGTCTGGTTGCGCGAGCGAAAGCCCTGGCGGTCGAGCTCGATGCCGCGGCGGTCGTCCGAAGGCACCGCAAGGCAATCTCGGAGCGACGGGTCACCACCCGTCCGGCGCCGGACTCGATGGCGTATTTCAGCGTGTTGATGCCTGTGGAACAGGCTCTCAACAGTTGATGTGACATATGATACTCCCTGATTCTTTCTGCTACTTCCGATTCATGCGAATTGGCGAGGCCGCGGCGTATCTGAACATGTCTGTCGTGGGCGTCCGTAAGGCCGCGTCGGAAGGCCGGTTGCCCTCCCGGCGTACAGGTTCCGGCCAGCGCGTGTTTGATCGCACTGACCTCGATGCCTACCTCGGCCGTCCTCCGGCCCTGGATAAGGCTCCGGCCGACCGGGTGGAAGCGTGGTACCGCCGGGCGTCCGGCTCGACGGGGCAGGAGTCCTCGCTCGCCAATCAGGAGTCGATGTTGCGCGAGAGCGCTTCCGGGGCCGTGTACCGGGTGTACAAGGATCGCGGTTCTGGTGTGAGGGAAACGCGGGCCGGTGTGGACCGGATGCTCGACGACGCCGCGAAAGGCCACTTCACGGTGGTGCGGGTGGTGTGGCGGGGATCGGTTGGCCCGGTTCGGAGTCGCCTGGATCGAAAGGTATTTGTCGGTGGTCGGGGTTACGGTCGAGGTCCTGCGGGAGCATGGCGAAGTCGGTGGTGGAGGAGTTGATGGATGACTTCATGGCGGTGCTCGCGTCGTTTTCGGGCCGGTGCTACCGGCTGCGGTCGAAGCAGGATCAACGCCGACTTCTCGGGCGATGCGGCAGCGAGGTTGGAGGAGGGATAGCCGATGACTGTTGCCGGGTTCACTGTGCTGCGTCAGTTTTCGTTCACCACCCGCCCGTACGCGGCGGTCGACGACGCTACCGACGCCCCGATTGGGCTCGATATCATCGATGTTCGTGTCCGGTGGTTGCTGAACCTGATTTCGTGTGCCGAGTCTGAGTTGGTGTTCCGGTTGTGGCAACCGGCCACCTTCGATGCCCTTACCGCCGGACGTGATGGTTCGGGCCGGAAGCTCCCGGCGCAGGGGCATGTCGCTGCGGCGCGTCTGGGGTGGAACCCGTCCTACCCGACCGGTGTGTACGTGCCCTCGCGGGTGACCCGGGTGATCACCTCCCAGGCGATCGGCACGCTACGCACCTTGGCGTACCGGGATACCGCCATCAGTTCGCTGTCGGCCAGGTTCGACCCGGCTACCGGCCGAATCGCGCCGCCCACCACGGCCGGCGAATACGTGCCGCCCGGCTTCGCGCGCGGCGTGGCACGGCAACTCACAGTGCGCTCCCGCCGCGCCGGAAGCGGGGAGCGTCCCACCGCACGCGTGCGGATCACAGACGTGCAAACGCCACCGACGTCTGCTCCGATGGCTAGGCTCTCGGCCGCCGACAAGCAACTCTCCCAGATCGCCGTCACCGACGCCGTCATGACGTTGACGGTCAAACTTCCCACGAATCCGGCCCCGGCAGGGCGGGCGCACTGGCAGCGGGTCCGCCTGATCGCGGCGATCCCACCGCACCTGCACACCAGAGCAATCACGGACTGGCATCTGCCGACCCTCGTCCTCGACCACCGTGGCCTGCTGCTGCGCTGCGCGGCCACCGAATCCGTTCCAGCACCCGATCCGACGTCGGGATCGACGGCAGTGGGGGTGGATTGGTCACCGTCCACCCTCGGAGCAGCCGCGATCGTCACCGAACGCCCCGACGGATTGGTCTCGGACTACCGGGGCTTCACCTACGACGACCGGGGCCTGGGTATCAAACTGGCCCGGCTGCAAGCGGAAGGCCAACACCTGCACCGCAAGGCCGCACGCTTGACGCGGCTCGCCGCGACCGCACCACCCGAGGTGCGCGTCAACCTGGAAAACAAGATCGCGGTCCTCGACCTTCACCGCGTCGCGGTCGGTGTCAAACGAGGCAAGATCAACCGGGAACTAGCCTTCCACTTCGGCCGGGAAGTGACCGACTACGCCGCCGCGGCCGGTGCGGCAGTGATCGCGATCGAAGACCTCAGCACCCTCGAAACCCGGAGACACGGCCGGGTGAACAACAACCGGGCCGCGCAGTCCGCCCGCCGCAAAGCCGTCGACGCTCTCGCGCACACCGCCGCGGGGGTCGGCGTGACGATGGTGTCCGTCCCGGCCCGCGGCACCTCGGCACTGTGCCCCGGCTGCAACGACACCCTCTCCCGGCCGGGCGGCTATCACCGGGCGTGGTGCGCGCGGTGCAAGGTAGGCGGCAATCGTGACCACGTAGCAGCGGTGAACCTCGCCAAACGTGCACTGCTCGGGCGCAGCAGAGTTGTTCGCAAGCGCGGGAAGAACCCGGAAATCCGGAACACCGAGCATGCGCCGGTCCGGCAGTGCCGCGACAAGACCAGTCCCACCCCGAGCCGGCCACGGCATCGCCGGGTCCGCCGCAGTGTTCCCACCGCGACACCCCAGGCGGGGGTGAATCAGAAAAAGATTGTTCCTGCACCTCGAGCGTCGGTGTGGGACACGGTCAAACCCGCCACATCGCACGGTGTTACGGGTAGCCGTGACGTACCTACATCTCCGGCATCGGCCACGTCAGTGGCAGATAGTATGAGATTTAAGTAGACGCTGTCTGCCTGCAGGCCACGCTGGGCCGGGACGCCGACAGTCTCATCGCCATCGGCAACAGTGGTGGCCGCACCCGCAATCAGGTGATGGTGGACCTGTTGTTCGCGCGCGGCACCGGAGCGTCACTGGCGTCAGGTGTGCCGGTGTCGGTGAACCTGGTGCTGTCGGACGAGTCGCTGCTCGCCGGCGGCCACGAAGCAGCCCACCTGCAGGGGTTCGGGCCGGTGCCGGCGGGGATAGCACGACACATGGTGGCTGACGCCATCGATGGAGTTGCCGAGACGACATTGCGGCGGGTGTATTCGTGCCCACAGTCGGGGGCGTTGACGGCGATGGAATCCCAGTCGCGCACGTTCCCGAAGAGCCTGAAGACGCTGATCGATCTCCGGGACCGCACCTGCCGCACACCGTGGTGCGATGCCCCGATCCGCCATCACGACCACATCCGCTCGTACAGCAACGCGGGTGCGACCAGCGCGGACAACGGGTCCGGGCTGTGCGAGGCCTGCAACTACGCGAAGGAAGCACCGGGTTGGAACGCCCGCCCACTACGCAATCCCGGCCGCACCCACCTCATCGACCTCGGCACCCCGACCGGACACCACTATCGCTCCACGGCCCCACCGCTACCGGCGGCCGCGCACCTGCGCGCATCGTGAGGCGGTCAGCAGTCGATGACGAGCCAGCCGCCGTGGTGTTCGAACACCGCGAACGGGCGTCCTGTCGCTTCGCCGAGCTTCGTGAGCGACCGGGTGTCGAAGGTGCGGATATGTCCGTGGCACGCGGTTGCCTCGTCCTCATAGGGGACAGCGACGACAACCCGGTCGCGGGCAACGCGGAGGGCCTCGGATATCACCGCGGTACCGATGCTGTCGTCGACGTGTTCGAGGAGGTGGATGGCGGTGACGGTGTCGAAGCTGTCGTCGGGAACCGGTACGTGCGCGGCGTCGCAGACGAGGGTGTCCAGGTCCAGTCCGAGCTCTGGTGCCACGGCGTCGAGGAGGGTCATGGTGCCGGGCAGAATGTCGGTCGCCGTGACGGAGCGCCCCGCGCGGGCGAGTCGCAGGGGCAAGAATCCGAAGCACGACCCGAGGTCCAGGACGGAACCGCGGACGAGTTCCTCCGCCTTCTCGTGGATCGGTGCGAAGTCGGCGGTGCCGTCCAGCAATTCGTCCAGAGAGTTGCGGTAGTAGACGGTCCAGGCCTCGAGCGCACCGTCGACGGTGGAGCGAACAAGCCCGACCATGGTCGACTCGAATTCGTCCTGACCGAAGTCGGCGTCCTCGATCGACGCGGTCACCGAGGCCACGAGCCGCTCGCTCAGATCCTCCGGTGTCAGGGCATGCCGCACCCGCAAGTAGTCGCCGTCGCGAGTCAGCGTGAGCGGTCCGGCGGTGACGCGCTCTACCGTGACGTGACCGTGTGACCAGAGACCGGATTCGCACGGAGCGAGAGAGTCGAAAGCGGGTGTGTCGAGAGTGGAGGACATTCGAGGCAACCTTGCCTAGTGGTGACGGCGGGAGGAGATCAGGTTCGTGTGTCGGGCTCGCCGAGGGAACTCAGCCCATCGTAAAGCGATTGCATTCCGCTGGCGAGTAGTTCGTTCAGTTCGAGCGAATCGTCATCGAGCCACTGCTCGTATGCCGACATCGCAACCCCGAGTAGGAGATAGCCGACAGTGCGCGGAATGTGGTCGGTGGGTAAGACTCCGAGTCGGCCGGCCACGTACTCGGCGATGACGTTGCGCCATCCTTCGTACATCACCACCGAATATGCCTGCAGCGCAGGTACCCGCAGAATGAGGCCCATTCGCTTGCGGTGATTGACTTCCTCGCTTGCAGGGAAGGCGTTGAACTCGAGGAGGGCGGCCGTGAGGCCATCCGCGATCGGAATGTCGTCCGGCTGTGCGGCGAGTTGAGCGCGCATCTCGGCGAGGTGGGCGTCGAAATCGCCCCACGGGATCGCATTCTTGGACGGGAAGTAGCGAAAGAGGGTGCGCCGGGCGATGCCGGATGCCTCGGCGACCTCGTCGACGCTGGTGGCGTCGAACCCTTGCCTGGTGAACAGCTCGATCCCCACGGTACTGATCCGGTCCTGCGTTGTGGACGGGCGTCGCCCTATCCGACTGGCTGGTTTTCGACGACTTTTCATGTTTCGTCCCTCCCGGTCTGTCATTCTGCACTCGATGCCATTACAGTGGTGAGGCGAGTCACAGAAGGGTCCTTCTATGACGGGAAGCATCCCAGTGACTCGCCTACGTATCACCGAACAGTAGGAGGAAATCATGTCCGATCGTGACAACAACGTGCTGGAGAACGACCTCGTCGAGGAATCTCTCGTCGAAGAGGTGTCGATCGACGGCATGTGCGGCGTGTACTGACATGCCCGAAGCACCCGCAGCGACCGGTACAGCCGGTATCGATCTCGATGTGGGCTGGAAGCTTCATCCGCAGGTGGCGCTGCGTCCCGAGCCGTTCGGGGCGCTGCTCTACCACTTCGGGACACGCAAGCTGTCGTTCCTGAAGAACCGCACAATCGTCGCGGTGGTGGAGGCCCTTCCCGACCACTCCGACGCCCGGTCCGCATTGCGGGCGCAGGGCATCGGGGACGACACCGCTCCGCAGTATGCGCGAGCCCTCGGCACTTTGGCCGAGTCGCACATGATCGTCCCCGCCTGACCAGTTCTCTTCGCCCCGTATCAGAGGATCCAGCCCATGACTTCCATGCTCGAAAGGCCCTCCGCGGTGACAACCCCCGTCGCTTCGCTCGCCCCGGTCGGCCGACTCGTCGACCAGTTCGAACTGGGACTCGACGCCCCGATCTGCCTCACGTGGGAACTGACCTACGCGTGCAACTTGTCGTGTGTGCACTGCCTGTCCTCGTCGGGGCGGCGTGATCCACGGGAGCTGAGTACCGAGCAGTGCAAGGCGATCATCGACGAACTGCAGCGTATGCAGGTGTTCTACGTCAACATCGGTGGCGGCGAGCCCACCGTGCGATCCGACTTCTGGGAGCTCGTCGATTACGCCACCGCGCACCAGGTGGGAGTCAAGTTCTCCACGAACGGGGTGAAGATCGACAAGAAGGTTGCCGCCCGGCTCGCGGCGAGCGACTACGTCGACGTGCAGATCTCCCTCGACGGCGCGACGGCCGAGGTCAATGATGCCGTTCGTGGTCCGGGGTCGTTCGCGATGGCGGTGCGGGCGCTGGAGAATCTGTCCGAGGCCGGTTTCAAGGACGCCAAGATTTCCGTGGTGGTCACCCGGCACAACGTGTCCCAGCTCGACGACTTCAAGGCCCTGGCGGACAAGTACGGCGCCACCCTGCGCATCACCCGGTTGCGCCCGTCCGGCCGAGGAGCGGACGTGTGGGACGAGCTGCACCCCACCCAGGCGCAGCAGCGTGAGCTGTACAACTGGCTGGTTGCCAACGGTGACGGCGTGCTCACGGGCGACTCCTTCTTCCATCTTTCCGCTTACGGTGACGCGTTGCCGGGTCTGAATCTCTGCGGCGCCGGCCGGGTAGTCTGCCTGATCGACCCGATCGGTGACGTCTACGCGTGCCCCTTCGCCATTCACGAGCAGTTCCTCGCCGGAAATATCTTGGCGGACGGCGGCTTTCAACATGTGTGGCAGCACTCCGACCTGTTCCAGGAACTGCGGTCTCCGCAGACCGGGGGAGCGTGCAGCAAGTGCGCCCACTACGACTCCTGCCGCGGCGGCTGTATGGCCGCGAAGTTCTTCACCGGACTTCCGATGGACGGGCCCGACCCCGAATGTGTTCAGGGATACGGCGAGGCGGCGCTCGCAGGTGAGCGCGGCGACATTCCGAAATCCAGCGTCGACCACTCCCGCACCGGCCAGCGTCGGACTCCGCGGGCACCGGTTCCGCTGACGTTGATGGTGCGTCCGCCCGCAAAGATTTGTGACGAGAACCCGCTTGCGGGAATGGAACAGACGTAAACCGTCTGTCGGTATGAGAGGTTTTTTCGACATGGGTAAGAATCCGTTCTTCGAGACTGTGGCCGAGGCCCAGCGTCGCGCGAAGAAGCGTTTGCCGAAGTCCGTGTATGCGGCGCTGATCGCCGGTTCCGAGCGCGGGCTGACGGTCGACGACAATGTCACCGCGTTCGGTGAGCTGGGGTTCGCCCCGCACGCCGTCGGTCTCTCGGACAAGCGCGAGCTGTCGACCACCGTGATGGGGCAGAACATTTCGCTTCCCGTCGTGATTTCCCCGACCGGTGTGCAGGCGGTGCACCCCGACGGCGAGGTCGCGGTCGCACGTGCTGCGGCGGCGCGGGGGACGGCGATCGGCTTGAGTTCGTTCGCGAGCAAGTCGGTCGAAGAGGTCACCGCGGCGAATCCCCAGACTTTCTTCCAGATGTACTGGGTCGGTACCCGGGACGTGCTGATTCAGCGGATGGAGCGGGCTCGTGCGGCCGGCGCCACGGGGCTGATCATCACCACCGACTGGTCCTTCTCCTACGGGCGCGACTGGGGCAGCCCGGCCATCCCGGAGAAGATGGATCTGAAGGCGATGATCCAGTTCGCACCGGAAGGCATCACGCGTCCGAAGTGGCTTTACGAGTTCGCGAAGACGCGGAAGATCCCGGATCTCACCACACCGAACCTCGCGGCACCCGGTCAGGAACCGCCCACGTTCTTCGGGGCGTACGGCGAATGGATGCAGACACCGTTGCCCACCTGGGACGACATCGCGTGGCTCCGTGAGCAGTGGGGTGGACCGTTCATGCTGAAGGGTGTCATGCGCATCGACGACGCCAAGCGTGCCGTCGACGCCGGTGTCACGGCCATCTCGGTGTCCAATCACGGTGGTAACAACCTCGACGGCACACCTGCGCCGATTCGGGCGTTGCCTGCTATCGCCGATGCGGTCGGCGATCAGGTCGAGATCCTTCTGGACGGTGGCGTCCGCCGGGGCAGCGACGTCGTCAAGGCGCTCGCTCTCGGCGCCAAGGCGGTCATGATCGGCCGCGCGTACCTGTGGGGCCTTTCGGCGAATGGTCAGGCCGGTGTCGAAAACGTTCTCGACGTCCTTCGTGGTGGCATCGATTCGGCGCTCCTCGGACTGGGGCACTCGTCCATTCACGACCTCAGTGCATCCGACGTTGTGATCCCGCCCGGATTCGAACGCGTCCTGGGCGCCGAATCCTGACTCGACACGCGTAGATGGCTGCGCAGCTGACCGACCGGATCACCCTGGCGGGGCGTCATGCCTCCTCCAGGGTGCTCTTCGGTCCGCACGTCACGAATCTCGGTGTGCGACGGTCTATTTCCCCGCGTCACGTTGCGTACTACGAGCGGCGGGCGAGAGGTGGTGCGGGAATCGTCGTCACCGAGGTCGCGTCGGTGCACGCCTCCGACTGGCCCTACGAGCGCACGCCACTCGCTGCCGACTGCGTTGACGGCTGGCGTGACGTCGTGTCGGCGTGCCGCCGACACGGCACTCTGGTGCTGGCCGGGCTGGGCCACACCGGACTCCAGGGCTCGAGCGCCTATTCACAGTCCGTGCTGTGGGGACCGTCCCGCGTGCCCGACGTGGTGTCGCGGGAGATGCCGATGCAGATGGAGCGGCGTGAAATCGAGGAACTCGTCGAGGGTTTCCGCGCCGCCGCGGTCGGTGTGGTCGAGGCGGACATGGACGGGGTCGAACTCGACGCCGGGCCGAGGGGGCTACTACGTCAATTCCATTCGGGGCTCACCAACGTACGCGGCGACGAGTACGGGGCTGACCGTCTCAGGCTCACCCGCGAGGTGATTACCGCTGTCCGGGAGGAACTGGGTCCGGGTCGAGTACTGTCGCTGCGTCTTTCGTGCGATGAACGGACGTCGTGGGGCGGCATCACACCCTCCGTCGCCGTCGAGCAGGCGAAAAGATTGGCCGGTGCGCTCGATCTCTTGGTCGTGGTCCGCGGCGGCGCACTGTCGGTCACGGCGTACCGTCCCGATTTTCACACTCCGGCCGGATTCAACACGGATACGTGCTTGTCTGTTCGGCGGGCGGTGGCGGGCGGCGTTCCGGTCGCCCTGCAGGGCAGCGTGATCGATCCCGCTCTCGCTCGGCGGGCGCTCGATGACGGTGTCGCGGACGTCATCGAGATGACGCGAGCGCAGATCGCGGACCCCGATCTGGTCGCCAAGATCCGGAGCGGTTCCGCGCCACGACCCTGCATCCTGTGCAATCAGACCTGCCGGGTGCGTGACCCCCGCAATCCTCTCGTGACCTGTGTCGGCAATCCGACCGCCGGGCACGAGGTCGTCGACCCACCGGAACCGCAACCGTATCCGTGTATATCCGCAGATGCGGAGACGGCGCTCGTGGTGGGCGGGGGGCCGGCGGGACTCGAAGCGGCGCGAATCCTCGCGACGTCCGGTCACAGTGTCACGGTCGCCGAGGCGGCAGACCGCCTCGGCGGTCTGGTGAGGACAGCCGCCGCCTATGCACCGCACCTGCAGCCTCTGACGGACTGGCTCGAAGCCGAGTGCCGGTCCTTGGGTGTCGATTTCCGCCTCGGTGTCACTGTGTCCGACGCGGACATCGATGCTGCCCACAAGAACGGGGTGACTGTGGTGGTGGCCACCGGTAGCCGGCCCCGCCCAGCGCCATTCCCCGTCGACGGGACCACCCAGTGCGTCGACGCCGTCGACGTGTTGAGCGGCGCCGCCCTGCACGAGGGTCCGGTTCTGGTCTTCGATCCGATCGGAGGCCCGGTCGCGGTCGCCCTCGCCGAATGGCTCGCGGCGTCGGGGCGCGAGGTCGGTGTGGTGACTCCCGACCCGGTGGCCGGATCGCGTCTGGGCCCGAGCGGCGACCTGTTCGACGCCAACGGGCGTCTGCAACGGGCAGGAGTCGCCCGTCACCTGTCGAGCCGGATCGTGTCGGCGGGACACTCGGGTGCGCGGATCCGGAATCGGTACACCGGTACGGAAACAGTGGTGCCGTGTGCCGCCGTGATCGACTGTTCACCCCGGTTACCCGACAACACTCTGCGCTCCGGCGCGGTTCGGGTCGGTGACTGCGTCGCTCCCCGAACACTTCTCGAAGCGATCCGCGAAGGCCGCCTCGAGGCACATGCCCTTCGGTTACCCGCGTCAACGAGAGATAGGACGATGTCATGGGACAGTTCGACGGCAAGGTAGCGTTCATCACCGGGGCCGCCCGAGGGCAGGGGCGGACGCACGCTGTGCGGCTGGCCCGTGAGGGCGCGGCGATCATCGCCGTCGACATCTGCGGACCGGTATCGACGTACAACACCTATGAACCGGCGACGCCCGACGATCTGGCCGAAACGGTGCGACTGGTGGAGTCCGAAGGCGGCAAGATCCTCGCCGAGCAGGCCGACGTCCGGGACAGCGCCGCGCTGCGGGCTGTGGTGGATCGGGGCGTCGAACAGTTCGGGCGGCTCGACATCGTGATCGCGAATGCGGGCATCTGTAACTGGAGCAGATTCTGGGAGATGCCCGACGAGCAGTGGGAGACGCTGATCGATGTCAATCTCACGGGTGCGTGGAAGACATTGAAGGCGGCAGTGCCGGCTTTGATCGAGGGCGGACGGGGTGGGTCCATCATCGTCGTGAGCTCGGTCGCCGGTATCAAACCCTTGCCGGGTCAGGCCAATTATGCAGCTTCCAAGTTCGGCTTGGTCGGCCTGACGCAGACGGCGGCAAAAGAGCTCGGCGAGTACAAGATTAGGGTCAACTCGATTCACCCGTACGGTGTCAAGACCCCGATGGGCACCGACCCCGGCAGTCTGGTGATACTCGAGAAGCACCCCCATTATCTGTCGAGCTTCGGAACGATCCTCACCGAGCATCCGCTGGCCGGCACCGACGACATCACCGATGCGGTGCTGTGGCTGGCGGGTGACGGTTCCCGCACGGTCACCGGAAGTCAGGTCGCTCTCGACATGGGCAACACCAAGGTGTGAACACCGCCTACCGTCACCTCTTCACCCCGTTGCGCCTCGGACCGCTCACCGTGCGCAATCGGGTGGTCTTCTCGGCGCACCTCACGGGATACGCCGTCGACGGACTCCCCACCGAGCAACACGCCGCTTACTACGCGGCGCGCGCGAGGGGCGGGGCCGGGCTGATCATCTCCGAGGAACATGCCACCCATCCGGGTGACTGGCCGTACGAGAAGGTGATCGCGGGTTACCGCCCCGAGGTGGTGCCCGGGTATCGGCGGATCACCGACGCCGTGCACGGGTACGGCGTGCCGATTCTCGCTCAGCTCAACCACAACGGTGGTCAGGGGTCGAGCCTGTATTCACGCCGGCCGCTGTGGGCGCCGAGTGCCGTACCCGACCCGTTGTTCCGTGAAGTACCGAAGGAGGTAAACAGCGGGGAGATCCGGACGCTGATCGAGGGGTACGCACTCGTCGCCGAGCAGTGCATCCGCGGCGGCTTCGACGGCATCGAACTGCAGTGCTCCCATTCTTCGCTCGTCCGTAGCTTCCTGGCGCCGGCGACCAACCAGCGCACCGACCGTTACGGGGGTTCGCTCCGCAACCGCGCACGGTTCCTCCTCGAGGTCGTGGCCGCGGTCCGCGAGGCGATCGGACCGGACCGCGCACTCGGGGTGCGGCTCGCCGGTGACGATCGGTTCGAGGGAGGCGTCGAGCTCGGCGAGGCCGTGGAGGTGGCGACCTTCGTCGATTCCTGTGGGCAGGTCGACTACATCAACACCTCGATCGGGGTGGCCACCGAAACCCTGCACATGATCGAAGCGTCGATGGCGGTGCCCCGCGGCTATGCACTGTTCATTCCGAACGCCATCCGGCAACGGGTGGGTCTTCCCGTGGTCGGTGTCGGACGGTTCACGGATCCAGCTCAGGCCGACCGGGCTTTGGCAGAGGGCCATTGCGACCTGATCGGTGTGGTGCGCGGACAGGTCGCCGATCCCGACTTCGCCGGGAAGGCGCTGGCGGGGGACACGGCCGGCATCCGGACGTGCCTGTCGTGCAATCAGGAATGCGTCGGCCGGATGGGCTTGGGCCGGTGGCTCGGTTGCGTCGTCAACCCGCGTGCGGGCAAGGAATCCGTGGCCCTGCCCGAACCGCGGGTCCGCGGGCGCCGTGTTGTTGTGGTCGGGGGCGGTCCGGCGGGATTGCAGGCAGCCGCGACGGCCGCGCTGCGTGGTCACACCGTGACGCTGTACGAGCGGGCGCGGGAACTCGGGGGACAGGTCCGTACTGCCGCAGTGGTCCCCGGCCGCCGTGAATTGCTCAGCCTGGTCACGAATTTGGAGAAGGAGTGCCGCCGTCTCGGTGTGGATCTGCGCACCGGCACATCGGCGACGGCAGAGGCCGTGGCCGGGTGCTCCCCGGACGTGGTGGTGCTGGCAACGGGAGCTCGTCCGGTGCGCCCCCACTGGGCCGGCCGATCCGATCGGATCGTGGATGTGCGCGACGTCCTCGAAGGACGGGCCGGGCCGCAGGGGACGGTGCTCGTGGTCGACGACCTGGGGTTCCACCAGGGAACGTCGGTGGCGGAGTTCCTTGCGGACGGCGGGTGCGAGGTCACGATCTGTACACCGGGAATGATCGTCGGTCAGGACCTCGGCATCACCCTGGACCTCGAGGGCTGGAATCAGCGGGCGCACCGCAAGGGCATCACCCAGTTGACCGAGGTGGTGCCGACCGGCAGTGACCCCGGCGAGCAATCGCGGGTCGCCGTTGCGTTGCTGCATCACCCGACCGGGCGGGTCAGCAGACTGACCGTCGATTGGGTGGTGGTTTCCGTCCATCAGGAGCCCGACGACGACCTGTGGGCCCCGTTGACTACCGCGGGCTTCGACGTGCATCGCATCGGCGACGTCCTCGCCCCGCGGCGTGCGCACTCCGCCGTCATAGAGGGTGAACGGGTCGCGTTGTCGCTCTGATGGCAGCGCCTTCTTCCGCCTCGCATAGCATCGGGGCATGACCGCTTCCGGGCCCCTCGAGGACGCAGTGTGGACGGATTTGGACCGCGGCGGGGCGACTGTCGCCGTCCCTGTCGGCTCCCTCGAGCAGCACGGCCCGCACCTTCCGCTGGACACCGACACGGCAATCGCCGCAGCGGTGACAGGGGCCTTGCCCGGTGTGCTGGCGGCGCCCGCGATTGCCTACGGAGCCAGCGGCGAGCACGAGGCGTTTCCGGGAACGGTGTCGCTCGGCGCGGATGCGCTCGACACGGTGCTGGTGGAGTACGGGAGGTCGGCGTGCCGCTGGGCGGGTCGGGTGCTGTTCGTCAACGGTCACGGCGGCAACGGTCCCGCGCTGGTCAAGGCTGTTGCCTTGCTCCGGTACGAGGGCCGGGATGTCGCCTGGGTCCCCTGCGCCGTGCCGGGTGCAGATGCGCACGCCGGCCGTACGGAAACGTCCCTGTTGCTACACCTTTCACCCGACCGGGTACGTTTGTCCAGCGCCGAACCCGGCAATGTCGAACCTCTCGCAAGCTTGATGCCAAGACTGCGCGAAGGCGGTATGGTCGCCGTGTCGGCCAACGGCGTGCTCGGTGATCCGACGGGCGCCACGGCCGCGGAGGGGGCGCACTTGTTCGGCGCACTCGTCGAAGACGTGTCCAAGGCACTGGCCCGGTGGGAGCCGGGCCCCGATGGGAGGCTCACATGACCCACGCGGGAGTCCTCGGGTGGCTGAGGACGCATCGTCGTACCTTCGGTGTTCCCGATATCCGGTATGACCTGCCCGTGCTGTCCGACCCGCCTACCATCGACTGATGCGCCAAGCTCGACTTCCCGATGGATTCGGGATCCGGATCGATCCGAAGGTGCGCGCATATTCCGGCGGCCGAGTCCTCATCGGCGGTTCACCGACACGCATGTTGAAACTCGCGCCTACCGCTGCGGCCATGATCGGCGACGGATTTCTGGAGGTCGTCGATCCGCAGTCGGCGGTGGTCGCCCGCAGACTCCTCGATTCCGGCGTCGCCAATCCGCGGCCGATGAGCACTCCCTCACCCCAGGACGTCACCGTGGTCATTCCGGTGAAGAACAATCCGGGCGGGCTCCACCGCCTCCTCGCGTCGCTGCGGGGCCTGGAAGTGATCGTGGTGGACGACGGTTCCGACGTTCCGGTGGTCTCTCCCGCGTTGCAGAACGGGTGCGGACGTGTCACCGTTCTCCGCCACGACACCGCCAGGGGTCCCGCCGCGGCAAGAAACACCGGTCTCCGTTCCGCGGCAACCCCCTTCGTTGCCTTTCTGGACTCCGACGTGCTGCCTCGAACGGGATGGATCGAAGTGATGCTCGGCCATTTCAGCGACCCTGCGGTCGCGCTCGTGGCCCCGCGGATCGTCGCTCTCGACCCCGAGGCGAGCACGCTGGCGCGATACGAGCACGGCCGATCCTCACTGGATCTGGGGCGCAAGGAATCGGCGGTCCAATCCGGTGGGCCCGTGTCGTATGTGCCCAGCGCGGCGATGATCGCCCGCCGTGAGGTGGTGGACGAGTTCGGTGGATTCGACGAGTCCATGCACGTTGCCGAGGATGTAGACCTGTGCTGGCGCCTGCAGGAATCCGGCTGGCGGCTGCGGTACGAGCCTGTGGCTCATGTGGCGCATGATCACCGGGTCACCTTCGGCAGGTGGTTCGACCGCAAGTTGTTCTACGGGACAGGTGCGGCGCCGCTCGCCTCGCGGCACGCGGGGATGGTTCCGCCGCTGTCCATGTCTCCGTGGACGTTTTTCGCGTGCATCGCCGCGGCCACCTGCACTCGGCTCGGTCTGCTCGGAGCCGTCGCCACCCTGGCGATGATGGTGGTGCGTCTTCGCCGCATGTTCACCGGGCTCGATCAGCCAACCCGAATCGCCGCGATCCTCGCAGCCCAAGGGTTTGCGGGCGGTGCCTGGCAGCTCGCCTCCGCGATGTGCCGGCACTACTGGCCGATTACGCTCCTGGCGGTGGTGCTGTCGAGACGGATTCGCCGGATCGCCCTCGCCATCGCGATCGCGGAGGGGGTCGCCGACTGGGTCACCCACCGTGAACCCGGCGGACTGGGTCCCGTGCGGCACACTGCGTTCAAACGGATCGACGACATCGCCTACGGTGCCGGACTGTGGAAGGGCGTGATCGCTGCCCGTGATTTCGACGCCGTGAAGCCTCGGCTGAAATCGTAGTGGCCGGTCCCGTCCGAGCTGCCGACGTGGTAGTCGTCGGCGGTGGTTCGAGTGGTTGTGTCGTCGCTGCGCGGCTCAGCGAGGATCCTGACCGAACCGTCGTCCTGCTCGAGTCCGGTCCCGGGTATCGATCGGCGGCCGAGTGTTCTTCCGTGCTCGACTACCGCACATTGCCGGTCGGCCCGCGCAGTCCCTACGGCGACACCTACGGAATCGAACTGACGCCCGGCATACCTTCGGCCATGGTGCGCGGTCATGTCCTCGGAGGCTCGGGCGCCGTCAACGGTGCATATTTCATCCGCGGGACGGCGCCGGACTTCGATCGGTGGCCGCCGTCCTGGTCGTACGACCACGTGCTGCCCTTCTTCCGCGCACTGGAGACAGATGTCGATTTCGAGGGTCCATTGCATGGGGCAACGGGCCCTGTGCCGGTGCGCAGGCAACCGGCCGATCGGCTGAGTGCGGTGAGTGCAGCCTTCCACCTCGCCGCCCTCGACCTGGGGTTCGCGGAGGAAGCGGACAAGAACGGGCGCGACGGCGAGGGAATCGGACCCGTGCCGCTCAATGTCGGCGACGGCCGGCGGGTCAGTACGGCGTCGGCCTATCTGCTGCCCGCCCTCGATCGCCCCAATCTCACGGTCGACGTCGACTCGCACGTCGTTCGCATTCTTTTCTCCGGCACCAGGGCGGTCGGCGTCGAGATCGACAGCGGCGGCGCTCGACGGGTGGTCCGGGCGGATCGGGTCGTTCTCGCGGCAGGCGCCGTCGAGACGCCTGTGCTGCTGATGCACTCGGGAATCGGGCCGGCTGAACATCTGCGGGACAACGGCATTCGTCCGGTGACGGATGCACCGGGTGTCGGGAGCGACTTCAGCGACCACCCCGAAGTGGGTCTGCCCTATCGGGTGCGGGCTCCACTGCGCCGCGACGCCACCAGTCCGGTGCTCGAGGCCGTGCTCAACGTCGGGCAGATCGAAATCCGTCCGTACACGGCATCTTTCGATGTCCTCGTGCCCGGGTCCGGTCAGCCCGTTCCCCGGCTCGGAATAGGTGTGATGACCCCGGAGAGCCGTGGTCGAATTCGGCTGGCGTCCCCGCACCGCCGCGTTCGTCCGCGGATAGAGTATCGCTACGCGGAAACGGACTCCGATCGCCGGGCGCTCCGGGACGGCGTCGCGCTCGGTGTGGAACTTCTCCGATCGCCGGCCTTCCGCCCGCTGGTGGAGCCGGTATCAGAGGAAGTGTCGGACAACGCGGTGCGCGCCCACCTGGGGACGTCGCAGCACCTCTGTGGCAGTTGCCGAATGGGGGATTCGGACGACGCCGGCGCGGTGGTCGACGAGCGCTGCAACGTCCACGGAATCGACGGACTCACCATTGCCGACACGTCGGTGTTCCCGGTGGTGCCGAGTCGTGGCCCGCACGCCACCGCGGTGATGGTGGCCGAACGGGTCAGTACCTTCCTCTCGGGGTGACAGCCCCTACCTGCCCGACAGCCCTTGCCCGCCGGAAGTGTGGCCCGCGTTACAGTAGTAGAGACGCCGTGGAGGATCCGATGCAGAAGCAACCGCCCACCGGGGGCAACCCGTGGGTCGCCGTACGACCCGGCGACGATGTCGCAGTGCTCGCACGACGGGTGTCTTCGGCGCACCAATTGTTCGTCGACCGGTCCGTGCCCGCCGTCCCCGACACGGAGCAGAATGCCGTCCGCTCCGTCATCCTCGATTCGTGGATGCGGAGCACCCGTAAGGGCGTCAATCCGGACGGCGCCGCCCGGGCAGATCATCTTGCCGCCTCGGAGCTGGCCGAGTACCGGGCCTCGCATCCGATGGCGCTGATCCGCCCGGTCGTGCGCAAACTGCTCGTCGAGGACGCGGCCGATACCGGTCTTCTCGTCGCCATCACCGACGAGAAGGGACAGCTACTGTGGGTCGAAGGCGATTCCACGGCCAAGGATCGCGCGCTGAACATGAACTTCGTCGAGGGTGCCGACTGGAGTGAAGACACCGTCGGCACCAACGCGCCGGGAACGGCTCTGGCCCTCGATCACTGCGTGCAGATCTTCGGTGCCGAGCATTTCAGCCGTTCGGTCCACGAGTGGAGTTGCTCGGCTGCCCCGGTCCACGATCCTGCTACCGGGCTGATCGTCGGGGCGATCGACATCACCGGTGGTCCGCGGGTAGCCGTCCCCGAGGTGCTCTCGCTGATTCGAGCCACCGTTGCCGCGGCAGAAGCCGAACTACGGCTGAATCTGCTGCGCTCGCCGCAGCCCCTCGTCGACACCGTCACCCGATTGGAGGTACTGGGCTCGGGTCGGCCCAGCCTCGTCCGTGAAGGCCGGCGTACTCCGCTGTCGCGGCGCCACGCAGAAATCCTGCTGCTCCTCGCCGAGCATCCCGAGGGGCTCAGTTCGGACCGTCTCGCCGTCCTCCTCGACGAGAGTGATCTGGACTCGGTCACGATCAGGGCCGAGATGTCCCGGCTCCGAAAAGTTTTCGGGACGGCCGGTATCGGTTCGCGTCCGTATCGGTTGCTCGCCGACCTGGTGTCGGATGTGCAGCAGGTGCGCAGTGCCCTCGACCGGGGCCAGCTCGCCGCTGCACTGGACATCTACTCCGGTCCGGTGCTGCCCGGATCCGATGCACCCGGCGTCGAGGACATCCGGGACGAACTGCGTGCGCGGGTGCAGGCCGCGTTGCTCCGTGAGGGTGACCAGCGATTGCTGGCGCGGTGGACCACGTCGGTGCACGGCCGAGCAGACGTGGCCGCGTGGGAGGCCTATCTCGCCGGACTCGATCCACGTTCGCCCCTGTACTCGCAGGTCAAGTCTCGGGTCGATCTGTTCGATCAGCAGTACGCAACGTAGTTGCAACGGTACGTTCCCTAGTGTTGTGAGTCACATCCGAAAAGCAATTGAGCTTCACGACACCAGGGAGTTATCGATGACCGTGTATGCCCGCCCGGGTTCGCCCGACGCCGTCATGTCCTTCCAATCGCGTTACGACAACTGGATCGGCGGCCAGTGGGTTGCGCCCGTCAAGGGCCAGTACTTCGAGAATCCGACACCCGTCACCGGCCAGCCGTTCTGTGAGGTCGCCCGGTCTACGTCCGAGGACATCGAGCTCGCGCTCGACGCCGCGCACGCCGCGGCACCGGCTTGGGGCAAGACGTCTGTGGCCGAGCGCGCGATCATCCTGAACAAGATCGCCGACCGTATCGAGGAGAACCTCGAGTCCATCGCGCTCGCCGAGTCCTGGGACAACGGCAAGCCGATCCGCGAGACCCTGAACGCGGACATTCCGTTGGCCGTGGATCACTTCCGCTACTTCGCCGGGGCCATTCGAGCGCAGGAGGGGGCGCTGTCGGAGATCGACAACGACACCGTCGCGTACCACTTCCACGAGCCGCTCGGCGTGGTCGGCCAGATCATTCCCTGGAACTTCCCCATCCTGATGGCCGTGTGGAAGCTGGCGCCGGCACTGGCCGCCGGAAACGCGGTAGTGCTCAAGCCTGCCGAGCAGACTCCGGCGTCGATCCTGCACCTGATCTCCATCATCGGTGACCTTCTGCCCGCCGGTGTGGTGAACATCGTCAACGGCTTCGGTGTCGAAGCGGGCAAGCCGTTGGCGTCGAGCCCCCGGATCAGGAAGATCGCGTTCACGGGCGAGACCACCACGGGCCGGCTCATCATGCAGTACGCCTCGCAGAACCTGATTCCGGTCACCCTCGAGCTGGGTGGCAAGAGCCCCAACATCTTCTTCTCGGATGTGTTGTCCTCCAACGACGATTACCAGGACAAGGCACTCGAGGGATTCACGATGTTCGCCCTCAATCAGGGCGAGGTGTGCACCTGCCCGTCGCGGTCGCTGATCCAGGAGGACATCTTCGACGAGTTCCTGGCGATGGCCGCCATTCGCACCAAGGCCGTGCGTCAGGGTGACCCGCTCGACACCGACACGATGATCGGCGCGCAGGCGTCCAATGATCAGCTCGAGAAAATCTTGTCCTACATCGAGATCGGCAAGGGTGAGGGCGCCAAGGTCATCACCGGTGGTGAGCGCGCGGAGCTCGGCGGCGATCTGTCGGGCGGGTACTACGTTCAGCCGACCATCTTCACCGGCCAGAACAAGATGCGGATCTTCCAGGAGGAGATCTTCGGGCCCGTCGTGTCGGTCACCTCGTTCAAGGATTACGACCAGGCCATCGAGATCGCCAACGACACCCTGTACGGCCTCGGAGCCGGTGTGTGGTCGCGTGACGGCGGGGTCGCCTATCGCGCGGGCCGTGACATCCAGGCCGGCCGGGTGTGGACCAACACGTACCACCAGTACCCGGCGCACGCCGCCTTCGGTGGCTACAAGCAGTCCGGCATCGGCCGTGAGAACCACCTGATGATGCTCGAGCACTACCAGCAGACCAAGAACCTGCTGGTCAGCTACGCCGCGAAGGCTCAGGGCTTCTTCTGATGGACGCGGTTCGGGCGCCCGCGCGCCTGAAGGCAACCGCCGGGGCGGTGGAGCTTCTCCGCCGCCTCGGCGGTATCCACGGCGCGCTGATGATGCATCAGTCGGGTGGATGTTGTGACGGCTCCGCGCCGATGTGTTACCCGGACGGCGAGTTCATCGTGGGGGACCGGGACGTGCTGCTCGGCGTCCTGGACCTCCGTCTCGGCGTCGGTGAGACGTTGCCGACGCGCCCCGAGGGCGTCGACGCGGTTCCGGTGTGGATTTCCGGTTCGCAGTTCGAGGCGTGGAAGCATACGCAGCTCGTACTCGACGTCGTGCCGGGTCGTGGGTCGGGCTTCAGCGTCGAAAGCCCCGAAGGGATGCGGTTCCTCAGCCGGGCCCGCGCCTTCACACCCGAGGAGAACACCAGCCTCGCAGCCGAAGACGTCATCGTCGGTGAGCGGTGGGAGCAGGGCTGGCGGCCCGCCCCGTCCGCCGAGCCGCAGGTGGTCGCCGAGGCGGTCGACGCCTGCCCCGTGCCCGGCGCCCGCCCGGGCACATGACGCGGCTCCGGTTTTTACGTCGTGGACACCCCACGCTGACACGACGTGTACACAGCACGCTTACCGTTCGCCTCGGCACGTGCGCCGCGGCAGCATTCATATCGATGTAGGGGACGGAATGTCACTCGTTGAACCATCCAAGAATTCCGGAACCGGTGACCACCACGATGGTGTGGACTATCACTCCGAGGACAGCAGTTATCTCGAAAAGCGCACCCTCCGAAAGGGATCGGCAGGGTGGGTACTTCTCGCCGGCCTCGGAGTCAGCTATGTGATCTCCGGTGACTATGCGGGGTGGAACAACGGGCTCGCCGAGGGCGGATTCGGTGGTCTGCTGATCGCCGGTGTGGTCATCGCAGGCATGTACCTGGCGATGGTTCTCGGTATGGCGGAGCTGTCGTCTGCGCTCCCGGCGGCGGGAGGCGGCTACACCTTCGCCCGGCGCGCACTGGGTCCGTGGGGTGGATTCGCCACCGGCACGGCCATTCTCATCGAGTATGCGATTGCACCCGCCGCGATTGCCACCTTCATCGGCAGCTACGTCGAATCGCTCGAGCTCTTCGGGATCACCGACGGCTGGTGGGTGTACCTCGCCGTGTACGCCATCTTCATCGGCATCCACCTCACGGGTGCGGGCGAGGCTCTCAAGGCCATGTTCGTGATCACCGCGATCGCCCTCGTCGGGCTCGTCATCTTCGTGATCTCGGCGATCGGGCTGTTCGATGCGGGGAATCTGACGGACATCGCTCCCACCGACGCGGTGGGAGCGTCGAGCTTCCTGCCGTTCGGCCTGTTCGGCATCTGGGCTGCGGTACCGTTCGCGATCTGGTTCTTCCTTGCGGTAGAGGGTGTTCCGCTGGCCGCGGAAGAAGCGCGTGAGCCGGAAAAGAACGTACCGCGCGGGATCATCATCAGCATGCTCGTCCTGCTCGTCACGGCGGCGGCTGTGCTGTTCCTCGCCACGGGAGCGATGGGCGCCGAGGGTCTGGCGACTTCGGGCAATCCACTCGTCGAGGCCCTCGGTGACGGTACCGCCGCCAAGGTGGTCAACTACATCGGCCTGGCCGGGCTGGTCGCAAGCTTCTTCTCGATCATGTACGCGTACTCGCGGCAGACCTTCGCGTTGTCGCGTGCCGGGTACCTGCCGAAGAATCTGTCGGTTACCAATTCCCGCAAGGCTCCCACCCTCGCGCTCATCGTCCCGGGCGTCATCGGTTTCGCGCTCTCCCTCACCGGTGAAGGTGCCATGTTGCTCAACATGGCGGTGTTCGGCGCAGCCGTCAGCTACGTGCTGATGATGATCAGTCACATCGTGCTCCGCCGCCGCGAACCCGACATGACGCGCCCGTACCGCACCCCGGGCGGAATTGCCACCACCTCCTTCGCCCTCGTGATCGCGGCCGCTGCGGTGATTGCCACGTTCCTCGTCGACCCGGTCGCCGCACTGTGGACGCTGATCGCCTTTGCCGGGTTCATGGCCTACTTCGGCCTGTACAGCCGCCATCACCTGGTTGCCAATTCCCCCGACGAGGAGTTTGCTGCTCTTGCGGAGGCAGAGGAAGAGCTGGGATGACCATGTACACGCACTCGATAGCCGGTGTCGGATATACGTTCGACGGGCTCGTCGACCTGTTGGCCAAGGCCACGCCGCTTCGCAGCGGGGACGAGCTCGCCGGCTGCGCCGCGTCTTCGGACGCCGAACGTGCTGCGGCGCAGTGGGCCCTCGCCGACGTTTCCCTCACCACCTTCCTCGACGAACTCGTCGTGCCCTACGAGGACGACGAGGTGAGCCGGCTCATCATCGACTCGCACGATCGGGTGGCCTTCGGTGAGATCTCACATCTCACGGTCGGCGGATTCCGGGACTGGCTGCTCGAGGTGGCAGCGGGCAAGAATGCGGCCGAGATCCTGCGGCGAGTCGGCCCGGGACTGACTCCGGAAATGGTGGCCGCGGTCAGCAAGATCATGCGGAACCAGGATCTCATCGCTGTGGCCCGGGCCGTGCACGTCACCGCCGGGTTCCGAACCACGCTCGGCCGGCCCGGCACTCTGGGCACCCGGTTGCAACCCAACCATCCCACCGACGACCCGCGCGGGATCGCGGCCGCAACACTCGACGGTCTGCTCCTCGGGTGCGGAGACGCGGTGATCGGCATCAATCCGGCGACGGATTCCCCGCATGCCACCTCGGAGCTCCTTCATCTACTGGACGACATCCGTCAGCGATTCGACATCCCTGCGCAGTCGTGCGTCCTGTCTCACGTCACCACCACCATGGGACTGATCGAATCAGGCGTTCCCGTCGACCTCGTGTTTCAGTCCATCGCCGGAACCCAGGGCGCCAACTCGAGTTTCGGTGTGGATATCGCGCTTCTGCGGCAAGCCAACGAAGCGGGCCGCTCGCTGCGGCGCGGCACCGTCGGCGACAACGTCATGTACCTCGAGACCGGGCAGGGATCGGCGCTCAGTGCGGGCGCGCACCTCGGTACGGGCGGCCGGGCCGTCGACCAACAGACCCTCGAGGCCCGGGCGTATGCCGTGGCGCGCGACCTCGAGCCGCTTCTCGTCAACACCGTGGTCGGGTTCATCGGACCGGAATATCTGTACGACGGAAAACAGATCATCAGGGCCGGGCTCGAGGACCACTTCTGCGGAAAGCTGCTTGGACTGCCCATGGGCGTCGACGTCTGCTACACCAATCACGCCGAGGCCGATCAGGACGACATGGACACGCTGCTCACCCTGCTCGGTGTCGCGGGCGCGGCGTTCGTCATCGCGGTGCCCGGTGCGGACGACGTGATGCTCGGCTACCAGAGCCTGTCGTTCCATGACGCCCTCTACGCTCGTCAGGTCCTCGGGCTCCGGCCTGCACCCGAGTTCGAGGACTGGTTGCGCCGTCTCGGCATGGTCGACGGCGACGGCAGGATTCTGCCGGTGGATGCGGCGGCCTCACCGCTGCGGGCTCTGACGGTGGCATCGTGAACCACAGTGCGCACGAACCTGCAGCGCAGGACTTCTGGACCGAACTGCGCGCCACGACGCAGGCCCGAATCGGGCTGGGCCGGGCCGGTGATGCGCTGCCCACTCGGCGGGTGCTCGAGTTCCGCTCGGCGCACGCCGCGGCGCGCGATGCGGTGCACCAGCCGCTCGACGCGGCAGCGCTGGCGGACCAGGTCGAGACGGTCGGTCTGGGACGGCCGGTAGTCGTCGCCAGTCAGGCGAGCGACCGTGGCGAGTACCTGAGACGACCGGACCTCGGCAGGTCCCCCGCCGACCTGTCCTCCATTCCGAGGGGTACCGCCGAGGTCGGATTCGTGCTCGCCGACGGTCTCTCACCCCGCGCGCTGGCCGATCACGGGGTTCCACTCCTGTCGGCTCTGGTCGCGCAGCTCGGTGACACCTACGCTCTTGCACCGCCCGTCATCGCCACTCAGGCCCGGGTGGCGCTCGGTGATCACATCGCCGAGGCGATGGGAGTGCAGACGCTCGTACTGCTCATCGGGGAACGGCCCGGCCTGTCGGTGGCCGACAGTGTGGGTGTCTACTTGACCCACCTTCCCCGGCCCGGACGCACCGACGCAGACCGGAACTGCGTATCCAATATCCATCCCCCCGGAGGGCTCGGGTACGAGGTCGCGGCGCGCGTCGTGGCGTCGCTCGTCGTCGGTGCCAGGAAGCTCGGCAGATCCGGTGTGGATTTGAAGGACACCTCCCGTGCGGATGCGCTGGCGGCCCCCTCGGAGATCCTCGAACTGTAGTCGTGTTACCTAGAGGGTCGGCAGGTCCGCCCGGGTCTGCCCGTAACGACCCTGCACGGGTATGACGAGGAGAAGACCTATGGCCTTCGCTGGCAATGTGGACGAGTTGGCCCTACTGCAGGCTGTGCGTCTGAAAGAGCAGGTCAGTGCCGATGTGCTCGCCGAACACCTGGGAGTCGCCGCGGCGTCCGCGCAGGCCGCCTACGACGCCCTGCTGAGCCAGGGCAAGGCGGAGGAAGTATCGAGTGGCCGGATCGCTCTGACCGAGGCGGGACTGGCCGAACTCGAGGACCAGCTCGACGCCGAGCGGGTGTCCATCGACGAGGATTCCATCGCGGAGGTGTACGAGAGCTTCGTGCCGTTCCACGAGGAGTTCGTCGCACTGATCGACACCGCGGACGCCGATCAGCTTGCAGACCTCGATCGCCGCGCCTCCGTGGTGTTCGACGACCTGTCGGCGTTCGTCCCGCGGTTGTCCCGCTATCAGGACCTGTTCGCGGACGCGCTCGCGAAAGCCGCTGCCGGGGACAAGAAGTGGATAGCCGAGCCGGTCATCGACTCCTATGCAACGGTGTGGACGGAACTGCGCAGGGAGCTGCTGGGCGCTGCGGGCACGCCGGCCTGAAGCCCTCCCGGGCAGGCGGAAGTCACCACCCCCCATTCGGGGGTGGTGACGACGTGAGCCAGGTCACTACCTTTCCTCTTGTCCCGGAAGTCGGGACATCCACACGGACCACGGAGGAATCGAGTGAGCACAGTCTCCACATCGAGTGCGGGAGTGCCCCACACTCCCGCGCCGGTGCGCAAGGGCGGCACCAGCGTTCGTAAGGTGGCCGTCGCCAGTGGCATCGGGACGACGATCGAGTTCTACGACTTCTTCATCTACGGAACCGCTGCGGCGCTGGTTTTCCCCAAGGTGTTCTTCCCCGCCCTGGGCTCGACCGCCGGAACCGTGGCGTCGTTCGCGACGTTCGCGGTGGCCTTCGTCGCCAGACCGGTAGGAGCCATGCTCTTCGGTCACTACGGGGACAGAATCGGTCGTAAGAAGACCCTCGTTTCCACCTTGATCCTGATGGGCGTCTCCACGTTCCTGATCGGACTGCTTCCCGGTGCCGCCACAATCGGTGTCGCGGCCCCGATTCTTCTGGTGCTCTTGCGATTCGGTCAGGGATTCGCGGTCGGCGGTGAATGGGCAGGCGCCACACTGCTCACCGCCGAGTACGCCCCACCGGGCAAACGCGGACTCTATGCGATGTTCCCCCAGCTGGGCCCCGCCGTCGCGTTCATCCTCTCGAGTGCCACCTTCCTCGTCACCGGCGCCGTCTTCGGTGACACGAACTCCACCTTCCTCGACTACGGGTGGCGGATACCGTTCCTCTTCAGCGCCGTCCTGGTCGGTATCGGTCTCTACATGCGCCTCGCGATCGAGGAGACACCGGTGTTCCGCGCCGTGCAGGAGGCCGACCGGGCCGATGTTGCACCCCGGACGCTCCCGCTCATGGATGCGTGGCGCTACCAGACCAAGGAAATCCTTCTCTCCGCCGGTGCCCTCGCCACGCTCTTCGCCTTCTTCTACATGGGCACAGCCTTTCTCACCAGCTACGGCACCGCGACGCTCGGATTCAGCCGTCCCTTCGTTCTGACCGTCGGCATCGTCTCGGCGGTGGTCTTCGGGCTCACCATCATCGTGTCCGCGCTGTACTCGGACCGGATCGGTCGCCGCCGGGTCATCATGATCTCCTGTGCGCTGGCCGTGGTGTGGGCGCTGGCACTGTTCCCGCTGCTCGACACCGGTTCACCCGTCGCCTTCGCGATCGGCGTGATGGTGACGCTCGCGATCTTCGGAGTCGCGTACGGCCCCTGCGGGGCGCTGCTGCCCGAAATGTTCCAGACCCGCTACCGGTACACCGGGGCAGGCCTCGGCTACAACCTCGCGGGTGTGCTCGGCGGGGCAGTACCGCCCCTGATCGCAGCGCCGCTCGCGTCGGCATACGGAAGTGCAGCGATCGGCGTCATGCTCGCCGGGCTGGCCGTCGTGAGCCTGGTGTGCACGAAGGCGCTCGTCGAGACGAAGGACGAAGCTCTCTGACCGGGCGTCACGTCGACCGGGAGTAAATTCGAGAACGGAACGGCCTCGTGTGCCTGCCCGTCCCGTAGGTGTCCGTCGCGACGCCTGGAGAGGAAAGCTATGACAACGCCACTTCCCAGCTACACGTCCGGGCTCGGCGACGCCCCGATGTTGGGGGACACCATCGGAGACAACTTCGATCGAACGGTGGCCGCGCACGGTCGTCGCGACGCCCTGGTCGACGTTCCCTCGGGTCGCCGGTGGACGTACACCGAACTGGCGCAGGACGTGAACACGCTCGCGGCGGCCCTGCTCACCCGCGGCATCGTCAAAGGTGACCGGGTGGGCATCTGGGCGCCGAACTGCCCGGAGTGGACGCTCATCCAGTACGCCACAGCGAAGATCGGTGCGGTGTTGGTCAACATCAACCCCGCCTACCGGGCGCACGAACTGAAGTACGTGCTGGGGCAGGCAGGGATCCGGCTCCTGGTGTCAGCTTCTGAGTTCAAGACCTCCGATTACGGCGCCATGATCGAGGAGGTGCGCCCGGAGTGCCCCGATCTCGACATGGTCGTTCTCCTCGGCAGTCCCGAGTGGAGCACGCTGATGACGGACGGCGCGGCGGCCCTCGCCGACGACCCGTCGCGGCTCGAGGCAGCGCAGGCCGGGTTGTCGTCGGACGACCCGATCAATATCCAATACACCTCGGGAACAACCGGTTTCCCCAAGGGGGCCACCCTCAGTCATCACAACATCCTGAACAACGGATTCTTCGTCGGCGAACTGTGTCATTACACCGAGAACGACCGGGTGTGCATTCCCGTGCCGTTCTACCACTGCTTCGGCATGGTGATGGGCAATCTCGCCTGCACCAGTCACGGCGCCGCCATGGTGATTCCCGGGCCTTCCTTCGACCCGAGGGCAACCTTGCGAGCCGTCGAGGCAGAGAAATGCACGTCGCTGTACGGGGTGCCGACGATGTTCATCGCCGAACTCGCCGACCCGGACTTCGACCGGTGCGACCTGTCCACCCTGCGCACCGGCATCATGGCGGGATCACCGTGCCCGGTAGAGGTGATGAAGCAGGTGATCGAGCAGATGGGAATGGCCGAGGTGTCCATCTGCTACGGCATGACCGAGACGTCACCGGTGTCGCTGCAGACCCGCTCCGACGACACCATCGACCAGCGGGTGACGACGGTCGGGCGGGTCGGACCCCATCTCGAGGTCAAGATCATCGACCCTGCAACAGGATTGACGGTTCCCCGCGGCGAGCCGGGTGAACTCTGCACCCGCGGATACTCGGTGATGCTCGGGTACTGGAACAACCCGGAAAAGACGGCCGAGGCCATCGACGCGGCGCGGTGGATGCACACCGGTGACATCGGCGTGATGGATGCCGACGGGTACGTGGCGATCACGGGCCGGATCAAGGACATGGTGATCAGGGGCGGGGAGAACGTCTATCCCCGCGAGATCGAGGAGTTCCTCTACACCCACCCCGACATTCTCGACGCCCAGGTGATCGGTGTTCCCGACGCCAAGTACGGCGAGGAACTGATGGCGTGGATCCGCATGCGGGACGGTGCGCAGCCGCTCGACGAAGCCGCGGTCCGGGCATTCTGCACCGGCAAGCTCGCCCACTACAAGATCCCCAGATATGTGCACATCGTCGACGAATTCCCCATGACGGTGACCGGCAAGGTGCGCAAGGTGGAGATGCGTGAACAGTCGATGGCGTTGATCGGCGGGTCATAAGCCTCTTCGTGTCCCGGAGATGAACCATTCGGCAACGATTTGTCCAACCACGGTTGAACCGCTGCCACGCTGGCTAATCTGCGAAGGAGCGGTGGCCTTCCGCTCGCACTCGCGTGTGGAGAGGAGAGGGTAATGGTTGGAGACATCATCGGCACCATCATCTTCGGTGCGGTCATCGGCGTGCTCGCGCGTCTGGTCATCCCAGGGAAGCAGGCGATGGGGTGGCTCATCACCATCGTCCTCGGCATTGCAGGCGCCCTCATCGGATATTGGGTGTGGGGCGCGATCAGCGACAAGGGTGATACCGGCGGAATCGACTGGATACGGTGGATTATCAGTATCGCTGCGGCAGCTGTGCTGACCTTGGCGTACACGTCCATGACCAGTAAGCGGAGAGTGTAGATACCCGGCTGTGCACGGGCCCCGTCCAATCCAGGGCGGGGCCCTTGCCGTGCGCCTGGGTACCCGAGATTACGGACGCAGGCAGGTGAGTGCCATCTCGCGCAGAACCTTCCGAGTGCGCGCCGGAGTCGCGGGATCGGCGCTGTGCGGTGTGGAGTTGATCAACCCGAACGTTGCATGGGCCTTGGTACGGGCATCCGTTTCGTCGAGCGACGGGTCCACCCGGAGCAGCACCTGCACCCACAGTTCGACGTAGCGTCGCTGCTTCTGCCGGACCTCACGCCGCGCCTCGGCGGGAAGGCTTTCGAGGTCGCGGTCCTGAATGCGAATCAGTTCGGATTCGCCGAGTGCGAAGTCGAGGTGGAAATCGATGAGGCCGTCGAGTGCCGCCTCGGGGGAGGATGCCTCCGCCGCGACGAGGGAACCGCCCTCCAGGAGTCGCGTACTGATGCCGACGAGTAGTTCGACCAATACGGCGTCTTTGTTGGGGAAGTGGCGGTAGACGGCGGGACCGCTGATCCCGGCGGCGGATCCGAGGTCTTCGAGCCGGACGCCGAGAAATCCCCGTTCGGCGATGAGGCGAGCGGCGGCGTCGAGAAGTTGCCGGCGGCGATCCGCCTTCATCTGTTCGCGACGCGTGATCGGTGCTCCGGCGCCGTCGGTGGACGCTGTCGGTGCTGCCGGCGCTCCGGTTTCGTCGACGTGTGCGGTCATTGCCTCGCTCCTTTCGGGTTGCGGTCTGGACAACTCAGTTAATCACAGTTATCTTGAATTCAGTTATCGAGTATTAACTCACTCGGCACGGGCGTCAAGACGAGAAGGCGGCAGGATGGCACTGGGCGGAAGCACTACGAGAGAGGGCTACCGGGTAGAGCACACCAAATTGGTGGACGAGCTGCGGTCGAAGCTGGCCGTTGCGGCTCTGGGCGGTAGTGAGAAGTCGCGGGAGCGGCACGTCAGCCGGGGCAAGTTGCTCCCGCGCGATCGAGTCGACACCCTGCTCGACCCGGGGAGTCCTTTCCTCGAGATCGCCCCGCTCGCGGCCAACGGGTTGTACGACGACGAATGCCCCGGAGCGGGTGTGATCGCGGGTATCGGCCGGGTGTCCGGCCGTGAATGCGTGATCGTGGCCAACGACGCCACGGTCAAGGGCGGCACGTACTACCCGATGACGGTGAAGAAGCACCTGCGGGCGCAGGAGATCGCTCTGCAGAACCAGCTGCCGTGCATCTATCTCGTCGACTCGGGCGGCGCGTTCCTGCCCCGGCAGGACGAGGTGTTTCCCGATCGCGAGCACTTCGGCCGGATCTTCTACAACCAGGCGACGATGAGCGCGCAGGACATCCCGCAGATCGCGGCGGTCCTCGGCTCCTGCACGGCCGGCGGCGCTTATGTGCCGGCGATGAGCGACGAAGCGGTCATCGTCCGAAACCAGGGCACGATCTTCCTGGGCGGTCCGCCGCTGGTGAAGGCCGCGACCGGTGAGGTCGTCACCGCGGAACATCTCGGCGGCGGAGACCTGCACTCGAAGGTGTCGGGAGTGACCGACCACCTCGCCGAAGACGATCAGGACGCGCTGCGGATCGTGCGCAACATCGTCGCCACGCTCGGCCCGCGCGCCGAGCGTCCGTGGGACGTGATCAGCGCCGTCCCCGCGTCGGCGCCGCAGACCGAGTTGTATGACGTGGTCCCGACCGACCCGCGCACCCCGTACGACGTTCACGAGGTCATCGGCCGCATCGTCGATGGCGGAACCTTCCAGGAGTTCAAGGCCGAGTACGGCAAGACGCTGGTCACCGGCTTCGCGCACATCGAGGGACATCCCGTCGGCATCGTCGCGAACAACGGGGTGTTGTTCGCCGAGTCGGCGATGAAGGGTGCCCACTTCATCGAACTGTGCGACAAACGCAAGATTCCGCTGCTGTTCCTGCAGAACATCGCCGGCTTCATGGTCGGCCGCGACTACGAGGCGGGCGGTATCGCGAAGCACGGCGCGAAGATGGTGACCGCGGTGGCCTGTGCCCGGGTTCCCAAACTCACTGTCGTGATCGGCGGCTCCTACGGGGCGGGCAACTACTCGATGTGCGGGCGGGCGTACTCCCCGCGTTTCCTGTGGATGTGGCCGAATGCGCGAATTTCGGTGATGGGTGGTGAGCAGGCGGCGTCGGTGTTGTCGACGGTGCGCAGTGACCAGTTGGACAGTGCGGGCAACCCGTGGTCGGCGGAGGACGAGGAGGCGTTCAAGGCGCCGATCCGCGAGCAGTACGAGGCGCAGGGCAACCCGTACTACTCGACCGCCCGCCTGTGGGACGACGGCATCATTGATCCCGCCGATACCAGAACTGTTCTCGGGCTGGCTCTTTCGGTGTGCGCGAATGCACCGCTCGAACCGGTCTCCTACGGCGTTTTCCGGATGTGAACGGACATGACTGACATGACACGGATAGATACCGTCCTCGTCGCCAACCGCGGTGAGATCGCCGTGCGGGTAATCCGCACCCTGAGGACCATGGGAATCCGCTCGGTCGCGGTGTACAGCGAAGCGGATCGGGACGCGCGGCATGTCCGCGAGGCCGACACCGCGGTCCTGCTCGGCCCGGCCGCCGCCCGGGAGAGCTACCTGGTGATCGAGAAGGTGATCGCGGCAGCCCAGGCCACGGGAGCTCAGGCGATCCACCCGGGATACGGGTTCCTGTCGGAGAACGCGAAGTTCGCGGGTGCCTGCGCAGACGCCGGCATCGCCTTCCTCGGTCCCTCCGCCGCCGCCATCGAGGTGATGGGCGACAAGATCACCGCCAAGAACGCCGTCGCGAAGTTCGACGTGCCCGTCGTACCCGGCATCGCCCGGCCTGGCCTGTCCGACGACGAACTGATCGCGGCCGCAGGAGAGATCGGCTACCCGGTCCTCGTCAAGCCGTCGGCGGGCGGCGGCGGCAAGGGGATGCGCCTGGTCGAGGAGCCCGGCGCGTTGGCCGACGCCCTGCTCAGCGCACGCCGCGAGGCCGCGTCCGCGTTCGGTGACGACACCCTGTTCCTCGAGCGATTCGTGTTGCGTCCCCGGCACATCGAGGTGCAGATCCTGGCCGACCGGCATGGCAACGTGGTGCATCTCGGTGAGCGCGAGTGCAGTTTGCAGCGTCGCCACCAGAAGGTCATCGAGGAGGCGCCCTCGCCTCTGCTCGACGAGCCGACGCGGGCCCGTATCGGCGAGGCGGCGTGCAACACGGCGCGCAGTGTCGACTATTCGGGTGCCGGAACGGTCGAATTCATCGTCTCCGCCGACAAGCCGGACGAGTTCTTCTTCATGGAGATGAACACCCGGCTTCAGGTCGAACACCCCGTGACGGAGCTCGTGACGGGACTCGACCTGGTCGAGTGGCAGGTACGGGTGGCGGCGGGCGAACCGCTCGGCTTCACCCAGGGCGAGATCACCCTCACCGGACATGCCATCGAAGCCCGCGTGTATGCCGAGGATCCCAGCCGAGGCTTCTTGCCGACCGGTGGTCTCGTCGCCGACGTCGTCGAACCCGAGGGCCCGGGAATCCGCGTCGACTCGGGTCTTGCTGCGGGCACGGTGGTGGGCAGCGACTACGACCCCATGCTGGCGAAGGTGATCGCGCACGCCGACGACCGCGCCGGTGCGTTGCGGAAGCTGGACCGGGCGCTGGCGGGCACCGGTGTGCTCGGTGTGGTGACCAACATCGAGTTCGCGCGCTTCCTGCTCGCCGATCCCGATGTGGTGGCGGGCAACCTCGACACCGGTCTGCTCGACCGCCGGCTCGAGGACTTCGTCGCTGCGGAGGCCACCGATGCCGCCCTCATCGCTGCGGCCGCTTTCCGCTGGTTGCAGCGCTGGCCGGAGCGTTCACAGGCCGATCCGTGGGACGTTCCCAGCGGCTGGCGGGTCGGGGTTCCCGCGCCCACCAGTATTCGGCTGGCATCGCCGACGCGTACCGATCACGTGCGGATCACCGGTCACCCCGCCGACGCCACCGCGCAGGTGGAGGACGGCGACACCCTGTCCCTGACGGCGGCCCTCGACGGAACCACACTGTCCGTCGTGATCGACGGCAGACGTGAAACCTATCGGGTCGCCGAGACCGACGGGCACATCTGGCTCGCCGGATCCGAGGGCACGACGATGCTCCGGGAAGTCGAGGAGCTCAGCGTCCGCACCGGTGACGTACATGCCGGCGAGGCCGAGATCACCAGCCCCATGCCCGGATCCGTCATCGCCGTCGGCGCCGAAGCGGGCTCCCACGTCACCGCGGGCCAGACGCTCGTCGTCGTCGAGGCGATGAAGATGGAGCACTCGCTGACCGCACCCGTCGACGGCGTCGTCGACATCCTCGTCGCACCCGGAGACCAGGTGATGGTCGACCAGCTGCTCGCACGAGTCACCCCGCACACCGACACGAAAGAGAACGAGTCATGACCGAATATCTCGCCACCGGCCAGCTTCCCGACGAATACCAGCAGCTTGCCAAGACGGTCGCCGATTTCGCGAAGAACGTGGTGGCACCGGTCGCGGCAGAGCACGACGCCAACCACACCTTCCCGTACGAGGTGGTGTCGGGCATGGCCGACATGGGTCTGTTCGGCCTCCCGTTCCCCGAGGAATACGGCGGAATGGGCGGTGACTACTTCGCGTTGTGCCTCGCCCTCGAGGAGCTGGGCAAGGTGGACCAGAGCGTTGCCATCACCCTCGAAGCCGGCGTGTCCCTCGGTGCGATGCCGATCTACCGCTTCGGCAACGAAGCACAGAAGCAGGAGTGGCTGCCGCAGCTGACGAGCGGAAAGAGCCTCGCTGCTTTCGGTCTCACGGAACCGGGCGCCGGAAGCGACGCGGGCGGCACCAAGACCACCGCCAAGTTCGACAGCGGTGAGTGGATCATCAACGGCAACAAGCAATTCATCACCAACTCGGGCACCGACATCACCCGGCTCGTCACCGTCACCGCCGTGACCGGCGTGAAGGACGGCGGCAAGAAGGAGATTTCCACGATCCTCGTCCCCACCTCGACCCCCGGTTTCACCGCCGAACCTGCATACAACAAGGTGGGCTGGAACGCCTCCGACACCCACCCCCTCACGTTCTCGGACGTGCGCGTCCCCGAGGAGAACCTGCTCGGCGAGCGGGGTCGCGGATACGCGAATTTCCTCCGCATCCTCGACGAGGGCCGCATCGCGATCGCCGCACTGAGTGTCGGTGCGGCGCAGGGGTGTGTCGACGAGTCCGTCAAGTACGCGAAGGAGCGTGAGGCATTCGGGCGACCCATCGGGCACAACCAGGCCATCGCGTTCAAGATCGCGCGCATGGAGGCACGCGCCCACACCGCCCGCACCGCCTACTACGACGCCGCCGCACTGATGTTGTCGGGCAAGCCGTTCAAGAAGCAGGCCGCGATCGCCAAGCTCGTCGCGTCCGAGGCCGCCATGGACAACGCGCGGGACGCCACTCAGATCCACGGTGGCTACGGATTCATGAACGAGTACGTGGTGGCACGGCATTACCGAGACAGCAAGATTCTCGAGATCGGCGAGGGCACCACCGAGGTGCAGTTGATGCTCATCGCGCGGGAGGCCGGACTGTGAGCGCAGCAGGAGCCGAGGAGCCGAACCGGATCGTCCAGCGTGGGCTGTGGTTCGAGGAGTTCGAACTCGGAGCGGTCTACGAGCATCGCCCCGGCCGCACCGTCACCGAGGCCGACAACGTCCTCTTCACCACCCAGACGATGAACACCCAGGCCCTGCACCTCGATGCCGCTTACAGCGAGGGCACCCAGTTCGGTGAGCGCCTCGTCAACTCGATGTTCACCCTCTCGACGCTGGTCGGGTTGTCGGTGGCGCAACTCACGCAGGGGACCATCGTCGCGAACCTGGGATTCTCGGAGATCAGTTTCCCGAAGCCGCTGTTCCACGGCGACACGCTCTACGCGGAGACACGCATCGCCGACAAGCGGGAGTCGAAGAGCCGACCGGGGGAGGGCATCGTCACGCTCGAGCACACCGGGCGCAACCAGAACGGCGACGTGGTGGCGATCGCCGTGCGCAAGACCCTCGTCCAGAAGAAGCCGTCGTGAGCTGGGCATTGCCCGGACCGGCCTGGTTGTTCTGCCCGGCCGACCGGCCCGAACGGTATGCGAAGGCGGCTGCGGCGGCCGACGTCGTGATCCTCGATCTCGAGGACGGAGTCGCGCAGGCCGACAAGGAAGCGGCGCGGGTCGCGCTGATCGACACCCCGCTCGATCCGGAGCGAACAGTGGTCCGCGTCAATCCCGTCGGCACCGACGACCACGAACTCGACCTCCTCGCCCTCGACGGCACTCGCTACACCCGATTGATGCTGGCCAAATGTGAGACCGCCGATCAGGTGTTGTCGCTGGCGCCACGCGAGGTGATCGCCCTCGTCGAGTCGCCGCTCGGGGCGCTCGCCGTCGGCGAGATCGCGCTCGCGGCGAGCACCATCGGTGTCATGTGGGGTGCCGAAGACTTGGTGGCCGCGATGGGCGGCAACTCCAGCCGCCGCGAGGACGGCACGTACCGCGATGTGGCCCGGCAGGTACGGTCGTCCACGTTGCTGGCGGCGAAGGGCTTCCATCGCCTCGCCCTGGATTCCGTCTACCTGGACATCAAGGACCTCGACGGTCTTCGCGCCGAGGCGCACGACGCCGTAGCGGTCGGGTTCGATGTCAAGGTCGCCATCCATCCCAGCCAGGTCGCGGTGATCCGCGAGGCGTATGCACCCTCCGACGACGACGTCGACTGGGCTACGAGAGTTCTGGCCGCCGTCGACGAGCAACGCGGAGTTTTCGCCTTCGAGGGCAAGATGGTGGACGCACCCGTCCTGCGTCACGCAGAGGCGATCCTGAGGAGATCCGGCACGACCCCGTGAATACTCTTCAGCCGCGGATGGTTGACGAGTACACACGGTTACAACACAGGAATGGAGAACTGCAGTGCCTGAAAGAACTACGTCGGTGATTGTTGCCGGGGCCCGTACACCGATGGGTCGGTTGATGGGTTCGTTGAAGGATCTCTCGGGTTCGGATCTGGGTGGGATCGCGATCAAGGGTGCGCTGGAGAAGGCGGGGGTGGCGCCGGATCAGGTGGAGTACGTGATCATGGGTCAGGTCCTGACGGCGGGGGCGGGGCAGATGCCGGCGCGGCAGGCGGCGGTCGCGGCCGGGATTCCGATGGATGTGCCGGCGTTGACGGTGAACAAGGTGTGTTTGTCGGGGATCGATGCGATTGCGTTGGCGGATCAGTTGATCCGGGCGGGGGAGTTCGAGGTGGTCGTTGCCGGTGGGCAGGAGTCGATGTCGCGGGCGCCGCATCTGCTGGAGAAGTCGCGGGAGGGGTTCAAGTACGGCGATGTGACGATGCGTGATCACATGGCGTTCGACGGGTTGCACGACATTTTCACCGATCAGGCCATGGGAAGTCTGACGGAGTCGCAGAACATGGAACCCGGTCGGCAGACCAGCCGCGAGGAGCAGGATGCGTTCGCGGCGGCGTCGCACCAGAACGCGGCCCGGGCCTGGAAGGACGGGTTGTTCGACGACGAAGTGGTGCCGGTGTCCATTCCCCAGCGTAGGGGTGAACCGATCGTGTTCGGCCAGGACGAGGGAGTGCGTGCCGATACGACGGTGGAGACGCTGGGACGGTTGCGTCCCGCCTTCGCGAAGGACGGAACGATCACGGCCGGGTCCGCGTCACCGATTTCCGACGGTGCGGCGGCCGTGGTCGTGATGAGCAAGGCCAAGGCCGAGGAGCTCGGTCTCGAGTGGATCGCCGAGATCGGGTCACACGGGGTGGTCGCCGGACCCGACTCGACGTTGCAGTCGCAGCCGGCCCGGGCGATCGCAAAGGCGTGCGCGAAGGAGGGCATCGACCCGAAGGATCTCGACCTCGTCGAAATCAACGAGGCCTTCGCGGCTGTCGGGATCGTCTCGACCCGTGAGCTGGGGCTGGATCCGGCGAAGGTCAACGTCAATGGTGGGGCGATCGCTGTGGGGCATCCGCTGGGCATGTCCGGGGCGCGGATCACCCTGCATCTGGCCCTCGAGCTGCAACGCCGCGGCGGCGGTGTGGGTGTGGCCGCGCTGTGCGGCGGCGGCGGTCAGGGTGACGCCCTGATCGTGCGCGTTCCCACCAGCTAGGTACCAAAAGAACGCGGAGCACTCCGGCTGTCGGGGAAGATAGAACCATGACAGTCGATCCGCAGTGGATACCGACCGAGGCTGATCTGCGCAACGCGGTGATCACCGACTTCGGTGCTTTCATTGCACGGCGCCACAACGTTCCGGTAGACGACTACCGGGCGTTGTGGCGTTGGTCGGTGGCCGATCCCGACGCGTTCTGGCAAGCCGTGTGGGACTACTTCGACATCCGCTCTGCGACAGATCCGGGTCCGGCCTTGGCCGAGTCCTCCATGCCGGGCGCCGTGTGGTTTCCCGGCGCCACTCTCAATTACGTCGATCAGGTCTTCCGCAATGCCCGCTCAGACAGGCCCGCCATCCGGTACGTCGGTGAGGGTGGGGCCGACGTCGCTATAGGGTGGGACGAGTTGCGCTCGCAGGTCGCGGCGCTCGCGGCCACACTGCGGGATCACGGCGTCGGTGTCGGCGATCGCGTCGTCGGATACCTGCCCAACATTCCCGAGGCAGTGATCGCGTTCCTTGCGACCGTTTCGGTGGGGGCACTCTGGGCCGCGTGCGGGCAGGACTATTCCGCGCCGGCAGCCCTCGATCGGCTCGGACAGCTCGACCCGAAGGCGCTGATCACCGCGGACGGGTATCGGTTCGGCGGCAAAGAGCACGACCGCGTCGATGCCGTACTCCACCTGCAGGCCGGGCTGCCCTCTCTGGCCCTGACCGTCATCGTGCCCCATCTTCGACGGGAATCGGAGGTCGGCGACGCCACCACGTGGGCTGAGGCCACGGGCCGGGAGGCCGCACTCGAACCGGTGGCCGTCCCGTTCGACCACCCCCTGTGGGTGGTGTTCTCTTCGGGAACCACCGGACTTCCGAAGGGAATCGTGCACGGCCACGGCGGAGTGCTTCTCGAACACCTCAAGTCACTCGCGCTTCATCTCGACGTCGGCCGAGACGACATCCTCTTCTGGTACACCAGTCCCAGTTGGATGATGTGGAACTTCCAGACCGCGGGCCTGCTCGTGGGGGCCACCATCGTGTGTTACGACGGGAGCCCCGGGTGGCCCACGGCGGATGCGTTGTGGGCGTTGACCTCCCGTCTCGGTGTGACGGTGGTGGGGACGAGTCCCGGATACGTACTCGCCTGCGACAAGGCCGGGGTGGTACCCGTCCGCGACCACGACCTGACGGCGCTCCGCGCGGTCGGCAGCACCGGGTCCACGTTGCCTGCCGCGTCGTCATTGTGGTTGGCGCACAACGTCGGTCGGAACATTCCCGTCATGTCGATCACCGGTGGGACCGACGTGGTCTCGGCCTTCATCGGTGGAGCGCGGACTGTTCCGGTCTGGCCCGGTGAATTGTCGGCTCCCTGTCTGGGTGTCGCCGTCGACGCCTTCGACGAAACGGGCAGTCCCGTGCGCGGCGAGGTCGGTGAACTGGTGGTCACGGCCCCGATGCCGTCGATGCCGGTGTCGTTCTGGAACGACCCGGATGGGAAGCGTTACCACGACGCCTACTTCGACGTGTTTCCCGGTGTGTGGCGGCACGGTGACTGGATCACGATCACCGAACGCGGGACCGTGCTGATGCACGGAAGGTCCGATTCCACACTCAATCGCAACGGGATCCGGATGGGGAGCGCGGACATCTACCAGGTGGTGGAGAAGCTGCCCGAGGTCGCAGAAGCACTGGTGGTCGGGGTGGACCTGCCGAACGGCGGATATTGGATGCCGCTCTTCGTGGTCCTCGTCGACGGGGTGGAGCTCGACGACGCGTTGCAAGACCGAATTCGGGGTGCGATCCGTGAGCAGGCCTCGCCCCGGCATGTGCCGGACGACATCATCCTCGCGCCCGGCATTCCTCACACTCGCACCGGCAAGAAGCTCGAGGTGCCACTCAAGAAAATTTTCCAAGGCGCGGACGCGGCTCGTTCAGTCGACCGCAGCGCCGTCGATGATCCAGCACTGCTCGACTGGTTCGCCCGGCATGGCCGCACGGCGGCTCAGGGTGGCTGACCAGGTAAGGCTTCCTTTTGTTACTGATCGGTAACAAGAGGTGGGTCGGGCGTGGTGTGTGGCGTGGGGTGTGAGATATCTCCCTATTGATCCAGCGAGCGCCCGCGCCGGGATGCGACAAATGGGACGTCACGCGCGCTGCATCTCGTCTCATCGCCGGCCAAGTGTGATCGCCGCCGCGGGCGATACGGTGCCGCATCCGCGCGCCAGACGACCCCACTGACCGCGCCCATGCAGGTCAGAGCGAATTCCGCCCTGAAGTTCAGTTTCGGGCGCATAGGATGTCGCTGCCGGAGGCGCGTGTGCGTCACTCCTGGGCGGCTCTCGATTTCATTCCCGCCTCGCCTTCGCCGCAAGTGTTCCGCTTTGAGACCTGCGCGGGGCTTTGGTAGACACGATGGTTGGTAAACAAGCGGTGGTCGGTGCGACGTCCGCCCCCGCGGCCGATCAGCCGATCGTTTGGTACCGCGCGAAGTGGATTGTTCGGGAAGGGGGCGATAAATGTGGACACGACATTTGTCCGTCCGGCGGAATTCCGACCCGCGGTACGTTTTTCGCCTCGCACGTGTACGCGACGCCCGGAATGTGGTTCTCGCTGTTGAACATGTGCGCGTCGCCGATCCAAATTTCGACTGATTCTGGAAGTATCGACGGTCGGGAAGGTCACAGCTCGGCAGGTAACAGTGGTGGGTATGTGACCGATGTATACCCCGGCGTTATTTCGACACAGGACGAACCGAGATGGTCACCGACGAGTGAGAGGAGGGTGCAGGCATGAGTGTGGCGAAAGTTCGGACGTCCATTTCCGCCGTAGACTCGTCTGTCGACTCCGAGGGTGACGAGCACCGATTGGGTGGCCGCTTGTTGGATCGATGAAGGAACGGAGCCAGGAATGAACCCGCTCACCGCGAATGATCCGGGATGCCAGAGCGCCCCAGGGCGCACTGCATCGATCTCCACTGTGGTGGAACTCGTCGATCAGCCCAAGGTGGGCCGTCCCGTTCCCGATTCGCGAGTGGCCTCGGACCGAGGCACGTGCATGTAGTGGCGTTCAGAGCTACCAATCACCAGTCACACAGGCGGCGGCAAGCCACGCGTTCGAGAACGGAGTAACCCTTGGGGTCGGGACATGCAGCGGGTAGTAACGGTGCTCCCATCGGAGCCTTTCCGCTGTCAGCTGCGCAGCGAGGGATCTGGTTCGCTCAACATGCGATGGGCGACATTCCTCTCACCATCGCTCAGTACATCGAACTCCGCGGAGACATCGACCTCGACCTTCTGACCGAAGCCACCATCCGTTCCGGCCGGGAATTCGGCTCGGGCTTCCTCCGCCTCGTCGAGATCGACGGTGTGCCGCACCAGTACGTCGACAAGACGCTGGATGACGCCATCACGTACGTCGACCTCCGCGGCGAGGACGACTCCGTCGACGCTGCCCAGAAGTGGATGCGCGCCAATTACAGCGCTCCCGTCGACCTTCTCGAAGACCGTCTGGTCGTGGTCTACCTTCTGCACGTCGGTGAGAATCACTACTTCTGGTTCTGCCGCATTCACCACATCGCGCTCGACGGGTTCGGGGCGATGGCGCTCATCGCCCGGATCGCAGAGATCTACACGGCGCTGGTCGAGTCCACGGAGCCGCCTGCACCGCGCGCGGAAGACCTCGTCCGGATCGTCGAAGACGAGCAGCGTTACCGCAGCTCCGAACGGTTCGCGAAAGACAGGGAATACTGGGCCGAACGCACCGCGCACCTGCCGGAAGCGCCCAGCCTCGCCGGTCGCGCCGCGAAGGTGGGCAAGTTCGCGCGGCTCTCCTCCGAGGCACTGCCCGAATCGACCGCGACCTTGCTGGACGAGGCACTGGACGGGACGAACGCAAGTTCCGCTCCCGTCGTGGTGGCCGCATTCGCCGCCTACCTCGCCCACATGACCGACCGCACGGACGTCGTGCTCAGCCTCCCCGTCTCGGCACGCACCACCGCCACGCTGCGCCGCTCCGGCGGAATGGTGTCGAACATCGTGCCGCTCCGCCTTCAGATCACTCCGGAGATGACGGTTCCGGAGCTGGTCAAGAGTGTGCAGATCGAGCTGACGGGCGCTCTGCGCCGTCAGCGTTATCGGCACGAGGACATCCGCCGCGACGCCGGCGCGCCCCAGGGACAGCGCGGTTTCTTCGGCCCGTCCATCAACATCATGATGTTCCACAGCGAGATCAAGCTGGGCACCGTCACCGGACATCAGAATGTGCTCACGACGGGCCCGGTCGAAGATCTTTCCCTGAACATCTACCAGGGCGTCGCGGGCCACAAGATCCACATCGACTTCGAAGCCAACCCCAATCTGTATTCCGCGGACGAGTTGAACCGGCACCACAGCCGATTCTTCGACTTCTTCGAGCGGTTCCTCGGGGCCGGCGACGACGCGCCCGTGTCGGATCTGGCCCCGATGAGTTCCGAGGAACGTGAGCAGGTGGTGTCGGGCTGGAACGGCGAGGTCGTCACACCGCCGGCCGGAACGATCGTCGACCTGTTCGACGCCCAGGTCGCCCGAACCCCCGACGCGACGGCGCTGGTGTTCGAGGGGCAGGAGTGGACGTATCGCGAGTTCGACGCGCGCGTCAACCGTCTGGCCCGGGTGCTGATCGGGCGTGGTGTGGGACCGGAGACGAAGGTTGCCCTCGCGATCCGCCGCTCCCTCGACTCGATGGTGGCGATGTACGCGGTGGTCAAGGCGGGTGCTGCCTACGTCCCGCTCGACCCCGATCATCCAGCCGAGCGCACCGCCTACGTCCTCGACAGCGCCCGACCGCAGTGCATCCTGACGGTGACCCGGGACCGGTTGACACTTCCGCCCGGCCACGACGTGGTCGAGATCGACGCACTCGACCTCGAGAGCATCGACGCCGGCCCGATCCGTGATGCCGAGCGACTGGCGGACCTTCGGCCCGCCAATCCCGCCTACGTCATCTACACCTCCGGGTCCACCGGACGTCCGAAGGGCGTGGCGGTCGGCCACGGGTCCGTGCTGAATCAGGTCGCCTGGATCGCGGAGCGCTACCATCTCGACGCGAACGATGTCGTGCTGCAGAAAACCCCCACGACCTTCGACGTCTCGGTGTGGGAGCTGTTCGCACCACTCGTCTCGGGCTCACGCGTCGTGATCGCGGCGCCCGAGGGGCACCGCGATCCGGGATACCTCGCCGATCTGATCGCCCGCGAGAAGGTCACGGCCACCTCGTTCGTTCCGTCGATGCTCTCGGTGTTCACCTCCGAGGCCGGCCGGGACCAACTGGCCTCTCTTCGGCTGGTTCTCGTTGCGGGAGAGGCTTTTCCGCCGTCAGTGGCGGCTGCGTTCCGGGCACGATCCGACGCGGCGCTGCACAACTTGTACGGCCCCACCGAATTCACCGTGCACGCCACCGCAGGAGAAGTCGACCGCGAGGCCGTCCACACGGTATCCATCGGAACTCCCGTGTGGAATACCGAGGCGTACGTGCTCGACGGTCACCTGCGACCCACGCCCGTCGGATCCGCAGGAGAGCTGTATCTGGCGGGGGCGCAAACCGCTCGCGGATACGAGGGCAGGCCCGACCTCACGGCAGAACGCTTCGTAGCCAACCCCTTCGGGGTTTCCGGGTCCCGGCTGTACCGTACCGGCGACCTGGTCAGGTGGCGGGTGGACGGCAGTATCGAGTACCTCGGCCGCACCGACTTCCAGGTCAAGGTTCGGGGCCTGCGGATCGAGCTGGGCGAGATCGAGGCCGCTATGTCCTCGTATCCCCATGTCGCGCAATCGGTTGCGGTGGTGCACGACAGCTCCCTGGGGCAGCGGCTGGTCGGCTATGTCGTCCCCGAATCCGGCTCGGACGTGGATGTCGCAGCGCTGATCGACCACGTCGGCCGCGCCGTACCGTCCTACATGGTTCCCGATTCCGTCATGGTGATCGCCGAGATGCCGGTCGGGGCGAGTGGAAAACTCGACCGCAAGGCACTGCCCGAACCTGTCTTCGCGGCGGAAGCCAGTGAATACATCGCTCCCCGCAGCGCCATGGAGGAGTCGATCGCAGGCCTCTTCGCCGAGGTTCTGGGCGTTCCGCGCGTCAGCGTCGGCGACTCGTTCTTCGCGCTCGGCGGCGACAGCATCGTCTCGATCCAGCTGGTGTCCCGGGCCAAGGAAGCCGGCGTCCTCTTCACGGCCCGCGACGTCTTCGAGCGCAAGACCGTGGCCTCTCTCGCCGAGGTCGCCACCTCGGCCTCCGATTCCGCGACGGTCCACGTTCTCGAGGAACTGCCGGGCGCCGGTATCGGCACGATGCCGCTGACCCCGGTGGTGCACTGGATGACGGAACTGGGCGGCGACTTCCACAGCTTCTCCCAGTCCATTCTCCTCACGCTCCCGCCGAAGGTCGAGAGGCAGAGGCTGCTTCGCACCCTGTCGGCGGTCGTCGATCGCCACGACGCTCTTCGTTCCGTGTTGCGGCGCAACGACGCTGCGGATGGCTGGACGCTCCAGATCTCGCCGATCGGCTCCGTCGACGTCGACGAGCTCGTCGACCGGGTCGAGTTCACGGAGGGGCCGGGCAGCGACTCGTTCGAGGCGCTCGCGGCACACGCCCTCGAACGAACCGTCGACACGCTGGACCCCACCGCAGGCCGCGTGGTGCGGTTCGTCTGGTTCGCGCCCGCGGAGTTCGCAGCGGGCGGCGACGCCCCCGAGGGGACCGAAGCCGCGAGCGCCGAAGGCGAGGGCGCCGACACGGAGCCGCAGTCCGGTCGGCTGCTCGTCGTCATCCATCACCTCGCGGTGGACGGTGTGTCGTGGCGAGTGCTGGTGCCCGACTTCGCGGCCGCGTGGTCGCAGATTTCGGCAGGGGCCGATCCGCTGCTCCCGGCGGTGGGCACGTCTGTGCGCCGCTGGGCGCACGGACTGTCCGACAACGCCAAAAGTGCACGGCGAGTTGGGGAACTGGACTTCTGGCGCAACACGCTCGACGGCTCCGATCCGTTGATCGGCTCGCGGGCTCTCGACGGCCGCGACGTGGTCTCCACCACCGGTCGGGTTCGGCTCGAGGTCTCCGCCGACGTCACCGACGGTCTGCTGACCCACGTGCCGCGTGCGTTCCACGGTGGTGTCAACGACGGGCTGCTCACGGCGCTCGCACTGGCGGTTGCTGCGTGGCGTGCGGAGCGCGGAATCTCCGAGTCGTCGACTCTGGTGCACCTCGAGGGTCACGGCCGTGAAGAAACGGTCCTGCCGGGAGCAGATTTGTCCCGGACAGTGGGCTGGTTCACCAGCATGTATCCCGTTCGGCTGGCGGCGCCAGTGGACGATATGGGGGACGCGCTCGCCGGTGGGAAGGCCGCGGGCACGGCGCTCAAGACCGTCAAGGAGCAGTTGGCGCAGGTGCCCGAGCACGGTATCGGCTTCGGCCTGCTGCGCTACCTGAACGCCGAGACGAGGTCGGTACTCGCCGATCTGCCCAGCCCGCAGATCAGCTTCAACTACCTCGGTCGCGTGTCGGTGGGCGACATCCCGGCGGCCCTGCGTGCGGCGGGCTGGATGCCCGACACCGACACCATGGAACTCACCGGCACCCGCAACAGCGAGATGCCGGTGCACTTCGCGCTCGACATCAATGCGATGATCGTCGATGTCGAAGGGGAGCAACGACTTTCCGCCACAGTCGATTTTCCGGAGGGTGTGCTCACCACCGCGGAGGTGGAGGAGTTCACCGCGCTGTGGAAACGCGCGCTCGAGGCTCTCGTCGAGCACGCTCAGCGGCCGGACGCCGGCGGACGGACTCCCTCCGATCTCGATCTCGTACCACTGAGTCAGCCCCGAATCGATGCGCTCGAGAGCAGCTATCCTGCGCTCGCCGACGTGTGGTCGCTCGCTCCCCTGCAGGTGGGCCTGCTGTTCCACGCCGCGTTGGCGAGTAGCACCACCGACGTCTACACCACCCAGCTCGTGATGGACCTCGGTGGAACGGTCGACGTCGATCGCCTGCGCCGGGCCGCGGAGGCCCTCGTCGCGCGGCACCCTAACCTGCGCACCGCCTTCGTGCTGGACGAGGACGGCACCGGTATGCAGGTCGTCGTCGACCATGTGGACGTCCCGTGGACGCACGTCGATCTGCGATCGCTGCCGGAGGCAGACCGCGAAGCTCGAGTCGACGCGCTGATGCTCGCGAACCGGACGGACCGGTTCGACATGACGGCGCCGCCTCTCGTGCGTTTCCTGCTCGTGGAGACCGCGCCGGATCGGTACCGCTTCGCCGTCACCAACCATCACATCCTGCTCGACGGCTGGTCGTTGCCGGTCCTCATCCAGGACCTGCTGACCCTGTACGCGGTGGACGGTGAGGCTCTGGCGCTGCCACAGCCGCGCCCGTACCGGAACTACCTCGAGTGGCTTGCCACCCAGGATCCGCAACAGTCCGTGGCCGCGTGGGCACAGGCACTGGCCGGCGTCGAAGAACCCACCCTTCTCGCGCCGGCGCACGAGGACACGGCTGCGACGCTCACGCCGGGCGAACTCGTCGTGGACCTGCCCGACGAGCTGCTCGCGGCGATGACCGAACGCTCGCGTGAGCTCGGCGTCACCATGAACACCCTGGTCCAGGCGGCCTGGGGCATCGTGCTGGGTAGGCTGACCGGACGGGACGACGTGCTGTTCGGCACCACCGTTTCCGGCCGCCCACCGCAGGTTCCCGGAATCGAATCGATGCTGGGCCTCTTCATCAACACCCTTCCCGTGCGGGTGCGGGTGCGCCCCGGCGACTCCGTGCGAACCCTGCTCGACCGGATCCAGCACGAGCAGACCGAGCTCCTCGACCACCACCACATCGGACTGACCGATATTCAGCAGGGCTTGGGTCTGAGCGCGCTGTTCGACACGTTGATGGTCTACGAGTCCTACCCACTCGACCGTGAGGCACTCACGCAGAGCAGTGACATCGAAGGGCTCCGTGTTCTCGACGTGACGTCCAACGACGCCACCCACTACCCGCTCGCCATCGTCGCGATGACGGACCCGCGCCTTCATCTGACCGCGAAGTTCTTGCCCGAGATCTTCGAATCCACCCAGGTGCGGGAAATCATGGCGCGGGTGGTCCGTGTTCTCGAGGCGGTGTCCGGCGACGTCGACACACCGGTCGCCCGCATCGACATCCTCGACGGCACCGAACGTGCGTCGCTCCTCGCGGTGTCCGGCACCGAGGACGCCGAACAGCTTCTGTTGCCCGACATCCTGTCCGCGTCGGTGGCACTCGATCCCGAGCACCTCGCAGTCATCGCCGACGGCGCGACGCTGACGTACGCCGAACTCGACGAGCGGTCGAACCGGCTCGCGCGCGTCCTGATCGGGCGCGGTGTCGGTCCGGAAACTGCTGTGGCGCTAGGTATGACGCGTTCTCTGCACTCCGTGGTCGCCACCTGGGCGGTCGCGAAGACGGGGGCAGCGTTCGTGCCCGTCGATCCGCGCTATCCGGCCGAGCGGGTCGAGCACATGATCGCCGACTCCGGATCGATGCTGGGCCTGACCGTCGCGGCGCAGCGCGAGGGACTTCCCCAGGACCTCGACTGGCTGGTCCTCGACTCCGCCGAGTGCGATGCACTCTGCTCGCGGGAATCATCGGCACCGCTGGCAGATTCTGAGCGTACCGCGCCGCTGCGTGCCCTCCATGTGGCCTACGTGATCTACACCTCCGGCACCACCGGTCTGCCCAAGGGTGTCACCGTGACCCATGCAGGGCTGGCCAACTTCTCCGCCGAACAGCGCACCCATTACGGGGTCACCCCCGCAGCACGCACGCTGCACTTCGCGTCTCCGAGTTTCGACGCGTCCGTCCTCGAACTCCTGCTCGCCTTCGGGTGCGGGGCCACGATGGTGGTGGCGCCGGCAGACCTGTACGGCGGTGAAGAACTCCGCAGCTTCCTGGCGGAACACCAGGTGACGCACGCGTTCGTCACGCCGGCAGCATTGGCGTCGGTCGAACCGTCGGGGCTGGACCGACTCGGTGTCGTGGTGGTGGGCGGAGAGGCCTGCCCCCCGGAACTGGTGGAGCGCTGGGCTCCCGGCCGCCGGATGTACAACGGTTACGGTCCGACCGAGGCCACCGTGATGAGCAACGTCAGTAACGTGCTCGAGCCCGGCAAGCGGATCGAGATCGGCGGGCCGGTCTGCGGCGTCACCGTGTACGTCCTCGACGGGCAGCTGCGTCCCGTGCCGGTCGGTGTGGACGGCGAGCTGTACATCGCCGGAGCTGGACTCGCTCGCGGCTACCACGACCGCTTCGGCCTCACGGCCGAGCGATTCGTCGCGAACCCGTTCGGCGGGAACGGCTCTCGGATGTACCGAACCGGTGATGTTGTCCGGTTCGTCGTCGACCCCGAACATCGCGCCGGGTACGGCGTCGAGTACGTGGGCCGCAGTGACTTCCAGGTGAAGGTCCGCGGATTCCGGATCGAACTCGGTGAGATCGACGCTGCCCTGGTTCAGCATCCCGCCCTCGAGTTCGCGACCACGGTGGGCCGCACCATGCCCTCGGGCGCGACAGCGCTCGTGTCCTACGTGCTGCCGTCGGCCGGGAGCACGGTGGACGCCGCCGAAATCACCCGATTCGTCTCCGGCACGCTGCCTGCACACATGGTGCCCAGTGCTGTTCTGGTGCTCGACGAAATTCCGCTCACCACCGCCGGCAAGCTCGACCGCCGGGCACTGCCCGAGCCCGATTTCGACGCGCTGCAGGGTGAGGTCGTCGAACCCCGCACGGCGGCAGAAGAATTGGTCGCCGGGGTTTTCGCCGAGGTACTCGGACTGCCGAAAATCAGTGTGGCCGAGTCGTTCTTCGACCTCGGCGGTAACTCACTCCTCGCCACCAAGGCGGTCGCGCGAGTGAACGCGGCAGCGGGAACACGACTGGGTGTGCGCGAGCTCTTCGAGGCGCCGACGGTCGAGCGACTCGCTGTCTTGGTCACCGACGGCGCGGGTTCGGGGTCCGACCGGCCGGCGCTGGTCGCACAGCCGCGTCCCGAGCGGGTTCCGATGTCGATGGCCCAGCAGAGCATGTGGCTGATGAACCGGTACGACACCACGTCGTCGGCATACAACATCCCGCTCGCGGTCCGGTTGTCCGGCAGCCTCGACATCGAGGCGATGTCGTCGGCGGTGGCAGATGTCCTCGCGCGGCACGAGTCACTGCGGACCGTGTTCCCCGACTCCGCCGACGGGCCGTACCAGCAGGTCGTCGACGTAGACCAGGTGCCGGTCGATCTGACGCCCGTGCCGGTGCCCGAGTCCGAGCTGCACTCGGTACTCACCGCATTCGCCACCGAAGGGTTCGACGTCACGGCGGCCCCGCCGCTGCGTATCCGCCTGTTCGCGACCGGCGACACGGAGTTCCTTCTCGTCCTGGTGATCCACCACATCTGCGCAGACGGTGCCTCGTTGGCTCCGTTGGCGCGGGACGTGATGGTCGCCTACAGCGCCCGGACAGCGGGTGCGGCTCCGCTCTGGCAGCCGTTGCCGGTGCAGTACGCCGACTTCGCCTTGTGGCAGCGCGAGGTGCTCGGCGATCCCGCCGACAGCAAGTCCCTCGCGGCCGAGCAGATCTCCTACTGGGAGAACGCACTGGCCGGGGTACCGGAGCTGATCGACCTCCCTCGGGATCACGCGCGGCCTGCCCGCCAGTCGATGATCGGTGATTCCGTCGACTTCGTGATCTCGCCCGAACTGCGCAGCGGGCTCGAGAAGCTCGGCAGAGACCACGGAGCGTCACTGTTCATGGTGACCCACGCGGCGTTGACCACCTTGCTGGCACGGTTGAGTAACAGCGACGACATCACGGTCGGCACGCCCCATGCGGCGCGAACCGACCAGATGCTCGACGATCTGGTGGGCATGTTCGTCAACACGCTCGTCTTGCGGGCCCGGGTCGACGCGGGTGACTCGTTCGCAGCGCTGATCGAACGGATCCGCGACAACGACCTCGCGGCGTTCGGGCATTCCGACGTGCCGTTCGAGAAACTGGTGGAAGCGCTGCAGATTCGCCGGTCCGCCTCGTATTCGCCGCTCTTCCAGGTGATGTTGGCGTTCCAGAACAACCGCCTGGAATCGCTCGAACTGCCCGGACTCACCGTGCGGGTCATCGAGGACATGGCCGAGGGCGCCAAATACGACCTCACCCTGACCATGTCCGAGAAGGCCGATGACGAGGGCCGGCCGTCCGGCCTCGGCGGCCGCTTCACTTTCGCCACCGACCTCTTCGAGCGGGAGAGTGTGGAGCGCATCACGCAGCGGTTCGTGCGGATCCTCGAGGCCGTCGTCGAGAACCCACTCGTCGCCGTAGGCGATATCGACATTCTCACCGAACACGAGAGAGCAAAGTTGAGCCAAGCACGACCTGCCCGCACGATGACGGTCCGCGAACTACCGCAGCTGCTGGCAGCCGCGGTGGACGTCGCGCCCGACGCCGTAGCCGTCGCACACGACGGCATGCAGGTGACGTACCGGGAGTTCGATGAACGCCTCCGGTTGATGTCTGCGCCGTTGGCCGATCGGGGAATGGCTCCGGACGCGATCGTGTCCGTCGTTCTGTCCGGTCTGGTTCCGACCATCATGATGGCCCCGCCGTCGCAGGACGGGCAGGACGGTTTCGGAGCGATCCTGGACAAGGTGATCGCCGACGCGTACCGGCTTGTCGGCGACGTGGACCTCGAGAAGTTCGCGGCCGCACCTGCCGTCGTGGAGCCGGCCCCGGCGGACGCGGCGACCGCCCGGCTGGAGTCGCCCCTCGCGGAGTGGCAGGACAGCGTCGAACGCGACCCCGAGGCGATCGTGGTGGTCGCCGGGGGAGTATCGACCACGCGCGCCGAGCTGAACAGACGCGCCAACCAGGTGGCCCGCGAGCTCGCCGAGCGGGGTATCGGCGACGACGACGTCGTCGCCCTGATCCTGCCTCGTTCACTCGACTGGGTCGTCGGCATGCTCGCGGTGTGGAAGGTCGGTGCCGCCTACTCACCACTCGACCAGGCATGGCCTCTCGAACGCATCGCGGGTCTCATCGACACCAGCGGAGCTCGCGCGGCGATCACCACGTCGTCGTGGCGCGAACTCGCACGGAAGCCGCTGGGCGATCGCGTCCTCGACACGGCCGTGGTCCTCGACGACCCGGACACCGTTCGGGCCCTGGACTCCCGCGACGGAAGCGATCTCGCGTTCGACCCGTGGGTGGGCGACGAGGCGGGAGCACGTCTCGCCTACGTCATCTCGACATCGGGTTCGACGGGACGGCCGAAGCCGACGATGGTGCCGATGGCGGGTGTGCTGAACACTTACCGCTGGTACCGCGACGAGATGCGCATCGCCGAGGGCACCGGTGTTCTCGTGGCGAGCTCGCCGTTGTTCGACCTGACGCAGAAGAACGTGTGGGTTCCGTTGATGTCCGGCGGCGTCGTCCATCTGGCGGCCGAGGGCTTCGACCCCGCCGACATTCTGCGGCACCTCGCTATGGCGGACGTCCGCATCGTGAACATGGCGCCCAGCGCCTTCGAATTGCTGGCCGAACTCGACGCAGACGACACGATGGCGTCGCTCGACTGCGTGGTCCTCGGCGGTGAGCAGATTCGACCGGCCGCGTACGCCAAGCTGGTCGGACGAGGCGTCCGCCTCGTCAACTCCTACGGCCCGACGGAAGCGTCGGATGTCACCGCGTCCTACGAGCTCGACCTGACGGCTCCGGATGCCGAGGAAACCCCGATCCCCATCGGGTCGCCGCTGCCCGGTGCCGAGTACTACGTGCTGGACAAGCGTCTGCGTCCCGTCCCGGCCGGCGTGACCGGCGAGCTGTACATCGGCGGCGTCGTGGTCGGGCGCGGTTACGGCGGAATGGCCGATGTCACCGCCTCGCGCTTCGTCGCGAATCCCCGCGGGGATGCGGGCTCGCGTCTGTACCGCACCGGCGACCTCGTGCGCGAGCGCGCCGACGGAGAGTTGATCTTCCTCGGGCGCAGTGACTTCCAGATCAAGATTCGTGGCCTCCGGGTCGAACTCGGCGAGATCGAGTCGGCTCTGACGGCGATGGACGACATCAAGCAGTCGATCGTCGTGGTCTCCGAGCGTCACGGACTGCAGCGACTCGTCGGCTATGTCACCGCCGCGGCGGGCGCCTCCGTGACGGCTCACGACGTGACCGCGCGTCTGCGTGCTGTTCTGCCGTCGCATATGGTTCCCGATGCGCTCGTCGTCGTGGACGAGATGCCGCTCAACGCGAGCGGCAAGATCGACCGCAAGGCGCTTCCCGAACCGGAATTCGCCACCGATAGTGCCGAGTTCGTCGCACCCCGCACCCCGCTGGAGGAGGTCGTCGCCGCGGTCTTCGGTGACGTGATCGGTGTCGACCGCGTGAGCGTCGACGCGTCGTTCTTCGATCTCGGCGGTAATTCGCTGAGCGCCACACGCGTCGCGTCCCGTCTGTCGGCGGCGACAGGCGCCACCGTCGGCATGCGAGATCTCTTCGAAGTCCCCACTGTCGCCGAACTCGCCGACTTCATCGAGCGGCAGGACGGTGATCGGGCGCCCCGACCCGCCCTGGTCGCGCAGCAGCGGCCCGAGCAGCTTCCGTTGTCGCTGGCGCAGCAGCGCATGTGGTTCCTCAACCGCTTCGACCCGACCTCGCCCGCATACAACGTGCCGTTGACGGTCCGGTTCCGCGGTGATCTCGACGTCACCGCGATGGCGTCGGCTCTGTCCGACGTCGTGGCGCGTCACGAAGTCCTGCGAACCGTGTTCCCCGACTCCGATGCCGGCGCACACCAGGTCATTCTTCCCGCATCGGACGTCGACCTGGGTCTCGATCCGGTCGAGGTCGCCGAGTCGGATCTGACGGCTCGCCTGTTCGACTTCGGCTCGCAGGGGTTCGACGTCACGGACACGCTCCCGATCCGCGCTCGCCTGTTCCGCATCGCCGCGGACGATCACGTTCTGGTCGTGGTGATGCACCACATCGCCTCCGACGGCGCGTCGACACTGCCGTTGGCACGCGACGTGATGGCGGCCTACGCCGCGCGTGTGTCGGGAGGGGAGCCGCAGTGGCCCGAACTCCCGATCCAGTACGCCGACTACGCGATCTGGCAGCGCGCTCTGCTCGGATCCGAAGACGACCCGCACTCGCTTGCGGCGCAGCAGATCGACTTCTGGGCGAAGACTCTGGCGGGTCTGCCCGACGTTCTCGAGTTGCCGACCGATCGGCCCAGGCCGGCAGTGCGGTCGATGACGGGTGCCGCCGTCGATTTCACCATCGATGCCGACCTGCACCGCCGGCTGAATGATCTTGCGCGCGAGCACAATGTCTCCTCGTTCATGGTGTTGCATGCGGCGCTGTCCGTGCTGCTGGCGCGCGTGAGTGCGGGTACCGACATTGCCATCGGCGCGGCGATTGCCGGCCGCGGCGAGGAGGCGCTCGACAACCTCGTCGGAATGTTCGTCAATACGCTGGTGTTGCGCACGCAGGTCGAGCCCGGTGCGTCGTTCACGGCTCTCCTCGAACACGTTCGGGAGCAGGATCTTGCAGCTTTCAGCCACCAGGACGTGCCGTTCGAGCAGCTGGTCGACGCCCTGAAGCCGACCCGGTCCACCGCCTACACGCCGCTGTTCCAGGTGGTTCTGACGCATCAGGTCAACGGAATTCCGTCGCTCGAGTTCGAGGGACTGGAAGCCGTTCCCGGTGCGGTCGACGTCGAGTTCAGCAAATTCGACCTCACCGTCGACCTGCAGGAGCAGTGGTCCGACGCGGGAGTGGCCACCGGCATCACCGGGTCGCTCGGGTATGCGACGGAAATTTTCGACGCAGGCACGGTTCACGGCTTCGTGGATCGCTTCCTGCGAATCCTCGAGTCCGTCGCGACCGACACCGGCATTGCCGTGGGAGACATCCCCATCCTCGATCCGCGGGAGGCCGCTGAGCTGGCTCCGGTCCGGGGCGTCGAGGGAGCGGCGCCGCAGACGCTCGTGGAGTTGCTCGCGGGTGCCGTGGCCGCCGACCCGGACGGTGTCGCCGTCGTCGCGGGCAGCGAATCGATCACCTACCGGGAACTCGACGCACGCTCGAACCGCATCGCGCGGGCACTGATCGAGCGAGGGGTGGGCGCCGAGTCGTTCGTCGCCCTGGGCATCACCCGCTCGATCGCTTCCATGGTGGGCATCTGGGCCGTTGCCAAGAGTGGCGGCGCCTACGTGCCGATCGACCCGAAGTACCCAGACGAGCGTATCGCCCACATGGTCACCGATTCCGGTGTGACGCTGGGGCTTTCCGTCGCATCCGAGCTCGACCGGCTGCCGGCCGGCGTCGACTGGCTGCTCCTCGACGGTGACGACGCCGACACCGCTTGGGCGCAGTACTCGGCGGCTCCGGTCACCGACGCGGACCGTCGTTCATCGGTGACACCGGCGAACAGCGCGTACGTCATCTACACGTCCGGCACCACCGGGCAGCCCAAGGGTGTCGTCGTCAGCCACCGCGGTCTGGCGAACTTCGCTGCCGAACAGCGTGAGCGTTACCAGGTGACCACCGCGTCGCGGACCTTGCATTTCGCCTCGCCGAGCTTCGACGCGTCGGTGCTCGAGCTGCTGCTCGCGGTCGGCGCCGGTGCCACTATGGTGATCGCCCCCACGGACGTGTACGGCGGTCCCGAGCTCGCGAAGTTCCTCCGCGAGAACCGGATCACGCACGGTTTCGTCACGCCCTCCGCCCTCGCGTCCGTCGACCCGGCGGGTCTCGACGACTTCCAGTTCGTGGTGGCCGGTGGCGAAGCGGTCCCGGCAGAACTGGCCGCGCGCTGGGCCCCCGGGCGTTCACTGTTCAACGGCTACGGACCCACCGAGACCACGATCATGACCAACATCAGCGACCCGATGTCCGCTGACGGTCCGGTGACGATCGGTGGCCCGATCCGGGGAACCAGTGCCCTCGTGCTCGATGATCGTCTGCGCCCTGTTTCGGTGGGTATCGCAGGTGAGCTCTATCTGTCGGGGCTCGGGCTGGCTCGCGGATACCACCGGCGTACGCCGCTGACCGCCGAACGTTTCGTCGCCAACCCCTACGGCGCACCCGGCGACCGGATGTACCGCACCGGCGACGTCGTCCGATGGAAGCGGGACGAACACGGTGCGCTGACGGCCGACTACGTCGGCAGGTCGGACCAGCAGGTGAAGGTTCGCGGCTTCCGGATCGAACTGGGTGAAATCGATGCCGTCCTCGCGCGACACGAGTCGGTCGAGTTCGTCACCACGTCTGCGTTGACCACCTCTTCCGGCGACGCCGCCCTGGTGTCCTACGTGCTGCCCGCGGCGGGACGAAACGTGGACCAGGCAGAACTGATGGACTTCGCGGGTGAGTTCCTGCCGTCGTTCATGGTTCCGGCCACTGTCATCGCTCTCGAATCCGTGCCCCTGACCCCTGTGGGCAAGCTCGATCGGCGGGCGTTGCCGGTTCCCGAAACGTTCGCCGTCACACGCGAATACCGCGCTCCGCAGTCACACATCGAGCAGACGGTGGCCGCTGTGTTCGCCGAAGTGCTCGGTGTCGAGCGAGTGGGGCTCGACGACGCCTTCTTCGAACTCGGCGGCAACTCGCTCATCGCTACCCGCGTCGTGTCCCGGATCAACACGGCCCTCGATACGGACATCGGTGTCCGCGAACTCTTCGAGGCTCCCACCGTCGGCGCTCTCGCGTCGCGGGTGGATGCGCGTGGCACCGGCATCGCCGCCCGCCCTGCTCTGGCACCGCGTCCGCGTCCCGACCGCATCCCGCTGTCGCTCGCGCAACAGCGGATGTGGTTCGCCAACCGCTACGATCCGTCCTCCCCGTCGTACAACATCCCGATGGCACTGCGCCTGTCGGGTGCTCTCGACGTCACAGCGCTGCAGTCCGCTCTCGCCGATGTGCTCGAACGCCACGAATCTCTCCGTACCCAGTTCCCGAGTTCCCCTGACGGGCCGCACCAGGTCATCCGGCCGGCCGCCGAGGTGGATCTGAACCTCGAGGTGACGCACGTCGCCGACGAGTCGGAACTCCGCGATCGTCTGTTGACCGTCGCCACCACCGGGTTCGACGTCACCAAGTCCGTGCCGGTCCGCGCAACGCTCTTCCGGGTGGGGGAGGCGGACTCCACCGAGCACGTTCTCCTCATCGTCATCCACCACATTTCCGCGGACGGCGGCTCGATCGCGCCACTGGCGCGTGACCTGTTCACGGCGTACAGCGCGCGGGTCGAGGGCTCCGCTCCGGCATGGGCGCCCCTCGCGGTGCAGTTCGCCGACTTCGCCCTGTGGCAGCGGGAGGTGCTCGGTTCGGAGGAAGATCCGGCGTCGCCGGCTGCCCGGCAGCTGGACTACTGGGTGAGCACGCTCGCCGATGCGCCCGAGCTTCTCGAGCTACCTCTCGATCGCCAGCGCACGCCCAACCGGGTTCCGCAGTCTGCGCGAGTCGAGTTCGAGTTCGGTCCTGACCTGAAAGCGGCCCTCGCGGACGTCGCGCAGGCGCACCAGGCCTCCGTGTTCATGGTGGTACACGCGGCGTTCGCCGTACTGCTGGCGCGAATGAGCGGTACCGAGGACATCGTGGTCGGTACGCCCGTCGCCGGCCGCGGCGACGCCGCCCTGGACGATCTGGTCGGCATGTTCGTGAACACGCTGGTGCTGCGGACAGAGGTCTCTCAGTCGGCGACCTTCGCCGATGTGCTCGACAGCGTGCGCAACACGGATCTGGGTGCTTTCGGAAACACCGACATCCCCTTCGAAAGGCTCGTCGAGGCACTCGCCCCGGCGCGGTCGAACACCTACGCACCGCTCGTTCAGGTGACGCTGACCTTCCAGAACAACGAGGCGGCCAAGCTCGAGCTGCCCGGTCTGACGGTGACGGCACTCGACAACGAGGCCAACCTGGCAAAGTTCGATCTCACCCTCGCCGTCGACGAGCAGGGCGCCGACGCGGACGGTCCGACGAAGGCGATGTTCAGCTACGCGACGGACATCTTCGACGAAGCGACGATCGAGGGCTACCGGTCTCGGTTCCTGGCGATCCTCGATGCGGTCGTGGCGGACAGTTCGGTGATCGTGGGTGACATCGACATCCTGTCGGCCGCAGAACATGCCGAACTCGGTGGCACTTCCAGCGACGCGGTGGAATCGCTCGGGTCGCACAGTGTTGCGGAAGAGCTCGCGACGCGGCCGCTGCCGGAGTTGCTCGATGCGGCAGCATCGATCAATCCTCACGGTATTGCGTTGTCTCACAACGGTAACGATGTGACCTACCGGCAATGGCACGAGAAGTCCGGTGAGCTGGCGCGTACGCTTGCGAGCGTCGGTGTCGGACCGGAGGCTGCTGTGACGGTGGCCTTGTCGACCTTGCTGCCGGGTCTGCTCGACGGAGCATCCGGTGAAGGTTTCGCGGATCAGTTCGCCGGCATGCTCGCCGGGGTGATCGCCGAAGCCACTTCTGCGTCGGATCGCCGCGCCGGTGCGCTTCCCGTCGACCTCGTGGAGTGCTGGTCGGAGCAGGTCCGGGCAAGTCCGGACGCCCTTGCGTTGAAGGGGAACGGCCACGCTCTCTCCCGCCGGGAATTGAACGCCCGGGCCAATCAGTTGGCCCGTGAGCTGGCGTCCCGCGGTGTCCGTCCCGACGACGTGGTTGCCCTGGTGGTTCCCCGCTCGATCGAGTGGATCATCGGCATGCTCGCAACGTGGAAAGCGGGCGCCGCCTACGCACCGATCGATCCGGCCTACCCCGCGGAACGTATCGGCGCCATGCTCCACGACTGTGGTGCTCGTGCCGTTGTCGCCACGACGGCGTGGGCAGGCGCCGACGACGTCGAGGCCGACGTTCTCGTACTCGACGACCCCACCGTGGCGTCGGAGTTGGCGGCACACGAGAACTCCGACCCCGTCAATCACTGGACCGAGGACGGATCCGGCGCTCGCCTGGCCTACGTCATCTCCACATCCGGTTCGACCGGTAGGCCCAAACCTGCGCTGGTGCCGATGGCCGGATTCTGCAACATGATGGTGTGGTTCCGCGGCCAACTCGCGCTCGAGCAGGGCGACGGCGTCCTGGTTTCCTCGGCACCCGGATTCGACCTGACGCAGAAGACGGTGTGGGGAACGCTGTCATCGGGTGGAGCGATCCACCTTGCGGTCGAGGGATTCGAACCCCAGTCGATTCTCCGTCAGATCGACGAGAACGAGTTGACGGTGGTCAACATGGCGCCCGGCGCCTTCGAGATCGTCGCAGAGCTCGAGCAGAACGAGGAACTTCGTAGCGTCCGCATCATCGCGCTCGGCGGTGAGGCGGTCAAGGCTGCGCCGCTCAAGAAGTTCCTCGACCGAGGAGTCCGCTGCCACAACAGCTACGGGCCTACCGAAGCGTCCGACATCGTCACGTCCTACGTCATCACGCCCGAAGATGCGGTGTCCGATCAATTGCGGCTTCCCATCGGCCCCGCGCTCGACAACGTGGCGCTGTATGTTCTGGACGGCCGGCTTCGCCGGGTTCCCGACGGTATGACGGGTGAGCTCTATGTCGGTGGTATCGCGGTCGGCCGCGGCTACGGCAACATGTTCGGGATCACCTCCACGCGGTTCATCGCGGACCCGTTCGGCGCTCCCGGCACCAGGATGTACCGCACCGGCGACCTGGTGCGGCGCCGAAGCGACAAGAACTACGACTTCCTGGGCAGGACCGACTTCCAAGTCAAGATCCGCGGCCTGCGCATCGAACTCGGCGAGATCGAGTTCGCTCTGCTGGCGCACCCCGACGTGTCTCAGACAGTCGTCGTCGTCCGGGACACCCCGCAGGGACAGCGGCTCGTCGCCTACGCCGTGCCGGCTGCCGGGGATATCGATTCGCGGGAAGTCTTGTCCTCGCTCGCGAAGACCCTTCCCGCGCACATGGTTCCCGACGTCCTCGTAGTCCTCGAATCCATGCCGCTGAACAACAACGGCAAAGTGGATCGTAAGCGGCTGCCCGAACCGCACTTCGACTCCGACGACCACGAGTACGTCGCTCCCCGTACTCCGCTCGAAGAGATCGTGGCCGGCGTCTTCGCCGACGTTCTCGGTATCGAACGGGCCGGCGCCACCGATTCGTTCTTCGACCTCGGTGGAAACTCCCTCAGTGCCACCCGGGTGGTGGCGCGTCTCGAAGAGGCTCTCGGCACGGAATTGACTGTCCGCTCGGTCTTCGAAAACCCGACGGTCGAGGGCGTGGCGGCCGTTGCCGAGCACTCGGCCGACGCCGACCGCGAGCGCCTGCCGTTGACCGCGGGGCCGCGGCCGGAACGAATCCCTCTGTCACTGGCGCAGTCTCGGATGTGGTTCATCAACCAGTTCGACACCGAGTCGGCGGCGTACAACCTGCCGATGGCGGTGCGTCTGCGGGGAAACCTCGACATCGATGCGCTGGGTGCTGCTCTCACCGACGTGGTGGAGCGTCACGAGTCGCTGCGCACCCTGTTCCCCGAGTCGCCCGATGGTCCGTATCAGGTGATACTTCCGACCGCCGAGGCCGTGGAGCCGTTGGCCGTCGAGCCGACCACGGACGAGGCCGACGCCTATCGGCGAGCGCGTGCGCTCGCGAACACAGGTTTCGACGTCAGTCTCTCGGTGCCGTTCCGGGTCCGTCTCCTCCAGATGAGTGGAGGCGAGCACGTTCTGGTGCTCGTCGTCCACCACATTGCCGCGGACGGCGCCTCGATGGCGCCACTGTTCCGGGACATGATGCAGGCGTACGTGAGCCGCGCCGGCGGTGACGCACCGGGCTGGGAACCACTGCCCGTGCAGTACGCGGATTTCGCGCTGTGGCAGCGTGAGGTGCTCGGCGACGAATCCGACCCGGAGTCGATCGCGTCGCGCCAGGTCGACTACTGGCGTCACGCACTTGCCGACCTTCCCGAGTCGCTCGAACTTCCCACCGACCGCCCGCGTCCGCCCGTGCAGTCGCTGCGCGGGGCGACGCTCGACTTCGACATCGACCCGGACACGCATCGCGCACTGGCGGCGCTCGCCCGCCGGCACAACGCGAGCATGTTCATGGTCGTGCATGCCGCGTTCGCCGTACTGCTCGAGCGGCTCAGCTCGAATACCGATCTCGCCATCGGCACGCCTGTGGCGGGCCGCGGCGTGCGTGAGATCGACGAGATGGTCGGCATGTTCGTCAATACCCTCGTCCTGCGTAGTTCGGTGAATTCGGAGTTGCGGTTCCTGGAGCTGCTGGCGCAGGTTCGGGAGACCGACCTCGAGGCATTCGCACACGGAGACATTCCGTTCGAGCGGCTCGTCGACGTGCTGAACGTCCCCCGTTCCACCGCCCACCAACCGCTCTTCCAGGTTGCCCTGGCGTTCAACAACACCGGTAGCTCGACTCTCGAGTTCCCCGGCCTCGAGGTCTCGGTCCTGGAGACCCCGCTGGATGTCGCGAAATTCGATCTCCAGCTCAGTGTGGGTGAGCGTTACGTCGACGGGGGAGCGGCAGGCATCGTCGCGTCGTTCAACTACGCGACCGATCTGTTCGACGAGCGGACGGTGCAGAGGTTCGCCGATCGGTTCGTCCGGATTCTCGGAGCGGTGGCGACCGAGCCGGACGTGATTCTCGGCGACATCGAAATTCTCGACGCGGCCGAGAAGGCTGCCATCGCACCTGTGCGCGGTCCCCGGTCACTCGAACCGCGGACACTGCCCGAGCTGCTGCGTTCGGGCGTGGACCTCGCACCGGATTCGGTTGCGTTGTCCTTCGATGGCCGTGAGCTCACCTACCGCGAACTCGACGAGCAGTCGAACCGGCTGGCGCGCGTGCTGATCGATCGGGGAGTGGGGCCGGAGAACTACGTGGCGCTCGCCATCACCCGTTCCGTGGAATCGATCCTGGGAATTTGGTCGATCGCGAAGGCGGGTGGCGCCTACCTGCCCGTCGACCCGAAGCTTCCGTTCGAGCGCATCAACGAGATGCTGTCCGATTCGGGTGCTGTCCTGGGTCTCACGGTCGATCGTCATCGAGACGACCTGCCGGACACGGTGTCCTGGATGGTCCTCGATGCTCCCGAGTTCGCCGACCAGACGCGTACGGTGTCGGCGGCTCCGGTATGCGACGCCGATCGTCGCCGTCAGCTGACCGTCGATCACCCGGCGTACCTGATCTACACGTCCGGCTCGACGGGCAAACCGAAGGGCGTCGTGGTCACCCACCGCGGTCTGACGAACCTCACCAGCGAGGTTCGTGAGCACTACGTCGTGTCGCCGAGTTCGCGTTTCCTGCACGTGGCGTCGCCGAGCTTCGACACCTCGGTCGGTGAGATGCTCGCCGCGTTCAGTGCCGGCGCCACTTTGGTGATTTCACCCGCGGACGTGTACGGCGGCGACGAGCTCGCCGACCTGATCCGCCGTGAGCAGGTCAACAACGTCGTCATGACGCCGACCGCACTGATGACCGTCGATCCCGAGGGACTCGACTCCGTGCGGTCCGTCGTGGTCGGCGGCGACACGTGCACACCGGAACTGGTTGCCCGATGGGCGCCCGGCCGCGAGATGCGTAACGCTTACGGGCCGACCGAGACCACGGTGATCGTCACGATCACCGAACCGATGGTGGCCGGGGAACGGGTGACGATCGGTAAGCCGCTGCGCGGTGTCGAATCACTCATCCTCGACTCCCGCCTGCGCCCGGTGCCCGAAGGCGTTCCCGGCGAGCTCTACATCTGTGGACCGTCAGTAACGCGCGGATACCACAACCGTCCGGCGGTCACGTCGGAGCGTTTCGTGGCCAACCCGTTCGGCGAGCCCGGCTCGCGCATGTACCGCACCGGAGACGTGGTGCGGTGGGCGGACGACCACCGCGTGGAGTACGTCGGCCGGTCCGACTTCCAGGTGAAGGTTCGTGGGTTCCGCGTCGAGCTCGGTGAGATCGACGCCGCACTGGCGGCCCAGCCGGACATCGAGTTCGCCGTGACCGTGGGCCGTGAGAACCCCGCGGGCCTGACGACCCTCGTGTCCTACGTCCTGCCGGTCGATGGTGCGACGGTGGATCCGGAATCGCTGAAGACGGTTGTCGGCGAGACCCTTCCGCCGTACATGGTGCCGTCGGTGGTGATCCTGCTCGACGAGATCCCGTTGACCGGAATCGGCAAGCTGGACCGCGCGCGCCTGCCCGAGCCGGAGTTCGTCTCCTCGAGTGCAGAGTTCCGCGCACCGTCGACACCGGCCGAGGAGACCGTCGCCACGATCTTCTGCGAGGTCCTCGGTCTGTCCGCGGTGAGCGTGGACGACAGTTTCTTCGACCTCGGCGGCAACTCGCTCAGCGCCACTCGCGTCGTGTCCCGGGTGGGGCAGGCATTCGGGCTCCGGGTGGGTGTCCGGGAGTTGTTCGAGGCGCCGACCGTGGCCTCGCTCGCCGTCCGCATCTCGGCCACTGCCACCAGCGACGAGGTTCGACCCGTGCTCGGGCCACGGAAGCGGCCGGATCACATTCCCCTCTCCCTCGCGCAGTCGCGAATGTGGTTCATCAACCGCTTCGATCCCGAGTCGGCGGCCTACAACATCCCGTTGGCGGTCCGGTTGACGGGCGCCCTCGACGTGGAGGCGCTGCGGGCCGCGGTGTTCGACGTGCTCGAACGGCACGAATCACTGCGGACCACTTACCCGGATTCCGCGGACGGACCCCATCAGGTCATCCTCCCCGCCGAGCAGGTACCGGTCGATCTCGCGCCGGTTGCCGTGACGGGCGACGAACTACGCTCCCGCCTGGTGGAGATGGCCACCGCGGGATTCGATGTGACCGCCGACGTTCCCCCGATCCGGATGCGGTTGTTCGAGACTGCCCCTCAGGACTACGTGCTCGCGCTCATCGTGCACCACGTGTCCACCGACGGCGAGTCGACGGCACCGTTCGTGCGCGACGTCATGGTGGCGTACGCGTCCCGTGCAGCGGGACGGGAGCCGGGCTTCGGTCCGCTTCCCGTGCAGTACGCCGACTATGCGATCTGGCAGCGCGAACTGTTGGGCAGCGAAGACGATCCGCAGAGTCTCATCTCGGCACAGCTCGACTTCTGGAAGAAGGCGCTGGCCGGTGTGCCGGACCTTCTCGAGCTTCCGCTCGACCGCCCGCGTCCGCCCGTGCAGTCGCTGCGCGGAGCGAGGGTCGATTTCACGATCGACGCGGCGCTGCACCGAGGCCTGGCGGCGCTCGCCCGAGGGCACAACGCCAGTGTGTTCATGGCCGTCCACGCGGCATTCGCGGTGCTCCTGAGCAGGCTGTCGGGCACCGACGACATCTCGGTCGGAACGCCGATCGCCGGCCGCGGTGAGCGTGAACTCGACGACGTCGTCGGCATGTTCGTCAACACCCTCGCCCTGCGCGTGCAGGTGGACGACGGGCAGAGTTTCGACGAGATCCTCGACCGTGCACGTGAAGCGGACCTCGAGGCGTTCTCGCACGCCGACGTGCCGTTCGAGCGGCTGGTCGAGGTGCTCAATCCGGCACGTTCGATGGCCCATCACCCGATCTTCCAGGTGGGCTACTCGTTCCAGAACACGACAAAGTCCGACCTGCAGCTACCCGACCTGACCGTCGCACCGCTCGACATGGAAGGCGACACAGCTCAGTTCGACCTGCACCTCATCCTCGGGGACAGCCCCGAGGGCGAGGAGATGTCCGGTGTGTTCACCTACGCCACCGACCTGTTCGACGCGGTAACCGTGCAGAGCTTCGCGGATCGGTTCGTGCGGGTGCTCTCGGCTGCCGTCGCGTCACCGCAGGTCGCTGTCGGTGATCTGCCGTTGATCGGGGACGACGAGCGCGCCCAGGTGGTGTCGGGGTTCAACGACACGGCACGGGCACTGCCCGAGACGACACTCGCCGATATGTTCACCGCCGCGGCCGTTAGGGATCCGGACGCCACCGCGGTCGTGTTCGAGGACGAGTCGCTGACCTATGGCGAATTCGCTGCACGGGTCTACCGGCTCGCTCGCCACCTCATCGATCTGGGTGTGGGACCGGAAACCGTCGTGGGCCTTGCCCTTCCGCGGTCGGTGGAACTGCTGGTCGGGATGTATGCCATTGCGCAGGCCGGCGGCGTGTACCTGCCGATCGATCCGGATCATCCCGTCGAGCGGACGGCGTACGTGCTCGGCAGCGCGCAACCCGTGTGTGTGCTGACCCTCCGGAGCGTCGTCGCGTCGCTGCCGACGGGTGTCGATGTCGTCGTCCTCGACGAGCTCGACCTCACCGGGGCGGCGGACACGGCGATCACCGATGCCGATCGCCGGGCACCGTTGCGGTCGACCCATGCGGCCTATGTGATCTACACGTCCGGCTCGACCGGCCGGCCCAAGGGCGTGACCATCACGCACGGTGCCATCGCGAACCAATTGCGATGGAAGCAGGACGAGTACCCCCTGACCGCCGACGATGCGGTGCTGCTGAAGACAGCGGCCACCTTCGACCTCTCCGTGTGGGAGTTCTGGTGGGCGCTGACCTCGGGGGCACGGCTCGTCGTCGCCAAGCCGGACGGTCACCGAGATCCGTCGTACCTCGCCGGACTCGTTGCCGAGCAGCAAGTCACGAACGTGCACTTCGTTCCGTCGCTGCTCGCGGCTTTCGTCTCGGTGGCGGAGTCTGCCCAGCTCGCGTCGTTGCGACGGGTTCTCTGCATCGGTGAGGCTCTTCCGGCCGACACCGTGCAGCGCCTGCGGGACGTCAGCGGTGCCGAAATCTTCAACCTGTACGGCCCGACCGAGGCGGCGGTCAGCGTCACGCACTACCGGTGCGGCGTCGAACGGGGCGGTTCCGTCCCGATCGGGCGGCCCGAGTGGAACACGCAGACGTACGTTCTCGACACCCGGCTGCACCCCGTGCCTGCCGGCGTGACAGGTGAGCTCTATCTGGCGGGTGACCAGCTGGCGCGCGGCTACTTCGGCCGCCACGACCTCACCGCGGAACGGTTCGTGGCCAACCCCTTCGGGCCTTCGGGTGCCCGGATGTACCGGACCGGTGACCTGGTGCGGTGGAATAGGGACGGCAACCTCGACTATGTGGGCCGCTCCGACTTCCAGGTGAAGGTCCGTGGATTCCGCATCGAGCTCGGCGAGATCGAGCGCGCGCTTCTCGCGCACCCCGCGGTGGCTCAGGCAGTCGTCGTCGTGCACAGCGATCGCCACACCGGTGACCGGCTGGTCGGTTACGTCGTGCCGGAGTCCGGAGATGCACTCGACATCGCGGACGTGCTCGGATCCGTCGGCCGCTCGGTGCCGGGATACATGGTTCCGGCGGCACTCGTGACGCTCGCCCGGTTGCCCCTCAACATCAACGGCAAGATCGACCGCAAGGCGCTGCCCGAGCCCGAGTTCGCGGGGGTTTCGGACCAGTACAAGGCGCCGCGGACCCCGGTCGAGGAGATCGTCGCGGGAGTGTTCGCGGACGTGCTCGGCCACGAGCGTGTCAGTGTCGATTCCAGCTTCTTCGACCTGGGTGGCAACTCGCTCGTGGCCACCCGTGTGGTGGCCCGGGTGAACGCCGCACTCGATTCCTCGATCGGTGTGCGTGAGCTTTTCGAGGCGCCCAGCGTGATCGCCCTGTCCGCACGGGTCGAGCAATCCGATTCGACGGGGGTCGGCCGGCCTGCGCTGGTCCCGCAACCGCGTCCGGCGCGGATCCCGTTGTCCCCGGCGCAGTCTCGGATGTGGTTCATCAACCAGTTCGACACCGCATCGGCGGCCTACAACATCCCGCTCGCCATTCGGTTGACCGGCGAACTCGACGTCCGGGCGCTCGAACAGGCCCTCGGGGACGTCGTCGAACGGCACGAGACCCTGCGCACCCGCTACCCGGACACGGGAGAGGGTCCCGGGCAGGTCGTCGTGTCCCGCGCCGAGGCGTTCACGGAACTCGAAGTCGAGAGCGTCGCCGACGAGGACGGTCTGCGGAACCACGTGATCGCCCTCGTCACCGCCGGATTCGATGTCGCGAAGGCAGTACCCGTCCGGGCCCGCCTCCTGCGGCTCGACTCCGAGCATCACGTGCTGGTGATCGTCGTCCACCACATCTCCGCGGACGGTGCCTCGACGGCGCCGCTGGCGCGTGACGTCGTGGTCGCCTACAGCGCCCGGGCCGCCGGATCCGAACCCAACTGGGCCCCGCTCGACGTCCAGTACGCCGATTTCGCGTTGTGGCAGCATGAACTGCTCGGCGACGAGAACGCCCCGGACTCGTTGGCCGCGAAGCAAATCGACTACTGGCGCGAGACCCTGGCCGGGTTGCCGGACGTGCTGCCGCTGCCGACGGACCGACCTCGGCCCCCGGCCCAGTCGATGCGAGGCGCCAACTTCGAATTCGAGATCGATGCGGAACTCCGTCGACGCCTCGGCGTGCTCGCCCGCGAGCACAATGCGTCGCTGTTCATGGTGGCGCACGCCGCGTTGTCAGTCCTGTTGGCCCGGCTCAGCACAACGCAGGACATCGCCATCGGCACCGCGATAGAAGGACGCGGTGAGGCAGCTCTCGACGACCTCGTCGGCATGTTCGTCAATACCCTGGTGCTGCGCTCGCAGGTGGATGTCGACGACCGATTCGCCGATCTGCTCGCGCAGGTCCGCCAGCACGACCTCGGCGCGTTCACGCACACCGATGTGCCGTTCGAGCGTCTGGTGGAGATTCTGCAGCCGGAGCGGTCGACCGCCTTCTCGCCGCTGTTCCAGGTTGCGCTGGCCTTCCAGAACGTCGAGCAGGCCCACCTCGAACTTCCGGGGTTGACCGTCGAGGGTCTCGACGGGGGAGTCAGCGCGGCCAAGTTCGATCTCCAGCTGACCCTCGCGGACGCCGCCGGAGAGCCCGCGGGCACCGGCGGCTCCGCGCCTATGCGCGCGGTGTTCACCTACGCCACCGACCTGTTCGACGAACGCACCATCGCCGCGTTCGCGTTCCGGTTCCGCCTCATCCTCGAGGCGATCACTCGCGACGCCTCGGTGGTCATCGGTGACATCGAGGTCCTGAACAACGACGAGCAGCGGGTCCTCGCGCCCGTGCGCGGTGCAGCATCGGTTCCGCCGCAGACGTTGGCCCGTATCCTCGCCGCCGCGGCGGAGGCGAACCCCGAGGCTGTGGCGGTCGTGTGCGGGAACCAGCAGGTCACATACCGCGAACTCGACGAGCGCTCGAACCGTCTGGCCCGGGTACTGATCGGCCGCGGAATCGGTTCGGACGATTTCGTGGCTCTTGCACTCACCCGATCGGTGGAGTCGATCCTCTCGATCTGGGCGGTCGCGAAGACGGGTGCCGCCTTCGTGCCCGTCGACCCGAGCTACCCGTACGACCGCATTCTGCACATGGTCACCGATTCCCGCGTGGAGATCGGCCTGACCACGGCGGCGCACAGCACCGACCTGCCGGACACGGTGCGGTGGCTCGTCCTGGGCGACGAAGACATGGACAGTGCATGCGCCCACGTCTCGTCCGAGGCCGTCACCGACGACACCCGAATCCGTCCCACGCGGGTGGACGACGCCGCATATGTCATCTACACCTCGGGCTCGACCGGTCTGCCGAAGGGCGTCGTCGTCACCCACACCGGGCTGGCGAACGTCACGCGGGAACAGGTCGAACGGCTGGGGCTCACGCCGCAGTCGAGGGTCCTGCACTTCGCGTCGCCGAGCTTCGACGCGTCCGTGTTCGAATTGCTTCTGGCCGTTGCCGCCTCGTCGACGATGGTCATCGCCTCCGGGGTCGTGTACGGCGGCGAGGAACTGGCCCGACTGCTCAGGGAGCAGGAGGTCAGCCACGCCTTCATCACCCCGGCGGCGCTGACGACGGTGGATCCCGCCGGCCTGGGCGGCATCGAGGTTCTGTCGGTGGCCGGTGAGGCCTGCCCGCCCGAGCTGATGCAGCGGTGGGCGCCCGGCCGGCGCATGTACAACCTGTACGGCCCCTCCGAAGCGACGATCTGGAGCACGTCGAGCGCCCCGATGAGGGCCGATCGGCCCGTCACCATCGGCGGTCCGACGCGCGGTGTCGACGTGGTCGTGCTCGACTCCCGGCTCAGCCCCGTCCCGGTCGGTGTCGCGGGTGAGCTCTACGTGGCGGGGCCGAGCGTGGCACGCGGCTACCACAACCGATTCGCCCTCACTGCAGAGCGTTTCGTCGCCAACCCGTTCGGTGGTCCGGGGGAGCGGCTGTACCGCACGGGCGACGTCGTCCGCTGGGTCTACGCCGACGACGAAGGATCGGAAGGACAGGGCGAGCTCGTCCTCGACTACGTCGGTCGATCCGATTTCCAGGTGAAGGTCCGCGGATTCCGGATCGAGCTCGGCGAGATCGATGCCGAACTCGGAAGGCATCCGAGCGTGGACTTCGCGGTCACTCTCGGCCATCATCGTGAGCAGACCGGTCAGACCGTCCTCGTCTCCTACGTGATGCCTGCCCCGGGCGCGTCGATCGACGTCGCCGAGTTGTCCGCGTTCGTGTCCGAGACACTGCCGGGCTACATGGTGCCCTCGTCGATCATGCCGATCGACTCGGTGCCGCTGACACCCGCAGGAAAGTTGGACCGCAAGGCACTACCGGAACCCCGGTTCGTATCGGTCGCCACCGAGTTCCGCGCGCCGTCGACGCCGATGGAGAAGGCCATCGCCGACGTCTTCGCGCAGGTCCTCGGTGTGGAGAGGGTCAGCGTCGACGATTCGTTCTTCGCCCTCGGCGGCGACAGCATCGTGTCGATCCAGCTGACCACGCGGGCCAAGAACGCCGGTGTCCTGTTCTCGGCGCGAGACGTGTTCGAGCGCAAGACTGTTGCCGAACTCGCCGACGTCGCCGCCTGGGCCACCGACGTGGAGTCGGTGACCCTCGAGGAACTGCCCGGCGGCGGAGTCGGTTCGATACCCCTCACGCCGATTGCGCACTGGCTGACCGAAAGCGCGGGCCGATTCGACAGGTTCTCGCAGGCGGTTCTGCTGACCACGCCCGCAGGCGTGACCCGGGAGCAGCTGGTGGAGACCGTGGACGCGATCCTGAGTCACCACGACATCCTCCGATCCCGGTTGACCCGCTCGGGGAACGAGTGGGTGTTCGACACACTGCCCGTCGGCGAGGCTCTCGGCGCCGATGAGCTGTTCGAACGCGTCGAGTTCACCGACAAGCCGGGGACCGAGGCATTCGAGCGGCTGGGGCGTGCGGCACTCGACCGCGCCGCGAGCCGACTCGATCCCGCATCGGGGCGGATGACGGAATTCGTCTGGTTCGCTCCCGCCGAGTCGCTGCCCGGACAGAGCGGACGACTGCTGGTGCTGGCGCACCACCTCGTCGTCGACGGTGTGTCGTGGCGAGTGTTGTTGCCCGACTTCGCCACCGCGGGATCACAGGTCGCGCGGGGCGAGAAGCCGCGGCTCGAGCCGGTCGGCTCGTCGGTGCGGGCGTGGGCGCACGGGTTGGTGGAGGAAGCGAAGTCTCCGCACCGCGTGGCCGAACTCGACTTCTGGCGGACCATGCTCGACGGCACCGATCCGCTGCTGGGCAAGCGGGCCTTCGACCCGGAGCGGGATGTGATCGCCCGGACGCACAGTCTGAGCATGACCTTCTCCACACCGGTGACGCAGGCGTTGCTGACCTCGATCCCGCAGTCCGTGAACGGCGGCGTCAACGACGGCCTTCTCGCGGCGCTCGCGCTCGCTGTCGCGCAGTGGCGCAGGAACAAGACCGGAGTCGACGACGCCCCGGGCGACCAGTCGGTGCTCATCAATCTCGAGGGCCACGGCCGTGAAGAATCCGTTGTCCCGGGTGCCGACCTGTCGCGGACCGTGGGCTGGTTCACCAGCCTGTTCCCCGTGCGCCTCGATGTCTCACGTGCCGACCTGGCCGAGGCGTTCGACGGCGGACGGTCTGCGGGTGCGGCGCTGAAGGCCGTCAAGGAACAGCTGCTGGCGGTCCCGGACCGCGGCATGGGCTTCGGCTTGCTGCGCTACCTGAACGAGGAGACCGCCCCGGCGCTGGCAGCGCTGCCGACGCCGCAGATCGGCTTCAACTATCTCGGTCGCGCGGGTTCGGTCGACCTCCCGGAGGAAATCCGGGACCTCGGCTGGGTCCCCGACAGCGACTCGGGCGAGTTCGGCGGCGCAATGGACGACGAGATGGTCGCGCCTGCTGTGCTCAGCATCAACGCCGTCACCTCCGAATCGGCATCGGGTCCCCAACTCGAGGCGAAGATCGCGTTCGCCGAGGAGATCCTCGACGAATCCGACGTCTGGGAGCTGGCCGAACTCTGGCACGCGGCGGCGGCTGCGTTGGCAGAGCACGCGTCACGGCCCGAGGGCGGCGGCCTGACCCCGTCGGACGTCCCGCTCGTCACCGTGACCCAGCACGATCTCGAGATCCTGGAACAGCGCTACCCGGAGGCCTCCGACGTGTGGCCGCTGGCACCGCTGCAGTCCGGCATGTTCTTCCACTCGGTGCTCGCCGAGGACGCCGTCGACGTGTACACCGCACAGGTGGTGCTCGGCCTCGCAGGCACCGTCGATGCCGCCCGATTGCGGGCTGCCGCCGAGGCGCTCATCGCGCGTCACGCGAACCTGCGTACCGCCTTCGTCACCGACGATGCCGGGGAAGCGGTGCAGGTGGTCGTCGATTCCGTGGAACTGCCCTGGGAAGAAATCGACCTGTCCGGACTGTCCGAGGCGGCACGTGAAGAACGGATGAGCACCCTTCTGGGTGAGCACCGCTCGGCTCGCTTCGACATGGCGCGGCCCCCGTTGATGCGATTCCTGCTGATTCGCACGGGGCCGGATACCTGCAGCTTCTCCATCAGCAACCACCACATCCTGCTCGACGGATGGTCGATGCCGTTGCTGATGAAGGACTTGTTGGTGTTGTACGCCACCCGGGGAGACAGCTCGGTGTTGCCGCGGGTACGTGGCTACCGCGACTTCCTCAGCTGGCAGTCCGCGCGTGACACGCACGCCTCACACACGGCCTGGGCGCACGCACTTGCCGGGCTGGACGGTCCCACCGTGCTCGCCCCCGCACCCAGCGGTCCGGTACGCCCCGAGCCCGCCGAGTTCGCGGTACGCCTCGGTCCGGCGGTCAGCGAGAACCTGGCGCGCGTCGCCCGGGATCGTGGCCTGACGATGAACACCATCGTCCAGGCAGCGTGGGGTCTGCTCCTGTCCCGGATGACGGCGTCCGAAGACGTCGTCTTCGGTGCCACGGTGTCGGGTCGTCCGCCGGAGGTCAACGGCATCGAATCGATGGTGGGCCTGTTCATCAACACGATCCCGATCCGCGTGCGCATCGATCCCCGCGAGTCGCTCCTCGGGCTTCTCGAGCGTCTCCAGGCCGAACAGTCGGCCCTGCTCGAGCATCACCACATCGGGCTGCCCGAGATCCAGCAGATCGCCGGAATCGGCGGACTGTTCGACACGTTGACGGTGTTCGAGTCGTACCCGATCGATCGGGCCGGTCTCACCGAGTCCAGCGACATCGACGGGTTGCGGGTCACCGGTGCGCAGATCAGCGACGCCTCGCATTACCCGCTGAGCCTCCTGGCGCAGTCGGACGCCGAGGTCCAGCTGGTACTGAAGTACCTCCCGGACGTGTTCGGGGCAGACACTGTCGAGCGGATCGGGGCACGCCTGGACCGCATCCTGCACACCATCGCTGCCGGCGGTGCCACGCTGGTCGGCGATCTCGACCTGCTGGCGGTGGAGGAACGCGACCTCGTCCTGTCCCGGTGGAACGACACCGCGCACGGCGTCTCCGCCCAGTCCGTGACCTCGATGCTCCGTGCTCAGGTCGCGCGCACCCCGGATGCGACCGCCGTGGTCGCCGGGCAGGATCGACTGAGCTACGCGCAGTTCGACGCGCGGGTGAACCGGCTGGCCCGTCACCTGATCGCGCTGGGCGTGGGACCGGACTCGGTGGTCGGCATCGCGATGCGACGCTCCCTCGACATGGTGATCAGCCTGTACGCCGTGCACGCGGCGGGTGGTGCATACGTGCCGATCGACCCGGAGCATCCGGCCGACCGGACCACCTACGTGGTGGACAGCGCTGCCCCGACGTGTGTGCTGAGCGTTGCCGACGACATCGCCAATCTCGACGTCGACGTGCCCGTGTATCTGGTGGAGGACTTCGACCTCTCCGGCTACGCCGACACTGCAGTCGAGGATGCCGAGCGGCTCGGTGAACTCCACCCGGAGAACCTGGCGTACGCGCTGTACACGTCCGGTTCGACGGGACGCCCCAAGGGTGTGGCGATTCCGCATTCGGCGCTGGCCAACCAGCTCGAGTGGATGCGGGACGAGTACGGCATCGGTGCCGAGGACGTGGTCCTGCAGAAAACACCCTTCACGTTCGACGCCTCGGTGTGGGAGCTGTTCTTGCCGTTAGTGGTCGGCGGCACCCTCGTCGTCGCTTCCCCGGACGGTCACCGCGACCCCGAGTACATGGCGAAGACGGTGGGCGCGGAGTCGGTGACCGTGGTCCAGTTCGTTCCGTCGGTCCTGACGATGTTCCTCGACGCGGCCACGGCCGACCTGTGCGGTTCGCTGCGGCTGGTCTTCGCCGGCGGTGAACCACTTCCGCAGTCGGCGGCGGATCGGCTCGCACGGATTGGTTCCGCCGAGCTGGTCAACCTGTACGGACCGACCGAGGTCACAATCAACTCGGCGGCTCAGGTCGTGGACCGTTCGCGCACCGGGACCATCGCGCCGATCGGTGGCCCGGTCTGGAACACCCGGGCCTACGTGCTCGACGCGCACTTGACGCCGTCGCCGATCGGTGTGCCCGGTGAGCTGTACCTCGACGGGGCCCAGCTGGCGCGCGGATACATCAACAGCGCTGCACTGAGCGCCGAACGATTCGTCGCCGACCCCTTCGGCGTCGACGGCGCACGGATGTACCGCACCGGTGACCTCGTGCGGTGGAACGAGAGTGGTGAACTCGAGTTCGTCGGCCGTACCGACTTCCAGGTGAAGGTCCGCGGCCTGCGTATCGAACTCGGTGAGGTGGAGGAGGCCTTCGTGCGCCACACCACCGTGGCGCAGGCGGCTGTGATCGTGCGGGACAGTGAGGTCGGCGCACGGCTCGTGGCGTACGTCGTCCCGAAGCCGGGTTCGGCTGTCGACACGGCTGCGCTCACGGGGTTCGTCGCAGAATTGTTGCCCGACTACATGCTGCCGGACGCCGTGATGGTTCTGGCCGAACTGCCACTGGGTACCAGCGGCAAGCTCGACCGGCGTGCCCTACCGGTGCCCGACTTCGCCTCGGCGGCCCAGTTCCGGGCGCCGCGCACCGACAGCGAACGGGCGCTGGCGTCGATCTTCGCGGAACTGCTCGGGCGGGACCGCGTGGGTGTCGACGACTCGTTCTTCGAGCTCGGTGGCGACAGCATCGTCTCCATTCAGCTGGTGGCGCGGGCACGGTCGGCCGGGATCCACTTCACCGCACGCGACGTGTTCGAGCGGCGCACCGTCGCCGAGCTGGCGGCGGTCGCCGATTCGGGCGAGTCCGCGGCAGCTGCGTTGCAGGAATACGAGGGCGGCGGTGTCGGCACGGTGCCGCTCACTCCGGTCGCCCGGAAGATGGTCGAGCGCGGTGGGAATTTCGACCGCTTCGTGATGCCGCTGATGGTGACGCTTCCTGCCGGCATCGGACGTGACCAGCTGATCGCGACACTCTCTGCGGTGGTGGACAAGCACGACGCTCTCCGTGCCACGCTGGTGTCGGAGTCGCCGGAGCCTGCCCTCGAGATCGCACCCGCCGGCAGTGTCGACCTCGACGGTGCCGTGGAGCGTGTCGCCGTCACCGCCGAGCCCGGTTCCCCGGAGTTCGACGAGGTGGCGAGTGCCGCCTTCGCGCAGGCGCTCGACCGGCTCGACCCCCGAACAGGTTCGATGCTCCAGTTCGTGTGGTTCGACCCGGCCGATTCGAGCCGGGCGGGCCGACTGCTGGTGGTGCCCCATCACCTCGTGATCGACTCGGTCTCGTGGCGCATCCTGGTCCCGGACCTCGCAACGGCCGGTGCCCAGATCGCAGCGGGGCAGACGCCGTCGCTGGAGCCGGTGGGAACGTCACTGCGGCGGTGGACCGACGGCCTCCTCGAGGCAGCCGTGAGTCCGGAGCGGGTGGCCGAACTGGCCGTGTGGGAGCGGATGCTCACCGGCCCGGACCCCCTGCTGGGGTCGCGGGAACTGGATCTTCGGTCCGACGTCATCAGCACTCTCGAGCGCACCCGGGTCGATGTGCCGGCCCCGGTCACCGAGGCCTTGCTCGGGACGGCTCCCGGCGCACTCGACGCGGAAATCGGTGACGTGCTCGCCGCGGCCCTCGCACTCGCGGTGGCCGCCTGGCGGCAGGGCCGTGGGATCGACGAGCCGTCGGCGGTAGTCACTCTCGAGGGCCACGGTCGCGAAGAATCAGTGGTTCCCGGTGCAGATTTGTCCCGTACGGTCGGCTGGTTCACCACGATGTATCCGGCTCGACTCGATCTCGCAGGGGTCGATATCGGTGAGGCGATCGAGGGTGGCCCGAGTGCGGCAGCCGCGGTACAGGCGGTACGGAATCAGCTCGGTGCGGTACCTGACAAGGGCATCGGCTACGGGTTGCTGCGTTACCTGAACCCGGAGACCGCCGCGGTCATGAGCAATTGGCCGGAACCGCAGATCGTGTTCAACTACATCGGCCGCGTCAATGCTGCGGAAATTCCCGAGGCGGCGCAGGGCCTGGACTGGCTGCCCGATTTCGAGACCTCGGTGACGGGTGGACAGGTGAACAGTGAGATGCCGGCCCAGGCGGTGCTCGACATCCAATCGGTGATCACCGATACCGCGGATGGTCGGCAGTTGACGGCGTTCATGTCGTTCCCCCCGGGAATTCTGACGGCCTCCGAGGTGGACGACTTCGGGCAGTGCTGGGTAGCGGCACTGACCGGCTTGGTGGCACAGGCGCGGTCGCGAGCCGGACGCTGAGGCATCGTCCGGGCGGTGGGAGAGCTCGTCTCTTCCGCCGCCAGGACGGGCCGGAGCCGACCCCGGTGGTATTTCCGCCTCGGTAAATACCTCGAGTTCACTGAATCGGCGCATAACCCGCCTTCGGTACCGTGCAGTGTGAATTACTCGATAACTCCAAGTGGCGAGGGTCTTCGCGATAGACCTAGAGTATTTTGAACAATTGTCCAATTAATGGCCTCGGTGCGCGGATATGCGGAACCTTTGCTATTACTGAGTCATGTCGATTTCAACTCTCTCTGTGGTTATCCCGGCGTACAACGAGGAAGCGGCAATCCAGGAGTGTCTGGACAGGATATTCGAGCAGATCGATCACATCGACGAGGTCATCGTGGTCGACAACAACTCGACCGACGCGACGGCAGCGATAGTTGCTGCTGCGCAGCACCGGGAACCCAAGGTGCGGCTCGTCAAGGAAGTGGCACAGGGTTGTGCGCCTGCGCGTAGCACGGGAATGAATTCCGCGACGGGAGATATCGTAGCGAGAATTGATGTCGACACGAAAATAAATGAGAATTGGGCCGCGAATATCAAATCGTTCTTTTCCCGGCACAGCGACAGATATGCCGCGGCGACCGGTACCTGCACCTGCTATGACCTTCCGTTTCAGGGGCTGTTCGCGTCCTTGCAGCGAAAGATGAATGCGAAGAATGAGGCGAAACTCGAGCGGGGTGAGTCGATCGCCGCGCCCGGACTTTTCGGTTCGAACATGGCGATTCTCAAGACGGCGTGGGAGGACATCAAGTCCGCGTTACACGACGGCGAGGACGTCCACGAGGACACGGATCTGTCGTTGACCCTGCAGAGCGAGGGATTGTCCTGTGCGATGGTGCCGGGGATGGAAGCGAGCATCTCCGGTCGTCGGTATCTGTCTCCGGTGGGTAGTTACTGGCGTTACGTGCTGCGCGGTCCTCGCACGCTTGCGCTGCACGGCAAGCGCCTGTCGGCGGCCCTCGGGACGTTCGCTGTCGCCGCGACCGCGATGCCGTTCTATCTCCTCATGTGGGTGCCGTTCCGTGCGTGGGATCCCGAGCGGGAGTCGTTCTCGCTGGGCCGCCTCTTCGCCGGCGCCGAACGGCGACCGCAGCCTCGCGCGCACGTGTGAGGTGCTATGTCCAGTCGAACGACATCTCGCCCGCGACGCCGAGGTGCTTGCACAGTTTGTGAATACCGCCGAAGTCCTGCACCAGAGCAGAACGGCCTGTGTCGTGTTCGGCGTCGTCGATCATCGTCTGGCCGCCGTGGAGGTCGATGACCTCGACGATGGTGCGCCACGTCGAGTAGTCGTTGCTGCTGAAGGCGGTCATCGCATCGACGAGCCCGTCCAGGAGATGCCGCCGGTCGTCGGGCCCCAGCGTGTCGTAGACGACGCCCGCGATCTCGTCGGCGATGGAGGCGTGGCAGTACTCGTCGCGATTGTGTAGTCGCACCGTGGCCCGGTTCACCGGCTGGATCGCCTCGTTCTCGGAGATGAGGTCCAGGTACGAGCTGATGGAGATCTCGGCGACCGTCATGAAGGCGAAGGTGGTGATCGCCCGCTTCCGGGGGTCGGCGGCGTCAGCGGTGGCGGCACGCTGGCGGCGCAGTGTCAGCACGTCCGGCAACGCGTTGTTCGGCATGGCCCAGCCGCGGCGCCTGCGCGTCACCGCGCTCGCGTTCAGATGCATCAGCGTGTGGTACTGCTCGTCGACCATGGCCTCGTGTACCGCTACCGCGAACGTGTCGCCGATACCGGTGTCGAGGGCGTCGTGGGCGACGAGATCGAAGCCCGGATTCACGACGTACTGCTCGATGTCCATCACGTTCTTGTTGAACGCGATCCAGCCCCACGCGCGAAGTCTGTTCTGCTGATCCTCAGGTGCGTGGCGGAAACTGTCGTGGTCGGCGAAAGGCAGCAGTTCGTCGGGGTAGTCCCGCTTGTCGAGGTCGAACAGGGCGTCGAGATCAGGTTCCGGCTTCTTCACTGTCGCCCGCTGCCCCCAATTGCGGGCCAGCCGGGCAACCACGGCGCTTTCGACCGGGTCGTTCCGGTCGTGCTCCGGCAGGGCGTGGGCGTTGTCGATCGTCATGAGGATTCTCCGTTCCCGTCCCAGAACCGGGGCGCGGTGTGCTGGAGGTCGGCGAAAAGTTCGGCGCACAGGCGGGCGAGGGGCTCGCGCCGGTCACCGAGTGTCGAGATCGACCGGGACATAAGGTCGGCGAAGTCCTGGTCGGTGCCGTTCTCGACGGTGTGGTCGACAGTGCGCATCGCGTCGGTGAGCGCGCGTCTGGCCTGCGCGGCGAACGGATTGCCGACCTGGATGTCCCGGTACACCTCGGGTACCCCACTCCCCACGCGTGCGAGGAGGGCGAGAGACATCAGGTGCGGTGGGGTTGCCATCGCCGTCAGCTCGGCGCCGTCGGCCCCCAGTTCGCCCAGCGCCAGTCCGAATGCGAGCACACCGGCGTGGGTGAGTGCCTGGGTGAGCGCGGTCAGCCGATCATGGCGCTCGGCGTCCAGATGGACGACCGACGCACCCCACCCGGACAGCGACGTCAGGAACCAGCCGAGGTCACCGCGGTCCTGATACGTCACCGCCGCGATCGGCCTGCCCTGCGGCGACAGTGCGGGGGCGAACATCGGGTTGATGCCGAGGGCGCTGTTGGGCAGCGGGTTCGCCCGCAGAGCGGCGTCGAATCGGCACTTCACCGACAGGGTGTCGACCAGCAGGGCGTGCTCGGCCAGCGACTCGGACAGGAACGTCAGTGCGTTCAACGCCACGGTTTCCGGTACCGCCAGCACCACCGCGTCAGCCGACTGCACCAGCGCGCGCACCTCGGGTGACGGATCGGTGATGTCGCCCTGCACGGAGTCGGCGTCGGCCACATCCGGAACGTCGATGTCGACGGTCCGGACGCGCATGCCGTCGTCGCGGAGCCGACCGGTCAGCATTCGGCCGACATCACCGCGGCCGCCGATCAGTGCGACGGTCCGGGATGATGTCGCCGGAATGGTCATGGTCCTATTTCGTTCGGGGTGTCCGCGGTGACGGACAACGCCCGCACCATGGTGGCGGCCTTGACCATGGCCTCGTCGAATTCTTCCTCCGGATCGGACAGTGCCGTGATGGCGCCGCCGATCCCGAAGGTCACTTCGCTGTCGGTAGCGACGATGGTGCGAATGACGATCGACAGGTCGGCGGTGCCGGTCAGCGAGAAGTAACCGATCGCTCCCGAGTAGACACCGCGCGGTCCCGACTCGAGCCGGTCGATGATCTCCATCGTCCGGATCTTCGGCGCGCCCGTCATGGAACCGCCGGGGAAGGCGGCGCGGACGCACTGGACGACCGAGGCGTCGGCACTGAGCGTCCCACGCACCGTGGACACCAGCTGGTGGACCGCTGCATACGTTTCCACGTCGAAGAGCTTGGGAACGTGCACCGACCCCGGCACACACACCCGCGCCAGATCGTTGCGCGTGAGATCCACGATCATCAGGTTCTCGGCGCGGTCCTTTTCGCTGTCGAGCAGGTCCTGACGCAGGGCCGCATCCTTGGCCGGGGTCGCCCCACGCGGACGCGTTCCCTTGATCGGTTTCGACTCCACCACGCGGTCCGGGCCGATCCGTAGGAAGCGTTCGGGCGACGCGCTGAGAACCGACAGGCCCGCGAATTGGAGGTACGCACTGTACGGAGTGGGGCTGATGGTGCGAAGCAGCTCGAAGGTGTGCAGTGGATCGATCGTCTGATCGACGGTCGCCATGTTGGTCAGGCACACCTCGTACGACTCGCCCGTCCGAATCTCGGCGAGCGAGGACGCGATGTGCTCGAGATACCGGTCGTGGTCGTGACGCAGTGCCAGCTCCGTCGATTCGGGTTTCCTGATCGGAGGCACTGCCGACGCCGGGTGGTCGGGCTCCGCGAGCCGCCGTAGCGCCGCCTCCATCTCGTCGAGCCACCGACGCATCTCGGGATCGTCCTGGTGATCGCTGAGACACAGCGCATACGTGCGCTCGCTGGAATGATCGATGACCACGGCTCGGTCGGCGAACACGAGTGCAGCGTCGGGGGTGGGCGATCGGTGGGCGGCGGCGCCACCCGTCTGGGCCTTCAGTTCGTAGCCCAGATAGCCGACGTAGCCCAGCCCGAACGGCACGCCGGGGAGTCCGGGAACCGACCTGGCCGCCAGTTGGCGTTCGAGGTAGTCGAAGAACGGGGCGTGGACCTGTTCCACGGGTAGCCCCTCGCGCATGATCCGCACGATCGATTCACCGACGTCGTAGGTGATGTACTCGGCTCGGGGCCCGGAGCAGTTGCCCATGATGGTGAAGCGAGAAGTCGGTTCCGATGCCGACGTGCCGTCGAGCCAGAAGGCGTTCGGCCCCGTGGCGAACAGATCCTCGAAGGTGGTGCGCGGGTCGACCTCGTGGTCGATGCGGACCTGCGAGATGACGTACGGCGCGTGCGGGACGGGAATCTTCAGCATCGACCCGGGAGTCGGTGTACCCGAGTGCGTCGGGGTGAGGTCGCGGAAGTTCGCGAGCAGTTCGTGTCCGAACGCCGTACTGATCGACTCGGGGTGGAATTGAACGCCCCACAGGGCCCGGCTCCGGTGACGCACGCCCATCAGGAGACCGTCGGTGGTCCACGCCGTCGCCTCGAGGTCCTCGGGCAGATCCCGCGCGATCAACGAGTGGTACCGCACGGTGGGGAACGGCGACGGGATGCCCTCGAAGAGTTCGCTGCCGTGGTGTTCGACGAGCGATACGCGGCCGTGCATCGGCTCCGGCGCCAGGACGACCTGTCCGCCGAACAACTGGCACAGTCCCTGATGACCGAGGCACACCCCCAGGACGGGCAGTCCGGTTTCGGCGATCACCCGGGCGCTGATGCCGAAATCACGGGGGCGTTCGGGGCGTCCTGGACCGGGGGAGATGACGATGTTGTCGAACTCGGACCACCGCACGGAGTCCCATTCGACGTCGTTGTGCACGACGGTCGGGGGCTCGCCGTTCACCTCCGCGAGCAAGGTGAAGAGGTTGTAGGTGAAGGAGTCGTAGTTGTCGACGAGCAGCGTCCGCGTACTCATGACGATTCGACATTCGTCGAGGGATGGGGGCGGTGGTGGCCGTTGTGGCCACTGTCACCGGGACCGCTCGCGCCCGTCTCGCCGTTGATGACCAACTCCTCGAGCCTGCAGGTCTCGGCGATCAGCAGGTCGTAGAGCGCGTCGAAGAAGGCGGGGGACAGGGAGTGGCTGTCCGCGTAGCGGCGAGCGCGTTCGTGCACCAGGCCGATCCGGTGCGGTTGCATCATCGCGATGTCGGAGCGTCGCTTGAGTTCACCGATACGTCGGCACACTTCGAGTCGCCGGCCTACGGCGTCGAGCAGCGTGGCGTCGACGGCGTCGAGTTCGGCGCGCAGATCCTCGAGTGCCTGGTGCGCCGAGGCGTCAGGGGCCTTTCCGGAATCATCGCTCTTCCCCTCTTCTACGGAGAAATACATAGTCGCCCCAGTCACTCGATCGGCAGTAGCTTTCTCATCCCGACTATCGTGTCTCAGTGGTGGTTCGTTTCTCCGCGCCTCCCGGACTGCCGAGACGGCGAAATGTCGGGTTGCGGATGCGAACCGGTGGTGATCACCCCCATAGTCTCAATCACGGATTGAGACTTCGATGGACTTTTGGGTAACGTAACCAGAAGTCTATTTTCGGCCTATCCAGGATATGAGGCATATGCGTATTTCGTCGGCCACCCAGGCCCTGATGTTAGTGCTTGCGGGCATCTTGATGCTCGGCGCGGCACCTGCAGCGGCGGACCCTGCGGCGACTGAGCCCGAGCCCGTCGCAGATCCTGCGGTGCTGCCCGGGGCGAACGACTGGAACTGCAAGCCCTCGCCCGAGCACCCCCGCCCGGTCGTGCTCGTGCACGGCACGTGGGTCAGCATGGCGGCCACCTGGAAGGACCTCGCGCCGGCTCTCGCGGCCGAGGGGTACTGCGTCTTCGCCCTCAACTACGGGCAGGTCGCCGGTCTCACCGAAGGCAATCTGCTGCGCATGTTCGGCGGTGCCGACATCGCCGAGTCGGCCCAGCAACTCGCGGTGTTCGTCGATCGGGTCCGTTCCACGACGGGTGCCCCGCAGGTCGACATCGTCGGGCACTCGCTCGGTGGCACGCTCTCCCGGCAGTACCTCCGTTTCGAGGGTGGCGCCGATCGCAACAATCCCGCCCTGAACAAGGTGCATTCGCTCGTCACGCTGGGTGCTACCAATCACGGCACCAGTTTCGGGGACGTGCAGATGCTCGGTGCCGTCGCCCAGGCGCTGGGTGTGCCCGTGACGACGCTCGCCGGCGTGGCCGTCGGGCCCTCGTACATCCAGCAGATGGTCGGTTCGCCGTTCCTGCAGGTTCTCAATGCCGCGGGCGACACGGACCCGGGTATCGAGTACACAGTGGTCGCGAGTCGCCGGGACACGGTCTCGACTCCGCCGGAGAACACGTTCCTCACCGCCGGACCGGGTGCGACCGTGCACAACGTGTGGCTTCAGGACGGGTGCGAGTCGAACGCTGCCGAGCACAACGAGCTGACGACCGATCCGCGCGCGCTCTACATCATTCAGCGGGCTCTCGACCCCACGTACGCCGACCGGAACCCGGCCCCCTGTGAGGTGGGCTGAGACGTGCCCTGAGGGCGGCACCCAGTCGGGACGGACTCAGTCCCAGATGCCGATCTCGTCGAGGTGGGCGACCAATCGCTGGGCACCGTCCATGAAGTGTGCCTTGTTCTCGGCTCCCACCACGTCGGCCTTCTTCTCCGCCATGGCCGCGATGAGACGGCGATGGCTCGCGACCGCCGACTCGCCCCAGTCGGGGTCCGAGGAGTAGAAGTGCGCCGGCGTGTAGCGAGTGGCGCTGAGAAGAAACCACGACAGCTTGTTCGCGTTCGCCAGGTGGTTGATGACCCGGTGGAACTTGAACTCGAGATCCTCGATGCGGGCGGCGTCGTTGTCCTCCACCGCCCGCTCGAGCTTGTCGTTGATGTCGGTCAATTCCTCGATGGCTTCGGGGGTGGCCGCCCGGGTGGCCCGCACCGCGAGTTCCTCGCCTATCTGACTCTGGAGCCAGAAGAGGTCGTGGATGTCCTCGCGACTGAGTGGGGCGACCACGTAGCCGCGGTGGGGGACGAGTTCGACGAGCCCTTCACCGCGCAGGGTCAGGAGGGCTTCGCGCACCGGCGTGACGCTGACTCCCAACTCCGCGGCGGTGTCGTCGAGCCGGATGAAGTCACCCGGACGAACGCCCCCGGACATGATCAGGTTCCGCACGTGCACGGCGACGTCGTCGGACAGCTGCGGTCGACGGCGCAGGGCCGCTGAGCTTCGTGACACGGAGGGCAACGTCATGGGTAACTCCTTAGATGCGGCAACCAGCATAAACCGCGAGCGGTGCTTACAAGCCGTAGGTCTTACCGATGATGTCGCGCTGAATTTCGTTGGTGCCGCCGTAGATGCTGGAGACGAGGGTCGAGCGAACGTGCTTCTCCATGTCGAACTCGGTGGCGTAGCCGTAACCGCCCATCATCTGCATGCCTTCGAGCGCCACCTTCTTGGCAGTCTCGGTGACCTTCAACTTGGCCATCGACGCTTCGCGGGCCAGCATCTTGTCCGGGTGGGCGTCGGCCTCCTTGGCGACGCTGTAGACGAGAAGCTTGCAGCACTCGATTTCGGTGGCGAGATCGGCGATACGGTGACGTAGTACCTGGAACGTTCCGACCGGCCTCCCGAACTGCTTGCGCTGGGTGATGAACTCGAGGGTGTCGTTGAACGCCCGCTGCGCCGTACCGAGCATCATGGCCGCGAGGATCAGGCGTTCGAAGTTCAAGCCGGTCATCAGTTGCCGCCAGCCGTTGCCGACCTCGCCGACCACGGCATCCGCGGGAAGCGCGCAATCGGTGAAGTAGAGGTCGTTAACCTCCTTGCCGCCCATGGTGCCGATGCCGCTGATCGTCAGCCCTTCCGTCCCGGCGGGCACGTGGAACATCGTCAGCCCCTCGTGCTTTCCCTCCCCGGCAGAACTCCCCGCGCCGCGCTTGACCGGTTGCCCCGTGCGGGCCACGAGGAGGATGTTGTCGGCAAAGTGCGCGTTGGAACACCACGTCTTCTGCCCGTTGATCACCCAGCCGTCGGCGGTCTTCTCCGCGCGGGTGCTGAGATTTCCGACGTCCGATCCGGCCTCCGGTTCGGACATCGAGATCGACTGCGATCGGCCGGCCACGATGCCGCGCAGGACGACGTCCTTCTGGGCCTCGGTACCGAACTTGGCGTATGCGCCACCGGTGATCCACGTCGGCCCGATGCCACCGATCGGGGCCATTCCCTTGGCAGCCTCCTCCAGAAGGATGCACATGTCGACGAGGCCTGCGCCCGAGCCGCCGTATTCCTCCGGAACCGTGATTCCGAGCCAGCCGAGCTTGGCCATCTTCTCGTAGACGTCTTGGTTGTGGTTGTGCTCCCCGTGGTTCGTCAGCTTGTCCCGCAGTTCCCGGGTGCCGGTCTCGCGCCTGCAGAAATCGGCGATCGCCGCGGCGAAGTCTTTCTGTTCACTGGTGAATTCGACGCTCATGTGCGAAGGGCTCCTCGTGGGTGAGGCGGCGGACGGCCGGCCCGGCGCAGGGGTCTGTGCGGGGCTTGCCGGAATGCGGTCTGCCGCATACTGTGATGTCCACTACATTACATCACATCACATATATTTGATGTGATCCCAGGGAGGAAGTGCCATGCCACAGCAGGCCGAAACGACCGACACGAGTGCGGGCACCACGCCGTTGCCTTCCGCGGAGCCGTCACCAGGAACGTTCTCGTCCCTGGACCCGCGCACCGGCGAGGTACTGGCCGAGTACTCCATCCACGGCAAGCGTGACGTGCGTGACGCGGTCGAGCGAGCCCGCAGCGCAGCTCAGTGGTGGAAGGGACTCGGTTTCGACGGCCGAAAGAAGTGGCTGCTCGACTGGAAGAAGTCGATGGCGCGGGACGGCGAGCAACTCGCCCGGCTGGTTGCGGCCGAAACGGGAAAGCCGTACGACGACGCACTCCTCGAGGTCATGCTCGCGATCGAGCACCTCGACTGGGCGGCCAAGAACGCCGGCAAAGTCTTGCGCCGCCGCAAGGTGGCTTCCGGCCTGGTCAGTGCCAATCAGGCGAGCAGCGTCGGATACGAGCCGATGGGCGTGGTCGGCGTCATCGGTCCGTGGAACTATCCGGTGTACACCCCGATGGGCTCCGTCTCCTACGCAATGGCGGCGGGCAACGCCGTAGTGTTCAAGCCCAGCGAGCTGACCCCCGGGGTGGCGGTATGGATCGCCGAGAAGTGGGCGGCCCTCGTCCCGCATCAGCCTGTCCTCCAGGTCGTCACGGGTGATGGGTCCACCGGATCGGCGCTCGTCGCAGCCGGCGTGGACAAGATCGCCTTCACAGGTTCTGCCGCGACGGGCAAGCGGGTGATGGCCGCGTGTGCGGAAACGCTCACTCCGCTCGTCGTGGAGGCAGGCGGCAAGGACGCCATGCTGGTCGACTCGGACGCAGATCTCGAGGAAGCGGCCGGCTTCGCCGTCTTCGGTGCCATGGGCAACGCCGGGCAGACGTGCGCCGGAGTGGAGCGAATCTACGTGGTCGATTCGGTCTACGACGATTTCGTCCGATTGGTCACCGACAAGGCGAAAGCTTTGCACCCAGGTCCGAAGGATGCGTCCTACGGGCCGATGACGATGACCAGCCAGTCGGACGTCGTGCGCCGTCACGTACAGGATGCGTTGGACAAGGGTGGCTCCGCCGTGGTCGGCGGGCTCGACTCCATCAAGGACGGCTACGTGGGCCCGATCGTCCTGACCAACGTCCCGGAGAACAGCACGGCGATCTGCGAGGAGACCTTCGGGCCGACGGTCGTGGTGAACAAGGTCGCGAGTCTCGACGAGGCGGTGACGAGAGCGAACGGCACCGCCTTCGGCCTCGGTGCTTCCGTATTCACGAAGGACGCCGGAAAGGCGATGCGCGTGGCCGAAGCCTTGCGGGTCGGCGTCGTCACGATCGGTTCGGTACTCGGCTTCGCCGGTGTCGCTGCGTTGCCCTTCGGCGGCGTCGGAGACTCGGGTTTCGGTCGCATCCACGGAGCGGACGGGCTGCGCGAGTTCTGTAGGGTCAAGTCGATCGCCCGGCAGCGGTTCGCGGCACCGTTGAATCTGCTGACGATGGAGCGAAAGAAGCGCGACATGCTTGCTTCCGCCTGGATGCTGAAGAACCGTCACGGGCGCTGAGTGCGGCCGGAAAGGGCGACAATCCCATGCTGATGAAGAACGACAGTGCCGACAGGCCCCCAGGCGCCGCTCCCCGCGGCAGGTATGGCTGGGTACACCGAATCGAACAACTCGATCCGGTGCGTGATCACCAGGAGATTCACCGCATCACGGCAGGTTTCGAGTTTCCCTGGGACTACCAGCGGTCCCTCGAGTTCGCGTTGTTCCGGACCTACTGTGTCCCGACCGTCTCCGAATTGCTCCAGCGCACCGGTGAATTCGAGAAGCGGCCACAGAAGCGCTACGACGACACGGCCCTCCTGATGGCAGAACTCGTCGAACACGGGTACGACTCCGAGCGGGGGATCGAATCCCTGCGTGTGGTCAACCGCATGCACGGCAAGTACGACATCGACAATGACGACATGCTGTACGTGCTCACCACGTTCATCTACGAGCCGATCGATTGGATCGACCGCTTCGGGTGGCGGCGGCTCACTCCGCACGAGCGCCTCGCGTGTTTCCACTTCTACCGCGGCGTCGGGGTTCGAATGGGTATCAAGGACATTCCCACGAGCTACGAGGATTTCTACCGATTCAAAGCCGACTACGAGCGGAAACACTTCCGGTACACGGAGGACAACCATCGCGTCGGAACCTACACGCGAGATTTGTTCTGCTCGTGGTTCCCCAGGCCGTTGCGGCCCTTCGTGGCGCAGGGAGTAAATGCTCTGCTCGACCCGATGATGCTGTCGGCGTTCGGTTTCGACGCTGCACCGGTGTGGTTGCAGCACACCGCCCGGCGTGTGCTCCGATTGCGGGGCAAGTTCGTACGCTTCCTGCCGCCGCGCACCAGCTCGAAGGCCGCCCGGGACGCGCGAAATCGCACTTATCCGGGTTATCCGGTGGGCTACCGGCCGCGGGACCTCGGCGCAGACAAGGACAACCACCGCGGCGCCCTTGGTCCGTCATTGTCCGAGGAGGACGGCCACCATCAGAGCGTGGAGCCGGGCGCGTGACTCCTCGGCGGTATCGAAGTGGATGAGCCGGCCGATGTCGAGTACCAGGCCGAGCGCGGCATGTACGAGGAACCGCGCCTCGGCTGCCGAAAGCTCCGACCGCACCGCGGTGACGAGATGTACCCACTCCTCGACGTGGAGACGCTGCACGTTGCGGAGATTTCGTCGTTCGTTCTCGGGCAGATTCCCGATTTCGGCGAAGTAGACGGACAGCACGGCCGGAGTGCGGAAGGCCAATTCCAGATACGACTCCGCCAGGGTGCACAGCGCCGCCCGAGGGTCGGTAGCGGCGGACAAGGCAGCCGACGTCGCCACTGCGAGCCGATCCGCCGCACGATAGAAAACTGCCGCCAAAAGATCTGCCTTGCTGGGGAAGTGCCGGTACACACTGGAGGCATTGATCCCAGCGGCCGCGCCGATTTCCTCGATACTCGAGTCGTGATAGCCGTTCCGGTCGAAAATGTGCACGGCCTCGTTGATCAGCAACTCGCGCTTGGACGTCATGGTCAGCCCGCCCGTGCCCTCGACTCGTGCCGGCACGTCACCGGTCGGTACGGCAGGCGGAAGGGTTGTGCGGAGAATCGACTCACACGCGCTCGTCAGAAGCGCGTGGAGGCGACGAGTAGCCAGGGCGGTGCGGTGTGCGCTGATACTGGCCATCACGCTGAGCGTCGCGGCACCCTGAGTCGTGGCATCGACGGCCGACAGTTCCGGCCGCAGCTCTCGCAGCGGCGCCGCCACGCATTGGGTTACGTGGACGAAGACGTTCCGGATGCGCGTGCGGTCGTCGGCCTGGAGGTACCTGCCCTCCCACCGGTAGAGGCCCCCCAGTTTGCGGTGTTCGATCGTGTTGGTGACCAGCGCGGAGATCAGCCGGTCGAGCCGCTCCCCGGCGGCCGCCTCGTCGAGGCCTGCGAGTGCATCGTCGGCGGCGGTGCGCAGTGCATCGGCGGTCGTGGTGGCTGCATGAACGAACAGGGCGTACTTGTTGGGATAGTGCCGGTAGAGGGCGGGACCTGAGATTCCGATGGTGGCTGCGATGTCGTCGACGCCGACGGCGTGGTAGCCGCGCTCGCTGAACGCTTCCGCCGCGACGGTGGCGATCTGCGCCTTGCGGTCTTTCGGCCGACGGCGAATGGGCCTTTCGGTGGCGGCGCCGGCCGCCGTGTTGGTCCGGGCCACGGTCACCTCCGGTAGTCGGCCTGTGCTGCCAGTTTATCTGTTCGTCATCTTAACCGGCACTCCCGTGCGTATCGATCGACTCCGGGTGCAGTTCCGGGGCCCGGCTCGCGCCAACATGCCGAAATCGCTGTGTACACGTACTGATAGTGCTTGCCCAGCATTGACACCGGTGTGAGTTGGCGAATAAGTTAACCAGTATTCGCATGCGCGTTCAGCCGGTTCGGGGCCGCGCACGCTCTACGTCGTCGATAACCGGGCCGCCGCGGGGCGGCACCTATGAAGAGGTGCACTGAGATGCTGAGAACGAAATTCACCGAAGCCGAAGCATTGATCACTCGACGACTTTCTGACGCGACGGGTATGCGCGTCGGGGCAGCGTCGTGACCGCTCCCGCGGTCGACGGCCTCCGCGTCGTCAGCGACGGCGGGATCCTCCGGATCACCATCGATCGCCCCGACCGGATGAATGCGCTGGACCTGGCGCACATGACAGCTCTCGGTGCGATCCTCACCGACGCGGCCATCGACCGCTCCGTCCGGGTCGTCGTCATTTCCGGAGCGGGAAAGGCTTTCAGCACGGGTGCCGACCTCGCCGCCGCCGCGGCGGCGGGCGGTAGGGAGGCGTCACCCGAGGTGGTGATGGAGGCGGCGAACAGGGTGGTACGAGCCATCGTCGACCTGCCGGTGCCTGTCATAGCGCAGGTGAGCGGTGCCGCAGCAGGGGTCGGCGCCTCGATCGCGCTGGCAGCCGACCTCACCTACGCCTGCCAGGATGCGTACCTGCTCCTTGCGTTCGTCAACATCGGGCTGATGCCCGACGGCGGTTCCAGTGCGCTCATCGCTGCGTCGATCGGCCGCGCGAGGGCAACCCGGATGGCGTTGCTCGGTGAACGCCTGGGGGCGCCGGAGGCCGAGCGCGAAGGGTTGATCGCGGGAGTCTTACCGGTCGGTGAACTGGCGGCTCACGTCGACGCCGTCGCGGCGAAGCTGGCTCATGGTCCGCGGCGTGCCGTCGAACTGACCAAGAGGGCGCTCACGGCATCGACGCTGACAGCGCTCGAAGGTGCCCTCGAGCGGGAAAAGGCCGGGCAGACCGAACTGCTGCAGGGGCAGGATTTCGTCGAGGGAGTGACCGCGATGCTCGGCAAGCGAGCGGCTCGATTCCTGGGGTGATTCCACCGATCATTCGAGCCGTCCGCATCCGTTCACTATGCGAATTCCGGTTAACAAAACCGTTCCGATCACAGTCATGATCTGTAATACTCGTCACAGCCATCGCGCAGGTCCGTCGAAGCGCGCTGGAAGAGACGAGTACAGCGAAGGGACCACGAACACAATGCCATCTCGTAGCGAGCTGCTCACCCAGCCACTGCAATCCCGCCGCAACCACTGGAACAATTGGGTAGCGACCCATGCCGAGATGAAGCCGGACCATGCCGCGTTTCGCTTCCTCGGGCAGAACACCTCCTGGCGTCAACTCCACGACCGCTCCGAGGCGCTTGCCGGGGCACTGTCCCGCCGTGGAGTCGCGTTCGGTGATCGCGTCCTCCTCCTGACCCTCAACCGGACCGAGTTCTTCGAAGCGGTGCTCGCGATCAATGCGCTCGGCGCCATCGCCGTGCCGGTCAACTTTCGGCTCACACCCCCTGAGGTCGCGTTCATCGCACGCGATTCCGGTGCACGTGCCGTGTTCACCGAGCCGGCGCTCGCGCCGCTGGTCGCGGCCGTACGCCAGGAAGTTCCGGAGCTGAGCCTGGTCGTGAACATGGGCGCGGTGACCGAGGGCGACGTGCTCGGCTACGAGGCGCTACTCGTCGAAGGCGGGCCTGCGTACAACCCTGTCGACCTTCCGGAGGACACCCCGTCGCTCATTCTGTACACCTCCGGAACCACCGGAACCCCCAAAGGGGCGGTGCTGTCCCACTCGAACATGGTCGGGCAGGCCATCACCTGCATCCGCGCCATGCGCTACGACCGGGGTGACGACATCGGGTTCCTTGCGTCACCGGTATTCCACGTCGCCGCGCTCGGTTCCGTCGCCCCCATGCTGATGCTCGGGGGGACCACAGTGATCCATCCCCTCAAGGCCTTTCATCCCACCGAGATGCTGGACGTGTGGGAACAGGAACGGGTCACCTCCGTTTTCCTGGTACCGGTTCAGTGGCAGGCAGTGTGTGCCGACCCCACCGTCGAGGGTCGCGATCTCGCGCTGCGAGTCATCAGCTGGGGTGCAGCCCCGGCGTCGGATACGGTCCTCCGTTCCATGGCGGACACCTTCCCGCACGCTCTGATCGTCGCGGTGTTCGGGCAGACCGAAATGTCACCGATCACGTGCGTGCTCGACGGCGACGACGCGATGCGCAAACTCGGTTCCGTGGGCAAGCCGATCCCGACGCTCCACACCCGCATCGTGGACGACGAGATGAACGACGTCGAGCCGGGCACCGTCGGCGAAATCGTCTACCGCGGACCGACCATGATGCAGGAGTACTGGCAAAACCCGACCGCCACAGCCGAGGCTTTCGCCGGCGGCTGGTTCCACTCCGGTGACCTCGTGCGGCAGGACGAGGAAGGCTTCGTCTACGTCGTGGACCGCAAGAAAGACATGATCATCTCGGGTGGCGAGAACATCTACTGCGCCGAGGTGGAGAACGTACTGTTCGCACATCCGAGGATCCGCGAGGCAGCCGTCGTCGGCCGCCCCGACCCGAAGTGGACCGAAGTGCCCGTGGCCATCATGGCGCTCGCCGACGACGGTGACGACCTCTCGGCCGACGAGCTCACGGCATGGCTCGACGACAAACTGGCTCGCTACAAGCATCCGAAAGACGTCGTCGTCGTCGAGGCGTTACCGCGCAATGCCAGCGGCAAGGTCGTCAAGGGCGAACTTCGAAAAATGCACGGCGCGAACAGCGTCGTGGTCTGAACCCGTGCCGAGATGACATTCGAACTGCCACCCACGAAGGGGCCGTTGAGCCAGTTCGCCCATGAGGTCGGCGCGCTCATCGGTTTCTCGATTGCGACTGTGGTTGCCGCAGTGCGAGTGCTCAGCAGGCGCAAGCTGGCATGGCGAGAATTTCTCGACCAGGCGTGGCGGCTCGCGTCGGTCACCTCGGCGCCTGCACTGCTTCTCATGATCCCGATCGGGGTTCTGATCGCTGTGACGATCGGCAGTCTCGCCGGTCAGCTCGGTGCCGAGGGATATACCGGGGCGGTCGTCGGCTTCGTGATCGTCGGGCAGGCGTCTGCACTGGTATGCGCGTTGATGCTGGCCGGTGTCGGGGGTTCCGCGATCTGCGCCGACCTGGGGTCGCGCACGATCCGGGAAGAGGTCGAGGCCATGGAAGTCATCGGGCTCAACGTGATCGAAAGGCTGGTCGTCCCGAGGGTTCTCGTATCGGTCGTCGTCGGGGTCGCGCTGTGTGCGATGGTCACGGCGATCGGTGTGTCGGCCTGCTTCTTCTTTCAGGTCGTCGTCCAGGACACCTCGGCCGGCAGCTTCCTCACCGCACTGTCCCAGTACACCCGGCTCTCGGATTTCGTCGTCGCGCTCGTCAAGTCCGCCGCCTTCGCCGTCACCTCAGCGCTGATCGCCAGCTTCAAGGGCCTGCACACCAAGGGCGGTCCCAGTGGTGTTGCCGATGCCGTCAACGAGGCAGTGGTCCTCGCTTTCATCTTGGTGTTCATCGTGAATACCGTCCTCAGTCAGCTTTATTCCGTTCTCGTCGTCCCAGTGGGTGGTTACTGATGGTGGTGGTCGATGCCAGATGGTCCGCGGCGCACTGGGCGAAGTCGAAGGCTCGTCAACCCCTGAATCTGCTGACGGGGCTGGGCCGGGAATTCACTTTCTACGGAAGCGCAGTCGCAGGAATCCCCCTCGCAGTGGTGAAGTACTGGCGGCACATCATGCGTCAGGTCGGTGACATCAGCTTCGGTGGCGCCACTGTGCTCGCCGGCGGCGGCGCGATCGGAGTCGTGTTCGCCATGTCCGCAGTTGCGGCCACTCAGGTGGGCATCGAGGGTTTGCGCGGGCTCGATCTACTGGGAATGGGGTCGTTGTCCGGGCTCCTGTCCGCGATTCTGAACACGCGTGAGCTGGCGCCGGTGATTGCGTCGATAGCGCTCGCGGCCAAGGTCGGGACCGGGTTCACCGCGCAGCTGGGATCGATGCGGATCTCGGAGGAGATCAGCGCGCTCGACGCGATGGCGATCCGCTCGCTGCCGTTTCTGGCGAGCACCCGGCTCGTGTCCTGCCTGATCTGTGTCGTGCCGCTCTACATCGTGGGGCTCCTGTCATCCTACCTGGCGTCGCGGCTGGTGATCGTCACCTTCGCCGGACAGTCCGCTGGTACCTACGATTACTACTTCCATCTCATGCTCACTCCCACCGACATCCTGTACTCGTTCGTCAAGGCGATCGTCTTCGCCACCATCATTGCGCTGGTGCACTGCTCGTACGGGTATCACGCATTCGGAGGTCCCGAGGGCGTCGGCCGGGCCGCCGGGCGCGCGTTGCGCACCAGCATCCTCGCCATCGGAATCGTGGACCTGCTATTGACTCTTGCACTCTGGGGTCTCGTGCCGTCCGCTCCCGCGCTGGGGCTGCCGTGATGCGGGGCCGCCCGGGCGGCCCAGGGACGATCGCCCTCGCCGTTCGCGGACTGCTCGGCGTCGTCGCCCTCGCCACCGGATCGATTCTCCTCGTCGGCTTCGGCACCGAGTCGATCGTGACCGATCCCGTCGTGCACGCGACCCTGCCTGCAGAGGCGGGCGCCGTGAAGTCGCATTCGACGGTGTCGTACCGAGGCGCCGCGGTGGGCACCGTGGCCAGTGTCGATCCCGGCATCGAGAAGTCGGGGTTGGAGATCAGCCTCGATCCCCAGCAGATCCACCACATCCCGGCGAGCGTTCGCGTTCGGATCGTGCCCCGCACCCTGTTCGGCGACCAGATCGTGGACCTCGTACCCACCGGCGCCGCAGCCGGAGCGAGACTCGCCGAGGGAGCGCACCTCCCACCCGACACCTCTACCGAAACGGTGCAGATGTACGACCTGTACTCGCGCGTCTACCAGCTGTTGTCCGAGGTGGAGCCGGAACAGATGCAGGCGGCCCTCAGTGCCGTCGCGGACGCGCTGCGCGGCCGAGGCGAGCAGCTGGGTCACACTCTCGACAGCTTCCACGAGGTCGCGCAGGCGACAGCGCCGCTCGTCGATTCGGTGGCGCAGCGCGCCCCGCAGATCGCCCGTCTCAGTGAGCAGCTGGCTGCGGCGTCCCCGGATCTACTGGCAACGATGGAGGCGGCGACGTCCCTGTCGCACACCCTGGTGGAGAACGCCGACAGCTTCACCGGGTTTCTCGCCGCCAGTCTCGTCGTCTCCAGGAACTCGGGGGCAGTCGTGGAGGAGAACGCCGATTCGTTGATCGCTGTAGCACTGGATCTTTCACCCACCCTCGGCACGATGGCGAGTAAGTCCGACATGCTGCGGGCAACACTCGACGAGCTCGGTCCGTTCGGCGAGGCAGGGGCATCGGTTTTCGCGACCGGCAAGTTTGCTGTGCGGGTCGCCGCCGACCTGTCGAATCCGCGGCCGTACACCGCTGCGGACTGCCCTCGTTATCCCGGCCTCAGCGGGCCCAACTGCGGTGAAGGACGTGGTCGATGAACGTCCGCAGATCGGCGTTCAAATTGGCGATCTTCCTGGTCGTCGCGGTGTTCGCCGCAGTTCTCGTGGTCAACACCCTGCGCGTCCCCGTCCCCGGCCCGACGGTCGGATTCAAGGCGATGTTCACCGACGCCCAGGGCGTCACGCCTGGCAGCGACGTCACCATCGCCGGCGTGCGAGTAGGAAAGGTCGATTCGGTGCAGATCGTGGACGGTGATGCCGGAACCGCCTCTGCCCTGGTCGGTTTCCGGGTGGAGCGCGATCAGAAGTTGCCCGCCGACACCACCGTCGCCATCCGGTACGGCGACTTGCTGGGTGTCCGGTACCTCGACCTGAGTGCAGGAGAAATCGGGAAAGGCACGCTCGAGGAGGGGGAGACGATCCCGCTCGACCGCACTTCGCCTGCCCTGGACCTGACGGGTCTGTTCAATGGTTTCAAGCCCCTGTTCGAGGCGATCGACCCCACACTGGTCAACGAACTCGCCTCCGAGGTCGTCGCCGTATTCGACGGCCGGAGAACGAGTGTCGACACCCTGCTGCGACGGGTCACCGCGGTGACCGGAAATCTGGCGAATCACGATCAGGTCATCGGTGAGCTGATCGGCAATCTCGAGGTCGTCGCCACCACCGCGGCCGCCAGGGGACCAGAACTCTCGCACTTGGTGGAAAGCCTCACCGCGTTCACCGGGATGCTCGCCGAGAACAACGACGTGTTGATCGACACCCTCGACAACACGGCTGCCGTCAGTGCCTCCATGATCGACATCCTCGACGGCCGAGTTCCCGAACTCACCCGAACGGTAGACCGGATGAATTCGCTTACGGGTGCGATGCTCGGCGCGAACGCCGAGTTCGACCACCTGATGACGGCGACTCCGAGCTTCTTCGCCTCCGTCAACCGCGCCGGCGAGTACGGATCGTGGCTCAACATCTACCTGTGCACCTTCATCGTCAATGTCGACGGTCAGGAAGGCGCATTGGGTCCAGACCTGCATTCGAGGTATTGCCAATGACGTTCGTGGACAAGGTTCGGGACGTTTGGGACTCCCTGTCCGGCAAGGAACGTGTGCGACCGGTCAGTCCTCTTGCCGTGGGAGCCGTGGGAATCACGGCCGCCACACTGGTTCTGGTAGTCGTCCTCGTCGTCCCTCGGCTGAGCTTTACCGTTCGGACCGACGCGTACACGGCGGAACTCGCCAACGCGGCAGGCCTGACCACCTCGGACTACGTCTACGTCGCCGGAGTTCCTGCCGGCCGGGTCACGGAGGTCGAGCTTGCCGGCGATCGGGTCCACGTACATTTCCGGCTCGACGGTGAACGACGCCTCGGCTCCACGACTTCGGCGGGAGTGAAACTGTCGACCATCCTCGGTAAGAGATATCTCGATGTCGCGCCTTCCGGGCCGGGTGAAACGCCGTCGAACGGAGTGATCCCGCTGAGCCGCACCAGCGTGCCCTACTCCCTCGACGACATCGGGTCCGGCGCGATCGAAGCAGCGAGCGAACTGGACGTCGAGGGACTGCAGAAGATGGTTGCGACGGTCACGGACACGATGCCCACGGATGCCACCCTCAATCGGGATGCGCTGGCAGGGATCAGCGCAGCGTCCGCGATCCTGGCCAAGAATGCCGACCAGATCTCGCAATTGCTCGACAGTTCCCGAACTGTGACGGATGTGCTGGTAAGTCAACAGGACCAGTTGTCGACGCTGCTGGGAAACGCCGAGGTCGTCATGAAGACGCTGGCGACGCGACGGGAAGCGATACGTCAGATGGTCGACGATCTGGAGTCCCTGGTCGCTCAGGCGTCGCAGTTCCTCGGCGAGAACACACACGATCTCGACCTCCTGCTTGCGAACGCACGTGCGGTGACGGACCGCCTCAACGCCAACCTGGGCAATGTCGATACCCTCCTCACACAGGGTGCACCGGCCGCACGCGCCCTGGTCAACTCGACCGGAACGGGCGATTGGGCCGACGTCTCCGCACCCTCCGCCTTCATCGCGGACAACCTGCTGTGCGTCGTCGGACTGCTGACGGGGTGTTCGTGAAGACCGCGGCGCGCAGGGCTGTGGGGATCGCTCTGACGGTCGGGCTCGTCGTGGCGATCGCAGTGGCCGGTTGGCTGGTGATCTTCCGTTCGTCCTCAACCACAGTGCATTCGGAGTTCGCCTACGTGAACGGGGTCTTTCCCGGAACCAAGGTCACCGTGTTGGGTGTCCCGGTGGGCGCCGTCGAGGCGGTGGAACCGAGGGGTGCGACCGTTCTGGTCACCATGTCGGTCGCCGCCGACGTCAGCCTTCCTGCGGATGCGCATTCGTATGTGCTGGTGTCGTCCGCGATCGGTGAACGCTTCGTCGAACTCGGACCGGCCTACACCGGGGGACCGGTACTGGGCAGTGGCGACACCATCCCGCTCGAGCGCAGTCACTCGCCGATTACCTGGGACCAACTGATGGACAGTGTCGAGACTGTGGTCGAGGTGCTCGGTCCGGAAGGCGGCAACGTGGGAGCCGCACTCTCGGCCACCGCGGCGTCCACGCACGGTACGGGCCAGGCGATGAACGATGCCATCCGCACGCTGTCCCAGGCGAGTTCGGTCGTCGCCGGCAACAGCGAGGATCTCGGCGCCCTCATCGATAATGTGGAGGTGCTCGTCACGACGATCTCGGCGCGGCAGGCTCAGATCGACTCGCTGGCACAGTCGCTGACTGTCGTCGGCGACGAGTTCGCCGGACAGCAGTTCGAGATCGGCTCCACGATAGTGCAGCTCACGACCCTGCTGGACCACATCGATCAGCTCGTTGCCGCTCGCGGCGGCGACCTGAGTGCCAGTATCGACAACCTCGCCGGAATGAGTGGAGTTCTTCGACAGCACGACACCGACCTCGCCGAGATCATGGATCTGCTGCCCTTGCTTGTCGACAACATTCAGCGTGCGGTCACCCCCGACCAGCGTGCCCGCATCCGATTGAACATCTCGACCACTCTTGCGCAGGCCGAGCCGACGTCGCCTCTGTGTCAGGTGGTCGATCCGATCCTCTGCCGCGGGCCAGGAATCACCAACCCGATTCAATTCCCTCCCAGCATGTCCGATCCGTTCGGGCTACATGAACTCATGGTCGGAGGACGATGACGATTCTTAGCAGAATGCACGCACTGACGACTGTGGTGATCCTCGGGGCCGCCGCGATCACGTCCGGATGCTCGCTCAGCCTTCAAGGCCTGTCGGTCGGTCACGCGCCCGACGGGCCGTCGTATCGCATCACCGCAGAGTTCGCGGGTGCCGACCGGGTCGTACCCGGTGCCGAAGTCCGGGCCGGACAGGATGTGATCGGTCGCGTATCCGAGGTGTCCACCCGAAACTTCACGGCCAGGCTCGAGATGCGGATTCGTGACGACGTCCGTGTGCCTCGAGATGTCACCGCGCGGATCGAGTTGCCCACTGCCCTCGGCAATCCGTTCGTGCGGTTGAACTTGGAGGACGGAATCGGGGCGCCGATGGGCGACGGTGACACGATTCCATTGGTACGCACGTCGCGCGGCCCGGACATCGAAAGTGGACTGGCAGCGCTCGCCACCGTGCTCAACGGCAGTGGAATCGATCAGATGAGCACCATCATGAGGGAATTGAGCGCAGCCTTCGCCGGCCGCTCCGACAAGGTGCGAGACCTCGCGGACATGTTGAACGACACGCTGGGCGTCGTCGACGACCACCGTGACGAACTGAACAGGGCAATAGGGGCGTCCCATGCGTTTTCCGCCGAATTGGCGGCCGGGCAGCCGATACTGGATCGCGCGCTGACCGAAATGTCGCCGGTGATCGACCTACTGCTGTCCCAGCGTGAACAGATCACCGCGCTCATGCACCAGGCGTCCGCACTCACCGGGGAAGCCGAACGTGTCCTCGGGAGCGCCGGAACGGAGCTGTCGGCCGAAATCGATGACGCCGGCACGGTACTGGCCGCCCTCGAAGGGTTCGAATCGGAGCTGGCGCCGACACTGGACGCGGTCGCACGGTTCCTCGGTGGATTCGCCGCCGCCACACCCGGCGACTACGTGACCTTCAACGGGACTTTCGACGTCACGGCGGTCATCGCGAAACTGCTCACCGGCTCGGCGCCCCTCGAGGTCCCGGAAGCCCGGACGCTGGCCGAGGTCCTCGGCGGAGGTGTCCGCTGATGACCCGGCACGTCGTGGCGCAGCTCGTCATGTTCGTTGTGATCTCGCTGGTCGCGATCCTGTTCGGGTTGCGGTACGTCGCCGGACCGGACACGTTCGGCGATCCTCTCCGGCTGAGCGCCGAGCTGGACAACGCAGCCGGGCTCGCCCGCGGAACCTCGGTGAACTACCGCGGTGTGGGAGTGGGCACAGTCGAATCGGTCGACGTCAGCCCGTCCGGTTCGGGCATCGTGCTCGGAATCGAACTGCATCCGGGCACCGAGATACCGATCGGGTCCGTCGCGAAGATCAGCACCGAGAATCCGGTCGGCATTCAGTCGCTCGACATCATGCCCACCACCGACCAGCCGCCCTATCTGGTCGACGGAGACGTCATCGCCATCCCGGCGGACGGGGTTCCGAAGTCGCTGGACGCTACCCTCGTTCAGGCGACCGACCTGGTGAACACACTCGACGTGCGCGACCTCTCGACGATTGCCGACACGTTCGGCACCGCCTTCCAGGGAACCGGACCGGACCTGCAGAACCTGCTCGACAATTCGGCCGAGGCAGCGCAGCTACTCGACAGCCGCACAGAAGCGCTCACCACCATCGTCGACAAGGGAATGCCACTCCTGGACAGCGCCGACGGATTGGCTGCAGCACTGCCCGGATCGGCGAGCACCGCACGAAATGTCTTCGAACAACTGCAGGCCAACGATGCGGCCCTCGTCGAATTGATGGGACGCTCGCCCCAAACGATGGCGAGCCTCGACTCCCTGCTTGCCGGCAACCGCGACTCCCTCGGCACCATGCTCGCCGATCTGGTCCTCCCCACCCGCATCGTGGCGGATCGGCAACCGTCACTCGACTACGGCCTGTCGATCATGCCCACGGCACTGCCGAAGATCGGTTCGATCGAGAAGGGCGGACTGGCCGATCTGCTCCTCGTCGGCACGCAGGGCCCGATGTGCGTGTACGACGCCCCCCGCCGACTGGTCACCGAGGCGGAACCACGTGAACCGGCCCTCGACTGGACGTGCCAGTCGCAGGAGTACCTCGAACAGCGTGGTGCGGTCAATGTTCCACGCCCCGACGATCTCGGGCAGGAGAACGCGACTCGGAGCGGGGGTGTGTACGGTCCGCCGGCCGCAGACGACCCGTTGGTGATTCAGCCACCCCTCACAGGCAGGACCCCTCGCTGATTCCGCGGGACTCGACGGGACCGCACGCGGACGTGGGTGCTACGGGGGAGTCCCTGCGGCCCTTCGGTATCCGCGCACCGCGGGGTAGGTGAATACGATCAGTCCACCGATCGACCAGGCGATCGTCTTGATCAGTGGTTCCGCCACCGGACCGCCCATCGACAGACCCTTCATCGCGTCGATGGCACAGGACATCGGCTGGTTCTCGACGAACGACTGCAACCAGGTCGGGTACGCGGCGGTGGGTACGAATCCCGAGTTGAAGAACAGCAGAAGGGTGCAGAGCAGGGACAGCAGTTCGACGAGTGGCGCCTTCCCCGCGTTGACAGCTAGGGCCGTCACCATCGTCGCGAAGCTGACGCCGAAGAGAAGTGGCAGAAGCATGAGGCCCACGCCGGCGAGGACGCCCTGGTCGAACCGAAAACCGAGGGCAATTCCGACGGCGATGATGAGGACCGTCGTCAGAGAGATGCGCACACACTCGGCCAGCAGCCGGCTGACCAGGGGAGAAGCCCTGTGGACGGGGAGAACCCAGAACCTGCCGAGCAGGCCGTTGGCCCATTCCTTCTTGAGGGACAGTCCCCCCGCGATGGAGCCGAACATGGCGCCGACCAGAGTGATCATGGGGACGGTGCCGTACAGACTGTTGACGCCCGTGGCCTTGGTGATCGAGATGCCCAACACTGCCCAGAACATGACGAGCATCAGCGCGGGATAGACGATGGCCTGGATCATCGTTCCGGGGTCGCGAGCCCAACGCACAAGAAGCCGTTTCGTCTGCAACAGGCTGTGAACCACCAGGGCGGATGCCGAATTCTCGGGATGCGGCTTCGACACCGCGGGGAACGTCACCCGGGTTGGCGCCTCGGCTCGATACTCGGTGGTCATCCGCGCCTCACATTCGACCAGATCGACAACGGAACGAAAGCGAGCACGAGTCCGGCGCACCACAGCAGAGTCGGCGTCATCTGGTGCAGGGTGATCGTCCCCTCGGTCATGGCACGCATCGATTCGGAGAACTGAGATATCGGCTGGTTCCGCACGAAGCCCTGCGCCCACTCCGGGAACTGGCTCACCGGAACGAATCCGGAGGAGAACATCCCCAGAATCAGCTGCGGGAGCGTGAGCGCCTGGCTGGTGACTTCCGGGCTCCCCGTCAGCGTTCCGAGCGCATCGGCACCGGTCGTGAGTGCGAACCCGATGAGCATCGCCAGGGCACAGAAGCCGAGGGTCAGCCGCGTGCCGCCATCGAACCTGAAACCGATGAGATACCCGTAGGTCACGGCAGCGACGAGCGAAATGGACGAGTGCACGAGTGACGCCGACATGCGCGCCGCCAAGGGTATGGCTGCTCCCACGGGCATGGTCTGGAATCGGGTATTCATACCGTTCGACGCCTCGGTCGCTGCTCGATGCGCGGCGGACACGGCCGTGAACGCCATCGCTTGGAGCACGATGATCGGCATGACGAACTGGGCGTAGTCGACGCCCTGGAACTTCATCACCAGACGCAGCGGTAGGTAGAAGCCGACCGTGAAGATCAACGGCGCCAGCACCGCAATGAAGAACTGACCCGTCACCGACATGGTGTGGAGATTTCGCTGGGTCAGTGCAACCCACTGCTGCACGTTGGACGGCTGGGGCTTGCGGTGCTTGCCCGCGAGCGCGCGTTCGAAGGCTACCTGCGGGGGCGCCGTCACGACGGCAGGCTCTCGTCGACGCGTGCATGTCCGGTGAGCGAGAGGAACACGTCGTCGAGCGACGGCCGTCGGAGTGCGATGTCGGCAAGTTTCACACCAGCCATGTCGAGGCGACGAAGCACCTCGGCGAGAGTCTGGGCACCGTGCTCGGCCGGAATCGACAAGCGGTCGGAACCTTCCTCGATGACGCGGTCGGGAGGGCACAGGCCTGCAAGAACCTCGCGCACGCGCGGCAGATCGGAGAGTTGGACCGGCACCACTTCGCAATAGCTGCCGCCGGTGCGGGCCTTGAGGTCGTCCGCCGAGCCTTCGGCGATCACCGTGCCCTTGTCGATGACCACGATGTTGTCGCTCAGCAAGTCGGCCTCTTCGAGGTACTGCGTGGTGAGCAGAATGGTGATGCCCTGATCTTTCAGCGCAGACACGAGACCCCACACGCCCTGACGGCTGCGGGGGTCGAGACCAGTGGTCGGTTCGTCGAGGAACACCACTTCCGGCCGGATCACCAGACCGCACGCGATGTCGACGCGTCGACGCATACCGCCCGAGTAGCCGGACACCTTTCGGTCACCGGCGTCGAGGAGGTCGAACTGAGTGAGGAGATCCTGGGCCCGCGCCTTCGCGTCGCCCTTGGGCAGACCCATCAGACGCCCGAACAGCACGAGGTTCTCGCGGCCGGTCAACGACTCGTCGAGGGCCGCGTACTGCCCCGTCATCATGATGCTCCGGCGCACGTCCGCCGATTCGGTGACGACGTCGTGCCCGGCGACGAAGGCCCGTCCGGCATCAGGCCGGAGCAGTGTGGACAGGACGTTGACGGTGGTGGTCTTTCCGGCCCCGTTGGGACCGAGGATGCCCAGAACCGTGCCGCGGGGTACCTCGAAGCTCACGCCCCGCAACGCTGCGACGTCACCGAAGGATTTTTCGATTCCCTCGACAAGTACGGCGGTGTCAGGTGCAGGCATGTCCTCGAGTATGGCACGCGAGAAGTGAGATGAAGCCAGACCCGCGAACCATGTCCACGCCCGGGGAAGGGGCCGCGGAATCTTCTGTAACGCGCGCAGACAGGTACACGATAAATGCCGCACACCTGTACCAGTTCCACTCCCGTGACCGCCGCAACCTCTGCGTCTTCCACGTCGACGGCCATGGTGTGCGAACGTCAGGCCCGGTGTCCGCAGTACTCCCGCAGGGCAATTCGCCGCCGCAGAGGGGCCGGGACCGAAATGTGAGGTTCGACATGCGTCGTGCCGTCGGCCATCTCCGCTTCCGCGTCGGTGCGCTCACCGTGGCTGCTTGCCCGAGAGCTAGGAAGTCTCCGGTCCCGCACTGCGGGGTGTCACCCACGTCGTGATGTCAGCGTGGACCACCTCGTTCCCCGCGCGGTCGACGATGCGTACCGGCACCACCAATTCGGCGCCCTCGGTGATGGTGGCAAAGTCCGGCGGCTCCGGTAGTTCGGCGATCGCCCGCAGCGATCCGTTCGCCTTGGCGAGGTAGTCGACCGTCATGGACTTCGGAATCCATCGATGCGTGCTCGGCACGGTCGCTTCGGACAGCATGCCCATGGCGACCTCGGCGAGGTTGCAGGCGGCGATCGCGTGAAAGGTGCCGAGGTGGTTGCGCACGCCCCACCATTTCGGGGCGTGAACCTCACAACGTCCGGGCCGCATGTCGACGACGCGGGGGAGCACCGAGCCGAAGTAGGGAACGCGTACACACATCGCCAGAGAGAAGAGAGTGTGACCGAGGGCGTTGTCCGGAAGCTTCTGCCAGGCGGCGAAGGTAGGACTCGAAGTCGTCATCCCGACACCTTACTCGAAAGTAAGTTCTGTGGCTGCGGCACCGGTCCGGGTCGGTTTGAAGTCTCGGGCCTCGTACGGCATACTGGTCGGGTTGCCTTGTCTGGGACGCGATCTATTGCGGCCTGAAACAGGTGGGGTGAAGAACGTCGTCGAGCGGTTCGAAAGAGCTGTTCGCGGCCCATGCAAGACGGAAGCAGTACCTACTGTGCACTCGATTTCGAGTGCATCCGGTGCGAATTCCCGGCCCGAAAGCTGAAAAGTTGCGGGTCGGAGAATGAGTGGGAGGGCGACACGCCCGACCGCGTGTACCGGAGAACCATGACAGATGAACAGCGGCAGCGGATCGGGTGCGTCCCGGTCGCCTAGCGTTCGGACAGTTGCGGCCCAGGTAAGGACTGTGCAGACGACGAGGTAGTTCGGCCCGACTCGGGTGGTTCTACGAAACGCGGCAAGAAAAGGACACTAAGCGTGGCGGGACAGAAGATCCGCATCAGGCTCAAGGCCTACGACCATGAGGCGATCGACGCGTCAGCGCGCAAGATCGTCGAGACGGTGACCCGTACCGGGGCCCGCGTCGTTGGACCCGTGCCGTTGCCGACCGAAAAGAACGTGTACTGCGTCATCCGCTCGCCGCACAAGTACAAGGACTCGCGCGAGCACTTCGAGATGCGTACTCACAAGCGGCTTATCGACATCCTCGACCCGACGCCCAAGACGGTGGACGCGCTCATGCGCATCGACCTTCCGGCCAGCGTCGACGTCAATATTCAGTGAGCGCGGCGGAGACAAAAACAATGACTGATACCAAGATCAAGGGAATCCTGGGCACGAAGCTCGGCATGACCCAGGTCTTCGACGAGAACAACCGGGTCGTTCCGGTCACCGTCGTGAAGGCCGGGCCCAACGTCGTGACCCAGATTCGTACCGAAGAGCGTGACGGCTACAGCGCCGTGCAGCTCGCGTTCGGCGCCATCGACCCGCGCAAGGTGAACAAGCCGACTTCCGGCCAATTCGCCAAGGCCGGCGTCACCCCGCGCCGCCACGTTGTGGAGCTCCGCGTTGCCGACACCTCGGAGTACGAGGTCGGCCAGGAACTTACCGCCGAGGTCTTCGAGGACGGCGCCTACGTCGACGTCACCGGAACCAGCAAGGGTAAGGGCTTCGCCGGAACCATGAAGCGCCACGGCTTCGCCGGCCAGGGCGCCTCGCACGGCGCCCAGGCTGTGCACCGTCGCCCCGGTTCCATCGGTGGCTGCGCCACTCCGGGCCGCGTGTTCAAGGGCATGCGCATGTCCGGCCGCATGGGTAGCGACCGCATCACGACGCAGAACCTCTCGGTCCACAAGGTGGACGCCGAGAACGGCCTGCTGCTGATCAAGGGTGCGATCCCCGGCCGCAAGGGTGGCCTCGTGATCGTCAAGAGTGCAGTGAAGGGTGGTGCACGGGCATGACCAGCACCGAGACATCGACGACCAAGCTGACGCTGGACGTCAAGGTCGCCGGCGGCAAGACCAACGGCACCGTCGATCTCCCCGCGGAGATCTTCGACGCGCCTGCCAACATCGCGCTTCTCCACCAGGTTGTCGTCGCTCAGCTCGCAGCTGCGCGTCAGGGCACCCACTCCACCAAGACCCGCGGCGAGGTTCGCGGCGGTGGAAAGAAGCCGTACCGCCAGAAGGGCACCGGCCGCGCTCGTCAGGGCTCGACCCGTGCACCGCAGTTCGCCGGTGGTGGCACCGTCCACGGCCCGCAGCCGCGTGACTACAGCCAGCGGACGCCCAAGAAGATGAAGGCCGCCGCCCTGCGCGGAGCCCTCTCCGACCGGGCGCGCAACGAGCGTATCCACGTGATCACCGAGCTGGTCGCCGGTCAGACTCCCTCGACGAAGGGCGCCAAGGCGTTCCTGGGCGAGATCTCGGACCGCAAGAAGGTCCTGCTCGTCGTCGGACGTGAAGACATCGCGGCGTGGAAGAGCGTGCAGAACCTGGACGGTGTGCATCCCATCGCACCCGACCAGCTCAACACGTACGACGTGCTCAACAGCGATGACGTCGTGTTCAGCGTCGAGGCGCTCAACACGTTCATCCACGGGCCCGCCGAGAGCGTCCAGGAAGAGAACAAGGAGGAGGCCAAGTGACGACCATCGCTGACCCCCGCGACATCCTGCTGGCTCCGGTCATCTCCGAGAAGTCCTACGGACTGATCGAGGAAGGCACCTACACCTTCCTGGTGCACCCGGACTCGAACAAGACGCAGATCAAGATTGCCGTCGAGAAGATCTTCGGCGTCACCGTGACAAGCGTCAACACCGCCAACCGTCAGGGCAAGCGCAAGCGGACCCGGTTCGGTTACGGCAAGCGCAAGGACACCAAGCGCGCGCTCGTGACCCTCTCGGCCGACAGCAAGCCCATCGAGATCTTCGGAGGACCGGTCGCGTAAGCGCCGGGACTTGACGAGACATAGAGGACGAGAAGACTCATGGCAATCCGTAAGTACAAGCCGACAACTCCGGGCCGTCGTGGCTCGAGCGTCTCGGACTTCGCCGAGATCACTCGGTCGACCCCCGAGAAGTCGCTGGTTCGCCCGCTCCACGGACGCGGTGGACGTAACGCACACGGTCGTATCACCACCCGGCACAAGGGTGGCGGTCACAAGCGCGCCTACCGGTTGATCGATTTCCGTCGCAACGACAAGGACGGCGTGCCGGCCAAGGTCGCGCACATCGAGTACGACCCCAACCGCACCGCGCGTATCGCCCTGCTGCACTACGCAGATGGCGAGAAGCGCTACATCATCGCCCCCAAGGGCCTGTTCCAGGGTGCGCCGGTCGAGTCCGGTGCAGGCGCCGACATCAAACCCGGCAACAACCTGCCCCTGCGCAACATCCCGACGGGTACCACCATCCACGCCGTCGAGCTCCGCCCCGGTGGCGGCGCCAAGATGGCCCGCTCGGCTGGTTCCAGCATCCAGTTGCTCGGTAAGGAAGGCACCTACGCCACGCTGCGTATGCCGTCCGGCGAAATCCGTCGCGTCGACGTTCGCTGCCGCGCCTCGATCGGTGAGGTCGGCAACGCCGAACAGTCGAACATCAACTGGGGCAAGGCCGGCCGTATGCGGTGGAAGGGCAAGCGCCCGACCGTCCGTGGTGTCGTGATGAACCCGGTCGACCACCCGCACGGTGGTGGTGAGGGTAAGACCTCCGGTGGTCGCCACCCGGTCAGCCCGTGGGGCAAGCCCGAAGGCCGCACCCGCAAGAACAAGGCGAGTGACAAGCTCATTGTCCGTCGTCGCCGTACCGGCAAGAACAAGCGCTAGGAGGGAGTGAAGGATGCCACGCAGCCTCAAGAAGGGCCCGTTCGTCGATGACCACCTCCTCGCGAAGGTGGACGTGCAGAACGAAAAGGGAACCAAGCAGGTCATCAAGACCTGGTCCCGTCGTTCCACGATCATCCCGGACTTCATCGGCCACACGTTTGCGGTTCACGACGGCCGCAAGCACGTCCCCGTGTTCGTCTCCGACTCGATGGTCGGACACAAGCTCGGAGAGTTTGCACCGACCCGCACGTTCAAGGGTCACATCAAGGATGATCGGAAGGCGAAGAGGCGATGAGCAACACCGAAACCGCCAACCCGACCGCCAAGGCAATTGCGCGCCACGTGCGCGTCACGCCGATGAAGGCGCGTCGAGTTGTGGACCTGGTCCGCGGGCGTTCGGTTGAAGACGCCCTCTCCATTCTGAAGTTCGCGCCGCAGGCAGCGAGCGAGCCGGTCGCCAAGGTGATCGCCAGCGCTGCAGCCAACGCCGAGAACAACCTCGACCTCGACCCGAGCACGCTTGTCGTTGCCACGGCGTACGTGGACGAGGGCGCGACCCTCAAGCGGTTCCAGCCGCGTGCACAGGGACGTGCGTTCCGTATCCGTAAGCGGACGAGCCACATCACCGTGATCGTAGAGAGCCTGCCGAAGACCGGAACATCGACCCGTAATCGCCGGAAGGGAAGTGCTCAGTAGTGGGCCAGAAAATCAACCCGCACGGCTTCCGACTCGGCATCACCACCGACTGGAAGTCCCGCTGGTACGCAGACAAGCAGTACGCGGAGTACGTCAAGGAAGACGTCGCCATCCGTAAGCTCCTCGCCACCGGCATGGAGCGCGCGGGCATCGCGAAGGTCGAGATCGAGCGCACCCGTGACCGTGTGCGTGTGGACATCCACACCGCGCGTCCGGGCATCGTCATCGGCCGCCGCGGCGCCGAGGCCGACCGCATCCGTTCCGAGCTCGAGAAGCTGACCGGCAAGCAGGTCCAGCTGAACATCCTCGAGGTCAAGAACGCCGAGGCCGAGGCTCAGCTCGTCGCCCAGGGTGTCGCCGAGCAGCTCTCGAACCGCGTCGCTTTCCGTCGCGCCATGCGTAAGGCCATCCAGTCGGCCATGCGTCAGCCGAACGTCAAGGGCATCCGGGTCCAGTGCTCCGGTCGTCTCGGTGGTGCCGAGATGTCCCGCTCGGAGTTCTACCGCGAAGGTCGCGTCCCGCTGCACACGCTGCGCGCCGACATCGACTACGGCCTCTACGAGGCCAAGACCACCTTCGGCCGCATCGGCGTGAAGGTCTGGATCTACAAGGGCGACATCGTCGGTGGCAAGCGTGAGCTCGCCGCCAACGTGGCTGCTCCCGCCGGCGATCGTCCGCGGCGCGAGCGTCCGAGCCGCCCCCGTCGTTCCGGTGCCACCGGCACCACCGCGACCAGCACCGAGGCCGGTCGCGCAGCGACCGCCACCGCCGATGCACCCGCTACGACTGAACAGAAGGAGGGCTGACGCATGTTGATCCCACGGCGGGTCAAGCACCGCAAGCAGCACCATCCGAGCCGTTCGGGTGCCGCCAAGGGTGGAACCCAGGTGACCTTCGGTGACTACGGCATCCAGGCTCTCGAGCCTGCCTACATCACCAACCGGCAGATCGAGTCCGCTCGTATCGCCATGACCCGGCACATCAAGCGTGGCGGCAAGATCTGGATCAACATCTTCCCGGATCGCCCCCTCACCAAGAAGCCGGCCGAAACCCGCATGGGTTCCGGTAAGGGTTCCCCCGAGTGGTGGATCGCGAACGTCAAGCCTGGTCGCGTGATGTTCGAGATGAGCTACCCCAACGAGGAGATCGCACGCGAGGCCCTGCGCCGCGCGATGCACAAGCTCCCCTGCAAGTGCCGGATCGTGACAAGGGAGGAGCAGTTCTGATGGCTACTGGAACCCCAGCCGCAGAGCTCCGCGAGCTCACCGAAGAAGAGCTGGTCACCCGGCTTCGTGAGTCGAAGGAAGAGCTGTTCAACCTTCGTTTCCAGATGGCCACCGGCCAGATGGACAACAACCGCCGGCTTCGGACCGTCCGTCACGACATCGCGCGTATCTACACCGTTCTGCGTGAGCGTGAGCTCGGGCTGGCCGTTGGTCCGGACGCAGGTGACGCGGCATGAGTGAGGAAAAAGCAGTGAGCACTACAGAGCGCGGCAGCCGCAAGGTCCGCACCGGATACGTCGTCTCCGACAAGATGGAGAAGACGATCGTGGTCGAGCTCGAAGACCGGGTCAAGCACCCGCTCTACGGCAAGATCATCCGCCGGACCAGCAAGGTCAAGGCCCACGACGAGAACGGTGTCGCCGGTGTCGGTGACCTCGTGCAGCTGATGGAAACCCGTCCGCTGTCCGCGACGAAGCACTGGCGCCTCGTCGAGGTCGTCGAGAAGGCCAAGTAAGAACCACAATATGTGTCCAGTATGATGGTGGGGTTGCCTTGCGACAGATGCACGGCAACCCCACCGTTGTGCCACCCATCAGGGCGGCCTCATGCAGGGTACGGGTACGGACCGCGCACGTCGGGTCGGAAATCTGCCGTGCACGACAGAGTGATCGCCAGTTGGTCGCTCCAGTCGAAAACACCAGGTCAAGGAGAAGTAAGTGATTCAGCAGGAGTCGCGGCTGCGCGTCGCCGACAACACGGGTGCCAAGGAGATTCTCTGCATCCGCGTTCTCGGTGGTTCGTCACGCCGCTACGCCGGGATCGGTGACATCATCGTCGCCACCGTCAAGGACGCCATCCCGGGTGGAAACATCAAGAAGGGCGAGGTCGTCAAGGCCGTCATCGTCCGCACCACGAAGGAACGTCGCCGTCCGGACGGGTCGTACATCAAGTTCGACGAGAACGCCGCCGTCCTCATCAAGCCGGACAACGATCCCCGTGGCACCCGCATCTTCGGCCCCGTCGGCCGTGAGCTGCGTGAGAAGAAGTTCATGAAGATCGTCTCGCTCGCCCCGGAGGTGCTGTGATGAAGGTGCACAAGGGTGACACCGTGCTGGTCATCGCCGGCAAGGACAAGGGCGCGAAGGGCAAGGTCATTCAGGCCTACCCCGCGACCAACAAGGTCCTCGTCGAAGGCGTGAACCGCATCAAGAAGCACACCGCGGTTTCCGCGAACGAGCGCGGAGCTTCCTCCGGCGGCATCGTGACGCAGGAAGCCCCGATCCACGTTTCCAACGTCGCGGTCATCGACTCGGACGGCAACCCCACCCGCGTGGGCTACCGGACCGACGAAGAGTCCGGCAAGCGCGTTCGGATTTCCCGGAAGAACGGGAAGGACATCTGACATGACCTCCACTGAGAACAAGATCCAGCCGCGCCTGAAGACTCGCTACCGCGAAGAGATCAAGGCTGCGCTGAACAGCGAATTCGACTACGCCAACGTGATGCAGATCCCGGGCGTCGTCAAGGTCGTCGTCAACATGGGTGTCGGTGACGCCGCCCGCGACGCCAAGCTCATCAACGGTGCCGTCAACGACCTCGCCCTGATCACCGGTCAGAAGCCCGAGATCCGCAAGGCACGCAAGTCCATCGCGCAGTTCAAGCTTCGCGAGGGCATGCCGATCGGTGCCCGCGTCACGCTTCGTGGCGACCGCATGTGGGAATTCCTGGACCGTCTCGTGTCCGTGGCCCTTCCCCGCATCAGGGACTTCCGTGGCCTGTCGGGAACCCAGTTCGACGGCAACGGCAACTACACGTTCGGCCTGAACGAGCAGTCGATGTTCCACGAGATCGACGTGGACAAGATCGACCGCCCGCGCGGCATGGACATCACCGTGGTGACCACCGCGACCAACAACGAAGAAGGCCGTGCCCTGCTCAAGCACCTCGGCTTCCCGTTCAAGGAGAACTGAGCTAATGGCTAAGAAGGCATTGGTCAACAAGGCCAACAAGAAGCCCAAGTTCGCGGTGCGCGCCTACACCCGCTGCCAGCGGTGCGGTCGTCCGCACTCGGTGTTCCGCAAGTTCGGCCTGTGCCGAATCTGCGTCCGAGAGATGGCGCACGCCGGCGAGCTGCCCGGCGTTCACAAGAGCTCCTGGTGATCCGGTGACGTCGTCGCCTCGACGATGACGACGTCACCCACCACAGACTTCCGGTTCGTAATCTCGGGCCGGGAAACGTAAGACCTACTTCGCGATAGGCCTGCGCCGGACACGGCAGAGGGAACCGTTGTGAGAAAGGTAGAGGTCAACCTCATGACCATGACCGACCCCATCGCAGACTTCTTGACACGTCTGCGCAACGCCAACACGGCGTACCACGATGAGGTGAAGTTGCCCCACTCGAAGATCAAGGCGAACATCGCCGAGATCCTCAAGCGTGAGGGCTACATCGCCGACTACCGCACCGAGGACGCCGAGGTCGGTAAGACCCTCATCGTCGACCTCAAGTACGGCCCGAGCCGTGAGCGCAGCCTTGCCGGCGTGCGTCGTGTCTCGAAGCCCGGTCTGCGTGTGTACGCAAAGTCCACCAACCTGCCCAAGGTTCTGGGCGGCCTCGGCGTGGCGATCATTTCCACGTCCACCGGCCTGCTCACCGATCGCCAGGCGGCCAATCAAGGAGTGGGCGGGGAAGTCCTCGCCTACGTCTGGTAAGGGAGGCCACCACAATGTCGCGTATCGGAAAGATTCCCGTTACCGTCCCCGCCGGTGTCGACGTGTCGATCGACGGCCAGGACGTCACGGTCAAGGGGCCGAAGGGCACCCTCGGCCTCACCATCGCAGAGCCGATCACCATCGAGAAGAACGAGGACGGAACGCTCAGCGTCACCCGTCCGGACGACGAGCGTCGTAGCCGTGCACTCCACGGTCTTTCTCGCACGCTGGTGCAGAACCTGGTCACCGGTGTGACCGACGGTTACACCACCAAGATGGAGATCCACGGCGTCGGTTACCGCGTTGCTCTCAAGGGCAAGGACCTCGAGTTCGCGCTCGGATACAGCCACCCGGTCCCGATCGAGGCTCCGGAAGGCATCACCTTCGCGGTCGAGTCGCCCACCAAGTTCTCCGTGTCGGGCATCGACAAGCAGAAGGTCGGGCAGATCTCGGCCAACATCCGTCGTCTCCGCCGTCCGGACCCGTACAAGGGCAAGGGCGTGCGTTACGAGGGTGAGCAGATCCGCCGCAAGGTCGGAAAGACGGGTAAGTGATATGAGCCAGACTGCAAACCAGAAAGCCAAGCGAATTCCGCTGGGCAAGGATGCGTCCACGAAGCGTCGCCTGTCGAAGGTGCGTCGTCACTTCCGTCTCCGCAAGAAGGTGTCCGGCACGCCCGAGCGTCCCCGCTTGGTCGTCAACCGGTCCTCGCGCCACATCCACGTCCAGCTGGTGGACGACCTCGCGGGCCACACGCTGGCCGCGGCGTCGACCACCGAGGCAGACGTGCGCGCTGCGGACGGCGACAAGAAGACCCTCAGCGCGAAGGTCGGTCAGCTGATCGCCGAGCGCGCGAAGGCTGCCGGAGTCGAGACTGTGGTCTTCGACCACGGTGGACACGGCTACCACGGTCGCATCGCGGCCCTGGCAGACGCAGCTCGCGAAGGCGGGTTGAAGTTCTGATGACCATCATTTCGAACGGAAGGACAGCCTGATGCCGGGACGTCAGAGGCGTGACGGCGGAAGCGGACCCGCCGGACAGAATGGACCCAACACGGGGGACAACCGCGGCGGCGGCGACCGTCGTGGTGGCGGTCGCGACGATCGTCGCGGCGGACAGTCAGCCGAGAAGTCGAACCACATCGAGCGGGTCGTCACGATCAACCGCGTGTCGAAGGTCGTCAAGGGTGGTCGTCGCTTCAGCTTCACCGCACTGGTGATCGTGGGCGACGGCAACGGACTGGTCGGCGTCGGCTACGGCAAGGCCAAGGAAGTTCCTGCGGCCATCCAGAAGGGTGTCGAGGAGGCTCGTAAGAGCTTCTTCCGCGTTCCGATGATCGGCGGCACCATCACGCACCCCGTCCAGGGTGAAGCCGCTGCCGGCATCGTCATGCTGCGTCCCGCGAGCGCCGGTACCGGTGTCATCGCCGGTGGCGCGGTGCGTGCGGTGCTGGAGTGCGCGGGCATCCACGACATCCTGTCGAAGTCGCTCGGTAGCGACAACGCCATCAACGTCGTCCATGCGACCGTTGCTGCGCTCAAGGGTCTGCAGCGCCCCGAGGAAGTTGCCGCTCGTCGCGGTCTCGCCCTCGAGGATGTGGCCCCCGCCGGCATGCTGCGTGCGCGTGCACAGGCTGGGAGCGTGAAGTAATGGCCGAACTCAAGGTCACTCAGATCAAGAGCACCATCGGTACCAAGCAGAACCAGCGGAACTCGCTGCGCACCCTCGGTCTCAAGGGCATCCGGCAGACGGTTGTCCGCGAGGACAATGCGCAGAACCGCGGTCTGATCAACGTGGTGCGCCACCTCGTCACAGTTGAGGAGGTCTAACCATGACCATCAAACTGCATCACCTGCGCCCCGCGCCCGGGTCCAAGTCAGCCAAGATCCGCGTCGGTCGAGGCGAGGGCGGCAAGCGCGGTAAGACTGCGGGTCGCGGCACCAAGGGCACCAAGGCCCGCAAGAACGTGCCCGTCGCCTTCGAGGGTGGACAGATGCCGCTGCACATGCGTCTGCCCAAGCTCAAGGGCTTCACCAACCCGTTCCGCACCGAGTACCAGGTCGTCAACGTCGGCGACATCGCCCGTCTGTTCCCCGAGGGTGGGCAGGTCACGGTCGAGGATCTCGTTGCCAAGGGCGCCGTTCGCAAGAACCAGCTCGTCAAGGTTCTCGGCGACGGCGACCTGACTGTCGCCGTCCAGGTGACGGTCGACAAGTTCACCGGCTCCGCCAAGGAGAAGATCGCTGCTGCCGGTGGTACCGCCACCGAGCTGTGAGCAATCACCGCTAGCCAGTAGATGGCCGCAGTACAGCTTCGGGCTGTACTGCGGCCATTTGCCGCTGTGCACCGGGTCGGCCCCAGGTCTCCCAACTGCACGTTCAGTCGCCACTGTTAGAGTTCTAGAGTTCATTCACGGACACAGTCCCAGTGACTCGTCCACCCACCGTCGTGCCAGGAGGATCTTTGCTTTCCGCCTTCGTCTCGGCCCTCAGGACCCCGGACCTGAGGCGGAAGATCCTCATCGCGCTCGGCCTCGTCGCGCTCTACCGCGTCGGTGCCGTGCTGCCGTCACCCGGCGTCGACTACGCCAACGTCCGAGCCTGTGTCGACCAGTTGTCGGGCGGCGATTCCGCCGGTATCTATTCGCTGATCAACCTGTTCTCCGGTGGAGCCCTGCTCCAGCTCTCGGTGTTCGCGATCGGCATCATGCCCTACATCACGGCAAGCATCATCGTTCAGCTGTTGACGGTCGTCATCCCGAAGTTCGAGCAGCTTCGGAAAGAAGGCCAGTCCGGCCAGGCGAAGATGACGCAGTACACCCGATATCTGTCGATCGCGCTGGCGATTCTGCAGGCCACCGGCATCGTCGCGCTCGCAGCGCGCGGTCAGCTGTTGCAGGGCTGTCAGGAAGAAATAATCGCCGACAAGAGCATCTTCGGGCTCGTCATCATCGTCCTCGTGATGACGGCGGGTGCCGCGCTCGTCATGTGGTTCGGCGAGATCATCACCGAACGCGGTGTCGGTAACGGCTTCTCGCTGCTGATCTTCGCGGGTATCGCATCCCGGCTACCGTCGGAGGGCAAAGCCATTCTCGACAGTCGCGGCGGGCTGATCTTCGCGATCATCTGTGTCGCCGCTCTCGCCATCATCGCCGGCGTGGTCTTCGTCGAGCAGGGCCAGCGCCGTATCCCCGTCCAGTACGCCAAGCGCATGGTCGGACGCAAGATGTACGGCGGTTCGTCCACCTACCTGCCGCTGAAGGTCAACCAGGCCGGCATCATCCCGGTGATCTTCGCGTCGTCTCTGCTGTATCTGCCGAACCTCATCGCGCAGCTCACCGGGGCGACGTCGGCTGCAGATCCGAGCTGGTGGCAGCGGATCATCAACGAGTATCTGGTGAACCCGAACAATCCGGTGTACATCACCATCTACTTCGCGTTGATCGTGTTCTTCGTGTTCTTCTACGTCGCGATCACGTTCAACCCCGAAGAGCGCGCCGACGAGATGAAGAAGTTCGGTGGGTTCATTCCCGGCATCCGCCCGGGACGGCCCACCGCGGACTACCTGAATTACGTGCTCAACCGCATCACGGTCCCGGGATCCATCTACCTCGGCCTGATCGCAGTGTTGCCCCACTTCTTCCTGTCCGGGAGCCAGACCACCAGCAGCATCTTCGGTGGCGCGGCAGTGCTGATCCTCGTCAGTGTCGCCCTGGACACGGTCAAGCAGATCGAAAGTCAATTGATGCAACGCAACTACGAAGGGTTCCTCAAGTGAGACTTGTCCTCCTTGGTCCTCCCGGTGCAGGCAAGGGCACCCAGGCCGCGATTCTTTCCGAGAAGCTCGGTGTCCCGCACATCTCGACCGGCGACCTGTTCCGGGCGAACATCGGCCAGGAGACACCGCTCGGTCTCGAGGCGAAGAAGTACCTCGACGCCGGAGATCTCGTTCCCAGCGAAATCACCAACAACATGGTGAAAGCGCGCGTCGCGGAGCCGGATGCCGCCAACGGTTTCCTTCTCGACGGTTTCCCGCGCACGGTCGATCAGGCGCAGGCACTCGAGGCAATCCTGGCTGATCTGGACACCAAGCTCGACGGCGTTCTCTCGTTCGTGGCGGACGAGGACATCGTCGTGGAACGGATGCTGGCGCGTGGTCGCGCCGACGACAAGGAAGACGTCATCCGCAACCGGCTCCGGGTGTACCGCGAGGAGACGGCGCCGCTGCTCGACTACTACAAGAACGATCTGCTCACCGTCGACGCACTGGGTGAGGTCGACGAGGTCAACTCGCGCGCACTGGCAGCGTTGGGCAAGTAAATGGGTTTCGGGCGCAAGCGCAAAGTTGTTCCCTTCCGGACTGCCGGTGAGCTCGATGCGATGGCGGCCGCGGGCGCCATCGTCGGTGCAGCGCTGGTGGCGGTGCGTGATGCGGCCAAGCCTGGTGTGAGCACGCTCGAACTCGACGAGGTAGCCGAGTCGGTTATCCGCGACGCAGGTGCGGTGCCGTCGTTCAAGGGCTATCACGGGTTCACCGGATCGATATGTTCGTCCGTCAATGATCGTGTGGTGCACGGGATTCCCTCGGCGCAGGACATCCTCGCCGAGGGAGACCTCGTCTCGATCGACTGCGGTGCAATTCTCGACGGGTGGCATGGTGACTCGGCCTGGACGTTCGGTGTCGGCGAACTCGTCGAGGCTGATCAGGATTTGAGCGAAGCCACGCGGTTGTCGATGGACGCGGGAATTGCAGCCATGCTGCCCGGGAACCGTCTCACCGACATCTCCCATGCGATCGAGCTGGGAACCCGCGCGGCGGAAGTAACACACGGCCGGAAGTACGGGATCGTCGACGGCTACGGCGGGCACGGGATCGGCCGGGAAATGCACATGGAACCGTTCCTCGCCAACGAGGGCGCTCCGGGTAAGGGTCCCCAGCTGGTGGTCGGATCCGTGCTGGCGATCGAGCCGATGTTGACGCTCGGCACCACCGATACCGTTGTGCTGGAAGACGACTGGACGGTGGTTACCGCGGACGGTACGCGTGCTGCCCACTGGGAGCACACCGTGGCCGTCACCGAGGATGGTCCGCGGATTCTCACGCTGCGCCCGGAGTGACTGCGCCGCTACACGTCGATCAGCAGCGTGACCGGTCCGTCGTTGACGAGATCGATCTGCATGTGCTCGCCGAACACGCCCGTATCGACCGTCGCGCCCAGCTGTCGTAGCGCGACCGTGAAGGATTCGACCAACGGCTCCGCCACGGGCCGGGGCGCGGCCGCGGACCACGAGGGGCGTCGCCCCCGTCGTGTGTCGGCCATCAGCGTGAACTGACTGGCCACGAGGATCGGGGCGTCGAGGTCGGCGGCTGACTGCTCGTCCTCCAGGATTCGCATCGTCCACACCTTCTTTGCCAGGAGCGCTGCCTTCGCCGCGTCATCCGTGTGGGTGACGCCGACCAGGACGAGAAGTCCGTGGCCGGCAGGCGGGGGAGTGATGTGTGCGACCACGACTCCGTCGACCCGGACGGAGGCGGCCGAGACTCTCTGCACCAGCGCGCGCACGCGCAACACCATCCTTCGCCTCGCCGACTGCATTTGGCCTGGTGAGCAATTTCCCGTAACATGGATCAGCGGTGCGCTATGCGTGCCGGTTGTTTGCGTGCCCAGTGCCGGTTTCGATCCGGAATGTTCATGTTTCGGCCGGTGAAGAAGCCATTGGGCGCCACGGTAACGGAAACAGATGCAAGAAGCACGTCAAACAACATGGATCGCGGAGGATATGGCTAAGAAAGACGGGGCCATCGAGGTCGAGGGACGAGTAGTCGAGCCGCTGCCCAATGCGATGTTCCGCATTGAGCTCGAAAACGGCCACAAGGTTCTCGCCCACATCAGCGGAAAGATGCGTCAGCACTACATTCGCATCCTCCCGGAAGATCGCGTCGTCGTGGAGCTCTCGCCCTACGACCTGTCGCGCGGACGCATCGTTTACCGGTACAAGTAAAAAGCTTCCCCGCTCTGACCAGGTCGGGGAGAAGTACGTCCGCCGCGGAACTGCGTAGTGGGCTGCCACAAAACAGGAGATCAGAAGACGTGAAGGTTCAGCCGAGCGTCAAGAAGATCTGCGAAAAGTGCAAGGTGATCCGTCGTAACGGCCGGGTCATGGTGATCTGCGAGAACCTGCGTCACAAGCAGCGTCAGGGCTAGATCTCCGCTTTTCGAGGATCTGCTTGGCAACAAGCAAAGATGACCTCCCAGCACCAGCCAGTACTTTCGGCCACCGGGTTTCACCACCCACGGCAGGTACTGGTCCACCCCCGGCACGGAGGCCGGGGCCCCACTGAGTTAGTTGAGACCCCTTCGGTCGCGAGACCGCCGGAGTTTGAAGAGGCACAGGGGATGGACTGGGAGCAGACCTCCGCTCACCGATAGGAACTGCCACATGGCACGTCTAGCAGGTGTCGATCTGCCCCGCGAAAAGCGGATGGAGATCGCACTCACCTACATCTACGGCATCGGCCGTACCCGCTCCAAGGAGATCCTGGGCGCCACCGGCGTCAACCCGGATCTGCGGAGCAAGGATCTCTCGGACGAGGATCTGGCCAAGCTCCGCGAGTACATCGAGGAGTCGCTGAAGGTCGAGGGTGACCTTCGCCGCGAGGTCCAGGCCGACATCCGTCGCAAGATCGAGATCGGTGCCTACCAGGGGTTGCGCCACCGCCGTGGCTTGCCCGTGCGTGGTCAGCGCACCAAGACCAACGCCCGCACCCGTAAGGGCCCCAAGCGCACCATTGCCGGCAAGAAGAAGGCGAAGTAATGCCCCCCAAGTCACGTAGCACCGGTCCGAAGAAGACCCAGAAGGCGCGTCGCAGGGACAAGAAGAACGTCCCGCACGGCGCCGCGCACATCAAGAGCACCTTCAACAACACCATCGTGTCCATCACGGACCCCGCCGGAAATGTCATTTCCTGGGCGTCCTCGGGACACGTCGGCTTCAAGGGATCGCGTAAGTCGACCCCGTTCGCCGCTCAGCTCGCTGCAGAGAACGCAGCCCGCAAGGCGCAGGAGCATGGTGTCAAGAAGGTCGACGTCTTCGTCAAGGGACCCGGCTCCGGCCGTGAGACCGCGATCCGCTCGCTTCAGGCTGCAGGCCTCGAGGTCGGCACCATCTCCGATGTCACCCCCCAGCCCCACAACGGCTGCCGTCCGCCCAAGCGGCGTCGGGTCTAGCGGGAAGGATAGGTAGAAAAAAAATGGCACGTTATACCGGACCCATCACCCGCAAGTCGCGTCGTCTGCGCGTCGACCTCGTCGGAGGCGACCAGGCGTTCGAGCGTCGTCCCTACCCGCCGGGCCAGCACGGCCGTGCGCGGATCAAGGAGAGCGAGTACCTGCTCCAGCTGCAGGAGAAGCAGAAGGCTCGCTTCACCTACGGCGTCATGGAGAAGCAGTTCCGTCGTTATTACCAGGAGGCGAACAACCGCCCCGGTAAGACCGGTGAGAACCTGCTCCGCATCCTGGAGTCGCGTCTCGACAACGTCGTGTACCGCGCCGGACTGGCTCGCACCCGCCGCCAGGCACGTCAGCTGGTCACGCACGGTCACCTCCTTGTGAACAACAAGAAGGTCGACATCCCCAGCTACCGCGTCTCGCAGTACGACATCATCGATGTCAAGGAAAAGTCGCTGTCGACGCTTCCTTTCCAGGTGGCGCGTGAGACCCAGGGCGATCGCCCGATCCCGGGTTGGCTGCAGGTTGTCGGCGGACGGCTCCGGATCCTGGTTCACCAGCTTCCCGAGCGTGCGCAGATCGATGTCCCGCTGCAGGAACAGCTGATCGTCGAGTACTACTCGAAGTAAGGCCTCCGGCCCGTGCGCCTTTTTGGTAGTTCCCACTACCAGAAAGGCGCACGGGCGCGCAGTGCCTTTCCCATCGTGGGCGTCAAATAGCGGACGCCCGTACAGGAGGAAATCCAATGCTCATTTCTCAGCGACCCACGCTGACCGAAGAGGTCATCGCTGACAACCGCTCGAAGTTCGTCATCGAGCCCCTCGAGCCAGGTTTCGGGTACACCCTCGGCAATTCGCTCCGCCGCACGCTGCTGTCTTCGATCCCCGGCGCTGCTGTCACCAGCATCCGCATCGACGGCGTTCTGCACGAGTTCACCACGGTCCCCGGTGTGAAGGAAGACGTCACCGACATCATCCTGAACCTCAAGGGCCTCGTCGTGAGCTCCGAAGAGGACGAGCCGGTCACCATGTACGTCCGTAAGCAGGGCCCCGGCGCTGTGACCGCAGGCGACATCGTGCCCCCGGCCGGCGTCACCGTGAACAACCCGGATCTGCACATCGCCACCCTGAACGACAAGGGAAAGCTGGAGATCGAGCTCGTCGTCGAGCGCGGTCGCGGCTACGTCCCCGCCGTCCAGAACAAGGCGTCCGGCGCAGAGATCGGCCGCATCCCGGTCGACTCGATCTACTCGCCGGTGCTCAAGGTCACCTACAAGGTGGAGGCCACCCGCGTCGAGCAGCGCACCGACTTCGATCGGCTCGTGCTCGATGTGGAAACCAAGAACTCCATCACCGCTCGGGACGCGCTCGCTTCTGCGGGCAAGACCCTGGTTGAGCTCTTCGGCCTGGCCCGTGAGCTGAACGTCGAAGCAGAAGGCATCGAGATCGGACCCTCGCCCGCCGAGGCCGATCACATCGCTTCCTTCGGACTGCCCATCGAGGACCTGGACCTCACCGTCCGTTCCTACAACTGCCTCAAGCGCGAAGGTGTTCACACCGTCGGTGAGCTTGTCGGCCGTACCGAGTCCGACCTGCTCGACATCCGCAACTTCGGACAGAAGTCCATCGACGAGGTGAAGGTCAAGCTGCATTCGCTGGGCTTGTCCCTCAAGGACAGCCCCGCGTCCTTCGATCCCACCACCGTTGCCGGTTACGACGCCGCCACCGGAACGTGGAGTGACACGGATGCCGGTTCCTTCGGCGATGCCGACGGTACCGAGGACTACGCCGAGACCGAACAGCTGTAGCCGCTTCCGGTCCTTTACTAGGAGATCATCATGCCCAAGCCCAAGAAGGGTGCCCGCTTCGGCGGGTCGGCTTCGCACCAGAAGGCGATTTTCGCCAATCTGGCTACCGCGCTCTTCGAGCACGGTCGCATCACCACCACCGAGTCCAAGGCGAAGGCCCTGCGGCCGTACGCCGAGAAGCTCGTGACGCACGCCAAGGCGGGAACCCTGGCGCACCGCCGCGAGGTTCTCAAGGTCATCCGCAACAAGGATGTCGTACACACCTTGTTCGCTGAGATCGGCCCGTTCTACGCGGACCGTGACGGTGGATACACCCGCATCATCAAGACGGTTCCCCGCAAGGGTGACAACGCTCCGATGGCCATCATCGAGCTCGTCAAGGAAAAGACCGTCACCTCCGAGGCCGACCGCGCACGTCGCGTGAAGGCGTCGAAGGATGCTCCGGCCGCGGCCCCCGCCGCGTCGGACGAGAACGTTGTCGACGCAGTCGAGGCCGAGGCCACCGCCGCCGAGGTCGCGAACGCTGACGCCGTCGTCGACGCCATCGAAGACGAGTCCGCCACCGCCGCAGATGCGACAGAGGCCGACGAGGCCAAGAAGGACTAGTCCACTTGGTTTCGGCACACGCTGAATCGAACGAGCCCGTCACCCCCTCTCGGGGCGACGGGCTCGTTCGATTGCGGCTGGACATCGCCTACGACGGAACCGAGTTCTCCGGGTGGGCTCGCCAGAACGGGCTGCGCACGGTCTGCGGGGAAATCGAGGAGAAACTCGGAGCCGTCCTGCGTACCCCCCTGCAACTGACGGTGGCGGGACGGACCGACGCAGGGGTCCACGCGGCAGGTCAGGTCGCGCACGTCGACGTTCCCGCCGAGTCGCTGCCGGACGATCCGTCCCGACTCATCCGCAGACTCGCCCGCTTCCTCCCGAAAGATGTACGAATCACCCGCATCTCACGTGCGCCGCAGCATTTCGACGCGCGTTTCTCCGCGATGCGCCGGCACTACGAATACCGCCTGACCACCGCGGAGTACGGAGCAGATCCCCTGCGTGCCCGCGACATCGTGTCGTATCCGAAGGTGCTCGACCTCGACGTAATGCGCTCGGCGTCCGCCAGACTGATAGGGCTGCACGACTTCGCCGCGTTCTGCAAGCGCAGAGAAGGGGCCACCACCGTTCGCGATCTGCAACGCTTCGACTGGGAACGTGACGGGGAGATTTTCACCGCATTCGTCAACGCAGATGCCTTCTGCTGGTCGATGGTTCGCAGCCTCGTCGGTGCCGTACTCGCCGTGGGGGAGGGCCGCCGCGACCTCGGGTGGGTGGACGAGTTGCTGCGGGAGCGGTCGAGGGCAAGTTCGATCCTGGTGGCACCCGCGCACGGTCTGTCGCTGGTTCGGGTCGACTATCCCGACGACGCCGATCTTGCGGCGCGCAATGAAGTCACCCGTGACATTCGCACTCTGCCCGAAGGTTGCTGTGGCGACTGACTGAGGCGGAAAAACCCGCGGCCGACGAAGCCAATCGGGCTGTGCAAGAATCCGCATCATGCCATCAGAAATTCGTGTTCGAGTGGAGGATGCACGCAGCCGCACAGCCAAGGTCGGGGTCACTACCCCCAAGGGGCCGTTCGAGTTGCACGTCGACGCGAACGTCGACGTCGATAAATCGGCCACACCGTGGCTCCCTGCGCTGTCGGTTGTCGCGATGCGTCTTCATTCCGATCTGATCTTCTCGGATCCAGTCGACGCTCTCGCGTTGTCGAATCTTCCGCACGCTCAGCGGATTCTGCGCGATTGGTACCCGAGACGGTATTCGTCGGTAAGGGTGGAGGCAGACGAGGTAGCCGGGTCGGATGCCGGTTCGCAGCGGGGAGTGGGTTGCTTCTTCAGTGGAGGTGTCGACTCCTTTCACTCGGCAATCGCAGCGAGCGAACGCATTACGCATCTGATTTTCGTTCACGGGTTCGACATCAAGCTTTCGGATGTCGAGTTGGCGGCGAAGGCGGAGGCGGGAGCGCGAAACGCGGCGGACGCGCTCGGCAAGACGCTTGTCGTCGTCAGGACGAATCTCAGGCAGCTCTCGGACAAGGCGAGGTGTCTGTGGGGCACCGACTATCACGGAGCAGCGCTGGCGACCGTCGCGCACTCGTTGTCGGATCACATCCACACCGCGCTCATTCCGTCCTCCTTTCAGGAGGCTGATCTGCATCCCTGGGGTACGCATCCGGATCTGGACCCGTTGTGGTCGAGTAGTGCGGTGCGGCTGGAGCACTACGGCACGTCGTTGACGCGGACGGAGAAAATTGCGTTCCTCGCGCGAAACGACGTCGCGATGGACAATCTGAGGGTCTGCTGGAAGAACCGTGACGGCAAGTTCAACTGTGGCCGGTGTGAGAAGTGTGTTCGCACAATGGTCAGCCTTCGTGCCGCCGACGGCGCATCCCGCACTCTCCCTCACCGTGTGACACCGGAGGCAGTGAACCGTCTGTCGCTCAGCGGCACGGGCACACTCTTCGCTCTGGAGAATCTGAACGCGTTACGAGAGGCCCGGGTCCGGGACCTGGAGCTGGAAACGGCGCTCGAGCGCGCCATTCGGCGAGGGCGTACGCGGGACAAGGTTCTCGGTGGAATCACCCGACGCTGGCTGGGTATGACGAAGGGATAGGTGTCAGCAGCGTGGCTAGGCGTCGTTCGTATACCGGCGGGTATCGCGATGGTGCAGTAACGTGCAGGATGCCCCGAGGAAGTTCCCAGCCGTGAGGATTTCATGAACGACCCTTTGGACGATCTGCAACGAGCAACCATCGCTGCGCTCGCACCCACTGTGCAGCATGGACAGTCGGTCGCTCTCCTCGACTATCCGGCGCATTTCAACGCGGGTGACCTTCTGATCTACCAGGGGACGCTCAGCTATCTGGCCAGGATGGGTGCGAGCGTGGATTACGTCTGCGCGCTGCACACCTATGACACGAAGGTTTTGTCCGCGTGTGTTCCCGAAGGACCGTTGCTGTTGAATGGCGGCGGGAATTTCGGCGATCGATGGTTCGGCTACCAAAAGTTCCGTGAGCGCGTGATCGCGGAGCATCCGGAACGAAAAATCGTTCAGATGCCACAGACCATCGAGTTCCATGACGACGCAGCGCTGGCGAGGGCGCAGCGAATCTATGCGCAGCATCCCGATCTCACGTTGCTGATGCGGGACCGGCGCGGCTATGAACTGGCCCGTGAACTATTTCCCGAGAACACCGTCGTCTTCTGTGCTGATGCAGCATTGGGAGTCGGAAGGATCGCGCCCTCCGCCGAACCCACGCGCGATATCGTGCTTCTCAAACGCCGCGACCCCGAATCCGTTCAGTCCGCGAAGAGCCTTCCGGCCTCACTCGCGTCGGCGTACATGACGGATTGGCACGTCAGTGCCGCCGACAACGCCCAGTGGTGGCCCACTACGCTCGGACTTCTGCTATTGAACAAGCTGCCGGGTGTTCGGTCCCGTATGTACCCGCTGACGCGCCGTGCCTTCGACTGGCAAGCGGACATGGTGGTCGACAATGCAGTGGCGATCTTGTCGCAGGGGCGGCTCGTGGTCACCGATCGGCTGCATGCGGGAATCCTTGCCGTACTGATGGGCAAACCTGTCGTCCTGGTCGACAATGCCAACAAGAAGGTGTCCAGAATTCATGGCGACTATCTGAGCAATTTCCCGGATACCCACCTCGCCGAGAATTTCGATCACGCGGCCGAACTTGCCGGGCAGCTCGTTTTCTGATGAGCGAAATCGAGCCCGTCCGGTTAGAACTCATCATCGGATCGACCAGGGTCGGGCGCATTGCCCCCGTCGTGGCGAACTGGTTCGTCGAACGCGCTCGCACATATCCTCACGTGGAACTGGGCGTCATCGACTTGCTCGAAACCTCGCTGCCTCAGAACCTCGACGATTCTCCCGCCACCGACGCGTTCCGGGCACGGGTGGGGCGCGCCCACGGATTCGTGGCCGTCACATCCGAGTACAACCATGGGTATCCGGCCGCTTTGAAGACCGCATTCGACAGTGTGAAACACGAGTGGCGCGCAAAGCCCATCGGCTTCGTGTCGTATGGGGGAGTGTCGGGCGGCTTGCGTGCGACCGAGCAACTGCGCCAGGTCGTGGCGGAATTACACATGGTTTCGGTGCGTCAAAGTGTGAGCTTCCACCAAGTGCGCAAGAAGTTCGACGACAACGGTCGCACCACTGATGGCGCCGCCGTCGACTCGGCGGATCGGATGCTCGCGCAGTTGGTCTGGTGGGCCCGTGCTGTGCGACTCCAGCGTGGGACCGAGAGCTACCCCGGTTAGGACTGGTAGGCCAGCTGGTAATCGTCTACCGCGCGGGGCCGTCCGATGAATGCCGTTTCGGAGGAAATGGTGACCAGCATCAACTCGATACTCGTCCCGCCGGTCGACAGGAGAATCCGATCACCCATCGCGCTCGGCTGGACAATGGACAGGTCGGGTTCGGCGCCCGGCCACTGGCTGGGCTCGGCATAAAGGTAGAGAGCAGTGACGCCGCCCCGGGGGGTCGAAGCTTCGACACCGTCGAACACCACGGTGTTGAACTTGTTGTCGGATTGGGAGTTATGTCCCGCGACGCGCAGGCGGTCGGGCGTGGCGATCGAGTCGATCAGGGACGACCATGCATCGGGTCGATCTGTCTGGATGAGGACCCGGGCCCCAGTGGCGACGGCACGGAACACAAGTTGCTGGGCGAGGTACAGCTCGCCCGCGACGTACACCATGCCGACGCCCGGGCCGAAGATGCGTGCTGTGATCCCGTGACCGTAGTCGTCGGATCCGATCAACTGGCCACACCCCGCCGGCGGCAACTGGAGGTGTCGCACTGTGTCGACCGGCACATCGGCCATAGGCATCACAGCGTCCAGATCAGACACTGCCACAGGAAGATTGGACAGCAAACTTTCTTTGTGGCGGCCTCGCATCGAGACGAGCCCGTGCACAGCGAATGGTTCCGGCATCGTCCGGGTGGTGATCCGACATCCGGCGCCGATCAGTACCTGCCCGTCGTTGGCGCTCGGTCGTAGCCGAATGGTCACGGTGGTGCCGAGACTGGACGGCACCCACAGTTTCGCGAGCAACTCTTTGGAGAGAAAGCGCGGATCGACGCTGTATCCGGTATTGCATACCCCCGGCAACAGAGCATGCTTCCACGTCTGAGTGAGAGATCTCGGGTCGACACCGCGGCTGATGACCAGTGCTGCGGAGTCGATCTCGGGTGCTGTGAGAATTCGGGCCCGGCATGCCGCGTCGGCGAGTGCGCGTACGACGCGACTTGCCGCGATGGTGATGGCGCGAGAGGCGCCGTGCTCACCGCCGCCGCGGCGCGCGACGGCCTCGACACTGCCGGTGGCGTCGAATCGGAGGGCGACCCACACCGTCCGGGTGGCTGTCGCGGGAAGGGGGCCGACCAGGCGGTCGTAGACATCGGTGGCCGGCGTGCCCGCGGCGGCGCGATACCCATGGCTGACGATATCGATGCCGCTGAGCGAGATATCGTGCTGGACAAGGCATCCGGCGAGCGCCTCGGTGGGAAGGTCGTGCGTCGACTGGAAACCGTCCCGGGTGATCTGGGTCAGGCTTCCCGCCGGCGGAAGGACCTCGACCACCGCGACCACGCTTGCGCCGTCCCACCGCAAACCGACGGACTGTCCTGTCGGGCCGGCGAAACTGACGGTGCGGAAGCGCGGGACCTTCGGTGTCGTGAAGTAGCGCCACGCCGTTCGCGCCCAGACCAGGGTCGACCACCCGCCGATGGGTACGACCGCCAGAAGAGCGACGACGACGGCGAGTATGACGGCGCCCCACCACACCACTCCGCACACCGAGGCCAGTGCCCCGGCCAGAACTCCCACTATTTGCGCGACAACGACCTCGGTCGCCGAAACGCGATGTGCCAACTGCCAGCTTGTGACGCGCGAACGGTCCACGGTGCCTCCCCCGAATACCTGAACCCAGGCAGACCCGTACCCGTCCGCCGTGACGACTGTGATTCGAACTGTACTGTGTCACCCCGAGCGTTGTGCAGCACGGGGGAGGAACAATGGCTGTAACACCCACCACTCGGTGGCAGGTCAACGGGTATCGCTTTCTGGTCAGACGGATGGAACACGCCCTGGTGCGGCGTGACGTACGAATGTTGCACGACCCTATGCGGTCGCAGTCGCGCGCACTCGCGGTGGGGGTGGTGATCGCCTCGCTAGGACTCGCGGGGTGTGCAGCGCTGGCGCTGTTCCGGCCCCAGGACAAAATCGGTGACGCGTCCATCGTCGTCGGCAAGGATTCCGGTGCGATGTTCGTGGTCATGGGGGACACGCTGCGCCCGGTGCTCAATCTGTCGTCTGCCCGCCTCATTGTGGGGCAGGCCGAGAAGCCGGTAATCGTCAAAGAATCGGAGATCGACACTCGGCCCCGCGGGGCGCTGGTCGGAATCCCCGGTGCACCGTCGGCGCTCCCGCCGGGTGACGCAGCAGCAAAGACACCGTGGGCCGTATGCGACTCGGTCGGGGCAGACGGACATCGTGCGGTCACGACCTCCGTAGTGGTCGGTGAGCCGGACCCGATCGAGGGCGGGGGAGGCCTCGCCAGCGACCAGGCGCTGCTGGTGTCCACCTCGGACGCCGCCTATCTGATGTATAACGGCACCCGAGCGAAGATCGACCTGCACGACCCCGCGATCACCCGTGCCCTCGGCCTCGAGGGTGCCACGCCACGACCGGTAAGCCTCGGATTCGTCAACGCCGTTCCGGAAGTGCCGCCGCTGGTAGCGCCCAGCATCCCGGGAGCGGGGAGCCAGCCGCGGTTTGCTCTGCGCGACAAGGTGATCGGGTCGGTGTTCCAGGTAGTGATCGGATCGGAAACCACCCACTACGTCGTGTTGCGGGATGGAATTCAGAAGATCAGTTCCGCTGTGGCCAACCTCATCTTCCTTTCGGATTCGCACGGGGACACCGAGATGTCGAGTGTCTCGCCGGACGCCACCAACCGGATTCCTTCGGTGGAGCAGATCGCCGTGTCGAGCTTCCCGGAGTCGGCACCCGAGATCGTCGACGCCATCTCGAGTCCGGTGAGTTGCCTGATCTGGAAACCTTTGCGCGGACAGGACGAGACCGCAGCGAGTGGTCCGGCCGCCGAGTTGTCCCTTATTGCAGGACGTAGTCTCCCCATCCCCGATGGTGCGCACACGGTGAAGCTGGCGCAGGCGGACGGTGGCGGGGACAGTGCCGATTTCGTCTACGTCGAATCCGGTTCGGGGGGATTCGTGCAAGCGACCGGTATCGAACGCCACAGCACCCGGCGAGACAGCACGTTCTTCGTGGCTGACACGGGAGTACGGTTCGGCGTTCCCGACGCAGACGCCGCGAAAGCATTGGGGGTGACAGCCGAGCCGCCGCTGGCTCCGTGGCAAATACTCGGACTCCTCGCACCGGGCCCCACGCTCGCGAAGTCCTCCGCGCTCGTCGCACACGACGGGGTGGCGCCCGACGCGGACCCGGCCGCAGTCGCCTCCGGTTCGAACTGAAACACCGAACTGCCAATCCGGGCCGACGCACATTCGCGTCGGCCCGGGTTGACTCGGAGAACGAGTCAGCTTCGGTGCTGCGTCGCGGAGTGCAATTTCCGCCGGAGTGGGAATGACGCGAGCACTCCGAGGATGAGCAGTGCAGCGAGCGAGCCGACCGCTACCAGCGCGACATCGCGAGGGCGGTGATCGGGCTGAGTAACTGCAGGAAGGGCCTCCAGGGGGACCGAGCGTGCGGCGCCGTCGGTTGCTGAGCCGCCCGTCGGAACATTCGCAGATACGGCTGCGAGCGGGTCGATGACGCCGTGCCCGACGAACGGATTCCACCCTTCCGCGGGCGCATGCGCCGTGGCCTCGATACGCGCGATGACCTGCTGGGCCGACAATTGAGGAAACCTGGAGCGAACCAGGGCGACGGTGGCCGAGACATAGGGGGCCGCGAAACTGGTGCCGTTGACCGGTTCCGCGCTTCCCTGAGCGCTGTACACGGTATTCGTCAGATCGCCCGTCGTCGGATGCAGTGAGGTAAGGCCCGATCCCGGGGCCGCGACGTCGACCCAGGGACCCGCGAGGCTGAAGTCACTCACCCGACCGTCGGACTCGACCGACCCGACGGTCAGGACGTAGTCGTCGTACCACGCCGGGCTGGCGATGGTGCTCACCGAATCCCACAGGTCGGCTCCGGGTCGGAGCGGGTCGGCCGCCGGATTCTGAATCTTGCATTCCGCGGATCCATAGTTGCCCGCGGCAGCAACCACCACGACGTCCTTCACCGTCGCCGCATACTTGACAGCTGCGCCGAGATAGCGGTCGCCGCCGCCGATTCCTTCTGCCGCAGTCTTGCAGGCGACTTCGGAGATGTTGATGACGCCGGCACCCATGTCGGCGGCGCGCCGGACAGCGGCGGCCATGGTCGCGACGTTGCCGTATCCACCGACCGAGTTGCCGGCGTTGTCGACCTGATCGGTCTGCCCTGCGGGACTGTAGGCACTGCTCGATTGCCGGATTGCGAGGATGCGGGAGTCCGGAGCGCCGCCGGAGAAACCGGACCCGGGAACCTGTCGCGCTGCGATGAGGCCTGCGACGAGCGTTCCGTGAGCGTCGCAGTCGGTTGTCCCGGTCTCGGTCCCGACCAGGTCACCACCATCGACGAGACCGGGAAGTCGCGGATGCCGCGCCACCCCGGTGTCGATGACCGCGACGAGCTGCCCGGCGCCCCGACTGATCGGCCACACCGAACGAAAATCGAGGTCCCGCTGAGCCACCGGGACTTCCGGACCATCGGGCACCCGTACGGCATCTTTGCACGGTCTTCGCTTCTCCACTTTGGTGCTGTCCTTCGGCGGAACCAGTCCCACGTCGATGGGTGCGGGTACCACTGCCAGGGCGCTGCCTTCACCCAGTGCTGCGATGAGGGCCACCACCGCGGTGGCCACAACCAGGCGACCCAGCCGCCGCATCACAGCCCGCGCATCAGCGAGTAGAGGCCGGTCACCCAGCACACCAGCGGGATGATCGACGTGATCAGGGCGAGGTCGATCAATTCGGCGACGCGTCGCATGACGGGCGAGAACGTCTGCCGCGGGGCGATGATGCCGAGGACCAACCCGCCCGCCGCGAACAGCATTGCCACGGCGAACAGAACTATCGCGTAGTCGGGGACGGCGACCGCGGCTGCGGTGAGCAGCAGTACGAGGATCGTCACGCCGCCGCCGATCAGCGGAACGGCCTGCTCGGCGCTGATGTAGGTGCGTCCCCGGAACATCAGGACGGTCGCGGTCGCAACGGCCAAACACAAACCGGGCCAGTAGATCTCGCCGTGCAGGGTGGGCTGCGCGGCCAGGAGTGCGCCGCTGACCGCGAGGATGGTCATGGCGGTGACGAGTCCGGTGAGATACCTGCGCGCACGTGTGGCGCGTTGGGCAAGGGAATCGAACGACGGCATCGTGGTCTCGTCGTCCGGATCGTCCTCGGAAGGATCGACCGAGGTACCCGGTGCGGGAACGGGCGGCAGTGGCAGCTTCGCCAGGAGTATTGCCACGCGAGCCGATGAGGCGAGCCCTGTCAATGCGGCGGCGACGACACCGGCGGCGACCGCGGGCGCTGCGGTGTCGGTCGTCGCCGATACCAACGCGGCGAGGGTGCCGAACAGGGAGGCTACCGCCAGAGCCGTGAAGACTCTCAGCCCCACACCACCGAGTCGCAGCGCGAGGACCGCGGTGGTGCCCGACAGTGCGAGCCCGAGGAGCAGGTGGGCAGCGGCCAAGTCGCCGGGGACGAAGAGCATCCCGGCGGCGAAGGCCGGCGGAACGGCGCACCCACTGAGAACGACGGAACTGGCTGCGTCACCGTAGATGCGGCCGGTGACCGCACCGGTGACGAGGAAGAGGAAGGCAGATGTCAGTGCGCAACCTGCACCGACGAACCCGTCCGTCCCGGATTCGGACCACAGCAGCGCGAACGAGCCGATCACCGTTCCGAGCACGGCGGCGGCCGAACCGACGACCCGTGCGGAGCCGCGCGTCCATTCCCGGTCCGCATCGGCATCGGCGATGGCGACGTTGTACATGATGTCGTCGAACAGGGGCGGCGGGGCACTGTCCTGCACACTCTGCAGGACCAGCAGGTCGCCGTCGCGAATACCGTGCTCGTGCAACGTCAGCGTGGTCGAGAGCGGGGACTGACCGATCTTCGCGAGAACCCACTCGCTCGGTTCGTATTGCTCGAGTGAATCATCGAAGTCATTGGTGCTGCGATGGCTGCGGATCGTGTCGACGATCCCCGGAACGAGGATGGCGATCGGAACACCGAACGGCACCGCCATGTCGACCTGTGAATGGGTCGAGAGCACGGTGATTCGGCACAGGTCTGCTGCGGCACTCGGACGCGTGGACGGCGCGGACGCGCGCAACTCGTCATGGGCGACGGACAATACGATTTCCCCCCACTTTGCGACGCACACCCCACCCTGCGTCGTTACGGCACTGATCGACGACCACTCGGAGGCCGGCGTCCGATTCGATCACGGGAACACTACGTGAGCCGGGCCGCAGCCTCCAGTGGGCATCCGGCGAAAATGCCTTCTGTATGCCGAATCCCTCGGAATGGGTTAATCTCTGACTTCGCGGGCCGAGCCCAGGGGGGCAACCGGAAGTTCCGGATCGGATCTGATGCACGGTTCGGGTCGGTTGGCGTCATGGGGGGACGGGCAGTGAGCACTATTCGCTTCGTGCGTAAAGCGCGGCGAGAAGTTCCGCGTATTCCGGGCGGCGAGGTGAGTCTGCAGGCTCCGCCGGAAATCCCGAGATTGGTCCCGGGAAATCTGCTCACGAAGCTTCTCCCCCTCGTGATGGTCGTCGCGATGGTCGGCATGATGGCGTTGATGTTCACGTCGGGTATGGCGCGCAACCCCATGTCGATGCTGTTCCCCCTCATGATGATGGTCTCGATGCTCGGCATGCTGGCGGGTGGCGGTCGCAGCGGTCCCAAGGCAGCGGAAGCGAACGAAGACCGCAAGGACTACCTGCGCTACCTCGATCAATTACGGCGTGATGTCGCCGAGACCGGCGAGCAACAGCGCAAGGCGCTCGACTGGAGCCATCCCGAACCCGGCCTGCTCTGGACCATCGCGGGAACGGCCCGCATGTGGGAGCGCCGTGTCACCGACCCGGACTATTGTCATGTGCGCGTGGGGCGGGGCAGTCAGCGGCTCGCCACTCGTCTCATCGCGCCTGAAACGGGCCCGGTGGAAGATCTCGAACCCGTTGCCGCCGTGTCTCTTCGCCGATTCGTCCGCGCGCACTCGGTGGTCCAGGAGTTGCCCACCGCAGTCTCTTTGCGGGGGTTCGCCGCCATCTCCGTCGAGGGTGAGCGTGGGGCGGCCCGTTCCCTGGTCCAGTCGATGCTCATGCAATTGTGCGCCTTCCACGGTCCCGACAACCTGCTCGTTGCGGTCGTGTGCGGTCCCGACACCCAGCACGAGTGGGACTGGGCGAAGTGGCTGCCGCACGCCCAGCACCCGGATTCCTCCGACGGCGTGGGTTCTTCCCGAATGATCTACGGATCGATTCTCGAACTCGAGTCCGCGCTCGGCCCGCAGCTGGCCATGCGGAATCGCTTCTCCCGCAATGCTCCGGCTGCTCCGGGCGTGCCCCAGTTCGTCCTCGTCGTCGACGGCGGAATCCTCGAAGGCGAGTCGGGCATGATCACCGACGGGGGAGTGGATTCGGTGACGGTCCTCGACATCGCCGGATTCTGCCCGCGGTTGACGGCCACCCGCGGTCTCCAGCTGGTGGCACAGGACGGGTCGCTCGGAGCCCGCAGCGGTACCGGTGTCGAGATGTTCGCGACGGCCGACCTCGTCAGCGCTCATCAGGCGGAAACTCTTGCGCGTCGCCTCGCGCCGTACCGTACGACGTCGCACACATCGGTCGACACGGGAGACGACGATCAACCCGCACAGACGTGGAGCCAAATGCTCGGTGTCGGCGACGTCGGCCGGCTCAACCCCGATCACGCGTGGCTGCCCCGGCAGGGTCGCGCCCGCTTACGCGTCCCTATCGGCGTGGGAGTCGACGGGAATCCGGTCGAGATCGACCTCAAAGAGTCCGCGGAAAACGGCATGGGGCCTCATGGGCTGTGCATCGGAGCTACCGGATCGGGAAAGTCCGAGTTCCTCCGAACGCTGGTGCTGGGTCTCATCGCTACTCATTCGCCCGACGCACTCAACCTCGTACTGGTCGATTTCAAAGGTGGCGCCACCTTCCTCGGCCTCGAGGAGGCTCCCCACGTCGCCGCGGTGATCACCAACCTTGCCGAAGAACTGGCCATGGTCGACAGAATGCGCGACGCGCTGGCCGGGGAGATGAATCGCCGGCAGGAATTGCTGCGCTCGGCCGGGAACTTCGCCAACGTCACCGACTACGAAAAGGCGCGTCAGGCAGGCGCAGACCTCGACCCGCTGCCGGCGCTCTTCATCGTGGTCGACGAATTCTCGGAATTGCTCAGTCAGCAGCCCGAATTCGCTGATCTCTTCGTGGCCATAGGACGACTCGGTCGATCGCTGCACATCCACCTGCTCCTGGCGAGCCAGCGACTCGAGGAAGGGAAGCTTCGCGGTCTCGACAGCCACCTCTCGTACCGGATCGGGCTCAAGACATTCTCCGCCAACGAATCGCGCACAGTGCTCGGTGTCCCGGACGCCTATCATCTGCCCGCCACTCCCGGCGCCGGTTACCTGAAGTGTGACTCGGCCGAAATCGTGCGCTTCCAGGCCTCTTACGTGTCGGGAACCTACGAGGGTGGTCACGTCGACAGCGTCCGACGGCCGGGCGAGGCGCCCGTCGAGCTGCGCCCGAAAATTTTCACCGCCGCCCCCGTCGCCGTCGACGTCGTCGACATACCGGAAGAACCGTTCTCCCTCGACATCAACGAGGAACATGCGGAAACTCGGACCACCATCGACGTCGTCGTCGAACGCATCCGGAACCGCGGTTCGAGAGCGCACGAGGTGTGGCTTCCCCCGCTCGATGCGGCACCGACTCTCGACGCGCTGCTGCCGAGGTCGATACTCTCCGAACCAGTCCCGGCGCTCAGTGCGCTGCGCGCACCGATCGGGATCATCGACAGGCCCTACGATCAGCGGCGGGACCTGCTTGTGGTGGACCTGTCCGGTTCCACCGGAAACATGGCGGTGGTCGGTGGCCCGCAGTCGGGGAAATCGACTGCGATCCGAACGGTGATCATGTCGCTCGCCGCCACTCATTCGGCCGAGCAGGTGCAGTTCTATTGCCTCGACTTCGGCGGTGGCACGCTTGCCGGACTGTCGGGCCTGCCGCATGTCGGTTCGGTTGCCAACCGTCTCGACGTCGACCGGGTTCGCCGCACCGTCGCCGAGATGAACACGATCGTGCGACAGCGTGAAGCCCGATTTCGCGACCTCGGGGTCGAATCCATGGCCGAATTCCGGCGACTACGCGCTACCGATCCGTCCGGCGGCGCCCCTGCCGCCGGGATCGCCGAAGATCCTTTCGGCGACGTGTTCCTCGTCGTCGACGGCTTCGGTAGCATTCGGCAAGATTTCGAAACCCTGGAACAACAGATCACCAACCTTGCGGCACAGGGCCTGTCGTACGGCGTCCACGTCGTCATCACGGCGTCTCGGTGGGGTGAAGTGCGGCCGGCCCTCAAGGACCAGCTCGGAACTCGCATCGAACTCCGGTTGGGTGATCCCGCGGACTCCGACCTCGGTCGTAAGACCGCTGCGCTCGTGCCGGAAGGCAGGCCGGGTCGAGGCATGACGCGCGACAGTCTGCATCTGCTGGTCGGCCTCCCCCGGATCGACGGGAACTCCGACCCCGCCGACCTTGCGTCCGGTGTCGCTCATGCCGTGTCGTCGATCGCTGCCGCCACCCATGGCCGCCATGCTCCTGCCGTACGCATGTTGCCGGGACAGATCACTCGCGAGGCGGTTCTCGACGCCGCCGGTTCGTGGCCCTCCTACGTCGACCCGACCGAGAAGTGCCTCCAGATTCCGATCGGACTCGACGAGGCCGAACTGGCGCCCACATTCCTCAACTTCGCCGTGCAACCACACTTCTTGGTATTCGGGGACAGTGAATGCGGCAAGACGACGCTGCTGCGCAACATCTGCGAGGGCATCATGGCGTCCAACACCGCTGGACAGGCGAAGATCATCCTCGGTGACTATCGGCGCACCATGCTGGGGGTAGTGGAATCGGAGCACCTTGCCGCCTATGCGCCGTCGTCGGGCGTGCTGACCAAGAACATGAATGACCTCGCGGTTGTGCTCGAATCGCGGATGCCGCACCCGCAGATCAGCCAGCAACAAATTCGCGAGCGTTCCTGGTGGACGGGGCCGGACATCTTCGTTGTCATCGACGATTACGACCTCGTCGTGACCTCGAGCGGCAATCCGGTGGCCGCGATCGTCGAGTACCTGCCCCATGCGAAGGACATCGGATTCCACCTCGTCATCGCGCGCCGTTCCGGTGGCGCGGCACGGGCGCTGTACGAACCGGTCATCGCACGCATGCGCGATCTGGCATCCGCCGGCCTGGTGATGAGTGGAAGCCGAGACGAAGGCAACCTCATCGGAACCGTACGGGCAAGTGCCATGCCCCCCGGGCGGGGCACGTTGGTGACGCGCGGCGGCAGCGGACTGATCCAGCTCGCATGGATGCCACCGCAGTGAGGTCCGCGGTCGCGATTCACCTCACTGAATCCGGCATGTGGTCGTGTTGTCAGGACAGGGCGGTGGAGGGGCTGCCCTCGGTCCGTGTCGCAACCGACGGTTCGCTGATCACTTCGGTGCGCGAGACTTCTTCCACCGAATCGTCACCGCTGTGCTCTATCGACGACGAGTACATCGATGTGGACGGTGGTATCGCTCCGGTCCCGGACGTGCTCGCCGCCGTTCTCCGTGGCGCGGTCGAGGCCGTGGCGGGCGGACCGTCCGTCGGCGCGGTGCTGACATACCCCACCGAGTGGGGCACGGCGCGACAGCAGGTTCTGGCCGACGCAGGCTCGGCGATCGCCGCCGACACCGTGCTTGTGCCCGTGGCGCTTGCCGTAGCCGAAATCGCCGGCGTGGCCGAGCGCGACAGCACCTGGGCGGTCGTCGAATGCCGGGCGACGGGCACCACTTCCACCTACGTGGCGGCAATATCCGGTGACTACCGCGTCGTGGAAGTCGAGCACGAATCCTCGCTGGTCGTCGACGATCTCGATCGGCAGGCCGAGGCAATCACAGACCTGGTCGGGCGCGTCTGCCGAGGCCGGGCGCTCGACGGCATCCTGGTGACGGACCATCTCGACACCCGGCATGATCTGGCACCTGTACGGCGTGCGGTCGTGGCTGCCTTCGGCCGTGAGGTACCCGTCGAGAGCGTGTCGGGTGTGGACATCGTTCGCGCGCTCGCAATGCCGGGCAGCGATGGGGTACACGAGCAATCGATCGTCGCGATACCTCAGAGGAATTGGCTCCAACCGGTTCTGCAGCGGGAGCAACAGGAACGGACGAGGAGGTCGTGGCCGACTTTCGTCGCGGTCGCAGCGGCCCTGGCGGTGGTGACCGGAGCCGGAGTTGCCTTCATCCAATCAACCCTCGATTCCGTCTCGACGTCGACCGTCGAGGGTGTCGTTGCAGGATCACAGTCGCCGTCGGCTCCGGCGTCGTCGTCCGTTGCACCATCGCAGTCCACGATTCCTTCGACCGCGGTGGGCACGGGACGGGAAGTGTCGGTGGGGGGAGTTCGACTCACGGCGCCCGACCGATGGCGGGAGCGGCCACAGTCGGCGACACCGTTCCGGATCGAACTGGTGCCCGACGGTGGCGCGGACAGACGAATCATCGTGACGCAGAACAACCTCCAGGGCGGTGCCGGGTACGACGAGGTCGCGGTCACGCTTGCGGCGAAAATCGCGCAGCGCGGCAGACCCGAGCTGTTCGCCGAACTGGAGAAAGACGTCGTGTTCGGTGGGAGACCGGGGATCACGTACAGCGAATTCCCGGACGAGAACTCCGCGGTGAGGTGGCACGTCGTCGTCGAACGTGACCTCCAGGTCAGCGTGGGATGTCAGTTCCTGTCGGCGGAATGGGCCGAAATCGAAGCCGAGTGTGAGCACGTCGTGCGGTCACTGGAAGTCGATGAGTGAACCCGACGGGCGGCAGAGCCGAAAAACTTCCACAGTGGTGGAACCGATTGGACGGTTGATGCGTCCAATCATGTGTAGGGGTGGATAGGGCAGTCCAGTGGGGGCCGCCGCACCAGACGATCAGAAGGAGTTCCCATGGCGGGAGTTGTTACCGATGTCGGCCAGATGGAGGCCGCGGCTAACCATGTGGAGACGGTGAATGGGCAGCTGCAAGCCACTATCGCCGGCCTCAAGGGGCGTTGCGAAGAATCGTCCTCGGCTTGGGCGGGTGGCGCACAGGATGCGTTCCAGGCACTGATGGTCCGCTACAACGATGCGTCCCGTCGGATGCAGGATTCGCTCGCCGAAATCGCCGTGAAGATTCGCGAAAACGGCAAGGGGTACGACGCCGCAGAGCAGGCCAACCAGGATGCCATCCATTCTGCCGGGGCTTCGGGATCGCTCGATCTCTGACATGCGTTCCGAGTTCGACACCGGTTACACAACAACAAGGAGCACGGAATGTCATTGAAGTACGGATTTGCCGAGCTGCAGGCCCTGGCGAGCGACATCAGGTCGAACGAGGGCAAGCTGCGCGAAACCCACGACGAGCTCCAGGGCTACGTGCAGGGTCTGGTCGCGCAGTGGGAGAGCGGTGCCCAGCAGAACTACCAGGCGGTGCAGGCCAAGTGGGACGGCGCACACAACGACCTGCTCCAGGTCCTCCAGACGATCGCCAAGGTCGTCCAGGACGGCGCTGTCGACATGCAGAGCGCCGAGGACAGGAACGCTGCTGCCTGGCTCTGACAATCCTGTGATATGCGGCAGTGCCCCGGCAATCGACGGATGCTGGGGCACTGTCGTCAGAGGTGCGGCGAAATATCTCGGTGACGTCAGCCGGCCGGTGGAATCAATCTGCTCAACACCACGCTGCTCTTCGTCTGGAGTACCGCTGGTTCCGACCGGAGATTTTCGAGCGTCCTCTCGAGGTGAGCTGTGTCGGTCGTCCGGACGCGCAGCAGTGCGTTGGCGTCACCCGTGATGGTGTACGCCTCCTGCACTTCGGCGTGTCGAGAGACGATGCGCGCGATCTCGACGGCGGAGGTACGTCCGTCGCAGTACAGCTCGACGAATACCTCCACACCGTGTCCGAGTGCCTGCGGGTCGAGTGACGCGTGAAAACCGGTAATGACCCCTGAGTCGACCAGTCGGTCGACGCGCCGTTTCACCGCCGGAGCGGACAAGCCCACCTCGGCGCCGATGGTGGCAAAGCTCGACCTCGCGTTGCGCTCCAGCTGCGCAACGATCAGTCGGTCCAAGGTGTCCAGGCGCAACGAATCGTCCATATAGAGCAACGCTAGCGCATTGTTTGTCGCTGAGGGTGGGCGGATACTTTCTCTCAGCACCATCGGAGAACGGGGGGAACGTGCCACCGACTGTGGATATCGGCCCGGGAAGTGCAGTGGGGGACGCGACCGGGCCTGTGGCGAGTGCGGACCGGCGCGGTTACCCCCGCACCTACCTGATGTGTCCGCCCACCTACTTCGATGTCGTCTACGCGATCAACGACTGGATGAGTCCGGGCGAGCAGGTCGATCGACCCCGGGCACTCGCGCAGTGGCACACCCTGGTGGACACGTATCGAGCGCTGGGTCACGAGGTCGTGGTCATCGATGCCGTCGAGGGGCTCCCGGACATGGTGTTCGTCACCGACAGTGGCGTGGTGGTCGACGGTGTCGCTCTCGGCGCCCGCTACCGATGTGCTCAGAGGCGAGCGGAAGCGGGCCACGTCCTGCGGTGGTTCCGCGAGAACGGACTGCTCAGACCCAGATCACCGCGTTTCGTGAACGAGGGCGAGGGCGACTTCCTCGTGGTCGGTGACGTGATCCTCGGGGGTACCGGCTTTCGGTCCGACCCTCGATCCCATGCGGAGGCTGCCGCGCATCTCGGGCGTCCTGTAGTTCCGCTGACTCTGGTGGATTCGCGCTATTACCACCTCAACACCGCTCTCGGAGTACTCGACGATGCGACCATCGCCTACCTTCCCGCCGCCTTCTCTCCGGAGAGCCTCCTCCTGTTGCGCCGCATGTTTCCGGACGCGGTGATCGCCGAGGAGAGCGATACGCAGTGGCTCGGCCTCAACCTGGTGAGCGACGGACTCCATGTCGTCTTGCCCGCGCAGGCAGCGCGGCTGTCGGATCAGCTGGTGGACCGCGGCTACGACCCGGTACCGGTGGACTATTCGGAATTTCTGAAATCTGGCGGCGGAATCAAATGCAGCACAATGGAACTGCGCGGGTATCGCCAGTTCTGCGAGATGGGAAGCTGAGGGGTGAGGACCAATGTCGGACAGTGTCGTGTCGGTATCCGGCGCCACGCGTGAGCAGCTGGACCGGGCGGAGGACCACAGCGCGCACAATTACTCACCCTTGCCCGTCGTGATCGAGTCGGGCACAGGTTGCTGGGTCAAGGACGTCGACGGCGTCGACTATCTCGATGTCCTCGCGGGGTACTCGGCCCTCAACTTCGGCCACGCCCATCCTGCTCTCGTGCGCGTCGCTCGCGAACAACTGGGCCGACTCACCTTGACCAGTCGTGCGTTTCAGCACGACCGTTTCGCGCAGTACTGCGAAGACCTGAGCCGATTGTGTCGCAAAGAAGCCGTGCTGCCCATGAATACCGGCGCAGAGGCGGTCGAGACGGCGCTCAAGCTTGCCCGCAAGTGGGGGTACGACGTGAAGGGGGTGCCGCCGGGGCGAGCCGAGGTGGTCACCTGCTCCGGGAACTTTCACGGCCGCACCATTTCGATCGTGGGATTCTCCTCCGACCCGGACGCGTACACCGGGTTCGGGCCGTATCCCGCAGGTTTCGTCTCCGTCGAGTACGGGAACGCCGACGCGTTCGAGTCGGCGATAACCGACGACACCGTAGCGGTGCTGCTCGAACCGATCCAGGGGGAGGCAGGCGTCCTCGTGCCCCCGGTGGGCTACCTCGCGGCGGTGCGCGAGGTGTGCACGCGTCGCGGCGTCCTCATGATCGCGGACGAGATCCAGAGCGGACTCGGCCGGACGGGGGAGACCTTTGCCTGTGATCACGAGAATGTGACACCCGACATCTACGTTCTCGGCAAAGCGCTGGGCGGTGGCCTCGTCCCCGTCTCGGCGGTCGTCGCCGATTGGCCGGTGATGCGCGTGATCGGGCCCGGGCAACACGGAAGCACTTTCGGTGGCAACCCCCTCGCGTGCGCTGTGGGCAGTGCCGTGGTGGCGCTGCTCGAAACCGGGGAATACCAGGAGCGCAGCCGCCGGTTGGGTGCCTACCTGCACGGCATGCTGCGCGAGCTGCCTGTCCGCCATGTTGCAGAAGTACGGGGGCGTGGGCTGTGGGCCGGTGTGCAACTGGCCGAGGGGATGCCCTCCGCGAGGGCAGTGTGTGAACGACTTCTCGCGCGCCGTGTGCTCGCGAAAGATGCGCACGAGGGAACGATTCGTATCGCCCCGCCGCTGGTCGTCGAACGTGACGAGCTGACCTGGGCGGTCGAACAGCTTGCTGACGCGCTCGCCGAGTGAATTTTGACCCGGAGGCGCCGCGACCGGTATCGTTCTCCGTTGGCGTGCCGTGCGTCGCTGTGTCTTCATGCCACAGTGGCTGGCGGTTCTCGGGTCTCAACTGGCCGCCGGGAATCGCTCGACGATACGCAATGGCCAGCAGCGGATTGAACAAGACGAGGAAGTTCTGTGTCTACGTACACCCCGAAGGCCGGAGATGTGACCCGCACGTGGCACGTCATCGACGCCACTGACGTGGTGCTCGGCCGCCTTGCCGTCCAAGCAGCCAACTTGCTGCGCGGCAAGCACAAGCCCACCTTTGCACCGCACGTTGACGGCGGCGACTTCGTCGTCATCATCAACGCCGAGAAGGTTGCCATCAGCGGCAACAAGCGTGACGGCAAGTTCCTGTACCACCACTCCGGACATCCCGGTGGTCTCAAGTCCCGCTCCGTCGGCGAGGTTCTCGACAAGAACCCCGACCGCCTCGTGGAGAAGGCCATCGTCGGCATGCTCCCCAAGAACAAGTTGGGTCGCGCCATCAGCAGCAAGCTGAAGGTCTACGCGGGCCCCAACCACCCCCACGCCGCGCAGCAGCCGGTGCCATTCGAGATCAAGCAGGTGGCCCAGTGACGTCGCCGGAGGAGCAGAACGTGTCCAATCCCGAAGAGATCACCGAGGCTGTCGAGGTCGCGGCGGACGAGTACGTGTCCGTCGAAGAGCCCGAGGTTGCCGAGGACATCGAGGCCGCTGCTGCTCCGCAGGCCCCGATCGTGATCGATCGGCCCATCCAGACCGTCGGTCGTCGTAAGGAAGCGGTTGTCCGCGTCCGTCTGACCCCGGGCTCCGGCCAGTTCAAGCTCAACGGCCGCACCATCGAGGATTACTTCCCGAACAAGGTGCACCAGCAGCTGATCAAGGCCCCGCTCGTCACGGTCGAGCGTGCCGAGTCGTTCGACATCGTCGCCCTGCTCCACGGTGGCGGACCGTCCGGACAGGCCGGCGCACTGCGTCTCGCCATTGCCCGCGCGCTCATCGAGGTCACCCCCGAGGACCGTCCGGCGCTCAAGAGTGCCGGCTTCCTTACCCGTGACGCCCGCGCCGTCGAGCGCAAGAAGTACGGCCTGAAGAAGGCCCGTAAGGCATCTCAGTACTCCAAGCGCTGATGTGTCGCCGAAGCCGCCCTCAGGGGACGGCTTCGGCACCTGTTCTTCCCGAGAGCAGGCGTCCATCGTTACCGGACGCCTGCTCTCGCGCTTTATCCGAGATGTAGTGGTTTCCGAGGTACAAGGGGTCTGGTCTATGGGGCGGTTGTTCGGGACGGATGGGGTTCGCGGGCTGGCGAATACAGAGCTGACCGCCGAATTGGCGTTGCAGATCGCATCGGCCGCTGCCACGGTGCTGGCATCAGCGGATTCGGGGCGTGCCACCGCTGTGGTCGGCCGTGACCCGCGGGCCAGCGGCGAGATGCTCGAAGCAGCCGTTGTCGCCGGTTTGACGTCGGCGGGTGTCGACGTCTTGAACGTCGGCGTTCTCCCCACTCCTGCGGTGGCCTACCTCACAGCAGAGCTCGACGCTGCACTCGGTGTGATGATCTCCGCCTCGCACAACCCTATGCCCGACAACGGAATCAAGATCTTCGCCGCGGGTGGGCACAAGCTCGACGACGAAGTCGAGGACCGTATCGAATCGGTCGCCGTCGGCACGACGACCAAGCGAGCGCCCACCGGAGCCGGCATCGGGCGCGTGCGAGTGGTGGCGGACGCCGCCGATCGGTATCTGCAACACCTGGCCACGGCCCTGTCTCACCGCCTCGACGGCCTCACCGTCGTGGTCGACTGCGCGCACGGCGCCGCCTCGGCTGTGGCGCCGACCGCCTACCGCGCCGCCGGCGCGAAGGTCATCGCGATCAACGCCCAGCCGGATGGGCTCAACATCAACGACAACTGCGGCTCCACGCACCTCGAGAGCCTGCAGAAGGCCGTGGTGGAGCATGGCGCAGACCTCGGCCTCGCGCACGACGGGGACGCGGACCGCTGCCTCGCCGTCGACGCCGGTGGCTCCCTGGTGGACGGTGACGCCATCATGACGGTCCTGGCCCTCGGCATGCGCGACAGCGGCGAGTTGGTCGACAACACGCTGGTCGCCACTGTGATGAGCAACCTGGGGTTACACATCGCAATGCGCGAGGCGGGTATTTCGCTGATCACCACCGCGGTCGGTGACCGCTACGTGCTCGAAGGACTTCGGGCGGGCGGTTTCACTCTCGGCGGTGAGCAGTCGGGGCATGTCGTGTTGCCCGCGTTCGGTACCACCGGTGACGGGATTCTGACCGGCCTGCGATTGATGGGCCGAATGGCACAGACGGGGCGGCCGATCGCGGAACTGGCATCGGCGATGACGACCCTTCCCCAGGTGCTGGTCAATGTGCGAGTCGCCGACAAGCGTGCCGTGGCCGCATCCCCCGTCGTTCTGGATGCCGTGGCGGCGGCGGAGCGGACGCTGGGTGATCAGGGTCGTGTCCTGCTGCGACCTTCCGGAACCGAACAGCTCGTGCGCGTGATGGTGGAGGCAGCGGACCTCGACTTGGCTCAACGCCTCGCCGACAAGCTGGCAGGTACGGTCGCCTCGGTCTGAGTGGCGCAGCGAATCGGTCGGTGTGGGGAACCGATCGGCGCGCCGGCGCGTCTAAAGCAGTAGGTCGTGAAGAGAGGGTGGGGGCATGAGCGATGGACTCGAGGTCGACGTCAGGGCGGTGGCGAGCGTTGGCGCGCGGATGGTGCGCTCAGCGGAGGTGCTGAGGCAGGAGGCAATCGACGCCGGCCGGTTGGAGTTCGGCGGTGTGCAGGCCGGACGCGACTACTGTGCTCTCGGCGACGAGCTACGGAACGCACTCGCAGTCGTGTCCGTGGCACTCGACGAGTGGGCAACCGACACGGAGGCCATCGGTAACAACTTCCGAGCCGGCGCCACGCGTTATGCAGGCACGGACGGTGCCTTTGCCGACGGCCTCGACCGGGTGCTTCCGTGACGACGGATCCGGCTTCGTTGATGGACGATCCGACGCTGAGCCGCGACTACAAGGAGCAGCTCCTTCAGGCCTGGGCCTCGTCCCGCGAAGAGGATGTGGCGTTGTGGCAGCCCTACTTCGACGCGTACGGCATCGACAGACGCGAACGCACGCCGTCCGCCGACGAGCGTTACATCGCACTCCTCGCGGATGGGAGCGATGCCCGATCTGCTGCCGCCGACCGCCTCCACTTGGAGGATTGTCTGCGACCGGATTCGCTCAATGTCCCAGACGACATGCTGGACCTCGGAGCACGGGGGCTCGAGTTCTTCGAGATGTTCCTTCCTGCCGCACAGAAGCTTCAGTACGACGGCCGCGCGATCACCGAGTACCACGCGCGGTTCGACGCCGAGCGGGGAATGAACCTTCACGTGCTGGGCCGGGACATCGACACGCTGCAGCACACCCTCGACTCTGCACGCAGGGAACTCGAGGAGCACGAGGCGTGTGTTGCTGCGGTCAGCGCCGCGTGGAGTGGGGATGCAGCCGCCGCCGCAATCGATGCCTCGGGCCGCCGGAATGCCCGGGCAGTGGTCGATGTCGACCGGTTACGCGGACTGGTCGACGTGCTGTTCGAAGCGAACCTCACCCTCAGCGCCGCAGTGACGGACAAGGCGTACAGGGTGGTGTCGCTGCACCAGTCCACTGTCGCGGGATACAGCGCCGCCCAAATCGCAGTGCTGGCCGACATCGCCGTGTACGGCCGGGATGGAGACAACTCCGTCGCCAAGGATTGCATGGAAGACGCGTCGTACTGGTTCCCCGAACTTGCCGACGACGACTACCGGCACATCAACGGCTTGTACAAGGACGGGGGAGGCGGCGCTCTGCGGTGGCTCGACCGAGACGACGTCGTGAAGCGCGCGGCAGGTATTGCCCGCGCGTGGCTCGACGCGCACTTCCGGCCGGTCTACGAAGAGAAACAGCGCGAATTCGCGGCCGCGTGCGAGGCCTGCGCAGACACCATGGAAGCGTCGTATGCGGCGGTGATCGCCGAAGCCGGAATGTTGCAGTCGGACAGCGATATTCGCTCCGTGGATCGCACCGCTCCGGGGCACTCTCCCGCTTCGCCTCCTCTCAACGCCCCGAGCACTCCCGTCGACGCTGCGCCGACAGCTCCTGCCGGTGGTGCACCCACTGTCACCGCGCCTGGGGGATTCGCTGGGCAACCGTCGGAATGGAGTTCGCCGACGGGAACGACTCCGAGTGGCACCGCCCACCCGGCACCGATGACGGCGCCGATCGGTTCCGGCAACGGAGGCCGGGACCTAGGAGTTCGGGACCTAGGAGTTCGGGACGTAGGAGTGGGAACGCGGGATGTACACACCGAACCCGCGACGTCCCTGCCCGCGGCCTCTCCTCCCGTGCTGCCGAGTCTCGGCGGTGTGCCAGGTCTTGGCGGTGTGCCGGGTCTTGCCGGTGTGCCCGGCATCGGGGGCATGACCGGATTCGGCGACCTCCCCGGGGCGGTGCAGGGATTGGCCGGTGGACTCGGCGACCTGGGGTCGCTCATCCGTCCACTGATAGAGGACGCGGTGTCGGCTCTCACCCGTCGGGACGATGACGGGGATATGAGGGCGGAGGAGGAGCCCGACCTCGAGGACGAGCGCGATCCGGGTGTTGGCGGCGAGGGCGGACAAGCGGTGTCGACCACTTCGGACAAGAGCCTCGAGCTGAAGCTCGACGGCAAGTCATGGACTCTGGTCGTCGATGAAGACGGTGCCGGAGTTCACCTCGACATCATCGACGGCCAAGGCGCTACGTCGCGCTTCGGTGTGGAGATCGGTCCGAACGGCCTGCCTCAGATTTTCGCAGAAACCCGCTCGGGGGAGGACCCGCTGCACCAGGCGGCGGCTGCGCCCGAGCCCGCGTCCGGCACCGACGTGCCGCAGACCGGCGCTGTCGACGCCAGACCGCCCGCCGCTCCCGACGTCGGCCAACCTGAACATCACGAGGCCGAGCCGCCGCCACCGGAGCCCACCACCGCACCTGGTCCGCAGCCCGTGACCGTGCAGAACGAGCCGCTTCCGGAAACGCTCACAGTCCCTGAGCCTCAGCCCGCACCCGCACCCGCACCCGCACCCGCACCTGCACCTGCACCGGAGCTTGCCAGCGGCCCGTCGGCGGCGCTCGACAGCGGCGCAGAACTCGCCGAGGCCGGACCGCTGTGAGCGAGCGGGCCGCACAGTTGCGCGCTCGACGTGCGCAGATGAGGGCGGAACTCGCGCTGTTTCGACGACGACTGGAGGAGCAGCGGGTGCGAGACGAGGCAGAAGCCACGCGACGACGGCAGCTTGCGGGGCGCCCCGCAGACACGAGCACGGCGGCGGACGCGGTCGCGCCTCGTCGCAGCGCAGCCGAGGACGACGACGAGTTCTATCGCCCCCGGAGCTGGCTCGTCGAGTAACGCCGGAACAGCCGGAGCCGTCGAAGAACGCTCAGATGTGGGGAATCAGTCCCTGGAAGCCGGCGTCCGTATTGATCTCCTGCGGATCGACGACCGTGGTGCGGGGGATGTGCGCCTCGGCGTCCGCGAAGGCCGCGTATTTCTTGTCATTAGTCAGTTCGTAGAGCAGGAACCCGGTCAGCAACGCCCGCGTCACCTGCTGCGTCTTGCGCTCGGATCCACCGATGCCGAGTGCACCGAGAAGTCGACGCCCCTCGGTCAACCCCGAATCCGTTGCGCCGTCCACGGCTCGCAGTACGGATTCGCCGCCCCATGCCTCGGCGAGGGCCTTGGCGTTGCTGTTCATAGTGTCGATATCCGCGCCCGCCACGATCAGCCCCGGAACTGTGATCTTGGGCGCATACTTCTCCGCCTTCGGGGCGGTCGGCGCCGGGAACAACGCGGCCACCGCGGTCACGTCACGCTGTGCTGCGGCGAGCACCGCCGCGCCCGCACCCATACCGTGGCCGGCAAAGGCCACTCGATCCGGCTGAACACTGATCTGGCCGGGTCCCAGCCGGACACCGACACAGATGTCGAGAGTGGCCCGCAAATCGGTCGCGAGGCCCAGGTGTGAAGGCACCGGGCCCCGCTCACTGTTGGGCGCCGCGACGACAATGCCCCAGGACGCAAGGTGCTCCAGCGTGTTCCGGTAGTGGTCAGCTCCGGTCATCCACCCGTGCGCGAACGCCACCGCAGGCAAGTTGAAGCCGGACTCGGGTGTATAGACGACTCCCGGCTGTCCAGCCAGCGCGAGGTCTCCCCGCAGCACGCGGTGCGGTCCCCGCTTCGACAGTTCACGGGCCAGGTTCTTCAGTTTCGGCGCCACGGAGAGAACGTTATCCGATCACCACACAGGGACGGAGTCCCCGCGCCGACCACACAGGGACGGAGTCCCCGCGCCGACCACACAGGGACGGAGTCCCCGCGCCGACCACACAGGGACGGAGTCCCCGGTCCCCGCGTCGCGTTGGTGTCCGACTTCGCCGCACCGTCCGGTCCAAGTACCCTGATGAACCATGTGCGGAATCGTGGGATACGTCGGCCACCGGCAGGCTCTGTCTGTTGTAGTGGAGGCTTTGCGGCGGATGGAATACCGCGGATACGACTCTGCAGGGATCGCCGTGCTCGACGGGAAGGGCGGGATGGCCGTCGAGCGTAAGGCCGGTCGTCTGTCGAACCTGGAGGCCGAACTCGACGAGGTGGGTGCCGAGAATTTCGCCGGGCACACGGGGATCGGGCATACCCGGTGGGCCACGCACGGTCGCCCGACTGACCGGAACGCCCATCCGCACCGGGACACGACCGGAACCGTCGCCGTCGTACACAACGGCATCATCGAAAACTTCGCGCCCTTGCGCGCCGAACTCGAGCAGGCGGGCGTCGACCTCTCCAGCGACACCGACACCGAGGTCGCGGTGCACCTGGTGTCGCGGGCTTATGCGTCCGGTGAGACCGCCGGGGACTTCGTGGAGAGCGCACTGAGTGTGCTCCGCCGCCTCGAGGGAGCATTCACCCTCGTCTTCACCCATTCCGACCATCCCGACATCATCGTGGCCGCGCGTCGTTCGACTCCGCTCGTCATCGGTGTCGGTGAGGGCGAGACCTTCCTCGGCTCCGACGTCGCGGCATTCATCGAGCACACCCGGGATGCGGTCGAGCTGGGCCAGGACCAGGTGGTGACCATTACCGCGGACGGCTACTCGATCCTCAACTTCGACGGAACGGTCGCTGTGGGCCGCCCGTTCCGCATCGACTGGGATCTCGCTGCAGCCGAAAAGGGTGGCCACGACTATTTCATGCTCAAGGAGATCGAAGAGCAGCCGGCTGCCGTCGCCGACACTCTCCTCGGGCACTTCTCGGACGGCAAGATCGTCCTCGACGAACAGCGGTTGTCGGATCAGGAGCTACGCGACGTCGACAAGGTCTTCGTCGTCGCGTGCGGCAGCGCGTACCACTCGGGTCTGCTCGCCAAGTACGCAATCGAGCACTGGACCCGGCTGCCTGTCGAGGTGGAGCTGGCCAGCGAGTTCCGTTACCGCGACCCCGTCCTCGACCGCTCGACGCTCGTGGTGGCGATCTCCCAGTCCGGTGAGACTGCCGACACCCTCGAGGCGGTGCGGCACGCCAAAGACCAGAAGGCGCGCGTCCTCGCGGTCTGCAACACCAATGGAGCCCAGATTCCCCGCGAAGCCGACGCGGTTCTCTACACCCGTGCCGGTCCGGAGATCGGCGTGGCGTCGACCAAGGCGTTCCTTGCGCAGGTCACCGCGAACTACCTCGTCGGTTTGGCACTGGCCCAGGCTCGCGGCACCAAGTACCCGGACGAGGTGGCGCGCGAGTACGCAGATCTCGAGGCGATGCCGGAGCTGGTGAGCCGGGTCCTCGGGACGGTGGGTCCGGTCCGTGCGTTGGCTCGGGAACTGGCGTCGTCGTCGACGGTGCTGTTCCTCGGCCGGCACGTGGGTTACCCGGTGGCGCTCGAGGGCGCGCTGAAGCTCAAGGAACTGGCGTACATGCACGCCGAGGGCTTCGCCGCCGGCGAACTCAAGCACGGCCCGATCGCGTTGATCGAGGACGGGTTGCCGGTCATCGTCGTGATGCCCTCTCCCAAGGGTCGCGCGGTGCTGCACTCGAAGCTGCTGAGCAACATCCGGGAGATTCAGGCGCGCGGTGCGCGGACCGTCGTGATCGCGGAGGAAGGCGACGAGGCCGTGCGGCCGTTCGCCGACCACCTGATCGAGATTCCGGCGGCGCCGACGTTACTCCAGCCGTTGCTGTCGACCGTGCCGTTGCAGGTCTTCGCCGCCGAGGTCGCGCAGACGCGCGGGTACGACGTGGACAAGCCCCGAAATCTCGCGAAGTCCGTCACGGTCGAATAACGGCTCCGCTCAGGTGACGACGATGGTGCCGCGCATGTCGGGGTGCAGGGAACAGGTGTACTCGTAGGTTCCGGGCTCGGTGAAGTTGTAGGTGAAGCTGCCCGTCTGCATCAGGGGACTGCGCAGTACACCCTTCGCCTCACCGACGCCCGCCACGTCGTGGGTGACGCCGCGATCGTCGAAATTCCAGGTGACAGTTTCACCTACCCGGACCGTGAGCCGGGCGGGCGAAAAGGCCATGCCGGCGACCTCGACGACCGGACCGCTGGGCTGCTCGTTCACCTCGGCGGATTCCGAACTGCAGCCGGCGAGGGCACCCGCGGCCGAAATGCTTGCGGCCAGAGCGACTCCGACGATCCGGGACCTTGCACGTTCACGCATGCCGTCGAGCGTAGTCTTGCCTCGGTACCGACCGTTCCGGACGAGGAGTGCCCATGCGGGGCTACTACACCCCTGACGAGATCCGAGCGGCCGAGGCGCCGCTGCTGACATCCCTTCCCGACGGCGCTTTGATGCGACGCGCAGCGCACGGACTCGCGGGCGTGGTGGTTGCGGAGTTGCGCGCGCGGACTGGGGGAGTCGCCGGGCGGGCCGTGCTGCTGCTGGTCGGTTCCGGGGACAACGGAGGCGACGCCCTCTGGGCCGGCACCTTCTTGCGTAAGCGTGGAGTCGGGGTCACCGCCGTGCTGCTGAAACCCGAGAAGGCGCATCGGGCCGGACTGGCGGCCTTCCGGCGAGCAGGCGGACGAACAGCCCGCGCGCTCGAGGAAGTCGGCACGCCCGACCTGGTGATCGACGGGATCGTCGGGATATCCGGGAGGGGAGCTCTGCGCCCTGACGCGGCGACTCTGGTCGCGTCCATGGAGGCGCCGATCATTGCTGCGGACCTGCCCAGCGGGGTGGACCCGGTGACGGGTGCCGTCGAGGGGCCCGCGGTACGGGCGGCGGTCACCGTGGCGTTCGGTGCGCTGAAACCGGTACATGTCCTGGCTGCGGCGCAGTGCGGGCGCGTCGAGGTGATACCCATCGGGTTGACGCTCGGTGATGCCGGGATCACGTCGCTCGATGCGACCGAAGTGGGAGGGGCATGGCCGGTGCCCGGTCCGCACGACGACAAGTATTCGCAGGGCGTCGTGGGCGTGGTCGCCGGGAGTGAGCAGTATCCCGGCGCGGGAGTGTTGTGCACCGGGGCCGCCGTCTCGGCCACGTCCGGCTTGGTCCGCTACGCAGGTCCGGGCGCGTCGGAGGTGCTGGCTCACTGGCCGGAGGTGATCGCGACGACGGACGTCGCGAAAGCGGGACGGGTCCAGTCGTGGGTGGTGGGTCCCGGTATGGGCACCGACGATGCGGCACGTCGTGCCCTGCGGGCCGTGCTGGACACCGACGTTCCCGTCCTCGTGGATGCGGACGGTCTCACCCTGCTGGCCGAAGACCCCGGCCTGGTGCGCTCCCGGTCGGCGCCCACCCTCCTTACCCCGCATGCAGGTGAGTTCACACGCATCACCGGAAGCGATCCCGGACCGGACAGAGTCGCGGCCGCCAGGTCGCTGGCGGCGGAGTGGGGGACGTACATCCTCCTCAAGGGCCGCGCCACGGTGATCGCGGCGCCGGGTGGGCAGGTATTCGTCAACGAGGCGGGCGGTTCCTGGTCGGCCACGGCGGGTGCCGGGGACGTTCTGGCGGGCATTGTGGGTGCCTTGCTGGCCGCGGGGACAGTCCCGGACCGGGCGGCTGCGATGGGGGCACGCGCGCACTCGCTCGCGGCGAACGTGGCGGCTCGCGGTGGCCGGGGAGATCTCGCAGCGGGACGCGGGACGGCGCCGATCTCCGCAGGAAATCTGCTCGCTCATCTGAGGGAGTCGATCAGAGTTCTCCGTGCAGGTGTGTCACCCGAGGAAATGGCGGTCCATCGGTGAATGGCAGGATCGGAGGTATGACGCTTGCCGAAGCAGTACCGTCGGACGAACACGGCCGGGTCGAGCCCGCCGATTCCGCCCACGCGACGCCGGCCCCGCAGGCCGAAGCAGTGGTCGATCTGGACGCTATTGCGCACAACGTCGGAATTTTGCGCGAGAAAGCCGGCGACGCGGCGGTGATGGCCGTTGTCAAAGCGGACGGTTACAACCACGGCGCCGTCCCCGTGGCGCGCGCGGTGCTCGCGGCCGGTGCGGCGGAACTCGGCGTGACAACGGTCTCGGAGGCCCTCACGTTGCGCCGGGCAGGTATCGGCGCACCGATCCTCGCTTGGCTGCACACCGTCGACGCAGACTTCGCCCCCGCTATTCGAGCGGACGTCGAGCTCGGGGTGTCGTCACCGCGGCACCTCGCCTCCGTCGTGGCCGCGGCACGGGAGGTAGGCACCCCGGCGACCGTGACGATCAAGGTCGACACCGGATTGAACCGCAATGGCGTCGCGCCCGACGAGTTGGCGCAGGTTCTCATCGACTTGGCGCATGCACAGGCCGAGGGCGCGGTACGGCTCCGAGGCATCTTCTCGCATCTCGCGCACGCCGACGAGCCGCATCATGCGGTGATCGATGCCCAGTGTCACCGGTTGTCGAGCGCCGTGGCCGACGCCAAACGCCACGGACTGATTCCCGAGGTGGTGCACCTGTCCAACTCCGCGGCCACTCTCACGCGCCCGGATCTTCGTTTCGACATGGTGCGCCCCGGCATTGCGATCTACGGACTGTCGCCAGCCCCCGAACTCGGCGAATTCGGGCTGCGTCCTGCGATGACTCTGCGTTCGCGCGTCGCGCTGGTGAAAAAGGTGGCTGCAGGTGAGGGCGTGTCCTACGGCCATCAGTGGATAGCGCCGCGGAACACCGTGGTGGCGCTGTTGCCGTTCGGGTACGCCGATGGGCTTCCCCGTTCGCTCAGCGGACGATTCGAAGTCCTGCTCGGTTCGGAGCGTCGTCCGGGGATCGGACGGGTGTGCATGGACCAGGTCGTCGTGGACCTCGGACCGGACGGCGGCGGCGTCCGCGAGGGCGACACCGCTGTCTTCTTCGGCAACGGCGATCACGGCGAGCCACACGCCCAGGAGTGGGCGGACAAGCTCGACACCATCCACTACGAGGTGGTGACCGGAGTGCGTGGGCGTACCGTGCGGACCTATGTCGGTGGGCGGTAGGTCTCGTGTCTGCCGAAGACAGAGTGCTGGCGGTGAGCGGGACCGTGGTGTTACCGACAGCCGCCGACACCGAAAGATTCGGGCGTGATCTCGCCCGGGATTTGGCACCCGGGGATCTGATCATCCTCGACGGACCTCTCGGTGCGGGAAAGACCGCACTGACGAAGGGGATTGCTGCCGGTCTCGGTGTTCAGGGAAGAGTGACATCGCCCACATTCGTCATCGCCCGGGAACATCGTCCGGGGGTGCGTCCCGGCGGCGGGACTCCGGTGGGCATGGTGCACGTGGATGCCTACCGTCTCGGGGGCAGCGGTCCGCACGCCTTGGACGAACTCGACGCCCTCGACCTCGACACCGACCTGGCCGAAGCGGTGGTCGTGGTCGAGTGGGGTGAGGGCATTGTCGAGCAGTTGGCCGACCGGCATCTCCGGGTGCGCTTGAGCCGCGAGCCCGAGTCGGATGTGCGCACCGCCGAGTGGGAGTGGATTTCCTGACGGGTCCGGGGCGCGGGAGCCGTGCTGACGTGCGAGTACCCTCAGATACCGTGCTTGTTCTCGCCATCGATACGTCCACACCCGCCGTGACCGCCGGAGTCGTCCGGTTCTCGGCAGGATCCGCGCCCACTGACGCGGTGGACACACTCGCGGTGCGCGTGACGGTCAACCCGCGCGCCCACGCCGAGGTCCTCACGCCGCACATCCTCGAGTGCATTACCGAGTCGGGTCACAGGCCGGCTGATCTCGACGCGATCGTGGTCGGGGTAGGCCCGGGACCGTTCACCGGCCTCCGGGTCGGAATGGCTACCGCAGCGGCTTTCGGTGATGCCCTGGGCACACCGGTGTACGGAGTCTGCAGCCTCGACGCGATCGCCGCGCAGGTGCACGGCGAGCGGAATCTCCTCGTCGTCACCGATGCGCGCCGCCGTGAGGTCTACTGGGCCCGCTACTCGGCGGGCCGACGGGTGGAAGGGCCCGGCGTGATCAAGCCCCGCGAGCTCGAGCCGATGCCGTCGGAGGTGGTGGCGGGGTCGCCGTCGCACGTCGACTTCTTCGACCTCCCGGTCGAACCCGTCGAAACACCCTCGCCCGCAGGTCTGGTCGAGGCTGCTGCATCGGTGCTGGCCGGTGGGGACGTGCCGGAGCCGCTCGTTCCGCTCTATCTGCGACGACCGGATGCGGTCGAATTGGCGGATCGCCCGAAGTGACGTTTTCCATCGAACCCATGGTCGCCGCGGATGCCGAGCGGTGCGCCGAGCTCGAGCGCCTGCTGTTTGCGGGCGACGGACCTTGGAGTGCAGCTGCTTTCCGTGCCGAGCTGGCTGCGCCGCACGTGCGGTACGTGGTGGCGCGCACCGACACCGGCCGGGTGGTGGGATATGCCGGACTGGCCCTGCTGGGCAACCCTTCACATCCCGAAGCGGAGGTGCACACGATCGGGACCGACCCGCAGTACATGCGCCGGGGGATCGGCGGAGCGCTTCTGGCCGAACTTCTCCGACTGGCCGATGCGCGGGGCGGACCGGTTTTTCTCGAAGTGCGGACCGACAACGACGCGGCGATCGCACTGTATCGACGTGAAGGATTCGACATCGTGGGAACCCGAAAGCAGTACTACCAACCGAGCGGCGCGGACGCGTACACCATGCGTCGCGCCGGAGCGGGTGAGGAGCCGGTGCAATGATCGTCATGGGTATCGAAAGTTCGTGTGACGAAACCGGAGTCGGTATCGTCCGGTGGAACGGCGACGGTACGTGCGAGCTCCTCGCCGACGAGGTGGCCTCGAGCGTCGATCAGCACGCCCGCTACGGCGGCGTGGTGCCCGAAGTTGCGTCCCGCGCGCATCTGGAAGCCATCGTCCCGACGATGCGGCGTGCGCTCGCCGCAGCGGACATCAGCAAGCCGGACGCACTCGCCGTCACCATCGGTCCAGGACTCGCCGGGGCACTGCTGGTCGGTGTCGCCGCCGCGAAAGCGTACGCGGCCGCCTGGGATATTCCGTTCTATGCGGTGAACCACCTCGGTGGCCATGTTGCGGTGGATACCCTGGAACACGGACCGATGCCGTCGTGCGTCGCGTTGCTGGTGTCGGGCGGACACACCCACCTGCTGCATGTCGAGGATCTCGCGAAGCCGATCACCGAGCTCGGCACCACCGTGGACGACGCGGCGGGAGAGGCGTTCGACAAGGTGGCCCGCCTTCTCGGACTCGGATTTCCCGGCGGCCCCGCACTGGACGCCGCAGCTCGAGACGGCGATCGGGACGCGATTCCCTTTCCCCGCGGGATGACCGGGCCCAGGGACGCGCGGCACGACTTCTCCTTCTCCGGCTTGAAGACCGCGGTCGCGCGGTATGTCGAATCCAAGGAGCGTGCCGGCGAGACCTATTCGATCCCCGACATCGCCGCCAGCTTCCAGGAAGCCGTGGCCGACGTCCTCACGATGAAGGCGGTACGCGCCGCCCGCGACACGGGCGTGGACACGTTGGTACTCGGCGGCGGTGCCACCGCGAACTCACGCATCCGCTCGCTCGCCGAGGAACGGTGCGCCGAAGCCGGTCTCACGCTGCGCGTGCCGAAACCGCGGTTGTGCACCGACAACGGGGTCATGATCGCCTCGCTGGGAGCACACATCGTCGCAGGGGGTGCAGCGCCGTCACTGCTCACCGTGGCGAGCGATCCTGGCCTCTCGGTGGCCACCAGTCAGGTATTCACCTGAACGGGAAGACACTCGGGGGCGCGAATGCCGGAGTCGGCGCCACGGGCATCGGCGCCGGAACCACCGCAATTCCCTCTTCGGCGTCACCGATAGGCGGCAGCGGCGCGGGCGCGCCTTCCGGCGGCGGTGGCAGTGGCGCACTCTCAGCGGGCGGTGCGCTCTCTCCAGGCAAGGGTGCGACAGGGCTCGGTTGATCCGGGGTCGACTCCCCGGGAACCTGCGGCCACAGCGGAGGAATAGCCGGCCATTCGATGTGCGGCCAATCCGGTTGAGTGGGATCGGTCGGAGGCCGGGGCGTCGGCGCGGGAGTGGTGGTCGGCGCCGGTGGTGTCGTGGTGGGAGGCGTTGTGCTCGTCGTGGAGTCGGGCATCCGGGCAGCGCTCCGATCCCACCCCGGGGACGACGACGTGGTCGGCACACCCTGCTCCGGGGTGAAGTCCGACGTCGGTGTGGGATCGTACGACGGAATTCGCGTAGCAGCCGGTGTGTCCGTACTGGGCGCGTGCTGCTGCGACGTGTGGAAGGTGTCGCTCCCGGCGGGCGCGACATTGGGGTCGGGTGCCGGCGCGAGTTCACGTACCCCGTATCCCAGTACCAGTCCGCCCACCACCAACGCGCCGACGAGTGCGCCGGACACCTTGGCCGTCGAACTGGGCCGAGTCGACTCCGTGGGCGGGTACTGCTCGATCGCCTTGGACACGGCAAGGAGTGCGGCGCCTTTGGCGGTGGCGGTTTCCGGTTCGGGGACGGCGACGACACGGGCAGTGAAGGCCCTGCGCACAGCTGCCCGCAACGCGGGAATGTTCGCTCCGCCCCCGACCAGCGCGATGGCCTCCGGTGCGCGTGGTGAGTCCGCAACGGTGGATCGGATGAACTCGACAGCGACCCGAATCACCGGTGCCGCGGAGTCTTCGAAGGCGCTGCGACTGATGCGGATCGGCGCCATGCCCCGGAACTCGACGTCGACCGTGGCATTCAGGTCGGTCGACAGCTGCTCCTTCGCGACGCGGCAACGCTCCGAGAGCAGTTCGCGATCGAGATGCCGCAGGTGGTGGGGGGTGGCGAGATTGGCGACGGCGTACTCGAACACGAGATCGTCGATCGCGCTGCCGCTCACCTGCGCGGTGCGGTCGGCGTGCAGCACGGTGCCGTCGACCTGATCGACCACCGAGACCGACAAACCGGACTCGCCGAAGTCGACGATGGCGACCGTCGCGTGCTGGGCAATTTCACCGGTGTGGCGTAGATACGTGAGGGTGGCAGCGGCTTCCGGCACGAGGTGCACACGATGCCGCTGCCTGCTGACGGCACTGCGAATCGAATGGGCCTGTTCCGGAGTGCGGTACGTGACGGCGAATGCGTCGGGGGTCGTGGGGTCGGCAGGCACCTGGGTGGTCATGAGGGAGATAGAGGAACGGACGAGGTCACCGAGGTCGGTGTGGGCCTCGTCGGCCGACAGGTATCGGAACTCGACGCTCTGCGAACCGTTGGAGTCGGTGGTGACGAGGGCGGAACCGACTCCGGCAGCACCCGTGGACATGCCCAAGGACATATTCATTCCACACACCCCCTCCCACATTGTCGCGTCGTGCCCTGCTGTCTTTCCCGGAACGCCCTCCACGAGAAGCATCCCTGCCCCATGAATCGGCGACCGTTACCCGAACGTTACAGAAATCTGGTGGCTTTCGCTCTCGAGTTTCGCTCCGACGAGACGAGGATGGCGCTCGATATCCGGTCCCACCTGCGCAGTTGTCCGGAGGAATTTCATGGGAAATGCCAGCGAGTTTCGCAACCTCGACCCGCGTGATCGTCGGCGCCTGCTGCGCCGTGGGCTCGTGCGCCCGGTCGCGACGGTTGCGCTCTGCGGCGTGGGCTACTTCGTGCTCCCATGGACCTCGGTCGACGGCATCTCCACGATCACGCTCCTCGTGGGGGGACTGCTCGTCGTGCTGCTGGTCGCCGTGTGGCAGATCCGGCAGATTCTGCGGTCCGACGTGCCCACCCTGCAGGCCATCGAGGCGCTGGCACTGATTCTTCCCGTCTATCTGCTCGGCTACGCCGTGGGATACAGCCTGATGTCCCAGAGTTACCCGACATACTTCTCCGAATCCCTCAGCCGGATGGATGCCCTGTACTTCTCGTTGACGGTGTTTTCGACCGTGGGATTCGGGGACATTACGGCGACGACCGATCCGTCGCGCGCTGTCGTCAGTGTTCAGATCATCGGGAACCTGATTCTCATCGGCGTTGGCATCCGCGTGGTGGCGGCAGCCGTCGGCTGGGCCCGTGGACGGAAGTGACTAACGACCCGACGACAGCAACAGTTCGACGTTGTGGTCGACGGAAGCGCCCAGCCGGACGGGGTCGGTGTGAATGTCGTTGAAGGACAGCTCCCGATACAGAGAGGCGAGTCCGAGCGCGGACAGGTCCGTGTAGTCGACCGAGTACGGGCTGTCGGCTTCGAACAAGGTGGTGAGGATCGACACCGTGCCGTCGGCGTTGTCGACCACTTCGAGGATTCGCCCGTGCTGCGGAAAGTCGATGTGCGATGCGGTATTGACCTCCCAGAACGACTGTTCCGGTGTGGGTCCGGCCCAGGGAGTGATCCGGTTCTCGTGGGTGTGTCCGTTGACCCAGGCGAGCACGTTCGGGAAGCGATGGAGCAGGCTCACCAATTGTGCGGCCGGTATTCGGGGTTCGGTCGGATTGGCCGGGTCCGGGACGAGGTTGTCCATGGTGGTGCTCGTGTGATGGCTGAAGAGGACGAACCAGGTGTCCGAACGCGACTGCGACACCCGGGCGCCCGCGGAGTCGTAGTAGACGCTGCTGCCGGCGAGCAACGTGTCCTCGATCCAGCGGAACTGGGCGGCGCCCAATGAGCCGTCGACGAAACCGGCGTGATTGGTGGAATCCATGCTGATACCGACCACACCGGGAGCGATGTCGAAGGCGTAGTAGCCGATTCCCGTATCACCTGCATCGGGAGCGAACCCGTGGCCTACCGGCCCGGGGCCGGTGTTGGCCGGATCCAGATGGGCGGCGATGAACTGGCGTGGTGTGAACGGGGCTCGTGTCGGATCGGGGGTGACCACCCGCGGTGGCGTCGTGAAGGCGGAGAGGACGCCGGCGATGGCGCCGGGGTCGTACTTCGTCGCGATGTCGACCGCCTTCGCCTGCTCGGGCGATCCCGGAACCTCGAACTTCAGTGAACCGGTGTACATCGCGTCGAGGGGCGGGATACCGCTGGGCACAGTGCCTTCGACGGAGTCTTCGTGATTCCCGAAGACGCAGTACCACGGCGTGCGAAGTCCGGGGCTGGTGACGGGGTCGATCGCCGCTCCGAGCAGGCCGGGAATTTCGGGGAAGCCGGCTTTCTTGTACATGTCCTGGATTGGGGACTCCGGGTTCCAGTACAGATCCGCACCCGAATTCTGCACGCCCTCGTAGCGGTCGGGCGCACCGGTGTTGGGGACGATGGTGCCACCGTTGAGGGCGGTGAGAAACCAGCTCAACTCGGCGAATTCTTTGTTGTCGGTGTTGTCGCCGGTGCTCACGACCGCGTCGAACGGCCGCTGGGTGTGGGGGCCGGCGGCGAGAGCGTTGACGCGGTGCACGAGGGCGACCAGCCCGTGCGCCGTGAGGGTTTCCTGCGGACGGAACGCGGAACCTGTGAAGGGATGGACGTATTCGAACCGCACCGGGGACTGGGCATCGACGAGGTGGACGTCCGTGAGCTGCACCAGCGAAGCGAGCGCGGTGCGGCGGTCTTCGCGGCCGTTCCGGGCCTCGGCGAGTTCGGTGCGCACGATCGTCGGCCAACCCGGACCCGCGCCGAGCTTGCGGTATCCGGACGTTCCCAGAGGGACGGCTGTCGCTTCGAGCGTGGTGCCCGCTCCGGAGGTGGGAAGGGGGGCGGCGCCTGCGTACTGCAGTCCCCACGGACGTCCGCTGATGCCCACCGCTCCGATGGCGCCGAGTCCGGCAATCGTGAGGAAGGTACGCCGGTTCATGTCAGACACCAGACGACCTTAGGCGACAACCCGTCCGGAGGGTGGGATTCCGCTGAGCGCGATCAGCCGGGGGCTCCTTCTTGAGCGTTGGCACTCTCACGTATAGAGTGCCAAGTGGCGCCGATCGAGCTCCGGCACCCGCGACGACGGGGCTGTGTGAAGTGCCGTAAACGGAACACTCAAACAGGTGTCCGAGGATGTTCCTCGGACCCAGATACCCCAAAGTGGAGGGCTCATCGTGGCGAGCGTCAACATCAAGCCGCTCGAGGACAAGATCCTCGTCCAGGCCAACGAGGCTGAGACGACGACTGCCTCCGGCCTGGTCATCCCCGACACGGCCAAGGAGAAGCCCCAGGAGGGCACCGTCGTCGCAGTCGGCGAAGGCCGCGTCAACGAGCAGGGCAACCGCATCCCGGTCGACGTCAAGGAGGGTGACACCGTCATCTACTCCAAGTACGGCGGAACCGAGATCAAGTACGCCGGTCAGGAATACCTGATCCTGTCGGCACGCGACGTGCTGGCTGTCGTCTCCAAGTAAGGCCATACGTGATCCGCCCCGGAGTCCCTACAGGATCCCGGGGCGGAGTGCGTTCACGCGCAGAACCCTGAAATCCAGGAGAAGACGGAACACATGTCCAAGCAGATTGAGTTCAACGAGACCGCACGCCGGTCTCTCGAGCGCGGGGTCGACAAGCTGGCCGACGCGGTCAAGGTGACCTTGGGTCCGCGTGGCCGCCACGTAGTACTGGCGAAGGCCTTCGGCGGCCCCACCGTCACCAACGACGGCGTCAGCATCGCGCGGGAGATCGACCTCGAGGATCCCTTCGAGAACCTCGGCGCGCAGCTGGTCAAGAGCGTCGCCACCAAGACCAATGACGTCGCGGGTGACGGCACCACCACCGCCACCGTGCTGGCTCAGGCCATCGTTCGCGGCGGTCTGAAGAACATTGCCGCAGGCGCCAACCCGATGGCACTCGGAGTCGGCATCAACGCCGCCGCCGAGAAGGTCGTCGAGGCGCTGCTCGCGGCCGCCACCCCGGTCGAGGGCAAGAAGTCCATCGCCCAGGTCGCCACGGTTTCCTCGCGTGACGAAGAGATCGGCGAACTGGTCGGCGAGGCGCTCACTCGCGTGGGCACGGACGGTGTCGTGACGGTGGAGGAATCCTCCAGCCTCGCAACCGAGCTCGTGATCACCGAAGGCGTCCAGTTCGACAAGGGCTACCTGTCGCCGTATTTCGTGACCGATCTCGACGCGCAGAAGGCCGTGTACGAGGACGCCCTCGTGCTGCTCTACCGCGAGAAGATCAGCTCACTTCCCGACTTCCTGCCGTTGCTGGAGAAGGTTGCCGAGAGCGGCAAGCCGCTTCTCATCATCGCCGAGGACGTCGAGGGCGAGGTTCTCTCGACCCTGGTGGTCAACTCCATCCGGAAGACGATCAAGGCCGTCGCGGTGAAGGCGCCGTTCTTCGGTGACCGTCGCAAGGCGTTCCTCGACGACCTCGCCATCGTCACCGGCGGTACGGTCATCAACTCCGAGGTCGGGCTGAGCCTCAAGGAGGCCGGACTGGACCTCCTCGGCAGTGCCCGTCGCGTCGTGGTCAGCAAGGACGAGACCACAATCGTCGACGGCGCCGGCACCGACGCCGACATCAAGGGCCGCGTCGCGCAGCTGCGCCGGGAGATCGAGAACACCGACTCCGACTGGGATCGCGAGAAGCTCGAAGAGCGTCTGGCGAAGCTGGCCGGCGGTGTCGCGGTCATCAAGGTGGGTGCCGCAACCGAGACGGACCTCAAGGAACGCAAGTTCCGCGTCGAGGATGCCGTCAACGCCGCCAAGGCTGCTGTCGCCGAGGGCATCGTTCCCGGTGGCGGATCGGCCCTCGTGCAGGCGAGCACCGAGCTGGTCGACAACCTCGGTCTGACCGGTGACGAGGCCACGGGCGTCAAGGTCGTGCGCGAAGCGCTACAGGCGCCCCTGTTCTGGATCGCCAGCAACGCCGGTCTCGACGGTTCCGTCGTCACCAGCAAGGTCGCCGAGCAGCCCAAGGGGCACGGCTTCAACGCCGCGACCCTCACCTACGGTGACCTGCTCGAAGACGGTGTCGTCGACCCCGTCAAGGTCACCCGCTCCGCTGTCGTGAACGCGGCGTCGGTGGCACGGATGATCCTGACGACCGAGAGCGCTATCGTCGAGAAGCCCGAAGAAGAGCAGGAGCAGACCGGTCACGGACACAGCCACTGAGGCGGTAGCCGCGAACCGATCGATGTCCTCATCTTTCGGCCGAACGAAACCCCCGTGCGGATCTTCCGCGCGGGGGTTTCGTCGTGTCGCGGCCGTATTCCCGCCGACCCGGTTCGCTCAGCTCAGCGTGAGCACGGCGAACGGGTTCGACGTCGGCTGTGGTGAGCCACCGGGCGGCTCGATGGTGAAGGCCAGCTTCGTCATCGAGCCGATGTCGTCGAGGACGACGGTGGTGGTCTGCAGGACGTCGTCGGGGGTCATGGTTCCGGCGGGGACCGGTGCGTCGCCGGACTCGGGCAGTAGCCACATCTGGTACACGCTGTCGGCGGCGGGCGGAACGACATCGTTCATGACGAGCACGGCGGCGTCCTCGGACTTCGAGTAGCTGGCCGTGGCGGAGCCGCCCCCGGGAATGGGAGTGCTCGACGACTGCATGTCCGCGGCCTGGAGTACCTGCTCGGCTACCGTCGGGTCGGGGCCTTCCGTGAGTTGCCGGGCAATGACGGTTCCGCCTGCGAGTATTCCGACCGCAGCGGCGGCCGCCACCGCAATCCGCCAACGACGCCGGCGATTGCGGTGGTGGTCGAGGCGGACGGGCGCATAGGTGTCGGCCTGTGCGTCCTGCCCGATCTGTTCGAGCAACCGGGCCCGCAGCTGGGGTGGCGGGGCGACGGCGCCGACCTCGCTGACCACGGCGAGGGATTCGCGAATAGCCCGTACCTCGGCGGCGAATGCGACTCGGGTGTCCTCGTCGGCGGCGGCGACCCGGGCGTCGAGTTCGCGGCGTTCCTGGTCGTCGAGCGCGTCCAGTGCGTACGGATAGGCCATGCCCAGAAGATCTTCGTTCATCTCACAGACCTCCCAGGCATCCCCGAAGACGTGTCAACCCGTCACGTATACGGGTCTTCACCGTGGACAGGGCGACGCCCAGGTGAGCGGCGACCTCTCGGTAGGTTCGTCCGTCGTAATACGCCATCGCGACCGATTCGCGTTGGGTGGCAGTGAGAGTGTCGAGGCACGCGAGTACCGATTGATGCTCGAGCCGGCGGGTGACCTCTTCGGTGACGTGATCGAACGGCCCCGAAACGGAGGTGCTCTCGTATAGCGCCTGACGGTCGGTACCCGCCTGTTCGGACCGCACACGGTCGACCGCCCGGCGGTGGGCGAGCGTCATCAGCCAGGACATCACCGAGCCGCGGCTCGGGTCGAAATTCGACGCGGTGTTCCATGCCTGAAGGAACACTTCCTGGGTGGTCTCCTCGGCGTATCCAGGGTCGCGCAGCACGCGCAGGACCAGTCCGTGGACCCGGGCGCTCGTGCGGTCGTAGAGCTCCGCGAAGGCCTCGGCATCACCGCGCGCAACGCGGACCATCGCGTCACGAAGTTCCGCGTTGTCGGTGGCACGCACTGCAGCGGCATCGGCAGAGCCCACCGGGCACAGATCTTCGGCCGGTGAGATGCCCTCGTTGTGGGTCACGAACGCTCGTCTCGCTTCATCGAGCACCACGGTAGCGTGCATGTCCGGTCATCTCCTCCAGCCGGTAGGCATTCGGAGACGGCATCGAAGTGGATGGGTGATCGGGCCGAGTGTGTGATGCACGGAACCCCCCGTCCGTATCTACGCGCCGGCTCGACGCCGGCTTGGACGAGGGGTTCCGGGGTCGGTCCGCCCGGCGCGTCAGACCGCGATACGCCCGCGGCGGTGCCGCGCATGCATTTCACGCTCGGTCTCGGACATTCCGCCCCAGATCCCGTACGGCTCGGACACGCTCAGCGCATGGTTTCGGCATTGTGCGAGGACGGGGCAGCGGCGGCACATCTCCTTGGCGCGGGTCTCCCGCTGTGCTCGCGCCCGCCCACGCTCGCCGTCGGGATGGAAGAACATCGAGGAGTCGACTCCGCGGCACAGTCCGTGCATCTGCCAATCCCAGATATCGGCGTTCGGACCGGGGAGGTGGTTGGGTGCAGGCATATGGACTCCTTAGCTGCAAGCTCGCCTCGGGCGGCGAGCGGACCGTGGGCTCGATGTTCAAGCCGCTAATCTTTCACGTCGCTAACCGTAGAGTCGTTTCGGAAATCGCGTCAATAGTTGTTCACAGTGGGAATTTACATATCCCACAAACTGAAAGTTAACCTGGAAAATATTTACATTCCGGCCGGTCCGTGATTCGGTTTCGGGTTGAAAGACCATAGGTCACAGGTAACGATGTCGAGGTGCCCCAGTCAGCGGAGTCCGACGCTCAGCACGCTCACAATCCTGTCGGCAGCGAGCCGACGATGGCGGTATCCGCCCTGGCCAGACGGCTTGGCGTGGCGCCGTCGACGCTGCGCACCTGGGACCGTCGTTATGGGATCGGGCCGTCCGCGCATGCTCACGGTAGTCACCGCCGATACACACCGCGGGATGTGGCTCGACTGGAGTGTATGCAGCAAGCACTCGACGAGGGGGCGAGCCCGGCCGAAGCTGCGAGATATGCGATTAACGCAATAGCTACATATTCGTCGAATTCGGAACCGACGAGTTCTCCGCAAATTCTGGGTGACAACTCTGTAAACGAAGGCAAAACAAACTCGTCGCACTTTTCGGCCACGATTTCCGTCCTCGAAGACGCCGAGCCTGCAGTGCGGAATCTGTCGAGGGCATTGATCGCGCGCGACATCGTCACGATCCGCCGCATCGTTTCCCGCGCCGCCGCCGAGCGCGGATTGCCTGCCGTGTGGGAGGCCGTGCTCGTCCCGGTCCTCGACTGGGCGAACGAGGGGCGGAACTCGGACGCCGCCGCAGTGAACTGCCGTGCCTTCGTCGAATGCATGACGGGCATCCTGTCGACGATGACACTCGACGCCCCGATCGCCGTCGGCGGACGGGTGCTGCTCGTGGACGTCCCCACCAGCCTCGACTTTCGACGGCCGTCAATCGCGCACGACCTCGGGTTCCGCGCGCTCGGCGCCGCGCTGGCCACGGCGTCGGTCGACGTCCGCACCTCGAGGCCGGTGGGCCGCACCGCCCTACTCGCGTCCGTGACCAACGCGGAACCGGACGTGATCGTGCTCTGGCTGCCGCCGGGAGACTGTGACGTGGCATCTCTCTCGCGCGCCATCCGGCGTCGCCGCAGTGGACTTGCATTGCTGGCGGCCGGACCCGGGGCCGCAGCGGCACATCTGCCCCGGTCGGTGAAGTCGGTCGGGAATCTGGGTGACGCCGTCGACGCGGTCACCGCCCTGATCTGACCAGCCCCGGCGCAGCGGTGACATGAAGCTGCGGCGCAGCGGTGACAGGATGCGGTCGTGCCCGCCACTAGTCGCCACATCGATATCACCCGGATCTTGACCGGCGCGGCGTTCGGCGCCGATCCGGGACGGCACCCGCTACCGACGTCCACGCGTCCCGTCGAGCGGTGGATGCGGGCGGTGGCGCTGGGTGGTCAAGGCCGCTACAGCAGGGCGCGGGCGGAGCTCACGGACATCACCCGCGACCGGCAGTCCGGTCCGGCGGTCGCATCCCTGGCCTGGAGCACGCAAGCCTCGTTGTTACGGCAGCTGGGGGACCACCGGGCCGCGTCCGGTCTCGACGGCCGGGCGCTCGCCCTGATCGGCTGCGGACCGGCCGACCCCGCGGGGGGTGCGCTCGAGCTGGCGGCACGGTGCGATGCTCTCACCGGGCTCGCCGCCGACGCACTGGGATGCGGACGCCTGGGCCTGGGATGGCGTCTACTCGATCGTTGTGGACAGCACCTCGGAGGGGAAGGCGCGGATACGGACGACACCGGGAGTCTCTGGCGACAGCACCTCCGGTTGCATTGGGTGAGCGCCGAACTTTCGCTGGCGGGCGCCGACTTCTCGTCGGCGCGCCGCCACGCCGTGGCCGCGACAGAAATTTCCGCGCACGCCGGTTCGATCCGCCACCACCTGAAATCCCAACTGCTCCGCAGCGCATCGATGACAGGGGAATCCGATTCCGGACCGGCTGCGCACCTCGCCGCCGAAGTACTCGAGGGATGTGAACGACACGGTCTGATACCCCTGAAGTGGGCCGCTGCCATGTTGCTCGCCGGCGTGACCGGCGATCCGCGCGCACAGCAGGCACGCGAAGAGTGTGAGGAGATCGTCGCGGGCCGCGGCGGACACTTCCGGCGGTGATGGTCCTGGTCGGACGTCCAGGGGCGCTTCCGGGTGAATCCGGGCGAATACCGCTCGGTCCGCACCGTTACCCTTTAAGTGTTCCGCTGAGAGCGGGAGCACACCCATCGGGGGAGGTGCCACTGTAACGCCAGGATATTCACGGACGATGACTAATACGAGCGAGGAGTTGGACTCCGCTGTCGCCGCTGCAACGCAGGGCGACCGGGCCGCTTTAGCTCTGGTCCTGGAAAACATTCGGCCCCTGGTTGTGCGCTACTGCAGAGCCAGGGTCGGTGCTGCGGAGAGGGGACAACTCTCCGCGGATGACGTGGCACAGGAAGTGTGTCTCGCCGTGATGACCGCCTTACCTCGCTACGAGGACCAGGGACGGCCTTTCATGGCATTCGTCTACGGGATCGCCGCACACAAGGTCGCAGACGCGCATCGAAACTCCGCACGTAACAAATCGGAACCGGTCGCCGAAGTACCAGATGTCGTAGCCAACGATGACGGACCCGAACAGAGGGCGCTCGACTCGGAAGCGAGCAGGCAGATGAACGATCTGCTCAGCACGCTGCCGGAGAAGCACCGGGAGATCTTGATCCTCCGCCTCGTGGTCGGAATGTCGGCAGAGGAGACGGCTGCGGCCGTGGGTAGTACCGCGGGAGCTGTCCGCGTAGCTCAACACCGAGCTATCGCGAAACTGAAAAAAGAAGTGACAAAGGCAGGTGAGAGGTTTGGCTAGGGGAAACAAGCGGATCGGCAATCCCGATGCCGATCTCCCAGGCGGCGACGCACCAGTGGACGTTGCGGCAGTGCGCCGTGATGATGCACTGATCGACGCAATCGCCGGTGGTGGTCCTGTTGCGACGGATTCGCCGGAGCAATACGAGCTGGCACTCCTGCTCGCGAATTGGCGCGCAGACATCGTCGCGACACCGATGCCGGACGGGCCGCTGCTCGACGACGTCATCGCGGCCATGGACGAGGCGGATGCTCGCGAAGCCCGGAGCGCCGCTCGCGGCAAGTTGCGTCTACTACGGCCGATCGCGGGCGCTGCCGCAGCGATCGCGGTCGTGATGGGCGGCGCCACCATTTTCTCCTACAACGCCGAACCGGGCGATCCGCTGTGGAGCGTCAAATCGGTGGTCTTCAGCCAGCAGGCCGATTCGACGGTGGCGCAGATCGACACCACGTCACAGCTGCAGGAAGCCGAGCGCATGCTCGCGACCGGCGACGCCGAGTCCGTCAAGAACCTGCTCGACAACGCGGCCGACCGCGCCGGCGGCATCCGCGATGCCGACCAGCGGCGCGAACTCGAAGTCTGGCGTGCAAAGCTCGCAGCCCAGCTGGCCGAGATTGCACCCACCACGACCGCGCAGGCGCCCGCACCCGGTACGACCACGACGGACGCGCCCGCTCTGACCACTCAGCTACCGACGTCGCTGCCAGGACTGCCGGGCACCACGTTGCCGGGCGTCGAACCGCAGCCAGGAACTACTCTGCCGAGCACCGACCTCCAGTTGCCGGGACTCCCCCCGATTCCGTTGCCGCAGTTGCCTCAACTGCCGCAGACCCAGCCTCCGCCGCCCTCCACGGTCGATCCGACGATCATGTTGGTTCCCACACAGCCGACGGACGATCTCCCGACCTTTGAGCCGCCGACGCAGCAACAGCAGCAGTCGACGGTGCCCTTGCCCACCACGACCACCGTCCCGGTGCCTCCGCCCCCCACCAGCTGACATGGTGCGCCGTTACCGGCGCACACAGCTGTGGCCCGACACTTCGCGTGTCGGGCCACAGCTGCGTCTACGGGTGATTCGGGTCAGGCGTCGAAGCCGTCACCGTGCAGAGCGTCGTTCATCGAGGCGTCGGCGTAGCCGCGGCAGTAGTCCCAGGTGACGTACGCCTCAGGTGTCGGGTCGTAGGCAGGCTCGTGTGGCCGGACGGTGCCGTCCACGAGGAGCTGGAGGAGGTTGGCCCGGAGCATGTCCCAGTCGTGATAGTGATCCTGCTGACAGTCTTCACAGCACACGACGAGGCCACGAATCCCGCGATGGGCCAGCAAAGCCTCGTATACGGCGAGGTCGGCCAGGTCTTCCTCCACAGCGAGTCGCTCGTGGGGGTCGAGTGGCTGGCCCGGTTCGATCGCATCGAGAGCTGCGGACGGGTCGGCGGGGTCGCCGGCAAAGGGGTCCGGGGGCAGACCGGGAGGCAGTTGATCGCGCACAGCACCACGGTACGCAGGTCAGGCCGGTCTGCGCCAGCCGTTCGGCGTAGGCCCAGCGTGGGTGGGCTCGCATGAGGATCCCGGGGAGCCGATACCATGGTCTGAGGAGCTGGGAATATCGATCGTTGCTCCGTCCTTTCTGTCTGTATCCGCATTCCCGAAATTTCCACGACGGCGCTACCGGCGCTGCATCCGAGTTCCATGGAGGGCCCGAACCGCATGACCAGTTCAGCAGGGCATGTACACACCGGCGGTGACGACCCGAACAAGGTCGCAATGCTGGGTCTCACGTACGACGACGTCCTGCTCTTACCGGCGGCGTCGAATGTCATCCCTGGCCAGGTCGATACGTCCAGCCAGCTGACTCGCGACATCAGACTGCGGGTTCCCCTCGTCAGTTCCGCGATGGACACTGTCACCGAAGCGCGCATGGCCATCGCCATGGCCCGCGCAGGCGGTATGGGTGTTCTGCACAGGAACCTGTCCATCGACGCTCAGGCCGGGCAGGTCGAGACGGTCAAGCGATCCGAAGCGGGCATGGTCACCGACCCGGTCACGTGCAAGCCGTCCGACAGCCTCGCCGAGGTCGACGCCAAGTGCGCGCGCTTCCGCATCTCCGGACTCCCGGTAACGGATGACGCCGGTCAGCTCGTCGGCATCATCACGAATCGTGACATGCGCTTCGAAGTCGACCAGAACCGCGCCGTGTCGGAAGTCATGACCAAGTCGCCGTTGATCACCGCCCAGGAGGGTGTGACCGCGGAGGTGGCGTTGGGTCTGCTCCGTCGCCACAAGATCGAGAAGCTCCCGATCGTGGATGGTCAGGGCAAGCTCACCGGCCTCATCACGGTCAAGGACTTCGTGAAGACGGAACAGCACCCCGATGCCACCAAGGACCGAGACGGGCGCCTGCTGGTCGGTGCGGCGGTGGGTGTCGGTGACGAGGCGTGGAGTCGGGCGATGGCGCTCACCGACGCCGGCGTCGACGTTCTGGTCGTCGACAGTGCGCACGGGCACTCCGCCGGCGTGCTGGACATGATCTCGAAGCTCAAAGCCGAAGTGGACGAGCGGGTCCAGATCATCGGAGGCAACGTTGCCACCCGTAGCGGTGCGGCGGCGCTCATCGAGGCAGGAGTCGACGCCGTCAAGGTCGGTGTGGGCCCCGGATCCATCTGCACCACCCGTGTGATCGCCGGCGTCGGCGCCCCGCAGATCACTGCGATCCTCGAGGCCGTCGCCGCCGCGAAACCGCACGGTGTGCCGGTCATCGCAGACGGCGGACTGCAGTTCTCCGGCGACATCGCGAAGGCGCTCGCCGCGGGCGCGTCGACGGCGATGCTCGGGTCGCTGCTCGCCGGCACCGCGGAGTCGCCGGGCGAGCTGATCCTCGTCAACGGCAAGCAGTTCAAGAGCTACCGGGGGATGGGTTCCCTCGGCGCCATGCAGAGTCGCGGCGCGGCCAAGTCGTACTCGAAGGACCGCTACTTCCAGGACGACGTGCTGTCCGAGGACAAGTTGGTACCCGAGGGCATCGAGGGCCGGGTCGCGTTCCGCGGCCCCCTGTCCCAGGTCACGCATCAGCTCACCGGCGGTCTGCGGGCCGCCATGGGCTACACGGGAGCGTCGACCATCGAGGAGCTGCAGAACGCCCAGTTCGTGCAGATCACCGCGGCGGGTCTGAAGGAAAGCCACCCGCATGACATCACCATGACGGTCGAAGCTCCCAACTACACCGCTCGCTAGCAACCAGTCACGAGAAAGGGGCGCGCGTGCGCGACCTCGTTGAGATCGGCATGGGCCGAACAGCCCGACGAACCTATGAGCTGGACGACATCGACATCGTCCCCTCCCGGCGGACGCGCTCCTCCAAGGAGGTGTCCACGTCCTGGCAGCTCGATGCCTACCGCTTCGACATTCCCGTGCTCGCGCATCCCACCGACGCGCTGGTGTCGCCGGCGTTCGCGATCGAGTTGGGCAAGCGTGGTGGTCTCGGTGTCATCAACGGTGAAGGACTGTGGGGGCGCCACGCCGATGTCGAGGCGAAACTCGCCGAGCTCGTCGCCCTAGCGGAATCGGACGTCGACGTCGAAGCTCCCATCCGGAAGCTGCAGGAACTGCACGCTGCGCCGCTGCAGCCGAACCTGCTCGCGGCCGCGGTGGCGCAGGTCCGTGACTCCGGGGTCACCACCGCTGTGCGGGTGAGCCCCCAGAATGCGCGGGCGCTGACTCCGCATCTGATCGAGGCCGGCATCGACCTCCTCGTCGTCCACGGCACGATCATCTCCGCCGAGCACGTCGCCCACGGCGACAGTGAGCCGCTCAACCTCAAGACGTTCATTTCCGAGCTGGACGTTCCCGTCGTGGCCGGTGGGGTGAGCGATCACCGCACCGCGCTCCACCTGATGCGCACGGGAGCGGCGGGTGTCATCGTCGGGTACGGCTCCACGGAGGGGGCTACCACCACCGGTGAAGTGCTCGGCATCGGTCTTCCCATGGCCACCGCCATTGCCGACGCAGCGGCCGCTCGACGTGACTACCTCGACGAGACCGGTGGGCGGTACGTCCATGTCATCGCGGACGGGGACATCGCGTCTTCGGGCGACCTCGCCAAGGCGATCGCCTGCGGTGCGGACGCGGCGGTGCTGGGTGCGCCGCTCGCCGTTGCGGCCGAAGCACCGGGCGGCGGCTGGTACTGGCCGTCGGCGGCAGCCCATCCGTCGGTTCCCCGTGGCACGATGCTGCCGGTGTCCTTCGGCGAACGACCGTCGCTCGACCAGGTCCTCGCGGGCCCGTCGAACGATCCGTACGGTTCTCTGAACTTCGTCGGCGGCCTGCGCAGATCCATGGCGAAGTCCGGTTACTCGGACCTCAAGGAATTTCAGAAGGTGGGCTTGACGGTCCGCGCGTAGGGCCTCGTCCGCTCCACTTTCTCTCATCGCCCAATGCCCCCGGTGTAGTTCGACAGCACCGGTGCGGCATTGGGCGATTTTCTTGTGCAGGTGCGCAGCCGTTCCTGATACCAGTCGTTACAGTTAAGGTAACCCTTGTGGCAGCTGTCACAGCGCTGGGGTGCATACTGGCGAGTAATAACCCAGGTTCGGTGGAGGTCGAGGATGAAGAAGCAACGCGCGACGGACTATGACGTTCTCATCGTCGGGTCCGGATTCGGTGGCAGCGTCACCGCGCTCCGGCTGGTGGAGAAGGGATACAAGGTCGGCATCCTCGAAGCCGGCCGGCGTTATGCCGATGCCGACTTCGCCAAGACCAGCTGGGACCTGAAGAAGTTCCTCTGGGCACCTGCGCTGGGACTTTTCGGCATCCAGCGGGTTCACCTCCTGCGTGACTGCCTGATCCTCGCAGGCGCCGGAGTGGGTGGCGGATCGCTCAATTACGCCAACACGCTCTACAAGCCGCCCGCCTCCTTCTTCCAGGACCGGCAGTGGGCGCACATCACCGACTGGTACGACGAGCTCAGCCCCTACTACGACCAGGCCCGGAAGATGCTCGGCGTGGTTCAGAACCCACACATGACGCCGGCCGACGAGATCATCAAGTCGGTGGCCGAGGACATGGGGGCGGGTGACACGTTCATCCAGACCCCGGTGGGCGTGTTCTTCGGTGAGCCGGGCAAGACGGTTCCCGACCCCTACTTCGGGGGAGTGGGCCCCGACCGCACCGGGTGCATCGAATGCGGTGAATGTATGACCGGCTGCCGGCACGGTGCCAAGAACACCCTGCTGAAGAACTACCTCGGTCTTGCCGAGAAGGCGGGCGCCGACATCATCCCGATGACGACGGTCACCGGTCTGCGGGAGGCGTCGGACGGCACCTGGGACGTTTTCACCCGGCGGACCGGCCCGGTCAAGAACCGCAAGCGCAAGACGTACACGGCTGCCCAGGTCGTGCTGGCCGCCGGAACGTGGGGCACGCAGCACCTGCTGTTCGACCAGAAGGAGACGGGCGCGCTCCCGAAGATCTCCGATCAGCTCGGTGTGCTGACCCGCACCAACTCCGAGTCGATTCTCGGTGCGGCCAAGAACAAGGTCGATCCCACGCTGGAGCTGACCAAGGGCGTCGCCATCACGTCGTCGTTCCATCCCACCTCGGACACCCACGTCGAGCCCGTGCGCTACGGCAAGGGTTCGAACTCGATGGCGCTGCTGCAGACACTGATGACCGACGGCGGCGGCCGACGGTGGATGACGTTCCTCAGGGAACTCGCGAAGGATCCGAAGGCCCTGAAGGTGCTCACCCCGTACCGGTGGAGTGAGCGCACCATCATTGCACTGGTGATGCAGAATCTCGACAACTCCATCACGACGTACACCAAGAAGGGCCTGTTCGGCCGGCGCAAGTTCACGAGCAAACAGGGTCACGGTGAGCCGAACCCCAGCTGGATTCCTGCGGGCAACGAGGCCACGAGGCGCATCGCGGAGAAGATCGACGGCCGCGCGGGAGGCACATGGGGTGATGTGTTCAACATTCCGCTCACGGCGCACTTCCTCGGCGGCTGCACGATCGCCTCGGACCCCGAGCACGGTGTCATCGACCCCTACCACCGCGTGTGGGGATACCCGACGCTCAGCGTGGTCGACGGTGCCGCGGTGTCGGCGAACCTGGGGGTGAACCCGTCGCTGACCATTTCGGCGCAGGCAGAGCGGGCAGCGTCGCTGTGGCCGAACAAGGGTGAGAAGGACTTACGCCCCGCCCAGGGCGAGGGATACCGCCGCCTGAACCCGGTGCCGCCGACCGCGCCGGTGGTTCCCGCCGACGCGCCCGCAGCGCTGGTGCTGCCGATCGTCGAAATCCGCAACGGTTCCTCGACGGCGGCCGCGAAGGAACAGGGTGTCACCCAGAACCAGGGTGTCGCCCAGAGTCACGGTGTCGCCCAGAGTCACGGTGTCGCCTGAAGAGCGGCGGTCGTGCACGGACATGGGGTCGCGCAGACCACAGAGCTGCGCCGATTAGACTGACCCGGTGACAGATATCGAGCAACAGAGACCCGTCCTCGTCGTCGACTTCGGCGCGCAGTACGCGCAGCTGATCGCCCGGCGGGTGCGTGAGGCGAAGGTCTACTCCGAGGTGGTCCCGCACACCGCGACCGTCGCGGAGATCGAGGCGAAGAAACCTCTCGCCGTGGTGCTCTCGGGTGGGCCGTCGAGCGTGTATGCCGAGGGTGCGCCGCAGCTGGACCCGGCGTTGTTCGATCTGGACGTCCCGGTGTTCGGAATCTGCTACGGATTTCAGGCCATGGCCGGCGCTCTCGGCGGCACGGTGGCGCATACGGGCACACGCGAGTACGGCCGCACCGACTTGACGGTGCAGGGCGGGCTGCTGCACGACGGCCTGCCCAAAAACCAGCCGGTGTGGATGAGCCACGGGGATGCGGTCACCGAAGCGCCGGAAGGCTTCGAGGTGACCGCGACCAGTGAGGGCGCCCCCGTGGCCGCGTTCGAGGACCGGGCCCGCAAACTCGCGGGAGTGCAGTACCACCCCGAGGTTCTGCACTCGCCGCACGGCCAGCAGGTACTCAGCCGCTTCCTGCACGAGATCGCGAACATTCCGCCGGCGTGGACGGCCGCGAACATTGCCGACGCCCTGATCGAGCAGGTGCGCGAGCAGGTAGGAGACGGCAAGGCGATCTGTGGGTTGTCCGGTGGCGTCGATTCCGCGGTCGCGGCGGCCCTCGTGCAGCGCGCGATCGGCGACCGACTGACCTGTGTGTTCGTCGATCACGGTTTGATGCGTGCCGGCGAACGAGTGCAGGTCGAACAGGACTTCGTGGCTGCGACAGGTGCGAAACTGATCACCGTCGATGCCGCGGACACCTTCCTCGGCGCCCTGGCCGGGGTGTCGGATCCCGAAACCAAGCGCAAGATCATCGGTCGCGAGTTCATTCGCAGCTTCGAGGGCGCAGTCAGCGACGTGCTGGGTGAAAACGCTGCGCACGGTGACACCGTCGACTTCCTGGTGCAGGGCACGCTCTACCCGGATGTGGTCGAGTCGGGCGGCGGCACCGGAACCGCCAATATCAAGAGTCACCACAATGTGGGCGGGTTGCCGGAAGATCTGCAGTTCACGCTCGTCGAACCGCTCCGGTTGCTGTTCAAGGACGAGGTGCGTGCCGTCGGCCGCGAGCTCGGCCTGCCCGAGGAGATCGTGGGACGCCAGCCGTTCCCGGGCCCGGGGCTCGGTATCCGCATCATCGGCGAGGTCACCGAAGAGCGCCTCGACATCCTGCGGCACGCCGATTCCATTGCGCGCGAAGAGTTGACGGTTGCCGGGCTGGACAAGTTGATCTGGCAGTGCCCGGTGGTGCTGTTGGCCGACGTCCGCAGCGTAGGGGTGCAGGGTGACGGGCGGACGTACGGTCACCCGATCGTGTTGCGGCCCGTGTCGAGTGAAGACGCGATGACGGCGGACTGGACGCGAGTGCCGTACGAGGTACTCGAGCGCATCTCCACCCGCATCACCAATGAGGTGCACGACGTCAACCGAGTGGTGCTCGACATCACCAGCAAGCCGCCGGGCACCATCGAGTGGGAGTGACGCACTGAAAAGCGCGGTGGGTGAGTCCGAGGACCCGCCCACCGCGCTTTCGTGTTGCCGGGCTATCTCTTTCTATTCGGTGCGAAGACGAGAACTGCACCGACGACCACGGCGACGAGGACGAACAGCCAGCGGAATTCGACATTCGCGAGGGGTTCGAGGGAAAAGGGACCGACGAGGGCCCAGCCGCTCACGAGCAGTGCTGCCAGACCTGCGAGGAACAGGAGCGGGGACGGCCGTTTCCGTGAGGTGGTGCCGGTGTCCTGAGTGTCGTCGATGTCATCCACGACGCACCTCCACATTTCCGAATTGTGCGTTCACGTCGAGATTCAATACGGGTCCTTCCGGTCCGTCCGCTCCGCCGTCGAGACCGTCGGGCAGGCATTGGCTGTCACCGAACTGAACCGAGCAGTCATTGCGGACGTTCATGTTCGGTGGCAGGAGCACGATCACCTCACCGTTTCCGTTCACGGTGACCGTCTTGTCCTCGGTGAGCTCGACCCTGCGGAGGTCGAGGGTGAAGCTGCCGAAACCGCCCGAGTATTCGGAATCGAGGTCGGCCGCCGACATGGGCTCCCATCTCTGTTCGCCCATGCTGCGTCCGTCGAAGTTCAGTGAGCCGACGAGCGAGGCCAGAACGACGAATCCCACCAGTGGTCCCGCGACGACGAGCAAGCCGTAGCCCTTGCGGACAACACTTCCGACTATGAGGCCTGCGCCGATCACGGCGAGGGCGACGGCACCGATACGGCCCGGGTTCAGCCATTCCGATCCGGTGGCGACCGACAGTGCCGTCGCTGCTGCGGCAGCGAGGATGGCGAGTCCGATGACCATGGTGGTCAGGCGCGAGTGCTTGCGCCCGGGTGCCGCGGCGGGTGCGGGAGTTCCGGCCGGCTCGGGAAGGTCCCAGGCGAAGGGGGCCACTCCCAGCGGATCCCAGGCCGGTGGACGCGGTTCGAGTGGTGCGAACGGTGTCGGAGGCGCGAAGCTGCTGGGGGTCGGCTCCGGAGACTTCTCGAACGACACCGTCTTCTGCTCGCTCGCTGGGGGTTCGGTGGGGGACGGTGTGTTCGTTCGATCCGTGCTGTCCGCGGTGGGAGTGGCCGCGCTGCTCGGCGTGTAGGAATCGGGGAGCTTCGTGTACGGACTGTAGGTGGGGTGCGGGCCGGCGCCGTACGCGCTGCCGCCGTAGGCACCGGCGCCATACGGGTCGGCGCCGAACGGGTTGCCGCCGAACGGTCCGGGGGCGTAACTCGTACCCGGATAGCCCGTTCCGACTCCGGTCGGTGCGACCCCGGGCGGGAGGGGCGGCGGCACCGGTTGCCGTTGATACAACAACCACAGTCCGCCGAGCATCAACGCCATGCTGATCAGACCCGATCCGCCGAGCCCGACACCGAACGGCCCGACCGTGCTGGCGGCGATGGCGAGAGCGACGAGGAGGACGACGGTCTTGGTGCCCGAATCCGAGCTGTGGCCTCGGCCGACGAGGGACTCCGCCGGCGAGGCCGGGTCACCGGATTTGGTCAGGCCGAGCCAGCACACCAGATAGAGGAGTACACCGGCGCCGCCGAAGATGGTCGACACTACGAAAGCGACTCGTATCAGTACGGGATCGACGCCGTAGCGGTATCCGATTCCCGCACAGACACCGGCGACGTGACCTCGCCCGGGCAACCGCACCGGCCGGGTCCGCCACAGATCGTGCATCTGCTCTTGGAAACTCCCATTGCTCATACGACCATCGTTGCGGCCGACGCCCCGCGCGTACATCGGGAACTACCCTGATCTTTCCACTCGGAAGAGGCCGTGCGGGTCCGCGAAGTCAGGGTTGGACCCTGATGCCCGGGCGGGGTGATCGTGCCAGTATCGAGTATGTGCAATCTGTGTCGAACGCCGTGCCTTCTGCAGCGCAGACCGGTGGTGGCCCGCTGATGCCACCGGTGGCGCCGGGCGATGTGCCGATGCCGCGGCTCGAACGCCGGGCCGCGGGTCGTGTCGTCGGTGGTGTCGCGGGCGGTATCGCCGATCAGCTGGGTGTCGACGTCCTGAAGGTGCGCGTCGTGTTCGCCGCTCTGGCGGCGCTGGCCGGTGCCGGCATCGTCGCGTACGGCCTCCTGTGGATCTTCACGTCGGCGGGTGCCGACACGGAGAAGCCCAGCGCGTCCGAACGACGCAGGGCCATCGGCCTGATCGCCATCGGTCTCGCTGGCGCCTCCGCATTGTCGTGGTTGTTCAGTGGCCGTGCGGGATCGGTGATTGCGCCAATCATCGTGGTGGCGGTGGGTGCGGCGTTGGTGTGGCGGGAATTCGATTCGGAGGGCCCGCGCACCGTGATCGGGTTGCCGCAGCGGCCCACCGTTCTCACCTGGGCGCGGGTTCTCGGTGGCGTGACACTGATCGTCTCCGGGCTGGGCGTGGTGATCCTCGCTCAGGTCGATCTGGAGGCCTTGCGGTCGTCGTTGCTGGCGGTCGTGGTGACCCTTGTCGGCGCCGGCCTACTGACCGTGCCCCTGTGGTTGCGGCTGTGGCGTGCCCTCGGAGCGGAACGGGCAGCGAGAATTCGCAACGAGGAGCGTGAGGAGATCGCCTCGCATCTGCACGACTCGGTCCTGCAGACGCTGGCGCTGATCCAGAAACAGGCAGATCACCCACAGGAGGTGGCCCGGCTCGCGCGCGGACAGGAACGCGAACTGCGCAAGTGGTTGTTCGGCGGCGGCGACGCCGACCAGTCGAGTCTCGCGGAGGCGCTGCGCATCATCGCCGGTGAGGTCGAGGACCAGCACGGTGTGACGGTGCGGCCGGTGACGGTGGGCGACGTCTCCCTCGACGTCGAGGGGACGGGCGAGGGGCTGTCGAAGGAAAGCTTCACAGCCTTGCTCGGTGCGACGCGGGAGGCACTCGTCAACGCGGCCAAGCATTCCGGCGAGACCGACATCAACCTCTTCGCCGAGGCGGAGCGCGAACAGGTCAGTGTGTTCGTCCGGGACCGTGGTGTCGGCTTCGACATCGACGAGGTGCCGTCGGATCGGCAGGGACTGGCTAAGTCGATCCGCGGGCGGATCGATCGCCGGGGTGGACACGTGGACGTGCGGTCGGCGCCCGGCAAGGGCACCGAGGTCCGGATCTCCATGCCGCGAAACGGCCATGCCAAGGCCGGGGCGGATGCTACCGAGATTACGGACGACGCTGGCCTAGAGTGGGGCGACACTACCGTCCACGCCGAGGAACAGCCACAGTGAGCTTGCCTGAAACACCGCCGTATCGCGTCTTTCTCGTAGATGATCACGCCGTCTTCCGGTCCGGTGTGCGTGCCGAACTCGGACGGGAGGCAGACATGGAGGTCGTGGGGGAGGCCGGCGGTGTGGCAGAGGCGGTGTCGGGTATCAACGCCACCGCCCCGCACGTCGTCCTCCTCGACGTTCACATGCCCGAGGGTGGTGGTGTCGCCGTATTGCGCGGCATCGAGGAGGGCCCGGTGTGTCTGGCGCTGAGCGTGTCCGACGCCGCCGAGGATGTGATCGCCGTGATCCGGGCGGGTGCGCGCGGTTATGTAACCAAGACGATCTCGGGTGGGGAGCTGGCCGACGGAGTCCGCCGGGTCGCCGGGGGTGACGCCGTGTTCAGCCCGAGGCTGGCCGGATTCGTGCTGGACTCCTTCACCGGCCGCTCCAATGCTCCTGAACCGCAGCTGGATCCGGAACTCGATTCGCTCACCCCGCGTGAGATGGAAGTACTGCGGCTGCTCGCGCGGGGGTACACGTACCGTGAGATCGCCGAGGAACTGGTCATCTCGGTGAAGACGGTGGAGACCCATGCGTCCAACGTGCTGCGCAAGACGCAGCAGTCGAACCGCAATGCGCTGACCCGGTGGGCGCACCGTCGTCGGATCGACTGATACGTCGGTCCGCTCAGGGCTGGGCCAGCAGGACGACCACGGCGACGAGCACGGCCAGTATCAAGATGGCGACCATCACGCCCATGGCGATCGGTGCCCACGCCACCACCTGATCGCGGACGGTGGGTTCGGGTGCACCGGGGGCGGGCGGAGTGGGCCGCGGCGGCCACTGCAGTTTGCCCAGCGGGCGGGGAACGTTCTTCAAGGGCGTGCTCTGGGGCACCGCGGGGAGGCCGGCCTGAGTGGAGCCGATCTTGCTCCGTCGGTGCGGAGGGGGCAACGGAGTGGAACGGTGGGCCCAGGAGGGAATCGTGCCGTCGGCGGAATAGACGGGTGAGCCGACGAGGTGGGCGACATCACCGTCCCCGCCCATGGCCACCCGGGCCAGCGCGTCGCGGGCCTCGGCCATCGTGGGACGTCGCGCCGGGTCGGGTTCGAGTAGGTGCAACAGCGTTTCGGTGAGCGGCCCGGCCTTGGCCGGGCGGTAGATCTCGGCCTTCGCGACGCGATGCAGGAGTGCGATGGAGTCGGAATCGATGCCGAACGGCGGCTGCCCCTCGACCACGGTGTACAGCGTGGACCCGAGCGAGAAGACATCGCTGGCCTCGGTGGGATCCTGGCCGCGAGCAACCTCGGGGGAGAAGTACGCGGGGGTTCCGGTGATGACGCCGTTCGTGGATTCGGCGGCGTCGCCCTTGGCGCGGGCGATGCCGAAGTCGCTGATCTTGACGGTGCCGAGTTCCCGGCCCCGGTCGGCGACGAGGATGTTGCCCGGTTTGATGTCCCGGTGCACGATGCCCGCCGCGTGCGCGGCCACCAGGGCGTCCGCCACCTGCGCACCGATCTGAGCCACCTCGAGGGGCGGCAGCGTGTCGGCGATGTTCATCGCCTGGGCGAGGCTGCGGGACGGTAGGTATTCCATGACCAGCCAGGGCTCCCCGGCTTCGAGCGCCACGTCATACATCGCAATGGAATGGCGGTGGGTGAGTTTGGCGGCGTTGCGCCCTTCCCGGAGAGTGCGTTCACGGACGCGGCGGGCCTCGTCGGGGTCGAGTCCGGCCGTCGTGGTGACCTGTTTGACGGCTACGTCCCGGTGCAGCAGTGTGTCTCTCGCCAGCCACACGGCACCCATGCCGCCGCCGCCCAATTTGGACCTCAGACGGTACCTTCCCGCCACTAGGTATTCGGGTCCGATGCCCCTTTCGCTCTGCGCCTGCTCAGTCACGCGTTCAGGTTAGAGGATGATGCGGACACGGGCGGTGTGACGCTCCTGACCTGCGAATACGTGGTCCACTTGACGGGCACTCACCGACCGGCTTTACTGGAAACGAGTTCGAAAATACGTTCGAACGTAGCGTCTGTTCGAGCCGCGTCTTCCCCGTGGTTGCCGACCGCTGTTGGTGCCGAGTGACAGGGGTGTCGAGTTGGCTGATGTGGCCGCAGTTCCGGAGTCTGCTGCGCCGCCGGAGTTATCGGGGCTCTCCCGTCAGGAGCGTCTGGACTTCCTCCGGCGAAGGATGGCGGCGGTCCCCGCTCGCGGGGAAGCGGTGGCGAATCGCGCTCCGATGGAGGGAGCGCTGCACACACCGGGCAAGTCTTCGGCCCCCGATTCGGACACGGCCGGGGTGCTCCCGGTTCCGGCTGCGCTGGCCGACCTTCTTCCGAGAGGCGGGCTGATGCGGGGTTCCGTGGTATCGGTTTCCGGTGCCACCTCGCTTCTGCTGGGGCTGGTCGCGTCGGTCACCGCAGACGGGGGACATGTCGCTGTGATCGGGCATCCCCAGCTCGGGTTGCTCGCCGCTGTCGAGATGGGGGCGCAGCTCGAACGCCTCGCTCTGATTCCCGACCCCGGAGCTGATCCGGTGGAGATCGCCGCGGTGCTGCTGGACGGTATGGATCTGGTGGTACTCGGCCTGGGTGGAGCCTCGGTGGCGCCGTCCCGTGCCCGCGCGGTGGTGGCCCGCGCGCGGAGCAAGGGTTCGACCCTGGTGGTCACCGACGGACACTGGGACGGTGCTGAGATGCGACTGGATGCCCGGGTCCGCGGATATGCGGGACTGGGCAAGGGATCTCAGGAACGGGGGTGCGGCCGGCTACGTTCCCTCAGCCTGGCGGTGTGCGCCCGGGGGCGGTCGTTTCAGCCGCGCACCACCCGGCTGGACGTGCGTTCGGCGCAGGGTCGAGTGGAGTGGGTGAGCACGCCGGACACCGGTCTCCCGGAGGGAGGCTTTCCGGAAGCGGCGGAAGTGGTGGGGCTATGAGCCGCGTAGTGGCGTTGTGGTGTCCCGACTGGCCTGCGGTCGCAGCTGCTGCAGCCGTGGACCTCCCGCCCACTCATCCGGTGGCGGTGACGTCGGGTAATCGTGTGGTGGCCTGTTCGGCGACGGCCCGGGCTGATGGGGTGCACCGGGGACTGCGTCGCCGCGAGTCCCAGGCCCGGTGCCCCCGGTTGCACGTGGTGACAGCGGATGCCGAGCGGGACGCGCGGTTGTTCGAGCCGGTTGCCGCGACCATCGACGCCGTGGCTCCCGGAGTCGAGGTGCTGCGTCCCGGGCTCGTGGTGTTGTCGGCGCGGGGCGTCAGCAGATACTTCGGCTCCGAGGAAGCCGCTGCGGAGCGGTTGGTGGACCAGGTGTCGGCTGTGGGGGTCGAGTGTCAGGTGGGCATTGCCGATCAACTGTCCACGGCCGTGATCGCCGCTCGCAGAGGGGTGCTCGTGCCTCCCGGCCGGGGAGCGGAGTTCCTGGCACCTCTGCCGATGAGGGAACTGGCTGCCGAACCCAGTCTCGCGGCAGCTCACCGTGGTGAACTGGTCGATCTGCTGCACCGGCTGGGACTGCGTACCATCGGCGCCTTCGCGGCGCTGCCGGCAGGTGATGTGGCGTCCCGTTTCGGAACCGACGCGGTGCTTGCCCATCGTGCGGCGCGGGGTGAGCCGGAGCGTCCCCCGTCGGCGCGATCGCTACCTCCCGACCTGGAGGTGGAAGAACACTGCGACCCCGTGATCGAACGGGTCGACGCCGCAGCGTTCGCAGGCAGGGCGTTGGCGGAGAAACTGCACCGCACGCTGTCCGACGCGGGGGTGGCCTGTACTCGGCTGTCGGTGTCGGCAATCACCGGCAACGGGGAGCAGTTGTCCCGGACGTGGCGATGCGCGGAGCCGTTGACGCCGGAGGCGACGGCGGACCGGGTGCGGTGGCAGTTGGACGGGTGGTTGACCGGGCGCAGCGAGAAGCGTCCCACCGCGGGTATCGCGGTCCTGCGGCTCGAGCCGGTGGAGGTGGTGGCTTCCGGCGCCCTGCAGTTGGGGCTGTGGGGTGGAGTCGGAGATCAGGACGAGAGGGCCCGGCGAGCCTTGGTGCGGGTGCAGGGACTTCTCGGCGGGGAGGCCGTGCAGGTGGGTGTTCTCAGTGGTGGGCGGGGTCCGGCGGAGCGCATCACCCTGCTGCCGTTGGGGGATGAGCTGATTCCTCGTTCCGATCCGTCGGAGCCGTGGCCGGGAACGCTCCCCGAACCGGCACCTTCCGCTGTGTTGACGGCACATCCCGAGGTCGGCATCGTGGACGCACGGGGTGCTGCCGTGACGGTCACGGAACGCGGTGTGTTCAGTGCGCCTCCCGCCCGGTTGCGCTGGGGGAGTAAAGAGTGGACGGTGTGCGGATGGGCGGGACCGTGGCCGGTGGACGAGCGGTGGTGGGATCCGCCGGCCGCCCGGACGGCGGCCAGGGCGCAGGTGCTGCTCGAGGAGTCGCGGGCACTGCTGGTGATCTGCACGGCGGATCGGTGGACGGTGGAGGGAATCTATGAGTGAGGTGTCTACGCCCGCAACTCGCCGGGTGATCGTGCAGGAACTGACCACTCTCGACGGGTTCGTCGCCGGGCCGTCGGGCGAGCTCGACTTCTTCGAGGCGGTGTCCGATTTCGGTGAGGTCGATCGGGACAACATAGATCTTCTCGCCGACGTGGATCTGGTTCTGTTGGGCCGCAACACCTATCAGATGTTCGTCGAGTACTGGCCCACCGCGGAAGGCGAGGTGGTGGCCGAGGTGGTGAACACGCTTCCCAAGCTCGTGTTCTCGTCCACCCTCGGCAGGGCGCCGTGGGGATCGTGGGAACCGGCGCAGGTGTACGACGGGAACGTGATCGAGCGGGTGCGGCAGTTGCTGCGGGAGCCCGGTGGTGACGTGGTCGTGTGGGGGAGTATCACCCTGGCCAAGTCGCTACTCGCGGCAGATCTGGTCGACGAGATTCAGTTGCGCGTGGTGCCGGTGCTGCTGGGGCGCGGGCAGCGTCTCCTCGACGAGGACACCGGGATGCACGCCCTCACGCTCCTCGAGGCCAAGGGTTACGAGTCGGGGATCGTGACGCTGCGCTATCGGGTCGTCCCCGCCACACCGTGAAACCCAACTTGTGAACGGACCGCCCGTACGGCTCGGGAGGTCAGGGCGGGCCGACGCGGCCGTCCGCCTAGGCTTACTCCTCGTGGAGACGAGCAGGACGACCGCGACCCGCACCGGTGTCGCCCTCGCGTACCGCGACAGCGGAGTGCGCAGTGGCCCGGCCGCTCATCTCGTGCCCGTGGTTCTCGTGCACGGAATGGGCGGTGACGGCGGAACATGGGATCGGTTCACGCGGGCGCTGGTCTCCCGCGGGCGCCGGGTCGTCGTGCTCGACCTACGGGGACACGGTCGCAGTGCCCGCGCTGCGTCGTACCTGTTCGAAGAGTTCGGTTCCGATGTGGTGGAAGTGTGCGACAACCTGGGCCTGGCGCAGGTCGATCTCGTCGGTCATTCGCTCGGCGGTCATGCCGCCTCACTCGCAGCCCAGACCCGCCCCCAGTTGGTGCGGCGGTTGGTCATCGAGGAGGCCCCACTTCCGCTGCGGCCCGGTGACCCGGAGCAGGTCTTCTCGAACAGGCTGCCGTCCCTGCCGGAGCTGTGGCATGCGACGACGAGCCTGATCCGGCACCCGCGGGCCGTGATCGCCTTCGACCGGTCGATGACACGCTCGGCGCTCGAGCAGTTCCGCCGACCGGACCCGTTGTGGTGGGACCAGCTGCCACGGATCGAGGCGGACACACTGATCCTGCGCGGCGGTCCCGGCGGGATGGTGGATGCCCGTCGACTCGAATCCGCAGTCGCCGCGATACCGAGATGCCGGGTGGTGGTTTTCCCCGGGGGACACAGCATTCACCGTGATCGGTACGACGAGTTCGAGGCGGCGGCGATGCCGTTCCTGATGGAGTCCGAGCCGAACTGAGCGTGCGCTGTTCACCGTCGGCCGGATTCAGACAAAAGTCCGCAAATGTAAACCCGCAGCGGCCTGGGCAGGACTAGCGTGGAGTAGAAGCGGGGGCTCGGACCCGGCTGCACAGGTATTTGTACATCGGGAAGAAGGCACGAGATGTCGACGATCACACCCGGACGACCGTACGCACCCGGCAGGGAGGGGTTCAGTTCGCTCCGCTCCGGCGGCCTGAACTGGGACGCCTTTCCGCTGCGACTGTTCACCAAGGGGAATGCCAAGTTCTGGAATCCCGTCGATCTCGATTTCAGCCGGGATGCGCAGGACTGGGAGGAGTTGAACAGCGAGCAGCAGCGGAGCGCGACGTACCTGTGCGCGCAGTTCATCGCCGGTGAGGAGGCGGTCACCGAGGACATTCAGCCCTTCATGAAGGCGATGGCCGCAGAGGGCCGGTTCGGTGACGAGATGTACCTGACTCAGTTCTGTTTCGAAGAGGCCAAGCACACGCAGGTGTTCCGGTTGTGGATGGACGCGGTCGGGCTCACGCAGGACCTGCATCCGTTCGTCGCCGACAATCCGTACTACCGCCAATTGTTCTACGAGGAGCTTCCCGGATCTCTGGGCGTTCTCGAGACGGATCCGAGCCCCGCCAACCAGATTCGCGCCAGCGTCACCTATAACCATGTCATCGAGGGCAGTCTTGCGCTGACCGGGTACTACGCGTGGCAGAAGGTGTGCGCGACCCGCGGGATACTTCCCGGCATGCAGGATCTCGTCAAGCGGATCGGCGACGACGAACGTCGTCACATGGCCTGGGGAACCTTCACCTGCCGACGGCATGTCGCGGCCGACGACAACAATTGGAATGTGGTGCAGGAGCGGATGGCGGAGCTGATGCCGATGGCACTGGGCATGATCGATTGGGTCAACGCACAATTCGAGGTTCAGCCGTTCGGGCTCGACAACGACGAGTTCCTGGCCTACGCCGCGGACCGTGCGCAGCGTCGCCTCTCGGCGATCGAGTCGGCACGCGGCCGGCCGGTCGAGGAAATAGACCTCGACTACTCCCCGGAGGTGCTCGAGGAGCGGTTCGGCGAGGAGGACGCCAAGGCGCTGACCGAGGCAGCAGGTTGACCGGACTCGGACGAAGGGACGATCAACCGTCGGGTATCCATGGGAGGATCTGGCCATGGCGCTCACCTCGCTCGACCGCAAGCTCCTCGGCTGGTCTGCCGCGTTCGTGATCTCACAGGCGAATATCGCCCGACTGCTCGGTCCTGCTGCCCCCCGGGTGGCCGAGATTCAGACGGCGCGATCCGCCCGGGACTACACCGCGATCCTCGACGGCATGGACGCCACCGAGACCGCGCGATATCGGAGTCATTACTACCCAGACTTCATCCATCCCGCCATCTACGCCGTCGCTCTGCGTACGGGTGCGCGACGGCTGGCGGAGTTGACGCCGTTGTCGCCCACCACGCGCAAGATGCTGGCGGCTGCGCCGGTCGTAGCCGCGGCCGGTGACTACGTCGAAAATGTCGTCGGCCTGCATATGCTGACCCATCGGGAGCACATCACCGATGCCACCGTCCGCGCCACCTCCGCGGTCAGCATCACCAAGTGGGTGCTGGCCCTCGGCTCGCTTGCGTATCTGTCGCAGGGTTTCGTGCGGGTGTGGGCACGGGGCCGATAGATACCGGCGCATGAGTGCAGCAGAGTTGCCGGTCGAGTACTTCACCGGGCAGATCGAATTCCGCCAGTGGCTCGCAGTTCATCACGCCACCAAACCCGGTATCTGGCTGAAGATGGCGAAGAAGGGATCGGCCCACTCGTCGATCACCTACGACCAGGCACTCGAGGTGGCGTTGTGTTACGGCTGGATCGACAGCCAAGTCCGCCGGGTCGACGAAAATTTCTATGTCCAACGGTTCACCCCACGATCGGCGCGCAGTCCGTGGTCGAAACGCAACCGCGAATATGCCGAGAAACTGGAAGCCGCCGGGGCCCTCGAGGCTGCCGGTGCGGCGGAAGTGGAGAAGGCCAGAGCCGACGGGCGGTGGGACCGTGCCTATACCGGACAGAAGGCGGCTGAAATCCCGGAGGACTTCCTTGCCGCCCTCGCGCAGAATCCGGAGGCCGAGGCGTTCTTTGCGACGCTGAACAGCCACAACCGCTACGCGGTCATTTACCGGTTGCAGGACGCGAAACGTCCGGAGACGCGTGCCCGGCGCATCGAGAAGTTCGTTCAGCAGTTGTCGGAACGGCGCAAGTTCCACGACTGAGCGAAAAATCGGCCTGACACAATGGCCTCGTGAACGACACGATCACCTCTACTGCCTGCTCCGCGCTGTCCGCCGCCGACGAACCCCTGCCGGGAACGGCGGCGCACGTCACGGGCTGGGTGTGTCTCGAACACCCGGGTGCGTGGGGCCGGGACGTGGTGGACGGCACCGCGCTGGGCAGCGAACTCGCCGGGGAACTCGACGCCCGTGCGAAGGCGGCCGGAGTACGGTTCATGTTCATCCGCCGGCCGGGACGAAGCACGACCGATCCGGCGAGGCGCACAGTTCTCCTTGCACACTCGCACCCCGCGTCGGCCTGGTGTGAACGCCTGGACATCGGCAGTCCGGCCGACCTCCTCGACCTCGACCTCGGTGCGGTCGCTGGTCCGGCTCCGCGGTGGGGGGAGCCGGTCGCGGAGCCGGTGGTGCTGGTGTGCGCGCACGGTAAACGGGATCAGTGCTGTGCCGTCCTGGGGCGGCCCATCGCCGCCCGGCTGTCCACAGAGTTCGGCGACACCGTGTGGGAATGCTCGCACACGGGAGGACACCGGTTCGCGCCGTCGATGATTCTGCTGCCCACCGGATATACGTACGGCCGGCTCTCTGCGGAACAGAGCGTCGAGGCGGTGCGCGCCGCCGCCCGGGACGAGGTGTACGCGCAGGGACTGCGGGGACGAAGCTGCTGGGACGAGCGGGGCCAGGTTGCCGAGCTCGCGGTCCGGGAGCTGGTGACCGCGGGCCCGAACGAGCTGGCGGTGGACGGGGCGTCGGTGGTCACCCACATCGACGGACGCCGGTGGTCCGTCGATGTCGAGGAGCGGGAACTCGCGCCCAGGCCGCCCAGTTGCGGAGCCGCACCGAAACCGGTTCGTCCCGTCGTCGCCACCGGGGTACGCCCGCTGGCCTGACCGAGTGCGCTCACCAATGGGCGCCGGGTACCAGCCTTCCGACCTTGCGGGCGGCGCGTCCCCACGGTGTCGACCTGTGCGCACGTACCCCGTCGGTTCGTGGAGGTTCGGGTGTCCTCTGGGTGACGCTCTGTCCCTTGGCCGCCGGCGAGTCGGGGAACATGCGATACATCTGATGCATCATCCTGTCTTTGACGGCAGGCGCGAACATACTGCCGAGTTCGCCGAGAGTGCCGCTGGGGACATCGATGCGCTTCGGCCGCTCGACCAGGGCCCGGACCACCATGGCCGCCGCCTTCTCCGGTGAGGTGATGGGTCCCACGTTGTAGTTGCCGGTCGGTGCGATCATCGGCGTCTCGACGAGTGGCATGTGGATGGTGGTGTACGTGATGCCGTCGGACAGTGTTTCAGCGGCCGCGACATCGGTGAACCCGTCGAGCGCCGCCTTACTGGCTACGTAGGCGGCGAATCGGGGCGTTGCCCCCTGGACCCCGGCGCTGCTGATGTTGACGATGTGCCCGAACCGGCGTTCACGCATCTGCGGAAGGAACGCGAGGACGAGTCGAACGGCGCCGAAGTAGTTGACGGCCATGGTGCGTTCGAAGTCGTGGAACCGCTCGGTCGAGCGGTAGAGGCCCCGCCGGATCGACCGGCCGGCATTGTTGACGAGCATGTCCACGTGACCGTGCTCGGTGAGGATCGCGGCGACCGTGCGTTCGACCGACGTCTCGTCGGTGATGTCGCACGGATATCCGAACGCCGCACCGCCCGCCGCGCGAATCTCCGCGACCACGGCATCGAGTTCCTCGGTACGTCTCGCGAGGAGAAGAACTTTCGCGCCCTTGCGGGCCACGGCGATCGCCGCGCTGCGACCGATCCCGGAGGAGGCCCCGGTGATGACGACGTGCCGTCCCATGAGCGGTCCGCCGGGATGGGAGCGGCGGGCCCGATGGGGATCGAGATGGTTCTGCCAGTAGGTCCACAGCGCCTTCGTGTAGGAGGCGAAGGGCGGAACCTCGATTCTCTTACCCTGCAGAGCCTTTCGCGTTTCTTCGTTGACGAAGACGGTAGGCAGCGTCATGTTCGCCACGAGCACGGGCGGGATGCCGAGCCCCTCGAGGACCAACTTGCGGCCCGTGTCGAGAGTCGAGTCCGGGGTGGGTGCCAGAAAGGGGCGGACCAGTCCGCCGGGCAGGCTCGCCGCCGGGCGCGGGGCACCGGCGGCCTTGGCGAGCCCCGCGTAGATCTCGCGGACCGGCTGCGGGCGCGGATTGACCAAGTGGAACACCTGACCGTCGCGGTCCGGTGCCGACATCAGCTCCACGATGGCCGCCGCCACATAGTCCACGGGAACGACGTTGGTCGATCCGATGTCGGGGACAGCCACCGGGAGTGCGGCCGGGAGCTTGGCGAGAGTCGAGATGGCGGGGAACAGGTAGTACGGTCCGTCGATCTTGTCCATCTCACCGGTGACCGAACTGCCGACCACCACGGCCGGGCGGTAGATCCGCCAGCGCAGTCCCTCGCTGTCTCGAACGATCTTCTCCGCCTCGAACTTGGTGCGGTGGTATGGCGTCGGAAAACTCTGTCCCCGATTGAAATCCGACTCGGCGAAGGTGCCCGCGTAATCGCCCGCGACCGCAATCGACGACACGTGATGAAGGGTTGCGCCCAGCTCTGTCGCGAGGGCGGCCACCGCGCGCGTGCCGTCGACATTGGTCGACGCCTGCTCGTCGCCGACGGTGAGGTCGTAGATCGCGCCGAGGTGCAAAACGTGCTGGGCCGCCGGCACCGCGGCGAGGCCGAGGCCGGGCTCGGTCAGGTCGCCGATCAGCGGATGCACACGATCGCCGCCGAGCATGCTTTCGGTGAGGGCGTCGAGTTTGGTGAGCGAGGAGGGGCGGACGAGGACGTGTATCTCTGCTGTGTCATCGCGGTCGAGGATCAGAGGCAGGACGTGTCGACCCAGAAATCCGGCTCCGCCCGTGACGAGGTAGGTGGCCATTCCCCGAACTTACTCCGAAGTAAGATGATGCACTAGTGACGGATTCCGACCTTGGAATGGACCTTCGTCATCCACGCCGGAGCCCACCAGTTGGCCGGACCCATCAGCTTCACCAGCGACGGCACGAGCAACATGCGCACCACGGTGGCGTCCACGAGCAGCGCCACGATCATGCCCACTCCGAGGAACCGCATGATCGACAGGCCGGACACGGTAAATGCTCCGGTGACCACGACGAGCAGCAGAGCGGCCGCGGTCACGATCCGCCCCGTGCGCTCCGTTCCGAAGCGCACCGCTTCCTCCGTGGTCGCCCCCGCCGCGTGCGCCTCCACCATCCGTGACATCAGGAACACCTCGTAGTCGGTGGACAAGCCGAACACGACCGCGAGGATCAGGACGACGAACGTCGCCTCGAGCGGTGCCGGACTGACCCCGAGCAGGCTCGCGCCGTGACCGAGCTGGAAGATCCAGGTCAGGACGCCGAAGGTGGCGGCCAGGCTCAGTCCCGCCATGGCCACCGCCTTGAGCGGCAGGACCACCGAGCCGAACGCCAGGAACAGCAGCATCAGCGTCGACAGCACCATGATCGCCATCATCGCGGGCAACCAGCGGACGATCGCCGCGTTGCTGTCGTCGACGGTGGCCTGTCCACCGCCGACGAGGAGTTCGGTCCCTTCCGGTACTGCGATGTCGCGCAGGGCCGCGACCGCACCACTCTGGTCGTCGCTGTCGACGCCCTCCGCGTATACCGCCTGGACGGCGACCAGTTCACCGTTCGACGCCACGACAGTGGCCGCACCGATGCCCTCCACCTGTCCGGCCTGTTCGGCGACGGCGGCACCGTCCGCGGCAGTCGGTCTGCTGCCGTCCGTGCCTCGCAGAATCAGGGTGGCTCCGTTGCCCGTCGTCGGGAACTCCTGGGTGAGTGTGTCGGTGGCGATGCGCGCAGGGTCGTCCTCGGGCAGCGCGGTGTACGTGACCTCTCCGAGGGAGGCGCTGAGCAGGGGAGCTGCCAGAACGAGAAGTCCGGCGACGATTCCGACCGCGATCGCGGCCGGCCTGCGCATCACCCACGTGACGACGGACCCCCAGAACGTGCGGGCCCGCGCTTCGCTGCGCTGGGCTGCGTCCTTGCGCCAGCTCCCTGCGTTGATGCGCGGGCCGAGGATCGCGAGGAGAGCCGGGACGGCGGTCAGGGACAGCAGCGCCGCACTCGCGACCGCGGCCATGGCACCGAATCCCAGCGATGCGATGACGTCCTGGGGAAACACGAGCATGCCCGAGAAGGCGCACACCAGCAGCAGTCCGGAGAACAGAACAGTGCGGCCGGCCGTGAGCACGGTGCGCCGGGTGGCCTCGGCAGTGTCGGCGCCCGACTCCAGTTCTTCACGGAAACGTCCGACGACGAAGAGCCCGTAGTCGATGGCCAACCCGAGACCGAGCAGAGAGGCGACATTGATCGCGAAGGAGTTGACGTCGGTGAACAGGGTGAGCACCCGAAGGGTGGCCAGCGCGCTGAAAATGGAGAGCAGTCCGACGAAGACGGGTACGGCCGCGGCGACCACGCCGCCGAAGAGGAAGACCAGCAGGACCAGTGTGATGGGAAGCGCAATCGCCTCCGCCAGCACCAGATCCTGCTGGAGCCGGTTGTTGAAAGCCACACCCACCACCGAGTTGCCCGCGAACTCGGTGTCGATGCCCTCGACCTCGAGCTTGGGGAGCAGACGGTCGAAGGCGGCCACCGTGATTCCGGCTTCGGGGTCGACGGTGACCGCGGCCGACGCCTTGGTGCCGTCCTCCGACACCATCCGTTGCTTCGTCGTGGTGTCCGCGGACCAGTATGAGGTGATCTTGTGTGTGGGGACCTCGGCGGCGAACCGCTCGAGGTCGGCGGTCACCTCGGGACCGATGTCGTCGAGCGTTCTCCCTTCGGGCGCGGTGTAGACGACGATGATGTCCGCGGTCTGCGGACCCAGGTTGGCCTCGACGATCCTCGCCACTTCAGCGGACTCGCTGCCCGGGTCGGTGTAGCCGCCCGAGCCCAGTTTCGCGAACACCCCCGTACCCCAGACGCCGCTCACCAGTACGGCGGCCACGGCAAGCACCAGAATCCACCATCGCCGGGAAACAACGGTCGAGGCCCAACGTGTCATGCGTCATCTCCGGGTCGTGGTCGGCATTGTGCGACTGCCGACTGTAGTGCGGGTGCGGCGGTGAGCGGCGGTGGTGTGATCCGGCTCCCGCGCCATGATGCATACTCGGATGTGCACGTGCAGCCACAGACATGGGGGAAGCCGGTCCGAATCCGGCGCTGACCCGCAACGGTGGGCCATCGGAGTATTTTCCGGTGGCGAGCCCGATTACCCGGTGTGTGGTGTGCGACATCCATTCGTCGTGGTCTACGAAGCGGAGTCCCGCAGGCGCACCGCGACTCCGGTCGTGGAGTGACCTGCACGACTTTCATTCGTGGCTCTGAGCCGCAATGAGGTTTACATGCACCGTCCGTTGTTCCGAAGGTCCGGATTGCTCACCGCCGCCGTGGCAGTGCTGCTCGCTGCCGCCTGCTCGCGTGGGGAACCTGGCCCGGGCACTACTTCCGCCGAGTCGTTCACCGCCGCGGTGACGATCACCAACTGTTCGCTCGCGCAGAGCTTCGATGCACCACCCCAGCGCATCGTCAGCATGAACGATCATGTCACCGAGGTTCTGATCGAGATGGGTGTCGGCGACCGTATCGTCGGCACCGGGTATGGCGACGCCACCCCGCTACCCCCATTCGCCGAGGAATTCGCGAAGATCCCGCATCGGTCGAAGGAGTATCCGACGCGAGAGCAGTTGCTCGACCTCGAGCCAGACCTGGTGGTGGGGGGAATGCGGAGCGCATTCGACGAGAAGGAGGGGCGTTCACGAGAGTTCCTCGCCGAGCACGGCATTCCCACGTTCCTGTTCTCCGAGTACTGCGGGCAGGGCTTCCCCGACATCGCCCTGATGCGGGACGACTTCACGCAGCTGGGCGAAATCCTCGCAGTTCCAGACAGGGCGCGTGCGATCAGCGACCGAGTGACGTCCGCATTGCAGTCCGTGCGCGCGACACTTGCGGGCAGTACCGCCGTCCCGGTGTTCTTCTACGATTCCGGCGAGGACGTCCCGCTGACTGTCGGCGGTGTCGGAATCGGTCAGCTCATCGCGGACCATGCGGGTGCCGCGAACATCTTCTCCGACGGGCAGAAACCGTTTTCGACGGCCACCTGGGAGATTGTCGGAGAACGCAGTCCCGAGGTGATCGTCGTCCTCGACTACGGCGCGACGAGTGCGCAACACAAGATCGACTTCCTGACCGCACACCCGATCATGTCGGCGACCCCTGCCGTAAAGGCAGGCCGCTTCGTCGTCGTACCGCTCGACGACTTCTTCGAGAGCCCCCGCCTGGTGCGGTCGGTCGAGACCATCGCGCGCGCCGTCCATCCGGGCGCCTTCTCCGCGCGATGACGGCGCTCACCGAACGGACCGAGGTGCGCCCATCCTCGCGGTCAGCTCGTTCCCCTCTCGGATTTGCCGGGCTGATCGTACTTCTGGTGCTGACCACGCTGTTCGTGATCGGGCTCGCCGTGTCGTTCGGTTCGGTGCGCATACCGGTGGGTGACGTCTGGGCCATCGTGGTGAACCGGATGCTGCCCGGTGTGTTCGACGTCTGGTGGTCGCAGGCACGGGAATCCATCGTCGTCGGTTCTCGTCTGCCGCGGGCATTGACCGCGGCGACGGTGGGCGCCGCGCTGGCACTGTCCGGTGCGGTGGCGCAGCTCGTGACCCGCAATCCGCTGGCCGACCCATACCTGCTCGGCGTGTCCTCGGGTGCCGGTTTCGGTGTCGTGATCGTGACGGTGCTCGGGTTCGGCGCCGGAATGCTCGGGGTCTTCACCGTTCCCGTGGCGGCGTTCGTCGGCGCGATGGTGCCGTTGTTCCTGTCGCTGGCAATCGGCGGACGGTATCCGCAACCCACTGCGATCATCCTCGTCGGTGTCGCGCTGGCACAGGTCTTCTCGGCACTGATCACCTTCTCGCTTCTCGTGCTCGCCGACGAACGACAACTCGGTTCGGTGATGCATTGGCTCGCAGGCGGATTCGGTGACGCGCGCTGGTCGACGATGATCTTTCCCGTATCGGCGCTCGCGACGGTCGGCACTGCCATGCTGTGGAGTGCCCGCCGGATCGACGTACTGCAGACCGGGGACGACGGAGCGACCGTGCTCGGCATGAACGTGCCCCGCTTCCGGATCGTCCACCTGCTGGGAGTGTCACTACTGGCCGGCGCTGCAGTCTCGGTCGCAGGGGGTATCGGCTTCATCGGCCTCCTCGTGCCACACCTGGCCGGCTACGTCGTCGGTATCCGCGCCGCCCGGTTGCTACCGGTCGCCGCGCTGCTCGGTGCGATCGCCATGGTGGGAGCCGACACCGCGGCACGGTCGATCTCATCGAGCCTCGAGGTGCCGGTCGGTGTGGTCACTGCGCTCGTCGGCGCCCCGCTGTTCGTGTGGATGCTGCAGCGCCGGTACCGACGGGCCGAACGATGAGCGGGCTGGGCGTGCAAGGACTCCGGGCCGAACTCGGGTCACGCGACGTGCTGCACGGGGTCGACTTCGCTGTCCGGCCCGGCGAGATGCTCGGTCTGGTAGGGCCCAACGGGTCCGGCAAGACGACGGCGCTGCGCTGCTGCTACCGCGCGGTGTCCGCCACCGCGGGCGCCGTCGTCGTCGGCGGGGTGAACGTTGCCGACCTGGCGCGGCGACAACTCGCCCGCACGGTCGGGGCGGTTCCGCAGGAGCCGCAGTCGTCGGCGGGGGTGACGGTGCGCGAGTCGGTGTCGCTGGGCCGGATTCCCCACCAGGGTTGGTTCGAGCGCGACAGCGCCGCCGACCGCGAGATCGTCGACAGGTGCCTGCAGCAGGTGGGGTTGGCGGAACTCGCGGGGCGCGACGTGCAGGCGCTCTCGGGAGGTGAGCGTCAACGGGTGGCGATCGCGCGGGCGCTCACGCAGCAACCGCGCGTCCTGCTCCTCGACGAACCCACTAATCACCTCGACCTTCGTCATCAGTTCATCCTGATGGAATTGCTGCGCGATCTCGCCGCCGGCGGACTCGCACTCGTGGTGACCATGCACGATCTCAGGTTGGCGGTGCAGTACTGCGACACGCTGGCGGTGATGCAGCATGGACGGGTGATCACCGCCGGCCCACCTCCCGACGTCCTCGACGACACGGTGCTGGGCGAGGTGTTCGGAATCCGCGCCGTTGTGCGGTCGGGGCCGAGGCGGTCGATGGACATTCTGGGGTTGGCCGATGGATGAGCACCTGGCTCAGACGTACGCGCTGACCGCCCGTCGGGTTCCGCTGCTGGCCACCTGGACGGCGCTTCCCGACGGCCGCTCGTTTCCGGCAGCAGACATGGCGGACGCCGAGTGGATGGCCCACCGGCTTACGGACACCGCGCGCCGGTGGGGCAGTGGGAATCCCCGGGTCAACGGCATCCTGTGGTGGTATTCGGCCAGTTCCACCCTGACCGGGATCCCGATCGCGACGGCCCTCGTCGCCGGTGTCGCTGCCTGCCCTCGATTGGAGGGCGCCCGGGCGTTCCTGACCGGCGATGGATACCTCGGCGGTCTGACGGCATCATCGGTGCTGCCGGTGGCGGATCTGGCGTCGGAACTCGCCGGAACGTTGACCGTTCTCATCGACGCACTGGCCGAGGCGTCCGGGGTGCGGCGGGCAGTGTTGTGGGCGATCACCACCGATTCGATCGCCAACCGCGCGCTCGACGCCGGCGACGGCATCGGTGATCGTGTGAGAGGGAGCATGTTCGCCCGGCAGCTCGTCGACGCCATGCGTGCCGACGGGACGGTACTGCCCCGGCCGCGGTTCGTCGACGTGCATGCCGGTGCGGTGACCCGCCGGTTCACGCAGCGGGCGTCGTGTTGCCTGATCTACGAGACCCCCGGGTCGGCCAAGTGTGTGAGCTGCCCGCGGAGGCCGGCCGAGGATCGTCTGAGTGGTCTGGCCGCGCTCGTGACCTGACTCCGGTGGCCCGCGTTGACCTGCCCGCGAGTGTGATGGCACACTGAGAGTGTTCGAACGCGCGTTCGAATGATGCGTCTTCCCCAGTGGCATCTTCCATGGTTTCGGCACGGCACGTGCGCGGCATGAAGAGGTGTAGTAGTGGGTTGGGGCAACGGTCCGCCGTCGTGGTCGGAGATGGAGCGGGTCCTGTCGGGCAGGCCCGGACGCGTCGACCCGCAGTCGCTGTATCCGGGCGACGGCAGCGACAGTCCGGCGTGGTCACGCAAGCGGGGAGAGTATCGGGCAGGCGAGCAGATACGTGCCGGCTCCACCGTCCCCTACGCCGAATTGCACGCGCATTCGGCGTTCAGCTTCCTCGACGGTGCCTCCCCGCCGGAGGAATTGGTGGAAGAGGCGGTCCGACTGGGTCTCGAGGCCATCGCGCTCACCGATCACGACGGGTTCTACGGTGTGGTCCGGTTCGCGGAGGCGGCGAAGGAATTGAACATGCGCACGGTGTTCGGTTCCGAGCTCACCGTGGGCGACGCCCATCTGCTGGTGCTCGCACGAGGGCAGGAGGGGTATCGCCGTCTGTCTCGGGAGATCGCGGCAGCGCACCTGGCGGGAGGCGAGAAAGGCAAAGTTCTCTACGACATGGACCGGCTCGCCGATGCGGCGGGAGGTCATTGGCAGATCCTGACCGGTTGCCGCAAGGGGCACGTGCGTCAGGCTTTGGCCCACGGCGGTCCGGACGCGGCGGCCCGCCGGTTGCGCGAGCTGATCGACCGGTTCGGGGCCGAGCGGGTCACGGTGGAACTCACACACCACGGCATTCCGGAGGACGGTGAACGCAACGACTGCCTCGCCGAACTCGCGCAGCAGCACGGACTGGGTGTAATAGCCACCACTGCAGCACATTTCGCGGCCCCCCCGCGCCGGCGGCTGGCGATGGCGATGGCCGCGGTCCGGGGTCGCCGCAGCCTCGACGACGCGGCCGGGCAGCTACCTCCGACGGGCGGATCCCACCTGCGTTCCGGCGAGGAGATGGCCCATCTCTTCGCCGCGTACCCGGAAGCGGTCAGCGGTGCGGCGAAACTCGGGCTGGAATGCGCCTTCGACCTCCGGCTCATCGCACCGCAGCTACCACCCTTCGACGTGCCCGACGGCCACACCGAGGCCAGTTGGTTGCGTCAGCTCACGATGGAAGGGGCGCGCCGCCGTTACGGTGCACCGGAGGACCACCCGCAGGCGTACCGGCAGATCGAGCACGAGCTCGACACCATCACGACGTTGAACTTCCCTGGTTACTTCCTGGTGGTCCACGACATCGTGTCGTTCTGCAAGAACAACGACATCCTCTGTCAGGGAAGGGGTTCGGCGGCCAACTCGGCGGTCTGCTATGCCATCGGCATCACCAACGTCGATCCTGTGCGCAACAAATTGTTGTTCGAACGTTTTCTCTCACCCGAACGCGACGGCCCGCCGGACATCGATGTCGACATCGAATCGGACCGCCGCGAAGAGGCCATCCAGCACGTCTACGCGAAGTACGGGCGGCAGTACGCGGCGCAGGTGGCCAACGTCATCACGTACCGGGGGAAGTCCTCGGTGCGGGACATGGCACGGGCCCTGGGCTTCTCGCAGGGCCAACAGGATGCGTGGAGCAAACAGGTCGATCGCTGGGGAGGCGTCGGAAAGGGGAAGGGCACCGACATACCCCCTGCCGTGCTCGAACTGGCGGCCCAGATCGAGGGATATCCACGGCATCTCGGCATCCACTCCGGCGGCATGGTGATCTGCGATCGGCCCATCGCCGACGTGTGCCCGGTGGAGTGGGCGCGCATGGAGAACCGCAGCGTCCTGCAATGGGACAAGGACGACTGCGCGGCGGTGGGTCTGGTGAAGTTCGACATGCTGGGACTCGGCATGCTCTCCGCCCTGCACTACATGATCGATCTGGTGGCCGAGCACAAAGGGATCGAAGTGGATCTGGCGCAACTGGACCTGTCCGAGGAGGCCGTCTACGACATGTTGCAGCGGGCCGACTCGGTCGGGGTGTTCCAGGTGGAGTCGCGGGCGCAGATGGCCACCCTCCCGAGGCTGAAGCCGCGGAATTTCTACGACCTGGTGGTGGAGGTGGCTCTCATCCGGCCCGGACCCATCCAGGGTGGTTCGGTGCATCCCTACATCCGCCGTCGCAACAAGCTCGAACCGGTCACCTACGACCACCCGTCGCTGGAGAAGGCACTCGAACGCACCCTGGGTGTGCCGTTGTTTCAGGAGCAGCTGATGCAGGTAGCGGTCGATGTCGCGGGGTTCACTCCGGCCGAGGCCGACCAGCTTCGCCGGGCCATGGGGTCCAAACGCTCGACGGAGAAGATGGAACAGCTGAAGGACCGGCTCTATCAGGGCATGCGGGACGTGCACGGAATCGGTGGCGACGTGGCCGACCGGATCTATGAGAAGCTGTACGCCTTCGCCAATTTCGGTTTTCCCGAGAGTCACTCGCAGAGCTTTGCGGCGCTGGTGTTCTATTCGTCGTGGTTCAAACTGCATCACCCGGCCGCATTCTGCGCAGGTCTGCTGCGGGCACAGCCGATGGGGTTCTACTCGCCGCAGTCGCTGGTGGCCGACGCCCGACGGCACGGTGTGCGGGTGCACGGTGCCGACATCAACGCCAGCCTCGCGCACGCCACCGTCGAGGCCGGGGGCATGGAAGTGCGGCTCGGTCTCGGAGAGGTGCGGCACATCGGTACCGCACTGGCCGAGCGCATGGTCGAAGCCCGGAACGACGGGGGTCCGTTCACCTCCTTCCTCGATCTCACGGGCCGGGTGGAACTGAACACTGCCCAGGCCGAGTCGCTCGCCACTGCAGGGGCCCTCGACAGTTTCGGCATCACCCGGCGGGAGGCGTTGTGGGCCGCGGGCGCCGCGGCAGGGGAGCGGCGTGACCGGCTTCCCGGAATGGGGGCGTCCACTCGGGCGCCGACCCTGCCGGGAATGAGTGATCTCGAACTGGCGGCAGCGGATGTGTGGGCCACCGGAGTGTCCCCGGATACCTATCCCACCGAGTTCCTGCGCCCGCAACTCGATGCGCTCGGGGTGATTCCGGCAGCCCGGTTGCTGCAGATTCCCGACGGGGATCGGGTCCTGGTGGGCGGTGCCGTGACACACAGGCAACGCCCGGCGACTGCAGCCGGTGTCACGTTCATCAATCTCGAGGACGAGACCGGGATGGTCAATGTGGTGTGTTCGGTGGGGCTGTGGGCGAAGTACCGGAAGCTCGCGAACACTGCACCTGCGCTCCTGGTGCGGGGCAAGGTGCAAAATGCGGAGGGGGCCGTCACGGTGGTGGCGGATCGCCTGCAGTTGATGGACTTGCGGATGAAGGCCAAGTCCCGGGACTTCCGCTGAACGCGCTCGGTGATCGGGCGCGGGCGCATGTCGTCGTCGATCGTCAACCGGGCCTTCGGCACACCGCTAGCATTCGGGCATGAAGAGATACGTTCTGTCGGCCATCGTCCTCATGTCGCTGGGGCTCGCGGGGTGTGGCGGTTCCGACAGCGACTCTTCCCAGCCCGCGCCGGTGCCCGGCGACAGCAGGTCGCTGGAAGCCGGGGGTGCGCTGCAGGCGCCCGCGAAGGATCAGGCACCCACCGAACGGCAGGAAATCATCACCGGCCAGGTATCGATCACTGCCGACGACCCGGTTGCGGTGGGCAGGCAGATCGTCGACAAGGTCGATGCGGTGGGTGGTCGCGTCGATCAGCTCACCGAGCAGCCCGGCTCCGAGGATCAGGATGCCAGCAGTTCCCTCACCATCCGTGTGCCCGCCGACGACCTCACCCGCACGCTGGACGATCTGCGAGAACTCGGCAAGGTCACCAGCGTCAGCGTCACCAAGAGCGATGTGACGATGCAGTCGCAGGATCTCGATGCCCGGATCGGTGCATTGACAGCGTCGGTCACCCGGCTCCAGGGGCTCATCACGTCGGCTGCGAACACGGCCGATCTGATCGAAGCGGAGAGGGCACTGTCGGAGCGGCAGGGTGAACTGGACAGCCTGACCGCGCAGAAGCGGTTGCTCAGCGATCAGATCGCACTCGCCACCCTCACGATTGACGTCACCACCACTGACACGGAAAGACCGAGCTCTGGCCCCGACAACTTCTGGGAGGGTCTCGTCGCCGGGTGGCATGCTCTGCTGTCGGCGATCAAGGGTGGCGCGGTGGTCGTCGGAGCGCTGATTCCCTGGTTCGGTTTCGTGGCCGTCATCGCACTGGTCGTCTACGGCGCGTACCGTCTGCGCCGGATGTACAACACGCCGCGCCGGCCCACGACCGGTACGGCGCCGCAGAAAGAAGAGGCGAACACAGAATGATCGAAGTCGACCTGTCGGCGTTGGACGAGGCGTTGGCGTCAGGCGCCCCCGTCATCGACGTGCGTGAAGCCGACGAGTACGCGCAAGTGAGGGTGCCGGGCGTGACCCTCATCCCGTTGAGCGAGTTCGTCTCCCGGGTCGGGGAGATACCCGACGCCGATGTGGTGTACGTGATCTGTGCGGTCGGTGGGCGCAGCCTGCAGGCCGCTGAATACCTGAACGGTCGAGGAATCAACGCGGTGTCCGTCGCCGGCGGCACCTCGGCGTGGTTGCAGTCGGGACGACCTGTCGAAACCGGTTAGCGCACGCTCGACCAGCAGTCGATGCAGGTAGCGCAGCGTGCGGAACACCACGACGCTCCAGATCAGAAGCAGCGCACACCACAGCATCGTTGCCGCGCCCACGATCACCGTCGAGTGCATCGCGCTGCCCAGTGCGTTGGCGCCCAGAGCGCAGGTGCCGACGGGAAACGTGAAACTCCACCAGGCGGGCGTGAAGTCGAGTCCTCGGTGGAATGCCCGCGCCGTCACCGTGATCACGGTTGCGAGGGCGAGAACACCGCCCGCGCCCACGGTAGTTCCGTAGACGACGCCGACCGTGTGGAGCCAGGTGTGCCCGGACGCGGCGCCGAGTAGGTTGATCGCCGCGACCGACTGCCCGATCACGCCCAGCGGTATCCACAAGGTCGGGACGAGTGCGGTGCCCGGAAGGCCGTCGCGTAGCAACTGCCGGCCGACGACGACGGTGACCGCCACTGCCGCCGTGAGAGCCAGCGCGAACAGTGCGTAGCAGAACACCAGCAATGTGATCTGCGGCGCGCCTTCCGGGAGATGCCGGACCAGTGCGGCGCCGCCCGAGGCGGACACCATCGGGGGAACCACCGGCAGCAACCACGACGGCGTGGGCGTCACCCGGTACGGCTGCAGCAGTCGGCCGGCCATCACCGTGTAGGTGACGACGCCGACGATCGTCCCGATCGACCACAGTGCTGCCGCCACGGTCACCGACAGTTCGCCGAGACGGTGGTGACCGGCCGAGCCGGTGGCAGCGCCGACCGTCGACATAGCCATCGACACGGCGCCGTAGAAGGGGAACATGGTGTGGCTGCGGACGTCGGCCAGGGCCTGGTCGCGACACCGGAACCAGTGGCGCCCGAGAGCGGTGGCCAATGTGAGAAGTAGCGCGGCGGCGAGCAGCCAGAACACCTCGGACACGCCGCGTACGCCGGGAACCTCGGTCGGCAGCGAGGCGGCCACCACCGCGACGATGCCGGTTCCCATCACTGCTGCGAACCAGTTCGGCGTCATGCTCACAGCCTGCCGAGTACCTGTCGTCGCCGGTAGAAGGCTTGCGGTTGCGTACCCACAAATCGCGTTTGTGGGACTAGCCTTGGGATGTGCCGCTCTCTCCCCGAGTCCCCGAACTCAATGCCCTCGATGTACTGCTGTCGGTCGAGCGTCTCGGGAGCATGGGTGCGGCGGGCCGCGAACACGGACTCAGTCAGCAGGCGGTCAGCGCGCGGGTCCGCACGGCGGAGCGTCTGTTCGGCATCAAGGTGTTCAGCCGCGGCGCCAGCGGAGTGCGGCCCACGGCCGAGGGGGCTCTCATTCTCGAATGGGCCAGTCACATCCTGGCGACAGCGGAGGAGCTCGCGTCCGGAGTCGCGGCACTGCGGGGGGAGAGGCAGGCCGGGCTCACGGTGGCGGCCAGCATGACCATCGCCGAGTACCTCGTTCCGGGCTGGACGGTTGCGATGCGGCGCAAGTACCCCAACGTGGTCACATCGGTGCGTCTGCTCAACTCGTCCGAGGTGACGGCGCGGGTGTTGTCCGGTGAGGCCGACCTCGGTTTCGTCGAGGGACCCGACATTCCGCCGGGGCTGCAGTCCCGGGAGATCGGCCGGGATCATCTCGTCGTGGTCGTCCCGCCCGACCATCACTGGGTTCGACGCTCGCCGATCCCCGTGTCGGAGTTGGCAACCACGCCGATGATCCAACGGGAGTCGGGTTCGGGAACGCGCACCACGCTCGAGAATGCGGTACCGCACTGTGTCCCACCTCTATTGGAGCTCACCTCGTGCACTGCGGTGAAGGCTGCGGTGATCGCCGGAAACGCCCCGGCGGTGCTGTCTTCCCTCGCGGTAGCAGCCGACCTCACCGACGGGCGGCTGGCCTCGGTACAGGTGGAGGGGTTGACCCTCCCGCGGCGGTTGTCGGCCGTCTGGGATCCGGTGCGGGGAGTGCGCGGGGCCGCACGGGACTTCCTCGACATCGCGGTCGGGGCCACCGCGGGAGCGGGACTTACAGCGCAGCCCCTCTGAATCCGTGCTGCCGCCACGCCTCGTACGTCACCAGGGCAGCGGCATTGGACAGATTCAACGACCGCCGGCCGGGCAACATCGGGATGCGCAGGCGTTCGGTCACGTGCGGGTCGGACAGCACCTCCTGCGACAGCCCGGTGGGTTCGGGGCCGAAGAGCAGTACGTCGCCCGGTTCGTAGGAGATATCGGCGTACGACACGGTGGCATGGGCTGTGAAGGCGAACACTCGCGCCGGTTCGACTGCTGCCCACGCGGCCTCCAGATTCTCGTGGACGGTCACGGACGCCAGGTCGTGGTAATCGAGCCCCGCGCGCTTGAGTTTCGGTTCCGAGAGGTCGAACCCCAGCGGCCCCACCAGATGCAGCTCACATCCCGTGCCTGCCACCAGGCGGATGGCGTTGCCGGTGTTGGGTGGGATACGGGGTTCGTGGAACATCACTCGGAACACCCGCACAGCTTAGGGGTACACCGTCGGGCGGCATGATGGACGGATGGATGCAGTGGAAGAAGTGGTGGGTGAGGACTTCGGCGACGCGCGACTCCCAGGTCAGGACTGGCGTCGGCGGCACTACACGAAGTGCCACTTCCGGGACGCCGATCTCAGTGGACTCCGCACGGAATCGGTGATCTTCACGGACTGCGACTTCACCGGTGCCGACCTGTCGGAGTCGCAGCATATCGGAACGGCCTTTCGGTCCTGTTCGTTCACGCGGGCAACGTTGTGGCACAGCACGTTCCGGCATTGCAGCTTCCTCGGTTCCGAGTTCGACGGCTGCCGGTTGCGCCCGATGACCGTCGAGGAATGCGATTTCACGCTCGCCTCGCTCGGCGGCGCCGATCTGCGGGACCTCGACTTCACCGACTGCCGGTTCCGTGAGGCCAACCTCGTGCGAACCGACCTGCGGGGCACGGTTCTGCGTGCGGCCGACCTCCTCGGTGCCCGCACCGGGGGCGCGAAACTGGGCGGCGCCGACCTGCGGGGCGCCCACGTCGACGCACATCTGTGGACGGCGGCCTCACTCGACGGGGCGCAGATCGAACTGACCCAGGCCATCGCCTACGCCGCCGCCCACGGGCTGGTGGTGGAACCGACCTGACGCGGGTATCGGGTACCTGAGAGAATGGGCTCCGTGACTGCAACGATCCTCGATGGCAAGGCCACCCGCGACGAGATTTTCGAAGACCTGAAGGTGCGGGTGACCGCACTGAGGGACCAGGGCATCACACCCGGGCTCGGGACCGTCCTGGTGGGCGACGATCCGGGATCGGCGGCGTACGTGCGCGGCAAGCACAACGACTGCGCCAAGGTCGGGATCACGTCGATCCGACGAGACCTTCCCGGTGACATCACCCAAGAGAAGCTCGACGCCACGATCGACGAGCTCAACGCCAACCCGGACTGCACGGGATACATCGTGCAGCTGCCGCTGCCCCGGCAGCTCGACGAGAACGCCGCCCTCGAGCGCATCGACCCCGATAAGGACGCGGACGGACTGCACCCCGTCAACCTCGGCCGGCTCGTCCTGGGCAAGGAGGCGCCGCTGCCGTGCACGCCGCGCGGAATCCTGCACCTGCTCCGGCGCTACGAGGTGCCGATCGAGGGGGCGCACGTGGTCGTCGTCGGTCGCGGTGTCACCGTGGGCCGGCCGATCGGTCTGCTGTTCACCCGGCGTAGCGAGAACGCCACCGTCACGCTCTGCCACACCCGCACGCGGGACCTGGCCGCCGAGGTTCGCCGCGCCGACATCGTGATCGCCGCGGCGGGTGTCCCCGGGCTGGTCACGGCCGACATGGTCAAGCCCGGCGCCGCCGTGCTGGACGTGGGTGTCAGCCGCACCGAGGACGGTTTGCGCGGAGACGTGGCGGCCGATGTCGCCGAGGTCGCCGGCTTCCTGTCACCGAACCCGGGTGGTGTCGGACCGCTCACCCGCGCATTCCTGCTGAGTAACGTCGTGGAGCGGGCCGAACGCGTCGCGGCTTCTCGCGGCTGAGATGGCGGACTGGGGGCAGTTCGCGAAGAAGAATCTGCCGATGCTCGCCGTTCTCCTCGTCATCGCGGTTGCCGTCGTCTTCGTGCTGGCCGAACGGTGGCGACGGGGAGCGTTCGTATTCGGCGCCGCGACGCTGCTGGCCGCGATCTTCCGCTTGACGATGCCCTCGGAGCGCGTGGGCCTTCTCGCCGTCCGCAGCAAGTCGTTCGACGTCGGCGCGCTGGTGGCCGTCGGGGGAGCCATCGTCTGGCTCGCCGTGTCGATCGACCCGCTCGGGACCGACTGACGGTCCCGAGCAGGCGGAACGTCAGCGTCCTGTGCGGGCCAATTCCATCGTCTCGGCAAGCAACTTGGCCACGGCATCGGCCTCGGTGAGAAACCCGTCGTGGCCGTCCCGGGAGTTGAGTACCCGGAGGCCGTCGCAGGTGGGGATCTCGTTGGCGAGGTCCTCCTGCAGGCGGATCGGATACAGCCGATCCGAATCGACGCCGCCCACGATCACCGGTGCAGTCACGGTGGCGAGCGCAGCGGCGACCCCACCGCGGCCGCGGCCGACGTCGTGCCTGTTCATCGCCTCGCTGAGAAGCACATAGGTGCTCGGATCGAACCTGCCGACCAGCTTGTCCGCCTGGTGCTGCAGATAGCTCTCGACGGAATACCGGCCGCCACGCCACGGGTCCTCGCCCACCTGCGGGGAGTTCGCGAACCGTGAATCGAGCTCGCTCTCGCTGCGGTAGGTGAGATGCGCGATCCTGCGGGCGATGCCGAGCCCGGTACGGGGAATCCGCCCGGTGCCGTGATAGTCGCCGCCCTGCCAGTCGGGGTCGCTGATGATCGCTTCGATCTGCGTGGTCTGGGTACCGATCTGGTCCGCGGTCGCGCGGGCACCGACAGCCAGGACGAGTGCGGACGCGATCCGGTCGGGGTAGGTGACGGCCCATTCGAGGGCGCGCATTCCGCCCATCGACCCGCCGATGACAGACGCCAGCTTCCCGATGCCGAGAAGGTCGGTGAGCTTCTTCTCGGCCGCAATCTGGTCGCGGATGGAGATCTCGGGAAAGCGACTGCCCCACGGACGGCCGTCTTCGGCGATCGAACCCGGCCCTGTCGTGCCCCGGCAACCGCCGAGCACGTTGGTGGCGACGACGCACCATTCGTCGGTGTCGATCGGTGCACCCGGACCCACCATCCCGCTCCACCAGCCGGGGGAAGGATGTTCGTCGGACATGGGGCCGGTCACGTGGGAGTCGCCGGTCAGAGCGTGCTCGACCAGAACCACGTTGTCCCGGGTGGGGGACAGCTCGCCCCAGCGCTGCACGGCGAGGGTGACCGACGGAAGGACGGCTCCACTCTCGAGCTCGAGAGAACCGATGTCGATATAGCCCAGACGTCCGTCCGACACGGGCAGCTGCTGCAGTGCGCTCACGGTCAAGATGCCGCCGCCGTCAGGCCGGTTTCGATATCGGCGATGATGTCGTCGATTCCCTCGATGCCCACGGCGAGGCGCACCAGCCCGGGGGTGACGCCGCTGGCGGCCTGCTCCTCGGGGGTCAGCTGCGAATGGGTGGTGGACGCGGGATGGATCACCAGGGAACGCACGTCACCGATGTTGGCGACGTGGCTGTGCAAGGTGAGAGCGTTGACGAACTTCTTTCCGGCGTCGATTCCGCCGGCGAGTTCGAACGTCACGATGGCGCCTGCGCCCTTGGGAGCGATCTGCTTGGCGCGCTCGTGCCAGGGTGAGGAAGCGAGCCCGGTGTAGCCGACCGAGATGACCTCGGGCCGGGCCTCGAGGTATTGGGCCACGGTGGTCGCGTTCGACACGTGCCGTTCCATGCGAAGGCTCAGCGTTTCGAGGCCCTGTGCGATGAGGAACGCGTTGAAGGGCGAGATCGCGGAACCGAGGTCGCGCAGCAGCTGCACCCGCGCTTTGAGCGCGTACGCCGGCGGACCGAGTTCCGCGAAGACGACCCCGTGGTAACTGGGATCGGGGGTGGTGAAGTTCGGGTGACGGCCCTGGGTCCAGTCGAAGGTGCCGCCGTCGACGATCACACCGGCGATCGCCGTGCCGTGCCCGCCGAGGTACTTGGTAGCCGAATGCACCACGATGTCCGCACCGTGTTCGAGCGGGCGGATGAGGTAGGGCGTGGGCACCGTGTTGTCGACGATCAGCGGAATGCCGTGCTGATGCGCGATGCCGGAGATGCCCGGGAGGTCGAGGACGTCGTTACGCGGATTCGACACGGTCTCGCCGTAGAAGGCCTTGGTGTTGTCGCGAATCGCGCTGCGCCACTGCTCGAGGTCGTCGGGATCCTCGACGAACGAGACCTCGATGCCGAGCTTGGGCAGCGTGTAGTGGAAGAGGTTGTAGGTGCCGCCGTAGAGACGGGGGCTGGAGACGATGTGGTCGCCGGCCTCGGCGAGGTTGAGGATCGCGAAGGTCTCCGCGGCCTGTCCGGAAGACAGCAGCAGCGCGGCGACCCCCCCTTCGAGTGCGGCGATGCGCTGCTCGACGGCGTCCTGGGTGGGGTTCATGATGCGGGTGTAGATGTTGCCCGGCTCGGCCAGGCCGAACAGTGCGGCAGCATGATCGGTGTTGTCGAAGGTGTACGAGGTGGTCTGGTAGATCGGCAGTGCCCGCGCCTTCGTGGTGGCGTCGGATGTCTGCCCGGCGTGGATCTGCTTGGTCTCGAACGACCAGTTCTCGGTCATGTGCTGTCTACTCCAGTGGTCTGACGAGGCGCGGACGACATATTCGGGATCGTTCGCGCACAGGGCGTGGCTGGGGTCTATCTACGACAACAACAACACATCATGAACCTCCGATGTCGGACCCGCGCTTGTCACCCGACTGCGTGTTAATCAGGGAACCAGGTCATCACCCGGGGCACCCCACCGCGGTGGAGGGTTGCCGGCCAGCTAGCCGGGGCTCGTTGCTGGCACTCATGACCTCTGGTGATCTTAGCGGCTGGAGCCGAACGACCGGAAACTGCACCGATCAGGGCCCCTAGCAGGGAAAAGTTACCCGCGAGTAGGAGCAGGTTGCAGGGCCCCAGGTGTTGCGAGCCCGGCGCATAGCAGTACGCTTGTCTTGTTTAGGCGCGGTCTCCCAGCGACCGTCCTGACCGTCTACGTTTGATAAGCGAACCGTTCGCGGACCCACTCACAAAGTGTGCCCGCAACCGTGTAACCAGGGAAACTTCCTAGGAGGACGCGAAGCACCCATGTCCAAAATCAAGGTTGAGGGCACCGTCGTCGAACTCGACGGCGACGAGATGACGCGCATTATCTGGCAGTTCATCAAAGACAAATTGATCCATCCTTACCTGGATGTGAACCTCGAGTACTACGACCTCGGCATCGAATACCGGGACGAGACCGACGACCAGGTGACCGTCGACGCGGCCAACGCCATCAAGAAGCACGGCGTGGGCGTCAAGTGCGCGACCATCACCCCGGACGAGGCCCGTGTCGAGGAGTTCGGCCTGAAGAAGATGTGGCGGTCGCCCAACGGCACCATCCGTAACATCCTCGGTGGAACGATCTTCCGTGCGCCGATCATCATCTCCAACGTTCCGCGACTGGTTCCGGGCTGGACCAAGCCGATCATCATCGGCCGCCACGCCTTCGGTGACCAGTACCGCGCCACCGACTTCAAGGTTCCCGGCCCCGGCAAGGTGATGATCACCTACACGCCCGAAGACGGCAGCGAGCCGATCGAGCACGAGCTGGTGAACTTCCCCGAGGACGGCGGCGTCGTCCAGGGTCAGTACAACTTCACCAAGTCCATCACGGACTTCGCCCGGGCCTCGCTCAACTACGGCCTGCAGCAGAACTACCCGGTCTACCTGTCCACCAAGAACACGATCCTCAAGGCCTACGACGGCGCGTTCAAGGACATCTTCCAGCACGTCTACGAAACCGAGTTCAAGTCGGAGTTCGACGCGGCAGGTCTGACCTATGAGCACCGCCTCATCGACGACATGGTGGCGTCGGCGCTCAAGTGGGAGGGCGGCTACGTCTGGGCGTGCAAGAACTACGACGGCGACGTGCAGTCCGACACCGTGGCCCAGGGCTTCGGATCGCTCGGCCTCATGACCTCCGTGCTGCTGACCCCGGACGGAAAGACCTGTGAAGCGGAGGCCGCACACGGCACCGTGACGCGTCACTTCCGTCAGCACCAGCAGGGCAAGCCGACGTCCACGAACCCCATCGCGTCCATCTTCGCGTGGACCCGTGGACTCGAGCACCGCGGCAAGCTGGACAACACCCCCGACGTCATCGCCTTCGCGCAGAAGCTCGAGGACGTGGTCATCAAGACCGTCGAGGGTGGCCAGATGACCAAGGACCTCGCGATGCTGGTCGGCGGCGATCAGGGCTTCCTGACCACCGAGGAGTTCCTCGGTGCGCTCGACATCAACCTCCAGAAGGCCATCGCCGAGCAGTAAGCGCACAGCACCTCCAGCGGTACAGATACGGGACGTTCCCTCTGTGGGGACGTCCCGTTCTGTGTTCGCAGGTCGGCCGTGGGTGAGTGAGCTCACGGCCGTTCCATGCACGGCGGGGCCGGATCAGGGAAGAGAATCCTTCCGGAGGTGGTTGCCGACTGAGGCGCTCTCTGCCGTGTAGTCGTGTACGTCTCTATCCGAAAGTGTGTCTTCTGTGAGCACCTCCACGTCCGTCCGCCCCGAGCCGGCCGGTGTCGTCGCGCATCATTCATCGGTCCGCACGCTCGCCATGGTCGCGCTCGCCCTGGGTGGGTTCGGCATCGGGACCACCGAGTTCGTCGCCATGGGCCTCCTGCCCGACATGGCGGCGAGCCTGGGCATCAGCGAGCCGACTGCGGGGCACGTCATCTCGGCGTACGCGCTGGGAGTGGTCGTCGGGGCGCCGCTCATCGCCGCCCTGACGGCGCGAGTGCAACGCAAGACGCTGCTGATCGCGTTGATGGCCGCCTTCACGCTCGGCAACGCCGCCACCGTGCTGGCACCGAACTATGGGGTCCTGATGGCTGCACGCTTCGTGGCGGGCCTACCGCACGGTGCCTATTTCGGTGTCGCAGCACTCGTCGCCGCGCACCTCGCGGAGCGCGGCAAGCGGGCCAAGGCGGTGGCCCTCGTAATGATGGGTCTGTCCGTGGCCAACGTCGTGGGTGTGCCCGCCGCGTCGTGGCTGGGCCAGAATCTCGGCTGGCGTAGCGCCTTCGTCCTCGTTGCCGGCATCGGCACGGTGACCCTCGTCGCCATCTGGTCCTGGCTGCCTCCACTCGCGGCGATGCGGATGACCAATCCGCTCACCGAACTCGGCGCCCTCCGCCGCCCGCAGGTGTGGATGACGCTGATCATCGGCATGGTCGGGTTCGGTGGCATGTTCGCCGTCTACACGTACATCAGTACGACGCTCACCGACGTCGCCGGCCTCTCCCGTTCCCTGGTGCCACTGGCGCTGATGATCTACGGGCTCGGCATGGTGGCGGGCAATCTCCTCGGCGGCCGACTGGCCGACCGGGCACTGGTTCCCGGTCTCTTCGTCTCGATGACGGCGCTCGGGGTGCTCCTCGCGGTTTTCGTCATCGCCTCCCACAACCCGTACACGGCGCTGGTGCTCGTCTTCGGTGTGGGCGCGGCGGGTGCCTCGATGGTGCCCGGGTTGCAGACCCGGCTGATGGACGTCGCCGCGGACGCCCAGACGCTCGCGGCGTCCCTCAACCACGCCGCGCTCAACATCGCGAACGCCTTCGGAGCCTGGATCGGTGGTGTCGTGATTGCGGCCGGCTACGGGTACACGGCGCCCGCCGCGGTCGGTGCGCTGCTCGCCGTGGCGGGCCTCGTGGTCCTCACTGTGGCGGTCGCCATGGAACGCCGCAGCGCCCGTTCGTCTCGGTAGTCGCGCTGTCGTACGCGTCCGCTACGGTGCTTGCCGTGCCACACATCATCACCACCGTCAATGTCAACGGCGTTCGCGCCGCCGCCCGCAAGGGGCTCACCGAGTGGATCGAGCGCACCGAGGCCGACGTCGTGTGCCTGCAGGAGACGCGGGCATCCGACGAACAGCTGGCCGAGACTCTCGCGCCTGCACTGGCGAGCGGCTGGCATCTCGCGTCCGCGGAGCCGTCGGCGAAGGGACGCAACGGTGTCGCCGTCCTCTCGCGTAGACCGGCGGACGCCTTTCGGGTGGGTCACGGTGACGAGGAGTTCCTGGGAGCGGGCCGGTACCTCGAGGCCGACTTCGACGATCTGACGGTCGCGAGCCTGTACCTGCCGTCCGGCGAGGCACAAACGCCTCGGCAGGAGGAGAAGGAACGGTTCATGCAGTCCTTCGGCCGCTACCTGGCAGACAGCGCGCGCGCCGCGGTCGCCGCCGGGCGGCACATGGTGGTGTGCGGCGACTGGAACATCGCTCACACCGAACTCGACCTGAAGAACTGGAAGACCAACAAGAAGAATTCCGGGTTCCTGCCGCACGAGCGTGAATGGATGAGCGCTCTCTTCGCGGAGGACGCCTATTGGTCTGACGTGGTGCGTCTCCTCCACCCCGACATCGCCGGCCCGTACTCGTGGTGGTCCTACCGGGGAAAGGCGTTCGACAACGACTCCGGGTGGCGCATCGACTACCAGATCGCCACCAGAGCGCTCGCGGAACGCGCCAAGCAGGCCGTGGTCGAGCGAGCGGAGAGTTACGACCAGCGGTGGTCGGATCACGCACCCGTCACCGTCCAGTACCGCTGACCCCGGTATCTGATTCGTCTCGTTCCGCCCCACGTGAAAAGATCAGTACTCATGTCGACCCCTGCAGATCAGAAGCCCACCGCCAGGCCCCGGGTGCTCTCCGGCATCCAGCCCACCGCCGACTCGTTCCATCTCGGTAACTTCCTGGGCGCGCTGCAGCAGTGGGTTCCTCTGCAGGACGAATTCGACGCGTTCTACTTCATCCCGGATCTGCACGCGATCACCGTCGCGCAGGATCCCAAGGAATTGCGTCGTCGCACCAAGATCGCTGTGGCCCAGTTGCTCGCCGTCGGAATCGACCCCGACCGCTCGACGCTGTTCGTGCAGAGCCAGGTTCCGGAGCATGCGCAGTTGGCGTGGGTCCTCAACTGCATCACCGGTTTCGGTGAGGCCAGCCGCATGACGCAGTTCAAGGACAAGTCCGCAAAGCAGGGCACCGAGAACGCCAGCGTCGGCCTGTTCACCTACCCGGTGCTGATGGCCGCCGACATCCTGCTCTACCGGCCGCAGCGTGTACCGGTCGGCGAAGACCAGCGCCAGCACCTCGAACTGGCCCGCGATCTCGCCCAGCGGTTCAACACCCGGTTCGGCAAGGCGTTCGTGATCCCCGAGGCCCAGATCATCAAGGGCACCGCCAAGATCTTCGACCTGCAGGATCCGACGTCGAAGATGAGCAAATCAGGGCCGAGTCCCGCCGGTTTGATCAATCTGCTCGACGACCCCAAGGTATCCGCGAAGAAGATCAAGTCCGCGGTGACCGACAACGAGCGGGAGATCCGCTACGACCGGGAGACCAAACCCGGTGTGAGCAACCTGCTGACCATTCAGTCCGCACTGTCCGGCACGCCCATCGAGACATTGGTGGCGGGCTACGAGGGCAAGGGATACGGCGATCTGAAATCCGATACGGCCGATGTTCTCACCGACTTCGTGACACCGTTACGGGCGAAGGTCGACGAGTTCCTCGCGGACGAGGCCGAACTGGATCGGATCATCGCCGCCGGTGCGCACCGCGCCCGTGAGGTGTCGTCGCAGACGCTGGCGACCGTGTACGAGAAGGTCGGGTTCCTGACACCGAAGGGTTGAGCACTGTGGCGGACGAAGCGAGCATCCTCGAGAAACAGCGGGCAGCGCGCCCCTGGTTCGACCACGTGATAAGGGCCGCCGGGCGATACCAGCAGCAGAAGGGCGACTACTACGCCGCCGGAATCACGTATTTCAGTGTGCTGTCACTCATTCCAATGCTGATGATCGCGTTCGCCATCGCCGGTTTCATACTCGCCGGCCAGCCGGAGTTGTTGCAGGAACTGCAAGAGAGCATCACCAAGAATGTTCCCGGGAGTCTCGGGGACACGCTCAACACCGTCATCGATTCGGCGATTGCGTCCCGCGCCGGCGTGGGTGTCCTCGGCCTGCTCGGCGCCGCCTACGCGGGGCTCGGGTGGATGGCGAATCTGCGCGATGCCCTCACCGCGATGTGGGAAAGTACCCACGAATCCCCGGGCTTCCTGAAGACCAAGCTGGGTGATGCGGGGGCTCTCATCGGACTCGGTCTGGCGATGGTGGTGTCGCTGGGCGCGTCGGCCCTCAGTAGTGGTCCGGTGGCAGGCACAGTCGTGAGGGTGTTGAACCTCGACAACATCGCGGGCATCGACCTCGGTTTGCGCGTCCTGTCGACGCTGGTGTCCCTGGTCGCCACCTGGGCAGTGTTCACCTGGGTCATCTCCCGCCTGCCCCGCGAACCTGTTGCCTTCCGCAGTGCGATGAAAGCGGCTGTGCTCGCCGCGGTGGTGTTCGAGGCCTTCAAGCAGGTCGGGGCCATCTATCTTTCGATCGTCACCAGCGGTCCGGCCGGCGTGGCGTTCGGACCCATCATCGGTCTCCTGGTCTTCATCTATCTGACGTGCCGGATGCTGCTCTTCGCGACCGCGTGGGCGGCCACTACCCAGGAGAGTCTGGCGCTCGCATTCGTCCCCCCGCCGGATCCGGCGGTCATCACGCCTCGCGTCCAGGTCAACGAAGGTCCCGGGATCGGCGGCGGACTCGCTCTCGTCGGCGCAGGCGCACTCGCCGCGCTGGGACTGTCCGGCCTTCTGTTCCGCAGTAAACGCTGACGGCGGCAGTCAACGACGGCGCAGGAGGCGCCACGCCCACAGCAGCAGCACGAGGATGATCGCCGAACCGCCGACGCCTACACCGATGCGCAGAGCCGTGGTGTCGTCGGCGCGATCGGAGCTGGAGGCGACGCCAGAGCTGGTCGTGTCAGCCGAATTCTGATCCGGCGTTGCTGCAAGTACCGCGCCGGAGGAGTCCTCGGACGGTTCGAGATCGATGAGGGAACCCACCTCCGCGTCTGAACCGAGCCCGAACCCGTAGTCCAGCAATCGGGCGGCCTGTTCCCAGGGCCGGATGGGTTGAGCTTCGGCGCCCATGAGGGTGACCACCAATCGACGGCCACCGTGGTCGGCGCCGCCGACGTAGGTGTGGCGCGCATCGTCCGTGAATCCGGTCTTGCCGCCCAGTGCGCCGGGATAGTTGTAGAGCAGTTGGTTGTCGTTGGCCAACGCGAATGGGGGACGGTCCTGATCCCCGGGTATCGCGGGGTCCCTGGGGAATCCGGGGAATTGCACAGTCTCCGTGGAGATCAGCTCGGCGAACGTCGGGTTCTTCATCGCGGCGTGGAAGATCAGGGCCAGGTCGAACGGGGAGCTGCTCATGCCGGGCCCGTCCAGCCCGGACGGCGTCGCCGTACGGGTGTCGTGGGCGCCGAGAGTGTCGGCGAGGCGATTCATCTTCTCGACCGCGATATCGTCGCCGCCCAACTGCCGTGCCAGTAGATGAGCCGCATCGTTGCCCGACGCCATCACCAGGCCCTGCATCAGTTGTCGATTGGTGTATCGGCCGTTCTTGCCGATTCCTACGGCGCTGCCCTCCACCTCGGCGTCTTCGGCGGTGGCCGTCACAGTCTTGTCGAGGTCGAGCTCGTCGAGAGCCACGAGCGCCAGCAGCATCTTGATGGTGCTGGCAGGCCGGTATCGGCCGTGCGGGTCCTTGGCAGCGAGCACGGCCCCGCTGTCGATGTCCGCGACGACCCATCCCGACGCGGAGATGTCCGCGGGAGGTGGCGGTGCGTCGTCGGGAAGGACCACCCCGCAGGCACCGAGCTTCGCACCACCGACAGGGCGGTCGGGCACGGCCATCGCGCTCGGTGTCGGATCACCCGGCCGAGGAACCTCTGAAGAGTCGACGGCGGGAGCGGGAGACGACCGGTTCGGACAGTTGTCGGTGTTGGGAGTGGTGAACGGCGTCGACGTGGGCGGCGACGGAACGACGGGAGGAATGGCGCCCACAGACGTCACCGAGAGTCCGGCGAAGAGAACCCCGGACACGACTGCGATACCCACTCGACGCCACCTCATCGGAGAAGGAGCGTATGTCATGGGTACCGAGCGCGAGAAAAGCACTGGCCGAGTGACATCCATTCGTGACGTCGGGGCGAGCGCGTGCCCTCCTGCCCGAGCGAAGACGTCGCGCCGAGTGTGGCAGGCCTCACCCCGAATGTGCCGGAGCAGAGTATTTAGGGAGCCGAACCAACGCTGACATACGTGCCCAGTAGGGGGAGTATGAAACAGACCAGTCTCGCTCTAATGGTGGCAGCGAGCGTCGCGACATCGTCGTTCCCAGCGATCCGCACTTCCGGCAATTCCCGATTCTGATGTGAGGCGGCCGAGATGACGGCAGAAGATGTGGTGGGCGCGCAGACCGCAGACCGAGAATGTCGCGATAGCGGCTACGAGCCGGAGCTGAAGCGCACTCTGGGCTCCTTCCAGGTGTTCGCGGTGTCGTTCGCGTTCATCTCGGTGGCGGTCGGGATCTTCGGCACGTACAACGACGTCCTTCGGGACGCCGGTCCGGTCGGCATCTGGCTCTGGGTCGTCGTCGCGCTAGGTCAGACCCTGATCGCCTTGGTGATCGCTCAATTCGCGGCCCGAATACCGCTCAGTGGCTCCTCCTACCAATGGGCGTCGCGGCTGGCGAACCCGAAAGTCGGCTGGTTGTTCGGGTGGCTGACCTTTTGTTATCTCGCCATCGGTGTGGTGACGGTCGACAATGCGATGGCAAGCAGTGCTCTCATGCCCCTGTTCGGCATGCAGCCCGACGAAGGCACCGCGCGGGTGATCACGCTCGTCGTGGTGCTCATTCAGGCGGTCTTCGTCGTGTTCTCCACGCGTCTCGTCGGCTTGATCACGTCGGGCGCGGTGGGGCTGGAGCTGGTCATCGTCGTGGTGCTGGCGATCGGGCTTTTCGTCGCTGTGGCGTTCTCGGGCAAGGGCTCGATCGGCAACCTCACCTCACGCGGTATCGCCGAGGGCGCCCCCAATTATTTCGCCGTCGGCGGTGGATTGATGGCTGCGATGATCATGGGGCTTGCCACGCTTGTCGGGTTCGACTCCGCGGCGAACATGGCCGAGGAGGCGAAAGACCCGTTCCGCAGCGTTCCGCGGGCGATCGTGGGTTCGGTGGTGGCGGCAGGCGTGCTGGGACTGGTGTTCCTGGTTGCACTCACCATTGCGATCGACGACGTCGCCCGGGTCAGCGCCAGCGACACACCGGTGGCGGCGATTCTGCGCGATCAGTTGGGTCCGGTGATGGAGAGGACGCTGCTGGTCGCGATCGCGTTCGCCTTCTTCGGTGCCGGGATGGTGACCCTGGCCACCTGCTCGCGGATGGTGTTCGCCATGTCGCGCGACGCACGTTTCCCTGCTCACCGGCTGATGCGCCGGGTCAACCCGCGCACGCAGACACCGATTCCGGCGACCATCTTGATCGTCGTCGTGGGGGTGGTCCTGATGGCCGCGCTGCCGGGTGGGGCACTGCTCGAGCTGCTCACAGTGGGGACGGTCATTTCAGCGGTCCTCTACGGCGCGATAATTGTCCTCTACCTTGCGGTGCGCAAGCGTTTGGATCGTAAGGAGGGCGCGTTCGACCTCGGGCACTTCGAGATGCCGATCGCGTACGGCGCCCTCGTGTGGTCGGCTGTGGTGCTGTTCGTGATCATGTCGCCCTCGAGTGCTGTGACGTCACTCCTGATTGCGCTCGGTGTGCTCCTCGCGGGAGGGGTGTACTTCCTCTACCTACTGGTGTTCACACGCGAGGTACTGGAAACCGAGCCGGGAGACGCCGATGTCTTCTCGCACTGACCTGGAAGTGAACCGATGACTCTCACCACGGCAAATCTGACGGGCGAGGTCGTGCGTGCGGGTGACGACGGCTACGAAGCGGCGCGGGTCGGCTGGAACCGTGTGTATTCGCACTATCCCGAGGCGATCGTGTTCTGCTGCAGCACCCAGGACGTGATCAACGCGGTCCGATGGGCACGAACGGAAGGCATTGCCCTGCGGGTGCGCAGCGGACGCCACAGTCTCGAAGGCTGGTCTTCGCTCGACGGGGGCCTGGTCATCGACGTCAGTCGGATGAAGAGCGTCGTCATCGACGACACCGCGCGCACGGCGACGGTCGGGACGGGGCTGACACAGCAGGAGACGGTCGCGGCGCTGGGACAACGCGGATTCGTTGTTCCGACCGGCTCGGAGGGTGGGGTCGGTCTGGGCGGTGTGGTCCTCGGCGGTGGCTTCGGGTTACTGACCCGCAGCTTGGGCATGGCTTGCGACAATCTCCTCGCCGCCGACATCGTGGTGGCCGACGGCTCCCGTTCGGCGACGGTCGTCCAGGCCACCGAGCACGACAACCCGGACCTGCTGTGGGCGTGCCGCGGCGGCGGTGGAGGCAACTTCGGAATTGCGACCTCGTACACGTTGAAGCTGCACGAGCTCTCGACCGCCACTTACCTGGTCGCGAGGTGGACCGGCCATGACCACCTGGGCGAACTGCTGCGCACATGGCAGCGCGAGGCGCCGATCGCCGACGAGCGGCTGACCAGTGCGCTGGAAGTGGATTCCACGGCGGTCGAGCTGTCTGCCCTGCTGCACGGTGGCTCACGGGCAGGGCTCGAGGACGAGCTACGTTCGCTACTCGCGATCGGCACGCCCGACGTCACCGTGACGGAGGGCGCCTGGCCGACCATCTACGGCGACGTCGACAGAGGTCCGGACGACGTTCCGTTCTGGAAGTTCCACTCCCAGTTCGTCAGTCGTCCATTCCCCGACGAGGCAATCGATCTGATCGTCCGCTATATGGGCAACACGCCCAGTCCGCCGAGCAACTTCTTCTGCTCGAGCTTCGGCGGAGCCGTACGGCACGCGCCACCCGGTGGATCGGCGTTCCCGCACCGCGACGCGTTGTTCTACTGCGAGCCGGGCGCGGCCTGGAACGACCCCGCCCTGAACTCCACGGCACTGAGTTGGGCGGCCGACTTCTGGCGCGCACTGCGCCCCTACGGCGACGGCGCCTACGTCAACGTACCCAACGCTGCCGCATCGGACTGGGAGCGTGAGTACTACGGCTCGCACTGCGAGCGGCTACGTCAGGTGAAGACCGCCTACGATCCGGACAACGTCTTCAATTTCGAGCAGAGCGTGCCCGTGTCACCGGCTGGACCGAGGTTGTCGACGGCGAGGTGATTCCCGCATGCTGCTCGACGCAGACGAGCGCCTGCGGTAACCGTGTCCGGTTACCGCAGGCGCTCGGGAACTGCTGGTGTGCTGGGAAATTCGCTCAGCGCGCGAACAGCAATGCGCGCTTGACTTCCTGGATCGCTTTCGTGACCTGGATGCCACGCGGGCATGCGTCGGTGCAGTTGAAGGTGGTCCGGCAGCGCCAGACACCGTCCTTGTCGTTCAGGATGTCGAGGCGCTCCGAGGCGCCCTCGTCACGGCTGTCGAAGATGAAGCGGTGCGCGTTGACGATGGCAGCGGGACCGAAGTAGCTGCCGTCGCTCCAGTACACGGGGCACGACGTCGTACAGCAGGCGCACAGGATGCACTTGGTGGTGTCGTCGAAACGTGCGCGATCGTGCTGCGACTGGATGCGCTCGCGGGTGGGCTCGTTGCCGGTGGTGATGAGGAACGGCTTCACGGCGCGGAATGCGTCGAAGAAGGGTTCCATGTCGACGACGAGGTCCTTCTCCACCGGCAGACCCCTGATGGGCTCGACGGTGATCGTGACCGGCTTGCCGTCCTTGGGCAGCATGTCCTTCATGAGGAGCTTGCAGGCCAGACGGTTCACGCCGTTGATCCGCATCGCGTCCGAGCCGCACACGCCGTGGGCGCAGCTGCGCCGGAACGTGAGGGTGCCGTCGAGGTAGCCCTTCACGTAGAGGAGCAGGTTCAGCATGCGGTCGGTGGGCAGCGCCGGCACCTGGAAGCTGTCCCAGTGCTGACCCTCGCCCGACTCCGGGTTCATCCGCGCGATCTTGAGGGTGACCATGACGGCGCCCTCGGGGATGGCAGGGAGATCCGACTTGTCTTCGCTCTTGTCGACTGCAGGTGCGCTCATCAGTACTTACGCTCCATCGGCTCGTAACGGGTCTGGACTACCGGCTTGTAGTCGAGACGGATGTCGGAGAGCAGGCCGTCGCCCTCCTTGTATGCCATCGTGTGCTTCATGTACTCGGCGTCGTTGCGGTCGGGGAAGTCTTCGCGAGCGTGGCCGCCGCGGGATTCCTTGCGGTTGAGCGCACCGACGACGGTGACCTCTGCCATTTCGAGCAGGAAGCCGAGCTCGACGGCCTCGAGCAGGTCGCTGTTGTAGCGCTTGCCCTTGTCCTGCACCGTGATGTGGTTGTAGCGCTCCTTGAGGGCGCGTACGTCCTTGAGGGCCTGAGTGAGGCGCTCTTCGGTCCGGAACACCGACGCGTTGTTGTCCATGGACTGCTGCAGTTCGCTGCGGATGTCCGCGACACGCTCGTGGCCGTGATCGGAGAGGATGAGTTCCATCCAGTCCTCGACCATCTTCTGCGGGGCGTCGGGGAGCGGCACGAACTCGGTGGTGTTCGCGTGCTCCGCGGCGGCGATGCCGGCGCGGCGTCCGAAGACGTTGATGTCGAGCAGCGAGTTGGTGCCGAGGCGGTTGGCGCCGTGCACGGAGACGCAGGCGCATTCACCGGCGGCGTACAGGCCGGCGACGATGTCCTCGTTGTTGCGCAGGACCTCACCGTTGATCTTGGTGGGGATACCGCCCATGACGTAGTGGCACGTCGGGTACACCGGCACCGGTTCCTTGACCGGGTCGACACCGAGGTAGGTGCGGGAGAACTCCATGATGTCCGGGAGCTTCTCGTCGAGAACTTCCTCGGGAATGTGGGTCACGTCGATGTAGACGTAATCCTTGTTCGGTCCGGCGCCGCGGCCCTCGAGTACCTCGAGCACCATCGAGCGGGCGACGATGTCACGCGGGGCGAGGTCCTTGATGGTGGGGGCGTACCGCTCCATGAAGCGCTCACCGTCCGCATTACGGAGGATGCCGCCTTCACCACGCACCGCCTCGGAGATGAGGATGCCGAGCCCGGCCAGGCCTGTGGGATGGAACTGGTGGAACTCCATGTCCTCCAGCGGCAGGCCCTTGCGGAAGATGATGCCCATGCCGTCACCGGTGAGGGTGTGGGCGTTGGACGTCGTCTTGTACATGCGTCCCGAGCCGCCCGTGGCGAACACGATCGACTTCGCGTGGAATACGTGGATCTCGCCGGTTGCCAGCTCGTAGGCGATGACGCCGGTGGCAACCGGGCCGTTCTCCGTCTCGGTGATGGCGATGTCGAGCGCGTAGAACTCGTTGAAGAACTCGACGTCGTGCTTGACGCAGTTCTGGTAGAGCGTCTGCAGGATCATGTGGCCGGTGCGGTCGGCGGCGTAACACGCACGGCGCACGGGGGCCTTACCGTGATCGCGGGTGTGGCCACCGAAACGACGCTGGTCGATCTTGCCCTCGGGAGTGCGGTTGAACGGCAGACCCATCTTCTCGAGGTCGAGCACCGCGTCGATGGCTTCCTTCGCCATGATCTCGACGGCGTCCTGGTCGGCGAGGTAGTCGCCGCCCTTGACGGTGTCGAAGGTGTGCCACTCCCAGTTGTCTTCCTCGACGTTCGCCAGTGCCGCGCACATGCCGCCCTGGGCAGCGCCCGTGTGGCTGCGGGTGGGGTAGAGCTTGGTCAGTACCGCGGTGCGGGCGCGCGGCCCGGCCTCGATCGCTGCGCGCATGCCGGCGCCGCCGGCACCGACGATGACCACGTCATAACGGTGTTCCTGCATGAAGTCTGTGCTCCCCTAGCTCGCCGAGATATTGGGGTCGAAGGTGAAGATGACGTACGTGCCCAGGCCCATGATCAGGATCATCGAGAGAACGAGGATCGTGGTCAGCCAGAAGCGCGTGGAGTCCTTGCGGGAGTAGTCCGCAATGACGGTCCGGAGTCCGTTGCCGCCGTGCAGCTGGGCAAGCCAGAGCATGGTGAGGTCCCAGAACTGCCAGAACGGGCTGGACCAGCGGCCTGCGACGAACGCGAAGTTGATGCGGTGCACACCGTCGTCGAGCATCAGCATGATGAACAGGTGGCCGAGGACGAGGAAGATCAGCGCGAGACCGGAGAACCGCATGAACAGCCAGGCGTACAGCTCGAAGTTGTTCTTCGACGTCCGGCGTGGTGAGCGCGGGTTGTCCAGGCTGGCGGGACGGTCGTAGGTCTTGCCGAGACTCTTGGCTTCTGTCGTCATGTCAGTGCCCCGCAAACATGTTGTAGAAGATGCGGCCGGCGCCCGGGATCATCACCAGGAACCAGATCGCGAGAATGACCCAGAGCATGAGGCGCTGGTATTGCGGCCCCTTGGACCAGAAGTCCACCAGCATCACCCGGACACCGTTCAGTGCGTGGTACAGCACCGCGGCGACGAGCGCGAGTTCCATGAGCCCGACGATCGGGTTCTTGTAGGTCTCGATGACACTGTCGTACGTGTCGGGATTCACGCGCACCAGCGCGGTATCCAGCACGTGGACGAAAAGGAAGAAGAACGTCATTACGCCTGTGATCCGGTGCAAAACCCAGGACCACATTCCGGGGTCGCCCCGGTAAAGCGACCGTGTGCGCTCCTTGGCCGGAGCGGCTTCAGTCGTGCTACTCATCGAGTGCTGTGCCTCCAACGTCATTGGTGGACGCGTCGAGCCTGCGTAGCTTTTCGGGGGTACCTCAGCTGGACCCGACGAGATCCTGAACCGACTTCTCTGAACTGTAAACCCAACAGAATCTCGGGAACTAACTCGACTCCGGATTCGTACAGCCTGCGGAAACGAAGTTAGGTTTGCCTCCCCAAATCGAAATGACGGCTTCGGGGGGATTCTCTGCATCCATTCAGTGGGCATGATTGGATGGTCAACCATGAGCGAGATCGATTGGAATCTGTTGCGCGCCAACGCGCAACGGGTGATGAGTAGGGCCTATGCGCCCTACTCGGGATTTGCCGTGGGTGCGGCTGCACTGGTGGACGATGGGCGAATTGTCGTCGGATGCAATGTGGAAAATGTCTCATACGGGTTAGGGCTCTGCGCCGAGTGTGTACTGGTCGGTAACTTATTTGCGGGCGGGGGAGGCAGGCTTTTGGCCTTCACCTGCTGTGACGCGGCCGGGGAGATACTGATGCCGTGCGGACGTTGTCGTCAGCTACTCCTCGAGCACGGAGGCCCTCGATTGCTCGTCGATCACCGAGCCGGAATCCGGCCGTTGGACCAGTTGCTGCCGGACGCCTTCGGTCCGGACGAGACCGAAAGGATCCGCCGTGCATGATGCTGCCTCGATCATCGCCGCCAAACGAGACGGCCGGGAGCTGACCGGTGCAGAGATCGACTGGGTCGTGGAGGCATTCACCCACGGAGTCGTCGCCGACGAGCAGATGTCGGCGCTGGCGATGGCGATCTACTTCCGTGGCATGACCCGCGAGGAGGTGAGCCGATGGACCACCGCGATGATCTCCTCGGGTCGCCGGCTCGACTTCACGCACCTGGGACGCCCCACGGTGGACAAGCACTCGACGGGGGGAGTGGGCGACAAGATCACCCTGCCGTTGTCGCCGCTTGTCGCCGCGTGCGGGGCCGCCGTACCGCAGCTGTCCGGCCGCGGCCTCGGCCACACCGGGGGGACACTCGACAAGCTGGAGGCGATCCCCGGCTGGCGCGCCGACCTCGACACCTCCGAGATGGCCGAAATCCTGTCCGACCCGGCTATCGGGGCCGTGGTGTGCGCGGCCGGCGCCGACCTCGCCCCCGCCGACCGGCGGCTGTATGCGCTCCGCGACGTGACCGGGACCGTCGAATCGATTCCTCTGATCGCCAGCTCGATCATGAGCAAGAAGATCGCGGAAGGCACCGAAGCGCTGGTGCTCGATGTGAAGGTGGGGTCGGGCGCGTTCATGAAGAAGCTCGACGATGCGCGCGAGCTCGCGCAGACGATGGTGGATCTGGGGAACGACGCCGGGGTGCGGACACTGGCGTTGCTCACGGCGATGGACGCACCCCTCGGGCTCACCGCCGGCAACGCCCTCGAGGTGCGGGAGGCGGTGGAGGTGCTGGCGGGCGGCGGCCCCGCCGACGTGGTCGAGCTCACCCTCGAGCTGGCCCGAGAGATGCTGAAAGCAGCGGGAATCGACGGAGTCGACCCCGCGGACAAGCTCCGGGACGGATCCGCCATGGACCGCTGGCGGGCGATGATCGGGGCGCAGGGCGGCGACCCCGACGCCCCGCTTCCGAAGGCCCGCCACACCGAGGTGATTCTCTCGGAGACCGAGGGTGTGGTGTGTGGTCTCGACGCCATGGCGGTCGGTCTCGCTGCGTGGCGGCTGGGCGCGGGTCGAGCGCGCCAAGGTGAGGCGGTGCAGGCGGCGGCAGGCATCGAGATGCACGCGAAACCCGGGCAGACCGTCACGGTCGGCACTCCGCTCGCCACGCTGCACACGGACACGCCGGAGCGGTTCAGGGCGGCGAAGGTGTCGCTCGCCAATGCATGGACCATCGTCGCCGACGCGCCGAGCGTGACGGCTCCGCTCGTCATCGAGCGAATCGAGGAGCCCTCAGGCTAACGTCGACGCATGACCGCACTGGATCTGTCGGCCCTGCGCCGAGCGCCGAAGGTGTTGCTGCACGACCATCTCGACGGAGGTCTCCGGCCCGAGACAGTTCTCGAACTGGCCCGCGACTGCGGGTACGACGGATTGCCCGCCGATACCGCGCCGGCACTCGCCACCTGGTTCCGCGAGGCTGCGGACAGCGGGTCGCTCGAGCGTTACCTGGAGACGTTCGCTCATACGGTTGCGGTGATGCAGACACCGACCGGGCTCGAGCGGGTGGCCCGGGAATGCGCGGAGGATCTGGCGGACGACGGCGTGGTGTACGCCGAGGTCCGCTTCGCTCCCGAGCAGCACCTCGAGGAGGGGCTGACGCTCGATCAGGTGGTGGAGCAGGTACTGCTCGGCTTCCGGGCGGGGGAGTCGGCCGCGGAGACGCGCGGTCAGCGAGTGCGCGTGGGAGTCCTGCTCACCGCGATGCGGCACGCGGCGCGAAGCCGGGAAATCGCAGAACTCGCAGTGCGGTTCCGCGACCGCGGTGTGGTCGGTTTCGATATCGCCGGAGCCGAGGCCGGTAACCCGCCGAGCCGTCACCTCGACGCCTTCGAATTCATGCGCAACAACAATGCACACTTCACCATCCATGCCGGCGAGGCATTCGGCCTGCCGTCGATCCACGAGGCCATCGCCTTCTGCGGCACGGACAGGCTGGGGCACGGGGTTCGCATCACCGACGACATCACGATCGGCGACGACGGTGTCCCCGTTCTGGGATCGCTCGCGAACTATGTGCGCGACAAGCGGATTCCGTTGGAGCTGTGTCCGAGTTCGAACGTTCAGACCGGGGCGGTCGATGCCCTCGAGAATCATCCGTTCGGCCTGCTCGCACAGTTGCGGTTCCGGGTGACGGTCAACACCGACAACCGGTTGATGAGCGATACCACGATGAGCCGCGAGATGCTTCGACTGGTCGAAACGTTCGGTTACGGCTGGACGGACCTCGAGCGCTACACGATCAATGCCATGAAGTCGGCGTTCATCCCGTTCGATCAGCGACTCCAGCTGATCGACGAAGTGATCAAGCCGGGATTCGCCGTCCTCGTGGGCTGAGCGTTTTCGTGCCTAGACCGCGCGCAGGCGAGCCTCGAATTCGCGCTCGAGGGTGCGCCATGCGTCGGCCTCGGCGTCGTACGGCGCGCTGGGCGCCAGGCGGGTCGGGTCGGGGTCGAGAATGAACGACACGTACCAGCCGAGCGGGTTGGACGTGGCGAGCGCGGTTTCCACAGAGTCGTCGTCGGCGAAGTCCGCTGCATCGGTGAACAATTCGACGGCGAGGTCGAGTTGGTCCGCGTCCACGGCTTTCGGTCCGGCGGCCAGGTCGTCGGCCAAACCGGGAAGGACGTACACGTTCTCGTCCGTGACCTCCACCTCGAGTGAGCCGTCCACGGCCGCCACCTGGATCTCTTCGTAGGTGCTGACCTGGGCAAGGGCGTGATCGTGGTTGTCGGCAAGGTAACGCGAGAGGGCGCGCTCCGAGGTGAACACGAAGATCATGCCTTCACTTCCCAGGAAGAGAGCGTCATCGTCGAGATAGCACCGAAGGGTGAAGTACGTGCCGCCCGAGGTGATGATCTTGATGGGATCGACGCCCACCGAACCCCAGAACGAGTCGTCCTCGTCGTCGTCTTCTTCTTCCAGATCGAGGGGAACGAACTCCTCCTCTTCTTCGGCCTCCGCGGCGTCGTCCACGTCCACGGTGTTCTCGTCGGCGGCCAGCAACTCTGCTTCCGCAACGGCCACCGCATCGGCGTCGACGTCGGGGGTGGACACGATGCCGTCGATGGCGTCGAGGACGTCGTCCCAGCCTTTCGCTATGGCCGTTCCGATCTGGCTCCAGAGCTCTTCGCCTTCGCGACCCTCGAATGCACTCACACCTGCGGGGAGCGCGCCGAGGATCGGATTGGCGCTGAAGAATTTGACGACGGCGTCGAGCTCGCAGACTTCGCCGATGTTGCGCACCATGTTGAGCGTGTCTTCGAGTTCGCTGACGACGATGGCGTCGGGGTCGCTCGCAGCGAGTTCCGGCACCCCGATCAGATCGAAACAGAAGTTCTCGTCCGGTTCGAGTTCGGCGGCGGACAGCCCGGATACGACGCTCCACGCAGGATGCTCGACGAGATCGTTGTCGGTATTCGTGCGGATGAACGCAGCCAACTCCGCCACCGATTCGAACCCGTACAGGTCTTCCTCGTGACCCAGGAATGCTTCCCACTCGTCGTCGCCCTCACGCCACCGTGGGGCCCACAGTGTGACGAGGTCGCCGTCGGTGAGACCTAGTTCGATCGGGACGATGTCTCCAGCCATGGCGGGAAGCCTATCGACCCGGCGGCCAAAGATATACCCGGCCCATGGCTAGACCTTCCCGAACTCGTCGTGCAACGTCGTCATGACCTGGCTGCGCTGTTCGGCGGCCAGGCTCGCGGCCTCCTGGGTGGTGCCGGTAATCAGCGTGGCCAGGGCCACGGGGTCGAGGCCGGCGATGGAATCGTTCATCCACAGGCCGGTCAGGGTTCCGTTGCCGTCCACCTCGGCGGTGACGTGATCGGACTCACTCGAGGCGCGGGCCTTGATCGACCGCAGTCCCTCGAGTGCTTCCTCGAGGAGCGCGACCTGTTCGGTGGCACGGCCGACGATGGTGTCCATTTCGTGTTCGCTCACAGTGGTCGCATCCAGCTCGTCGGGGCGGGTTCTTCCTCGTCCGCGGCGGCCTGGGCCGCTGCCACGTCGGCGCGGGTGGGCAGACCGAGCTTGTCGAGCACGTCGGCAGGCATTCCGTCACGGGCCAGTTCGTCGCGGCGCCGTGCGCCGGCTTCCATGGCGGAACGACGGCACAGCGTCAGAATCTCGTCGGCGAGGCGCTGGCCGCCGTAGCGCAGTTCTCGTGGATCGATGCGAAGTTCGAGGGGGAGACCGTGCTCGGTGGTGCGCACCGACACGGTGCCCGATCGATTGCTCACTGCTGCCGTGACTCCGGCCGGGGGTGGGGTGGGAGGAAACATGATTCCTGTCATTCGGTAGGTCGATAGAAGCCGTAGAAGCCCATGCCGCTGTTACTGGTTCGGATGGGACCCACCTGCACTGGGTCACCGGCCTCCACGAGTTGGCCGTTGCCGATCACCATTGCCACGTGTCCGTCCCACACGGCCAGATCGCCCGGCATCAAGTCGCCCGGGTCGACCGCGGTACCCACGTTCTGCTCCTGTGCAAGACGCGGAATCCCTACTCCGGCTTCGCCATACGCCCATTGCGTCAGACCGCTGCAGTCGAGGCCCTCGCCGGGAGCGGTGCCACCCCAGACATACGGGACACCCTGTTGTGACAGCGCATTGCGGACGGCGTCGGCGGCTTCCTTGTTGGGTGCCAGGGCAGTGCTGCCGTCCGGGAGAACAACCTCGACGCCCTCACCGCTGTGCGTGGCGTCGGAAGTGGCGGCGCCGCGGCCGGTAACTCCGGAATTGCCCATGAGGGAATCCGATCGGCTCCCGCTCGCGCCCCGGCCACCCGAAGAGGCGATGTTCGACACCGGACTCATCAATCCGGACATCGACGGCGCGCTCGACGAACTCGCGAATCCGGACGCCGCGCGACTCATCGGGTCGGCGCCCGCGGGGGACACCGGCGTTGCGGACGCGGGCACGGTGCTGGCGGCGGACGTGCTCGCGGTGGACGTGCTCGCGGGCGCGGTTGCGGCGGGCGCGGTCGGTGTGTCCTCGGCAGGGGTGAGCTCCACCATTCGCGCGGTCTGCTCACTCAGTTGGGTCCGTACCGCGGCGACGACGGTGGTCGCTCTCCCGAGATGGTCGATCGCGGCAGCGATGATCATGGCTTGTCCCGGAGGGGTGGCGAGCGCCGGTCCGGCCGCGATCGCGAGGGAGAGGAACGACTGCAGGATCTCCTGCAATTGCGCCATTCCTGCCCGCACGATCTCGGACGCCTCGGCCACGACGGCAGCCATGTCGTTGCCGCGATCGGCGACGGCGACCGTGGATCGTTGCGCCTCTTCGGTCTTCACGATCGCGCCCGTACCGCCTCGGCCTTCCCAGTCTCCGTAGACGGCGCTGATCCCGGTTCGCCCGGTGTCGTGCACGGCGTCGATGGCGACCGAGGATGTACGGAGAGCGTCAGCCGGACCGCCCGCGGGGAGGACACCGCTGCCGAAGGCGCCGAGGAGATCGAGCATTGGGCGGGCGAGCAGATCGATGGGGATCATGATCAGGCCCCCAGCCCGACAGCATCGGCGGCGAGCGCAGCCGTCGTGGCCATGTCGGTGCTGTCGTAGTTGGCGGCGTTGGCCAGCGCGGTCGTGCTGATCCCGCCGAGAACACCCGCTAGCTTCTCGATCGACGCCAGGTGCGCGGCGTGCGCCGTGGCGAAGGCGGCGACGAAGTCTGCGCCGATCACGCCGAACACCGGTCCCAGCAGCAGCGGGCCCGCCGCTGCAGCGGCCAGCCCGGCCGCCTGCATCTCCGCCCCCATGGTCGCGGCCGTGGCCGCGAACGTGGCGATACTCGCGGTATCCGCCCTCAAGTCGTTCATCGTCAATCCCCCCAGTCGGATTTGATACCGGTCACCTTATTGGACGCCGTCGACATCGATACGGTTCCACCCCCCATTGACACCCGAGACGTGCTGCACGGGTAATCCGAATACCCATGTCGACGGACCCGTGTGGCCCGGCGAAGTCGATCCCGAGGGAATCCCCGCTTGATCCCCTTATTCTTCGAGCATGAACACGCACGTGGTCGACCATCCGCTCGCAGCGGTCCTCCTGACAACCATGCGCGACGCGCGCAGCGACAATGCCATCTTCCGCGGCGCGTTGAGAAGGCTCACGCACATGTTGGTGTACGAGGCGATGCGTGAGGCTCCCGTCGCAACGTTCGACGTGGTAACTCCGGTCGCGGTCGCGGACGGGGTGCGGCTCGCACAGCCACCTCTCCTGGTTCCCGTGCTGCGTGCCGGACTGGGCATGGTCGAGCAGGCCAGTTCCTTGATCCCACAGGCCCGGGTCGGTTTCGTGGGGATGGCCCGCGACGAGGAGACGCACCGGCCGGTTCCGTACCTGGAGTCGCTGCCGGAGGACCTCTCCGGGATGCCGGTCTTCGTTCTCGACCCCATGCTGGCGACGGGTGGGTCGATGATTTACACCATCGATCTACTTGTTGCCCGTGGGGCCACCGACGTCACCGCAGTCTGTGTCGTGGCGGCGCCCGAAGGTGTTGCGGCGCTGCAAGAGTCGGGACATCCGGTCAGGCTCGTCACCGCTGCCGTCGACGAGGGGCTGAACGAGGACGCCTTCATCGTGCCAGGCCTGGGGGACGCCGGTGACCGTCAGTTCGGCCCCCGCTGACTCAGAGAGCGTGGGCGAAGTGGCGTAGAACGGTCAGCCGCTCGCGTGCCGTGGCGCGGGCAGCGCCGAGCCCCTCCCGGTCCGGTGCCCCGACCACGACCTCCAGGTAGCACTTGAGCTTCGGTTCCGTTCCGGAGGGCCGGACCACCACCCGGACGGAGGAACCGGTGAGGACGACGGCGTCGGTGCGGGATGGGCCGCGCAGCTCCGCCAGGTCGGTTGCCCGCACCGGCTCGCCGGCCAACTCCGTCGGCATGTTCGCCCGCAGGCGCTGCATCATGGCCCCGATCTCGCTGATGTCTGCGACTCGACGGGACACCTGGTCGCCGGCGTGCAGACCGAATTCGAGCGCGTAATCGTCCAGGCGGTCCAGCAGGGTCGAGCCCTCGCTGCGCAGGGTAGCGGCGAGGTCGGCGGCGACGACGGCGGCGGAGATTCCGTCCTTGTCGCGCACCACCTCCGGGTCGACGCAATGGCCGATCGCTTCCTCGTAGGCGTACACGAGCCCGTGCCCTGCGCGGACGAGCCATTTGAAACCAGTGAGCGTCCGCGCACTTCGCGCACCGCGCGCCGACGCCAGCTTCTCGAGCAGGTCCGAGGACACGATCGTCGTGGCGACGAGCGGGTCGGGCGGTGCGCACGCGAGGACGTGGTCGGCGAGCAGGACCCCGGTCTCGTCGCCACGCAACATGCGCCAGCCGTCCGGTCCCGGCACACCCACGGCGAGACGATCCGCATCGGGATCGAGGGCGAGTGCGAGGTCGGCGTCGACCCGATCGGCGAGTGCGAGAAGCTCGTCCGACGCTCCGGGTTCCTCCGGATTCGGGAACTCGACAGTCGGGAAGTCGGGGTCAGGGTGGAATTGGGAAGCGACGGTGTGGATATCGGTGAACCCGGCAGCCCCTAGGGCCGCCACCGCTGTCTCGCCGCCGACGCCGTGCATCGCGGTGAGTGCGATGCGCACCGTGCGCGACGTTCCCCTCGGAAGGGAGGCGACCCGCGCAAGATACGACTGCACGAGTTCGTCGGACGCCGGGATCACCGGGCTGCGCGGGACGAGGTGTGCCGGCCCCACCGCGGCAATGGCGGCCTCGATCTCCCGGTCCGACGGCGAGATCAACTGTGCGCCGCCGTCGAGGTACACCTTGTAGCCGTTGTCGGATGCCGGGTTGTGCGACGCGGTGATCTGCACTCCGGCCGCCGCGCGGAGCCGGCGTACCGCGAACGCGACGATCGGCGTGGGGAGCGGACGCGGCAGCAAGACAACGGAGAAACCGGCACCGGCCAGTACCTCCGCCGCGGCCAGGGCGAACTTCTCGGACCCGTGCCGCGCATCACGGCCGACCACGACGGTGGAACCGCCCAGGCACCGGTCCTTCAACCAGGCGCTGAGGCCGGCAGTGGTGCGGACCACCACCGCGACGTTCATGCCGTTGGGCCCCGCCCGGACCGGCCCGCGCAGGCCGGCGGTGCCGAAGCTCAGCGGCGCGGAGAAGCGGTCAGCGAGTTCGTCGGCGGACAGCGAGGCGAGTTCGGCGCGCGACTGTGGCTCGGGGTCCTCGGCGATCCACCGGGTGACGACGTCGCTCACAGGCGCTCCACCAGTTTGCGCAGAAGCCCGCCCATGCGGTCAGCGGACGCGCGGCCCGCGGCGAGCACGTCTTCGTGATCGAGGTGTTCACCGGTAATCCCGGCAGCAAAATTGGTGACCAGTGAGATTCCGAGGACCCGGGCACCGAGGGCACGCGCCGCGATCGTCTCGTGCACGGTGGACATACCGACCAAATCGGCGCCGAGCGTGCGCAGCATCCGAATTTCGGCCGGGGTCTCGTAATGCGGTCCGGGCAGCCCGGCATAGACCCCTTCGGCAAGGCTCGGGTCGATGTCGCGGGCGAGTGCCCGCAATTCGGGGTCGTAGGCGTCGACGAGATCGACGAACTCCGCGCCGACGAGGGGCGAACGTCCGGTGAGATTGAGGTGGTCGCTGACGAGGACGGGCTGCCCGACCGCGTACTCGCTCCGGATTCCGCCGGCGGCGTTGGTGAGGATGACGGTGCGCGCGCCCGCGGCGACGGCAGTCCGCACGGGATGCACGACGGAGTCCAGCGGATGACCTTCGTAGGCGTGCGTACGTCCGAGGAGAAGAAGTACCCGCCGCCCGCCCACGTCGACGGATCGGATCGTCCCTGCGTGCCCGAGCGCCGACGGCGGCGTGAAGCCTGGTAGTTCGGCCATCGGCACGGTGGCGAACGGTTCCCCGAACCGGTCGGCGGCGGCGTTCCACCCCGATCCGAGGACGACGGCAATCGGGTGTTCGGCACAGTCGGTGTACTCGGCGAGCGCGGCAGCCGCGGCGTCTGGCGTTCCCATGAGGCGATAGTCTTCCACTCATGCCTTATGTCGATCGCGACGGTGACGTATTCATCCTGTACCTCGGGAACGAGGGGGAGGTGGACAACGAGAACCGCTTCTCCCCGGACTGGATCGATGCCACCCACGCCACGCTCGACGAGATCGAGTCGCACGAAGGTCCCGCCGCGCTGGTCACGACCGCAACGGGCAAGTTCTTCACCAATGGACTGGACACCACCTGGATTTTCTCCAACGCCGACAAGCTCCCGGAGTACCTCGACCGCGTCCACACTCTCTACACCCGGCTGCTGACTTTTCCGATGGCCACGGTCGCGGCCGTCCAGGGGCACGCATTCGGCGCGGGCGCCATGCTCGCGACATCCCACGATTTCCGGGTGATGCGCGCCGACCGCGGGTTCTACTGCCTGCCGGAAGTGACGCTGAACATGCCGTTCACCGTGGGTATGTCGGCGCTGCTCACCACCCGCTTGCCGAAACAGACCGCCGTGGAGGCCATGACGACGGGCCGTCGCTATGGCGGCGCAGATGCGCTCGCCACGGGCATCGTGGAGGAGGTTGCGGACGGGAATTCCGTGCTCACGGCGGCCGTGACCCGGGCATCCGCGCTCACCGCGACACGCGGTGACAATCTGGCCGGCATCAAGCGCGGAATCCATCAGGAAGCCCTCACCGCCCTCGCCACGGTGACGGACAAGAGCAACTTCAGCTTCGGGTGAGAGAATGAGCACGTGAATGCGGATATGGAGGCGGCGGTCCGGTCCATCGAGACCGATCTGGTTGCGCTGTCCCATTCGATCCACGCGGAACCGGAACTGGCGTTCGAGGAGTTTCGGAGTGTCGCAAAGGTCACCGAGCTGCTGAAACGGAGCGGTTTCGAGGTGCGGCAGGGAGTGGCGGGCCTGCCGACCGCGTTCGACGCGACCTTCGGCAGCGGTGATCTGGTGCTCGGCATCTGCGCCGAATACGACGCGCTTCCCGAGATCGGCCACGCCTGCGGGCACAACATCATCGCGGCATCGGCGGTCGGTGCCGGAGTTGCCCTCGCGACGGTCGCCGAGCGCCTGGGCATCACGGTGCGAGTGATCGGGACTCCTGCCGAGGAAAGTGGTGGCGGAAAGATCACCATGCTCGAGCAGGGCATCTTCGACGGTGTGGCAGCCGCCCTGATGGTGCACCCTGGGCCGGTCGACATCACGGGTGCCACATCGCTGGCGCTCGCGGACATCGCGATCACCTTCACCGGGCGGGAGGCGCACGCGTCGGCCGCGCCCGAGTTCGGCCGCAATGCGGCAGATGCCGCGACTGTGGCGCAGGTCGGTATCGGCCTGCTGCGCCAGCATCTTTCGCCGGGCCAGCAGATTCACGGGATCGTGTCGGACGGTGGCACCGCACCCAATATCGTGCCGGCGCGGGCCGAGATGCTGTATTACCTGCGCGCCGAGACGGCGTGGGCGCTGTCCGAACTGACCGCGCGTGCGGAGGCGTGTTTCGCTGCAGGCGCACTCGCAACCGGATGTACCCATGAGATCCGCACGGTGTCCCCGACGTACACGGAACTCACCCCCGACCCGTGGCTCGTCGCGACCTACCGGGAAGAGATTCTCGATATGGGACGGACACCGGTGCCACTCGAGTGGGAAGGCACACGTCCGCTGGGCAGTACCGACATGGGGAACGTCACGAACGTCCTACCCGGAATCCATCCGATCATCGGACTGGACTCGGGCGGTGCTGTCACGCATCAGCCCGGCTTCGCGGCGGCATGTATCACCGAGTCGGCGGATCGCGCCGTGGTAGACGGGGCAATTGCGTTGGCTCGTACGGCAGTTCGCGCTGCAACGGACGACACACAGCGGGTGCGGCTGTTGGAAGGAGTTGATCGCCGGTGAATGCGGCCGTCGACAAATGGATCAGTGCTCACACCGATGACCTCTCGCATTGGCGTCGGCACATCCATGCCAACCCGGAGTTGGCGCGGCACGAGTACGCCACGACGGAGTTCGTGGCGACCCGGCTTGCTGCCGCGGGTCTTTCACCGGAACTGCTCCCGGGAGGTACCGGACTCACCTGTGATCTCGGCCCGGACACCGGACCCCGGATCGCGTTGCGCGCCGACATGGACGCGCTTCCGCTGCAAGAACTCACCGGGGCGACGTACTCGTCGACAGTGCCGGGTGTCTCCCACGCGTGTGGCCACGACGCCCACACCACGATCCTGCTCGGGACAGGCCTGGCCCTCAGCGAGATTCCGGAACTACCGGTCGGTGTCCGCCTGATATTCCAGCCCGCCGAAGAGGTGATGCCCGGCGGCGCACTGGAGGTGGTCGCGGCAGGACGACTCGAAGGCGTCTCCCGCATCTTCGCGCTGCACTGCGATCCCCGTCTCGCGGCCGGGCGCGTCGGAATTCGGCTCGGCGCCATCACCTCTGCTGCCGACACGATCGAGGTTGTGCTCGACTCACCCGGCGGTCACACGTCGCGGCCGCACCTCACCACCGATCTGGTCTTCGCGCTCGGCACCGTGGTCACCGGCCTGCCGGGCATGCTGAGCCGGCGAATCGATCCACGTACAGGCACCGTCATGGTGTGGGGAGCGGTCAGCGCGGGCCGGGCCCCCAACGCCATTCCGCAGACCGGCATGATGACCGGCACGGTGCGGACCGGTGACCACGAGACGTGGGAAATGCTCGAGCCGCTCGTTCGCGACATCGTGCACGGACTGCTGGCGCCCACGGGAGTGCGATACCAACTCAACTACCGCAGGGGCGTGCCGCCCGTCGTCAACGACGAGGTGTCGACCCGAATGTTCGAGAATGCTATCCGCACCGTGGGTGCGGACGCCCTCGCCGACACCCCGCAGTCCGGTGGTGGCGAGGACTTTTCCTGGTATCTCGAGGAAGTTCCGGGTGCCATGGCCAGGCTGGGCGTGTGGTCGGGCGTCGGTGAACAGCTCGACATCCATCAACCCACATTCGATCTGGACGAGCGGGCGCTCGGTGTCGGCGTGCGGGTGTTGTCCAGCCTCGTGCTGGGCTGACTGCTCCGAGACGCCCTATTCGGTGCCCGGGCCGACGTTGCGGCTGTTGCGGGTACGCAGGTCGCGCACGTAGTCGGCGGGTGCCCCGGCGATTTCGGCGGCATCGGCCATGACACCGAGGTACCGCGCAGACGGGAGCCCACCCTCGTAGGCGTCGAGCACATACAGCCAGGCCAGCACCGGTTCTCCGTCGGTGTCGACCCGTACCCGGATCTTGCGGTGAATCCCGAGTTCGGAGCCCTCCCAGCGGTCGAGGCTCACCTCGTCCTCCTCCGGTACGTCGTACAGCACCACGAAGACCTTGGAATCGGGGTCTTCGACCACCGTGGCGAGCGCGCCTTCCCAGCCGATGTCACCGCCGCTGAATGTGAGCCGCCAACCGTGCAACCAGCCCGTTCCCGCCATCGGCGAGTGAGGGCAGCGCTGCAGCATCTGCTCCGGATGCATGTTGGACCCATAGGCGGCGTAGTAACTCACGCAGGTCAGACTACATACCGGGTTGCTCAGGGATGCAAAGGCGTAGGCATGAACCGTGAGGAGTTGCACGACCGCGCGGGAGACGCGCGAGGCGCAGCTCACCTGTCGTTCACTCGATTTCGATCCGTGAAACTGGGTACATCGGAGGGGACCTGGTCGGCGTAGCGAAAGGGTGAGAGCAATGACAGATCAGTACACGAAACAGGATCCCACCACCGCGTACCCGATGCCGGACCGCGAAGGGCAGGGCGAGATCGAACATCCGGGGCTCACCTCGGACATGGTGTCGGCACCCGACCACGGTGAGAAGACCTACCGGGGGAGCGGGCGGCTGGAAGGGCGGAAGGCTCTCATCACCGGAGGTGATTCTGGTATCGGGCGAGCGGTCGCAATTGCGTTCGCGCGCGAGGGTGCCGACGTGCTGATCAGCTACCTCGAAGCGGAAGAGCCGGACGCCCGGGACACGGTTCGGCTCATCGAGGACGCCGGCCGTAAGGCGGTGCCGGTGCCCGGTGACATCAGGTCGGAGGATCACTGCCGAGCGCTCGTCGATACTGCCGTGTCCGAACTCGGTGGGCTGGACATCTTGGTGAACAACGCTGCCTATCAAATGGTGCGGATGGGCGGAATCGCCGAGATCAGTACGGAACAGTTCGACCGTGTTCTGAAGACCAACCTCTACGCGATGTTCTGGTTGTGCAAGGCTGCGGTCGCGGTGATGGAGCCGGGATCGACCATCATCAACACGTCCTCGATCCAGGGCGCGAACCCATCCCCGGAGTTGCTGGATTACGCCACCACCAAGGCCGGCATCATCGATTTCACCAAGGGGCTCGCCGCCGATGTCGCGAAGAAGGGCATTCGGGTCAACGCCGTTGCCCCGGGGCCGATTTGGACGCCGTTGATTCCGGCGACCATGCCGACCGAGAAGTTCGAGTCGTTCGGAGGCGACGTGCCGTTGGGCCGCCCGGGGCAACCGGCGGAGCTGGCGCCCGCGTACGTCTTCCTGGCTTCCCAGGAATCGAGCTACATCACCGGTGAGATCATCGGCGTCACCGGCGGCACTCCATTGACCTGACCGCTCGATCCCGCGCCGAGTCGCCGCCCGCGGTCTACGCGGCGACGGCCCCGATCTGCGACTAGTAATCTGTTCCCTGGCAGTGCACGACACGACGCGCTGTGATGCTCGAGTTGCAGACCGGAGACCCTGGTCGGCACGTCTATTTGGAGGACAGATGACCCGAATCGTGATCATTGGTGGCGGGCCTGCCGGATACGAGGCAGCGTTGGTGGCCGCTCAGCACGGCGCCGCCGTCTCCTTGATCGATTCGGACGGGGTGGGCGGGGCGTGCGTTCTGTACGACTGTGTGCCCTCCAAGACATTCATCGCCTCGACGGGTGTGCGCACGGACATGCGACGCGCCACCGATCTGGGTATCGCTCTCGATCCGGCGCAGGCCACCATTGCCCTGCCTCAGATCCACGCCCGGGTGAAGAGTCTCGCTCAGGCTCAGTCCGCCGACATCCGAACCAGGCTCCAGACGGTTGGTGTCGAGCTGCTCTCGGGTACTGCGGAGCTCACCGACCCGCGCCTCGGCATGGCATCACATCAGGTCCGCGCCACCCTCGCGAACGGCGAGCAGAAGACGCTCGATGCCGACGTCGTCCTCATCGCCACCGGTGCCAGTCCTCGGGTGATCGCCGGGGCCGAGCCGGACGGTGAGCGCATCCTCACCTGGCGTGACCTCTACGACCTCGACGAACTGCCCACCCACCTCGTCGTCGTCGGTTCCGGTGTGACCGGCGCGGAGTTCGTGTCCGCCTACACCGAAATGGGTGTCAAGGTAACGCTGGTGTCGAGCCGAGACCGGGTGCTCCCCGGTGAGGACGCCGACGCCGCACTCGTACTCGAGGACGTTCTGGCCGAACGTGGTGTCACCCTCGTCAAGCACGCGCGGGCCGACGCGGTCAAGCGCACCGAAGACGGTGTGGTCGTCGTGCTCGCCGACGGACGAACCGTGGAGGGCAGTCACGCCTTGATGACGGTCGGCTCGGTTCCCAACACCGAGAACCTCGGACTCGAGAAGGTCGGCATCGAACTGGACAAGGGCGGATATCTGCGAGTCGACCGAGTGTCGCGGACGCCGGTCTCGGGCGTCTACGCTGCGGGTGACTGCACTGGGTTGCTGCCGTTGGCCTCGGTTGCCGCCATGCAGGGTCGCATCGCGATGTACCACGCTCTGGGCGAGGGCGTGAGTCCCATCAAGCTGAAGACGGTGGCCTCGGCGGTGTTCACCCGGCCCGAAATCGCCACGGTAGGCGTCAGTCAGGCCGCGATCGACAACGGCGAAGTGCCGGCCCGCACCGTCATGCTCCCGCTCAACACCAATCCGCGGGCAAAAATGTCCGGCCTGCGGCGCGGCTTCGTGAAGATCTTCTGCCGACCTGCCACCGGTGTGGTGATCGGTGGCGTCGTGGTGGCGCCCAACGGGTCGGAGCTGATCCTGCCCATCGCGATCGCCGTCCAGAACAACCTGACCGTCAACGACTTGGCAGCGACGTTCTCGGTCTACCCGTCGCTCACCGGCTCGATCACCGAGGCCGCCCGCCAGCTGATGCGCCACGACGACCTTGACTGATCCCGATATCTGGGAAATGCATTTCACATACTGACAGCAGTGGTGGGATAGTCGAGGCACGGTCCACAATCATCGGCCGTGCCTCGGCGCTCTACCGCCCCGCAGACCCAGGACGGACAGGGTGTTCTTCTCCTGACCTCTGTCTCGATGTGCCCCTGGGAGTCGATATGCCGCACACATTTTCCCGCCGGATGGACGGCTTGCGCAGTTCCGCCATCCGTGACCTCCTCACCCTTACCGCCCGCCCGGACGTCGTCAGCCTGGCCGGCGGTCTCCCTGACCCCGAATTCATTCCGCGAGAACGGATTCGGAAGGAAGCGGAGTGTGCGCTCGCCGATCCTGCCTCGGTCCAGTACGGTGAAACCACGGGCCTGCGCCGATTGCGTGACGTGCTCGCTGCCCGTGAGGGCCGCCGGATCGGACGGCCGTTGGACCCGGGCCAGGTGGTCGTCACCCACGGATCGCAGCAGGCGTTGAGCCTCCTCGCTCAGGTTCTACTCGACCCGGCCGATATCGTGGTTGTCGAAGAGCCCGCGTATACCGGTGCGCTGCAGGTATTTCGGGCGGCTCAGGCGGACGTCCGCGCGGTGCCGCTCGATCGCGACGGCATGGACACGACCGCACTGCAGGAACTACTCGAAGCGGGCGTGCGCCCCACTGTCGTCCACACGGTGAGTAACTTCCACAATCCGCGTGGCGTCGTTCTCGCCGCCGATCGGCGGGAGCACTTGGCGGCGCTAGCCGACCGGTACGGTTTCTGGGTCATCGAGGACGACCCGTACGGCGAGTTGTTCTTCGACGCTACGCCGCCCCCTCCGGTCGCTACATTCTCGGACCGGGTGATCCGCCTGTCCAGTGCCTCGAAGATTCTGGCTCCGGCGTTGCGGGTCGGCTGGTTGCACGGTGATCGCGCTGTGTGCGAGGCGGTGGAACTTCTCAAACAGGGCGCGGATCTGTGCGGCTCCTCGCTCACTCACCAGATCACGGCGGCGATGCTGTCGGACGAGGCGTGGCTGGCACTTCACCTCGACACGCTCCGTACCCGCTACGGTGCCCGGGCCCGAGCCTTGACCGCCGCGATGACGACCACTTTCGGTAATGCTGCGACGCTGTCCGACGTGCAGGGCGGGATGTTCTGCTGGGTCGAGTTCACCGACGACACCATCGACACTGCGGATCTGCTGCCGACGGCGGTCGAGCACGGGGTGGCGTTCGTCCCCGGGTCGGCGTTCGGTGTCGGTGCAGATCTCGGCGCCGCACTACGACTGTGCTTCGCCACCTGCCCGGAGGAAGTTCTGGCAGGTGCCTGCGAGAGACTCGGCAGCGCCTACCTGGCTCACGCCCAGTCGTAGGTGCGCTCGACGGCTTTGTTCCACTCGGCGAACAGCCTGGTGGACTCCGCTTCGTCCATCCCGGGTTCCCACCGCTTGTCCATGGCCCAGTTGTCGCGAATATCCTGTTCACCGGACCAGAAGCCGACGGCCAGTCCCGCGGCGTAGGCGGCGCCCAGCGCGGTGGTCTCGCTGACGACGGGGCGGATGACCGGAACTCCCAGGATGTCGGCCTGGAACTGCATCAGTGTTTCGTTGACGACCATGCCGCCGTCCACCTTGAGTGAGGCGAGCTCGACTCCGGAGTCGGCACGCATGGCCTCAATCACTTCCCGGGTCTGATAGGCGGTGGCTTCGAGAGCCGCCCTGGCGAGGTGACCCTTGTTCACGAAACGGGTGAGGCCTGCGATCACACCGCGCGCGTCCGGTCGCCACCGAGGTGCGAACAACCCGGAGAACGCCGGGACGACATAGGCACCTCCGTTGTCGTCGACCGAATTCGCCAGCGGCTCGATGTCTTCGGCCGACGAGATGATCCCCAGGTTGTCCCGCAGCCATTGGATCAGTGAACCGGTGACCGCCACCGACCCCTCGAGCGCGTACACGGCAGGAGCGTTCCCGATCTTGTAGCACAGCGTGGTCAAGAGGCCGTGCTTACTGTGCACGGGGGTGGTCCCCGTGTTGAGGAGTAAGAAGTTCCCCGTCCCGTACGTGTTCTTCGCTTCCCCCTCGGACAGGCAGGCCTGCCCGAATGTCGCGGCCTGCTGATCACCGAGGATCCCTGCGACCGGTACTCCGGGAAGGGTGCCGTGGGGACGGCCCACGCCGTAGATCTCGGAGGAACTGCGTATTTCGGGAAGCATCGACAGTGGGATCTCGAAGTCGGCGCAGATGTCCGGATCCCAGTCGAGCGTCTCCAGATTCATCAGCAACGTACGCGAGGCGTTGGTGACATCCGTCACGTGCGTGCCCTCCGTGATATGCCACAGAATCCAGCTGTCGATGGTGCCGAAACACAGTTCGCCGGCATCTGCTCGCGCACGGGCGCCGTCGACGTTGTCGAGGATCCACCGCACCTTGGGTCCTGCAAAATACGTCGACAGCGGCAGACCCGTACGCTTCTGATAACGCCCGGGCCCCTCGTCGCCGCCGAGCCGGATGCACAGCTCGTCGGTCCGGGTGTCCTGCCAGACGATGGCGTTGTACACCGGTTCTCCGGTGTTCCGGTCCCACACCACCGCAGTCTCGCGCTGATTGGTGATACCGATGGCGGCGATGTCACGTTTGGTGAGATCCGCCTTCGCAAGGGCGGATGCCACCACTTCGCGCGTATTGATCCACAGCTCTTTCGGGTCGTGCTCCACCCAACCGGCACGGGGAAGGATCTGCTGGTGTTCCTTCTGAGCGACGCTGACCACCGCTCCGTCGTGATCGAAGATCATGCAGCGGCTCGAGGTGGTGCCCTGGTCTATCGCAGCGATGTACTGAATCACACGCATGAAGCTACTAGCCTGGGCATCAATCCGTCGTCATCTCACAGGAGCCCGAGTTGAGTAGTTCGCCAGGTGTGCAGTTCCTCGGTCCCGGGCAGCGCGACGCTGCGTGGGAGAAGCTGCAGACCGAACAGTTCGACGTCGTCGTGATCGGCGGCGGTGTCGTCGGAGCCGGTGCGGCCCTCGACGCAGCCACCCGCGGACTCAAGGTCGCCCTGGTCGAGGCGCGGGACTATGCGTCCGGAACGTCGAGCCGCTCGTCGAAGATGTTCCACGGCGGGTTGCGCTATCTCGAACAGCTCGAGTTCGGGCTGGTGCGGGAGGCCCTGCGGGAACGTGAATTGTCGCTGACGACGCTGGCTCCCCATCTCGTGAAGCCGCTCAAGTTCCTGTTTCCCATCACCCATCGAGTATGGGAACGCCCCTACATGGCGGCGGGGATCTTCCTCTACGACCGGATGGGCGGGGCCAAATCGGTGCCTGCGCAGAAACACCTCACCCGGGCAGGTGCCTTGCGGATGGCACCGGGACTCAAGCGGAACTCGCTGACCGGCGGCATCCAGTATTACGACACCGTCGTGGACGACGCGCGCCACACCATGACCGTCGCCCGAACCGCTGCCCACTACGGCGCGGTGGTACGCACGTCCACTCAGGTCGTGGGTTTCCTGCGGGAAGCGGATCGCGTGTCCGGCGTTCGGATCCGTGACTGTGAAGACGGACGAACCGCGGAGGTGCAGGCGCACGTCGTCATCAACGCGACCGGTGTCTGGACGGACGAGATACAGGCGCTTTCCCGACAGCGCGGCCGATTCCGTGTCCGCGCCTCCAAGGGTGTGCACATCGTGGTACCGCGGGATCGCATCGTGAGCGATGCCGCCATCATCCTGCGGACCGAGAAGTCGGTGCTGTTCGTGATTCCGTGGGGCAGCCACTGGATCATCGGAACCACCGACACGGACTGGAATCTCGACCTCGCCCATCCGGCAGCTACCAAAGCCGATATCGATTACATTCTGGGGCACGTCAACAAGGTCCTGGTGACGGCCCTCACGCACGAGGACATCGACGGTGTCTACGCAGGTTTGCGCCCCCTCCTCGCGGGGGAAAGCGACGAGACCTCCAAGCTGTCGCGCGAGCATGCAGTCGCGCGCGTGGCGCCCGGATTGGTCGCGATCGCGGGCGGCAAATACACCACGTACCGGGTGATGGCCGAGGACGCGGTGGATCTGGCTGCCGATGACATTCCAGCCAGGGTCGCGCCCTCGATTACCGAGAAGGTGCCGCTGGCAGGTGCGGACGGCTACTACGCGCTGGTCAACCAGACCGTGCACCTGGGTCAGCTGTACGGACTTCACCCCTACCGCGTCAAGCATCTCCTCGATCGGTACGGTTCGCTGATCGGTGAAGTGCTCGATCTGGCGGAGGGTAAACCCGAACTGCTGCAGCCCATTACCGACGCACCGGCCTACCTTCAGGTCGAGGCCGTCTATGCCGCTGCGGCGGAGGGCGCGCTGCACCTCGACGACATCCTGACCAGAAGGACGCGTATCGGGATCGAATACTCGCATCGTGGTGTGAACTGCGCCGAGCAGGTCGCACAGCTGGTGGCCCCCGTCCTCGGGTGGGACGCCGACATGATCGACCGCGAACTGAAGACCTACCGTGCGCGTGTGGAGGCGGAGGTGCAGTCCCAAGCGCAGCCGGACGACCTCTCCGCGGACGCGTTGCGGGCGGCGGCACCCGAATCTCGCGTCGAATTGCTCGAACCGCCCGTCAGTGTGTCAGAAGTACCTTGACCACCACGATCACTGCGGCAACGAACGCTAGGCCGATCGCCGCCCAGTGCGTCATGTGGGTGACCTCTTCGCGCCGCAGCCGGCTGATCACGTAGCTGATCGAGCCGATGCGGACGATCATCACGATCTCCGCGGTCAGTTGCGCCGTTCGCGGCTCGAGCCAACCCACATAAGCTGTGCCGAGGATCACGGTGGGCACCACCGCGGAGGTCAGGATAGGGAGACCGTCCCGCAATTCCCGAACTCTTTCGGTTCTGGACAGCGATCTGCCGAGCCGGAGTGTCTGGCCCACGGACTCGGCAAAAGCGTGGGCGAGGAACGTGGACAGAGCGGCGCCCACCACGATGGCAATGCCCAGGGTCTCCTGGGATTTGGTAACGGGAATGAGCGCGGCGAGCACAAGAATGTTGCCGTAGATATACGCGCTGATGCGGCTTGCCGCATGGTCGGGCGACAGCGTTTTCTCGCTCATCAGCGGCGGGCGATTCAAGAGCCTCGGAAGGTCCCACTCCATCCTTCGAGCATGTCACGATTTGCCTGTGTTCTCCCTGGGAATCACACCCGCGGGCTGTAGTGCTTCGGGTCGTCGCGACGCCCGAGGGGCGGGAGGTTCCGCGGCGGCGTATGCACCAGCGGGGCGTCCCGGCGGGTGCGCCCCGTCTCACGGTCCCACCCGGCGCGGGCGCGAGGATGGTAACGGTAGCGCCACGGGACGAGGCGGAACAGGGCATTCACCGTCCGGCCTACCAGGGTGTGCAGGCGTTCGTCGCGCGCCGTCCAGCGGTACCCGAGTCGCTCTCGTACCGCTTCGTCGTACATTCCCACCGTCAGCCAGACGAAGCCCTTGGCGACTGGGATGCGCGCGAGGGCCCATACTCGGTCGGGTAGCCATCTCAGAAACGGTGGGACGCCCAGGCCGGACAGATCGAGCACGTCACGGGTGGCTTTGTTGTCTTCGAGGACGTTGCGGCACATGTGGTCCCAGTACTCCTGGAACGCTTCCCAGGTCTCCGGGACCGGACGCATGCTCATTCCGTACAGGCGGTACCACTGGATGTGTTCGGTGAACAGTTGCCGCTTCTGCTCGTCGGTGAGGCCGCCCATGAAATTGTCGCCCGTGAGGATCGTGCCCATGAAGAAGGTGGCGTGCGCCCAATAGAACGTGTCGGGATCGAGCGCGTGATACTTCCGCCCGTGCTTGTCGACGCCCTTGATGGTGTTGTGGTAACCCCGGACCTGCTCGGCCGTGTGCTGGGCGCGTTCACCGTCGAACACCACGCCGCCGATCGGATAGAGCGAGCGATACAAGCGTTCCCACCGCTCGTCGAAGAACTCGGAATGCTCTTCGACTCCAGCGCCGAGGCCCGGATGCATGTTCTGCATCGAGCCGGCCCAGACGCCTTGCAACATTCCGCGCCAGTCGCCGAAGTACCTCCAGGTCAGGGAGTCGGGTCCAAGCGGTGTGGGCGCGGTGTCCTGCACGGACGCGCTGTTCGACATCGATTGACTACGCACGTTGTCAGACTAGGATCTGACAACGTGCGTAGTCAACAGTGGGAACTGGAAGCGTGACGCTGGAAGACCGTCGCGAGGCCCGGCGAACGGCGCTCCTGCGGGCAGGAATCACGCTCCTGGGCGCCCCTGCAGGGCCTGCAGTCAACGTCCGGGCCGTCTGCCGTGCGGCCTCGTTGACCGAGCGCTACTTCTACGAGTCGTTTGCCGACCGCGACGAGTTCGTCCGATCCGTCTACGCCGCGGTCGGCGACGAGGCGCAGGCGGTGCTTCTGGGCGCGGTGTCGTCGACCCACACCGCGCGGGCGCGAGCCGAGGCCGCCGTCGAAGCGTTCGTCGAGCTGATGGTCGACAACCCCGAGAGGGGCCGGGTACTGCTGCTCGCGCCGCTGTCCGAACCCGCGCTGAGCCGGCGGGGAATGGACCTCATGCCCGGGTTCGTAGCGCTCGTCCACGACCAACTCTCGGCCGTGGACGACGAGGTGGAGAAGCAGCTCGTCGCGATCGGCGTCGTCGGCGCGCTTACGACGTTGTTCATCGGATATCTCGACGGAACCGTTGCCGCGTCGCGCGAGCAATTCGTCGCCCATTGCGTCACTCTGGTGATGGAGGCCAACCGGTCCGGCCACGAATGAGGTGAGCATGCCGTTTCAGGTATCAGCGGACGATCCGGCTCGTCCACAGCCGTCCCTTCGGGTGCTCGACCACAAATACTTTCAGCTCACCGACCACTTCGTGTACGTCCACGGTGAGACGGTGCCCGGTTGCGCGCCGGAGCAGTGTGTACTCCGGACCGACCTCGCCTCCGTGCCCGCGCCGCTCCGGGGGCTGCTCGCTCCGTACGGCCGCCAGCTGCTTCCCGCGATCATGCACGACGATCTGTGTCACCATGCGGAAGCTCACGGAAAATCCGGCATGGCGCTACGCCGCCGGGCCGACGAGTTGTTCCGGACTGCGCTGCTCGACGAGGGCGTCGGACCGTTTCGCAGCCGGATCTTCTGGGTCGGGGTAGAGGTCGGGCGGATCTGGACTTTCACCACGTACACGAGGTTCCTGCTGATCGCCCATCACATCCTCGGAATGGTGTGCTGGGTGTTGGGAGTGCCGTGGGCGATCACCACCTCCCACTACCCAGCAGCGGTCGGCCTTCTCACACTTCCGTGTGTCCTCTCACTCCTGTGGCGCAGGGACTTTCCCGTGGCACTGCTCGGATGCATACTCCTTCCGGTGGTCGCACCGACCTACCTACTGACGTTGGCGACCGCGGCAGTGCTGTGGATACCGGACGTCACCGCCTGGCTGTTCGGCCGCCGAGTGACGCGCAAGCCTCCACCGCTCGGACCGCCGACCACGGTGTTGCGCTAGCGGTCGAACGGTGGCTGGCAGTAGGTGCAGAAAAAGATGTCCTGCTGCCCGAGTTCCCGGCTTCGGATCACCGTTCCGCACCGGCGGCAACGCTTGCCCGCGCGGCCGTACACCCACGGACGGTGCCGGACCGGATTGTTCTTGTCTGCGTGGATCATGCGATGGGCAAGCGCGACCATGGCCGGCAGGTTTGTCACCTCGCGCGCGGGAGTGTAGGGATCGACGCCACGGAGGAAGCACACCTCGTTTCGGTAGACATTGCCGAGACCCGCGAGGTTGCGCTGATCGACGAGGGCAACACCGATAGGTTGATCACCGGCAGCCCGGAGATTGCGGACGGCCGTGTCTGCATCCCAATCCGGCCCGAGAAGGTCGGGCCCGAGGTGACCGACCGCGGCGGCTTCCGCACTCCGGTCGAGTATCTCGGTGATGCCGAGGGAGAAGCCCACAGCGACACGTTCTTCGGTGGCCAGCACGATACGGGCTTGATGGGCTGGGCGACGCCACCGTGCGTCCGCCCGGTAGATATGCCACGCACCTTCCATCTTCAGATGGGTGTGGATCGAGTACCCACCGACCCGGATGAGGAGATGTTTGCCACGGCTGACGACTTCGTCGACCTTCAACCCGGACAGGTCCACGGTGGCGTACCGCGGAACCCGCACATCACACGTGGTCAGTACGTGACCCTCGAGTGCGTCACGCAGCGAGTTGGCCGTGCGCCAGACGGTGTCGCCTTCGGGCATGTCAGGCTCGCAACCGGAAGCCGCGGGGCGTCGGCGCGAACCCCGCCTCGGTGAGAATCGGCGCGAAATCGCTGCCATGGATGGTCTCGCCGTCGACCTTCTCCACGACGATTCGGTCGATTCCCCCACGTTTGACCACTCCGGCGAGAGCAGACGCCGCAGTGCGTAGTACACCGGGATCGTCGGTGAACGTCAGAACTGTTCGCCCGCCGCGTTCTACGAACAGGATCAACTCGCCCTCGACCAGGACCACAAGGCCGCCTGCCTTGCGCCCGGGGCGATGACCTGGTGCGTCGTCGCCGCGCTTCGGCCATGGCAGCGCCGCACCGTACGGGTTGGCGGGGTCGCTGGCGGCGAGTGTCACGGCGGGCAGCGACGTGTGCCGGCCCTCCAGCGAATCACCGTAACTTCGCAACCGGTCCACGACATGGGGAGTGGAGAATTGTGCGCCGCCGAGCGACTCGACGAAGTGCCCACGGCGGCACCGCCCGTTGTCCTCGAAGGTGCCGAGCACCTTGTACATCAGAGCAAATCCACCCGGAACGTTCTCGGTCGTCACGGATCCGCGTGTCACCACGCCGTAGCGTTCGAGGAGAAGTTCGGCAGTAGCGCTGGCACGCAGGGTGGCATCCGTCTCGGCGCCCGGAAGAATCGACCACCGGCCGCCGACGGTGGGCGGCGCCGTGCGAACCGGGGTCGCGAGGCTGCGGTACGCACGGGCGCGCGGTGGGCGCCGCGGCGAACGGTGGCTGGTGGTGGTTCTCGACGTGTCCGAGAGGAGAGCACGCAACGGGGCGAGGGTGTCGTTGCCGATGTGCCCGAGCCACACGAGATCCCACAGAGCAGTGGCCAATGCACTGTCCTCGGACATCTCCAGCGTGTCGGCGAGCTGACGGAAGAAGTACGCACCGCCGCCGGACAGCGTGTCCAGGATCCGACGTTGCAGGTCGGACAGATCCGACTCGGCGGGGGTCGTCAGCGTCAGGGGGGCGGTGTCGGCCGGGTGAAGACACACCCACCCGTCCTTTCCCGAAATGTTTCCCGCGCCCGACCACAACACCTCTCCGGTGGAGGTCAGTTCGTCGAGCATGGCGGGGGAGTAGTCGGCGACACGGGACGGCAGGATCAGCGACTCGAGCGCCGACGCGGGAACCGGCACGCCGGCAAGCTGTTCCACAACCGTGGCGACTCCGTCGATTCCGCGCAGAGTGCCGCCGACATGTTGCCAACTCGGGAGGAAGCGGCCCAGGGTGGCAGTGCTGACGGGCTCCACTTCCTGGCGGGCCGCAGCGAGTGAACGCCTGCGGAGGCGACGGAGGACCTCCGAATCGCACCACTCACTACCGGAGGCACCGGGGCGGAATTCCCCTTCCATGACCCGCTTTTCCGAGGCGAGTCGTTGCAGAACGTCGCGGGCGACAGCGGACCCGATGCCGAAGCGCCCGGCTGCGTCACCGAGCGAGAATGGTCCGTGGGTGCGCGCGTACCGGCTGAGCAGGTCACCGAGTGGGTCGTCGACGGGTTCGATGAATGCGGCCGGCGTACCGATGGGCAACGGAACACCCAGTCCGTCTCGCAGGCGCGCGGCGTCCTCGATCGCCGTCCACCAGCGGGCACCGGCGAAGGAGACGGCGAGCGCACGCTTGGCGCGAACCAGCTCGTCCAGCCACGGTGTGGGATCCTGCGTCGAGCGTGCGGTGACCTCCTCCGTGGTGAGGGGGCCGAGAATGCGGAGCAGGTCGGCCGCGCCTTCGAGGTCTTTCGCCTTGCGGTCCGGGAGAAGGCGTTGCAATTCCAGCTCCGCTTGCGTGATGACATCGGCGTCGAGAAGTTCGCGCAGCTCGACACGGCCGAGCAGTTCTGCGAGTAGGGCAGAATCGAGGGAGAGGGCGGCGGCCCGGCGTTCGGCCAGCGGGCTGTCGCCCTCGTACATGAATTCACCGACATAGTTGAACAGCAACGCGCCGGCGAAGGGTGACGGTGACTGTGTCTCGACCTCGACGATGCGGATCTGCCGCCGCGCCATCCGGCGGAACAGATCCTTCAGCGCCGGAAGGTCGTACACATCCTGCAGACATTCGCGCACGGTCTCGAGCAGAATCGGAAACGTCGGATACTTGCGGGCGACGTCGAGGAGCTGCGCCGAACGTTGACGCTGCTGCCACAGCGGCGCCCGTTTTCCAGGATTGCGGCGCGGCAACAGCAAAGCGCGAGCGGCACATTCACGGAACCGCGAGGCAAACAACGCAGACCCGCCCACCTGTTCCGTGACGATGTCCTCGATCTCGTCGGTATCGAAGGCGAAGAGGTCTGCCCCGGGCGGTGTGTCCTCCGTGTCGGGAAGGCGGACGATGATGCCGTCGTCCGATGCGGTCGCGTTGGAGTCGAGACCGTGGCGCTCGCTGAGCCGAGCACTGACAGCCAGAGCCCACGGTGCGTGCACACGCTGTCCATAAGGTGAGTGCAGGATCAGACGCCAGTCGCCGAGCTCGTCGCGAAATCGCTCGACCACCAGGGTGCGATCAGTGGGAACCTGACCGGTGGCGGTCTTCTGTTCGTTGACCAGCTGAACTAGATTGTTCGTGGCATTGTCGTCAAGACCTCCTGTGAGGCACCGTTCCTTCACCTCCGTTTCGTGGCCGAGCGAAATCTCCCGGAGGAACTGTCCGAGCGCCTCACCGAGTTCCGCCGGTCGGCCGAGGCCGTCACCGTGCCAGAAGGGGAGACGGCCGGGCTGACCGTACGCCGGGCTGACCAGTACCCGATCGAAGGTGATGTCCTCGATCCGCCAGCTGGTGGCACCGAGCGCGAAGACGTCCCCGACCCGAGACTCGTACACCATCTCCTCGTCGAGTTCGCCGACCCGAGAAGCTTTTTCGCCCACCATGTAGACGGTGAACAGTCCGCGATCGGGGATGGCACCCCCCGAGGTGACCGCGAGACGTTGCGCGCCGGGACGACCCGTCAGTGTGTTGGCTTCGCGATCCCAGACGAGCCGGGGGCGCAGTTCCGCGAACTCGTCGGAAGGATACAGCCCTGCCAGCAGGTCGAGCGTGGACTCGTAAGCCGAGCGCGGCAAAGAGGCGAAGGATCCACTGCGGCGGACCGTCTCGAACCAGTCGTCGACGTCGAGCGGTTCGAGTGCGGTGGCCGCAACGGTGTGTTGAGCGAGGATGTCGAGTGGGTTGGCCGGCACCGCGAGTGCTTCGATTTTGCCGGTCACCATGCGTTCGACGGTGACGGCGCAGTGAATCAGGTCGGTGCGGTGCTTGGGGAACACGACGCCGCGGGAGATCTCCCCGACCTGGTGTCCGGCGCGGCCCACACGTTGCAGGCCGCTCGCCACCGAGGGCGGAGCCTCCACCTGGACCACGAGATCCACTGCCCCCATATCGATTCCGAGTTCGAGGCTGCTCGTCGCGACGACACAGCGGAGCCGTCCGGATTTGAGGTCGTCCTCGATGAGGGCTCGTTGATCCTTGCTGACCGAACCGTGGTGAGCCCTCGCGAGCAGAGGGTCGGCGCCGAAGTTGACCTCGGAAGGGGCGCCGATCTGCGAGGCGGGCTTCGGGTTCCTGTCGACGTCGGTGCCACTACGCTCGGAATAGATTTCGTTGAGTCGTGCGGTAAGTCGCTCCGCGAGTCGCCGCGAGTTGGCGAACACGATGGACGATCGGTGTGCGAGGACGAGATCCACGATCTGTTCCTCGACGTGTGGCCAGATCGACCCGGCCTGGGGAGTCGACGATGCCGAGCCCTCGGCAGGCTCGGCGAGACCCAGCTCCGTCATGTCCTCGACGGGAACCTGAACGGTCAGGTCGAACGTCTTCGGTGACGGCGGAGCGACGATCCGAATCGGCGCCGAACCGGAGAGGAAGCGTGCGACTTCTTCGTGCGGGCGCACCGTCGCCGACAGTCCGATGCGCTGCGCTGGGGTGTCGACGAGCCGGTCGAGTCGCTCGAGCGACAGTGCCAGGTGCGCCCCACGCTTGGTTCCTGCGACAGCGTGCACTTCGTCGACGATCACCGTATCGACCCGGGTCAGCGTCTCCCGCGCCGACGAGGTGAGCATGAGGAACAGCGACTCGGGGGTGGTGATGAGTATGTCCGGCGGATTCTTGATCAGCGCGCGGCGGTCGGCGGGCGGGGTGTCGCCCGAGCGGACACCGACCGAGATCTCGGGCGGAGTCAGGCCGAGCCGTTTCGCTGTCTGGGTAATGCCGACCAGTGGGGCTCGCAAATTGCGTTCCACGTCCACGCCGAGTGCCTTCAGCGGTGAGATGTACAGAACCTTGGTGGACCGGTTCTTCTCGCCCGTCGCCGCGAGCTGGTCGAGGGACCACAGGAAGGCCGAGAGGGTCTTGCCCGACCCCGTAGGTGCGACCACCAGCGTGTTGGCGCGGCTGGCGATCGACTCCCAGGCGCCGAGCTGCGCGTTCGTCGGCGCGGGGAAGGCGCCGTCGAACCACTCCCTGGTGGCGGCAGAGAACTTGCCGAGGACTTCGGTCACCGTTCCATAGTGCACCGGAGGTCCGACAGACACCGCACGTCTGCTCGGAACGGCCGAGAGGGCGAGAGTGCGCCTGGAGAAGTGTGTCGGAGCGATGAGATAGGTTTCGCACATGAGTTCGACTGGGGGGTCGGCGGAGAGCCGGGTGGCGGGGCAGCTGTCGCTGCTCACCGCTGCGGTGGACGGGTTGCTGGGCGCTGACGTGGTGGGGTTGTCGGACGCCGAGGTGGTCGACGCGATCAGGAACCTGGAACGCGCCCTTCGCCGCGCCGGTGCGGTGTCGCACAGGCTGGTTGTGGAGAGCGTGGAACGGTCCCTGCCCGCATCCTTCGGCTACGTTCGCCCCACAAATTCCTCGTCGACGTCCTGCGAATATCCGCGGCCGACGCATCAGCCCGGGTCAGCGCGGCCCGCCAACTGGGGGTGTGGCACACCTCGACCGGAGAATCTCTCCCGGCCGCGCTGCCGGATACCGCGGCCGCGCAGCGGAACGGCGACATAGGCGCCGATCATGCCCGAGCCGTGTCGAGAATTCTGCGCAAGATCCCGCACGCGGTCGACGCCGACGACATCAAGGCCGCGGAATCGACTCTCGCGCGAGTGGCTTGTGACGGGACACCCGAGGACGTCGAGCAGGCGGGGCACCGACTTGTCGCGTATCTGAATCCGGACGGGAATCTCGGCGACGACATCGACCGCACCCGCCGCCGGGCACTCACCCTCGGCCGGCAGGACACAGAACTGATGTCGCGAATCTCCGGTGAACTCGACCCCACGGCGCGGGCACTGCTCGATCCGATTCTCGACAAGTGGGCGCGACCGGGCATGAACAATCCGGCCGATCCATCCTCGCCCACCGGTGATGCCGAGCACCCCACTGTGGATTCGGACGTTCTCGCCGCCGCGGCCGCCCGGGACACGCGCACCACGGCGCAACGCAACCACGACGCGTTCAGTGCCATGTTTCGAGCCGTGCTGGAATCAGGAATTCTCGGCCGGCACCGGGGTCTGCCTGCCACCACGATCATCACCATGACGCTTGAGCAACTCGAGAGGGCGATCGGAGGGGTTGCCACCACAGCCAGCGGGGGCCTTCTACCGATCGAGGATGCGTTGGCGCTGGCCGAGCAGGCCCACCCGGTCTTGGTGTTGTTCGACCATGACGGCCGTCCCCTGCATCTTGGACGCCGCCGACGTCTGGCCAGTGCGGATCAGCGGCTTGCGTTGATCGCCGCCGACGGCGGATGCACCCGCCCCGGATGCGCGACGCCGGCCAGCATGTGCGCGGTCCACCACGTCACGGACTGGCAGAAAGGCGGTACCACCGACATCGACGGCCTCGCTCTCGCTTGCGATGCCTGCCACGCTCGGGTCGATGACAGCGCCACCGGGTGGGTCACCAGGACTGCCGAGGGTCGATATCCCGGCAGGACCGAATGGATTCCGCCGCCGCACGTCGACCCCGACCGAAGACCTCGCATCAATCATCGCCATCATCCCGGCGAGTTGATCGACCACGCACGGCGTGAAATGCGTGCACCACGAGAAGGGGATGATGGTGTGCCGTAGCGAAGTTGTGGCCGCTGCCAAGCTTGGTCAGACGACGTCGGAATCTGCGGACGCCGGCGCGAACGGCCACGGCACTTCGACCGTGTCGGGCGGCTGCGCGGCCGCCGCGGCATACGCACCGATGACGCACGCGAGCAACACCACTGCCACTGCGCGGACGATCCTGAACACGTTGACTCGCTTCGGTCGGAGGGGCCCGGCTTCGCGGGGCAATCGTCAGACCGTAGACGAACGTACCGACACGTCGGAGTGGGACGGTCAGTCGCGGCTCAGGCGTTCCAGCAGTGCGGCTTTGATTGCAGGACGTCCGGCGGCGACCAGGGTGAAGGTAGCTTCACGCACCAACCGCTCGGCGGTATTGCCCGCGATCAGAGCGGAGCTGCCCTTGGCGGTGACGAGCGCCGTCGCGGTCCGCACGGCGAGTTCGGATGCCCGTGCCCGCGCGTCGGCGATGTCGGCCCTGCCCTCCAGCGCCGCGTTGAGGTCGAGTCGTGCCCGGGCAGCTTGCTCCTCGAACGGATCCGAATCGACCCCCAGAGTTTCGAGTTCACTGATCGCGCGGCGGGTGATGCCCATGGCCATGCACCCGTTGATCCAGGAGCCGAACAGTTGGCTCTTCGCGAAGTCGTCGGGCGAGACGACGGCGCTTACCAGTTCGCCTGGCACTGCGAGGCCGTCGAAGGTGAGGCGAACGGTGTTGGAACCGCGGGCGGCGATCAGCGGTAGGTCTGCTGCGGTGAGCCCGCGAAGCGGTTGGGCGGGAATGATGACGTGCACGATGGTGTCGTCGAACTCGTCGCGGGCCGAAACTTGAAGCAGATCGACGATGCCCCAACCGGTGACGAACGGTGCGACGCCGTCCAGCACGTACCCGTCCTCGACCCGGCGCGCCCACAGCGTGGGTGGTACCGGAATGGCTCCGGCCAGCGCGACTCCGGCTCGCACGGTGCCGTCGACGAGCCCGTCGAGGTACCGTCCCTGCAGGGTGGTGTTGGGTGAGGCCGCGAGACCGGCGACCACTCCGTGATGCTGCATCCACGTGAAGGCAGTCGCGAGGCACCCGCCGCACAAGGTTTCCAGTACATCGACCAGGACGGACGGTGTCACGCTCTCGTCGTCAGGCGCTGCGAGACCGTAGAAACCGTCGGCGGCCAAAGTCTCGAAATGGCTGTCGGGGATCTCGCCATCGGCATCGACGCTGTCCGCCACCGGGAACAGGACGTTCTCGGCGATCTCTCGCGCCATTTCGGCCCAGTTGCTCACGTCCCGAGCGTAACCGCTCCACCGGCGCGATCAGGTGAACTCGACACCCTGCGCGAGCGGCAATTGGTCGGAGTAGTTGACGGTGTTCGTGGCGCGACGCATGTAGGCCTTCCAGGCATCGGATCCGGATTCCCGTCCGCCGCCGGTGTCCTTCTCTCCGCCGAACGCCCCGCCGATCTCCGCCCCCGACGTGCCGATGTTGACGTTGGCGATGCCGCAGTCTGAACCGTCCGCGGCGAGGAACCGTTCGGCCTCACGCTGGTCTGTGGTGAAGATGGACGACGAAAGCCCCTGCGGGACTTCGTTGTGCATCGCGATGGCCTGGTCGAATGTGTCGTAGGTGAGGGCGTAGAGGATGGGCGCGAACGTTTCTTCCCGCACCACCGATGTTTGTGCCGGCATGCGTACCAATGCGGGGGAGACGTAGTAGGCGGCGCTGTCCGTCCCGCGACGTTCGCCGCCACAGATTACTATCCCGCCGTCGGCGCGAGCCTTGTCGAGGGCCGTCTGCATGGCGTCGAATGCCTGCAAGTCCACGAGGGGGCCGACGAGGACGCCGTCGTCGAAGGGGTTTCCGACCGTCAATGTTCGATAGGCCGCGGAGATCCGGTTCACCAGCTCGTCCGCGATGGAGGAGTGCACGATCAACCGGCGCAGCGATGTGCAACGCTGACCTGCAGTCCCTGCAGCCGAGAAGACGATGCCGCGCACAGCGAGGTCGAGATCGGCTGACGGGGCCACGACTGCGCCGTTGTTGCCGCCCAATTCCAGCAGGCTCTTGCCGAAACGCGCGGCGACCCGCGGTCCGACGGCGCGGCCCATCCGCACAGATCCGGTGGCACTGACCAAGGCGACCCGGGCGTCGTCCACCAGTTGCTCGCCGACGTCCACGGATCCCTGCACCAGTGCGTGCAGGCCCGTGGGCGCTCCCACATCGTGTGCGGCCTGCGCCAGCAGGGCGTCGCAGGCGATCGCCGTCAGCGGAGTCTTCTCCGAGGGCTTCCATACCACGGTGTCCCCGCACACCAACGCTATCGCCGTGTTCCAGGACCACACCGCGACAGGGAAGTTGAAGGCGGAGATCACACCGACGACACCCAGCGGATGCCAGGTCTCCATCAAGCGGTGCCCCGGACGTTCCGATGCCATCGTCCTGCCGTACAGCTGCCGGGAGAGACCGACGGCGAACTCGCAGATGTCGATCATCTCCTGCACCTCGCCCCGCGCCTCGGAGGGAATTTTTCCGGCCTCGAGGGTGACAAGTTCCGCCAGTTCGCGTTTGTGTTCTGTCAGTAGCTGTCCGAGCCGCCGCACGATGGCACCGCGCTGGGGTGCCGGAACCGAGCGCCACGTGAGAAAGGCCTCGTGTGCCGCGGAGATCGCCGCGTCGACGTCGTCGGCGCTACTCGTGTCGACCGTCCGCAAGTCGGTTCCGGTGATGGGGCTTCGGGCCACGAGTGCACCGCTGGGAGCACCGATGTCGGCACCGCACCTGATCAGTGCTTCCTCGGCGCGTCGGCGCAACTCCTCGGGGTCGGGAAGGTTCACGATGCTGTCCTCTCTCGGGATCTGTCCTGCTGCTCCTGATAGAGCGCGAACGGGTCGTGCACGGCCCGGCCGAGTGTCTCGGCGAGCCAGGGTAGGTGGTACCGGGCGCCGCAGTCGACCTCGGCGCGGGTGCAGGCGTCTTCCGTCGGAGCAGGGAGGAAGTCTTCGTAGACGATCGGTTCGGCGATGTGCCGGTCACCCTCGCGCCGATACGTGAAGTACGCCATCCCTCGACTGCCGAGTTCGGCTTCGGTGCGCGGGAACCGGCGGTCCCACTCGGCCGCGTCGGCGTCCGCGGCAGCCAACCGGTCGTAGATTTCGCGTCCGGGAGGCGTCAGGGCCAGGCCACGAGCCTCGGCCCCCGCGAACCGTTCTCCCACGACTGTTCCGCCGCTCGAGATGAACCGGTGGGGCTTCGACATCGCACGGAACGAGGTCTGACGGAGGAGAACGGCAGGCCCATCCCATTCGGGAGGTCCCTGAATGCCGTCGACCATCGTGAAGCCCAGCGCCCTCATGCGGCGGCTCAACTCGTCGATGTCCAGCACGCGGGGCCTGAGGGCGTGGATGTGGGTGCCGGCGCTTGCGCCGACCTCCGCGGCGACCGGCGACACCGCTTCGAGCTGGGAGTACCACCCCTTGTCGACCGGTAGTTCCGTCCGCGCCAACACCGTGGTCGCGAGTGACACGAACCGCTCGGCCGAGGGAGCAGTCACACCTCCCTCCTCGGCGGCGAGCGCGGCGAGATGCAGCAGCTCCGTCGGGAAGAGCGACCGCCCGGCGAGAAACCTCTCGAGGCGTGCGTGTAGATCGGCGTCGAAGAACCGGTGATCCGCAGTCGTGAGCACCGAGGTGAGAATGCCGAACGGGTTGTGGTTCAGTTCGAACGAGTCGATCGGACGGAAGACGGTCCCGACGACGGGTACAGGGGTGGCGGCATCGCGCAGGTCGTAGAAGCCGACGGGGTGCATCCCGAATCCGGCAAACAGTATCGCGGCCTGACGCAGTTCTGCGGCACTACCCAAGCGGATCGCGCCGTGCAGCTCCGCGGTGACTCGATCGAGGCTGCCCCATCGCTCCGCCTCCGCGGGCTCGCGTTCGGCGAAATCGGCGTTGACCTCTCCGGTCACCTGTCGGAGCGTGGTGTAAGTCGGTACCTCACGGCCGTACATCACCGACAGTGCACGGGCGAACCGGGCTCGGAGCTCCCACGTTTCAACCATGACGCACCTCCGCTGGGCTAGCCTGCGCTGGTGGTGGAATCTTTTCGCAGCGACACACCCCATACTCCTCTCGACGACATCGATCGGGTTCTGATGCAGGAGTTGGTTGCCGACGGCCGTGCGACCCTGGCGACTCTCGCCGAGAAGGCGGGATTGTCGATTTCTGCGGTCCAGTCCCGGGTCCGCAGGCTCGAAGCCCGAAAGATCATCCGCGGGTACACCGCGAAGATCGACCCCGAAGCGCTGGGCCATGGTTTGTCGGCGTTCGTCGCCATCACCCCTCTCGATCCGTCTCAGCCGGATGATGCGCCTGCCCGTCTGCGCCACTTGCCCGCCATCGAGGCGTGTCATTCGGTGGCGGGGGACGAAAGCTACGTTCTTCTGGTGCGGGTGGCGTCCCCCCGGGAGCTCGAACATCTCCTTCAGGAGATCCGCGCTACCGCCAACGTACACACCCGCAGCACGATCATCCTCCAGACATTTTACGATAGCTAGCGGGATCACCGTATGTTTTCTCGGTTGACACGCGGATGGCAGGAAATATGACGTAATCTCTCGATATGAGCACAGCGATTCGATTTCCCGGCGGCGGGGGCGAGTTGTCCGCCGACCAGGTCCAGGACGTACTGCGTGCGCGCATTCTGGTCGATGGTTTCGACCTGGTGCTCGATCTCGAGCAGTCTCGGGGAACGCACCTCGTGGACGAGCGGGACGGAACGGATTACCTCGACATGTTCGGGTTCTTCGGTTCATCCGCGCTCGGCATGAATCATCCGGCTCTGGCGGAGAGCGACGACTTCCGCGAGGAGCTGGTGGAAGCGGCGATCAACAAGCCGAGTAACTCGGACATCTACACGGTGCCGATGGCGCGCTTCGTCGACACTTTTTTCCGCGTACTCGGGGATCCCGCACTGCCGCATCTCTTCTTCGTCGACGGCGGTGCCCTCGCGGTCGAGAATGCGTTGAAGGTCGCCTTCGATTGGAAGAGCCGATGCAACGAACGCCGCGGTATCGACCCCGCGCTCGGAACGAAGGTATTGCATCTGACCGAGGCTTTCCACGGCCGAAGCGGATACACGATGTCGCTGACGAACACCGAACCGGGGAAAGTAGCGCGATACCCCAAATTCCAGTGGCCGCGGATCGACGCTCCCTACCTGTCCGAGGGACGCGACGTCGAGGTGGCCGAGCGCCGTGCCCTGGAACAAGCGCGGCGCGCGTTTGCCGACAACCCCTCCGACATCGCATGTTTCATTGCCGAGCCCATCCAAGGCGAAGGAGGCGACCACCATTTCCGGCCGGACTTCTTCCAGGCGATGGAGCAGTTGTGCCGCGAGAACGATGCCCTCTTCGTTCTCGATGAAGTGCAGACCGGGTGTGGACTGACCGGAACCAACTGGGCGTATCAGCAACTGGGTGTTCGCCCCGACGTCGTGGCATTCGGCAAGAAGACCCAGGTGTGCGGAATCATGGCCGGTGGCCGGGTAGACGAGATCCCGGACCACGTGTTCGCAGTGAGTTCCCGCATCAACTCCACCTGGGGTGGCAACCTCACCGACATGGTGCGGTCGCGCCGGATCCTCGAGGTCATCGAGGACGATCGGCTGGTGGACCGCGCCCGGTTGATGGGGGCGCACCTTCTCGAGCGGCTCCGCCAGCTGGCCGCGGCAGTGCCAGAGATCACCGAGCCGCGTGGTCGCGGTCTGATGTGCGCAATCAGCCTGCCGACGACATCGCGGCGGGACCAAGTGGTCACGGCACTGCGAGAGCGCGAACGGGTACTTGTTCTCCCGACAGGTAAGTGCGGGATACGGTTCCGTCCTCCGTTGAACGTCACTACCGCAGAACTCGACGCCGCCGTCGATGCGCTGGGCCGAGTGGTGGGCGGTACCGTCGACGGATGACCCCCATTGCGCTCACCTCCGTGCCCAACCTCAGAGACGTCGGCGGATATCGGACAGAGAGTGGGGCCAAGGTGCGCACCGGCGTGTTGTATCGCTCGACCGATCTCAGTCGGGTAGCGGACACAGACATGCCGCTACTCGCGGACCTCGGAATTCGGACCGTCTACGACCTCCGTACCGCCGACGAACGCGAAGTCGCACCCGACAAGCTGCCGGACGGGGCCCGAGCAGTTGCCCTGGACGTTCTCGCCGACAAGGGGATCCGATCGATCCCCGCGCAGATGCTCCAGGTGATCGCCGACCCGATGATTGCCGAACGTGAACTCGGCGGCGGCCGGGCGATCGAATACTTCGAGGGCAGCTACCGTGACTTCGTATCGATGCCGAGCGCGGTGTCGTCGTACCGGGAGCTCTTCCGGGACCTTGCGGCGGATGACAGCACACCCGCCCTCGTGCACTGCACCACCGGCAAAGACCGGACGGGATGGGCTACCGCAGCCCTGCTGCTGTTGCTCGGTGTCAGTGAAGAGGACGTGTTCGACGACTACCTGCTGACCAATGAACTTCTACTGCCGTCCTTCGCCGGGGTCTTCGAGAAGTTCACCGATGCAGGTGGAGACCCCTCGCTGCTCGAGCCGGTGCTCGGTGTACGCCGGCAATATCTGGAGGTGTCCCTCGCCACGATGCGGACGTCATTCGGAACAATCGAGGGTTATTTCTCCGACGGCCTGGGCCTCGACGCGGAGCGTCAGGCGTTGCTCCGGGAGCGCATGACTGCGGAGTGAACGGCGAGGCCCAGTCCTACACCTAGCGTGTCCGCAAGCAGATCCCACACGGATCCGTGTCTCCCGATCGGCAGAATGCCCTGCAGGATCTCTGTGACCACAGCGAAGGCTGTGAGCCACAGCACCGTGACCCGAACCGGTAGCAGTGCGTAGCGGGAGGCGCCTGCGAGCGCCGCGAACAGCAGGGCGTGCACCACCTTGTCGGCGTGTTCGGGACCCGATGGCGTCGCCGACGCCGGCGACAGCAGCATGATCAGCGCCAACCCAGTGAGCGCGACTACGGGAACGGACCGCATCGTAACCGCTGGACCGTCAACCCCAACGCGCCCTCCGCGAAGCGTTGTACGGCATCGGCGCCACTGGCAAGGGCGGCGTCGTGCCCGCTCCGAGCCCATCCGGTGAGCACCGCGGTATCACCCGATCGAGTCAGCCCGACCTCGGCCAGCATCTCACCGGTGTTGGGTTGACAGATCGCCCACGAATAGTGCTCGTCGCTCGACCACTGCGCGGTCCGTCGGGCGATGTAGTCGGCGTCGTCGATACCGCCGTCGGCGAGGGCCGGCCGGTCGTCGACTCGTTCATCCGCGCGGAGTGCCCGCAGATACCAGCCGCCGGCATTGACTTCGACCGGTTCCATGTCAGCGATCCCGCTCGCGGTCGTTCCGCATCCCGAAAAGGATTGCTCCGCCGGCCGGGATCATCAGAAAGAACAGCCAGCTGTTGTCGACCGGGACGACGAAGAACAACACGAGCGCCACCAATGGGATCACCGACATCACGATGCGACGCCAGTTGTGGTCACCGTCGGGTTTCGTCGACGTGGGGCGAGCTGTGGCCGGGGCGGCGACGGCGGGAGTCGGGAGGTCTGCGAACACCCGATCGAGCTCGCCGCGGGTGGTCGCCCCGGCCACTGTGGCACTGCGCTCGTCGAACTCGACGACCGTCAGGCGGCCGGCCGCGAAATGTTCGCTCAGCAGGTCGAGGGCCTGCTCACGTTCGGCCGTGCCGATACGGATGTCGGGGAGGTCGGACATGCGAGTGATCTCGGACCTATTTGAGTTCGGCGAGGACGGTGCCTTGGGTGATGGCGGCGCCGGGTTCGACGGTCAGGCCGGTGACGATGCCGGCCTTGTGGGCGTTGACCGGGTTTTCCATCTTCATGGCCTCGAGGACGGCGATGAGGTCGCCCTCGGCGACTTGTTGGCCTTCCTCGACGGCGACCTTGACGACGGTGCCCTGCATGGGGGCGGTGACGGCGTCACCGGACGCGGCACCGCCACCGGCGCCGCCGCGGGTGCGGGCCTTCGGCTTCTTCCGGACGGCACCATTACCACCGGTGGTGGGGGCGCCGAGGCTGAACTGGCCGGGCAGGGACACCTCGACGCGGCGGCCGCCGACCTCGACGACCACGTTCTGCCGGGGCAGGGAGTCGTCCTCGTCGACCGGTTGGCCGCCGGTGAACGGTTCGATCTGGTTGTTCCACTCGGTTTCGATCCACTTGGTGTAGACGTCGAAGCCGGTGCCGTCACCGATGAACGCGGGATCGGAGACGATGGCCCGGTGGAACGGGATGACCGTGGCCAGCCCCTCGACCTGGAATTCGGCGAGGGCGCGGCGGGCGCGGGCGAGGGCCTCGTCGCGGGTGGCGCCGGTGACGATGAGTTTGGCGAGCATCGAGTCGAACTGGCCGCCGATCACCGACCCGGTTTCCACACCGGAGTCCATCCGCACACCGGGGCCGGTGGGCGGGACGAACTTGGTGACCGGGCCGGGGGCGGGCAGGAACCCGCGGCCGGCGTCCTCACCGTTGATCCGGAACTCGAAGGCGTGCCCGCGGGGGGTGGGGTCCTCGAGGATGTCGAGTTTCTCGCCGTTGGCGATCTTGAACTGTTGCAGCACCAGGTCGATCCCGGCGGTTTCCTCGGTGACCGGGTGTTCGACCTGCAGGCGGGTGTTGACCTCGAGGAAGGAGACGGTATCGCCCTGGACCAGGTATTCGACGGTGCCGGCGCCGTAGTAGCCGGCCTCTTTGCAGATCGCCTTGGCGGAGGTGTGGATGCGGTTGCGTTGGTCGTCGGTGAGGAACGGGGCGGGGGCCTCCTCGACGAGTTTCTGGAAGCGGCGCTGCAGGGAGCAGTCGCGGGTGCCGGCGACGATGACGTTGCCGTGCTGATCGGCGATGACCTGGGCTTCGACGTGGCGGGCCTTGTCCAGATATTGTTCGACGAAGCATTCACCGCGGCCGAACGCGGCGACGGCCTCGCGGGTGGCGGAGTCGAACAGTTCGGGGATTTCCTCGATGGTGTGCGCGACCTTCATGCCGCGGCCGCCGCCGCCGAACGCGGCCTTGATCGCGACCGGAACCCCGTATTCCTTCGCGAACGCGACGACCTCGTCGGCGTTTTTGACCGGGTCTTTGGTGCCGGCGGCCATCGGGGCCTTCGCTTTTTCGGCGATGTGCCGGGCGGTGACCTTGTCGCCGAGGTCGCGGATCGATTGCGGGGAGGGGCCGATCCAGATCAGGCCGGCGTCGATCACGGCCTGGGCGAAGTCGGCGTTCTCGGAGAGGAAGCCGTAGCCGGGGTGGATGGCATCGGCACCGGACTTGGCGGCGGCGTCGAGGATTTTGTCGAACACCAGATACGATTCGGCGGAGGTCTGCCCGCCCAACGCGAACGCTTCGTCGGCCAGGCGCACGAACGGGGCATCGGCGTCGGGTTCGGCGTAGACCGCGACACTGGTGTACCCGGCATCGGCGGCGGCCCGGATCACCCGCACTGCAATCTCACCGCGGTTCGCGACGAGCACCTTCGTGATGTGCGCGCTGGCATGACTGGGCACTGAGCCTCCTGTGGTTCATGTGGTCGGTCGCCGCGGTGGTTCCGTGAAGTCGCACCAGCGGTGGGATACGGGCATCACTTCGGAGTCTAAGCACTGAACCGAACGCGGTCGTCACCGGATCGAGATTTCCGTCAGGGCTTCAGCGACACTTCGCGCCCTACCGACGAGTAGGTTACTGCAACCTGTTCTAGTTGCCGCCGGAGGCTCGCCACCCAGGTGTGGACGCTCGCCGCAGCGATGTCGTTGCCCGGATATCGGACCGCCAGATTGACTCCCCGAGGTGTGCGATTGATCCATGCATAGACATCGTGGGTGTATTGCCGGCTCCGCAGCGCCCGGGCATTGCGGTCGACCCACTGGCCCGCATCCGGGACGAATCGGACGTCCATGTAGGAGACGACGAAGCGAGGCCGGATGGGGAGGTGGAGTTCTCGCTCGATCCGGTCGAACGGGACGACGGCGATCGGCTTGGTCCGGGCCGTGCTCGCTTCCGCGGCGCGGGCCACCTCCCCGAACTCGTGGGAGGGAAGCTCGAAATCGACCGGGCTGAGTCCGACGAACCATCCGAGCGCCGACGCCCACTGGGGCGCATGCCGGGTGTGGACCGGCGTGATGGTGCGGAAACGTTGCTGCCCGGCGACTTCCGCGCCTGCCAGGCCCAAGCACGCCAGGAGCCCGGAGAAGAACCCCACATCGGCGTCTCTGCAAGCCGTAGAGAAGGCCGCTGCCTGATCGGCGTCGAGAATCCAGGCCGACAGGTTCTGCTGCGCATCGTGTGTGCGCGGCCCGATCTCGAGTGGAAACTCGGGCAGTCCTCGATCGGCGAGAGCACCCCGCCACACGTCGAGTGCCTCGCGCTGCACGTCGGCGTCGGCGGGTGACTCCCGCTCGTCCCGCCCGAAATCGACGTAACTTCCGACCGGAAACAGGTTGGCGGCGCGGCCCGACAGAATTTCTTCGTACAGCGCCGTCAACTCGTGCGCGACCAGCACGATCGAGAACCCGTCGATGATCGAGTGGTCGGCAGCGAAGAACACGGTGAACCGATCGCGCTCCACCGGTTCGAGCGTCGCGAACACATAGGACGGCCAGCTGTGCGGAGACGCGTACTCGTCGAACAGTTGCTGGAGGTGGGCGAAGTTGTCACCGCCCGCAGCGTCGTAACCGTGGCTGATGACGCCGATGTGTAATCCGCCGGCCGGCACTGTGCGCCGTCGGATGGTGTCGTGGGCGGGATCGAACGAGGTGTGTGAGCGCAGCACCTCGTGCCGGTCGGTCCACTTCTCGAGTGCCGACTGAAAAGCGGCGACATCGAGGCGGCCCTCGATCTCGAAAGCGGTCCCGAGCCAGGACTCACGCCCGTCGGCAGCGGCGCAGCGGCGCAGGTGCGCCTCATGGATGTACGACGCCGGGCGTGGATCGTCGATCCACGCCGAGCGCGCACACGGCAACCACTCGGTGAGTGCTCCCACGGGTATGGGGTAATCGGCGAGTTCTGTGAATTCCATAGGCTGTCGTCTAAATCTGCCTAGCCGCGCAGATGCCGCTTGATGCGTGCGAGCATCGCGGACATGCCGCGCAACCGGAGCGGGCTGACGGCGTCGGCCAGCCCGAGGGCGGAGTAGAAGTCGTCGGGTACGCCGAGGATGGTGGCCGTGCTGTGGCCGTCGAGACCCTGCTGGAGGATCGACGCGAAACCGCGCGTCGTCGGCGCCTCCGGGGGCGCGCTGAAATGCAGTCGCACGTGCTCGGGATCGGAACTGTCTACCGACAGGAACAGTGGCGACTGGCACTCCGGAACGGGCTCCATGGCGTCCTGCTCGAGTTCGGCGGGCAGAGGTTGCAGTTCACGGCTGAACTCGAGCAGCAGCTGCAGCTTGTCGGAACCGTCGACGGCAGCGAAGTCGTCGACGATCTCGGCAAGCGAATCGGGCATCAGGGTCATGACGACGAGCCGGGGACCTCGCCCGGTTCCTCACCCCTGACGATGGGAACGCGCACGGTGTTGCCCCATTCGGTCCACGATCCGTCGTAGTTGCGGACCTGCGGGTAACCGAGCAGGTGGGTGAGCACGAACCAGGTGTGACTCGAGCGTTCACCGATTCGGCAGTACGCGACGATGTCGTCGGCGGCGGACACGCCGCTGTAGATCTCGTTCAATTCCGTGCGGGAGCGGAAACGACTGTCCGGCGCCGCCGCCTTGGCCCACGGAATGCTCTGCGCACTCGGGATGTGACCGCCGCGCAGTGCGCCTTCCTCCGGGTAATCGGGCATGTGTGTGCGCTCGCCGGTGTATTCCTGTGGTGAACGCACGTCGATGAGCGGGCCCTTGCCGAGGTGGGCGAGCACGTCGTCCTTGAACGCCCGGATCGGGGCGTCGTTGCGTTCCACCACCGGGTAGTCGGTGGGTGTGATGTCGGGTACGTCGAATGCGGTGTCCCGGTTCTCGGCGATCCACGCGTCGCGGCCACCGTCGAGGAGGCGGACGTCCTCGTGCCCGAAGAGGGTGAACACCCACAGCGCGTATGCGGCCCACCAGTTGCTCTTGTCGCCGTAGATCACGACGGTGTCGTCGCGGCTGATGCCCTTCCGGCTCATCAGTTCCGCGAACTTCTCGCCATCGATGTAGTCGCGGGTGACCGGATCGTTGAGGTCGAGGTGCCAGTCGACCTTCACGGCGCCGGGGATGTGACCGACGTCGTAGAGAAGGACGTCTTCATCGGACTCCACCACCTTGAGGCCGGGCGCTCCCAGATGTGCGTTGAGCCACTCCGTCGACACCAGCCGTTCGGGGTGGGCGTACTCGGCGAAGGAGGGCGTGGGATCTGGCGCTACGGGCACGGGCGGGCTCCTGCGGGATTGGACGACGGGGCAGACTCGGTGGGACGAAAGCCAATTCTAGGCCGACGGCTCGAGTTCGTCCGAACGGCGTTCACAGTAACCGTCCGGGGGTTCGCCGCAGCGCGTTCGGCATGCGTAGATTCGCCCCGTGAACGGAGGTTTCATGCCCGACATCTCGACCCGTGCCGACCTGGAGTTGCTGCTGAGGCACTTCTACGCACGGGCGTTCACCGATCCGATCCTCCGAACAGCGTTCGACACACTCGCGACCGTCGGACTCGACGACCATCTTCCCGTGATGTGCGACTTCTGGGAGTCGGTCCTTCTGGGGTCCGGCAGCTACCGCGGCGGCGTCCTCGCCGTCCACCGCGCGCTGCACGGTCAGCACGGGTTCACCGACCGGCATTTCGACCGATGGGTCGAGCTGTGGACCGCCAGTGTCGACGACCTGTTCGGCGGCGAGGTCGCATGCCGTGCACGGGTGCGAGCGGCCGACATCGCGCTGACCATGCGGCAACGCATTCTCGATCCGTCCGAGCGAGCTGGGCAGGCGTCAGATGACGGGAGTGCCCTCGAGGTGCAGCTGGGTGGTCAGTTCGGCGATGGGTGCGACACCGTTCTCGCAAATGTTCAGCATGATCTCGCGCAGCCGTTCGAGGAAGTCGGTGACCGCACGCCTTGCCGTCGGGGTTTCGGGGAATCGGGAGCGCAGCGCAAGGCCCCTCCCTGTTCGTGAGATCCAGAATTGTGCGTCGTCGGCCACCGTCACGTTGCTGATGTGGTGGGCGTTCAACTCGTCGTGATCGTCGGTGCCCGGGAGTCGGCGGTAGTCGATGTAGGACACCATGAACACGTCCGTCCGGGTTCGCCGGTACGCGTCGCCGAGCGATTCGCGGACCTGGGCCATCGTGACGCCCTTCAAGGTCAGGGCGGTGCGGAAGGACGCATGCGTGTGCGCCAGCGAGGACTGGAAGTCGCCGTCGGGAGTCACCTCCACGGTCAGGGGGGCACTCGTCGTGAGCCATCCGAGTGCGTTTGCCCACTGCGGGTCCTGGCGAATGTGCAGCGGAAACTGCAGCGGCATCCGGGATGTGCCGTTGATCGACTGGACAGCCAACCCCATCGCGGTAAGCGTGCCGGTGAACAGACTTCCGCCGGAGTCGAAGCAGATCTCCTCGAAGCGTTCGGCGTCGGCGGTGCCCAATAGTGGGCGGACGTCGGCGCCCTGCGGTGCAGGCTTGCCGGCTTCGACACCCAGGTCCAACGGGAAACTCGGCGCGGTGCCACCGCACCGCTCGTAGAACCGTGCCCATTCACGAACCCGGGGGTCACCCAGCTCGGTGACCGGTGTCTCGGCCTCGAGTTCGCAATACCGCAGGAAGCTGCCGGGATCGCCGAGTCCCTCGGTCAACTCCGCCGCGGTGATGTCGCGGGACACGCTGTGCGACAACAGCTTCTGATAGATCTGTCGGAGTTCACCCAGCGCAATGACCAGCGAGTAGCCATCGACCAGAGTGTGATCGAAGGCACTGACCACGGTGTAGTGGTCGTCCCGCTCGATGGTCGCAAAGAGATACGCGGGAAACGTCAACGGGTCGCAGGCCTCGGTGAAGCGGCGTCGCAGATGGTCACGAAGCTCGTCTGGTGACGACGTGAGCACCGGATCGGTGGCGACCACCGAGGCGAGGGCAGGGTCGAGATCGACCCGCATCAACACGTCGGAGGTGACATCGAACCCGGTCTGCAGGGTGTCGTGACGCCGGATGAAGTGAACGAGCGCGAGTTCCAGGGCTTCTTTGTCGAGCCGGCCCGGAAGATCGAAAGCCGCTGCCATCCATACACTCCGGCCGATACCGTGGGTGCGCGCCGTGTCGAGGTGGAATTGCTGGTTGTAGGACGGCGGCACCGCCGATTGCGACACCACCCCCGGGTCCACGGACCATTCGGTCACGATGCCGGGTTCGAGCATGTACTTGTCGATGGACGTGACGTGCACTAGCGCACCCCCTCCGGCGAGCGGTAATCACCCTCGCGGGCTACCGTTTTCATGATGGTCGACAGGCGTCCTGCATAGGCGGCGACGGAGCGATGTGCTTCCGGGGTATCGGGATGGGAGATGGCCATCCACGTTCCTTCGAGGACCCGGTTGATCCAGATGGAGGCGATCTGGGTTGCTTTCCCTCCCACGATGCCGGTGGCGCGGGTGGACGAGAAGTTCTCGGTGTCGGGCAACCTGCGTCCGTCGATGTACGACACGATCGGGGGAGGCGTGAGTGTCGTGTGCTGTGACAGGGTGCCGGGGCCCGAGGCGGCCAGCACCGTGTCGATCACCTGTTGCACCGAGACTTCGCCGAGAGTCTTCCCTGAGCGATATGCCTCTTGCGCGCGCTGCGCGAGCCCGGAAAACGTGGTGGCGCCGTCCAATTCGAATCCGACCGGAACAAGATTGATGAACCACCCCTGTGACCAGTAGAACTGCGGATCGTTGCGGGTGGTGACCGGGGAGAGCGCCATGTAACGGTCGCGTCCGACGAGCTCGTGCTCGGTGATGGCCAGCGCCGCGAATACACCACCGATGAAGTTGGCACCATTGGCCTTGCATGCGACCCCGAACAGTTCGCAGTCCCGTGCGTCGGCCAGCTCGAACCGGCTGCCGATGGCCGGCTTCGGCGCGTCGGACGCTCCGAGGTCGAGGGGGAAGCTCGGGAAGCTTCCTCCGTTACGGGTGAGGTGACCGATCCAGCCGTGCACCTCCGGAGACGCCATCGTCAACGTCGCGGCCTTCTCACGCTCGCGCCGACTGTAGTCCACGTAGCTGCCGGGGTCCGGCAATTCCGGCTCCACGCCGTCGAGTTCGGCCTGGTAGATCATTCTTGTCTCGGCGAACATCAGGATCATCGACTGCATGTCGGTGTGCGCATGGTCGATCGCGTGGAAGAGAGTAAAGCTCTCCTCGGCGTCGGGGGCGTCAGTCGCGTAGTGCTCTACCGCACCGAATACGAAGGCCGGCCAGGCGAGTGCACTGGTGTCGTTCGCGAAGCGCGCCGCGACGTGGTCGCGTACCTGCTCAGGCCTGTCCAGAACGGCGCCCTCGGCTGGGGCGAGGTTGATGGACTCGGCCGGAACGACGTGTCGCCGAACGGGATTCGTCGTATCCGTGGGATCTGCTGCTGGGTCGGCGAACGAGAACCAGCTGTGGAGGGTGTCGTGCCGCAGAACGTACCGCTCGAGGGTTCGCGTCATGGCGGCCCTGTCGAGTCTGCCGGGGAAATCGAACGCGATACCGATCCAGGGGGATTGCGTCTCCCCGTTCTGCGCGGCGAGTCGTGCCCGCCTCAGGTGTCGTTCCTGCATGGTGGTCGGCAGGGCAGGGTCGACCGGGGCCTGCGCAGCCGCTCGTGCACTTATGTCCGTGACTTTCCACTCGACGACCCTCCCAGGCTGTGGTGTCCAGTGGGTGATCAAGTTCAAGTCCATCGAGCGGCTCCTGAGGTAGTCGAATGTCGAGGTGTGCGAGTTCGGTCGTGCACGCGCGTCTCGCAACAGGATGCGGCACTGAGTGCCTTACCGCGAGAGGTAACGGAGTACGGAGACTGATTACAGGTCGGTTCCGGTCCAGTCAAGTGTCGATCAAACGCCCCCTACGCTGCAACTTCCTGGCGTAATATCTCGGTTTTTTGAACTACCTCACAACCCGCGGCACACTTCGGGCTACTAGCCTGTGCGGATGCCTGTGACACAGCATGAAATCCCCGACCGCAGAGAGCTCGGTCGATGGGCCCCGTGGCTGGGTCTCACCACCAGTCTCGCTGCCGTGTTCATGCAACTCCTCGACGCCACGATCGTCAACGTCGCGCTGCCGAGCATCGCGGTCGACCTCGGCGCTTCGGTGTCTGCCCAGCTGCTGATGGTGAGCGTGTATACCCTCTCGTTCGCATGTTCGCTGATCACGGCCGCTCGGTTGGGTGATCTGCTCGGCAGGCGCCGGGTCTTCCTCACCGCTCTGGCCGTGTTCGTTCTCGCATCCCTGCTCTGCGGGCTGGCACAGACGCCGATGGAATTGGTCCTGTCGCGGGCCGGGCAGGGCCTGGCTGCCGGATCGATGTCTGCCCAGACCTTCGCCATCATCTCGGGCCTGTTTCCCCAACGTGCCCACCCGCGGGTCTTCGGTATCTACGGAGCGACCATCGGGCTTGCGACGATCTCAGGTCCCCTCGTCGGGGGGCTTCTCATCCAGTGGGATCTGCTCGGTTGGGGGTGGCGCCTCATCTTCTTCGTGAACATCCCGCTCGGCATCGCCGCGCTGGTGCTCGGGTACTTCTATCTCGTCGACGCCAAGGCTGACGGTGTCCGGCGACTCGACGTGGGCGGCGCCGTCCTGTCGGCGGTGGGCCTCTTCCTGCTCATCTTCCCGCTGGCGGAGGGACGCGAGCGGGACTGGCCGACCTCGATCGTGGTGATGCTGGCCTGCTCGGTGCCGGTGCTCATCACCTTCGTCGTGTACGAGTGGCGTCTCGGGCGCCGGGGTGGTGACCCGGTGCTGCGGGTGGAACTGTTCGCCGATCGTGCGTTTTCGATCGGCGCCGTCATCGCCTTCGTATTCTTCGGGACACTTACCTCGCTGATTTTCACCATCTCGCTCACGCTCCAGTTCGGCTTCGGATTTTCGCCGTTGCGGGCGGGGGTGATGACGTTGCCGTGGGCGTTGGGTACGGGTCTCGCCGCGCTGACGTCTTCGGTGGTCTACCGGCGAATCGGCAACCTCGTACTTCCGCTGGGGATGCTCCTGTTCGCGGGCTCGCTCGTCGTGCTGGCCGCTCAGTTACAGCACGAGGGAACCGATCCACGGTGGGGGGCCTTGGCAGGTCCGTTGTTCCTGGGAGGTGCCGGGCTCGGGTTGTTCGTCGCCCCGCTGCAGACGGCGATCCTCGCCACTGTGCGACCGGACAATGCGGGCTCGGTGTCCGGGTTGCTTCCCACGGTCCAGCAGGTAGGCAGTTCCCTCGGCCTCGCCGTGATCGGGGTGGTGTTCTTCAACCTGGTGGCTACGCAGTCGTCGGAGGCTGTCCAGGCGGAGAGATCTTCCCTCACCGCGGAACTGGTACGGGTCGGTGTGCCGGCGCCCCTCGTTCCGCGGGCCGAGGAGACCTTCGTGCGGTGTGCCACGGACCAGCTCGGGTCGACCTCGCCGATGAAGGTGCCTGACGACTGCCGGTCGCTCGGGTCGGGAAGCGCTACGGCCTTGGGTGCTTCGGGGCAGCAGATCGCAGATTCCGCCCTGGTCGCCGCCCGAGAATCCACGCGTGCGGCGGCGGGTGAGGCCTTCCTGCAGGCGGAGCGGCGCATCCTGTGGATCATCTCGGCGGTGGCCGCGGCAATCGGCGTGGCGTCGCTCACCCTTCCGCGGCGGAACCGGCAGGGCGAAGCAGAGTCAGGCGGTACGGCCCGACGTCGCCCACAACTCGGCGATACCGACGCCCACCTGGCCGAGCAGAGTGCGCACGAGGGGTAGACCGATCCCGATCACGCTCGACGGATCACCGTCGATGCGCTCGACGAACCACCCACCGAGACTGTCGAGTGTGAACGCGCCCGCAACCTGCAGGGGCTCTCCCGTGGCTAGGTACGCCTCGAGGTCGGAGTCCTCAGGGCTGGCGAAGTGAACCACCGTGGCGCTCGACTCGTATGCGTCGCCGATCACGGAGCCGTTCACCACCCGCAGAACACTGTGCCCGGTAAGCAGGGTCGCGCTACGGCCGGCCATGGACGCCCAGCGAGAGCGCGCCACTTCGACCGACCCGGGTTTGCCCTGCAACTCGCCGTCGAGCAGCAACATGGAGTCGCATCCGACCACCACGAAGTCGGAGAGGCCCTCGCTCGTCAGGCCGGGCAGCACATCCTTCGCCTTGGCGCGGGCCAGTTCGGTGACGACGTGCTCCGGGGGCGCCTCGGCACCGAGTGCCGCGATGAGCGCGTCCTCGTCGACGCCGGACACCCGGACGATCGGCTCGACCCCGGCGCTGCGCAGCACAGCGAGCCGCGCCGGGGAGGCCGAGGCAAGTACGAACGCCGTCACAGTTGGCGCCTCACGACCACCGGCAGCGTCACCGTCAACGCCGGGATGCCGACACATTCGGGAACGCGTACGGCGAGAAGGGCGCCACACTGCGGTGCATACGCGTGGGAGCGCCCCAGGACTCCGGTGGCAGATGCGAATCGGGGTTTCCGCTGCCGCTGTTCGCGGCGGCCGTCAACACGATGACCAGGGCCGCGATCTCCTCATCGGTGGGCGAGCCCTTGATCACCGTCACGAAGGGTTCGGTGGCGGCGGCACCCGGTTCCGCACCGGGCAACAGCGTGGTGTCCGCGTTCGCGAGGGCGGCCTCGGCGGCGGAACCGTTGACCGACGACCTCTCGGCAGCCGTGTCCGAACCGTTCTCCGTGCGCTCTTCAGTGAAAGCGGTCATAGGGGGATGTTCCCATGCTTCTTGGGCGGGAGGGTGACCATTTTGCGTTCGAGGAGGCGCAGGGCGGCCACGATCTGTCCGCGGGTGTGGGAGGGCGGGATGACGGCGTCGACGTAGCCGCGTTCGGCGGCGACGTAGGGGTTGACGAGGGTGTCTTCGTATTCGCGTTGCAGTTGCAGGCGCAGTGCGTCGACGTCGTCGCCGTTCTTGGCGGCCTCGAGGAGGCGTTTGCGGTAGACGAAGCCGACGGCGCCGGAGGCGCCCATGACGGCGATCTGGGCGGTGGGCCAGGCCAGGTTGACGTCGGCGCCCATGTGTTTGGAGCCCATCACGTCGTAGGCGCCGCCGTAGGCTTTGCGGGTGATCACGGTGATCTTCCCGACGGTGGCCTCGCCGTAGGCGTAGAGCAGTTTCGCGCCGCGGCGGATGATGCCGTTGAACTCCTGGTCGGTGCCGGGCAGGAAGCCGGGGACGTCGACGAGGGTGATGATCGGGACGTTGAACGCGTCGCAGGTGCGCACGAAGCGGGCGGCTTTTTCGGAGGCGTCGATGTCGAGGCAGCCGGCGAAGACGGTGGGCTGGTTCGCGACGATCCCGACGGAGCGGCCGTCGACGCGGCCGAAGCCGACGACGATGTTGCCGGCGCGTTCGGCCTGGACTTCGAGGAATTCGTCGTCGTCGAGGATCCGGCGGATCACCTCGTGCATGTCGTAGGGCTGGTTGGCCGAGTCCGGGATCAGGGTGTCGAGTTCGAGGTCCTCGTCGGTGAGGAAGTCTTCGATGGCGCCGGGGATCGGGTCGGTGGGCTGGGTGCGGGGGGCGGCGGCCTGGTTGTTGCTGGGCAGGTAGGACAGCAGGTCCTTGACGTAGTCCAGGGCGTCTTGTTCGCCGGAGGCGACGTAGTGGGCGACGCCGGATTTGACCATGTGGGTGTGTGCGCCGCCGAGGTCTTCCATGGTGACGTCTTCGCCGGTGACGGTTTTGATCACGTCGGGGCCGGTGACGAACATCTGGGAGGTTTTATCGACCATCACGACGAAGTCGGTGAGGGCGGGGGAGTAGACGTGGCCGCCGGCGGCGGGGCCCATGATCAGCGAGATCTGGGGGATCACGCCGGAGGCCTGGACGTTGCGGTGGAAGATTTCGCCGTACAACCCGAGGGAGACGACGCCTTCCTGGATGCGGGCGCCGGCGCCTTCGTTGATGCCGATCAGGGGGCGGCCGGTCTTGAGGGCGAGGTCCATGACCTTGACGATTTTTTCGCCGTAGATTTCGCCGAGGGAGCCGCCGAAGACGGTGGCGTCCTGGGAGAAGACGCACACGTCGCGGCCGTCGATGGTGCCGTAGCCGGTGACGACGCCGTCGCCGACGGGGCGGTTGTCGGCGAGGCCGAAGTTCACGCTGCGGTGGCGGGCGAGGGCGTCGAGTTCGACGAAGCTGCCGTCGTCCAACAATGCGGTGATGCGTTCGCGGGCGGTGAGCTTGCCCTTGGCGTGGACCTTCTCGACCGCTGCTTCACCGCTGGGGTGCTGCGCCTCGGCCTGACGATTACGCAGGTCGGCGAGCTTTCCCGCGGTCGTGTGAATATCGGGCGTGCTCGCCGACTCCGGCGCGCTCGGCTCCTGAACAGTGGTCATGACAGGTCAGCTTAACGAGAGTGGCGGGGCCGTGGCCAAGGGAGGTGGGCGTCCGAACGCGGCTACTGACCAGTACATTTTCGGGCCCACCATAGGCTGGAGAAATGTGGACTGATCTGAACCGACCCCCGCTCGACGCCGACGCACTGCGTAAAGCCCTCGTCCGCGGCGACGACGAAGGATCCGCCGGCGGCGATCCGCGCGCGTTCTGGTCGCGGCTGGACGTCGTGCAGGAGACCGGTTCCACCAACGCGGACCTCCTTGCGCGGGCTGCCCACGCGGACTGTGACCGGCACGTCCTGCTGGCCGAATTTCAGGGGAGCGGGCGTGGGCGCCACTCGCGCGCCTGGGTCAGCCCACCCCAGGCGCAGATCGCCGTCTCCGCGCTGCTGACGATGCCTGGCATGAGCGTCGGCGACATGGGCTGGCTGCCGTTGCTGACCGGAGTTGCGGTGGTCGACGCGGTGCGCGCCGTCGCGAAGGTGCCCGCCGAATTGAAGTGGCCGAACGACGTGCTGATCGACGGCCGCAAGGTGGCTGGAATTCTTGCCGAAGTGGCCACCACGACGCCTGATCCGGCGGTCGTCGTCGGAATCGGGATCAACGTCACCCTCGCCCGGGATGAGCTGCCCGTTCCACACGCGACGTCGTTGTTGCTCGAAGGCGCGGAGGTCACCGACCGGAACACACTCGTGCGAGCGGTGCTGCGCGCCATCGCGGATCGGTGGCAGCAATGGCACGACACGAACTGGGACGTCACCGATCTCGCGGACGCCTACCGTGCCCGCTGCGGCACACTCGGTCAGCGGGTGCGCGCAGAATTGCCTGGCGGCACTGAACTTCTCGGGATCGCGACGGACATCGACACCGAAGGGCGGGTGGTGATCGCGCCGGACGGCCGAGCAGACACGGTAGCGGTCTCCGCGGGCGACATCACACATTTGCGTCCGGTGCGCATGGAGTGATGCCACACTGTGGTACATGAGTACCTCGAGTCCCGAATCGGCCGACCTCACCGTTCGGCGCACAATGACCGGTCTCACCGTGGTACTCGGACTGCTGACGCTGGGTCTCGGGGTCGCGGTGCTGGTATGGCCGGACGTCACCCTCACAGTGGTCGCCGTCCTCATCGCCATCCAGTTCTTCGGTTTCGGTCTGGTGCAGATCATCCGGGCGTTCGCCGACGTCGACGCGGGCGGGGCCGCTCGAACGCTCGTCGGCGTATCCGGTGCGCTCGCAATACTTCTGGCGTTCCTGGTGCTGCGGAGCCCGCTCCAGACGGTGGTGATCATCGCCCTCGTCGTCGGTGCGTGGTGGGTGTTCCGTGGCGTGCTCGAGATTGTCGAGGGCGCGTCGGGAACTGCCGCGGACCGTGGGCTGAGCATCGTGCTCGGCGTCATCAGCGTCGTGGCCGGAGCGATCGTGCTGCTGCAACCCGAACTCTCGCTCGAGGTATTCGTTATCGTCGTCGGAGTATGGATGGTGCTGTACGGCATCGTCATCGTCATCACCCCGATCGTGCTGAGCCGTATGCGGTGAGGGCAGACTCTTCCGTATGGGATACCCCGAGGACGCCCTCGCCGACGACGAGGAACTCTTACTCCATCGTCATCCGCACTGGAAGATGTTGCTGCTGCCTGCCGTCACCCTGGTAGCGGCAACGGCCGTTGCAGGATTCGCGCTCGGCTTCGCCGGGAACAAACTCGACGGGTCGTCGCTGAACGTCGCAATGATCGTCGTGGTCTCGCTCTGGCTCGCGGTCGTGATCTGGCGATGCCTGGCGCCGTTCCTCAGCTGGAAGTCCACACACTTCATCGCCACCGACCGTCGGGTACTCATCCGGCACGGCGTGCTGACCCACACAGGCATCGACATTCCGATGGGACGAATCAGCAACGTCCAGTTCCGGCACGGCCTGCTCGACCGGATGCTTCGTACCGGCACACTGGTCATCGTCTCGTCCTCCGACGATCCCCTCGAGTTCGACGACATTCCCGACGTGCAGCGTGTCCACTCGCTCCTCTACCACCAGGTGTTCGACGCGATGGATCTGCACCGTGGTCGCGAGCGCGAAGACCCTCGCGGGGACGTCGATCCCGGCAAAGGCTGGTAACCGGTCACAGCTGTTCGCGCATCTCCGTACCCTGTGTAGGTGACTGCCGTATTGCTTGCCGAAGATGACGAAGCCATTGCCGCCCCGCTGTCGCGGGCACTGGGTCGGGAGGGATACGACGTCACCATCGAGCACACGGGGCCGGCGGCGTTGGAACAGGCGCTCGACGGTGCGTACGACCTGTTGATCCTCGACCTCGGATTGCCGGGAATGGACGGTCTCGAGGTCTGCCGGCAAGTCCGCGCCCACAGTTCGGACCTGGCGGTGCTCATGCTCACCGCCCGCACCGACGAAGTGGATTTCGTCGTCGGTCTCGACGCCGGCGCCGATGACTATGTCGGCAAGCCGTTTCGGCTGGCGGAGCTGATGGCGCGGGTCCGTGCCCTCCTGCGTCGCCGCGGCGGCGGCGAGGATTCCGTCGTCGAGGTCGGGGGCATCCGTCTCGAACCGGCCGCCCGGCGAGTAATGGTGAACGGCGCCGAAATTGCGCTGGCCAACAAGGAGTACGAACTGCTTCGGGTCCTGCTCGAGCATGCGGGACAGGTGGTCTCGCGCGACACCATCCTCGCGGAGGTGTGGGGCGACGTCGAACTGCGAGGGTCCAAGACGCTGGACATGCACATGTCGTGGCTGCGCCGAAAGATCGGTGACGAGGGGCCCGCCGCCGAACGACGGATCGCGACGGTCCGCGGCGTCGGTTTCCGGATCAACACCGACTAGGCCGGTTCGTGCGCCGCAGAATTCTCCAGTCGATCCTCGCTGTCGTCATCCTCACGGCGCTACTGCTCGGTGTCCCGCTGATCTACACCGCCTGGTTGTGGGTGGAGGACTTCACCCGCAGTGACCTCCAAATTCGCCTCGACCGGATGGCGACGGAAATCATCGCCCAAGAAGGTGCGGACGGTGTCGTGGAGGGGGCCCTCGACATCGATTCGCTGCGTCTTCTGACCCCATCGGACGGCCGGTTGGTGGTGGTATATCCGACCCCCGACGACGGCGCCGCCCGCGTCGATATCGGGGAACCCGTCGTCCCCTCACCGCTGGTCGAGTCGCTGGCGATGGGCACGTCCGGTTCCCTGCGCCTCGAGGTGCCGTCCGACGAGATGCGCACTCAGCAACGCCAGGCGGTGGGCGCCGTGGCGCTGCTGGTCCTGGTGTCGGTCGCAGCCGGAACCGTGGTCGCGGTCGTCACGGCCAACCGGCTCGCCGACCCGCTGCGGGACGTGGCCGGCCGCGCTGCCCGTCTCGCCGAGGGCGATTTTCGCCCGGACAGTCGTCGCCACGGCATTCCCGAACTGGACAGGGTGTCCGATGTCCTCGATTCCGCCACTGTCGAGATCGCCGGCAGGCTGCAGCGTGAGCACGCCCTCGTCGCCGATGTGTCGCACCAGTTGCGCAGCCGCCTGACCGCTGTGCGCCTGCGCCTCGACGAACTGTCGGAGCACTCCGACCCCGCTGTCGTGGTCGAGGCGGACGAGGCGATGGCGCAGGTGGACCGCCTCACCGTCGCGATCGACGAACTGGTGCGCTCCTCGCGTAACAGCGGTACCGAAAACCATGTCTCCGTGATCCGGGAACTCGGCGTTGTCATCGCCGACTGGAAGCGGCCTTTCGAGGATGCCTCCCGCGACCTGGTGCTGCGCGGTGATGCCACGGTGATGGCGTCGACGACGGGCTCACGGCTGCGTGAGGCCGTCGCGGTGCTCGTCGACAATGCCCTCATGCACGGCGCCGGTACCTGCACTGTCGCGGTGCGGCTGATTCACGGGCAGACGCTCAGGGCGGCGGGTCCGGATGCTTCCATCCGCGAAGCGACGGTGTGCGTGGAGGTCTCCGACGAAGGCGACGGGGTGAGCAACGACCTCGCGCCGCACATCTTCGACCGCGGGTTCTCCGGGGCCGGATCCACCGGTGTCGGGCTCGCGCTGGCCAGGGCGCTGATAGAGGCCGACGGGGGCCGGCTCGAGTTGCAGCGGCGCCGGCCGGCGTTGTTCGCGATCTTCGTCCCGGTCGCGCGGGAGCACGTGCCGACCCGGGTGGCCGGGATCAGGGAGCCACGGTAGGAGCGCTCCCTCGGCTCAAGCGTGGCCGATTTCTTCCTCGGCGGCCTCGTCGACCAGATCTGGATCGATGCGGACGGTCTGTTCCGGGAAGGCGAACCGGCGCAGCGCCCAGAACCGGAAGACCATCTGCAGAAGATTCCCGATGATGTAGTTGAGCACGAAGTCGACGATCACCAGAGTGGTGAGATTTTCCTGGTTGGCACGGATATCGAAGACGTTGTTGGCGGTCCACAAGGGGGCAGCGGCGATGAGAACTCCGATGCCACTGATGGTGAAGAACAGCAACGCCTCGTGGTGGCGCTCGCGTCCACCGCGATTCTTGAAGGACCATTCGCGGTTGAGGATGTAGCTCAGCACTGTTGCCAGGACGCCGGAAAGAACCTTCGCGACGACCGGCTTCTCTTCCAGGATCGTGAGGCTGAGCGAGTAGAAGATGGCCAGGTCGAACACCATAGTGGTGCCGCCGACGATGGCGAACTTGATCAGTTCGTGATGCCGCAACGCGAGAGCCCGGAAAGGCTGGGGTACGCGTGCAAGGACACCATCGACGAATGACACAACGGAGAAGTTTACGAAAGCAGGACGCAATACCACTAACTGGCGGTGAAATCATCAGGAGAATCACAGAAAGTGACGTGCTACCACCTCGGCGCGGGGACCCGGCACCGGACGTGACAAACTTATGACCCGTGACCGGCAACTCTGACTCCTCACCGCGTCCCACGACCCCCCGCGATCTGCACGCCGGGCAACCCGTCGTGACGATGATCGGCGGTGGCCAACTCGCGCGGATGACGCACCAGGCCGCGATTGCGCTCGGCCAGACGCTGCGCGTGCTCTCGGGTGCGCTCGACGAACCTGCCGCACAGGTGAGCCCCGACGTCGTTCTCGGCAGCCACACCGACCTGAACGCGCTGCGTGAGGCGGCAGTCGGTTCGCATGCGCTGACCTTCGACCACGAGCACGTCCCGACCGAGCACCTCGACGTCCTCGTCGCCGAGGGCGTCAATGTGCAGCCGCCGCCGCAGGCGCTGGTGTATGCGCAGGACAAGCTGGCGATGCGTCGCAAGCTCGGCGAGCTCGGTGCGCCCGTCCCGGCCTTCGCCGAAGTGACGTGGGCCGAGGACGTCGTGAAGTTCGGCGCGCAGCACGGATGGCCGCTGGTGATCAAGGCCGTCCGCGGCGGATACGACGGCCGGGGTGTCTGGATCACCGACGATTCGGACGAAGCCGAGCGCATCGTCACGCAGCAACTCGACAACGGTGTCGCCCTCCTCGTGGAGGAGAAGGTCGACATGCGCCGCGAACTGTCGGCGATGGTGGCACGGTCACCGTTCGGCCAGGGGGCCACGTGGCCGGTCGTGGAAACCGTTCAGCGGCACGGCCAGTGCGCCGTCGTCCTGGCTCCGGCTCCGCAGCTGCCCCAGTCCCTCGCCGCAGCGGCAGAGGGATTGGCGTTGCGGCTCGCCTCCGAACTCGGTGTGGTGGGCGCCATGGCGGTAGAGCTCTTCGAAACCTCCGACGGCACCCTCGTGGTCAACGAACTGGCGATGCGCCCGCACAACTCGGGCCACTGGACCATGGACGGCGCCCGCACCTCGCAGTTCGAGCAGCATCTGCGTGCCGTCCTCGACTACCCCCTCGGTGATACCGCGCCGATCGCGCCGCTCACCGTCATGGCGAACGTCCTCGGGGCGCCCACCGCTCCGGAGATGAGCATGGACGAACGGGTCCACCACCTGTTTGCGCGGATGCCCGACGCCAAGGTGCACCTCTACGGCAAGGGCGAACGCAAGGACCGCAAGATCGGCCACGTCAACATCGTGGGCGGCCCCGGGTCCGTCGACGACCCCCAGTACGTGGCCGCGGTGCGTGAGCGGGCCGAGCGGGCGGCGCATTGGCTTTCACACGCGGAATGGACCGACGGATGGGATGTACACGGTGAGTGAATCGGCAGCACAGCAGGGCGCGCAGGTCGGGCTCATCATGGGCAGCGACTCCGACTGGCCCACCATGGAAGCCGCCGCGGAGGCCCTCGCGGAGTTCGGTGTCCGGTTCGAGGTCGGTGTCGTCTCCGCCCACCGCACACCGCAGCGGATGCTCGACTACGCGAAGTCCGCTGCCGGTCGCGGCGTCAAGGTGATCATCGCCGGTGCCGGCGGCGCCGCGCATCTGCCCGGCATGGTCGCCTCGGCCACCCCACTGCCCGTCATCGGTGTGCCGGTTCCGCTGAAGTACCTCGACGGCATGGATTCCCTGCTCTCGATCGTGCAGATGCCTGCGGGCGTTCCCGTCGCGACGGTCTCCATCGGCGGAGCCCGTAATGCGGGTCTGCTCGCCGTCCGCATCCTCGGTGCCGCCGACCCCACCCTGCAACGGCAGATGGCCGCGTTCCAGGACGGGCTCGAATCGATGGTTCTCGACAAGGACAAAGCCCTGCGCGAGAAGCTGCTCGGCTGAGTGCACTGTCAGCGCCGACTGCGGCGGCGCCGACGCACCGCAGTGACGATCTCGTCGGCGATCACATCGGGATGCGCCAGGACGTCGTAGGCCGCGAAGCGGAGCACCATCCACCCCTCCCTGACGAGCCAATTTTGACGCCGTCGGTCGTTCCGGAACACCTTCGGGTCGCTGTGGAATTCGCGGCCGTCGACCTCGACGACGATCTGCGCCTGCTCATCGACGAAATCACCCGAGTACGGACCGATTGGGTGGTTGGCCTCGAGCGGACAACCGCGGAGGCTGAGCTCTCTACCGAGTACCCGCTCGGGTTCCGACGCGGCGCGGAGGGCCGCGTGGCGTAGAAGCAGCCGTGCTGCGGGTGCGCCGTGCCGACCGCGGTGGGTGATGCAGAGGTCCCGGAATTCGTCGGGATCGACGCTTCGGTTGAGTTCGCGTCGACAAGCGACGCGACGTCGCGCTCTGGCATGACGACGGCGCAGTCGAAGAGCGCTCGAGCGGACGAGACCACAGGGAGCAGCGACACCATCGATACCGACGATGTCGGGAGGTCGCGGCGGTACAGCCGTAACCAGTCCGGGGGCGTCACGCGGAGCGCCTGGGGATCGTCGCCTCGACGACCACCGGCTCGGGTAACCACCCGTAGAGCCAGGCTGCTGTGCGGTGACTCAGGACCCCGTCCGGGCGCCACTCGGACACTGCGGCGCACCGGATATACGTGTCGGGTTCGACGAGGGAGTACACCGATGGCAGGACGCGGTGGTAGCGGCCACTCCGGCACCGGGCGGCGATCGTGCTGCGCGGGATTCCGGCGTCGGTCAGTTCCTTCAGGGGACGAATGCTTGTGGTCATGGTCGACAGCATCGCGGTGACCGCTGGGTCACTCCTGCGGGGAACTGGGACTTCCGGTTGGTCTGTGGATGGGCGTGATGTTGTGGATGAAGCTCGCCGCAAGCACCTATCCTCCACGGATGAGACGCAGTCGTGGGATCGCGGTCATCCGTGCGTCACGGGGGAATGCACAGTCGGCGGCGATCACCCGCTTGGCGTTGGTGTATGCGCGGGCGTGGGGTGGACGGATTGCCTTCGACGACGAGTTCGGCATCTTCGTGTGCAGCGGTATGAGGGGCGGTTTCGCGCGTGGGGGCACCACCATCGGCGGCGCGTTCCTCACGGGCCGGATGCCGGCGCGACCGCTACTGCGACACGAGTCGGTGCATGCCGACCAGTGGGCGACGTACGGGTGGACCTTCGCGCTGCGGTACCTGTTCGAGGAGTTACGGCATCCCGGGAGGCGCAATAGATTCGAGATCGCCGCGGGACTGGCGGACGGTGGCTACCGCGTCAGCTGACGCGTGATTTTCTCGGTATCGATCCGCCGCGCGTGAGCCGACGGGTCTGCGTTGGCCACCTGCACCAGCGACGCGCCGGCCGCGAAGACGGCGATCAGCCCGCCGATCAGTGCATCGGGCGAATCCCAATCGGCATCGGACGACACCCGATCCGTCGACGTGATTCCCTGCGCGTCGGCCGACGCTCGTGCGGCCTCGAGAACGTCGTCCACGCCGGCCCCGGCGAGTGCCGGTCCGGCGACGGTCGGCCGGAACTGGTCGCCGTGGACGCGGACGGAGGTGGCGTAGTCGGTAATGCCGACCGGGAGATCGGGGACGGGGCGTCCGAATGCGTCGAGAGAAAGCACCGCGACCTCGGGTACGTCGTCGACGTCGTCGAGACGGTCTACCGCGACAAGTGCGACTTCCGCCCGCTCGTCGGGCTCGAGGACGACCTCGGCCCCAGCCCACCAGGCACCGAGGAGGACTGCGGCGGTCTGCCAGTGCGCGGGAAGCAGCACGCACACCCGCGCCCCCGGTTCGAGGGCGAACTCGTCCCGCAGCAGATTGGCGGTCTTCGCGGCCCAGTTGGTCAGGGTGAGCGCGGAGAGTTCGACCCGTTCGCCGGTGGCGTCGTCGTAGAACGTCACTCGTGGACCCGCCGGGTCGCTCGCCAGGATGGGGTCGAGAAGGGCATCGGTCAGCGTGCGGGAGGCATGGTTCATGGACACAGCTCGTTTCTCGTTCTCTAGTTCACGCAGCGCGGGCCGGAGGAGCCGGCGTCGATGGGCGGGCCGGACGGTGCCGGAGTGGGCGAGGTGCCTGCCGCGGAGGACGTGCCGGCGGTCTCGGTAGTTCCGCTCGTGGCGGTGGTCTCCGCAGAGGTCGGGCCGTTGTAGTCGTCGGACAGCACCACGCGAACCGAGCCTTCGGGCAGAGACGAATCGGTGTCGGTGGGCAGCCCACCGAGTGCCGATGCAACCGCCTTGGCGCTGTCGTCGTCCGCGGAGTGGGCGAAGACCGTGGTGGAACTCACCGAGGTGCCGGTGTAGTTACCCACCTCACCCTGTATGTAGCCCAGCGCGGTGAGGGCATCGGAGACACCGGTGGCGAGGCCCCCGATGTCGCTGGCGTTCGCGACATCCACGGTCACAGTGGACGCGTCGATGTTCGGTGTGGTGGTGGTCGGGTCCTCCGAGTCGCTCGGTTCTTCACCGACGAGACCCGCCACATACTTCTTCACGGCCTTCGGATCGACCTCGACGATGGACTCGCCGTAGTCGGTCATGCCGTTGAGATCGGCTACCGGAATGGTGTCGAACTGCACCTTGCCACCGGCCAGGTCCTGGAGTTGGGTGGCGAATTCGATGATGTCCCAGTCGTCGTCGAGTACGACGGAACGCTGGACCGCAGCGCTCAGTTCGTTCAGCTTGCCCGGATCGCTGAGGGTTTTCGCGGACAGAACCTTGCCGACGAGCGACGCCATGAACACCTGCTGTCGCACGATGCGGTCGAGGTCACCCCGGGGGAGGTCGTGGCGTTGCCGGACGAAGCTCAACGCGTCGGCGCCCTTCAGCGACTGCTCACCAGCGGGGAAATGTGCCCCGGACATGTCCTCGTCCACCGGCTCGTTGAGGCACACGTCGACGCCGCCCACCGCGTTGGTCAGGAGGACGAATCCGAGCAACCCGACCTCGGCGTAGTGGTCGACGGTGATGCCGGTCAATTCCGCGACCGATTTGATGAGTGCCTCCCGGCCGGACTCCGTCGACTGCTCCTCGGCCTCCTCATCGGTCGCGCCGCCCTCGACGAGCTTCAACCGCTCCGTTTCTTTGGTGGCGCCGTATGCCGCATTGATCTTGGATTTGCCGATTCCCGGAACGTTGACGTAGGAGTCGCGGGGGATGGAAATGGCGGTGGCGGAACTGCCGTCGTTCGGTACGCGGATCAGGACGATGGTGTCGGTATTGGACGCCACCTCCTCGCCGGCCCGCAGCGAATCGAGTTCCTCCTGGGACAACGGGTTGCCGTGCGCATCGGTGCGGCTGTCCGTACCCACCATGAGGATGTCGACGGCGCCGTCGGCGCTTCCGCCGAGTCCGAGACCGCCCGCCGTCGCCAGATTGTTCCGCAAGGAATCGATGCTCCGCCACGCGAAGCCCGTGACGACGAGTGCGAGCACCGACAGCACGGCCGCCGCGATGTGGACGGGATGCCGGCGCGTCCTCGGGGGGTCGCCCGGAACGGGTTGCTCGTGTGACACGCAAACCAGGCTACTGGTCGGCGCGTTCGGAGTCGGGACGCGGCGATCGGCGTGCCAGACTGACCGCGTGACGGAAATACTGGTGACCGGTGCCCGGGGACAACTGGGCAGACACCTTGTCCGATGCGCGGAGGCGGCAGGAATCGCGGTGCGCGGCGTGGGATCGGACGAACTCGACATCACCGACCGCGGCGCCGTGGACTCGCAGGTGGAGAGCGGATCGGTCGTGATCAACTGCGCTGCGTACACCGCAGTGGACGCCGCCGAATCCGACGAGGCGACGGCACTCGCCGTCAACGAGCGAGGCCCGGCGAATCTCGCGGCGGCGTGTGCCCGTGCGGGTGCGCGGCTGGTGCACGTCTCCACCGACTACGTGTTCGCCGGCCAGGCGGACACGCCGTACGAGGTGGATTCGCCGACCGGGCCGGCGACAGCGTATGGGCGCACGAAACTGGCGGGTGAGCGCGCTGTGCACGCAGCGCTTCCCACCGCCCACGTCGTGCGGACCGCGTGGGTCTACAGCGGTGCGGGTTCCGATTTCGTGGCCACAATGCTTCGCCTCGAACGTGAGCGCGACACGATCGACGTGGTGAACGATCAGGTGGGTTCGCCCACCTTCGCCGGCGACCTCGCGGCCGCCCTCCTGGAACTGGTACTCCGCACCGATGTCACGGTCCCGGTACTGCATGCCACCAACGCAGGGAAGGCCAGCTGGTTCGACCTCGCCCGGGCGGTTTTCGAGGAGGCAGGGGCCGACCCGGAGCGGGTTCGCCCATGCTCGAGTACGCAGTTCGTGCGCCCCGCCCCGCGCCCGGCGTTCTCTGTTCTGTCACAGAACGCCTGGGTAGGCGCAGGGCTCACACCTATGCGGCCGTGGCGTGACGCCTTGCGCGCAGCGCTGACAACGGTCGTGTGAGGCGGAGCGCGCCGGAACGGCTACGCTTGCCCGCGTGAGTTCGAAGCTGGCCGTGGTGACGGTGACCTATTCGCCAGGCGAGCATCTGGAGCATTTCCTGGACACTCTCGCCGAGGCGACGAAAGAAGAGCCGCAGGTCGTGATGGCCGACAACGGTTCGACGGACGGCGCTCCCGAGGCTGCGGACAAGGCGTACGAGCATGTGCGCCTGTTACGCACCGGCGGGAACATCGGTTACGGCGGTGCCGTCAACCGGGCTGTGGCGGAGATCGACGAAGAGATCGAGTTCGTCGTCGTGGCCAATCCGGATGTTCGGTGGGCGCCCGGATCGATCGACGTTCTTCTCGCGGCTGCGGAGCGGTGGCCACGGGCGGGAGCCCTCGGTCCCCTCGTGCTCGAACCTGACGGAAGCGTGTATCCCTCGGCGCGCCAGGTGCCCGACCTGGTGTCGGGGGCAGGCCACGCGGTCCTGGGCACGGTGTGGCCGTCCAATCCCTGGACCGCCGGTTACCGCCAGGAGAACGAGTCGCTCAGCGAGCGCGCGGTCGGCTGGTTGTCCGGTTCATGCCTGCTGATGCGCCGGGCGGCATTCGATTCGATCAACGGTTTCGACTCCCGCTACTTCATGTACATGGAGGATGTCGATCTCGGTGACCGGCTGGGCAAGGCGGGTTGGCTCAACGTCTACGTCCCGTCGGCCGAGGTCACGCACGCCAAGGGGCATGCAGCCGGGAAGCATCCCGAATTGATGTTGCCTGCCCATCACCAGAGTGCCTACCGCTTCCAGGCAGACCGGCACCCGCACTGGTGGCAGGCGCCGTTGCGGTGGGCCCTCCGGGGAGGATTGGCGGTGCGGTCGAGGTTGGCGGTGGCCGCGGCAGTGCGCGAACGACACAAGAATGACCAACGAGGGGGCGACGTCCGATGACAGGTGAACAGAAGACCGATGCAGTGGTGCTGGTGGGGGGCAAGGGCACTCGGCTTCGCCCGCTGACGTTGTCGGCGCCCAAGCCGATGCTGCCGACGGCAGGTCTGCCGTTCCTCACCCACCTGCTCGCGCGTATCGCGGCGGCGGGAATCAACCACGTCGTCCTGGGCACGTCCTTCAAAGCGGAGGTGTTCGAAGAATACTTCGGTGACGGGTCGAAGCTGGGTCTCGAGATCGACTACGTCACGGAGACCGAGCCGCTCGGAACCGGTGGCGGCATCCGCAACGTGCTTCCGAAACTGCGCGGTGAGAACACCATGGTGTTCAACGGTGACGTGCTCGGCGGCACCGACCTCGGCGGGATCCTCGACACACACCGAACCACCGAAGCCGACGTCACGCTGCACCTCGTGCGGGTGGGCGATCCGCGGGCGTTCGGTTGCGTTCCCACCGACGCGGACGGACGCGTCACGGCGTTCCTGGAGAAGACTCAGGACCCGCCGACAGACCAGATCAACGCTGGCTGCTACGTGTTCAAGCGCGACATCATCGAACAGATCCCATCCGGACGGCCGGTGTCGGTGGAGCGCGAGGTCTTCCCGGCTCTGCTGGCGGAGGGCGCCCGAGTGTACGGGCACGTGGACTCGTCGTACTGGCGTGACATGGGCACTCCGGAGGACTTCGTCCGCGGCTCGGCGGACCTCGTCCGGGGCATTGCCCCCTCGCCGGCACTCGACGGGCCCCGCGGCGAATCCCTGGTTCACCCAGGAGCGGGTGTCGCCCCGGGTGCCTTGCTGATCGGCGGCACCGTGGTCGGCCGGGGGGCCGAGGTCGGGGCGGGTGCACGCCTCGACGGCGCCGTGCTGTTCGACGGTGCGGTCGTCGAGGCAGGGGCGACCGTGGAACGGTCCATCATCGGTTTCGGTGCGCGCATCGGTCCGCGGGCTCTGGTCCGCGATGCGGTGATCGGCGACGGAGCCGACATCGGTGCCCGGTGTGAGCTGTTGCGTGGGGCCCGGGTGTGGCCGGGTGTGACGCTTCCGGACGGCGGAGTGCGGTTCAGCACCGACGTGTGAAAGGCGTAGGCACACAGGACTACTGCGCCACCTGGCGCAGGTAGTCCTGCTCAGCGCAGCCCGGCGAGATGGACCAGGTGGTCGATCGTCGACTTCTCCGCGGCGGGCGGCAGCGCGTCCACCGGCCACCAGCGCAGGTCTGTGGATTCGGAACTGCGCACGATGTGTGCGTCGGGCCGGGCTCGTACGAGGAAGCGCAGATCGAGATGGCGGGTCGGCTGTCCCAGTGAACAGGTGATGGGATGTGTGTGCGCCGAAAGCAATTCGGGGTCGATCCGTAGATCTGGAATACCCGACTCTTCGCAGGCCTCGCGCAGGGCCGCGTCGACGACGGTCTCGTCGGTGGCCTCGCAGTGCCCGCCCAGCTGGATCCACCGGCCGACACGGGGATGCAAGGTGAGGAGCACGTGGCAGCCGCCTTCGTCCAGAACCAGCGACGACGCCGTGATGTGACCCGGGGCGTGCTCGCGGAGACAGCCGAGAGGTGCGGAACCGAGGAACGCAAGCATGGTGTGGCGTAACGATTCGTCGCTCTCGCTACCTGTTTTCCAGGCCTCGAGTACCTCGGTCGCAGACCGGTGCAGAGATTCGGCGCTCATGTCGCGGCGATTACCGTTCGAGAAGGGCGTCGGCGGGGTCGGGAACATCTCGCGGCGCGAGCGGCTCCAGGGGATGGCCGATCGCGACGGCACCGAGAGGCTGCCAGTCGGCGGGCAATTCGAGGACGCTGCGCACGACGTCGGCGGCGAAAATTGTCGAGCCGATCCAGCAACTGCCGATCCCCTTGACGGCCAAGGAGACGAGCAATCCCTGCACAGCCGCGCCGACGGCCACGGTGAACATCGTGGATTCGGCCGTTTGCCTGCGTGCGTCGGGATAGCTGTGGGCGCCGTCGGGAACACAGAAGGGGATGACGACCTCGGGGGCGTCGAAGAGAATGTTCCCCCGCGCCACCCGGGCTTCGACGGCCGCCGCGTCCATGCCGTCGGAGATGAGGTCGGCCCGCCACTGATCCCGCATGCGGGACAGCAGTTCGTCCCGGATCGCGCGGGTCCGGATCCAGACGAACCGGACCGGGCGAGTGTGGTGCGGCGCAGGAGCGGTGAGCGCTTCGGAGATCGAGGCGCGAACGGCGTCGGCGTCGACAGGCTCGTCGGAGAACTGCCGGATCGAGCGCCGCAGCAGAAGGGCCTCGGATCGGCCCTGAGCCAGCGATTCGGCGGTGCCGAGCCAGAACAAGTCTTCAGGTCCGCGCCGGATCAGATCCGCCCCGCGGGACCCGTCGTCGCCGACGTCGAGGCCCCGCACGACAGCGACGGGCACGCCGCCGAGCTTTCCCTTCACGAGATCGCCTGCCGCGGCGATCTCGTCGGCGATCGCCACTTCGGTGACGATCAGCTCGTTGCCCTGGCCGTCGCGGGCCCCGGCATACGCGTGCAGGACGGGAAGACCGGCCGCACCGATCGCGGCATCGATCTGACCATTACGCCACGCCCGTCCCATCGTGTCGGTGACGACGACAGCGACGGTGACACCGAGGGCGGCCTTGATCGCGTCCCGGAGACCACGAGCGCTGCGGTCCGGATCCTCGGGCAGCAGAGCGAGTTCGGACCCCTCGACGTTCGAACCGTCGATCCCCGAGGCCGCTTGGACGATCCCGAGGCGATTCTCGGTGATCAGTGTGCGTCCCTTCCTGGCGACGATGCGGACGGCTTCCTGCTCGACGAGGCGCCGCCGGGCGGCGTCTCGTTCGTCGGGATCGGTGGGGGAGGCGACGATGCGGCCCTCCACTTTGGAGAACACCTTGCTGGTCACCACCAGCACGTCACCGTCGCGAAGCCACGATGCCGCCGCAACCACGGCGGCGGCGAGATCGTCGCCGGGGCGGAACTCGGGCAGACCGAGGACCGGCAGGATTTCGAGCGGGCCGCCCGGCGCGTGATCGTTCACAGCGGCACCCCTGCCACGTCCAGGGCGGCCCGGACCATTGCCGCGGTCGCGTCGGGGTCGGTCATGATCAACGGCACACTCCGGACCTCGACCCCGGGAACGTCGGCGGTGTCGGTGTCGTGGACCAGCCAGCCGTCGAGGATTCCGGTCCCGCTGCGCGCCCCGTAGTAGCGCCCGATCGCCTCCGCCGACGTCTCGACCCCGATGACGTCCAGGCATTCGTCCGCCATGCCGCGCAACGGCTTTCCGCCGATGATCGGGGAGACGCCGACCACCTTCGCGGCCGTCGTGCGCAAGGCCCCGCGGATGCCCGGGACGGCGAGGATCGCCCCGATGCTGACCACCGGATTCGACGGGGCGAGCAGGACGATGTCCGCGGACTCGATCGCCTCCACCACTCCGGGGGCGGGCTTCGCCTGCTCGGCTCCGATGTGCGCGAAACTGTGTGTCGGGACCTGGGCGCGGTGCCGGACCCACCATTCCTGGAAGTGGATTGCGCGCTGCTCACCGTCTTCCGGATCCGTGATGACGACATGCGTCTCACTGCGGTCGTCGGTGACCGGCAACAGGGCGACACCCGGCTGCCAGCGATTGCACAGGGCCTCGGTCACAGCCGACAACGGGTACCCTGTGCGCAGCATCTGGCTGCGAATCAGGTGTGTGGCGATGTCGCGGTCGCCCAGACCGAACCAATCGGGTTTGGCACCGTACGCCGCAAGTTCCTCCTTGGCGTTCCAGGTCTCTCCCGCATGACCCCATCCACGCTCGGTGTCGATGCCGCCGCCGAGGGTGTACATGCAGGTGTCCAGGTCGGGGCAGATGCGCAGGCCGTGCATCCACACGTCGTCACCGACATTGACGACAGCGGTGATCCGAGGGGTGGGAGAGTCGCCCTCCTGCGCCCCGTCGGTGCCGAGGAGTCTGCGTACGCCTTGCAGGAATCGAGCCCCACCGACTCCGCCAACCAATACAGTCACGTTCACGAAGCAAAGCCTAGGCGGTGCTCCGGCGGAGGCGGTCGGCCGCTTCCCTCCGCGAATTCGAGCGCGAAATAGTAATGGACATTTTCGGCTTAGCTTGACCGCGACACGCTGGGCGTGTCTAATCACAAATATGTCATTCCGACGTTGTAGGCGTGGAATCGCTTGCAGCGGGGATCAATTCGAACGGTTGTTCGAACGGATGGCAGGGGTGTTCGGTTCGGGGTACGTGAACGATCGAAATTTTCTGCGCTATCACAGGTGAGGAGGCGGAGCGATGCCCAATGAGCAGGTCGAGTCGGAGACTCGCTGGAGCACAGTAAGCGACGAACCGCAGACCAATTCCGAAGCAGGCGCAGCAGACGGCGTCTGTGTTCAAGAAGTCTGTGTGCAAGAAGACAAGGTAAGTGAGAATCCGGTGCGACAACTCGTCGCGCAGGAGATCGAGACGGCGGGCACTCGCCCGGCGTTGAGCGTGGTGACGGGTTTCGACCATCTTTTCGAGACCATCGAGGATCAGTGGCAGGAACGCGCGCTGTGCGCGCAGACCGATCCTGAGGCCTTCTTCCCGGAAAAGGGCGGCTCCACGCGGGAAGCGAAGCGAATCTGCTTGGGCTGTGAAGTCAAGGACGAGTGCCTGGACTACGCGTTGGCCAACGACGAGCGGTTCGGCATCTGGGGTGGCCTGTCGGAGCGCGAGCGCCGTCGGCTCAAGCGGGGGATCGTCTAGTCAGTCCTCCTCGCCCGGCAGATCGGGGTCGATGATTTCTGGTTCGACGCCGAGGTAGGTGCTCACCTGCTGTACGAGCACGTCGTGCACCAGGTCGGTCAGATCGTCCGGGTCTTTAGCACGCTGTTCGAGCGGACGGCGGAACAGGACCACCCGCGCGCGGGTAGCGGTGCCGTGCCGGTCGATGCCCGCGGGTATCAGCCGCGACAGCGGCACCGGTCCGTCCGCCACGACCTCCGGCGGCCAGTTCACCGAATCCGGATCGAGCGCATGAATTTTCGGGACCTCGTCAACGGCGATGTCCAGCTTTGTGAGGCGCTCACGCCACTGTGCGTCGATCGGCGCAAACGCTTCGAGCACCACGAGATCGAATTTTTCCGCGCGACTGCGCCGTGCGGGCGCGTCGGGCGGGAACACCGACCCGCGAATTCCGCGTCCCCGACGGTCGACTGATCGGGTGGTCACCGGACGCCTGCGTCGTGCTCTGGACATGGACTGGACATTACGACAGCCGCACACTCTCGGTGTGTCCGAGTAGGTGCCGGGCCTCCGTGGGGCTAGGCTCCCTAGCTGTGAGATCTCTGCGTCGATGCTGCCGCCCCGGGTGCAAGAACCCCGCTGTCGCGACGCTCACGTACGTCTATTCGGATTCCACCGCTGTCGTGGGTCCTCTGGCCACCGTCGACGAGCCTCATTCCTGGGATCTGTGCGACACCCACGCTTCGCGGATCACCGCACCGAAGGGGTGGGAACTGGTCCGGTACGAGGGCGGATTCTCCTCGAGCACGCCGGACGAGGATGATCTGACCGCATTGGCGGAGGCCGTGCGCGAGGCCGGGTTGGGCGAGCGCGGGCGTTCCGAACGAGCCGCCTCCGCCGAAGAACGTGCCGACACCGGCATGCACACCCCACCGGTCCGAACCGGTCGCCGTGGTCACCTGCGGGTTCTTCCCGACCCGGCCAACTGACTTCCTGTTCGTCCGTCCTTGGCGTGAGCGCCGTCTCGCGGTTGCCGGGACGTGCCCGCGCCGGGCAGGCATTAGGCTGGCGCCAGCACTGGTGCTCGTAAAGGAGAAAACAGAAGTGGCGCGATCAGCCGAGTCCGTACATGCCGTGATCAAGGCTTACGACGTGCGTGGTGTGGTCGGTGAACTCATCGATGCCGCGTTCGTCCAGGATGTCGGCGGCGCCTTCGCGCGACTCGTGCGCGACGACGGGGCGAAAAAGGTGGTCGTCGGCCACGATATGCGGGCATCCTCCCCGGACCTCGTGAAGGCCTTCGCCCACGGTGTCACCGCGCAGGGTGTCGACGTGGTTCTCATCGGCCTGGCGTCGACCGACCAGTTGTATTTCGCGTCGGGGCTGTTCGACTGCCCGGGTGCGATGTTCACTGCGAGCCACAATCCCGCCGAGTACAACGGGATCAAACTCTGCCGTGCCGGAGCCAAGCCGGTCGGTCAGGAGACCGGCCTGGCGACGATCGCCGCCGAGGTGATCGAGGGAGTTCCCGAGTTCGACGGAGCGCCCGGCGCGGTGACGGACGAGGACGTACTCGAGCGGTACGCGAGCTTCGTCCGCGGCCTCGTCAATCTCGCCGACATGCGACATTTGAAGGTCGCGGTCGACGCGGGGAACGGGATGGGTGGGCACACTGTGCCTGCCGTGCTCGAGCCCATGGCGGTGACCGTGGAACCGCTGTTCTTCGAACTCGACGGCACGTTCCCCAACCACGAGGCGAATCCGCTCGACCCTGCCAATCTGGTCGATCTGCAGGAGCATGTGCGGAAGACGGGTGCCGACATCGGTCTGGCATTCGACGGTGACGCCGACCGCTGCTTCGTCGTGGACGAGCTGGGAAATCCCGTTTCGCCGTCGGCGGTGACGGCCCTCGTCGCCGAGCGGGAGCTGGCGAAGGAGCCCGGCGCCACCATCATCCACAACCTCATCACGTCGCGGGCGGTCCCGGAACTGGTCACCGAGCTGGGCGGGTCGCCGGTGCGCACAAGGGTCGGCCATTCCTTCATCAAGCAACAGATGGCGGAAACCGGTGCGGTCTTCGGTGGTGAGCACTCCGCGCACTATTACTTCCGCTCGTTCTGGGGCGCCGACTCGGGGATGCTGGCGGGACTGCACGTGCTCGCTGCGCTGGGGGAGCAGGAGCGTCCGTTGTCCGAGCTGATGGCCAAGTACGAGCGGTACACGGCCTCCGGGGAAATCAACTCCACCGTCGCCGACGCTGCGGAGCGCACCGCTGCAGTCGTGTCTGCGTTCGCCGATCGCAGCACGGGTGTCGACCGGCTCGATGGCGTGACCGTCGATCTGGCCGGCCGTGCCTGGTTCAATCTGCGGGCGTCCAATACCGAACCGCTGCTACGGCTCAACGTGGAAGCGCCCACGGCGGAAGACGTAGACGCACTCGTTACCGAGATACTGGGCATCGTCCGATCCTGACTGCCATAGTTGGAATAACAGGTTTTGCACGCACACAAGTTTCGATGAGGCTTGTTCCGAGAAAAGAGAAAGGGGGTGCGGTGTCATGACAGCGCCGACGCCCCTGTTGGATCTCGACGACGGTGACGCACTGGTTGCCGCGGACACCGTGGGAGTCCTTCGGTCCGCGGCGATGGGCGGCGCCCAGATCCGGGCCACCAGAGCCGCCGTCGAGGAGGGGGTTCTCGAACGCCTGCACGGTCTTCGGCCGCGCAGTGTGGTGGTGGTGACCGGCTCGGGACGGGCTAGCCGTGGCGCGGCGATCCTCACGGCGGTCCTCGCCGAACGGATCGGGTTCCCCCTCGTCCGTGCCGCCAGTACGCCGGTATGGGTCGGACCCCTCGACGTGGTCGTGGTGGCCGGCGACGACGCCGGTGATCCTCGACTCGTGCAGGCCATCGATGCGGCGGTGCGCCGGGGCGCCGAGGTAGTGGTGGCTGCACCCGATGAGGGGCCTCTGCAGGCGGCCGCGGCGGGGCGCGTGCTGATGTTCGCGCCCAGGGTTCGGGCTCTGACCCGTCATGGTCTGCTGCGATACTTCGCGGTCCTCCTCGCGGTCCTGCGCGTGGTGGGATCGGAGCGGTGGGGCGACGAGGTGCCCGATCTCGAGCAGCTCGCCGACGCCGTCGACAGCGAAGCCCTCCGCGATCGACCGACGAACGAGGTCTTCCACAATCCGGCGAAGTCTCTCGCCTCCCGGATGCAGGGACGACGAGTCGTACTCACCGGCGACACGGAAAGCGCGATGGAACTGGCGCGTCACGGCGCCGAGGCGCTACTGCACGCGGGCCGGGTGGCAACCGCGTCCGAACTGTCGGACGTCCTGAGTGCGGCAAACACATTCCGTGCGCCGGCGGCCGTTCCCGATTCGATCTTCCACGATCCGGAACTCGACGGCCCGCCCTCCGCCAGTCCCGTCCGCACCTTTGTCTTCTCGGCCGAGGCCGAGCTGATGCTGACCGAACGCAAGACCGCGGTGCTGGGGGACGCCGACATCGTCGTCGCAGCTTCCGACGAGGGCCCGTCGCCGTCGCAGCGGTCGGAACTCGAGCAGGCCGCGGTCCTCGTAGGGCGGCTCGACATGACTGCCGCATACCTGCAGCTGATCGGCGGTATCTAGTGCACCGACTCGAAGGTGCGCTCCGATCCTATGCATGGGGATCGCGCACCGCTATCGCTGAGCTGCGCGGACTGCCCGTTCCGACGGCACATCCGGAGGCGGAACTGTGGCTCGGTGCTCATCCGGCGGATCCCGCACGCGTCGTCACCGACGAAGGGGAGCGGTCGCTCCTGGACCTGGTGCGCACCGAGCCGGAGCGCCAACTCGGTCGCCGCAGCGTCGAGACCTTCGGCGAACGCCTTCCGTTCCTCCTCAAACTGCTTGCCGCCGAGGAGCCGCTGTCGCTCCAGGCGCACCCGAGTGCGGAACAGGCCCGCGAAGGTTTCGCGCGCGAGAACGAGCTGGGCATCCCGCTCGGATCCTCGATTCGCAACTACAAGGACGACAGCCACAAACCGGAGCTCGTGGTCGCGCTGAGCCGGTTCGACGCTCTGGCCGGTTTCCGGGATCCGAAGCGGACGGTGGAGCTGCTCGACGCGATCGCGGTGCCCGAACTCCAGCCCTACGCCGGGCTCATTGCGGGGCAACCCGACTCGGATGGGTTGCGTGCCCTGTTCACCACCTGGATCACTCTGCCCCAGCCCGTCCTCAGTGCGCTGATGCCGCGTGTGCTCGACGGGTGCGTCGAGTATCTGTCAGGAGCCAAGGACGGTGACTTCGTTGCCGAGGTCCGAACCGCACTCGAGTTGAGTGAGGTGTATCCCGGTGATGCGGGCGTCCTCGCCGCTCTCCTGCTGAACAGGGTCACCCTCGAGCCTGGGCAGGCGCTCTACCTCGACGCGGGAAACCTCCACGCGTACCTGCACGGGATGGCCGTGGAGATCATGGCGAACTCCGACAACGTTCTCCGCGGTGGACTCACTCCCAAGCACGTCGACGTTCCCGAACTCCTCCGGGTGCTCGACTTCGATTCCGTCGACATCCCTGTCCTCGAGGCCGAGGAGTTGCCCGGCAGCGCCGAGGCCATGTACGTCTCGCCCGCTCCCGAATTCTGTTTGACGAGGATCGATCTGTCGTCGAACGGTGCTGTCGAACATCGCTTCCGGACGGAAGGTCCGCAGATTCTGCTCTGCACCGCGGGTTCGGTTCAGGTGGCGTGCGGTAGCGAGCGCCTCGATGTGGAACAGGGCAGTGCAGTCTGGATCGCCGCGGAGGACCCCGACGTGTCGGTGACCGCGACATCGGACCGAGTCCAGCTGTTCAATGCGAGAGTCGGCGCACCCATCGCGTAGCCTGTGAGCCGCCTTTGCGGACCGAGGTCCGGGTGCGACGAGCGGTTTCGGCGGCCGTCGCATCTACCTCGAACCCGACCTGTTCAGGGCCGCCGAAGCATAGGCTGAACCGCAACTTTCGAATGAGGAGGCTGATGTGGCCATCCAGGACAAAGGCAGTGGACCGGAGGTGAGCGGTCGCGCCAATGGACTGTTCCGGACCAAGTCGATCGAGCAGTCGATCCGCGACACGGACGAGCCCGAGACCAAGCTCCGGAAAGACCTCACGGCGTGGGACCTCACGGTGTTCGGTGTCGCCGTCGTCATCGGTGCCGGCATCTTCACCCTTACCGCCCGGACCGCCGGGAACGTCGCGGGACCTGCAGTGTCGGCGGCGTTCGTGATCGCCGCAATCGCGTGTGGTCTCGCGGCACTGTGCTATGCCGAGTTCGCGTCGACCGTTCCGGTGGCAGGCAGTGCATACACCTTCTCGTACGCGACGTTCGGTGAGTTCGTCGCCTGGATCATCGGCTGGGACCTCATCCTGGAGTTCGCCCTCGCCGCCTCGGTCGTCGCCAAGGGGTGGTCCCTCTATCTCGGCGAGGTGATCGGCAATCACACGCCGATCGCCCAGTTCGGGTCGTGGAAATTCGACTGGGGCGCGGTGCTGATCGTCGCGGTCATCACCGTTCTGCTCGTCACCGGTACAAAGCTGTCGTCACGCGTGTCGCTCGTCATCACGACGATCAAGGTGGCGGTCGTGCTCGTGGTGGTAGTGGTGGGCGCGTTCTATATCGAGAGTGACAACTATTCGCCGTACATCCCGCCGTCCGAGCCCGCCGAGACCGGTGAGGGTATTCACCAGTCGCTGTTCTCCTATGTGACGGGCGCCGGTGGCAGCACGTTCGGTTGGTACGGGCTCCTCGCCGCGGCCAGTCTCGTGTTCTTCGCATTCATCGGTTTCGACATCGTTGCCACTACCGCCGAGGAGACCAAGGATCCGCAGAAGGCTCTGCCCCGCGGCATCCTGGGCTCACTCGCGATCGTCACCGTTCTCTACGTCGCAGTCACCCTGGTTCTCACCGGGATGGTCGACTACAAGGAGTTGGCCGGCGACACGTCCAATCTGGCTACCGCCTTCGACATTCACGGCATCACGTGGGCGAAGAATCTCATCTCGTTCGGTGCACTGGCCGGTCTGACGACGGTAGTAATGGTGCTCATGCTGGGCCAGACCCGGGTGCTGTTCGCCATGTCGCGTGACGGCCTGATGCCGAGGCGTCTCGCGCCGACCGGCAAGCACGGCACGCCGGTCCGCATCACCGTGCTCGTCGGTGTCGTGGTAGCTGTTCTCGCCGGCTTCTTTCCGATAGGCACCCTCGAAGAGATGGTGAACATCGGCACGTTGTTCGCTTTCGTCCTGGTCTCGGTCGGCGTCATCGTGCTACGCCGGACCCGGCCCGATCTGCCCCGTGGGTTCCGCGTCCCGCTGGTGCCGCTGGTGCCGATTCTCGCGGTACTGGCCTGCCTGTGGTTGATGTTCAACCTCTCCGTCGAAACATGGATCCGGTTCGTCGTGTGGATGTTGCTCGGCGTGATCATCTACTTCGCGTACGGCCGCAGACATTCCATGATGGGCAGGCGCAGTCGCGGCGAGGTGATCTGACCCGCAACCCGCCTCGGGTATCCGGTCCGCCGGGAAAGCACCACGGTGCTTTCCCGGCGGATTTGTCTTGCCCGCGACCTTCTTGATCGATCAAGTTTACAAAATGGTAGATTTGTATAGATCAAGGACGTAAAGCCAGATATTGTCTACCTCATTGGTGACCTGCCTCACGTATGAGGTGAAAGCGAAGGAGCGGACATGGCAACACGTCCACAAGCGGAACCGGCGATACCGACCGAACAGTGGCGGGACAAGAAGCGCTATTTATGGCTACTGGGACTGATACCGCCCACTGCGGTGTTTCTCGCGATCGGACTCGTGTGGGCCTCGGGTCGACTCGGTCTCGACGCGGTGGCGCTCGTGTGGTGGTGGATCGGTCCACTGCTGGTCTACGTCCTGCTGCCGATTCTGGACGTGTTCTTCGGTCCGGACGGCGAGAACCCGCCCGACGAGGTGATGGACCGGCTCGAGAACGACAGGTACTACCGGTACTGCACCTACGCCTACATTCCCTTCCAGATTCTCAGTCTCGTGACGGCCTGCTACCTATGGTCCGCGTCCGATCTCGGGTGGCTGGGTATCGAGGGTGGCCTCGGGGTGCTCTCGAAGATCGGCCTCGCGATCAGCATCGGCTGTGTGGCAGGAATCGGGATCAATACCGCACACGAGCTTGGCCACAAGAAGGACGAGCTCGAACGGTGGCTGTCGAAGGTGACCTTGGCGCAATCGTTCTACGGCCATTTCTACATCGAGCACAACCGCGGTCACCACGTGCGGGTAGCCACGCCCGAGGATCCCGCGAGTTCCCGTATGGGCGAGACCTTGTGGGCGTTCCTGCCGCGCAGCGTGTGGGGGAGCCTGACGTCGTCCTGGCGACTCGAGAAGGCCCGGCTGGACCGCCTGGGTAAGGGGCCGTGGACGATTCACAACGACGTCCTCAACGCCTGGGCGATGTCGGTGGTGCTGTTCGGCGCTCTGCTGGCAACGTTCGGCCTCGGCATCGCACCGTATCTGGTGATCCAGGCCGTCTTCGGCTTCTGTCTGCTCGAGACGGTCAACTATCTCGAGCACTATGGGCTGCGCAGGCAGAAGACAGCCAGTGGTCGCTACGAACGTTGCACTCCCGAGCACAGTTGGAACAGCGACCACATCTGCACCAACATCTTCCTGTACCACCTGCAGCGACACAGCGATCACCACGCCAACCCGACCCGGCGTTACCAGACGCTGCGGAGCATGGACGGCGCCCCCAATCTGCCCAGCGGTTACGCGAGCATGATTACGCTCGCCTACTTCCCGCCGCTGTGGCGCAAGGTGATGGATCCCCGGGTCCTCGCTCACTACGACGGGGACGTCACCCGCGTCAACATCCACCCCGCGAAGCGCGCCGAGGTTCTCGCGAAGTACGGGGCCCGGGCATGAGCGCGTACCGCTGTCCGGTCTGTGAGTACGTCTACGACGAGGCGACCGGCGCACCCCGGGAAGGATTCCCGGCTGGCACGCAGTGGGATTCGATCCCCGAGGACTGGTGCTGCCCCGACTGCGGGGTGCGGGAGAAGCTCGACTTCGAGAAGGCGGCGACCACAACAGGAGGCACGACATGACCGAGTACAAGCTCTACCAGTGTGTGCAATGCGGGTTCGAATACGACGAGGCGCTGGGGTGGCCGGAAGACGGCATCGAACCCGGAACTCGTTGGGACGACATACCGGAAAACTGGAGTTGCCCGGATTGCGGCGCTGCGAAAGCGGACTTCTTCATGGTCGAGATCGAGCGGAGCTGACTTCCGGATGACAGTGCCCGGCGTGGCCACGTACCGGACGCACCGGCGTGCGATGCCGGGCACTAATGTCGTGAGCATGACTTCGTCGCGTGTCAGAGTGACCTACCAGGAGGCCACGCGGCTGCTGCTGCGTCAGTCGGTGCTCGACGCCATGCGCGATCTGTTGTTCGAGAAGGACTGGTCCGACATCACGATGTCGGACGTCGCGGCCGGTGCCGGGGTAAGCAGGCAGACCCTGTACAACGAATTCAAGTCCCGTCAGGGGCTTGCGGAGGCATACGCCCTTCGGTTGGCGGACGAATTGGTCGATGCGGTCGACGAGGCGCTGGTCGCCCACGTCGGGCAGGGGCGAGCCGCACTGCTGTCGGGCTTCACCGCGTTCTTCGCCGCGAGTCTCTCCGATCCGCTGGTGCAGTCGCTGCTACGCGGTGAGACCAAACCGGACCTGCTGCGGTTGATCACGACCGAGAGTGCACCCATCATCGAGCGTGCATCGACCCGGCTGGCAGAAGTTTTCCACCGTAGCTGGGTGCGAGCGAGTGTGGTGGACGCGGGAATTCTGAGTCGCGCCATCGTGCGGCTGGCTATGAGTTACATCTCGATGCCCCCCGAGTCGGAGGCCAACGTTGCCGAGGATCTCGGTGCTCTTCTCGGACCTTTCGTGGACAGGGCAGTCGACGGGGCCGATCGGTTGGAAGGCTGAGTCCGCGGACGGTCGTCTGAGTGTCACCCTTCGGCGGCCGTACCGATAGCCTTGATCGAAACAGCAGCCAACCAGGAGAGGCAGATGACGACCTCAGTTTCAACCACGCCCGTGGCCGAGAGCCGTAACGGGATCGATTTCAAGGTGGCGGACCTTTCGCTCGCGGAGTTCGGCCGCAAGGAGATCCGGCTCGCCGAGCACGAGATGCCGGGACTGATGGCGCTTCGCCGCGAGTACGCGGAGGTGCTCCCACTGAAGGGCGCACGCATCTCCGGATCGCTGCACATGACGATTCAGACCGCAGTTCTCATCGAGACGCTCACCGCGCTGGGCGCCGATGTCCGCTGGGCATCGTGCAACATCTTCTCCACCCAGGATCACGCCGCTGCCGCCATCGTGGTCGGTCCGCACGGGACGCCGGAGGAGCCGAAGGGAACCCCGGTCTTCGCGTGGAAGGGCGAAACACTCGAGGAGTACTGGTGGGCCGCCGAGCAGATGCTCACCTGGCCGGACGCCGACAAGCCGGCGAACATGATCCTCGACGACGGCGGCGACGCCACGATGCTCGTCCTCAAGGGTGCGCAGTTCGAGAAGGCCGGCGTCGTGCCCCCCACCGACGACGACCAGGATTCCGACGAGTACAAGGTCTTCCTCAACCTGCTGCGCCGCTCCCTCGAGGCCGACAAGGGCAAGTGGTCGAAGATCGCCGAATCCGTGCAGGGTGTCACCGAGGAGACCACTACCGGAGTTCTGCGCCTGTACCAAGTCGCGGCTGCCGGTGAGCTCACCTTCCCGGCGATCAACGTCAACGACTCGGTCACCAAGAGCAAGTTCGACAACAAGTACGGCACCCGCCACTCGCTGCTCGACGGCATCAACCGCGGTACCGACGTCCTGATCGGTGGCAAGGCCGCGCTGGTCTGTGGCTACGGCGATGTCGGCAAGGGCTGCGCCGAGGCGCTCCGCGGACAGGGTGCGCGCGTCGCAGTGACCGAGGTCGACCCGATCAACGCGCTGCAGGCGCTCATGGACGGCTTCGAGGTGAAGACGGTCGAGCAGGCTATCGGCTGGGCGGACATCGTGATCACGTCCACCGGCAACAAGGACATCATCACCTTCGAGCACATGAAGCAGATGAAGCACCAGGCCATCCTGGGCAACATCGGTCACTTCGACAACGAGATCGACATGGCCGGTCTCGAGCGATCCGGCGAGGTGACCCGTATCAACATCAAGCCCCAGGTGGACGAGTTCCGCTTCGGGGACGGTCACTCCATCATCGTGCTGTCCGAAGGACGACTCCTGAACCTCGGCAACGCCACCGGCCACCCGTCGTTCGTGATGAGCAACAGCTTCTCCAACCAGGTCATCGCTCAGATCGAGCTGTGGACCAAGCCGGACGAGTACGACAACGAGGTGTACCGGCTGCCCAAGCACCTGGACGAGAAGGTCGCGAAGATCCACGTCGAGGCACTCGGTGGCACGCTCACCAAGCTCACCAAGGAGCAGGCGGAGTACATCGGCGTCGACGTCGAGGGACCGTACAAGCCCGAGCACTACCGCTACTAGAGATGATGGCGTCCCCCGGTCCGCTGCGTGCGGGCCGGGGGATAGCCTTCTTCCCCGTGGGAACCACTTCTGTCGGAACGCTCGTAGCGCTCGAAGGCCTCGACGGCGCAGGCAAGCGGACACTGGTCACGGCCGTCCAAAAGCGACTTGACGAGGCGGGGCTCCGGGTCGGCACCCTCGACTTCCCTCGATACGGTCGCTCCGTCCATGCCGATCTGGCATCGGAGGCGCTGAAGGGGGCACACGGCGATCTCAGCGGATCGGTGCACGCGATGGCGGTGATGTTCGCCCTCGACCGGTCCGGCGCGATCGCGGAGATGTCCGAACTGCTCGCCGGCTGCGACATCGTCCTCCTCGATCGCTACGTGGCGTCCAACGCCGCCTACGGGGCCGCTCGGTTGCATCAGGGCGCAGACGGCGAATTCGTGGACTGGGTACGGGAGCTCGAATTCGGTCGCCTGGCACTGCCCCGGCCCGACCTCCAGCTGTACCTCGATGTGCCCGTGGCTCTGGCCGAACAACGTGCGCGCGGACGTGAGTCGGAAGACGCGAGCCGGGCGCTCGACGCCTACGAGCGCGACCGCGGGCTGCAGGAACGCACCGGTGAGGTGTACCGACAACTGGCCGCGGCCGACTGGATGTCGCCGTGGTGGGTGCTGTCCCCGGACACCGATCCGCTCACGCTCGCCGAAAACCTGGCACTCTTGAATGACGGCACGGGACGCCGTGGCGAGAAAGAACACGGCACGCCGTAACGGCGAACGGACTGTTACGGGCTCCGAAGATGCAACGATAGGGACATGAAGCCAAGGATTCTGGTTGTCGACGACGACACTGCGCTCGCGGAGATGCTCACGATCGTTCTCCGCGGCGAAGGTTTCGACCCGTACGTGGTGGGGGACGGGACCCAGGCGCTCACCGCAGTCCGGGAGACTCGCCCGGACCTGGTGTTACTCGACTTGATGCTGCCAGGGATGAACGGTATCGACGTGTGCCGGGTGCTCCGCGCCGACTCCGGTGTGCCGATCGTGATGCTGACGGCGAAGACGGACACCGTCGACGTGGTTCTGGGATTGGAATCCGGCGCGGACGACTACATCATGAAGCCGTTCAAGCCGAAGGAGCTGGTGGCGAGGGTTCGCGCGCGGCTTCGCCGGACCGAGGACGAACCCGCCGAACTGCTCAGCATCGCCGACATCGTCATCGATGTTCCCGCTCACAAGGTGAGCCGGGGCGAAGAACTGATTTCCCTCACACCCCTCGAATTCGACCTCCTGGTTGCGCTGGCCCGCAAGCCGCGGCAGGTGTTCACCCGTGAGGTTCTGCTCGAGCAGGTGTGGGGTTACCGTCATGCAGCCGATACCCGACTGGTCAACGTGCACGTTCAGCGTCTGCGCGCCAAAGTCGAGACTGATCCCGAGAATCCCGAAGTGGTTTTGACGGTCAGGGGGGTCGGCTACAAGGCCGGACCGCCGTGACAGGTGTTTCCCGATGGCGGCGTCGTGTCAACCGACGCGTATCGCCGATCCTTCGGTGGGGTCACTCACTGAGTAATACCCTCGCGCACACGTGGCGTCGCTCGCTGCAGTTGAGGGTGGTCGTGTCGACGCTGACGTTGTCGCTCATCGTCATCGTCGTCCTCGGAGTCGTGCTCACCAGCCAGATCACCGATCGGCTGCTCGAGACGAAGATCAACGCCGCGACCGAGGAGATGGACCGCGCCCGGAGCACGGTCGAAGGGCAGCTGGCCGGGGCCGAAGACACCAGTTCGCCCACCACACAGCTCGACGGCGCCCGCGCTGCCCTCACGAACAGGGAGCCGGACGCCGGTCAGGATTCCGGATCGGCAGGCACCTTCGACCCGGTGCTGATCGTGCCCGGTGACGGGTCGCGGGCGCCGACCTCGAGTGGTCCTGCCGATCAGATACCGGAGTCGCTGCGGGCGTTCGTGCAGGCCGGTCAGGTGAGCTACCAGTTCGCCACCGTGAACGACCCCGAGGGATACTCCGGTCCCGCGCTGATCGTCGGGAGCCCGACGGCCTCGGCCATCTCGACACTCGAGCTTTACCTCATCTTCCCGTTGGCGAGCGAGGACCGCAGCCTGTCGCTGGTACGCGGGACTCTGCTCGTCGGCGGCGCGGTGCTTGCCGTGCTCCTGGCGGCCATCGCGCTCCTCGTGGCCCGGCAGGTGGTCCTCCCGATTCGGTCCGCCTCCCGGATCGCGGTGCGGTTCGCCGACGGCCGTCTGAAGGAGCGTATGCCCGTGCGCGGTGAGGACGACATGGCCCGGCTGGCGATGTCGTTCAACGAGATGGCTGAAAGTCTGTCCAAGCAGATCACCCAGCTGGAGGAGTTCGGCAACCTGCAGAAGCGCTTCACCTCGGACATCAGTCACGAGCTCCGCACGCCGCTCACCACCGTGCGGATGGCGGCCGATCTCATCCACGACGGCAGTGACGAACTCGACCCCGTACTCCGGCGCTCCTCCGAGCTACTTGTCGCCGAACTGGACCGGTTCGAGGGCCTGTTGGTCGATCTGCTCGAGATCAGCCGCCACGACGCCGGTGTCGCCGAGCTGGCGGCCGAGCAACTCGACCTGCGGATGTGCGCGCGAGCCGCCGTGTCCACGGTGCGGCACCTCGCGCGCGAGAGCGGGACGGAATTGATCGTCGACCTGCCGGACCAGGCTGTCATGGCGGAGGTGGATCCGCGCCGCGTCGAACGCATACTGCGCAACCTCCTCGCCAATGCCATCGACCACGGGGAGGGCAAACCGGTGCTCCTGCGTCTGCGTGCCGACGACAGTGCCGCAGCGTTCATCGTGCGTGACCAAGGTGTCGGGTTGCGGCCGGGCGAGGAGAAACTTGTGTTCAATCGGTTCTGGCGGTCGGACCCCTCGCGAGTGCGCCGCTCCGGCGGCACCGGACTCGGACTGGCCATCAGTGTCGAGGACGCGAACCTGCACGACGGCCGGCTCGAGGCGTGGGGTGAGCCCGGTCAGGGCGCTTGCTTCCGGTTGACGTTGCCGAGGGTGCGGGGCCGGAAAGTGGTCTCGAGTCCGCTGCCGCTCAAACCCGGCACCGGCAAATACGTTCAGGGACAGCCCTTCCCGGGGGACACGTCGATGCCGCTGCGTAACGACAGCCCCGAAACCGCCGTCGACGAATCCCGGACCGTGCCGCAGAAACGCGAGTTGCCTGAACATTCCGGGCCCCCCGGGCCACGCGAGCGCGAGAGTGCCCACGTCGGCGACCGTGAAGGGCCGCATACAACGGAGCGGGACGGATGATGCGCTCGTCGTCGACGCCCGTGATCCGATCGATCTGGGCTGCTGTGGTCGGAGCCGTACTCGTCACGGTCGGTGGATGCGCCAGCCTGCCTGATTCGTCGACACCCCAGGCAATCGGCACGATCAACCGCGATTCGCCGGGATCGAGCGTGGCCGCACCCGCACCGGGCCGGGAACCGGACCTGCTCCTGCGCGACTTCTTCAAGGCCAGCACCGATCCGTCGAGCCGCCACCTTGCTGCACGGCAGTTCCTCACCCCCGGGGTGTCCGGCAGGTGGGACGATGCGGCGAGCGCCACCATCGTCGACAAGGTCGACGTTCTGCCCGAGGCCCGGTCTACCGATCGCGCGACCTACACCATCCGTGCCAACAAGGTGGGGCAACTGGAACCGGGCGGACTGTACGTCGCAGAAGAGGGAAGTTTCGAGACGAAGATCAGTCTGGAGATGCAGGGCGGGGAGTGGCGGATCTCGGAGCTGCCGTCCGGAGTAATTCTCGACCGGGCCCAGTTCCTCAACACCTATCAACGCAAATCGCTGTACTTCCTCGACCCTGCCGGGACGACGGTGGTGCCGGATCCACGCTGGGTGTCGGGCGCGCAGGATCAGATGGCGGCCCAATTGATGGGTCTGCTGATCGACGGGCCGAAGTCGGCACTCGCCCCCGCTGTGCGTAACGAGCTCGGCGAGGGTGTGTCGGTCCGGGGACCGATCACGAAGGCGGACGGGCGCACCGCTCAGGTGGGTGTGGGGCTCGGGGGCATCCGGATCGATTTCTCCGGTGTACGGCCGATGGATCAGCAGGCGAAGGGATTGTTTGCGGCGCAGGTGATCTGGACCCTCGCGAACGCGGAAATCTCCGGTCCCTACGTGCTGCTCGCGGACGGTGAGCCCTTCGACGATCGTTTCCCCAACGGCTGGACCACCGCCGACGTCGCGTCGATGAATCCGTTCGCGACCTCGAGTGCCACGGTGGGTCTGCATGCCCTCCGCGACGGGTCGATGGTGAGTGTCACCGAGACCGGGGTGACCCCGGTGCCGGGATACTTCGGTTCGGCGCGGAGCATGCGTTCCCTCGCGCTGTCGCAGGACGGCAAACTCGTGGCCGCCGTCGCGGACACCGGACGTCCACCGCCCGAGCCGGCGAGTGCCCTGATGGTCGGCGCCTATGAGGACGGCGCGGCGTCCGTGCTCGAGGGGGGCGCGATAACCCGTCCGACGTGGGCGCCCGACAACTCGGCCATCTGGGCGGCGGTCAACGGCAATGCCGTGATCCGGGTGCTGCGCGAGCCAGGAACAGGGCGGACCTCGGTCGAGAACGTGGATGTGGGTGCTGTCACTGCACTGGGGTCTACCATCACCGAGCTTCGGCTCTCTCGCGACGGAGTGCGTGCGGCGCTCATCGTGGACGGCAAGGTGTATTTGGCCATCGTGGCGCAGAAGCCCGGTGGCGGGTACGCCCTCACCAACCCGCGCGCGGTGGCGATCGGCCTCGGAAGTCCGGCTCTGTCGCTCGACTGGAGCACGAGTGACACGATCGTCGTCGCGCGTGCGGCCTCGGATATTCCGGTGGTGCAGATCGCGGTCGACGGCTCACGGATGGACGCCCTGCCGAGCCGTAACCTCACGGCCCCGGTGGTGGCTGTGGACGCCTCGACGACGACGGAGTTCGTCGCCGATTCGCGCGCCGTCTTCCAGTTGAACAACAACGATCCGGCGGGGGATCGGTACTGGCGCGAGGTTCCCGGGCTGACGGGTGTGAAAGCGATACCGATTCTGCCGGGCTGATTCCGGTGGGGCGATCTGTCGGTGGGGGTGCGGAAGATGACGGCATGCGCATACTGCCCGGCTCACGGACGCTGCTCGATCTGATTCTGCCGGCAGAATGCGGTGGGTGCGCGGAGCCGGGCACGCAATGGTGCCAGGGCTGCGCCGCCGAGTTGGCCGACGATCCGATTCTCCTGCAGCCGCGGGTCGATCCGGGAGTCGCGGTGTGGGCGCTGGGACCGTACTCGGGTCCACGTCGCCGGGCGGTGATCGCTGCGAAGGAACGGGGCCGGCGCGACCTCGCGGTGCCGCTCGGTTCCGCTGTCGCGGGCGCACTCGCGCGGCTGCACCAATGGGGTGAACTGGCGCCGCCCGAGGTCGCGCCGGTGGTCCTCGTGCCCGCTCCCACGCGTTCGCGGGCGGCCAGGATGCGGGGTGGCGATCCCGTAACCCGGATTGCTGTCGCCGCGGTGGGAGCGTCCCGGGTGTGTCCGGCGCTGGCCATGCGCAGAGGGGTGCGGGATTCCGTCGGACTGTCCGCGGATCAACGTAGAGTAAACCTCGAGGGTGGTGTTCTCCTCACCTCGCGCGGCCACCGATTCGCACAGCATCTGTGTTCGGAAAGGTCTGCGGCGCAACGTAAGACGGTAGTCCTGATCGACGACGTCTCGACCACGGGGGCGACCGCGGCCGAGTCGATCCGGGTGCTGTCCGGCGCCGGCATTCCGGTTTCCTCGGTGGTCGTCCTGGCCGGAGTCGGCTGACCTCGCGGCGAGGCCGCGACAATCTCGGTGTCGGCTGGATGAAATTGCGCCGAACAGTGGCACTCGCGCGAGTTACGTACTAGCGTCGCGGACACACCCGAAACACAGGTAGGAGGTGGTACTTCGAACCTGGTGCCGGGCGGACCCCTTCCCGGCATTGCTCAAATCCGCCGCCGCCCATTTCGGGGCGGGGCCGTAATCGGGAGGTACGAGTGACGACCCCTTCGCAAGCTTCGGTTTTCATCGACGAACGCACCACGGATGCACAAGAGAAGACCGATGCCCCTAGCGCCGATATTGTCGTCAAGGGACGCAACGTCGAGGTTCCCGACCACTTTCGTGTGTACGTCTCCGAGAAGCTGTCGCGCCTCGAGCGCTTCGACCCCTCCATTTTCCTGTTCGATGTCGAACTACAGCACGAACGCAATCGACGCCAGAGGAAGAGCGCCCAGCGCGTCGAGATCACTGCCCGAGGCAAAGGGCCGGTAGCCCGAGCCGAAGCGTCGGCCGACAGTTTCTATGCAGCATTCGAGTCGGTCACCGCGAAGCTCGAGAGCAGGCTCCGCCGCACCAAGGACCGAAAGAAGGTCCATTACGGGGAGAAGACCCCGGTATCGGTGGCAGAGGCCACTGCAGCACTCGCCGAGGACGAGAGTCTCGGTATCAACCCCGACATCTCCCTCGACGGCCAGGAATCGCAGCCGCACGAGCACAGGCCGGGTCAGGTGGTGCGGACCAAGGAACACAAGGCCACACCGATGACCATCGACGATGCTCTGTACGAGATGGAGCTGGTAGGACACGATTTTTTCCTGTTCCACGACAAGGAGTCGGACAAGCCTTCCGTCGTCTACCGGCGGCACGCGTTCGACTACGGACTCATCCGCCTGGCGTGATCTGCACTCGTCCCACGTGACGGTGTGAGCGGTCGGTCTACTCGTCCGCACCGAAGAGCGCCTACCATGGAATCCGGCCGGGGTTCTCGGACCTCCGGCCGGATTTTGTGTGTCACCCACCCACCGCCGAAGATTGAGGACGAACAAGACTGTGCCGTCGCTGTCGCTATCCAAGCTGCTCCGTGTTGGTGAAGGTCGCATGGTCAAGCGGCTCAAGCACATCGCCGACCACGTTTCCTCGCTGTCGTCCGAGGTCGAAGACCTGACCGACGAGCAGTTGCGGGCGAAGACCGACGAGTTCCGCTCGCGGTACCGCGACGGTGAATCGCTCGACGAGTTGCTCCCCGAGGCGTTCGCGGTGGCCCGCGAGGCGTCGTGGCGCGTCATCGACCAGCGGCACTTCCATGTGCAGATCATGGGTGGGGCTGCGCTGCACTTCGGCAACATCGCCGAAATGAAGACCGGTGAAGGCAAGACTCTCACCTGCGTTCTGCCCGCCTATCTCAATGCCATCGCCGGCGACGGCGTCCACGTCGTGACGGTCAACGACTACCTCGCCAAGCGCGACTCGGAGTGGATGGGACGAGTTCACCGTTTCCTGGGTATGGAGACGAGCGTGATCCTGTCCGGAATGTCTCCCGCCGAGCGGCGCGCGGCCTATGCCGCAGACATCACCTACGGCACGAACAACGAGTTCGGATTCGATTACCTCCGCGACAACATGACGCACTCGCTGGACGATCTCGTTCAGCGTGGTCATGCCTTCGCCGTCGTCGACGAGGTCGACTCCATCCTCATCGACGAGGCCCGAACCCCCCTCATCATTTCCGGACCCGCCGATGCGTCGAGCAAGTGGTATGCGGAGTTCGCGCGCATCGCGCCGATGTTGAAGCGAGACGTCCACTACGAAGTCGACATCCGCAAGCGCACGATCGGTGTGCACGAAGCGGGCGTCGAGCTCGTCGAGGACCAGCTCGGTATCGACAACCTGTACGAGGCTGCCAACTCGCCGCTCGTGAGCTACCTCAACAACGCCATCAAGGCGAAGGAGCTCTACACGAAGGACAAGGACTACATCGTCCGTGACGGCGAAGTGATCATCGTCGACGAGTTCACCGGTCGTGTCCTCGTCGGTCGCCGCTACAACGAGGGCATGCACCAGGCGATCGAAGCCAAGGAGAAGGTGGAGATCAAGGCCGAGAATCAGACGCTCGCCACCATCACGCTGCAGAATTACTTCCGGCTGTACGACAAGCTGTCGGGCATGACGGGTACCGCGGAAACCGAGGCCGCCGAGCTACACCAGATCTACAACCTCGGTGTCATCCCGATCCCCACCAACCGGCCGATGGTCCGCGTCGACAACGGCGACCTCATCTACAAGACCGAAGAAGCAAAGTTCGACGCCGTCGTCGACGATGTGGTGGAGCGGCACGAGAAGGGACAGCCCGTCCTGATCGGAACCACGAGCGTCGAGCGGTCCGAGTATCTGTCGAAGCAGTTCACCAAGCGGGGCCTGCCGCACAACGTGCTGAACGCGAAGTTCCACGAGCAGGAAGCCACGATCATCGCCGAGGCCGGCCGGTCCGGGGCTGTCACGGTGGCAACCAACATGGCCGGTCGTGGAACCGACGTGGTACTCGGCGGCAACCCCGACATCATCGCGGACATCGCCCTGCGCAAGCGGGGACTCGATCCCGTCCACACGCCCGAGGAATACGAGGCGGCGTGGGACGAGGTCCTCGAGCAGGTCAAGGCCGAGGTGAAAGCCGATGCGGACAAGGTCCGGGAAGCGGGCGGACTGTACGTACTCGGTACCGAGCGGCACGAGTCCCGGCGAATCGACAACCAGCTTCGTGGTCGCTCCGGACGTCAGGGCGATCCGGGCGAGTCCCGGTTCTACCTCTCGCTCGGTGACGAGTTGATGCGACGGTTCAACGGCGCGGCGCTCGAGTCGATCATGACCCGGCTCAATCTTCCCGACGACGTTCCGATCGAGGCGAAGATGGTCTCGAAGGCCATCAAGAGCGCGCAGACGCAGGTGGAGCAGCAGAACTTCGAGATCCGGAAGAACGTTCTGAAGTACGACGAGGTGATGAATCAGCAGCGCACGGTCATCTACAAGGAGCGCCGCCAGATCCTCGAAGGCGAGGACATGGAGGGCCAGGTCGAGAAGATGATCACGGACGTGGTCACCGCGTACGTCGACGGTGCCACTTCCGAGGGGTACGTCGAGGACTGGGATCTCGAACAGCTGTGGACCGCGCTGAAGACGCTCTACCCGATCGGCCTCGACTACAAGGAAATCGTCGGAGACGGCTCCGACGGTGAGGTGAAGGACGTCACCAGCGACGAACTTCGCGAGATGCTTCTCGAGGATGCACACCAGGCGTATGCACGCCGGGAAGCAGAAATTGACGCCGCCGCCGGTGCGGGTGCCATGCGCGAACTCGAGCGGCGTGTGCTGCTGAGTGTGCTCGACCGCAAGTGGCGCGAGCACCTGTACGAAATGGATTACCTCAAGGAGGGAATCGGTCTGCGTGCGATGGCGCAGCGCGATCCGCTGGTCGAGTACCAGCGCGAGGGTTTCGACATGTTCACCGGCATGCTCGAGGGCCTGAAGGAGGAGTCGGTCGGATTCCTGTTCAATCTGCAGGTCGAGGCCGCTGCGCCGCAGCAGGCGGCCGCCCCCGGCGTCAATGTGACGGCGTCCTCGGCGGCCGCGACGGCGTCCGCCTCGCCGACGCCCGCTCCTGCCCGCCCGCTGCCCACCCAGGAGGCGGCACGTCAGTCTCAGGGCACCGCTGCACCGTCCGCCCTGCGCGCGAAGGGACTGGACGAGGCAGAGCCGCGTGGCCTGACCTATTCGGGCCCGGCGGAGGACGGCAACGCCCAGCTCAGCCGCCGCGGCACCGGCAGCGACACCAACTCGGACCCAGGAACCCGGCGCCAGCGACGCGATGCTGCACGGTCGCAGTCGAAGGGCAAGAAGGCGCCGCGGTCCAAGCGCAAGCGCTGAGCCGCTTCGTCAGCCGACCACCATCGAGGTGACGATCCAGCCCGTGTCGGATTTCCGTTCGACACGGGCTGCGATCACGAACACCCGCGGTCCCCGTCCGTAGGTGCCGAACGCCTCGAGTGTGTTGTCGTCGAGTACCCGAAGGTGGACACGGAGCAGGGTTGCCACTCCGAGCCGTCTCGACGGTGACTCGGCAAGCGCGAGAGTCCGAGCCACGTCCAGCAGTGAGGGAACGACCACGGGCCGCAGCTGCCGCACGTTGCGCCGCCGATCCAGTACTTCCAGCACCAGCCGGAACGCGCGTTCGGTGAAGCGCTGTGCGTCGGGTGCGGCGCGAGGACGAGTGACGTCGGGCGAGGAGCGCGGCGAGGTGCCGGAGTGCGCCGAGCTACGCGCCGGTGACGAGTGACGGCCCCGACCCGGTGCTCGCCGAGTGCCGGACGACCCGGCTGGACCGGCCGCGCCCAGCGCCTCACCGGTCGGCGGTTCGTAGTTGGGCACGCGTGACAGGAACGTGTAGGACTCACTCATTTCTTCCCCCCGGTTTCGGCATGAGACGGCCGTCGTAGCGGCCATCCTTGCACGGATTCAGCGGTCGTGTCGCCGAACCCCGCAGGGAACCCTAGGGTGGGGTCGTGCGGGGATTGATTGTGGACGTCGGTGGTGTGCTCATGGGCCCCGGTTCGGACTTCGACGGGCTGTCGGCGGTCCTCGCCGACGCGCGGCGTCGCGGCGTCCGGACCGCGATCCTGAGTAACGACCCCGGCGGTCCCGGGGGTGAGTGGTTGCGGGAACTCGGTGACGGCCGGCTGGTCGACCGGGTGGTGCTGTCCGGCGATGTCGGTGTGGCCAAACCCGATCCGCGCATCTACCGGTTGACGGCCGAAGTGCTCGGCCTGGAACCGCGGGACTGTATCTTCGTCGACGACCTGGCGGTCAACGTTCGCGGTGCGGTGTCTGTCGGGATGGTGGGTGTGCACCACGTCGACGGCGTGGTGACCGCGAGCGAGCTGGCGGTGCTTCTCGACGTGGATCGAGACGGAATGCAAGGGGAACAGGCGTCGACATGGTGACGAGACTGACAACGCAGGACGCGTCGTTCTATTTTCTCGAGGCAAGTAGCACGCCGATGCACGTCGGTTCGCTCGCCATCTTTCGCAAGCCCCGAAATGGGTTGTCCTACGAGGAATTACTTCGTCTCGTCGAGGAACGCCTGAGTCTGGTGCCGCGGTACCGGCAGAAGGTGCGGGAGGTGGCGCTGGGATTGTCACGTCCGGTGTGGGTGGACGATCAGGATTTCGACATCGAGTACCACGTTCGGCGTTCGGCGTTGCCGAAGCCGGGTTCGGACGCGCAGCTGCATGATCTGGTCGCGCGCCTCACCTCGCGGCCGCTCGACAACACCCGCCCCCTGTGGGAGATGTACTTGGTGGAGGGCTTGTCGAACAACCGCTTTGCGATCTTCACCAAGTCGCATTCCTCCCTCGTCGACGGGGAGACGGCACCGGAAATCGGTCAGGTGATTCTCGATTCGGCGAAGACACGCAGACCCATGGCGGAGGAATTGTGGATGCCCAGCCCGGAGCCGAGCGAGACCACCCTCGTCGCCGGCGCCCTCGCCGACATCCTGGCGCGGCCCGGGGAGGGGCTGGCGTCGTTGCGAATGACCCTGAGCGGCATGGCGTCTGCGCTCGGCGAGACCGTGCGCGCGGTGGGGAAGTTGGCCGCTGTGGTGCGTACCGCCACACAGGTCGCGCCCGCGACCCCGCTGAATGCGACCATCTCCCGTAACCGGCGCTTCGCCGTGGTCAAGACCGAACTGGGGGATTACCGGAAGATCCGCGCTCGGTACGGGTGCGAGGTCAACGACGTCATCCTCGCCGTGGTGTCGGGTGCCCTGCGGAACTGGTTGCTTTCGCGCGGCGAGCCGGTCGCCGAATCGACCACGGTGCGCGCCATGGTACCGATGTCGGTGTACGTCGACCCCGACACGGACGTCGACCTGGGCCAGCGTGGTGAGTGGTCGGATCCGCGGAGCATGGTGTCGTCGTTCCTCATCGACCTGCCCGTGGGGGAACCGAATGCGGTGGTGCGACTCTCACACGTGGCGCATGCGATGGAGGCGCACGCGAAGCAGAGTCGGCGCGTGACGGCTCAGACGCTCGTGCGGCTGTCCGGGTTCGCGCCTGCCACCCTGCACGCGATGAGTGCCCGTGCGGCGAGCAGCTTCTCGCAGCGGATGTTCAATCTGATGATCACCAATGCGCCCGGTCCGCAGATGCCGCTGTACGTCGGCGGAGCGCGCATGCTCGAGATGTACCCGGTGTCGCCGCTGCTGAAAAATCAGACATTGAGCATTGCGCTGACCTCTTACGACGGCAACGTCTACTACGGTTTGAATGCAGACCGTGATGCGATGGCCGATGTGGACGTGGTGGCGGCGCTGCTGTACCAATCTCTGGAGGAGTTGTTGGATGCCAGCCGGTGAAAAGTCCGCATTGCGAATGACGGGTGACACATGACGAGGGTGTACGTTCCCGCGACCATCGAAATTTTGCACGAGCTGGTGACCGAGTCGAAGTTCGATCCGATGAGCCGGACCGCGTTCGCTGTCACCGCCACCCTGCGTGAGGCTTACTCGTCGGGCGACGACGAGGAGCTGGCCGAGGTGGCGATGGGTGAGGCCGCGCGGGCTTCGCTCCGGCTGATCGCGGGCCGGTTGTCAGAGGGCGGCGACGGAATCCGTTTCCGGCGGGTGGTCGTCGCAGCAGACGTGGACGACGTCACGCCGCGCCCCGATCTCGACGATGCCGTGGTGCGGTTGCCGGGACCGGTGACTCTTTCGCAGGTGGCGTCGGTCCATGTGGATCTGGCGGAGGCCGAACCGGACATCGAGCGGGCCGTCGCGGCGATCGACGAGGCGGACCTGGGCGATCCGGATGCGGAATTCGTGCTCGGCGACGCCGAGGATCACGTGCTCGCATGGTATGCCACCCAGGAGATTTCTTTTCTTCTGGAATTGCTCTGACCTCAGGGTCGTCCCGAGAGGACCGCATCCCTACCTCAAGGTAACCTACGGTACCGTAAGTCGGTAACCTACGGTACCGTAGGTCACGACGAGACAGGTGGAGGTCTGATGGGTCTGAAGGACTGGATCGAGGCGCCCGCAGCAGCGGTGGTGCCCGCCAAGCGGTCCAAACTCAATTGGTTGCGTGGTGCGGCCGCACGGCTCACGACGCCGTTGCTCCCGGACGATTATCTACATCTGGCCAATCCGCTGTGGTCGGCCAGGGAGCTGCGCGGCCAGATCGTCGACGTGCGCGCCGAGACGGCCGATTCCGCCACGATCGTCATCAAGCCCGGCTGGGGATTCGACTTCAACTACGAGCCCGGTCAGTACATCGGCATCGGACTTCACGTGGACGGCCGATGGCACTGGCGTTCGTATTCCCTCACCTCCCCGCCGAACTGGGACGACAAGCTCATCTCCATTGCGGTCAAGGCGATGCCCGAGGGATTCCTGTCGAGTCACCTCGTCAACGGCGTGCCGTCCGGGACGATCGTGCGACTCGCGACGCCTACGGGGAACTTCGCCCTGCCCGACCCCCCGCCGGAGCGAATCCTGTTCCTCACCGCCGGCAGCGGGATCACTCCGGTCATGGCCATGCTGCGCACGATGAACCGGCGCGGCCAGCTTCCCGACGTCTTCCACGTCCACTCGGCGCCCACCGATGCCGACGTGATGTTCGCGGACGAACTGACCCGCCTGCACGACGAACACGATGACTTCCGGTGCAAGATCCAGCTCACCCGCACCGAAGGCAAGTTTGCGCTGTCCTCCCTCGACGACGTGTGTCCGGACTGGCGGGAGCGGCAGACGTGGGCCTGCGGGCCGCTGCCGATGCTGGACGAAATCGAGACGCTGTGGCGGGACGAGGACATCGAGGATCGTTTGCACCTCGAACGGTTCGCGGTCTCCCGGGCGGACACCTCGGGTCAAGGCGGCACCGTGACCTTCGCCAAAGCGGACAAAGTGATGACGATCGACGGCGCCACCACCCTGCTCGAGGCCGGCGAGAAGGCCGGGGCACTGCTGCCCTTCGGCTGCCGGATGGGTATCTGCCAGACCTGCGTCGTGCCGATTCTGTCGGGACACGCCATCGATCTGAGGTCCGGGAAGCAGCACGCCGAGGGAGACCGCGTCCAGACGTGCATCTCGTCCGCGGCGGGTGACTGCACGCTCGACGCGTGAGCGTCGGCGTGTTGTTCATCTGTCTCGGCTATTCTCGGAGTCTCTGACCAGACGGAGGAGCACGGTGGCAATCACCGACATCAAAGAATTCTCACACCTCACCGAAGCGGACATCGAATCGCTCGGGCGGGAGCTGGACGCGATTCGGCTCGATGTGGAGGATTCGCGGGGCGTTCGCGACGCCCGCTACATTCGCCGAGCGATCCGGACCCAGCGGCTGCTGGAGCTCGGTGGCCGGCTCGCGTTGTTCGGAAGCAAGTACCGCCCGGCCTGGCTCGCCGGCACCGCCATGCTGTCCCTCTCGAAAATCATCGAGAACATGGAACTCGGCCACAACGTGATGCACGGCCAGTGGGACTGGATGAACGATCCGGAGATCCACTCGATGTCGTGGGAGTGGGACCAGACGGGTCCGTCGGAGCATTGGAAGCGCGCCCACAACTACTCCCACCACACGTTCACCAACATCGTGGGAATGGACTCCGATGTGGGTTTCGGCATTCTCAGGATGACCCGCGACGAGGAGTGGCGGCCGATCAATCTGCTGCAGCCGATCGCGAATATCGTTCTGGCAGCTACCTTCGAATGGGGTATCGCGCTGCACGACCTCACGTTCGCGGCCGAGCTCGAGGGTGTGGAGAAGGGTCAGCTCAACTCGCAGGCGAACAAGGATTTCGCACGCAAGATCTTCCGCCAGGTCGGCAAGGATTTCCTTCTCTTCCCGGTGCTCGCGGGACCCGCGTGGAAGTCGACGTTGTCGGCGAACACCACCGCGAATCTGGTCCGCAACCTGTGGGCGTACGTGGTGATCTTCTGTGGCCATTTCCCGGACGGTGCCGAAAAGTTCACCGTGGAGGAATACGAGAACGAAACCCGGCACGAGTGGTATCTGCGACAGATGCTCGGCAGCGCCAATTTCGATTCCGGCAAAGTCATGGGTTTCATGAGCGGGAACCTCAGCTACCAGATCGAGCATCACCTGTTCCCTGATCTGCCCAGCAACCGCTACCCCGAGATTGCGGTGAAGGTGCGGGCGCTGTGTGAGAAGTACGACCTGCCCTACACGACGGGCTCGCTGGCCAAGCAGTACCTGCTGGCGTTACGCACCATCCACAAACTTGCGCTACCCGACTGGATGCTCAAGGCGACGGCGGACGACGCTCCGGAGACCTCCTCGGAGCGCAAGTTCCGCGACGCTCGCGACGCTGGTGCCGCCATGGTCGAAACGCTGCGTACGGACCCTGTGACGGGGCAGCGTCGAGGTCTGCTGTCGGCCCTCCGGGCCCGTGCTGAGGCCAAGATTCCTCGCCGTCGACGGTGATTTCCCTCACACCTACGCTGAGGTAACCTACGGTGTCGTAACTTACGGTACGGTAGGTCATGTCAGCGCCTACGGGTGTGAACTGTCGACCCAGCCAGGAGGAGGTTCCCCATGGCGATTGCAGACGTCAAGGAATACGCACATCTCACCGAAGCCGACATCGAGGCGCTCGGACGCGAGCTGGATGCGATCAGGCGCGATATCGAGGAATCTCGCGGCGAACGTGACGCACGGTACGTCCGCAATACCATTCGGTTGCAGCGGTCGCTCGAAATCGGTGGCCGGGCCGTTCTCTTCGCGAGCAAGCGCCGCCCGGCCTGGTTGGCGGGCACCGCCATGCTCGCCCTCTCGAAGATCATCGAGAACATGGAACTCGGCCACAACGTGATGCACGGCCAGTGGGACTGGATGAACGACCCGGAGATCCACTCCACCTCGTGGGAGTGGGACGTTACGGGGCCGTCCGCCCATTGGAAGCAGACTCACAACTACATTCACCACAAGTACACCAACGTCCTCGGTATGGACGACGACGTGGGATACGGGCTTCTGCGCGTCACCCGTGATCAGCGGTGGAAGCCGTTCAACACCGGCAACCTCGTGTACAACACCTTGCTGGCACTGTTCTTCGAATACGGCATTGCGGCCCAGCACCTCGAGCTCGGCAAGGTCGCCAAGGGGCGGGTGCCGAAGGAGGAGACTCAGCGGAAGCTCCGCGAGGTCGGCGAGAAGATCGGCAAGCAGCTCCTCAAGGACTATGTCGTGCACCCCGCGATCACCGGCCCGGCGTGGAAGAGCACGCTGACGGCCAACGTGAGCGCCAACATGATCCGCAATGTGTGGACCAACGCCATCATCTTCTGCGGTCACTTCCCGGACGGCGCAGAGAAGTTCACCAAGGCGGATATCGACAAGGAAACGCCCGCCGAGTGGTACCTGCGCCAGATGCTGGGTAGCGCAAACATCGAGGGCGGCAAGGTCATGGACTTCATGTCCGGCAACCTCAGCTACCAGATCGAGCATCACCTGTTCCCCGATCTGCCGAGCAACCGTTACGCCGAGATCGCGGTCCGCGTTCGTGAGCTGTGCGACAAGTACGACCTGCCGTATACGACGGGACCCTTCCTCGTGCAGTACGCGAAGTCGTGGCGCACCATCGCCAAGTTGTCGCTGCCGAACAAGTACCTCAAGGCCACGGCGGACGACGCACCGGAAACCGCGTCGGAGCGCAAGTTCGGTGGAAAGACCACAGCCACAATCGATCCCGTGACCGGCCGTCGGCAGGGGCTCCGCAGCGCGATCCAGCGCTCACGCGGGCGCCGCGGCCTGCGTGCGCTGTTGTCGCGCTAGAAGAAGTTTTCACCGGGCGCGGTTCGCCCCTTCGTCACCACGCTTCGTTGGAAGCGATCGCGGTGAGGAGGTGGCGGACCGCGTCGACGCGTCGGGCCGCTTTCCCTTCGAGCTGATCGAGCGCGCACTCCGGATCGGCGGGCGGGCCCAGATGGGTGCACCCGCGCGGGCAGTCTTCGATCGCCGCGGCCAGGTCGGAGAAGGCGGCCACCACATTCTCGGGGGAGATATGGGCAAGCCCGAACGACCGGATTCCGGGGGTGTCGATCACCCATCCACTCGTCGGTAGGGACAGCGCGACGGACTGTGTCGAGGTGTGCCGCCCCTTCCCGACCCCGGACACCACACCCACCGCCCGATCGGCGTCCGGAACGAGCCGGTTGACCAGCGTGGACTTGCCCACACCGGAATGACCGATCAATGCGGTGAGCTTTCCCGACAACATGGTCATGACGTCGTCGACGGGATCGTCTCGTCCGGCGACCACCACGGGAACATCGAGCTCCGCGAAAGCGCTCGCGAATTCCTCGGGAGGCTCGAGGTCGCTCTTGGTGAGGCAGATGATGGGGTTCAGCCCGCCGACGTAGGCGGCGACCAGCGCACGCTCGACGAAACCGGTGCGCGGTGGGGGATCGGCGAGCGCGACCACGATCAGCAACTGCTGGGCGTTGGCGACGACGATCCGCTCGTACGGATCGGTGTCGTCGGCCGTCCGCCGCAGAACGGTGGAGCGCTCGGCCACCCGCACGATCCTGGCGAGAGTGTCGGGCTTGCCGGAGAGATCGCCCACTACGCTGACCTGGTCTCCCACCACGATGGGGGTGCGGCCCAATTCCCGGGCGCGCATGGTGACGATCAGGCGGTCCGGATCGCCGCCCAGTACGCAGCCCCACCGTCCCCGGTCCACGGACACCACCATGGCCGACTCCGCGCTCAGGTGCTCCGGTCGTGTCTTGGTCCGTGGCCGCGTCCCCCTACCCGGACGGACCCGCACATCGGACTCGTCGTACTCGCGGCGGCTCAGAAGCTCGCCTTCCGACCGGTGCCCGCAGCTGCGGTCACCATTGCGGCCCAGAGGTTTTCGAAGCCCGGCAGCGTCTTGGCCGTGGTGCCCACGTCCTCGACCGTCATGTCGTCGACGACGAGTCCGATGATGGCGCCTGCCGTCGCCATCCGATGATCGGCGTAGGAGTGCCAGGTCCCGCCGTGCAGCGTCGTGGGAACGATGGTGAGACCGTCCTCTGTTTCGGTGACGTTCCCGCCGAGCGCGTTGATCTCGGTGGAGAGCGCTGCCAGCCGGTCGGTCTCGTGACCGCGCAGGTGCGCGATTCCCCGCAGATGGGAGGGCCCTTCGGCCAGGGCTGCCAGGGCGGCGACGGTGGGAGTGAGTTCGCCGACGTCGTGCAGGTCGATGTCGATTCCGGTCAGTGTGCCCGGTCCCGTGACCGTCAACTCGTCGCCGTCGAGCCGCACCTGCGCACCCATGGCGAGGAGAATCTCGCGTATCGCATCACCGGGCTGCGTTGTGCGGCTGGGCCATCGTGGCACCGTCACCTCTCCGGAGGTGACGGCGGCGGCCGCGAGGAAGGCCGTGGCGTTCGACAGGTCCGGTTCGATCGCCCAATCGACGGCCCGGATCGCGCCTGGGCTCACCCGCCACGTGTCGGCGTCGCCGCCGCTTGCCGGCGTGGACACCGCGACACCGGCTGCGCGCAGCATCTCGACGGTCATTTCGATGTGGGGCATCGAGGGAACGGACTTGCCGTCGTGATGCACGGTGACACCTTCGTCGAACGCAGCCGCAGACAGCAGCAGGCCCGAGACGAATTGTGAGGAACCGGACGCGTCGATCGTGACGTGTCCGCCTCGGAGTGAGCCGCGGCCCTCGACGGTGAACGGCAGTGCGTTTCCGTCGATGTCCGCGCCCAGCCCGCGCAGCGCGTCGAGAATGGTGCCCAAGGGTCGCGTGCGGGCCTGTTCGTCCCCGTCGAACCGGACCGTGCCCGACGCGAGTGCTGCCACCGGTGGCAGGAAGCGCATGACCGTGCCCGCCAGACCGCACTCCACCGATCCACCGCGGAGGGGTCCGGGGGTGACCTCGAGCGTCGTGGTGTCGTCCTGCTCTTCGACAGTGGTCCCTAGTGTGCGGAGAGCGTCGATCATGAGGTCGGTGTCGCGACTGCGGAGCGCACCGCGCAAAGTCGAGGGGCCCTGCGCGAGCGCGGCGAGGATCAGTGCACGGTTGGTGATGGATTTCGATCCGGGCAGGACAACCGTCGCAACGACGGGCTCTTCGGCGCGGGGTGCTTTCCACTGGCTCAGGCTCACGGTCTCCATCTTCGCCTACGCGAGGGGTGAGGGACACGGCTGGGCGGCGTGTCGGGTGGGTGGATGGACGGCTCGGCCCGTTGTCGGTTGTCTGTGCCACTCTGGTAGGTATGTGTGGCAGGTATGCGACCACTGCGGATCCGGCAACGCTGGCGACCGACCTCAATGCCATCGACGAGGTGGGGGAGGAGCCGGGTCGACCGGATTTCAACGTCGCCCCGACCACCGAGGTACTCACTGTCCTCGACCGTCACGACGCGCGTCGTGTCCGGCGGATGAGATGGGGGCTCGTCCCGCCGTGGTCGAGGAAAGTCGGCGGCGGACCGGTCCTGTTCAACGCCCGCGCCGACTCGATCGACAAACCCGCGTTCCGGAACGCGTTCACCCACACGCGGTGTCTGGTGCCGATGGACGGGTGGTTCGAGTGGAAGAACGAAGCCGCGGGCGGCCAGGGACGGGCGTCGGGCCGAACCGAGAAGATTCCGTACTATCTGTCGCCGCAGGACGGTTCCCGTCTGTACGTGGCGGGTCTGTGGTCCGTATGGCACGACCGGTCGGTGCGCGACCCCGCACCTGTCCTGAGTTGCGCCATCGTCACGGTCGACTCCGCTGCCCAGTTGGCGGAGGTGCACGACCGGATGCCGCTCGTGTTGCCGCGCGATCGGTGGGACGCCTGGCTCGATCCTCGGCAACCCGCGTCGGCCGATCTACTCACGGCCTCGACCGAGGCCATCGCCGACATCGGGATCGTCCGGGTGTCGACGCGAGTGAACAGCGTCCGGAACAACGGACCCGAGCTACTCGAGCCCGATCCGGGCACGCCCGACGAAGCGCGGGCAGGGGAGCAGCTCAGCCTGCTGTGACGGCGGCGACCACCGCTCCGCTCAGCCGCACCAGGTCGGCCGGCGCGAGTTCGATCTCCACACCCCGGCGTCCCGCACTGCACAGCACCCGATCCCAGTTCATGGCGGAGGCGTCGATCACGGTGGGAAGGATCTTCCGCTGCCCGAGCGGCGAGATGCCGCCGAAAACGTAACCCGTCGACCGCTCCGCCTCGCTCCGATCGGCCATCACGGCTCTACCCGCCCCGAGTGCCGCCGCTGCGGCCTTCAGCGACAGCATGTCCGGCACCGGCACAACCGCGACGGCGAGCTTGCCGGTGTCGAGTTTGATCACGAGGGTCTTCAGAATCTGACGGGCCGCGACCCCTACCGTTTCGGCGAGCGCGTCGACGGCCTCGGAGCCGTACGACTCGGCGCGCGCGTCGTGCGCATAGGTGTGTATCCGGTGCGCGACGCGCTGTTTACCGAGCAGGGTGGTCGCGGGGGTCGCAGTTCCGGCCATGGGTGAACACTGTGCCATCTCCTCCCGGCGGCCTCAGGAGTACGTCCCGGGAACACAGTCGGGGGCAGCCGTGTTGGTACGGGCAGAAGCAAGCGTCCAGTGAAGGGAGTGGTCCTACTCGTGATGGCCACGGTAGCGGAGCCCACGTCGCGTCTGCAGTTGGCGGTAACCTTGACGCCCACGGCGACCGAAGGGATCAGCGTGCACGAACATGACCGTCCGAAGGCAGACCGACCCGAGCCCCAGGACGAGTTGATCGCGCGTTTCGAAAGGGACGCGCTTCCACTTCTGGATCAGTTGTACGGTGCTGCGCTGCGGATGACGCGCAACCCTGCGGATGCCGAAGATCTGGTGCAGGAAACGTACGTGAAGGCATACACGGCATTCCGGTCGTTCCGTGAGGGCACCAATCTCAAGGCCTGGTTGTACCGGATCCTGACCAACACCTACATCAACTCATATCGGAAGAAGCAGCGGCAGCCCGCGCAATATCCCACCGACGAGATCACGGACTGGCAGCTGGCCGCGACGGCAGAGCATTCGTCCACCGGTTTGCGGTCCGCCGAGGTGGAGGCGCTCGATGCCCTTCCCGACGACGACATCAAGGAGGCGCTGCAGGCGCTGCCGGAGGAGTTCCGGATGGCCGTCTACTACGCCGATGTCGAGGGATTCCCGTACAAGGAGATCGCCGACATCATGGGTACCCCCATCGGGACCGTGATGTCGCGTCTGCACCGCGGACGTAAGCAGCTGCGCGGCCTGCTGAGTGACGTCGCACGTGAACGCGGCTTCAACCGGGGTGACGGAGAGCTGCCGGCCGAGGCAGCCGTAGGTGCGGATCAGGAGGTTTCCCGGTGAGCGAGCAGGACGAATTCGAGCAGCTCGACTGCTCCGCGGTGATCGCCGACGTCTGGCTGATGCTGGACCGCGAATGTGATGCAGCCGCGCGCGCGCGGCTGCAGCGGCATCTCGACGAGTGTGGCTCCTGCCTCGAGGCCTACGGGATCGAGGAGAAGGTCAAGAGCTTGGTGAGCCGCAAGTGCGGTGGCGAGCACGCCCCCGAGAGCCTGCGCCAGCGGCTCTCCGTCGAGTTACGGCGGACCATCCTGATCACCGAGACCGAACGCGAGGCTTAGGGCGTCAGACAAGCAATCAGGGGCCGGAAAGCGTGCTGCTTTCCGGCCCCTGATGTGCGTTCTACGGCGCGTCAGGCGTTGGGACGCTTGCCGTGGTTGGCGGCATTGCCCTTGCGACTGCGCTTCTTGCGACCACGCTTACCCATGAGTAGATCTCCCTTCTTTTCACTACAGTGTTCCACGTGTGGTTGGGTGTCTGTGCAACAGGGCTTTCTCGACCCCGGGAGTAAGGATCACGATGGCAGAAGACGTGCGCGCCGAGATGGTGTCGACGGTGTATCAGGTTGTGGTCAGTGCCGGTGACGAGGTGAAGGAAGGCGACACCCTCGTCATATTGGAGTCCATGAAGATGGAGATTCCCGTCATCGCCGAGGAGCCCGGCACCGTCACCTCCGTGGACGTCAAGGTCGGCGACGTGATCCAGCAGGGCGACCTCATCGCCGTCATCTCGTGAGCTGACCCGAAGTCCCCTCAGCCGATGTCCACACTGAGCGATCTGCTCGCCGAGCACACCGATCTTCCCGGATCCGCCGTCGATCACCTGCAGAGAGTGGTCGGGGAGTGGCAACTCCTGGCCGATCTGTCGTTCGCCGACGTGCTGCTGTGGGTCGAGGATTCTGCGTCCCCGAAAGAAACGCGGACGGTGATCTGCGTCGCCCACTGCCGGCCCACCACCGCGTCGACCGCGTATCCCGAGGACGTCGTCGGAACGGTGGCCTCGGAGTCCCAGCATCCGCAGGTGTTGCAGGCCCTCGTCGAGGAGCGGGTGGTGCGGCCGACGGATGGTGGCACGCATGCCGGTCTGCCGCCGCGGGGCGAGGCCGTCCCGGTGCGCTGGGGCGGCGAGGTGATCGCGGTACTCAGCCGGGACACGAACCTGTCGCATCAGCGGGCGCAGAGCCCGCTCGAAGTGGCCTACCTCGACTGCGCCGAAGACCTGTGCCAGATGATCAGCGACGGCACCTTCCCGATCCGGGAGTCGCGGTCGGACACCAATTCCAGTCCCCGCGCCGGCGACGGCTTCATCCGCCTCGACACCGAGGGTCGCGTCGTCTATGCCAGCCCCAACGCGTTGTCCGCCTATCACCGCATGGGTCTGAGCTCCGACCTGGTGGGACGCAACCTGGCGGCCACGACGCGGTCACTGGTCACCGACCCGTTCGAGTCGCAGGAGGTTGCCGGCTATATCCGCGACACTCTGGCAGATATCCCCGGCAGGCGGATGGAGATCGAGGCGCGGGGAGCGACGGTGCTGCTGCGTGCGCTGGTCCTCAAGCCCGGCGGTAAGCGGGTGGGCGCTGCCGTCGTCGTACGCGATGTCACGGAAGTCAAGAGGCGCGATCGAGCGCTCCTCAGCAAGGATGCGACGATCCGTGAGATTCATCACCGAGTCAAGAACAATCTGCAAACTGTCGCCGCCCTGCTCCGATTGCAGGCGCGGCGCACCAACAACGAGGAAGCGCGCCAGGCGCTGACGGAATCCGTGCGCCGGGTCACCTCGATCGCGCTCGTGCACGACACGTTGTCGATGTCCGTGGACGAGGAAGTGAACCTCGACGAGGTCGTGGACCGGCTGGTGCCGATCCTGTCCGACGTGGCAACCGTGAGCACACCCATCAAGGTCCGGCGTGAGGGAAGTTTGGGGGTGTTCTCCGCGGAACGGGCCACACCGCTCGTGATGGTCCTGACCGAACTCGTGCAGAACGCCATCGAGCACGCCTTCGAGCCCGGTGCGCCCGGGACGGTCACGATGCGCGCCGAGCGGTCCGCACGCTGGCTCGACGTGGTGATCCACGACGACGGTAAAGGCCTGCCGCCCGGTTTCAGCCTCGAACGTTCCGATCGTCTCGGCCTGCAGATCGTGCGGACACTCGTGGCCGCCGAACTGAACGGTTCCCTGGGTCTGCACCCGGGAACGGACGGCGGAACGGACGCAGTGCTGCGGGTTCCGCTCGGCCGCCGCGGACCTCGGTACTGGAACGCGACGTGACGGCCCACAAAAGCAAGAGGGTGCACAAAGCAAGAGGGTGCACAAAGCAAGAGGCCCGACACCATGTGGTGCCGGGCCCGTCTTCCTCGAAGTACTTCTAAACGGTCGTGCGGGCCCGCGTGCGCGCGTTACGGCGCTTGAGTGCGCGTCGCTCGTCTTCGCTCATGCCGCCCCAGACACCGGCGTCCTGGCCCGACTCGAGAGCCCAGGACAGGCATTCGGCGGTGACCGGGCAGCGGTTGCAGACAACCTTGGCATCGGCGATCTGCGCGAGAGCCGGACCGCTGTTGCCTACGGGAAAGAACAACTCGGGGTCTTCGTCGCGACAGATTGCCTTGTGGCGCCAGTCCATCCTTCTGCTCCTTAACTGGGTGCGTAATGCACCGTTTTGTCTTGGTGAGTTCATCTGTGCGTAGAGAATGTTTCCGCACTGTTGCTTGTGAATGCTTTCACGAACTGGCGGGATGTCAATAGAAATCCGCCGCACCGTGGGGGAACTCACTTTCTAAGGTCACCCTATGAGGCGCGCCGTCCTTTGTACCCCATGGCAGCCCGGCCCGCGAGGTGGAAAACCCAATTTCTCGAGGTCTGCTCAGGATTTGGGCGCAACCACGTCCAGGGCCTCCGGCACCGACACGAACTCCACGTCGTTGCACAGGCCGATGTAATCGCCGTCCATCTGCAGTCCGATCGGCCGGGACGCCGAGATCCGCACCGACGGCACGTCGTCGACCCTGATGAGCTTCTTCGCGCGCGGACTGGCACCGGGGGTCAACAACTGGCGGGCGACACGAAGTGTGGTGACGATCGACGTGGAGGTCATCGCGAAGAGGCCGAGCCCACTGTCGTAGTTCGTGTCCGGGTTGGTGTGGACCTCCCGTTTGTTCAGATACGTCCACGGACTGGCATTCGACACGAATGCGTAGTGGACGCCCTCGACCCGTTCCTGCCCGGGAACGTGCACCGTGAGCGTCGGCTCGGCGTTCTTCGACCGGAAGAAGACCCGGACCGCTGCCCGCACGTACTGGGCGGGCGTGGCCGGTCGGCCGTTCTTGCGGTGGGCGTCCACGGCCTCACAGACCGCGGCGTCCCACCCGAGACCCGCGTTGAACGCAAACCAGCGATTGTCGCAGTGGGCCAGACCGATCCTGCGCAGCTCGCCGCGCGCCAGCAGGTCGATGAGCTGGTTGGTGGCATCCACAGGATCGGCGGCGATGCCGAGTGACCGGGCGAACACGTTCGCCGAACCTCCGGGTACGACGGCGATCGGCGGAACCAGTCCCACCGACTCGACTCGTGTCGACCCCGGCGGGGGAGTACCCAGGAGGCCGTTCACGACTTCGTTGACGGTGCCGTCGCCGCCGTGGACGATGATCAACCCCATTCCGTCCACACAGGCCTGCTGCGCAAGTTCGGCGGCGTGGCCGCGGTGCGTCGTGTGCGCCACCGTCAATCGCACTCTGCTCGACAGTGCATGGGCGAGGAGGTCGCGCCCGGCGGGGGTCGTCGAGGTGGCATTCGGATTGACGATCAGCAGCGCGCGCACAGGGACCAAGACTAGTGGGGCGTGGTGTGTCACCGTCCCGAGCCTGCCGGCGTCTCGGTGTTCTAGGCTTGCCGCGTGCCGAAGCCGCCTCTCAGCCAGTCCACACCCGCAACGGTCCGCTCCGCGGGTGCACTGGTGTCGCTCGAGGGTGCCGTCGCCGTCGGGGTGGCCGTCGTGCTGGTCGTGCGTGGGCTGCTCGGCCACGATCAGAGTGTGAGCAGCGGCTATGGAACCGCGGCATGGTTCGCCATCCTCGGTGGCGCAGTGCTCGCCGCGGGCGTGGCGTTGATCTTCGGCAGGCGCTGGGGTCGGGCCATCGCGATCGTCGCGCAGTTGCTCCTGCTCCCGGTGGCGTGGTCGCTTCTCACCGATTCACACCAGCCCGTGTTCGGTGTCCTGCTCGGGGTCGTGGTGATCGGTGCTCTCGGCTGCCTGTTCAGCAGCCCCACGTCGAAGTGGATGGCCGCCGAATACGGTCAGAACGAATGACAGCTCAGCTCACCTCGGATGCCAGCTTTCCCAGCGGGTCCCCGGTGAGCCGGTAGGTGGTCCACTCGTCCTGAGGATGAGCGTCGAGCGATTCGTAGAACTCGATCGACGGAGTATTCCAATTGATCACCGACCACGACAGTCGCGTGTAGCCGTTGTCGATGCACTCCTTGGCGAGTGTGGCGAGCAGCGCTTTGCCGTGCCCGGCACCTCGTTCGGAAGGGCTGACGAACAGGTCCTCGAGGTAGATACCGTGGGTGCCGTCCCACGTGGAGAAGTTGCGGAACCAGACTGCGATACCGACCACGCGCCCGTCGTCGCTCTCGGCGACGTGCGCAAAGGTGGACGGCTGCGGTCCGAAGAGCGCGTCCTGCATTTGCTCTGCCGTGACGGTGCACGCGTCGCGCGCCTTCTGGTGTTCGGCGAGCTCGTAGATCATGGCCGTGATGGCAGAGACGTCCTCGGGTCGTGCGCGTCTGATCATCGGGAACCTTCCTCGATCGTCACGTTGTGAGTGACCAGTTGTTGTGCGCCGTGCTCGAAACCCAGTATCGAGTAGGCGCCGGGCGACAGTGCGAATCGGCGGCCCTCGCTGACCGGCAGATCCGCCCACCGCGCGATGAGGGCGCGAGAGAAGTGGCCGTGCCCGACGAGGATCACGTCGCGGTCGGGAAGCTGCGAATGGGCAACCGAGAGGACGAGATCGCACCGGGCATGAATCTGCTCCGCCTGTTCTCCGCGCGGACAGGGATGAGTCCACACCGTCCAGTCGGGCACCTTCGTGCGTATGTCCGGCGTCGTCAGACCCTCGTAGGCGCCGTAGTCCCATTCGACGAGCGCGTCCCACGTGCGGTGGATCTTCAGTCCCGCGAGCTGAGCGGTGTCCTGGGCGCGGCGGCGGGGGCTGACAATCACGAGTGGATTGCGCAGTCGCAGAGCGTCGAGTGCGGTGCCCAGCGTCCGGGCCTGCCGTTCGCCCACGTCGGTGAGCGGGATATCCGTGCGACCTGTGTGTTTACCGGAACGCGCCCATTCTGTCTCGCCGTGCCGGAGGAGGACGATCCGACGTTCTGACGGCGAATCACTCGGTGGCATTGATCCATCATGTCAGTCGAATCGCGTGTAAGGCTCGCCTCGAGGGGCGAAGTAGGACAGGATCGAGCCGTGACAACGGTTCTTGCAGTGGCAAATCAGAAGGGTGGGGTCGCCAAGACCACCACCGTCGCTTCTCTGGGTGCGGCGCTCGTTGCGCTGGGCAACAAAGTTTTGGTGGTCGATCTCGATCCGCAGGGATGTCTGACCTTCTCCCTGGGCCACAATCCTGACCGTCTCGAGGCCTCGGTCCATGAGGTGCTGACCGGCGATCTTGCTGCGAAGGATGCCGTGATCCCCACCGAGGACGGTGTCGATCTGCTTCCTGCCACGATCGACCTGGCCGGTGCGGAAGCGTTGCTCCTGATGCGGCCCGGCCGCGAGTTCGCCCTCAAGCGCGCTCTGGCATCGCTTCTGGACGACTACGACACCGTCATCATCGACTGCCCGCCGTCGCTCGGGGTGCTCACGCTCAACGGTCTCACCGCTTCACAATCGGTGCTGGTCCCGCTGCAATGTGAAACGCTCGCCCATCGCGGTGTGGGCCAGCTGCTGCGGACGGTCCGGGAGGTCCAGCAGATCACCAACCCCGACCTCGTGCTGCTCGGTGCGCTGCCCACGCTCTACGACGCCCGGACGACGCACAGTCGCGACGTACTGTCCGATGTGTCCGACAGATACGATCTGCCGGTCCTGTCGCCGCCGATTCCGCGGACCGTCCGGTTCGCGGAGGCGACGGCGTCCGGCGCCACCGTTTTGGCAGGGCGCAAGAACAAGGGTGCGCAGGCCTATCGTGACCTGGCGGACAACCTGGCGAAGCACTGGGCCGGATCCGAGCTGGTCACGTTCTCGACTGGAAGTGCCGAGTAAGGTCCTCAGGGGTCGGGTTCCAGGCCGCGGGCCAATCCTGTTGCCGGAGTAGTGCATCGGTGCCGCCGTCGGCGAAAACGACACTTCCGCAGAGTAGTGTGGAGCCCGGTCCCACCAGGAACTCGACCACGGCTGCGATCTCCTCGGGCCGACCGCGGCGTCCCAGTGGTACGGGGTAGAAATCCAGGGCTTTCGCCAGCTCGGGGTCGAGGTCGGGTCCGTTCGTCATCGGTGTGTCGATCATCCCGGGTGCAACCGTGTTGAGGCGGATTTTCCGCCCGACCCATTCGGCGCGGACGGCTTCGCGCCGGACCCACCAGGCCAGCGCCAGCTTGGACGCCGGGTATGCCGGAATGGCGGTGGCCTCGTCCCCGAGTTCCAGGGCTCTGGCCTCGTCGCCATCGAGGCATGCGGCTACGAGGTGTTCCGGGATGCCCGGTTGGGTGGTAGTGCTGCTCGACGAGATCAGGACCACCGACGCACCCTCGGCCCGCTCGAGCGCCGGCCGCAGTCCGGTGGCGAGGTCGACAGCGCCGAAGTAGTTGACAGCGACGAGTGTCCCGCCGGGAGCGTGGGAGAGCGGTCCGAGTCCCGCACAGCACACGAGCCCGTGCACGACTCCTTCGCTGACCTCGGTTACTGCCGCCACCGCCGCAGACCGGCCTTCCGGGGTCGACAGGTCGGCGACGACGTCGGTGTTCGCGAGGTCGACACCGATGACGGTGTGACCGGCAGAGGTGAGTAGCTGACCGGTGGCGGCGCCGATGCCTGACGCGGCGCCCGTGATCACGTAGGTTGCCATTGAAGAATTAGAACACGTTACAGGTCTGGCGAGGGTGGGAGTTCTGCTCGGATCGTGTCACTTCGCCATAGTGAGCCCGGAATCCCGTGGTTCCGGGAGAGCGATCGGCGCGCAACACGAATCGGGAGTCGTAGTCGCCACCGTTCTGGGAGCGGAAGGCAATCGGTCGGTTCGTGAACAAGCCGGCGAGATGTCGCTCGAGACGCGCCGCTACCTGGCCGAATTGCTCCTCGGCGAGCCGGTCGGCACTGTCGACGAGGAACGGTGGCATCACCGACATGCCCGTGTACCAGAAGATCCCGTGCTGGATAGGGAACAACAATTCGTCCATTGCTCCGTTGATGCCACGCGGCCCGACACTGTCCGCGCTACCGCCGAAGCTCACCACCGTCAGGGCCCGCTTGCCGGCAAGCATTCCATCGCCGTATCGCCGCGTCGAACCGTCCGCCCCTCGCACTCCGTAGCCGTACCCCTCCACGAAGACCCGATCGAACCATCCCTTGAGGATGGCCGGCATCCCGTACCACCAGAGCGGGAACTGAACGACGAGTGCGTCGGCCCAGTCCAGTTTGCGCTGCTCGGCGAGAATGTCGGCGGCCAGTGTCCCCTGCTCGAGCGCCTGGCGTGAGCGCTGCCCGATATGGAGGCGTCGATCGTGCTCGTGGCGGAAGTCTGCTGCCGTCACCACGGGATTCCAGTCCATCGCGTAGAGATCGGACGACCGGACCTCGTGCCCGTCGACCGTCAGGGTTCGAAGCGCCACCTTCCGCAGCGCGGCGTTCAGCGACCTGGGTTCGGGATGAGCGGATACCCACAAAATTCTCATCAGCACCCCTTCGTGTCGGGTTCCTCGTCTTTGTCGAGTGTTCACCGGACGCGAGCGCACCAACAGTGGCCGGGCAGCCACTATGTGAAAGAATCGGGCCATGGCTCACCGTGTCGTCGTATTCGTGCGCGATGGTGTCCTCCCGATCGAATTCGGGATCGTCCACCGACTGTTCGGTGAGGCGAGGACGGCGGAGGGTGAGCGGCTGTACGAGGTCCGGACCTGCGCGCTCGCCCCCGGAAACATCCGTACCGACACCGACGTCACGCTCTCGGTGACACACGGACCCGAACTGCTCGATACCGCCGACACCGTGGTCGTCCCGGCGTCGGAGCAGGATTACGATCCTCCCGAGGACGGGAAACTGCCACGTCCGCTGGCCGACGTGTTCGCGCGAATCCGTCCCGGCACCCGTGTCGCGTCGATTTGCACGGGATCGTTCGTTCTCGCGGCCGCCGGCCTGCTGCACAACCGCCGCGCGACCACGCACTGGAAATCGGCCGACGCGTTCCGACGGCTCTATCCCGACGTCGATCTCGACCCCGGGGTGCTCTATACCCACGACGGCGAGGTGCTCACCGCGGCGGGTGTGGCTTCGGGAATCGATCTGTGTCTCTACATGATTCGGTGCGACCACGGGGCGTCGACAGCGAACGAGGTGGCCAGGGGCACCGTGGTGCCGCCGCATCGGAGCGGGGGTCAAGCCCAGTTCATCACCGAACCCGTTCCGGAGACCGGCACCACCTCGACTTCGGCTGCGCGGGCCTGGGCGTTGTCCCGGCTCGACCAACCAGTGTCCCTGCGCGAACTCGCTGCGCAGGAGTCGATGAGCGTGCGCACGTTCACGCGGAAATTCCGCAGGGAAACAGGCATGTCTCCGACCCGGTGGCTCGTCGAGCAGCGCATCAACCGCGCCCGGGAATTGCTGGAGAACACCGACCTGCCGGTCGACGAGGTCGCGGACGCATCAGGTTTCGGCACCGCCACCTCCCTGCGGCAGCATCTGGGCCGCACGCTCGGGGTGTCCCCAACTGCCTACCGTGCCACCTTCCGCTGACCGGACGCGTCGTGTGTGTGCTCATTCGTCCAAGCCCCTGGGGTTCGGCCACGTTACCGTCGCAGGCATGACGCCACCGAGCACGATCCCGAAGATGCGGGCGCAACCGCTCGTCTCCGTAGCCGACGTCGAACGGGCCGCCGACTGGTATTGCCACGTCCTCGGAGCGGTGAGCGGCCACGGGGGATGCGAGTACGAGCAACTTCTCGTCGACGGAGTTCTGATCCTGCAATTGCACAGGATCGACCTCGGCCACCATCACGGCGCGCTGTGTGACCCGGCGCTGCCGAGGGGTAACGGGGTGGCGATCTGGTTCGAGGCCGGTGACTTCGACGATGTGCTGACACGAATACGGGATTCGGATGCCGACGTCGTCACCGACGTTCACTTCAATCCCAATGCGGGCCACCGGGAAATCTGGTTGCGTGACCTCGACGGCTACCTTGTTGTGATCGCGGAATCCTCCACCCCGTCAGCGTAGGACGGTGATCCGGTCGCCACGTTGCTCGATGACGAGGTCGCCCGCCACAGCGGTGGTGATCGGTCCCGTACCGGGATCGCGTTCGACCGGAATGGTTCTCAGCCGTGCACCCGTCGACAGGTCGAGAACGGCGATCCCGTCGTCGACCGGGACGAGGAGGCTGCCCGCCATGACGGCCCCGGGACCCAGGGCGCCGGGAAAGCTCCACCGTGGCACAAGATCGGCGGCGCCCAAAGTCACGGCATCGGAACCCGTCCACCACGTGATGACGGAACTGCTTGCCGCAGTGACCGAATCGGGCCCGACTGCAGTGGTGAGAGAGTACTCGGAGACTGCGTTGCCGGTGCCGTCGAACAGACCGATCCGCGGACCGGTGGACATCCCGCCGGGTAGATAAACGGCAATGGTTTCACCGGACACGCCGAGAACCCGAGCACCCTCGACCCCTGCCTCGACGCCGGCGAGGACGCTGGACCCGTACTCTTCAGGCTCTTGATTGTCCTTCGGTGACGGGTTCATGACGGTCAGTCGGTCGCCCTCCTCGCCGGGGCAACGCTCGAGCACGGCGAGCCGGCTACTGCTGGAACCGGCGTCGAGCAACGTACATCCGCTGCGAGGCTGTTTACCGGGGTTGACGGGTGCGCCGACGTGGCCGTATTCGACGGTGCGCACCAAATCGGAGCGCCACAGCTCGAGGCGGCTGTTCCCACGCGCGGTGACATAGGTTCCATCCGCCGACAACATCACCTCGGGGTCGGCATCACTGGAACGCTGCGCTACCCGGGCACCGGTGCCGCCGTCGAGTTCCGTCACCTGAGAGCACCCTCGCTCGTCGCGGTAGACCGCCACGACTTTGTCCCACGAGGCGGTCACACCGCACAGCTCACGATCCCGGGAGTACCGCCACAGCTCGTCACCGGACGTACGGTCACGTCCGACGACGTCACCACCGTCCGCGGTCACCACGGCGCCGGCGACGACGAGAGGTGCAGTGGTGACGGCGCTCGACGCTTCCCACAGCGGATCGAGAGTCTCGGGCACGGCCAGAGCCGTGACGAGTGCAGAGGGCGGCTCGGCCGCCGTCACCGAAGTGGTGCCCCGGGCGTCGCTACGGAACCACACGACGACCAGGGCGACCGTCACGATCAGTGCGATTCCGGCCGCGACGGCGAGATCGGCGCGCGAGCGCCGCTCAGGTGCGAGCACGGTAGTAATTTACTCCGCGTTCGTCGTGGCGCCGACCTTCGAGGTCCGGCGGCGACGACGACGGCGCGGCGTGGATGCACCGTCACCCTCGGTGTCGCCGGAAGCAGCGGATTCGGGGGCCGTCGTCTCGGCTGAGACCGACTTGGGGCCGACGCTGTCGGCAGGATGCCCACCCCGTGTGCGGCGCCGGGTACGGGTGCGAGTCGGGCGAGGAGCCCGCTCGGTGCTGTCGCCGTCCTCGACGGGCGCGGGCTTCTCGGCTTTCGCCACCGGAGCCGCCTTCACCGAGCCGGTCGCCTCCGCCGGGATCGACAGCTCTTCGTACAGGTGGGGTGAGCTGGAGTAGGTCTCGACGGGGTCGGGAATGTCGAGGCCCAGGGCTTTGTCGATGAGCTGCCACCGCGGAATGTCGTCCCAGTCCACCAGGGTGACCGCGATGCCGGTGCGGCCCGCCCGGCCGGTGCGGCCGATCCGGTGGACGTACGTCTTCTCGTCCTCCGGGCACTGGTAGTTGATGACGTGGGTGACGTCGTCGATGTCGATACCGCGGGCGGCGACATCGGTGGCGACGAGGACATCGATCTTGCCCGTGCGGAACGCCTTCAGCGCCTTCTCACGAGCGACCTGATTGAGGTCGCCGTGGACGGAGCCCACGGAAAAACCGCGCTCGGCGAGGTCGTCGGCGACCTTCTGGGCGGTGCGCTTGGTGCGGGTGAAGATCATCGTCGCGCCGCGGCCGTCAGCCTGGAGCACGCGGGCCACCATCTCCGCCTTGTCGAGCGCGTGCGCCCGGTAGATGTGCTGGCTGGTCCGGTCGTGCACCGCAGAGTCGTCGGCCTGCTCGGCGCGGATGTGCGTCGGCTGGGTGAGGAACGTGCGGGCCAGCGTGATGATCGGGCCCGGCATGGTCGCCGAGAACAGCATCGTCTGACGCTTGTCCGGCACCATCCCGAGGATGCGCTCGATGTCGGGCAGGAAGCCCAGGTCGAGCATCTCGTCGGCCTCGTCGAGAACGAGGACCTCGACCTTGCCCAGGATCAGATGACCCTGGTTGGCGAGGTCGAGCAGGCGGCCCGGGGTGCCCACGACGACGTCGGCGCCCTTCTGGAGCGTCGCAATCTGCGTTTCGTAAGGGCGGCCACCGTAGATGGCGAGGACCTCGAGCTTGTTCTTCTCGCCCTTCAGGTACTTCGCCGCGTTGTCGAGGTCCTTGGTGACCTGGATACACAGCTCGCGGGTCGGCACGATGACCAGTGCCCGGGGGGTGCCGTCGAGCTTGGCCGTTCCGGTGGTGCCACTGGAGATGCGGTGGAGCAGCGGGACACCGAAACCGAAGGTCTTTCCCATGCCCGTGCGGGCCTGACCGATCAGGTCGTCGCCTGCGAGGGCGAGCGGCAGGGTCAGTTCCTGGATGGCGAACGTGCGCTCGATGCCCTGCTCGTCGAGAGCCCGGACGATTTCGTCACGGACACCGAGTTCAGCGAAGGTGGGAGCAACGTGAGTGGAGTCGAGTTGCGCAGACAGCGTGGTCTCGGTCGCGTCGTCTTCATGGTCGACAGTGATCTTGCTCAGGGGACTAGCCTTCCTCGTAGCTGCACGCACGCACGAGGTAAGGGCCAGGCCGCTGTTCGGCCCGATTTCCCAGTCGACGCTTGTCGAGGTCCTCTTCCGAGTGATCCTGCCTCTGCCTCAGCGCGGAAATTCGCAAAATTTCGGCGAGGCGCGGCTGGGACCGTCGATCAGGTGCGCGCACATTATCGGTGGAGAACCGCTGATCACATCGTGAACGCGATCATTGCCGGACCGGCGTTCGATGGTGACGAACGTGGCGACGAGCGGCTATCCACCATCATTGTAGCCGGACAACGCCCGCTCGCCGGTTGCTCATGGGGAATGTCACTCCCCGACGCACTAGGCTGGGGCGCCATGGAGCCCAACACCCCTGCCTCGTCGAACTCGACCATTCCCGCTGATCATCCCGGTGTCAGCGAACTCTTCGCGGTCCTTGCATACGGCGAGATCTCCGCCTTCTACCGCTTGTCCGAGGACGCGCAGATGGCGCGAACCCTCGAGGGCAAGGTCGCGCTCGCCAGCATGGCAGCCGCCGAGATGGGCCATTTCGAAATGCTCGAGCACGCGTTGACCGCGCGCGGATTCGACATCTACGAAGCCATGGACCCGTTCGTGCGCGCGTTGGACAACTACCACGCCTCGACGACGCCCTCCACCTGGCTCGAGGCGCTCGTCAAGGCCTATGTCGGTGACGGAATCGCCGCCGACTTCTACCGCGAAATCGGCCATTCCCTGCCCGCCGAGGCGGCCGGAACGGTCGAAGAAGTGCTGTCGCAGACGGGCCACTCGGAGTTCGTCGTGCACGAGGTGCAGCGGGCGATCGCCGCCAGCAACCGGGACAAGGACCGCCTCATGCTGTGGGGCCGGCGTCTGCTCGGTGAAGCGATCACGCAGGCGCAGTTCGTGTTGGCGCAGCGCGAGGCGCTGACCGATCTCGTGATCTCCGCGTCGGGAGACCTCAATGGTGTCGTCGCCCTGTTCGACCGCATGCAGAAGATGCACGCCGAGCGCATGGCGGTGCTCGGTCTCGTGTGACATCGCCCGTGCGGGCGGCCTGTTCGCTCAGGGCACAGCGCACCTGCGCGCCCCGGCGGGGCCGACTGCATTAGCCTGGCCAGGACAGCTGATGTTTCTCGGAGAGTTCGGAGGTTGACCGTGGAGGTCAAGATCGGTGTAATCGACAGCCCACGTGAGCTCATCGTCAGCAGCGAGCAGACCCCGGACGAGGTCGAGACATTGGTCTCGGGCGCCCTCGGTGGCGGTGACGGGATCCTGTCCCTGCAGGACGACAAGGGACGCAAGTTCCTCATCCAGGCGGCGAAGATTGCGTACGTGGAGATCGGTCCGTCGGATATCCGCAAGGTCGGGTTCGCCCCCACTGCGTGACGGTGTACGAGAAAGGGCCCGCAGCCGTAACCGGCTGCGGGCCCTTTCTCGTACACCGAGGTTCTAGCGCTGCTCAGGATGCAGCGGCACGCGGGACAGACCACCCCACGCCAGGGTGACGGTGGTGTCGACCGCTTCTTCCTTGGGAATGGGACGCGCCGCTTCGAGCCAGTAGCGCGCCGTGAACTGACTTGCGCCGACCAATCCCACGGCCAGGATGCGGGCGCGATAGGGATCGAGACCGGAGTCGTGACTGACGAGGTCGAAGACGGCGTCGACGCACGCCTCGGTGGCCTGCTCGACACGGCTCTGAACCTGAGGTTCTCCCATCAGGTCCGACTCGAACACCAACCGGAAGCCCTGCGAATCGTTGTCGACGAAGTCGAAGAACGCCTGGACCGCCGCACGGACGCGCTGCTTGTTGTCGGTGGTCGATCGCAATGCCTGACGGACACCCGAGATCAGGCTGTCGACATAGCTCTGCAAAACGGCGACATACAACTCGAGCTTGCCGGGAAAGTGCTGGTAGAGGACGGGCTTGCTCACACCGGCGCACTCCGCGATCTCGTCCATACCGGCAGCGTGGTACCCGCGCGTGACGAAGACCTCGCTGGCTGCAGCGAGTAGCTGCAGTCGCCGGGCGTCGCGGGGGAGACGCGTACTGCGCCGCGGCCCGTTACCCTTTCCGGTGGTGGCGTCGCGATCGGAGTTCGTCCGATCTGCGAGTTCAGTCATAGCGCTTTCCAATCTGCACAAGTATTCCGCGTCACATTCTGTGTAACTGTGTGAACGATACCCGCGCGTAGGAATCCGTTCATGGTGGACTCACAGGTCGATGTCCGACTGCAATATTGCCTGACCGGTAACTGCCCGGATCCCCGCTTGCGGCCATACCAGCTGGCACGGGTTGCCGCAGTGTTGCGGGTGGTCCGGGGCGGACACGCCGAAGAGGACATCGGTGGACGGCTGGGACGAGCTGATGCCGGACTGTGAGATTCTGGCGTCGTGACTGACCGAGGAGGACCGCGCGTGCGCGGCAGGGCTCCCGAGAGCTCCGATCACGGGGAGTGGCAATCGCGCAGCCTGAATCAGCGTGCCGCCGCACCCGGTGCCTCTCGGTCCACTTCCCGGGCGCAATCCCATCAACCTCTCCGTGCGCAGTGGGATCCGATCACCGGGGACGTCACCAAACCCCGGACCCCGCGGCCGGAACGGCAGGTTCGGAAACAGAGCAGGGTGGGCCGATTCGTCTCCACCTATGGGTGGCGCGCCTATGCGATACCGATCCTGTTCGTGGTCACGATCTTCGTCGTGGTCGACGCGGTGCGCGGCACTGGCGCCGGAGACTCGGCAGCGAGCACCGACAGTCCCGGATTCGGGACGCTGTCCCGGGACACGGACGGCTCGAGCGTCATCGGAGTGCCTCCCGAGGCGGATGGAAACTTCGCGGCGGATCTGCCGTCCGGAGCGTTGCCGGAAGGCGGCCCGTTCACCACTGCGGGGGCCCGCACGTGGCGGGTGGTGCCCGGCTCGGGTCCCAAGGTCGGACAGGGTACCGAGCGGGAGTTCACCTACTCCGTCGAAATCGAGGACGGTGTCGACACCTCGGGATTCGGGGGCGACGAATCATTCGGGCGCATGGTCGACCAGACCCTGTCCAACCCGAAGAGCTGGACCAAGGACCCACGGTTCGCGTTCCGGCGGGTAGACCAGGGCGACCCCGACTTCCGCGTGTCCCTGACCTCCCAAATGACCATCAGGGAGGCCTGCGGATACGACATCCAGCTCGAGGTGTCCTGCTACAACCCCGGGATCGACCGCGTCCTCCTCAACGAACCCCGCTGGGTGCGCGGAGCCATCGCCTTCCAAGGCGACATCGGTTCGTATCGGCAGTATCAGATCAACCACGAGGTCGGTCATGCCATCGGCTACCAGGATCACCAACCCTGCGAAACGGAGGGCGGTCTCGCCCCGGTGATGATGCAGCAGTCGTTCGGCACCTCCAACAACGACATCGCCGAACTCGACCCCGAAGGCATAGTGCCCAAGAATGGCCTGACGTGCCATTTCAATCCTTGGCCGTTCCCGCGTGGCTGAGTTGAGCCCATGTGTCCCGCCGGCGTGGCGGGGGGAAGAATGGGGGTTGCCGGGGTGTTGACAGTGACATCGTCGAGGAGTCGACATTGAGGACACCGTCGAGGTGTCCTCAAGGCGCCTCGACGGAGTCGGAAGCCGTTGTGCAATCGTCAGGAGTGGATCGTGTCGCTTGACCGTTCTGGAAAAACCCCGCAGCCACTGCCACCGCTCGTGGAGCCGGACGCCGAACTCTCGCGTGACGAGGTGGCTCGCTACAGCAGGCACCTGATCATCCCCGACGTCGGCATGGCGGGGCAGAAGCGGCTGAAGAATGCCAAGGTCCTCGTCATCGGCGCGGGCGGCCTGGGCTCGCCGGCGTTGCTCTATCTCGCCGCGGCAGGTGTCGGAACCCTCGGGATCGTGGAGTTCGACGAGGTCGACATGTCCAATCTGCAACGTCAGGTCATCCACGGCCGCTCGGACGTGGGCAGGCCGAAGGCGGAAAGCGCCCGCGAGTCCATCAAGGAAATCAACGAACACGTCGACGTCCGGTTGCACGAGTTCCGGCTCGAACCCGACAACGCCGTGGAGCTGTTCGGTCAGTACGACCTGATCCTCGACGGTACCGACAACTTCGCCACCCGCTACCTGGTCAACGATGCCGCGGTCCTGGCGCACAAGCCGTACGTGTGGGGTTCCATCTACCGTTTCGAGGGACAGGCGTCGCTGTTCTGGGAGGACGCACCGGATGGGCGCGGACTCAATTACCGCGACTTGTACCCGGAGGCGCCGCCACCCGGAATGGTCCCGTCGTGCGCCGAAGGGGGAGTGCTGGGGGTGCTGTGCGCCTCGATCGGGTCGATCATGGCCACCGAGGCGGTGAAGCTGATCACCGGAATCGGTGAATCGCTGCTCGGCAGGCTCATGGTCTACGACGCGCTCGACATGACGTATCGCACCATCACCCTTCGCCGTGACCCGGCACGCACGCCGATCACCGAACTGATCGACTACGACGCCTTCTGTGGCGTCGTCTCCGACGAGGGTCAGGCGGCAGCGGCAGGGTCGACCATCACTGCGACGGAGCTGCGGGACCTTCTCGATGCGGGGAAGGACATTCAGATCGTCGATGTGCGCGAACCCGTCGAATGGGACATCGTCCATCTGCCCGGCGCGGTGCTGATCCCGAAGGACCGCATCCTGTCGGGGGAGGCTCTCGCCGAGCTGCCGCAGAACAAGCCGATCGTGCTGCACTGCAAGACCGGGGTGCGTTCGGCCGAAGCGCTGGCCGCCCTCAAGAAGGCGGGCTTCTCCGACGCGACACATCTACAGGGCGGAGTCATCGCGTGGGCCAGGCAGGTGGACACCAGCCTGCCTGTCTACTGACTTCGGCGGCACCTGGTCAGCGCGCCTTCCGGGGTCGCCGGGTCACCCGGCGGTAGCGTTGACATCGTGAGCACAGGACAACCCCCTCAGCACGTGTGCTCCACGTTCGGCCTCCGGGAAGTCGAGCCCATTCCACTCGGTGCGGACTGGGACGGCGGGTGGCTCTGTGGAGACGTAGTCCTCTCAGCCGTCGCCGACCACGCCCGTGCCGCCTGGTCGGCCAAGGTCCGGGAAACCCTCGAAGTGGACGGGGTGCGGCTCGCTCGTCCGGTGCGTTCCACCGACGGCCGGTACGTGGTGTCGGGGTGGCGTGCGGACACGTTCATCGAGGGCACGCCCGAACCCCGGCACGACGAGGTGGTGTCGATGTCGGGACGGCTGCACGCCGCGACGTCCCAGTTGGAGCGTCCCCGATTCCTGGTGCAGCCTCCCGTCGCCCCGTGGGCGGAGGTCGACGTCTTCGTGGCGGCCGATCGGGCCGCGTGGGAGAAGATTCCCCTGCGCGGCGCGAAGGGTGCCGAGCAACTCGAAACGCCGTCGCCGGACGGGCGCAAGAGCCTGGAACTGATCACCGGGCTGGCGACTCTGCGTAAACCCGTGATCAGCCCCGATCAGCTCGTGCACGGGGATCTGTTCGGCACCGTGCTGTTCTCGGGTGCCCTGGCACCCGGCATCACCGACATCACCCCGTACTGGCGGCCCGCGGCGTGGGCGGCCGCGGTGGCCGTCGTGGACGCCATCTCCTGGGGTGGGGCGGACGAGGCCCTGATCGGACGTTGGGAAGACCTTCCCGAGTGGCCGCAGATGCTGTTGCGTGCCGTTCTGTTCCGTCTTGCCGTCCATGTGCTGCATCCCCGATCCACGGCCGAAGCCTTCCCCGGACTCGCCCGTACCGCCGACGTGGTGCGGCTGCTGCTCTGAGTGGACGTGCCGAAGGAGGCCCGGCTAGTCGAGAAGTTCGGCGAAGAGGTCCCGCGCGGCGAGCGATGCGCGATGCTCGTCTCCGTCGATGACGGCCCGCACGAGGCGTTCGTGCTCCTTGTGTAATCCCTCACCGGTGGCGTGCACGTGCTGATCCACGGTGTGCTCGATAGCGGGGAGCAGCGAGTCGTAGAACTCCAGGTACACCGCGTTGTGACTGGCTTCCACGATCGCGCGGTGCAGGGCGACATCGGCTGTGATCGCGGCATCCGTCGCGGATTCCTCCCACAGGCGTCGGCGTTCGCGCTGCAGATCCTCGAGGCGGGCGACGTCCTCGGGCGTGCGCCGCCGGGCGGCGAGCGTGGCGGCGGTCACGTCGAGGGCCTGGCGTAGTTCCAGGACGTCGCGCTCGTGGGCCCCGGCGAAGTACTTTCCGAGCGTTCCGCCGACATCGGAGGTGGCGACGACGTAGGTCCCCGACCCCTGCCTCCGTTCGAGCAGCCCGGTATGGACCAGCGCCTGGACGGCTTCCCGGACGGTGTTGCGTCCCGTTCCGGTCAGTTCCGACAACGCCGTCTCGGTCGGAATCTTCTCGCCGACCGCCCAGCGTCCGCTGCAGATCTCTTCCCGCAACTGCTCGGTGACCTGCGAGATGAGGCTCGCACGCCGAATCGGTTTTCCAAAGGTCATCCGGTCATCCTATGATTTCTCAGGTGAAACTTCTGCGCGGTCGCCTACTCGTCTTCAGCGCGATCGCCATGTCTGCGCTCGTCCTCAGGTTGGCGGTCACGTCGTTCAGCCCTCTCGCGTCTCAGATTCGTGAGGACATCGGCTTCTCACCCACCGTCGTCGGAGTGTTCGGGATGGTGCCGACGGCGATGTTCGCGCTGTTCGGCCTGACCACCCCGCTCGCCGCCAAGCGGTGGGGGCTGGAACGGACGGCGCTCGTGGCAATGCTGATGGCCGGGGTCGGAATGCTCACCCGGGCGCTGGTGAACGACACGTGGTCGTTGCTGGCGCTGTCGGCGCTCGCGCTCGCGGGGATGGGTATCGGCAATGTTGTCATCCCCCCGCTCGTCAAGCGCTATTTCTCCGACTCCCTGGCGGCGATGAGTTCGGTGTATATCGTCGGCGTGCAGATCGGGACCATCGTCCCGGCCTTCGTTGCAGTCCCCCTCGCGGAGGCTTTCGGCTGGCGTACTTCGATCGGTGTGTGGGCCGTGCTCGGTTTCGCGGCAGCACTTCCGTGGACCGTGGTGCTGGCGCGGGCGCGTCGCCGGGCAGCCTCCACGCCGGCGGGAGCGGCTGTCGGTGTTCCCCCGGGAACGCCACACGGCAAGGCGTGGCGATCACCCGTCGGCTGGGGGATGGCGGGAATGTTCGGGATGACGTCGATGATCACGTATTCGATGTTCACCTGGATTCCGGACGTCCTCGCCGATGCCGGTGCGAGCGAGGCGTTCGGTGGCGCGATGGTGGGTCTCTTCTCCTTCATGGGGCTCGTGTCCGCGTTCGGTGCTCCTACTCTGTGCGCACGAATGCGTAATCCCTTCCCGGTGGTGATCGGCTGCGCGCTCTGTTACCTCGTGGCCTTCTCCGGCCTGCTGTTCGCGCCGATGGCGGCCCCGGTCCTGTGGGTGGTGCTGCTCGGGCTCGGGCCCAGTACCTTCCCGATGTCGCTGACGCTCATCAATCTGCGCACCCGCACACACCTCGGCTCGGCGACGTTGTCGGGTTTCACGCAGGGTGTGGGGTACGCCGTCGCGTGTCTCGGTCCGCTACTGTTCGGCGTGTTCCACGATTCCACCGACGGCTGGGCGCTGTCGTTCGGATTCTTGACCGTCGCGGTAGTGATCCTCGTCATAGCGGGAGCTCAGGCCTGTAAGCCGCGGATGCTCGAGGACAGCTGGAACGGCGTTTCGGACGCTCGTCGACACGCTGCGGAAACGTCCACGAAACCTCACATCGACTCCGTCGGGAAGTGAGGATCAGTTGACGTTGCGGTCACCGACCGCAGCACCGCCGCAACACCCGTTTTCTACCTTTGGGTCTCCCACACAACGAGGAGGCCCGGGTGAAGCATTACATCGAGCACTGGGACGCAGAAGACGTCGACGCCTGGGAGGCGGGCAACAAGAACATTGCCAAGCGGAACCTGATCTGGTCGGTCGTCGCCGAACACGTCGGCTTCTCCGTCTGGTCGATCTGGTCGGTCATGGTTCTCTTCATGCCCACCGATATCTACGGCATCGACGCAGCGGGCAAGTTCTTCCTCGTCGCCGTTCCCACTTTGGTCGGCTCGGTGCTCCGGATTCCCTACACCGTGGCGACGGCCCGCTTCGGCGGCCGTAACTGGACCATCTTCAGTGCCCTGGTGTTGCTGATCCCGACGCTGTTCACCCTGTACCTGATGATGAACCCCGGGGCCTCGTACACGACGTTCATGCTCGTGGCCGCGCTCGCCGGAGTCGGCGGCGGAAACTTCGCTTCGTCGATGACCAACATCAACGCTTTCTACCCGCAGCGGCTCAAGGGCTGGGCCCTCGGCCTCAACGCGGGCGGCGGCAACATCGGTGTCCCGATGATCCAGCTGGTCGGTCTTCTCGTGATCGCCACCGTGGGCAACACGGAACCGTGGATCGTCTGTGCGGTCTACCTGGTGTTCATTGCGGTGGCAGCGGTCGGCGCCGCCCTGTTCATGGACAACCTCGGTAACCAGAAGTCCGATCTCCGCTCGATGGCCAAGGCGCTGAAGTTCTCCGATTCGTGGGTCATCAGCTTCCTCTACATCGGCACCTTCGGATCCTTCATCGGGTTCAGCTTCGCGTTCGGCCAGGTTCTGCAGATCAACTTCCTCGCCGGTGGTGAGACTCCCGCACAGGCTGCACTGCATGCGGCGCAGATCGCCTTCATCGGTCCGCTGCTCGGCTCCATCGCGCGACCGATGGGCGGCAAGCTCGCCGACCGGATCGGTGGCGGGAAGATCACGCTGTACACCTTCGTTGCCATGGCGCTCGCCGCCTCCGTGCTCGTGACCGCCGGCACCATCGACGACGGCACGCCCGGCGCCGCCACGGCAGGAGTGATGGTGGCCTTCGTCTTCGGCTTCATCGCCCTGATCCTGCTGGCAGGAATCGGCAACGGTTCCGTCTACAAGATGATTCCGTCGATCTTCGAGGCCAAGGCGCAGGGCCTCGACGGGCTGAGCCGGGAGGCCAAGGCGGCCTGGTCGCGTGCAATGTCAGGAGCCCTCATCGGTTTCGCGGGCGCTATCGGAGGCCTCGGCGGTGTCGGCATCAACCTGGTGCTGCGCGCCTCCTACGGCGGGTCTGCCAAGTCGGCGACCATGGCGTTCTGGGTGTTCCTCGCCTTCTATGTCGCCTGCATCGCCGTCACCTGGGTCGTCTTCCTGCGCCGCCCGTCCATCGCTCGCGGCATCTCCGTCACCGACGGCGACGAGAAGGTCTCCGTCTCGGCGTGACCAACGAGCAGTTACCGCAAGAACTCGAGTATTTCAGCTAGAAGGAGCGACGGCATGAGCCGCAAGTCAGCAGTAGTTATCGGGCACGGAATGGTCGGGCACCGCTTCGTCGAGGCGCTCCGCGCACGCGACGAGTCGGACGACTGGTCGGTGACGGTGCTCTGCGAGGAGCCCCTCCCCGCGTACGACCGCGTGGGCCTCTCCTCCTATGTGGGTGCGTGGGACCCCAAGGAGCTTGCGCTCGCGGGCAACGACTACCAGGGTGATGCCCTGGTGGACCTCCGGATCGGCCGCAGGGCCGCGTCCATAGATCGTGAGTCGCGCAAGGTCACGACCGATTCGGGGGAGGTCGTCGCCTACGACGCTCTGGTCATGGCGACGGGGTCGTACCCGTTCGTTCCGCCGATCCCGGGCCACGATCGGCCGGAGTGTTTCGTCTACCGCACGCTCGACGACCTCGACGGTATCCGGGCCCGGGCGGAGGCGGCCGGTCCCGGCGCTGTCGGCGTCGTGGTCGGCGGCGGTCTGCTCGGTCTCGAGGCAGCGAATGCACTCAAGCTGCTGGGCATGACCCCGCACGTGGTCGAGTTCGCACCCCGGCTGATGCCGCTCCAGGTCGACGAGGGCGGTGGAGCGCTGCTGGCCAAACTCGTCACCGACCTCGGCGTCACCGTCCACGCGGGTGTCGGTACCGCGGGAATCACCGAAGGCCCCGACGGCATCACTGTCGAACTGTCGGACGGTTCGACCATCGAGGCAGGGCTTCTGGTCTTCTCCGCCGGCGTGCGGCCCCAGGATCAGCTGGCCCGCGACGCGGGGCTCGACGTCGGCGAGCGCGGCGGAATTGTCACCGACCTCGGGTGCCGTACGTCCGACGAGAACATCTATGCGGTCGGGGAGTGCGCCGCGGTGGAGGGCCGCTGCTACGGGCTCGTCGCTCCCGGTTACACCACCGCGGAGATCGTCGCGGACCGCCTCCTCGGAGGCGACGCCGAATTCCCGGGCGCCGATCTGTCGACCAAATTGAAGTTGATGGGTGTGGACGTCGCCAGCTTCGGTGACGCCCTTGCGCAGACCCCCGGCGCGCTCGAGGTCGTCCTCAACGACGCCGCGAAGGGCACGTACGCCAAGCTCGTCGTGTCGGACGACGCCAAAACCCTGCTGGGTGGCATTCTCGTCGGCGATGCGTCCGCGTATGCGTCGCTGCGTCCGCTGGTGGGACGCGAACTGCCGGGTGATCCGGCGTCCCTCATCTCCCCGGCTGGCGAGAAGCCAGGTGCCGGGTCGCTTCCCGACGACGCCGAGGTGTGCTCCTGCAACGGTGTCACGAAGGGCGCGATCTGCGGGGCCATCGCGGAGGGCGCCTGCGACATCGCGCAGGTGAAGAGCTGCACCAACGCCGGAACCACCTGTGGCGGCTGCCTTCCCACCATCAAGCAGTTGCTGGCTTCGTCGGGCGTGGTGATGTCGAAGGCGCTGTGCGAGCACTTCGAGCAGTCGCGTGCCGAACTCTTCGAGATCGTGCAGGCCACCGACACCCGCACCTTCTCCGCGCTGATTTCCAAGTACGGCAAAGGTTCCGGATGTGACATCTGCAAGCCGGTGGTCGCCTCGATCCTCGCGTCCACCGATTCCGATCACATCCTGCACCGCAACCAGGCCGGCCTGCAGGACACCAACGACCACTTCCTGGCGAACATCCAGAAGAACGGCACCTACTCGGTGGTGCCGCGGATGCCCGGCGGCGAGTGCACGCCGGAGCAGCTCATCGTCATCGGCGAGGTGGCCCGCGACTTCGGTCTGTACACCAAGGTCACCGGTGGTCAGCGCATCGACCTCTTCGGTGCCCGCGTCGAGCAGTTGCCTGCCATCTGGAAACGCCTCGTCGACGCCGGCATGGAGTCGGGTCAGGCCTACGGCAAGTCGCTGCGCACCGTGAAGAGCTGTGTCGGGTCCACCTGGTGCCGCTACGGAGTCCAGGACTCCGTGGGCATGGCGGTCGACCTGGAGAACCGCTACCGCGGATTGCGGTCGCCGCACAAGCTCAAGTTCGGTGTTTCGGGTTGTGCCCGCGAATGCGCCGAGGCGCGCGGCAAGGACGTCGGCGTCATCGCCACCGAGAACGGCTGGAACCTGTACGTCGGCGGTAACGGCGGTCAGTCGCCGAAGCACGCGCAGCTGCTGGCAGGTGGACTCGACGACGAGACGCTGGTCCGCTACATCGACCGCTACCTCATGTTCTACATCCGCACTGCGGACCGCCTCCAGCGCACGGCGCCGTGGGTGGATTCCCTGGAGGGCGGGCTCGAGCACCTCAAGGCAGTGGTGTGCGAGGACAGCCTGGGCATCGCGGCCGAGCTCGAAGCAGCGATGGACAAGCACGTCGAGGGATATCGGGACGAATGGGCGGGTGTGCTCGAGGATCCGGAGAAGCTGTCCCGATTCGTGTCGTTCGTCAACGCGCCGGAGGAGGCCGATCCGACCGTCGCCTTCGACGAGACCGGTGTCCGGAAGGTTCCCGTGCTGATGGGAATGCCGAAATTCGCAGCTTCTACCTCGGAGTAATCCCTTCTTAACGCCCAGGAAACACCAGACCCGAAGTATGTACCCCACACGGAAATGCACCAGCCCCAAAGGAGGACTGTGATGACCGTCGTCGACGTGAGCGTGCACAGTGCCAGTGGAAACAGGCGTGAGAGCGTCCAGTCAGGCCGGCTCGAATGGACGTCCGCATGCCCACTCAGCCGATTGATCCCCGGACTCGGCGTGGCAGTCCTGCTGCGCGGCGGTGAGCAGGTGGCGCTGTTTCTTCTCGAGGACGGATCCCTGCGCGCAGTCGGGAACATCGATCCGTACGGGCGCGCAGCGGTGATGTCCCGCGGCCTCGTCGGTGACCGGGCAGGCGAGCCCACCGTGGCGTCGCCGCTGCTCAAGCAGGTGTTCTCGCTGATCGACGGTCGTTGCCTCGATGACGAATCAGTTCGCCTGCCCGTGTACGACGTGCGCGTCTGGGCCGGTGTCGTCCAGATTCACAGCTCACATGGGAATGTCGCGGAAGCACCGGCTGACGACGTGTCCGTGGCGGGGGCTTCGAGTTCGTGAACGAGGGGACACCCCTGTGTGGGTTCACGGTCGGGATCACTGCGTCACGACGTGCCGAAGAGTTCGCGACACTTCTGACGAGGCGCGGCGCCACCGTGGTTCACGCTCCGGCGATCCGGATCATTCCGCTGGCCGATGACACCGAGCTCGAGCGCGTCACGCGCCAGATCATCGACAGTCCGCCCGCCATCGTGGTCGCCACGACGGGAATCGGTTTCCGCGGCTGGATGGAGGCCGCGGAAGGCTGGGGCGAAGCGGAAGAGCTCGGCCGGGCACTGGCAGAGAGCCGACTGCTGGCCCGGGGTCCCAAGGCCAAGGGTGCTATCCGCGCCGCCGACCTGAGGGAGGAGTGGTCCCCGGCGTCGGAGTCGTCGGCGGAAGTACTCGACCACCTCCTCGGTGAGGGCGTCGAAGGCAAACGGATCGCCGTGCAGCTACATGGCGCCACCACCGAATGGGAACCGATCGCCGACTTCTGCGAGGTGCTTCGGTGCGCCGGCGCCGACGTGATCGCCGTGCCGGTCTATCGGTGGACACCGCTCGAAGATCAGGCCCCGATGGACCGGATGATCGATCTCATCGCCAGCGGCGGACTCGACGCGGTGAGCTTCACCAGCGCACCGGCAGTGGCGTCGCTCCTGACGCGAGCCAAGGAAACCGGACTGATCGAGATGGTGCTGCACTCGCTCCGCCATCGCGTGCTCGCCGTGTGTGTGGGACCCGTGACGGCCGGACCGTTGCGTGAGTTGGAGGTCCCGACGACGATGCCGGAACGTTCGCGACTCGGCGCCCTGGCCCGGCACATCGCCGACGAGCTGCCCCGGCGCGCCAACAAGATCCAGACTGCGGGCCATGAACTCAGCATCCGGGGAGGTTGTGTGGTGGTCGACGGTGAGGTCCGGCAGTTGCCGCCCGCAGCGATGTCGTTGATGCGGACACTGGGCGCACGTCCGGGGCGCGTCGTTCCCCGCGAGGAGTTGCTCGCCGCGTTGCCCGGGGGCGGCGGTGACACCCATGCGGTGGAGACGGCTGTGGCTCGGCTCCGCGCGTCCCTGGGAGCACCGAAAGCGGTGCAGACGGTGGTCAAGCGCGGTTATCGCCTGGCGCTCGACCCGGTCGACTGCGTCGATTCTCGTGAGGAGGGCGTTCGATGAACGAGACAGCGCTGGTACTGGTGGCACACGGCACGCGGAGTTCGCGCGGCGTGGAGATGATCGCCACGCTCGCGGATGCCGTCGCCGAGCAGGTCGGTCCGACGCGCGTCGCCTTCGTGGACGTTCTCGGACCGTCGCCGTCCGAGGTACTGCGGGACATCACCGGCCCCGCGGTCGTGGTTCCGGCGTTTCTGGCGTCCGGGTATCACGTCCACACCGACGTTCCCCGGGAAGTCGCGGACAGCGGGCACCCGTCGGTCGCCGTCACGCGGGCACTCGGTCCTGACCCCGTACTCGCCGAGGTGCTCCTGCGGCGTCTCGTCGATGCCGGGTGGCAGCCGGGGGATGCCGTCGTCCTCGCTGCGGCGGGATCGTCCGACCCACGCGCACTCCGTGACGTGCGCCGCGCCGCGGCGATGTTGGCGGAACTCGCGGCGACGCGGGTCCGCATAGGATTCGTGGCGACCGCCGAGCCCCGCGTACCGGCTGTCGTCGCGTCGCTTCGCGCGCAGGGTGAGAAGCGGGTGTTCATCGCCTCCTACCTCCTCGCGCACGGACTCTTCCACGCCCGACTCGGTGACGCAGGCGCGGATGGTGTCGCGGAGCCGTTGGGAGTCGATCCGGCCATCGTCGGGTTGGTGTCCGAGCGCTACCGCAGTGGCATACCTGCCGCTCAGCACACCCTGTCGTTCCAGCGCTGACCCGTCAGCGCGGCAGCGGCACCAGCTCTGCCAGATCCCCGTCGGCTGCGCCCGCCGGGACCAACGCCAACGCTTCGCGGTCGATGATGCCCGCGAGATGCGCGGTCCGGATTCCGGGGTCGACCCGCCACATGCCGTCGGGTTGCGGGACGGCGGGCAGGATCCGGGTGGCGTCGCCACTGACCTCGGATGCATTCGCGATACGCGCCAGCTGACGTGGCGCCGGGGTGCGACCCGTGAGTGCGGCCACGATGGACGGAACAGTGATGAGCAACGTCACCACCGCCGCGTACGGATTTCCGGGCAGCCCGAGCACCACCCGTCCGTCCGGCAACAGGGCGGTCACCTGCGAACCACCGGGGCGGCACTGCACCCTCCCCACCACGATCCGGGCTTCCGCCCGGTCGAGTGCCGCACGCAACTGGTCCGCCGCGCCGCCACCGGTCGCCCCCACGATCACGATCAGATCGGGCTGGCGGACCTCCCGGAACAATTCGTCGAAGCTGTCGGACGTGTCCCGCAGGTGCGTGTCCGCGACCGTCCGGATGCCACACCACGAGAGGAACTGGGGAAGAACGGGTCCCAGAGCGTCCCGCGTCTGCCCTCGTCGCAGCGGACCTTCCCGCCGGATCTCGTCTCCGGTCACCGCCACGTGCGCGCGGACGGGGCCGCGTACCCCCGCAGTGGTCACCTCCGCGCTCGCGGCTGCGGAGACGAGTGCCGGCGTGACGGCCGTGCCCTCCACCGCGAGCCGGTAGCCCTCGTGCCAGTCCTCGCCGCGCCGCCGCGCGTCGTCGCGCACGGGGGCGTCCTGACTGCGGGACAGTTTCGGTCCGTCGGAAGTGTTTGTCACCACGGCGAATTCGTCGCGCACGACGGCGGTGGCGCCGCTGGGGAGGTGCGCGCCCGTCGCAATCCGGGCCGCCTCGCCGTCCGCCAGTTCGAGTTCCTCGGAGCTTCCCGCATACCGGATGTCGTCGCGCAGCACCCACGGACCGTCGCCCGCAACGGCGTATCCGTCCATGGCGGAGACGGCGATGCGCGGCAGAGCTTCGGCGGCAAGGAGCGGCTCGGCGAGTGTGGCGCCGAGCGACGTGCCGAGCGCCGCGGATCGCGGCGGAAGTGGGGGAACCGCCTCGAGGATCGCGCGCCTGGCCTCGGCGATCGAGACCGGCGACGCAGCGGCCCGGCCGCGGGCCCGCTCGACGTCCTCTGGTGTGTCGCAGTCGGTGACGCCGCGGAAGAGGACCGTGTCGAACGTTTCGGGAACGAGCGCCTTCATGGGCTGATTGACCGCCGACCCGAGCGAGCGCACACGGTCGGTCAACGCGCCGACGCGCCACGCGGACAACAGGAACTGCAAGCGGCCCGACTCGTCGACCGCGAACACGGTGTCGGCGTCCTGCACGGCGGCGGCGAGAGCCTCCACCATCGTGGGTTCCGCGAACGGCAGGTCCGACGCGAGCAGAATCACCCGGTCTCCCGGTTCGGCGTCGAGCACCGCCAGTCCGGCGGCCACCCCCGCCACCGGCCCGGCGCCCGGCGGCGTCTCCTGCGTTTGGAGCACCGTCGAATCGAGGTCGGAGCGCCGGGGTCCCACGACGACGATGCGCGCACAGTCGTCGACGGCGTCGAGAGCGGTGTCGAGCATCCGGCGTCCGCCGACCACCACGGCAGGCTTGTCGACGCCGCCCATACGAGTGGCTCGTCCACCGGCGAGGACGATCGCGTGAACGGGTGCGGCAGGGTTCATTCCTTCATGCTGCCGCACACCCTCAGTCGCTGTGCAGGTGGCTGCGCGGAGGTCCGGCGAGCCCGGACCGCCCACCGTTCGTGGTGCTGACGCAGAGCCAGGCCACCGACGCCAGGCTGAGGGCCAAGAGGATTCCAATAACCAGCATGTATCGATTGTCGATGCAAAGTGGACCGCGATTTCCAGTCCTCTGTGGGAAAGTGGCCTGTATGAGTGGTGAACCGGTCCGAACCGTCTCGGCAGCCGAGTTGGCGGTGCTGCTCGGCGCGGCGCCCACCGGTGGGCAACCGCTGTACCGCGGACTCGCCGACGCCCTCCGCGAGAGGGTCGCCGACGGATCGATGGCCGTGGGAGTTCGGCTGCCCGCCGAACGGGCCCTCGCGGAGGAACTCCGGCTCAGCCGGGTGACCGTCAGTGCCGCGTATCGCGAACTGCGCGAGGCCGGTTGGGCATCGGCGCGACACGGATCAGGGACGTACGTGGCGATGCCCTCCGGTCCGCCGGCGTGGGGAAGCATGGTGGGTGCGCCCGTCGACGGTGTCATCGACCTCGTCAACGCCGCGCCGGCCGCGGCCCCTGAGCTCAGGGAGGCCTATCTGGACGCCGTCGACGAGCTGCCCCGTTTCATGCCTCAGCACGGTTACCACCCCGGTGGACTGACGACGCTGCGTGCGGCGATAGCAGGCCACTACACCCGCAGGGGTCGCCCGACCACCCCGGACCAGATCCTCGTCACCGGCGGCGCGGGTGATGCGACCGAAGTGGTGTTCGAGGCTTTGGTCGAGATGGGCGACCGGGTCCTGGTCGAACATCCGACCTATCCCGGCGCGGTCGAGTCCGTGCAGGCGGCGGGGGGCCGCCCTGTCCCTGTGCCGATCGATGCGAGGGATCCCGACGCCTTCGTCGCCGAGGCGGATCGCGCTGCCCGGCAGAGCGCTCCCACCGTGGCGTACCTGATGCCGGACTTCTCCAATCCGTCGGGAGCCAGGGCGACTCCCGACGGCAGGCGGCGGCTGGCCGCGACGATGGCCCACCACGGCGTGGTGACCGTCGTGGACGAGGTGGCGGCGGAACTCGTGCTGGACGGTTCGGGCGACCTCGAGCCGTTCGGTGTCCCGGTCCCGGAATCGGCGACCGTGGCGATCGGCAGCCTCAGCAAGACCGTGTGGGGAGGTATCCGCATCGGCTGGGTGCGCGCCGAGGCCGCCCGCACCGCGCAGATGGCGAAGATCATGGCGCGGAGACAGTTGTCGGTCTCCGTTCTCGACCAACTCGCCGCTGTGCGGCTGTTCGCCCAGCACGAAGGACTGGTGGTACGCCGTCGTCGCGAGTTGCGGGGGCAGCGTGACGCCCTCGCAGCGGCCGTCACCGAGCGGTTGCCGGCTTGGAGCTTCCAGCTGCCCTCGGGCGGGCTGTCGTTGTGGTGCCGCCTCCCGGCGGGGATCGGTTCGAGCGAACTCGTAGCAGCCGCACGCGCCAGGAATCTTCTGCTCGCGCCCGGACCCCGCTTCGGTACGGGTCATCTGTTCGACGACCACCAGCGACTCCCTTTCACCAGACCGGTCACCGAGTTGACCGCCGCCGTCGACGTGCTGGCCACCCTGGTGATGTCGGGCGAACCGCCGCTGTCCGCGGCGACAACCGTCGTAATCTGACTGCCCGGTCATGGCCGGAAAAAGATACCTGTGAACCGGAGTATCGGTCAGAGACCTGTTCGGTACCCGGAAAACCGGCGGGTCCTCCGCAACTGTCTGGCATAGTGATGGCCGCCGACCTGCTCGCCGGATTGTGGGGTTTCTCATGTGCTCGTTGATTCGTCGATCTCTGGGCGCCGCCGCCGCGGTCCTCGTTGCCGGCCTGGCCGTCACCCTCGCAAGTGCTGGCACCGGTGCAGCGCAGCCGCTGTTGCCGCCGCCCCCGGCGGCGGACGTAGCGTTTCCCATCCCGGACCCGGATCCGTTCTACCAGCCGACGCCGAACATCGCGGCGCGAGCGCCAGGCGACGTCCTGAAGGTGCGCCCGCTACCGCCGTCGTACTACTTCCCCGGCAGCGCGATGTGGGAGGTGCTTTTCCGGTCCACCGACTCGCAAGGGAACCCCATCGCGGCCAACACCACTTATGTACTCCCGGCGAATCACGCCCCCGACGGGCCCCTGGTGTCGTACCAGCACATCATCAATTCGCTCGGGCACAAGTGCAAGATCGTCACCGAGCTGTACACCAGCGACCCGCTCCATCAGATTCGTGAGGCTGCCGGCCTCAACATCGCGTTGGCACGGGGGTGGGCGGTGTCGCTGCCCGATCACCTGGGACCGCGGATGGCCTACGGCGCGGCGAAGCTGGGTGGCCAGATCACCCTCGACGGGATCCGGGCCGTGAAGCGGGTGCCGGAACTCCAGGTCACGAACAGCCCGGTCGGGTTGGGCGGATATTCCGGTGGGGGAATGGCCACCGCCTGGGCGGCTGCGCTGGCCCCCACGTACGCGCCGGAACTCGACATCGTCGGTGCGGCCATCGGTGGTGCACCGATGAATCTGGGGAAGATGGCCCAAGGTCTGGGTACCAATCCCCACCCTGCCTTCGGCCTTGCGATGGCCGCGGCGCTCGGGCTGGAACGTGAGTATCCCGACCGCATCGACGTCAGCGGCCAACTCAACGCTCAGGGCCGCTGGCTCAAGCAGATGATCGGCAACGGGTGCACCAACGAAATCATGCTGTTCGGCGTTGGCCGAAGCGCGGCGGAAATGACCGACAACAAGAACTTCATGGACAACCCCGAAGCCTGGAAGGTGATGGACGAGAACAGCGTCGAGCTGTATCCCGGCGTGCCGAAGGCGCCGATCTTCGAATGGCACAGCCCCACCGACGCCCTGATACCGGTGGACTCCATCGACAACACGCTCCGGCGCTACTGCGAAGCCGGAACACCCGTGCAGACGCTGCTCACTCCGACACCCGACCATCTGTCCGCGGCCGCTCTCGGGGTATTCCAGGGGCTGGACTGGATGGACGCTCGCTTCCGCGGGGATCCCCCTCCCAGCACCTGCTGAGCAGTCCGTCAGAACCGGTGGCGTGCCGCCGCGAGATCTACGCGGCCGTCCCGCACCGGCACGCCTTCGAGTTCCAGCTTCGCGATCTGGCGGTCCGCGAGATGCGCAGCCGGACGACCGCCGGCCCCCAGCACCCGGTGCCAGGGCAGATCCGCGGAATCGATGCGCATGATCCAGCCGACCGTCCGTGGGCTCGACAACCCGGCGGCTGTGGCGATGTCGCCGTAGGTCGCCACGCGGCCGGGAGGAATCGACGCGACCAGTTCGCGCACGCGTTCGACCTGCTCCTCGGTTGTGGCGGGCATCAGAGGAGCGTGCGGATGAGCTGAGCCACCTCGTCGGGCCGGGCCTGCGGGAGCATGTGGTCACAGTCGAGATCGACGGCGGTCAGCTGTTCACCCAGATGGTCGGTGAGGGCGCGTCGGAACTCGGGCGTGACATACGGCGGCTGCACCTTGGCCGCCTGAACGAGAACGGTGGGCAGGTTCGCCGGCGGAAGGACGGCGGGACGCGCTAGTTCGCCCCAAGCCGCGACGAGCGCCGGTACGGACATTCGCCAGTTGACCCGGCCGTTCGCGAGAGTGATCAGGTGCTCGGCGATCTCCGCTTCGAGTACCTCGGCGTCCACCTCACCCCAGGAACCGTGCATCTTCTCGGCACGTGCCTCGTCGACATCGGTGTAGTCGGGCGACGAGATCGTGTCGTCCGCCGCCGATCGCATCTTCTCGGGATCCAGCCCGATCGCCGGATCCAGCAGGAGAAGACCCCGGACCTGTTCGGGGAGTGCCCGGGCTAGGTGGAGAGCCAGCGCGCCGCCGAACGAGTGGCCCACGACCAGAACCGGACCCCGTGCGTGAGTACGCAAGGTGTCGATCACGCACGAGACGTGCGATTCGAAATTCCATGGCGGTGACCAGCTGGACCGGCCGTGACCGAGCAGGTCGGGCGCGATCCAGCGCGCGTCGGGGATGTGGTCGGTGGCCAGGGCCTGCCAGCGCTTGCCGTGACCGGTCACTCCGTGCAGAGCAAGGATCTCGGGACCGTCTTCGGCGCCGAACAGATAGGTATGCAGTGCTGACACGGGTCCATGATGCCGGATCGGGCCGACGGGCGAGATGTCGGACCGTTCTGATGGAATGCCCGCATGACGGATTCGACGGTGCGCACCAGGACGGCTGCTCCTCGTGCCCGGCTCGTGCACCGTCGTCGGCCCGAGCAAGCACCCCGGGTCTGGGACGAATCGACGAAGCGCGTCTTCGCCACCACTGCACCGGGTGTGGGCTGGAATCCCTGGCAGGTACTCGGCGGTCCGGGAACGGGCAAGACGTCACTGCTCGTCGACGTGGCTGTCGACCGCATTACCGGTGGAGAAGATCCCGAGCACGTGCTGGTCCTCACCCAGTCGCGGCGGGCGGCAGGCCGTCTGCGTGAGGAGATCACCGCGGCGCTGCTCGGACAGGGCGAACAGCACGGTGCCCGTGCCACGCGCGAACCACTCGTGCGGACCGTGCACTCCTATGCCTTCGCAGTCCTGCGACTCCAGGCGGCAGCACACGGAAACCCGCCGCCGCGCCTCATCACGGGCGCCGAACACGACGCGGTGCTGCGCGAGATGCTGCACGGCGACATCGCCGACGGCGCCCACCTCTGGCCGGAGCGGCTGCGTCCCGCCCTGGGGCTGGGGGGATTCGCGGTCGAGGTGCGGGATCTCATGCTGCGTGCGAGCGAACGTGGGCTCGGCCCGGAGGATCTCGTCGCGCTGGGGCGTCGGCACTCGCGACCCGAGTGGGTGGCTGCCGGAAAGTTTGCCGCGCGATACGAACACGGCATGCTGCTGCGAGGGGCGGTCGGTGTGGAGGCTCCCGAGGCCACGGCCCCCGCTCTCGACGCCGCCGAGCTCATCGGTGCCGCACTCACGGCCTTCGCCACCGACCCCGACCTCCTGCGGACGGAACGGGCACGCGTGCGCCACCTCCTGGTCGACGATGCTCAGCACCTCGATCCCCAGGCGGCGGAGCTGGTCCGCCTCGTGGGCACCGGTACCCGGACCACCGTCGTCGCAGGCGATCCGGACCAGTCGATCTACGGCTTCCGTGGAGCGGATCCCGCATTCCTGATCGGGCTCGCGGACAAGGGTGACGAGCGTCAGATCGTTCTTCCACTCAATTTCCGCAGCGCCTCCGAGGTGGCGGCGACGTCGGCACGCATCACTTCCCGGCTGCCCGGCCGGCTGCCCCACCGGACGTGGGTACCGTCGAACGACGGCGGCCGAACGTCCGTGCATGTACTGAGCACACCCGCCAAGGAAGCCGCGGTCATCGCCGACACCTTGCGCCGCGCGCATCTCCTGGACGGGATCCCGTGGTCCGACATGGCCGTCATCGTGCGCTCGGTGCCCCGTGCCCTGGCGCCGCTCCGGCGGGCACTTCTCGGTGCGGGAGTGCCCGTCACCACACCCGCGTCCGAGTTGCCGCTGGCCCGCAGGCACGGCGTGTCCGGTCTGATGCTGGTGCTCCGCGCGTTGTCGGGTGAGGAATTCACCGGTGAGGACGCGCTCGCTCTGCTCGCCGGACCGATCGGTGGGGCCGAACCAGTGGCTCTCCGACGGCTCCGGCGCGGTCTGCGTCGCGCAGAACTCGCCTCCGGCGGTGACCGCGACTCGGCAGAGTTGCTGCGCCTCATCCTGACCGGGGAGACCGGCAGTACCCGCAAGGTCGTCGCCAAACTCACCGATGTGGAGGCGGCCTCCCTCAACAGAGTGTTGTCCGTACTCCGCAAAGCGCGTGCGCAGCTCGACCGCGGACGCGGTGTCGAGGAGGTCCTGTGGGCTGCCTGGCAGGCGACGGGACTGGAACGACGCTGGGCGTCGGCGTCGGCGCGGGGCGGCCCCATCGGTGCGCAGGCAGACCGCGACCTCGACGCCGTGGTCGCCCTGTTCGACGCCGCCGCGGGGTATGTCGACCGGTTGCCGCGCGCTCAGCTCGCCGGATTCGTCGACTATCTCACCGGCCAGGCCATCCCGAGTTCGTCGCGAACCGCTTCGGTAGTGCCGAGTGACGCGGTGACGGTGCTGAGCGCGCATTCCGCGGCGGGTCGTGAGTGGGACGTGGTGGCGGTCGCAGGCGTGCAGGAGGGGTTGTGGCCGAGTCTGCGGACGCGCGGAAGCCTGCTCGGAACCGAGGCGCTGATCGACCTCGTCAGTGGAGTGTCCGACGGCACTGCGGAGGCGGCCGATCGGCTGTCGCGCACCGCACCGCTTCTCGCGGAAGAACGCCGTCTCTTCCTGGTCGCATGCAGCCGGGCACGGCGGAGTCTGCTGGTGACCGCCGTCGACTCTGCCGGGAGCGACACCGATCTCGTTCACTCCCGGTTCGTCGACGAACTACTCGTCGGCGCGGACGGCGCGGACGTCGCGGACGCGGTGGTACCGGTGACGGATCCGTCCACCCGGGTCCTTGCCCTGCCCGCACTCGTCGCCGAGTTGCGCGGAGTGGTGTGTGATCCTCGAGTGTCCCGAGACGACCCGGATCGGCAGCGCCGGGCTGCTCGTCAACTGGCCCGACTCGCCCGGGCCGGTGTCCGTGGCGCGCATCCGGACCAGTGGTACGGCACGGCCGAGCCCAGTACCGCAGTGGCGTTGTGGACGGAGGAGGACGGGCCGGTGTCGCTGTCACCGTCCACCGTGGACCTCCTCAATACCTGCCCGCTGCGCTGGCTACTCGAACGCCACGGCGGATCCGACGGCGACAACACGCACGCCATCGCGGGAACGCTCGTGCACACGCTGGTGCAGGCGCTCGCCGGGCGAATACCGGCGGATCAGGTGGAACGGGCCCTCGAAGACGCCTGGGACTCCATCGATCTGGGTTCACAGTGGTATTCGCGACGGGAACTCGCACGCACCCGGGACATGCTGGCCACGTTCACCGCATGGCTCGGCACTACACGGTCCGAGCTCACCGAGGTCGGTGTCGAGGTCGCCGTCGACGGTGTGCTGGAGCCGAGGGAGGAGGGTGCGCCGGCGATTCGACTGCGTGGACGCATCGACCGGCTCGAACGTGACGCCGAGGGCAGGCCCGTGATCGTCGACGTCAAGACCGCTCGTGCGCCCGTGAGCAAGGAGGACGCGCAGCAACACGCGCAGCTCGCGGCGTACCAGGTGGCGGCCGCCGTCGGTGCGATCGAGGGCGAACCGGCGTCGAAACCCGGCGGGGCCCGACTCGTGTTCGTGGCCAAGCCGCACAAGAAGGAGGGCGCTACGCAACGTGTGCAGGCGCCGTTGTCGGACGAGGACGTCGACACCTGGCTGGCCGTCATTTCCGCCGCGGCCGCCGCCACCAGGGGGCCACAGTTCCTTGCCCGCGTCAATGACGGTTGCCGGCACTGCCCGGTGCGGACGAGTTGCCCAGCGCACGACGAGGGCAGGCAGGTGACGTCCGAATGACAGCGCACATCGACCCGGTGGAACTCGCCATCGGACTCGGTCAGCACCCACCCACACCGGAACAGGCGGCGGTCATCGCCGCCCCGCTGGGGCCGACGCTGGTCGTCGCCGGCGCCGGAGCGGGAAAGACCGAGACGATGGCGGCGCGGGTGGTGTGGCTCGTCGCCAACGGATTCGTCGACCCGGAAGCGGTGCTGGGCCTCACCTTCACCCGCAAGGCTGCTCAGCAGCTCACCAGTCGAATCCGGAAAAGGCTTGCCCGGCTGGCGGGTTCGGATCTTCTTCGGCGAGTCGATCCCAGCGGCGAGCTGAGGTCGAAGCTCCTCGCTGGTGAGCCGGAGGTGAGCACCTATCACGCGTACGCCGGGCGGCTGCTGTCCGAGCACGGGCTGTTACTGCCCATCGAACCGTCGGCCACCTTGTTGTCGGAAACGGAACTGTGGCAGCTCGCTCATCGCGTGGTCAGTTCGTGGGACGGCGACCTCGACACCGACCGGAATCCGGCGTCGGTCACCGAGGCCGTGCTGGCGCTTTCCGGACAATTGGCAGAGCACCTCGTCGAACCCGAGGATCTTCGGGAGGCGCACACCGAACTCGACAAGCTTGTGCACACACTGCCGGCGGGACCGCGCCAGCGAGGCGGGCCGGGTAAGGAATTGCTCGACATTCTCGACACACAGCATCGGCGGGTGGAACTTCTTCCGCTGGTGCACCGCCTGGCGGAGACGCTCCGGCGGGAGGGCGCTCTCGACTTCGGCAGTCAGATGTCGCTCGCGGCACGTGTGGCGTCGGACCACCCCGAGGTGGGGCACGCCGAGCGTGCGCGCTTTCGGGTGGTGCTGCTCGACGAGTACCAGGACACCGGGCACTCCCAGCGTGTGTTGCTGTCGTCATTGTTCGGCGGCGGCCTCGACGGGCGGCTCGCCCTCACCGCGGTCGGTGACCCGATGCAGTCGATCTACGGTTGGCGTGGCGCGTCGGCGGCCAACCTTCCGAGGTTCGCCACCGATTTTCCGCTGCCCGACGGCACACCGGCGCCGACACTGGACTTGCTGACCAGTTGGCGGAACCCGCCCGAGGCGCTGGCGCTCGCCAACCTGGTCTCGGCGCCGCTACGGGAGCGGGGAGTGCAGGTCAGTACGCTGCGGGCGCGGCCTCAGGCTGTTCCGGGCGATGTGCGGCTCGCGTTGACCGGCGACGTGGCCGAGGAACGTGCGTGGGTTGCCGACCGTATCGCCGAGCAGTACGCGCAGGCCTCGAGCAGGGGAGAGGATCCACCGACTGCGGCGGTACTGATCCGGCGCAACGCCGACGCCGCCCCGATCGCGGAGGTGCTGCGCTCGCGCGGGCTTCCCGTCGAGGTGGTGGGCCTCGGTGGCCTGCTGCACACTCCCGAGGTGGCCGACGTGATCGCGATGCTGCGCGTGGTCGCCGACCCCATGGCAGGCAGCGCTGCGGTCCGGTTGCTGACGGGTGCGCGGTGGCAGATCGGGGCTGCAGACCTGACGGCGTTGTCCCGGCGAGCGAGGGAGCTGGCCATCGGAACCGGATACGGCACCGCCGGCGCCGTCACCGACTCCTCGGCACTGGCGGAGGCGGTCGAGGGCGCATTGCCCGGCGAACAGGCCGAGCAGGCCGGGATCGCCGACGCGTTGGCGGATCCCGGACCAGCCGAACGATATTCACCGGTGGGGTACGCGCGCATCACCGCAGTCGCAGCCGAGCTGGCATCCCTGCGTGAGCGGATCGGGCAGCCCCTCACCGAACTCGTGGCCGAGGTGGAACGGGTACTCGGCATCGGCATCGAGGCGCAGGCCCGGACCCGCACTGGCGCGGGAACAGGCGCAGGGCGCGAACACCTGGACGCCTTCGCGGATGTCGTTGCCGGATACGCCAGCCGGTCCTCGGCCACCATCACCGGATTGCTCGCGTTCCTTTCCGCGGCCGAATCCGTCGAAAAGGGATTGGCGCCCGGCGAAGTGGAGGTCGATCCGCACCGCGTCCAGGTGCTCACGGTGCACTCGGCGAAGGGGCTCGAATGGGAAGTGGTGGCGGTGCCCCATCTCACCGCAGGCGTGTTCCCGTCACGGACCGCGACCGGAACCTGGCTCGGCGCGCTCGGTGAATTGCCGCCGTCGTTGCGCGGCGACCGCGCGCGGATGGGAGAAGCCGCAGACGGCGTACCGGTTCTCGATCTCGAAAACCTGTACAGCCGCAAGGATCTCGAGGATGCGGTGAAGTCGCACAAGGCGGCCCTCGCGGCACGCAAACTCGACGAGGATCGCCGGCTCTTCTACGTTGCGCTCACGCGGACGGAGCGGGTGCTGTTCGCTTCCGGTCATCACTGGGCGGAGTCGGGCAGCGAACCGAAGGGCCCGTCCGAGTTCCTCACCGAACTCCGCGACTCGATCGCAGACGAGACACACGAGGGTCTCGGCGTCGTGGACGTATGGGCGCCCGCACCCGACCCCGAGGCGCAGAATCCGCTCACCCGAACCCCCAAAGCGGCAGCGTGGCCGCCGGACCCGCTAGGTCTGCGACGTGAGTCGGTCGAACACGGTGCTTCCCTGGTGCTCGCGGCGCTGACCGAAATCGGCGATGCGTCCCTGGAAGGCGAAGAAGACCCCGAGAACTGGGCGGCCGACGTCGACGCGCTCCTCGCTGAACGCGAAGCCCGCGCGCAGGCTCGCCTCGAAGTGGTTCTGCCTGCGCAGCTGTCGGTGAGTCAGCTGGTCGAACTCGAAGCGGACCCGGATGCGCTGGCTGCGCGGTTACGCAGGCCACTTCCGTATCCGCCGAACCCGCTGGCACGGCGAGGGACCGCGTTCCACGCCTGGGTGGAGCGCCGGTTCGGGGCGACCCGGCTGCTCGACCTCGACGAACTCCCGGGGGCGGCCGACACCGATGCAGGACCGGACACGGACCTGGTGACTTTGCAGGACGCATTCCTGCGTTCGTCGTGGGCTCATCGCAGTCCCATCGAGGTGGAGGTTCCGTTCGAGACGGCGGTGGCAGGGACGGTTCTGCGGGGGCGGATCGATGCGGTGTTCGCGGACCCGGACGGCGGGTGGACGGTGATCGACTGGAAGACCGGAGCGGAGCCGAGTGCCGACAAGGAGAAGGCAGTGGTGATGCAGCTCGCCGCGTATCGGCTTGCCTGGGCCGAGCTGATGGACGTACCCCTGGAGCGTGTGCGGGCCGCGTTCCACTACGTCCGCACAGGCCGCACGATCGCGCCGGACACCCTGCCGGACGCCGACGCTCTCGCCGGCCTCATCCGCACCGCCGGCGCGGACGAGGAAGCGCGTCAGGCCTGACGGCGCACTTTCAGGGCCTCGGTGACCAACGGGATCTGCAACGGAAGGCGCAGCAGCACACCAGTTTTCTGCAGGCGCGACGTCTCGGTGCTCTTCAGCCAGTCGACGGCCATCGAGATGTTGGCCGGATAAACCGCAAGGAAGAGAAGCGCGGCCAGTCCGCCGCCGAGCCGGCGGGTTCTCGGTACCACGAGCGCCGCACCCACCGCCAGTTCGGCCACACCGGACGCGTAGGTGTACGTCCGCGGGTCGCCTGGGAGTCGCTCGGGAACGATCGCGTCGAAGAACTTGGGGGTGACGAAGTGAAGCACGCCCATGCCGAGAAGCAGGGCGGCGAGTCGGAGCGCGGGCGTGCGGCCGGTCCGGGAAAGGGTGCTGTCACGTTGCATGACGACAGCTTGCCCGAATCACTCCCGGCACGACAGCGAGACGCCGCTGTGTCGATTGAGCGAGACGCCGCTGTGTCGATTGAGCGAGACGCCGCTGTGTCGATTGAGCGAGACGCCGCTGTGTCGATTGAGCGAGACGCCGCTGTGTCGATTGAGCGAGACGCCGCTGTGTCGATTCATGGAGAATCGGGGTTAGGCTGCCAGCCGATGTCGGAGTTCTGTGCCCAGTGGAGACGAATATATGGCCGGTAGGCTACGTGCGAGATTGAACAGGTCGGACACCTTGACGGACCGGCCGGACTTCGCACTGGTGGGTGTCCTCAGGATTCCCCAGTTGCAGACCAGTCCTGCGCGGGCGATCTACCGCCGAGTGGCGATCGCTCTCGCCGCTCTGGCCCTGGCCGTCCTGATCGTCTACATCGATCGCGCCGGGTATCGCGACGCCCAGGACAACGAGTTGTCACTGCTCGACTGCGTTTACTACGCCACGGTGTCGCTGTCGACGACGGGGTACGGCGACATCACCCCGTTCACGCCGTCGGCGCGACTGATCAACGTTCTGCTCATCACACCCCTTCGAATCTTCTTCCTCATCGTCCTGGTCGGTACGACTCTCTCCGCACTCACGGAGAGTTCCCGCCAGGCGTTCAAAATCCAGCGCTGGAGGCAGCACGTGCGCAACCACACGGTCGTGATCGGTTACGGAACCAAGGGGCGCACCGCGATCGACGCGATGCTCGGCGACGGGGTCACCCCGTCGGACATCGTCGTCGTCGACACCGATCAGGCGGTCCTCGAATCGGCGGCAAGCAAAGGGCTGGTCACCGTCCACGGTTCCGCCACCAAGTCGGATGTCCTGAGGTTGGCGGGGGCCCAGAATGCGGCGGCCATCATCGTGGCGGCCAACCGCGACGACACCGCCGTTCTCGTCACCTTGACGGCACGCGAGATCGCGCCGCAAGCGAAGATCGTCGCGGCCATTCGAGAGTCGGAGAACACCCACCTGCTGCGGCAGTCGGGCGCCGACTCGGTGGTGGTGTCCTCCGAGACCGCGGGCCGGCTGCTCGGTATCGCGACGACCACTCCCAGTGTCGTCGAGATGATGGAGGATCTGCTGACTCCGGAGGCCGGCTTCGCGATCGCCGAACGGGCAGTGGAACGCGACGAGATCGGCGGTTCACCGCGGCATCTCGCCGACATCGTCCTGGGTGTCGTCCGGGACGGGCGACTGGTGCGGGTCGGCTCCCCGGAGGTCGATTCGGTGGAGGAGAACGACCGGTTGCTGTACATCCGTAGGGTCGCTAATTGACCGGCAGTACTGTCGACGTGTGACTGCATTCCGGTTGAACGAAACCCCGCTCCTGTCGCGCTCCGCGGTCGGCCGCGCCGAAGAATTGCGTTCGGACACCGACGCCCTGCGAACGGGATGGCAGGATGCGGTACTTCTGCGGGTCAACCATCGCGGTCAGGTCCGTGTCGACGACGACGGCCTCGTGTTCGGAGCGGCAACCGAGCTCGGTCCGGAGCCCGTCCGCGGTGCGGTGTTTCTGGGCATCCGCAAGGACCGGCACGTCTGGGCGGTGCGCGTGCAGGCCATGACCGGCGAGCTGGCCGACCTACGCGTGGTTGGCGGAACGCTCGACGATGCGGATGCCGGCGTGCTGACCGGCGCGATCGCGATGTTGAACTGGCACGACAGTGCCGGTTTCAGCGCCCTCGACGGCGCTGCGTCGGAACCGACGATGTCGGGTTGGTCACGAATTTCGACCAGCACCGGGCATGAGGAGTTTCCGCGCACCGATCCCGCCGTCATCTGCCTCGTCCACGACGATGGAGACCGGGTGCTTCTGGCACGGCAACCCACATGGCCGCCGCGCCGGTTCTCGATTCTGGCCGGCTTCGTCGAGGCGGGGGAGTCGCTCGAGACGTGTGTGATGCGCGAGATCAAGGAAGAAGTGGGTCTCGAGGTCCGCGACGTGCAGTATCTCGGTAGTCAGCCGTGGCCGTTTCCGCGGTCCGTGATGATCGGCTTCTCTGCCGTCGGCGATCCCGACGCCGCGTTGATCTTCGCGGACGGCGAGATCGCCGAGGCTCGCTGGTTCACCCGCGACGAGGTGCGCAGTGCACTCGAGTTCGGTGACTGGGCATCCGACGGCGACGCACCCCTGCTGCTCCCCGGCTCGATTTCCATTGCCCGCGGAATGATCGAATCCTGGGTGGGAGCAGACGGGGCGAAGGCCTAGACCCCGAGTGCCTTCTTGACCTGGGACAGGGACGGGTTGGTCGCGGTGCTGCCGTCGGCGAACTTGACCGTGGGGACGACGTGGTTGCCACCGTTCACGCTACCGACGAACTCGGCCGAAGCCGGATCCTCCTCGATGTCGATCTCCACGTAGCCGATGCCGGACTCGTCCAGCTGCTTCTTCAAGCGGCGGCAGTAGCCACACCAGGTGGTGGAGTAGATGGTCAGGGCCTTGTTGTCTGTAGCAGTCACGGCGCATATAACACCACGGCCGAGTGAAGTGTTCCCATGCGGCTCTTCCACCGCTGCGCGGGGTGTCGGTTGTCCCTGCCATGATGGACGCCATGTCAGCAGGTGCCCCCGAGGTGACGAGTACCGGCCTCGATCCCGAACAGTCCGCGGCCGTCCTCGCGCCTCGTGGTCCGGTGTGCGTGCTGGCGGGCGCGGGCACGGGAAAGACGCGGACCATCACCCGAAGGATCGCCCACCTCGTCGCCAGCGGACACGTCGCGGCGGGACAGGTACTGGCGGTCACGTTCACGGCCCGGGCTGCGGGGGAGATGCGAGGCAGGCTGAGGAGCCTCGGAATCGGTGACGGTGGCACCCAGGTACAGGCGCGCACCTTCCACGCGGCCGCGCTGCGCCAGCTGAGGTACTTCTGGCCGCAGGTGGTCGGGGACACCGAATGGCGGCTGCTGGACCGAAAGTTCGCGGTGGTCTCCGCTGCGGCCGGCCGTGTCGGGTTGTCCACCAGTACCGAGAGTGTTCGGGACCTGGCAAGTGAGATCGAATGGGCCAAGGCGTCACTGATCGCGCCGGAGGACTATCCGCGCGCGGTGGCGAAGGTGCACCGCGAGGCGCCTGCCGACGCCGCCAAAGTGGCCGAGGTTTATCACGGTTACGAGCAACTCAAGGCTCGAGGCCAGGATGCGATGCTGCTCGACTTCGACGACCTCCTGCTGCACACCGCGGCCGCCCTGGAGGAGCATTCGGCGGTTGCCGAAGAGTTCCGGGACCGGTACCGGTGCTTCGTGGTCGACGAATACCAGGACGTGACGCCACTGCAGCAGCGGGTGCTCGATGCCTGGCTCGGCGAACGGGACGATCTCACGGTCGTCGGCGATGCCAACCAGACCATCTACTCGTTCACGGGCGCCACGCCCAACTATCTGCTCGACTTCTCGCGACGGTTCCCCGAAGCCACCGTTGTCCGCCTCGAGCGCGACTACCGGTCGACCCCCGAGGTGGTCTCGATGGCCAACCGGGTGATCGGCGCGGCGCGGGGCAGGATCGCTGGTACGCGGTTGCAGTTGATCGGCCAGCGGAAGTCGGGGCCCGAACCGACTTTCGCGGAGTTCGACGACGAGCCTGCCGAGGCCGCCGGAGTGGCCCGTGCGATCAAGCGGCTCATCGCCCGCGGAACGCCTGCCGCGGAGATCGCGGTGCTGTACCGGATCAACGCCCAGTCCGAGGTGCACGAGCAGGCCCTGACCAAGCTCGACATCCCGTATCAGGTCCGCGGCGGCGAGGGCTTCTTCACGCGGACCGAAGTTCGTCAGGCCGTATCAGCACTGCGTCAGGCGGCCGGTCGCGACGACCTGCCCGATGCGGTCGGTGCCGACCTCGTCACCCTGGTGCGTGCCGTGCTGGTGCCGCTGGGTTTGACCGACACGGAACCTTCCGGTGCGCAGGCCCGCGAGCGATGGTCCTCGCTGTCCGCGCTCGTCGCTCTCACGGAGGAACAGCTGGCGCAGGATCCCGATCTGACGCTCGACGGACTGCTCCGCGAACTCGGCCTTCGCGCGGAGGCGCGGCACCCACCAGTGGTACAGGGCGTCACGCTGGCCTCGTTGCATGCCGCGAAGGGACTCGAGTGGGACGCGGTGTTTCTGGTAGGTCTGACGGACGGCACCTTGCCGATTCAGCACGTGCTGGGCGATGCCAACTCGGCCCCCGACGAGGCCGCGATCGAGGAGGAGCGCAGGCTTCTCTATGTCGGGGTCACCCGCGCGCGCGAACACCTGCAGATGTCCTGGGCGCTCTCCCGCAACGAGGGCGGCCGCAAGAGCCGTCGGCGTTCCCGGTTCCTGCACGGGCTGATTCCGGAAGACTCGCCGGCGTCGCGCATCGCCGCTCCGCCCCAGAACGCGAAGAAGCGTCCGCGGTGCCGACTGTGCGGGAAGCCACTGATCGGTACCACGGCCACGATGCTCGGACGGTGTGAAGGCTGCCCGTCGAATGTGGATGTGGAACTGCTCGATTCGCTGAGGTCGTGGCGGCTCGAGAAGTCCAGGGAGTTGAAGGTGCCCGCGTATGTGGTGTTCAGCGACAACACGCTGACGGCGCTCGCCGAACAGCGCCCGCAGGACGACCGGGGACTTGTTGCGATCCCCGGGATCGGCGCCAAGAAGCTCGAACAGTTCGGTGAGGATGTGCTCGGTGTGATCAGGTCGAGCGGATCGCCATGACGGCCCTCCGTCCGCAGGCGAACAATAGGCGCATCGCCGCAGGTCAAAAATAGGTTGTGCGGATATGGAATTTTGCCTACTGTGGTTTCAGCGCACGGGGGGACTCGTGCAGTTCACATCGGTTCGACAAGAAATGGAGGTGGCCCCGACATGAAGTTCTACTCCGTACACAAGACGGCAGTCGCTGCCACCTCTGCGTTGCTCGGCATGAGCGCGACGGAGGCGGCACCGGCAATTGCCTGGTCGGCATCCCGTCGTCGTCCCGCAGCAGCAGCCGAGTCCGTGTCGCGGAGTTGTCGAGGAATTCCTCGCTAGAACACTCCCACCCGTCTTTCCAAGGCCACGGACCCGCATCGCGGACCGTGGCCTTCGTAGTTCGAGCACTTTCCTCGCTCGCAGCCTCGGCTCTGGTTCGCACCTTGTACATCGAACCGACAAACGACCGACGCACTGAGAGCAGAGGAGAACGACGTGTCTACCGTGACATGCCGAGGGGTATCCGAAACCTCAACCGCCACAAGCGGATTTGTTGACATTGTTTCCACCCGACGGGATCTGCCCTGCCGGGCCGACGATCCGGACCTGTGGTTCGCGGATTCCCCCACCCAACTGGAGCAGGCCAAGGCGCTGTGCGCGTCGTGTCCGATCCGGTTGCGCTGCCTCGATGCAGCGCTCGATCGGGGCGAGCCGTGGGGCGTCTGGGGCGGCGAAATCTTCGATCAGGGAGTCGTGGTCGCCCGTAAGCGTCCTCGCGGCCGCCCGCGCAAGGCGCAGACTCTGGTGTGTGCCTGACGACCGAGTGCATGACAACGGCGTCCGCCCGGGAACTCACACGAGTTGTCTGGGCGGACGCCTGACGTCGTTCAGCGGACGGTGGTGCCGTCGCCCTCCTGCGTCGGATCGTCGAATCCGGGTAGCCACCGCGTGAGGATCGCCATATAGGGTGCGTACGCATCGAGCTGAGCGCAGATACCTACCGAGCCGACGAGGACTCGGAAGATCATGAGGTACTCGGGTGGCAGACTCAGGGCTCGGGCCGTCCGGAACTGTGCGCTGTTGAAGTCCGTTGCGGTGCCGGCAGCCTTCTGTAGCCAGGCACGGGTGAAGTGGAAGGATTCGGTCCGAATCGGATCCGTCAGCGGACGCAGGTAGTCGGCGATCTCCTTGTCGGTTACTGTCCGACCGGGAAGAACGAATCCGTTGGCGTGCAGCAACTCCGTCAGCTCGTCGAACTGCTCGTGCAGTGCCAGACGCACCATCGTGCCGAGGACGGGAGGCAGGCCGTCGGGAAAGGGTGCGGCAGCGCCGAAGTCGATGACGCCGAGCCGACCGTCGCTGTGCAACATGAAGTTTCCCGGATGGGGATCACAGTGCAGCAGTCCGACCCGCGCGGGGGAGGCGAAGTGGAATTCGGCCAGCAGAGCACCCGCAGTGTTGCGTTCCTCGGGTGTTCCGTCGGCGATGATGGCCGAGAGCGGCTTCGCGGTCATCCACTCGCTCACTACCACCTTGGGGGAGCTGGCGACGACATGCGGGACCGCGAACTGCGGATCGCCGTCGTAGACCTTGGCGAACCGGCGCTGATTGTTCGCCTCGATGCGGTAGTCGAGTTCCTCTTCGGTGCGGGCAGTGAACTCGTCGATGACGGGACGCACGTCGACGCCGGGCATCACCGACGCAAAGAGACCCGCGAAACGTCCGAGGGTCTTGAGGTCTGCTCGCAGGGCCTCGTCGGCCCCCGGATACTGCACCTTGACGGCGACGTCCCGGCCGTCGGCCCACACGGCGCGATGTACCTGTCCGATGCTGGCCGAGGCGGTCGGCGTGTCGTCGAAGGACATGAACCGCTCACGCCATTTGGTACCGAGCTGCTGGTCCAGCATTCTGTGCACAGCGCGTGCAGGAAGGGGAGGAGCCTGCGCCTGAAGTTTGTTGAGCGACTCCCGGTAGGGTTCGGCGAACTCCTCGGGGATCGCCGCCTCCATCACACTGAGGGCTTGACCGAGCTTCATGGCCCCGCCCTTGAGTTCACCGAGTACGGCGAACAACTGCTCCGCTGCCCGTGCGCTCAGCTGCGCGTCGATCTCCACCCGGTCGCCGCCGGTCAGCTTCCTGCCGAACCCGACGGCGGCACGACCGGCGATCCCCAAGGGAATGCTCGCGAGTTTGGCGGTGCGGGCAGAACTCCTGCGGGGGATGTCGGACACTCCACCATCATGACGGAAGACGGCTCGATTCGCCCACAGCGGGTGCCAGGTACGCACAGCTGCAGGTCACCTGCCTCGGCCACCTTCGGGTCACCAGTCGGTGAGCGCCGAGGTCGATCTCGAGGGTCGCGTCGAGGCTGGCAGGTGCATGCCCGCGAGGAGAGGACAGGACGACCTCGAGTTGCCCCAGCGCCACGGCAGTGGTCGCCATGATGACCGCGGGGCTTGCATGCCCCACCGTGCCGAGGAGTTGTGCGGCCAGATGCGGCCAGTCCTGGTCGTAGGCCGAGCGAAGCAGATCAGCGCAGCGGAGACAGCTGGTGTGACCGGGGAGAACGAGGGGACCTACGACTCCTCGCCCGTCACGTACCCGCACGGGGAGGTGGGGGATCCCGCTGCGGACGAGATCGGCGACCAGTCGCGGCTCGGCAACCAGATCGTCGGCGAGCACGGCGCAGGTGGAGTTCCACCGTCGCACGTCGCCTTCTGCGGAATAGCGGGACGACCGCGAGACGCGGATGCCGGCATCGGTCAGTCCGGCCGAGACTGCGTCCGAGAGCGGTCCGCGACCGTGCACCCGAACCGTATGGGTCTCGGCGGCGTCGGGGGAGTCCGTGACGTCGAGCAGTCCTGCCCTGTCGAGGTCCCCGAGAAGCTTCGAGAAGTCGGTGGGCGACATACCGCTTTCGACCGCCGTCCAGAGCGCGTGCGGTCGTGAGGTCTTGCCGTCGAGTAGTCGGAGAATTGCCAGGAGTTGCTCAGTGAGGATTCCGGGCGGCGGCTCGAGGATCAGAGCACGCTCGGGATCCCAGCCGAACTGGACGCGGCCGTCGGGGCGGGTCAGTACCGCGATGCGAGGGTCGAGAGTGGGGCCGATGGGACGCGGATGCTGGACGGTCACACGCAGAGCGTGTCACGACGCATCCGCGCCCCTACCGGTCCGACGACGGTTATCCACAGGACGAAACGGTGGCTGACCTGCCAACTCTCGGCCGCACCGAAATTTCGGACACGGCGACTTTCAGGAGATCGGTTCGTCGCCCGCGCCGGAATCGCCGCGCTCGGCTTCCTCGGCTCGCTCGCGCGCCTCAGTCGCCTCGAGCTGCGCCATCGGATCGTCGAAGTTTCCGCTCTCCCCACCGCCGAGGACGCGATCGACGAACATGCCGGGATTGTCGAGGTCGGACGAGTCCGGCAGCAAGTCGGGGTGAGCCCAGACACCGTCGCGGGCGTCGATGGTGGACTCCGAGGTGAGACGGCTCCAGAGCTGGGCAGCCTCGCGCACCTTGCGGGGGCGTAGTTCGAGACCGACGAGGGTCGCGAATGTCTGCTCTGCCGGTCCACCGCTGGCACGTCGGCGCCGGAGTGTCTCGCTCAACGCCGCGACTCCGGGCAGGCGGTCGTTCAGTGCGGCGGACACGACCACCTCGACCCACCCCTCGATGAGGGCGAGGAGCGTTTCGAGACGCTCGAGGGCCTGCTTCTGCTCCGGCGTGGTCTGCGGTTCGAATGCGCCTTGCTGGAGGATGTTCTCGAGCTGCGAGGGGTCGGTCAGTGCGGACGGGTCGAGTCCCTTCGCCATGTCTTCGATGGCGGAGAAGTCCATGGTGATTCCGCGCGCGTACTCCTCGACGGTGGCGAGGAGTCGTTGCCGCAGCCACGGGACATGGCTGTAAAGGCGCTGGTAGGCGGCCTCCCGGGCGGCGAGGAAGACGAGTATCTCGCGGTCGGGCTGTTCGAGGCCCTTGCTGAACCTTTCCACGGCGGCGGGAAGAAGTGCTCCGGTACCGGCCGGGCCGAGGGGCAACCCGATGTCGGTGGAGGTCAGCACCTCTTTCGACAGCTGGCCGAGAGCCTGGCCCAACTGTGACCCGAACGCGAGACCCCCCATCTGGCTCATCATGCCGAGCATGGGCCCGGCCATCTGCTTCGCCTCTTCGGGTAACCCTTGCACCCACATTCCCGACACCTTCTCGGCGACGGGATCACACAGCCGCTTCCACGTGTCGAGGGTGTTGTCGAGCCAGTCGTTGGGCGTCCACGCGACGGTTCTCGTCGCTCCGGCAGGCAGGGTCGTCGCCGCATCCAGCCACAGTTCCGCGAGGCGCGACGCGTCGGCGATCGCCTCCGAATTACCCTTGGTGATCGGTGTGACCGACCCCATCTGCTGGCGCGCGAGCTTCTTCGCGATCTCGTAGTTGACCGGCCCGGTCTGCTCGCCCGAACCCATCGACGACCCCATGCCGCTCAGCATCTGACCGAATTGAGTGAGCATCTGGCCGAGGGCCGCCGGATCGAAATCACCCGAGGGGAAACCACCCGCCCCGAAACCGAAGTCCCCGGGGCCGCCCGCATTCTTGGCGCTGTCGGGCCCGGACTGGTCTCCCTTGTCCTTGTCACGGTCGGGATCGTCGTCGGAGTTCGAGAAGCCGAACGGCATATTGCTCATGACTCAACGGTACAAGGCCGACAGTCCCGGGGTCCCTCTCCGCGTCACGCTGACGGCGAACACGCCCGCGGTCGCGCGGGGTGACGGCGGCTGCGCGCTCTACCCTGGTCCAGGTGAATCGACGGATAGTGACACTCCTGGCTGCCCTTGCCCCGATCGTGGTGCTCGGAGTGCTGGGAACGGTCATCACGGTGCCCTATGTGGCCCTCGGTCCCGGCCCGACCTTCAACACGCTCGGCGAGGTGGACGGCGAAGAGGTGGTCGCCATCGAGGGGGCCGAGGTGGACGACACCACCGGACATCTCAACATGACCACCGTGGCAGTGCGCGACAACCTCAACGTGTTCGAGGCTTTCGGCCTGTGGGCCAGCGGGCGCCAGGGAATCGTTCCCCGCGAGGAGGTGTACCCGCCGGACAAGTCGAAGGACGAAGTGAAGCAGGAAAACGATGCAGACTTCCAGCAGTCCGAGAACAGCGCCGAACTGGCGGCCCTTCATTTTCTCGACAAGCCGGTGGTGCTCGAGATCGCCAAGGTCGGCGAGGACGGCCCGTCCAGGGACATCCTGAAGCAGGGCGACAGGCTCGTCAGTGTCGCGGGCACACCGGTGTCCACGGTAGGTGACGTCCAGCAAGCCGTGGCCGACACCGCGCCGCAGACGGAGGTGCCGGTCGTGGTGGTCCGCGACGGCGTCGAAACTTCCGTCCCGGTGGTCCTGGGCGCGCGCCCGGACGACGGGTCGAAAGGCTATCTGGGCATCACTCCGGAGGAGTCGCCGGACGTCCCGTTCACCGTCGACTTCAATCTCGCCGACGTCGGCGGCCCGTCGGCGGGACTGATGTTCGCGCTCGCGCTGATCGACAAACTCAGCCCGGGTGAACTGAACGGCGGCAAGTTCGTTGCGGGCACCGGCACGATCGACTCCGACGGAGACGTCGGGCCGATCGGCGGTATCAAGTACAAGCTGATCGCCGCGAGCGAGGCAGGCGCCGAGACGTTCCTCGTTCCCGCGATGAACTGCGACGAGGCGCGACAGGGTGCTCCCGACGGGCTGCGGTTGGTGAAGGTCGAGAACCTCGACGGGGCGGTCGACGCACTCGCGGCCGTCAACTCCGGAGCCGACGCCCCCCATTGCTGAGACCGGCCCGGCTAGTCGTCTGCTGAGACCGGGTCCGGCCTAGTCGTCGTCCTCGGCTGCATCGAGGGTGGCGTACAGGGCGCTGACGAGATTCGGTGCCAGATTCTCGTATGTCAGCAGCTCGATCGGCGCGTAGGGATCGGCGTCCTCGTCGGGTCGCAGCTGCATCAGGCACAGCGACGGTCCGTCTCGCAGTACCGCTGCGATCAATCGGGCGGATCGACGGTCGGGATGGGACTCGGCGGCGGCCCGCGCGGCGTCGTCGGCGGCGTCCCGATCGGACAGCAGGGGTACCAGTGCCTCGTCGAGGTCGGATTCCGCCTCGGGCGGCAGAATGACGATTTCCTGCACGAGCGCGCATCCCGCCACCGATTCCGGCCAGCTGGTGGTGGCGAGGAACTCGTCGAGAGCGCGTGACCCGCCGGAAATGTCGTCGGGGAACGGATCTTGTTCTATAGGAGTCAATTCCGCACCGTCGGCCAGCTGGTCGAGCAGGCTGGGTTCGGCGGCGGCGAGAAGCTCGGTCGGGACGAGTGCGAACATCTGCGGGGGCTGGTCCCACCCTCCTGCATCGACGAATTCGACGACCTCGCGCACACAACGGGCAAGGGCGTCGGACTCCGGGTTCACATTCTCTTCACTCACGGACTCATCTTCGCACCCTCCGAGGAGGACCGGCGGTCGCGTCCGCCCGTTGTTACGTAGAGTGGGACGAAACGGTCACGCCCACGCAGTTCGGGTGTGGACGGCAGAACGGTGCAGTTGATCGCGGCGCGTCAGCGTCGCCGAGTCGTTGGAGTGTGGCACGTGGGCATGCGGCCCCCCGCAGGATTACCGTCGTTGTCCAAACGCAGTCGAGTGCTGCTGGTGCTGGCGCTTGTCGTCGCTGCCCTGCTGCTGGTGGGCCCTCGGCTGATCACTACCTACACGGACTGGTTGTGGTTCGGTGAAGTCGGCTTCCGCGGCGTCTTCACCAAGGTGCTCGTCACCCGGCTGCTCCTCTTCCTCGTGGTCGGCCTGGTGGTCGGCGGAATCGTCTGGCTGGCACTGCTGCTCGCGTACCGTTCGCGTCCCGTGTTCGTTCCGGTCTCGGGGCCGAGCGATCCGGTGGCGCGGTACCGGACCACAGTGATGACGCGTCTGCGCCTGTTCGGGTTGGCCATTCCGATCGCTGTGGGCCTTCTTGCCGGGCTGATCGCGCAGTCGAGCTGGGTCACCGTGCAGTTGTTCATGAACGGTGGCGCGTTCGGGGTCACCGATCCCGAGTTCGGGCTCGACGTCGGTTTCTACACGTTCGATCTGCCGTTCTATCGTTTCGTTCTCAACTGGCTGTTCGTCGCAGTGCTGCTCGCCTTCTTCGCAAGTCTGGTGACGCACTACATCTTCGGTGGGCTCAAGTTGGCCGGCCGGGGAGGTGCGCTCACCAACGCGGCCCGTGTCCAGCTGGCCGTGCTCGCCGGTACCTTCATCCTGCTCAAGGCGGTCGCCTACTGGTTCGATCGCTATTCACTTCTGTCGAGTAGTCGTAAGGAACCCACCTTCACCGGCGGTAGCTACACGGACATGAATGCAGTGCTGCAGGCGAAGCTGATCTTGCTCGCCATCGCGGTGATCTGTGCCGGCGCCTTCTTCGCGGCGATCGTTCTGCGTGACCTCCGCATCCCGGCCATGGCCACCGCGCTTCTCGTGCTGTCGTCCATTCTGGTCGGGGCCGTGTGGCCGCTGGTCGTGGAGCAATTCTCGGTGCGTCCCAACGCGGCCGACAAGGAGAGCGCGTACATCGAACGCAACATCGCGGCCACCCGGCAGGCGTACGGCATCACCGACGACAAGGTCGAGTACAAGGACTATCAGGGGTACGGCACACAGCCGCCACGAGACGTACCGGCAGACGTGTCCACCATCGCGAACACGCGCCTGCTCGATCCCAACATCCTGTCCCGGACGTTCACGCAGCAGCAGCAGCTCAAGAACTTTTACGGCTTCCCACCGTCGCTCGACATCGATCGGTACGACATCGACGGCGAAGTGCGTGACTACATCGTCGCGGCGCGTGAACTGTCGTCGAAGAGCCTCACGGGTAACCAGACGGACTGGATCAACAAGCACACCGTCTACACCCACGGCAACGGGCTGGTCGCGGCGCCGGCCAACCGGGTCAACGCCGCCGCGGGCGAATCCGCCGAGGAGGCCGCCAACAGTAACAGCGGCTACCCGGTGTACATGGTCAGCGACATCGCGTCGCAGCAGGCCGGGAACCAGGTCATCCCGGTCGAACAGCCGCGTATCTACTACGGCGAGGTCATCGCGGACACCGATGCCGACTACGCCATCGTCGGTGGTGCAAACGGTTCCGATCCTCGCGAGTACGACACCGACCAGGCGCGGTACCGCTACACCGGGGCCGGGGGTGTTCCCATCGGGAACTGGTTCAACAGGCTGGCCTTCGCAGCCAAGTACACGGAACGCAACATCCTGTTCTCGGGTGCCATCGGCTCGGATTCGAAGCTCATCTTCAACCGTGATCCCCGCGAGCGTGTCACGCATGTGGCACCGTGGCTCACGGCCGACGGGGATTCGTACCCGGCGGTCATCGACGGGAAGATCGTGTGGATCGTCGACGCCTACACCACGTTGGAGAACTACCCGTACGCGCAGCGCAGCTCCCTCGACGGACTCGTCGAGGACAGTATCGACCAGAACACAGGTCGATTGCTTCCGCGCAAAGAGGTCTCGTACATCCGGAACTCCGTGAAGGCCACCGTCGACGCGTACGACGGAACCGTCAAGCTGTACCAGGTGGATGACAACGATCCCGTCCTCGACGCCTGGATGGGAGTGTTCCCCGGGGCCGTGGAAGCCAAGGACTCGATTCCCGAGGAACTGGGCGCGCACTTCCGTTACCCCGAGGACCTCTTCAAGGTTCAGCGCGAAATGCTGGCCAAGTACCACGTCGACGACCCGAAGGAATTCTTTACGAACAACGCCTTCTGGTCGGTGCCGAGTGATCCCACGATCGACACGAGCGCCAATCAGCCGCCGTACTACGTCCTCGTGGGCGACCCCGAAACCGGGAAACCCTCGTTCAACCTGACCAGTGCGATGGTGGGTTACAGTCGCGAGTTCCTGTCCGCCTATCTGTCGGTCAAATCGGATCCGGAGGACTACGGCAAGTTCACCGTGCTCCAGTTGCCGACGGATACGCAGACCCAGGGTCCGCAGCAGACACAGAACTCGATGATTTCCGATCCGCGGGTGGCTTCGGAACGAACTCTGCTCGAGCGTTCGAACAAGATCCAGTACGGCAACCTACTGACGTTGCCCATCGCCGACGGCGGAATCCTGTACGTCGAGCCGATGTATACGGAGCGGAGTTCGACCGGCCAGAACACGTCCACGTTCCCACAGCTGTCGCGGGTTCTCGTGAGCTACCGCGAGCCACCGCCGAGTAACAGCGTTCGCGTCGGCTACGCCCCCACGTTGGCCCAGGCGCTCGACCAGGTCTTCGGTGCGGGCACCGGTGCGGTGGCCACGGCGCCCAGCGCAGCAGAGAGCACACCCCCTGACCCCGACGGGGGCACGCCGCCGGCCAGCCAGGGCGGGGCACCCGCACCCGCGGCACCTTCGCCGCCGCCCTCGTCAAATGTTGCGGCCGCCGTCGCCGAGCTGGATGCGTCCCTGGATGCGCTGACTGCGGCTCAGCGCAGCGGTGACTTCGCCGCATACGGCGACGCCCTCGCTCGCGTACAGCGGGCGGTTGCCGCCTACGAGGCCATCCCCAAGTAAGCCTCACGAAAAGTACGAACGACGAGGCCCTGTCATCCGCGCGGATGACAGGGCCTCGTCGTGTAATGGTCGATCAGCGCAACGCGGCGATCAGCTGCGGGTTCGCATCGATCAGCTGCTGGAACTGCTGTCCGAAGCCGTTCTGCTCGGCGAGCTGACGGGCGGTGTCGATCCCTTGCTGGGCAATCGGCTGAGCCGGTGCGGGCACCTCGGTGACCGGTGCCGGCGCCGGGCTGGGCTCGGGGGCAGGCGCAGGCGCAGGGGCCGGGGCCGGGGCCTCGGCGACGTCGCCACCACCGGTGGTCAGGTACTGACCGCAGGTCGGCCATGCACCGGGGCCTTGAGTCTGGAGGACGTTCTCGGCGACGCGGATCTGTTCGGCCTTGCTGGCGTTGGACGCCGTGCCGGTGCCGCCATTGGCTTCCCACGTGCTCTGGGAGAACTGGAGTCCGCCGTAGTAGCCGTTTCCGGTGTTGATGCCCCAGTTGCCGCCGCTCTCACACTGCGCGACACCGTCCCAGTTGTGGGAAGCAGCCGAGGCGGTGCCGGTGCTCAGTCCGAGCGGGACGGCGACGACAGCACCGGTGACGGCGATCCAGCCGAGGGCGCGCTTGCTGAAGGTGGAATTGGTCATGTGGGGTAAATCCTCTCCGCGCTTGCTGGCGTGGCCGGCCTGCGGGCGACGTTCTCGTCGTTCCCGGCACGTGTACCGGTTGCCACGTCCCTGCCCCTCGAAGGTTTCGGGGATTACCGAACCCGCGGGGCAGAGTTGGCAGCGGCGGGCCGGCTTGTGCCCGGTTGTTTCGGGCCGAGAGCGACCGTACGGGAGCTTTGCCGCCGATTCACCCGGCGATTTTGTGGTACGCCGGTACAGCACTGATCCGGGAAATCCGGCGTATCTGCTGGTAGACGCGTGTCGAGACCAATTCGGAGCCGCGTCGTTACCTTCGCGTTATGTGGTGCGTATCACGCCGTTTTTGTGGAGTAGCTCACGTCAGCGTGTCCGCGAATTCCGTTGTCCGGCAGCCTTCGAGCACACGCGCGACGCGAAAGTGCCCTGCGCGCAGCCGTACTGCACGCAGGGCATCGTTCGATCGCGGTAAGCGGATCAGAGGTACTGACCGCAGACCGGCCAGGCGCCCGGGCCTTGAGTTGCCAGAACATTCTCGGCCACCCGAATCTGCTCTTCGCGCGAGGCGTTGGATGCGGTGCCGCTGCCGCCGTTGGCCTCCCAGGTGCTCTGAGAGAACTGGAGTCCGCCGTAGTAGCCGTTTCCGGTGTTGATGGCCCAGTTGCCGCCGCTCTCGCATTGTGCGACGGCGTCCCAGTTGCCGGAGGCGGCCGATGCCGTACCGGTGCTCAGTCCGAGCGGCACGCCGACGACTGCTCCGGCGAGTGCGATCGCGCCCATGGTCCGCTTGACGATGCTGGTGTTGGTCATAAGTCTGTTTCCTCTCCGCAATGTGCTGACGAAGTACGTCACGTGTCGGCTGGTGTGCCGACCCTGGTCGGTTTTCGTCCCTGCCCCTCGAGGTGTCGGGATTCCGAATCCGCGGGGGCAGGTCGAGCTGCGGCGGGTCGGCGTTGCCCGGTAGTTTCGGGCTGGCAACGAACGTACGCGTCGATCACGGAATGGTCACGGGGTCGTTTTTTGTGACGCCCGTCCAAATAGTGGGACGTATGGTCGGGATTTCCGCAGGTCGGAAGGTGAGAAATGGTCACGGAGACCGTTACAGGAATTCGCTAGAATGTGACGAGCATCATAACGTTCCGGTAACGCCAGTGACTGTTGAGGTGCTGGAAAGTAGCCGATGGGAGAGCTGGATGGTCGCTGTGGACGTCGAGACTCAGGCCACGATTGCGCGACCACGACACGAGGTCGCGGCGTACGCGTCGAACCCGGAAAATGCGACCGCGTGGTACGCGAATATCACCGAGGTGCAGGGTGATTGCGCGGGCCCTGTGGAGACGGGCGCCGAGTTCGCCTTCGTCGCCGAGTTCTTGGGGCGATGTCTCGTGTACACCTACGAGGTCGTCGAGCACGTACCGGACACGCGCCTCGTGATGCGTACTGCTGAGGGTCCCTTCCCGATGGAACGATCTATGAATGGGAAGACGCAGCCGATGGGAGTACGAGAATGACCCTGCGCAACCGTGGGGAGCCGTCAGGGTTCGCGAGGATCGGCGCGCCGGTGTCGGCCCGCGCCATGCGCCGAGCCAACAACAAGGACCTCGCACGCCTGAAGGGCATTCTGGAAGCCGAACCCGGCAACTCGTGACCGTCCACTCGGCCCGCCGGCGACCCCTGGGGAGCGGCCGTCGACGCGATTTGCTTTCCGTTCGTTCGCTCGTGTAACTTTGTTCATGCAGCGCGGGGTGGAGCAGCTCGGTAGCTCGCTGGGCTCATAACCCAGAGGTCGCAGGTTCAAATCCTGTCCCCGCTACCACAACGAAGAACGGCGCCCTGGATTCCCAGGGCGCCGTTCTTCGTTGTGTATGGCTGCGCGCTGTGTGTCTGGGCTCAGGGCTCCATCTCGATGAGCGCCCTACGGAGCAGTTTGCCGGTGGCGTTGCGGGGGAGTTCGTCGATGAACACGATGTCGCGCGGAACCTTGTACCGGGCGAGATTCGACTTGATGTACGCCTTCATCTCCTCGGCATCCTTCGCGGACCCCGGCACAGGGACGACGAATGCCCGGAGCCGATGCCCGAAATCGGCATCTTCGACACCGATGACGGCTGCCTCGATCACGTCTTCCCGGTCTGCGAGGAGATTCTCGACTTCGAGGGGGTAGACGTTCTCGCCACCGGACACGATCATGTCGTCGTCGCGGCCGTCGACGAAGAGCAGTCCGTTGCGGTCGAAGTGGCCCACGTCGCCGGTCGAGAGCAGGCCGTTGATCCGTTCCTTGTCGCGGCCGTCGGTGTAGCCGGAGAAGCTGAGCCCACTGGCCACGAATATTCGTCCGACCGTTTCCGGTTCGGTGATCTGTTGTCCCGCTTCGTCGTACAGTTCCACGTGGCAGGTGACGGGTGGACGGCCGGCGGTGCCGGGGGCCAACGCGAGGTCGGCGGGTGTCGCCACGGTGGCAACGGCGACCTCGGTGGACCCGTAAAGGTTGTGCAGAACGTGTCCGAACGCTGCGGTGGTCCGTTTGCACAGATCGGGGGACAGCGACGACCCGGCCGCGAAGATGATGGTCAGGCTCGAGGTGTCGTACTTCGACAGGGTGTCCGGGCCGAGATCGATGATGCGCTGCAACATGGTGGGAACAACGACGAGAACGTCACAGCGGTGCTTCTCCACCAGGCGGATCGTGTTCTCCGGGTCGAACTTTCGGTGCATGACCACCGTCTGGCCGAGGGCGAGCGCGAGCGCGAACTGCGAGACGCCCGTTCCGTGGAACGCGGGTGCGGCCATCATCATCGTCTGCCCGCGCCGCAGGGGAACCCGGTCGAGGAATTGGGCGGACGCCAGCGGCGAGGTGTGGCCCCGCGGCGCACCTTTCGGCGTTCCGGTGGTGCCGCTGGTGAGGAGAACGAAACCACCCTCGGTGGAAGGGGCCGGGACGGGGCCGCGATCGACGCCGTCGATCAGGTCGTCGAGGGTGCGCACCTGCGACGCGGAGCCGTCTTCTGCCCACGACCGGTACGAGGTGACGTCATCGGGGAGTGCCTCGGCGACCTGTCGGAATTCGTCGTCGTAGACGAACGCTTCGATCTGCTCGCGCGCGGCCACGTCGACGAGCTGCGGCCGTGCGAAACCGGTATTCATCAGTACCAGGCGGGTGCCGTTCTTGGCGGCCGCGAGCATGGTGAGTACCAGGCCGCGGTGATTGCGGCACATACATCCCATGACGGACCCTGGGGTGATGCCCTCTGCCTGCCACGCGCGCACCAGGGCGTTCGACTGCTCGTCGATATCGATATAGGTGAGTGGCCCGCGCTCGTCGATCAACGCCACCGCGTCGAGTCGGGCCTCGGCGTGAGCGTGCACCGGACCCGCGAACGGGCCGTATTTCCGGACTGCCAGGAGTGAACGAATGCCCTGGTCGACCCGGGGGAACGGCACGAGGCCGGAGCGGTTCATCACCCGAACTGCTCCCGCGGTGTCCGCGATCTTGGTGAGAAGGTGCTGAGCTGGCATGGATGCCCCTTCCGGCGTGACGGATGTCACGTTCAGACTAGAGGACGGTCGGTGTCGTGTACTGCCGTTACGGCGGTCCTCGTCACCGGATTTCGGACACGAAGAAGCCCCCGCCGCAGGTGACCGCAGCGGGGGCTACACCCCTCGTTGAAACTAGTCCTGAGCTGTTACTTCAATTCGGCAGACGACTTCCCCAGCAGGCGGCGGGCCACGATCAGCTGCTGAATCTGCTGTGTGCCCTCGAAGATGTCGAGGATCTTCGAGTCGCGAGCCCACTTCTCGAGAAGCGGACGCTCGGAGTATCCCCACGTGCCGGCAAGTTCGACGGCCTTCACGGTTATCGCTGTTCCGGTGCGACCGGCCTTGGCCTTCGACATCGACGCTTCGAGTGAGTTCGGCTTCTTGTTGTCGGCCATCCAGGTGGCGCGCAGCGCCAGCAGGTAGGCAGCTTCCCAGTCGGCCTCGAGCTGCAGGAATTCTGCGGCGGCCGCGTGCTGGTTGTATGCCGGGGTGTCGTAGGAGATCTCGACTCCCGCGTCGGTGAGGATGTGGCGCAGTTCCTCGAGTGCGGCGCGGCCGAGTCCCACGGCCATGCCGGCGACGATCGGACGGGTGTTGTCGAACGTCTGCATGACGCCGGCAAAACCCTTCTCTACGTTCACCTCGGGCGTACCGAGGAGGTTGTCCTTCGGAATCCGGCAGTCCTGCAACAGAAGTACGGCGGTGTCGGACGCCTTGATCCCCAGTTTGTGCTCGAGACGCGCGACGCTCAGTCCCGGTGCATCCCGGGGGACGACGAACGATTTGATCGCTGCCCGGCCCTTGGTCTTGTCGACCGTGGCCCATACGACGATGTGCGTGGAACGTTCACCGGCGGTGACGAAGATCTTCTCACCGTTCAGGACGTACTCGTCGCCGTCGAGCACCGCGGTGGTGGTGACCGCGGCGGAATCCGAACCGAAGCCCGGCTCGGTGATGGCCATCGAGGCCCACACCTTACCGAACCTCTCGAGCTGCTCGTCTGTGGCGACCGCGGCGATCGCAGAGTTGCCGAGCCCCTGGTACGGAATGGCGAGTGTGAGTCCCACGTCGCCCCAGCAGGTCTCGATCACGTTCATCAGCGAGGACATGTTGCCCCCGTTGACGTTTCCGATGACCTTGGGCTCGTCACCGCGCCCGAGGGCAGCGCCTGCGGCACCCTTGCCGGAGTCGTTGAGCCCCTCCACCATGGCGGCCATGGTGTCGAGTTCCTTGGGGTAGGCGTGCTCGGCAAGGTCGTACTTGCGCGAGATCGGCCGGAAAATCTCCGCGGCGACCTGATGTGCCTGGTTCGCGGAGGCTTTGAGCTTCTTGGGAAGTTCGAGGTTGATCATGACTGTTTCCTTAGTTCGAATCCGGCCGCTCAGATCAGGACGATGCCTTCGGCAACACCGATGGCGCGAAGGTCGCGGTACCAGCGCTCCACGGGGTGTTCCTTCGTGTAGCCGTGGCCGCCGAGCAACTGCACGCCGTCGAGGCCGATCTGCATACCCTTCTCGGAAGCGAGCTTCCGGGCGAGTGCCGATTCGCGGGCGAACGAGAGGCCCTGTTCCGCCCGTGATGCACCACGCAGCGTGACCAGACGCATTCCGTCGAGCTCGATACCGATGTTGGCGACCATGAAGGCCACTGCCTGACGGTTGCTGATCGGCTCGCCGAACGCCACCCGCTCGTTCACGTACGGGATGACATAGTCGAGCACGGCCTGGCTGGTGCCCACCGCGAGCGATGCCCAACCGAGGCGGGCGAGGCGGATGGCGTCCGCGTACTCGGCCTTTCGCACGTCGGCGTCACCGTCTCCGAGCAGCGCCGACTCCGGCACCGCGACATCGGTCAGCTCGAGGCGGCCGAGTCCGGCGGCGCGCAGACCCATGCTCGGATCGGCTTCGACAACGAGTCCCTTCGAGTCGGCCTCGACGATGAAGAAGGACGGCTTGCCGTCCAGTTCTGCTGCCACGATGAACAATTCGGACGTTGCGGCAGCCGGAACCAGGCTCTTGACACCGTTGAGCCGGTACCCACTCGGCGAGCGAACCGCCTTGGTCTGCAACGCGAACGGATCGAACAGCGCCCGTGGTTCGTTCACGACGACAGCGGCATTGGGAACCTGCTCACCGGTGAACGCGGGAAGGTACGTCTTCTGCTGGGCGTCGGTACCCCACTGCGTCAGGGCTACCGCGACGCCACTGGGAGCGAGGATCGGAAGCGCGAGGCCCATGTCTCCGTGCGCCAAGGCCTCGGCGACGAGCGAGTTGGTGACGGCTCCGCGCTCACTGGCCGCGCCGTCGAGTTCCTCCGGGACGTTGATCAGGGTGATACCGAGTTCGGCGGCGCGCTTCACGAGATCGGCCGGGGCGGCCGCGGCGGCGTCTGCGTCGTGGCCGGCCGGGCGCAGGATCTCGGCGGCGAACTCGTGCACGGTCTCGACGATCATCTGCTGCTCGTCGGTCGGGGTCAGGTCGAAATAGCCCGCTGCAGCGCTCGGATTGTCAGGGAGCCGTTTCGGCGCGCCCCCGCCGGACACCTTCTTGAAACCGCGGGTGGCGGCACCGAGGGTTCGGAAACCCGTCTTCGTGCCTTCGTAGGTCACCCGATCGATCGTCTGACGCAAGTTGTACTTCTCTGCCAGATCGGAACCCGTGATCTTGGTCAACACTCGCATCGCGGCACCCATGGCGTCGCGCCTGACGGGGTTGAGTCCGACCGCGGACGTGTCGCGGGGCTTCCGCTTTCCGCTGTCGTGGGGGGCAACTGTGTCTTGCTTGCTCATGATCACCAGCTGTTTCTCGGTGTTCGGGCGTGGACACCAGCTATCTTACTCAGCAGTAAGGTTGGTGTCTACTATTGAGTAAGTTGCGGGCGTCAGGTCCTGAACGACGAACGGCCCGGCCTGAAGTTCCAGGCCGGGCCGTTCGTCGTTCGGCGACGTCAGTGAGCGTGCAGGTGGGGCTTTCGTAGACGGTCGAGGACCTCGTCGTGCAGCAGGCCGTTGGTGGCCACAGCGCTCCCACCGTGCGGTCCGTCAGCACCGGTGAGGTCGGTGAAGCGCCCGCCCGCCTCCCGGATCAGTACATCGAGCGGAGCGAGATCCCATAGCGAGACCTCGGGTTCCGCGGCGATGTCGACGGCGCCCTCGGCGAGCAGACAATAGGAGAAGAAGTCGCCGAAGCCACGGACCCGCCAGACGTCGTCGGTGAGGGAGAGGAACTGCTCGCGGATGCCGAGATCCCTCCACCCCGACAGGCTGGAGAACGTGAGACTCGCCGATTCGACTCGGTCCACGGCGGAGACGGAAATACGGCTCGGCGCGGCCCCTGCGAACGAGGCCCAGGCGCCGGCGCCCGCGGCCGCCCACCATCGGCGAGCCAGTGCAGGAGCGCTGACCACGCCCACGACGGGCACTCCGTCGTCGAGGAGGGCGACGAGAGTTGCCCACACGGGAACGCCGCGGACGAAGTTCTTGGTCCCGTCGATCGGGTCCACCACCCACTGACGTCCCGAGAATTGGGCATCGCCGCCGAATTCCTCACCCAGCACGGCATCGCCCGGGCGCTCCGATTCGAGCGTCGACCGGACCGCCCGCTCCACCGCCAGGTCGGCGTCGGACACCGGAGTCAGGTCGGGTTTGTCGTCGACCGCGAGATCGAGAGCGCCGAACCGGGCCGTGGTGATCGCGTCCGCCTCGTCTGCGATGTGGAGTGCGAGCTGGAGGTCGGCGTCGAGGTCGGTCACGGTCGCACAGATTACTCGGCGGCGCCCGCCCCGCTTCAGTCGCTCGTGACTTCCCTGAGTTTTCCCGTGGCCACGTCGAACACGAATCCGCGCAGTGAGGTGGTGGCCGTGATGAAGGGACTCGACTCGATCCGGCGCAGCGACTGCCGGACGTCCTCGTCGAGGTCCGAGAATGCCTCGGCCGCCCAGGTGGGCTTCAGGCCTGTCTCGTCCTGAATGGATCGCTTGAAGTCGTCGTCCGTGAAGGTCAGCATCCCACAGTCGGTGTGATGGATCAGGATGATCTCCGTGGTGCCGAGTAGCCGCTGACTGATGGCGAGTGAGCGGATCTCGTCGTCCGTCACCACCCCGCCGGCGTTTCGGATCACGTGGCTCTCTCCTTCCTGGAGGCCGAGGATCCGGTACACGTCCAGACGCGCGTCCATGCAGGCGACAACGGCGACGTGCTTACTCGGCGGAAGCGGCAGAGGTCCGCTGAACGTCTCGGCGTACCGTGCATTGTTCTTCAGGTACTCGTCTGTCACCGTCATCGTCGACTCCGTCCGGGGAAACTGCGGAATGGGGACCGCACAGGCATGTGCGCACCCGTGCATCGAACGCCTGGCACGTCGGCGACCGCAAGGGTTCGACGTCGGCTGATCGGAAGGGGTGACTGCCATCGCGCGCGGGGGTGAAATCGCCCGCAGAATTACCCGGTAACCTTGAACACCGTGCATCCCGACGTATCTGCAGAACTAGGCGAGCTCGACACCACCCTCCGTACCGTCGAATCGGTGCTGGATGTGGAGGAGCTGCGTCGCCGCATCGACGAACTCGAACACCAGGCGGCCGACCCTGACCTGTGGAACGACCAGGAGCATGCACAGCAGGTCACCAGCCAGCTCTCGCATTCGCAGGCCGAACTGCGCCGCGTCGAGGAGCTGCGCCAGCGGCTCGACGACCTTCCTCTTCTCTACGAGCTCGCGGAGGAGGATGCGGGTGCCGAGGCGCTCGCCGACGCCGATGCCGAGCGGGAGTCGCTGCGGGCCGACATCGAGGCCATGGAAGTCAAAACCATGCTGTCCGGCGAATACGACCAGCGTGACGCGCTGGTCAACATTCGATCCGGCGCAGGAGGTATCGATGCCGCAGACTGGGCCGAGATGCTGATGCGTATGTACATTCGGTGGGCGGAGAAGCACGGCTACGGGGTCGAGGTCTACGACACCTCGTATGCCGAGGAGGCCGGAATCAAGAGCGCGACGTTCGCGATCAAGGCGCCGTACACCTACGGCACCCTGTCGGTGGAAATGGGCACCCACCGCCTCGTGCGGATCAGCCCCTTCGACAACCAGGGGCGTCGGCAGACGTCCTTCGCCGAGGTGGAAGTACTGCCGGTCGTCGAGACCACCGACCACATCGACGTGAACGAGAACGACGTCCGCGTCGACGTCTACCGCTCCTCCGGTCCGGGTGGGCAGTCGGTCAACACCACCGACTCGGCGGTGCGCCTGACGCACATTCCGACCGGAATCGTCGTCACCTGTCAGAACGAGAAGTCGCAGCTGCAGAACAAGGTGTCGGCGATGCGCGTCCTGCAGGCGAAGTTGCTCGAGGTCAAGCGGAAGGAGGAGCGCGCGGAGATGGATGCATTGAAGGGCGACGGCGGCAGTTCGTGGGGCAATCAGATGCGTTCCTACGTGCTGCACCCCTACCAGATGGTGAAGGACCTGCGTACCGAGTACGAGGTCAACAACCCGTCGGCCGTCCTCGACGGCGACATCGACGGATTCCTGGAGTCCGGCATCCGGTGGCGGATGCGCGAGAACCAGGCCTAGACGCCTATGGAGATCACCGCAACCATGTTCGCTCCCACTCGGAATCTCCTCGACTGGCTCAGCTCCACAGGGCTGGCCGTGTCGTTGACGGTGCTCGGTGCCCTGCTGATGGCGAGACTCGTCAGCTGGGGCGGCGACAAGATCACCGACCGCATCGACAACAGTTACATGCAGGGCGACGCCCTGGTCCGATCCGAGACCACCAAGCACAGGCACTCGGTAGCTCAGGTGATCACCTGGGTGGTCATCACCATCATTTATGTCATCGCCACCATGAAGGTGCTCGATCAGCTCAGCTTGCCGATCGGCAGTCTCGTGGCGCCGGCCACCGTACTCGGTGCGGCGCTGGGTTTCGGCGCGCAACGCGTGGTCCAGGACATCCTCGCCGGATTCTTCATCATCACCGAACGTCAGTACGGCTTCGGTGACACGGTCCGGCTTTCCGTCACCGGGGCCTCGGATGACGCCGAGGGTGTCATCGAGGACGTGACGCTGCGTGTGACGCGGATGCGGAACACCGACGGCGAAGTCATCACCGTTCCCAACGGACAGATCGTGAAGGCGATCAACCTGTCGAAGGACTGGGCGCGCGCCGTGATCGACGTTCCGGTGCCCGCGGCCGCCGACATCAACCAGGTGAACGAAGTACTGCACCAGGTCGGCGTCGAAGCTTATGCGGATCGCGGACTGAAGAAGCTGCTGCTCGACGAGCCGACGGTGATGGGTGTCGAACGCCTGACCGTCGACGAGGTGAGCGTTCGTATGGTCGCCCGGACCCTTCCGGGTAAGCAGTTCCAGGTCGGGCGGGCTCTCCGGGTGCGCGTCGCCACCGCGATGCGCCGGCAGGGGATCACCGTGTCCCCGGACCTGCAGACCGTCCGGGTGGGGGAGGACGCGGTATGAGTGAAGAACCGAGGCGCGGACTCGATCGGATCCTGCACTCGCATGTCGTTCCGTCGAAGCTGTTCGGCGGACGGGTACGGACGTCGACGCTGGTGCTGTGCTTGCTGTGGGTGGCGCTGTACACCTTGTACACCTCGCTCAATCCCGCCGAGGACGCTGGACAGGCACCCCCGCCGGCCCCGACCATCACCACTCCCGTGCCCAGTGAGGAACAGGTTCCGGTGACGTCACTGCCGTCGTCGACGGTCGACACCCTGACCGAGATCACCGAGACGACGGAGTCGACCACTACCGAGCCGACGCCCCAATCCACCCCTGGGTTGACGATGCCGTCGCAGAGCACGCAGCCGACCACGACCACGCAGCCGTTCGGATTGCCGCAACTCTTCCCCGCTCCTGCAGCACCCGGAACGCCGACAACGATGTCCCCGGTCCCGACCGCGCCCAGCTCGCAGACGGGGCCATGACGCTCGGCCTGCGCGTCACTTGGTCACTGTTCGATAACGGCTAGACTGGCTCCTCGTGATCAGCGTCGAGAATGTGTCGAAGTCGTACAAGACCTCCACGAGACCCGCCCTGGACAAGGTGAGCGTCGAAGTGGACAAGGGTGAGTTCGTCTTCCTCATCGGCCCGTCGGGCTCGGGCAAGTCGACCTTCATGCGTCTGCTCCTCAAGGAGGAGTCACCGACCTCGGGCGACATTCACATCGCCGATTTCCACGTCAACAAGCTGTCGGCTCGGCGTGTGCCCAAGTTGCGTCAGAGCATGGGCGTGGTGTTTCAGGACTTCCGGCTTCTGCAGAAGAAGACGGTGTCGGAGAACGTCGCCTTCGCTCTGGAGGTGATCGGAAAGCCGCGAGCGATGATCGCGCGCACGGTTCCCGAGGTACTCGAGATGGTGGGTCTGTCCGGCAAGGCGGACCGCTTGCCGACCGAACTCTCCGGTGGTGAGCAGCAGCGCGTCGCGATTGCGCGGGCGTTCGTGAATCGGCCGTTGGTGTTGCTGTGCGACGAGCCCACCGGCAACCTCGACCCGGAGACCAGCCAGGACATCATGTTGTTGCTCGAGAGGATCAACCGCACGGGCACGACCGTGGTGATGGCGACGCACGATCATCACATCGTCGACTCGATGCGTCGTCGAGTGGTCGAACTGGACCTCGGAAGAGTGGTGCGGGACGAAGCCCGAGGTGTGTACGGAGTGGGGCGTTAGCCGCCCGCCCTCCCTCGACGCCAGCCCGTCCGCAAGCCATTCGACGAAGGACTCCGATTTCCGATGCGTGCCAGTTTCATTGTCAGTGAGCTCCTCACCGGACTCCGTCGCAACGTCACCATGACGATCGCGATGATCCTCACCACCGCGATCTCCCTCGGGCTGTTCGGAAGCGGACTCCTCGTGGTGCAGATGGCGGGCAAGACGCAGCAGATCTTCCTCGACCGGGTGGAGGTGCAGATCTTCCTCACGGACGACATCTCCACCTCGGATCCCGGCTGCGAGGCGGAGATCTGCCGTTCGCTACGCACGGAACTCGACGACACCCCGTCGGTGGTATCGGTGGAGTACCTCAACCGGGACGATGCCGTGAAGGACGCGACGGAGCGGGTGTTCAAGGATCAGCCCGAGCTCGCTGCACTGGTCAGCCCCGACAGCTTCCCGGCGTCGTTCAAGGTCAAGCTGAGCGACCCCGAACGGTTCGGGGTGATCAACGACCAGTTCGGTACCCGTCCCGGGGTCGAGAGCGTGCTCAACCAACGTGAACTTGTCGAGCGTCTCTTCAGCGTCCTCAACGGCGTGCGCAATGCGGCGTTCGCGATTGCCGTCGTGCAGGCGGTCGCCGCTGTGCTTCTCATTGCGAACATGGTGCAGATCGCGGCGTTCACCCGGCGGACGGAGGTCGGGATCATGCGGTTGGTGGGCGCTACGCGGTGGTACACGCAGTTGCCGTTCCTCCTCGAGGCGGTGGTCGCGGCGGTGATCGGTGCCGTACTCGCCATCGTCGGCCTGTTCACCGCGAAGAACATGTTCATCGACGACGTGCTGGCCGATGTGTACGAGGCGAACATTGTCGCCCGGATCTCCAACAGCGACGTGCTGTTCGTCTCACCCGTGCTCCTGCTGGTCGGTGTGGGCATGGCGGCGGTCACCGCCTACGTGACGTTGCGCTTGTATGTGCGCGAATAATTCGGTTTGCTCCCTCTCCTATGCTGGAGACAACGAACTGCTCATGAACATCGCGGACTGAAAGGCCCGGAACGTGAAGGAAAAGGGCCGCAAGGTCATTGCGACCAACCGCAAGGCGCGTCACAACTACGCCATCATCGACACCTACGAAGCGGGCATCGCACTCGTGGGAACCGAGGTGAAGAGCCTGCGCGAGGGAAAGGCGTCGCTCGTCGACGCATTCGCCACCGTCGACAACGGCGAGGTGTGGTTGCGATCGCTCCACATTCCCGAGTACACCCAGGGCACGTGGACCAACCACGCGCCACGGCGCACCCGGAAGCTGTTGCTGCACAAGCGTGAGATCGATCACCTCGTCGGGAAGACGAGAGAGGGTAATCAGACCCTCGTGCCGCTGTCGATGTACTTCTCGGACGGCAAGGTGAAGGTGGAACTTGCGCTCGCGAAGGGTAAGCAGGATTACGACAAGCGTCAGGATTTGGCCAAGCGCACCGCCGAACGTGAGGTGACCCGCGAACTCGGACGACGAGTCAAGGGAATGCGCTGACCGGCGTCCTGCTCGCGCTGGTCGCTGCCATCGGCTACGGCGTGAGCGATTTCGTCGGTGGAGTGGCCTCTCGGCGGGTGGCTGCACTGCGGGTGGTCATCGTCTCGTATCCGCTGTCGCTGGTGATCGTGCTGGTGATCGCGCCGTTCGTGGCGGGCACGTTCACCACCTCGTCCCTGTTGTGGGGCGCGGTCTCCGGCGTGGCCGGCGGTGTCGCCGTGTGGTGGTTCTATCTGGCGCTGGCAGCAGGCCCGATGTCGGTGGTGTCGCCGTTGACTGCCGTCCTGGTGGCGGGCATCCCTGTTCTCGTCGGTCTCGCTTTCGGGGAACGGCCCGGATCGATTGCGTACGCCGGGATTGCTGTCGCGCTCGTCGCCGTCGTGCTGGTCAGCCGAGAGTCGCCCGACGAGACGGCCGGCGAGGTGGCGGGTGGGCGAGTGCTCACGTTCACGAAGTCCGTCGCGTTGCTGACCGTCGGTTCCGGTGTCGCCTTCGCCATCGCGTTCGTGGCGCTGCACCAGATCGGTGCCGAGGGCGGGTTGTGGCCCCTGGCCGTCTCGCGCGCCGCCGCCACAGCCGTGGTGTGGGTGGTGGCGCTGGCGTCCGGTCATTTCCTTCTGCCACACGGAGAGCCGATGAAGCTCGCCGTCTACGTCAGTTTCCTCGATGTCGCGGCCAACGCCGCAATGCTCTACGCATTCCAGGGCGGGTTGCTCTCCCTGGTCAGTGTGATCGGATCGCTGTACCCCGCAGCGACCGTGCTGCTGGCCATGGTGATGCTCGGCGAACGGGTGAGCAAGGTGCAACAGGCCGGAATGCTGCTGGCGCTGGCGGCCGTCGGGATGATCGCCGTCGCCAGTTGAGACCGCCCACACGCCGCTGCAGACAAGTGGGATGAAACCGCGCCGGGTTCGCGTTACACTGGGTGGCCCCCCGAGAGTCGTGGGGGACGTACGGGGCTGAACGGTTTCGACTGCGTACGTTGAGGTAGGGGAAGCGTGTCGGTGCAGGCAAGAGACCACCGTAAGCGTCGCTGCAAACATATAAGCGCCGATTCCAATCAGCGCGACTACGCACTCGCTGCCTAAGTAGCGACTGCGTGTCTGTCAGTCCGGGTTCGCCCTCGGCCCGGGTACTGGCATCAGCTAGAGGGCTTTACCGTTCGGCTCGGTCGCGGAGCCGAACGGGACAACTCACAGCGACTGGGATCGTCATCCTGGCTTGTTTGCGAGACTGGGAGATCCAAGTAGAGGCATAGCAAACTGCACACGGAGAAGCCCTAGCTTTGCTGCGTAGGACCCGGGTTCAATTCCCGGCAGCTCCACCCCGATTCCGGGCCGGACACCACACCAGGTGTCCGGCCCGAATCGTGTCCGCGAGGGAAGGAACGCCGGTGCCCGTGTCGAAATCCGTCCTCGTGGTCGCCGCGGGAGGAGCGTTCGGAGCCACCGTCCGGTTCATACTGGCCCAGCAGTGGCCAGGTATCTGGACCATTCTGGCCATCAACGTCGTCGGTTCGTTGCTGCTCGGGTACCTCGCCGAGATGCTCGGGCCGGACCGACCGTTGCGGCTGTTCCTCGGGGTCGGTGTCCTCGGCGGATTCACCACGTTCTCGACCTTTGCCGTCGATGCCGTGGGGGAGGATGCCGGACGCGCCGCGCTGTATGTGACGGCCACTCTGCTGCCTGCCCTCCTGGCGGCACGACTGGGCATGCTCGTCGGCCACCGCCATCGCCGGGCTCGTGGAGCGCTCGTATGACCCTGCTCCTCGTTGCCCTCGGTGGCGGACTCGGATCCGCCGCCCGCTACCTCGCTGCGCGCTATGTGGTGCCGTACCGCAGTTTTCCCGTCGCCACGTTCGTGGTGAACATCAGCGGTTGCCTGATCCTCGGAATGGTGTCGGGCGCAGCGATGTCTGCGCAGCTGTTCGCGTTGTTCGGCACCGGTTTCTGCGGTGGTCTCACCACCTATTCCACCTTCGCGGTCGAGTCGGTCGGGCTCGCGCGTATCCGGCGCACCGCGACCTCGCTCCTTTACGTGGTTGCCAGCGTCGGAGCCGGATTGGGCGCCGCCTGGCTCGGCTTCCGATGGACGTATTGATCGCGGACTGTGCCGCGAGGGTGCAGGATGGGACCGATAGTCGAGTACGGCATCGTCGATGTGGAGGAGGTCTCGTGGCGCACGACAGGGCGGGTCAGGTGGCACTGCCGGAGGATCTGGTGGACATTGCGCATCTGGTCACTGCGTACTACAGCCGTGTGCCCGATCCCGAAAATCCCTTGCAGCAGGTGCTGTTCGGGACTTCCGGGCATCGCGGATCGAGCCTCGACTCGGCGTTCAACGAGGCCCACATCCTCGCCACGACGCAGGCCATCGTCGAATACCGGGCGTCGCAGGGTATCGACGGTCCGCTGTTCCTGGGTCGCGATACGCACGCGCTGTCCGAACCCGCCTGGATGTCGGCACTCGAGGTGCTGGCCGCCAATGACGTGACGGTGCTCATCGATTCACGGGACCGCTACACGCCGACCCCCGCGGTCAGCCACGCCATCCTGCGGTACAACAGCAGCCGTCCCGAGTCCGTGGCGGACGGGATCGTGGTGACGCCCTCGCACAATCCGCCGCGCGACGGCGGATTCAAGTACAACCCACCACACGGGGGTCCCGCTGGTTCCGAGGCGACAACGATCATCGCCGACCGCGCGAACGACTTACTGCGCCGCGATCTGTCGGGAGTCAAGCGCGCGTCTGCGGAGCGGGCCATCCAGCGCGCCGAGCGATACGACTTCCTCCGCTTCTACGTCGACGACCTACCGAGCGTGCTCGACCTCGATGCCATTCGCCGCGAGGGAGTGCGGATCGGAGCCGATCCGCTCGGCGGTGCGAGTGTCGACTACTGGGGTGCCATCGCCGACACGCATCATCTCGATCTCGAAGTCGTGAACCCGCTCGTGGACCCCACCTGGCGGTTCATGACTCTCGACACCGACGGCAAGATTCGCATGGACTGCTCGTCCCCGGATGCCATGGCGTCCCTGATCGGAGCACGGGACCGCTTCGACATCGCCACGGGCAACGATGCCGACGCGGACCGGCACGGAATCGTCACTCCCGACGGCGGACTGATGAACCCCAACCACTATCTCGCCGTAGCCATCGACTACCTGTTCGCCCACCGGCCGGGGTGGGGTCCGGCGGTTCGGGTGGGCAAGACACTCGTCAGTTCGTCGATGATCGACCGGGTGGTCGACAGCCTGGGCCGCGACCTACTCGAGGTCCCGGTGGGTTTCAAGTGGTTCGTCCCCGGACTTCTCGAGGGATCACTCGGATTCGGCGGGGAGGAGAGCGCGGGGGCGTCGTTCCTGCGACACGACGGCCGGGTGTGGAGCACCGACAAGGACGGCATCATCCTCGCGCTGCTCGCCTCGGAAATCACGGCGGTCACCGGTAAGACACCATCGGTTCGTTACGGGGAGCTGGCAGAGAAGTTCGGCAGTCCGGCGTATGCCCGTATCGATGCGCCCGCGACGCGGGAGCAGAAAGCAGTCCTGGCCAAGCTGTCGCCGGAACAGGTGACGGCAACCGAACTCGCGGGGGAGCCCATCACCGCGACCCTGACGACTGCTCCGGGAAACGGGGCACCGCTCGGCGGGTTGAAGGTCACCACGGCCAACGCGTGGTTCGCGGCCCGGCCGTCGGGGACCGAGGACGTGTACAAGATCTACGCCGAATCGTTCGAAGGTCCCGAGCATCTCGCACAGGTGCAGGCGGCCGCCAAGGAACTGGTGGCCGACGCACTGCGGTAACCCCGCGCCGAGGCGACCCGGGGTGAGTGTCTCCGTGTCGGCGGCTGCACATAGCATCGATTCCCGATGAACACTCGTGAAGCTGGGCCGCTCTCCGGGACCAAACCCCGACTTCCCTCGGAAATCTGGGTGCTGGTGTCGGCCAGCTTCGTCATCGCATTGGGTTTCGGCATCGTCGCGCCGGCGCTGCCGCAGTTCGCGCGTAGCTTCGACGTCAGCGTGACGGCCGCGACGGTCGTGATCTCGTCCTTCGCCTTCATGCGGCTGGTGTTCGCCCCGCTCAGTGGGCGGCTGGTGCAGAAGTTGGGGGAGCGACCGGTCTACATCACCGGTCTGTTGATCGTTGCGGCGTCCACGGCGGCCTGCGCGGTGGCAGGTGACTACTGGCAGCTGTTGATCTTCCGCGCACTGGGCGGGATCGGCTCGACGATGTTCACCGTGTCCGCAATGGGTCTCGTCATCCGGATCGCACCGGTCGACAGTCGCGGCCGGGTATCCGGGTTGTATGCCACCAGTTTCCTGCTGGGCTCGATCAGCGGACCGCTCGTCGGCGGGCTTCTCGTCGGATTCGGTCTGCGTGTCCCGTTCGTCATCTACGCCATCGCGCTCGTGATCGCAGCCGCAGTCGTTTTCATCAGCCTCAAGGGATCGCATCTCACCGCACCGGACGCCACCGCTGCGGGGGCCGCCATGACCTTGCGAGAGGCCCTGAGGTCGTCCGTGTACCGCGCCGCGCTCGGATCCAACTTCGCCTTCGGTGGGGTCATCTTCGGCGTACGGGTCGCGATGGTCCCGCTGTTCGTCGTCGAGGCGCTCCACCGCGAGGAAGCGCTCGCCGGAATCGCACTCGCCGTGTTCGCCGTCGGCAACGCGCTGGTTCTCATCGTGTCGGGAAGGCTTTCCGACACCTACGGCAGGAAGCTCTTCGTCGTGCTCGGCCTCCTGGTGTGCGGGGCGAGCACCGTCGGCATGGGACTCAGCGAGGATCTCGTCGTTTTCCTCGTGCTCTCCGGTGTCGCGGGTATCGGTTCCGGCATCATGAGTCCCGCCCAGCAGGCGGCCGTGGCGGACGTCGTAGGTGCGAAGTCGCGTGGCGGGCCTGTCCTCGCCACGTTCCAAATGGTGGCCGACGTGGGCGGCGTTCTCGGTCCGGTCGGCGCCGGTCTACTCGCCCAGCACCTGTCCTACGCGGTCTCCTTTGCCGTTACGGGTGGTGTGATGCTCGTCGCCGCAGCAGGCTGGTTGCTGGTGCCGAACAAGCCGGCCCCGAAGGTGTCGGTCGAAGCGCTCTGACCGGCGACGTCTGTACTCTCGTTTCGGTGTGGATCAGGATCGTCTCCCTCGTCGCCCGCGTGTCCCTCGCCGCCGTCTGGCTCGTCTCCGGCGCGCTCAAGGTGGCAGATCCCGCACAGACGATCATCGCGGTTCGCGCCTACCAACTGCTCCCGGAAGACCTCGTCCGTCCCGTTGCCAACGCCCTACCGTTCTTCGAAATCGCCCTCGGCCTACTGCTTCTGATCGGGCTCGGGGTCCGGGCCACGGCGGTGGTGTCGGCGGCCCTGCTGCTCGTCCTCGTCGGCGTCATCATTTCGGTGTGGGCGCGTGGCCTGTCCATCGACTGCGGTTGTTTCGGCGGTGGAGGAGCGGCCGACGTCGATGGCTGGGACTACACCAAGGAAATCCTGCGGGACATCGGATTCCTCGCGCTGGCGGCCTGGTTGATCGTGTTCCCCCGTACTCCGTTCGCGCTGGGGCTCGCATCGCGGGCGCCTTTCTCAGTGGCCCCTCAGCCGACGATGGCAGAGTAAGCACCTGGTAAATCGATCCGACATCGAAGGACTGCATCCACGTGAGCTCGAAGAACAAGTACACCCCGCAGCCGGAGTCCAGCCGGTCCACCTACATCCTCGGTGGGCTCGCCGTACTCGTCATCGCAGCCCTCGTGATAGGCGGCGTGATCTGGCAGAACAACCGAAGCAAGCCGCGCAACGACGGTTACGGGGGAGTGCAGAACTCCGAGGTCCGGGTGTCGGTCGAAGACAACGGCGTGGTGCTCCTCGGCCGTCCCGACGCAGCCACCACGATCGATCTGTTCGAGGACCCGATGTGTCCCTACTGCGCCGAGTTGGAGAACAAGAACGGACAGGAACTGGCCAAGGCCGTCGACGACGGGAAAGTGGCTGTCCGCTACCACATTCTGAACTTCCTCAACCGGTTGTCGGCCAGCGGTGACTACTCCACGCGCGCTGTCGCGGCGTCACAGTGCGTTGCGGCGACCGGTGACGCGTCGGCGTACTCGGACTTCCACGCTGCCTTGTTCGCGCCCGAGAACCAACCGGCGGAGAACGGCGATTCCGACCACTCCAACGAGGAACTGGCGCAGATGGCCCGCGACGCCGGAGCGTCCGACGAGGCCGCGCAGTGCATCACCACCGGGGCGAAGGTCGACCAGGCTGCGATCGACGCGGAGGCCGGCCGTCAAGCTCTGAGCGCGAGCGGTGCAACGGGCACCCCGGCAGTGGTTCAGGACGGCACCGTCATCGACGCGCTTTCCAACGAGAACTGGGTGTCCCAGCTGTAGGCGGCTCCGCCGCCCGTGCGCCTTTCTGGTTGTCCCGGCAACCACAAAGGCGCACGGGCGCGAAGCGCCTCTGAGCAGGCGATTTGTTGGCCAGGTCGACGATGGTGTAACTTTCTTCGAGCACGCGGAAGTCATTCCTGGTGCGAGAGAAAGAACTGAATACGGGGCTATGGCGCAGCTGGTAGCGCACCACACTGGCAGTGTGGGGGTCAGGGGTTCGAGTCCCCTTAGCTCCACCCACTGAGAAGTCCCCCACCATGCAGCGCATGGTGGGGGACTTCTTCATGAGCGTGACCACATGCCTTTCCCGTGGCCTTCGTCCGCTGTTGCCGGTCGGGGCAGTCGAACCTGGCCGGCGACTAGCCCGTTGCCTTCCCGGGCAGCAGAAGCTGTTGTTCGACGGCGGCGACGACGGCGCATCCCGGGCAGAGAGTCGTGCCGTCCGTGACCCAGCCGTTCAACCGGGCTGTGCAGCGGGCAGCGGTTCGACTGTCAGCCAGGGCGCGGTACGTGTGGTCACAGTGGTCACAATGGAAGTCCCATGCGCGGGGGCGCGGGGGAACAGTTCCACCGCTCATGTCACGCTCCGATCACCCCACACGACGCGTTCCCACCAGCTGCTCAGTGGACTCGGATCCGGCCAGCGCACACACTCTTCGGTATGCGCTGTTCGATGGTCGCGTCGGTCTTTCACGTCGGATGATCCGTGCTTGCGGTACCGCACAGCTGTGCACCTCCCCATTACCCGGCGTGCCCGCCACGGCGACGGACACGGATGCCTGTGCATCTCGGAAATTAGCACTCACATCGGTCGCGTGCCAGCGCTACCGATCGGTAACGACAAAGTAACCAGTATGGGCAGTCTGTGAACTGCCGCTGTGAACCTCTTCTGAATTGGCACTCAATGTAGGAGAGTGCTAAATTCTTGATGCACAGTGATGCGGCGTCCGACCAGGTGGCAGGCGCTTGTGGACCGAACCCGGAGGATGGATTGCTGTGCTTCCCTTCGGGCCCGGTCCGCAGTCCCGCTCGGTCGCCGACGCTTAGCTGAGGGCAGTCGCGGTCGGATCACGCGCAACGGTGAGCCGCTGAGTCGATCGCGCGCCCCGTCACTGTCCCCGTACGTCTGCACGGAGAGGATTTACCGCAACCATGACCACGACTACGTCACCGTCTCCCTCGTCCGATCGCCGGCGCGGCCACCTGCCATGGCTGATGACGTCGACGCGGCCTCTCGGCGCCTACTGCAGCGACGTCTCGGTGATGCTCGGCGCGCTGTCGATTGTGATGTTCTGGATGTTCGGCTTCGGAATTCTCCTCGGCGCCGGAGCCATAGCGACGGGCATCGTCGCATCTCGTAATCCGTCGGTCGAGGCGGACGAGTCGACATCCCTGGAGGCTCTGATCGGCATACTCACCGGTGCCTTCGGAATCGCGGTCGGAATCGTCTTTCTCGCTGCCGCCCTGCCCCACATGTGAAGTAGTAGCTACGTCAGCGATCTCGGGTCGGCACGTTGTCGCAGTGGGACACTGGCGGTATGACTTTCACCGTGACGCATCGGTCGTTCGACCAACTGGCAGAGTTCGCCGTCACCGACTTCAGCGGCGACGACACCTACAGCATCCATGACAGTGGTGCGCTCGTCATCGTCCGCGAAGACCGGGAACTGGTCTATGCGCCGGGAAGTTGGTTCCTGGTGGAGCGCGCCGATGGCAGTGCGGGGGCTCCGGGCAACTACATGTGAATAGAACATACGTTCGATGAACGTGTAGATTCGGCTCTGTGACGCGCCGGACCGAGTTCGCCCCACGGCGATGCCCCAACGGGCACCTGCTCGGTGCCAACACCTGCCTTGTCGGGTGGGAAGTGTGCGACTGCGGCACGTCGAAGAACGGCGGGCACCGCACGCATTTCTGCCGGCGGTGTGGTGTCACGATCCGCACACCGCCTTGTCGCAGTCGGCCGACCTGTCACGGTCGGTAGATGTCAGAGTTTCTGCTTGACGGAACGCGGGTCGCCCCAGATGGTGTCGGATTGATCCTGGAGAACCAGAACGATCAACGTCTCATCGCCCACGTCAAAGGCGGACACTGCGACGTGAACCCAGAGCCAATGGTCATTGCGGTGACGGATACGCAGGTGTGCCGTCGCGCTTGCCCTCTCACCGCCCAGCGAGCGGGCGAGCATCTCGCTCCACAGGTCGCTGTCGTCGGGATGGAAGAGTTGTTCGTGCCGGAGACTGTCGAACTCGTGGATGCCGGCGCCGATCAGAGCGGCGCAGGCCGAGTTGCGGAAGATGACCTGGCGGTTCTTGTCGTGGACGCTGATCGCATGCGGGATTGATTCGAGCATGGCAGCGAATCCTTCGCTATCGAGTTGTGCCACTCGGCCCCCTTGGGTCTCGGGAACATCATCGGGCTCGGTGTCGGATCCGTTACCGAGTCGCATTCGTGCCGACCGAGCAGACGACCATCCAGCGCGGGGCGCGATCACTGGCTAGGGTTGGCGGGTGCGCTTCCTCACGATCGTCCAATCGTCCGCATTTGTGCCGATCTGGCTGCGGATTCTCTTGTTGCTGGCTGCCGGGGCGAAAGTGTGGGGTGCTGGAATCTACTCAGGATGCTATTTCGGCAGCAAAGATGTCAGTCTGGGTCTCGGTACCTTCATCAACCGCGGCGTGCTGTTCGATGGCACCGCCTCCATCACCCTCGGCCGGCAAGTGGCGGTCGGTCACCGCGTCCAGTTCATTACCAGCACACATCGGCTGGGTCCGGTGTCGGGGCGGTGCGGGGCGGCGGTAGACCTTCCCATCGTGGTCGGTGACGGCTGCTGGATCGGCGCAGGGGCCATCATCCTGCCCGGAGTGACGGTCGGCGAAGGTTGTGTCGTCGGTGCAGGAGCGGTAGTCACCCGCGACTGCGCGCCGAACGGACTCTACGTCGGCTCACCCGCGCGACGCGTCCGCGATCTCGACACCGAGTCTTCGCTCGGCTGAACGGCCCCTTGCCGTTCGACGGCGACAGCGGCGTTCATGCCGTCGAGAAATCGTGAAATAGTCTGTCGGTCTGAAGGTTCGAACCCTTCGAGGATGGTTGTCGTCCGGTCGATGAGCGGGCCGAAGAAGGTTTCACCGAGGTTCATCGCTGTGGCAGTGACCGTGATTCGGGAGCGGCGCCGGTCCTCGGCGTCCGGCGTGCGACGGACGAGCCCGGCCTTCTCCATGCGGTCGAGAAGTGCAGTGACGGATGCCGAATTGATCCCGAGGCGGTCGCCGAGCCAACCCGGGGTTGCAGCGATATCTGCGCGACCGGCGTCCAGGATGCTGATAAGTGCCCGGAGATCGGTGGTGTGCAGTCCGTGCAGCTGGGCGAACTCGGCGCCGAGCAGATTCAGCTCCACCGCGAGAGCGCGCAGCTTGTGCACTGTCTGCGCGCTTTCGTCGAGATTCACGAGACCTGAATGTACTGCCGGAGCGCGGCCGAGGAGATAATATCTCGATCATCGAGATAAATGGAGGAGGCGTTGTGGCGAAACTCGATGACTTCTATCGCGCCTACGACGTCCTGCTGGGCAGCTGGCCGGTGGCGGCTACACCGGTCGACGTGCCGACGGCCTACGGCATCACTCGTGTGAACGTGTGCGGTCCCGAATCGGGCGCACCACTGCTTCTCCTGCCCGGAGGCGGAGCGACTTCCACGGTCTGGGCGGCCAACGTCGAGGTCCTGGCGCGTCGCCATCGTGTCTATGCCGTCGACATCATGCAGGACGCCGGGCGGAGCGTAAGCGATGGCACCCCGTTGCGCAGCACGAGCGACTTGTTCACCTGGCTCGATGAGGTACTGGATGGATTAGGTCTGGAATCGACCGCACTCGTCGGACATTCCTACGGGGCGATGATCGCCCTCGGATACACGTCGAGCGGACGCGGAAACGTCGACAGTGTGGTGCTGCTCGACCCGACATCGTGTTTTGCGGGACTGAGCACCCGCTACCTGCTTCGGGCCGCACCGCTGCTGCTTCGTCCCACTGCGGAGCGTCAACGCGCGCTGATCCGCTGGGAGACAGGTGGCGTCGGCCTGGACGACCGATGGCTCGAGGTGGCCGCCCTCGGGGCGGTTGCCTTCGCCGGCGCGAAGGTCGTGGTTCCGCGCCGTCCGAAGCCTGCCGCATTCGCCCGGATGACCGTCCCGACCACCGTGCTGCTGGCAGGAAGTAGCCGCGCGCACGACGCGGCGGCGGTGGCGGCCACGATCCGGCGCAGGCTTCCCTCGGCGAGGGTCACGACAATCGAGGGAGCCACTCACCACACGATGCCGATGGTGCCTGCCGCCATCGGCGCGGCGATAGTCGGCGCGGTGAGCTGAGATCGTTCGGCCGGGCGCTACCATGGGCGCCCGGTGGCTCAGCGAAATCCATGGAGGTCGGGGCAGTTGGCGAAGAAGCGGATTCCGGTGGTCATCGTCGCTGGATTCCTCGGTTCCGGTAAGACCACCCTGCTCAATCATGTGCTGCGCAATAATCGCGGTGTCCGGGTGGGTGTCATCGTCAACGACTTCGGAGCCGTGAACATCGATTCGATGATGGTGGCCGGGCAGGTCGATTCGATGGTGTCTCTGAGCAACGGGTGCATGTGCTGCGCCGTCGACGTCAGCGACATGGACGACATGCTCGATCGTCTGGCGAATCCCTCTTCGCAGATCGATGTGGTGATCGTCGAGGCCAGCGGGCTTGCCGAGCCGCGCAACATGATTCGGCTCGTGCTCGGCAGCAGGAATCCGCACGTCGTGTACGGGGGGCTGGTGGTGATGGTCGACGGTGAGCAGTTCGAGGAAACGTCCGCCCGGCATCCTGATCTCGGGAAGCACGTGACCCTGGCCGACCTCGTCGTACTCAACAAGACCGACCGGATCGACGAACCACGACTCGGTGCGGTGAAGCAGCTGGTCCGCGACTACAACGATCGTGCCCCGATTCTCGCGACCGCGCACGGGCGCATCGAGCCCACTCTGCTCTTCGATCAGGAACCGGGACGTGATCCGGCCCCCGGCGAACAGCTCACGCTCGATCGGCTGTTGCTGGATCAGCACGAGCACTGCGACGAGGGTTGTGGCGGTCACGACCACCTGCATTCGTCCTACGAGTCAGTCGATTTCACGTCGGCCGATCCGATCGATCCACGGCGGCTGGTCGATTTCCTCGAAAGCAGGCCCGTCGGCATCTATCGCATCAAGGGATTCGTGCACTTCGCGGTACCAGGGCAGTCGCGCAAGTTCGAGGTGCAGACGGTGGGGCCACACATCCGGTTCACCTCCACGCGCTGGGAATCGGGGGAGGAACGCACGACGCAATTGGTACTCATCGGTGCGGACATCGAACCGGAGAAGGTGCGCGCGGGCCTCGAGGACTGCATCGTGGCCGAGGGCGAAGATGTCGACCCCGGCGCGATGCTGGGGGTGCACCGCTATACCGTGACGGCGTGACCGAGCCCGCGTCTAGCACGCCGTCGTATCCCGAACCGATGCTGTCCGTGTATGAGGCGATCCGCCGCCGACGGGACGTGCGAGCGGAGTTCACGGGGGAGCCGGTACCGGAGGAGGTTCTGAACCGCATCCTGGGGGCAGCGCACAGCGCCCCGAGCGTCGGCAACACGCAGCCGTGGGATTTTGTTGTCGTGCGCAGGCCGAAGACTCTCGACGTGTTCGCCGAGCACGTCGCCGATGCCCGCAGAAGGTTCGCCGAATCGCTACCCGACGATCGCAGGACGACGTTCGATCCGATCAAGATCGAAGGAATACGTGAGAGCGGCATGGGCGTCGTCGTCACCTATGACCGCAGTCGCGGCGGCGAGCACATTCTCGGCAGGCACACGGTCGACGACACCGGCTTGTTCTCAGCCGTGCTGGCGATTCAGAATCTGTGGCTCGCGGCCGCCGCCGAGAACATCGGAGTGGGCTGGGTGTCCTTTTACGACGAGCCCTACCTCACCGAATTGCTGGGGATTCCCGAGCCGGTGCGTCCCATCGCCTGGTTGTGTGTGGGACACGTCGCCGAGTTCCAGCAGGTACCCGACCTCGAGCGCTTCGGGTGGCGGGGGCGCCGGCCATTGGCCGACGCCATCCACCTCGACGAGTTCTAGCCTTGACGGCGGCGTGACGCGCCGGCCGACGCGGTACGAGTTCCGCCGCCCGTGGACGACGCCGCCCGTGGCCTGCCCGCAGCGCCGGAACGGGAGCGACGAGCGCCGCCGCCCTGACCGTGGGCGCGTCCGCCCTGGCCGCCTCGTCCACCCTGACCGCCTTGGCCACCGCCGGGCCGCTGAGTGCGTCCGCCGGTGCTGGACACCGGCGTGGCCTTCGGCGCCGGCGTCACATGCGGTGCGAGGTCACCGACGAGCTCGAGAACGTGCGCGGAGTCCGCGGTGCTGCGGACGGGAGTGACCTTGATCGCTGCCTTCCGCATGAGGATGGACAGATCCTTGCGCTGCTCGGGCAGTACGACGGTGACGACGTCGCCGGCGCTGCCTGCGCGCGCGGTTCTGCCCGAACGGTGCAGGTAAGCCTTGTGCTCGGCGGGCGGATCGACGTGCACCACCAGTTCCACATCGTCGACGTGGACGCCTCGCGCCGCCACGTCGGTGGCCACCAGCACGCGCGCCTCACCGGCCGAGAACGAGGCCAGGTTGCGGTCGCGGGCGGCCTGCGACAGATTGCCGTGCAGATCCACCGACGGGATCCCCGCTTCGGTGAGCTGACGCGCCAGCTTCCGCGCCTGATGCTTGGTGCGCATGAACAGGATTCGGCGTCCGGTGCCCGACGCCAGCTTCTCGACCAGCTTGCGCTTGGTCTCGGGGCTGTCGACGTCGAATACATGGTGCGTCATGGCCGCGACGGGTGAGTTCGCCTCGTCGACCGAGTGCAGGACCTCGTTCTTCAGGAACCGCTTGACGAGCTTGTCGACACCGTTGTCCAGCGTGGCGGAGAACAGCAGTCGCTGGCCCTGCTGCGGCGTGGCGGAGAGGATGCGCGTGACGACGGGCAGAAAGCCGAGGTCGGCCATGTGGTCGGCCTCGTCGAGCACGGTGATCTCGACGGCGTCGAGGCTCACGAACCTTTGCTTCATCAGGTCTTCGAGGCGTCCGGGGCATGCGACGACGATGTCGACACCTGCCTTGAGCGCCGACACCTGGCGGTTCTGGGAGACGCCACCGAAGATGGTGGTGACCTTCAGGTCGTACGCCTGCGCCAGCGGTTCGAGTGTGGCGGTGATCTGGGTGGCCAGCTCGCGGGTGGGGGCCAGGATCAGACCGACGGGGTGGCCGGGCCGACGCTTTCCGCCCGACAGTTCACCCGCGAGGCGGGACACCATCGGGATGGAGAAGGCGAGCGTCTTACCGCTGCCCGTCTTGCCCCGGCCGAGCACGTCGCGGCCCGACAGCGTGTCGGGGAGGGTGTCGACCTGGATGGGGAAGGGCGCGGTGATGCCCTGCGAGGAGAGCACCCGCACCAGCGGTTCGCGGACGCCGAGAGCGGCGAAGGTGGTGTCGGGTGTCGTCGTGTCAGACAAGTGTCAGAGCCTTTCGGGCACAGGGTTGTGCCCGGAGGGCCGACACGGAAAAGCGATCCCGTCGGAGCTCGAGCACAGGTTGGCGGCGTTGCCGGTCGGCAAGCTTCTTCGCCGTAAGAAGAGCGGATGCACACGCGTGTGCACACCCAACAGGATTCGGACGTTCCCGAACTGAATGCGTTCTACGACGCTGGGTGACCGTCATGGTCACCTAGTGCCGCCGAGTCTACCCGGTGATGCGACGCCGGTCCGACTCAGGACTCACAGTCCCACCCATTCGGACGCGCCGTCGGCGAAATGCTGCCGCTTCCAGATGGGTACCTCGTGCTTGATCCGTTCGACGAGTTCGGCGCAGGCCGCGAACGCCTCGGCCCGGTGCGGTGCCGCCACCGCAGCCACGAGCGCCAGGTCCCCGACGGTCAGCGCACCCACCCGGTGGATCGCGGCAACAGGCAGTCCCGTCGACGACGCAACCTCCTCGCAACACGTGCGGAGAAAGCGCTCGGCATCGGGGTGTGCCTGATACTCGAGTGCCGAAACGGATTGTCCGGCATCGTGATTACGTACCACCCCGGTGAAAACCACTACTGCGCCGTGTTCCGGTCCCGCCACGGCCGCATCGACAACGGCCGCGTCCAGGGGCAGGTCCGAAATCTGGGCAAGAATGTCACTCATCGTGCATACCTCCACCGGCGATCTGTGCGAGAAGGTGATCGACGATGGGGTCGAGCACCGCAAGTCCATCCTTCACTCCGCCCGGTGAACCCGGCAGATTCACGATCACTGTGCCATTCGACACACCGGCGAGGCCCCGGCTCAGTGACGCATGCGGCGTCACTGTCGTTCCCCGATTGCGGATGGCATCCGCGACGCCGGGCAGTTCGCGGTCGAGTACGGCCCGGGTGGCTTCGGGAGTGGCGTCGGTGGGGGAGACACCCGTCCCGCCGGTGGTGATGACCAGTGCGGGGCTACCGGACAGCGCGTCGGCGAGGCCGGCCGCGATCTCGGCGTCGGCGTAGACCAGGGGGCCGCGCGTTCGGAACCCGCGTTCGTCGAGCCAGGCGGTGATGGCCGGACCGGTCGTGTCTTCCCGCGTGCCCGCGGCGCCGCCTGTGGAGGCGACCAGGACCGCGGCGGTGCGCCCTCTCGGTGATGCGGAGTCGGTTGCCGGCTCCCGGGTCCAGTGCCCGCGCTTGCCGCCGTCCTTCGTGAGCAAGCGGACACCGTCCAGGGTGGCAGCGGGATCGACGGCCTTCACCATGTCGTGCAGAGTCAGCCCGGCCACGGCCACCGCGGTCAGTGCCTCCATTTCGACGCCGGTCGGCCCTTTCGTCTTCGCTGTCGCCTCGATCGTGATGGCATCGTCGGCGAATCCGAACTCCACCTTGACCGACGAGAGCGCAAGCTGATGGCACAACGGAATGAGCTCGGACGTCTTCTTCGCACCCGAGATACCCGCAATCCGGGCAGTCGCGAGTACATCTGCCTTGGGGAGATCGTCGGCTCGGACGAGCGCAATGACTTCGGGGGTCGTGACGAGTCGTCCTGCCGCCACGGCAGTCCGGGTGGTATCGGCTTTCGCGCTCACATCGACCATACGTGCACGACCCTCGCCGTCGAGGTGCGTCAAATCGCTCACAGGGGAATCACCTTCACGAGTTGGCCGGCGTCGAGTGCGGTGACATCGGCGGGAACATCGACGAGGACATCCGCCCACGCCATCGCTGCGACAAGATGTGAGCCTGGACCGGCGACGAGTTCTACCCCGGTGTCGGTGCGGCGGGCGCGGAGGAACTGCCGCTTGCCCCGGACGGAGGTGAGCGGCGCCGCGAGTGGCCCCTCCACGGCTTCCGTGGGAGGAAGGCCCGCTGCGCGGCGAATGTCCGGACGGGCGAAGATCTCGAAGGAGACGAGGGTACTCACCGGATTGCCCGGGAAATTCAATACCGGGACGCCGTTGACCACGGCTGTCCCCTGCGGCCCGCCCGGCTGCATGGCCACGTGAGCGAACTGCGCGCCCAGCGGGGACAGCGTTTCCTTCACCACCTCGAAGTCGCCCATCGATACACCGCCGGACGTCAGCACCACATCGGCGGTGAGGACCGCCTCGGCGAGCAGGGTGCGGAACTCGGCGGGGTCGTCGGTGCTACGGGCGATGGAGACCACCTCTGCACCGTTGGCTCGTGCACTCGACGCCAGTGCGATGCCGTTCGAATCGTAGATCTGGCCGGGACGCAGTGCGCTTCCCGCGTCGACGAGCTCGGCGCCGGTGGTGATCACCGCGACACGCGGCCGCGGGCGTACCGATACGCGCTGCAGCCCGACAGCGGCGAGCACGGCGATGTGACGGGCAGCGAGAAGGCTGCCCGCGGCGAGGAGAAGGGTTCCCGCCCGGACGTCGCTGCCACGTTCGCGCACGAATTCCCCGGCAGAGCGGGGTTTTTCAATTCGCACCTCGCCATCCGAGGTGACTGTGTCCTCGACGGGGACGATCGCGTCTGCGCCCGGCGGAACCGGTGCTCCGGTCATGATTCGGTAGGCCGTGCCGGGAAGGTGCGTGACGGGTTCGGCCGGCCCGGCCGCGATCACCCCGCGCACGGGCAGCATCACGGGGACCGTCGTGATGGATGCGGCGTCGACGGCGTAGCCGTCCATTTGGGAGTTCCGGAACAGGGGCAGATCGACGGGTGAATGGACGTCGGCGGCGAGGGCGCGTCCCAGCGCCTCACCGAGTGGAATCTCCTCGCCGGGGCGCGTATGGAGCGGTGCGAGAAGTTCGGCGACGTGCTGAGCATGCTGCTCCACCGTCCGCGTGGTCACGACGTTCCTCCGGCCATGGTTACCAATCCTATGCACGGCGGTGCGGCACGGATCACCGCCTCACGGCATACTGGACCAATGCGGGGAAAGGCAACGCGATGACAATGGTGGAGATGGGTATTCCCACCGTGCGGTCGGCCGTCTCGCTCGCGGGCCGCCCCGACGTGGGGGATCTCGTCGACAGATTCGGTCGGGTAGCGCGCGACCTTCGGGTGTCGATCACCGAGAAATGCTCGTTGCGCTGCACCTATTGCATGCCGGAGGAGGGCCTGCCTGCCATCCCGGCGCACAATCTGCTCACGGCTGAGGAAATCGTCCGGTTGGTGGGTATCGCGGTGCATCAGCTCGGGGTCCGGGAGGTCCGGTTCACCGGGGGCGAGCCGCTGATGCGCGCCGACCTCGAAGCCATGATCGCCGGGTGCGCCGAACGGGTTCCGGGTGTGCCGCTGTCGATGACCACCAACGCAGTCGGGCTCGAACACCGGGCTGCTGCACTCGCCCGCGCCGGCCTCACCCGCGTCAACGTCTCCCTCGACTCGATCGACAGGAAGCACTTCGCCAGGCTCACGCGACGCGATCGGTTGCCGTCGGTGATCGCCGGGATCCGGGCCGCGGCCGATGCAGGCCTCGCGCCGCTCAAAGTGAACGCAGTTCTGATGCCCGAGACACTGGCGGGGGCGGCGGATCTCCTCGAATGGTGCCTGACCGAAGGGATTGCGCTCCGCTTCATCGAGGAGATGCCCCTCGACGCGGACCACGAGTGGGCACGTGAGCAGATGGTGTCCGCCGACCGGTTGCTGTCGGTTCTGGGTGAGCGGTTCACCCTCGTCGAACACGGCAGGGAGGACGCGTCCGCACCGGCGGAGGAGTGGTTGGTGAACGGTGGTCCGGCCACCGTGGGGATCATCGCGTCGGTCACCCGCTCGTTCTGCTCCGACTGCGACCGAACCCGTCTGACCGCCGAGGGAACGGTACGGTCGTGCCTGTTCAGTGACCAGGAGGTCGACCTGCGGGGGGCACTGCGTTCCGGTGCCGGCGACGAGGACCTGGCCCAGTTGTGGCGTGGCGCGATGTGGAACAAGTGGGCGGGACACGGAATCAATGCGGACGGATTCGCGCCGCCGCAGCGCAGTATGGGAGCTATCGGTGGTTGACACGGTGACAGGCATTTCGGTGCGGTATTTCGCGGCGGCCGCCGACGCCGCCGGTTGTACGAAGGAAACCCTCGATCTGCCGACGGACGCCCCACTCGATCAGGTGAAGACCGCCCTCGTCGCCAAGTACGGAGCCGACATGGAGCGGGTGCTGTCGGTGGCGGCCTTCCTCGTCGATTCAGAGCTCACGCGCGACCTCACGCGCACCGCCGGACACCAGGTGGACGTCCTGCCGCCGTTCGCGGGAGGCTAGAGGATTTACAGCACTCCGGGAGCCGCTCAGGCCATCGTCGTGTCGGCCAGCCACCGGTCGAAGGTGATCGACCCGAACTCTTTTCCCGGAGCCAGGTTGTGCCCTGCCCTCAGGAAGGAACCCAGTGCTCCCGGCAGGGGCACATCGACGACGAGTCCGTGCGTCCCCGTGGCCTTCTTCCATGCCACAACGAGGTCACGGGCCGTGCGGACTTCCGGGCCGCCGATGGTGATGAGATTTTCGGCCGCCGGCTCGGTCGCCAGGGCGGCGTCCGCAAGCGCCCGCGCGACATCGCGGGTGTCGATCGACTGGAATCGCGTTCTCGTGAACGCCGGAATCACCCCGACATGGCTCGGCGGCTTCGCGACCATGGGAATGAAGTCGTGAAACTGGGTGGCGCGCACGACGACTGTGTCGAGCGGCGAGCTCTCGTAGACCCGTTCCTGCCGTCGCTTGGCCTGATAGTAGGCGAACTCGCCGCGGTCGACGTTCACGATGGACAGCAGCACCGCGCGTCGCACACCCGCACCGTCCGCTGTCGCCAGCAGATTGGTGGCGCCCTCGTCCAGCACGGCCCGAGTGCGGCGGGTCTTGCCGTCGGTCGTGTCCACCACCACGTCGACCCCGTCCAGCGCCTCTGCGAGCCCCTCGCCCGTCACCAAGTCGCCGTGGACATGGACGATCTCGGTGCCCGGCGCACCACCGTGCCGGGTGAGGACACGGACCGAGTGCCCGCGGGCAAGCAACTCCTTGACCAGTTGCCTGCCCGCCGTACCGGTACCGCCCGCGACCAGAGCCAGGGTCACCGGATCACCGCCACCAGGTGTCGAGAGGCGTGACGGGAACCGTGCGCTTGTGACGCGTGTTCAGGTACATGGTCTCGAGCTTCTCGGCGACCTCCGGGGAAACGTCCTTGCCCTCGAGGTAGTCGTCGATCTGCGTGTACGTCAGACCGAGCGCCTCCTCGTCGGGGAGCGCCGGGCGGTCGTCCTCGAGATCGGCGGTGGGCACCTTCTTCCAGGTGGTCTCCGGTGCCCCCAGTTCGCGGAGCAGGGCGCCGCCCTGACGCTTGGAGAGGCCGGTCAGGGGAGTGAGGTCCACGCCACCGTCGCCGTACTTGGTGAAGAACCCGGTAATGGCTTCAGCTGCATGGTCGGTACCGAGTACGAGGTAGCCGAGTTGCCCCGCGATCGAGTACTGGATGACCATGCGCTCTCGGGCCTTGATGTTTCCGCGGACGAAGTCGCGCAGTTCGCCGCCGTCGCCGAGGATGTCCCGCAGGGCTGAGGCCGATTCCTTGGCAGTGGAGTCGGCGCCGGGTTTGACGTTGACCGACACCGACCGGTCGGGCTGGATGAACTTCAGCGCGATCTGTGCGTCCGACTCGTCCGCCTGGGTGCCGTAGGGAAGACGGACAGCGACGAACTCGGCCTCGTGTCCCTCATCGCGAAGTTCGCTCGCCGCGAGTTGAGCGAGACGCCCGACGAGAGTGCTGTCCTGGCCGCCGCTGATGCCCAGGACGAAGCCCTTCGCGGGTGTCGACAGGAGGTACTCCTTCAGGAACTGGACGCGGGTGCGAATTTCTTTCGCCGCGTCGATGGTGGGCTGGGCACCGAGTTCCTCGAGTATCTGCGCACGTAGATTCGCCATGCCAGAAACTGTAGCGAGTGGGCACGTGGGACGCAGGGTGGGGAAGGCCCGGTACGGTTCCGCGCATGAGCAGATCGGACATCCTCGTCGTCAGCGCTACCAAGGCGGAGGCTGTGCACGTCCCACCGGAGTTCGACGTGCTGATCACGGGCATCGGCAAGGTGAGCGCCGCGGTGGCCGTCGCGAAGGCGCTCGGCGACTATCCGTCGTCGCAGAGACCGCTGGTGGTCAACATCGGCACCGCGGGGGCCCTGCACGAACACCACAGTGGCCTTTTCACGCCGTCGACCGTGCTCAACCACGACATCAGCGGCGACGCCATCCGGGCCTTGGGACACGAGGTCGCGGACCGGCTCGAGATGCCGGAGGGGGACGGCTCGGTGCTGGCAACCGGGGACGTCTTCGTATCCGACGCGGGGGTGCGCGACGTGCTCGCGGAGCGGGCCGATCTCGTCGACATGGAAGGTTTCGCCGTCGCCTACGCGTGCGCACAGGTCGGTGCACAATGCCGCCTCGTCAAGCACGTGAGCGATACGGCCGACGACTCGGCGCTCGACTGGCCGGCGCGCATCGACGCAAGCGCCAGGGAATTGGCGCTGTGGCTGCGCACCCTGTGACCGTCAGGCGCGGGTGACACGCCTGACGAGATCCTCCCAGGCAGCCTCGAGGCGCTCGGTCGACATCCCGAGGTCGCGGATCTCGTGCAGGACGAGCGTCGCCTCGAGGGGTGCGAGGAGCGAGCACGCCAGCAGTTCGTGATCTCCTTCGACGCCCGCCTCGCGGAGCAGCGACACGACGTGCGTCACCGACACCGCGCGAGCCGGCGCAGCGAAACGAGTGCCCGGAGAATTCTCCGCGGCCCGCCGGACCTCGCCCTCGACCTCGACGGTGGCGATGCGCGCCCGGCCGTAGGCGATGAGCCGTTCGACCGGATCGGCGCCCGGCCCCAGCGGTGGGGGTCCGAACATGAACGCCTGCTGGAGTTCGCGCTCGGAATGGTCGAGGAGGGCGAGCATGAGTCCCGATCGGCTTCCGAACCGGCGGAACACTGTGCCCTTGCCCACACCAGCCCTGCAGGCGACGGCGTCCATCGTCACCGCGTCGACGCCCCGCTCGGACACCAAGAGGGCCGCAGCATCGAGCAGTAGCCGCCGATTACGTGCGGCATCACACCGTTCGGGCGGTTCGACCCCGATCTGGGGAAGGAGGAGGCGGGTCACGGCGCCAATCCTACCGCGCGGGGAATGTAAGTGGACCATGGTCCGTTTAGCTGATATACCTGTTTCGAGTCGCCCACCGCACCATCGAAGGAAATTGACATGTCGAAGACCAACATTCTCGTACTCGTCGGCAGCCTGCGCGCCGCGTCGGTCAACCGCCAGCTCGCCGAGACGGCAGTCTCGGTTGCTCCGGCAGGGACCGACGTCACCGTGTTCGAAGGGCTCGGTGAGGTGCCCTTCTACAATGAGGACATCGACGTCGCAGGTTCCCTCCCCGCCGTCGAGGCGTTGCGTGACGCCGCCGGCCGCGCCGATGCGCTACTGATCCTCACCCCCGAGTACAACGGCACGATTCCCGCCGTGCTCAAGAACGCCATCGACTGGATCTCCCGTCCGTACGGAACCGGCGCCGTCAAGGACAAGCCGGTCGCCGTCATCAGCGCGTCCCCCAGCGGCAACGGTGCGCAGTGGGCCCATGAAGACACCCGCAAGGCAGTCCGTATCGCCGGCGGCAAGGTGCTCGAGGACGTCACGCTCGCCATCGGCGGCACGATCGACAAGTTCGGTGACCGCCACCCGCGGGAGAACGCCGAGGTCGCACAGCAGGTCGCCGATGTCGTGACCAGCCTCGTGGACGCCACCAAGCAGCTCGTCGACGCTTGAGTCGCTCGCGGGACCGCCGTCGCTACAGCCCTGATCTCTCGAGGGCTGCGTCGACGGCGTCCCGCACCGCGTCGAAGTCTTCACCGGCCGCCAGGGCAGAGTCCCTGGCGGCTTCTATCTGCTCACGGACCGTCTCGTACCGCGCGACCCAATCCTCCTTGTTTGGGCGCCAATAACCCATGACGTCATATCTATTCGCCGGCCAGCCCAATTCGTGGCGCAGGCGGCGGCGTACGTCTCGGGATGTACGCGCTTCGCCCGCAAACCACACGTATCCCGGCTCGGAGGGTCGCGGCCAGGAGCGTGCAGCCTCCGCCAGCCTGCTGGGTCCGGTGCCGTTGCCGCTGCCGTGCAACCAGGTGACCGTCACGTCGGCCTCGGTGGTGAAGTGCTGCCGATCCTCGGCGGCCGTAATCTCGGCGATCACGTGCACGTGCGCAGAACCGGGCAATTCCTCCACGATCCGGCCGACGGCAGGTAAACCGGTCATGTCGGCGACGAGAAGTTGCCATGCCGTATCGCTGGGCGGTGAATACCAACCGGCGGCGGCCGAGAACCCCAGAACATCGCCGGGCGACGCCTGTAGCGCCCACCGAATCGCAGCGCCGCCCGCGTGGACGGCGAAATCGATGTCCATCTCGCAGGCCGACGGGTCCCAGCGGCGGACGGTGAAGCTCCTCTGCTCCTCGCCACCGGGCGGAAAGGCGAGCAATACGCGCTCGTCGGGCACGCCACTCGACTCGAACTCCGTCAGATCACCACCAGACAGGGTGATCCTCAGCATGTTCGGCGTCACCCGCTCCGTGTGGACGACGGGCGCCCAGCGGTCGGGTTGCTCGGAGGAGTGCACGGGCATCCGGTCACGGTACCGGGAGCCAGGCAGTTACCGGCCGGCAAGCGGCGGTGGAGGCGGGGCGCCGGGTGCACGCGGCGGCGGGGGGAGTCGGGTCTCGGCCGAAGGTCGGCGTCCGCCGAGCGGGTCGAGTGGGTCGAGTGGAATCCGGTTGAAATGAGGGCCGCTACAGTCCACTGCTCGGGGTGCGCTGGGGAATGCTGGAGCCTGCTCACAGGTGACGTAGGCTCCTCGAGCCTCGGGTGTACGAACCTTGCCGGCGGGAGCGTTCCGAGGCTCGCCGAAAAGTGATGCGCGACACGCCGACGGGACGACGAAATTTGCCGTCCAGCAGAAGTCGACCAGGGAATTTCATCGATGTGACTCACAACATCTCGGGTTAAGTGTTTCTGTCGGCCACTAGGTGTAGTGTCTTGAGCACTGAGAGACCACTACGGGAATCGGCTCGGTGAACCCCTCCGCTGGGGTGACCGTCCTCTCGATCAGGGGAGATCTCGGGTGCTGAACACACACTTCGTCAGCTCCATTTTCGGCAGTGGAAAGAGGGACTTCATGAGCATCACCGTCTACACCAAGCCCGCTTGCGTTCAGTGCAATGCCACCTACCGGGCCCTCGACAAGGAGGGTATCGACTACGCCGTCGTCGACATCACCGAAGACGCCGAAGCCCGGGACTACGTGATGGCGCTGGGATACCTGCAGGCGCCCGTGGTCGTAGCCGGTGACGACCACTGGTCGGGCTTCCGGCCCGACCGGATCAAGACCCTCTCGGCAAACGCTGCTTGAAGCGACACGATCGCACCCTCCGCGAGCGAGAGCGAACCGATTCCGGAGCAGCACTGACCGACAGTTCCACTCGAGATGGTGAGTACCGATGACTTCGCTGGTGTACTTCTCCAGCGCCTCGGAGAACACGCACCGATTCGTTCAGCGGCTCGGGGTGCCTGCGACGCGCATACCCATCCACGACCGCGACGGCACCTTCGAGGTGCACGAGCCCTACGTCTTGATCCTCCCCACGTACGGCGGCGGGACCACGGCGATGGGCAGGGACACCAGTTACGTTCCGAAGCCCGTCATCCGATTTCTCAACAATCCACACAACAGGTCGCTGATCCGAGCAGTGATCGCGGCGGGAAACACCAATTTCGGTGAGTCCTATTGCTTTGCAGGAAACATCATTTCTCAGAAGTGTCACGTTCCCTACCTCTACCGCTTCGAACTCATGGGCACAGCCGAGGACGTCGAACGGGTGAAGGTCGGTCTGGGTGAATTCTGGGAACACTTAGACGACAAGGAGCAGGAGCTGTGGCGCCGACCATCACAGACACCATCGATGCGGGGAGCGTAGAGCGTGACGCGCGCGGTGGGGACTCGACGAACGGTCTCGACTACCACGCGCTCAACGCGATGCTCAACTTGTACGGGCCGAACGGCGAGATCCAGTTCGACAAGGATGTCGCCGCGGCCCGCCAGTACTTCCTGCAGCATGTCAACCAGAACACGGTGTTCTTCCACAACCTCGACGAGAAGCTCGATTATCTCGTCGAGGAGAATTACTACGAGCCGGAGGTGCTCGACCAGTACTCGCGTACCTTCGTGAAGTTCCTGATCGACCACGCGTATTCCAAGAAGTTCCGCTTCCCGACCTTCCTGGGCGCCTTCAAGTACTACACCTCGTACACGCTCAAGACGTTCGACGGAAAGCGCTACCTCGAGCGGTTCGAGGACCGAGTGTGCATGGTGGCGCTCACCCTTGCAGCAGGCGACGAGGACCTGGCCACCAAGCTGGTCGACGAGATCATCGCCGGACGCTTCCAGCCCGCCACCCCCACGTTCCTCAACTCCGGCAAGAAGCAGCGCGGTGAACCCGTCTCCTGCTTCCTCCTCCGCATCGAGGACAACATGGAGTCGATCGGCCGCTCCATCAACTCCGCCCTGCAGCTGTCCAAGCGCGGCGGCGGAGTCGCATTGCTGCTCACCAATGTTCGTGAACACGGCGCCCCGATCAAGCGAATCGAGAACCAGAGCTCGGGTGTCATCCCCATCATGAAGCTCCTCGAAGACTCCTTCTCCTACGCCAACCAGCTCGGGGCGCGTCAGGGTGCGGGCGCGGTGTACCTGCACGCCCACCATCCGGACATCTACCGGTTCCTCGACACCAAGCGTGAGAACGCCGACGAGAAGATCCGCATCAAGACGCTGTCCCTCGGCGTGGTCATCCCGGACATCACCTTCGAGCTGGCGAAGAAGAACGAGGACATGTATTTGTTCTCGCCGTACGACGTCGAACGCATCTACGGCGTTCCGTTCGCGGACATCAACGTCACCGAGAAGTACTACGAAATGGTCGACGACAAGCGGATCCGGAAGTCGAAGATCAAGGCGCGCGAGTTCTTCCAGACCATCGCCGAGCTGCAGTTCGAGTCGGGCTACCCCTACATCATGTTCGAGGACACGGTGAACCGGGCCAACCCCATCGAGGGCAAGATCACGCACTCCAACCTGTGCTCCGAAATCCTGCAGGTGTCGACGCCGTCGCTGTTCAACGACGACCTCTCGTACAGCAAGGTGGGCAAGGACATCTCCTGCAACCTGGGGTCGCTGAACATTGCCAAGACGATGGACTCGCCGGACTTCGCGCGGACCATCGAGGTGGCGATTCGCGGACTGACCGCGGTGTCCGATCAGACGCACATCTACTCGGTGCCGTCGATCGAGGAGGGCAACAACGACTCTCACGCCATCGGGCTCGGCCAGATGAACCTGCACGGGTACCTGGCGCGCGAGCGGATCTACTACGGCTCCGACGAGGGCGTCGACTTCACGAACATCTACTTCTACACCGTGGTGTTCCATGCGCTGCAGGCGTCCAACCGGATTGCCATCGAGCGGGGAACGTACTTCAAGGGCTTCCCGCAGTCGCAGTACGCGTCCGGCGAGTACTTCGACAAGTACACCGATCAGGTGTGGGAGCCGAAGACGGACAAGGTGCGTCAACTCTTCGCCGACTCCGGTGTGCACATCCCCACCCAGGACGACTGGCGTGAGCTGAAGGCGTCCGTGCAGAAGCACGGCATCTACAACCAGAACCTCCAGGCCGTCCCGCCCACCGGGTCGATCTCCTACATCAACTACTCCACCAGCTCCATTCACCCGGTGGCGTCGAAAATCGAGATCCGCAAGGAAGGCAAGATCGGCCGCGTCTACTACCCGGCGCCGTACCTGACCAACGACAACCTGGAGTACTACCAGGACGCGTACGAAATCGGCTACGAGAAGATCATCGACACCTACGCCGCGGCCACCCAGCACGTGGACCAGGGGTTGTCGCTGACGTTGTTCTTCAAGGACACCGCCACCACCCGCGACATCAACAAGGCGCAGATCTACGCGTGGCGCAAGGGGATCAAGACGCTGTACTACATCCGTCTGCGTCAGATGGCCCTCGAAGGCACCGAGGTCGAAGGTTGCGTTTCCTGCATGCTGTAGGCGGCTCCGCCGCCCGTGAGTACTTATTAACCGGCGGCGGTTAATAAGTACTCACAGCCGAACGAAGTGAGGATTCAATGGTCAAGCTGGTGAGTCGCGTATCCGCGATCAACTGGAACCGCGTCCAGGACGAGAAGGACGCCGAGGTGTGGGACCGTCTCGTCGGCAACTTCTGGCTGCCCGAAAAGGTCCCGGTGTCCAACGACATTCCGTCGTGGGGAACGCTCACGGCGCAGGAGAAGCAGCTCACGATGCGGGTGTTCACGGGGCTGACGCTCCTCGACACCATTCAGGGCACCGTGGGTGCGGTCAGCCTCATCCCCGATGCGATCACCCCGCACGAGGAGGCGGTGTACACCAACATCGCGTTCATGGAGTCGGTGCACGCCAAGAGCTACAGCTCGATCTTCTCGACGCTGTGCTCCACCCGCGACATCGACGACGCCTTCCGCTGGTCCGAGGAGAACCCGAACCTGCAGCGCAAGGCCGAGATCGTCATGGACTACTACCAGGGCGACGAGCCGCTCAAGCGCAAGGTGGCGTCCACCCTGCTCGAGAGCTTCCTGTTCTACTCGGGCTTCTACCTGCCGATGTACTGGTCGTCGCGCGCCAAGCTCACCAACACCGCCGACCTCATCCGTCTCATCATCCGTGACGAGGCCGTGCACGGGTACTACATCGGCTACAAGTACCAGAAGGGTCTCGAGCAGCTCACCGAGGCCGAGCGCGACGACCTGAAGAATTACACGTTCGAGCTGCTCTTCGAGCTCTACGACAACGAGGTCGACTACACCCAGGACCTCTACGACGAGGTCGGTCTCACCGAGGACGTCAAGAAGTTCCTGCGGTACAACGCCAACAAAGCGTTGATGAACCTCGGCTATGAGGGGCTCTTCCCGAAGGACGAGACGGACGTCAACCCGGCCATCCTGTCCGCGCTCTCACCCAACGCCGACGAGAACCACGACTTCTTCTCCGGCTCCGGCAGCTCCTACGTCATCGGTAAGGCCGTCAACACCGAAGACGAAGACTGGGATTTTTAGAGCGACCCGCTCGGGACTTCTAGAGCGACCCGCTCGGGATTTTTAGAGCGACCCGCTCAGGATTTCTAACGCCCGGACAGTTTCGCCCAATGCCGCACCGGCGCAGTTCGACTGCACCGGTGCGACATTGGGCGAACTGCGTTCAGCGCTGGAACCACGCCTCGGGCACGTCCTGCAGCGCTTTCTCGAGTCGCAGTCGCGAAGACGGGGTGAGGTCGGACGGCACTGCCTCCGGGGAAAACCATGCCACCTCGAGGTTCTCGTCGTCGGACACCGCCGCGGCTCCGCCGACGTATCGCGCGAGGAAGCACACGTCGAGGTACTGCGCGACATCGCCGTTGGGATAGGCGATGGGTCCGGTCACATCGACGCTGGTGATACGCACCAGTTCCGCGTCGACGCCGGTCTCTTCGCGTACTTCCCGGAGCGCGGCGGGCCCGGGCTCCTCGCCGGGTTCGAGAACGCCCGACACCACCGCCCACCGGCCGTTGTCGGCGCGGCGGGTCAGCAGTAGCCGCCCGTCGTCATCGCGGACGACGACGCTCACTCCCGACAACCACAGCGGCGCGTGTCCGACATGCCTGCGCAGTGCGGCCACGAACTCCGGGACGGGCACGAGTCCTCCTAGCCGGCGTATCCGTTCAGGGTGTTCCGGAGATCCGTCAGCACAGCCCGCGCGGCCACCAGGCCGTTGCCGTTCCAGACCTCGCCCTCGACGGCGAACACGCGACTGTCGGCGGCGGCCCCGAGGTCTTCCCACGCTTGCCCGGACATGACCTCCTCGGCATGCTCGGTGCCGTCCTTGCCGACGAGGACGGCGTAGATGAGATCGCCTTCGGCGCGGTCGAGTTCGGCATCGTCGATCGATTCGGTCACCGCACCGTCGAGGTTCTGGTAGGCGGGCCTGCGGACTCCCGCGTCGGTGAGTACCTGACCGGCGAACGCCGCCGGTCCCTCCACCTCCAGACTGTCGGCGCCGAAACGCACGACTGAAGCCTGGGTTTGGGCGGCGTCGATATCGATGCCGAGTTGCTTCGCGTCCGCCTGGTATCGCTCGAGCGCGGCTGCGGCGGCATCGGCCCGGCCGAGGGCGTTGCCCGCGAGGAGGAACTGCGTCTTCCAGTACACGGGGTCGGAACCGACGAACACGGTGGGCGCGATGGAGGAGAGTTCGCCGTACAGTGCGCCGGTGGCCGGACTCGAACCGAGGATCACATCCGGCGCCGCCTGCGCGATCCGGGCGACATCCGGTGCGCCGGCCGGCCCGACACTCGGAAGTTCGGAGATGCCCGTGCCGAGGTACCCCGGCTGTGGGGAGTCGCCGTCTCCGCTCGTGGCGGCGCCGACGACGCGTTCCCACAGACCGAGTGCGCATACCGCGTCCAGCGCGGCACTGTCGAGCACCACGATTCGCTGCGGATCGGCGGGCACCTCACTCGTGCCCGTCGTATGAACCACCCGATGCGTCGTCGACCCCGACAGCTCCGGGTCGACCGGTGCCGGCTCCGGGCACGCCGTCGTGGTGTCCCTCTCGATGCCGACCACCGCCGCGCCCGCAATCTTCGTCGTGGTCCGGACGATCGAGGACGCGGGGTCGTCGTCGGCCGGTTGGGAGCAACCGGCGAGAGCGAAGGCGGCGACACCGGCAACGAGACCGATGGACGCGCGGCGGACGGTCGAAAACCTGCGAAGGGACAATGCGGCGACTTCCTGTGTGAGCGGGCGCGTTCAGGTTAGCCGCTGTGCTTGTCGACCTCGAACGTGTCCGACAGGTCGTCGAGAATCAGGTGCGCGCCCTGGATGCTGACGGGCGACATCCAGCGGGCGTCGTCGACGTCGACCTTGCGGCCCTGCAGGGTCTGCCACAGCGGGCTTTCGAGGAAGGGGCGGGCGGCTTCGGCGCTCTTTCCCGCCGGATCCTGCCAGGTGCTGACGAAGATGACGTTGCCGTCGGCCTCGCTGAGCAACTCCGGGCTGATCGACTGCATGATGCTGGTCGGGTCGGCGGGGTCCGGTCCCTGGCTGGCGGGCCGGGCAATGCCCGCATCCTCGAGCACGATGCCGCTGAAGGAGGTGGTGCGATAGAGGCGGGCGGTGGGTTCACCGGCGAATCGGATCACCGATACCACCGGGTTCGACGCCTTGGTGTTGATGGCGGAACCGACGGCCGCGGCGCGCTGCTCGTAGGCGGCGATCTTCTCGTTGGCGAGTTCTTCCTTGCCGAGCGCCTGACCGACGAGACGGATGTTCTCCTTCCACGTGGGACCGGTCGTCTCGGTGAAGATGGTCGGCGCAATGGCCGACAGCTGTTCGTAGTTCTTACCGTCGCGAACCTCGGCCGAGATGATGAGGTCCGGCTGCAGTGCGGCGATCTTCTCGAGGCTCGCGGTGCTCACCTTGCCCACCGATTCGGCTTCGGCTGCGTACTCGTCGCGGGTGCTGCCGAGGTAGTCGGGCAGCCCGGGGTCCCGGTAGTCGACATACCCGACGAGCGGCGTCTCGAGGAGGAGTACGGCATCGGTGAAGCTGTTGTCGAGGGCCACGACCCGCTGCGGTGCCGCGGGAATCTCGGTGTTGCCGCGGAAGTGTTCGACCGTGCGGGGGAACTGCGCCGATGCGGCGGCGTCGGCCGTGGAGGACGCGTCGTCGCTGCTGGAACAGGACGTGACGGCGACCGCGGCCGCGAAAGCGACGACGGCGGCCAGGGCGCGGCGTCGGGAAAGAATGTTCACGTGGAGCTCCTGGTAGAAGTTAGGTGAGCGATACCTTAGCACCGGAGAAGTCCGAATCCGGGTGGTCTCCCCGCCTCTCCCGCCGACATCCGCGACACGCCGTCTCGGGTGAGAAAGAGCACGCTCCTGCCGACAATCCGCTGGTCGGCGATACCCCCGTGGGCGCTGAGCCGGGGTAAGTACGACAGGAGGTAGGACCGAGTCCGAGGCCGCTCGGGGCACCGTCTACGATTCGATGAGCGCAAGCCAGAGACCGTTCGCCTCGCAGCCCGGGGACGGACGCGCATTCAGGAGGATCAGTGACTGCCGTAGCGCCCCAGCCAGTCCCCGCGATAGCTGCAGCCAGGCCTTACCCGCCGCGGCAGGGACCCAAGGGCTCGTTCATCTTCAAAATGATCACGACCACCGACCCCAAGGTGCTCGGGATCATGTATTTGACGACCTCGATCATCTTCTTCCTCATCGGCGGTCTGATGGCCCTGATGATGCGTGCCGAGCTCGCTGTGCCCGGTATGCAGTTCTTGTCGAACGAGCAGTTCAACCAGCTGTTCACCATGCACGGCACGATCATGCTGCTGCTGTACGCGACCCCGATCGTCTTCGGCTTCGCCAACTACATCCTGCCGCTGCAGATCGGCGCACCCGACGTTGCCTTCCCGCGTCTGAACGCCTTCAGCTACTGGCTGTACCTGTTCGGCGCCATCATCGCGACCGCAGGCTTCATCACTCCGGGCGGCGCGGCCGACTTCGGCTGGACGGCGTACACGCCGCTCACCAGTGCCCTGCACTCCCCGGGTGTCGGTGCCGACCTGTGGATCATGGGCCTCGCGGTCGGTGGCCTCGGCACCATCCTCGGTGGCGTCAACATGATCACCACGGTGATCTGCCTGCGCGCCCCCGGTATGACCATGTTCCGTATGCCGATCTTCACCTGGAACATCTTCATCACCAGCATCCTGATCCTGCTGGCGTTCCCGCTGCTGACGGCCGCGCTGCTGGGTCTGTTCGTCGACCGTCACCTCGGCGGCCACATCTTCGATCCGGCTACCGGCGGGGTTCTGCTGTGGCAGCACCTGTTCTGGTTCTTCGGTCACCCCGAGGTGTACATCATCGCGCTGCCGTTCTTCGGCATCGTCTCGGAAATCTTCCCGGTCTTCAGCCGTAAGCCGATCTTCGGCTACAGCGGTCTGGTGTACGCGACGATCGCGATTGCTGCCCTGTCGATCGCCGTGTGGGCGCACCACATGTACGCCACGGGCGCGGTGCTGCTGCCGTACTTCTCGTTCATGACCTTCCTGATCGCGGTGCCGACGGGTGTGAAGATCTTCAACTGGATCGGCACCATGTGGAAGGGGCAATTGACCTTCGAGTCGCCGATGCTGTTCTCGGTCGGCTTCCTGATCACCTTCCTCTTCGGTGGCCTCTCCGGCGTCATCCTGGCCAGCCCGCCGCTCGACTTCCACGTCACCGACAGCTACTTCGTGGTCGCCCACTTCCACTACGTGGTCTTCGGCACGGTCGTGTTCGCCACCTACGCCGGTATCTACTTCTGGTTCCCGAAGATGACCGGGCGGATGATGGACGAACGCCTCGGCAAGTGGCACTTCTGGACCACGTTCATCGGCTTCCACGGCACCTTCCTCGTGCAGCACTGGCTGGGAGCCGAAGGTATGCCGCGCCGGTACGCGGACTACCTGCCGTCCGACGGGTTCACCATGCTGAACTCGTTCTCGACCATCTTCGCCTTCGTCCTCGGTGCCTCGACGCTCCCGTTCATCTGGAACGTCTTCAAGAGCTACCGGTACGGCGAGGTCGTCACCGTCGACGACCCGTGGGGTTACGGCAACTCGCTCGAGTGGGCCACCACCTGCCCGCCGCCCCGTCACAACTTCACGGAACTGCCGCGCATCCGCTCCGAGCGTCCTGCGTTCGAGCTGCACTACCCGCACATGGTGGAGCGGATGAAGGCAGAAGCGCACGTCGGACCCGGGCACGGCGGCAAGCACGCCAGCACGGTCCTGGAGGAGGAACGCCACGCACCGCTCACCGTGAGCGGTGAAGGCGAGCCCGGCACCGACTCCGGCCGCTGATACAGATCGTTGCCGAAAGGCCCCGCCCCACCATCGGGCGGGGCCTTTCCCTTGGCACAATGGGTGCCGGACAAGCTGCGCGAGCACGACGACCTTCCGTGCTTCTGCGCACGTGAGACGAACGGAGTTCTTTCCAGCGTGAGTAACACGAACGGAGTTCGTAGTGGGCGCAGCTGACACGACTGTCCTGGTGACCGTCACGGGGCCCGACCGCCCCGGTGTCACATCGGTGCTCTTCGCGGCGCTCTCCCGCCACGACGTGAGCCTGCTCGATGTGGAACAGGTGGTGATCCGTGGCCGCCTGACCCTCGGCGTGCTCGTGGCGTGCCCGGAGGACGGGGAAGCCCTCCAGGAGGAACTGGAGGAGGCGATGGCCACCGTCGGGATGTCGGTGGATGTCGAGATCGGGGCGGACCCCGGCCGGCAGTCGCTGTCCACGCACGCGGTGGTCATTCTCGGTTCTCCGGTGTCCGCGCGGGCCCTGCGATCGGTCGCGCGTGAGATGGCGAAGCTGAGTGTCAACATCGACTCCATCCGGGGCGTCGCCGATTATCCGGTGACCGGTCTCGAACTCCTCGTCAGTGCTCCCGCGACGGCGGCGGTGGACAAGCGGCTGCGCACGGTGCTGGCCGAGGTTGCTGTGGCGGAAAGCGTCGACATCGCGGTCGAGCGGGGTGGTCTTGCGCGCCGGGCCAAGCGGCTCATCGTCTTCGACGTCGACTCGACCTTGGTCCAAGGCGAGGTCATCGAGATGCTCGCAGCGCGAGCCGGGGTCGAGGACGAAGTCCGTGCGGTCACCGAATCGGCGATGCGCGGCGAGATCGACTTCACGGAGTCGCTGCACCAGCGGGTCGCGACGCTCGCCGGTCTCGACGCCTCCGTGATCGACGACGTCGCCGAGGGCCTCGAACTGACGCCGGGTGCCCGGACCACCATTCGCACGTTGCGACGCCTCGGATTCCACTGCGGGGTGGTGTCGGGTGGCTTCCGTCAGGTGATCGAGGGGCTCGCTCACGAACTGGAGCTCGACTTCGTTCAAGCCAATACTCTCGAAATTGTGGACGGCAAGCTCACCGGACGAGTCGTGGGCGACATCGTCGACCGGGCCGCCAAGGCGACGGCGCTGCGTAAGTTCGCTGCCCAGGTGGGCGTGCCGATGGAGCAGACGGTCGCGGTCGGTGACGGCGCCAACGACATCGACATGCTCAATGCCGCCGGTCTCGGTATCGCCTTCAACGCGAAGCCGGCGTTACGTGAGGTCGCCGACACGGCGCTCTCGCATCCCTTCCTCGACGCCGTACTGTTCATCCTCGGCGTCACTCGGGACGAGGTCGAAGCCGCCGACGCCGTGGACGGCGTGGTGAGACGAGTTCCCCTGTCGTGACGGAACCGTGTGCAGCCGCGATCGCCGGCGACGCCGCGCTGTGGGAGGCACGCCACGCGGTCCTCGCGGCCGGTTACGGTGGACGACCCGATCCCGAGGATGCTGCCCTGGTCCTCGCGATGCCGATCGTTTTACACATCCCGAAGTCGAACCCGCCTGCGCGTAGTGCGGTGCTGGCGGCGGCCGCGACGGCGTCGGTGGCGCTGTGCCTCGACCCACGGGTCGGCGTCGATGCGGACGGGCAACCGGGCCCCTGGCGCTCCGACTACCTCGCGTGGGTGGGGTCTCGCATCCGCAAGGTGTCGCGCCGGGCTCGCGGTGCGCAGTGGCGCGCCGCGCAGGAGGTGGACGGCATCACCGTGGAGGTCGACGGCGCCGAGGCGCGGGCACTCGTCCCCGTCGCGGTCGGTGCGCTCGACCCGCGCATCAAGAAGCTGCAGATCGGCGGAACCGACCTCGAGCACGACGACCCCGGCCCGGCGCCCGACGGGACACCCGTGCTGTGGATCGACTCGACCCTGGACATGACCGTCGGGAAGGCCGCTGCACAAGTGGGCCACGCGTCGATGCTGCTCGCGGGAGCGATGAGCGTCGAAGATGCGAGGCACTGGGCGGATACGGGTTACCGCTGCGCCGTCCGTGACGCCGATGCGGCGAGGTGGACGGCGTTGCGCGAGCTCGAGTCCGCGGGGCATGCGGTCGCGGTGCGCGATGCCGGTTTCACCGAGGTGGCTCCCGGATCCGTGACGGTGATCGCCGCCCTGTGAGGCGCGGCGGGTCCAGTGCCCGCGGCTTGGCTATGGGGCGCCGGGAACAATCGGGGAACACTGGCCCCCATGCTCGCTCGACGCGTGATCACGCTTTTCGCCGGACTCTGGTTGTACGGCTTCTCGATGGCCATGATGATTACAGCCGGCCTCGGCCTCGATCCGTGGGATGTATTTCATCAAGGCGTCGCGGGCCGCACGTCGCTCAGTTTCGGCGCCGTGACCGCCCTCACCGGTGCCGGTGTTCTGCTGCTCTGGATTCCGCTGCGTCAGAAGCCGGGTTTCGGCACGATCGCCAACGTTGTGGTCATTGCGGTGTCCGTGGACACGTCACTGGTGTTTCTCCGGCCCGTCGGGTCGCCGGCCGTGCAGGTGGCGATGATGGTCGGTGGTGTCGTGCTCAACGCTCTGGCGACCGTGCTGTACATCGGCGCCGGTATGGGTACGGGACCGCGGGACGGACTGATGACCGGTCTGGTACGACGAAGCGGATTGTCCGTGCGCCTCATTCGGACGTCGATCGAAGTTGCGGTGCTGGTGACCGGGTGGCTGCTCGGCGGCACCGTGGGAGTGGGGACCGTGGTCTACGCGCTGGGGATCGGTCCGCTGATCCAGTTGATGATGCGCGCCGGCGGTCTCTATCCGACCGCTCGGAAGACGAGCAGCCCGGGTCCGGACAGTCTGATCGTCGAGTCTCCCGAAATGGGGCCACCCGGTTCCGGCGCGCCGTCAGGGGAGTTGGAATCGAATTCGGCGAGCAGGATTCCGTAGAACCAGTCGGGGCTGCCCAATGCCACCTCGACCGGTCCGCCGGAGTGGAAGACGAGGAGCCAGTTGTCGTCGGTGAGCTGAAATCCGTCCTCGGTGTGGGACCGGATGTCGGACCCGTCGATCCATGCCTGCAGCGTGCGGCGTGAGTCGTCGTGCCACGCATCGTCGTCCATCTCCGCACCGTCGGCGCCGAACCACACGAGGTCCGGGTGACCGGTGGGAGTATGCCGTCCTTCGAAGAATTCCGGTTGCCGCAGTGCGGGGGACGCACGGCGCAGATCGAGAGCGCGCGTGACGAACGCGGTGAGCGTCCGGTCACCGGTGCTCCAGTCGAGCGCCCAGGAATCCTCGCGCGCAGTGTCGGCGGGGACACAGTACGCGTTGTTGTTCCCGCCCAGCGAATGGCCGAATTCGTCGCCTGCCGTGAACATCGGGGTGCCCGTGGAGAGGGCGAGGGTGGCCAGCAGAGCGCGGACATGACGCTTGCGGGCGTCGGTGATCGACGGGTCGTCGGTGGGGCCTTCCACGCCGTGGTTGACGGACTCGTTGTGGTCGGCGCCGTCCCGGTTGTCCTCCCCGTTCGCTTCGTTGTGCTTGCGCCGGTACGCGACGAGGTCCGCCGCGGTGAAGCCGTCGTGTGCGGTCACGAAGTTGATGGAGGCCCAGGGCCGGCGACTGTGGAACAGGTCCTCCGAGCCGGCCACTCTGGAGGCCAATTCGCGAACGCCGGTGTTGCCATTCCAGAAGCGGCGGACAGTATCGCGGTATCGGTCGTTCCACTCCGACCACTGGGCGCCGAAGTGCCCGACCCGGTAACCATCGGACGTGGCGTCCCAGGGTTCGGCGATGAGTTTGCAGCGGGACAGAACAGGATCCGCGGTGATGGCGGAAAACACCGAAGCGCGAGAGTCGAATCGGCCTCCTCCGGGTCGGCCGAGGGCGGAGGCCAGGTCGAAACGAAAGCCGTCGACCCCCATGTCGTGTGCCCAGTACCGAAGGCTGTCGCAGATCATCCGGACGACGATGGGGGAGTGCGCGTCCACCGTGTTGCCGCATCCCGTGAGGTCGACGTCGCGGCCGTCGGCATCGAGAAGGTAGTAGCCCGGGGCGTCGAGACCACGCCAGCTGAGGCTGATCCCGTCGACGCCCTCTTCGCACGTGTGGTTGTAGACGACGTCGAGGATCACCTCGATTCCGGCAGCGTGCAGGGCGTCGACCATGGTGTGGAATTCGGCGATCTCCTCGCCCTCCACGGCCGCGTAACCGGGATGGGGCGCGAAGAACGACGCTGTCGAATAGCCCCAGTGGTTACGCATTCCCCGTTCACGCACCGTCTGTTCGGTCAGGTGTGCATGTACCGGAAGTAGCTCGACCGCGGTCACCCCGAGTCGAACGAGATGACCGATGACGGCGGGCTCCGCCAGCCCCAGATACGTGCCGCGGTACTGGGGAGGGACGCCCCGATGTCGGGCGGTGTACGCGCCGACGTGCAGTTCGTAGAGGACGGTTTCCTCCCAGGGCCTTTCGATCCTGGGACCGGTGGTCCGGGGGGCGGCGGGCGTGACCACGGACAGCGGCGCGTGGCCGAGGCTGTCGAGCTGCGAAGGTTCGCTGAACGGGTCTCCGGCATGCGAGATCAGGGCACGGTGGTCGCCGATCCCGCCGGTAATGCGTTTCGCCCACGGGTCGACGAGGAGTTTGGCCGGGTTCATCCGGACTCCCGCGCGGGGATTCCACTCTCCGTGCACCCGGTAGCCGTAGCGCTGGCCGGGACCGACGCCGTCGACCACCCCGTGCCAGATTCCGTAGGTCCGCTGCACGAGGTCGATTCGTGTCTCCGCACCGTCCGGAGAAATCAGGCACACCTGTACCAGCTCCGCGTCCGGAGCGTGGACCGAGAACTGGGTGCCGGTGCCTCGCACGTGTGCTCCCAGGGGAAACGGCGATCCGGGCAGGCGCAGGCTCGGCGGGAACGACGCTCTCTCGCCGGCACGTGAATCGATGTGAGACGACACGTAACTGATCCTGCCGCGAATGCGCCGAAGATGTGCGGGAAGATGGATCCGTGCATCAACCTGATCCTGATCTCCTCATCGATTTCGACGACGTCCTCCTCCGGCGCGGGGGTAACACTCTCGTGGGGCCGGTGTCCTGGAAAGTGGAGCTCGACGAGCGATGGGTGGTCCTCGGCCCGAACGGAGCCGGCAAGACCTCGTTGCTCCGCATCGCGGCTGCCGAATTGCATCCGACGAGCGGTAGCGCCCACCTTCTGGGGGAGCGGCTCGGGCGAGTCGACATCAACGAGCTACGACCGCGGATCGGGCTGTCGTCGTCGGCGCTGGCGAACCGGGTGCCTGCCGAGGAGGTGGTGAGCGATCTCGTCGTGTCCGCCGGCTACGCCGTACTCGGTCGCTGGCGGGAGCGGTACGAAGACATGGATACCGAGCGGGCGGTCGAGATGCTGGAAAGTCTCGGGGCCGAGCACCTGGCCCATCGCAGCTACGGCACCCTGTCCGAGGGGGAGCGCAAGCGCGTGCTCATCGCCCGTGCACTGATGACCGACCCCGAACTTCTCCTCCTCGACGAACCCGCCGCCGGACTCGACCTCGGCGGGCGAGAGGAACTCGTCGCGCGACTGACCGACCTGGCTGCAGATCCCGACGCTCCCGCAACCGTTCTCATCACCCACCACGTCGAGGAGATCCCACCCGGCTTCACCCACGCGCTGCTCCTGAACGAGGGCCGGGTGGTGTCGCAGGGGCTGCTCGACGACGTGATCACGTCGGAGAACCTCAGTGAGGCCTTCAGCCAGTCCATCAGCCTCGACAAGGTCGATGGACGGTACTTCGCGCGGCGCAGCCGGATCCCGGGCGCCCACCGGGCGTGAGGGTCGAAACGGGCACCTGTTCCAGTGGGGTGCCGGTGCGACGCACATCACCGGAGGCGTAGGTTCCAAGATCATGGTCTCGAAGCAAGAACGGGCGGCAGTCGACGTGTCACCGAAGGACGCGTCGACGGTCATCCTGATCAGGGATGCAACACCGGAACTCGCGGGGGGCGGCATCGAGGTATTCCTCCTGCGCCGCGTCAAGGGCATGGCGTTCGCCGGAGGTATGACGGTGTTTCCGGGAGGCGGTGTCGACCCGTCGGATGCCGTGGCGGACGTGCAGTGGGCCGGACCTCCCGTCGAGTGGTGGGCCGAACGCTTCTCCACCGACCCCGCCCGGGCGAAGGCTCTGGTGTGCGCGGCGGTACGTGAAACGTTCGAGGAATGTGGCGTGCTGCTCGCGGGCGGAAGCACGGACACGGTAGTGGCCGACACGTCGCACTACGCGCAGGCGCGCATTGCGCTCGAACGACGTGAACTTTCCTTCGGTGACTTCCTGGCGCGCGAGGAACTCGTGCTCAGAGCCGACCTCCTGCGCCCCTGGGCGAACTGGATCACGCCGATCGGCGAAGGGCGGCGTTACGACACCCGGTTCTTCGTCGCGGCAGCTCCCGACGGGCAGATCGCGGACGGAGCCACGTCCGAAGCCGAGGAAGTGACGTGGCTGAGCCCCGCGGCGGCCCTGGACGCATGGAAGGGGGGCGGCAGCGTCCTGCTCCCACCCACGTGGAGTCAGCTGACGGCATTGCAGAACTTCGATTCGGTGGCAGAGGTCCTCGCCGCGGAGCCGGAGATCCCGGTGATCCTGCCGACTCTCATCACGGACGAGGAAACGATTCGGGTCGAGTTTCCCGGGCAGGACGGTTATTACGAGGCAGGCCCGCACCCGTGGTCGGTGCGGGGACGGAAGCGGACACCGCCGGGTCGCGCCGAGTCGGCCGAGCGGAGCAAGTAGCCTCTTGCCTCATGGCTGAATTCGTCACTCTCGAGGTTTCCGAAGGCATCGGCACCATTCGACTCGCGCGTCCCCCGATGAATGCACTGAATCGGCAGGTGCAACAGGAGTTGCGGGCCGCCGCACGGGAAGCGACGGTGCATCCCGACGTCAAGGCAGTGATCGTGTACGGCGGAGAGAAGGTGTTCGCCGCAGGCGCCGACGTCAAGGAAATGGCCGAGATGAGCTTCGGCCAGATGGCGGATGTCATCACCGATCTGCAATCGGACCTGGCCGCGGTCTCGGAGATTCCCAAGCCGACCGTCGCCGCGATCACGGGGTACGCGCTCGGCGGCGGCCTCGAGGTCGCACTCTCGGCGGACCGGCGGATCGCCGGCGACAACGCCAAGCTCGGTGTCCCCGAGATCCTTCTCGGCATCATTCCCGGTGGCGGCGGCACTCAGCGTCTCGCTCGGCTGATCGGTCCCTCGAAAGCGAAAGACCTGGTGTTCACCGGGCGCTTCGTCAACGCCGACGAGGCGCTGGCGATCGGTCTGGTCGACGAGGTGGTGGCGCCCGACGACGTGTACGAGGCAGCTCGACGATGGGCGTCCCAGTTCACGAAGGGCGCCGGCCGCGCGCTGGCCGCGGCGAAAGCTGCCATCGACCAGGGATTGGACGTCGACCTGCACAGCGGACTGGCGGTCGAGCGCCAGCTGTTCGCGTCCCTGTTCGCCACCCAGGACCGCACGATCGGGATGGAATCGTTCATCGAGAACGGCCCCGGTAAGGCTCAGTTCACCGGCGAGTAGTCTGAGCCCGGGAAAACTAGAACCTGTTCACTCTTACCAGCGAGTAGGATTTGCCGCATGACTGCTAGCGCCCACGACGACCCCGCTCCTCATCCGCACGCCACCGCCGAAGAGGTCGAGGCGGCGCTGAAGGACACCAAACTCGCCCAGGTGCTCTACCACGACTGGGAAGCCGAGACGTACGACGAGAAGTGGTCCATCTCGTACGACGAGCGGTGCATCGACTATGCGCGGGGTCGCTTCGACGCCGTCGCGGGAGATCAGCCCCTTCCGTACGAGCGGGCGCTCGAACTGGGCTGCGGTACCGGCTTCTTCCTTCTCAATCTGATGCAGGGCGGGGTCGCGAAGACCGGTTCGGTGACCGACCTCTCGCCAGGCATGGTCAAGGTGGCATTGCGCAACGCCGAGGGTCTCGGGTTGCCCGTCGACGGTCGTGTCGCCGACGCCGAAACGATTCCGTACGACGACAACACGTTCGACCTCGTGGTCGGGCACGCTGTGCTACATCACATCCCGGATGTGGAGCAGTCGCTCCGCGAGGTACTGCGGGTGCTGAAGCCCGGTGGGCGCTTCGTGTTCGCCGGCGAGCCCACCACCATCGGCAACTTCTACGCCCGCTGGCTCGGCCGCGTCACGTGGGAGACCACGACGCGTGTCACCAAGCTGCCCTTCCTTGCCGATTGGCGTCGCCCGCAGGCGGAGCTGGACGAATCATCCCGCGCTGCGGCACTGGAAGCCGTCGTCGATCTCCACACGTTCGATCCGAGTGATCTCGAGAAGATCGCCGAGTCCGCGGGCGCCGCGCAGGTGCACGCCGCCACCGAGGAGTTCGCAGCCGCCCTGCTCGGGTGGCCCGTCCGCACCTTCGAGGCCGCTGTTCCGCCGGAGAAGTTGGGCTGGGGCTGGGGCCGTTTCGCGTTCACCGGATGGAAGACGCTCAGCTGGGTCGACGAGAAGATCCTCCGCCATGTGGTGCCGCGCGGCTTCTTCTACAACGTCATGATCACCGGCGTGAAGCCCGGCAACTGAATTGGGCTATGCGTTCACTCCCGAAGACGTGGAGTTCCTGCAGAGTGCTGCAGGCGCAGCAGCTCTCGCCGAGGTAGACGAACTTGCGCTGACCACGTCGACGCGCCTGGCCGATATCGGCCAGGCGCGTTCGCGTTTCGGCTCTCGGGTGGCCATGCTGGTGGAGACGGTGCTGTTGCGGCGCAAGGCCTCGGTCAAGTTGCCCGGCAGCGAGCACTGGCTCTTCACCGATGATGCACTGCAACAGGCGACTCCGCGTGCCGTGGCAGCTCACCGCGCGACGCGCCTGGCAGAGCGGAACGTTCACGACGTCACCTGCTCGATCGGTGCGGAACTCGCAGCTGTCATCGGGACGGCCAATACGGTGGTCGGCAGCGACATCGATCCCGTCCGGCTGCTCATGGCCCGGCACAATGTTCCCGCTGCGGCGATCGTGCGCGCAGACGCATTGGTGCCGTGTACCCGCGACACCGTCGTGCTCGCAGATCCGGCGCGGCGGTCGGGTGGCAGGCGCACACATGATCCCGCTGCTCTCGAGCCGCCACTACCCGACCTCATCGACGCGTACCGAGGCCGTGATCTCGCGGTGAAGTGCGCTCCCGGCCTCGATTTCGATCGGCTCGACTGGGAAGGCGAGGTCGAGGTCGTGTCCCTCGACGGTGGCGTCCGTGAGGCGTGCCTGTGGTCGGCCGGACTGTCGGGCGCCGGAGTCACTCGCCGGGCAAGCGTCCTCGACTCCGGAGGCGCGGTGTGGACGGTGACGGACGCCGAGGACGACGACATCCCCGAACGCGCGCCGGGGGAGTGGATCGTCGATCCTGACGGCGCTGTGGTCCGGGCGGGTTTGGTGCGGCACTACGCCGCCCGGCACGGACTGTGGCAACTCGATCCTCGGATCGCTTATCTCACGGGCGATTCGGTTCCCGCGGGCGTGCGGGGCTTTCGGATTCTCGAGCAGGTGAAATATTCGGAGAAGTCGCTGCGGCAGGAGCTCGCCCGCCACGACTGCGGTGCGGCGGAGATCCTCGTGCGCGGCGTCGACGTCGATCCGGCCGTGCTGCGTCCCAAGTTGAAGCTCCGCGGAAGCCGTTCGCTCAGTGTGGTGATCACGCGGATCGGCCGATCGGGCGTCGCCTTCATCTGCGCTCCGCCCCGTGAGTACTTGTCAACTACGGGATGTTAACAAGTACTCACGGGGTCAGCGGAGGACGAACAGCTCACCGAGCAGCGTCGGAGTGAGGACTTCACCCTCAGGGCCGATAGACGTGCCGACCGTGAATCCCTTGGCTCCCGGCAAGGTGTCCTGATCGAGCGTTTCGCCGGTGGAGGTGTCGAACGTGAGCATCGCCAGTCCGTCCACACCCTCGCGGACCACCGAGTAGCCGGTGGATCCGGCCGTCTGGGCGGGGACTCCCCAATGCCGTAGATCCCTGCGCTCCCAGGCGAGTTCTGCGTGGTCGCCCTTGTCCTGCAGTGCAAGGAGATGGCCGTCGAGTCCACCCGCGGGAATGATCAGACCGTCCGCGGACGTCGACGGGCTACCCGCTGCGGCGTACCCGATGTCGTAACTCCACTTCGGACCACCGGTCGCAGCGTCGATCGCCCACACCGTGCCCCAGTTGTCGTTGATGTACACGACGGAACCGTCAGCCGACAGATCGGGACTCGATGCGCTGCCCCCCGGCAGGGTGTCGCTGGACCACTCCTGGCTGATCGTGGGATTGTCGCCGCCGGAGTATTTCATCGCGACGAGGTCCGCCTCGGTCGCGCCGGGCGCATAGAACGTGAAGTAGAACGTGCCGGACGCCAGGTCGATGGCCGGCATGTTGGCCACCGGGCAGTCGGGGGAGCCGAAGAAGCAGCCGCTGAGGCCCTTGTCGTCGGGAAGGATGTTCACGTTCGCGCCGTCGGCGACGGACGGCGGTGGGATGAGGTCGTACGACGCCACCACTTTCTGCCCGGTTTGCGGATCCAGCACGCTGATCTGCCCGAGCTGGGTGATGAACAGGAGGTTGCCGTCGCCCGTGAATTGTGCCGACAGCGGCGTTCCGACCACCGGTGTGCGCCAACGTAACTGGCCGTGTTCGTTGAACGAGTTCATGGCCCCGTTCTCGCCCACGTAGACATTGGCGGCGCCGTCGACCACCGGGGTGGACGCCACGACTCCGGGGGCAAGCTGGCGGCACCAGCGTTTGCGGCCGCTCTCCATCTGGAAGGAGAAGAGATTGCACCCCTTCTCGGTGCGAGCGGTGAGGAAGATCTGGCCGCTTGCCGCCACGGATGCGTAGTTCGCCACCGGCCCACCGAGGGGCCGCGACCACGCGAGTGCGATGTCGCGCGACCCGGTCACCGGACTGGTGTCACTGTTGCGGGCGTCCGCATGCATCCCCGGCCACCCACCCGCGGAGAAGATGTCGTCGACGTGCGCCCCGCCCCCGCAGCCGCTGAGGACGACAGCCGAGATCGTCGCCAGCGCCAGTACTGACGAACGTAGGACCCGCCGCATTACATCTCCTCAGTTTTCGACAAACGCTCGGCCCAGAGACTATCCCGCCGAGGCACGCACGATCGGCACACCCCGAACGGTGTCGGTGTCCGGACACACCCGCGCACGGCTCCGGCGGGTGAACGTAGGCTGACGGGCTATGACGAGCATGTGGGGCGCACCGTTGCGTACGAGGTGGAAGGGATCCCGGCGGAAGGACAGCGAGCAGGCCCGCTTCCTGACCCTCGACTCGCTGCGCTGGGTGCTGGCGAACAAGGCGTACACCCCGTGGTACCTGGTGCGGTACTACCGGCTGGCCAAGTTCAAGCTCGCCAACCCGCACGTGATCCTGCGGGGCATGGTGTTCCTCGGCAAGCGCGTGGAGATCCACTCGACTCCGGATCTGTCCCGCCTCGAGATCGGTCGCTGGGTCCACATCGGTGACGGCAACGCGATCCGGTGCCACGAGGGGTCGCTGCGCATCGGCGACAAGGTGGTGTTCGGCAAGGACAACGTGGTCAATACGTACCTCGACATCGAGATCGGAGCGTCCACGCTCGTCGCCGACTGGTGCTACATCACCGACTTCGATCACCGCATGGACGACATCAACGTGCCCATCAAGGATCAGGGCATCGTGAAGGGCCCGGTACGCATCGGTCCCGATACCTGGGTGGCTGCGAAGGTCACGGTGCTCCGCAACACCCGGGTGGGACGCGGTTGCGTGCTCGGCGCCCACGCCGTCGTCAAGGGCGACATCCCTGATTTCAGCATCGCAGTGGGATCGCCCGCGAAGGCCGTGAAGAATCGCAGGGCCGAGTGGGAGGCCGGCGCCGAGGAGCGGGCCAAGTACATCGCCGCACTCGAGGACATTGCCCGCAAGAAGGCGGCCCGGGAGGGCTGAGCCGGGTGGCATAGTCGACCCATGGGCGTCTCGGACCGCGAACTCGAGGATCGTATCCGCGAGCTGCTGTATGCGCGGGCGGCGGATTCGAGTATCTGCCCGTCGGATGTGGCCCGCGCGATCGCCCCCGACGAGTGGCGACCTCTCATGGAGCCGGTGCGCCAGGCCGCCCGACGCCTTGTCGCGGCAGGGGAAGTCGAGATCACCCAGCGGGGTGCGGTGGTGGATCCGGACTCGGTGCGCGGTCCGATCCGGATTCGCCGTGTCCGTGAGTGAGGCGAATGTACCGTTCGGCGCGCTGGAGGCGTCCGGCGGTACATTCGCCCCGCGGCTCAGCGTCCGGGCAGGGGGCGCTCGGGAATAACCGGGCGCGCCAAGGGATGTCGCACGCGGCGTTTGGCGCCGGCGTACACGTGCGCCGTGTCCTCGGCCACTGTGCGCCAGTCGAAATCCGCGGTGAGGCGGTCGCGGGCGGCCACTGCTCGTTGCTGCGCCGCCGCCGGATCGTCGAGAACCTCCCGAACCGCGGAGGTGAGTCCCGTGACATCGCCGGGGAGGAAAGACATGCCGGTCACTCCGTCGACGACCGCCTCGCCGAGACCGCCGGCGGTAGACGTCACCAGCGGAGTTCCGGAGGCGGCAGCCTCGAGCGCGATGATGCCGAACGGCTCGTAACGGCTGGGGAGCACGATGGCATCGGCGCCGTGCAGCCAGCTCAGCAGTTCGGAGTGGTCGAGATTGCCGAGGAAGTTGACGGCGCGGGCAACGCGGTGAGTGCGGGCCTGCTGATAGAGCCAGGTGAACTGGGTGCCCTCACCCGCGATCGACAGTGTGGTCCCCGGGTGACTCCGGCGGATACGGGGAAGCGCGGCGATCGCATCCTGCACCCCCTTCTCGTACTCGAGGCGGCCGACGAACAACAGTTTGGGTGGACCCGATCGCGGCGCGCGTCGACGGAAATTCCACGTGGTCACGTCGATCCCGTTGCGTATCACAGTGATCGGCGGGAGTTGCGGCCCGTAGAGGGTGGTCACCTCATCCTGCATCGATGCTGAGCAGGTGATGAGCGCATCGGAATCGTTGGCCAGCCACCATTCGACCGAATGCACCTGACGGTTGATGCGGCCCGACACCCAGCCGCTGTGGCGGCCGGCTTCGGTGGCGTGCAACGTGGATACCAAAGGGACATCGTAGAATTCGGCGAGTGCGATGGCCGGATGTGCCACCAGCCAGTCGTGGGCATGCACCACGTCGGGCTGCCAGCCTTCTCCGACACCGGGCTTGTGCAGGGCGACGCCGGCCCGCACCATGGCATGCCCCATCGCGAGTGTCCACGCCAGCATGTCCTCGCCGAACACGAAATGCGGCGGATCTTCCGCGACGGCGACGACGAGTACGCCTTCTTCGATGTGGGTGACGGTGGGGTGTGTGGACGCATCGGTTCCCGACGGCCGCCGCGACAGCACCACCACCTCGTGGCCGGCGGCGGCAAGAGCGGTCGCGAGGTGGTGCACGTGGCGGCCGAGGCCGCCCACGACCACGGGCGGGTACTCCCACGACACGATGAGGATTTTCACGAGGCCACTCCCGAGACGCCGACCGCCGATGCTGCGGAACGGACAGGCAGGCGCCGGGCGTCGAGGCCGGGGAACAGGCCGTCGGCAGCGTTCCATCCGGCCGCGAGGCGCGCCGCCGACGCGTCGTTGCCCGCAGCCACCGCGGCCGCGATCTCGCGCATCGCGTGCGCGTGCTTGTGTGCCCGGTCGCGCGCATACTCCGCCGCAGAGTCCTTGCTGACCATGAATGCCCAGTCGCTCGACACCGTCATGAGTGCCTCTCGCAGAATCTGATCGTTGACGCGGTTGCGGAGTTCGGGTCTTCCGGGTGCAGACCCGAGGCTACGGGCTTTGTCGACCGTGTCCAGTGCGGCCGCGACCACCTCGGAGTTGAGTGCCACCAGATCGGACACCTTCTCGCCCGCCCACACCCGCCAGTCCTTGCCGGACCCCCACGACGAGTTCTCCAGGGGGACCGGCGCACCGACATATCCCTGGGTGCGGGCGTCCTCGAGGGTGCCGACCCGGATTCCCGCCTCGGGGAGAGCGCGCAGCACCTTCTCGAGCCACTCGGGGCCTTCGTGCCACCAGTGCCCGAACAATTCGGTATCGAAGGCCGCGACGACGACCGCTGGGCGCCCGATTCGCTCGGCCTCTCCGCGCAGTCGCCTGCGGACCGTGGAAACGAAGTCGGCGACGTGCCGGTCGACGGCGGCGGACGCCAGTTCCGGGTCGTACGGCGCCTTGTCCGCCGAGTCCACCGTGCGGCCGGTGACCCTGGCGGGCTTCAGTCCGGTGGCATGGTCGTAGGTGTGGAAGTCCCGGTAGGCGCCATGGCCGGGGTAACCCGACTTCGGCGACCACACCCGATAACTGACCTGCAGGTCGCGGCCGAATGCGACCACGTCGGAGTCTCGGACCGGCCGGCCGAGGGAGGTGTCCCCGCGCAGGGCGGGACCGTCGACCATGAAGTGGGTGACCCCCGCCTCGGCGTAGCCGATCTCCATGCCCGGGGTGTAGGCGCATTCGGGACCCCAGATGCCCGTGGGTGTGGTGTTCCACCTGTTCTTCGCGTCGGCGAGTCCCTCCTTCAAGGAGAACTCGCGCAGTCGTGGGTCGAGCAGCGGCTGGAACGGGTGCGCGAGGGGGCCGCCGAGAAGCTCGAAGGCTTCCCGATCGAGGAGATCGTGTAGGACGGGCGAGCCACCGTGCCGCCACCGCAGTTCGAAATCGGTGAGGGCGTCGGCGGAGGCGCGGTGCTCCCGGGCGCCGAGAGCGCGGTGTGCGTCATCGGGCATTCCGGCAGCTTCGTGAGCTCGGATCTGCCAATTCCCCAGCCAGTGATGCATGCCCGTCAGGCAGTGCGGATCATCGAGTTGTGCAGCGAGGACCGGGGTGATCCCCAGAGTCAGGAGATGGGAGCGGCCTTCGTCGGACAGTCGCCGCAACAGGGCCGTGAGAGGGAGGTACGACGCGGCCCACGACTGGTACAGCCACTCCTCTCCGACGGGCCAGCGGCCGTGATGGGCGAGCCAGGGCAGGTGCGAGTGCAGAACCAGACAGAACATGCCCGGCTCCGTGTGGTCCGGCGGGCGTGTCCCGCTTCCCACGCCCCCCGTTCGTGTGGAATCGGTCACTGCACGGGATCCTTCACCGCGACGGCCACGAGGTCGAGGCTGTCGTCGATGTTGCCCTCGCGTAAGACGAAGTCGCCGACCGTGATGCCCTCGACGTCACGGGTGAGTTCCGCCGGCCAGGGTTCGCCCGCGAGGGCCCGGTCGATCTGGGCGCCGATGAAAGAACCGCCGTGCTTGGCGTCGAGGGCCTTCAGCCGTTCACCGTGGTGGACACCGGTCATCAGCGACACCGTGAACCCCGCTTCCTCGAGCAGTTCGGTCAACTCGGTGGCGTCGAGTTCACGGGTGTGGAAAGGGTTGAGCGGTGTGTCCCGACCGGGCGAGAACGTAACTCGGTTAGGGGTGCTGACGAGAAGTTCTCCGCCCGGCGTCAACACGCGGAAGCACTCCCGCAGAAACTGCGCCTGATCCCAGAGATGTTCGATCACCTGAAAATTGACGACGGCGTCCACCGAGGCATCGCCGAGGGGAAGCTTGGCCAGGTTGCCGTGCAGCATCTCGACCCGGGGGTACCGGGCCCGAACGTGTTCGACTGCGGAAATGTCGTAGTCGAGGCCGGTGACGCGCTTCGCCACGTCGGCAATCATGTTGGCGCCGTAGCCTTCTCCCGACCCTGCTTCGAGGACGGTCCGGCCGGCGCAGCGGGGCAGGAGGTCGCGGTAGACCACCTCGTGACGCCGGAACCAGTAGTTCTCCTCGGGGATGCCGGGCACGGTCCGCTCGCCCGTGAGGGGCAGTTGCTCGTCTCCGGTTGCGGGCAGCGGTGCGTTCTCGCGGTCGCCGACAAATGATTCGCTCACCGGTGCGAGATTAGTGCCACCGACGAGGTCGCTCGTCCAGGTGGTCCACATCACAGCACCGAAAGTGATGTTCAGGCTTATGGTGAACGAGGCTTTCGCGCAAGTTACCAGTGGGTAACTTAGCGTGAGGTAATCTGTCGCAGAGCATTTGTGCGAGGACATACGAAGACGGGAGCTCCGCTCATGCGGAGCAACTCGCGATAACCAGGCAAGTACACACAGGAGGTCGACGAAGACCCATGACGAACATCGTTGTTTTGATCAAGCAGGTCCCCGACACATGGTCCGAGCGCAAGCTGACCGACGGTGACTACACGCTTGACCGCGAGGCCGCCGACGCCGTGCTCGACGAGATCAACGAGCGGGCCGTCGAAGAAGCGCTTCTCATCAAGGAGGCGCAGGGCGGCGAGGTGACCGTATTGTCCGCAGGTCCGGACCGCGCCACCGACGCCATCCGCAAGGCCCTGTCCATGGGTGCCGACAAGGCTGTGCACATCAATGACCCCGCACTCCACGGTTCCGACGCGATCCAGACGGCGTGGACGCTTGCTGCCGCTCTCGGACAGATCACGTTCGAGAACGACGAGCCCGCCGACCTGATCATCGCCGGCAACGAGGCCACCGACGGCCGGATGGGCGCGGTTCCCGCGATCATCGCCGAATACCTGGGCATCCCGCAGCTCACGCAGCTGCGCAAGCTCACGGTTGCCGACGGCGTCGCGACCGGTGAGCGGGAGACCGACGAGGGTGTGTTCGGCCTCGAGGCGAACCTGCCGGCCATCGTGAGCGTCACCGAGAAGATCAACGAGCCCCGTTTCCCCTCCTTCAAGGGCATCATGGCCGCGAAGAAGAAGGAAGTCATCACCTACACCCTGGCCGACCTCGGTGTGGACCCGGAGACCGTCGGTGTCGCGAACGCGGGCACCACCGTCACCGCCTCGACGCCCAAGCCCCCGCGTACCGCTGGTGAGCGCATCGTCGACGAGGGCGACGGCGGCAGCAAGATCGCCGCATACCTCGTCGGCCAGAAGATCATCTGATCCGCGCCCTCCACAGACCAGCAGACATATACAGGGAGAGTTAGACATGGCAGAAGTACTGGTGCTCGTCGAGCACGCAGAGGGTGCACTGAAGAAGGTCAGCACCGAACTGATCACCGCCGCTCGCGCGCTCGGTGAGCCGGCCGCAGTGGTCACCGGTCCCGCCGGTACCGCGGACAAGCTCGCCGACGCGCTCGCGGCCGCCGGCGCAGCCAAGATCTATGTCGCCGAGTCCGACGACATCGAGGGTTACCTGGTGACCCCGAAGGTCGACGTCCTCGCGTCGCTCGTCGAGTCCGCTGCCCCGGCCGCGGTCATCACCGCCGCGAGCATCGAAGGCAAAGAGGTCTCCGGACGTCTCGCCGCCCGCATCGGATCCGGCCTGCTCTGCGACGTCGTCGACGTGAAGTCCGACGGCAGCGCTGTGCACTCCATCTTCGGTGGCGCGTTCACCGTCGAGGCGAAGGCCAACGGTGACGTCCCGGTCATCTCCGTGCGTCCGGGTGCCATCGAGGCGAAGCCGGAGGCAGGTGCGGGCGAAAAGGTCGAGGTCGAGGTTCCCGCACAAGACGAGGGCGTCGTCAAGATCACCTCGCGTGATCCGATCGTCGGCGGCGACCGGCCCGAGCTCACCGAGGCGACCGTCGTCGTCTCCGGTGGTCGTGGCGTCGGCAGCGCAGACAAGTTCTCCGTCGTCGAGGAACTCGCCGATTCGCTCGGCGCCGCGGTGGGCGCCTCGCGTGCCGCTGTGGACTCCGGCTACTACCCGGGCCAGTTCCAGGTCGGTCAGACCGGTAAGACGGTCTCCCCGCAGCTGTACATCGCGCTCGGCATCTCCGGTGCCATCCAGCACCGCGCCGGTATGCAGACCTCGAAGACCATCGTCGCCGTGAACAAGGACGAGGAAGCGCCGATCTTCGAGATCGCCGACTTCGGCATCGTCGGCGACCTGTTCAACGTGGCTCCGCAGCTCACCGAGGCTGTCAAGACCCACAAGGGCTAGAAATCGCCTTGTCGGCGGCCCCGTTCCCCTCGAGGGAGCGGGGCCGCTGTCGTATCTATACCGTTCACCCCGGCTGCATCGACACGACACCTCGTCGATGCCCCGCCGCCGCCCCTGCTCGGTAAACCTGCGCCATGACAACTTCGTCTGTTCTTCGCGCAGCGAGTGACACCGCCGATACCGTTGTAGTTCCACCCCGGTACTCCCTCGTCGTCTCCTCCGACCGCGAGCATCGGGTGGCGGCCCAGCGGCTGCGTTACCGCGTGTTCGCCGCGGAGCCGGGTTTTTCGGTTCCCGCCACCACCACTGGGCTCGAGGCCGACCGATTCGACGAATTCTGTGACCATCTACTCGTCCGCCACGAGGCCACCGGCGAATTCGTCGGCTGCTACCGCATGCTTCCGCCGGATGCCGCCGCGCAGGCCGGTGGCTATTACACGGCCACCGAGTTCGACATCTCGGCCCTGGACCCGCGAGGCAATCGGATCGTGGAGATGGGCAGGGCGTGCGTCGACCCCGACCACCGTTCCGGCTCGGTACTGAGCCTGATGTGGTCCGGAATCCTCCACTACCTGCAGCTGACCGGCTACGACTGGGTGATGGGCTGCGTGTCCGTGCCCATGCAGGAGCATCCCGATGTCCCGGCCGGCTCCAACGTGCGCGGCGTGCGAGATCTGCTCCTGAGCAAGCACGGCAACGACCCTGCGGCCCGGGTCGTTCCCCGCAACCCGGTCCGCGTGGCCGGCCGATCCCTCGACGAGATCGAGCCACCTGCCCGGCCTTCGCTGCCCCCGTTGCTGCGGGGGTACCTCCGTCTGGGCGCGAAGGTGTGCGGGGAGCCGGCCCATGACCCGGAATTCGGTGTCGCCGACTTCGTCGCGCTGCAGGGACTGCATCACGCGAACGAGCGTTACCTCGAACGGCTGCGTTCGGCGTCGGCGTACCTCGAAACCGGGACGCAGGCGTGAGCACCACCTCGAGCGAGACGCCGGTTCCCGTCCACGCCTGGATGCCGTCGAGTCCATGCGGCAGCAGATGCCTGCCCCCGAAGGCGCCGGGTGTCTCGGCCGTTGTCGTCGCGATCCGTTGGTTCCTCGTAGCCTCCGCCCTGATGACCGCGCCGCTGCTGACGGCCGGGTGCGTGATGCCACAGACGTGGCGGACCGGTCTTCAACGTCGGTACGCGGCAATGCTGCTGCGGTGTGTGGGCCTGCGGCTCGAGGTGGTCGATCACCGCGGCAAGCGGCGGCACGAGGGTGGCATCCTGGTGGTGGCGGGCCACGTCTCCTGGACCGACGTCCTGGTTCTCAGTGCTCTTCACCCGGCAAGCTTCGTTGCGCGGGCAGACCTTCTCGACTGGCCGATCCTGGGGTCGCTCGCGCGGCGGATGCGGATCGTCCCGATCGACCGGCACGACCTGCGGGCGCTGCCCGGCACCGTGGCCGCAACAGCGACACGACTGCGAGACGGCGAAAGGGTGGCCGCCTTCCCGGAGGGGACGACGTGGTGCGGGCGCGCGTACGGAGGTTTCCGCCCGGCGCTGTTCCAGGCGGCGATCGACGCGGAGTGCCCGGTGCAGCCGGTGTCCCTGCGATACACGATGCGCGGGGGAGAATTGACCACCGGGCCGTGCTTCGTGGGTGAGGAGACGATCGGCGGGTCGATTCGGCGAATCATTCGACACAAAGGCGTCGTCGCCGAAGTCCGGCTGGCGCCGATCGAGTACCCGGGAGAGTCGCGCCGCGATCTCGCCGCCCGCTGTGAGCGCGCCGTGCGGGGTTCCGAGCCCATCGATCTCGCAGCGCACGACATCCTCGATCCGACGCGGGAGCCCGCCCAGCGGACCGGTACCCGGATCGAGACGGAAGAGCGCCTGATCGCCTGAGTTATCCTGGTCGGGTCATGACCTCTGCCCGCAGTGCCGACAGCCCTGTCTACCTGGACCACGCAGCTACCACTCCCATGGTGCCCGCGGCCGTCCAGGCGATGACCGACGTCTTCTCGACCGTGGGCAATGCGTCCTCGCTGCACGGCTCGGGGCGTGCCGCCCGCCGCCGTATCGAGGAGGCGCGCGAATCGATCGCGGCCGACCTCGGGGCCCGTCCGTCCGAGGTGATCTTCACCTCCGGCGGAACCGAAAGTGACAACCTGGCGGTCAAAGGCATCTTCTGGGCCCGCCGCGACGCCGATCCCGCCCGGGTGCGGATCATCACGAGTTCCGTCGAGCATCATGCCGTCCTCGACGCGGTGGAGTGGCTCGAGCAGCACGAAGGCGCCCAGGTTTCGTGGCTTCCGGTCGACGAACGCGGTCGGGTGTCCCCGCACGTGCTGCGCGACGAATTGGCCCGCCATGCCGACGAAACCGCACTGGTCACAATTATGTGGGCCAACAACGAGGTCGGCACGATCATGCCGATCGCCGAACTGGCAGCGGTCGCGGCGGAGTTCGAGATTCCCATGCACAGCGACGCGGTCCAGGCCGTCACCCATCTGCCCGTCGATTTCACCGCGAGCGGTCTCTCCGCGCTCAGTATCGCCGCGCACAAGGTGGGCGGCCCGCAGGGAGTCGGTGCACTGCTGCTCGGACGGCAGGTGGCATGCGTTCCGTTACTGCACGGCGGCGGTCACGAGCGCGACCTGCGTTCGGGTACCCCGGACACGGCCGGTGTCGTGGGGATGGCAGCGGCATTGCGGCACGCCACCGCAAACCTCGACGCGCGCGCCGAGGAGTTGACCGTCCTGCGGGACCAGCTGATCACCCGAGTGCAGGAAATTCTTCCCGACGCCGTGTCGAACGGGCCGGTCGGTGCTGCACGCCTGCCCGGCAACGCCCATTTCACTTTCCCCGGCTGTGAGGGTGATTCCCTGCTGATGTTGCTCGACGCAGCGGGAATCGAGTGCTCCACCGGATCGGCGTGTACGGCGGGCGTGGCTCGCCCGAGTCACGTCCTGACGGCGATGGGTGTGGACCCAGCCACCGCGCGGGGTTCGCTGCGGTTCTCGTTGGGGCACACGTCGACGGCGGGAGACGTGGAAGCGTTGATCGCGGCACTGCCGCAAGTAGTGGAGCGAGCCCGCGCCGCGGGGCTCGCCGGTGTCGGAGCGCGTGGAGGGAATCGTTGATGCGAGTACTGGCGGCCATGAGTGGCGGAGTCGACTCCGCCGTCGCTGCGGCCCGGGCTGTGGCTGCAGGGCATGACGTGGTCGGTGTGCACCTGGCGTTGTCCGCCGAACCGGGAACCTTGCGGACCGGATCGCGGGGGTGCTGCTCCAAAGAGGACGCCGGTGATGCCAGGCGTGCGGCGGACGTTCTCGGAATCCCTTTCTACGTCTGGGATTTCGCCGATCGCTTCAAGGAAGACGTGATCGACGACTTCGTGGCGTCCTACGCCGCCGGTGAGACACCCAACCCCTGCCTGCGCTGCAACGAGAAGATCAAGTTCGCGGCGCTGGCGGACCGCGCCATCGCACTCGGGTTCGACGCAGTGGCCACGGGTCACTATGCGCAGCTTCACGACGGGGTTCTCCGGCGCGCTGTCGATGCCGACAAGGACCAGTCCTACGTTCTCGGTGTGCTCACCGCCGAGCAGTTGTCCCGGGCGATGTTCCCGGTAGGTGACACTCCGAAAGAGCAGATCCGGGCGGAGGCGGCCGAGCGCGGTCTGGCCGTGGCGAACAAGCCCGACAGCCACGACATCTGCTTCATCCCCTCCGGCGACACCAGGGCGTTCCTCGGCGCGCGGATCGGTGTGCGCCCCGGAAGTGTGGTCGACGCCGACTCGGGTGAAGTTCTCGCGGAGCATGAAGGCGTACACGGCTTTACCATCGGCCAGCGCAAGGGCCTCGGCGTCCAGGGTCCCGCAGCGGACGGACAGCCGCGGTACGTCACGGCGATCGAGCCGGAGACGGGCACCGTCCGCGTGGGTTCTGCTCGCAACCTCGAGGTGCACACGATCAGTGCCGAGCGAGCCGTCTGGACGTCGGGCCGGGTGCCGGACGCGCCGATCGAGTGCACGGTTCAGGTACGCGCGCACGGCGGCCTGGCCGAGGCCGTGGCCGAGGCAGTCGACGGCGGCATTGCCATTTCGCTGCGCGAACCCCTCACCGGTGTGGCCAAGGGTCAGGCAGTGGTCCTCTACCGAACGGATCCGGCGGGCGACATCGTCCTCGGCAGTGGAACGATCTCGGGTACCGACTCCCGTCCGACCGCGCAGTGACACAAACTGTTTCGCTGGCCGGTGCCGTCACCGGCGTCGGCTCGTGGCCCGGAACCGATGCACGCGAAGCCGCCACGATCGTTCTCGGTGAACTGGGCAGGCTTCCCCACCTGGTGGAGTTGCCCGCGCGGGGGCTCGGAGCAGACATGATCGGCCGTGCGAGCGCACTTCTCGTCGATCTGCAGCTGGACGTATCCACGACGGCGTACCGAGTGGTCTCGCGGAGAGGTTCGGTGGCCAAGCGGGCCACCGACCTGCTGAACCAGGACCTCGACGCACTCGAAGAAGCTTGGGAGACAGCCGGTCTGGTCGGCGCCGACCATGTGGTGAAAGTGCAGGCGGTCGGACCGCTCACCTTGGCCGCGGAAGTGGAGTTCGGCACGGGCCGCCGCGTCCTCACCGATCCGGGCGCGGTGCGGGACTTCGCCGAGTCGCTGGGCGAGGGTGTGGCCCGGCATGCCGCCGAGGTGACCCGACGTCTCGGTGCGCAGGTCCTGATCCAGTTCGACGAACCGCGGTTGCCTGCGGTGCTGGCTGGCACGTTGTCCGGCCGGACCCGTCTCGAGACGGTTCGCGCGCTGCCCGAGCCGGAGGGCCTCGCGGTGCTCGAGGCGGCTCTCACCGGCTCCGGTGGTGTCACGATGGTGCACTGCTGCGCCGCGGGGATACCCACCGACCTGCTGCGGCGCAGTACGGCACGAGCGGTCGGCCTGGACGTGGCGCAGCTGACAGCAGCCGATCTGGACGGCATCGGGGAACTGCTCGACGCCGGGAAGGAGCTGGCTCTCGGATTGATTCCCAGCGTGGCGCCGTCGATCCCCACCACGTGGCGTGACCTCGCCGCACCGGCCGTGACGCTGATCGACCGACTCGGCTTTCCCCGCACGACACTGCGCACCCAGGTGGCGGTCACGCCGGCATGTGGGCTCGCCGGAGCAGACGAGCAGTGGAGTCGTGAGGCCCTGCGTCTGAGCACTGAAGTGAGTAGTGCGTTCACCGACGACCCCGAATCACTGTGACTCGCGGGTTGGCTGTCGGCCCGACCGGTTAATCTTCGGACGTGACTGAATCGACCGAAGCCCCGACACCCGCCCCCGGCGACGTACGGGAGCGGTGGAACGAACTGGCCGAGGAAGTGCGGCAGCATCAGTTCCGCTACTACGTCCGCGACGCGCCCGTCATTTCCGACGGTGAGTTCGATGCGCTGCTCGGACAGTTGAACGACCTCGAGAACCAGTACCCGGACCTGCGCACCCCCGACTCGCCGACCCAACTCGTCGGCGGCGGCTTCGCGACCGATTTCACCTCCGTCGACCACCTCGAGCGCATGCTCAGTCTCGACAACGTGTTCGCCACCGACGAGTTGCGCACCTGGATCAGCCGGGTGGAACAGGAGGCGGGCGCCGATCTGCCCTACCTCTGCGAGGTGAAGATCGACGGCGTCGCACTCAACCTCGTGTACGAGAACGGCCGACTCGTGCGCGCAGCCACTCGCGGTGACGGGCGCACGGGCGAGGACGTCACACTCAACGCACGCACGATCGACGATATTCCGGAAAGACTCACCGGCACAGACGAATACCCGGTTCCCGCCTTGCTCGAGGTGCGCGGCGAGGTGTTCTTCCGGCTCGAGGATTTCGCGGCTCTGAACGCCGCGCTCGTCGACGAAGGCAAGGCGCCCTTCGCGAATCCCCGCAACTCCGCAGCCGGCTCGCTGCGGCAGAAGAATCCCGCGGTCACTGCCCGTCGCCGTCTCGGAATGATCTGTCACGGTTTCGGCCGGATCGAAGGGTTCGAGCCCGTCTCGCAGTACGACGCCTACACGGCGCTCGCCGCGTGGGGTCTGCCCGTCTCCTCACACACCTCCCGCGTCGTGGGCGCCGACGCGGTGGTGGCGAAGGTCCAGTACTGGGGCGAACACCGGCACGACGTCGAGCACGAAATCGACGGACTGGTGGTGAAGGTCGACGAGATGTCGCTGCAACGCCGGCTCGGTTCCACCTCGCGAGCCCCGCGGTGGGCAATCGCGTACAAATACCCGCCCGAGGAAGCCACCACCAAGCTCCTCGACATCCGGGTCAATGTGGGGCGGACGGGACGGGTCACACCCTTCGCCTACATGGAACCGGTCACCGTCGCCGGTTCCACCGTGTCACTCGCCACCCTGCACAACGGCTCCGAGGTCAAGCGCAAGGGTGTGCTGATCGGTGACACCGTGGTGATCCGCAAGGCTGGTGACGTCATCCCAGAGGTTCTGGGGCCCGTCGTCGATGTGCGTACTGGCGACGAGCACGAGTTCGTCATGCCGACGCACTGCCCCGAGTGCGGCACCCTCCTGGCCCCGGCCAAGGAGGGGGATGCCGACATCCGCTGCCCCAATCAGCGCTACTGTCCCGCGCAGCTCCGGGAGCGGGTCTTCCACGTCGCGGGCCGGGGCGCGTTCGACATCGAGGTGCTCGGTTACGAGGCCGCGACGGGTCTGCTCGAGGCCGGGGCGATCGAGGACGAGGGTGACCTGTTCTCGATCACGGAGGACGATCTCCTGAAGACGTCGATCTTCCGGACCAAGGCGGGGGCTCTCTCCGCCAACGGCCGGCGGCTCCTCGACAACCTCGACTCCGCGAAGGACAAACCGCTGTGGCGGGTGCTTGTGGCGTTGTCGATTCGACATGTGGGACCCACGGCTGCCCGTGCGCTTGCCGGCGAGTTCGGTTCGCTCGATCGGATCCGCCAGAGTTCTGTCGAGGAGTTGGCGGCAGTGGACGGCGTGGGCGGCACCATCGCCGCCGCGGTCGCGGAATGGTTCGGAGTCGACTGGCATCTGCAGATCGTCGAGAAGTGGGCGGCGGCCGGGGTGCGCATGGAAGATGAACGTGACGAATCGATCCCGCGCAACCTCGAAGGCTTGTCGATCGTGGTGACGGGATCGCTCGAGACGTTCTCGCGTGATCAGGCCAAGGAAGCCATCCTCGTCCGAGGCGGCAAGGCCGCAGGTTCGGTGTCGAAGAAGACGGCCTATGTGGTGGTCGGGGAATCACCGGGCTCGAAGCATGACAAGGCCGTCGAACTCGGTGTTCCTGTTCTCGACGAGGACGGATTCCGGCGACTGCTCGAAGGTGGGCCTGAGGCTGTGACCGATTCGGCGATGTGACCGGTACCTCACTCCCGTTTTTTGGGCACCGTGAGGTGTCCTGCCATAGTTCTGGACATGATCGAAATACGGGATGTGACCCCGGACGAGTACGAGGTCGTCGGCGACCTGACGGTGATCGCGTACGTCGGCGGCGGATTCGTCGAAGCACACGATCCGTACACCGAACGCCTGCGCGATACGGCCGGACGTGTGGAGAAGGCGGATGTCCGGGTTGCCGTCATCGACGGCCGGGTCGTCGGCTCCGTCACGATCGCGGATCCGGCGTCGCCCTACGCGGATGTGGCACAGCCGGGCGAACTCGAGTTCCGCATGCTCGCGGTGTCGCCGGACGCGCGCGGCTCCGGCGTCGGTTCGGCGTTGGTGCGGCACGTACTGGACACCGCCTACGACCGGGGCGACCGGGCCGTCGTGATGTCGACGCAGCCGTCGATGGAAGCTGCCCGGCGCATCTACGACCGCAACGGATTTGTTCCTGTGGCCGAACGGAATTGGCATCCGGTACCTGGCGTGGAGTTGACCGTCCTGGTCCGCGAACTGGTGTGAGGCAGGCCGCGGGTAAGGCCCTCAGCCCAGCACGGTTGCGATGATGCCGGCCAGATACCCCAGCCGCGCGACTTCCGACGGGCGGAACTCTGGACCCCCGGGCCGGCCCAGCATCAGCACGCGGCCGGTGGCGCCGAGTGGGGCCGCGGCCAGGGTGGTGTTCATATCGCGCCACACCCGCGGTACCCAGTCACCCTCACCGTCCAGCGCCATCGGCTTCTCGAGGGGCATCCACGGGATGTCCGTGGCATGGGTTTCCGGAGCTCCGGAACTTCCGACCACGCGGTAAGCGCCCCGCGGTCCCAGGTCCGCGACCACGGACCAGCCGACGCGCAGCACCCGCGGAGCGCCGTCGACCAGGACCTGCAGACGGTCGTCCGCCGCGGTGGCCACCTGATCGATCAACTCGAGTTCGCGGTGGGTGTCGAGTATTCCGGCGTAGGGACGAATGGAATCGATGGTGACGTCGGGGAGGGCCTCGGCGGCGGTGATCAGGGTGTCGGGGAGGGACCCCGGCTCGACATCGACCACGAGGTCGTCGATGGCGAATCCTGCACCCCGCTCCACCACGTCGAGCGACAGAATGTCAGCGCCCACCGAACCGAGGGCGACGGCGAGCGAGCCGAGGCTACCTGGTCGGTCGGGGAGCTGGACGCGAAGCAGATACGACACGTGCGTCCCTTTCACCACGAGATAAACGCGGGAGTGCTACCTGCGACCCCCGTCACGACCATCCTTGCACTTTCGGTTCCGAGTATGCGGTCCCCCCTCCGCCTTCGGGGACCGGCTGCGCGGGAGTTGCTGGTCGCGCTCGATTAGTTGACACCCCCGATACCGAATCGCCTCATTCGCGAAACATGTCGACTCGAAACCTGGGCCCATCACCACCACTCCGGTCGTGGTCTTGGTGGTTCCACCACCCTTCCCGACCGTCAGGAAGCGGCGCTGGCTGCACGGCTGATCCGGCCACGCTCTAGGCTGGGAAGGACATTGTGTACGTCCGACCTGAAAGGGGCCCCGCGGTGCCTGCCATCTCCCGTGACGAGGTCGCGCACCTCGCGCGGCTGTCTCGACTCGCCCTGACCGACGCCGAACTCGACGAGTTCGCGGGTCAGCTGGACTCGATTCTCAGCCACGTGAAGGTGGTCACCGAGGTTCCCGCAGAAGACGTCCAGCCGATGGCGAACCCGAACGCGGTCACCAACGTGACCCGTCCGGATGTGATCGTTCCCGGGCTCACCCCGGAGCAGGCGCTGTCCGGCGCGCCCGCTGTCGAGCAGGATCGCTTCGCCGTCCCGCAGATTCTCGGAGAGGGCGAATGAGCGCCGAACTGACCACACTCGACGCGGCAGAACTGGCGTCGAAGATTCACAGCCGTGAGGTGTCGTCCGTCGAGGTCACCCAGGCGCATCTCGACCGCATCGCGGAGGTCGACGGCGGACTCGGAGCCTTCCTGCACGTTGCGGGGGAGCAGGCCCTCGTGTCGGCGAAGGCGGTGGACAGCGCACTCGCGGCCGGTGCGGCTCCTGCATCGCCGTTGGCGGGAGTTCCGTTGGCGCTCAAAGACATCTTCACGACCACCGACATGCCCACCACGTGTGCCTCGAAGGTCCTCGAGAACTGGGTCGCCCCCTACGACGCGACTCTCACGGGCAAGCTCCGCGCCGCCGGAATCCCGATCCTCGGCAAGACCAACCTCGACGAGTTCGCCATGGGCTCCTCCACCGAGAACTCCGCGTACGGCCCCACCCGCAACCCGTGGGACCCCACGCGCGTCCCGGGTGGCTCGGGTGGCGGCAGCGCCGCGGCGCTCGCATCCCGGCAGGCCCCGCTCGCGATCGGTACCGACACCGGTGGATCGATCCGTCAGCCCGCCGCCCTCACCGCGACGGTGGGCACCAAGCCGACCTACGGCACGGTGTCCCGTTTCGGCCTGGTCGCCTGTGCGTCGTCGCTGGACCAGGGTGGGCCCTGTGGTCGCACAGTTCTCGACACCGCCCTGCTGCACGAGGTGATCGCCGGGCACGATCCGCGCGACTCCACCTCCATCGATGCGCCGGTCCGCCCGGTGGTCGCCGCGGCGCGGGAGGGCGCGGGCGGCAACCTGCGAGGTGTGAAGGTCGGCGTAGTCAAGGAACTGCACTCCGACAGCTACCAGCCCGGCGTCCTCTCCTCGTTCGACGCTGCCGTGGCACAGCTCACCGAACTGGGTGCCGAGGTCGTCGAAGTGTCGTGTCCCAACTTCGAGTACGCGCTCGCGGCGTACTACCTGATCCTCCCGAGTGAGGTGTCCTCGAATCTCGCCCGGTTCGATGCCATGCGTTACGGACTGCGCATCGACGAGGGTGACATGAGCGCGGATCAGGTGATGGCAGCTACCCGTGCCGCGGGCTTCGGCCCGGAGGTCAAGCGTCGCATCATGATCGGTACCTACGCACTCTCGGCGGGGTACTACGACGCGTACTACGGCCAGGCGCTCAAGGTCCGGACTCTCATCTCCCGCGACTTCGACAGGGCCTATGAGAAGGTCGATGTACTCGTGTCGCCCACCAGTCCGTTCACGGCCTGGAAGCTGGGGGAGAAGGTCGGCGATCCGCTCGCGATGTATCTGTCGGACCTGTGCACCCTGCCTACCAATCTCGCGGGCCACTGCGCGATGTCCGTTCCGTCCGGGCTGTCGGCGGACGACGGTCTTCCGGTCGGGTTGCAGATCATGGCGCCGGCGCTGGCCGACGAGCGGCTCTACCGGGTGGGTGCGGCGTTCGAAGCTGCTCGTGGTCCCCTCGAATCACCGAGTGAGGTCGCAGTCGGGTAGGGCGGTGCCCTGTTCCGTCCCGTAGCGATGCCCGTGCCCGGCGGGGAAATTCAGCGCCGACACCAGGTCGACGCTCGCCTGGAGAAACGTCAGGCCGGGAATCCATTGTGGGACAGGAGCATCGGCCACGGCCCGCGACAGATCGGGCCGGCGCAGGATCAGGTCGGGTGACCACCACACGACGGGATCGGACGTGTTGGCCAGAACCGTTGCGCCGTCGGTCATCACAGACCCGGCGGGCGGTCCGGCCCACAGCGCCCCGCATGCTCGGCGACCGAGGTCTGCCGCGTCGGTGAATTGCGCACTCCCGCCGACGGATCCGAGGCTCTGACCGTAGACGTAGAGAGCGGGACGGATCGAATCGGGTAGTGCCGTGATGCGATCGGCGACCGCATCGAACAATGCTGCCGCCGATTCGTCGGCCGCCGAACGGCCGAAGACGAAGGTGATCCAACTCGGTGCGTAGGAATATTGGAGCCCGACTATCGCGACGTCGTCGTCGAAGCGGTCCTCGAATCCTTCCGCCGCGTTCTCGTCGATCCAGCCGGAGCCGGTGGGGACGGTGACGACGATGGCCGAGCGGGCGAATCCGCCGGCCCTCTCGAGTTCCGAGACTGCCAGCGCCGCACGGGACTTCACGTCCGGTGCCGAGTTCATTCCGACGTACGTGCGGATACTCCCGGACTGTTCACCGGCTGCCACGAAGCGACGTCCCTGTCGCCCGAGTGACTCCCAGCTGACAACGGACTCGGGGCTCCCCGCTCGTGCGGCGGACATCGGGCGCTGCGACGAGACGTCGACCACGTCATTGGAATCGCTGTAGGAACGCGACATCATCTCCCACACGGCGGGCCCGGCAACCAGTTGCAGACCGGTCGCGAGAACGACGGCCGTCGTAGCACTGCCGATCCAGCCGAGACGGTGGGCCACCGAGGAGACGGTCGCACCGGCGGCGACCACGACCACGAACGTCGTTACGGCTCCGAGGATCACCTGCATCCAGTGGCCCGGGCCGACGCTGCTCATCCCCATCACCTGCCGGAGGGAGTCCTGCCAGTGATCGGCCGCGACCATCGCCCAGGTGGTGGTGACCATCGCGCCGAGCAAGGCGAGGAGTCGAACGGATTCCCGTGGTACCCGGGAGCCGGAGGAGCGGGTGAGCACCTGTCGCAACCGACGAGCGAGGACGAGCATCCCGAGCCCCGCCGCAGCGAAGACCCCGGTGAACAGTGCCTGCGTCAGGGCGCTTCGAGGGAGCAATGACGGTGTGAGAGAAGCGAGTACGCAGAGAGTGACGACGATCGTGGAGGACGCCCGAGGGAGTGCCGACACCGGAATCGTCGTGGCGAAGGCCCGGCGCAGCGCAGATGCCGGTACCGGGCTTCCGTAGTCCCCGGGAGGCCGGGTGCCCAGGACGGTGGTCGTGCTCATGCGACGGCTCCCTCGGGTTCCGGACGGCGGCGGAGGGACCAGACGGCGCCCGCGAGAAGCGTCACACCGAGACCGCCTGCGAGCCCGTACTTGACTCCGGACTCCGTGACGGGCGCGGAATATCCCTGGCGCCAGCTATTTCCCGTGACGGCAGTGGCCGCGATGTTCGCCATGACGTAGCAGGATGCGCGAGCTCGTTCGTCGACGCGCGTGTCACAGGCCGCGTGCATGCGTCGATCGAGCTGTGCGTCCAGGCTCTGTCGGGCCCACGGCTCGAGGTCGTTCCCAGACAGGGAGGCGTAACGGAGGAGGTCGTATCCGAGGTCGTGGGCCTTGCACGACGCAACGAATTCGACCGGCAGCGGAACCGGGGACGAGCAGTCGCCGTCCGGGTCGGCGAGCATTCCCTCGACGCGCTGGGGTGTGTACCCCATGACGGATTCGAAGTCCTCGGGGATGGACGCTTCGCCGAACTCCTCGGCGGAGGTGAGCGTGCGTACCGCGTCCGATGCGGCGGCGTTCTCCGCCCGGGGTGTGCCCGCGGTCCCGGTGCCGGAAAACCCGGTAGTGGTCAGAAGTGCCGTTGCGGCACAGGCCACTGCTGCCCACGTAGTTCTCCGTGTCCCCGTCGTTCGCATGAGGACGACGGTATGAACAAGCGTTACGCAGCCACATCACACCGGAGTCCGGTTCGATTCCTGGCTTCGGAGGACCAGTCGGCTGCAATCTCATACCTCGGTACTAGAAGTACCTCGGCCCGCGGAGTGAGGACGCGCTGCGAAGGCAGCTCCTACGCTCGACGTGTGGACAAGAAGACGCGAATCCGGAGCGTTGCTCGAGGTCAGTGGCTCAACGTGGCAATTGCCTCGGTCACAGCGATTCTCTTCGCTGTCGCGTGGCCGACACTGCAATTGACGCACCAGGTCAGCCCGCCGATTCAGCCGTTCGTTGCGGCCCTCGCAGCGTTCCCTTTCGTTCTGATCCGCGCCAACCCCGCACTCGGGTGGGCTGTCTCTGCAGTGTCCGCTCTGGTCATTCCGCGGGTCTTCGGACTGCAGGAGGGTTACGACTATCCCTGGCAGGTAGTCCATATCCTGGTGATCCTCGCACTCCTGGCGGCTGTGAGTATGCGGGCGGCCATTCCCGTGGTCGGTGTCGCGTGGATCTCGACGGTGCTCCTCTTCCTCGCCGACACTCCCGGCACCAACGGCCGCGGCTGGGCCGTCGGGCTCACGGCGATCGTCGTCTTCGGCCTGCTGATCCGCTGGCTCGTGCTCTCCCGCAGGCAACTCGCCCGGCAGGAGGAGTTGAGCGAGCTCGAACGCACGCGTCGCACGATTCTCGAGGAGAAGGCACGCATCGCCCGCGACCTGCATGACGTTGTCGCACATCACATGTCGATGGTCGTCGTGCAGGCGCAGAGCGCCCCATACCGCATCGCGAACGTGTCGGACGAGACCCGCGCGGAATTCGAGTCGATCGGCGCCGCCGGGCGCGCCGCACTGAACGAGGTACGCGGACTGCTCGGCGTCTTGCGGAGCGACGGCCAGCTCGCGGAGCACGCCCCGCAGCCGGGGGTGGACCAGATCGGCGAGTTGCTCGAGGGCAGTCGGCGGGCCGGGATTCCGGTCACCTGGACTGTGTCCGGTGATCAGACACTCGTGTCCGAGTCGGTCGGCTTGGTGATGTATCGCATCCTGCAGGAGTCACTGGCCAATACTGCGCGGCACGCATCGGGTGCGGCGGTCGAGGTGAAAATCACGTACCAATCTCCGATCGTGTCGCTTGCCGTGGTCAACGGTCCGGCGAAACGGAGTCTCGCGTCCGCGCTGACCAGGCACGAGTCCACCGGAGGCAATGGAATCATCGGCATGCGCGAGCGTGCGCAGGCCGTCGGGGGAGTGCTCACCACCCGGATGCACGACAACGGTGGATTCGAGGTGCACGCCGAGTTTGCGGCCGCGTCAGCCTAGGCTGACGGGCGTGGCCATCACCGTGTTCATCGCAGACGATCAAGCCATGGTCCGTCAGGGCTTCGGCGCCCTCCTCTCCTCACAGCCCGACATCAGCGTGATCGGCGACGCACCGGACGGGGCTGTGGCGGTGACCGAGGTCAAACGTCTGCGTCCCGACGTGGTGCTCATGGATGTCCGGATGCCGGAGATGAACGGCCTCGATGCGGCGCGCCTGATCCTGTCGGCCGGATTCGACCCCCCGGTTCGTGTGCTGATGCTCACCACCTTCGACGTCGACGACTATGTCTACGAAGCACTCAGCATCGGAGCCAGCGGTTTCATGCTCAAAGATGCGCCCGCCGAAGAACTGGTTCGTGCGGTCCGCGTCGTCGCCGACGGGGAGGCACTTCTGGCGCCGACCGTCACCAGGCGTCTCATCGCCGACGTGACCAGCCGACGCAGCACTACGCGTCGTAAACCCGCTGCGCTGTCGGCGCTCACCCCGCGCGAGCGGGAGGTTCTCGAACTCATCGCCCGCGGGATGTCCAACACCGAGATAGCCGACCGCCTGTTCGTCGCCGAGCAGACCGTCAAGACGCACGTCGGAAAGGTGCTGTCCAAGCTCGATCTCCGCGACCGCGCACAGGCCGTGGTACTCGCCTACGAGAGTGGCCTCGTCACACCGGGCTGAAAAAGAACCCGGCGGTCCGAGGTGCTCTCACGGCGCCGGAGCGGCAAGATGGATAAAGAGAACCACCATCACCACACGAGGTGCCGTCCCTCTAGGGCACGGCGCCGCAACGGGAGAACGAGGGGTGCTTGGATGCGGATCGGGATCCTGACCGGCGGCGGCGACTGCCCCGGACTCAACGCGGTGATCAGGGCGGTGGTGCGCACTGCCGACGGTCGGTACCGCAGCTCGGTGGTCGGATTCCGGGACGGGTGGCGCGGCCTGCTCGAGGATCGCAAGGTTCCGTTGTCCAACGACGACCGGATCGACCGCATCCTCACCCGCGGTGGCACCATCCTCGGAACGGCCCGGGTGAACCCGGACAAGTTGAAAGCCGGACTGGACCAGATCCGGCAGACACTCGACGACAACGGGATCGACGCCCTCATTCCGATCGGAGGTGAGGGAACGCTCACTGCCGCAGGATGGTTGGCAGAAAGCGGTGTCCCGGTCATCGGGGTTCCGAAGACCATCGACAACGACATCGACTGCACCGACGTGACGTTCGGCTTCGACACCGCGCTGTCCATCGCGACGGATGCGATCGACCGGTTGCACACCACGGCAGAGTCGCACCAACGGGTCATGCTCGTGGAGGTGATGGGCAGACACGCCGGCTGGATCGCGCTGCACTCGGGTCTGGCGACGGGCGCGCACCTCACGCTCGTTCCCGAAGTGCCGTTCGACGTCGCTGAGGTGTGCGACATGGTGAAGAAGCGGTTCCAGCGGGGCGACTCCCACTTCATCTGTGTCGTCGCCGAGGGTGCGGCACCCACCCCCGAGTCGATGACGCTGCGCGAAGGCGGCATCGACGAGTTCGGGCACAAACGATTCACCGGTGTCGCGCAGCAGCTCGGCGCCGAGATCGAGCGCCGCATCGGCAAGGAAGTACGGACAACGGTTCTCGGGCACGTGCAGCGGGGCGGCACTCCCACCCCGTACGACCGGGTACTCGCTACCCGCTTCGGGGTGCACGCCACGGACGCGGTCCACCGCGGAGACTTCGGGCAGATGGTCGCCCTGCACGGCACGTCGATCGAATTGGTGGCGCTCACCGACGCCACCCGTCACCTCAAGACCGTGCCGCGCGAGCGGTACGACGAGGCAGCCGCCTTTTTCGGCTGACCGCGTTTTTCGGCACACGAGCAGGCGCATAAACTCTTCTGCATGACTGCTGTCGACGCGCCTGCCCTCCTCGACTACGACGATGTGCTCGCCAAGTACGAGCCTGTTCTCGGCATGGAGGTACACGTAGAGCTCGGCACCAACACCAAGATGTTCTGCCCGTGCCCCACCGAGTTCGGTGCGGAGCCGAACACGCAGGTGTGCCCGGTGTGCCTGGGCCTGCCGGGGTCGTTGCCGGTGGTCAACGAGGCGGCCGTGGAGTCCGCGATCCGGATCGGTCTGGCGCTGAACTGCTCGATCACGCCGTGGGGCCGTTTCGCGCGGAAGAACTACTTCTACCCGGACCAGCCCAAGAACTATCAGATCTCGCAATACGACGAGCCGATCGCCACCGACGGTTACCTCGACGTCGTCCTCGACGACGGCACCACCTGGCGCGTCGAGATCGAGCGTGCACACATGGAAGAGGACACCGGGAAGTCGCTGCACGTCGGCGGCGCGACCGGCCGTATCCACGGAGCAAGCCACTCGCTGCTCGACTACAACAGGGCGGGCGTGCCGCTGGTCGAGATCGTGACCAAGACCATCAGCGGTGCCGGTGCGCGCGCGCCCGAGGTGGCCCGCGCCTACGTCACCGCCCTCCGTGATCTGCTGAAGTCGCTGAAGGTGTCGGACGTGCGCATGGACCAGGGCTCGATGCGCTGCGACTCCAACGTGTCGCTGATGCCGATCGGTGCTACCGAACTGGGAACCCGGACCGAGACGAAGAACGTCAACTCCCTCAAGAGCGTCGAGGTGGCGGTCCGGTACGAGATGCGCCGTCAGGCCGCCGTGCTGGAGTCGGGGGGTGCGGTGATCCAGGAAACACGCCACTTCCAGGAGGCGGACGGCACCACCTCGCCGGGCAGGCGCAAGGAGACCGCCGAGGACTACCGCTATTTCCCGGAACCCGACCTCGAGCCCGTAGCGCCCAGCGCCGAATGGATCGAGGAACTCCGCGGCACACTGCCGGAGTTGCCGTGGGTCCGTCGGGCCCGGATCCAGGCCGACTGGGGTGTTTCCGACGAGGTGATGCGCGACCTCGTGAACGCAGGTGCCCTCGACCTGGTGATCGCCACGGCCGAGGCCGGAGCCTCCCCGGAAGCCGCACGGTCGTGGTGGGTGTCGTACCTCGCCCAGCAGGCCAACACCCGCGGCGTGGAGTTGACGGCCCTGCCGATCACCCCGGCGCAGGTGGCCGAGGTGGTCGCGCTCATCGACAACGGCACACTGAACAACAAGGTGGCACGCCAGGTGGTCGACCGCGTCCTCGACGGCGAGGGCGACCCCAAGCAGGTTGTTGCGAACCATCCGGAATTCGTGGTCGAGCGGGACGACACCAAGCTGAAGGCGGCCGTCGACGAGGCCTTGGCAGCAAACCCTGATATCGCCGACAAGATTCGCGGCGGAAAGCTGGCCGCTGCAGGCAAGATCGTCGGCGACGTCATGAAGGCGACGCGGGGTCAGGCAGATCCCGCACGCGTCAAGGAACTCGTCATCGAGGCGTGCAGCTAGTCTCTCGCTGTCGCGCTGGCCACGGCGGTCGAGTCAGCCACGCCCGCCGGTGCACGAACGGGACGTTCGTTCGGTTCAACCGAACGGACGTCCCGTTCGTACATGGGTGCAGGGGGTGCACGCGGGGCGGAGCGGAGCCGATCAGTCGAACCCGCCGCCGCCCGAGGGCAATGGCATCTTGATCACGCGGTCGTCGTTGGGGCCGGGCTGACCGGCTGTCTTGTTCACCGTGCTGACCCAGATCAGCCCGTCCGGTCCGAGGGCGGCCCCACCGAGCTGGCCGTACCGGTCCTGGACGATGACGCCCGGGGCAGTGGTGACCGCTCCGGTGCTCGGGTCGGCGGCGAGCGCGGACATTGCTTTGGCCGTGCTCAACGACACCGCGACGACATCCTGCGCGGCCACGCAGCCGCCCACTCCGGGGCGCTCCGGCCACGTCCACACCGGGGAGGACACGGCACCGTCGGCGCTTACGCGCTGCAGGCGATCCTCGAGGGGTGTGCGGTCGGTGACCCAGACCGCCACACCGGGGTCGACGCACACCCCACCGGCGGTCCCGATGCCGGACAGGACGACCTGCGGGCGGGGCTGTGCGGGGGTCGGGGCGGGTGACAGTGCGGTGACTTTCAACAGCTTGCCGGCGAGTGAGGCGGGATCGGACGCGGCGGCCGGGTTGCCGGCGTTTCCGGTGAGCACCATGAGTTCGTCGCCGGAGAATTCGAGTGAACCGGCATTGCCGACATTTCCCCGCGGAATCCCGCCGAGCACTTCCTTGGCCGTATCGCCCGGTGCGACGCGCACCACCCGGTTGTCGGTGGGAGTCGAGATGTAGGCGTAGATCAAGTTGTCCTCGACGAAGCTCGGTGACAGGGCGATATCGAGGAGTCCACCGTCGGAACTGGCGTCGACGTCGATGTGCGCAATCTCTCTGGGCTGGCGGCCCTGTGCGACCTCGAGGATGCGTCCGGTGCGTCGTTCTGCGACCAGCGCGGTGGCTGCGTCGGGAAGGACGACGAGCCCGCCCGTGGTGTCGAGACAGGTGGCGATGACACTGGGGTCCGGATCCTGGCACGGTCCGAGCGGCCCGCTGGGCGGTGGGGGTGTGGTGGTGGACGGAGGCGGACTCTCGGGCTCTACCTCGGCACCCGACGCCTCGGAAGGTTCGGGGCTGAACGGTGAGGACGCCGAATCGTCGAACTTCGCACAGCCTGCCGCGAGCAACGCGGTGACGCACAGCACAGACACCATCCATGTCGATCTGCCGGTCGCCCTGCGGCTCAGCCCACCCACCATCATGAGTGAAACGTTACGGAAGGGTGCGGCGTCACCGCCACGCCGCACCTGCTTCCCGGCGATGTTCCCCGCGCCGACCTACCCTGGACGGTGTGACTGACATGCGGAAAGATCCCAGCGAGTCGCCGGACCCCGGTGCCCCGAACCACGGCGCCTCACCGGACTACGGCAAGGTCTCCAGCCCGTACGACTCTCCGACGGAGCGTTTTCCGACGGCCACGCCGGCGCCGGGTTCCGGGGGACGCACGCTTCCGCACACCGACGACGAACTGGATTTCGGTGACGCGCGGGGCGCGGGTCTGCCGACCGAGCAGATCCCGGCCTACCGGGACTCGGGGTCTTTCGGATCGGATCAGCCGACGGAGGTTCTCGGCGGCACTTCCGCCGCAGCGGCCGCATCGCCCGGTACGACCGCGGTCGGGACGGCGGATGACGGTGACGTGAAAATCGGTCGCGGAACCCTGGACCTCGGGTTGCTCGCTCTGCGCCTGGCAGTGGGCGGTACGGCTCTGGTGCACGGACTGCAGAAGTTGACGGGGATATGGAACGGCCCGGGTCTCGACGGGTTCGAGGAGATGCTGGCGAACTCCGGATTCCAGCAGGCGAAGCTCCTTGCAATCCTGGGTGCTGTCGGTGAGGTCGCCGGTGGGGCGCTGCTGATCCTCGGACTGGTGACGCCACTGGCCGCTGCTTCGGTTCTCGCGGTCATGATCAACGCGTGGGCGTTCCGCCAGACGGCGGAACCGGGCCTCGAGTACTTCGCGCCTGCGGGAACCGAGTACGAGACCCTGCTCGGTGTGTGCGCCGGGGTCATCATTCTCACCGGTCCCGGTCGTATCTCTCTCGACGGGCGGCGGGGTTGGGCGACCCGTCCGTTCATCGGTTCGTTCGTCGCGCTGATTCTGGGTGTCGCTGCCGGCGTCTGCACCTGGATCTTCCTCAACGGGGCCAACCCGCTCATCTGACTTCGCAGACGACTCCGCCGCACCTCCTCAGGGAGGTGCGGCGGAGTCGTGTCTCTCAGGTCAGTTCTGTGCGAATCAGTTCTGGGCGAACTCGGGGAGCTTCTCCTCTTCCGGCGGCTCCGCCTCGGCGGCGAGACGCCGGCCCAGGACGGACTTGCGCCGGCCGTAGGCGAAGTAGATCAGCACACCGAGTGCCATCCACCCGACGAACCGGATCCACGTCTCCACCGAGAGATTAAGCATCAACCATCCGCAGGCGGCGACGGCGAGGATCGGAACCAGCGGAACGAGCGGGACGCGGAAACCGCGCGGCAGGTCGGGCCGCGTGCGGCGAAGAATGATCACACCGATGCAGACCAGCACGAATGCGAACAGCGTGCCGATGTTCACCATCTCTTCCAGCGTGCCCATGGGGAAGAACGCGGCGAGGAAAGCCACGACCGCCCCGACGATCAGGGTGATCCGAACTGGCGTCCCCTTGGTGCCCGTCTTGGCGAGCCCGCGCGGCATCAGTCCGTCCCGAGACATCGCGAAGAGCACTCGGGTCTGTCCGAGCATCATGACCATGACCACGGTGGTCAGGCCGGCGAGGCCGCCGAAGTTGATGGCCGTCTGCGCCCAGGTGATGCCGTGTGCCTCGAAAGCGGTGGCGAGAGTGGCGCTGCTGTCACCGACCAGCGGACTCCCGGTCTTCAGATCGGTGTACTTGACCATGCCGGTGAGGACGAGGGTGACGGCGACGTAGAGGACGGTGACGATGGCGAGGGAGCCCAGGATGCCGCGGGGCAGACCCTTCTGCGGGTTCTTGGTTTCCTCGGCGGTGGTGGCGACGACATCGAATCCGATGAAGGCGAAGAACACGAGGCTGGCCGCGGCGAGCAGGCCGTACCAGCCGTAACTGCTGCCGTCGGCGCCGGTGAGGAAGGAGAACAGGGTCTGGTGCACGCCCTGCGCAGTACTCGACGCACCCTCGGCGGGCGGAATGTAGGGCGCGTAGTTCTCCTTCTTGATGTAGAAGACGCCCACTGCGATGACGAGAAGAACGACGGCGATCTTGATGGCCGTGATGATCGCAGAGACGCGGGAGGAGACCTTGGTGCCGATGGCGAGCACGGCGGTGATGGCGCCGACGATGATCAGCGCACCCCAGTCGAAGTCGATCGGCCCGAGATGTGCTGTGGTGGCGCCGCTGAAGCCGAGCGCGTTGCCCAGATACAGGGACCAGCCTTTGCCCACCACGGCCGACGCGAGTGCGAATTCGAGGATGAGGTCCCAGCCGATGATCCAGGCGACGAATTCGCCGAAGGTGGCGTACGAGAAGGTGTATGCGCTTCCGGCCACCGGAACGGTGGACGCGAACTCGGCGTAACACAGCGCGGCGAGCCCGCACGCGATGGCGGCGAGTACGAACGCGAGCGAGATGGACGGCCCGGCGACGTTGCCTGCGGTGCGGGCCGTGAGCGTGAAGATGCCGGCACCGATCACGACAGCCACGCCGAAGACGGTGAGATCCTTGGCGGTCAATTCCCTCCGCAGCCGAGTGTCAGGCTCGTCGGTGTCCGCGATCGATTGCTCGACGGATTTCGTTCGCCATATGCCGACTCCTGGCATGTGTCGCTCCTAGGTTGTGTTCCCGGTGGCCTCGTGGGCCGGAGGATGGTGGCTGTGCGCCGATGTGATGTAGGTCTCATCGGCCAACTGAGGGAACCACTACTGAGCGCCATGTGCAAGGAGCGGGCCGGTAACTGATCAGAATGATCAGTGGAGGTCGGGCGAGCGGCTCGGGCTCTGAGCGAGTTGACTACCTCGTGATTGCGGTCACGTCACGGCGGACGGCCCTCGCTGATGCAGAAAGAAACCGGGCACCGCGGCGAAGGAATCTCCGCAGCGGTGCCCGGCATCGTGCACCCGAATAGATCGTCGGTCAGGGGACCTGGCGCACCGCTCCCTTGTCGGCGGAGGTCGCCAACGCCGCGTAGGCGCGCAGTGCGGTAGTGACCGTGCGCTCGCGGTTCACCGGCTGCCACGGACGCTCGGACGACTCCATCTTCGCCCGGCGCTCGGCGAGCACCTCGTCGTCGACGAGGAGCTTCAGCGTGCGGGTCGCGATGTCGATGAGGATCTGATCGCCGTCCTCCACGAGGCCGATGGCGCCGCCGCTGGCCGCCTCGGGGGAGATGTGGCCGATGGACAGTCCCGAGGAACCGCCGGAGAACCGGCCGTCGGTGATCAGCGCGCACTTCTTCCCGAGGCCGGAACCCTTGAGGAATGCCGTGGGGTGCAGCATCTCCTGCATTCCCGGCCCGCCGGCGGGACCCTCGTAGCGCACGACGAGGACCTCACCGGGCTGAATCTTCTTACCGAGGATCACCGACACCGCCTCTTCCTGCGACTCCACGACGCGCGCGGGCCCCTGGAAGTGGAACAGGTCTTCGTCGATTCCCGCCGTCTTGATGACTGCGCCGTCGACGGCGATGTTGCCGCGGAGCACGGCCAGACCGCCCTCGACCGTGTGCTTGTGCTCGAAGTCGCGGATGCAGCCGTTCGCGGCGTCCGTGTCGAGTGACGACCAGCGGTTGTTCGTCGAGAACGGCTCGGTGGTGCGGACACCACCGGGTGCGGCATGGAAAAGTTCGACGGCCTCGTCGGAAGCCTTGCCCGACCGGATGTCCCACGTGTCGAGCCACTCGTCGAAGCTCTTGGTGTGCACGGTCGAGACGTCGCTTTCGAGCAGCCCGGCCCGGCGGAGTTCGCCGAGGATCGCGGGGATTCCACCCGCTCGGTGCACGTCTTCCATGTGATAGTCCGAGTTGGGTGAGACCTTGGACAGGCACGGCACCTTGCGGCTGATCTCGTCGATCTTGTCGAGATCGAAGTCGTACACCTCGCCCTCCTGGGCAGCAGCGAGGGTGTGCAGCACCGTGTTGGTGGAACCACCCATCGCGACATCGAGGGCCATCGCATTGCGGAACGCGGCGGGCGTCGCGATGTTGCGCGGGAGGACCGACTCGTCGTCGTCCTTGTAATAGCGCAGGGCTGCTTCGACGACGGTGGTGCCCGCGCGGGTGAAGAGCGCGCGCCGGGCCTCGTGGGTTGCCAGCGTGGAACCGTTGCCGGGCAACGCGAGTCCGAGTGCCTCCGTGAGGCAGTTCATCGAGTTGGCGGTGAACATGCCCGAACAGGACCCACAGGTCGGGCAGGCACTGCGCTCGACCTCGGCGAGCCCTTCGTCGTCGACCTCGTCGCTGGCGCTCGCCGAGATGGCGGTGATGAGGTCGGTCGGCGCCTGGGCCACACCGTTCACGACCACCGCCTTGCCGGCTTCCATGGGCCCACCCGAGACGAAGACCGTGGGAACGTTCAGCCGCAGTGCGGCATTGAGCATGCCCGGAGTGATCTTGTCGCAGTTCGAGATGCACACGAGTGCATCGGCGGTGTGGGCGTTGACCATGTACTCGACGGAGTCGGCGATGATTTCCCTGCTGGGGAGGGAGTAGAGCATGCCGCCGTGTCCCATGGCGATTCCGTCGTCGACGGCGATCGTGTGGAACTCGCGAGGTACCCCACCGGCAGCGCGCACGGCGTCGGCGACGATGTCGCCCACGTTCTTGAGATGGACGTGCCCGGGGACGAACTGGGTGTAGGAGTTCGCAATCGCGACGATCGGCTTACCGAAGTCGGAGTCGGTCATTCCGGTGGCACGCCACAGCGCGCGGGCGCCGGCGGCATTTCGTCCTGCGGTGGTGGTTCGGGACCTCAGCGGGGGCATGAGCGTATTCCTTAGTCAGCGTACGGAAGTACTGATCAACGCTACTCGCGCGTTATCCGCCGTCAGTGCGCGGCTGGTTCTTGTCCGGGTCTTCACCGTCGGAGGCCGGGTCGGGCGCCTGCTCCGCGTCCGCTGCGGCCGCCGCGTAGGGGTCGGGGATCCGCCCACCGCTCGCCGCGGCGAGCTGGGGAAGGCGATCGAAGGTGACGACAGGGAGAGCCACCTCGCCGCCGTCGGTCAGCGTGGCGCGCGCCCAGCCGCGTTTCGGGAAGCGGAATCCGGTGATCTCCGACCACGAGAGGGCCCGCCCGCCGACCAGTCTTCGCACGTGAAGCCCCTCGGGTGTGACCGTGGTCCGAACCCGGGCGACCCACGCCGCGGCGAGGATCGGGGCCACGAGGAGCCACCCGAAGGCGGCCGGCCAGCCGAAGATGGGGAACGAGACGGCGAAGAGCAGGAAGGCGCATCCGATATAGGCGAGTGGCGAAATTCGGATGACCTGCTTGGGGATGTCGGTCGTGTGGGATGATGAGTCTGGTGGCACGGGCTGCTGCGGAGTTGACACCTCTACATCTTCGCACCGCAGCCGACGTATCTCACATTCTGGGACGGCCGACTCACCAAGTTGACTGTTCACCATTAGCGCGCCTACCGTCGAGCGCGTGAAACAGAATGAGTTGCTCGTAATCGGCCGGCGCGTCGTCGCCTGAGTCGATTTCTTCAACTCGCCAGAAACGACGCGCCACCCTCGTACAGCATTCGCTGACGGGGGTTTTTTGTTGCCCGGAGCCAGAATCAGAGGATTTCCCAGTGAGCGCACCAACCGCACGGCCTCAACCCACGCCGCGCAAGTCGGGGGCTGCCAGCCCTACGACCGCGGCCGCCGCGACGCAGACCGGTAGCCGCCGCCAACTCGCCCCCGAGCGGGTCAGCGGCGCCCAGTCCGTGGTCCGAGCCCTCGAGGAGCTCGAGGTCGACACGGTATTCGGTATTCCGGGTGGTGCGGTTCTGCCTGTCTACGACCCTCTCTTCGACTCGAAGAAGGTCCGGCACGTCCTCGTTCGTCATGAGCAGGGTGCAGGCCATGCCGCCACCGGGTACGCCCAGGCGACCGGCAAGGTCGGTGTCTGCATGGCGACGTCCGGCCCGGGTGCCACCAACCTGGTCACGCCACTGGCGGACGCTCAGATGGACTCCGTTCCTGTCGTGGCGATCACCGGCCAGGTGGGCCGCAGCCTGATCGGAACCGACGCCTTCCAGGAAGCCGACATCTCCGGCATCACGATGCCGATCACCAAGCACAACTTCCTCATCACCGACGGCGTCGACATCCCGCGGATCATCGCGGAAGCCTTTTATCTCGCGTCGAGTGGGCGCCCGGGTGCGGTACTCGTCGACATCCCGAAGGACGTCCTGCAGGCGCAGACGACGTTCTCGTGGCCGCCGGAGATGCGGTTGCCCGGCTACCGTCCCGTCACCAAGCCGCACGGCAAGCAGGTCCGTGAGGCAGCGCGCCTGATCGCCGACTCCAAGCAGCCGGTGCTGTATGTCGGTGGCGGTGTGATCAAGTCGGAGTCCTCACCCGAACTGCTCGAGCTCGCCGAGCTGACCGGTATCCCGGTTGTCACCACCCTCATGGCGCGCGGTGCGTTCCCGGACAGTCATACCCTGAACTGCGGCATGCCCGGCATGCACGGCACGGTCGCGGCCGTGGCCGCCTTGCAGCGCAGTGATCTGCTGATCACCCTGGGCGCGCGGTTCGACGACCGCGTCACCGGTCAGCTCGACTCGTTCGCGCCCGACGCCAAGGTCATCCACGCCGACATCGACCCGGCCGAGATCGGGAAGAACCGGTACGCGGACGTTCCGATCGTGGGCGACTGCAAAGAGGTCATCGTCGAGCTGATCGAGGCCATCAAGGCGGACCGGGCGACCGGGACGACTCTCGACCTCACCGAGTGGTGGGCGTATCTCGACGGGATCCGGCGGACGTACCCGCTCAGCTACGACCGCCCCTCGGACGGAGCGTTGTCTCCCGAGTTCGTCATCCAGGCGGTCGGCAAGCTCGCCGGTCCCGACGCGATCTACTGCGCCGGAGTCGGACAGCACCAGATGTGGGCTGCGCAGTTCGTCAACTACGAGAAGCCCCGTACGTGGCTCAACTCCGGTGGCCTCGGCACGATGGGCTACGCCGTGCCTGCCGCCATGGGCGCGAAGATGGGCAAGCCGGACACCGAGGTGTGGGCCATCGACGGCGACGGCTGCTTCCAGATGACCAATCAGGAACTTGCGACGTGCGCGCTCGAGGGCATCCCGATCAAGGTTGCGCTCATCAACAACGGCAACCTCGGCATGGTTCGCCAGTGGCAAACGCTCTTCTATGACGAGCGCTACTCCAACACCAACCTCGGTACGCACGGTGCGATCCGCATCCCCGACTTCGTCAAGCTCGCAGAAGCGTTGGGGTGTCACGGAATCCGGGTCGAGCGCGAGGAGGACGTCGAGGCGGCGATCCGTGAGGCGCAGTCCATCAACGACCGGCCGGTGGTGATCGACTTCATCGTCGGCGCCGACGCCCAGGTGTGGCCGATGGTCGCAGCGGGCACCAGCAACGACGAGATCATGGCGGCTCGGGGCATCCGGCCGCTGTTCGACGACGACGAGGCCGCGGCGGAGCCCGCAGTCATTCACGAGGCCATGGAACGCGAACAGCGTTCGGGCGCGGCCACAGCGGCCGGGAAGGAAGATCAGTGAGCACCAGCCACACCCTCAGTGTTCTCGTCGAGGACAAGCCGGGCGTGCTGGCCAGGGTGGCCGCGCTGTTCTCCCGTCGTGGATTCAACATCGAGTCGCTCGCCGTCGGCGGCACCGAGATCCCCGAGATCTCGCGTATGACCATCGTCGTGACCGTCGACGAGTTCCCGCTCGAGCAGGTGACGAAGCAGCTCAACAAGCTGATCAACGTCATCAAGATCGTCGAGCAGGACGGTGACGCCTCCGTCGCCCGCGAGTTGCTGCTCATCAAGGTGCGTGCCGACGCCAGCGTGCGCACTCAGGTGATCGAGACAGTGAATCTGTTCCGCGCCAAGGTGATCGACGTCTCCCCGGAGTCGGTCACGATCGAGGCGACAGGAACGCGATCCAAGCTGGATGCATTGTTGCGGATGCTCGATCCGTACGGCATCCGGGAGATCGTGCAGTCCGGGGTCGTGGCCGTGGGACGGGGGCCGAAGTCCATCACGGCCACTCGCTAGTACTTTAGATACGCAAATTCCAAGAAAGAGGTTGAACTGTGGCAGTCGAGATGTTCTACGACGACGATGCCGATCTGTCGATCATCCAGGGCCGTAAGGTCGCTGTGATCGGATACGGAAGCCAGGGCCACGCGCACTCGCTGAGCCTGCGCGATTCGGGCGTCGATGTCCGCATCGGTCTGAAGGAAGGCTCGAAGTCGCGCGCCAAGGCCGAGGAGCAGGGCCTGACGGTCGGCACGCCGGCAGAGGTGTCCGAGTGGGCCGACGTGATCATGGTGCTCGCACCCGACACCGCTCAGGCGTCGATCTTCACGAACGACATCGAGCCCAACCTGAAGGACGGCGACGCGCTGTTCTTCGGACACGGCCTCAACATTCACTTCGACCTGATCAAGGCCCCGGAGTTCGTCACGGTCGGCATGGTCGCCCCGAAGGGACCCGGCCACCTGGTTCGCCGTCAGTTCGTCGACGGCAAGGGTGTTCCCGCGCTCATCGCGATCGACCAGGACCCCAAGGGTGAGGGCCAGGCGCTCGCGCTGTCCTACGCCAAGGCCATCGGCGGCACCCGCGCCGGCGTCATCAAGACCACGTTCAAGGAAGAGACCGAGACCGACCTCTTCGGCGAGCAGGCAGTGCTGTGCGGTGGCACCGAGGAACTGGTCAAGACCGGTTTCGAGGTCATGGTCGAGGCCGGCTACGCGCCCGAGATGGCGTACTTCGAGGTGCTGCACGAGCTCAAGCTCATCGTCGACCTCATGTACGAGGGCGGCATCGCCCGCATGAACTACTCGGTGTCCGACACCGCGGAGTTCGGCGGCTACCTCTCCGGCCCGCGCGTCATCGACGCCGGCACCAAGGAGCGCATGAAGGCGATCCTCGCCGACATCCAGTCCGGTGAGTTCACCCGCCGCCTCGTCGCGAATGTCGAGAACGGCAACACCGAGCTCGAGGGCCTGCGCAAGGCCAACGCCGAGCACCCGATCGAGGTCACCGGCAAGAAGCTGCGCGACCTGATGAGCTGGGTCGACCGGCCGATCACCGAAACCGCTTAGGTTTCATCGCTTTACCGTTGCGCGCACGACGCCGGCCCAATGTCACCTCGGTCTCGACAGAGCACCCGGGTGTGGCGTTGGGCCGGCGTCGTATCGGACCATCTGCGCTGTCGCGGGCGTCCACTATGTGGTATTGCCTACCGGGATGCGGATTCCCGGTGAGGGCGGACTAAGCTGTGTGTGGTTAAAACACCTCCACACCCACCTAATCAGGGAGTTTGCACGTGAGCCAGCCAGGCCGTCCTGTTGTTCTGATCGCCGACAAGCTCGCGCCGTCCACCGTCGAGGCATTGGGCGACGGTGTGGAGGTGCGTTGGGTCGATGGACCTGATCGCCCGGCCCTGCTCGCGGCGGTGCCCGAGGCCGACGCGATCCTCGTCCGCTCCGCCACCACCGTCGACGCCGAGGTGCTCGCCGCCGGTACCAAGCTCAAGATCGTCGCCCGCGCCGGTGTCGGGCTCGACAACGTCGACGTACCGGCCGCCACCGAGCGCGGTGTCATGGTGGTCAACGCGCCGACGTCCAACATTCACACCGCAGCCGAGCACGCTGTCGCGCTGATGCTCGCCGCGGCCCGCCAGATCCCCGCAGCCGATTCCACCCTGCGTGACCGTGAGTGGAAGCGCAGCAAGTTCAACGGTGTCGAAATCTTCGGCAAGACCGTCGGCGTCGTCGGGCTCGGCCGAATCGGTCAGCTCTTCGCTCAGCGTCTTGCGGCGTTCGAGACGCACGTCATCGCCTACGACCCCTATGTGTCCGCGGCCCGTGCCGCCCAGTTGGGCATCGAGCTGGTTTCGCTCGACGAGTTGCTGCAGCGCGCCGATCTGATCTCGGTCCACCTCCCCAAGACTCCGGAGACCAAGGGCCTGATCGGTACGGAGAACCTGGCCAAGACCAAGAAGGGTGTCGTCATCGTCAACGCCGCCCGCGGTGGCCTGATCGACGAGGCGGCGCTGGCCCAGGCCATCAAGTCGGGTCACGTGCGTGCTGCGGGCCTCGACGTGTTCGAGACCGAGCCTTGCACGGACAGCCCGTTGTTCGACCTTCCCGAGGTCGTCGTGACGCCGCACCTCGGCGCCTCCACGAGTGAGGCTCAGGACCGCGCCGGCACCGATGTCGCGAAGTCCGTATTGCTGGCTCTTGCAGGCGATTTCGTTCCCGACGCCGTCAACGTGTCCGGTGGCGCCGTGGGTGAGGAAGTCGCCCCGTGGCTCGAAATCGTTCGCAAGCAGGGTGTGCTCCTCGGGGCGCTGTCGGGCGAGGTCCCCGTCAATCTGTCCGTCGATGTGCGCGGCGAGCTCGCCTCCGAGGACGTCGAGGTGCTGGCACTGTCGGCTCTGCGTGGCGTGTTCTCGGCGGTGATCGAGGACGCCGTGACTTTCGTCAACGCGCCTGCCCTCGCGGAAGAGCGTGGCGTGACGGCCGAGGTCACCAAGGCCGCCGAGAGCCCCAACCACCGTAGCGTCGTCGACCTTCGCGGCGTCTTCGGTGACGGCAGCGTCATCAGCGTGTCGGGTACCCTGACCGGTCCTCAGCAGGTCGAGAAGATCGTCAACATCAACGGACGCAACTTCGAACTGCGCGCCGAAGGCCTGAACCTGGTGATCAACTACACCGATCAGCCGGGTGCGCTCGGCAAGATTGGCACCCAGCTGGGCAACGCCGGCATCGATATCCAGGCCGCACAGCTCAGCCAGGACGCCGAGGGTGAGGGTGCCACCATTCTCCTGCGGGTCGACCGGGAGGTTCCTGCCGACGTGCGTGACGCGATCTCCACCGCAGTGGGCGCCACCAAGATCGAACTCGTCGACCTGGCCTGAAATCCTTTCGTGCGCGTGTTCCGGCACCTCGTGCCGGAACACGCGCACAGTTCTCTGATGAAGTGAGACGTTCATGAAGCTTGCGGTCATTCCCGGTGACGGAATCGGTGTCGAGGTCACTGCCGAGGCGCTGAAGGTGCTGCGGAAGCTCGTACCCGACCTGGAAACCACCGAGTACGACCTCGGCGCCCGTCGATACAACGCCACCGGTGAACTCCTGCCGGACGCTGATCTGGCGGCGATCCGCACCCACGACGCGATCCTGCTGGGTGCCATCGGCGACCCGTCCGTGACACCGGGCATCCTCGAGCGAGGACTCCTGCTCACCATGCGGTTCGCGCTCGACCACCACGTGAATCTTCGTCCCTCCCAGCTCTATCCGGGAACGAAGTCGCCGCTCGCGGCGCAACCGGACATCGACTTCGTGGTCGTGCGCGAGGGGACCGAGGGTCCGTACACGGGTAACGGTGGCGCAATCCGAGTCGGTACTCCCCACGAGATTGCCACCGAGGTGTCGGTCAATACGTGGTTCGGCGCGGAGCGAGTGGTGCGCTATGCCTTCGAGCTCGCGCAGACTCGACGCAAACACGTCACCCTGATCCACAAGACGAACGTGCTCTCGAATGCCGGTGCAATCTGGACCCGTGCGGTCGAGACTGTCTCGGCCGAGTACCCGGACGTCGAGACGGCGTACTGCCACATCGACGCGGCCACCATTTACATGGTGACCGATCCGTCGCGCTTCGATGTCATCGTCACCGACAACCTGTTCGGTGACATCATCACCGATCTCGCGGGTGCGGTGACCGGGGGTATCGGTCTGGCGGCGTCGGGCAACATCGATGCGTCCGGCACCAATCCCTCGATGTTCGAACCGGTTCACGGTAGTGCCCCGGACATCGCCGGTCGTGGCATCGCCGATCCCACGGCGGCCATCTTGTCTGCGGCCCTGCTGCTGCGCCACCTCGGGCGTGACGAGGATGCCGTCCGTATCGAGACCGCTGTCGAAGCGGATCTGGCTTCGCGGGGTGACGCTGCGGTCGTGACCGCAGAGGTGGGCGACCGGATTGCCGCAGCGCTCTAGAAACGCGGTTGGTCTCTAATCTTTTCCGGTCCCCCTGGCCGGGTCTGCGGACCCGGCCAGGGGGATCATCGGTATGGAAATCACCGGAAAGGCCGCCGCGATAGCGAAGGTCAGTGGGAAGCCGAGTATTCCGATCAGCGCCCCGAAGGTGGGCGGGACCAGTGACGCAGCGACGAATTGTCCCGTGTTCTGGACTCCGAGTGCGCGTCCGCCCCAGAACGGACCGGCGATCTCGGCGACGGCCGTGAACGCGAGGCCGTTGGGAGCTACGGTGGCAACGGAAGCGGCGACGAGCGCCGGTATCGCCAGTAGGGACGGGGCCGAATCCGACAGGGCCAGCGCCGCCATCGACAGTCCACCGGCGGCGGCCACCCAGCGAAGTGGCTTCAATCGGCTACCGACGGCGTCCGACCAGACGCCGACTGCCATCCGTCCGAGTGCGCCGAGAACCTGAGCGACGGTCACCAGTAGGCCTGCAGCGGTTGCCTCCCAATGCCTTTCGGAGATGAGCCAGACGAGGGCGTAGGTCCATACCGTGTATTGCGGGACGACGAGTAGAACCGATACGGCGTGAATTCGCCACAGGGTACTGCTGTTCCGGTACGGATTAGCCAGCATCTCGAGACCCGCGGCCGACGTGCGACTCGGTCGTGGCGGGTCGACGACTCCGATTGCGCAGGCGAGTGCTGCGGCCGCGCACAGGGCGGTCGGCAAGGCCAGGGCCCAGCCGATCCCGTGTTCGTGTGCGAGGGAGGGCATGGTGAGCGCAGCACACGCGATCCCGAGGGGGAGGGACATCTGCCTGATTCCCATGGCGAGACCCCGGCGTTCGGGTGGGAACCAGCCGACCACGACTCGTCCACTCGCCGCGTTCGCGGAGGCTGCGGCCATACCGCCGAGGACGAGGAACACGCCCGTGGCGGAGAGTGATCCGGACGAGGCGGCTCCGAGTCCGGCGGCCGCGGTCACCGCCATTCCGATGGCGAGCACGGTGCGTTCGCCGTACCGGTCGGCGAGCGCGCCCCACGCAATCAACGTCAGCATCACGCCGACGGTGGGCGCGGCGACGAGAAGTCCGGTGCGGGCCAAACTCAGGCCGTGGCTCGCCTGTAGTTCCGGGATGAGGAAGGCCACGCCATTGACGAAGACAGCCTGCGCCGCCTGCGCAAACATCCCGAGTGCGAGCATCCACCACTTGCGCGCCGATCCGACGGCGGTGGCCTCGACGTTCGTTGTAGTCATGTCAATCTCAGTATCTAGGATGAAGGTCCCATATATTGGCGAACGGTCGGAGTCTATACCCTCCCGGGTGGGAATGCCGGAGGCCGCCCGCCGCCGGGCGATAGACTCTCGGGCATGCGTCTTGGTCGAGTGGCAAGTCCCGATGGTGTTGCGTTTGTGAGTATCGAGGGGGAGGACGGTTCCCTGACTGCCCGGGAAATCGCCGAGCACCCTTTTGGCACTCCTACTTTCACCGGTCGGAGCTGGCCACTGGACGACGTTCGCCTGCTCGCCCCCATACTCGCCAGCAAAGTGATCTGTGTCGGCAAGAACTATGCCGCCCACGCCGCGGAGATGGGTGGGGAAGCGCCTGCGGACCCGGTGATCTTCCTCAAGCCCAATACGTCGATCGTGGGCCCGGACGCGGCGATCGTCCTGCCGAAATCCTCGAACGAGGTTCATTACGAGGGGGAGTTGGCCGTGGTGATCGGCCGGCCGTGCAAGGACGTCCCAGCGGCCAAGGCTCTCGACGTCGTTCTCGGCTACACGGCCGCCAACGACGTGTCGGCGCGTGATCATCAGCGCCAGGACGTTCAGTGGACTCGAGCGAAGAGCCACGACACCTTCTGCCCCCTCGGGCCCTGGATCGAAACGCAGCTCGATGCGTCGGACGTCGACATCACGACCGAGGTGGACGGAGAGGTGAAGCAGAGCAGCAACACTTCGCTTCTGCTCCATGACATTCCGAAGATCATCGAATGGGTGTCCGCGGTCATGACTCTCCTCCCGGGCGACGTCATCCTCACTGGCACGCCGGAAGGCGTCGGGCCGATCGTCGAGGGTCAGAGTGTCAGCGTGACCATCGGTGGTATCGGGACACTCACCAACCCCGTGACCGCAAAGCGCTGACGGCTCTCGTGTCGACCTGGGGGGGCGGACTAGCCTGTAGAGGTCCGTTTTCCCAGCGCCGACCCAAGTGAGCCATGACCACAAGCGAAGTTCGCGTCCGTTTCTGCCCGTCGCCCACCGGAACCCCGCACGTGGGGCTCGTCCGTACCGCCCTGTTCAACTGGGCCTTCGCCCGCCACAACGGCGGGTCGTTCGTGTTCCGTATCGAGGACACCGATGCTGCCCGTGACAGTGAGGAGTCGTACCAGGCGATCCTGGATGCGCTGCGCTGGCTCGGCTTGGATTGGGACGAGGGCCCGGAGATCGGTGGGCCCTACGAGCCCTACCGGCAGTCCCAGCGACGCGAACTCCACCTGGACGTGGTCGGGAAGCTTCTCGCGGCGGGTGAAGCCTACGAGTCGTTCTCCACGCCGGAAGAGGTCGAGGAGCGGCACAAGGCCGCCGGCCGCGATCCCAAGCTGGGGTATGACAACTTCGACCGAGATCTCACCCCGGAGCAGCGCCAGGCCTATCTGGACGAGGGGCGCAAGCCCGTCGTCCGGTTGCGTATGCCCGAGCACGACCTCGGCTGGGTCGACCTCGTCCGTGGTGACACCATGTTCAAGGCCGGTACGGTGCCCGACTTCGCGCTCACCCGTGGAAACGGCATTCCTCTGTATACCCTGGTCAATCCGGTCGACGACGCCCTGATGAAGATCACCCACGTGCTGCGCGGCGAGGATCTCCTCTCGTCGACGCCCCGGCAGCTGGCCCTCTACGAGGCTATGCAGCGCATCGGTGTGGCGGATTTCACGCCGCAATTCGGCCACCTCCCGTTCGTCATGGGTCAGGGCAACAAGAAGCTGTCCAAGCGGGATCCCGAGTCGAATCTGTTCATTCACCGCGACCGCGGCTTCGTGCCCGAGGGTCTGCTGAACTACCTCGCCCTCCTCGGCTGGGGCATTTCCGACGATCACGACGTGTTCTCGCTGGACGAGATGGTCGCAGCCTTCGACATCACGAAGGTCAACTCCAATCCCGCGCGCTTCGACCAGAAGAAGGCCGACGCCATCAACGCCGAGCACATCCGGCTCCTCGAGCCCGCCGATTTCGCGGCGCGGTTGCGCGCCTTCCTCACCGTGCACGGACATCTGGGGGAGACGGTCGACGAGGCGGTGTTCGCGACGGCAGCAGAACTCGTCCAAACGCGGATCGTGGTGCTGTCCGACGCCTGGGGACTGCTGAAATTCTTGTTCGTGGACGAGGACGATTTCACCATCGATCCCGCCGCCGCAGCCAAAAACCTGGGTGCCGATGCCGCGCCCGTCCTCGACGCCGCCCTGGCTTCGTTGGAAGCCGTCGCGGTGTGGAATGCAGCGGCGCTGGAGGAGGCCCTGAAGGCGTCGCTCGTCGACGGACTGGGTCTCAAGCCGCGGAAGGCGTTCGCCCCCGTCCGAGTCGGCATCACCGGCTCGCACATCAGCCCGCCCCTCTACGAGTCGATGGAACTGCTCGGGCGCGACGTGTCACTGTCCCGGTTGCGTTCAGCTCGCGCGAGTATCGCCGAGTGAGAGTGGCCGACGGCCGAAGGATGAGAGAAACCGCCCTTGACCAGGCGATTTGGTAAATCCCGCCACTAGGCTGGTAATCTCTTCTTCGGCCCGAGCGGCCCGCGGAGCCCTCCGGCTCAGCGGTCCGAACAGGCCATTGGGGTATGGTGTAATTGGCAACACAGCGGTTTCTGGTACCGCCATTCTAGGTTCGAGTCCTGGTACCCCAGCGGAAGTTCGGCCGATTTTGTTACCGAACTTCAGCAAGTTATGCTTGCTGAGCTTCCAGAGCAACACCAGGTTCGTGCAACACCAGTGAGTGCAATACCAAGTTCTTGGCCCCGTCGTCTAGCGGCCTAGGACGCCGCCCTCTCAAGGCGGTAGCGCGGGTTCGAATCCCGTCGGGGCTACACAAGAAACACCCTCCACTTCGGTGGAGGGTGTTTCTCTTTCTGTCAGTGTGCTCGCTTATCCACTCTTGCGGCGGAATTCGCGTTTGTGATCGGCCGGGCCGTGCACGTGATGCACTTTGGAATTGCCGTCCTTGTGCTGAGTGGACATTCCGGCCTGATGATTCTTCCGTTCGAGTGCCTCACGGAATTTCTTTCGCATTTCTTCGTTACTCGCTTCGGCCACGGCGAACTCCCTCGGTAGATGGTTCACTGTGTGAAGTTACGCCGGTGGAATGGAGAATGCCCCTCATTTTTCCCGGGGCGCGCGGCAGTGGCAGAAGAATCAGCCGTCGCGCGTCACTGTCGGCGAGCGGGCTGTGTCAGGTAGGCGGCGGTGGTCCCGGCGACGGGCATGGCCGGGAGACCGAGCTTTGCGTGGTCCCAGCTCCGGACACGGTCGGGAACCACCCGAACAGCGATCCGCTTGTGCATCATCTGGTCGACCGCGGGCCGGAGTTCGTCGGAGTAGGGCCCCGTGTACCGCTCCCAGACGCTGACGCCGACGGCAAACAGCGCGTCCGGATCGTCGACGACCTCGGCCCGTCCGTCGATCGACACACCCCGCAGGGTGTCGTAGGTGTCACCGTCCTCGATGAGGATCGTGACACGGTCGTCTCGGCGCAGATTGACGGCCTTCTGCGACTTCGCCTTGGTCTCGAACCAGATCTCGCCGTCGATCACGGCGTACCACATGGCCACGAGGTGCGGGCGGCCGTCCGCACCCACCGTTGCGAGAGTCGCGACCCTGCTGTGGTCGACGAATTCGGTGATCTCCGAATCCGTCATCGTGATCTGTGCTCGCTGATTGCTGCCCATCAAGTCTCTCCTGTCGCGGTACGGATGAGACCGAGCATATTCACAGTCGCTTGTGCAACGCTTCCGCAGCGGCGAGGAGATCAGCCGCCCACCGGGCACCGGGCCGTCTACCCATTCTGTCGATGGGCCCCGACACCGAAATGGCGGCGATGACAGAACCGTTCCCGTCGCGAACGGGCGCGGCGACGCTGGCGACGCCCGGTTCGCGTTCGGCGGCACTTTGCGCCCAGCCTCGCCGACGGACTTCCAGGAGGACGCGTTCGCCGAACGCGGCGTCGGGAAGAACGGCGCGCTGAGTCTGGGGATCCGCCCACGCGAGTAACACCTTGGCGCCCGAGCCCGCGCTCATCGGAAGCCGGGCACCGACGAGGACGGTGTCGCGCAGACCGGTCGGCGGTTCCATGGCCGCCACACAGATGCGCTGGGTGCCTTCCCGGCGGTACAACTGCACGCTCTCCCCGGTGATCTCGCGCAGGCGCGGAAGCACGAGCGCTGCTGCCGACACGAGCGGATCATTGGCTGTGGCAGCGAGTTCGGCCAGGCCGGGACCGGGGCACCAGAGTCCGTCCGTGTCCCGGGTGAGGAGGCGGTGCACTTCGAGACCTACGGCCAGCCGGTGTGCGGTGGCGCGGGGTAGTCCGGTGCGCGAGCACAGTTCGGTGAGGCTGCAGGGCTTCTCGGCCACGGCATGTAGCACGCCTACCGCTTTGTCCAGCACTCCGATGCCGCTATGCTGTCTCATAGGTCGATACCAGTTTCTCGCATGGTGGGATCATAGCGCACCTACGGCTTCCGTCGAGTGCGTGACCGGGATGAGACTGACGACATCAAGCGCACCGCGGACCGGCCCGAAGCCCGCTGTGCGAAGTGACACACAGAGGTGGAGAAGATGGCGGAGAAAGCACGCACCCTGGCAGAGAAGGTGTGGGACGACCATGTCGTTGTTCGGGGTGAGGGGAACAATCCCGATCTCATCTACATCGACCTGCATCTCGTTCACGAAGTGACGAGCCCGCAGGCGTTCGACGGATTGCGGCTCGCCGGCAGGCCCCTGCGCCGGCCGGATCTCACGATCGCCACCGAGGATCACAACGTTCCCACCGTGGACATCGACAAGCCGATCGCAGACCCCATCTCCCGGACTCAGGTCGACACGCTCCGGCGGAACTGCGAGGAGTTCGGTGTCCGTCTTCATCCGATGGGAAACATCGATCAGGGCATCGTGCACGTGGTCGGCCCTCAGCTGGGTCTGACACAGCCGGGCATGACGGTGGTGTGCGGTGACAGCCACACCTCCACGCACGGTGCCTTCGGCGCACTCGCCATGGGAATCGGCACGAGCGAGGTCGAGCACGTCATGGCGACCCAGACGCTGTCGCTGCGGCCCTTCAAGACGATGGCCGTCACCGTCGACGGCGAATTGCCCGACGGTGTCACGAGTAAAGACCTCATTCTCGCCGTCATCGCGCAGATCGGAACCGGCGGCGGTCAGGGCTACGTTCTGGAATATCGCGGTGAGGCGATCCGGAAGCTGTCCATGGAAGCGCGGATGACCATCTGCAACATGTCGATCGAGGCGGGTGCCCGCGCCGGGATGATCGCACCCGACGAGACCACCTACGAATTCATCAAGGGTCGTCCCCATGCTCCCCAGGGTGCCGACTGGGACGCCGCAGTGGCGGCGTGGGAACAGCTGAAGACTGACGAGGGCGCCGTTTTCGACAACGAGGTCCATATCGACGCGAGCACTTTGACGCCGTTCGTGACGTGGGGCACCAACCCCGGTCAGGGTCTGCCGCTCGGTGAGGCCGTTCCCGATCCGGCAAATATCGCCGACGAGAGTGAACGGCAGGCGGCCGAGAAAGCGTTGACCTACATGGGACTCGAAGCCGGGACCCCGTTGCGTGAGGTTGCGATCGACACCGTCTTCGTCGGCTCGTGCACCAACGGCCGGATCGAGGATCTTCGTGCCGTTGCCGAGGTTTTGCGTGGCCGCCACGTTGCGGAAGGCGTCCGGATGCTCGTTGTGCCCGGCTCGATGCGGGTTCGCGCGCAGGCGGAAAAGGAAGGACTCGGCGAGATCTTCACCGCCGCGGGTGCCGAGTGGCGTCAGGCCGGGTGCTCGATGTGCCTCGGAATGAACCCGGATCAGCTGGCGCCGGGGGAACGTTCGGCCTCCACGTCCAACCGAAACTTCGAGGGACGTCAAGGCAAGGGAGGTCGGACGCATCTCGTCTCGCCGCTCGTGGCCGCCGCGACCGCGGTCCGGGGAACGTTGTCCGCTCCGGCAGATCTGGCCTAGGACTCAAGGAATTTAGGAGATTTTTCGATGGAATCCTTTAGCACACACAAAGGTATCGGCGTTCCGCTGCGGCGATCCAACGTGGACACGGACCAGATCATTCCGGCCGTCTATCTGAAGCGAGTGACGCGCACAGGTTTCGAGGACGGCCTCTTCGCCGCGTGGCGGGGCGACCCCTCCTTCGTTCTCAACGTCGCACCGTACGACAAGGGCAGCGTTCTGGTCGCTGGTCCCGACTTCGGCACGGGGTCGTCCCGGGAGCACGCGGTGTGGGCGCTATCCGACTACGGCTTTCGGGTCGTGATCGCGTCGCGGTTCGCCGACATCTTCCGTGGGAACGCCGGCAAGGCCGGTCTGCTGGCCGCTCAGGTGGCCCAGTCGGACGTGGAACTGCTCTGGAAGTTGCTCGACGAGCAGCCGGGTCTCGAATTGACTGTCGATCTCGAAAACAAGACGGTCACGGCCGGAACCACTGTGGTGCCCTTTGAGATTGATGACTACACCCGTTGGCGTCTGATCGAGGGTCTGGATGACATCGGATTGACATTACGGCAGGTAGAGGCCATTTCTGAGTTCGAAAAGTCAAGGCCTTCTTGGAAACCAACGACGCTTCCGGAGCCTGTTTCGACCGACTGACAGAGCGAATCCGAGTCTCTCCGCCAGATAACAATTCCCTGAGAATGGTGCCGCGTTGTATGAGAATTGGCGTGGCACATAGACTCCTGCGGTATTCAGGTTTACCGTAGTTCGTAGTCGGTCCAATGGTGGGCCATTAGTTCGCGGAGGATTTTCAATGAATAAGGCAGAGCTCATCGATGTTCTGACCGAGAAGCTGGGTTCGGACAGGCGCACGGCAACTGAAGCTGTCGAGCATGTTGTGGACACCATTGTTCGGGCAGTGCACCGCGGCGACAGTGTGACCATCACCGGATTCGGCGTTTTCGAGCAGCGCCGCCGTGCGGCCCGTGTCGCACGTAACCCCCGCACGGGTGAGACCGTGAAGGTCAAGCCCACGTCGGTGCCGGCATTCCGCCCGGGCGCCCAGTTCAAGGCGGTTATCGCTGGCGGCCAGAAGCTTCCGGCCACGGGTCCCGCGGTCAAGCGCGGTGCATCGGCAACCGCCACGAAGGCTGCGGCGAAGAAGGCAGCGGCGAAGAAGTCGGCGGCCAAGAAGACGGCCGCGAAGAAGGCGCCCGCGAAGGCGACGGCCACCAAGACCGCCGCCAAGAAGGCGCCCGCGAAGACGACGGCCACCAAGACCGCCGCCAAGAAGGCGCCCGCGAAGACGACGGCCACCAAGACCGCCGCCAAGAAGGCGCCCGCGAAGACGACGGCCACCAAGACCGCCGCCAAGAAGGCGCCGGCGAAGACGACGGCGAAGAAGACTGCCGCCAAGAAGGCTCCGGCGAAGACGACGGCGAAGAAGACTGCCGCCAAGAAGGCTCCGGCCAAGCGCAGCAAGTAGAGCTGCGCGCACGCAGCGCTCCGCGTGACAGCAGGCGCCGACCACGATCTCGTGGTCGGCGCCTGTGTGTGTACGGCCCCGGGTGATGCTCCGGGCAGGTCAGTCTTGACGAGACAGTGGCAGGGGGCTGTCGATGTGGTCGGCTGCGATGAGCTTGCCGCCGGAGAGCGAGAGCACCCACGTGCTCGCTTTCCGGTTGCGCGCCGGCGGTAGTGAGACACCATCAGTCTTCGCCCACCACTCGAGCAGATCGGGAATGACCCCGCCCTGGCTGCAGATCACCTGTACTCCACCGCGTGCGGCAATTTTGCGCACCAGGGTCCGTGTGGCGGCGGGATCGGCCTTGTAGCTCTCCTCGGACAGCAGCGGCTCGACCCGGATCGTGGTGTCCAGCGAGCGCGCCAGCGGTTCCATGGTCTGGGTGCACCGCGTGCGATCTGCAGAAGAAATCTCGGTGGCTCCGAAAGCCCGGAGCTGCGTGACGAGTGCGTCTGCCTGCAATTCGCCGGTCGGATCGAGCGGTCGGGTGTCGTCGTCACCCTTGTACCGTTTCCGACTCCCTGCCTTCGCATGGCGCACCAGCAACACTGTTGCGGTGTCGGGAGGTAAGGCGCTGAATCGGCGCAGAATTTTGCGATCCATCGGATACGACAATTGATCGGCGACCTGGGGGACGGGAAGCCAGCGCAATTCGTCTACTTCGTCATTGGCCTCGAAAGCGCCTTCCCGCGCCTCGGCTGCCCAGTATTCGACGCGCTTCAATCGCCGGTGTCCGGGGATGGGGTAGGTCAATGCCCCGAGGTGGCGACCGAGACGTCCTCGGAGGCCCGTTTCTTCCTCTACCTCGCGCACCGCGGCAACGACCGCGGTCTCACCGGGATCGAGCTTGCCCTTCGGGAAAGACCAATCCTCGTATTTCGGCCGGTGAACGAGCGCGACCTCCGTCTCGTCGGGATTGTCGGGAGACTTTCGCCACAACACCGCACCGGCGGCGAAGATGTTGGCTCTGACGGGTTTGTCACCTGAGCTGCTCAACGGGTTCCTTCCTTCTGCCGCGCCGTCGTCGCGTTCAGGATCCGCCACCCATCCGCGTCCGCATCATGGCCTCCTGGTGCTCGCGCACATCCTCACCGTCCGCCGGTGCCGCCGCCCAACGTCCGTCCGGCTGCAGCAACCAGCACCGAGTGGTGGGGTCGAGGGAAGAGTCGAGAATGTCCGCCATCTGCGCTGTGAGGCGAGGATCTTTCACCTGCGCCATCACTTCGACGCGCCGGTCGAGATTGCGGTGCATCATGTCGGCGCTGCCGATCCAGAACTCGTCGGCGCCGCGGAAATGGAAGATTCGGGAATGTTCGAGGAATCGGCCGAGGATGGAACGAACCACGATGTTTTCGCTCATCCCCGGAACTCCCGGTTTCAGAGCGCAAATTCCACGGACGACGATGTCCACCGGAACGCCGGCCTTGGACGCACGATAGAGCGCGTCGATCACCTGTTCGTCGACCAGCGCGTTGGCCTTCATGCGAATTCCGGCTTCGTGGCCCTGTAGTTTGCGGGCCACCTCGGCGTCGATCCGCTCGATGATTCCCCGGCGGACTCCGTAGGGCGCAACGAGGAGATTGCGGTAGTGGGTCTTGCGGGAATAGCCCGTCAACGAGTTGAACAGATCGGTGAGGTCCGCGCCGATCTCGGGAGCGGCTGTCAGCAGCCCCACGTCTTCGTAGAGCCGGGCCGTCTTCGGGTTGTAGTTGCCGGTACCGATGTGGCAGTAGCGGCGGATCGCCGAACCTTCACGCCGGACGACGAGGCAGGTCTTGCAGTGCGTCTTGAGTCCGACGAGTCCGTACACCACGTGAACGCCTGCGTGTTCGAGTTTGCGGGCCCACTTGATGTTGGCCTGCTCGTCGAACCGGGCCTTGATTTCGACTAGAGCCACAACCTGTTTGCCCGCCTCGGCGGCGGCGATCAAGGCGTTGACGATCGGCGAATCACCCGAAGTCCGGTACAGGGTCTGCTTGATCGCCAGAACCTGCGGATCGGCCGCCGCCTGCTCGATGAAACGTTGCACGCTCGTGGAGAAGGAGTCGTAGGGGTGGTGCACCAACACGTCGCCGTCGCGAAGTGTGGAGAAGACACTCTTCGGAGTCTCCCGCTCGCCGAAAGCCGGATGGGTCGCAGGCACGAACGGCCGGTCCTTGAGTGCCGGCCTGTCGACCGCGTACACCTGCCACAAGCACGACAAGTCCAGGAGTCCGGGTACCTGAATGACGTCACCCGGGTCGACGTCGAGTTCGCGCAGCAGCAATTCGAGCATGTGCTCGGTCATGTCGTCGGCTACTTCGAGACGCACCGGTGATCCGAAGCGCCGACGGGCCAGTTCCCGTTCCAACGCCTGCAGGAGGTCTTCGTCGCGATCTTCCTCGACTTCGAAATCGGCGTTGCGCGTGATGCGGAAAGCGTGGTGCTCCACGATCTCCATACCGGGGAACAACACGTCGAGGTGGGCCGAGATGAGGTCCTCCATGGGGAGGAAGGCGTCGATCGACGACGGAGTCTCGTTGCGGTTGACGCGTACGAACCGACCCACGTTGTCCGGAACCTTGACGCGAGCAAAGTGTTCGCCGCCGGTGGCCGCGTCCTTCACCGTCACCGCGAGGTTGAGACTGAGCCCGCTGATGTAGGGGAACGGGTGCGCATGATCCACAGCGAGGGGAGTGAGTACCGGAAAGACCTGCTCCTGGAAGTGCACCGACAGGCGTACCCGGTCGTCGTCGGTGAGATCGGACCACCCGATGATGGAGATCCCTTCCGCGGCAAGCGCCGGACGCACGGAGTCGAGGAACACCCGAGCATGCCTGTCGGAAATTTCCTGGGTGCGCTTTGCGATCAGCGCGAGCTGTTCACGGGGGGAGAGACCGTCTGCGGAACGCACGGACAGACCGGTCTCGTCCCGGCGTTTCAAGCCCGCGACCCGCACCATGAAGAACTCGTCCAGGTTGGACGCGAAGATTGCGAGGAACTTGGCACGCTCGAGGAGCGGCAGTGACGTGTCCTCGGCAAGCGCGAGAACACGCGAATTGAAGTCGAGCCAACTGAGTTCCCGATTGAGATAACGATCTTCGGGCAGTCCCTCGGTGAGGACGCTCGCGGGAGCATTCGTAGCCGCAGGAGGCGCCATGGGGATGCTCGTCGAGTTCACCACGAGGGTCCCGTCGTGCGATCCATTCTTGTCGTCGACGTCGGTCTGCTGGTCGAGTGCTTCGCCATTACTCACATCACGATCATCCCTCGAGGAAACTCCTGCGGACAATCGATGGGGCAAATTCACACTGGTCGTCGGCTACGACTTTCCGCCCGGGGAAGCGGCGATAGGGGTTGCCGCGTCGAGCGCAGCGCGCGTGGCAGGCCCGACTCCGAGTGCGCGAGCGGAATCCAGGTCGTCGGCCGTGTCTACATCGGTTCGCAAACCCGGCCAGTGCCCGTGCAACGGGCGGGCCCCCGACTCGAGGTGTCGCCGCGCCGATCCTGGCCCGAACTGCGGATCGAGCGGAACGGAAGGGTCGCACGAGAACAGTGCCGCGGTGCCGGTTCCGTGATGATCGACGACCACCGATCGGCCGCCGGTTCTGGCCGCAGCGAGAGCTTCGCCGAATTCGTCACTGCGCAGCGACGGGAGATCGGCCTGCAGGGCGACGACATCCACACCCTGCTCATTCTTCCGAACATGGTCGGCCGCGGCCGCCAGCGCCGCATTGAGTCCGTGCTCGCCCTGGTCTCCCTCGCCACCCTGCTCGTCCACACCGCCCTCGACCGGCGTCGATGTGGGATCGGCATAGACGTGGGCGCCGACGCTGCGCGCGAGACGCGCGACTGCCGCATCGGGCGTGACCACCGTGACACCCACCACGGAGTCGACGTCACGGACCACCGTCAGGGTGTCGCGCAGCATCGACAGCACCAGGCCGGTGCGGTCGGCGACGTCGAACACTCCGGACAGGCGGGTTTTGGCCACGTGAAGTTCTTTGACCGCGACCAGTACGTGCGCGCGCGGCATCACGGGTGGAGTCGCGGTGCTCATGCCCGATATCTTGCCAGTCCAGACGCTGCGGTGTCGTGCCCCGGTATCGGCGCTACTGTGAGCGGGATACGAAGAGAATCGATGATGAGGGGGCTGTGTGAGCAAGGCTGCTGTACTGGGGGCAGGCTCGTGGGGGACGGCTTTTGCGAAGGTCCTGGCCGATGCCGGAACCGATGTCACCATGTGGGCGCGCCGCGCCGAGGTCGCCGAATCGATCGCCGGGCGGCACGAAAACGTCGACTATCTGCCCGGCGTCGCGCTTCCGTCGACGCTGACTGCCACCGATGATGCGGCGGCCGCGCTGGACGGTGCCGATTTCGTCGTTCTCGCCGTTCCCTCCCAGTCGTTGCGAAGCAATCTGGCGGAGTGGAGTCCGATGATCGGTGAGGATGCCACCCTCCTCAGCCTCGCGAAGGGGATCGAGACCGGCACTCTGATGCGGATGAGTCAGGTCATCGTCCAGGTCACGGGCGCCGATCCGGGGCGTGTCGCCGTCCTGTCGGGACCCAATCTGGCCCGCGAGATCGCGATCGAACAACCGGCGGCGACAGTGATCGCGTGCACCGACTCGACGCGCGCGCTCGCGCTGCAGAAGGCGTCGGCCACGGGGTACTTCCGTCCGTACACGAACTCCGACGTGATCGGCTGCGAGATCGGCGGCGCATGCAAGAACGTGATCGCCCTCGCGTGCGGCATGGCAGCCGGAAGTGGATTGGGAGACAACACAATTGCGAGCATCATTACGCGCGGCCTGGCGGAGATCATTCGTCTGGGTGTTGCCTTGGGCGCAAAACCGACCACCCTTGCAGGGCTCGCCGGCGTGGGCGACCTGGTAGCCACGTGCTCGTCACCGCTGTCGCGGAACCGGTCCTTCGGTGAGCGGCTGGGGCAGGGCGGGTCCATGGAGACCGCGCAGGAGGCCACTCACGGACAGGTGGCCGAGGGCGTGAAATCCTGCTCGTCGGTTCGGGCGCTCGCATCCAGCTACGACGTCGAAATGCCGCTCACCGACGCCGTGCACCGCGTGTGTCATGAAGGTCTCGTCGTGCAGGACGCGATCGGCCAGTTGCTCGGCCGTCGTACGAAGTCGGAGTGACCGGGTGAGCGGAGATTCCACCCGCTGTGTCAAAGCTGTTGCGACAGAAGAGCAACCAGGGTCTCCGATGCAGCGGGGTCCGGTGTTCGCCGCCCCGTACCAGCTGAGCGCCGACGAAGGAACCGAGTCGGACACATATGCCCGGGCATCGAATCCTGGCTGGCGCGATCTCGAATCGGCGCTCGCCATGCTCGAAGGCGCCTCCGGGGCACTGGTGGTCGGCTCGGGGATGTCTGCGGTCACCGTCGCAGTGCGCACTCTTCTCACGGCAGGGGACACGGTGATCGTTCCCGCGGACGGGTACTACCAAGTCCGCGCCTACGCGCGGGAGCGGTGGGAGCCGCTGGGCATCACCGTGCACGAAGTGGCGACCTCGGACATGGCGAGCGAGAGCACCGCGGCGCTGTTGGCGTCGGCGGAAGGAACGACGGTTGTCGTCGCCGAGACTCCCGCCAACCCGTCCCTCGACGTCGTCGACCTACGCGCGCTGTCGCAGCGGTGCCGGGACGCCGGGGCCGTGCTCGTCGTCGACAACACGACGGCGACCCCGCTCGCCCAGCAACCTCTGGAACTCGGCGCAGACGTCGTTGTTGCCAGTGGCACAAAGGCATTGAGTGGGCACAGCGACCTCCTCATGGGCTACATCGCGGTATCGGACCCCGAATTCCTCGCCGCGATGGAGCGGGAAAGAGCTTTGTCGGGAACGGTGCTCGGACCCTTCGAGACATGGCTTGCCCACCGAAGTCTCGGAACTGCGGGGCTGCGTTTCGAGCGGCAGTGCGCCAACGCGTCGGCTGTCGCAGACCTTGTGGCCGCGCACCCCGCGGCGCAACGGGTGCGCTATCCGGGCCTGGCGAGTGATCCTTCCCACGCCGTCGCGTCGGGGCAGATGCGCCGATTCGGTGGGCTGGTGAGTTTCGAGCTCGGCTCCGCCGAGCAGTTCCATCGCTTCGTGGCAGGCAGCGAACTACTCGTTTCGGCGACGAGCTTCGGTGGCATCCACACCACGGCCGATCGCCGGGCGAGGTGGGGAGATGCGGTTCCCGACGGGTTCGTACGACTGTCCTGCGGGATCGAGGACACCGACGATCTCCTTGCCGACGTCGAACGGGCACTGTCGGGAGTGTGACCGCGGTTGTCGGCTCGAAGTCGTGAGGTCGGCGAAGTATCGGCGATCGGAGGTGGGTGCGGTGAGCACGACGCGGCGGCGGTACGGTTTGTTCGTGAGCACACCGCGTACCCGGGTAGCCGTCATCTTCGGTGGCCGTAGCAACGAGCATTCCGTTTCCTGCGTCTCCGCCGGGAGCGTCCTGAGGAACCTCGACCCCGAACGGTACGAGGTGGTGCCGATCGGTATCACGACCGAAGGGTCGTGGGTTCTCGGCTCCACCGATCCCGCCTCCCTGTCCATCCGCGGCCGGTCCCTGCCCAGCGTCGATGCCGGTGGTTCCGCGTTGGCCCTGACGGCCGACCCCACCCGCTCGGGCGACCTCGTTGCTCTCGACGACGGTGAAGCAGGGAAGATCCTCGCCTCGGTGGACGTGGTATTCCCCGTCCTGCACGGCGCCTACGGCGAGGACGGCACGATCCAAGGTTTGCTCGAGCTCGCCGGAATCCCGTACGTCGGCCCAGGCGTACTCGCGAGCGCTGCCGGAATGGACAAGGAGTTCACCAAGAAGTTGCTTGCTGCCGAGGGGTTGCCCATCGGATTTCAGGTGGTGCTGCGGCCGGGCACCGACAATCTCACCGAGGAGCAGAAGTCCCGCCTCGATCTGCCGGTGTTCGTGAAGCCCGCGCGAGGGGGCTCGTCCATCGGTATCACCCGGGTCGCCGACTGGGCCGCCCTCGACGATGCCATCGCCCACGCCCGTGAGCACGATCCCAAGGTGATCGTCGAATCGGGGATCAGTGGACGTGAGGTGGAGTGCGGGGTTCTCGAATTCCCGGACGGCGAAGTCCGGGCCAGCGTCGTCGCCGAGATCCGGATGCCGGCTGCGTCGGGCAGCGACGAGGCGTTCTACGACTTCGACAGCAAGTACCTCGATGATGTGTGCGAGTTCGATGTGCCCGCGAAACTCGACGAATCGGTGAGCGAAGACATTCGCGCTCTCGCGGTGCGCGCCTTCGCCGCCCTCGACTGCCAGGGTCTCGCGCGTGTCGACTTCTTCGTCACCGAAGACGGTCCGGTCATCAACGAGATCAACACCATGCCCGGGTTCACCTCGATCTCGATGTATCCGCGCATGTGGGGAGCGATCGGAGTCGACTACGGCACCCTCGTGTCCACCCTGGTCGATACGGCGCTCGCCCGGGGCACCGGGCTGCGCTAGACGATGTGCGCGCCCGGCTCGCTGTGCGCGCTGTGGTTCACGGATGGGGGACGGGTGCGGGATCCAGCGGCTTCTGTGGCAGAACCTTCGACACCGCATCCGACATTTCCTGCAGCGGCGTGGGTCCGACGCCCCGGGGGACGGTAAGTCCCACGTAGATCCCGCGGTCCACGGCGAACCAGCTGCTCGCGTCGATTCCTGCGCTCTCCCCGGAGATCTCGAACCACTGCACCCCGTTGATCACCTGCAATGACGACGCCTGGTCGAACTCTGCGGGACGGTCGAGGCCGCATCGCAGAACGAGTGGTTCACCCTCGGCCGGTTGCCACGCCGCGGTCGCCGCGGGTGCCGGTGGAGTGAGTTCGGCTCGCGTGTACTCGCCCAATGCGTCCGGGAGACCGGCCATCAACGCCGTGCACTCCGCGGAGGCAGCCGCGGGAGCGGGCACCGGACCCAGCGACACGGGGGATTTCGCAGGGTTGCGCCCGGCAATGACCGCGGCGACGACGATGCCGATCACCAACGCGACCGGAAGCGCCACCGCAGTGGCGATGAGAGCAGGATTACGCCGCTCGACGGGTTCGGTATCGGTAGCTGCGTCGGTCGGGCGCGATTCGTGTTCGGGCATGCTCAGATCGTCTTCGGCTTCTCGGGAATGTCGCAGGTGAGGGTGCGGGTGATACCGGGGACCCGACGGATCTCCTGCGTCACCGGCGCGATGTCGTCGGCGCTGACCCGCGCGATCACGTCGTACGGCCCGATCACGTCCTGCGCTGATTGCACCCCGGTGATCTGCGCGATCTGCGCCGCAATGGCCGAAGCTCGTCCGACCTCGGTTTGGATCAGGATGAACGCTTGCACTCTCGCTCCGGCCCTTCCCTGCTCCGCCCCGCATGGATCTCGGTAGAGTCGCGGGTGCTTCGGCGCGCTGATCGGTCACGTGCCGGAGAGTCCCGGCAACAGCTAAAAGGTACCGCAGTCGCACATTCCGTCGACCGGCCACACTGGCGCTGCGCCGGGTGATCCGACACAACGGCGCTCGTGGAGGCACACCATCACACCAACGGATACCCCGGGTTCCCCCGTTCCCCGCACCGTCGCGGATGTCGGGGAGTTCGCCGTGATCGACCGCGCCGTGGAGGGTCGCGTCCAGCCGCCCACCACACTTCTCGGGCCCGGCGACGATGCCGCGCTCGTCCGGGCGGGAGACGGCCGCGTCGTCGTGTCCACCGACATGCTGGTGCAAGGCAGGCACTTCCGGCTCGACTGGTCGTCTCCGCGTGAGGTCGGGCGCAAGGCGGTGGCCCAGAACGCGGCCGATGTCGCGGCGATGGGGGCGCGGCCCACCGCGTTTCTCGTGTCGCTCGGTCTGCCGCCGGATACCCCGGTGGAGGTGGCGGACGGTATCTCCGCGGGAATCTGGGATTCTGCCGAGGAACTCGGTGCCGGCGTGGTCGGCGGCGATCTGGTTCAGGCGGATTCCGTCGTGATCTCTGTCACGGTGCTCGGTGACCTCGCGGGGCAGCGTGCCGTCCTTCGTTCGGGCGCCCAGGCGGGCGACGTCGTCGCTGTCGCAGGCACGCTGGGTGCATCCGCCTGCGGTCTGGCTCTCTTCCTCGCGGAATCGACTCGGTTTCCTGGCCTTCTCGCCGCCCACCGCGTACCGCACCCACCGTATGCAGCGGCGTGGACCGCCGCCGAGGCGGGCGCACACTCGATGACCGACATCTCCGACGGGCTACTCGCCGATCTCGGGCACATCGGCGCCGCGTCGGGAGTCGGGATGGCGCTCGCGCGGGACGACATCGCCGTGTCGCCGGACCTGGTGTCCGCAGCTGCGATCCTGGGGACCGACTACTGGGAGTGGGTACTGACCGGGGGAGAAGACCACGGTTTCGCCGCCACCTTCCCCTCCGGCGTGCCGCTACCCGAGGGCTGGCTTCGCATCGGAACGGTCCATGACGGGACGGGCATCACGGTCGACGGCGGGCGGTGGCCGGGGGCCTCCGGCTGGCAGAGTTTCTCGGTATAGGTTGCACCCATGGCTATCTACGCACTCGGCGAGCAGGAACCGGACATTTCCCCGGACGCTTACGTCCACCCCGACGCGGTGGTGATCGGGAACGTCACGCTCGCGGCGGGCGCATCGGTGTGGCCGCAGGCCGTGCTCCGCGCCGATTACGGCACCATCTCCATCGGAGCCGGGACCAACATCCAGGACGGCACCGTCATCCATTGCACGCCGATCGACCCCACCGTCATCGGGTCCGGATGCGTCGTCGGACACGCGGCACACATCGAGGGTTCCACGATCGGCGACTATTGCCTCATCGCGTCGGGTTCGGTGGTGTTGAACGGTTCGGTGATCGGGGCCGGTTCCGTGGTCGGGGCGGGCGCTGTCATTCCGTTCAAGTTCGAGGTGCCGCCGAGACGGATGGCACTCGGCGTGCCCGCCAAGATCCGAGAAGGCTACGAGGTTCCCGAGGGGCACGTGGAAATGAACGTGAAGATGTACTCGGCCAACGCGGCGTACTACCGCGACGCCCTGCGCAGGCTCGACTGATGGCTGCGCCGCTATCCGATCTGGTGGAGGCCGGCTGGGCCGAGGCTCTCGCTCCGGTAGCCGATCGCATCACCGAGATGGGTGCATTCCTCCGCGCGGAAATTGCCGCGGGCAGGGAGTATCTTCCGTCCGGCGACAACGTGCTGCGCGCGTTCACGCACCCCTTCGCCGAAGTGAAGGTGCTGATCGTCGGTCAGGACCCGTATCCGACTCCCGGGCACGCCGTGGGGCTCAGCTTCTCGGTGGCGCCCGACGTGCGACCCGTTCCCCGCAGTCTCGGCAACATCTTCGCCGAGTACAGCAAGGACCTCGGTTTTCCGACGCCGTCCACGGGGGATCTGACACCGTGGTCCCGGCAGGGTGTGTTGCTGTTGAACAGGGTCCTGACCGTCCAGCCCGGACTTCCGGCCTCCCATCGGCGGAAGGGGTGGGAAGCTGTCACGGAACAGGCAATTCGCGCGTTGGTGGAGCGAACCGAACCCCTCGTCGCCATTCTCTGGGGCCGGGACGCGTCCACCTTGAAGCCGATGCTTGCAGACGTGCCGACGATCGAGAGCGCTCACCCTTCACCGCTGTCCGCCTCACGAGGCTTCTTCGGTTCGCGTCCGTTCAGCAGAGCGAACGAACTGCTGGACAGCCTCGGCGCCGAACCCGTGAATTGGGAACTTCCCTAGCGTTTACGCCCGCACTTCCTTGATCGATGCGAAGTCTGCGCGTCTCTTCTCGACGAAGGCATCGACGCCTTCACGTCCGATCGGGCTGTCCGCTGCGACGGCGATCGAGGCGGCCTCCGCGTCGAGTTGCTCTGCCAGAGTGCGTGTGGTCGATGCGGAGAGCAGGGTCTTGATCCCGGAGTACGAGGAGGTCGGACCCGCAGCCAGGGTTCGCGCGAGTCGAAGCGCCTCGTCCTGCACCACGTCGTCACCGACCAAGCGGCTGAGAATTCCGAGGCGCACTGCCTCGTCGCCGCTGAGAACCGCATCGGTCAGCAGGATTTCGCGAGCACGGGCGATGCCGACGATCCGCGGAAGAGTCCACGACATACCGCCGTCCGGTGTGTAACCGATCGAGGGGTACGCCGGACGCATCTTGGTGCCGGGCCCGCCGATCGCGACATCGGCGAGGCAGACGAGGCTCATTCCCGCGCCCGCAGCCCACCCGTGCACACCGGCGATCACCGGAACGGTCACCGCGTCGAGAGCGCGCACGAAGGCGTGGAAGACGCGCGCGATCTCGGCGACGTACTCGCTGCGCACGGGTGCGGCGGCGAAGGCGCGGACATTACCGCCGGCACAGAAGTTCGGCCCCTCGCCGACGAGGAGAACGCTGCCGATCCGATCGCCCACGGCCTCGAGGGCACGTGTGCCCTGATCGAGGCCTTCGCCGTCCAGCGATGTGCCGTTGTCGGCGGTCGAAATCGTGATGCGGAGCACGCCCTCGTCGAGCTGTACTTTGCTGAGTCCATCGAGAGAAGTCACGGTTGCACCCTACGTGGCGCCCGACCCGGCATCACCAGGACCCGATGTGCTGCATCGATGCGACATGACGAAGCCCCCGGCACCGAGGTGTCGGGGGCTTCGGAACACACGCAGCGTCGGGTCAGCCCCGAGCAACCTTTCCAGCCTTCAGGCAGGACGTGCAGACGTTGAGCTTCCGGGTGTTTCCGGGGGCAACTTCGGCACGAACAGTCTGAATGTTCGGGTTCCAGCGACGATTGGTACGCCGGTGCGAGTGCGAGACCGACTTACCGAAGCCGGGCCCCTTGGCGCATACGTCGCAGACGGCAGCCATAGTCGCGAACTCCTTCAAGATAGTGAACTGTGAAATTTAACTGGCCCCACGTAGGCAGGCCGCAGTGATCGCGGCCCTTACGAGGCAACCGTGCAAGAGTAGCCGCTCGAGTGCTGATTGGCCAAACTCGGCCGGATGGCCGAGCACGTCAGGCTCGATCGGCGTCCCGCGACTAGTCTGACGGCACCTTCGATTGAACCCGTGAGAGAGGATGCCAGTGGTTCCTGAGCGCCCGATGGACGGCCGAGTCCTGACGTCGTGGGCGAGGACGGCGGTCGCGGGACTCGAGGCACGGTGCGAGGAGATCAACAGTCTCAACGTGTTCCCGATTCCGGACGCCGACACGGGAACCAATCTGCTGTTCACCATGCGGGCTGCCCTCGAGGCAATCGACAAGTATGCCGGGAGCGACGGCCACCAAACGGACGTCCGTCAAGTGGCCATCGCGCTGGCCCGCGGCGCTGTGGCGGGTGCCCGGGGCAACTCGGGGGTCATCCTTTCCCAGGTGTTGCGCGGTGTCGCCGAGGCAGCGGTCTCCGGCGTCGTCGACACCAGGACTGTCCGGACCGGACTGTTGATGGCCACCAACCTGGTGACCGACGCGGTCAGCTACCTGGTCGAAGGAACGATTGTCACGGTCCTGCGTTGCGCTGCGGACGCGGCAGCGGAATTCCCGGACGATGCGCCTGTCGCCGACACAGCGCGCTCCGCGGCAGATGCCGCGGCCGCCGCACTTGCCCGCACGCCCGGCCAGCTCGACGCGCTCGGGACCGCCGGTGTGGTCGATGCCGGCGGGCTGGGGCTCGTCGTCATTCTCGATGCCTTCGTCGCGGCGGTCACCGGTGAGCGGCCCGTCCGCGCCCCGATCGCGCTGCGAGTGCCGCGCCGCCTGCCGTCCCCGGATTCAGGCACGCAGTCGTCGGACGTCGAGTTGCCGGACGCCGGCGACGACCTCGCGCATCGTGGCCACCACTCAGCCTGTGAGAGCTCACATCAGGATTTCGAGGTCATGTATCTGGTGGCCGACACAGACGAAGCCCGGATGGCAGAACTGCGGAACGCACTCGACGAGCTGGGGGATTCCACGGTCATCGTCGGTGACGGCGACGGGGGATGGTCGGTGCACGTGCACTGTGCGGACGCCGGGGCTGCTGTGGAGGCCGGTCTCGATGCCGGACGCCTACACAGGATTCGCGTCAGCAGTTTTCTCGTCGACGCGCGCGAACAGGGCAGGCTTCTACCTCCCGTCCGCACTCGCCCCGATCAGGACGATCGGGGCATCGTCGCGGTCGTGGCAGGCGACGGCGCGGCCGACCTCTTCTCGGGGGAGGGTGCGACCGTGCTCCGATGCGACGCCGCCCCCGTCACCCGCGCGCAGTTGCTCGGCATCATCCGCCAGTTGGGACGCCGAGAGGTGCTGGTCCTTCCCAACGGGGCGCTGTCGGCCCAGGAACTCGTCGCGGTGAGTGCCGCAGCCCGCGATTCCCGGCACGAGGTACTTCTCCTCGCAACCTCGTCCATGGTGCAGGGGCTGGCATCCCTCGCAGTGCACGATCCGGAACGCGAAGCGGTCGACGACGCCTTTGCGATGTCCGAGGCCGCGGCCGCCACCCGGTGGGGTTCGTTGCGCATCGCGCGGGAGCGGGCCCTGACCTATGTGGGCACCTGCGAACCGGGAGACGGTATCGGTCTGATGGGGCACGAGGTGATCGTGATCGAACCGGACGCGGTCGCCGCCGGAAAGCGTCTGGTCGACGTCGTTCTCGGGGCAGGCGGCGAACTGGTCACGCTCCTGATGGGCGCGGAAGCACCGGCCGGGCTGGACACGGAACTGGCCGATCACATCTCCCAGCGGCATCCCGGCGTCGAGGTGATGGTCTACCACGGCGGACAACCGGGAGATCTGTTGCAACTCGGGGTGGAATGAGGAATTCGATGGCCACACTCGCCGATAGGCTCGACCACCTGCTGGGGCGCAAGACCGCCGACGCGCTGGAGGCGGCGTTCGACATTCGCACCGTCGAGGACCTGTTGCGGCACTACCCGCACCGGTACGCCTCCCAGGGCCGTGAACTTGCCGAGAAGGATCCGCCGGAGGGCGAGCACATCACCATCATCGCGCGGGTGTCGTCGGCGGCAGTCGTGAAGATGAAGAACCGTCCCGGCAGCATGCTGAAGGTGGTTCTCGCGACCGATACGCAGAACGTCGACGTCACGTTCTTCAGTCCTCAGAAGGTCAAACACGTCATCAAACCCGGTGTGCGCGCGATGTTTTCCGGCACCGTGAAGTATTTCCGCAGCAAGTGGAGCCTCACTCATCCGAGTTACCTGATCCTCCCGGAGCCCCGTGCGGGCAGCGACGACCCGGTGGTGAACGTCGGGCGGATTCGTGGGGCGGGGGATCTCGCGGGTATCGCCCGGGCCGCCCAGGAGCCGGGCGCGGGCGTGGACATGTCCGTGTTCGACCGCGCCCTGATCCCGCTGTATCCGGCGACGCGGGAGGTGGAGAGCTGGACGATCATGAAGTGCGTTCGGCAGGTCCTCGACCAACTCGACCGGATCGACGACCCGCTCCCCGAACGGATTCGTCACGAGCGCAACCTCATCGGTCTGGACGAGGCGCTCCGCCTCGTCCACCTCCCCGACACTCGTGACGACATCGAGAATGCGCACGACCGGCTCCGCTTCGACGAGGCGGCGGCCCTGCAGCTGGTGCTCGCTCGACGCCGGCACGACAACGCCGAGCGGGTGGCGCCCGAGTGCCCGCCGGTGCCGGGTGGAATCGCGGACGAGTTCGAGCGCAGACTTCCCTTCCAGCTGACCGACGGCCAGCACGCCGTGGCCGAGGAGATCTCCGCGGATCTGTCCCAGCCGCATCCGATGAGCAGGCTCCTGCAGGGTGAGGTGGGGTCCGGTAAGACCATCGTTGCCCTGCGCGCCATGCTGCAGGTTGTCGATGCGGGGTATCAGTGCGCCTTACTCGCCCCCACCGAAGTGCTCGCGACGCAGCATGCGCGTTCGCTGCGGGCGTTGCTGGGTTCACTGGCGACGGCGGGCGAACTCGGCGCCGACGAGAAGGCGACCCGCGTAGCGCTGCTGACCGGGTCGATGCCGGTCGCTGCGAAACGGGCCGCACTACTCGAGGTGGTGACCGGCGACGCAGGCATCGTCATCGGCACGCACGCCCTCATCCAGGACAACGTCGAGTTCTTCAACCTCGGCATGGTGGTGGTCGACGAACAGCATCGGTTCGGCGTCGAACAGCGCGACCGGCTCCGGTCGCGGGCGCGCGCAGGCCTGAGCCCGCATCTTCTGGTGATGACGGCGACGCCCATACCCCGCACGATCGCGATGACGGTGCTCGGTGACCTCGACGTGTCCACCTTGCGCCAGCTTCCGAAGGGCCGTTCGCCGATCAAGAGCAGTGTGGTACCAGCGTCCCAGAAACCGCAGTGGGTCACACGCGCGTGGGAACGGATCCGCGAGGACGTGGCCGAGGGACGGCAGGCATACGTCGTCTGCTCGCGCATCGGTGACGGTGAGAAGGGCGACGGCGAGGACACTGTCGACGACAAGCAACCCGACACCAAGTCGGCCGTGGAAGTCTTCGAGGAACTGGGCGGCACCATCCTGCCCGACCTCCGCGTCGGTCTGCTGCACGGCAGGCTCCCCACGGACGAGAAGGACGCCGTGATGCGCGACTTCACGGCCGGCGACATCGACGTCCTCGTCTGCACCACGGTGGTCGAGGTGGGCGTCGACGTCCCGAACGCCACGATCATGGTGATCCTTGATGCCGACCGCTTCGGGGTCAGCCAGCTCCATCAGCTCCGCGGCCGGGTCGGCCGGGGTGCCCACCAGGGGCTGTGCATTCTCGTCACGGAGATGAATCCGGGTGCGCCTGCCTTCGGACGCCTGCAGAACGTGGCTTCCACCAACGACGGCTTCGAACTCGCCCAACTCGACCTCGCGACCCGGCGGGAGGGTGACATTCTCGGGGCAGCGCAGTCGGGTACCACCTCGACGCTGCGGTTGCTCTCACTTCTCGGCCACGAGGACGTGATCGCCGCGGCTGCCGAGTTCGCCCGGTCGGTGACTGCCGACGATCCACGCCTGGAGAACCACCCGGGTCTTTCTGCGATGGTCACTTCGGCTCTCGATGCGGACCGGATCGAATTTCTCGAGAAAACGTGAGAAGTCGACGAGCAAGGTGAAGCAGTTACTTCCGGTCACGTAATTCTTCGCTGCTCTGTTTCGGGCCCATTGCAGAATTCGCACACGTCAGGGGCCGCTTTGTGAAGATTGCGGACGATCCTGCATAATGGGATACCGTTTCTCCGCTGCCGGAGTTGGCGGGGTAGTTTGCTCCAATGTTCTCCAAAGTCCTGGTCGCCAACCGTGGCGAAATTGCGATCCGCGCTTTCCGTGCCGCCTACGAACTAGGTGCTGGAACTGTTGCGGTGTTTCCGTACGAGGATCGGAACTCGATCCACCGTCTGAAGGCCGATGAGAGTTATCAGATCGGTCAGGAGGGGCACCCGGTTCGGGCGTACCTCTCGGTCGAGGAGATCGTCGCCGCCGCGAAGCAGGCAGGTGCCGACGCGGTCTATCCCGGGTACGGGTTCCTGTCCGAGAATCCGGATTTGGCTGCGGCGTGCGCCGAGGCGGGTATCACCTTTGTGGGCCCGTCCGCGGAGGTCCTCGAGCTGACCGGTAACAAGGCCCGCGCAATCGCGGCGGCGAAGGCGGCCGGCCTGCCGGTGCTGGCGTCGTCGGAGCCGTCGGCGGATGTGGACGAGTTGCTCGCGGCGGCGGAGTCGATGCAGTTCCCGATCTTCGTGAAGGCGGTCGCCGGCGGCGGTGGCCGCGGCATGCGCCGGGTGGCCGAGCGGTACCAGTTGCGGGAATCGATCGAGGCGGCCGCGCGGGAGGCGGAGTCCGCGTTCGGCGATCCGACGGTGTTCCTCGAGCAGGCGGTCATCGATCCGCGTCACATCGAGGTCCAGATCCTGGCCGACGGTCAGGGCAACGTCATCCACCTGTTCGAGCGCGATTGTTCGCTGCAGCGCCGTCACCAGAAGGTGATCGAGCTCGCGCCGGCCCCGAACCTGCCGGACGAGGTGCGGGCGAGGATTTGCGCGGACGCGGTGGCGTTCGCGAAGGAGATCAATTATTCGTGCGCGGGCACTGTCGAGTTCCTCCTCGATACCCGCGGCAATCACGTGTTCATCGAGATGAACCCACGGATCCAGGTCGAGCACACGGTGACCGAGGAGGTCACGGACGTCGACCTGGTGCAGTCGCAGTTGCGGATCGCCTCGGGGGAGACCCTCGCCGATCTGGGCCTGAGTCAGGACAAGATCACGTTGCGTGGCGCGGCGCTGCAGTGCCGGATCACCACCGAGGACCCGGCCAACGGGTTCCGCCCGGACACCGGTCGGATCACGGGCTACCGCACTCCGGGCGGTGCCGGTATCCGCCTCGACGGCGGTACGTCGGTCGGGGCCGAGGTTTCGGCGTATTTCGATTCGATGCTCGTCAAGCTCACCTGCCGCGGCCGCGACTTCGACACCGCCGTCGCCCGGGCGCGCCGGGCGGTCACGGAGTTCCGCATCCGCGGGGTCTCGACGAACATTCCGTTCCTGCAGGCGGTTCTCGACGACCCCGATTTCAAGGCGGGCCGGGTCACCACCTCGTTCATCGAGGAACGCCCCCAGCTGCTCACGCTGCGCAGCTCCGCGGACCGCGGCACCAAGATCCTCACCTACCTCGCCGACGTGACGGTGAACAAGCCGCACGGGGAACGGCCGTCCGCGGTGTACCCGCGTGACAAGCTGCCCCAGATCGACCTCTCCACCCCGCCGCCGGACGGCAGCCGCCAGAAGCTGCTCGCCCTGGGGCCGGAGGGATTCGCCCGGGCGTTGCGGGAGCAGAAGGCCCTCGCCGTCACCGAGACCACGTTCCGCGACGCCCACCAGTCGCTGCTCGCGACCCGGGTGCGGACCAGCGGTCTGCTGGACGTCGCCGGGCACGTGGCCAGGATGACTCCCGAACTGCTCTCGATCGAGGCGTGGGGCGGTGCGACGTACGACGTAGCACTGCGGTTCCTGCACGAGGACCCCTGGTATCGGCTGTCGGCGCTGCGGGAGGCCGTACCGAACATCTGCCTGCAGATGCTGCTGCGCGGACGTAACACCGTCGGCTACACCCCGTACCCGGAGAAGGTGACGCGGGCGTTCGTCGACGAGGCCGCGGCCACCGGTATCGACATCTTCCGCATCTTCGATGCCCTCAACAATGTCGACCAGATGCGGCCGGCCATCGACGCCGTCCGCGAGACCGGTACCGCGCTCGCCGAGGTCGCCCTGTCCTACACCGGCGACCTGTCGAACCCCAACGAGAAGCTCTACACCCTCGACTACTACCTCCGCCTGGCCGAGGAGATCGTCGAGGCCGGAGCGCACATCATCGCGATCAAGGACATGGCCGGGCTGCTCCGCGCCCCGGCCGCGACCACCCTGGTCACGGCGCTGCGCCAGAACTTCGACCTGCCGGTGCACGTGCATACCCACGACACCCCCGGTGGCCAGCTCGCCACCTATCTGGCCGCCTGGCAGGCGGGCGCAGACGCCGTCGACGGCGCCTCCGCGGCGATGGCCGGCACCACCAGCCAGCCGGCGTTGTCGGCGATCGTGGCGGCGGCCGCGCACTCGGAGTACGACACCGGGCTCGACCTGCAAGCGGTGTGCGACCTCGAGCCGTACTGGGAGGCACTGCGCAAGGTGTACAAGCCGTTCGAGTCCGGGCTGCCGGCCCCGACCGGTCGCGTCTACACCCACGAGATCCCCGGTGGGCAGTTGTCGAATCTGCGTACCCAGGCCGTCGCCCTGGGTCTCGGCGACCGTTTCGAGGACGTCGAAGCCAACTACGCGGCCGCCGACCGCATGCTCGGACGCCTGGTCAAGGTGACGCCGTCGTCGAAGGTGGTCGGCGACCTCGCCCTGCACCTCGTCGGATCCGGTGCCTCCACCGACGAGTTCGCGGAAAACCCCGCCCGCTTCGACATTCCCGATTCGGTCATCGGCTTCCTGCGCGGCGAGCTGGGCACCCCGCCCGGCGGGTGGCCCGAACCGTTCCGTACCCGGGCTCTCGAGGGCCGCGGGCCGGCCAAACCCGAAGTCGCCCTGTCGGTGGAGGACGAGAAGGCGCTGTCCGGTACCTCCGCCGAACGCCGGGCGACGCTCAACCGGTTGCTCTTCCCCGGTCCGACCAAGGAATTCCTCGAGCACCGCGACAAGTACGGCGACACCTCCCAGCTGTCGGCCAACCAGTTCTTCTACGGCCTTCGGCGCGGCGACGAGCATCGGGTGCGGCTCGCCCCGGGTGTCGAGCTGATCATCGGTCTCGAGGCGATCTCCGAGCCCGACGAGCGCGGCTACCGCACCGTCATGTGCATTCTCAACGGCCAGTTGCGTCCGGTGTCGGTGCGTGACCGCTCCATCGCCAGCGAAATCCCCGCCACGGAGAAGGCCGACAAGAGCAATCCCGGCCACGTCGCCGCCCCGTTCGCCGGCGTCGTCACCCTCTCCGTCACCGAGGGGCAGCACATCGAGGCCGGCGATACTCTCGCCACGATCGAGGCGATGAAGATGGAAGCGGCCATCACCGCGCCTCGCGGCGGAACCGTCACTCGCCTGGCCATCGGCTCGGTCCAGCAAGTCGAGGGCGGCGACCTCCTCGCCGTCGTCTCGACGAAGGAGTCCGCAAGCGAGTGACGGACGTTCGATGACCCGCATCATCGCGGGGCTCGCGGGCGGCCGACGCCTGCGGGTCCCGCCGAGCGGAACCCGGCCCACTTCGGACCGGGTCCGTGAGGCGTTGTTCAGCGCCCTGAACAGCCGGATGGATCTCGAGGGCGCCTCGGTTCTCGACCTGTACGCAGGTTCGGGGGCCCTGGGGCTCGAGGCGCTCTCGCGGGGCGCCGATCGTGTCCTGCTCGTCGAATCGGATGCGAAAGCTGCGGGGGTCATCTCGCAGAATGTGAGTACGGTGGGATTGCCGGGTGCCGCGGTGCGGACGGCTCCGGTGTCCGCGGTGCTGGCCGGCACCGCCGACCGCGTGTACGACCTGGTTCTCGCGGATCCGCCGTATGCGGTGGATGACGGCGCAGTGCAGACGGTGCTGAGTGATTTGCGGGGCCACGGCTGGGTGGCCGACGGGTCGATCGTGGTCCTGGAGCGCTCGTCGCGGTCACCGGAGACGTCGTGGCCGGAGGGCTATGCGCCCGTCAAGGCGAAGAAGTACGGCGAGGCTCGGATCGAGCTGGCGACCTGCTACGGTCTGGACTCATGACTGGCGCTGTCTGCCCCGGATCCTTCGACCCTGTGACCAATGGTCATCTCGACGTAATCGGCAGAGCTGCCGCGCAGTTCGACGAGGTCATCGTCACGGTGATGATCAACAAGAGCAAGCGGGGCCTCTTCACGGTCGAAGAGCGGATCGAGATGCTCGAGGATGCCATCAGTGCACTGCCGAACGTGCGAGTCAGTTCCTGGCACGGCCTGCTCGTGGATTACGCGAAGCAGCAAGGGATCACAGCGATCGTCAAGGGTCTACGTGGCGCCAACGACTTCGACTACGAACTGCAAATGGCGCAGATGAACCAGAAACTCACTGGCGTCGACACGTTGTTCATTCCCACCAACCCGGCCTACAGCTACCTCTCCAGCTCACTGGTCAAGGAAGTGGCCACCTTCGGCGGCGACGTCACGGGAATGCTGCCCGAGAAAGTGCACGCCCGTCTGCTGACGAGGATCGCCGAGCGGGCCGCCGAGAGCTGATACCCGACACACCGGCCGTCACGGCACACCCCTGGCGTCCCCATCCGGCAGACTTGCACGAAGAAGGCTGCGCCGACCTGCTGAGGTCATGAAAGATTGGGGTTGCTCGTGTACCGGGTTTTCGAGGCGCTCGACGAACTTGTCGCGATTGTCGAAGAGGCACGCGGTGTGCCCATGACCGCCGGCTGTGTGGTCCCACGCGGCGATGTTCTCGAATTGCTCGACGATGTGCGCGATGCCATTCCCGGTGAACTCGACGACGCCCAGGACGTGCTGGACCACCGCGACAAGCTGGTCGGTGACGCCAGGTCCAACGCTGAAAAGACAGTCGCCAGCGCCAACGCCGAAGCTACGTCGACGATCGAGAATGCACGGGATGACGCCGATCGCATCCTCGCGGACGCAAAAGCTCAGGCCGACAGGATGGTCGCGGAGGCGCGTGCGCACGCCGAGCAGCTGGTCGCCGACGCAGAGGCAGAATCCGAGGCGACCATCGCCGAGGGCCAGCGCGAGTACGACACTCTCACCACCCGCGCCCGGTCCGAGGCCGATCGCATGATCGAGGCGGGGAAGGCGTCGTACGAGCGCTCGGTTGCGGAAGGCACCGCCGAGCAGGAACGCCTGGTATCCCAGACCGAGGTCGTGCAGCAGGCGCATGCCGAATCCGCCCGGGTGATCGACGCCGCACACGCCGAATCCGACCGGCTCCGGTCCGACTGTGACCTGTATGTCGACACGAAACTCGCCGAGTTCGAAGAGTTCCTGTCCGGCACTATTCGCTCCGTCGGACGGGGACGCCAGCAGCTACGGACGGGTTCGGGCGTGCCCGACTATGCTTCCGACTACGACGCAGACGACCGGCGGGCCGAGCGCCGCCGCTGACCGGCATTTGGATCATCCACGCCGATTGCGTATCGTGGAGTGGTTGCCCAAAGTCGTTCTCCTCATCTCGAAAGTGAAGTGTCTTGTCAACCCATCGCCGCAGCTCATCGCGTTCCCGTAGGGACGCGGATTTCGTGCTGGACACGGTCAAGCTAGGCCGTCGTCCTGGTTCGATGCGCACCGTCGAACGGGTGGTGACGGCGCCGCGGCGCATCGGACTCGACATGATTGCAATCGAGGAGGGATCGGAGATTGATCTCGATCTCCGCCTGGAAGCCGTGTCCGAGGGCGTCCTGGTCACCGGTTCCGTCAGCGCCGACACCGTCGGCGAGTGCTCGAGATGCCTCGAGCCGTTCAGCGGATCTGTCGATCTCAGCCTCACCGAGCTGTTCGCCTACCCGGACAGCGCCACCGAGGAGACCACGGACGAGGATGAGATTTATCGCGTCGAGGACGACGAGATCGACCTCGAGCCCGTCATCATCGACGCGGTCGGACTCGCGCTTCCTCTGCAGCCGCTCTGCAGCGACGACTGCCAAGGACTGTGCCCAGAATGTGGCGTTCGCCTGGCGATTGCCGAATCTGGCCATGGGCATGACATACTTGATCCTCGCTGGGCTGGTCTTGCAGCCAAATTTGGCGTGGAATCAGATCCCAGCAAGAATCTTGTGAACAACGAAGCCGAGGAGAAGTAGAAGTGGCTGTCCCCAAGCGCAGAATGTCGCGATCCAACACGAGGTCGCGTCGCAGCCAGTGGAAGACCACTGTGCCCACCCTCGTTACCTGCCCCAACCGTGGCTGCGGCGAGAAGACGCTGCCCCACATCGCGTGCCCGTCCTGCGGCACATACAAGGGCCGCCAGGTCACTGCCGCCGTCTAGTTCGCCACGGAGAGGCGTCGTGACGAGCGACATCAGTAATACACCCGCCGGCGGCGAGGAGGATCATGCTTCCCTCCTCGCCGCTCTCGGCGTAGAAATCGAACCTTCGCTGCTCACGTTGGCGTTGACCCACCGCTCGTATGCCTACGAGAACGGTGGCCTTCCCACCAACGAGCGACTCGAGTTCCTCGGCGACTCCGTGCTCGGAGTCACCATCACCGAGCAGCTGTACCTTGCGCATCCGCAAAAGTCCGAGGGCGACCTCGCGAAGATCCGGGCGAGCATCGTCAACATGCACGCGCTCGCCGAGGTGGCTCGTGCACTCGGTGACGGCGGGCTGGGGGCCCATCTGCTCCTCGGCAAGGGTGAGGAGATGACCGGCGGGCGCGACAAGCCGAGCATCCTGGCGGACGGCATGGAGTCGATACTCGGTGCGATCCATCTGCAGCACGGGATCGAGACGGCGCGGCGAGTGGTACTCGATCTGTTCAGCGACCTACTCCAACGCGCTCCGCGTCTCGGCGCAGGGCTCGACTGGAAGACGAGCCTGCAGGAACTCACTGCGGAACGTGGTGTCGGAGTGCCCTCGTACGAGATCACCGCGACGGGACCGGACCACGACAAGGAATTCACCGCCACCGTCGTGGTGGGCGGCAAGGCGTTCGGTGTCGGAATCGGCAGATCCAAAAAGGAAGCCGAGCAGAAGGCCGCGAGTACTGCGTGGAACGCTCTGTCCGACGGTGGTCCGGACGTAGCAGCCGACGACGTCAGTGCCTGAACTTCCCGAGGTCGAGGTAGTTCGCCGCGGACTCGAACGGCACATTGTAGGAGCTTCGATCGATTCGGTCGACGTCCTGCACCCCCGCGCGATCCGGCGGCACCTTCTGGGCGCAGCGGATCTCGCCGGACAGCTCACGGGCGAACGAATCGCGCGAGCTGACCGCCGCGGAAAGTATTTGTGGCTGGTCCTCGAACCCAGTGCCGTCGCGCTCGTGGTCCACCTGGGGATGAGCGGGCAGATGCTCGTGCAGCCACCCGAGGCCGTCACCGAGAAGCATCTGCGCATTCGGGCGCGGCTCGATTCCGGGCTCGATCTGCGGTTCGTGGATCAGCGCACCTTCGGTGGATGGGCGCTCGCGCCTCTGGTCGATGTCGACGGCTCACTCGTCCCTGATTCGGTTGCGCACATCGCCCGGGATCCACTGGACACGAGATTCGACTCTGCGGCGACCGTTACGGTGATGCGCCGCAAGCACACCGAGATCAAACGTGCTCTTCTCGACCAGACGGTGGTGTCGGGAATCGGGAACATCTACGCCGACGAGGCCCTGTGGCGCGCGCAGATCCACGGGACCCGCCTCACCGATCGATTGACTGCTGCGACACTCCGCCAGCTACTCGGGGCCGCTCGAGAGGTCATGCGCGAAGCCTTGGATCAGGGCGGCACGTCCTTCGATGCCTTGTACGTGAACGTGAACGGCGAGTCCGGTTACTTCGATCGATCGCTGTCCGCATACGGGCAGGAGGATCGTCCCTGCCCGCGGTGCGGCACTGCAATTCGTCGTGAAAAGTTCATGAATCGCTCGTCGTTCAGCTGCCCGAGGTGCCAGCCTGCGCCGCGGCGAAGTCCGCCGAAACGCCCTGCCTGAGCTCTTCATCGTGTCGCAGAGTCGATTTCGCCTCGAAATAGTCGCCGCCCTTGCGCTTGACGTCGTCCGTGCCCCACTCCCGGTGGTGCGGTACGGGCGCCATTCGTGGAATGTGCTTGCGGCAGTGGATATACGCCTCCTCCACGTCCACGACGACCCATCGCTCGGGCACCCGGCCCTTGGTGTGATCTGCTGGTAGATCCGGGATCTCGGAACGCAGGTCCGCGTCTTCCACGATCCGGGCGGAACCGTTGACGTGCAAGCCGATCAGGTCATGGACGAAGTCCACGAGCATGATTCCCACGTGTGGGTTTTCCCGGATGTTGCCGAGACTCGCCATCACTCCGTTGCCACGATATTCCGGATACGCCACCGTCTTCGGATCGATGACGTGCATGAAACCGGGTGCGCCGGCGCGCAAGCTGTTATCACATTCGCCGGATGCGTCGGCGGTAGCGACGAACGCGAGTTCCTGGCGGCCGACGAAATCGATCATCGTCGGATTGAGGTGGTCGAGCACCTGGTCAGAGTAGAATTTCGCGGCGCGGTCCTCGGTGCCGTACTCGACTTGAAGGGTGCGCTCACCCGCGCTACCGATCTGGCCCATCTGCATTGCCCCGCTTACGTGTCGGTGTCATTGGTCGGTTCACCCTACGGTGCACCGATCGACCGTGCCGTGCTTCGGTGCCTGCAAATCCACAGCCGCCCCACGACTGCCCGTCGGGAGGATGGACGCCCACGGTGCAGGTCCGTCGGCCCCGGGTGGCAGGATTGTGCGCATGGCAGAACAGACTTCCGACACGCCGGCCACTACGTCGTTGTGGGTCGAGCGAACGGGCACCCGCCGCTACACGGGACGCAGCTCACGCGGCGCCGAGGTCCTGATCGGCTCGGAGGGCGTCGAAGGTGTATTCACTCCGGGTGAATTGCTGAAGATCGCGCTCGCGGCATGCAGCGGGATGAGTTCTGATTTCCCTCTCTCTCGACGGCTGGGTGACAACTACGACGCCACGATCCGGGTGTCGGGTGCGGCCGACCGGGAGAACGAGGTGTACCCGCAGCTGGACGAGGTCTTCGAACTGGACCTGAGTGAGCTCGACGCTGCGGCGCAGGAGCGTCTCGTCGCGCTGGTGGAGCGCTCGATCGACAAGGTATGCACCGTGGGCCGGACTCTGAAGACAGGAACGAAAGTCACACTGACCATCGAAAGCGACGCATGATGCGGCGTGAGCTGACCGCCCTCGCCGGAGGGTTGGTATTGAGCGCCGGCCTTCTCGCGGCCGCGCCCGCTGCTGCCGGACCGGCGTTCGCGCCGCCGGTCGGAGCGTGCACGCCCTGGTCGGTGTCCGAAGTGGTCTCCGGCGCGGGCATCCTCGAGAACCTCGCATTCGACGGGGCGGGAACGATGCTGGTGTCGCGGACCGGTCTCGTCGGCGGCGGCGCCCTGGACGGCGTGGAGCCGGACGGAACGGTCCGCTCGATCGTGCCCGATGTCGACGCGCCGGGCGGAATCGCGATGCACGGCTCCGACGCCTACTTCGCCACCGGAAATTCGTTCTCCGCCGGAGTTGCCGGGACGGAAAGTGGAACGATAGACGTCGTGAATCTCGACACCCGGGATACGCACACGGTGGCCGAGGGACTCGTCATGCCGAACGGGCTGGTGCGCCTCGGGAACGGTGACCTCCTCACCGCGCGGAATCTGGGGTCGGGCGCAGGAGTGACCCGTGTTCCGGCCGCGGATCCACACACACCCGAAGTGGTGCGCACCGACTTGGGAACCGTCGACGGCCTCGCTGCCCACGACGGGAACATCTACACGGTGACGACGTTCGATACGACCACCACGTTGCGCATTCTGCGAGAGGACGACCTGACCGGCCCGGTGGTGTCGATACCGTTGCCAGGGGCCGGTCCGCTCAATGCCGCTGACGACCTCACCGTAGGGCCGGACGGCATCGTGTACGTCGCGTACAACGGCGGTGGCAAGGTGGTGCGCGTCGATCCGGCGACCGGGGAGAGTTGTGCACTCGCGTCCGGGCTTCCGCTGGTGTCGTCGGTGCGATTCGGCGCCGGACCGGGCTGGAACGCGGACGCGCTGTACGTGACGAGTTTCACCGGAACCATTTACCGACTGGAACGGCCGTGACATGACGACGGAACGACTGACAGCATGGGTTCACGGGTACGTGCAGGGCGTGGGGTTTCGGTGGTGGACGCGCGCGCGGGCGCTGGAACTCGGTCTCGTCGGTTATGCGGCCAACCAGGCGGACGGCCGGGTGCTGGTGATCGCCGAGGGCCCGCGCGACAAGCTGGAGGCGCTGCTCGCACTCCTGCGTTCGGGCAACACACCGGGCACCGTGGACCTGGTGGTCGAGCAATGGGATTCCGCTCGCGGAGACGTCACCGGGTTCGTCGAACGGTGAACCGAAGGTAAAGTCGTCCGTCATGCATCTGAAGAGTCTGACGCTGAAGGGATTCAAATCCTTTGCGTCCGCAACGACTCTGCGATTCGAACCCGGTATCACGTGCGTCGTGGGACCCAATGGATCGGGAAAGTCCAATGTGGTCGATGCCCTCACCTGGGTGATGGGGGAGCAGGGCGCGAAAGCCCTGCGCGGCGGCAAGATGGAGGACGTCATCTTCGCGGGCACGGCGGGCAGGGCGCCGCTGGGCCGCGCCGAGGTCACGCTCACCATCGACAACTCGGACGGCGCACTCCCCATCGACTACTCCGAGGTCTCGATCACCCGTCGAATGTTCCGCGACGGTGCAGGCGAATACGAGATCAACGGCAGCTCCTGCCGACTGATGGATGTGCAGGAGCTGCTCAGCGACTCCGGCATCGGTCGGGAAATGCACGTCATTGTCGGGCAGGGGCGTCTGGCGGCCATCCTCGAGTCGCGGCCCGAGGACCGGCGTGCGTTCATCGAAGAAGCAGCGGGAGTGCTCAAGCACCGCAAGCGTAAAGAGAAGGCCGTCCGCAAGCTCGACTCCATGCAGGCCAACCTCGCCCGGCTCAACGATCTGACCGCCGAGTTGCGTCGTCAGCTCAAGCCACTGGGGCGGCAGGCGGAGGTGGCTCGGCGCGCGCAGACCGTGCAAGCCGACCTTCGCGATGCCAAGCTGCGGCTCGCTGCCGATGACCTGGTGACCCGCCGGGCGGAGCTGGCGAATCAGGCGCAGGACGAGAAGAGAGCCCGTGAGCAGCACGATGCCGTCACCGAGGCACTCGACGAGGCCACTCTCGAGCTCGGCCGTCACGAGCAGGAGCTGTCGCGGTTGACGCCGGGCGCCGAGGCGGCAGCCCAGACGTGGTTTCGGTTGTCCGCCCTCGCGGAGCGCGTCAATGCCACCATTCGGATCGCCCGCGAACGGGCTCGGCATCTCGATTCGGAGCCTTCAGCGCATCGCGGTCAGGATCCCGACGAGATGGAGGCGCGTGCCGATCGGCTCGCCGCGGAGGAACAAGAACTGGCCGAGGCTGTCGAGATGGCGCGCGCGGCACTCGACGCGGCCAAGGAGCAGCTCGCCGCGGGGGAGGAGGCGGCCGCAGAAGCGGAACGCGCGCACATGGCAGCCGTCCGTGCCATCGCCGACCGCCGGGAGGGGCTTGCCCGACTGTCGGGCCAGGTCGACACCCTGCGGACTCGCGCCGACTCGGTGGACGCCGAGGTGTCGCGGTTGACGGTGGCGATCGAGGAAGCCAGGGCGCGCGGCGACGCAGCGCAAGCCGAGTTCGAAGTGGTCCAGGACGAGATCGGTGACCTCGACGCGGGGGAGGTCGGACTCGACTCCCACCACGAGCGAGCCGTCGAAGCGCTGCGGCTGGTCACCGAGCGTGTCACCGAACTGCAGAGCGCCGAACGTGCGGCAGGTCAGGAAGTGGCGTCGCTTCGCGCCCGGATCGACGCCCTGTCGATGGGACTCGAACGCAAAGACGGGGCAGGCTGGCTCGTCGAGAATCGCCGCGACGACGGCATTGCGGGACCGCTCGGCGGCCTCATCACCGTAGAGAAGGGGTACGAAGGCGCGGTCGCAGCGGCGTTAGGTCCGGCAGCCGATGCCGTCGTCGCCAACTCACTCGATGCGGCCCGCGCAGCGGTCGGCGCGCTGAAAGATACCGACAGCGGACGGGCCGCTCTGGTGATCGGAAGTGACCGGATTCCCTCGTCCGGTGCCTCGCTCACCCTCGGCGCTCGTTGGGCGGCCGACGTCATCGAGTGCCCTGCCGAGCTACGAACAGGCCTATTCGCGCTCCTCGCCGGTGTAGTGGTGGTCGACTCGATCGACGACGCCGTCGAGATCGTCGACTCGGCACCGGAACTGCGCGCCGTCACCCGGGACGGAGACCTGCTCGGTGCCGGGTGGATCAGTGGCGGTTCGGACAGGCAGCCCAGCACCCTCGAGGTTCAGGCCGCGATCGACAACTCGGTGAGCGATCTGGCTCAAGCCGAACGGCGTGCCGAGGAATTGTCCGCGGCGTTGTCGGGAGCGCTTGCCGAACAGGTCGCCCGACAGGAGAACGCCGAGCAGACCCTCGCCGCCCTCAACGAGTCCGACGCCGCGATGTCCGCCATCTACGAGCGGCTCGGCCGCCTCGGGCAGGCCGCTCGCGCGGCACATGCCGAATCCGATCGCCTCACCCGGCAGCGGGAGAAGGCGGAAAGCGGGCGTGAGGAGACCCTGGCGGCTCTCGCCGAACTCGAAGAGCGGCTGCGCATGGCAGAGCAGGAGCCCGGCGGCGCCGAATCGGGTGGGTCCGACTCCACGAGCTACGAGCGCGAAATGGCAGCCGCTGCGCTCGCCGAAGTGCGCGCCGTCGAGGTGGAGGCCCGGCTCGCGGTTCGCACAGCCGAGGAGCGGGCGGAGTCGGTGCGCGGAAAGGCGGATTCGCTGCGCCGGGCAGCACAGGTGGAACGCGACGCCCGGGCGCGTGCGGAACGTGCGATGAAGGCACGGCAGAACGCGGCCGCGGTCGCGGCTGCGGTGGCCGAATCGGGACAGCGGGTGGCCGACCATCTCGGCGAGGTGGTTGCAGCGGCGATGGCGCACCGCGACGAACTCGCCCGGTCGCGCACCGAGCGGACCGAGCAGCTCGAGCAGGTCAAGGAGAAGGTGCGTCAGTTGACGGCACAGCTGGCTTCCCTGACCGACGCCGTCCACCGCGACGAGGTGGCTCGCGCCCAGGCCGCGACGCGCATCGAGCAGCTGGAGGAATCGATCCTCGAACAGCACGGCATCGGGTTGGACGACCTGATCGCAGAATACGGGCCGGATGTGCCGTTGCCGCCCTCGCCGCTGGAGATTGAGGAGTATGAGCAGGCGAAGGAGCGGGGGGAGCAGGTCACGATGCCTGCGCCAATTCCCTACGACCGGGCTGCGCAGGAGCGTCGCGCGAAGCGCGCCGAGAAAGATCTGGCGACACTCGGCAAGGTCAACCCGCTGGCCCTCGAGGAGTTCGCGGCACTCGAGGAGCGGTACAACTTCCTGTCGACTCAGCTCGAAGACGTCAAGACGGCCCGCAAGGACTTGCTCGGTGTCGTCGCCGACGTGGACGCCCGGATCCTGCAGGTGTTCACCGAGGCGTACGCCGACGTCGAACGGGAGTTCGTGCAGGTGTTCGCGAAATTGTTCCCCGGTGGTGAGGGACGGTTGGTGCTCACCGACCCGTCCGACATGCTGACGACCGGCATCGAGGTCGAGGCCCGTCCGCCCGGAAAGAAGGTCAAACGACTGTCGTTGCTGTCAGGTGGCGAGAAGTCACTGACCGCGGTCGCCATGCTGGTCGCGATCTTCCGGGCCCGGCCGTCACCCTTCTACGTGATGGACGAGGTCGAGGCGGCGCTGGACGACACGAACCTGCGTCGTCTCATCGGCTTGTTCGAGCAGCTGCGGGAGAAGTCGCAGCTGATCGTCATCACCCACCAGAAGCCGACGATGGAAGTTGCGGACGCTCTCTACGGTGTGAGCATGCGCGGTGACGGCATCACTACCGTCATCTCCCAGCGCCTGCGGGGTCAGGACATGGCAGCCGCCGGGGCCTGATCCGGGTGCGGTGGGAGCCCTCGCACGTGGGAAGGCACTGCGCGGGCGAAACCGGAGCCTGAAACAATGGGCGGCGTGACTACCGGAGCCTGGATTGCCATCGCGGCCGCATTGGCCGTTCTTCTCGTCGTTCTCGTTGTCGGATCAGTGCTGTACCGGCGACGCCGGATCTCCCTGAAGGCGCCCGACACTCCACAGATCGCCGCGGAGAAGGACCGCTCGGGCGGCTATCGCGCAGGCACCGGTTTCAGTTTCAGTGAAGGGTCGACGGCGACTGCTCCGCCGCGCGAACCCGCGCCGGCGCCACGACCCCCGGCCCCGACACCGGCGCCCACTCCCGAGGTGGTCCCGCCCGCGAAGCCGACGACGACGCCGGACGAGGTGATTCCGGCTCCCGAAAAGCCCGCGGACACGGATTCCGTGATCGCGCCCGAGCCCGTGGTCGCGCCGGAGCCCGTGGTCGCATACGAGCCGGTAGTCGCACCCGAACCCGTGGTCGCACCCGAGCCGGTGGTAACGCCGGAACCGGCAGCGCCGCCCGTGCCCGCGCTCGACGAGATCGCCCCGACCGAGGGCCGACTCGACCGCCTGCGCGGTCGGCTGTCCCGCTCTCAATCCGCTGTCGGGAAGAGCTTGCTGGGCCTGCTCGGTGGCGGTGACCTCGACGAGGATTCGTGGGAAGAGGTCGAGGACACTCTTCTGATCGCGGACCTCGGCTCGGCGACCACCACGAAGGTGGTCACCGCGCTGCGCGAGCAGATGGCGGCGCGGAGCGTCCGTACCGAGGCAGACGCCCGGGCACTGCTGCGCGAAGTGTTGATCGCCGAGCTGCGGCCCGAGCTCGATCGGTCGATTCGTGCGCTGCCGCACGACGACCACCCTGCGGTCCTCTTGGTGGTGGGAGTCAACGGCACCGGCAAGACGACCACCACCGGCAAGCTCGCGCGTGTGCTCGTTGCCGACGGCAGACGCGTCCTGCTCGGGGCAGCGGACACGTTCCGCGCCGCGGCCGCGGACCAGCTCCAGACGTGGGCGGAACGGGTGGGTGCCGAGGTGGTTCGGGGCAAGGAAGCAGCGGATCCGGCTGCGGTCGCCTTCGACGCCGTATCGAAGGGCATCGAGAACGGCGTCGACGCCGTGCTGATCGACACAGCGGGCCGCCTTCACACCAAGACAGGATTGATGGACGAGCTCGGCAAGGTGAAGCGGGTGATCGAGAAGAAGGCGTCGGTCGACGACGTGCTTCTGGTTCTCGATGCAACGATCGGCCAGAACGGTCTGGCGCAGGCACGCGTGTTCGCCGAGGTCGTCGACATCACCGGAGTGGTGCTCACCAAGCTCGACGGCACGGCCAAGGGTGGCATCGTCTTTCAGGTGCAACACGAACTCGGTGTTCCGGTGAAGCTCGTCGGACTCGGCGAGGGCGCCGACGATCTCGCCCCGTTCGAGCCGGGCGCATTCGTCGACGCCCTGCTGGGCTGAGCGGAACGACCCCCGAAAAAACATGGAACTGCCGTGACGAAACCTGTACGCAACACAAATGGGTGATGCGTTCACCTGCGCGAAACAGTGCAGTGGCACGGCTGAAACACCGCATGAGCACCCTTCTTCTCAGGTCGTCAGCCAGCAACGGGCTGGGCTGAGAAGGAGGAGGCTCAAGGTGGATTTCCCCACTATCGGTGCACCGGACACCGGGGACACAGCGTGGATGCTGACCAGCGCCGCGCTCGTGTTGCTCATGACTCCGGGTCTTGCGTTCTTCTACGGCGGCATGGTTCGTGCCAAGAGCGTGCTGAACATGGTCATGATGAGCGTCAGCGCCATGGGCGTCGTCGGCATCCTCTGGGTGCTCTACGGCTATTCCATCGCGTTCGGTGAAGACCAGTCGAACCTCTTCGGTGACCCGTTCCAGTACTTCGGCTTGAAGGGACTGATCGGCGGCTCGTACCTCGCGGAAACCGATGACGCCGGTTCGGTCATCGCCGACTCGGCGATCCCCCTCGTCGGGACGATCCCCGCGACGGTCTTCGTGGCCTTCCAGGCCATGTTCGCCATCATCACCGTTGCACTGATCTCGGGTGCCGTCGCAGATCGCCTGCGCTTCGGTCCCTGGCTGCTGTTCGCCGGCCTCTGGGCGACGGTCGTGTACTTCCCGGTGGCGCACTGGGTCTTCGCCTTCGACGGCGTCACCGCCGAGACCGGTGGCTGGATCGCCAACAAACTCGCCGCCATCGACTTCGCCGGTGGTACGGCCGTGCACATCAACGCCGGCGCCGCCGGACTCGTCCTCTGCATCATCCTCGGGAAGCGCCGCGGCTGGCCGGGCACGCCCTTCCGCCCGCACAACCTGACCTTCGTGATGCTCGGCGCGGGCCTGCTGTGGTTCGGCTGGTTCGGCTTCAACGCAGGTTCTGCCGTCGGCGCCAACGGGATTGCCGGCGCGACCTTCATCACGACCGTCGTCGGAACGTGTGCAGCGATGCTCGCGTGGCTTCTCGTCGAACGCATCCGCGACGGGCATGCGACCACCCTCGGTGCCGCGTCCGGAATCGTGGCCGGTCTGGTTGCCATCACCCCCTCCTGCTCGTCCGTGAACGTCCTCGGTGCGTTGGCGATCGGTGTTGTCGCCGGTGCCCTCTGCGCACTCGCCGTCGGGCTCAAGTACCGCTTCGGCTTCGACGATTCACTCGACGTGGTGGGAGTGCACCTCGTCGGCGGCATCGTCGGAACTCTGATGGTCGGACTCGTCGCAACCACAGAGGCACCCGCGGGCGTCGACGGACTGTTCTATGGTGGAGGTTTCGATCAACTCTGGCGTCAGGCAGTGGGCGCCGGAGCAGTACTGCTTTACTCGCTCGTCGGTACGGCCATCGTTGCGTTGATCGTGAAGTTCACCATCGGTCTGCGGGTCAGCGACGAGGGTGAATCACTGGGAGTGGATGAGTCGGAACACGCAGAAACGGCTTACGATTTCGCTGCACTCGGCGGAAATTCGTCAACCGCTCGCGTGTCCGGCAAGGAGGGATGAGGAAATGAAGCTGATCACCGCAATTGTCAAGCCGTTCACTCTCGAGGACGTCAAGACGGGACTCGAGCAGGCGGGCGTCCTCGGAATGACCGTCAGCGAGGTCCAGGGTTACGGCCGCCAGAAGGGTCACACCGAGGTCTACCGCGGGGCCGAGTACTCGGTCGATTTCGTACCGAAGGTTCGAGTCGAGGTCGTCGTGGACGATGCGGCAGTGGACAAGGTCGTCGAGGTGATCGTCGAAGCGGCCCGCACCGGAAAGATCGGTGACGGCAAGGTGTGGGTGTCACCCGTCGAGTCGGTCATCCGGGTACGCACCGGGGAACGCGGCGCGGATGCGCTCTGACCCCAACGGGTCCGGTAAGACCGGCCCTGGTCCCGTCGCGAAGGCGACGGCACCAGGGCCGGTTGCGTCAGGCGGATCGAACGAAGCTGCGGACCTGGCCCGCGCACGCCGACAGCTCCTCAGTGGCGGTTCGGAGAGCACTCCGGGTGCAAGGGGAGGACACGGCCGAAGGCTGGACGCGCCTGCGCTCCGGCACGCCCTCGTCGACCTGCACGAATTCTGGCTGACCACGAAAGGCGCCGAACTCGGTATCAAGCCCGACTGCGGGTTCGCGCTCGTCGCGGTCGGCGGGCTCGGCCGCCGCGAAATGCTGCCGTACTCGGACCTCGATCTCGTGCTCCTCCACGACGACATGGATCCCGCCGTGGTGTCTCGGGTTGCGGATCAGCTCTGGTATCCGCTGTGGGACGCACACATCAAACTCGACCACAGTGTCCGCACCATCCCGCAGGCGTTGCAGGTCGCATCCACGGATATCACTGCCGCACTGGGGATGCTCGAGGCGCGGCACATCGTCGGCGACGTCGAATTGAGCAACCTTCTCATCAGCGGAGTGCGGCGCCAATGGCGCACCGACATCCGCAACCGCTTCGACGAGCTGATCGCCCAGACCAGGTCGCGGTGGGAACGTAGCGGTGAAATCGCCCATCGCGCCGAACCGGACCTCAAGAGCGGTCGCGGTGGACTGCGGGACGTACAGCTGCTCAACGCGCTGTCCATCGCGCAGCTCACCGACGGCATGCCCGGACTCGGACCCGAATCGCCCGGTGGCGGACTCGCATTGGCGCATCGTCGTCTCCTCGACGTGCGTACCGAGCTGCACCGGGTCGCCGGACGCCCCCGCGACCAGCTGCGGGCCCAGGACGCCGACGAGATCGGCGCGGCGCTGCGGATCGGGGATCGTTTCGACCTGGCCCGCATGCTCAGCGACGCCGCCCGCACCATCAGCTACTCGGTGGATGTCGGGGTGCGGACGGCGGGAAATGCCCTGCCCCGCCGTGGTCTCGCGCGCCTGCGGAGGCCGCCTGTGCGGCGACCTCTCGACGAGGGTGTGGTCGAGCATGCCGGCGAAGTGGTTCTGGCGCGCGATGCCCGGCCCGGCAAGGACCCCGGTCTCGTCATGCGGGTGGCGGCAGCGTCGGCAACCACGGGCATGCCGATGTCCGCTTCGACGCTGAACCGCCTGGCCGACCACGCGCCGGAGCTGCGGGAACCATGGCCCAAGGAGGCGGTGAACGACCTTCTGGTCCTTCTCGGCTCGGGAAGCAGGGCCGTCGCCGCGATCGAAGCGCTCGACCGTACGGGACTGTGGGGGCGGCTTCTGCCGGAGTGGGGAGCCGTCCGCGACCTACCGCCGAGGGACGCCGTGCACACCTGGACCGTGGATCGTCATCTCGTCGAAACCGCGGCGTACGCGAGCGGTTTCACCACGCGCGTCGCCCGGCCCGACCTGCTGATGCTCGGCGCCCTGCTGCACGACATCGGGAAGGGGCGGGGAGGTGACCACAGCGTCGTGGGAGCCGAACTGGCGATCCAGATCGGTAAGCGGCTCGGGCTGTGGCCGTCGGACATCGCGACGTTGACGGCGATGGTGCGCCATCACCTGCTGTTGCCGCAGACCGCGACCCGACGCGACCTCGACGATCCGGAAACGGTGGAACGGGTCGTGGAGGCGCTCGGCGGGGACGGGGTACTCCTGGAGCTGCTGCACGCGTTGGCCGAGGCCGATTCGCTCGCGACGGGTCCTGGCGTGTGGGGCGACTGGAAGTCGTCGCTCATCGGGGAGCTGGTCCGCAGGTGCCGCATGGTCATGGCGGGTGAGGATCTTCCCGCGCCGGATCCGCTCGATCCGGAACATGTCGCGCTGGCGGCGGGCGGTGGGGTCCATGTCGCGCTGAACCCGGCCGACAGTCCCCACACCTACGTGGTCACCGTGATCGCCCCCGACGAGCGCGGACTGTTGTCGAAAGCCGCCGGAGTGCTTGCGCTGCATTCCCTTCGGGTCTATTCGGCCTCGTTGGGCAGCTCCGGCGATTCGGCCGTCAATTCCTTCGTCGTGTCGCCGCGCTTCGGAGCACCGCCGCAGGCAGGGCTGCTCCGGCAGGAGTTGATCCGGGCGCTGGCCGGCGAACTGGATCTGCTCGACATGCTCACGGCCAAGGAGGACGAGGCCCGCGAGAGCCAGCGCGTCGCGGCGGAGGAAGAGCGGGGAGACGCCGTTCCCGTGTTGTATGCGCAGGCCCCGCCGCGGGTCATCTGGTTCGACACCGCGGCCCCCGGTGAGGTGATTCTCGAACTGCGCGCGGAAGACAGGCTGGGTCTCCTGTGCCGGCTGGCCGCCGCGTTCGACAACTGCGGCGCGGACGTCCGGTGGGCGAAGGTGACGACGCTGGGATCATCGGTCGTCGACTCGTTCTGCCTCGATCTCGGTGATCACGACACGCGGGCGAGTAGGGAAGAGGTCGAGCGCGCCATCCTCGGCGTCGTTCCGCTGCCGAAGCCGAAGAAGCAGGAGGGCAGCGGGCGGGAGTGATCGGCCGGACCGGAGCGGTTACGCTGGTGCCCGAGAATATCCACCGCATACTCGCACGACTTCAGGAGCGCACTCGGTGTTCGAATCCCTTTCCGACAGGTTGACCGGAGCCCTCAAGGATCTGCGTGGCAAGGGTCGCCTTTCCGGGGCCGACATCGACGCCACGTGTCGTGAGATCCGGTTGGCTCTCCTCGAGGCGGACGTCGCGCTGCCCGTGGTGCGCGCGTTCATCGCGAGGATCAAGGAGCGGGCCAAGGGCGTCGAGGTGTCCGCGGCGCTCAATCCGGCGCAGCAGGTCGTCAAGATCGTCAACGAGGAACTCGTCGGAATCCTCGGCGGTGAGACCCGTCGACTCGCGTTCGCCAAGACACCGCCGACCGTGATCATGCTCGCCGGTCTGCAGGGTTCCGGTAAGACCACTCTCGCCGGCAAGCTCGCCAAGTGGCTGCGCGATCAGGGACACACCCCGCTGCTGGTGGCGTGCGACCTGCAGCGTCCGGGCGCCGTCACCCAGCTGCAGATCGTCGGTGAACGCGCAGGCGCCGCCGTGTTCGCGCCCCACCCGGGCACGTCGATCGGCGGCGGTGACAACCCGCTCGGGATCACCGCGGCAGACCCGGTCGAAGTCGCGCGGTCCGGAATCGACGAGGCTCGCAACAAGCAGTACGACGTCGTCATCGTCGACACCGCGGGGCGCCTGGGTATCGATGCCGATCTGATGGCGCAGGCCGCGGGCATCCGCGATGCTGTCGATCCGGACGAAACTCTCTTCGTTCTCGACGCGATGATCGGCCAGGACGCGGTCAGCACCGCCGAAGCCTTCCGTGAAGGCGTCGGATTCACGGGTGTAGTGCTCACCAAGCTCGACGGTGACGCCCGCGGCGGCGCGGCCCTGAGCGTCCGTGAGGTCACCGGACAGCCCATCCTCTTCGCCTCCACGGGTGAGAAGCTCGAGGACTTCGACGTCTTCCACCCCGACCGGATGGCCAGCCGCATCCTCGGCATGGGTGACGTCCTCAGCCTCATCGAGGCGGCCGAGCAGCACTTCGATGCCGAGCAGGCCGAGGCCACCGCACAGAAGATCGGCTCGGGGCAGCTGACCCTCGAGGACTTCCTCGAACAGATGATGGCCGTCCGCAAGATGGGGCCCATCGGCAACCTCCTCGGGATGCTTCCCGGCGCCGGACAGATGAAGGACGCCCTCGCCAACGTCGACGAGAAGCAACTCGACCGGGTGCAGGCCATCATCCGGGGCATGACGCCGGCGGAGCGCGAAGACCCCAAGATCATCAACGCTTCGCGCAGGCTGCGGATCGCCAACGGCTCGGGCGTCAAGGTGTCCGACGTCAATCAGCTCGTCGACCGCTTCTTCGAAGCTCGCAAGATGATGGCGGCGATGGCCGGTCGGATGGGCATGCCCGGATCCCGCAAGCCGCAGCGCAGCAAGAAGGGCAAGAAAGGCAAGAAGGGCGGGAAGGGTCCGACGCCGCCGAAGGTGCGCGGAGGATTCCCCGGGGGCATGCCGGGTGGTTTCCCCGGAATGCCCGGTGGCCTTCCGGCAGGCATGCCGGATTTGTCGAGCATGCCGAAGGGGCTGGACGAGTTACCGCCCGGTCTCGAAGGCATCGACCTGTCGCAGTTGAAGCTGCCGAAGAAGTAGAGCGATGAGCGCACTGCACTTGCGGGGTATCGGCCTGCCCGGCGAACAGCCCGTCGAATACTGGGTGGATCAAGGGGTCGTTTCCACCGAGCCGATCGCCGGTGCCGAGACCATCTGTGATTCGGGGTGGATAGTTCCCGGACTGGTCGATGCGCACTGCCACGTCGGCATCAAGTTCGGCGGCGGCGGCGGTGAGAGCATCGAGGGGCTGATCGCGCAGGCGGAGACCGAGCGCGATGCCGGTGTCCTCCTGATCCGCGACGCCGGGTCTCCCGTGGACACCCGATTCCTCGACGAGCGGGTCGACCTGCCGCGAATCGTCAGGGCAGGTCAGCACATTGCCGCACCCAAGCGATACATTCCGGGGCTGCCGGTAGACCTCGAGGACGAGGAGCAGTTGCCGGCCGAGGTTGCGCGGCAGGCGCGCGCCGGTGATGGCTGGGTCAAGCTGGTCGGTGACTGGATCGACAGGTCGATCGGTGACCTCGCACCCTTGTGGAGCGACGACATTCTGGTGGAAGCCATCGCCGCCGCCCACCGGGAAGGCGCACGGGTCACGGCCCACGTCTTCGCCGAGGACGCGCTTCCCGGTCTGATCAACGCCGGTATCGACTGCATCGAGCACGGTACGGGGCTCACCGACGAGACGATCGAGCTGATGGTGGGGCACGGCACTGCCCTCGTCCCGACGCTCATCAACATCGCCACCTTCCCCGAGATCGCCGACTCTGCGACGCGCTACCCGGTGTACGCGGCTCATATGCGGGACCTGCACTCGCGGGTGAAAGACACGATCGGCGCGGCCCACGACGCCGGGATTCCGATCTACGCGGGCACCGATGCCGGCGGATCCATCGTGCACGGCCGGATCGCCGACGAGGTCGAGGAGCTCAAGGCCGTCGGGCTGTCGCCGACCGACGCGCTCGGCGCTGCGTGCTGGAACGCCCGGACCTGGCTGCGGCATCCCGGGCTGGAACCGGGCGCACCCGCGGATCTGCTCGTCTACCGGGACGACCCACGTACCGGAAACGATGCCCTCGCCGCACCCGACATCGTGGTGCTGCGCGGAAATGTCGTCAAGACGCGATGACCTGGTTTTACCCTGACGGTGCTCGTCTGGCAGAATGATCCGCTGTTCGTCGCATCCGGTTCCGTACCGCGCGGCGGTCACAGGTGAGAGGCAAAACCGGACGCACTATTCCTGTGCGTCGCTGAATTGCACGTGACAATGTGTGCACTTGGTGTGCGCACCGAAGGAGAAGTACAGCAGTGGCTGTCAAGATCAAGCTCACCCGGCTCGGCAAGATCCGGAACCCGCAGTACCGCATCGTGGTTGCCGACGCCCGCACCCGTCGCAACGGCCGCGCGATCGAGACCATCGGCAAGTACCACCCCAAGGAAGAGCCCTCGCTGATCGACATCGATTCCGAGCGGGCGCAGTACTGGCTGGGCGTGGGCGCGCAGCCCACCGAGCCCGTCGAGGCACTCCTGAAGATCACGGGCGACTGGCAGAAGTTCAAGGGCCTGCCGGGTACCGAGGGCACTCTCCGCGTCAAGGAAGCCAAGCCGTCCAAGCTGGAGCTGTTCCAGGCTGCGCTGGCGCAGGCCGAGAACGAGCCGGTGTCCGAGGCCATCACCCCCAAGAAGAAGAAGGCCAAGGCCGACGACGCCGAGGCTGCTGCCGACGCGTCGGGTGCAGAGGCCGAGAACTCCGAGGCTGCTGACAAGTGAGTGCCGTCGTCGCCGATGCCGTGGAGCACCTCGTTCGTGGCATCGTCGCCAATCCCGACGACGTTCGTGTCGAGCTGATCACCGGGCGTCGGGGGCGCACTGTCGAGGTTCACGTCAATCCTGACGACCTCGGCAAGGTCATCGGACGTGGCGGTCGCACGGCGACAGCGCTGCGCACGTTGGTCTCCGGTATCGGTGGCCGCGGGATCCGTGTCGACGTCGTCGACACCGATCAGTAGCGGCCGCACAGCAGTGGAGCTCGTCGTCGGCCGTGTCGCCAAGTCACACGGCATCAAAGGGGAAGTCGTCGTCGAGGTTCGCACCGACGAACCCGAACAGCGTTTCGCTCTCGGTGCCGTGCTGCGGGGACGGAAGCCGCGCGAGCAGAAGCTCACCACGTACACGGTAGAAGCCGCCCGGGAGCATTCCGGGCGGCTTCTGCTGCGCCTCGAGGGTGTAGCGGATCGTGCCGCCGCCGATGCGTTGCGCGGCACGCTCTTCGTCATCGACAGTGCGGAACTCGAACCGTCCGACGACCCGGACGAGTTCTACGATCACGAACTCGAGGGCCTTGCCGTTCGGCTGGCGGACGGCACTCCGGTGGGTACCGTCGTCGAGGTACTGCATTCGGCGGCAGGCGAACTCCTGTCCGTCCGTCGTGAGGGGGCGCCGGAATTACTCGTTCCGTTCGTCACCGCGATCGTGACCTCGGTGTCCGTTGCGGACGGTGTCGTCGAGATCGACCCACCGGAAGGGTTGCTCGACCCTGACTTCGGTGAATCTCCTGTCGGCGAATGAGCCGGTAACCATGCGTCTCGACGTGGTCACCATCTTCCCGGAGTATCTCGAGCCCCTTCGCGCTGCCCTGCTCGGCAAGGCGATCGACAAGGGACTCCTCTCGGTAGACGTGCACGATCTGAGGAACTGGACGCACGACGTCCACAAAGCTGTCGACGACTCGCCCTACGGCGGTGGCCCCGGAATGGTCATGAAACCCAGTGTGTGGGGACCGGCCCTGGATGACGTCCTCGCCAGGGGCGGCGACGACGCCGACACACTTCTGGTGGTCCCCACACCGGCGGGCGTCCCCTTCACCCAGGCGACGGCGGAACGCTGGGCAGGGGAGCGCCACATCGTTTTCGCCTGTGGGCGATATGAAGGCATAGACCAACGAGTCATCGACGACGCTGCCCGGCGCGTGCGGGTCGAAGAAGTCAGCATCGGCGACTACGTCCTCATCGGGGGTGAGGCGGCAGTGCTCGTCATGGTCGAGGCCTTCGTTCGGCTGATTCCCGGTGTCCTGGGCAATCAGCAGTCACACCAGGAAGATTCGTTCAGCGACGGGCTCCTCGAAGGCCCGAGCTACACCCGGCCTGCCACGTGGCGAGGACTCGACGTCCCACCGGTGCTCTTGTCGGGTGACCACGCCAAGATCGCGCAGTGGCGCCACGAGCAATCGTTGCAGCGCACCGCGGAGCGCCGGCCGGACCTGTTGCCCTGAGTCGGCCCAGCGGCTGTCCCCGGTCGTCGATGCCCGCGCACCGGATCTGCTCGCGGGGGGCGACGGTCCGCACGAAACGCCGCTTTTGCGCTCCCGACCGCCTCACCGCCGACGAGGGTGTCCCCGGGTAGCGGTAGGGTCCATTTTTGTGACTCTGAAGACCGTGAACCAACGCATTGCCGAGGAGCTCGACGTCCGGGAGGGACAGGTCGCGGCCGCTGTGGACCTCCTCGACGGCGGGGCCACCGTTCCCTTCATTGCCCGTTACCGCAAGGAAGTCACCGGAACCCTCGACGACGCTCAGCTTCGCCAGCTCGAAGAACGGCTCCGCTACCTGCGTGAGCTCGACGAACGGCGCGCCGCGGTACTCGAATCGATCGAATCGCAGGGCAAGCTCGACGACCAGTTGCGCGGACAGATCATGACGGCCGAGACCAAGGCCCGGCTCGAGGACATCTATCTGCCCTTCAAGCCGAAGCGGCGCACCAAGGCGCAGATCGCCCGCGAGGCGGGTCACGAGCCTGTCGCCGATGCGCTGATCACCGATCCCGCTACCGACCCCGCGTCTTACACGGCCGAGCAACTCGAGGGTGCGCGAGCGATTCTCGTCGAGCGTTTCGCCGAGGACGCCGACCTGGTGGGCGATCTGCGCGAGCTGATGTGGACGCGCGGGAAGCTGGTTTCCGTCGTCCGCAAGGGCAAAGAGACAGAAGGCGCGAAGTTCGCCGACTACTTCGAGTTCTCCGAGCCGTTCACCACCCTCCCCTCGCACCGAATCCTTGCCGTGCTGCGTGGTGAGAAAGAAGAGGTACTGACGCTCACGCTGGCACCGGACAAGGATGAGCCGGTTCCCGGTGAACCGACCGTCTACGAGGGCCGAATCGCAAGCCGGTTCGGGATCGCCGACCGTGGCCGGCCGGCCGACAAGTGGTTGCTCGACACGGTGCGGTGGGCGTGGAAGACGAAGCTGCTCGTCACGCTGGGCATCGACGTCCGGATGAGGTTGCGTCAGTCGGCAGAGAAGGACGCGGTCGACGTCTTCGCCAACAATCTCCGCGACCTGTTGCTCGCGGCGCCGGCAGGCACCCGCGCCACGATGGGTCTCGACCCGGGTTTCCGCACCGGAACGAAGGTGGCCGTCGTCGACGCGACCGGCAAGGTAGTTGCGCACGACACCATCTACCCGCACCAGCCCCACAACAAGTGGGACGCCGCGCTCGCCACCCTCGCCGACCTGGTGGCTCGCCACGGCGTGGAGTTGATCGCTATCGGAAACGGCACCGCCTCGCGTGAGACCGACGCGCTCGCCACCGAACTGATCGCGAAGTCCGGTGCCACCAACCTCACCAAGATCGTGGTGTCCGAGGCCGGTGCGTCGGTGTACTCGGCGTCCGCGTACGCGTCGCAGGAACTGCCTGACCTCGACGTCTCCATCCGCGGCGCCGTGTCGATCGCCCGTCGACTGCAGGACCCCCTGGCGGAGCTGGTGAAGATCGACCCCAAGTCGATCGGTGTCGGGCAGTACCAGCACGACATTTCGGAGACGCTGCTCGCCCGGTCCCTCGGCGCTGTAGTCGAGGACGCGGTGAACGCGGTCGGTGTCGATGTGAACACGGCGTCCGTGCCGTTGTTGTCCCGCGTGTCCGGTATCGCAGGCTCCCTGGCCGAGAGCATCGTCGCGCACCGGGACCAGAATGGCCCGTTCCGGAGCCGCAAGGGACTCAAGGATGTCGCTCGACTCGGGCCCAAGGCGTTCGAACAGTGCGCCGGCTTCCTCCGCATCCCCAACGGCGACGATCCGCTCGATGCGTCCAGCGTGCACCCGGAGGCGTACCCGGTGGTGCGCAAGATCGTCGGCGCCAGCGGCAGCGGTGTGCGCGACGTCATCGGCAACACGGCGGTTCTCCGCCGCCTCAATCCCGCAGACTTCGTCGACGACCGCTTCGGACTGCCCACGGTCACCGACATCATCAGTGAGCTGGAGAAGCCCGGGCGCGACCCGAGGCCGGAGTTCAAGACGGCGACGTTCGCCGCGGGCATCGAAAAAGTGGCGCACCTGAAGCCCGGGATGACGCTCGAAGGCGTGGTCACCAACGTGGCAGCGTTCGGCGCCTTCGTCGACATCGGCGTGCACCAGGACGGCCTCGTCCATGTCTCTGCCATGTCTCACAACTTCGTGAAGGACCCGCGCGACGTCGTGAAGTCGGGTGATGTGGTGAAGGTGAAGGTGCTCGAGGTGGACGAGGCGCGCCAGCGCATCGGGCTGACTCTGCGGCTCGACGACGAGGTGGGCGCGGCGGCGCGCAAAAGCGAGGGCCAGCGCGGCGGGGGACAACGGCAGGATCGCCGCGGGGGCGGTAAGCCCCAGCAAGGTGGCCGCGAACGAGGCGGTCGGGACGCGCGCCCGGCCCCCGCCGGTGGTTCGATGGCGGATGCTTTGCGGAAGGCAGGCTTCGGCAAGTAATCAGCACCGTGTCGGGCACGAGCATTCGCTTTTCGATGGAGTGACCAGTTCTTTGCTGGGATAGTGGATGTCCATGTACGAATGGCTGGATCGGGAGATCGTCGGGCACGGGCGCCTGCCCCTGCTCTTCTTCCTGCTGGGGTTTCTCGGGGCCTTCCTGTTCATTCGACTGAGCGTCCGGATGATCCGCGCGGAGGTGTCGTGGTGGCCGGGGAATGTCAAGCCCGGCGGGCACCATGTGCACCACGTCGTGTTCGGTGTAGTCACCATGCTGATCTCGGGTGTCGCGCTCGTCGCCGTCTACGTGGACGGGACACAGACCACTGGCGCGGTGCTCGCCACCTTGTTCGGAATCGGCGCCGCACTGGTACTCGACGAGTTCGCACTGATCTTCTATCTGCAGGACGTGTACTGGGCCGACGAGGGGAGGGCGTCGGTGGACGCCGTCTTCGTGGCGATCGCCGTCACAGGCCTGCTGCTGCTCGGACTCAGACCGCTCGAGTTGATGGACGTCACCAGTTTCCGTGACTCACCCGATCCGTGGGTTCGGGTGGCGATCGGCGTGCTTTCCGTGGTCAATCTGCTCATCGCCGGCGTGGTGCTGCTCAAAGGGAAGATCTGGACCGGGCTGCTGGGTCTGTTCATTTTTCCGATCCTGCTAGTGGGTGCCATCCGGTTGAGCAGGCCGAGCGCGCCGTGGGCCCGCTGGCGATACACCAGCAAGCCCAAGCGAATGCTTCGCGCGCTCGAGCGCGAACGGAAATTGCGCCGGCCGGTGATCCGGGCCAAGATCTTCGTGCAGGACTTCATCGCGGGGACTCCGAGCGCCGAGCACGTGAAGGAGGCTGCCGAGCACGCCAAGGTGGCCGCGGAGGCGGAACTCGACGAGGTGGTGCATCCGGCGCCCCCGCCGATTTCGTCTCGCGCGGTCGCGTCTGGCACAATGGACGGGTTGCCTGGACCAGGCAGCATTACGTGAACTGGGCACGAACCAGACGAGCAACGGCGTTTCACGAACGTCCGGGTGCCGCTCGGTTCCTCTGCTCCTGCGAATACGCAAGGATGGAACACCGATGAACACGCTCGATTTCCTGGACAAGAAGTCCCTCCGCGACGACATCCCCGACTTCCGTCCCGGTGACACCCTGAACGTGCACGTCAAGGTCATCGAAGGCTCGAAGGAGCGTGTGCAGGTCTTCAAGGGTGTCGTCATTCGCCGCCAGGGCGGCGGCGTCCGCGAGACCTTCACCGTCCGCAAGGTGTCCTTCGGCGTCGGCGTCGAGCGCACCTTCCCCGTGCACAGCCCCAACCTGGCCCAGATCGAGGTCGTCACCCGCGGTGACGTCCGTCGCGCCAAGCTGTACTACCTCCGCGATCTCCGTGGCAAGGCTGCCAAGATCAAGGAAAAGCGCTGAGCTTTCCCAGAAGCCCGGCACTGCGTTCGCGCAGTGCCGGGCTAATCTGATTTCGTGACAGATTCTTCGAAGGAGCGGGCATTGTCGTCGGAATCCGATACCACCGGCGATCCCGCGGTCGCATCCGCCCCTGCAGGTGCGACAAAGCCGGAGAAGAAGCCCCGCTCTTTCCTGCGCGAGTTGCCGATCCTCATTCTGGTCGCGCTCGTGCTGAGTTTTCTTCTGCAGACCTTTATTGCCCGCGTCTATCTCATCCCGTCGGAGTCGATGGAACCCACCCTTCACGGATGTGCCGGGTGCACCGGCGACCGCATCGTCGTCGAAAAGGTCGGTTACCACTTCGGTGAACCTCAGCCGGGTGACGTCATCGTTTTTCGTGGTCCCGACTCCTGGTCGCAGGATTTCGTCTCCATTCGTTCCTCGAATGTGGTGGTTCGCGGCGCCCAGGAACTCGGTTCATTGGTCGGCCTCGTGCCGCCGGACGAGAACGACCTGGTCAAGCGAGTAATTGCCACCGGCGGCCAAACCGTCGAATGCTGCGACGAACACGGACGCATCCTCGTCGACGGCAAACCCCTCGACGAGCCGTACGTCGTGACGGACTTCCCGTTCGTGCCCGGTTCGCAGGCCTGCGACACCGCGCTGAAATCGGCGCGCTGCTTCGGTCCGGTTACCGTCCCGGAGGGGCACGTGTGGGTGATGGGTGACAACCGCAGCAATTCGGCGGACTCGCGGTATCACGTCGGCGACGACATGCAGGGCACCATTCCGCTCGACAACGTCATCGGCAAGGCGGTCGTCATCGCATTGCCACCGTCGCGGATGGGCACCATCAGCTCCCCCGATATTCAGGGCAAGTGACTTCCTGGCCGCCACGTATCGTCATCCGCAGGTCGGCTGGTCTGCGGACGATGGAATCGGCCCTCATTCGTAGCGGGCTGGGGCCGGTGGCGGGCGTGGACGAGGCAGGCAGGGGAGCATGTGCGGGTCCACTCGTCGTTGCGGCCTGCGTCCTGGCCCCGAAGCCCTATCCCGCCCTGGCTCGGCTCGACGACTCCAAGAAGCTCACCGAGCGGACGCGTGAGGAGCTCTACCCGGCTATCACCCGGCTTGCCCTGGCATGGAGTGTCGTGTCCATTTCGGCCGAGGAGGTCGACCGCATCGGAGTACACGTGGCCAACATCGAGGGCATGCGTCGGGCGGTTGCCGGGTTGTCCACCACGCCGGGTTACGTCCTCACCGACGGTTTCCGCGTGCCGGGCATCCCCGCTCCCTCCTTGCCGGTCATCGGTGGTGACGGCGCGGCGGCATGCATCGCGGCCGCGAGCATCCTGGCGAAGGTCACCCGCGACCGCGTCATGGTGGAGATGGACGACGAGTATCCGGGTTACGGGTTCGCGATCCACAAAGGCTATTGCACATCCGCACACACGAGCGCGCTCGAGGCGTTGGGCCCCTGTCGCGAGCACCGCCGGTCGTGGGCGAACGTCGCCGCGGTACGGAACCGAGTGCAGGGCACCGCGGCACCGAGTGGATAACCGTTCGGAAAGTGCGAGATGATGACTATTCACACCAGAGCAGGAGGACTCCGAGACCGATGAGTGCCGAGGATCTCGAGAAGTACGAAACCGAGATGGAGCTGTCGCTCTACCGCGAGTACCGGGACATCGTCGGTCAGTTTTCTTATGTCGTGGAGACCGAGCGCCGGTTCTATCTGGCCAACTCGGTGGAGTTGCTGCCGCACAACGCGGACGGTGAAATCTACTTCGAGCTGCGCATGTCCGACGCGTGGGTCTGGGACATGTATCGGCCCGCGCGGTTCGTGAAGTATGTCCGGGTCATCACCTTCAAGGATGTGAACATCGAGGAACTGGACAAACCCGACCTGCGGCTGCCCGACAACGGGTTGTCCTGAGGTTTCGTCCACGTACGATCAGCCGATGGCCGAACAGAGGCGCGTTGCGCTCGCTCTGGGCAGCGGGGGAGCGCGCGGTTATGCGCACATTGGAGCGATTCAGGTGCTCGAGGAGCACGGTTTCGAGATCGTCGGGATTGCGGGGTCGTCCATGGGCGCTCTTGTCGGGGGTGTGTACGCGGCCGGAAAGCTCGACGACTTCACGCGCTGGGCGTTGAGCCTGACTCAGCTCGATGTGATGCGCCTGCTGGATCTGTCGGTCTCGGCTCCCGGTGCCATTCACGCGGAGAGAATTCTCCACAGAGTTCGTGAGGTTCTGGGCGAGGTCCGGATCGAGGACCTTCCTATTCCGTATACCGCGGTCGCGACCGATCTGGCAGCGGGACGATCGGTGTGGTTCCAGCGGGGGCCTGTCGACGCCGCGATCCGAGCATCGATCGCCATCCCCGGAGTTATCACGCCCTCCGTGCTCAATGGTCGCGTACTTGCCGACGGCGGGGTGCTCGATCCGTTGCCGTTGGCCCCCCTCGTGGCTGCGGGGCCGGCGCTCAGAATCGCGGTCAGTCTGGGTGCCGACGACAGGGAAAACCGGTCTCAGGCTCCCGAGAACGCGAGCGCGGACTCCCGACCTGTCGACGAGTGGCTCGCGAGGTTCCGCCGCAGTACTGCCCAGCTACGTGAACTGGATATCGTGCGATCGGTCGTCGGCCGATTCGGTACTGCCCATGCGGAGCTCGATTCGCTGGACGACACGGTCGAGGTGCCGGGCGGGGACAGCGTGAATGCGGACGGGGCGATGGCTGTTCCCAAGTTCAGCCGATTCGCAGTAATGAATCGCTCGCTGGACATGATGCAGGCAACACTGGCTCGATACCAGCTCGCTGCGTACCCACCGGACGTCCTCGTCCGCATTCCGCGCACCGCATGTCGCAGTCTCGACTTCCATCGCGCGGCGGAGATGATCGAACTGGGTCGCGCCCGCACCGAAAGTGCCCTTGCTGACGCCGGACTGACTCCCACGGTCGAGGACTCTGCCGGCGTCACCGGATCGGACACCGGCATGTCGGGGACCTAACCCCGCTCCGAACCGAGGTCGTACGTCGAGCCGTCTCGGCGAGTCACCCGCAGAGCGAGGATGCCGTGGGCGTTCATCAGGCGGCACACGTCGTCGCGATCGTCGTAGAAGACGCTCACCCGTAGCTCCCGGCACTTGTCGAGTTTCAGTTCGGGTGCTTGGCGCGGATGGTCGAACCTGACCTCGTACACCGGTATGGCGGTACTGAATCCCAGTGTCCGGACGTCACGTTCGACGGTGCCTGCGGTGCGATCCCCGACGGCGGAGATGATGACCACCTCGTGGCCGGCCGACCGATGCATGTCGGCGAGCTCGCGAAAATACTCGGGATAGTGGCTGATGACCTGCCAATAGTCGAATCCGACCACCATGGCGCCGACTCTCCTTCTCGTTCTCCGGTGCACGTTCTTTCGTCCAGCATTCCGCCCGGTGCGGTCGGCCGCCAGCGAAGTTCGAATCGTGATGTATTTTCCGAGCTTGACACGATTGACCAGCGGTTCGAGTGCTGATCCGAGGCGTAGATCGCCTAGTTGTCCACAACCTGTGGTTGCTCCACAGGTCAATCTTTTCGACCAGCTCGCAGGGTCCCGCACGATTCGCCCTGCGGCACAGTGAGGCAGGGGCGCGGTCCGCATCGGTGGACCGCCGGGGGAGTCGACGGAGGCTGCGATGGCGCACAATCTTGCGCTCGGCGCACATGGGGAAGATCTGGCGGCCCGGTATCTCACCGATGCGGGTATGGAGATCGTCGACCGCAACTGGCGGTCGCGGTACGGGGAGGTCGATCTCATTGCAGCAGAGGGTGACTGGCTCGTATTCGTCGAGGTGAAGACACGCCGCGGTCTCGGTTTCGGTAGCCCGGCCGAGGCGGTGACGTTCTCCAAGCAGCGAAGGATCCGATTGCTGGCGGTGGAATGGCTGCGCGACTCGGGCCGGCACTGGTCCCGGGTGCGGTTCGATGTCGTTGCGATCATGGTGAACCGTGCCGGGGAACCACAGATCGAGCATGTCCGGGACGCGTTTTGATGGCGCTGGGGCGCGCGCATTCGGTAGCGGTGACGGGGGTGGACGGTCAACTGGTGGAAATCGAGGCGGACATCGGACGCGGTCTTCCGGCCGTGCACCTCGTGGGACTGCCGGACACGGCGCTACAGGAGGCGCGCGACCGAATTCGCGCCGCCGTGACCAATTCGGGCGAACAGTGGCCGGATTCGAAGGTCATCCTGGCCTTGTCGCCGGCGACCTTGCCGAAAGTCGGGTCCGCATACGACCTCGCATTGGTGGCGGCGGTGCTCGATGCGGCCAAGCAGGTCAAGCGGGATCGGCTCCGTGAGACGGTGTTGCTCGGCGAACTCGCGCTCGACGGCCGGCTTCGTGCGGTGCGCGGTGTGCTCCCTGCGGTTCTCGCGGCCAAGAACGCGGGATGGTCGACGGTCGTGGTACCCGTGCAGACCTTGCCCGAGGCCGGACTCGTCAGCGGGATCGAGGTCCTGGGCGCGCGTGATCTGCGGTCCGCTGTCGCATGGATGCGCGGCGAGTACGAACTCGAGTATCCCGAACCGACGGAGCGTCTGATTCAGCCTGTGCGCGGTGACCTCAGCGAGGTGGTCGGTCAAGCGGAGGCGCGCTGGGCCATCGAAGTTGCTGCGGCGGGTGCGCACCACCTCATGCTCACCGGTCCACCCGGAGTCGGCAAAACGATGCTGGCACAGCGGCTTCCGGGCATACTGCCACCGCTGACCGAAGACGAGTCGCTCGAGGTGACCGCGATTCACTCGGTGGCGGGCCTGCTGCCACCGGATAGGCCGCTGATCGACGTCCCACCCTTCATCGCGCCACACCACACGGCTACGGTCAGCGCTCTCGTCGGCGGGGGCAGTGGCGTCGCGAGGCCGGGCGCCGTGAGCCGTGCACACCGGGGCGTGCTGTTTCTCGACGAATTCGCCGAAATCGGCACCAAGGTACTCGAGGCCCTTCGTACGCCCCTGGAGGACGGCGAGGTGCGGATCGCCCGCCGGGACGGTGTGGCGCGCTACCCCGCTCGTTTCCAGTTGATCCTCGCCGCGAACCCGTGTCCGTGTGCCCCGGCCCGTGAGGCCGACTGCATCTGCGCTCCGACGGCGAGGCGGCGGTATCTGGGGAAATTGTCGGGGCCGCTCCTCGATCGTGTGGACCTGCGTGTGCGGATGCAGGCGGTGGCGACCGGCGCGTTCATCGACGAGGTCGGTGAGAGCACCGAGAACGTCCGCCGGCGGGTGGCCGATGCCCGCGCCGCGGCTGGGGAGCGCTGGTACGACCACGGTTGGCGTACCAACGCGGAGGTGCCGGGGCCGGCTCTGCGCCAGAAGTTCCGCTTGTCCCGGCCCGCACTTGCACCGGTGGAGCGTGCGCTGCAGAAGGGAATGATCACCGCGCGTGGCGCCGATCGGGCACTGCGGGTGGCATGGACGGTAGGCGATCTGGCCGGTCTCGCGATGCCCGGACCGGAGCAAGTGGTGACTGCCTTGGGATTTCGTGATCGGAGTTTTCAATGACTGTGGAGATCCGCGGCGGTACCGACAATCGGCCGGGTGCGCACGATCCGCGCCGGTTGGCCTGGGCCTATCTGTCTAAGGTGGTGCAAGGTCCGTGCCCGGCGCTGTCGCGACTCGTCGACGAGGTGGGACCGGAGGAGGCTGCGCGCGCGGTACGTGAACGGGATCTGTCGGAGTTGCTGGGGGAGAAGACTGTTGCGCGGGCGCACGTAGATACTGCTGACCACGACCTCGATCTGGTGACCGGGATGGGTGGTCGGCTCATCACTCCCGACGACGACGAGTGGCCACAGTGGCGGCTACTCGGGTTCGACACTCTGTCGGCGTCGCGGGAGGACGGCGCGCCGTTTGCGCTGTGGGTGCTGGGTTCACGTTCGCTGACCGAGCTGACTGAACGTGCGATCTCTGTTGTGGGCACCCGCGCGGCGAGTGGCTACGGCGAACACGTCACTGCAGAGCTGGCGGGTGACCTCGCCGTCGACGGTTGGACCATTGTGTCGGGGGCGGCGTTCGGGATCGATGGCGCCGCGCATCGGGCGGCGTTGGGTGTTGGTGGTCTGACCGTGGCGGTGCTGGCATGCGGAGTGGACCGGGCGTATCCGGCCGGTCATGCCCGCTTGTTGCGCCAGATCGCGCAGAACGGCGCGGTGATCAGTGAGTATCCGCCGGGGACGACACCGGCGAAGTACCGGTTCCTTGCCAGGAACCGGCTTGTGGCGAGCTTGTCCGACGGTGTCGTCGTGGTGGAGGCAGGGTGGCGCAGTGGCGCCCGGAACACGGCGAGTTGGGCGCGCAAGCTCGGGCGCCCGGTGATGGCGGTGCCGGGGCCGGTGACGTCGGTGTCCTCGACAGGGTGCAATCGCATGATCCGGGAGGGGGAGGCTCGTCTGGTGGCGAATGCGGTGGATGTGGTCGACGAGGCAGGTCCGATCGGGTTGCGTGCGGGAGTCGATGGTGATGTCGAACGCGATCTCGATGCCGTGCGTGCTCTCGACGGACTGTCGGGGGATGCGTTGCTGGTGTACGAGGCGTTGCCGGCGCTCGGTGCCAGCGGAGTGCGAGAGCTGTCGGAGGCCTCCGGCATCGCGGTCGAGAAGGTGCGGGCGGTGCTGCCGATGCTCGAAATGGAAGGTTTCGTGGACTCCGGCGACACGGGGTGGTCGCGGCAGCGATGAAGATGGTCGGCGCTTCGTTCGGTGACGTGAAGCGCGAGTCGAAGCACCCGATCGGCTACGAGCTGAGGTACAACTTTCGTAGTGCGCACCTCCCAATCGCAGACGAACCGGCAAGGTTCGGGATCACGTAAAGGAGTGAGACATGGGATCAGCGGGTGATCTGTGGCGGAACTTCGTCGCACACGTGTTGAGCTTGTTGATTGCGTCCGGCTCGTAGAGCCGAAAGCGGTGGGGTCCGATCCTCTTCAAAACGGGTCGGAGTCCCGCTGTGCGAGGCCGTTGGTTACCCCTCCTGTACCGTAGTTAGGTAAGACTAACCAACTTGATGTGCAGTGGAGAGGTGACGTATGGCCAAGCCGAGTGCCACATTGACCGTTCGCCGGACCGAGTGGCTTACCCCCCACATGGTTCGCGTTTTCCTGGGTGACCCGGGATTCGACAGCTTTGTGCCCAACGTATTCACCGACGCCTACGCGAAGCTCGAGTTCGGCCCCAGCGAACGGCCCACGCTCCGCACGTACACGATCCGCTCGGTGAACTCTGTCGAGCGGGAGATCGCCATCGACTTCGTGGTCCACGGCGACGCCGGCGTCGCAGGGCCGTGGGCGGCAGCCGCCACGGCGGGTGACATTGTGCGGCTTCGGGGTCCCGGCGGCGCCTTCGCTCCGGACAGCGCGGCCGACTGGTACTTGTTCGCCGGCGACGAGACCGCGATCCCCGCCATCTCGGCGTCGGTCGAGAAGCTCGACGCGGCGGCGAAGGGGTACGTCTTCCTCGAGGTGGCAGGACCGGAAGACGAGGTCGGCTTCGACGCACCGGCAGGGGTCGACATAGCGTGGATACACCGCGGTGACACAGCAGACCGAATCGGTGACGACGCGTCCGGAGACAGCGCGCCTCTTATCGAGGCGGTGAAGAACGCCGACTGGTTGTCCGGCAATCCGCAGGTCTTCATCCACGGCGAAGCCCAGGCCGTCATGCACAATCTGCGGTCCTATGTGCGACACGAGCGCGGAGTGCCGGCCTCCTCCGCATCGATCTCCGGCTACTGGCGTCGCGGGCGCACCGAGGAAGGCTTCCGCGTGTGGAAGTCCGAACTCGCCGCCAGCGAGGGCGCCGCGCGCTGATCTTCGCGGCGGACGTTACGCAGTGTGCGTCCGCCGCGTCAGCAGCACGAGCGCGAGCATCGCGACGGCGCCCGAGAGCGGAATCGCGACAGCCATCGGGACCGCGCTGTCGGGGCCGGCGACTCCGACCAGCGGGGAGACGAGTGCCGCCAACCCGAACTGGCCGGCACCCAACAGGGCGGAACCAGTTCCCGATGCCTCGGTCACCTCGCCTTGAGCAAGCGCGGTCGCATTTCCCATGACGAACCCAATGCTCGCCACCGAGACGAACAACGGAACCAGGATCATCCACCACGACGGGGCATCGATCGTTGTTGCGGCGATGAGCAGTACCGCGCCGCCGACAAGCAGCGCCGTGACCCCGAACCCGAGCAGCTGACGGGCGCGGAAAGTGCCGAGCAGGCGCGTGTTCGCGATCGCGGCAATCACCATGCCCGAAGCATTGATCGCAAACACGACGGAGAACTGGCCGGGGCTGAGCCCGAGCACGTTCTGAACGACGAAGGGTGAAGCGGAAATATAGGCGAAGAGTGCGCCGAATCCGAAGATGAACGTCAACGCATAGCCGAGATACACGCGGTTGTCGACCACATACCGGAGATTCCGGACGAGAGCCGCGAGACCGCCTCCGTGCCTCTTCTCGACAGGGAGTGTTTCCGGTACGAGCGTGAGCACGCCGAGCATCATCACCAGTCCCGCGCCGGCGAGCACCCAGAAGATTCCCCGCCAGCCGACCGGTCCCAGCAGCGCTCCTCCGATCAGCGGAGCGATAACGGGCGCGACCCCGCCGATGATCATCATGATGCTGAAGAGCCGCGCGGCGTTGTCGCCGCGGGCGCGGTCCGCAATGCAGGCACGTGCGAGCACGATCGCGGCGCCGCCACTGAGGCCCTGGAAAAGTCGTGCCGCGATCAACGTTTCGACGCTCGGTGCCAGAGCACACACCATCGCCGCGATCGTCGTGACTACGGTGGCCGCAAGGAGAAGTCGTCGTCGACCCAGACCATCCGACAGTGGACCCACCACCAATTGGCCGATGCCGAGCCCGGCCATGAAGGTGGTGAGTGTGAGTTGAACTATGGAGATCGTTCGCTGCACGAATGAACTCTACCGGCGCGGCCGCTTGACTCGTCGTCCCCGCACGGCGACTCTTGCCACCATGAGTACCGCCTTGCCGCCGCATCTCGAGACGGTACTCGACGAGTACGCGCGGCATCTCGGGCTCGAACGCGGACGCTCCCCGCACACGGTGAAGGCGTACCTCACGGACGCGAGATCGCTGATGCACCACTGGCTGTCGACAGCCCCCGGCGCACAACTCGCGGAATTGGACATCCGGGTGCTGCGCTCCTGGCTGGCCGGCCAGTCCGCTGCGGGAGTCGCGCGCACGACACTCGCTCGGCGGACGTCCTCCGTGCGAAACTTCACAGCCTGGTTGTTACGTACGAGGCGAATCCCGCTCGATCCGGGCGCCAGGCTGGGCGCGGCGAAAGCGCACCGGACGTTGCCGGCGGTTCTGCGACAGTCGCAGGCTGCCGACGCCATGGACGCCGCAGAAACGGGTGCGCGGGAGCAGGACCCTCTTGCCCTGCGTGATCGCCTCATCGTCGAAATGCTTTACGCCACGGGTATTCGGGTCGGTGAGCTGTGCGGGCTGGACCTCGGCTCGGTGGATCGCGAGCGGCGGCTGCTGCGTGTGATCGGCAAGGGCGACAAGGAAAGGTCCGTGCCGTACGGCAAGCCGGCGGCCGAGGCGGTGGACGTCTGGCTGCATATCGGCCGTCCGGCTCTGGCGACCGAGGCGTCCGGGCAGGCATTGCTGCTCGGGAAGCGCGGGAGGCGGCTGAATCAACGTCAGGCGAGGACAGCCGTTCACGAGGTTCTGTCCGCCGTACCCGGTGCCCCCGACCTCGGTCCGCACGGTCTCCGGCACACTGCGGCAACGCATCTGCTCGAAGGTGGAGCCGATTTGCGCATGGTTCAGGAACTGCTCGGTCACGCGAGCCTGGCCACTACTCAGCTGTATACGCATGTGTCCGTGGCGAGGTTGCGCGCCGTGCACGATCAGGCGCATCCCCGCGCCTGAGCCCATTTGGTAGCGTCGCCCCACGAATCTGCAGTTTTTCTGCACTATCCCGGGGGAATCGTGGACCGCGAAAACGTGACAGGGCCGCAGCCGGCGTGGCTGAACGACGGCGGCGAAGCGCCGAGGGGGACCGCGGCTACGGATCCGTGGGGGCAACAGTCGTGGGACGAACACCCTCCGGCGACGAGCCAGCATCAGATCAGCAACCAGGACCTGGTGGCGGATGCCCTGCTCAGGCGGCCGCGACGTGCCCCTGCCCGCGGGTGGCGGCGGGGTCTGCACCGGCTGACGGGCGGAACGCTGAATCCGGGGGAGTCCGCGGGGGAAGCGCGCGACGCCGCACTCCTCGCCCGTATTCGGCAACCGATTCAGGGGGATTATCGGATAGCGTTCCTGTCCCTCAAGGGCGGTGTCGGCAAGACGACGACCACCATCGGACTGGGCTCGACCTTCGCGTCCTTGCGTGGAGACTGCGTCATCGCTGTCGACGCAAACCCCGACTTCGGGACGCTGGCGCAGCGGGTACCTCTTCAGACCCATTCGACGGTCCGCGATCTCATTGCGGCAGAGTCGACGATCCGCCGCTATTCGGATGTCCGCGCGCACACGTCGCAGGCGCCGAGTCGGCTCGAGGTGCTCGCGAGCGAACAGGACCCGGCCATCTCCGAGGCCTTCAGCGAGGACGACTACCGCCGCGTGATCGACATCCTGCAGGTGTACTACAACATCATCTTGACGGACTTTGGCACGGGCATCATGCACTCTGCGATGAACGGCGTTCTGCAACTGGCAAATTCGTTGGTTCTGGTCAGCTCGCCCGCGATCGACGGAGCGCGGAGCGCGGCGGCCACTCTCGACTGGCTGGGGCATCACGGTTACGGTCACCTCGTCTCCCGCACCGTCGTGGTGATCAGTGCCGCCAGGCCGGGGTCGTCCGGAATCGATATGACGGAGCTGGCCAATCACTTCCTGCAGCGCTGCCGGGCTGTGAAGGTGGTGCCTTTCGACGAGCATCTCGCCGAGGGGTCGGTCGTCGATCTCGACCTCATGCGACCGCAGACACGTCAGGCATTCGTGGAACTGGCGGCGATGGTGGCCGACGACTTCCCCGAGTCGGCTGGCCGGCACGCCGTCGCGGAATGGCGGTAAGTCCCCGGATCACCGCGGAACGACGGGTTTGAGCCGTATCGGTGCCACCCGGACCAGACCCAGCGGGTCGAGATAGACGCGGTCGCGGCGAAGGCCCCAGTGCAGGCACGCGGCGACGGGCGCGATGCAGCCCGGGTGCCCGGGTTCGAGCGTGCCGAGCACGGTTCCCCTGCCTACCCGGAGACCGGCGGTGACGCGGGCGGTGACCGGTTCGTACGTGGTGCGTAGCCCACCGAGGTGGTCGACGGACACGACGGGTTTGCCGGCCACCGTGCCGGCGAATACCACTACCCCTTCCCCCGCAGAGAGCACCGCCTGATCGGGCACGCCGCCCAGATCGACGCCGCGGTGACCGGGAAGCCAGTCGTGCTCCGGATTGTCGAATACCCGGACGACGCGTGGTCGTGGGTGGAGCGGCCAATCGAACTCCGCGGTGGGAGCCGCGTCAGCGGGCGTGGCGGCGACGAGCGAGGCGCACAGCATGGTGGCGACGGCGACTGCCGACACCAGCGTCCGAAGGGTTGCACCGATCATCGTCACGGCTCGAACCATGCCGCAGTCCGGGGACCCGAACCCGGCGCCCGGGGAATCTGTGGACAGGTCCGGGTCGATCCACAGATGCGCGGGCACCACTTGCGCGACGGGCGCGTGTGTGCCCGGGTGAGGCGGCGCGGTTAGGGCGAACGCCGCCGAGGCCGTACACTGATCGAGCGGTCTGTGCTCGCACAGTCCGACTTCGCGCGCCCGCGCAGGTTATCGGCCATCGGCTGGTCTCGCATCTCGGTGTGAGTTCCGGTGGTCACGGGCGTCAGGGCACAGCATCACCGGTGCTGTGCATCAACCGGCAATGAAAGAGAGATACACAGCCATGGCTGTTGTAACAATGAAGCAGCTGCTCGACAGCGGCACGCACTTCGGTCACCAGACCCGTCGCTGGAACCCGAAGATGAAGCGATTCATCTTCACCGACCGCAACGGCATCTACATCATCGACTTGCAGCAGACGCTGACGTACATCGACAAGGCGTACGAATTCGTCAAGGAGACCGTTGCCCACGGCGGCACCGTTCTCTTCGTCGGCACCAAGAAGCAGGCCCAGGAGTCCATTGCGGCCGAGGCCACTCGCGTCGGGATGCCCTACGTCAACCAGCGTTGGCTCGGCGGCATGCTCACCAACTTCACCACCGTCCACAAGCGTCTGCTCCGCCTCAAGGAACTCGAGTCGATGGAGCAGAGCGGTGGCTTCGAGGGACGCACCAAGAAGGAAATCCTCATGCTCACGCGTGAGATGACCAAGCTGGACCGCACCCTCGGCGGTATCCGCGACATGGCCAAGGTTCCTTCCGCGGTGTGGGTCGTCGACACCAACAAGGAGCACCTGGCGGTTGCCGAGGCCCGCAAGCTCAACATCCCGGTCATCGCGATCCTGGACACGAACTGCGACCCCGACCTCGTCGACTACCCGATCCCGGGTAACGACGACGCCATCCGCAGTGCCGCGCTCCTCACCAAGGTCGTCGCTTCCGCAGTGGCCGAGGGTGTGCAGGCCCGTGCCGGACTGAGCGCCGACAAGGACGCGAAGCCCGAGGCCGGCGCCGGTGAGCCCCTCGCCGAGTGGGAGCAGGAACTGCTGTCCCAGGCGACCCCCGCGGACGAGGCCGCTGCCGCTCCGGCAGCCGAGGCGCCCGCAGCCGAAGCTCCCGCAGAAGAGGCACCGGCCACCGAGGCCTGATCCGATGACAACGGCCCTGACCAGAAGCTCGAGTGGTCAGGGCCGTTTCACGGTCTGCACCGAGTACTACCCTGACTTACGTCCCGACAGACATATGAGGAGGCTCGCTCACCATGGCGAACTACACCGCCGCTGACGTCAAGCGGCTCCGCGAGCTGACCGGCTCCGGAATGATGGCCTGTAAGAACGCCCTCGCCGAGGCCGACGGCGACTTCGACAAGGCTGTCGAGCAGCTGCGCATCAAGGGTGCCAAGGATGTGGGTAAGCGTGCGGAGCGCACCACGGCCGAGGGCCTGGTCGTTGCCAAGGACGGCGTCCTGCTCGAGATCAACTGCGAGACGGACTTCGTCGCCAAGAACGAAGACTTCCTGAAGTTGGCCGAGTCGATCGTTTCGGTCGCCGCCGCGGAGAAGCCCGCCGACATCGACGCCCTCAAGGCGCTCGAGCTCGACGGCAAGACTGTCGACACCGTCGTGCAGGAACAGTCCGCGAAGATCGGTGAGAAGCTCGAACTGAGCAAGATCGCGTCCTTCGACGGGCCGGTTGCCGTGTATCTGCACAAGCGCAGTGCCGACTTGCCGCCCGCCGTCGGCGTTCTCGTCGAGTACACCGGCGAAGGCGACGCTGCGGCCGAGGCCGCTCGCGCCGCCGCCATGCAGGTTGCTGCGCTCAAGGCCAAGTACGTGACGCGCGACGAGGTCCCCGAGGACATCGTCGCCAACGAGCGCCACATCGCCGAAGAGACCGCCCGCGCGGAGGGCAAGCCCGAGCAGGCGCTGCCGAAGATCATCGAAGGCCGTGTCAACGGATACTTCAAGGACGTCGTGCTGACCGAGCAGTCCTCGGTTCAGGATTCCAAGAAGTCCGTGAAGGCGATCCTCGACGAGGCCGGCGTGACGATCAAGCGTTTCGTACGCTTCGAGGTCGGTTCTTCGAGCTAGTCGTGTCAGTCGTATGACCCCGTCGGACGAGTGCGCTCGCCCGGCGGGGTCTACGTGTGCCGCCACTGCCTCGATGAGGCAGGATGAGGATGGCCGTCTGTAGGTGTCGAGCCGGCCCGTCGGTCCGCTCGGCTGTAGTGGAACCGACGAGTGCGGATGAACCGAGGAGAGCAATGTCCGAACCAGCCAGCGAACGTCCAGGATTTCATCGAGTCCTTCTCAAACTCGGTGGCGAAATGTTCGGTGGCGGGAAGGTCGGCCTGGACCCTGACGTGGTGACCAAGGTCGCCGAACAAATCGCCGGGGTCGTGCGGTCCGGCGTGCAGGTGGCGGTAGTGATAGGCGGCGGAAACTTCTTCCGCGGTGCCGAACTGCAGCAGCGAGGCCTCGACCGTGCTCGTTCCGACTACATGGGCATGCTCGGCACCGTGATGAATTGCCTTGCCCTTCAGGATTTCCTGGAGAAGGAAGGCGTCGACAGCCGCGTGCAGACAGCGATCACCATGGGGCAGGTGGCCGAGCCGTACATTCCGCTGCGCGCGCAGCGTCATCTGGAGAAGGGTCGCGTCGTGATCTTCGGGGCGGGGATGGGAATGCCCTATTTCTCGACCGACACGACGGCTGCTCAACGGGCTCTCGAGATCGGCGCCGAGGTGGTGCTGATGGCGAAGGCGGTCGACGGCGTATTCACAGCGGACCCCAATCTCGACCCCACCGCGACGATGTACACGCAGATCACCCACCGCGAGGTCATCGAACAGGGACTCAAGGTGGCCGATGCGACCGCATTCAGTCTCTGCATGGACAACGAAATGCCGATCATGGTGTTCAATCTGCTCACCGAGGGCAATATTGCCAGGGCAGTATCTGGTGAGAAGATCGGAACGCTCGTCAAGTCATGACGAATCGATGCAGAATGACATGGAGGAACAGCCGTGATTGATGAAGCTCTCTTCGAAGCCGAGGAGAAGATGGAGAAGGCTGTCACGGTGGCCAAGGATGACCTGGGTTCCATCCGGACGGGCCGGGCGAACCCTGGAATGTTCTCGCGGATCGGTATCGACTACTACGGTGCGTTCACCCCGATCACACAGCTGGCCAGCATCAACGTCCCGGAGGCGCGGCTCGTGGTGGTCAAGCCCTATGAGGCCTCTCAGCTCGGCCCGATCGAGAACGCGATCCGTAACTCCGATCTGGGCGTCAACCCGTCCAACGACGGCAACCTGATCCGCATTTCCGTGCCGCAGCTCACGGAGGAACGCCGCCGTGAACTCGTGAAGCAGGCGAAGGCGAAGGGCGAGGACGCGAAGGTGTCGGTGCGCAACGTGCGCCGCAAGGCGATGGACGAACTGTCCCGCATCCAGAAGGACGGTGAGGCCGGCGAGGACGAGGTCGGGCGCGCCGAGAAGGAACTCGACAAGACGACTGCTCGTTACGTCGCGCAGATCGATGAGCTGGTGAAGCACAAGGAAGCCGAGTTGCTCGAGGTTTGAGCGCGGGACGAGGAGTGGATCGGGGACAGTGACCGTGCCAACAGAACACGGGACGCCAGGGGGGCCAACGTCCGAGGGCGAGCCTTCCGCGCAGTCGGAGGGAACGCGCCCCGCACAGTCGGAGGTGCCCCCGGCCACAGGATCGAAGGCGGGAAGGAATCTTCCCGCCGCGATCGCTGTCGGCGTCGGCCTCGGTGTCTCGCTGATCCTGATACTCGTGTACGTACCGCTGGTGTGGATCGGTGTCGTGTCCGTCGCGATGGCCGTGGCCACCTGGGAGGTCACCAAGCGGTTGCGGGAAGCGGACATCAGCGCGCCTCGGATACCGTTGCTCGTGGGCGGGCAAGCCGTACTGTGGCTGGGCTGGCCATTCGGCCCGGAGGGTGTGCTCAGCGCGTTCGCGGGAACCGCTCTGGTGTGCATGGTGTGGCGCCTGTTCGACCACGGACTCAAGGCGACCCCACGAAATTACCTGCGGGACACGGCGATCACCGTTTTCGTGGCCGCGTGGATTCCCCTTCTGGCCTCGTTCGCGGTGCTGATGGTGTTGCAGGACGACGGGGCGGGCCGGGTGCTCTGCCTCATGATCGGAGTGGTCTGCTCCGACGTCGGTGGTTACGCCGCCGGAGTTCTCTTCGGTAAGCACCCGATGGTGCCGGCGATCAGCCCGAAGAAGTCGTGGGAGGGTTTCTTCGGTTCCCTGCTGTTCTGTGTGATCGGCAGTCTGCTCACGGTCACCCTCATCCTCGGCGAGAACCCGATGATCGGTGTACTGCTCGGCGTGGTCCTGGTGGTCACGGCCACGCTCGGTGACCTCATCGAATCCCAGGTGAAACGTGAACTGCGGATCAAGGACATGGGCACCCTGCTTCCCGGACACGGCGGAATCATGGACCGTCTCGATTCCCTGCTGCCGTCGGCGTTCGTGACGTGGCTGGTGCTCACGGTCCTCGTGTGACCGACCGGCCGTGACCATTCCCAGCCCCAACATCTGGCACTGGCCCGACACCTACGAGCTCGAGAACCGGGCGCAGGACGTCGAGGGTGCGCTGTTCCGGCATCTACGGTCCATCCTGGACTGGGGAGGCAAGACCGTCGTCGACATCGGCTGCGGTTCCGGTTTTCATCTTCCGGTCTTCGCCGAAGCAGCGAGCACCGTGATCGGCGTCGAACCGCATCCGCCTCTACTCGACCTCGCCCGGCAGCGGGTCTCCGGCCTGTCCCACGTGCGAATACTCGCCGGATCGGCCGAGCAGATTCCCCTCGGAGACTCGAGCGTCGACCTGGTGCACGCCCGAACCGCCTACTTCTTCGGCCCAGGATGCGGACCGGGAATACTCGAGGCGATGCGGGTGCTCCGACCGGGAGGAGCGCTCGCAGTCATCGATCTCGACGCGACGGCGGAGCCCTACGGTGCATGGATGCGTGCCGACATGCCGCACTACAGACCGGCCGCGGTCGAAGCCTTCTTCGCGGCGCAGGGGTTCGACCTGACCCGGGTTCAGACGCGGTGGCTGTTCCCGGATCGGGAGTCGCTGCGCCGAGTCCTGGGCATCGAGTTCACCCGAAGCACGGCGGCGAAAGCCTATGGGCAGACGCCCGGCCTGGCCGTCGACGTGCGCTACCGCGTGCATATTCGCCGAAAGCCGGCCGGGCTGGAAGGACCGCGCACTTAATGATTACCGACGCGGCGCGATGTGGAACAGCTTCGCGAGCGCGTGAATCTTCTTCGCCTTCGCGAGTTTGGGCAGGTCACTACCATCGCGTACCCGCGATCCGTCTTCGCCGAGGTCGGCGATCACATCCATCGCCCACTCGGCTTCGGCGGGGGAGGGGCTGAGCGCATCATTCACGGACGCCGTCTGAGCGATGGTCATGCACAGCTTCCCGGTCATTCCCATCGACAGCGTGAGCGCCGACGCGCGCACCAGCGCCTCGACGTCCGAACCGAGGGTAGGCCCGTCGATCGGTGCGGCGATCCGGGCGGCGCGGCTCGCGATCGTCAGCCGTGCGCGCGGATAGGCCATGGCCAGCGGCGAATCGTCCATCCCCGTGTCGCGCCGGAAGTCGCCGCTACCGAAGGCGAGCCGGAAAGTCGCCTCGGCGCGAGCGATCTCCGGCGCAGCTTCGAGACCCATGGCGGATTCGACGAGAGCGAGCACCTTGGTCCCGGCGGGAAGGCGATCGGCGGTGGCGTCGACCTGCATTCCACTCTCGGTCTTGGCGAGCATGACGCCCTCGAGTCCTGGAACGTGGTTCAGTGCCGCGAGGTCGTCGGCCCAGAAAGGGGTGGTCGCATCGTTGATGCGGACCCACGCCCGCCGATTCTCGCCGAGCCAGGCGACCACGTCGGCGCGCGCGCGAGGCTTACGGTCGGGGGTGACGGCGTCCTCGAGGTCGAGGATGACGGCGTCCGCGGCGCTCGCATGCGCCGCCTCGAAACCTTCGGGCTTGCCGGCGGGAACCAGCAGCCAGGATCGCGCCTGCTCGGCAGCGATGCGCGGTGCCACAGTCGTCTCCATGTCGGCCTTCACAGTCGTACCGTTCCGGTGATATCCACGACAACCATCATGCGCGGTCGGCGCCGACCCGATCCACTTGCGTAACTATTGTTCAGTCAGTAATTAGTGTTCAGGCGTTGCTGCCGGTTTGCCGCTCGCCGGATCTGGATGATCCGGACCCCCCCGGCGAGGGCCATGATCACGGCGCCGGCGATCGACGCCAGCAACAACGACACGCCGAGCGGAAGCGTGAACTCCCAGGCGAACAGTTCGAGTGTTGCGCTGTCGAGGTTCTGCAGGATGAACACGAGAAGCAGTACGAGAACGATGATTCCGATGACGAGGCCGGTCCAGGTCGCGCCCGCCCTGGTGTGTCTGATGCCCTTCTTTCGTGCGACGTCCGGATGCTGGGGTCCTGGGTGGGTGGTGTCCGGGTAAGGCGGATCGCCAGGCGTGGGCCCGCCGACAGGGCCACCGCCGGCCGGGACATCCGTAGGGGATTGCGAGGGGTCGTCCGGTGTTGTCGACATAACTCGATCTTCACCCACTCGGCGCGGTTCTGCACCCGCATCGGACGGCGGAATGGCGTCGATCACGTATCCGCGCGACATCGGCCGCCGAATCAATGGGACAATGGGAAAACTATGGCTGTCTCGCTCCCCCTCGTGTTCACCGCGCCCCGGCGCGGGATGCCGCCCCGGCATCTCGCGGACCTCGACTCCGCCGAACGCCGGAAGGTCGTCCAGGAACTGGGTCTGCCCGGTTTCCGTGCCGACCAGCTGGCCCGGCAGTACTACGCGCGCTTGGAGGCGGATCCGGAGAGGATGACCGATCTTCCGGCTGCGGTCCGGGAGCAGGTGGGGGCCGCCCTCTTCCCGACGCTGCTGACACCCGTCAAACATCTGGCGTGTGACGGTGGAGATACCCGGAAGACGCTGTGGAAGGCGAACGACGGAACACTTCTCGAGAGTGTTCTGATGCGATACCCCGACCGTGCGACCCTGTGTATCTCGAGTCAGGCCGGGTGCGGAATGGCGTGTCCGTTCTGCGCGACCGGCCAGGGCGGTCTGCAACGCAACCTGTCGACTGCCGAGATCGTCGACCAGGTGCGGGCCGCAGCCGCATCCCTGCGCGACGGTGAGGTTGCCGGAGGTTCGGGGCGCCTGTCGAATGTGGTGTTCATGGGTATGGGGGAGCCGCTCGCCAATTACAAGCGGGTCGTCGCGGCAGTGCGTCGTATCACTTCCCCGCCGCCCGAGGGCCTCGGGTTGTCGCAGCGTTCGGTGACGGTGTCGACGGTCGGACTGGCGCCTGCCATCCGCAAGCTCGCCGACGAGAATTTGAGCGTCACCCTCGCGGTGTCCTTGCACACACCCGACGACGAACTTCGCGACACCCTGGTGCCTGTGAACAACCGGTGGTCGGTAGCCGAGGTCCTCGATGCCGCCCGCTACTACGCGGACAAGTCGGGCAGACGCGTTTCGATCGAGTACGCCTTGATCCGGGACGTCAACGACCAGCCGTGGCGAGCGGACCTGCTGGGCAAGAAGCTGCGCAAGGCTCTCGGTCCCCTCGTGCACGTGAACCTCATCCCGCTCAACCCCACACCGGGCAGCGAATGGGATGCCAGCCCCAAGCCGGTGGAGAAGGAATTCGTTCGCCGCGTCATCGCGCAAGGTGTGTCCTGCACCGTGCGGGACACCCGGGGGCAGGAGATCGCCGCGGCGTGCGGCCAACTCGCCGCCGAAAACTGATTCGCCGCCACGAGTAGCGACAACAGGCACGCGAAAACCCCTCGCCGAGGACTTCGGTCGAGGGGTTTTCGTGGAAAGCGGGGGTTTACCGGGGCTTGCGCCGCTGGAGAATGTCGCGGACCAGCACGACGACCATGAGGCCTGCGCAGCCGACCAGCCACAGGTCCTCGACCCGGCCGGTGTGGTTACCGATGATCATCAGCAGCAGGAACAGCGCGAAAAACCAGCCGAGAAAGCGGAACGTCTTGGGCGCTTCACCACTCCAGCCCCATGCCGCCGACGGGACCTCGGCCGTATCGACGTGTGCGGCCACGACGGGGTCGCTGGACGAGGGCTCCAACTGGGTACCGGCCACGATCGATCCTCCTGCAGATTCGGTTGCGCTACTCGCCATATCGTGACATACGACCGTCCGTCGTATGTACCGGGGCCATCCATGGCGGGCGACCGCTGTTCGATCAGGAACAATGGCTGGGTGGATGAAACCAGGCCCACCCGCGTCCTGCTGCTCGGCAGCACAGGTTCGATCGGCACCCAGGCGTTGGAGGTGATCGCGGCCAACCCCGGCAAGTTCTCCGTTGTCGGCCTCGCCGCCGGTGGTGGAAATGTCGACCTTCTGGCACGGCAGATCGCCGAAACGGCTGTGACATCCGTCGCAGTCGCCGATCCGGGGGCCGCTGCCACACTCGATCGGCCGGGAGTGTTGAGCGGTCCGGGCGCGGTCACCGAACTGGTGAAGAACACCGAAGCGGACGTCGTCCTCAACGCCCTCGTCGGCTCCCTCGGTCTGGAACCGACCCTGGCCGCCCTGGAGTCCGGCGCGCGGCTCGCGCTCGCGAACAAGGAGTCCCTCGTAGCGGGCGGGCCGCTTGTCACCGCCGCCGCGGCCCCCGGCCAGATCGTGCCCGTGGACTCCGAACATTCCGCGCTCGCCCAGTGCCTGCGGGGAGGCAGCGCCGACGAGGTGGCCCGCCTCGTTCTCACGGCCTCGGGCGGTCCCTTCCGGGGATGGTCCGCTCAGCAACTCGACTCGGTCACTCCCGAACAGGCCGGCTCCCATCCCACCTGGTCGATGGGCCCGATGAACACGTTGAACTCCGCGACGCTGGTGAACAAGGGACTCGAATTGATCGAGACCCACCTGCTGTTCGGGATCGCGTACGACCGCATCGACGTCACGGTTCACCCGCAGTCGATCGTGCACTCGATGGTCACCTTCACCGACGGCTCCACGCTCGCACAGGCCAGCCCGCCCGATATGAAGCTGCCGATCGCGCTCGCGCTCGGCTGGCCGGACCGGGTCGCAGGAGCTGCCGCCCCGTGCGATTTCGCCAGCGCCTCCCGCTGGGACTTCGAACCACTCGACTCGGCGGTCTTCCCTGCTGTCGACCTCGCGCGGGAAGCCGGCAGGCGTGGCGGTTGCCTCACCGCCGTCTACAACGCTGCCAACGAAGTCGCGGCTCAGGCATTCTTGGACGGGATCATCCGATTCCCGGCCATCGTCCGCACCGTCGCCGCCGTGCTATCCGAGGCGGACGAGTGGGCGGCGCCACCGGCTACCGTGGAGGACGTACTGGCCGCCGACGGCTGGGCGCGTGACCGAGCACGTCAGCTCGTCAAGCAGGAAGGCTAGAACTGCATGGTGTTCGCAGTGGGCGTTGTTCTCTTCGCCCTCGGAATCGCACTGTCGATCGCGCTTCACGAAGCGGGTCACATGTGGGTGGCTCAGGCCACCGGCATGAAGGTCCGTCGATACTTCATCGGTTTCGGCCCCAGAATCTTCTCCTTCCGCCGCGGTGAAACCGAGTACGGGCTCAAGGCCCTGCCGCTCGGTGGCTTCTGTGACATCGCGGGAATGACGGCCCTCGACGAACTCGCGCCGGACGAAGAAGACCGGGCGATGTACAAGAAGGCGACCTGGAAACGCCTCGCCGTGATGTCCGGGGGCATCGGCATGAACTTCCTCCTCGGTCTCGTCCTGGTGTACGTCCTTGCCGTCGGGTGGGGTCTGCCCGACCTGAACCGGCCCAGCCATGCCGAGGTCGGTGCGGTCGGCTGTGTTGCCGCCACCCAGGGTCCCGCTCCCGACTACGCGCTGTCTCCGTGCACCGGTACCGGGCCCGCCGAGGAGGCCGGTATCCGGGCGGGCGACATCATCGTCGCGGTGGACGGCAAGGAGACGCCTACCTTCGCGGACGTCGCCGCCGCAACGCGACCTCTGTCGGGTGCAGTGGACTTCACGATCGAACGGGACGGCACCGAGCAGACGGTCGTCGTTCCCGTCCAGCAGGTGCAGCGGTGGGTCCAGGAGGAGGGGGAGAGTCAACCGCATGAGGCGACCGTCGGTGCTGTCGGCATCGCCGCGCCCCCGGCCGTCGTCGAGCATTCGGCGGTGTCCGCGGTCCCGGCCTCCTTCGGATTCACCGGTGACATGTTCGTCATGACAGCCGAACGTCTGGTGCAGATGCCGAGCAAGGCTGTCGACCTGTGGCACGCCGTGACCGGCGGGGAACGGGACCCGGAGACACCGATCTCCGTGTACGGCGCGAGCGTGATCGGCGGCCAGATCGCCGAACAGGGGATCTGGGAAGCGTTCGTTCTCCTCCTCGCAAGCCTCAACTTCTTCCTCGGCATGTTCAACATGCTCCCGCTGCTCCCACTCGACGGCGGACACATGGCAGTGACGCTCTACGAGCGAATTCGCGACTGGTTCCGGAGCAGGCGAGGGTTGCCCCGAGGCGGCCCCGTGGACTACCTGAAGTTGCTGCCCGTGACCTATGTCGTGATCGTCATCGGCGGCGCATACATGCTGCTCACCCTCACCGCCGACATCGTCAACCCGATCAAGCTCTTCCAGTGATCGCTAAACTCGGACCTGAAGCTACGAAAGAAGGCACCCACGTGACCAGCCCTGTCGGATTGGGTATGCCCGAAGGCCCGGCCGCCGTTCTCGCGCCCCGCCGCAAGACCCGCCAACTGCAGGTCGGGACAGTCGGCGTCGGCAGCGATTTTCCGGTGTCCGTGCAGTCGATGTGCACCACGAAGACCCACGACGTCAACGCGACCCTCCAGCAGATCGCCGAGCTCACCGCGTCCGGCTGCGACATCGTCCGAGTCGCCTGCCCGCGCCAGGAGGACGCCGACGCACTCGCGACGATTGCGAAGAAGAGCCAGATCCCGGTTATCGCCGATATCCACTTCCAACCGCGCTACATCTTCGCGGCCATCGAGGCGGGGTGCGCCGCGGTGCGCGTGAACCCGGGCAACATCAAGGAGTTCGACGGACGCGTCAAGGAAGTCGCCAAGGCGGCCGGTGACGCCGGCATTCCGATCCGCATCGGAGTCAACGCCGGGTCGCTCGACCCCCGGCTGATGCAGAAGTACGGCAAGGCGACGCCGGAAGCGCTCGTCGAGTCGGCTCTGTGGGAAGCCGGGCTTTTCGAGGAACACGGGTTCGGCGACATCAAGATATCGGTGAAGCACAACGACCCGGTGATCATGGTGGAGGCCTACCGTCAGCTGGCAGCGCAGTGCGACTACCCCCTGCACCTGGGCGTGACCGAGGCCGGTCCGGCGTTCCAGGGAACGATCAAGTCGGCCGTCGCCTTCGGTGCGCTCCTTTCCGAGGGCATCGGCGACACCATCCGGGTATCGCTGTCGGCGCCGCCCGCTGAGGAAATCAAGGTCGGAACGCAGATCCTGCAATCGCTGAACCTGCGACCGCGCAAGCTCGAGATCGTGTCGTGCCCCTCCTGTGGGCGCGCCCAGGTGGACGTCTACACGTTGGCCGACGAAGTGACCGCCGGGCTCGAAGGCATGGAAATCCCGCTGCGCGTCGCCGTCATGGGCTGCGTGGTGAACGGTCCCGGCGAGGCTCGCGAGGCAGACCTCGGAGTGGCCTCCGGAAACGGCAAGGGCCAGATCTTCGTGAAGGGCAAAGTGATCAAGACTGTGCCGGAAGCGCAGATTGTCGAAACGCTCATCGAGGAAGCGATGCGCATCGCGGAAGAGATGGAGGGTGACGCGTCGGCCGGGTCCCCCGTCGTGACCGTCAGCTGACTCGCCCGCCCCTGGGCATCGAAACGTCTCCCGTTTCTGGCGTGTTCGTGGCAATCTGGTGGGCAGAACCACTAGCTGACAAGGTTGGGTAGATGCTCAAGCTCCTCGGTGCCAAACAGTTGAGCAGTCGAGACGCGGCACATGTGCTCCGCGTTCTCGACGCCGATCCTGTCGCCGCCTGCATGGTCGCCGCGCGCGTCGAAGAATGCGGAGTCGATCCGCGGATGATCCACGGGGAGTTGTGGAGTCGAGGAGGACCGCTCGAGTCTCTGTGTTTCTCCGGTGCCAACTTCGTTCCGCTTCGCGGCAGCGTCGACGACATGCGCGCGTTCGCAGACCGAGCCTGCCGAACGCCCCGCATGTGTTCGTCGCTGGTGGGCCGGGCCGAGCTGACACTGCCGTTGTGGGAGATGCTGGAAATGGACTGGGGCCCCGCTCGCGAGGTCCGGGCCGACCAGCCTCTCCTCGCGTTGGCCGGCAAGCCGCACTGCCGCCCCGATCCGCTCGTCCGCCAAGTCCGGATGCACGAACTCGAGCAGTACCTTCCCGCAGCGGTGGCCATGTTCATCGAGGAAGTCGGCGTCGACCCCCGCGCCAATGACGGCGGTCGCGGGTACCGGCGCCGGGTCGCCAATCTCATCGCCGCCGGCCGAGCCTGGGCCCGGTTCGAGGACGAACAGGTGATCTTCAAGGCCGAGGTCGGGTCGGTGTCGTCGCGGGTGGGACAGATCCAGGGCGTCTGGGTCCACCCGATGTATCGAGGGCAGGGATTCGGGGCCGCGGGAACGGCAACCGTGGCGGAGGCCGTCATCGCGGACGGCCGGATCGCCAGTCTGTATGTCAACAGCTTCAACACCGTGGCCCGCAGTGCGTACGCGCGCATCGGTTTCAGCCAAGTCGCGACGTTCGCCACAATTCTCCTGGACTGACTCGCTGGCCGCCTACCGTGCCGACGGTGGTCGGAGACATACCATGAGCGGCGATGAACCTCTGGCCAACCACTCGATTCCGCGTCGTGCGGTCCATCGCCCTCGGCGGCGCGGCCGCGCTGATCCTCGGCTCGACGGCGTGCACACCGAAGCCCGACGGCCCCGCGCCCGCCGCTCAGGCATTTCTCACCGCCTTCGCCGACCGCGATTCCGGGCAGGCCGCACAATTGTCCGATCGGCCCGACGATGCTCAACGAGTTCTCGAGTCGGCCTGGGAGTCGCTGCAGGCGGAGTCGCTCGAGGCGAAGACGACCGACGTGGACATCAAGGGAGACACGGCCACCGTCGGCTACGCCTACGAATGGCATCTACCGAAGAATCGAGTCTGGACCTACTCCGGTGAGCTGCAGATGGGGCGCCGGAACGGGGAGTGGGCGGTCCGGTGGAGCTCCACCAACATCCACCCTCGGCTCGGCGACCGGCAGACGATGTCGCTCCGGTCGACCGCGGCGCCCCGCGCTCGCGTCAACGAGCACTCCGGTTCGGATGTTCTGGTTCCCGGAGTCGTGTACCGCGTCAAGTTCGACGCCGGGGAGTCGGGCAACGTCATCTCCACGGCGCAGGGTCTTGCCGCCGCGCTCTCCCCGTTCGACACCACGCTCACCGCGCAGTCGATCGCGGAATCTGCGACGGCGGTCGAGGGTGACTACCTCGTCACCCGACTGCGGTCCGAAGACTACGAGCGGGTCGCGGGCGTCCTCGGTGCCCTTCCCGGAGTCAGCGTCTCGGACGAGGCGGACCTGGTGGCCACGGATCGCACTTTCGCCCCGGACCTCGTCGGACAGGTGAAGAAGACGGTGATCGACGAGGTCGACGGCAAAGCCGGGTGGAGCGTGGTCACCGTCAACCAGAACGGCGTCGACACGGATGTCCTCACCGAGACCCCGCCGCAGACCTCCCCGTCCTTCTCGATCAGCCTCGACCGGCCCATTCAGGTTGCGGCGCAGAACGCCGTCAATGCCAGGACCGACCAGGCCATGATGGTGGTGATCCAGCCGTCGACCGGAGACGTTCTCGCGGTGGCGCAGAACAAGGCGGCAGACCGGGACGGGCCGGTCGCCCTGACAGGTCTCTACCCTCCGGGATCGACGTTCAAGATCATCACCGCCGGGGCAGCCATCTCTTCGGGGATCGCGAGCCCCGACACGATGGTGCCGTGTCCGGGACGTATCGAGATCGGGGAGCGCAGCGTTCCCAACTACAACGAGTTCGCGCTGGGCACCGTGCCGATGGCCACGGCATTCGCCCGCTCGTGCAACACCTCGTTCGCGAAACTGGCCAGTGAGATGAAGCCCGACGCGCTGACGGTCGCGGCGTCGCAGTACGGGATCGGCCCCGACTACCAGGTCGTGGGCCTGCCGACCGATTCCGGCTCCGTCCCGCCGGCCGAAGAGCTGGTGCAACGAACAGAGGACGGCTTCGGCCAGGGCAAGGTCGTGGTCAGTCCGTTCGGAATGGCCCTGGCCGCGGCGACGATCGCGCACGGTTCGACTCCCGTTCCGCGGTTGATCGCCGGACGCGAGACCGTGATCGAGGGTGACCATCCGCCGATCAGCCCCGACATGGTCGAGGGTTTGCGCTCGATGATGAGGCTCGTGGTGACCAGTGGCACAGCTGAACGGATCGAGGATCAGGGCGAGGTATACGGAAAGACGGGGGAGGCCGAAGTCGAGGGTGGCTCGCACGCCTGGTTCGTCGGTTATCGAGGCGATCTCGCCTTCGCCACACTGGTGGTCCGGGGCGGGAGCTCCGACAACGCCGTCGCCGTCACCCGGGACATGTTCGCGGCGTTGCCCGAAGGGTATTGACCCCGCGCCGGTGTCCATCGATATCGGGTTGTGCCGAGGAGCCATCGGCCGATCGGGGGACACAGGTGTAGTCGGTTCAGGGACCCGGTCGGGGGACAGACACCGCCGCCGGGAGCGCCCATAGTGGGTGGCAGAAGATTTTCGCAACCGCGGGATCGAAGAGCGACGCAAACAGGAACTTTCACACATGACACTCGTCTCGGAAGAAACTCGGGTGGACGCATCGGATGGCGTCCGCACATTGTTGTTCGTCGGCAATCCGGACCCAGGCACGGAATTGACTCAGTGGCTGGCGATGAAGCAGTGGGCGTCGGGCCGCGGAATCGCGTCGATCAGCTCCTGCGACGGAGACGTCCTGTGCGTCATCGCCACCGAAGACGTCCTCGACGGACTCTGCACCCCAGCGGAAGCCATGGCGATGCAGCAGGCGAGGGCCCGTGGGGTGCCCTGCGTCAGCGTCCGCAACGCTCGCCTTCTGAGGGATGCTCTCTGAGGTGCTACTCGTGTTCGGCGAGCTTTTCGGGATCGAGTTCCGGGCCGCCTTTTCCGAGCCTCTTGTTCACGAGCACTGTGCCCGCCCAGAGGACGACGCCGATCCCGAGTAGCACGCCGGCGATCTGATACTGCACGATCGGGCGGTCGGCGAAGGGTGTGGCGAGGAAGCCACACGTCAGGGTGCCGACGATCGGGAGAATCGTCGGAACCCGGAAGTGCTTGTGCTCCACGGGCTGTTTCCGGAGGACCAGCACGGTGATGTTCACGATCGTGAACACGCACAGCAGGAGCAGGGCCGTGGTGCCGCCGAGTTCGGGCACCTCACCGACGAACGTGATCAAGCCGAACGCGACGAGCGTGGTGAAGACGATGGCCACGTACGGAGTGCGGCGGCGGGCGTGCACTCTCCCGAACGGAGGAGGGAGTACCTTCTCGCGGCTCATGCCGTACAGCAGCCGGCTTGCCATCAGCATGTTGATCAGTGCGGTATTGGCGACCGCGAACATGGTGATGAAGGCGAAGATCCCGATCGGGAAGCCGGGGGCGCCGGCCTGCACCACCTTGAGCAGTGGTGTGTCACCTTCGCCGAGGTCGCTCACAGGTACGAGCGCGATGGCCGTGATGGAGACGAACACGTAGATCGCCCCCGTGACGAGAAGTCCCGTCAGCAACACCTTGGGGAAGATTCGGCTGGGTTCCTTGCACTCCTCGGCCATGTTGACCGAATCCTCGAAACCGACCATCGCGAAGAAGGCGAGCGCGGTACCCGCGATCACGGCGCCGACCGGGGACCGTTCACCGGTGTCGAACGTGGCGACCCGGGAGAAGTCGCCGTCGCCCACGCCGAGTGCCCACAGTCCGATCATGATGATGATCAGAAGCCCGGACAACTCGATGCACGTGAGGACCACATTGGTTTTGACGCTCTCGCTGACCCCACGGAAGTTGATGATTCCCACGACCGTCATGAACGCGAGACCGAGGAGGGTGATCCCGATTCCGGTGGTGAAATCGAGATCGAAGGCTTCGACGAAGTTGGCCGCGAAGGCACGCGACGCTGTCGAGGCAGACGTGATGCCGGAGCACATCACGGCGAAAGCCACCATGTACGTCAGGAAGTGCACCCCGAAAGCCTTGTGTGTGTACAGCGCAGCTCCCGCTGCCTTGGGGAACTTGGTGACGAGTTCGAGGTAGCTGAAGGCCGTGACGATGGCGACGAGGAAGGCGATGAGAAAGGGCAACCACACCGCGCCACCGACCTGATTCGCCACCTTGCCGGTCAGCGCGTAGATGCCGGTTCCGAGGATGTCGCCGACGATGAACAACAGAAGCAGACCGGGACCCATGACCCGCTTCAGGCTCGGCTGCTCGGAAGAACTCGCACCGGACGCATTCGAGCTCGACGCGTTCGAATCCGTTGTCGATCCCATGACCCACCGCCTTTCGCTGCGCTCGCGCTTCCCGGCCGAGAAGACGCTTGTCGCTAAGGGAGTAATCCCAGCCGCCGTGCGGTGACCACGGCTTCGTGGCGGGACCGCGCGTCCAGCTTGTTCATGGCACTGCGCAAGTAACTCTTGACGGTCTCGGCTCCCACCGACAGCCGCTGGGCGACCTCGGCGTTGGTGCATCCCAGCGCGACGTGCGCCAGCACGTCGATCTCTCGGGGGGTGAGGGTGATACCAGGGTCGTCAGACGCGTCCGCACCATCGCCGCCACCGGGGCTGACAACTGCCGCGAGCCGCTCGGACAACCCGCGCAACTGCTCCTGCAACGACGGATCGTTGACAGTCTGGGCCACACTCCGCATCTGAGCGTGTATGTCGCGAAGCTCTTCGGTGGTGGCGCCGTCGACACCCTGCGCGTCCAGTGTCGTGAGCATCTGGAGGCGGCGGTCGACCTCGTCACGAATGGCGATCTCCGTACCGAGTCGGCGCGAGGCCGCGACGACGACATCCGCGGTCCGATCACCGATCGGGGCGCACTCGCGGATGGCGGCGTAGAGGACGGCCCGGGATTTGCCCTGCACGATGACGGGCACGGCCAGGATGGAGCGGAGCCCCTCGCTGAGGACGGGGCGGTCGAAGTGGTGCGTGATGGTCTGGGAGGAGCTGTAGTCGTTGACCGAGACAGGCCTGCGCTGAGCCACCACTCGGCCGCCGAGGCCGGACAGCGGTGGGATGGCCAGCCCTTTGAGGTTGTTGGTACGCGTTCCGAAGAATTCGCTGAGATGGAGAGTGTCGTCGCTCACTTCGCCGCCGAAGAGGACCGGCACGACACCCTGGGCGGCGATCGTGCGCAGCTCACCGCGCAGGGCGTCGCCGTCCCGGGGGCGTAGTAGCGACGGGAGAACCAAGTGGGTCACCCCTTTCCGGGGGTAGTCAGGGCGGTCTGTGAGCTAGATCATAACCGTAGCGAGTTCGGATGAGGCCACGCCGTCGCCGACCCGGCCCCGCGAACGTTCGGACCCCGATTTACCAGCCCGCAGAATACGAGGAGTACCGCATGACCACCGATCCCACCGCACGCGTGCGTGAATTGCTCGACCAGTACGACACGCCGACCGCCGCCGCGGCGGAGTTGCTGTGTGATCGACACCCTGCCGACGACGTGGCGTTCACCGTTGTGGAAGCGGATCTGACCTCGACGGACCTCACCTACGGATTCCTTCGTGAACAGTCGTCACGGTGTGCGGCAGCCTTGGCGGACCTCGGTGTCGAACCGGGTGAGCACGTGGCGACGCTGATGGGCAAGTCGGCCGAACTGGTCGTAGCCCTGCTCGGGATCTGGCGTCGCGGGGCGGTCCACGTTCCGTTGTTCACGGCATTCGCCTCCCCGGCCATCGCGTTCCGACTCGAGGCGAGCAAAGCGAAAGTTGTGATCGCCGATGCGAACCAGCTGGACAAGCTGACGCCCGGTGAGGACATTCCGGCAGACGCGCCCTGGCAGGTGGTGGTCGTCGGCGGCGAGAAGTCCGGCACGGTGGACTTCGAGACGCTGTTGACGTCGCACGATCCCAGCGATGCCCGGGGTGCGGCCGTTGCCGTCGGCGGTGACGGACCCCTCGTCCAGTTGTTCACCAGTGGAACCACCGGAACCCCCAAGGGCGTGCCGGTCCCGGTTCGGGCGCTGGCGTCGTTCCACGCCTACCAGGAGTTCGGGCTCGACGTTCGCAAGGACGACGTCTTCTGGAACGCCGCGGACCCGGGATGGGCGTACGGCCTCTACTACGCACTGCTCGGGCCGCTCGCCGCGGGGACGCGCAGCATCCTGCTGCACGCGGGATTCTCGGCGCCGCTCACCTGGAAGGTCATGGAACGCTTCGGGGTCACCAACTTTGCGGCCGCCCCGACCGTTTACCGGAGTCTGCGGGCGGATCCGACGCCGATCCCCGAGACGGTGCGGTTGCGGCGTGCGTCGTCTGCCGGTGAACCACTCACCCCGGACGTGATCTCGTGGTCGAAGGCGAACCTCGGGGTGCTCGTGCGCGACCATTACGGCCAGACCGAGCACGGAATGTTCATCGCCAATGCGTGGGCGGACGGTCTGCAGGACGAGGTCCGCGACGGCTCGATGGGCAAGCCGCTCCCAGGCTGGTCCTGCGCGGTACTCGCCGACGACTCCGACGCGATCGCCCCGCCCCGGACACCGGGCCGGGTCGCTATCGACACCCGGAACAGCCCGCTGTTGTGGTTCACCGGGTACGTCGACGCCCCCGAGAAGACCGCGCAGCGCTTCACCGGCGACGGCCGCTGGTACCTCACCGGCGACGCGGGCCAGACCGACGAGGACGGCTTCTATTTCTTCTCGGCCCGCGACGACGACGTCATCATCATGGCCGGATACCGGATCGGGCCCTTCGACGTGGAGAGCGTGCTCGTCATGCACGACTCCGTTGTCGAGGCCGCGGTCGTCGGAATGCCCGACGACCTGCGCGGTGAGGTACTCGAAGCCTTCGTCGTCCTCCGCGACGGAGTCGAGGGCACCGACGCACTCGAAGCCGAGCTGCAGACCTTGGTGAAGAAGAAGTTCGCTGCACACGCCTATCCGCGCACCGTGCACTTCGTTCCGCACCTTCCCAAGACTCCCAGCGGCAAGGTGCAGCGCTACCTCCTGCGCCAGCGGTAGGCGCTTCGCGCTCGTGCGCCTTTCTGGTAGTTCCCGCTACCAGAAAGGCGCACGGAGAAGGGCAGGTCTACCCTGATACCCATGTCTGTCCGCACAGCATTGAGCCCCGGAACCGTGTCACCCGTCCTCGCCGTGCCTGCGAGTATCGAGCGGCCCGAGTACGCGTGGAAGCCGACGGCCAACGAGGGTCACGAGCCGTGGGTGCAGACACCCGAGACGATCGAGGCCATGCGCCTGGCGAGCCAGATCGCCGCCCGCGCTCTTCAGGAGGCGGGAAAGGCGGTGGCGCCCGGCGTCACCACCGATGAACTCGACCGCATCGCTCACGAATACATGATCGACCACGGCGCCTATCCGTCGACGCTGGGTTACAAGGGTTTTCCGAAATCCTGCTGCACCTCGCTCAACGAGGTGATCTGCCACGGGATCCCGGATTCGACCGTCATCCAGGACGGTGACATCGTCAACATCGACGTCACGGCCTACATCGGCGGGGTGCACGGAGACACCAACGCGACCTTCCTCGCAGGCGACGTCGCCGAGGAGAACCGCTTGCTGGTGGAGAGGACGCACGAGGCCACGATGCGGGCCATCAAGGCGGTCAAGCCCGGACGCGCGCTCAACGTGATCGGCAGGGTCATCGAATCGTATGCCCACCGCTTCGGCTACGGCGTGGTCCGGGACTTCACCGGCCACGGCATCGGCACCACGTTCCACAACGGCCTCGTCATCCTGCACTACGACGAGCCGTCGGTCGACACGGTGATCGAACCGGGAATGGTGTTCACGATCGAGCCGATGATCAATCTCGGTGACATCGCCTGGGAGGTCTGGGAAGACGACTGGACCGTGGTCACCAAGGATCGCTCGTGGACTGCCCAGTTCGAGCACACGATCGTGGTCACCGAGACCGGCGCCGAGATTCTCACCCTGCCTTGAGCCCGGGCCAACTGAAGGGCGCACTACTCGTCGCCGGAACTACGTCGGACGCGGGGAAGAGCGTGCTCGTCGCCGGCTTGTGCCGGATGCTGGCGCGTCGCGGTGTCCGGGTGGCGCCGTTCAAAGCGCAGAACATGTCCAACAATTCCGTCGTCACTCTCGACGGCGGCGAAATCGGACGTGCGCAGGCGCTGCAGGCCGCCGCGTGTGGACTGGAGCCGAGCGTGCGTTTCAACCCGGTGCTGCTCAAACCGGGGAGTGATCGGACGTCCCAGCTGGTGGTGCGTGGCCGCGCGGTCACTTCCGTCGGTGCCCGCGATTACATCGAGCACCGCGACCATCTCCGGGTGGTGGTGGCCGAGGAACTGGCGTCCCTGCGGAACGAGTTCGACGTGGTGATCTGTGAGGGCGCGGGCTCACCCGCCGAGGTCAATTTGCGCGCAACGGATCTGGCCAACATGGGCCTTGCCCGCGCCGCCCGGATTCCGGTGCTCGTGGTCGGCGACATCGACCGCGGCGGAGTGCTGGCCCACCTCTTCGGCACGGTGGCTGTGCTCTCGCCCGAAGATCAGGCGTTGATCGCCGGCTTCGTGGTCAACAAGTTCCGCGGCGACGTGTCGTTGCTGACCCCCGGCCTCGAACAGTTGACTGCTCTGACCGGCCGGCCGACCCTCGGTGTCATTCCGTTCGCGGACGACCTGTGGCTGGACGCGGAAGATTCGCTCGGCGTCGTGGGCGACGCCCCCGTCGGGCGTCCCGGATCGCCGGTGGGAAGCGAATGGCTGCGGGTGGCGGCGATCCGCCTGCCACGAATTTCCAACTCGACGGATGTGGAAGCGTTGGCGTGCGAACCCGGAGTTTCGGTTCGCTGGGTCAATGACCCTTCCCGCCTGCAGGATGCCGACCTGATCGTCCTGCCCGGCAGCAAGTCGACGGTGTCGGACCTCGAGTGGATGCGGCGCAACGGAATTGCCGATGCCGTGGTGGCGCAGGCGAAACTCGGCCGCCCGGTACTCGGCGTCTGCGGCGGCTACCAGATGCTCGGCTCCGTGATCGTCGACGACGTCGAATCCGGTCGCGGCCAGACCCCGGGTCTGGGACTGCTCGACCTCGAGGTGGAGTTCGCGGCAGACAAAGTGCTGGGCCGGGTCACCGGTGACGCGTACGGCGTCCCGGTCGACGGTTACGAAATACACCACGGTCGGGTCCGGCGTAACGGTGATCAGCCGCTGCTCTACGCGAGCACCGGGGCGGCGGAGGGCAGTATCCGCGGAGCTGTCTACGGAACGCACTGGCACGGTCTGCTCGAGAACGATCGATTCCGCCGTCTACTCCTCGACGATGTCGCGGAGCATTCGGGTCGAACCGGCTTCGTCCCCGCCCCCGACACCGACGTGGCCGCCGTGCGGGTCGCGCAGCTCGACCTGTTGGCTGATCTCGTCGAGAAGCACGTGGATGTAGGCGCCCTGGACATCTTGATCGGTGAAGGTGCCCCGGAGGGGCTGGCCACCATCGGCTCCCGCCTCTCTTTCTAGGCAGTTGCCCGCGCACGATCGGCCATGCTCCGATCTGCCGGACCAGCGTTGTGAACCGGACCGGGTAAGGCGCGAGCGCAATGCGGCGCGGATCGCGTAGGTTTTCTGCCATGGAACTGACACACGTGGCTGTGGGAGACGGAGACTGCACTGTTCGGCTCGACGGGCCGGCGACCAGGCACGCTGTCCTGCTGCTGCCCGGTGCGGGGGACGCCCCGGACGTCTACGACGATGTGTGCGCCCGCCTGCACAATTCGGATCTGCGCACCATCGTGCCCGAGTCCATCGAAGGTCTCGACGACTCCGCTGTGATGGGGCTGCTCGACGAGCTGAAGGTGGGATGGGTCAACCTCGTGGGAAGCCGCGAGGGCGCCGAGCTCGCCTGGACGCTGGCCGCTCGCCAGTTCGGGCGCTTCGCCAGTCTCGTCGTTGCCGATCGGGGTCACCCGGCGGCGCCCGACGACAAAGGTGTGGTCCGCGAGGCGGGATGCCCACCGGTGGAGCTCCCGACCACCGTGATGGTCGGAAGCCCCACGCGGCGAGCCGAGGCCGATGCGAGTGGTCGGTTCGTCTACTCGGATTTCCGCGTCGTGGACCTCGACGGTGTCACCAATGTCCCGGCCTCCGCTGCCGCCGCGCTCGCCACCGAGATCGTTCTCCGCACCAGCCCCTGGTAGCGAGCGCCGAGTCGATTACAGGCCGCTGTCGTCGACGTCGAGTCCGAGCAGGGCGTTCTCGACGACCTCGGGGAGAGCCGGGTGTATCCAGTACTGGCCCCGGGCCAACCGGTGTGCCGTCACATCGAAACTCATGGCCTGGATCAAGGGCTGGATCACCGTGGAGGCCTGTGCGCCGATCACATGTGCGCCCAGCAGTCGCCCGGTGCCACGCTCGGCGATGATCTTGCAGAAACCCTCGTCGTCTTCCATGGCCCACCCGTAGGCGACGTCGCCGTAGGCCTGAATCTTCACGGTGACGTCCCAGCCCGCGTCCCGAGCCTCGCGCTCGGTGAGCCCGACGTGGGCGATCTGCGGGTCGGTGAACACAGCCGCGGGCACGACACGATGGTCGGTACGGCGCAGGCCCGACGTGTCCTGCCACGCGTCCCGCAACAGGTTGTGCTGGACGACGCGCGCTTCGTGGTTGGCAACGTGCTTGAGCTGATAGGGCGAAGAGACGTCGCCGAGCGCGAACACCCCCTCGGCGCTGGTGCGCTGGAACTCGTCGACGACGACGCGCCCCTGGTCGAGGTCGATGCCGCCGGCGGCAGCATCGATCACGTCCCCGTTGGATCGACGGCCGGTGGCCACGAGGAGGGCGTCGCCCGACACGACCCGTCCGTTGTCGAGTTCCACCGCGATCCCGGCACCGTCCGGGCGGACCGACGCCACCGTCCGGCCACGGTGCACATCCCACTTCGAGACCGCCAGATCGGTGAACTGACGGGCCACGTCGTCGTCCAGATGGCGCAAGAGGTGCTCGCCCCGCGAGATCAGCGACACCCGCGTGCCCAGTGCCGAGAACACGTGCGCGAACTCCGCGGCGATGAACCCGGCTCCGATGATCACCAGGCGCTCGGGGAGCTCGGGGAGCCGCATGATGTCGTCGTTGGTGTAGTACGGCACGCCCGAACTGCGCACGACGTCCGGGATGATCGGCCGCGATCCCGCAGCGATGACCACCTGATCCGCGGTGATGACCTCACCTGTTCCGGTGTCGATCGTCCGCGGCCCGACGAAGGACGCGTGCCCGCGGAAGAGCGTCGTATTCGGGGTGTCTTCCGCGCGGTAGCGCTCACCGCCCGCGGAGATGGGATCGATGCGGCCGAAGACCCTTTTGACGATGTCGGGCCAGCGCACACCCTCGAGCTGGGCGTCGACGCCGAATTTCGCGGTATCGGTGACCGTGCGGGCCACTTCCGCGGCGTAGACGAACATCTTGGTCGGAATGCACCCGACGTTCAGGCACGTCCCGCCGAACGTGCCTTTCTCGAGGAGTGCGATCTTCTTGTCCGAAAAGCGTTCGTCGGGAAGGGAATTGCCCGACCCGGAGCCGATGATAGCGAGATCGAAGTGGGTCATCGCGGCGCCTCCGCGGAATTGTGGCCGTGCAGCCAGTCGAGCCAGAGGTCCACCTCGGCGAACGCCTGGGCGCGGGGTTCGTCCGAAGACAGGAAGACGTCGTGCCGGGCGCCCGGAATGGGCACTATCGTCGTGCGGTCGCCGAGACACCCGGCCCACCGGGCGATCTGCCGGACATCGAGGACTGCATCGGCTGTGTCGACCTGAGGGTCGTACCTCGGAGCGAAGTACGACGCCTTGGAACGCAGAATCAGCGCAGGAACACCGATATCGAGACCCCGGTGCAGTTGCGCATGCCCGCGGCGCACCGCCCGGAGCCAGCCGAAGGTGACGGGAAAGCCGCCCAGCGGTTTCCAGTCCAGGTTGTAGTTCCAGATTCCGTTGCCGTCGACGTGGAGACTCACCCCGTAGGTGTCGAGGGTGGTCTTCGGAACGATCGACTTCCGCTTGACACGGCCCAGTGCGTCGACGGCCACCGTTCCCACATTTCGCAGATACGACGGCCCCTGCAGGTCGAACCACGGGCTGTTCAGGATGACGCCGCTGACGCCGAGGGCCGCGGTGCCGCCGGCCTTCTTCTGCCGTCGGTGCAGCCACAGCGGGAGTACGAGTCCCCCGGTGGAGTGTGCGACCAGCAGGACCTGGCCCTCGCCGGTCTGCTCGCGCACGACGCGGAGCGCTTCGTCCAGTTCGGCGTCGTACAGCGTGAGGTCCGACACGAAGTGCGCCGTCTGACCGGGTTTGAGGGAACGACCACACTTGCGCAGGTCCAGGGCGAAGAAGGCGTATCCCTGGTCGGCGAAGTGCTCGGCCAGGTGTTTCTGGAAAAAGTAGTCGGTGAACCCGTGCACGTAGAGCACGGCTCGGCCGGTCCGCTTCGTCTCCTGTGCGGGCTGGTAACGGATCAACGTTGCCTCGACCTCACCTTCGCCGTCGGGATCGGTACCGAGGGGGATGGTCAACTGCTGATATCCGTCGCCGAGGACGTCGGGAGCCCATGTAGTCACAGATCACAATCTAATGGGCGATCCCGGGCCGCGGGGAGGGGCACAATTGGGGCAGGTAACTTCCGCTCATACGCGCGGGTAACCTATGCGGCGAACACGGCAGGCGGATGCGCGCACGGCTAATGGACAAGGAAGTCGATTCTCCAGTGTCAGATCAGAACGCGGTAGAGACGAAGACGGATGTAGTGCTGGTGGGCGCGGGCATCATGAGCGCGACGTTGGGGGCGATCCTGCGGCAGGTGCAGCCCGACTGGTCGATCACCACCTTCGAACGGCTCGACGCCGTCGCGGCCGAGAGCAGCGACCCGTGGAACAACGCCGGCACCGGTCACTCCGCGTTGTGTGAACTCAACTACACGCCCGAGAACCCCGACGGCACCGTCGAGATCGCGAAGGCCGTCAACGTCAACGAGCAGTTCCAGGTGTCGCGCCAGTTCTGGGCGCACGCCGTGGAGAACGGCGTCCTGACCAAGCCGAAGGAATTCATCAACCCGATTCCCCACGTCAGCTTCGTGCACGGCGAGGCCAACGTGAAGTATCTGCGCGCCCGTTACGACGCGCTCGCCGGACACCCTCTCTTCGCGGGCATGGAATACGTGGAGGATCCGGTCGAGTTCGCCCGCCGCCTGCCGTTGATGGCGAAGGGCCGTGACTACAGCGATCCGATCGCGCTGAACTGGACCGAGAACGGCACCGACGTCGACTTCGGTGCTCTCACCAAGCAGCTTCTCGGCTACGTCGGTGCATCCGGCGGCATCGTGCATTTCGGTCACGAGGTCACCGATCTCACCAAGCAGTCCGACGGCAGCTGGGTCGTCAAGGTCACGAACCGTCGCAACGGTGCCAAAAAGGTGGTGCGCAGCAAGTTCGTCTTCGTCGGCGCCGGCGGCGGTGCCCTGCATCTCCTGCAGAAGTCGGGTATCTCCGAGGCCAAGGGCTTCGGCGGATTTCCGGTCAGCGGAGCATTCCTGCGCTGCACCAATCCGGAACTCATCGACCAGCACCGCGCCAAGGTGTACGGCAAGGCTGCCGTGGGCGCTCCGCCCATGTCGGTGCCGCACCTCGATACCCGGGTGATCGGTAGCAAGCCCGGACTGCTGTTCGGCCCATACGCCGGCTGGTCACCTAAATTCCTCAAGGAAGGTCGCGTCACCGACCTCCCCGGTTCGGTCAAGCCCGACAACCTTCTGTCGATGCTCGGCGTCGGTGTCAGTGAACTCGGCCTGGTCAAATACCTGATCAGCGAGCTCACGAAGTCGGAGGCCGGACGCATCGACACGCTTCGCGAGTTCGTACCCAAGGCCGTCGGCAAGGATTGGGAACTGATCACCGCCGGCCAGCGTGTCCAGGTCATCCGGCGGGCCAAGGGCAAGGGCGGTGTCCTCGAGTTCGGCACCGCCGTGGTCAATGCCGAGGACGGCAGCATCGCCGGTCTGCTCGGTGCGTCTCCCGGCGCGTCCACGGCTGTGCCGGCCATGCTCGACGTGCTCGAGCGCTGCTTCCCGGACCGGTACGAGTCCTGGAAGCCGAAGCTGCAGGAAATGGTGCCGTCGCTCGGGGTGAAGCTCACTGACGAACCGGGGCTGTTCGCGCAGGTCTGGGAGCACACGTCCAAGGTTCTTCAGCTCGATACCATCGCGGTGGAAGAGGCCTCGGTCGCCGCGGTCTGACGACGACGGGCGGGCTCGGCTGCGGGCGCGCGCCGAGCGCGCCTGTGCCATAGTTGCTTGTCATGACGGCAACTGCAGCACTGAAGCGTTCGTGGGCACTCGATCTCGATAACAAGACGCTCTATGAGTTGCTGAAGCTTCGAGTCGAGGTGTTCGTCGTGGAGCAGGCCTGCCCGTACCCGGAGCTGGACGGGCAGGATCTGCTGGCGGAGACGCGCCATTTCTGGTTGGAGCAGGACGGCCAGGTGGTCTGCACGCTCCGGTTACTCGAGGAGCACGGCGACGGCACCACCTCGTTCCGCATCGGGCGACTGTGCACGTCGCGGCCCGCGCGTGGGCAGGGCCATACCACTCGTCTCCTGCGGGCGGCGCTCGCTGAGGTGGGGTCCGCACCCTGCCGGATCAACGCCCAGACCTACCTGGTGGATATGTATGCGAAGCACGGATTCACGCCGGATGGCGAGGAGTTCGTCGAGGACGGTATCCCGCACGTGCCCATGAAGCGTGGTGGCGGGGCGCCCCGCGGTGCGGGGGATACGGCGTCGGTATCGGATGCGCAGGGTGCCCCGTCGACGGCGGGCCGGTGAGCGCCGACTAGGGTCGGCGAAGGAATGTCCGCGGGGAAGTCCTGTTCCAATCAGGCGCGGTCCCGCCACTGTGACGGATCTCTGATTCGCTGCTGCCACGGGCGCGGCGAATAGGAAGTCCCAGCCAGATCGCCGCGGCATTCGTACCAGCCAACAGCTCTCGGCGAGGAAACCGGGGCGTGAAGGGATGCATCGTGCGCACGAACCGTGACGTGGACCAGTCTCCACGGGACTCCTCGACGGGTTTTCCGTTCAGTGCGGTGGTCGGCCAGGACCAGCTGCGTCTGGCGCTCGTCCTGTGCGCCGTCCACCCGGGCATCGGCGGCGTCCTGGTGCGGGGCGAGAAGGGCACGGCCAAGTCGACGGTCGTCCGGGCGCTCACCACGTTGTTGCCGGCGGTCCGTGACGAGAACGGCCCGCGGCCCGCGCGGCTGGTCGAGTTGCCGGTGGGAGCCACCGAAGACCGTGTGGTCGGTTCACTCGACCTCGAGAAAGTTCTGCGCGACGGTGAACGCGCCTTTCGTCCGGGCCTGTTGTCCGCTGCCCATCAGGGCGTTCTCTATGTCGATGAAGTGAATCTGCTGCACGATCATCTGGTCGACGTTCTTCTCGACGCCGCAGCGATGGGCCGGGTGCATATCGAGCGGGACGGCATCTCCCATTCGCATCCGGCGCGGTTCGTTCTGGTGGGCACCATGAATCCGGAAGAAGGCGAACTGCGGCCGCAGCTTCTGGACCGTTTCGGCCTCGCTGTCGATGTCGCTGCATCGCGTGACGTCGATGTGCGGATGGAGGTGGTGCGGCGGCGCCTCGACTTCGAACGCGACCCGCAGACGTTCGCCGCTCGCTATGCCGAGCAGGATCACGCTCTGGCTACCGCCATCCTGGAAGCTCGCAATCGACTCGATTCGGTGCAGCTCGACGACACCGAACTGCGCCGGATCGCGTTCCTGTGCGCCTCGTTCGACGTCGACGGTATGCGCGCCGATCTCGTCCTCGCTCGCACGGCCACCGCGCACGCCGCCTGGCGCGGTGCGGACGCCGTGACGGCAGAGGACGTGCGGGTTGCTGCGGAGTTGACGTTGCCGCACCGGCGCAGGCGGGACCCGTTCGACGAGCCGGGCCTCGACCAGAATCAACTCGACGAGGCGTTGCGTCAGGCCGACGAGGACACCAGGGCGGCGGCCGACGAACCGCCCGCCGAAGCACCGTCGAGCGAGGATTCGTCCGAGCCGACCGCGGGCGAGGCCGCGGAGGATCCCGACGGACCCGACGACCCGGGCGGACCCGGGGGCGGAGCGCCGCCGCCGGAGCGGCCTGCCGGGCCGGCGGGCTCGCAGTTCACCACCAAGCTGCTCGAGATTCCCGGTGTCGGTGAAGGCGCGCCGGGTCGGCGCTCGCGTTCCCGCTCGTCGCGTGGTCGAGCGGTGCGGGCGGCGAGCGAGCAAGGTCACGGCCTGCACCTCGTGGGCACGCTGTTCGCGGCAGCGGAACGGCAGGCCGCTCGCGGACGCACGGCCGGCCGGATGATTCTGGACTCGGCCGACCTGCGAGGCGCTGTCCGAGAAGGCCGCGAGGGAAACCTCGTGGTGTTCGTCGTGGACGCGTCCGGCTCGATGGCGGCACGAGATCGGCTGTCCGCGGTCACCGGGGCCGTCGTCTCACTCCTGCGCGATGCCTATCAGCGCCGGGACAAGGTGGCCGTCATCACCGTGCGTGGACGAGACGCCGAGTTGGTTCTGCCACCGACCTCGTCGGTGGACATCGCGGTCCGTCGGCTGCGCGGGATGCGCACCGGCGGTAAATCGCCTCTGGCGGAAGGCTTTCTGCGGGCTCGGCAGGTGGTATTGCGTGAGCGGCTCCGTGACCCGCAACGGCGGGCGCTCGTGGTCACACTCACCGACGGACGGGCCACGGGCGGCAAGGACGCTCTGCTCCGCGCCAGAGTGGCGGCAGGGTTGCTCGCCGACAGTGCAGTCGCCTCGGTGGTGGTGGATTGCGAGACCGGAATGGTCCGGCTCGGTCTGGCGGCGGAACTCGCCCGGCATCTGCGTGGTGGGTACGTCCGACTCGGTGAACTCTCCGCGCAGCACGTCGCAGGTGTCGTTCGCGCTGCGGCTTAACGACATTCGACGTAACGGAACCGGCATACAAGAAGCCGGGTGTTATCGAACGGTAGGAGAGTAGGACATGCCCAAAGGTGTTCCCGAGAACGTCCCGAACGACGGCCTCACCACACGGCAGCGGAGGAACGCACCGATACTCGCGGTCCACACCGGCCCGGGTAAGGGAAAATCCACCGCGGCTTTCGGGATGGCGTTGCGTGCGTGGAACCAGGGCTTCGATGTCGGGGTGTTCCAGTTCGTGAAGAGCGCCAAGTGGAAGGTGGGGGAGGAGGCGGCGTTCCGTGCCCTGGGGCAACTTCACGAGGACACCGGGGTCGGCGGCGCCGTCCAATGGCACAAGATGGGTGAGGGCTGGTCGTGGGCGCGGAAGCACGGCTCCGAGGAAGACCATGCCGCGGCCGCTGCCGAGGGATGGCGTGAAATCGCCCGGCGGCTCGCTGCCGAGGAACACCGTTTCTATGTGCTCGACGAGTTCACCTATCCCCTCAAATGGGGGTGGGTGGACGTCGACGAGGTCGTCGCGGTGCTGCGTGACCGGCCGGGTGCTCAGCACGTCGTCATCACAGGCAGGGATGCCCCACAGGCGTTGATCGACGCGGCCGACCTCGTGACGGAAATGACGAAGATCGCCCATCCGATGGACGCCGGCCGCAAGGGCCAGCGAGGCATCGAGTGGTGACTGCGCACTCCGCGGTTCCCGCCGTAGTCATTGCGGCCCCTGCCTCGGGGAGCGGAAAGACGACAGTCGCCACGGGCTTGATGGGTGCGCTGGGTCAGTCGGGAAATGCGGTGGCGCCGTTCAAGGTCGGCCCCGACTACATCGATCCCGGCTACCATGCCTTGGCCGCGGGTCGGCCCGGACGCAATCTCGACCCGGTGATGGTGGGCGCCAACCGAATCGGCCCGCTCTACCGTCACGGGAGCACCGAGTGCGACATCGCCGTGGTCGAGGGTGTCATGGGATTGTTCGACGGCAAGATCGACGCCGCGTCTGCGGAGCCGTCGGCCGAGGGGTCGACAGCACAGGTCGCGGCACTGCTCGGCGCTCCCGTCGTGCTGGTGGTAGATGCCCGCGGGCACAGCCAGTCTCTGGCCGCTGTGCTTCACGGATTTTCGACGTATGACGCGTCGGTGCGCATCGGCGGTGTGATCCTCAACCGGGTCGGAAGCGCCCGGCACGAGGAGGTGCTGCGGCAGGCGAGCGAGCGTGTCGGGCTCCCCGTGCTGGGCGCGGTTCCCCGGATGGCGGAGCTGGAAGTGCCGAGCCGGCATCTGGGCCTCATTCCCGCTGCCGAACACGGCGCCGCTGCCATGCAGGCCGTGGAGGCAATGACTCGGCTGGCCGCCCGGCATCTCGATCTGGCGGCGATCCGGGCGCTTGCGAGCTCCGCGGTCGACGGACCGGCGTGGGATCCCACCGTCGAGGTGGGTGAGGTGCCCGCCGGTGCTCGCCCGACGGTGGCAATCGCCGGCGGCCGGGCCTTCACTTTCGGGTACGCCGAACATCGAGAACTGCTCGCGGCGGCCGGGGCGCGCGTCGTGACCTTCGACCCGCTGCACGACGAACTGCCCGCGGACACGTCCGGAGTCGTCCTTCCGGGCGGCTTCCCGGAAGAGCATGCCGCCGCGCTCGCCGGGAACGGGCGCCTCCTCGCTCAGATACGCGCACTCGCCGACGGCGGCGCACCGATACACGCCGAATGCGCCGGACTGCTGTATCTCGCGCGCAGCCTCGATGGTTCGGCGATGGCATCGGTGATCGATGTCGACGCCTCGTTCGGCTCACGCCTGACTCTGGGCTACCGCGATGCCGTGGCATTGACCGATTCGCCGCTCTTCGCTGCGGGCGAGCGGGTGGTGGGGCACGAATTTCATCGAACGTCGCTCACCCGGGCAGAGGCGCCCGGCTATACGCCGGCGTGGGGATGGCGGCCGTGGGACGGTGCACCCGCGCGCGAAGGTTTCGCCGGAGGGGGCATTCACGCGTCGTACCTTCACACGCATCCGGCGGGACACCCCACCGCTGTCGCGCGGTTCGTGAGCGCCGCCCGCGACTTCGCCGACCGTGGTTGAGGTCTGCGTGGGCGTCGGGTTCCGCACGAGTGCGTCGAGCGCCGACATCGTCTCGGCGGTGCGCGCGGCGTTGGAGTCCGCGAGCGTCGAGGCGCCCGTGACAGTGATCTGCCTGGGCACTCTCGACCGCAAGGCGAACGAGCCTGCCGTCGTGGGTGCGGCCGCGGCACTCGGGGTTCCGGTCCTCGGATTCGACACCGAGACTCTCGCTGCCGTCGTCGTCCCACACCCGTCCGACGTGGTGCATGCACACACCGGGTCGCCGAGTATCGCGGAGGCGGCGGCGGTACTGAGCGCCGGCGGCGGGCCACTGATCATTCCCAAACGGTCCGCGAATGGCGTCGTCGTCGCGGCAGCCCGTAAAGTTTCGTAGGTTCGAGACAAGACTTACCGGAAAATCTGGAGAAACGGGGATAGCGCGTGACTGCCGCCACCGGAGACGAGACCAACTACCTGGTCGGCCTCAATTTGACCGATCGCCGTGTGGTCGTGATCGGTGGCGGAAGCGTCGCACAGCGTCGACTGGGCCTGCTCATCGCATCGGGAGCACGCGTGCACCTGATCAGCCGCGCCGTCACTCCCGCGGTCGAGGGGATGGCGACGTCCGGTCAGATCACCCTGGAATTGCGCGACTATCGGGACGGTGACCTCGACGGCGCCTGGTACGCCATCGCCTGCACGGACGAACCCGACACCAATGCGGCGATCGTCGCCGAGGCCGAACGGAACAGGGTGTTCTGTGTCCGGGCAGACAACGCCCGGTACGGCACAGCCGTCACCCCGGCCAGTGCGGGCTACGACGGCTTGAGCATCGGTGTGCTGGCGGGCGGCGATCACCGCCGCTCCGCGGCCGTGAGAAACGCCCTGGTGGAGGGCCTGCAGTCCGGAGTCGTTCCCGACACCGACGAGGCGCCCGCAGCCGGTGTGGCGCTGGTAGGCGGAGGTCCCGGCGACCCCGACCTCATCACCGTCCGTGGCCGTCGACTGCTGTCGCGCGCCGACGTCGTGGTGGCCGATCGCCTGGCGCCGCCGGAGCTTCTGGCCGAACTCGGTCCCGATGTCGACGTGATCGATGCTGCGAAGATTCCGTACGGCCGCGCGATGGCGCAGGAAGCCATCAACGCCGCCCTGATCGACAACGCCAAGGCGGGCAAGTTCGTGGTTCGTCTCAAGGGCGGCGACCCCTACGTGTTCGGACGGGGGTACGAAGAGCTCGAGGCGTGCGCGGCAGCAGGCGTCCCCGTCACGGTGGTCCCCGGTATCACCAGCGCGATCTCGGTCCCGTCGGCCGCCGGAATTCCGGTGACCCACCGAGGAGTCACCCACGAGTTCGTGGTCGTGAGCGGGCATGTGGCTCCCGACCATCCCGATTCTCTCGTCGACTGGTCGGCGCTGGCGCGGCTGAAGGGCACCATCGTGTTGCTGATGGCGGTCGAACGCATCGACGCGTTCGCGACGGTCCTGATGGCGGGCGGCAGGCCCGTGGATACCCCGGTCACCGTCATCCAGGAGGGCACACTGCGCACTCAGCGCACGCTCCGCGCGGATCTGCAGAGTGTCGCGGCCCGGGTGAAGGAAGAGCAGATTCGGCCGCCCGCCATCGTGGTCATCGGACCGGTGGCAGGGTTTAGCGTGGACGCTGGGTAACGTGAACGCTCGTGTCTGATTCCCGAGTGCCGAAATCTGCTTCAGTGAACTCTGCGGCAGATGCCCCAGCGGTCCCGGCCGCGGCGACCCGCGTGCTGGGTCTCGCCATCATCGTCCTGAGCGGCTTGCAAATGATGGTGGTCCTCGACGGGACCGTCGCCAACCTGGCCCTGGCCCCCCTGCAGGCAGACCTCGGTCTCACCGACAGCGGCCGTAACTGGGTGCTGACCTCCTATGCCTTGGCGTTCGGTGGGCTCATGCTCCTCGGGGGCCGGCTGGGGGACGCCTTCGGCCGGAAGAAGATGTTCATCGGCGGCGTCGCGCTCTTCACCGTCGCCTCCTTGTTGTGCGGCCTCGCGGTCAACGAATTCATGCTGATCGGTGCCCGCTTCCTGCAGGGTGTGGGTGCTGCGGTGGCCTCGCCCACCGCGCTGGCCCTGGTGGCCACGACGTTCGCCGCCGGTCCCGCGCGCAACCAGGCCATCGCGATCTTCGCTGCAATGACGGGGATCGGATCGATTGCGGGGCTGATCATCGGCGGTGCACTCACCGAAGTGTCGTGGCGGCTGATCTTCCTCATCAACGTGCCCATCGGTGTGGTCATCGTGCTGTTCGCCTTCACGTCGTTGAAGGAGACGGCCGGTGAGCGCCTGGCGCTGGACGTACCGGGCGCCGTTCTGGCGACGGTCGCGGCAACCGGTGTGGTGTTCGCTCTCACCGAGGGTCCGGAACTGGGGTGGACCAGTCCCTTCGTGATCGGTGCGCTCATTGCGGGTCTGCTGCTGTTCGTCGCGTTCCTGTACGTCGAGCGCACCGCCGACAACCCGTTGCTTCCCTTCTCGCTGTTCACCGACAAGAACAGGGTGGCCACCTTCGTCGCCATCTTCTTCGCAGGCGCCGTGATGTTCACAGTCGCCGCCTTCGTGGCGCTGTTCGTCCAGGACATCCTCGGTTACAGCCCACTCGAAGCGGGCCTGGCCTTCATCCCGTTCGCGTTCGGTCTGGGAGCCGCGGCCTTCGTGGCGTCGAAACTCGCCGTCCGCATCCAGCCGCGCTGGCTGGTGATCGCCGGGGCGGCCATCATGGTGGTGGGCCTGCTCTACGGTTCCACCCTGGACGCGTCGGCGACGTATCCGGCCAACCTGTTCGTGCCGGTCGTGGGAATCGGTTTCGGCGTCGGACTTGCCGTTGTTCCGCTTCCTCTGTGCGCCATCGCGGGAGTGCCGGAAACCGAGATCGGACCGGTGGCCGCCATTGCTCAGGTAGCGCAGACGCTCGGCGGCCCGCTCGCCCTCGCTCTCATCGGGGCGATGGCGACATCTCGGACGCTGTCCCTCGGTGGGGTGTCGGGCAAGATCGCCGACATGACGCCGGCGCAGATCAGTGCGCTCGGTGAGGGCTATACCTTCGCCCTGGTAGGCAGCGCCGTCTGCGCCCTGATCGCCGGTCTGGCGGCACTGTTCATCCGGTTCACTCCGCAACAGGTTGCGCAGGCGCAAGCGGCCGAAAAGGCAGCGCAGCAGTCCTGACTTTCCCTCCCCGGGGCGTGCGGGCGAAAACATCCGGAATCGTTGTGCCTGGCGTTCTGTAACTGTCTAGGGTCATTTATATGGATGACCGGGTAACAGACACTGCAGCGGTCGGCGTCGTTCCGGAGGACAGCGTGCGGCACGTCCGCACGGTGATCATCGGCAGTGGTTTCGCGGGACTCGGTGCGGCTATACGACTGAGCAAGGACGGGCGGGAGGACTTCCTCGTCCTCGAGCGGGACAGTGACGTCGGGGGCACCTGGCGCGACAACACCTATCCCGGCGCGGCCTGTGACGTGCCCTCGCACCTGTACTCCTACTCGTTCGCACTCAACCCCGAATGGTCACGTTCGTTTTCGGCACAACCGGAGATCCAGCACTACATTCGCAGGGTTGCGCGTCAGTACAACGTCCTCGAAAAGCACGTCTTCGATTGCGACGTGACCGAGGCCCGGTGGAATTGCGGCGTCTCGCGGTGGGAGCTCACCACCAGCCGCGGCCACTTCTCCGCGGACACCGTGATCTGCGCGTTCGGGGCGCTGGCCGAGCCCTCTCTGCCGAGCATTCCCGGGATCGACATATTCGACGGCGAGATCTTCCACTCGGCGCAATGGAATCACGATGCCGACCTCACCGGCACACGCGTGGCAGTGATCGGCACGGGAGCATCGGCAATTCAAATCGTTCCTGCCATCGTCGACCAGGTGCAACACCTGGACGTGTATCAGCGCACCGCCCCCTGGTTGCTGCCGCGATTCGACCGGGCCTATACCCGGATCGAGCGGTGGGCCTTCCACCACGTGCCCGGCGTCCAGCGACTGCTCCGCGCCGCAATCTACGGAGGCCGGGAAGTGCAGGTGGTCGGTCTCGCCAAGGCACCCGTCTTCATGAAACCGCTGGAATGGATGGCGCGCATGAAGATCCGGACGGAGATCAAGGACCCGGCCCTGCGTGAGAAGGTCACTCCGAACTTCCGGATCGGTTGCAAGAGAATGCTGATTTCCAACGATTACTACGCGGCCCTCGACCGGGACGACGTCGAACTCGTCACCGACCCGATCGCGGAGATACGAGAGCATGCGGTGGTGACCAGGGACGGCACCGTGCGTCCGGTGGATGCCATCGTCATCGCGACCGGATTTCAGGTGACGGATTCACCGATGTTCGAGGTCATCTTCGGGCGGGACGGACGCAGTCTGGCGCAGGTTTTCGGTGAAGCCGGTATGCAGGCCTACAAGGGCGCGACTGTCGCCAACTTCCCCAACATGTTCTTTCTCGTCGGACCCAACACGGGGCTCGGCCACACGTCGATGGTGTACATGATCGAATCGCAGATCAACTACGTCGCCGATGCCATTGCGGCGTTGGAGCAGAACGGAATTCGCACGGTCGAGATCCGCAAGGAGGTTCAGGACGATTACAACCGGGACCTTCAGGAGAAGCTGTCGAACAGCGTCTGGATGACGGGCGGATGCGCCAGCTGGTACCTCGATCGGCATGGCAACAACACCACACTGTGGCCCGACTTCACCTTCAAATTCCGCCGCCAGACACAGCGTTTCGACATCGCAGCCTACGAAGTGTCCGCCGACGCGGGCACGCCGGTGGGGTAGCGACCGGCCACGGCAGACTGTCCTGATGCCGGACTGCCTCAGCGGCGAACCGGCCGGTACCGGCGAACAGGTCTGCCCGCGCCCCCGTACTCGAGGCGTACTTCGAGCAAACCCTCGGCCAGGTAATGCTCGAGGTACCTGCGCACGCTCACCCGGGACAGTCCCGCGAGCTCGGCGCATTCCATGGACGACAACTCGCCCCGCTCCTGCACGATGTCGAGGACCAACCTGCCAGTTTCGACGCTGAGCCCCTTGGGCAGACGGCCCGGGTCGGCGTTCTTGCCTGCGCTGCCGAACAGGGAGTCGATCAACGACTGATCCGCGCCGGATTGCGATTCGAGTGCCCGTGCCCGTCGCCGGAAGTTCTCGAGCTTCTCCTGCAGGTGGGCGTACTCGAACGGTTTCACCAGGTAGTCGGAGGCGCCGCCGTGCAGCGCCCTGCTGACGGTGTCGATTTCTCGTGCAGCCGTGATCATGATCACGCCGACCGGATTTCCCTCCGCCCGGAGGGACTGGAGGACATCGAGTCCGGACATGTCCGGCAAGTACACGTCGAGAAGCACGAGATCCGGCCGACGGGAGCGCACGGCATCGAGGGCGTCGGCCGCGGTCCGCGCGACTGCGACGGTGGTGAACCCCGGCGTCTTGTCGACGAACCGGCGGTGTATCTCCGCGACCATGAAGTCGTCGTCGACGACCAGCACCTCATACATCGTTCCGCCGAACGGTCATGGTCGGAGAGTCTAACTACGGGGAACGTGGACGGTGAACAAAGCGCCTCCGGTGCCGGGCGCGTCCGACACGGAGGCGAATCCGCCGTGCTGCGCGCTGACCAGTCGCACCAGGGCCAGCCCGATCCCGCGACCGCCTGGCACACCCGTCTTGGACGTGACTCCCCGGGAAAAGATTTCCTCGCGCATCGACTCGGGTACCCCGGGGCCCGAGTCGGCGACCTCGATCAAAATGCCGTCGCCGTCCGTGATTCGAATCGATATCGTCGCGTGCGGTCCGCCTTCGGACACGTCGACGGCATTGTCGATGAGATTTCCGACGACGGTGATGACGTCGGTCGCGAGTTCGGGGTCGAGTGCGTGGAGGCGTGAATCGGGCTCCAGTGTCAGAGACACTCCGGTCTCCGCCGCCAACGAGGTCTTCGCGATCAGGAGGGCGGCCACGGCGGGATCGGAAATCCTTTGCGTCACCGCGTCGCTGATCTCTGCTCGGCGTCGAGTGAGGGTTCCGACGAATTCGGTGACGGCGTCGTAGTCACCGAGCTGAGTGAGTCCCGAGATGGTGTGCAACTGGTTGGCGAATTCGTGCGTCTGCGCGCGCAGCGTGTCGGTGACGCTCTTGTGGGACGACAGCTGGCTCTGCATCGACGCCAGTTCGGTGCTGTCGCGCATGGTGGTGACGGTGCCGATCTTGTGGCCCTGGCTGGTAGCGGCCCGCCGGCTGAGCGCCAGCATGCGCGAGGACGTCGAGAGCACCACGTCACGGCCGTCCTCGCCGGTGAGCAGATACCGCCGGACGCCCGGGTCGAGTGGGACGTCGTCGACGTGCCTGCCGACGACGTCACCGCTGAGGTCGAGTAGATCCTGGGCGCTGTCGTTGAGGAGCGTGATGATGCCGTCGGTGTTCACCGCGACCACACCCTCACGAATGCTGTGAAGCAGGGCCTCCCGGTGGTCGGCGAGACTGGCGATCTCGGCGATCTCCAGCCCCCGGGTGTGTGTCTTGATTCTGCGTGAGAGGAGCCACGAACCGAGAAGTCCCAGCCCGGCGCCGATCCCGAGGTAGAGGAGCAGGCGCGCACCGGCACTGCTGAGCAGGGCCCAGGTCGACGGGTAGTCGTCGCTGACCGACACCGCTGCCAGGACGTCACCGGTGGCCGTGAGGATAGGAACGTGGCCGACGATGGCGCGCCGGTCGTCGACCACGACATCACCCGACCAGGCGCGGCCGGTCAGCACGTCGCTGCCGCCGAGTTCCGCGGGCAGCCCGATCCGGGTGGGGTCGGAGGACACTGCCGTCACCCCTTCGGGTGTGACGATCTCCGCCAGTGTCGCGCCCGACAGATTGACTGCCCGATCCACTTCGGGGGCGAGGACCCGCTCGACCGACGGGTCCGAGAGGCGGTCACGCACCACCGGGGTCGAGGCGACGTTCTCGGCAACGGCGATCATGCGCTGGCCCTGCAGTTCGCGAAACTCCACCGTCGATTGGTGAACCGAGACGGCAGCGACCGCGAGAAGGACGACGCCGACGACCACCAGCTGGAGCAGCAGGACCTGCCCGGCAAGACTTCGCACTCTGGGGTGACGTGGTGACCACAATGAACTTAAGTTCCATTTCGTTCGCATAGGTGACGTGCGTCACCAATGGGGACAGTATTGCCGAAGATCACATCGATGGCGAAATGGGGAACGATGGCGAGAACAGGTGGCGGAAGCAGCGTACGCGCGGTGCTCCTGCTGGCGCTCGTAGGCCTTCTCGTGGCCGGGTGCGGAGTTACCCGTGGCGAGGACGAAGGCTTGCACAGGGTACGGATGATGGTTCCGAACAGCCCCGGCGGCGGCTACGACCTCACCGCGCGGACTGCGGTGAAGATCATGGAAGATCAGGACATTACCGGCCGAGTCGAGGTCTTCAACGTCATCGGTGCAGGTGGAACGGTCGCCATGGCTCGACTGATGAACGAGTCGGGCAACGACGATCTCATGATGATGATGGGTCTCGGAGTCGTCGGTGCCGGTTACACCAACGGGTCGTCCGCCCGGGTGTCCGACGCGACCGCATTGGCGAAGGTAGTGGAAGAGCAGGAAGGCATTCTGGTGCCTGCGGATTCGCCGTTGCGCACCATCGACGACTTCGTCGCGGCGTGGCGGGCCGACCCGGCCTCGGTCACGATCGGCGGGGGATCGTCACCGGGCGGACCGGACCACCTGTTTCCGATGGAGACCGCCCGCGCGGTAGGGGTGGACCCCAATGCAGTGAACTACGTCTCCTACGACGGTGGAGGTGACCTGTTGACGGCGCTGCTCGGACAGAAGATCACCGCAGGCACCTCGGGGCTGGGGGAGTACGTCGACCAGATCGAAGCCGGTCAGGTGCGCGTGCTCGCGGTGTCGGGTAGCGAACGGGTCGAGGGCGTCGATGCGCCGACGTTGTCGGAGGCGGGAATCGATCTCACCTTCACCAACTGGCGTGGAGTCCTTGCGCCCCCAGGCCTTTCGGACAGTGCCCGGGCCGACATGGTGGAGGCGCTGGAGAAGTTGCACGACACACCCGAATGGAAGGAGGCCCTGGTGAAGAACGGTTGGAGTGACGCCTTCATGACGGGACCGGATTTCGAGCAGTTCCTGCGCGACCAGGACGAGCGGGTCTCGTCCACCCTGTCCGAACTGGGGTTGGCATGACCACGCCCGTGACACCGCCCGCCGGCGCCCCCGACGTGGTCCCGGCGCCACGCAAACGGGACCTGGCGCAGTTCATCGTGTGTGCGGTCATGCTCACGGTGGGCGTGTTTCTCATCGTCGACGCACTGACCCTCAGCGCCGGGTTCGCGAAGGTGGACCCGGTCGGGCCGCGGCTGTTTCCGCTGGCGGTGGGCATCGGCTTGCTCGTCCTCACCGCGATCCTCGCTGTCGCGATCCTGCGCGGCTCCACGGGGGAGGCCGACGGAGGTGAGGACGTCGATCTCGATTCGTCGAGTGACTGGCGAACGGTGGGGCTGCTCGTCGGTCTGTTCGCCGCCACTATCGCGCTGATCGACTTCCTCGGATGGGCGATCACCGGAACGTTCCTCTTCGCCGGGGCGGCAACAATTCTCGGCAGCCGCCACTGGGTACGCAACATCGCCATCGGCGCGGTGCTCGGCTTCGGTAGCTTCTACGCGTTCTACGTCGGGCTCGGAATCCCGCTGCCCGCAGGCATTCTGGACGGAATTCTCTGACATGGACAATCTGAACTGGCTGCTGCAGGGGTTCGAGCAGGCAGCCACCCCGATGAACCTCCTCTACGCATGCCTGGGCGTCCTGCTCGGTACCGCTGTCGGTGTCCTTCCCGGCATCGGCCCCGCCATGACCGTGGCGCTCCTGCTCCCCGTCACCTACAACGTCAGTCCGAGCGCCGCCTTCATCATGTTCGCCGGCATCTACTACGGCGGAATGTACGGCGGCTCGACTACATCCATTCTGCTGAACACCCCGGGGGAGTCGTCCTCGGTCATCACGGCCATCGAAGGCAACAAGATGGCGAGGGCAGGACGAGCGGCGCAGGCTCTGGCGACCGCGGCGATCGGTTCCTTCGTCGCCGGATCGATCGGCACGATGCTGCTCGTACTCTTCGCCCCCGCGGTCTCGAGTTTCGCTGTAACCTTGGGTGCCCCTTCGTATCTCGCTATCATGCTGCTCGCCCTCGTTGCCGTCACGGCGGTGCTGGGAAGCTCGAAGCTTCGTGGATGCATCTCCCTCCTGCTCGGGCTCGCGATCGGGCTGGTCGGGATCGATTTCCTCACAGGGCAACCGCGCGCCACGTTCGGAATCCCGCAGCTGTCCGACGGCATCGATATCGTCGTCGTGGCAGTCGCAGTCTTTGCGCTCGGTGAAGCCCTCTGGGTGGCGGCGCACCTGCGCCGCCGACCGGCCGAGGTCATTCCGGTCGGCCGGCCGTGGATGGGCAAGAAGGACTGGAAGCGGTCGTGGAAGCCATGGCTGCGAGGGACCGCGTACGGATTCCCGTTCGGCGCACTCCCCGCCGGTGGCGCCGAACTCCCCACCTTCCTGTCCTACATCACCGAGAAGAAGCTCTCGAAGCACAAGGACGAATTCGGCAAGGGCGCCATCGAAGGGGTCGCGGGCCCCGAGGCGGCCAACAACGCCTCCGCGGCGGGCACGCTCGTGCCCATGCTGTCGCTCGGTCTGCCCACCAACGCGACCGCGGCTGTCATGCTCACCGCCTTCGTCTCGTACGGAATCCAGCCCGGACCGACCCTGTTCGAGAAGGAACCGCTTCTCATCTGGACGTTGATCGCCAGCCTGTTCATCGGCAACTTCCTCCTGCTCGTCCTGAACCTGCCGCTCGCGCCGCTGTGGGCCAAGCTGCTCCGCACCCCGCGCCCCTACCTGTATGCGGGAATCTTGTTCTTCGCTGCACTCGGCGCCTTCGCCGTGAACCTGCAGTGGCTGGACCTGGCGCTGCTTTTGGTCTTCGGCCTGATGGGTTTGATGATGCGCAGATTCGGATTGCCCGTGCTGCCACTGATCATCGGTGTCATCCTCGGTCCGCGCATCGAACGGCAACTGCGGCAGAGTCTGCAACTCGGTGGAGGCGACTGGGGAAGTCTGTTCACCGAGCCGGTGGCAATCATCGTCTACGTGATCATCGCGCTTCTGCTTCTCGCCCCGCTCGTCGCGAAGTTCGTCCGTTCGCGGCTTCCCGTCCCCACACTCGACCTCCCGGAGGGACCGTCCGCTGACGACTCCCCGGACACCAGAGAGAAGGCGCACGCATGATCGTCGTCGGTTACACCCCGGACCGGTACGGAGAGGCAGCCCTCGACCACGGCCTCGCAGAAGCACGGCTGCGCCGGACGTCGCTGGTGGTGATCAACTCCTCGAAGGGCGACGCTCTTGCGGATCAGTCGTTCGCCGACCACACGCAGCTGCAGAAACTGGAAGAGAAGCTCGCGGACAGCGGTGTCGAACACGAGGTCCGGCAAATCGTCGGCGACGAGGTGGTCGACGTCATCATCGAGGCGACGACAGCACCGACCGCCGAGCTGCTCGTCATCGGTATCCGCGACCGCACCCCCGTCGGGAAGCTGCTGATGGGGAGCACTGCGCAACGCCTGCTGCTGTCCTGCCGCAAGCCCGTCCTGGCCGTCAAACCGGAGTAGACCCCCGTGAGTACTTGTCAACCGCCCGCGGTTGACAAGTACTCACAGGGGTTAGTCGGTGAGGATGATCAACTCCCGCTTCGAGGCGACCTCGACGCGGAGTCCGGCCTTCGACGCCACGCGGGCGACGCCGCGCACGTCCTGGGGTTCGGCGCGGGAAAGGGTGAGTGCGCGGGCGAGCAGCCCCTTGTGGTGTTTGTTGAAATGGCTCACGACGGTGCGGGTGCCGTCCGGCTTCTCGGTGAGCACGGTGGCGATCACCGCGTCCGGAATCGGTCCGAGCTGCTGATACGTCCCGGATCGCAGATCAACGACGAGGCCATCCGCTTCCGCCGTGATCGCGCGGCTCAATTCCGGCTTCCACAACGACCGGAGGGTCCCCAGACCGGGCAGCTTCGACCCGCCGGACAACCGGTAGGCGGGGATCAGGTCACCCGCGCGCACCGCGCCGAACAGTGCCGATCCCATCGCGAGGCGCGAGAGCGCCTTCGACTTCTGTGCCTTGGTGAACGACTTCGCGTCGAGCGCGTCGAACAGGACGCCGGTATATCGCTCCAACGCCGGTCGGGTCGGCGACACCCACAGCTTGGCGTTCCGCTCGATCTCCTCGGCCTGCGTCGGGCCGAGGCCCAGGGCCTCCTGCGACGCCTCCGCATCGGCGGCGAGGGCCACCAGCGCCGACACCAGCACCTCACGAGTGTCGGTGAGCTGCGGCATGGACAGCTCGGCCAGGTCGAGGGGGGCGTCGGCGCCACCATCGGACTTGGTTTCTGAAGGAGGAAGCAACACCAGCACGGTGGAGACCCTACCGATCGGCCCTTTCATCGATGCCGAAGCCGTGCCGACGCAGTGGTGCGGCTACCAGCGGACTATTCTGATGACCCGTGATTACCCGCCTCTCCCACCTGTTCCTCCGCACCTTGCGTGACGACCCCGCCGACGCCGAGGTTCCGAGCCACAAGCTGCTGGTCCGTGCCGGCTACGTACGGCGTATCGCGCCCGGTGTGTACTCGTGGCTGCCGTTGGGTCTGCGCGTGCTGCGTGAGGTCGAGCGGGTGGTGCGGGAAGAGATGAACGCGATCGGCGGCCAGGAGATTTCCCTCCCCGCGCTTCTGCCGCGCGAACCCTACGAGGCCTCCAACCGCTGGACCGAGTACGGCGACGGGCTCTTCCGCCTCAAGGACCGCAAGGGCGGCGACTATCTGCTGGGCCCCACTCACGAGGAGCTGTTCGCCCTCACCGTCAAGGGTGAGTACAACTCCTACAAAGACTTCCCGGTCACCCTCTACCAGGTGCAGACCAAATACCGCGACGAGGAGCGCCCCCGCGCCGGGATTCTCCGTGGTCGCGAATTCATCATGAAGGACTCGTACTCCTTCGACCTCACCGATGACGGTCTCATCGCCTCATATCAGGCCCACCGGGACGCCTACGAGAAGATCTTCACCCGTCTCGGTGTGAAGTATGTGATCGTGTCGGCCACTTCGGGCGCTATGGGCGGAAGTGCGTCCGAAGAGTTCCTGGCGGAGAGCGAGATCGGCGAGGACACCTACGTCCGCTGCCTCGAGTCGGGCTACGCCGCCAACGTCGAAGCCGTCGAGACGCTGGCGCCCGAGCCCATTCCCTTCGACGGGCTTCCTCCCGCGCAGGTGCACGACACGCCGGACACACCGACCATCGCGACGCTCGTCGACTGGGCCAACGGGGCCGACCTCGGCCGGACCGTGACGGCCGCCGACACGTTGAAGAACATCCTGGTCAAGACCCGGCAGCCCGGCGGCAAGTGGCAGTTGCTCGGAATCGGCATCCCCGGTGACCGAGAGATCGACGACAAGCGCCTCGGCGCGTCCTTGGAGCCGGCGGAGTTCGAAATGCTCAACGAGGCCGATTTCGAGGCCAACCCGTTCCTCGTGAAGGGGTACGTCGGACCGAAGGCTCTGCAGGAGAACGTTGTTCGCTACCTTGTGGACCCCCGGGTGGTGGACGGCACGAGCTGGATCACCGGCGCCGACGAGCAGGGTAAGCACGTGGTGGGTCTCGTCGCCGGCCGCGACTTCACCCCGGACGGCACCATCGAGGCGGCGGAGGTTCGAGACGGGGACCCCTCGCCGGACGGCGCCGGTGCCCTGGTGGCTGCCCGTGGCATCGAGATCGGCCACGTCTTCCAGCTCGGTCGCAAGTACACGGATGTGTTCTCCGTCGACGTTCTGGGCGAGAACGGCAAGCCGGTCCGGCCCACGATGGGCTCCTACGGTGTCGGCGTGTCCCGCCTCGTCGCCGTGATCGCGGAACAGCACCACGACGACAAGGGTTTGCGCTGGCCGGCGGAGGTGTCTCCCGCAGACGTGCACGTAGTGATCGCCAACAAGGACGACACCGCGCGTGAGGGTGCGGAGGGGCTCGCGGCACAACTCGACAAGGCCGGACTCGAGGTCATTCTCGACGACCGTAAGGCTTCGCCCGGCGTGAAGTTCAAGGACTCCGAGCTGCTCGGCGTGCCACTGGTCGTGGTGGTCGGGCGCGGCTGGGGTGAGGGAAAGGTGGAGGTCCGCGATCGCTTCACCGGCGAGAGTCGTGAGGTTGCCGCCGAGTCCGCGTTGAGCGAGATCGTGCAGACCGTCAGGGGCTGATCAAATCGCCGCGCGCCTTTCGTCTCGACTGTTAGCTTGGCCTGACACGTCCGGACGAAAGGCCCGCTGTGACGAACTCGCTGCTGTTCGACCCGACTTCCTACGACCCCGAGCATTTCGACCCCGAGACGCGACGGCAATTGCGGTCGCTGATCGACTGGTTCGAGGCGCGGGGTAAGAAGAGGCTGCTCGAGGACGATCTCGGGGCGGTATGGCCGGCCGAATTCCTGGAGTTCGTGAAACGGGAGAAGCTGTTCGCGACCTTCCTGACTCCTGCCGAACTCGCGGACGGCAACCCGGACAAGCGCTGGGACGCCGCGCGCAACGCCGCGCTGAGCGAAATTTTCGGGTTCTACGGGCTGGCGTACTGGTACGCGTGGCAGGTCACAGTACTGGGGCTCGGTCCGATCTGGATGAGTGCAAACCGGGCGGCGAAGGAACGCGCCGCCCGTCTCCTCGACGAGGGCGGGGTGCTGGGTTTCGGTCTGTCGGAGAAGGCACACGGCGCCGACGTCTACTCGACGGACATGCTTCTCACACCCTCACCGGACCGGGACCTCGCCTTTACCGCGACCGGCGACAAGTACTACATCGGCAACGGCAACGTCGCCGGCATGGTGTCGGTGTTCGGGCGCCGCACCGACGTCGAGGGCAACGACGGGTACGTCTTCTTCGTCGCCGACAGCAGGCATCCCGCCTACCACCTCGCGGGCAACGTGGTGCACGGGCAGATGTACGTCAGCACCTTCCGGCTCGAGGAGTACCCGGTGCGCGAGGAGGACATCCTGCACACCGGCGTGGCGGCGTTCGAGGCGGCACTGAACACCGTCAACGTCGGGAAATTCAATCTGTGCACCGGGTCGATCGGAATCTCCGAGCACGCCTTCTACGAGTCGATCACCCATGCCCACAACAGGGTCCTGTACGGCAACCCGGTCACCGACTTTCCGCACGTGCGCGGAAACTTCGTCGACGCCTACAGCCGGTTGATCGCGATGAAGCTCTTCAGTGCCCGCGCAGTCGACTATTTCCGCAGCGCGAGTCTCGACGATCGCCGGTACCTGCTGTTCAACCCGATGACGAAGGCGAAGGTCACCTCCGAAGGGGAGAAGGTGATCGCGCTACTGCACGACGTGATCGCGGCGAAGGGGTACGAGAAGAACACCTACTTCCGGGAGGCGGCTCAGCTGATCGGCACCCTGCCGAAGCTCGAGGGGACTGTGCACGTCAACGTCGGACTCATTCTGAAGTTCATGCCGAACTACCTGCTCAACCCCGCGGAGTACCCGGAGATCGGCATCCGGCTCGACGCCGTCGACGACACCTTCTTCTGGGCTCAGGGCCCGACCCGCGGCGCGGGCAAGATCCGGTTCCACGATTGGACGAAGGCATACGAGGCGCACTCGGACATTCCCAACGTGGCCCGGTTCTACGAGCAGGCAACCGCATTGCGGGAACTGCTCACCACCGCTCCGCCCGATGCGGCGCAGCAGAAGGATCTCGATTTCCTCCTCGACCTCGGTCACCTGTTCTCGCTCGTCGTCTATGGGCAGCTGATCCTCGAGCAGGCGGACATCCTTCACCTGAACCACGAACTGATCGACCAGATCTTCCACTTCCAGATTCGGGACTTCTCCGGCTACGCCGTTGCGCTGCACGGAAAGTCGTCCGCAACCGAAGGGCAGCAGAAGTGGGCGCTCGGTGCGATCCGGCGTCCGGTCGTGGACGCCGAGCGATTCTCGCGAGTGTGGACGCAGCTGGAGAGTTACGACGGCGCCTACGAGATGAGCCCGTAGGGGTTGGTCGCGGCCTTCGACGGTCGGTGGTGGCGACGTCGGTCGTGCGGCAGGGGTGTGGGATGGCCATCCCAGGGTGGCTGGCCGAGGTGGTGTAGGCAGTGCATTCTGGTGTGGCAGAGACACTCGCCGACATTCACGTGGAATGCAGCAGCTACGGGTTGCGCTCGGCGGGTGCCGTTTTCGCGGTGGACCGGCACCAGCGGGTGCCGGTTTTTCAGAAGAATTATGCTGGCACTCTCGGGTGTTGAGTGCTAAATTTTCAAGTGCACAGTGATGGTGGATGTCCGCCGCGGTGGCGGGCACCGTTGGAGACGTGGGAGGTGTGTTGCTGTGCTTCGCTTCGACCCCTTCAGTGATCTCGAATCCATGACGAAGAGCATGCTCGGCACTCCGGTCGGTTCCGCCCGGGTGCCGCGATTCATGCCGATGGATCTGTACAAGGTCGACGACCACTATGTTCTGCACGCCGACCTGCCCGGTGTCGATCCGGGATCGGTCGACGTCAGTGTCGACAACGGGACGCTCACGCTGACGGCTCATCGGAGCGCTCAATCCGAGGAGAACGTGCAGTGGATCGCCTCGGAACGGTTCACCGGTACATTCCGGAGGCAGCTTTCGCTCGGCGAAGGTATCGACTCCGACAAGATTTCGGCGTCGTACGAGAACGGGGTGCTGAGTGTGACCATTCCGGTCGCCGAACGGGCGAAGCCGCGCCGGATCGAAGTATCCAGCCTCGGTGCCGGTGAGCATCGGACTATCGAAGCCGGTCCCGCGGGTGGTGACTCGAGCTGATAGAGCGGCGTGGAGGATTGTCCCGGAAGCCCCCTCTCCGAGGGGGCTTCGCCATGTCGTCATCCCCACCAAGGGTGTAAATGACGACACCTTCGGGGGCGAGCGCCACCTCTGAGGGTGCTGGAGGGTTCGGTTGCCGGACGGCAAGGTGGACATCAGTCGAGGAGCGGTAACACTCCACCCGTCCCGAGCGAAGATACCGAGGAGGCCCTCATGTCGAACACCCCGGTTTCATCCGAGCACGATGGTCGCCGGCTCACGGTCCGGACCGAAGACGGGATTCCTCTTGCGGTGCGAGAGTTCGGGTCACCCGATGCGCCGACCACGGTGGTGTTCGTCCACGGACATTGCCTCCGCACCGAATCCTGGTGGGCGCTGCGCAAGCAGCTGGTCCGCTTCTGGCGCAACGAGGTGCGCATGGTCTTCTACGATCATCGCGGGCACGGCGAGTCCGGAGAAGCCCCTGCGTCGACGTATACCATCGACCAACTCGGTCGCGATCTCGGTTCGGTGCTGAACGCGGTGGCGCCCCGGGGTCCGATCGTTCTCGTCGGACACTCGATGGGAGGAATGACCGCGTTGTCGTATGCGCGGCAGAATCCGCACACGATCGGTTCGCGCATCGTCGGGATGGCCCTGATATCGACCGCCGCATACGATCTCGCCGAGGCGGGCCTCGCCCGCCATCTGCGCAGTCCGGCAGTGTCGTTGCTTCGCAGCGCTGTCCGGCGGGCGCCGCGGGTCGTGCACGGATCGAAAAAGCTCGGCCGGACAGTCGGTACTGCACTGGCGAAAGCGGCGGAGGTACGTAATCGGCCCGTCGACCCGCGGCTCGCCGCTCTGGTGGCCGCCATGGTCAACACGACCTCCGTGGTGACGATGTCCAGCTTCCTCGAGTCGCTGCTCGGCTTCGACGAGCGCGCCTCCCTCGCGGCTCTCGCGCATATCCCGTCGTTGGTCCTCTGCGGCTCGGTGGACATGCTCACACCGTTCCAGCACTCCGCTGCCATGGCGTCGCTGCTGCCCGCATCGCAATTGGTCAGTGTCGACGGGGCGGGACACTCCGTCATTCTCGAACGTGCGGCCGATGTGGCAGCCGCGATCATCGGGCTCGTCGAGCGGATTGCGCACACCGTGCCCGCCGCCTCCGGCCGTGAACTGATGGCGGTCGGCTGATCAGAGATCGCGTTCGTTGATGATGCCGCTGCGCATCGCCCGCTCCGCCAGGCGAACGCGCTTCTGATTCTGCGGCAGATCCCCGACCCCGAACTTTGCGAACAATGTCCTCAAATGCGTCTTGATCGCATCGACGCTGAGGAAGAGCTCCTCGGCAATCTGTTGATTCGACGCCGGATTCGCGAAGGCGGCACCGTGCTTGTAGGGCCGGCACAACGCCGTGAGCACGCCGCGCTGCGTCTCCGTGAGAGACCGGACGTCGGGCATGTCGGTGCCCATCCGGGTTGCCTCGTCGGGTCCGCCGCCGAACTCCTGATAGCGGATTCGGGTGGCACCGATGCGGATGCTGTCGCCCTGCCGTAGTCGCCGCCGTCCGGCGAGGCGTTCGCCGTTGACGAAGGTGCCGTTACGGGACAGTCCGTCGTCGAGAATGGTCCAGTGCGAGCCCACGCATTCGACCACCGCGTGGAGTCGTGACACCTCATCGTCTTCGGTGAGGGGGAGGTCGGAACCCGGCGATCGTCCGATGGTGACGCGCGGCGATTCCAGGGAAAGGTCCACGGTGTGGTGGTGACCTTCCCGATCGGAATAGCTCAGACGAGATTCAGTGTCTCGGTCCACGGCGACAACCCTTCGGCACGTTCCTATCCTGCCCCGCCGCGGGTGTGCTGAGCAAGATCAAGTGCGGCGGGGTGCTTGCGGTGTCGGTCGCATCGACAGCGGCGGTTCAGAAGACGGGTCCGCCGCCGAACGCCGCCCGGTGGGACGGCGGGGTGCGGCCGTTCGTGTCGGTGATTCCGTACTCGCGCGCGAGTTCCGCGGTCACGAAGGTGTGACCGCTACGGTCGGAGAGGGACGGATCGTCGACGAGCCCGCAGATCACCTGGCCGACGAACTGCGGCGACTCGGCGTCCGCGACAGGAAATCCCGCGATGCTGTCGACACCGCTGGCGAGAATCATTTCCGTCCGGACGATCCCCGGCCACAGGGACACCGTCCGCACGTCGTGCGGCGCCAGCTCGACGGCCATGTCACTGGCCATCTTGTCCAGCCCCGCCTTCGACATGCCGTAGAGGACGGAATGAAGGTGGCTCCGGGTGCCGAACGACGAGATGTTGGCGATCAGGCCGCGGCGCCGGGGAACCATCAACCGGGCAGCCTCCACGGACGCAACGTAGTGGGCCCGCAATCCGACGCCGATGAGGGAGTCCCAGTCGTCGAGCGGACGTTCCCAGAAGGGAGTGCTGAATCCCCCGAACCCTGGCGGACTCGCCCACACGTTGTTGACCAGCAGGTCGAGCCGGCCACCCTGCTCGTCGGCGATGCGCCGGAACAGGGTCCGCACCTCGTCGTCGTTCCGGTGATCGCACGCAACGGCGACTCCGGTGCCGCCGGAGTCGGAGACCGTCTCGGCAGCGGCAACCAGTGGGCTGCCTTCCGGTGCGGGGCCCCGGCCGGTCAGGTACACCGTCCATCCCGCCGCACCCAGAGCCGTGGCCACACCCTTGCCGACGCCGCGGCTCGCCCCGGTGACCAGGGCAACGCGGGCGGTCACTGCACCACCACCGTGTCCGAAGTGAGCGGACGGGTTATCGACCATCTCACGCTGTAGTGGCACCGCGACATTCGCCATTCACCGTTCTCGACCCGATAGTCGTCGTCGTACTCGCCGGAGGACACCGTCTCCGTACCGTGGAGCAGATCGACTTGACGGAAAGCCAGCGTCCACGCGCCGGACGCCTCGCTCTCGCCGTGCAACTCGATGTGGGGATGAAAGCCGTGATGCATGTCGAGGATGACCGGCCGACCGTCCACTTCCCGTAGGGCGATGTCCGTGAACACCTGGGTGATGCGGTCAGCGTCGTCGAACCGGCCGAGGACGCCGAAGTCGATCGACGCGCCCGACGAAACGAAGCAGGCCCGGAACGCGTCCGGATCCTTACCGTCACAGGCGCGCCAGTACCGGTACTTCAGCGCCTTGATGGCCTCGACCCTCTCGAGATCGTCCAGACGCCGTTCCATCGAGCGATCGTCCACGCCGTCGTCCTCTCGTTCACCAGTGGCCTGGCTGAGACGCTAGGCCGAAACGAGCCGCGTGGGTGTGCGCATCCCGGTGGCCGGGAACCGGGTTGTCGGGAACCTGGGCGGGGTTACGGTTGGCCGGGGAAGACCGCTGTCGTGGGGTTTGTTCCGAGCGCGAGACGCCAGCCCGCCTCCCGGATCGCCGACTCCGTCAGCCCGGCGACCCCCAGCGACCGGGTGTCCTCCGTCTCGCCGTGCTCGACGACAGCGCGCCAGGCGATAGCGGTATCGGCTTCAACTCGTGCGGCGAGCTGGGCCGCCGAGACAGGGTCGGTGACCGGGAACGGCAGGGTATAACCCGCCTCGGCGGCCGGGGCCGTCAACTCTGCGGCCGTCAACGTGTCGATCAGGGCGTCGCGGCGTGCACGGTGGCCCGCGGCGCCGGCAGCCACCTGATCCGCACGAACCGGATTGGAGAATGCAGCGACCACCCCGTAGGCGAATACTGCGGCATGCTCGGCGGCGAGTGCGTCGGCGAGACTCCGCCCCTCGGATTCGGTAGGAGCGGTCACGACAGCACCACCGCCAGGTAGGTGGCGCACGCAGCGCTGATGGACGCCGACAGCCCGGCGCGGTAGCCACTCAGAGTCCGCGCCGAATCAGCTGCACTGCGCTGGGACTCGGCGAGTTCGGCGCGTAGCTGATCCAATGTCGGCGGGGGAGCCGGCGCGGTCGGTGCCGCGGACGCGGACGGCGAGGTGGTCGGCGTCGTTCCGTCCGGATAAGTTCCTGCAGCTCTAGCTATTTCGGCGTCCAACGCGTCTGCGTGCGCGGTGCGTTGGACGCGGACGAGGTCGAGCGCGGCGCTGCGGTCGGGGTGCAGTGCGATCGCGGCCGCAGCGCCTGCGGCATCACGTCGGGCCAGCTGCGACTGGGCGACGAGGGAATCGACCTCTGCCCGGTCGTTCGTGTCCTCGGTGCACCCCGCCAGGAAAGCGACACCGGTGGCACCGACGGCGGAGACTGCTGCGAGCCGGAGAGCGGCGCGCCGGGACACGGCCGGGCCGAACGTCGGCGGTCGGGAGGCGGTGGGCGTGAGCACCGGTCCATGGTGCCAGGTCGGGTGGCGAAGCCGGGAATCGGCGAGCGGTGCTGGTCACGGAAGCCTCCGATCGGCGTTACTCTTAGATGCCCGAACCCGTCGGAACGGGTAGCGGTGCCGCGTGCGCCCAGCACGTGACGCTGCAGCCCCGGACTTCCGACGAACGACCCGCCCGACGAACGACCCGCCCGACGAACGACAACTGAAACGAGGAGCTTTCCCGATGCCGGTTCCATCCAAGGAGAGGGTGACGGAGCTCATCTCCGACCTGGTGCACAGCCAGGGTTACGACTTGGAGGACGTTGCCGTCAACCTTGCGGGCAAGCACAGCGCGGTCCGGATCATGGTGGACAGCGACGCCGGGCTCGAGCTCGATGCCGTGGCGCGCCTGAGTCACACGATCTCGGAGGTCTTCGACTCGGTTCCCGACTTCGGGGAGACTCCGTACACGCTCGAGGTCACCTCTCCCGGTATCGACCGGCCGCTCACACATGAGCGGCACTGGCGCCGGGCCCGCGGCCGGAAGGTGCGCATCGACCTTCCGAACGAGACCGTCGTGGGCCGGATCGGTCGGTGGGACGACGACGCAGTCGAGGTGGTGATCGGGTCGCGCTCCGGGCCGGAGGTTCGCCGAGTATCCGTGTCGGACATCGAGAAAGCCATTGTGCAGGTGGAGTTTTCCAAGCCGGACCCGCGAGAGTTGGAGCTCGCAGGTGGAATACCCGAGGGTCGGGTGTCGCCGTCCGACTCCGATATATCGGAAGAGGAAGAAGTAGTAGAGGAGTTGGACAAGTGAATATCGACATTGCGGCGTTGCGCGCCATCGAGGCTGACAAAGGCATTTCGATCGAAACCGTCATCTCGACGATCCAGACGGCGCTGCTGACGGCCTATCGGCACACCGAGGGCCACAAGAATCATGCGCGGATCGACGTCGATACGAAAAGCGGCATCGTGCGCGTGATGGCGCACGACGTCGACGCGGACGGCAACATGGTCGGCGAGGAGTGGGACGACACCCCGGAGGGCTTCGGCCGCATCGCGGCGACCACCGCGCGTCAGGTCATCCTCCAGCGCCTGCGTGACGCCGAGCACGAGCGGAGCTTCGGTGAGTACTCCACCCACGAGGGTGAGATCGTCGGCGGTGTCATCCAGCGCGACACCCGGGCGAATTCCCGAGGCATGGTCGTCGTGCGGATCGGCAGCGAGGCCAACGGTGCCGAGGGGCTGATACCGCCCGCCGAGCAGGTTCCCGGCGAGACCTACGAGCACGGCGAGCGTCTCAAGTGCTACGTCGTGGGGGTGTCGCGGGGGCAGCGCGGACCACAGATCACCCTGTCCCGGACACACCCGAATCTCGTCCGGAAGTTGTTCGCGCTCGAGGTTCCGGAGATCGCGGACGGGTCGGTGGAGATCATCGCCGTGGCGCGGGAAGCGGGCCACCGGTCGAAGATCGCCGTCGCGTCGCGCGTCTCCGGACTCAACGCGAAGGGGGCGTGCATCGGCCCGATGGGCCAGCGCGTGCGGAACGTGATGAGTGAACTCGCCGGCGAGAAGATCGACATCATCGACTTCGACGAGGATCCCGCCCGGTTCGTCGGCAACGCGTTGTCGCCGTCGAAAGTGGTCTCCGTCACAGTGGTGGATCCGGATGCGCGCGCGGCGCGAGTCGTCGTCCCCGACTTCCAGCTGTCCCTCGCGATCGGCAAGGAAGGGCAGAATGCCCGTCTTGCTGCGCGCCTGACCGGTTGGCGGATCGACATCCGCAGCGATGCGGCGCCCACCCCGGAGTCGGCCGACGGACCCGCCGCGACCACTCGTTGAGCGTGGAATGCGGAGATCGGGGCGAGTCGGCGGTAGAGTGGTCAATGGTTCAGCATGAGCTCCCGGATTTCACGCGCGTCAGTGCCGGTTCGCCGGTACGGACGTGCATTGGATGTCGAGAGCGCGCGCTGGCTCTCGATCTGCTCAGGGTCGTGGTAAGTGAGAGTGGGCCGCAAGGCCATATACTCGTTCCCGACCCACGACGTAGGCTTCCCGGACGAGGTGCGTGGCTGCACCCCGATCAGGCTTGCCTGAGTCTCGCAGAGCGACGCCGAGCCTTCGGCAGAGCGCTGCGAGTCACCGGAAGTGTGGATACGTCAGAGATCGAACATTGGGTACGAGCAGAACGCACACGCAGAGCAGTACCTCTCGAACAGAACAGGCACAAGCACTCATGAGCACACCGTGAAGCACCAGCGATGATCGTCCATCGGAGATAACCCGAGGTCGTGCGGGCCCCTCTCAGGGGAGCCTCCTGCTCGACCTCATCAGTGAGGAGAGCAGTGGCAGGCAAGGCCCGCGTGCACGAGTTGGCTAAAGAACTCGGTGTCACAAGTAAAGAACTACTCGCAACGCTCAAGGAGCAGGGCGAGTTCGTGAAGTCGGCGTCCTCCACAGTGGAGGCGCCCGTTGCCCGACGTCTGCGGGAGTCGTTCCCGAAGTCTTCGTCGCCCGATTCAGCGGCACGCCCGGCGGCAAAACCCGGCGCGCCGGCGCCGAGCGCACCGTCGACGACGTCGGCCAAGCCGGGCGGACCCCGTCCCGGCCCCAAGCCGGCAGCTCCGGCTCCGGCAGCACCCGCGCCGGCGGCGCCGGCTGCATCAGCTCCCGCAGCCACGCCCGCGGCGCAGGCTCCGGCCGCGCCCGCAGCAGCGGCTCCGGCAGCTCCTACCAGCAGTGCACCTACAAGCAGTGCACCGAACAGCAATGCGCCGAAGCCGGGTCGCCCGGCTCCGGCCGCGCCGGCACCCGCTGCGCCGTCGGCTCCGGCCGCCAGTGCGTCCGCGGCCCCGTCCACCGGCGCAAAGCCGGGTGGGCCGCGACCGGGCCCCAAGCCTCCGCGTGTCGGTAACAACCCGTACTCGTCGGCTCCGGCCGAGCGTCCGGCGCCGCGTCCGGCTCCCGGCGCACCGCGTCCCGGTGCTCCTCGTCCGGCTCCGGGTCAGGGCGGTCCTCGTCCGGCTCCGGGTCAGGGTGGACCTCGTCCGGCTCCGGGTCAGGGTGGACCTCGTCCGGCTCCGGGTCAGGGCGGTCCTCGTCCGGCTCCGGGTCAGGGCGGTCCTCGTCCGGCTCCCGGTCAGGGCGGACCTCGTCCGAGTCCCGGTTCGATGCCTCCTCGTCCGAACCCCGGCGCGATGCCGGCACGCTCGGCTCGTCCCGCACCCGGTGGTGGCCGTCCCGGCCGTCCCGGCGGCGCTCCCGGTGGGCGTCCCGGCGGTGCAGGCGGCGGCGGTGGCTACCGCGGTGGCGGTGCCCCCGGTGCCGGTGCCGGTGCTCCCGGTGGCGGCGCACCCGCAGGTGGTTTCCGCGGCCGTCCCGGTGGCGGTGGACGCCCCGGTCAGCGCGGTGCAGCAGCGGGCGCGTTCGGTCGCCCCGGTGGCGCCCCGCGTCGTGGTCGCAAGTCCAAGCGTCAGAAGCGCCAGGAATACGACTCCATGCAGGCGCCCGCCGTCGGTGGCGTGCGGTTGCCGCGTGGCAACGGCGAGACCATTCGCCTCGCTCGCGGTGCTTCGCTTTCGGACTTCGCGGAGAAGATCGACGCGAACCCGGCTGCCCTCGTGCAGGCACTGTTCAACCTCGGTGAGATGGTGACGGCTACCCAGTCCGTCAACGACGAGACCCTCGAGCTGCTCGGCGGCGAGATGAACTACGTCGTCCAGGTCGTCAGCCCGGAGGACGAGGACCGTGAGCTGCTCGACAGCTTCGACCTCACCTACGGTGAAGACGAAGGCGGCGAAGAGGACCTCATGTCCCGTCCGCCGGTGGTCACCGTCATGGGCCACGTCGACCACGGTAAGACCCGCCTGCTCGACACGATCCGTAAGGCCAATGTCCGTGAGGGCGAGGCCGGCGGTATCACGCAGCACATCGGTGCCTACCAGGTGCTCACCGAGCTCGACGGCAACGAGCGTCTCGTGACGTTCATCGACACCCCCGGTCACGAGGCCTTCACGGCCATGCGTGCTCGTGGTGCCAAGGCCACCGACCTCGCGATCCTGGTCGTCGCCGCCGACGACGGCGTCATGCCGCAGACGGTGGAAGCGATCAACCACGCCCAGGCGGCCGACGTGCCGATCGTGGTCGCGGTGAACAAGATCGACAAGGAAGGCGCGAACCCGGACAAGATCCGGCAGCAGCTCACCGAGTACGGGCTGGTGGCCGAGGAATACGGCGGAGACACCATGTTCGTCGACATCTCGGCGAAGCAGGGCACCAACATCGATGCACTGCTCGACGCCGTGCTGTTGACGGCGGACGCTGCCCTCGACCTGCGGGCCAACCCGGATATGGACGCACAGGGTGTCGCCATCGAGGCGCACCTCGACCGTGGACGCGGACCCGTCGCGACCGTGCTCATCCAGCGTGGAACGTTGCGGGTCGGTGACTCGATCGTCGCCGGCGACGCCTACGGCCGTGTGCGCCGGATGGTCGACGAGCACGGCGAGGACGTACTCGAGGCAATGCCCTCACGTCCCGTGCAGGTGGTCGGTTTCACGTCGGTCCCCGGTGCAGGCGACAACCTGCTCGTGGTCGACGAGGATCGCATCGCCCGTCAGATCGCCGACCGGCGCAATGCGCGTAAGCGCAACGCTCTGGCCGCGAAGAGCCGCAAGCGGATCAGCCTCGAGGACCTCGATTCGGCCCTCAAGGAGACGTCGCAGCTCAACCTCATCCTCAAGGGTGACAACTCCGGAACCGTGGAGGCCCTCGAGGAGGCGCTGCACGGCATCCAGATCGACGACGAGGTGCAGTTGCGCGTCATCGACCGTGGTGTCGGTGGCGTCACCGAGACGAACGTCAACCTGGCCGCTGCGTCGAACGCGATCATCATCGGGTTCAACGTCCGCGCCGAGGGCAAGGCGACCGAGTTGGCGAACCGCGAGGGCGTCGACATCCGGTACTACTCGGTGATCTACCAGGCAATCGACGAGGTCGAGAAGGCCCTCAAGGGCATGCTCAAGCCGATCTACGAAGAGGTCGAGCTGGGCAAGGCGGAGATCCGCGCGATGTTCCGCTCGTCCAAGGTCGGCAACATTGCCGGTTGCCTCGTCACCTCGGGTAGCATCCGTCGCAATGCAAAGGCCCGGCTGCTGCGTGACAACACGGTTGTCGCCGAGACCGTCACCATCTCTTCGCTGAAGCGGGAGAAGGACGACGTCGTCGAGGTACGCGAGGGTTACGAGTGCGGTTTGACGGTCACCTACACCGACATCAAGGTTGGTGACGTCATCGAGGCCTACGAGCTTCGGGAAAAGCCGCGTGACTGATCTCCCTTTTCGAGTGGGGTGACGTAGCAGCGTTATCCGGCGTGCGCTTCTCCGGCCGACTGGTTCGGCCGGAGAAGCGCACGTCTCCCCGAAGGAGGAAAGTTGTACGTCGGTGCGCTCGAGCTCGACATCTTGCTCGGTGACGTGCGATCTCTGAAAGAGAAGCGTGCAATGGTCAAACCGGTTCTCGCGGAGCTGCGTCGCTACGGTGTGTCCGCCGCGGAAACCGGCGAACAAGATCGGTACCGCCGGTCGATGCTGGGCGTCACCATGGCGAGCTCGGCCGTCGATCACGTACACGAAGTGCTCGACACCTGCGAGCGGCATGTTGCAGATCTGCCGGAGCTGCAACTACTCGCCGTGCGGCGGAGAATTTTCGGGCCCGAGGACTGACTCGGTATGCCCTGCCCGGCGGGTCGTCACGACGCCTCGGCGTGCAGAATGAGAAAGACAGAGCAAAAGTAGGACCACAAACTTATCGAGCGGCCAGGGAGAGGAGTCTGATTGTCATGGTGGATCCCGCCCGGGCACGCAAGCTCGCCAAGCGCATCGGCACCATTGTTGCGACGGCAATCGATCACGAAATCAAGGACCCACGCCTGGCGTTCGTGACCATCACCGACACCAAGGTGACGGCCGACCTCCACGACGCGACCGTGTACTACACCGTGATGGGCGCCGACCTCGAGTCGGAACCTGATCTTGCTGCTGCGGCCGCAGGCCTGGAGAAGGCCAAGGGTGTTCTGCGCTCCAAGGTCGGTGCCGGCACCGGCGTGAGATTCACGCCGACGCTCACGTTCGTCGCGGACACCGTGCCGGACACTGCCCGTCATATGGAAGAACTCCTCGCCCGCGCTCGTGCCGCGGACGACGAGGTCGCCCGTGTCGCTGCCGCGGCGTCCCCGGCCGGAGACCCGGACCCGTACAAGGAGCCACGAACCGAGGATTCGGACGACGTGGATGTCGACGAGCCGTCCGGTTCCCGCCAGGCGGACTGACGCCGACGACATGACCCACACTCAGGAGACGTCCCTGTCTGATCTCGATCGCCAAGAGGTGTATCTGCCGCAGGCGGTCGCCGTACTCGAGAACGCGACGTCGGTGACGGTTCTGTGTCACGTTCAGCCCGATGCCGACACCATCGGCAGCGGCCTTGCGCTCGGTTTGGTTCTCGAGCGTAAAGGTATCCCGGTGCAGGTGGCGTTCGCTGCTCCGGACGAACTGCCCGAGTCGATGCGCGAACTGCCCGGCACCCACCTGCTGGTGCCGGCGGACCAGGTGCATCGAAACGTCGATCTGCTGGTCACCGTCGACTGCGGCAGTGCAGGGCGGCTCGGCACGCTCGCGGGCCGCCTCCATGATGCGGCGGAGACGCTCGTCATCGACCACCATCGGTCCAACACCCGGTTCGGGCGGATGAACCTGGTGGACGAGTCGGCGGAATCGACCACTGCGGTCCTGGCTCAGATGTTCGACTTGTGGGGCGTGGAGATCGACGCCGACCTCGCGCACTGCCTCTACGCCGGCCTCGTGACCGACACCGGTTCGTTCCGCTGGGTCCAGCCCGGGACCCACACCCTCGCCGAGCGGCTACTCGCGACCGGTATAGACGGTGCCCGGATCGCCCGGCGACTGCTCGACACCCATCCCTTCGGCTGGCTGCCGATGCTGTCCACGGTGCTGGGATCAGCCACATTCGTTCCCGGCGCCGCAGGCGGCCGTGGTCTGGTCTATGCCGTCATCCGACAGGCCGATGTTCGGGGTCTGCGCTCCGAAGAAATCGAAAGCGTCATCGATATCGTCCGCACGACATCGGAGGCCGAGGTCGCCGCGGTCCTGAAAGAGGCCGCAGACGACACCTGGTCGGTCTCGCTGCGCTCCAAGTCCGACGTGGACGTCTCGCTCGTCGCCGGATACCTCGGCGGCGGCGGACACCGGTTCGCGGCCGGGTACACCGCAGTCACCTCCGTCGACGAGATCGTGGCGTCACTCGTCGAGTCGCTCGGCTGAGGTTCGGGTCTGTTGGCGGAAGTCTCGGAGAGCACGGGCGATGTAACGGCTGGGACGAAGGTTTCGGGCGATGTAGCTGCGCGCACGGTGTTCGGTCTTGCGCTCCCGGCGCTGGGGGTGCTTGCCGCGGAACCGATCTATCTACTGTTCGACATCGCTGTCGTCGGACGGCTCGGTGCGCTGGCACTTGCGGGTCTTGCGGTCGGCGGACTGATCCTGGCGCAGGTCAGCACCCAGCTGACGTTTCTGTCCTACGGGACCACGGCCCGGGCTTCGCGGATGCACGGTGCCGGGGACGAGCGTGGTGCCGTCCGCGAGGGGGTGCAGGCGACGTGGCTTGCGCTCATCATCGGCGTGACGGTGGTCGCGCTCGTTCATCTGCTGGCCGGTCCCGTGACTTCGGCGATCGCCGGCGGCTCCGACATCGCGCACGCGGCGGCGAGTTGGTTGCGCATCGCCGTGTTCGGCGCCCCGTTGATCCTGATCGCGATGGCAGGCAATGGCTGGATGCGCGGCATGCAGAACACCGTGCGGCCCTTACGGTTCGTGATCGCGGGCCTCGTCGTGTCGGCGATCGCGTGTCCGCTGCTCGTACACGGACTGTGGGGCGCCCCGCTCCTCGGACTCGAGGGTTCGGCCGTGGCGAATGTGATCGGCCAGGCCGTGTCGGCCAGTCTCTTCGTCGGTGCGCTGGTATTCGAACGAGTGCCGCTGCGTCCGCAGTGGGGCGTGATGCGGGCTCAGATGATCCTCGGCCGGGACCTGATCCTCCGCAGTCTCGCGTTCCAGGCGTGTTTCCTCTCGGCAGCCGCAGTCGCATCCCGGTTCGGGGCCGCAGCTGTCGCCGCACATCAGGTAGTCCTGCAGTTGTGGAATCTGGTCGCACTCACCCTGGATTCCCTCGCGATCGCCGCACAGGCCTTGGTGGGTGCCGCACTGGGCGCGGGGCACGCCCGCGGGGCCACCCGCCTGTCGTGGCGTATCACGCGGTGGTCCACGCTCTTCGCGTCGGCGTTGGCGCTCATGTTCGCGCTCGGTCACAGTGTCGTACCCGGCCTGTTCACCTCCGATACTGCGGTGCTGGACGACATGGCGGTGGTGTGGTGGTTCTTCGTTGCCATCATTCCCGTGGCCGGAGTGGTCTTCGCTCTCGACGGTGTGCTTCTCGGGGCGGGAGATGTCGTGTTTCTCCGGAATGCCACCCTGGCCTGCGCGTTGGTCGGCTTCCTGCCTTTGATCTGGCTGTCGATGCTCCGCGACTGGGGTCTGGCGGGAATCTGGACGGGGTTGACCGTGTTCATAGTGCTTCGGATGCTCGCGGTCGTCTGGCGCGTCGGCACCGGCCGCTGGGCGGTGACCGGTGCAGACCTTCAAACCAGGCACCCCGAGGCCTGACGCGGAGTGAAACGCAAACCGGTGCAACGAGCGATCGACAAGGAAACGCGATCGGGAAGGGGAGTGGACGTGGCAGCCAAGTTGATGGCCGTGAGCGACACCCATGTCGGACACCGGGGAAATCGCCCGATCACCGAGGAGATCTACCCGGATTCTCCGGACGACTGGCTGATCGTCGCGGGTGACGTCTCCGAGAAGACCGACGACATTCGCTGGGCCCTGAAGCTGCTTCGGAGCAGATTCGCCAAGGTCATCTGGGTGCCCGGCAATCACGAGCTGTGGACGACGGCCAAGGATCCGGTCCAGATGCACGGTGTCGCGCGCTACGACTACCTGGTCACGATGTGCCGCGAGATCGACGTCATCACTCCCGAGGATCCGTTCCCGGTGTGGGAGGCAGAGGACGGCCCGGTCACGCTGGTTCCAATGTTCCTTCTCTACGACTACACGTTTCTGCCCGCCGGAGCCACCTCCAAGGAGGAGGGCCTCGCGATCGCGCGGGAGAAGAACGTGGTAGCGACGGACGAGTTCCTGCTGTCGAGCGAGCCGTACGGCACCCGGGATGCGTGGTGCCGTCACCGCGTGGAGACGACGAAGGAGCGCCTCGATGCGCTGCCCGCCGGCACCCGGACGGTGCTGATCAACCACTTTCCCCTCGTGCGTGAGCCGACCCAGGTGCTGTGGTACCCGGAGTTCTCGTTGTGGTGCGGCACCGAGATGACGGCGGACTGGCATACCCGGTACAACGCTGTCTGTGCGGTGTACGGGCACTTGCACATTCCGCGTACCACCTCCTACGACGGCGTGCGGTTCGAAGAGGTCTCTCTCGGCTATCCGAGGGAGTGGCAGCGGCGTGGCCTTCCGGAGAAGCTGCTCCGCCAGATCATGCCGGTGCCGGAGTATCCGCCGGGGACGCTCAACAAGTGGGGCGGTCACTTCAAGGTGACTCCCGAGCAGGAGGCGGAAGTGGAGAAGATGCGGGCGAGGGGGACTTTGTGATCGAGAGGATCCTGCCCTCCGGTGTGGCGTCTGCCGAGCTCTTCGAAGACCCGCCGGGTTTGCGTCCGCATCCGCAGGAGGAGGCGCTGATCGGGCGGGCGGTGGAGAAACGTCGCCGCGAATTCACCAGCGCCCGGCACTGCGCGCGACTGGCCATGGCGAAGCTGGGTGTGGACCCTGCCCCGATTCTCCGGGGAGAGAAAGGCTCGCCGGTGTGGCCTCGCGGCGTCGTCGGAAGTCTGACGCACTGTGACGGCTACCGCGGCGCCGTGCTCGGGTATGCGATGCAGGTGCGGTCCGTCGGAATCGACGCCGAGCCGCACGAGGCTCTGCCCGAGGGTGTGCTCGACGCGGTGAGCCTCGAAGTGGAACGGAAGTGGCTGTCGGGGACTGACGACTCGGTGCACTGGGACCGGCTGCTGTTCTGTGCCAAGGAGGCGACGTACAAGGCATGGTTCCCCCTCACCGGGAGATGGCTGGGTTTCGAGGACGCACACATCACCTTCGAGGCCGCGGATGGCGGCACGGGCACCTTTCATTCAAATCTGCTCATCTCGGGGGAGACCCTCGACGGGCCGCCGCTGGCGTCGTTCGACGGACGCTGGATGGTGTCGGACGGCCTCATCATCACAACAATTGCGGTGCAGTGAGAGTGCCGATTGCCCGGCTGGCAGAATCGGAACACGTGCCTGCGCGTGAAAAGCCTTCCTCCGGTCTCGTCGGTGCCGGTCTGCTCATCGTCGACAAAGACGCCGGGATCACCAGCCACGATGTCGTGGCGCGGTGCCGCAAACTCCTCGGTACCCGGAAGGTCGGGCATGCGGGCACTTTGGATCCCATGGCGACGGGCGTCCTCGTCCTCGGCGTGGAGCGGGCGACGAAGATGCTCGGGCTTCTGGCGTTGACCACGAAGGCGTACACCGCGACTATTCGGTTGGGGCAGTCGACCGCCACCGACGACGCCGAGGGCGAGACTCTGGCGTCGGCCGATGCTTCTGCTGTGCGAGACGAGGAGATCGCCGCACACGTGGCGCTCCTCACGGGCGAGATTTCGCAAGTTCCTGCGAGCGTCAGTGCCATCAAGGTCGACGGGCAACGCGCCCATGCCCGGATTCGTGCGGGCGAGGAAGTGGAACTGGCGGCGCGCTCGGTGACGGTGTCCCGCTTCGACGTGGTCGCGCGACGCGACGAGGGCACGTTCGTCGATCTGGATGTCGAGGTGGAATGTTCGTCCGGCACCTACATTCGTTCTCTCGCCCGCGATCTCGGCGCCGCGCTCGGGGTGGGCGGTCACCTGACAAGGTTGCGGCGAACGCGAGTCGGGCCCTTCACACTGGACCATGCCCGCACCCTCGAACAGTTGGCCGAGGAGCCGGCGGTCAGCCTCGACATCGACGCGGCAGCGCAGACCGCGTTCCCGCATCGACTCGTCGATGCTGCGGAGGCCGAGTCGATCAGTCAGGGCCGGTGGCTCGAGCCGGTCGGAATCAAGGGTGTGTACGCCGCCATAGACCCGGGCGGCTCCACCATCGCACTGCTGCAGGAACGCGGCAAGCGTGCCAGTTCGGTGATGGTGGTTCGTCCGGCGACGCTGAGATAGCTCACACCAGCCAGATGGCCTGGGCCGCCGGGTTGCCCAGTTCGACGGAGTCCGGACCGGCGTCGAGCCGGACCGACACCGTCCCCGCATAGTCGCGTCGCTCGAGCACCGTCACTTCGACGTCCAGTGCCACGCCGACCGAATCGAAATAGCGCAGCATGGCCGGGTCCGAGTCGGAGATCCGTGCGATCCGGCCGCTTTCGCCGTTCGCGAAGTGACTCAGCTGGCGGGCCGGGGGTGTCGGAACCGAACCGTCGACCGTGGGGATGGGGTCACCGTGGGGATCCCGCTCCGGGTGTCCCAGCTTGGCGTCCATCCGGTTGATCATGAGATCGGACACGGCGTGCTCGAGTATTTCCGCTTCGTCGTGTACCTCGTCCCAGCCGTACCCCAGTTCGCGCACCAGATACGTTTCGATGAGCCGGTGGCGACGGACCATTCCGATGGCGGCCACCCTGCCCGCCTCGGTGAGTGCGATGGAACCGTAGCGGGCGTGATCGACCAGCCCCTGATCGGACAGCTTCCTGATGGCCTCCGACACAGTGGACGCCGACACGCCGATCTTCTCGGACAACAACTTGGTGGACACTCGCTCCTGCGACCACTCTCCGGTGGTCCAGATGACCTTGAGGTAGTCCTGCGCCACAGCCGACAAGGAGCCGGTCTCCGATGCCGTGTCCTCGGTCGCGATCTGGTCATTCTTGTTTCCGGCCACGCCCCGAGCTTAGGCAAGTCTTACCGGACAGACACATCGACACACCTCGAAGGGGGACTCGCGGGGGAAGAACGGCGAGGTGACGGCACGTCCGCCTACACGATCCCGGGGGACCGGCCGGTCCGGAGATGAACATCGGCGCGCCGCACCGTAGGCTGCCAGTCGTGCTGAGATGGCGTGGTCTCGACGAGGTTCCTGCCGACTGGGGTCGTTGTGTACTCACGATCGGCGTATTCGATGGCGTGCACCGAGGTCACGCCCAACTGATCAGCCGGGCGGTGTCGGCTGCACGCAAGCGTGGAATACCCAGCGTGCTCATGACTTTCGACCCACATCCCATGGAAGTGGTTCGCCCGGGCAGTCATCCCGCCCAGTTGACGACGCTGGCCCGCCGCGCCGAACTCGCGGAAGACCTCGGGATCGACGTGTTCTGCGTCATGCCGTTCACCGCCGAATTCATGAAGCTGACGCCGGAGCGGTATGCCCACGAAATTCTCGTGGAGCGTCTGCACGTGGCCGAGGTCGTCGTCGGTGAGAACTTCACCTTCGGCAAGAAGGCCGCCGGCAACGTCGACCTGCTCCGTCAGATCGGCGACCGGTTCGGGTTCGCGGTCGACGGCGTCACGCTGCTCGCCGAGCACGCCGTCACCTTCTCCTCCACCTACATCCGTTCGTGCGTGGACGCAGGCGACATGGCCGCCGCAACGGAGGCGCTGGGCAGGCCCCACCGGGTGGAGGGGGTAGTCGTCCACGGGGACGGTCGCGGGCGTCAGCTCGGTTATCCGACGGCCAATGTCGCGCCTCCGATGTACGCGGCCATCCCCGCGGACGGGGTTTACGCGGCCTGGTTCACCGTGCTCGGGCACGGCGTCGATCTGGGTACGGTCACCTCGGGGGAGCGCTACATGGCGGCCGTGTCGGTCGGCACCAACCCCACGTTCTCGGGCCGCACCCGTACGGTGGAGGCCTTCGTTCTCGATCGTGAGGCCGACCTCTACGGCCAGCACGTCGCTGTCGATCTGGTCGAGCGGTTGCGAGGGATGGAAAAATTCGACTCTGTCGACGATTTGATCGTCGCGATGGGGCGCGACGCGGAGCGGTCACGCGAGATCCTGTCCGCCTTGGACGGCGCAACGTAATCGAGCCGCATTTCAGCTGGTAAAGTAGTCCGCTGGCGTGCGCTGCGGTTCGCGGTGGCCGCGTCGAATATCGATCCTTTCACGCGAACGTCATTACCAGGAGTGAAAACAGTGGCATTGACCACCGAACAGAAAAAGCAGGTTCTGGGCGAGTACGGCCTGCACGAGACCGACACCGGTTCGCCGGAGGCGCAGGTGGCCATGCTCACCAAGCGCATCGTCGATCTCACCGAACACCTCAAGACGCACAAGCACGACCACCACTCCCGCCGCGGCCTGTTGCTGCTGGTCGGACGCCGTCGTCGTCTGCTCAAGTATGTCCAGAAGGTCGACATCGAGCGTTACCGCTCGCTGATCGAGCGTCTCGGCCTGCGTCGCTGAGTTTCGTGGCACGGCGATCATTCGATCGCCAATCACTCCGGTAGCCGGCGTGGCCTTGCTTAGACTGGGCCTCGCTGGCTATCGGCGTTCGCTGCCGTAGGGCAGCACTACCGTATGCACCCGAGAATGTGGTGTCGGTCTTCGGTAGTGGTCGTCCGGACACGGTCCGGGGGACTTCGATCGACGGCCGCCTCCGCACAGCGACATCCCGAGATCTCGAGAGGGGGATGTCCCTCAGGTGCGCAGTTCTCGCCAGGAGGGTGAGAACGCCCGCGCGGGTACGGCGAAGACGAGAGGGAAGTGAAAAGAAGAGATGACAGAGAACTCCGCAGTAGAGATCGATGAGGGCGTGTTCGAATCCACCGCCGTGATCGACAACGGGTCCTTCGGCACCCGCACCATTCGATTCGAGACCGGCCGCCTCGCTCAGCAGGCCGCCGGCGCCGTCGTCGCCTACCTCGACGACGAGACCATGTTGCTGTCGGCCACCAGCGCCAGCAAGCACCCCAAAGAGCACTTCGACTTCTTCCCCCTGACGGTGGACGTCGAGGAGCGGATGTACGCGGCCGGTCGCATTCCCGGCTCGTTCTTCCGCCGTGAGGGCCGTCCCTCCACGGACGCCATCCTCACCTGCCGCCTGATCGACCGTCCGTTGCGCCCGTCGTTCGTCGACGGCCTGCGTAACGAGATCCAGGTCGTCGTCACGGTGATGAGCCTCAACCCGCAGGACCTCTACGACGTGGTCGCCATCAACGCGGCGTCGGCGTCCACCCAGATCGCCGGCCTGCCGTTCTCCGGTCCTGTCGGTGGTGTGCGTGTAGCGCTCATCACCTCGGCGGAGAACAAGGCCGGCCAGTGGGTGGCATTCCCGACGGTCGAGCAGCTCGAGAACGCAGTCTTCGACATGGTCGTTGCCGGCCGCATCGTCTCCGGTTCCGGTGACGACGCCGATGTCGCGATCATGATGGTCGAGGCGGAGGCCACCGACAACGTGATCTCCCTGATCGCGGATGGCGCTCAGGCACCGACCGAGGCGATCGTGGCCGAGGGCCTCGAGGCGGCCAAGCCGTTCATCGCGCGGCTGTGCACCGCTCAGCAGCAGCTCGCGGCGAAGGCGTCGAAGCCCACCGGCGAGTTCCCCGTCTTCCCGGCGTACCAGGACGACGTGTTCGCCGCGGTCGAAGAGGCCGCCGCCGAGAAGCTGAGTGCCGCACTCACCATTGCCGGCAAGCAGGAGCGCGACGACAAGACCGACGAGGTCAAGGTCGAGGTGCTCGAGCAGGTTGCACCCAAGTTCGAGGGACGTGAGAAGGAACTCGGCGCAGCGTTCCGTTCGCTGACCAAGAAGCTGGTACGTCAGCGCATCCTGCGCGACCAGTTCCGCATCGACGGTCGTGGAATCACGGACATCCGTTCGCTCTCCGCCGAGGTCGCCCTCGTGCCGCGGGCACACGGTTCCGCGCTGTTCGAGCGTGGCGAAACCCAGATCCTGGGCGTCACCACCCTCGACATGGTGAAGATGGCGCAGCAGGTCGACAGCCTCGGGCCCGAGACCACCAAGCGGTACATGCACCACTACAACTTCCCGCCGTACTCCACCGGAGAGACCGGTCGTGTCGGTTCGCCGAAGCGCCGCGAGATCGGACACGGCGCGTTGGCCGAGCGGGCACTCATGCCTGTACTGCCGAGCGTCGAGGAGTTCCCCTACGCCATCCGCCAGGTGTCGGAGGCCCTCAGCTCCAACGGTTCCACTTCGATGGGTTCGGTGTGTGCGTCGACGCTCGCGCTGCTCAACGCCGGTGTGCCGCTGAAGGCTCCGGTTGCCGGTATCGCCATGGGTCTGGTGTCCGACCAGGTCGACGGGGAGACCCGCTACGTGGCCCTCACCGACATCCTCGGTGCCGAAGACGCTTTCGGTGACATGGACTTCAAGGTCGCGGGCACCAAGGACTTCGTGACGGCCCTCCAGCTCGACACGAAGCTCGACGGCATCCCGTCGAAGGTCCTCGCCGGCGCGTTGTCGCAGGCCAAGGATGCGCGTGCGACGATCCTCGACGTCATGGCCGAGGCCATCGACACTCCGGACGAAATGAGCCCGTTCGCTCCGCGGGTGACGGCCATCAAGGTGCCCGTCGACAAGATCGGCGAGGTCATCGGCCCCAAGGGCAAGATGATCAACTCGATCACCGAGCAGACCGGCGCCAACATCTCCATCGAAGATGACGGCACCGTGTTCGTCGGTGCGACGGACGGCCCGTCCGCGCAGGCCGCGATCGACATGATCAACGCCATCGCCAACCCGCAGCTGCCGAAGGTCGGCGAGCGCTTCCTGGGCACGGTCGTCAAGACCACCGCCTTCGGTGCGTTCGTGTCGCTCCTCCCCGGCCGCGACGGGCTGGTGCACATCTCGAAGCTGGGCTCCGGCAAGCGCATTGCCAAGGTCGAGGACGTCGTGAGCGTCGGCTCCAAGTTGAGGGTCGAGATCGCCGACATCGACAACCGCGGCAAGATCTCGCTGATCCCGGTCGAGGAGGACGGCGCTGCGCCGGCCACCGAGCAGGACGAAGAGCAGGCAGCCGAGAAGTAGGTCTCTCCCGGCTCCTGCCGAGCGGCCCCGCACGTTACTCGTGCGGGGCCGCTCGCGTATTCGGGACCACTGTCAGGTGGCGGGTGCCGCGCCGGCGACGCGGGCGAGCCGCCGAACGAGAAGGGCGATGACCGGCCCGTAGGTGGCGGCCAGCACCGGCTCCACCGGCCCGGGCGCCGACAGCGTCATCGTGATGCGCGAGCCGGAACCGAGGGGTTCGACGGAGTGCTCGAGGTCCATGGGACCCACCCGCCAGGTCCAGGACCGACCGGGCGTCTTGGCGGAGATGACCACCGGAACCGGAATCAACCACAGCACCCGTGCTGCCCCGCAGCGCCCGCACTGCACCTCCGGAGATCCCAGAGCCCAGGCACCGCGAATGTGCGGAGCCCATTCTGGCCACCGTGACGGCCGTGACAGCAGGGACCAAATCGCGTCGGCCGGCGCGGGAGAATCGGCGGAAAAGGAACGGGGCACCCCCGTCATATACCCGATTCGCGACGCCTTCAGCCGGCTCGGACGGGATCCGACGTGAACACCGGATGAAATGCGGCCCGTCGAGTTGCATGTAACTGTGGGTCGCTCCCACGCTGGTCATCAACGGCGTGGGAGGGAGCCGGTCATGTTGTTTCGCCTGCCCGGGGTCTATCGGCCTCAGCGGGACACCTGGTTGCTCGCCGAGGTACTTGCCGGACGAGAGCTCGGGCCGGGCACGCGTGTGCTCGATTTATGCTGTGGCACCGGCGCATTGAGTGTGGCCGCCTGTGAAGGTGGCGCGGGATGGGTCACCGCCGTCGACGTGTCTCGCCGCGCCGTGATCAGCACTTGGCTCAATTCCAAGCTGAACCGCCGGACCGTGCGGGTGGTGCGGGGCGATCTCGTCGACCCGGTGCGGACGCTGCGCTTCGATGTGGTGGTGGCGAATCCGCCGTACTCGCCGGCGTCGGACGACTCTGTCCGCGGTCGCGGTCGCGGGCGCGTTCTCGGGCTGGCCTGGGATGCGGGAATCGACGGGCGCGCCGTCCTCGACCGCCTCTGCGTCGCGGTCCCGGATCTCCTCGCTCCGGGCGGCACTCTTCTCCTCGTCCAGTCTGTCCTGAACGGTGTGGAGAAGTCGCGAACCATGCTCGAGGAGCGGGGTCTGCGGGTCGAGGTCGTGGCCTCGGAACACGTTCCGTTCGGCCCAGCACTCGCCGGCCGCGCGCGGATGCTGGAGGAGCGGGAGATGATTCTCCCTGGGCAGCGAATCGAGCGGATCGTCGTACTGGCCGCCACGGATGTGGGCTCGAGAGCCGGTTCACGCCCGAGTAGCTTCGACGAGTGATCCCGCCGGAGGCGGAAACGGGTCGGTCGGTGTCTCCGTGTAAAGTTTGCCGTTCGACGTCGCCCAGTTTTCGAGGACCGCTGAACCACTACATGGCCAAGATCGATCGCCGCCGCGTCGCGGCCCCCATTGCAGCGTCGACCCTGCGTGAACCGGATCCCGGTGTCGAGCGCACCGTGCTTCCCGGCGGTCTCCGGGTTGTCACCGAATACGTTCCCGGCGTGCGTTCCGCATCCGTCGGTGTCTGGGTCGGTGTGGGATCCCGTGATGAGCAGCCCACGGTCGCGGGCGCCGCGCACTTCCTCGAGCATTTGCTTTTCAAGGCCACTCCGTCACGCAGTGCCCTCGACATCGCCCAGGTGATGGACGGTGTAGGAGGCGAACTCAATGCCTTCACCTCGAAGGAACACACCTGTTTCTACGCGCACGTGCTGGATGAAGATCTGCCCCTGGCAGTCGACCTGGTAAGCGATGTGGTGCTTCGAGGCCGCTGCCGTTCCTCGGATGTCGACGTGGAGCGCCAGGTGGTCCTCGAGGAAATCGCGATGCGTGACGACGACCCCGAAGATTTGCTCGGCGATGCCTTCCTGACGGCCCTGTACGGCGACCACCCCGTCGGCCGTCCCGTGATCGGCAGTGTCGAGTCGATCGAATCGATGACTCGCACCCAGCTGCACTCGTTCCACGTTCGCCGGTACACACCGCCGCGGATGGTGGTGGCGGTGGCCGGGAACGTCGACCACGAGCACACGGTGGAGATGGTGCGCCGGGCGTTCGCCGGTCATCTCGAGGAGGCGGCCGAGCCCGCGCCTCGCCGCGCCGGTGCGTTGCGGCTGCGGACAGCGCCCACGCTGAGCCTCACCAACCGCGACAGCGAACAGGTCCATCTCTCCCTCGGCGTTCGGGCCTTCGGCAGGCACGAGTCGCATCGGTGGGCGCTGTCGGTGCTCAATGCCGCCGTCGGGGGCGGGCTCAGTTCCCGTCTCTTCCAAGAGGTGCGCGAAATCCGCGGGCTCGCGTATTCCGTGTACTCCGGCGTCGATACGTTCGCCGACACCGGTGCGTTCTCGGTCTATGCGGGCTGCCAGCCCGAGAACCTCGGCGAGGTCGCCACGGTCATCCGAGAGGTGCTGTCCACCGTCGCCGCCGACGGCATCACAGACGCTGAATGTGCCCGCGCGAAGGGGTCTCTGCGCGGGGGTCTGGTTCTCGGCCTGGAGGATTCGGGATCGCGGATGCACCGCATCGGCAAGAGCGAACTGAACTACGGCAACCATCGCAGCATCGCCGAAACCTTGGCGAAGATCGATGCGGTCACCACCGACGAGGTTCGCGACGTGGCGAGGGTGCTGTTGCAGCGCCCCTTCGGCGCCGCCGTCGTAGGGCCGTATCGACGCAAACGTGATTTGCCCGCGTCGGTGCGTGGCATCGTCCGGTAACGAGCTACCCCCGACAACAGGAGGCGTGCGAGATGAAGATTCGCGGAGCAGTGCTCGAAGAGATCGGCCGAACACGACCCTTCGCGGAGTCCGCGCCCATCTCTATCGCCGAACTCGAACTGGACGAGCCGGGTCCGGGCGAAATTCTGGTCCGGATCGAGGCTGCGGGACTGTGCCATTCGGACCTGTCCGTCGTCGACGGCAATCGGGTCCGGCCGGTTCCGATGCTGCTCGGTCATGAGGCGGCCGGGCGTGTCGAGCAACTCGGCGCGGGCGTGGACGACCTCAGCGTCGGACAACGGGTCGTCATGACATTCCTGCCGCGCTGTGGCCAGTGCGAGGGCTGCGCCACCGACGGCCAGATGCCGTGCGTGCCGGGTACGAAAGCCAACAACGACGGAACCCTGCTCGACGGGGGCTCGCGTCTGCATCGGGGCGACGAGTCGGTGCACCACCACCTCGGAGTGTCCGGTTTCGCCACGCATGCCGTGGTCAACCGCCATTCTGTCGTTCCTGTCGGTGACGACGTGCCCGCCGATGTGGCCGCGGTACTCGGATGCGCTGTTCTCACCGGAGGCGGAGCCGTTCTCAACGCCGGCAATCCGCGCCCCGGTCAGGCCGTCATGGTGGTCGGCCTCGGTGGGGTCGGAATGGCCGCGATTCTCACCGCCGTCTCGCGGGGTGCCGGCGAGGTCATCGGGGTCGACTCGGTGCCGGAAAAGCTCCAGGCCGCACTCGAACTGGGTGCGACGGCGGTATACACGCCTGCCGAACTGGTGGAGGCCGGCATACGGGCGCCCATCGTGATCGAGGCCGCCGGCAATGCGCGAGCCTTCGAATCGGCCGTGTCCGCCACCGCCCCCGGCGGAAAAACCATCACCGTCGGGCTGCCGTCCCCACAGGCGCGCTCGTCGATCTCGCCGTTGACCCTGGTGGCCGAGGCCCGCACAATCATCGGCAGCTACCTCGGATCGGCTGTTCCCGCGCGGGACATCCCCGTCTACGAGGATCTGTGGCGTTCGGGAAAGCTGCCCGTGGAGAAGCTGATTTCGTCCCGCATCTCACTCGACCAGATCAACCACGGCATGGACGAACTCGCCGAGGGCCGCGCGATCCGCCAGATCATCGTCTTCGATTGATCGCACCCGGCTACGGGTGTGGAAGATACGGGTGAGGAGAGGAAGATCTCCCGGTCGGCCCCTGCACTTCGGCCGTCACCCGGTGGTTGCGTAGGCTTTCGGGCGAATCGATGTGACTGGACGGAGCGTGGAGAAGTGAGCGCAGCAGCACCCATCAGGGTCGGAGTTCTCGGAGCCAAGGGCAAGGTCGGCCGAGCGATCTGCGAGGCGGTGGAGCAGGCGTCGGACCTCGAGCTCGTGGCGGAGGTCGATCACGGCGACCGGTTGGAGTCGTTCACCGAGTCCGGTACTCAGGTTGTCGTCGACTTCACGCACCCCGATGTGGTGATGGACAACCTGAACTTCCTCGTTGCCAATGGCATTCACGCAGTGGTGGGAACCACGGGCTTCGATGACACCCGCCTCGCCACGGTGCGGTCGTGGCTGGCCGATCAGCCCTCGGTGGGGGTCCTCATCGCTCCCAACTTTGCAATCGGAGCCGTTCTGTCGATGCGGTTCGCCGAGGCCGCCGCGCGCTTCTTCGACTCCGTCGAGGTCATCGAACTGCATCACCCCAACAAGGCGGACGCACCGTCCGGCACCGCCTACCGGACCGCGGCGCTCATCTCCGAGGCGCGTCGCAAGGCGGGCCTGGGCCTCAGTCCGGACGCCACCACCACCGAACTCGACGGTGCCCGTGGCGCCGACGTGGACGGTGTCCGGGTGCACTCCGTCCGGCTCGCCGGGCTCGTCGCGCATCAGGAGGTCATCCTGGGAACACAGGGGGAGACGCTGACCATCCGGCACGACTCGATCGACCGCAATTCCTTCGCTCCCGGCGTACTCCTCGGGGTGCGGCAGATCGCGTCCCGCCCCGGCCTCACCGTGGGTATCGACCCGCTCCTCGACCTGTGAAGAGTAACGAGTCGACCAAGACGGTCGTCACGATCGCGTTGCTTGTCGCCGCGCTCGTGTTCTATTTCGTGCTGCTCGGTCAGCGTGGGATCGCCCTGATCCAGGACGGCGGGGTCGCCGCGGTCGGGCTCGGCGTCGGTGTTCTCATCCTTCCGTTCCTCGGTGCGTGGATCGTCTACGCGACACTCCGGGCCGGCCTGCAACATCAGAAACTCGCCCGTCGCATCGGCGACGAGGGTCTCGAACTGGACGTCACGAATCTGCCGAAGCGTCCGTCCGGACGAATAGACCGCGACGCTGCCGACGCCCTCTTCCAGCAGGTCAAGGCGGAATGGGAGGCGGACCCCGACAACTGGCGGAGTTCGTACCGGCTCGCCCGCGCCTACGACTACGCCGGCGACCGCGGCCGCGCCCGGGAGACGATGAAGCGGGCCGTGGAACTCGAACGTCTCGAACGCGAGAGCGGGGCGGGGCAGTAGTGCCGGAACCGGTCGTACGCTGACGACTGTGCCATCACTCCTCGTCGTCCACCACACCCCGTCGCCGGTCACCCGCGAGTGCCTCGAAGCGGTGCTGAAGGGTGCCCGGGACCCCGACATCGAGGGCGTCGAGGTGCGGTCGATACCCGCGCTCGGCGCCACCGTGCCCGACGTTCTCGCCGCCGACGGCTTCCTGTTCGGGACGTCCGCCAACTTCGGTTACATGTCGGGAGCCCTCAAGCACTTCTTCGACACCGTGTACTACCCCTGTCTCGACGCGGTCGCGGGCCGCCCCTACGGTCTGTGGGTACACGGCAACAACGACACGGCCGGCGCGGTCACGTCGGTACAGAAGATCGTGACCGGCCTCGCACTCACGCAGGCCGCCGAAGCTCTCGAACTTACCGGCGCGGTCGACGCGGCAGCACGTGAGCGTTGTTACGAACTCGGTGCGACGGTGGCAGTGGTTCTCGCCGAGGGCATCTGACGCCCGCTGGGGCGTTTTAATCCGCGATCCTGCCTCATACTGTCGGCACCTGGTGACAGGATGCGGTCATGCGTGAGATGACCGCCGCCGCGGCCAGAAAGTCGGCATTGTGGGCGCAGGGATTTGCCGAGGCCAGGCCGACGGGTATCCCCACCCGACGGCACATCCGCTCGGTTCTCGACCGGATCCGGTTGTTCCAGATCGATTCGGTGTCGGTGGCGGCTCGGGCCCACTACGTTCCGCTGTTCAGCAGAATCGGCGTCTACGACCGGGGACTGCTCGACTCGGCGGCGTGGTCGCACCGTGCCCGCACGCCGCGCATGCTTGCGGAGTACTGGGCGCACGAGGCGGCGTTCATCCCGGTCGAGGACTGGCCGTTGTTCCGGTGGCGTATGCACCGCTACCGGCACGGCAGGTGGGCAGGCGAGGCCCGGGTGCTCGACCGCAATCCCACCCTCGCCGCCGATGTGCTCGACGTGATCCGGGCGGTGGGTCCCAGCAGCGCCCGCGACGTGGAGAAGCACCTCGAGGTCGACCGGCCCGATCGCAAAGGGCCGTGGTGGGATCGCAGCGACACCAAGGTCGTATGCGAGCAGTTGTTCGCCGCCGGGGCCCTCGCGGTCGACAAACGAGTCGCGTTCACCCGTCACTACGATCTCACCGACCGAGTGCTGCCCGAAAGTATTCTTGCGCAGGAGTATTCGGAGGAGGAGTCGATCCGGCGACTCGTCGGCCGGTCCGCACGGGCACTGGGAGTAGCGACGGAGTCGGACCTGCGCGACTACTACCGGCTGTCGCCGGCGCAGATCAAGCCCGCAGTCGAGGACCTCGTCGAGGACGGTGTGCTCCACGCCGTCACCGTGCGAGGCTGGGACGTTCCGGCGTACATGCATCGCGACGTCCGGACGCCGCGGCGGGTAGAGGGCGCCGCGTTGTTGTGTCCGTTCGATCCGCTTGTATTTTTCCGACCGCGGACGGAGCGGATGTTCGACTTCCGGTATCGCCTCGAGATCTACACTCCCGCGCACAAGCGGGTGCACGGATACTACGTCTTTCCGTTCCTACTCGACGGCGAGTTGGTAGCCCGAGTCGATGTGAAAGCCGACCGAGCGAGGGGAGCCCTCGAGGTGCGGTCGGCCTTCGTCGAAGCGGGAGCGCGTCCCGAGCGGGTGGTGGAGCCGCTGCTGTCCGAGCTGTACCGGATGGCGGAGTGGCTCGAGCTGGGCGAAGTCACGGTAGACAAGCGCGGAGATCTCGCCCCACTTCTCGCGGCCGCGGCGAAGCGACCGCGAGAAGTGTGATCACTACAGGCTTTCGACGAACTTGGTGAGACCCTTGCTGGCCGTCTCCAGTGCAGTCTTCTGCGCCTTCTTCACGAGGAAACCGGGCAACGGGATCTTCGGATCGACCGTCAGCTCGAAAGTCACCTTGGTGCCGGAGCCTGATTCGGTCAGAACATACGAGCCGTCCTGCGCATTTTGCTGACCGCTCTCGACGAGGTGCCACGACACGGTGTCGTCACCCTCGAAGGTGTAGTCGACCACCTGCTCGTCGCTGATGCCGAGAATGGAGACGTTCATCCGAACACGGTGGGGCCGGCCGTCGTCGTGGGTGCTTTCGATGGTCACCGACTTGTGAGCAGACGACCACTCGGGCAGCCGATCCACCGCGGCGATCGCGGCCATCACCGTGGCCGGATCGGCCTTGATCTCGAACTCTTTGACGCCGGAAACGGCCATATTTTTCGCTCCTTCGAGCCCGTGGCGACTCTCACCGTGTGGCTGTTGCGACGTAATTAGAACACCGTCGGTGCCGGGGGAGTGGAGGGAGTACGGCCGCGCTTCAGAAATTGTTGCCGAGGTTCCGGCGCATATGGTCTTTGAGCGCGCCCTGCACTGCCTGGGACACCCACGAGTTCAGCGATACTCCGTTCTGTGACGCGGCCTCCTCTGCCTTCGACTTGATCTGATCCATCAGCCGCAGAGTGACGCGGCTGATGTCACCTGTGGCGTCATCGAAGGCGGCGCTGATGTCTTCGGCGGTGGTGGTGTTCTTGTCCTCGGCTCCTGCGGCGCTTGCGGTGGTGCGGGCAATGTCGACCCCGACCTCGGTACCCTCCAGTCGCACCTTCACGGTGCGGCTCTCGAGGGCAGAAGACACCTCACCAGCGAATTCGGTGAGTGCGGACAGCAGGAGGAGCCGGGTCGCCGGTTCGACGGCTGCCGCGAGCGCCGCCGCGGTGTCCCGGGTCCGGTCGTCGCCGAGGGCTGCGGCTGCCGTGAGGTCGTCGCGCAGCCGGGCGACGTAACTGTCGAGGTTCATGACGCCAGCATGACGTCATCGGTGACGTCGGTCAAGGGTGTCGGTCGAGGCGTGGCAGCGACCGCCGCATGGGCGCCCCCACCCGCACGGAGCCCGAATTACGGCGCAACTAGGGTTTATGCATCAGGAATGGATCCGTTCTCGGGTCCGGTAGGAGGATCAGGCAGTGCCGCAGACGGTGTCGCTCAGGGTGCAGCTCGTCGCGAAGACGGAGTTCTTTCCACCGGAGGACATCCCGTGGGAGACGGACGCCGACGGCGGGGAGGCGCTGGCCGAGTTCGCGGGGCGCGCCTGCTATCAGAGCTGGTCGAAGCCGAATCCCCGCACGGCGACCAACGCCGGGTATCTTCGCCACCTCCTGGAAGTCGGGCACGAATCCGTCCTGGAACACGGCAGCGTCACCTTTTACATCACCGGAATCTCCCGCTCATGCACCCACGAGCTGATTCGGCACCGGCATTTCTCCTACTCGCAGTTGTCGCAGCGGTTCGTGCGGGAGAACGACTCCAACGTGGTCGTGCCGCCCGCGATCGCCGGTGATCCCGAGCTCGAGGCGCTCTTCGCCACAGCGACGGACGCGAGCCGGGCGGCATACGGCGAGCTGCTCGAAGCACTCGAGGCCAAGCTCGCGGAGACCTCGAGCCTTCCCGTGCGGAACAAGGAGGCCCGCCAGGCCGCCCGTGCCGTACTGCCCAACGCGACCGAGACCCGGGTGGTGGTCACCGGCAACTACCGCGCGTGGCGTCACTTCGTGTCCATGCGGGCCACCGAGCACGCCGACGTCGAGATTCGGCGACTTGCTGTCGAATGCCTCAGGCAGTTGCAGAAGGCGGCACCTAATGTGTTCGGCGACTTCGAGATCGTCGACTGGGGAGACGGATCGGAAGTGGCGCGGAGCACGTTTTCCGCCGACCTGTGAGTGGTGTGCGAAAGTACCTGGGCCACCGGGTAGCCTTCTGACCATGACCTACGGTGATTCCGCTTCTCACGTCGAGCGTCCGTTCGGCACCGTTTCCACTGCGATGGTGACGCCGTTCACCTCCGACGGAAAGCTGGACGTCGACGCGGGTGTCCGCCTCGCGGCGTACCTCGTCGACAATGGATGCGACGCTCTCGTGCTCGCCGGTACTACCGGTGAGTCGCCGACGACCACGGAGAACGAGAAGCTCGAGCTGCTCCGCGCCGTCATCGACGCCGTCGGCGACCGGGCGAAGATCATCGCAGGCGCAGGAAGTAACGACACCGCCCACAGTGTCGAACTCGCGCGCGACGCCGCCCGCGCCGGGGCGCAGGGACTCCTCGTCGTCACCCCGTACTACTCGCGTCCGCCGCAGGCGGGTCTGTACGCCCACTTCACTGCCGTCGCAGATGCCACCGACCTTCCGGTGATGCTCTACGACATTCCGCCGCGCTCCGTCGTCCCCATCGAGACCGAGACGATCCGCCGCCTCGCCGAGCATCCGCGCATCGTCGCGGTCAAGGACGCGAAGGGCGACTTGAACGCCGGCGCCGAATTGATCGGAACCACCGACCTCCTCTTCTACTCGGGCGATGATCCGCTGAACCTGCCGTGGTTGGCGGTCGGCGCCACCGGTTTCGTCAGCGTGATCGGGCACCTCGTGCCGTCCCGGCTGCGTGAACTCCACACGGCATTCGCGGCCGGCGATATCGCCCGGGCGCGTGCCATCAACCTCAGCCTGATCCCGGTCATCCGATCCGTTGCGCGGTTGGGCGGCGTCAGTGCGTCAAAGGCAGGATTGCGATTGATAGGTCTCGACGTGGGCGAACCCAGGCTCCCTCAAGTGGCACCCACCCACGATCAGCTCGATCTCCTGGCCGCCGACCTTCACGCTGCGGGGGTACTCGCATGACCCGTCCCCCTCGTCGTCGCAGCGCAAGCCGCCAGGCCGGACCGCCGTCTCCCAGCCCGGCCGAGCAGCCCACAGCACCTCCCGTGTCAGAGCCGTCGGCGCCGGCGACGGAGCAACCGAAATCGGAACCCCCGCTCGCGGAGACCCCCACTGCGCCGAAGCAGGCGAAATCCGCGCCGGTGAAGGCTGCATCCACCAAGACGGGCGCCACCGGCAAGTCGCCCTCGCGCTATCGTCGCGGTGGCAACGGCAACAAGCGTCCGGACAACCGGGCGGCAACTCCCGATCCGACCGCGCGGCTCGGTGCACCGCCCAAGGCGCCCTTCAAGGGACTGCGCGTGGTCGCCCTCGGGGGCATCGGTGAAATCGGCCGGAACATGACCGTCTTCGAGCATCAGGGCAAACTGCTCATCGTCGACTGCGGCGTGCTGTTTCCCGAGGACCAGCAGCCTGGTGTCGATCTGATCCTGCCGGACTTCCGGCACATCGAGGATCGCATGGCCGATGTCGAGGCCGTCGTCCTCACCCACGGTCACGAGGATCACATCGGCGCGATCCCGTTCCTGCTCCGCCTCCGGCCGGATCTGCCGGTCATCGGCTCCCGATTTACGCTCGCGCTCGTCGCAGCCAAGTGCCGGGAACATCGTCAGCGACCCAACCTCGTCGAGGTGACGGAAGGCCAGCGCACGGCACACGGCCCGTTCGAGTGTGAGTACTTCGCGGTCAACCACTCCATCCCGGACGCGATCGCGGTCGCCATCAGGACGGACGCCGGAGTCGTGCTGCACACCGGTGACATCAAACTCGACCAGCTTCCGCTCGACGGCAGGCTCACCGACCTCGCCGGCTTCTCGCGTCTCGGCGACGAAGGCGTGGACCTGTTCCTGGTCGACTCGACCAACGCCGAGGTGCCGGGATTCGTCACACCGGAACGTGAGATCGGCGGCGTGCTCGACAACGTCATCGGTAAGGCGAAGCAACGTGTGATCGTGGCGTCGTTCGCCAGCCACGTCCACCGCATCCAGCAGGTCGTCGACGTGGCGCACCGCTACAACCGCAGGGTTGCGTTCGTGGGCCGGTCCATGGTCCGCAACATGCAGATCGCACAGGATCTCGGCTACCTGAGCGTGCCCGACGGTCTGGTGGTCGACATCGACACCGCGGCGAACCTGCCCGACGATCGCCTCGTTCTCATCTCCACCGGCTCTCAGGGTGAACCGCTGTCGGCGTTGTCGCGGATGGCGCGCGGTGAACACCGGCAGATCAATGTCCGGGCCAACGACCTGGTGGTCCTCGCCTCGTCACTGATTCCGGGCAACGAGAATTCCGTCTTCGCGGTGGTGAACGGCCTCGCCAAGCGCGGCGCCACCGTGGTCACGCAGCAGAGCGCCAAGGTGCACGTCTCCGGTCACGCGTCGGCGGGTGAGCTGCTCTACCTGTACAACGCGGTCCGGCCCACCAATGCCATGCCGGTGCACGGCGAATGGCGGCACCTGCGCGCCAACGCCGCGCTGGCCAAGGCCACCGGCGTTCCGGAAGAACGCATCGTGCTCGCCGAGGACGGCGTGGTGGTCGACATGGTGGACGGTCTCGCCGAAATCGTCGGGCAGGTGCCGGTAGGACACGTCTACGTCGACGGACTGTCCGTCGGTGATGTCGGCGACTCCACGCTGTCGGATCGATTGGTTCTCGGGGAGGGCGGGTTCATTGCGATCAACGTGGTGATCGACGACCACACCGGCCGCGCCGTCAGCACCCCGGAGGTGTCCGGGCGCGGATTCTCCGACGACCCGACCGCCCTCAAGGATGCCGCCCAGCTGGTCGAGGCGGAACTCGCGCGCCTGGCCACGGAGGGCATCAACGACGCGCATCGGATCGCTCAGGCGATCCGGCGGGTGGTGGGTAAGTGGGTTGCGGACAAGTACCGTCGCCGGCCGATGATCGTGCCCACCGTGATCGCGGTGCCGTCGTTCGACGGCAAATAGTTCCGCGGCAGGTAGATTCGTTCGGGTGACCTTCGCCCGAGATGAACGCCTTGCCCTGGTCGACTCGATGGCCGAGTTCGGCCCGGATGCGCCCACGCTCTGTGGGGACTGGACCAACCGGGATCTCGCGGCCCACCTCGTCGTCCGTGAACGGCGGCTCGACGCGGCCCCGGGAATCCTCGTCAGCCGTCTCGCCGGTTACACCGAGCGGGTCCAGAACGAGACGGCGACGCGCCCGTGGAGCCGGCTGCTCGACGAGGTCCGGACCGGTCCTCCGCGGTGGTCGCCGATGTACTGGGTCGACGCTCAGGTGAATCTGGGCGAGATGTTCGTCCATCACGAGGACGTGCGCCGTGCCCACGAAGGGTGGGAGCCGCGGATTCTCCCCACAGCGCGCCAGGACGCCCTGTGGGGTCTTGCACGCAAGGTGGGACGGCTCGGCTATCGCCGCGCGCCTGTCACGGTGGTGCTCGAACGTCCGTCGGGTGAGCAGGCGACGGTGCGCAACGCCGGGCCCCGACAGGTCGTTCTCCGAGGTGAACCTGCCGAATTGGCCCTGCACGCGTTCGGGAGAAACGCCGTGCGGATCGAGGCCGCGGGGGACGCCGAGGATGTCGCCGCGATCATGTCACTGGACCGTAGCTTCTGAGGCGCTCGGCACAGGTCGACGGCTGTTACGGGTGTTGCGGATGGTCCGGAAGGTGCCGCAGCGACTAATCTGAGAACCATGGCAGGTAAGGCGAGCGCCCGCGGTTCGAGCACGACGACGTCCACGGCAAGGACGGGCGTGCGGGGTGCCTCGTCTGCGTCCAAGCCGAATTCGCGGACGACCCGCACTGTCAGCACTCCGCGTAAGGCCACCTCGCCGCGTGCCGGTGCCGCCCGCGGCGGCGGCGGGAGAAAGCCGGCGGCGAAGAAGGCGTCCGGCGCGAGCCCGTTGAAGTCGGTGGGCCGCGGCATCGGCGCCGGATGGTCGCTGGTGGCCAAGGGTGTCGGGGCAACCACCCGCACCGTCGGCAAGGCTGCCGAGATCGAACAAGGACATCGGCGCGACGGAATTGCGCTCGGTCTGATCGCGATGAGTGTCGTCATCGCCGGAGGCATCTGGTTCTCCGCGGGCGGTCCTGTGGGGGAGTGGATCGAAACCGGTGTCCGGGCGGTATTCGGCGGCGCCTCCGCGGTGTTGCCCGTGATCGGCGTCGGCATTGCCGTCGTACTGATGCGAACGGAGCCGAAGCCGGAGATCCGGCCGCGACTGGTGCTCGGGTCGCTGTTGGTGGGATTGCCCGCACTGGGTCTCTGGCACATCGCGAGTGGCGCCCCCACCGACGCCGACGGCCGGGCGCAGGGTGCGGGTTTCGTCGGCTATGCGGCGGGCGGTCCGTTGACGGACGGACTGACCGTGTGGTTGTCCGCTCCTTTACTGCTCATGGCAGCGCTCTTCGGCGTCCTGTTGGTCACCGGGACCACGGTGCGCGAAGTTCCCGGCAAACTGCAGGCGTACTTCGGCACTTCCTTCGGCCGCGACCACTACGCCGACTACGACAGCGAGTACTACGAGGACGGCGAATACGACCCCACGCTGTTCGACGCCGACGGCTACCCGGTGGACGACTACGCGTCCGGACCGAAGGGCGCACCGGCCGACAACTATCCCACCGACGAATACACCGTGAGCGACACGGCGAAGACGGAAGTGCTGGGACTCTGGGACGCCGAGACCGCGGCGGAGCCGGTGCCGCCGCCACCCGTTCCGACGCCGAAACCCGCTCGCCCCAGGACCAAGCCGGTGGTGGCGCCGAAGCCGGAACCCGAACCGGAGCCGCCGCTGCCCGAGGTCGACAAGTTCGTGACCGATCGGGTTGTGGAGGGTGACTACACGCTGCCTCCGACGTCGCTGCTGATCGACGGTGATCCACCGAAGAAGCGCAGTTCGGCCAACGACGCGATGATCGAGGCGATCACCGAGGTCCTCGACCAGTTCAAGATCGATGCCGCGGTCACCGGGTTCACCCGGGGCCCCACCGTCACCCGGTACGAGGTGGAACTCGGTCCCGGCGTCAAGGTCGAGAAGATCACCGCTCTGGCCCGCAATATCGCCTATGCCGTCGCCACCGACAATGTGCGCCTGCTGGCACCGATCCCCGGAAAGTCCGCCGTCGGTATCGAGGTTCCCAACTCAGACCGTGAGATGGTGCGCCTGGCCGACGTCCTCACCGCGCCCTCGACGCGGAAGGACCACCATCCGCTGGTGATCGGTCTCGGTAAGGACATCGAGGGCCACTTCGTCAGCGCGAACCTGGCAAAGATGCCGCACCTGCTCGTGGCAGGCTCGACCGGCTCCGGTAAGTCCAGCTTCGTCAACTCGATGCTGGTGTCGCTGCTCTCGCGCGCGACGCCCGAAGAGGTTCGGATGATCCTCATCGACCCCAAGATGGTCGAACTGACGCCTTACGAGGGCATTCCGCACCTCATCACGCCCATCATCACCCAGCCCAAGAAGGCCGCTGCCGCGCTGGCCTGGCTGGTGGAAGAGATGGAACAGCGTTACCAGGACATGCAGGCCAATCGGGTGCGCCACATCGACGACTTCAACTCCAAGGTGAAGTCCGGGGAAATCACTGCCCCACTCGGAAGTGAACGGGTCTACCGTCCGTATCCGTACATTCTCGCCATCGTCGACGAGCTGGCGGACCTCATGATGACCGCACCGCGCGATGTCGAGGAAGCGATCGTGCGCATCACGCAGAAGGCGCGTGCAGCCGGCATCCACCTCGTGCTGGCCACGCAGCGGCCGTCGGTGGACGTCGTAACCGGGTTGATCAAGACCAATGTGCCCTCGCGGCTCGCCTTCGCGACGTCCTCGCTCACCGACTCCCGAGTCATCCTGGATCAACCCGGTGCCGAGAAGCTGATCGGTATGGGCGACGGGTTGTTCCTCCCGATGGGTGCGGGCAAGCCGACCCGTCTTCAGGGCGCCTTCATCACCGACGAAGAGATCTCGGCGGTGGTCGATTTCAGTAAGAACCAGGCGGAGCCGGAGTACACCGAGGGTGTCACCGCGGCGAAGGTCGGGGAGAAGAAGGATGTCGACCCCGATATCGGCGACGATATGGACGTCCTGCTGCAGGCGGTCGAACTCGTCGTGTCCAGCCAGTTCGGTTCCACGTCGATGCTGCAGCGCAAACTGCGTGTCGGGTTCGCGAAGGCCGGCCGGTTGATGGACCTGATGGAAACTCGGGGCGTGGTCGGACCCAGCGAAGGCTCCAAGGCGCGTGAGGTTCTGATCAAGCCCGATGAATTGGACGGCCTGTTGTGGTCGATCCGCGGTGGAGATCCGAACGAGGCGCCGTCCGACGAGTAGAGCGGACTCAGTGTCCGAAAACTCAGTGTCCGAAATGTGCGATTCCGGCGCGATGTGGTTGAATGGTCAGCGACTTGGAGGGGAGTATCCCCACCTCTGTGGCAGCATCGTCAGCACGATCGGCACCATTGCCGATCCGGGGCTGCCAGTCGGTCGGACCTCGGTCCGACTCGGCGGGAGAGACCTCCGGTACCCAACGAGGTCTACCGGAGGTCTGTCTACATGCATGTCTCGCCGCTGGTCTGGGTCATCACCTGTGTGGTGATTCTCGGACTGTTCGTCTTCGACTTCTTCGCCCACGTGCGCACCCCGCACGCCCCGAGCTTCCGGGAGTCGGCCTTCTGGTCGACGGTGTACATCGCCATCGCGATCCTGTTCGGATTGATCGTGATGTGGCTCTGGGGCAGCCAGTACGGCGGGGAATACTTCGCGGGTTATGTCACCGAGAAAGCGCTGTCGGTCGACAACCTCTTCGTCTTCGTGATCATCATGGCGACGTTCTCCGTGCCGCGGGAGTTCCAGCAGAAGGTACTGCTGATCGGCATCGTCATGGCGTTGGTGATGCGCGGCATCTTCATTGCGGTCGGCGCGGCGGCCATCAACACCTACAGCTGGGTGTTCTACCTGTTCGGCGCCTTCCTCATCTACACCGCATACACGCTGGTACGTGACCACGGGCACGAGAAAGAGGTCGAGGAGGAACGCGACAGCAAGATCGTCGCCCTGGTGAAGAAGGTTCTTCCCACCACGGATTCCTACGACGGCGACAAGCTCGTCACCAGGATCAACGGCAAGCGCGTGGTCACACCGCTGCTTCTGGCACTCGTCGCCATCGGATTCACCGACGTGCTGTTCGCCCTCGACTCGATCCCGGCCATCTACGGCCTCACTCAGGAGCCGTACTTGGTCTTCACCGCCAACGCGTTCGCGCTCATGGGACTGCGCCAGCTGTACTTCCTGATCGGTGGGCTGCTCGACCGGCTCGTGTACCTGTCTTACGGGCTGTCGATCATTCTGGCGTTCATCGGTGTCAAGCTGGTGTTGCACGCCCTCCACGAGAACACGCTGGGCTTCGTCAACGGCGGGGAACACGTCGCGGTCCCCGAGATCACGACGGGAACGTCTCTCGCCGTCATCGTCGGGGTACTGGCCGTCACGACCGTGGCCAGCCTCCTCAAGACGCGGAACATGAGCTCCGTCACGTAGCGTTCACTCGCGGAACGCTGGTTGGGGCCGGTACTCGGCGGGTCAGAGACTGAACTCGCCGAGTACCGGGATCCACTCCACGATCCGGGACGCCGTCACCAGGTTGTGGACGGCAAACGGGTCGTGGGTGAACAGCAACTCCACGGTCTCGGCGTCGGCGGCGTCGACGATGATGAAGGCACCACTGCCGTCGGCGAACGGACCCGAAGACAGTACGGTCTTGCGCTCGACGAGGTCACCGAGCCAGGCCCGGTGGGCGGCACGGTGTTCGTCGCGGCCGGCCGCGGTCTCGTCCGAATACGTGTACTCCACTACGAACAGTGACATGGTTTCGCTCTCTGTAGATATGGAAAATTCACTCACGGCTGGGCCGATTTCGTCCCGGATGCCGGGATTCGTCAGAGTGTGAGGAGCATCCGGGTGTTCCCGAGGGTGTTCGGCTTGACATAGCTGAGGTCGAGGAACTCGGCGACACCGGTGTCGTACGAACGGCACATTTCGGCGTACACCTCCGCGGTGACGGGTGTGCCGTCGATTTCCACGAACCCGTGTTTGGCGAAGAAATCGACCTCGAAGGTGAGCACGAAGAGTCGTTCGAGTTCGAGTTCGCGTGCGACCTCGATCAGTTTTGCGACCACCTGGTGGCCCGCGCCCCGGCCCTTCGCCTGCGGATCGACTGCGATGGTGCGCACCTCGCCCAGGTCGGCCCACAGGACGTGCATTGCGCCGCAACCGATTACAGCGCCGTCACGCTCGGCGACCCAGAACTCCTGGATGGATTCGTACAGAGTGACGAGATTCTTTTCGAGCAGAATCTTGCCGGCGTAGATGTCGATCAGACGCTTGATCTCGGGCACGTCGGAGGTTCGTGCTCGCCGCACGATCAGCTGATTGTCGGCGGTGTTCGGCGTCCGAGATGTCATGGCGTGAACATTAGCCAACAGCCCTACCGATATTCTTAGGCACGTGCCGGTACCGCCTCTGACTTCTCCCCGATCCCCAGGACGTCCAGGGGCGCAGTTCGACGCCGTGGTGTGCCGATGAGTACGCAGCGTGAGGATCGGCCTGCGGCAGATGACCCGACGGCTCCGAACCCCGCTGTCGAGCCGGCGAGTGAGACGCAGGTGCCACTACTCAACATCGCCAACATTCTGACGATTCTGCGGATCTTGCTGGTGCCGGTCTTCCTGGTCGTACTGCTGATCGGCGACGGTCACGAGCTGGTGTGGCGGCTGGTGGCGACAGGCGTGTTCGCGGTGGCGGCCATCACGGACCGGATCGACGGTCAGCTGGCCCGCAAATACGGACTGGTCACCGATTTCGGCAAGCTCGCCGATCCGATCGCAGACAAGGCGCTGATCGGAGCCGCACTGGTCGGTCTCTCTGTGCTGGGCGATCTGCCCTGGTGGGTGACGGTCGTCATCGCGGTACGTGAACTGGGCATCACCCTGTTGCGGTTCGCCGTGTTGCGCCACGCTGTCATTCCGGCAGGCAGGGGAGGAAAGCTCAAGACACTCGTGCAGACGATCGCGATCGGTTTCTACCTCTTGCCTCTTCCCGACGCCTTCGATGTCGCCGGCTGGGTACTCATGAGCGCTGCCGTGGCACTGACGGTGATCACCGGGCTCGACTATGTCGTCCAGGCCGTTCGTCTACGTGCCGGGGTCCACCGAGTCGAGATGAGGGCGGGCACCGGCGTATGACCGACCCGTTGACCCCGGGCACCCGCGTGGGCGAACTGGTGGATCTGCTGACCCGGCGCGGTGAAACGGTCGCGACTGCGGAATCGCTGACAGCGGGACTTCTCGCGGCGACCATCGCAGGCGTTCCGGGTGCCAGCAAGATCCTCCGCGGCGGCCTCGTCGTCTATGCGACAGATCTCAAGGAGACCCTTGCAGGCGTTGACCCCGTCTCGCTGGCTGCGGAAGGGCCCGTCTCCGCGTCCACCGCCGGCGGACTTGCCGAGGCTGCACGCGTGCGCTGCACCGCCGACTGGGGGATCGGCCTGACCGGTGTCGCGGGCCCGGACACGCAGGACGGGCACCCCGTGGGCACGGTATTCCTGGGGATCTCCGGTGCCGGTGGGCACTCGGTGCTCGAACTGCGATTGGCGGGCGACAGATGGGGAATCCGTAAATCTGCGGTTTCTGCGGCCGTGTCGGAACTCCTCGATCGCATGCAGGAAACATCCGCAGGCTAAGGTCGGGAACCAATCGGTCCTGTTCGCGCGTTGAGTAGGCGAGACAGGTGACGGATGAAGGAGGAGCGAGATGGCGCTGCTATTGCGTGAGGCAATCGGTGACAGTCTTCGGCGCACGCGCGTTTCGCAGAGCCGGACCCTGCGTGAGGTGTCGAACAGTGCGCGAGTGAGCCTCGGGTACCTGTCCGAGGTCGAGCGGGGGCGTAAAGAGGCCTCGAGCGAGCTTCTGGCGGCGATCTGCGATGCATTGGAGGTTCCACTCTCCGATGTCCTCGTCGACGTCAGCGAGTCGCTGTCCGACCGATCGTCGGCCGAGCGTACGGCTGACGGAGCTTCGGCCGAGGCGTCCGCACGGGCCGGTTCGACGACCATCGCCCGCGACACGAGGGTCGTGATTCCCGCGCCGACGGCGCAGGCACTCGCTGCTGCGTAGCACCGCGCCCGCCGAACCGATAGATTTCACGTAACGCCGATCTCGTCTTCGGTGGTCAGACAGGCAGTCGGGGCGCAGCCCTTGTTCCGGTGCGTGACGGTCGCGCATCGGGTCGCGCATCGCGCGGCGCAACAGATGGAGGCAGGATCAAACCCATGGCTAATCCTTTCGTCAAGGGATGGAAGTACCTGATGGCGCTCTTCAATTCCAAGATCGATGAGAAGGCTGACCCCAAGGTTCAGATTCAGCAGGCGATCGAGGATGCGCAGCGTCAGCACCAGGCCCTTTCACAGCAGGCCGCGTCTGTCATCGGCAACCAGCGCCAGCTCGAGATGAAGCTGAGCCGTCAACTCGACGAGGTCGAGAAGCTGAACGCCAATGCCCGGCAGGCCGTCAACCTGGCTGATCAGGCGCAAGCTGCCGGTGACACCGAGAAGGCGATCCAGTACACCAACGCCGCCGAGGCCTTCGCTGCTCAGCTGGTCACAGCAGAGCAGGGCGTCGAAGACCTCAAAGCTTTGCACGATCAGTCGCTCCAGGCCGCCGCGCAGGCAAAGAAGGCCGTGGAGCAGAACGCGATGGCACTGCAGTCCAAGGTTGCGGAACGCACCAAGCTGCTCAGTCAGCTCGAGCAGGCGAAGATGCAGGAGCGGGTCAGCGAGTCGCTGCGTTCGATGGACAGCACGCTGTCCGCGCCCGGCAATACACCCAGCCTCGACGCCGTGCGCGACAAGATCGAACGCCGCTACGCCGACGCACTGGGCTCCGCCGAACTCGCCCAGAACTCGGTCTCCGGTCGCATGATGGAAGTGCAGCAGGCCAGCATCCAGATGGCAGGCCACAGCCGCCTCGAGCAGATCCGCGCGTCGATGAAGGGTGATGCGCTCCCTTCCGGTGGGACCGCCGCCGCCCCGGCTACCCCAGCTGCCAACCAGCAGCCTCCCGCCGCGGGCCAGACCGGCACTGCGGGTCAGTAGCCGAACACTGATCCCCATGAGTTCCACCCGAGGTGGCCGACCCGGACGTGTCGTCCGGTCGGCCACTGTCGTATCCGGCCTCGTTGGAGTGCAGGGCGCCTTACGGGACGCCGGTGAGTCGGTCGTCGAGGCTGCTCAGCGCTGGCGTGATCCGCGCGAACGCCTGTTACGGAAGAAGCGACGCGCTCGCCGGTGGGCGCAGCGCTACGGCATCGTGTCCGGATCCTCGGCGACCGGTGCTGCGGGCCTCGCCCTCGCCGCTGCCCCCGAATGGTCGATGGTGATGGCAGGCGGCGGCGCGGTCGTGTTCGCGGTGCCGGCAGTGATGGCGCTGAACCGTTACCGGAAGCTCGACGCCGTCGTGCCGCCGCCGGGCCGCCCTGACCGACGGTCCCTTCCGTCGCCCTCCTCGGCCGCCCGGGAGCCGATGGAGCGGCTCGTGCACAGCGAGCGCGCACTCCACGGAATTCTGGGGGTGCTCGGTCGTTCGGCGTCGATCAGTCCGGATGACATCGAGGACACCCACCGCACAGCGCGGTCCGCGGCGGCCGCTCTGCACGCGGTCGCCGTCGACATCGCGGAGATGGAGAGCGCCGCCGTCGGAAGCCGGGCAGCAGCGCCGTCGCTCCACCGGGCCATCGCGACCGCCGCCGCCCAACTCGACGACGGCGTCGATCAATTCGAGGAACTGGTAGCTGCTGCCGCCGAAGTCACGGTTCCCGGCGCGTCCGGGGCAGTGGGCGGCCTGGCCACCGAACGTGCGGAGCTGGTGTCGGCTACCGAAAAGCTGGCCGGCCTCGCCGCGGCGCTCGGCGAGATCGACGACATCGTGCGCCGATACCGCTGAGCTCTGTCATGTCTTCCCATGGCGTCGTGACCGGCGCCGCCCGGGCTCGGGGGAGTGGGGGACAACCCTGAACTTTCCCTGATCTTTGCGATGACCTGGTGCTTTACGGGCAGCCACGTGCCAGGCTGGTGTGCGTACCCGACGAGTGGGGTCCATCGGATGTCGCGCAGGAATCGATCGGGGAGATGTGAGTGGAGGAAGTCATGTTCTGGAAAATCGTTCTGGCGATCGTGCTGATCTGGATCGCGCTGGCCGTCGTCGGTGCATTGATCGAGGGCCTGTTCTGGGTACTTGTCGTCAGTGCAGTCGTGTTCGGGGCATACCTCCTGTACAAGGCGATGTCCGGATCCGGCGAGAAGTCTGACATCACACGCCTCTGAGGTGCAGTCTCGAACTATGCAACCGGTACCTGAGGACTGGCATCGCGGGCTCGTCGTCGTCGCCCACCCCGATGACATCGAATACGGGGCGGCAGCGGCGATCGCCCGATGGACCGCACAGGGCAAGGACATCCGATATGTGCTCGCGACCAGTGGCGAAGCCGGAATCGCGGGACTGCACCCTCGTGAATCGGGTCCCATCCGCGAGGAGGAGGAGCGTCGCTCGGCGGCCGTCGTCGGGGTGTCGCAAGTGGAGTTTCTCGGCTACCCCGACGGGCGGCTCGTCGAAAGTCTGGATCTGCGCCGCGACCTCGCTGCGGCCATTCGGCGTCATCGCCCCGACCTGGTGGTGACCGCACACTTCGGCGATACCTGGGGTCCCGGGCAGCCCAACAGTGCCGACCATCGCGCCCTCGGACGCAGTGTCCTCGATGCCGCAGCGGATGCCGCGAACGAGTGGATCTTTCCCGAACTGGGGGAGAGGGGACTGCCGCCGTGGCGCGGAGTGCGCTGGGTCGCGGTCAACACCATGCAACCCACTCATGCGGTCGACGTCACGGACACCGTCGATCGAGCCGTTGTGTCACTCGCCGAGCATGCACGCTATCTCGAAGCGCTGTCCGACATCCCCGTGGGAAAACAGGCGCGGGCCCAGGTCGAGGCGGTCACCGCCCCACAGCCCGGATTCGAAGCCGACCGCGCCGTCGGCTTCGACCTCTACTACTTCGAGTGACTCCGTCTTCCTGCAGCGCTGTGGCGTAGGGCAACGTGGCGGGACTCGGTGGCGATGGAGGCGCAAGACTCGGACCGTGACGGAAACGCCGGGATTCCCGAACTAGCGTCCGCGCCTCTACTTGACGGCCGACGCCCACAGTCCCGGGCGCAGTTTCAGTACTGCGGTGCCTACGTGTGAACATCGCCCATACGTTACGGTGTTACACACGATGTCTATCCGTAATCCTCTGTCGCGTGACGACAGCACGCCGAGCGTCGACGACGCCATTCTCGACGCAGCACGTTCCTGCATCCTCGACTTCGGGTTGCGCAGAACCACCCTGGCCGAGGTCGCGCGCCGGGCGGGGGTCAGCCGACCGACGGTCTACCGCCGTTGGGCGGACACCCGGGCGGTGGTCGCCGACCTCATGACGCGCGAGATCGCCGATCTCACCCCGGCATTCACACTCGACGAGCCGGTATACGACCAACTCGTCGACGCTGTCGTCGACGTCTCCGCGGCGGTGCGACATCATCCCCTCTTCGTCAAGATTCTGCGCTCGGATCAGGAACTCTTCACGACATACGTCCTCGAGCGCCTGGGAACCAGCCAGAAAGCGATCATCGACCGGGTGGCCCTCGCCGTGGTTGCCGGCCAGCGACAGAACTCCGTGCGCGCCGGCGACAGTCGCCACATCGCCACCATGGTGCTGCTCATCGCACAGTCCGCGGTCCAGTCAGCGGCAATGGTCGCCGAGGAACTACCCGACGATGCGCTTACCGAAGAGCTGCGCCGGGCGATCGGTGCCTACCTTGCACCACCGAACTACGAGAGCGCTGGAGGACTTCGGTGACCGACGGAATTGCGACTCACCCCTCGGCGCTCCATGCCGACCGCAGGACGCGCGAACTGCACCAGCTGGCAGACGACGGGCGCGTCGACGTACTCGTGATCGGTGGCGGCGTGACCGGCGCCGGTGTGGCCCTCGATGCCGCGACGCGGGGGTTGAATGTCGTGCTCGTCGAGAAACGCGACCTCGCGTTCGGAACCAGCAGGTGGAGTTCCAAGCTCGTGCACGGGGGATTGCGCTACCTGGCGTCGGGCAACGTCGGTATCGCACGGGAAAGTGCGATCGAACGGGGGATTCTGATGACCCGGACGGCCCCGCACCTCGTCCGGGCACTGCCGCAGCTGGTTCCCGTCCTCGACTCCACCACCCTGTTCGGCAAGACCCTGGTTCGCGCGGGTTTCCTCGCGGGCGACATCTTGCGGGCCGGGGCACACACGTCGCCGACCGTCCTGCCGAGGTCGCGGACGGTGCGTCCCGACCGTGTGGCCGAGCTCGCCCCAGCAGTGCGCAGGCGGGGGTTGCGAGGCGGTCTCATCGCGTTCGACGGCCAGCTCGTCGACGACGCCCGACTCGTGATCGGTCTCGCCCGTACGGCGGCAATGCACGGCGCGAAAATTCTCACACGGACGGGCGCGTACAAGGTGACCGGCACGTCGGCCACACTGCGTGACGAGTTGACCGGGTCGGAAATGGTGATCGAGGCGCGCACGGTGATCAACGCGGCGGGGGTCTGGTCGGGGGAGATCGACCCCGACATCAGTCTCAGGCCTAGTCGTGGCACGCATCTCGTGCTGTCCGCAGGCCGCCTCGGCAATCCCACCGCCGCGCTGACCGTGCCCATCCCGGGGGCGTCCAATCGTTTCGTCTTCGCGTTGCCGGCCCAATTGGGCAGGGTGTACCTCGGTTTGACGGACGAGGCGGCACCCGGGCCTGTGCCCGACATCCCGGCCGCATCCGAGGAGGAGATCGACTTCCTGCTGGCCACGGTCAACACTGCTTTGGAGAACCCGCTGGGACGCTCCGATGTTCTGGGTACCTTCGCTGGTCTGCGCCCCCTCCTCCACACCGGCGACGGCTCGACGGCCGACCTGTCCCGCAATCACGCGGTCCTGCATTCGAGCACGGGACTCGTCAGCGTGGTCGGTGGCAAACTGACCACCTACCGCAAGATGGCGGAAGACGCGGTCGACGCCGTCGTCGAGCTCGCAGGACTGCCGGCGGGTCCCTGCCGCACTCGCGCTCTGCCTCTTGTCGGTGCGGCCTCCTCGGACGCCCTGCGAAACGTGGCCGCGCCGTTGTCGCTGATCGCCCGCTACGGGACCGAAGCCGCGCTCGTCGCCGCCGACCCGGCCATGCTGTTGCCGATTGTGGACGGGTTGGACGTCAGCCGTGCCGAACTCGACTTCGGGGTCTCGCACGAGGGCGCGCTCGACGTGGATGATCTCCTCGACCGGCGTACCCGGATCGGGCTCGTCGCCGCCGACCGGGCGCGGGCGCTGGGCGCTGCCGAATCGGCGTTCGAGACTCGGTGACAACGGCCGTGTGACACCCTGTGCTCGTGCGAGTCGCTGTGGTCGCCGGGCCGGATCCCGGACATGCCTTTCCCGCCCTTGCCTTGTGCCTGGCATTCATCGAGGCGGGCGACGAACCGGTCCTGTTCACAGGCGCCCGCTGGATCGAGCCGGCACGGGCAGCCGGAGTGCCCACCGAACTGCTGAGGGGCCTCGCACCGCGGCCCATCGATGACGACCTCGACGCAGGTGCGCGCATCCACGGACGGGCCGCGCACATCTCCACCGAACTCTTGCCCGACCTGCGCGCGATGAACCCCGACCTGGTGGTCTCCGACATCCTCACCGCGGGCGGAGGAATGGCCGCCGAGAGGTTGGGGATCCCCTGGATCGAACTGTCACCCCATCCGCTCTACGCACCGTCGAAGGGATTGCCGCCGATCGGTAGTGGTCTCGCTCCCGGGACCGGTGTCCGCGGCCGGATTCGCGATACCCTCATGCGGGCCGCGACGGCACGATCGATCCGGCAGGGTGAGCGGCAGCGCGCGCAGGCGCGCGTCAGTGTCGGACTGCCGAGCGAGGACCCGGGCCCTGTGCGCCGACTTATCGCCACCCTCCCTGCGCTCGAGGTGCCGCGACCCGATTGGCCTGCGGAGACGTATGTGGTCGGCCCGCTGTTGTGGGAACCCACCGACGAGGTACTACCGGTCCCCGACGGCAGCGATCCGCTGGTCATGGTTGCGCCGTCCACCGCCTTCACCGGCGCCGAAGGCATGCTCGAAACCACCCTCAGCGGACTCGAGGGAGCCGGAGTGCGGGTGATCGCCTCGATCCTGGAGGGAGCGCCGACGACGGTCCCGGCCTGGGCGCGCTCCGGGCTCGGACGGCAGGACGTCATGTTGCAGCAGGCCGACGTCGTCGTCTGCGGGGGTGGCCACGGGATGCTCGCAAAGGCGCTGCTTGCAGGAGTCCCGGTGGTGGTAGTGCCCGGAGGCGGCGATCAATGGGAACTGGCCAACCGTGCCGTCCGGCAGGGGAGCGCCGTCATCGTTCGACCACCGAGCCCGGATGCTCTTCGTGCCGCGGTGGAACAGGTGCTGTCCCACGCGGCATTCGCCGAGGCGGCACAGCGGGCCGCGAAAACCATCGCCGAAGTCGATGATCCGGTCGAAGTGTGCCGCGGAGCACTGCGATGACAACCCGCCCCGCGCGCGTCCGCTAGCGTGGAAACGTGCGACTGACCGAATTTCACCAACTGGTCCGCGACGAGTTCGGACAGATGCGCGGCGACGCACTGCTCGTCGACCACGTCCTCCTCGGCCTCGGTGGCAAAACCGCCGCCGAAGCCATCGAGGAAGGCCGCGAACCACGGGAAGTGTGGCGAGAACTCTGCGCCGAATTCGACGTCCCCCCGCAGCGTAGATGAGCGGCACCGCCGCGGGTAGATGAGCGGCACCGCCGCAGCGCAGATGAGCGGCACCGCTGCCTGATCAGGCGGCCGGCACTCCAGGCGGCGTGTCGAACCCCCGATCGCGACAATCGAACACACGTTCCCCTATGCTGGAGATGTTCGGTGGTCACGGTTCTTGTCGGTACCTGGATCTAACCTGACCGCAGAGCACAGACGAACTCGAGAATGGGGACCGACGATGGCACCACAAGCACACGATCGCGACAAGGCGCTCGACCTGGCGCTTGCGCAGATCGACAAGAACTTCGGCAAGGGCTCGGTGATGCGCCTGGGCGAAGGTGTGCGTCAGCCCATCGCTGTCATCCCGACCGGTTCCATCGCGTTGGACGTGGCCCTCGGCATCGGCGGCCTGCCCCGGGGCCGAGTCATCGAGATCTACGGCCCGGAGTCGTCGGGTAAGACGACGGTCGCTCTGCATGCGGTCGCCAATGCCCAGGCTGCCGGCGGCATCGCCGCCTTCATCGACGCCGAGCACGCTCTCGATCCCGACTATGCCCAGAAGCTCGGTGTCGACACCGATGCCCTGCTGGTGTCGCAGCCCGACACAGGTGAGCAGGCACTCGAAATCGCCGACATGCTGATCCGTTCCGGCGCCCTCGACATTCTCGTGATCGACTCGGTGGCGGCGCTCGTCCCCCGTGCCGAGATCGAAGGCGAAATGGGCGACAGCCACGTGGGTTTGCAGGCCCGTCTGATGAGCCAGGCACTGCGCAAGATGACTGGTGCGCTCAGCAATTCGGGCACCACTGCCATCTTCATCAACCAGCTGCGCGAGAAGATCGGCGTCATGTTCGGATCCCCCGAAACGACCACGGGTGGTAAAGCGCTGAAGTTCTACTCCTCGGTGCGCCTGGACGTTCGGCGTATCGAGACCCTCAAGGACGGCACGGACGCGGTCGGTAACCGCACGCGCGTCAAGGTCGTCAAGAACAAGGTGGCCCCGCCGTTCAAGCAGGCAGAGTTCGACATCCTCTACGGCCTGGGGATCAGCAAGGAAGGCTCGCTGATCGACATGGGCGTCGAGCACGGGTTCATCCGCAAGTCCGGATCCTGGTACACGTACGAAGGCGACCAGTTGGGCCAGGGTAAGGAAAATGCCCGAAAGTTCTTGCTGGAGAACACCGACATCCGGGACGAGATCGAGAAGAAGATTAAGGAAAAGCTCGGGATCGGGGCCGACGTGACCGCTGTGACGGACGACGCTGCCCCGGTCGACTTCTAGGGAAGCGACCGTGCGTCCGACGGGCGAAGGTGGGACGGAGACGCAGGCCAAGGAATTGTGCCTGCGTCTCCTCACGGATCGTGCCCGAAGCAGAGCAGAACTGTCCGAGCGGCTCGCGAAGAAGGGCTACTCGGCCGATATCTCCGAACGTGTACTCGATCGCCTCAGCGAAGTCGGATTGGTCAATGACGCCGACTTCGCCCAGCAATGGGTCCAGTCGCGGCACACCTACTCCGGCAAAGGCAAGCGGGCGCTTGCCATGGAATTGCGTCGCAAAGGCATCGGCCAGGAGCACGCCAGCGAGGCGCTCGCACAGATCGACAGCGAAGACGAACGCGAACGGGCCACCGAACTGGTCGCGAAGAAGCTGCGGACGCTTTCCGTCGACGACCGCGACCGGGCAGTTCGACGCCTCGTGTCGATGCTTGCCCGCCGGGGCTTTTCACAAGGAATGGCATTCGAGGTGGTCAAAGAACAGCTCGAGCACCTCGGCGAAAACACCGGCGGAATGTTCGACGACGGCTGAGCCCCGCAGCATTCCGGGAGCAGCGGCAGGGTGGGACAGTGTTCCCTCTGCCGCTCCACATCACAGTCTCTTGTCGGTGATGTCCAGTCCCGGAACCGAGACCGCAGGGACGACCCCGATGTCCGCAGGGGGGATCGCTCCACCCTTGCGGCCGGAACGTAGTCGCTTCTCCACTCGGGTCGCCACCACGGTCAGTGTCGAGTTGAGCGCAATCATGATGATGGCCACGACAATCAACGCGGGCAGGTAGTTGCCATAGAAGGCGCCGAGTTGCTGCCCCGAGCGCACCACCTCCACGTACCCGATGAGGTAACCGAGAGCGGAGTCCTTCAAAGCCACCACCATCTGCGAGATGATGGCCGGCAGCATCGCGGTGACGGCCTGCGGAAGCAGGATCGTCCGCATGATCTGGCCTTTGCGCATACCCAGGGCCATCGCCGCCTCACTTTGCCCCTTGGGGAGTGAGTTGATCCCTGCGCGCACGATTTCGGCGATCACCGAGCCGTTGTAGAGAGTGAGACCCACGATGACGGCGGCGAGGGCCAGATACTTCGACTTGAAGACCTCGTATTCGGCGAAGAGCTGGTACGAGAAGATCATCAGAATCAGCACCGGGATGGAACGGAAAAGTTCCACGATCCCGCCGGCAATCCACCGAATCGGGCGATGATCCGAAAGTCGGCCGATTCCGAGAATCGCGCCGAGAATCAACGCCAACACGATCGACACGGCTGCAGCCACGAGCGTTCCGCGGATGCCGGGAATCAGATACGTGGTCCACGATGTCGACTCGACGAAGGGATTCCACTTCGCGGACGTCAGCTGTCCCTTGTCGTCGAGCGCTACGAAGACGAGGTAACCGATGCCGAGGAGGAGGACGGCCACCGCCACGGAGATCAAGCGGTAGGTGTTCCGCGCGCGGGGTCCGGGGGCGTCGTAGAGGACAGTGGCCGAATTGCTCATCGTGCAACCTCGAATCGCTTGCTCAGGTAGCCGAACAGAAGGCCCATCGGCAGTGTGAGAACCACGAATCCGAGGGCGAAGATGCCACCGACGACGAAGATTGCGGCCTCGTTCTCGATCATCTCCTTCATGAGAAGTGACGCCTCGGCGACGCCGATCACCGAGGCGATCGTGGTGTTCTTGGTCAAGGCGATGAGGACGCTACCCAGGGGTGCGGTCACGGCTCGGAAAGCCTGGGGCAGCACGATCAGGCGCAGATTCTGGGAGAACGTGAGGCCGAGTGACCGTCCGGCCTCGGCCTGCCCGACGTGCACGGTGTTGATACCGGACCGGAGCGACTCGCAGACGAAGGCTGCGGTGTAGATGCTCAAACCCAGAACGGCGAGACGAAAGTTGTTCTCGGTGAAGAAAGTCGGTGACTGTTCGGGGGCGAGAGTGACGCCCATCGTCTGGAAGAGCCCGAACGAACAGAAGATGATGATGAGCGTCAGGGGAGTGTTCCGGAAGATTGTCACGTACGCGGCGCCGACGCCGCGTGCGACGGGAATCGGCGACACCCGCATCGCGGCGAGGATGGTGCCGAGTATCAGCGCGCCGATGGCCGAGAAGGCGGTGAGTTGCACCGTCGTCCAGAAGGCGTCGATCAGCTGATCGCTGTACTTGCTCAGTAGGTCCACTTACCGTCTCCCGAGATCCCGGTGGTTGGAGTCGAACCGTGTCGGACGGCCCGCCGAAGCGAGGCCGTCCGACACGGAGAGAAAATACTCAGTAACGATCGACGGTCGGCGGTGCAGGCAGCGGGTAGCCGGAAGCTCCGACGGTGTCGTTGAACGCGGTCTGCCACGAACCGTCCGCGATCATCGCGTCGATGGCGTCGTTGATCTTGCCGCGGGTCTCGTCGTCGCCCTTGGCGAGGCCGATTCCGTACCGCTCCTCGGTGAAGGGTTCACCGACCACCTTCAGCTCACCCGGGTACTGGGCGGCGTAACCGGCCAGGATGATGTCGTCGGTGGTCACGGCGTCGACCGCGCCGTTACGCAGGGCCTCGACACAGGCGGAGTAGGTGTCGAACTCCTGCAGCTGCACATCCTGGGCGTACTGGTCCTTGACCTTCTGCGCGGGAGTGGAACCCGTGACCGAGCACAGCTTCTTTCCACCGCGCAGCGAATCGGGGCCCGTGATGTCGGTGTTCTCCGACTTCACCAGAAGTGATTGTCCCGCAACGAAATACGGTCCCGCGAAGTCGACCTTTTCCTTGCGGGCGTCCGTGATCGAGTAGGTGGCGACGATGTAGTCGACCTCACCGTTCTGGATCAGGGTCTCGCGCTGCGCGGACGGCGACTCCTTGAACTCGATGTTCTCGGGTGCGACGCCCAGCTTGCCGGCCACATATTCGGCCACCTCGACGTCGAAGCCGCTGAAGCTTCCGTCGGGGTTACGCAGGCCGAGACCGGGCTGGTCGAACTTGATGCCCACGGTCAACTTGCCCTCGGATGCACTCTGAGAAGCGCTCTTCTCCTCACCTCCGCCGCAGCCGGACGCGACGACGGCGACTGCCATGACGCCGATTCCCCAACGAATCGCGCGATTGATCCTCATCGAGTTCCTCTCCATAGAAATAACGGGTTGAGACAGGGCAGTCCACCGAAGCCCGCGAGCGGATGACCGCCCGCGGCCTTCGACTGGATCAGTGGCTGAGAATCTTGCCGAGAAAGTCCTTCGCGCGCTCCGATTCCGGAGCGGTGAAGAAGGTGCTGGGATCGGAGTCTTCGACGATCTGGCCGTCGGCCATGAACAGGACGCGATCACCGGCCTTGCGGGCGAACCCCATCTCGTGGGTGACCACGAGCATCGTCATGCCTTCCTTGGCGAGCGAGGTCATGACGTCGAGGACCTCGTTGACCATTTCCGGGTCGAGTGCGGAGGTCGGCTCGTCGAACAGCATCACCTTCGGATTCATGGCGAGGGCACGCGCTATTGCTACGCGCTGCTGCTGTCCACCCGACAGCTGAGCGGGGTACTTGTCCGCCTGATTCGCAATACCGACCCGTTCGAGCAGTTGGCGAGCGGTGGCCTTCGCATCCGCGGTGCTCTTCTTCCGGACCTTCATCGGAGCGAGCATCACGTTCTCGAGAATTGTCTTGTGGGCGAACAGATTGAAGGATTGGAACACCATGCCCACGTCCGCGCGGAGCGCTGCCAGAGCCTTGCCCTCGGCGGGCAGGACCTTGCCGTCCACTGCGATGACCCCGGAGTCGATCGGCTCGAGGCGGTTGATGGTGCGGCAGAGCGTCGACTTTCCGGAACCCGAGGGCCCGAGGACGATCACGACCTGCCCGCGCGGAACTTCGAGGTCGATGTCCTGAAGAACATGGAGGGCGCCGAAGTGCTTGTTCACCGATTGCATCGAGATCATGGACGTGGCCGTACCCGTCGGGGGTGTCGGCGTCGCATCGTCGGCTTGCGTCATAGTCGAAGACCCTATGTGGTGGAAGCGGCAGTCTCGACATTTACTCCGAGAATCCTCGGGATGTCACGGAAACTTTACTGCCGGGTGCCGACGGTGTGTCGTGGTGCACAGCGGCCCCGACGAGGCGATTTGTCGAGGCCCGTACCCTGGGAACGTGGACACGATCGACCAGAACTCTCAGCGCAGCTACGAGGTGCGCACCTACGGCTGCCAGATGAACGTGCACGACTCCGAGCGCCTGTCGGGGCTGCTCGAGGACGCCGGGTACACCAAGGCGGCCACCGGGCAGACGCCCGACCTCGTGGTGTTCAACACGTGCGCGGTGCGCGAGAACGCCGACAACAAGCTGTACGGCAATCTGAGTCATCTCGCGCCTGCGAAGGAGAAGAACCCCGACATGCAGATCGCGGTCGGTGGTTGCCTGGCCCAGAAGGACCGCGATGTCGTCGTGAAGAAGGCGCCGTGGGTGGACGTCGTGTTCGGAACCCACAACATCGGGTCGCTGCCTGCGCTGCTGGACCGTGCGCGTCACAACCAGCGAGCCGAGGTCGAGATCCTCGACGCCCTCGAGGCGTTCCCGTCCACGCTGCCCGCGAAGCGAGAGTCGGCGTATGCCGGGTGGGTGTCCATCTCGGTGGGCTGCAACAACACCTGCACGTTCTGCATCGTGCCCGCCCTGCGTGGCAAGGAAGTCGACCGCAGGCCCGGCGACATTCTTGCCGAGGTTCAGGCTCTCGTGAACGAGGGCGTCCTCGAAGTGACCCTCCTCGGCCAGAACGTCAACGCCTATGGCGTGTCATTCGCCGACCCGGAGCAGCCGCGCGATCGGGGGGCGTTCGCCTCACTGCTCCGCGCATGCGGCGAGATCGACGGACTCGAGCGGATCCGGTTCACGTCGCCGCACCCGGCCGAGTTCACCGACGACGTCATCGAGGCCATGGCGGAGACTCCGGCGGTCTGCCCGCAACTGCACATGCCGCTGCAGTCCGGCTCCGACCGCGTGCTGAAGGCGATGCGGCGTTCGTACCGGACGACGCGGTTTCTGGGCATCATCGAGAAGGTCCGCACTGCGATGCCGCACGCGGCGATCACCACCGACATCATCGTCGGTTTCCCCGGTGAGACCGAGGAAGACTTCCAGGGCACACTCGACGTCGTCCGCCAGGCCCGGTTCACCAGTGCCTTCACCTTCCAGTACTCCAAGCGTCCGGGCACGCCCGCCGCCGACATGGAGGGTCAGCTCCCCAAAGCCGTCGTTCAAGAACGGTACGAGCGTCTCATTGCACTTCAGGAGGAGATCACGCTCGAGGAGAATCAGAAGCTGGTCGGTGCCGAGGTGGAACTGCTCGTCGCTGCCGGTGAGGGTCGCAAGAACGCGGAAACGTTGCGGATGAGCGGACGCGCCCGCGACGGCAGGCTCGTCCATTTCCGTCCCGAGGGCAACATCGACGGCAACATCCGGCCCGGCGATGTCGTCACCCTTGTGGTGAGCGCGGCGGCCCCGCACCACTTGGTCGCCGACACCCCGGTCCTCACCCACCGTCGCACCCGCGCCGGTGACTCCTTCGAGAAGGGCGTCACCCCCAAGACTCCGCCTATCGGTGTCGGGCTCGGACTCCCGCAGATCGGTGCACCGGCACCACTACCCGCTCAGATGGGATGCAGCGCATGACCTCCTCGCACGACGACGATCGCACCAGCGGGGACAACGGTCCGAGCGGCGAGGGCGATCCGATCGAGAGCTATCTGAAAGATTTCGACGCGGCCGAGAAGAAGGTCGCCGGTGAGATCGACCCGGGAGTGCGGGCGCTGGTCGTCGCGATCGCTGTCGTTATTCTGCTGGGGTCCCTGACCTTGCCGCATTCCGGTGTCGCGAACGGCTGGGAGGTGTTGGTCTACGGGGACGATGCCCGCGCAGAAGTCATCACTTTGCCGTCGCGACTGTTCGTCTGGTTCGAAGTGGTGTTCGGCGTCGTCGCGTCGATGCTGGCGCTGATCACGCGCCGTTGGGCACTGGCCTGGGTTGCGCTCGCGGGAACGGCCGTGTCGATCGTCTTCGGGATGCTCGCCATCTGGACCCGACAGACTCCGGCGCCGGGTGTCGAGGCGGCGGGTCCGGGTATCGGCCTGATCATCGGCTGGCTGACCGTGATCGTGCTGACCTTCCACTGGCTGAAAGTCGTGTGGAGCAGGACGGCGTTGCAGCTGGCCGCAGAAGAGGAACGCCGCGCCGCTGCCGCCGAAGCGGAGCGACGCGGCGACTGGAACGTCTGAAGACGCCGTTCTCGCGACTTACTGTCCGCTGACGGCGCCTTCCGCGGCCTCGGCCCATTCACGCCACTGCTGCGCCTGAGCGAGAGCACTTTCGGCGTCCTTGGTCTTGCCCGCCGCGGTCGCCTTGGCGGCCTGTTCCTCGAACTGGCTGACGCGTTCGCGGAACTGCGCTGCCCGGGCGAGAGCCTCGGGATCGGTGCGGCGCCACTGTTCGTCGGCGGCGTCGCGCACGCGCTTCTCGATGGCCCGCAACTTGCCCTCGAGGTCGTGCATCCGCTCGCGGGGCACCTTGCCGATGGCATCCCACTTCTCTTGCAAGTCGCGTAGCGCGGCTCGGGCAGCGTCGATGTCCTTGGTGGGATCGATGTGTCCGGCGGACTTCAGCAGCTCCTCCTTCGCGACCGCATTCTCCTCGAACTCGGCGTCGCGTTCGGAGGAGGCGGCGTTGCGCGCGGCGAAGAACATGTCCTGAGCGCCCTTGAACCGCTTCCACAGTGCGTCATCGGCTTCGCGGGGAGCGCGGCCGGCGGCCTTCCATTCGGCGAGAAGATCACGGAACGCCCCGGCGGTGGGTCCCCAATCGGTGGAGTCGGCAAGGGCCTCGGCGCGGGCGACGAGCTCTTCCTTCTTCGTCTTCGCCGCCGCCCGTTCGCGATCGAGCTCGGCGAAGTGCGCGCCGCGGCGTCGGTTGAATGCCTCGCGCGCCTTGGAGTAACGCTTCCACAGCGCATCGTCGACCTTCCGGTCGATTCCGCGAATGGTTTTCCACTCTTCCAGGATTTCGCGGAGGCGATCACCCGCGGCCTTCCACTGTGTGGATTCCGCGCCGATCCGCTCGGCCTCGGCGGCCAGCTCCTCCTTGCGTTCGGTATGTGCCTGCCGCGACTTTTCCTTCTCGTGTTTCGCGTGCGCGGCGGCTTCGTCCGAGCCGGCGATGACGGCATCGAGTCGGGCAGCGAGCGATTCGATGTCACCGATCACCGCTGCCGTCGGCAACGATTCGGCTAGGGCGATCGCCGCGGCCTTGGTCTTCTTCGCGTCTCCGGCTCCGGAGTTGAGCCGGGCCTCGAGGAGGGCCACCTCGGTGGCGAGGTCGTCGAATCGCCGACCGAAATGGGCCAGCCCCTCGGCAGCGTCACCGGCCTGCCACGAACCGATCTGCCGTTCACCGTCGGCGGTCTTGACCCACGCGGTGCCGTCGTCGTCCACCCGGCCGAACTTGCTGGGGTCGCTCCCGGGCGGGGCCGCGACGGCGGGGGCGGAGAGTGCATGCTTCGGCGTGGGGCCCGGTTTGGGTGCACCCGGTTTCGCGGCGCCGCCCGGTTTAGGGACACTCGGCTTCGGCGTGTCGTGCTGCTCGGCGGCAGGCTCCACGGCGGGCTGTGCGTCGCTACTGTCGGTCATCGCTTCCTCATCTCTGCCGCGCGTCACGGCTGCCTGAACGCATTACCGGCTCCATACCGACCCGGCAGGGCTGGTTCCATTGAACCCGGTACGGGCTCTGGGGACTATTGAATCAGGTCAGACTGGCACCGTTGGTACCGAACGAGTGCAGGCGCCGAATCGGATGTCGGGTCCGTTCGGGCGGTCGACTAGCGTGACGCGTGTGTTCACCGCCGCAATTCTCGTGCCCTCACCGCCGCTTCTGGTCCCTGAACTGGCGGGCGCAGCGGCAGCAGAGACGGCATCGTTGAGGGACGCGGTGGCGGTGGCCGCCAAGGCGTTGTCGGCGCTCTCCTCCGAGTGGGTTGCGGTAGGTGCGGGCGCCACCACCGTCGATGTGCCTTCCGAGGCGCAGGGCACGTACCTGGGCTACGGGGTCGACATTCGGATCACGCTGCGGCCCGGACACGCCGAGAATCCGGACCCGGAGCTACCGCTCGCGGCACTGACAGCCGGATGGATACGCGGAACCTGGGCGCCGGACGCGGTGGTCGACGCCCGCATATTAGCCGCCGACCTGCCGGTCGAGCGGTGCGCCGAGTACGGCGCGGCACTGCGGGACTTCCTCGACCGAGATGACGAGCCCCGTGGCCTCGTGATTGTCGCAGACGGGGCCAACACCCTTACCGCGAAGGCGCCGGGTGCGTTCGACCCGCGAGCGGAGGGCGTACAGGCCCGAGTCGATGCGGCGCTGGAATCAGGCGACCGCGATGCTCTTCTCGCCCTCGAACCGGGGCTGTGCAACCAACTGGGGCTCGGTGGACGGGTTCCGTGGCAGGTGCTCGCCGGCGTGTTCGACGCGCCCCCTTCCTCCTGCCGGACGCTCTACAGCGCGGCGCCGTACGGAGTGGCGTACCACGTGGGGGAGTGGCGTCCATGACGTCGCCGGTTCCAGTGGCGGTCGTCGGGCCCACGGCCACCGGGAAATCGGAGCTTGCCCTCGACCTTGCCGAACGGTGGGGCGGGGAGATCGTCAACATCGACGCGATGCAGCTCTATCGCGGCATGGACATCGGGACCGCGAAACTGGCACCCGACGAGCGACGCGGCATCGTGCACCACCAACTCGACGTGCTCGACGTGACCGAGACCGCCACGGTGGCGAACTACCAACGGGCTGCGGTCCGTGACGTGGAGGCGATCACGGCGCGCGGCGTCGTCCCCATCATCGTCGGCGGATCGATGATGTATGTGCAGTCCCTGCTCGACGAGTGGAGCTTCCCGGCCACCGATCCTTCGGTGCGCGCCCGGTGGGAAGCCGTCCTCGCCGAGCACGGTGTCGCCGCAGTACATGCGGAGCTGAGCCGGGTGGATCCTGATGCCGCCGCATCCATCCTTCCGACCGACGGCAGACGTCTGGTGCGGGCCCTCGAGGTCGTGGAGATCACCGGTCGGCCGTTCGCGGCGTCTGCGCCCCGCATCGGTGAACCACGCTGGGGCACACGCATTGTCGGTGTCGACAGGGAGACCGCGGAGCTCGATAAACGCATCGGACTCCGGACCGAGCTGATGTTCGATCGCGGTCTCGTGGAGGAGGTGCGCGGTCTGATCGACGTGGGCCTGCGGGAAGGGGTGACCGCACCGCGCGCCATCGGCTACGCGCAGGTACTCGCGTGGATCGACGGGGAATACGACTTGGACGAGGCCCGGGAGCGCACGTTCATCGGGACTCGTCGCTATGTGCGCCGTCAGCGGTCGTGGTTCCGCCGGGACACGCGTATCCGCTGGGTCGACGGCAGCGATCCACACCTCGCCGACACGACCGTCCGAATGCTGCAACAACCGCCGACACCGGGAGAACGATGAGCCGCACGCCGTCCGGACGGAACCGCCCGACCTCGAATCTCCTGGTCACCGCTCGCAATGCCCGATTCCAGCAGTGGCAGTCCTACCTCACCAACCGCAGCAAACGCTCGAAAGCGGGGCGCTTCCTGATTCAGGGTGTGCGCCCCCTCACGCTGGCGCTCGACTACGAGTGGCCGATCGAATCGCTGCTGTACCGCGTCGACGGCCCACCCCTGTCGGAGTGGGCCCGCGACGTACGCGGCGCCCGGTCGATCGAACAGATCGGTGTCAGTGCCGAACTGATGGGGGAGTTGGGCGAGAAGGCCGACACCGCCCCGGAACTGATCGCCGTGGCGAAGATCCGCGCACCGCGACTGAAAGATCTGCAGCTGCAGGCGAGTCCGCTGATCGTGGTCTTCGACCGGCCGAGCTCGCCGGGCAACCTCGGCACCCTTGTCCGCTCCGCCAACGCATTCGGTGCCGACGCGGTCGTCGTGGTGGGCCACGGCGCCGACCCGTTCGACCCGCAGAGCGTGCGCGCCTCCACCGGTTCGCTCTTCGCGATGCCGGTCGTCACCGTGTCCTCGGTCGACGACATCCTCGCCTTCCGGGACGCACGTCGAGCGGCCGGCACCGATCTGCACATCGTGGGAACGGATGAGACAGGTTCCGTCACGATCGACGCCCACGACTTCACCGGAGGCACACTTCTGGTGATCGGCAACGAGACTCGCGGCATGAGCGCCGCGTGGCGAGCGGCCTGCGACACCGTGGTCAACATTCCCATCGGCGGCGCCGCCAGTTCGCTCGGTGCACCGTCGGCCGGTGCCGTGGCTCTCTATGAAATCGCCCGGCAGCGACGATGAGCGGCCGCGGACAAGCGCGGTCCGGGTGGGCGCGCACCCCGGTTGGATAAGGTGGGACCCATGGACTTCAGCAAGGGGCACGGAACCGAGAACGACTTCGTCGTCCTTCCCGATCTCGACGTGCGCCTCGACCTGACGGTGCCGCGGGTGAAGGCGCTGTGCGATCGCCGGCGCGGACTCGGCGCCGACGGCGTCCTGCGGGTCGCCAAGGCGGGCGCGCTCGCCGAGGCCGGTGTCCTCGCCGACCTGCCCGACGGAACGTCCGCCGACGACTGGTTCATGGACTACCGCAACGCGGACGGTTCTCTCGCCGAGATGTGTGGCAACGGCGTCCGGGTTTTCGCCCACTACCTTCTGTCCGCCGGACTCGAGACACGCGACGAGTTCGTGGTCGGGAGCCGTGCCGGGGGTAAGCCTGTCGTCGTCCACTCGGCCGCGGGTCCGCTCGGTGAGGTGACCGTCGACATGGGAAAGGTTCGCGACCTCGGATCGAGCGCTGCCACCCTCGACGGCAAAGTGTTCAACGGAATCGGCATCGACGTCGGAAATCCGCATCTGGCGTGCGTCGACCCCCACCTCACCGCCGCATCACTCTCCGCGCTCGACCTGACCGCCGCGCCCGGTTTCGACCCCGGCTTCTTCCCGCACGGCGTCAACGTCGAGATCCTCACCCGCATCGATTCGGGTGCAGTCGACATGCGGGTCCACGAGCGTGGGGTCGGGGAGACACGCTCCTGCGGGACCGGAACGGTCGCCGCGGCAACAGCTGCTTTGCGTCACGAGGGCGCCGACTCGGGGGAAGTCATCGTCCGCATTCCCGGTGGTCAGGTCACTGTTTCGCTGTCCAACGGACGGGCGACCCTACGCGGGCCGTCCGTCCTGGTGGCGTCGGGCACTGTCGACGATTCGTGGTGGAACGCGCTCACCTGATCGCCCTGCGCGAAATGGACGTGCGCACCCTCGACATTCCGTGGGATCATGAGGGTGTATGACGAAATCACATCGCACAGAAGAATCGCCGATCTCGGACTCCGGTGAGTTCGCCCACGACGATGGGCGGCCCTCGGTCGGCGAGATGCAACTCGAGGATCGCAGCGCGCTGCGCCGAGTTGCCGGCCTGTCCACCGAACTCACCGACGTTACCGAGGTCGAGTACCGACAACTCCGACTCGAACGCGTGGTCCTGGTCGGTGTCTGGACTCAGGGCACCGCAGCGCAGGCCGAGTCGAGCATGGCCGAACTGGCCGCTCTCGCCGAGACCGCGGGATCCGAGGTCCTCGAAGGCCTCGTGCAGCGGCGGGACAAGCCTGATGCCGCCACCTACATCGGCTCGGGTAAAGCGCAGGAGCTGCGCGAGGTCGTCTTGTCCACCGGGGCGGACACCGTCATCTGCGACGGTGAACTCACTCCTGCGCAGCTCACCGCACTGGAGAAGGTCGTCAAGGTCAAGGTCATCGACAGGACGGCCCTGATCCTCGACATCTTCGCCCAGCACGCCACATCCCGAGAGGGCAAGGCCCAGGTGGCGCTGGCCCAAATGGAATACATGTTGCCGCGTCTGCGCGGCTGGGGTGAGTCCATGTCCCGGCAGGCCGGTGGTCGCGCCGGCAGCAACGGTGGTGTGGGTCTGCGCGGACCGGGTGAGACCAAGATCGAGACCGACCGGCGTCGCATCCGTGAGCGGATGGCGAAGCTGCGGCGCGAGATCAAGGGTATGAAGGCCGCCCGCGACACCAAGCGCACCCGGCGCCTGCGCAGTGAGGTGCCGTCGATCGCCATCGTCGGTTACACCAACGCCGGAAAGTCGAGTTTGCTCAACGCGCTCACCGGCTCCGGGGTGCTCGTGCAGAACGCCCTGTTCGCCACCCTCGACCCGACCACCCGTCGGGCTGCGCTCGACGACGGCCGCGAGTACATCCTCACCGACACCGTCGGTTTCGTGCGGCACCTGCCCACGCAGTTGATCGAGGCCTTCCGGTCCACACTCGAGGAGGTGACGGATGCGGATCTTCTGCTGCACGTGGTGGACGGGGCCGACCCGTTGCCGCTCGATCAGATCCGCGCAGTCCATGCCGTGATCACCGAGGTGATCCGGGAGAACGACGCGCCGGCGCCGCCCGAACTCATCGTGGTGAACAAGATCGACGCAGCCGATCCGGTCACGTTGACCCAGCTCCGCGGACTGTTGCCCGGTGCGGCGTTCGTCTCCGCCCGCACGGGTGAGGGAATCGCCGAACTGCGGACACAGCTCGACGAGGTGCTGCTCAGACCCGAGATCGAGGTCAACGTGCGTCTCCCGTATTCGCGGGGCGATCTCATGGCCCGGATCCACTCCGACGGACAGATCCTCGAATCCTCGCACGAGGAGGACGGCACGTTGATCCACGCGCGTGTGCCGCAGGCCCTGGCGTCGGCGCTGCTGCAGTACGCCGGCAGTGCCTGAGCGGTCCCGGTGGTTGACTGCGGGAGCGGTCGCAGTCGTGGCCCTCTGTGCACCCCTGGTGACTACCGGGACGGGTTCGGCGCAGCCGATCCTGGGTGATCAGATCACCGTGGAAGCGTCCGACTTCGAACCGTTCTGCACCCCGCACACAGTCGATCCGGGATCGATCCCCGACGAAGCGTCGCTCGACGAGTTGTCCGGGCTGGTGTCGGTGGGGGGCCGGTCCTACGCGGTCGGTGACAGCGGCTCCGATCGTGCTGTCGCGGACCTGGACGGCTCCTGCGGCGTCACCGGCTGGCTGTCGGTGCCCGTCGATCCCTACGACGTCGAGGATCTGGCAACCGGCCCGGACGGGCGTCTGTGGCTGGCCGACATCGGCGACAACGGTCGCAAGCGGGAGACGGTCGCGCTGATCGGAATGGACCGCGCGACCGGGGCGGGGAAATTGCACCGGCTCACGTATCCGGATGGCCCCCACGACGCCGAGACGGTGCTGGTCCAGCGTGACGGCACACCGCTGATCGTGACGAAGGAGGTCTTCGGGCCGGGCATCGTGTACCGGCCTGCGGGAGGACTTTCTGTCGACGCCTTGGCCAGTCCCGGGCCGACCCCGCTCGAGAGGGTGGGGTCACTCGACGTCGCGGAACCGAACGGGGCCGGCAGTGCGACCACGGGCGCAGGCACCACGGCCCCGGCGGTGTATTCCACCATGCTCACCGGAGGTGCGGTATCCGCGGACGGAACCGTTGCGGCGGTGCGCAGTTACTCCGACGTGTTCCTGTTCGCCGCCCCGGACGGTGATGTCGCGGCGGCTTTGGCCGCGGGTCCCACCGTCCGGGTGCACCTGCCTGCGCAGCCGCAAGGTGAGGCGGTGGCGTTTACCGAGGACGGGGATCTTCTCATTGCCTCCGAGGCGCGGGACGGTCCCATACCCCCGGTTCAGGTGCTCCGAGGGGCGGTGGCGATGGCGCAGGGTCACGCCTCTTCCGAAGCGGTGTCCGATGAGGAGAAGAGTTCCTCCGCCGGGCTGTCAATCGGAGTGGGGGCAGTCGCGTTGTGCGGGCTCATCGCGGTCGTGGCCTACGCGTGCCTTCGGCGCCCCCGCTGAATAGGTGCGGCGTGAGGGCCGGTCGCCCAAAACAGCCCCGATCGCAACAATGTTCTGAAGGGCGTGTCGATTCTGCTGCGTCCCGTTCGTCGTCATGGTGTACGGCAACCGTGCCGGAACGACAAGAGGAGTCGAACATGAAATACATGATGCTGATCAACGCCGCTTCGGCGGATGCGACCTCCCAGTGCACCGTCGAAGACTGGATGGTCTACGACAAGCAGGTCACCGAGGCAGGCATCGTGGTCGCGAGCGAGTCGCTGGCCGACCTGACCACCGCTACGACGGTGCGCGTCGGGCCCGACGGCGACCGGTCGATCACCACGGACGGGCCCTTCGCCGAGACCCGCGAGGTGTTGGGCGGCTTCTATGTCATCGACGTGCCGGACCTCGACGTCGCACTCGATTGGGCGGCCCGCTGTCCCGGCGCACGCGGGGGTGGTTCCGTAGTGGTGCGGCCGATCGCGGACTTCGGGGCCTGACCGTGAGGGACGAGGGGACGCCTGGGATCGAACGGACAGTCGAGTCTGTGTTCCGCGAGGAACGCGGTCGGTTGCTGGCGTCGCTCGTCCGTCGCTTCGGCGATCTCGACCTGGCCGAAGAGGTGTCTTCCGAAGCGATCGAGGCCGCGCTCGTTCATTGGCCGGTGCAAGGTGTGCCTGCCAAGCCGGGGGCGTGGCTTCTGACCACGGCGCGGCGACGGGCGGTCGACCGGTTGCGGCGCGACAAGTCCTATGCCGCCCGGCTCGCCGTCCTCCAAGTCGAGGCTGATCGGGCGGATCCCGTCGCACCCGTGGAGGTCGGCAGCGACCTGCCGGACGAGCGGCTGCAGCTCTTCTTCACCTGCGCCCATCCGGCTCTTCCCGCCGAAGATCGGGGTGCCCTGACGCTGCGTTGCCTCGCCGGCCTGACGACGCCGGAGGTTGCGCGGGCATACCTCGTTCCGACCGCGACGATGGCCCAGCGGATCGTGCGGGCGAAGAAGAAGATTCGTGACGCTCGGATTCCGTTCCGTGTTCCCGGCGCCGACGAGCTCCCGGAACGCCTACCGGGAGTGCTTCAGGTCATCTATTCGATCTTCACCGAGGGTTACGCAGCGAGTTCGGGCCCGGACCTGCAACGGCTCGATCTCGCCGAGGAAGCGATCCGGCTGGGGCGGATCCTTCGTAGGTTGTTGCCCGCCGAACGAGAGGTCGCCGGGCTCCTCGGACTGATGCTGTTGATTCATGCTCGGCGCGCGGCCCGAACTGGCCCGGATGGAGAAATCGTGCTGCTCGAGGACCAGGACCGCGGACGCTGGGAGCGCGCGTCGATCGAGGAGGGCAGCGCGCTGGTGCTGACCGCGCTGACCGGTGGCCCGCCCGGGCCTTACGGAGTGCAGGCGGCGATCGCTGCACTTCACGACGAGGCGGCGGATGTGGCGACCACCGATTGGCCGCAGGTCGTGGCGCTGTACGACGTCCTGTTCGCGATAGCACCGTCGCCGGTGGTGGCCCTCAACCGGGCGGCCGCGGTGGCGATGCGCGACGGAGCCGAAGCAGGATTGGCGTTGGTGGAGGAGCTGGACCACGAGCCTCGGCTGCGCGGCTATTGCCCCTACCCGGCCACCCGGGGTGAGCTGCTGCGCCGCCTCGGTCGGTTTTCCGAGGCCGCGGCGGCGTACCGGGAGGCGCTCGCCCTCGTCGGCACGGAACCCGAACGCCTGCATCTGCAGCGGAGACTGACCGCTGTCGAAACCGGCGGCGCGGGGTAGCAACGCGAACGGGGCCCTGCCTGGCCGGGTGTGGTGGCGCGTGCAGGGCTCCGGACGCGGAATGAGGCGGCTTCGTGTGTCCTATGCGTCGAGATCTGCCGCCACCAGTTGAGCCACTTTCTCGACGGCATCCGCATCGTCGCTGGTCACTGTCACATCGGTGCCCTTGGTGGCGCCGAGCGTCATGATGAGGAGTGCGGAGCCGGCATCGACCGGTTCGCCGTCCGCGACCGAGAGGGTGACGGGGACTCCGGCAGCGGCCACCGCTTCGGCGATGACGGCGGCGGGGCGGGCGTGCAGTCCGATGGACGAACCAACGGCGACTGTGGTGCTGGGCATGGATCTCTCCTTGGTCTGTTCGGGTTGTCTCGCGGTGGTATTTCCTATGCTGCGACTGTCGCAACGTCGGGGTCGAGTTCGGCGTCGGACGCGCCGGGTTTGATGAATTCTTTGGCTCCGACGACACAGAGAGCGGCGACGACCACGCCGGCGGCCAGGGCGACCAGGAACCACAGCAGGTTGCCGATGGCGAAGAACACGAAGATGCCGCCGTGGGGTGCGCTCAGGGTCACGTCGAACGCCATGATCAGGCCGCCCGTGACAGCGCCCCCGGCCATCATCGACGGGATCACGCGTAGGGGATCGGCGGCGGCGAACGGGATGGCGCCCTCGGAGATGAACGCCGAACCCAGGAGCCAGGCGGCCTTACCGTTCTCCCGTTCCGCCTCACTGAACAAGCTCGGCCGCAGAACGGTGGAGGCGAGTGCCATGGCCAGCGGCGGAACCATTCCGGCCGCCATGACGGCCGCCATGATGCGGAGTGAGGCGGGATCGTTGACGTTGAGTCCTGCCACCGCGAAGGCATAGGCGGCCTTGTTCACCGGACCACCGAGGTCGAAGCACATCATCAGTCCGAGGATGATGCCGAGGAAGATGACCGAACTACCGGACAGCCCGTTGAGCCAATTGGTCAGGCCGGACGTGATGGCGGCGAGGGGACGGCCGAGCACCAGGAACATCAGCGCACCCACGATGAGGGTCGCGAAGAGCGGAATGATGACCACCGGCATGAGGCCGCGTAACCACTGAGGAACGGCGATCCGGCTGATCCACAGGGCGACGACACCCGCGATGAGCCCACCGACCAGGCCACCGATGAAGCCGGCTCCGACGAATACTGCTACCGCGCCGGCGGTGAAACCGGGTGCGATGCCGGGTCGGTCGGCTATCGCGAAGGCGATGTAACCGGCCAAGGCCGGAACGAGGAAGCTGAAAGCCAGCGAACCGAGCTGGAACAGCACTGCACCCAGATAGGTGGTGAGACCGCCCTCGGGCAGGCTGCCGAGGGAGTTGTTCAGGACGATGTCCTCGGCGGGTCCGGAGATTTCGTACCCGCCGAGCAGGAAACCGAGGGCGATCAGCAGGCCGCCCGCGGCGACGAAGGGGATCATGTAGCTGACACCGGTCAGCAGGACCTGACGTAGATGGGTGCCCCAGCCGATCGAGCCGGCGGGTTCCGCGGGCTCGGCGGATGCGCTGCCCCCCACCGTCGCGGCCGACGGGTTCATCCCTGCGCGCAGAGCCTCGGTGATCATGACATCGGGCTCGTTGATTGCGCGCTTGACGCCGGAGGCGACCACGGGCTTGCCCGCGAACCGCTCCTTGCCTTTCACGCCGACATCCGTGGCGAAAATGACAGCGGAGGCGCCGGCGATCAGACCGGGGGCCAGTGGAGTGCTGCCACTCGAACCCTGGGTTTCCACGTGCACCTTCACCCCCGCGCGCTCACCGGCGGCGACGAGGGAGTCGGCGGCCATGTAGGTATGCGCGATTCCGGTGGGGCACGCAGTGACCGCGACGATGTGGCGGGACGCCTCCTCGGCGGCCCGTTCGGGTGTGGCGGCGGCCCGTTCGGGTGTGGCGGCAGCGGGGGTCCGCGCCGCGGTCGGTGTCGGCGCGGGTGTCGAGGCCGCGGCAGTGGCCGGCGCCGGGGACAGCACGTCCTGGACGAGGGTGACCACGTCGGCCGGGGTGGACGCCTCGCGCAGTGCACCGACGAAGTCGGGACGCACCAGCGCCCGGGCGAGTGAGGACAGCAACTTCATGTGCTCGGCGCCGGCGCCCTCCGGGGCGGCGATGAGGAACACCAGGTCGGCGGGGCCGTCGGGGGCGCCGAAGTCGACCTTGGGTGCGAGCCGGGCGAAGCCGAGGGAGGCAGCCGACACGGCCTCCGCTCGGCAGTGGGGAATGGCGATTCCACCGGGAAGGCCTGTCGCGGATTGTGATTCGCGTGCCAGCGCGGCGTCGCGAAGAGCGTCCGAATCGGTGGCCCGGCCGGCATCGGCCAACCGGGTGGAGAGCGCGGATATCACGTCCTCCTTGGATACTCCGAGGTCGGAATCCAGGGAGATCAGATCTTCGCTGATGATCTGCGGCCCCGAATCGCGGTCGGGAGTGGAGTGAGACATGGGGTGTCCTTCGGGTCAGGCCGGATCGGGGGCGGGGGAGGTGAGGGCGGTCACAGTGACGGCGTCCCTGTGCACGTGTTCGGGACTCGGCAGGGTGGTACCGGGGAGGGCCGCCGCCGCGCTGCCGTAGGCGACGGCGGATCGTAGGCACTCCGGAGGGGCTGCACCGGCGACGTGCGCCGCCAGGTAGCCGGCCAGCGAGGAATCGCCGGCCCCGACGGTGCTTCGCGCGACGATGGGTGGCGGCGTCGCCCACCAGGAACCGTCGTTCGTCACCAGAACGGCACCGGCCGCTCCCAGGGTGACGAGTACCGTCTCGACGCCGCGATCGAGGAGCAGCCTTCCTGCGTGGGCGGCCGCAGTCGGATCGCCCTGCAGCGCGGCCTCTTCGAGTAGACGACCGTCGTAGCCGGTGAGCTGGGCGAGTTCCTCGCTGTTCGGTTTGACGAGGTCCGGTGCGGCAGCGGGAAAGCGTTCCGCCAAGGCCAGCAGGGGCGCGTCGGAGGTGTCGACCGCCACTTTGCAGGACGCCGAGCGCAGCGACTCGACAAGCGTGGCGTACCAGTCGGTCGGAACACCGGGCGGCAGGGAACCAGCCAGCACGACCCAGTCGGCACGCGCACCGAACTCGGAAAGCGCGGTGTGCAGATCGGCGAGGGACTGAGCCGTCATCGGGACACCGGGTTCGTTGATCTTCGTGGTGGTGCCGTCGGGTTCGGTGATCGTGATGTTGGTGCGGGCCGAGCCGGACATGGCCACGGTGACGTGCTCGATTTTGTTGTCCCTGAGGGTGGACGGCAACGGATCGCCGGCGTTGGCGGGGAGGATCGCCACCGTGGCGACGCCGGCGGAGGTCAGGGCGCGCGCCACGTTGACACCCTTGCCACCCGGATCGTTATGGGTGGCGACAGCGCGAAGGACGGAGCCGCGTTCGAGCCGTCCCCCGAGGGTCACGGTGCGGTCGATACTCGGATTTGCGGTCAGCGTGACGATCATGCGATCACCACCTCGATTCCCTGGTCGTGGAAATGGGCTCGGTCTGCGGGGCTGATGTCGGAATCGGTGACGAGAATGTCGACGCTGTGGATGGGTGCGAAACTCACCAGGTGCTCGCGCCCCACCTTGGACGAGTCGGCCACCACCACGACGTGGTTGGCGCATCGGACCATGGCCCGCTTCACCGCCGCCTCGTCGGTGTCCGGTGTGGACAGACCGTGGCCGACGCTCAGGGCGTTGGTGCCGATGAATGCGACGTCCACCCGAAGAACGTCGAGAATGCGTAATGCCTCCTCGCCGACTGCAGCCTGGGTGACACCCCGCACCCGGCCGCCGAGCAGATGAAGGGTGACCGAGTTCAGTCCGGCAAGCCGGGCGGCAATGGGCACGGAGTTCGTGATCACTGTGAGGTCGGCGTCGGACGGCAGTTCCGGGATGATCCGGCCGGTGGTCGTTCCCGCATCGAACAGCACACTTCCCCCGGAGGGAGGCAGGAACGAGGCCGCGCGCTTGGCGATCCGGTCCTTCTGCTCGGCGCGGGTGTGGTCCCGCTCCGTCATGCCCGGTTCGGTGACCGTGAGAGATCCTGCGGGCACCGCGCCACCATGCACGCGTCGGACGTGTCCCAGCCGCTCGAGCAGGGCGAGATCCCGCCGGACCGTCTCGGTGGTGACGCCGAAGGTGTCGGAGAGATCCGCGACCGACATGCGGCCGCGTTGCGAGATCAGTGTGGTGACTGCCTGCTGACGTTCTTCCGGGTACACCGTCTCCCCGTTCCTTGTCTCGAAGAAGTTCGGTGAGGAAGTCCGATCGGGGCGAAGTCCGATATGGTCCGCATCACACGAAATGTTGTGTCATGTTGTTTTACGCCCGACTGTGTTGACATGTCAAGAGTTGAGAGTAATCTCCGTCACAGAGTTGATGTGTGTGCGAACCACGCGATGACTGAACCGACCGGCCAGGAGGACCCGATGACCGAGAACCGTGAAATCGTGCGAGGTACCCCGGTGGTGCCGGGCATCGCCTATGCGCCGGTCATCTGGCCCGCCGCTCGACCTGAGGTCACCAGCGGACTGCCGAGGGTGGACGAATCCGGGCGCGACCAGGAGAAAGTTCGCTTCGAGGAAGCTGCAGCGGTGGTCGCTCAGCGCCTGCGCGATCGGGCAGCCACCGTGTCGGGAGCTGCTGCGGAGGTCCTTCAGGCCAACGCGGCCATGGCGGCAGACAGGGGATGGCTGGGCGCAGCTCAGAAGCTGATTGCCGGCGGGGCGCCCGCCGAAGAAGCAGCCTCCGAAGCAACCGACCAGTTTGCGGCGCTGTTCACCAAGATGGGTGGGCTGATGGCCGAACGCGTGACCGATCTGCGCGACATCCGCGATCGGGTCGTGTCGGAACTCCGGGGTCTACCCGAACCAGGCATCCCCGTTCCCGACGCGCCGTCGATCCTGTGCGCGCGGGATCTGGCTCCAGCAGACACCGCAGGTCTCGACCCCGCGTCGATCGTCGGACTCGTCACCCTGCTCGGGGGGCCGACCAGCCACACCGCGATCATCGCGCGGCAGCTCGGCATTCCGTGCGTGGTGGCAGTACACGATCTCGAGTCGGTTCCGGCAGGCACTCCCGTGCTGCTCGACGGTGCGGCAGGCGAAGTGGTGGTGGAGCCGGATCCGGCCGAAGCGCGGGCCGCGGTCGAGCACGGCCGAGCGGAGCGGGCGAGGATTTCGACGTGGTCGGGTCCGGGGCAGACCAGCGACGGCCGACCCGTATCGATCCTCGCCAACGTGCAGGATGGCGCCGGCGCCAGATCCGCACGGGAGACCGCCGCCGAAGGCGTCGGCCTCTTCCGCACCGAACTGTGCTTCCTCGACCGTGATTCCGAACCCGGTGTCGACGAGCAGGCGGACATCTACGCGGAGGTGCTCGAGGCGTTTTCCGGTCGGAAGGTAGTGATCCGCACCTTGGATGCCGGTTCGGACAAGCCGCTGCGCTTCGCCACTACGGCAGACGAGGCCAACCCGGCGCTCGGCGTCCGGGGAATCCGCATCGCGGTTCAGAACCCGGGCATTCTCGGTAGGCAACTCGACGCCATCGCTGCTGCGGCGAAACAGACTCAGTCACAGCCGTGGGTGATGGCACCGATGATCGCCACCACCGCGGAGGCCGAGAACTTCGCTGCCGAGGTCCGGGCGCGGGGTCTGACTCCCGGCGTGATGATCGAGGTACCGGCCGCGGCGCTGCTCGCGGACCGCCTGCTCCGGCACGTCGACTTCCTGTCCATCGGTACGAATGACCTTGCGCAGTACACGATGGCTGCCGACCGCATGTCCTCCGAACTCGCGGCGCTCACCGATCCGTGGCAGCCTGCGGTCCTCGACCTCGTCGCGCGCACCGCTGCGGCGGGACTCGCGGCCGGGAAGCCCGTGGGAGTGTGCGGCGAGGCAGCAGCCGATCCTCTTCTCGCATGCGTGCTGGTGGGGCTCGGGGTGACGTCGCTGTCGTGCGCAGGTGCTGCGGTGTCCGGCGTTGGCGCCAAGATAGGCACGGTGTCCCAGGAACAGTGCCGTCGCGCCGCCGAGGAGGTACTGGCCACCAGCGATCCCATGGAGGCGCGGAACGTCGCGGCTCGGGTCTTGGGCTGACGACGCTTGCCGTGTCGTTTCGGGCCCCACGGCGCGAAATTCGCAGATCGTCCCTACTATTGGCCAACTGTGACGAGAAGAGAAACCGACGCCTCCGACGGCCCGGTCGGAGGGGGTTCCGACCAGGCCGCCCCCGCGAAGGCCTTCGGGTGGACCCTGCACGGTGACGGTAGGCGGATTGCCGACGGCGAGGTCGTTGCACCTGCCGAGCGTCTGACCTGGCCCCGTACGGTCGGGATCGGGATGCAACACGTCATCGCGATGTTCGGTGCCACCCTCTTGGTGCCGACGATTACCGGCTTCCCGGTCACCACCACGCTGTTGTTCTCCGGGATCGGAACGGCGCTCTTCCTGCTCCTGACCCGCGGCCGCATTCCCAGCTACCTCGGTTCCTCCTTCGCATTCATCGCCCCGTTGACGGCATCCCAGGCATCCGGTCCCGCCGCCCAGCTCGGCGGGGTGGCGGCGGCGGGTGTGCTCCTCTTGCTGGTCGGCGTGGCCGTGAAACTGGCGGGCTCCCGGGTGATCGACGCGGTCATGCCGCCCGTCGTCACGGGCGCTGTCGTGGCGCTGATCGGGCTCAATCTCGCTCCGACAGCGGTCGATTCGTTCGAGTCACAACCCCTCATCGGGGGCGTGACCCTGCTCGCCATTCTGGTCGTCACCGTTCTCGGACCCGGATTGCTCGGCCGTCTCGGGATCCTGGTCGGCGTTGTCCTCGGCTGGATCTTCGCGGCGATCACCGGGGGCCTCGCCGACGAACGCGTGACCGCCCTGCGCGATGCCGCCTGGTTCGGAATGCCCGAGTTGCGGGGGCCCACGTTCGAATGGTCGGTGATCGCGCTGACATTGCCCGTCGTCATCGTCCTCGTCGCCGAGAACGTCGGCCACGTGAAAGCGGTGTCCGCGATGACCGGCCGATCACTCGACGACGTTGCCGGCGACGCACTCGTCGCGGATGGACTCGCCACCACCCTGGCGGGATTCGGCGGTGGCTCCGGCACCACCACCTACGCCGAGAACATCGGGGTCATGGCCGCGACACGGGTCTATTCGACCGCGGCGTACTGGGTTGCTGCCGCCACGGCCGTGATCCTGGCATTCTCACCCAAGTTCGGTGCCCTGGTCTTCACCGTCCCGAGCGGTGTCATCGGCGGCGCGACTCTGGTGCTGTACGGGCTCATCGGCGTCCTGGGTGTCCGCATCTGGATGGAGGCGAAGGTCGATTTCACCGACCCGGTAAATCTGACCGTCGTTGCGGCGGCGCTTGTTGCCGGCATCGGGGACCTCACACTGACGATCGGCTCGGTGGAGCTCGGCGGAATCGCCTGGGGTTCGATCGGCATCCTCGTCGCCTATCCCGTCATGCGGTCGCTCGCGAGGTTCCGCAGGTCCTGACCGAACCGGATGGGTCACGAATCGCGATCACCTGGGTCATTCTCCGCTGCGTCCGCCACCTCTACCGTCGAACGAGACGTACCCGAACAAGTTTGATATGAGGAGTCGGCGTGGAGCGCACCCTGTTCGAACCGGAGCACGAACTGTTCCGTGAGTCGTACCGAAAGTTTCTCGCCCAGCACGCCGAACCCAACCATGCCAAGTGGGAAGAACAGAACATTGTCGACCGCAGCGTGTGGGTCGAGGCCGGTAAGCAGGGCTTTCTCGGTATGGCGGTGCCGGAGGAGTTCGGCGGCGGCGGTGTCCGCGACTTCAGGTACAACGCGATCATCACCGAAGAGACCACGCGCGGGGGATACAGCGGCATCGGCTTCACACTGCACAACGACGTGGTGGCCCCCTACCTGCTCGAGCTCTCCAACGAGGAGCAGAAGCAGCGCTGGTTGCCCGGGTTCGCCTCCGGTGAGCTGATCACGGCGATCGCCATGACCGAACCCGGTACCGGCAGTGATCTGCAGGGAATCAAGACCCGTGCGGTTCGTGACGGCGACGACTGGGTTCTCAACGGTTCCAAGACCTTCATCACCAACGGCATCAACGCAGACCTCGTGATCGTCGTCGCGTGTACCGATCCCGACAAGGGCGCGCAGGGATTCAGCCTCCTCGTCGTCGAACGGGGCATGGAGGGTTTCGAACGCGGCCGCAACCTGGACAAAATCGGCATGAAGGCCCAGGACACCGCGGAATTGAGCTTCACCGACGTGCGTGTTCCGGCGGCGAATCTGCTCGGTGAGGAGGGAATGGGCTTCCTCTACCTCATGAAGAATCTCCCGCAGGAGCGTCTGTCGATTGCCGTGGTGGCCGCGGCGGCCATGGAGTCGGCACTGGAGATGACGATCCAGTACTGCCGCGACCGGAAGGCCTTCGGCAAGTCCATCGGCAGTTTCCAGAACACGCGCTTCGTACTCGCCGAGCTCGCTACGGAGACAACAGCTGTACGCGTCCTCGTCGACAAGTTCATCGAACTGCTCAACGACGAGAAGCTCTCCGTCCAGGAAGCCGCCATGGCCAAGTGGTGGACCACCGAAGCCCAGGTCCGGCTCATCGACCGGTGCCTGCAGCTGCACGGTGGGTACGGGTACATGAAGGAGTACCCGATTGCCAAGGCCTACATGGATTCCCGTGTGCAGACGATCTACGGCGGAACCACGGAGATCATGAAAGAGATCATCGGTCGGGGGCTCAACCTCTGACCCGGTCAGCGACATCTCGAGGACACGGAAGAGCCCGCGGCGTGTGCCGCGGGCTCTTCCGTGTGAGGACTGCCCTCTAGATCTTGCGCATCACGGTGACGACCTTGCCCAGGATCACGGCCTCGTTGCCGGGGATCGGCTCGAACAACGCGTTGTGGGGCATCAGCCACACCTCGTTCTTCGTGCGCTTGAAGGTTTTCACCGTGGCCTCGCCGTCGATCATCGCGGCGACGATGTCACCGTTCTCCGCCACGTTCTGCTGACGCACCACCACCCAGTCGCCGTCGCAGATCGCCGCGTCGATCATCGACTCACCGACCACCTTCAACAGGAACAACGACCCCTGGCCCACGAGTTCGCGGGGAAGCGGGAAGACGTCCTCGACAGCCTCCTCCGCGAGGATCGGGCCACCTGCGGCGATTCGGCCGAGAACCGGCACGAAGGTCGGCTCCGGTAGCGGTGCGCCCTCGACACCGGTAGGAACCGCGGCCAAGGGGCCGGTGGTGGCGCGGGCAGCATTGCCCGCATTGGCAGCGTTCGCGGCGGCGCCTGCGGCGACCTCGTCCACACCGCGCACGTCGACGGCGCGTGGACGATTGGGGTCGCGGCGGAGAAAGCCCTTGCGTTCGAGCGTGCGGAGCTGGTGGGCGACCGACGACGTCGAGGTGAGGCCCACCGCGTCGCCGATCTCCCGGATGCTCGGCGGGTAACCCCGTTCGTTCACGGACGTCCGAATCACCTCGAGGACGCGGCGCTGCCGATCGGTCAACCCGGCGGCGGTGCCGCCGCTCACCTGTGGAGCCGAACCGTCGGTCGAGCTGTCGTCCTTCATGGCGAGGGGCCTCCGTTTGTCGTGTCGATCTTCTGCCGTGCGGATGTGGATCGTGTGGTGTGGGTCGTGCGGATCCACTCGAAATTGGGTCGCATGTGACTGTTGTTTCGTTGCCTCGAATCTATCTCGGTTCCGCCGCAGTATCAAACACCTGTTCGACCGTGTCGTGCACGTGTTCGACCGCGAAGGGAAGACTTTGTCGGACCGCCGTGGTAGAAATCGAACATGTGTTCTTTCGAACGCGTGATCGAACACCCGGCAGACTCCCACGCCTGGCGGGACGGAATCGGATTCGAGCAGCGGAGGTCCCGATGAGCAACGCAGTTCTCCATCGGCAGTCAGTTCTCCATCGGCAATCAGTACTGAACGGCCGAAAAGTGGATGGCCAGGCCGTCCTGGATCGGCAGGCACTCGGCCCGCGCGCGGTTCGGTCGGGCGCCGGGTCACGCGTCGTCCGCTCGCGTGGGGGGCGGTCGTACCGGACACGGCCCCGCCGGCGTTTCGTCGAGGGTGACCTTCGCCGTCCCGCAGCCGGAACGGTCGCCTACGGCACCCGGTCACGCATGTCTCGCGCCGAGCACGCGCATCGGGGAAGCGACGTGGGTTGGCGGATGGTCCTCGCAAGCATCGCGATCACGGCCGCAGTTCTGTTGGGCCTCGTGGGAGTGGCGCAGTTTGCCACCGTCGACGACATGGGGTCGTCGGGCGCGACCGAGGTCGTTCAGGTCCGGGAGGGCGACACTCTCGCTGCCGTGGCCGCGACTGTCTTACCGGACCGTCCTGTGGCGCGGGTCGTCGAACAGATCATGGAACTCAATGCCATGTCGGACTCCGTCGTGCATCCGGGGCAGACGTTGATCGTTCCTGCGTCCGGCACCCGGTGATCGTGGTGGCTCTGCATGCCTCCGCCGATCGACAGACGAGTAGTCTCGAATGCTGTCAGTCCCACCACTTCGTGTGGTCGCGTCGAGATCGTGCATCCGCTGCGTGAATCCGTATTCGTCGGTTCGCCATCGGGGGAGGCGAAAAGCCGCGGCCACGACGGCTACGACGAAGGAATCGCCATGCACTGCCCGTTCTGCCGGCACCCCGATTCACGTGTGGTCGATTCCCGGGAAGCTGACGAAGGTCAGGCCATCCGCAGGCGACGCTCGTGCCCCGAGTGCGGCCGCCGGTTCACCACCGTGGAAACCGCGGTCCTCTCGGTCGTCAAGCGCAGCGGTGTCACCGAACCGTTCAGTCGGGAGAAGGTGGTGCGCGGCGTTCGGCGCGCCTGCCAGGGCCGCCAGGTCGACAACGACGCACTGAATCTTCTTGCCCAGCAAGTCGAAGATGCCGTGCGGGCCTCGGGTTCCGCGGAGATTCCCAGCAACGAGGTCGGGCTCGCCATCCTGGGTCCCCTCCGGGATCTGGACGAGGTCGCGTATCTGCGTTTCGCGTCCGTGTACCGCTCGTTCAGTTCGGCGGAAGATTTCGCGCGCGAAATCAAAGAACTACGCGCTCATCGCGAGTCCCGCGAAAGCGAATGACACCCGATTCGGCCATCAGCGCACCTTCTGCATCGCGCTGAGAACCCGCTTTTCGGACACCGGTATCGGTGTCCCGATCGTCTGGGCGAACAAGCTGACTCGGAGTTCCTCGATCATCCAGTGGATCGCGTCGATGTCGGGCGAATGGTGCCGCTCCTCCGGCAGCGTTGCCAGCGTGCGTTCATATGCTGCATATACGCGGTCGAGGACGTCCATTCCCTTCCGATCGCGGGGTGCACTGCCGGGGAGCGATTCGAGGCGTGCGGCGGCGGCGGTGAGATACCGAGGTAGCTCACGGAGCCGCGCGGATCCGGTCTCGGCAACGAATCGAGGAAAGAGCAGCGCCGCGCGCTGTTCCCGCACATCGTCGGCAGCCTCCCCGGTGGCCCGTTCGAGAACCACGGCCAGTCGGTGATCAGATTCCAGAATCGGCAGGACGAGGCGTAGCAGAATTGCGACCTCGCGGGCCATCGCCGCTCGCGCCTCGGCGACGAGCGCGTCGAAGTCACGGGGAGTGCGGATCGGCGCCCCGTGGGCGGCGATCAACTGGTCAGCCGCGGCATTGCGGCAGTCGTCGATCAACGCGTCGAGGCTGCCGTCCGGATTCTGGCCGAGGGTCAGCCGCTGGGTGTTGCTCAGCCCGGTGACGACCGTCTTGGCCTGGGTCGGTACGGCGGCGAGGAGGAGCCTGCGGGTTCCGGCGCGCATAGCCGCCCGTTGCTCGGACGGTGTGCTCAGGACACGGACGGCGACACCATCGCCCTCGGGAACGAGGGCGGGATAGCCGGTGACTTTTTGCCCGCCCAGTTCTCGGGTCACCGTCGGCTCGAGGGAACCGAGCGTGTCCGGCGTCCAGGTGAGCGCAGGGGGCCGCTCGGAAGCGGAGGCCGCCTTCGCGACTTCCTTTTGCACGCGGGGAGCGAGGGACGTGCGGAGCGCCACCAGATCCTTGTCGCGGCTCAGGACGGTGCCCTTCTCGTCCACGGCCGCGAACGTCATGCGTAGGTGGTCGGGGAGTGCCGCGACATCGAAGTCCTTCGGATCGATGCGGCATGCCCCGAGTCGCGACAACTCCCGAGCCATCGCTGTGACGAGCGGTTCGGAACGCGGTTTCACCGCCGCGAGGGCCGCTGCCGCGAAGTCGGGGGCCGGAACCACCTGCCGGCGTAGGGTTTTGGGGAGAGTCTTGATCAGGGCCGTCACCAACTCGACGCGCATGCCGGGGACGAGCCAATCGAAGCCCACCGGCCGGAGACCGGCGAGCAGGGCGATCGGGATGCGAGCGGTGACGCCGTCGTCCTCGTTCCCGGGCTCGAACTGGTAGGTGAGCGGGAACTGCATGTCTCCCTGACGCCAGGCGTCGGGGTAGTCGCCACCCAGCACGGCGACCGAATCGGCGTTGACGACCGTCGACTGGGTGAAGGTGAGGAGGTCCGGCGTGGCGCGGCGGGCCACCTTCCACCAGGAGTCGAAGTGACGGGCTGACACTGCCTCGGCGCCCACACGCTGATCGTAGAATTCGTACAACGTGTCGTCGTCGACGAGGATGTCGCGGCGACGCGCGCGATGCTCGAGTTCCTCGACATCTTCGAGCAGTGCGCGGTTGGCGTGGAAGAATGTGTGCTGAGTTTGCCATTCGCCCTGGACGAGTGCATGGCGGATGAACAGTTCGCGGGACGTTTCGGGGTCGATGGCAGCGTAGTTCACCGCGCGCCGGGCGACGAGGGGGATCCCGTACAACGTCACGCGTTCCCACGCCATGGCGGATCCGCGCTTGGACGACCAGTGCGGTTCGGAGTAGGTGCGTTTCACGAGGTGCGGCGCGAGCTTCTCGGCCCACTCGGGTTCGATCCGCGCGGACATGCGTGCCCACAACCGCGAAGTCTCGACGAGTTCTGCGGCCATCACCCACCGCGGGGGCTTCTTGAACAGGCTCGAACCGGGGAAGATGGCGAATCGGCTTCCACGCGCACCGAGGAAGTCGCGCTTGTCGCCCTCGCGAAGTCCGATGTGCGACAACAGTCCCGCCAGCAGCGATTGGTGAATCGCCGCCTCCCCGGCGGTGGAGGTACTGCTCACCTCCCAGCCCAGTCCGCGGGTGATCTGGCGGAGCTGGCCATGGAGGTCCTGCCATTCGCGGATGCGAAGCCAGTGAAGAAATTCGTTGCGGCACATCTTCCGGAACTGGTTGGAGGACAGTTCGTTCCGTTGTTCACCGAGATACTTCCACAGCTCGAGAAAGGCCAGGAAGTCCGAGTTCTCCACGGCGAAACGGGCATGTTTCTCGTCGGCCGCCTGCTGGAATTCGGCGGGACGTTCGCGCACGTCCTGGATCGACAGGGCGGAGACGATCACGAGGACTTCGGCGAGGCAGCCGTTCCGGTGCGCCTCGACGAGCATGCGGGCCATGCGAGGGTCCACCGGAATCTGGGCGAGTTCGCGTCCGACCGGGGTCAGGACCGGCTGCTCCTTCTGGGTGGACTGCTCGATCGCGCCCAGCTCTTCGAGCAGGCCGATGCCGTCCCGGATCGCGCGCGGATCGGGCGGTTGGACGAACGGAAACGCGGCGATGTCACCGAGACCGAGGGCGGTCATCTGCAAAATGACGGATGCGAGATTGGTGCGAAGAATCTCCGGCTCGGTGAACGGGGGCCTGGACTCGAAGTCTTCTTCCGAGTACAGCCGAATGCAGATGCCGTCCGCGACGCGTCCACAGCGACCGGAGCGCTGGCGGGCGGAGGCCTGGGAGATCGGCTCGATCGGGAGACGCTGCACTTTCGTGCGCACCGAATAGCGCGAGATGCGGGCAGTTCCCGGATCCACGACGTAACGGATGCCGGGCACGGTCAGGGACGTCTCGGCGACGTTCGTCGACAAGACGACCCGACGTCCCGTGTGGGGAGTGAACACTTTGTGCTGTTCCGCCGCGGAGAGTCGCGCGTACAACGGAACGATGTCGGTACCCCGCAGTCGTCTGTCCCGCAGCGCGTCCGCGGTGTCGCGGATCTCCCGCTCGCCGGACAGGAAGACGAGGATGTCGCCGTCCCCTTCCGCCGATAGTTCTTCGACGGCTTCACACACCGCGTCGACGGGATCACGATCGAAGGTCTGATCGCCCACTTCGACGGTGAGAGGGCGGTAACGCATCTCGACAGGGAAGGTTCGCCCCGACACCTCCACAATCGGTGCGGGCACGCCGTCGACGGCGAAGTGCTCGGCGAACCGCTGAGGGTCGATCGTGGCCGAGGTGATGACGACCTTGAGGTCGGGTCGCCGGGGGAGTAGCTGGCGTAGGTACCCCAGGATGAAGTCGATGTTCAGGCTGCGCTCGTGAGCCTCGTCGATGATGAGTGTGTCGTACCGGCGGAGCATCTTGTCGCGCTGAATCTCGGCGAGGAGGATGCCGTCGGTCATCAGTTTGACGAGTGTGCCGTCCGACACCTGGTCGGTGAACCGCACCGTATAGCCGACCGTCTCCCCGAGTTCGCTGTGTACCTCTTCGGCGATCCGTTCGGCTACCGTCCGTGCTGCGAGCCGGCGGGGCTGCGTATGCCCGATGAGCCCGCGTACCCCGCGGCCGAGTTCGAGGCAGATCTTCGGAATCTGCGTGGTCTTGCCCGAGCCGGTCTCACCCGCGACGATTACCACCTGATGCTCCGAGATGGCGTGCGCGATGTCGTCACGGCGCTGGCTGACCGGGAGCGCGTCGGGGTAGTCGATGCGGGGAACGCTCGCCCGCCGGCGCTCGAGGCGGGCGCGTGCGGCCGCGATCTCGTCCGAGACGCCGGCGAGCGCCTGGGGCGTGCGCGCTCGGTCCAGTCGCCTGCGGAGCCGGTGCTCGTCGCGCAAAGTGAGTTCGCCGAGGGAGTTCTTCAGATCTCGCCGGCTCGGTGCTGTGATGGACATGCTGAGCTACAGCCTAGCCAACGCGGTCGACGAGCCGACGGCTCGGGCGTAGCGGCAGGGACAGGTCGTCGCCACGCGCTATTCTCCAGGACGACCAACGTCAGACGCGTACCCCGATATCGGCAACGGCTGGGAGACTATGTTCGACGAGTTCGCAGGTGAGAACTTCGACCTGCTCAGCCGCGACCGCGGCAGCGTCGTCGCGGCCGACGATGGCGTTCCGCTGGCCGTCCGCGAGGTCGGTCCCGAATATGCGCCGCTCACCGTGGTCTTCGTGCACGGTTTCTGCAACCGGATGACCGGCTGGCATTTCCAGCGCGTACACCTCGAAGAGGTGTGGGGACCTACGATCCGCATGGTGTTCTTCGATCTGCGTGGGCACGGCAATTCAGGTGTGCCGCGACGTGAGACCTGCACGATTCCGCACCTCGCCCGGGACATCGACGCCGTGATCCGGGCACTCGTCCCCGAGGGGCCGATCGTGCTGGTCGGGCACTCCATGGGCGGAATGGCGGTGCTCTCCTATGTCGGCCGGCATCCCGACCTGATCGGTTCCCGGGTGGTGGGGGTCGGACTGATCGCGACCGCGGCGGGAGCACTGGGGGACGTCGGCCTCGCGCGGACCCTCAACACGCCGGTGGTCGCCGGATTCAGCACGGCGGCACGTGCCCTGCCTCGCGTAGTCCAGGGTGGCCGGGGCGCGAGCAAGCGCGTGCTGGCGCCGATTCTGCGGTCGGCGTCTTTTGGTGATCGTCGTATCAGCCCGGCCATCGTCTGGCACTCCGAACAGATGATCAACGACACACCCCTGAAGACGCTCGTCGATTTTCTGCCCTCGTTCAAGAACCACGACGAAACCGCCGCGGTGCCGCTCCTCGAACCGGTTCCGACTCTGGTGCTGTGCGGCGACAGGGACCTCCTGACGCCGTTCCGGTATTCGAAGGCGATCGCCGAGCAATTGCCGGAGGCAGAACTCGTCAGGGTGCCCGGCGCAGGACACATGGTGCACTTGGAACGGGCGTCACTGGTCTCGGAGGCGCTCGATCGTCTCGTCACGAGGTCGGTGGAATCGCTGCCCGCACCCAGTGCCTGGCGGGACGCCGTGCTGCTGGTCACCGAGCATCCGTGGATCGACACCGCTCGTCGCCGGGTGGCGGCATGGGGGCGGGTGGTCCGGCAGCGGGTGTCGCGGTCTCTTCGCTGATCGAAGGGCGTCGCTATCCGCCCGTATCGTCGCCCACCGGGTGCGGGGGAAGAACACAGAACTCGTTGCCCTCCGGATCGGCGAGCACCACCCACGGCACCCTCGAATCGTTGCTCAGCAGCCGGGCCCCGAGCGCGAGGAGTCGTTGCACCTCGGCGTCCTGCGTGCGCGACGACGGGGCGATGTCGAGGTGCAGTCGATTCTTGGCCGCTTTCTCCTCCGCGACGGGTTGGAAGAGCAGCGTCGGAAATCCCGGTCGATTCGCCTCGACGTAGGTGCGGCCGTACGCGTCGTTCCACTGGCGGGTCGACGGATAGTCCAGAGCCTCACACCAGAATTGGGCCAGTGATTGCGCGTCGCGGCAGTCGACGGCCACGGCGATGATGCGACTGTTCATCCCGGTCGACTACCCGTCGATGAGTCGGCGCACACTGCCGCTGGTCGAAACTATCGGCGTCCGCGGACACGGTGGCAATCGGCAAAGTGGCGACAACATCCGCCACTCGGGACACAATGGACTCACCTGACAGCGGCCTCGAGGGGGCGGAACATGGCATACGAGAATCCACCAGCCGACCAGGATGCCCTGCCGCCAGGAGTTCTTCGACGCGCAATCGCGGCTTCGGCAATGGGCAACGCCACCGAATGGTTCGACTACGGCGTGTATGCGTTCACGGTGTCGTATATTTCGGCGTCCTTCTTTCCCGGCGACACCGGCTCTGCCACGTTGTATGCCCTGCTGGTGTTCGCTGTCTCCTTCGTCGTGCGACCCCTCGGCGGGCTCGTCTGGGGCCCGCTCGGTGACCGTCTCGGCCGCCGTCAGGTTCTGGCGCTCACCATCCTGCTGATGGCGGGAGCGACGTTCTGCGTGGGACTTGTTCCCGGATACGACGTCATCGGATTCTGGGCACCCTTGTTGCTGGTGCTTCTTCGCATGATCCAGGGTTTCTCCACCGGAGGTGAGTACGGCGGCGCGGCAACCTTCATGGCCGAGTATTCGCCCGACCGGAAGCGAGGATTCTGCGGTAGTTTCCTCGAATTCGGCACGCTCGGGGGATACGCGCTGGGCGCCATCGTGGTTCTGACGGTGGAGCTGGCGTCCACCGAACCGTTCATGGAGACCTGGGGATGGCGTATTCCCTTCCTGATCGCGGGCCCGATGGGTCTGATCGGCCTGTACCTGCGCACGAAACTCGAGGAAACACCCGTCTTCCGCGAACTCGACGAGGAAGGGGCAGTCGAGGAGGGGGCCGCGACGGAGTTCAAGGATCTGGTGACGGAGTACTGGCGGCCGATGTTGCTGCTCGCCGGTCTCGTCGTCGCTCTGAACGTCACCAACTACACCTTGCTCAGCTATATGCCGACGTATCTGGAAACCCAGATCGGTTTGTCGTCCACCGCGTCGTTGACGCTGTTCATCGTCGGGCAACTCGTGATGATGGCGGTGATCCCGTTCGCGGGCGGGTTGTCGGACCGATTCGGACGAAAACCGTTGTGGTACGTCTCGCTCGTCGGTCTCATCGTGCTGGCGGTGCCGATGTATCTGCTGATGCGCCAGGGATTCGCCTGGGCAATCTTGGCTTTCGCCGTCCTGGGGTTGCTGTACGTGCTGCAGCTGTCGACGATCTCCGCAACGTTCCCGGCGATGTTTCCCACGCACGTGCGCTTCGCCGGATTCGCCATCGCCTACAACGTGTCCACCTCGCTGTTCGGGGGAACGGCGCCTGCCGTCAACGAACTGCTGATCGAGTGGACGGACAACACGCTGATGCCCGCGTTCTACATGATGATCGCGTGCGGGATCGGTCTCGTGGCGCTCTACTTCGTGGCCGAAACGGCAGGAGCCTCCATCCGAGGCCGGGGGCTGCCGGGAATCGACACGGAACCGCATCCCACCGCCTACGCCGAGAAGTAGGCGGGCGAGATCCCTGCCCGGCGACATGGCATAGTCGCCTCGGAGTGGGGTTCACGAAGGGATGATCATGGCGTCGGCACTGTGGCACGGCTTCGCGGATATGGGCGCGGTGGAGGAGAGCGGCGCGTTCGTCGTCTCCCGCGGCGACGGCGCGTACATCTGGGACGATCAGGGTAACCGCTACCTCGACGCCACCGCAGGTCTGTGGTTCACCAACGTCGGCCACGGGCGCTCGGAGATCGCGGACGCTGTGGCGGACCAACTTCGGACCGTCGCGCACTTCTCGAATTTCGGCGATTTCGTCCCCGCAACCACGGCAGCACTCGCCGACCGGCTGGCCGCGCTGGCTCCCGTGCCGGGCAGCAAGATCTTCTTCACCTCCGGTGGATCCGACTCCGTGGACACGGCAGCCAAACTGGCGCGCCGCTACTGGCACGAAATGGGCAGGCCCGACAAGACGATCGTGGTCGGCAGGCAGAAGGCGTACCACGGCATGCATGTCGCGGGTACCGCTCTGGCAGGAATCCCCGTCAACCGGGAGGGCTACGGCGAGTTGATGGCCGACGCCGCGACCGTGGCATGGGACGACGCCAAGAGTCTCCTCGAGCTCGTCGAGAAGGTCGGCGCCGACCGGATCGCGGCATTCTTCTGCGAGCCGATCATCGGCGCGGGTGGCGTGTACCTGCCGCCGGACGGTTACCTCACCGAGGTCCGGGACATCTGCCGTGAACACGACATCCTGTTCGTCGTCGACGAGGTGGTCACGGGCTTCGGGCGAATCGGCGGCGACTGGTTCGCGTCCACGCGGTTCGGTCTCGAACCCGACATGATGACCACGGCGAAGGGCTTGACCTCCGGCTACGTCCCCATGGGAGCGGTCTTCATCGCACCCCGGGTGGCGGAGCCCTTCTTCGCGGGCGGTGTCTGGTGGCGTCACGGATACACCTACGGTGGTCACGCCGGCGCGGCGGCCGCTGCACTTGCCAACCTCGACATCATCGAGCGGGAGAACCTTCTCGCGGAGTCGAAGCGCCTAGAGGCCTCGTTACATCGGCACCTCGCACCGCTCGCCGACCACCCGCGGGTCGCGGAGATCCGCAGCGGCCTCGGTGCTGTCGCCGCCGTGCAGCTCGCCGACCCCGCGGAGGCCTTGCCCTTCGTAAAGACTCTTCGCGAGCACGGAATTTCGAGTCGTGCCGCCGGTCAAGGTGCGATGCAGATTTCACCCGCGTTCGTCATGACGGACGAGCAGGTGGGCGCGCTCGCCGACGGATTCGGACGCGCACTCGGCTAGTGCGATCCGGGTAGCCGGCTGAGGAGTCGGTGCAGGGCGGCGGCCGAGCGAGCCCGCCAGGTAGGCGGTGTCAACGGAATCTCCTGCTTCCCGTCGCGTGCTGCGTAGGCGCGGGTGTAGCGCTCGTGGAGCCGGGCGCGGACCTCGTCCGGCGTGTATGCCTTGCGTTGCCGGTCTGCGCGGGCCGCAACGACACCGGTCGCTGCCACGCCCACCACACCGGCGAGCCCGACGAGTTTCCACCACTGTCTGCCTCGGGGTCTCATCGCCTTAGGCTAGAGCCCATGCACGCGCCCTCGCACACCGACGCTCGATCGGCCGGCTCCCGTATCGACCTCGACACCGCGGTGAACGTCACCCGCACCGGAGACATCTGGATCTTCCGCGGAGAATCGCCGGCGGACCGGGCCATTCAGACGCTGACCAACAGCCCCGTCAACCACGTGGGCATGTCGGTGGTGCTCGAAGATCTGCCGCCGCTGATGTGGCACGCGGAACTCGGGCACTCGTTGCAGGACATGTGGACCGGGCGTTTTCACCGCGGCGTGCAGTTGCACGATCTACGCGCCGCCGTCCAGGTGTGGGGTGCCCGTTACGGACAGCGCGGGTGGTTGCGGCAGCTCGCGGAGCCCGCGACGAAGGAACAGGAAGACGCGCTGATGCGGACCATTGCGCGACTCGACGGAACTCCGTTCCCCTCGACCGCGAAACTCGCTTCTCGCTGGTTCGGTGGACGGCTCCCTCTCGGCCGTCGTACGAGGAGGCGTTCAGGGAGTCTCGAAAGTGCCTACTGTGCCGAGGTGGTCGCCACGACCTACGAAGAGATGGGCCTTCTCGCCGGGGATCACCGCACGAGTTGGTACGACCCCGGAAAGTTCTGGAGTGGCGACCGGCTTCCCCTTGTCCCCGGTGTCACGCTGGGCCGCGAGATCGAGGTCGTCCTCAGCGACGCCGATCTCGCCGCGGGGCGCGGCCACCGCCCGTCAGAGGGTTCGTGACTTTTCGGCACGCACACGCCCGCCGACCTCGACCCAGCCTGCGGGGTCGTACGTGGTGCGCAGTTCGGAGCCGCGGCCCTGCGTGATCAGCAGGGCGTGCCGGAGGTGAGCGGTGATACGGACGGCGGCGGCTCCAGTCGCCTCGTCCTCCACGATGCCCATGTCGGGCGCAAACATTCGTGAACGAATCGAGTGCTCCACCTTGTCGGTCCAGGCCCACAGGTAGTGGTGGCCCTTGCCGAACTTCTTCGGATCGGCATTCTCGACGTCCCTGACGCTGTTCATCGGGTACAGCGAGAATTCGGGCGCCCACTCCGGCTTTGCCCGCACCCAGGTGATCGCACCCGAGTGCCGGGTGGTCACAGGTCCGGCTGGTACGTCCAGCGTCTTCACTGCGGTACCGCGTTCACGCAGCCACCAGGACAGCCCGACGGTGGGGTGTCCTGCGAAGGGAAGCTCGGTTCCGGGTGTGAAAATTACCGCGCGGGCGGAGTCGTCGCCCGGGGCGGGGAGATCGACGAAGATCGTCTCGCTGTATCCGAGGGCAGCGGCGACTTTCTGCCGGTCGCCGGGCGGGACGGTCGACGCATCGACGATGCCGAGCGGATTGCCGTGGCGTCCGTTCTCGTCCGTGAATACCCGGACGACGTCTACGTGAAGGGGCATTGACGCACTCTATCGCTCCGATGAGCGACGAAGGGCCCCGCATGCGCAGTACGCGAGCGGGGCCCTTCGGGAGTACCTCTGCGAGGTGTCAGACGCTCGCGGTGGCGAGGGTCTCGTTGGCCTCGACGGCCTGAGCGACACCCGCGACGATCGAACCGGCGCGGATCGCTTCGAAGATCACCTCACGGTCGACGCCTTCCTGCCGGAGGGTGTTCTCGTGGGCTTCGAGGCAGTGGTTGCAGCCGTTGATCGCGGAGACCGCGAGCGACCACAGCTCGAAATCGGCCTTGTCGACACCCGGGTTGCCGATGATGTTCATCCGCAGGCCCGCGCGGAGATCGTCGTACTTACCGTCAAGGTAGCCCTTGGTGCGGTAGAAGACGTTGTTCATGCCCATGATCGACGCGGCACCCAGAGCTGCGTTGTAGGCCTCGGCCGACAGCGAGTCGGCCGCCTCTTCGGCGATCTCCTTCAAGGTGGTCGCCGACTTGGTGGCCGCTGCGGTGGCGAGGAGGGTGCCCCACAGCTGCTGCTCGTTCAGCACGGTACTGCGCGCGATGGAACTCAGATTGAGCTTGAGGTCCTTGGCGTATTCGGGGAGTGAGTTCTTCAGATTCTCTACAGTCATGACTCAGACGCTCGCAGTCAGCAGTTCGCCGGCGTCGATCGTCGGATCGCCCTTCTTCCAGTTGCAGGCGCACAGCTCGTCGGACTGCAGGGCGTCGAGGACACGAAGGACCTCGTCTACGTTGCGGCCCACGGAACCGGCAGTGACGGAGACGAACTGGACCTCGTTGTTGGGGTCGACGATGAAGGTGGCGCGGTCGGCGACACCGTCGGCGTTGAGAACGCCGGTGGCCTCGACCAGTTCACGCTTGAGGTCCGAAAGGATCGGGAAGGGAAGGGTCTTCAGGTCCTCGTGCTGGGCACGCCACTGGAAGTGGACGAACTCGTTGTCGACGGACGCACCGAGCACCTGCGCGTCGCGGTCGGCGAACTCGTCGTTCAGCTTGCCGAATGCGGCGATCTCGGTGGGGCACACGAACGTGAAGTCCTTGGGCCAGAAGAAGACGATCCGCCACTTGCCAGCGTGGTCGTCGCTGGTGATCGTGGTGAAGTAGTCGTCGGGCTGCTGGGCGTCGACCTTGGAGAGGTCACCGCCGATGACGGCTTTCAGGTTGTACGCGGGGAACTGATCGCCGATGGTGAGCAGAGCCATATTCGTCCTCCTACTTGTCTTGTGAACACGTCGAACGCAGTGCAACCACACCCGAAGGCGCAGTTGAGGGTTTCGGTACCGGAAGCGGGTGGCACGAAGGTCGTGCACCCGCGTTTTCTGGTGTGATTCCATTCTGCACGAAACCGGCTGAAAGGTAAAGCCGATAGATGTCTCTACACTGATAGGCATGGCTGATCAGAGTTATCAACCCACACTGTCGCAGCTGCGTGCGTTCGTCGCGGTGGCCGAACACCGCCATTTCGGCACTGCGGCTACACGTTTGAGTGTGAGCCAACCCACACTCTCCCAGTCCCTCGCCGCCCTCGAAAGCGGCCTCGGCGTACAGCTGATCGAGCGAAGTACTCGCCGCGTCCTCGTGACCACAGCCGGTGAGAGACTGCTCGGCCAGGCGAAGGTCATCCTCGAAGCCACCGATGGTTTCGTCGCGACGGCGGCGGGCGTGGGGGAGCGGCTCACCGGACCGCTGCGGATCGGACTGATCCCCACTGTGGCTCCGTACGTGTTGCCCGCATTGCTGCCGGCCCTCCGGCAGGACATGCCCGCTCTGGAACCACAGGTGATCGAGGATCAGACTGCGCGCCTTCTCGAATCACTGCGCACCGGCTCGCTCGACGTCGCGGTGATGGCACTGCCCAGCGGCGCGGCCGGGCTCACCGAAATACCGCTGTACACAGAAGACTTCGTGATGGTCGTGCCCGAAGGGCATGAGCTGGCCGGACATACGGGTATCTCGCCCTCGGTGCTGGGTGCGTTGCCGCTCCTGCTCCTCGACGAAGGTCACTGTTTGCGGGACCAGACCCTCGACCTCTGCAGATCGGCGGAGGTCCAGCCCATGGCGGGCGACACCCGCGCGACGTCGCTGTCGACAGTGGTCCAGTGCGTTGCAGGCGGGCTCGGCGTGACGCTGGTCCCCGAGTGTGCCGTGCGGGTAGAGATCGGGCGCGGCCCCTTGGCCACCGCACGCTTTGCCGCCCCGGCTCCGGGCCGGACGATCGGACTCGTCTTCCGCTCGTCGAGTGCGCGCGCCGAAGATTACGGGCAGCTGGCGGCCCTGCTCACGAACTCGGCCCCGGTCACTACTTCGCACTGAGCCGCCGGCGGCGGCTCACCGCTCGGGCCTGAGCCGCAGGCGGCGGCTCACCGCTCGGGACTGAGCCCGCGCCGCGAACTCACGACCGGCGGCGAGGTTTCCCGCGGCTGCCACCGCGCTTCCCCGAACCTCCACGGGCATTCTTGTTCCCGGCTGCCCGCTGCTGCCGCGTAGCGCCGGGTTCCGGACGTTTCTTCTTCACCGGCTCGGCCGGTGGACGCCCTCGCGAACTGTTGACCGTGCGCCCGCGCACGATTCCGATGAACTCCTCGACCAGTTCCGTTTTCCGATCCTCGGGCCACGACAGTGCAATCCGCGACTCGGGGCCGTCGGTCACCGGCCGGAACGTCAGATCCTTACGGTGATGAAGCCGGGCCAGCGACTGCGGTACGACGACGAGGCCCACTCCGGCCGCCACCAGCTCGATCGCATCCGCCGTCGTGGCCGGACGCTCCTTCGCCGGTACTCCGGGCAATTCTGCCCATTCGAGAATGTCGTCGAGGGGATGCAGCACGACGTCGTCCGCAAGGTCCTCCACGGCGATCTCGTCCACCGCTGCCACCACATGCTCTCGGGGGATGACGACCACGGGGGTCTCGGCATAGAGGGGGATGGCGCTGAGGCCTTCCCCGTCGATCGGCACCCGGACGAGCCCGGCGTCCACCTCGCCGTCTCGCAGAGCTGCCGGCGCGTCGGCCGCGGACAGCGCAATGAGGGTGAGGGGTACGTCGGGCATCCGCTCGTTCCAGATCCGGATCCACTTGGTGGGTGTCACCCCCGCGACGTACGCAAGGCGGAACGAAGGGGGCACTACCGCGTCTGTCACTCCGTCAGGCTACCGGCCGTGGTCGGAACCACTGCGCATCCTCGTTACTCTTGGCACCATGACGTCGCACAAGAGCACTCAGACGATGAAGCCGGCAACCGCGGCGAAGAAGCTGGGTGTGTACCTCGAAGCCACACCTGCCGAGTTCCAGGAGGGTGTCGTGTCCCGCGACGAGCTCACCGCGCTGCAGTCCGATCCGCCCGAGTGGTTGCTCGAACTGCGGCGCAACGGCCCGCACCCGCGTTCCGTGGTCGCGGCGAAGCTGGGGGTCTCCATCGCGGGCCTGGCGCGTGGCGGGGTCACCGAGGCCCTCACCACCGAGGAGATCGACAGCCTCATGGCGGATCGGCCGGAGTGGTTGCAACAGGAGCGCGCCACCCAGGCCGAGGTTCGGCAGGAGGCCGTGCGTATCAAGGAGAAGAAGGCGGCACGACGCGATCAGCCCCGGAAACGACGTTCGTGAACCGCTAGCCCTCGACGATGCTGAGTTCGTCGAACACCACTTCTCCGGCGGCATCGGACTCGGGGAGATCGACGACGGCGGTCAAGGCCCAGCCGTGATCGCCCTGCGGGTCCTCGAGGACCTGACGCACGCGCCAGAACTCGGGGGCCACCTCCACCTGGAAAAGCTGGGGTCCACGCGCGGAGGGGCCGGTGCCCACGGTGGAGTACTCGTCGAAGTAGGGAAGGAGCTGTTCTTCCCACTCGTACGCGTCGATGCCGTCGCCGAGCGCCTCGAGCTCGGACCACCGTCGCCGTGACGCCAGCTCGATGCGCCGGAACATCGCATTGCGCACCATCACCCGGAAGGCACGTTCGTTGGCAGAAATGGGTCGTGGGACGTCGGCGCCGAACGCGACCTGCTGAACGTCACCTTCCGCGCCCGGATCGGTAAGTGATTCCCACTCGTCGAGCAGGCTGGAATCCACCTGGCGGATGAGTTCACCCAGCCACTCGATGAGATCGTCGAGTTCTTCCGTCCGAGCTTCCGTCGGAACCGTCTGCCGCAAGGCGCGATAGGCGTCGGCGAGGTAGCGCAGGACCAGTCCCTCGGACCGTGCCAGTCCGTAGTGGCTGACGAGCTCGGCGAAGGTCATTGCCCGCTCGACCATGTCGCGGACCACCGACTTGGGTGACAGCGCAAACTCCGAAATCCACGGATGCCCACCGCGATACATCTCGAACGCCGGGAACAGTACATCGGACAACGGCTTCGGCCACGTGACCTCCTCGAGGAGTTCCATGCGCTCGTCGTACTCGATTCCGTCCGCCTTCATCTGCGCCACAGCCTCGCCGCGGGCGGCATGCTGCTGCGCCATGAGTACCTGCCGCGGGTCGTCGAGGGTCGACTCGATGACCGAGACAACGTCGAGCGCATAGGATTCCGACTCCGCGTCGAGTAGTTCCAGCGCCGCGAGCGCGAATGTCGACAACGGTTGGTTGAGAGCGAAGTCCCGTTGCAGTTCCATCGTGAGGCGGGCCATCCGCCCATCGGCATCAGGTTCGTCCAGCCGCTGCACGATGCCGGCGTCGATCAACCCGCGATACAGCGACAGTGCCTTCAAGATGTGCTTACGCTGCGCGGGCCGCGACTCGTGGTTGTCCTCGAGGAGATGCCGCATCGAGGCGAAACAATTGCCGGGTCGCGCGATGACATTGAGCAGCATGGAGTTCGACACAGAGAACCGTGAGATCAACGGCTCGGGGGAGGCTGCGACGAGGCGGTCGAACGTGGCCTCGCTCCACGAGACGAATCCGTCCGGCGCCTTCTTACGCTGGACCTTCCTACGTTTCTTCGGGTCGTCGCCGGCTTTGGCCAGTGCCCGCAGGTTCTCGACCTCGTGCTCGGGGGCCTGGACCACGACGGTGCCGAGGGTGTCGTACCCGGCGCGGCCGGCACGTCCCGCGATCTGATGGAATTCGCGCGCACGCAGGTGACGCGTGCGGCTGCCGTCGAACTTGGTCAGGCCGGTGAGGAGCACGGTGCGGATGGGCACGTTGATGCCCACCCCCAGTGTGTCGGTGCCACAGATCACTTTGAGCAGTCCGTCCTGGGCCAGCTTCTCGATCAGCCTGCGGTACTTGGGCAGCATCCCCGCATGGTGCACACCGATACCGTGCCGCACGAGGCGGGAGAGGGTCTTGCCGAAGCCGGTGGTGAATCGGAAGCCGCCGAGTGCCTCGGCGATGGCATCTTTTTCGGCGCGGGAGCAGAAGTTCACACTGGTCAGCGCTTGGGCACGTTCGAGCGCCGCGGCCTGGGTGAAGTGCACGACGTATACCGGAGCCTGATTGGTGGTCACCAGTTCTTCGATGGTCTCGCTCACCGGGGTGGTCGCATACGAGAACATCAGCGGGACGGGTCGCTCGGTACCGGCGACGACGGTGGTGGGCCTGCCCGTGCGCCTCGTGAGGTCGGTGGAGAAGAAGTCGACCTCACCCAAGGTGGCCGACATCAACAGGAACTGGGCGTGGGGCAGTTCGATGAGGGGCACCTGCCACGCCCAGCCACGATCCGGCTCGGAATAGAAATGGAACTCGTCCATCACGACTTGCCCGATGTCGGAGTCGGGTCCCTCACGTAGCGCGAGATTCGCGACGATTTCTGCAGTCGCGCAGATGATGGGCGCCCGGGAGTTGACGGCGGCGTCACCGGTCATCATTCCGACATTCTCCGCGCCGAACACCTCACAGAGCGCGAAGAACTTCTCGCTCACCAGGGCCTTGATGGGGGCGGTGTAGAAGGTGCGCTTGCCGGTGGCCATGGCGAAGAAGTGCGCACCGACCGCGACCATCGACTTGCCGGATCCGGTGGGCGTGGCCAGGATCACGTTCGCGCCGGAGACGAGCTCCATGATCGACTCTTCTTGGGCGGGATAGAGCCGCAGACCTCGATCTTCGGTCCATGAGGTGAAGGCGTCGAAAACGGAATCAGGATCCGCGTCTTCGGGGAGAAGGTCGGGAAGAAGCACTGCTACAGGCTAGCCGTACAGCAGTGCGCCGCTCTCGCGCCTATGTCGCGCTGCGTTCGTCGGAACCCATGGCGTCGAGAACAGCCATTCGGGTGGACGCACTGCCGGTGATCGTTCCCTCGCCGACACCGGAAATCAACATCTGCCGCCATCTGGCCTCGTCGAATGCCAGCGGACGAGTGCCGGCGAGGAACTTCTCGATGGTGCGCAGAAAGCGCATCGGGTCGTCCCGGAACGGGAAGTGACCGGCACCACGGAAGATCTCGAGGTGTGAACCCGGCATGGCGGCATGAGCGAGGTGGGCGTGAGCGACCGGGATGACCGCATCCTGGTCGCCCCAGATGAGTTGCACCGGGAGGTTCTCGGTCAGGTAACACCGGTCGAGCATGGTAACCACCTGACCGCGCCAGTCGACGACCGCGCGCAGCGTGCGTAGGTATGCCTCGTACGCCGTGGGGTCGTAGAGCTCGGCGAGTACGCGGACGAGGTCCGGGGTGTCGTGCAGGATCGCGCCGGGGCGGAGCCTGGTTCCGTTGAGCTGGCCGATCGCATTGCCGAGCAGCCGGACCGTCGGCATTGCCCCGGGAATGCGCAGCAGTTTGAGTGCCTCGTTCAGGATCGGGACCGAAGCGAGGCGGAGCAGGGGATGGACGTCCTTGGTGACGCCGCCGGCAGAGACCAGGACCAATCGGTCGACCATCTGCGGGAACTGGTAGGCGAACTGCATGGCTACTCCGCCACCGAGTGAGTGCCCGATGACGGTGACGTTGTCGATGCCGAGGGTCGAGAGCAAATCGCGCATGCCGTTGGCGTAGGCCGCCACGGAGTAGTCGGCGCGGGGCTTGTCGGAGCGTCCGTGACCGAGAAGGTCCGGTGCGATGACTGTGTAGTTGCGGGCCAGATGCGGGATGATCTCGGTCCAGGTGGAGGAGTTGTCCCCGATTCCATGGATCAGTAGGAGGGCTGGGCCCTCACCGGCCATGCGGAACGCGCGACGGTATCCGTGGATGGTGCGAAACATCATGCGGGTCTCGGCGTCGGGAACAGGCCTGAGCTTACGAATGCGAGTGTCGCTCATGTCGCCTCCTGAACTAGGTGAACTTCCCGAATGTTGACCTCTCAATCATCCGCTTCGGTTCGACGCTATTGCACGGGCGTCCGGTGAACAACTGATCAGGGCGGTCGCACAGCCACCAGGTGGCGGCTGCACAGCCGTCCCCTCGTCAGGCCCCGCCCGCTGTTCCTGAATCGCCATCGGAGCGCTCTCCATGGCCGTCCTGCTGCGCTTGCTCGGCAAGGAAACGCTCGAATTCGGCCCCCAATTCGTCCCCGCTCGGAAGGTCTTCCTCGCTGGCCAGGAGGCTCGACTGCTGCTCCTGAGCCGTTACGTAGGCATCGTACTGACGCTCGAGGGCATGAACCACGGTTTGGACCTCTTCGTTACCCGCGATGTGCTCGTCGACCTGTTCCTTCACCCGTGCGGCTGCCTCGCCGAGCGCGTTGAGGGGCAGCTGAAGATCTGTGACCTCACTAACATTCTCCAGGAGGGTTTCCGCCGCCCCCGGGTAGTCGGTCTGCGCAAGGTAGTGCGGAACGTGAACGGAAAACCCGATCGATTCGTGACCGTGCTGCGCCATCCGTAACTCGATCAACGACGACGCGCTGCCGGGTACCTGAAGTTCGCCGGCCCAGCGCTGGTGGTCCTTGATCAATTCCTTGTTGGTCGAATGAGCAGTCACTCCCAGCGGCCGAGTATGCGGAATCGCCATCGGGATCGCATTGATACCTACCGTGCGCCGGACACCGAGTTGTTCCGCCAGCAGGCGCACCGCCGTGGTGAAGCGTTCCCACCGCAGGTCGGGCTCCATTCCGGCCAGCAGAAGGAAGGGGGTCCCTGCGGTGTCCTTGAGGGCATACAGATTCAGTTCCGGCTGGTCGTAGTCCGAGAAGTGGTCGGACTTGAAAGTCATGGTCGGGCGACGTGAGCGATAGTCGACCAGTTCGTCCACCGCGAAGGAGGCGACCAATTCGCTCTCGAGGCTCTCCCGGAGGTGCGTCGTGGCGAGTTTGACGGCGTGGCCCGCGTCGGAGAAACCTTCGAGTCCGTGGATCAGCACCGGTCCCTGCCCGTCCGCGGAGGACAGCTGCGGTGCGGGAAACTCGAGCTCGTACATCTTCGACTGTTCGTCCATCACAGACCTCATCTCCTTCGTGCGTGACCTCCAGTGTCCCCTATCGTCTCCGGCATCGATACGTCGGACATTCTTCGCGGAGGTCTGCTTCGGGGGAACGCCTCGAAGGCAACGGATAATTCCCGTGTACCCCGTTTCCGTGTTCGCCCACAGCGAGATCCCATGCCCAGCGTGGTGTGGGCAGGTCGCCGCGATCGGCATCCGCGCTCCTGGGCGGATGGGCGGCACTCAGTGTTCGACGTGCCCCAGCGAAGCGATTTCGGTGGACAACTCGTGAAGTCGGCGCTGTGCTCGTGCGAGCCGACCCTCGAGTTCGAGGATGTCGACGTTCAGTTGATCCCGCTCGGCCAATCGCCGGGCGAGCTCGTATTGAACCGATTTGGTCTTCATCTTTTCACGATACGCCCAGGACAAAGGCAGCTCCTCTCGGAAAAAGGCGTGGACGCGAATACCGAGGTGCCGAATCCGCGGGCCCATGGCTGCGCGAGGTTGAACGCTCTGCCTCCCCGAGGGCACTGCGGGCTTCTGGCAGAGTGGCGGAAAGGGCTCGGTTGACGAGCCGCCAGCAGCGGTACGGGAGGTCGACGGTGAGTTCGCGGCGTACGACGAGTCGAAGCGCGGTCCTCGTTCCTGTCGCTGTGCTTGCCGCGGTAGCCGGGACGCTCGCGTCGTGCGCGTCCGAGGTCCCGGGTGTGGCTCAACCCTCCAGCAGCATCGCGGCCGGGGTGCCCTCCGGCAAGGGTTTGTCGGCACTGTTGTTGGAGCCGTCCGACTTCCCGTCCCAATATCAGGCGATCGTGCTGCCGCCGCACGCTGTGTCGATGGCAGCACCGGATCTCACGGGTGTTCCCCAGGACGCCGTCGTCGATCCGTCGGAGTGTGCTCCGCCGACCCAGGACTACGGGCCGACCGGAACGGTGATGGCCGTGGGCACCGACAACGCGAGCCGGTCGACGATCACGGTGGAGCTCGCCAAGACAGACACACCGCTCGACGAACTCGAGCAGCAGACGGCGAAATGCGGTGAGATGACCGTAGCGGCCAGCGGTGCCGAATCGACGGTCGCCACCGACATCATGCCTGCCCCGCCGATTCGAGCGGACGACACGCTGGCCCTGCGCCGCACGGTTCGATCCGGCAGTGACGGCGACAAGGTCACGCAGTCGATGCTCACGTTGATCGCGCAGGTAGGAGATGTCCGTGTGTCGGCAACGTTCATGTCCTTCGGACACGCCACGGCGGACACCTCGGCGCTCGACGACGTGTTCACGAAAGCGGTGCAGAAGGTTCGGTCAGGCTGAGCGCGGCAGATAGCACACGGCTCTGACACCCTGCGCGGATCCACAGCGCATTCGCCCGGCTCGGCTGCCCGTTTGTCCACAACCTGCCGCTCATCCACAGCCCGACCCATTGTCGCTGGTCGGTGAATTCAGGGGCTCCGGTGCGCGTTCAGAGTCAAGTGCATGACGACGTCCGCGTTTCCACACAGGTCCGGTTCCGACCCCACCGGCCGACACTTCTTGCCACCCGAGCAACTCCGCCTGTGCGATCCCGGTGATCTCCTCGCCGCGATCCCCGCGCTCCTCGGATTCCGTCCGGAACGGTCCATTGTGGCCGTGTGTTTGACGGATGATTCGACGGTCGGGGCCGTGATGAGGCACGATCTCGTGCTCGGAGGCGGTGATACGCCGACTGCACCCATGTACGCGGCCGTGGACCAATTCGCTGTGGTATGCGAGCGTGAACAGGCCACGGGCGTGCTGGTCGTCCTCGTCGACGACCGATTCGCGGATCCTACGGACACGTCACGGGCCGAAGTGGCAAGTATCGTGTCGGAATTCGAGGACCTCCTGGATCGGACGTCCACCGAATTGCTCGATGTCTTCGTGACCGCCGACATCGGCGCCGGCAACCGGTGGTTCGGACTGCTGGGTGGGGGACGATACGGTGTGCAATCGGATCCGGCGGCCTCTCATGTCGCCGTGGCGCAGGTCGTCAGTGGCCGGGCGATCCGGTCGTCCCGTGAGGATCTGGAAGCGACCGTAGAGGCAGGTCGGGCCGGCGAGCGGGTCCGCATCGCCGAACTCCTCGACGATGTTCGCGAATCCGCCGCGCCGAGAGGCCAATTCGCGGGACGCACCGACAGACTAGGTGATCGTCGCGAATTGGAATTCGTGCTGGCCCACATCGCACGGTTGCATTCGGGGCAGGGAGTGGCCGCGCACGAGTATGTCGAGCTGGCCCTGGCACTGGACAATCTGGTGGTTCGCGACAGTCTTCTCGCACTCGCCGTCAGCGCATATGCCGACGACGCCGAACAGCTGTGGATTCTGCTGGCACGTCATCTTCCCGATCCCGAACGGGCCACCGCAGCAGCCCTTCTCGGGTACAGCGCGTACGTACGCGGCGACGGACCACTGGCCGGTGTTGCCTTCTGCGCGGCACTGGAATCCGATCCCGATCATGCATTGGCCGCGCTCCTGGACAACGCCTTGCAGTCGGGACTTCGGCCGGCCGCGGTTCGCGAACTGGCCGGTCTCGGCTACGACTCAGCGCGGAAGATCGGCGTCACCCTGCCGCCGCCGATCGACACCTGAGAACAGCATCATCGCCGCGCCGCGTGGGACCTGTCGCCGAGTTGTTGCAGATAGGACCACGCGTCGGCGACGATCTCATCGAGATCGGTGTGTTCCGGCCGCCATCCGAGTTCCGCGATGGCGCGGTCACTGGACGCGACGAGAATCGCTGGGTCGCCGGCTCGGCGCGGCGCGTCCTCCACCGGGATGGGCAGTCCGGTGACCCGGGCACATGCCGAGATCACCTCGCGGACACTGAATCCCGCACCGCTGCCGAGGTTGTAGATTCTGTGACGGCCTTCGATGGACGACTCGAGCGCGAGCAGATGCGCCTCGGCCAGATCCAGAACGTGAATGTAGTCGCGCACCGCCGTCCCGTCGGGCGTGGGCCAGTCGGTTCCGAACATCGAAATCTTCTCGCGTTGGCCGAGCGCGACCTGAAGCACAAGAGGGATCAAATGCGTTTCCACGACCCGGTTTTCGCCAACCGACTTGTACGCGCCCGCCACGTTGAAATAGCGCAGGCTCGTCGCGGCGAACGAATGTGCCACTGCGTAGGACGTGATGGCATGGTCGATGGCGAGTTTGGTGGCTCCGTACGGATTCGTGGGACGGGTCGGATCCGCTTCGGTGATCGGCGAATGCTCCGGCTCACCGTACGTGGCGGCCGTCGAGGAGAAGACGAGCCGCCGCGTTCCCGAATGTCGCATGGCTTCGAGGAGTTCGAGAGTGGTGACGACGTTGCCGCGCCAATACTTCTCCGGGTACTCCACGGACTCTCCGACGAGCGACTGCGCCGCGAAGTGCAGCACACCGTCGAACCGGGGAGTTCCGCTGGTCCCGAGGACATCCACGGCGACGTCGGCGACATCACCTTCGATGAACTCGGCACCGAGCGGCACCGCGTCGGCATTGCCCGTGGACAGGTCGTCGATGATGACGACCTCGTGTCCCCGCTCGAGCAACACGGTGCTGCACACACTGCCGACATAACCGGCGCCGCCGGTGACGAGAAGTTTCATCGACTATCCCTGGACCTTCACCTGGACGGCGTGCGCCATCTCTTCGGAAAGGTCGAACCCGCTGTGACCGGGCACGGTGATCGTCACCGATCCCGGTTTCGTCTCGACCGTCACGCGGGCGTCCGGAACCACGCCTGCCTCACGCAGTTGACCGATGACATCGGGATCCGACTGAACGTGCTCGGCGAGGCGCCGCACGACCACAGCTGTCGGCTTACCGGGAGGAACGTCCGTGAGACGGATGAGTGTCTCCGGCGCGTCCACCGGGCGTTCGAGGCCGAGCAGGGCGAGTCCGGGAATCGGATTTCCGTACGGCGACGTGGTGGGGTTGTTGAGCACCTCCACGAGCCGCCGTTCGACCTCTTCGCTCATGACGTGCTCCCAGCGGCACGCCTCGGCATGGACCTCTTCCCACTTCAGGCCGATGATGTCGACCAGAAGGCGCTCCGCCAGTCGGTGCTTGCGCATGACCGACACCGCAAGTTCGCGCCCCTTCTCCGTCAGTTCCAGATGGCGGTCACCGGCGACCAGGAGAAGGCCGTCGCGTTCCATCCGGGCGACGGTCTGGCTTACCGTCGGGCCGCTCTGCTCCAGTCGTTCGGCAATCCGTGCTCGAAGTGGGACGACGCCCTCTTCTTCCAAGTCGTAGATCGTCCGGAGGTACATCTCCGTGGTGTCGACCAGATCCTTCACACTCACACCCCTTCGTCCTTGCCGATTCTACCGGTCATCGGCCCTCACCGGCGCGCTCCCTCCCGGAGCGCGCTCGGCCGGGCCCCGGGCGGGTCTGTTCGCACGCTCCCCAAGCCCCGGGAGGGGTCTGCTCGCACGGTCTGCGGAGGACCAGTAGCGTGAGTTCATGACCGCGTCGTTCAGTTCCGGAGAGGATTCGGCTGCAGTGGTATCGAACCGTGTAGTCGTGTGGAGTCCGGACTATCTCAGCTACCGGTGGAGTGCGGACCACCCGATGAATCCCACTCGGCTCGAGCTCACCATGTCGCTCGCGCGTGCGCTGGGAACGCTCGAGGGTGTGGAGTTGGTTCGCCCCGACGCGGCCGCCGACGCAGATCTGCTGCGCATCCACACCCCCGGATACGTCGAGGCGGTCAAGCAGGCCGGGCACTCGCAAGCGTCGGGCGTGCTCGGCGCGGACGCGCCGTACGGGCTCGGTACCGAGGACAATCCGGTGTTTCCGCAGATGCACGAGGCGAGCGCCATCCTCGCCGGCGGCTCTCTCGCTGCGGCCAAGGAAATCGCATCGGGGCGCACCCGCAGGGCTGTGAGCATCGGCGGGGGAATGCACCACGCGATGCCCGGCTGGGCGTCCGGCTTCTGTGTGTACAACGATGTCGCCATCGCCATTTCCTGGTTGCTGGACAACGGGTTCGACCGCATCGCCTACATCGACGTGGACGCGCACCACGGGGACGGTGTCCAGCACGCTTTTGCCGGCGATCCACGTGTACTGACCATTTCGTTGCATCAGCATCCTGCGACGTTGTGGCCCAACACCGGGTGGTCGAGCGAAGTCGGCGAGGGGGCGGCGGAGGGTACCTCGATCAACCTTCCGGTTCTTCCGGGCACGGTGGATGCACTGTGGCTCAGAGGGTTTCACGCCATCGTTCCCGGGGCGATCGCGGCGTTCCGCCCGCAGATCGTGATCAGCCAATGTGGCGTCGACAGCCACCGTGAGGATCCGCTCGCCGACCTGTCACTGACGGTCGACGGCCAGCGTGCAGCGTTCCTCGCGATGCGTGACCTTGCGGATCGGTACTCGGAGGGTCGCTGGCTGGCTGTGGGCGGCGGCGGCTACGGGCTCGTGCGGGTAGTTCCGCGGTCGTGGACACACCTCATCGCCGCGGCCCTGGACCGCGAGATCGACACGGGCACCGCAGTACCCGAGGTGTGGCGCGAGCAAGCGTCCGCGCTCGCACCCAGTGTCGACCTACCCGAGACGATGGGTGACGGTGGCGAGGTCGCCTACCTGCCCTGGGATGGACCGGGAGGCACACCCGAAACAGGAAACGCTTCGGTCGACCGCGCGCTGACCCGCATCGACTCCGCAGTCATCGCCACCCGCCGGGCCTGCTTCCCGCTACTCGGCCTCGACCCGGAGGATCCTCGTGACTGAATCGACGGACGGCGCTCCCGATTCTGCGCACGACTACCCGCATCACTGGGTGGTCGATGTGCTGGCAGCGGACGGCGGCGCGGTGGCGCTGCGGCCGATCGTGCCGGAGGACGCCGAGAAGCTCGTCGCGTTTCACGCGAAGTTGTCCGAACGTACCCGCTACCTACGCTATTTCGGCCCGTACCCCACCATGTCCCAACGCGACATCGTGCACTTCACCACCGTAGACCACAAGAATCGGGTGGCGTTCGTGGTGGTGCTCGGCGACGAGATCATCGCCGTCGGGCGGTACGAACGGCTCGTCGGTGAGGGGGACGGCAAGTCGGCGGAAGTGGCATTCGTCGTCGCCGACGCGCACCAGGGGCGGGGACTCGGGCCGATCCTCCTCGAGCATCTCGCCGGGGCAGCAGCAGAAAACGGGCTGACCATGTTCGTCGCCGAGGTCCTCGCGGAGAACCGCAACATGGTCACGGTGTTCCGCGAAGCGGGCTATCAGGTCAGTCGCAGCTACGAGGGCGGAGTGCTCAAACTCGAGTTCGCGATCGACCCCACCGAAGCCATGGTCTCGGTGCGTAATTCCCGGGAGCGGGCGGCCGAGGCGCGCAGTATGCGGAACGTGCTCAGTCCGCGGTCGGTTGCAGTGATCGGTGCCTCCACCGACAGTGCCAAGGTCGGGCACGCCGTGCTCACCAATCTGCTGCGGGCCGGGTTCACCGGCCCTGTGTACCCGGTCAATGCCGAGCATCGTTCCGTCCAGGGTGTGCGGGCCTACCCGACCGTCCGCGACATTCCCGACGAGGTGGATCTCGGCGTGGTCGCCGTCCCTGCCGAGTCGATCAGCGCGGTTCTGGACGACTGCCTCGACAAAGGCGTCAAAGCGCTCGTCGTGGTCTCGTCCGGATTCAGCGAAACCGGGCTCGACGGAAAGCAGTCCGAGAGGCGTCTCGTGCACGCGGCGCGGGCGCACGGGATGCGACTCATCGGGCCCAACGCACTCGGAGTGGCCAACAACGACACCGCGGTGTCCCTCAACGCCACGCTGGCGCCCGTGCTCCCGAGCCCTGGCAACGTCGGATTCTTCTGCCAGTCCGGTGCGCTCGGAATCGCCATCCTCGACGAGGCCGCCCGCAGTCGAATCGGCTTGTCTGCGTTCGTCTCGGCCGGCAACCGGGCCGACGTCTCGGGTAACGATCTCCTGCAGTATTGGGATTCCGATCCTGCTACCGAGGTGGTCCTGCTCTACCTCGAAAGTTTCGGCAACCCACGGAAGTTTTCGCGCATCGCTCGCCGCGTCGCCCGCAACAAGCCGATCGTCGCGGTGAAGAGTGGCCGGCACGCGGTTCCCCCGGCCCTGGCGGCCACGGGCGTCGAAATGGACGACTCGATCGTGCGGGCACTGTTCGAGCAGGCCGGTGTCGTGCAGGTGGGGTCGATTTCCCAGTTGTTCGACTGCGCCCTCCTGTTCGGATATCAACCGCTGCCTGCGGGGCCGCGGCTCGCTGTGGTCGGAAATTCCACCGCCTTGGGGGTGCTGGCAGCTGACGCGGCGCGCAGTGAGGGCCTGCACGTCGGCGACCCGGTCGACCTCGGACCGCAGGCCGGCCCGGACGAGTTCGCCAGTGCCGTGCGCACGGCGCTGTCCTCGGCCGACGTCGACGCGGTCATCGCGGTCTTCGTTCCGCCCGTTGCCATACCGGTCGAGCCGTTCGCCCAGGCGCTGAAGGAAGCTGTCCGCGATGCCGACAAGCCGGTTCTGACCACGTTCCTCGCAGCGGAGGGCGTCCCGGACGTCCTCGCGGTGCGGGGCGAGGACGGGCATCCCACCCGTGGCTCGGTTCCGTCCTATCCGGGACCGGAACGGGCCGCGCTGGCGCTTGCGCGCGCCTGGCGGTATGCCGCGTGGAAGAGCAAACCCGCATCCAAGGTTGTGCGACCCGCGGGGATCGACCCCGAGAAGGCGAAAGAGATGGTGGACACCTGGCTGTCCACGTCGTCGGGGCGGTGGCTGTCCGATTACGAGGCGGCGCAACTACTCGCGTGTTACGGAGTCGAGGTGGTGGAGTTCCGCTCGGCCACCACCGAGGAAGAAGCTGTTGCCGCGGCCGACGAACTCGGCTACCCGGTGGCGGTGAAAGCGACCGGTGAGCAGTGGCGCCACCGTCCCGACCTCGGGGGTGTACGGCTCGACCTCGTCGGCCCCGACTCCGTTCGGTTGGCCTACCGAGACCTGGCCGCGGCGTCCGGTGAACCCCTCCTTCACGTGCAGCGAATGGCGACGAAGGGAATCGGCTGCGTGGTCGGCGTGCAGGACGACCCGTCGTTCGGCTCACTCATCTCGTTCGGGCTCGCCGGCGTGATTTCCGACCTCCTCGGGGACCGCGCGTACCGGGTGCTGCCGCTTACCGAAGACGCGGCTACCGAACTGATCGATGCGCCGAAGGCTGCACCGCTGCTGTCGGGGTACCGGAGTGCGGTGCCGGTGAACAAGTCGGCGCTCGTCGATCTGGTCCAGCGGATCTCCGCGCTCGCCGACGACCTCCCCGAGGTACGGGAACTGGCCTGCGAACCCGTACTCGCGTCCGCCGAGGGCGCTCTGGTCACCGACTCACGGGTGCGCATCGGTCCGGAACCGAGTTTCGCCGACCTGGGGCCACGCAGGCTCCGTTAGATGCGACGCTGCCGGCGCCGGTCTCGAAGACCGGCACCGGCAGCGGGTAGACACAAATCAGTCGGTTCAGAGTGAAGGATCAGCTGGCGTAGGAACGCAGCCGCTCCGCGCGATCACCCTGACGAAGCTTGCCCATCACTTCACGCTCGATCTGGCGGACCCGCTCGCGTGAGAGCCCGAAGAGCTTGCCGATCTGATCGAGGGTGCGCGGCTGACCGTCGTCGAGTCCGTACCGCAGGCGGATCACCTGCTGCTCGCGTTCGTCGAGAGTGGCCAGAACGCTGCGAACGTCGCTGTGCAGAAGACCGGCGATGACCGCGTTCTCCGCCGACGTGGCTTCCGAATCCTCGATGAAGTCGCCCAGAGGAGCCTCTTCGTCGTTGCCGACCGGCATATCCAGGCTTACCGGGTCGCGGCTGTGGTCGAGGAGATCCGCGATCTTGTGGGCCGGAATGCCCGACTCCTCCGCCAGTTCGTCGTCGGTGGCCTCACGACCGAGTTGCTGGTGCAGCTCACGCTTGATGCGGGCGAGTTTGTTCACCTGCTCGACGAGGTGCACTGGCAGCCGGATGGTGCGGCTCTGATCGGCCATGCCCCGGGTGATGGCCTGACGGATCCACCACGTGGCATACGTCGAGAACTTGAAACCCTTGGAATAGTCGAACTTCTCCATCGCCCGGATCAAGCCCAGGTTGCCTTCCTGGATGAGGTCGAGCAAGGGCATACCGCGGCCCGTGTAGCGCTTGGCCAGCGACACGACGAGGCGAAGGTTCGCCTCGAGCAGATGCGACCTGGCCGACTGTCCGTCGCGGACGATCGTCGCAAGGTCTCGCTTCTTCGCGGGGGACAGTCGCTTGCCGGTCTCGAGAACATGCGCGGCGTACAGCCCAGCCTCGATTCGCTTGGACAGCTCCACCTCGTCTGCGGCCGTCAGCAGAGCGGTGCGGCCGATCCCGTTCAAGTAGACGCGGACCAGGTCGGCAGCCGGGCTCTGGGCGTCCAGATCGGCGGCGCTGGGGCGAATGCGAGTAGTGGTGCTGGGGCTTGTCATGACTTGCCTCCTCATCGGTGGTGTCTCATAGGGATCAACGCTCCGACGGGCACGGAAAGTTCCCGGACACTTTTCGGTAGGAGGGCTCTGACCTGCGATTTCGTGCGTTCGGTCCTGAGAAGTTGCTGAGAACACGTATAAGGGGAACCGCACGGAACCCCAGCGGCTACACCGGCAGCACCAAACCGTGCCGCACGAGAGAGTGCACGAGCGGTATCGCCGACTCGGCGAGGTCGGTGGCAACCATGTCGTGCGCGGCAGCCAGGAGATCGATCAGTTCTCCCAGAACGAGACCGTCGCTCCGCATTCCCGCGACGAGGGAGGCGACCAGGTCGTCGATCTCGTGCTGCCATGCGGGACCGTTCCCGCGATGCAGTCGTGCGACCACCTGAGTCCACCCCTCCTCACCGGGGAGGAAGACCCGCTCGAGCGCTGTGCTCTCCTGCACGTGGAAGCGGGCCGTGAGCACGTCGTTCTCCCGTAACCACGCCACCCGGTCGAAGTAGGCGAGCGCCTCCGCCCCCAGCGGATCGTCGAAACCGTGCGTGAGATCCTCGGCCAGGAGGTCACTGGGCGCGTCGGTCCGACGCAGGTAGACGAACCCGAATCCGACTCCCTCGACATCGGCGCTCTCGAGGTGATCGAGCCACTGCTCGGCCGTCGCGGCGGTGGAGGGATCCTTGGTGTCCAGTCCACCGTCGCGCATCCAGGTGCCCACGTAGAGGGCGGGGTCGGCCACGTCCCGCTGGACCACCCACGCGTCGATGCCGTGTGCGGGCAACCATGACGCCACCCGGCTCCGCCAGTCCTCTCCCGCGACGTGGACCCAGGACGCGAGGAGCGTCGCGGTGCCGCCGGGAGCCAGGTAGTCGGGGGACCGGGAGATCATCAGTTGGCTCGCACCGTCGAGGTCGAGGCCGGAGTCGCGATACGTGTGGCCCACTGTCGCTCGGCTGACGACGAACGGCGGATTCGCGACGACCTGGTCGAAAGTGCGGCCCTCCACCGGCTCGAACCACGACCCGGTCAGCAGTTCGACCTCCTCTTCGTTGAGGGCCATCGTGACGGCTGCCAGATCCACCGCCCTGACGTTCAGGTCGGTCGCGGTGACCGACTGCGCATAGGTCGTTCCGTGCAGGGCCTGGACGCCACACCCCGTTCCCACGTCGAGGAGAGATCTGACGGGCGCACCCGGGGTGGCCTGCAACAAGGACAGAGACGCGTGGCCCACCCCGATGACGTGATCGACCGTAGTCTCGCGGGGGCGCATCGACCCGTCGAGGTCCGAGAGCACCCACCGATTCCCGGAGCCGGTATCGATGGGCCGGAGGTCCAGTGCCGCGCGGACGACACCGGCATCGCTCTCGAGGAGACCCGCGTCGACCGCCGTCTCGACGGTCAGCGGGTGGAGTGCTGCCGCGACCTCGGCGGTCGGGCAGTCGTCGCCCAGCAGGAACAACCGGATCAGTGTTCCGAGTTCACCGCAGCTCGCGCTTGCCCGCCGGACCGGGACGGGCTCGTTGCGGCCCAGTGCGGCATGGATGTCCGGACCCAGTGTGTCGAGCAGGGTGTCGGTGTCATACCGGTTGCGAAGGAGAGCTTCTCGCAGGGGAGCGCAGATCGACAGCAGCATGTTGCGGTTCACCGGTGCATTGTTGCAGGTCGCGCTCCGGTGTCAGCCTTCGATCGTTCGGTGCGGCGGGGCAGGCAGAGCGGTCGTGTCTCGATGGTCGTACCGACTCGGTTCGTCCTTGGTGCGCGGGGGCCGGTCGTTCGCGATGAGGACTGCGATCCACGGCAACGGGATGGACAGACCGATGATCGCCATGGAGATCCAGGCGTTGCCCCAGATGCCGTAGGCCGCCGCCGAGAAAATGAGTGCGGGGAAGCGGAACGACATGATGATCAGGTACTTGCGGACACGCGCGCGGTGCTGATCCTCGATGGATCGCGCCGCTTCGGTGATGAGAACCGGGTTGTTCGGTGAGCCGGCTTCGCCTGATGCGCCGAACCCTGCACTTCGGGCCATGCCTCCACTGTTCCACTGTCGGGGAGCAAATGCACACGGTGGGTCGTGGGGGTGGGATCCTCGGGCCGTTGCGGCATTATTGAGGGGTGAGCACTCAAACAAAGGAACGGCCCGACGTCACCACTGACGAGTCGACCGATGACGACACCCCGAAGTTTTTCCATTACGTGAAGAAGAACAAGATCGCCGAGAGCGCTGTGATGGGCACGCACGTCGTCGCGCTGTGCGGTGAGGTCTTCCCGGTCACCAAGTCCGCGAAGCCGGGATCACCCGTCTGCCCCGATTGCAAGAAGATCTACGAGGGGTTGCGCAAGGGCGACTGAGGCGTCGACGGTTCACGCAGACCGGGGGACGCGGGGGTTTTGTCCCGTAGGACCCCGTCTTCCGGGCCGGCGCTCTCAGGGCTGCCGTCTTCCGGGCTGCCGTCTCGGGGACGGTCCCGTGTGGCGTCCCCGTCGGAGGCCTCATGTCTTCCGGCTGGCCGTTTGCGGTCGCCGATGATGTTGATCGGTCCCGTGGCGATGCGGCGGGTGAGGTTGGTCACCGGACCCGCCGAGGGGCTATCGGCTTGGGCGGCGATCCAGTCCCGCATCTGATCGATGCGAGTCGCGCGGGCCGGCCAGAACTCCTGAATCGTTGCGTTGAACTCGGCGCCCAGAACCACGGCGAAACCGAGGAAGAACGTGAAGAGCAAGAACGCGATCGGGGCGGCGAGCGCCCCGTACGTGTATCCGGTACCGGTCGCCCAGCTCAGGTACCGCCGCAGGCCCGTGCTGGCACCCAGGAAGAAGACTCCCGCCACGAGTGCGCCGCCGAGCAGGCGGTGCCAGGGCAGCGACTTCGGCAGCGCCACCTTGTACAGGGTGGTCAGGCCGATGATCATGAGCAATCCGACACCCGGGTAGTAGAACGTGTCCACGATTTCCGTTCCGATGGTGCGCCACGCCTCGGGCAGGACCTGGCCGACCAGGGTAGGTCCCAGCGCCACCAGCGGCAGGGTGAACACCGCGAGGACGAGAAAAGCAACGTAGAGCAACAACGCGAACACCCGCTGCCAGACGGGGTGGCGTGCCTCCTGCTGCCCGTGTGCCTCCACGATCGAGTCCACGAACGTCGAGATCGCGGACGACCCGGCCCACAGCGACAGCAGGAAACTCAGGGAGACGATCTCCGGGCGACCTTGACGCAGCACGTCGCCGACGGTGGGGCGGATGATCTCCTCGACCACACTGTCGCTGAATACGGTTCCACTGAAGGTGATGATCTTGGACTGGATGATGTCGACAGTGTCCGGCCCGAACCATCCACCCACGTAACCGAGCATCCCGAGCAGTCCCAGCAGGAGCGGGGGCAGCGAGAGCGTCTGCCAGAACGCCGCGGTCGCCGCCTTGGCGAAGATCGAGTCGTCCCACGCCTGGCTCGCTGTGTGCGTGATCACGCTCAGCGTCCGGCGTAGCGGATGCCACCGCGCTCGGTGTCGGGCGGCGCCCCTGTCCGACGCCTTCGCGCGCGTTTCGCTCATGATTCCTCCAGCATCCCTGACGACACGCCCGGTTGCCCACCGCTGCCTTCCTCGTGTCGCAAAGAATCTGCCGCTGCCGGGCGCCGCGAATGCGGTTCGAGTCGGACTCGGGCGCTAGGCTCCTTGACGGACAGCACCCGCGGGGCTGGACCGGAACACGTCGGACGGACACATGAGGAGTGCAGCAAACAGTGCCATGTCAGCGGAGGGCCGCCAGTGAGTGCTGAGACCGTAGGTCCCGGGGCGGCGCAGATAGTGGGCACCGAGGCATATCTCGCTCAGACCGAACCAGCTCGACCGGCGGCGGGGTCCCTGCGCGCTTGGCAGCGTCGTGCCCTGGCCAAATACCTGTCCACCGGTCCGCGCGATTTCCTCGCTGTCGCAACACCGGGTGCCGGTAAGACGACGTTCGCGCTACGGGTGGCGTCGGAACTGCTGCGAGACCGCACGGTCGACCAGGTGACGGTGGTCGCGCCCACCGAACACCTCAAACATCAGTGGGCCGAGTCGGCAACCCGTAACGGGATCGCCCTGGACTCGTACTTCTCCAACTCGACCGGGCAGACCTCGAGTGATTACCAGGGTGTGGTGGTCACCTACGCGCAGGTGGCTTCCCACCCGTTCAAGCACCGGGTGCGCACCGAGAGCCGGCGCACGCTGGTGATTCTCGACGAGATCCATCACGGCGGTGACGCGAAGAGCTGGGGAGATGCGATCCGTGAGGCGTTCGGTGATGCCACGCGCCGCCTTGCGCTGACCGGAACGCCCTTTCGAAGCGACGACAGCGCGATTCCCTTCGTCACGTACGAACCCGACCGTGAGGGGCTTCTCCGGTCGAAGGCCGATCACTCGTATGGATATTCCGATGCGCTCGCCGACGGAGTCGTCCGGCCGGTGGTGTTCCTCGCATATTCCGGTGAGGCCCGGTGGCGGAACAACGCGGGCGAGGAATTCTCGGCTCGACTGGGCGAGCCCCTCAGCGCGGAACAGACTGCGCGTGCCTGGCGGACCGCGCTCGACCCTGCGGGTGACTGGATTCCGGCTGTGCTGCACGCCGCCGACACCCGGCTCGGACAGCTACGTGCGGGTGGCATGCCCGACGCGGGCGGACTCGTCATCGCCACCGATCAGACGGTTGCGCGCGCGTATGCCCAGACGTTGACGGCCGTGACCGGCGAAGAACCGGTCGTCGTGCTCTCGGACGACCCGACGGCCTCCAAACGGATCGCGGAATTCGGCGCAAGCACCCAAAAATGGATGGTCGCCGTCCGCATGGTGTCCGAGGGTGTCGACGTTCCCCGCTTGGCCGTCGGCGTCTACGCCACCAGTGCGTCAACCCCGCTTTATTTCGCGCAGGCGATCGGACGGTTCGTGCGGTCGCGGCGCAAGGGTGAGACCGCCAGCGTCTTCCTTCCGTCGGTGCCGGTTCTCCTCGACCTTGCCAGCCAGCTCGAGGCGCAGCGAGATCACGTACTGGGTAAGCCGCATCGGGAGAAGGAAGGGTTCGACGACGACCTCCTCGCCGACGCGAACAAGCAGAAGGACGAGCTCGGGGAGGACGAGAAGGCGTTCACCTCGATCGGCGCCGACGCGGAACTCGATCAGGTGATCTACGACGGTTCGTCCTTCGGGACGGCGACCTTCTCCGGGTCGGACGAGGAGGCGGATTACCTGGGATTGCCGGGGCTGCTCGACGCCGAGCAGATGCGTGCGCTACTTCGTCAACGCCAGCAGGAGCAGATCAGCAAGCCGGAGGCCCCGCCCGTCGTTCCGCCACCGGTCCCGCAGGTCGCCGAGCGGGTGGCAGCAGCGGGGCAGCTCGCCCAGCTCCGGCGCGAGTTGAACAGTCTCGTCGCAATGCACCACCACAGGACCGGCAAGCCGCACGGCACCATCCACGGGGAACTGCGCCGCGTCTGTGGTGGACCGCCGACGGCCATTGCCACCGTCGAGCAGCTGACCGATCGGATCGCCACCCTGCGCCAGTGGTAGCTCGTGCAAATGTGGGTGACACAGAAGAGACCGGCGAGTGCAGGCACTCGCCGGTCTCTCGGTCTGAAGAGGTGAGCCTGGGACGGGTCACCCGGGCTGACGTATCAGATTGCAGCTTCGGCTTCGGACACGATCGTGGCGTTCATCTCGCGAAGACGGTCTGCGTGCTCGTTGGCGTGGTGACCGCAGAAGAGCAACTCTCCTCCGGTCGGAAGTACCGCGCGAACGCGGGCTCCCGCACCGCACCGGTCGCACCGGTCGGCTGCGGTCAACGGGGGGCTGGTCAGTGTTCCGGGCATGACTCCTCCGTACTGGCTTTCGACTGGTGCCGAGTGCCTGGGGCCTTGGTCCGCCGCGTCGGGGTGGCGCGGTGGATCTACTCTGTCAGACGTTTGCGGTTTACGCGTTGTTCCCGTAGGCGTTTCTCAGTGTTGCATCACACACGAAACAGCTCGGAAACCTGCGCTACACCCCGTGACGAGGGCGAATATGAACAGACTTCGCGGTATGAGTTCGCTGACAGCTGATTCGCCCTCCCGCGTCGGAACGCTATTCTCGCCGAGTGAATTCGGAACGGCCGCTCGTGCACATCTGTAGCCGCGACGAGTGGAATGAGGCGCTCGGAAGCGGCCGACGGGTACCGGAGTCGTTCGGCACCGACGGATTCATTCATCTGTCGACGCCGGCGCAGGTGCACCTGCCGGCCAACCGGCTCTTCGCGGGGCGCTCGGATCTGGTGATTCTGTGGCTCGATCCGGCCGCTCTCGGCTCGCCGGTGCTCTGGGAGCCCGGTGTGCCGACCGACCCGTCCTCGATGCTCTTTCCCCACCTCTACGGGCCACTGCCGTTGGCTGCGGTCACCTCGGTCGAGGACTACCGTCCCGGCTCCGACGGCCGGTTTCCCGCTCTGATGTGACGGAACCGAAAGGCCGCGCCGGTCGCCGAACACCCTCTCGCGCGCCCGACACCGCCGTGTCGCCCCGCGGGACTACCGTGGAGGCATGAACGTAGAAGTGACGCCTCTACCCGGAATCGGCGTACGCAAAGACTTCGTACTCGCCTCCGGCCGTCGTATCGGTGTCGTCAGCCATCGTGACGGTCGCACAGACCTGATCGTGTCGAAACAGGACGACCCCGACGCGTGCGCCGCGTCCCTGCCGTTGAGTACCGAGGAGGCGGCGGTCCTCAGCAATCTGCTGGGTGCGCCGCAACTGGTGGCCCAATTGGAAGAGGAGCACCGCGACCTCCCCGGAATCCGCACCAAGCAGCTCTACATCAAGGAAGATTCCCGGTTCGACGGGCGTCCGCTCGGGGACACGGCGATGCGTACCCGCACCGGGGTCTCGATCGTCGCGGTGATGCGGGCGGGCGAGGTGTACCCGTCGCCGAAGCCGGATTTCATGCTCACGTCAGGCGATCTTCTGGTTACCGTCGGAACCACAGAGGGACTGGACGCAGCGGCCAAGCTCCTGGCCAACGGCTGACAGTCCCGTGAACACCACCACGCTCGCGCTCATCGAACTGGGCGCGGTGTTCTTCGCGCTCGGGCTTCTCGGCCGCCTCGCCGCACGATTCGGCATGTCGCCGATCCCGTTCTACCTGCTGGGCGGGCTGTGCTTCGGCAGTGGCGGCTTCGTCCAGCTCGGAGACATCAGTGAATTCAGCCATATCGCCAGTGAAATCGGTGTCGTACTGCTCCTGCTGCTTCTCGGCCTCGAATACACGGCCTCGGAGCTCGTCACCGGTTTACGCAGATCGTGGATGGCCGGTGTCGTCGATCTGGTTCTGAACGCCGCGCCGGGCGCGGCCGTCGCGTTTTTCCTCGGCTGGGGGACCACCGGGGCGGTGGTGCTGGGCGGCGTCACCTACATCTCGTCCTCCGGCATCATCGCAAAGGTCCTCACCGATCTCGGCCGCCTCGGCAACCGGGAAACTCCGGTCGTGCTGTCCATCCTGGTGTTCGAGGACCTCGCGATGGCCGTCTACCTTCCGATCCTCACCGCGTTGCTCGCCGGGGTCAGTATCGCCGGTGGCCTCGAGGCAGTCGGCATCTCGCTGATAGTGATTTCGGTCGTCCTGGTGATCGCCCTGCGGTACGGACGCTACGTCTCCGCTGTGCTGGACAGCCCGGACAGTGAGACGTTGTTGTTGAAGTTGCTCGGCGCAGCCCTTCTGATCGCCGGGATCAGTTCGGCGATGCAGGTGTCGGCCGCGGTGGGGGCCTTCCTGCTGGGGATCGCGATTTCCGGTTCGACCGCGCACAACGCGAGCCGTGTCCTCGAACCCCTCCGCGATCTCTTCGCCGCCATGTTCTTTGTCGTGTTTGGTCTCAATACGGATCCGACGGCAATTCCCCCGGTCCTCGGCTGGGCCGTCCTCCTGGCGGTCACCACAGCGCTCACCAAGATGATCACCGGTGCGTGGGCGGCCAAGCAACAGGGTGTCGGACGCCTGGGCCGCGCCAGGGCAGGGGTGGCGCTGATCGCGCGGGGGGAATTCTCGATCGTCATCGCCGGACTTGCCGTGGCTGCCGGCGCAGTCGAAAGCCAACTCGTCGCCCTCGCCACGGCCTACGTTCTCCTGATGGCGGTCATCGGACCCATCGCGGCGCGGGTGGTCGAACCGGTCGCCGAAGCCTGGCTGCGGGTGCGCGCGAGCGCCTGAGGGCGCGACACCGGTCCCTGCGACACGACGATGCCCCGGACTCGGAAGTCTGGGGCATCGAGTGTGATCTGTGCGTCTAGTCCAGGTAGTCGCGCAGCACCTGGGACCGGGACGGGTGCCGCAGCTTCGACATCGTCTTGGATTCGATCTGACGGATGCGCTCGCGCGTGACGCCGTACACCTGTCCGATCTCGTCGAGCGTGCGCGGCTGCCCGTCGGTGAGTCCGAAGCGGAGGCGGACGACACCTGCTTCGCGCTCGGACAGCGTCTCGAGTACCGACTGCAGCTGGTCCTGCAACAACGTGAACGACACGGCGTCGACGGCCACGACGGCTTCGGAGTCCTCGATGAAGTCACCGAGCTGGCTGTCGCCCTCGTCGCCGATGGTCTGGTCGAGGGAGATGGGCTCACGGGCGTACTGCTGGATTTCCAGCACCTTCTCCGGCGTGATGTCCATTTCCTTCGCGAGCTCTTCGGGAGTGGGTTCGCGACCCAGGTCCTGGAGCAGTTCACGCTGGATGCGGCCGAGCTTGTTGATGACCTCGACCATGTGCACCGGGATACGGATGGTGCGTGCCTGGTCCGCCATGGCGCGGGTGATGGCCTGTCGGATCCACCACGTTGCGTAGGTCGAGAACTTGTAGCCCTTGGTGTAGTCGAACTTCTCGACTGCACGGATGAGGCCCAGGTTGCCTTCCTGGATGAGGTCGAGGAAAGCCATGCCGCGGCCGGTGTAGCGCTTGGCCAACGACACCACGAGGCGAAGGTTCGCCTCGAGCAGGTGATTTTTGGCGCGGTTGCCGTCACGGCAGATCCAGCTCATGTCGCGACGCTGGGCGGCGGGAAGCTTCTCGCCCGCGTCGGCGAGTTCCTGCATGATCTGGGTGGCGTACAAGCCCGCCTCGATCCGCTTGGCGAGTTCCACCTCCTCCTCGGCGTTCAGGAGGGCGACCTTGCCGATCTGCTTGAGGTAGGCGCGGACCGAGTCGGCCGAGGCCGTCAGTTCGGCGTCCTTGCGGGCCTGCCGGAGCGCCTCCGACTCTTCCTCGTCCCACACGAAGTCGCCGGATGCCTTGTCCTTGTCGGACGGCTCTTCGGCTTCGTCCTCCTCGCCGACTGCAACGACCTCGACGACATCGGACTCGACCTCCGCGAGGTCGCCCTCGGTGATGTCGATGTCCTCGATGTCCGCGACATCCTCGTCGGGGCCGTCCTCACCGTCGCCGGCCTTGCCGGACGTGGCCTTCTTGCCGCCCGCCTTCTTTGCTGCTGCCTTCTTCGCAGGAGCCTTCTTTGCCGCCGCTTTCTTGGCGGGAGCCTTCTTGGCCGGAGCCTTTTTCGCGGGAGCTTCCTCGACTGCCGAAGCAGTTCCGTCGGCGGCCTGTGCGACTGGTGCTTCCGGTCCTGACTCTGAAGTCGAATCAGCAGTCTGACGTGTATCGGTGGCTGCCACGTACGCCCTTTCGTGACGGTGTCGTGCGGCGTCACGCCAGAGTGGTCATCCGGCGGAGAGGTCTACTGGTTTTGCCGGCGCGCAGCCGGGCTCTTCCATTGTAACGACCTATCCGAAACAGTTACGGAGCGATGCCCGTTTCGGCCGCCAGAGCAGCACCGACGATGCCCGCCGAGTTCAGGAGCGCAGCAGGTACGACGGTGGTCCGGTTGGTGAGATGCGGAATCCACTTCTCGTGTTTGCGGCTGATTCCGCCCCCGGCGATGAACAGATCCGGCCACAGGAGGTCCTCGAAGCGGGTGAGCACCCGGGACACCTCCACCGCCCACTCCTTGTAGGAGAGATCCTTGTCGTCCTTGACCGAGGACGCCGCACGATGCTCGGCTTCCTTCCCGTCCACTTCCATGTGCCCGAACTCGGTGTTGGGAAGCAGGACGCCGTTGTGGAGGATCGCCGATCCGATCCCCGTACCGAAGGTGAGGAGGATGATGACCCCCTTGGCGTCCCTGCCGGCGCCGAGGGCGTCCTCGGCAATCCCGGCGGCGTCGGCGTCGTTGAGGACGGTGACGCTCCGTCCGCCGAGCGCCTCGCTGAACAGTGCACGGGCGTCCGTACCGATCCACTTCTTGTCGATGTTCGCCGCGGACCGGGCGACGCCGCCGGTGACGACGCTCGGCAAGGCGATCCCCACCGGCCCGTCCCACGACGCCTGACGAACGATTTCGGCGACGGTGTCGGCGACAGCCTCCGGTGTGGACGGTTGTGGAGTGAGAATCTTGATGCGATCCCCGACCAGCTTGCCGGTCTCGAGGTCCACCACACCGCCCTTGACGCCACTGCCTCCGACGTCGACGCCGAACCCGGTCCTGGTCATCGCGTGTACTCCTCCGTGTCGACTGTGGCGTGCTCGGAAACGCTGCTGCTGATCGTCACACTAATGGGTGGTGCCGAGTTGGGTGGTGGTTGACCCGGAGGCTCATCGAGCCTCCAGCGGTGGTGGGAGGCAGGGGAAGTGTGATCCGATGGGTCTGTGCACGCACCCCAGAGTCGAGACACTGTCCGAGGCCACACCGCCCCCGATCCCCAGCATCTCCGCGAGGTTGCCGTGGCGGTGGCGCAGGAGGCCGCAGCTCATGTCCGCACGCGGCGGCCCGAGGTGTTCGGGATCGTCGGGAGCCGACTCGGTTCCGGCGAGTCGGTGGCGTCGAAGAGTAGTCCGACCGATCCGGTGACGGTGGTCGACACCGAAGCTGAACTCGTCATCCGGGAGCGCCTCGCGCAGTGGCGTCCGGACGATGCGATCCTCGGGGAAGAAGGTGGGGGAGAGGGGGATTCGCTCGACGGCGTGCGGTGGGTGGTGGATCCGATCGATGGCACGGTGAACTTCTTGTACGGCGTACCGGCCTACGCCGTGTCGGTGGCGGCGCAGATCGACGGGGTCTCGGTCGCCGGGGCGGTCGTCGACGTGGCGGCGCAGTCGACCTACTCCGCCGCGTCGGGCCGCGGTGCCACGATGACCGATGTGGACGGCCGCGTGAGCGAATTACGCTGCAACCCTGTCCGCGAGCTGTCGATGACTCTGCTCGCCACAGGATTCGGATACGGCGCAGGCAGGCGCGCCGTACAGGGCGCACTGATCGGCGACATTCTGCCGCGCGTGCGGGACATTCGACGCATCGGCTCAGCGGCCCTCGACCTGTGCATGGTCGCTGCGGGCCGGGTGGATGCCCACTTCGAACACGGTTTGAGCCCCTGGGACTGGGCCGCCGGATCGCTGATCGCCGCGGAGGCGGGCGCCCGCGTACGCGTCCCGTCACCGCACACCTCCAGCGCCGACGGGGAGATCACCGTCGCTGCCGCCCCCGGCATCGCCGACGCCCTCGACGCATTGTTCGCGGAGGTCGGGTGCGACCGGCCCATCCCGGAGTAACGGCCGCGGGATCAGCAGCGGGCGGTGCGAGCGGCCTTCAGCAGGTCGATGTCGAGTGGGGCGGGCTGCGTTCCCGGAGGAGGATCCTTCAGGGACCGCAACACCTCCTCGGCGTCGGTGTTCGGTGAGATCTTCCGGAAGTAGGTGCCGAGCGCGAAATCGACGGTGTCGTCGGTGCGTGCATCCTGGATCAGTTCCGCGCACGGTGCCACCAGCCAGACGGCGCTCGCGGCAGCGAGACCCTGGGGACCGAACCGCAGCTGCCCCTGGCACTGCATGTTCTGGTCGAGGTAGATCGGGTCGTTGCCGGCTTGCACGTCGGGTGCGCTCGCGAATCCGTAGTCGCTCAGCTGGGCGGCGACCTGGGCTGCCTGGCCGTGCTCACCGTTCGCGTTGAACACCCGCACCTTCGTGGCGGACAGGGCGGCCGGCTCGACGTCCCGGAGCATCGACGGGTCTACCTTCTCGCCGAGAGTCTGTTGCGGCGGTGCCCCCGGATCCGCCGGTTGCGACGCCGCCCCAGGAGCGTTGCAATCCACGGTGGTGGCGAGGTTTTCGTCCTCGCCCAGAATTCCCGCCCACACCACCGCGCCGAGTAGGGCGAGAACCGCGAACACCACGAGAATGGGCAACGCTCGCCGTCGCCGGAACGGACGACCGTTCTCGTCGCGCGAACTGCCTTCGGTGATCAGTGAAACCACAGTGTGCCTCGACCTCTCCTACGAACAGCGCTGGCTACGTCCACCCCGTACAGCGCATCGATACAGGGCCCGGCCACACGTTGTGGCGCAGGTTCGGCACCTACCTTAGATCCCACCAGTGTCATATCTCCGTACCCGTCCCTGTTGTCGAATGTCACAGCTTGCTGTGGGGTTGGTGACGATTAGCAGACAATTTGCGCGATCCGTTGATTCGGTTACGACTTTTGTACTCCCTTCGGCTACTGTCTGGCGGCCCCAGTCGTTAAATGCACGTACGACGAGGGCGGACAGAAGAGACGAAGTGAGGCGCACATCATGTCCCCGGGAGCTGGATCCGGGCACGTGGGCGGCCCCTGCAACGTTGTGCAGCCGCGGGTGTGATCTGCGCCGAGGCGGTTTTCGTGTGGACGATCGACCGACTTCCGTTCGACGGGCCCCGCGAGGCCGGGATACATGAAAGAAGATGAGGGGAAGACGACATGGCAACTGACTACGACGCACCGCGGCGAACGGAGTCCGACGAGGTTTCGGAGGATTCGCTGGAGGAGCTCAAGGCGCGACGCAACGAGGCTCAGTCGGCTGTTGTCGACGTAGACGAATCCGACACCGCGGAATCGTTCGAACTTCCGGGCGCCGACCTGTCCGGCGAGGAACTCTCGGTGCGGGTCATCCCCAAGCAGGCCGACGAGTTCACTTGTTCGAGCTGCTTCCTCGTGCACCACCGCAGCCGCCTCGCCACCGATGCAGGCGGAGTGCTTGTGTGCAGGGACTGCGCAGCCTGACGTACGAGCGCATGCGACGGACGGTGGAATACCACCGTCCGTTTTATGTGCCCGGGGACTGATCCGTCCCTTGTGTCTGCGGAGCGGACCGTGCCTTGTGTCTGCGAAGCCGACCGCGCCGGTACCGCCGGTACAGGACCCGGTTCAGCGTCCCTTGGGACGCACCCGGTTGAGAGCGGCCAGCAATTCGGCCGGCCGTCGGGTGCTGATCAACCAGTACGGAGTCGGATCCTCGGGATCGTCCAGGACGATCAGCACCATCGTCTTCACCCACACCCGGTGCTGCACGAAGGCGGCCGGGTCGAGCTGCCGTCCTAGTGCTGCGCTCTTCGCGGTGGCCGGAACCTCGGCAACCCGCGCGATGACATCGACCGGCAGGTGAGCCTGTCCGACCCGGAGGTGGACGCCGTCCGCCTCGTCGACGAGTTCGACTCTCGTTCTGCTGAGCCACACCATTCCCCAGATCGGGAGGGGAAGTAGCAGGACATAGGGCAACCAGGCACGAAGGCCGGGCGCACCCATGTGTACCTCTGCAGCCAGCAGTCCGGCGACGAAGAGGCCCGCGATCCACCACCAGACGGGTACCCACAGGCGTTCCGAGTACAGCGTCGGCGAAGTGTGATCGGTGGGCGCGGCTTCGGGCCTGGACGTTTCTGACACGCCACCAGGATAGTCGCTGCCTACGAGTAGGCTCGGTGCACGTGAGCGACCTATCTCCCGGCCTTCCTCTCGGAGGAACTGCAGCCCTTCCCCCCGTTGCCCTCCAGCGGTTGGATCCAGCCATTCCGGTACCGCGACGCGCGCACGACGGCGACGCCGGTGTCGACCTGTGCAGCACTTCCGATCTCACCCTCGAACCGGGTCAGCGCGCCCTCGTCGGTACCGGAATCGCCATCGCCCTGCCCTTGGGCACCGTCGGGCTGATTCACCCCCGATCCGGTCTGGCCGCGAAGTCGGGACTGTCGGTGGTCAACACGCCCGGCACCATCGACGCCGGATACCGCGGCGAGATCAAGGTCTGCCTGATCAACCACGATCGTGAGACACCGATCGAGATCCGCCGCGGCGACCGCATAGCACAGCTACTGGTGCAGCGTGTGGAATTGGTGTCCTTCGTCGAGGTGGAGTCGCTCGACGACACCACCCGCGGCACCGACGGACACGGGTCGAGCGGAGGCCATGCCAGCCTCGTCGGCAACGCCAGAGAAGGAGCGTGATCATGTTCGGACGCCGCAAGAAGAACGAATCCGAGGAGGACCGTCCCGGTTTCTTCGACGACGCCGACGCGGCAATCCCCGCTGACGACTACGACGATGCCGAGGGTGACTACGACGCGATCAGCGACGTGGACGGCGGCCCCTACGACGCCGACGACCTCGAATCGGACGCCGACCTCACGGTGGGCGAGGTGGGGACCCGGCTCGATCTCGGGTCGGTGCTCGTCCCGATGCCTCAGGGCGCTCAGTTGCAGGTCGAGATGGCGCCCGACGGTTCTCCGCAGGCTGTTCATCTGGTCACCCAGCTCGGACGGATCACGGTCGCGGCGTACGCCGCACCCAAGTCACCCGGCCAGTGGCGGGAAGTGGCCGGCGATCTCGCCGAGTCCCTGAGGGGTGACAACGCCACCGTCAGCATCGAGAACGGGCCGTGGGGACGTGAGGTCTTCGCCGTGACGCCCAACGCAGACCTTCGCTTCATCGGAGTGGACGGTTACCGGTGGATGGTGCGGTGCGTCGTCGCCGGTCCCAGTGGCGGAAACACGGCCGACTCCGACCTCGTCGCCACAGCCCGGGCCATTCTGCGGGACACCGTGGTCAAGCGGGGAACCGAACCGCACCCGGTCCGGACCCCGCTCCCGGTCGTCCTGCCGCAGGCTCTCGCCCAGCAACTCGCGGCGGCCCACCAGCAGCAGCAGCTGGCTCAGCAGCAAGCCGCCGCCCAGCCTGCTCCGCAGCAATCCGGTGCGCAGCCCGCAACAGCTCCCGCGCAACCCCAGGACGGCCAGCCGGCACCGGCTCCGCCCCAACAACGGCGCGGCGAATCCGGCTCCGCGATGCAGCAGCTGGGCCGCTGACGCACTCAGGGCCGGCGCAGAACCGAGTCCAGCCCACGCAGGCTCGCGTATCCGAGTACCGCCGGGTCCACGCCGATGTCGTCGAGTGACACGGTCACCAGGCCCGCGTGCGGTAGTAGAGCAGCCCACGTCCGGGCCACCTCGATCGGGTGAACGGCGTCGTCGGTGGCCGCGGCGATGCCTACCGGCACGTCGATCCGTTCCAAATCGTCCTCGCCGGGACCGTGGTACCGCGACGCCTCGTCCAGGGCAGCCGGAAGATGCGGCCACTGCGACCGCCACGACTTCGCCAGTTCGCGGCCGAGCCAGGGCGGACTGGATGCGACCATCTCGGCGGTCACCTGTTCGAGGCCGTCTGCGCGCAGCCGGGCCGCTGTGAAACGTGCGCTCGCGGCCGCTGGCGCATCCTCGGCCGTTCCGGTCCAGGCCGGGAGAACCGCCAGCACACCGGCCGTGTGTTCGTGGTGGGTCGCAGCCCACTGCAGCGCAACCGCGGCGCCGATGGAGACTCCACCGACCAGTATCGGTTCACCGGCCGCGGCGGCGGTGTTCAGTGCATCCACGTAGCTTCCGACGACCCTCCGGGGGTCCGGGTCGACGGCCAGCGTCCGAACTCCGCGCCGGGCAAGTGGCTCCGTAAAGGCCCGTGCGACGAAGTCCGCGTCGGATCCCGTTCCTGGCAGGACCACGGCCGTGCGTGGCCGGCATGTCGAAGGCATGAGGTGATCTTGCCTGGTCCGTCGTGATGCCACTGTGGTCGTGTGGTTGCCGCGAAGCATTGGGTCTACAGTGGCGATTACACAGCCCTACGAGCGGCGCGAAGATCTCGCGCCGCACATGCTCCAGGAGCGCGCAATGGCACCCGCCACGGCAGGATATTTTCGTCGGCTCACTCGCAGGCTCACCGAAGACCTCGATCAGCTGGACGCCGAGGAAATGGCCGAGACGTCTCAGGCGTCCGGCGCGCAGCGGGCCTGCGACTGCAGCCGCGGCGAGGAAGTAACCATGCTGGGCCGGCTCCGCAGCGTCGAGGCGTGTCCCAAGTCCGGCAATGCCAGCATCGAAGCGGAGTTCTTCGACGGCACCGAACAGGTCAAGCTGGTCTGGATCGGAAGACGCAGGATTCCGGGGATCGAACCCGGTAAAACCCTGTTGGTCCGGGGTCGTGTCGGTGATCGCGACGGCCAGAAGGTGATCTTCAACCCGTACTACGAGTTGCGGGGCGAATCGTAGGTCCCGGTTCGTGTGGCACTCTCGTCGAGTGACCGAAACGAAGCAGCAGTCCGTTCTCGAGCAGCTCGGTGGGTTCAGCGGACTGATCTATTCCACCCTGCCCATTCTCGTCTTCGTGCCGGTCAACGGAGTATGGGGTCTCGGTCCGGCGATCTGGGCCGCCCTGGGGGTTGCCGCGTCGATCCTTGTGTGGCGCATCATTCGCCGCAGTCCCGTCCAACCGGCCATCTCCGGCTTCTTCGGGGTCGGAATTTCTGCCTTCATCGCCTATCGCACCGGTGATGCGAAGGGCTACTTCCTCTTCGGGATCTACACCAGCCTCGCGTACGCGGCGGTGTTTCTCGGCTCGATCCTCGTGCGCTGGCCGATCGTCGGCATCATCTGGGGGTTCCTGAATGGCCACGGGAATCTGTGGCGTCGCCACCGGGGCGCCGTGCGGGCCTATGACGTGGCGACTGGGGCGTGGGCGCTGGTGTTCGGTGCCCGGTACCTCGTGCAGTCCCAGTTGTACGATTCCGACCAGACGGGCTGGCTCGCCGTCGCCCGCATAGCGATGGGGTGGCCGCTCGCCGGATTGGCTCTGCTGGTGACCATCTGGGCCGTGCGGCGCGCCGATCGGATCGTCGAGCCGCGGCCACCGGAGGCCGCCGAGCCCACCGATCATCCGGAGGCGGCCGAGCCCACCGATCATCCGGAGGACGCGGTCATGCCGACCGACGACACGGAGGCGGGTGGACCCCGCGAGGATCCACGGTCGTCGTAGGCGGTCGCCCCGACCGCCTCATCCGCTTCTCCGCGAGCCTACGAGAGGCCGACAGCGGTCCGGAGATCGTCTTCGACGTCGACTCCGGCGACGAAGAGAAGCTCGTCGCCGCCCTCGAGCGGGTCGTCCGGCTGAGGCACGATCACTCGACCACCGCGAAGAATGGTGACCAGCGCTGCGTCACGCGGCAACTGGAGCTTGCGCACGGCTTTGCCTGCAAGTGGGGTGTTGTCGGGCAGCGTGACCTCGACCAGGTTGGCCTGCCCTTGACGGAGGGTCATGAGGCGAACCAGGTCGCCGACCGACACCGCCTCCTCGACGAGTGACGCCAGCATCCGTGGCGTCGACACCGCCACGTCGACGCCCCACGACTCGTCGAACAGCCATTCGTTGCGGGGGTCGTTGACCCGGGCGACGACGCGGCGAACCCCGAACTCGGTTTTGGCGAGCAGACTGAGGACGAGATTCGCCTTGTCGTCGCCGGTGGCAGCGATTACCACTTCGTACGTTTCCAGGGTGGCGGCCTCGAGGCTGCTCAGTTCACAGGCGTCGGCGTGAACCCAGGTGGCCTCGGGTACGGACTCCTGCTCGATGTGTTCGAGCTTGCGCTCGATCAGCATGACGTCGTGTTCGCTGCGCACCAATTCCCGCGCGATGGAGCGTCCTACGGCACCTGCGCCTGCGATTGCGACTCTCATCGGCTGCTTCCGTTCGGGTGTTCGATCGTGAAATTTCTCACTGACATTCAGTTCTCCGAGGGTGGGGGATTGCCCGCGAGAGCGACGGCTTCGGCGACGGTTCCGGACACTGCCGCGATATACACCTGATCGTCAGCCTGGAAGATCGTCTTGCGGTCGGGGAGGATGCCCGTTCCGAAACGGATGATGAAGGCCACCCGTGACGAGGTGGCGGCCTCGAGTTCGGCGATCGGCCTGCCAATCCAGTCCTCGTGGAGCGACAACTCGGTGACGGCAACGGTTCCCGAGGGGTCACGCCATTTGGCCGTCTGGCTGTCACGAGTCAGGGTGTGCAGGAAACGATCTGTCGACCACGGGACCGTCGCTACCGTGGGGATTCCGAGCCGCTCGTAGACGGCGGCGCGCTTCGCGTCGTAGATGCGGGCGACTACGCGCTCGACTCCGAACGTCTCCCGCGCCACACGTGCCGAGATGATGTTGGAGTTGTCGCCGGAAGACACGGCCGCGAACGCCTCGGCCCGTTCGATACCGGACTTCACCAGTACGTCGCGGTCGAAGCCCATCCCGACGACCGTGCGTCCGGGAAAGTCGGGATCGAGTCGCAGAAATGCGGCCGGATCGCGGTCGATGACCGCGACGTCATGTCCGATGCGGGTCAGCGATCCGGCGAGGGACGAGCCGACTCGGCCGCATCCCATGATGACCACATACACCTGTTACTCCGTTCATGGACTTGTGGTGTCACGTCCCGAGCACGTGCATACCGAATCGAACCGTACAGTGCCCAGGCGAAAGAGCAACCGAGACACAGATCGCAATCCGGACACTTCGGTGGGCGACGGTCCAGTTTCTTCGCGGACGGCTTACGCTTTGCCAGTGTCAAAGCTCTCGACCGCCACCAAGCGGCTACTGCTCGGCAGACCCTTCCGGAGCGACAAGCTCGGGCACACGCTGCTTCCCAAAAGAATCGCACTACCGGTCTTCGCGTCCGACGCGATGTCCTCGGTCGCGTACGCGCCTGAGGAAATCTTCCTGGTGCTGTCGGTGGCAGGCATCTCCGCGTACGCGTACACGCCGTGGATCGGACTTGCCGTCGCCGCCGTGATGGCGGTGGTGGTGGCGAGCTATCGGCAGAACGTGCACGCCTATCCGTCGGGCGGCGGCGACTACGAGGTCGCCACGGTCAATCTGGGTCCCACTGCCGGTCTCACCGTGGGCAGCGCGCTGCTGGTCGACTACGTGCTGACCGTCGCGGTGTCCATCTCGTCGGCAGCGTCCAACATCGGCTCGGCTGTGCCGTTCGTGGCTCAGCACAAGGTTCTCTTCGCCGTGGCGGCCATCGTCCTGCTCACCGCGATCAACCTTCGCGGCATCCGCGAATCAGGTACCGCGTTCGCGATTCCGACGTATGCCTTCATCTTCGGCATGGTGCTGATGCTGTCCTGGGGGCTGTTCCGGATCTACGTCCTCGGCGAGGACCTACAGGCGGAATCCGCGGGGTTCGAACTCGCCGCCGAGGACTCCCACCTGTACGGCATCGCCTTCGCCTTCCTCATCGCGCGCGCGTTCTCCTCGGGGTGCGCGGCGCTCACCGGTGTGGAGGCCATCAGCAACGGTGTTCCCGCGTTCCGTAAACCGAAGTCCCGGAACGCGGCCACGACGCTGCTCCTGCTGGGCACGATCGCGATCGTCCTCCTGATGGGCATCATCATCCTGGCGCAGAAGATCGGAATCGTCTACGCACACAATCCCGCTGCACAGTTGATCGGCGCGCCGAGCGGCTACGAGCAGAAGACACTGATCGCTCAGGTGGCCGAGACGGTCTTCGGCGGATTTCCCATCGGCTTCTACTTCATTGCCATCGTCACGGCGCTCATCCTCGTGCTGGCGGCCAACACGGCGTTCAACGGGTTCCCGGTCCTGGGTTCCATCTTGGCGCAGGACAGGTATCTGCCGCGGCAGCTGCACACCCGTGGTGACCGGCTCGCCTTCAGCAACGGCATCCTGTTCCTCTCCGGTGCGGCCATTGCGTTCGTCGTCCTCTTCGACGCCGAGGTCACCAAGCTGATCCAGCTCTACATCGTCGGGGTGTTCGTCTCGTTCGTCCTGAGCCAGACCGGGATGATCCGGCACTGGACCCGGCATCTCGCGTCGGAGACCGATCCGCGGCAACGCCGCCGGATGCAGCGTTCGCGGGTGATCAACACGATCGGTCTCACCATGACCGGCGCGGTCCTGATCATCGTGTTGATCACCAAGTTCGCGGCCGGGGCATGGATCGCCATCGTCGCCATGGTGGCCATCTTCGTGGTGATGAAGATGATCCGGAAGCATTACGACAGTGTCACTGCCGAGCTCGAAGAGCAGGAATGGGACGGTGTGCTGCCGAGCCGGACCCACTCGATCGTCCTGGTGTCCAAGCTCCACATGCCGACCATGCGAGCACTCGCGTACGCCCGGGCCACTCGCCCCGACACCCTCGAGGCGATCACCGTCAACGTCGACGAACCGGATACGCGGGCGCTGGTGCGGCAGTGGGAGAAGAGCGACATCGCGGTGCCCCTGAAGGTCATCGAATCGCCCTACCGTGAGATCACCAAACCGGTCCTCGACTACGTGCGGCGGGTCCGCAAGGATGCTCCGCGTGACGTCGTCACCGTATTCATTCCCGAGTATGTCGTCGGGCACTGGTGGGAGCAGATCCTGCACAACCAGAGCGCGCTGAGATTGAAGAGCAGGCTGTTGTTCCAACCAGGTGTGATGGTGACCAGCGTTCCCTGGCAGCTGAACTCGTCGGAGAAGGCGAAGACGCTCGGAGTCGAGTACACCGCCGGCGCCACCCGGCGTGGGTACGACCCCGAAGAGAAGTGACGGATGGCAGTGATGGACGGATGGCAGTGTTGAGTGAGAACTGGACCGGCCGGCGCCTCGAGCTGACCCTCGGCAATCCGGGGCACGGTGGATTCGTCGTCGCACGGCACGAGGGGCGGGTGGTGTTCGTGCGTCATGGCCTGCCGGGGGAGCGGGTCATCGCGATCGTCACCGAAGATCGCGGCGGATCGTTTTGCCGCGCGGAGGCCGTCGACATTCTCGAGGGGTCGCCGGAGCGAATAGCGCCGATCTGCCGGATATCGGGACCGGGAGGCGCCGGGTGCTGTGACATGTCTCATGCCCGCCTCGCCTTCCAGCGACAGATGAAGTCGCAGATCGTGTCCGAGCAGCTGCTGCGGCTCGCGCGGGTGGACCGGAACGTGCACGTGGAGGAATTGCCCGGCACCGGTGACGGAACCGGCTGGCGCACCCGGGTGCGGTTGGCTGTCGATGGCAACGGGCTGCCGGGATATCACCGGTACCGGAGTTCGGGCATCGTCACCGACCTCGCGTGCCCGCAGATCGAGAGTGCCGCGTATGACGGCATCGCCGAGCACGAGTGGACGCCGGGCAGCGAGGTGCAGATCGTTCTCGACGGGGCCGGAGAGCGCCACGTTGTCGAGATCGCGCCCCCGAAGGTGTCGAAGACGGGACGCACGAGTCCCGGTCGACGGGGTGCCGCAGCGCGGCGGGCGGCTGTCGCGGCGCCGCGAGTCGAGCGGTTGTTCGAGGGGTCCGGGCGGCCCCGGGAACGGGTACACCACCGAGAATGGACGCTGGCTGCCACCGGTTTCTGGCAGGCGCATCGCGGAGCGGCGCAGACGTATTCGACCGTGGTAGCGGAGTGGGCCGGGGTGACCGCGAGTGATACGGCGTGGGACCTCTACGGAGGGGTGGGTGTGTTCGCGGCAGCACTGGCAGGCGCCGGGCTCGTGGAGTCGGTGGAGTCGTCGAAGCAGGCTGTCGCCGATGGAAGAGCAGCGCTGGCGGATCTACCGCAGGTCCGTTTTCACCCGGAGCGGGTCGAACGTGCGCTGTCCGAATTGGCGAGGCCGCCCCGGGTGGTGGTGCTCGACCCGCCGCGCACCGGCGCGGGACGAGACGTGATCGCGGCGGTGTCGTCGGCAGGCGCCGAACGCATCGTGCACGTCGGATGTGATCCGGCGTCCTTCGCCCGGGACGTCGGTCTCTATCTCGGTGAGGGCTACCGGCTCGATACCGTCCGGGCCTTCGATGCATTCCCGTTGACTCACCACGTGGAGTGCATCGCCCTGCTCACGCGCTGACCGGACTGCATCGGCGTGCCGCACCCCGACCTCCGTATAGTTTTCCCTGCAACAGCGGGACTAGGACGGGGATCGGATGTCGGTACAGCCAGATACAGCGCGGGCGCTCGCCGATGCGGTACTCGCACTGGGGCGCTCCCTGCGTGCAGTGGTCTTCACGAGCGGTGAGACGGTGATCGCGCCCGCTCTGACGAGCGTGTTGTTCGTGCTGTCCACCCGTGGTGAGTGCCGGCAGAACGAACTCGCCGCCGACCTCTGCGTCAGTCAGTCGTCCCTGAGCCGGCAGATCGCCGAACTCGTCGATGCGGGATACGTCCTGCGCACGGCAGACCCGCACGACAAACGCGCTTCGCGTATCCAGGTGTCACCCAAGGGATTCGACGTCCTCCGCGAGACAACCGAACGTCGCGCGGAACGACTGCGGGCCATGTTGGACGGCTGGTCCCAGGAGCAGGCATCGGCCGCGGTGACGTCGCTGCTGCAACTCAACGAGACGTTTACCGCGTCTGTGCAACAGCGAAACGGTCGCGTGCAGAGTGCTGCGCCGCCTCAGCGCCCGGTCCGGACCCAGAAGGACTAGACACCCGCTTCCGGCCGGTGCCGGGCACTAGGACTTCCGGTTGTAGAGGCGCATCGTCAGGGGTCCGAAGATGACGATGAAACCGGCACACCAGCCGAAGACCACGATGAGGTCAGCCGACTGCACCGATCCGGCCATCAGTCCGCGAATGGCCGTCACCAGCTTGCTGATCGGATTGACCCCCACGAACGCCTGGAGCCAGCCGGGCATCGTGGCGGGATCGACGAAGATGTTGCTGGCGAATGTCAGCGGAAACAGGATGAACATCGACACCCCCATCACCGCCTGCTCGGTTCGCATGAGCATCGCGAACATCGTCCAGATCCAGGACAGGCTGAAGGAGAACAGCAACAGCAGTCCGATCGACGCCGCGACTCCGACGATCCCGCCATCCGGCCGGAAACCCAGGACCAGACCGAGGATCAGGACGATGATCGAGGCGATCGTGTAGCGCACCACGTCACCGAGCAGGGCGCCGACGAGGGGCGACGGACGCCAGATCGGAAGCGAGCGGAAGCGGTCGAAGACACCCTTCTCGATGTCCTTGTTCAGCGTCAGGCCGGTGTACATGGTGATCATGACGACGGTTTGAACGAGGATGCCGGGCAGCAGGAACTGGACGTAGGCGTCGGTCGATCCGGCGAGTGCCCCACCGAACAGGTACGTGAACATCAACGTGAACATGATCGGGAACATGGTGACGTCGAAGAGTTGCTCGGGAACGTGCTTGATCTTCAGCAATGCACGCCACCCGAACGACAGGGAGGTCGACCACGCAGTGGGACGCGAAGGGCGCGGTCCGGGCATCTTCAGGACGTCGGCGACCGCCTTCGTGGTGTCGGTGGTCCGGTCGGCGGTGGAGGTCATGACGCAGGCTCCTCGGTGGGTCGGCCGGTCAGGGAAAGGAATACTTCGTCGAGGCTCGGCTGCCCCAATGCAAATGTGCTGACGGCGATTCCGGCGTCGTGGAGGGCCGGGAGTGCCTGCGCGACCCTTCGCGGATCGTCGATGCGGGCAGTCAGCGCCACGGGGTCGTTCTCCTCGGTCACCGGGACACCGAGTACGTCACGGAGCAACCTCGCTGCGGCCGGCCGGGTACCCGCATCGGTGACGCGCACATGCAGAGACCCGGATCCGACGGACGCCTTGAGTTCGCCGGTGGTGCCCTCCGCGATCACCTTGCCGTGATCGATCACGGCCACCCGGTCGGCCAACTGGTCTGCCTCGTCGAGGTACTGCGTGGTCAGCAGCACTGTCGTCCCCCCGGCCACGAGGGCGCGCACGATGTCCCAGACTTGGTTGCGGCTGCGGGGATCGAGTCCGGTGGTGGGTTCGTCGAGGAAGATCATCTCGGGTGTGACGATGATGCTCGCCGCGATGTCGAGCTTGCGACGCATCCCGCCCGAGTAGTTCTTCACCTGTCGATTACCGGCCTCCTCGAGGCCGAACGCCGCGAGCAGCCGCTCGCACCGCGATCGCGCTGCCGCGCGGGAGTAGCCGAAGAGGCGGCCGAGGAGCAGGAGGTTTTCGGTCCCCGTCAGATCCTCGTCGAGCGAGGCGAATTGACCCGTCAACGACACTTTGCCGCGGACGGCGTCCGGTTCGGTGGCGACGTCGTGTCCGAGTACCGTGGCCGATCCGCCGTCGAGGGGCAGCAGTGTGGCGAGCATACGGATCGCGGTGGTCTTGCCGGCACCGTTGGGACCCAGGACGCCGTAGACGCCGCCGACGGGTACGCAGAGGTCGAGTCCGTCGACGGCACGGGTGGAACCGAAAGTCTTGACGAGTCCTGTCGTCTCGATGGCCAGCTTCGTGGCTGTCAGCATTGCACCCTGCTTTCGCGTTCGAATGGCGTCGAATCCCGAGACCCCGAGCCTGTCCGATTTTTCCGATTCCGGCAAGCGGATTTCGGTATGCCGCTCAGCTGCCGTTCCCTTGCCTCAGCAGCGACCGCAGCATGAGGTCGAGCTGTTCGTAGGCGCCCGACGCCAGTCGCTCGAGCAGCGCGACTTTCAGTGCGGGTTCCTTCGACGCCATGTCGGCATACCGCTCGGGAGTCAGCACCGCGACGGTCACCGCGGTGTCGGCCCGGACGTCGTTGAGGAAGCGGGAATCGAGCATCATCGGCATCTCACCGAAACTCATCCCGGCTGACAAGGTGATGATCCGGTACGTCGACCCCGCCTGATCGGTGATCGTGGTGCTCACCTTCCCCGAGAGAATGAGGAAGAGCCCGGAGGCGGGATCCCCCCGGTGAACGATGCGCTCGCCGCGGTCGAAGGTTCGGATCTCGAGGTCGCGGGTGAGCCGATCGAGCTGTTCGGGGTCGAGTGCGGACAGGACCGGATGTTCGGTGACGGCGAGGGAGGCCGGCTGGCGGGCAGACCGGCAGTGCCGATCGAGGAGAACGTCTTCACACCATTGCACGGCGGCGTCGAGGTCGGCGAATACCCGTCCGGTGTCTCCCGCGAGATCCGAGCGGGAGTTGCCGAGCAATCCGCCAGGGTCGACGAACGCCACGGCGCATCCGCGCTGGGCGAGCGTGCCGCGCAGGGTGGCGATCATCCGGCACGCCACCCCGCTCACATCGTCGACTCGCCGGACGTCGACCACCACTACCTCGAGGTCCTCGTCGACGCCGCCGATCTCACGGACGGCGGTCTCCGCGCCGGCGAACAACAGATCGCCGTGCAGTTCGTAGATGCGGCTGCGTTTGCCGACATCGTCGAGGGTGGCCCGCTCGACCGGGGTGCGCCGCATGCGCGACGGGGCATCCGACACGGAGTAGCGGGCGCGGATCGCGGCGCGTGCCGCCCGGGTGACGTGGAGGAAATGCAACTCGAGTTCGGCTGACAGTGCCCTGCACGCCTCTACTCCGCGGACGCTGTTGCCGTGGGCATCGAGCCTCGGCGAGTAGATGGCGATGCCGATCTGGCCCGGCAGAACCGCCACGATCCCGCCGCCGACGCCGCTCTTGGCGGGCAGACCCACCTCGTAGAGCCACTTACCGGCGCCGTCGTACATGCCGCAAGTGGACATCACACTCAGCACCCGCTCGACCAGGACGGGCGCGAGCACCGTGTCGTGCGTGACGGGATTGACCCCGTTGTTGGCCATCGTCGCGGCCATCAGGCTCAGGTCTCGGCAGGTCACGTCGATCGAGCACTGCCGGAAGTAGAGGTCTACCGCCTCGTCGGGGTCGCCCGTGATGATGTCGAACGAGCGCAGCATGTGCCCGATGGCGCGGTTCCGGTGGCCCGTGTGCGACTCGGACGCGTACACCGCCTCGTTGAAGGTGAGCTCTCGCCCTGCATACCGAGAGTAGGCCTCGCGGATTCGTTCGAATCGCGAGTCCACGTCGGGCCCGGCCACCAACGACGCAGCAGTGATGGCACCGGCGTTGATCATCGGATTGCGCGGCCGCTCGGTCGTCGGGTCGAGGCTGATCTCGTTGAAGGGTTCCCCCGACGGTTCGACGTCGATCTTCTCCGCGACGGCCTCCGCGCCTCGGTCGGCGAGCGCGAGGGCATAGGTGAACGGTTTCGAAATCGACTGGATGGTGAACGGCAGGCGCGTGTCGCCCACCTCGTACACGTATCCGTCGACCGTGGCGATGCAGATACCGAACGAATCGGGGGCCACGGCCGCCAGCTCCGGAATGTAGTCGGCCAGCTCGCCGCCGCGGTTGCTGGAGGTCTCGGAGAAGATCTTCCCGATCAACGCGTCGACGACGGTGCTCATGAGACGACCCTAGAGCCTGACGACGGCGAAGTCGGGGGTTCCGAGGGGTGCCCGTGTGGCCGCAGTCGTGTGAACCCGCTCACGGCCGGTCACGCGGCTGTCGAGGATGCGGGCGTGTTCGGAGGACGCCTGTGTGCACATGGTGTGTCGCCCGGTCCCGCGGCTCCGTAGACTGGGTGCACTGTGACGTGGCACGAAGCCACGACGCAGAGGCACGTAATGCGGCGTGCATCACGGAGGGAGCGATCTCGTTGGGTGTTCTTGCCCGTATCCAGACGCCTGACGATCTGCGTCAGCTGAACCCCGCGGAGATGAAGCAACTCGCCGCGGAGATCCGTGAGTTCCTGGTCCAGAAGGTATCGGCGACCGGCGGCCACCTCGGACCGAACCTCGGTGTCGTCGAGCTGACGCTCGCGCTGCACCGCACGTTCGTCTCGCCCGCCGACCCGATCATCTTCGACACCGGTCACCAGGCGTACGTCCACAAGATCCTCACCGGTCGCAAGGGCGACTTCGAGTCGCTCCGCAAGCAGGGCGGACTGTCGGGGTACCCCTGCCGCGCCGAGAGCGAACACGACTGGGTCGAGTCCTCGCACGCCTCCGCATCCCTGTCCTATGCGGACGGTCTCGCGAAGGCATTCGAGTTGACCGGCCAGGCCCGCCACGTGGTCGCCGTCGTCGGTGACGGCGCACTGACCGGCGGTATGTGCTGGGAGGCGCTCAACAACATCGCGGCGGGCAAGAGCCGATCGGTGATCATCGTCGTCAACGACAACGGCAGGTCGTACGCGCCGACGATCGGGGGTCTCGCCGATCACCTCGCCACCCTCCGTCTGCAGCCCGCCTATGAGCGGGTGCTCGACAACGGTCGCAGAATCGTCAAGAAACTGCCGTGGGTGGGCCGTACCGCCTACTCCGTCCTGCACGGGATGAAAGCCGGTCTCAAGGACGCGGTCGCCCCGCAGGTCATGTTCACGGATCTGGGAATCAAGTACCTCGGTCCCGTCGACGGTCACGACGAAGCTGCCCTCGAGTCTGCGCTGCGCCGTGCCAAGGCGTTCGGGGGACCGGTCATCGTGCACGCCGTCACCCGCAAGGGCATGGGGTACGCACCCGCAGAGAATCACGTCGCCGACCAGATGCATTCGACCGGTGTGATCGACCCCCTGACCGGGAAGTCGACGGCGACGGCGTCCGCCGACTGGACCTCCGTGTTCTCGGCTGAGCTCATCGAGCAGGCCGGTCGCCGCGAGGACATCGTTGCGATCACTGCGGCGATGGCGGGTCCGACGGGTCTGGCAGCGTTCGGTGACGCCTATCCCGACCGGATGTTCGATGTCGGCATCGCCGAGCAGCACGCCGTCACCTCGGCGGCGGGGCTGGCACTCGGAGGCCTGCACCCGGTGGTCGCGGTGTATTCGACCTTCCTCAATCGTGCATTCGACCAGCTGTTGATGGATGTCGCCCTGCTGAAGTTGCCGGTCACCCTGGTGCTGGACCGCGCGGGAATCACAGGAAACGACGGGGCCAGCCACAACGGCATGTGGGACATGTCGCTGCTGGGCATCGTGCCCGGCATGAGGGTCGCGGCTCCGCGCGACGCCGCGACTCTGCGCGAAGAACTGGACGAGGCGCTGGCTGTCGACGACGGGCCCACGGCGGTGCGCTTCCCCAAGGGCACCGTGGGTGACGACGTGCCCGCGCTGAGCCGAATCGACGGTGTCGTCGACGTCCTGCGGGACTCCTCCGGCCGAAAGGACGTCCTGCTCGTGTCGGTCGGAGCGTTCGCCGGACTCGCTCTGGCCGCGGCCGATCGTCTCGAGCAGCAAGGTATTTCTGCGACGGTCGTCGACCCGCGTTGGGTCCTCCCGGTACCGGAATCTCTGGTCAAGCTCGCCGAGGACTACAGCATGGTGGTCACGGTCGAGGACAGTGGCCTGCATGGAGGCGTCGGTTCCACCGTGTCGGCGGCCCTGCGCTCTGCCGGCGTCGATGTCCCGTGCCGGGATCTGGGCGTTCCGCAACGGTTCCTCGACCACGCCTCCCGCACCCAGGTTCACGCCGAACTGGGGTTGACCGCGCAGGATGTCTCCCGCCAGATCACCGGCTGGGTGGCGAGTCTGGGGAACCAGCCCCCGTCGGCGGCCAACGGGGTGGTTGCGCACGAGAGCGCCGAACACATCGAGAACAGCGGCCGGCAGAGCTGACACACCCGTGAAAAACAGATCCGGCCGAATCGAAACGATTCGGCCGGATCTGTTTTTAGACCACGTCAGGTCGTCATCTCCTCGAGTTCCATCCCCTTCGTTTCCCGGACCTTCGACCGGACGAAGAAGAACGACAGCAGCGCGAAGAACGCGAACAGGCCGTACAGGAACCACAGGCCCACCGAACGGGTCAGCGGCGGGAACGACAGCGTGACGGTGAAGTTGGCGATCCAGTTCGCCGCCGTGCTGATGCCGAGTGCGTAGGCGCGCATGTTGTTGGGGAACATTTCGCCGAGCATCACCCACATGATCGGGCCCCACGTAGCGGCGAAGAAGATCACGAACAGGTTGGCGCCGACCAGGGCCAGCGCGCCCCACGGGCTCGGCAACTGGACGTCGTCACCGCTACCGGTTGCCTGAGAGAAGGCGATCGAGGCCAACAGCAGGCTGGCGAACATTCCCAGCGAACCGACCATGAGAAGTATCCGGCGACCGATCCGGTCGACGAACAGGATGGCGACGAACGTCATGGCCACATTGATCACCGCTGTGATGACCGAGGTGGTAAACGACTCGTTCTCGGTAAACCCGACCGACTTCCAGAGGGTCGTCGAATAGTAGAAGATCGCGTTGATGCCGACGAACTGCTGGAAGACGGCCATCGTGATGCCTACCCACACCAGAGGCTGCAGGCCGAACTTGGGGCCACGGATGTCGTCGAACGATGCCGTCGACTCCCGGCGGAGGGTGAGACGGATCTCGGAGACCCGCTCGTGCGGGTCCAGTTCACCAGTGATGTTCGCGAGGACGTCCGCCGCTTCCTGATCGAGGTGCTTACCCACCAGGTATCGCGGCGACTCGGGAATGAGCAGTGCGAGAAGGCCGTACACCAGCGCCGGCACAACTCCCACGAGGAACATCCACCGCCACGCCTCGAGATTGAGCCAGAGCTCGTTCGACGCTCCACCGGCCGCGTTCTGCAACACGGCGTCCGACAGCAGCGCGGCGAAGATGCCGAGGGTGATCGCGAGCTGTTGAAGAGAGGCCAGGCCGCCCCGGTAGCGTGCCGGTGCGATCTCCGAGATGTAGGTCGGCGCAATGACGGACGCGATACCGATTCCCAGGCCGCCGAGAATGCGCCAGAGCATCAGGTCGGGGACGCTGAAAGCGAGTCCGGAGCCGATCGACGAGACGACGAACAACACCGAACCCAGCAGCATCACCTTCTTGCGGCCCCACCGGTCTGCGAGGCGGCCCGCAAACCACGCGCCCACAGCGCATCCGAGCAACGCGATGGCCACGGCGAAGCCGGTGAAGAACGAACTCAGTTCGAAGTGCCCCTGGATGGAATCGACGGCCCCGTTGATGACCGAGCTGTCGAATCCGAACAGGAAACCCCCGACCGCGGCAGCGACCGTAACCCCGATGACCTTGGCGGTGTGTCTTTCGGACATCTGCGTCATCGCATACCTGCTTTCGGCGAGCGTGGCTGTGAGCCGGCTACGAGATTTCGTGTGGAATCACGCTACGCCCGCGACGCCTGATCAGGCGGGACTTCACGCACCGGCCTTGTTCGCCGCCTCGCTCAATTGCGGCGTCAGCCTCTCGAGCGCCCAGGGAGTAGCCAGCACGCTGGTCTGGCTGAGTCCCGCGATCACCTTCGTATCCGACAATGTCACCGCGGTTCCCCGGCCGAGGGCGCCGAGATTCGCGTAGGCAGGGTTGGCCGCGACGGTGCTGTCGTCGGCGACGAACGCGACCACGACATCGGCGTCGATATCGGCGATGTTCTCCACCGAGATGTCGGCGAAGAACTTGTCCGGATTCGACTCGGCGAGCTTCGACACACCGGGTGCGACTGTGAATCCGAGCTCGGTGAGCACCTGCACGCGGGGGTCGGAGGGCATGTAGACGTTCACCGTGGCAGCGTCGGTATCGAAGTTCACCACCGACACCGTCTTTCCGGCGAACTCCGGGTGTTCGGCAGCGGTCTGCGCGAGCCGGTCGTCGAGGCCGGTGACGAGAGCCTCCGCCTCGGCGGTCTTACCGAGCGCCTGACCGATCAGGGTGGTCTGGTCCTGCCAGCTGGTCTGCCACGCCTTGTCCGGGTAGGCGACGGTGGGGGCGAGTGCGGAGAGTTTTTCGTAGGTGCCCTGGTCGAATCCCTCGTAGGGTGCGAGGACGACATCGGGTGCCAGGGAGGCCACTTGCTCGACGGGAATGGTGGTTGCGGTGTCGAGGAGGGTGGTCCGGCTCGGGTCGTAGCGGTCCTGGAGCCAGGGCATCACTCCGTTCGCCTCGGCGCCGTAGGAGTACTTGGGCATGCCGACGGGGGTCTCGCCGAGCGCGTAGACGACGTCCTGGGCGTTCCAGCCCAGGGTGACGATGCGCTCCGGGGCGGCGTCGATCGTGGTGGATCCGAAGGTGTTCTCGATCGTGACCGGAAAGCCGGCTCCGCCGCCTTCCGCGCTCGTGCCGCCGTCGCCGGACGAGCAGGCGGCGACGAGCAGCGCGGTGCCGGCCACGGCGAGTGCGCCAGCGATCGGGCGTGGGGGTGTGTACACGGCAACGACTCCTTCGACGAGCGAGTAAAAGGTAAGCCTAACCTATATATTGGGCCGGGGCCGGGTTCTGTGGTCGACTTCGGATCACCGTGATTCGAACTCTGCTTCCGGTTCAGTGGTGGCGTAATGGGGCGCCGTATTCGCGTTTACGCAGGTGAGCGGGGCAGTCCGCGGGGTCCAACCGGCAGATTCGAGGAGGCCGCGCCGGGTGGTCCGCAGGCGCGACTTCCGGTGGTCGAACAGCAGTTAGCGTCTCTTGTCGTTCAGCACACTGCACAATCGACGGAGGAAAAGCATGGCGCTCGCCGCGGATGATGCAGAGGCGGTGGTGGCTCCGACTGCCCTGCACGGCCAGCCCTCTGCCCGCAGATCTCGCGCCGACGAGGCTCGCCGATTCGCCGACCTCTTGCGGCAGCAGATCCACGCGGACTCTTTCGCCGACCGCGGACTGCCTCCGGAATCGGAGTTGGCGCACGAATTCGGGGTGTCTCGGAACGCGGTGCGGGACGGGCTCGCGCTCCTCAAGCAGGAGGGCCTGATCGACCGTGCGCCCCGGGTGGGCACTCACGTGGCGCGGCGCAAGTACGACCACGGGCTCGACGCCCTGCTCGGACTGAGGGAGACCTTGAAGGGACACGGTGAGGTGCGCAACGACGTGCGTGTGGCGAGGGAGATCACGCCACCACCGGCTGTGGTGCGCCGATTGCAGCTGGCAGCAGGGGAATCCGCGGTCTACATCGAACGTGTCCGCTATCTCGGTGACCTCCCGCTCAGTCTCGACCTCACCTATTTGGTGCCCGACATCGGGCGTAACATCCTCGGCCGCGACCTCGAGCGCAACGACGTCTTCACGCTGATCGAGGAGGTCTGTGGGCAACCACTCGGTTCCGCGGATGTGGCGATCGAATCGGTGAATGCGGATGCGCACTCGGCGGCGAACCTACAGACCCCGGACGGGGCCGCGCTCCTGTTGCTCGAGCGTCTCACCCGACTCGTCGACGGACGTCCCGTCGACCTCGAGTACATCCGCATGCGCGGTGATCGAATCACCATGCGCAGCAACCTCATCCGACGTCCCGAAATATCGAACTGGGAGCTCACATGACACTTGTCAACGCACGCGCCGACGTACCGGTCACCATCGACGAGTCAATGTGCATCGAGGGGTGCACGCTGTGCGTCGAGATCTGTCCTCTCGACTCGCTGGCCATCAACCCGGACAACGGCAAGGCCTTCATGCACGTCGACGAATGCTGGTACTGCGGCCCGTGCGCAGCCCGCTGTCCCACCGGCGCCGTCACCGTGAACATGCCGTACCTCCTCCGCTGAGCGAAAGACTTCGAAAACATGTTGCGTCCCTACTCCTCTCTCGTGCTGACCGCTGCGGTCGCACTGCTCGCGACCGGCTGCTCGCTGGAAGACACCACCGCCGGGAGCGACGATGCAGTGCCCGTGGTGATCGGTTACCAATCGAAGACGATCAACACGGTCACCGCCGGAACACTGTTGCGAGCCCAGGGCTACCTCGAACAGCGTCTGCAAGAACTGACCGAGGAGACGGGGACGAAGTACTCCGTCGAATGGCAGGATTACGACACCGGCGCGCCGATCACCGCGCAGATGGTGGCCGAGAAGATCGACATCGGCTCGATGGGTGATTATCCCATGTTGATCAACGGTTCACGCACACAGGCGAATCCGCGATCGAAAACCGAGATCGTCTCGGTCACCGGGTACAACCCGGAGGGTGCACTGAACATGGTGGTCGTCCCTCCGAACTCTCCCGCCACCACGCTCGCCGATCTCGCGGGCCGGAAAGTGTCCGCCAGCGTCGGTTCTGCCGGGCACGGCACCCTCGTCCGTGCACTCGACCGCGCCGGAATCGACCCGAGCACCGGCGTCGAGGTTCTCAACCAGCAACCGCCGGTCGGATCCTCCGCCCTCGAATCCGGTCAGGTCGAGGCATTGTCACAGTTCGTGGCCTGGCCCGGGCTTCTCGTGTTCCAGGACAAGGCGAAATTGCTCTACGACGGCGCCGAGCTGAACACACCCACCCTGCACGGGGTCGTCGTGCGGGAGGCCTACGCGGACGAGCACCCCGAAGTCGTCGATGCGTTCCTCCGTGCACAACTCGACGCCACGCACTTCATCCGGACCGAGCCACTCGAGGCTGCACGCATCGTCGCCGAAGACAGCGGACTGCCGCAGGAGGTGGTCTACCTGTACAACGGGCCCGGTGGTACGACGTTCGACACCACGCTCCGACCCGAACTGGTCGAAGCGTTGAAGGCAGACGTCCCGTATCTGAAATCGATCGGTGACTTCGCGGATCTCGACGTCGAGGGGTTCGTCGACGATGCGCCTCTGCGCGCGGCGTTCGATGCCGAGGGGCAGAACTACGATGCCACTGTCACGACCCCCGGCAGCCCCGCAGCGGTGACCGGCACCGATCCTGTGTGCGGCACGCCTGCGACCGATCCGGCTCTGGCCGGGGAAGTCTGGTTCGCCGATGCGGCGCAGACCCAGCCTGCGGCGAGCCCGACCTGCCTGCTCCGGGCGGTCAAACAGGCACGCGCCGAGGGTCGTGACGTCCGCAGCGCGTACGTTCCCGATGCCGAACTGGGCACCCGCTGGTTTGCGGACAAGGCGGTGTGGGTGCGCGACGGTGACACCTTCCTGCCCTTCACCACCGTCGCCGCCGCCGGCCGCTACCTGCGCGCCCACCCGGCGGGAACGGTTGTCACGTACGACCGCGCTGTGGAGGAGGTTCGGCAGTGACCACCCTGCAGCCGTCGATCGTATCGATCGAATCCGAGGTTTCGGTACTGCAGCCCGATCCGGCACCGCTGCCCGCGTCGGCATCGTCGTGGCGATCCCGCCTTCTGCGCATCACGTCCGTCGTCGCCGCCATCGCAGCGTGGCAGCTGCTGACGGCCAACGACGTGCGGCTGTGGTTGCGATTCGACGCCCTTCCCACCGTCGCCGACGTCGTGTCCGAGTTCGGCACCCAGCTGCGCAACGACCTGTTCTACCTCGACCTGGGCCAGTCCCTGATCCGTATTCTCAGCGGGTTCGGACTCGCCACCGTGATCGGTGTCGCCGCCGGGATCGCGCTCGGGAGGTCGACGCTGTTCGCCGACGTCCTCGGACCGTTGACCGAACTGGCCCGGCCGATTCCGGCGATCGCAGTGGTCCCCGTTGCGATCCTGTTGTTTCCGAGCGACGAGGCCGGGATCGTCTTCATCACATTCGTGGCCGCATTCTTTCCGATCATGGTCAGCACCCGGCACGCGGTCCGGGCGTTGCCCACGCTGTGGGAAGACTCGGTGCGCACCCTCGGGGGTGGGCGCTGGGATGCGTTGGCCCGGGTGGTGCTTCCGGGGATCCTGCCCGGAGTGTTCGGTGGCTTGTCGGTCGGGATCGGTGTCGCGTGGATCTGCGTCATCTCCGCGGAGATGATCTCCGGCCAGCTCGGCGTCGGCTACCGCACCTGGCAGGCCTACACGATCGTCGACTATCCCGGTGTATTCGTCGGCATGATCACCATCGGCATCCTGGGCTTCGCCACATCGGCAGCGGTGGAGCTGCTCGGCAGGCGTGTCACCCGCTGGCTTCCCCGAGGGGAGCGCGCATGACCGCCACCACGCTCGCGACCGGAATGTCCCTCATACTCGACGACGTCACACTGTCGTACACCGGAGCCCCGGTCATCCGCTCGCTGTCGCTGACCGTGGTGCCGGGTGAGATCCTCGTCCTCACGGGGCCGTCCGGCTGCGGAAAATCGACAGTGCTCCGGGCTCTGGCCGGGTTGCTGGCACCCACCGCCGGCCGGGTGGTCGCGGACGGTGAGTCGGTGGTGTCGACGTCCCGGGACAGGGCTGTGGTGTTTCAGGACAACGCTCTGCTGCCGTGGCGCAGCGTGCGCTCGAACATCGAGCTTGCTCTGGCGCTTCGCGGTGAGCCGAGGAAGGGTCGCCGGGCCACTGCCGATCGCTGGATCGACGAAGTCGGTCTCACCGGGTTCGGAGACTTTCTCCCGAAGAACCTCTCCGGCGGCATGCGACAACGTGTGCAGTTGGCGCGTGGTCTCGCCGGCGCACCCCGCGCCGTGATGATGGACGAGCCGTTCGGCGCTCTCGACACGCAGACCCGCGGCGTGATGCAGCGGCTTCTCGTCGACACCTGGAGCACCCACCCCACGACGGTGGTCTTCGTAACCCACGACGTGGACGAGGCGGTCCTCCTCGGAGACCGGGTGGCGGTCCTGGGCGGCGCGGGCAGACCACTGCGGGCGCTCGTGGACATTCCCCACCCGCGCAAGCGGGAGTTCCTCGGCCAGGCCGAAACCCGAGCCGCACGCGGCGAGGTACTGGCGGCGCTGGAACAGACCGATGACGCCCCGACGACGAACGATCCGGAGAACCGATGAACATCCCCGACCTTGCCGACACCGTGCGTCTCGACTGCGATGTACTGGTCATCGGCGGTGGCACAGCCGGCACGATGGCTGCCCTGACAGCAGCCGAGAACGGGGCGAACGTCCTGCTGCTGGAAAAGGCACACGTGCGGCACTCAGGGGCCCTCGCCATGGGCATGGACGGCGTCAACAACGCGGTCATTCCCGGCAAGGCCGAACCCGAGGACTACGTCGCGGAGATCACCCGGGCCAACGACGGAATCGTCAATCAGCGCACGGTCTATCAAACCGCAACCCGCGGCTTCGCCATGGTGCAGCGCCTCGAAAAGTACGGAGTGAAATTCGAGAAGGACGAGTACGGGGAGTACGCGGTGCGGCGCGTGCATCGCTCCGGTTCCTATGTGCTGCCGATGCCCGAGGGCAAGGACGTGAAAAAGGCTCTGTACCGGGTGCTGCGGCAGCGGAAGATGCGGGAGAAGATCCGCATCGAAAACCGGTTGATGCCCGTGCGCGTCCTCACGGAGAACGGCCGGGCCGTCGGGGCTGCTGCGCTGAACACCCGCACGGGGGAGTTCGTGGCAGTCGGCGCGAAAGCGGTGATCCTGGCGACCGGTCCCTGCGGCCGACTGGGACTACCGGCCTCCGGATACCTGTACGGCACCTACGAGAATCCGACGAACGCCGGCGACGGCTACTCGATGGCCTACCACGCCGGCGCAGAACTCAGCGGCATCGAGTGCTTCCAGATCAATCCGCTCATCAAGGACTACAACGGGCCTGCCTGCGCCTACGTCGCCAACCCGTTCGGCGGCTATCAGGTCAACGCGCACGGTGAACGGTTCGTCGATTCCGACTACTGGTCGGGGCAGATGATGAGCGAGGTCAAGAGCGAGATCGAGTCGGCCCGTGGGCCCATTTATCTCAAGGTGAGCCACCTTCCGGAGGAAACGCTCGACACCCTGGAATCGATCCTCCACACCACCGAGCGTCCCACCCGCGGCACCTTCCACGCGGGCCGCGGTCACGACTACCGCAGTCACGACATCGAGATGCACATCTCCGAGATCGGACTCTGCAGCGGGCATTCCGCGTCCGGAGTGTGGGTAGACGAGCACGGCGCCACCACTGTTCCCGGGTTGTACGCCGCCGGCGACCTCGCCTGCGTTCCGCACAATTACATGATCGGCGCGTTCGTCTACGGTGACCTCGCCGGGGCACACGCGACCGGCACACTGGACGGTATCCCCGCGCCCACCCTGCTCCCTGAAGACCAGTTGAAGGAGGCGCACGAGCTGATCTACCGGCCGCTGCGCAACCCCGACGGCCCCCCGCAGCCGCAGGTGGAATACAAGTTGCGCCGATTCGTCAACGACTACGTCGCGCCGCCGAAGACGGCCACCAAGCTGTCCATTGCCGTGGAAACCTTCGAACGGATGGAGCGCGAGATCGCCGAGATGGGCGCCACCACCCCGCACGAGTTGATGCGCTGCGCCGAGGTCACCTTCATTCGCGACTGCGCCGAGATGGCCTCCCGCAGTTCCCTCACCAGAACCGAGAGCCGCTGGGGGCTCTACCACGAGCGCGCCGACCTACCGGAGTCGAGCGACGAGGAATGGGGGTATCACCTGAACCTGCGTCGCGGGGCGAACGGGGAGATGGAGTTCTTCAAGAGGCCGGTCGCACCCTACTTCGTTTCGGTTCCGGGCCTCGATTCCCTTCCGCCGCAGGACCAGACGGTGATCGCGGTGCATCAGCCGCCGCTGGTCGGAGGACGCGCGCCGGTCGAGGAGCGTTCGCGTATCGCCGCGCCGGTCCGGCAGGAACCGTCGTCGCCCGCCCTCGTCGCGCTGCTCGGCCTCGATGCACCCAGCGTCGACGAGCTGGAGCCGTACCTCCGGAATAACGACCCCCAGGTCCGGGTGACCGCACTGTCGGTGCTGACCGAGGGAACGCCCGACGGCTTCACGGGAGCACTCTTCGCGGCGCTCGCCGACGAGGCCGTCACCGTTCGCCGCGCCGCCGCCGAAGGGCTGCGCGAACTGGTCGAGGTGCTCACCTCCGCCGCTGGGCTCGACGCGCATCTGGAGTCGGGTGACGCCGTGGTCCGGGCCGCCGTGATCGACGTGCTGCGCGCACTGCACGCGGGGTCGGCGGAGCAGTTCCTGACGGCGCTGTCCGACTCCGATCACCACGTTCGGATCGAAGCGGTGCGAGGCCTGGTGTCGCTGGACAAGTGGGAGTCGGTGGCGTCGGGGGCGCACGACGAGAACCGGGAAGTGCGGATCACGGTGGCGCACGGGCTCGCTACCATCGGTCTCGGTGGACTCGACGCAGTGCGGGAGTTGGCCGGTGACCGCGACCCGCTGGTGCGTGCAGCGGCGCTGACGGCATTCGCCGGATTGGGGTGCCGCGACGACGATGTCGCCCTCGTCGTCACGGCACTGCGCGAATCCGCCTGGCAGATACGGCAGGGGGCAGCACGCGGACTGGCCGGAGCGGACCCGGGCATTGCCGTGCCCGCTCTCGCGGAAACATTGGAGGATCCGCACCTCGATGTGCGGAAGGCAGCCGTGCTCTCACTCGGACGGTGGGCCGGCGATCGGACTGCGGCTCAGGCTCTGACCGAGGCCCTCGGCGACACCGATGCCGACGTACGGGCCTACGCCCGACAGGCGTTGAACGCGGCGAACAGCGTCCCGGTCGCCTGACACAGGTGGGGGCGAAGGACGCCGTGGTGTCCTTCGCCCCCACCAGGAAATCAGACGCTTGCGACGCCCGGCGCCAGGAACCGCTTCCCGTTGACTGCCTCGGAGGTGCCCGTGCGGTCCAGGTACGGCGTGATGCCACCGTTCCAGAAACCGAACCCGCCGCCCAGGATCAGGCAGAGGTCGATGTCCTCGGCCGCGGCGACGACACCCTCGTCGAGCATGATCTGGATCTCTTCGGCGAACGCGCGACGAGTGCGCTCCAGTACCTCTTCGGACGTGGACGCCTTGTCGCCCTGCTTCCACAATTCGGCGACCTCGGGGTCGACGACCTGCTTGCCGTCGGCGCCGTAGCTCCACACCGCGGGTTTCTTGGCCTCGACCAAGGCCTCGAGCCCGGGGGAATTGTGGAACCGCTCGGGGTACGCCTCGGCGAGCGTCTCGCCGGTGTGCAGCGCGACCGCCGGTCCGACGAGTGCGAGCAGCGTGAAGGGCGTCATCGGCATGCCCAGTTCGGCGATGGCGTTGTCGGCCACCTCGAACGGGGTACCCTCGTCCACCGCGTTCATCACCTCACCGAGGGTGCGGATCAGAAGCCGGTTGAAGACGAAGCCGGGCAGGTCGGCGGAACCGACGGCCGACTTCTTCAGCGCCTTCGCGGTCGCGAATGCCGTTGCCAGAGTGGCGTCGTCGGTCTTCTCACCCTTGATCACCTCGAGAAGCGGGAGGACCGCAACAGGATTGAAGAAGTGGAAACCGACGACCCGCTCGGGGTGCTTCAGGTCCGCGGCCATCTTGGTGATCGACAGCGAAGACGTGTTGGTCGCCAGGATCGTCTCGGGAGCGATGTACTCCTCGAGTTCCGCGAAGATCTTCTTCTTCAGATCGAGATTTTCGAACACGGCCTCGATCACGAAGTCGGTCTTCGCGAAGGCGGACTTGTCCAGCGATCCCGATACCAGGCCCTTGAGGCGGTTCGCGGCGTCGGGAGACAGCCGCCCCTTGCCCTGGAGCTTGTCGATCTCACCGTGGACGTAGCCGACACCCTTGTCGATGCGCTCCTGGTCGATGTCGGTGAGGATCACCGGAACCTTCAGCTGCCGGACGAACAGCATGGCGAGCTGGCTGGCCATCAGGCCCGCGCCCACGATGCCGACGCCGGTCACCTTGCGTGCGAGCGACTTGTCCGGCGCGCCCGCCGGACGCTTCGCCCGCTTGTTCACCAGGTCGAATGCGTACAGCCCGGCGCGGAGCTCGTCCGCCAGCAGAAGGTCGGCGAGAGCTTCGTCTTCGGCGGCGAAACCCTTGTCCAGCGATGCCGGATCGGTGAGGTCGGTGTTGCGAGCCAATTCCAGCAGCTCGACGGCCTTGACCGGTCCGGGAGCGTTGTTCTTCGTCTTGCCTTCGACGATGGCCTTCGCGCGCGAGATTGCCTCGTCCCAGCCCTGACCCCGATCGATCTCGGGACGGGACGGAGTGATCTCACCCGCGAGAACCTGTGCCGCCCAGGCGAAGGACTGCTCGAGGAAGTCGGCCGAACCGAACACGGCATCGACGACACCGAGCTCGAGAGCCTTCTTCGGGTTGAGAATCTTGTTCTGGTTCAGCGCATTCTCGAGGACGACGGTCACCGCGTTCGAGGGCCCGATCAGGTTGGGCAGCAACTGCGTTCCGCCCCAGCCGGGGACCAGACCGAGGAACGTCTCGGGCAGACCCAGCGCGCCGGCGCTCTCGGATGCCGTGCGGTAGTGGCTGTGCAGCGCGACCTCGAGACCGCCGCCGAGCGCGACCCCGTTGACGAAGGCGAAGGTCGGCACGGAGGACTCACGCAGGCGACGGAACACCCTGTGACCCAACCGGCCGAGCTCGAGCGCCTGCTCGCGGTCGGTAATGCTCGGGACGCCCTTGAGGTCGGCGCCGGCAGCGAAGATGAACGGCTTGCCGGTGATCGCGACCGCAACCGGGTTCGCCGCGAACGCCTCGTCCAGGGCTGCGTCGAGGGCAGCGAGGCCGCCCGGGCCGAACGACGACGGCTTGGTGTGGTCGAAACCGTTGTCGAGCGTGATCAGGGCGACCGGACCCTCGATGCCCGGGACTGCCACGATCTTGGTGTACGCGTTCGTCACGACCTCGTCGGCGAATGCTGTGGTGATAGAAGTCATTTACTTCGCTCCGTCGAAAATCGGGTTCTCCCAGATCACCGTTCCACCCATGCCCAGACCGATGCACATCGTGGTCAGGCCGTAGCGGACGTCGGGACGCTGGGCGAACTGGCGGGAAAGCTGAGTCATCAGGCGCACGCCGGAGGACGCGAGCGGGTGACCGCAGGCGATGGCGCCACCCCACTGGTTGACCCGCGGATCGTCGTCGGCGATGCCGTAGTGCTCGAGGAATGCGAGCACCTGCACGGCGAATGCCTCGTTGATCTCGAACAGGCCGATGTCCTCGATCTTCAGACCGGTACGGGCGAGCAGCTTCTCGGTGGCAGGGACGGGACCGATGCCCATCACGGCGGGGTCGACACCCTGAAACGCGAATCCGACCATGCGCATGCCGATCGGCAGTCCGAGCTCGTGTGCCGTGTCCTCACCCGCGAGGATCGCCGCGGTGGCGCCGTCGTTGAGACCGGCGGCGTTGCCGGCAGTGATGCGGCCCGCCGGACGGAACGGAGTCTTCAGCTTGGCGAGGTCTTCGATCGTGGTGCCTGGGCGCGGCGGCTCGTCCTCGGTAGCGAGTCCCCACCCCGCGGCGGAGCGGGTGGCCACCGGAACGAGGGTGTCGGCGATGAAGCCGGCCTTCTTGGCGGCGTCGTACTTGTTCTGGCTGGCGACGGCGTACGCGTCGGTGCGGTCCTTGGTGATGCTGGGGAACCGGTCGTGCAGGTTCTCGGCGGTGTTGCCCATCACCAGGGCGCTGGGGTCGACGAGGCGGTCGGCGAGGAATCGCGGGTTCGGGTCGGCACCCTCACCCATCGGATGGTGACCCATGTGCTCGACGCCTCCGGCGATCACCACGTCGTACTGGCCGAAACCGATGCCGGACGCGGTGGTGGTGACCGACGTCATGGCGCCGGCGCACATTCGGTCGATCGCGAAGCCGGGCACCGTTTCGGGCAGGCCGGCGAGGATGCCGGCGGTGCGGCCGATGGTCAGACCCTGATCACCGGTCTGCGTGGTCGCGGCGATGGCGACCTCGTCGATCCGTGCGGGATCGAGCTGCGGATTGCGGCGGAGTAGTTCACGAATGGTTTTGACGACGAGGTCGTCTGCCCGGGTCTCGGCGTACATGCCCTTGGGGCCGGCCTTGCCGAACGGGGTCCGGATCCCGTCGACGAACACGACGTTGCGTTGCGATGTGGTGGATGGAGCCACGCGAATTCCTCCTGATGGAGCAGTCTGGTGCCGGATCACGGCCAAGCGTCCGGCCTCGGGCACAGACTACCCCTAGCGTTACTCGCGGGTAACTTAATGGGTGCTTCATCAGGATTTTGCCAGTAGAACCAGGCGATCGTGCCGGTCAGGCGCTGGGCGGCTCGTCGCCGGGGGTCGCTGACAGTGCCGCTCCGAGCACCGGCACCGTCAACTCCCGCTGCCACGGACGCGCGCCACCCGCTGCGAGGATGCGGTCGACGGCTGCACCGACGTCCCCGTCCACGGGCGGCGTCCAGTCCCAGCACAGTCGGCGCACGAGATCCGGGGTCAGCAAATTCTCCACCGGAACCGACACCTCCTCACCGAGAGTGGCCAACGCAGCACGAGCCGCAGTCAACCGGTCGGCAGCGGCCGGGTCGTGCCGCGCCCACCGGCTCGGCGGAGGTGGTCCCGTGAAGGGCTGAGTCTTGGGTGGCAGCTCGGCGTCCGGCAACGCCCGCGCCTCCTCCAGCGCCGCCAACCAGATTCGCGTGTGCCGCCGCTGACGCGGGCCGCCGAACACCGGAAGGGCGCGCAGAGTGTCGATGCTCCGCGGACTCTTCACCGACGCCTCGATGATCGCGGAGTCGGGCAGCACCCGGCTGGGGGAGACGTCACGAGTGCGGGCAAGGTCCTCCCTCGCCTGCCAGAGGGAGCGCGCCGCGGCGAGCTGGCGTTGCGTCTTCAACGACGTGATGTGTGAGGTTCGACGCCATCGGTCGGGCTTGGGCTTCGGCGGACCGGCCAGCCGGATGTGCTCGAACTCCTGCGCCGCCCACTCGGTCTTACCCTGCTTCTCGAGTTCCGCGGCCATGACCTCGCGCAACTCGATGAGAACCTCGACGTCGAGTGCGGCGTAATTCAGCCACGAGTTGGGAAGAGGCCGTTTCGACCAATCCGCGGCACCGTGCCCCTTTCTCAGCTCGAGGCCCAAGGTCCGCTCCACGATGGCGGCAAGCCCCACCCGCTCGAAGCCCGCGAGACGACCGGCGAGTTCGGTGTCGAACAAGGCCGCCGGTGCCAGCCCCAACTCGGCCAGCCCCGGCAGATCCTGATCAGCGGAATGGAGAATCCACTCCAGCGGATTGATTGCCTCCGCGAGCGGTGCGAGGTCGGCCGCCGTCGGAATCGGATCGAGCAGCACCGTCCCCGCGCCTTTCCGGCGCAGCTGCACCAGGTACGCCCGAGCCGAATACCGGAAACCGGAGGCACGTTCGGCGTCCACAGCCAAGGGCCCGGTGCCCTCACCCAAGGCGGCAGCCGCCTTCGCCACGCCCTCCGCTGTGGTCACGACCTGCGGTACCCCATCACGCGGGGCAAGAAGCGGCACTACCTGCCGGGCCGTCTGCTCGTCGGCAACAGGGGACGAGGTCTCGTCGGTGACAGTGGACGAGGTCTCGTCGGTGACAGTGGACGAGGTCTCGTCGGTGACTTCGGACATGAGACCTGACTCTACGTCGCCGCCCGGGTCCTGCAGCGATTCGGCGGTGTCAGGCACGGGTGGCCGCGGCCTTGGCGAGTTCGTCCAGAGCGTCGGGGAAGGCGTCGGCAAGGTCCCAGAGCTGTGGAGCGAGCTCCGGGCAGCTCATCAAGCCGATGTCGAGTTGCCCGTTCAGGGACATCACCGTCACATTGAGGCCGGCCCCGTGGAAGATCGGTCCCATCGGATACATCGCCTTGATCAGGGCGCCCAGGAAGTAGAGCGGATCTGTTGGTCCCGGCACGTTCGAGATCACCAGGTTGTGCACGACGGGATGGCGTTCGGCCAGTCCGAGTGTCGAGTACAGGCGCATGGCAGCTCCGAACACGGATTGCCCGATGAACTGGGACCAGTCCTGCAGGAGGGTCGCGCCCAACGTCTCGTTGTGCTCTTTCGACGTGGAGTTGTGCTCGGCGATGGCGAGCAGTCGTTCCACCGGATCCTCGATATCGCTGCCCAGCTCGGTGAACATCCCGCTCACCTGATTGGTCCCGGGTCGGTCCGACTTGCCGCGCACCGACACGGGCACGATGGCGACCAGCGACTTGTCGGGTAGTTCCCGACGCATATCGAGGTAGGTCCGCAGTGCTCCCGAGCAGAGGGCGAGGACCACGTCGTTCACCTTGACCCCGAAGGCGTTCTTCACCTGCTTGACGAGGTCGAAATCGAGCTGGGTGAAGGCAATGGTGCGGTGGCTGGTCAGCGTGCCGTTGAGCGAAGTTCGGGGCGCGGTGAACGGCGCGGGCATCGCGTCTCCACGCCGTGCACGGTCGATCCAGCGGGGGAGCAGGCCGACGCTCCGGGGAATGATCTGCAACAGCTTCACCGGCCGTGACGCGACGGACAGCAATCCACCGACGGCGATCTCGAGTGAGCTGGCCCCGCCGGCGCCCTGGGCGGAGTCTGCGGGATCGGGCCTCGGCGAATCGGGTTCGAGGCCGCACAGCTGGGCGATCATGCTCGCGCCGGTAACTCCGTCGACTCCTGCGTGATGCATCTTGGACATCACCGCGACGGACCCGTCGTCCAGGCCCTCGATGACCCACATCTCCCACAGTGGCCGTGCGCGATCGAGGGGTTGCCCTGCAATGTTCCCGCATAGTTCGGCGAGCTCCTCCCGTCCGCCGGGGGCGGGAACGGCCACCCGATGGCAGTGCCGGTCGATGTCGAAATCGGCGTCGTCCACCCAGACGGGGTGATCCAGATTGAAGCGCGAATCCTGCAGCTTCCGCCGGAACGACGGGATGGCTTCGGTCCGGATGCCGAGTTCCTCCTTCAGCCGGCCGTAGGAGTAGCCGCCGGGGACCGTCGACGTATCGAGCACGATGAGCCCGCAGACGTGGAGGAGCTGCGTCGAGGTTTCGAGGTACAGGAAGGAGGCATCGAGCCCGCTGAGTCGCTGCATCTTCAAATAGTAGAACACGTTCTAGTAAACGGTCCATGGAAAGGAAAGAATGCGAGATGGGCGGCCTCCGGACGGGATGGAGGTGCGCAGTCATCTGTTCAGCTCGGTGCTCGCTCGCGCCTGACGTCGATCGATAGAACATGTTCTACGATGTCGGGATGACTCGAGGCTTCCTTCTCCGGCACGGCGTGGGGGCCGCGCTCGCCGCCAACGCGCTGCGTCCCCTGCCCGGCGCACCGACGTCGGTGTTCGCCTTCTTCTCCGGATGGCTCACCACCGAATTGGCGCCGCACCTCCTCGCGGCGACTGCTGCGGACACGGCCGTCCACGTCGCGCGACACGGACTCCGTTCGCGCACCGACCGCATCGGGGTCGCACTCGCAATCGCCTCGATGAGCGGACTGGCCGCCGCGATCGCCACCGGCCGTGGAGCAGGTGAGGAAGCCGAAAGCGCGCTGGTCGAGGCGCTCGGCGAAAACTACACCGATCGCGACGACGCCATCGAACGTTCGGGACGGCCGGTATGGCGTCAACTCCTCAATCCGTTCCGGATGGCCAACGAAGACGTCACCCGCATCCGCAACCTCGCGTACGGCCCCGGCGGTCGTCGTGCGCAACTCGACATCTACCACCACAAGGACCGCCCGGCGAGCAGCCCCATCCTGCTGCAGATCCACGGCGGCGGGTGGGTCATCGGCAACAAGGACCAGCAGGGTCTGCCGCTGATGTTCGAGATGGCGTCGCGCGGATGGGTGTGCGTTGCGGTGAACTATCCGCTCTCGCCGCGGGCCAAGTGGCCCGAACACCTTGTCGCGATCAAGCAAGCGCTGGCCTGGATGAGGAAGAATATCGAGAACTACGGCGGCAACCCCGACTTCATCGCTGTCACGGGTGGGTCCGCGGGCGGTCACCTGGCTGCCATGGTGGGTCTCACCGCCAACGACCCACGGTTTCAGCCCGGTTTCGAGGACGCCGACACTTCCGTACACGCGTGCGTCCCGTATTACGGCGTCTACGACTTCGCCGGTGACTCCGGGATCAGGGCCGTCCTGCAGCGTGTCCACTCCGGACTGATGCCGTTGATCCTCGGCAGGCACGCCACGTTCCCCGACGACTACCGGGCCGCGTCACCGTTGGCGCAGGTGCGGGCCGACGCGCCGCCGTTCTTCGTCATCCACGGCGCGAGCGACTCCCTCGTGCCGGTCGCGGAGGCACGGTTCTTCGTCGACGAGTTACGCAAGATGTCCCGCAATCCTGTCGCCTACGCCGAACTGCGGGGAGCCCAGCACGCCTTCGACGTCTTTCCGTCGATTCGCAGCATCTCGGTGACCCAGGCGGTCGGGCGGTTCCTGGAATGGTCGCGGAGCGCCACCACCGACGTTCCAGCGGCTGAGGAACCCGCGTAACGGCTAATCGCCGTTCTGTGTCTTGAGCTGGGCGACACCGGCCGGCGGCAGGCCCGCGGCGTAGGCCAGCACCTCGCAGAACGCCTCGACGTGGGCGGCGAGTTCGACGGACGTCGCGGTCCACGACGCGCGGAGTTCCAATTGGTGTGCGTGTGGTGGTCCGGCGATGTCGCCGTAGCGGACGGACGTGGTGGCGGTGACCGTGCCACCGAGCGCAGTGAGTGGTTCCGAACGCGACTCGAGGGCATCGACCAGCCAGCTCCACGCGACCTCGGGAAGCAGCGGGTCCGCCGCGACAGCGGCATCGAGGTCGGCCTGAATGTAGGCGACCAGCCGCATCGTGCCGTTCCAGGCCTCGTCGCCCTCCGGGTCGTAGAGGAGGATCAGCCTGCCGAACGCGTCGCCTTCGCTCTGTTCGGCAACGACACCGGTGTCCTCGTGCACGACTTCCGCGCCGACGGCGTAGCTGAACGGCGCCAGTCGCTGAGGGGGCCGGATGGGGCCCAGCTCGATGTCCGCACGAACCTGCGCGGAGTTCATCGCATCGACGGCGGCGCGGAACTCGGCGGGTTCGGCGCGCGATCCCGAAGTCGTCACAGCTCGGGACGTTAGACCCGGACGTTCGCATCTCGTCGGAGGCGCGCCGAGCAGGGCCGATCGGCGACGGCGCGAGGACATGGCAGCATGAGAGCTGCCGAAATACGAGCCGGCAGAGAGCGTGAGGACCGATGAGCGGGTTGGAAAGCACGAATGCAGGCATGGCCGAGCGGGCCACGTTCACCTCGAGGAGGGTGCTTCCCGACGCACCGTTCCTCGCGGCCGCGAACGGTCGCACGCCGAGCCACCGTCCGGTCTGGTTCATGCGGCAGGCGGGGCGCTCGCTGCCCGAGTACCGCAAGATCAGGGCGGGCATCGGAATGCTCGAGTCGTGCTTCGACCCTGCGCTGGTCAGTGAGATCACCATGCAGCCGGTGCGCCGCCACGGTGTCGATGCCGCGATTCTCTTCTCCGACATCGTCGTGCCGCTCAAAGCGGCCGGTATCGACCTGGACATCGTGGCGGGAACGGGGCCCGTGGTGGCCAACCCGGTTCGATCGATCGGGGACGTGGCAGCGCTGCCACGGCTCGTCCCCGAGGAGGTAGGCGCGGTGGCCGAGGCAGTCCGGCTGCTCACGGTCGAACTCGGCTCGACCCCGTTGATCGGCTTCGCGGGTGCCCCCTTCACCCTCGCGTCGTATCTGGTCGAGGGCGGCCCCAGCCGCAACCACGAGCGCACCAAGGCGCTCATGCACTCCGACCCGAAGACGTGGCACGCACTACTGAGCACCCTGGCCGACACCACGATCACGTTCCTGCAGGCCCAGTTGCGCGCCGGGGTTGACGCGGTCCAGCTGTTCGACTCGTGGGCGGGCGCACTGTCCCTGGCGGAGTACCGCGAGTTCGTCCTGCCCCACTCGGAACGAGTGTTCGCCGAGATTCAGAGCGCCGGAGTTCCTCGAATCCACTTCGGTGTGGGTACCGGCGAACTGCTCGGTGCGATGGGGGAAGCGGGTGCCGACGTGGTAGGCGTCGACTGGCGGATTCCCCTGGACGTCGCGGCCCGTCGCGTCGGCCCGGGTAAGGCGCTGCAGGGCAACCTCGATCCCTCGGTGCTGTTCGCCGGACCGGCGGCCGTCGAGAAGCAAGTCCGCCGGATCGTGGCGGACGCCGATGCCGCGATGGCATCCGGTACGACCGGTCACATCTTCAACCTCGGTCACGGCGTTCTGCCCGACACCGACCCGGGAGTCCTCACCGCCGTCGTCGAGTTGGTGCACTCGCTGTGACGGTGTCGTCGCCGAATGTGCTCGTGGTCGGCGGCGGCATCTCCGGCCTGGTCGCGGCGTACCGCCTGCGTCAGCAATTGGGCGACGAAGCGCGCATCACCCTCGCGGAGGGTGCCGGGCGACTCGGCGGCAAGCTGCGCACGGACCTGCTGGCGGGGGAGCCCCTCGATCTGGGGGCCGAGGCCTTCATCGCACGACGCCCTGAGGTGCCTGCGCTACTGACCGAATTGGGCCTGACCGAGCAACTTGTGCATCCGGCGGGCCTGCGTCCGCTCATCTGGTCCCAGGATTCGCTGCACCCGTTGCCGCAGAACACGCTCATGGGCATCCCCGCCCGGCCCGAAGATCTCGCCGGACTGGTCGACGATAGGACACTCGCCCGGATCGAGGAGGAGTCGGAGCTGCCCCTGCGCTGGGTTCCCGGCTCCGACGTCGCGGTGGGCTCGCTGGTGGGCGAGCGGTTCGGGGAGCAGGTCGTGCGGCGCTCGGTCGATCCGCTGCTCGGCGGCGTGTATTCGGGTCTTGCGGACACGATCGGAGTGCGGGCCGCCCTACCCACCCTTGCTGCCGCCCTCGATCGCGGAGCGGCAAGCCTGTCTGCCGCCGTAGCGGAGGCGCTTCCTCCGCCCTCCGCCGGGCCGGTCTTCGGGGCATTGCGCGACGGCTACGGCGTTCTCCTCGACGCGCTCGCCGCCGCCGCACGCGCGCACGTCGTCCACGAACAGATACGGACCATCACCCGCGAGTCCGACGGCTGGTCGGCCGATCCGGTCGGCCCCGTGGACGGCATCGTCCTCGCCGTACCCGCACCGCAACTGGCGGACCTGCTCGCCGAGATCGCGCCTGGTGCGGCTGCGGCCGCCGGGCGCATTCCCCTCGCCTCCTCTGCTGTTGTGGCGTTGGCTCTTCCCGCCGCGGCGGACCTACCGCAGAACTCGGGAATCCTCGTCGCAACCGACGCGTCGCTCGCCGCCAAGGCCTTCACGCTGTCGAGCCGGAAATGGCCCCATCTCGCCGGTCGGGACGTGGCAGTGGTCCGCGCGTCGTTCGGCAGGTTCGGCGACGCCGGCATCGTCGATGCGCCCGACACGGATCTCGTCGCGGCGGCGCGACGCGACCTCGGTACGGTCACCGGAGTAACGGACGAACCGGTGGCGGCACGGGTCCAGCGGTGGTACGGCGGATTGCCGCAGTACGGCCCCGGGCACCTCGACCGGGTAGCCGAGATCGAGCGCGACATCGCAGGTCTGGACGGTGTCGAGGTGTCCGGCGCGTTGCTCCACGGGGTGGGTGTTCCCGCCTGTGTCGCCTCTGCGACGACGGCGGCTACACGCCTCGCCGAGCGAGTGGCACGATAGACCCATGGCACGCCTCGACTTCGACGCATTGAACTCTGAAATCCGCTACCTGATGTTCTCCGTGTTCCAGGTGGAACCCGGTGTTCTCGGGGACGACCGGGAAGCTGTGATCAAGGAGGCTCGGATTTTCTTCGAGGCTCAGGCGGAGAAGGGGGTCGTCGTCCGCGGACTCTACGACGTGGCCGGTCTTCGCGCCGATGCGGACTTCATGATCTGGACCCATTCGCCGAGCATCGAGGCGCTGCAGGCCACGTACTCCGACTTCCGGCGCACCACCGCGCTCGGGCGGGCGAGCGCACCCGTGTGGAGCAATGTGGCCTGCCACCGCCCTGCCGAGTTCAACAAGAGCCACATCCCCGCCTTCCTCGCGGGGGAGGACCCGGGCAACTACATCTGCGTGTACCCGTTCGTGCGGTCCTACGAGTGGTACCTCCTGCCGGACGACGAGCGCCGCAAGATGCTCGCCGACCACGGCATGGCCGCCCGCGCCTACAAGGACGTCCGCGCCAACACCGTGCCCTCGTTCGCGTTGGGGGACTACGAGTGGATCCTCGCGTTCGAGGCGCCCGAGCTGTACCGCATCGTCGATCTCATGCGCGATCTCCGGGCCACCGAGGCACGCCTGCACGTCCGGGAGGAAGTACCGTTCTTCACCGGTCCCCGGGTGGATGTGGAGAAGCTCGTCACGGCTCTTCCGTGATTTACCGCACCATCCATGAGTGACGTCGACGAGGCGGACCGCGGGGTCCGCTACCAGCACATGTCCCATTGGGGGATGTTCGAGGCCGAGGTGTCGGACGGCGAGGTCGTCGCGGTTCACCCGTATTCGGGTGACTCGGACCCGTCGCCGGCGATGGGCAACATCGCCGGTTCGGTCCGCAACAAGGCCCGCATCACCGGCCCTGCCGTGCGGCGCGGCTGGCTCGAGAACGGACCCGGCTCCAGCAGTGCCCGAGGCTCGGACGAGTTCGTGTCCGTCGATTGGGAAGAGCTGACGGAGCGCCTCTCGGGCGAACTGCGCCGAGTGATCGACACGTACGGCAACAGCGCGATCTTCGGCGGCTCCTACGGATGGGCCAGCGCCGGGCGGTTCCACCACGCGCAGAGTCAGGTGCACCGGTTCCTCAACTCGCTCGGTGGCTACACACGGTCCGTCCACAGTTATTCACTCGGTGCGACGGGCGTGATCATGCCCCGCGTCGTCGGTACGCACTGGAAGTTGTTCGCGCGGTCGACGTCCTGGGAGGTCATCGCCGAGCACACCGAACTTCTGGTGTGCTTCGGCGGTGTCCCGCTGAAGAACACCGGAGTGAATCACGGCGGCACGAGCGACCACCCGACACGAGGCGCGCTGGACGCGCTCCGGCGTCGCGGTGGCTGCATCGTGTCCTTCAGTCCGCTGCGTGACGACCTCCACGGTGCCGCGGAACGGCACGCACCCGTCCCCGGCACCGATGTCGCCATCATGCTCGCCCTCGCCTATGTTCTGGCGACGGAAGGCCTGCACGACACGGCCTTCCTGGCAAGCCATTGCGTCGGTTACGACCGTTTCGAGGAGTACCTGCTCGGACGTTCCGACGGAGTGCCCAAATCGCCGGCGTGGGCGGAGCAGATTTCGGGAATCGCCGCGGACGAACTGGTGGTACTGGCGCGACGGATGGCGGCGGGCCGGACCATGGTGACCGTCACGTGGTCGTTGCAGCGCGTGCGGCACGGGGAGCAGGCGCCGTGGATGGGCGTCACTCTTGCCGCGATGCTCGGACAGGTCGGTCTGCCCGGCGGGGGCTTCGGCCATGGCTACGGTTCGATGAACGAGCCGGGCCTCGCACCCGTGCCGTACCCCCTGCCCACCCTGCCGCAGGGACTCAACCCGGTCCCGGACTTCATCCCGGTGGCGGCGGTCTCGGACATGCTCCTGAATCCGGGAGCACCCTTCGACTACGACGGTCAGCGGCTGACCTATCCGGATATCCGGATGCTGTACTGGGCTGGGGGCAACCCGTTTCACCACCATCAGGATCTCGGCCGGCTCAGGCGGGCCCTGGCACGCCCCGAGACGATCGTGGTCCACGAGCCGTACTGGACCCCGATGGCACGGCACGCCGACATCGTGGTGCCGTCCACCACGTCGCTCGAGCGGGACGACATCAGCTGCACCCGCAACGACCCGCTGCTCGTCGCCATGCACGCCGCAGTGCACCCGTACGCCGATGCCCAGGACGATTACGACACCTTCAGCGCGCTCGCCCGCAGGTTGGGTGCCGGCGAGAAGTTCACCGAAGGACGCTCGTCGCAGCAATGGCTCGAGCACCTCTACGAACAATGGCGCGGATTCGTCCGGGCGGACGGCGGCCCGGCGCCGAGCTTCGACGACTTCTGGACAGACGGGCAGGTGCGGATGCGCACCGAAGACGACCTCGTGCTGTTCGGCGATTTCCGTGCCGACCCGGCCACGCACCCGCTCGCGACACCCAGCGGTCGCATCGAGATCTTCTCGGCAGACATCGACAGCTTCGGTTACGCGGACTGCGCCGGCCATCCACGCTGGTACGAGCCGGAGGAATGGCTCGGTGGCGATCGAGCACAGCAGTATCCGCTGCACCTGATCGCCAATCAACCGCGGAGTCGGCTGCACAGCCAACTTGATCACGGCGCGACCAGCCGGGAATCGAAGATCAAGGGCCGCGAACCGCTCCGGATTCACCCCGACGATGCCGCGGCTCGCGGCGTCGTCGCCGGTGACGTCGTCCGGGTCTACAACGATCGCGGCTCCTGCCTCGCCGGTGTCGTGGTGGACGACGGTGTCCGGCGAGGCGTGGTGCAGTTGTCGACGGGTGCCTGGTACGACCCGCTCGACCCCACCGACCCGCAGTCGCTGTGCGTGCACGGTAACCCGAACGTGTTGACCGCGGACGTGGGCAGTTCGTCACTGTCCCGCGGCTGCACGGGCCAGCACGTGCTGGTGCAGATCGAACGCTATCTGGACAAGCTGCCGCCGATTCGCGCCTTCGACCCGCCGATGATCACTTCTCGGTCGGCTCGAGGACCAGCGAAATGGAGTTGATGCAGTAACGCTGGTCGGTCGGGGTGGGGTAGCCCTCTCCTTCGAAGACGTGACCGAGATGGCTGTGGCACGTCTTGCAGATAACCTCGACGCGACGCATCCCCAGCGAGGTGTCCTCGCGGAGAATGACGGCATCGGAATCGGCGGGGTCGAAGAACGACGGCCACCCGCAATGGGATTCGAATTTCTCGGTACTGCGGAACAACTCCGCGCCACATGCCCGGCAGTGGTACACACCCTCGGTTGTCGTGTCGGTGTATTTACCCACGTAGGGACGTTCGGTTCCGGCCTGCCGCAGTACCGCGTATTCCTCGGGCGTCAGCTTCTCCCGCCATTCACTGTCGGAGAGGACGACCTTCGGTGCGGACTGGGTGGGATCCTTCTGCTGCGAACTCATGGCTCCACGCTAATACGTTTCGCGTTCGCGGGTCCGCAGCGCGCGGCGAGACGGCTACGACTTGGCGACAGCCGACTCCGGTTCCGGTTCCGGTTCGAGCTCGGGTTCCGTCGACGGGGTCTTCGGGCGAGGTTCGAGGAGGAACGCCGGATCGATGCCCTGGTCCAGCCGACCCTCACGCTTCGCGGTGAGGTAGCGGACTGCGAGCACCCCGAAGATGACGATCAACAGCAGACTCCACCCGAGGGTGGTCTTCATGTATTCGGCGGTGCGGCCTGCCTCGACGAACCGTCCCGACAACCAACTGTCGTAACTGAGGAACCCGTACACCGCCAGCCACGCGGGCCAATTTCGCATCACCGAGTTCTTCAGTACCACCGACATGACGAGCGGGAACAGCATCATCGAGTAGTACATCTGGCCCAGCGAACCGAGCAGCCAGGACGCGGTCAGCAGGACACCGGACGTGGTCACCACGAAGAACAGTTCGTCGTGCCGGTAGTAGCGGTACAGCAGCCACAGGGACCCCGCCACCAGTGCGGCGAAAATTCCACGGAGCGTGAAAATCATCCACGTCGGGAGACCGTAGTACCTGCCGTTGCCTACGATCGCGCTGTTGAAGTAGTCGCGCGACTCCATCAGGTACGGAACGGTGTGATGAACGAAGTCCATCGGATCCGCCGACAGCGGCCACGCTACGGCGGTGAGGACGAGGGGGATGCCGAGGGCGGTGACGAACACTTTCCACTGCCCGCGGACGAGAGGAAGTAAGAGAAGTGGCGCCAGAATCGGTTTCACCGCGAACGTCAGGCCGATGGCGACGCCGGACCACATGTCCCTTCGCTTCATGAGCAGCACCAGGAACGCGATCTCCCCGAGCAGCACCAGACCGTTGATGTTGGTGAAGACCAGCGTGTTCGTGACGGTTTCCGACGAAAACGTCGCGAAGAGAAGGATCGGGGCGGCGATCGAGTTCAGGCCGAGGCCGAACAACCGCAACAGCAGGTACAACGCGATGACGATGGCGATCGTGTTGGCCAGGATGAAGAGCCACCGCGACTTCTCGGGATCGATGATCGCGATCGGTGCCATCAGCAGCGTTCCGGACGGCGGATACAGGTAGTGCGGGTCCACCCAGTCGAAGTTGGCGGTGTAGACGGGGCGGCGGTTGAGGAACGCCAGGGCGGCGTTGTAGACCGGCCGGAAGTCGTCGGTGATGTAGCCGTTGACCGCCTTGACAACCACTCGATGCAGCACGGTCATGACGGCGATCGGCCACAACGCGAAGTTGATGACCTCGTGAGGAGTCCGCCCGGTGCGCGGTTCGAGATGTCGAAGGAACACCACGGCACGGTACACCGGCTAGCCGTGACGTGCGGTCACGCACCCCCTGCGGGTGTCGGGCCCGGTCACCGTCTAGGCGGGGCAGGCGCTGCCGTCGGGTGGCAGTGTTCCGTCGGCGAGATACGAGACGATGGCCTTCTGCGCACAGTCCGAGTGGGTGGCCGGGTGACCCCGGCCGTGCCACGTCAGGGTGGCGGTGGTGGCGCCCGCGCTGCCCACTGCTCCGGTGACGGTGCCGACGCCGGCGTTGCCGACGACGGGGTCGGCCGCGCCGCTGAGTACGAGCACGGGCATCGAGAGGTCACCGGGGAGCGCGGGCGGTGCAGTCGCAGGCCACGACGTGCACAGCAGGAGGCCCACGGCCGCATCGGGGCCGAACAACGGGAACTGCTCACCCCACACGCGCTGGAGTTGGCGCACGCGGTCCGGGGCAGGCCACTGCTGCCCGTCCGTGCACCGGGTGATGAACTGGCCGTCGGACTCGTAGGCCGCCTCCGCCTGCGCTGCGAGGGCCAGCAGCGGCGCGGTGTTGCCGGCGGTGGCGGCCGACACGGCGTCGGACAACATGCGTACCCGGCCCTGCTGGTCACCTCCGGCCGTGCCCAGCACCCCCGAAATCGCTGTGAGCAGCGCATTCGACGACACCCCGGGGATCCGACCGGCCGCGGCCGCGGCAACGGCTGCGGTGACCGCAGCCCGCGGGTCGGGGCCGAGGGAACAGTTCAGTGCGGTGCACTGCCGGGCGAAGGCGTCGAACGCCGCTTCCTGGCCGGCCACCTGCTGCTCGGTGACGGTCGCGGCGTCCACGGTGGTCACCGCGGGGGAGTCGAGGACGAGCCGGCCGACCCGTCCCGGGTATTCGGCGGCGTAGCTCAATGCAACGGCGCTCCCGTTTCCGGTGGCCAGTATCCCGAGGGAGTCGACCTCCCACGTGCGACGCAGCGTTTCGATGTCATCTGCGGCGTGGGTGCTGTCGAAGGCGAGTTCTTGCGGTTGCAGGTAATCGGTGCAGGCGATGGTGGCATCTCGCCCGAGAGCGGCCACCTTGTCGACCTGGTCGCCGGCACCCGGATCGAATTGTCCCAGGTCGGCCAGCCTGCGCCGAAGGTCGGAGGTCGGCGGCGAAAGGCATTCGATCTTCTGTGACGACGCGATTCCGCGGCGATCGACGGCGACAACCGGACGCGTCGAGAGCAGAGTCGCCAACCCTCCCGTGCTCAGCGCGGCGAGCGTCGACGTCGACGACCGGTCCGACCCGGACGTCAGGACGAGGGGGGCAGCGTTTGCCGGGGTGTCCGCGAGTCGCGCCCGCATCGCGCCCATTGTGAACGATCCGGGAAGGACTCCGCTCTCGTCGACGGCCGATTCGTACGACGCGCACTCGAAGATCAGACCCGAAGGCGCCACCACTCCGGGGCCCAGCGTTTCGAGGGTGCCCTGGGTGCAGTCCGTCCACGTGAGGTCCGTCTTCGGAACCTGCAACTGGGGCGGTGGAGCGTCGGCGTTCTGGGATTCTGTCGGGGTGGGTTCGCTGCCGCCACCCTCGCGTTCGACGGCGACGTGCGGCCGGTTCGACGGTCCGGCTCCACACGCACTGCACACCACGAGAACCAGTGCGAGCAACCCCAATCTGCGCATGCCGGACAGCCTGCCAGGTTCCTTCACGGGCGGGGAAGCCGCACCCAGCGTGTCAGAACCGTGCCGTCGGTGTCGGCGAGGACGTGCGCAGGTGTCATCGAGACCGTGGCGACGTGGGGGGAGGTGGCGATGCGCCCGGCGGTTCCGCCCACCAGGACGGGTGCCGTGGTGAGGCAGAGTTCGTCGACGAGGTCGTCGGCCACGAGCTGTCCGAACAGGCTCGGCCCGCCCTCACAGAGAATTCTGCGCAGTCCCAGTCCCTCCACTGCGGCGATCACCTCAGGACCTGTGATCTCCGAACCGCCGGTGCGAACGACGTGAGCACCGGCCTCGGCGAGGGCAGCCACCCGAACCGGATCGGCGGCGGCGCAGGTGATCACGATGGGCGCGACCTCGGTGTCGGTGAACAGTCGGGCGTCGGCGTCGAGGTGTGCCCGTGCCGAGACGACCGCAATCGGCGGGACGGCGGACAATCCCGATGCGATACGGCGTTGCCTGCCGTCTGCGTCGATTCGCACGCCACCGTAGTTTTCGGCGCGGACGGTTCCTGCTCCCACCAGGACGACGTCGGCCGCCTCCCGAAGGGTGTCGAACACCTTCTTGTCGGCGGGCGTTCCCAGCGTTCCGCTCACACCGCCGACAGAGACGGCTCCGTCGATGCTGCACACGAAATTCGCCCGCACCCACGGTCGCGGCATCTCCACCGGGTACGCATACAGCTCCCGCAAGGCGTCCCCGGTCACTTCACCGGTATCCGTGCCCGGCTGCCCGGAGTCCGATGTGAGGTAGGTCGCAAAATGTACACGCTGCATGTTAGTGATCACAACACGTGGATACCCTGCTTGTATGCATGCACGTCTTGTCGATCGCAGCCCCGTGGTGCCGGCTGATCAGTTGGTAGCTCAAATGGTGCCCCCGGCCATGTTCGACGAGGTGAGCTTCGCGTCGTACATCCCCGACCCCGCCGAGCCCAGCCAGGCCGTGGCTGTGCAGAAGGCCGAGGAGTTCTCGAAGAAGGTCGGCAAGATCCGCAGCGGCGGCCGACGTGGCCTCTTCGGGAAGAAGACGCCGTCCACCGGCGCCGGTCTCTACCTCGACGGTGGGTTCGGCGTCGGCAAGACCCACCTGCTCGCGTCGATTTACCACAGCGTCCCGTCGCCGAAGGCATTCGGCACCTTCGTCGAGCTGACCCACGTGGTCGGCGCGCTGGGGTTCAACAAGGCGGTCGAGCAGCTTTCCGACCACAGTGTCCTCTGCATCGACGAGTTCGAACTCGACGATCCGGGTGACACCATGCTCGTGTCCCGGTTGCTGTCCGAGCTGTCCGCGCGTGGTGTATCCATCGTCGCGACGTCGAACACCCTTCCCGGCCAGCTCGGTGAGGGGCGCTTCGCAGCGCAGGACTTCCTGCGGGAGATCAAGAAACTGGGCTCGATCTTCGAGACCATCCGGGTGGATGGCCCCGACTACCGGCATCGCGACCTGCCGCCGGCGCCCGACCCGATCTCCTCGGAGGAGCTCCTCGAGCGTGCCGACGCCATCCCCGGTGCCACACTCGACGACTTCGATGCGCTGTGTGCCCACCTGAGCACCCTGCACCCGTCGCGATACAACAAGCTGGTCGAGGGCATCCCGGCAGTGTTCCTGGACGGTGTCCATCCGGCCGACGACCAGTCGGTGGCTCTGCGGCTCGTGGTTCTCGCGGACCGCCTGTACGACGCCAGCATCCCGGTCACGGTGGCGGGCGCGAAGCTCGACTCCATCTTCACGCCCGAGATGCTCGCCGGCGGGTACCGCAAGAAGTATCTCCGCGCCACCTCACGGCTCCTCGCGTTGTCGCGCTTCGAGGTAGCCGCGAACTGAGCCGGCAGGCTCAGAGGGCCCGCCGCATCACGAAATCGTGGTGTAGCTGTGACCCCACCAGGAAGGTCTTCGTCCCGACGGTCTCGAAGCCGTGCTTCTCGTAGAAACGCTGGGCGCGCAGGTTCTCCTGATTGACTCCGAGCCACAGTCCCGCGCAATCCCCGGCGACGGCGCGCTCGACGATGGCGTTCATCAGCGCGGACGCGACTCCGGTGCCGTGGTTGCCCGGCAGCACATACAGCTTGCTGATCTCGGTGACCGGACGCAGTGACACGCTCCGGGCCACCTCGGGATCTGCAGGTTCGCCGTCGATCAACATTGCATAGCCGACGATGGCGCCTTCGTGGGTCACCTTGAGCACGGTTCGGCGCGGGTCGGTGAGGTACTCGGAAAACCGTTCGGCCGACAGCACATCATCGATGAAGGTGGCGATGTCGTCCTGGGTGGCGCCAGGTGGGCAGGCGAGCGGAAACGTCGCCGCCGCTACGTCGGCGATCGCCTCGGAGTCCCATATCCCCGCGGAATTTATTTCGACCGTCACCGTTCAGTCACCGCGTCTTTCCTGTTCTTCACCATTATGTGCGTACTGTCCCGCAGCTGCGTCCTCACCGCAATCTGCCACGCCCTGTGCGGCGTGTGAAACCGACCGTATGCGATGCTTCGTTGTCGACTGCGCAGAGTCCGGCGCAAGGAGGAATGACAGCCCGAGTCGGTGAGCGGGACTTTGTTCGACGGAGGAGACCCGGAACAAGACTGAGCCCCAGCCTTGGATGGGGGGTCATGGCTGGGGCTCATTGCCATCGGGGGGGTGGATGGCACGTTCGACGATACATGAGGATTTCCTCACGTTCCAGGCCCGTGGATAACGATTTCGTCACCGGGAAGATATGCAGCCGAACTCCTCGATGAGGTGGCAGGTTGTCCTTCGGGACGGTCCTCGCCTAGAGTGTCTTCCCATGCAGCGCATTCTCGTAGTTCTCCGCCGTAGCGGGGTCTGATACGGACCGACCCCTCGCTGCGGGTCGTTGAGCTACGCGTTGGTCCTCCCTTCACTTTCAGGAAGACCACGAGAATGAGCACCTCCACTTCGTTTGCCGCAACTTGTCACACGTCGAGCAGCGCCGCCGATCCCTTCGCGACGCGTCACGGAAAGCCGCTCCCCCGCGAATTCGCGGACGAGGCGGCCGGGATGAGCTGGACCGCGTTCGAGAGCCTGTATGCGCCGATGTCCGGCCCGTTCCGTCTCGGTCGATGGTCCGAGAAGAAAGCCGCCCCAGGCCAGTGGGTCTTCGAGGCCACCTTGGGTATCGGAGAATCGATCTGCACGATGAGCGCACTCGCGCCGGGCCCGGTGTCCGCGATGACGTCGATGCTCTACGACGCCGGATGTTCGATCGAGATCCTCGCCTTCCACCAGCATCGAATCGGGCACCGCACGGCAACGTTCCTGAGGTGCGAGGCGCGGGGAGTGCGATTGTGGACGATGGGAATCGGTGAATCCGACACCGAGTCGGCGCTGCGCGCGATGATTTCCGGCGCAAACAGGGTGCACTCGGCGTGACAGACCGCGGTTCGGCCCCGGTCGTATGACCGGGGCCGAACCGCTGGGAACGTCTTTTCGGATGGACCGAAGAGATGGTGCGCGATACTGGGATTGAACCAGTGACCTCTTCCGTGTCAGGGAAGCGCTCTCCCGCTGAGCTAATCGCGCGAGATCAAGAAGAAATGGAGCGGACGACGGGATTCGAACCCGCGACCCCAACCTTGGCAAGGTTGTGCGCTACCAGCTGCGCCACGTCCGCATGCGTGAAAACCCCCGAGTCCGGGGGAGTTCACTGTCGTGCAAGTACTACAGTCCTACGATCTATCTCGGTGCGCGATACTGGGATTGAACCAGTGACCTCTTCCGTGTCAGGGAAGCGCTCTCCCGCTGAGCTAATCGCGCGAGGTGGAGACGGGAATCGAACCCGTGTGCACGGCTTTGCAGGCCGTTGCCTCACCACTCGGCCACTCCACCGTGAAGGTTGAGTCCAACCTCTCGAGCGGACGACGGGATTCGAACCCGCGACCCCAACCTTGGCAAGGTTGTGCGCTACCAGCTGCGCCACGTCCGCATGCACCGTGTAACTCGCGGAGAATGTTCTCCGTGGTGCGGTTGAGAACATTAGCCGACCATGCCTGTTAGTTACAAATCTGCAGGTCATGAGTGCTGCCGGGCTTCGGGGCGCATCCAGAAAGCGGTGGTGTGTGCGGGTGACCGCGAATCACCACGACGTGATTTTCGTTCGGCCGGTCCGTCGTGTTAATGTTCCAACTCGTTCGAGCGCGAGCATGTGGCGTGCTTCGGTCCCGTGGCTCAGTGGAAGAGCGTCCCGTTCACACCGGGGAGGTCGCTGGTTCGATCCCAGCCGGGACCACCGAGAACATGAAGAGGGCGTTTCCGGGAATTCGGAGACGCCCTCTTCTGTGTGTGCCCTCACGTGCCGATATTCGGTTGTCTGGGTACACGGAAACGGCGAACAATGACAGGGCAGGCCGAACCGCACCCGTGGTGGCCGCTGTCGAAGGATCGAAGTCGAATGTTTCCCGTCACCCTCGAAGGCACTGCCGCGCCGACCTTGATGTGGGCGGAAGAACGGACCATAGAGCCGGCCGCACTTGCCCAGCTCCGCACCATGGCAGACCTGCCGTGGGTCCACGGTGTCCGCGTCATGCCCGACGTCCATGTCGGTAAGGGCGCGACGGTCGGCTCCGTCATCGCGATGCGTCAGGCTGTCGCACCTGCCGCCGTGGGGGTCGACATCGGCTGCGGCATGACAGCGGTCAGGACCGATGTCACCGCCGACGACCTACCGGACAGTCTGCGGTCGCTGCGCGCGCGCATCGAGCGTGCGGTTCCGGTGGGGTTCGCCATGCACGAGAAGTCACTCGACCCCGGTGCCCTCTCGGTGTCCGGCGCCGGCGTCCACAAGGGATGGACGCGTTTCTGGCAGGAGTTCCGCGATCTGCACCCGGGCGTCCAGTCTCGTGAATCGAAGGCGATGAAGCAGATCGGAACGCTCGGCGGCGGGAATCACTTCATCGAGGTGTGTCTGTCCGACGCAGACGAGGTGTGGCTCATGCTTCACTCCGGATCCCGCAACATCGGGAAGGAACTGGCCGAGCGACACATCGCCGTGGCGCGGACGTTGCAGCACAACCAGAGGCTGGTCGATCGTGATCTGGCGGTCTTCCTCGCAGGTACACCCGAGATGGACGCCTACCGCCACGACCTGTCGTGGGCCCAGGAGTACGCGGCCCGCAACCGCGCCGTCATGCTCGCCCTGATCATGCAGGCATTCCGGGACGCTCTGCCGACTCGGCCCGTCCGTTTCGACGATCCGATCTCGTGTCACCACAACTATGTGTCCGAGGAGGTCGTCGACGGGGAGACGATGCTCGTGACCCGCAAGGGTGCTATTCGCGCAGGGAAGGGAGATCTCGGTCTCATTCCCGGTTCCATGGGTACCGGTTCGTACGTGGTGCGCGGACTGGGGTCGGAACTGTCCTTCAACTCCGCGTCGCACGGCGCCGGTCGGACCATGAGCCGTACGAAGGCGAAGAAGCGTTTCACGGTCGACGACTTGAGGCGTCAGACGTCCGGCGTCGAGTCGCGTAAGGATGCAGGGGTGATCGACGAGATCCCGGCCGCGTACAAGGACATCGAGCAGGTGATCGATGCGCAGGCCGATTTGGTCGAGGTTGTGGCACACCTGCGGCAGGTCGTGTGTGTGAAGGGCTAGACCGGACCTGACGGCGCGACCGTGCGGCGGGCACTGGGTAGGGTGGACGATGGCAGTTTCACTCGCGCCTCCGTGCCTGCTTCGTCACGGATTGCCGTTCACACTGGGTCGACACACGAGGGGCAGGTAGATCGTGAGCACCGGGGAAGTCCGGCCGGACGAGGCCGACCGTGCCGACAAGGCCGACACGGAGGGGTCCGACCCAATTGACACCGAGGGTCCCGACCCTGTCGACACCGAGGGTCCCGACCCTGTCGACACGGAGGATTCCGACCTGTCGCCGTTCCAAGAGGCGGAGAGCCGCTGGAAGCGGTGGCGCGCTCGGATCGCCGCCAAGCCGAGTCTGAACCTCGGTTACCGCATCGCCGTCGGCGTGATCGGCGCCTTGGTGCTGGCCGCCGGCGTGCTGGCAATTCCGTATCCCGGTCCTGGATGGCTGATCGTTTTTGCCGGACTCGGCATCCTGGCGTCCGAGTTCGAGTGGGCTCATCGACTGCTTCGTTTCGCGCGGACGAAGTACGACGCGTTCATGGACTGGTTCTCCCGGCAGTCGCTGCTCGTCAAGGGTGCCGGCGCGGTACTGACGGGTTTGATCGTGCTGGCCACCCTGTGGTTACTGGGAACGTTCGGTCTGGTCGGGACGTGGGTCGGCCTCGACTACCCGTGGCTGGAGAGCCCCCTCTAGCGGACGCATGGTTGGGTAGCACAGCTGGGCCGATAGCATGGGCTGGCACATTCTTCATGTCTGCACCGCATACCTCACCTAGGAGAACATCGCTGTGACCACGCCCGCATCCGTCGCCCCCGCCGCCCTCGTCCGGGTGCCCGCAGGGACTACGGCCGGAACCGCGGTTCGGGAAGCCGGTTACCCGAGCAAGGGTCCGGACGTCGTCGTCGTGGTCCGTGACGCCGAGGGTCAGCTGAAGGACCTGTCGTGGGTGCCGGACGTGGACACCGACGTCGAGCCGGTGGCCGCGAATACCGAGGACGGGCGCAGCGTCATCCGCCACTCCGCGGCGCACGTCCTCGCGCAAGCCGTGCAGCAGGAGTTCCCCGAGGCCAAGCTCGGCATCGGTCCGCCCATCAAGGACGGCTTCTACTACGACTTCTCGGTCGATCGTCCCTTCACTCCGGAGGATCTCGCGAACCTCGAGAAGCGGATGAAGAAGATCATCAAGGGCTCTCAGCGGTTTTCTCGTCGTGTCGTCGACTCTCTCGACGAGGCTCGCGCGGAGTTGGCGAAGGAACCGTTCAAGCTCGAGCTGATCGACGACAAGTCGGGCATCGACGACCCGGAGGTCATGGAAGTCGGCGGCAACGAGCTGACCATCTACGACAACCTGGATCCGCGCACGGGGGAGAGGATCTGGGGCGACCTCTGCCGTGGCCCGCACATCCCCACCACCAAGCACATTCCCGCGTTCAAGCTCACCCGCAGTTCCGCCGCCTACTGGCGAGGTAACCAGGACAACGCCGATCTCCAGAGGATCTACGGCACCGCCTGGGAATCGGCCGAGGCCCAGGAACAGCACCTCGAGCTGCTCGCCGAAGCAGAACGGCGCGATCACCGGAAGTTGGGCGCCGAACTCGATCTCTTCAGTTTCCCCGACGAGCTCGGCTCGGGCCTGCCCGTGTTCCACCCCAAGGGCGGCATCATCCGCACCGAGATGGAGGATTACTCGCGCAAGCGGCACGTCGACGAGGGCTACGAGTTCGTCAACACCCCGCACATCACGAAGGGGCACCTCTACGAGGTGTCGGGTCACCTCGACTGGTACCGGGACGGCATGTTCCCGGCCATGCACATCGACGAGGAATTGAACGAGGACGGCACCGTGCGCAAGCCGGGCCAGGACTACTACCTCAAGCCGATGAACTGCCCGATGCACAATCTGATCTTCCGGTCCCGCGGACGGTCGTACCGGGAATTGCCGTTGCGGCTCTTCGAGTTCGGCTCCGTGTACCGGTACGAGAAGTCGGGTGTCGTACACGGGTTGACCCGCGTGCGCGGCATGACACAGGACGACGCGCACATCTACTGCACCCGCGAGCAGATGCGCGACGAATTGGCCACCACCCTGCAGTTCGTTCTCGGGCTCCTGAAGGACTACGGGCTCGACGACTTCTACCTGGAACTGTCCACCAAGAACCCGGACAAGTTCGTCGGTGACGACGCGGTGTGGGAAGAGGCCACGCAGACACTGGCCGAGGTCGCCGAGGCGTCGGGGCTGAACCTCGTGCCCGACCCCGGGGGTGCCGCTTTCTACGGTCCCAAGATTTCGGTGCAGGTGCAGGACGCCCTGGGTCGGACCTGGCAGATGTCGACCATTCAACTCGACTTCAACCTGCCCGAGCGCTTCGACCTCGAGTACACGGCGAACGACGGCACGAAGAAGCGGCCGGTGATGATCCACCGCGCGTTGTTCGGGTCCATCGAGCGATTCTTCGGTGTGCTGACCGAGCACTACGCAGGTGCGTTCCCGGCCTGGCTTGCTCCCGTTCAGGTGGTGGGCATCCCGGTGGCCGAAGCGTTCGCCGATCATCTTTTCGACGTGGTGAAGCAGTTGAAGGCGGCGGGGATCCGCGCGGAGGTCGACGCGAGCGACGACCGGATGCAGAAGAAGATCTTCAACAATACCGCGCAGAAGGTGCCGTTCATGCTCCTCGCGGGTGCCCGCGACGTCGAGGCGGGTGCCGTGAGCTTCCGCTTCCGCGACGGCACTCAGGTGAACGGTGTGGCCGTGGACGATGCCGTTCGGATCGTCACCGAATGGGTCGCGCGCCGTGAGAACGCGTCCCCGACCGCGGAGCTGCTCCAACCCGGTGGGAGAGGGTGACACACATGGCAGGAGGGGATGATGTGACCGCCGACGGGATGCGAGACAGTCCCGGTAGTCTTGTCGATCGTGGTCCCGGTCAGCCGGACCATCTGCAGCGGATCTGGTCGCCACACCGCATGTCATACATCGCCGAGGCGCCGAAGTCTCCGGACACTCCGAACGAACCGTTCACCGACATCCCGAAGATGAACGACGAGGACGGGCTGATCGTCGCGCGCGGCGAGCACGTCTACGCGGTGCTCAACCTGTATCCGTACAACCCTGGTCACCTGATGGTCGTGCCCTACCGCAAGGTCGCCGCGCTCGAGGACCTCACGGAGGAAGAAAGCGCCGAGCTGATGTCCTTCACTCAGCAGGCGCTGCGCGTCATCAAGCGGGTGTCGCGGCCGGACGGTTTCAATGTGGGTCTGAACCTGGGGGCCGCCGCCGGCGGCTCCCTCGCTGAACATCTCCATCAGCATGTGGTTCCCCGGTGGGGTGGGGACGCCAACTTCATCACGGTCCTCGCCGGCGTCAAGGTCATGCCACAGTTGTTGCGCGAGACCCGCGGTCTGCTGGCGAAGGCTTGGAATGAATGACTCGATAGATGAATGACGCGGGGGTCGCACACTCCTCCGTGCAGGGTCGGTGGCAGAACGTGATGAACGGGGTGGGCAGGTGCTGAGCTTTTTCGGACGGGCACCGGTGTCCAAGGTGACCGCGCCGTTGGGGAGGGCTCTGGTCAAGACCGGGCTGACCCCCGATTCGGTCACAGTGATAGGGACCGTCGCGACCGTGGCTGGGGCGGTCGTGCTGTTTCCCAGCGGACATCTGTTCTGGGGTGCGGTTGTCATCACCGTGTTCGTCCTGTTCGACATGCTGGACGGCGCGATGGCCCGGGCCCGTGGTGGGGGAACCCGATTCGGCGCCGTCCTCGACGCCACCTGTGACCGGGTGGCGGACGGTGCGATCTTCGCCGGTCTCGCCTGGTGGGCCGTGTACCACGAGGCGAGCAAGCCGCTCGTGATCGCGACTTTGGTGTGCCTGGTCACCTCGCAGGTGATCTCCTACGCCAAGGCCCGTGCCGAGGCGAGCGGGTTGTCCGCGGACGGCGGACTCATCGAACGACCCGATCGATTGGTCATCGTCCTCATCGGGGCCGGTGTCACCGGGCTCGGCGTGCCGTGGGCGATCCACATCGCCATGTGGCTCCTCGCTGCGGGCAGCGTGCTCACGGTATTCCAGCGGGTTCTGGCGGTGCGGGGGTCGGCCGGCGCACGGGACGTCCTCCCGCTGCCGGCACCCGGCACGACGCCCGAAGACGGACAGGCGACGGCGCAGTGAGCCTCGGTGAACGGGTCGCCGACCTCGGCTACGCGGCCGGCTGGCGGCTGGTCCGCGCCCTGCCCGAGCGAGTCGCTGTCACCCTGTTCGACACGGGTGCCGACTTCGCCGCACGCAAAGGCGGCGGTCCTGAACAGTTGCGCCGCAACCTTGCTCGCGTGCTGCGAGTGACTCCGGAGGAGATTCCGGAGTCGCTGGTGCGTGCGTCGCTGCGGTCCTATGCGCGGTACTGGCGGGAGGCGTTCCGCCTGCCGGCCATGGATTTGGAGAAGACCGGGGCGGCTCTCGACGCCCTCATCGAAGGACAGGAGCATCTGGACGCCGCGAAAGCCGCGGGCCGCGGAGCGGTACTCGCACTGCCGCACAGCGGTAACTGGGACATGGCTGGGGTGTGGTGCGTGCAGCACTGGGGCGCGCTGTCCACTGTGGCCGAGCGGTTGAAGCCGGAGTCGCTGTATCAGCGTTTCGTCGACTACCGCGAAGGGCTGGGATTCGAAATCTTCCCGCTCAGCGGGGGAGAGCATCCTCCGTTCGTCGAATTGTCGGCGCGCCTGCGCGACAACGGAATCGTGTGCCTCCTCGGTGAACGCGATCTCGCGAAGAAGGGCGTTCCCGTCACATTTTTCGGGGAACCGACGCGGATGCCCGCAGGTCCGGCGAAGCTGGCGATCGACACCGGTGCTCCGCTCCTGCCCGTGCACTGCTGGTTCACCGAGGACGGGTGGGGTTTCCGTATCGATCCCCGGATCGATACGTCAGTCGGGGTGGCGGCGGCCACCCAGGCGCTGGCGGAACGGTTCGAGGCGAACATCGCACAGCACCCGGAGGACTGGCACATGCTGCAGCCGCTCTGGCTGTCCGACCTGTCGCAGGCGAGACTCACGCGTATGGAGAGCCCGTGAAGATCGGCATGGTCTGTCCGTACTCGTTCGACGTTCCGGGCGGGGTACAAGCCCACGTCGTAGATCTCGCCGAGGTGTTGATCGAACGCGGGCACAAGGTCAGCGTCCTGGCCCCCGCTTCGGACGACATCGAATTGCCCGACTTCGTCGTGTCGGCCGGCCGGGCGCTGGCCATTCCGTACAACGGATCGGTGGCCCGGTTGAGTTTCGGACCTGCCGCGAGCGCGCGGGTGCGGCGCTGGATTTCCGACAACGACTTCGATGTCCTGCACATCCACGAACCCAATGCGCCGAGCCTGTCGATGCTCGCCATGCGGGTGGCCGAGGGACCGATCGTGGCGACCTTTCACACGTCGACGACGAAATCATTGGTGCTCAGCACCTTTCAGGGAGTCCTCCAGCCCTACCTGGAGAGGATCAGCGGACGGATCGCGGTGTCGGAACTGGCGCGCCGATGGCAGGTGGAATCGCTCGGGTCGGACGCCGTCGAAATCCCCAACGGTGTCGACGTGGGGGCCTTCGCGAACGCCGAACCGTTGCCGGGCTACCCCCGCCCGGGCCGGACCATTGTGTTCCTCGGGCGATACGACGAGCCGCGCAAGGGCATGTCGGTGCTGTTGCGCGCGCTTCCCGCGCTGGTCGACAAGTACCCGGAGCTGCAGGTGCTGGTGGTCGGCCGGGGAGACGAGGACCGCCTACGTCGTGAGGCGGGCCCGCTGTTCGGGCACTTGTGCCTCCTCGGCCAGGTCGGCGACGCCGAGAAGGCGTCGGCTCTGCGTAGTGCCGACGTGTACTGCGCCCCGAATCTGGGCGGGGAGAGTTTCGGGATCGTGCTGGTGGAAGCGATGGCGGCCGGCGCCGCGGTGGTGGCAAGCGAACTCGACGCGTTCCGCCGCGTCCTCCGCGACGGGCAGGCGGGTGTGCTCGTGCCGGTGGGTGATTCCGCGGCGCTCGCCGAGGGTATCGATTCCGTGCTCGGCGACCCTGCGCGCAGTGCCGCACTGACCGAGGTCGGGAGGACGGTCGTCACCGAATACGACTGGCCGGTGGTGGCCGAACAGATTCTGCGGGTGTACGAGACGGTAACCGTCGGGCGCGACGGCGTCCACGAGGTCGGATCGTGACCTTCTCCGCGCTGACCATCTTCGTTCTCGCCCTCGTGGCAGTGGTCGTTCTGGTGATCGGGTTGTGGGCCTACGGAACGGCCAACCGCCTCGACCGTTTGCACGTGCGTTCCGATCTGTCCTGGCAGGCCCTCGACTCCGCGCTGGCCCGTCGGGCGGTGGTCGTGCGGGCTGCGGCTGCGGCGATGGACCCACCCGAGGCAAGAAGGCTCACTGCCCTGGCCGCCCGCGCCGAGCGGTCGGAGCGCACCGAACGCGAAAGCGCGGAGAACGCGTTGTCCAGCGCGCTCTCGCTGCTCGATCCCGAAGATCTCAGACCTCAGCTCGTCGCGGAACTCGCGGACGCGGAGGCGAGGGTCCTGATCGCGCGCCGTTTCCACAACGACGCCGTGCGGGACACCCTGGCACTACGTACCCGCAGACCCGTTCGGTGGTTACACCTGGGCGGCACCGCACCGCTACCCACCTATTTCGAGATCACGGAACGGGCGTCGGCTGCGGCGGTCACCGACGGTTTGTCGCTCGACTCCGTACGCACGTCCGCGCGGGTGGTGCTGCTCGACGAGCGGGGCCGTGTGCTGTTGCTGAGGGGCCACGATCCGGAGATTCCCGACACTTACTACTGGTTCACGATCGGTGGCGCGGTCGAAAAAGGGGAGAACCTGCGTGCTGCGGCGGTCCGGGAAATCGCCGAGGAGACCGGGTACACCGCTTCCGCGGAGTCGCTTCGCGGCCCGATGTGGCGCCGGGTGGCGATCTTCTCCTGGGGCGGTGAGCTGATTCGCTCCGAGGAACTGTTCTTCGCGCTGCAGACGGAGGGTTTCGAACCTCACCATGGCGGGTTCACAGAACTCGAGGAGCGCACCATCACCGGACACCGGTGGTGTACTGCCGACTGTGTCCGGGAACTGACGGCTGCCGGTGAAGCTGTCTATCCACGCGATCTTGCCGATCTGCTCGAGGAGGCCGCAGCCGTCGCAGCCGCCGCCGACAACCCCGAAGTGCGCGCCATCACGTAAGTCGCGGGGCGGACTCGACGAGGCCAGCAATCCGAGACTGGCTACAGAGCATCGCGGGCCGTCGTCCTAGAATCGAACAAAGCAGCGTGAACGTCGTCGCTCGCGCATGCCGCCATCGAAGTTCCACCACGCCACTACCCAGGAGTTCGCTGTGAGCACCCCCGACACCACCCCCACCACCGGCACTGCGCGCGTCAAGCGGGGCATGGCCGAGATGCTCAAGGGTGGGGTCATCATGGACGTCGTCACCCCCGAGCAGGCGAAGATCGCCGAGGACGCCGGCGCGGTCGCGGTGATGGCGCTCGAGCGGGTGCCCGCGGACATCCGCGCGCAGGGTGGGGTGTCGCGGATGAGTGATCCGGACATGATCGACGGCATCATCTCCGCGGTCTCGATCCCGGTGATGGCCAAGGCCCGGATCGGGCACTTCGTCGAGGCGCAGATCCTGCAGTCCCTCGGGGTCGACTATGTCGACGAGTCCGAGGTCCTGACCCCGGCCGACTACGCGAACCACATCGACAAGTGGAAGTTCACCGTCCCGTTCGTCTGTGGTGCGACCAACCTGGGTGAGGCGTTGCGGCGGATCACCGAGGGTGCGGCGATGATTCGGTCGAAGGGTGAGGCCGGTACCGGCGATGTGTCGAATGCCACCACGCATATGCGGACCATCGGTGGGGAGATTCGCCGGTTGACGTCGCTGAGCGAGGACGAGCTGTATGTGGCGGCGAAGGAGTTGCAGGCGCCGTACGACCTGGTGGTCGAGGTGGCGAAGGCCGGGAAGTTGCCGGTCACCATGTTCACCGCCGGTGGCATCGCGACCCCGGCGGATGCGGCGATGATGATGCAGCTCGGCGCGGAGGGGGTGTTCGTCGGGTCGGGGATCTTCAAGTCCGGTAACCCGGCGGAGCGGGCCGCGGCGATCGTGAAGGCCACCACCTTCTTCGACGACCCGGACGTGCTCGCGAAGGTCTCTCGCGGGCTGGGCGAGGCGATGGTCGGGATCAACGTCGACGACATCCCGGTTCCGCACCGCCTCGCCGAACGCGGCTGGTGATCTACACGCTCGACCGGTGACCGATCCGGGCCGACGATTTTCTGGGTCGTCGGCCCGGTTCACTCGAGCAGGAGCATCACGCCGTTGACGCCGGCGACGGCGATCGCTGCGTAGAACGGCGTTCTGTTCGGCGCCCGGACGGTCATCGCGGCAAGAATGAGAACGGCGCCCAGCAATACCCGGTGCCACACCGTGGCTGGGTTACCGGTTCCGAGAAATACGGTGGCCGAGGCGGCCACCAGGGTCAGTGCCGCGACGATCCGAATGGTGCGGGCGCTCAGGCGATGTGGCAGCCCCCGCACGCCGGTGGCTGCGTCCGCGGCGAGGTCGGGCATGACATTGAGTAGGTGCGCCGCGATCCCGAACAGTGCGCCGGCCACCACCATCCACAGCGGCGGAATCTGCGCCGGGTCGAGCGCCAGTGACACGACGGCAGGTAACCCTCCGAACGCCAGTGCGTACGGGAGCCAGGACCACACCGTCGATTTGAGTCCCGCGTTGTATGCCAGGGCAGCACCGACGAGCACCAGGTGCAGAAGCCCCGCCTCCAGGCCGCAGAGCAAGGACGCGACCACGCATGTCGCGAATGCCATGCCGACAGCCCGGCGGACAGCGGTCACGGATATGCGTCCGGTGACGAGAGGTTTTTCCGTACGGCCGGCCAGCTGGTCGCGGGTGCGATCGAGCAGGTCGTTGGTCCATCCGACGACGAGCTGACCACTCAGCACTGCGGTTCCGAGGACCATCACGGTGCCCGGATTCGCATCCATACCGACCGCGATCACCAGAGTGAGCACGGTGACCGCGGCGGCCGGGCCGGGGTGCGCGGTGCGCACGAGCGACACGGCAGTGGAGAGGGCCATGGCCCAACGCTGCCACGACGAGGCCTCCGACGGCTCGGGATGTGAGAGTGTCAGCGGAACAACATCGGGAAGGGACACTAGATGGCGACGATCGATGAAATTCTCGAGGTGGAACGTCTCGAGAAGAACATCTTCCGCGGCATTGCCACCGAGACCACCCTTTCCCGTACCTTCGGCGGGCAAGTGGCCGGGCAGGCGCTGGTGGCTGCGGTGCGTACGGTTGACCCCCAGTTCGCGGTGCACTCGCTGCACGGCTACTTCTTGCGGCCGGGCAACACGACCATGCCGATCGTGTATCTCGTCGACAGGATTCGAGATGGGCGATCGTTCGTGACCAGGCGAGTGAGTGCGGTTCAGGACGGTCAAGCGATCTTCACGATGTCCGCATCCTTCCAGGTCTCCGAGAGCGGCATCGAGCACCACGACGCCATGCCCGTGGTGCCGCCGCCGGACAACCTGCCTTTTGCCCGCGATTCGGACGACCCCGAGATCGCCAGGCTTGCCCGCGAATGGTCCGACTGGGACATCAGGATGGTCGGTGACGGTGAGGTCGACCGCCGACGCGGAATGGCCGCGCAGCAGCAGGTGTGGTTCCGTTCGCGGAAGACGTTGCCCGACGACCCGGTTTTCCACGTGTGTGCGCTGGCGTACATGAGCGACATGACGCTGATCGGTTCGGCCATGACACCCCACAAGGATGTGCAGATCAACGGTGCTTCTCTCGATCATGCGCTGTGGTTCCTGCGGCCCTTCCGCGCGGACGAGTGGTTGCTGTACGACCAGACGTCACCGTCCGCAGGTTTTGGCCGGGCAGTGGCCCAGGGCCGAATTTTCGATCGGGCCGGGAACCTGGTGGCAGCGGTGGTCCAGGAAGGGTTGACCCGGTTCCTGCGCGCCGAGTGAATCACTGCCTCGTCATCGAAGCGTCTGCACGGCCGGCTTCGGTGGATGGTCGTATCGCACCAGCAGGTCCGGTGGATCGAGGACGCCGGCTGCATGCCGGATGAGCGCGGGCACGGTCCAGAGCGCATCTGCAGGTGTGTGCCTGCGCAACGCTCCCTCGCTCAGGTGAAGGGCCACAGTGACGTCGAAGTCGAGTCCGCGCCCGAGGAGCATCGGACCGGTGACGAGGAGTACCTGCCGCGCCGCGGTGGGAACACGCGCACACCGCGCCGAGCGATCGGCCGTTTCGTCCCACAGGCGCGGCAACCAGACGCCGTCGGTGCGTGCCGACCGCAGGACCTCCCGGTCGAGCGCCTCGTAGTCGAACCACAGCGTGCGGTAACTCAGCTCGTCGACGCGTCCGTGCTCGAAGCGCAGGGAAGCCGGTCGAACATAGTCGTGGAGCGAGACCACGTCACAGGGGCGTCCGCGCTCGCGTAGTGCTGCGCAGACTGCGTTCGCCAGCAGCTCCGGGCGAGCGCCGTCGGGTGCGTCGATCGCGACGAGAGCCGTGCCGTCGACGTCCAGGCAGCGTGTCGTGACGAGTGTGACGAGTCCTTCCGGGCTCGTCGGTGTGAACATCGTCATGACACCCATCGTGCCTCGAGCGCGAACAGGGCAGATAACCTTGACGGGCACCGTAGGAGGGCACATGGCGAGCATTGAAGACATCCTCGAACTGGAAGCGCTGGAGAAGGACATCTTTCGCGGCGCGGTGCATCCTTCGGTTTTGAAGCGGACCTTCGGTGGCCAGGTGGCCGGTCAGTCGCTGGTGTCGGCGGTCCGCACCGTCGACGAGAGGTTTCGCGTTCACTCGCTCCACGGGTACTTTCTGCGGCCGGGTAACCCCACCGAGCCGACCGTGTATCTCGTCGACCGCATTCGTGACGGCCGGTCCTTCTGCACTCGCCGCGTCACCGGTATCCAGGACGGCAAGGCGATCTTCACCATGTCCGCCTCCTTCCACGCAGAGGACGCCGGAATCGAACATCAGGACACGATGCCGTCTGTGCCGGATCCGGAGGAACTCGTCGACGCGCAGACCGTCGAGGAGTTCGCGAACAGCGAGTTGTATCAGGAGTGGAAGGAATGGGACGTCCGCATCGTTCCGTCCGATGCCGTCAAGCCGATTCCCGGTATCGCCGCCCAGCAACGTGTCTGGATGCGATACCGCAACAAGCTTCCGGACGACCAGGTGCTTCACATCTGTACCCTCGCGTACCTCAGTGACATCACGTTGCTCGGAGCGTCGAAGGTGCCGCACCCCGGCGTGGTGACCCAGACGGCGTCACTCGACCACGCCATGTGGTTCATGCGCCCGTTCCGCGCCGACGAGTGGCTGCTCTACGACCAGACTTCACCTTCTGCTGGATTCGGTCGGGCTCTCACCCAGGGCCGCATGTTCGACCAGAACGGCGCGATGGTGGCCGCGGTGGTCCAGGAGGGGTTGACCCGCATCCAACGCGACCAGGACAAGAACGACATCCAGACAGGAAATATGGCATGACCCGTCCCCTCGTCGGTGTTCTCGCTCTCCAGGGCGATGTGCGTGAACACCTTGCCGCACTGCAGGACGCAGGCGCCGACGCCGTGGGTATTCGTCGTCCGGAAGAGCTCGACAAGGTCGACGGTCTCGTCATTCCGGGCGGCGAGTCGACCACCATGAGCAAGTTGCTGGAAATCTTCGAGCTGCTCGAGCCGCTGAAGACGCGACTACGGGACGGCCTGCCCGCCTACGGTTCCTGCGCTGGAATGATCCTCCTCGCGAGCGAGATCCTCGACACCCGGCCGGATGCGCAACATCTCGGCGCGATCGATATGACGGTTCGCCGCAACGCCTTCGGGCGGCAGGTCGATTCGTTCGAGTCGGACCTCGACTTCGAGGGCATCGTCGGCGATCCGGTACGCGCCGTCTTCATCCGCGCCCCCTGGGTCGAGCGGGTCGGGGACGCCGTCGAGGTGCTCGCTCGTGTCCCCGAGTCGGGCGGCGCCGCTGCCGGACGCATCGTCGCCGTCCGGCAGGGCCGCGTGGTGGCAACCTCCTTCCATCCCGAGGTGACCGGCGACCGGCGGGTACACGAGTTGTTCGTGGACCTCGTCCGTGAGGCTTAACTCGCTGCCCGCACTGCCAGCAGCGAATTGAGCAGGGCGGCACCCTGCTCCGCGGCAGGGACCGTGACTGCGAACTGTCTGCCGTCCCGGCAGGTGAGCAGAATTCCCTCGCCGCCCTGTACCACGACTGCGGTGCCTCGCGGGCTGAAACGGTAACCCCATCCACCCCACTCGGCGGGCAGGATGGTGGCCACCTGAGCCGATTCGATGCTGTCGAGGGGAATTCGCCGCCACCGCACATTCCACGACGACAGCGTCAGACCCGCTCGATCGACGTGCACACCGACAGAGGCGAATACGCCGCTCGCCACGGCCAGGATCAGGAAGAGCGGGGCGAGCCACCAGACGCCCATCAGCAGGGATCCGATCGCGGCGGCCGTCATGAGGAGGGTGAGCGCAGCGGCCCAGGGGCCGCGGGCGTATGCCGTCCACGAGGCCCGTTCGCTGGGCGTCAGAGGTGGGGACAGGGTCGGGGTGGGCCCACTGAGCCGCGCCCGGGTTGCCTTGGGTGCAATCGCGAATACCGCCGCGCCCCAAGCCAACCCGAGTAGCGGGATGACGATCCATGCGCCCATCGTGGCGGCGGCAGGGGATCCGGCGCGCACGGTGAGGGCGACACCGAGGATCCAGGCCGAGGACACCGTCCAGGTGGTGAGTGCGGTGATCGGGATCCACAGCGCGGCGTCACTTCTGTCGCGGGCCACCACCAGACCGGCGACCACTGCGGCCACGCAACACACGGCCAGCGCGATCCAGAAATACGTCGTGGTGTTCCCCAATCGGTCCGGCTGCGTCCCGGACCAGTGCTGCGGGATCACGGGAGGCACTTCAGCCCCCCAGCCGATCCGCGCGACGACGAGGGCGAGTAGGGGAAGCACGGTGGCGGCGGCACCGACGCCGAGGCGTATGCGGGTGGTGGTCATTTCTTCGAAATCTCCTTGATCATGTCGATCATCTGGTCTGTGTCCAGGCCGAGGCGTCGTGCTTCGGCCACGAATGCTCGGGCGGCTTCCGTGAGTCCGGCGTGGGCGGAATTCGTGTCTGCGCGGATCACCGCTCCCCGTCCGCGCCGCAGGTCGATCAGTCCTTCGTCGCGCAGCACGGCGTACGCCCGCAGGACGGTGTGCAGGTTGACGTCGATGGACTCGGCCAGCGCACGGGCCGAGGGCAGGCGATCGCCGGCCGCTATCTCTCCCCTCATGAACGCTCCGCGCACATTCGCGGCGATCTGCTCGCCCAGTGGAGTGCTCGACCCGTGGTCGACTCGCATCAACATGTTTGCATTCTATGCAAACAATGGCGATAAAAGCGAGTCGGTGCACCGGAACGCGCAGCAACAACGGAGGGGCGGGTAACATCGTCAGAGCTGAAACCGCGCATTCGGCGTGTCACAGGCAGCAGGAAAGGGGCTTGAATCGCATGAGCGGCCACTCCAAATGGGCCACCACCAAGCACAAGAAGGCCGTGATCGATGCCAAGCGTGGCAAAGCCTTCGCGAAGCTGATCAAGAACATCGAGGTGGCGGCCCGTACCGGCGGTGGCGATCCTGCGGGAAACCCCACCTTGTACGACGCCATCCAGAAGGCCAAGAAGACCTCGGTGCCCAACGACAACATCGAGCGCGCACGCAAGCGCGGTGCCGGTGAAGAAGCGGGCGGTGCCGACTGGCAGACCATCATGTACGAGGGCTACGGACCCAATGGTGTCGCCGTCCTCATCGAGTGCCTCACCGACAACCGCAACCGCGCCGCGGGTGAGGTGCGTACCGCGATGACCCGTAACGGCGGCAACATGGCAGACCCGGGATCGGTGTCCTACCTGTTCACCCGCAAGGGCGTCGTCACCCTGGAGAAGGGTGATCAGTCCGAAGACGACGTGTTGATGGCCGTCCTCGACGCGGGGGCCGAAGAGGTCACCGATCTCGGTGACACGTTCGAAATCGTCAGTGAGCCCACCGACCTCGTCGCCGTGCGCACCGCGCTGCAGGAGGCAGGAATCGACTACGACTCCGCCGAGGCCGACTTCCGCGCGTCCGTCGAGGTTCCCGTCGATGCAGACGGGGCACGCAAAGTTTTCAAGCTCGTCGACGCTCTCGAGGAGTCCGACGACGTGCAGAACGTCTACACCAATGTCGACCTGTCCGACGAGGTCCTCGCCGAGCTGGAGGACTGACCGCCGGCAACCGGTGAGGGGCGGGGGAGCGGTGCTCGCCCGCCCCGACTCGTCCTGCGTGTTGGTGCGCCTCACCGTCCGACCCCCCGGCTAAGCTATCGAACAGCTGTTCGGCGTGGGAGAGGTGGCATGGCGTGCGTGTGCTGGGTGTGGATCCCGGTCTGACCCGGTGCGGATTCGGTGTGGTCGACGGCGCAGGAGGACGGACGGTCATCCCGGTGGCTGTCGACGTGGTGCGTACCCCCGCGGATCTCGAGTTGTCTGCCCGGCTGCTGCGGATCTCCGAGGCGGCCGAGTCGTGGATCGACCTTCACCGACCCGAGGTCGTCGCCATCGAGCGGGTGTTTTCCCAGCACAACGTGCGCACTGCCATGGGCACGGCGCAGGCCGGTGGTGTGGTCGCGCTTGCGGCCGCCCGCCGCGGGATCCCGGTCTGCTTCCATACTCCGAGCGAGGTCAAGGCCGCGGTCACGGGCAGCGGATCGGCAGACAAAGCTCAGGTGACGGCCATGGTGACGCGCATCCTGCGACTCGCGGCCGCACCGAAGCCCGCCGACGCCGCGGATGCCCTGGCACTCGCCATCTGTCACTGTTGGCGAGCGCCGATGATCGAACGCATGGCCCGGGCCGAGGCGGCCGCGGCCGAACAGAAACGTCGATACCAGGCCCGGTTGGCCGAGGTGAAGAAGGCAGGTACACGATGATCGCGTCCGTCCGCGGCGAGGTACTCGAGATCGCGCTCGATCATGCGGTGATCGAGTCCGCAGGGGTGGGATACCGCGTCAACGCGACCCCCGCCACCCTCGGCGGGCTGCACCGCGGAAGTGAAGCCCGCCTGATCACCGCCATGATCGTGCGTGAAGACTCGATGACGCTGTACGGCTTCCCCGATTCCGAGTCGAAGGAACTGTTCGGCCTCTTGCAGACGGTGTCGGGAGTGGGACCGCGGCTCGCCATGGCCACGCTGGCTGTCCTCGAACCGGACGCATTGCGCACAGCCCTGGCCGAGGGCAACGTGACCGCGCTGACCCGGGTACCGGGGATCGGCAAACGGGGAGCGGAACGAATGGTGGTCGAACTGCGCGACAAGGTGGACGCGGTTGCGTCGTCGGGGGCAGTGGCGATCGCCGCCGGGAGCGGTTCGATTCGCGATCAGGTCGTCGAAGCCCTCGTCGGCCTCGGATTTCCGGCCAAGCAGGCCGAGCAGGCCACCGACTCCGTCTTGGTGGAATCACCTGAATCGACGACGTCCGCAGCGTTACGCTCCGCACTGTCCCTGCTCGGGAAGACACGATGAATCTCGAATCCCACGCGGACTTCGAGGACGAGTCACCGGTATCGCCCGACCTCGTTGCCGGCGACGGCGACATAGAAGCCAGTCTGCGCCCCAAGAACCTGCACGACTTCATCGGTCAGCCCCGTGTGCGGGAACAACTCCAACTCGTCCTGACCGGCGCGAAGATGCGCGGCGGCACCCCCGACCACATCCTGCTGTCCGGACCACCCGGCCTGGGAAAGACCAGTATGGCGATGATCATCGCCGCCGAACTCGGGTCGTCGTTGCGGCTGACCTCCGGACCGGCGCTCGAGCGGGCCGGTGATCTCGCCGCCATGCTCAGCAACCTCGTCGAAGGGGACGTGCTGTTCATCGACGAGATCCATCGCATCGCCCGTCCGGCGGAGGAGATGCTGTACCTCGCAATGGAGGACTTCCGGGTCGACGTCGTCGTGGGCAAGGGGCCGGGCGCTACGTCGATTCCCCTGGAAGTTGCCCCCTTCACGCTGGTCGGTGCCACCACCCGCTCGGGGGCGCTGACGGGGCCGCTACGCGACCGGTTCGGGTTCACGGCGCACATGGATTTCTACGAACCCGCCGAACTCGAGCAGATCCTCATGCGGTCGGCAGGGATTCTCGGTGTGCAGCTCGGTGCGGAGGCCGGGGCGGAGATCGCCGGCCGGTCCCGCGGAACCCCCCGCATCGCCAACAGATTGCTGCGCCGGGTGCGTGATTACGCCGAGGTTCGTGCCGACGGCGTCATCACCCGCGACATCGCCCACGCGGCACTCGCCGTCTACGACGTCGACCAACTGGGCCTCGACCGTCTCGACCGTTCCGTTCTCAGTGCCCTCGTCCGAAGCTTCGGTGGCGGCCCTGTCGGCGTGTCCACCCTCGCTGTCGCGGTGGGTGAGGAGCCGGCGACGGTCGAAGAGGTCTGCGAGCCGTTCCTGGTCCGGGCGGGCATGATCGCCCGCACACCCCGCGGTCGAGTGGCAACGGCCGCCGCGTGGACCCAACTCGGGCTGACGCCGCCACCGGACGCCGTCGCCGGCGGAATCGAGGTGCGGGTCAACGAACCGCAGGCCTCGTTGTTCGATCCGGAAGACCCCTGATCGGCCGGGCGGAACGCGCCGCCGCATGCCGACCGAACCGATGTACGGGACGGTAATGGCACACTGGTGTACTGCATCGGTCCAACCGGGACCGGTGCGCTACGGATCGTGCGACACACCTCGAGGTTGACTTACCGATGGACTTTCTCTTCCCGCTGCTCATTCTGGCGCTGCTCGTTCCCATGTTCCTGGGGATCCGCCGGCAGAAGAAGGAGATGGCCAAGACCACCGCTCTCCAGGAATCCCTCTCGGTCGGCGACCGCATCCTGACTACTGCGGGGCTGCACGGGACGATCGTCGCGATGAACGACGACACGGTCGACCTCGAGATCGCCCCCGGCGTGATCACGACCTGGTCGCGCCTCGTCATCCGTGAGCAGATCGTCGACTCTCCGATCGAGCCCGGGGAGCCCGCGTCTGACGCTGCGCCCGATGACCGCGAGAACGGCGGAGACACCACGCCGCGGTTGACCAAGGATTGATCGACGCATCCGCTGCGTACCGCGCGTAGCCGTCGCGTCCGAGGCGCGGCGGGCGTTGCACGGGGCCGAGCCCTGCAGGGGCGGCGGGGTGCCCACCGAACGTTCCACTCGAACTGCACGTACTGAGGAGACATAGAGATCGTGGCACCTTCCACAGGATCGGTGCATCCCGTCCGCTACCTCACCGTTTTTGCGGTGCTCGTAGCGGTTCTGTATGCCCTGGTGTTCTTCACTGGCGACAAGTCCGCGACACCCAAGCTGGGCATCGACCTGCAAGGCGGGACCCGAGTCACCCTCACGGCGCGCACACCCGACGGTAGTAAGCCGACGCCGGACAGCCTGCGTCAGGCGCAGGAGATCATCGAGACCCGTGTGAACGGGCTGGGAGTCTCCGGCTCGGAGGTAGTCATCGACGGTGACAACCTGGTGATCACCGTTCCTGGTGACGACAGTGCTCAGGCGCGTTCGCTCGGTCAGACCGCCCGCCTCTACGTGCGTCCTGTGCAGACGTCGCAGGCGGCGGCTGCCCCCGGCGCGCAGGCTCCCGCCGGCGAAACCCCGGCCGAGCCCACCGGGACACCGGAACCTGCCACGCCGGCACCGGCACCACAGAACCGTCCGTTCCCGGCGCAGGATCCGTCCGCACCCGCCGAACCGACCCCGTCCGACGAGGCCGCCCCGGCCGACGGCTCCGGGTCCGAGACCGCTGAGGCCGCCGACGAGATCGCAGCGGCACGCGCGAGCAGACAGAGTACGGACCCCGCAGTACAGCAGGCGGCGATGGCGACGCTCGACTGCTCGGTTCCCGACCCGCTGCGGGGAAACGACGATCCGGCGCTGCCCTTGGTGGCGTGCTCCACCGACGGCCAAGCGGTGTACCTGCTCGCGCCGTCGATCATCGACGGGCAGGAGATCGCCGACGCCACGTCCGGCTACAACTCCCAGCAGTCGCGGCACGAGGTGAGCCTGACGTTCAAGACGGAGGGCAGTAACACCTGGGCCGCGTTCACGTCGCAGAACATCGGCAAACAGGCAGCTTTCACCCTCGACTCCAAGGTGGTCAGTGCGCCGGTGGTCCAGGGCGCCACACCCGCCGGCAGCTCCACCTCGATCACCGGTTCGTTCACGGCGACCAGTGCCAAGGAACTGGCGAACACGTTGAAATACGGCTCGCTGCCCCTCTCGTTCGCGGCATCCGAGGCGGAGACGGTGTCGGCGACGCTCGGTCTCGCCTCGCTGGAGGCGGGTCTGATCGCCGGCCTCGTGGGTCTGATCCTCGTGCTGCTCTACTGCCTGCTGTACTACCGCATGCTCGGGGTGCTCACAGCGTTGTCGCTGGTGCTGTCGGGTGTGATGGTGTACGCGATCATGGTTCTGCTCGGCCGGTACATCAACTTCACCCTCGACCTGGCCGGTATCGCTGGTCTGATCATCGGTATCGGTATGACTGCAGACTCGTTCGTGGTGTTCTTCGAGAGAATCAAGGACGAGATGAGGGAAGGCCGGAGTTTCAGGTCGGCTGTTCCCCGCGGTTGGGCTCGGGCGCGCCGCACGATTCTCTCGGGAAATGCGGTGAGCTTCATCGCCGCCGCCGTCCTCTACGTGCTCGCGGTCGGTCAGGTGCGCGGGTTCGCGTTCACGCTCGGACTGACCACGATCCTCGATGTCGTCGTCGTCTTCCTGGTGACGTGGCCGCTGGTGCACCTGGCGTCGAAGTCGCCGTTCTGGTCCAGGCCGGGCGTCAACGGGCTGGGAGCCGTGCAGCAGATCGCCAAGGAACGTAAGGCTGCCGCAGCGTCGGCGAAGGAGTCACGAGTATGAGCGAATCGACCACGTCCCAGGCCGGATCCCCGGCGGACGCCGAAACCTCGCTGTCCGACTCGGGTGTCGACCAGGCGTCCATGCCGAAACACAGCCTGCTCTCCCGGCTCTACACCGGAACCGGCGCCTTCGAGATCATCGGGAGGCGACGCTTCTACTACATCCTGACGGGTGTCATCGTGCTCATCTCCCTGCTGAGCATCCTCGTCCGTGGGTTCACTCTCGGTATCGACTTCGAGGGAGGGTCGCGCATCCAGTTTCCCGCGGGTGACGGCGTCGACACCGCGCAGGTGGAACAGGTGTACAGCGAGGCGCTCGGAACGGATCCCGTCACCGTGCAAACGGTGGGGTCGGGATCGAGCGCAACGGTGCAGATTCGCTCCGAGGCGCTCAACGCCGCTCAGGTGATCACGCTCCAGGACGCGCTGTACGAGGAGTTCCAGCCCAAGGACAGCAACGGCGCGGTGAGTAAGAACACCATCAGCGTCGCGGATGTCAGCGAGACGTGGGGCGGTCAGATCACCCAGAAGGCGCTGATCGCGCTGCTGGTGTTCCTCGTCCTCGTCAGCGTGTACATCGCCGTCCGTTTCGAGCGGGACATGGCGATCGCGGCAATCGTCGCACTGTTCTTCGATATCGCCGTGACGGCGGGCGTGTATTCACTGGTCGGCTTCGAGGTCACGCCCGCGACGGTGATCGGCCTGCTCACCATCCTCGGTTTCTCGCTCTACGACTCGGTGGTGGTGTTCGACAAGGTCGAGGAGAACACTCGCGGCATCCTGCACCTGACCCGCCGAACGTACGCGGAGCAAGCGAACCTGGCGGTCAACCAGACGCTGATGCGCTCGATCAATACCACGCTGATCAGCGTCCTGCCGGTCCTTGCGCTGATGGTGATCGCGGTGTGGATGCTTGGTGTGGGCACCCTCAAGGATCTAGCGTTGGTTCAGCTCGTCGGCATCATCGTCGGTGCGTATTCGTCGATCTTCTTCGCGACGCCGTTGCTGGTGTCACTCAAGGAGCGGTGGGGTCCCGTGGCTGCACACACACGTAAGGTGCTCGCTCGCCGAGCAGCGCTCGCGGAGGGCGCGTCGGTGAAGACGGCCGCCGCAACGTCCCCGACCGGAGTGAGCGCCGGGGCCACGGCGGGGGCCGCGCCGCGGCGTGCCGCCGGCGGTGCGCCCCGGCCCGGAACGCGTCCCACCGGGAAGCGCCACAAGAAGAGGCACTGACATGCGCGCATCGGCCCGAGTTCGAACCCGACACCACCGCGCTGCGGCGGTGTCGGGCGCCGGCCTGCTCGCCACCGTCGTGCTCGCGGGCACGCTCGTCGGATGCTCCGACGAGGGGGAGCAGATCCCGTCCATCGGGTACGCGATCGACAGCACCGTTACCACCTACAACGCCGGAACCGTGGCCGGCTCGGTGTCGGGGGCACGGCAGGCGTTCGCCCGCGTGCTGCCCGGATTCACCTATACCGGGCCGGAGGGTGGGCCAGTGGCCGACACCGACATCGGCACGGCCAACGCCGTGCCGGGGGACGCGCTGACGGTGCAGTACAAGCTGAATCCCAATTCGGTGTATTCCGATGGAGTTCCGATGTCCTGCGATGATCTCGTGCTCACCTGGGCCGCGAACAGCGGGCGGTTCACCCGACCCGGCGAGGCAACGGTTCCGCTGTTCGATGCGGCCAGTACCGCCGGCTACTCGGACATCGACCGTGTCGACTGCCAGACTGGGGCAAAGGAAGCCACGGTGACCTTCAAGGCGGGGCGAAACTTCACGGATTGGCGGTCGCTGTTCGGGGCGACGTCGATGATGCCCGCCCATGTGGTCGCCCGCGCCGCCGGTGTTCCCGACCTTGTTGCCGCCGTTCAGAATTCGGACAACGAGGCGCTCGCCCGGATCGCAGACTTCTGGAACGACGGATGGACGATGACGCCCGGCGAGCTCGATCTCGCCCTCTTCCCCGCGTCCGGGCCTTACAAGGTCGAATCGTTTTCCGCGGACGAAGGCCTGGTGCTGGTGGCGAACGACCGCTGGTGGGGAAATCGTCCCGCCACCTCCCGAATCGTCGTGTGGCCCAAGGCGGCCGATTTGGCTGCGCGCATCGCAGACGAGTCCGTCGAGGTGGTCGACGTGGCCACGGGATCGGTCCCGGACATCGAACTCGGCGGCTTCGACGTGACAGACGTGCCCTCGCGCAGCGTCGAGCAGTTCGTGCTGTCCACGTCGGGGCTGTTCGAGACCCCGGCCGGGCGCCGCGCCTTCGCCTCCTGCCTGCCCCGCGAGGAGTTGGCCGCGGAATTCGGAAAGGCCGCGGAGGACGGTGCCGCCGCGGCCTCCGTCGACACCCGGTTCACGGCACCCGACAGCCTCGTGTACGAGTCGGTCGCGGCAACCGCCGGTGGCCGGTACGAGACGTCGGATACGACCGCAGCCACTGCGGCGCTGGCCGAGACCGACAACACCGCGGCCACCGTGCGGATCGGATACCTGGGACCCGATCCGCGCCGTGCCGCGATCGTGGCTGCCGTGGCCGCGGCGTGCGCCCCGGCCGGAATTACCGTGCAGGACGCGGGGTCCGAAGAGTTCACTCCGTCGATGCTGCGAGACGGACAGGTGGACGCGCTGCTCGCGGGAACGGCGTCCGCTCCGGGCGCGGCCGGGACTGCGGCGCCGACTACCTCGATGTACGCACTTCGCGGCGGTAGCAGAAACAACTTCGGGGACTATGCCAACGGCCGGGTGGACCAGATCGTCGATCAGCTCGCGGTCGACAGCTCGACCGCAACACAGCTGGCCTTGTCCACCGAGGCCGAGAACATCCTGTGGTCGGAGGTGCCCACCGTGCCGTTGTTCAATCAGCCTCGCACCGTCGGGTTCGCAGCGGGTCTGGAGGCCGGAACGGTCAATCCGACGCGTTCCGGCGCCGGATGGAATATGGACAGGTGGGTTCTGCGGCGGTGACCGACACTTCTTCCGCACATGACGTCGTCACCCGGCTCACCCGGTGGGCGGACGACTTTCCCGAGCCTGGGGTGCGGTTCGCGGACCTCACGCCCGTCTTCTCCGATGCCACCGGATTCCGCGTCGTGGTCGATGCGCTGGCCGCATGCGCGCCGGATGCGGAGGTGATCGCCGCCGTCGACGCGCGAGGATTTCTTCTCGGCGGCGGGGTCGCACGGGAGCTCGGCTCCGGCGTGGTGGCGGTGCGCAAGGCGGGCAAGCTTCCGCCGCCGGTGCTCGCACAGTCGTACACCCTCGAATACGGTACGGCGACGCTCGAAATCCCTGCCGACTCCCTTGGATTGGACGGCCGCTCGGTGCTCGTCGTCGACGACGTCCTGGCCACCGGTGGGACGATCGAGGCCACCGCTCGCCTCCTCGAATCGGCAGGTGCCGTAGTGATCGGTGTGGCGGTGGTTCTCGAGATCGCGGCCCTCGGTGGCAGGACGCGGCTCGGAAAGTACCCGCTCACGTCCCTCGTCACGGTCTGAGTACTAAAGTTGTGCCTGGTGGTGCCGAAAGGCCCAGCTAACCAGTGGTAGGAGGTGACGGCATGACTTCGAATCTCGATCGGTCGCAGAACGCGAAATCCCCTTCGTCTGCACAGTCCGATGCCGAGTCACCTGTAGCGGATCCCGCTTCCGGCAACAGCCGCGGAGCGCAGGGATTCGCCGTTCCGGCGTCTGCATCGCGCCGGGTACGAGCGCGACTCGCCAGGCGTATCACGGGGCAACGGAACGCGACCATCCGGCCGGTTCTCGAGCCCCTCGTCAGTCTGCATCGCGAGCTCTATCCCAAGGCCGATCTGGCCCTCCTCCAGCGCGCGTACGACGTCGCCGAGGAAAAGCACGCCAGTCAGAAGCGCAAATCCGGTGATCCGTACATCACCCATCCACTCGCCGTCGCGAGCATCCTCGCCGAGCTCGGCATGGATACGACCACTCTGGTCGCGGCGTTGCTGCACGACACCGTCGAGGACACCGGGTATTCGCTCGCTCAGCTGACCGAGGAGTTCGGCGACGAAGTGGCGCACCTCGTCGACGGCGTCACCAAACTCGACAAGGTCGTTCTGGGTAACGCGGCCGAGGGTGAAACCATCCGCAAGATGATCATCGCGATGGCGCGCGACCCCCGCGTGCTGGTGATCAAGGTGGCGGACCGCCTGCACAACATGCGGACCATGCGGTTCCTGCCGCCCGAGAAGCAGGCTCGCAAGGCACGTGAGACTCTCGAGGTGATTGCCCCGCTGGCGCACCGGCTGGGAATGGCGACCGTCAAGTGGGAGCTCGAGGACCTGTCGTTCGCGATTCTGCATCCCAAGAAATACGACGAAATTGTGCGGCTGGTCGCCGACCGGGCGCCGTCGCGGGATACGTACCTGGCCAAGGTGCGCGCGGAAATTAACGCCACCCTGACGGCGTCGCGTATCAACGCGGTGGTCGAAGGCCGACCGAAGCACTACTGGTCGATCTATCAGAAGATGATCGTCAAGGGGCGCGACTTCGACGACATCCACGACCTGGTCGGTGTGCGGATCCTCTGCGACGAGGTCCGCGACTGCTATGCGGCAGTGGGTGTGGTGCATTCGTTGTGGCAGCCCATGGCAGGCCGGTTCAAGGACTACATCGCGCAACCCCGCTACGGCGTCTACCAGTCGCTGCACACCACCGTGGTCGGGCCCGAGGGCAAGCCACTCGAGGTGCAGATCCGCACCCACGACATGCACCGTACCGCCGAGTTTGGGATCGCAGCGCACTGGCGGTACAAGGAGACCAAGGGCAAGCACTCCGGTGATGTCGCCGAGGTCGACGACATGGCGTGGATGCGGCAGCTCCTCGACTGGCAGCGTGAGGCCGCCGATCCGGGCGAGTTCCTCGAGTCTCTCCGCTACGACCTCGCGGTCAAGGAGATCTTCGTGTTCACCCCCAAGGGGGACGTGGTCACGTTGCCCGCAGGGTCGACGCCCGTCGACTTCGCCTACGCAGTCCACACCGAGGTCGGGCATCGCTGTATCGGCGCCCGGGTCAACGGGCGGCTGGTCGCCCTCGAGCGCACCCTCGACAACGGAGAAGTGGTGGAGGTCTTCACCTCCAAGGCGGTCAATGCGGGCCCCAGCCGCGACTGGCAGTCGTTCGTGGTGTCCCCTCGGGCGAAGACGAAGATTCGGCAGTGGTTCGCCAAGGAGCGCCGGGAGGAGGCGCTCGAGAACGGTAAGGACGCGATCGCGAAGGAAGTGCGACGCGTCGGTCTCCCGCTGCAGCGACTGATGAACGCCGAATCGATGGCGGCTATCGCACACGAACTCCACTACACGGACGTGTCGATGCTGTACACCGCGGTCGGGGAAAGCCACGTGTCTGCGCAGCACGTGGTGCAGCGACTGGTAGCCCACCTCGGTGGTGTCGGAGACGTGGAGGAGGAGCTGGCCGAGCGGGCCACGCCGTCCACCATGCCGATGCGCCCGCGCAGTACCGGCGACGCCGGTGTCCTGGTGCCGGGAGCGGAAGGAACCGTCGCGAAGCTCGCCAAATGCTGTACGCCGGTTCCGGGCGACGAGATCATGGGCTTCGTCACCCGGGGCGGCGCGGTCAGCGTGCACCGGACCGACTGCACCAACGCCGGGTCTCTCCAGGAGCAGTCCGAGCGCATCATCGAGGTCCAGTGGGCGCCGTCACCGTCCTCGGTATTCCTCGTTGCCATCCAGATCGAGGCCCTCGATCGGCACCGGCTGCTCTCCGACGTCACCAAGGCTCTTGCGGACGAGAAGGTGAACATCCTGTCGGCGTCGGTGACGACGTCGGGTGACCGGGTGGCCATCAGCAAATTCACCTTCGAGATGGGTGACCCGAAGCATCTCGGCCACGTGCTGAACGTCGTCCGGAACGTGGAGGGCGTCTACGACGTCTACCGGGTGACCTCCGCCGCCTGACAGCTCCGCCCTGTCCCGCATGCACGAACGGGACGTTCGTTCGGTTAGACCGAACGAACGTCCCGTTCGTGCATGACGGGGTACGGGACCGGGCGCCGGAAAGTCGGGCGGTCAGCCGACCTTCGCGGTCTCGATCTGAACCGGGGTGTTCGGCTTGCCGCCGCCCGCGGACATGGAGCCGTCGTCGCCGTCGGCCGCCACCTTCTCGACCGTTGCGAGGCCCTCCTCGGAGATCGAACCGAACACGGTGTAATTGGGCGGGAGCACCGAGTCGGCGTAGACGAGGAAGAACTGGCTGCCGTTGCTACCCGGCTGTCCGCTGTTCGCCATCGCGACAGTGCCGCGGGGGTAGACCACCGGCTCGGCCAGCGCCGGATCGTTGCCCGCGAACGCTGTTTCGGGATATTCGGTGTCGAACCCGTAGCCGGGACCGCCGGTGCCGACGCCGCTCGGATCACCACATTGCAGGACCTGCAACCCTTGTTCCGTCGTCAGGCGATGGCACGGGGTGTCGTCGAAGTATCCCTGCTCGGCGAGGCTCACGAAGCTGTTCACCGTGCACGGTGCCTCGGCCCGATCGAGGGTCAGACCGATGGGGCCGGCGCTGGTGGTGAGGTTCACCGCGACGGTGCCTGCGGTGGACACACCGGTGGCGGACGGGGCGGTGACGTCCTTGGCGGGTGGTCGACCCGCCGGGTACGAGCAGTCGACGGTTGGCGCGGCGGGTGCGGGGACCGGTGGCAACGTGCCGAATCGAGAGAGGTCGAGCGACTGCGCCGCGGCGCTCGTGGGGGATGCCTTCGAGGTGCCGGTTGCCGAACCGCCCGAGTCGGACGAGTCCGAACAACCGGCGAGGAGGACCGCGAGGCCCACGCCTGCGACGAGAATCGAGGTGCGTTTCATCGGTCCATCCTCACATGTGGCGGCCTCAGTCCATCCGGACGGACTTGATGTCGATCGGCAGGTTCGGCTTGCCGCCGCCCGCCTGCATCGAGGCATCGTCACCGGCGGCCGCGACCTTCTCGATGGTGGCGAGGCCGGTCTCGTCGATGGTTCCGAAAGCGGTGTACTGCGGAGGCAGCTGGGAATCGGCGTAGACGAGGAAGAACTGGCTGCCGTTGCTGCCGGGCTGGCCGCTGTTGGCCATCGCGATGGTTCCGCGCGGGTACGTGACGGGAACCTGCAGCGACGGATCGTCGGCGGGGTACTGGTCGGTGGGGAATTCGTTCGTGAAGCCGTAACCGGGTCCACCGGTACCGGAACCGGTCGGGTCACCACACTGCAGCACCTTGAGGCCTTCGGAGGTGACGAGCCGGTGGCACGGCGTGTTGTCGAAGTAGTTCTGGCTCGCGAGGCTGAGGAAGTTGTTGACCGTGCAGGGGGAGTCGGCGTTGTCCAGCGTCAGTCCGATATTGCCCTGGGTGGTCTCCACGCTGACGCTGACGTCGCTGACCGTGGTGTCGATGTCCTCGGTGCGCGGCGGGTTCACCTGTCTGGCCGGCGGCTGACCGTCCGGGGTGTAGGTGCACGACACCTTCTCGGGGAGCGGCTCGGCGCGTCCTGCGGGCATGACACCGGGCGACTGGGGCGAGGCGGACACCGAGTCGGCGGAGGCTTCGGTCGTGTCGTCGTCACCGCTGGTGAGGGCGAAAACGACCGCGCCGGCCGCCACGACGAGCACTACACCGAGCACCGAACCGGCAATGGTCAGCTGCTTGCGCTTGCGTGCTCTGTTCGCGCGGCGCTCGAGTTGACGCTCGAGCTTTCGTTTCGCTGCTTCCCGGCGCTGCTCGTTGCTCGGCACTGCGGTGGTCCTCCCGTATCGGTCTTCTCTGGCAGTCGGTCGATATAGCAGTTGGTCGGTGTGATCTACCCCCGGCACACGACCTCCAGAGTGTGCCATCCGAACCTGAGAACGAGCTGGCGGGGCGGCAGCTTAGGCTGTAGCGACTGCAATGATCACTCGAACAGGAGCGTCGCGCGTGCTCGTCACAGGATTTCCGGCCGGGATGTTCCAGACCAACTGCTACATCCTCGCCCAGGACGATGCCCGCGAGTGCGTCGTCGTCGACCCCGGTCAGGATGCTGCCGGCCCGCTGATCGACTTTCTCGCCCAGTCGAATCTCACACCGACGGCGGTGCTGCTCACACACGGTCACCTGGACCATGTCTGGAACGCGCACGAGGTGTGCGACAAGTTCGGCATCCCCGCGTACATCCATCCCGGGGACCGGTACATGTTGTCCGACCCCGGACGGGGCATCGGGCCGACGATGAAACCGTTCATCGAGGGGATGGATTTCGTGGAGCCGAGCGAGGTGATCGAACTGTCGGACGGCGATCACATCGAGCAGGCGGGCATCTCGTTCGTCGTCGATCACACTCCGGGGCACACACAGGGTTCCGTGGTCTTCCGGACCCGGGTCGAGCAGGAGACCGGTGGGGTCGAGCTCGCCCTCACCGGGGACACCCTCTTCCAGGGATCGATCGGGCGCAGTGACCTGCCCGGTGGCAACCACGAACAGTTGTTGCAGTCGATCGCCGACAAGCTTCTGGTCCTCGCCGACGACACGGCGGTGCTGCCCGGGCACGGCGGATCGAGTTCCATCGGGGCCGAGCGCACATCCAACCCGTTCCTCGTTGGACTCCCGGGCTCGAAGTAAGGAAAAGTAGCGACAGTGAGTAAAGCCAGCACCTTCTCCGCCCCCAAGGGCGTTCCCGACTACGTCCCGCCGCAGTCCGCCGAATTCGTCGCGGTCCGCGACGGGCTCACCCGCGCTGCGCGACTGGCCGGCTACGGCCACATCGAGCTTCCCATCTTCGAGGACACCGGACTGTTCGCGCGAGGTGTCGGTGAATCGACGGACGTCGTCAGCAAGGAGATGTACACCTTCGCGGACCGGGGTGATCGATCGGTGACCCTGCGCCCCGAGGGGACCGCGGGCGTGATGCGCGCTGTGATCGAGCACGGTCTCGACCGGGGCCAGTTGCCGGTCAAGTTGAGCTATGCCGGTCCGTTCTTCCGCTACGAGCGTCCCCAGGCGGGACGTTACCGACAGCTGCAGCAGGTCGGGGTCGAGGCCATCGGTGTCGACGACCCGGCCCTGGACGCCGAGGTCATCGCAGTTGCCGACGCCGGGTTCCGGGGTCTCGGGCTCGAGGGGTTCCGGCTGGAGATCACGTCACTCGGTGACGACACCTGCCGGCCCCAGTACCGGGAACGCCTGCAGGAGTTTCTCTTCCGCCTTCCTCTCGACGAGGAGACGCGTCGCCGCGCCGAGATCAATCCACTGCGAGTTCTCGATGACAAGCGCAAGGAGGTGCGGGAGATGACCGCGGATGCGCCGCTCATGCTCGACCACCTCTCGGATACCGCGAAGGCGCATTTCGACGAGGTCCTTGCCCACCTCGACGCATTGGGCGTGCCGCATGTCATCAACCCGCGGATGGTTCGCGGCCTCGACTACTACACGAAGACCACGTTCGAGTTCGTGCACGACGGTCTCGGCGCGCAGTCGGGCATCGGCGGCGGCGGACGCTACGACGGCTTGATGGCGCAACTCGGCGGTCAGCCGTTGTCCGGCATCGGTTTCGGGCTCGGCGTCGACCGCACCGTCCTGGCGCTGGCTGCGGAGGGCAAGACGGCGGGGTCGACCGCCCGTTGCGAGGTTTTCGGGGTTCCGCTGGGTGACGAGGCGAAGGCGAAGCTGGTGGTGATCGCCCAGCAGTTGCGCGCGCAGGGCATTCGGGTCGATCTCGCCTACGGCAACCGTGGCGTGAAGGGCGCGATGAAGGCCGCGGACCGTTCCGGTGCCGCACTCGCACTCGTGCTGGGTGACCGTGACATCGCCGAGGGCACCATCGGGATCAAGACTTTGGCCACCGGTGACCAGGAATCGATCTCGGCGACCGATGTCGTCGCGCACGTCGGAGCGATCCTTGGCGCCTGAGCACGATCCGCCGGTGTCACTCGACCTCGTCCCCATCGAGCTGATTGCGCCGCGCCTCAGGCGGGTCGCGATGATCGCCGTACTGATCGGCGCGGTCGTCGGTGCCGTGCTGAGCTTCTTCACTCCGTTGTGGCTGGCCGTGGTGGTGGGTGGTGTGATCGCCGTCCCTACCGCCCTGTCGGCGCTCGTCACCCTGCGCCGCAAGGTCGTGCTGGAACGCGGTGTCATTTTTTCGACCGGGGGTGTGCGAACCCGTCACGTCGATGTCACGAAGGCGGTGGCGGCCGAGGTGGTGGTGCGCTCGGCTCGGGTCAGCGAAGTCAGTGTCCGCATCACCGATTCCGACGGCGTTCTCGCGGTGCCGTTGGCGTTGTACACCACTGACGGCGGCCGTGAACTGGACGTGCTGGGGCTGCGGAAGCTGGCCGACGCACTGACCACGAGCGAACTGGTGGCGGCCGCAGCGATCGCCTCGGTGCTCATCGAGCAGTTACGTGCCGAGGCGCGCGACGCCGCGCTGACCGAGCGCCCGTTGTTCCGGGCGGTGGAGTTGGTACGTGCAGCCGGACGAGTCCCGATGACCACGCTCACCGATCACGAAGTAGCAGCGCTCGTCGAGTAGACAGACCCAGGTGGGGCGGCAGTGCCTCCTCCCCACCTGCGGCTGTCAGTTCCTGGCGTCGATCTGGCCGTCGTCGAGTTCTTCGCCGCCGATGACGGCCGGAGCCACCATTGGGAGGTCGCCGACGAAGGCGTTGCTGTCGCCCGCGTTCACGAGGTAGCCGGGTGTGGTTCGGCCGCTGAGCTGTTCGTCGCCCCCGCGACCAGCCCCCGCCATTCCTGCGCCGCCGCCCATCGCGCCCACCGGCCCGCCGGCTGTTCCCACTCCGGTCGTTGTCGACGTGCCGAGTGCTCCTGCCGTGCCCGTGGCAGCCGGAGTCGCCACACCGGCAGCGCCTGGCGGAACGAAACCGGCCACCGGTGCGCGCGGCACGGAAGCGACGCTCCCAGAAGCTGTTCCGCCGCCGGCGCCGTACATGCCGATTCCGGTACCACCTGCGATGCCCACCGAGCCGGGGACACCGTGCGCTGCACCGGCCGGCGCGGGCGAGCCGGACCTGGCCGCGACGGAGTCGGCGGACACGTCACTGGGCGACACACTCGCGGCTTGCGTCGTGGCCGAGACGAGTTGATCGAGGCTGTCGGTGACTGTGGAGACCATCGGGGCACCGACGCTCTCGAGCACAGTGCTCGCGACAGCAAACGGTGATGTCGCCGCTGCGGCGGACGGTCCGGGCGGCGGCGGCGGCGGCACGGGCACCGGTGCCGCGAGGCCGTTCATGGTGAGGGTCTGCTCGTTCAGCTCGGTTCGTGTCTGCGTGACCACTCCGATCGCGGCCTTGATGTGTTCGGCGGCCGACGCGAGAAGCATCGCCTGCCCGGGCGGCGTCATCACCATCGGTGCTGCAGCGACCGCGGTGGACGCGAATGATTCGGAGATGGTCATCAGATTTGCGTTGCCACGGGCCACCGAAGCAGCGGCGGTCTGGGTGGTCCCGGAAATCTGCGTGCCGCGCTCGCTCAGTTCTGCGCCGCTCACCTGAGCCTGCTGTCCCTGGACCTGCGCGGCCTGCGCCGCCTGGCTCTGCCAGATCTGATCGAGCGCCTTCAGTCCTGACATGCTCAGCGACATGGCCTGGTCGATCAGTCCGGAGGACATGTCGAGCACCGATGTCGGATCGACGGAGCCGAACGTCCCGGTACCGAAGGCACCCGCAAGGTCGGTGAGTGGCTTGAACAACTCGTCGATTCCCGGCAGTCCGGGCAGGCCTTGTCCCTGGAGGAGGGCCTCCACCGGATTGGGCGGCAACGGCGGAAGAGCAGGCAGCGGTGGGAGTTCGGGCAGCGACGGCACGCCGATCGGGGTGTCGAGTAGCGGGCCGAGCGGCGAACTTTGCAGCGCCTCGAGCGGCGTGCTCGGCAGAGGCGTGTTCACCGCCGCACCGAACGCGGAACCTTGCAGCAGATCCAAGATCGACGGGTGCGCGATGTCGCCGGCGGGCTCGGGAGACGTCACGCGAGGTCTCCGATGGTTCCGCTGATGTCTCCGAGGGCGCCGCCGTTGGCGTCGTCGACGGAATCGTAGGAGTCTGCGGTGGCCCCGGACGTGACAGCGGTGTGAGCGTAGTGGGATGCGAGTTCGGCGACCGACTTGGCGTGGTTGCCCTGCGCCACCGCGAAGGACGCGAGGAAGTCGGCTCCGATCGGACCGAACACCGGCGCCAGCGCGGCGAGGTCGGCACCGAGGTCGATCGCTGCAGCACTACTGATCTGCTCCGCGGCCTGCGCCGCCGTCGCACCGTAACGCCGAATGCCGTCTGTGACGACGAAGACATCGCTCAAGATAACCCCCCAGGTAGTAAGCGTTCGCCAGACTTTATCTCACAGATCCGACGCCGGCGGCGGAAGGTCGCGGGAGGTGCCACCTGTCGTGTGGTCGAGGAGAATCCGCGACTGCGTTCGGATTTCGTCGAGTGGCTGCGACCATCCGAGTGCGCGCAAGCAGGCGTCGGCGAGGAGGGCAGCGGCATCGGTGTTCTCGGGTGTCGGTACCGCTCCGCTTTCGACGTCCGCCCGGGTGGCGATAGCGCTCTCGACGATGCGAAAAGGGAGATCGGTGAGGCCGGGTGCTGATTCGGTGTCGCCGGCCGTGATCTCGGTGAGCGCCTGTTCGGCGCAATGCTGATAGTGCGAGCGCAGAAGAGTACGTTGGGCCCGGAACGGGGCGAAGCGTTCGGTGCGTAGCTCGGGCAGGAGGTAGAGGGCTCCGAGATTCCAGCGCGTGCCGGTGAGCTGGGTGACGTCGTAGGTGGCGAGTGCGTGCAGGCGTACGACGGCAGGCGCATCGATCTTCTCGAGGACTCGGGCGGCGGCGAGCGCGGGCGACACTGTTTCCTCGAGGAGCGCCACCAGGATCTCCTCCTTGTTGGCGAAGTGGTGATAAAGCGATGCCTGTCTTATGCCCACCATGTCGGCGATCTCGCGCGTGGAGGTGGCAGCAAAGCCCTTGGTGGTGAACAGCTCTCCGGCGGCGTCGAGTATCTCCTCGGGCGTCGTCCGACCCGGCCTGCGTTGACTGGTCAGTCGCGGTCGTCCCGGCCCGGTGCTCACCTACTCATGATGTCAGGTCGGTTTTCCACGCCACCGTGGACACCCGCCGTGAGCTTTTCGTCATACCTTCGAAACGTTCGCAACGATCCTGTTACGGCGGGGGCCGATCTGTATACGTCCGCGTCACCCATCCGGTCGGGCGCGAGAGAAAACTATCGATCGACAGATATTGCTCTCGCCGAAGGAGAAGGCCCTTGAGTACACCTACGAGGACTGCGCAAGTGCCGTCCGCACCGGTACTTGCACCTCCTGTTCCGACCGGGGCCGGGAGAATCGACGACTCCGGCGACCTCGGTAAATTCGGCTACGAGCAGCAACTGCACCGGAAACTGGGGAAGTTCGCTTCGTTCGCGGCCGGTTTCTCCTTCGTGTCGATCCTCACGACGATCTTCCAATTGTTCGGTCTCGGTTTCGGATTCGCCGGACCGGCGTTCTTCTGGACGTGGCCGGTGGTATTCGTCGGTCAGTTCATGGTGGCGCTCAACTTCGCCGAATTGGCTGCTCGGTATCCCATCTCCGGTGCCATCTACCAGTGGTCGCGCCGGATGGGCGGGGAGGTGGTGGGCTGGTTCGCCGGCTGGTTCATGATCCTGGCGCAGATGGTTACGGCCTCGGCCGCGGCGATCGCACTGCAAGTGGTGCTTCCGAACGTGTGGAGCGGATTCCAGATCATCGGCGAAGACAGCACGTTGACGTCCGCCAGCGGTGCCGCCAACGCGGTCCTGCTCGGATCGGTCCTGCTGGTACTCACCACCTTTATCAACTGCATCGGTGTGAACTGGATGTCGCGCATCAACAACATCGGTGTCACGTGCGAGATCGTCGGAGTCGTCGCTGTGGTCGGTATGTTCCTCACGCACGCGCAGCGGGGACCGCAGGTCGTATTCGACACGGGTGCGGCGGGCACCGACCCCGGTTACGGCTGGGCGTGGATCGTGTCCGGCCTCATGGCCGCCTACGTGATGGTCGGGTTCGGTTCGGCGGGCGAGCTCGCGGAGGAGACGCGGAACCCGCGGCGGGTGGCCCCGCGCACGATCCGGCTGGCGCTGTCTGTCTCGGCGCTCGGTGGTGGCCTGATGATCATCGGCGCGCTGATGGCGGCTCCGAGCTTGACCGACGGACGCCTCGCCGCGGAGGGTCTGCCGTACGTGTTGTCGTCGATTCTCAGTTCGCCTTGGGGCACATTGCTTCTGGCCGATGTCGCGGTCGCCGTGTTCGTCTGCACACTCGCCATTCAGACCGCGGCGTCGAGGTTGGTGTTTTCCATGGCCCGCGACGGTCGGTTGCCCGCCTCGCAGGTGCTCTCGAAGGTGAACGCGCGCACAGGAACTCCCATCGCCCCGTCCGTCCTCATCGGTGTCGTCTGCATCGCGATCCTCGCGGTGAACGTCGGAAACTCCGCAATATTCGCCACCTTGTCGAGTGTCTGCATCATCCTGATCTACCTCGCGTATCTGATGGTCACGGTGCCCCTCCTGGTCCGCCGCCTGAAGGGCTGGCCGCACGGTGGCCCGCAGGTGGACGCGGACGGCCGGAGTTTATTCTCGCTGGGACGACTCGGCCTACCCGTGAACATTCTGGCTGTCGGCTACGGCGCCCTCATGGTGGTGAACCTCTCGTGGCCGCGAGCCGAGGTCTTCGACCCGAGCGGTGCCTACCCGCTTCTGCGGTGGGCCGCACCCGTCACCGTCGCCGCTGTGATCGCACTCGGAATTCTGTGCTTCCCGCGCGGCCGCAGCACCCCCAACCCCGTCACGATCGGAGCCTGACATGACCTCAGCGGATACCTCGACCACCACTGCCGCGAAAGAACACGCGCGCGCCCAGGCGGGCGCGGTCACCGGATCGATGCCCGTGGTCCCGGCATCGGCGTGGCCGGCGCCCCCCGCCGATGTCGACCCGGCGGCCCTGACGTGGGCCGAGACGGTTCCAGGCGGCCGTTACACCAGCAAGGTTCTCGAACGCGGAACACGTGTGCGGCTGCGAGATGTGGAGGGGTTGGCCTGCGCACACCTTCTGCTGTTCCGCGCAGACGCGCCGTGGGAGCGGTTGAACGTCGCCGACACGGTCAAAGTGCCGTGGCAGGCGTATATCGGTGAAGGACATCCGCTGCTGTCGGATCAAGGCAGGTTGCTCGCCACCGTCGTCGCCGACACGTCCGGACACCACGACGCACTGTGCGGCACTACGTCGCTCGCGTCCAACGCTGCGAAATACGGTGACGGTTCGTTGCATTCACCGTCACCGGCAGGCCGCGAACTCTTCACGGTGGCCGCGGCGAAACACGGGCTCGAACGACGTGATCTGCCACCGTCACTGTCGTTGTTCCACGGAGTACGAGTCGGCGCGGACGGCTCCCTGAACAGCATCGGTTCGGCGGGACCGGGCGCAGTAGTCGAGCTGGTTCTGCATCTCCCACTCGTCGTCCTGATCGCGAACACCGCTCACCCGCTGGACCCGTCGCCGACCTTCGACACGACCGCGCTCGAGATACTCGCGTGGTCGGGCGGACGCTTCGAAGTACCCGCAGCAGCCGAGCCGGAATACCGGCGGGCATTCCTCAACACTGAAGACATCTGGGCTGCCGCGCAGTCGCAGGGGCAGGAGCAGGCATGACCACCAGCATCGACACCGCCGCCCTGGTACCGGGTACGGTCGTCCTGGACGAAGAAGTCGGCGCCCGCGGGCCGTGGTCCGCCGTCGTCGAGGCCGGCGACGTCCTCACCATCGTCGACCTGTACGGCAATCAGGCCGTGGACACCCTTGTCTACGCCGCAGACGACCACCGGCAGCGGTACTCGGCGGCCGCGACCGTGTCTGCACAGCGCAATCTCTTCCTCACCACCGGAAGTGTCCTGAGATCCGACGACCACGACGCCTTGATGACCCTCGTGGCGGACGAAGTCGGCTCCCACGACACCGTCGGTGGAGCCTGTTCGCAAGAATCGAACACGCTGCGCTACGGCCACCACACCAAACACCAGCACGCGTGCGTGGAGAACTTTCTCGCCGAGGGTTCCAAGTGGGGGATAGCCAAGCGCGACCTCGTGTCGAACATCAACTTTTTCATGAACGTCCCCGTCGAGGCGGACGGGACACTGGGGATCGTCGACGGCCTCTCGGCCCCCGGCAAGCGGCTCGCTTTGCGCGCGGAACGAGATGTTCTGGTACTGGTGTCCAATTGCCCGCAGATCAACAATCCGTGCAACGGTTTCGATCCGACACCGGTGCGCATGATCGTGACACGCCCGACGGGAGTCCGGCGATGACCGGCAAAATCACCGTGCAGCGGCCGGGCATGCTCACCACGGTGCAGGACTTTCCGGGCCGGACCGGCTACTGGCACATCGGAGTTCCGCCGTCGGGCCCCATGGACGATCTGTCCTTCCGGCTCGGCAACAGTGCGCTCGGAAACGACGAGGGCGCCGCCGGACTCGAGTGCGCCATGGCAGGTCCCGCCCTGCAGTTCGACAAGGACACGGTGGTGTGTGTGACGGGTGCACCGGCACCGGTCACCGTCGACGGTGACCTGGCGGCGCAATGGCGCCCCATACACGTACCGGCTGGGGGAGTTCTCGACGTCGGTACCGTGTCCGGTCCCGGACTGCGGATCTACGTGCTGGTGCAGGGCGGTCTCGAGGTCGAGGACTACCTCGGGAGCGCCTCGACGTTCACCCTCGGCAAGTTCGGCGGTCACCAGGGCCGGACCCTGCGACCGGGTGACATCCTCGCAATCGGTGACGCGAACGGGTCCGTGAAGGGCGTTCCCGCCGAATATGTTCCGGCGATGTGCCGACGCTGGGAGATCGCGGTCACCGAAGGGCCACACGGCGCTCCCGAATTCTTCACTCGGTCCGACATCAACACGTTGTACCGAACCGATTACGAGGTGCATTTCAATTCGGACCGCACAGGGGTGCGGCTGATCGGTCCGAAACCCGACTGGGCCCGGACCGACGGCGGCGAGGCGGGACTGCACCCGTCCAACATTCACGACAACGCGTATTCCGTCGGCGCACTCGACTTCACCGGGGACACCCCGATCCTGTTGGGACCCGACGGACCGAGCCTCGGGGGTTTCGTCTGCCCGGTCACCGTGGTCGTGGCGGAACGATGGAAGCTCGGCCAGCTGGCCCCGGGCGACACGGTGCGATTCGTACCCATCAAAGCAAATAGGACGGCGTCGACCCGCGCGCTCGGTCCTGCCCGTCGCGCTGCGCACTCCTCCGTCTTCTCCACCGCGGGTGACGGCGACGACGGCGTGATCGCCCGCCGCGACGGTGACACCGCCGTCACCTACCGTCGATCCGGCGACGACAATGTCCTGGTCGAATACGGTGACATGACCCTGGATCTTGCTCTTCGGGCCCGGGCCCACGCACTGCATCAGCGGCTCGAGATCGAGAAGCCGGCCGGCCTTCTGGACCTCACCCCGGGGATCCGTTCTCTGCAAGTCCGGGTCGATCCGGATGTGTTGCCCATTCCCAAGCTCATGGGATTGCTCGGTGACGCGGAGGACGCATTGCCCGCGGCGAACGAGCTCGTCGTTCCGAGTCGGTCCGTTCGGATGCCGCTGTCCTGGGACGACCCCTCGACGCGGGAAGCAATCCAGCGGTACATGCACGGAGTTCGCGCCGACGCCCCCTGGTGCCCGTGGAACATCGAATTCATCCGCCGCATGAACGGTCTAAGCAGTGTCGACGACGTATTCGACACCGTGTTCGGCGCCGAATACATGGTGCTCGGTCTCGGCGATGTCTACCTCGGCGCGCCCGTGGCAACACCCCTCGACCCACGTCATCGGCTCGTGACGACGAAGTACAACCCGGCACGTACCTGGACCCCCGAGAACGCGGTCGGGATCGGCGGGGCGTACCTGTGCATCTACGGAATGGAAGGACCCGGGGGATACCAGTTCGTCGGCCGCACGACCCAAGTGTGGAACCACCGCCACCCCGAGAAGTCCGGTCCGTTCGAGGACGGAACTCCATGGTTGCTTCGCTTCTTCGACCGGATCTCCTGGTATCCCGTGGAACCGGAGGAACTGATGGATCTGCGGTCCGACGTCGCAGCAGGGCGCGGGGGTGGCATCGACATCACCGACGGCACATTTTCGCTCGCCGATCATGAGCGGTTTCTCAGCGCGCACGCCGATTCGATCAGCGAATTCCGCGCCGGGCAGACCGTCGCCTTCGCCGCCGAACGGCAGAGATGGTCCGCGGCGGGGGAATTCACGACAGTGGGGTGAGGAGGGCGATACCCGTCAGAGCCCACCGAAATCGGACAGGACTTCCAGCGCGGCGTCGGTTGCCTGTGCCAGCGCCGCCATCTCCGCCTCAGCGACCGGCGCCGAGTTGGGTGACTGCAGTGCGAAGCCATTGGCGAGAGTGACAGTGTTGTAACCACTGTCCGCAGCGCGTAGGAGAAGATCCGAGGGAACATCGGATCCGGCCAGGCGATCGAGACCCTCGCCGACGAAGTAGAACCGCCACAGAGGCCCGAGATCGGCACCGTAGATTTCTTTGGTACGGGAGACGATGGTGTCGCCGTCGCGAGCAATGGAATCGACGATCTCGTAGTAGTCGGGAATGTCATCGGCGGCGGTGCCGGAAGACGCAACTGCCCGTGCCAGATCTATCGTGATGTGCGCGTTGTACCCCACCATCGCGACACGGGCGGGACTCAGCGAGCACTGCTTCGACAGCGAGAAGTACCGCTCCCACTGTGGCTCGACGGCGGTGCCCGTGAACTCGGCATGCAGGTTGCGGAGATACCGGCGCAGCAGATCCGAACTGATCGCAGGTGCCCACCGGCGATCCGCGAACGCAGTGGGGTCGCGCTGCAGAGGCATCACCGCAGAGTGTTCCACCGCGTCGAGTCCGAGGGAGAACAGTCCGCGCCGATCGTGATGGCGCACAAGAACGGCGGTGATCTCCGCGTGACGGGCCACCTCGTCCTCGAGGCGTTCCAGTGACGGGGTGTCCGGGAGAGTCGACAGGTCGGAGAGTTCGATGATCCGCGCGAGCTCCGGCTTCGTCAGTGCCTCACCACATGCCGTGCTCACGGAACTTGGCGGCTGCGCCGAAACATGCGCGGGAAGGGCTCCCGCGCTGATGATCACTGCGCAGAGTGAAATGACCGAGCGTACGGCGATCGACGATCTCGCAGAGTGCATCGCCGGAGCATAGCGAGTCGCCGCCGGTGTTGTGCGGTGACTGCACGGCATCTCGGCGCGATCAGGCCACCGTCTTGAACGGGTCGTGTTCGGCAATCAACTTCTCGAGCCGCGCCTCGTCCACGCGAACGCGTACCGTCGATGCCTCCTGATGATCACGCACCACCTTGGCGAGCGTGAACGTACTCGTCACCAGGAACAGCAACGTCATGCAGAGAAAGCCACGCTGCCACGGATCGATGGGCAGATAGGCGATTCCGATGAGCGATCCTGCGAAACTGATGGCGAAGGCGATACCCGCCTGAACGAAGAAGGCGGTCGTCGTTCTGGGTGTCGGTGTCGGTGTCATGCAACCCAGTTTGGCGGTTGACTCTGCGCGAAACATGAGTAGCACTACCCGACTTCCGTAGGGTAGATCCGCGTGGTCGCGCCGGATTCCGGCCGGGCAGAGGATTACCTCCCACGTCGAACGGAAACCGGCGCCGAGCATGCGACTCTAGGTGTGGCTGAGTCTGCGGTTGACCTCACGAGTGAGCCACGCGGGGGAGAAGCGGGACCCCAACGACAGCGCTTTCGATTGCAGGCCCACCGGGAAATGCACCTTGTGGTACGGCCGCTTCGAGGGACGAGTCGCCTTGAAGATGCTCGCTGACACGTCGTCGGCGCTCAGTTTGATACCGAGCGAGTTGGTGGTGCCCGTGGATACGCCTGCAGTCATGGCGGTGTTGACGAACAACGGCCACATCGCCTTCACCGAGATGTCGTACTCGGCCCATTCGAGGTCGAGTGCCTCGGTGATGCCGCGCACGGCGAACTTGGTGGCACCGTAGGTGGCGAGTTCCGGTTGACCGTAGATCGCCGAGGCGGAACACAGATTGATCACCTGTGCGCCCGGCGTTGCCTTCAGGTAGGGGAAGGCGGCGTGTGTTCCGTAGACGACACCGTTGACGTTGATGTCGATCTGCCGCTTGTGTACCTCCAGCGGAATTTCCTCGAACCGGCCCGCGACCAGAATGCCGGCATTGTTGACGAGGATATCGAGACGACCACCCGCTTCGGCGTCGAACTCTCTCAGGCGCTTCTCCCACTGCTCGGGGTCGGTGACGTCCAGAACGCCCGTGACGACGCGCCCACCGGCCGACGTGATCGCCTCCTGCAACGAGGCGAGGCCCGTCGCGTCGATGTCGTAGGCCCCGACGAGGTATCCGGCGCGGGAGAATTCGAGGGCAGTGGAACGTCCGATCCCGGCTGCAGCGCCGGTGATGAAGACCGTTGGAGTGGGCATCTCGACAGGATAGACGTTACCGCGATTATCGGTAAGACCTCGTCGACGTGGCGTGAAACGGAGCATGCGGAATGCGATCGAGTTCGATGGGTAGCCTTCTCCCATGTCGGAGCTTCCTCCTTTCAGTCCCACGGTCGCGCTGCTGACGGTGGGCCGAGTGTGGGATGCCGCGTTCGCCGAGGGGTTGAAGCCGCTCGGGTTGACCACCCGGAGGTACGGGTTGTTGGGGCACATTCGCGGAACGCCGGGTATCTCGTTCAGCGAGCTCGCTCGGCGGTCCCGCATCACTGTGCAGAGCGCTCACACGGCGGTCGCGGCGTTCGTCGTGTCCGGGCTGGTCGACGACGGGACTGCGCATGCCGGGGCGGCGTCCACTCTGCGGGTCACGGCGAAGGGGGAATCACTGCTGGCTCGGGCGGCCGAGGTGGTTGCCCGACTCGACGCGGAGTTCGCCGCGCAGCATCCCGAGCTGACCGAGGTCCTGCGGGTGCACATGCTGCGGGTGATGTCGGCCACCGACTGACCCCCATCACCAACCTTCAGTTAGGCTGAAGGTTATGGAATCGCTGTTGCTTTCCGTCCATGTCGTGGCGGGCATCCTCTTCGTGGGTCCGGTCGCGGTGACCACCAGTCTGTTCCCCCGATACGCGCCGGTGACCGCCCCGGCAAGTGGTGCGACGCAGGTCGAGCGGAGCATCCACGCCGCCCGTGTGCTGCACCGGATCACCCGCTATGGGGTCCTGGCGCTCGCAGTCCCCCTCGTCGGCCTGGTCCTCGCATCCGTGCAAGGCCGCACGAGCGAGGTCTGGGTGGTGGTCGCGATGGTGCTCACTGCCCTTGCCGGTGGACTACTCGCCCTGCAGATCGCCCCAATGCAGCAACATGCGCTCACCGCACCCGGCGACGGAGACCACCTCCGGCGCCTCGGCATGGTGACCGGCCTGTTCAACCTGCTGTGGGTGGTAGTCGTCGTGCTCATGATCGTGCGGCCCGGATCGGATTACGTATGACCGGGTTGCTGCGCATTCTTGCGGCGCTCTCGGCGCTCGAGACCGTCAGTGTCCTGGCGTTGCTGATCAACCTCGGCACCGTGCACGACGCCACGGTGGCTCGCATCCTCGGTCCGATCCACGGTGCGCTCTACCTGGCCGTCGCTGTCACGGCACTTCTCGGTCGCGGTCTGACGACCCGGACCCGCGTCGGTGCGCTCGTGCCCGTGCTCAGCGGCCCCCTCACGATGGTCAACCTGCGGCAGGAGGCTCGCAGCGCATGAGTTTTCGACATTACCTGTACCGGCCGCCGGCGGTCAGCGCCGCGCAGGCGGTTCGCCTCGTCGAAGATGGCGCGCTCGTTGTCGACGTCCGACGCCGGTTCGAGTGGAATCGGGTTCACATCCCCGGCGCCGTGCGTGCGCCACTGGAGGAATTACTCGATTGGTGCCTGGAGTTCCCTGACGACCGCCTGCTCATCACTTTCTGCACGGGCGGAATCCGCTCGGCCGGCGCTGCGAACCTGTTGGTGGAGAACGGATTCGACGCAGTCAACATGAGCGGCGGCCTCGTCCACTGGCGCACTGCGGGCGGGCCCCTGATCGCCCGGTGAGGGTGTGATGTGGCGGCGCAGCCAAGCGCAGCCCCCGCCAACGATGTATATCAGCGGGCGGGGGCGCTACACGGACAATCTGCACGTAGTAACGAGCAGCGCAACAATGATTTTCGATAGCCGACGCCCCGAAGTCCAGAGAGTGTGACCCACGCCATTGCACTATTTTCGGCGCACCTCAGTAACCGACCGGTAGGTGCGATGTCGACTATTCGTGAGAACGTGTGGGAAACGACTGACCTCAGGTTCGAGGCCCCCGTCATGTGACGTATAACACAGCTCAATTCTTCGGAGAAGCCTGGCGTTCGGGGATGTTGGGTTGCCAACCTATACCGGGACCCAAACCTCCAGACCTGATTTCGGGTATGGGTGTAGGTAGTTCGGCCGATGTGCAGGTGTCGAAGACGGTCCAAGGTAGCTGGTAGGCCGTACGCCACCGTCGATGTGGCAGTCGAGAATATTTGCACGTGAGGAAGAGATGTCATGGCACGAATCACCGAGAACCTGGGCTCGAATCTGCTGAATACTTTGCGGGTCGGTGTGGTTGGCACCGTTCTTTACGCCGCACTCATCATGGGCGTGATTGTGGTGGCGGTGTGGAAGTTCCCGATGCCCGGCGTGTAGTCCCGCGGCGCTTCATGGTCTCCCGCCGATGCCTGGCGTCGCGAAGTAAGACGCGGGGCGGTGGCCGTGCAGCGATGGAGCTGACGGCGGCGGCGTGGTTGTGCCTGTGGGTACCGCCTGGCCTGTGATCAATGCGCGGTACCTGTGACGGTGCCTGTTGGTATGAGAGGAACGGCAGTGTTCGGGACGGGCATGGGTGCGATGGTGGCTCTACTGGTGGCTGCACTGTTGATGGTGCCCGTCGCGTTCGGTGTGGCGGCGCGAGCGGACGCGAAGGTTCGCCGCCTCTCGACGTCCCGAGCGTCCGATCCGAATCTGAGCGGCTCGGACGTAGACGTGGACGAGCGGTGCGAGCGGTGGCGGCAACTGGCGACGCGGGCGTGGTTGATCTGCGGCGGCGCTTCGCTGGTTGCAGTGGCGGTCGTGGGTGTGCTGGTCTGTGTCGGGTGACGGCGGCATCGACCACGCCAGTCTGTCGGAAAGCCGAATCGAGTGGTCAGCTGATTGAGTCGTCTTCGGCCTCGCCGGCGGTAGGCAGGTTTATTCGCAAGGGTGTACCGCCTTCTTCGCAGAGGACGGTGACAAACGCCGGAAACACTATTCGCCAGGAACCGGCAACGAGCGTGAGAGCGCTCGCACCGAAGTCAGCCCATTGATTCGGCAGCAAGGTCACCGGCTCGTCCTGTAGCCAGTGTGGCGTCGGAATGCGGCGGTTCCGCTCCTCCGCGGGGTCGATGACGAATCGCACGTCCGTGACCGTGCCGCCCCCGACATTCCGAAGCCGGAACCGGTCGACCGCTCCCCGGATGCGTTGTACGTGGAAGTCGACGTTCTGCGGACGTGGGCATACCTGCCGCACGGCAGTCCGCCTTATTTCGGCAACTTGCGCTAATGCCGCGTCCCGCTCGGCTTCGGCGTCGAGCCTTGCCTGATCGGCAAGGTATGCCCTCCGCCACGCTGCGGCAACGGCGGCGCCGGACAGCACCCCGGTCGCCACGCTCAACCACGATGCGGCTCTCATGTGCGGAAACATACCTGAACCCGCCAGCCCCCTTCCGGCAGCCTGACGTCCACCTGATGCCGGAACTCACTGCCCGTCTCTTGGACGAGTGACCGCAGTGAACGATGTAATGACGTCCTCGGTGGCACCGTGCCGGTGAACGGTGCCCGATGCTGGCAGGATCATGCATGAGATCGGGGCTTCGCTGTGAGGTCCCGGCTCGCACTTTGCTGCAGGGAGACGAAGCATGGCACAGGGCGTTGTGAAGTGGTTCAACGGTGAAAAGGGCTTCGGATTCATCACGCCGGACGATGGCGGAGCTGATCTTTTCGTCCACTTCTCCGAGATTCAGGGCAGCGGCTACAAGTCGCTCGACGAGAACCAGCGTGTCGAGTTCGAGGTCGGCCAGGGGCAGAAGGGTCCGCAGGCCCAGAGCGTGCGGGGAGTCTGACAAACCTCCACGGGGCCGCATCCACTCGGATGTGGCCCCGTCCTGGGCGTGTACCCCCCGGTCTTCACAAGATTCTCCTGCAGTGAGCTTGGTCTGACCCATCGCGCCGCGCCGCACAGAAAGACTGACAAGGGTAGCCGGTCGATGACCGGCCCCTGAGCCCGTCTCGGACGGCGAGTGCGTCCTCGGCCGTGTCCGATCGCGGCAGGTTCTGCCGATGTCGAGCGCGCGCGGGCCGTCGTGCACGACGTCGCCGAACTGCGGTCCGGCACGCAGGTGATAACCGCGCTACCGCCGCCGTCGACATGAACGGGCTCGAAGGACCGAAGATAGATATCGACTGCGGGACAAAAGAACCCGACGTCGATCACTGGGAGCTGGGCATCACCCGACGTGGGAGCAGTTCCTGGCGCTGTGCCGGTTCACCGCAACCCCGATCTCCTTCTTCCTCCGCGAGCCCCCGGACCTGCGCGCGAGCGAGCCGACCCTCCTCTGTCACCTGCCGGCGAGGATGCTGCGTGAACTCACCGCGTTCACCCGGGAAGCGATCGCCGCGACCCTGGCCGGCCGCGTCTACACGTTCTTTACCGACGGCGGATTCAACGCGCGAGCGCAGATCACCGCCTTGATGCGGACAGTGTCGGCGTTTCCGGCGTTCTGGCAGTTCATCGGAATCGGCAAGTCTAGCTGTGGGATTCGGCAACTCTCGGACCCGGAAGACGAGGTCCCGGGCCCGCACCTGCGGCACTGGTCTGACCGCCCAGGATGAAGCGCTGTCAACGGACACGAGGGTGCCTGGGCCGGCGGACATGAGCTCTCCGGATCTGTGGACATCAACAATCCGGATGTGTAGTCGTAAAGACCGGTGGTGACCGGTGCCGTTGGTCCGGCGTCGTCTGTCGAGTGGGTGCACTCCTTTGCCGGTGAGGGCGTCGGGGAGGCGGTGTGAATTGCCCTTGGTCACGATGACGTGGGCGTGGTGCAGGAGCCGATCGACGGGTGAGATCGCGCAGCGGCAGTACCGCACCATGGACGCTGAAACCGTCGCGTTCCTCGACCTGTGCGCGAGCCGAGCCGGGGTCGCCTCGGTCACCACCTCGGCCGAACAGGTCCAGGTTCATCCTCACGTGGATGAATGGGCTGGTGTTGCGCTGGCTAGTCGATCGGGACGAAGCCGCCGCCTCGTTGCCGCGACGACCTCGTGTAGATCATCACCGGCAAAGCCCGCTGACCCCCAGCCGAAGCCGCATTGTTGTTGATACGTCGGAACCACGGCGTGAGACCACGACCCTGCACGGGCCCGGCGGGCCACGGCCGCAGGGTCGGTGGCGGCTCCTCGACCCTTAGGTGATACCGACTCCCGCGGCGGATTCCGAGCATCTCCACGTTCGACGTCAACGTCGATAGTCGACCTCCGCCGTGTGCCTTACGACGACCGACTCAGCGCAATTGCGTTTCCGAACAAGCCGCGCGGGTATTCCCGTTCGAGGGACGAGGAGGTCTGAGGAATGCCTGTTTGGGGATGGATCTTGATCGCGGTTATCGTCGTGATTGCCGTGGTGGCGGTCATCGTTGCCCGCTCGGTCAGCAGCGGTCAGCGGACGGAACGGCTGAGGGGACGCTTTGGTCCCGAGTACGAGCGGACTGTGGGAGAGGTCGGCAACCTCGATGCCGCGGAGGACGAGCTCGCCGCGCGCGAACGAAAGCGGGAGAAGCTCGATATCGTCTCGTTGCCGCCCGAGGCGCGTGCGAAGTACGCCGACTCGTGGCGGACGGTGCAGATCGAGTTCGTCGACAATCCGTCCGGTGCGGTCGGGGCCGCAGACCGGCTCGTGATCCAGGTCATGCGCGAGCGTGGTTACCCGATCGACGACTTCGATCAGCGGGCGGCCGACATTTCGGTGGATCACCCGAAGGTCGTCGAGAACTACCGAAGGGCACACAGCATTTATCTGGCGCAGGAGCAGGGCGACGTCGGTACCGAGGATCAGCGTGAGGCGTTCGTGCACTATCGGGCGCTATTCGAGCAGTTGCTCGAGACGGATGAGAACAAAGACAAGCCGAAGGAGACGCGCGCATGACCACCCCAGATCAGCAACCCGAAAGCGCCAGCCCGACCGGGCGGGTGGAATCACCGACGACGGCGCCCGGCACGTCGGGTGAGGGAGCCGCACGGCGGACCGAAACAACCGAATCGTCGACCGAGGCTCCCGGCCCTGCAGCCGAGAGCACCCAGCGGTCCACGGGCGCCTCTGGTTCTCCGGTCGAGGAGCAGCGGTCCACTGACACCTCTAGTTATCCGGTTGGGGACCAGCGGTCGACTGAGGAGCCCGTCCGCTCGACGGAGAAAGCCCAACCGTCCGCCGAGGAGACCGAATCAGCGTCTGATCAGACACTTTTTGGTGAGGACGAGTTGTCGGTCCTCCGCTCGCGTTGGGACGAGGTTCAGTCGGGCTTCGTCGATGATCCCAGAGAGTGTGTTCACAAGGCCGATGGTCTCGTGTCGGACGTCGTCGATCGGATCACCACCGGATTCTCGGAGGCCCGTTCCCGGCTCGAGGAGCAGTGGGCTCGGGGCGAAGAGGGCTCGACGGAGGATCTTCGTCTCGCGCTTAAGCGGTACCGCGAGTTTTTCCAGCGGCTGCTCGCACTCTGAGGAGGACAGAGCCAGGACAATGGGCTGCGGAGTTACCCCGGAACCACTCCATCCCGTCGCAGTGTTGGCGTTCTCATCGGGGCACGATATGACACGTTCGAAGTTCGTCGAGCACCGGGGAGCGAGACCGGTGGTCGGCGCGGGGGTATCGGGCGACCCCGACAGGATTGCTGTAACGCGAACCCGAATCGCCCGCACACCGTCCTCGACGGGCTGATGCCGATAGCGAAGCAGTGCGCGCGACCCACCTCGTGGAGTGGATCCGAGTGTGGCAGGCCGTCAACCGCGACCCTGTACGCCTGCGGGCGGTGCGGCTTTCACGACCAATGCTTACATCAGGGTCGTCGCCACAGGTCAACACCCTGAACGAACGACACCCGGTCGCGTGGGTGGTTGCTGCCTCTGCCCCTTGTGGCGAATTGTCGCCGGTGTAGCGCTGAGGGCCGCGGCGCCGATACACAGCACGGTCGGGAAGTTATCCCGAAAGGTGTAGTCATGATTGGTGTTGTGTTCGACCTTCCTGCAGGCATCGGGAACGTGACGTTGTGGCCGTGGACGTGGTGGAACTCGTTCGCGACCTGGTGGAATCAGTTCTAGAGGAGTCGGTGATGATCGGACTGTTACCGGACCTCTTCTTGGCGAATCCACTCGAGGAGGGCGTATGGCCGTTGATCCTCGAGTGGAACAACTTCGTCCGATGGTGGAACCCGCTCTGAAATCCGGCCAAACCGCGTCACATGGAGACTGTCGCTCACGCCGCGTCGAGGGTACGACTGTCCGATCGAGCTCCGACGTCGGCGGGGTGCTCGGTTCAACGGTGCTCGGTGATCACACCGACTTCCCGGGCGAACCCGACCTATGCCTGCCCCGTGTCGAAGGTCGCGGTGGCGGGTGCGTTCACCGAAGCGCTGTCACGGTGCGGGACCACGAAGTTGGGCGCAGGGTGGGTGGGTACCGGATTAAGTCCGCCCTGCGAATGCGGGGATGATCTGGTCGCCGTACCGCTGGTTACGCGAGGAAAGCCAGACTTCATGGGAACGGCTCGTTGTTGCCAGTTTTCGAGTCGCACGCGAGAGCGCGACGCCCCATCGCGCGGACGGTGGCTGTAGGCCGCAACGTGATCCTCGTTCAGGAGAAGCGCTCGATGATCGCTGCGGTGATCTGATCGGGGGCGTCTTCTTGGATGAAGTGCTTGGCGTGTGGGAGCTCGACGATCTCGAGGTCGGTGAAGGAGGTGCGAATTTGCGGGATACAGGCTTTCGGCCGGAACACTATGTCCCGCATTCCCCATACCGCCAGGGTGGGTTTGTCCCCGAGGTGGTCGGGAACGTCGTCGGCGAGCTTCTCCAGCAGTGGATGTGCGGCGCGGATCTGGCGGGGCATGACCGCGAGCGCACATCGGGCGTCCGTCGTGGGCTGGACCATGCGATAGTGCGCGGCCTCTGCATCGGTCAGTGCGGGGCCGGCTTTGCCGAGCAGGAACTGTTCCACGAGCAGGTTCTGCTCGAGGATGCGCCGCTGCATAGGGCCACTGCTCATGATCACGCTGAATACCCGATTCGCCAGCGGCTCGATTGGCCAGAACACGGTGTTGCTCAGCACGATCCCTGCGACCCGATCTGCGCGTGTCGTTGCTGCGCCGAGCCCGATCGGACCGCCCCAGTCGTGCCCCATGACGACGAAGCCGTCGAGTTCGATGTGGTCGATCAGTTCACCGACAACCGTCGTGAGTTCGGCGACGGTATAGCCGAAGTCGATGGGCCGCTCAGACAGGCCGAAGCCCGGGTAGTCCACAGCGATGCAGCGGTACCGATCACGAAGGCCGGTCACAATGTGGCGGTAGAGAAAGCTCCATGTCGGTGAACCGTGGCAAAAAACGATTGCCGGCCCCGTCCCCTCATCGATGTAGTGCACCCGGCCAGCTGACGAATCGAACCACCGCGACTGGAAAGGGTAGAGGTTCGGGTCGGGAAGGAAGTCGATCATCATTGCGCTGTTCTCCTGGTCTGCGCTGCGCGTCTTTGTGGCCGGAACCTGGCAAGCCCACTACAGGTGTAGCGTTTGATACATCGAGACACTACACCTGTAGCATCCGGGTGTGTCTTCCGTGGCCAGTAGCAGTGAACGGCGAGAGGTGATCGCCACGAGCGGAATCCGCATCATCGCCCGTAATGGTGTGCGCGCCCTGACGCATCGAGCCGTTGACCGCGAGGCGGGGATCCCACAGGGATCGACCTCCTACCATGCACGGACGCGGCTCGCGCTGATGGAGCTCATCGTCGACGCGCTTGCAGCACGTTCTAAGGCTGATGCCGAAGAGCTCGCTGCCTCGCTCGACGCGACGTTCGACCGCGGACACCGAGTCGACGTCGACGAGCTCGCCTCTCTACTCACCCGGCTCGTCGAGACTCTCGCATCCCGCCGCGACGACATGAGAGCCCGCTACGCCCTTATCCTCGAGTTCGATGAGGTTCCAGGCCTTCGAGCGAAGCTGACATCGGAGTCGGAGGTGCATGCAATCTCCCGGGAAGTGACTGCGCTAGCCCTCACCAAAGCGGGCCTGACCGCCTCCGGGGACCGCGTCGGGGAGTTGATTGCTCTCACGGAGTCGTTGGTGTTCTATCGAACCGCCATCAACGAGATCGTTTCGCTCAATGCCATTTTCGCCGCGTACCTCCGCGGCACCGACTGACGTTAGAGTAAACAGGTAGGCGGAGTTGGTTGGGAAGTCGCCGCGCTTGTTGTCGGCGACGGACGGGCTCGGCCGACGTTCGACCTCGCAGGCAGCGAGCGGTAGCTGACCGAGCCGATTCGGGGCTCCTCGAGTACTCGTTCCGCCCGGGGAGCGATGACGGAGAGTCGGGTTTCTTCGATGCCTGCCCGGATCTGTGCCAGCAACCGCATCCGCCACGCACCGGATCCCTTCGTTCGGATCATCATGTGCACGCTATCGCGCAGACGGAGTCTTGGGCGCCGCTGCAATTTCTCTGCTCGTTGCGGGCGCCCGGAGGTGAAGGGTTCTTCCGTGTTCCCGACCCGGTCGACCTCAATGGGGTCCCGGCGAAGGGCAAACAGATCATCACGTTGACTCCGGACGGTTCTCAGCAGTCAGTCACAGTCAGCTACACCGCGAACCTGTCCGACAGGGAGGTTCTCACCCTCTCGGTCATCCCGGACTTGTCATCGAACGCCCCACGCCTTGTCGTGGACAGCGACAAGGGAATCGACCTGTACAAACGTGCCGCCGAACTAGTGCAATAGCTGAGTCGTCGACAGAGACCTGCACGAGTCGCTGAGAGTGCAGGTCCCACAGCGTTTCCTACCGTACGACCGTGTCGGTGACCCCAGTAGGGTCCGGCTTGTGACAATCGAAAAGGAAGTGGAACCGAATCAGGACTCGGATGTGGTCGGGTCCGCCCGGTTGGGGTGGACGCCGGACCTGAGCGACGGGGCAGCCACACGAATCGCCGGCGCTGTCACGTCATCCCGGGCACCCGGCGCCGGCAGGGTCTATGCCTCCGATTGGCGGCGCTTCCGCAACTGGTGCGAAACCCATGCACACCATGCTTTGCCGGCGCACCCAGTCATGCCGCGTACCTGGTCGACGCCGCCGACACCGTTGATGGTGAGGGAGAACAAGCGTATTCGCCATCCACACTGAGTCGGTGGGTGTCGACCGATGCCCAGCGCCCAGCCCACACCAGTTGGCCGCATCGCTGTTGGATACACGACCGTTGCCAACGCGATCACACTCATTTGTCCACCTGCGACACAGGTACCCGTGAGGAACGCCGCCATCAAGAGCGACCCGGCGGATGTTCCCATCAGAACCGATCCGAGTATCGCCACAAAGACTGCACCACCCAGGTAGACGGATCCAAGGACTCGAAAGGCGTTGATACGGTCCATCGCGGGTCCAACGACGGTTGCCGCCGCAACTTCGCCGATGGTGGTCAACACGGTTTGGGCAATAGCCAGGCTCGGAGAGTGCCCTTGAGCTGAATGATTGTTGGGAGCCAACTCTGAACTGCATAGAACGCGGCCAGGTTGGTCATGAATGCGTTCCATAGCAGCACCGTGGGGACCAACCATTGTCCGCGAACGAGAGTAAGTGAACTGGACTTTTCGAGTCCGGTCGGTTGGAGAGTCTCCTCGAGGAGAACCACCGCGATCAGCGTGAAGATTGTGCCCTCAACTGGTCTGCCGACGCGGATGTGGTTGGCCCTCAAAGTCGAAGAAGGGTGGACGAAGGCATCTGGATACCCCATTGGTGAAGCCCGCAGAGGACGACTCGAACCGGCAGGTTCCTCTAGATATGACGGAATGTTTCGATCACTGGGGCAAGTTCAGTCGCGTTGGTGACCAGGTCGATGTGGCCGCCCGCGTGCGTATGCACTATGGCGTGCGGGAGAAACCGTTTCATGATTCGGGCATTGGCGATTGGAATGATTGGGTCGTCGGTGCCCGCGACGATCAGAGTCTGTTGCCGAATCAGGGGTAGCACGGGCAGGCTGGTCCACACTGCACCGGCCAGCAGCTGGTGGAGGTAACCCGAGCGGGAACCTGCGTGGAGTTGCTGCAGGAATAGCTTGGTGATGTCGTCGCGGTTGCGGGTGGCTGCACCGCCGTATAGTTCGCCGGCGATCGATGCGGCGTAGTCGGGGTCGGTGAACCTGCGCGGGGTAAGCATTTTCGCCAGGACCCGCGGACGACCCGGCACCATGAGTGCCCCGGATGCTGTGGCGACGAGAACCAGTCGGCGGCAGCGGCGGGGGTTCTGCAGTGCGAATTGCTGCGCCAGGGCACCGCCCCACGACAATCCAAGCACGTCCACGACGTCGAATCCGAGTGTGGTGATCAGTCGTCCCAGCACCCACGCGAGGTACGGGAACCCGTAGGGCAGGCGCGATGCCGGGGATCCGCCTGCCCCGGGCACGTCGAAACGGACGATCGTCGTCTTCGGGTCGAGTTCGGCCACCAGCGGGTCGAGGACCTCGAGTCCGGCGCCGATTCCGTTGCACAGGACGAGCGGTATCCCGGTACCGCGGCGTACGTTCACCCGGATCCGCTGGCAACCGACGGCGAGGGTCGTCGGGTCGGACCGGTGACGGTCGCCGAACAACTCCGTCACCGTCACCGGTACAAGACCACGACGTCGGCGATACAGGCCGGACGGTGTTCACCGTCAACGGTGAACGTGACCCCGAACACCACCTCGATGCCGCCATGCTTTTGCTGGGCAGCGGTCACGGCCACCGTCGCGCGGATCGGGGAACCGGCCGGCACCGGCGCCGGGAACCGTACCCTGTTCAGACCGTAGTTGAGGGCGGCCGTCACGTCGTCGACGGTGAGGACCTCGGCGAGTACCTGTGGTGTGAGCGCCAATGTCAGGTAACCGTGCGCGATTGTGCCACCGAAGGGCCCTTGTGCTGCGCGTGCGATGTCGGTGTGGATCCACTGATGATCACCCGTGGCGTCGGCGAATCGGTTGATCTGAGACTGCGTGAGGTAGTAAAGGTCGGTGGTGCCGACCGTCTGTCCGATCAGTCCGAGTAGATCGGCCGGTTCTGCGAGATGAGTGCTCATCGTCTTCCTTCGAGTGGCTGTCAGCTCTGATGGACGTATGTGCCCGGAGCCGGTGCGAGGGGTGGGTACTCGCGGGAGCCGAGGGTGCCCGGTGCCTCGATGTCGGGGCCACTGCGTTCGGCGAGCCACCGCGCGTAGTCGGGCCACCACGAGTCGGAGGCCTCCTCCGCGGACGTCATCCAGTCGTTCGCCGTGTCCGCGTCGGCCTGCCCGAACCGATACGACGCTCGCGGGTTACCCGGTGGGTTCACCATCGAGGCGATGTGACCGTTCGACGAGAGCACGAATCGGTTGTCCTTGCTGCCGAGCAGGCGGGCGCTGCGGTAGGTGGATTGCCACGGGCTGATGTGGTCTGCGATTCCTCCGACGACGTACGCGTCGGCGGTGATTGTCCCCAGATCCACGGGTGTGCCGAGCATGCTCACCGCTCCCGGTACAGTGAGCGCGTTGCGGACGCCGAGCAGCACGAGGTCGCGGTGCAGCGCTGCGGCCATCCGGGTGGTGTCGGCATTCCAGAACAGCACGTCGAACGGTGCCGGACGTCGGCCCTGCACATAGTTGTTGACCCAGTAACGCCACACCAGGTCGGTCGGGCGTAACCAGGCGAAGATCTCGGTCATCGCGCGGCCGTCGAGGTAGCCCTTGGATGCGGACGAGCGGATGGCGGCGCTGGCGGCGCGTTCGCTCATGACCGCCGATGCGAACCCGGCTCTGGTTTGGTCCAGGACGGTGACGGCGAGGGTGAGGCCCGCGACCCGCTCGCCTTGGCCGATCTCGGTCAGGTGGGCGACCGTCATGGCTGCGAGGATCCCACCCGAGCAGGTTCCCAGCAGGTGCGCGTTGCCGGAACCGGTGACGGTCTGCACTGTGCCGAGGGCTTCGATGATCGCCGCACCGTATGTGTCCGTTCCCCAATTGCGGTGGCGGGCCAGCGGATTGCGCCACGAAATAGCGAAGACCTGCTGCCCTTGCCGTACCAGGTATTCGATCAGGCTCCGCTCCGGGGCGATATCGAGAATGTAGTACTTGTTGATGACCGGGGGAACGATCAGCAGCGGAGTCGAATGCACCGTTGGGGTTTGGGGTGCGTAATGGATCAGCTCGAAGGCCCGGGTTTGCAGCACGACTGCGCCCTTCGTGGTGGCCACGGTTTCGCCCACCGCGAACGCATCCGGTTCGACCATGGCGGGCACACGCGGGCTGGCCAGCATGTCGCGGGCGAAGGTGCGCACACCGCGCACAGCGCTCAGGCCCCCGGTATCGATCATCGCCTTCCATCCCAGGGGGCTCAGGACCGGGTTGTTGGTCGGGGCGGCCCCTTCGAGGATGTTGTCGAGTACGAAGCGGATCTTCTCGGCGTCACGCCAGTCCAGGGAGGCGTCGTCGAACAGTGCGTTCGCGGTGTGCGCGGCCGCGAGATAGGCCTGCATGGTGCGCCGCAACAACGGGTTCTGTTGCCAGGCTGGGTCACCGAAACGTTTGTCTGATCGTGCCGGTGCGCGGTCGGAGGTGCCGGCGGCAATCGCGCCCAGTTCGCGGACGAGCGCACCACCGCGAAGGGTGAGGGTGTGTGGCTGATCGACCAGACTTCGGGCCGCCCTGATCCAGGACCTGTTCGGCAGCATGCGTGCGGCGAACCCGCTGGTCCCGTTGGTCAACAGCAGGTCGAGGGGGACGGCGAGCTCGTCGGGGTTCCCCGACGCGGGTGTAGTTGTCACAAAAGATCCGTTCAGTTGCGATGTGAGCAGAGGCTTGTTGCGAGTGTCTGTGCTTCCAGGCGTTGTCGATCCCCAGATGCACTGCCAGAGCGGCGGGCACTTCAGTGCCGAACTTGCGTCGGAATGCCAAGAACTCGGTGGTGCGGTGCCGGGCGCGGCGGGAGCCGAATACCCTTCCGACGGTATCGGCCTCCGAGCGCGCATAGGCCCTTCCACGGGTGCGACGTCACATTCGAACAGGCGTCAGCGTCGTCGTTATGGCCACGCTGCATCACACGCGAAGTCCGAGGCCTACCCCGGTTCGTCGGTGGGAACCACCCGAGTTCTCGTGACGACTATTTCTTGGGTGCGGGCGGCTGGTTGAGCAGTTGCATGAACTGTGGTGCATTCGCCACGGCGGAACCGAGACCTCCGATTGCCGTGCCCGCAAGCCCGGCACCGGCGCCGAGCATCAAGGCACCACCGATACAGCCGGCGAGGGGGCCGGCCCCGAAGAGCAGGGCTGCCGGCGCGGAAACAACACCCCCGACGACGGCGCCGAGCACGCAGCCGCCGACCAGACCCGTAGCGGCACCGAGGAAGCCGCCGATCGCGGAGGTCAACATGATTGGTGGCTGCACCGCAAGAGTTGCAGCAGGAAGATCTACGTCGTGAAGCCCACTGTAGTTGGGCACAGGTTTCGCGACGGCGGGATCGGTATCGGCGGTGAGCGCGGCAGTGTTGCCCGAAACCTGCGCGGTGACGGGGTGGACGGCGCCGTCGACTGCGAGTGCCAACGGTACGAACTCCACGACGACACCCTGGCCGTTACGGACCACCAGGCGGTTGCCCTCGGTGGCCAACGTTCCGGATGCGGTCTGAACGATGACACGGTTTCCGTCACGATTGACGGTCCAGTCGACTCCCTGCTGGGCGCTCTGGATGTTCGCGGGAGCCTCGGCGGTCGTGGGGGCGGCCTGCGCAGTGCCGGCAGCGATGCTTACGGCGGCGATCGCCAGGATGGCGGTGGTAGAGACTTTGCGGATTCTCATGGTGAGACTGTTCATTTCTATGAGAGGAGGACACGGCGAGCGGGAGGAGGTAGAACGCTTGGGTTGGATCGAGGACGGTGATGATGTTCTGGCGGAGACGATCTGTCTTCTGAAAAACCGGTCAGAATTTGTGCGGGTTGTTGGTCGGGGCCACTCCTTCGAGATGTTGTCGGGTACCAGGCGGATCTTGTCGGCGTCGATCCGGTGCAGTGCGGCGCCGCCGGACAGTCCGTTCGCGGTGTGCGCCGCCCGCGCGGTGGGCCTGCACGGTCCGCCGCAACAACTGGTGCTGCTGCCAGGCGGGTCACCGACACCTTTGTCCGATCTCGTGGGTGGACGGTCGGAGGTGCCCGGCGAGCTCGTCGGGGGGCTTTCACGCGAGTGTAGTTGTCATAGAAAAGCATTCAGTGATCGATGAAAGGGTCTGAGCTCGGCATGCGGCCCGTCTTGAAGTGCTTACGGCTGAGTTGTTCCGGCTCGGACATCCTCGGCCGCGGGGTTGGTGAGGATGTCATGGTGATCGGATTTCAGACGGCTCCTGCTTGATCAATACTCATCCCTCTGGTTTCACGGGCGCGCAGCATGACGGGTCCGAGGCAGAGAACGAAGATGGCGCTGATGAACCAGAACGGCGCGCTGGTGCCGAGGTTGGTTTGGATGAACGGGATCGACGCGACGACGAGGACTCCACCGAAGCACCTGCTCGCGGCTTCCACGAATCCGGCAGCGGTTCCCCTCGCATGGGTGGGGAACTGCTCGGAGGTGAACAGCTTGGTGAAGGGCACCAGGCCGGTGCAGAAGAACGCGCTGACAAGCCCGCAGACGACAGCGACGGCAATGTTGTGAGACAACGCGAGCAGGCCGAATCCGAAGATGGCGCCGAGGCTGTAGACGAGGAAGGTCTTCTTCCGGCCGAGTCTGTCGGCGCATTGCCCCACCGAGATCGCCCCCACCGCGCCGGCGATCATGATTCCGATCGTGGTGACCAGAGCTCCCTGGGCGGACATCCCCATGTCCGCGTACATGATCGAGGCGTACACCAAGAGAACGTAGGTGCCGGCACTTGCGCCGGCGCAGATCAGCAGGCACAGAAAGAAGCGGCTGAGCAGGGGCCGACGCAGCAGGTCACTACGCCTGTCACCTGGTTCGGTGCCGGCGTCGTACTCAGCCTGCACGATTGCAGCGATCCCGGGATGCACCATGTGGTTGTCGTGCTCGTAACCGGCTTCGCGTTCCATCCGCTCGACGAGTTCCCGAGCGTCGTCTCCACGCCCCTTCAGTAACAGCCACCGCGGGCTTTCGGGCAGATACCGGGAGATGAAGGGCACCGCCAGGATCGGCAGGGCGCCGAGGAGGAACAGGATGCGCCACGTCAGATCGACGGGGAGGTGGCCGACCATGGCAAGAGCAGCGGCCTGAGGAATCAGGTAGCTCAGCGCGAGCATGGCAGACGCCGCCGCGATCATCCTGGCACGGGAACGGGTCCCGAGCAGTTCCGAGAGCATGAGGTACGGAATGGGGAAGACCGCTCCGAGCGCGAGGCCCCCGAGGAGACGCATCGCCATGATCCAGCCGACATCCGCCGACACCGCGCACAGTGCGGAGAACAGCGAGAACAGTGAGACGCCCCAGAGTAGGACCACTTTACGGCCGTAGCGGTCGATGACACGGCCGGCGAGGGCTGCACCCACGATGATGCCCGCCGTGGATGCGATTCCGAGCTGAGCGGTTCCCTGAGCGGACAGACCCCATGGCTCCTTGACGAGCAGCAGGATCGGGCCGATGACCCCCGTCTCGAAGCCCTCCGCAACCCAGATGACGGTCACCAGAATTGTGGTCAGTAGGGCTGTCCTCGTCATCGGTAATCGATCCAGACGAGAGAGCAGGTTGGCAGTCACCAGAACGTCTGGTGCGACGGTATTTTCAGACACGACGAACCTCCTAGGGTTGTTTTCGGGGTCGGCGAAGGCAGCGACCATTTACGAGCGAAGGGTCGCCGAATTCGGGGGATTGATCAGTCGGTTGCGAGGATCATGACCATGTGTGCGGACATGACCATTCCCCCGGCCTGTACGAGACAGGTATGCGCATCCGGGACCTGGCGTGCGGCGCATTCGCCGCGCAGCTGACGGACGGCCTCGATCATCAGCTGCATTCCGAACTGACCGGAATGGTTGAAGGAAAGCCCACCACCGGAGGTGTTCAGCGGAAATGTCCCGCCGGGAGCTATTCGCCCGCCACCGACGAATGTGCCGGCACCACCTGGTTCACAGAACCCGAGTGCTTCTAGCGCAACGAGCACGTTGATGGTGAAGGCGTCGTAGATCTGGGCCATGTCGATGTCCTGGCGGTCGAGCTGCGCCATCGCCAGTGCGTCGTCGGCGATTTCGCGTAGTGCTCCGTTGTCGAGCCAGTCCTCGGTACCGAGTGGGGTCATGTGATGTCGGTAGGTATCACCGAAACCGCGGATCGACACCGGTTTTCGGGCCAGGTCGCGGGCACGGTCGGCGCTGGTCAGGATCATGGCACCGGCGCCGTCGTTGATCTGGCAGATGTCGAGCTTACGCAACGGATCCGCGACCATCGGAGACGCGAGATAGTCCTCCATAGTCAGAGGTTCCTGGCGTGCCGCGTTCGGATTGAGCTGTGCCCAGCGGCGGGCGGCGAGGGCCACCTCTCCGAGATCCTGTGGTGTGCCACCGAAGCGGCTCATGTACAGCTGGGTAAGCATGGCATAGAACCCGACGGGGTTGAGCATTCCGTACGGCGTCGCGAACTGGCCCATCGGTGAGCGTGGATCATGGGAGACGCCGCCCCGCGCGCGACTCTTGTCCAGATACTGGGTGCTGCCGTAGGTGACGAGGGCGACCTCGCACAAGCCGGCCTCGATCGCTGCCATCGCGTGGACCAGATGGGTGATGTTGGACTGGCCACCGACGACCGTGTTGTCGACGTACCGGGGGTGAATGTCCAGGTACTCCGCGACGAGGAGCGCGTTGGCGCGGTCGTCCCAGTGAGCGAAGACTCCGTCGATGTCGGCCAGACCGAGCCCGGCCTCGAGCAGTGCGAGGCGTGCCGCCTGGCACTGCAGCGACAGTGCGGTGGCCCCTGCAGGTGCCTTGCCCAGACCGGCTTCACCGACCCCGACGATGGCGTATCGCCCCGCGAGCGTGCTCTTGTCCGCCATCTGTCAGTCCGCCATCGTGTGTGCGGTGACGAGCTGGGCGCGGACGTCTTTTTTGAGGACCTTGCCGACCGAGCTGCGCGGGAGTGTGGGCCAGAACTCGACCTGCTTGGGTGTTTTCATGCTGCCGAACCGGTTCCGGCACATCTCGACGATGCTCTCGGCGGTGACCTCGGCGTCCGACTTCAGCTCGATGACGGCGGTGAGCCGCTCACCCCAGTCCTCGTCGGGCACGCCGACGACCGCGCAGTCCTGCACGGCGGGATGCGACCAGATCAGCTGTTCGATCTCGCTGGGGTAGATGTTGAAACCCCCGGAGATCACCACGTCCTTCGTGCGATCGACGACGTACAGGTAGCCGCTCTCGTCGAAGACCCCGATGTCTCCGGTGTGGTGCCAGCCGAACCGCCGGGCTTCGGCGTCGGCCTCGGGGTTGTCCAGGTACCCGGGACAGACCAGCTCACCGCGGACGACGATCTCCCCGCGCTCACCGGCGGGGACGACGTTGCCGGCCTCGTCCATCAGTACCACCTCACACGCCCCGGTAGGCCTGCCGGCCGACGCGAGATGTTTCACTGCCGCGGAATCGTCGCCCAGGTAGTGGTCCTGCCGAGACAGGCAGGTGATCACGCCCGGTGCCTCGGATTGGCCGTAGAACTGGACGAACACCTGACCCCACAGTGCCAGTCCTTCGCGAAGTTTGTCGACGGACATGGGGGCGGCGCCGTAGATGACGTATTCGAGGGAGGAGCAGTCGCGGGTCTGGGCGTTCGGGTGCGCCAGGATCCGGTAGATCATGGTCGGCGGCAGGAAGATGTGGGTGACGTGCTCTCGTTCGATCAGTTCGAGGATGGTCGCGGGATCGGTCGACGGCGCGATCACGTTGCGGGTGCCGAAGGCGGAGAGCCCCATTGCCGTCGCGCCGGCGGCGTGGGTCAGCGGTGCCACCACCAGGTGCACCGGATCCTTCGCGGGTGCGGTGAACTGGTTGGCGATCCGGTAGGCGGAGAGCAGGCAGCGGTGGCTCTGCATGATCGCCTTGGGCCGGCCGGTGGTGCCGCCGGAGGACTTGATCAGCGCGATGTCGTCGAGGTCTCGACGGGTCTCGCACGTTTGTCCACTGTGAATCCGCCGCCAGGCCTCGGTGCTGAGTCCGGGTGCGGTGTGCTCGTCGAACGCGATACAGGCTGTGAGCGTGGGTACTTCGGCCCGAATCCGGTCGATGTGGGGGAGGTACTGTTCGTGGTAGATCAACGCCGAGACCTTGGTGAATCGCATGAACCAAATCAGGTCTGCGATCTGGTCGCGGGCGTTGAGCGGCACATAGGTGGCGCCCGCGCGCAGGACGCCGAGCATCGCGACGAAGCTGTCGGGGTGGTTGGGGGAGAGTATGCCGATCCTTCTGGTCCCCAATCCTTCCCGGGTCAGCCCGTGTGCGATCGCGTGCGACGTGGTCACGACGTCCTGGTAGCTCAGCCGCACTGTCTCCGATTGCAGGAACGTTCGCTCCGGGAATCGTGCGGCACCTGAGTCGAAGTAGTCGGTGATCATCGGCCGTCCCGATCTGTCAGAGTGAATTGGGGAAGAACCGTGGTAGTGCTGATCCGTTCGAAACGCAGTTCGACGCGAGCCCCGATGCGGATGCGGTCGATCGGGCAGTCCACGATGTTGGTCAGCAGGCGCACGCCCTCGTCGAGCTCGATGACGGCCACTGCATAGGGAACCTTGTCCGCCATCGAGGGATGGGCCGGTACGCGGCAGATCGTGAAGGTGTAGATGCTCCCCGCACCTGCCGAGTCCACCCATTCGAGGTCCTCGGAGAGGCAGGCCGTGCAGAAGGCGCGGGGGTAGAACTGGTGCCGCCCGCACCGCTCACAGCGCTGTATCGTGAGGCGTTCCTCGCGGGCGGCGTGCCAGTACGCCGCGGTCTCGGTGGTCGGGCGCGGTTCCGGACGTAGCGCGGTCTCGCGTGCGGAGCGCGGCTCCGGGCGCAGCGTGGTGTCAGCCATTGGCCCGCAGTTCGATTCCGGGTGCGACCAGGCGCACGTTGTGCTTGGTCCGCATCCGCCGCAGTCCTGCTATCAGTTCGACGACCGACTGCTCGACGCTGAAGGTGTCCTCGACCGGGACAAGTGCGTCGATCTTCTCATCGCCGTACATGTATCGCAGGATCATCTCGTCGGGCGAGAGGTGCCCGTGCCGCCTGCGTAGTTCCGGCAGGATCGGGTCGAGGTGCGGCGGTGTCTCTGAGATGTCGCGCGACCCGTTGTTCATCACGAGGTCCTTGACGTTGTCGTCGACGGGCAGCGGCAGCGCACCGAAGTATCCGCACACGTACTTCTTCACCTCGTCCGGCACCACGGAGTAGCGCTCGGGGTTCAGGACGTTCATGACCGCTTGGGCGGCGACGATGGCCGGGAACGGTGTGGCCATGACCGGGGAACCCAATTCCTCACGGACCCGCCCGATCTCCTCGATCACCGCCGGCAGTCTGTCGGCGATTCCGGCGGCTTTCAGCTGCGCCTCGAGATTCGACATGGCGCCGCCGGCGTACTGCGTCTGGTAGTTGGTGGGGTCGTACTCTGCGGGGACTCCGACGGGGTAGTCCAGTTGTGCGGCGAGCTTGCCCAGGTAGTCGCCGACCTCGTCGAGTGACCGGTCGTCGACCTCGACATCGAACCCGAGGGCGCGCAGATCCCGGGCCATCATCTGAGCCGAAGGCAGCGAGTTGCCGTTGGCCAGCGGATCGATGGCGGTCAGGATTTGATCTGCGCCGTACACGGCCGCCTCGAGCGCGACCTGCGGGCCCATCCCGGTCAAGCAGTGCGTGTTCAGCTCCAGCCGGGTGTCGCCGATCGCGGCCCGCAGGGCCGGTACCAGGGTCCGGGTGCGTTCGACGGTCAGGCTGCCGCCGGCGTCGGCGAGGCAGATCGTGTCCACGCCGAACCGGTCGATGACCTCCCTGGCCTGACGGACGTAGAAGTCGTCGTCGTATCCCGGTGCGAGGTTGTATACGAGGGCGATCGTGACCTTCGCACCGAGCCGCTTCGCGACGCGGATCCCGGGTGCGACGTTGTCCCACGAGTGCAGGGAGTCGAGGACCGCGAAGTCACGGATGCCGTTGACGAACATCCGCTCGACGAACAGCTCGTTGATGTCGTCCGGTTGCGGGTAGAAGCCGTGCAGCAAATTGCTGCGGATGGCTGCGCGGAGGGGAGTTGTCGTGATCCGGTCACCGAGCAGCCGCACCCGTTCGAACGGGTCTTGCTGCAAGAAAAGGACTCCCGCGTCGAAGCCGACCATCGCGATGGCCTCGACGGAGCCGAAGCCCGCGTCGGCGATCTTGTTCGCAATGGGCAACATGTGTTCGGTGCGCATCCGGGTCGCCCACAGGCATTGATGCGCATCCCGGAGTGTTCCGTCGGTCAGGGTGATTGTCCGGCGCTGACCTGTTCGGGCGTGGTCGGCCTCGACAAGGGTTCGAAGGTTGGCAAGCACAGGGTTCACCCTTCTTGTTGCAGGTGGATGTGGATACCGGGCGCACGCACCGTCAGCGTGGCATAGCGGCCGGCGCGCTCGAGAAGGCCGCGAGTGAGGCTTTCGTACGGTGTCAGCGGTTCGTACGGCGTCACCTCGTCGTCGCGGCGCGGGACACCGGCCACCGGGACTCCGGCGACCCAGGCGAGCAGGACGTCCTCATCGGTTCCGATACCCGAGCCGAGCATTGGCGAGACGATTTCCGATGACAGTATCGATCCGACCCTGGCCTGGAGGTCTTTGCGAAGGTCACCGGTAACCGTGCCGTACACGCCCTGCAGCAATCGGCGCAGCACCGGCCGCAGGCTCTCGTACCGTTGCTCGCCGTCGAAATGGCACATCGCCTGCTCGGCGATCGCCCGGGCGAAGGGAGCCACCATCGGCGGCGAGCCCATCTCGCGGCGCACGACCGCACATTCGGCGGCGAACTGGTGCAGGTCGGCCCAACGCCCGCGCTCGCGCAGGGCACGGTGCACGTCGGCCGCCACCGCGCCCGGCAGCTGATGGACGTACGCAGCCAGATCGAACGGCCACGGGGTTGCCGCGGGAAAACCTTCCTGATCGGCGATCTCGGCGAGGATCGCGTCGGCGGACAACAGAGCATCGAGGACGGGCAGATCCTGGTAGTGCTCGTCGTGTCGCAGGACGCGGATCAAGGACGGCAGCGACGGAAGGGAGGGCCCGTTGGCCACCGAGGGCAGTGCGGTGTCGATGCCGCGGACGCCGAGCCGGCCGGCCTCGAGGGCGACGACGGTCCCGAGCGCGGTGTGGCATCGGGTGTGCAGGTCGAGCGGAGTGTCACCGAGGGCCTCGGCCAGTGCGGGAAGAAGGGTGTGCGCCCGGTCCGGTGTCAGGACTCCGCTCTCGTCTCGCAGCATCACCCGGGCGGCACCGGCAGCGACGAGCGATGCCGCACGCTCTGCATAGGTGTCGTCCGGTACACCGTCATCGGCCGTGTAGGGCAGGGCGGCGATGCCCGTCAGGCCCGCGGTGGTGGCCGACTCCAGAGCGGCCTTGAGGCGGACCAGGTCCAGCAGCGGATCGAGCAGGACCACCTGCTGCAGGCCCGCCGCTGCCAGTGCCGTCAGCCAGCCGTCGAGCGCCGTGGGGCCGAGGACGTCGGCGCCTGGGCATCCGTGCTCGGTCAGCAGGTTGACGGTGGCGCGCAATGGCACGGAACCGTAGCGCCGAGAGGCGAGTTCCACTCGCTGCAGAGGATGTTCGTTGCGGGCGAGGCATTCGTCCAGGACCGCGGGACTGAGCACCTCGACTGCGGCGAGTCCACTGGACGACAACGCATTCGCCGGGGCGAGAAGCATCCGATTGTCCATAGCTCCCGCCCAGACGGCGCTCTGGCCGTCGGTCAGGCTGGTGTCGGTGAAGCTGATCTGATGGTTGCTCATGCCGATGCTCCCGCCTCGGTGAGGGACTGGCGAAGGAAGGTGTCCTCGACCCATCTAGTGGTCACCGATCCGTCGCGGAAGTGTGGGTGGGCGAGCACCGCATGGTGGAAGGCTGAGGTGGTCGTGAGGCCGGAGACCGTCAACTCGGACAATGCGGCGCTCATCTTCTCGATCGCTTCGGCTCGGGTGGGGGCGTGCACGATAATCTTCGCGAGAAGTGAGTCGTAATACGGCGAGACCGTGTATCCCGGGTAGCAATGGGTGTCGACCCGAACGCCGGGCCCGCTCGGCGGTGCCCATTGCGCGACCGTCCCGGGACTGGGGAAGAAGCCCCGGTCGGGGTCTTCGGCGTTGATGCGGCACTCGATGGCGTGGCCGTTCAGGACGATGTCGTCCTGCGTGAAGGACAGCGGCAGCCCGGAGGCGATACGGATCTGCTCGGCCACCAGGTCACGCCCGCTGATCATCTCGGTGACGGGGTGTTCGACCTGGATACGGGTGTTCATCTCCAGGAAGTAATAGCTGTTGTCGCGGTCGTCGACCACGAACTCGACGGTGCCCGCACCGACGTAGTCCACGTTCTGTGCGAGGCGGACCGCGCTCTCGCCCATGGCTGCCCGCTCGTTCTCTCCCAGTACTGGTGAAGGGGCCTCTTCGATCAGCTTTTGATGCCGCCGCTGCGTCGAACACTCTCGCTCACCGAGGTGGACGACGTTGCCGAACTGATCCCCGATGATCTGGATCTCGATATGCCGTGCGCGTTCGATGAACTTCTCGACGTACAGCGTCGGGTCGCCGAAGGCCGACTGCGCTTCCGATGATGCGGATGCGAACGCGTCGGGAAGTTCGTCGGCCGACGCTACGACCCGCATGCCGCGGCCCCCGCCGCCCGCGGTGGCCTTGATCAGCACCGGGAATCCGATCTGGGTGGCGATTGTCAGAGCCTCGTCCGGATCGGACACCGCCCCGGAACCGGGAACACAAGGGACCCCCGCCTCCGCGGCCAGTCCCACGGCTGTGATCTTGTCGCCCATGCTGTCGATCGACTCGGGTGTCGGGCCGATGAAGATCAGGCCGGCGTCACCGCAGGCGCGGGCGAATGACGCTCGCTCCGAGAGGAATCCGTAGCCGGGATGGACCGCGTCGCAACGGGTCCGCTTCGCTGCCCGGATCAGCAGGTCCGCGCGGAGGTAGCTGTGGGTCGGCTGCGGCGGGCCGAGGACGACGATCTCGTCGGCCACCCGCGCGGCCAGGCTGTCGACGTCCGCCTCGGATACCCCGACCACCGTCTCGATGCCGAGTGAACGGCAGGCCCGGATAATGCGGACCGCGATCTCGCCCCGGTTGGCGACGAATACCCTCCGGATGTCGTGCCGAACGACGGGGATGTCGCCGGTCATGCTGCGGCCTCCGCCTCGGTGGGATCGACGATCATCAGGATCTGGTTGTGCTCAACGGCCTGACCGTGCTCGACGAGGATCGAGTGCACTCGGCCCGCCGACTGGGACGAGACCGTGTTGAACATCTTCATCACCTCGATCAGGCACAGGGTCGCCGACGCCTCGATCTGCTGCCCCTCGTTCACGAACGGCGGTTGAGTCGGTGCCGGCGTGCGGAAGAACGTGCCCGGCATGGGTGCCCGGATCGCGATCATGTGCTCCGGAACGTCGGAAGGTGCCGGGCTGCTCACGGTGACCGGGGTGGCCGTCCGAGCGACCGACGCGGGCGCCGGCGTAGTCACGGCCGGTGCCGTGACCGGGGTCGCGGAGATTTCAGGGGCGGGGGCGGTTGCCAGGGGCTCGACCGGCAGTGCACTCATCGGTGCGGCCCCTGGTTTGCGTGCCTGCAGGATGACCTCACCGATCCGGAGATCGAGTGAATCGAGATGCTCTGCGGTGTCCAGTAGTTCGAGGATGCGTCGGACGTCTGCGTGCTGGAGGTTCATGTTCCGTTCCTGGTAGGTGGCGTTCGCGATGAGGTGTCGGTCAGGCCCGCATGGTGCGTGCGGTGGTGCCGAGCTGGTCGGGCAGGATGCGGTAGGCCTGACGTACCCATTCGCACAGCATCGGACGGGTGTCGCGGGGATCGATGACGTCCTGGATTCCGAACCTTTCCGCGGTTCGGAACGGGTTCTCCACGGGTTGGAATCGGGCATAGAGTTCCCTGCGGAGCGCGTCCGGGTCGTCACATTCGGCGAGTTGGCGGCGGTAGGCGGCCTCGACGCCGCCCTCGATGGGGATCGATCCCCAGTGCGCCGTCGGCCAGGCCAGACGCCGGTTGATACTGCCCCCACCCATCGGCCCGTAGGCGGCGCCGGCCAGTCCGTAGGCTCGGCGCACGAACAGCGAGAGCCAGGGGACGGACGCCTGTTCGAGGGCCATGGCCGTCCTGATCCCCTTGCGGAGGGTGCCCTTCTGCTCGGCATCGGTGCCGACGAAGGTGCCGGGCTGGTCGATGAGGTTCACCACCGGCAGGTGGAATGTGTCGGCCATGTCGACGAACCGGGTGATCTTCTCGGCGGAGTCGACGGTCAACGATCCGCCGAGCCACATGGGATCGTTCGCGAGGACCGCCACGGCGTGACCATCGAGACGGGCGAGCATCGTGATCTGAGACTGTCCGAAGTACCGCCCGATCTCGAACAGGCTGCCGCCGTCGAAGACCGAAGCCAGCAGCGTGCGCATGTCGTACGAGTACTGCTTGATTTCCGGGATGGTCGTGGACAGGGCCTCGTCACGACGATCCACCGGATCGGCGCAGGCCCTCACCGGGGGGAGCTCGTGAACGCTCGACGGAAGGTACGACAGGAATCGGACGACGTGCTCGAGGGCCTCGAATTCGTCGGCCGCCTCGTTGTCGACGACACCCGATGCACGCGCATGCACACCCGCGCCGCCGAGCTCGGCGTTGGTGACGTCCTCGCCCACCGCCTTCTTCACGACTGCGGGTCCACCCGCGAACAGGTATGAACCCTCGGCAGTCATGATCGACAGATGACTCGCGCATACCCGCACAGCGCCGAGGCCTGCGGCTGCGCCGAGCGCGACGCCGACGACGGGAACCGTGGCCAGCAACTCCACCATCGGCCAGTGCGGGTACCCGGGGATCTTGGTGGCGGACATCTGCTCGAGGAGGTTGACGCTACCGCCGGCGGTCTCGACCAGCCGGATCACCGGCCACCGGTACGTCAATGCCAAACGCTCTACGTACTGCCATTTCTCGGGGTTGGTCGCCTCCGATGATCCCCCTCGGACGGTGAAGTCCTCGGCCACGACAATGACGTCCCGACCGTCGATCTTCGCCTGCCCACACACGACATTCGACGGCTCGACCGAGATCAGCTGCCCGCGTTCGTCGTAGCGGGCCGATCCGGTCATCATGCCGATCTCGCGCCACGATCCGTCGTCGACCAGCCGTTCGATGCGTTCGCGCGCTGTCAGTCGGCCGCGCGCGTGTTGGCGCTCGATCTTGTCCGGGCCGCCCATCGCCAGAGCGAACTCACGGCGCTTGGCTATTTCCGCTTCGAACCACGGCCGGCCGGTACTATCCGCGGCACTGGTGCCCACGGTCAGAGCCGGGGCGGCCGCTCGGGATTCGATCTGGGTCACAGCAAGTTTCCTGTCTGTCTGGACACCGGTCAGTGAAGCGCCGCGGCCGGTAGTACGTCTGCGAGGTGGGCGCGGACGTGGTGGGTGGAGCGGGCCACGAGGACACCGGCGTCGGCAAGAGCGGTCAATTTGTCCTGCACGGTCGGTCCGTCGGCGCCGCGGGGTGCGTGCCCGAACGGCAGCGCCGTCGGGAGGGAATCGCCGGCGCGCCCGGCCACCATCGCGATGACCGGAATATCGATTCGTCCGTCCGCCACCGCGGCCGCCAGGTCGATCTCCTGGGTACTCGACGGTTCGCCGAACACCACCACAGCGCGGGTGTTCGGGTCACATGCGGCGAGTTCGACACCGTCGGTGAGGGTGGTTCCAACCGCGGGGGTGCCGCCGATGGACATCTGCAAGCTGGTGCCGCATCCCCAGTTGCGCATCAGCATCGCCAGTTCGGAGGCCATACCGCCGCTGCGAGAGACGATGCCCACCGAACCGGGCGCGAATCGCTGCCACGGTTCGTTGCCGCCGGGGCAGCCGATCCTGCCCACGCCGGGGACGACGACACCCTGGGAGTTCGGGCCGATCACGCGGCAATGCTGCTCTCGCGCGATTTCGAGCGCCCGGAGCCAGCGATGCTGCGGGATGTTCTCCGAGCTGACCACGATCAATTCGATGCCCGCCTGGGCGGCTTCGACGACCGCATCCGCGGCAGCATGCGGCGGCGCGTAACTCATCGCCACCGACGCACCGGTCGCCGCAACTGCCTCGGCGACGGTGTCGAAGACCGGCACGCCGTGCACCGCCGAACCACCCTTACCGGGGGTGACACCGGCGGCCACGTCGACACCGGAATCAAGCATCCACCGCGTTTCCAGCTGCCCCTGCCTGCCGGTGATGCCTTGCACGAGAAGACCCGAACGGGCCTCGAGAAGCTCACGAATCATCGGACGAGTCCTTCCAGTTCCTGCGACGACTGCTCCATGGCGGTCTGCAGTAGGTCACATGCGTCTTCGAGTGAGGCGGCGCGATCGAGGACGAGGGCGCCGGGCAGGCGCTGACGGAGGAGCGCGTGCGCCTCGGCCTCGTGTGGGCCGGCCAGCCGGACGACGGTCGGCACCCGTGTCGAGTCGAATCCGGCCCGATCCGCGGCCACAGCAAGCTCGAGGGCGACGTCGCGGGCATCGGCGAGACTGAGCACGGCGCCGCCGAAGAGCACCCCGCGAAGTCCGGGGACCGAGAGTGCCGAACTGAACAGTGTCTGCAGCTTCGCGCTACCGGCACCCGGCGAGGCGTCGAGGTAGCAGGCGGGACGGATACCAAGGTCGGTCAGGTAGTCCAGGGCGAGAAGCCCCGCACCGCCGCCGGTGATCATGCAGGCGACATCGCCGTCCAGTTCGAAGAACTTGATGCCCGCCCTGTTCGGTTCGGCGGCATCGGCCTCGCGGACTGCCAGCTCGCGTGGGGTGGGTGCGCGGTCCACGACAGCGTCGGGATCGACGAGGACCGACGGGCGAACTGCCTGTGCGGTGGGGTGACCGTGAGGGTCGAATTCGACCGCCACACCGACGGCGACCAGTCGCTGACCGTCCCAGCGGAACGGGTTGACCTCGATGAGGACGGCCTCCGCGTCGCAGAAGGCGGTCCACAGGACCAGCAGTGCACTGGTCAGCGCGGAGCGGAGCTCGAGATCGGTCACGGCGGCCCGGTCCAACAGGTCAGTGACCGTCTCGTCGTTGATGCCCTGCATGAGTCCGACCGTCACGGCTGCCGCCTCGAGCGCGTCGAACCCGACACCGCCCGTGGCGCTGACCCGCACAACGGCCCCGCGTGCGTTCTCGTCCAAGGTGATGGACAGGTAGCACTCGTCGCCTTCTATGTACTCGTCGACCACTGCGGGCGCACCACTCCACAGGGTCGCGGTGACGGCGGACGCCAGCTCGTCCTGGGACCTGCAGATGTGCACGAGGCCGGCGAGGCCTTTGCCGCTACCGGCGACGTCGGGCTTCACCACCCATGGCGGTCCGAACGCAGGCTCATCCGTCACGACATCTCGCTCATCCGTCACGACGACCAACTCGGGGGTCGCAAGGCCGACCTCACGCAGCCATGGCATTGCGGCGCTCTCAGTGGCGCGGGACATCGCGTCTCCTTTATTTGGGGCCCGTAGGTGGGCTCTCGATTCCCTCCCAGTGTGATCCGGCTAACTGATGGAAGGAAGTGTGCACTGGCAACCACCGTGATTGCCATCATCGATCACCAAGGCTTAGTGTTCCTCCATGCGATCGGAACAGATGCGCTACCTGGAGGCGGCGATCCGCCTCGGTTCGCTGCGCAAGGCTGCTCAGGAGGTGGGCGTCGGGCAGCCGACTCTCAGTCAGCAGATCCGGCGACTCGAGGAGGACCTCAACGTCGTCCTGCTGATCCGGCGCGCCAACGGGGTTCTCCCCAGCGCCGAGGCCCGGATTCTGCTTCCGCACATCCGGCAGGTGTTGCAGGCCAATCGTGCGCTTCGCGAGGAGGCGGGGCTGATCAACGGACTGCGCAGCGGCAGCGTGCGCCTGGGCGCAGTCACCACAGCCAGTCAGATTCTCCTGCCGAAAGTAGTTCCCCTCTACCGGAATTCGTTCCCCAACGTGCGCTTCTCGGTGTGGGAATCGGGTTCGAAGGCCGTACGCGAGAGCGTCACCAGTGGCGAACTCGATCTGGGACTGGTCGTGAACACCGGTGATTCGGCCGCCGACACCAACCTCACGGCGACCGATCTCATCAGCGATGACGTCGTACTGTGCGTCTCCCGGCGACATCCCCTGGCCGACAAGCCTGTGGTGACAATGCAGGACCTGGCCGGCCAATCCTGGGTGGTCTCCACGCACGGCTATGCCCTGCGGGAGTTGGTGGATTCCACCTTCGCGCCGCCGGCACAGGACATCGTCTACGAGACGACTAACCCGCACACCAGCCTGCTCATGGTAGGGGCCCGGGTGGGTATCGCCATGCTGCCCCGGTATGCGCTGCGCGACCACTGCGCCGACGACGTCGTCACTCCGACAACGGACTGGGCTCCGCCGCGACTGACCGTGTGCATGATCAGGAGGGCGGACACACAACCGTCGCCCGCGGTGCGCAAACTCATTCAGGTTTTACGCGAGGTCAGCGCGGAATGGTCCCACGACCACCCGGCAGGCCCGTCCGCCCACGAGCAGAGACCGTGATCGGGCTCGCTCGACCAGCACCCAGAGGCGTCTGCACTCGCGATTTTCGCTCGTCACACCGTGTTCTGCTCGATAGCCCACGCCGCGATTTGGGCTCGCGACGTGAATCTGAGCTTGGCGAGGATATGTTCGACGTGCCCCTGGGCCGTTCGTGGGGAGATGACCAGCTTTTCCGCGATCTCCCTGTTGGTCATGCCGTGTGCCACCAGGCCGGCGACTTGCTGCTCGCGTGCCGTCAAGTCCCCGTTCGAGCCTGACTTCGCCGACTCGTCACTGCCCGCTTTTTCTCCCAGCGCGTAGGCGACAGCGTCGGACAACGCCAGACCATGACCGCGCCGGACTGCTGCCGTCAAGCTCCGGTCACCGAGCTCGCAACGGAGCTGTTTCCGGTGGTCGGCGTGCACGTTGCGCAGGTCGCGTGCGGGATGACCCGCAGACTGTCGCAGCCTTTCGGCCGCACCGAGCAGTACCGCCGCGTGCTGGGTGCGTCTTTGAGCGGAGGCGATCCATGCGGACCGCTCGAGACAGCCGGCCGCAGCGATGGGGCTGCCGACCCGCCGGCTCAGTCGGAGCCCGCGGTTCAACATCTGTTCTGCGCGGCGAGGTTGATCGTGCCAGACCTCGGACGCGAGTGCCGTGAGCACGTGCGCGCGATACACGGATTCACCGAATGCCTCGGTGACCGCCAGAGCCTCCTCATAGCAGGCAATCGCCCGTGCGGTGTCTCCGCGGAGCCGGGAGGCATGTCCCAGACCGAGTAATGCCCGGAGCCTGATGTCGAGGTTGCCAGTCGGCGTGGCGTCCAGCGCTCTCTCGAAGCACGCGGCGGCCAGAAGTGCGTTCCCGTTCAGGAGTGCCAGTTCGCCCTCGGCGTGGGTGACCACCTGATCCACAGCGGGATCCGAGAAGCCGACGGCGTCTCGGCATGCCCGCTCCACCAGCGCGGCCGAACTCGTTGTGTCACCCTCCATTCCGGCCAGGATCGCTTCAGCGCACAGCGCAGTGATAATCGCAGTGGAGGAGCGTTCGAGCTGACAGGATCGTGCTCGGCTCAGCCAACGCCTTCCTTCGCGGAGCAGACCCCGGGACGTCCAGAACCGACTCATCGAATTGGCCATCTGGAGCCCGAGTGGCGACTCGCTCGGATCGGACAGGCAGTAAGTCATCGCCTCGCGCAGGTTCGGTCGCTCGCGATCGAGCCGGTGTATCCACTCCGCCTGCCGGGAGCTTATCCAGTCGGTATCTGCAGTCAGTGCCAACCGCGCGCACCAGTCTCGATGCCGCCGTTTCAGCATCATGTACTCGCCGCTCTCGCGTAACCTGTCGAGGCCGTACTCGCGCAGTGTCTCGATGAATCGGTACCGCATCAGTCCGTCCGATTCCTCCGCGAGAAGAATCGACTTGTTCACCAGTCCGGTCACCACATCCAGCAACTCGTCAGCAGCGAGGTCGGCATCACACATCACCTCCGCGGCGTCCAATTCGAAGCCGCCGGCGAATACCGAAAGCGATCTCCACGCCATGCGTTCGCGAGGAGTGCACAGCTCGTAGCTCCAGTCGATGCACGCTTGCAAGCTCCGCTGTCGGGGGGGCTCCTCCCGACTACCGATGTTTAGAAACCGATACCGACTGCTCAGGTTCTGCAACACCTGCTCCGCCGACATCACTCGCAACCGAGCAGCCGCGAACTCGATTGCGAGCGGGAGGCCATCGAGACGTTCACAGATCTTCGTCACGACAGCCTTATTGCTCGCGGTCAAAGTGAATCCGGGCACGACAGCGCACGCGCGTTCGGTGAAGAGCTTCACCGCGTCATGGTCAGGCACACCCTTCTGCGAGCGCGAAACCTGTCCATTCGAAACAGGAAAGGGCAGCAGGGCAAATGTCGCCTCTCCGCCGATCCCCAGCAACTCCCGGCTCGTCACCAGAATTCGTAGATCGGGACATCGGCGTAGCAGTCGTGCCGTGGCAACTGCGACTTCCCCAACCCGGTGCTCACAGCCGTCCAGTACGAGAAGTACCTGCCGGGTACAAAGAAAATCGACGATATCTTCGAAGGAGGCGTCGGAGAGATCGACGTCCAGTCCCAGGGCGCCGGCCACCGCAGCCGCTAGCCGTTGACCCGAATAGCAACCACCGAGCTCGATGAACCACACTCCGTCAGTGAATGCTCGCCGAGCATCCGCGGCGATACGCGCCGCGAGCCTGGTTTTTCCGACGCCACCCACGCCGGTGACGGTGACCAGCCGGAAGGAACCGAGTAGCCGCCTCGCTTCCCCCACCTCACCTCGCCGACCGACGAAACTGGTCATTTCGAGGGGGACGTTCCTTACTCGTTCCGCTACGACAGCCGCCATTCGACTCAAATTTCCTCTCCCCACAACGGGGCACGCCGGTGAGCGGGCGGCGCACACAAAAAGATTTCACGCTGACTCGAGATCGCGCCCTCGGTGGACCCGCAGTGCTCTGACAAACACTCCGCCCGATGCGCCACCCGGCGTGCCTGACGACCCTGTTTGCCCAATCAGTGTGGAGCAGGCCTCCCGATTCAAGGAAGATGTCAATGACCACATCAGCGATCGCTATTGCCGATCACATCCGGTGGGCGGGAGCGACGCGGCCGCGGTCTCTTGCGCCGCGCTCCTGGTCCGCATGCGCAGCGCCAGGTGTAGGGATTCGTGGCGGTGACGGTATCGAGTAGCAGGCCACTCTTCTGCGCGGAGCCTGCCTGCGCTTCATGGCATGTCTCGCGAACGCTTCGATCGCTGGCCGATCCAAGAATCCGAATCATCGAAGTTCAGCTCGAGACCAACGCGGCAGAAGGAACCGCAATCATCAGCGTCCTTCGAACCACCCTTTCCGAGCTTCTAGCAGACCGGGTGAAATGGCAGAATCATTGGCCCGACACCCCTCGACCTGATGGTGGGCCGTAAGGCGCACGACCGCTCGCCGCCCTGAACACGAAATCGTCAAAGCCGCCACATTGAATTTGCAGCCGCAGGGGCAATTCGGGATTGCGTTGGAGATTATCCACTGCCATGGCGAGCCGCGCTCGTCCTGTAGGAGGTTGGGTGCGATCTGAGTGTGAGCTCGAAGTGGGTCGTGTTGGTCTGCCCACATCGACAATGTCTTTAGACAATTGAAATGTCAGTTCGGGTGAGCTTCCTCCGTACCGGGACGGACCTGCCGTTACTGTGTGCGGTCGACGATTGCCGATGTAGAAGGAGAGCGCGATGGCGGTATCACCGAGGAATTCCGAAGGTTCGGCGAAGACGACGACCAAAGAGATTCGCGAGTGGGCGATCGGAGAGGGCCGTGAAGTGTCGCCCCGCGGTCGGATTCCGGCGGAGATCGAACAGGCCTTCCATGATGCTCAGGCAGAAACGGCGCCAGCGAGGAAGGTAGCCGCGAAATCGTCGGCCGAGAAGAAGACGACCGCGAAGAAGACGACCGCGAAGAAGACGACCGCGAAATCGTCGGCCGCGAAGAAGGCAATGGCGGCGAAGAAGACGGTCGCGGAGAAGGCACCGGCGAAGACAACAGCGCCGAAGACGACGGCCGCGGAGAAAGTAGCCGCGCCGAAGGCGCCGGCGAAGAGCGCGGCGGTGGTCAGCAAGGCTCCGGCGAAGGCGACGACTAAAGAGATTCGCGAGTGGGCGATCGGAGAGGGCCGTGAAGTGTCGCCCCGTGGTCGGATTTCGGCGGAGATCGAGCAAGCTTTCCATGACGCTCAGGCAGAAGCGGTGCCGGCGAAGGGAACGGTCGCGAAGAAGACGGTCGCGAGGAAGACGGTCGCGAAGAAGGCAGGCGAGAAGAAGGCACCGGCGGCGAAGACAACAGCGCCGAAGACGACGACTAAAGAGATTCGGGAGTGGGCGATCGGAGAGGGCCGTGAAGTGTCGCCCCGTGGTCGGATTTCGGCCGAGATCGAGCAGGCTTTCCATGACGCTCAGGTAAGAACGGCGCCAGCGGGGAAAGTAGCCGCGAAATCATTGGCCGCGAAGAAGACGGCCGCGAAGGAGACGGTCGCCAGGAAGGCACCGGCGGCGAAGAAGGTGGCTGCGAAGAAGGCTCCGGCGAAGAAGACGCCTGTGAAGAAGGCTCCGGCGAAGAAGACGCCTGTGAAGAAGGTCGTCGCGGGGAAGGCTCCGGCGGAGACGTCGGTCGTGAAGAAGTCGGTCGCGAAGGGGGCGGCAACGAAGTCGGCGGCTGTGGAGTCGGCTGCGGATGCGGCGGTTGCGGAGACGACGGCCGTGAAGAAGAAGGTCGCGAGGAAGGCTCCGGCGACGACGTCGGTCGCGAAGTCGGTGGCTGTGGAGTCGGCGGCCGTGAAGGAGGCTCCGGCGGCGGGCACCGCTCCGGCGAAGGCGACGACCAAGGAGATTCGCGAGTGGGCGACCGGGGAGGGCCGTAAAGTGTCCTTCCGCGGGCGGATTTCGGCCGCGATTGTGCGAGCATTCCATGACGCTGCGGCAAAGTTGCCGCTCCCGCTCGGTTGAAACGGGTGGAGGGCCGCTATTGAGCGTGACCGGCCGACTGCTGTTGCCGCGGTATGCCTTCTGGGGTGATCCCATGTTCGGCACCGTGGAGGTCACCATCGAGGAGCTTGCGGAGTTACTCGAACGCCAAGTCCCTGACCGTGACCAGGATGCTGCGCCGCACTGACGGTGCCTCCTGTGTGTGAGAGAAGGGAACCGCCATCCGCCGCCACGGTTCCTGTTTTCTTCGAGGGAGGCGGTTGCGCAGCCGTCGTGGATAGGGTTGATGGATGGGGTCGATAGCGCTGGCTGTGAGGCCCGTGGGTGGCGGTAGGGGGTGATCGAGGAGAACTGCAAGGACCTGTCGATGTACGGGCTCGAGGAGTCGGTGCAGGAGATGTCCCCGCCAAAGCGGGGTGCTGACCGGGCGTGCAGTACAGGGTGACTACCGCTTGCGAAGGCAACCGGTGAGGGTGTGGGTCTCAGGGGGTGGGGATGTTGTGGGTGAGGGCGCGGGCGGCGAGTTGGGCGCGTTTGTGGTGTGGGGGAAGGTCGTCGATTTGGAAGGTGATGAAGAGGGCTTGCAGGTGTGTTTTGACGGTTTCGATGCTCACGTGCAGGGCGTCGGCGATCTGTTGGTTCGATGCGATGGGGTAGTCGCTGCCGTCGTAGAAGGGCCGGCACAGTTCGGTCAGGACGGTGCGTTGGGCGGGGGTGAGGTGCGGCGGTGTGCCGAGGGCGTCGCCGATATTGGTGATACCGCAGTCGGTTGCGGGCTGGCCGTGGTAGGTGAGAGTGCTGGCGCCGATCCGGATGACATCTCCGGGGTGCAGGGTGTGGCGTCCCCGTAGCCGGGTGCCGTTGACGATGGTGCCGTTGCGGGAGAGGCCTTTATCGGTGACGGTCCAGTAGGTGCCGAGGTGTTCGACGGTGGCGTGCAGGCGGGAGATGTCCGGGTCCGATTGCAGTGACAGGTCGGCGTGGGTGGCGCGGCCGATGGTGATGGGGGAGCGGTCCGGGGTCAGGGGCATTTCGTGGGTGTGCCCGCGGTCGGTGTAGATCAGGGCCGGGTTCGTCACTGGTGGTGATCTTTCCGGAAGGCGCCCATCGACACGGGCGAGGTGGTGGACGCCGGTGCCAGCATCTGCTCGACGGTGTGGAGCCACTGCCCGATCATGAGTGCTGCGGCGATGCCGACGGCGAGGGCGAGGGGGCAGGCGAGGGGCAGCCACGCGGTGAGGATGTCGGCGAAGAACCCCGACAACACGGTCAGGACCAGCAGTGGGAAGACCACGGCGATCCACCGGGCTCGGGACAGTTGCTCGCGGTATTCGATCAGCGCGGTGCGTTGTTGAGGTCGGGGGTCTGCGGTCGGCGGGTCATTGGAGGTGCTCGAGGTCATCGGTGTGCTTTCTCGGAGTCGGGGACGGGTCGCTACGTTTCGGTCTTTCTGGTGCTGTCCTTCCATCGTCGTGGACCGGGGCTACTCGGGTTAGCCACCCTCGGGTGGTGTGTGGCCACCCCCAGGAACGCTGCTGCATCTCTGCGCTTCCGGGTGTCGGTCAGGTTCGGAAGGCCGTGATCAAGCACCAGGCGGCGAGGAGGCCGCCGAGGCACAGGGCGATGATGCCGAGCATTCTCGCTCGCGACGACGCGGCGCGGGCGCCGTCGAGGTCACCGCTGTACCAGCGGGGGAACACTTTGAGTGCGTCGCTGAACGCGAAGAACGCGAGGGGCCAAAAGAACATCATCGCCGCGACGGCCCATCCGACGTTCGAGGGTGGGGGCGGCGGGGTGTGCGCTGTGGTCGGTTCGGGCTGGGTCATGGAGTTCTCCTAGGGAGTGTGGGTGGGGTGCGATTGCCCTGTCCACACTGGTCGACGCCGAACCCGACCCGCATCCCCTTCAGGGTGGTCCTTCGATCACCCCGTGCAGGTACCGCAATGCATTGGAACAAAGAGGGTTCCGGCTTGGGGGGTGCAGTGATGTTCACCCTGATGGGGATGAGAGACCCCTGCCTCGACCGGCAATGTTGACGGCATCGAAAGCGTCACCCACTCAACTCACACCGGAGGAAATAACATGTTGAACACCACCAAGCCCGTCAAGACCACTGTCCGTGCCCTTCTCGTCAGCGCCGCCGCGGTGCCGATGCTCGTCCTCGGTGCGGGTGCCGCGTCCGCCGCCCCGTTCCCCTTCGATGTGCCGATCAATATCGGCTTCGAGAACAACCAGCAGGGCGGCACCGGCGGTGCCGGCAACGGCGGGGATGCCGGCAACGGCAACAACAACACCGGGGGAACCGGTACCGGCGGTGCGGGCGGCGACGTCGGCGGCGGCGGAATCAACATCGGCTTCGAGAACAATCAGAAGGGCGGCAACGGCGGTGCCGGCACCGGTGGCGACGCCGGCACCGGGAACGGCAATACCGGTGGCAACGGTACCGGCGGGGCCGGCGGCAGTGTCGGGAAGTAACGCATCATGTCTTACAGGGCCACGCTCGGGGTGATCGTTGCCTCTGCCGCGGCGACGGCGGTCGTTGCACTCGGGTGCGGGGTCGCCGCCTCGACGGACGGGCCGAACATAGCCCCGGCCGCCGTCCCCGGAGTTGCCGTCCCGGTCGGTCCGGGCGCCACCGACTGCCGGCCGGGTGCGCCCGGGAGCGGCACCCGGGGTGGGGACGGCGGCGACTGCGCCGGCGGCTCGGCCGATGACGGTGTCGGCAACCGCGGCGGCAGCGCCGTGGGCGGTGACGGAGGCGATGTCGGATAGTGCTCGTGGGAGTGGACGGTACGGGCATTCCCACCCGATCGTCACGCCCGACCGCGCCGGACAAGTCGGGGGCGTCGAGTGGGGTTCCGGAAGCCGGACACCGAGGTCGTCAACGCCAGGTTGGGAAGGGAAAAAACAAACATGTTGCCCCGAAACAAGTGTCACCGCCTTTCGAGGGCCGATGCCGAACCGAAGTTGACCGGGGCGGCCGGAGTCGTCGGCTGTTTGGCGGTGGGCGGCAGTTCTATCCTCAGATGATGGCGGAAGTTGAGCCTGGCGGGAACCCGGATCGGACCGATCCGCGGGGAAGCCCGGCCGGTCTGGTGGGGGCAGCTCATGGGAACTCGGCATCGAAGGCCGTCATGACCCGGCATCCGCGACCAGGTGCGGCGCGGTGCGGACATCGACGATCCGGTCGGTGGTGGCGGAGGAACGCTGTTCACCGAACCGGTGCGGGTGGGCAATCAGCGGGCCAATGGGTACGGCGGTGCACCGGACGACGAAATCTTTGTGCCGTCCGGGATGACGAGGGCGCTTCGCCGAAGTGCTCGGGACCAGAATCTCTGAAGCGGGGTACGGTCCCGACAATGCAGTGCGAGCCGCATGGACACGGGCGTTCGGACCTGGGATTTGATGTTCTTGCCGGTACCCGCTCTAGGTGACCGGAAGGAGGCTTCGGCGAGGTGAATACTGGGCATCGGTGGATTCGGTCCTGTCGATTGCAGAGGGGTTCGCTAAGCGCGACAGCGAGTCCCGTGACTCTGCCGTCGAACGTCGGTGCCGCGGGCTAGCGTCGAGTGGGTACCCGGCAGACGGAGGAGCAGCGATGAGCACGGTCACGACAAATCAACCACTCGGTACCCCCACCTGGATCGACCTGGGCATCCCGGATCTCGACCGGGCGATGGCGTTCTACGGGTCGGTATTCGGTTGGGAGTTCGACGTGGGTCCCGAGGAGTACGGCAGGTACACGATGTGTTTGCTCGGCGGCAAGAGGGTCGCCGCGCTGATGCCGAATCCCGACGAGAACGCGACCGAGTTCTGGTGGAACGTCTACCTGGCGACTGATGATCTCGATGCGACGGTCGCTCGCTCCGTTGCCGCGGGTGGCACGTTGCTGGTGGAGCCGATGGACATCGCCGACCAGGGTCGGATGGCGATGGTGCGGGATCCGTCTGGGGCGCAGTTCGGCCTGTGGCAGGGGCGGGCACACGTGGGCTGCGAGCTCGTGAACGAGCCGAACACGTTGTTGCGCAACGACTTGGTGACCCCGAATCCGGGCCCGGCGCGGGAGTTCTACGCGGTGGTGTTCGACTTCACGCTGGACGGGAACGACGACCTGCCCGGCGTGGACTTCACCTTTCTGCGCAGGCCGGACGGGCACGAGATCGGCGGCATCGTGGGGGACGCGGCCGCCTCGGCGTCCTCCTGGGGCACTCTGTTCCAGGTTGCCGATGCCGACGCGGTCGTTGCTGCGGCCCGGGGCGGCGGGGGTACCGCGGAGGATCCGAAGGACATGCCGTACGGGCGGACCGCGGATATCACCGATCCGTTTGGTGCCACGTTCACGGTGGGTTCGCCGCTGCCGGGTGCTCAGGGGTAGGCAACCGTCGGGCTACCCCGGCTACGACGGGTGCGTGCGAGGTGGCGTCGAGGGTGATCTCGGGCCGTCACCCTAGGTGGCTTTGGCGTGGAATGTGGGCGTTCGGATGGCCTGGCGTCGGAGGGACCGGCGGCGGCGCGGAGCAGTCCAGGTACCGCCACGATGCGCTGGTGACATGACGTGCGCGAGGCGGTAGCGCTGCTCCAGTACCGCCGAGCCGGTCGTGCGATGATCGCCCTACTCGAGATGACCGCGTTGTCCCTGCCTCGACCCATCACCGACGCCCTCCTCGGTGGTGCCAATGGACCCGTCAGAATCCGTGTAGGCGGTCAGTTCGCTCCGGTTTGAGAACGGCGTCTGGCCAGGACCGCTGTACGGAATGACCCGCACCGTCAAGGACAACTTCGATGTGGCGGGTATACCGACGACGAACGGAACCGCGTTCGCCTACGCACCGCACGCCTCCGAAGACTGCTTCGTCATCGACCGAGTGAAAGAGGCGGGCGCTGTCATCCTGGGGAAAGCGAATCAGTCGGAATACTGCCAGTCCGTCACGAACCAGAACGTTCATCACGGTTCGTGTCGGAACCCGCGGGATCTGGACCGCATCGCGGGCGGATCCAGCGGCGGTTCGGCCGCCGGTGTCGCCGCGGGGATCGCAACGGCATCGATCGGAAGCGACTCCGGCGGTCCGGATCCCGGCAAGCCTGAACGGTGTTGTCGGACTGCGACCCTCGGCGGGGCGCCTCTCCAACCGCCGCACCGCATCCACCCGCGTGGCGACCTTCACCGTTGGGGGACCCCTTGCACGCACAGCCGTCGACGCCGCCCGGTTGTTCCACACCATGGACGCGTACGACCCGGCCGATGTGACGTCGGTCGACCGACGTCGCGACCACACCCTCGCCCTCGGACGGGAGGGACTCCGAGGCCTCCGGATCGGCGTCCCGACCAACTACTTCATGGACGGCGTGGACTGCGAGATCCTGGCAGCGGTGAACACCGCCATCGGCACCCTCGGCGACCTCGGTGCAGAGATCGCCGATGTGCGCGTGCCGGGTGCCGAGGACTGCCGTACGCATTTTTATCCGATGGTCACGGCGAACTTCTTCGCCCTTTACGGCGAGCACCTCGATCGGCCCGCCGAGGATCTCGATCCCGAAGTGGTGATGTCACTCGAACACGGTCGGTCGGTCACGGCGACCCAATTCGCCGAGGCGGCAATGTACCGGCAGTTGTTCGTCCGCAACCTCGAGCATCTCTTCGACGGCATCGACGTATTCGTCTGCCCGACAGTGCCGATCGCAACACCTCGACTCGGGAAGCTCGAGCACTCGGAAATGATGGACGTGTCGCGCAACAACTTCGTGCAGCCGATATCGATTCCGTGCGGACTCCGTTCGGACGGCATGCCGATCGGACTGCAGATGACAGCGGGATACCGGAAAGACACCGTCCTGCTGAACGCGGCCATCGCCTTCCAGAATGCGACCAGCTTTCACACGCAGCGGCCCTCGCTCATCGGCTGACCGAGCGTGAACAGGGCGTCGCTCCGGTCGTGCTGGAATGCGGCGGACCTGAGCACGTCGAGTGTGGTGGCATCGGTTGCGTCGACGCTGGTTTCGATGGAGATGGCGCCGCATGCCCAGAGGTGCTCGATTGCGGTCCGGACGACGCCCGCCGACCGGTCCCGGGTGTCGGCGGCCGCGTCGAGGCGAAGTAGGCCGACACGGTGCGGTTCATCGGTCAGGCTGACCCGGACGTGGCCTGCGACGGCCCCGTCGGCGTCGGTGACACACAACCGCTTCGTGTCGGTGGCGTCGGCCTCCTCGAAGTGTTGCCACACAGATGGCGCACCGGCGTCAGGGCCGGCGTCCGCGGTCACCACGAAAGTCGGCTGCGGGGGTCGCGCCATGCGAGACGCGGCATAGTCGGCGCGGGACGGCAGGAGGAGTCGGTCGCGCCTGCCCCCGAATTGTGCGCCGAATCGCCGCGCCAGCCGGCCGGACGCCGGATGTGAGCCGTAGGAGCACCCGACGAACGTCGCGCCGTCGACGGTCCCGAACGGTGTCGGCAGACCCGACAGGCCGGCACCGAGCGTCTCGAACACGACGGTGGCGACTCCCATCGACCGGTACCGCGGATCGACGACGATGTCGACGGCCCACAGCGACGATTCCAGTTCCCGCGCGGTGACCACCGCGGCGAGCACGGGCTCGCTCGGCGCTGCCGCGGTCCACCGGTGCAGCAGGGTGCGGACCTCGGCCGTCAGGTAGCGAGCCGAGGAGCGCAAAAAGGACTGTTCCGTTGCGGAGAAACCCATCTCCGCGTCGGCGTCACGCGCTGCCTGGAACAGGTGAGTGGTGTCGTGGGACGGGGGACCGTCGTAGTACCGGAGCGAGATCAGCTCGGCCTCGGTGGTGGTGGGCATGCTCACGCCTCCGGCGTCGTGTCGACCAGACGCCGCACTTCCCGCCGGAACAGGTGACTGGCCAACTCGTTCCGGCCGAGCAGCATCGTGCCCGCGTCCATGCTCGACAACACTCGCTGCGAACCGTCGAGGATCGGAAAGTCCTCGTCGTGGAGGATCGAGATGAGAATGTCCCAGTTCTTGTTCCACCGTTTCTCCCAGTGTTCCTCGGCCAGCCCGCTGTCCTCGACTGTCGGGGCCATCACCCGCATCTGCATGATGGACTCGTTCGGATCCGCCCCCACCGGACGGAACGTGAGCAGCTCGATGTGGGTTGCGTGTTTGAGCAGCATGGTGTTCGGTGCGAGGAAGCAACTCTCGATGGTGTGGTTCACCATCGACGGATCCCAGGTCACGTCCTGGCCGATGAACTGGTCGATGCTCTTGCGGCTGGTAAGGAACCAGAAGTGGCGTCCGTAGTCCTCCATGGCAACAGCGTTGGTGTGCAGCATCTTCCCTGCCGTGTTGGGATGCGCATACTTCACGTGGTAGTTGTCGAGGAACCCGTCCTGCATGATCTTCCAGTTGGTGGGGCGGCGGTAGGTGTGCGGATCGATGCTGACGAGGCGGTCGATGCCGAACCCGGCGAGAATTTCGTCCATCTCGGGACCGAGCCAGGCCGCGACGTCGATTTCTCGGCGGGCGTTGTCGATGATCCAGACGAAGCCGTGACGCTCCTCGACGGGAAGCTCGACGAGACCGAATCGGGACCGGTCGAATTCGCCGAACGTGTTGTCGAGGGTCACGTTGCGCAGCTGGCCGTCGGGATCGTACGACCATCGGTGATACGGGCACGAGAAGATTCGGCACTCGCCGGACTTCTCGGTCACCAGTTCGGCTCCGCGATGCCGGCACGCGTTGACGAATGCCTTGACGCTGCCGTCCTTCTGCCGGATGACGATGGCCTTGTTCCGGGGAAGTTCGACGGAGATGAAATCGTTCTTGCCGGCGAGTTCGGTGCTGTGGGCGACGATGAACGGAACTTCACCGAAAATTCGGTCCCGTTCGAGTTCGGCCATCGCAGGATCGTGGTAGTCGGTCGACTGGAACGGTGCGATCTCGTTCCATTGGTCGGTGACGGAATCGCTGAGGTGGGTGAGTAGTTTTCGCAGTGCGCGGTCTCGCACTGTCTGCATGTCGTGATCGATGCTCATGGTGAAGGGACTCCAATGTGGTCGAGGTGTCGCATGCGGGTGCGCGGTGCGTCTAGGACGCGGTTCGGCCGATGCGATCGTGATGCTCCGCAAGGTCTGCGTATTCGGCTCGCAGAATTCGTTTGTCGATCTTCATGCTGGATGTTCGCGGCAACGGGTCGTCGCGGAACACGACATACCGGGGCACCTTGTAGTTCGAGAGCCGAGTGCGGCAGTGATCGACAATCTCGTGTGAGGGAACGGGACCGGAGGTGCGAAGCAGAACGGCTGGTGTTTCACCGAATTCGTCATCGACGACGCCGATGACCGCGGCCTCGAGGACAGCCGGGAGTTCGAGGACGGCGCGCTCGAGTTCTGCTGCGTAGATGTTCATCCCGCCCGAGATGATCACGTCCTTGGTTCGGCCCACGACACGGATCGCGCCCTCGTCGTCCTTGACGCCGACATCGCCCGTACGCAGCCATCCTCCCGCGAACGTCTGCCCGGTGAGTGCGTCGTCCTGCCAGTAGCCTCGGGCGACTCCTGGACCGGAGATCCAGATCTCACCGGATGTGCCCGCGGGGCAGGGTGTGCCGTCCGGATCCATGATGTCGACCTTCGTGAGGGTGCCTCCGAAGCCGACTGATTCCGGTTTGCGAATGGACAGTTCGACGCTGGGGAAGGTGACCATCGACAGCGACTCGGTGAGTCCGTATGCCTGGCGCAGACCGACGCCCTTCGCCGACCAGGCTTCGATGAGGCCCAGCGTCACCGGGTTTCCGCCGATGAACACCACCTTCAACGACGAGAGGTCGGTGGATTCGAACGACGGGAGCGCTGCAATCTGCTCGAAGAAGATGGTGGTGCCAGCCATCGTCGTCACGCGCTCGGAGGAAATGAGAGACATCGCGACCTGCGGATCCCATTTGGGCAGCATGACGATACTGCCACCGAGGACGAGGGGCGCGAGGAATCCGTTGAGCAGGCCCGCGGCGAACGACATCGAGCTGACGTTCAGGGTGCGTGCGCCCATGAGTTCCGGCGCCTGCAGCGACCACTCGAAAAACGCGCCGAGCAACGACTCGTGGGTGTAGACGACACCCTTCGGCAGGCCGGTCGATCCGGACGTGGGAATGATGCAGACGGGATCGGCGGGATCGCTTCCGGGATCGGGGAGGGGCACGTCCGGATCGGTGGTGCACAGCATCTGGGAGTCCACGATCTGCGGCGGTTCGGTGATGCCCGCGCAGGCCGCTTCTGCGAACTCCCGGTTGAGCGCCGCGGCGACGACGACTTTCGGCGTCAATTTCTGGTAGACCTCGCTGAGTTCGGTGGTCTTGTGCCGTTCGTTCAGCGGGCACAGGATGGCGCCGGCGCGGATCGCACCCAGTGCGGCGATCGCCCACTCCACGGAGAGGCCGCCGAGAACACCGACACGGTCACCGGGACGCACGCCCGACGACACCAGGTGTGCGGCTGACCGATCCATGGCGACGGTCAATTCGCGCCAGGTCAACGAGCGGTCGTGACAGGTCAACGCCGGTGCGTCGGGTTGGCGAACCGTCCAGGCTTGGACGGCGCGCAGAATGGTGGTGTCACGCATCGACGTGCTCCTTGTCATAGGTATGGGGGTGTCTCGGACCCGCGGGTGGGCGGGAGTCGGGGGTACGATTCGCGCGGACCTGAGGAGGATCAGTGGGACGCAAGCCGGCGATCACGCGGAGCGCCGTGGTGTCTGCCGCGATCGAGATCATCGATCGCGACGGCATGGAGGGATTTAGCCTCGAACGGATCGCACAAGCGCTCAATGTGCGGGCGCCCTCGCTGTACAACCACTTCGCCGACAAGACCGAGATCCTGTCGGAGATCGCCCGCGCCGTCGTCCTGGCGACGCCGCGGCTTCCGGACCCGGCACCGGGGCAGTGGCGGGATTGGCTGATCGCCGAGTCGCTCGAGTTCCGGAATTCGTTGCTCCGTCACCCGAATGTTGTTCCGGTGGTGTTCACGTGGTTTCCCGAGAACCTTCTGCACAAGCTCTACGCGCAGTATTCGAGGCTGCTGGACGACCAGGGAGTTCCGTCGTCCCGGCATCTGTTCCTTCTCGAGGCCACCCACCGCATGACGGTCGGATCTGCGATGTGCACTGCGACCGGCAGGCCCGCTCTGATGGAATTGCCGCCGAACGCGTCGGTGGAACCCTCCGCGGGAGCGTCGGTTGCGGCGCAGGATGCCGACGAGGTGCTGTTCGTCGAGATGCTCAGAGCGTTCCTGGTCGGCGTCGAAATCGACGGTGGGAACTGACCGGCGACCGACTCCGGTGGGTGCCGGTCGATGGGCAGGCGATAGGCGGTGAAGACATCTCCGAGCCTCCTCGGGCTGCTGAAGCGTGTGTCCGTGGCGTTGGACGATACGTGGCGTGAGACGATGCTACATCGAGCGCGACTTGTCTCATACGCATAAACTATAGTCGTTAGTAAATTCGGTCAAGTCTCAACGGAACTGACATTTCCGATCACATCCCGCAGTACCCGGGTGACAGTCTGCGCTGTAGGTGATGGGTTGGAGTCCCGCATGCCATGGCGTCGGGAGGGTGGGGAGTCACCCGCGTTGGGCACGAGCTACGCGATACTGCACCGAATTCCTGCAGATCAGTAAGCGATGCTGTTCGACGACTGGAAACGGTTGGGTGCGTGGCGGCACGCCGCCCCATGGTGGCAGGTCGGGATCCAAGCCAGTCGCATGTTAGCTACAGGGCGGAACGTCGGCCCGTTTCGGACTCGCAGTGTGCGGGTTAGCGGTGGTCGGCGCTCCTATTCTGCGCGACGCCGACGGCTCCAAGACCGCAATGCTCTCCGACGCCGGCGGCCGCGGCACCGACACCTGACCCGGATCTGGTCCAGGTGAATCGGAAAAGGCTACTGCGCCAACTGTTCTTCGGTAACCAAAAGATCGCCCCGCGGCCGACCGCGGCCGGGATGCTTCCGGGCCAGGACGGGTCTTGGATCAGGGTGAGTAGTCGTAGGTGCAGGTCGTCGAGCTCGTCGTCGCGCGGGCCGAGGTCGGCGGCCAGCTCGGGATCACGCTTGCGGAGCACCTGTTCGGCGAGTCGGGCCAGCTCGCCCGCCACCCGCCCCATCCGGGCGAGCAGTTCTCGCCGGCCCGCCCATTCGGCTCAGATCCGACACCAGATGCACTCCGGGGGCCTGCAGCGCCAGTGTCTGCTCCTCACCCGGACCGTGTGACTGCTCGATCTGCTCGGTGAGGTCGAACACCCGCTCGGTCAGCGGTAGGTCGGTCCGGATGAGGGCGGCGATGGCCTCCCCGGCCGGGTGGCACATCGACGCCAGCCGGCCGGTCAGGTCGTCGAGTTGCTCGTGACACTTTAGCCGCATCGCATCATCGTCGGGCACTCCGCAGGGGGCTTCGCGCTCGTCCCGCGTAGTTATCGGGAGGCCGCTGGTTACCAGGAGGCCGCGTCCCCGGTGAAGGTGGAGGTCGGTCGGTCGAGGTGCCGCGGCGGGAGGGGCCGGTGCTCGCCGCGACGCAGCCGGCGGGCGTGTCGTCGGCGGTCGGTTTCGGTCATGCCGCCCCAGACGCCGTACGGCTCGCCGGTGCTCAACGCGTGATCGCGGCACTGCACGAGAACCGGGCACCCCTCGCAGATCTGTTTGGCGCGGGATTCGCGGCGGGCTCGGGCGGTCCCGCGCTCGCTGTCGGGGGAGAAGAACACCGACGATTCGATACCGCGGCACGCGGCGTCCTCCCGCCAGTCCCGGTCGCCGGGGGTGATCTCCTCGGTGGGCGGCGACGAGGGTCTTACGGGCAGCACTGCGGTTCCTTCCTTCCCGGAACGTGGGAGCCGTCGAGACGGATCCGGACCACGCCGGGAAGCTTTTCGATGGTGACGGGTATCGGTTATGCCTCGTTTCCGATAGACGAAACCGAATATCTCGTTGGTGAGGGAGTGCGTGCACGGTTCACGACGACGATTCGGTCCGTGGTCATCTGCCAGTAGCCCTTCTGTGTCTGTTTGCGCTCGGTCGGACGTTCATGAGGAAGGGGCATCGACCCACGTCTCGTAGAACGGCGGCATCTCGGATGCCTTCCCGCGGAACTGGGGTGGGCGCTTGTCGAGAAAGGCTCGCACGCCCTCGTCGCCGTCGCCGATGCTCGTGTAGAACATGGCCAGGGAATCGACGCGATGGGCCTCGACAGGATGCGGTGCCGCCGAATTCCGCAGGAGCATCTGGCGCATGAGTGCGACCGATACCGGGGACCGGTCGCGTGTCCACGCGTCCGCCAGTGCCCGCGCTTCACCGAGCAGCGCATCGGGCTCGTGAATGGCCTGCGCCAGGCCGGTCTCGTGCGCGGCGGCGGCATCGAGAATCTCTGCGCGGTACACCAGATCTAGCGCTGCGGGCAGGCCGACGAGCCGGGGCAGAAACCAGGTCGAGCAGGCTTCCGGCACGATGCCGAGCTTGCCGAATACCAGCCCGAATCGCGCCCTGTTCGACAAGAGACGCGCGTCCATCGCCAACGTCATAGTCGCGCCGATTCCGACAGCCGCACCGTTGATCGCGGCGATCACCGGTTTGCGGCAGGCGTGGATCGCGAGGGTGACGCGGCCGCCGGTGTCGCGGATCCGGCGCAGCCCCGGGTCGTGGAGATTGTGCATGTCGGCGAGGGACGGCCTTTTCGACTCGTCGAGGCCGAATACGTTTCCTTCGCTCGACAGGTCCATGCCGGCGCAGAAGGCGCGTCCCTCACCGGTGACTATCACCGCTCGGACCTCGTCGTTGTGGTTCACCGACACGAAGGTGTGCTCGAGTTCGTCGGCCATCTCGACGGTGAATGCGTTGAGGTGGTCGGAACGGTCGAGCACGACAGTGAGGATGCCGTCCTCGATCTCGTGGCGGATGGTCGTGTATTGCATGATTGTTCCTTGCCTACATGTCAGGTGAGGTCGGCGGTGATCCTGCGGATGGCGGTTTCGGCGTCGCTCACGATGTCCGAGATGATCGTCTTACAGGGCAGGACGGCCTCGATGAGGCCCTGGGACTGGCCAGCCCACCACATTCCGCCGTCCATGTCGCCGTTCTGCAATACCTCGGTGCGTCCGCGTACCCCGGATGCGAGGTCCGCGACATCGGCGAATTCTGCGCCCGGCCGGGCCGAAAGGGCTGCGATCTCCTCGGAAATCGAATTCCGGGCCACTCGAGCGGTGTTGCGGAACTCCCGGAACACGAGGATGGTCTGGCGTTCGTCGTTCGCGACGATCTGTGCCTTGACGTTCGGATGCACGGGCGCTTCGTCGCTCGCGACGAACCGGGTGCCCATATTGATCGCGCAAGCCCCGAGGGCGAGTGCTGCTACGAGCCCGTCCCCGGTGGCGAACCCGCCGCTGGCGATGATCGGGATGTCGAGGACGCGGGCCGCGGCGGGGATGAGGATGAGCCCCGGGATGTCCTCGTTGCCGGGGTGGCCGGCGCACTCGAACCCGTCGATGCTCACCGCGTCGACGCCCATTGATTGGGCCTTCACGGCGTGCCGAACTGCCACCGCCTTGTGGATGACCTTGATCCCTGCGGCTTTGAACGCTGCGACGTGCTCCTGGGGATTGCTGCCGGCGGTCTCGACGATGGTGATGCCGCCGTCGATAATTGCTGCGCGGTACTCGTCGTAGGGGACGGGATTGACAGTCGGGAGAAGGGTGAGGTTCACGCCGAACGGCTTGTCGGTCATCTCCCGGCACCGGACGATTTCGGCCGCGAGTGCTTCGGGTGTGGGTTGGGTCAATGCGGTGAGGAACCCGAGTCCGCCGGCTTCGGCGACTGCGGAGATCAGCTCCGCGGTGCCTACGCCGGTCATTCCTCCGCACACGATGGGGTGTTCGACACCGAAAGCCTCGGTGAAGCGTGTATTCAGCATCGTCACGGCCTTCCTGCGTGCGGAACGTCGACGGTCGTCGCGAGAACCTTGGCCTCCCGCGCTGCACTGCGCTGGGCCTCGTCGAAATCCGGTGCGACGGAAAGGAACAGGGTGCATCCGTCGTCACCGCCGAGGGCGACCGCGAACACGCCCAGCGGTGCGGTGCTCACCTCGTCGAGGACGACTCCGCCCTCGCCCAAGCGGACGGCGCGTTGGTTGACGCAGTCGGCGATCCAGATAGCGCCCTCGGCGTCGAGGGCCTGGCCGTCGGGGGCTATCGCGCATGCCGCGAGCCGCTTCTCGACGTTCGGTTCATCGCCGAGGTCTCCGAAGGAGGCGAAATCTTCTCGGTGGCCGAGTGTTCCGTCACTGGTGATGTCGAACCTGGAGATGCGGTTGCCGAATAATTCGTTGACGTAGAGCGTTTTTCCGTCCGGGGAGATGCACATGCCGTTCGGGAAGGACAGCCCGTCGGCGGCCACGCGGGAGGTGCCGTCGGTGTCGACGAGGACGACGACGCCGTGCTCGTGGTCGGCTCCGCCCATGAGGTCGAACCCGAATTCGCCGACGTACGCCTGTCCGTTCGCAGCGACCACCATGTCGTTGGCGTAGCCGCGGCAGTGGGCGGAAATGTCGGCGTGTTCGACGAGCGAGCCGTCGGTTTCGCGGCGCAGAATCTTGCGGTCCTTCATCGAGACGACGAGCATGCGCCCGTCGGGGAGCCAGCCGAGGCCGGAAGGCTGGTGATCGACGGTGCAGACCCGTTCGACGGATCCGTCGGCGTTCACGACGTTGACCGAGTGGGTGTAGAAGTCCACGAACCACAGCCGGCCCTCACGCCAGCGGGGTCCCTCGGTGTAGGTGAAGCCCGCCGCGATCTCGGTGAGCTGACGATCGGACATGTCGGTACCTCTTTCCCGGATTCTGCTCGTGCCACGTGCCGTGCCATCCGTCGAAGTTCGATTGACCCGTACGGGTGGTGTGAGCCCAGTCTCGCGACTTGGGATGTGATGCGGGTGTCCGACAACGCGACAGTGCATTGCAAAGCGGCGTGTGGATCGGGTGGATGTCGCGAATTCGGACGGTCTATAAGGCGGTCGGCATGGACGCTGGTCACACGCTCACCCACCGGATCCGGAGGAAACCGCCATGCTCACCACGATGATGGATCGTCCACTGCTGATCAGCTCGTTGCTGTGGCACGCCGAGAACGTCTTCGCCGACCGGGTCGGAGTTTCGTGCGACGCGGCCCGTGGAGACCGGGAGTTCACCTACCGCGATCTCGGCATGTCCACCCGCCGGTTCGCCGGTGCGTTCGACGACATGGGAATCGGGTTCGGGACGAGGGTTGCGACGCTGGCGTGGAACACCTTCGACCACCTCGTTGCCTACTATGCCGTCCCGGCGTCCGGGGCGATCCTGCATACCGTCAACCATCGGATGTCGCCTGACCACATCGCGTACACGATGGACAAAGCCGAGGACGAGGTGGTCCTGATCGACGCCGACCTTCTGCCGGTGCTCACCGAAGTCCTCCCGCGTCTGCCGCGCATCCGGCACGTGGTCGTCTTCGGCACTCTCGACGGCATCGATCGTGCTATGTCCTCGACGGTGACGTGGTGGTCCTTCGATCGGCTCCTGCTCGAGGCCGTACCGATCGAGGAGTTTCCGGAGTTCGACGAGACCACCGCGTCGTCGATCTGTTTCACTTCCGGCACCACAGGGCTGCCCAAGGGAGTGGTGTACAGCCACCGCAGCACCGTGCTGCATGCCATGGCGATCAGTGCGGCCGGTGGTGTCGCGATCGAGGGGTCGCGCTCGTATCTGCTGGCCACGCAGATGTCCCACGTCCACGGCTGGGGTGTTCCACACGCGGGGGTACTGCAGGGCGCTCGCCTCGTCCTTCCCGGGCCACACCCCTCGCCGGCCGAGCTGCTGCGCATCACTACCGAGCAGACCCCGGACGTGGTCGTGGGCGCACCGGCCGTTGCCGCGCTCATGCGCGAGCGGTTCGACGCCGATCCCGGCCGCTACGACCTTGGGAGCGTGCGCACTCTGTGGCTGGGCGGTCAGGTACCGCCGTCGGGGCTGGTGAACTGGTGGGCCGGGCACGGAGTCTCGACCGTCAACGGGTGGGGTATGACCGAGACCTCGCCGATGGGGACCTTCGGTCACGTCCCGGCGAGCCAGGGGCGGCCCCTGCCGCTGTTCCAGGTGCGCATCGTCGACGAGGAGGGTCGAAGTCTGCCGTGGAACGGGTTCACCACCGGTGAGCTCGAATCTCGTTCACCCTGGGTAACCGGCACGTACCTCGGCGACGACCGTGCCGGCGACGCGTTCCATGACGGTTGGTTGCGGACCGGCGACGTCGCTGTCATCCACCCCGACGGTCAGGTCGAGATCCGCGATCGAGTCAAGGACCTCATCAAGAGCGGCGGGGAGTGGATCTCCTCCGTCGAGCTGGAGAACACGCTGCTGCTGCACCCGGCCGTGCTCGAGGCCGCGGTCATCGCGGTGCCGCACGAGACGTGGCAGGAACGTCCCGTCGCGTGGGTCCGGCTGACCGACGACGTTTCCGACGACGGACTGCGGGCACATCTGGCGGCGACCCTGCCGAAATTCTGGCTTCCGGACATGTTCGTGCGGGTGGACGAGGTCCCCAAGACGTCGGTGGGCAAGCTCGACAAGACGCGGATGCGGCACATGTGGTGCGCGGACGTCGACGTGTAGCAGTCTGGGACACTCACAACTGGTGTGACCTCGGTTACATGATGGGTCTACTGGCTGCAAGGTTATACGAGGTGGTGATGGGTGGTGACCGACCGGATCTGCGCGCGGGTGGGTGATCGTGACATCGACGCGTACGAGAGTGCTCCATCGGGGCTGCGGCCGGAGATCGAGCAGTCGTGGCGTCGGCGGTGCTGTCGACGGCCATCTCGAGGTCGATGGGGTTCGACATCAGACTCGAGCACGTCCCCGACGACTACCGCGCACTCGGGTCGGGTCGACAACTCACTTCCCTCGAACGCAGCGAGCGGGACACGATCGTGCGTGCCCTCGACGAAGCCGACGGCAACAAGTCCCTCGCCGCGGATCGGCTCGAGGTCGCCCGATCGCCGCTGTACCGCACAATCGGTGCGCTCGGCATGGACAACAGACGCTACGGATCCTGACCTCCCGAAAGCCCCTGTCGCATAACGGGACATCCCCACCTGACTCGGAGCGGAGACGATGGGCGAAGGACGGGTGACCCTCGGGTTACCCGACTCCTCGCGCGCCACCGCAGCAGGCGGTGACGTCGGACCACCCCGAAGGGATGATCAACGATGAAACGCACAGTCTACGGCGACGACCACGCGGCCTATCGGGACTCTGTCCGCCAATTCCTGGCGCGGTATTTCGAACCGCGCGCCGAGGACGTTCGGGCCGACAAGGCGCTGCCCCGGGACTTCTGGCTCGAAGCCGGAAAACACGATCTGCTCGGGCTCGAAGTCCCGGCCGAGTACACAGGTGGTGACGCGGGCGACTACCGCTTCAACGCGGTGCTCATCGAGGAATTGGCGAAGGTCAACGCAGCCCTGGCGTCGAGCGTCAGTATCCACTGTGACGTCGTAGCACCGTATCTGGTGCATCTGACCACCGACGAGCAGAAGGCCCGGTGGCTGCCAGGGGTGTGCTCGGGCGAGATGCTCACCGCGATCGGGATGACCGAGCCAGGCGGAGGTTCGGATCTGGCCGCGCTCAAGACCACCGCGGTACGCGACGGCGGCAGCTGGGTGCTCTCCGGCGCGAAAACGTTCATCACCAACGGGTATTCGGCAGATCTGGTGGTGATCGCGGCACGGACCTCGCCGGAGAAAAAGGCCAAGGGCATCACTCTCTTCGGTGTCGAGACATCCCTGCCCGGATTCGAGCGCGGCCGCAAACTCGACAAGGTCGGCCAGGACGAAGCGGACACCGCAGAATTGTTCCTCGACAACGTGCGGGTCACCGACGCCGATGTGATCGGCGAGCTCGATCGCGGGTTCATCCACATGATGTCGTTCCTACCCCAGGAACGACTGGGATGTGCCATCGCCAACCTCGCGCACGCTGCGCAGATTCTCGACGAGACCGTCGACTACTGCCGTGAGAGAAAGGCATTCGGTCAGGCGATTGGAACCTTCCAGCACAACAAGTTCCTGATCGCCGACCTGGTGACACAGATCGAGGTCACGCAGGCATATGTCGATCGGTGCGTCGAGGCGCACGTGGCCGGTGACCTCACCTCCGTCGATGCGGCGAAAGCGAAGTGGTGGACCGCCGACGTGCAAAACCGGGTGATCGACCACTGCGTGCAGCTGCACGGGGGCTACGGCTACATGAACGAATACCGGGTGGCGCGGGCGTGGCGGGATGCGCGGGTCTCGAGGATCTGGGCAGGGTCGAACGAGATCATGAAGGAACTGATCGGCCGCGATCTCGGATTCTGAACCCGATAGTGTTCTGGCACTGCGTATGTGAACGAAATATGACATGTGTCCGTGATTCGATTTCGGACACTTCACATCACACAATCGCTTCTAACGTCATGGGCGTCCGGGCGGGATTACACGTCCCGGGAAAATCTCGAGGAGGAACGACATGACGGCATCCCAGGCCGACACGGCCACCCGCACCGGCTCACACTCGGACAACAACGTGCTCGACGTCCTGATCATCGGCGGAGGCTTCTCCGGCCTGTACGCGCTGGACCGGCTTCGCGATCTCGGTTTCACCGCCAAGGTTTGGGACGCCGCCGGCGGACTCGGCGGAATCTGGTGGTGGAACTGCTATCCCGGTGCACGCACCGACAGCACCGGTCAGATCTACCAGTTCTCGCACAAAGAACTATGGAAGAAGTACGACTTCGCTGAACTGTATCCGGGGCACGACGGAGTCCGGAACTACTTCGAGTATGTCGACTCACAACTGAATCTCACCCGCGACGTCGTGTTCGACACCTTCGCCGAGTCCTGCCGATGGGACGAGCAGATCCGGCAGTGGACCGCACGGTCGGCGGACGGCAAGGTACAGAAGGCGCGTCAGGTAATCATCGCGACCGGATTCGGCGCCAAGCCGCTGTATCCGAACCTCGAGGGGCTCGACTCGTTCGCCGGCGACTGCTACCACACCGCTCGCTGGCCGCAGGGGGGCGTCGACATGACCGGCCGCAAGGTCGTCGTTTTGGGCACCGGGTCCAGTGGCGTGCAGGTCGTCCAGGAAGCCGGTCACGTCGCCGAACACGTCACGGTGTTCCAGCGCACCCCGAACCTGGCGATTCCAATGCAACAACGCACACTCACGCACGACGACAACGAACAGTTCCGGAAGGGACTGCCCGAGCGGTTCGAGGCACGTTACAAGGCCTTTGCCGGATTCGACTTCGACTTTCTGCCGCAGAACGCCGCCGACCTGAGCAACGAGGAACGCGACGCGATCTACGAGAAGATGTGGGCGGAGGGCGGTTTCGAGATGTGGCTCGGAAACTTTCAGGACATCCTCGTCGACGAGGAGGCCAACCGCACGTTCTACGACTTCTGGCGCAACAAGGTCCTCGAGCGAGTCACCGATCCGAGGAAGGCCGCGATCGTGGCGCCCGAGACACCGCCGCACCCCTACGGCGTCAAGCGATCCTCCCTCGAGCAGGACTACTTCGACGTCATCAACCAGAGCAACGTCGATGTCATCGACTCCAACCTCACCCCGATCCGCCGGGTGCTGCCCCACGGGATCGAGACCGACGACGGCGTCATCGAATGCGATCTGCTCGTCCTGGCGACGGGCTTCGACAACAACAGCGGCGGCATCATGGCCATCGACATCACCGGCGTCGACGGATTGAGTATCCAGGACAAGTGGAAGTCCGGCGTCGACACCTGCATGGGCCTGTCCACCCGCGGATTCCCCAACATGATGTTCCTCTACGGCCCGCAGAGCCCCTCCGGCTTCTGCAACGGCCCGACGTCCGCCGAGTACCAGGGTGAGCTCGTTGTAAAGTTCCTGCAGCACCTGCGAGACAACGGCATCACCCGGTTCGAAAACACCGAAGAATCGGAAAAGCAGTGGCGTGCACACGTCGACGAACTGTTCGTCAACTCGATGTTCACGAAAGCCCGCTCGTGGTACTGGGGCGCGAATGTGCCCGGCAAGCCGGCGCAGATGCTCAACTACTCGGGCGGCGTTCCCCAGTACTTCGCGCGGTGGGACGAGATCAAGACCAACGGCTACAACGCCTTCGAGACGAGCTGACCGAAGAGAGGACGCGTGGGTCACGGTGCATTTTCGCGGCCGACGCGGCGGCGTCCCGACGGTGCACTGGAAGTGCTCGCGCAGCGCATCGTTCAGTTGCTGAGCGGTCGGTGATTGAATGTCGTGCCCCTCGTGGCGAGGGAGGGAAACGTTTCAGCACAGTGACGTAAGTGCCCCAGCAGCCCGGTCCTCAGTCTTCCGCCGGCCCGCCTACCTGCGGGGTTAATGGTCCAGTTAAGTGGCTTCGGATTTACGACATGGAAGCCCCGGTACCACCTGGAACAGAATTCCCTTGCCCGAGGATTTACCCGCGGGTTTCCATCGGCAAGGGAAATATGAACTCACCACAGAACTCCGTCGTCACCGGCGCAGCATCCGGAATCGGACTTGCCATTGCAGAACGACTGATCGCGGCGGGCGGCACATCCCGATGTTCGGCGCCTCCGCCTACTCCTCCGCTAAAGCGGGCGTCGAGATGTTCAGCAAGAACGCAGCACTCGAGTTAGGGCGCCAGGGCATTCGCGTCAACGCAGTACTTCCCGGTCTCTTCGAGACACCGCTGGCCAAGCCCCTGATCGAGGACAGGGAGCTGATGGAGGGCTTCGATCGAATCTGTGTCCTCAAACGTCCGGCCCAGCCGGACGAGCTCGCAGCGCCGGCAGTGTTCCTGGCATCCGACGACGCCAGTTACGTGACCGGCACTAGCTTGGTCGTCGACGGCGGCTCCGAAATCGGCAGTTACCCCGACCTCAGCGGCTCCGACGTCAGTAGCTTTCCCGGCCTGCGCTGAGCAACAGCTCCTCACCATGTCAGACGGTCCCGGACCGGGTGCCTCGTCATCGAGGATCCGACCACGGGACCGTCTGACTGCTTTCCCACCGATACCGAATCGTGTCACTCGCCCCTATCGGACGTCGTCTCTGAACTCCATGGCACCGTCGATCAGCGCACGTGTACCCGCGCTCAGGTCGTCCTGCCGCGTACAGAGGCACACCGCCGACCGCGGCGCATCCCTGACCGGCACGAAGACGACGCCCTCATGCCGTCGCGTGTCATCCACGAATTTGCTGGTTAGCGCAATCGCCGCCCCACTCGCCACGACCTCGAGCATCTCGTCCATGGTGCGTACCGACGGGCCGTAGACCACCGGCCGACCACTCGGTCGAGGGTCGCACGCCCACCATCTGACCCATTCGGGGTCGGCGCCGTCCGACCGGACATGCGGTTCGTCGTCGAGATCGCCTAGATCGACGTAGTCGCGGCCCGCGAGCGCATGCCCAATCGGAAGCGCCGCAACACGCGCCTCGTCACACAGCACGTCGAGCCTGAGTCCAGACCGGTCCGACATCGGCGGACGGAGAATCGATGCGTCGGCCTCACCGGATCGGACCGCGCCTGCCAAATCGGCCCATTGAAGCTCGACCAAGGTCACCTCGAGCCTGGGCCGGCGCTCTCTCACGAGTTCCAGAAAACGACGGGTCTGCCCGACAAGGGAAGCCGCCATGAACCCCAGCCGAACCGGCGGAAGCTCCGACGTCGCCGCCTCCACCGCGCGTCGCGCGGCGGCCAGAACCGCCCGGGCCTCGGGCAGGAATCGGCGTCCGGCCGCCGTCGGCTGCAACGGATGCGCCGATCTGTCGATCAGTTCGACGCCCAACTGCTTTTCAAGCCTCTTGATCTGCTGACTCAATGCAGGCGTGCTGATGAAGAGCTTCTCCGCCGCGCGGCCGAAATGCCTCTCTTCGCTCACCGAGACGAAGTATGCGACGAGCCTCAAATTCAGATCGTTCACCTGGCCGCGCCGCCTCTTTCTGCACCTCTGACCTGCCGCGATAATCAACAGGTTAACGAAGTGAAAACAAGTGTAATGGACATCACATTCGTTACCGAGGAGATTCTAAATTACTCCCGAGGCAACCCGGACCACGGCAGTCACATCACAATTCCGGGCATTCTCCCCACGAAGATTGGACGCGACCATGCGCATTGCAGGCCCCGACTACTGGATGACCAATCCCGGCATCACCCCAAAGGGAGCACGGAAGGAATTCATCGATCCCGAGCGGATCCCGTGGACCGATTGGCTCATGCCCGGCACCCGTTTCAAGCTCCTCTACTGCAACCTCGTCACCGGATCGTTCACGGTCATCCTGCAGGTCGACCCCGGCAGCGTAGCCCCTCCGCACTGGCACATCGGCAACGTTCAGGCGTACATCATCGACGGCGGCTTCTACTACGAAGAGGACGACAAGGGCGAGACCGGGATGTACACGTGCGAGGTCGCCGGTGCTGTCCACTCTCCGGCCTCGCCACAGGGCACGACGATGCTCGCCATGGTCGACGGCCCGATCGCCGGTTACGCGCCCGAGGGCGAGCTCGGCGCCATCGCGGACGCCCGCCTGCATTACTACATCGCTGCAGCGAACGACGCCGTCGGCCACACCCAGCTCGTCGACTACGCAACCGATCCGTCGGTCGGCATGCACAGCATGGTCCCCGAGGCCGCGAAGTGAAGTGCTCGCTCGGACCGGTCCGGCAGCTCGGCTACGCGGTCACCGACATCGACGCCGAACTCGACTACTGGACGAAAAAGCGTGGCGTCGGCCCCTTTTTCGTTGTCGAGCACGCCCCGTTCGAGGACGTTCACTACCTCGGGCAGAGCGTCGAGATCGACCTGACCGTCGCGATCGCCTATAGCGGATCCATGCAGATTGAGCTCATTCAGCAGAACGACGCCGGCCCGTCGCCCTACCGCGACTTCATCGCTGAGCACGGCCCGGGACTGCATCACCTCGCTGTGTTCGCCGACGACTTCGACGACACGGTTCGGCTGGCACAGGCGTCGGGCGAAGCCGCAACCTTCACAGGCAGCATCACCGGCTTCGGCCGATTCGCCTATTTCGACACGGTAGGTCAGCACCTCGCCGTCGAGATCGGTGACGTCGGAGGCGGAACGGGCGTAACAGAGATGTTCGCAGCATTCGAAGAAGCTGCGAAGAGCTGGGACGGCGCCGATCGGGTCAGAATCCTTAACCCCGCAGGCTGATTCGCACCACTCCGCTGTGCCGAGCAGCCGAGGGGCAACGCACGTACCAGTAGTGGCCGCGGATCTGGGCCTCAGTGGCGAGTCGCTGCGGACGTGGGTTCGTAACGGCACAGCCCGCGAGGCCGTTGGGCAAGCTCCCCGGGCCGACACCGGCCCGCACCGGGGCGGCAATCATTGACAAGATCAAACGCGAACGCACCCGATCGGGCAAGGGCATCGTCGTGACGACCGCCGGACCGGTGCCGCCGCTCGATGGGGCGCCGCGCGGGGACCTCGAGCCCGCGGTCGGCTGGACCCGGGTACCGGAGGTGAGTGACCTCGAGGATGCGGACCGGTTGGTGTCGATCGACCAACGCGCCGCCTACCTGGCCTCGGCCGTGATGCTCGAACTCGGCTACGGGCAACCGAAGCATCTGACCGGTGTGCGGCGGCCGCCGCGGCGGTGGGGGAGAAGGGCGCCCCGTTCGGGTTGTGGCGGATCACCTTGCCGGCGGGGCAGACCTTGTCGTTGCCCGAGAAGCTGCCTCTGCCGCACCCGCACATGCTCGCCGATCAGCCGGTGCAGACCTGGGTCACCACCGTCACCCTCGATGCCCTTCGGGAGCCGGTCGCGGACGGTGGGATCGGCGGCCGATCTCGACGACCTCGACGATGTGGACATCACCGAGGCGTGGGTGTATCCGCAGCAGGGGCGGGTGCTGGACAAGTGGGCGAAGATCCTGCGGGAGGCCCGCAAGACCGCGGTGGGACACCCGGGATGCGGCGATGAAGGGGTTTATCGGTTCCTGCTACAAGGGGTATCTCGGGCGGATGGTGAACCCGGACATGTGGACCGCGACCCGGATGCAGCATCATCACCAGCCGTTGTGGCGGGCGTCGATCATCGCGCATTGCCGGTGGCGTGGCCGCCGCGTCGCGATACGGATCGCCCGCGAACATCATCGTTGGCCGGTCCGCACCGTCACCGACTCCTGGGTGTATCTCCTATCCGGGGGTGAGGACATTGCCGACCCGAGCGAGGCGCTGGGAAAGATGACGGTGGAAAAGGACGTGGCCCTCACCAACACCCGCCTCGCCTCCATGGCGTCGGCTGCGGATGTGCACGAGGTGAATCTGGCGATCAGGGTTGGGAGCCGGGAACTCCGGTTGGCGACGTGGCGAGCGTGAACCCACATCGAAGACGCCATTCGGGCGCTGCGTGAGGCAGCGGGCACTGGGGCCGACCCGGTCCTCCGAACTCGCTGCCGCCGAGGACGACCGTGGCCGGCCTCGAGGAGTCCTCAACTCGCATAGATCCTCTGGCCCACGCCCACATCGTCGCGGCGACCATCGCGACCACGGTCACCGACCTCACCGAAACAATTCGCGTCGTACCAGCCGACCCGGTTGGGGCCGCGTGTAGTGGTTACTGGGGGGCAGGTCGTCATGGCATGTCGAGATCGGATTACGTTGCGCCGCAACGACGGTGACAGTCAGGCCGGCGTGGGATTGGTGATCTGCTCGTTGCCGGCGACGGCGGAGAGCAGATAGTGCGGGCAGGTGAGCACCCGAGGAGGCACCGGGATCGCCTGCCGGTCGGTGCCGAGGTAGAGGCGGTAGGCGAGCTGCCCGCGTCGATGGGTGTCGGTGGTCGGGTCGACGGCGCCGAGGAAGGTTCCCTGCGGAGTATCGACGGTCGAGAAGATCGCGTGCGCCCACTCGGCGGGCTCGGCGGGCGGCGATAACGTGCCGGCCCCGTCTCGGCGTCGACGGTGTGCACGATGACCGTCACGGCGAACCCGGCCGCGGCGGGGAACGAATGTGTCGCCTGGCCGGGGATGCCGTTCAGGCGACGACCGAGGCTCTGGTGCTGGATGACCTGGCCCTGGCCGAGCGGGTGTTCGACCTCCACGAACAGACCGAGAGTTGCGCGGTCCGTGTGAGGATCTGAGCGCCGGTGGAGGCGGCGTCGTCGAGCAAGGCCAGAAGGAGGTGGTCGGTGCCGACGCGCCTGGATGCTGGCCGGTGATCCCTCGACACATTTCCATCCCGCCGTCACCGCGGTCGGAGGCGTGATCGCGCTCGACTCCGCCGACGGACACTCCTGTTGGGTGCAATTCTCACCGCGCACAACGCGGCACTCGGACGGTGATCCACCACTGTGCGGACAGAGATCAGATGGTTGCGGCTCCACCCCGGTTCGGTGGAACAATCGTTTCGGCGGACGCCACCTATGCGATAGTCGCGTCATCAGGGGGTCATCGCCCGGGATGACGTGTCGGGGGTGACGACTCGCCTGGATTTACCCGATGGGGCTGTCCTGCAGTGCGTCGATGGCCGCGGTCACCTCGGGCACGGCGGCAATCGTGACGTCGTCGAGACCTGGCACGGATCGGTAGCCGGCGCGCACAACGCTGCCGGTGCAGTCGTATTCGACGATGCCGAGTTGATGGAGCGGCCCGGGGAGGGATTCACCCTCGCCGGCGACGAATCCGGTTGATGGCGCCCAGACCTCGAGCACCCCGTTGCGGACGGTTTGCCGGTAGCAGTGCAGGTGCCCACTGCCGACGGCAGCAAGTGACATCTTTCCCAGGGACGCGAGCAACCGGGTACGGGATTCCCCAATGTCGACGGAGTGCCCGACCGGCTCGTCCAGCGCACTCCAGATCGGCTTGTGCAGGAATACGATCACCCGCTGCGAGTCGGGGACGTCCGCGGCCACGTCTTCGATCCAGGCCCACTGCGCGGTTTCCCGGTCGAGGCCGGAACCGAAGAGCTCGCTGTTCAGTCCGAGTACCGTCCAGCACTCGACATCGTGGCGCCAGTGATCGGGACCCCACACCTCCTCGAAGGCGGCGACCCGCGCGTCGGTCACGCCGATTCCCTTCCACGGCGCAGGGCCAGGCTCCCCGATGTCGTGGTTGCCGGGCACCACGAGCACGGGGGCAGTGAACTGCTGCATCAGTGTGTGGGCGTGCGCGCGGTCGTCGGCATCGTCGGGGTGGATGATCACGATGTCACCGGAGTGCACGATGAGATCGGGGCGGACCTGATTGTTCACGTAGTCGACGATGAGTTCGAAGTTCTGCTGGGTGCGCCCTCCGTGGGCGGACAGGTGTGTGTCACTGATCTGGACGATCTTCATCGGAGCTCCTTCGGGTTGTGGCAGGTCGAACATCATTTGAGGCCCGACCGGACGAATGCGTCGCGGACGTAGCGCTGGAGGAACAGGTAGATCAGGAAGATGGGCAGGCACGCGAGGCCGGACGCGGCCATCACCGCACCCCAGTTGTTGCCTTCCGCGCCGAGGAAGCCGCGAATTCCAATCTGGACGACGGCATTCGACTGGCGCATGATCAGCGACGGCCACAGGTACTCGTTCCATGCCGAGATGAACAGCATGATGCCCAGGGCGGCGAGGGCGGGACGCATGTTGGGTAGCACCACCTTCCACAGGGTGGCCCACGAGTTCTGGCCATCGATCAGGCTGGCGTCGAGCAGTTCCCGCGGAAACGCTTCCATGTGCTGGCGCATCAGCAGAACACCGAACGCCGAGCACAGGTTCGGAATCACGATGCCGGCAACGGTATTGAGTAGGCCCATCTGTGAGATGAGGAGGTAGTTCGGAATCATGGTGACCTGGAAGGGCACCAGCCAGGATCCGACGAACAGCAGAAACAACATTTGCTTCCCGAAGAAGGTCCACCGCGCGAACGCGTAGGCGGCCAGGATCGCGACCAGAAGCTGGCTGACGGACATCGCCAGTGCCATGACGAACGTGTTGACGAGCATCGATGCCATCGGAATGGTCTCCCACACGTAGCGGAAGTTGTCCAGACTGAACGGAGACGGCACGGGGCTGACGGACAGGGAGTCCTCGGGACGACGGAATGCGGTGGCGAACATCCAGTACACCGGGAAAATGCTGAACACGGTGACGGCGGCGAGCACCACGTGCCCGGTCGCCACCCGGCTGCGGGAACGGGTGGCGACCGGGGCGTCGCCGGGATCGCGGGTCGGTGCGGCGACGGTGGTCGATCGGGCCGGCGCATCGACGAGTGCAAATGACATGAGGTGTCCTAGTTGTCGTAGAAGCTCAGTCGGTCCGACACACGAACGAACACGACGGCGATCAGTCCGAAACCCAGGAAGAACAGGGTTCCCGCGGCAGCCGACAATCCGGCGTCGAAGTTCTGAAATCCGAACTGATAGAGCAGGTAGTAGATGTTGGTGGAGGCACCGCTCGGGCCGCCCTGCGTGACGATGTCGATGATCGGGTACGCCCACTGCGCGCCCAGCAGGATCGTCATGAGGCCGAGGAACACGAGCGTCGGGGACAGCAGCGGCAGGGTGATCTTGCGGGTGATGGTCGCTGGTGACGCGCCGTCGAGGGCCGCCGCCGACGCGTAGTCGGGATTGATCCCGGCCAGTCCGGCGGAGATGACGAGCACACCGAAGCCGAGCATCTGCCACCCGACGATCAGCACGACACCGAGCATCGCGAGGCCGGGTTCCCGAAAGACGTTGCCTAACTCGAATCCCAGAGTCGCGGCCATCCGGGGAATCGTGCCGCCCTCGGGATTGAACAGCCACCGCCAGATCGCGCTGCCGGCCACCGGGGTGATGAGGAACGGGACGAAGATCAGGGCCTGGTAGAGCGTCTTCCATCGTCCGGCGACCCGGTTCGACAGCAGCGCGACGACCATCGGCAGCAGCAACGAGAACACCATGAACGCGAGGACGTACACAATCGTGTTCCGCAGTGCCTGATGAAGTTCGGGCAGCGACAGTACGCGAACGTAGTTGTCCAGTCCCACCGGGACCTTCGCGCTGGTGGGCACCATGTTCCACTTGTAGAACGACAGGCCGATGGTCTCCCCGAGAGGCTTGTAGATCCACACGATCAGCAGAACGACGGCGGGCAGGAGGTACAGGTAAGGCGCGAGACCGCGCCGTACCCGACCGGCCCGCGACGGAACTGCCGGTGTGTCGGCGTGGCCGGCGGAGGCTTCGGCGGGAACTTCGACGAACATCAGACGCCGGGCGCCGTGAGCTGCTCGATCGACTGCCGAATCTCCTCCGCAGTCATCTCGTACACGGCGGGGGACACGTCGAGGGGAACCACCGTGTGCAGCACGCGGTCGCGGTAGACGTGCACCATGTTGAAACCCTGCGCACCGTCCTGACCCCGGATGCTGCCCTCGTCGACGAAGAGATCCTGCGTGTAACAGGTCGCCGATGCCACCGACACCGGGATGCCCGCGAACGTGCACGTCGTGGAGTAGTGCAGGTGTCCGGCGAGGATGCCGCGAACGTCGGTGCCCGCGAGCACCGTCTCGAGCCGGTGCTGTTCCTTCAACTCCACCGACTCGATGGCGTCGAGCAGGCCCGGCACCGGCGGATGGTGCAGGGCGAGCAGCGTGCCGTGCGGTGCCGGCTCGGCCAGGACGTCCGTCAGCCAGGCGAGCTGTTCGTCGCTGATCAGGCCGTGGTGGAAACCTGGAACCGTGCTGTCCAGCACGATGATCCGCAATCCGTTGACATCGACGACCGCGTCGACCGAGTCCTCGGTGGGTTCGGCGTCGAGCAGACCGCTCCGGAAGGCGGGCCGGGCGTCGTGGTTGCCCATCACCCAGATCACCTTCGCGCCGAGGCGCTCCGCGGCGGGCTCGACGATCCGGCGCAGACGCACGTACGCCTCTGGCTCGCCCCTGTCGGCGAGGTCGCCGGTGAACACGATGGCCTCGGGCCGCCTACCGGCCTTCTCGAGGCGCTCGAACAGGCGGGTGAGGTTGGCGTCGCTGTCGACGCAGTCGTGGAGCAGGGCGCCGTCGGTGACGAAGTGAGTGTCGCTCACATGCAGGATGTAATGCTCGGGTTCCCCGTACTGGGACATGAAGTTTCTCCTGTGGAAGTGGGTGTCAGGCGACGAGTGCGCTGCGCAGGTCGTCGAGTTCACGCTCGGTCATGCCGTGGCCGAGGAGGTAGTCGCGGACACCGCCGTGCGCGGCTGCAATGGAGTCGAGGGTCGTGCGCATCAGCGCGGCCGGGCTGGCGCCGACCAGGTGATCGACGTCCACGCAGTCGGGAAGGCCGCGGGCGCGCATCCTCTCCGCCATGGCGAGCGCCCAGTCGCCGGCCAACAGGGTCTCGGACATCGCGTAGTCGGCGACGATGTCGCGTTGATCGACACCCACCGCCGCGAGGGTGAGAGCGACGACCAGCCCGGTGCGATCCTTTCCTGCGGTGCAATGCACGACGGTCGGGTCATCGCCCGAGGCGGCGATGGCGCGGACGGCGCGGGTCAAACGATGTCCGTAGTTCTCGACCATGACGCGGTAGACGACCGCGAGGTCGAAGTTCGCGCCGTCGAGGTCGATCTCGCCCTCGTACACCGGCAGGTGCTCCACCCGGTGTCCGACGCCGTCGAGTGCGCTCGGACTGTCGTCGAGCTCCTGCTGTTCGCGGAGATCGATGACCAGAGCGAGTCTCCGCTGCCGGAGCAGATTGCGGGCCGGCTGGTCGAGCTGGTGAAGCGCATCCGACCGGAACAGCTTGTTCCACTTGGTGGTCCCCGTATCAGTCGGGAACCCGCCGAGATCGCGGAAGTTGTAGGTGCCGGTCAGGTTCAGGCGTCGATGATTGGTCGACGCAGGCAGAGTGCTGGTCATGGTGTCGGTGTCTCGTCCTGTTCGGAAGTGGTTATTGAATGAGTTCCTGCACGCGCTGCTGCGCCGCCTGCATGGTGGCGGCCGGGTCCTTGCCGTAGTAGACCGCGTCCTCCACCGCCTGGCCGAGGATGTCGTCGGCCTGCACATAGCTGTTGCCGGGGTAGGATTTCCAGGCCTCGAGCTTGTCGAGCTGGCCGAGATTGGGTGCCAGGAGGGGGTTGTTGTCGGCCCATTCCTTCAGCGAAGCCGGGTCCTGGGTGAGGGACGGGCGGAGCGGGAGGTAGCCGATCTTGCTGGAGATCTGGGTGTATGCGTGGTCGCTCGTCATGAATTTGATGAACTCCCACGACGCGCGCTGCTTCGCAGGATCCTGGGAGAACGTGAACAGAGCGGATCCCGAGTTGGTGGGCACGGCGGCGTGACCTTCGAAGGCGGGCATCGGTGCGGCGCGCAGGTCCCAGCCGCCGGTCGCCGCCGACTTCATGAACATCCCCTGTAGAGCCGACGTCTGTAGCTGAATCGCCACGTCGCCCTTCGCGAAACTCTCGTATTGGGTGGTCGAATCGAGGTTGGCGAGGACGCCGTCGTCGTACATCTGCCGCAGCATCGTCACCGCTGACACCGATTCGGGTGTACCGAATTCGACGGTCTTGCGGTCCTGCGACAGCACATCGCCGCCTGCCGAGCGGAACAGCGCCTGCATGCACCAATTGCCGCCCTTGACCGAACACGACACGGACAGCGCCGGCTTGCCGGTCGCCGCGGTCACGGCCTTGGCGGCAGCCGCCACCTTCGGCCACGTCGACAGGTCGGCGTCGGCGGGCAGTCCGGCCTTCGTGAGCGCGGTCGCGTTGTAGAAGAGGGTCGGTGTGGAGAACACGTACGGGATGCCGTACGTTTCGCCGTCCCAGTCGCCGAGGGTCGCGGCCCGCGGGTGGAACGGGTGTTCCCCGCCGAACGTCGCGTCCACGGCCTCGGTGCCGAACAGTCCGTCGAGCGATTGGGCGCCGAGTTCGTTGACGGCGAAATCGAGAGTGTCGAAGGTTAATTGGGCCACATCGGGCGGGGATCCGGCGAGCAACTGCGTCTGCACACTACTTGCGGTTCCGGCGCCGGCCGTGCCGCTGCCCTGCGGCGGCTGGGCCTTCACGTCGATGTTCGGGTGCTGCGCCTCGAAGTCGGCGACGAGGCCGTTGATCGTGTCCGACCAGAGCCCGGCCTGTTGGAGGTTGTACGACTCGAAGACGATGTCGACCTGCTGGTCGGGGCCCAGTTCCGGGACCGGTGCGCCGGTGCCCGAGGCGTCCGGCGCGGCACCGCCGGTGGCACAGCCGGTCAGAGCGGCGGCCACAGCCGCCACTACGACGGCAGAGAATGTCGATCTACGCATCACGCTGCTCCTGTTGCGGAAAGTATTTCGGGAGAATGGTCCACAGCCGAGGGGGCCGCGGAGTCGAGGTCGGTGAGTTCGGGGACGTCGACCCATTCCAGGCGGCGTCCGGTCTCGCGGTCGAAGAGGTGCACGTGGGCGGGATCGGCGGTGAGGACGGCGGATCGATGGGCGCGCAGTGCAATCGGCCGCGGCGCTCGCACGCAGACCGTGGCACCCCCGACCTCGCAGTACGCGACCTGCTCGCTGCCGAGATTCTCGACGGACGTGACATCGACCGACAGCCGCACCCCTGGATGATCCGTAGGGTCGACGACGCGGAGATGCTCCGGCCGGATGCCCAGGACGACGTCGCGGCCGTCTGTTTGTCCCGGCCACAGCGGTGCGATCACGCCCTCGGCGGACGCGACAACAGTGCCGTTCACGGTGCGGACGCGTGCGTCGAGCAGGTTCATCGCGGGACTGCCGAGGAAACCGGCGACAAACACGGACGCCGGCCGGTCGTAGACGTCCTCGGGTGTTCCGACCTGTTCGAGTGCGCCGTTGTTCAGCAGGGCGATCCGCGTCGCCATCGTCATCGCCTCGACCTGATCGTGGGTGACGTATACGAACGTGGCCCGGAGCCGGCGATGGAGTTCGGTGAGCTCGCGCCTCGTCGCGGTCCTGAGCTTCGCATCGAGGTTGGACAGCGGCTCGTCCATCAAGAACGCCTTCGGATCACGCACGATCGCGCGCCCGACCGCGACACGTTGCCGCTGGCCACCGGACAATTCCTTCGGCTTTCGGCCGAGCAGGTGCGCGATGTCGAGTTGCCGGGCGACGGCCTCGACGCGCTCTGCGGCCTCCGACTTGCGCATCTTTTTCACGCGCAACGGAAACGCGAGGTTCTTAGCGACGCTGAGGTGGGGGTACAGCGCGTAACTCTGAAAGACCATCGCGACGTCCCGGCGCCGGGACGGTACGGCGGTGATGTCGTCGTCGTCGAGCAGGATCCGTCCGCTGGTCGGCTCGAGCAGGCCCGCGAGCATCCTCAGCAGCGTGGTCTTTCCGCATCCGCTGGGCCCGAGGAGGACCAGGAAATCGCCGTCCCGGATGTCGAGGTCGATGTTGTCGACTGCGGTGAAATCTGCGAACTTTCGACTCAGATTCTCGATCCGAATCCTGCCCATTGGCCTCTCCCGATGAAATGACGTTACCCAATCTCGGCGAGACGGGGAATTTCGTTACATCGGTAGTTAGCCAGGGTCAGGTTAATGGCGGGCGAATGGCGATCCAATCATCGGTGATGCTTCGCGCAACGGCTGGAGCGCGATGCCGTCACGGATGGATCAGCGGCACAATTTGTTTGAACGTTTCGGCTGCGGCCTCGGCCGAGCCGCCCCGCGCCCGGCAGACAGCGATCTGCAGACTGATGAGGAACGCGAGCTGCACCACCGTGGCCGATGCGCCCAGTCCACCCCACGGTCCCGTACCGCCGCCGATGACCAGCCCGATGTCGGACTTCTCCACGAGGGTCGAGCGGGCGTAGCTGGTGACGCCGATGACCGTGGCCCCGGCCGTGCGGGCGGCCTCGACCGGCCGCAGGGTGACCGAGTTCAATCCGCTGTCGCTCACCGCGAGGCACACGTCCCGGGAGGTCAGGTGTCCGGCGGTCAATTGCTGGATCACGGCGTCGGTCGGCGCTTCGGCGTGGCGGCCGTTGAGGATGAACCGCACGGCGAGGGCCGCCGCCGACGGTCCCGAGGCACCGTTGCCGACCACGAGCACCCGCTCCGCCTTTGCGAGTGCCGTCACCGCCCGCTGGAACGCGTCTTCGTCGAGCGGAGCAAGGGCGCCGGCGAGATCCGTCGCCAGTTCGGCGAACACGGCCCGCACCAGTCCGGTGCCGGTCTCGTCGGCGGCGGTTTTTCCCTCTGACCCCGGATCGGCCGACCCCAGATCTCTCAGCAGCAACATTCGTAAGTGTTGAAACCCCTTGAATCCGAGATTCTGGCACGCACGGATCACGGTGGCAGTCGACGTCTCAGCGTGTTCCGCGACATCGGCCGCGGACCACCAGGCAACATCCTGCGGGCGCTCCACGCACACGTCCGCTACGCGACGCTCGCTGGGCGCCAGCTTGGGTGCGACGGCTCGGATGGCGGAGAGGGTGGCCCCCACGGGCGGATCGATCGACGACGCAGTCATGAGCCCTGAATAACACACCACGGTGAACGAAGGGCCACGCCAGGCGCCACGATTCCCGTTCGGCGCCCGACGGTGTCTGCGCATCGCGATGGTCGGCCGGCAGCCGTCTGCGCGCAACGGCCGCTGGTCGGCGAGAGATACCAACCCAATCCGACTCGGGCGACGCAGCCTTCGATGTCGTATTCGCCCGCACCGGCGAACCCGATCACCGCGACATCGTCCTGACCGAGGACGACGTGCACGCGGTGACATCATGATGATCTGCGTATCTCGCTGCACGTCCGACCGAGTGGTCCTCGACCTCTAGCGTCTACGGTGCCGCGTGGAACGTTCCGGTTTTTCACACGCACGTCCGATTTCGACGACGAATCGTTACGCGCCGAGTTTCGCCCGCGTGCGATGGTCGATGTGACCGGCGCTGGGCACGGCACGGAGCGAGAGGAACCCGGATGGTGGGATCGGTCTCCGAGGATGAATCGGTGATCGCCGAGCGAACGGCGTACGAGCGCATGCGTGCCGCCCATCTCCACGGGGTGCAGGCGGCGCTCGAGGACCACGTCGAGCGCCTGGATTGGACGCGGGAGCAGATCGATCGGTACCGCGACCAGCGGCTACGGGCCTTCCTCGGTTACGCCGTCGAACGGTCGCCTTTTCACGCACGCCGATTGCGTGGTCTCGATCCTTCGTCGGCAACGGTCGCCGACCTGGCGCGGTTGCCGATGATGACGAAACGCGACGCGCAGGACGAGTGGGACGCCATCGTCACGGTCGCCGACCTCGACCGCACGCGCGCCGAAAGAATACTGGCTGGGCAGCAATGGTTTTCGTACACTCGGGGCAACCAGCAGATCTTCAGCTCCGGCGGGTCGAGCGGCGTGCGCGGCGTGTACGTGTGGGATTGGGACTTCTTCGTCTCCGCCGCCTCCCTGGCCTGGCGGATGCAGGCGCGGGAGGAGCGGCGCGGGTCGTCGCCGACGTCGGGTGCCCGCCTGGCCGTACTGGCTGCGGGCGGCCCACCGCATGCCAGCACACCGCTGTTCGATGTGCCGACCGCACCGGAAATGAGCACGGTCGTGATCCCTGCGGGCGCACCGTTCGACGAGCTCCTCGCCGCCGTGGCGGCCGCGAGGCCCACGCACCTCGTCGGCTATGCGACGGTGATCGGTCGCCTTGCCCGCGCGGCGGCGGTGGGCGATCTGCAGATCAGCCCGGTGCGGGTGAGCACCAATTCCGAACCGCTGCTCGAGGAGGATCGCGAGGCGATTCGGCGGGTATGGAACATTCCCGTGCACAACCTGTGGGGATCGACCGAGATCGGGGTGCAGGCGGTGGGGTGCGGGCACGGTGAGGGACTGCACGTGTGCGAGGACGAGGTCGTTCTCGAACGTGTCGACGACGACGGGACTCCGGTCGCTGCCGACATGCCCGCCGCCCGCACGCTGGCCACCGGTCTCGCCAACCGCACGTTCCCGTTCATCCGCTACGACCTCGGCGATCAGGTCACGTGGCTACCCGGAAAATGCCCATGTGGAAGCGCATTCACGCGGCTGGCCGACATCGGCGGGCGGCGCGACGACGACTTCCGCTACTCGACGTGCACGATCCCCGCGAGTGTCTTCCGACACGTCCTCGGCACGGATCCCGGCGTCTCCGAATACCAGGTCAGGCAGACCGCCGGCGGTGCGGAGATCCTCGCCGTGGGTACCCCCGACGTGGACCGGCTGACCGTGTCGGTGATCGCCGCGCTGCGCCGGCACGGGCTGAGCGAACCGGAGGTCCAGATCCGCGTCGTCGAGCGTCTTCAGCGTCATCAGACCACCGGGAAACTGCCGCGATTCATCCCGTTGCGTTGAGCCGCTCGAGTGCGGTGCGCGTCGCCGCCTCGACGGTCATCGCGATGAACTCGCGTCGCCGGGCGTGCTGGGCCTGGTCGCTCGTGGAAGCGGTGATCCGCGCTGGACGAGCGCCGGAACGCCTGGCACTCGATACTCGATAGCGGCCTTTGCGTCCGTTCCCGGCCGGGCGGTGCGCGGCGAAATCTTTTGTCGCAACGAATACGAGGTGAAACTCCGTTCACCCCGTGGTGCACATGGTGGGGAATGCTCGACTCGACAAATGTTGGTGAGGAACCTTGATGAATTCCGTAGTCACACAGTCCGAATTCCGTGGTGCCGGTGTCACCCTTGCCGCCGACCGGTGGGATCCACCGACGGCTGATGCCGGCGGATCAGGCGCGGACAGGAAAGGTTTGGTCCTGTTGTTGCACGGCGGCGGGCAGACCCGGCATTCCTGGCGGAACACCGGGCGCAGCCTCGCGGCGGACGGGTGGTCCGCGATCGCGCTGGACGCACGTGGGCATGGAGACAGTGAGTGGGCGCCGGACGGGGACTACGGCATCGATGCGCTGGTCGCCGACTTGATGTCAATCATCGGCGAGCTGGGGGAGAAGCCGGTACTCGTCGGTGCCTCGATGGGCGGGATGACGTCGTTGATCGGGCAAGGGGAGAACCCGGAACTCGCGCGCGGTCTGGTCTTGGTCGATATCGCACCGAAGGTGGAAACGGCCGGCACCGCGGAAATAATGGACTTCATGCGCAGCGGCCTCGATGGATTCGGCAGCCTCGACGACGCTGCAGCGGCGATCGCAGCGTATACCCCGAACCGTGTCCGCAAGCCCAACCCGCAAGGGTTGCGCAAGAACCTTCGCCTGCGTGATGGTCGCTGGTATTGGCATTGGGATCCGGCGTTCCTACGCCAGGGTGACGAACCCACTCGCCAAGCCGACTCGATCATGCGCTACGAACGCGCCCGGGACGCCGCCGCGGCAATCACCGTTCCGACGATGCTCGTCCGTGGCAAGCAATCCCATGTGGTCAGCGAGGAAGGCGCTAAGGAACTGCTCGAACTGATCCCGACCGCCACACTGATCGATGTCGCGGGGGCCGGCCATATGGTTGCCGGCGACGACAACGATGTCTTCAGTGGGGGATTGAAGGAATTCCTCGACGGAGACGTTGCCGCAGCGCGTCACTAACGCGATCGAGGCCTTCGAACGAACCAAGTGAGCCAGGCATCTTCGGCTCGGACACGCCCCGTCATCAGTCCGCGGTCGATGTGGTCCGGGCCGCCCGGCGCGGCATTGCAGCAAGTTGCCCGAGATAGGGCGGATCGCTGTGCAATGTTGCCCGTCCTGGACCTGTGTATTCCACTTGGTCTTCACAAGGGTTCCTTATTAGTGAACTCATGTGACCCATCGCGCCGCCCCGGAAAGACTGACGAGGGTGGCTGGTCGGTGAACGCCCCTGTGCCCGTCCGGGATGCCGAGTGCGTCCTCGGCCGTGTTCGGTCGCCGCAGATTCTTGCCGATGTCGAGCGGGCGCGGGCGGCCGTGCATGACGTCGCCGAACTGCGGTCCGGCAGGCAGACGGTTGAGGTTCTCAATTCCCCTGCAGTCGAACAGCTCCCGTTCGGCACAGCTGGGCGGAGCGATCGGAGCGAGATGGCGGCCCGATCGGAGTAACGGCACGTGTGCAGAGGCCAGCCATGTTTCTTTCGCACCGCCGGGGGAGTGGCGCACCTCTCAGGCGGTCCCACGCAGTGATCCCGGTCGCTTGATTTTAAAGATTATGCATAATAGATTTGTGCGACAGGTTGGCCACTGAGAGAGGACTTGACGCGTGGCGAAGAAACGCGAAATATCCGTTGGGCAGAAATCCCCGCAAAGGGTGAAGAAGGTCGGCGCGGCAGTCATCATCGGAACGTCGCTGGAGTGGTTCGACTTCTACCTCTACGCGTCGATGGCGGCGCTCGTCTTCGGGAAGGTATTTTTCCCGTCGGCGAATTCGTCGGCCAGCACCCTCGCGGCGTTTTCCACGTTCGCGGTCGGATTCCTGGCCAGGCCCTTCGGTGGCATCCTCTTCGGAATCCTGGGTGACCGCATCGGGCGCAAGGCGGTGCTGTCGATCAGCCTACTGATCATGGGAATCGCCTCCGGGCTCATCGGACTCGTGCCCTCGTATGCCGCGATCGGCGTAGCGGCACCGGCGCTACTGATCTTTCTGCGGATTCTGCAGGGATTCGGTGCGAGTGCCGAGCTGGGCAGTGCAATCACGGTGGCCTACGAGCATGCCGACGAGAAGACCAGGGGCCGGTACGGCGCCTACCCGGTGATGGGCGCACAGATCGGCTTGCTCGCGGCGTCGCTCGCGGTCGCTGCGGTCACCAGCCTCGACGACGAGGCCCTCTACACGTGGGGATGGCGGGTGCCGTTCATCGCGAGCTTTGCGATCGTGATCGTGGGCTACTGGATTCGCCGCGCGATGCCCGAGTCGGAGGAGTTCGAGAAGGTGGCGACCGAGGCACGGCAGCGTAAGGGCTTCCAGGTTCTGCGTGACCTGGTGCGCGGTAACTGGCAGGGACTCGTCGTGGTCGCGGCCGTGTACGGCGGGTACTCCGCCCTCTCCTACACCTTCAAGACGTTCTCGCTGTCCTACCTCACGGAGTTTCAGGGTGTGGCGAAGAATGTCGGCGCCCTCGGGGTGACGTTCGCGAGCATCGCGGCGATCATCGCGTGTCCGCTGATCGGGCGCCTGTCCGACCGTGTGGACACCCGCAAGGTCATGATCGGCGGCGCGATCGGGGTCGCGCTGATGGCCTTCCCTGCCTTCTGGCTGTTCGACACCGGCCGATCCCCGCTCATCTGGGGTGTCATGGTGGTCACGACCGGTGTCTTGGCACCGATGATCATGGTGGCGGCAAGCCCGTACATGGCGCGGCAATTCCCCACCGAGGTCCGCGCCTCCGGCATCGGCACCGGCCGGGAGGTCAGCGGCGCCGCAGCAGGGGGCTTGGCCCCGATCCTTGCGCTGACGATGGTGACCATGTCGTCCAGCCACGCGACGTGGGGAGTATCGCTGCTGATCATCGGGTGTGCGGTACTGGTGATCGGTGGCGGGCTGTTCGACCAATCCCGTCGGGTGACACGTGACGCGACCGCATCGTCCGAGGCCCCGGAGGCCGCGGCGCTGGAATCGCAGCGCCGCTAGACCGCGCCGCGGGTCGCGGGCAGTGACGTGGATCACGGGGATGCCTACCATGGTGTAGGTCAGCGACTTCATGGGAGTGCAGTATGCGCAACACGTCGATCCGGCACGATGCCGTGGCGCTGCACGCTGCGATCGCCGGCATCACCCACGACGTGAGTGTGCTGCTGGACCGCGACCTCAGCGGTCCGCACCCGGTCGGTGCACAGTCCCACGGTCAGGCGCTGGGCTGGCTGTGGGACCTCGTGACCGCCGAGATGACGCGTGCGATCGGCCGAAACGACCCGTCGTCCGATGTTCTGACATCCTTGATGGCGATTCTGGGTCGCATACGCGAGGCGGAGGCTGCGGTGGCGCAGCTGGGGCTGGCCGACCACGCGGAGATTTTGGCCAAGGTCCAGTCGGCGTTGGCACGGGTCGGCGACGCGCAGACGGTCGACGCGCTGCTGGCCCGCGCTCCCGAGGCGGTGTGCAGCCTCGGCTTCGATCGTGCGCTGTTGTCGACGGTGGACGGGTCGTGGCGGTTGCATTCGATGCACGTCGTCCGCGACCCTCGCTGGGCGGAGGAGATCGTGGCTGTGGGTAGGGAGGATCCGCCGGTTCTCGACCGCATGCTCGTCGAGAACGACACCGTGGTCGGTGCACGTGCGACGCTCGTCCACGAGGTGCAGGACAACCCACGCGTCAACCGCCCGCTGGCCGAGATAACCAAATCCTCGTCGTATGGCATTGCGCCGCTGATGGTCGACGGTGACGTCGTCGGACTGGTGCACGGCGACTGCTATCACCAGCAACGCAATCTGACCAGTGTCGATCAAGCGCTGTTGTCGACGTTCGCCGAAGGGATGAGCCAGAACCTGGCGAGAGTCAGTGTGCTGGAGGGTTTGTCGGCTTTGCGTACGCAGCTGGACGGCCTCGGGCGCTGGACCAAGGCGTCCGGCCCCGGGTTAGCGAAGTCCGTCGCGCTCGGTCGCGACGACGACTCCGTCCTCACCCGCCGTGAGGTGCAGATCGTGCGACTCATGGCGGATGGCGACTCCAACGGCAAGATTGCCCGCAGGTTGGTTATCTCCGAGGGGACCGTGAAGACTCACATCACCCGTATCCTGCGCAAACTCGGTGCATCCAACAGGGCCGAGGCTGTGTCGATCTGGCTGCGCAATTCCGACGTCACGCGCACTATCACCTGAGGCTGTCGCCGACCGAAGGTCGTACGAATCTACGACCTCGGGCAGATGTTCCCGCCACCTCCGTGCGGAAGAGTGACCTCTAACACAAGCGTGGCGCAAATGCACTGCGTATGTCACTGCAGCACACAGCACGGAGGCCAGAATATGACGCAGAGTGACGGGGTGGCCGACTGGATCGTCGGCATTGATGTCGGCGGCACTTTTACCGACATTATCGGGCTCAACCGCAGAACGGGAGAAACCCGAGACGGCAAGGTGCTCTCGACGCTCCAACAGGAGGAAGGCGTCCTGCAGAGTATCGCGGCGATAGGCGTCGAGATCCCGGATGTCGCCGAAATTGTGCATGGCCATACGGTGGGCATCAACGCCTTGCTCAGTCGCACCGGCGAGCGCACCGGTCTGATCGCGACACGCGGTCACCGCGATCTGCTCGACATCGGTCGCATGCACCGCGAATTCGGTGACCGCTTCTACGATCCCACTTGGCTTCGGCCGCACCAGGAACGGCCCATCGTGCAGCGTGAATCGCGTTTTGGCGTTCCCGAGCGCCTGCGGTACGACGGGTCGGAGTTGTTGCCGTTGGACGAGAATGCCGTTCGCGACGCTGCACGCTCCCTGGCGAGCCAGGGTGCGAAGTCGGTGGCGGTGTGTTTGATGAACTCGTACATCAACCCCTCCCACGAGCAGCGGGCGGCCGAGATCGTCGCAGAAGAGTTGCCGGACGCTTACATTCAAACTTCGGCGCTCTACCCGGTAACCAAGGAGCATGAGCGCACCACGACCGTCGCCCTCGACGCGTACGTGGGCCCGGCCGTCGTCGGCTACCTCGACCGTCTGATGAGCCAGCTGTCCGAGCGTAATTACGCTGGGACGCTGTGGATCATGATGATGAACGGTGGGGTCGCGACGTTCGCCGACGCGGGGCGTGCCCCGGTGTTCCAGCTGGTCTCCGGCCCGGTCGGCGGCGTGAGCGGCAGCGTCAAGCTTGCGAATGAGAGCGGTTCGCCGAACCTGCTCACCATCGACGTCGGTGGCACGAGCACGGACGTGGCAGCGATCGTGCACGGCAAGACGCCGCTCACCGATCTGTGGACGCTGGAAACCGGTCTCACCCTGACCATGCCGTTGGTCGACGTGGAGAGCGTCGGCTCGGGTGCCGGTAGCCTGATCCGGCCCAGCACGCTCGGCAATGTGGCGGTCGGTCCGGCTTCGGCCGGATCGAATCCCGGTCCGGTGTGTTACCGGCGCGGTGGCGTCGAGCCCACGCTCACCGATGCGTGCGCGGCTCTCGGGGTCCTCCAGCCGGACCTGTTCGCCAACGGTTCCATTCAGCTCGACGTCGACGCGTCGCTCGAAGCGCTTCGGAAGACCGGGGAGCAGTTCGGCATGTCGGCCCTCGAGCTCGCCTCGGCGGCCTACGAGGTCGCGTGTGAGGACATCGCCGCGAAGGTCCGCACGATCTCGGTCTACCGGGGACTCGATGTCCGCGAATTCGCCCTGCAGCCCTCGGGGTCGGCCGGCCCGATGCTCGCCGACCGCGTCGGGCAGATCCTGGGCCTGGACAAGGTGATCGTGCCTCGCAACCCCGGCCAGTTCTCGGCCATGGGGCTGCTCCGCAGCGACCTGATGGTCACCCGGGCACAGTCGATCATGAGCCCGCTCGCACCGTCGAGCGCCGAGGCGATCGAGGCCGCCTTCGTCGGGCTGCAGGACCGCATCCGCGGCGAACTCGACAGCCAGGGCGCCGACGTGGGTCGAATCCTCTTCGAGCGGGCCGTATTCGCGATGTATCGAGGCCAGACATGGGACAACCGCATGCCCATCCACTCCGGCGCACTCACTGCCGACAGTGTGACCGATCTGGTGCCGCAGTTCCACGACTTCTACCGGGAGTCATACGGTTTCGCGGCGACGGAGATCCCCGTCGTGATCTCGACGGTGGAGGTGACGGCGATCATCCCGCGCGAGCAGCACAAGACCGACCTCACCCCCGACGACGGGGAGGCGTTCCTCCGCACGACGGAGCTCACCTTGCCGGGCACGACCGGGCAGGTCGAGGTGTCCATCTACGTTCGGGAGCGCCTCCAGCCCTTCGAGCGGGTGCAGGGCCCCGCCCTCGTCGCCGAGAAGTTCGCGACAACCCTCGTCCTTCCGGGCCGGACGGCCTATGTGGACGGCGACCTGAATCTCATCATCGAGCCCCAGAGCTGAGGAGCAGACCATGACGATCATCACCCCTGACACCGGCCCCTCGGTCGACGTCGAACTCGACATCCTCCGCTACGGCCTCACCGAGGTCGCCCGGGAGATGCTCGACTCCCTGATGCGCAGCGCCTTCTCCCCGGTCTGTCGCGACATCCTGGACTGCACCAGCGCCATTCACATGCGCACCGACGACGGCTGGGAAACCGTCGCGCTGTGGGAGGGCTGTATGCAGCACGCCTTCACCGCTCCGCACATCGCGAACTTCGTGATGGACGAGTGGGACATCGACAGCATGCAGCCCGGTGACGTCATCTTCGTCAACGACCCGTGGCGCGGCACCATCCACCAGTCCGACGTCAACCTGCTCCGGCCCGTCTTCGTCGATGGCCGTGTGGAGTTCCTGTTGCACTCGACGTCCCACCTCGTCGATCTCGGTGGTGCGATCCCGGGCGGCTTCTCCAACGGCACCCAGACGCACTTCGAGGAGCAGCTGAAGCTGCCGCCGACGTTGCTGTACGCCAACGACGTTCCGGTTCGGCCGCTGTTCAACTTCATCCTGGAGAACAACCGGGTGCCGCAGCTCGTGCTCGGCGACCTGCGGGCCCTGCACGGCTGCCTGGTGGTCGGCGAGCGCCAGCTGCAGGATCTGATCGCCCGTGGTGGCCTGGAGAAGGTGCGTGCGGCCGGCCGCTACGCCATCGAGGCCACCGAGGCGAGCATGCGGCGCGGCATCGCGAGCATCCCGGACGGCGACTACACCGCCGAGGACTTCCTCGACGAGGACGGTGTCACCGACGAACCGATCCCGGTCAACGTGACGGTCAAGGTCCGCGGAGATTCCATGGAGATCGACTTCTCCGGTTCGGGTCGGCAGCCCCTCGGCAACTGTGGCACCGCCTGGTGCGAGGCCTCGCGCTGCATCGAGGCGGTCAAGCTGATGGTCGATCCGTCGACACCGGTCAACAGTGGCACGCTGCGCCCGATCGAGACTCTGCTGCCGTCCGGGAGCGTGGTGCAGGTTCTGCCGCCGTCGAGTTGCTCCAACCACGCCGATATCGGCGCGCGGGGGATCAATGTAGTCACCCAGGCCCTGAGCCAGGCGATGGACGAGGCATTTGCTTGTGACACAGGCACTGCCGTCGTCGTCAGCCTCGGCGGTGTCGACACTCGCCCGGGCCACGAAGGCACGCCGTGGGGTGCATTCGCGCTCGCCGGTGGCGGTTGGGGCGGCACGTGGAAAGACGACGGTGTCTCCTTCTGCGTGATTCCGATCGGCAACTGCCGGACGTCGGTGCAGGAACACGTCGAGATCGAGAGCCCCCTGGTCATCGTCCAACATGAAATGGTGATCGACACCGCCGGAGCCGGAGAATTCCGCGGCGGTCTCGGCTCGGTCTACTCGATCTTCGCCGAGTCCGACACGATGGTCACCATCACCGCCGACCGCGTCCGCTGCGGCGCCCCCGGCTCGAACGGAGGTGGCGCCGGCTCGCCGGCATACGGCTGGTACATCGAGAACTTCGACCTCGCCGAGCACGGTGACCCACTCGACCTGCGTGGGGCCGAGCCGCTGTTCGGCATGTTCGACGATCACGGTCGGCCGGACCCGAACAAGGGTGAGTTCGGGCGCGGCGCACGCTACCAGACCGGCAAGTTCTCCGGGCTGGTCCTGAAAGCCGGCGATGCGCTCCGCTTCGTCATCGGTGGCGGCGGCGGCTGGGGTGACCCCCTGGCCCGTATCCCGGAAAAGGTTCTGCAGGACGTCCGTAGCGGACTTGTCAGCCCCGAGTTCGCGGCCGACGCCCACGGTGTCGTGATCGCGAACGGTGACGTCGACGAGGCCGCCACATCGGCACGACGAGCGCAGCTGGCCGCCGACCGCGACCAGGGGCGCTGGAGCGTGCCGGTGGCCACCCCCCGCAACTGGAATCTCTGAGAAAGGCATCCCCATGGCAGTCGACCGTCTCCTGTTTCCCCGTCCCGAGACCGACCGGGTCTACGTCGAACGCACCACCGTCGACGGTGAATGTGCGTCTTGCGGCGCAACGAGTCTCGCTCGCTATCCCGTCGCCAACCACCTCGGGCCCCGCATGGTCGTGAAGTGCCAAGAGTGCTTTAACCATGTGTCGGTGACCCGTCCCGCGCCCGAGGACAACTGGCCCGCATGGCGTTCGCCGGCCCGCGACTGGCCGGCATCACGCGTCGGATAGGTACCAACACATCGGAAGAAGGACGGAAAATGTCAGGACTACTCGACGGAAAAGTGGTACTCGTTACCGGCGCGGCGGGAGGCATCGGGCGCGCGACGTCCCTGTTGGCCGCAAAGGAAGGCGCCCGGGTCGCGGTGACCGATGTGTCCGAGGAAGGCGTCGCGGCGACGGCAGACCTAGTTCGCGCGGCGGGCGGTGAGGCGATCGCGCTTCCCGCCGACCTCACGGTCGGATCGGCGGTGAATGCGGTGGTCGCCGCGGCCGTCGACCACTTCGGCAGCCTGGACGGAGCGTTCAACAATGCGGGAGTGAGCGGCGGGCAGATCGGTCAGGGTGGTCGATCCGTCGCGGATTGGGACGAGGAGGCGTTTGACCGGGCCATCGCAGTGAACCTCAAGGGCGTGTGGCTTTGTATGCGCGCTGAGTTGAAGCAGATGGTGACACAGGGCGGGGGCGTCATCGTGAATACCGCATCGCTCGCGGGTCTCACCGGATTCAAAACCACGGCCGGGTATGCGGCGGCCAAACACGGCGTCGTCGGCCTGACCAAGACTGCGGCAATCGAATACGCACCAACCATCCGGATCAACGCGGTGTGCCCGGGTTACACCGACACCGATCTGATGAAGGATGCCAAGCGCCGCAGCGGATCCACCATCATGTCCCGGATTCCCTTCGGCGCACTCGCTCAACCCGACGATATCGCCGAGATGGCGTGCTGGCTCCTCTCCGATCGCGCCGGCTATGCGACCGGCGGCTCGTTCGTCGTCGATGGCGGATACATGGCGGGATAACGCCGCAAGCTTTCAAAGAACATAATATATTGAGGACTGAGTCCCTGTCCGGCCGTGAGCCGGGGAGTGTGCTGTCCACGATCGAGAGGTAGAGGTTCACTGTCATGACCGCACCGATTGCCGAGGCCGAGTGCCACATCGACGGGCGCCCGATCGCGGGTGAGGGGGAGGCCATTCGGTCGATCAACCCGACGACCGGTCGGGAACTGGCCGTCACACCGGCGGCGAGCCCGGCGCAGGTCGCCGCAGCGGTGTCCGCTGCCAGGCGGGCGTTCGACGACGGCGAGTGGAGCCGCCTCGGGCCGGGTGAGCGTAGTGCCGTGCTACACCGGCTGGCGGATCTGCTCGAGCGGGACCGGGAGAAGATTGTCGATCTCGCCGCCACCGAGATCGGCACACCGATCAGCAGCGCCGCCGCCTTGCACGTCGATCTGCCGGTCAGGTTCTTCCGATGGTTCGCCGACGCGGCGGCACGGGGGCCCAGGGACGGATACGAGCAGCCCCTTCCGCTGCATCACGACCCGGTGGTCTCGAGCAGCATGCTGGTGCGGGACCCGGCCGGTGTGGTGGCCGCGGTCGTCGCCTACAACGTCCCGGTCATGATGTGCGCGTACAAGCTCGGCCCCGCACTGGCGTCGGGATGCTCGACCGTGCTGGTGACCTCGCCGCGGGCGGTGTTGCTGACGGCCGCGATCATGCGGCTGATCGAGGAGGCGGGATTCCCGCCGGGTGCGGTCAACCTGGTCTTCGGTCCGCCGAGTGTTACCGCGCAAGTGGTCAGCGCGCCAGAGGTCGACCTGGTGACGTTCACTGGTTCGGCCGCGGTCGGCAGCAGGATTCTCACCTTGGCTGCCCCGACGCTGAAAAAGGTCGTCCTCGAGCTCGGCGGCAAATCACCCAACATCGTGCTGCCCGGCACCGACATCGAGAAGGCGGTACCCGCCTCCGCGCTGCGTTTCACCCGAAACAGCGGCCAAGCCTGTGGGGCGACGACACGAACCCTGGTGCCTCAGGCTGATTTCGACGAGTACGTCGAGAGGTCGGGCAAGTTCCTCGGTGGCCTCACGGTCGGCGACCCCCATCACCCTGACACCGTCCTGGGACCGCTGATCACCGGTGAACATCGTGGAAATGTGGAGGGCTTTCTGGCGCGCGCCCGGGAGGAGGGCGCCGAGGTTCCCGTCGGTGGGGGCCGGCCGCCCGGCCTCGATGACGGCTTCTTCCTCGAACCGACTCTGGTGACCGGTATCTCGAACGACGCGGAGATCGCGCAGGAGGAACTCTTCGCGCCCGTCGGGGTGGTGATGCCCTATACCGACCTGGACGAAGCCGTCCGCATGGCCAACGGTGTCAAGTACGCCCTCAACGCCAACGTGTGGGGCCCCACCCCCGACGCACTCGCGTTCGCTCGTCGTCTTCGGTCGGGCACCGTCACCATCAATGGCGGGGGCGGAATGCGCGGGGACGCCCCGTGGGGCGGACCCGGACACAGCGGCATCGGTCGCGAAGGTGGCGAAGAGGGATTCCGTGAGTTCTTCGAGGTCAAGCACATTCAGTGGCCTGTGTAACCGAACCAACGTCACGATCACCATCACAGCAACAAGAGGAAGAATCTGATGCCAACAATTGTCGAAGATCTCGCGGATTTCGCCGCCGGCGCCGAAGCACGGTCACTCCCGGGTGACGTGGTTGCCGAGTCCAAGCGGATTCTGCTGGACACCCTCGGCTGCGCGGTGGCGTCGCTCGGCGACGCGGGCGCGCGCAGGGGCATCGAGTACGGCCAGTTTCTCGGCGGGTCTGGTGGCCCGGCGTCGATTATCGGAACCGGTGTGAAGACGTCGGTACCCGGTGCGGCGTTCGCCAACGCCGAATTGGTCAACGCACTCGACCAGGACGCGGTCCTGCCGCCCGGTCACGTGACCCCCTACGTGGTGCCCGGCGCGTTGGCGACGGCAGAAGCTCTGCACTCCTCGGGCGAACGCCTGCTCACGGCGATCGCAGTGGCGCACGAAATGTCGTACCGCATCGGCCAGGCCACTGATTATCTACGCGACATCAAAGATGGTGTGGTCACCATCCCGAAGGTCATCGGCTACAGCAGCACGCTGTTCGGTGCGGCGGCCGCGATCGGCGTGGTCAAGGGGTTCGGTAACGACATGCTTGCCGATGCGCTCGGGATCATGGGCTCGACGATGCCGACCAACACCCAGCGGGCATGGATGATGCACGCGCCGTCGACGACGATCAAGTACCAGCTCGCCGGGGGTATGGCCCTGTCGGCGGTCACGGCCGCACAGCTGGCCGAGTTCGGCCACACCGGTGACCGCCAGATGCTCGACGACCGCGAGTACGGCTTCCCCCGATTCATCGGGACTTCACGCTGGGAGCCGGCGCCGATCACCGCGGGTTTGGGGACGGAGTGGACCTTCACCCCGTTCCAGTCGTTCAAGCCGTATCCGCACTGCCGGGTGATGCACGCGCTGTTCGATGCCCTCACCGAGATCATCGAGGTCAACGACATCAAGCCCGACGAGATCGAGGCCATCAACGCCTGGGGTGAGAGCTTCGTGATGCAGCCGGTGTGGGTCAACGAGACCATCCGCAATCCGCGTGATGCGCAGTTCAGCATGACTCACGGCCTTGCCCTCGCCGCACACCGGATTCCCCCCGGCAAGGACTGGCAGACCCCGGAAGCGGTCCTCGACCCGTCCGTCCTCGAGCTCACCAAGAAGACGACATTCCAGGAACACCCCGACTACACCGCGGCACTGGCGAGCAACCCGGCTGCACGCCGATCGCGCATCGAGGTCCACGCACGCGGCACCCGGTTCTCCGGCGAACGCGGCTACCCCAAGGGCAGTCCTTCCCCCGACCCGCTCACGTACATGACCGAAGACGAACTGATCGCCAAGTTCCGCCACAACATCGATGGAGTCGTGAGCGACGCGGACGCGGACGCTGTCATCGAGGCCGTGTACGACCTCGAGAACGTCGACGACATCTCGACGATCCTGAACCGATTGCAGCCCAACTCCGCTGACTGATCGGATCGAAACACTGCGCTGCTCTTGCCGGAGAGTTCGACGGCAAGAGCAGCGCAGTGCTGTGTAGGCACTCGCTACAGTCCTTTCCCGGGCTACCTCTGCCAGCCGCTCCATTTCTCTTGCAGCGCCGAGTCCCCCGCGGAGTCAATGCTTCCCATACGCCGTCTTGTTCGACGAAATGGTTGGTGTAGTAACAGCATCCGGTGCGGCGTTCTTCGTTCTATCTCATCGAACGGTTCAGTGTCTCGGAGGGTAATTCGCCGAACTTCTCGCGGTACTGTCGGGCGAACCTACCGAGGTGGAAGAAGCCCCACCGTGCGGCAGAAGCGCTGACCGATTCCGACCGACCCGCCGCCAAATCGCTGCGGACTCGATCGAGCCGCACCGAACGAACGTACTCACTGGGCGGCATTCCGACGGCCTGCTGAAATCCGAGCTGCAAAGCCCGCGCGGTCACGCCTGCCTTGGCGGCAAGGTCGGCGGTCGTCATTGCCTCGTCGGGGTGTGCGTCGATGAAGTCGATCAGGTTGCGCACCGTTGGCGACCCAGCACGCGGTGACGGCCCGACGAGGGCTTCTGTCAGCTGGTTCGGAACGGTGAGCAGCAGTTGGGTCATAAGCGAGGACTCGAAATCGTGACGTGCGAGAGGCATCGTGGCTATGCCGTCCTCACGTGCGAGTTCTCGGTAGAGGAATTTCACGGCGGCAAGCAGCGACCGACCTGTTCCAGCGGCTGTATCGAAGGTCAAGTCGAAGCGAACTTCCTGCTTCTCCGGTCGGCCGAGCAACGTACCCGCATGGGTCTCCAGAGTGTCGATGGGCAACTTCAGGTGATATTGCGTTGCGTCCGCGCTCCAGTTGATCATCACGGGTGAATCGGGTACGAAGACCACGCCGTCTTGCCTCGCATCCAAGTTCCTCCGAACGCCCCGCTGCTCGACGACACTGCTGCCCTCTATCAAGAAGTTGACGTGATAGCAGGACTGCATCGGGGGACCGTTGAGAATGGCCGCCGCCCCGTAGGACATGCGACCGAGCGTCAGGCGTCCCGACGAAATCGTGTCGAGACGAAAGTCGACTGGCTGCCGATCGTCCAAAGCCAACTCGTGGTTCGCGAAGGTCGTGGCTACGTGTCTGTGGGCAACGTCGGGATCACCGGTTCGAAACTTCCGGAGGCTCGACGCCGCTGCTACCTGTAGCAAGACCCTTCCCTTCCTCTGGTGACCCGTATCACATTTAGTGAATATATTATGCCTTACCGACGGAATGCGCCACCTTCGCTTCGCGGACACCGCGCCTTCGCTTTGAGGATTGTGACCCGCGTCTCTCCTGCTTAGCGTTGTGATTCAGCGTTCTGGGACTAGACCGTCGCTTCCCACAGGAGGACTCAATCCATGTCAGAACCCACGCACGAGGCCCCAAGGCTCGAAGTCGAGAGGCTCCCGCGAGAAGGAGCGTGCCCCCGATGCGGGCAGGAGAAGCTGCGCGCGTATCCCGTCGTCGCCGAGACCGGCTGGCTCCACGTCGTCAAGTGTCAGAACTGTCTCCATTCCGTCGAGCGTGAGCGGTGGTCGCGTCTTGGACACATCCAACTGCTCGCCGATCTCGTTTAAACGCCAACCATCGAGGAGTACGACAATATGATTGCAGTCGATGTAGGGGGCACCTTCACAGATGTCGTCGCATGGCGCGACGGCGAGATTCTGACTACCAAGGTGTCTACCGACTACACCGAGGTCGCAGGACCGGTACTCAAGGGCGCACAGCTGCTTGGAGTCGAAGGCTCGGATGTCTTCAACCACGCCAGCACCCACGGCCTCAACGCGGTCATCACTCGAAAGCTACCCAAAATCGGTTTCCTGACCACCGAGGGACATCGCGACATTCTCGACATGGGACGGGTCTGGCGACCCACAGAAGCAATACTCGATCCGCATTGGCGCCGCAGCTTCGGTGACGCATCGAGGCCGATCGTTGATCGCTACCTTCGCCGAGGCATCCGCGAAAGGCTCACTTCGGATGGAAGCGTGCTTTTCAAACTGGACGAGGAGCAGGCCCGTGCGGAGCTAGAAGTGCTGCGCAGGTGCGATGTGACCGGGGTGGCGATCTGCCTCATCAACGCGTACGTCAACCCCGTCCACGAAATTCGGCTACGCGAGCTGGTCACAGAGGTGCTGGGCGACGTCCCGTGCTCCATTTCCAGTGAGGTGTCGCCCCTCGCCAAAGAGTACGCACGCGCATCGACGACCGTGATCGACACCTTGATGAAAATCATTTACACCAAGTACTCGGCGAGCTTGGGAGAAGGGTTGACCGAGCTCGGCTTCACCGGCCAACTCAACTTCGCGGACTGCGCGGCAACCCTCGTTCCCGCCTCGCGCGCAATGGACCTGCCGTTCAGGATCGTGTTCTCGGGACCGGCCGCAGGCACAGTCGCATGCGCTCACTTCGGCGACCTTATCGGTGAAACAGACCTACTGTGTGCCGATGTCGGTGGGACCTCGTGCGACATCAGCGTAGTAACGGGCGGGGCTCCGTTCGTCAACACCAGTTTCGAACTGGAACACGATCTGGTCGTCAACGCACTCGCCAACGACATCTCCAGCATCGGCGCCGGTGGCGGAAGCATCGTCGCGATCGGCCAGTCCGGGGAAATTCTGGTTGGTCCCGACAGTGCACGGGCACAGCCCGGCCCCGCCTGCTACGGGCGCGGCGGTACCGTACCCACGACCACAGACACGTGTCTGATGATCGGAATCATCGACCCGGAAGGTTTCGCCGGCGGCGAACTCGATCTCGACATCGCGGCCTCCGAGCGCGCGTTCGAGGGGCTCGACACCGACTTCAGCCTCGCGCAGCGAGTCCGCTACGCGTACGAGATGGCGGTCAACAACATGGCCGAGGGCGTATTCAATGTCGCTATCAAGAACGGCGTCGACCCGCGTGACTACAGCCTCGTTGCTTTCGGTGCAGCCGGACCGATGTTGTTACCCGCCGTTCTCGACACCGTGCATTGCAAGCAGGTGATCGTGCCGCCGAATCCCGGTCTGTTCTCGGCTATCGGTCTGCTGGCCGCTGACCAGGTGTTCACGGTCAACCGAAGCGCTTACCTGCTGCTGTCGCCGGACAAGGCACCGTCGATCGACGCAGTGTTCACCGAGATGGAAACTCAGCTTCGCGAACAGGTAGGCGATACCACCGCGGTGACATTCCTCCGCAGCATGGACGCGCATCTCGTCGGTCAGAGTTGGGATACACCGTTTGTGCCGGTACCCGACGGGGTGATCGACGCAGACGCCGTAGCAACGATGGTGACCTCGTTCCACGACACGTACGAGAGTCGTTCAGGCAACCGTTTCGAAGCCATGCCGGTCGAAGGCGTGACATTTCGGATACGCGCCGTGGTCGAGACGTCGAAAATCGAGTTCCCCCGTGTCCCCGTTCGCGGAGCCGACGAGCCCCTACTGCCAGTGCGCACAACCACACTGCGTTTCCTCGGCGACATCGATGGGGGCGGCGACGGCGCGCAGGAGGCCCACGTATACGAGCGGTCGACGCTGCGCGCGGGTGATGTGCTTCCCGGCCCGACGATCATCGATGAGGGACTGTCCACCACCCATGTGGGCGCCGGCCAGCAGGCGACCGTCGGCAAGTACGGCGAACTGATCATTCGGAGGAAATAACTATGTCCACTCTGACCGTCCCGTCCGTGTCGCCGGAATCGACTCGGCGACTTCGAGACCTCAGCGACAGCGAATTCAAGGACACTTACGGGTGCGACCGCTTCAGCGCATCCGTGATCTTGAACCGGCTGCGATACGCCGTAGAGCACATGTCCACCGGGTTCATGCGAGAGGCGTTCTCGCCGATCATCCGCGATTGGTACGACTTCGCGTGCACGATCAGTGGGCCGGCAGACCGGGACTACCCGATGGCCGTTGTGAGCAACAGCCTCGTCGTCTTCCTGGGAACCATGGGTGACGCGGTTCGCAACGCCGTCGAGGAGTACGGCCCCGAAAATCTGCGCCCTGGCGATGTTCTGATCTGCAACGACCCCTACCGCGGAGGCAGACACGTCAACGATGTCGCGTTCACGCGCCCGGTCTTCGTGGACGGAAAGATCGTGTCCTACGTCAACCTGTGCGCCCACCAGTTGGACATGGGTGGCACGGTCCCGGGCGGATTTTCGGCCACCAAGTCGAACGTCTACGAGAATGGCCTCGTCATCCCACCGATGTTGTTGTGGTCGGAAGACAAGCCGGTCCGATCCACCTTCAGTCTGATCTTCGACAACACCCGATGGGGCGGAATGCTGCTCCCCGACTTCAAGAGCATCTATCAGCAATTGAAGCTTGGGGAGCGGTTGATCCTGGAAAACATCGACCGCTACGGACTCGACTCCTACCTCGGGACACTCGACTATTCGTGCGACACGTCGGCCGAACGAATGCGCGACGCTATCGGACGCGTTCCCGACGGCGACTACGCCGGGTCTGCGCTGATCGATGCGGATGGATTGGACGACACCCTCGACTACACGGTCCGCGTGCTGGTGCGCAAACGAGGAGATGATATCGAGGTCGATCTGTCGGGGACCTCGGCTCAAGCGCGGACATGCATAAACTGCGGTGTACTCGATGCAAAGACTGCAGTGGGTGTCGCCTTGACCATCCTGCTGGATCCGAAAGTTCCGTTCACATCCGGAACCTGGCGCAACATCGACATCGCCGCTCCCGCTGGGACTATCGTCTCCTCGCTACCCCCGGACGGCGGCATCATGATGTTCTGGGAGGCATCGGGCGCGATCGCGTCGGCTATCTTCGATGCGCTCAATCCTGTTCTCGGAGTGCAGGGTGTGGGCGGAGACTACGGTTCTACCAATACCCACAATGCCTCTGGCGTGCGGCCGGACGGCACAACATGGACGAGCGCGACCCAATGCGGAGGGGAGCACGGCCCGTGGGGTGCATCGAAGGCCGGTGACGGCGACAGCTACACCGTGCTCCTGACCCTCAACAACCTCGACCCGGCTACCGAAACGATCGAACACGACTCACCGGTCGTCGTTCTGCGAAAAGAGCACGCGATCGACACGGGTGGCGCGGGTACGTTCCGAGGCGGAGCGGCGAATTTGAAAGACACTTTATGGCTGACGGCCGGCCAGCATTATTTGTCACCCTTCCGGACGAAGAAGCCGAGCGGCGTCGGCGCCAACGGAGGCAATGCAGGACCGAACGGGGCGATGTGGCTATTTCCACCGACGACCGATGCTCCGGTGAAAGGCCTCGTCGATACCGCAGACAGCGCGTACGAACACAGCGAACCGGTCGCGGGTGTTCTCAATCCGTCGACGCATGCGCTCGACCCCGAAAACGGCGAGTACAACTATTTCGCACGTCGGCAGGTGTGGGCGACCGCACCGAACACCATCCTGCGCTGTTTGACGAACGGAGGTGGGGGTTGGGGTGATCCCTTCGCTCGAGACCCCGAACGAGTTCTGGCCGACGTACGCAACGAGTACGTCAGCATCGAGGCTGCTGCAGCACAATACGGCGTCGTCGTCGTCGGTGACCCACGCAACGACCCGGAAGGTCTGCGGATCGACGTTGCCGGTACCGACGCGCTACGTGGAAAGGCACAGTGATGAAGAGCGTACTGTTCCCAGGTGATGGCACTACGGTGCTGCGGGACATGCCGGAGCCGACCCCCGGCCCTGGTGAGGTGGTCGTCAAGATCCGAGCCTCAGGGATGTGTGGATCGGATCTGCACTTTTATCACGGCAGTTTCGATTTCGACCACTCTGTCATCCAGGGACACGAACCGTGCGGAGAGATCTACGCAATCGGTGAAGGCGTCGCACCCACCGCCGCAACCGTCGGCGACCGCGTCATGATCCACCACTACTTCGGTTGCGGTATGTGCAGGCGTTGTCGCGCGGGCTGGCCACAGATGTGTGAGACAGGTCGAGGCAAGACGATGGCCGTCCACGTCAACGGGGGACATGCACCGTTCGCAGTCGTACCGGTTACTTCGATACTGCCGCTGCCCGGCGGAATGTCCTTCAAAGCCGGCGCGGCGATCGGGTGCGGTACCGGAACTGCCTGGGGTGCGATCAAGCGACTCGGCGGAGTCAGTGACACCGTCACCGTTGTTATCGGCCAGGGTCCAGTCGGACTTTCCGCCACGATGTTTGCGGCTTCCATGGGTGCGATGGTAATCGGCGTGGACATCGATGCGCGGCGGTTGGAGCGCGCGAAGCACTTCGGTGCGGACGTCGTCGTCAACTCTCGCGAGGAATCGTTGCTCGACGTTGTCAGTGACTACACCGGTGGGCGTTTGGCCGATGTCGTGATGGAGACGTCCGGGCGGGCGACCAAAGACGCGTTCAGCGTGCTGGGGACATTCGGCCGAGCGTGCTTCACAGGATTGCCTGGTGAAGTGGAGTTCACGACGCAAGCCGTATACAAGAAGCAGTGGACGGTCATGACCTCGTGGACCATGTCGTCCATCGAACAAGCGCGCTGCGCCGACTACGTGGTCTCCCACGATCTGCCGGTCGACGACCTTTATTCGCACCGTTGGACGATCGATCAGGCAGCCGAGGCCTACGAGTGGTTCGACAAGCAAGACGCGGGCAAGGGTGTCTTCGAGTTCGACTGATCCGTACCCGTCCGTACTCAGGCGACATCACAAGCGAACGTGGTAGAACAAGAAGGAGTCATTATGACTACACAAGAAGCGATTTCACCTCACCGTCCCGATTTCATCGCGGGTAGGAAAAAGAATCTGATCGGCGGAAGTTGGGTCGACGCTGCATCCGGAAGAACAATAGATGTCGTCAACCCCGCTACCGGCGGGAAGATGTGCGAGATCGCAGCAAGTGACAGCACCGACGTCGATCTCGCAGTAACGGCGGCCCGGTCGGCGTTCGAAGGTGAGTGGAGTCGGTGGACTCCGCACCAGCGCCGCAAGTTGATGTTGAAGATTCACGATCTCGTTCTGGAGAACTTCGACGAGCTTGCTCTGATCGAAACCCTCGACATGGGTGCGCCGCTGTCGCGAACGAAGGGTCTCGCAGAGTGGACCTCGCAAGTTCTGCACTTCTTCGCTTCTCAGTGTGGCGCCGGAACCGTAGCGACTCCGGAGAACTCGCTGCCAGGTGACTTCCTCACCCTTCGAAGCCTTGCCCCTGTAGGTGTGGTCGGTGGCATCATCCCCTGGAACGGGCCGTTGATCGGTCTGTGGTGGATCTTCGGTCCGGCGCTTGCCACCGGTTGTACCGCGGTCCTCAAGCCCGCCGAAGACGCATCACTGTCGGTGCTACGCGTGGCGGAGTTGATGTCGGAAGCCGGTCTACCCGACGGCGTGATCAACGTCGTGACCGGATACGGTCGAGACGCGGGACAGGCATTGGCGGAACATAAGGACATCGACCGAATCGCGTTCACGGGGTCCATCGGCACAGCCCAATCGATCGTCCGAGCCTCTGCGGGCAACCTCAAACGTCTCCAGTTGGAACTGGGGGGAAAATCACCGGACATCATCTTCGCCGATGCTGATCTGGACAAGGCCGTTCCTGGTGCGTCCATGGGTGTGTACACCAACAGCGGTCAGGTATGCGTCGCCGGCACACGCATACTCGTTCAGCGCTCGATACACGACGAATTCGTAGAGCGAATGACAGAATTCACGAAAACGATCAAGGTCGGAGATGGACTCGACCCGAACACTCAACTCGGCCCACTCATTTCGCAACGGCAACTCGACCGCGTCATGAACTACATCGACATCGGCGGAGGTGAAGGCGCTCAGTTGGCCAGCGGCGGTAGCCGACTCGGTGGAGCACTTGCGAACGGCTTCTTCGTGGAGCCAACCGTCTTCGCGGGCGCGTCCAACCAGATGACGATCGCGCAAGAAGAAATTTTCGGTCCCGTCGCATCCGTGATCCCATTCGATGAACCCGAAGACGCGCTGCGCATCGCCAACGACACACCCTTCGGACTGGCGGGTGGGGTGTGGACGCAAAACTTGGCTACGGCACACAAGGTCTCACGCGGAATCAATGCGGGCACGGTCTGGGTCAACTGCTACGGCGTACTCGATCCGGCCATCGGATTCGGCGGCACAAAAATGAGCGGTTACGGCTGGAAGGGCGCCAAAGAGCATGTCGAAAGTTACCTCTACCCGAAGGCGGTCTACATCAACCTCGGTTGATGGGGTAGAGGTGTAGTCCGATCAAGCTTCGGATTCTGCCGAGGAGTCAGACCCGCCGACGCACCCGCCGTCGGCGGGTCCGATTTCATTGAACCGCCGGCGCATACTCCGCCGGAGGAGTGGAACCTGAATGCCGAATCGCAGGGCCCGGCGTCGTCACCCGTCCCCCTTTCGGATGATGCGCAATACGAACAGCGGCAGATGCACGCAACGCAGCAATGAGCTTCACTGTCAACAGCCCGATGATGATTTCCCAGCTACGACCCCAGGTTCTGTTCACCGGAATGAGGTAACCATTCACATGATGATCGAGCACCATCAGCATTTTATCGGTGGGAAGCTAGTCGAATCACACTCCGCTGGTCGCATCGAAGTGATTGACCCGGCCACGGAGCAGGTCATCGGGACGATCGCCGACGGTGACGCCCGTGACATCGCAGCAGCCGTCGGAGCAGCCGAAGCGGCCGCACCCGCTTGGGCGGCAAAGAGCGCGGCCGAACGCGCGACCGTGTTGCGGGCGATCGCGGATGCCTTCGAAGCGCGGATGGATGAGATTTCGGCACTGGTCCCCAGGCAGAACGGAACGCCGATCTCGATCGCCCGGGCCATGCAGTCCCAGGTGCCCGTGGTTTACCGCTACTTCGCCGATCTCGCCGACGTATTCGAACCAGAGGAACTGGTGGAAACCGCCAGTGGTGATGCGATCGTACGGCGAGAGCCGGTCGGCGTAGTCGGCGCGATCATCCCGTGGAATGGTCCGCAGCCATTGACCGCCTGGAAGCTGGGTCCGGCCTTGGCAGCGGGCTGCACGGTGGTGATCAAGCCGGCGCAGGAGACATCGCTCGATGCGTTTTTGTTCGCCGAGATCCTCACCGAGGCGGACGTACCCGACGGCGTGGTCAATATCGTCACCGGAGGACGAGAAACGGGCGCGGCCTTGGTTGCCGATCAAGGCGTTCGAAAGATCGCATTCACTGGTTCTACCCGCGCGGGTCGGGCAATCGCCGCAGAATGCGCAGCTCAACTCAAGCGCGTGACTTTGGAACTGGGCGGCAAGTCCGCCGGAATTCTTCTCGATGATGTCGACCTCGATGAATTCCGGCCGCTCGTATTGTCGGCGTGCTCGCCGAACACCGGCCAGACCTGCCGCGCACTGACCAGAGTGCTGGTGCCTTCGTCCCGTCACGATGAGATCGTCGAAATGCTCGAGGAGACGCTGCGCTCGATCCCACAAGGCGATCCGAGCGATCCGGTGAACTTGTTCGGGCCGTTGGTCAACGCTCTCCAGCGTGAGCGGGTCGAGTCGTACATAGCTCTCGGCCGCGCGGAGGGCGCCACTGTGGTTCTGGGTGGTGGACGGCCCGAAGGTCTCGAGCGGGGCTATTACGTGGAGCCGACCATCTTCACCGACGTCACCAACGACATGCGCATCGCGCGTGAGGAGATTTTCGGCCCGGTACTGGTAGTGATGTCGTACGAGACGGTCGACGAAGCTGTGGCGATCGCCAACGATTCCGAGTATGGCCTGGGCGGTGGGGTGTTCTCCTCAGATCGTGAGAAGGCCACCGAGGTGGCGCGCCGGATCGTGAGCGGAAGCGTAGGAATCAATACCTCGACACTGCCGATCGAAACCCCGTTCGGTGGGGTGAAGAATAGCGGGATGGGGCGCGAGCTCGGCCCGCAGGCGCTCGACGCCTATCTCGAGTACAAGACTTTGTTCCGCGCCAAGTGATGATGCGGCGGGGGAGCGATCGATCAAGGTCGCCCCCACCGCCGTTGGGAAGCTTTGGCACAGTGCGCACGCGTCAGCGGCGCAGCCAATACGCCACCGCTTCGGCGCGGTTGCCGGCATCCAGCTTCCGCAGGATGTGCGTGATGTGGGTCTTGACGGTGCCCTCGGAGATCGTCAGGCGGCGGGCGATCATGCGATTGTTGTCACCGGCAGCCATTCGCTCGAGTACTTCGACTTCGCGGCCGGACAGGCCGTAGGAGGAACTCTGCACACTCGGAGAGACTGCGCCTCCGGTGAGGTCGGACAGTGTGGTGGTCAGCGCCGACACTCGTTCCAGCACGGTAGCCCGAGCCAGCGCGTAGCCGAGACCCTCGCCGAATAAGGTGAGGATTGATTGATCGGTGTTGTCGACTGGACGACGTGCATAGTGGGCGTCGGCATGGACCAAACCCATGACCCGCCCGCCCACGTTGATCGGCGCGACGCCGTAGGATGTGCACCCGGATATCGCCACGAGTGTGCGATCCACCCTGGGGTTGTCCTGTACGTCGTAGACGAGACCGGGTTCGCCTCGGTCAACGACGTCCGACTCCACTAAAGTGCCGTCCAAGGTCGGCGGATGTTCTCGTCCGGCGGCCACCATTTCCTCGGCGAGGCGAGGGTCCTTCTCGATTACCATCGTGTGCAGATTCCAGCGTCCGCGTTCGACAGTGGAGATCAGGGCGCGATCGAAACCGATGGTGATTACTTCCTCAGCGGCGCTTGTGAGTAATTCGTCGACTGTCTTGGCGGACTGTAATCGTACGAGGGAGCGGTGGATCGACCGCATCACTTCGACGCTCGACGCCACACGCGACTCGTTGATGCGGCTTTCGAGATCGCGGACGGTACCGAGCAGTGAAGTCAAGCATCTGATTCTGTCAGGAGCAGTCGTGGGCGGAAGCTGGGTGAGCTCGCCGAGCGCGACCGTCCACACGCGATCGAGAATTCGTTTCGCCGATCCTGTGGACATCACCCCGTGTTCGATGAAGGGGCGGTCGAGGACCGCTTCGGCATGCGTGCCCACTGACCGGACCTCTGCGTGCAGGTCGGTGGACAGTACGCCGTCGTGCGCGGGGCGGATATCACTCGGTCGCATGACCACAGCCTCCACGTCGTCTCAGGGAGTGCTTCACATCACAGATAATATACTATACGCGATCTGGAACATCGTCCATAGGTCGTACTGAAGATCGAACCCACGGCAGATGTCGCCAGATGTGTCTGGCTTCACACTGGTTGCTACCACCTGGCCCTCCGGCCGCCACGGCTCCCTCCCAGCCAATACCCGAAGGGTGCGCCATCGCCGGATCCGGAGACGTACATGACCGATGAACAGCTGATTACCAAGCTCCGGCACGACGTCGACGGGGGTGTCCTGGACGTCGCAGTTCTGCTCGACCTGACGAAACCCCGTCGCTGAGCCACGCCCCACCCACAGACCAGGAGATGACATGACCGCAGCCCTTACCGAGCGACCCCGGGTCTCGCTACGGGCCAGGATCGGGTCGTTCGACCAGGCATACCTGGTGCTGGCGATCACCGTGACACTGGTACTTGTCGGCGGTGCCACCACCAATAACTTCCTCACCACGGGGAACTTGAGCACCATCCTCAATCTGTCCGCTGCGTTCGGCATCATGGCGGTCGGGCAGGCGATCGTGGTGATCGGAAAGGGCCTCGACCTGTCGATTGCTGGAATCGGCCTCGGCTGCGCCCAGGCCACCCTCGCGCTGATAAACCAGGGGTGGGGACAGTGGGAGGCCGTCGGGGCGATGATTTTACTCGCGGCGTTCATCGGATTGGTCAACGGTGTAATCATCGCCTTTGTCGAGGTTCCGGCGCTATTCGTCACGCTGGCCACCGGAATGCTGGCGATAGGGGGGATCGGAATACTGATTCTTGACCAGAACGTGTACACAGTTCCGCCGGACTCTGTGCTGGCCGGGCTGAGCGGTACCGCGTTCTGGTCCATTCCGCGGCCCGTGCTGATCGCGGCGATCATCTTCCTCGCGGCATGGCTGTTCCTCACTTTTACTACACCGGGCCGGCTCATCCGGGCGATGGGCGACAACTTCGCTACTGCCCGGTCGTCGGGTGCCCCGGTTCGTCCTCTGCAGGTGCTCACCTACGTAGTGTCTGCGCTGCTGGCTGCGTTGGCCGGATTCGTCGCCGTCGCAATCCAGGGCAGTATCCAGACCACATCCAGCTCGTTCGACCCGATCCTGTTCACCGCGTTGACGGTGGTGGTGATTGGCGGTGTCTCGTTGTCGGGTGGTCGCGGAACTGTCCTCGGAGTGCTGGCCGGTGCGCTATTCGTCGGCATATTGAACAGCCTGCTGGTCATGCACGGACTGTCCACCGCGGTCCAGGACCTCATCCGGGGAGCGGTTCTGCTCGGGGCCATCGGATTCGACGCCTGGCTGCATCCACGCAACGACGAGACCGACAAGTCTGGTGAGCTCTGACGCCGCGCCGGCGTCGCTCCCCGAACATCATCCCAACGTAGGAGAACCACATGTCATCACACAGGAAGTGGACAGCTGTCAGTGCGGTGCTGCTCGCAGCCGGCATGATCGCCGGCTGCACAGTGAACACCGGTGCCGGCGCCGGAACCGGCGGTGAGCGCGGCGACGGGCAGGGCTTCAGCGCCAACGTCGAGTTGCTGCCGGCGCGGCAGAAAGTGCAGGACATCATGCAGGGCAAACGGGTGGCATTCGTTCCGATGCTCTACAAGGGGTATCAGCTCACGGAAAACTGGGGCACGTCGCTCACACGCTCGCTCGAGGCATCCGGAGCCCAGGTCACCATCCACGATCCGAATTTCGACCCCGATCGCATGCTGGCGATCCTCAACGACATAATCGCGCGGAAACAGGCCGATGTGATGGTGCTGCAGAGTTCGGCGCAGGGACTGTTGGACAACGTCATTGAACGTGCAGCGCAGGCGGGCATCTACACCGTGGTGTTGAACATGATGTCCACCCGGCTCAGCGACGCGTTCGTCGGCGTCGATGTATACGGTGCAGCGCAGGCGATCACCAAGCGGGCCGTGGAGGATTGTAATGCCCGCGGCACCACCAAGAGGCTGTCGATCATCGACGGCATGGGCAATGACCCGGCGTCCCTGCTGTGGAACGCCGGAATCAAGGATGTGGCCGAGCACGAGGGCTACGAGGTACAGGTCAGCCATTCACAGTTCGACAATTCCAAGGCGCAGGCAGCGGCCGAGGCGGCGATGCAGCAGAACGGCAACGATCTGTGTGGCTTCCTGGTCACCTTCGACCTGAACGCAGTGTCAGTCGGCCAGACAGTGAAGGCCGCCGAGAGCCGTAGACAGATTCAGCCCGCCGCGATCGGGGTTTACACCCTGGATGCGAACTCGGCGACCTGCGAGGAACTCAGACGCGGCACGGTTACCGCCACAGCGGCGTACGACGTTCAGGGAATCGGGGCTGCAGGCGCGGTAGCGGTGCAGAACCTCCTGATCAACGGCGCGCCCGCGGGGAGCCGCCACGACGTGGGCTACGTCTCGTACCACGTCGTGGACGGCAAGACCGCCGACGAGACGACCATCGCCTGCTACCGGTCCAACTAGGAGTCGACGAATGACGACGACCACGCTCCGCCGCGGACCCAATCCGCTTCGCCGGGGAATTGACGCCTACCGGATGACCGGGGGCCGGGCCTCCGATCGGATCGCCCGCTACCGCACCGTTTCTGATCTGTTCGAGAAACGCTGGATGGAGGGAGCGGTGCCGTTGGTGCTGGCACTGTTGCTGTGTTTCGTAGTGATCGCCACGACGGATGTGGGCACCGCGAACGCACCGCTCGCCATCGACGACGTCGCCGAATGGGGATTGCTCGCCATCGGTCTGACGGTGGTGCTGGTCGCCGGCGGCATCGATCTTTCCATCGGGTCCATAGTCGGTCTGTGCTCGATGTTCGCATTGATCTCCGACCGGGTCTGGTACTGGCCGCCGGGATGGGTGATCCCTGCGACCGTGGTTCTCGGTGCGTTGCTCGGTTCGGTCAACGGGTATCTCATCGCCTTCCTGCGTATGCGGCCGTTCATCACCACCCTGGTAACGCTCATTGCATTCGGTGGTGCAGCAGTGGCCCTGCAGAACGCGCACACCACCCAGATTGGGATCGCACGCCCGGCGCTGGTGTGGGACGCCATCCCCTACGGCAAGATCATTGGCATCCCGACAGCGTGGTTCACGTTCCTGTGCGTGCTCGTTGTCGCGCACGTGATGCTTACTCGTTCGCGCTGGGGATGGTGGGTCACCGCCACCGGATCCGACCGCCGGTCCGCCCGCCGCAACGGCATCCCCGTGCGCGCGGTGACGTTCTGGGCCTACGTGCTTTCCGGGTCGATGGCGGGCAGCGCCGCCATTCTGACCACGGCCCGGCTGAGTCGCACCGATGCGGCGATCGGACGCGGTTGGGAACTCATCGTGCTTACCGCCGTTGTACTAGGCGGAGTCAGCCTCAAGGGAGGTCGCGGGTCGGTCCTGCGTGCCACCGTCGGCGTCATCGTCGTGGCCGTCATCCGGCAGGCAACCATCGCCGAAGGACTCGACTTCAACTACTACACGGTGATTCTCGCCGCAGCGCTGCTCGCGTTCACCATCCTCGACCTGCAATGGGGAAAGTACCGCCGACGTGCGGTGGAGAAGCTGAAGATCGATCCCGCGCGCGTGCTGCTCGGTCCGCTGACCGATGTTACGGCGCCAGGCACTGTCTGGACCCCGAACTGCGTGTTGACCGACGCACCGCCTGTGGGACTTGGCAAGATCCGGGGCGCCGAGGCGTGTGCAGTCGATCCCGAGGGCAACATCTACGCGGGTGACCAGCGCGGCTGGGTATGGCGCTTCCGGGGACCGGACGACACCGAGGGCGAGATATTCTCGCGCACTGGAGGATTCCCGTGCGGGCACGCATGGGACCGGGAGGGGCGGATGCTGGTGGCGGTCGGCGGCATGGGCGTCTATCGCATCGACGCCGACGGGGAGCCGCAGATGGTGGCGAACCGAGTCGCACGGAGCCCGCTGTCGTTGGTTGACGACTCCGGTCTGCGCGCTGTCGACGACCTGGACGTGGCACCTGACGGATCGATCTACGCCTCGGACTTTTCTGTACGCAACAACTCCACCGACTTCCTACTGGAACTGGTGGAGTTCCGCCCGAACGGCCGGCTGATCAAAATAGCTCCGAACGGGAAGGCGGAGGTCGTCGCCACGAACTTTATCTTCCCGAACGGTGTGTGCACCGCGCACGACGGCCAATCGATCCTCGTCTCCAGCACGGGGTTGTGCCGGGTCGATCGGCTGTGGATCTCCGGACCGAAGGAGGGCGTGCTCGAGCCGGTGCTGGAGAATCTGCCGGGCTATCCGGACAACATCCACCGCTCGTCGGACGGAAACTACTGGATGCCGCTGGTCGCGTTGCGGACTCCGATGTCGGATCTGCTCAACCGCTATCCGGAGGTGCGGCGGCGGATGACGCGTGAGGTCTCGCTGGACAACTGGATGGTGCCGCAGCTCAACGTCTCCTGCATCGTCAAGTTCTCCGACAAAGGAGAGATCATTGCCGTCAAGTGGGACAAGAGCCTGAAGAACTATCCGATGGTGACAGCCGCGACCGAGCGGGATGGCTACCTCTACTTCGCCGGCGTCTCGAACAATCGGTTGGGCCGACTCGCGCTCGACCCCGACGAGATCGGCACTATCGACACCAATCTGGTGCCCGGCACCTTCGGCACCCGGACCGCCGCGGAGGTGGGCTCATGAGTTCGGTCCTGGACACCATCAAAGAGTGGATCAATCCGGACAGGGTGCGGCATCGCTCTGTGCCCCGGATGGAGACCGGCCTCCGCCCGAACCTGCGCCTGGACGAGGCCGAGGAGCTGCTTGCCGCCGGTGTGCACACTCCGGACGACATCACGGTCACCGCGGACGGCACCGTCGTACTTTCCAGCGGATGTGAGTTGCTGCGTTTGGAGCGAGACGGTATCCGCTTGATCGCCCGGTGTGGCGCGCGCATCGCCGCCGTCACGACAGTCGGGAACGCGGTGGTCGCGGCCGTCGAAGGCACCGGTCTGGTCGCGGTCGACGCGAGCGGAGCGGTGACCTCGCAGTGTGCCGACCTAGCAGTCGCGCGCGGTGTCACCGCGCTGACCGCCGTACCCGGAGGAGACCTGCTGGTCACAGTCGGATCCACTACCGCCGATGTGCGCGGCGATTGGGCGCGCGCCTTGCTCGCCGGCGACGCGTCGGGACGGATCGTGCGGGTACGAGACGGTGCCGCCTCAGTGGTCGCTGAGGGGTTGGCCTGGCCGTCAGGGATCGCCCCCAGCGGCGATGGTCAGGTGATCGTGGCAATGAGCCTGACTCACCGCCTGGAGATCCGGTCGCTGAGCGATCCGAGCGAGCCAGTCCAATCCGTAGCGACCAACCTACCGGTGTACCCCGGACGAATCGTCGCCGTGCCGGATGGCCACTGGGTGGTGGCGCCGTACCCGCGGAACCGGATCACCGAGATGCTCCTCGATGAGCGGCCACTGCTGTCGGAGATGGTCGAAACGATCGATCGGGAGGAGTGGTTCGTCCCGCAGTTGCGCGGCGGGAATCTGTTTACCGAAGCGATGCAGATGGGGCAGCTGCGGGTGCTCGGCCAGGTCAAGAGCTGGGCGCCCGCCAGGTCCTGTGGCGTGGTGTTCCGGCTCGACGACACCGGGCGCATCGCGGAGAGCGCACATGCCCGGGTGGACAGTCCCCGGCACGGAGTCACCGGCGTGGCCGTCGCTGACGGCCGGATCGTGACCGCATTGAACGGTCACGGCTCAGTTCTGCGACTGCACACCGACGAGATTGCACAGGAGGTGCACTCATGACCGAGCACAGCACTGGCCTCGACATCACCCCAGTCATCCGATTGACCGGTGTCAGCAAGCGCTATGGCGGAACCTTCGCAGTTCAGGGTGTCGACTTCGACGTGCGCCCTGGTGAGATCCACGCGCTGCTGGGAGAGAACGGCGCCGGCAAGTCCACGATGGTGAAGATCATCTCGGGAGCCATCACCCAAGATGCGGGCACTCTCGAAGTCGAGGGTGCAGAGCGGCGCTTCGCCGCGCCGCGGGACTCCACCGAGGCCGGGGTGGCGATGGTCTACCAGGAGGGTTCGCTCGTCGAATCCATGACAGTGGCGCAAAATCTGTTCCTCGGGGACGAGCGGGCATTCAACGACTTCGGGACTCTGAATGTGGTCGCCCGCGAACTGCTCGAATCGCACAACTTCCACATCCGGCCGGATGCCGAGGCCGGTGCGCTGGGCATCGGGCAAAAACAGATGGTGGAGATCGCGCGGGCCGTGCACCGCAATGCCAAAGTGGTGATCCTGGACGAGCCCACCGCATCGGTGACCCCGGAGGAGCGCTTGCAGTTGTTCATGTCGATGCAGAGTCTTCGTCGGCGCGGCATCGGAGTCGTTTTCATCACCCACATGTTGGATGAGGCATTCGAGCAGGCGGACCGGATTACCGTCCTGCGGGACGGGGTGGTCCAGGGCACCTTGAATCGCTCAGAGTTCGGTCACGACCGGGTGGTGAAGATGATGGTCGGCCGCACCGTCGAGATGGGCCGAAAGTCGTCGAGCCGGAGGCCGGACATCTTTCCTTCCCTCCAGGTCGAGGATCTCACCCTGCTGCCGGCAGTTCGCAGCATGTCGTTCTCCGCCTACGGCGGCGAGATCCTCGGCTTGTACGGGCTGGTGGGGGCAGGGCGTTCGGAGGTCGCACAGATCATCAGCGGTGTGGTCAAGCGTCGGCACATGCGTGGCGGCACGGTGTGGCTGGGTGGGGAGCGGGTCCGTTTCCGCACCCCACGACATGCTCGGAAAGCTGGGATCGTGTACATCACCGAGGATCGGAAGGCATCGGGCTTCTTCGGTCACCTGACCATCTCGGAAAACATCTTCCTCGGGCATTTGTGCAGCGCGCTACGTCTGCCGCTGCTGTTCCGTCCCAGGATGGGCCGGGCGATCGCGAAGAAGTTTGTTGAGCAGTTCGAAGTCCGGACCCTGGCTCCGAGCAAGGCTGTGGTGGAGGAGCTCTCCGGCGGGAACCAGCAGAAAGTCGTGTTGGCCAAGGGGCTGACGCGCAAGCCGCGGGTGGCGATCATCGACGAGCCCACCCGCGGTGTGGACCTGGGTACCATCCCCGAGATTCACGCCATGATCCGCGCCCTCGCTGACGAAGGTGTTGCCGTGATTGTGATCTCGTCATACATCCCAGAGATCCAGGCCCTCTCGGATCGTGTGCTAGTCGCCCGCGGGGGCAGCATTGCGGCGGAATTCTCCCCGGACGAGGCCGACGAGGAGAGCCTGATGTTCGCCGCCGCGCATTAGCGGTAGTCCGGCAATCACATTCGGTTACAAAAACCAAACGATTACAGAAATCAAAGGAGTGCCAGATGCGTGGAGTGATCTTCAAGGGCGAGCGGGTGCTCGAGATCCAGGACTTCCCGGATCCCCACCCCGGCCCCGACGAGGTGGTGCTCGAGATGAAGGCGTCCGGGATGTGCGGCAGCGACCTGCATTTCTACCGGGCGCCCGCTGGGCAGGCGCTTGCCGCGTTCGGCATGGTTGGTGACGACGCCGGATTCATCGGGGGACACGAACCGTGCGGGGTGGTCGTCGAGGTCGGTGCCGCCATCGATCCGAGCGTGATCCGTATCGGTGACCGGATGATGGTGCATCACTACGACGGGTGCGGGTTCTGTGACAATTGCCGCACCGGCTGGCCTCAACTGTGCGATCGCGGCAACGTGATCTACGGCGCGACCGCCCACGGCGGGCACGCGGACTACATCAAGGTGCCCGCTCGCACCCTGGTCCGGCTGCCCGATGAGCTGAGTTTCGCGGCTGGCGCGGCGATTTCGTGCGGCACCGGTACCGCCTTCGGGGCGCTGGTGAGGTTGAACGTGAACGCGAAGGATTCGCTGGCGGTATTCGGGCAGGGGCCGGTCGGCCAGGCGGCTGTGCAACTCGCCACCGCCATGGGCGCCGAGGTGATCGCGGTGGACGTTGCGGCCGAGCGGGTGGCCCGGGCACGGGAGTTTGGTGCGGTGCACACCATCAACTCGGCCGAGACCGACCCGGTCGTGGCGATCAAGGAACTCACACGCGGCAAGGGTGTGGTCAAGGCGTTGGACTGCTCGGGGGCGCCCGCCGCGCGCGCGGCGGCCGTGAAGTCCACCGCGAAGTGGGGCAGCGTTGCGTTCGTCGGCGAAGGTAGCACGGTTACCCTGGAGGTCAGCCCTGACATGATTCGGAAGCAGCTGACCATCATGGGCTCGTACACCTTCTCCACGGTGGGCCAGGCCGACTGTGCGAAATTCATTGCGCGACATGAAGTCGAGGTCGACAAAGTATTCACCGACCACTGGCGGCTGGACGACGCGGTGGACGCGTACCGAAACTTCGACCTGCAAACCGGCGGCAAGGCGGTAATCGAATTCTGATCGTCGGTGTCGACTGTGCCGCACCCCAACTATATTGATGTATGCCGAAGGCGGTAGATGTCGTGCCGTCGTCGCTGTTGGCCCCACGACATTGGGTAGGCCTGCGGCCGATCACGTTCTGGGGCCGCTCGCTTCGGTCGAGCATATACGGCGCGTCGGTTGTCGCATATGGCCGTGAACTGACGCGGCTCATCCGGCTCAATCCATTCGAAGGAAGCCATGAACAAATCTCGGTCACAGCAGAGCAGCCTCATGGTGCTCGCGATCTGCTTCATTACGATCCTCGCCGACGGGTTCGACCTAATTATCTTCGGCGCCACCCTGCCGTCGCTGATGCAACAGTGGGGCCTGAGTAAGGCGGCGCTGGCCAATGTTCACAGCATGACGCTCGCGGGCCTGATGGTGGGCTTCCTTGTCGCTGGTCCATTGGCTGACCGGTACGGCCGCCGCATCGTGCTGATCGCTGGCGGCTCATGGTTCTCGGTGTTGTGCACGCTGTGCGCCCTCGCCCCGAACTTCACCACCTTCGGAGTCGCCCGCGTACTCGCAGGGCTCGGGTTGGGCGCAGTAGTTCCGTCGGCGGTAGCGCTGGCGAACGAGTTCGCGCCGCCGGGTCGGCGGCAGCTGTTCAACGGCATCACGCTGACCGGCTACGCGGTAGGCGGGATTCTCACCACGGTGGTCGCGCTGGCGATTATCCCCGGCGCCGAGGCGATCAAGGCCTCGAACCCTCCGGACGAGAGCTGGCGGGTCATGTACGGACTCGCGGCGACGTTCCTGCTGGTGATCCCGTTCATGTGGCGGCGGCTACCCGAGTCGCCTAGCTTCCTGATCGCGCGCGGTCGCGACATCGAGGCGGCAGCAATCGCGCACCGGTTCGGAATGGATTTCGATCGGATCGTGGCCGAGCAACGCGCCGATGAGGAGACGGACGCAGGCGGTGGCTATCGGCTCCTGCTCTCGCGCAAATACCTGGTGGCGACGGTGATCTTCACGCTGATCATGTTTTGCACCCAGGTGCTGAGCTATGGCCCCAACACCTGGCTGCCCAGCATGACCAAAGAGATGGGTTTCGGCGGTATGCAGGGCATCCTGGCGCTGATGATGCTGCAGATCGGCGCGGCGGTGGGCACGATCATCGGCGCGATCCTGATCGACCGCGGCGGCGCGACGCAGACCATCGTGCCGTATTTCCTACTGGGTGCGGCGGCGCTGGGCGCGCTGGCCTACGGTACCGAGTTGGGTGTGGTCGGCATCTTCATTGCTGCGTTCTTCGCCGGGGTGGGCACCATCGGTACCAGCACACTGATGTATGGAGTGATTGCCGCGCATTACCCCGCATCTAGCCGCAGCTCCGCGATCGGATTCACACTGGGCATCGGTCGTCTCGGGGCGATCCTGGGCCCTCAGCTCGGGGCGATATTCGCGACCCCGCGAGGCGGCCTAATAGCGTTCATGGTGCCCTCGATCGCTGGTGCCGCATTGGTGGGAGTGCTCGCGCTGGTGCAGCGGGACCGGACGATCGACACCCCGCCGACTGAGGCGACGGACGCCGCGCCGCGCACCTCTGCATCGGCCTGAGTTGCCCGCGGAACGAGCTGAGTACAAGATTACTCCACTGCCGAAGCCCTGGAGGCCGGCCGCGGCGAGACGTCCACTGCCGCTGCGGTCCACGCTGCCATGTGCGGATCGACGGAGATCATCTCCCGACTTATGGAATCCTCGAGCACTCGCGTCATCACAAACTCCTCGACTCGACCCCATCGGCTCCACTGCCGAAAGAGGACGGCGCTCGATGAACCGACGCGGGGATTCCGGCCGAATACCGTATTGCCGGTGGCCATCGACACTCCGGTGGCCGCTACCTCCAGCAGCGGTACCGGCGAAGGCAGGACGGCGATGATCGCCCACCCACGACAGCATTTTTGGAGCTAGTTGTGGCGGAGGTAGGTACGACAAATGTTCATTGGCCGGTGGTGGGTTCAGCCCGGAGCGCCCCGCTGACGCTTCGAGGTCTACACCCGCGGCACCCGTCCTCCTGCGAACGCGGCTACGCCAAGGGCAGTCCTTCCCCCGACTCGGTCGCCTACATGACCGACGACGAACTGATCGTTACGCTCCCCACAACATCGACGGAACAGTAAACGACGCAGCCCGGAGGCCGTCATCGAAGCCGTGTACGACCTCGAGCACGCCGACGACATCGCGACGATCCTGAACCGATTGCGGCCAACCCCGCAGACTGAACCGATCGAACTACTCCGTGTCGGCACTCCTTACAGACTTATCCAGGCTTCCGCTGCCAGCGACTCCACTTTCTGGCAGCCCCGAGTTCGCGCGGAGTCAATCCGCCCCACACTCCGTGTTGTTCACCGAAATGGATGGCGTACTGGCGGCATTCATCGATCACTGGGCACCGTCGACAAACATCCTTCGCCCTGCGCAGGTGCTGCGGTTGGGGCTTCGCAGTGTCGTCGTCGAGGTAGAAGACGGTGATGTCCATGCCGCGGCAACGTGCGCGAAGTTGCCATTCTTCAGGGCTGACATCCGGGGCAGCGCTCGATGCAGTCATCTGGACACGCTCCGATCGTTGGACGTGAGATGTCTTTGCCAGTGCAAGCACAGAAAACATAATATATCGACTGGCGAAATGGGTCAACCGGCCCGAGCGATCACGGTCTGGAAAGCAGTCGTTTGTGCCCAGCACTGCTGGCGGTCGCCAGAAGTGCTGGGCACATTGCGTAAGCGTGCGGCTCAGCGGGAGAGGCGGAGGCGCTCGCGATCACGCGCGGGGTCGGCGAGAATCAGCGCGAGGATCGCCACGACGGCACCCACGATGCCCAAGCACTGGAATGCCGCCTGGTATCCGTCGATCTTCGTAGCCGAGGCGTCGACGACGATCCCCATCGACCACGGCCCGATGATCCCTCCGATTGCCTGGATCGCGAAGAAGGCGCCGATGACACCGACGGTTTGGCGCGGCGGGCACGTCGCGATCACGGCAGCATTGAGTAGCGGGAATATCGCGACAACCAGCCCGTACGCGACCGACACGGCGCACACCGCGAGGAGTGGAGACCCCAGGGCCGGCAGGCTCACCAGCAGCACGCCGGCGACGATGACGCCGACACACGGCACGACCACGCGGACCAGGCGGATCGACAGGCCACGGCTGATCCCGTGATCGCTCAGCCAGGATCCGCCGACGAGCGTCGCGAGCCCGACGAAGCTCGGCGCGGCGAACAACGTGCCCGACTCGAGGCGGGAGTATCCCAATCCCTGCTCGAAGTACGAAGGCAACCAGGTGAGCACAACGGTCATGAGCGCGTAGGCGCTCATTGCGACAAGGACGGCGGACACGAAGGTCTTAGAGGTGAGCAGGCGCTTCCAGGCGACCGGAGGCTCGCTGTCGGTGGTCGTCTCCATGGATGTGTGCTTGCCACCCACGGTGTACGGGCCGGGACGCCAGGTCAGCAGCCACGGGATGCACCACAGCGTCGTCGCGAACGCCAGCACGATGATGGCTGCCCGCCACCCGTACTCGGCCACCACGAGTGCGAGGATCGGGACGACGGCCATTTTGGCGAGCATGCTTCCGCTGATGATGAGTGCGCTCGGTAGTCCCCGCTTTGCGGGCGCATGCCATGAGTAGGCGGCGGTGTGCAGCAACGCGGACGTCGGGCCCTCCGTGAGGCCGAGAAGCATCCGGCTCGCGAGTAGCACGGCGAACGTCGACCACACGACGAGCGGCAGCATGACGACGCCCCACAGCACGGCGATGATCGCGATGGACCACCGGAGGGCGAGGACCTTGTTGATCGGCCCCGCGAAGAAGCCGCCGAAGCTGAACGCGAGGAAGAACATACTGCCGGTGAAGCCGATTTGTGACGCGCTGAGTCCGAGGTCCTCACTGAGCGGTTGGGCGATGAGGCCGAACACCGCCTTGTCGGAAGCGTTCATCAGGTAGAGCACCACGAGCATTCCGGTGATGCCCCACGCCGTCAGCTTGCGCGGTTCGGTTGCCGGTTCGGACCGAGGGACTTTCGTGGGCACGGGGTCAGCCACGAGGTGTTCTTCAGTGTTGTTCACGTAAGGGTGTCCTTCAATCTTGTTGTCGAGATCACGCCATCAACATTCTGTGTTGTACATCATATACTATTCATCCAGTGTCACGGTTGTGCAATACATCAGGCACAAAACATCGACAGTTGCATGCATAATATATTTATTCTATTGTGAGGATACGCACTGCAGCGACCGAGGGTCGTACTCGCCGTCGCTCGAGAGAAAGGACGTCACATGCCGGGTCTGTACTTCGAGGAATTCGCACCGGGAATGGTCATCGATCACGAGGTGCGCCGCACCGTGACCGAAACCGACAACGTCATGTTCAGCACGATGACCTTGAACATGGCGCCACTGCACCTGGATGCGGAGTACAGCAAGAACTCCATCCACGGGCAGCGTCTGGTGAACAGCCTGTTCCTCCTCGGTCTCGTTGCCGGTATCTCGATGCACGACACCACGTACGGGACCACCCTCGGCAACCTCGGCTTCGACTCGATCAAGTTCCCGAAGCCGGTGTTCCACGGTGACACCATCCACGTGCGCACCGAGATCGTGTCGGCCCGGGAATCGAAGAGCCGCAATGATTCCGGCATCGTCACCTTCCGCCACTACGGCATCAACCAGCGCGACGAGATCGTGTGCGACGCCACCCGCGTCGGCCTGATGCTCAAGAAGTCGGCCGACGAGCAGGCCTGATCGCACACCCCGACCGGACGACCGACAATCCCAGACGAGGAGAAGACGGAAATGGGCATCAGTAGCCGGCCCGAGGAGATGGCCTGGGTTCCCGGCCCCACGGTGCGCGAGCGTGCGAGGTTGCTCGCGGCGATGAAGAGCTGGGGCCTCGGCGACGATGCTGCTGCCGTCGCCGAGCTGGGCCGTCGCGCCGTCGCCGATCCCGAGTGGTTCTGGCGCGAGGCGCTCGCCGACCTCGACGTCGCGTTCTCGGTGCCGTTCGACCGGGTTCTCGACGAGTCCGAGGGCAAGGAATTCCCGAGATGGTTCCCGGGCGGCCGGATCAACGTGGCCGAACTGGCGGCCCTCCGGCACTCCCGCGGTGACCTCGCCGGCAAGACGGCGGTGGTCTACGAGGGCGACGGGGGAGCGCGGCGCACGCTGACCTTCGCGGAACTCGCAGCGGAGGTCAGCCGGTTCGCGGCGCACCTCGCGGGCCTGGGAGTGCGCCGTGGTGATCGGGTGGTGTTGTTCATGCCGGTCGTGCCCGAGGCCGCCGTGGCTTTCCTCGCGATCGCGATGATAGGCGCGGTCGCGGTGCCCACGTTCAGTGGATATGCGCCAGACGCCCTGGCCACGCGACTGCAGGATTCGGACGCCGTCCTTCTGGTGACCGCCGACGGCACGACGCGCCGCGACAAGGTCGTCGAGATGAAGGCGACCGCAGACGCCGCACTCGCCCAGGCGCCGACGGTGCGCTCCGTCGTGGTGGTCCGGCACCTGGGAACCGACGTTCCGATGCAGGAAGGCCGCGACGTCTACTACGACGAACTGGCAGCCGATCCGGAGCCGGTGCCGACCGCCGAGACCGAGTCGAACGACCCGCTGGCCATCGTCTACACGTCCGGCACCACGGGCAGGCCGAAGGGAATTGTGCACTCGCACGGCGGTTTCGCGGCCAAGACCGCGGTCGACTTCGCTTACGGCTTCGACGTGCACGCCGACGACGTGGTCTCCTGGATCACCGACCTCGGTTGGCTCGTGGGCCCGATGCTCATGACCGGTCCGCTGCAGCTCGGCGCGACCATCGTGATGATCGAGGGCCTGCCGACCCATCCCACACCGAATCGGATGTGGGAGATCGTGAACCGTAACGGCGTCACCGTGCAGGGCATCGCACCGACGGCGGCACGCGCACTCAAGGCGGCGGGTGACGGCAGCGCTCCGGCGATGCCGACCCTGAAGACGTTCGTCTCCACCGGGGAGGCTTGGGACGAGCCGACCTGGTGGTGGCTGTTCGACGAGGTGGGCGGGCGAGAGCGCGCGATCGTCAATTACAGCGGCGGCACCGAGGTCGGCGGCGGTATCCTCGTCGGCTACCCGTTCCTTCCCGCCGCACCCGCGGCGTTCACCGGGCCACTGCCCGGCGTCGATGCGGCCGTGCTCGACGACGACGGCAAGCCCGTCGTCGGCCAGATCGGCGAACTCGCGGTGCTCAACACGTTTCCCGGGATGACGCATGCCTTCTGGCAGGACCGGAACCGCTACCTGGACACCTATTGGAGTCGCTGGGACGGCGTCTGGGTGCACGGCGACCTCGCGAGCGTCGATGATGCCGGCATGTGGCGGATCCACGGCCGCTCGGACGACACGATCAAGCTCTCCGGGCGCCGCGTGGGGCCCGCCGAGATCGAGGCGGCCCTGCTGCGGGACAACCGGATCACGGAGGTTGCGGTGATCGGCGTGCCGGACGAGATGCGCGGTCAGCGTGCGGTGGCGTTCGCGGTGCTGCGCGCCGACGGCGTCGACAACGAAGATCTGCAGGCGACGGCGCTGGCGAATGCGGGCAAATCGTTTGCGCCCGAAGTGTATGCGGTGCCGACGCTGCCGAAGACGAAGAACGGAAAGATCATGCGCCGCGCCATCCGGTCGCGGTTCATCGGTGCCCCGATCGGCGACATGTCGTCGCTCGACCCGGCGACGCCGCTCGAGGACATTCCCGTGTACGCGGGCGAAGACTAGGAGTATTGAGATGGCAGATTTCGACACCGAAAGCAATATCGACATCGTCCGCAAGGCGACTCGCGAGCTGGCACGGAAGTTCGACAACAACTACTGGCTCGACAAGGACAACAAGCACGAATACCCGTGGGACTTCGTCAAGGCGTTCGCGGACGGGGGCTGGCTCGGCGCGATGATCCCGGAGGAGTACGGCGGGATCGGTCTTGGCCTCCAGGAGGCCGCGGTGATGATGGGCGAGATCGCGTCCTCCGGTGGCGGCATGAGCGGTGGCTCGGCGATCCACTTCTACGTCTTCCCGCCGGCGCCGATCGTCCGGTACGGCTCGGAGGAGATGAAGAAGAAGTATCTCCCCAAGCTGGCCTCGGGTGAGATGCTCACCGCGTTCGGCATCACCGAGCCGACCGCAGGCGTGGACACCTCGCGCATCAAGACCAAGGCGACCAAGGTCGACGGCGGCTGGGTCATCAACGGCCAGAAGGTGTTCATCACCAACGCCCAGAACGCACACCGCATCCTGCTGCTGGCCCGCACGTCGCCGCGGCGCGACGACAAGCCGCTGCACGGGATGACGATCTTCTTCGCCGAACTCGACCGCAAGCACGTCACGATCCGCGAGATCGACAAGCTCGGCCGCGCGGCCATCGACACCAACGAACTGTTCGTTGACAACCTGTTTGTGGCCGACGAGGACGTGGTCGGCGAGGTCGACAAGGGCTTCTACTACATCATCGACGGACTCAACCCCGAACGCATCGTCGTCGCGATGGAGGGCATCGGCCTCGGTCGCGCGGCCCTCGAGATCGGCACCGAGTACGCGAAGAACCGGGTGGTGTTCGATCGCCCGATCGGCCAGAACCAGGCCGTCGCCCATCCGCTCGCGGATTCGTGGATCCGTCTCGAGGCGGCCGAGCGGATGGCGATGCACGCCGCGAAACTCTTCGACGACAAGCAGGAGTGCGGGCACGAGGCCGCGGCGGCGAAGTACCTCGGTGCCGAGGCCGGCTTCGAAGCGTGCGACCGGGTGTTCTCGACGCTGGGCGGCTACGCGTACGCAAAGGAGTACCACATCGAGCGGCTGTGGAGGGAGGTGCGACTCCTGCGCAACGCGCCGTTCTCGCAGGAGATGGTGCGCAACTACGTCTCGCAGCAGGTGCTCGGCCTGCCGCGGTCGTACTGAGCCCCACCGACGAAGGAGTGTGACGATGACCGGTCCGCTGGCTGGAGTCCGGGCACTGGTGCTCGCGGGAATGGGCCCGGTGCCGTACGTCTCGATGCTGCTCGCCGACATGGGAGCCGACGTGGTGCGGGTGGTGCGGCCACCGAACCGGTCGGCTCGCGCCCTCAGCCAGACGGACGGTCTGACCGAGGACGTCGACGTGGTCAACCGGGGCGTCGACGCGGTGGCCGTCGACCTGAAGGATCCGGCCGGACGCGAGCGTGTGCTGCGCCTAGCCGAGGCCGCAGACATTTTCATCGAGGGATACCGCCCCGGCGTGACCGAACGGCTCGGGCTCGGACCGGACGAGGTGATGACACGCAACGAGCGCCTCGTCTACGTGCGGCTGACCGGATACGGACAGACGGGGCCGCGGTCACGGGACGCCGGCCACGACATCAACTACGTGGCGCAGTCCGGCGTATTGCACGCCATGGCGAGGTCCGACAGTGCGCCGCGCCCGCCGATCAACCTGCTCGGTGATTACGCGGCCGGCGGCGCCATGGGGGCGTACGGCATCGCGTGTGCCCTGGTCTCCGCCGCGCGCACGGGGCGGGGGCAGGTGATCGACGCGGCGATGGTCGACGGTGTCGCGGCCCTGACCGCCAAGTTGCAGGGCCTGCGCGCCGCGGGCCTCTACTCGGATGATCCGGGGACGAACTTCCTCGACTCCGGAGCACCGTTCTACGACACCTACCGATGCACCGACGGCGGATACATCGCCGTCGGTGCACTCGAACCCGACTTCTATCGGGAGTTCGTCTCGCGCCTCGGCCCCGACACCGCCGACTGGCCCGACCAGAACGATCGCGCGTCGTGGCCGCACCTGCGCAAGCTCATCGGTGACGCGATCGAGCGCCGCACCCGTGACGAATGGGAGAAGGTGTTCGCCGGTACCGATGCCTGTGTCACCCCGGTGCTCACGTTCGACGAAGCCGCGGTGGATCCCCACAACACCCAGCGCGGCGTGTACCGGACCGTCGGCGGGGTCCTGCATCCGATGCCTGCGCCGCGTTTCAGCGGCACACCCGCTCGCGAACCCGAGATCCCGCGGGTGGGCACGGTCGCGACCGAGGAAGTCGCGTCGCGGTGGGGCGTCGGCGCCTGATCGAACCGCCGGCGTACCGATCGACCCGCAAATTTCCCAGGAAGGACGATACAAGTGACCAGCTACGAGGACTTCACGTCCGTGAAGGTAGACCGCCCGGAAGAAGGCATTCTCCGCATCATGCTGGACGGGCCGAACCTCAACGCGGTGGGCCCGGACGCGCACCGCGAGCTGGCCGACATCTGGCCGGTGATCGGGCTCGACCAGTCGGTGCGCGCCGTGATCATTCGCGGAGCCGGCGAGCGGGCCTTCTCGGCGGGGGGCAGCTTCGATCTCGTCGAGGCCATGATCGGCGACTACTCGTCGCGGACGCGGGTGATGCGTGAGGCACGCGACCTGGTGCGCAACATCATCGAGGTCCCGCAGCCGATCATCTCCGCAATCAACGGACCGGCCGCCGGTGCCGGCCTCGTGGCCGCGCTGTTAGCCGACATCTCCGTCGCGGGACGCCGCACCAAGATCGTCGACGGCCACGTCCGGCTGGGTGTCGCCGCCGGGGACCACGCGGCCATCTGCTGGCCGCTGCTGACGAGCATGGCGAAGGCCAAGTACCACCTGCTCACCAACGAGGTGCTCACCGGTGAGGAGGCGGAGCGGATCGGCATGGTGTCGCTGTGCGTCGACGACGACCAGGTGCAGAACCGGGCGATGGAGATCGCGCGGAAGCTTGCCGCCGGCTCCCGGGCCGGTATCCAGGGCACCAAGATGGCCCTCAACGGCTGGTACCGGCAGGCCATGCCGATCTTCGACGCGTCGCTGGGACTGGAGTTCTACGGCTTCGGCGGTCCCGACGTGGTCGAGGGCGTGTCCTCGCACCGCGCGAAGCGGGAGCCGAAGTTCTCGTGACCGGAACCGAACAGGAAACGCAGGGGCCGCTCGCCGGCATCACCGTGGTCGGACTGGAGCAGGCCATCTCGGCGCCGCTCTGCACGCGCCACCTCGCGGACCTTGGGGCCCGTGTCATCAAGGTGGAGGCCCCGGGCTTCGGCGACTCCACGCGCGCCTACGACTCCGTGGTCGGCGGGATGTCCGCGCACTTCACCTGGCTGAACCACGGTAAGGAGTCGGCGGCGCTGGACCTCAAGTCCGCAGCCGACATGGGGATCTTCCGGAACATTCTCGCCACCGCCGACGTCGTGGTCAGCAACCTCGCGCCCGGCGCGCTCGACCGGCTGGGGATCGGCACCCGGGAACTCTCGCGGAACTTTCCGCGCCTGATCGTCGTGGACATCTCCGGCTACGGAAAGGGCGGTCCCCTCGACCACAAGCGGGCGTACGACCTGCTCATCCAGGCGGAGGGCGGGTCCTGCAGCATCACCGGTGCACCGGGACATCCGGCCAAGCCGGGCATCCCGGTGGCCGACGTCGGCACGGCGCTGTACGCGTACTCCGCGGTGCTGGCCGCCCTCTATGACCGGGAGCGGACCGGGCGCGGAGCGGTCATCCCGATCGCCATGCTGGACACCGTCGCCGAGATGATGGGGTTCGCCCTCAACCAGGTCATCCATGCCGGCACCGAGCCGGTTCCGGTGGGTATGGGCTCACCGATGATCGCGCCCTACGGCGCGTACCCCACTTCTGACGGGCAGACCGCGGTACTGGGGACCACCAACGACCGCGAGTGGCGGCGCCTCGCCGAGATGATCGGCCGACCAGAACTCGCCGACGAACCCCGATACGCGCACAACGACAATCGCGTCGAGGCGCGTGACGAATTGGACGCGGTCGTGGGGGCGTGGTGCGCCGAGCACACGCTGGCGGAGATCCAGAAGACCGCGGACGCCGTGGGGATCGGCAACGCCCGCCTCAACAGCGTGCGCGACCTGGCCGAGCACCCGCAGCTGGTCGAACGGGGACGGTGGCGCGAGGTGGGTACCCCGACCGGTCCGGTGCCGGCGCTGCTGCCGCCCGCGGTGGCCGACGGCTGGCCGGTGCGCAGCGGCGCCGTGCCGGCTCTCGGTGCGCACACCGACGCCATCCGGGCCGAATTCGCGTAGAAAGAGCGATCACACCATGGCTGTTCCCCATTCGGCACGGCACTGGAGCGCGGTCGAGTCGCTCGCGCCCGGCGACGCTGCGGATCTGCAGAACCGTCGGCTGCGCGAGCAACTCGAGTATCTGGCCGCCCACAGCGACTTCTACAAGGCGAAGTTCGCCGAGCATTCTGTCGACGTCACGCGTGTGCGGACGGTGGAGGACCTCGCGGGCCTGCCGTTCACAGAAAAGCAGGAACTGCGGGACAGCCTGGCGGCCACGCCGCCGCTGGGCAGCCACGTTGCGGCCGAGGCCGGCGACATTGTGCAGATCCAGGCGTCCTCGGGTACTACCGGTAGCCCGTCCTACGTCGGTTTGACGCGGCGTGACATCGACGTCTGGTGCGAGCTCGGAGCGCGAGCCCTTCACGCCAACGGTTTTCGCCCCGGCGACCGGTTGCTGCACGGGTTCGGTATGAGCAAGGGCTTCGTCGGCGGAATCCCCGTCGTGCAGATGGCGCAGTACATGGGCATCGTCGACATCCCGATCGGCGCGGAGGCGGGCGCGGAGCGACTCTTGCGTGTGCAGGCAGACCAGCGTCCCGACGCGCTGATAGGCACGCCGAACTTCCTGGCATATCTGGCCGAGCAGGCGCCGGTGATTCTCGGCATACAGGCCAGGGATTTGGGTGTGCGCGCGATCAGCGTGGGCGGCGAGCCCGGCGGCGGCTTGCCCGCCGTTCGCGGCAAGCTCGAGTCGTTGTGGGGCGCCACGTCGCGGGAGATGTTGGGTGGCACTGACATCGCCTGCATCTACTGGGGCGAGTGCCACGCGGGCGACGGAATGCACTTCCTCTCCCCGGATCTGATGGTGGCCGAGCTGATCGACCCGGAGACGGACGAGATCGTCGCGCCCGTGGCCGGCGCGCAGGGGGAGTTGGTGTACACGGCGCTGTGCCGGCAGGCGTCGCCGCTGTTGCGGTTCCGGACCCGCGATCACGTGGTGGTCACCGGCACCGACTGCGCGTGTGGCCGCACCGGGTACAAGGTGCGGTGCGTCGGCCGGACCGACGACATGCTGATTGTGCGCGGCATCAACCTCTTTCCTTCCGCGGTCAAGCAATTGGTGTCGGAGCTGGCGCCGGCCACCACTGGCGAGATGCGTATCCGCGTCGACTTCGAGGGGCATTCGACCCAGAAGCCGCTCATGCTGGTCGTGGAGTATTCCGACGGACTCGGTGCCGAGCAGCAGGACAACCTGCGCTCGTCGATCGAGCAGCGGGTCCGGTCGGCGCTGGGCGTCAAGGCGGTGGTCGAACTCGTGCCCGACCGCACCCTCGCGCGACCGGACCACGTCAAGGTGAATCTCATCGAACGGGTTTCCTGACGAAGGTGACTCTGCATCAGAGTCTTTCGCGCAGTGTCCAGATATCTGGACACTCGATCGGCTCACGCGCGGGCAGCATGGGTGATGCAGATCACCTGCAGTGAATCCGACGGAAAGGCCCGATCACAGATGAGCAGCACCCCAGACCAGGCGACCATCGAACTTTCGGAGAACTGGGTCAAAGCCCTGGCGAACATCGACCTGTTCCTCGAAATCTGCGTCGAGGACTGCCCCGTATGGCACAGCGCCGACGACAAGTGGGTCTCGGTGTCCGAGGCTGTCGCCGCGGTCTACGAACGCGCCGGAGACGGTCCGATTCCGGACTTCCGCCCCGAGGGCATCACATTCACCGAGAAGGGTTTCTTCAACGAGGCGTCCGTCGAACTGGAGATGGGCGGCCAGCCGGTCAAGTTGCACCTCGTCCAGATCGTCGAAGCGCGTGACGGTAAGGCAGTTCGCGTGCGGGAGTACATCGGCCCGGAGATGGGCATTCAGCCCTGATATCGCCGTCCCCCAGGGCTGCGCCGTCAGTGATATGTGACCGTGCCCCGGTCGGGGCCGGGGCACGGTCACACTCGACCGGTGACAGTCGCGACTGCTATCCGGCCAGGTTCTTGGTGAAGAACTCGGTGAGCTTGTCCGCTGCCTGAGAGACGTACTGGTCGACGTCGTACAGGTCGACGTGGGTGGCGCCGTCGATCTCGAAGAGCTCGGCGGTCTCGCCGCCGGCCGCAACCGCGCCCTCACTGAATCCCTTGGTCTCGGCCTCGGTTCCCGCGATCATCAGCAGCGGCCTGGGCGCAATCTTCGCGACCCCGGCGTAGGCGTCGAACTGGTCGAGCTGGTCGACGCTGCGCAGCGCGAACTTCCCGATCGACCGCGGGTGCTGTGCGCGCGGAGTCTTGTAGTAGTCGAAGAACTCCGCGACGGCCTTCGGCGTCGACGCGTCCACCGAGTCCGGCAGCACCGGAACCATGGGGATCTCCTCGCCCTTCGCCTCCGCGGTCCGGGCGGCACCGGCCTGATCGACCAGCTTCGCGAAAGCCTCAGGGTCCGGCAACCGGAAGAAGCAGGTGGCGTCTGCGCCACTGACGGTGGCGACCGCCTTCATCCGGTGGTCGGTCTGTGCGGCGAACGGCACGTAGCCGCCCGAAGCGCAGATGCCGAGGACACCGATCCTTTCCGGGTCCACGTCGTCGCGGGTGCTCAGGTAGGTCACCGCGTTGCGGAAGTCGTCCGCGCGCTGGAACGGATCTTCCAGTCCGCGCGGCTCGCCCTCACTCTCGCCCTGGTACGCGGCATCGAACGCCAGGGTGATGAAACCCCGATCGGCGAGGCGCTGCGCGTACAGTGCCGCAGTCTGCTCCTTGACACCGGTCATGGGATGTCCGACGACGATCGCGGGGAGCCGCCCGTCTGCCTCGGCCGGGGTGTAGAGGTGGCCCGCGAGCTGAAGGCCGCTGCTGGTGAACCGAACATCGGTTTTGGTGGTCATTGTGCCTCCGTGGTAGTTCGAGAATTCCGATCCACATTCCGGATCGCTCGATACCTAGTCTCGGAGTTCCAGAGGAACCGGAGAAGGGAGACATTTATCCTGGGAACGATCTTTCCCAGGATAATTCCGCGCCCCTGACCTAGCCTCGTTGTATGCCCAGTCCGGTACACCAGGCCCCACACCTTCGTGAGCTCGGCGCGTTCCTCAAAACCCGCCGCAGCGAGCTGTCGCCGTCCGACGTCGGCCTACAGGACCTCGACCAGCGCCGCCGGGTGAGCGGGCTGCGGCGCGAGGAGGTGGCGCAGCTCGCCGCGATCAGCACCGACTACTACACCCGGATCGAACAGGGGCGGCTCGTCCCGTCCGAGCAGGTGCTCGCCGCGCTGGTGCGAGCGCTGCAACTCGACTCGGACCAATCCGAGTACCTCGACAATCTGGCCGATCACGCCACCCACCGGTCCACGCCCCGTCCGGCGGCGCAGTCGCGCACCGGCGGCAGCCGGGTACGCCCGCAGGTGCGACGGCTACTGGACCAGCTCACCGACACTCCGGCCATCGTCCTGGGCCCTCGGACCGATATCTTGGCGTGGAACCCATTGGCCACCAAGGTGTATGCCGATTTCGATGCGATGGCTCCGCACGAGCTGAACTATGTGCGGCTCATCTTCACCGACGCTCGGATGCGGGAGCTGTTTGCCGATTGGACGGCGGTCGCGCGGTCGTGTGTGGCGATCCTGCGCCGCGAGGCTGCCATCAATCCCGCCGATCCGGCCCTGTCCGCGCTCGTCGGTGAACTCACGATCGCCGATCGTCAGTTCGGACAATGGTGGGCGGCGAGAAACGTGGCGCGCCAGGACTTCGGCGTCAAGGTGCTCAATCACCCGGTCGTCGGTGAACTGACCCTTGACTGGGAAATCTTCCGCTACTCGGGCGCGCCCGAGCAGCAGTTGGTGCTCAACTCCGCCGAGGACGGTTCGCCGACCCAGGAGCGACTGGCACAGCTGGGCCGGATGTAGGACAGGAGAGGTCAGGCGATCTTGAGGACTCGGAGCCGGTTGTAGAGAGTCGACCGGCTCACCCCCAGCGACTGCGCGGCCTTGAGCTTGTTTCCGCCCGCCGCTTCGATCGCCGCGACGATCACTTCCCGCTCGGCATGTCGAATGGGTGAAAGGGGTGTGCCGACTTCCCGGTACGGTGCGGAAAGGTCGGTCGGAATGATGTCTCCGGCCGAGCGGGTCCGGGCCAGGGCGTGAATCACCCGCCGGAGTTCGGTGAGGTTGCCCGGCCACGGATGTGCTGCCAAGATCTGCAGTGTCGCCGAGGTGAGTCGTAGGTCGGACGTCACGGCTTCCTCCGCCAGCATCCGACGCGCCAGCGCGGGGATCTCGTGGCGGCGCCGACGCAGCGGAGCGAGTTCACGTCGTGCGGCGCAGAGTCCCACCAGGGAGGGGTGGATCCCCGCGTCGTCATCCGCACTCGTCGAGGTCAGAACGACGTGTCGCGGCGTTCCCCGGATGAGACGGGCAACCAGTGTGGCCATCGAATCGGTAAGGAAGTGGACGTTCTCGATGATCACGACGGCACCATCCTGCTCGAGCTGCCGGTCGAGTCCGACGGCCCAGGCCTGCTCACCCCTGTGCACCACGTCAGCGGCGTCGACGATCGCCCCGCCCGGTCCGGCCACCCGCACTGCTTCGGTCGTCCGGCCGGTGCCGGTTTCTCCGACGACGAGAAGCGGCCATTCCTCGACCGGTGTTCGTGGTTGCGGCTTCGGGCTCGTTCTCGTCGTGGCGAAATCGACCAGGACGCCGTTCCCGCCATCGACCGGAGTGCAGGTGAACTCCACTTCTCGGCCGGACTCGAGCGTCAGTCGATTGGTGACGGCAGTTGTGCGAGCGGTGCCGGCGCTGGCTCGGACGGCCGCATGGTCAGCGGGATCGAGGAGGTCGAGGGCCGCCGGGGTCGCGAGCACCATCCCCTCGCCGAGCACCATCACCGGCCGTTCCTTCCGCCGTGCCGCAGAATGAAAGGCCGCCAGCAGATTTCGTTGCGCGATAGGGGTGCTCAGCGCCAGCCGGTCTTGGATCTCCCCGACCAACCGCTGGGCGATCGGCGCGAAGTACCGGTGATCCTCGCCTGCGCCGCCTCCGACGTCGAGAACGCCTTCGAGTCGTCGCGTGATCGGATGAATGATCGGCTGCCCGAAGCAGCTGAACTCGTGGAACGCGGACATGAAGTGTTCGGGGCCGTGGACGAGTAATGGTTGCCGGGCTTCCAGGACGGTGCCCACCGCGTTGGTTCCCACCTCGTCCTCGGCCAGCCGGATGCCGGGCTCGATGCCCATCCAGTCGATCGCGTCGCGGACGGCCGGACTGGCGTGCCTGATATCCAGGATCCGGGCGTCGTGGTCGGCGAGAACGAACACCAGTGGCGCACCGTCGAACTCGCGGCAGACACGCTCCAGAACAGGCGTCGCGGCGCGTCGGAGGCACCCGTCCGGGGCGACGTCGATCCTGTCCAGCTTTAACGTCGTAGCGCAGTCGAGACCCGACAATTGCGAACGCATCCACGACGACGCGATCTCCGGACGAGCGTCGACCGTGGAATGCGCTGAGCTACTGAGCACTCCGAGACCACCTTCTGACCAGGCGCAATGAGAACGGACTCACACCACACGTGAGCGAGAACACAATATAATATATGCGAACTTTGGGCAAGCGTCGGCCGGGGACGCATAGACACCGGTCCCGACCGCGTGCAGCGGTTGGGACCGGTGTCGGTCAGGCCGTCACAGATCGTCGGGCGACTGGGCCGGTGAACGGTAGCGATCGGCTTCCGGGCCCTCGGTCTGCGGTGCGAAGTTCACGCCGGGCAGCAGGAGGTGCCCCGCGTCGACCGGCAGGGCGACACCGGTGATGTGCTCGGCGTAGTCGGACAGCAGCCAGCATGCGGCATTGCTGGTGGCGTTCGGCGGAAGCGCGGGCCGGCCGGCCAGTGGCGCATATCCGTACGTGGCGGCTATTGCGACATCACGGTTGGCAGTCTCGCCGGGGGCGACGAACAGTTGGTGGCCCATCGGGTTGTCCCAGATCTTCGCGTCCACCGCGCCGGGGCAGACAGCGTTGCACCGCACGTTGTACTCCGCGATCTCCAGAGCGGTGTTCTTCATCAGGCCGAGGACGCCGTGCTTGGCTGTGATGTAGTGGGTGTATCCGGCCGTGGCCTCCAGCCCACCTACCGACGCAATACAGACGATCGCACCGCCACGCTGCTCGACGAGATGCGGCGCGGTGGCCTTGATCGTCCGGAAGGTGCCGCCGAGCACCACGTCGGTGACCGTCGTCCACATCTGCTCGGTGATCTCCCAGGACTTGGGCCCCAGATCCCACAGTCCGGCATTGGCGATAACCGCGTCGAGGCGGCCGAATGCGTCGAGCCCGAGAGCGACTGCCGCGTCGAGCGCGCCCTGATCACGGACGTCGGCGACGGCACTGACCGCCCGTCGGCCTTGTTTCTCGACGAGGGCCTGTGTCTTGTCCAGATCTTCCTTGCTGGCCAGCGCGTATCGAATCCCGTCGACGGGTGAGCAGATGTCGGTGATGATGACATCGGCTCCTTCCTTCGCTGCAGTCACCGCGTGCGCTCGCCCCTGCCCTCGTGCGGCGCCGGTGATGAAGACGACCTTGCCGTCCAGTAGTCCCATGTCGATGTCCTTTCCAGAATTTATTCAGTAGTGCGGGGTAGGTGGGTCGTTCACGCAGGGCCGACGGATGCGAACACTCCGGTTGCGCCGTCGGAGAACGTCACACCCGTATCGACGGGCGGTTCTCCCGTGGCCTCGAGTGCCCCGTCCGGCTTCACCCGGTAGGTGAACACCTTCTCGGTGCCGGTCGTGGTCAGCGTGTCGATGACGTAGAGCCGCTGGGCATCCGGACTCAGCACGACGCGGCCGGGGAAGTGTCCCGGTGCGCTGGGTGCGTCGGCGCCGGGCACGGGAACCAGGGCGCCGTCGTCTCGAATCTCGAATCCGTTCACAGCCTGACCGCCGGTCTGGGGAAGGTAGAGATACCTGCCGTCCGGTGTGATGGCCATACCGTGCGGAATCGCCTTCGTCGGGAAGCGCCCGATCGGGGTCAGTACACCGTCGGGCGCGATGCGGTAGCCGGAGACGTCATTGGTTCCCTCGTTGGTGATGTACAGGAACTTGCCGTTGGGCGTCACCGACGGCAGCGCCGGACGATCACCGGTCGGCACCTGCGAGCCGGTCCGCGTCAACCTGCCGTCGAATCCGATCGCGTAGGAGTCCATCGTCGCTCCGATGAAGCTCGGCGCGAACAGGAATCGGCCGTCCGGTGACACCACCGGAATGGACAGGCCGCTCGTCGCACCGGGGATCGTTACCGAATCGACCTGTGTCAGAACGCCGGACGGTGCGATGGCATACGTCTGCACGTCGTTGGTCACCGAGCCGACGGTGGCGAAGAGCCACTTCCCGTCCATGCTCACGACGGCACCCACGATCGGCCGGCCGGGGGTGAGGTGGGCGCCCTCGAGGCGCTCGAGTGTGCCGTCGTCGCCGACGCGGAATCCCTGAATCGTTCCCGAAACGGTATGCGCGACATAGGCGAATCGGCCATTCGGCGTGACCGTGATCGACAGCGTGCCGGTATCGGTGGGCACGGGTTGCCCCACGGGAATCAGCCGACCGCCGGATTCGCGCAACACCCCGATGTTCGACGAGCCTGTGCCACCGACCAGAAGGTAGCTCGGGCCCGCCGCATCATCAGACAGAGCTGCGCCTGCATAGGGAGAGATGACGGTACCGACGGATACGCCTGCGGCAACGCCGATCGCCATGATGGTCCTACGTACTCGCGCTCGCAGCACCCTCCGGGTCGACCACTTTCGTTCGGGCGCCGATGGATTCCGAGTCGTCAATGCAACCTCCGTGGTTCCTCGATTCGGCGGGTTCGCCACGCTGAACGTAGGCCGGGAAGCCGGGGTGAAAGTGTCCAATAATCTGCACAGTCCGCTGCATACATGCCACCCGGCGCGTGATCGCCGGTGTCGATGCCGACGGCAAGTCGATGATCGTCGTGGACGAGACCACTGGCACTCGGGTTGCACTGCCTGCCTTCTCCGTGAACGACGTGTGGAGGGTCGATGCGCTCCCGGCCGTCTTCACCGACGACGACACCCTCGAATCCGAGGTCGAACTCGCGCCGCCGGCCAGTGGGCTCGTCGTCCGCCTGGCGACATTTCCACCTCGACAACGAAAGCAACCGCACAGCCAAGCCAGTGACGATGGTCGCCGTGATGGTCGCGGGTACGAAGTGACATCCGGCCCATCGTCGACCGCGGCGATGGGCCGGGCCTGCGGCCTCAGCGCGGCGATGGGCCGGGGTCTGCGGCCTCAGCGCGGCGGGAGCGCCCGTTCGAGGAAACTTTCGAGGTGCAGGGCGAACGCCTCGTTGTCGTCGCCGGCGATCATGTGCCCCGCGTCCACCTCGACGGCCTCGGAGTTCGGCACCAGGGCGAGCATCTCGTCGACCGCCGCCCGCGGGACGATCTCCGATCGCGTCCCGTGAACTAGCAGGGTGGGAACCGAGATTCGAGTGGCTAGGTCGGCAAGTCGCTGTTCGTCGGAATTGCCGCGATTGTCCGCGTAGCCGACGAACGCCGGATCCCAGTGCCAGTACCAGCGACCGTCTTCCCTGAGACGCAGATTCTTTCGTAACCCGTCGCTGCGGCGACGGCGGGAGGGCGTACCGCGAAAGGCGTCGATGGCCGCGGACGCATCGTCGAGCGAGGCGAACCCGTTGGGCGCCGCGCCCAGGAAGTCGCGGACCCTCCGCTGGCCGGTGCGGTCGATCCGATGCGTGATGTCGACCAGCACCAACCCGGCGAGGGAACGGGCGCGTCCGCCCGCGACGACGATGCCCGTCCGGCCGCCCAGCGAGGCTCCCACGACGACGACACGGCCGCCGAGGTCCGCGAGAACCGCCTCGAGGTCGGCCGCGAAAAGCTCGGCCGAATATTCGGGTGCCCATTCGCTGTCGCCGTGCCCGCGCGCATCGAGAGTGAGCGCGCACCAGCCGTGCTCGGCCAACCGCGCCGCCGTGCGATCCCATGAGTGCCTGGTCTGGCCGCCGCCGTGGAGGAGAAGGACCGTTCCCCCTGTCGAATCGGTCAGCCGATCGTCGGTCTCCCACCGATCACCGACAAGGCGGACCCCACCGGATCCAGTGAACTCGACGGGGATCGGCCGGGCTGTGGTCTGGGCGCGCATCAGCTCTCTTTCTCGTCGTCGGCCGCGCCCGGTTGGCGCTGGCGGCTGGAGGAATCAGACCTTCAGCAGGGCTGCGAAGTCGGAGGCGGGCTGGTCGGGATCGCCGCTCTGGACGGCGCGGAGCAGGGTGTCGCCGCGTTCGGTGCCGAGTGACCCAGAGATGACGTCGCGGAACTTCGCGTCGAGGTCGTCTTGGGACATCGGGTTCTCGGCGGTGCCGGTGGGGTTGTCGATGAACAGGTTTTCGGTGGTGCCGTCGGTGTAGGTGACGGTGATGTCGCCGACCCACCGGCCGGGGTAGGCGGTGTCGAGTTCGGGTGTGACCTCGATCTTGACCTTCTGCGCCAGGGCGGCGACATCGCTGCCGACGCCGATGTCGAGTCGCCCGTCCAGGTAGGCGTGGTGGGTGGAGAAGCCGTTGCCCTTGCCGAGTGTGGAGAGGGCGAATTGGAAAGGCAGGCTGTATTGCAGATGCTCGAGAATCCTGGGCGCGTAGGCGTTGGCGTTCTTGTTGCCGATGATCACGTCGCCGCCGGTCTGGATGCCGAGGAGTACCGAGTCGATGTCGGCGACGCGGGCAGCGAGGTGGCGGGCGCCGTCGATGTAGGCGTGATTGATGCCGCAGCAGCAGTACGGTTTGATCCAGATTCGGGTGATCTCGAAGGTCTTGTCGAGGCCGAACGTGGTGGCGGCGTCGTCGGCGACGGGGCGGCCGACGAAGGTGCGGTAGAAGCCCTTGCCGCCGGTGAGGAAGGTCGTCGGACCGGTGATGCCTGCGGCGGCCATCTCGGCTGCGCGGATGCCGTTGCGGGTGCCGATGCCGGAGTGGACGCGTTTGATCGAGCCGCCGGAGGAGGTGTACTCGGTGGTGCCGGAGGCGTGGCTGAGCGCGATGGCCAGGGCGTGGACGGTGGTCTCGGCGTCGAAGCCGCGCATCTTGGCGACGACGGCCGCCGCGCCGAAGTTCGACAGCAGCCCGTGGGGGTGGAAGCCGCGTTCGAGGAGTTCGGGTGCGGCAAGGTTGCCGACACGGGTGTACACCTCATAGCCGGCGACGATGCCGGTGATGACCTCGCGCATGGTGGCGCCGAGTTCTTCGCCGACGGCGAGTGCGGCGGAGATGACGCAGCTGCCAGGGTGTGACGAGCTTGCCCGGTGGGCGTCGTCGTATTCGAAGCCGTGGCCGTAGGTGGCGTTGACGAAGGCGGCGTCGGCGGCGCTCATCTGGTCGCCGCTGGCGGCGACATGGGCCTTGCCGGGGGCGTGCGCAGCGCGCGTCAACTCCAGCACCGCCCGACTCCAGGGCAGTGAGGCACTGGCGACCTGAAGGGCGAGCTGGTCCTGCATGAGGCGGCGTGCGCCGGCGAGTGCGTCGGCGGGGATGGTGTCGAAGGTCAGGTCGGTGACGAGCCGGGCGACGGCTTCTTCGACGGGTGGGAGGGTGCCCATGTGTGTGTCCTTTGCAGAGTTGGGGTCAGGAAAGCGAACCGAGCAGCCCGGCCGAGATGCCGTATGACTTGAGTTCGACGTAGGCGTCGAAGCCCTCGAGGCCGGCCTCGCGGCCGATGCCGCTGTTCTTGAAACCACCGATCGGGGCGGTGAAGCCCACCGGGCTGCCGTTGACCTCGACTGTGCCGGTGCGGATGTGGCGGGCCACCGACAGTGCGTGCTCGGGATCGGCGGCGAACACCGAGCCGTTGAGGCCGTACTCCGAGTTGTTGGCGATCTCGATGGCCTCGGCCTCGGTGTCGAACGTGTGCACGGTGAGAACCGGGCCGAAGATCTCCTCCTGCGCGATCTTCGCGAAGGGGTCGACATCGGCGAAGATCGTGGGCTCGACGTACCAGCCGCGGTCGAGGCCTTCGGGGCGGCCGCCGCCCACCAGCAGGGAGGCGCCGGACGTCTTCGCATCGGCGATATAGCCCTCGACCCGGCTGCGGTGACGGTCGCTGACCATCGGTCCAATCTCGGTGGCCGGGTCGAACGGGTCGCCGACCGGCATCGAGCCGATCAGGTCCAGCAGACGGTCGTGGAGCTCATCGCGCCGCGAGCGTGCCACCACGATGCGGGTCTTGTTGCTGCACACCTGGCCGCTGTTGCGCAGTGACACGGCGCGGATCGCGGCGACGGCGGCGTCGAGGTCGGCGTCATGGAGCAGGATGGCAGCGGACTTGCCGCCCAGCTCGAGGGTCACGCGGCGCAGGTCCTGGCCGCAGAGTGAGGCGATGCGACGGCCCGCAGCCGTGGATCCGGTGAACGACACCTTGTCGATTCCGGGGTGGCGCACTAGGTACTCGCTGACCTCGCGCTGGGCGGGGACGATGTTCACGACACCCTCGGGCAGACCGATCTTGTCGAGCATGTCACCGAGTAGATACGCGTCGAGGGGTGTCTCGGGGGAGGGCTTGACGACCATGGTGCAGCCCGCGAGCAGCGCCGGGGCAAGCTTGATCATGGTAATGAGCAGCGGAGCGTTCCACGGTACGACGGCGGCGACGACGCCGACCGGCTCGCGGGTCACCAGCGCGTTGCCGGATGCGGACGTGCGGGTGTCGCTCCACGGATAGGTGGGCGCGATGTCCAGGAAGACGTCGAGAAGCATCCGGGGGCCGATGGACTGCATCTTCGTGGACAGGGTGATCGGGCACCCCATCTCCGCGCTGACGAGCGCGGCCGCCTCGCCCTCACGCGCGGCGAGTTCCGCGCTGAGCTTCCGCAGAACCCCGATGCGCTCGTCGAGCGACATCCGAGGCCAGGGGCCCTTGTCGAACGCCTTGCGGGCTGCGGTGACGGCAGCATCGATGTCGGCCTCGACGCACTCCGGGATCCGCGCGACGAGCTGTTCGGTGGCGGGGGAAATCACCTCGAAGGTGCGTTCGGATGCCGGCTGCACCCACTGTCCGCCGATGAACAGTGTGTCGTACTGCCCCTGCCACAGTTCAGTCTGCGCACTCATTGTGCCGCTCCTTCGCATTCGCTTCGTCATAGACGTGCCCGCATCTTGGGTGGGAGTCATCTGTCCAGCCTGGACGACGGTCTTCGGCTCGATATGTGAGCTGCACCATGTAAAGTATATTATGTTCCGACAATCGATGAAACGCCAGTGCCGTCTCGCGTGGCGTAGGTCCGCAATAGCCCGTTATGGTCCGGTTAAGGCTTGACCTCCGTAGTGACTATATATAATATTTGAACTGACACGAAGGTGAGGCAACATGCAGCACAAGCCACTCGAGGGTATTCGGATACTCGAGATCGGGGGGTATATTGCGCTCCCGTTCGGGACGTCGATGCTGTGCGCGCTCGGCGCCGAGGTGGTCAAGGTCGAGCGCCCGGTAGTGGGCGAGGACTTCCGGCGGCACCAGAATGACGGCAGCCCATACTTCCGGCAGTACAACACCGGGAAACGCAGTCTGTCGGTCGACCTGAAGTCGGCAGAGGGCGTCGCCTTGGTCAAGGCGCTCATACCGCACTTCGACGTGGTACTCGAGAACTTGCGCCCGGGCAAGGTGGCGGCGATGGGACTGGGTCCCCAGGACTGCCGCGCGCTCCGTCCCGACATCGTCTACGGCTCCGTCACCGGGTTCGGTGCCGGTGGCCCGCTGGCCAACCGCCCCGCCTACGACACTATCGGCCACGCATTCGGCGGTCTGTACTCGCTGTTCAGCGACGGCGACCACCCTCAACTGGCCGGTGGCTTGAGCGCAGACCTCGTCACGGGCCTGAGCACCGCCACCGGCGTCCTCGCGGCCCTGGTCGGGCGGCTGAAGACCGGCAAGCCGCAGCGGATGGAGACGTCGATCATGGAGGCGGTCAGCGCGCTCACCGTCGACGGCATCACCCAATCCTTCGAACTCGGCAAGAACCCGGCCCGCACAAGCAGGCACCCCCAGGCACAGAACTTCTGCGTCCCCACATCGACCGGCGAGTACCTCGCTGTTCACCTGTCGTCGTCGCAGAAGTTCTGGCACGCGCTGTGCCGCGCCATGGACCGGATGGACCTGACCGAGGACCCGCGGTTCGCCGAGTACCGCCCGCGGGAATCGAACTACTTCGAGCTTGTGCCGATCGTCGAGGCGGAGTTCGCCAAGCAGTCGAAGGACTACTGGGAGAAGGTCCTCACCGAGGCCGACGTGCCGTTCGCGCCCGTCCTGTCGATGACCGGCTACTTGGAGCACGAGCAGGTCGAGCACCTGAAGCTGGTCGAGTGGCAGCCAGACGGTTTGCCACTGATCCGCCCGCCATGGACCTTCGACGGTGAGCGGCCGGACCGCGGGGCCCGCGCCCCCAGGGTCGGCTCCGACACCCGAGCCGTGGCGAGCGAGGTGCTTCCCGCCGAGAAGATCGACGCACTAATCGAGTCCGGCGTCTTGTTCGCCGACGAGTCCTGATTCGCTGAATTCGCATATCCCTGAGGAGTGTTCATGAAACCGTACCGTTCCATGCTGTTTGTGCCCGGACACAAGCCGAGCTGGGCCGACAAGGGTCTCGCCTCTGGTGCCGACGCCCTGATCCTGGACCTGGAGGACTCGGTGCCCGCCGCAGACAAGGACGAGGCGCGTCTGGTTGTCGCCGACACCATCGGCCGTCTGCATGCCGACGGTGTTCGCGCCGACCTGTGGGTGCGGCCCAACGCGTCCGTGTCCGGAATACAGGGCAAGGACCTCGAGGCTGTGATCCGGCCGGGTCTGGCCGGCCTGTTCCTGCCCAAGGTTTTCGACGCCGAGGAACTGGTGCGTATCGATGCGGTGGTGTCACACATCGAAGCACGGGAAGGCCTCGAAGCCGACAGCGTGGGGCTGATCGTGAGCTACGAGACGGCGGTCTCGATGGCGCACTGCGAGGAGATGGCCGCCGCCACCCCGCGCATCAGCAGCCTGCTGGGCGCCACGGGACCCAGCGCGGACGTAGGCCGCGAGCTGGGGTTCGAATTCACCCCGGCCGGCCTGGAGACGCTGTACCTCCGGAGCCGAATCGTTCTCGCAGCCCGCGCGGCCGGCCTGCACCACCCCGTTGCCGGCGTGTGGCAGGACATCAAGGACCTCGACGGTGCCCGGCAGTTCTGCCTGGACAACAAGCAGCTCGGATATCGCGGCATGGTGTGCATTCACCCCTCACACATCGCCATTGCCAACGAGGTGTTCACGCCGTCCGCCGATCAGGTGGACTTCTACCGCCGCATGATCGAGGCGTTCAAGGTGGCCGAGGCGGCAGGCAGTGCGGCCGTCGACTTCGAAGGCCAGCACATCGATATCGCACACGTGAAGACCGCCGAGGGCATCATCGAGCAGGCGAAAGCCATCGCGGCGGCGTACGTCTGACGGACGCGGTCGGCAGCCAACCTGTGACGCCTGCATCCTTCCGGATGCGGGGCTTCGATGCTTGGGCCCTTCGTCGCGGCCGGGCACCGCTCACCTGTGGTCGATGGCCTGCCCGATCTGCTGCATCAGCAGGTGTAGCCGGGGGATCCGTGTGCCGGTGTCCTGCTCGGAATGATGAATTTCGCCGACGATCCCCGCTTCGCCGATCATCCGTCCGCTGGGGGCGAACTATTTCGAGCTTGCGAAGATCCTGGAGGCGGAGTTCGAGCGACAGACGCTTCAGCACTGGGAGGGAGCGCTCTCCGGCGTGGACGTCCCGTTCGCGCCGGCGCTGTCGATGTCAGGGTTCGTCGAGTATGAGCAGGTGGACTCGGAGGTGTACCGCCGAGCAGATCGAACACGGGTGTAGGCGGATGTGCTGTCCGTCGAACCCTTACTGCGCTCGCGCACCGAGGTGCGTGTGCATACATTCTGTATCCGAACGACGATGGGTGAATGATCGATGTCTGCCGATGTATCGACCGAAGTGACTGCGCTGGGTCCCGTCGACGGCGGGACCGCTGTGCTGGAGAACCTGTTGGCAACTCGATGGAGTTGCCGCGCGTTCGAGGCGCGCGAGGTTCCTCGACCTGTCATCGAGCGCATGCTTACCCTTGCGCAGCGGTCGGCGTCGTGGTGCAACACGCAGCCCTGGCAGGTGATCGTGACCAGTGGAGCGGGGACCGAGCGATTCCGCGACGGTCTCGCGGAGTACGCACGGCACCACAGCTCCGCCTTCGAGTTCGACGCGCCGGCAGAATACCGCGGTGTCTACCGCGACCGGCGCCGGGCGAGCGGATGGCAGCTCTATCAGGCAGTGGGGGTCGAGCGGGGTGATCGCGCCGCGTCTGCTCGCCAATCGTTCGAGAACTTCCGCCTGTTCGGCGCCCCCCACGTCGCGATCATCACGACCGACGCCGAGCAGGGCGTCTACGGTGCCGTGGATTCCGGGCTCTACGTCGGCACACTCCTGCTTGCGGCGCGAAGTCTGGGGATCGCCACGATCCCGCAAGCCGCCTTGGCGAGCCAATCTCCCTTCATCCGCGAACACTTCGGAATCCCCGACGACCGCAGGATTCTCCTGGGGATATCCTTCGGATTCGCCGACCTCGACCACCCAGCGAACAGCTACCGCACGGAGCGGGCGTCGCTCGACGAGGTAGCCACCTGGCACGATCGTTGACGTACCGCGGGCCACCTTGTCGGTTGCCGTGGTGGGTGATTCGGTGGTTGCGATCCCGATCGCGAGCAAACGCAGGGCGCGATCGGACGGTGAGTCAGGTACTGCGGAGTACCTGACGACGGACAACCCGCGGTGCCGGTGAGGTCGGTAACGTTTCGGTAGGTAGAATGTCCCCCATCGCCTACCTGCGGGGCGTCCGACCCGACCGGGTGTACCGGAACTCTCTGCGGCGCACCCGAATCTGTCACGGATCTCGTCGCGCGGTGGGGCTTCTGTCCCACCCGGTCGATTCGCCCAAGTGTATCGAGCGCGGTTCGGATTCCTGCCCTCGGAAACGGTGCAGCGCGCACGACGCTGAGAAAGGGGACGGGGGCCGCAGGCCGCAGATCAGCCCGCGTTCGCCTCTTCGTCGGTATCCCACAGCCCGCGCTGCTCGAGTTCTTCGATCAGGTGATCTGCGCCGTCCAAGATGTGCGCTTCCATGATCGACCTGGCCTTCTTGCCCGCGTGCTTCCGCAACGCCTCGAGTAGGAGGGGGTGCTCCTCCTGGGTCGTGCTGACATGGCCCTCGATGGTCGCGTAGAAGCGATTCGGAAGGTTCGTGACGACCGAGCCCAGGAGGCGGGCAAGGCGCGGAGAGTCCGCGGTCAGGTTGATCTTGCGGTGGAACGCGTGGCCGAGGGATGAAATACGTTCGGTGTCCCCCTGCGCGATGGCCTCCTGGTGTCGCTGAAGGATTCCCTCGAGTTCTGCGATCTGCTGGGGAGTGATGTTCTTCGCGGCACGTGCGGCCAGTTCGGCGGCCAGTTGCGCCTGAGCCCAGAAGAGGTCGCGCACGTCCTGCTTGGTGAACGGGGCCACGACGAAGCCGCGTCGGGGAACCATCTCGACGAAGCCTTCGCTCCGGAGCGCCAGGAGCCCCTCGCGGACGGGCGTCGTGCTGACGCCTACAGCTTCGGCGATCCGTTCGATGCGGAGGAAATCGCCCGCGCGGACCTCACCGGAAATGATCATCTCGCGCACGTACGAGGCAACTTCCTCGGGAAGCTGCTGTCGTCTCGATCTGTCATTCAGGGGCATCGTCGGTCGCACCTTCCCGGATTCGATCACTCGACATAATGTACCATTCGCGCCTGGCCCGTCGCGCCGACGCCCGCGACGTCGCCGGGCGCGCTCCGCCGGCGCCGATGCCCAGCGAGCCGCTCGACGCCGCCGCATCGCCCGGACCGAAATCTTCCTGTGCGCGGATACAACAACCGCAGCGGAAGCGCGCGGCATGCAGTATGGACATAATCCACAACGCATTATTCATTGACTGCTGTGATCTGTGTCGCATGTGCGGAGAAGTTGCACGCTCCGATCCGCACTGGCCGGAGCCTTGGCATTCCCACCGAACATGCGCAAGGACACGCATACGCGTCGAGTGAGAGGGACCTGATGAGCGGTACGACAGAGTGGACGTCACGGGTGGGTATGCGCCCGTATCAGATTGCGACGGTTTTCTTCTGCATGTTCTTGAACATGTTGGACGGCTATGACGTCCTCGTCATGGGCTTCGCGATGCCGTACCTACCCGAAGGCTTTGCCACCAATCCGTAGAAGGGCTATCTGATCAGTGCTGCGCTAGCGGGAATGGCCGTGGGTGCGATCGGCCTCGCCCGATTCGCGGACGTCTTCGGCAGACGGCGAGTTCTGTTGGTCGGTCTCGCGGTCAACACTGTCGGATTGGCAGCGTCGGCGCTGTCGAGCGGTTTTGAGACGCTCCTCGCCACCCGGTTCGTCACGGGTATCGCGATCGGGACCATCAGTGTCGTCATCGTCGTCCTGGGTCAGGAGGTTGCCCCGCCCCATCGGCGAAGCGTTGCGCTCGGCCTGGTGATGGTCGGGTACCCGCTCGGCACGATGCTCGCCGGATTCGCGGGTGCAGGACTCGTCTCCCTCGCGGGTGGGGCATGGCAGGGCATGTTCTGGATCGGTGCCGTCCTGGGGGCCCTGTCGTTCGTCGTGACCGCCGCCTTCCTCCGCGAATCCGAGGACTTTCTCGCCCGGAAGGGTGCGAAGGACCAGTCGGATCTGCCCGCGGCCGAGCCGCAGGTCCAGGTTCGACTGCTCAGCAGGAAACTGCGTACCCGCACGGAGCTCCTCGTGTTCGGCTACTCGATGCTCACCGCCGCGTATTACTTCGTCGGCATGTGGACCCCGCAGCTCATCAAAAGATGCCAGTGGTGACGCGGGCAGCGGCGCGTTCGCCGGGATCATGATCGGTTTCGGTGCGGTGGTCGGAGGAAGCCTCTTCGGCGCGTTCGGGCTTCGGTTCCCGGGGGCGCGGATCGCCGTGGTGACATCTCTCGTGTCCGCCCTGGCGATCGCTGCTTTCGCGGTCACGCTGCAGGGTCCGTTCGCGTTGGCCATGGCTGGGCTGCTCGGTGGCGGCACTTTCGCGGCCATGTCTGGGTATACCGCGACCTCGACCGCGGTCTACCCCGTGCTCGCGCGCCAAGGGATACGGCGCGATGATGGGCGTCGCGCGCGGTGGAGCCATTCTGTCGCCGATCGTCGCGGGTTACGCGCTCAGCGTGATGACGCCCCGCACGATGTACCTCGCGGTCATCGTGCCTCTCGTGCTGGCGGCGGTGGCGGCGGCGTTCCTCATGCGCGTCACCCGTGCGGTCGAGACCGGGGCGTCGAACGTCGAACCCCGAACATTGGTCGCTCCGGAGTAAGCGAAGGGCCGCCCGGGAATCTTCGGGGCGGTCCCTCGTTCTCGAGTGCTCGGCCGCTCAGTCGAACAGGATGGCGCCGCGGATGTTTCTGCCTCCTTCAAGTCCCGATATTCCTGGTTGATGTCGTCGAGTCGGTGGACACTGCGGCGTCGACGTCGACGTCGGCCTCGGAACATTCGGCAACTCGGGCCACCTGCTCTCCGGTACCGGGATCGATTGCAGGGAACGACGCACCCTCGACCGCGGGCACCCAGGAACCGTCGATCAGCAGGCGTTCCGGCTCGAGGAGTTCTTTCAGTGCCAGTGCACCGGTGGTCGATGTCATCTGCCACCTCCGAGAGGTTGTGTGACCGACCGCGCCACCGGCTTGAGTGCATAGTACAGATATATAAAATGCACGCGCTGTGCGGCGTTTTGTTTATCATGCGTGGCCGGGCTCGCTCGGCGTCGCGCCGGACACGACTGACGGCCGTGGCCTCGTCGAACTGCGTAACCTTCGCGAACTGCATGGCCGCTAGACTCGACCGGTGGATATCCGGGACGCCGAGTACCTCGTCGCCGTGGCCGATCACGGCAGCATCACCGAGGCCGCGCGGGCGCTGTTCATCGCGCAGCCGTCGTTGTCGCAGGCGATCCGCACTCTCGAACGCGATCTGGGCGTCGAACTGTTCGACCGTGGAGGACGGAAGCTGCGGATCACTCTGGCGGGGACGTCGTTCGCGGCGGCGGCGCGGCAGGTCCTTGCCGACGTCGAGCGGGCGCGGGCAGCTGTGCAGGACGTTGCCGACGTGCAGTCCGGCACGCTGACTATTGCTGTTCTCAATTCCCTTGCTGCCGATCCACTCCCACGTCTCGTCGGTCGGTTTCATCGACTGTTCCCGCGGGTGCTCCTGTCCACGGTGTCGGCGGACGTGCCCGACGGCGTGGGCCGCGCGGTCCGGTCGGGTGAATGTGACCTCGGGCTCACCGAACTGCCCGTCGACGACCAGGGGCTCGGGTTCCGAGTGGTGGGGGAGCAGGAGATCGTGCTCGCGCTGCACGCGGATCTGGCGATCGAACTACCCGATCCGGTGCCGGTCGACCTGCTCGCCGATATTCCGATGATCGTGGAGATCGGGTCGCGTCCACGACTGCCGGTGCACAACGTCGCCGTCGAGTGTGCGCATCGTCAGTCGATGTGGGAGTTGGTTGTCCAGGGTGCGGGGGCGACCCTGCTGCCGCGGCGCGTCGCCGAGCACGAACTGCCGGGGGTTGTGGTTCGCTCGCTCGCACCGCGGGAGGTGCGCACCATCGGTCTCGTCCATCGACCCGATCCGCTTCCTCCCGCTGCGGCGGCGTTCATCGCCGCGCTCGACGAGGTTCAGGGCGCGAGCGTGTCGAGGAATGCGCGTCCTGCCGGAGACAGTCGGGCTTCGTCGTAGATCACCCCGTAGGGGGCGGTGATCGGTGGGTCGAGGGGGCAGATTCGGGCGCCGCCGACTGCGGCCCGTTCCGCATTGGTACGTTCCATGAACGACATTCCTATTCCCTGGACGACGAAAGCGCCGACGGCTTCTCGCTGCTCGACGACGGCCGACATGACCGTCCGGCTCCCTGCCGCCTGCAACGCCTTCTCGATCACCGTGCGCGCCGACGATTCCTTGGGCAGTCCCACCACCGGGATCGTTGGGAGATCGTCGAGGGGGAACGGTTCCCGCCAGTCTATTTCGGCGTTCGGGGAGACCACCAGCCAGTATTCGTGGAATCCGAGTGCCCGTGTTGTCAATCCTGCTGCCGCAAAAGGGAGATGACTGAAGGCTATTTCGCAATGTCCGTCCCGGATCAGCGACCCGATGACCTCGGAAGGCCTCAGGTCGGCGAGCCGGACGACCACGCCGGGATACTGCTTGCGGAATGATCCGATCAGCTTGGTGACCGGGCCTTCAGCCACGTGTGCCGACGCGCAGATGTCGAGTCGGCCGCGCGGTAGTCCCGAGATGTCGACGAGTGAGCTTTCGGCGGCCACCAGGTCTCGCACGATCTGTCGGGCCGGACCGACGAATGCCTTTCCCGCCGCGCTGAGCACGAGGCCGCGGCCCACGCGGTGGAACAATTCGGCTCCGAGGTCACGTTCGAGGTTGCGCAGCCCCTTCGACAACGACGGCTTGGTGACGCCCAGGGCCTCGGCGGCGAGCGCGAGGCCGTCGTTGTCGACGGTGGCGAGGAAGTATTCGACGTGTCGCGACTCCACCCGTGCAGAGTACTGCCTGGGCGGTGACTGATCCGCTGGTTGTCAGATGTGGCGTCCGCCGGTGACTTCGAGGACAGTGCCGGTCATGTAGCTGGACAGCTCGGAGGCCAGGAACAAGGCGACGTTGGCGATCTCTTCGGGTTCGGCGCCGCGTCCCATCGGAACCTCCTTCAGCTTCGCTTCGAGGATGTCGGCCCGCAGGGCGCGGATCATGTCGGTGTTCACCACGCCGGGCTGGATCGCGTTGACCCGGACGCCGAGATGGGCGAGTTCCTTCGCGGCCGCCTTGGTCAGGCCGACCATGCCGGCCTTCGCGGCGCTGTAGTTGGTCTGCCCGACCAGGCCGACCTTGCCGGAGATCGACGAGATGTTCACGATCGACCCCTTGCCGGCCTCCCGCATCGCGATCGACGCGATCTGGGTGCCCAGCCACGCGCCCTGCAGGTGCACATCGATGACCGAGCGGAAATCGGCGAGCGACATTTTGCGCAGCGTCGCGTCGCGGGTGATGCCGGCGTTGTTGACCCAGACGTCCATTCCGCCGAACGCGTCGAGCGCCGTCTTTCCCAGGTTCTGCATTTGATCCGGATCGGTGACGTCGCAGCCGACGGCGACGGCCTGGAAGCCGTCGGCCTCCAGCTTCCCGGCGGCGGCCTTGACGTTGTCGGCGTGCATGTCGCCGAGAACGACCGAGGCGCCCTCGTTCGCGAACTTGCGGGCCATCTCGAAACCGATGCCCTGGGCCGCGCCGGTGACGACGGCGACCCGCCCCTCGAGAAGTGTCATGTGTTTCCCTAAGTTCGTAGTTGTACGGGGCTGGTGCCCTCACCGATGAGAAAAACGGTGCCTCTCGTATGAGGCGACCCGACTCGGAGTAGCCGCCACCGCCGTGGATCCGGAAGCTGTCCGGGAATATCGAGTCTCGTCTCACTGGATGAAAAGCTTTCGTGCGTGAATTCTCTGAGACGAGTATTTAGCCCGGAGCTTGCTACATATTGAAGCGCTTTTATCCGCTGTGGTCAAAGACCCTCGAGGAAACCGAGAGTTAACCCCTTCCTATGAGTCGGAAGGGTCTCTGTACAGCGCGTTTCCGCGCGCGACCCGTACTTGACACCAGGGCCGGGCTTGCTGGATATTCACCTTCATGGCTGAGCGCGAAGTAAGTGACGAAGACTTCAAGGACATTCTCGCGCAGACGAGAACCTTCATTCAGAAGGAAGTAATTCCGAGAGAAAGTGAAATCGCGGACAAAGATGTGATTCCGGACGACGTTCGCCGTAAGGCGGCGGAGATGGGTCTGTTCGGATACGCCATTCCGCAGCAGTGGGGCGGGCTCGGGCTCGACCTCACGCAGGACGTGGAACTGGCGATGGAGTTCGGGTACACAAGCCTGGCATTGCGGTCGATGTTCGGCACCAACAATGGGATCGCCGGTCAGGTGCTGGTGAACTTCGGCACCGACGAGCAGAAGTCGGAATGGCTCGAACGGATCGCGTCGGGTGAGGTGGTCGCGTCGTTCGCGCTGACCGAGACGGAGGCAGGGTCGAACCCGGCGGGCCTGACCACCCGCGCCGTCCTGAAAGACGGCACGTGGACGATCAACGGCACCAAGCGGTTCATCACCAACGCACCGTTGGCCGACCTGTTCGTCGTGTTTGCCCGCACCCGTCCCGCCGACGAGACCGGCACCGGGATCGCGGTGTTCCTCGTTCCGGCCGACACCGCCGGTGTCGTGGTCGGTCCGAAAGACAAGAAGATGGGCCAGGAGGGCGCCTGGACCGCAGAGGTGGCGTTCGACGACGTCACCGTCCCCGAATCCGCCCTGGTCGGCGGCAGTGAAGAGGCCGGCTACCGGGCCGCTATGACCTCCCTTGCCCGGGGCCGGGTGCACATCGCCGCCCTCGCCGTCGGCAGTGCACAGCGAGCGCTCGACGAGTCCGTCGCCTTCGCGGCGGTCACGAAGCAGGGCGACAGCCCGATCGGCGACTTCCAGCTGGTGCAGGCCATGCTCGCCGACCAGCAAGTGGGTGTGTCCGCGGGCCGCGCGCTGGTGCGGGAGGCGGCACAGAAGTACGTCAGCGGTGAGGACCGTCGTATCGCCCCGTCCGTGGCGAAGTTGTACTGCACGGAAATGGCCGGCAAGGTCGCCGATCTCGCGGTGCAGGTCCATGGTGGTAGCGGGTACATGAGAGGTGTTGCGGTCGAACGCATCTATCGGGACATCCGCTTGCTTCGCCTCTACGAGGGCACCAGCGAGATCCAGCGTCTGATCATCGGCGGCGGCCTCGTCCGCGAAGCCAAGAAGCACTCTGAACCCGTACACAAGTGATCGGTGGGGCCCTGGTTCCCTGAGACAAGGAAAAAGTTACATGCGAAGAGCAGCACTGGTCGCCCCGGTCCGCACCGCGGTCGGCCGTTTCGGCGGCGCACTGCGCGACGTCCCGGCAGAGACGTTGGCCGCCACCGTGATCAAGGAGACAGTGGCGCGGTCCGGGATCGACCCGATCCTCATCGAAGACGTCGTGATGGGCCAGTCGTACGCCAACTCCGAGGCCCCGTGCATCGGCCGGTGGGCCGCCCTCGAGGCAGGACTGCCGATCAGCGTCGCCGGATTGCAGACCGACCGCCGGTGCGGCACGGGCCTGCAAGCCCTCGTGACGGCGTCGATGATGGTGCAGACCGGCGCAGCCGACGTGGTGCTCGCCGGTGGCGTCGAGTCGATGAGCAACATCGAGCACTACACCACCGGGGCCCGCTGGGGGACCCGCGCCGGTTCGCTCAACCTGTACGACCGCCTCGACCGCGGACGGGAACGCTCCCAGCCGGAATGGAGGTTCGGGAAGATCAGCGGCATGATCGAGACCGCCGAGAACGTCGCAACACGATGCGGAATCGGCCGTGAGGAGTCGGACGCATTCGCTGCCGAAAGCCACGCCAAGGCCCACGCCGCTTGGGAGGCAGGCAAGTTCGACGACGAGGTGATCGAGGTCAAGATCACCGACCGGAAGGGCAACGTCTCCGTCGTGGCCCGCGACGAGGGTATCCGCCCGGAAACCACGCCGGAGACGCTGGCGCGCCTGCGCAGTGCGCTACCGGACGGTGTCGTCACCGCGGGCAACGCGAGCCAGCAGAACGATGCGGCGTCGTCGATGCTCGTTGTGGCCGAGGATCAACTCGACGAACTCGGGCTCGAGCCGCTGGGTTTCCTCACCGGCTGGTCCGCCGCCGGGTGCGAACCGGGACTGATGGGCCTCGGTCCGGTCGCGGCCACGTCGAAGCTGTTCCGCAGGACCGGTGCGAGCTTCGACGACTTCACGCTGATCGAGCTGAACGAGGCATTCGCGTGCCAGGTGCTCGGCGTGCTCGAGGAATGGGGATTCGAGGACCGGGACCGACTGAATGTCAACGGGTCCGGGATCTCACTCGGACACCCGATCGGTGCCACCGGTGCGCGGATGACGACCACCGCGCTGCATGAACTGCGGCGGCGCGGCGGCGGTAAGGCGCTCGTCACGATGTGCATCGGTGGCGGGCAGGGAATGGCCGCCATCATCGAAGGCGCCTAGCCCCGACTGACACGCGCGTCCGCCGGCTCCGACGTCGGGGTCGGCGGACGCGACATCACGTGATTGACGAGGAGTGCGACGAAGACGACGGCGCACCCGATGGCACCCACGGCAAGGGCGAGCTTGATCCCGCCTTCGGTAGGAAGTAGGTCCGGTGCCAGGTTCGCGGCGAGCACCGCACCCGCGAGGGCGCTGCCGAATGAGCCGCCGACGGTGCGCAGCACCTGGTTGAAGCTCACGGCGCTGCCGAGTTCGGTGTCGGCCACACTCCGGGCGATCAGGGCCGGCATCGCCGCGTACGTCATGCCCATCCCCAGTCCGAACCCGAACATACCGATCAGGATTTCCCACAACGCGTCGTGGGCCACCCAGAGAAGTGCGCTCGAGGCTGTCACCAGCCCGGCGCCGACGAGCAGCAGAGTCCTCATCCGTATTCGATGCGAGAGGGCGCGCACGAGCCGGTTCGCGCCGAAGCTTGCGACCGACAGGGGAAGCATCACGAATCCGGCCCAGAACAGGGGCAGCGCGATGCCGTATCCGGTGGAGGCGGGCGCCTGGGCGATGAGGCTGCCGATCGACAGTCCGATATACATGGCGGCGCCGAGGCCGATCGCGGTGCTGTTCGCGACCAGAACGTCCCCGTTGCGCAGGACTCGCAGGTTGATCAGTGGGTACGGGGTGCGCAGTTCGACAAGAGACCACGCCGTCAGCAGTGTGGCCGCACCGGCGAAGAATCCGATGGTCCATGGCGAGTCCCAGCCCCACCGCGAGCCTTCGCTGACGGCGACGAGTAGGGAGGCGAGTCCGGTGCCGACCAGCAGTGCGCCCGGGACGTCGAGTGTGTTGCGTGGCGCCTGCTCGTCGGGGCCTGCGGGAACGACACGCCAGACGACGAGGATGGTGGTGGTTAGGAACAGCGCCGCGAACCAGAAGGCGAAACGGAACCCGAGAAGGTCGGCGAGGATGCCGGTCAGGGGGTATCCGAGTCCCAGGCCTGTCGTGACCGTTACCGACAGGCTGGAGATGCCGAGCCGGGCCTGGTTTTCGGGAAGATAGCGGCGGGCCAGAGCGATCGTCACCGGAACGATCCCGTAGGTGAGTCCCTGCAACGCGCGGCCGATCAGGAAGACGGTGAAGTTGGGAGCCGTGGCCGCGACGATCGAACCGACGAGGATCGTGGTCAGGGAGAACAGGAGCAGGCGCTTTTTGTGGGGCCCGTCGCTCAACCGTCCCATGATCGGTGTTGCGACCGCCCCGACGAGGAGGTTGACGGTGAGCATCCATTGGCCGGTGCTCACCTCGACGTGCATGTCGTGGGAGATGGTGGGCACCAGCAGCATGCCGAGTGAACTGACGACCGCGGTCGTCAGGGCGGCATACGCCAGCGCCGGCAGTAACCGGGGACCCGTTGTGGACTCAGTCGACGGGGGCATCGTCCACCAACTTGCGCAGAATCGGGATGACGGAGTCGAGGGTCTCCTTTTCCTCGTCCGTCAGCCGTTCCGCGATGGCGTGTTCGAGCCACTCCAAGCCTTGTGACCGCTCTCGCGCCAGCCTCTCGCCACCGGCATCGGTGAGCTCGATCCAGATCCTGCGCCGATCCTGCTCGTCAGGCGTCCGTGCAACCAGGCCGAGACTCTCGAGTTCGCGCACGGCCGTGGCGATTGCCTGTGGGCTGATCTTCTCGGCCGTGGCGAGTGTCGAGGCAGAGGTTCGTCCGTACTTCGACAGGTAGGCGAGCACACCTATCTTGCCGACCGAGATCGACCTGCCTGCGGTGAGCTGTCGCCAGATCGGGCGCAGCGCTTCCCGCAGGACTTGCGCGGTGGCCTGTTCGGTGATCATGAGCAAAGCGTACAACCACATTGATCAATCTAGTTGACTAAATGTCGAGGCTCACACGTGTGCGGCCGGGATCACCCGCACCGATAACCGTGAGCGATATCCTCGAAAGGACACCATCGAGAGGTGAGTCCACGGTTGTATACGCGCTGGTCGTGCCGTAGGAGCCAGTGCGCGTCATTGATAAGCCGACGGGGTGAGTAGACCGCCGATGGGTGAAGGTGATCCGCTCGACACTCAGCGGTACCCGCCGCCCCCGGCCGCCGAACTCGGTGGAGCTAAATTCGGCGATGTCCAGGAGATCGGGCGCGGCGGTTTCGGCGTGGTCTACCGCTGCACCCAGGCGCAGCTGGATCGCACGGTGGCGGTGAAGGTGCTCACCGTCGAACTCGACGACGAGAACCGCTCCCGCTTCTTTCGGGAGCAGCGGGCAATGGGACGGCTGACCGGGCACCCGAACATTCTCAACGTTCTGCAGGTCGGTGCCACCGACAGTGGCCTTTCCTACATCGTGATGCCGTATCACCCGCAGGATTCGCTGGAGGCCCGGGTCCGGACGGGCGGTCCGCTGCCGCTGGATCAGGTTCTTCGGGTTGGGGTGAAGATGGCCGGTGCGGTGGAGTCGGCGCACCGGCTCGGCATCCTGCATCGGGACGTCAAACCCGGGAACATTCTGCTTTCCGAGTACGGCGAGCCGGAGTTGGCGGATTTCGGTATCGCGCACATCTCCGGTGGTTTCGAGACGGCCACCGGTGCGGTGACCGGGTCGCCGGCGTATACCGCGCCGGAGGTGCTCGGGGGTGATCCGCCGAGCCCGGCCGCGGATATCTACGGGCTCGGTGCCACCCTGTTCAGTGCGCTGACCGGGCATGCTGCGTTCGAGCGTCGCAGCGGTGAGCAGGTGGTCGCGCAGTTTTTGCGGATCGCCACGCAGGAGGTGCCCGACCTGCGTGAGCGTGGGATCCCCGAGGATGTGTCCGCGGTGATTGCCCGGGTTATGTCCCGCGAGCCCGGTGCGCGCCCGGCCACCGCCGCCGACTTCGGCGAGGAACTACGAACCCTGCAACGCGACCACGGGTTTCCGGTCGACGAGATGGCGCTCCGCGTGGAACCCGATGCGCGGGAGCAACCGAACTCGCGCGGTGGACGATTGTCGCAGCCTTCCTCCACGTTGGGCGCGACGGGAAGTCTCCCTCTGGAGCTGACGAGATTCGTCGGCCGTCGACACGAGCTGACCGAGGCGAAGAACCTGCTGGCCGGGTCCCGGTTGGTGACGTTGACCGGGATCGGGGGGGTCGGCAAAACGCGGCTGGCGATGCGGATCGCGGCGAGTGTGCAGCGCGAGTACGCCGACGGTGTGCGCCTGGTCGAGTTGGGTGAGCTGCGTGACGTGTCGTCGCTGGTCGATGCGGTGGCTGCCGCCGTCGGGGTACGGGACCATTTGGCACGGCCGTTGCGTGAGGTTCTCCTGGAGCACATGGCGGCACAGGAACTGCTGTTGGTTCTCGACAATTGTGAGCAGGTGGTGGATGCGGTCGCCGAACTTGCCGCCCACCTGGTGCGTGTGTGCCCGCGGTTGCGGATGCTGCCCACCAGCCGTGAACCCCTTGGGATCGGTGGGGAGGCGGTGCTGCGGGTTCCCCCGCTGGGCGTTCCGGATCCCGGGCGTCGGGACTCCCGGCGGGGGTTGCCGAAATACGACGCGGTCACGTTGTTCGTAGAACGCGCCGCTGCCGCGGTTCCGGGTTTCGCGCTTACCGAAGGGAACGCAGCGACGGTGGCGGGGATCTGTCGCCGGCTCGACGGGTTGCCGTTGCCGATCGAGTTGGCGGCGGCGCGGTTGCGGGCGATGTCGTCCGAGCAGATACTCGAGCGGCTCACCGACCGCTACACCCTGTTGACCCGCGGTAGCCGGGGTGCGCCGACGCGGCAACAGACTATGCGTTTGTGTATAGATTGGAGTTTCGAACTGTGCACCGCGCGTGAACAACTCGTGTGGGGGAGGGTGTCGGTGTTCGCGGGAAGCTTCGAACTCGATGCGGCGGAGGACGTGTGCGGCGAGGGTCTCGACCCTGACGAGTTGCTGGGCACGCTGTCCTCCTTGGTGGAGAAGTCGATCCTGATCCGCGAGGAGTACGGGTCGGTGGTACGGCTCCGGCTGCTCGAGACGCTCCGCGAATACGGCTACGAGAAACTCGAGCAGACCGATGAGGCCCTCGCTTTGCGGCGGAGGCACCGGGACTGGTACGAGGCGTTGGCGCTGAACGCGGAGGCCGAGTGGATCAGTGCCCGCCAACTGGAGTGGATCGCCCGGCTGAAACGGGAACACGCGAATCTGCGGGAGGCCCTCGGCGTCGACGACGACCCTACCGCCGGCCTGCGCATCGCCGCGGCACTGTTCCTGTTCTGGAGCTCCCAGGGTCTTTACAACGAGGGGCGCCGGTGGCATGAGCAGCTACTCGCCCGCCGCAGCGGCCCATCCACCTTGGATTCGATCAAGGCGATCTACGGCGGCAGCGTGATGGCATTCGCTCAAGGCGACCTCGAGGCCGCGGCAGCGCTCGTCGATCAGGCGCGGACTCTCATCGCCGACACGAGTGATCCCCTCCTGCGCGCCTACGTCAACTGCGCCGACGGAATGCTGGCCCTCTACAGCGGTGATCTGGCGCGAGCGTGCTCGCAACTGGACAGCGCCCTCGCCGAGTTCAGCGCGCGCGGGAATCGAACGCTCCAAGTAGCCATCCTGTACCCGTTAGGTCTGGCGCATGGACTGTCAGGCCGGATGGACCAGGCGATCGAGTGCCATGAACGTGCCCTCGCGATCACGGAAGCGCACGGCGAGACGATGTATCGATCGCATTCGCTGTGGGCCCTGGGAATTGCCGTGTGGAAGCGAGGTGATGCCAGTCGGTCGGTCCGCCTTATCGAACAATCACTGAAGCTGACCAAACAGGTACGCAGTCCGCGCGTCGCTGCAGCCTCCCTCGAGGCGCTGGCCTGGATCAGCTTCGAACGTCGCGACGCACTCCGGGCTGCAACGTTGATGGGAGCCGCGGACGGGCTGGCGCAGTCGATCGGCAGTACCGCGGTGATACATACCAGTCTGGTCCTCTACCACGAGGAATATGCAGAGAAGGCCCGTCAGGAACTCGGGGACAAGGCATTCAGTGCTGCCCACCGCAAGGGTGAACAACTCGGCTTCGACGCGGCAATCGCCTATGCCCTCCACGAGCAGCAGGCCGACACCTCCACATCAGCCACCGAGGCGTCGACGCGACTGACCAAGAGGGAACGTCAAGTCGCCGATCTGGTCGCCGAAGGCCTGACCAATCAGGCCATCGCCGACCGTCTCGTGATCTCACCCCGCACCGCACAACGGCACGTGGAGCACATCCTGGCCAAACTTGGCTTCACCTCTCGGACACAGGTCGCGGCCTGGGTCGTGGAGCGGACGCACGACTAGACCGCGCGGGGGAGCGAGACAAATACTGTCGGCGTCACACCGAACTCGACGAGTATGTCGTCGCCGGGCGGACCGCCGTAGCGGCAGCACCGCAAAGCGAGATCGACCATCGCCCATCCGTCGGATTCAGATCTCGTAGGTCGGCTCCACCACCCAGGACGACATCGACAACAGACGGCATCGGTGCCCTCGGCATCGGTGACTTGCGGTGCGGATCCGTGTTCAGGGATGTCGCTGGTGAACACGACCTCGACGTCGATCGTCTTGGCACGAAAGAGCCGAGCTCATCCGACACTGCTGGTCCGCGGGCCCGCCTGGCCGGTGCGGTCGAACGCCTCCGAGCTATCGGAGAACCCGGGTTCGTCGACGAAGATGTCGATGGTCAGGGGAGTGTTTCCGCCATACGTCGTGAAGTCGGTGACACCGGCTTCGGTGAGCACTTCGACGTCGAGGACTGTGCGACCGTTGTCGGTGCCCGCGGGACGGCCGAGTAGTTCGATTGCAGCGTCGGCCATGATGTCGGGGGAGCGTGAGTGTCGCAGGCTGTCGGATCCGCCGAGTAGGTTCCCGACCGCTGCTGTCGCGATCATGGTCTGCGGCCACAGGCAGTTGCTCGAGAAGGGCATATCCGCGTGTTCAGCCGCGATACCCAACGCGGCCAGCGTCATCCCATACTTGGCCAGCATGTAGCCGGGGTGGGCGCCCAGCCAGTATTTCGACATGTTGAGCGGCGGTGAGAGCGTCAGTACGTGTGGGTTCGAAGATTTCCGCAGGTACGGAAGACACGCCTGGGTCAGCGCGAAAGTGCCGCGCACGTTGACCTGTTGCATCAAATCGAACCGCTTCAGGGGCAGCGCCTCGGTCTTCGAGATGTCCAGCACGCTCGCATTGTTGACGACGATGTCGATGCCGCCGAAGTTGTCGCGGGCAGAATCGACGACTCGGGCGATATCGTCGGCGTTGCGGACGTCGCCCACTACCGGGACAGCGTGTCCGCCCAACTCGGCCAGTTCCGCGACGGCGGTGTGAATCGTTCCGGGTAGTCGGGGGTCAGGGGTATCGGTCTTGGCGAGCAGGACGATGTTTCCGCCGCGGCTCGCGATCGCCCTTGCGATAGCAAGTCCGATGCCGCGACTTCCTCCGGACATGACGGCGGTTCTCCCACGGAAGCTCTTGTCGTTCATCGTGATCCCTTCATCGTTGGCCCTGCGGCCGAGCCGTCTTCACGATAGGGAAGTCCTGTGAGGATGACCACGTCCGCGAAGAATCAAGAATGTGGCGGGGTTTGTTCTCATCGGACAAACTCGTGTCGGACGGGTGAGGGCCGTAACTTCCGGGTGGATAGAAAGGTCCAGGTGGGGACGCTGGCAATGGCTTTCGAGGCGAATCGTCATGCGTGGGAGGCAACTGCTCTATTGTCTTCGCATGGCTTCACACGACGAGCGCACCGCGCTGTTGGTCGCAAGAATCGCAAGCTCGCTCAACCAGCGGTTGGTGTCGCTGACGGCAGACATCACCGACGTGTTGTACACCGAGATACCCGACTTGCGTGCCGATCGACAGTTGCTCGAACTGCTCGGGGCGAGTGTCGAAGGAAACCTCGACACCATCTTTCACACGCTGCAGCACAACATTGCGCCGGAGAATTTGGAGGCGCCGGCCGCGGCGATGGAGTACGCGAGACGTCTTGCTCAACAGGGGGTTCCGGTCAATGCGCTCGTACGCGCATATCGACTCGGACAGACCAATCTCCTCAAGTTGGTCTTCGACGAGTTGGGTGGGGAAGCGGTTGAGCCGGAACTGGGCGTTCCGGTGCTCGAGCGCATCATCACCGTGATGTCGGTGTACATCGACAGGGTGTCGCAGCAGGTGGTCGCAGTCTACGAGCGTGAACGGGAACGGTGGTTGGCCCACCAGAGTAGCGTGCGTGCTGTCCGTGTTCAGGAAATATTGGCGGGCAACGAACATCCGGATGCAGGGGCCAGCGCTGCCCTCAACTACGTCTTGAATCAAAATCACCTGGCGGCGATCATTTGGGCCCCCGATGCCGGTGCAGGAGACATGCTGGCCAAGATCGAATCGGCTGCACACGACTTCTCCGGGTTCATGGGGGCAGTGACCGATCCACTGTTCGTAGCGGCGGACCGCGTCACCGGATGGGTATGGGTGCCCCTCGGTACCCGCTCGGCTGCCCGGCGAGATTACATCGAGCTGCGCGAATTCCTTCTCGATCGTCATTCGGAACTAGCTGTGGCCGTCGGTGGAATAACCTCCGGTCCAGAAGGATTCAGGCAGTCCCACGCTCGCGCCCAACGCGCACGAGCGCTTGCCATCGCTGCGGGAAAAAATGCCCCCGTCGCAATCGCATACGACGAACCAGGAGTGTCGACCGTCGCGATGCTCACCGAGGACCCCGCGGCTACCCGGACGTGGGTACAGAGCGTCTTGCGCGGCCTGGCTGCGGACAATGAGAACGCGGCCCGCCTGCGCGAGACCGTGCAGGTCTACCTCGCGAACAATCTCAGCAATGTTGCGGCCGCGAAAGTTCTCGACTTGCACTACAACTCGGTGAAGTATCGGGTGAAGCGCGCCGCGGAGGAGCGGGGGGAGGATTTCACTCGGGACCGCCTGTCCGTCGAACTCGCCTTGCTCGTGTGCCAATGGTTGGGACCGGCCGTCCTGACACCGGATCAGGCGAAGGGCGGGCACGTGGGTGGGCAGTGATGCCAGGGGCAGCTGGTCCCGCTTCACTTCGAGGGCGTATCGACCTCCGGTTGCGTCCCGGTCGGCGAGTCTATGCCTGTCCGCCGTGGGTGGCCAGAATTGCTCACGGCCTCGTCGAGGGTGATGTAGCCATCGCAGGACAGTCCGGCCGCCGTGAGAAGCGCTGCGTAGAGACGATTCAGCATGGTGTGTCGGTTCCTCTTCGTGAGTGTCGTGGGCCGTGCGCATCGGCACCGCAGGATCTTTGCGGTCGATGCGTGCTCATGACGGCCGAATCGTCTCATTCCGCCGCGTGCGTCCGGAGCAAGCGGTGGGACTGCTACAGCACATCGTCGCCGTGTCTGCGCAGGTAACGCAGTGCGGATTGGGCGGCGTTGTATCCGCTCATTCCATGGGCGCCGGCGCCCGGCGGCGTTGACGCCGAGCACAAGTAGGTTCCCGGTACGCCGATGCTGTAGGGGTCGAGGGCGATGCGCGGCCGGAGTACCACCTGGGTCTCGGTGTTGGCCCCGCCGATGATGTCACCGCCGACATAGTTGGCGTTCGACTGGGCAAGCTGTGCAGGCCCACTGCTCACTGTCGCGACGACACGGTCGCGGAAGCCGGGGGCGAACCGTTCGATCTGCGCGGTGATCGCCGACGTCGCATCGCCCGTGTACCCGTGCGGCACATGTGCGTACGCATACAGCGGGTGCAGATTCCCTTTCGATCGGCCGGCGTCGGCGAGATACTGCTGCCCCACGAGGACGAACGGCCGCTGTGGCATCCTGCCGGATGAGACATCCTTTTCGGCGGCCGCGATTTCCGCGAATGTGCCACCGAGATGCACGGTTCCGGCGCGGCCGCAGTCGGGGTCGCGCCAGGGCACCCCGCCCTCGACGGCGTAGTCGACCTTGAATGCCGCCGGTCCGTGCCGGAACCGGCGATACGCACGCGCGACTCTCTGTGGAATCTGCTCGCCGAAGATGCTCAGTGCGGCGGACGGTGACAGGTCGAGCAGGACGACGTCCGCGGGAGGAATGTCGGCGATACTGTCGACCCGGACACCTGTGGCAATCTTCCCGCCCCAGTCGGTGAGCACGGCCGCCAGAGCGCTGGTGATCGACTGCGATCCCCCTTCGGCAACCGGCCATCCGTAGCGGTGGCCTGCGGCGATGATCATCAGGCCGACTGCGGACGTCGCTGGACGGTCGAGCCGGTAGTACGCGTGCGCGGCCACACCCCCGAACAGTGCCCGGCCCTTCTCGGTGCGCCACCACCGGGCAGTAATGCCGGCCGGCAGCAGCGCCCGGGGCCCGAAGCTCGCCAGCTTCAGCGGATGACGTGGAATGTTCACGATCGGACGCATGAGGTCGGCGGCGAGATCGTCGAACCCGTCGGCAAGGTTTCCGAACATCCGCTGCCAGCGAGGCCCGTCGGCCCCGAGGCCGGCGGCTGTTTCGTCGACGGAGCGGTGCAGAAGGCCTGCTTCCCCGCTGTCGAGCGGATGCGCGCAGTCGACGTCGGCCCACTTCCAGCTCAGGCCGTAGCGTTCGAGGTCGAGCGTCTGCAAGTACGGCGACCCCGCTCCCATGGGGTGGAACGCGGAGCACTCGTCGTGCAGAAGCCCCGGAAGGGTGAGTTCGCTCGAACGGGTCCCGCCGCCGATGGTGTCGGCCGCCTCGAGGACCTGGACCTCGACGCCGTGCCGGGCGAGGTGGACCGCGGCAGCGAGCCCGTTGGGCCCGCTGCCGACCACGACCGCTGTGCTCACTGCCGCACTCCTGTGCCTGCGTCATCGTGATACGGCGAATCAGCTTGCCTGCTGCGCATTCCCGGTTCCGGCACGGTTCCGGGATCGGTGAGTGCCCGGTCGGCGTCGATGTCCAACGTCCACTGTACGTCGAACGGGATGGGACCGTTCGGCAGCCACGGTTGCTCGGCGATGGCGTCGGACACCTTGTAGGTTCCGCGTTCGATGACGCCGAGGGCGGCGTCGATCACCTTGTACTCTTGGATGCCCTTGTGGATGGGCTGCGATTCGATCCACGCGATCAGGAACTCGCCGGGCGCGAAGTTGCAGCGCCGCTGAATGGCCGCGATGAGATGCTCGTTGTGGAGGTGCCCGTCACCGAAGTTGAAGGCCACCAGCGAGTTACAGCTGAACTCGGCCTCGCGCAGCGAGTAAGTGTCGATGTCGTCGCCGAGATGGCGACTCATCAGCGACAGCAGAGCGCGGCCCTGGCTGTGCATCGACCGCCAGCCCAGCAGTTGGTGCATCACGACGTCGGCGACCTCGGGCGGGTACGTCGCGAGTAGCTGAGTCCGGGTGTTCTGGCTGGGGCGCTTGATGAACTGGTCGAGCTTGTCTTCCGCGCCCGGCGCGAACGCCCAGGTGGCCGAGGCCCAGTTGCCGGCGTACTGCCGCATCGAGGGCAGGAACGAGACGAGGTCGGGGCGCAGATTGCCGAGGATCGGGAAGAACACCAGCGCGGCGATGATCGCGGCGAGCAGTAGCGGTGAGGAGAAGTCGCCAAGCCCGTAACCGGCGGCGTTGGGGAATCCGAGGAACAGGAAGACTGCCGCGTAAGCGAACAGCAGGTTCCATTCGAGGGGCACTGCGAGCGGGAACGTCGACAGGATGAACAGGTGGAATGCGACCATCAGCGCAACAGCGAGCAGGGTAACGGTTCCATTGGTGGTGAACAGCAACACCAGTGGCGTCACTACCTCGACGACGGTGCCCAGGACGTGGGCGACACCGCCGGCGACGATGGACGGCCGCAGGTCGTTCGGGAAGCTGCGGTAATGGGCGCGCTTGATCGTCTTCGACGGCAACCAGGGTGTGTTGGACAGCATCGGGGGCACCACCATCGAGAAGTGGTGGCCCAGCTTCGACATGCCGGCGCCGACCCACACCGACACGATGAGCAGCTTGAGCGCGACGATCATGTCGATGAACGGAAGAACACCGAAGAAGACGACGGCCGGGAAATACTGCTCGCCGCGGGCGGCGATGAAGATGACCTTGTCACGCAACCCGATCACGACGAGCAGCGCGATCAGCGGCAGCAAGAGCGTGGGGTTCACCAGGCCGTGATTGCCGGGCAGCGCCGCGTCGATGGACGGTGTGTGGACACCGGCGAGCCCGAGTGCGAGGACGATGTCGACCAAAATCGCGACGTAGACGACAACGTCGAAGACGGTGCGAGAGTCGCCGGCTGTCAGGGGCACCTTCCCAGGCCAGGGTGGGAGGCGGATGGTGCCCGGCCGCAGCCAGAACAGAGCGCCGCCCATCATCGGCTTGAAGTGGCCGGCGAGTGGCCCCCAGGAACCGCCCAGGCCGATGGTTTCGATCAGCAGCGTCCACAGTATGAGCTTCTGGTACACGATCGGCGCGTTCCACCACGCGCCGATGTCGAGCACGTTGTAGCCGGAGGTGAATGTCGCGATGGACAGTCCGGCACCGATGTAAAGGACCAGCAGTTTCAGAATGTAGATGGTGTGCACCATCTTCGGGGTGCCGAAGCCGTAGTCGACCCAGTGCGTCGACATGGCGCGCATGCGGTCGAAGAAGGGACGGTCGAGGAATGTTGCGGGGTCTACTTCGGGAAAGTTCCCGGTTGTGAATCCCATCGGAAGTCTCCTGGATAGGGCGGGCGGGGGTAGGGGGCATCGCCTCGGGTGTGGCCCGAGTTGCGACGTGTGCTGTGGTGTCGGTGAGAGCGGGTTGCTCAGCCGCGAGCAGTGGTGGACAGCCGGTGCCGGCTGCGCAGTCCGGGTTTGTCGATTTTGCCTACGGGGTTGCGGGGCAAGGCGTCGACGACATGTATAGCCACGGGCAGTTTGACTTTCGTGAGCCGCTCACGGAGGTGGTCGGTGAGCTGTCCGTCGGTCACGGGGCTGTCGGGATAGGGGACCACGTAGGCCACGGGTACCTCGCCATACACCTCGTGAGGTGCGCCGACCACGGCCGCCTCGAGGACGCTGTCGTGGGTGGCGAGTGCGTTCTCGATCTCCTTGGGGTAGATGTTCTCGCCGCCCCGGATGATCATGTCCTTGATCCGGTCGACGAGGGTGAGGTAGCCGTCCTCGTCGAGTCGACCGACGTCGCCCGTGTGGAGCCAGCCGTCGACAACGGTCCGGTGTGTCTCGTCGGGACGCCTCAGGTAGCCGTGCATCACGTTGGCGCCGCGGATGACGATTTCGCCGACGGCTCCCGGTGGGAGCAGGACGCCGGACTCGTCCATGATCGCGAGGGTCTGCCCGGGCAGTGCGGGCCCGACTGTGCCGAGTTTGCGGACGCCGCCGGGTGGGTTGCACGCCGACGCGCAGGTGCCCTCGGTGAGCCCGTACCCTTCGACGATCACCAGGCCGAAGCGCTGTTCAGCGCGTTCGAGCAATTCCTTGGAGATCGGCGCGGCTCCGCAGACCCCGAACCGCAACGACGACGTGTCGGTGACAACCTCATCGGGTTGGGAGACGAGCAGTGCGTAGATTGTCGGGACTGCGGAGAAGTATGTCGGCCGCAGCCGGGCCACGTCGTCGAAGAACCGGGCCGGGGAGAACCGGCCGGTGACACTCAGTTGCCCTCCGGCCAGCATCGGTGCGAGGAAGCTGACACAGATCGCGTTGACGTGAAACAGCGGCAGGATGAGCAGACAGTGGTCATCGGCGGTGAGCGAAAGATGCTCGGCAAGCGACGAACTCATGAACTGCAGGTTGTCGTGCGTGAGCATGACGCCCTTGGGTCTTCCCGTCGACCCCGACGTGTAGATCAGTAGCGCGACGTCGCTGCCGGCCGGGCGGAAGTCCCGGGCGGGCCCCGAAGGCAGGGAGGTGTGCATCTCGTCGACCGCAATCGACGGGCGACCGGCGCTCGGAGCGTCCGGTCCCTCGTTCACGACCAGCGCGGCGTCGGCATCGGTGATCTGGTACTCCGCTTCGGCGGCGGTGAAGGTGGGGTTGACCGGTGTGGCGGCCGCACCCAGCCGCCACGCCGCCATGAGGACGACGAGCAGCTCCACCCGGTTCGGCAGCATCACCGCGACGACGTCACCCTCGCGGACCCCGCGTTCGCTCAGTTGCGCCGCGAACGCATCCACCCGATCGGCGAACTGCCGGTACGTGAGGTCGCTGTGGTCGTCGCGCAGGCACGGTGCGTCGCCGTGTGTGGGCGCGAGGTCCCAGGTGAAATAGCCGATGTCGGACACTGTTTCGATCCCTTCATTGCCGTGTGATTCACGACACTATGCGCGGGGACGGTGCTCCGAAATATTCCGCGAGGCTCGAGTTCGCGCCAGGTTTTGTCCGCGGCGGACAAGGCCGGATCTGGAGCGAGGCACGGGCGCGTAGTGAGTGGTGCATGCGCGGATCATCGACAATGACGCATGAAGGCGCCCGTGACATGCATACCCTGGTGAGGGGACACACGTCCCGTCAGACCGCCCCGCGGACGAGGATGACCTGCCTGTCAGGAGCCGGATACATGGCCGAACAGATCGATGACTACTTCACCACCACCATCAACGAGATGGTCGGCGCGGTACCGATGGGGGTACGTGATCGCGACGGAGCCGTGGAGGCGCAGTCGAGGCTGTCCGTGCAGGACATTCTGGACTTGTTCGATTCGCAATTGGGCAGCCGTCATCTCGATCTCGCGGCGCGCTGGTTACGCTCGAAAGGTAAGGGCTTCTACACGATCGGCTCATCCGGGCACGAGGGAAACGCCGTCGTGGCCCGCGCCCTCCGTCTGACCGATCCGGCGTTGTTGCACTACCGCTCCGGTGCGTTCTTCCTCGAACGCGCCCGGCAAGTGCGGGGCAGCGACCCGCTGCGCGATGTGCTCCTCGGCGTCGTCGCCGCCGCCGAGGAACCGATGTCGGGTGGCCGGCACAAGGTGTTCGGTCGCCACGACCTCAATATCATCCCCCAGACCTCGACGATCGCATCTCATCTGCCGCGGGCGGTCGGCGTTGCCTTTTCCCTCGCGCGCGCCGCCAAGCTACGCGTCCCCTCACCCTGGCCCGACGATGCGATCGTAGTGTGCAGTTTCGGCGATGCCTCGGCCAACCACTCGACCGCGATCGGCGCCATCAACACCGCTCTCTACTCGGCGTTTCAGGGCCTTCCCATTCCGCTGCTGTTGGTCTGCGAAGACAATGGCATCGGGATCAGCACCAAGACCCCGGCAGGGTGGATCGGCGCCAACTTCGGGAATCGTGACGGGCTCGAGTACTTCGCCGTCGATGGATCGGATTTGCCGATGGCCTACGCCACCGCGCAGCGTGCCGCCGACTGGGTCCGCAGGAACAGGCGTCCGGCGTTCCTGCATCTGCGCACGGTGAGACTGATGGGCCACGCCGGATCCGACGTCGAAGCCGCCTACCGCACCACCGGCGAGATCACCGCAGACTTCGACCGAGATCCGGTGCTGTGCACTGCACAACTGCTGATCGAGCGCGGGCATCTCAGCCCGAAGGAGGTGCTTGCGCTCTACGAGAAGAAGCGCGCAGAAGTCATCGGACTCGCACGGCACGTGAGCGAGCTACCCCAACTCGATAGTCCCGCCGCGGTGATGCGACCACTGAGGGAGGGCCTCGACGAAGCGATGGCGGCCGAACCGCAACGGACCCAAGCCGCGCGCCGCGCCCACATCTTCGGCGGCCCGCTACCCGAAGAAGAGGGTCCACTGACCTTGGCCTCGTCGATCAACCGTGCCCTGCTCGACGTGCTCATCGAGTACCCGGAGTCGCTGGTCTTCGGCGAGGACGTCGCCCGGAAGGGTGGCGTCTACGGGGTCACGCGCGGGCTGATGAAGAAAGTCGGGGTTGCCCGCGTCTTCGACACCCTCCTCGACGAACAGGCTATTCTCGGGCTCGCACTCGGCGCGGGAGTCTCCGGGCTGCTGCCGATCCCGGAGATCCAGTACCTCGCGTACCTGCACAACGCCGCCGACCAGATCCGCGGTGAAGGCGCGACCCTGCAATTCTTCTCCGATCGTCAATACCGCAACCCCATGGTGGTGCGTATCGCCGGTTACGGGTACCAGAAGGGATTCGGGGGGCACTTCCACAACGACAATGCCGTCGCAGCGTTACGTGATATCCCCGGCATAATCATTGCCTCCCCGGCCAGGCCCGACGACGCCGCGGCCATGATGCGCACCTGTGTTGCGGCCGCCCACAGCGCCGGTGCGGTGTGCGTGTACTTGGAACCGATTGCCCTGTACCACACCAGGGATTTGCACGAGGACGGCGACGAGCAGTGGCTCACCCCCTACCCGGATCCACTGAAGGGCGCCGAGAATTTCGTACAGATCGGGCGGGCGCGCACCTATGGCAAGGGAACGGACCTGACCATCGTCACCTTCGGTAACGGGGTGCACATGAGCCTCCGAGTGGCGCGTCGCCTCGAACGAGCCGATATCTCGGCCCGGGTGGTGGACATGCGGTGGCTCGCGCCGCTGCCGGTGCTGGACATCGTCCGCGAGGCGAATGCCACCGGCCGAGTCCTCGTCGTCGACGAAACCCGGGCGGCGGGTGGTGTGGGGGAGGGCGTCGTCATGGCATTGGTGGACCAAGGCTTCACCGGCCGCCTCGCCCGGGTTGCGAGCGAGAACAGCTTCATCCCCCTCGGCGACGCCGCACTCGAGGTCCTGCTGTCCGAAGACACCATCGAGGCCGCGGCGCTCGAAGTGGTGCGGGGGCGTTGACTCCCCGCACCGGACGCGTCGGAGGGATCATCTTCTTTCACAGGCCCGCCAGCGGTGGTGATGTGCCGCTGCGGCGGGTCCTGCCCTCGAAAGCGTGTCGACTCAGTCGGTTTCCCAGGAGAAACCGTCCGGATCGGTGAAGCTGCCGGCGTCGCTGCGGATGACGATTCGATGTGCGCCGGTGCCGTCGGGGGAGACGCCCGCGTCCTTCGCGAGGGCGCGGCGCCCGTAGAGCGCGAGCTTGACCTTCGGGCCGGTGGCGAACTCGACGTACTTGCGTCCGAAGCTTCTCGTCACCTCCAGACCGTGGTCGAGGTAGAACTGCTTGCCGGCTTTGACATCTCCGACTCCGAGGAGCAGCACGAGGTCCTCGAAGTGCCGGGTGGCCGGTCCCTTGTTCTTCTTCGACGACGTCGCGACTTTCCACAGGGCGCCGTCGGGGCCCTGTACGACGCCGCCGTACCCCCAGAGGCTCTTCTTGGCCGGTGTGATCGTGGCGCCGCCGTTGTCGAGGGCGGCCTCGATGTAGGCGTCGACGATGTTCGGTTGGGACACGACGAGTGAGAGAGTGAAACCGCGGAATCCGGTGGTCGGTGCATCCGCGTCCCGGGCAGTGATGTGGGCATCGACGCCGAGTGCGGTGTGGAAGGCCTTCGCGGCGGTGGGCTCGGGAGTGTCGAGGGTGAGACTATTGATGGTGATCATGTCAGCGCTCCTCCTTGATCTCGTTGATGCGGATGAGGTTTCCTGCGGGATCGCGGACGGCGCAGTCACGGATGCCGTACGGCTGGTCGATCGGTTCCTGGACGATCTCGGTGTCGCTTGCCGCGAGCTGGGCGAAGGTTGCGTCCAGGTCGGGGGTGGCCAATGTGAGGATGGCGTAGGTCCCCTTGGCCATCATCTCGGTGATGGTGCGGCGCTCCTCGTCGGTGATCCCGGGATCGGCCGCCGGTGGGTGCAGAACGAGGGAGGTGCCGGGCTGGTCCGGGTGTCCCACGGTGATCCAGTGCATCCCGTTGTAACCCACGTCTTTGCGGACTTCGAACCCGAGGATGTCGCGGTAGAAGGCCAGCGAGGCCTCGTGGTCGGTGTGCGGAAGGAAGGCCGAGTGAATGGTGATGTTCATGTGAGTGACGTTAATGCGGCCCGAGATGAGACGCTTCTCGATTCCTGACCGGTCTGCGAACGCTCAGATTTCTGACGGAACCGCGCTCCTTGCTTCGCCGGGTGAGTCGAGCGTCGAGGTGGGCTGGCGGTTCGGCCACCACACCGCGTCCCCGACGAGCGTGAACAGCGCCGGGATGACGAGTGTTCGCACCACGAACGTGTCGAGGAGGATGCCGAGGCCGACGACGATGCCCAGCTGGGTCAGTGTGATCAGGGGCAGCACGCCGAGGACGGCGAACACGGCGGCGAGTACTATTCCGGCACTGGTGATGACGCCGCCGGTCGCGGCAACAGCCCGCACGATCGCGGCCCGCGTGCCCCGCCCCGGTGTTTCCTCCCGGGCCCGGGTGACGAGGAAGATGCTGTAGTCGACGCCGAGTGCCACGAGGAACAGGAACGCGAACAGGGGAACGGTGTCGTCGAGCGCGGGGAACCCGAAGATGCGCGTGCTCACCCAGTTGCCCAGCCCGAGCGCCGCGACCGCGCTGAGTACCGTCGTCCCGACGAGGACCAGCGGTGCGACCACGGCCCGCAGGAGCACTACGAGCACGGCCAGGACCACGAGAAGGATCGCCGGAATGACGATCACCTGGTCCCGGAGGGCGGCGTCCCGCTTGTCCAGCGACTGGGCGTCGCTGCCACCGACGAGCGCTTCCGCACCGTCGATGTCGGTCAAGGCTGCCCTGATGATGTCGATGGTTGCGAAGGCCTCCTCCGTTGCAGGTGGTGCGTCGAGTACGACGGCCCATCGCGTCAGACCGGTGTTCGATCGGCCGGCCTCGCTCACCGAGACGACCCCTTCGGTCTCGGCGAGAACCCGCTGTACGGCGTCGGTCGCTTGCGTGCGGGCGACCACGGTGGTGGGGTCGGAGAGTCCGGACGGAAAATGAGCAGCGAGAGTGTCCAGGCCGTCGACCGATTCCGCTGCGACCCGGAACTGTTCGGTTTGGGACAGCCCGACGTGGGTGCCGATCAACCCCGCCGCACAGACCCCGAGCGCCATAATCGACGCAATTGCGGTGCGTCGCGGGTGTCGTGCTACCGCGGAGGCAACCCGGAACCAGGCGCCGTGCGTGGTGCTGTCCGGGTCGCCCACACGGGGCACGAACGGCCAGAACAGTCGCTTTCCGCTGAGTGCGAGAGCGGGCGGGAGGACCAGCAGCACGAAGGTGAGCGCTACCAGGAGGCCGGCGGCCGCGAGCACACCCAGGCTGCGGGTACTGGGAATGGTCGCCAACAGCAGGGTCAGTAGGGCAAGTACCACAGTGACATTGGACGCGACGATCGCCGGTCCGGCCCGGCGCACGGCGTGGCGCAAGGCGACCCGGTGGTCCGGCTCCGCGCGGAGTTCCTCCCGGTAGCGGGAGATGAGGAGTAGCGCGTAGTTCGTTCCGGCACCGAAGACCAGCACGCTCGTGATGCCGGACGTCGACCCGTCGAAGGTCAGCCCGGTCAGTTCGGCCACGGCAGTACCGACGGTCGACGCAACCCGATCGGCGAAGCCGACCACGGCGAGTGGCACGAGCCAGAGGATCGGTGAGCGGTAGGTGACGATCAGCAGGACCGCGACGACAAGCGCAGTGACCGCGAGCAACGTGACATTTGCGCCCGAGAACGAGTCGGCGATATCAGCGCCGAATGCCGGACCTCCTGTCACCTGCGCCAGAAGCCCCGGAGGTAGCGAGTCGGTGGCCGCCGCCCGCAGTTCGGCGACGCGATCGTTCAACGCGAAACCTGAGAGTTCCGAATCGGCGGGAACCTGTCCGATCACCGCTCTGCCGTCCGGTGACGGGATGAGTGCCGGTCCTGGGCTCGGTTCGAGGGTGCGGTCGACACGGAGCATCCGGTTCCGGGCCGCGTCGAATGCCGCGAGGTCCGCGTCGGTCAACACGCCGCCGTCGGCACGACTGCCGACGAGAATCGCCGGTGTCACCCCCGATTCGGGAAAGTCGGCGAGGAGGCCGTCCACCTCGGCCGATTCCGCAGACGCGGGCAGGGAGGTCGGTGACTGTCCCGCGGAGTTGTTGCCACCGACGAACGCCATGAAAGCGCCGGCCAAGACAAGGACGGTGAGGGCCACTGCCCACGACCGCTGTCCGGTCACGGCGGAGGCGAGTCGATCCCAGATAGCGAGAGAACGGTGTTCTGTCGGTGCATGCCCATCGGTGTTCACCCTCAGAATATTTCAGAAACTGAATAGTTAAGCAACTGAGAGGATCGGAGGGGATAGGCTGTCGGCCGACCGCTGAGAGGGCCTAGAGATGACAGACGACATGCCGGACAGTGCTCGTCCCGACGCGAGAGCGAGACTGGAAGCAGACATTTCGGCAGATGTCCGCGCGATGACCGTGGCGTCGGAGCAGATCGGACGCACTTTCGGTGCGCTGCACGATCTCAGCCCCAACGACTTCCAGGCGCTGATGCACGTCATGGTCGCCGACACCAATGGCACGCCGTTGACCGCCGGAGAACTGGGGAGCCTGCTCGGGCTGTCGTCGGCGGCGGTGACCTATCTGGTGGAGCGCATGCTGACGTCAGGGCATATTCGGCGGGAGGCAGACCCTTCGGACCGCCGGAAAGTCATCCTGCGTTACGACGACCACGGGCTGGAAGTAGCCCGCGAGTTCTTCGCCCCACTCGGACAGCGCACGGCGCGTGCCCTACGGGACGTCTCCGATGCCGACCTGGCTGCTGCCCACCGCGTGTTCGCAGTGCTGATCGACTCGATGCAGAGCCACTATGAGGATCTCGGTGGAAAGAACATCCGACACCTGACCGCGCGCCGGACCACCTGAGAAGTCCGTGACGTGGATAGTCTCGTGCAATGAAGACCCGGCCGCTGCTGCGTTCGCCAGTGTTGCGTGTGTCGGTGTGGTCATCGATGGGGGTGGCTGTGGTCTTCGGTGCCACGGCATGTATCGGAGCTGTCGACCGTGCTGAATTCGACGCGGATATGCGATCCCGGGGCGGGGGTATGACCTCGGCCCTCGTCGGCGACGGTTTAGCAGCGCTCGCGGTTCGCTACGGCGTCGCAGAAGTGCAGGTGACAAATCTGGACATCGCGCCGGTCGAGCAGTTGGCTGTCACCGTCCGCGATCCGGCGAATCCCGATCAGCTCGACCAGTACACCTTCGATGGTGAGAATGTAAGTGAGCCCAGTCCAGTGGTGGTCTCTGCGCTGGAAGACCTGGATGCCCGCGCCTTCACCCTCGACGACGTTCCGGCATTGGGTCGAGTCGAGCATCTGGTAGACGAAGCCCTGTCCCACAGCGGTCTCGAGGGCGGTCAGGTAGTCGGCATCTCGGTGACCAGGGCCGGCGGAATTTCGCCGACAGCGATGGTCGAGTCGCCGCGGTCGCGGTCGGTGGTCGTGTTCGATGCCGACGGAGTGGTGGTCGGGGTGCATCCGCTATGACCGAGCCGGTGGAATCGGGTGTAGATCCACAACCTCGGAAGCGCTTTGCGGCCAAGCCGCTCCTGTTGTGGGGAATCGGCATTACGGTGAGCGTCGGCTTCCTCACCCTGATCTCTTCGCTGATCTGGCCGGGACAAGCCGTCTACCTTGCGCCTGTGTTCTGCGAACAGCCCGGACACGACGCGGTCGTCGTGTCGGATACCTATTCCACCGGGGACGGTCGGTCCACCAATTTCACCCTGTACTGCGTGGGAGAACGGGGGCAGACGACCGACAAGGGATGGCTGCAACCCTTCCTCCTGATGTGGGCCGCCTACCTGGTGGTGGTCACGGTAGTCGTCTCGGTGGTACTCATCGCAGCGAAGGGTCGATCGGTGTCAGAGGAATTGTGATGCCGGCCGGTCCGGAGAAGGTCGAATTCAGCTTCGAATAAGACTGTCGGACAGCGACTTCTCGTACGACGCCCGCTTTGCCGGTTCGCACCGGTACTGCCCCGTCGCGGTATGCCGGAAGCGGTTGCCGTCCGCGCTGACGGTTTGGCCGCAGTAACGGCATTCGTGACCGCGTACGCCCAATCGGATCGTCTCGGCGGTGGGGTAGGTGTTGACGGTCATGGTTCTCGTTCTTCGCTGTGGTCTGTTCAGTGGGCGATGTGGACTGTTCGGTGGGCAGGAAGTCGATCACGCGTATTCGGCGGCGACCCCGGAAGTGCCGAACTGGGCGGTCCGGGTCAGGGCTTGCCAGACGACGTCGTACCGCTTGACGGTCATCTCGTCCGCGTCGGCCAAGAGGCTGTCGAGAAGGGATCGCGGATCGTCCTGCCACGCCTGCCGGGCGTGCGCGACCACGCGGTTGGTGAACAGCCCCGATTGGGCGAGTGCGAACGTCCATTCGTCGAGGTCGCCGGAATGGATTCGCTCGACGGTGTCATAGTCGAATCCCTCCGCGACGAAGTCGCGAGCGAACGTCGCGGTGACATAGTCACCGCAGGTAAGCGGTTCTGCCTTCATGGTGCGGGACCTCTCCTGCAATCGACGCGGTTCCGGAAGCCGCCGGGTTACGCGTGTGTGTGACAAGTCACAGACTGCCACCGGGTGCGGCTACGCCACATCGGCCGGATGGCCCGTGGGTATACCTATTTTTCGTCTCCCGGTACCTTCCCGGGGGCCGCAGGCAGCGGAGTCCGTGTCGTCCCCTCCGCCCCGTCTACCCCTTCGACCTGCGGAAAGTCGGTTCTAGGGCTGTGCAACCACGATGTTCCCGCCGGAATCCGTGCACGTGATGCTGTATCCAGTCGCCGCGGAGTGTGGGTCTCCCTTTGTTCGGCATTTCCATCCGTCGACGTCGTACACCGCGTCCGTTGCGTCGGGGGCGGTGAAGTACCTGTTGAGCATGGCGTGAGCAGCGTCGCAGCGGATCGTTCCCTTTACGATGACGACCGTTGCGGGTTCGCCTGTCGGCGGGTAGACGACGCGGCCACACTGATTCGATCCGCCTTCCAACTGGGGGAGAGGAGGTGCGGTCGGCTCGGTAGGCGTGATCTGCGGTGGGCCGGCGTCGGGGGTGCCCGGTATCGGGGTGAACTCGAACTTGTAACCGCCGGTCGAGATGGTGAATCCCTGATTCGTTGCGTCCTCTCTGCACGAGACGCCCGAGAACTGCACATTGCAGGTGAAGCCGTCGGCAGACAAGGTCGACCCGTAGGGGAGGACGTTGGGGTTTCCCGGGAAGAGTGGCTGGTTCGCGGTCTGGAAACTCGGTCCCTTCGCGGCTTCGATGGCGACGATGTTTGCCTCGGCGGAGGGCGCGGGGGCCTGGACGGGGATTTGTAACGGGCCGGGAACTCCTGGAGGCGTCCCCGGCGTGTGAGACGCGCACGCGACCATCCCGTTCGCCGGGGTGATCGCGCAGAGCCATTTTCCTGACGGGGTGACGAAGCCGTACGCGCCACTCGAGTCGCCGCCGGCATACTGCTCCCGGTTGACACCGCTCGTGTCGCGCTCCACGGCTGCCGGCGGTTGGCCCGAGGTGCCGACCTCTGGGGCCGCCCCGCTCGCCACCACCGCCGACGCGCTCGGTGACGACGAGTCCACGTCGCGACTCCCTGATCCCGCAAGCAACAGCACGGAGGCGACGGCAATCGTTACCAGCGCCACCGCGCGTCCGGGCGGAATCAACTCCATACGACGCACCCCTCCTCTGATCGCCCTCGGTCTCGTCTCGACCAGTTGAGATGTTCCCACGGATGCACCGGTGCCGAGTGATATCGAGAGAAGGCAGCAGGGGTAACCCGCCAATGACCGTGGGTGCCGAACCGGGTGTTTCCGCGAAACCACACTGAAGCGCAATGCGGCATCGAGCGGAGGAGGTCACTTTCGACTTGGTCGCTCGTCCAGACCTTCGGTATCAGAGGCGCTTTCGTATCAGGCGTCAGTTCACGCCTTCGGCTTCTCCTCGTCCGGGATCTCGCACAGATTCGGAATCTCTTGAAGGAGAGGCAAAGCTGACCCGCGATCGGTTCACGTATGGCAGTACGGCCAGGCGATGGGCCGAGGTGCTTGTCGCCGTGTATCTCGGATGAGTAACGGGATGTGCCGGGAGTGCGGATCGGTGTTCCGGGAGCGCGGATGAGAGTTAAATTGACTCTCACAGGCATATGGGAGTTCGACAGCGAGTAAGCCCAGCTCAAGGTCCGCCGCCCGCCCGGTTCTGTTCCAACCCGTGCGGGAGGCATAGCGTTTCGGGGTGCGCGATGATCGAAGTGGTGTCAGGGCTCCTCGCGGGGAGAGGCGAGCCCGTCGTGGTCGGGTCCGTACCTCCTGAACGACAAGGTGAGGACGCACGTGGTACCGGCGTCTCACTCCGAAGGCTGCTCGCGATTGCGGCGTTGACCCCGGCGCAGGCGTCGTGGCTCATCACCGATGCGCTCGACCAGCTCGAGCTGGCGCGCAGCCGAGGCCGCCTACCGATCCTGTTCCGAGACGATGCCGTCACAGTGTTCGAAGAAGGAGAGCTCACGATCGAGTTCACCGGGCGTGCGGCGTCCTGGCGCGAGATCAGCGATGCGATGGCCGACCTGTTGGGAAGCATCGCGGCGAACTGCCGCGGGTCCGCACTGGTTGACCGGATACACGAATCAATCACAGAAGCAAGAGATCTCGACGATGTGATGCAACGAGTTCGTCGTGCAATCGCACCTGACATCGACCCGGCCGCCGAAGAGAGGACGCGGCGACAACTCGGCGCGCTGGTCTCCGCCACGCTGGGGCGCCAACTATCGGACGGCCGTGAGGCGGGGGAGGAACGGACCCCTCGCGGCCGCCGGCCGGGGGTTGCCGGGGCATCACTTGCCACCGGCGACTGGTTTCCACCGGTTCGAAGTCCGTGGCACCGCAGAAAAAGACGGCTCTCGCGTCGCCGTGGTGCGCTGGGTCTCATCGCGATCGTGGTGCTCGCCGGAGCGCTGTGGACGGCACCGCGGGTGTGGTCGGAATTGCGTCGCGGCTGGGATGCCGTTCTGAATCCGGTGAATCCGTCGGGCCAGAATCAGATCGCCCCGGTATCGCCGCCGCCACCCGAACCCACGGGCGATCCGGGTGCACCGGCACCGGGGGGACAGCGTGCGGAACCGATATCGGTGGAGGTCGGGGCGCCCGCCAGTGCGGGGATCATCACCTTGGTTACCGCCACACTCGCCAACGGAGAATGCACGTCGGGACGTGCGTGCGACATCAGGGTCGACGTTCATTTCGACTCGGCCCCGAATGAAGGCACCGTGGTCTGGAAGCTGAATGTGTACGACCGATGCTCGGGCGAGGTGCGGACGGGCAACGAGGTGTCGCTGCACGTCCCACCCGGCGCGCAACAGGTATACGGCATCGGCCGGACAGATCTGCCCCCCAGCACTGCCCTCGCCGTCGCTGCGGTCACGAGTTTCCCCGCGACAGCCGCCTCGGAGCCGGTGCTGATGCCTGCCGAGAACGCATCCTGCTGAGCATCGGGGAGCGGTGAGACATGCAGGAAGACAAGCGGGAATCGGATCCCTGGATCGTCACGGCAGCTGTCGTCCTCGTGGTGCTCGGACTGCTCAATCTGACGTCGACGGGGATGACCTCGCACGCCGTTCGCCATGCCCTCTTCGCTGCAGCCGGACTCGGATTGATGCGCGTCGTCTCTCGCCTGCGGATGGGTGACCTGCGAGCATTCGGCTGGGCGATATTCACTGTCACCACCGCGATGCTGGCTGCCGTCCCACTCGCCGGGGTCGCGACCAAAGGCGCCCAGCGCTGGCTCGACTTCGGCATATTCACCATTCAACCGTCCGAACTGGCCAAGCTGGCTGTGGTTCTGGTGTCGGCGGGGTTGCTTGCTGCGGGGTTCACACTCGGCCGATTCGTTGCGACGCTGGCGGTCGTGGGAATCCCCGTGGCGCTGGTCGCACTGCAGCCCGACCTGTCGACTGCCGTCGTCCTCGTGGTGACCGCGGGATTCATGCTCGTCCTGGCGCGGGTTCCGTTGTTGCCGTTGTTGCCGTTGTTCATGCTGGGCATCGCCTCGTTGCCACTCGCCGTGCTCTTTCTCCGGCCGTATCAGCTCGAACGCGTCCATGTGTTCCTGTCGAGCAATGCCGACCCGAGCGGGGCGGGGTGGGCCGAAATGCAGGCGAACATCGCGATCGGTAGCGGCGGGTTGTGGGGCCTTTCGCGTGACCCGCTCTTCGAGGTGCGTGCCGAATACCTTCCCGAATCGGAACACGACCTGGCGTTCGCGAGCCTGGTGTACGGATGGGGCTTGATCGCCGGAATCGCTGTCGTGGTGGCGAGTTCGGTCATCGTGTGGCGGGCTGCACTCGCAGCCAGAACGGCACGGACGAGGGAAGCAGCACTCGTCGCAGCGGGCGTCGGTGGACTGTTCGGGATCCACGCACTCGTGTCGATCGGTGCGAGTCTCTCCTTGCTGCCGCACAACGGCATGCCGATTCCGCTGTTCAGCTACGGAGGCACTGCGGCGATCGTCGGCTTCGTGGCCGTCGGACTGGTGCTCGCCGTGCGTAGAGACGGTGTAGCACGACCGCTCTGGGCGCCGGAGCCGCGACGCCGCCGCCGGCCGAGAGGGCTGTCCGTCGGCGCAGTGACCGTCACTGCGCTGCTCGTCGCGATGTCCTTGTTCACCTGGCAGCTGCAGCACGACCGAGGCGCGGACCTACGTGCGATGAGCGACCAGCAGATGATGCGCTGTATCCGCCTGCCGGCCGAGCGCGGTCTCGTCGTCGATCGCAATGGTGTTCCCCTCGCAGTGAACGTCGCGGAGTATGCCGTAGCGGTGGTCGCCCGGATGTTCGACGAGAACGACGCCGGTTCCCGCCGCCGCCTCGCCTCACTGCTCGGTATCTCGCCCGAGGAGGTGACGAGTGTCGTGCGGGAACGTGGCGAGGGCGAACAGGACGTCGTCGTGGGGACCGTCGCCCCCGAAGTCGCTCGGCGCGTTGTGGACGCTCGTCTGCCCGGGGTTCTCGTGGTGCCTTCCGGTCGCCGGCACTATCCGTACGGCGCGGTGCTCGCCTCCGTCCTCGGACACGTCGGGGTGGCCGACGAGCACGACATGGAACGCTGGCCGCACCTTGCCCTCGGATCGCGGGTCGGCAAGGCGGGACTCGAGAAGCAGTACGATGCCCTGCTGCGCGGCAGCGACGGCAAGCAGTGCGTCTACGTGGATCCCTCCGGGCATCCCGTCGCCACCGGGGAGCGAGTAGACCCTGTACGAGGGCATGACCTGCGGTTGCACCTCGACGTCGGCGTGCAGAACCTTGCTACGGATGCGCTCACCGAGGCGATGCGTAAGAGCAGGGGCGACCTCGGCGCTGCCATCGTGATGGATGCGCGCAACGGGGCAGTGCTGGCGATGGCCAGCGTTCCCGGATTCGACAACAACGTCTACGGCCCCCCGGCCGACCTCGTTGCCCTGGCGGCTCAGGCCCAGACCCCGGGCCCGAGCCCGTTGCTGAACAACGTGACCCAGACCGCGGTGCCGCCCGGTTCGACATTCAAAATCGTCGTCGCCGCAGCGAATACGCAGCACCCGGTCCTGGCGCCGGAGACCGTGATCGAAACCGGTGCCGCCTATACGTACGGCGGCCATACCTTTCGGAACTGGCAACCGATGGGCCCCCACAATCTGCTCCAGGCCATCCAGTGGTCGGACAACGTCTACTTCTACAAGCTCGGCGAACTCCTCGGTCCCGAGAACATCGCCGCAGTGGCCGACCAACTCGGTGTCGGCCGGCGATCGGGGATCGACCTTCCCGGTGAGGCCGAGGGCTTCCTCGGAACCCCGGCCAATGTCGGAAGTATCGGCGCCACTTGGTATCCCGGATCTACGCTTCTGATGGGAATCGGCCAAGGCACCGTCAATGCCACCCCGATACAGGTGGCGCGCTGGACGTCGGGGATTGCGACGGGTGCGATGGTCACCCCCCAGCTCGCAGCAGGGTACGGGCCGGACGTCGTCCCTATCCCGACAGCGGAACCTGTGCGATTGCCCTTCGCGGACAGACTCGACCCGGTGCGGGCCGGGATGCGGGCATCCGCGGCGGCCGGCACGGCCGGACAGCTTGCGGAACTGCCGGTGCCGGCGGGTGCAAAGACGGGCACGGCCGAGGATCCGTCGGCGCCCGGCGAAGGTCTCAACGCCTGGTTTTCCGCGGTCGCACCCTTCGACGCTCCCCAGATCGTGGTGTCGGTGCTGGTTCGTGGCGGTGGTTTCGGGTCCGCGACCTCCGGGCCCGTCGTCAAGAAAATCCTCGAGCACTACTTCCCACGGCCGCCCGGCGTGCTGCCGATTCGGTGATCAATTGCTGTACGCGGCCACGACCTCGGGGTGCTCCAAGCACGCCGTAGCGCCTTCGGCGACGCAGGTGAGCGGCCGCTCGGCCGTCTTCACCGGGAATCCGAAGGCCTGCTCCAGCATCTCCGACACACCACGCAGCATCGACCCACCGCCGATGGCGAGCACACCTTCCGCCATCACGTCGCCGATCGCCTGGGCAGGAAGGTCCTCCAGGCATTCGGTCAGCGTCTGAACGATCCCCGACATAGTCGGGCGTAGGGCATCGACTACTTCCTCGGTTTCGAGCGTGACCAGACGTGCGCGGCCGGTCACGGCGTCACGGCCTTCCACGACGAGTGACTGTCCGTCCTCGGTGTCGGGCGCGCCCACCTTCGCTCGTTCGGCCGTGAGTTCACCGACGATGATGTTGTGCTCGGCCCGTAGGTATTGGTAGAGCGCGTGCGTGAGTTCGTCCCCGGCCAGCCGGCAACTGCGATGCGAGAGAATGCCACCGAAACAAATCGCCGTGACTTCCGAAGTGCCACCGCCGATATCCACAACGAGGTGGGCGCGCGGCTCGAGCGGGTTGATACCGCAGCCGAGTGCTCCCGCGACAGGTTCCGGTATCAAACCGACCTTCCGTAGGCCAGCCTCGTGCCCGACCTCCAGCAGAGCACGGCGTTCGAGGGGTGTGGCGCCCGCGGGGACCGCGATGACACCCTTCGGTCGCACGCCGTACGGCCTGTGTGGGGATGCCCGTTTGATGACGGCACTGACGAAGGTGCGGGCGGTTTCCAAGTCGACGATCACCCCGTTGTGCATCGGACGCACCTGCGTGATGCCGATGGGAGTGCGGCCGACGAGGCTGCGAGCATCGTGGCCGATGGCGAGGGCGCGGTGTGGTTCCTTGGTGCGAACGAGCATGAAGGACGGCTCGTTCAGGACGACACCCTCTTCCGGTGTGCCGACGACAGTATTGGCAGTTCCGAGATCGATACCCAGTCCACGCACGTCGGCCTCCGAAAGGGATTCGAGCGAGATGATCTAGATGCTACTCAGGGCCATCGACTCGCGGGCGGATATCGCGGTGACTCACGGTCGAATCCGGCTTCTGCACTCGGGCGACACTCACACGACGCCGACGGGTCTGGTGGACGAGCGGCCGAGTGCTCGGGAGTCGACGATCGACGCTTGACCGACGTGCCGTCCGGAAAGTGTTGGTACAGCGGTCGAGACGGTATCAGGCACTGATCCGCTCGTCCTCTCGCTCATCGCCCTCGGCGTGGTGAGGATGTGGCGGCACCACTGCGTCGGTGTCGATGCTGGTCGGCCCTCTTCCGGGACGCCTCCGGCTCGTGCGCGTGGCCGACCGCTCGGAGGAGGTCGTGTTGGAGCCGGAGATAGGTGGCAAGCCACCGGTCGTCGACCGGTTCATCGCGCAGATATGCCGTGAGGGCCGCGCTGTTGTGGTCGGCGTCCAACCACCTCCGCAGCTCGATGGTGCGATCCTGGACGGATTGCAGCAATTTGTGCTGTGGAACGGGCATTGGGTCTGCTCCTCTGGCTCAGAAGCTATTCCGTAGTGGGAAAAGGCTGTTCGCGGTTGCGGTAACGACCTCTGGCAACCCATCGTGCTTCGTCCGGTAGCCATTGTGCTCGATGCGGTTGCCCGTTGGTGAGCGTTTCCCATTTCCGAAAACCGGCAACCGCGAATCGCACGACCCTTGGTAGAAATAAGTGTCTGTTGAAGTCGGTTGTCCAACTCCCGCCGACGAAAGAAAGGAGGCGGTTATCAGCTCCTTCCAGGGCCGAGCGTCAATCGCGTCGTGTCTGGCGAGTGGGCGCCGCCGACCACACGCCGCGGGGATCCCCATCGTCGTCGTAACGGTCGATCCGGACGATGCTTGCCACGGATTCGGTCGGCCTATGGGTCTCGTTGATCGCCTGAAAGTCTGATTCGAAGGTTCTGTCGCTCGAGCTTCCGTCACGAAGAGTCACCTTGTACTTCGGCATGGTCAGGAATATGCCACCGCCGGCGTAGTGGCGCACCACGAACTGGTGAATTCACGCGACCCCAGATGACGGCCCGAGTCCTCACTGAACACCAGCAGAGCGTGAGAGGAACGCGGCGTCTGGGCCCGAGGAGTAACTGAGGCGAATGCGGGTATCCGATGTCTGTGCTGCCGCGCGACCTCGGACGGCGAACCCGCGACAGCCAGTCCCTCCGGCCGCCTGACCCCTTCGGCCGGAGGGACGCCATCTCGACCCGATTCTCCTCGAGGGAAGCGGCCTGCGCGGCGTCTGTGCGCTCGGCGTACTCGGAGGTGGCGGCGACAACTGTAGCTAGACGTGGCGAGGAATACCCCAGACAGGGGTTCGGCCGGGAATGCTCTCACATTCTCGGCCGGATCTCTGCTTCACGAGTCTTTCACCGTTGCCGATTACTATCTCGATCCGCACTTCTCAATATACGCGCGTGTGCCCATGCACCGCAATGCCCAATTCGCGCGAAAGGGCCGGTGCTCGAGAGGGCCGGCGCTCGAACAGGCCGGCGATCACGAGAGAGGCGGACCGGCGGGTCGGGCCGACCATGGCAGCGGCTCGGCTACCACTGGTGTGGTGAGTCGAGCTGCTGTCGTTCTTCGGATATGCCCGGCGCTGTCAGCCGATGCCGATGCCGCCGCCGAATGTGACGCTCAACCACTTCAAGAAAGCGTCGAAGGCGACACTGAAGTCGATACCTGCAGAACCCATCTGAAGTCACTCCTCACCTCTGTTGTATTCCACGGGATCAGTTGATCCACGCTTAACTCGAATATCGACCAGATTTTCCGCAACGTTTCACCGGGCGGGAAAGAAATCTTTGTTTCGTATTGAACAAATGCCCAGATACTTTTGGACAAATGCCCATTTTATTTACTGGACGCTCGATCGAATGCGTCGGCACACGGTCTACTCGGTCGGATAGAAGAAGGGATTATTCATCGGCCCGCGGCAACCGATATGCGTACTTGCCCGTGGCCGGCGCCGAGGATCGCTGGTGCCATCCGACCGGTCGCAGTGCCTCGTCTCTGCGGGAAACGCAGTCTTCGCGAGCGGAGTGTGCTGTGCTGGGACCACAGAGCCGGGAGGTGCGGTGTGCGAACTGCGTTCGGCGGACTGGCGCCGATGGGGATGACCGAGGCGATGTTCGTGTTGTTCGAGTCCCCTTCACACCCGATGCACGTGGCCACCCTGACGCTCTTCGAACCACCCAGCGGCACCGTGCCCGGCGCGCACGCCGCCGATATGGTCGGGAGTCTCCGCGCTCACGCCGAGATCTCGGAACTTTTCCGCAAACGCCCGGTCCGCTTGATGCACGGGTATCCGTGGTGGCGCGTCGACGAGGAGGTCGATCTCGACTATCACGTGCGGCACACCGCAGTTCCTGGCGAAGGAACCATGGCCGACCTACTTTCGCTGGTGTCCCAGATGCACTCGATGCCGCTCGATCCGCAGCACCCGATGTGGGAAATGCACGTCATCGAAGGACTTACCGACGGGCGCACCGCGGTGTACACGAAGTTCCATCTGTCTTTGACCGACGGCGCATCCGGGCTACGGCTACTGCACCGCACGCTCTCGATCGACCCGGGCATCCGGGACTGCCCGGCGCCGTGGAGTCCGTCGGTCGCGGCCCCAGCGCGGCATCTCTCCCTCGACCCGCGGGTGACACTGCGGTCCGGTGTGGAACTGACATGGCAGTGCGCGGCCATTCTCCCCACATTGATGCGGACGGGCTACCGCGGGCTGACCGAAGAACGTCTGACGTTGCCGCTGCAGTCACCGCCGACGATCTTCAACGCACCGACTGGTCGCGCCCGCAAGGTAGCGACCCGGTCCTGGCCACTGAAGCCGCTGCGGCGGCTCGCCACCTGCACCGGCGCACCGCTGGAGGTGGTGGTGTTGGCGATGTGCGCGGGCGCCCTCCGCGAGTATCTGCTCGAGCAGTACGCCCTCCCCGAGGCGCCGTTGACCGCAATGCTGCCGGTCCCACTCGACTTCGGTGAGGGCCCTACCATCGGGGCCGCGGGCCGTGGAGTCGGGGCAATGGTGGTGTCGCTGGCCACCGACGAAGCCGATCCCCTCGCGCGATTGGCGCGGATTGCCGACTCCGTCGTCCATACCAGCAGGGTCGTCGCCGCCCTCGGTCGCTCACAGTGTCAGTTGGTGAGCGCGCTGACGTTGAGTCCGATCATGCTGGAACCGGTCCGGCGGGTGCTCGAGGAGATCCCGCCGCCTTTCAACGTGACCATCTCCTACACACCGGGTCCGACCCGCCCACGATTCTGGAACGGAGCTCGCCTCGACGCGGTCTACCCGGTACCGGCCCTCGCTCGCGGACAGGCGTTGAGCATCACCCTCACCAGCCGATCCGGGGAGTTACACGTCGGTGTCGTAGGCGATCGCACCGCGGTTCCCCACTTGCACCGGATCATCGGCTACCTCGACACCTCCCTGACCGAACTCGAAACCGCGAGCCACACTGCGCGTCGGTGATCGAGAACTTCGCAAAGGCGTGCGACCGCCGTCGAGGCGGCTACAGGCCGACGGCCTGCTCGAGGGCGTCGAGTTCGGTGTCGAGATGATCGAGCATCGGGCGCAGATTCGGGACGGCGGAGCGGCATCCGGTCAATCCGAACACGAGATGGTCGTCGCTACTGGTGACAGTGATGTTCAGTGCCTGTCCGGTCACCGGGATCGACAGAGGGTACAGGGAATCGAGGCGGGCGCCGTTCCAATACAGCGGGCTGGCGGGCCCGGCGACGTTGGAAATGACGAGGTTGAACGGAGGTCGCAGTGGTCCCCGCCGGCCGGCCAGCATCTCGAGGCCCAGGGGGGCTGCTCCGAGGGCGCTCATCGCCAACGCCTGGGCCGGGCTCATCGCGCGCAGTGCCTGCTTCCCTTCGCTCATGCAGGTCCGAATCGTGGCGAGTCTCGCTCCGTGTTCGGGAAGGTGGGTGGCGAGGTTGCACATCAGGACTCCCACCCGATTGCCACCCTGGTGGGATTCGCCGTCATCGGCGCGTAGGGAAACCGGGACCATCGCGATGAGCGGTTCGTCCGGCAGGGCGCCCAGGTCGTCGAGGTAGGTGCGCACGGCTCCGGCGGACATCGCCAGGACGATGTCGTTGACGGTGGCGTCGGCGTGCTTGGCCAGCAACCTGATCCGTTCGAGCGGCCACGATCGGGCGCCGAACTGGCGCGCCCCGCCGATCGGAACGTTGAACACGGTGTGCGGTGCGCGCATCGAGAGCGGCCCGCCCCGGGCGTGCAGGGCCCGGTCCATGGTGCCTGCCAGCGCCGGCGCCAGACCTGCGACTTCTCGGGCGCCGTGCAACGCCAGTCTCGACAGGCCCAGCACCTCTGCAACTCCGGGCAGGTGTGGCGCCGCCGTTCCCGGTGGCGGTGTGACACGACCGCTCGCGGTGGGCATCGGCTGCCAGGGGGTCGGCATTCCTCGTCGGTCGGGATCTTCACTCATGCTGCGGCGCAGCAGATTCATGGCGGAGGCGCCGTCGGCAAGCGCGTGGTGGATTTTCGTGTAGACCGCGTAGCGCCCGTCGGCGAGGCCCTCGATCAGGTGCATCTCCCACAGTGGGCGGTTGCGGTCGAGCAGACCCGCATGCAACCGAGACGACAACGCCAGCAGTTCGGGCATGCCGCCCGGGCGGGGGAGGGCGTGGCGGTGCACGTGATGGTTCAGGTCCAACTCCGTGTCGGTGACCCAGCCCCACTGTCCCAGGGTGGTCATCGAGCGTCGGGCGCGTTTGCGGAACAGCGGAGCGACTTCGGTGGAGGCCGTGGCCGTGTCGAACATCGCCCGCATGTCTGCGGCGTCGGCGCCGTCCGGGGGTGTGAACACCGCCAGGCCGCCCACATGCATCGGATGCTCCCGCGACTCGCCGAGCAGGAACAGTGAATCGGTCGGCGACATCGGCAGCAGCATGCGGGGTGTCCTTCCTTCCCGAACGGCGGATCCGCACTGCCACTGCGGTGTCTCCGGGCGGGGTGACTTCGGTTTCCGGTAGCCGGTTTGTTCGGTAACGTTCAGGTGTGGTTTACGTCACAAATCGGCATCCGGATCAGTTCTACAGGAAGGTGCTGTCCGCGCGCTACCCGGCAGACGTCCAGCGGGTCACCGCGAGAGGACGCTCGTGGAGTCGCCGGAGGTCTACCCATCACTTCAGGTCCACCGTGCGCATCACTTGATGACGGCGTCCACCGTCTTCTTCAACGCCGACGGTTGTGCAGGCGAATGGGGTGCCTTTTCCTTCAATTCCAGCAGTCGCGCACCCATTTCCTGAAGTTGCTTACGCCCCAGCTCTTCCCGCACCTTCGGGAACCACTCCTGCTCCTCTTCCTCGATGTGGTGCTCGACATTCTCGATGAGGACGGTGGCCTTCGCGTCGAATCGTTCGTTGTCGGGCTTCATGGCCGCCAGCTCCGTTACGAGAACGTCGGCGACGTGGTGCTCCTCGAACGACTCCAAGATGTCGTCCTCGAGGTCGGGGGCGAGTTTGCGTACCTCCGGGTACATGCACTCGTTCTCGAGGTAGGTGTGCACGGTCAGTGCCTCGATGATCTGGTCGACGATCCGGCCCTTCTCCGCTTCGGCGTCGGGGCCGGCGCTACGGAACTCGCGGAAGAGTTTTCGGATTGCCTTGTGGTCGTTGCGCAGGAGGACAATCGCGTCGGTGGACATGGTTACCTCGCAAGGGGTGTGGTCGGCGGTCGACGCTCCCGCGAGTACCCCGAGTGGAACATCTTCACGCGCTACCTGACGCCGGCTTCGCCCTTGTCGCGCCGGTTGCACTTGACACCCGTTAGAACACATGTTCGCATGTACTCATGAGGTGGGATGGGCAGGCGCTCGATGCGGACGACGGCGCGTTGCCCGGGCTCGAGCGGGCAGGTCTGGTGCGCAGCGTGCAGACGCCCGAGTTCGAGGGCATCACCTTTCACGAAGTGCTCTGCAAGAGTGCGCTCAACAAGACGCCCGAGGAGTCCCAGCTCCCGTTCCGGTACACGGTCAACGCTTTTCGAGGGTGTTCGCATTCGTGTCGTTACTGCTTTGCCCGGCCCACCCACGAGTACCTCGACCTCGATGCCGGCCGGGATTTCGACAGTCAGATCGTGGTGAAGACGAATGTCGCGGCGGTGCTTCGAAAGGAACTGAGCCGTAAGTCGTGGAAGCAGGAGCACGTGGCGTTGGGTACCAACACTGACCCGTATCAGCGGGCCGAGGGCCGGTACCGACTCATGCCGGGAATCATCCGGGCACTGACCGAGTCGGCCACACCATTCTCGATCCTGACGAAGGGAACGCTTCTGCGGCGCGACCTTCCGCTCCTGACACTGGCTGCACAGCAGGTCGCGGTGAGTATCGGCGTGTCGCTGGCCATCCATGACGTCGACCTTCAGAAGTCGATCGAACCCGGCACTCCGTCGCCCAGGGCGCGCCTCGATCTGATCCGGGCAATCACGGATGCGGGCATGACGTGCAATGTGATGGTCGCTCCGGTCATCCCGTTCCTGACGGACTCGGCACGGCACCTCGACGGTTTACTCGAGGCCATCGCGCAGGCAGGAGCGTCGAAAGTCACCGTGCTGCCGATGCACCTGCGGGGGAGTACCAAGGGCTGGTTCATGAACTGGCTCTCCACCGAACATCCCGCACTGATTCGGCAGTACCGGCAGTTGTACGGTCGATCCGCCTACGTGCCGGCCGAGTACAAGTCGTGGCTGAAGGCGCGCGTCGACCCGCTCGTCGAGCGTCACGGTCTGGCCGGTCGTGCGCAACATCGTGACGCCGGAGCGGCAGGTCGGGAAGAGGCCGAGCGCCGCGAACTCGTACGAGCCGGCAGTACCGGACCGACTCTCACTCTGTTCTGATCGCAATTCCCTCGGGGTCCTCGTCGGGCGGCAGGTGAACCGTGCGTCTCGGTTCATACCATTCGGTCCCGACGGGTTCACCGCCCATGTTCCAGCTCCAGGAGATCGTCGGCGTAATGCGGGCATACATGCCCGGGCCGACGATGCCCACCCGCTCGATCGGCTGCTCCGCGATACCGTAAACCCGAATGCATCGGGCGATGAACGGTTCGATCGACTCGAGGTCGTCGACCACCAAGGCGACCTTGACGTTGCCGGCGCGGAGGTTGCGGAACTTACGCGTCTGGGTCACGGCCGGCCCGGAACCGCCGATCCAGAAGTATGTCCCGTCGTACTCGAACGCAAGCGGAACCACGTCGGGCTGCCCGTCGGGGCAGACGGTGGAGAACCGTGCGACGGGTTGTGAGCGGAGGTAGGCGATCTCTTGGTCCGTGAATGACACGGCCTCTCCTTTCGCGTAGCGAGCCCAGGTTCCCCTGCGCGGGAAACGCGAGCCGCCAGGAGTATCAGCGCAGGGCGGGTGGGCTGTTCAGATCGCGGGCGGAGTAGGTGTCGCAGGCGTCGACCTGGCCGGTCCGGTACCCGGTGACGAACCATTTCTGTCGTTGCTCGGAGGAGCCGTGCGTCCAACCTTCGGGATTGACCCGGCCGCCCGCGGACTGCTGGATCCGGTCGTCACCCACCGACGAGGCCGCGGACAGCGCGTCCTGGATGTCGGTGTCGGTGAGGGTGTTCAGAAACGGCGGTCCGCCGTCGGGCCCCGGAAGTGTGTCGGCGTAGTGGGCCCACACGCCGGCGTAGCAATCGGCCTGCAGTTCGGTGCGGACCGCGGCCGAGTCGGCTCCGCGCGGATCGGTCTGCGCCCGGCCGATGTCGCCCAGCTGATTCTGAATATGGTGTCCCACCTCGTGCGCCACGACGTATTCCTGAGCGAGGGGTCCGGCACTCGACCCGAAGCGATCGACGAGGAGCTGGAAGAAGCTGGTGTCGAAGTACGCTGTCGAGTCTGCCGGGCAGTAGAACGGGCCGACCTCGCTGGTGGCGTTTCCGCACCCGGTGTTCACCGCGCCGGAGAACAGCACCACCTCGGGCGGGATGTAGTCGGTTCCGGTTTGTGCACCGAGTTCCTGCCCCCACACGGAGTCGAGACTGCCGACCGTGAACACCACCCGGCAATCGACGTCGCGGTTGGCGTCCGCACCCGTCTCACAACCTTCGAGGCCGGCACCGGGACTCTGGGTGGAAGGGTCGGTGGCACCGCTCAGTCCACCGAGCAGGGATCCGGGGTCGCCGCCGAGCAGCAGAGCGAGAACAAGCACGATCAGACCCCCGGCTCCGCCGCCCATCGCGAACTTGCCGCCGAGGCCACCTCCTCCGCCGCCACCCCCGACCGAGACCCGGCCGGAGTCCATGCGGGCGCCCTCGTTGAAGGTCATGTGTCGTCGCTTTCTCTCCGAGTGTCGCGGTACAGATAGCTCGAGCATTGCACGTGAAGCGGGTATGAGTTTCCGCTCACGCACAGTGTCTCCGTAGGATCGCAGCCAACGAAGTAGCTTGCCCCACGTTTCGAAAGGAATCCCGTGCTGCGCACACATCTCGCCGGTTCATTGCGAGCCGAGCACGCCCAGCAGACCGTTACCCTCACCGGTTGGGTCGCCAGGCGTCGTGATCACGGCGGGGTGATCTTCATCGACCTGCGTGATGCCTCGGGCGTGTCGCAGGTGGTGTTCCGTGAGGGAGCTGCTGCCGACCAGGCGCATCGACTGCGCGCGGAATACTGCGTGAAGGTCACCGGCATCGTCGAGGTCCGGCCCGAGGGCAACCAGAACTTCGAGATTCCCACCGGGGCCATCGAGGTCAACGTCACCGACCTCGAGGTTCTCAACGAAAGCGCGCCGCTACCGTTCCAGCTCGACGACCAGGCCGGAGAAGAAGCGCGCCTGAAGTACCGCTACCTCGACCTGCGCCGGGAGGGCCCGGGCCACGCCATCCGGCTGCGCTCGAAGGTCAATGCCGCTGCCCGCTCCGTTCTCGCACACCACGAGTTCGTCGAGGTCGAGACGCCCACGCTGACGCGGTCGACGCCGGAAGGTGCACGCGACTTTCTCGTCCCCGCCCGACTACAGCCGGGTAGCTTCTACGCCCTGCCGCAGAGCCCGCAGCTGTTCAAGCAGCTGCTGATGGTCGGTGGCATCGAGCGGTACTACCAGATCGCGCGGTGCTACCGCGACGAGGACTTCCGCGCGGACCGCCAGCCGGAGTTCACCCAGCTCGACATCGAGATGAGCTTCGTCAACCAGGACGACGTGATCCTGCTCGCCGAGGAAGTCCTGACCGCACTGTGGAAGCTCGTCGGCCACGAGATCAAGACCCCGATCGCACGGATGACGTACGCCGAGGCGATGCGGCGGTTCGGTTCGGACAAGCCGGACCTGCGTTTCGGCATCGAGCTCGTCGAATGCATGGAGTTCTTCAAGGACACCACCTTCCGGGTGTTCCAGGCGGAGTACGTGGGCGCCGTGGTCATGCCCGGTGGTGCCGCCCAGCCCCGGCGTCAGCTCGACGGATGGCAGGAGTGGGCGAAGCAGCGCGGCGCCAAGGGGCTCGCGTACGTGCTCGTCGGCGAGGACGGCGCCCTCACCGGTCCGGTCGCGAAGAACCTCACCGACACCGAACGCGCCGGGCTCTGCGACCACGTCGGCGCGAAGCCCGGAGACTGCATCTTCTTCGCAGCGGGAGCCACCAAGCCGATGCGTGCGCTACTCGGCGCGGCGCGGGGAGAGATCGCCCGCAAGCAGAACCTGATCGACCCCGACGCCTGGGCCTTCGTGTGGGTCGTGGACGCGCCGCTGTTCGAGCCGACCGCCGACGCCACCGCCAGCGGCGACGTCGCACTCGGCTACAGCGCGTGGACGGCGGTACACCACGCCTTCACCTCGCCGAAGCCCGAATCGATCGACACGTTCGACACCGACCCCGGTTCGGCACTCGCGTACGCATACGACATCGTCTGCAACGGAAACGAGATCGGCGGCGGCAGTATCCGTATTCACCGCAAGGACATTCAGGAACGAGTGTTCAAGGTGATGGGAATCTCGCACGAGGAAGCCGAGGAAAAGTTCGGCTTCCTCCTCGACGCGTTCGCGTTCGGTGCACCGCCGCACGGTGGCATCGCGTTCGGCTGGGACCGCATCACGGCCCTGCTCGCCGGAGTCGACTCGATCCGTGAGGTGATCGCATTCCCGAAGTCGGGCGGCGGCGTCGATCCCCTGACAGAGGCTCCCGCCCCGATCACCGCGCAGCAGCGCAAGGAGTCGGGTGTGGACGCCAAGCCGGAGCCGAAGGGCGGCGCCGGCGCACAGGCCGGCGCAGCGCCGGTGGCGAAGGACGCGGTCGCCGGCACGTAGATCGATCGACGGGGACGGACGCGGACAGCAGGGGGACGTCATGCTGCATCTACGGGTGATCTGCCCCGCCGAGCACACCGACGACGTTCTCGGTGTGCTCGCCGCGGAGCCCGGGGCCACCCACGTGGTGGTCCTGCGCAGTGCGGCGATCGACCCGGCCGGTGACGTGGTCCAAGCAGATGTGGCCCGCGAGGCGGCCAACGAGTTGATCGACGCGCTCGAAGCGCTGGACATCCAGCACATGGGCGCGATCACCTTGGGACCGGTCGAGACGGTCCTGTCCACGGCCGCACGCAAGGCGGAGAAGGCGGCTCCCGGCGATCCGGCCGACAGCGTCGTGTGGGAGGAACTTGTCAGCCGCACCCGCGAGGAGTCGACCCTCAACGGAACGTTCCTTGCTTTCTTGACGATCGCGTGTCTGCTCGCGTCGGTAGGAGTTGTGACCGACTCACCGATCACGATCGTCGGTGCCATGGTGGTGGGACCGGAGTTCGGTCCGTTGGCAGCACTCGCCGTGGCTCTGGCACGGCGCAAACTCGGTCTCGCACGACGCTCCTTGTTCGCGCTGCTCCTCGGCTTTCCCTTCGCCATGGCTGCCACCTTGGTTGCCACGCTGGTGATGGAACGGATCGGGTGGATGGCTCTCGACAGCCTCGACGCCCAGGATCAGGTCGACTACATCTACAAGGTCGGACCCCTGTCGCTGGTGGTCGCCGTCCTCGCGGGGGCAGCCGGGATGCTCGCGCTCGTGTCCGCGAAGTCCGCGGCACTCGTCGGTGTCTTCATCTCGGTCACCACCGTGCCGGCGGCGGGTTTCGCCGTCGTCGCCGTAACGGTCGGCGAGTGGCGCATCGCCGCACTGTCCGCACTTCAACTGGGCATCAACATGGTCGGAATCGTGGTGGCCGGGGTGCTGGTCCTCGCGCTGCGGTTGCGAGCCGGCAACGGCGCCGATCGCCTGCTCGCCGAGGCACGGAAAGAACGCGTCCAGCAAGTCCGGAGACTTCGGTGACCGCGGCGCCGCACCGCGGCCCGGAATACGACGAACTGTTCGACGCCGACGGGAAGGTCCGTGCGCCGTGGTCCGAGTTGGGTGACGGCCTCCTCGGCGCGGACAGCGGCTCCGTGCGCCGGCTGCAGTCCCGCATCCGGCTCCTCGTGGACAACCACGGCATCACCTACAACCCCCTCGACGGATCGGACCTTGCCACCGGACCGTCTCGGTGGGAGATCGACGCGATACCGCTTCTCCTCGCGGCCGACGAATGGGAGCACCTCGAAGCGGGACTCCTCCAGCGTTCCCGGCTTCTCGATGCCGTCCTCGCCGACCTGTACGGGCCGATGACGCTCCTGCGGAGTGGTGCCGTGCCCGCCCGCCTCGTGTTCGGTCATCCCGGATATCTTCGGCCTGCGCACGGGATGTCGATCCCGGGTCGGCACCAGTTGTTCTTCCACGCTCTCGACGTCGGCCGCGGCACGGACGGCAATTTCCACGCTGTTCGCGACCACACCCAGTCTCCGGGCGGGGCCGGCTACGCGATGGCGAACCGCCGAGTGATCGCCCGGGCGGTTCCGGGCATCTACGAGACCGTGGGCCCCCGGCCGTTGTCCTCGTTCGCCCAGTCGATGCGGCTCGCGGCAATCGACGCCGCGCCCGCCGGTTCGGAAGACCCGCTCGTGGTCGTGCTCAGTCCGCACACCAGGTCGGGTGCCGCGTTCGACCAGGCCTACCTGGCGACCGTCCTCGGGTTCCCGCTCGTGGAGAGCGCCGACCTGGTGGTCCGTGACGGCCGCATCTGGATGCGGTCACTGGGCCGGTTGGAACAGGTCGACGTCATCATCCGGCGGGTCGACGCCGAACTCGCCGACCCCCTCGATCTGCGCCCCGGCTCCCGGTCCGGCGTCGTCGGCCTCGTCGAGGTGCTGCGTCGGGGAGCAGTAACCGTTGTGAACACCCTCGGCAGCGGAGTCCTGGAGAATCCGGCACTCACCCGCCTGCTGCCGGTACTCTCGCGGCGACTGCTCGACGAGGATCTGTTGTTGCCGTCCGTGCCGACGTTCTGGGGAGGTGACCGCTCCGAACTCACGCACATCCTGGCCAACGTTTCATCGATGGTGCTCCGCGCCGTCCGCGGCGGGCCGCCCGTCGTCCCCTCCGCACTCGATGACGCCCGGCGCACGGAGTTTCTCGAACAGGTACGCGCGGATCCCGGCAACTGGGTGGGGCAGATCATCCCCGACTCGTCGTATGCGCCGTCGGCCGGCGCCGGGGGAGAGGTCAACCTCTCGCCCGTCGGCGTCCGGTTGTTCTCCGTAGCTCAACGGGTGGGCTTCGTACCCATGTCCGGCGGCCTGGGAACGACCCTGATTCCGGGTGCCGCGGGCGGGGATCGTCGGCATGCGGGAGCCAAGGACGTCTGGGTGCGCTTCGCGCCGCGGCTCGGCCCGGCAGATACCGGTGAGGGCGCCGCCCGTGACGTCGAGTCGCTGCCCACCTACGCAGCAACCTCGTCCGATCTGCTGGCCTCGCCCCGCGCGCTGTCCGAACTCTTCTCGATAGGGCGATGCGCGGAGCGGGCCGAGGGTTCGGCACGGCTGATGATCGCCGTGGGGGAGAAGTACCGCGACTATCGGCTCCGCCCGTGGCTGCCGGGTGCCGGGTGTCTTCCCATTCTGCTCGACGCCGTCCTCACCGTCGCGGAGCAGGGAAATGCACCGGGGGGAGGGGGCGCGCCGACACGGTCGGCGAACGTTCCCGACGGAACTGCGGGCCCCGTTCACACCCCGGATCTCCAGCAAGTGCGGGCGGAACTACGGTCTCTCACCGTCGATCCCGACCGCGACGGATCACTCGCTCGAGCCGTTCGGGACGTGGAGCAGGCCGCGCGGGCGGTACGCGGCCAGTTGTCGAACGACATCTGGGCCGTGCTGAGCACGGTGGAACGCGCTCTCGGTGAGGTCTCCGACGAGTCGATCGACGATGGCTCCCGGCTTTTCGAGGCGCAATCCGCAGTGCTCGGCGGCATGCTAGCGCTGTCCGGTGTCTCAGCGGAATCGTTGGTCCGCGACACCGGCTGGCACATCATGGACATCGGCAAGCGGATCGAACGGGCCTCGACCCTCACCACCCTGGTGGCGTCCACCATGGGGCGGAAGCGGGATCCCGCGACCGAACGAGCGTTGATCGAATCACTTCTGATCGCCACCGAGAGTTCGGTCGTGTACCGCCGGCGGAATCGAAGTATCCGCCCTGCCGCGGTGGCCGAGTTGCTGCTGTTCGACATCGGCAACCCCCGCTCGCTCGTCTTCCAGCTCGAGGCGCTGCGGACCGACCTGGCGGCCCTACCCGACGCCTCCGGATCCTCGCCGGCGGAGCGGCTCGCCGAGGACATGCTCAACACCGTTCGCCGGGTCGACCCTGCCCGGCTCGAGCGCATCGACGACACCGGAGTACGCACCGAAGTGGGCGAACTGACCACCGAGATCGACGGACTTCTCGGCCGGTTGTCCGAAGTCATGTCGAAGGGGCCGTTGTCGTTGCCCGGCGGTATGCAACCGCTGTGGGGTAGCACGGCCTCGTGGACGGTCGGGGGCGAAGTTCCCGCATGATCGACCCCCCGACCCCGGCTGATTCGACCAGCGAGCGCCCCGTACTCCGGCGATACCGGATCACCCACCGCACTACCTACACCTATTCGGAGCCGGTGTCCTCGTCCTACGGCCGCTGCTACCTGCTTCCGCGTGACACCGAGGATCAGCGCTGTGTCCGATCGGCCGTCGACATTTCGCCCGCGCCCGCCGATCGGTCGGTGGGTGTAGACGTATACGGCAATCGCGACCTCTACTTCCAGGTGAGCGCAGCGCACGAGGAGCTGATCGTCACCGCCGAGTCCGAAGTAGAGGTGTACGGGCCGGAACCACACCGGCTCGTCAGTGCACCCGCGAACTCGCGGTGGGAGCTGTCCCGGCCGGTGGGGACGGACGGGGCGCTGGCCCAGGACTTCGTGCTGGACGTGCAGCCGGCCGAGATCAGTGACGGCGTGCGCGACTACGCGGCCGTGAGCTTTCCGCCGGAACGTCCGCTCCTCGACGCCGTCCTCGACCTCACGAGCCGCATCCACCGCGACTTCCAGTACAGATCGGGGTCGACGTCCGTGTCCACCCGGGTCACCGAGGTGCTCGAGAAGAGGTCCGGGGTCTGCCAGGATTTCGCTCGGCTCGCGATCGCCTGCCTGCGCTCACACGGGCTCGCCGCCAGGTACGTGTCGGGATATCTGGAAACGCAGCCGCCGCCCGGCCAGGAAAGACTGATCGGGGTCGACGCCACCCACGCGTGGGCCGCGGTGTGGATGCCCGGCGACCGCTGGCTGGCTTTCGACCCGACCAATGATCAACTCGTCGACGAGCGCTACACCGTGGTGGCGTGGGGCCGGGACTACGCGGATGTGCCGCCGCTGCGCGGAGTCATATACACAGAGGCACGAAACAGCACCATTGCGGTGTCGGTTGACGTGGCACCCCTCCATCCGCTCGCGCCCGATCAGCCGAAATGCTGAAATTCACCGAGGCTTCCGGCGGAGGACTCGATGATCCGTGTCACTAGCAGGTAAGTTGGACCGCGATGACTGCAATACTGGCCGACCCCGTTTCCGAGGTAGTTGCCGCAGCCGAGAAGCTGCTCACGCGTCGTACCGGGGCACCCGTGACACTGGTAGACCCCGTCGACCTCGGCGGTAGTGGTCGTACCATCGTGCTCCGCGTCCGCGTGGCCGAGAATCCGTTCTCCCTTCCGCGGACGTTGGTGATCAAACAACTGCGTGAGGACGTCGGTGTGTCCGGCTCACGGACGGTCGATCCCGACGACCTGTCGGGTGACAGCAGCAGCGCGTTCCTCCGTGAAGCCGTGTCGTATCAGTTCGCCACTGCACTGGCGACCGACAGCAGGCCGGGCGCCGAACTGCTCGCCTCCGACCTCGAGGCGCGACTCCTCGTTCTCAGCGACCTCGGTGATGCCTCGCCGATCAGTGCCCTGCTCGAGCATTCCGACGCCGATACGGTCACCAACACGCTGATGGCCATGGCACAGGCGCTGGGCCGGATGCACGCGGCCACGGTGGGACGGGAAGAGGACTTCACCGCCCTTCTTCGCCGCGCCGAGGTGGCGCACTGCGACGACACCGTCGCCGAGCAGGTTCACCGCGCGGTTCCGGAGGTGCCCCGCCTTCTGTCCCGGATCCTGGGGGTCGACGTGTCCGCGGACATGACGGCGCAGGTGGCGCGCGCCGCGAAGCTGTTCGACAGTGGCCGATTCCGGGCGTTCAGCCCCTCGGACCTGTGCCCGGACAACATCATGGTCAACGACGAGGGTGTTCGTTTCCTGGACTACGAGTGGGGTGGCTTCCGCGACGCGATGCTCGACATCGCGTATGCACTGGTGTCCTTCCCAGGATGCCTCTGCACCGTGGAACTGTCCGACGAGCGGACGCAGGCCATGATCGAGGCTTGGCGCGCCGAGGTCGTGGGGATGTGGCCCGCGCTCGCCGACGACAACGTGCTGGCCACCCGCATGGTCGAAGCGCAGCTCATCTGGGTGTGGGTCAGCACATATCTGTTCCTTCCGGAGAATCACAGTCGCATCGCCGCCGTGCGCGAGCATCACCTGTCGGTTCCGCGGTCCGAAGCCCTGACGCAGCGCTGGGACAGGTTGGCCCGGAGCGCCGACCACGCCGGGAACACGGTGGTCGCCCACCATGCCCGCCTCGTGGCCGACAAGCTTCGAGGTTTGTCTGTCGGGTGACGCCGACCGGCAGACCGGAGTGGGTTTCCGCGACGCCTTCCGAGTAGCGTCGAACTTGTGAGCGATCTTTTCGGTTCGGAGTTGGGCGAGGACGAGTCGGCCGGACTGTTCGAGACCGTGCGGCCCGAGGTGGAACCCGCGCCGAAATCCGGTCCCGGACACGTGGCTGTCAACCCTCACGCACCACTCGCGGTGCGGATGCGCCCGCGCACTCTCGGCGAGGTGGTCGGACAGCAGCACCTCCTGGGGCCCGGAGCGCCGCTACGGCGTCTGGTCGAGGGTTCCGGAGCAGCGTCGGTGCTGCTGTACGGCCCTCCTGGTACCGGGAAGACAACCTTGGCCTCACTCATCTCGGGGGCGACGGGCCGCCGATTCGAGGCGTTGTCCGCGCTGTCCGCGGGTGTGAAGGAAGTGCGCGGCGTCATCGAACTCGCGCGGCGGCGCCTCCTCGCGGGGGAACAGACGGTGTTGTTCATCGACGAGGTACACCGGTTCTCGAAAACCCAACAGGACGCCCTGCTCGCCGCGGTGGAGAACCGGATCGTGCTCCTCGTTGCCGCGACCACCGAAAACCCGTCCTTCTCGGTCGTGTCACCGCTGCTGTCCCGGTCGTTGGTGCTGCAACTGCAGTCGTTGACGCCCGGCGACATCGAGGAACTCCTCGAGCGGGCGCGCACTGACGAGCGTGGCTTCGGCGGTGAGATCGAGATCGCGGGCGATGCCTTGGATCATCTGGTCCGGTTGGCGGCGGGCGATGCGCGTCGAGCGCTGACGGCGCTCGAGGCGGCCGCAGGGGCTGCCCTCGACCAGGCGGGCGATGCGGATCGGCCGATTCTGCTCGACCTCGCCACGGTAGAGGCCAGCGTCGACAAGGCGGCGGTCCGCTACGACCGTGACGGTGACCAGCACTACGACGTCATCAGTGCCTTCATCAAATCGATCCGTGGCTCCGACGTCGATGCCGCACTGCATTACCTCGCGCGGATGCTGACCGCGGGTGAAGACCCGCGCTTCATCGCGCGTCGACTCGTGGTCCACGCGAGTGAAGACATCGGGATGGCCGATCCGACCGCACTGCAGACCGCCACCGCGGCCGCCCAGGCCGTGCAGCTGATCGGCATGCCCGAGGCCCGCCTTGCGCTCGCCCAGGCGACCATCCACCTCGCCACCGCACCGAAGTCGGGGGCGGTGATCGCTGCGCTCGGAGCAGCGATGGCCGACGTCGCCGCGGGCAACGCAGGCCTGGTGCCCCCGCATCTGCGCGACGGGCACTACGCGGGTGCGGCGAAACTCGGCAACGCCGTCGGATATCGCTATCCCCACGACCATCCGGACGGCGTGCTGCCACAGCAATATCCGCCGGACGAACTGGTCGGCGTCGACTACTACCAGCCCACCACGCACGGTGGTGAGCGCGACATTGCGGCCCGGGTCGACAAGTTGCGTGCCATCGTCCGTGGCAAGACCCGTCCGGGTGGCCGGTTAAGCTGATTGTTGCCGAACTGCCGGGCTCCCGTGTGCCCGGCAGGACAGCACCCCGCAGTTGCCCTCGAGACAGACAATAAGGATCACTGACGTGCAGACCCACGAGATTCGCCGGCGCTTCCTCGACCATTTCGTCAAGGCAGGCCACACCGAGGTAGCCAGCGCCTCGCTGATTCTCGACGATCCGAACCTGCTGTTCGTCAACGCGGGAATGGTCCAGTTCGTGCCGTTCTTCCTGGGCCAGCAGACCCCGCCGTACTCGACGGCGACCAGTGTGCAGAAATGTGTGCGCACCCTCGACATCGAAAACGTGGGCATCACGACCCGGCACAACACGTTCTTCCAGATGGCCGGAAACTTCTCCTTCGGTGACTACTTCAAGCGGGAAGCAATCAAGCATGCCTGGGCGTTGCTGACCGGCAGTGTCGACGACGGCGGCTACGGATTCGATCCCGAGCGGATCTGGGTCACCGTCTACCTCGACGACGACGAGGCCCGCGACATCTGGCGCGACGAGGTCGGCGTTCCCGAGGCGCGGATCCAGCGCCGAGGCATGGCCGACAACTACTGGTCCATGGGCATCCCCGGGCCGTGCGGGCCCTGCTCGGAGATCTACTACGACCGCGGCCCCGAGTTCGGCAAGGAAGGCGGCCCGGAGGCCGACGAAGACCGCTACATCGAGATCTGGAATCTCGTGTTCATGCAGAACGAGCGCGGACTCGGCATCAGCAAGGACAATTTCGAGATCCTCGGCCCGCTGCCGAAGCAGAACATCGACACCGGCATGGGAGTCGAGCGCGTCGCGTTCCTGCTGCAGGGCGTCGACAACGTGTATGAAACCGACCTCGTCCGCCCGGTGATCGCGAAGGCCGAGGAGTTGTCGGGCCGCAGGTACGGCGTCAATCACGACGACGACGTCCGGTTCCGGGTGATCGCCGATCACGCGCGTACGGCGGCCATGCTCATCGCGGACGGTGTGAATCCGGGCAACGACGGACGCGGGTACGTGCTGCGCCGACTGCTGCGGCGTATCGTGCGTTCGGCGAAGCTGCTCGGCGCCGACAAGCCGAGCATGCGTGACTTCATCACCGTCGTACGCGACACGATGGCCCCCTCCTACCCGGTTCTCGACAGCGACTTCGGCCGCATCGAGACGGTCGCGGTCGGTGAGGAGACGGCGTTCCTCAAGACCCTCACCTCGGGGTCCAAGTTGTTCGAGGGTGCCGCCGAGTCCGTGAAGGCCTCCGGGAAGTCGGTCATCGGCGGCGATCAAGCCTTCGCGCTGCACGACACCTACGGCTTCCCCATCGACCTCACCCTCGAGATGGCGGCCGAGGCCGGATTGTCGGTCGACGAAGACGGATTCCGCACGCTGATGGCGGAGCAGCGTCAGCGTGCCAAGGACGACGCCCAGGCACGCAAGCACGCGCACGCCGACCTGACCGTTTACAAGGAACTTCTCGACCGCGGTCCCACCGAGTTCACCGGTTTCCACGAACTGGTGTCCGAGGCTCGTGTCCTCGCCCTGATCTCCAACGGGCAGCGCGTTCCCGTCGCCGCCACCGGCCAGGACGTCGAGGTCATTCTCGACCGCAGCCCGCTGTACGCGGAAGCGGGCGGCCAGATCGCAGACCTGGGCGCGTTGACCGGGCCGGGACTGCGCGTGAAGGTCAACGACGTCCAGAAAATCGCGAAAAAGCTGTGGGTACACAAGGTCACCGTTCAAGAAGGCGAGATCACCGAAGGCGACGTCGTTCTGGCGCAGGTCGATGCCGGGTGGCGTAAGGGTGCCACCCAGGGTCACTCCGGTACGCACATGGTCCACGCCGCCCTCCGACAGGTCCTGGGGCCCAACGCCGTTCAGGCCGGTTCGTTGAACAAGCCCGGATATCTGCGGTTCGACTTCTCGTGGCAGGGTGCGCTCACCGAGTCGCAGAAGCAGGACATCGAGGTCGTGGCGAACGAGGCCGTGGCCGCCGACTACGCGGTCAACACGTTCGTCACCGACCTCGACAAGGCAAAGGCCATGGGCGCCATGGCCTTGTTCGGCGAGAACTACGGCGACGAGGTACGTGTCGTGGAGATCGGTGGACCGTTCTCCATGGAGCTGTGTGGCGGAACACACGTGGGAACCTCGGCGCAGATCGGCAACGTGACCCTCCTCGGTGAGCAGTCCGTCGGCTCGGGTGTGCGGCGTGTGGAGGCCTACGTCGGGCTGGACTCGTACCGTTACCTGGCCAAGGAACGGGCGCTGCTCGCCGGACTGTCGTCCTCGCTGAAGGTGCCCTCCGAAGAGGTGCCTGCCCGTGTCGAGGCCTTGGTCGAACGGCTTCGCGTTGCAGAGAAGGAGCTCGAACAGGCTCGGGCACAAGCAGTTCTGGCCTCCGCAGGCACATACCTCGACAAGGCTCAGCGCGTGGGACCGGTGCTGCTGGTGGCGGACTCGGCTCCCGCCGGTGTCGGTGGCAACGACCTCCGGAGTCTCGTCACCGACATTCGCGGACGGTTCGGCACGCAGCCGGCTGTGGTCGCCCTGTTCGGTGATGCCGACGGCAAGGTTCCGTTCGTTGTCGCCGTCAACAAGGCGGCGCAGGAACTCGGGGTCGCGGCCGGTGACCTCGTGAAGGAGTTCGGCCCCCTGATCGGGGGTCGCGGCGGCGGCAAGGCGGACATGGCCCAGGGGTCCGGCTCGGACACCACCGGCATCGCGGCGGCCCTCGATGCGGTCCGAGGGGCCGTGGCGGACAAGGTAGGGAACAAGTAGCGGTGCATCGCGCGGAACAGGGCGGTCCGGATCGACCGGGCGTCGACGACCCTGGGCGCGGTCGGCGCATCGGTATCGACGTGGGGAGCGTCCGGATCGGAGTCGCCTCGAGCGACCCCGACGGGGTTCTCGCCACCCCGGTCGAAACGGTTCCCCGGTCGAAGGAACGCGGCCCCGACGCGCCGGATATCCGGCGCATTGCCGACATAGTCGAGGAATACGAGGCCGTGGAGGTTATCGTCGGTCTGCCGCAGACCTTGCGGGGCGAACGAGGCAAGGCCGCCTCGATCGCTACTGTGTTCGCGAAGCGATTGCGAAGGGCGGTGGATCCGATCCCGGTGCGGATGGCGGACGAGCGTCTGACCACCGTCACCGCCACGCGGGCGCTTCGCGAGAGCGGTGTCAGTGCGAGAAGCCAGCGTACGGTGATCGACCAGGCCGCGGCGGTGGCGATCTTGCAGGGGTGGTTGGACGAGCGGAGCAGGTCGGTGAATGCAGGGGATTCAGTCGGGGACAGGCAGCAACCGGAGGCGGGCCAGTGAGCAATCATCGGCGGCCGGCAGGGGAACAGCCTGGTTTCGACTATCCTCCCCGTGAACCGCGGCGACACCGCTATCTCGACGAAGACGAACCGGTCGAGTACGAGTACGAGTACGAGTCCATTCCCGAGCGCTCTGATTTTCCGGACCAGGCGGAAGCGGCCGAACTCGGTCACCACCGCACCGGCTACGACGATTCCGCGCTCGATGATCGTGTGTACGGCCACCACCAGCCCGGTCCCGACTACCTCGCGCGCCAGGATGCGGCCCACTCGGAAGCTGCGCACCACGAGCCCGTGCATCGCTACCGTGAGGACCCCCTCGACGAGCCCGCCCACGAGCACACGTACGACCGGTCCGCGTATGACCAGGAGGCGTATGGCGAGGCGGCGTATGGCGAGGCGGCGTATGGCGAGGCGGCGTATGACGAGCGCGAAGTTCACGAACGCGAGTACGACAGCCTGCCGGTCGATGACCATGTCTCCGTCGAGGGGCGACATGACGCACCGTACGAGAGAGCCGACGCCGCATTCGACGAGGCCGAAACCCAGGTCATCGCCGTCATTCCCGTTGAGCGTCCCGCCCCGCCGTCGCGCGTGCACGCGCGACGCGAGCAGAAGTCCCGCGGCCGGGCACGCAGGGGCAAGATCCTCGGAGCGCTGGCGGCCGCAGTCGTACTGGTCGTCTTGGCGGGAATGGTCTTCGTCGGCGGCAAGCTCTTTTTCGGTGGCCCGGACGCCCCGGCCGACTACACAGGTCCGGGCGGACCCGAAGTCGTGGTCCAGGTCCATGCGGGGGACACCGCGGAGGAGATCGCGTCCACGCTGGCCGAGCGAGACGTGGTGGCCAGCGGATCGGCCTTCTTCAACGCCGCGGTCCAGAACACTGCGATGAATTCGGTGCAGCCCGGTTTCTACAGTCTCTCGACACAGATCCCTGCCGTGGACGCCGTCCGAGAACTCGTCGATCCGGCGTCGCGTGTGGGCCAGATGATCATTTCGGAGGGCCGTCAGCTCCACGACACCACCGACGTGCAGACGGGTGCAGTGAAGAAGGGGATCTACACCCTCATCTCGGAGGCAAGCTGCCTGGGCGAGGCCGGGCAGGAACGGTGCATCAGTTACGACGAACTGAACATCGCCGGTGCGGGCGACATCGGCGCACTCGGGGTACCGGACTGGGCTAGAGATGCCGTTGCCGGCGTACCCGACCGGGACCGGCAGCTCGAGGGTCTCATCGCCGCCGGCAGCTGGGATTTCGATCCGACGGCCGGTGCTGCCGAGATCCTACGGAAGCTCGTGACCGAGAGCGCGGCGAGCTACGAGGAGACGGGCATCCTCACCGCGGGAAACGTGGTGGGCCTAACCCCCTACCGGATGCTCATCGCCGCGTCGCTGGTGGAGCGGGAGGCGATGCCCGAAGACTTCGCGAAGGTGGCGCGCGTCATCTTGAACCGGCTGGCGGTCAACCAGGCGCTGCAGTTCGACTCGACGGTCAACTACGCGCTCGACACGACGGAATTGGCCACCACCGATGCGGATCGGGCGACGGTCACCCCGTGGAATACCTACGCCAGCCCCGGCTTGCCGGCCACCCCGATCTCGTCGCCGAGTATCGCGGCCCTGCAGGCCGTCGAATCCCCGGAGCCGGGGGACTGGATCTATTTCGTGACCGTGGACGCGAAGGGGACGACGCTGTTCACCAAGAGTTATGAGGAGCACTTGTCCAACATCGACCAGGCGCTGAACAACGGGATCCTCGACAGTGGACGGTGACGTGAGGTCGGCACGCAAGGCTGCTGTCCTGGGAAGCCCGATCGCCCACTCCCGGTCTCCGCAGCTGCATCTCGCGGCGTATCGGGCGCTCGGACTGACCGACTGGACCTACGAGCGCATCGAGTGTGACGGGGAACGTCTTCCGGGTCTCGTGTCCGGTCTCGGCCCGGAATGGGTGGGCCTGTCGGTCACGATGCCGGGCAAGATTGCGGCGCTCGACTTCGCCACCGAGCGGACCGAGCGCGCGGTGACGATCGGCTCCGCCAACACGCTGGTTCGCATCGAGGGCGGATGGCGTGCGGACTGCACCGATGTGGACGGCGTCCGGGGTGCTTTGACCGCGGGCGGGATCGGCACGATTGCCGGAGCCGACGCCGTGGTCGTGGGCGCGGGCGGGACGGCGAGGCCGGCGCTGGTGGCACTCGCCGACATGGGTGTGAAGAGCGTCACCGTGGTGGCCCGGAACGAGGGTCGGGCCGCGGGCGCGCTGGCATGTGCCGAGGCGATCGGTCTCGAGGTTCGACTCCTCGGCTTCGACAGCCGCGAACTTGCCGCGCGGTGCGCCGGAGCGGCCGCCCTCGTCAGCACCGTGCCGTCCGCCGCAATCATCGACTGTGCGGATGTCCTCGGACAGGCGCCGTTCGTGCTGGACGCGATCTACGACCCCTGGCCGACACCGTTGGCCGCAGCAGTAGAAGCTGCCGGTGGAACGGTCGTCGGTGGGTTGTCGATGCTCCTCCACCAGGCCTTCGGGCAAGTGGAGCAGTTTACCGGCCGGCCTGCGCCGAGAGAGGCCATGGCGGCCGCATTGGGCTAGTTGTCCACAGGCCCCGGTTTCTCCACAGGCCAGGGGATTTCTGCAGGTCGTCGTCGACGAGGCTTCCCGTGCGCCGGTCACGCTGTGTCCATGTGGTTGCTTATCTCGGTCGGCGTACTCGCCGGCGCAGGCGCAGGATGGTGCGCGCGGCGTACGGCGAAGAGGTTCGTCGGCGACGCGGCCGTGCGACCCGGATGGTGTGAAAGTTCGTGCGCTGCGGGCGTGGCGGTCGCGGTGTGGTGCGGATCCTCGGGCCGGGAACCGGAACCCGCGTTGGTTCCTGTCGCCGTCCTGCTGGGATGGTGGTGCGTCAGCCTCGCCGCCACGGACTGGTGTGCGCGCAGATTGCCGAACATCCTGACTCTGCCCGGATTCGCGGTGGTCGTCGTCCTTGCTGGTATTTCCGGTCAGGCGCCGGCCGCAGTGATCGGGGGCGTACTTCTCGCGGCGGCGTATCTCCTTCTGTATCTCTGCGCGCCCGGATCGCTGGGGGCGGGCGATGTCAAGCTCGCGCTGGGTGTTGGCGCGCTGGCCGCACTGGGTGGGGGAGGAGCGTGGGTGTGGGCCGCCTTCCTGGCACCGGCGTTCACGGCCGCTGCGGGGTGCGTCGCACTGGTCAGGGCACGGTCGCGCCCTTCGCGCCGGGGGTCGGACGCGGCTTCTCCGACGAGTGTTCCCCACGGGCCGGCCATGTGCGCTGCGACCGTCCTCGCGCTGCTGGCCACGCACCTTCCGTGAGCGCCGTCTTCGGTCCGCGCCGGGTTGGGAGGACCACCGTCACTGCGGGTCGCGGCGACGTGGAAGGATATTGGTCGTGCTGCGCTGGATAACTGCCGGAGAATCCCATGGTCCCGCCCTCGTTGCGATGCTCGAGGGAATGGTTGCGGGCGTCGAAGTGACGTCCCAGGACATCTCGACTCAACTCGCGCGACGGCGTCTCGGTTACGGGCGCGGCGCACGCATGAAGTTCGAGGCCGACAAGGTCACCATCGTCGGAGGTGTGCGCCACGGTCGGACGCTCGGCGGGCCCATCGCGGTCGAGGTGGGCAACACCGAGTGGCCCAAGTGGGAAACCATCATGTCTGCCGATCCGGTGGATCCCGATCTGCTCGCCGATCAGGCGCGGAACGCACCCCTCACTCGACCGCGACCCGGGCACGCCGATTACTCCGGCATGCTCAAGTACGGTTTCGACGACGCCCGTCCCGTTCTCGAACGGGCGAGCGCGCGTGAAACCGCGGCGCGCGTCGCGGCTGCGACCTTCGCCCGCAACTTCCTCCGCCAGGTATTCGGCGTCGAGGTGCTCTCACACGTCATTTCCATCGGTGCGTCCGATCCGTACGTCGGTGTGGAGCCGACGGCGTTCGACATCGCGGCGATCGATGCCAGCCCAGTGCGCGCGTTCGACAAGGCAGCCGAGGAATCGATGATCGCCGAGATCGAGGCGGCCAAGCGCGACGGCGACACCCTCGGCGGGGTCGTCGAGGTGGTCGTGCATGGGCTCCCCGTGGGTCTCGGCTCGTTCATCAGTGGCGCGGATCGTCTCGACGCCCGCCTCGCATCGGCGCTCATGGGCATTCAGGCGATCAAGGGTGTCGAGGTCGGCGACGGTTTCGAGACAGCCCGCCGCCGCGGCAGCCAGGCACACGACGAGATGCGCCCGGGTCCCGATGGCATTCTGCGATCCACCAATCGCGCCGGCGGGCTCGAAGGCGGCATGACCAACGGTGAGGCACTGCGTGTGCGCGCCGCGATGAAGCCGATCTCGACCGTTCCCCGCGCCCTTTCCACCGTCGACATGTCGACGGGTGAAGAAGCCGTCGCGATTCATCAGCGCTCCGACGTGTGCGCCGTGCCCGCCGCAGGCGTCGTGGCGGAGGCCATGGTCGCACTGGTTGTGGCCCAGGCTGCACTCGAGAAGTTCGGCGGCGACTCCATTGCCGAGACGGCCGCAAACTTCGAGCGTTACGCCTCCGGTGTCGCTGCGCGGCTCGCGCGATGACCGCCCCGTCCGCCGTCGAAACGAGGCGGTGACGGGCCGTGGCACCGAAAGCTGTGCTCGTCGGCCCCCCGGGAGCGGGCAAGTCGACCATCGGCCGACGTCTTGCGCAGGCCCTCGACCTGCCGCTCTTCGACACCGATGCGGCGGTCGAGGAGGAAGCGGGGCGCACCATCGCGGAGATCTTCGTCGAAGACGGCGAGCCCGCATTCCGTGCCCTCGAGGAGGAGATCGTCCGCAAGGCGATCGAGAGTTCCGAGGGTATCGTCTCGCTCGGAGGCGGCTCGATACTGTCCGAGCGCACTCGGGCACTCCTGAAGGGCCACACGGTGATCTATCTGGAGATCAGCGTGGGTGAGGGCCTGAAACGGACAGGAACGAGCACTGCACGTCCCCTGCTCGCCGGTGGCGACCCCCGCGAAAAGTACGCCGAGTTGATGCGCAGACGTCGGCCGTTGTACCGCGAGGTGGCGTCCATTCGGATACGGACGGACGGACGTAGCCCTGCGCGGGTGGTGCAGCAGTTGGTCGCGAAACTTGCCGGATGAGGTGCGACCCCGGCGGAACAGGTGATCCGAGAACATCGGACGAGACGGAGCGGAGCAGACGGTGACCGAACCGGTACGTGTACAGGTGCAGACGGCACACCCTTACCCGGTGATCATCGGGCGTGGTCTGCTCGGTGAGCTGGTGGACGAGCTCGCCGGAACCAGGACGGTGGCGATCTTCCATCAGCCGCCGCTGGCCGAAACGGCGGAGGCAGTGCGGGCGGCACTCGCAGAGAAGGGCATCGACGCTCACCGGATCGAAATTCCGGACGCCGAGGACGGCAAAGATCTGGCCGTGGCCGGCTTTTGCTGGGAGGTGCTCGGCCGGATCGGACTCACCCGCAGTGACGCCGTCGTCTCCCTGGGCGGCGGCGCGGCCACCGACCTCGCCGGATTCGTCGCAGCCACCTGGATGCGCGGAGTGCGGGTGGTCCATGTGCCGACGACCTTGCTCGCCATGGTCGACGCCGCGGTCGGCGGAAAGACAGGAATCAACACCGAGGCGGGCAAGAACCTTGTCGGTTCGTTCCACGAGCCGTCGGCCGTGCTCATCGACCTCGTGACACTGGAGACCGTGCCCCGCAACGAGATCGTCGCCGGGATGGCGGAGGTCATCAAGACCGGATTCATCGCCGACCCCGTGATCCTCGACCTCATCGAGAGTGATCCCGAGGCGGCGCTCGACCCGACCGGGTCCGTGCTGCCGGAACTGATCAAGCGTTCGGTGGAGGTGAAGGCCAAGGTTGTGGCGGCCGATCTCCGCGAATCCGATTTGCGGGAAATTCTCAACTACGGGCACACGCTGGGTCATGCGATCGAGCGGCGCGAGCGCTACCGCTGGCGTCACGGCGCCGCGGTGTCGGTCGGACTGGTGTTCGCGGCCGAGCTCGGCCGTCTGGCCGGCCGGCTCGACGACGAGACCGCCGATCGGCACCGCCGGATCCTCGAACTGGTCGGGCTCCCCACGACGTACGACGCGGACGCGTTCGGTCAGCTGGTCGAGGGAATGCAGACCGACAAGAAGAATCGCGCCGGCGTGCTGCGGTTCGTGGTTCTCGACGGACTGGCAAAGCCCGGACGTCTGGAGGGCCCGGACCCATCCTTGCTCGTCGCGGCGTACTCGGCCGTCGCACGCGAGGAGACCGCCGGCGGCGCGGTCCTTCTCTGACCCAGGAACACGACACTTCTCTGATGCCGAGACACGCCGCGGCGGAGGCGAGCACCCTGCTCACCTCCGCCGCGGCGGCGTCTTCGGACCAGACCGACCCGTGCGGTTACTCGCCGCGTTTCGGCTCTTCGGGGTTGCGCTTGCCGAGGTCGACGGGTTCCTGCCAGGTGGTGTCCTGCCCCTCGCCGGCATCGAGGTCCGAGGTGTCCTGGCGGTAGTTGTGTACCGGTTCGAAAACCGCAGTGTCGGCATCGGGATCGGCGTAACCGGTCTGGTCGTACGTCCCGTCCGGATAGTGCTGCCCATAGCCGTTGTCGTCGGCGACAGCAGCGGCTGCCGTACCTCCCGCTGCTGCGCCTGCCGCCGATCCGGCACCCCGCCGGGCATCTCGGTCGCCGCCACGCCCCTGCGATGCCTTCTTGGCGTCACGCCCGGCAAAGAAACGGCCCAGGAAGACGGCCAGCATGGCCGGAACGAAGATGAGCAGGACAGTGAAGGCGGCACCGGAGGTGATTTCGAAGAAGAACGAGTTCTGCGTGACGTTGAGGGAGGGCAACAGATCGGCCAGCCAGCTGCCGACCCCCGCAACGATGCCGCCGAGCAACGCTGCCTTCAGCCACAGCATGGTGAGGTCGGCACCCTGGTCGGGGTCCGGGTTGCGATGCCGGTCCCGGATGCCGTCGATACCCGCCCAGATCAACGCCACCAACACCACGACCAGCAGAGCCACCCACCTCAGGATCGAACCTTGGAGGGGCCACTGTGTGATTGCCGCACCGAGCAACACACGAACCAAAATATGTATCAGGGCCATCCCGAGGCCGCGTACCACCCACGCATTCATGGGCACAGCGTAACGAGAAGGTTTTCCGGCGTGTGGTCTAACCCACAGACGCGCTGTCTGCAACCTGTTCTCACCGCCGATGGTGGTCGATCTCGGCGCCGTCGCGCGGGTCGTGTCCCTCGTCAGCGGGGCGGGTGGCAATGCCGGTACGTTTGCTGACATGCCTGCTGATCATGGTTCGCGGCGCGCGGCACTGCGCGCGGCGCTCGCCGCCCGCGATCTCGACGCACTTCTCGTGACGGACCTGGTGAACGTGCGGTACCTCACCGGCTTCACCGGGTCCAATGCCGCAGTGCTCGTCGACGCGGCGGACGCCGACGGCGCCGAGAAACGCACGGTGATCTGCACGGACGGGCGCTACCTCACCCAGGTGGCCGAACAGGTACCCGACCTCCGGGCCGAAATCGCCCGCGCCAGCGCCGCCCACCTCGTCGAGTCGGTCGCCCGCCGGACGGCGTCGTCGCTCGCCTTCGAAAGTCATGTCGTCACGGTGGACGAGTTCGCCGCGTGGTCGCTGCTCGCCCCCGATACGCGCCTGGAACCGGTTCCCGGGCTGGTGGAGGAGCTGCGCATGGTGAAGGACGACTACGAAGTGGCGTTGCTCCGGGCGGCGTGCACTGCCGCCGACGCCGCGCTCGCCGACCTTCTCGAGCGTGGCGGACTCCGGCCGGGACGCACTGAGAAAGAGGTGGGGCGCGAGCTCGAGGCTTTGATGCTCGATCACGGTGCCGACGGCATTTCGTTCGAGACGATCGTCGCGGCGGGTGCCCATTCGGCAATTCCCCACCACCGTCCCACTTCGGCGGTGCTGCAGCGCGGCGACTTCGTCAAACTGGATTTCGGGGCCGAGGTCGGTGGCTACCACTCGGATATGACGCGCACGTACATCCTCGAACAGGCAGCCGAGTGGCAGCGCGAGGTGTACGCCCTGGTCGCTCGCTCGCAGGCGGCCGGATGTGCCGCCCTGCGGCCGGGCGCCGAGGTCACCGCCGTCGACGCGGCAGCCCGCAGCGTGATCGAGGAAGCGGGCTACGGAGAGCTGTTCCTGCACGGGCTCGGGCACGGCGTCGGCCTGCAAATCCACGAAGCACCCGGAATCGGCAAGCTGGGCACCGGTACACTTCTGGACGGTGCGGCGGTGACCGTCGAGCCGGGCGTGTATTTCTCCGGGCGCGGAGGCGTGCGGATCGAGGACACGCTCGTGGTCCGGGAGCAGGGTCCGGAGCTACTCACCCTCACCACCAAAGACCTGACTGTCGTGTAGACGGTTTCGACCTTATCGAGGAGACGCGAAGCAAGTGGCTTCCACTAGTGATTTCAAGAACGGCCTGGTCCTGCAGATCGAGGGCCAGCTGTGGACGATTATCGAGTTCCAGCACGTCAAGCCGGGCAAGGGCCCCGCATTCGTGCGAACCAAGCTGAAGAACGTGCTGTCGGGCAAGGTCGTCGACAAGACCTTCAACGCCGGCGTCAAGGTCGAGACTGCCACCGTCGACCGACGCGACATGACGTACCTCTACCACGACGGCAGCGACTACATCTTCATGGACGGTGACACCTACGACCAGATCTCGATCAACGAGGCGACGGTCGGCGACGGTGCACGCTTCATGCTCGAAAACATGGCGGTCCAGGTTGCCGTGCACGAGGACGTCCCGCTGTTCGTCGAGCTGCCCGTCACGGTGGAGCTCGAGGTCAAGCACACCGATCCGGGTCTGCAGGGCGACCGCTCCACCGGTGGCACCAAGCCCGCCACCCTCGAGACCGGTGCCGAAATTCAGGTGCCGCTGTTCATCAACACCGGCGACAAGTTGAAGGTCGACTCCCGCGACGGCAACTACCTCGGGCGTGTGAATTCCTGAGTGTCCGGTACCCATAAGAAGCTCGGCGCACGGCACAAGGCCCGTAAGCGCGCCGTCGACTTCCTCTTCGAAGCGGAAGCGCGCGACCTCGACCCGGTCGATCTCGCGACCGAGCGGGCGGACATGTCCGGCAAGGACGAGTCCGTTGCGCCCGTCGCTCCGTACACCGTCACCGTGGTCACCGGCGTGGCCGAAAACCTCGACCGGATCGATGCGGTGATCTCCTCGCACCTGCAGGACTGGACGCTCGAGCGGCTGCCGGCGGTGGACCGGGCGATTCTGCGGATCGCCGTGTGGGAGCTGTTCCATGCCACCGATGTCCCGCCGGTCGTGGCGGTGGACGAAGCGGTGGAACTGGCCAAACAGCTTTCCACCGACGACTCGCCGGGATTCGTCAACGGCGTCCTCGGCCAGGTGGTGCTGGTTGCCCCGCAGGTGCGGTCGGCTGCCGCGGCCACCTCCCGGCGTGTCGAACCAGGAAGCGACGAGCCGGACGTTCCGCGTTCGTAGGTTGATCTGCCTCACTCCGGTCCCGCGGCGTCCCTCAGGCCGAGCGGCGGGCGGGAACCGGAGGCCGGGGCCCCGGCCTGGCGCAACTCGGCGCGCTGCTAAGCTGGCCGCGTCAGGCATCCTTTAACGATCCGTCCAGTGAGGCGGAGAAGGAGGTCGTTGTATGCGCGTGCCCGAAGGGTCCCGCCCTGCCGAGGAACCGGCAGAAGCAACACCGAAGTCGTCACCGGTAGTCGAGCCCGCGCGTGAGTTGTTGTCCGCCGCGGATGTAGGCCGCACGATTGCGCGTATCGCGCATCAAATCATCGAGAAGACCGCGATCGACGCCGCCGACGGTGAAGCGCCTCGCGTCGTCCTCATCGGGATACCCACCCGCGGTACGACCCTCGCGGCGCGTCTTGCTGCGAAGATCGAAGAATTTTCGGGTGTGCGTCCGCCGGTCGGTTCACTCGACATCACCCTCTACCGCGACGACCTGCGCACCAAGCCGCACCGCCCCCTCGAGCGGACCTCCGTCCCCGACGGCGGTGTCGACAACGCGCTGGTGGTGCTGGTCGACGACGTGCTGTTTTCGGGTCGCACCGTCCGATCGGCTCTCGACGCCCTGCGTGATCTGGGACGGCCACGCGCTGTTCAGCTCGCGGTCCTCGTCGACCGCGGCCATCGGGAGCTGCCATTGCGCGCCGACTACGTGGGGAAGAACGTGCCGACCGCCCGAACCGAGGACGTCAAGGTTCTCCTGGGCGAACACGACGGCCGTGACGCGGTCATGATCTCCGGGGGAAAGAGCTAAGTGAAGCACCTGTTGTCGATTGCGGACCTGACCCGAGGATCGGCGGTCGAGCTTCTCGACGAGGCGGAGCGCTTCGAACAGGCCCTCCTCGGGCGCGAGGTTCACAAGCTGCCTACCCTGCGCGGCCGGACCGTCATGACCGTGTTCTTCGAGAACTCGACACGGACCCGGGTGTCCTTTGAGGTCGCGGGCAAGTGGATGAGCGCGGATGTGATCAATGTCAGCGCCTCGAGCTCGTCGGTCTCGAAGGGCGAATCGCTGCGTGATACGGCGATGACGTTGCGTGCCGCGGGCGCCGACGCGCTGATCGTGCGCCATCCGGCTTCGGGCGCCGCTCACCAGATCGCCTCGTGGACGGCCGGCCAGGACGACGGCGGACCGGCGATCATCAACGCGGGGGACGGCACCCATGAGCATCCCACCCAGGCACTGCTCGACGCACTGACGCTGCGGCAGCGACTCGGGGACATCGAGGGCAAGCGCATCGCCATCGTGGGCGACATCCTGCACAGCCGGGTGGCCAGGTCCAACGCGCTGCTGCTGTCGATGCTCGGTGCCGAGGTCGTTCTCGTGGCACCGCCCACGCTGCTTCCGGTCGGTGCCTCGTCCTGGCCGGTCACGGTGGCCCACTCGTTCGACGCCGAACTCCCGGGGCTCGATGCGGTCCTGATGCTGCGCGTGCAGGCGGAACGGATGAACGGGGGATTCTTCCCATCCCAGCGTGAGTACTCGATCAATTACGGACTGTCCGAGAAGCGCCTCGCTCTGCTCCCGGAGCATGCCGTCGTGCTGCACCCGGGTCCGATGCTGCGCGGTATGGAAATCGCCTCCGCAGTCGCGGACTCCCCGAGAGCCGCTGTGCTGCAACAGGTCACCAACGGAGTGCACATGCGTATGGCCGTGCTGTTCCGACTGCTGGTCGGTGCCGAGGAAGTTGCCGGATGAGCAACTCGACAGAAACAGGAGAGACAGTGCTCATCAAGAACGCGTTGCTGTACGGCGAGGGCGAACCCACGGATGTGCTGCTCGACGACGGACTCGTCGCTGCCCTCGGCGCGGACGCCGCGAAGTCCGCTGCTGCAGAAACCGAGGTCCTCGATGCGGCCGGCCAGATTCTGCTGCCCGGATTCGTCGATTTGCACACACATTTGCGTGAGCCGGGCCGCGAAGACACCGAAACCATCGATTCCGGTTCGGCTGCGGCTGCGCTCGGTGGGTACACGGCAGTGTTCGCCATGGCCAACACCAGCCCCGTCGCCGACTCGGTGGTCGTCACCGACCACGTGTGGCGCCGCGGGCAGGAAGTCGGGCTCGTCGACGTGCATCCGGTCGGGGCCGTCACCGTCGGGCTCGAGGGGAAGCAACTCGCCGAGATGGCGACGATGGCCGCAGGATCCGGCCGGGTCCGGATGTTCTCGGACGACGGTCATTGCGTCTACGACCCACTGCTCATGCGCCGCGCCCTCGAGTACTCGAGCTCACTCGGTGTGCTCATCGCCCAGCACGCGGAAGAACCCCGGCTGACCGTCGGTGCCGTCGCCCACGAAGGCCCGACCGCGGCCCGGCTGGGCCTGGCCGGCTGGCCTCGTGCAGCCGAGGAATCGATCGTCGCCCGTGATGCGCTGCTCGCCCGCGATGCCGGCGCCCGTGTCCACATTTGCCACGCCTCCACCGCCGGAACGGTCGAGTTGGTGAAATGGGCGCGAGGGCAGGGCATTTCGATCACTGCCGAGGTGACGCCGCACCATTTGCTTCTCGACGACTCACGTCTCGAAACGTACGACGCCGTCAACAAGGTGAACCCGCCGCTGCGCGAAGCCAGTGATGTCGCGGCGTTGCGCGCCGGTCTCGCCGAGGGAGTCATCGACTGCGTCGCCACCGATCACGCCCCGCACGCCGAGCAGGACAAGTGCTGCGAGTTCGCCGCGGCCCGTCCCGGCATGCTGGGTCTGGAGACGGCGCTGTCGATCGTCGCGATGACCATGGTCCGGCCGGGCCTGCTCGACTGGCGTGGGGTGGCCCGCGTGATGAGCGAACGTCCCGCAGAGATCGTCGGACTCGACGACCAGGGGCGGCCCATCGCCGTCGGTGAACCGGCCAACCTGGTGCTGGTCGATCCGGATGCCGAATGGACTGTGCACGGGCCCGCACTCGCCAGCGTGGCGTCCAACACGCCGTACGAGTCGATGACGCTGCCGGCGCGGGTCACCACCACCATCCTCCGGGGCCGGATCACCGCGCGGAATGGTGACGTCCGCACTCCCGTACACAGCGGCGGAGGGCAGTGATGGAGAGAATCCTCTGGATCGTCGGGCTGGCCGCCTTCTGGGCGCTGGCGATCTACCTCATGTACGTCGGGTGGCGTGGCCGGGCCCGTCGGCAGGCCGACCGCATCGGTCAGCTGCCGTCCGTTCCCGCCCACCTCGGTGCGCAGACGATCGCGCCGGCCACCGGACTCTACGTCGGCAGCACGCTTGCACCCAGCTGGCAGGACCGAATTGCGGTCGGGGACCTCGGGTTCCGGGCCACCGGTGAAATCTCGCGGTACCACTCCGGCATCCTGCTCGAAAGGGACGGCGCCTCGGCGATCTGGATCCCGCAGGACGCGATTCGTGCGGTGCGCACGGAGCGTGGCCTCGCCGGCAAGGTCATGAGCAAGGACGGACTCCTGGTGATCCGATGGGCACTGCCGTCCGGCACCGAGATCGACACCGGATTCCGCAGCGACGACAAGTCCGTCTACCCCGCCTGGGTCAACTCGGGCGAGTCGGGCGGCACCACAGACAGTGAAGATTCAGCGAATGCGGCGAGCTCTGGCGAGGTCGAGCAGAACGGAGAGAACGCATGAGCGGCTATGACACCGACTCGGCAGTACTGGTCCTCGAGGACGGCCGGATCTTTCGCGGCACCACGTTCGGTGCCGTCGGGCAGACACTGGGCGAGGCCGTCTTCAGCACCGGCATGACCGGCTACCAGGAGACACTGACCGACCCCAGCTATCACCGCCAGATCGTGGTGGCCACGGCGCCCCAGATCGGCAACACCGGCTGGAACGACGAAGACGCCGAGTCCGTCGGTCCCACCGGCAGCAGTGCGGAAGCGAAGATCTGGGTCGCCGGTTACGTGGTCCGCGATCCTGCGCGCCGCACCTCGAGCTGGCGCGCGACCGGGTCGCTACAGGACGAACTGGTGAAGCAGGGTGTCGTGGGGATCGCCGGCATCGACACCCGCGCCCTCGTGCGCCACCTGCGCACCCGGGGGTCGATGCGGGCCGGAGTGTTCTCCGGAGATGCGCTCGCCGAGCCGGAGGTGTTGCTGGAGCGCGTGAAGAGCCAGCCGTCGATGCTCGGCGCCGATCTCGCGGGTGAGGTGAGCACCACCAGCGGGTATGTCGTCGAGCCGACCGGGGGAGAGGCCCGCTTCACGGTCGCCGCAATCGACTTGGGTATCAAGACCAACACCCCGCGCATGTTCGCCGAGCGGGGTATCCGCGTACACGTTCTGCCGTCCGATGCGACGCTCGAGCAGATCCTCGACCTGAAGGCCGACGGCGTGTTCCTCTCGAACGGTCCGGGCGACCCGGCCACCGCTGACGGCGCCGTACATCTCACGAAGGAAGTAATCGGGCAGGGCCTGCCCCTGTTCGGTATCTGCTTCGGCAATCAGATCCTGGGCCGCGCGCTGGGCCTCGGCACCTACAAGATGAAATTCGGTCACCGCGGAATCAATGTCCCGGTGATCGAACACGAAACCGGACGCATCGCGATCACCGCACAGAATCACGGGTTCGCGCTCGAGGGGGAGGCCGGGCAGGAATTCGACACGCCCTTCGGCAGGGCGGTGATCAGCCACACCTGCGCCAACGACGGCGCCGTCGAAGGAGTCCGTCTGCTCGACGGCTCGGCCTTCTCGGTGCAGTATCACCCTGAGGCCGCCGCCGGCCCACACGATGCTGCTTACCTGTTCGACCGATTCACCAGCCTGCTCGAGGGAGTCAAGAAGTAATGCCACGCCGTTCAGATCTCTCCCACATCCTGGTGATCGGCTCCGGCCCGATCGTCATCGGCCAAGCCTGCGAGTTCGACTATTCCGGTACGCAGGCGTGCCGGGTGCTGCGCGAAGAGGGCCTGCGGGTCAGCCTCGTCAACTCGAACCCGGCCACCATCATGACGGACCCCGAGTTCGCCGACTCCACCTACGTGGAGCCGATCACGGCGGAGTTCGTCGAGAAGGTCATCGCCCTCGAGGCCGCGAACGGTCACCCCATCGACGCCGTTCTCGCGACCCTCGGTGGTCAGACCGCGCTCAACACCGCAGTGGCCCTGCACGAGCAGGGGATCCTCGAGAAGTACGACGTCGAACTGATCGGCGCCGACTTCGAAGCGATCCAGCGCGGCGAGGACCGCCAGAAATTCAAGGACATCGTCGCCAAGGTCGGTGGCGAGTCGGCCCGGTCCCGGGTCTGCTACACGATGGACGAGGTCCGCGATACGGTGGCCGAACTCGGTTTCCCCGTGGTGGTCCGGCCGTCGTTCACCATGGGTGGCTTGGGGTCCGGCATGGCGTACGACGACGAGGACCTCGCCCGCATCGCCGGTGGCGGACTGGCTGCGTCGCCCACCGCCAACGTGCTCATCGAGGAATCGATTCTCGGGTGGAAGGAATACGAACTCGAGCTGATGCGCGACGGCCGCGACAACGTGGTCATCGTCTGCTCCATCGAGAACGTCGATCCCGTCGGCGTGCACACCGGTGACTCGGTGACCGTCGCTCCCGCGATGACTCTCACCGACCGCGAGTACCAGGCGATGCGCGACCTGTCGATCGACATCCTGCGTGAGGTCGGCGTCGACACCGGTGGTTGCAACATTCAGTTCGCGATGGACCCGGCCGACGGCCGCCTCGTCGTCATCGAGATGAATCCGCGGGTGTCGCGGTCGAGTGCGCTGGCGTCCAAGGCGACGGGCTTCCCGATCGCGAAGATCGCGGCGAAGCTCGCCATCGGCTACACCCTCGACGAGATCGTCAACGACATCACCAAGGAAACTCCGGCGTGCTTCGAACCCACGCTCGACTACGTGGTGGTGAAGGCTCCCCGCTTCGCGTTCGAGAAGTTCCCCGGTGCCGACGCGACTCTCACGACCACGATGAAGTCGGTCGGTGAGGCCATGTCGATCGGCCGCAACTTCACCGAGGCGCTCGGGAAGGTCATGCGCTCGCTGGAGACCAAGCAGACCGGATTCTGGACCGGGCCGCAGGTGGCCACCGAGAACCTGGACACGCTGCTCGCCGAGCTCGCAGTGCCGCACGAGGGCAGGCTGTACGGCATCGAGAAGGCCATGAGTCTGGGTGCCACCCTCGAGCAGCTGTTCGACGCCACGGGAATCGATCCCTGGTTCCTCGACCAGATGTTGCAGATCCACGAGCTCGGTAGCGAGCTGCGCGAGGTCGAGGAGGTGGACGAGCGCGTGCTGCGGCGCGCCAAGCACCACGGGTTCTCCGACCGGCAGGTTGCGGCGCTTCGCCCCGAGCTGGGTGACGAAGATTCCGTTCGGGCTCTGCGCGAGCAGTGGAACATCCACCCCGTCTACAAGACCGTGGATACCTGTGCAGCCGAATTCGAGGCGAAGACGCCGTACCACTACTCCACCTACGAACTCGATCCGGAGGCCGAGTCGGAGGTGGCTTCGCAGACGGAGCATCCGAAGGTCCTCATCCTCGGTTCGGGCCCCAACCGCATCGGTCAGGGCATCGAGTTCGACTATTCCTGTGTCCACGCGGCCCTGACGTTGTCCGAGGCCGGTTACGAGACGGTGATGGTCAACTGCAACCCGGAGACCGTCTCCACCGACTACGACACCGCCGACCGGCTGTACTTCGAGCCGCTCACGTTCGAGGACGTGCTCGAGGTGTACCGGGCGGAGTCGCTGTCCGGCACCGTCGCCGGCGTGATCGTGCAGCTCGGCGGACAGACACCGCTGGGTCTGGCGAAACGGCTGAAAGCCGCAGGAGTGCCCATCGTGGGGACCAGCCCCGAGGCCATCGACCTCGCCGAGGACCGTGGCGAGTTCGGCAAGGTATTGGTAGAGGCGGGATTGCCGGCGCCCAAGTTCGGAACGGCGACCACGTTCGCCGGTGCTCGCGACATCGCCGCCGGCATCGGATACCCGGTGCTCGTGCGACCGTCGTACGTGCTCGGTGGCCGAGGCATGGAAATCGTCTACGACGAGGCCTCCCTCGAGAGCTACATCTCCCGCGCCACCGAGATCTCCGACGACCGGCCCGTACTGGTCGACCGGTTCCTGGAAGACGCCATCGAGATCGACGTCGACGCGCTCTGCGACGGGAACGAGGTGTACATCGGGGGAGTGATGGAACACATCGAGGAAGCCGGTATTCACTCCGGCGACTCGGCGTGCGCCCTGCCCCCGATCACCCTCGGGCGCGCCGACCTCGAGAACGTCCGCCGTTCGACGGAGGCGCTCGCGAAGGGTATCGGCGTCAAGGGGCTGCTCAACGTGCAGTACGCCCTCAAGGACGACATCCTGTACGTCCTCGAAGCCAACCCCCGTGCCAGCCGGACCGTGCCGTTCGTGTCGAAGGCCACGGCCGTACAACTGGCCAAGGCCTGCGCCCGCGTCATGCTCGGCGAGACCATCGCGGAGTTGCGGAAAACCGGACTCCTTCCGGCCACCGGTGACGGTGGTTTCACCCCGGCGGACGCACCCGTCGCCGTCAAGGAGGCCGTTCTCCCGTTCAACCGGTTCCGGCGCGCCGACGGCACCGGGGTGGACACACTGCTGAGTCCCGAGATGAAGTCGACGGGCGAAGTCATGGGTATCGACGCCGACTTCGGCACCGCGTTCGCCAAGAGTCAGACAGCTGCGTACGGGTCACTCCCCATCTCCGGGTCGGTGTTCGTGTCGGTCGCGAACAAGGACAAGCGGTCGCTGATCTTCCCGGTCAAGCGGCTGGCCGACCTGGGTTTCCGGATCCTCGCAACAGAGGGCACCGCGGCAGTCCTTCGCCGCAACGGCATCGTCTGCGAGGACGTGCACAAGCACTCCGGCGAGCCCCTCGAGGAGGGCGCCCGCACCATCGTCGACCAGATCCGTGACGGTGAGGTCGACATGGTGATCAACACCCCGTACGGCAACTCCGGTCCCCGGGTGGACGGGTACGAGATCCGCAGCGCGGCCGTCGGCGTGAACATCCCCTGCGTCACCACCGTGCAGGGCGCGTCCGCTGCGGTCCAGGGCATCGAGGCCGCGATCCGCGGCGACATCGGCGTTCAGTCGCTGCAGGCGTTGCATGCCCGGCTGCGCTCACCGGCCCCGTTCGAGGGTTCCGACACGGGTTCGCTCACCTCGTGACGGATCGGCACCACGACCAGGCGTGGGGTGCTCGGCTGAGGGCCGCGGTCGAGCACCGCGGCCGCCTGTGCGTCGGCATCGACCCGCACCCGGGGTTGCTCGAGGCGTGGGACCTTCCGGTCGATGCGGAGGGGCTCGAGGCCTTCGCCGAGATCTGCGTGGAGGCCTTCGTCGGTGAGGTGGCCGTCGTGAAGCCCCAGGTGGCGTTCTTCGAAGCGTACGGCTCGGCCGGGTACGCGGTGCTCGAACGCACCATCTGTGTCCTCCGGGAGGCCGGGACGCTCGTCGTCGCGGATGCCAAACGCGGTGACATCGGGTCGACGATGGCCGCCTACGCGCAGTCGTGGCTCGGCCCGGACTCGGCGCTGTCTTCCGATGCGGTGACGGTCTCGCCCTATCTTGGGTTCGGTGCGCTCGAACCGGCCCTCTCGCTGGCGGCGGAGCAGGGCCGCGGGCTGTTCGTGCTTGCTCGCACCTCGAATCCCGAGGGCGGGGAGTTGCAGCGTGCTGACGTTGCCGGGGGCGTGTCGGTGGCGCAGTCCGTGGTGAATGCGGCGACCGAGCACAATGCGGCAGAATCCGACCTGGTCGGGCTGGTAGTCGGTGCGACACGCGGACACGGTCTGAATTTGTCAGAATTTTCTGGACCAATTCTGGCGCCGGGACTGGGTGCCCAGGGTGCCACAGCACGTGACCTTGCGGACATTTTTCCCGATTCCCGGAAGTTGCTGCTGCCGAACAGTTCTCGCGGTATTCTCCGTGAGGGTCCGTCGGTGACGGCCCTGCGTGCGGCCGCTGTGAAGGTTCGTGACGAGGTTGAGTCCGCACTCTCATAGCCCACCGGAATCCGGCTTTGACCTCGGGGGGTGGGTTCGCAATCGGCGCCGGGCGTGAGTACGGTCGCTATCGCTGCTGGTTATCCAGTGGTTTGGACTATTTGCCAACGACGAGACGGAGGAACCGTGGCCCTTCCCCAGTTGACTGATGAGCAGCGCGCTGCTGCTTTGGAGAAGGCAGCTGCTGCCCGTAAAGCCAGGGCTGAGCTCAAGGAGCGCCTGAAGCGTGGCGGCACCGACCTCAAGCAGGTTCTCAAGGACGCCGAGGACGACGAGATCTTGGGCAAGATGAAGGTGTCGGCGCTGCTCGAGGCACTGCCCAAGGTGGGCAAGGTCAAGGCGCAGGAGATCATGACCGAGCTGGAGATCGCTCCGACCCGTCGCCTCCGTGGCCTCGGCGATCGGCAGCGTAAGGCCCTGCTCGCCAGGTTCGACTTCGAGGCCTGAGCACGACAGTGGTAGCTGACGCTCGAGTGTCAGAAAGAAAGACCGCAGTGCGGAGGGGTCGGCTGGTTGTCCTGGCCGGCCCCTCGGCTGTCGGTAAGTCCAGCGTGGTGAGATTGTTGCGGGAACGGCTGCCGGAGCTCGTCTTCAGCGTGTCCGCGACGACACGCAACCCACGCCCGGGCGAGGTGGACGGCAAGGATTACCGCTTCACCTCTCGCGACGAATTCCAGCGGATGATCGAGTCGGGCGAGCTGCTCGAGTGGGCGGAGATCCACGGTGGCCTCCAGCTGTCGGGGACCCCCGCCGAACCGGTCCGCCGCGCCATCGAGCAGGGAAAACCGGTGCTGGTCGAGGTCGATCTCGCCGGCGCCCGGGCAGTGCGGGCTGCGATGCCGGAGGCGCTTCTGGTCTTCATGGCCCCGCCCAGTTGGGAAGCACTGGTCGAGCGCTTGACCGGCCGGGGCACCGAATCGCCGGAAGTGGTGGAGCGTCGTCTCGCCACCGCGAAGGTCGAGCTCGAGGCTCAGGACGAGTTCGACGAGGTCATCGTCAACGAGGATGTCAGCCGATCGTGCGACGAGTTGGTATCCTTGTTGGTTGGACCCCGGGAACAGTCCGGGTAGACCACTAGTTCTCACATCCACTAGCCAGAACTATTTCAGGAGATACCGAGTGAGCAGCACCCCCGCAGTCGCGTCCGCAACCCCCAGCCATGGCGCCCTGCCTGCCTATGACACACCGCTCGGAATCACGAATCCTCCGATCGACGAGCTGCTCGCACGCACCTCGTCGAAGTACGCGCTGGTCATCTACTCGGCCAAGCGTGCCCGTCAGATCAACGATTACTACAACCAGCTCGGTGACGGCATCCTCGAGTACGTCGGCCCCCTGGTGGAGCCGGGCCTGCAGGAAAAGCCCTTGTCCATCGCGCTGCGTGAGATCCACTCCGATCTGCTCGAGCACACCGAAGGCGAGTGAGCGGAGGAACTGCCGTGCCCGACAAGGCGGCGAGCCCCGGGCTCGCGACGGGTCTCTCCGAAACTGCCCCCTCCGCAGTCGCACGTAAGCGAATCGTCGTCGGTGTCGGCGGCGGTATCGCGGCGTACAAGAGCTGCGCGATCATCCGCGCGTTCACCGAGAGCGGCCACCACGTGCGCGTCATCCCGACGGAGTCCGCCCTCGAGTTCGTGGGCCGGGCGACGTTCGAGGCGCTGTCCGGCAATCCGGTGCACACCGGAGTATTCGCCGACGTTCCGCAGGTGCCGCACGTCCGCCTGGGGCAGGAAGCGGACCTCGTGGTCATCGCGCCTGCCACCGCGGATCTGATGGCCCGTGCCGTCGCCGGGCGGGCCGACGACCTGCTCACCGCGACGTTGCTCACCGCACGATGTCCGGTGGTGTTCGCGCCCGCGATGCACACCGAGATGTGGGAGCATCCCGCCACGGTGTCCAATGTGGCAACCCTTCGCCTGCGTGGGGCCACGGTGATCGAGCCGGCATCCGGTCGCCTGACAGGCAAGGACACCGGCGCCGGCCGATTGCCCGAACCGGACGAGATCGTCGGACTCGCCTCGCTGCTCCTCGAGCGGCCCGACGCGTTGCCGCGCGATCTCGAAGGGCGTCGGATCCTCGTCTCGGCCGGTGGCACCCGGGAACCGCTCGATCCGGTCCGTTTCCTCGGCAATCGCAGCTCCGGGAAGCAGGGCTATGCCATCGCCCGCCTCGCGGTGCAGCGCGGCGCCGACGTCACGCTGGTGTCCGGATACACCGCAGGCCTCGCTGATCCGGCCGCCGTCGACGTCGTTCACGTGCGCACGGCCGAGGACATGCGTGCTGCCGTCGCCAAACACGCACCCGAGTTCGATGCGGTCGTGATGGCGGCCGCGGTCGCCGACTTTCGGCCGTCCACCACGGTGGCCAGCAAGATCAAGAAGGGCGCCGGAGAACCCGACTCCATCGCACTGACCAAGAACGAGGACATTCTGGCCGGTCTGGTGCAGTCCCGGGCCGAAGGCGAGATTCCGTCGGCCACCGTGATCGTCGGTTTCGCCGCCGAGACCGGTGACGCGGACGGAGACGTCCTCACCTATGCGCGCGCGAAGCTCGCCCGGAAGGGATGCGACCTCCTGGTCGTCAACGCCGTCGGGGAGGGCAAAGCCTTCGAGGTCGACCACAACGACGGATGGCTACTCGGCGCGGACGGTTCGGAGTCCGCCCTCGAGCACGGCTCGAAGGCACTGATGGCGAGCCGGGTGCTCGATGCCGTCGAGCACCTGTTCCGGACCGGCTGAGGACAAATCCTCGGTTGTTTCGGTGAGCGTAAAGGTGTCACTCATACCGGGGTGCCGCTAGGGTCGTTCGCGATGGTACATAGCTAAGCTGTTTCCAAGCGCTGTCCAGAAGACAACTGTCGAGAGGGAATTCTGTGAGCCAGTCCGGTAGTCGGCTATTCACCAGTGAGTCTGTGACCGAGGGGCACCCGGACAAGATTTGTGATGCGATCAGCGACTCCATCCTCGACGCCCTCCTCACGGACGATCCGCGCGCCCGGGTCGCAGTCGAGACCCTGGTTACCACAGGACAGGTCCACGTCGCCGGAGAGGTGACCACCACCGCCTACGCCGACATCCCCAAGATCGTGCGCGACACCGTGCTCGAGATCGGGTACGACTCCTCGGCGAAGGGTTTCGACGGCAACTCCTGCGGCGTCAACGTGGCGATCGGTGCGCAGTCCCCGGAGATCGCGCAGGGCGTCGACCATTCACACGAAGCCCGGACCGGTGGCCTGACCGACGACGACATCGACCGGCAGGGGGCCGGCGACCAGGGACTGATGTTCGGGTTCGCCACCACGGACACCCCGGAACTGATGCCGCTGCCGATCGCGCTGGCTCATCGGCTCTCACGTCGCCTCACCGAGGTCCGTAAGTCCGGCGTCCTGCCGTACCTGCGGCCGGACGGAAAGACGCAGGTCACCATCGAGTACGACGGGGACAAGCCCGTCCGCCTCGACACCGTTGTCATCTCTACGCAGCACGCTGCCGACATCGATCTCGACAACCTCCTCACACCGGATCTGCGGGAGAAGGTTCTCGGATCGGTGCTCGCCGACCTCCGGATGCCGGAGCTCGACACGTCGAACATTCGACTTCTCGTCAATCCGACGGGCAAGTTCGTCCTCGGTGGCCCGATGGGTGATGCCGGGCTGACCGGGCGGAAGATCATCGTCGACACCTATGGCGGAATGGCCCGTCACGGTGGTGGCGCGTTCTCCGGCAAGGACCCGTCGAAGGTGGACCGGTCGGCCGCCTACGCCATGCGCTGGGTCGCCAAGAATGCGGTCGCGGCAGGTCTCGCGGATCGCATCGAGGTTCAGGTGGCGTACGCGATCGGCAAGGCTGCGCCCGTCGGGCTGTTCGTGGAGACGTTCGGAACCGAGAAGACCGATCCGGTGCGGATCCAACAGGCGATCACCGAAACCTTCGACCTGCGTCCGGGCGCCATCATCCGCGACCTCGACCTGCTGCGCCCTATCTACGCACAGACCGCCGCGTACGGGCACTTCGGCCGTACCGACATCGATCTTCCCTGGGAGAGCGTCGACCGGGCGGAGAAGCTGCGCGCAGCTGCAGGTCTCTGATCGGTAGCCGCCCTGCTGCGGGCGCCCTCCCGGTGGAGGGCAGGCTGTGACGTCAGCCAAGCTTGCGGCGGAGGTCGATCCGGTGGCGCGGGTGCTGCCGATGCTGCCGCTCCCGCACCTCGACCGTGAGTTCGACTACCTCGTTCCTCGCGAGCTCGACGAGCAGGCACAGCCGGGTGTGCGCGTGCGCATCCGATTTGCGGGGCGTCTCGTGGACGGTTTCGTGGTTTCCCGGACGGCGACCAGCGATCACCAGGGACGCTTCGGCTGGCTCGAACGGGTGATCTCCCCGGAGCGAGTACTCACTCCGGAGATCACCCGGCTCGTGGAACTCGTTGCCGCTCGGTACGCGGGTACCCGAGCGGATGTGCTGCGCCTGGCCATCCCGCCCCGGCATGCCCGGGCAGAAGCCGAGGCCGCGCCGGAATCCGCACCGACACCGGAACACGCCGTCGACCGAGAAGCGTGGGCCCAGTACGTTCACGGTGAGGCGTTCCTGACCGCCCTTGCGGAGCAGCGGAGTCCGCGGGCCGTCTGGCAGGCGCTGCCCGGCGAAGATTGGCCGGCACGACTGGCCGAACTGTCGGCAATCGCCGCCGGTGCCGACACCAGCACGGTCATCGTGGTGCCCGATCAGCGCGATCTGGATCGGGTGGTTGCGGCCGTGGAGTCCCTGCTGGGCAGTAGCCGGGTCGTCGGTCTCGCCGCGGGTCTCGGCCCCGCGCTGCGGTACCGGCGTTGGCTTGCCGCCCTGCGCGGGACCGCCAAAGTAGTCGTGGGCACCCGAAGTTCCGTGTTCGCGCCGACGCCTCGGACAGGTCTGATCGTCATCTGGGACGACGGCGACGACAGTCACTCCGAGCCGCGGGCGCCCTACCCCCACGCTCGCGAGGTGGCGCTCCTACGGGCGTACGCCGGCGGAAGCGCAATGGTGGTGGCGGGGCATGCCCGCACCGCCGAGGGGCAGGCCCTCGTCGACTCCGGATGGGCACACGACCTGGTCGCGTCCCGCGACGTGGTCCGGGCCCGCGCCCCCAAGATCACCGCCCTCGCTGACAGCGATCACGCGCTCGCCAGAGACCCGGGAGCCCGCGCTGCCCGCCTGCCTGCCATTGCCTTCGCCGCGGCACGCGAGGCGCTCGGTGCAGGCAGGGGAGTGCTGGTCCAGGTGCCCCGCCGGGGGTATGTCCCGAGTCTCGCGTGCGGCAAATGCCGCGCTCCTGCCCGCTGCAGACGGTGCAACGGGCCCTTGGCGCTTCCGTCGGCCGCCGGTCCGGACGGGGCGGGCACACCGGCATGCCGATGGTGCGGAGTCGCGGACGCCGCGCACCGCTGTCACGCCTGCGGCGCCCGAGCGCTGCGGGCCGTGGTGGTAGGAGCGGGCCGGACGGCGGAGGAACTCGGGCGAGCGTTTCCCGGTGTACCGGTCCGGATGTCCGGGGGAAGCGATGTCATCGACGTCGTCGAGCAGGGGCCGGCGCTGGTGGTCTCCACCGTCGGCGCCGAACCGGTGATGACCGGCGGATACGGCGCCGCACTGCTCCTGGACGGCTGGGCGTTGCTCGGACGTCCGGATCTGCGAGCGGCTGAGGAGACCCTGCGGCGCTGGATGACGGCTTCGGCCCTCGTGAAGCCGTTCGGTGACGGTGGCCAGGTTGTCGTCGTAGCCGATTCGGGTATTCCGACGGTACAAGCACTGGTCCGCTGGGATCCGGTCGGTCACGCGCGCGCGCAGTACGAAGAACGGGCAGAAGTCGGGTTTCCGCCGGCGATTCATCTGGCGGCCGTCGACGGCAGCGCAAAGGCTGTCTCGGAGCTCCTGGACCTGGCCGAACTCCCCGATAACGCGGAATTGTTGGGCCCTGTGGAACTGCCGGCGGGGGCCCGATTGCCTGTCGCCGGTGAATCGCCGGAGCCGGCCGATATCGAGCGGATGCTGGTGCGCGTACCCCGTGGTGAGGGAAAACCATTGGCAGAGGCGCTGTCTGCCGCTCAAGCGGTCCGCAGTGCCCGGCGGGAATCGCATCCGGTGCGAGTCCAGATCGACCCCATCCACATCGGCTGATGCCCAATGAACTCATCCCCGATGGTTGCGCGAGCGTTTTTGACGATATATCGATGATGCATCATCGATAAGCCTGAGGAGGCTGACATGCAGAACTTTCGTTTCGGACACCGCGGTTCCCACAGGGACCGATTCGCGCACCAGCGGACGGGCCGCCCGGAGGGCCCGCACCGTCACGGGCACCGTCGCGGGCCGTTCGGTCCGGACGGAGATCCCGGATTCGGTCCGGGTATGGCGTTCGGCCGAGGCCGGGGCCGCGGTGGCAGGGGGCGACGCGGTGATGTCCGCTCGGCGATCCTCCTGCTGCTCGCGGAGGAACCGATGCACGGGTACGAGCTCATCCAGCAGATCGTCGACCGCAGTGGTGGGGTGTGGAAGCCCAGCCCCGGATCGATCTACCCCGCACTGTCTCAGCTCGAGGACGAGGGGCTCGTTCTCATCGAGAAGGTCGCGGGACGCAAGACCGCTCGACTGACCGAGGAAGGGAAGACGTTCGTCGAGGCGAACACCGCTGAGCTCGGCACCCCCTGGGACGACGTCCGCGAGAGTGTCGGCCGGCCGGCGGAAGACCTGCGCGGCCTGATCGGGCAGCTCATGGGCGCGGCAGGGCAGGTCGCCGCTGTAGGGAATGAGGACCAGATCCGGCGCGCCGGAGAAATTCTCACCGAAACCCGGCGTGCGTTGTACCGGCTTCTCGCGGAGGACGAACAGGACTCCGGCGACACGAAGAGCGCCGACTCCTAGCGACACACCGCGCGCAGGGTCCCACTCTCGTCGCGACACCACGGGCACACTCTGGGAAAGTTCACAGGGAATAGCCGCGGTGTCGGGGAGAGATCATGAACCTTCGAGGTGTTGTCACGGTCGCTGCTTGTGTTGCCTTGCTGTCTTCCGCCGGGCTGACCACAGCCCAGGCCGAAGACGTTCCGGCGTCGAGACTCGAAGTGCCCGCGGGTGTCGGGGTCCCGCAGAGCGCGCGCAGCGCGGCCGCCGCGTACGCGAAAGCGCATCCGGGCAGCGCTCCCGCCGGATCGAACGATTTCTCCTGTACGCCCGCGCCCGAGCATCCCGAGCCCGTCGTTCTCGCGCATGGCACCGACGCCAGCGCCTACACCGACTGGGCGGCGTTGTCCCCCTTGCTCGCGGCGGACGGATACTGCGTCTTCGCCCTCAATTACGGCGGCAAACCCGGCGCCGACACGCACGGCACCGAAGACATCGTCGACAGCGCCGGAGAATTCGGCCGATTCGTCGCCCAGGTCCGCGAGTCGACGGGTGCGGAAAAAGTCGACGTGGTCGGATACTCGCAAGGAGCGAATGTCAGCCGGTACTACGTGAACAAGCTCGGTGGTGCGCGCTTCGTCGACCAGTGGGTAGGGCTCGCGTCCCCCAGTTACGGCGGTGTGATGTTCGGGCTCGCCCCGATGTTCCAGGCGCTCCCCGGTGGGCCGGACGTGGTCACCGAGCTCACCTCTGTGGCGGTCGGTCAGCAGATGCAGGGTTCACCGTTCATGACCGAACTGAATGCCGGCGGCGACACGGTTCCCGGTGTCTCCTACACCACCGTCAGTTCGCGCTACGACGAAATGATCCAGCCGTATTCCAACATGGCGCTGCACGGCGACGGGGCGGTGAACCTCGTCATCCAGGACCTGTGTCCGCAGGACGGGTCGGGGCATTTCCGGGCACCGTACGATCCGTTCGCGTTGGATCTCATACGAACGGCTCTGGACCCCAACGCCATTCCGATTGCGCGATGCGAGTTCGTTCCGATCGGCGCGGACATTCCCCAGGTAGTCGTCGACAGTAACTTCTGAAATCCCAGACGCGAGTGGGGCCTGTCGCCGGGGATCACCGGCGCTTTTGCGCGTTGAGGCGTGCCGCCTGTCGCGTGAGGTGGTCGCGTTCGGCGAGGCTGGACGCCGATCGGGCAGCGTCGGCGTAGAGCCGTGCAGCGGTCACGGTGTCACCGTCCCGCTCGTGGAGGTATGCCGCGACGGCGGCGTACCGGGGCAGGGCGGGGTCGATCTCCGCGAGGGCAGCCAGGCCGGCCCGCGGACCGTCGGCCTCGCCGACTGCGACAGCCCGATTGAGGCGCGCTACCGGGCTGTCGGTGAGGCGCACCAGTTCGTCGTACCACTCGACGATCTGCACCCAGTCGGTCTCCTCGGCGGTCCGGGCATCGGCGTGGAGCGCGGCGATGGCGGCCTGGGCCTGAAACTCGCCCAATCGGTCGCGGGCGAGGGCTGCCTGCAGCACGTCGATGCCCTCGGCGATCAGGCGGGTGTCCCACAGACTGCGGTCCTGATCGGCGAGAGGCACGAGGCTACCGTCGGCGGCGGTCCGTGCCAGGCGTCGGGCGTGGTGGAGCAGCATCAGCGCGAGCAGGCCCGCCACCTCCTCGTGCCTGACCTCGGCCGCCAGTTGGCGGGTGAGCCGGATCGCCTCCGCGGCGAGGTCGACATCGCCGGAGTAACCCTCGTTGAAGACGAGGTAGAGCACACGCAGCACCGTGGCGACGTCACCGGGCTGGTCGAACCGGACTTTCGAGATGGTCCGCTTGGCCCGCGTGATCCGCTGGGCCATCGTCGCCTCGGGTACGAGGTAAGCCTGCGCGATCTGACGCGTGGTCAGGCCGCCGACCGCGCGCAACGTGAGCGCGACGGCCGACGCCGGTGCCAGGGAAGGATGCGCGCACAGGAAGTACAGCTGGAGTGTGTCGTCGACCGACGGTGCCGGGCCCGGTACGGGCTCCACCTCGACGAGCGCCTCGCGTCGGCGCCGGGAGGTATCGGTGCGGGTGGCGTCGAGGAACTTGCGCCAGGCGACGGTGATCAGCCAGCCCTGGGGATCTCGCGGCGGATCGGCCCGCCACACGCGCACCGCTTCCACCAGAGCGTCCTGCACGGCGTCCTCGGCCGCCGCGAAGTCGGCTCCGCGGCGGACGAGGATCCCGATCACCGTGGGGGTGAGGGTCCGCAGCACGACCGCGTCCACCTCGGTCACTCCGTGATTGTGGGCGGCTCGGTCAGGAACGGGCGCACCTCGAGCCACTCGTGGATCGGCTTCCCGCCCGCGCCCGGAGCTGCAGACAATTCACCGGCGAGTTCGAGCGCCCGCTCGCGGGTCTCGACGTCGATCACCATCCAGCCCGCGATCAGGTCCTTGGTCTCCGCGAACGGGCCGTCGGTCACCGGCGGACGCCCCTCGCCGTCGTACCGGACGAACGTGCCTTCCGGTGACAGTGCCTGACTGTCGACGTATTCGCCGGTGCTTTCGATCCGAGCGGCAAAGTTCTCCATGTACTGCATGTGGGCCGAAACCTCCTCTGGCGTCCACTGATCCATCGGTACGTCGTTGACCGGTGCCGGTGCGCCTCGGTAGTGCTTGAGCAGCAGGTACTTGGCCATCGTCTTCTCCTCGGTGTGGTGTAGGGCCCATTGTGGCCGTATTTCAACCCTGGGACGGAGCTGCGCTCGCGATTTCGACATCGTGCCGCGACATTTTCCTGGAGCCCGCCGGTTTGTCGTGGTTGCGCATCGCAGTGTCATCGTGAGGCGCACGACTCCCTAGACTGGTCGTCACACCGTCGACCCAAGGGGAGCTTTTTTCGTGAGTATCGTTTCGGCCCGCACCGCGGTCCGTCGTCAGCTGTGTGGGTCGCCGACGTGCGCCTAGTCTTCGCCGGTACACCCGAACCCGCTGTGCCGTCTCTCGAGCGACTCATCCGTTCCGCCCGTCACGAGGTGGTCGCCGTGATCACGCGGCCGGACGCGGTGGCCGGGCGAGGGCGGAAGGTAGTCCGATCGCCGATCGGTGCCCTTGCGGACGCGCACGGTATCGAGGTGCTCACGCCCGAGCGACCCTCCGATCCGGAGTTCCTCGCACGACTGACCGACCTGGCACCCGAGTGTGCTCCCGTCGTCGCCTACGGTGCGTTGCTTCCGCAGAAGGCGCTGGACGTTCCGGCCCTCGGCTGGGTCAACCTGCACTTCTCGCTGCTGCCCGCCTGGCGGGGTGCGGCGCCGGTGCAGGCGGCAATCGCTTCCGGCGACGACATGACGGGCGCCAGCGCCTTCCGGCTCGAGGCTGGAATGGATACGGGCCCGGTGTACGGGATCGTGACCGAGCGAATCCGCGGTACCGATACCGCGGGTGACCTTCTCGGCCGATTGGCCGACAGCGGGGCGGTTCTCCTCGAATCCGTTCTCGACGGATTGGCAGACGGCACGATCACCGCGGTTCCGCAGCCGGGGGACGGCGTCTCGTATGCACCCAAGGTGACCGTGGAGAAAGCCCGAATCCGTTGGGACAGAACAGCTGTGGTGATCGATCGGCATGTCCGCTCGGTGACACCCGCACCGGGAGCATGGACGACGATCGGGGACGTGCGCGTCAAGGTCGGCCCGCTCACCCTCACCGACGACAGGCTCGAGCCCGGAGAAATCTCCGTGACCAAGAGCGAATTCCTCGTCGGAACCTCCACGGTGGCAGTCCGGCTGGACCGGATCCAACCTCAAGGAAAAAAACAGATGTCCGCTCTCGACTGGGCGCGGGGCGCACGACTCGACGCGAAGGTACGGGCACAGTGAGCGACTCGAGAAGACCCGCACGCGGCAAGAGGGCAGGAACAGGCGCGAGCAACAATCGGCCGCGCCAGGCACGTCGGCCCGACGCCGCCCAAGCGGGTCTGGACCAGCCTCGGCTCGCTGCGCGTGACGTGTTGCGGGCAGTGCGTGAACGGGACGCCTACGCGAACCTGGTCCTCCCCGGACTGCTGCGGGAACGGCGACTCGACGGCCGGGACGCCGCGCTGGCCACGGAATTGGCCTACGGTGCGGCGCGAGCGCGGGGACTGCTGGACGCGGTCATCGCGGACTGTGCGGGCCGCCCGATCGAGGAGGTCGACGGCCCTCTGCTGGATGTGCTCCAACTGGGCGCCTACCAGCTTCTCCGTACGCGGGTGGCCCCGCACGCCGCCGTCGCCACCTCCGTCGACCTCGTACGCGCAGAGGCGGGTCCGGGCAAGGCCGGGTTCGTCAACGCCGTGTTGCGCAGGGTGTCGGAGCGGTCGGAAGCGGAGTGGGTGGAGCGGTTGGCGCCGTCCGACCCGATCGGGCGGCTGGCCTTCGAGCATGCGCACCCGGCCTGGATCGCGCAGGTGTTCGCGGACGCGCTGGGGCCCGACGCCGGCGAACTCGGGGATGCCCTGATCGCCGACGATTCCCGTCCGGCCGTTCACCTCGTCGCGCGTCCGGGTGAGATCTCGGCGGAAGAATTGGCTCTGGTCACCGGGGGAGAGATCGGCCGGTACTCGCCGTATGCGGTGTATCTCGACGGTGGCGACCCGGGTCAGCTCGACGCTGTGCGCGAGGGTCTGGCCGGTGTGCAGGACGAGGGCAGTCAGCTGGTGGCCCGGGCACTCGCCCTGGCCCCACTCGAGGGATCGGACGGCGGGCGCTGGCTCGATCTCTGTGCCGGACCTGGTGGTAAAGCCGCGCTTCTCGGCGCACTCGCAGGTATCGAGGGCGGGCGACTCGATGCGGTGGAGCCGGTGGCGCACCGCGCCGACCTCATTCGTAAGACGACGCGGGAACTCCCGGTCGACGTGCATGTCGCGGACGGGCGCGATCCCGGGCTTGCCGGTGGTTACGACCGAATCCTGGTCGACGCGCCGTGCACCGGTCTCGGTGCCCTGCGGCGCCGCCCCGAGGCACGCTGGCGTCGGCAGCCGTCCGATGTGGCCGGTCTGGCGAAATTGCAGCGGGAACTGCTCGCCTCGGCGCTGGGGTTGGTGCGCCCGGGTGGTGTCGTCGTGTATTCGACGTGTTCTCCGCACCTGTCGGAGACAGTGGCGGTGGTGGCGGATGCGGTACGTCGCTATGGCGTGACAGCGCTCGACACGAGGGCACTGGTCCCGGGCGTTCCGGGACTCGGTGACGGTACGAGTGTGCAACTGTGGCCGCACCGTCACGGCACCGACGCAATGTTTCTCGCTGCGCTGCGGAAGCCGATGGAGTGACCGTGATCGGACGCTCGTTCAGATAACTAGAACCTGTTCCCATTTGTGCTAAAACGTGTTCTACTTTTCTCGCGACGAAGGTCGTCTGTCACAAGCGAGTGGAGGACTCACGATGAATCGGGTAGCGGGGAAAGTAGTTCTGATCACCGGCGCAGCACGGGGGCAGGGGCGCAGTCATGCCGTCCACCTCGCCGACGAGGGCGCCGACATCATCGCTTTCGACCTCTGCGAGGACATTGCATCGAACGGGTATCCCCTCGCGACGCCGGCCGATCTGGAAGAGACCGGGAAGCTCGTCGAGAAGGCGGGACGTCGCGTGGTCACGGCGAAGGTCGACGTGCGTGATCGCGCGGCGCTGAAACGGGAACTCGACGCCGCCGTCGCCAGACTCGGGCGGCTCGACGTGGTGGTCGCCAACGCGGGTATCGCCCCACTCGGCAACGATGTGCCGGTCGAAGGATTCGTGGACGCATTCGACGTCGACTTCGTGGGTGTGGTCAACACCATCCACGTCGCTCTGCCGCATCTCGGCGGTGGCGCGTCGATCATCGCCACCGGTTCGGTCGCCGGCCTCGTCCCCCAGACCGGCCTCAACGGTCAGCAGGCACTCCAGGGGCCGGGCGGAGACGGATACGGTCTGGCCAAGAAGATGCTGCAGACCTACACGCATTCGCTGGCGCTCACCCTGGGCCCGAAGTCCATTCGCGTCAACGCCATCCATCCCACCAACTGCAACACGGACATGCTCCAGAGCCCGCCGATGTTCCGCACGTTCCGGCCCGACCTCGAGAACCCGACGGCCGAAGACGCGAAGGTGACGTTCCCCTTCATGCAGGCGATGCCGACGCCGTGGGTGGAGCCCGAGGATATTTCCCACGCGGTGGTATACCTCTCGTCCGACGAGTCGCGGTTCGTCACCGGACAGCAGCTCCGCGTCGACGCGGGAGCGGGTCTCAAGCTGGGGGTCTGAGTCTGCGTACCGGGTTTCGCGCCGGCGTCGCACCACGCCCTACGATCCCCCCCGGACTCGGCGATCAGGGACGGTCGACCTGCTTGCGGAGCCGAGCAGAGGCCTTGATCCGCCAAGCATCCTGCAGAAGCTCCGTGAGTTGGTCGAGGCCGACCTCGTCGAGACGGACCAGAATCGCGCCGTACCCGTCGTAGTGGGGGGTGGTGTAGAAAGCGTTTCCCTCCTCGAGGAGAGCGGCCTTCTCGTCGAGACCGCACACCACCATGAGCCCGCCGTCCGACTCCGTGCGGTGTCTCGCGATCAGCTTGCCGGCCACTTTCAGCGCCGGGGTCCGGTAGGACGTGCTTTCCTCCACTGCGGGCAATGACCTCCCGATGTCCACCACGTCCGCCCAGGTCGCCATGGCCCCAGTATGGCGGAATCGTGACGGCGGGCGACGACGTTTCTCGCGTGGTCCGACCGCGTGGTCCGCGACATTTCCGCGTGCGACTAAACTCCGGCGCGTGGCAACCCCGATGATCGCACCGTCCATCCTGTCTGCAGATTTCGCTCGTCTCGCCGAGGAGGCGACCGCGGTCGCCGGTGCCGACTGGCTTCATGTCGACGTGATGGACGCGCATTTCGTCCCGAACCTCACGCTCGGTCTTCCCGTGGTGAAGAGCCTGCTCGCGGCGACGGACATTCCGCTCGACTGCCACCTCATGATCGACGACCCGGGACGCTGGGCACCGCCCTACGCCGAAGCCGGCGCACACAACGTGACCTTCCACGCCGAAGCCACCGACGACCCGCGGTCGGTGGCCCGCGACATTCGGGCGGCCGGCGCTAAAGCAGGACTCAGTGTGAAGCCGGGAACGCCGATCGAGCCCTACCTGGAAATCTTGAAGGATTTCGACACGCTTCTCGTCATGAGCGTGGAGCCCGGATTCGGCGGACAGTCCTTCATCCCGGAGGTGTTGTCCAAGGCGAAGGCAGTACGCCGTCTGGTCGACTCGGGTGAGCTGACGCTGATCGTGGAGATCGACGGCGGCATCAACGCCGACACCGTCGAGGCCGCCGCCGAGGCGGGAGTCGACTGCTTCGTCGCCGGGTCCGCCGTGTACGGCGCCTCCGATCCCGCCGAAGCGGTGCAGGCGCTCCGAGCCAGTGCGGCCAAAGCCTCTCCGCACCTGAGCATCTCGCGGTAACGGCCCAGCCGCGCCGTGAACGTGCCCCACGAGAATTCCGCCGCAGACCTCGACGCCGCGATGCTGATCGCCATCGGCGCCGCGGAGTCGGCCCGTGGTTTCACCAGCCCCAATCCCGCGGTCGGTGCTGTCGTGCTCGACGCCGGCGGGCGTATCGCCGGGGTGGGAATGACCCAGCCCCCGGGCGGTCCCCACGCCGAGGTCGTGGCGTTGCGGGAGGCGGGTGACGCGGCGCGCGGAGGCACGGTCGTGGTCACTCTGGAACCGTGTAACCACCACGGCCGCACGGGGCCCTGCTCCACCGCGCTGATCGAGGCCGGGGTCGTGGCCGTCCACTATGCGGTGGCTGATCCCAACCCCGAGGCGGCCGGTGGCGCCGAAACTCTCGCGGCCGCCGGCGTCGCCGTCGCCTCCGGACTGCGCGCCCAGGAAGTCGAGCGCGGGCCGCTCCGGGCCTGGCTGCACCGGCAACGCACCGGCCGTCCGCACATCACCTGGAAATACGCGGCGACCCTCGATGGCCGTAGTGCCGCAGCTGATGGAACCAGCAAGTGGATCACCGGTCCCGACGCCCGGGCGCGGGTCCACGCCGACCGCGCGAAGCTCGACGCGATCGTGGTCGGCACGGGGACCGTGCTCGCCGACGACCCCCGGCTGACTGCTCGGCTGCCCGACGGGTCCCTCGCGGCCCACCAACCGCTGCGCGTGGTCGTGGGCCGGACCGAGCTTCCGGCGCGTGCTCGGGTTCTCGACGACTCGGCGCCCACGCTGCTGCTCCGCACCCACGATGTGAACGACGTCGTCGCCGCCCTCGCCGAGTACACCGACGTTCTGCTCGAAGGTGGGCCCCGGTTGGCGGGTGCCTTCCTTGCCGCAGGCCGGGTCGACCGGATCCAGGCCTACCTCGCTCCGCTGGTACTCGGTGCCGGCAGGCCCGCGGTGTCGGAGGCGGGGGTGTCCACGATCGACGGCGCACTGCGGTTCCACCACGAGTCCGTCGAAACAATCGGCCCCGATTTGTTGTTGAGTTTGATTCCGGCACTGTCGGAGCACCCCGCCCTGTCCAGCAAGCCCTGAATATCACTGTCAGCCCTGAAAACGAGGAGTAGCCACCGTGTTCACCGGAATCGTCGAAGAATTGGGTGAGGTCGTCGCCAAGGAAGAGCTGGCCGACGCCGCACGGTTTACCGTCCGCGGTCCGGTGGTCACTTCCGATGCGTCGCACGGAGACTCGATTGCCGTGAACGGTGTGTGCCTCACCGTCGTCGAAGTGCTCGCCGACGGGTCGTTCACGGCCGACGTCATGCAGGAGACCTTGAACCGGTCGAGTCTGCAGAAGATCGATGTCGGGAGCCGGGTCAACCTCGAGCGGGCGGCAGCGCTGAACAGCAGGCTCGGCGGTCACCTCGTTCAGGGGCACGTCGACGGTACCGGTCACATCATCAGCCGGAACCCGTCCGACAACTGGGAAGTGGTGCGGATCGCTCTGCCCGACGCGATCTCGAAGTATGTAGTGGAGAAGGGATCGATCACGGTCGACGGGGTATCGCTGACCGTGTCGGCGCTCGGCGGGGAGCGCGGCGACGAGTATTTCGAAATCTCGCTGATCCCCACCACGCTGAACCTGACCACACTGGGAGCGGCGCCGGTCGGCACACCCGTCAATCTGGAGGTCGACGTGATCGCCAAGTATGTGGAGCGCCTGCAAGCCGCCGGCCGCTGAGTCGTACTGTTGAGAAGCATCCGACGGATGCGATTGCTGTATTCGAAGATGCGTAAGTCAAGACTTTGGAGACCGAGCACGTGACCAGGTTCGACAGTATCGAGCGCGCCGTTGCGGATATCGCCGCAGGCAAGGCTGTCGTCGTCGTCGACGACGAAGACCGGGAGAACGAGGGAGACCTCATCTTCGCGGCGGAGAAGGCCACCCCCGAGTTGGTTGCCTTCATGGTTCGATACACCTCCGGCTACCTGTGTGTGCCCCTCGACGGTGCGGACTGCGACCGGCTGGGTCTGCCCCCGATGTACGCCACCAATCAGGACAAGCACGGCACGGCGTACACGGTGACCGTCGACGCCCGTGAGGGCATCGGAACCGGGATCTCCGCATCCGACCGCGCCGCCACTATGCGGTTGCTCGCCGACCCGTCCAGCGGAGCCCAGGACTTCACCCGTCCCGGCCACGTCGTGCCGCTGCGCGCCAAGGAGGGCGGGGTGCTGCGCCGCCCCGGCCACACCGAGGCCGCCGTCGACCTGGCCCGGATGGCCGACCTCCGGCCTGCGGGCGTGATCTGCGAGATCGTCAGCCAGAAGGACGAGGGCCACATGGCCCAGACCGACGAGTTGCGGGTCTTCGCCGACGACCACAATCTCGCGCTGATCTCCATCGCCGATCTCATCGCCTGGCGTCGCAAGCACGAAAAGCACGTCGAACGCGTCGCGGCCGCACGGATCCCCACCCGGCACGGCGAGTTCACCGCCGTCGGATACCGGAGCATCTACGACGACGTCGAGCACGTCGCGCTCGTCCGCGGCGACCTGCCGGGTCCCGACGGTGACGGCAGCGACGTCCTGGTGCGGGTGCACTCGGAGTGCCTCACCGGTGACGTGTTCGGGTCGCTGCGCTGCGACTGCGGTCCCCAGCTCGACGCCGCGCTGGACATGGTGGCGCAGGAAGGTCGCGGCGTGGTGCTCTACATGCGGGGGCACGAAGGTCGCGGCATCGGACTGATGCACAAGCTGCAGGCCTACCAGTTGCAGGACGCCGGGTCGGACACCGTCGACGCCAATCTCGAGCTGGGTCTGCCGGCAGATGCCCGCGACTATGGGATCGGTGCGCAGATCCTGGTCGATCTCGGCATCTCGTCGATGCGGCTGCTTACGAACAATCCGGCCAAGCGGGTCGGTCTCGACGGTTATGGGCTCCAGATCACCGAGCGTGTCTCGATGCCGCTGCGCGCGAACGCCGAGAACCTGACGTACTTGCGCACCAAGCGCGACCGGATGGGGCACGACCTGATCGGGCTCGACGACTTCGAAGCGGGAGAGCTGCTGTGAGTGGTGAAGGTCTGCCCGACCTGCAACTCGGTGAGGCTCAGGACCTCGAGCTGGCGATCGTGGCGGGAAGCTGGCACGCGGAGATCTCGGAGGCGCTGATTGCCGGTGCCCAGCGGGTCGCCGCGGACGCGAAGGTGAAGAAAGTCACCCTCGTGCGCGTGGCCGGTGCGATCGAACTGCCGGTGGTAGCCCAGGAACTGGCCCGCACTCATGACGCCGTGGTAGCCCTCGGTGTCGTGATCCGCGGCGGAACCCCGCACTTCGAGTACGTCTGCGACGCGGTGACCGCCGGCCTGACGAGGGTGTCCCTCGACGAGAGCACTCCCGTCGGCAACGGTGTTCTCACCACCGATACCGAACAGCAGGCGATCGACCGGAGCGGCCTGCCCGGTGCGGTGGAGGACAAGGGCGGGCAGGCGTGCGCTGCGGCGCTCGACACTGCGGTCACCCTGGCGCGCCTGCGCCGGGAACGAACGGAAGATGCGCTCGCATGACCTCTTCGGAAACCGAGTGGCAGTTCGTCTCGCGACCACGCAAGTCGAGTCGGTACGCGATCGGCGTGGCGATTCTCATGGTCGTCCTACACGTGACGTTCGCCATTCTCCTGCGCGGTGATTCGACGGGCGTCTACTTCCGGCTCGCGGATCAGGTGGCCTTCGTCGGCATCGGGTGTCTGCTCGCCGGGGCGGTGCTTCTGCTCACACGTCCGCGGTTGCGCGTCGGCCCCCGCGGCATCGCTGTCCGCAACGTCCTGGGCGAACGGATCGTCGATTGGGACCTGTACGAGGGACTCTCGTTTCCCGACGGCGCGGCATGGGCGCGGATAGAACTCCCCGACGACGAATACGTTCCCGTGATGGCGATCCAGTCGAACGACCGCGACTACGCGGTGGACGCCGTGCACCGCTTCCGTGACCTCGTGTCGGAGTACGCACCGTCCTGACGGGCCGGCCTGTTCCGGCCGTCGCGGATGCGGGGTTGGTCGGTGGCGCCGACTAACGTGGAGGGGTGCCCGATCCTTCGACATATCGCCCCGCGACCGGAACGATTCCGGTGGCGCCGGGGGTATACAAGTTCCGCGATCCGCACGGCCGGGTCATCTACGTGGGGAAGGCGAAGAGTCTTCGTTCGCGGTTGAACTCCTATTTCGCCGACGTCACGACGCTGCATCCGCGTACCCGTCAGATGGTCACCACGGCGGGCAGCGTCGAGTGGACCGTGGTGAGCACCGAGGTGGAGGCACTCCAGCTCGAATACAACTGGATCAAGGAGTTCGATCCGCGGTTCAACGTCCGGTACCGCGACGACAAGACCTACCCGGTGCTCGCGGTCACGTTGAACGAGGAGTTCCCGCGGTTGTTCGTCTACCGCGGTCCCCGTCGTAAAGGGGTGCGGTATTTCGGTCCCTACTCCCACGCCTGGGCTATCCGCGAGACCCTGGATCTGCTGCTGCGCGTGTTCCCGGCCCGGACATGTTCGGCCGGAGTGTTCAAGCGGCACAACCAGATCGGCAGGCCCTGTCTGCTCGGCTATATCGACAAGTGCTCGGCGCCTTGTGTGGGGCGCGTGTCGGCGGCGGAACACCGACAGATCGTGGAGGACTTCTGCGACTTCCTGTCCGGCCGCACCGACAAGCTGGTCCGCGAGCTCGAGGCACGCATGCAGAAGGCGTCCGAAGAGCTGGACTTCGAGTTGGCGGCGCGGCTGCGTGACGACGTCGGCGCGCTACGGCGGGCACTCGAGAAGCAGGCGGTGGTGCTCGGCGACGGCACCGATGCCGACCTCGTCGCCTTCGCGACCGACGAACTCGAAGCGGCGGTCCAGGTGTTCCACGTGCGCGGTGGCCGGGTCCGCGGGCAGCGCGGCTGGGTGGTCGAGAAAGCCGGAGACGTCATCGACTGGGCAACGGTCGATTCCGAGGCGGGCTCGGACCTACCGCTTCTCGTCGAGCAGTTCCTCACTCAGTTCTACGGCGAGCAGGCGGCGCTGGCGGGCGGCGCCGACGGCGAGAGCGAAAGCAACGGCGTCCCGCGAGAGGTGCTCGTCCCGGTACTGCCACACGACACCGAGCAGGTGCAGGAGTGGCTGAGCGGGTTGCGTGGATCAGGAGTCCGGGTGCGAGTGCCGCAGCGCGGCGACAAGAAGGCCCTCGCCGAGACGGTGCAGCGCAATGCGCAGGAGGCGCTGGCGCAACACAAGCTGCGACGCGCTGGTGACTTCACCTCCCGGTCGGCTGCACTGCAGGGCATCCAGGAGGCTCTCGATCTGGATTCCGCGCCCCTGCGCATCGAGTGTGTCGACATCAGCCACGTGCAGGGCACGGACGTCGTGGCATCACTCGTCGTCTTCGAGGACGGCTTGCCCCGCAAGTCCGACTACCGCCACTACGCGATCAAGGAGGCCGCCGGTGACGGCCGCTCCGACGACGTCGCGAGTATCGCCGAGGTCACCCGCAGGCGTTTCCTGCGGCACAACCGCGACGTCGGTGTGCTGAGGGCGGAGGCCGAGGCGGCGGGGGAAGGCTCCGAAGGCGGCGATCTCGCACCCGAGGCGGCGATCGACCCTCAGACCGGGCGTCCGCGACGGTTTGCGTACCCGCCGAACCTTTTCGTGGTGGACGGGGGTGCGCCGCAGGTGGCGGCCGCATCCGCCGTTCTCGAAGAACTCGGGATCACCGATGTCGCGGTGATCGGGCTGGCCAAGCGACTCGAAGAGGTCTGGGTACCCGGGGAGGAGGATCCGGTGATCCTGCCCCGGACCAGTGAGTCCCTGTACCTCCTGCAGCGGGTGCGGGACGAAGCGCACCGGTTCGCCATCACCTTCCACCGCAGCAAGCGCTCGCGGCGGATGACGGCATCGGCACTCGACTCCGTACGCGGTCTCGGCGATACCCGCCGCAAGGCGCTGGTCACCCATTTCGGCTCCGTCGCCCGCCTCAAGCAGGCCACTGTCGAGGAGATCACGGCGGTGCCCGGGATCGGCACGACCACGGCGAAGGCCGTCCTCAGCGCCCTCGGGGCCGGGGAACCGTCTGCGGCGGTGGCGGGAGTGGGGGATGATGAACCCGATCGCAATGGAACCGGCAGCACAGAAGAGAACGGCGCAGACATCCGGCACGACTTGGCAGCACAGCAGGACCTGGCCGCAGAGCAGGAGCCGCCGGCACAGCGCGACACAGTAGGGCTACACGCTTCGCAACGGACAGGTGTCGAGTGAACGATCAGCACGCGCAGAGCGACCGTCCACCCACGGTTCGGCCGATGGACTTCCTTCTCGTCACCGGGCTTTCGGGGGCGGGACTGCAAACCGCCGCGAAGGTTCTCGAAGACCTCGGGTGGTACGTCGCCGACAATCTGCCACCGGAACTGATCTCCCGCATGGTGGATCTGAGTCTGGAATCCGATTCGCGACTCGAACGCCTCGCGGTGGTCATCGACGTGCGCAGCAGGCTGTTCACCGGAGACCTCGGCTGGGTTCTCACCGAGCTGGAGTGCAAGCCGGTGCACACCCGGGTGCTGTACCTCGATGCGTCCGACGAGGTGTTGGTGCGCCGCTTCGAGCAGGTGCGGCGAAGTCATCCGCTGTCCGGGGGCGGCGCCCAGGGCACCCTGTCCGAGGGCATCGCCGCCGAGCGCGACCAACTCGCCAAGGTCAAGGCCGCCGCGGATCTGGTGATCGACACCTCGTCCCTCGCCGCGCACCAGCTGAGGCAGAAGATCGAGGACGCCTTCGGGGACGCCGAGCACCGCACGATGCAGGTGACGGTTCAGTCGTTCGGTTTCAAGTACGGTCTTCCGATGGACGCGGACTTGGTCTGCGACGTCCGGTTTCTTCCCAATCCGCACTGGATCCCCGAACTGCGCCCGCACACGGGGCAGAGCTCGGACGTGCGGGACTACGTGTTGTCGCAGGACGGCGCGGACGACTATCTGACCACCTATCACCATCTGCTGGATCTGACGATCGCGGGATATCGTCGGGAGGGGAAGCGCTACATGACCATCGCGGTGGGTTGCACCGGCGGTAAGCATCGCAGTGTCGCGATGTCCGAGGCCTTGGCAGGCCGGCTCGGAAACGACTCCGGTCTCGGCGTGCGTGTCGTTCACCGTGATCTGGGGCGCGAATGACGGCGGAGCACGCCTACCCCGCAGTGGTCGCGCTCGGTGGAGGTCATGGGCTTTTCGCCACGCTGAGTGCGGCGCGCCGGCTCAGCCGGAACGTCACTGCCGTCGTCACCGTCGCGGACGACGGGGGTTCGTCGGGTCGCCTGCGCGCGGAACTGGGCGTCATCCCGCCCGGAGATCTTCGGATGGCGCTGGCGGCGCTCGCTGCGGACGACCCGGACGTGCAGGACTGGACGGACACCATCCAGCACCGGTTCGGGGGTATCGGCGCTCTGGCCGGGCATTCGGTGGGAAATCTCATGCTGGCCGGCCTGACCGAAGTCCTCGGCGACCCCGTTGCCGCTTTGGACGAACTCGCCCGGTTGCTCCGCATCGACGGCCGGGTGCTGCCGATGTCGCCGATCGCACTCGATATCGAAGCCGACGTGCAAGGCCTCGAGGCCGACCCGCGAGTCAGCCGCTGCATCCGCGGGCAGGTCGCGGTCGCGACCACCCCGGGCAAGGTGCGGCGCGTTCGGTTGCTGCCCGCGAACCCACCGGCATGTCCCGACGCGGTGCGAGCGATCGAGGCCGCCGACATGGTGGTCCTCGGTCCGGGATCGTGGTTTTCCAGTGTCATTCCGCACGTCCTGGTACCCGAACTTCTCGACACCCTGATCGCGACCGTCGCCCGGAAGGTGCTGGTGCTCAACCTCGCACCGGAGCCCGGTGAGACCGCAGGTTTCTCCACGGAACGGCACTTACACGTGCTGTCCCGGCACGCACCAGGGCTCACCGTCGACTTCGTGGTCGTCGATTCCGCGTCCGTCCCCCCGGGCCGGGAACGCGAGCACCTCGACCGCGCCGCGGAGCAGTTCCGGGCCCGCGTCGTCTACGCCGACGTGTCGGAACACGGCACCCACACGCACCATGCAGGCAAACTTGCGTCCGTTCTCGAACAGCTCTGGAGCGGCCCCGACCCGGGGTCTCGGGGGAGCGTTGTGGCCGAGACACCAGAGGAAAGGGAGAGCGCTTCGTGGCAATGACAGCAGAGGTCAAAGACGAACTCAGTCGTCTCGTCGTCACTCATGTGAGTTGCCGGAAGGCCGAGGTTTCGTCGCTGCTGCGGTTCGCCGGGGGATTGCACATCGTCGGTGGCCGTGTGGTGGTGGAGGCCGAGGTCGACCTCGGTTCCACGGCTCGGCGACTGCGCCGGGAAATTTTCGACCTGTTCACCTACAGCGCCGACGTCCATGTCCTCAGCGCCGGGGGACTCCGGAAGTCGTCGCGGTACATCGTGCGTGTCGCGAAGGAGGGTGAGGCCCTCGCCCGTCAAACCGGGCTCCTCGACCTGCGGGGACGTCCGGTGCGCGGTCTACCGGCCCAGGTCGTCGGCGGCAGTGTCGCCGATGCCGAGGCGGCGTGGCGAGGTGCGTTCCTCGCGCACGGCTCGCTCACCGAACCGGGACGATCCTCGGCACTCGAAGTCAGCTGCCCCGGTCCGGAGGCCGCGCTCGCACTCGTCGGCGCTGCTCGCCGGCTCGGGATCTCGGCGAAAGCACGAGAAGTCCGCGGCACCGACCGTGTCGTCATTCGCGACGGCGAGGCCATCGGGGCTCTGCTCACGCGGATGGGGGCGCAGGACACCCGCCTCGTGTGGGAAGAACGCCGGATGCGCCGTGAGGTTCGGGCCACCGCCAACCGGCTGGCCAACTTCGACGACGCGAACCTGCGGCGCTCCGCCCGTGCGGCAGTGGCAGCCGCAGCCCGCGTCGAGCGGGCACTCCAGATTTTGGGCGACGAGGTGCCGGACCACCTGGCGGCGGCCGGGCATCTGCGCGTCGAGCACCGTCAGGCGTCGCTGGAAGAGCTCGGCCAGCTCGCCGACCCGCCGATGACGAAGGACGCTGTCGCAGGGCGGATTCGGCGTCTTTTGTCCATGGCGGACCGCAAAGCCAAGGAAACCGGGATCCCCGACACCGAGTCGGCCGTCACCGCAGACCTTCTCGACGACGCGTAGCTGTCCGGCCCGCATGCCCGAGTGCGGGACTGTGCTGGGCGTGGGTGGAGTGCGCGCCGGGCGATCCTGAGCACTAGGGTAAGAAACACATCGACCGATGGACCCTCGCGCCCGGCCATGCACACGTGGATTCGAGTGGTGCGGGGCAGCAGAGCTGTACACCAGAATCATGCGCAAAGGAGCAGATTGTGACTGTCCGGGTAGGCGTAAACGGTTTCGGCCGTATCGGGCGTAACTTCTTCAGGGCGGTGGATGCGCAGAAGGCGCTCGGAACCACCGACATCGAGATTGTGGCGGTCAACGACCTCACGGACAACGCAACGCTCGCGCATCTCCTGAAGTACGACTCCATCCTGGGCCGTCTTCCGCACGACGTCTCGCTCGAGGGCGAAGACACGATCGTGGTCGGAAGCCAGAAGATCAAGGCTCTCGCGATCAAGGAAGGCCCCGCGGCACTTCCGTGGGGTGACCTGGGCGTCGACGTCGTCGTCGAGTCCACCGGTATCTTCACCGACGCCGCGAAGGCGAAGGGTCACCTCGACGCGGGCGCCAAGAAGGTCATCATCTCCGCCCCGGCCAAGGGCGAGGACATCACCATCGTGATGGGCGTCAACGACGACAAGTACGACGGCAGCCAGAACATCATCTCCAACGCCTCGTGCACCACCAACTGCCTCGGGCCCATCGCCAAGGTGCTCGACGACGAGTTCGGCATCGTCAAGGGGCTCATGACCACGGTTCACGCCTACACCCAGGACCAGAACCTGCAGGACGGCCCGCACAGCGACCTGCGTCGGGCCCGCGCCGCCGCTCTCAACGTGGTTCCCACCGGTACCGGTGCGGCCAAGGCGATCGGCCTCGTGCTTCCGCAGCTCCTCGGCAAGCTGGACGGCTACGCGCTGCGCGTGCCGATCCCCACGGGTTCGGTCACCGACCTCACCGCAAACCTGAAGAAGTCGGCGAGCGTCGAGGACATCAACGCCGCGATGAAGGCTGCGGCCGAGGGACCGCTCAAGGGCATCCTCAAGTACACCGACGCGCCGATCGTGTCCTCCGACATCGTCACCGATCCGCACTCCTCCATCTTCGATTCGGGACTCACCAAGGTCATCGAGGATCAGGCGAAGGTCGTGTCCTGGTACGACAACGAGTGGGGCTACTCCAACCGCCTGGCCGACCTCATCGGTCTCGTCGCCAAGTCTCTCTGAGCAAAGGTCAAATAACAGTGGCAGTTCAGACTCTCCAGGATCTGCTGAACGCTGGGGTGGAGGGTCGCACCGTGCTGGTGCGCTCCGACCTCAACGTTCCGCTCGACGGTGACAAGATCACCGATCCCGGCCGCATCATCGCGTCCGCCCCCACGTTGAAGGCGTTGGCGGAAGCCGGGGCCAAGGTCATCGTCACCGCCCACCTGGGCCGTCCCGACGGCACACCCGATCCCAAGTTCTCGCTCGCACCCGTGGCAGTGAAGCTGGCGGAGGTACTCGGCCGCAACGTCCAGCTCGCCGGGGACGTCGTCGGCCAGGACGCTCTGGCCCGCTCCGAGGGTCTCACCGACGGCGACGTGCTCCTGCTCGAGAACATCCGCTTCGACGCGCGCGAGACGAGCAAGGACGAGGCGGAGCGCACCAAGCTCGCCGAGGCGCTCGTCGAGCTTGTCGGAGACGACGGTGCTTTCGTCTCCGACGGCTTCGGTGTCGTCCATCGCGCGCAGGCGTCCGTCTACGACGTGGCCAAGTTGCTTCCGCATTACGCGGGCACACTCGTCGCCGCGGAGGTCGAGGTGCTCGGCAAGCTGACCCAGGACGCCGAACGGCCCTACGCGGTGGTACTCGGCGGGTCGAAGGTGTCGGACAAGCTCGCGGTGATCGAGGCACTGGCCCCCAAGGTCGACACCCTCGTCATCGGTGGCGGCATGTTCTACACGTTCCTGGCCGCGCAAGGCGTCTCGGTGGGAAACTCGCTGTGCGAGGAGTCGATGATCGAGACCTGCAAGGGGCTACTCGACCGGTACGCCGATGTCATTCACATCCCGCAGGACGTGGTGATCGCGGACTCCTTCTCGGCGGATGCCGAGTCCAAGACCGTGTCGGTACTCGAGATCCCGGACGGCTGGATGGGCCTCGACATCGGACCGCAGTCGGTGCGCCGATTCGCGGCGATCCTCACCAGCGCGAAGACGGTGTTCTGGAACGGCCCGATGGGTGTGTTCGAGTTCGAGAAGTTCTCGGCGGGCACCAAGGGTGTTGCCGAGGCCATCATCGAGGCCACCGGCAAGGGCGCCTTCAGCGTCGTCGGTGGCGGCGACTCCGCGGCCGCGGTGCGTCAGCTGGATCTCCCCGAGGACGGCTTCTCGCATATCTCGACTGGTGGTGGAGCCTCCCTCGAATACCTCGAGGGCAAGGACCTGCCCGGCATCTCGGTTCTGGAGGGCTGATGGCGCGCAAGCCGCTGATCGCCGGCAACTGGAAGATGAATCTGAACCATTTCGAGGCGATCGCGCTGGTTCAGAAGATTGCCTTCTCGCTGCCGGACAAGTATTTCGACAAGGTCGACGTGACGGTGCTCCCACCGTTCACCGACATCCGCAGTGTCCAAACCCTCGTCGAGGGTGACAAGCTCCTGCTCACCTACGGGGCGCAGGACCTGTCGGCGCACGACTCGGGTGCCTTCACCGGCGAGATCAGCGGTTCCATGCTGGCCAAGCTGGGGTGCACGTTCGTCGTCGTCGGACACTCCGAGCGTCGGACCCTGCACGGTGAGGACAACGACACCGTGCTGGCCAAGACCAAGGCAGCACTGAAGAACGGGCTCACCCCGATCGTCTGCATCGGTGAGGGTCTCAACATTCGTGAGGCCGGCGAGCACGTGGCGTACAACGTCGAACAGTTGCGGGGTTCGCTCGCCGGGCTGTCCGCCGAAGACGTCGCCAAGGTCGTCATTGCATACGAGCCGGTGTGGGCCATCGGCACCGGCCGGGTCGCCAGTGCATCGGACGCGCAGGAAGTGTGTGCTGCGGTCCGTGCCGCCCTCGGCGAACTGGCCACCCCTGCGGTGGCCTCCACGGTCCGTGTGCTCTACGGCGGAAGCGTCAACGCCAAGAACGTCGGCGAGATCGTCGGGCAGTCCGACGTGGACGGCGCCCTCGTGGGCGGCGCTTCACTCAAGGCCGACGAGTTCGCGACGCTGTCGGCGATCGCTGCCGGCGGCCCCCTGCCCTGAGGCGCCTCCGGCGCTCGTGCGCCTTTCTGGTAGCCACCGCTACCAGAAAGGCGCACGAGCGCGGAGCGCCTGTAGGGTGTACGAGGTCGTAGTTGTTGCTACTCGATGGGTGGACGTAGACAGACATGGAACTGTTCCTGGATATCTTGCTGGTTGCCACCAGCTTGCTGCTGATTCTGTTGGTGCTCCTGCACCGCGGTAAGGGCGGCGGGTTGTCCAGCCTCTTCGGCGGCGGCGTCCAGTCGAGCCTGTCCGGTTCCACCGTGGTCGAGAAGAACCTCGACCGCCTCACCGTCTTCACCGGTCTGATCTGGTTGATCTCGATCATCGGCATCGGCCTGGAGATCAAGTTCGGCTGATCAACCTTCCCCACGCGGACCCCGCGTTTCATCATGCGGACCCCGCAGTTTCATCATGCGGACCCCGCAGTTTCATCATGCGGACCCCGCAGTGGCAGTTGATACTGGGTGCATGACCGAAACCCCCCGTGAAGCCACCGAACCACTCCGCGAAGACATTCGGCTGCTCGGCGGCATTCTCGGTCAGATCGTCCGCGAACAGGCCGGCGACGACATCTTCGATCTCGTGGAGAAGGCCCGGGTCGAATCGTTCCGTGTTCGGCGTTCGGAAATCGACCGCGCCGAACTGGCCGACATGTTCACGCACGTCGCCACCGGGGACACCATCCCCGTCATCCGCGCCTTCAGCCATTTCGCTCTTCTGGCAAATCTCGCCGAGGACATTCACCGGGAACGCCGCCGGGCCGTGCACGTGGCAGCGGGCGAACCAGCTCCCGACAGCACTCTCGCGGCCACGTTCGCGAAGCTCGATGCCGCCGACCTCGACCGAGAAGTGGTCGCGACAGCCCTACGTGGGGCGCTCGTCTCACCGGTGATCACTGCCCACCCCACCGAAACGCGTCGACGGACGGTGTTCGACACCCAGACGCGGATCACTGAGTTGATGCGGTTCCGGGAGCGGACCGCGCTCACCGAGTCGGAGATCGCCGACGTCGATGTGCGGCTTCGGCGCCAAATCCTTACCCTGTGGCAGACCGCACTGATCCGGCTGTCCCGCTTGCGTATTCAGGACGAGATCGAAGTCGGGCTGCGTTACTACGACGCCGCGCTCTTCGAGGTCGTGCCCGCGATCAATGCCGAACTCCGCAACGCCCTCCAAGTCCGATGGCCCGACACCGATCTCGGGCGGGAACCTATTCTCCGGCCGGGGTCGTGGATCGGTGGCGACCGGGACGGCAATCCCAACGTCACCGCGGACGTCGTAAGGCAGGCGACGAGCCGCGCCGCCGCAACCGCCGTCGAGCATCATCTGTGCGAACTGGCGACGCTCGAACGGGAACTGTCGATGTCTGCCCGCCTGGTAACGGTCACTCCCGGCCTCGATCTTCTGGCAGCGGCCTCGCAGGACGACTCACCGTTCCGTGCCGACGAGCCGTACCGGCGTGCGGTCCGCGGGATCCGCGGCCGCCTGACCGCCACCGCGCTCCGTATCCTCGGGGAGATGCCCGCGTACGCCCTCGACCTCGGGCTCGCGCCCTACGACTCACCGCGGGAAATGCTCCACGAACTCGATGTGGTCGACGAGTCCCTTCGGCGCGGTGGCGACGGCACGATCGCCGACGACGGCCTCGCCCGCCTCCGCGAATCGGTGGACGTGTTCGGGTTCCATCTCTCGGGCCTCGACATGCGCCAGAACTCGGAGGTGCACGAAACGGTGGTCGCCGAGCTACTCGCCTGGGCGGGGGTGCATCCCGACTACACGTCGCTGTCCGAGGACGAACGGGTCGAGTTGCTCACCGCGGAGCTATCCACGAGGCGGCCACTGACGGCAGCGAAGGCGGAGTTCAGCGAACTGACCACCAAGGAGCTCGCCATCCTCGAAGCCGGGGCCGAGGCGGTGCGGACGCTCGGGTCCGGAGCGGTGCCCAACTACATCATCAGTATGTGTACCTCGGTCAGCGACATGCTCGAGGCGGCGATCCTGCTCAAGGAAGTGGGGCTGTTCGATCCCGGGCCGGGGGAGAACCCGTCGTGTCCGGTGGGGATCGTGCCGCTCTTCGAGACGATCGAGGACCTCCAGCACGGCGCATCCACGCTCGAGGCGACCCTCGCGATTCCGCTCTACCGGGCCCTCGTGGCGTCGAGGGGCGACTCGCAGGAAGTGATGCTTGGATACTCCGACTCCAACAAGGACGGCGGGTATCTCGCTGCGAACTGGGCGCTGTACCGGGCCGAGCTCGACCTGGTGGAGGCGGCCCGGAAAACGGGAATACGATTGCGCCTCTTCCACGGTCGCGGTGGCACCGTCGGGCGTGGCGGCGGACCCAGCTACGAGGCGATCCTCGCGCAACCGCCGGGAGCCGTCGCAGGCTCGCTGCGCATCACCGAGCAGGGCGAGGTGATCGCCGCCAAGTACGCGGAACCCCGCCTCGCGCAACGCAACCTCGAAACCCTTCTCGCGGCAACCCTCGAGGCCACCCTGCTCGACGTGGAGGGACTCGGCGCCGCCGCCGAACCCGCCTATCGCGTCCTCGACGAACTCGCCGCACTCGCGCGCCGTGCGTACAGCGAACTCGTCCATGACACACCAGGATTCGTTCAGTACTTCGAGATGTCGACGCCCGTCGCGGAGATCGGGGCACTCAACATCGGCAGCCGGCCCGCGTCCCGGAAGCAGACGACGTCGATCGCCGACCTGCGCGCGATCCCCTGGGTGCTGTCCTGGAGCCAGTCGCGGGTGATGCTGCCAGGGTGGTACGGCACCGGCTCCGCGTTCGAGCAGTGGACCGCCGGCGACCCCGAGAAGGTTGCCACCCTGTCACGGCTCTATGACACGTGGCCCTTCTTCCGCACGGTCCTGTCCAACCTGGCGATGGTGATGTCCAAATCCGACATGGGTCTGGCGGCACGCTATTCGGAGTTGGTTCCCGACGAGGGGCTGCGACAACGGGTGTTCGGGATGATCACCGAGGAGCACGAACGCACCATCCGGATGTACAAGACGATCACCCGAAACGACACGTTGTTCGCCGACAACCCGGGGCTCGAACGGTCGGTGCACAATCGCTTCCCGTACCTCGAACCACTGAACCACCTTCAGGTGGAGTTGTTGCGCCGATACCGTGCCGGCGACGACAGCGACCAGACCCGCCGCGGTATCCAGCTCACGATGAACGGGCTGGCCACCGCGCTGCGCAACAGCGGTTAGCTGTCCTGCACCGACGCCGCCACGCGACTTTCGGTCCGGGGGAACCGATTGTCGGCCCACTGCGTCAAACGGGGAAAGGGGTCGAAACGGGACAGACCGTGACCCTCTCGAGGCGGAATGGGGTTACAGGATGGGGCGCTGCGCGGGGGAACCTCAGCACTGGCGAGGGGGCTTCGGACAGAGGGGGACGGGCCGATCGAGCGCGCACCGCGGCGGCCGGATCAGTACCGCATGCCACGTGACGCGGATCGAGGCGGAGAAGGGCCCTCGTCCCTCGGCGACGTTGCCGGCCGAGGACGACGAGGACCCCCACCTGTGAATGGATCAGCTCGGCAGTCGGGATGCGGCCGAAGAATCGAGCAGCCAACGTGTGGCGGTCAGTCCCCGCGCGCCGGAGGCCGGTATCTCCACCGGGGGTGCGCCCGCGACGGCGGCGGCCACCGCCTCGGCCTTGGCTTCCCCGGAGACGACCAGCCAGACCTCGTCGGCGTGTCGCACAGCGGGAAGGGTAAGGGTGATGCGGACGGGCGGCGGCTTGGGGGAGTCCGTCACCGCAACGACGAATCGGTGTTCTTCACGTACCGCGTCGGTGTCGGGGAAGAGGGAGTTGACGTGACCCTCGCCGCCCATGCCGAGGAGATGGACATCGAACACCGGAACCTGCTTGCCGTCGGCGTGCGCGCCCAACACCTGCGCGTAGGCGACCGCAGCGGCCTCCGGGTCGTCGGTGTAGATACCGTCGGACACGGGCATCGTGTGGACCCGGTCGGGGTCGACATCGACGTGGTCGAGGAGCGCGGCCCGCGCCTGCACGTCGTTGCGTTCCGGATCACCGGTGGGCAGAAATCGTTCGTCGCCCCAATAGATGTCGAGTTCACGCCAGTCGATGTCACCGGGATTCTTCCGCACCTGCTCGAGCATCCCGATCCCGGTACCGCCACCGGTCAGAACCACCGACGCCGACCCACGAGATTTCTGGGCGGCGACGACCGTGTCGACGAAACGCCGGGCGGCCGCAGCCACCAGCGTGTCCGTGTCGGGATGGACCTCTACGTGAATGTCACTCATACGTCACCTTCGTCAGGCCGGATAATGCGGCTTCGTAGACCTCGTCGGCATCGAGTCGGCGCAGTTCCTCCGCCAGGCAGTCACGCGTTTCCCGTCGGCCCAGGGCCACCAGCGCGTCCGGTTTCCCGGTCCGCGACAGTGTTGCGGTCGTTCCCGTTTGAGGACGACTGATGGTCAGCGATCCGCCGTCGGCAAAGCTCAATTCCACGAACAGCGGTCCGGTCCTGCGACTCACCGGCATGTCGACCCGGCTCGCCAGCCACCCGGCGATCAGATCGACAGCGGGTTCGTCCACCAGACCCGACACCACCGCGGAGGTGATCGCCGAGTGCGGCGGCTGATCGACCGCGGACGCGAGCAGCGCGCGCCAGTACGTGATGCGACTCCACGCGAGATCTGAGTCACCGGACGTGTACGACGTGAGCCGGCCCTTGATTTCCGCCGTCGGATCGTCGCGGCCTGTGGCGTCGGTGATGCGGCGGATCGCAAGCCTGCCCACGGGGTCCTGTGCAGGAACGGCCGGAGCGATCTCGGGCCACCAGACGACCACAGGTGTGTCCGGCAGGAGGAAGGGGACCACCACGCTGCTTTCGTGGTCGGCCAATTCGCCGAAGAGTCGGAGCACGACGACCTCGGATGCGCCGGCGTCGCCACCGACACGGATCTGCGCGTCCAACCGCGGCGCCGCTTCCCGCTTACCGTCGGCCACGACGATCACACGGCAGGGATGTTCCCGGCTCGCCTCGTTGGCTGCATCGATGATGTCCTCGGAGTTGTCGCTGTCGCGCGTGCACACCACGAGGGTGAGCACGCGGCCGAGCGTGACAGCACCGCCGGTCTTACGTAGCTCGACCAGCTTCTTGTTGACCTGGCCGGTGGTAGTCGAGGGAATGTCGATGATCATCTACGGCCTTCTCCATTCGCGGCCGGTGCGGCGCATCATCTCGTCCGCCGAGTGTGGGCCCCACGTTCCGGCCTCGTAGGGTTCCGGTTTGCCCTCCGCGGCCCAGTGCGCGAGTACCGGATCGAGGATCTCCCACGACAGCTCGACCTCCGCATTGACGGGGAAGAGCGACGGCTCACCGAGCAACATGTCGAGAATGAGACGTTCGTACGCTTCCGGAGACGACTCGGTGAATGCCTGCCCGTAGCTGAAGTCCATGTTGACGTCCCGGACTTCCATGCTCGAGCCTGGAACCTTGGACCCGAATCTCATGGTCACACCCTCGTCCGGCTGCACCCGGATGACGAGAGCATTCTGGCCGAGTTCCTCCGTCATCGTCTGGTCGAACGGGAGGTGCGGTGCACGCTTGAACACGACGGCGATCTCGGTGACCCGCCTGCCCAGTCGCTTTCCGGTTCGCAGATAGAAGGGCACTCCCGCCCACCGCCGGGTATCGACCTCGAGCGTGATCGCGGCGAAGGTCTCGGTAGTGGAGTCGGTAGCGAAGCCCTCCTCCTCCAGCAGACCGACCACCGGAAGCCCGCCCTGCCAGCCGCCGGCGTACTGGCCGCGGGCGGTGGTTTCGTCGAGCGGCTCCGCGAGCCGGGTTGCTGAGAGAACCTTGATCTTCTCCGCCTGCAGTTCGGACGGTTCGAAACTGATCGGCTCCTCCATCGCGGTGAAGGCGAGGAGTTGAAGGAGATGGTTCTGGATGACGTCGCGCGCCGCCCCGATTCCGTCGTAGTAGCCGGCCCGTCCACCGAGACCGATGTCCTCGGCCATCGTGATCTGGACGTGGTCCACATAGTGGGCGTTCCAGATCGGATCGAACAATTGGTTGGCGAATCGCAGTGCCAGGATGTTCTGAACGGTTTCCTTGCCCAGGTAGTGATCGATCCGGAAGACGGTGTCCTCGGGGAAGACCTGGTTCACGACCGCGTTGAGCTCGCGAGCGCTGTCGAGATCGTGGCCGAACGGCTTCTCGATGACCACTCGTTTCCACTGGCCGTCGTCGGACTGGGCGAGCCCGGCTTCCGACAACTGTTTGAGAACCACCGGGAACGCGGCCGGCGGAATCGCGAGGTAGAACCCGTGATTGCCGCCGGACCCACGTTCGCGGTCGAGCGTGTCGAGGGTGGACGCAAGTTGCGAGAACGATGCCGGGTCGTCGAAGGAGCCTTGCACGAACCGCAGGCCCTCCGACAGCCGATCCCACACATCTTCCCGGAACGGGGTGCGCGAATGCTCGCGCACCGCGTCGTGCACGACCTTGCCGAAATCCTGGTCGTCCCAGTCCCTCCGGGCGAACCCGACGAGGGCGAAGCCGGGGGGGAGGAGACCACGATTGGCCAAGTCGTAGACGGCCGGCATCAGCTTGCGCCGTGCGAGGTCGCCGGTGACACCGAAGATCACCAGCGCACACGGCCCGGCGATGCGCGGTAGGCGCTTGTCCCTACCGTCGCGGAGCGGATTGACCCAATCGTCTGACGCTGCGGGCACCCTCACGAATCAGCTCTTCTGCCCTGCTGTACGGAGCTGCTCCGCCGTGGCCTCGAGCAGCTCGTTCCACGACACCTCGAACTTGTCGACACCCTCGTTCTCGAGGACGAGGAAGACGTCGGTCAAGTCGACGCCGACAGCGGCGATCTTGTCGAAGACCTCCTGCGACTGGGCTGCGGTGCCGGACACCGTGTCACCGGTGATGTCACCGTGGTCGGCGACGGCGTCGAGCGTCTTCTCGGGCATGGTGTTCACCGTGTTCGGTGCCACCAGCTCGGTGACGTACAGGGTGTCGGAGTAGTCGGGGTTCTTGACACCCGTCGACGCCCACAGCGGACGCTGGGGCCGCGCGCCGTCGCCCAGGAGCCCCTGGAACCGCGGCTGGACCTCGAACACCTGCTGGTAGGCCGCGTACGCCAGTCGTGCGTTGGCGAGCGCCGCCTTGCCGCGGAGTTCGAGTGCCTCCGGCGTACCGATCGCCTCGAGTCGCTTGTCGATCTCGGTGTCGACGCGGGAGACGAAGAACGACGCGACCGAGTGGATGCGGGAAAGGTCGTGTCCTGCTGCCTTGGCCGCCTCGAGCCCGTCGAGGTAGGCGCCCATGACGAGTTCGTACCGCTCGACCGAGAAGATCAGGGTGACGTTGACGCTGATGCCTTCGCCGATGACCTTCGCGATGGCGGGGATGCCGGCCTCGGTGGCCGGGATCTTGATGAACACGTTGGGCCGGTCGACGATCTTCCACAGCTCCACCGCCTGCGCGACGGTCTTGTCGGCGTCGTGTGCCAGCCGCGGATCCACCTCGATGGAGACCCGGCCGTCGACTCCGTGGCTCGCTTCGTACTGCGGGGCGAGGATGTCGCAGGCGGAGCGCACGTCGTCGGTGGTGACCGTGCGGATGGTGGCTTCGACATCGGCGCCGCGCTCGGCCAGCTCGTTGACCTGCGCGTCGTAGACGTGGCCCTTGCTCAGCGCGGCCTGGAAGATGGACGGGTTGGTGGTGACGCCGACGACACTCTTGGTGGCGACGAGTTCGGCCAGGTTGCCGGACTCGATGCGGTCTCGCGAGAGGTCGTCCAGCCACACGGAGACCCCGGCCTCGGAGAGCTTCTGAAGATTCGGATTCTGAGTCATGACGTTTTTTTATCCCTTCACTCGGGAGAGCGAGCGCTGTGCGGCCGCGGTGACGGCTTCGTCGGTGAAACCGAACTCGCGGAACAAGGTCTTGTAGTCGGCAGAGGCGCCGAAGTGCTCGATCGAGACGATTTCGCCATCCGAGCCGACGAAGCGGTACCACGGCATCGCGATGCCGGCCTCGACTGCGACGCGGGCCTTGACGGTCGGAGGCAGCACACCGTCCCGGTAGGCCTCGTCCTGGGCGTCGAACCACTCGACGCACGGCATCGACACCACCCGCGTGGGAATGCCCTCGACCTCGAGGGTCTCGCGGGCGGCCACGGCGATCTGGAGTTCGGAACCGGTGCCGATCAGGATGACCTCGGGAACACCGGAGGAGGCATCGGCGAGGACGTAGCCACCACGGGAAACTCCCTCGTAGCTGGTTCCTTCGAGGACGGGCAGATCCTGGCGAGTCAAGGCCAGGCCGGAGGGCGCGCGGGTTGCCTCGTCGGCACCCTTCTCGAGGACGGCCCGCCAGGCGTGGGCGGTTTCGTTGGCATCACCGGGGCGCACCACATTCAGGCCCGGGATGGCGCGCAGCGCGGCGAGGTGCTCGATCGGCTGGTGGGTCGGGCCGTCTTCGCCGAGACCGATGGAGTCGTGAGTCCAGACGTAGGTGACCGGGGTCTTCATGATCGCCGCAAGCCGCACGGCGGGACGCATGTAGTCGCTGAACACCAGGAAGGTGCCGCCGTAGGGGCGGGTGGGCCCGTGCAGGGCGATGCCGTTGAGAATCGACCCCATGGCGTGCTCGCGGACACCGAAGTGCAGGGTCCGGCCGTAGGGGTCGGCGTTCCACATCGACGTGGAGATGGAGGCGGGGCCGAACGAGTCGGAGCCCTTGATGGTGGTGTTGTTGCTCTCGGCGAGGTCGGCGGAACCGCCCCAGAGTTCCGGGAGCACCGGTCCGACAGCGTTCAGGACCGCTGCGGACGCCTTGCGGGTGGCGACACCCTTGGGGTCCGGCTCCCAGGTCGGAAGTACGTCGGCCCAGCCGGCGGGCAGGTCGCGACCGGTGAGGCGGTCGAGGAGCTTCTTGCCCTCGGGGGCGCGCACAGCCCACTCGTCGAAGCCGGCCTGCCATTCCTTGTGCGCCTGGGCGCCGCGCTCGACGACCTTGCGGGTGTGCGCGATGACCTCGTCGGTGACCTCGAACGTCTTGTCGGGGTCGAAGCCGAGTGCCGTCTTCACTGCGGCAACCTCGTCGGCGCCGAGCGCCGCACCGTGCGCGGCACCCGTGTTCATCTTGGTGGGCGCCGGGTAGCCGATGATGGTGCGCAGCAGGATCAGTGACGGGCGGTCGAGGACGTCGCGAGCCTTCTGGAGCGCTTCCTCGATCGCGACGACGTTCTCGCCGCCCTCGACGACCTGGACGTGCCAGCCGTACGCCTCGTAGCGGGCGGCGGTGTCCTCGGACAAGGCGATCGCGGTGTCGTCCTCGATGGAGATCTTGTTGTCGTCGTAAATCAGGGTGAGGTTGCCCAGCTGCTGCACGCCGGCGATCGACGACGCCTCGGAGGTCACACCTTCTTCGATGTCACCGTCGGAGGCGATGACGTAGATGTGGTGATCGAACGGGCTCTCACCGGGTGCGGGCTCCGGGTCGAACAGGCCACGTTCGCGGCGAGCCGCCATCGCCATGCCGACGGCAGAGGCCAGACCCTGACCGAGTGGACCGGTGGTGATCTCCACGCCGCGGGTGTGACCGTGCTCGGGGTGTCCCGGGGTCTTCGAGCCCCACGTGCGCAGCTGCTTCAGGTCGTCGAGTTCGAGGCCGTAGCCGGCGAGGTAGAGCTGGATGTAGAGCGTCAGGCTCGAATGCCCACAGGAGAGGACGAAACGATCGCGGCCGATCCAGTCGGCGTCGGTGGGGTCGTGGCGCATGACGCGCTGGAAGAGCGTGTAAGCGAGGGGTGCGAGGCTCATGGCCGTGCCTGGGTGGCCGTTACCCACCTTCTGCACCGCGTCCGCGGCGAGTACGCGGATGGTGTCGACGGCCTTGGTGTCCAGTTCGGTCCAGTCTGCTGGGTGAACCGGTTGCGTGAGGACGTGGATGTCGTCTGTGATCGACACGGGCAGAAGTCTCCTGACATGGGTGAACGTGGAGCCTGAGGATGCGTGAGCCTCTTGTGCCACCCCAGCCTAGTGTGCAGTCCTATCCGGGTCGATTCGGTTCGTGCATTGGGGCGGTCTACCATCGGTTGTAGTAGACCCCGGCTGTCCTTGGGCGGCGTGCGGGCAGACACCGGCTATCAGATGTGGAATTACGCGTGGTGCGAGGAGAGAACGTGCGGACAGGGCATCAGCCGAGCGGACACGGCTTCGGTAGCCCCAGCGCCGCCCCCCGCGTGACCAACACTCGCACGGTGATCGGCCGCGCCACGGGCAAGGTCCTGGCCTATATCGCGCTCACCAAACCGCGGGTCATCGAGCTCCTCCTCGTGGCCACCATTCCCGCGATCCTCCTCGCGGACCGCGGCAACGTCGACATCCTGCTCATCCTGAGCACACTGTTCGGCGGCTGGATGGGCGCGGCGAGCGCGAATGCACTCAACTGCGTGGTCGACGCCGACATCGACAAGGTCATGAAACGCACGGCCCGCCGCCCGCTGGCGCGCGAAGCTGTGCCCACGTCGCACGCCTTCGTGTTCGGCATGACCCTCGGTCTCGCGTCGTTCCTGTGGTTGTGGTGGCGGGCCAATCTCCTCTCCGGGTGCCTGGTCGTTCTCACCATCGCGTTCTACGTGCTGATCTACACGATGGTGCTCAAGCGTCGGACCTGGCAGAACGTCGTGTGGGGCGGCGCGGCCGGCTGCATGCCCGTCATGGTCGGCTGGTCGGCCGTCACCGGCTCGCTCGACTGGGAACCACTCGTCCTGTTCCTCGTCATCTTCTTCTGGACGCCGCCGCACACCTGGGCGCTCGCGATGCGCTACAAGGAGGATTACAAGGCGGCGGGCGTGCCCATGCTCCCGGTCATCGCGACCGAGGAGCACGTCACCAAACAAATCCTGCTGTACAGCTGGGCAATGGTCGTTACGTCCCTTGCGCTGGTACCCGCAGCGGGGGTCGTCTACGCGGCCGTCACCCTCGTCGCCGGCGCCTGGTTCCTTCTGATGGCGCACCAGCTGTATCGCAGCGTGCGAGGCGGAGCGGCCGTGAAGCCGCTCCGGCTCTTCCTGCAGTCCAACAACTACCTGGCCGTCGTCTTCGTCGGTCTGGCTGTCGACTCCGTTCTCGGGCTGCCGACCGTCAGCAGCTTGTTCACCTGATCCGTCCCGGTCAGGGCCGAAGCACGATCGACCCCGTCGTCGCCCGTCCCTCCAGATCGCGGTGTGCATCTGCCGCTCGCTCGAGCGGGTATTCGGCGCCGACGCGCACTGTCAGCGCGCCGTCCGCCACACCCGCGAAGACGTCGCCCGCTCGCCACACCAATTCCGCGCGGTCGCGGATGTGATGCGCCAGTGTCGGGCGGGTCAGGAACAGCGAGCCTGCCGGATTGAGCCGTTGCGGGTCGAACGGCGGCACCGGACCGCTCGCGGCACCGAACAGGGCGAGCGTGCCCCGGATGCGGACCGAAGCCAGGCTCGCCTCGAATGTCGAGGCGCCGACGCCGTCGTAGGCGGCCGCGACGCCCTCACCGCCGGTCAGCTCCCGCACCCGGGCGGCGATGTCCTCGTCGTATCGCAGTACTTCCTGCGCGCCCGCGCTCCGGGAAAGCTCTTCCTTCGTATCCGAGGACACCGTAGTGATGACGCGCGCCCCGAGACGGGTCGCGAGCTGGGTCAGCAGCAGGCCGACACCACCTGCTCCGGCATGCACCAGCACGGTGTCCCCTTCGCGGATGGGGTAGGTGGAGTACGCCAGGTAGTGCGCTGTCATGCCCTGCAACAACGCGGACGCGGCCTGCGATGCCGGCACGACGTCGGGGACGGCGATCGCTGCTGCGGCCGGAACCCGCACCTTTTCGGCGTAACTACCGGGAGCGGTGCACCAGGCCACCCTGTCTCCGGGCTCGAAGTCCGTCACCTCGGTGCCCACCGACTCCACCACACCCGAGCCTTCGTCACCGGGAACGTAGGGGAGCGTGCGCGGGTAGAGGCCGGACCGGAAGTAGGTGTCGATGTAGTTGATGCCGATCGCTTCGGTGCGAACGAGGAGATCCGAGGGCCCGATCCGAGGTTCGGGGACGTCGGCCGGTTCGAGGACGTCGGGACCACCGAGACGTGAAACCTGTATTGCGCGCATGGTTTCTGTTCTACACGTGCGACCCGCCCGGAACCTGACGGGCAGGTGGCGGCTACCGCCCAGTATTCTCAGGGCATGAGTACCGATACCCACGCCGAAGAGGCGTCAGCCGGCGCGGCGCCTTCACTGCCGTCCCACACGGTCGATGCAATCAAGAAGTTCGTCAGCGAGCACGGTGGTTCCGCCAGCGCCGTGATCCAGCCGGTCGGTCTCGCCAGTGTCCGGATTACGCTCGTCGGAGCCGACGGCATCCTCGGCGATCAGTTGGTGAACGATCTGGCAACCGCCAACGCAGTGGTCGCCGCTGTCGACAACGTGACGATCGGCGAATGGGACCGGTCCCTCACCAGCATCGTGACTCCCCGGAAGGGGCACTTCCAGAAGATGGCCGGCTGGGTTGCGCGGCAGACACGATTCCCCAAGGCGCGTAACGAACGTTAGACCCTTGCGGTCGCGGGCTGCGGAACGTGCTCCCTTGTGCGTCCCGCAGCCCACACCGCGGCCGTGGCTGCGGTGCACAGCCCAGCCCCGGCCACATGGAAGGCGACGAGGGCGGCGGGAACGTCCGTGAAGAACTGCACGGCTCCGATCAGTGCCTGCGCCACCACGAGGGCGAGCAGGACCTGCAGTCGGACCTTCACCGTGCGGTCGGCCCCCACGGCATAGAGGCCGAAGCACAGGCCGACCAGCAGGGCCAGGTAGCCGACCAGCAACTGCGAGTGCAGGTGTACGAGGGTGACGATCTCGACCTCGAGGCGGGGAACGACGCGATCCAGGCTCTTGTCGCCAGCGTGCGGGCCGGCCCCGGTGACGAGGGTTCCGGCGACCAGCACTCCGGCCAGCGCGACACCGGACAGTGCCGTGAGCCACCTCAGCGGCGCGGGAATCACGGCGATGACGTGGCCGTCGTCGGGTTCGGAGATTTTGGCATACATTACGGTGGCCACCCAAACCATCGCCATGGAGGCGAGGAGATGCACTGCGACCGTCCACCAGAGAAGGCCGGTCAAGACGGTCACGCCTCCGATGACGGCTTGCACCACCGTGCCGAGCGGCATGAGCCAGGCGTAGACAAGCACCTCCTTGCGGCGGCGTGCGCGAGTCACTGCCAGGACGATCAGTGCGGCGGCGACCACGACGACGAAGGTGAGCATCCGGTTGCCGAATTCGACGGCCTGATGGAGCACCGCGACCTCACCATGCCCGACCGGGACGAAACTTCCCGGAAAGCACTGCGGCCAGGTGGGGCAACCGAGGCCTGAGGCCGTCACCCGTACTACGGCGCCGGTGACGGCGATTCCACCCTGCGTGAGGATCACCGCGAAGGCGATGACACGCTGCACGGCGAGCGACGGAAGTGGGAGTCGGTCGACCAGGCTCAGAAACCCGCGAGATAGCACGATGTCGATGGTAGAGGGCGATCAACTACACGCTGTCGTTGGGCTGGGGTCGAGAACTCGATTCGTCCGCGTCCGCTTTCGCGCGGCATCTCCGGTGACGGCCAACTACTCCGCGCGTATCCGCAGTATGCCGGTCACGGTGCCCTGCCAGAAATCGCCGGTGTCGGTGACGAGACCGGACATCTGGAGGGTGTCGTTGACGGCTGTGCCCGGCAGTGGACTGGTGTGCTCGAGCGACCCGTCGGCGGGATCGATCACGGCGAAGGAGAAGCCGTCCAGCGGTGTGGTGACCGCAGGGCCATCACGGCTCACCGTGTACAGGTGACCGTCGCCGGTCGAGAGGCGGGGGACCGCAGCGCTGCGGACGTCGTTGCTCCATACCTCGTGACAACCGATGGGATCGATGTCGATTCGGGCCATACCCCCGGTGAAGGGTGCACTCGCGGGTTCGGCCGGACCGGCACCGTCGGGAACCACCGGATACGGGTAACCGTAGGTTCCGGCCACGTACACCGAGTTGCCGACACCGACAGGAGAGTTCTCGCTTCCGCCGGGATCGGCCAGCACGGGCATGGTGCACACCTCGTCGCCGGACTCGGTGTGGAACACGCGCAGCTGCGCGCGGGGCTGGGCGTTGTCCACGATCGCGACGAAATCGCTGCCGGTGGACGGCCCGAAGTAGGTGGGAGTGGAACCGGTACCCCAGCTCAGCTGACCCGGGTTGCGGGAGCCGCCTCGGTCGTAGTCGCGCCGCCAGTCGAGGTGAAGGTCACCGTCCCGGAAGGACCATTGGTACAGCGCGTGTGTGCTGGCCAAGGCGGTTCCGGCGGGTGAGCTGGAAATGCTGTTCTGTACCTCCTCGCCGGCGGGAAGGGCGCGAGCATGGGCGATGCCTGCGCGGTCCACCGCACCGACCACTCCGCCTCCGGTGGCGAACCACACGTTGCCGTTCCAGTCGGGCGTCAGGCCGGTCACGTTGTCGCCCGGGGGGACGCTGCCGGACAGGTCGACCCGGGAATCAACGGTCAGCCGCCAGGCGCCGCCGGCGTCCCTCGAGTGGCCGAGTCGTAGGAGTTGCCGGTTACCGTCGACCACGACCAGGCGGTTGTCGTTGTCGAGATACGCGTAGACGCCGCCGAGGAGACTGCCTTTCGCGAGTTCGAATCGAGCGAGCGAGCGACCGAATGGTGCAGCCGGGGCCGCCGGGTCGATGAGGTGAACGGTGGGAACCTGCCCGGCCACTGCGGTGCAGAGTGCGACGACGAGCCGATCGGACCCCTGGAGCAAGGTCGGGCAGGCCGATACCAGCGGATACGCGGAGAGCGAATGCCGACCGGTGCCGGGGCCTGGAAGCGGGGTGACGTCGGTGGAACCGGCGTCACCGTGCATGGTCGAGGTGCCTGCGGGGCCCAGATACGGATTCGGTGGGGCCGGCGGCCCCCAGTGAGGTGCGGAACCGGCGGGCGGAGCGACACAGGCCAGCAGCGCACCCAGCACCACGAGAACTGTGGCAGCGGAACGGGCCCGACCTGAGATTCGGCGCGCGAACATCCTCATGTGAACCGAAACGTCCTCGCCGCGAGAACCCCGGCGGCGACGCCCCATACCAGGAGAACGATGACGCTGATTCCGTCGATCGCTCCCCTGAGCGCGGCGTCCAACGCCAGGGCCAGAGCGCCGGACGGGATCAGCCTGGCGCCTGTGTGAAGGAACACGGAGAGCTCACCGGTGACGAAGACGACGCTTCCCACGCCGACCATGATGAACCACAGAATGTTCGCCAAGGCCAGAACGATCTCGGCCCGCAGCGTTCCGCCCAGGAGTAGCCCCATGGCGGCGAAGGTCACCGTCCCCAGCGCGATGACCACCGCCCCGAGTGCCAGACCCCACACGCTCGGCCGCCATCCGAGGGCGGCGCCGATCGCACCCAGCAGAACCGACTGCAGTGCCACGACGAGGACGACCGCGGCGCTTTTTCCCGCGATGATTCCCCAGGTCGGAAGGGGAGTGGCGCCCAACCGCTTGAGGGCGCCGTAGCGGCGGTCGAAGCCGACGGCGATTGCCTGGCCTGTGAAGGCGGTGGACATGACGGCCACCATCATCACAGCCGGGACCACCTTGTCGACCCGGGTCGCTCCGAGATCACCGATAGGCAACAGACACAGACCGACCAGCAGGGTGATCGGAATGAACATCGTCAGCAGAAGCTGTTCGCCGTTGCGCAGCAGAAGTTTCAGTTCGAGAGCGGTTTGTGCTCGAAGCATGACTGCGGCCGCGCTGGGACGCGGATCGGGGGAAAAAGTGCCCGGCGCGAATCGGTTGTCCGTCAGACGGTCGCTGACGTTCATGGTCATCCCCTCAGTTCCCGGCCGGTCAGTTCGAGGAACACGTCTTCGAGACTGCGCTGGTCGACCCGGATGTCATGGATCAATGCGCCGAGATCAGCGCACCAGGAGGCGACCGCGGCCACCACCGCCGGATCGATCGGACCCTCCACAAGGTAGGTCCCGGGTGTGGACTCGAAGACACGGAACGTGTCCGGAAGTGTGAGCCGGGCGAGATCGAGGCCGGCCGGCGCGGTAAGGCGGAGCTGACCCTCGGCGCCGCGGCTCGTCACCTCGCTGGGCGTGCCGGCCGCCACGACTGACCCGTGGTCGATGATGACGAGTTGATCCGCGAGTTCTTCGGCTTCGTCCATGACGTGCGTCGTCAACAGCACACCGACTCCATCGCGGCGCAGGGCGTCGATGAGTTCCCACACCATCAGCCTCGCCTGGGCGTCGAGCCCGGCGGTCGGTTCGTCGAGGAATACCAGTTCGGGGCGACCGACCAGGGCACACGCCAACGACAACCGTTGCTGCTGCCCACCCGACAACCGGCGGTACGGGGTACGACGGGAATCCTCGAGACCCAGGCTGCGCAACAGCCAGTCGGGGTCGAGCGGATCCGCGGAGTAAGCGGCGACGAGGTCGAGCATCTCCCCGGCCCGCGACCCCGGGTAGGCGCCGCCACCTTGCAGCATCACGCCGATCCGTGCGCGAACCTGCCCCGCGTCGGCGATCGGGTCGAGGCCGAGTACCTGGACGCGTCCACTGTCAGGCCGGACGAAGCCCTCACACATCTCGACCGTAGTGGTCTTGCCTGCCCCGTTCGGACCCAGCAACGCAACGACCTGCGCCTGTTCGACGAGCAGATCGAGGTTGTTCACTGCCCGCACGCCGTCGAAGGTCTTCACCACGCCTTCCAGGCGTACAGCGGGTTGCGCCGATCCGGGCGTTCGCGAGGTCACGGGGAATCAGCGTAAGCCTTGGCCTGGTGTGACCCGGCCGGTGCCCCGGCTTTCGGCGTCCGCGCCTGCGGCGGGCTGTCGGAGTGTGTCAGCGACGGCGCGGACAGGTTCCGGCCCGACACGCCAGGGCAGCCGGTTGCGCGTGATGACGATCAGAGTTCCCGCCGTGAACACGGTCGCGATGGCCGCCTGGACGATGACGAACGGCTGGTACTCGCCGCCGTTGGGCATCAGGATGACGCTGACCACCGAGGAGAACGCAATGGCAGGCACCCGGAAGGCCGGTGCCGTCGCCCACGCCGCGAGCGGGAGAACTGCCCACAGGAGATACCAGGGCTGGACCACCGGGAACAGCAGTACCACCGCCCCGAGCGACACACCGAGCGCGCCGACCGGGTGAATGCGTCCCATGAGGACGGCAACCAGCATCCGGAGCGTGATGAACGCGGCCACTACCGACGCGATCGGCCGAGTGAGACTCAACACCGCGGTCGTGTGGTCGCCGAGGCCGAGGAGGACTCCGGCGAGTCCGGTGCCCAGGCCGAGAAGGGTGGGGATCGACATCCAGCTGCGAACCGCATTCGCCGTCCCGAGCGTGTGGACCCACCCGATCCCGAGCCCGCTGGATGTGCTGATGGCGAGTGTGACGACGAGTGCGACGCCGCCGAGCAGGGCTGCCGCGGTGAGTACCGCTCGCAGGTTCGCACCCCAGCGCCGCGCCAACGCCATCCCGACGAAGCCCAGTGCCAGCAGGGACGGGATTTTGATCGTCGACGACAGGGCGATGAGCGCCGCTCCCGACAGCAGCAGTAGTAGCGATCGGCCACGAATCGGTCCGGCGTGTTCGATGGACCGCAGCGCGAGTTCGATGCCGGCGAGCATCAAACCGAGCATCAAGGCCTCGTTGTGGATGCCGGCGACGAGGTGGAACAGCAGGAGTGGGTTGGCGGCGCCCAGCCACAACGCGCTCACCTCGGCGACGCCGCAGCGCCGCGCCAGCCGCGGCAGTGCCCACACGATCATCGCTACGCCGGCCAGTGCGAGCAGCCGGTGCAGGAAGATGCCGGCGACGATGTTGTCATCGGTCAGAGCACTGATTCCCCGGCCCATCCAGAGGAACAGGGGACCGTACGGTGCGGGGGTGTCGCGCCAGATGGTGGGAACGGTCCGGGTGAGGACGTGGTCGACGCCGAGTGCGCCCGCCGGACCGATGGCATACGGATCGAGCCCCCGTGACGCAATCTCACTCTGCGCGAGGTAGGAGTAGACGTCCTTGCTGAACATCGGGGGCGCCACGGACAGTGGAATCACCCACAAGAGCAGGGTGCGATCGAGTTGCGAGCGGTTCAACCGCCGGACCGGACCCGACTGCAGGTTGCCGATCGCGAATCGCCCCAGCAGCAGCCACGCGAGGACGATCATCACGGTTCCGGTCATGGTCAGTGTCAGTGCGACACTCGGGATTCTCGCCGGAAGGCCGATGAATCGCAGCCCTTGCACAGGGTTCTGCAACACCGGTTGGGCGCCGGCGCCGAGCGCACCCACCGCCATCAACACGGCCCCGGTGGCGCCGAATCTGCGGATTCCGCGCAGCTGCGCGGTCTCCTGCGCGTTGAGTCCGGCGGTTTCCACCTCGTCACCGTGGAGAACGGCCGCGACGGACGGACGCGGCGACCGGCCGTCGATTCCCAGTGCCCGGCGTCCGAATGCGGTGGAGTGTCGGAGAGCCACGCGAGCCGCGCGGATCGGCTGGACGCGGGACGAGTCCGGGTTCTCGGGGATCTGCGGCACACAGGAAGCGTAGCGGTGGTTCGAACACAGTTCGTCCGGCCAGTATTCCCGCCGGGAACGGGTACATAATCACAGGTGTAAGGCAGGGCACCCTTAGTAGACCTGCGATCGGAATTCCGTCACACTGGTGTTGTGAAAACGGATGCGACCACCCGAGTGAGCAAGGAAAGCGCTGTTCAGGCGCGTTCCTCTGCGTTGCCGGCCGGCACTGCATCTCCCGTCGCCGCCGGCCACGAAGGTCACACCAGGGCGGCCGTGGTGAAACTCTTGCTCGAGGATGGGCCCATCACGGCGTCGGAGATCGGCACTCGGCTCGGTCTCAGTGCCGCGGGTGTACGTCGCCACCTCGACGCGCTGCTGGAGTCGGGCGAGGCCCGGGAAGCGTCCGCAGGTGCGGCGCGCCATCGTGGTCGCGGACGCCCCGCCAAATACTTCCAGATCACCGCCAAGGGTCGCGGGCGCCTCGGCCACGCCTATGACGATCTTGCCGGTGCAGCGATGCGTCAACTGCGCGAAGTTGGTGGAGACGCTGCGATCACCGACTTCGCCCGGCGCCGCGTCCAGGCAATCGTCGGTGAGGTCGAGCCCGCCTCCGCTCAGACCCCCGAGGATCTCGAACAGACCGCCGATGCCATTGCGGATGCGTTCACGAGCGCCGGATTCGCGGCGTCCACGCGCCCGGTCGGAAACGGTGTCCAGATCTGCCAGCACCACTGCCCGGTCTCGCATGTCGCCGAGGAGTTCCCCGAATTGTGCGACGCCGAGCAGGAAGCGTTCGCGCAATTACTGGGCACGCACGTTCAGCGGCTCGCCACCATCGCGAACGGTGATTGCGCCTGCACCACGCACGTTCCACTCGTACCGCCGGCGGGGCCGAAATAGTGCCGCCGATACACCCCATAGCCACCGATCCCCGGCGACCAGCCCTCGCCGGTCACGTAACAAGACTCCGGAAGGAGCTCGCATGACCGTCACATCAGACCAGGTGACATCCGCTGCGTCGGCAAATGCCGAACCGCTCACGCAGGAAGAGACCATCGCCTCGCTCGGGCATTACGGGTACGGCTGGTCCGATTCGGACGCGGCAGGTGCCAGCGCCAAGCGCGGTCTGTCCGAGGACGTCGTGCGCGACATCTCCGCGAAGAAGAGCGAGCCCGACTGGATGCTGGACGTCCGCCTGCGCGCGCTGAAGACCTTCGACAAGAAGCCGATGCCGAACTGGGGTTCCAACCTCGAGGGCATCCACTTCGACAACATCAAGTACTTCGTGCGCTCGAGCGAGAAGCAGGCCGAGAGCTGGGAAGACCTGCCCGAGGACATCAAGAACACGTACGACAAGCTGGGCATCCCCGAGGCCGAGAAGCAGCGCCTCGTGGCAGGTGTCGCAGCACAGTACGAGTCCGAGGTGGTGTACCACTCGATCCGTGAAGACCTCGAGTCGCAGGGTGTCATCTTCCTCGACACCGACACCGGATTGAAGCAGCACCCCGAGCTCTTCCGTGAGTACTTCGGCACGGTCATTCCCGCCGGTGACAACAAGTTCTCCGCCCTGAACACGGCCGTCTGGTCGGGTGGATCGTTCATCTATGTGCCGCCGGGCGTGCACGTGGACATCCCGCTTCAGGCGTATTTCCGTATCAACACGGAGAACATGGGCCAGTTCGAGCGAACACTGATCATCGTCGACGAAGGTGCGTCGGTGCACTATGTCGAGGGTTGCACTGCGCCGATCTACAAGTCGGATTCTCTGCACTCCGCCGTGGTCGAGATCATCGTGAAGAAGGGCGGCCACTGCCGCTACACGACCATCCAGAACTGGTCGAACAACGTCTACAACTTGGTGACAAAGCGCACCAAGGTGGAGGCCGGCGGATCCATGGAATGGGTCGACGGCAACATCGGCTCCAAGGTCACGATGAAGTACCCGGCCGTGTGGATGATGGGCGAGCACGCTCGTGGCGAGGTTCTCTCCGTGGCATTCGCGGGAGAGGGACAGCACCAGGACACCGGTGCGAAGATGCTCCACCTCGCGCCGCACACGTCGTCCACCATCATCAGCAAATCGGTGGCTCGCGGCGGTGGACGTGCGTCCTACCGCGGACTCGTTCAGGTCAACAAGGGAGCGTACGGGTCCAAGTCGACCGTCAAGTGTGACGCGCTGCTGGTCGATCAGATCAGCCGTAGCGACACCTACCCCTACGTCGACATCCGCGAGGACGACGTGACGATGGGCCACGAGGCGACCGTCTCCAAGGTGAGTGACGACCAACTGTTCTACCTCATGAGCCGCGGGCTGACCGAGGACGAGGCCATGGCCACCGTGGTGCGCGGCTTCGTCGAGCCGATCGCCAAGGAGCTCCCGATGGAGTACGCCCTGGAACTGAACCGCCTGATCGAACTGCAGATGGAAGGGGCGGTGGGTTAGTGACCACGCCAGAAACCGGTGTTGAGAAGCTTGGCGTCGAAGGCGCTGTCGCGGGAGAGAATCCGCGGATAGAGCGAACCGCGACCGGCTCGCCGATCGTCAACAAGGGTGAGGTTTTCACCTCCTTCGACGTCAAAGCCTTCGAAGTTCCGGGGGGTCGCGACGAGGTCTGGCGATTCACTCCGCTGCGTCGCCTGCGCGGGTTGCACGACGGAACGGCCGTAGCGAACGGTGCCGTCACCGTTGATGTCGCGGGTCCGGACACGGTGCAGGTCGAGACCGTCGGCCGAGACGATTCCCGGCTCGGCAAGGCAGGCGTGCCCGCCGACCGTGTGGCCGCGCAGGCGTACTCGGGATTCGAGTCGGCCACCGTCGTGACCGTCGGCCGTGAGGTCGAGGTTCCCGAGACGATCAACATCACGGTCACGGGTCCCGGTGAAGGCAACGTGGCGTTCGGCCACCTGCAGATCCGGCTCGAGGCGTTCGCCAAGGCCACTGTCGTGCTCGACCAACGGGGCAGCGGAACCTTCGCGGAGAATGTGGAGTTCATTCTCGGCGACAGCGCCCGCCTCACCGTTGTCGCCGTGCAGGACTGGGCCGACGACGCCGTCCACGTGGCAGCGCACCACGCGCGCCTCGGGCGCGATGCGGTGCTGCGGCACAACGCGGTCAGCCTCGGTGGAGACCTGGTGCGACTGTCCGCAACCGTCAAGTACGACGGTCCCGGTGGCGACGCCGAACTGCTCGGCCTGTACTTCGCCGATGCCGGACAGCACTTCGAGCAGCGCCTGCTGGTGGATCATTCACAGCCCCACTGCAAGTCGAATGTGGTGTACAAGGGTGCGCTGCAGGGCGACCCGAACTCGGGCAAGCCCGACGCGCACACCGTGTGGATCGGCGACGTGCTGATCCGAGCAGCTGCCGAGGGTACGGACACGTTCGAGCTGAACCGCAACCTCGTCCTCACCGACGGAGCTCGAGCCGACTCGGTCCCGAACCTCGAGATCGAGACCGGCGAGATCGTCGGTGCCGGGCACGCGAGTGCCACCGGTCGATTCGACGACGAGCAGCTGTTCTACCTCCGCGCGCGGGGTATCCCGGAAGACCAGGCGAGGCGACTCGTCGTGCGTGGGTTCTTCCACGAAATCATCAACAAGATCGCCGTCGCCGAGATCCGCGAGCGTCTCGAAGCCGCCGTCGAGGCCGAACTCGCCGCTGTCGGCGTCTGACGCGGCTCGACCACTACTGCCCATTTCTTCGAAGGATTCCCATGTCTACCCCTGACGCTTCCCCCGAAATCTCCGTCCTGGAAATCAAGGACCTCCACGTCGACGTTGCGAACACCGACGAGAACGCGGAACCCATCAACATCCTCAAGGGCGTCAACCTGACGGTGCGCTCCGGCGAGACCCACGCGATCATGGGGCCCAACGGCTCCGGCAAGTCGACGCTGTCCTACGCCATCGCCGGGCACCCCAAGTACCAGGTGACCTCCGGGTCGATCACCCTCAACGGTGAGAACGTCCTCGAGATGACCGTCGACGAGCGTGCCCGTGCCGGCCTGTTCCTCGCAATGCAGTACCCGGTCGAGGTTCCCGGTGTGTCGATGTCCAACTTCCTTCGCACCGCGGCCACCGCCGTGCGCGGCGAGGCGCCGAAGCTGCGCCACTGGGTGAAGGAAGTCAAGGAGGCTCTCACCGAGCTCGACATCGACCCGTCCTTCGGGGAGCGCAGCGTCAACGAAGGGTTCTCGGGTGGCGAGAAGAAGCGCCACGAGATTCTGCAGCTCGGTCTCCTGAAGCCGAAGATCGCGATTCTCGACGAGACCGACTCCGGCCTCGACGTGGACGCTCTGCGTGTCGTCTCCGAGGGAGTCAACCGATACAAGGAGCGCGACCACGGCGGAATCCTGCTCATCACGCACTACACCCGCATTCTGCGGTACATCAAGCCCGAGTACGTGCACGTGTTCGTCGGCGGACGTGTCGTCGAGTCGGGCGGGCCGGAACTGGCCGACGAGCTCGAGGCCAACGGCTACGAGCGCTTCACCCAGGCTGCCGCAACGCAAGGAGCATAAACGCAGATGACCACCTCGGTGAGCGTGTTCGACGTCACCAGAATCCGGGAGGATTTCCCGATCCTGGCTCGAACGGTGCGCGACGGAAAGCCGCTGGTGTACCTCGATTCGGGCGCGACATCGCAGCGCCCGACTCAGGTGCTCGACGCCGAGAGGGAGTTTCTGACGACCTGTAATGCGGCGGTGCACCGCGGCGCGCACCAACTCGCGGAGGAGGCCACCGATGCCTACGAGAACGCGCGTGCGGCCATCGCGGCTTTCGTCGGTGCAGACAGCGACGAATTGGTGTTCACCAAGAACGCGACGGAGTCGCTGAACCTCGTCACGCACGTGCTCGGTGACGACCGTTTCGATCGGCACGTCGGACCGGGCGACGAGATCGTGATCACCGAACTCGAACACCACGCGAACCTTGTGCCGTGGCAGGAACTTGCCCGGCGCACGGGCGCCACGCTGCGCTGGTACGGAGTCACCGACGACGGCCGGATCGATCTGGACTCCCTCGAGTTGACTGACGCAGTCAAGGTCATCGCGTTCACGCACCAGTCGAATGTCACGGGAGCAGTCGCGCCGGTCGAGGAGCTGGTCCGGCGTGCCCGCGCCGTCGGCGCTCTCGTCGTGCTGGACGCATGCCAGTCTGTGCCGCACATGGCTGTCGACTTTCACGGGCTCGGTGTCGACTACGCGGCGTTCTCCGGTCACAAGATGCTCGGGCCTTCCGGGGTGGGCGTTCTCTACGGCAGGCGCGAGTTGCTCAACGCGATGCCGCCGTTCATCACCGGCGGATCGATGATCGAGACCGTCACCATGGAGCGCACGACATACGCGCCACCGCCGCAGCGGTTCGAGGCTGGCGTGCCCATGACGTCGCAGGTAGTCGGTCTCGGCGCAGCGGTGCGCTACCTCGAGGACATCGGGATGGACGCCGTCGCGGCGCACGAGCACACGCTCGTCGAAGCCACGCTCGAGGCTCTCGGAGCCATCGACGGAGTACGGATCATCGGTCCGACCTCGCCAGCGGACCGGGGTGGCGCCGTCTCATTCGTGGTCGACGGGATCCACGCACACGACCTCGGTCAGATTCTCGACGACGAGGGCGTGGCCATCCGCGTCGGACACCATTGCGCGTGGCCACTGCACCGGAGGTTCGGAGTCGCGGCCACCGCCCGGGCGTCGTTCGCCCTGTACAACACACTCGACGAGGTCGCGGCGCTGGCTACTGCGATCCGTCGAGCGCAGGACTTCTTCGGGGAGGCGCCCGCGTGAGAATGGAACAGATGTACCAGGAAGTGATCCTGGACCATTACAAGCATCCACACGGTCGCGGCCTGCGGGAGCCGTTCGGTGCGGAGGTGCACCACGTAAACCCCACGTGCGGCGACGAAGTGACCCTGCGGGTGCACGTGACCGACGACGGCACGGTCGCCGACGTGTCCTACGACGGCCAGGGTTGTTCCATCAGCCAGGCATCCACCTCCGTTCTCACCGATCAGGTCGTGGGAATGCCGGTGGACCGGGCGTTGCAGACGGTCGCGGCGTTCAGCGAGATGGTCGGCAGTCGCGGTACCGTCGAGGGAGACGAGGACGTACTCGGTGACGGCATCGCCTTCGTCGGCGTCTCGAAGTACCCGGCCCGCGTCAAATGCGCGCTGCTGGGATGGATGGCATTCAAGGACGCCGTTGTTCAGATTGTGGCCGACCAGGATTCGGTCGCGACAGAAGACGGCGAACCAGCTCGAATCGGAGGACAGGCATCATGAGCGAGACGCAGACCCCGGAAACGGATGTCGCTGCCGGAACGGAGCAGCCGACTGCCGACCAGGCCGAGAACACCTCCACCGCAGGGGTGGTTCCCGCCCCCGAGCGGCTCGAGGAACTCGAGGAAGCGATGCGCGACGTGGTCGATCCGGAGCTCGGCATCAACGTCGTCGATCTGGGACTCGTCTACGGCATCACCGAAGACGAGGACGTGGTCATTCTCGACATGACCCTCACCTCGGCGGCGTGCCCGCTGACCGACGTCATCGAGGATCAGGCGCGTGGCGCACTGGTGCGCAGCGGCTTGTGCAACGACTTGCGGATCAACTGGGTGTGGCTGCCGCCGTGGGGTCCGGACAAGATCACGGAGGACGGGCGCGAGCAACTACGCGCTCTTGGCTTCACCGTCTGACGGTACCGCCACACACATGCAGGGCCCGGCGGAAGATCTCGCCGGGCCCTGCATGTGTGTGCCCGTTCAAGCGCGCTTGCGTTCCGAGGCAGTGGACTTCGACGCGGTCTTCTTGGCGGCGGTCTTCGCAGGGGCTTTCTTGGCAGGCTTTTTCTTCGCGGGAGCCGCTTTCTTGCCGGCGGCGTCGACACTGCGTTGTAGCGCTGCTACCAGGTCGACCACCTCGGCGTCTTCACCGGCCTTCTCGGTTTCCGCGACGGGAATGACTTTCTTGCCACCCGAGTTGATCATCTCGTCCAGCAGTTCCCGTAGCTGAACCTGGTAGTCGTCGGTGAACTCGGTGGGATCGAAATCCTCGGCCATGCTGTCGACCAGCGTTTCCGCCATCGCCAGTTCTTTCGCCTTCGGCTTGTCGACGTTGTCGAGCGACGGAAAGGACGCTTCACGTACTTCGTCGGGCCACAGCAGCGTCTGAATGACCAGGACGCCGTCCCGTGAGCGCATCGCCGCCAGACGAGTGCGTTGACGCAGCGTGAAGTGCACGAGCGCCGTACGGTCGCTTTCGGAGAGCGCGGTCGCCAGCAGCACGTACGCCTTCGGTGAGCTGGAATCCGGTTCGAGATAGTAGCTCTTCTCGAACAGAATGGGATCTATCTGGTCGGTGGGCACGAATTGCAAAACCGGAATTTCGTGTTTCTCGGCGGCAGGAAGCTTCCCGAAATCGTCGTCCGTGAGGACTACTCGGACACCGTCGTCGGAATCGTAGGCCTTGTCGATATCGGCGTACTGAACGACATTGCCGCATTCAGTGCACACCCGGTTGTATTTGATCCGCCCGCCGTCCTTGGCATGGACCTGGTGAAACTTGATGTCGTGATCCTCGGTTGCCGAATACACCTTGACCGGCACGTTGACGAGACCGAACGCTATCGAGCCCTTCCATATCGACCGCATGCGTTCCATAATGGTCCCCTTTCAGACTTCGCGCGACACTTCATCGAACTTCCCGGTGAAGCGCCGAGCGCAGCATTGCACCGCGAATATCCGCGGACGAAGCGAGGAACATGCGTCGCATGGCCGACAACGTCGCGGCCGGATGTGCACGGTCGGACAGATAGGCAGCCTGCACATGCGCGGGAAGATCGAAAAAATGCTCGAAGAATTCCGGTACCGATTCCGGGTTGAGCTGGAGGAGTGCGCGTAGCCCGATCGACCGCAGCGAGGCCACGGTTCGTGCCCTCCAGGGCCACAGCCGATCCGAAGTGCCCTCCACGAGGTCGCGGGTCAGGGCGTCCGCGCAACTGAGGGACGCGGCAACGCTGTAACCGGTGCCCGGATGCATCAAGCCTGCGCGGGCGCCGAAACGCACCTGCCCCGATCCCGCCGTACGGCTGGCGTCGTGGGGCGGTTCGACCGCGAACCGGACGCGTTCCACGTCGGAGCGTGACGGAACGGAAACTCCGCGGTGTCGCAGCCGCCGGTGGAGCCTTGTCGCGAGCTCCGACATCGGCAGAGCCGGACGACCGACGAGACATGTTTCCTCGAGGAGGAACCGATCGGCGGACAGCGGCACGGCGTAGAGAAAGGACGGCGAATCTGACGACGAGGTGCCGTTGTCGGTGCGCCAGTCCATGAACAGGGCGTGCTCGCCGTCCAGAGCGCCGGCGGCCGTGCCCATGTCGACTACAACGCCGTACGCGGTCTGCTGGGCCAGGTCGGGGCTGTCTCCGGTGCCGCGCGCGTCCACCACGACGCGCGCTGTCACGGTCGTCCCGTCACCGAGGAACACGGCAGTGGGGGAGAGGTCGACGGCTCTACCTGCGATTACGGTCGCTGTTCCGTCTGACAGTATTGACTGCAGCATTGGTGTGTTCAAGACACAATAGGTGCGACTTATCGACTGTCGGCGTGTAGTCCATGCCGTCGGGAGCTGGGTCCGGGTAGCGATCGCTGCTTCCGGCAACCAGTGGGGGAGCTCGTCCTTCCACGCGCCGTAGGTCGCGGTCCAACTACGCCGGGGGTGGGGGTCGATCGCCACCACGGCGAGGCCACGGAGTGCGGCCCGGTGGGCGAGTGCGCGGCCGGCAGGGCCGAGCCCGACGATCGCGACGTCCCAGTTCGGCGGATGTGATGCAGCTGCCACGATGACCAGCTTTTCACGAACACCGCGGTAGAGGTGCTTCCGAGTCCGGCCAGGACGGAACTGCAGTATTTTCCGAATTCGGGTAGTTGTGCGGTGTAGATGCGGGGCAGTAGTGACCCCCTTCCAGCATCACTGCACCCCACGTACATCACCGGTCCGAAAGGCCACTGCCGGTGCCGAACCTGAAATGGGGGAGGCCGAACGCCCCACGCGCTGCACTGCCGGCGGGGTAGGGGAGTCGGCAGTGCAGTAGTCGCGCCGCCGCGATAGCCGGCCCTTTGCGCTTCCCGGGCGTCGGCACGGCGAGCGCAAGAAGGCATTCCCGCGGAGGTAACTCCGTGGGATCCACGATACGACTCGGAACGGGACGGAACACCGGAATATCCCGAATTTAATTCATGGTCCGTTATTCCTGAAGCATCGTCATCACCCTCAGAACCCCGTTTCCGACTCGACGTACTACCGCCAACATCGGCACAAGACAGCCGCCCAGGTCTGCCCGCGCGGGCAGAGTCGATCTGCACTCGGAGATGTGGGGACTGCGATCGGCCTACGCCGTGCGGCCCTACGGAATGCTGACGTCGTGGGGGAGATGCACCGGCACCGATCTGATGGGCTACATCGAGCCGGTAGCGAGGAGACCGCCGTCGACGCGGACGGTTTCACCGGTGATCCAGGCTGCGGCAGGTGAGACGAGAAATGCTACGAGGGCCGCGACGTCTTCGGGTGTGCCGAGCCGCTTCATCGGATAGCCGGCGGATACCTGCTCTTCGCCGGCGGCGACGAGCGCGGTGGCGAACTGCGTTTTGACGATTCCCGGCGCCACGGCGTTGACGCGGATACCGGGCCCGAGTTGCCACGCGAGTTCTTCGGTGAGCCGGATGAGCGCAGCCTTGGACGCGCCATACGCAGCGATTACGCCGGTGGAACGAATGCCCGCGACGCTGGCGAGCAGCTCTGCCGCGATCGCCTTGCCGATTCCCCGGCTCGCGCCCGTCACGAGGGCGGTGAGTCCGTGTAGATCCACCGAGGAGTTCACTCCTGTGTCCGTAGCCATGGGCGAACGTTAGCGGAATCACTGGTACGCGTGTTCTAGCTGGGTAGAACCTCGAGGTAAAATCGGGGGTTCGTGCGTTCTGTGCGCGTATTTCTCATCGAAATGTGAGCTTTTCCTAGGAGTCTTGTTGATCACCGCTACCGACCTGGAAGTTCGAGCCGGAGTGCGGACGTTGCTGTCTGCGCCCGGGCCGGCCTTGCGGGTGCAGCCCGGCGACCGGATCGGTCTGGTCGGCCGTAACGGTGCCGGAAAGACGACGACGCTTCGCATCCTCGCCGGGGAGGGCGAACCCTACGCCGGTTCCGTCGTCCGGACCGGCGACCTCGGTTACCTCCCGCAGGATCCGAAGGAGGGCGATCTCGACGTTCTTGCGAAAGATCGCGTTCTGTCGGCGCGGGGCCTCGATGCGTTGCTGCGTGACATGGAGAAGCAGCAGATTCTGATGGCCGAAGTGGTCGACGACGCCGAACGGGATAAAGCCGTGCGCAAGTACGGGAATCTCGAGGAGCGGTTCTCCGCGCTGGGCGGATACGAAGCGGAGAGTGAAGCGGCGCGTATCTGCAACAGTCTCGGTCTCGCCGACCGCATCCTCGGCCAGCAGCTGCACACCCTGTCGGGCGGGCAGCGCCGCCGTGTCGAGTTGGCCAGGATTCTGTTCGCGGCCTCGGACGGCAGCGGCGGACGGTCGGACACGACGCTTCTGCTCGACGAGCCGACCAACCACCTCGACGCCGATTCCATCACGTGGCTGCGCGGGTTCCTGCAGAGCCACGAGGGTGGACTGATCGTGATCAGCCACGATGTCGAACTGCTCAACGACGTCGTCAACCGGGTGTGGTTCCTCGACGCCGTGCGCGGTGAGGCAGACGTCTACAACATGACCTGGAAGAAGTATCTCGACGCGCGGGCCACGGACGAGCAGCGTCGGCGCCGTGAGCGGGCCAATGCCGAGAAGAAGGCCGGTGCCCTGCGCGCTCAGGCCGCGAAGCTGGGCGCGAAGGCCACGAAGGCCGTTGCTGCGCAGAACATGGCGAAACGCGCCGACAAGATGATGTCCGAGCTCGATGCCGAACGGGTTTCCGACAAGGTTGCTCGCATTCGGTTCCCCGAACCCGCTGCCTGCGGGAAGACGCCGTTGATGGCGGAGAACCTGACCAAGGTCTACGGTTCCCTCGAGATTTTCACCGGAGTGGATCTCGCGATCGACCGGGGCTCCCGCGTGGTGGTCCTGGGCCTGAACGGTGCCGGTAAGACCACGTTGCTGCGCATTCTGGGTGGCGTCGAGACACCGGACGCCGGCGGGCTCGTCCCCGGGCACGGGTTGAAGATCGGGTATTTCGCGCAGGAGCACGACACACTCGACGACAATGCCTCGGTGTGGGAGAACATCCGCCACGCGGCGCCCGACACGGGGGAGCAGGAGCTGCGTTCGCTGCTCGGGGCGTTCATGTTCACCGGTCCGCAGCTCGAGCAGCCCGCAGGCACGTTGTCCGGTGGTGAGAAGACCCGTCTCGCGTTGGCGGGTCTGGTGTCGTCGTCGGCCAATGTGCTGCTGCTCGACGAGCCCACCAACAACCTCGATCCGGTGTCGCGCGAGCAGGTTCTGGATGCGCTCCGCAGCTATACGGGCGCTGTGGTGCTGGTGACACACGACCCGGGTGCGGCGGAGGCGCTCGACCCGGAACGGGTCATCCTGCTACCGGATGGCACCGAAGACCACTGGTCTCAGGAGTATCTGGAACTGATCCAGCTCGCCTGACGTGCGTTGATCCCGTCGCGGCGACGTTCTACCGTGGAAGCCACCACCGTCGCTCGTCGACTGGAGGAATTCATGGCTGACATCGGTGTTTTCGCCAAGAGTGCTCGCATCACGGGGTCGCCCCGCGCCGATCTGCAGGCGGAGTTGAAGGATCGGTACCAGGCCGGTGCGAGTATTCGCTCGCTCGCCCGGGAGATGGGACGTTCGTACGGGTTTGTACGGAACATGCTCGCCGAGTCGCATGTAGAGCTTCGGGGGAGGGGTGGAGCGCACCGCCGCCCGACCTGAGGGCTCCTGGGGTTCAGTCCCGGCGCCGGACCGATTCCTCGACGAGGTCGAGGACGGCGGAGAGATTGTCGCCTGCCTGTCCCGACGCGATTCGTGCGACCAGTCCGTCGAGAACGAGATCCAGATATCCGATCAGGACGTCGGTGGGCACGTCGTCACGCAGACGTCCGGCCGACTTCTGCCGTGCGAGGCGCGCCATCGTCGCCTCGGTCAGTTCAGCTGAGCGCTGTGACCAACTTCGGCGGAAATCGGCGTCGTTGCGCAGGCGGCGGGCGATCTCGAGCCGGGTGCCGAGCCAGTCGAACTGGTCGGGTTGAGCGAGCATGTCGCGCATGACCTGAACGAGGCCCTCTTGCGCGACGACGTCGGCCATCCTCGTTGCGTCCTCGTGTGCGAGCGCGAGGAACAATCCGTCCTTGTCCTTGAAGTGGTGGAAGATCGCTCCGCGCGACAGGCCGGTCACTTCTTCGAGCCTGCGGACCGTGGCACCGTCGTAACCGTATTCCGCAAAGCATCGGCGGGCGCCGTCGAGAATCTGACTGCGCCGTGCCGCGAGATGGTCTTCACTGACCTTGGGCACAGGCACCCTTCCTTCGTTTGGGTGCCTGTGAGCACTTTCGGCCGTGGGCGAGGTTACTCACGTCGTGCGCAAAGCGCTCACGACCACTCCGTCGGCAAGACGGTCGACTATCGGTGGTCGTGAGCGCTTTGTGCCTGTCTGGGCCGAAAGTGCTCACAGGCGCGGAGCGCCTAGTGCGCCTCAGCTCTTGATCATGTTGCGGAGCACGTACTGCAGGATGCCGCCGTTGCGGTAGTAGTCGGCCTCACCGGGGGTGTCGATACGAACGACAGCGTCGAAGACGACCTTTTCGCCGTTCTCACGGGTTGCCGTGACCTTGACGGTCTTCGGCGTGACACCCTCGTTGAGCTTCTCGACGCCTTCGATGTCGAAGACCTCGGTGCCGTTCAGCTTCAGCGACGCGGCGGACTCGCCGGCCGGGAACTGCAGCGGAACGACGCCCATGCCGATGAGGTTGGAGCGGTGGATGCGCTCGAACGACTCGGTGATGACGGCCTTGACGCCGAGGAGGCTGGTGCCCTTGGCCGCCCAGTCACGTGACGATCCGGAGCCGTACTCCTTGCCGCCCAGGACGACGAGTGGGATACCCGCGGCCTGGTAGTTCTGCGACGCGTCGTAGATGAAGGCCTGCGGTCCACCGTCTTGGGTGAAGTCGCGGGTGTAGCCACCGGAGACGTCGTCGAGGAGCTGGTTGCGCAGACGGATGTTCGCGAACGTTCCGCGGATCATGACCTCGTGGTTGCCGCGACGCGAACCGTAGGAGTTGTAGTCCTTACGGTCGATGCCGTTCGCGTCGAGGTACTGCGACGCCGGCGTTCCCGCCTTGATGTTGCCGGCAGGGGAGATGTGGTCCGTGGTGACCGAGTCGCCCAGGAGCGCAAGGACGCGGGCGCCCTTGATGTCGCTGACCGGGGTCGGCTCCTTCGGCATTCCGTCGAAGTACGGTGGCTTCCGCACGTAGGTGGAATCCTCGGCCCACTCGAAGGTCTTGCCTTCGGGGGTAGGCAGACCACGCCAGCGCTCGTCGCCCTTGAAGACGTCGGCGTAACCCTTGACGTACATCTCCTGGCTGATCGAGGAGTTGATCGTCTCCTGGATCTCCTGCGGGGAGGGCCAGATGTCCTTCAGGAACACGTCGTTGCCGTCGGTGTCCTGACCGAGGGCGTCGTGCTCGAAGTCGAAGTCCATGGTGCCTGCCAGCGCGTAGGCGATGACCAGCGGGGGAGACGCGAGGTAGTTCATCTTCACGTCGGGGGAGATGCGTCCCTCGAAGTTGCGGTTACCGGACAGCACGGCTGTCGCCGTCAGGTCGTTGTCCTGGATGGCCTGCGAGATCTGCTCGTCGAGCGGTCCGGAGTTACCGATGCAGGTGGCGCAGCCGTAGCCGACCAGGAAGAAGCCGAGCTTCTCGAGGTACGGCCACAGGCCCGACTTGTTGTAGTAGTCGGTGACGACCTGCGAACCGGGGGCCATGGACGTCTTGACCCAAGGCTTGGCGGACAGCCCCTTCTCGACGGCGTTGCGGGCGAGCAGTGCCGCACCGAGCATGACCGACGGGTTGGAGGTGTTGGTGCACGAGGTGATCGAGGCGATCACGACGGCACCGTGGTCGAGGACGAATTCGCCCTTCTCCTCGGAGACGACCTTGATCGGCTTGCTCGGACGTCCCTGGGACCCGTTGGCTGCGGATTGCACGTCGACGGCACCGTCGTCGGCAAACGACAGGGCGGCGGGGTCGCTCGCGGGGAACGACTCCTCGACGGCCTCGTCGAGCTGCGAGTGGCCCGTGGGGTAGTTCTCTTCCACGTAGTTGTGGATGTCCTTGCGGAACGCGGTCTTCGACTCCGACAACAGGATCCGGTCCTGCGGGCGCTTCGGGCCGGCGATGGACGGGACGACGTCACCGAGGTCGAGTTCGAGGTACTCGGAGTACTCGGGCTCACGGTCGGCGTCGTGCCACAGGCCCTGTTCCTTGGCGTAAGCCTCGACGAGCGCGAGCTGCTCGTCGGTGCGGCCGGTGAGACGGAGGTAGCTGACGGTCTCGGCGTCGATCGGGAAGATCGCGGCGGTGGAACCGAACTCCGGGCTCATGTTGCCCAGAGTTGCGCGGTTGGCGAGGGGAACCTCGGCCACACCCTTGCCGTAGAACTCGACGAACTTGCCGACGACGCCGTGCTTGCGCAGCATGTCGGTGACCGTGAGAACCACGTCGGTGGCGGTGACGCCCGGCTTGATCTCACCGGTCAGCTTGAAGCCGACGACGCGCGGGATCAGCATGGACACGGGCTGGCCCAGCATGGCCGCCTCGGCCTCGATGCCGCCGACGCCCCAGCCCAGCACGCCCAGGCCGTTGACCATGGTGGTGTGCGAGTCGGTGCCGACGCAGGTGTCGGGGTACGCCTGGCCGTTCCGGACCATGACGGTGCGTGCCAGGTGCTCGATGTTGACCTGGTGGACGATGCCCGTTCCCGGGGGGACGACCTTGAAGTCGTCGAATGCGCCCTGACCCCAGCGCAGGAACTGGTAGCGCTCACCATTGCGCTGGTATTCGATGTCGACGTTGCGCTCGAAGGCGTCGGCGCGGCCTGCGACGTCGATGATGACCGAGTGGTCGATGACCATCTCGGCGGGCGCAAGGGGGTTCACCTTGTCGGGGTCGCCGCCGAGTGCGGTGACCGCTTCGCGCATGGTGGCGAGGTCCACGATGCAGGGGACGCCGGTGAAGTCCTGCATGATCACGCGGGCAGGCGTGAACTGGATCTCGACGTTCGGCTCAGCCGACGGGTCCCAGCTCGCGATGGCGCGGATGTGGTCGGCGGTGATGTTCGCGCCGTCTTCGGTACGAAGCAGGTTCTCGGCGAGAACCTTCAGTGCATAGGGAAGTTTTTCGGTACCGGGCACGGCCGAGAGGCGGAAGATCTCGTAGGAGTTCTCACCGACCTCGAGGGTGCCTTTGGCGCCGAACGAATCAATACTCGTGCTCACGTCAGCTCCACTCGTCTATGAGGGTCGCCGCCGACGGGGCTGTGTCGACGGCTGGAGGCACTGCGGGCAGGCTGATCCGGGCGCGCTGTGGTGCTAGCGATGAACGGACTCGGCTGATACCGCGGTACCTCCGATAGTCTAACAGTACGCTTGTCCTGTGAGAATTCGGGGCGGGAAAACTCCCGTCACCTCCCGATCTCAGCAGACACCGCCGAGCCGTGCAGCCGGATGGAACGAAACATCGCCCTGTCCTCACGTAGTGTTCACGCGAGGCTCCACGTTCCTACAGCAAACCCGGATGAGAGATGTCTGCCCCAGTCGCCACCGTGCTTCCCTCCAGTGCCGCATTTCCCGCTCCGACGGCTCTGCCGTTGTCAGCGGATCTTCCGGAAGACCTCGATGTGGCGGACGTGGTCACCGATGTGTCCGATGACGGTGTCTCGGCGCCGGCCGACGAAGTGAGCGATCTCGTCGCTGTCGTCGATCGTGCCGCCGATCACGGCATCGAGCTGAGCATCGTGGTTCTGGACGCGGATCCGGAACGCGTCTCGCAACTACGCGACCTCGCGACCGAGGTCGGTCAGGAAGAAGGCGGCACCGTTCTCGTTCTGAGTCCTAGCTGGGTCGGAACGTACAGCGACTCGATCAGCCGGGTCTTGCTCGAATCAGGACAGGACCGCACCTATACCAGCGACTCGGTGGTGGCGGCCGATCAGTTCGTGGACGAGATCGTCGCGCCGGGACCCCCGTGGGCGCTGATGACGGCACTGATCATGGCCGTTGTCGCTGTCGCCGCGGCAGCGACGTTCTATGCGAAGTCACGCCGACGCGTCTCGCCGGACTCGGCGCCGCGGGACGGAAGTGGCGCCGCCGCGTCGACGTCCGCACCTGTAGAGCATCCGAACCCGTGACCGACGCATAGATTCACCTGTTCGCGGCGGCGCATTCGATCCGCTTCGGCCTCGATCGTCTCTGCCTGCACCGATGGCAGACAGCAGCCCCCGATCGTGTTCTTTCCACATTTCCGCTGGTCAAATTACCCATGTGTTATTTGTGACTAAAGTTTCCATAGAGTCCGCAAGTGTCGTACGGTGCATTTGGCGCTCTTGGGGAAGAAGTGTCGCAGGCGGTGCATTGACGTCATTGGTGACGGCAATTTTCGTGTCGATCGGTGTCGTCCGAGTCACGGAAACGATGTGGCTTGCCGGATCTCCTTCCCCCCAACGAGCACGGCGCGGCGCGCCACTTCGCGTGGAGCGCGGTTGCGTGTTCGGTGCAGAACCGAGGGAGAGAGTTGTGAAGCGACAAGCACGAGGTGGACTGGGGCACCGTGGCTTCTCCCGCAGGCGACATCGAGCTGTACGCCTCCTCATCGGGCTGGGCATCGTCGCGGCGCTGGTGGGAAGCACTCCGGGCTTGGCGGCCGCTGTTCCTCCTCCGCCGCCCAATCCGTCCGATTCCGACCTCGCCCAGGCCGGCGCTCGAGTAGCCGCGGGCGTCGGGCAGGTGAGCGATCTCATCAACCGGGTGGCTTCTGCCGACCAGCAACTCGCCCAGCTCGACAACGAGGTGGCGATCAAACGGGAAGACGTCAATCGCGCTCTCGTGGATTTGCAGAACGCGCGTGGTGCCGCCGACCTTGCGGCGCGGGTCGTCGGGGCGTCACAGCAGGCACTGCGCGACGCGGGCGCGCAGATCGAGCTCGCCCAGAAGGACTTCGACAAGTACGCACGGTCGAGCTACACCCAGGGCACCAACGTCTCGTCGATCTCGACCTATCTCGGGGCGAAGGGGCCCGGCGACGTCCTGGACCGTGCACAGGTGTTGAAGCTTCTGGCGGCGAGCCAGAACGCCGTACTCGAAGGACTGCAGAGGGCGCGGACGGAGCAGGCGAACAGGGACTCCTCGGCCCGCGAGGCGAAGCAGCAGGCGGATGTCGCAGCCAAGCAGGCCGAGACGAAGAAGTCACTCGCCGAGCAGGCCATCGCCATCGCCCGGGCGGCCTTGCAAGATCAGGCAGCCAAGAAGGCGCAGATCGAAAGCGAACGAGCATCCGCGCAGGCCCAGCTGGAAGCGGCTCGCGGCAACGTCACGGGACTGCAAGGCCAGCGTGAGGCCTACGCGGCGTGGGACGAGCAGCGGCGGGCCGAGGAAGCTCAGAGGGCAGCTGTCGCCGCGGCGGCCCGTGAGGCGGCCGCGCAGGCCGCCGCCCGGGTGGCGGCCAACGAAGCGGCGCGCGAACGCGCAGCGGCCCTCGCCGCCGGTCAGCGGGCGCATACCGCCATCGAGGAGGACTCGACCGAGGAAGGCGAGGACTACTCCGCCGACGACGAGACGTCGACCGGCGAGTACGACGAAGAGACCACGACTGACGAGTCCGACAGCGAGTCGTCAACCAGTGGCTCCGGCCTTACCGGCAGCGCCGCAATCGAGACGGTGATCGACCGGGGGCTTTCCCAGATCGGTGTCGAGTACGCGTGGGGCGGCGGTGACGAGAACGGGCCGACGAAAGGCATTCGCGACGGGGGTGTCGCCGACAGTTACGGCGATTTCAACAAGGTGGGTTTCGACTGCTCGGGTCTGATGATCTACGCCTTCGCCGGCATCGGAATTTCTTTGCCGCACTACACGGGGTATCAGTACACGGCCGGTGAACAAGTGCCCTCGGAGGAGATGCAGCGCGGCGACATGATCTTCTACGGCCCCAACGCCAGTCAGCACGTAGCCCTGTACCTCGGTGACAACGAGATGCTCGAGGCTCCGCAGTCCGGATCCACCGTCCGAATTTCGCCCGTGCGGTGGGATGGCATGACCCCCTACGCTGTGCGTATGGTCTCGTAAGCCATGGTGTCGACGAAGTAGTTCGCAGTGCGGATCGTGCTTGGTTGCGGCGGGGGTTGCTTGCACCTGGAATAGTTGAGCAAGTACGTGAACGGGCGGAACGATCTAGGTGAAAGCGGTGGATTCTTGGTGACCTCACGTGATGATGCGGTATCGGAGGGCGCAGCCCGGAAGGAGACGCTCGCGAAAGCGTCGCCGGACGGAGTGAAGAATGGTGGCACGGCCAATGGGTCGGGCCCCCAGACCGCTCCCGGCGCGGCGAGTGCATCCGTGCAGAACGCCGCCCCGAAGACTGCGGCAAACGCCGTCGCGCCCAGCCTCGCCGCGGACGTTCAGACGTTGGAACGCGCGATTTACGAGGTCAAGCGGGTGATCGTGGGTCAGGACCGGCTGGTGGAGCGAATCCTCGTCGGTCTGCTCGCCAAGGGGCATGTGCTCCTCGAAGGTGTGCCGGGCGTCGCGAAGACGCTCGCCGTCGAGACGTTCGCGAAGGTGGTCGGCGGTTCCTTCTCGCGCGTCCAGTTCACGCCCGACCTCGTGCCCACCGACCTCATCGGTACGCGCATCTACCGGCAGGGCCGGGAGGAATTCGACACCGAACTCGGTCCGGTCGTCGCCAATTTCGTACTCGCCGACGAGATCAACCGGGCGCCTGCGAAGGTGCAGTCGGCCCTTCTCGAGGTCATGGCGGAGCGGCACGTTTCGATCGGTGGCAAGCGGTACCACATGCCGGACCCCTTCCTGGTGATGGCCACCCAGAACCCGATCGAGAACGAGGGTGTCTATCCGCTGCCGGAGGCGCAGCGCGACCGGTTCCTGTTCAAGATTCTCGTCGACTACCCCTCGGTGGAGGAGGAACGCGAAATCGTCTACCGCATGGGTGTCGCGGCGCCGGAGCCGCAACAGGTACTCGATCCCGAGGAATTGGTCCGTCTGCAGAAGGTGGCCAGTGGTGTGTTCGTGCATCATGCGCTCGTCGACTACGTCGTCCGGGTAATCGCGGCCACCCGTACCCCGGCACAGTTCGGCCTCGCCGATGTCGACGGCTGGATCGCGTACGGAGCGTCGCCCCGTGCCACTCTCGGCATCATCTCGTCGGCGCGCGCACTGGCACTTCTGCGGGGGCGTGACTACGTCGTGCCGCAGGACGTTCTGGAGGTCATTCCGGACGTGCTGCGTCACCGCCTCGTTCTGTCCTACGACGCCCTGGCTGACGAGGTGTCCCCGGACGACGTCATCTCACGGGTTCTGCAGACCGTGGGGCTCCCGCAGATCGCCGCTCAGCCCACCGCGCAGGTCGCTCCGGCCGGGCATCCCGGACCCGGTCCGGTTGCGTCGGTGCCCGGACCGACGGCAATGAGCCAGCCACGGTGAGTGCGCGTACTGCCGGCGCGCAGAGCGCCGGCCCACCGCCGTCCTTTCGTTCCGGCGAGCTGCGCGACCCGAAACTGTCCGCCGCGCTGCGAACCTTGGAGCTCACCGTTCGTCGACGCCTCGACGGGGTACTGCACGGGGATCATCTCGGTCTGATTCCCGGGCCGGGCTCCGAGCCGGGTGATGCCCGCGAATACCAGCCCGGCGACGACGTCCGCCAGATGGACTGGTCGGTCACCGCACGGACCACGCATCCGCATGTTCGCCAGTCGGTGGCCGACCGCGAACTCGAGACGTGGATGGTGATCGACCTGTCCTCGAGCCTCGACTTCGGCACGGCCGGGTGCGAGAAACGGGACCTCGCCGTGGCCGCTGCTGCGGCTGTCACCCACTTGACCAGTGGTGGGGGCAACCGGGTCGGTGCCATCGTGGCCACCGGTGCACAGACCACCCGCATCCCTGCACGCGGTGGCCGCATTCACGCCCAGGCCATGTTGCGGCAGATCGCGACCACCCCGCACGCCCCGGACGGTGTCCGGGGCGACTTGCAGAGCGCGGTGGAGTCGCTGCGCCGGCCTCAGCGGCGCCGGGGCCTCGCCGTCGTCATCAGCGACTTTCTGGGGCCGATCGACTGGGAACGGTCACTGCGGGCAATCTCGGGTCGCCATGACGTCCTCGGCGTGGAGGTGCTCGATCCGCGAGATCTGGAACTACCCGACATAGGGGATGTAGTGCTGCACGATCCGGAGTCCGGACGGACCCGCGAATTCTCGATCACACCGCAGCTGCGCGCCGATTTCGCGCGGGCCGCGGAAGAACATCGCCTGCAGGTGCAGCAATCGTTGCGACGTTGCGGCGCACCGGTGCTCAGTCTGCGGACGGACCGGGACTGGATCGCGGACGTCGTCCGGTTCGTCTCGGCGCGTAAGCACAGTTTCGGAACCGCGACGACGCAGAGGGCTCGCCGGTGAGCCTTTCTCAATTCACCTCGCCCTGGTGGCTGCTTTTCCTCCTCGTCGTGGCTGCGTTGGTGGCCGGGTACGTGTGGGTGCAGCGGCAACGGCACAAGCACACCCTGCGGTTCACGAACTTCGCGTTGCTCGAGAAGGTGGCGCCGTCCAGACCGGGCCGCATTCGCCACGTTCCGGCGTTGCTGATGGTGCTGGCGCTGGTGTTCTTCAGCGTCGCGCTCGCCGGACCCACCGAGGACAAACGGGTTCCGCGTAACCGGGCCACCGTGATTCTCGTCATCGACGTCTCGCTCTCGATGAAGGCAACCGATGTGGAACCGACCCGGTTGGCCGCCGCCCAGGATGCGGCGAAGTCGTTCGCCGACGGCCTGACCCCGGGCATCAACCTGGGTCTCGTCGCCTTCGCGGGTACGGCGTCGGTGCTCGTCTCGCCGACGACCAATCGGGAAGCGACAAAGGTTGCCATCGACAATCTGCAGTTGAGTGAGCGCACCGCGACGGGGGAGGCGATCTTCACGTCGCTGCAGTCGATCGAGACGTTGGCAGCGGTGCTCGGCGGCAGCGATCAGGCCCCGCCGGCCCGCATCGTGCTGCTGTCGGACGGTAAGCAGACGGTGCCCGAGAATCCGGACGATCCCCGCGGCGGATTCACTGCGGCGCGTCAGGCCAAGGAGAAGGACGTGCCGATTTCGACCATCTCCTTCGGGACCAGCTACGGCAAGGTCGAGATCGAGGACGAGCGGATTCCGGTGCCGGTCGACGACCCATCTCTGCGGGAGATCGCTTCCCTGTCCGGGGGAAGTTTCTTCACCGCGTCCAGCCTCGAGGAGTTGCGTGACGTCTACGACACCCTCGAGGAACAGATCGGATTCGAGACCACCCGCGGCGATGCCAGCCGGCCCTGGCTGGTGCTCGGGGTCCTGTCGGCGACCGCCGGGCTGATCCTTGCACTTGTTCTGCGTCAACGCCTGCCCTGACGTTCCATTCGGACCGGCGTTTTCTTCCAGCGATTTCGAACAGATAGGTTGTTCCCCATGTCTAACCCAGAATCTACTGACTCGTCGGTAAGGACGGTGTCCTCTCCTCGCTCGGTGCTGGTCACCGGCGGTAACCGCGGGATCGGTCTCGCCGTCGCGCAGCGTCTCGCGGCGGACGGCCACAAGGTCGCCGTCACTCACCGCGGTTCGGGTGCGCCCGACGGGCTCTTCGCCGTTCAGTGCGACGTCACCGACGCCGAGTCGATCGATCGCGCCTTCAAGGAAGTGGAAGAGCATCAGGGTCCGGTAGAGGTACTGGTCGCGAACGCGGGGATCACGGACGACACCCTCATCATGCGGATGTCGGAGGAGCAGTTCACGAGCGTCGTGGACGCCAACCTCACCGGCGCGTTCCGGGTCGCCAAGCGGGCTACCCGGTCGATGCTGCGGGCGCGTTGGGGCCGTTTCGTGTTCCTGGGTTCCGTCGTCGGTCTCGCGGGCGGACCCGGCCAGGTGAACTATGCGGCCTCCAAGGCCGGTGTGGTCGGCATCGCGCGGTCCCTCACCCGCGAGTTGGGTTCTCGATCGATCACCGCAAATGTGGTCGCCCCGGGGTTCATCGACACCGACATGACGGCAGCGATGGAGGACAAGTACCGGGACATGGCCGTGCAGGCCATCCCGCTGCAGCGCGTCGGCCAGCCGGAGGACGTGGCCGCGGTGGTCAGCTTCCTGGCGTCCGACGATTCGGCCTACGTGTCCGGCGCGGTCATCCCCGTCGACGGCGGCCTGGGCATGGGTCACTGACCCACCCACTTCACTTCCCGGACTTTTCCTACAGGAGGACACCTCATGGGCGGATTGCTCGAAGGTAAGACCATTCTCGTCACCGGCATCATCACCGACGCGTCCATCGCCTTTCACGTGGCGAAGGTGGCGCAGGAGCAGGGCGCGAAGGTGATCATCACCGGGTTCGACCGTCTCCGGTTGATCGACCGCATCGCGCAACGCCTGCCGCAGCCGGTGCCGCCGGCCGTCGAACTGAACGTGCAGGACCCCGCTCACCTCGAGTCGCTCGCCGACCGGGTTCGCGAACTCGCCCCGGAGGGCATCGACGGTGTGGTGCACTCCATCGCCTTTGCGCCGCGGTCCTGCCTGGGCAGCCCGTTCTTCGATGCACCATGGTCGGACGTCGGGGTCGCATTCGAGGTGTCCGCCTACTCGTACGCGTCGGTGGCGAAGGCGCTGCTTCCTGTGCTGAACGACGGCGCTTCGATCGTCGGCATGGATTTCGACCCGGCGCGCGCCGTGCCGTTCTACAACTGGATGGGTGTGGCGAAGGCGACGCTCGAGTCGGTCAACCGCTATGTGGCCAAGGAGGTGGGCGAGCGCGGGATTCGCTCCAACCTGGTCGCCGCAGGACCGATCAAGACGCTCGCCGCCAAGGCGATCGCCGGCACCGCCACCGGACCGGCCGAAGAGATGAACAAGCTGAACACCGCCTGGTCCGAGCGGGCGCCGATCGGCTGGAACGTCGACGATCCGGAGCCGGTCGCGAAGACCGTGTGCACCGTCCTGTCCGACTGGCTGCCCGGCACCACGGCGTCGATCATCTACGTCGACGGCGGCGCCCACGCGATGGCCGGATAACAGGACCCGCAGTAAGGGTCACCGACGGCAGCGCGCAGGATTGGCACCATGGTCCAGAAACGGGAAACACAGTTCGATGCCCTTCTCGTGTTGTCGTTCGGCGGTCCCGAGAAGCCTGAGGACGTGCGCCCCTTTCTCGAGAATGTGACCCGGGGAAGGGGAGTGCCACCGGAGCGGCTAGACGCGGTGGCCGAGCACTACCTTCACTTCGGCGGTGTGTCGCCGATCAACGCGCTCAATCGCGACATCATCGCCCGGGTCGAGGCGGCGCTGTCCGAAGCCGGTGTCGATCTGCCCGTCTATTTCGGGAACCGCAACTGGCATCCGATGGTCGAGGACACGGTGGCGCAGATGGCTGCGGACGGTGTCCGGTCGGCATTGGTGTTTCCCACGTCCGCGTGGGGCGGGTATTCGGGTTGCCGTCAGTATCACGAGGACATCGCGCGGGCGCGCGCCGCCTTCGGGGACGCGGCACCTCACTTGGTGAAACTGCGCCAGTACTATGACCATCCCCTCCTGATCGACGCGTTCGCCGATGCAGTGCGGGAGGCGACCACGCAGCTTCCGGCCGAAACCCGCGCCGGCGCCCGTCTGGTCTTCACGGCGCATTCGGTACCTGCCGCCGCGGATGCCAACGCCGGCCCTCCCGATGAGGGCGGCAATCTGTACAGCAGGCAGGTGGCCGAGGCGGCGCGCCTGATCGCGCACGCCGCCGGCTTCGGCGACTTCGACCTGGTGTGGCAGTCCCGGTCCGGCCCACCCCAGGTGCCGTGGCTCGAGCCGGATATTTGTGATCACCTCGAGGCTCTGGCCGCCCAGGAAGTGCGTTCGGTCATCAATTGCCCCGTGGGTTTCGTCTCGGACCATCTCGAGGTCGTGTGGGACCTCGACACCGAGGCCCGCGAAAGGGCGGCCGACGTGGGTATCGACTTCGTGCGCGCGGCCACTCCGGGTACGGATCCTCGTTTCGCTGAACTCGTGCTGGAGCTGATGGGCGAGCACCTCGACGGTAGACAGGCCCGGCGTCTCGGTACCGAACCGCTCCTCGGTTCCACTTCCGACGGCAGGTCCTGTGCTGCCGACTGCTGCAAGGCCATGGTCAGGCCGGCCGGGCGTCCCGCGCACACGCATTGATTGCGGCGGTTCGGGCCGAACGCACGGCGGAACGCAGTGGGCGAAGCAGGTCCTCGAGGGAGGCTGCGGCCGATGCGGTGACGGTCCGGGCCGGCGCCATCTGCTCGGCGACGGTGAGGATGGCGGCCACCTGATCCGCGGAGTCCAGGATTCGGAGGGCGCGGGCCGGGATGGTGGCCGGGTACCGGTGCAGCGCCGACTCGGCCAACGCATCCGCGATGAGGGCACGCGGGTCGGCGCCGAAGCCGGAATCGAGCATGTGCAGGGTTTCGAGCGCTGCCGCGGCGTCGCGCACCGTTTCCCGCATGGTGAACTCGGCCTCGCCGAGACCGGTGTGATGAGCGTCGACGGGGAGCTGTTCGAGGCAGGAGACGGTCCAGCGCAGCACGTCGGGTCCTTCCACGTGGGGTACCAGACCCGTCCCGGGACGGCCCTGGGGCCCGATGAGGATGCCTTCGCCGGCACTGACCGCTGCGGCCGCGAAGGTGGTTCCCGCGGGAATGCCGCGCACGTCGCCCGGGCCGGGTAGAACGAGCCGGATCTCGGTGTCCGGCTCGGAGACGGCGCGGCGGATCGTCTGCAACAACGCCGCGGCACCCCGGTCCTGCGGGTCGGGCCAGGGCAGGCCGGTGCGGCCGGCCGTCACATGGTCACCCGCGCAGACCAGATGCATCGGCGCCCACGCATGCAGTGCGTCGATGACGTCGTCGGGTGCACTGTTCCCGGCGAGCCAGGCACTGGCCCACACGGTGAGAGTGGCGCTGGGTGAAGTCACGATAAACGAGCATATGTCGGCGTGGCGGGGTGTGTGTAACGGCACCTCTGGCATAGCGTCAGCGCCCGTGAGCGGAGGCGACAGATACGGCGACATCTTTTCCGGACACCCGCGGACCAGGAAGCCGGTGACGCCCACGGTGGCCGCCGAACGCGATCTGGTGGTCGAGGACGCGGGCACCGGGTTCTGCGGGGCGGTGGTGGGGTTCGAGCGAACCTACGACGGTGACTTCGTCCGGCTGGAGGACGGAGCGCGGCGTACCCGGTTGTTCGCGATGCGCGAAGCCGCCTTCCTGATCGACGGGAAGCCGGTCACGTTGGTGCGGCCCGCGGCGAAACCGGCCGGGCCCGCGCGAACGAGGTCCGCATCGGGATCGACCAAAGTCGAAGGGCTGCGGGCCCGCACCGCGCTGGCCAGCCGGATCTGGGTGGAGGGCGTCCACGACGCGGCACTCGTCGAGCGGGTGTGGGGCCACGACCTGCGCGTCGAGGGTGTCGTCGTCGAGCATCTCGAGGGCTTGGACAATCTCGCGGAACGGCTGGCAGAGTTCCGGCCCGGGCCCGGCCGGCGTGTCGGCGTTCTGGTCGACCATCTGGTGACCGGGTCGAAGGAAACACAGCTGACGAAGGGACTCGGCCCGAATGTGCTCGTGACGGGGCATCCCTTCATCGACGTGTGGGAGGCGGTGCGCCCCAGCGCGGTCGGGATCGAGGCATGGCCGAAGATCCCGCGCGGTGAGGACTGGAAGACCGGGGTGTGCCGCGAGCTGGGCTGGGGCACGCCGCGCGACGGCTGGCGTCGGGTCTATTCGGCGGTCGACAGTTTCCGTGACCTCGAAGCCCCGCTGATCGGGGCGGTCGAACAGCTGGTCGACTTCGTCACCGCCTCACACCCGGGTTCTGGTTAGATGGTGTTGTGGCTGCATTGATTTGGCTGGTAGCGGGTGTCCTGCTCGCTGCAGCGGAAGCATTGACGGGGGACTTCTTCCTCCTCATGCTGGCCGGGGGTGCTCTCGCCACGGCGGGGGTCACCGCAGTCACCGACTTCCCGGTGTGGGTCGATGCGGTGTTGTTCGGCGTTCTGTCTCTCGTGCTGATCCTCGGAGTGCGGCCGGTGTTGTTGCGTAAGTTCGCGACCCCGCCGTCGACGCCGATGGGGATCGAGGCGCTCACCGGAAAACAGGCGCTGGTTCTCGAGGAAGTCGCGGAGCACGCGGGACAGATCAAGCTCGGCGGTGACGTGTGGACTGCGCGGCCGCTCGACAGCACCGAGGTATATCCACCGGGAACGACCGTGACGGTGATGCAAATAGACGGCGCTACCGCCGTCGTGTGGAGGGGACCGTAGATGGCAGCACTCATCGTGTTGGTCGTGCTCGTATTGTTCGTCGCCCTGGTGGTGGCCAAATCGGTGGCACTGGTGCCGCAGGCCGAGGCCGCAGTGATCGAGCGGCTCGGCCGGTATTCGAGGACGGTGTCGGGACAGCTGACGTTCCTCATCCCGTTCGCGGACCGCATCCGGGCCAAGGTGGATCTGCGCGAGCGCGTGGTGTCGTTCCCGCCGCAGCCGGTGATCACCCAGGACAACCTGACCCTGTCCATCGACACGGTGGTGTACTTCCAGGTCACCAACCCGCAGGCCGCGGTGTACGAGATCAGCAACTACATCGTCGGTGTCGAGCAGTTGACCACCACCACGCTCCGCAACGTCGTCGGTGGCATGACTCTGGAAGAGACGCTGACGTCGCGGGACTCGATCAACGGGCAGCTACGGGGTGTGCTCGACGAGGCCACCGGCCGATGGGGGCTTCGGGTGGCCCGAGTCGAGCTCAAGAGTATCGATCCGCCACCCTCGATTCAGGAGTCGATGGAAAAGCAGATGAAGGCTGACCGCGAGAAGCGGGCCACCATTCTGACCGCCGAGGGACACCGCGAGTCGGCCATCAAGACCGCCGAGGGCGACAAGCAGTCCCGCATCCTCGCCGCGGAGGGCGCCAAGCAGGCGTCGATCCTCACCGCCGAGGGGGAGCGGCAGTCCCGGATCTTGCGCGCCCAGGGTGAACGGGCGGCCAAATACCTTCAGGCGCAGGGTCAGGCGAAGGCCATCGAGAAGGTGTTCGCCGCGATCAAGGCGGGCAAACCAACCCCCGAGCTGCTGGCGTACCAGTATCTGCAGACGCTGCCGCAGATGGCGCAGGGCGACGCGAACAAGGTGTGGTTGGTGCCCAGCGACTTCGGCGACGCGCTCAAGGGATTCGCGAAGACCCTCGGAGCTCAGGGCCAGGACGGCGTGTTCCGGTACGAGCCGTCCACGGCGGACGAGGATCTACCGAAGCCGGAGGACGACTCCGACGAGGTCGCCGAGTGGTTCGAAACCAAGTCCGACCCGGCCATTGCCCAGGCGGTGCGCGCCGCAGAGGTGGAGGCGCGTCAGCCCGTCGACGGTCCGCTCACGAAGATTGGTGGGGCCGAGGAACATTCGCTCGGGTCGAGTGCGGCGCCGGGACAGCTTCCGCCGCCGGTGCCGCCGCAGGATCGGTGACCTCGGGCGGACCGGACCCCGGGGTGTCGCTCAGCCCGATGCGGGCATGCACCCACCGCAGCGGGCGCGGCGCCCACCAGTTCAGGTCGCCGGCGATCTGCATGAACGCCGGTACCAGGACACCGCGGATCAGTGTGGCATCCACGATGATGGCGAGCGCGGTGCCGATCCCGAACATCTGCATGAAGGTCAGACCGGTGGAGAACGACAGCAGCGTCACGGTGAGCAGTGCGGCCGCGCTGGTGACGATGCGACCGACGCGGCCGAGTCCCTCGATGGTCGCCTCGGTGGTATTCGCGCCGGTGTCGTGGGCTTCCTTGATGCGGCTGAGTAGGAAGATTTCATAGTCCACGGACAGCGCGAAGGCGATGCAGCACAACAGCACCACCATGCCGATGTTCAATGGGGCGGGTGTCGCGCCGGTGAGCCAGGCGAGGTGGCCGTCCTGGAACACCCACACCATCGCACCCACGACGGCCGACAGGGTGAACACGTTGAGCACCAACGCCTTCAGCGGCAGGATGACGCTTCCGGTGAACAAGAACAACAGCACGAAAGTCGCGACCGCCATCAGACCGATGGCCAGGGGTAGCCGGTCCATGATGGCGGTGCGGCTGTCGATGAGCGTGGCGGTGGGTCCGCCTACCGCAAGGTGGTCTCCGGTTACCGCGGGCAGCTCTCTGATCGCGCGGACCAGGTCCTGGGCGGCGTCCGACTGTGCGCCGACCGAGGGCTGCACGAGCAGGAAACCGGCCTCTCCCGCCGCGAACCGAGCGCTCTCAGGTCCCGGGCCGAGGACGAGATTCCCCTCCTCGTAGCGGCCGAATACGCCGTCTACCCGGGCGACGTCGGTCATGGTGGAGATCTCCCGGGCGAGTGGCTCGAGGGACGTTCCGTCCTGAAGGGTTGTCACCGTCACGGCGTCGGCGCCGCCGGCGGAATAGTTCTCTCGGATGTCGACGGTGACCTGGCGGGCCGCCGACCCGCTGGGCAGGGCGCGCTCGTCCGGTGTCGCATACTGCGCGTGGAGGAACGGGATTCCCAGCACCAGCAGGAGTGCGACGACGGGAAGCGCTGTTCGCACCGGTCTACGGGTGACGGCAGCCGCGGTTCGCCGCCAGAACAGCGAGTCGGACGCCGGTGTCTTCTTTCGTCGGAGCACCGTCAGCCGGTCTACCCGGGTTCCGAGCACAGCCAGCAGCGCGGGTAACACCACGACGGCGCCCAACGCCGCGACGGCGACCACCGCCATCGCGGCCAGACCGACTGATCGCAGGAAGTAGGTGGGGAACACCAGCATTCCGGTCATCGCGACCATGACTGTCGCGGCGCTGAACACGATGGTGCGCCCGGCCGTCGTCACCGTGTCGACGACCGATTTCTGCGGATCGCTGCCGGCGGCTCGTTCTTCACGAAACCGAGAGACCAGGAGCAATCCGAAGTCGATCGCCAGGCCCAGCCCGAACGCGGTGGCCACGGTGAGCGCGTACACCGAGACATCGGTGATCTGGGCGAGGCCGAAGAGCACCACCATCGTCACGAGAATCGAGATGACACCCAGGGTCAACGGCAGGAGCGCGGCCACCACGCTGCCGAACGCCACCACGAGGAGGACGAGTGTTGCCGGAACGGCGATCGATTCGGCCAGGAGGAGATCGTCGGCGACCTGCTGCTCGATGGCGTCGGCGAGGCCCAGTTTGCCGCCGGCCACCACCTCGACCGAGGGGTCGTCGGAGGGTAGTGCCTCGACGAGCGTGTGGGTGCGCCGCGCCGCGTGCTCCGGGTTGCCTCCGACGTGCAGCAGCAACAGGGCCGAGCGTCCGTCGTTGCTGCGGAGCTCGGGGGAATTCGCCACCCAGTAGGAGGCCACTTCGGTGATGTCCGGTTCCGCTGTGATCGACCGCCGCAGTTGTTGTGCCGCTGCGGTGACGTCCGGGGTGTTCACGTCGCCGCTGCGCGCCGTGACCTGGAGCACCAGATTCGGACTCGCGGTGCCGAACTCCGCCTCGAGGAATCGCTCCGCTTGCGCAGACTCGGAGCCCGGGTCGTCGAAACCGCCCACTTTCAGGTGCTCGGACACCCCCGCCCCGAAAATTGCGGACAGTACGAGGAGGGCCACCGCGACAGCCAGGACGCGGCGCGGGAAGGACACGATGAGGGTGGCGAGGCGCCTCAGCACGACGCTACCGCTTCGTCACGGCCGGTCACCGGGGCGTAGCGCCGCAGTAACGGCCGCAGCAGACGGAACAGCTGTTCGGGGGACTGCGTGAGGTAGAAGTGGTCGCCCGCGAGAATCTGTACCTCGCACGGCTGTGTGGTGTGACGGTTCCATGCGTGCAGGTCGTGTTCGTTGACGAGCGGATCGGCGTCCGCCCCGAAGAGATGCATCGGGCATGCGAGCGGTGGGTCACCGGGGTCGACGTAGTTGCAACAGACGCGCAGATCGTCGCGCACCACCGGAAGCCAGTGCCGCACCCAATCGGGCCAGTCCAGGAACTCGGGCGGCACACCACCCACATCGCGGAGGAACTGGATCAAGGTGGTGTCGTCCAGGCTGTCGACCGGCGGGAACGGTGCGGGAAGGTGCGGCGCCCCGTACCCCGACAGCAGCAGGGCCCGGGGCACAAGACGATGCCGGGATCGACGCCGGCAGGCCAGCCGATAGGCCACGAGCGCGCCCAGGCTGTGTCCGAAGAAGAGATGCGGAACCGTCAGGGCGTCGTCGAGTTCGGACTCCAGGTCGGTGAGGAGTGACTCGAGGTCGACGAATCGAGTTTCCCCGGCGCGGTCCTCCCGCCCGGGCAGCTGCACGGGCCACACCGAGGCGTAGGGATGGAGTGCACGATGCCAGGGGCGGTACATCGACGACCCGCCACCGGCGTGATGGAAGCAGAACAGGCGTAGTGCCGCGTCGGCCCCGGGCCGGTCGAGATAGCGGCTGCGCATGGCACTAGTCGCCGTCCCGGAGTGCAGCGAGTTCTTCGGCCAGGGTCTTCACCGTGTAGCGGATCTGGTCCTCGGAGTGGCATGAGGTGACGAAGAATCTCAGCCGCGCCAAATCCTCGGGCACGGCGGGATAGAGAATGGGGTTCACGTTGATCCCGCGCTCCAGCAGCCTGTTCGACAACTTCAGTGTTTTCAGCGAGTCACCGACGATGCAGGGAATGACAGGCGTGTCCCGCGTGTCACCGGTATCGATGCCGGCCTCGGTGGCCAGCGAGAGGAACAGCTGCGCATTGTGTCGCAGAAGGTCGAGCACCTCCGGCTGGGCGCGCATCTGACGAATCGCTGCCAGCGACGCCGCGGCGTTCATAGGTGTCATGCCGACGCTGTAGACGAAGCCGGGGGTGGTGTACTTGAGGAACTGGATCAGCTCGGAACTCCCGGCGACGTATCCGCCGCAGCCGGCCAAGGCTTTCGACATGGTGCCGGACCACAACTCGACATCACCGCGGTCGACGCCGAAATGTTCGCCGACACCGCCGCCGGTTGCCCCGAGCACCCCGATGCTGTGCGCCTCGTCGATCATCATCAGCGCCTGATGCTTCTTCTTCACCGCGATCATGGCCGGAAGGTCGGGGATATCGCCGTCCTGGCTGTACACGCCCTCGATGAGGATGAGGACCCGCCGGTACTGCGGACGGATCGCGGTGAGCAGGGCGTCGAGCGCGTCGTGGTCGTTGTGGGGGAACGGGCGGCGTGTGGCGCCGGACAGTGTGCAGCCCTGCAGGATGCTGTCGTGCGCCAGGCTGTCGTGAATGACGAGGTCACCTTGACCGACGAGGTGCCCGATCACGGTCACGTTGGTGGCGTGCCCACTGACCAGGACGATGGCGTCCTCGGTGCCGAGTAGTGCGGCGAGTTCGGTCTCGAGCTCGCGGTGGACCGGCTTGTCACCGGAGAGCAGCCGGCTGGCCGAGCACGAGCTGCCGTAGCGGGCGACGGCGTCCTGTACGGCGGCGACCACGGCGGGATGGCCGGACATGCCGAGGTAGTTGTAGCTCGAGAAGTTGAGAACTTCGTTCCCGCCGATGATCGAGGTGTCGCGGGTGACCCCGTCGTTGATCAGGAAGTAGGGGTTGGTGACGCCGAACCCTTCGGTCATGGTCAGGCGCTCGGAAAGTGCCTTGACCTCAGGGAAGTCGGCGATGCGGTACTCGGGCCGGACCATGCGGGGGGCGGTTGCGGGGCCCGCCGATGCCACCGCAGGTTCGGGAGTCGGGGCAGCGGCCGGCGACGTTGCGGGTTGCAATCGCGTGGTCACGTGGTCGATCAGGTCGCCGAGGGTCGTCGACGGCGAGAACCACTCCGGGTCGATGACGAGTTCCGGGAAGGTTCGTCTCAGCCCGCTGAAGAGGTCGGCGACCATGATCGAGTCGAATCCGAGGTCGCCGACGATGGTGTGTGCGGTCCGCAACGACCCGGCCGGGAACCCGCTGACACGCGCCGCCTCGCCGCGGATTCCCTCGGCAATCTCTCCGGAAACGCGTTCGCGGGTGGCGGTGTCGGCGTGGGGTGTCGCCGATGCGGGCGTCGAGATGCCGGCGCCGTTATGAGCGACGGCGGCGAGGACGGCGGCCTGCTCCCGGAACAGTGCAATCAGGTGCTCCATGGTGGAGTCCTCCGCTTTCGGTGCGTCGGTAATCGGCGTGGTGGGCGGTTGAGCGTCGGCCGCCTCGGTCGCTGTGGTCGCCCCGACAGTGGCGGAAACCGACGTCCAGAAGCGGGCGGTGGTTGCGAAGGAGTAACCGGGCAGTCGTCGGCGCACACGCGCGCCCGGTTCGTAGAGCGCATCCCAGTTCGGGTCGACACCGTCCCGGTACAGGGCAGCGACGGTGTCGGTGAGCTCGTGACCGGTGGCCGCCGGGCCGGGGCACGGTAGGAGGTACTTCGCGGCGAGTTCGGGATGAGCACGGGTGAGTATCGGCGCCAGGACCCGTGCGGGTCCCACCTCGATCAGATGCGTCGGTTCGGACGCCACCGCGGCGGCCGCCGCGTCCGCGAACTGCACGGTCGCCTCGATGTGGTCGGTCCAATAGGCGGCATCCATCGGTTCGTCCACGTCGAGTAGCCGTCCGTGCATTGTGGAGAAGATCGGGATGGTCGGTGGCCGGTAGGTGCAGCCGGCCGCGACCTCGGCGAAGGCGTCCGACACGGGCCTCATCAGCGGCGAGTGGAACGCGTGGGAGACGGCGAGAGGCCGGACCGCGAAACCCCTCCCGGCCAGAGACTTTCGAATCGCCTCGAGTGCGCCCGCCGACCCGGACAATACAAGGTCCCGTGGCCCGTTCACCGCTGCCAGCGCGACCGACGGTTCACCGGCGAGGAGATCGGCGACCTCCTCCCGGGCGGCGCGCACGGCCAGCATCGCACCACCCTCCGGCAACTGCTGCATGAGCCGCCCCCGGGCGGTGATGAGGCGGCACGCGTCGTCCAGGTCGAATACCCCGGCCAGCGCCGCGGCCGCGTATTCGCCGACGCTGTGGCCGACCAGCCACGCGGGCTCGATGCCGATCTCGGTGAGCACTCGCGCCAGCGCGTACTCCACGGCGAAGAGAGCGGGCTGCGCGAACTCGGTTCGACGGATGTCGTCGCCGCCGGCGTCGAGCAGCAGCGCGCGGACCGATCGGCCCAGATGTGGTGCCATCTGCTCGTCCACGTCCGCCAATGCGAGTCGGTACGGCGCGGACTGCTCGTGCAGCTGACGCGACATTCCCGGGTACTGTGCGCCCTGACCGGTGAAGAGCCAGCCGGTGCTCACCGGCCGTGCGGTTCCGGACGACACCCCGAGCAGGCTGGGGTCGGTCGCAAGGTTGCGCAGGGCGGACACGGCCTCGTCGCGGTTCTGTACGGGCACCGCAAGGCGGTGGCGTCCGGAGGCTTTCACCTGGTTGGAGGTCCAGCACACCCTGGCCAGTTCGGTAGCGGGGCGGTTGGCGAGATGGTCGGCGAGGACGGCGGCGTTGCGTCGCAGGCCCTCGCTGTTGTTCGACGCCAGGGTGAGTACACCGCCGCCGATGCCCACCGGGACGGCCTCGTCGGCGGGCGCGGCGGCCAGGAGCAGGTGGGCGTTGGTGCCGCCGAGCCCGAAGCTGCTGACCGCACCGTAGACGTCGCCGTCGGGCAGGCTCATGGGCTCCTTTGCGAGACGGAGCCCGTTGTCGGCCAGTCGAAGTCGAGGGTTCTCGTCCTCCGCGCAGCGGGTGGGCGGTACCACGCGGTGGTGCAGGGCCAGCGCTGCTTTGATCACCCCGGCCACCCCGGCCGCACCCTCCGTATGACCGAGGTTGCCCTTGATCGATCCGATCGCGCACGGCTGCGGGCGGGGAACGCCGTGGAGGTGACCGAGTGCCTTGATCTCGATCATGTCGCCGAGCACGGTTCCGGTGCCGTGCGCTTCGACGAACGCGACGCGGTCCGGCGTCACCCCGCCGCGCCGATAGGTTTCGCCGATGACCTGCTGTTGGGCCCACCGGTTGGGTGCGGTGATTCCGTTGCTGCGGCCGTCGTTGTTGACCGCGCTCGCCTTGATCACCGCGTAGATCGGCAACCCCTCGGCCTGCGCGTCCGCGAGGCGGCGCAGCACGAGCACTGCGGCACCTTCACCCCGGCCGATCCCGTTCGCCTTGGCGCTGAACGGTTTGCATCGTCCGTCCGGTGCCGACAGCCCGGCCTGGGTGTAGAAGACGTTCAGGGCGGGAGTGAGGGCGATATTGACGCCGCCGGCGAGCGCTTGGTCGCACTCGCCGGCTCGCAGCGCCGCGCAGGCCAGGTGGACGGCGACCAGGGACGACGAACACGCGGTGTCGACGGCGATACTCGGGCCCTCGAGGTCCAATTGATACGAGATTCGATTGGCGGTCATGAAGTAGCCGTTGCCACTTCCGAGTTGCGGCGTGATCCGCGAGAGGTCGCTCATCTGCAGATTCCACTCGTTGGCCATCACGCCGACGAATACGCCGGTGTTCGAACCGGCTTGGCCCCGCGGATCCAGGGTGGCGTCCTCGAGGGCACGCCACGCCGTCTGCAGGAGCAGGCGTTGCTGCGGGTCCATCGCCTGGGCCTCGCGGGGGGCGATGCCGAAGAACTCGTGATCGAAAGCGTCTGCGTCGCTGAGGAATCCGCCGCTACGATTGTTGATCGCGCCCGGCCCACCCGCTTCGTTGTAGAAGTCGTTCGCGTGCCATCGGTCTTCGGGGACGTCGACGATTCCGTCGCCGCCGGCCATCAACAGCCTCCAGAGCGCGTCGGCGTCCGTTGCCTGCGGGAATCGGCAGTCGAGGCCGACGATGGCGATGTCGGTCATGCGGCCCTCTCGTACCGGTCCTCGACTTCGGTGACGATGAAGACAGCCATCTCGGCGATGGTGGGGTAGTCGAATACCACAGTGGGGTCCAGTTCGAGTTCCCACTGGTCTTCGATCTCGCCGCACAGGCTCACCGCAGACACCGATTCGATTCCCAGCTCGGCGAGCGGGATGTCGGGGTCGACATTGTGCACCGGCTGCTCTGTATAGAATGCCACCCTTCGGGTGAGCCAGTCGATAGCCGGGGTGAGGTCGCGGGTGGGGTTCACGAAAGCAGGCATGGGGACGTTTCCTTGTCGGCGAGGGGCGGGGTGGAGGTCAGGCGTGTGCAGGTGTGGCGGTTCGGCTGCGGAGGCCCTGGACCGCCGGATCGATTTCTTCGTGCAGCACCGCATCCACCCGGTTCTCGAGGAACGACGCGCGCATCGATCGGCGTTGAACCTTTCCGCTGGTGGTGCGGTGCACCCCGTGCCGGTCGACCAGGACGACGCTCGGCGCCGGCACGTCGAAGGCCCGGGCGACGGAGAGTTTGATCTTTCGGGCGAGGTCCGTGATCGTCACGGTGTCGTTCTCTCCGTGACCCTGATCGAGCAACCCGGTCTTTACCTCGTGGATCACCAGTAGGCGCTCGTGGCGTCCGGTGTCCATGGAGAACACCACTCCGGCCGATCCGGTGAGGGCTGGATGCAGTTCGCGCACCGCCTCCTCGATGTCCTGGGGGTACAGGTTGCGTCCGTTGACGATCAGCAGGTCCTTGAGCCGGCCCGTGACAAAGATTTCACCGCCGACGGAAGCGCCGAGGTCACCGGTGCGCAGGAATGGCCCGTCCCCGCCCAGGGTGGTGGCGTGGAACTTCTCCTCGGTGTCCTCGGGCCGATTCCAATAGCCGGCGGTGACGCTGCCCCCGCGGATCCACAGTTCCCCGACCCGGCCCTCGGGCAGCTCGTCGGTGGTGTCCGGATCGACGACGCGAATGTCCACACCGAATGCGCGGCCGCTGCTCACCAGTCGAGTGCCACCGGCCATCGGAGTGAGCTCGTTGCGCTCGAGTGCGGCCGGGTCGACGTCGAGGTACACCGGCGGGCTGCCCACGGCTCCGGCGGTGGCGAGCAACGTCACCTCGGCCATTCCGTAAGCCGGGAAGAACGCGTCCGCCCGGAACCCGTAGGGCCGGAGCCGGTCGAGGACGGCCTCGAGGGTACGGGGGCGGATCGGTTCTGCCCCATTGAGAGCGACCCGCACCGAGGAGAGGTCCAGGCCGGTCAACTGGTCGTCGGGGATCCGTCGGGCGAGAAGGTCGTACGCGAAGTTCGGGCCGACGGTGATGTCGGCGCGGTAGCGATCGATCAACTGCAACCAGCGCACCGGGCGCTTGAGGAAGGTCATCGGCGACATGAACGCAAGGTTGCTGCCGGCGTAGAGGGGGAGCAGCAGCATGCCGATCAGCCCCATGTCGTGGAAGTGTGGAAGCCAGCCCACAACGCTGCCTGCCTCGCCGTCCCTGATGGCTGCGGCCATGGCCTCGACCATGGCCGCAGCGTTGTGCAGGAGGTTCCCATGGGTCACCATCACGCCCTTGGGCTCGCTGGTGGATCCCGAGGTGTACTGGAGCAAGGCGAGGGTGTCGCCGTCCAGTTCGGGCATCTGCCACTCGTCGGGGTCGCCGAGTTCGGCGGCGTCGGTCGACGCGACGGCGACCGTGCCGGTGAGTCCGGAGTTGCCGATCCACGCCGTCAGCAGTTCTTCGATCGCGGACGTGGTGAGCACCAGACCGACGTCGGCGTCCTCGAACATCGTGGCCACCCGCGCCATGCTGCGGGCGTCGTGCGGCACGGGGGCCGGTACGGCGACGACACCGGCGTACAGGCAGCCGAGGAATGCGCGAAGGAAGTCGATGCCGTCGACGTACAGCAGCATCACCGGGCGGTGGGCCTCGGGCCGCGTCGACAACCACGACGCGATCGCCCGCGCATCCTGGTCCAACTGGCGGTAGGTGAGAACCTCTTCGACGAGTTCGCGGCCGACCTCGCGATGGTAGGTGTAGGAGCGTTCCTCACCGTAGGTGGCGGCCTGGGCTCGAACGTGTGACACGAAGTCGGAATGCACTTGATCTTCTCCCTCGAAGTGGACGATTCCTACTCTCGTCCGCATCGCCGGGGGATTCCATCAACCCCAGGGGTGGAATCACCCCCACCTCCGGTTGGTCGCGCATCACCGTGGGATGGGCAGTGTCACCGGGTATTGGAGTGCCTCGGGGAGGTTTATCTTTCTGTGCCGCAGGATTTTTCGGTGAGGACCGGGGCTAGGTGATGAGCGCCCGGCCGACGCCGCACACGGCGATGGCCCAGAGCACGCTGGTGAACGTGCCGATGATGAACTGCTCGGAGGCGTGTGGTTCGCGCAGTTCGGGGTAGCGGGCCAAGCTCTTGACAGCCAGGACCACGGCGATACCCTCCGGCCACCCGGCGAGGATCGCAGCGGCGACGGCGGCACGCTCGAGCAGTCCGATCACCCGGCCGCCTCGCAACGGGCCCGCCTCGGGGCGGGGGTCGTCACCGGAATCGGGCTGGCGCCGGGCGATCCGGAAGGCGGCGAGCACCATCGGCGCCCCACCGGTGGTGGCCGCCGCCGCACACAGCACGAGCGTCGCACCCAGTGCGAATCCCTTCACCGGTGTGGTGGCGGAGCCGGCGACCGCGGCCGTAGCGAGGGCGGCGAGCCCGACGAGTGGGGCCGCCCACTGGGACACCCAGCGGGGAACACGCTGCGTGGCAAGCACCAACGGTGCCAGCGCCGCGACGCCGAGGGCGAGGAGCGCGACCGCCGTCATGAATCCGCCTTCTGTAGGAGTCGTTCGGCCAGTCGGCGGCCTGCCGTCTCGACCTGCCACCCCGCGGTGGCGAGGCGTTGCGAGACGGCCTGCTTGCTGATGCCCAGGCTTTTGGCCGCCTCCGTCTGGGTGAGCCCGCGCCGCATCTGCGCGACGGCTTCGCGGCCTTCGTCTGTACGGCGGGTGAGGAGAACGGCGACGAGGGTGAGAGCGGTGTCGGCGTCCGCGGACAAGTCGGTGTCGGAACCCTCCACCGCAACCCGGCCCGGGGCACTTTTCGCACGCTCGACGGCGACGCGGGCGAGTTCGAACGCCGGTCCTCGGCCGGCCCGCGTCTCGTCGGGGAGCGGTTCTTCCACGGCTCCGGCACCGATGCCGATGCTCCAGTGTTCGCGACCGACGAGGTCGAGGGCGAGAGCCACCACGGTCGCGGGATCTGCCACGACCGCCTGCATCTCGTCGCCGGCCGTGCGCTGAAACGGGCGGACGAGGCGGTGATCGCCGAGTTCGGCGATCAGGTCGCCGACACGGTCGATGTCACGGCGACTTCCGCGCTGATCGATGGTGAGGACGAACATTCGTCAAGGCTAGAACCTGGAAACTTTCCTGTCAAGACTCAGAACTTGACATCCTGTGTTCAAGGACGAGGGATAGACACACCCTCGGTCAGCGGCAACTCCTCGGCGTCGGATCGATCGACGGGCCGCCGAGAATCGACGATCAACCCGAGAATGCCGACGACGACGCACACACCGGACAGCAGGAGGAGGGCTGGATTCGTCTCACCGCTCAGGGCGTCCCCGAGAACCACGATCCCCACCGTTCCGGGGAGGATGCCCACGACCGTGGCGAGCACGTAGGGGAGCAGCCGAATGGAGGAGACGCCGCTGCAGTAGTTGACCACGGAGAACGGGACGAATGCGATCAGCCGGAGAGAGCCGACGGCGAGCCACCCCCGTCGGGCGATCCGCTCGTCCACCCGCCGGATCGTCGGGCTGGAGATGCGTTGCCACACGACGTCCCGGCCGATGGCGCGGACCAGATATAGAGCCAGCACCGCGCTGACCGTTGCGGCCGCGACGGTGATCGCGATGCCGAGCCAGGCCCCGAACAGCAACCCGGCACTCAAGGTGAACACGGTGCGGGGGAACGGGAATATCGTCACCAGCGCATGCGCGACGAAGAAGACCAGCGGAAAGGCCGGGCCCACCGACTGCGCCCATTCCCGGATCTGCAGAACGGACGGATGGGGTGCCACCACCGCGACGACCACCAGCACGATTGCCAGTGCGGCGACGCCGACGACCCTGCGGTTCCCCAGGCGTCTCTTCACAGGGCACCAGGCTACCCGGCCGGACCGCGAAGAGTCGTGCGAGGAAAACCGTCGAGAGCACGGTCGTAGCGGAGACCGTCTCATCCGGACACCGCGGCCGCCCAGGCGCGACCCCGGCCCGCGGGCCGAGAATTCGGGCCAGCGCGGCGGCGGCCATCCTCCTACGATGGAGTAGTTCGCCGCGGAAAATGATTTCCCCTGACGGGCACGGTCAGCCCGAAGAACCGCTGAGTCACGGCGCCCCGGGCGCCGAACGGTTCCGGCGTCATGCTCATGACCTGAGGTTATCCATCATGTGGTGATCCTCACGATAGGAGAGCGGAGTCTGCGGCTAGCATCACACCAACACAACATATTGATCGATCGCTCATCAGGGCCATGCAGGGAGAGGAAGCGGACACCGTGTCATTAGCTTCAGAAACCGAGGAAGCTGCGCGGGCATATACCGACTGGCAGCGCTCCGTGGCGGGAGTCCTCGCGAAATCGCGGCGAGTCGACGCGGCAGACCTCGGTCCGGAACCCGAGAAGCTCCTCGAGACCACCACCTACGACGGTGTCACCGTCGCGCCGCTCTACAGCCCCCGGGACGAGCGTCCCGAGCAGCCGCTTCCCGGCGCGTTCCCTTACGTTCGGGGCGTCGACGCCACTCGGGACGTCAACTCCGGCTGGCTCGTCAGCGCCCGGTTCGGTGCGGGCGCCGATCCGGCGGACGTCAACCGGTCCATCCTCGACGCCTTGGAGAACGGGGTCAGCGCGGTCTGGCTCACCGTCGGTGAGAACACGCTGCCCGTCAGGTCGCTGGAGACGGCGCTCGACGGCGTGCTGCTCGACCTCGCCCCGCTCACCCTCGACGCCGGAACCGAGGTGACAGCCGCGGCCCGCGCATTGTTCGCACTGCTCGACGCGCGTGCGTCGGCCGGTGACGGCGTCACCGATCGCACCACGGTGCGCGTCCACCTCGGTGCTGCGCCGCTGACGAGCGCCTTCGCCGGTGTGACGGATATCGATCTCGGTGACGCGGTGGCACTGGCCACCGAGGCGTCGACCCGACCGGAACAGGTGCGCGCGATCACCGTGGACGGCACCGTCTTCCACGACGCGGGTGCCTCCGACTCGGAGGAGCTCGGTGCGTCCGTCGCCGCCGGGCTCGAGTACCTGCGGGCGCTCACCGCGAGTGGGCTGCCGATCGGAAAAGCGTTCGGCCAGATTGATTTCCGGTTCGCGGCGACCGACGACCAGTTCCAGACCATCGCCAAGTTCCGCGCCGCCCGGTTGGTGTGGGCCCGGATCGCCCAGGTGTGCGGTGCCTCCGACTTCGGCGGCGCGCCGCAGCATGCGGTCACGTCCGCCGCGATGATGTCGCAGCGTGATCCGTGGGTGAACATGCTCCGCACGACCCTCGCCGCGTTCGGCGCCGGGGTGGGCGGTGCCGACGCGGTGACGGTGTTGCCGTTCGATGCCGCGCTGCCCGCGGGGGCGCTGGGGGTCTCGCAGACCTTCGCCGATCGGATCGCCCGCAACACCCAGTTGTTGCTGCTCGAGGAATCGCACCTCGGCCGCGTACTCGATCCCGCCGCCGGATCGTGGTACGTCGAGGATCTCACGCAGCGGATCGCGGAGAAGGCGTGGGAATTCTTCCAGCAGATCGAGTCGGCCGGCGGGTATCTCGCGGGCCTGGGCGCCGGACAGATCACCGAGCGGATCAACTCGACGCGGGCGCAACGCGAATCGGACATCGCGCACCGCAAGACCGCGGTCACCGGGGTCAACGAGTATCCGAATCTGGAGGAGGCGCCACTGCCTCCCGGTGCCGCTGACGCCGGACGGGTGGCCCGGTACGCCGCCGCCTTCGAAAGGCTCCGCGACCGCTCCGACACCTATCTGGCGGTTCACGGGGTCCGGCCCACCGCGTTCCTGGCTCCGCTCGGACCGGTCGCCGAACACAACGTGCGCACCACCTTCAGCACGAACCTGCTGGCATCGGGTGGCATCGCTGCCGTCAATCCCGGACCCCTCGCGGTCGGTGACGGCAGCATCGCGGCCGCAGCGGCACAGTCCGGGGCCGGTATCGCGGTGATCTGCGGTACCGACAAGCGGTACACCGCCGACGCCGCGGCCGCGGTCGAGGAACTGCGCGCTGCGGGTGTGGGCACCGTTCTCCTGGCGGGTCCGGAGAAGGTCGTTGCCGACGTGGACGGGGCTGCCCGCCCCGACGGATTCGTCACAGCACGCATCGATGCAGTCTCGGTCCTGTCCGATCTGCTCGACATCATCGAGAGCGCGGGGAACACCTCGGGCGACACAGGGAGCAAGAAGTGACTACTCGCGAGGTCAAGCATACGATCGGCAGCTTCGCCGACGTGCCGCTGGAGGATCCTCAGTTTCCGCAGCCGGCCGCACCGACCGCGGAACAGACGGACGCATTGATCGCCGCCGCCGCGGCGGCGAACCACTACACCCCGGAACAGGTGGTGTGGTCCACCCCCGAGGGAATCGACGTCAAACCGGTCTACACCAAGGCCGACCGCGACGCGGCCGAGTCCGAGGGTTACCCGGTGGGCAGCTTCCCCGGTGCCGCGCCGTTCGTGCGTGGGCCGTACCCCACCATGTACGTCAACCAGCCGTGGACCATCCGTCAGTACGCCGGATTCTCGACCGCCGCCGAGTCCAACGCCTTCTACCGCCGCAACCTTGCGGCGGGGCAGAAGGGTCTGTCGGTGGCGTTCGACCTGGCCACCCACCGCGGCTACGACTCCGACCACCCGCGCGTCGCCGGTGACGTGGGCATGGCCGGTGTGGCCATCGACTCGATCCTCGACATGCGGCAGCTGTTCGACCACATTCCCCTCGACAGCGTCAGTGTGTCGATGACCATGAACGGTGCCGTTCTGCCGATCCTGGCCCTGTATGTGGTGGCGGCGGAGGAGCAGGGTGTCGCTCCGGAACAGCTGGCCGGAACCATTCAGAACGACATTCTGAAAGAGTTCATGGTCCGCAACACCTACATCTATCCGCCGAAGCCGTCGATGCGCATCATCTCGGACATCTTCGCGTACACCAGCACGAAGATGCCGCGGTTCAACTCCATCTCCATTTCCGGGTACCACATCCAGGAAGCCGGTGCCACAGCCGATCTGGAGTTGGCGTACACGCTCGCCGACGGTGTCGAGTACCTCCGCGCCGGCCTCGACGCCGGCATGGAGATCGACAAGTTCGCGCCGCGGTTGTCGTTCTTCTGGGCCATCGGCATGAACTTCTTCATGGAGGTCGCAAAGCTGCGGGCCGGTCGTCTCCTGTGGAGTGAACTGGTTGCCCAGTTCGAGCCGAAGTCGGCGAAATCGCTGTCGCTGCGCACACATTCGCAGACATCGGGCTGGTCGCTCACCGCCCAGGACGTCTACAACAATGTGGCCCGCACCTGCGTCGAGGCCATGGCCGCCACGCAGGGGCACACCCAGTCTCTGCACACCAACGCCCTCGACGAGGCGCTGGCGCTGCCGACGGACTTCTCCGCCCGCATCGCCCGCAACACCCAGTTGTTGCTGCAGCAGGAATCGGGGACGGTCCGCCCGATCGACCCGTGGGGCGGCTCCCATTACGTCGAGTGGCTCACTCACGAGCTGGCGAACCGCGCCCGGGCGCACATCGCCGAGGTCGAGGAGGCCGGCGGCATGGCGCAGGCCATCAGCGAGGGCATCCCGAAGCTGCGCATCGAAGAGGCCGCCGCCCGCACTCAGGCGCGCATCGATTCCGGTCGTCAGCCGGTCATCGGTGTCAACAAGTACCGGGCCGAAGAGGATCAGAAGATCGAGGTCCTCAAGGTCGAGAATTCGCGGGTCCGCAAGGAACAGCTCGAGAAGCTCGCACGCCTGCGTGAGGAACGCGACCCCGTCGCGGTGCAGGCGGCACTCGCCGAGCTCACCCGCGCCGCTGCCTCGTCGGAGGGAGGCATGGAGAACAACCTGCTCGCGCTCGCCATCGACGCTGCCCGTGCGCACGCCACCGTCGGCGAGATCTCCGACGCACTCGAGACGGTGTTCGGACGTCACCAGGCCGAGATCCGCACCATCAGCGGGGTGTACCGGGACGAGGCCGGGAAGGTGGACAACATCAGTAACGCAACGGAACTCGTCGAGAAGTTCGCCGAGGAGGAAGGCCGCCGCCCGCGTGTCCTCATCGCGAAGATGGGCCAGGACGGGCACGACCGCGGACAGAAGGTGATCGCCACCGCCTTCGCCGACATCGGCTTCGACGTGGACGTCGGACCGCTGTTCCAGACCCCGGAAGAGGTCGCGAACCAGGCGGCCGACAACGACGTCCACGTGGTCGGTGTGTCGTCGTTGGCTGCAGGTCACCTCACCTTGGTGCCTGCACTGCGGGATGCGCTCGCGGCGGTGGGGCGTCCCGACATCATGATCGTGGTCGGCGGTGTCATTCCGCCCGGCGACTTCGACGAGCTCTACCAGGCGGGCGCCGCCGCGATCTTCCCGCCCGGCACGGTGATCGCCGAGGCGGCCACCGGTCTGCTCGAGAAGCTGGCCGCCCAGCTCGGGCACGACCTGACGGGTACCCCGGAATAGCATGGGGCGCCCTCCAGTCGACATCGATGCCCTCGCCCAGGCCGTGCGCGCCAATCAGCGCGCCGGCCTGGCGAAGGCCATCACCCTGGTCGAATCGACACGCACCGACCACCGGGAGGCGGCGCAGCGTCTGCTCCTCGAACTGCTTCCGGAGTCGGGCAACGCGCACCGGGTGGGTATCACCGGTGTGCCCGGCGTCGGCAAGTCGACGTTCATCGACGCACTGGGCATGTACCTGATCGGGAAGGGTCATCGGGTGGCGGTCCTCGCGGTGGATCCGTCGTCGACGCGCACCGGCGGGTCGATCCTCGGCGACAAGACACGCATGGCGCGGCTGACCGTGGAGAAGGACGCCTACATCCGGCCGTCGCCGACCTCCGGCACCCTCGGCGGTGTCGCGAAGGCGACCCGCGAAACCATCGTGCTCCTCGAGGCAGCCGGATTCGACGTCATCCTGGTCGAGACGGTCGGGGTCGGGCAGTCCGAGGTGACGGTCGCGAACATGGTCGACTGCTTCTGTTTCCTCACGCTCGCCCGGACCGGTGACCAGTTGCAGGGCATCAAGAAGGGTGTACTCGAGCTCGCCGACCTCGTCGCCGTCAACAAGGCCGACGGCAAGCACGAACGCGAAGCGAAGGGAGCTGCCCGCGAATTGGCGGGTGCACTGCGGCTGATCTACCCCCACGACGCCATCTGGAAGCCGCCCGTCATCACGATGAGCGGTCTCGAAGGTATCGGGCTCGAGGAGTTCTGGAACACCGTCCAGCATCACCGTGAGGTGCTCACCGAGGCCGGACGGTTCGAGGAGAACCGTCGTCGCCAGCAGGTCGACTGGACGTGGACCATGGTCCACGATCAGCTGCTGCGTCGACTGGCATCCAACCCGCGGGTCAAGGACATTCGCGGGCAGGTCGAGCAACAGGTGCGTGACGGTTCCCTGACAGCGGCGTTGGCCGCGGCCCAGATCCTCGACGCCTTCGACGGTTCCGACGCCTCCGAGGAATGACCGGGCAGGTCACTCCGGGCTCTTCGCTCCTGCGATCACGTCTGCGTCGTATTCGTCGTGGCGGCGCAGCCAACTCATGGCGGGGTCGTCGCCGCGGCGGGGTTGTTGTTCCCAGTCCTCCTGCCGGCCGCGGGCGGTGAGGTCGAGCCACTGGTAGGTACCGAGGAGCGTTTCGGTCGAGCGCGCGTAGCCGGAATAGGTGTGGAAGATTCGCTCACCGTGGCGGAGGAAAGCGCTGACACCGTGCTCGTCGCCGGACCAGCCCTTCCAGGCGGGGTTCATCCGCTCCAGCTCGGCCTGATCCTTGTAGTTGTATTCCACCGGTGCGACCGCCGCGTCGAGGGTGACGTGGAAGTCGTAGTTGAAGTCGCTGCCGTGCGAGGAGTACCAGGGGAGGGCCCAACCCATCCGCTGCCGGTAGCGCTCGAGCTCGAGCAGCGGTGCGCGTGACACGGCCGCGAACGAGGTGTCCCGCGCGTACAGGTGGCGGAGGTCGCCCACATTGTCCATCGTGAACGAACAGGACGGGCAACCCTCGTCGGCGTCGGGTTCGAACATGAAGTGGTAGATGAGGAGTTGACTGCGGCCGTCGAACAAGTCCTCGAGTTCGACCTTGCCGTGGGGACCGTCGAATACATACTTCTTGGTGATCGCGACCATGGGTAGCGCGCGTCGGGCGGCGTTGACCCGGTCGCGGTGTCGGGTCAGCTCCTTCTCCTGTGCGAGTAGCTCACGCCGCGCGATGAGCCATTGCTCACGGGTGGTGACCTGTGGATCGGACGCTGTCATCGTTCGTCTCCTCTCGTAGGACACACGTAATGGTCTCAGTCGGCACTCGGTTGCGGCTACCTCCAGAACTTCCACGAGACAGCCGGCCCCGCAACTACCATGCTTGCCGAGGGTTCCGTTGGGGATGGAGTCCAGCCGAGACCGATTTGTCGTGACGCCCCCGCGCTCTCTCGAAACCGTGTCTGGCTACCGATCATCACCTACCGGAGGTACACATGACATCGCCCATGGAGTCCGTCCCGCAACTGTCTACGCTCGCCGGGTCCTGGACTCTGGAACCTTCCCGGACCTCGATCACCTTCCACACGAAGGGATTGTGGATCTTCGGGGTCACCGGCAGCTTCCACGCGGTCGAGGGCACCGCAACGGTCGGTGCCGACGGAGGTATCACCGGAAGGCTGGTCGTCGACGCCACCTCGCTGAGTACCAAGAACGGTAAACGCGACGAGCACCTGCGCTCCGCTGACTTTTTCGATGTCCAGAAGTACCCCACCATTGTCTTCACCGCGGCAGCAGCGCGACCCGCCGATCCGGGACACGTACATCTCGACGGCGATCTGATCGTTCACGGGCAGACTCGACCGCTCACCGTGTCCGCAGAGGTTGTCGCCACCGACGACACCGCGACGGTCAGCGCCGAAATACACCTCGACCGCAGCAACTGGGGCATGACCTACACGAAGAAGGGCTCGCGCCTCGCCACCCGTGTCGTGGTCAACGCCGTCTTCGTCAAGTCCTGATCCACCGCGGCGCCTCTGCCACTCGCGGGGCTACGCCCGTCACGTCGTCGGTCGACGAAAGGTGCCGTCGGAACTGGTCGGCGGCGAATCCGGCTCCGGGCTCCTCGGCGCCTTTTCGGCGGATGCACCGATCGTGGACGCGAGTCGCCATAATCCGGCGGCGGCCAGAACGTGCCACAGCGCGTGGCCCTGAACGACACTGTTCGGCCGACAGATCGACGTCCGGTCACCGATGGCGCCGAGCAGAGCGCCGGACGCCAGAAGTAGTGCCGCGACCACCGTCGCGCGCCTCAACTGCGGATGGACGCGCGCGCGTTCCATGCTCAGTCCTATAGCGAGCGCGGCGAGCATTGCCTGCACGATCGTGGATACGGTCGATCCGGCAGCCACGGCGGGAACCATCACGAGCGGAACAACGAGCCACCACCCGGGCGACAGCCGACGGCCGAACCTGTCGGACGCGGCCTCGGCGGCGACGAAGGCGAGCAGAGTTGCGATCGGCAAGTCGTGTGCGTAGGCCTGCCACGACGGGTTGGGTCCGTGCTGAACAAGTGACCCGGCACCGACGGCGACGACGAGCAGGCCGTAGATCACGGTCGGCGCACCGTTCCGACGGCGCGCGATAACCGCGACGCCGACAACCACGAAGGCCAGGCTGGTGACAGCGGCCGCCGGCTGACCGATGAGGCCTGTGCCTCTATAGAGCTCACAGGCATTCGCCAGCATCATGAATCGGAGGTCACCTTCCACGTTGTTCGGTCGACACCTGTTCTTCGAGGTTTCCAAAGAGACCTTCCGACCGCAATCGCATTGGCACCGAATTTGAGCGTTCGTCCAACGAATCGCGGTCCGAGGACGGGGGAGCGGTGATACTTGGTGTCATGCTTATTCCCGGCGTGGCGCAACCAACGGAGAAATACCGGCCGCGCCGCATCGGTCGGCGCGCGTCTCTCGCCATTCTCTCGATCGTTGTGATCGGAGCGTTGACGGCGGGCGGGTGTGGACAACAACGCACGGAGCCTGGTGGGGAATCGCAGCAGGACGCGACGACCTCCACCACGAACCTCGTGCCTCAGGAGGTCCTGGTCGGGTTGGAAGTCGTTCAGAAGTATTTCCCGGAGATAGATAGACAGGCCACGACAAGTGCGAACGCCAGTGCCGCCGGTGTCCCCGAGGCGACGAGAATGGTGATCTACGAAGGCGCTGACGGCAGGCGGGTCACCGTGTCGGTCGATCAGTATTCCAGCCCCGACTCGGCATCGACCGCATTCGAGCAAGCGATCGACAAAAGCGAAGTTGTTCAGGGTTTCGTAGCGCTATCGACACCATCCGGTGTGGGGGAGAAGGCGTTCGCCGGCACCGTCACGCAGGGTGAAGAAACGCACATCGGATACGGCGCCCTCGCAGGCGAGTACGTCATCGGCGTGACCTCGGCCGGCTACCCGGCTAATGCCGAGAATTTCGGAAAACTCACTGATCTCACTCGTGACGCGGTCGAGAAAGCCGACACTGCATAAGCGCCCTACCTGATCACGGCACACCGGGCGCCGGCATCTACCACTCCGATCAGGACTTGGTGTCACACTCGGCGCCCGGGTGCTCGGTAACGTGGAAGACGACCCCGACTGTTTGACGATCTACAGACCTGGCATGTTCAACCCGCACACGCTACTGGAAGACTCAAGGCTCGAGGACCCTCAGAACTTCGTCGAGCGGAAGGTTGGGGTCGCTCATGTCGAGGCCATCGAACGTCTGCCAGATATAAGATGCCGTCGAGCTCTCTCTCAGCGGATGAAAGTCGGCCAAGGCGGGATCGTCTCGGAAGCTGTTGAACGCCTCTTCGGACTCCCATTCGACGAGAAACAGAACCTGCCGCGGCGCGAGGTCACCGGCCACGTTGTCGCGGAAGCGCCCGAGCGCCACCATTCGACCACCATATGGCGGAGCCGCTTCGGGCAATCGGCTGAAGTACGAAAGGTACTTCTCCTCGTCGGCCACGTCGAACAAATTCAGCGCGTAGAACTTTCCCCCGCGTGATTTCTCGCTCATTATTTTACCTCTCTCGTTGGCTGCCACTGGAGACTCCGAGTGGCTGGTCGATCGATCATCTGGACACTCATTTCGGTCGTGGGAAAGCCGTGCGTGAGCACCAGCGGTGGTCGTATCCATCAGAATCTGCTCCGCATCGTCCTGAGTTGTTTCACGCAACTCTGTGACCGTAACACGAGTTCTATGAAGAAACTAACCCTTGTACTTCGTCCGAGAAGAGCAGAAGATGTTGCTACCGACTGGTCCGTCCCGTCGACAGCTCGGGACCGCGCTGGATCGTGACAGACCGGACAAAGTCCTACACGGAAAGTGCCTGTTGGAGATAGTGTTACGGCAATGGCCAACACAGGACGACGAGCGCATTGCGCATCGCCGTCACCGTCGCGGCCACGGTGCGACGCCACTTGTTCCGCCGTCCAATGCAGGAGCGATTCCGGTATTCGCTGCAACTTGCCATCGACAGCCGGCCGACCTTTACGGGGCGGCCGGAAGATGCCGAGGTGGGGTCGCGGTAGTATCTGCCGAAAATCGGGCGGATTTGCGCAGCCGCTGGTCGGGGGTGACTTCTCGGTTCAGGCTGCGGGCTGGGTGGTTGGTGATCGGCTTGGCTGCCGATGATGTTGGTCGGCGTAGCTGGAGTTCGCCCGGATCTGGGGGCCGATCCCGAAGGTGGTGTTTTTCCCGACGCTGAATTCGGTGGCGGGCGACGCGCGATGAACCTGTTCGTTGGTTGTCGGTCGATCCCACCGGACCCGTGACCGACCTGGCCTGCACCATCTACTGGGAGGGGCCACTGCTCGATGCGTCCGACCATCCCACCGAGGCTGGCGCACTGCTCGACGAGGCCCAGGCGTGGCTACGCGACCATCACTGGCAGCTCGAACCCGATCTGGCCTGTCCCGCGCGAGCATCCCGGACGGTTCGGCACGACCCGGAAACTTCGGGCCCTTGGTCGGGGATGATCGCGCGCACATCAGATCCTGATCGGAACCCGCAAATGGGAACATGTTTCATTCCAGCGCCGCTCGGGTCCCTACCGGGCGCGCTGGTTCGACGATCTGCATGAGCCCGACTCATGCGTCGTAGCCAGACGAATCCCAGGCCTGCCGACGACGCATCGCACATTTCCGGCGATCCGCTCTGCCCACGCATAGGCTGCCTCGCGGCAGACTAGACCGGATCTATATCGAGTCCCGCTCGCTGCGCGTACGGAAGGCATGCATCGTAGGCGATCTGTGCGACGTAGTCGACCGGCGAGAGACGGTGATCAGCAGAGATTACTTCTGGACCGATCAAAGGCGAATCAGCGAGCCTTCCGGCCAATGCATCGATCGACTCTGCGATACCAAACGACCCCTCACCGGGTAGCAGGCGTTGCGTCGACGCCTCCTCCCACAAGTCCTCGGCTTCGGACCTGCGACCGTCATTGAGCTGTATCGATGTGACGATTCCCCGGGGCAGCGTTCGCAGCTGGTCTCGAGTACCTCCACTACGGTCGAAGTGCCAGGTGTCGAACACTATCCCTGCGTTCTTTGCAGAGGAGTCGGCGACTATGCGGTGCGCCGTTGCGAGGTCGAAGATCGAACTGAATGGCATCGGCTCTAGCTGGATGGTAAGGCCACGGTCAGCGGCACTCTCGCACAGTGCGGCAAACGAGTCGACGACAAGCTGATGGCCGAAATCGACTCCGTACGGTTCGATGGCGGAGATTGTTGTCGAACCCAGCCTTTCCGCCAGTCTGAGGCATTCGCTCACCGAATACCGGCCGAAGAGATCCCCGTAACGCCGTTGCGCCGGGTTCGCTGTGGGGATTGATCCCGCCTGTAAGGGGAGCGGTAGCCACGACGTCACCGGATCAATGCAGGCAACAGATATGTTGAGTCTGTTCGCTAACTTCGCAACGCAGTCCGCCCGCTGCAGAATACGGTCCGGAGGCCCGAAATCCATCGGTGCTACCGATATCGCGTGGAAGCCTGCGCGCGCCGCGGCGAACAGACGGTGCTCAACCGGCGCCTGGGAAAGGGTGCCTCCCCAAAGAATCATCGGGCAGGAGATAGCGTCATCCTATCGATTCCAGTAATTCGCTCGACGATACGGCGCCTGACAGTGTATGGCACCCAACGCGATAGTGCTGCCATGACTTTGTCGTCGTTGCCGAGTCGAATTCTCAGTTGATGCGAATCCGATTCCAATGCGTCGCAGATTTCAACCGCAGCCTTCTCCGTCGGTCGAGCTCTATGTCCGAGTTTGGTCATCCTTGGCAGGGCCTTCGCTGCTAACGGCGCGTATGGGCTGTCATGCGGCAGCACTGGCTGTACATTGCTCCCGAATGGGGTGTCGTGATTGCCCGGCTGCAGAATCTTCACGTCGAGGCCGAACGGTGCCAGTTCAATGTCGATGGCTTCAGCCCAGCCCTCGAGCGCCCACTTTGCTGCGGCATAGATGGAGTACATCGGATGGGCAACGTTAACAGCGTTCGAGGAGATAACGGCGATGGTTCCGTGCCCCTGTGAGCGCATCGTTGGAAGGAGTCTCTGTGTAAGGTCGACTGCACCGATGAAGTTGGCTTCCAACAAATCTCGAATCGTCTGCGGAGCGAGGTGTTCGAAGAAGCCTGCGGTTGTGTAGCCCGCGCAATGGAGAACGGCCGTCAAGCCATCTGGAGTCGAGTCGCGTACGTAGTCCACGGCCGAGGCGCGGGACTCGTCGCAGGCGACATCCAGGCGAATAATCTCGAGGAGTGCTGTGTTCGTGCCGGCGCCTCCCATTAGCTCGTCAAGTTGTTTCGTTTTCGTCGTGTCGCGCATCGACGCGATCACCCGCCACCCACGCGCCGCCAGCTTGGCGGCGACATGTGCCCCGAACCCACTGCTTGCCCCTGTTATCAAAATTGTCTGCACGATCCACCCTTCTGACCAAACGCTTGCTTGTTTGCAGCGTAGCATTGACATTCCGGGTTGCGCTGGCAATCAAGTTGCCCACTGCAGGCCGGTAGCTGACTGAAGATCGAGCTTCCGACGCCTCATGATTCCGCTTCCCGCCAAGCAAAGCTCGGCGTGTCCCGGCCAGACTCAAACCACCAATTACCGGACAGTCCCCGGCACCACCGTCCCGGATTTCCAAGTTTGCTGGGTGCTTCACGGGTCGACACCGGCACGCACCGGTGCGGCGATCATCGACAGATTAATCGAGGACGCACCCGCTGATGCCGGGCGAATCGGTGTTCAGACCGCCTGTAGGACCAGATCTGACCAGGTGCGGATTTCCTGGGCCCGCAACTGAGCGACGGCCTGCGCTTGCGCGTCCTCTACAGCGGAGCCGGCTAGGCATGGTCGACGAAGTCTGGACACTGCCGCCTACAATGGGATTCCTTTCGGGTCGCTTGTGATACGTGCGGTGACGGGGCGGATCAAACAAGATCTTGACTTCTGCCTGTAGCCTCGTAGTGTGAATTCACCAAGCGGTTGCTTGGTACCTGTCTGATTCAACCGGGGTAGTGCTGAGAGCGACCCAGACGTTACGGATTCGAAGAAAGCAACCTGCCTTGGTTTGCCGGTTGTCAGTGTCGGATCCTGGTCCCCCACGAGTAGAGGAATCATGAGAACTGGACGTTTCGAAGGTCACGTTGCATTCATCACCGGAGCTGCCCGCGGCCAAGGACGCAACCACGCGGTGCGCCTCGCGGCCGAAGGCGCGTCGATCATTGCGGTCGACATCTGCGGACAAATAGCCTCTGTACCGTACGAATTGGCGTCCGAGGACGATCTCCGTGAGACCGTGAATCTGGTGGAAGCCCTTGGCGGAAAGATCTACGCGACCGTTGCGGACGTCCGCGATCGGGCTGTGCTGGAGAGCGCGCTCAACGAGGGTGTGGCGAGATTTGGCGTTCCATCCATCGTTCTCGCAAATGCCGGCATCTCCCCCCAGCGTGCGACCGAGCCAGATCCTCAGCAAGTATTCCTCGACACGATTGAAACGAATCTGGTGGGGGTCTGGAACACGATCAGCATCGTCGCGCCGATGATGATCACCCGAGGCGACGGGGGAGCGATCGTCATCACCAGCTCCGCCCAGGGGCTGATCGGACGTGGGGGCGACGGGTCCGGTGCAGCAAGCGCCTACACGGCAAGTAAGCATGGTGTCGTTGGCTTGATGCGATCTTTCTCGGCTTGGCTGGCTCCCCACTCGATCAGAGTCAACACCGTTCACCCAACGGGTGTGCACACTGCGATGGTTGAGCACGCTGAGATGATGGAGTGGGTGGCTGCCGACCCTCAGCGGGGTACGACCATGTCGAATCCGATGCCCGTCGGGATGGTAGACGTCTCCGACATCACCGAGGCAGTGCTCTATCTCGTGGGCGAGTCCGGACGTTATGTCACTGGTGTGACGCTCCCCGTTGATGCGGGATTCACCAGCAAATGAGGACTCCGTCGAGCAGCGGCTCGATTTTCAGCCTCTGCAGCAGTTTCTCGAGGAGCAGGCATGATGAGCGACGCGGCCCGCCGTAGGGGATGTTCACCACCGGCCCCGCGCCTGCCCTGATCGGCACGTCGTGCCGATTGCGTTGGCAGACGCCGAACTCCCCGAGGGACTCCTCGTCCACCTTTGCAATCAACTTCTACGGGGCGGTGTCGGGTGCTCGCTAGGGTCCAGCAGCTGGAACAGTCGAGTTACCTTCTACGCCGATATCCCGAATGGCAATGGAACCGCTCAGCTCCGCTGCATTGCACAGCATGCTTCCGCGCTCCGCCTCGTCCGACGGACGATTGACGACGCGACCTGCACCGCGCGGTATTCCGAACGTCTCCCAGGCATATCCGCCCAATTCTCGGCCAGGACTACCGCAACCCCTAGGTGTCGGGAGTCGGTGCCGCAAGCTCTGCCAGGTGATGGAGTGAGTTGGTGAGATGATCGGGACCGAACGGCGGGAATTGAAGGTACTCCCGGATGAACTGCGGCACCGCCGACCAATCGTAGGTGAGCGTGACCTCGGTCTCGGACGGACCGAGCGGCACCAGGTCGTAACGCCAGACCCAGCCGCCGAACTCCAGCTGACCGTCTTCCTTCTCCTGCCCGGTCCGCCAGGCAATGGCCCGTGGCGGGTCGAGCACCTGGACCTGGTTGGCCACTCTGTAGTCACCGTTCGGGTGGTGGGGGTGATACATGTCCATCCGAAAGATCTGTCCCACCTCGGTGAGCGGCGCCTGGTCGGCAGCGTCCTGCACCCACCCGGTGCCGTCGATCGCAGCATGGGTCCTCGGGTCGGCCAGCAGCGCGAACAACCTGGTGGCGGGTGCGGCAACGGCCACGGTGGCGCAGACGTTCTCTCGGTCCACGGTGTGCACGCTCCTTGTCACCAGTCTCGAGCCTCCCGCAGGTGCGGAAGGAGCCTTCACCAATGCAGACTGCGAGACGAACGGGAATTCATCGGTCGGCTGGACGGAATAACGTCGAAGCTCGGACTTCCCGCGGGACAGCGCGTGATGAGTTTCGCCGAGAGTTCTGGTCTGTATCCACATACCCGATCGACCGCACCCGAGGAGAGCATCATGACCGCCACCTACACCTTCGACGTCTTTTCCAGCCTCGACGGCTTCGGCGCCGCCAGCGGCAACTGGACCGGTTACTGGGGCAAGCAAGGCCCCGAACTGCTCGACCACCGCCTCGCCTTGTACGGCACCGAGCAGCGGATGGTATTCGGCGCCAACACTTACCGCGCGTTCGCGCAGATGTTGGCTTCGAGCACGGAGGAGTCCGAGATTCGTGATCCCTGGGTCACCCGGATGAGGAGTCTGCCGGCAACGGTGGTATCGACCACCCTGGAAGGACGGCTCGACTGGCCAGACGCGACCCTCGTGAGCGGTGACGCCGTCGACGTCGTCGCCCTGCTCAAGGAGGAGTCCGAGGTGCCGTTGCGCTCACACGGAAGTCTCTCGATGAACCGAGCGCTGATGGCCGCCGGTTTGGTCGACCGCGTCCAGGTGACGATCTTCCCCGTCATTACCGGTCAGACCGGGCTGGACCCGATCTTTCAGGGTGCGGCCGACTTCGATCTCGAGCTGATCGAGAGCCGGACGCTCGACGGAAACATCCAAGAGCTCATCTACCGGCCCACCCTGCATGCTTGAAAGGGTCGGCGGTCCATTCAGGAGTAGTACGGGGGTTCCCTGTCGGGATCATCGATGACGAGGTCGACCCGCGGGTCGACCAGGAGCCGATCGATGGCATCCGAGCCGGCACCGATCGACGCGAAGTGAGGATCGATGTCGCAGGTCACGCACCATGCGAAATCGGCAGGCCACACGAACGCGGGTGTGGGTGCGCCGATGTCCTGCAACAGTGTCTCGAGCTGGGCATCCCAGTCGGCGCAGTCGTCAACGGTTCCGTGGAACAGGAAGTAGTCGCGGTTCGGAATCGAGATCTTGGGAAGCGCATCGGCGGCTGCGAAACTCGGCCACCCGTCCCAGATGCAGAAATAGCAGTTGTCAGGTGTGCCGGTGAAGGGGGCAAGGTCGGCCAGCACGACGCCGAGTTGCTCGTTGTCGGACAGCCCCTCCGGATCGCGTTGGGCATCGCCTTCCCTCTGCCCCGGATTGCTGGGGTCCGGGATGAACCGCAAGCGCGCGTACTTGTCGAAGGCGACCGGCCCCCGAGCCGCCAACCGCGACCACTCCTCGTCTCGTCGTTCGAGCCAGCGCGCAGCCGACACATCGACACACCGTGTGATGCTCATGCGACCAGTGTGACCGCTCCGGTGTCGTGGTGTGCCACCGATGCTGTCGAAGCCGGGCAGGTGCCACGGTGACCGTCGTTCGGACGCTACCTGCCGGAGACGTCGGGAAGTGGTCAGCCGGGGAATCTTCGTCGCGAGGCCGGAAGACGATGGGACAGGATGGGCGGTCAAGTTCGCCACACTGAAATGAATTCGTACCACGGCCCGCCTAGGTGAGTCGCAGTGAAATCATCGAACCCGGCGGGCACACCGTGCGGGCTGTAGGCCCACCCGCTGCTCACCGTCAGTCCGAGTCCGCCGTCCTCGATGAAGTAGACCACGCCATCGTCGCCCGACATGGCGGTGCGGATATCGAACCGGCCGATCTCGAGGTGGCTGTGGAGCGGCTCCGGATCTGCCAGCAACTCGAGCGCCACCCGCTCGAACTCTGCGCGGGTGTCGTCGAATGACGGCCGTGGTGCCAGCATCACCGTGGCGACAGCGACGAGTAGGGCCGCCGGCGCAGCCGCGATCCACCATGACCACCGCCGGTCTTGGCCGATGACATACAAGGTCTTCACTGCCCACACCAACGCTAGGACGGCGAGGATCAGCAGCGCCGCTGCACCGAACAACATCGGATCGGCCCAACTCGAGGTGCCGTAGCGAGAGGGCCACCAGTCGTAGTAGATACACACCAGAATCAGCAGTGAGGCAGCGGTCAAAGCCAGATGGATCGGTCCGGGAGGCTTGTTCGGCTTGACGTCACTCTGCGCGCGAACGGGCGGTCCGGCGGCACTGATCATTGGTTCACGTTAGCTGCTGTCCGGCGTGGAAATGCGGCCGGAGCAATCGGGGAGAGAAGTAGAGGCCTTCGCGGCGATCAGTGGCCACCCCCTACCATTCTCCGGTGACCGATTACGACGATCTCGACATGTTCGGCGGCCTTGACGCCTCCACCCTGCCACCCCGCCAGCAGCGGATCCTGGCAACGATCCGGGACTGGGTGGCTGCATATGGATGCCCGCCGAGCACCCGGCAGATCGGGGATGCGGTGGGCCTGCGGTCGACGTCGTCGGTGTCCAAACATCTGAAAAGTCTCGAGGAGAGGGGCTTTCTTCGCCGGGGTTCGGCCATGGCTCGGCAATTGGACGTGCGCCCGTTCCTCACCGAGGCGAAGCAGGGTCGCTCGTCCGACAACAATGTGACGGTACCGGTGGTCGGCGACATCGCCGCCGGCGCACCGATCCTCGCGGAAGAGCACGCCGATGAGACACTGACACTCCCTCGCGAGCTCGTCGGCTCCGGCACCGTCTTCGGATTGCGGGTACGCGGCGAATCGATGATCGACGCCGCAATCTGCGATGGCGATGTCGTCGTGGTGCGCCGCCAGGACGAAGCCCACTCCGGCGAGATCGTCGCCGCGATGATTGATGGCGAGGCCACGGTCAAGGTGCTCCGGCGCCGCGACGGCCACGTCTTCCTCGAGCCCCGCAATCCTGCCTATGCCGCGATTGACGGTGACGACGCAGTCGTCCTGGGCAAGGTGGTATCGGTGATGCGCCGCATCTGAGGTTCGTGCAACCTGAATGATGCAACTCGTCGTGCCGGCTCGTCGCCTCGCACGCGCGAGGCGACGAGATCGGCCACTGTGGTGACCAGGCAGCTCAACTTTTGATGAGGTCGTCGATCTGGCCGATCGCCTGCGAAGCACCCTCGACCACGCCCATGTCGAGCACCTGCTGGAGACCTTCGGCAGTTGCGTAGGTGCTCACGTAGGTGGCGATGGTGCTGCCGTCCTCCTCACGGAAGGAGAACTCGTTGGTGGACACCGGCATCGATTCGATCGGGCTGAAATCCGCATCGGCGAATCCGTCGGTGAAGCTGAAGCCGGTCGGCTCATCGATGGAGATGATGTTCCAGTAGCCCGCATGCTTGTCGCCCTCGGGGCCGGTCATGTAGTAGGTGACCCGACCGCCCGGGGTGAACTCATGGTCGACCACCGTTGCCGGGTACGTCGGCGGACCCCAAATCTTCTCGAGCTGGCGAGGATCGGCATAGATCTGCCAGATTCGCTCCCGAGGCGCCGCGAACTCGGCGGTGATGGTCAGGGTCAATGCATCGATGTCGTGGCTGACATTGGTGACAGGCATCGTTCATTCCTTCCGTTGAGGTTGCGTTGCGATCAGTTCGTCGATCCGTGCGATCCGCCCACGCCAGACTTGTTCCAGCTCGGCGAGCATGGACGACACCGCGCGCACTGCTTCGACATCGCCCCTGGCGAGTTGTTCACGGCCATTGCGGCGTTTCACGAGTAAACCGGACTTCTCGAGGACGGCGACGTGCTTTTGTACCGCAGCGAAGCTCATGTCGTACTTCGCTGCGAGTGCCGAGACGGAATGCTCGCCGGCCAGTACGCGACGCATGATGTCGCGCCTCGTTCGGTCGGATAGCGCGTGGAACAGGGCATCGGCCTGGTCCTCGTCTGTTTCTGACACACCCGAAATATACAACTGATCGGTTGTATGTGCAAGGGGTGGTCGATTCTCGGATGAGCGTGGGCGGGGGAGCGCCTTTCCTTTTACGAACTGGCCTTCGTGGCTGCCCCCAACTGCACCTGGACACCGGGCACACCCGGCATACGGCTCACAAATCGTACTTGCGCAACGGCTTCGACATAATTTGTCACCACATGGCATGGAACCCTCAGCGCTGACTCAGGTCTGTACGGCATAGCGGAGGAAGACCATGCCGTTGCCGAATCGGCGTTCGTCGAGCAGTTCCAGCGAATGTCGGATGTCGTCCGGGAACATCCGTTTACCGCCCCCGACCAGCATGGGCGCAAGGTACAGGTGGCACTCGTCGATCAGCTGTGCCTTCCATGCGGAGGCAGCAAGGGTGGCGCCGGACACGTTGAGGTCCTGCGCCGTACTGGCCTTGAGGTCCCGGACCAAGCCCGGGTCGAAGGTGCGCTCGATCCGCGTGCGTGTCGTGGAAACCGAATCGAGACTACGCGAGAAGACGACTTTCTCGGCCGCCTGCCAGATCTGGGCGAACTCTGCGCTCATGGGTGACTGGGCGGCCACTGCCGGATCGTTCTCCCAGCCGGTCATCATCTCGTACATAGTGCGGCCGTAGAGGTAGGTCCCTACCTCCCGCTCGGCGACATTGATGAAGTCGAGTACTTCTTCGTCGGGGACGGCCCAATCGAAGGCGCCGGCCAGGTCGGCGATGTAGCCGTCGAGCGACGCCAGGAACGAATAGATCAGCTTGCCCACGCGAGCAACGATAATGCCCACGAGCACCCGCAGCCGTCGTTCAGCCGAAACGCTCTGACTGAGAAAGGGATTGGTCCGAAACCATCAGTGGGGCAACCAGGCCGACTTTGCGCGCGCGGACGGGTTGTTCCGCAAGCGGAATGGTGCTGGGGACGCCACGGGCGTGATCACTCCAGCGCAGGTACTCCGGGTCCGTCCAAGTCACCCAGCGCCGACTTGCGCCCCGATATCGCCAAGAGCAGGGAGAGTGCCGGGCCACAGACTTCTGGGCCATCACCGATCGACACGTCTGCGTCGATGGCCCGCAATCGGACGGGGGCAATGAGTTGTTTCGCACCGCCCAGGGATACCGGGGTCCGCGCCTGGTACTGCAACGACCTGACGACCGCCTCCGACGGATACGTACGGTTGATGCCCAGCGGCCGTCGGATGTCTTCGCCATGGACGACCTCTTCCACCAGTCTGCTGTCGAGCGGTGCCGGCGGCGTCGACGTGTAGTTGGCTACCTGCTGAAGTCGGGCGAGCGTCTGCTGGGGTGTGGCGCCGCGTTCACGTTCGACGCCCTGGGCGTTCTGGCGATCGAAGTCGAAACGCGCTCGGACCATGTTGCGCACGATGCCGAGTCGGGTGGTCTTCGCGTTGTTGATGAGGTGTGCGGCGACGTCGTGCACGGTCCAGTCGCCGCACAGCGAGGGCAGGGCCCATTGGTCGTCGGTGAGGGCGGTGAGGTCATCGATCAGCGCTGCACGCTCCGCATGCACCATCGGCCAGACAGCATTCATGAAGACAGTCTGGCAAAGACCGTCCTTCACCGGCTGGCCTGGGCCCGTCGCCGTCCCACCCAACGGTCGTTGACGATCCCTATCGAGTTCGGGAAGTCGGCGTCGTGAGACTCCACCTCGGTCCGATGCCCCGGCGGGCGGCAGGGGCCGCCCGCCGGGGAGATCGACTGGTCAGCGAAGGTCACTGCGGGAGTCCGATACTGGGCCGCCCACGGTGCCGCTCAGGTAGTCGATGGCGTGTGTGACGAGGAGGCATGAAGCCCTCAGTTGCGGCGTCTGTTATTGCGATAGCCGTGCACCGTCGGGGGTGGTAGCGAAGACGTGGGCGTGGGAGGCGTCGATGCGGGCGTGCACGACCTGGCCTTTCTCCGGGGGGTTGCGCCAGTCAACTCGGGCCACAATTGGTTCGTGCCGTCGGCCCACCCGAGTGCGTCCGAAGATGAAGGCTTCCGAGCCGAGTTCTTCAACTACGTCGATCTCGATTTCGTGCCCGGAGTTGGCGAGTTCGATGTGCTCGGGTCGGATCCCGAGGACCACCTCGCGGCCTGCGGCCGCCAGCGTGTTCCTGGGCACCTGAATGAGCTGATCGCCGAAGCTGATTCCCCCATCGGTAACGGGTAGCGTGAACAGGTTCATCGAGGGAGAGCCCATAAATCCGGCGACGAACACGTTCACCGGGCGCCGGTACAACTCGCGGGGGCTCGCGCACTGCTGCAGGATGCCGCCCTTGAGCACGGCGACCCGGTCACCCATCGTCATCGCCTCGACCTGGTCGTGGGTGACGTAGACGGTGGTGGTGCCGAGACGCCGCTGCAACTGTGCGATCTGGGTGCGGGTCTGTACGCGCAGCTTGGCGTCGAGGTTGGACAACGGCTCGTCCATGAGGAATACCTGTGGCTGGCGAACGATGGCTCGCCCCATGGCAACTCGCTGCCGCTGCCCACCCGACAGCGCCTTGGGTTTGCGGTCCAGATAGTCGCGGAGGTCGAGCATGTCGGCGGCTTCCCCGACGCGCCTGCGGATTTCGGACTTGTCTGTGCCGGCGAGTTTGAGGGCGAAACCCATGTTCTCCGCCACGCTCATGTGCGGGTAGAGCGCGTAGTTCTGGAAGACCATCGCGATGTCGCGATCCTTGGGTTCGGAATTCGTGACGTCGCGGCCGCCGATCAGGATCCGGCCGCCGTCGACCTCCTCGAGGCCGGCGAGCATCCGCAGCGATGTGGACTTGCCGCAGCCGGACGGGCCGACGAGAACAAGGAACTCGCCGTCCTCGATATGCAGGTCGAGTTGGTCGACCGCGGGGACGTCGGACCCGGGGAAGAGTCTGGTCGCGCGGTCATAGGTAATTGTTGCCATGAGAAATGAATCCCTCCACCGGCAGGAACGTGCCGGACGATCCGAGTGAGTGGGGTGGGTTGGTGCGCCTGTAGCGCGTGGGGTATGGGTGGTGTCAGGTCGCCGGTGTCGGGCTTTCTGTGTCGGTGTGCGGCGAGTAGCGCGAGGACGTGATGGTGCCGAATTGCGGCCCGTCGGTGTTGTCGAATCCCCAGGTCATCCAGTTGCCGTTTCGTGTCCGCCGCATCTGCACCGCGTACAGGTCCGCGGTATCGACATTCGTCGCGTCGGTGACTTTCCACGGTCCGAGCAGGGACTGTCCCTCGGCGATCCAGGTCCCCGCATCGTGCCCCGCGTGAAGGCTGGTGTTCTTGGGTGCGCAGGAAAACAGCAGGATCGGCTTCCCGTTGACGGTGTGCGCCTGCAGGACTTCCATCTCGCCGAACCCGGCTGGAGTCGAGAGTGGGGGTTCGATGCGCCAGTGGCTCAGGTCGTCGCTGGTCGCGTGGCCCACGACGGCGCGGCCCTCGGGATCGCCGACACCGGCCCGGGCGGTGATCAGCATGTGCCACTGACCGGCATGTTCGAAGACATACGGATCGCGCCACGCTTCGTCCGGCCAGGTGCCCTCGCCGAGGAGTTCGTACCAGCGGCTGTCGGCCTCGAGGACGAGGTCGGGGTCCTTGGTCCAGCTCAGCAGGTCGGTGGAGGTCGCCCGGCCGATGCGTTGTTTGAGGCCGTTCTCGGCCCGGCTCACCCCGGTGTAGAACATGCTCCAGTGCCCGTCCGCGCCGCGGACGACGGAGCCGGTCCAGGTGGCAAGGTCATCGAAGGCCGGGGCATCGGAGGGCACCAGCGCGTCGGCGGTGAGGGTCCATGCCTCGCCGTCCGGAGACGTCGCGTGACCGATGGTCGCGCGGTAGTGGCGGCGTTCGCGGTCCTGGAGGGCGCGTGAGGCGCGGAGAAAGAACAGGTGGTAATCGGTGCCGTCGTCGGTCATCCAACTGTCCCAGACCCAGTGATCGGGAAGGGCGAGTCGCATCATGTCTCCTTGGGGTGCGCGGGAACCGCGGGGCGGCGACCGGAACGTTCGGGGTGTGGGTCGTCGGAAGAAGCCGCGAGTGACCGAGCGTGATCCGGTGCGGGTCCGGTGCTGCCGCGGACGACGAGTGTGGTCGGTGCGGTGACGGCGGTGGGGGCGTCACCGTCTGGGGTAGGAGCGAGTGTGTCGAGGACGAGTCGGGCGGCGATCTCGCCCTGTTCGCGGACGGATTGGTGCACGGTGGTGAGGTCGGTGAGTGCGGCGAGCGGATGGTCATCGATTCCGACGACTGAGACGTCCTCGGGAATCCGCAGGCCCCGGCGGCGCAGCGTTCGGATCGCTCCGAGGGCGAGTTCGTCGCTGTGCGCGAACACGGCGGTCGGGGGATCTTCCGGGGCGGCCTCGAGGATGTCGGCCATCGCCTCTGCGGCGTTGATGCCGCCCCAGTCGACGTCGCGGACGAGCGCGTGGTCCACAGCGATGCCCGCGGCGGTCAGTGCGTCGACATACGCCTCCGATCGACCCGAACGTGCCGGCCACCCAGGCTGATCGGGATCATGGGCGGCGATCATGGCGATCCGCCGGTGGCCCAACTCCAGGAGGTGGTCGACGGCGAGCCGCCCGGCGTGGTTGTCGTCGATGCAGACGTAGGGGTAGTCGGCGTTCTGGCCGCCGGCGGCGACGATACCGACGCCCATCAGTGCGAGCCGTTCGCGTTCGCGTTGGTCGACTGGAAACGCGACCACCACTACTGCGTCGACCTTCCGCCGAGCGGGCAACCGGGTGAAGAAGTCCTGGCGATCCTCGGGTCCGCCGACCTGGTACAGCAGCAGGTCGAAGTTTGCTGATGCGAGCACACTCTCGATTCCATTGACCATCTCGCCGAAAAACCAGCGCTCGATATGGGGAACGACCAACGCCACCCGCCGCGTCGGGCCACCGGCCAGGCGCACCGCGTCCGGGGAGATGACGTAGTCGAGGCGGCGGGCGGTGGCGAGAACTTTCGCCTTCGTGGCCGCGGAGACGCCATAGGAGTCGTTGAGGGCGCGTGAGGCTGTGGTCAGCGAGACCCCGGCTTCGCGGGCGACGTCACTGAGGCTCAAAGGTGCAGGTCGTTCGGACACAAGGCTGATGGTAGCGCGAACAACCTTGATTTCGGAAGCGCTTCCGACATATGCTGCGGAAGCGCTTCCGAAATGTGATGCGCGTCTCAATGCGGAGGAGTTATGGACTCACACCACTCGACCCGGCCCCGGTGGGCGCGCAGGTTCGTCGCCCTCGCGGGCGCTGCGATACTGCCGACTGTGGTGGCGTGCGCGCCGCCGGGCAGCGGCAACACCGTGACCGCACCGACCGACCCGATACCGGTGAATATCGATCTCGGCACCGACCCGATCGAGTTGACCTTGTACGACGGGGCAGGCTTGAAAAAGATCGATGATGCGATGATCGCGGCGTTCACCGAACGCCATCCGAACGTGACCATCACGGCGCGCTACGACCCAGACGAGGTTCAGGCCGTCAACGCCCCGCGGGTGCTCGCGTCGGAGAATCCGCCGGACATCGCGCGGATCATCGCGCTGCCCGCCGCGGTGGCCAACCACCAGCTCACCGAACTCGATCCGTGGGCCGACGCCTACGGCTGGAACGAGCTACCGGAGGAGCAGATGGCCATGTACCGCGTCGGCGCGAACGGTGTGCGCGGCACCGGCCCGCAGTACACGATGGCCAGCGGGTTCACTCTGACGGGGCTCTACTACAACAAGGACCTCGCGACCCGCATCGGAATGACCTCACCGCCGATCACCGTCGAGCAATTCGAGCAGGCTCTGGCGTCGGCGAAGACTGCCGGACTGATCCCTGTCATGGCCGGCAACAAGAGCGCGCAGGTCACATTCCTGGTGCAGATGATGCTGAACAGCGCCCTCGGTCAGGACACGGTCAACGACTGGGTCTTCAATGCTCCCGGCGCCACCCTCGACACCCCCGCCGGGGTGGACGCGGCTGCGGTCGTGGCCGATTGGGCGGCGAAGGGCTACTTCCCCAGCGACACCAACGGCACCGACGCCACCACCGCCGCGGGACGGTTCGCCGCCGGCGAAGCACTGTTCTACGTCTCCGGGAACTGGGATGCCGCGACCCTGCAGACGAAGATGGGCGAGAACGTTGGCTTCACTCTCCCACCCGCGCCTGCCGGGGCACCCGTCCTTGCCATGTCCGACCCGGTGTCGAACTTCGCGATTCCCGCGGGGTCGGACGACAAGAATGCCGCAGCGGCCTTCCTGAACTTCCTCCGCTCCGACGCCGGCCGGCAGGTCGCGGTCGACGCCGGCTTCGCCCCGTCCGGCACCGGCGACGTCCCGGCCACCGCACCCGGCTCGCTGGGTTCCCAGATCCAGGTGGCCTTCAGCAGGTTGGTCGCCTCCGGCGGTCAGGTGCAGTTCGTCCAGAACGCGACCAACGGCATGTCTGGCACCTGGTTACCGCAGGTCCAGATGCTCGTCGCCGGACGAACGACGCCCGACGAGATGATGGCCGCCGTCCAATCCGCCTACGAGCAGGACCTCCTGAGATGACCTCCACAGCACATACCGCCCAGGCAGCCCCTGCCAGGGCGTTCCCGCACCGTGCAGCAACCCGGGCAAGGCGGAGCTCCCACGCCAAACGGGCACTGACCGGATGGTTGTTCGTCCTGCCCGCCGCGTCGGTGTACACCGTCTTCGTGCTCCGCCCGCTGCTGACCACCATCTGGTACTCCCTCTACAACTGGGATGGGATATCTGTCGGCAGCTGGGTAGGGCTGGGCAACTACCGCCGCGTACTCACCGACCCGCAACTGCTGTCCTCGATCGGGCACGCGTTCTTCCTTATCGCATTCTTCACCGTTCTCCCGGTGATCGGCGGCCTTCTCGTCGCCGCCCTGCTCCAGGAAATCCGCATCCGCGGCCTCGGAACCCTCACCCGCACCATGCTTTTCCTGCCGCAGATCATCCCCGGCGCGGCCGCGGCCGTTGCCTGGGTGTGGATGTTCTCGAGCAACGGCACCGTGAACCAACTGCTCTCCGCCGTCGGTCTGGGCGGACTCACCCGCTCCTGGCTCGGCGACTTCGACTGGGCACTGCCCGCCGTCGGGATCATCGGCACCTGGCTGGGACTCGGCTTCTGCACCATCCTGCTCATGGCGGGCATCGGCAAAATCGACATCTCGATCTACGAAGCCGCCCGGATCGATGGCGCCGGCTTCTTCAGCACCTTCCGATACGTCACTGTTCCCGCCCTCCGGGCCGAAATCGGCGTCTGCGTCACCGTCACCATCATCGCCGCTCTCGCCAGCTTCGACATCGTGTTCATGTCCACCCAGGGCGGACCCGGTTACGCGACCACCGTTCCCGGTGTCCTCGTCTACCAACTCGGTTTCACCGAATCCCGGGTCGGCCTCGCCAGTGCACTCGCCGTCGTCCTTACCGGACTGATTCTGCTGGTGATCCTGCCGATCCAGCGATTCTTCAGAGAGAAATGATCATGAAAACCTCCGTTCGTGAACGCATACCCGGACTCGTCCTGCTGTTCGGCACCATGATCTTCTCGATCCTGCCGCTGCTCAGCATGCTGACGGCGGCACTGCAGCCCCAGGGCACCGTCCCACTCGGGCTGTCGTGGCCGGCCAACCCGCAATGGCACAACTTCCTCGACGCCTGGCGCGTCGCCGAGGTGACCCCCCTTCTGGTCTCGAGCATCATCCTCGTCGCCGGCGTGGTCCCGGTCGCAGCTCTGTTCGCCGCCATGGCCGGTTACGCGCTCGGCCAGCTGAAGATCCCCGGCGGCACCGTCGTCTTTCTGCTCCTGCTGCTCGGGTTGACCCTCCCGAAGGAAGCAACGATCGTTCCCCTCTACTACCAGCTGCGCGAGATGAACCTGCTCAATACCCGACTCGGACTCATCCTGGTGCTGATCGGCACGTTCATGCCGTTCGCCGTCTTCTGGATGCGTGCCCATTTCCTGTCGATGCCGAAAGAGCTCACCGAGGCCGCAGACCTCGACGGGGCGGGCCCCTGGCAGGCCTTCCGGCACATCCAAATTCCGCTCGCCGTCCCGGCGCTGGCCTCACTGTGCCTACTGCTGTTCCTGTGGACCTGGAACACCTTCCTCCAGGCCATCGTCCTCATCGACGACCCCAGCAAACGCACCATGGCGGGCGCACTGCAGAATTTCGTCGGCCAATACTCCACCGACGTCGTCCTCCTCAACGCTGGATCGCTACTGATCATGGCACCAACTGTCGTGGTGTTCCTGCTGTTTCAGCGCCACTTCGTCAAGGCGATGATCGCCGGCGCCGTGAAGGGCTGACCACCTCCGGATTTCGAAGGCCCACTCCCACAAACACCTTCAGGGGAAACCATGCCCACAGCACGTCAGTGGTGGCACGACGCCGTCATCTACCAGGTGTACCTGCGCAGCTTCGCCGACGCCAACGGAGACGGGATCGGAGACATCAAAGGCCTCCAGAACCGCTTGCCCTATCTCGTCGACCTCGGCGTCGACGCCGTATGGATCACCCCCTGGTACCGATCACCGATGGCGGACGGCGGCTACGACATCGCCGACTTCCGCGACATCGACCCGCTCTTCGGCACCCTCGACGATGCCGACACCCTGGTAGCCGCCGCCCACGCCGCCGGACTCCGCGTCATCATCGACCTTCCCGCCAACCACACGTCCGACATGCACCCCTGGTTCCAGGACGCCCTGCACACCGCTCCCTATTCCCGAGAGCGCGCCCGGTACTTCTTCCGCGACGGGCGCGGCAACGAGGGCGAACTTCCTCCGAACGACTGGATCAGCGCCTTCGGCGGACCGGCATGGACCCGCACCACCAGACCCAACGGACAACCTGGCCAGTGGTATCTACACCTGTTCGCACCCCAACAACCCGACCTCGACTGGACCAATCCTGAGGTTCGCTCCGAATTCACCGACATCCTGCGGTTCTGGTTCGACCGCGGCGTCGACGGCATGCGCATCGACGCCGTATCGGCCATGGCCAAGGTCCCCGGACTCCCGGACGCGGGCCACCCGCCCGGAGCCCGATTCGAATCCAGCACATGGGTCGACAACCCACACTGGGACGTCGACGAACTTCACAGCATCCTGCGCGAATTCCGCATCATCGCCGACACATACGGGCCCGACCGCATGTTCGTCGCCGAAGCGATCGTCCGCAGCCCCGAGCGCCTCGCCCGCTACGTGCGCCCGGACGAACTGCACACCGCCTTCAACTTCGACTTTCCCCGAGCGGGCTGGAACCCGGCAGCGCTGCGCGAGGCCATCGACCGCAGCCGCAACGCGCTCCGCGAGGTCGGCGCGCCCGCCACCTGGGTGCTGTCGAGCCACGACGAGACCCGCCACCTCACCCGATTCGGACGCGCCGACACCAGCACCTTGCCCATGACCCTGATCGCCGGCACCGACTCCGACCTCGTTCTCGGCACCCGACGCGCCCGCGCCGCAGCACTTCTCATGCTCTCCCTGCCCGGCGGCGCCTACCTCTACCAGGGCGAAGAACTCGGCCTCGAGGAAGTAACCGATCTCCCCGAAGGGCTGCTGCAGGACCCCACCTGGGAACGCTCCGGGCACACCATCCGCGGCCGCGACGGATGCCGGGTCCCGCTGCCGTGGGACGGTGACCTCCCACCCTTCGGATTTTGCAACAGCGGGACCCAACCGTGGCTTCCGCAGCCCGACATCTGGAAATCGAAGACCGTGGCCGCCGAATCCAACGACCCCGACTCGATGCTCACCCTCTACCGCACCGCACTTCACTTCCGACGCACACTGCCCGCCCTACGCGGCGACTGCTTCGCCTGGCGACCGATGCCCACCGATGTCCTCGCCTTCGACCGCGGGCCGTCGTTTCGGTGCGTCGTGAACCTGTCTCGACAACCGCTTGCAATCGATCCGGACACCACCGTCCTGCTCGCCTCCGCCGACCTGGCCGATGTCGGCTATCTGCCACCGGACACCGCCGTCTGGCTGCGCACACACCGATAGGGCGGTGACGCGGCTACACCACCGAAGAACGTGTCGGGCAGAGACAGCCCGAAACCGGACCAGGAAGGAACCGCAGTGAACCCACACCCCCGACCACACCCATCACCCAACCAGCCACACGACACGGTGGCCGACAATCGCCATAATCGCAGCACGCGCAGCCATCGTCGATGGCCGATCAGCTCAGCGTCACCACCACCGCTCGATCGGGAGGTTGAAGAGATCCTCCGCTTCGCCCGAATCTGGGCGCCATACGGTGGAGCCCCCGCCGACGAGACATTCCACCACTTCGGCATGTCGACGTCACGCTTCGTCGACAAACTGTGGGAAATCCTTCGTGGTCGCCGACGCCGCCTATATGACGCAGACCAACTCGCCGCCGCCTTTCCGCCGCCCGCGGACAACGGCACACCCGGAAAGACGTCCCAGGCGGTGACGAGCAAACACTAACTGTGACAACGGCATACAACTCGTCGAACGATGCGCCCTCATGTGAAGAGGTCGACATGACGGGTATTCCACGCCTCGAATCGGCCCATGATCGGGTCCGTCAGGTGTCGGCCGACTCCCTGGTCCCATAGATCCGGCCGCACGGCAGTATGAGTTCTGGGCCGACGCCGATGTCGCCGATCCATCACTGGGCGGCCTCCCGCCTACGTGAGCTCGCGTGAATGCCCACAGTCGAGCAGGCGCAGCGGTGACATTCCTACGCTTTTCGTAGGGTGCGCGACGGTCACCCTCGGGTACCTGTCGCAGCTACCGAGTGTGCCGCATGCTTGCTGCAGCGACCACATGGCCGCCGAACCTACGGAGCCACCACATGATCCCCAACATCACCGTCCGTACCGCCGCCAACCCCTCCTCCTCACGTTGGCGTCGAGTCGCGGCGAGCGCCCTGATCGCCAGCGCCGCGACAGTCGGCTCGATGGCCGTGAACGCGCCCGCCGCCCAGGCAGCAACATTCCAGGAAACATGCGTCGCCCATCCCGGGGCATATGCCAGTGGGGCGGTGCTCGGCGTTCACGCTACCAAGAAGGTCGGCAACAACCGGGAAGAATCCTGCAAGGTGTACGACGCATCAAACAAGCTGCTCGGTACCACATACCAGACCACTTACGGGTTCTACGGAACGCCGCCGCAGGTAAGACCACCGGCTCAGTCGGCTCGTTGATCAACTGAGCGTGACCGCGACAGCCTTTGGTCGATGTCCTCGACACCCGGGCCGGACACGGGCGCTTTCGGCTGTCGTCGTTCACCACCGCTCAGCTGACGAGCCGAGCTGAGCTGAGCAATCCTGCCGTACGCCCCTCTCTTCCTTCGTGATTCGTTTTTGCCAAACGCTGAGCGGGCATCATCGCGTCTGTCGTGCGGGTCCGGGCATTCGCGCGCTAATCTGCCGTGGTTTCGAGAAGGACCCTGAGCTTGTGGAGGTTCGCGGCGAATTCTCGGCGGAGGCTGGCCGCGACCAGCGGGTCACCGAGTTTGAAGAGGCCTTTCTGCTCCATCTGCATGTGACACGTCAATCGGGTTCCCTCGGCAGTTGCCTCGACCCGATACTCCGCCTCGAAACGACTCGGTCCCGAAGCCCCAGTGAAGGTGATCTTCGTGTTCGGTTCATAGTGGACGTACTCGTTCGTCAGCTCGAGCTTCCGCCCCATGAATTTGCGGACAACAACATGTTTTGTTCCCACCCCCGGCGGTCCTTCTGTAACTCGGCGGACCTCCGACAGGCCCTCTTGCCATCGGGGTGCGTTGGTCTGGTCCGCTACAAAGGTGAACACTTCGTCGATCGGACGCGCGATAACGATGCTGTCCTCAACCTCGATCATGACGGCCTCCTGTGCGACCTCGCACCGTCGTGACATCAACTGGGCGGGGTGATGATGACCAGTATCTGCACCCTACTCGAGGAACCTCGTGGGCACGACACCTCGACGACGGCACGCGCAAGGGGGAGAGATCGAGCAGACTGCCTCGTCGGTGCTGGCCCGGACTCATCTCGTTGATGGCCGGAATCGCCAAGCCGGCCATCTACGTGCGGCACAGTGCGGTCTGGTTACGTGACCATCACGCTCCCGGTGAAGAAGAACGGCGCCGCATTACCGAAACAGAACACGGTGGCATTGCCCCTCGCGAAACCGCTGAGCTTCCCTCCTTCCGCTCCGAACGCACCGGTCTTGAAATTGAAGGCCGAGTCGAATCCGAAACAGGTCCAACTCTCGCCGGCCGGCACCACCACCGACACTTCACCGGCCGCGCCCACACCTAGGGTCGGTACCGCCGTAGCGGTACCACCCCGAATGCCATCACCGGAGCAATCACGGCCGACGCCACGGCCGTCCGCACTGCCATCTTCCTCATCGTGCCCACCTCGGCTCGCACATCCCCGACTCCGGGGCGAGCGAGTAACGACCCCGAGGTTTCCATCTCGGGACGTTCCCACGCGCTCGCATGACAATTTCGACTTTCCCTCTAAAAACGAGATAAAACACATCTTCACTGTTTCCGAAACCGCGTATTTGCTCGCCGTCAGCTTGTCGGACGTCCAGTAAATTTGGGCGAGTGTTCAAGAAAATTACTTCGAATGTATTCGCCGAAAGGTGAAACGTCCGGGACTGCTGATGGCGATAGACGCAATAGGTTGGGGATCCACAGAGAACAACGTTCAACAGAAAGAGGTGACCCAATATGGGTTCTGCAGGAATCGACTTCAGTGTGGCTATCGACGCGTTCCTCAAGTTCCTGAGCATCGCGCTCGGGATCGACATCGGCGTGGGCTGACCAGGGATATCGAGCGTACCCGAGCGTTTCGGCGCCCCCCGGAGTTCCGGGGCGCCGAAACTCGTGTGCACCAGACATTGCGCGCGTCGCCCGAGGATTGGAATAGCCGCGTACTGAACAAACGCCCAAATCAATGGGGGCAAGAGCGGAATGAATTTGGACAACTGATCAATTTAACGAAGCAACCCAAAGTCGTCGACCGTCGGCCTCAGACCCTCCCGTCGATGGATACTGGTACTCCATTGCTCGAGCGATATCTCAGGTAAACGGAACAAACCGCAAGAATGGTGGGCCGACCGATGGGGCTGCGAAATCGCCGACTGTGACGGGTGCCCGAATACGAGGAAGGTCGAGTTCGGTATGAACATGTTTTGGGTGATCGCGGTCCTCGAGGCCACGCTGTTCGTGGTCGCTGTGTCTCTTGCTGCGGCGGTCACCGCGGATGCGATCTCTCGACGCAGGCACGGACCGGACGGGGTCGAGGTTGCGGCCTCAGACTCGAAGCCCCCGCTGCTGACCATCGAGGTGGTTGACCGTGTTCGGGACTGGCACCGAGTCGCGGTACGGGCGTTTGCGGTCTGTATCACTGGCTCTGTTCTCGTGGTCGCGGCCGTCGGGATGCTGCTGATCGTGGGTTAGGACTCTCGACCACCCACAGAACCCGCTTTCGCCACACCGAGGCCTACCGCGGCACGCAGTAACAACCGCCCAGACGCGACCACCAAGACGCCGTTCTTCTTCATCGGGATAGAAACCGTGAAGTGACACCGTCTGGTTGACACCCTCGCTCGATGCGAAGACGGGCGTTCCCCTCCAGAGTGATGCATAGCCTGTGGCCAGCTGGTCAGCGGCACGTCGCACGCGGCCCGGATTACGGTGTGCCGGTGTGCCGGTGTGCCGGTGTGCCGGGATCGAGGGTGAGGTCCTCGGGGTCGGCGAAGGCCAGGCGTCCGTCGCCGAGGGCGATGGCCCATCGGTACACGGGGGACCACTCGTGCCCCACGACAGCGGACCAGCACCCGCACCCACCGCTACCGTCGCACCCACGGCTACCGGTCACAGGCGCCGGTAGCTTCGCACTCGTGTTTCCGGGCTTGACCCGCACCAGCGCCGAACGATCCGACACGCGCGACGGGTTGCCGGAGGGTAGGGCGGGGTAGTCACGGGGCGGTGCACCTGCGCCGAACCGATGCCGTCCATGTCGAAGGAGTAAATACGTATGAGCACATCCGACACCGCCACACTGCTGACGCAGCTGCGCACCATCCTGGATCTGACTAACACCGAGATCCAGGTCGCCGAGACCCGGGTCGCCCAGGCCAGAATCGAAGCAGTCCGGCGGGAACTTCTCGAGAACGCCGAGAACGCCCGCGGCCGGGCCGAGGCCATCGACGCCGCGATCCGCGACCTCGGCGGAATCCCCGAGCTGATCGGGCCGTTCCTGGGACGTGCCGCCGCCGCGGTGAAGACGGTGGTCGAGCAGGCCCAACCGTTCGACGAAGCGCTACTCGGTGACCTGGCCCTCGAACACCAGCTCCTCGACCGCGCCCGCTACATCAAAGCCCTCGCCACCGCCGCCGGCAGGAAAGACACATCGAAAATCTCGCGTTCCGACTGATCACCGCACACCAGGCCACGGTGGAATGGCTGACCACCGTCTTAGCTGAAGAGGCGCTCGGTGGCCCGGCCGCGTTGCGCCGCACCCGAGCGCACGACCGCACGTGGCGCCCCGGCGCATGACCCGCGACGCATCAACCCCTCCTGCCGCAGTGGAGAAATCCGTGCTGCCGGAACGGATTCGCGGCGGTCGTCCCGGTCATCGTCCGCGCACCGGTCGCGGTAGTGCCCGCCGCCCTTGCTGCCCCTGCAGATGCCCACCGAGATGACTCCGACAGCACGACCAGCACCACGGCGGCACCGCCGGGTCCAACATCATCGTTCGGCCCGAAGCCGGCGCATCCAGAGCCGCCGGTCACCCCCGATCCGACCACGCAACAGCCCGAACCCGACCCGACCGCAGCACCGGAAACACCGGAACCCACTCCCACCGACGAGAGCGAACCGGATGCCGAGACCTCGGTACCGTTGACCCCCTGACACCCATCCTGGGCGAGGCGAGAAGGCGGAGGCGAGAGGGCTGATCCGGGCGGACGCGGTCGCTCGATATTGCGGTGAACCCGGATCGCCGCTCAGAATTGAAAGTGCCAGGAATCCGCTTCACCTATGGTTCCCTGCGTTTGCCAGGGCGAAGGTCCGCCGCATCGCGGGTGCCGCCACAACGACGTGGGAGGACAATGATGTCCGGTCTCATCCGTAAGAGTCTCGATTCACCCGAGGAAACCCGCCCCTTCGAGGATGACAAGGGCAAACTCGAACTCGTCAACGTCCCTTCCGGCGCTGTGGGTAGGGCCACCTTCCAGCCCGGCTGGCAGTGGTCCAAGCACGTCAAACCGATAGCAAAGACAGACAGCTGTCAAGCGGCTCACATGGGTTACGTCATCTCGGGTCGCATGAAGATCGTCATGGACGACGGCGAGGACATGGAGTTCGGCCCCGGCGATCTCATGGTCTGCCCGCCAGGTCACGACGCGTGGATTCTCGGCGATGAGCCCTGCGTGTTCATCGACTGGACCGGCGTCGCCGATTACGCCAAGCGGTAGCCGGCAGCGCCGCATGTCTGTGATGACGGTGGACGACGCATGCGCCGGGCGACGCCGCATCCGGGTCGGGGGAGCCGGCCGCATCGTTCTCCGCGTCGACCTGCTACCTTGAACGTCGTTCAAGTTCAGCTGGAGGAGTCGTCATGACGGATGTCGGAAGTACTCGGGTGTCGAGGGTGGGTATTTCAGCGCGCGACATGGCGCAGATCGCGGTGTTCGCCGCGCTGATCGCGGCACTGGGACTGCCCGGCGCCATCACGGTCGGCTTCAGCGGAGTGCCGATCACACTGCAGACACTCGGTGTCATCCTCGCCGGCGCGGTGCTCGGCGCGCGCAAGGGCACAGCCGCGGTCGCGGTCTTCATCGCACTGACCCTGATCGGTCTGCCCCTGCTGTCCGGTGGCCGCACCGGACTGACCGCACTCGCGGGCCCCAGCGCCGGATACCTCGTCGGCTGGATTCCCGCGACGCTGGTCATCGGCCTGCTCACCGCCCGGATCCTCCCGAAGTATCCGATCGCGCTCGGCCTTCTAATCAATGCTCTCGGTGGGATCGTCGTCATCTACGTCTTCGGCACCGTCGGACTTCTGCTCCGCACCGATCTGGGTGTCGGCGCCGCGATTACCACGAACTTCGCGTTCATCCCCGGTGACCTGCTCAAGGTCGTCGTCGCGACCGTGGTCGCCAAGAGCGTGCATCGCGCGTACCCCGGCCTCATCCGTACGTGAGTTTCGAGCTCGGCGGCTCCGGCGATCAGCCAGCTCTCGACTTCGAAGACCGCACCTACACCTACGCCGAACTCGACCGTGCCATCGACCGATGGATCCTCGAGCACGGCCCGGGTACGCCTGCCTATGACGCGTCGACGCTCCCGGTCCCGGATGCGCTGATTTGCGTGTGCGCGGCGGCGCGGCAGGGGAGTGCGGTGATCGTCGAGGACCCCACGGCGCGTCCGGACCGCTTGGTGATTCCACCGTCCGCTTTTCTGCTGGTCGCGACGTCCGGCTCCACCGGCAGGCCGCGTCCGCTCGCGCGCACCGCGGCCTCCTGGTTCGACAGCTTCCCGGCATTCACGGCGATCACCGGCATCGACGCGACCGACCATGTGCTGATCACCGGCCCGTTGCACGCCACGATGCACCTGTTCGGCGCAGTGCACGCACTCTGGCGAGGTGCGTGCGTCACCGACGACCCATCCCGGGCGACGGTGGTGCACGCCGTTCCCGCCGTCCTGCGGGACGTGGTCGGGAAGGCGCCCAAACTCCGCACGGCGATCGTCGCCGGCACCGCCCTGGACGACGGCGCCCGCGCGGTGGCGGACGGCATCGACATCGTCGAGTACTACGGCGCCGCGGAACTGTCCCTTGTTGCGGCGCGCCGGGTGCCCGAACCGCTCCGGCTGCTGGACGGCGTCGACGCCGACATCCGCGACGGTCTGCTCTACATCCGGTCGCCGTACAGCGTGATCGGAGTCCCGGAGTGGTTCGGCGTCGGTGACCTGGCCGAACTCGGCGACAACGGTGAGCTGACAGTGCGCGGCCGGGGAGAATCCGCGATCAACGTCGGCGGCACCACGGTGGTCGCCGAGGATGTCGAGCGCATCCTCGAGACGCTCGACGGTGTCGCCGCGGCCGCCGTCGTTGGATCGCCGCATTCGGTGCTCGGCGAGACCGTCACCGCCGTGGTAGAACTCGACGGCACTGCGGAGATCGGGGAGATCCGTTCCCGCGCGCGCCGCACGCTGACGAAGGAAGCGCTGCCCCGCCGCTGGGTGCCGATCGAGTCGATGCCGAGGACCGCCAGTGGCAAAGTCGCCCGAGGCCGAGTGAGAGACTGGCTGGCATGAGCTCTGACCCTGTTCTGGTGGCGCCGCGTCGGACGCCGATCGGCAATGCCGGGCACGGGTTCGCCGATCTGACCACCACTGATCTGGCCGCCCCCGTGCTGCGCGAGGTTCTGACATCGCTACGGGAGTCGGGCATCGATGCCGAGGCCGACGATGTCGTCCTCGGCAACTGCCTCGGACCGGGCGGTGACCCGGCGCGGGTCGCGGCGCTGCAGGCGGGGATGGGTGTGGAAGTTCCCGGAGTTACCGTCGACCGGCAGTGCGGTTCCGGCCTCGACGCGGTGATGCAGGCAGCGCTCCGTGTGCGCAGCGGCGCCGACGAGCTGATCCTGGCGGGAGGAGTCGAATCGGCAAGCACGGCGCCGTGGCGGTTCTGGCCGCCGGTGGTGGGCGCCGATCCGGTGCGGTACACCCGCGCTCCCTTTGCGCCGCAAGGCTTTCCCGACCCCGACATGGGAGCGGCCGCCGACGATCTCGCGCGGGTGCGCGGCATCAGCCGTGAACGGCAGGACGCGTACGCGGCGCGGTCGCACACGCTCGCGGCCGCCGCCGACTTCTCGTCGGAAATCGTGCCGATCGGTGACATCGTGCGGGACCAGCGCATTCGCGCAGGCATGACCGAGACCAGGCTCGCGCGGCTGCGCCCCAGTTTCGGTGCCGGCGGAACGGCCACGGCGGGCAACTCCTGCGGCATCTCGGACGGTGCCGCCGTGCTGGCGGTGACGACGGAGTCGCTGGCCGCCGGACTGCCTGCGCTGCGAATCCTCGGCTCCGCCGTCGCGGGATCGGACCCGGCGCTCCCCGGCCTCGGACCGGTTCCCGCGATCCGCAAACTCCTGAAGAGAACCGGATACGACGTGGCGGATCTGGGCGTCGTCGAGATCACCGAAGCCTTCGCGTCGGTGGTGCTGGCGGTGTCGGACGAACTCGGCCTGGACGAGTCGGTGATCTGCCCTCAGGGCGGCGCCATCGCCATGGGACATCCGTGGGGCGCGTCGGGTGCGATCTTGTTGGTGCGCTTGGCAAGTCAGATGCTGCGCGAGGGCGGACCCGCGCTCGGGCTCGCGGCCTGCGCCATCGGCGGCGGACAGGGCATCGCGATGCTCGTGGAGCGTGTGTCGTGAGTGAGATCGTCTTCGATTCGGTGACCCACGCCTTCGGGGACCGTCCGGTGCTACGCGGCGTCGACCTGCGTTTCTCCGAGCGCCGGGTCGGCATCATCGGATCCAACGGTTCCGGCAAGTCGACGCTGGCGCGGATGATCAACGGATTGCTGAAGCCCACCTCCGGCACCGTCACGGTCGACGGTGTCGACGCCGCCAGAAAGGGCGCGCAGGTGCGACGCAAGGTCGGGTTCGTGTTCACCGACCCCGACACCCAGATCGTCATGCCCACGGTGTCCGAGGACCTGGCGTTCTCGCTGCGCCGCTCCGGTCTGAGCAAACAGGAGATCGCCGGTCGTGTCGAGGAGATCCTGGTGCGGTTCCGGCTCGACCAGCACGCCGACCACCCGGCGCACCTGCTGTCCGGGGGCCAGAAGCAGCTGCTCGCCATCGGTGCCGTCCTCATCCGCAGGCCCGAGGTGGTCATCGCCGACGAGCCGACGACGCTGCTGGATCTGCGGAACGCGCGCGTCGTCTCCGAAGCACTCGATTCGATGGACCAGCAGGTGATCGTCGTGACCCACCAACTGGCGTTGCTGGAGAGCTTCGAACGCGTCATCGTCATCGACGACGGTCTCGTCGCGTTCGACGGCAGTCCGGACGACGCCGTTCCCGCGTACCGGCAGTTGGTCGAATGATCGGCCTGTACCGCCCGGGCGACTCACTCCTGCACAAGATGCCCGCAGGGCTGAAACTGCTGCTGTTGATCGCGTCGATCGTCGCGGCCACCGTGTTCGTGCGCACCCCGCTCGAGGTCGGTGTCGTCGTCCTGGTGGTGGGCCTGCTGTTCGCGGTGGCCTCCATTCCGTGGCGGGTCGCCGTGGCGCAGTTGCGTCCGGTGGTGTGGATGTTGGTGATCATCGCCATCTTTCAGGTGCTGATCACGTCGCCCGCGCGGGCGGTCGTCGTGTGCGGGGTGCTGTTGATCTCGGTGGCGCTCGCCGCGTTGGTCACGCTCACCACCCGGGTCACCGACATGCTCGACACGGTGTCGCGCGCACTCGGGCCGTTGCGGAGGTTCGGGGTCGACCCGGACCGGATCGGGCTTCTGCTCGCGTTGGCAATCCGGTGTATCCCGCTGCTGACGGGGATCGTGCAGGAGGTGGCGCAGGCGCGGAAGGCACGCGGGTTGCAATGGTCGATGACGGCGCTGGCCACACCGGTTCTGGTGCGTGCACTCCGGACCGCGGATGCGATGGGCGACGCCCTCGTCGCACGGGGAGTGGACGATGACTGAACTGCTCGCCGAGCGTGTCGCTCGACGGGCCGCCGAGAACCCGGAGACGACAGCGGTCGTGTCCGCACGCGAGATCGTCGACTACGGCCGGTTCTGGTCGCGGGTCACGCGCACCGCCGCCGGGCTCGACGGCATGAACCGGGTGGCGGTGCTGCCGACGTCGGATGTGGGGTCGCTGGTCGCGGTGACGGCGGCGATGCACGCGGGAGTCAGCGTCGTGCTGCTGCACCGCCACCTCCTGCCCGCGCAGTTGACGCGGGTGCTCGAGCTCGCGAAACCCGGTGCCGTGGTGGCCGCGTCGCAGCAGCACGCCAGGTTGCGGAGACTGGGATTCGACGGGACCGTCGAGACGGCGGAGAGCCTCGAATCCGACGGCGCCGCGGACCGGGCGCGTCCCGACACCGAACTGCTGGTCGGCATCACGTCCGGCACCACCGGTGAGCCGAAACTGTTCGTGCGCAACCAGCGATCGTGGGCCACCACCCTCGACCGCTCGGACGCGACCTTCGACATCGGTCGCGGGGATCGTGTGGCGGTGCCCGGAGTCCTCGACCACACCCATTTCCTGTACGGCGCGCTGCACGGCCTCACCCGCGGGGCGACGGTGGATCTGCGCCCGGTCACGCACTCGCTGCGCGACGCGGCGACACATCTGTACTCGGTACCCACCATCGCGTGGGATGTGGTGCGGTCGGGGATCGGTCCGGTCGGCAGCGTCCGCGAGGTGCTGTCCTCGGCGGCCCGGTGGCCGCGCACCGGGCGTCAGGCATTGCAGGAGGTGCTGCCCAACGCATCGCTCGTGCACTTCTACGGCGCCTCCGAACTGAGCTTCGTATCCTTCGACCGGGGTCTCGGCGCCGCCGACGAGCATGCGGCAGGCGAACTGTTCGACGGCGTCGACGCCGAAATTCGCGAGGGCCTCGTTCACGTGCGCAGCGACATGCTGTTCGACGGCTACCTCACCGAGGACGGCGTGCTGAACGGCCCCGCCGACGGGTGGATGACCGTGGGGGACCGCGGCCGCGTGACAGGCAACAGCCTGCAGTTGTTCGGCCGCGACAGCGACACGGTGATCCGGGCGGGACTCAATGTGGAACCCGCGGCGATCGAGGCGGCGTTGACCGCGCTTCCCGGGATCTCGGAGGCTGCGTGCATCGGAGTGCCCGACAGCCGGATGGGCGAGGCACCGGCCGCCGCGATCGTGGTCGACGGCCGCGGGCCGAGTTCCAGCGAGATCTGGCGGCATCTGCGCGCCACGTTACCCAGCCCGAGCATGCCGGTTCAGGTACTCGCGGTCGACAGCTTGCCGCGCACCCCGCGCGGCAAACTCGATCGGCGGGCGCTCGCCGTCACCCTGTCGGCGTCGCGGGACCGGAATCCCGTGTAGCCCGTCAGATTTCGAGGCTCAGCAGGTGGTAGCCCAGCGTCTTGCCGTGTCCGTCGAGTGCGGGTGAGCCCGTGACCCCGCCGCCGAGGACGCCGGGCAACTCGAACACCATCGCCATCAGGTTCGGCTGGCAGGTGCGCCGGGCCGGTCCAGTGACCAGCTCACCGTAGTGGGCGGCGACGACGTCCTCCGTCAGTCTCTGCGTGAGAAGCTGATAGGCGGCCCGGTCCCTGGCCAGCACGGCGAGGATGAGCGTGTCTCCCTTGTCGCCGGCGCGGACGTCTGCGAGGGTGTCGATCTTCTGAACAGTTGCGGGCGTGGTCATGTCGAAACCTCCGTGAGATGCACCCGGGTGGACACGAGGTCGCGGGGGAGGGTGCACGAGCGGATCGCGAGCACCTCGGTCGACGAGCGCCGCGCACCGCCTCCGCCGGCCGGTCCGTTGGTGTACAGGCTTTCCACCTCCCAGCCGACGAGGTCGGCTTCGTCCCGGGTGCGTGCGCGGGCGGCGACCCGCACGCGCACTTCGTGGGCAGCGGTGTCCGTGTCGAGTCCGCGGAAAGCGGCACCGGCGCCGATGTATTCGACGGAGACGGCGCCCTCGGCGAAACCGTGTACCTCGACGAGACGTTCGGTGACGATGTCCGCGGCGAGCTGGGCACGGGGGTAGGCGCGTGGTCCCGCGTAACTGATCTGCCCCTCACCGAGCCAGCCGCCACGGAATCCGAGGGTGACCTTCAGCTGCTGTGGGCGGGGGCGCCCCGTTGCACCGGTGATGGCGACCCGGTCGGGTCCGACGCTGGTGAACGACACGTTGCCGAAGTCCGCGGTGACGTCCGGGGTGAGGTACGACGTGGGATCTCCCACCTCGTACAGGAGTTGCTCGGCGCAGGTTCGTTCGGTGAGTATCCCGCCGGATCCGTCGAGTTTGCCGAATGTGGCCGATCCGTCGGCGAGGACGTCGGCAAACGGGAAGCCGAGATCGGCCATTCCCTTCACCGGTTTGGTGACGGGGTCCGCGTAGTATCCGCCCGTGAGTTGTCCGGCGCATTCGAGCAGATGCCCGATCGCGGTTGCGGCGCCGATGGTTTCGTGGTCGGCCAGGTCCCATCCGAAGTGGTGGGCGAGTGGGGCGACGTAGAGGGAGGGGTCGGCCAGACGCCCGGTGACGACGACGTCGGCGTCCAGTTCGAGCGCGGGGATCACGGCCTCCGCGCCGATGTACGCGTTCGCGGAGACGAGTTCCTCGTCGTGCTCCGACAGGCGTTTCCCGGTTTCCCACACGACGGGGTCGTGGCGCAGCACTTGCTCGAGCACCGCGTCGCCCGTGATGGCAGCAACGCGCACCTGCCGGTCGGTGGACCGGGACGCGATGCCGGAGACCAATTCGGCCGCGGCGAGAGGGTTCGCGGCACCGGCATTGGTGATCACCGTGGTTCCGGACGCGAGCGTGTGCGGGAGAACCGCGCGCATGCGTGCGGCGAGGAGCGGATCGTATCCTTCGTCCGGGTTCTCGAGTCGGCGGGCGTTTCCGGCGGCGACGGTGCGTTCGCCGAGGCATTCGAAGATCAGGTAGTCGAGGTCGGCGTGCCGGGCGAGTTTCTCGGCGGGGTCGATGCGATCCCCGGAGAACCCGGATCCGGCGCCGAGTCGCACGCTCCGCGAGGCGCTGCCGCGGGTGCTCGATGGTGTCACGGTCTCAAAATCCTTTTGCTTGTTCGACGTGTGGTGTGTGGCGGCGCGGACGATTACAGCGAGATGGCGCCGGTGAGTAGCGCTACAACGGTCATCACGATCGTGGTCCCGAAGGCCCAGCCGAAGATGAACCGCTGGTGCTTGCCGAGGTCCACCTTGCTCAGTCCGATCAGGATGAACGTCGCGGCGGTCAACGGGCTAAGCGGGAATCCGGTGGTCATCTGGCCGAGGATGGCGGCGCGGCCGATCTCCGCGGGGTCGCCTCCAAATGATGCGGTGGTTTCCGCGAGCACCGGCACGACACCGAAGTAGTAGGCGTCCGGGGTGAAGACCAGGCTGAGCGGCATCGACGTGACGGCGGTGATGACGGGGATCAGGGAACCGGCGGACTGCGGAATCCAGGAGACGAAGGTCTGCGCCATCGCGGTGATCATCCCGGTCCCGTTGAGGATTCCGGTGAGCACGCCTGCCGCGAGGATCATCGCCACCACCATGGTGACGTTGCCGCCGTGCTTGGCGAACAGGGCCTGCTGGTCGTCCCACTTCGGGCGGTTGACGGCGAGCGCGAGTGCGAATGCGATGGCGAATGCCACCTCCAGCGGCACGAGCTGGAACAGCAGGATCACTATCAGCACGAGGGTGAGCACGGTATTGAACGCCATCACCGCCCGTTGGCGCCCGGTACGGACCGGCGCATCGGCGATATGCGGCGTGCCGGGACCACCGCCACCGGGAAACGCCAGTTCGGTGACACCGAGCCGTTTACGTTCCGTGCGGCCGATCATGTAGGCGGCGAACAGGACCCACAGAATCCCGGCGCCCATCGCGGGCAGGACCGGCGTGAAAATGTCGGCGCTGGTCAGGTCGAGTGCGGCCATCGCACGGACGGTCGGGCCGCCCCACGGAATCATGTTCATCAGTCCCGCAGCCAGGCAGACGATGCCGGTAAGGACGACCGGGCGCATGCCGAGTTTCTGGTAGATGGGCAGCAACGCCGAGATGGTGATCAGGAAGGTCGAGGTTCCGTCGCCGTCGAGCGCGACGAGCAGGGTCAGCACCGCGGTTCCGACGGCGATCTTGGTGGGATTGCCACCCGCCCAGCGGACGATCCGGCGGATCGCCGGGTCGAACAGTCCCACGTCGACCATCAGACTGAAATACAGGACCGCGAAGGCGATCATGATGGCGAGGGGCGCGACCTTCAGCAGACCGTCGCCCACCATCTCCCCGAGGTCGGGCGCCCATCCGCCCACGATCGCGAACGCGACGGGAACGAGGATCAGTGCGACCAGCACCGAGACCCGGCGGCTGAACGCCAGCGCCAGGAAACAAGCGATCGTGGCGAACCCGAGCGCGGCAACCATGTGACCTCCTTCGAAATGGAGTCTCAGTGTCGCGCCCCTCACATTTGCGCGTCAAATATCAATACCTGATCTATTGATGAGTGGAAATCATGAATAGGCCCTGAATACCGGCCATACTGATGCGCATGAGCATCAATCTCGGGATTTCTCACCTGAGGAGCATCGTCGCCATCGCCGACTACGCGAGCTTCACCTCGGCGGCCTCCGCACTCGACGTGTCTCAGTCCTCGCTGAGCCGCTCGGTCGCCGAAGCCGAGCGCAGGCTCGACATCACACTGTTCGAACGCACCACGCGCCGTGTCGAGCTGACCACGCACGGGCACGAGATCATCGAACACGCCCGGCGGATGCTCCACGACTTCGACGACGGGCTCACGCAGATCGAACGATTCGTCACCGGTGACCGCGGAATCGTGACGGTGGCATGCCTGCCCTCGCTCGCGGCCACGTTCCTTCCTCCGTACGTGGTGAGCTTCCGCGAGCAGCACCCCGACGTGCGCCTCCAGATCCGGGACGGACTACGTCAGGAGGTTCTCGACGCCGTGTACTCGGGCACGGTCGACCTCGCCCTGGTCACCACCTCGGGAATTCTGCCCGGCCTGCAACAGGACGTTCTGACGAGCGACTCCTTCTATTGCGCCGTCGCGCCGACACATCCGTTCGCCGATCGGCAAGTACTCCGGTGGTCGGATCTCGCCGGACAGCCGTTCATCGCGTTCGGACCCGAGAGCAGCATCGCGGCGCCCGTCCGCCGGGCCGTCGAGGACGCACGCATCGAACTCGGACCTGTCATGCAGGCGCAGAACATCGGCGCGGTAGCGGGATTGGCGGCGGCCGGGCTCGGTGTCACTGCGGTACCCGAACTCGTGCTTCCCATGATCTCGTTCGCCGGTCTCGTCCACATACCGCTCCAGCCGACGGTCGAACGCACCATTTCACTCGTCCAGGTCGCCGGACGACCCCAGACGGCGAGCACCCGCAGTTTCGTGACCATGCTTCTCGCCGACGTATGACCTGACTCGACGTCCGGCATCCGCACCGGCTGTACACATGAGAACGGCAAGGAGTCGTTCACTCCTTGCCACTTCCAACATATAACGCACAGGGGGCCTTGCGGCAAGACCCGGGTAGTGCTGCAGAATCTCCGGTCGAAGCCGCAACCTGCGGAAGCCGCAACCTGCGGAAATTGCGAAGTGCGCTCTCGTGTGCGCGAGCGGAGCGGCCGGCTTCGAAAACCACTGTGGCGAAATGGGGGGAGTGTCATGTTCGACGTCATCATTGCCGGGGGCGGACCGACCGGGTTGATGCTGGCCTGCGAGTTACGGCTGCAGGGCGTACACGCGCTCGTGCTGGAGAAGGACGAGGAGCCGACCAGGCATGTTCGGTCGCTCGGCCTGCACGTGCGCAGCATCGAGGTGATGGATCAGCGCGGTCTGCTGGAACGGTTTCTCGCGCACGGCAAGCAGTATCCGCTCAGCGGCTTTTTCGCCGGCATCACCAAGCCGCAACCCGACCGGCTCGACACCGCACATCCGTATGTCCTGGGCATTCCGCAGCCCGTCACCGAACGCCTGCTGACCGAGCACGCCACGGAACTCGGCACCCCGATCCGCCGCGGCAGCGAACTGGTCAGGTTGAGCCAGGACGACCACGGGGTGACCATCGAGCTGGCCGACGGCACGCAGCTGCGCTCGCGCTACCTCGTCGGCTGCGACGGCGGCCGCAGCACGGTGCGCAAGCTGCTCGGGGTCGGCTTCCCCGGCGAACCTACGAGGGTCGAGTCGCTGCTGGGCGAAATGGAGGTGACCGCTCCGCCCGAGACACTGGACGCCGTGATCAGCGAGGTCCGCAAGACCCACAAGAATTTCGGCGCCGGTCCCACCGGGGACGGGGTGTACCGCGTCGTCGTGCCCGCCGCGGGTGTGGCCGAAGACCGGTCGGTCCCGCCGACCCTCGAGGAATTCAAGCAACAGCTCCGCGTGTTCGCCGGCACCGACTTCGGTGTGCATTCACCGCGGTGGCTGTCCCGCTTCGGTGATGCCACCCGGCTGGCCGACCGCTATCGGGTCGGCCGGGTACTGCTGGCCGGCGACGCGGCGCACGTCCACCCGCCGCTGGGCGGGCAGGGTCTCAACCTCGGCGTCCAGGACGCGTTCAATCTGGGCTGGAAGCTGGCCGCCGAGGTGGGCGGCTGGGCCCCGCAGGGGCTGCTGGACAGCTACCACAGCGAACGGCACCCGGTAGCCGCCGACGTGCTGAACAACACCCGCGTGCAGTCGGAACTGATGTCCACCGAGCCGGGTCCGCGGGCCGTGCGCCGGTTGCTGTCGGAACTGATGGACATCGACGACGTGAACCGGTACCTGACCGAGAAGGTCACTGCGATCGGGGTTCGCTACGACTTCGGGGAGGGGCACCCACTGCTCGGCCGGCGGTTGCGGGACATTCAGCTGACGCGGGGGCGCCTCTACGCGCTCATGCATGGTGGCCGCGGACTCCTGCTCGACCAGACGGGCCGGCTCTCGGTGGCCGACTGGGCCGACCGGGTCGACCACGTCGTCGATGTCAGCGAGGAACTCGACGTGCCCGCCGTGCTGCTGCGGCCGGACGGCCACGTGGCATGGGTAGGTGATGATCAGCAGGAGCTGCTCAGTCAGTTGCCCCAGTGGTTCGGCGCTGCCGCCGGCTGACCGCCGAACTCCTCCGGTGCGTCGACACGCCGGTTCGAGTCGGGTTGTGAGCGCTTTGGCGGGCACATGTCGCGTAGTCGTGCACAATGGCGACGTCCGGACAGTGGATGCGAGCAGGGGGTGTCGACGATGTGGGAGTTGCCGATCGAAGGTGGGATTCCGTGGTTGGTGTGGATCCTCGACCTACTGGTCAACGGTTCCTGAGCAACCGAGAAGTCCTGTGGTCGTCGGGTCGTCAGCCGGCGCGGTCGGCGTTCGCCACTATCGCGTCGTGAACGTATTGCGCGAACCCGGGTGCCATCTCGTTCCAGTGCGCGGCCGCCGCCGGGTCGGCGAGGTAGAGAGCAGCCACGTCCCGGTGCTGTCGGTGGGTGCAGTCGAAGAACCACCGTGCGATGTGGGCACGGTGGTTTTCGGCCGCCTGCATCGCGACTGCGCCGGTGGCCGGCTCACCCGCGGCTATCGCGTCGACGAATTCCTGGATGTTGGCATCGGCGTCTGCCTTGATCGCCACCCAGTCGTCCTTGGTATAGGCGGCGGTTCGCCGCGGTAGGTCCTGGTTCTGATTCGACTCGGCCCACCGCTGCTCGGCCTCGCGTAGTCGTTCACCGAAACTGTCGGTGCTGAAAATGGCGAGCTGCTCTTCCGGGGACAGTGCCACCCCCATGTGGCGAGCGCGCATTTCCTTCTCGATGGCGTCGAGCAATTCGTCCGTGCGTGCCTGACGCTGCCGCAGGAGGCGGTGCTGTCGGCGGAGGTGATCGTCGACGCGGGCGTAGGGCTCGGCCAGCATGTCGGCGATCTCGTCGAGCCCGAACTCCAGCTCTCGATAGAAGAGTATGTGCCGCAAACGCTGCACGTCGTCGGGGGAGTACACGCGGTGGTTGGCCGCACTGCGCCCGTGCGGCTTCAGCAGGCCGATGCTGTCGTAATGATGGAGGGTACGGACGGAAATGCCCGACAGCGCCGCCAGTTGCCCGACTGTGTACCCGTCCATCTCGCGATCATGCACCGTCGCAGCGGGGCGTGCGCGAACTCGGAGGGAAGACGGCGTTCATCGTGCGCTTCGCCGGAAGTGTCGCGCCCTCGCTCGTCCGTGCGCGAGGGCAAGTAACCCCGGCACGGAGTGCGCCGTCGCCACTCCCGGGTTCAGGATCGATACCCACGATTGGGCTGCGTAGTTCGGGTGGGGGAGCAGTCGGTCCAGTGCGCTGTAGTTGATGCCGCTGCTGCGCTGCGCCTGTTCGGCCGGTGAGAAGCCGAGTAGTTCGCGGAAGCGGTCCCGGCCGACCGAGACATTGAGACGAAATACGCCCTGCCGGCTCACGTTCGAGGAGGTGTCCCACCCCTCGACGTCGTTCGTCACGATGGTGGCGAACGGGAAACGCTGCTCCGCCGGCGGGTCGCCATCAGGGTTGTATGAGAGGAAGGTGTCTCCCCAGGAACTCGGCGGAGCGCCGCCCTCTTCACTGGCCGTCACCACCGTGACCCCAGGCAGTTCGAGAGCCACCGCAATGATCTGTTCCTGCGTGATAGCTGATGTTTCCGGGTCGTTCGCGGTCATGCAGGCCACCGTAGAACCTCACGCTACGTCAGGTGCAACACCTCGGGACCGCTCACGGTGCGCGGCTCGGCGCAGTGACGATCGGCGCTCAGCCGCGTACCTACCGCGGCGGGATGACCCACACTTGTAGTTTCGGAAGACCGAACATTATGATTCGACTGTGAAAACAACGGACCTCGGGGTGGGCAGGCGGCGACGGGCAACCACGGTCGCGGCGATACTGACAGCTCTCGCCGCGACGCTGATGCTGTCCGGGTGCGCCGAGGGTGCGGCCGGGCCCGCCGACGGCAAACCGGTGGTGCTGACCACCTTCACTGTTCTCGCCGACATCGCGGAGAACGTCGGCGGGGAGCACCTGACGGTGGAGTCGCTCACCAAAGCGGGCACGGAAATTCACGGTTACGAGCCGACACCGGGCGATATCAGGAAGGCGGCCGAGGCCGACCTGATCCTCGACAACGGGATGAATCTGGAGGCCTGGTTCGCCCAATTCGTCGAGGGACTGGAGGTCGAGCATGTGGTCGTCAGCGACGGGGTCGAGCCGATCGGCATCGGCGAAGATGCCTACGCGGGCAAACCGAATCCGCACGCGTGGATGTCACCCCTGAATGTGCAGATCTACGTCGACAACATGGTCACCGCGTTCAGCGACCTCGATCCCGAACACGCGAGCGACTATCGCACCAACGGTGATGCCTACAAGGCCCGACTGCAGCAGGTGCAGGACGAATTGGTCGCCGAGTTGAGCGCGTTGCCGGTCAATGAACGGGCGCTGGTCACGTGCGAAGGAGCGTTCTCGTATCTTGCGCGGGATGCGGGGTTGACCGAGAAGTACATCTGGCCGGTCAATGCCGAACAGCAGGCCACCCCCCAGCAGATCGCGTCGACGATCGAGTTCGTCAAGCAGAACCGGGTACCCGCGGTGTTCTGTGAGTCGACGGTGTCGGATGCGCCGATGCAACGCGTGGTGGAAGCCACCGACGCCGCTTTCGGCGGAACCCTCTACGTCGATTCGCTGTCGGAGCAGGACGGACCCGTGCCGACCTACCTTGATTTGATCCGGCACGACGCCGAGACCCTCACGTCCGCTTTGAACGGACAACGGCCGTGACTCCCCAGCCGGCCGTCGAGGTGCAGGACGTCACCGTCCACTACGGTGACGTTCTCGCCCTCGACCGGGTCTCCCTCTCCCTGCAGGCAGGACGGGTGTGCGGGCTGGTCGGGATGAACGGCTCCGGCAAATCCACACTGTTCAAAACGATCATGGGAACGGTCAAACCCGATACCGGCACGGTCCGCATCAACGGCCAGGCCCCGGCCACCGCGCGCAAAACCGGTGTCCTGGGGTATGTTCCGCAGAGCGAGGAGGTGGACTGGGCCTTTCCACTGTCCGTGCGAGACGTGGTGATGACCGGCCGCTACGGTCGCATGGGCCTGACCCGGCGGCCCGGGAAGGCTGATCGTTCGGCCGTCGACCACGCCCTCGAACGCGTGGAACTCACCGACTTGGCGGACCGGCAGATCGGGCAATTGTCCGGCGGCCAGAAGAAACGCACTTTCGTGGCCCGGGGAATCGCCCAAGAGGCAACGATCCTGCTGTTGGACGAACCGTTCGCCGGGGTCGACAAACGCTCCGAAGCCACCATCACCACGTTGCTGCGGGAACTCGCCGGTGCAGGTGCGGCCATCCTCGTCTCCACCCATGACCTACACGCGCTGCCGGCGCTGGCGGACGAGGCGATCCTGCTGATGCGCACGGTGCTCGCGCACGGCGACCCGACGCTCGTCCTGCAACCGGCGAACCTGGCGTCGGCCTTCGGCCTCGACGTGATGACAAGGACCTGACACCCCATGAACGTGATCGACTTCTTCGTCGACCCACTGCGTTACGACTTCATGGTCCGCGCACTGATCACCACCCTGATCGCGTCGGTGGTGTGCGCGGTGTTGTCGTGCTGGCTGGTGCTGATCGGGTGGTCGCTGATGGGCGATGCCGTCTCGCACGCCGTCCTGCCCGGCGTCGTCCTCGCCTACATCGTCGGCGCCCCCTTCGCCCTCGGCGCAGTGATCTTCGGATTCCTTGCCGTGGCACTGATTGGGGTGGTCCGCGACACCAGTCGTGTCAAGGAAGACGCCGCGATCGGAATCGTGTTCTCCACCTTGTTCGCCCTCGGCCTGGTCCTGGTTTCGGTAACTCCGAGCCAAACCGACCTCAACCACATCATCTTCGGCAACCTGCTGGGCGTCAGCCGCTCCGATCTCATCCAGATCGCGATCCTCGGGGCCGTCGTCTTCATCGCTCTGATCGTCAAACGCCGCGACTTCACGCTCTACGCCTTCGACCGCACCCACGCCCACGCCATCGGTCTCAATCCCCGGCTGCTGGGGGCCGCGCTCCTGGGATTACTCGCGCTCACCGCTGTGGTGGCCCTGCAAGCGGTGGGTGTGATTCTGGTGGTGGCCATGCTCATCATCCCCGGATCCACGGCCTACCTGCTCACCGACAGCTTTCACCGCATGCTGATCATCGCACCCGCGATCTCGGCGGTCTGCGCCGTCACAGGGCTGTACCTGAGCTATCACCTCGACACTGCCAGCGGCGGCATGGTCGTGCTGTCCCAGGGTGCAGCGTTCGCCCTGGCGTACCTTTTCGCGCCTCGTCAGGGCGTCATCGGTCGCAGAATCACCGCGTCGCGGCGGCGGTCGCTCAGGGAAGATGCATCAGCTGCCCGGCAAGAGTGAACAGTCGACGGCCGAGCTTCAGAACGGGGATTCCGAGCGGCAACAGAATGACCGTCACACAGAGCACCCCACCGACGAGCCACACTACGGCCGCGAGGATTCCCAGTACTGTGCCGAGCAGGGCCGTGAGAATCCCCGTCACCACGCCGAGCAGGCCATTGAGTAAGCGCATGATGACCTCCTGTTACCAGTCTGCGCGCCCGCGGGCCGGCGCGCACCCCCTTTTCTGGCGGCAGAGATGTCGCGAGTCGGGAAGACGCGGCCGTCGGTGTCAGCCGACCGATTTCGCGTAGCGGCCGACCCGGTCGACGAGGTCGTCGAAGAACGTGGCGGGGTCGGTGCTCACCGCGATGTCGGCGTTGGGTTCCCGGTTCCAGTGGCCGACCCAGTCGGCGACGGTGGTGCCCCTGGTGAGCGTTCCTTGGAGTTCGACGTCGACGGTGGCCGGACGTGTCCGGGCGAGATCCGGGTTCAACGCCACCGCCGCAGCGAACGGGTCGTGCATGTGTGCGATGAAGCCCTGGTTGTGGCTGCGGTGAAAATCCATGTAGAACCGGATGGCGTCCGACAAATGACGGATCACCTGGTTGCTGGTGCGTGACCGAATGTGCGGTGCATCCTCCGGTGAGATCACTTCGGCGGGAACACTTCCCGCCGCTTCGGCGAGACGGCGAACATGGTCCGGTGTCATTTCGATGGTCTCGGTGATGTCGAGCCCGCAGAGGATGGGACGCCGTCCCTCCGGGAGCCCGGAGAACGCGTCGAACACCTCCTTGGCGGCCTCGGGGTCGACGGAGACGTTCCATTCGGTGGTGGGGGTGGTGTTGCCCGGATGGTTGTAGGCGCCGCCCATCACCACCAGTCGGTGCAGCAGTCGGGGAAGTTCGGGTTCCGCGCGGATCGCCAGCGCCAGATTGGTCAGCGGTCCGGTGACGAGTCCGGTGACCTCACCGGGATGCTCGCGGACGAGTTCGACCCACATCGTGGTCGCGTCCCGCTCCGACAGGGACCGGCCGGAGTCGGGGAGGACGGCGTACCCGATGCCCTGCGGCCCGTGCGTGTCCTCGGTGGTCCGCAACGCGCAGTCGAGCGGCACCCGCGCACCGAGGGCCACCTCGATGTCGGGTGCCCGGCACAGCCCGAGCCAGTTCAGATTGTTGGCTGCGACCTGCTCGACGGGCACGTTCCCGGCGGTGCTGGCGATCCCGAGGATCTCCGCTTCCGGGCTGGCCAGCAGATACAGAAGGGCCAGCGAATCGTCGATGCCGGTGTCGACGTCGACGATCAGGCGCTGCGTGGGGCCGCTCATCCGGCGACGCGGACGGTGGGGCGGTGGTTGCCCGTCCAGGTGACAGCCAGGGAGTAGTGATGTGTCTTCACGCGTCCATAGTGCACGGCGAGGACCGTGCGCGTGGACCGTGGTCTGTCTCCACGGGACCGGTCAGGTGGTTGCTGCCCACACCGCTGGATCCTCGCCCCACGGGCGGGCAGGGAAAGGGTAGTCGTCGTACTCGGCCAGTGCCGGGCGGCTGGTAACCGAAGTTCCGTGGGACACTACGCAGTTCGGTCCGGGAACGGCGGCGGCCGGCGGGTCGGCGGACCGGCCGGGTGCACTCAGCAACCACGCACCAGTGCGCGCGAGGGAGACGTCGACGGTCCGGCCGCAGCCGTCGGATCGGTGCGCGGTCAGCGCGTCGACGATGCCGGCGGCGAGCAGGTATCCGCTGGCGTGATCGAGAGCCTGCGCGGGCAGCGCGCCGGGGGCGTGCCCACCCTCGACGAGCGAGATACCCGATGCGGCCTGGACGATGCTGTCGAAGCCCCGCCTACCCGCCCAGGGTCCGGTGCGGCCCCACGCACTCACCCTGCCCCGCACCACCCGTGCGGGTGCGCGATCGAGGAGGGTGTCGAGGGCGCCCGGACGGTAGCCGGTGACAACCACATCTGCGTCGGCCAGAAGCTCCTCCCACCGCCTGCGACCCGCCACCGACGTCACATCGAGCAGCGTCGACCGTTTACCCTGCCCGGTGTCGAGATGCTGTACGGCGATTTCGGGGAGAAACGGCGGGTCGATGCGCAGGACTTCGGCGCCCAGGAGCGCCAGCGTGCGAGTGGCGACGGGGCCGGCGATTACCCGGGTCAGATCGAGAACCGTGATCCCGCTCAAGGGTGTCGTCGCGGAGGCCTGCCCGGACCGCCGCGACCCCGGCGAATGACCGGGATGAACGACGGTGGGGACCAGGTCTCCCGCTGCCGCGGCCGCGCCCTGCGGGGTGGCCGCCCACTCTTCCTGCGTGCGGACGGCCGACGCCACGGCCTGCGCGGCGAACGCCCGTTCCTCGACCTCGGCCGGGGTGAATTCGCGGAGCCGGCCGGCCACCGCCTCCCGGCCGGCATCCTCGGCGAGGTCGATCGCCCCGAGAAGCCGGCGGCGGTGGTGCGGATAGTTGGCGTGGGTACGCACCCAACCGTCGGAGACAGCAAAGAAGCCGGACAGCTCAGCGAACCCGGACACCGGTGCCCCCGCCACCCGCAACAGCCGGTCGCTGGAGAATGCTGCTGCGATCCGCTCGGGGTCGAGCCGCCACGACCGCGGACCCCACCCGCAGGACACCCGGAACCTGTCGACGGCGGTGGCGACCGCCGCGAGCGACCCCGCCGCCAAATCGAAGACGGGAAGCCGAGCGGCGAGGAAGGCGCCCGAGTCGGGGCACTCGATGCGGTGGGAGGCGGGCTGCACGCCGACATTGCGCTCGTACTCGGCCAGCAGTCGTCGAAACCCCGTCACCGAACCCCCTCAGCCTCGAACGGCGAACTCTACGACAGCAGTTGACGGCACCGCTCGAGCAGGCCGGCGCGCAGCGGGGCGGCCCGTTGCGCGAGGTGCTGCTGCCGTCGCACGTATTCTGCACGCCCGGAGGGAGTCTCGATGGGCACAGGGGCGTATCCGTACTCGGACAAGTCGTACGGGCTGGCCTGCATGTCGAGTTCGCGTGCGGCGAGTGCATGCTCGAAACAGTCCATCACCAGGTCCGAGTCGACGAGCGGCCCAAGTTTGTACGCCCACTTGTACAGATCCATGCCCGCGTGCAGGCAGCCGGGTTGTTCGCGGCGGATCTGGCCGTCCCGGTCGAGTGCGGACTCGTTGCGGGGCGCCGCCGCAGGGGTGAAGAACCGGAACGCGTCGTAGTGAGTGCAGCGCAAAGGCATCGATTCGACCACCGCGTCGGTGCCGTCGAACCCGAGGCGCAGCGGCACCCTCTGGTGGCGGATCGCCTCGGCGCCGCCCCGGTACACCATCGCCCATTCGTGCAGGCCGAAGCAGTTCAGGCGTGGAGTCCGGGCTTGCGTGGCCTCGAGAAGACCGGCCACGAATTCGACGGTGCTTCGGCGATGCTCGAGCACCGCGGGGTCGACGGTGACAACAGAATCTCCGTCGACGGTTTGCGACCGGTAGCCGGTGTAGCGGAGGTAGTCGTCGGACCCGGGACCGGTGAGCGCCGTCCCGTAACCCGGGTGCCATCGACGCAGCTGGTTGGGGCGCAAGCTGTAGTAAGTGAAGAGGAAGTCGTGCACCGGATGGCTGATTCCGGCCGCCTTGCGTTCCTGATACGGCTCGACGATTCGTGCCACCCGATCGCGGTGGCGGGTCCGTCGAGCCGTCCAGTCACCGGACGCCAGCACCGCGAGCGGGCCTCCGGTGACCGTGTTGTCGGGGGGCCGCACGGTCAACTCGTCCGCTGCCCCGGGTTCATCCCGTTCACCCGGTGGGTGCCGTCACGCACGGTGCCCACGTACTCCTCGACGAGGTCTTCGAGTGCGACGATCCCGACGATCCGGCCCGACGGGTCCGCGGCCGCACCGAGGTGGGAACTGGCCCGGCGCAGACCCGCGAGTGCCTCGGCGAGCGGTGTGGTGGTCGCCATGCGCGGCAGCGGACGAATATCGGAGCGGGGGATCACGGTGTCCGGGCCGGCGTCCTCGTCGAGGATGTCGTCGAGGACGTCCTTGAGGTGCAAATACCCGAACAGGGAACCGTCGTCGGCGCGGACCGGGTAGCGGGAGTACCCGGTTTCGATCACCGCTTCCTCGATGGCGCCGAGGCGGGTGCCGCCCGCCGACAGCGGCACTGTGCGGACCTTGTCGAGAGGAATCATCACCTCGCTGACCGTGCGGTCGGTCGTTTCGAGCGCCTGGGTGAGCCGGCGGTGCTCCTCCGCGTCGATCAGTCCCTCCGAGCGGGACTCGCCGATCATTTCCGACAACTCCACGGCCGAGACGGTGACGTCGAGTTCGTCCTTGGGTTCGACGCGCATCAACCTCAGCGTGGCGTTGGCGCACAGGTTGTAGAAGGAAATCAGCGGCCGGGCCAAAGTGATGAACATCAAATGCACGGGCACCAGCAGCATCGCGGACCGTTCAGGTCCCGCGAGAGCGATGTTCTTCGGCACCATCTCCCCGAGCAGGATGTGCAGCACCACGACGAGTGCGAGGGCGACGGTGAACGCCACCGGATGCAGCAATCCGTCGGGCAGGCCGACGGCATGGAGCGGCACTTCGAGCAGGTGCGCGATCGCCGGTTCGGCGACCTTGCCGAGCAGGATGGAGCAGATCGTGATACCGAGCTGGGCGGCCGCCAGCATCAGCGACAGGTTCTCGCCGGCCAGGATCACCGTCCGGGCACGTTTCTTTCCTTGCGCTTCGAGCGCCTCGAGGCGGTCACGGCGGGCGGAAATGAGGGCGAATTCGGCGCCGACGAAAAACGCGTTGCCGGCGAGCAGCACGAAGGTGAGCAGCATCCCGAAAAGATCACTCATCGTCGGCCTCCTCCTCGTCCGTCTCCACGGGAACCGGTGTGAGCAGCACCCGGTCGATACGCCGTCCGTCCATGTGGGTCACCGTCGCGATCCACCGGCCATCGGGGTACAGCGCCGTGTCGGGTACGGGCAGTTCCACCTTGTCGCCGTCTACCGGAATCCGGCCCAGATGGGTGAGGACCAGGCCGCCGAGGGTTTCGTACTCGCCCTCCGGTGCCGTGTAGCCGGTGGTCTCGGACACCTCGTCGATACGCAGCAGACCGGAGCACGACCAGCCGTCACCGATGCGCTGGACGTCGATCTCCGGTTCGTCGTGCTCGTCGCGGACGTCACCGACGATTTCCTCGATCAGGTCCTCCATGGTGACCATGCCCGCGGTGCCGCCGTACTCGTCGACCACCAGCGCCACCTGCATTCCGTCGGAACGAATCCGCTCCATGAGGGCGTCACCGTCGAGGCTCGACGGCACCACCGGGACCTTCTGCGCGAGGGTGTTGAGGCGGGTGGTGCGGCGACGACCGGCAGGCACCGCGAACGCATGCTTGATGTGCACGATCCCGACGGAGTCGTCGAGGTCGCCGTCGACGACGGGGAATCGGGAGAACCCGGTGCGGGCGGCGGTGTCGATCAGATCGGCCACAGTGTCGGTGGTGGCCAGCGACTCGATTTTCACCCGCGGTGTCATCAATTCCTCGGCGGTGCGTTCACCGAATCGCAGGGAGCGGTTGACCAGCAACGCTGTTCCCTTGTCGATGGCGCCGCGCTGGGCGGAGGTGCGGACCAGAGAACCGAGTTCCTGCGGTGACCGCGCCGACCGCAATTCCTCTGCAGGCTCGATGCCGAGGCGCCGGACCAGCCAGTTGGCCGTTCCGTTGAGCCCGTTGATCGCCCACTTGAAGATCAGGGAAAACGCCGCTTGCATGCCTGCCGTCGCACGTGCCGTGGGCAGGGGATGGGCGATGGCCAGGTTCTTGGGGACCAGTTCCCCGAACACCATGGAGAACGAGGTGGCGAGGACCAGGGCGATCACCAACGACGTTGCCGCGGCGGCGGATTCGCTGAACCCGACCGCGGACAGCACCGGGGTGATGAACCGGGCCAGGACCGGTTCCGACAGGTAGCCGGTGACGAGTGTGGTGATCGTGATGCCGAGCTGCGCGCCCGACAACTGGAACGACAGCGTGCGGTGGGCGTGCTGGACCTGCTTCGAACGCCGGTCACCGTCGCGGGCCTGCGAATCGACGGTGCTGCGTTCGAGTGCGGTGAGGGAGAATTCCGCTGCGACGAACAGTGCGGTGCCTGCGGTCAAGGCGAGGAAGCCGAGCAGCGCGAGAATGCTGAGTGCGATGTCCATCTGTCATCGCCACCAGGGAAGCGAGGGGAGGCCGCCGGGTTTGTCGCCCGGCTCGCTAGAGGAGCCCTCCGAACCGGCGGAATCAGAATCTGATTCTGCTGAGGCAATGACAGGTGGAGCGCTTGCTGCGTGTGTGGGTGCCGCGGGCACCGGAGTCCTTCCGTTCGGCCTCGGCGTCCGGAGAAGTCCGGCACCGAGAACTGGTGTGGTTCAGCGACCCATGATACCGGTGGATGTCCGGTTCCGTGGAACAGGACATCCACCGGCACCTCACGTCGCTGCGGTCACCAACCGGCCGGAAGGGGGCGGCCCTCGGCGAATCCGGCCGCCGACTGCACCCCGAGCACCGCCTGGGCGTGCAGTTCCTCGAGGGTGCGGGCGCCGGCGTAGGTGCAGGTGCTGCGCACCCCGGAGCAGATGTGGTCGATCAGGTCCTCGACTCCGGGGCGTTCCGGGTCCAACCGCATCCGGGAACTGGAGATACCCTCCTCGAACAGTCCTTTCCGGGCGCGGTCGAAGGCGGTGTCGGTGGCGGTGCGCGCGGCGACAGCACGCTTGGATGCCATCCCGAAGCTTTCCTTGTACGCGTTGCCGGCCTGGTCGACGTGCAGGTCGCCGGGGGACTCGTAGGTGCCGGCGAACCAGGACCCGATCATGACGTTCGACGCGCCCGCGGCGAGCGCAAGCGCCACGTCACGGGGGTGACGGACGCCTCCGTCCGCCCAGACGTGTGCACCCAGCGCCCGGGCCTGGGCGGCGCATTCCGCGACGGCCGAGAACTGGGGGCGGCCCACCCCGGTCATCATCCGGGTGGTGCACATGGCGCCCGGTCCGACACCGACCTTGACGATGTCCGCGCCCGCGTCGATCAGATCACGGGTTCCGGCCGCGGAGACGACGTTGCCCGCCACGAGCGGCACACCGAGGTCGGCCTTCTTCAGGGCGCCGAGCGCGTCGATCATTTTCTGCTGGTGACCGTGCGCCGTGTCGACGACGAGGAGGTCGGCGCCGGCGTCGACGAGCGCGCGGGCCTTCGCGGCGACGTCTCCGTTGACGCCGACGGCGGCGGCGATGCGCAGCTGCCCGGCCTCGTCGACCGCGGGCTGGTAGATGCCGGCCCGGATCGTGCCGGTGCGGGTGAGGACCCCGGCCAGGGTGCCGTCGGGGTTGACGATCACGGCGAGCGAATCGTGCCGGCCCTCGAGCAGTTCGAACACCTCGCGCGGGGTGGCGGTGACCGGGGCCGTGACGAAGTCGGTGAGCGCCACGGACCGCAGTCGGGCGAATCGGTCGACGTCCGAGCAGGCTGCCTCGGTGACCACGCCGACGGGCCGGTTGGTGTCGACGACGACGACCGCGCCGTGGGCCCGTTTGGGAAGCAGCGCGAGGGCGTCGGACACGGCGGCATCCGGACCGAGGGTGACGGGGGTGTCCGCCACCAGATGCCGGCTCTTCACGAACGACACGGTTTCCGCGACCGCCGGGATCGGAAGGTCCTGCGGAAGTACGACGAGACCGCCCCGGCGCGCCACCGTTTCGGCCATGCGGCGGCCGGAGACGGCGGTCATGTTGGCCACGACGATCGGAATGGTGGTCCCGGTGCCGTCCGAGGTGGACAGGTCGACGTCGAACCGGGAGGTGACCTCGGTGCGGCTGGGCACCAGGAACACGTCGTCGTACGTCAGGTCATAGGGAGGGCGTTGCCCGTCGAGAAACTGCACGTCTCACGACGATACCGGGGAAGTTGCGGCGGTGCCTGCCGTGCGCTGCGCCTGCGACCGGGACAGCCCGATGGTGGCGATCAGCATCACCGCGACCGCGCACCCGACCACGATCAGTCCGGGCCCGTCGACGTGCAGGCGTTCGTCGAGGACCGTCATGCCGAGGAAGACGGCCGCGAGGGGTTCGGCGATGGTCAGCGCCGGCAGGGACGCCGACAGCGGGCCCACCTGGAACGCGCGTTGCTGCAGGTACACCCCTACGAGTCCGGCGGCGACCAGTGACCACGTCTGCCAGCTGCTCAGGACCGTCCACAGTCCGCGGGGAACGAGTTCCACCACATACTTGGTGAACGCGACCGCGACACCGTAGAGGATGCCGCTGGCGGCGCCGAGGAGGAGGGCCCGCCACCCCGGGTCGATCTTCGTCATCCCGGCGACCGCGGCGACGGCCACCACCGACACGACGATCGCCAGGGGAATGACCCATTCCCGGAACGGGGCGTCGATGTTTCCCTCGGTGGGATTACCGACGACGAGAAACAGTGCGAGAGCGGCGGCCAGGGCGACGGCCAGAACCCAGGTGGTCCGGTTGAGCCGGTAGCCCGAGAATTTCGCCGACAGGGGGAGCGCGAACAGCAGGGCGGTGACGAGGAGAGGTTGCACGACGAGCACCGACCCGAGCGCCAAGGCGACGGCCTGCATGATGTAGCCGCCACCGTCACCGGCGACACCGGCCCACCACCGGGGGCTGCGCACCAGCGACGTCATCAGGCCCGCATCCTCGGGGACCGCGGACGCGGCGCTCTGCTGCGCGACCGAGGCACACGCGAAGAGCAGGGCCGCGACCAATGCGCACAGGACCGACGCGAGCGGCAGGGACATGCCTCTCAGTGTGCTCCGCGACTGCGGTGTCCGTGCGGAGTTGAGCCATGTCCGGGATTGCGCCCACGCCGACTTCCGGCTCGGGCCGGCACCTCACCGACGCGGCCGCGCCGGGACGGGCGATCGCCGGTATCGGCGGCCCGGCGACCCTTCTTCGGGGTGTCCTGGGCGGGTGCCCGAGTGTCCGGTGCGGGCACCGGTTTACCGCTGGGGCGGCGGGCGCCGGTGAGTTCGGTCAACAGCCGGTCGCCGGGGCGCACCTGCACCCCCGCCACGTCGATCCCCGCCGTGCGCGTCATCTGCTCGACGGCGGCGCGTTCGTCCTCCGTCACGAGGGTGACCACCACCCCGGCCTCACCGGCCCGCGCGGTCCGCCCGGCGCGGTGCAGGTAGGCCTTCGGTTCGGCGGGCGGGTCGACGTGGACCACCAGGGAGATGTCGTCGACGTGGATGCCGCGGGCCGCGACATCCGTGGCCACCAGCACCGGGGTCGTTCCGTCCGCGAACGATGCGAGGGTGTGGGTGCGGTGGTTCTGGGTCTTGCCGCCGTGCAAGGCGCCCGCCGAGATGCCGGCGGCATGCAATTCCTTCGCCACCCGGTCCACCCCGTGCTTGGTGCGCACGAACATCAGAGTGCGCCCCGACCGCGCACCGATATGTGCGACCACCGAATATTTGTCGTCCCGGTCGACGTAGAGAAGGTGATGGACCATCGTCGTCACCGCGGCCGAGGCGGGCGCCGTCGAATGGGTGACCGGGTCGCGCAGATAGCGCCGGACGAGGCTGTCCACCTCACCGTCGAGGGTGGCGGAGAACAGAAGTCGCTGCCCTCCCGGAGGTGTTTCGTCCAGGATCCGCACGACCTGGGGGAGGAAACCCATCTCGGCCATGTGGTCGGCCTCGTCGACCGTCACCACGGCAACGTCGTCGAGGGAGACCGAACCCTGACCGAGATGGTCGGCGAGGCGCCCGGGTGTCGCGACCAGAAGATCGACTCCCCGCGACAACACCTCCACCTGGCGCTTGATCGGGATGCCGCCGACCACCGTTGCCACCCGCAGTCCCATCGACAGTGCCGGTTCGTCGAGCGCCCGTTCGATCTGCAATGCCAGTTCCCGGGTGGGAACGAGGACGATCCCGCGGGGAAATCCGCGGCGACTGGCCGCACCCGCGAGGCGCACCAGCATGGGCAACCCGAACGCGAGCGTTTTGCCGGACCCGGTGGGGGCGCGGCCCAGCACATCCTTGCCGGCGAGGGCGTCGGGAATGGTGGCAGCCTGGATGGGGAACGGCGCGCGAATGCCGCTGCGGTCGAGGGCATGGGTCATGACCGCGGGCACACCGAGCCCGAGGAACGTCTCACCCACCGGTGCAGAGGTGTTCTCGTGTTCGGGCATGCCCAGAAGGCTACCGCCTGCGAGAAGACCCGCCCGACGCCTCGACCGGGACGTCAGCGCACTGCGTCACGGCCGAGGCGGAGGAATGTCAGGCCTGCACTTCGCTGCGGTCACCGCTCCACAGCGTGTGGAACTTACCTTCGGCGTCGGTCCGCTCGTAGGTGTGGGCACCGAAGAAGTCACGCTGCCCCTGCGTCAGCGCCGCGGGCAACCGCTCCGCGCGCAGGGCGTCGTAATAGGACAGCGACGAGGCGAACGCCGGGACCGGGATACCGAGCAGGGTCGCGGTGGACACCACCCGACGCCAGCTGTCGATGGCGGTCTCGATGGCGTCCCGGAAATAGGGCGCGAGGATCAGGCTGGGCAGCGCCGGGTTCTCGTCGTACGCGTCCTTGATGCGGTTGAGGAAACGTGCCCGGATGATGCAGCCGCCGCGCCAGATGGTGGCCAGATCGGCGGGGTGCAGGTCCCAGTCGTATTCGGCGCTGCCCGCAGCGATCTGGTCGAAGCCCTGCGCGTAGGCCACCACCTTCGACGCGTACAGCGCCTGGCGGATGTCCTCGGTGAACTGAGCGGCATCGGCGGGCTTGTCGGCGAGCTGACCGGACGCCAGACCGACGGCGGCCTTGCGCTGCTCCCGGGAGCCGGACAAGGCGCGCGCGAACACGGCCTCGGCGATCCCGGTGACGGGCACACCGAGGTCGAGAGCGGACTTGACGGTCCAGCGGCCGGTGCCCTTCTGCTCGGCGGCGTCGACGATCACGTCGACGAGGGCCTTGCCCGTCTTCGCGTCCTTCTGCTTCAACACCTCGGCGGTGATCTCGACCAGATAGCTTTCGAGATCGCCGGAGTTCCACTCGGTGAACACCTCGGCGATCTTGTCGGCGTCGTACCCGAGTGCGTCACGGAAAAGGTTGTACGCCTCACCGATCAGCTGCATGTCGGCGTACTCGATGCCGTTGTGGACCATCTTCACGAAGTGCCCGGAGCCGTCGGGGCCGATGTGGGTGCAGCACGGGGTCCCGTCGACCTGCGCGGCAATCGATTCGAGCAGCGGTCCCAGAGCCTCGTACGACTCCTTGGGGCCGCCCGGCATGATCGACGGGCCGTTCAGCGCCCCCTCTTCACCGCCGGAGATGCCGGCGCCGACGAAATGCAGGCCGCGCTCGCGCAGCGACGCCTCCCGCCGAATGGTGTCCGTGTACAGGGCGTTGCCACCGTCGATGATGATGTCACCCGGCTCCATCGCCGCAGCGAGCTCCTCGATGACCGCGTCGGTGGGGTCGCCGGCCTTGACCATGATCAGCACGCGGCGCGGCTTCTGCAGCGCCGCCACGAATTCCTCGACCGTTTCGGTGCGGACGAAGTCGCCGTCGCCGCCGTGCTCCGCGATGAGCGCATCGGTCTTGGCGATGCTGCGGTTGTGCAGAGCCACGGTGTGCCCGTGCCGGGCGAGGTTGCGGGCGATGTTCGAGCCCATGACGGCCAGTCCCGTCACGCCGATCTGGGCGCGGGCGCCCTCGTTGGTGATAGTCATGAATACAGCATTCCCTCTCGCTCGGCGGTTGTGAAATCGGCGTATGACGAATGAGCCGTCCCAGACACACATACGAAGGCCGGCCCGCGCATTCGCGCGGGCCGGCCTCGTGTCAACGATATCGATGTTCAGTTGTCTCCTGCACGCACCGCTCAGCTGCGCTGTTCGCGCCGGGGTCCGTCGAAACCGTCGTACGAGCGGCGGTCGGTGCGGCTACGGAAACCACCACCGGTTGCGGCGGGACGCCGGTCCGGTGAGGCCGCGGGACGGCGATCGTCCCGGCGGAATCCACCACCACGGCTGTCGCGGTCCGCGAAGTCGCGGCGGGGTGCGCTGCGGTCGAAGCTCCGCTCACCGGTGCCGCGATGGCTCTCGCCGCGGTCGCCGTAGTCGCGGCGCGGTGCGCCACTGCTGCTGCCGCCGAACTCGCGGCGCGGCGCACTGTCCCCGAAGTCCCTGCGCGGGGCCCGGTCGCCGAACGTGCGGTTGTCCCGGTCACCGCGGTAGCCGCTGCTCCGGTTGTCGCCACCACGGTTGTCGCCGTCGCGCTGGGGGCGGTCGCCCCGGTAACCACCGGAGCGGGTGTCCGACTGGTCCCGGCGGGGTCCGCGGTCGTCGAAGCTGCGGCCACCGGACGGGCGGTCACCGAAGCTGCGGCCGCCGGACGGGCGGTCACCGCGTCCCTCGGAGGAGCTGCGGTTTCCGCGGTAGCCACCGTCTCGGCCGCCGAACCCACTTTCACGGCGGGGTCCGCGGTCGCCGAAGCGGCGGTCGCCACCACGGTCACTGCGGAAGGCGGGATCCTTCACCGGTTGCCCGGTAGGGACCTTCGCGCCGGTGATGGTGGTGAGGACCTCGGATCCGGGCGCGACGGGCACTGCCGTGGCGTCGACCCCGGCCATCCCCGTCAGCTTCCGGAAGGTGCGCTTCTGATTCGGAAGCACGATCGCGACGACCGTGCCCTTCTCACCGGCGCGGGCCGTGCGCCCGGCACGGTGCAGGTAATCCTTGTGATCGGCAGGCGGATCGACGTGGACAACCAGGTCGATACCGTCGACGTGGATACCGCGCGCCGCAACGTCCGTCGCGACGAGCACAGGGGTGCGGCCGTTCTTGAAACGCTCGAGGACGCGGGTCCGCTGGTTCTGCGCCTTGCCGCCGTGCAGCGACTCCGCGGCGATCCCGACCGCACGCAACCGGTCGGTGATGCCCTCGCAGCCGAGCTTCGTGCGGGCGAACATGATGGTGCGGCCTTCGCGCGCACCGATTTCCGCCAGAACATTGTCTTTCTGACCGCGGTCCACCAGGAGGACGTAGTGCGCCATCGTGTCGACGCTGGCGCGCCCGTCCTCGGTGGAGTGCTGCACGTGGTCGGGCAGGAACTGCCGGACCAGCGACTGCACCTCACGGTCGAGGGTGGCCGAGAACAGCAGCCGCTGACCGTCGGCCGGGGTCTCACCGAGGATGGAACGCACCTCGGGCAGGAAGCCCATGTCCGCCATCTGGTCGGCCTCGTCGAGCGCGGTGATCTCGATGGAGTCGAGGACGCAGGTGCCCTGACGCATGTGATCACCGAGGCGCCCGGGGGTGGCGACGAGGATGTCGACGCCACGGCGCAGCTGGTCGACCTGCTTGGTGAACGGGGTGCCGCCGACCGCCGGGCGCACGGTCAGACCGAGCGCACCCGCGTACGAGTTGAGGGAATCCACGACCTGAAAGGCGAGTTCGCGGGTGGGAACGAGAACCAGGGCGCGGGGACGCTTGGGCGCCGGCCGGTCTTCGTGGCGGGCGAGACGGGTGAGCATGGGCAGGCCGAAGGCCAGCGTCTTACCCGATCCGGTCTGTGCACGGCCGAGAACGTTCTTGCCTGCCAGCGCGTCCGGAACGGCCAGGGCCTGAATGGGCGACGGGGTGGCGATGGAATTCCGGAGGAGAGCCTGCACCAGGGATTCGGGAAGGCCGATCTCGGCGAACGTCACCGTCTCGGTGGTGTTCTCCTCGGAAACAGAGCTGACGTCTTCTGCAGACGTCATGGGGACAGCAGTCACTGGGACAGCGGTCATTTGCACAGCGTTGGTCACGCGGGATACCTCTCCGGGCATTAGGGCGCGTCGCGGAGCGGGGCTGTCATGCAGCACGCACAAAGGGACGAGCCAGGGCACATGTCACCTGGTCAATCCATTCGCGGAAGTGCGGGGAATTGGGCTGTGTGCCGTTTCAGTGTTGATGGGCCGCAGTGGCGACCGTGAACCAGTGTACGGGACGGGCGCCCGGATACCGAACCGGCGGAGTTGTGACGTGAGTGACTACGCCGCCGAGAACAGGCGGCCCAGTTCGGTGAGCCAGGGAACGGCCACCGCGACCGTCGGAACCACCAGGATGGCCACCGACGCCGTGTAGGCGGCGATGGCGACCGGCACGGCCGATTCGGAGGAGGCGAGTCGCTGCACCCTCAGCAGCGTGCTCGGACCGCCCGCAGCCATCGCGCCCTTCGGCGCCGTGGAGCCGGAGCAGGCGACGAGCGCACGAGCGAGGGCTGTCGGCCCGGTGGCACGCACCGCCGAATCATCGGCGAGCATCTCGACGAGCAACTGCACGGAGCCGAGGGCGGACTTGCTGCGGACCACGGTGGGAAACGCGGCGTTGACCGCGGTGAACGCTTCGAGGACCAGGTCGTGGCGGGCGCGCAGATGCGAACGTTCGTGGGTGAGGATCGCGGTGATCTCGGCGTCGTCGAGATTGGCGAACGTGCCCTGGCTCAACACGACCCGCTGACGCAGGCCGGGCAGGCAGTACGCGATGGGTTCGGTGACGTCGAGGATTCTCAGGTCAGGTGTACGGGCCAGCGGGGACGTCGAGTCACATCGGTCCAGCAGATCGACGAGCATGCGGTGCCGGGCACGTCGGCGCCGGGTGCGGAACCCCACCTGAACCACCGCGAACATCAGCTTGGCGCCGACCAGCAGGGTGAGGGCGAACACCACCACGTACAGCAGCCAGAGGGGAAGGCCGAGCGCGTCGATCTCTTCCACCGGCGCGGTGGTGGGCCGTCCGTCCGGACCGGGCACGAGGAGCTGGCTGGCTATCGCGAGGCCGGAACTGAAGGCGGACAGGACGGCGGCGAGGGCGATCGCCTGCCACAGCACGAGCGCTGCCCGCGGAGCCCGGTGCGGCCACCGGGCACGGCTGAGCAACGCAGGAACCGGTCCTGCGAGAAGAAGGGCGAGTATGCCGAATACCAGCGCGGTGGTGGCGTCCATGTCCCACTCATCATGCATGACGAACGTCAGACGGCGCGAACGGTTCCCGTCTCGTTGCCGTCGCCGGAGCGTTCCTTGGCTTCGAGCGCAGCCAGTGCCTCCCGGAGAGCGTCCGCCTCGTCCGCACCGACCTGGCCGACGAAGTGCACGAGGGCTGCGGCCCGGCTGCCGGACTTGTCGGCCTGCTGCAGGGCGTCGACCATGAGGCTGGCGACCAGTTCTTCGCGCTGATGCACGGGCAGGTACCGGTGGGCGCGATCATCGCGCTGCTGGATGACGAGGTGTTTCTTCGCCAGTCGCTGCAGCACGGTCATGACGGTGGTGTAGGCGAGTTCGCGACGCTCTGCCAGAGCTTCGTGCACCTGCCGCACCGTCTGCGGTTCCGAAGTGGACCACAGGTGATCCATCACTGCGCGTTCGAGTTCGCCGAGTCCAGCCATGGTCCGATTCTACGGATACAACGACGCGGATGCGTACTACTAGTAGTAGTAAAACCGCGCGAAGTCGTGTGGTAATGGTCATAGCGCGAACAGGTGGTTTACGGTCGGTGGACGGCCACCGGCCGTCGACTTCGGCGGCTGTGTCGCGGGGCGGGCTTTCGTTCTCGACATCGCGGGAGAGTGGGGACCTGGCGGATGAGTATCGACGGCAATGCAGTCACTGGGGACAGTGCGGCGGCGAAGGTCAGCGGGGCACCGGGTCGGGTAGCGGAATGGGTGCGCTTCGGCGTGGCCGGCGCACCGGTCAGCATCGCCCTCCTGGTTGCGATCTGGCTGGTGGCGTTCGCGACCTCGAGTGTGATCGGCGGACCCTCCCACGCGTTGTCGCAGCACGTGGCCCTCGGCATCCGGGCGTTCGAGCACGGATGGGTCTGGACTCTGCTGTCGGCGGGGCTGTGGGGCGACGACATCCTCGCGTATCTGACCACCACCGTTCTCGTCTTCCTGGCCGCGGCGCCATTGGAGCGCCGGATGGGTTCGGCGCGGTTCGCCCTGGCGGCCGTGGTGACACAAGTGGTCGGTGGGCTGCTCGCGCTGGCGGTCGCCGCCGTCGCGAAGGTTGTGGACGCGGACTGGGGTTTCCGGCTCCATGTAGGTATGGCGGTCGGGCCCAGCACCTGGATCATCGGTGCGGCCATGGTGGCGAGTTCCGACATGGGCACCCTGTGGCGCCGTCGAATCCGGGTCGGCGTGCTCGCCTTCACCATCACGTTGGCCCTGTTCAGCGGATCCCTGCAGGACGTGGTCCGGCTCGCCGCCGCTGTCGTGGGCCTGGTCGCCGGACCCTGGATCGTCGGCCGCTCGGCGCGGGGCGAGCGGATCGCCGGCACCCAGCGAGAGGGCCGGGTCCTGGTTGCCATCGTGGTGGCCGCCAGCGCCGTCGGACCGATGATCGCAGCGCTCTCGGCGGAAGCGGTCGGACCCCTGGCCGTGCTGCGAGATCTGTTCCGGGGAATTCCGTACACCGCCACCGAGGTTCGCGACCTCTGCGAGGTGAACGCCGCCGACCCCGAATGCCGCCGCGGGTTACTGGAACTGCGACTGTCCGGGGTCGGGCCGACACTGCTCAGTCTCATGCCGTCGCTGTTTTTGCTCACCCTCAGCGACGGACTGCGGCGCGGCCGACGCTTCGCCTGGGTCGGGGCGGTGGTCGCGCAGGTGGTCCTGCTGGTGCTGTCCCTGCTCAACTTCGCGGTCCGGTTCATCGGCTCGTTCGAGGAGGAATCGCTGTTCTACGGGCTGGCGGACCCCAACCTGTATCGAACGCTGGTGCCGTTCCTGACCCCGTTGGTGATCCTGATCGTCCTCCTCGCCACCCGGCGATTCTTCGACGTCACCGCCCCCGCCGGAACCTACCGCCGCCTCGCTGTCACGCTGGCGGCGGTGACGGTCGGGCTCGCCGTCCTCTACGTCGTCGGCGGCCTGTGGGCCCGGAACGGTTTCGATCATCGGCCCTCCGCCACCACCCTGCTCGCCAATTTCCCGGAGCGCCTGATTCCACCCGTCTATCTGCAGTGGCTCGACCCCCGCCTGCTACCGGTCAACGTTCCCGCGACCCTGCTGTACGAATGGACCGGGGTGGTGTTCTGGCTGACGGCGTGCGGACTGGTGGCGGCCACCTTCCTGCGCCCGGCGCTCGGTGCGGACTCGGACGCCGCCGCCCGCGCGCGGGCCCTGCTGAAGTCGGGGAGCGGCAGTCCGTTGTCCTGGATGACCACGTGGCGGGGAAACAACTACTGGTTCGCCCCCGACGACACCAGCTACGTCGCGTACCGCGTCATCGCCGGGGTCGCATTGACCACGGGGGATCCGGTCGGCCCCCCGGAACGGCTACGGGACACCGTCACCGGGTTCGCCGAATTCGCCTCCGCCAACGGGTGGATTCCCTGCTTCTACTCGGTGACCTCCGCCGTGCGCGCCGTCACCGACGACCTCGGCTGGAGTGGCATCCAAGTCGCGGAGGAGACGGTGCTCGACCTCGGCACCATCGCCTTCACGGGCAAACGCTTCCAGGACATCCGCACCGCCCTGAACAAGGCGAAAAAGTCGGGCATCACCGCCGAATGGGTCAGCTTCCCCAGCGCCCCGTTGTCGATCACCGATCAAATCACGGCGATATCCGAAGAATGGGTGGCCGACAAGGGGATGCCCGAAATGGGATTCACCCTCGGCGGCCTCGACGAGGTCGACGACCCCGAGGTGCGCTGCCTGATCGCCGTCGACAGCGACCGCACCGTGCACGGGGTCACCTCGTGGCTGCCGGTGTACCGGGAGGGGAAGGTGGTGGGCTGGACCCTCGACTTCATGCGCCGCCGCTCCGAGGGATTCCGGCCGGCAATGGAGTTCCTCATCGCGTCTGCCGCGCTGAAACTCGAAGTGGAAGGAGCCGAATTCCTCAGCCTGTCCGGCGCGCCACTCGCGAAGGTCGAACAACCCGACCGCGACGCGGACGCCGCGGAACAGGCCGAATCGTCGAGTCTGTCCACCGTCATGGACAGCGTGCTCGATCTCCTCGGGCGCACCCTCGAACCGGTGTACGGGTTCCGATCGCTTCTGGCATTCAAGTCGAAGTTCCAGCCCCGCTACGTGGCCATGCACATGACCTTCGCGGACCCGGCCGCCTTGCCGAGCATCGGAAACGCCGTCGGACGGGCATACCTGCCCACCGTGTCTCTGGGGCAGGGCGTGCGTTTGGTGCGCACCATGATCGGTGGTCGCCGACCCGGGCGCTGACTACGCCCGCTCCGGGCCGCCCACCGCGCCGTACACGTGGCGGGTGCCGATCGGCACCACCAGCGGACGGTCGGACACGGGGTCGCCGATCACCGCCGCTTCGAGCCCGAACACCTCGAGGAGGAGTTCGGCAGAGATGATGTCCTTCGGTGCGCCGGCGGCGACGACCTTGCCGTCACGCATCACGATCAGCTGGTCGCTGTAGCGGATCGCCAGGTTGAGGTCGTGCAGCACCATTACGACGGTGCGGCCCATCTCCTCGTGCATCCGGTCCACCAAGTCGAGCACCTCGATCGAATGCGCCAGATCCAGGTAGGTGGTGGGCTCGTCGAGCAGCAGAATGTCGGTGCCCTGCGCCAACGCCATGGAAATCCAGGCGCGTTGGCGTTGCCCACCGGACAGCTGGTCGACGGGGCGGTCGGCCAGTTCGGAGACTCCGGTCAACGCAAGCGCCTCCGCGACCTCGCCTTCGTCGTCGGACGACCACTGCCGAATCCACGACTGATGCGGATGCCGTCCGCGGGCCACGAGGTCGGCGACGGTGAGCCCCTCCGGCGCAATCGGCGCCTGGGGGAGCATCCCGAGGATGCGGGCGACATCCTTGGTGCGGAGCGAACCGATCGCCTTGCCGTCGAGGACCACCGAACCGGACCGAGGTTTCAGGAGCCGGCCGAGCGCCCGCAGCAAGGTGGACTTTCCGCACCCGTTGGGGCCGATCACGGTGGTGATCACCCCGGTCTTCACCTCGAGATTCAGGTTCTCGACGATGATGCGGTCGCCGTATCCCAGGCTCAGGTCCTCGGCACTCAGCCGAGAGTCGGTCTGCACGGTCATGCCGAAACCTTCCGATTGTTGCGAACCAACAGGTAGAGCAGGAACGGCCCACCGAGGGCCGAGGTGACGATACCGACCGGCAACTCGACCGGCAGGATCGTCCGCGCGATCACATCGCTGCCGACCACGAGCACCGCACCCGTCAACGCGGACGCGATGAGGGGTGGCCCGGCCGACCGCACCAACCGCAGCGCCACCTGCGGGGCGGCGAGTGCGACGAACCCGACCGGGCCTGCCGCCGCTGTCGCGATTCCGGCGAGGGCCACCGCCATGAGCAGTAACCGGGCCTGCGACCACTGCAGTCGCACGCCCAGCGACACGGCATTGTCGTCGCCGAGGCGCAGCGCACCCATCGTGAACGAGGATCCGATCGCATAACCGCCGACGAGGACGACCGCGACCATCACCGGCCACACCTGACTCCACGACGCACCGTTCAGTGACCCGTTGAGCCACACCTGGGCGCGGGAGGCGTCGTTGATGTCCGCGGAGATGAGAAGCCACCCGGTGACGGCGATGAGCATGGCGTTGATGCCGATTCCGATGAGGATCAGCCGGTAGCCCTCGACCCCGCCGCGCCACGCCAGGAGATAGATGGTCAGCGCGGTCAGGAGTGCACCGCACAACGCGGCCAGAGGGATTCCGAGGGTGGCGAGGAGCCCGACGAAGCTGCCGCCTCCGCCGAGGACGATGAGGGCGACGGCGGCCGCACTCGCACCCGAGGTGATCCCGAGAATGTCGGGGCTGGCCAGCGCGTTGCGGGCGATCGACTGGGTCAGCGCGCCGGCGAGTCCGAGGGCCATGCCGATGAACACCCCGGTCAGCGACCGCGGCAGTCGTAAATCCATGACGATGAAGCTCTGCGCCTTGGTGCCGCCGCCGAAGAGCACCGTGGTGACCTCGGGAATGGACAGCGGGTAGTCACCGCGGCCGATGTTCAGGCACAGCACGAGGAACAGCGTCGCGAGGAGCGCAACGTTCACCGCGATGCCGAGGGGACGCAGGACGAGGGAAAGCGGACCGAGCCGGAAAGGCGGTCGTGCCGGGACCCGGGACTTCGCCGGCGCGACCGGATCGGGGCGGGTCTGGTCGTCGACGGTCACAGGCTTGCCAGCTTTCTGCGCCGCACCAACGCAATGAAGAATGGGGCTCCGAAGACAGCCAGGACGATCCCGACCTGGAGTTCGCCGGGGCGCACGACAACACGTCCGATGACGTCCGCGGTCACCAGCATCACGCCGCCGAGGAGTCCCGCGTAGGGCACCAGCCAGCGGTAGTCGGGGCCGGTGATCGCGCGTGCCACGTGCGGAACGACGAGCCCGATGAAAGCGATCGGACCGCAGGCGGCGGTCGCTGCCCCGGTCAGCAGGGTGATCGCCACGATGCCGAGGGCGCGGCTCGCGCCGATGTTGGTGCCGAGGGAGCGGGCCACGTCTTCGCCGAGGCTCAACACATTGAGGCCCGGGGTGCTGGCGAGGGCCAGCAGCAGACCGATCACGAGGAACGGCAGCACCTGCCAGAGCACATCGAATCCGCGTCCGGCCACGGAACCGACCACCCAGAACCGGTAGGAGTCGAGGCTGGCCTGGTCGACGATGATGATCGCGTTGGTCATCGCCTGCAGGAAGAAGGCGACCGCGGCCCCGGCCAGGGCGAGGCTCAACGGGCTGGCGGCTCCGTTGCCGATCGATGACAGGCCGAACACCACCACGCTCGCGAGGAACGATCCGGCGAAGGCGAACCAGAGGTACTCACTCGGGGCGCTGAATCCGAACAGGTACATCGAGAGGACGACCAGGAACGCGGCGCCCGCGTTGAGGCCGAGAAGGCCCGCGTCCGCGAGGGGATTACGGGTGTGACCCTGGATCAGCGCACCCGCAACCCCCAGTGCCATTCCGACGACGAGGCCGAGGATCGTGCGGGGGCCACGCAACGTACGGACGATGATGTCTGCCTGGGACCCGTCCGCGTCGAACAGCGCGGAAAAGATCTCCGTGAACGAGAGGGGGCGCGCCCCGACCGCGATGCTGGCGAGCAGCACGAGCCCGAGCAAGACCACGAGGACGCCCAGTCCGATCAGCCGGCGGCGGCGGATCGCGGCGACGGACCCGTCCTTCTCGCGGGCCACGAATCCCTCGTCGTCCGCTGTACGGTCGCGGACCACCTCGGTACCGGACCGCTGAACCAGGCGCCGCAACGAGCGCTTCGGGCCGATCGCGCCGAGGCTCGTCGCATCCCGGGTCACGAGACCGACCCACCCCTTGCCCGAGCTCTGCCCGGTGTTGCCCTCCCGAAACCCTTTGTTCCAGACCGCTAGTCCGACGGCAATTGCGACGGTTGCACCACCGAAGACGACCCGGTCTGCCTGACCGCCGCCGTTGCTGTCACTGAGCGCATCGACGAGGTACCAGCCGAGAACCAGGGGAATGGCTACCACGACCGCATCCAGGAATCCTGCGAGTGCCCGCAGGGGCAGGGGAGCCGGACCGCGCGGAATGTCGCGCTTCCCGTACTCCTCGTCGGTCGGCAGGTGCGGGAAGTCGCTGCCGAACTGTCGCGTCGTCGTCACTGCGGGAAAAGCTCCTGACGTGTGTGCACCGGAACCGAATCTGCACCGATTCAACTACTTAGGTTACGGAACCCTATCTCTGATGTTCCTCCGGGCGGTATGTCCACTTCCGGCGCGCTGCAGTGGGTGCTCTACATCACAGGAAAGCAACTCTTGTAATTTGGTTAGGCTCACCTATGTTGAGAAGGGTTCCACCCCGACCGATTGGAGTGCACGGTGACTTCTACCCTGTCTGCCCCCGCGACCGCTCTGGACGCGTCCTGCGCGCGCCTTCGCTCACTGAATCCCGACTATCCGCGCATGTATGCCGTCGCATCGATGGCCGACGAGGGAAAACGGCGGTGGTGGTCGCTCGCAGACGATCTGGACGGTGACCGCGTTCCGCGTATGTGGGCCCGCTCCCTCGAAGACGTTCCGGACCCCGACGTCGCCGCGATGCAGGTCGCCACCTCGCTCATCCACGCCGTGGTCGGGCGAGTCACCGCGCTCGTCGTCCTCGAAGGGCGCGCCTGGGACCCGGGCCTCGAGAATCTGTGGATTCACATGGACAGCGACGGCGGCATCGATTGGGCGGGGCTCGCCGACGACACGATGCGGGTTCTACCCGACGATCCGTGGGCCGGCACGCGGGGCACGGTGACAGTGCCGTGCGAACGAGCACTCCTGGTCTGGACCGTTCACCGGTGCCTCACATCGCTACACGCGATTTTCGACGCGATCGCGCGGTGCACGCCGATCGACGCCTCCCGCTTCTGGGGTCTGGTCGGGGAAGCAGTACTCGGCGCCTCGACATACGTGCCGATCCTCGCAGGCGAGGGGGAGTCGGCCGCTCAGCGCCGCGGTCAGGGCATATTGGACGCCTTCGTGGCCGCCGGTGCGCCGGTCCGGTGGAAGACCCGGCTGACACGGATCCACTGAAGCGGTTGCGAAATTAGGGCAGCCTTGCCTATAGTCAAGGGGCCACGTCGGCAAGCACGAACATTTCGAACCGAACTGCCGGACCGTACCGGAGTCCTGAGGGCTGCAGCGACTCCCGGTCCACTCATGGCGGGCCTCACACCGAAGGGTGTGGGGCCCGCCGATCTGTTTTCGGCCCACCTGCTTCCCGCTCCCACACCGACGTCGTGTAGGCAGGAGAAACGAATGCGCTGCGACAGCGCCCAGTGATCCAATGGAGTGTGTGATGGTGGGTTCCCCCGAACGGCAGGCCACGAACGGCGACGGTCAGATCGGCACCGACGCGATGCTTCAGCGATTGGGCAAGGGATTCGATGGCGTGATCGGTCTCGAGTACACCGAACTCGGTCCGGATCGCGTGTGCGCCCAGTGGACGGTCACCCCGGACCTGCAACAGCCCGCCGGAATTCAGCACGGCGGCGTGTACTGCGCGGTCGTCGAATCGGTGGCAAGCACGGCCGGAATGATGTGGCTGGGCGGTCGGGGACACGTGGTGGGGGTCAACAACAACACCGACTTTCTCCGCGCCACACGCGACGGCACGCTGACCGCCGAGGCCAGCCCGATCCACCGCGGCCGCACCCAGCAATTGTGGGAGGTCCGGATCACCGATGAGAGCGATCGGCTGGTCTCGAAGGGTCAGGTCCGATTGGCGAACATCACGGACACCGCCTCGCTGGGCAAGTGACCGAGCTCGACTAGTCGGCTCGGTGCGGGTGGGGTCCGCCGACAACTCGCGCATCCGCCAACCGGGCAACGCCATCTCGATCGCCACGAACTGATTCGCTTGCTATCGTCGAGCCATGCCGTTCGCGAAGCGGCACCTGCCCGGACTGAGCCGCCGTGACCTGCTCAGACTAGGGGCGCTGGCGGGGTCTGGCATGGCCGGCGCCGCGCTCTCGGCGGCGTGTGCGTCGACGAACGGCAATTCGGAGACCGGCCGCCCAACATCGCCTGCGCCGCCTGAGGAACTCGGCCAATTCGATCCCTCGTTGCCAAGCGGACCGCCCACTGGACTACCCCGGCGCGCCGCTTGGGCCAGCACCGCGGCCGCAGAATTCTTCCTCGCCCTCGGCGCCGGAGTGGAAGCCGCGTCGGGGGAACGGGGATTGCAATACCTCACCGCCTTCTCTGGCGACGACCCGACGAAAAATCTCCGCCAGCTCGAAACGTTCCTTGCCCGTGGCGTCGGCGCACTGGCATTCCAACCGCTCAACGCGGTAATTCAACGGCCCATCCTCGATGCCGCCTTGCGGCAAGGCGTCTGCGTGCAAGGCATCATCACTCAGCCGAGCACGCTCCAGGTCGCCGCCAACCAGTACGACATCGGTTTCACGCAGGGCAAGGCCGCGGCGGATTTCGCGACCGCGCGCCTCCAAGGGAACGCGAAAGTGCACTACTTCAACCTGGACTCCGCCTCACCGCAGCTGCAGCTGAGGCACGCCGGCGTACTGGACGGCCTGCGGAGCGCAGGCAGTGGCTTGAGCGTGGTCAGCGATGTGGATGCGCCCGACATCTCGACCGCCAATGGTGCCGCGATCATGAGCACCGTCATCGCGGAGCAGCCCGACATCAGGATCATCCTCGGTGGTGACACCCTGGTGGTGGGCGCCTACAGGGCATTGGACCAGTCCGGCAAGCTCGCCGACGACATGTACTTCTCCGGTGTCGACGGCGACAAGGAGGCGCTGGCACTCGTCAAGAACGACGGACCCTACCGCGCCAGCATTGCGTTCCCGTGGCACCTGATGGGATACGGTCTGGGACAATTCGCCGCCGACTGGATCGAGGGCAAGCAGATCCCGCGGGTTATCGTGGCAAAACCGATCGTGCTCGATTCGCCAGGCAGCGTAGACACTTACATAGCGGACAACGCGAATCCCGCAGCGGTCTTCGCCGATCGCACGCGGTACGAACGTTACCTGCCGCTGCTCGGCAACGTCAGTTACGCCACCCGCGAGATCGTTTGGCATGAGGAGTACGTACCGAGGTAACCGCGGTCATCTCTCGACGGCGTATACCTTCCCGTTGTCATTGCCGAGGTAGACCAGATTGTCGGAGACGGTCGGCGAGGACCAGACCTGCCCGCCCATAGGAGTTTTCCACCGTACCGCGCCGTCCTGCGCGCCAAGGGCATAGAGGTAGCCGTCCCAGCTGGCGACGTACACCACGCCGTCTGCCACGGCCGGTGACGAATGAACCTGACCGCCGGTAAGGGTCTTCCAGCGGACTTCGCCGGAGCCGGCGTCGAGCGCATACACGTTCTTGTCGTAGCTGCCGACGTAAACCAGGCCCCCCGCTGCCGCCGGCGACGAATGAACCTGACCGCCGGTAAGGGTCCTCCAGCGGACTTCGCCGGAGCCGGCGTCGAGCGCATACACCGCGAAGTCCTCGTTGCCGAGGTAGACGCGTCCGTCCCCAACGGCCGGCGACGACCAGACCTGGCCCCCCACTTGGCTTGCCCAGTGCGCCGTGCCGGTGTGGGCATCCAGCGCGTACACGTACCCCTCGGTTCCGAGGTACACCACACTATCGGCGACCGCTGGGGCCGCGGCGGCGGCACCGTTGGTGCGGGTCTTCCAGCGCATCGCACCGGTGGCCGAGTCGAGCCCGTAGACGTACCAGTCGGTAGCACCGAAGTACACCGTCCCGTCGGACACCACCGGTGAAACCGGGAACGTGTCGCCCGGGTTGCCGGGTGCGGTCTTCCAGCGCTCTTCTCCCGTCTTCGCCTCGAGTGCGTAGACGTTCCCGTCCCAGCTCGCGACATAGACCAGTCCGTCGGCGAAGACCGGCGACGGCCTGACCCGGTCCCCGGTGGCAGCTGTCCAGCGCTCCACCCCGGTCGCTGCGTCCAACGCGTACACGTTGTTGTCGTAGCCGCCTATGTAGACGAGGCCGGCACCCAGGGTCGGCGCCGAGAAGATGATCACGGTGCCAGCCGAAGCAGTCCACAGCACCGCTCCGGGTCGACCGGAAAGCGTGGGAGAAGAGGACTGCCCGTCCGAGGAGGACGTGAACAACCAGATCGCGGCCCCACCGGCCACAAGCACTGCCCCTGCACCCAAACCGGCCAGGACTTCCCGGCGGCTCGGCCCGGTTCTGCCGACCAACGGTTGATCCGTCGGCGGAGATGCCGGTGTGAGCGGTGGCGGCCCCAGGCTGTCGAAGGACGGATGGCGCACTTCCGGCGACGATCCGGTCTGCAAACCTACGGGTCCCGAAGCCGGCGCTCTGGAGTGGAATTCGCTGGGCAGGTTCGCAACCTGCGTTTCGGTGTCGTCCGGTCCCGACAACATCGTCACGGATGCGGATGCGGTGGCCGAGGTGCGGTCGGACGCGAACTGGCCCGGTTCGGCCGAGAGGCTGGGTTTCAGGGCGAGCAGCTCCACACACATTTCGGCGGCACTGGAATAGCGATGGTCTGGCTCGAGGGCAAGGGCCCGCTTCAGCACGTCGTCGAAGACGGTGCCGAGCATCGGTCTCACCTCAGAAGCCGGAACGTAACGACGCTCCAGCTGCGAGGCGAGGATCTGCCACGGGTTATCACCAGGGAAGGGCAGCCGGTCGGTGAGGAGGTGATACAACATACATCCGACGGAGTACACGTCGGAGCGCGCATCGACGAGTCGGCTGTCGCGAGCCTGCTCAGGTGCCAGATAGGCGACGGTGCCGATAATGTTGCCGGTTCCCGTCAGCAGGTTACTGCAACCCCTCAGGTGCGCAATCCCGAAGTCCATCACCTTCACCGCTCCGGAATCAGTGAGCATAACGTTCGCCGGCTTCACATCTCGGTGAACAACTCCACGTTCGTGAGCGTGCTGCAGCGCACTCAGCACGTCACCCATGACGTGGACGAGGAGAGGCAGCGCAAGCGGGCCATCCGTGCGGTGACGCTGCTGCAAGGTCGTCCCCGAAACGAGTTGCATGACGAGGAAATGCGCTCGCTCGCCGCCGAGCATATCCTCACCCAGGTCGTACACATGGACGATCGCTGGGTGGTCGAAGCTGGCAACAATTCGCGCTTCCCGACGAAATCGCTCCAGGCAATTCCCCGTGGGATCCTCTTCGAGAAGTTCGGTTCGTAGCACCTTGACCGCCACCGGACGGTCCAGAACAGAGTCCCACGCGCGGTACACGCGACCCATTCCACCGATGCCGAGCACCGCGTCCAAGCGGTACCGATGTGCCAGTACTCTCGCGTCATTCATGCGCGCCTACTAGTCCGCCAGCCCGATACTGGCGCTCTCCGGGTGCTGTGGGATGCCGAAGAAATGACCTTCCAACCCGCGAGTCTAATCCGGTACAGCGGAGTGGGTCGACACTTCCGCGCGGGATCACCGGCTACCCGGCGCTCGAGGCGATCCTGCCCGAAGTCAGAACGACATCCGAAGCTGGCGGCTCGGCCAGACCATCACCGTGGATGAACCAGCGGACTATTCAGTGACACGAACGGGCGGAGGGCACCCAGTAGCCCGGTGCCCTCCGCCTGTGTTCGCTGTGGTCGGGAACTAGCCCGCGGCCTTGCGCTGCCCTGTAGCGGTCGACGGTTCGATCGAAGCCTGCTTCTCGCGCTCGTGGCGTTCCAGCTGTTCCATGGCATTGCGGGCGAACACCCACTGTTCGGTGGACGCCATCTGTGCGCGTCCACGACCGAGGAACGTCACCGTCCACGACAGCAGGGTGGACAACCGGCTGCGGAAGCCGACCAGATACATCAGGTGGATCGCCAGCCAGGCCACCCAGCCGATGAAGCCGCTGATTTCGAGCTTGCCCACCTTCGCGACGGCGCTGAACCGGGAGATCGTGGCCATGCTGCCCTTGTCGAAATACTTGAACGGCGGACGATCCTCGGGCTTGTGACCGTGTAAGCCGGCGATGATCTGCTTGGCCGCGTACTTACCGCCCTGCATGGCGACCTGTGCCAGCCCCGGCAGCTTGTCCAGCGACATCATGTCGCCGATGACGAAGACCTCGGGGTGACCCGGCACCGACAGGTCGGGGTTCACGAGCAACCGGCCTGCCCGGTCGACCTCGGCCTCGGACTGGTCGGCGATCTGCTTGCCCAGCGGGCTTGCCTGCACACCGGCAGACCACACCTTGCACTGGGACTCGATGCGCCGCTGGGTTCCGTCCTTGTCCTTCACCACGAGTCCGTCGACGTCGACGTCCGTGACCATTGCGCCCAGCTGAATCTCGATGCCGAGCCTCTCGAGCTGCTCAGCTGCCTTGCGGCTCAACTTGCCGCCATACACCGGCAGCACGTCCCCGGCGCCGTCGAGGAGAATCACTCGGGCCTCGCGCGGGTCGATGTTCCGGAAAGCGCCGGACAGAGTGCGGCGTGACAATTCGGCGATCTGCCCCGCCAACTCGACACCCGTCGGGCCCGCACCCACCACCACGAACGTGAGCAGCCGGGCGCGTTCTTCCGGATCGTGGGACAGCTCCGCCTGTTCGAAGGCGCCCAGGATGCGACCGCGCAACTCGAGCGCGTCATCGATCGTTTTCATTCCGGGCGCGAACTCGGAGAAATGGTCGTTACCGAAGTAGGACTGGCCTGCCCCCGCCGCCACGATCAGGCTGTCGTACGGAGTGATGGTGGTCCGGTCCAGGAAGCGGGACGTGATGGTCTTCGTTTCCAAGTCGATCGACTCGACATCGCCGAGCAACACCCGAGCGTTCTTCTGCTTACGCAGCACGAGCCGGGTGGCGGGCGCGATGTCGCCGACGGAGAGAATGCCGGTGGCCACCTGGTACAGCAAGGGCTGGAACAGGTGGTGAGTGGTGCGCGCAATCATGGTGATGTCGACGTCGGCCTTCTTGAGGGCCTGCGTGCCGAACAGACCACCGAAGCCGGATCCAATGACCACGACGCGATGGCGGCGTGACTCAACCGACTGGATACTCATTCCGTGCTCCTCGAATCTAGGCGACGTGTGTAACGGTAGTCGTCTTGCCCACGGGCGTCTCAGTAAGGCTTGCTTCGGACGGAATCGATCCAGAGAACCGGCCGGTGCCCGCGAACAGCGACAGGCGGGTGGTTCCCTCGCCGAGGGAACCACCCGCCTGTGCCGTTGACGCAACTACCGCGCTCGCTCGATCCGCCGCGTCGACCGCGTTTTCTCGTCGGTCGGCACGATGTAATCCGACTTGATCGAGTAGACGAACAGTGCGATGACGCCCACGACCACCACGAGAATGGTCAGCACGACCACCACGTAACCGAATCCCACACCTATTGCTGCCCAGTCCATTGGACGTACCTCCTCAGTCGCTGCTCACGCTACTGCGCAGGGTAGCCGCTGTCGTGGCGTCAGCGGGAAAGAACGATTCGATGGCGAGTTCCGCCACGGTCACGTCGAGTGGGGTGCCGAACATCGTCGTTGTGCTGAGGAAGGTCAGCTCGGCGCCGCGGTGGCGTATACGGAGCGGTACGACGAGGGAACCGGCTGGGTCATTGGCGTCCGATATACCGCCGGGGTAGCCCCTCAACTCGTCGAGCAGGTCCCGGAGCCGGTCGTCACCGGTCACCGCGATCTGGTGTGCGAGCCGATGCAGAAGATGCCCGCGCCACTGGGCTAGATCCACGATGCGCGGCGCCATCCCGCCCGGATGGAGACTGAGACGCAGCACGTTGACCGGCGGTTCCAGCAACGACGACGCACAGCCGTCCGTCAAGATCGCCGCCGCGTCATTGGCGTCGACCATGTTCCAGTGCCGGTCCACGACCACCGCCGGATACGGCGAATGCGCGGTGAGAATCTTCTCGATCGCGTCCGCAATCGACGCCATCGACACATCCGACAGGCGGTGCTCGGGGAACTCCGGAGCGAATCCGCCCGCGAGCAGCAGTTCGTTCCGCTCGCGCAGGGGAATGTCCAGATGCTCACTCAGCCGCAGCAGCATCACCCGCGTCGGCTTGGATCGCCCGGTCTCCATGAAGCTGACGTGCCGCGCCGAGACCTCTGCCCGATTCGCCAGCTCCAGCTGACTCAACCGGCGGCGTTCCCGCCAGGTTCGCAAGTGGATGCCGACGTGCGAAGTATGCCGATCGTCCAGGGTCGTCATGCAGGCCAGCCTAGGGTGGCGGGGTGGTCGCGGCCATTACCTCCGACGTCATGAGGGGCGGTCACGTTAGGTCGTCGAACTCGCCATTCACCCAGGCACAGTGGCGGGTGGCCGAGTACTCGAGCGCCGCCCGACCATCGGTGTCGATGGAATTGTCGAAATTGCCGATGATGCGGTCGAATTCGAGCTGGGACAGCTGGTCGGCGATCCTCCTGACCACGGCGGCCGAGAGTGGCAGTCGGTTGGGATACGAGCGTAGAAACGACACCGTGCGGCGGTCCGGATTGGGGAAGACACCGTCCCCGGTAAGTAGAACACCCTTCCCGTCCGCGCCGTCGCGCCAATGCGCCACGGCACTACCCGGGAAGTGCCCACCGATCTGATGCAACGTCAGCCCCGGCGCGACCTCGTGGGTGCCGGACCAGAACTCGATCGGGCCGTCGGTGCGCGCCAGCCATGCACGATCTGCGTCGGCCACGAGGATCGGAACATTTCCGAGTGCCTCCGACCACTGGGATTGGACGCCGAACATGTGCGGATGACTCGCCGCGACCGCGAGTACGGGCCCGTGGGCGGCCACAGCCTTGACCGCGGACGGGTCGATATGGCCGATCGGATCCCACAGCAGCGATCCGGCCGGGGTGCTCAGCACCAGAGACTGCTGGCCGATCGCGACCTTCGGTTCCACCGACAGTCCGCGCAGCCCGGGTTCGAGTTCGCGCTCGACAATGCGGTGACCGGAACGCGTGAGGTCCTCAGCGGTCGTCCACTCCTGACCACCCAGCGGTATGTACTGGCGTTCGTCCGCACAGATTGCGCATTCGTCGGGAAGGGGCGTTGTGGGGTCCTGTTCGACGCCGCACGTGGCGCAGAGATGAAATAACACCCCTCGATCATGCATCCTCATAGCTCACCGAGTTGCTGTAATCCTGCGGTGACCGCCGTCGCGCAGGACTGTGCCGACTCGGTGAGCAGCAGCGCTCCGCTCGGCGAGGTTGACCGAGCGGTGGCCGGCCTCACACCTTCGCGCGCCCGGGAGTGCGGGAATACTTGGGGGACCGGCGGGGTTGAATAGGCCGGCGGTGTTCGACCCAATGCCCCGGGTACCACATCAATATTGTCGCTGCGAGCGACCACTTGCCGAGAGGCGCACTGGCGGGCACCGTCGCCCGAGAAGCCGCCGACACCATGGTGTCGGCGGCTTTTTCTCTGCAGGTCGTTCGGGCGACGGGACCGGCCCTCGAGACGCGGTCGACACCCTACTTCGACGAAACCCAGATGCAGACGCCATCCGGGAAACACACCCACTGGCCGGGGATTTCGACGTTCTGGCTGGGGGAGACGGTGCTGGGCCCGGATCCGGGCGAGGCAGGCTTGGCGGAGGCGAATCCGGCGGCGCCGGTCAGTGAGATCGCGAGCGCGGCGAGGGCGGCAACGGTGGCGCGGGCTGTCGTCGTTCGGATCATGCTGCTCCTTGATTGTTGGCGGCCTGTGTGCCGCTACTAGAAGCTTGCGCCATCCCCGACACAGGAAATAGGCACCGCAGGGTGCTGGTCGGCCACCCTCCGGTATCGCATGCGCCGTCTCTCGCCACGAGCCGCCTGGTCGATTGCACCGCCGACGACGGCGTCAGCTTAAGCTGACGGCGTGGAAAGCGGCGAACAGCAGGGCGTCAGGGGAGTCGAGGGGCTCTCTGCGCTGTGGGTTCACTACGACAGTGTGCAGAACATGAGCGAAGCAGCCGTAGCGGCGGCCGAACGGGGCGACGAGGAAACTGCTGCCCGGCGGAGGGAACTCGCAGAACGGGCTCAGCTGCGATCGCCGGCGCCCAGTCATCTCGACGCCCTGGCGATCAGCATCCACCTCGAAAATGAACTGCACAACGCGCGATTCGACGTCGTCAGGCGCGCATTGGCTGAGGGAGCCAGTTGGTCCGACATCGGACGTGTTCTCGGGATGAGCAAACAATCCGCCCACGCCTGGTACCGGAGACGTCATCGGAAACCGGCTGTTCCGAACCCCACTGCGACATCGCGATAGAACGAGGTCGACCCGTTCAGAACCAAGGCCGTCGCGCCACCGTCAGCATGTGTTGACGGCAGTCGGTCGCAGCGACTCAGGCTTGAAGCATTCCATTGTGGGAGTTCTGCATCTGCAGGCAGCGCAAGGTGGCTGAGTTGTACCGGTCGGACGCGGTGCTGCTGCCGACGCTGTCGGTGCCCATCGCAGATGCTCCGGGGGAGATAACGGAGTATTTCGCCAACCTGATCAAAGCCGATCCCAAGATCCGCATGGAGGAAAGCGTCAAATACTCGGATTGCAATCTCGCGTACAACGTGGGTCGCTGGGTCATCAATGCCAATGGCCAAGATGCGGCAGCCAGGGTGACGTGGGTGTATCGGTACGAAGAGGGTAAGTGGCTGATCGCCCATCATCATTCGTCGGTGAACCCGCAGTGAGCCGGAAGGGTTGCCGACGGGAGCGCGACAACGGACGCCGGGGGTGCCCCGTCCGCGCGTTAGTTGACATAATGTCGATTATCGGCAAATTACCCACCTGGAGTTTTACCACTCACGTCGCTTGAAGTGGTCTGCGGTATACCTGTGGACGCTTTCTCTCACGGCCGGCTGTCGGTCGGCCTCCCGTTTGTCTGGCCGGACTTGCACACCTGCGCTGGAGCGCACTCGCGAGACATCCGAACCGGCGCTCGCCGGAACGTCCGGATGATTCATGCCATTGGATAATATGCAGCCCCAGCGAGCGTCCCGATATGTGGACGGCTTGCAACGAGTCGGCCGCATACGTGCCCGTGCGAGCCTGAGGCCCCGCTGCCCCGTGCGCCCGAACTTCCAGCCACCTGACCGCATTTCGTCACAGTGACGTAATGGCGGCCAGCGGTACGGCGTCCACTGTGGTCAACCCATGGCCTAGCATTCGCGCTCGCACGCGCGTCGTCGCGTTGTACCGCTTCCGGGATGGTTCAGGTGTGAGAATGACGGCATGGCTGAGCGGATGTCGGACGAGGAATGGCGCACCTTCGTCTCGGCGGGAACACGCACGGGCAAATTGTCGACCGTCCGCGCCGACGGCAGCCCCCACGTGGCCCCCATCTGGTTCGTCCTGGACGGTGACGACCTCGTGTTCACGACCGGCAAGACCACCGTCAAAGGACGCAACCTCCTCCGAGACGGGCGTGCCGCGCTGTGTGTCGACGACGACCGTCCACCGTTCGCGTACGTTGTGATCACCGGCACAGCCGAGGTGTCCGAGGATCCTGCCGAGCTGCGCCGGTGGGCGGCGCGGCTCGGTGGCCGGTACATGGGAGTCGACCGAGCCGAGGAGTTCGGCGAACGCAATGGCGTCGCAGGCGAACTGCTGGTACGCCTGCGGATCGTGAAGGTCCTGGCACACCGCGACGTCGCCGACTGAGCGGTGCTCTTCGGGCGAACGTGGCCACAGGACGGGGACGATCGACATAGATTTTGCGCATGCTGATTTTCGGGACCACTGTCATCGGGGCACGCGACATCCGCCGGGCAACCGCGTTCTGGGCCGGGGCACTCGGGCTGACCGCCGGCGATCCGTTCGGCGGCAACGGCTTCACCAACCTGTATCTGCCCGACGGGCGGCCACTGCTGTCGATCCAGCAGAGCGACCACGATGCCGAGCCCGAACCGCGAATGCACCTCGACCTCTATGCCAGGGACAGCGACGACCAGGCGGCCGAGATCGAACGACTCGTCGGGCTCGGCGCACGACGGGTGCCCTGGGACCGTTACCCCGACGACTCCGATTTCGTGGTCCTCGCCGACACCGAGGGCAACCTCTTCTGTGTCGTCGACAACGCCGCTGCGCCTGAGCAGGCACGCCTCGACCTGCCCTGACCTGTATCCCATGACCTGCACGCCATGACGCGGATACGCCGGCTCGGAGGCCTTGCGGGTTCGGCGAGGATGGGTAGCATACGACGTTCGGCGCCATTCGAAGGGAAGGTTGCGTTGATGTCTCGCCTCCAACGCACTGAACTGCACGGGGACGAAGCTGCTTATCACCTCTCCGGTGAGGGTGAGACGCTCCTGCTGATACACGGCATGGCCGGCAGCTCCGACACCTGGCGTGCGGTTATCCCCCAGCTCTCGCGCCGGTATCAGGTTCTGGCGCCGGACCTGCCGGGCCACGGCAGGTCCGCCAAACCGCGCGGTGATTACTCCCTCGGCGCATTCGCCGCGTGGTTGCGCGATCTCCTCGACGAACTCGGCATCCCACGGGTGACGGTCGTCGGGCAGTCGTTGGGCGGCGGAGTGGCGATGCAATTTTCCTACCAGCATCCGGAACTGTGTAATCGGTTGGTGCTCATCGGTAGCGGTGGGCTGGGACGCGATGTCAATTGGACGCTCCGGTTGCTGGCTGCGCCGGGAGCCGAGTTTCTCCTGCCTCTGATCGCGCCGGGGGTCGTGCGTGAGGCGGGGAACACAGTGCGCTCGTGGCTGGGGGCGGCGGGTCTGCGGTCGGTGCGGGGGGACGAGATGTGGCAGTCCTACGCATCGCTCTCCGATCCGGATACGCGGCAGGCATTTCTGCGTACTTTGCGCGCCGTCGTCGACTACCGGGGTCAGGCCGTCAGTGCGCTGAGCCGCCTCTATTTGAACGCCGACCGGCCCACCCAGTTGATCTGGGGGGACTCGGACCGAATCATTCCCGTCGCTCACGCCTATGCGGCGCACGAGGCAATGCCGGGCAGTCGGCTCGCCGTCCTCGATGGTGTCGGCCACTATCCGCATCTGGAGGCGCCTGGTGAGGTTGTCAGCATCATCGACGACTTCGTCTCCGCACACCCTGCACCCGCTCGAGGGTCCGGCCGAGGCTTCCCCGGCCGGGCGGCCGGATGGGAGGCTGAAGGGAGCCATTCCGGCGTTTCCTCGTACTCGGCAGGAGATAACCAATGCGACTTCCCACACTCGGACAGCTGCCCGGACGGATAGCGACCGGAGGTTTCATCCTGCATTCGGGACTTCAGAAGTGGCCCGGCGACGAGCAGACGGCCGCGGGTATCCACGGCATGGCCGCGGGCGCCTTTCCCTTTCTGAACGGAGTGCCGCCGGCACGATTTCTGAAGTTGCTGTCGGTGGCGGAGATCGGTACCGGCGCCGCACTGTTGGTGCCGCTCGTGCCGACCGCGCTGGCCGGCGCGGCACTCACCGCCTTTTCCGGTGGTCTGGTCGCGATGTATGCGCGGACACCGGGACTGCGTAACCCGGGAAGTATCTGGCCGAACGAGAACGGGTTAGCGGTCAGCAAGGATGTATGGATGCTCGGGATGGGCCTCGGGTTCCTTCTCGACGAGTGGACACGCACCCGCCGATCCGGCACCTCCACGGGTGTCAGTCTGCGCTGAGTGCCTCCTGAGCCTGGAGATTCTGCACAGGGGTGCGCAGAGATGCGACGACGTCGGAGTAGAGGGTGGTTTTGATCTCGCGCAGGGTGCGGCCGCGGGTGGCGGCCAGCCCGCGGGCATGTTCGATCGCTCTGGGGAGGACGACGTCCTCGGCGGCGACGTCGTCGACGAGGCCCGCGGCGTGCGCTTCGGCACCGCCGTAGCGGTGACCGGTGACGAGGGCGGTGTGCGCCGCGGGCGCAGGCAGTCGCGCCGCGAGGAGGGCAATGCTGCCGGGCGCGTAGCTGGCGCCGATGCTGATCCCGGGCAGGCAGAAGTAGCCGCGGTCTTCGCGCATGATCCGGTGATCGTGGGCGGTGGCCAGGATGGCGCCGCCACCGAAAGTGTGTCCGGGTAGGGCTGCGACGGTGGGCAGCGGGAACGTCAGTATCCGGGCGAACAGTTCCTGCACGCGGTCGATGTAGGAGTTCAGCTTGTCCGTGTTCTGCACAACCCACGTGGTGTCGAGGCCGGTGGAGTAGAACTTGCCGACGGCGGTGGTGACGAGTGCGCCGGGACCGTCCGTGCTTTCGACCTCGTCCAGCAGATCCGCGACCTGCTCGAGCCAGTCCGGGTGGAAGGCATTTTCGCTGTCGCGACTTCCCCGCTCGCCCAGGTAGAGAACGAACACGTCTTCGGACCGCTCCAAGTAAGGCATGCCGCGAGGCTACCCAACGGCGGCGGCGAGCACCCGTCGAATAGACGGGCTGTGCGTGAAGTTTCAACCGCAACCGGCCAGGGTATGTCGTGTTTCTACAGCTGAGGCGGTGAACGATGAAAACTGGAACAGGTGTTGCCGACGGGCGAACTGTTCGGGATTACATCAACGCGGTCGCCCGGTGCGTTCATGCCGATTCGATCGATTGGTGGGACTCCGAGGGCGTCGATGTCGTTCTGGTCCTGCCGTTGCGGTTGCGCTACCTGCCGGGGCGCAATGCGGTTCTGGTGTGGAACCGGCACTTCGGGTGGTCGCTCGGTGCGGAGGGGGTCGGGCGCGGCAGCATCGTCGTCATCGAGGGACTCGGGATCGGGCGGACCCCACCGCCCGCGCTGTGTTCGGACCGCGCCCTCGAGTTGATCGACGGATACTTCCGGTCGACGCCGACGCAGATGGACGACTCCGATCCGAACCGTGGTACCGCAGAGAGCCTTTCGTCGATAGAACACGATCGTTGTTCGCGGATCGGTACGGAGACTGCCTGGCGCGGGCGCCGCGACCGGGTGGTGAAGCGTCCCTGATCGCCGCGTCCGCCGACCCGGAAGACCGGTGTCGTGCCGAAGCACGGCCTCGTCGGCTGTAGGGCTCAACCGACAAGACCTGGCCGAAGTCGTACCCGGGTATGACTGCGACGTGCTGACCGCATACCCGAGGCGGTAGCAGTCGAATCATCGCCACATTCGTGGCCGTTGCCGGGCATGTTCCGGGCCGTATGCGGTGTGCGGTGGTGACGGAATTTCGAATCGGCGGCACCGAAATGGGCATGGCGACAGCCTTTTCGTGGTCTGCTTACTGCCGTGGTGTGGGGCTCTGCCGTCCGGTCCGGATCAGCAGGATCCCATCGATGGACACGTCGACGTGCCAGTGTGGCTCGTGGTCGCCCGAACGGGGGTGCGGATGTTGGTGATGAGCCCCATGGAGGCGCTGTTCGTGCTGTTCGAGACACCGTCCCATCCGCTGCACGTGGGGGCGCTCGAACTGTTCGATCCGCCGGCCGAGGCCGGTGCGGACCACGCTCGGACGATGTTCGAGGCGTTGACTTCCCAGGAGGAGTCGTCCCAGCTGTTTCGTAAGCGGGCGGTTCGCCCGCTTCGAGGAGTCGGTTATCCGTGGTGGTCGGTCGACGATCGGTTGGATCTGGGGTATCACGTGCGGCACAGCGCGGTGCCGGGCGCCGGACGGATGGACGATTTGCTGTCTCTGGTGTCCCAAATGCACGGCATACCGCTCGATCCGCAGCATCCGATGTGGGAGATGCATGTGATCGAAGGACTTGCCGACGGGCGGACCGCCGTGTACTCGAAGATTCACCTGTCGCTGATGGACGGTCCGGCGGGTTTGCGGTTGCTCCATCATGCCTTGTCGAGTGAGCCCGACGACACGAACTGCCCGGCGCCGTGGACACCCGGTGTCGCGGCGATGTCACAGCGCACCTCACCCTTCCCGGTGGCGGCCGTCCGTGCGGGCTGGCGGGCGGCGACCAGCCTGGTGGGTGTGGTCCCGGCGGCCGCGAAGGCCACCTTGGATGGCCTCCGTGAACAGCATCTGACCCTCCCCCTGCAGTCGCCCCCCACCATGCTGAACGTGCCGGTGGGCCGGGCCCGGAAGGTGGCGGCGCGTTCGTGGCCGATTCGTCGCCTGCTGGCAGTCGCATCGGCCGCCCGCACCACCATCGACACGGTCGTTCTCGCGATGTGTTCGGGCGCGCTCCGCAGCTATCTGCTCGAGAATTACGCCCTACCGGATGCGCCGTTGACGGCGATGCTGCCGGTGCCACTCGACCTCGGCGGTCCTGCGATCGGACCGCGCGGGCGGGATCATGGTGTGGGTGCGATGGTCGTGGGCCTGGCCACCGATGAACGCAATCCGGCAGCGCGTCTGGCGCGCATCACGGACGCCATGGAACACACGCACAGGGTGTTCGGTGCGCTCAGCCACAACCAGTTCCAGCTGATGAGCGCGCTCGCGATCAGTCCGATACTGCTCGAACCGGTGCGGAGGTTCGTCGACGACACTCCCCCGCCGTTCAACGTCATGATTTCGTACATGCCGGGCCCGTCGAGGCCGCGGTACTGGAACGGCGCCCGCCTGGACGCCGTGTATCCGGTGCCGACGATCCTCGGCGGTCAGGCGCTGAGCATCACGGTCACCAGTCGGGCGGGGCAACTCGATGTCGGCGTGGTCGGCGACCGTCACGCGGTCCCCCACCTGCAGCGCATCATCACGCATCTCGAGACGTCGCTCAGTGACCTCGAGAGCGCGGTCGCGGCATCCGGAACCTGAGGCGCGGTTCGGCGTCTACTCGATCGCCTGCCGCAGTGAGCTGATGCCCTGTTCCCAGCATCGGGTCACGTGGTCACCGACGAGGTCGTCGAACGCGAGGCACGCCGCGGCGCCCAGCAGGATGTCGTCGCCGGTCGACGGGCGCGCGGACACCAGACCGCCCGCGAGGTCGCGGCAGACAATCTGCTCGTGCACGGAGTCGGCTTCGACGTGCTCGTCGAAGAACAGCGTGGCGGCCTTGCCGAAGCCGAGCCGGGTCAGTCCGGCGCTGTATTTCTTACTCGGCAACGCCGAGGTGGTTTCGACCGCGCAGAGGTGCCCGACCAATGCACCCAGACGGCGGCGGTGAAGACCGAAGAGCGAGAGCGCGTTCAGGGACGCCAGGGTGATCGCCGGAACGGCGTCGATGTAGTGGGCGTAGCGGTCGGAGAGCCCGAGTTCCCGCATGGTGGTAGCGAACAGCGCGGAGTGCATGCGTTCGGGGCGGCCACCGCCGTATTCGTCCGATTGCACTTCGACCAACGCCGCCTTCGGTGCGCCGGCGAGTCGCGGGATGCCGAGCGTGTGCACGTCGGCTTCGCGGAGCTGGTTCAGTGAGCGGTGGACGAGCAGTTCGCGGAAGTGCTGGCGGTCGGCGTCGCGTGCCATGAAGGTGGACAGACCGGGTCCGGCGGTGGGTGCGGTCATTCTCCACAGTTCCGCCACCACATCTGTTGTATCGGTCGGCGGGTTCGCGACGATCCGGATGGCCGCCTCGAACGGAACCTCCAGAGCTTCCCGCGCCGCGAGCAGATCGGTGTTCCACTCCCAGTCGTCTCCGACGCCCGCAATGCCCTGCAGATGCAGTTCGTAGAGGGCGGTGAGACAGATCTGGGCGTCCTCGTCGTAGAGGATGGCGGGACGCCCGTCGACCGTCGTGTCCGCGGAAGTCTCTGCGAGGGAACGCGCCGCCGTCACCAACGATTCGCTGTCCTCGACGTCTCCGCGCAGAATGGAGAACAAGAGCTCGCTCACGGGGCCGCGTGATGCAGGAAACGGCATCGCGGATCCGGAAGGGGCCACTGTCTCCGACAACGACCGAGAGTGCAAGGTGGTCATATGGACTCCAATTTCACAACGGGAACCGACGGATCCGACGTGACCATCACGGTGTGCCCGGATGGGCCACTTCTCGTCCGCGGTTCGGCGCAATTGTTCGATACCGACGGTAACCCGTTACCGTCGAACCGGGCCACGGTGGCGCTGTGCCGGTGTGGAAGAACCGGCATTGCGCCCTTTTGTGACAGCTCCCACAAGAAGAAACTCCGCCGTCCGTAGAGGCGGCGGCCCGGTTCACTTCTTGTCTTCGCCCTTACCGACACCTGTTTCGTGTGCAGGTCCGACGCCCTCGTCGCTCGACTCCGCCTGCTCGGTGTCGGCCGCCGGCTTCTCCTCCGACGGTGACGCTACCGCTCCGCGGGCGGTGTCGTCGGGATCCTTGTCCTGGAGCCGGTTCGCGTCGACGTGCTCGTCGTGCTCCGGACGGCCCTCGGCCGTGCTGGTGGTGCGGCCGTCGTAGGGCGGTGTTGCGGGCTGGGCGTCTCCCGGTGGAGTGGAGCCGCCGGCCGGCCCGGCGACGTGTTCCCGACCGGGATCGGGGCCTTCACCCGTCGTGGCCACTTCCTCCTGATCTAAAGTTCCCGGCTCCCGGTCCGACGGACCCGCCCCGGCTTCGTCCGGACCCGAGTCGCGTGAGCCGACGGGACCCCGTTCGGCTTGCGGCTCCTCTTGGAGCTGCTCGCCTGGTTCGGTACCCATGATTCCTCCTCGACAGCGCTGCGAAGCGTGTGTCCTCGACGGACCCACTGTTGTAGCTATGCCCCGGACTGCGCGCGCCAAACCCCTTCGCGCGACGTGTCATGCTGCTGGGGTGACGCCCGTACGACGGTGGAACTCGTAGGCTGGACACGACAGGCAATCGACGGCGGTGAGGGGTAGGTCGTGAACGAGCAGCGACGGCGGTCGTTGTGGCGTGCGGTCGCCGCGGCCTCCGACGTGCGCGGGCAAGGTGCTTGGGCCGAGATTGTGTGCTGCGCGGCGGTCGAACTGCTCGGTGGAATCGACTCGGCGGCGCTCACCATCCGCGCCACCGCCTCGGCCCAGGACATGCTCGGGGCGAGCGACGAATGGGGTGGGACCCTCGACGATCAGCAGTACACCTTGGGTGAGGGTCCGGGCGTGCTCGCCTTCGCCTCGGGTTCCCCCGTACTCGTCAGCGACCTCAGTGTCGACGAGGATCGTTGGCCGGGCTTCTCGGAGGCTGCGCGGGCGGTCGGGGCGGCCGCGGTGTTCGCGTTTCCGTTACAAATCGGCGGCATCATGCTCGGCACCCTCGACCTCTACCGCCGCCGGGTGGGTGGGCTTACGCCGCGCACTCTCGGTGATGCGGCCGTGCTGGCCGACTTGATTACCGTGGCGCTGCTCGAACACACCGAACGGGATGCTGCGGCGGGTGAACTCTGGAGCCGGGACGGTTCGTATCAGGATGTCAACGTGGCCACAGGGATCCTTGCGGCCCGGTTGCACATCAGCCTGGCCGATGCGTTCGTGCGATTGCGCGGGCACGCGTTCATGAAGAACCGGTCCGTCCTGGACGTCGCGCGCGACGTGCTGGAGCAACGCATCGGTGTCGATGACCTCAACGATTGAGGAGTGTCGACGACCTCAACGACTGAGGAGTGTCGACGACCTCAACGACTGACGATTCCGCACCATAAGGAGGTGACACCGTATGCTCGAAGATGTGCCGGACGCGACTTCTCATCTGGTCGACGCGCTTTCCGCGATCACAGCGCAACTCGTCGACGATTCCTCTGACAGCGGTTCAACGCTGTATCAGATCGCCGGCACCTGCGTGAACGTGCTCGATGCCGATGCCGCCGGAATCATGGTCGTCGATCCGCGGGGCGGCGTCGCCGTGGTCGCCGCGTCCGACGAGCGCGCCAGGCTGGTCGAGTTGCTGCAGACTCAGATCGACCAGGGCCCGTGCATCGACTGCATCCGAACCTCGGAGATGGTGGAGGCGAGCGATCTGCGTGAGTTCACCGGTCGGTGGCCGGACTTCACCTCCGCCGTACTCGAGGCGGGGTACCGGTCGGTGCTCGCCGTACCGATGCGCCTCGACGGGCGCACGGTAGGCGGACTGAATTTGCTGTACACGCAGACGGAGGCCATTTCAGCCCACGACCGCGGGCTGTCCGTGATTCTGGCCCGGCTGGCGGTTCTCGGCCTCACTCAGGAGCGTGGTGAACCGCGTACGGGGCGCCTGGCGGAGCGGACCATGTCGTTGCTCAACGATCGGGTGCATGTCGGTCATGCCACCGGGTTGGTCGCGGGCACGCTGGGCATTGCCCCGGCGGCGGCACGCGCCGCGCTCGAGGACTACGCACAGGGAAACGGCGTCGCGTTGCGAGATGTTGCCCGCCGGATCACCGAGGGCTCAGTCCGGCCGGCAGAACTGCTCGTCCGACAAAGCTGACGGCGGCAGTCAATCCCAGTCGGGATCGTTTCGGCCGTTGGCCGCCGAATCCACCAGCTCCCGCAGCCGCGCTGCCTCCACCGAACATCCGTCTGCGCTCGAATTCTGATCGAAGGCGCGGCCGGCCTGTGCCGTCGTGCATCCGCCCCACGCCTGCAGGATGCCGACGCTCTCCCCCCGGACGGCGCGCAATCGCACTGCCTCGCGGATGCGACGCGCTGCGGCGAGCACACGCGTCAGGTCGGATTCCTTGCTCATGACTCCACGGTCCTCTCTGTTGCGGCGCTACGCCAGCCCCGCGTGGATGCCGGTCGACGACCGTCCGTGGTGCGCGCGAACCGCGGTGTCAGAGGTTGCCCGTGCAGGACCGCAGGAGGTCGCGGGCCACGTCGTGCAGCTTCGTGTTGGTGTGTTGCGAGATGTGCGCCAGCCGGCGGAATGCCTCGTCGCTGTCTATTCCGTGCAGGGCCATGAGCACGCCTTTGGCTTGATCGATCTCGGCGCGGGAGGTCAGGGCGAGCTTCATCTGTTCGATGTGGTCCCGGGCATTCTGCCACCGCCACCCGTTGCTGATTGCGGTGGCCGCGGCTGCTGTCAGTAGCGTCATCAGCCGTTGGTCGAGTGGGTCGAACGCCTCGGCTCGGAAACTGTAGGCGTTGAACGACCCGATCAGCCTTCGCTTTTCGTCGACGTCGATGAGAAGCGGAACGGATGGATTCGGTCTCGCAGTGCTGGGTATTTCGACGAGTGCCCGCCACGAAGGAGAACAATATGTCTCGCACGGTTGCCGACGAGGTGTTGTCCCGCTTACGGGAATGGGGCGTCGAGTACGTCTTCGGTTATCCCGGGGACGGCATCAACGGGTTGGTCGCGGCGTTCGGTCGCTCCGGCAACGACCCTCGTTTCGTACAGGCGCGGCACGAAGAGATGTCTGCGTTCGAGGCGACGGGTTACGCCAAGTTCAGCGACCGGGTCGGTGTGTGCATGGCGACGTCCGGGCCGGGTGCGGTCCATCTGCTCAATGGCTTGTACGACGCCAAGTTGGATCATGTTCCGGTCGTGGCCATCGTCGGCCAGACATCGCGCAGCGCGATGGGCGGCAGCTATCAGCAGGAGGTCGACCTGCAGTCGCTGTACAAGGATGTGGCCGCCGACTATCTCGTCGAGGTCAATGTGGCCGCTCAGATTCCCAACGCTCTCGACCGGGCGTTCCGCACCGCTCTGGCACGGCGGGCGCCGACGGCGGTCATCATCCCCGCTGATGTGCAGGAGGAGGAATACACTCCCCCGGCGCACGAGTTCAAGCAGGTGCCGTCCAGTCCGCCTGGCGTGAGCGGATCCTGGGTGGAGCCTGCAGCCGAAGAGATCGACAGTGCCGCTCGCATCCTCAATGCGGGGACGAAGGTGGCGATTCTCGTCGGACAGGGCGCACGCGGTGCCGCTGCCGAAGTGTGTGAGGTGGCGGACCGGACCGGTGCGGGCGTGGCGAAGGCGCTGCTCGGGAAGGATGTGCTTCCCGATGATCTGCCGTTCGTCACCGGCGCGATCGGCTTGCTCGGCACCCGGCCCAGCTACGAGCTGATGCGGGACTGCGACACGCTGCTGATCGTCGGGTCGAATTTTCCCTACTCACAGTTCCTGCCCGCATTCGACCGGGCGCGGGCCGTGCAGATCGACATCGACGGCACCCGGATAGGGATGCGGTACCCCACGGAGGTCAATATCGTTGCCGACGCGAAAGCTGCTCTGGCGGCGCTGATCCCGTTGCTCGAACACAAGGTCGACCGGTTGTGGCGGGAGGAGATCGAACGGGGTGTTCGGCGGTGGTGGGACACCGTCGAGCGCCAGTGCATGGTGTCGGCGCAGCCGGTCAATCCGATGCGGGTGGCGTGGGAGTTGTCGGAGCGCTTGCCGGAAGGTGCCATTCTCACCGCCGATTCGGGGTCGTCCACCAACTGGTATGCGCGGTGCGTGCGGTTGCGGGAAGGCATGCGCGGATCGTTGTCCGGCACGCTGGCCACCATGGGTGCGGGTGTCCCCTACGCTATCGGCGCCAAGTTCGCGCATCCCGGCCGTCCGGTTGTCGCGCTCGTCGGTGACGGGGCGATGCAGATGAACGGGCTCGCCGAACTCCTGACCATCGCCCGCTACCACCGGGAGTGGACCGACCCCCGCCTGATCGTGTGCATCTTCCACAACAACGACCTCAATCAGGTCACCTGGGAGTTACGCGCGATGGGCGGCGCACCGAAGTTCGAGGAATCGCAGACTCTCCCGGACGTGTCGTACGCCGACCTGGCACGGACCATCGGACTCGAGGCCGTGGCCGTCGGCTCGCCCGACGAGCTCGGCGCCGCCTGGGATCGCGCTCTGTCCGCCTCCGTGCCGGTGGTCCTCGATGTTCGCTGTGACCCCGAGGTTCCACCGATTCCCCCGCACGCCACCTATGAGCAGATGAAGTCGACGGCGGAGGCGGTACTCGCGGGTGACGCGAACGCATGGCACCTCGTCGTACAGGGGGCGAAGATGAAGGCCCAGGAGGTCCTCCCACCCCGTCACCAGCGGTGACGACATTCCGGATGCTGCGACTGCGGTCTCGAATCGGAGGAGGCGCGGCGAGGCGGTATTATTCGGATGTTTGTTCGGTAGAGACACCTGCCATACCGCTGAAGTGGCGGCGGGTGCATGGGTACTCGCTCGCCTGAAATAGGGAGAGTAGTGCCATTGCCCGAGGATCTCGGTGCCGACGACACTCTGCGGCACCCCCGTGCCGACGTCGACACCACCGCACGTGTCGACGCAGTTGCGAGAGCGCTGGACAACCTGCAGCGCCGTCTGACCACCCCCGCGCAGCTGCAGGGTTTCCTGCAGGAAGTGTGCGACTGTGTGGTGTCGACGATTGTCGAAGCGGACATGGCCGGTGTGACCCTGGTGGGCGAGGATGGGCATGCCGAGACCGCGGCGTGCACCGATCGGCGCGCAGTGGACATCGACCTGAACCAGTACCGCAACGGTGAGGGCCCCTGCCTGGAGGCGGCCACCACGGGGCAGATCGTCAAGGTGCGGGTCGACGAGGTTGTCGAACGGTGGCCGGCGTTCGCGGCCGACGTGCACGACATCGGTGCTGCCAGCTACCTGTCGGCGCCGTTGCGGCTGGGTGAGGCGCACGCCGGTGCACTGAATTTGTACAGTTTCGGCAGCCATGGATTCGGCGATCTCGATGTGGCGTTGCTGAGGATCTTCACCAGTCTCGCCGAGGTGGTGGCCAGGATGACGCGTGAGGCGGCGGCAGCCCACGACGAGGTGGCCGGGTTGAAAAAGGCCATGGTCACGCGCGGTGTCATCGAGCAGGCGAAGGGAATTCTCATGGCGGCGGAGCGGATATCGGCCGACGAGGCGTTCCGGATGCTGGTGACGAACTCGCAGCGCAGGAACGTCAAGCTGGTCACCGTGGCGCACGAGGTGGTCGAGACCGTCGCCGCCGATGATGGCGACTCCGACTGACGCGGACAAGGCTCGGGTCAGCCGATGTATCGGCGCGCCTTCGACCGGGACTGCGGTTCCTCGAGGAGCACCAGTCCGGCTTCCACGGTGTCGGGCACCACGCGCCGGTGACGCAGAACCCACGGGGTCGACCTGAGGGCCTCGAGCAGGGCAGCCGCGGTAGCGCGGTCTTTCGGGGCGCTACGCAGGATCACCAGCGAGCGGCGCGCCGCGCTTCGCACCGGACGCCGCAACCAGAGGGTCCACAGTGTGTTGCGGATACCGAGTTGCCGGCGGCGGGTGGCGTCCCGGCTCACCGAGGGCTCGTGGTGGATCACCATTTCCTCGTTCCACATCATCCACCAGCCGGCGGCGGCGAGATCGAGGGCGAGGAGTTCCTCCTCGCCGCCCAGCCACATCTTCTCGCAGAAGCCGCCGACCTGACGGAATGCCTCCACCCGGAACATCGTGAGGCCGGCCATCACGCCGAGGACAGCCGGACCCGGCAGCCACGACGGCCCGGGTACCGGTGAGTCCCGGAACTCGGGAGTGATCGGGTCCTCGACAAGGTCGGGTGCCACCAAGCACTTGCCGGTCACGGATCCGATCGTCGGATGCGCGTCGAGGACCGCGGCACCGACGGTCAGGGCACCTGGTTGCCAGCGGGTGTCGTCGTCGCAGAACGCCACATACGGGCTCGTCACCAGCTCGACGGCCCGGTTCCGGGCGACGGCGCCGAGGTTGTCCCCCAACGCGAGGAGCCGGACCTGCGGGAATTCGCGCCGCACCATGTCGGTGGTGCCGTCACCGGAGCCGTTGTCCGCCACGATGATCGGTGCACGGTCGGGCAGGGTGGTCATGTGGGCGAGGGTTTTGCGCAGCTCGGCGCACCGGTTGTAGGTCATGACCACCACCGTGACCGGCGACGGCTTCTGCGGTTCGGCGCCGCTCACGGCCGGCTCCTCTCGAGTTCTTCGAGACGGCGTTCGAGGTGAGTGGGCACAACCCGCCGGTGTGCGACCGCGGCGGGAAGCTTGCGGATCGTGTCGAACAACGCCGGCGCCGCGGACGGTGTCCGGACCGCCGCGAGTATGAGGGAGATGAGGGCACTCGCGACGGTCGGCACCGGTCGCCGCATCACGACGGTCAGGGTGTCGTTGCGGATCTCGCGGTTGCGTCGGCGGCTCGCGTTCGCGCGAACCGGGGAGGGATGGTGGTAGGCGACGAGGTCCTCCATGTAGCACAGTTCCCACCCCTGCGCGGCGAGGTCGAGTGCGAGTAGCGCCTCCTCCCCCACGAACTCGAGCACGTGCGAGAAGCCCCCCACGTTTTCGAATGCGGATCGTCGCACCACCGACGCGCAGGCGAGGAAACCCAGCACCGAGGGGCCGGGGGCACCAGGCCGTGTTCCGAGCGGACTGCAGGCCAAGAGGTCGTTGAGCGGGTCGTTGCGGGCCTGGGGGCCGACGAGGGTGCGGGCGGCGAGCAGCGCGACGGCGGGATGCTCGTCCAGCACCTTCTCCGCGAGGGGCAGTGCGTCAGGGTCCCACCAGGAATCGTCGTCGCAGAACGCGATGTAGGGCGTCGACGCGGCCCACACACCGTAGTTGCGAGCGGCGGCGCCCTCATTGCGGGTTCGTGTGATCGTGGTCAGGGCCGGAATGACGCTGCGCGCCGCATCGACGACGTTCGCGGTGTCGTCGGTGGACGCGTTGTCGACGACGACGATCGGGGGTATGGGCCGAAGTTTCGACAGTTCGAGGAGGGTGCGCGAGAGGCTCGTCGCCCGGTTGTGCGTCACTATCACGACGGTCGTCTTCGAGGTCACCCCGCAGTGGTACCCGAGGGGCGGCGCACCGCAAACAGCCGGCCGAGGGAGAGGAGGTCGGTGCGCCGCTCAGCGTGACCGCAGCACACCGGACTCTTCGACGGCGGCGACGGAGAGGGTCCGGTAGCCGTGGTCGTCGAACAGGACGGTGATCCGGTCGGGTGCGGCGCTCATGACGGTTCCCGGGCCCCATTCGGAATGCTCGACCGCGGTGTCGACTGGCCAGAGTGCGTCCTGGTCGGAGGCGGCGGCCTCGCCGGTGGGCTCCGGGTGTGCGGTGGACTCGGCCGCGCAACATCGGTCACAGTTGCCGCAGGGCGGGTCGAAGGCCTCGCCGAAGTAGCCGAGCAGGAAGCTACGACGGCAGTTGCGGCTGTCGGCGTACTCGCGCAGCATCTCGACACGCGACCGTGCCAGGCGTTCCTCCGCGGCGGCACGGTCGGTTGCCCGGCTCAGGGCCTCGTCGGTGCTCAGGTCGCGGGCAGTGAAGCCTCTTCCTTCTCCGGCGACGGCGTCGACTTGTTCGAGCAGGTTGATCGCTGCCGTCACCTTGCGGCTCCCGGCGTCGAGTGCCGCGCGGAGGTCCTTGATCTTCATGCGGCCACCGCTGCGGAGCAGTTCGAACACCTGGGCGAGAAAATCCCCGTCCGCTCGGTGAGACGCAAAGAACCTGCCGAGTGACAGCTCCTCGGGCCGGTAGAACAGCAGCGCCAACGCGCTCTCCCCGTCGCGGCCCGCCCGTCCGAGCTGCTGATAGTAGTTGTCGAGGGAGTCGGGAACGGAGGCGTGGACGACGAAGCGCACGTCGGGTTTGTCGATACCCATTCCGAAGGCGGAGGTCGCAGCCACGACGTCGAAGCGGCCGTCGAGAAATTGTTCGTGTACGTTTTCCCGCTCGGATTTTTTCATTCCGGCGTGGTAGGCGGCGGTCCGCAGCCCGCGGTCGGACAGCTCTTCGGCATAGAATTCGGCGTCCTTGCGGGTCGCCGTGTACAGCAATCCCGGTTGCGGAAGGTCCGGTACCCGGTCGAGTACGGCGCGTTCCTTGTCCGCTCTGCTCACGTAGCGGTCCACCTCGAGGGTGATGTTGGGGCGGTCGAAGCCCGTCGCGACCACCGCGGGATCATCGAGCGCCAACCGGTCGATGATTTCCTGCCGGACCGGGGGCGGCGCCGTGGCGGTCAGCGCGAGGACGGGTGGGTGACCGAGCCTTCGCACGGTATCGGCGATGCGTAGGTAGTCGGGACGGAAATCGTGGCCCCAGGCGGCGACGCAATGCGCCTCGTCCACCACGATGAGGGAGACGTTCGCTGCCTCGAATCGGGAGATCACGTCGCTGTTCGCCAGTTGTTCGGGGGCGACGAACACGTACCCGGCCTCCTGCTTCTCGACGGCACGCCAGGTGGCCTCGAGGTCGCGTGCGGACCGTGTGGAGTTGATCGCCACCGCCCGGGGTGCGCCCGCCGAGTCGATGCCGGCGATCTGATCCTCCTGCAACGCGATCAGTGGGGAGATGACCAGAGTCGTCCCTATGAGCAGGACGGCGGGGACCTGGTAGATCGCCGATTTACCCGCCCCGGTGGCCATGACGACGAGCGCGTCGCGGCCGGTTATCAACGCCTGCATCGCCTCGAGCTGTGCGGGGCGCAGGGTGTCCCAGCCGAATGTGTCCCGCGCCGTCGCCTGCAATCTCTCGCGTAGGTCGGATGCGCGCTCGGTCATCGTCGTCTGCCCCATGGCGGCGTGGTCGGCGGCATCGTGAGAAATCAGCCCTGGTTCCGCTTCTTCGCACGCTGACGTGCGACGACGAACAGTACGACAGCCACCAGTATCACCAGTGCAATGAGCTCCATAGCTCCCGTTTACCCGGCTTCCCGGAACCTATGCACCACGCCGCAGTCGCGGGCAGCGTGCACACCGGGAAGGAGGTGAGGCCGAAATTGACAGGATGGGGTAACGTCAGTGTCCTGCACGGTTGAGCCCCCAGCCGCAAAGGACGGGCTGGGTTCGCACACCGTTCCCGTGCCTGTCTCCCTCGTCGCTACGACCGTGAGGAGTCCGACATGAAATCTGTTCTCAGTGCACATTCGGGACACCACGATTCTGCAGAAAACACCATGCTTTTCAGTTGGGCCGCCGAGCCCGAGCACGGCAAGCTCACCGTCGAGTGCACCCCCGGTGCCGGCGGCGTCCTGGTCGTCCGTATCTCCGGTGACATCGACGTCACCACCGTTCCTCTCTTCGGTATTCACCTGGACGAGGCGATCAACGAACGCCTGCCGTTCGTTCTGGACTTGACCCACGTTCAGTTCTTCTGCGCATCAGCACTTTCGGTGCTGGAGATCATCGCCGGCCGCGCCCGCAGGCTGGGACTGCCCTGGGCGGTCACCGGGAACACCGCGGTCCGCCGGCCTCTGACCGCCATGAAGCTGGACACGGTGGTGCCGTATTCCACCTCCCTCGACGACGCATGCAGGCTTGTCGCAGAGGGGCTCCCTACCCACGGGATTTCGGCGTGAACGATGAAACGCCGCAGGGCACATCCGACTTCGTCGTCGTGGCGAACCGGCTCCCGGTAGATCTCGAGACACTCGACGACGGGACCACCCGGTGGAAGCGGAGCCCGGGGGGACTCGTCACAGCCCTCGAACCGATTCTCGATCGGGAGAGCGGCTCATGGGTGGGCTGGCCGGGTGTCCCCGACACCAAGGTCGAACCGATCGTGTCGGGGAAACTTCATCTGTATCCGGTCGAGCTCAGTTCGCACGAGATGACCCGCTACTACGAGGGTTTCTCCAACGCCACCCTCTGGCCGCTCTACCATGACGTGCTGGTCGCGCCGGTGTTCGATCGTGGCTGGTGGCAGACCTATGTGGACGTCAACCGTCATTTCGCCGAGGAGACCGCGCGCACGGCGGCCGAGGGTGCGACCGTGTGGGTGCAGGACTACCAGTTGCAGCTCGTTCCGCGGCTGCTGCGCGAAATGCGTCCCGATCTGACCATCGGCTTCTTCCTGCACATCCCCTTCCCGCCCGTGGAATTGTTCATGCAGTTGCCCTGGCGCAAGGAGATCGTGCAAGGACTGCTCGGGGCAGATCTCATCGGATTCCACCTCCCCGGCGGCGCCAACAACTTCCTTTTCCTCGCCGAGCGTCTGCTCGGGCTCGAGACCACCGCGGCGGGCGGCGGACTTCGCAGCGGGCTCGGTGAAGTGCGGCTGGACGATCGGGTCGTCCGGGTGGGGGCCTTCCCCATCTCCGTCGACGCCCGGCAACTCATCGACGATGCGACCGATCCTGCCGTCGTCGCGCGGGCAGCGGAGATCCGGCGCGAACTGGGAAACCCGCGGAAGGTGCTGCTCGGGGTCGACCGCCTCGACTACACCAAGGGAATCGACCTGCGCCTCGCAGCGCTCGGTGAACTCCTGGACGAGGGTCGTCTCGATCCATCCGACACCGTGATGGTGCAACTGGCGACCCCGAGCCGCGAACGCGTCGAGCACTACATGAAGATGCGCAGCTCCATCGAGGAGCAGGTCAGCCACATCAACGGCGATCATGGTCAGATCGGCAAGCCTGTGGTGCATTACCTCTACCAGCCGGTGGACCGCCGAGAGTTGATCGCGCTCTACCTTGCCGCGGACGTCATGCTGGTGACGCCGATGCGGGACGGGATGAACCTGGTGGCAAAGGAGTACGTGGCATGCCGCACCGATCTGGGTGGTGCGCTGGTGCTCAGCGAGTTCGCCGGAGCCGCCGCCGAACTGCGCGGCGCCTATCTGGTCAACCCCCACGATCTGGACGGTGTGAAAAACACGATCCTCGAAGCCCTCGAACAGGACCCCGAGCAGGGGCGGCGTCGTATGACGAAATTGCACGAGCAGGTTGTCGAGCACGATGTGCATCGATGGGCCGAGTCGTTCCTGGGCGCGCTGACGCCACCGTGATCCGGCGCGCGCCGACAGGGCGCCGAACCATGATGCACCGCTCGCCCACGGACGAAGGAGTAATGAGTGATTCGGGTCGCCTCCGTACCGGCGTCTCATGTGTACGTTCGCCATCTGACCGATCCGGGAGGCAACGACACCGTTGTTCGACTCCCGGATCCGGTGCCTGCAGACGGACGGAAAGTTCCCGGCGGGTGGTGGCCGCCGTTGATGCTCGACCCGAAATGGATCAGCAGAAATCACCGAAGTTTCGATGTCTTCCACATTCATTTCGGTTTCGACGCCATCGAACCGGCATTGATGAAGGACATCGTGCACGAGCTGTCGTCGCGGCGGAAACCGTTGGTGTACACGGTCCACGACCTGCGTAACCCACATCATCCTGACCCCGAACCGCACCTCGAAGCTCTGGACGTGCTGGTGCCGGCCGCCACCGAGCTGGTCACCCTCACTCCCGGTGCGGCCGCGGTGATCGAGTCGAATTGGGCCCGCACAGCCACCGTCCTTCCGCATCCGCACGTCGTGGAGCGGCCCCTCATCGAACGCGCTCGGCCCGCTTCGGGAGCCTTCGTCGTCGGTGTCCACGTGAAGAGTCTTCGAGCGAACATGGATCCGTTCCCGGTGCTCGACACCCTCACCCGAACCGTGTCGGCGCTGGACGGGGCGCGCCTGCAGATCGACGTCCACGACGAAATATTCGATCCGGCCAACCATTGGTACGCCCCCGACGCCGGAGCCCGGTTGCTGAGCTACGCCGAGTCGGACTGCGTCGACCTGCGAGTACACCCCTACTTCTCCGACGAAGAGTTGTGGGACTATCTGTCGTCCCTGTCGGTGTCCGTGCTGCCGTACCGGTTCGGTACCCACTCCGGCTGGCTCGAGGCCTGCTACGACCTGGGCACCGCGGTGGCCGCGCCGTCCTGCGGGTTCTATGCCCAGCAAAAACGCTGCGGTAGCTACGATTTCGATGAAAGCGCCTACGACGGCTCGTCGCTCGAGCGTTGCATCGAGGGCCTCTACGAGCAGTCGAACCTGCGGGCCACCTGGGGTGAACGCGAACAGGAGCGGCGAAACCTGGCACGGGCTCATCGCGAACTCTACGAGCGGGCGCTCTCCTGGCGGGTGTTGCCGTGACGGCCGACCCGCTACGGATCGCCCTCATCGCATCGAGTCGCTACCCTATCCGCCAGCCGTTCCCCGGTGGTCTGGAATCGCACGTCTGGTATCTCGCCCGTACCCTGAGCGGCGACGGTCATCACGTCACCCTGTTCGCGGGCCCGGGTTCGGACCGCACGCTGGGCTGCGCTCACCTGCAGGTGCGGACGTTGGATGTCAGTCATGCTGCGCGGCAGGATGTTTCGATGCCGTCGATGTGGTTCATGCAGGAGCATCACGCCTATCTGCAGCTGATGCTCGACCTGTCCGGCCCACTGGCCGAGTCGTTCGACGTGGTCCACAACCACAGCTTGCACTATCTGCCGGTCGCCATGGCATCTGCCGTTCCGGCACCCGTGTTGTCGACGCTGCACACCCCGCCCACTCCGTGGCTGGAATCGGCGCTCGCAGTGCGTTCGGGCGCCGGGGCACATTTCGCGGCCGTGAGCAGACACACCGCGGCGGCGTGGCAGCACGCCGTCGATGACATCGAGGTGGTGCCGAACGGGGTCGATCTGGACAGCTGGCCCGAAGGTCGCGGTGGGCCGCACCTCATCTGGTTCGGCCGGCTGGTGCCGGAGAAGGGCGCCCATGTCGCGGTGGACGCCGCCCGGCGCGCCGGTTTCCCGATCGTGCTCGCGGGTCCGATCAGTGATGCCGAGTACTTCGACCGGATGATCCGGCCTCGGCTGGGATCGGAGGTCACCTATCTCGGGCATCTGGCGCAGCCCGAGCTGGCGGCGGCGATCGGCGGGGCGGCGGCGACACTGGTGACTCCCCTGTGGGACGAACCGTATGGGCTGGTGGTCGCAGAATCGTTGGCGTGTGGAACGCCTGTGGCGGCGTTCGCCCGCGGTGGGATCCCCGAGGTACTCACCCCGGACTGCGGCAGTCTCGTCGCCGCGGGCGACGTCCAGGCCCTGGCCCGGGCGATCCCGGACGTCGTCGGGCGCTCGCGTGCGGCGGCGCGCGCCCACGCCAGGGAACGGTGCTCCGAGCGCAGGATGGTCGACACGTACGTCGGCCTGTACCGCCGACTGGCCCGGGGCCACACCTGCCCCCGGGCGCAGGGGAAGGCCGCACCGTGATCGGTTACTACATTCACCACCACGGTCATGGTCACCGGATGCGGGCATCGAGTATCTCCGCGCAGTTGCAGTCGCCGGTCACCACGCTGTCGTCGGCGCCGCCACCGCCCGCGGGACGTTTCGCCGACAGCATCGCGCTGGCCCGTGACGACCGCGGCAGTGACCCCGTCAACCCCACCGCCGACGGCGCGCTGCACTGGGCGCCCACACACGACACCGGGCTGCGGACACGGATGGCCCGGATCGTGTCCTGGATCGACGCGACCCGCCCCGATCTGGTGGTGGTGGACGTATCGGTAGAGGTGGCAGCGCTCGTACGGTTGCTCGGTGTCCCGGTCGTGCTGATCGCCATGCCCGGCGAGCGCACCGACGCACCGCACCATCTCGGTTACCAACTGGCCGACCACATCATCGCCGCATGGCCGCAAAACCTGTACGACCCCCGGTGGTTGCGCGAGTTCGCCCACAAGACGACCTTCGTGGGCGGGATCAGCCGGTTCGAGGGACGCGCCGTCACCGCACCCGACCGGTCCGTGCAGACCCGCATCCTCGTACTCAGCGGGGCGGGCGGAACGTCCCTGACGATGGACGACATCCGGCATTGCGCACACGAGCACCGCAACTACCGGTGGCAGGCGCTCGGCATTCCGGGGGCGCCGTGGGCCGAGGACCCGTGGCCGCACCTGTGCGGCTGCGACGTGGTCGTCTCGCATGCCGGGCAGAACGCGGTGGCCGACATCGCCGTGGCGCGTCGTCCGTCGATCATTATCGGTCAGCCACGACCGTTCGACGAGCAGGTGGAGACGGCACGCGCGCTCGGGAACGCGGGACTCGCCGTGTCGATACCCCGATGGCCGGAGACGTCGAAGTGGCCGCAGCTCGTCGACCGTGCGCTCGCACTGGGCGGCGATCGATGGGTCCGCTGGCAGACGTCCGGTGCGGCGGCCCGCGCCGCCGCGGTCATCGACAGTGTGGCCAAGCGGGCGGGGGGACTGCGATGAAGACGGCGGTCGTGACGATCGCGGCCCGGCGCGAGCACCACCTCCGGCAGCATCTGCGTTCCGTCGGGCAGATGACGGAGCGGGTGGGCGATCACGTGGTGGTCGCGATCGGCGACCGCAGAACCACCGAGGTGGTGTCCGAGGTCGGCGGCGCCCGCAGTGTGTGGTGCGAACACGACGGCGGACCCCTCCCCCTGGCGGCTGCCCGCAATCTCGGCGCCGATGCTGCCCTGGCGGCCGGCGCCGACCTGATCGTCTTCCTCGACGTCGACTGTCTCGCCGGCCCGGCGCTGCTGCGGCGATATCGGGTGGCCGCCGACCATCCGCGCAACCACTCCACCCTGCTGTGCGGGCCGGTCACCTACCTCCCGCCGCCCGGGCCGGGAGGCTACGACCTGGACCGCCTCGCCGAGCTGCGGAATCCGCATCCCGCCCGTCCCGCCCCCGAGGACGGGACCGTCCTGACCGGGACCGACTTCACCCTCTTCTGGTCTCTGTCGTTCGCCGTGAGCCGCGAGACCTGGCACCGCATCGGCGGTTTCTGCACCGAATACCGTGGATACGGAGGTGAGGACACCGACTTCGCGTGTTCCGCGGCCGAGGCCGGGATCGGTCTGCGGTGGGTCGGCGGCGCAGACGCGTTCCACCAGCACCATCCGGTGTCCGATCCGCCCGTCGAGCACCTGGGCGACATCCTCGCCAACGCTCACCTGTTTCACCGCAGGTGGGGATGGTGGCCGATGCGGGGATGGCTCGAGGCGTTCGAGGCCCTCGGCTTGATCGACTACGACGCGGCGAAGTTGCGGTGGGTGCCGCAGTGATCTCACTCGGCGGGAGTGGTCACCGATTCGACGATGCGACGCGCCACCTCGGCCAGCTTGAGATGCTCCTGCTGGGACTGCACGACGAGGATCTCGAAGGCCTGATCGGCGGACACACCTTGTAGGGCCATCACGATGCCTTTGGCCTGCTCGATGACGGCACGGGTTTCCATCGCCTTGGTCAGGCCCGATATCTCGTTCCTGGCCTGTGTCATGCTGTTCGCGCTCCTGAGGAGCCCCTCGATCGCCGTGGTGTACACGAGTAGGACGACGGCGTCGAAGTCGCTGAAACCGTGGTCTTCGCGCCCGTAGAGGTCGAGGGTGCCGGCGACGCTCTCGTCGACCGTGAGGGCTGCCGACAGGACACTGCGCATCCCGGCCTGCGCGAGCTCCTCGGCCAGGGTGGGTGCCTGCACGGCCGCGTCGACGAGCCGCAACCGCAGAACCTTCCTCGCCGCCGCGGTGGGGGCACCGTCCGCCGGAGCGGACGGTCGGTGCTGTACCAGGTGCCGGGGGTCGACGGCGCGCACCGCGTCGTCGGTCGAGGCGACGGTCACCACCTCGCCGTCCCGCACGAGAGAAATCCCCGCCAGGTCGGCGTCGGGGATCGCGTCGACCACCTGCTCGCACACCCGCCGGAGGAGAACGTCCATCTCCACCTCGGATCCGCAGTTCCTGTTGAACTCGTCGAGTGCGACTGCCAGGGAACCTAATTGGGCCGCTACCGTGGCACCGTCGAGGGTAGGAGGCATCGACCCGGGAAACTCACCAGCAGTCTCGACCATTCTCGGATACACCTCAAATTCCGGGTGTAACCGAACGGACACCCACTGAACGAACGCAGCAGCTGTCTCTACCGTCGAGATGACTTTACTCGACCGCGGATGTCCTCCTGCCCACCGATACCCGCAGCCGGGACGCCGCCCACACCGGTCAGCGAACCCGCTGGTCGTCCCCGCCGGCGAGCGAGTTCAACGCCGGTCCGCACGGCCGCAGGAGGCTTCCGGCGCTCATCGAGGAACCCGTGGTCTGACTGTCGTGACGGGCGACCACTTCCTCGAAACGTCGCAAGCGTTGCCGAGCGGTGCGCACGGCGGCGGCCCGGTCGCGATGTTCGGCGTCGACACCGAATGACGTCCGGATCACCTCGGCGAGAGCCTGCACGAACTCGGCCGCCGCCGTACCGATCGGCGGCGGCAGAGGGTCGAACGGCGGATGCGGGTCGATGGTCAGTTCTGCCGCGCGCAGAATCTCGGCACATTGGGGCCACGCCTCGGACAGGGCGACCACGGCGCTGCCCCACCGCTCCTTGGCGGCGAGCGCCGGGGAGGCGGCAGACCGGAGGTTGCCGCGGGCGCTCTCCTCGGTCCAGGCCACCGCCTCGAGCGCCTCGTCGAGTTGCGAGCGGACCTGCGCCGACCGCTCGTTCCACTCAGCTGCCCGGCCGCTGCCCCCGCCCTTCAGCTCCTCCGGCACCTCGGCCAGCAGATTCGCGGCGGTCACCCCCACCCCGGTCACCGCGCGCTGCGACCGCTTCACATACAGCGGCGGCAGGAACAGGGCGTTCACCGCGACCCCGGTTGCCGCGCCGAGGGCGATCTCCACGATGCGGAAGCCGAGCACATCCGGGTCCTCGGCGGCGCCGTACGTCACCATGAGCAGTGCCGTCACGGCCACCCAGATGCCGCTCGAACCCAGTCGGCGCCAGCGCCCGAGGAGCAGGCCCACCAGAACCGCGATCCCGACCCCGACGGTGATCGAGTCGACGAGTGCTCCCACGGCGGCGGCCAGCACCACCCCGAGGGACACGGCGGCGAGCTGTTCGGCCGCCACCCGCAGCGAGCGGGACACCGTCGCCTCGATCATGAACACCGCCGCGTACGGCGCCAGGAACGGCTGAGGCAGCGCGAACACCATGGTTGCCAGCACCCATGCCAGGACGGCGGCCGTGGCCGCTTTGACCGCCTGGATCAGGACGGTGCCGCGATCGGCGTCCGACGTCCACGTGCGAAGGCGGCGGAACACCCTCACGTGTAGCGGAGCAGGGCCGCGCAACCGTCCGCGGGCGTGAGCCGCTCGTCGGTCCGAATCAGGGTTGCACCGGTAGCGACGGCGGCGAAGGGCAGCGCTTCGTCCGCCCGCCGCGTGACTTCCACGGTCGAGCCCATTTCGGACAGCTGGTCGGCGTTGGTAGCGACCCAGGTCGGGGTGTCCCCGACCAGCACGGTGCGGTTCTCGAGATCGCCGATGAGGAGCGTCTCGACCTGTCCGGCGCGCAGCGCCGCCGTGACCGCATCGAGTCCCTCGGCGGCAAGGCCCGACGCTCGGCCGCTTTCGGCCCGCACCCGGTCGGCGGCGTCGTCGATCACCGCCAGCCGGCGGCGCGCCAGTTCCTGGTCGATGGCACGGTGCACGTCCACCGTGCCCGCGCCGGCGGACCGAGAACCCGATTCCAGGGCCACCGCGGCCGCTCGGGAGCGTTCGGGCAGGGTGGCCAACAACTGGGTGCGCGATTGCACCTCCCCGATTACGAAGATCGGCTCCGTGTGATGTTTGTCGGCGAGAACGGTCAGCCGATCGGCCACGGTGGAGAGGGTCCGCCGCGCGGCTTCCTCTTCCGGCGGCTGCGGATCCCCGGAACGGCGGGTGTCGGCCCCGGCGGCCGCCTGTGCCGGCTCGTCGGCGCCGGACACCGTCTCCGACCACACGGCTCGCCCCTGCGTGTCGTACACCGACAGATCGGCACCCTCCTGATCGACGGCGACGACGAGGTAGGGCGATCCGGTGGCTCCGTGCTCGACGATCGGCACGAGGTACGGCAGATCGGAATACCGAGAGACCGTGGCGGCAGGCGGCCGGAGCAGGTGTTCGTCGAGGTAGACCCGGGTGGCGTCGGCGACCAGTCCTCGGCCGCTGCGACCCACCGCCGGGGAGGCGGTGAGGACGGCCTCCTCGAGGGTGTCGAGCACCGCGTCGGGCGCCCCGTCACCGCGAAGTTGCTCGCGCAGGCCCCGCCATCTCAGCTCGAGCTGCTTAGCGGCGTCCTCGGTGTCGTGCGAGTCCTCGAAGTAGACCGAGGCGAAGGGTCCCTCCGCGGAGATCAGGGGGTGGAAACGTTCGGCGTGCACAGTCTTCTCCAATCCACGTGTACGACAGTTCTCGTGTGCCCGGCATCCGGTCTGCGAAACCGGCCCCCCGTCACACCAGCTGACGCGGTATCCGTCGGTGCCAGTTCTGCGAATAGACCCTTCGGTCCCCTTGCGCGGCATCGAGTTCGAACGCGTCCAGGTCCGCGGTGATCACGAAATCCGTGGCCGTCGACGTCAGGACCGTGCGGGTGCGGACCTCGGTCCGCCAGTCGTCCCGCTCGTATCGGCGCACGGTCTGCGTTTCGCCGCGCGCCGAATTGACATCGTTGCCGCGGAAACTGAACCACTCCCGCGTCGCCCTGCTGACGACGGTCCCGATCTCGTCGACGCGGAACGAGCCCTGGTCGTCGACGATCTCGAGCGTGGAGGTGCCGCTCTCGAGGTCGCGAATGGTGCGCCAGTGGTGCTCCCCCTGGCGAAGCCGGGTCACCGCCAGCTTTTCGGCGGCCCGGGGTTCACCGAGGTCGCGCAACCGGGCGTCGTCCTCGTCGCGGGGCGGGCGGACGGGCAGGACGAGGGTTCCGCCCGTGGAAACCGTCAAGGTCACCGGTTCGGGTGGGGGCCATGCCAACGGAAAATACGAGGTGGACAGTGACAACCGCACGCGATGGCCGGCCGGGAAAACCTGGGCTGCGCCGTTGAGCGGCAACCGGATCCGGTAGTTCCGTCCCGGCGTGAGGGGGGCGGGATGTTCGCTGCCGTCCCGGTGCGTGAGGTTGAGGACACCGTAGGTGACGCGGGTGGCCTCGCCGTTCGGGGCCACATCGGACAGGCGGGCGGCGAGCATGGCGACGGGGGTATCGGACGACACCTCGAGTTCGACTTCCGGTAGCCCGAGAATTTCGAGCGGCTCGTCGAGCGATTCGGTTTCGAAAACCAGTGCGCCGCCGTCCTCTTCACGCTGATCCGACGGCAGATCGGGGGTGGCCGCGTAGGACGCCCACTTGCCGGCGAACATGCCCACGCTCATCGGCGATTGGAGGAAGAGCGGGCGGGGTTCGTCGTCCTCCTGGGCGGCCGCACCGGTTTCGGTGAGGATGTGCCGGCCGAAGGTGTACCGGCGCTGCTCGACGTGGGGCGACGGCCAGGACGGTTCGGCGACCCACCGGCCCGGCCGCTGCGCGTAGGAAGGATTCGGTTCCACGCTGTTCTGCATCCATGCCCGCACCATCGGTTCGTCCATGACACCGTTGTCGATTCCCTTGAGCCAGTGATCCCACCAGCGGACCACCTCGGCGAGGAAGTCGATCGCCGGACCGGGCACACCGAGGTGCGGGTATTTGTGGCCCCACGGCCCGATCAGGCCCTTGCGCGGGACGTCGAGATGCTCCATCAGGCGGAAGATCGCGTTGGTGTATCCGTCCGCCCATCCCCCGACCGCCAGAACCGGGCAGCGCACAGCGCTGTAGTCCTCGTTGACGGAGGCACGTTTCCAGTAGTCGTCCCGATGCTGATGCTCGAGCCAGTTCTCGATCCACAATCCACTGCCCCGGAGCCGTTCCAACCACATTTCCCGCCAGCTGTCTCCGACGATCGCCGGATCCGGTGGCAGGCTGTTGAAGGCGAACATCACGGTGGCCTCGGACAGGTTGTCCGAGAGCAGGCACCCGCCCATGTAATGCATGTTGTCGACGTAGAGATCCTCGGTGGCCGAGGCGCTGATGATCGCCTTGAGGGCGGGTGGGCGCTGCGAGGCGACCTGCAGGCTGTTGAAACCGCCCCACGAGATGCCCATCATCCCCACGTTCCCGTCGCACCACGGCTGCCGGGCCAGCCACGCGATCACCTCGCAGGCGTCATCGTGCTCGGCGGGAAGGTACTCGTCCTGCAGGACGCCGTCGGAGTCGCCACTGCCGCGCATGTCGACGCGCACGCAGGCGTAACCGTGACCGGCGATATAGGGGTGGTTCAGGGCGTCCCGCCCGCGGGTGGAATCACGTTTGCGGTACGGCAGGTATTCGAGCACCGCCGGGACCGGATCAGTGTCCGCATCGACCGGCAACCACATCCGGGCGGCGAGCCGGGCTCCGTCCGGCATGGTGATGAAGGTGTTCTCGATGGCGCGGACCTCGCGGGGGAACGCGGTGACCGTCTGCATGAAAAGGACCGTCCTCTCAGTGCTGGTTCGGGACCGGCTCGAACTCGAATGGCAGTTCCGCCAGCGCGCGGTCGACGTGCTTTTCCAACTGGGCGATGTCGTCGGCGCCGATGTACATGGTCCCGAGCACATAGCGGTAGGCGTCCTGGTTCGGCAGGTCGGCGAGGCGGTCGCCGGGCCGGACATCGATGAGGACTTTCGTCTCGGGCACCGCCTTCTGCACGCGGGCAATGTCCTCATTGCTCGGCACCCTCGTCACGATGCCGTCCTCGTAGTACGGGATGATGCATTTCGCCGCCACGCCGAATGTGCCGTGCCGCCGCTGCATGCGCGGTGGTGTGCCGAGCGCGATGTCGATCGCCACCTCGTGGTTCGACATGCCGTCCACCTTGGCGAACAGGTCACTGTGCGACTGCGAGATGCGGGTGTTCACCTCGATCAGCCAGAGTTTGTCCTCCTTCTCGTCCCACATGAATTCGGAGTTGAAGCAGCCGTTGTCGAATCCGACGTGCCGCAGGTACCGCTCGGTGATGTCGATCATCCGTTGCTGCACCTCGGGCGGCACCGTGCTCGCCGGATAGTCCAGCCGGTCGAAACTGTGCCCCGTGGCATCCTTGTGCATGTCGAAGACCCCGTGCACCGAGAACTCGCCGTTGAACATCGTGCCCTCGGGGGCGGCCTGGATTCCGGTGATCACCTGCTCGGCGAGACACGTCGTGCCCGACACTCCCCGCACCGCCTCGGGGAGGTCGACGCGCCGGAGCGCTTCATCGAACGCATGCCCCACCAGGCCGATCCTCTCGCGAATCTCTGCGATTGCCTCATGAAAGGCGGCCGCATCACCGATCTCGAACCCGAGTTGGGAGGAATGCGACTTCACCGGCTTCACCCAGAACGGGAACTCGAGCCCGATGGAATCGAGGGCATGGTCGTCGAACGGGTCGAAGGAAGCGAACCGGGGCACCGTGTCCGGCACGGATTCTTGCTGGGCGAGCCGGCTCCAGTACTTGTGCTCGCAGGCGAGCACACTGCGCAGGGGCGGCGCGGGAATGCCTCGCTCGGCGGCCAGGATGGGTGCCAGAACGCTGGTGGGAAAGTCCCAGTGGGCGATGATCGCGTCGACTGTTCCGGGAAACGCGTCGAGTTTCTCGCGGCACCTGGTGAGGAGATCCTCGAACACGTACTCGTCCGGGGCGACCAGGGTGTGGTAGTCGAGCAAGCCGTGGAATTGGTAACTTTCCGCGTCGCGGACGGTGCCGAGTTCTTCGCGTTGCAGGTCGGTAAGGCCGAGAATGAAGATGTTCTTACCCATACGTTGCAGCGTTCCCGCAACCACTTCCCGGGAAACGGGAGATTCGTCCCCCGAGCCTCTGGGTACGCAGGAGACGGGATCGATTGTCCAACCGAGGGAAGGCGACTGATGAACACCCACGTGACGGTGAAACTCTTACGCGAACTGCTCGACTCGTCACTGCCCGACGCGACTTTGATTCTCGTCGACGGGACTCCTCGGGTGGTCGGCTCCGCGGACCTCGAGGACGAGGCGCAGCCGTTCGTCATCGTCACGCGGGACGACCTGCGCGATCGGCTTCCGAAAGACAGGGACTACGGCGACAGTGACCTCGAATTCCATGCCGCCGAGCTCGAGTCGACGGTGGCGTCGCTCGGCGGGTGAACGGCCACTGTTCAGCCGTCTCCCAGCTGCTCCCGCAGCCCGGCGAGAGTCCGGGCGAGGATCCGGGACACCTGCATCTGGGAGACGCCGACCCGCTGCGCGATTTCGGTCTGTGTCATCGAGCCGAAGAACCGCAACATCAGCACACGGCGCTCTAGTGGAGGTAGCTTCTCGAGGGCCGGCCGCACCGCCGCATGACTTTCCACATTCGCCAACTCGGGGTCCTCCTCGCCTAGTGTCTCGGCGAGCGGAAGGTCATCGGGATCGTCGCCCATGGTCGCATCCATCGACAAGGTTTGATACGCGTTCTTCGCGAGCAGCCCCTCCGACACCTCGCGGACGTCGAGGTCCAGTTCCGCCGCGATTTCGCTGGCGGACGGGGAACGACCCAGATCCTGGGACAGTTCGTCGACCGCTTTGGTGATCAGTGCATGCATCTCCTGCATTCGCCGGGGCACACGCATCGACCATCCGACATCGCGGAAGTAGCGCCGCACCTCCCCCATGATCGTGGGCACGGCGTAGGAGACGAAGTCGTAGCCGCGGTCCGGATCGAAACGGTCGACCGCTTTCACCAATCCGAGGCGCGCGACCTGCAACAGATCCTCGTGCGCCTCACCGCGGCCACCGAACCGGCGGGCAATGTGCTCGGCCAGCGGCAGGCACCGGGTGATGACATCGTCGCGCAGCACCGATGCCTCGGCGGACGTACTCTCGAGCGCCCCGAGGCGCGCAAGGGTCGGCGCCACGTCCTTGTAGTCATCTCTGCCGGGACGGCGCCGCTCGCTGCGTTCCGACACGGGCGACACTAGAGTGTGCCCCGGTGTTTGACGAGGTCGACGGTGACGCCTCGCACACCGATCGCGTCGTCACGGGCCCCCTCGGTCACCGACACCGTATCCATCAACGTTTCCAGTACGTGCCAGCCGAAGCTCTCCCGGTTGGGCACACCCGCCCGGGTAAGGAACCCACCGATGGTGACGTGCAAAGCGTTCTCCGCAACCGCGAAGGAGCAGGTCAACTCCGAACTCGGCTGCGCTGCCGCGATCATTTCCGAGCACACCTCGTCGACCGCGAGTTTGACATCGGCCACGTCGTCCAGGGTGAAGTCACCGAGGACGGCGAGGGTCTCTGCAACCGCACGCACCACGGGCAACTGTTCGAACTCCGCCGCTACACGAAGCACCACGGGCACACCCGATCTCGTTTTCATCTGCGTAACCTCGTCGACCTCGGCCATCTGCACTCCACGTCTGTCGTCGGTATCTTCGACTTCCGGCAGCGTACCCAGGGAGTGCACTACTCAACCGACCGACAGCCCCAGCGAGCACGCGGGCAGCGGAACCGACCGGTAGGAATTCGGGTGACCGGGGAGGTGCGTACCCCGGCGGGGGCCCGGGTACTTCGCTGTCATGACTCCTCTTACCGCACTCGCCCTCACCTGTTCGCTGAAACCCTCTCCGGCACCCTCGAGTAGTCAACTGATGGCCGAGCAGATCCTCGCCGAGCTGGGCAAGCACGGGGTGACCGGGGACACCGTGCGACTGGTCGATCTCGACATCCGCCCGGGAGTCGGCACCGACATGGGAAACGGCGATCAGTGGCCGGATGTCCGCACACGCATCCTCGAATCCGACATCCTTCTCGTGTCGACACCGACGTGGCTCGGCCAGATGTCGAGCGTGGCAAAACGGGCGCTCGAGCGGCTGGACGCAGAACTGTCCGAGACCGATGAGCAGCAGCGTCCCATCCTGTTCGACAAAGTCGCGATCGCGGCCGTCGTCGGCAACGAGGACGGGGCCCACGCGATTGTCGCCGACCTGTTCCAGGCCCTCAACGACTGTGGTTTCACCATTCCCGCACAGGGCTGCACGTACTGGAACGGTGAGGCAATGACACCCGGTGACTACAACGACCTCGACGAGGTGCCGGAGGCGGTGGCGTCGACCACCGCGACCTTGGCGCGCAATGCGGCGCACCTGGCGCGTGCCTTGAAAGCCGAGCCGTACCTTCCGGGAGACTGAACGGCCGACGCCGACGTCGTGCGCGGCTACCGCACGGCCCGGATGACCACCAGTTCCTCGGTGCGCTGCCCGGGCGCGATGAGGCCCCTGGATTCGAACAGGGCCCGCCGCGCGGCGAGGACCGGGCCGAACGGGATCTCGGTGCGGGCCACCACGTCGACGGACAGGCCCTGCTCCTCGAGCATCGTCTGGGTCTTTTCCACCCCGCTCAATGCGGATTGTGCGAGCAGCAGTGTTCCGCGCTCGCCGAGAACTTCGGGTGCCTCGACGCAGATCCGGTCGAGAAGTGCCCGCCCGTCCCTGCCCGCATCCCAGGCCCGGGCGATCCCGGTGTCGGGCAGCTCGTCGTCGGCCGCCGGCACATACGGCGGGTTGGACACCACGAGGTCGAAGCGTTCGCCGCGCACCCCTGCAACGAGGTCGCTACGCAGCACCCGAATGTGGTGGCCGCGCAGCCGCGCGTTAGTCCACGCGGTGACCAGTGCCCGGCGCGAGACGTCGACCGCCGTCACGGAGTGGGCACCGGCCTGCGCCGCGCGCAGTGCCAGTACGCCCGTGCCGGTACACAAGTCGAGAACGCTTCTCCCCGGCGCGAGCCCGTGACGGTCGAGAACGTCGGCGAGAAGCCAGGTATCTTCCTGCGGCGGATACACCCCGGGAATGCGCAGCAACATCGTCGACTCCTCATCATGCACCGACAGCGATCCGCGTCGACCGCCACACTCGACAATACGGAGGTCCCTGTCCATTGCGAGGGACACGCCGCCGAAGGGCTGAGGATGTGATGTGACCGCGGGCGGGCCGGGGACGTCCATCACCGGGCGCTTCGCCTGCGCGCGGTGATTGCCCCATGCGGCCTGTGGCCATTCCCCGTGCGTGTATGTGCCTCGAGCACCTCGAAGCCGGCCTCGAGCAACACCTGGCTGAGTTCGGCAACCGGCCATCGGTGGGCCGTGGTGACGGCATGGTCGAAGGTCCCCACGGTCGCTCCTTCGACGAAGCCCACCAACAACCCCCCACCCGGCTGAAGGACGCGCGCGAACTCCGCGAGCGGAGTCCGGATCTCGTGCGGATCGTGGTGGATGAGCGAGTACCAGGACAACACACCACCCAGTGATCCTGTTGCGGCGTCCAGCGCCTCGAAGCCGCCGACGTCGAACACGAGGTGCGGATACTGCGTGCGAGCTCGTTTCACGAACTCGGGCACCAGGTCGATCCCCCTCACCTCCAGTCCGCACTCGGCCAGGAAGTCCGTCCACTGTCCGGGACCACATCCAGCGTCGAGCACCGGACCGGTGAGAGTGGTGGCCCAGGCACTCACCAGAGCCCGATCGGACGGGTGTGTCGAGGCCATGGAGCCGAAGAGATCCACGTATTCCCGGGATCGGACCGAGTAGGACGCTCGGACGGTATCAATTCGTTGCGCGCTCGTGTTTTCCATGCCCACGATCATCGTCGATGGGGTGCACCGTGCCGAACCTCCAGGACGAAATCGCTCACCCACCCGCCGAAGTGAAATACGCTGTCTGAGGTGAAAATTGTCGATGCTCATCACCATTTCATCAACCTTCCCGACCTCGAGTACCCATGGATCGACAGTCGCCCGCCCGCGCTGACCGCTTTGCTGCCGAACTACTATGACGCTGCGCGCCCGTATCTGCCGCGCGACTATCGGGCAGAGGTTGCCGGGACGCCCATCACGGCCTCGGTCGCATGTGAATTCGGGGCAGCAGACGGTGTCGCGGAAGCTGTGTGGGTTCAGCACTGCGCCGACCGCTTCGGCATTCCATCCGCCTTCATCGCGGCCGTGCGGCTCGATTCACCCAAGGTGGCCGATGCCCTCGCGCGGTATCGGGATCTGCCCGTGGTCCGGGCGGTGCGCCAGCCGCTGTACTGGGCGGCCGACCCTGTCAAGCGGCTGGGCGGATCCGGCACTTACCTGTCGGACCCGGCTTGGCTGCGCGGCTTCGAGCAGGTCGCCGATGCGGGGCTGGTGTGGGATCTTCTGGTTTACGACGAGCAGCTACCCGCGACACACGAACTCATAGCTGCCTTTCCCGACACCACCTTCGTGTTGGAGGCGGCCGGTTGGCCGGTCGAGCTCACCGCCGAAGGCTTTTCCCGGTGGGAAGAACGCCTCACGGCGGTGAGTCAGTTTCCGAACGTCGTCCTGAAGTTGCAGGGAATTGCCCTCATATTCGGAACATCTCTCGATGCGATCCGAAAATGGGTACGGACGGCGCTGAGCATCTTCGGTGCCCGGCGATGCATGTTCGCCTCTCATTACCCGATCGACCACCTGCCGTGGGACAGCCGAACGATGGTATCCACCGTCCAGGCGGCCCTCGGCGACGTGTCGGCGACAGAGCAAGCGCTGTTCTTCGGCGACACCGCCCGGCGGGTGTATCGCCTGCCGGCCGGCAGTTGATGTCGAGCCCCCGACGCAGGTCTGGCGCCGAGCACGAAACATCTTCCAATGAAACAAGTTTCGAACGGGCGCCGGCTACAGCGATCACTTCCTGTCGGAGTTGTTCGCCAAAGTGCCGACAAGCGGTCCTGCGAGCCAGTGTTCGACATCGGCGCGGCTGCGGATCCGGACGATGGGGAGATCGGGTCGTCGCTGCGCAAGTGCGGAGATTCTGAGTTCGCTCTTGTGGTGGGTGGTCCAGGCCCAGCGCACGATGTGATCTCGGTCGAGAAGGAACCGGTGCAGGGGCGGCTCGATGTTGCCGTTCCAGAGCACCTCGCGGCGTAGTCGCCGCCGAATGGTGCGGGCGGTGACCTGGCGCATCACGGTGGCGCGGGGCAAGTCGAGCCAGACGAGCAGATCAGCACGGTCGGCGAGTAGGTCGCGTACAGTGCCGTACTGCCATTCGGTGACCCACTGCGGCTGCGAGCTGAATTCCTCCACATCGGTGAGGAATTGATCGCGCGGTATCCAGTTCGATCCGTGATACAGGGCGTCGATCTCGACATGTTCGATACCGAGCTGCGTGGCGATGCGCGCGGCAAGTGTCGTCTTGCCGGCGCCGGAGGTTCCTGCGACGAGGACTCGCCGTGGACGACGGGCAAGGCTCTGACGGGGGTCGATCATGGGCACCGGGACACCGTAACGGACAGCACTGGCACGGTATCTCGACGGAGAGGTTGCCGTCACCCACGGCTAACAGAATCCGGTGCCGAACCGACACAACCACATACGGACCCCACCATCAGGAGGGTTCCGCTGGACCCAGAGGAGTATCCGATGACCCACAGGATCCGCAGTGTCCTCGCCGGAGCGGCCGCATCGTCCGCTCTCGCCGCCGCGGTGGTCGCGGGGGGCGCAGCACCCGCCCACGCCGAACCGTCGGCGGACTGTCACACCACCACCACACCCACTTCCGGCGCGTCTCATTGCACGGCGCACGGGGTGCCCGCCGGGATGACCGCGGTCCACATCGGAACCGTCGAGTGCTTCGGGCTGACGCCACGGGCGATTCCCGGACCCGGCGGTGTTTCGCACATTCCGTGGATCCAGGGATATCGCCGCGAGGGCATGTGGACACCGACCGGGATACCGTCGACCGGATCGTGCATCGGCGGGGTCGGCGCCCCGTGGTGGGAGGTCGGAGGTGCGACGGGCGCCTTCACGACCTGCGGACTCCAAGAGGGGATCGTCACCTATGTCAGCGTCGGCTGCAATCCGATTCGCCCCCAGTGAAGAGTCAGGGATGGTGGTGAACCGGCGGCAGATCCTGTTGCACCAACCGCAGATCGGAGGCTGCGATGACGCCGGGAAAGTAGTAGTAGCCCTCCGGAGATTGGATCAGGTCGTCAGCGTCGATGCTTCGGACCTCCCACACGTCCACGGCTCCGCCCGTGTTGTTCATCCGCACGAACCAGTCGCATTCGAAGTCGTCGGCCGCGAGAAAGCAGCCCTCCTGCTCCGGACGACGGCTTCCCGCAATACCGGGGGCAGCACCCATTCGGCTCCAGTCCAGGCCGTGTCGCGAAATGGATGCACGGTTCAGGACCGAGGTGACATGGTAGCGAATGTGCATGTTCCGACGGTAACAACAACCAACGCGCGTGAGCATCACATTTACCGCCGTGCGGACCCCGACCACGACACTCGCGCACGCTGTGCAGACATCCCCTCGCGCAAGGGTCTCCGGAACCCGCTCAGTACACGTTGATGTCGGTGGTGCTGGGAATATGCGGACGATCGGTGGTCAGCGTGACCTCGACGCGACCGGATCCGGTCTCGAGGTGTGCCCACGGTTCCGCGGGGAAATCGATCAGCCCTCCACTGACCTCGGCGGACCACGTTCCGGCTGCCCCGGTATCCACGTTTCGCCAGTGCAGCGTTGCGGATACCGAGCACAGCACACCAGGCGTCGTCGACATCCCGACGAACGTCGCGTTCAGCCGAACGTAGACCAGCCCGGGCAGCCTGTCCGTCGCGACGGTGACTCCCCCGATTCGGCCGCCGCAGGCGACTCCGTCCGCGGCGGTCACCGTGTCCGGGATGTACACCCATCGGTCTTGCGTCTGATCCGCCGCAGCAGGGCTGCTGGTGGCGAACATCCCGGCCAGCACCAGTCCACTGATCGCGATCGACCGACGGAACTCGGGAAGAAACATGGTGCTCCAGACACATTCGTGAACAGCGGTCCCGACCGTGATCGGGCGGGTGGATCGGACGCAAGCCAGGTCCGCGTCTAGCGACTACCAATCAGACGGGATGGGTCCGGGTCACCTACCGGGCACGACCGAGATGGTTCCCCGACAGACGGCGTTCTGAGGATTGACGAACCACCATCCGGCGCCGGTCTGGACGGTGACGGTGAACGACACCGTTCCGGTTCCCGCCCAGGTGCGGTTGATCGGTATTCCCGGCTTCTGCTGCCAGGCCGCCTCATCGCTGACACTGTGACCGGTCGCACCTGTCGTTGTGTTGTGCCAGTCGACCGACACCCTCGTGCCGTACCAGTTGACTCCGATGCTGGGGATCAGACCACCGGGCGGCGCGGGCAATTCGTTGCCGCCGCTGAGCAGAATCGACGGCTCCAGCGCGGTTCCACCCGGTCGAAGCGACTCCCCGGAGGCGGCGTTGACGGTCCACGTGAATGGCGGTGCCCACATAAGTGGATTCGCGCTCGAACACGTCATCGTTGTCGATGTCGGTGGCGCGGGCTGAGCACTTGCGACCGCGCCTCCCCCGGCCACCACTGCAGTTCCCACCCCGAGCGCAGTGAGTGCGGCCGCGCCTACGCGGCGTCCCAGCTTGTTACTCATGAGCACTCCATTTCCTTTGTTACCGCGAGAATGAAGACGTGTCCGCCCCCTTCCACTTTCGGAGACGGAACAGAGTTTGTTACAGGTGGTGCGAAATGGACGAGGTCTGGGGTGGCGTCCAGGCTCGAGTCCGCCGACTACGCCGGTGTGTCCGTGGGGTCCGCAATCGTGGGGGAACAACGGAGGCACGCGTCCAACTGACGGATCAGTTCCCCGACCCGTCCTCCCCCACCCGGGGCCACCGGGTAGCGGCGCAGGACGTCTACCACCACGTGATTCGCAAGTCTCTGCGTCCGCGCGATGTATTCGACTCCGACGACGGGATCGTCGCCGGCGGAGAGTTCGAACGCTCGTGCGGCATGAGCGGCGGAGCCGAGGATGTGCTTTACCTGCGTGGCTTTGGCGAGTGGATGGAGGAACGCCGCACCGGCCGCGTGGCCGGCCGCGCGGGCAGCGTCGCTCGCTGCGGGCTGTCCTGCATCGCGGGCCTCCTGAGCAGCTCGGTGTGCTGCCCACGCGCTGTCGCGGAGAGTTGTGGTCCGCTCGGCTCCCTCCGCGAACGCCCCTGCACCGTCGATCGCGGCTCGTGGGCGCTGATCGTGCGGGCGTTCACGTTCGAAAACCGCCAATGCAGGTCGCGCGCACGCCACTGCATAGCCGGCGATCTCGCGAAGTTCAGCGCGGCTGAGTTCGATCTCGGTGGAGTCATCCGCCATGGGGTCACCCTTCCGCACAGGGACCTGAGCCTCACCATTACCTAGGCAGTGACCAGCTCGAGGTGCCGGGTCGGTCAGGGCACCTTGGGCGGGTTGTCCGGGAGGAGGAGTGCGCCGAGGTCGTTGCCGATCGGCACGGTGTTATTGGCGTTTGCGTTGGCCGTCGGTCCGAGCGTGGCGTAGACGACGATCGTGGTCTTCGACTCCGTGTCGTAGAGGGCGATGCCGTTGTAGCCCCCGAAAGCCGGGTTCATGAGCAGCCAACTGCCCAGGTGAACGGTTCCGAATGCGAAGTATCTGTCCGCAGTCAGCGGGCCCAGCCCGGCGGTCTTGTCCGCCATCATCTCCGTGAACGCCGTGTCGGACAGGAGCTCGCCGTTGCCGAGCGCCCGTACCCACCGCGCGACTTCGGCCACCGTCGAGTTCATGTTGCCGCTGTTGAGGAACGCGGTGGGATTCCAGAACGTGGAGTCCTCGAAGACGCCACGTTCGTTGGTATAGCCGTGCAGAATTGGCTCACTGATCTCGGGTGTCAACATCACGCTGCTCTGATTCATCCCGAGTGGCTGAAAGATGCGTTCCTCCAGCAGATCACCGAGCGGCTTTCCCGTCGCCTGCTCGAGTACCACTCCCAGCAGGCACAGATCGCTGTGCGCGTAGGCAAAACTGGTCCCCGGTTCGAACAGCGGTGGGCGGGAATTGGCGAGGTCGAAGATCTCCTGAGACGTGAAGCCTTTGATCGGATTTGCGTAGAAGGTCTTCAGAAATTCGGGGTTGGTGACGTAGTCCGAAATGCCCGTCGTGCTGTTGGCGAGCATCCGTGGGGTGATCTTGTCGGCGCGCGGAAAGTCGGGTACCCACTTGGCGATCGGCTCGTCCAGACTCAGCGTTCCGGCTTCGCCCAGCTGTAACAGAACGGTCGACAGCATTGGTTCCATCGGCTGGCCGACTCGCAATTGCATGTCACGGGTCGCGGGAACGCCGAGCGGCGACTCCCCCACTGCTCCGCTGACAATTTCCTCGTCACCGCGCCACACACCGAAGACGGCACCGCTGAGATCGAGTTCCGCCAGCTTGTTGCGCACTACGTCGACGATTCTGTCGGCGTCGGGATCGTCCGCGTGCAGCGCATCCGCACCGTGCTCTGTTGTCTGCTGTCCGCCGCGTTCTTCCGAGCCACAGGACACGGCGCCGAAAACAAGAACGATGCTGAGCGCGGCAACCGCGCTTCGACGCACCCGGCTGCGAGTCGACGAACTCATGAGGTCGATCCCTTCGTGCGCAGGGTCGAGCGGGACTCGCTGCTTCCTGATTCTAGGCACAAACCTTCCTCGGCCTGAGGGGTTCTGGCCGTAAATCACGGGCCACCGTGTACTCCCGCCGCGAAGTACGGAATCAAGGCCTGCCGAATATGTTGCTGCGGCGAACGCCTCGTCTGCGGCAGACTGTGCCTGGTGATTCTGACGATCTCCACGACAGTACGACCGGCCACCGATCTCGGCTACCTGCTGCACAAGCACCCTGATCGGGCCCAGGAGTTCCCCCAATCCTGCGGTGTCGCCCGCGTGTTCTATCCCGAGGCGACCGCGGATCGCTGCACGGCAGCGCTGTTGCTAAATGTCGACTCGGTACGGCTCGCCCGCATGTCAGGCAGGTCTGCACCCGACTATGCGCTCGGCCAGTACGTCAACGATCGGCCCTACGCTGTCTCCTCGCTGTTGTCGGTGGCGTTGGCGGAGGTATTCCGCACCGCCCGCGCCGGCCGGTGCACGATGAAACCCGAGCTCGCTGCCACCCGGATACCGCTCGAGATTTCGTTGCCCGCATTGCCGTGTCGCGGTGGACCGGAGCTGGCCGAGCGACTTTTCACCCCGCTGGGATGGACGGTCGTGGCCCGCGCCGTGCCGCTGGACGTCGAATTTCCCGAATGGGGAAACTCCCATTACGTCCGACTCACCATGCGGGGTGACGTCCGGCTCGCCGACGCACTCAATCACCTCTACGTGCTGCTTCCCGTGCTCGATGACGCGAAACACTATTGGGTCGCCTCCGACGAGGTCGACAAACTGATCCGGGCCGGCGGATCCTGGCTCACCGAGCACCCCGAAAGGACGCTGATCACCCGCCGCTATCTGCGGCACCAGTCCGCACTCACTCGCGCCGCCTTCGAGCGACTCGCCGAACTCGGCGACGATATGGAGGAGCAGCTGGAACCGCCGGTCGACGAAGAGCCCGACAACGACACGGTGACCGCGCCGGACACCTCGGTCCCGCCGCCGCTGAACTTGCTTCGGCGTGAGGCGGTCCTTCGAGTGCTCGACGAGCTGGACGCTCGCACGGTCATCGACCTCGGATGCGGGTCCGGTCAACTCGTTTCCGCGCTGCTGGACGATCCCGGCTATACCGAGATCGCCGGTGTGGACGTGTCGACGAGAGCGTTGACGATCGCGGGACGCCGGTTGCGGTTGGATCGGATGCCGGAGCGGCGCCGCGCACGTCTGCAGCTGTTCCAGGCGGCGCTCACCTACACCGACAGAAGGTTCGCCGGCTACGACGCGGCAGTGCTGATGGAGGTTGTCGAGCACATCGACCCGCCGCGGCTGCCCGCACTCGAGCAGGTGGTGTTCGGCACGGCACGGCCCGGGCATGTGATCGTGACGACCCCGAACTCCGAGTACAACGTGCGTTACGCCGACCTTCGGGGTATGCGCCACCCCGACCATCGCTTCGAGTGGTCCCGCGCCGAATTCGGTTCTTGGGCAGACCATGTCGGTGAAGAATTCGGTTACACCGTCGACTTCCGCCCGGTGGGTGACGACGACCCCGCGGTCGGTTCCCCCACTCAGATGGCGGTCTTCACCCGGGTGGGCGGCGCCGATGTCTGATATCTCGGTGCCGGCGCTGTCGCTGGTCGTGCTCGTCGGAGTCTCGGGAAGCGGAAAATCGACGTTCGCTGCCCACCATTTCGCGCCCACTCAGGTGCTGTCGTCCGACTTCTGCCGCGGCCTGGTCGCCGACGACCAGAACGACCAGGCGGCAACGTCCGATGCCTTCGACGTGCTGCTCTACATTGCCGCAACTCGGCTGCGTCGGGGCCTGCTCACCGTCGTCGACGCCACGAACGTGCAGCGTGAATCACGCAAGGCGTTGATCGATCTGGCCAAGTCTCACGACGTCCTGGTGGACGCGATCGTGCTCGACGTCCCCGACGACGTCGCAATCGCACGCAACCAGGCCCGATCGGACCGCGACTTCGGGGCGCACGTGATCCGAAGGCAGCACAAGGAACTTCGACGATCGCTGCCGAAGATGGGCCGCGAAGGCTCTCAACAGTTGACGTCGTCTCTGATACCCCCTAATCCTGTCTGCTACTCTCCGTTTCATGTGAATGGGTGAGGCCGCGGTGTAGCTGAACTGTCAGTCGTGGGAGTTCGCAAGGCCGCGTCGGAAGGCCGGCTGCCCTCCCGGTGTACAGGGTTTCGGTCAACGAGTCTTCGACCGCGCTGACCTCGACGCCTATCTCGGCCGACCTGCCACTGACAACGCTTCGGTCGATCGGGTGGAAGCGTGGTACCGCCGGGTGTCCGGCTCGACTGGGTAGGAGTCCTCGCTCGCCGATCGGGAGAAGATGTTGCGCGAGAGCGCCTTCCGGGGTCGTGTATCGGGTGTAGAAGGATCGCGGTTCGGGTGTGTGGGAATGCGGGCGGGTTTGGACCGGATGCTCGACGACGCTGCCAAGGGTCACTTTCACGGTGGTGCGGGTGGTGTTGCGGGATCGGTTGGCCAGGTCGGTGTCGCCTGGATCGAGGCTACTTGTCGGTGGTCGGGGTTACGGTCGAGGTCCTGCGGGAGCATGGCGACACATCGGTGGAGGGAAGAGTTGATCGATGACTTCATGGCGTTGCTGGCGTCGTTTTCGGGCCGGTTCTATCAGTTGCGGTCGAGGCTGAATCAACGCCGTCTTCTCGGCCGATGCGGCAGCACGGTTTGCGGGGGTAACTCGATGAAGACGGTGGACACGCAGAAGGCGCCGGGAAGCTGCGGCTCAACAACGACGAGATGGTCACCGTCGACGACATCGTGTTCCGCGCGTCGAAAGACTTCGTCAAGGGAGCTGCAGCGGAAGATCCGGAGTTGCGGGTGGTCGGAGTGAACCCCCACGATGACCGTACCTGGTGGGTGCACGCTGGACCTTGCGATGGAACAGGACATTGCTGCTGTCCGAAGAATGAGGCACCGCGCGCATCGCTGACTCTCGTACTCGGCGGGGCGAGGTGACCGTTGCCGAGGCTGGATGTACCGTGCCGCGCCAGTTCTCGTACACGACCCGCCCGTACGCGGCGGTCGACGACGCTACCGGCGCCCCGCTCGGGCTCGACGACATCGACCTTCGTGTCCGGTGGCTGCTCGACTTGATCGGCGCCGCGCAATCGGAGTTGGTGTCGAGGCTGTGGCAACCAGCCTCCTTCGATGCCCTCGCCGCCGGACGCGATGGTCAAGGCCGGAAGCTCCCGGCACAGGGGCATGTCGCTGCAGCGCGGCTGGGCTGGACCCCGACCTATCCCCCCGGTATGTACGTGCCCTCGCGAGTAACCCGGGTGGTCACCTCCCAGGCGATCGGCACTCTACGCACCCTGGCTTACCGGGACAACGCCATCGGTTCGCTGTCGGCCAGGTTCGACCCCGTCACCGGCCGACTGGCGCCGCCCACCACGGCCGGTGAGTGTGTGCCGTCCGGCTTCGCGCGCGGCGTGGCACGGCAACTCGCAGCCCGCTCCCGCCGGGCCGGGGATGCGAGCCATGAACGCCTGCGGATCACCGACGTGCAGACACCACCGCAGACATCGATGATGGCCATGCTCTCCGCCGCCGATCATCAACTCTCCCAGATCGCCGTCACGGACGCCGTCATGACGTTGACGGTGAAACTTCCCACGCATGAGGCCCCGGCCGGGCGGGCGCACTGGCGGCGGGTCCGCCTGATCGCCGCGATCCCACCACACCTGCACACCAGAGCAATCACCGACTGGCATCTGCCGACCCTCGTCCTCGACCACCGAGGCCTGCTGCTGCGCTGCGCTGCCACCGAATCTATTCCAGCGCCCGATCTGACGTCGGGATCAACCGCGGTGGGAGTGGATTGGTCACTGGCCACCCTCGGAGCAGCCGCCATCGTCACCGAAAGCCCCGACGGATTGGTCTCGGACTACCGGGGCTTCACCTACGACGACCGGGGCCTGGGAATCAGACTGGCCCGCCTCCAAGCGGAAGGCCAACGCCTGCACCGCAAAGCCGCACGACTGACGCGGCTCGCCGCGACCGCACCACCCGAGGTGCGCGCCAACCTGGAAAACAAGATCGCGGTCCTCGACGCCCACCGCACCGCGGTCGGTGTCAAACGGGGCAAGATCAACCGGGAACTCGCCTTCCACTTCGGCCGGGAAGTGACCGACTACGCCGCCGCGGCCGGTGCGAAGGTGATCGGGGTCGAAGACCTCACCACCCTCGAAACCCGGGGTCATGGCCGGGTGAACAACAACCGGGCCGCGCAGTCCGCCCGCCGCAAGGCCGTCGACGCTCTCGCACACACCGCCGCAGGGGTCGGCGTGACGGTGGTGTCCGTCCCGGCCCGCGGCACGTCGGCGCTGTGCCCGGGCTGCAACGACACCCTCTCCCGCCCGGGCGGCTACCACCGGGCATGGTGCGCACGGTGCAAGGTCGGCGGCAATCGCGACCACGTAGCCGCTGTGAACCTCGCCAAACGTGCACTCCTCGGGCGCCGCAGAGTCGTTCACAAGCGCGGACAGAACCCACAGATCCGGATCGCCGAGCATGCGCCGGTCCGGCAGTGCCGCGACAAGAAAAGTCCCACCCCGAGCCGCCCGCGTCATCGCCGGGTCCGCCGCAGTGTTCCCACAGCGACACCACAGGCGGGGGTGAATCAGAAAAAGATTGTTCCTGCACCTCAAGCGTCGGTGTGGGACACGGTCAAACCCGCAGCATCACAGGGCGTTACGGGTAGCCGTGAAGTACGTACATCTCCGACATCGGCCACATCAGTGGCATATAGTATGAGATTTAAGTAGACGCTGCAGCAGTCGCTCGACCAGCTCGCCGCGGAACCCGACGACTTCCGCAGGAACGCCCACGCCTTCATCGACGGCCTGATCAGCCACTACGAACTCGACGGTGGCAATCTGGTGGTCGCGCACGCCGGGTTGAAGGAGGCCTATCACGGCCGCGCGTCCGCCCGGGTGCGCTCGTTCGCCCTGTACGGGGACACCACCGGCGAGACCGACGAGTACGGACTGCCGGTGCGCTACCCGTGGGCCCAGGACTATCGCGGCCGCGCCGTCGTCGTCTACGGACACACCCCGGTGCCGGAGGCCGAATGGAGCAACAACACGCTCTGCCTCGACACCGGCGTCGTCTTCGGCGGCAAGCTGACCGCCCTGCGCTACCCGAGCAGAGAAATAGTTTCCGTACCGGCGGAACGGGTGTGGTTCGAACCGGTGCGCCCCCTCACCACCGGCTCGACCAGGTCGGATCCCCCGGCACAGCGCGATCCGGGCCAGCTGTCCATCGACGACGTGCGCGGAACGCGGCACATCGAGTTCGGTACACCAAGGGGCGCATCAAGGTGCGCGAGGAGAACACCGCCGCTGCCCTCGAGATCATGAGCAGATTCGCCGTCGACCCGCGCTGGCTGGTGTACCTGCCGCCGACCATGGCCCCACCGGCCACCTCGAACCTCGACGGCTATCTGGAGCATCCGGCGCAGGCCCTCGCCGAGTTCGCGTCCGACGGCGTCACCGAGCTCGTGTGCGAGGAGAAGCACATGGGTTCCCGGGCGATCGCCGTGCTGGCCCGCGATGCGGCAACCGCGGCGAAGCGGATCGGCGTCACCGACGGCAGCTCGGGCATCGTCTACACCCGCACGGGGCGCCCGTTCTTCGACGATGCGGCCACGATGAGTGAACTGGTCGACCGGCTACGCGCCGCATGCGGGCCGCTGATGGACCACCTGGAGTCATCGTGGCTGGTACTCGATTGTGAACTGCTGCCCTGGTCGGCGAAGGCGGGTGAGCTGATCCGCAGCCAGTACGCATCGGTCGGGGCTGCTGCTGGTGCAGCGCTGCCGGAGGCGATCGCCGCACTCGAGCGCGCCGCCGCCCGCGGTCTGGACGTCGGGGAGCTGCTGGCCCGCACCCGAACCCGTGCGGTCAACGCCGATCGGTTCCGGAAAGCATATGCCCGATACTGTTGGCCGGTGACCGGACTGGACGGCGTGCGACTGGCCCCGTTCCAGATCCTCGCCTGCGAGGGCCGGGCGCCTGCGGTCACCGAACCGCACTCCTGGCACCTCGCCAAGCTGGCGATGCTGGACGATCCCCTCGTCACCGCCACCCGACACGTGTTCGTCGATCTCACCTCGGATGCGTCCCGGGACGCCGCCACCGCCTGGTGGTCACGACTGACCGATGCCGGCGGTGAAGGCATGGTGGTCAAGCCGGTCGGCCAGGCACCCGCGGAACTGGCACACAGAAGGATTCAGCCGGGCATCAAGGTGCGGGGGCAGGAGTACCTGCGGATCATCTACGGTCCCGACTACACCGACAATCTCGACGTGCTCCGCGACCGGTCTCTGGGCCGCAAACGATCGATGGCCCTGCGCGAGCAGGCGCTCGGGCTCGAGGCGCTGACCCGGCTGGCGGAAGGCGACCCGCTGTGGCGAGTGCACGAACCGGTGTTCGCGGTTCTTGCGCTCGAGTCCGAGCCCGTGGACCCCCGGTTGTAGTCGGAGGGTCGCATCGTCCGGTTGGCGTGTCGACCGCACCTACCGAGGGTGAGAGAAACAACTCATCGACTACCTCGACGCACTCGGTCGCTCGTATTCTGTGTCGTCGTGTCGGTCGGAGCGCAGAACCAGGGAACCGCGTCGCGGGAACACGATGTGCAGATTCCTGCGCCGGCCCCGGCACGATCGTTACTCCTCGGGGTTGCCGGCCAGGGCCGGCGGTGGCCGGGTGTGGTGCGCGCCGGGGTGGCGGCGGCGTTGCCCGCCCTCGCCGGGATTGCGCTCGGACACTCTGCGGTCGCAGCGACGGCCACGCTGGGCGCGTTCGCCGTCGTCTACGGCGAGGGCCGGGCGTACCGCGTGCGGTGGCGGGTGGTGTCGATCGCGGCCGCTGCACTGGTGTTCCTGGCGGGTGTGGGCGCCGCAGTCGGCGCACCGGTCCACGCAGCGGCGGCCGCGGGGAACTCCGCACTGGGGAATTCCGCGCTGTGGGCAACGGTGCTGATCCTCACGATGACCGTCGTCGTCGCCGTCTGCGCCTTCGTCGTCGACGGCCTGCGACTCGGAGCCCCCGGCGCCTTCCTTCCCCTGCTGACCGTGGAGATCGCGTCGTCGCTGCCCGCTCTCGGTGTGTCTACGACGGAGGTGCTGGCCTGGACGGCTTCGGGAGCGGCATCGGCGTTGCTCGTCTCGATGTCCGGGTTCTTGGTGCGTCGTCGCAACCCCGAGCGGGCCGCGGTCGCGGCAGCGGCCGCCGCCGTCGGTGCCGCGCTCTCCGACAGTTCATCACCGACTTCACGCCGGGACGCGGTGCGGGCGCTGCACGCCGCGTGGCAGTGTCTGCACGACGCCGCACTCGTCGGTCGCGATCACGCGCTGACCCGCGCCCTGCATGCCGCTCATTTGCGGTGTGCGTCCATGGTGGACGGTCGCGACGCAGACCACGCCTCGGACACCGACGATCTGCGACCACAGGTACCGCTGCCCAGGCCGTCGATTCGTTACCGACTCGGGCGGGCGGCTCATCCGCGGGGCAGATCCTGGACCATCGTCGCTCGGCTGCTGGTGGCGTGCCCCGCCGCCGGTCTCCTGGCGCTGAGTCTCGATGTCAGACGGCCCGATTGGGCGGTGATCACCGCGGCGATGATCCTTCACCAGGGCCCGGATCGCGTACTGGGAACGTACCGCGGCCTTCACCGCTTCTTCGGCACCGTGCTCGGTCTCGGCCTGTTGGCGGTGCTGGCGACACTCGACCTGACGGCCGCCGCGCTGGTTCTCGTCGTGGCTCTCCTGATGGCGGGGACGGAAGCTTTCCTTGTCCGCAACTACGGCGTGGCGATGGTGTTCATCACGCCGCTCGCCCTGGTCGTCGGGAGCCTGGGGACGCACATGGACCTCGGTGTCGTCACCCGGGATCGGCTCCTCGAAACCCTTCTCGGCGTGGCGATGGCGCTTGTCGTGCTGTGGACCGTGCTTCCGCGTTCGTATCGGCGGATCCTGCGCGACGCGGACGAACAAGTTGCCCACACGATCGGGCGGATCGCCGACACCCGTGACCCGGTTGCCGTCGCCGAACTCTGCCATGACCTCGAGTTCGACCTGCACGCTTCCACCACCGCCGCGATCACATCAGCTCACACCGACCCGGCCTGGACCCGCACCCTGTGGCCCGAACATCACCACCTTCACGAACTCGGCTACCGCACCCTCGCCCGGCACCTCGGGCCCAGCATGTAGCAGCCGAAGGGCGAATGATCGCCTACCGTTGCCCGGGAAACATTCGGCGATTGCTCGAAGAAACGGAACACTCATGTCAGCTTCGGAAATCCAGTTGAGTCGAACGATCGATGCGCCCGTAAGCGCGGTCTGGGCAGTCCTCACCGACCTGGACAACGCGGAGTCGGTGCTGAGCGGGGTGGAGAAGCTCGAACGGCTCGACTCGACGAAGTACGAAGTCGGCACCCGGTGGCGGGAAACCCGGGTGTTGTTCGGCAAGTCGTCGACCGAAGAGATGTGGGTAGCGGAGATCGACCCGGAGAAGCGCACCGTGGTGAAGGCTGCCTCCCACGGGGCGAACTATACGACCGTGTTCACCCTGTCCCCTGCCGGTGACGGCACCACCCTGACCTTTCACTTCTCCGCAGAAGCGAACGACCTCGGCGCGTTCTCGCGATTCATGATGAAGATCTTCGGCTCCTTCGCCCTGAAGGCCACCACGAAGGCGATCCGGCGCGACCTCGACGACATCGCCGACGCCGCCGAGAAACGGGCCCACTGACCGCCCCTCACGCTGCACGGAGCCTACGGCGTGTGGCCGACGGCCGACAGGACCCATGATCACGCATGATGCGAATCAACGGTCGCCCCGGCCACGACCTGACACGATATCGGGGTGACTGATTCAGGCCGCGTCCTCGTCCTCGGTTCGGGATTCGCCGGTTTATGGGCCGCGCTGGGGGCGGCGCGGCGACTCGAGGAACTCGACGCGACCGGCACCGTCGATGTCACAGTGATCAGCAAGCTGCCATTTCACGACATCCGGGTCCGCAACTACGAGGCAGACCTGAGCGCGTGCCGCATTCCGCTGAGCGACCTGCTCGACCCGGCTGACGTCGGGCACATCACCGCCGAGGTGACGGCGATCGACACCACGGCGCGCACCGTCACCGTCGCGGATAGCGGAGGGCAGGGCGCCACGCAGAAATATGACCGCTTGGTCATGGCACTGGGCAGTCGGGTGGCGAAACCCGATATCCCCGGTTTGCGGAAATTCGGCTTCGACGTGGACACCTACGACGGCGCACTGAAGCTGCAACGCCATCTGGCCGCTCTGTCCGACGGCGAAGCGGACGTGAGCGCGGCGACCGTGGTGGTCGTCGGCGCCGGTCTCACGGGCATCGAAACGGCGTCGGAACTGCCCGGGATGCTCACGACACTGAGTGCCGAACGCAACCTCGACCCGCGCGTGGTGCTGATCGACCACAACCCCTACGTCGGTTCCGACATGGGGGCGTCGGCGCGACCGGTGATCGAAGCGGCGCTGTCCGAGAACGGGGTCGAAACGATGACCGGCGTCGGCGTCGCCGCCGTTGACCAGCACGGCGTGACGCTCTCGTCCGGAGAGGTGCTGGCCGCGGGCACCGTCGTCTGGTGCGCGGGCATGCGGGCAAATCCGCTGACCGCCCAGCTCGCCGGGGACCGCGACCGGCTGGGTCGCCTGCCGGTCGACGACTATCTGCGAGTTCTCGGCTCACCCGGAGTATTCGCCGCCGGGGACGTCGCCGCGGCATGGGTGGACGACGACCACCTGTCGGTGATGTCGTGCCAGCACGGGCGTCCGATGGGCCGCTACGCGGGCTACAACGTGATCGGTGATCTACTCGGAGAGCCGATGATGCCGCTCCGGATACCTTGGTACGCGACTGTTCTCGACCTCGGACCGGCGGGCGCGGTGTACACCGAGGGATGGGATCGCCAGGTGGTGGCGCACGGTGCGCAGGCCAAAGCCACCAAAGTCACCATCAACACCCAACGGATTTATCCCCCGTTGAACCGCGACCGCAACGCGCTGCTCGCAGCCGCCGCGCCGGTGCTGCAGGCGCGACCCGACCCCGGCCAATGAAGCAGAGGCGCTCCGCGCCCGTGCGCCTTTCTGGTAGCTGGGACAACCAAAAAGGCGCACAGGCGGCGGAGCCGCCCATTGCCTCCGGCGGATTGGAAGAGCAGTGTGAAACACGGGGAATGACCGGCGACGCCGTGTCGGCGCCGCCCCGAGGAGAAAGGTGCCGATCGTGTTCGCACGCTCAACCACAATTCATTCGCACCCGTCGTACATCGACGCCGGGATCAAGCACTTTCGGGACATTGTGATGCCCGCACTGGCGGACATCGAGGGCTGTCTCGGTATGTCCCTTCTCGTCGATCGTGATTCGGGCCGATGCATCGCGACCAGTTCGTGGCGGGACGAGGAATCTCTACGCGCCAGCGAGGGACCGGTGCAGAATCTGCGTGACACCGCCGCCGAAATTTTCCACGGCACCACCGAGGTGTCGCGGTGGGACATCGCGGTCATGCATCGCGACCACCATTCGGAGCGCGGGGCCTGCTGCCGCGTGACGTGGATCAAGACCGAGCCGGCCCACATGGACCGCGGCGTCGACATGTGGAAAATGGCCGCTCTACCCAAGATGGAGGAACTCGACGGATTCTGCAGCGCCAGCCTGATGCTCGATCATGCCGCAGGTCGCGGGGTGTCGTCGCTGACGTTCGACAGCGCCGAAGCGATGGAACGTAACAGGGAACGCGTCGACAGCATCCGCGACGAAACAGCCCGCGAGGCGAACGCCGAGGTGCTCGACACGTGCGAGTTCGAGCTCGCCATCGCCCACCTGCACGTCCCCGAGATGGCGTGACCTGCCGGATGGTCGAGAAGGCACACCGCTCGGTATGCGGCGGTGTGCCCGTCCATCTCTTCGCCCGGCTTTCGCGCGCCGGGGGCACTGCCGTCGGCTGAGTACGGGGGCAGAATCGGGAGGGTGGCAATCCATCGGCCCGCACTGCCTCTGCGCCCGGTAAAACCGATGTTGGCGACGCTCGGCCCTCCCCCGGGCGGGGACGACTGGGCGGTGGAGATGAAGTTCGACGGCATCCGCGCCGTCGCCACGGTCACGGCAGACTCCGTGAATCTGTTCAGCCGCAACTGTGCCGACATCACCGCCGAGTACTCGCAGATCGCCGTCGGACTCTCCGACGTAGACGCGGGCCGTGGCGTGGTAGTCGACGGCGAGATCGTCGCTGCCGCGACTGGCCTGGCATATTGCGTCTTCGATCTGATGGCGCACCGGGGGGCGCCGATCCTGCGCTGGCCCTACGTCGAGCGCCGCCAGCTCCTGGCCGACGCCGGTCTCGAAGGCGAGGTCGTGCATGTGGCCCCGTACTGGGTCGACGTCGATGGCGAGGCAATGCTCGAGGTGGCCGACGAGCACGGTTTCGACGGGATCGTCGCGAAAAAGGTGACGTCGCCGTATCTCCCTGGACGCCGCTCACCGGACTGGGTGAAGACCCCGCTCCTCAACAGCGCAGAGGTGATCGTCGGTGGGTGGGAGGCGACCGGCCGCGGTGGGCTGCGGTCGCTGATCGTCGGTGCCCACCGAGATGGGGTCGGCTTGGTGTTCGTCGGGGAGGTCGGCTCCGGCTTCAGTGAAGCCGACCGGCGGCGGACGCTTGCGCTGCTCCGACCATTCGAACGCCCCACCAGTCCGTTCGACAACCAGGTCCCCGATGAGCTTGCCCGCCACGCCCGCTGGGTCGAACCGCTCCTCGTCGGCACCGTCGAGTACCGCGAGTTCACCCCGGACCGGCGGCTCCACCGCCCATCGTGGAGGGGTTTCCGAGCGGGCATAGACCCCAGTTGGGTGACCATCGAGAAATTGCCGTAGACCCGCGCCCCGCGGTGTTCAGAGGGTCTCGAGCTCTGCGTCGCGGGCGACAACGGGTGTGGGTGCGGTGCGCCGATGCGCTAGGTACAGGGCCAGGCCGGTGAAGATCAATCCGCCGACCAGGTTGCCGAGCACGGTGGGGATTTCGTTCCAGATCAGGTAGTCGAGGAGGGTGAAGTCGCCGCCGAGCAGCAGACCCGAGGGGAACAGGAACATATTGACGACGGAATGTTCGAATGCCATTGCGAAGAACAGCATGATGGGCATCCACATTGCGATGACCTTGCCGGGGATGTCGGTGGCGATCATTGCCCCGGCAACCCCCGTCGACACCATCCAGTTGCACAGGACGCCGCGTATGAACAGGGTCAGCATGCCTGAGGCACCGTACTCGGCGTAACCCAGTGTGCGCGATTCGCCGAGATGGCCGATGGCCTCGCCGATCTGGTTGGGCTCGGTTGCGAATCCATAGGTGAAGACGATCGCCATCATCACGGCGACAGTGAACGCGCCGAGGAAGTTGCCGAGGAACACCAGTCCCCAGTTCCGTAACACCCCGACACCGGTTATCCCCGGCCGCTTGTCGAGCCAGGCCATCGGGGCGAGCACGAAGACACCGGTGAGCAGGTCGTAGCCGAGGAGGTACAGCATGCAGAAACCGACGGGGAAGAGCAGCGCACCGATGAGCGGCTGGCCGGTCTGCACGCCGATCGTGACGGCGAAGACCGCACCGAGGGCGAGTATCGCGCCTCCCATATAGGCGCGAATCACGGTGTCGCGTGTGGACATCAACACCTTGGACGCACCGGCATCGATCATCGCCGTGACCAAGTCGGATGGCTTGACGTAGGACAACGTGGCTCTCCTTGTGGGACGGTGCCGAACTGGATGCTTCGGCATTTCGAGCGACAGTAGAAACGACGCGTTAACTATCTGAACCCGCCGATTGTCCGGCCGGTAACGAACCGCTCACGACCATCCCGCCACCTGTGTGATGAACAGGCAGTCCAACGCTAGTCGACGATGTCGACGGCGATCCTCGTCGGCCAGGCCGATACACACCGACATGGCGACAACAGTGGTCACTGTGCGCGTGTCGTCCTCACGCTCAGGGTGCGCCGACGAGATGTGACTCGACGCTCAGAGCTTGTACCCGATGGTCCTGAGGAGAGCCTTACGGTCGGCAACGTCGGCACTCGTCTCGACGCCGGCAGGTGTGAACCCGTCGATCACTCCGGCGATGCCCCTTCCGAGTTCCGTCTCGGCCACGATGATCTCGACCCGATTGGCCGTAGCGCAGAAGATGCCGCACACCTCGGGCACCTGCTTGAGCGTGTTCAGCACATTGACCGGATAACCCTCCTCCACGAACACGAAGAAGGAGTGGCCCGCACCGACCGCGACCGCGTTGCGCGTGGCCAACTCGACGAGACGGTCGTCGTTGCCCGAACAGCGCACGAGGCGGGGACCCGACGCCTCGCAGAACGCCACCCCGAACCGCAGGTGCGGACTTACTCCAGCCAGTGCTTCGTGCAGATCCTCGACCGTCTTGATGAAATGGGCCTGCCCGACGATCACATTCATGTCGTCGGGCTTGTCGATCGCCACGGTATGCAACTCCACGATCGTCTCCTCCATCGCCTGCGGCCACGCAAGCCGGCATCGATCTCAGTGTGCGCCGCTCCGGCAACGGGGACAACGCCTGTGCCGCGAGAGCACACCAGTGACTTCGCCGGGCCAGGGGTGGTTCAACCGGGCATTGTCTCGCCGCCGAGCGGTGCGAGAACCTCCCCGCTGTAGTACGACGACAGCAGACCCGCAGCGAAGAACACGTACGAGGGGGCGATCTCGTCCGGTTGCGCGGCCCGCCCGTAGGGGGCCTGTTTGCCGAAGTCCGCCACCTTCTCCTCGTCCATGGTGGCAGGAATCAGCGGTGTCCAGACCGGGCCGGGGGCGACACAGTTGACACGGATTCCCCGCTCGAGCAGTGCCTGCGCCAACGAGTACGTCAGTGCGTTCACCGCACCCTTGGTGGCGGAGTAGTCGATCAGCGACTTGTTGCCACGCAGCCCGTTCACCGAACCGGTGTTGATGATGGCCGAGCCGGGGGCCAGGTGTGGGACAGCGGCCTTGGTCACGTGGAAGAAGCTGTCGATATTGACGGAAAACGTGCGGCGCCATTGGTCGTCGGACAGGTCGAGGAAGTCATCGACGGGCTCTTGGTACGCCACGTTGTTCACGACGACGTCGAGTCCGCCCAACTCGGACACCGTGCGCTCGACGACGTCACGGCAGTGCTGCGGGTCGGCCAGGTCACCGGGGAAGACGCGGCACTTCCGGCCCTCGGCCGCGACCAGTTCAGCGGTGTGGCCGGCGTCGTCGCTCTCCTCGAGATAGGCGATGGCCACGTCGGCGCCCTCTTTCGCGAAGGCGACGGCGACTGCCCGGCCGATGCCCGAGTCGCCCCCGGTGATCAGGGCCTTCTTGCCCGCAAGCAGGTCTCTGCCGCGGTAGGCGCGCATCTCGTCCTGCGGCTGGTCGGCCATCTCGGCGGTGTGGCCGGGGTAGTCGATGGTGTGCGGGGCATGTTCGCTCACTGTTGCCTCCGAAGGGTCGAGTTCGGCTGTGTCGTCACCCCGCCGGTTACCCCGCCCGGGTGGTGTGAACCCGAACCCGGACCGCACCCCGTTGTCGCGAACCGGCCCTTCAGCGGATCCGCACGTTGCGCGCCTGGTCCCCCGTCGCCGTCCGGCACACCTCGAACCTCACGTTTTGCCCGTCGGCGAGGCAGCGATGGCCGTCTCCGGCGATTTCGGAGATGTGCACGAACACATCCTCGGACCCGTCGTCGGGGGCGATGAATCCGAACCCCTGATCCTCGTTGAACCATCGCACGGTCCCGGAGCGCAGGCCCCGATCCGTCGAGCGTGCCAGCGTATCTCCGGTGCTCATCGCACCGACCTCCGGTCGGCCATGCCTTGGAGCGCGGCCGCCACCCACAGACTCGATCCCAGCAGCCCCACCAGCAGAGTTACGTTGAGCATTGCGCCTCCTACGAACACCGGACACGACCGTGTCGCTGTCGATTCCCCCGAAGATAGGGTCTCGAAACGCGGAATGGGCGCCATTTGCGCGCAGAGGTTGCCGAATCGAAATCTTTTGGGCCGCCACCACCTTGTCGTCGCAATCAGAAGACATTCGCATGCGCACCCCACACAAGATCTGCACAAGATCTGTTTTGACAGATATAGATTTTGTTGTACGGTCGTATCGTTCGAATCTGAAGGGAACACGGAAGAACCCCGGTTCTTCCGACGAGAGGTTCCAGAAATCGGGAAGGACGACGGGCGTGATGGAGCACAGTAGTTGCGGTGGGCGGGTTCACATACTTGGTTCGCGGCTGCGGCCTGGGGGTACGCGGTGACCACGCCCGCCGGATCGACCCGGGCCGGCAGTTGGACGTTGTCGACGGAAGAGTTGAAGAACCGGCTCGAGTGGATGTTCGAGCACACCGCCACCGAGACCGCCGACTCGTCGTCCTGAACGACGTCCCCCGCGCAACCGACACCGTTGCCGGTACACGGCAGTAGCGAACGAGAGGATCGAGAATGTCGAAATTCACCGTGCCAGGCCTGTCCGCGGAGCAGGGTTCGCAAGTCGCCGACACCCTGCAGAAACGGCTCAGCGCCTACAACGATCTGCACCTGACGCTCAAGCACATCCATTGGAACGTGGTGGGGCCGAACTTCATCGGCGTCCACGAGATGATCGACCCGCAGGTCGAACTGGTCCGCGGATACGCGGATGCGGCCGCCGAGCGTATCGCCGCCCTGGGCAAGTCACCGGACGGCACACCCGCGGCCATCGGACGGGACCGTACGTGGGACGACTACTCGGTCGGCCGCGACACCGCCCAGGCGCACCTCGCCGCGCTCGATCTCGTCTACACCGGCGTCATCGAGGACAATCGCAAGGCCATCGAAGAATTCGGTGATATCGACCCCATCACCGAGGACCTGCTGATCGGGCAGACCGCCGAACTCGAGAAGTTCCAGTGGTTCGTTCGCGCTCATCTCGAAAATTCGGGTGGGTCACTCGCCAACGAAGGCGCACACTCGGAGAAGCAGGCCGCGGCGCAGGCTCGTTGATCGTCGGCATTTCTGTCCGACCCGACCACGCGTCACCTATTCGAGCGTCACCTGACCGAGTGATCCCGGCCGAACCGGGCTCGCTCGCTTCCGAAAGGACACTTCCGTGCTAGGACTGGGAATTATCGGCTGGATCATCATCGGCGGACTCGCCGGCTGGATCGGCAGCAAGATCATGAAGACCGATGCTCAGATGGGCATCCTCCTCAACATCGTCGTCGGCATCATCGGCGGACTGCTCGGTGGTTTCCTCCTCAAACTGCTCAATGTGGACGTCGAAGGGGGCGGTCTCTGGTTCAGCTTCTTCACCTGCCTCCTCGGGGCCGTGATTCTCCTGTTCCTCGTCAAGCTGGTCACCGGACGCACCGCCGCCCGCCGCTGACCGCAACCGAAGTAAAGGGGCCTGCCCATCCGAGAGGATGGGCAGGCCCCTTTTTTCGGTGTCACCGAGCGTGCTGCGGTGTCATCGGGCGAGAAGACGAATCACGGCGCGTTCGACCAACGCTCGCTCCGCATCCTCCGTGCGTGTCTTGCGTGCCCGCGCGAGCGCCCCACCGATCGTCCGTCCCGACTGGTAGGCGGTGATGACCCGAGGGTCGACATAGGACGTGCGGGCGATCTGCGGTGTATTCCCGAGCAGGTCCTTGGCGGTGTACTTCTCCCCCGCCACCTCCTTGAAGCGCGCGTTGATGTCGTCGGCATGCACCTCCGTCCAGCGGTCCCCCTTCCGGTAGACCAACAGCCGATCCGACGGCGCCCCGGTGCGCAGCAACGACCGGATCGCCGTCGCGAGCGGACCGTCCTCGATGGTCAGGGTGCGCTGCACTCCGCTCTTGGCCGGAAAGTCGAGTCGAATCTCCCCGCCCTTCACGGCCACATGATTCCGCAGCAGGGTGGCGACCCCGCGGGACCCGTTGGTTTCGGCGTACTCCTCGCTGCCGATCCGGAGGACCCCGCGGTCGAGCAGCCGCAAGGCAACCGCCTCCACCCGTTCCCGCCCACGGCCGCGGCGGCACAGGTCCGCATCGACCCGTTCCCGCAGTTCCGGCAGACGTGACGCCATGGTCAGCACCCGGTCGAACTTTTCCTCGTCCCGTTCCTGCCGCCACTGCTCGTGGTAGATGCACTGGCGGCGACCGGCAGCATCGAGTCCGACTGCCTGGATGTGGCCGTTGCGGCGCGGGCAGATCCACGCCTTACGCCACGCGGGCGGGATGACCAGTGCGTCGATCCGCGCTCGGTCCTCGTCCGACACTCCGGCCGCGCCGTCGGGTGCGTCGTACGAGAAACCCCGGCCCGCACGGGTCACTGTGCCGCAACCGCATGTACTCCCCTTAACCGTCACCTGCCCCGACACTCGTGCACCCGGATCTCGGAAGTCCCGTAATACCCGTGCCGGGGGTCCCTCACACCGCCACGTTTCGCGCGGCGAGAGTCGGGGCACCCGTAGCGGACAGGAGGTGTGAACAGCACGCACGCCGATCTTCCGCATCGGAGGCTGCCCGGGCAGAAAGCGACCGGATTCGACATGGACGAGACCGAACTTCTCCAGACGCTCACCAAGGTGGTGAGCACGCTGAACGACACGGGTATCAGGTTCGCGGTCGCCGGCGGCTGCGCCGTCTACGCGCGCGGTGGACCGCCGTCCGATCACGATGTCGACATCTTCCTGAAAGAGGAGGACGCGGAGTCCGCACTGCGCGCCCTCGAAGCCGCCGGGATGACCCGGGTGGTTCCGCCCGAGGACTGGCTCGTCAAGGTCTACGACGGTGAAGTGCTGGTCGATCTGGTCTTCCGGCCCAACTACCAGCCCGTCACCGACGAGCTCTTCGAACGCGCGACGTGGATGCGGGTCGGCCCCACCGCGGCACTGGTGATCAGTGCTACCGACCTCATGGTCGACAAACTTCTCGTGCTGGACGCGCACCGATGCGACTTCGTCCCGCTGCTGCGTATCGCCCGAGATCTGCGCGAGCAGGTCGATTGGCAGGAGGTGGAGCTCAGTGCCGGCGAATCACCCTACGCCCGAGCTTTTCTGGCACTACTCGGTGACCTTCACATCTCCGACGGCACGGGCAGTGGCCATCAGTCGCCGCCGGCAACGGAGGAGAGCGCATGAATCCGGAAGAGCAGCCGCCCCAGTACCTTGTCGCGCATCTACGGCGCGCGCTGGCGGAGGACCCACGCACGTCCGAACTCGGCGTGCGAATCTCGGTGCGAGCGAACCAGGTCTATCTGAGTGGAGAGGTGAGCTGCGCCCACCGCAGGGATGATCTGGAAGTCGTTGTGCGCGAGCACCTTCCTACCATGTCGGTGCGCAACGATGTTCAGGTCGTGGACAATCGTGAACCGGCAGGCCGAGAGGAACTCGACTGATGCGCATTGCAGCTGTCGGTGACGTGCACCTGGCCGAGGATGCGCGCGGTCTGCTTCGTCCCGCACTCGACAAACTCCACGAACACGCCGATGTGCTGTTGCTCGCGGGTGACCTGACCCGCCACGGCACCGTCGAAGAGGCTTCGGTGGTCGCCGACGAATTCCGGGATCTCGGCGTTCCGGTGATCGCGGTTCTCGGGAACCACGATCACCACTGCGATGCCGCCGATGAGATCACCGCACTGCTCGAAAGCCGGGACATCACCGTTCTCGAAGGAACCACTGCCACCGTGGCGGTGGATGGTCAGACCCTCGGCGTAGCGGGAATCAAGGGGTTCGGTGGCGGGTTCGCGGGCAAATGCGCGAGCGCCTTCGGGGAGCGGCAGATGAAGGACTTCGCCGGTCATACCGTGGAGGTCGCCGCGGAGCTACGCCGTGCCCTGTCGACCCTCGAGACCGACATCCGGGTGGCCCTCACCCACTACTCGCCGATCTCCGACACCTTGCACGGTGAGCCTCCCGAAATCTATCCCTTCCTCGGGTCGTATCTCCTCGGCGAACCGATCGACGAGTTCGGTGTCGACCTCGCCGTGCACGGCCACGCCCACGCGGGACGCGAACGCGGCACCACCCCTGGCGGCGTTCGGGTGCGCAATGTTGCGCAACCCGTGATTCACTCCGCTTACGCGGTGTACGGAATTCACACGGAATGAACGAATTCGGTACGCCGAGAGAGTAGTGATGACGGATGGACAGTGGCCGACTGGAGCGCGATGACGCGGACTGGAATTTCCGCGCCCGCCACGAGACCGAGACCCAACGACTGGACCGGAACTGGAACGGTCTGCTCCAGGAACTACGCGTCGTACAGACCGGGGTCCAACTGCTCACCGGGTTTCTTCTCACGCTGCCCTTCCAGGAAAGGTTCGGGGAGCTCACGGACGCCGAGGTTCTCATCTACCTCGTCACCGTCGCCCTCTCGGTGACATCGACCATGCTGTTGGTCGCCCCGGTAGGTATTCACCGGATGCTGTTCCGCCTGCACGCCCTGTACGACCTGGTTGCCGTGGCGCACCGGCTGGCGATCTGCGGGATCACCACGCTGGCGATGGCGCTCATCGGTGTGGTGCTGCTCATCTTCAGCTTCGTCGTCTCACCCGTCGTCGGAGTCGTCGCCGCCGCCGTGGCCGTGGCCCTGTTTCTCGGACTGTGGTTGTTCGCCCGCATACTGCAGGGGCGACACCGCAAGTGAGGGCGGCGCCAATTCCCCCTCCGGCAGATACGGCCGTTTCGGAATGTCGGCCGGCGGGCAATCGTTCGGATGCCACGTCCTCGGGTCAAAAATCCCGAACCGAACCGAACGAGCAGACAGGAATGGCATGGCCGACTCTCAATCCTCCGGACCGTCGCCGACCCCCGAGAAGGATCCGGACGACTGGATCACCGGAGACGAACCGATGACCGGGCCACAACGGTCTTACCTGCACACTCTCGCTCAGGAGCTGGGTGAGACCGTTCCCGACGACCTGACCAAGGTCACCGCATCGAAACTGATCGACGACATGCAGCGACGATCGGGGCGAGGCGCCCGCGGCGAGGACTCCTCGGACACGTGAGACCGCCGACGCGCGCTGGCCTCGGCGTTTCGTGCTGTCGGCAGCCGGGTAGGCGTTCGAGTACGAAAGGAGCAGTGACATGACGGACATCCATCGCAGTGATGCGCATCGGACCGGGTCGCCCGGTTCCACCCCGGCGGGCCGCTCGGACAACGTCGACGATCTGTCGACCGTGCAGCTCGTCGAGCGGCTCACCGAGCAGGTGTCGCAACTCGTCCGCACCGAAGTGAGTCACGCCCTGACGGAGGTCAAGGAGAAAGGCACACGGGTCGGTATCGGCGTCGGCGTGTCGGGAGCGGGCCTTCTGCTGCTGCTGTTCGGCTTGGCGACGCTCGTTGCCACGGCAGTGCTCGGGCTCTCCACAGCCCTCGAACCGTGGCTCGCCGCCCTGATCGTGGCCGCCGTGCTGATCATCGCGGGGTCGATCACCGCAGCCGTCGGCGGGCGTCGCGCCAAGAACGCGCTGCCTCCCGTTCCGGAGCAGACCACCCGCAGCGTCCGGGCGGACGTCGACACCGTCAAGGAGGGCTTCCGATGACCGAGGCACAGCAGCCGAACGGCGAGGTCCCCACGCCGAGCCCCCCGGTCGAGCAACAGCGGGCGGAACTGGCCGCCACCGTCGATGCTCTGCACAAGAAGATCGATATCGGCTCGCGGGCCAAGGCGCACGCACGCCACGACATCGAGACGCTCAAGCAGCAACCGCAACGCGTGGCAGCGGTCGGCGTCGTCGCTTCCCTCCTCCTCGTGCTGCTGGTGGTACGGCGGCGGCGGAACGCCCACTGAGATCTCCACCCTAGGAGCGTATTTCAGATGCAGAAGGACACGAACGACGACCGGGACACACCCAAGGGTGGCCGGCCCGGTCCTGCAGATCAGGGCAAGGACGGTGGCATGGCTACCCGGGAGAACGCGCCTGAATTGGCCGAGGAATCGGCGGGATCCGATGACCCCGACGAATGAGCCGGGTGCGTCACCGGATCGTCCGTATAGACGAGGTCACATGAGCACAGGAGGTCGGCAGCAGTGACGTATCAGCCGGATACCGGGGCCGGGAAGGGCCCCTCAGAGAACGAGCGTCCCCAGGACGACGCGCGGACCATCCGCGGGCACGCCGGGGAAGCGATCACCGACAGTCGCAACTGGCCGGGGTATTTCCTGATCGCCGCCGGAATCGCTGCGCTCGGGGCGACACTGGTCGGAGCAGGTTACGGTTTCGAAGGCTGGGCCGTGATCGGCGCCATCATCTGTGTGGTGTGCCTCATCGGCGGCGCCACACTCGTGCTCCTCGAGCGCAAGCGAGTCAAGGCCCTCGACGGAGAATCGCTCAGCGACCAGGAAGGTCATTGATCCGGGCTGTATCCCCTATCGGCTGACCGGAGGATTTCCCCTCCCCTGGTTGCGGCGGTGACTGTCCCGGCTGGAGACGGGGCGAAGTCAGCGAAAAGAGCCCCGTATCAGGGGTTCTCGCCGTTCGAGGATGCCGGCGGTGTGTTCTCTGACCATCTCGTCGAGGTGGTCCCCCTGCGGTGCGAGCCAGAAGTCGCCGCGATCGATGCCGTCGAAGACCCGATCGGCGAAGGTGTCCGTGTCGAGGCCGTGCGTGGTGAGCAGGTCCCGCATCTGCGTGACCATCCGCTCGACTGCGGGGTGCGACACCCGGCCGTAGGGATTCTCGAACACGGAGGTGTTCACCGGTCCTGGTGCGAGGACGCTTGCGGACACCGGGGCTTCGACCATCGCCAGTTCCATCTGCAGGCATTCGGTCAGGGCAACCACCGCGAACTTCGACGCGCTGTACGGCGACATCATCGGTCCTGGTGCGAATCCGCCGACGGAGGCGGTGTTCACCACACGACTGGTGCCGTCCTGGTCGATCATTCTGGGGACGAACGCTCGGATTCCGTTGACGACGCCTCTCACGTTGACGCCGAGCACGGTGTCCCAGTCGGATTCAGCGAGTTGCCAGATGAACCCGGCCCGCATGATGCCCGCATTGTTGAACAGCAGATCGACTCGGCCGAAGGTTTCGAAGGCGGCGTCGGCGAGGGCGTCCACGGCCGCCGGATCCGCGACGTCGGTGGGAACGGCGATGGTATCGCCGCCCAGTTCCGCGGCAAGGTCGTGCACGGCCGCGGCGTCGACGTCAGCGAGTACCAGCTGCATACCGCGCCGCCTTGCCGTCCTGGCGAGTCCTGCTCCGATCCCACTCCCCGCACCCGTGACGACCGCCACCGAGTTCGTGCGCATGTCCGGATCTGTCACGGTGAATCCCCTAACAGGAGCTGGGCGGTTCTACTCTCGGCCTCAGAATAAGAAGCGGAGCGGGCCCCGGACGCGCGGTGTCCCCCTCAGCGGGAGCCGAATACGCAGCACACGCCGAAGGGATCGCTGTCGTTTGGCCGCTACGGCGCCCGGGTAGTCGGAGCGTGTGTGCGGGGATTGTCCGTGCGCGCGTCCACCGACCAGGAGGTGCATCTCAGTGGCAGACGACAAGTCAGGTCCGGCCGAGGGTGTCAAGGGTGTCGTCGAAGACGTCAAGGGCAAAGCGAAGGAAGCAGCGGGAGCTGTGACCGGCAACGACGGCATGACTCGCGAAGGGCAGGCGCAGCAGGACAAGGCCGAGGCTCAGCGCGAAGTCGCGGAGAAGGAAGCAGCAGCCGAGAAGGCACGCGGCGAGGCGGCGGCCGAAGAAGCCCGGCAGCGCGCCGAGCAGGGTAAATAGGACGAGCAGTTCGACTGCAGGCCCCGGGCCGAGGAGTCACGGGGCCTGCAGCCGTGCGTCGTGACGCCCCTCGCGGCGCCCATTCCCGGGGTGGTCGGTTTACTTCTCCTTCTTCGGGACACTCTGTACGCATGCCGAAGCGCGAACTCGACATCGTGCTGTGGCACGTACACGGTGCGTGGACCACGGCGTTCGTTCAGGGCCGCCACCGGTACCTGATCCCGACCCTGCCGGAGGGTGGGGACTGGGGACGTGGCCGCTGCGGTCGCCCCTGGCCGGAATCTGCCCGCGAGGTCTCTCCCGAGGAGCTGCGCCGATCGAATGTGGACGTCGTGGTCCTGCAGCGCCCACACGAACTCGAACTCGCGCAGGAATGGCTCGGGCGGCAGCCCGGACGCGACGTTCCTGCACTGTATCTCGAACACAACACCCCCGCCGCCGGTGCCGCCACCACCCCGCATCCACTCGCCGGCCAGTCCGACATACCGATCGTCCACGTCACTCATTTCAATAACCTGATGTGGGACAACGGTTCTGCCCGCACGCACGTGATCTCCCACGGGATCGTCGACCCGGGACACCTCTACACCGGTGAACTACCGAGGGCCGTGACGATGATCAACGAACCGCAGCGACGGTGGCGGGTGACCGGCAGCGATCTGCTGCCGACCCTCGCGGCGGCGGCGCCGGTGGATGTGTTCGGAATCGGAACGGACACCTGGACACCGCCCGGATCGGAAGGTCGCGTGCGTGGAGGTGGTGATCTGCTCACCGCCGAACTGCACCGTGAGGTCGCCCGGCGACGCGTGTTCGTGCACACGGCGCGCTGGACTTCGCTCGGGCTGTCGCTCGTCGAGGCGATGCACCTCGGAATGCCTGTGGTGGCGGTGGCATCGACGGAGGTGCCGACTTCGGTTCCGCCGGAGGCCGGAGTCATCGCCGCCGATGTCTCTGTACTCGCACGCGCCGTCGCCGATTTCGTGCACGAACCGGACCGGGCCGAGTTGTACGGGAAGGCGGCGCGCGACTTCGCCCTCCAGAACTTCGGGTTGGGCACCTTCCTCGATCGGTGGGACGAACTCTTGGCCGAGACTTCCGAATAGAACACCCGCACAACAGAAACGGCGCGAGCCGGGACGGAGGATGATGAAAATCGCGATGGTGTCCGAACACGCCAGTCCCCTTGCCGCTCTCGGTGGCGTTGACGCCGGCGGACAGAACGTGCATGTCTCCGAACTGTCGGCCGGCCTGGTCAGGATGGGACACGAAGTGACCGTGTACACCCGTCGCGATTCGACCACGCTGCCCGACGAGGTCCCGACTCCCGCCGGTTATCGGGTGGTTCATGTGCCGGCGGGTCCGCCCCGGGTTCTCCCGAAGGACGACCTGCTGCCGTGGATGGACGATTTCGGGGTCTACCTGCGCGGTGCCTGGGCCGCGGACCGACCGGATGTCGCCCACGCCCACTTCTGGATGTCCGGACTGGCCACCCAGTCCGCTGCCCGCCCCCTCGGCGTGCCGACGGTGCAGACGTTTCATGCGCTGGGCGTGGTGAAACGTCGCTATCAGGGTGATGCCGACACCAGCCCGCACGACAGGATTCGGCTCGAGCTCGATCTCGCGAAAGCCGCCGACCGCATCGTGGCCACCTGCTCGGACGAGGTGTTCGAACTGGTGCGGATGGGTCTTCGCCGTTCGAGTGTTTCCGTTGTGCCGTGCGGGGTGGACCTCGACTTGTTCACCCCCACCGGCCCGGTGGAACCGACGCGGGCGCGTCACCGGCTCGTCACCGTGGGGCGGCTGGTGCCCAGGAAAGGGTTCGACATCGCCATCTCCGCTCTCCCGCAGCTGCCCGATATGGAGCTGGTGATCGCGGGCGGTCCCGCGCACGGCTGCCTCGCCGAGGACCCCGAGGCCGCCAGGCTGCTCCACCTCGCCGACGAGCTCGGGGTGCGGGATCGCGTCCTGATGCCCGGCCAGATCAGCCGGGAACGGATGCCCGCCCTGCTGCGCTCGGCCGACGCCGTGGTGTGCACGCCGTGGTACGAGCCGTTCGGCATCGTCCCTGTCGAGGCCATGGCCTGCGGCGTTCCCGTCGTCGCCGCCGCGGTGGGCGGCATGCTGGACACGGTGGTCGACGGCGGAACGGGTCGGCTGGTGCCCCCACGGGATCCTGATGCGCTGGCAGCGGCGCTACGACGCCTACTGGCCGACGACTCGGCGCGCGCCGCCTTCGGTGCCGCCGGTCACGACCGGGCCCGTTCCCGGTACTCCTGGGATCGGATCGCCTCGGACACGGTGCGGGCCTATCAGCGCATCAACCCGTCCGAGCAGGGCGCCGGTTCCGTCGTCGCGCGGTAACCGGAACCCGGGGCCACACGCTCATGACACGATTCGAACGCGCATTGGTCACCGGTGGCGCCGGCTTCGTCGGTTCCCACCTGTGTGAGGAACTGGTCCGGTCGGGTACAGCGGTGTGCTGCATGGACAACGGGTCGACCGGCACTCCGGCCAACGTGCAGGCACTGCGCGACTCCCCCCTGTTCGAGTACGTCGACCACGACGTGAGCGAACCGTTTCCCGACGTCGGTTCGGTCGACGTCGTCTTTCACCTCGCGTCGCCGGCGTCGCCGGTCGACTATCAACGACTGCCGGTGCAAACCCTGCTGGCCGGGTCGCACGGTACGAAGAACGGACTCGATCTGGCGGTGGCGCAGGGGGGCCGGTTCCTGCTCGCCTCGACGAGTGAGGTGTACGGAGACCCACTGGAACATCCTCAGCGCGAGAGCTATTGGGGAAATGTCAACCCGGTGGGTCCGCGCAGTGTGTACGACGAGGCCAAGCGGTACGCGGAGGCGCTGTGCGCGGCGTACGGCCGTGCGGGGCTCTGCGATATCGCCATCGCGCGAATCTTCAACACCTACGGGCCGAGGATGCGCGACGCCGACGGGCGCATGATCCCCACCTTCCTCGGTCAAGCCTTGCGCGGCGAACCGATCACCGTGGCGGGGACGGGACGGCAGACGCGGTCGATCTGTTTCGTCACCGACACCGTCGCCGGTCTGTGCGCGCTCGCCGAATCGAGGGAGCGGGGTCCGGTCAACATCGGGAATCCGGACGAGATGACGGTCCTGTCCGTGGCGGAACGCATCCTCGATCTCACCGGCAGCAGATCGCCGATCGTGCACATACCCGCTGCTCAGGACGATCCCCAGCAGCGATGTCCGGATATCGCCCGCGCCCGGAGCGCGCTCGGCTGGGCACCGCGCGTCGGCGCCGACGAGGGGCTGCGTCGCACGGTCCGATGGGTCACGGAGCGCTCCGCGGCGGCGTGAACGGGTAAATCACCTATAGGTGTTTATGGTCCCTTTCCGAGGGTAATCGCCACCCAGATCGGGCGACACCGTTCCGTGCCACGTTGGTCATCCGAATCGAGCACAACGAGAGAGGCGCTATGCGGATTCTGGGCATCAATGCCGTCTTCCACGATTCCGCGGCCGCGCTCGTCGTCGACGGGCAGATCGTGGCCGCCGCCGAGGAGGAACGATTCTCCCGGCGGAAACACGGGAAGCGGCCGGTACCCTTCTCCACCTGGGAATTACCCGAGCAGGCTGCCAGGTGGTGTCTCGAGGTCGGTGGGCTCCGTCCGCAGGATCTCGACGCCGTCGGCTACTCGTACGACCCGGAACTCGTCGACCACAGTCTCGACGGCCTCGATCCCGGGTGGGAAGAGCTGCGCACCACGTATGCGCGTCGCGCGCCGCGCTTTCTCGCCACCGCATTACCCGGCCTCGACCCCGACAAGGTGCAGTTCGTGCGGCACCATGTCGCGCACGCGGCGTCCGCCGGGCTCGTCGCCCCCTTCGGCGACGGGGCCGTCCTCACCCTCGACGGACGCGGTGAGAGTACCTCGATGCTTGCCGGTGAGTACCGCGACAGGAAGTTGGATATCCTTGCCACGCAGCAGCTTCCACACTCGCTCGGATTGATGTACGAGGACCTGACGGAGTATCTCGGGTTCGCGCGCTCGAGCGACGAGTACAAAGTGATGGCGCTCGCGTCGTACGGCAAACCCCGCCATCTCGAGTACCTTCGCGAACGGGTCGTCACCACCGACGACGGCGGATTCCGGACCCTGCCGATCGACTGGGACACGCTTGCTCCCCGCCGCGCCCCGGACGGCGAATTCGCCCCCGAACACGCCGATCTCGCGTGCTCCATCCAGACCCGCCTCGAAGAAGTCCTGCTGGAGTTGTGTTCGTGGCTGCACCGGCGCACCAATGCCACCCAACTGACCCTGGCCGGCGGTATCGCCCTCAATTGTGTTGCCAACACCCGCATCCACACCGACAGTCCGTTCGAACAGGTGTGGATACAGCCCGCCGCAGGTGATTCCGGGACCGCACTCGGCGCCGCGCTCGCCATCGCCGCCGAGGCGAGTGAACCGCCGCCCCGGTGGACGGGCGCCGCCCTCGGCCGCGGATTCTCCGACGAGGAGATCCGGGGAGCCCTCGTCGCCGCGAAGGTCCCGTTCACGGAACCGGACGATGTCGCGGCCGTCGTGGCCGAGGCGCTGGCCGACGACAAGATCGTCGCCTGGTTTCAGGGACGCGCCGAATTCGGTCCCCGGGCCCTCGGGCACCGTTCCCTCCTGGCTCACCCCGGCCGCGCCGAGAACCTCGAACGACTCAACGACGTCAAGGGCCGGGAACAGTTCCGCCCGGTGGCGCCGATGGTCGCGGCGGATCGCGTCGCCGACATCTTCAGCCGCGGGCCGATACCGAGCCCCTACATGCTGTTCGTGCACGACGTGCACCCCGCGTGGCGGGACCGGATCCCGGCGGTCACCCACGTGGACGGCACCGCGCGCATCCAGACCGTGGACGAGGGGGCCGAGCCACTGGTCGCGCGCATGCTGACCGAGTTCGAGAGGCTCACGGGCCTGCCGGTCGTCGTGAATACCAGCCTCAACACCGCAGGCCGGCCGATGGTCGACAGCCCCCGCGACGCGCTCGAGTGTTTCGGTTCGGCCCCCGTCGACCTGCTGGCGATCGGGCCTTTCGTGGTGACGCGGCCGTCGGTGACCGGTCGGTGAACCCGGTCATGAGCGAGGACGATCGGCGCGGACCCAGCGCAGTGGAAGACAGCGCACCTGGAGACACTGCACCTGGAGACAGTGCAGTCGCCTACTCGGTCGTGATCCCGACGGTGGGCAGGCCGAGTCTCGAACGTCTCCTCGGGGCGCTCGCCTCCGCCACGGGTCCGCGGCCGCACGAGATCGTGGTGGTCGACGACCGTCCCGGCGACCACGGCCCACTCCAGGTGCCTACCGGCGATCTGCCCGTGCGGCTCCTCACCTCGGGAGGCCGCGGTCCGGCGGCCGCCCGCAACGTCGGTTGGCGGGCGGCGGCGAGCCGATGGATCGCGTTCCTCGACGACGACGTGTTGGTCGCGCCCACCTGGTTCGACGACCTCGCCGCCGACCTGAAGGAGGCCGCCGCGGCCGCGGCGGACGACCCGGTCGGAGCGTCGCAGGCACGCATCGTGGTGCCGCTCCCGACGTCCCGCCCGCCCGATGACGACGAACGCAGGACCGCAGCCCTGGCCGGTGCCCGATGGATCACCGCCGACATGGCGTATCGCCGGTCCGCGCTCCAGGCCGTCGGTGGCTTCGACGAGCGGTTTCCCCGCGCCTTCCGGGAAGACGCCGACCTGGCGCTGCGCGTGATTCGCGCCGGGTACCGCATCGTCGACGGCGCCCGCGTCACCACGCATCCGCCGGGACGCGGGACCATGTTGACGAGTGTGCGGGCGCAGGCCGGCAATGCGGACAACGCCCTGATGCGCCGCAAGTTCGGCCCGCACTGGCGGCACGAGATCGGCGAGGGTCCCGGACGCATGCGGGGACACGTCCTCGCGACCGCGGCGGGAAGTCTGGCCCTGGCGCTGGGCCTGGTCGGCAAGCGGCGGGCGGCGGTGGTCGCCGGTGCACTGTGGGCCGGCAGCACCGTCGACTTCGCGGTGCGCCGAATCCTTCCCGGACCGCGTACTCCCCGCGAGGTGTTCCGAATGGCGCTCACCAGCGTCCTCATTCCCCCCGTCGCGTGCGGGTGGCGGCTGCGCGGGGAGTTTCAGGTGCGCCGGGCCGAGCGGGAACGTCCGGCCGCCGTCCTGTTCGATCGAGACGACACGATCATCGTCGACGTGCCCTATCTTTCGGACCCGGACCTCGTGCGGCCCGTTCCCGGTGCGGTCGAACTTCTCGGGCGGTTGCGCGCACACGGGGTTCCGATCGGGGTGATCAGCAACCAGTCGGGCGTCGCGAAGGGCCTGATCTCCCCGGAGCGGCTGGCCGCGGTCAATTCGCGGGTCGAGGAGGTTCTCGGGCCGTTCGACACCTGGCAGGTGTGCCCGCACGACGCCGCCGACGGCTGCGAGTGCCGCAAACCGCATCCCACGATGGTCCGGCGGGCAGCGGAGGAACTGGGGGTGGATGTACGCCGCTGCGTGCTGATCGGCGACACCGGAGCGGACGTCGACGCCGCCCTGACCGCCGGTGCGCGTGCGGTCCTCGTCCCGACGACGCGGACACTGCCCGAGGAGGTGGCGGCCGCGCACCGCAAGGCGGCCGTGGCCCCGACTCTCGTGGCCGCGGTCGCTCTGGCGATGGGAGATCGGCGATGACGGGGAACGCGTTGGTGGCCCGGTTGGACAGCGCCGGCGACGTCCTGCTCGCCGGTCCGGCGGTTCGGGCCGTGGCGCAGTCGAGCGCCCGCCTCACCATGCTGGTCGGCCCCCGCGGCCGTGCGGCGGCGCAACTGCTGCCCGGCGTCGACGACATCATCGAGTGGCAGGCGCCGTGGGTCGACTTCGAGCACTCCCCCGTCACCGCCGAATCGGTGCACCAACTGATCAAACAGGTCGAGACACTCGAACTCGACCGCGCGCTGATCCTCACCTCGTTCCACCAGTCACCGCTCCCCCTCGCCCTCGTACTCCGGATGGCCGCGGTGCCCTGGATCGGGGCGATCAGCGAGGACTACCCCGGGGCACTGCTCGACCTACGCCATCATGTCGGCGGCGACCCGCCCGAGGCCGAGCGCGCGCTGTCGCTGGCCACCGCCGCGGGGTACGCGCTGCCGGCCGGTGACCACGGCCGGCTCGAGGTTCGGCGACCCCTGCCCGACGTATCCACCGTCACCGGGGACACCCCGTACATCGTCGTCCATCCCGGGGCGGCGGTGCCCGCCCGCCGGATGTCCGTGGATCGGAGCCGCGACCTGGTCCGCGGACTGGTGGCGGCGGGTCTTCGCGTGCTGGTCACCGGGACACCTGGGGAACGGGATCTCACCCGCGACGTCGCCGGGGACTGGGCCACCGATCTGGGCGGCGCGACCGACATGTTCGAAATGGCCGCAATCCTCGCCGGCGCGCGGGTGCTGGTGGCCCCGAATACCGGGCCGGCGCACCTCGCCGCGGCCGTGGGCACGCCGGTGGTGTCCCTCTTCGCACCGGTGGTGCCCGCCGACAGGTGGGCACCCTACGGGGTTCCGCACCGGCTTCTGGGGCGCGCGAACGCACCCTGCGCCGGGACGCGGGCGCGCGAGTGCCCCGTGCCCGGTCATCCCTGTCTCGACACTGTCACCACCGAGGAGGTTCTCGCGGCCATCGAGCAGTTGACCGCGCACCCGGATGTCCGCACCGACGGAGGAGGTACGCCGTGATCGACGACCACAGAGCGGAAGACGACCGGACGTTCACGGTCGAGCATTTCGCGGAACTCAGTGATGCGCTGGCACGTAACCGAATGTGCGCACCGACCATCGCCCGCTGGGGCCGCCGCCTCGCCGAGATCTTCGCGGCCGATGGGCGGCTACTGGCATGCGGGAACGGGGGCAGCGCCGCTGAGGCGCAGCATCTGACGGGTGAACTGGTCGGCCGTTTCCGCGACGAACGCCGGCCGTTGTCGGCCATCGCCCTGCACGCCGAAACCTCGGCCGCCACCGCCATTCTCAACGACTACGGCGTCGAAGAGCTGTTCGCCCGGCAGGTCCGGGCGCACGGACGCCGCGGCGACGTCCTCGTGCTTCTGTCCACCAGCGGAACCAGTCCCAACGTGGTGGCCGCAGCCAAGGCCGCCCACGACATCGGCGTGACCACCTGGGCTCTGACGGGTCCGGCACCGAATCCTCTTGCCGCACTGTGCGATGACGCCATCGCGGTGGAAGCGCCCACGGTGGCGACGGTGCAGGAGATGCATCTTGCGCTGGTGCATGTGCTGTGCGCCGCCCTCGACGCCGAACTGGGAGTCACCTCGTGACGCCGCTCGTGGTGATCGGTGACACCCTGCTCGACGTCGACATCGAAGGTAGCGCGGACAGGTTGTGCCCGGAGGCACCGGTGCCCGTCGTCGACGTGGAGCGGCGGTGGGAACGGCCCGGCGGCGCCGGCCTCGCCGCACTCCTCGCAGCGAGATCCACCGGGCAGGTCGTGCTCGTCACCGCCCTCGGCACCGACGCCGACGCCGACCGGCTCACGAATCTGCTCGGCTCCGGTGTCGAGGTCGTCGCGGTGCCCCTCGTCGGCACCACGGTCTGCAAGACCCGGGTCCGCGCGGGAGGTCAGTCCCTGGTCCGCCTCGATTCCGGCGGCGGGATCGCAACAACCCAGCCGTTGGGAGCCCAGGTGCGGGAGGCGATCACCGGTGCGGGTGCCATCCTCGTGTCGGATTACGGACGCGGAATGGCGAACCACCCCGAGATCCGGGCGCTCGTCGCCGAGCGCGCCGCGCACGTTCCGGTGGTGTGGGATCCCCATCCCCGCGGCCCGGCACCGGTGCCGGGCGCGCGGCTGATCACACCCAACGACGCGGAGGCCACCCGAGCCGAACCCAACGCGCGTGGACCACTCGACCGGGCCGCCGGGCTGACCGTGCGGTGGGACAGCGACGCGGTGGCGGTCACGGTCGGAGCCGCCGGGGCAGCACTCGCCACCCGGTCACCAGGCACGAGCGGAATGATCGCCGTCCCCGAATCGGCCCGTCTCGCCGCGGCGAGCAGGCCCGACACGTGCGGTGCCGGAGATCGCTTCGCCAGTGCGGCGGCCACCGCACTTCTGGACGGGGCTTCGGTCGAGCAGGCGGTGACCGCGGCGGTCGAATCGGCCGCCCGCTTCGTCGGCCTCGGCGGGGCCTCCGCGGTCTCGGTGTGTTCCTCCACGCACGCGCCTTCCTTCGGCGGCGGCGACGCTCACACCGACCCGTACGCGTTCGCCGACCGCGTGCGCCGGAACGGTGGACGGCTGGTGGCGACCGGCGGCTGTTTCGACCTGCTGCACCGCGGGCACGTGAGCCTGCTTCAGCAGGCCCGCATGCTCGGTGACGCGCTGATCGTCTGCCTCAATTCGGACGACTCGGTGCGCCGCATGAAGGGCGCCGACCGTCCCCTCGTACGTGCCGAGGACCGCGCGCGGGTGTTGTCCGAACTCGGTTCGGTCGACTCCGTGGTGATTTTCGACGAGTCCTCGCCCGCCGAAATTCTGGAACGCCTGCGCCCGGATGTGTGGGTGAAGGGCGACGACTACGCAGACAGGGAGATTCCGGAAGCGGAGGTGGTGCGGCGGCACGGCGGTGACGTGGTGTTCGTGCGGGTCGTCGACGGCTACTCGACGACCCGGATGCTCGCGACCGCCCGGGCGGCAACTCGAGCCGAATCCCGTGACGGCCGCAACTACCCCGGGCCGCGGTGACGGCCCTCAACTTTCGAAGGGAGCCCTGATGACAACAGCCAGCAACGATCAGATCGGTACCGTACTCGTCACCGGTGGTGCGTCCGGTCTCGGCGCGGCGACGGTCCGCGCCGTGCGGGAGCGCGGTGGTAGGCCGCTCGTGATCGACCGGGTGGCGCCGGAGGGTGACGTCGAGTACGTGATTGCCGACCTCGCCGACTCCGGTGCGGCGGAACAGGCCGTGCACGATCTGGTCGAGAGGGCGGGCGGGCGGCTGGACGGCGTGTTCACGGCCGCCGGTATCGACAGTTGCGGCCGGCTCGACACCGTCCCCACCAAGGACTGGGAGCGCGTGGTGCACGTCAATCTCCTGGGTACGGTGGCGGTGGTTCGTGCGGCGCTGCCGCACCTGAAGGAATCCCGCGGAACGGTGGTGACCTGTGCATCGACCTTGGGGATCAAAGCGGTCAGCGATGCCACCGCCTACTGCGCGGCCAAATTCGGTGTCGTGGGATTCACCCGGGCTCTCGCGGCCGAGACCGCGGGCGAGGTGGGCGTCACGCTGCTGATTCCCGGCGGAATGACCACTCCTTTCTTCGACGGACGCGACGAGCAGTACAAGCCGCCGGCGGATGCCAAGTTGAACGATCCGGCGCACGTCGCGAACACGGTGCTGTTCGCCCTGAGCCAGCCCCCCGGATGTGAGGTTCGAGAGATGGTCGTGTGCTCGTCGACCGAGAGCTCATGGCCCTGACGCCGACCGTCCTCGTCCTGCGCGCGCTCGGTATCGGTGACCTCCTGACCGCGGTGCCCGCTCTGCGCGGGATCCGCCGGTCCTGTCCGGACCGGCGGATTGCGCTCGCGGCCCCAACGGGATTGGCGCCACTCGTGGAGTTGATCGGCGCAGTCGACGAACTCGTCCCGACCGCCGGTCTCGGCGCCCTCGACTTCCGCGGCGGAGAGCTCGACCTGGCGGTCAATCTCCACGGGCGCGGCCCGGAGAGCATCGCGGATCTGCTGCGCCAGAATCCGCCCCGCACCCTGACCTATCGGCACGCCGACTACCAGGACCTCCCGGGGCCGGAATGGGTGGCGGACCAGCACGAGGTGCAGCGGTGGTGTTCCCTCCTCGAATGGTTCGGAATCCCCTGTTATGCAGAAGATCTCGATCTCACCCCGCCACCGGAGGCGTCCGCCGCACCCGGCGCGGTCGTCATACATCCCGGGGCGGCATCCCCAGCCCGCCGCTGGCCGGTGGACCGATTCGGAGCGGTGGCCCGCGTCCTCGCCGACCAGGGGCATCGCATCGTCGTCACGGGCAGTGCAGGTGAGCGGCCACTCGCGGAAGCGGTCGCCGATTCCGCCGGACTGCCGCCGGGCGCCGTCCTGGCGGGCGAGACATCGCTGCGCGGGACCGCGGCAGTGGTCGCCCATGCGCGACTGATCCTGTGCGGCGATACCGGGATCGCGCACCTGGCCACCGCGTTTCGCACTCCGTCGGTGATCCTGTTCGGTCCGGTCTCACCCGCACACTGGGGGCCGCCTCGCCGCCCGCAGCACGCGTGCCTGTGGTCCGGACGGCGCGGTGACCCGCACGGGAACAGTCTCGACCCCGGGCTCGCGGCGATCACCGTCGAGGACGTGCTGGGCGCCGTGGGCGAGGTATGTGCAGAGAAGCACGTGATGGAAGGAGGGCTGGATGTCTGACCGGCATGTCGGCGTCGTGGGCGCCGGCTACGTGGGCTTGACCAGCGGCGCAGGCTTTTACCATCTGGGACACCGAGTCACCCTGGTGGACATCGACGCGCACCGCGTCGAGGCCCTGCGCAGTGGTGAGCTGCCCTTCCTCGAGCCGGAACTCGAACGGCTCGTCACGCAGGGTGTGGCATCGGAACGCCTGCACATCACCACCGACCGGACTGCACTCGCGTCGTGTGACACCGTATTCGTGTGCGTGCCCACCCCCATGGCTGAGGACGGCGCCGCCGATCTGTCTTCCGTCGACGCCGTGGTTACCGAACTGGCGGCACTGCTCGCACCCGGCAGTATCGTGGTGACCAAATCGACTGTGCCGGTGGGAACCACCATCCGCATCGGCGAACGCCTCGAACCCCATGGGATCACCGTGGTGAGCAATCCGGAGTTTCTGCGGGAAAGCCATGCGGTACACGACTTCCTGAACCCCGACCGCATCGTCGTCGGCGCCTCGGATGCGGGCGCCGGGCAACGCGTCGTCGACCTCTACGCCGACGTCGAGGCGCCGGTTCTGCGGATGGATCCGGCCAGTGCCGAACTCGCCAAGTATGCGAGTAACGCGTTCCTCGCACTCAAGTTGTCCTACGCGAACACCCTCGCCGAGCTGTGTGATCACTTCGCCGCCGACATCCGCGACGTCGGACGGGCCATGGGCGCCGACCACCGTATCGGGGCCAGCTTCCTGAACCCCGGGCCCGGCTGGGGAGGATCGTGCCTTCCCAAGGACACCCACGCCTTGCTGGCGACTTCGGAACGCGGGGGCGTGTCGTTTCCCTTGCTGCGTGCGGCGCTCGAGACGAATGCCGCGCAGGCGCACCGGGTGGTCGCCAAAGCGCGGCAGGCCGCCGGGATCGACGCAGGCGGCTCCCTCGAAGGGGTACGCATCGGGCTGCTGGGCCTGGCGTTCAAAGCCGACACCTGCGACGTGCGCGACTCGCCGGCGCTGACCGTCGCGGCCGCGCTGTCCGCTGAAGGAGCCGTGCTCACCGCCTACGATCCCGGAGTGTCGCCGGATTCCCCGACGATCCCCGGTGTGCAAGTGGTCGACGACCCCTACTTGGTAGCGAAAGACGCCGCGGTGCTGGTCCTTCTGACCGAATGGAGTGACTTCCGAACCCTCGACTGGGACCTCGTCGGCACACTCGCCCAGCGCAAGGCGATCGTCGACACGCGAAACCTCCTGGACCCCGCCGTGTTGAGAGATTCCGGCTTTCAGCTCGTGTCGAACGGACTCGGGGACGGCGAGGCACAGCGATGCGGCTGATCATCACGGGGGCGACCGGTAACGTCGGCACCTCCCTGCTCCACCGGCTCCGAGGCGGATCCGAGCACCTCGACCAGGACCTCGAGCTGGTGGGGCTCGCACGACGACCTCCCGCGCAGGTCCCGCCGTACGACGGGCTGCAGTGGCACGCGATCGACGTGGCGCACCCCGATGCGATCGACCTGTTGCGGCCCATCTTCGAGGGCGCCGACGCGGTGATCCACCTCGTGTGGGCGTTCCAGCCCACCCACGACCGGAACTACCTCCGACGCGTCGGCGTGGACGGCACCCTGGCGGTGGCGGCCGCAGCCGAGGCCGCCGGTGTCGCGCATCTGATCCATATGTCGTCCGGGGCGGTGTACTCACCGGCCCCCGGACGGACGGTCGACGAGTCCGCACCCCGCGGCGGTGTGCCGGGCTCGGTGTACAGCGTCGACAAGGCCGCCGCCGAGGCGGGACTCGACGACTTCGAAAAGAACTCTTCGGTGGCCGTCACCCGGGTACGGCCGGGATTCATCGGCCAGCAGGCAGCGGGCAGTGAACTCGGCCGTTACACCCTGCCGCGGGGCATTCCCGCGGGCGTTCTGAAGTTTCTTCCGCTCCTCCCGTTGGACCGCTCGCTGGCGATCCCGGCCGTCCACGCCGACGATGTTGCCGACGCGCTGGCTCGAATGGTGTTCGAGCGGGCAACCGGGGCGTTCAATCTGTCGGTCGATCCCCCGCTGGGCACGGACAACTTCGGTGCGGCGCTCCACGCCCGCCCCGTGCACGTGCCGCGCTCGCTGCTCACGCTTCTCGTCGACGTGACGTGGCGTGCCCACCTGCAACCTGTCCACCGCGGGTGGATCGATCTGGCCTATTCGGTTCCCCTGCTCGATTCGGCCAGGGCCCGCCGCGAACTTCAGTGGGAACCCCGGTATTCGGCACAGGACACGCTCGACGCGGCGGTACGCGGCGTCATCGGCGGCGATGCCGGAGACAGTCCTGTGCTGCGCCGCCGATCGCCGTTCGACGGGACCCGGTGACCCTGCCGATTACGAGTGCGTTCGGTGGGTATTCGGCTGCCATGAGCGAGCAGCAGCGGCTGAAGGTCGTCGTCGTCGGTGCCACCGGCAATGTCGGAACGAGCATCGTCGAGGCGTTGAGCGAGGAGCCGTCGGTCGACGAGATCGTCGGCGTAGCGCGCAGGCACACCGACTGGACCTGCTCGAAGACCCGGTGGATATTCGCCGATGCCGGCGTCGACGACTTCCGGCCGATCGTGCGGGGCGCCGACGCCGTCATCCACCTCGCCTGGTTGTTCCAGCCCACCCACAAGCCGGAAGTCACATTCGAAAACAACGTCCTCGGTGCCATCCGCGTGTTCGAGGCCGTGGCCGAGGAACGGGTACCGGCCCTCGTGTACGCCTCTTCGGTCGCGGCGTATTCGCCGGGGCCGTCCGACACCGGCGTCACCGAGGACTGGCCCACCCACGGCTGGCCCGGCGCCGCCTACCCGCGTGAGAAGGCGTATCTCGAGCGGTGGCTGGACGCGTACGAGCTGAGCAACCCGGACATGCGGGTGGTGCGGATGCGTCCCGGCTTCATCTTCAAGCGGGAGTCGGCCACCGCGCAGCGTCGGTTGTTCGTCGGGCCCCTGCTGACCGGCCGGCTGGTCCGGGGCGGGCTCATCCCGGCCGTTCCCCTCGTCGAGGATCTGCGTGCGCAGATTCTGCACACCACCGATGCGGCTGCGGCGTACGTCCAGGCGGTACTCAGGCCGGTGCGCGGTGCCTTCAACCTTGCGGCGGAACCGCCTGTCGATGGCGCCTACCTCGCCGAACTTTTCGGTGCCCGTCAGATTCCCCTTCCGCGGCCCGCGGTCCGCGGTGTTCTGTGGGCGGCGTGGCACACCCACGCGGTACCCGCCTCCCCCGGACTCCTCGACACCGTTCTGCAGTTGCCGATCATGGACACGACCAGAGCTCGGACGGAATTGGGGTGGCAGCCGCGCTACACGCCCCGGGAAACCCTCGAGGAATTTCTCGGTGGGTTGCGCGATGGTGCCGGGTTGCCCACGCCACCCCTGCACGGGGACACGGTAGGTGGTCGGCTCCGGGAATTCGCGACCGGAATCGGGCAGCGACCATGACCATCGACACCGCGACGCCGTACGTGAGTGACAAGGAAAGGACTGAGTAGTTGCCATGACGAAAGACGCGGGAACGCCAGGCACGAGCAGTGAGTCCGAAAAGCCCTACGACCCGGCGGAAGACCCGGATTCGGACCCGGAGAATCTGCTGTCCGGCACACATCAACCGGATCAGGCCGAGGGCGAGGACGACGACCCGAGCTGACGCGGGTCTCGTTCCTACTCAGTCGAACACGCCGGCGAGGTCGAGAATCAGCAGAACGGCAATTGCCAGGAACACCGCGGCGATCGCACCGACTGCCACCATTGTCGCGATGCCCGTAGGCGGAAAGTGTCTGCCGGTCCGGGGCTCGGAGAACGACGTCCCCGAGGTCTGCGCCGCATCAGGTGGGGTCGAACCGGGGCTGACGCCACCCCCCGGCTCGAGATCGGGGGTCTCGGCCGGGTCCGGATCCGGGGGTTGAGCGGTCATGGCGACGATCCTCCCTGTCCTGATTCGACATTTCGCGAGCACGAGCCGCGCGTATCCTCGCCGAGTACCCGCCCGCGCACCGTCCACACGAGGACAGCACCCCGCCCGGCACTCATTGCGGTCCGCGATGTTTGACGAATTCGACGGCCACCTGCCGTTCCGGTGCCGCCGAATCGAGCTCACTCTCGGTGACCGTCACGCCGTCGGTCACCGTCTCCACGACGCGCCACCCGAAGGCCCCGCGGTCCGGCACGTTGCCCGCCGGAATTCTGGCCGCCACCGTGACGGCCAGCGCGGAATCCGAGGTCACGAACGAACACGTCAGATCCACATCGGAGACCACGGCGCCGATCAGCTCGGAGGCGATCTCATCGACCGCGAGCTTGATGTCGGCTACCTCGTCGGCACCGAAATCAGCGAGGGCAGCGAGTGTTTCGGCCACCGCCCTGATCACCGGAAGCTGATCGAACTCGGCCGTCACCCGTAATTCGACAGGTGAACCCGGCGCCGCTCGAAGCTTCCCGAATTCGCCGATCTCGGCCATCTGCACTCCACATTTCGGTCGCAGGTGCGTGGATCTTCGCGCAGCGTACCCAGCGATCGGAACCGCCAATCGGTTGAAAGCGCGCCGTGCGTGGACGTAGGGTTGATCGCGCGTGGTTGAGAACACAGCCGCACGCAGTCCGGACGCCACAGGATGCGCAATGGACGGAGGTTGTGCGCCCTGTACGTGGCATCGGGCCACCGACGCTTGCGCTTGGTGTGCCCGCGCCGCGGAACGAAGAGACGCGCACGGACGCCCACAGATTGCATGCGATCGGAGGGTCATGAAATCTTCACGCAGCGTCAGCGCCGTGGCCGCACCGCACTGCGACCGGGGATCGCGTCTCGCGCACGACCACGAAATCGGTGTCGCGGTCGAAGCGGCCGCGCCCGGGGGCGCCACGATCGGCCGAATCTCGGGTGACATCGACGTGCTTGCCGCACCGTCGTTCGCGTTGGCGCTGGCCGACCTCGCGCAGGACGACGCCGCGCTCGTCATCGACATGACCGGCGTCGACTTCGTCGGAACCTCAGCGCTGTCGGTGCTCTCGACGTTCGCCGAGTCCGCGCGGCAGCGGCACATGACCTGGGCGCTTGCCGGCAACCGGGCGGTGCTGCGTCCCATTCAGGCCACCGGACTCGACACGAAGATCCCCACCTGGGACTCCGTACGCAAGGCTCTCGACTGGATAGATGCTCGCGGGCACGCATGACGACCGATCAGTGATGACTGTCTCGCTGACCTTCGTGGGGAACGCAACCGTTCTCCTCGGCTATGGCCCGATCACCGTGCTCACCGACCCCAATTTTCTGCACCGCGGCCAGCACGCCTATCTCGGTTACGGCCTGGTGTCGCGGCGCCTGAAGGACCCGGCCCTGCGGATCGACGAGTTACCGCCCCTCGATGTGATCGTCCTGTCCCACATGCACGGCGACCATTGGGACCGCACCGCCCAGAAAGACCTCGACCACGACCTCCCGGTCCTCACCACACCCCACGCCGCGAAGCGACTGGTGCGCCGCGGGTTCTCTCGGGCCTCCGGGCTACGGACGTGGCAATCGACCACCATCTCGAAGGACGACGTGCAGGTGACGGTGACATCCCTCCCCGGCCGCCACGCGCCCGGGTCGACGCATCGTCTGCTGCCGCCCGTGATGGGGACGATGCTGGAGTTCGGCCCGCGTTCGGGTTCGGTCGAACGTCGCCTGTACGTCTCCGGAGACACCCTCTTCGTGCAGGAACTGCAGGAGATTCCGAAGCGATTTCCTCCCGTCGACGGCGGCGTGCTGCACCTCGGTGGTACCCGTCTGCCGGCCGGACGCCGGCTACCGTTCGGGCTCACGGTGACGATGGACGCGCAGCAGGGCGCAGACACGGTCGAGCTACTCGATCTTCCCCGGGTAGTGCCCGTCCACTTCGACGACTACACCGTGTTCGCCTCGGCCCTGGGAGACTTTCGGGTCGAGATGGAGAAACGTTCGCTGGCCGAGCGCGTCGTCTACGTCGACCGCGGCGAGACCGTGACCATCTGATCGCCCTCCCTCGCCCTCGACACCGGGGAGCCTCACCGGTCCCCTGCCGGTCCTCCCGGCTCCTCCGAACGCTGGGCGGTGTCTTCGACGTCGACGGCCGTCTGCTTGTGGCCACCCGGGCCGATGTGCGCTTCGGCCCGCATCGTCTCGACCATATGCGGGTAGTGCAGCTCGAACGCGGGACGCTCGGAGCGCACCCGCGGAATCTCGGTGAAGTTGTGCCGCGGCGGCGGGCAGGTGGTGGCCCACTCGAGCGAGTTGCCGTAACCCCACGGGTCGTCGACGGTGACGACCTCGCCGTACCGGTAGCTCTTGAAGACGTTCCACAGGAACGGCAGCGTGGAGATTCCCAGGACGAAAGCAAACACCGTGGAGATCATGTTGAGCGTGGTGAACCCGTCCGGCGGCAGATAGTCGGCGTACCGGCGCGGCATACCTTCAGCCCCGAGCCAGTGCTGCACGAGGAAAGTTCCGTGGAAGCCGATGAACGTGGTCCAGAAGTGCCACTTGCCGAGGCGCTCGTCCATCATCCGCCCGGTCATCTTCGGGAACCAGAAGTAGATGCCGGCGTAGGTGGCGAACACGATGGTGCCGAACAGCACGTAATGGAAATGAGCAACCACGAAGTAGCTGTCGGTGACGTGGAAGTCGAGCGGCGGGCTGGCGAGGATGACGCCGGTGAGACCACCGAAGAGGAACGTGATGATGAAGCCGACGGCGAAGAGCATCGGCGACTCGAAGGTCAGCTGCCCCTTCCACATGGTGCCGATCCAGTTGAAGAACTTCACCCCGGTGGGCACCGCGATAAGGAAGGTCATGAACGAGAAGAACGGCAGCAGCACCGCGCCGGTGGCGTACATGTGGTGCGCCCACACCGCGATCGACAGGGCCGCGATGGCCATGGTTGCGAAGACCAGGCCGTTGTAGCCGAAGATCGGCTTACGGCTGAACACGGGAAAAATTTCGGTCACGATGCCGAAGAACGGCAACGCGACGATATACACCTCGGGGTGCCCGAAGAACCAGAACAGGTGCTGCCACAAGATCGTGCCGCCGGTGGCCGGGTCGAAGACGTGGGCTCCGAGGTGCCGGTCTGCGGCCAGCCCCATGAGTGCGGCGGTGAGGATCGGGAAGGCAAGGAGCACAAGGATGCTGGTGATGAAGATGTTCCAGGTGAAGATCGGCATGCGGAACATGGTCATTCCGGGGCATCGTAGGCAGATCACCGTGGTGATCATGTTGACGCCACCGAGGATGGTGCCGAGCCCGGACAGCGCGAGGCCCATGATCCACAGGTCCGCCCCGAGCCCGGGAGAGTGTATGGCGGAGGTCAACGGCGAATACGCGGTCCAGCCGAAGTCCGCGGCGCCACCGGGAGTGATGAACCCCGCGAAGGCGATGAGGCCGCCGAAGAGGAAGGCCCAGTACGAGAAGGCATTCAGCCGGGGAAAGGCCACATCGGGGGCACCGATCTGCAGCGGCAGGATGTAATTGGCGAAGCCGAAGACGATCGGGGTGGCGTACAGCAGCAGCATGATCGTGCCGTGCATGGTGAACAGCTGGTTGTACTGCTCGTTCGACAAGAACTGCAGGCCGGGCACCGCGAGCTCGGCGCGAATCAGCATCGCCATCAATCCGCCGGCGAGGAAGAACCCGAAGGCGGTGACCAGGTACATCAAACCCAGCGTCTTCGGGTCCGTCGTCGAGATCATGTCGTAGATGAACGACCCTTTGCGGCGATAACGCGGCGGATAGGGCCTGCGGGCTTCGATCGGGCGCACACCAGTTGCCGTCATGTCCAACTCCACGGTCGACACTTTTGGACTACAGCGTAAACCCCATCCTCACAGGTCTGCAGGAATTGCGGTCGGCGGCGGCCACCCCTCCCGGCATGCGAGGAAGACGCGACAAAAACATTCTTAATTCCCTGTTTGAGGTGATGGCGGCGAGGTACACGGCGGGTAGACCGCGAACTACCGGTAACGCACCCGAAGGAGTAGGGCGATGACACGACCGACCTCAACCCGAAGCTCGATGACCGCCACACCCGTACAGATTGCGGCGCTGGTGGTCGGAGCGGTATTCCTCTTGGTGGGCATTCTCGGGTTCATCCCGGGCGTGACCACCGACTACGACATGATGGCCGTCGCCGGGCACGAGTCGCACGCCATGCTGCTGGGCATCTTCGAGGTGTCGATTCTGCACAACATCGTGCACATCCTGTTCGGCGTCGCAGGCATTGTCATGGCGCGCGCCGCCAACACGGCGAAGGCCTTCCTCGTCGGCGGCGGCGCGATCTACCTGGTCCTGTGGATTTACGGACTCCTCATCGACCAGGACAGCGCGGCCAACTTCGTCCCCGTGAACACTGCGGACAACTGGCTGCACTTCGCGCTGGGTGTCGGCATGATCGCGCTCGGCCTCCTGCTTCCCCGGCTGAGGTCGACCGGACACACCACCGCGGTCCCCCCGCGGTAACCCAGCCCGCGAGTTATCCCTCGATCGCCCGCCGCCACACCGGGCGGCGGGACTTCAACGAGAACAAAGGAGAACATCATGGCTACCGGAGAAACCGGATTCGACGACGTCAGCTACGACCTGGTATCCGTCCAATACCATTCGCTCAAGGCCGGTCACGACTACGGGCAATATGTGCGGGACGCCAAGAACGCCGGCCGCGACGACATCGCGTCGTTCTTCGAGCAGGTGATGGCGGAAGATTCCGACCGCGCACGCCGCTGCCACGAGTTCCTCAAGGACATGACCGGATCGTCGGACGCCGGCCCTGCAATGAGCTGAACGTTGGTGAGTACATGACCGACGCGCACATGCCGAGTGGGGATACCGAACCGGCGAAGCCGATGATCCGCTCTTCGGATCATCACAGCCGCCCGGTGGGCGACGAAGATCTTCCGGTGATCGACAGCCTCGAAGCGCTGACCGACATCGTCGCCTCCGACTCCGAGGTCTACCTGCGTCACTCCAAGGGGCCATGGGCCGACGCGGTGGAGGGTCCCAGCAAGGATTACGAGGCCGAACTCACCCTGCCCGGCTTGTCGGTGACCACCATCTCCCCCGAGCCGTGGTGGCACCGGCCGGTCGAGGACTGGGTTGCGAGACGGATCCGCAAGTACGCCGAACTGTCTCAGCAGGAGGGCCGCTTCGCCTGGTTACTCAAAGGCCGAGTCGTCGGGCGGGGCCCGGATCACGAACCGCTGCTGACGGATATCCGGCCTCTCGCCCGACTGAGCCATTCGGTTCTCGACGAAGCAGCGCACCGCTACCGGGAGCGCTTCGACGTGGGCCAAGATTCGACTGCCTGACATCAGAGGAGACTGCGATGGCATCCGAGAAACGAACCGGAACGCCATGACCGACACCCGAACCACCACCGACCACACCGAGATCCGGCGGTGGGTGGACCGACACGACGGAGCTCCGGCCAGAGTCGGCAACGCCGGCTCCCCGGAGACCGTCCTACTTCGGCTCGATTTCGCCGGCGGCGCTTCCGAGGAAGCCCTCGAACGCATCTCGTGGGACGACTGGTTCTCCGCGTTCGACCGGTTCGCACTCGCCTTCCGCTACCGCGATACCGACGCCGGCGAGGACGGCGCATTCTTCGAACTCGTCCCGCGTTGAGAGTGGGCCTCTCCGCTGCCCCTACCGTTGTCCGCGGTTCATGGGGGCAGTCCGGGGGTGTCGTGCAGTCGGCGGGTTGTCAGGGGGTGGACGTCTGCTCGGCCAGAAAGGCGAGCCGGCGCAGACATTCGCGGTTGCGGGGATAGACGGCCACGTCCTGCACCGACCGCGGGATCCACTTCAGCGGTGGCGTCGCGACCTTCTCGTCCATCTCGAGGTGGCAGCCGGAGCCTCTCGGCTCGAGCTGGAGGTGCACGACGGCCTTCGTCGCGGGCGTGGCCCGGGCAAGCAGCCGAAGCTCTCGCTCCTCGTCGACTTCCAGGACTTCCGTCGAGTCGTTGATGAGTACCGGCCAGACACCCACCGAATGGTGCAGCTGACTTCCCACGGCGGGCCACTCCGTGTTGACGGCGCGCATGCGCGACGCACCCACCACCCAGGACGGATACAACCACCCATTGGCGAGGACGGACCAGACGGCGGACACCGAAGCTGTTGTATCCCATTGAGCCTTGATGACGATCACTCCCTCGCGCTGGTGCATCGGTGACAGCCGCTTACCCGGCGCCGGCGCCCGCGAAACCACCCGGGCTACGGCTGGCCGCGATCGTACCCGTGTGGTTTGCTCGACCACACGTGTGGATTTTCGAGGAGGTTCATCGTGGCAGATCCCGGGTCAGGGTCCGGCACCACGGCGGCGTTGTTCGACGTCGACGGCACGCTGGTGGATTCGAATTACCTCCACGTCGATGCGTGGCAACGGGCGTTCGCCGAAGTCGGGCATCATATCGACGCATGGCGGATACACCGCGCCATCGGATTGGACTCGCAGTTACTGCTCGACACCTTACTGGGCGACGCCGCCGGCGAGGTGGGTGATCGGGCGAAGGAGCTGCACAAACAGTACTACCTGGATCTGCAGCCGAGTATGCGGCCACTCCCCGGTGCCCGCGAGCTGATCCGCGAGTTGCACCGTCGCGGCGTGCAGGTGGTGTTGGCGACCTCCGCACCCGAGGACGAACTCTCGGTGCTTCGTGCGGTTCTGGACGTGGATTCCTGCATCGCGCACACCACGTCCTCGGGCGATGTCGGACAGGCGAAACCGGATCCCGAGGTAGTGAAGACCGCACTGGAGCGATCGTCCACATCACCCGACACCGCGGTGATGGTCGGGGACGCCGTATGGGACGCCGAGGCCGCCACCGAGGCCGGGGTTCCGTTCATCGGTCTGCTCAGTGGCGGCATCTCTCGCGGGGAACTGCTCGACGCCGGCGCGAAAGAAGTGTACGACGACACGCAAGCCCTTGCGGACGGACTCGAATCGAGTGCGCTCGCAAGTCTTTTCGGGCGGTGACCTCCGCCGTCGCCGGTACGTGCCGCGGCGCCCGTCTGCGCCGGCGATCAGTCCCGGTGCGAGGACCAGGCCGCGGCGATATCCGGGTACGAGGCGGCGATCTCGTCGACACGTTCGTCGGTCGCGGTGTCCACTTCGGCGCGATGGCGCTGCGCCGTCACCAGCGGCCCGTCCGCCTGACCTGTGCCCGAACCGGGCGGGGCGTCCGCCTCCCACTCGTGGATCACCTCGTCGAGGCGCCGTGCCACGAAGGTTCTCTTGTCCTCACTCATCGTCACTCCGTTCCAGGTCGAACCGGCCCCGATCGTTTTCCGGCACCACAGTCCGGTAGTCCGGATGTTTGCGAATCCACTGCTGCACGTATGTGCATTCGGGAAGGACTCCCAGCCCACGGCTCCGGGCGTCGTCGAGTGTGTCCTCCACAAGCCGGCCCGCGTACCCCTTGCCCTCGAACGCGTCACCCACCTCTGTGTGGGTCAGGGTGAGCACACCGTCGCCCGCCGAATAGTCGATGAACCCGGCAACGTCACCGTCCGCGATCAGTTCATAACGGTTCCGCTGCGGATTGTCCTGCACCTGCGATGCCATCGCATTCCTTCCTCTTCGACAACCCTTCTGTACCCGGCGCCGCGGTCAGTTCCGCGCACCGATGCCCTGGCTGACCGCGAACTGCGCCTGGGATTCGGTGGCCAAGCCGATCGACACCAACGGGCGAGGGAACAGCAGGTCGGTGAGATAGGCGAGGCCGACTGCCCACCGGTTGACCGGCGAGGGCATGGCGAAGAGGTGATACAGCCTGGTCACCATCTTCGCGGGCAGTCCCGACAGCGGGATGCCAAGCGGGTTGGCCACTGCGAAGCCCGGTCCCAGATCGACCACCAGGCCCATATCGCGGTGCGCATAGGGTTTCGCGTCGCCGACCCCGAGGCTGGCCGCGACGTTGCGGGCGAGTGTGCGCCCTTGACGGACCGCATGTTGCGCCGTCGGTGGTGTGATCGACCCCTGGTGGCGCGGATCCGGGACTGCCGCGGCGTCCCCGCCGGCGAAGACCCCGGGGTGTCCCTCGACGGACAGGTCCGCGGCGACCTTCAGCCTGCCCTTCTCGGTGGGCAGGCCGAGCGAGTCGACGAGAGGATGCGCGGTCACTCCGGTCACCCACGCGACCGTGCGGGTGGGGAGCACCGTGCCGTCGCTCAGTGTCACGCTGTTCTCGGTGAGCTCGGTCAGCGTCGTCTCGAGCCGCACCTCGATACCGCGCGACCGCAGCACGTCGAGCACCTGGGCACCGAGCTTCTCCCCCACTTCCGGCATCACCTTGTCGGCGGCGTCCAGGAGCACGAACCGGACCGCGGTCGGGTCGAGGCCCTGGCGGGCGGCCGCGCTGTCGGCCAGAGCGCGCAGTTGGGCAATCAACTCCGTCCCGGCGTAGGACGCGCCCACCACGACGAATGTCCGCCGCGCCCGCGCGTCCCGCGGATCGGTGTCGCGGCTGGCCATTTCGAGTTGGGTGAGGAGCTGGTCACGGAAGTACAGCGCCTCCGCGGGCGTTTTCAGTCCCCGGCCGTGGTCGAGGAGGCCCGGGATGTCGAACAGTCGCGTCACCGAGCCGGGCGTGAACACCAGCCGGTCCCACGACAGCACCTCCGCACCCGCCTCGCAATCGGTGACGTGCACGGTGCGATTGTCGAGGTCGATGGAATCGACAGCGCCCCGGACGAGTTCGACGCCGGGGAGCGCGTCCGACAGTGCGATGGTGACGAACCGGGCGTCCAGAATGCCGCCCGCCACCTCGGGCAGCAACGGGGTGTAGAGCATGTAGTCGTTGGGCGAGACCATGATGATGCGGGCGCCGGTGCCGCGCAGTGAGCGCCGAAGTCGCCGCGCACATTCGAATCCGGCGAAGCCGCTTCCCACCACGACGATCCGCGGCGGCCCTCCAGTTGATTCGTTGGCCATATAGGGGGCATTGCCCCACCCGGGGAATTCTGAAACACGAGCCGCCGGTCCGTGCGGGCCCGGTCCTCCTCGCCGGATTGACCCGGGCCCCCTCGGGGTACGCGTTCACCGCGACACCGACCGACAGGAGACGAAATGAGCACCATCACCGAGGCCGTGGACGTGTCCGTTCCAGTGACCACGGCATACAACCAGTGGACGCAGTTCGAAGAATTCCCTCGATTCATGGAGGGTGTCGACGAAATCCGCCAGATCGATCCGACACACGTCCATTGGGTCGTGTCGATCGCCGGGGTGAAACGCGAATTCGATGCCACCATCACCGAGCAGCACCCCGACGAACGGGTGGCATGGAAGTCCGATGACGGCCCCCATCACGCCGGGGTGATCACCTTTCACCGTCTGGACGACGACAAGACACGCGTGACGGCGCAGATGGACGTCGACCCCGACGGGTTCGTCGAGAACGTGGCCGACAAGCTGGGCGTGCTGGGCAAGAGAGTGAAAGGCGACATGGCCCGGTTCAAGGAGTTCATCGAGTCCCGTGGCACCGAGACCGATGCATGGCGCGGTGAGGTCGATCGCCCCGGCCCCTGAAGACCAGATCACCGACTACCGCGACCCGCGACGACGCCGCAAAGGACGAGAACATGAGTGCCGTATCGAAAGTGATGTACAAACCACTGGCCCTCGCCGCGAGTGTCGGCGGCGGAATACTGGCGGGGGCGGTGTTCGGCCAGGTGTGGAAGCGCGTGGCGGGTGAACCGGACGCGCCGGACCCGAAGGATCTCTCCCGCACCGATCGCGAGGTATTCATCGCCGCCGCCGTGCAGGGCACGATTTTCGGTCTGGTCCGAGCTGCGGTCGACCGCGCAGGGGCGCGGGGATACCGCAAGCTCGCGCACGCGGACCCCCGCTAGTGCAACGCAATTGCTACAGAACACACCTAGGCTGACCCGATGCGCACACGATTCGCGGAGAACATCGACAGTCTCGCCGGTGACCTGGCTGCTATGTGCCGGCTCACCGTGACGGCGATGCGGGAGGCCAGTGGTGCGTTGCTGCAGGCGGACCTGGGGCTCGCCGAGCACGTCATCGACGTGAGCGGCGAGCTCGACGCAGCCGCGTCCCGCTGGGAACAGCGCGCGTTCTCACTGCTGGCGTTGCAGGCACCGGTCGCTCACGACCTCCGATTCATGGTGGGCGGTCTCCACATCTCCGCCGACCTGCATCGGATGGGTGGCCTCGCGGTGCACATCGCGAAGATCGTCCGCCGACGGCATCCGGAGCATGTCGTCCCGGACGAGGTGCTCGAGGTGTTCACCCGGATGGGGGCGGTCGCGGTGGCCCAGGCCGAGGAAACCGAGCAGGTCCTGCAGCACCGCGACCCCGAACGCGCCAGGGGTTTGTTGACCGCCGACGACACGATGGACGACCTGCATCGCGGACTCTTCGCGATCACGCAGGCCGAGGACTGGCCACACGGTGTCAAGGCTGCGGTCGACATCACCCTCCTCGGCCGGTTCTACGAAAGGTTCTGCGATCACACCGTCGAAATCGGCAGGCGGGTGATCTTCCTCGGGACCGGAGTCCTCCCCGACCAGGGCTAGCGGCAGATGCGGTTCGGAATCTGGGCTCATGGGTACGCCTCAACACATGAATCTCCCTTCCGGTCCGCGGGGCGCACGGCACGCGAAGATCGCCCTCGACGTCGATGGCGAGCATCGCACCCTCGAGGTCGACACGCGGACGACGTTGCTGGACGCCCTGCGGGAGCATCTGGGTGTGACGGCACCCAAGAAGGGATGCGATCACGGCCAATGCGGTTCGTGCACCGTGCTACTGGACGGTCGGCGGGCCACCACCTGCCTGACCTTCGCCGTCGCCCACGACGGTGCCCGCATCACCACGGCGAGCGGCCTGGCCGACGGCGACGAGCTGCACGCGATGCAGCAGGCATTCGTCGAGCAGGACGGGCTGCAGTGCGGCTACTGCACACCCGGTCAGGTCTGCTCCGCCGTCGGAATGCTCGACGAGTTCTGGGCGCAGCACCCGAGCAACGTCACCGAGGATCTGACGGCGCCGCCCGAGCTGACCGACGACGAGATCCGTGAACGGATGAGCGGGAACCTGTGCCGCTGCGGCGCGTACACGAATATTCTGGCCGCGATTCGTCAGGCGGCAGAGGCATGATTCCGTTCGACTACGAACGGGCCACCGACGTCGACGGGGCCGTCGCCACCGTCACCGCGGACCCCGACGCGCGCTTCCTGGCCGGCGGCACCAACCTCGTGGATCATATGAAACTCGGTGTGGCGCAGCCGGGTCGACTGGTGGATGTCAGTGCGCTTCCCCTGGGCGACGTGGACGAACTCCCGGACGGCGGGCTCCGGATCGGTGCCACCGTCCGCAACAGCGATCTGGCCGCGAACGAACTCGTCCGTTCCCGGTACCCGATGCTGTCGAGGGCACTGCTGTCCGGCGCGTCGGGTCAGCTCCGCAATCTCGCAACCACCGCGGGCAACCTTCTCCAGCGCACTCGGTGCGTGTACTTCCAGGACATGACGACACCGTGCAACAAACGTGCACCGGGTACCGGCTGCTCTGCTCTCGGAGGGTATGCCCGCTACTCCGCCATCCTCGGTGCCTCCGAGCACTGCGTGGCCGTGCATCCATCCGACATGGCCGTCGCGATGACCGCGCTGGACGCAGTGGTGGTCGTGCGGAGTGTCGACGGCGAACGGCGCATTCCCCTGGCCGAGTTCTATCGGCTCCCCGGGGACAGCCCCGACCGGGACACCGAGCTCACGCACGGTGATCTCGTCACCGCGGTGGAGCTTCCACCGCCGGTGGCGGCAAGCCGGTCGGCGTACCGCAAGGTGCGTGACCGGGCGTCGTTCGCGTTCGCACTCGTGTCCGTGGCCGCGGAACTGACGATCGAGGACGACCGCATCGGTTCCGCGCGGATCGCACTCGGCGGGGTGGCGCACCGACCGTGGCGCGCGGAGCGAGCCGAAGAAATGCTGAACGGTTCCGCACCTACGGAGCAGACTTTAGCCGCGGCGGCCGACGCCGAACTGTCCGCGGTGAGCCCCCTGCCGGGAAACGAGTTCAAGGTGACCCTCACCAGACGCGTCCTGTCCGCGACGCTCCGTTCCCTCACCGAGGAGGCACGCTGATGGCGTTGCTCGAACCGAGGGTCGTCGGGACGCCCACCGAGCGCCTCGATGGTCACGACAAGGTGACCGGTGCGGCGCGGTATGCCTTCGAGCACGCAGTGCCGAATCCGACGTATCTGCATCCCGTCCTGTCAAGCATCGCCCGCGGGAAGGTCACCGCCATGGATGCAGGGGACGCGCAGGCCGTGGACGGGGTGGTCACCATACTGACGGTGTTCGATGCGCCGCGGCTTTCGGACACCTCCGACGGTGAACTCGCGATCCTGCAGGACCCCGAGGTCCACTTCCGGGGTCAGTTCCTCGGCGCGGTGGTCGCGGAGTCGCCCGAAGCTGCCCGTCAGGCTGCCGACCTGATCCGAGTCGAGTACGACGTGCGTGACCACGACACCGACTTCCGTGCCGACCGGAGCGACTTCTACGCCCCGGAAACAGTGAATGCCGGTTTTCCCACCGACACGCGAAGTGGTGATGTGGAGGCGGCGTTGACCGCCGCCCCACGGACGGTCGACCAGGTGTACTCCACGGCCATGGAGCACAACAATCCGATGGAGCCGCACACCACGATCGCCCAGTGGCGGCCGGGCGGACCGGGCCCCGTCCTGACACTGCACGATTCGACGCAGGGCGTTCATTCGGTCCGGAAGACGTTGGCGCCGGTGTTCGGTCTCGAACCGGAGGACATCCGGGTCATCGCACCACACGTCGGCGGCGGCTTCGGATCGAAGGGGTTGCCTCACGCGCACAACGTGCTGGTGACGATGGCGTCGCAGAAGGTACCCGGCCGGCCGGTCAAGTTCGCGGTCACCCGGCAGCAGATGTTCGCGCTGTCCGCCTACCGAGCCCCGACGCTGCAGCACATCCGGCTCGGCGCGGACACCGACGGTCACCTGACCGCCGTCTCCCACGAGGTGCTCACCCAGTCCGCCAGGATCAAGGAATTCGCCGAGCAGGCGGCGGTGCCGTCGCGGATGATGTATTCCTCCCCCGCCCGGTACACCTCACATCGCCTCGTCGCCCTCGACGTGCCCGCGCCGTCCTGGATGCGGGCCCCGGGCGAGACCCCCGGAATGTTCGCGGCGGAAGTGGCGATGGACGAACTCGCCGAGGTGTGCGGCATCGACCCGATCGAACTGCGCATCAGAAACGAACCGGCCACCGACCCTGAGTCCGGTCACCCGTGGTCGGGCCGGCGCCTCGTCGATTGCCTCCGCGAAGGCGCCGACCGTTTCGGCTGGGCCGACCGGGACACCAAGGCCGAGATTCGCTCCGGCTCGGACTGGTCGGTCGGGTACGGAGTGGCCGCCGCGACCTACCCGGCGAACACGTCACCTGGGTCGGTTGCGCGCATTCGCTACGAGGGCGACAGGTACCGGGTGCAGATCGGGTCCGTCGACATCGGCACCGGAACATGGACCGCCCTCACCCAGATCGCGGCCGATGCCCTCGGCTGTCCTCTCGACGCGATCGACCTGGAGATCGGCGACAGCGACCTACCGTCCGCCACGGTGGCCGGAGGTTCCACGGGTATCAGTTCCTGGGGCAGTGCCGTGGTCGCCGCGGCCCGGGTGTTCCGCGACACACACGGCACGGCGCCGCACCCGGGGGCGGAAGCGAGTGCGGAGACACCCGCTAACCCTGACGCCGAAAGGTTCGCACTCCATTCGTTCGGCGCCCATTTCGTGGAGGCGCACGTCCATCGCGACACCTGTGAGATTCGGGTGGAGCGGATGCTCGGTGTGTTCGCCATCGGACGGGTCGTCAATGCGCGGACGGTCCGCTCCCAGCTCATCGGCGGCATGACGATGGGAGTGTCGATGGCCCTGCACGAGGAAAGCGTCGGGGATCCCCGTTTCGGCCACATCGTCAACCACGACCTCGCGAGCTACCACATCGCCGCGCACGCCGACATCCGCTACCTCGACGCCGTCTGCCTCGAGGACGTCGACGAGCACGCCAATCCGATCGGCTCGAAAGGCGCCGGGGAGATCGGGATCGTCGGTGCCGCCGCTGCCGTGGCGAACGCGGTGCGCAGCGCCACCGGGATCCGGGTCAGGGCGGTACCGATCCACCTCGACGATTTGTTGCACGACTGACCGCGGCGCGACTACTCGATTCGCCGCCACGCGTGCTCGAGGGAGGCCCGCAGACGACTTTTCACCGCGCGAATCCGCTGCAGATCAGAGCTGCGCGGCGCCAGTGCTGCGAGGACGAGTTCCAGGAAACGCTCCCGCTCGACGCCGAAACGTTCCATCAGGTCCGCCGCGGCGGCACCGCCGAACGGGGCCCACTGAATGGCGAAGACCGCCATCCAGCGGCCGTCCGAACTCAGCGAATGGGTCCGCTCGAGCCACTCACAGCGGCCGAGCCAGAAGCGGATCCACTCGGCGTCGTACTTCTCGCCGGGCTCGACCGCAGGACGCGTCTGCATGGGTCAGCCCTCGCTGGAGTGCCGGATCGCGAACACGGGTAGCTGCTCGGCCGCTGCCGCCGGCCGGAACTCGACACGGACGGGTTGCTGGGAGGAAGAGGCAGGGACCTCGCCGTCGATCCAGGTGTACACCCAGGGGCCTTCGTCGAGTTCCACGATCGCGATCGTGCAGGGGGCGGTGGCACGATCCCGGCCGTGCCGTTCACGTTCGACCGATTTGGACGAGACGATCGAACCGACACCACACGAGGGCACCTGCTCGAAATCGGAACCCTGGCACGTCGAGCACGTGGCCATCAGCGGTGCCAGCAGGGTCGTGCAGCTGCGGCAGCGTTGGATCATCAGCGCGCACGCCTTCGCGAGCGCATGCCCGCGGCTGTGTCGTTCCGGGCTCATACCGTCACCCGCCCGGCGAAGGTGAGACCTACCGTCGGCGTCACGGACGCGAAAGGTAACGGCCTGCTGTGCGGTGTCCCCCGACCCACCATGCCGAACAACCTCCGTTTCCCCCCGCTTCGGAGTCGGGACCCGTCGGTCGGGTGAGGCCGCCGAAGGATCGGGGGCCGAGCGCGGTGGGAGTCGGGCTTTCGGTGTGTTCGCGGTGTAGGGGACATTGGGGGCCTCGGGGGTGGTACCGGCTGAAAGGGGGACGCGTATGAGCTTGACCCGTGCCGCCGGAAAGTACAGCGGCCGATCGACCCGGGCACATACCTGTTTCGCCCCCCGCGACGCGTCCCCCCGTCCCGGCCGTGCAGTTGTCAGACGTGCCGATCCTGCGCGTGCTCCACGACCCACGCCGCGATCTGGGTGCGGGAGGTGAAGCCGAGTTTTGCCAGAATGTGCTCGACGTGTCCCTGGGCGGTGCGTTGCGAGATGACCAGGGTGGCGGCGATCGCCTTGTTGGTCAGCCCGTCGGCGACGAGTTCGGCCACCTGCCATTCGCGGCGCGTCAGGGCGGTGTGCGATTGATCGGTGTTCGGATTCGTGCGCTGCTTCGTCCCCAGCACAGCCGCTGCAGCCTCCTCGAGGCAGGTGTTCATTCCCTGATGGAAGGCTGCCTCGAACGCGCGGTCACCGATGTCCCGTCGCGCCTGTTCGGCGCAGTCGAGATGATGGATGCGCTGGTTCGGATAGACCGTGTTCGGATTGCCGACCGCATGCGCCAGCGCGTGCGCGGCCCCCATCAGTTCGGCCGCGTGGTGGCTGTCTCCCCTACCCACTGCGATCCAGCCCAGCACTTCCAGGCATCCCGCAGCACTGATGCGGTCGTCGACCATCCCGGCCAGTTGCAGACCCTGTTTCAGCAGTCCCTCCGCGCCCTCGAAGTCGCGGTGCTGCCACGCCGACATACCTGCCGCCCACAGTGACCAACTGCGATACACCGACTCGCCGTGCGCTTCGGTGAGGGCGAGTATCTCGCGCTGACACTGTGCGGACCGATCCGGATCGGTCGAACCGGTCGCCAGCGCGAGTCCGAGAAGCCCCCAGATCAGGTGCAGAAGATTGTCGTCGGTGCGGAATACGGCCAACGCGGCCTCGTAATTTGCCCGGGCCGCGTCGAGGTGTCCGCCGAACATCGCGCGACCACCTTCGGCGTGAGCAATCAGTGCGTGTGAGATCGGGTCGGCGACCCCCTGGGCGAGTGCATGAGCCTCCTCGATCGCCGCGGACGAGGCCTCGACGTCGCTGTCGAGTTCGGACAACATGACCGCCACGTAGAGGGCGCGGATCCGCTCCTCCGCGGAACCGGCGCCGCGGACAGCCAGCAGTTGGTCGATCCAGCGTCTGCCCTCCCTCAGCAGTCCCCGCGACCGCCAGAACGGGTACAGGGCTGCGGCCATGCGGAGCCCCGCCGCCGCTTCCTTCGGTGACGTCAGGCAGAAATGCAGGGCGGCTCGCAAGTTCGGTTGCTCGGCGTCCAGGCGCTCGATCCACCCGACCTGCCGAGCGCTGACCCACTCGGACCGCGCCTGCACCGCCAATTGCTCGTAGAAATTCCGGTGCCGGCGCAGCAGTGACGCGAACTCCGAGGTCTCCTGCAACTTCTCGCGGCCGTACTCGCGGAGAGTCTCGAGGAGCCGGTAGCGCACCGCGCCCCTGGCCTCTTCCCGGATCAGGATCGACTTGTCGATGAGCGAGGCGACCACGTCGACGACCTCGGCGGGGCGCAATGATCCTGAACAGATCTTCTCGACCGCGTCCAATTCGAAGCCCCCGGCGAAGACTGCGAGCCTTCCCCACAGTTCCCGTTCCTGCGGGGTGCACAGCTCGTGGCTCCAGTCGATACACCACAGGAGCGTCTGCTGGCGTGCGGGCGCGCCGCGGCATCCGGTCGTGAGCAGCTGATAGCGGTCCGTCAGCCGCTGAAGGATTTGTTCGACCGACATCACGCGGAGTCGCACTGCGGCCAGTTCGATCGCCAATGGCAGACCGTCGAGTTGCTGACAGATCTGCACGACCGCAACGTGGTTGTCCTCGGTGAGATGGAATCCGGGGACGGCCGCGGCGGCGCGCTCGGCGAACAGTGCGACCGACTCGTACTGGGCGAGGGCCTTCACCGATGCGGGATGGCCCGAGTGGGGCAGGGTCAGCGGTGGCACCCGGACGGTGGCCTCGCCCGGGATTCCGAGTGGTTCCCGGCTGGTGGCGAGGATCCGCAAATCGGGGCAGCTCCGCAGCAAGAACTCGGTCAGGCCGGCGACGGCGTCCACGAGATGTTCGCAGTTGTCGAGGACCAGCAGCACGCACCGTGGCTCCAGGAACTCCCGCAATACCACCTCGGGTGCCTCGGATTGCTGCTCACGCAGCTTCAGAGCTGCCACCACGGCACCGACTACCAGGGCGTCTTCCTCGAGTTCGCCCAGTTCGACCAGCCACACGCCGTCCTCGAATGCCCGACTCGAATCGAGCGCAACTCGCAGGGCCAGCCTGGTCTTGCCAACTCCTCCGATTCCGGTGAGTGTGACCAGGCGTGAGGTGGCCAGCAGGCCGCGCGCTTCTGCGATCTCTCGACGCCGACCGACGAAACTCGTCAGCTCGTGAGGCAGATTCCCCACCTTGATCTTCGCTGCGGGCTGCATGAAGCCGTCACTCTCATTTCACGCCCCCTGGAACAACGGTACAGCGACGCTCGTCCTGCACCGAGTTTTCGCACAACGGAGGGTCAGCGAGTCCACCGTGTCGGTGCCCAGCGACCGGCGTAGGAGCGGATACGGTGGCTTCCCCGAGGACCGGGACGGCGAGGGCCGGGGTCGGTCAGGCTGTGCGGGGTAATGGTGACTCTGCGCCCTTCCACCGTGTACTGGGCGCCCGTCACGAACATCGCGGCAGGCGCTGTGAGGTACGACGCGACGGTGGCGGCTTCCCCGTCGTCGCGGCCCGGGGACGGGAACGCGGGATCCGCGGCGGGGACGACGACGGAATTGACGGTGACGGAGTACCGCGACAACTCGGCGGCGAGGAGACCCGTCAGCCCGCCGAGCGACGACGCCGAGGCGGTGATGTTCACGATGCGGCCACCTTGCCCGCCGGCGATCATGTACCGGACACCGCGTTGTATGCATTCGACGGCAGTGCTGCCCGGGCAGCTGACGAGGACACCGATTCCGCCGAGTTCCCGGGCGAACTCGTCGACCGCGGTAGCCGAGTGGGGTAGCTCGGCGAGGTCCATCTTCCGCACCACCGCGCGCACCGACCTGGCCCTCACCTCGCCGGCCGTGGCCTCCGCGCTTTCTCGATCCGTGGCATATGCCAGCCCGAGGTGGAAACCATCGTCCGCGAGTGCCAGTGCGACGGCCCGGCCGATCCCCGAGTCCGATCCCGTCACGACGGCATTGAGTGCGCTGGCATGCATAATTTTGGGTACCCGTGGTTTCCGGGGCTCAAACGCTCCGCTATCCGGACGCCGTTCAGGCAGAACACAATCCGATGACGATCACGCATATCACCGCCCGGAGTGGGCTGGTCGGTCAGCAGTTGCTCGGTGCCGGATCGCCCCGGAACCGCGCGTCCAGGTAATCCAGGGCGGTGGGAAGACCCAGGACCGCCGTCGACAGGTGGTCGGGACTCGGGAAGAGTTCCGACTGCACCCGAACACCGGCCGCGCAGTACCGTGCGATTGTCGTCTCGATCGAATCGACGGGGATAAGCACGTCGGTCGGGCTGTGCCATTCGAAGATCGGCGCGGTCGGCACACCGGGATACAGCTCGACACTGTTCTCGTCGAGTACTTCCCACGCCTGCGGGCTGCTCATGAGGTCTGTGGTCTTGGCCACCTCGGTCGCACTGCGACCGGCCCCCGCCGCGAGGATGCCGTTGGTGCACGCATTAGCCATATCGCTGCGCATGGCCAGACCACGATCGTTCAGCTGCTCACTGATCGGCAGCCGGTCCGGATACTCCCGTTCGAGGCCGAGCGCCGCCGCCATCGCCAGGCCGAACGCGGGATGCGGCTGCATACCCAGGCCGTTGGCCATCTTCCCGATGTTCATCGGTACACCACCCTCGGCGACCCCGACGATGTTCAGCTCCGGGGCATACTCCGGCGCGAGAACCGCAGCCCAGGCCGACGCCATGCCGCCCCCGGAGTAGCCGGCCAGCGCGACAGGGCTCTGCGCGACGTTCAGTTCCGGAACCCGCTGCACGGCGCGAATACCGTCGAGGGTGATGAACCCGCCGAGCTTGGCCGCACCGTAGGCGCTGTTGGGTCCGAGATGGTCGGGAAGGGCGACCGTCCAGCCCCGCTGCAGTGCGAGATTCAGCGCCGGCGCCTCCTTGATCTGAAGGTCCGGGTCGTTGGTGTAGAGGGTGCGTGACGGCGCGCACCGCGGTCCGAGCGCGTTGATGATGTGCTGGTAGGACAGCAGCGGACCGTTCACCGGCCGGGTGTGCGGTACCAGCACGGTGCTGACCGAGGAGATCGGGCGGCCCTGCGAATTGGTGGTGCGGTACTTCACCTGCCAAACATCGGTGTCGGGGAACGCGAGCAGCGGAGGCATGGGCCGGGTGGCGATCGGCTGCCCGGCCGCGGCGGACTCGAGATTCGACGGCTGCACGTAGAAGGGATCCGTCTCGGAGGCAGGGTAGATCGGTGCTGCGGCGGCCACACCTCCCGCACCGGCCACGGCGACGCACGCGGTGAAAACCGCGCACAGGGCGCGTGCTGACAGGCCCTTGCTGGGTGAGCGCCCCATATCGCCTCCTGGAATCGAGTTCGAGTGTGACCGAGTTCCCCGGTGTTATCGGTATCCGGGCCGGTCCGTTACGTCACTGCAATCGGACCGGCCCACCGGTCACAGCCGGGCCGCGGGCACGCATCGGCTCAGGGCAGATCGAGATACTCCTCGAGCACCGGCCCGATGACCGCAAGGACCTCCGGCTCGATCATCTGGTTGTGCTCGCACTCGAGCTTCACTTCCCGGATTCGTCCACCCACCCACTGCGCCCACTCCTCGGGTGAGTGCTCCGCAGGTGACGACGCCGCAGTGAAGAACAGCAGATCCCCGTCGAACTGCTGCGGACGGAACCCGCTCATCAGTCTCGACGAGTTCGTGAACCCGAGGCTGATGCGCTCGAGGTGTTGTGGGGTGATACCCGTCTTCTGCCCGAACGCCTCGTCGAGCAGTTCGACGGCGCGCTCGTAGGTGAGTTCTCCGTCCTCGCCCTCGGACTCGAGGTCGAGCCCCAGACCGTGCAGCAACTCGGACACGGTGAGGCTGTCCGGGGTGGCGTCGGCGTCACCGATCACGTAACTGTCCATCAGGGCGAGGGTGGCGACGGATTCGCCCTCCCGCCGCAACTCCACCGCGATGGCCTGCGCGATGATGCCGCCGAGGGACCACCCGAGCAGGTGGTACGGCCCGGAACCTTGGATACTCCGCATTTCGCGCACGTAATGGTGGGCGAGCTCCTCGATCGAGTCGAAGGTCGGTCCCCCACTGATGCTCGGCAACTGCAGGCCGTAGACGGGACGGTCCTGCGACAGGTGTTGCAGCAACCCGGCGTAACCCCACGAGAGCCCGATCCCGGGATGGATGCAGAACAGTGGCGGTGTCTCCCCCGTCGGTCGCAGCGGAATCACCACACGCAGCGCCTCGTCGACGGCCGACTCGCCGCCGCCGTCCGTCTCGATCCGGCGCGCCAGTCCCGCCGGTGTCGGATCGAGGAACATCGACTGCAGCGGGATCCGCCGGCCGAGGCGTTCCTGGAGAACGGTGATGACGCGGGTGGCGACGATCGAGTTGCCGCCGAGGTCGAAGAAGCTGTCCGCCGTCCCGACCCGATCGACTCCGAGTACCTCCGCGAACGCCTCCACGACGACGCGTTCGGTTTCGGTGTCGGGTGCGCGGAATGCGGCCGCGGTGGTGCCGAACTCCGGCGCCGGCAACGCCTTGCGGTCGAGCTTGCCCACCGGGGTCATCGGCACCTGATCGAGCACCACCACGGCCGAGGGAACCATATGGGCGGGCAGTCGCTCGGCCGCGTAGGTGCGCAGTTCCGCGGGATCGAGGTCGTGGCCGTCGACGGCACGCACGTAGGCCGCGAGCAGGGTGTCTCCGGACGGCCCGGTGTGCCCGATCGTGGCCGCGAAGGCCACCGCCGGATGACGGGCGAGAACGGCGTCGATCTCACCGAGTTCGATGCGGAAGCCCCGCACCTTCACCTGGAAGTCGGTGCGCCCGATGTACTCGACAGTGTGATCCCCGCGCCACCGCACCACGTCACCTGTCCGGTACATGCGCCGTCCGGGCTCGCCGAACGGGCAGGCCAGGAACCGTTCCGAGGTAAGGGCCGCGCGCTTGTGGTACCCCCGCGCCAATCCGGGCCCGGCGATGTACAGCTCACCGGGGACGCCCGCCGGAACGGGTTGGAGCCGCTCGTCCAGTACCAGGTACTCGAAGCCGATGGCGGGAGCACCGATGTTGACCACCCCACCGGGTCGCATCGGGGCGCTGACACTGGCCTGGATGCTCGTTTCCGTCGGACCGTACCCGTTGTGCATGCGGCGGTGGCGGCCCCAGACCTCGACCAGCTCGGGCGGGCACGCCTCGCCGGCCACGGCCAGCATCCGCAGCGTGTCGAGGTCACGATCCTCCATCGAGGACAGCGCGGTGGGAGTGATGAACGCGTGAGTCACCTGTTCCCTGCGCAGCAGTTCCGCGAGTTCGTCGCCGCCGAAGATGGTCGGCGGGATGATCAGCAGCCGAGCCGAGGCGCCGAACGCCATCATCAGCTCGAACACCGAGGCGTCGAAGCTCGGCGACGCCAGGTGCGACACCGTCGAGTCGAGGGTGACCAGGAAACGCTCGTGCTCTTCCGCGGTGAGGTTGGCGATGCCCCGATGGGTGACGATGACGCCCTTGGGTTTGCCCGTCGAACCCGAGGTGTAGATCAGATACGCGGGATGCCCGAGGTGGAGGGGTCGCGTCCGGTCGGCGTCGGTGATCGGCTCGGAGGACACCACTGCCACCTGCTCCGCGAATTCCTCGTCGTCGAGCACCAGCCACGGGACGGATTCCGGCAGATTGTCCCGACGCTCGGCAACGGTGATACCGACCGATGCCCGGCAGTCGGTGAGCATGTATTCGATGCGATCACGGGGATACGTCGGATCGACGGGCACGAACGCCGCGCCGGACTTGGCCACCGACCAGATCGACACCACCTCTTCGATGGAGCGCGGCATGCCCAGTGCGACGAACGTTTCCGGGCCCACACCGTGAGCCCTCAGGACCCGGGCCAGTCGGTTGGACCATTCGTCGAGTTCGCGGTAGCTGACGTGACGGTCCTCGAAGGTGAGGGCTGTCGCCTCGGGGGCGACGGCCGCCGCGGCGGCGAGGATGTCGGGCCACAGCTCGGGTCGGACCTCCGGCTTGCCGCGGGCGGGTGCCAACTCCTCCTGCTCCGCCTCGTCGAGGATGGGCAGGGTGCTGATGGACTGCTCCGGGTCGGCGGTGGCGGCAGCGAGGACGCGGACGAACCGGTCGGCGATCCTGCGGGCGGTTTCCTCGTCGAAGAGCGACACCGCGAAGTCGAGGCCACCGCTGATCCCGGCGGGTGCACCGGTCGAATCGAACTGCTCGGCGAGGATGACCTCGAGGTCTTCCTTGACCACCCTCGTCTCGAGATCCACGCCCTCGACCCGCAGGTCCGGCAGCTCGAGCGACGCGCGCTCATTGTTCTGGAACTCGAGAGCCACCTGGAACAGCGGTGAGTAGGACGTGGACCTCCTCGGGTTCAACTCCTCCACCAACCGTTCGAATGGCAGGTCCGAGTGCGCGAACGCGGCGAGATCGCTTTCGCGGATCTGACGGACCAGCTCGGTGAACGTCGTCGCGGGATCGATGCGACTCCGCAGGACAAGCGTGTTGACGAACATGCCGACCATGTCGTCGAGAGCGGTTTCCCCGCGGCCGGCGACCGGTGTCCCGATGACGACGTCATCGGTGCTGCCCAGGCGAGCCAGGAGTACCACGAGGGCGGCATGGACCGCCATGAACATGGTGACGTTGTTCTCCCGGGCGAGCGCTGTCAACCGCCGGTGCAGGTCGGCGTCGATTGCGAACTCCACCCGATCGCCTTCGACACTCTGCTGAATCGGGCGTGGCCGGTCGGTCGGCAACTGGATGACGTCCGGCAGTCCGGCGAGAGTCTGCGACCAGAAGCGGAGCTGACGGTTGATCAGCGACGCCGGGTCGTCCTCCGACCCGAGCACGGCGTGCTGCCACAGGGTGTAGTCGGCGTACTGCACCTGCAGCGGCGCCCAGTGCGGACCGTCTCCGTCGAGACGCGCGCCGTACGCGACCATGACGTCCCTCGCCAACGGGGCGAGGGAGAACCCGTCCGCACAGATGTGATGAACCACGATCGTGAGGACGTGATGGTCGGGCTCGGTCCGGAAGAGGGCGGCGCGCACGGGTAGGTCGGTGCTGACGTCGAATCCGCGGGACACCAGGTCCCGCATGCGCGCCGGGAGCTCCTCCGCGGTCACCGTGGCGGTCGTGAATTCCGGCCGGACCAGTTCCGCCGGAAGTATCCGCTGGGTCGGTTCGTTGCCGACCGTCGGGAACACCGTGCGCAGCGTCTCGTGCCGCTCGAGCACGTCCGACATGGCCAGTCGCAGCGCTTCCTCGTCGAGCCGTCCGGTGAGCCGCACCGCGAGCGGAATGTTGTAGGCGGGCGACGACGGATCGAACTGGTTGAGGAACCACATCCGCTTCTGCGCCAGGGACAGCGGGATCAGCTCGGGTCGCTCGACCGGGGCGAGCGGTGGGCGGGCACCCCCGCCGGGAACGGAACCCTCGCCGATTCGCTCGGCGAGCGATCGCACGTCGGGCGCTTCGAACAGTGCCCGAACTCCGATGTCGGTGTCGAGCGCATCACGGAGCCGGGCGGTGACGCGGGTCGCGACGAGGGAGTTGCCACCGAGGTCGAAGAAGTTGTCGTCGACGCCGATCCGCTCGAGTCCGAGGACATCGGCGAAGATGTCCGCGATCGTCCGCTCGAGGTCGGTGGACGGCGCGCGGAACTCCTTGGTGTGGACGTTGAGCGCCGGCGCCGGCAGCGCCGAACGATCCAGTTTGCCCACCGGTGTCAGCGGGATCTCGTCGAGGAACATGATGCTCGACGGCACCATGTGCGCGGGAAGCCGTGTGGACAGGTGCGCCGTCAACGCGGCCGGGTCGACCCCGCCTTCCGTCAGAGGCAGCAGGTAGGTGACCAGAACGGTGTCCCCGGACGGTCCGGGCACGCCGAGCGTGGCCGAGAAACTGACGCCCGGGAAGGTGGCGACCTCGGCGTCGATCTCACCGAGTTCGATGCGGAAGCCGCGGATCTTGACCTGGAAGTCGCTGCGCCCCACGTACTCGACCGAGTGGTCGGCACGCCAGCGGACGATGTCGCCGGTGCGGTACATCCGCTCCCCCGGCTCACCGTACGGGTTGGCGAGGAAGCGATGGCTACTGAGCGCGGGCCGCTGGTGGTAGCCCCGCGCCAGGCCGGCGCCGGTGATGTACAGCTCGCCGGGCACACCCACCGCGACGGGCTGGAGCCGGGCGTCGAGGACCAGCTCCTCGACACCGCGGATGGGTCCGCCGATCGTGATCGGCTCGCCCACCGCCAACGGGTCGCTGATGTTGGCCATCACGGTGGTCTCCGTGGGGCCGTACCCGTTGAACAGGTTGTGGCCGGGGGCCCACCGCGTCACCAGTTCCGGCGGGCATGCTTCCCCACCGACGGTCACGTGCTGGAACTCGTCGAGATCCGTGGGATCGACCGTGGCCAGAGCAGCCGTGGTCACGAAGGCGTGCGTGACGTGTTCGGCACGGATCAGTTCGGCCAGCTCGGCACCGCCGTAGACGGTCGGTGGGGCGATCACCATGGTTGCGCCGACGCCGAAGGCCTGCAGGTACTCGAAGATCGACCCGTCGAAGCTCGGAGTGGAGAAGTGCAGCGTGCGCGAGGTCTGGGTGGCCCCGAATCGCTGACGCTGATCCTCGGCGAAGTTGTCGAGTCCCTCGTGCGTGACCACGACGCCCTTCGGTTTACCCGTCGAACCCGACGTGTACACGATGTAGGCAGCGTTATCGAGGCTGATCGGCGACTTCCGATCCGAATCTGCCACGGGCAGAGCCGGTTTCGCCTGGCATGCCTTCTCGAACTTTGGGGAGTCGAGCAGCAGCCACGGCACCGTGTCGGGGAGGTCCTTCTCGTAGGCCGTCGTGGTGAGTCCGATGGTGGCACCGGAATCGGTGAGCATGTGCTCGATGCGGTCGATCGGGTAGTTGGGGTCGACCGGGACGAAGGCTGCGCCCGTCTTGGCCACCGCCCAGACAGCGAGAACGGACTCGATGGACCGGGGAATTCCCAGCGCCACGAACGCCTCCGGGCCCGCGCCGCGCGCGATCAGAACCCGCGCCAACTGGTTCGAACGCTCGTTCAGTTCGCGGTAGGACACGTTCCGGCCCTCGAAGGTGAGCGCCGTGCGGTTCGGATCGAGCGCGGCAGCGTCCTCGAAGATCTGCGGGAGGGTCCGGACCGAGAAACCGGGGCGCCCCCGCACCGGAGCGAACTCGGCGAGTTCGGACTCGGTGAGCAACTGCATGTGCGCCAGGGGGATCTCGGGCCGATCGGCGATGGCGGCGAGTACTCGCTGCAGGCGATCCGCGATCTCGTCGATCGCGCGCTCCTCGAACACCTCCGGCAGGTACTCGAATTTCAGGTTCAGTCGCTCGTCACCGGACGCAACCACGGCAAGCGGATAGTGCGCCGAGTCCTTGCCCCCGATTCCGGTGACGAACATGCCCGCGATATCGGTGTGCTCGGTCAGCCCGTCTTTGTCCACCGGATACGACTCGAACACGGTCAGCGTGTCGAAGCCCGCCCCGAGCCCGGCCACCGACTGGATGTCGGTGAGCCCCACGTAATGGTGATCGAGCAGTGCCGCCTGCTCGCTCTGGACGCGGGTGAGCAGCTCTCCCAACGGTTCCCGGGGGTTCAGCGCCACCCGGACCGGCAGGGTGTTGATGAACAGACCCACCATCGATTCGATGCCGGGGATCTCCGGCGGCCGGCCCGACACGGTTCCGCCGAACACCACATCGGTGCGTCCGATCAGTCCACCGAGCACGATGCCCCACGCCGTCTGCACGACCGTGTTGAGGGTCAGTCCGCGCTCACGGCTCAGCTCACGCAGGCGGGTGGTCTGTTCCTCCGACAGGGTGAAGGCGGTTTCCTCGGCCATCGCCGAATGCGCTTCGGCCCGGTCCATCGGCGCGAGCAGCGTCGGTTCGTCCACTCCGTCGAGAGCGGCGCGCCACGCCGCGAGTGACTCGGTGATGTCGTGACGTCGCATCCACGACAGGTAGTCGCGGTACGAGTGCACCCGGGGCAGCAGGCTGCCGTCGGCGTCGGTGGCGTACAGGGTGAGCAGGTCACGGATGACCAGTGGCGTCGACCAGCCGTCGAGCAGGATGTGGTGATTGGTCAGGACCAGCCGGTAGTCCTGGCCCGTCAGCCGGATCAGCGCGAGCCGCAGCAGCGGTGCCTGCGACATGTCGAACTTGACCGCCCGGTCTCGCTCCAGGATCCGGTCGTATTCCCGCTCGGTCTCGGCCGGTTCCAGACCCGAGAGGTCGAACTCGGACCACGGCAGGACGACACCGTTCTGGATGATCTGGGCGGAGGCGCCCGCGCTGTCGTGGACGAACGCGGCCCGCAGATTGGGATGCCGATCGAGCAGTGCCTGGCCGGCGCGGCGGATCCGGTCGGCATCGACCTGCCCGCGCAGTTCGAGGGTCAGCTGCACCATGTAGGGGTCCACGGCGGCGTCGGAGAACTGCGCGTGGAACAGCAGCCCCGACTGCAGGGGTGACAGCGACCAGATGTCCGCGAGTGCCGGGAAGCGGTCCTCGAGCCGGTCGATCGCGGTCTGGTCGAGGCTGACGAGATCGAGATCGGACGGCGTCACACCGCCCGAACCGGGCCGCGACACATGGACAGTCAACGCGGTGAGTGCCTGTACCCAGAGTTCGGCGAGTTCGCGTACCTCTGCTTCGGTCAGGACACCGGCCGGGAACGCCCATGTCGCGCGCAACCGGTTTCCGTCGGCTGCGGCGTCGGTGACGGCGTTGATGTCGAGCACCGAGGCGACCGGGATGTCGGAGGCGGGAACGTCGTCGAGCTTGGTGTCGCTGACCGGGACCCACGGATGTCCGTGGGTATCGGTCGACGTTGCCCCGCCCAGCCGTCCGAGGTAGTTGAACGTGACCTGAGGTTGGCGCAGCGCGCGCAGTTCTTCTGCAGTGTCCGGGTTCAGATACCGCAGCATGCCGTAGCCGATGCCGTGGTCGGGGATGGCGAGCAGTTGCTCCTTGATCGCCTTGATCGCCGAGCCGGCGGCCCGGCCGCCGTCGAAGGCCTCGTCGAGGTCGATGCCCGACAGGTCCAGGCGAACCGGGAACATCGCGGTGAACCAGCCGACGGTACGGCCGAGGTCCGCGCCCGGCAGCACCTGGTCTTCACGACCGTGGCCTTCGAGATTGACCAGTGACTGGGCACAGCTTTCACCGTGGGTGCGCCGCGCCGACCGGGCACGCCACCGCGCCAGTGCCAGCGCCAGTCCCGCGAGCAGTCCGTCGTTGACTCCGCCGTGATACGCCTCGGGCACCTTCGTGAGAAGTGCGTCGGTCACGTCGGTGGGCACTTCGACGGTCAGCTTCTCCACGGTGCCCGCCACGTCGACGTCCGGGTCGAGTGGCCGCGACCCGATCAGCGGGTCGTCACCGCTGAGCACCTCGCGCCACAGGTCGAGTTCCCCGGCGCGGTCCACGGCAGCGCCGGCGAGACCGTGGGACCACCGGCGCATCGACGTACCGACCGGCTCGAGGACCGGTTCCTGGCCCGCGGAGAGCTGCGCCCACACGGTGGCCAGGTCGGGGACGAGGATCCGCCACGACACCCCGTCGACCACGAGGTGATGAGCGACCACCAGCAACCGCCCGCCGCCGTCACCGGCGTCGAACCACACCAGTTGCAACATGACACCGGCCACCGGGTCCAGTCGTCCCGCGGCCTCGTCGAGTTCGCGGGTGGCGATCTCGGCGAAGGTGGAACCGGTCACCGCGGGCACCTCGACGCGGTGGAGGAACTCGCGGACGTCGACGGACCCGGGCCCGCGCACCTCGATACGCCACCGTGGTGCGGGCCCGGCCAGCTGGGCACGCAGCATGTCGTGGTGATCGACGACCACCTGGATCGTCCGCTCGAGCATCGTGCGGTCGGTTGCCGGGGGCAGGGCGAGCAGCGCCGTCTGGGTGTAGCGGCGGAAGTCGCCGCCGCGTTCGAGCAGCCACGACGTGATGGGGGTGATCGGCATGTCGCCCACACCGCCACCGGGCAACTCCTCGAGGACGACCACGTCGGCAGCCCCGGCCCAGGACGCCACCTCGGCGAGGGTGGCCACCGTCTTGGCCTCGAACACGTCCCTCGGGGTGAGCACCACACCCGCAGCCTTGGCGCGGGCCACCAACTGGATCGACATGATGCTGTCACCGCCGAGCGCGAAGAACGAATCCTCCACACCCACCGAGTCCAGTCCGAGAACCTCGGCGAACAACGTGGCCAGCACCGTTTCCATCTCGGTGGTGGGTGCCCGGCTCGCGGACACCCGGGCACCGAAGTCCGGTTCGGGCAGCGCGCGTCGGTCGAGCTTGCCGTTGCCGGTGAGCGGCAGGGCGTCGAGGACGACGAGGGTCGCGGGAACCATGTAGGACGTGAGCTGGGTGCCGAGGAATTCCAGCGCCGAGGACACCTCCACGGTGGACCCGGACTCGGGCACCACATATCCGATCAGCCGGTTGCCCCCGTGGCCGTCGTCGCGGGTCAGGACGACGGCCTGCGCGATCCCGCGGTAGCGGAGCAATGCCGACTCGATCTCACCGAGTTCGATGCGGAAACCGCGGATCTTGACCTGGAAGTCACTGCGGCCCAAATACTCGAGTTGACCGCCGGCGTTCCAGCGCGCCAGGTCGCCGGTTCGATACATCCGTGCGCCGGACCCGAGCGGGTCGGCGACGAACCGGGTGGAGCTGAGCGCCGCACGGCCGAGGTAGCCCCGGGTGACCTGCTCGCCGGACACATACATTTCGCCGATGGTGCCCGGCGGTACGGGATGCAGGCGCCGGTCGAGCACGTGCACACGCAGCCCGGCGATGGCGCGTCCGATCACACTGGCCGAGGCGGACTCGGCGAACGCACGGTCGAGCCGCAGGTAGCTGACGTGGACCGTGGTCTCGGTGATGCCGTACATGTTGACCAGGGTCGGCGCGGAGTCGTCGTGCCGGGCATACCAGCGTCCCAGTTGACCGAGGTCGAGGGCCTCTCCGCCGAAAATCACGTACCGCAACGCCAGCGCCGCTGCGGTCACGTCGATCTCCGAGACGATCCGGTCGGTCTCGGCCAGTTGGTAGAACGCGGTCGGCGTCTGGTTGAGCACCGTCACCTGCTCGTTGCGGAGCAGTTCGTGGAACATTTCCGGTGACCGGGCGGTGTAGTAGTCGACGACCACCAGTCGTCCGCCGTAGAGCAGCGGTCCCCACAACTCCCACACGGAGAAGTCGAAGGCATACGAGTGGAACATCGTCCAGACGTCGTTCTCGTCGAATTCGTACAGCGGTTGGGTGTTCGCGAAGAGGGTGAGCACGTTGCGGTGCGAGACGACCACACCCTTCGGGCGGCCCGTCGACCCGGAGGTGTAGATCACGTAGGCCACCGACGACGCATCGAGGGGGGTGACCCGATCGTCGTCCGTGATCGTCGCCGGTGACAGCCGGCCGAGATCGGCGTCGGTCTCGATGTCGTCGAGGAGGATGACGGGCGTCCCGGATTCCGGAAGGGCCGAGGCGTCGCCGACGGTGGTGATCACACAGTTCGGTGCGGCGTCCTCGAAGACGAATGCCAGCCGGTCTGCTGGATAGGTGATGTCGACCGGAAGATATCCACCGCCCGACTTGATCACCGCGAGCAACGCGACGATCAGATCGCAGGTGCGTGGAAGTGCTACCGCGACGAGGGTTTCCGGGCCGACTCCACGCGAGATGAGCAGCCTCGCCAACCGGTTCGAGCGTTCGTCGAGCTCGCGGTACGTGTACGCCACGTCCTCGGAGGTGACCGCGGTGGCCTGGGGGAACCGGGCGACGGTCTGCGCGAAGCGGTCCGCCAGTGTGTCGTGACCGGCATCGACGCCGACGGTGTTCCACTCGGTCGCCATGGCGGCCCGTTCGGCGGCGTCGGTGAGTTCGATGTCACCGACGGGGGCGTGCGGATCGGCGGTCACCGCACCGAGGACCCGCAGGAACCGGTCGGCGATGGTGCGCACGGTTCCGGCGTCGAACAGGTCGGTGGCGTAGACGAACGCCGCGGTGATTCCGGCTGCGGTCCCCTCCTCGTCGAAGCGTTCCTCGACGCTGAGCTGCAGGTCGAATTTTGCCACCTCGAGATCGAAATCGACTGCTGTAGCGGTCAATTCCGAAAGCTCGAGTCGTGGGGTCTCGTTGTTGCGGAATTCGAGCAGCACCTGGAACAGCGGGGAATGCGCGGTGGACCGTTCCGGTGCCAGCACGTCGACCAACCGCTCGAACGGCACGTCCGAATGGTGGAATGCCGCGAGGTCGGTGGCCCGCACCTGATCGATCAGTTCGCCGAAGCCACCGGCGGGGTCGACGGCGGCCCGAAGGACGAGGGTGTTGACGAACATGCCGACCATCTCGTCGAGTGCCGCCTCACCGCGACCGGCGATCGGTGTCCCCACCGCGATGTCCTCGGTGGACGACAACGCCGACAACAACACGGACAGGGCTGCGTGCACGGCCATGAACATGGTCGAGTTGTGTTTGCGCGCCAGCGCGGACAGCGAGCGGTGCAGCTCGGCCGGAATCGTGAAGTCGACCTGGGCGCCGCGGAACGACTGCTGAACCGGCCGGGCGCGGTCTGTGGGCAGCTGCAGGATCTCGGGCAGGTCCGCGAGCTGCTCTGTCCAGTACCGCAGTTGCTGGGAGATGAGGGACCCGGAATCACTTTCGCTGCCGAGTTGTTCGAGCTGCCACAGCGTGTAGTCGGCGTACTGCACCGACAGGGGGCTCCACTGCGGTGCGCTACTCGCGATGCGGGCCGCGTAGGCCGCCATCACGTCCCTGGCGAGCGGAGTGAGTGAGAAGCCGTCGGCACAGATGTGGTGCACCACGATGACGAGCACGTGCTCGTCCGGCGCGAGAGCGAACAGTGCCGAACGAATCGGTACGTCGGCGGTCACGTCGAACCCTGCGGTCGCGAGCGCGGCGATGTGCTCGTGGAGTTCGCTGTCCGCCACGTCGGCAATCTCGAGATTCGGTGTCCACTGTCCGGGCGAGAGCACCACCTGCGTCGGTTCCCCATCGTGGGAGGGGAACACGGTGCGGAGCGATTCGTGCCGGACGAAGACGTCGGTGACGGCCGCGCGCAGAGACTCCACGTCCAGCCGTCCGGTCAGCCGCACCGCGAGCGGAATGTTGTACGCGGCGGACGAGGTGTCGAACTGGTTGAGGAACCACATGCGCTTCTGCGCGAGCGACACCGGCACGTGCTCCGGTCGCTGCTTCGGTTCGAGCGGAACCCTGCCGTGGTCGCCGTCCCCGGCGGGGGCGAACGCGGTCGATTCGATCATGCGGGCGAGAGCGTGGATCGTCGGCGCCTCGAACAGGGTGCGCACTCCGATCTGGGTGTCCAACTCGGCGGTGAGCCGGGCGGCCACGCGGGTGGCGATGAGCGAGTTACCACCGATGTCGAAGAAGTTGTCATCGATGCCGACCCGCTCGATCCCGAGGACGGTGGTGATCACGTCGGCGATGGTGTGCTCGAGCACCGTCGACGGTGGGCGGAACTCGTCCGTCGTCGGCAGGAACTGTGGTTCCGGCAAAGCCGCCCGATCGAGCTTGCCCACCGGGGTCAACGGGATCTCGTCGAGGATCATGATGCTCGACGGCACCATGTGGGCGGGCAGCAGTTCCGCCGCCCACTGCTTCAGCTCCGGCGGCTCGAGGGTTGTGTCGGCCTCGGGCAGCACATAGGACACGAGTGCGGTGTCGCCCGTCGGCCCCGGGCGCCCGAGCGTGACGGCGAACGCCACCGAGGGATGCCCGGCGAGGGCACTGTCGATGTCACCGAGTTCGATGCGGAAACCACGAACCTTGACCTGGAAGTCGCTGCGGCCGAGGTATTCCGCTGTCCGATCCGGACGCCAGCGCGCGAGGTCACCGGTACGGTACATGCGCTCGCCCGGCTCACCGAACGGATTCGCGATGAACCGTTCGCTGGTGAGCCCCGCCCGCGCATGGTAGCCGCGGGCAAGTCCTTCACCGCTGATGTACAGCTCCCCGGCGACACCGACGGGGACCGGCTGCAGCCAGGCGTCGAGAATGACTTCCGCGGTGCCGCGGATCGGTCCGCCGATCGTCACCGGCTCGCCGGCCTCCAGGGGATCACTGAGGTTGGCGACGATGGTGGACTCGGTGGGGCCGTAGGCGTTGAACATCTTTCGGCCCGGCGCCCAACGCGTTACCAGCTCCGGCGGGACGGCCTCGCCACCGACCGCCACGGTACGGAAGCCGTCGAGGCCTTCCGGGTCCACCGACGCCAGCGCCGCCGGGGTGATGAATCCGTGGGTGATGCCCTCGGATCGGATCAATTCGGTCAGTTCGTCACCGCCGTAGACGGATGTCGGCACGATCACCATGGTCGCGCCGACCGCGAACGTCATCAGATAGTCGAGGACCGACGCGTCGAAGCTCGGGGACGAGAAGTGCATCGTCCTCGAGGCGGAGTCGGTCCCGTACCGGGCGCGCTGTTCTTCGGCGAAGTTGTCGAGGCCACGGTGGCTGACGATGACCCCCTTGGGGGTGCCGGTGGAACCCGAGGTGTAAATCATGTACGCCGGGTGGGCGAATCGCAGTGGCACGACACGCTCGTCGTCGGTGACCGGATCGGACGACATTTCGGCTGCGGCAGTGACCATTTCGGGGTCGTCGAGCGTCAGCCACGTGGTCGTGGCGGCCGGCAACCGGCCGCGGTCCGCACTCACGCACACACCGAACCTGCAGCCCGAATCGCCGAGCATGTGTTCGACTCGCTCACGCGGGTAGCTCGGATCGACCGGCACGAACGCTGCACCCGTCTTGGCGATCGCCCACACTGCGACGATGGATTCGAGGGAGCGCGAAATACCCAGGGCGACGAAATCTTCCGGTCCGACACCGCTGCGGAGGAGCAGTCGCGCGAAGCGGTTGGACCGTTCGTCGAGTTCCCGGTAGGTCACCCGGCGGTGTGAGGCCACGACCGCGGTGGCGTCGCCGGCCGCCGCGGCGGTCTCGGCGAACATCGCGGGCAGTGTCCGCACGGAACGGCCCGGCAGTCCCCGGACGGGAACCAGCGCGGTCTCCTCGGCCGCGGTGAGCAGCCGCAACTGTGCCAACCGCAGATTCGGCCGCTCGGCGAGTGCCATCAGGGCCCGGACCACTCGGTCACCGATGCGGGCGACGGCGTCACCGTCGAACAAGGTGGGAACGTACTCGAGTTTCAGTTGCAGGCGTTCGTGCGCGGAGGCGATCACCGCCAGCGGATAGTGCGCGGCGTTGGCGCGGTCGTGCACGTCGAGAACGTTCATGCCGGCGATGTCGGTGTTCTCGGTAAGGCCCGCCCGGTCCACCGGATACGATTCGAACACCGTCAGGGTGTCGAAAACGGCGCCGTCGCCGCCCACGCCCTGAATGTCGGTGAGCCCCAGATAGTGGTGATCGAGCAGCGCCGCCTGCTCACTCTGGATGCGCTCGAGCAACTCCCCCAGCGTCTCCGACGGGTCGAGCACGACGCGAACCGGCAGCGTGTTGATGAACAAGCCGATCATCGACTCGATTCCGGGGATCTGCGGGGGCCGGCCCGACACGGTGCCACCGAAGACGACATCGGTGCGACCAGTCATGCTGCCCAACACAATTCCCCATGCCGTGCGAATCAGGGTGCTCAGCGTGATGCCCCGCTCCCGGGCGAGCGCGCTGAGGAGTTCGGTGTCGTCGTCGTCGAGTTCGACGATCAATTCACTCGATTCGTCGGTGCTCTGGGCGGCCGCGTCGGCCGGTGCGAGCAGGGTGGGTCCTTCCAGACCGGCAAGGGCGCGCGCCCACACTCCGAGCGACTCCTCGGTGCTGCGATGCGACATCCAGGCGAGGTAGTCACGGTAGGGGTTCACCCGGGGCAGCGCGGCGGTGTCGCCCGCGGTGGCGTACAGCGTCAGCAGGTCGCGGATCAGCAACGGCATGGACCAGCCGTCGAGAAGGATGTGGTGGTTGGTGACCATCAGATGTTGTTCGTCCCCGCCCACCTGCATCAGCGTGAACCGGATGAGCGGCGGGGTGGACATGTCGAAACCACGTCGCCGGTCGGCGTCGGCGATGCGGTCCATCTCGGCTGCACGAGCGTCGGCGTCGAGGCCGGACAGGTCGATCTCCGTCCACGGCAGCTCCACCTGCCGGGAAATCGCCTGGATCGGGGTGCCGCCTTCGTCGTAGACGAACGATGCCCGCAGATTCGCGTGCCGGTCGAGCAGCGCCTGCCCCGCCAACCGCAGCCGCGCCGAATCCGCACCGCGAAGCTCGATGGTCATCTGCACGGTGTACGAATCGATCGACTCCTCGGCCAGGAGTGCGTGGAACAGCAGACCGGACTGCAACGGCGACAGCGACCAGATGTCGGACAGCGCCGGGAAGCGGGCCTCGACGCGGTCGATCGTGTCCTGGTCGAGGGACACCAGGTCCAGGTCCGACGGGGTGATTCCGCCGGCGTCGGGGCGGGACGCGTAGGTGGTGAGCGCGGTCAGCGCCTGCACCCACAGCTCCGCGAGTTCCCGCACCTCGGTCACGTCGAGCACACCCGCCGCGTAGGCCCACGTCGCTCGCAGCTGCGGACGGTCCTCGACCTCGGTGGTGACAGCGTTGATGTCGATGGCGGAGGTGACGGGTGTGTCGAGGTCCTGGGCGCGGTCCATGTCGACTTCACCGGTCGGCGCCCACCCGGCGCGGGTCGCGGCCTCGGAGAGGTCGGCGGCGAACCGGCCCAGGTAGTTGAAGCTGATCTGAGGCAGCGAGCGATCCGCGAGCACGGGTGCGGTGTCCTGGTTCAGGTACCGCAGCATGCCGTAACCCATGCCGTGGTCGGGGATGGCGAGCAGTTGCTCCTTGATCGCCTTGATCGCCGAGCCGGCGGCCCGGCCACCACCGAAAGCCTCCTCGATGTCGATGCCCGACAGGTCCAGGCGCACCGGGAACATCGCCGTGAACCAGCCGACGGTGCGGCCGAGGTCGGCACCGGGGACCACCTGGTCTTCTCGCCCGTGGCCTTCGAGGCTGACGAGCGTCCCGTCGACGGGCCGCCCATGGGCACCGGTGACGAGCCGCGACCTGCGCCACTGTGTGACGGCCATCGCGAGGGCGGTGAGCAGCCCGTCGTTGACGCTGCCGTGGATCGCGTCCGGCACGGCCGTGAGGATCGCCTCGCTGACCTCGGCCGGCAGCTCGACGGTGATCCTGCCGACGGTGGCGTTCACGTCGATGTTCGGATCGAGTGGTCGGCTACCGATCAGCGGGTCCTCGCAGTCGAGGATCCGCTGCCAGAGGTCGAGTTCGACTGCCCGCTCACCCGCCTGATCCACCAGTCCGTGCGCCCAGCGCCGCATCGACGTGCCGACCGGCTCGAGGACCGGCTCCTGACCCGCTGAGACCTGCGCCCACGCCGTCGCGAGATCGGGCACCAGAATCCGCCACGACACCCCGTCGACCACCAGGTGGTGTGCGACCACGAGCAACCGGCCGCCGTCGTCACCGGCATCCAACCACACCACCTGCAGCATCGAACCCGACGCCGGGTCGAGACGGTCCAGTGCCGCATCGAGTTCCGCGATGACGGCGCCCGCGAACTCGGAGGTGCCGGGAGCGGCGGACACGGCCACCCGACGCAGAATGTTCCGCGCGGCCACCGAACCGACCGGGCACGCCTCGAGATGCGACTCGTCGGTCCCGACGATCAGCTGCGCCCGCAACATGTCGTGCCGGTCGAGGACAGCCTGGAACGTCTCGATCAACGGTTCGATCGCACGCAGATTCGGGGGCGCGGTCAGCAACATCGACTGCGACATGCGGTTGAACTCGCCACCGCGCTCGAGGAGCCACGCGGTGATGGGGGTGGTCGGCATGGCACCGACGCCGCCACCGGGCAGCTCTTCGAGCACCACCACGTCGGAGTCGCCCACCCAGGACGCCACCGCCGCCAGCCCGGCCACCGTCTTGGCCTCGAACACGTCCCGCGGGGTCAGCACCACACCCGCCGACTTGGCGCGGGCCACCAATTGGATCGACATGATGCTGTCGCCGCCGAGTGCGAAGAACGAATCGTCCACGCCCACCGACTCGAGTCCGAGGACTTCGGCGAACAGGTCGGCCAGCACCGATTCCATCTCCGAGACCGGTGCGCGCCCCGACGACACGCGGGCGCCGAAGTCTGGCTCAGGCAGTGCCCGCCGATCCAGCTTGCCCGCTGGGGTCAGCGGCAGCGCGTCGAGAACGATCAACGCGGACGGCACCATGTAGGGCGCAAGGAAGCTGCCGACGAAGGTGAGGACGGCTTCCGGCTCGAGTTCGGCGCCGTTGGTCGGCACGACGTAGCCGACGAGCCGGTTCACCCCGGTGCTGCCCTTGTGCGCCGACACCACCGAATGGGCCACGCCCGGGTAGCGGGCGAGGGCCGTCTCGATTTCGCCGAGCTCGATGCGGAAGCCGCGGATCTTCACCTGGAAGTCGCTGCGGCCCAAATACTCCAGTTGTCCGTCGCGGTTCCACCGCGCCAGGTCGCCGGTCCGGTACATCCGGGCGCCGAGGCCGCCGTACGGGTTGGCGACGAACCGCTCGGCCGTCGTGCCGGCCCGGTTCCGGTAGCCTCGCGCGAGTCCCGAACCGGTGACGTACAACTCGCCGGTCACCCCGTTCGGCACTGGGTGCAGGCGCGAATCGAGCACCATTTCGCCCGTACCCAGCGGCGGCCTGCCGATGGTCACGGGTTCGCCGGGCACCATCGGACCGGTCACGCTCGACACCACGGTCGCTTCGGTGGGACCGTAAGCGTTGAACATCCGCCTGCCTGCGGTGACCCACTGCGCCACCAGCTCCGGCGGGCACACGTCACCACCGGTGACGACACATTCGAGGTGATCGAGACCCACGGGTTCCACCGACGCCATCGCAGCAGGGGTGATGAATGCGTGGGTGACCCGGCCCTCACGAAGTACATCGGCGAGTTCGGTGCCGCCGATGACAGTCGAGGGTGCAATGACCATCGTCGCCCCGGACCCGACGGCGAGCAGCAGCTCGAGGATCGAGGCGTCGAAGCTCGGAGAGGAGAAGTGCAGGGTGCGCGAGGTCGCGGTAATGCCGAATCGGGTGCGTTCGTCCGTCGCGAAATTCGCCAGGCCCCGGTGGGTGACGGCGACGCCCTTGGGCATGCCGGTCGATCCTGACGTGTAGATCAGATACGCGGTGTTCTCCAAGGCGACGGGCAGCGGGCGGTCGGCATCGATGACGGCGGCAGACGACTGTTCGGCCAGGTCGTCACCGAGCTCGGGTGCGTCCACGACCAGGTAGTCGACGCATTCGGGTAGATCCGACCGGAACTCGGTCACCGTCAGGGCCAGCTGTGCACCGGAGTCGGTCAGCATGTGCACGATCCGGTCGGTCGGGTAATCCGGGTCCACCGGCACGAACGCGGCGCCGGTCTTTGCCACAGCCCACAGGGACAGAACCGATTCGACGGACCGGCCCATCGCCAGCGCCACCACCGATTCGGGGCCCACGCCGCGCCCGATCAGTAGCCGGGCCAGCCGGTTCGATCGCTGATCGAGATCCCGATAGGACACCTCCCGACCCTGGTAGATCAGTGCGGCCGCCTCCGGATCCGTCGCTGCAGCCGCCGCGAGCAGTTCGGGAAGTGTGCGCAGCTCGGTGTCGGGTGCGTCCATCACCGGGGTGAGCGCGGCGCGCTCGGAGGCCACCATCAGCTCGATGTCCCCGACGGCGCGCTCCGGATCCGCCGTGGCGGCGTCGAATATCCGTTGCAGGTAATCGGCGAAACCGGCGATCGTCGACGCGTCGAACAGACTCGCCGCGTACGTGAAGGCGGCCGAGATGCCGGCCGGCTCCCCCGACACCCCGAATTCCTCCGTAAGGGTCAGCTGAAGATCGAAATTCGAGATGTCGGTGGCGAGGTCGAGCCCGGTGACGGTCAGCCCGGGCAGCTCGAGACGTGGCCGCTCGTTGTTGCGGAACTCGAGTACCACCTGGAACAGCGGTGAATGCGACGTGGCGCGTTCCGGCGAGATGGCGTCCACCAGCCGCTCGAACGGGAGGTCCGAGTGATGGAAGGCGCTGAGGTCGGTATCGCGGACCTTGGCCAGGAGTTCGGAGAAGGAGCAACCCGGCTTCACCGGGGTGCGTAGCACGAGGGTGTTGACAAACATGCCCACCATGTCGTCGAGGGCAGCGTCACCGCGACCGGCGATCGGTGTTCCCACCGCGACGTCATCGGTGTCGCCGAGCCGGGCGAGCAGGACGGCCAGTGCCGCGTGCACTGCCATGAAGACACTCGAATTGTGTTCTCGCGCTGTGGTGATCAACCGGCTGTGCACCTGGGGGTCGATGCTGAACGAGTGGACACCACCGCGGAAGGACTGCTGGGTCGGCCGTGGGTGGTCCGTGGGCAGCGCCAGCAACTCCGGGAGTCCGGCGAGGGTTCGGGTCCAGTAGTCGAGCTGGGCGGCCAGCAGACTGTCCGGATCGTCGGCGCTGCCGAGCACTCGGTGCTGCCAGAGCGCGAAGTCGGCGTACTGCACGGTCAGGGGCGCCCAGTCGGGTGCCTGGCCACCGGTGCGGGCGGCGTACGCGGTCATCACGTCCCGGGCAAGGGGTGCCATCGAGAACCCGTCCGCGCTGATGTGATGCACGACGATGACCAGCACGTGGTCCTCGGGTGCGGTGCAGAACAGGGCCGCACGCACCGGCACCGCGACCGTCACATCGAATCCGGCGCCGGCCAGACGCGCAATATGTTGCGGCAGGTCGTCTTCCGAAGTTCCGATCGGGGTGAGATCCGGCACTACGTCCTCGGTGTCGAGGACGACCTGGACGGGCTCGCCGTCGACCATCGGGAAGCGGGTGCGCAGCGACTCGTGCCGTTCCAGGACGTCGGCGACGGCGTCCTGCATGGCGTCGTCGTCGAGGTCACCGGTCAGTCGCACCGCGAGCGCGATGTTGTAGGCGGGCGAATCGATGTCGAACTGGTTGATGAACCACATGCGCTTCTGCGCCAGTGACACCGGCACCCGCTCCGGCCGATCGCCGGCGACCAGCGGTGGACGCTCGGCGTTGTGGACGGCCTCGGACTCGATCCGCGTGGCCAGGGTCGCGACGCTCGGAGCGTCGAAGATTTCCCGGACACCGATGCGGCTGCCCAGTGCCGCATTGACCCGCGCCACCAACCGTGTGGCCACCAGGGAGTTGCCGCCGAGATCGAAGAAGCTGTCGTACACACCGATCCGCGGTGCTCCGAGCAGATCCGCGAAAATCGAGGCGAGGATCTCCTCGATCGGATTGCGCGCAGTCACGAATTCGGTTGACGGACTCAGGAATTCCGGCTCGGGTAAGGCACCGCGATCCAACTTGCCGGTGGCGCCGAGGGGGAACCGGTCGAGCACCATGATGCGGGTGGGCACCATGTACGCAGGCAGCGACTCGGCCGCGGTGTCGCGAATGTCGGCGGTGTCGATCTCCACGCCGGCCACCGGGATCACATAGCCGACCAGGCTCTCCCCCGTTGCCTCGCTGCGATGCACGGTCACCACGGCCTGCGCCACCGACGGATGCGCCAGCAGCGCGGCCTCCACCTCGCCGAGCTCGATCCGCTGTCCGCGCAGTTTCACCTGGAAGTCGCGCCGGCCGATGTACTCGACGTTGCCGTCGGCACGCCACCGGACGATGTCGCCGGTGCGGTACATGCGCTGACCCGGCTCGCCGAACGGTTTGGCCACGAAGCGGTCGGAGGTGAGGTCGGGACGCCCGACATATCCGCGGGCCAGTTGGACACCGGCCAGGTACAGCTCACCGTGTACGCCGACCGGCACCGGATGCAGGCGGGCGTCGAGGACGTAGAGCTGGGTGTTCCACACCGGGGCACCGATCGGCACCGACACCCGGTCGGCCTCGGTGCATTCCCAGTAGGTGACGTCGACGGCGGCTTCCGTCGGGCCGTACAGGTTGTGGAGCGCCGCCGATCCGAAGTCCCGGAAGGCGTCGGCCGTGGCCGGCGGGAGTGCCTCACCGCTGCAGAAGACCTGACGCAGCGAACCGCACAGGTCGGGCTCGGCGCCGGCGGTGAACACGGCGAGCATCGACGGCACGAAGTGCATGGTCGTGACCTGATGGTCGGCGATCACGTGTGACAGATACGTGGGGTCGCGGTGACCGTCCGGCGCCGCGAGCACCAGCCGGGCTCCGACCTCGAGCGGCCAGAACAGTTCCCACACCGACACGTCGAACGTGACGGGTGTCTTCTGCAGCACCACGTCCGTGTGGTCCAGGTGATAGGTGTCCTGCATCCACAGCAACCGATTCGCGATGGCCCGGTGGCTGACCGCAACGCCCTTGGGCCTACCGGTGGAACCGGAGGTGTAGATCACGTAGGCCGTCGAATCGGGATGGATGGCTCCGCCCCGCTCGGCGTCGGTGATGGGTGTGCTCGCCCGGGCCGCCAGGTTGAGGGTGTCGATCTCGATCGCGGTGTTCCCGGCCTCGCTCATCAGCCCTTCGGAGCGATCACGGGACGAGGTGAGGACACACGTCGGGGCGGCATTGTCGAGAACGTAGGCGATACGCGAGGCCGGATGGTCGGGATCGAGGGGAACGTAGGCGGCCCCCGTCTTCTCGACCGCGTAGATGGCGATCATCAACTCGAGCGAACGCCGCAACGACACGGCCACCCGGGATTCCGGCCCGACGCCGCGGGCGAGGAGTTCGCGGGCGAGCCGGTTGGCGCGGGCATCGAACTCCGCGTACAGCAATTCGTCTTCACCGAACACCACTGCCACCGCGTCCGGCGTGCGCCGCACCTGGGCCTCGAAGAGGCTGACCAGGGTGGCCGAGGACGGTACGACGGTGGTGGTGTCGTTCCACTCCTGCAGGATCCGGCGGTTCTCGTCGGGCCCGCTCAACTCGATGTCGCCGACCTTCGCCTCGGCGTGGGTAGTGACGGTGTCGAGCAGCGTGACGAACCGTTCCGCGAGGGCGTCCATCGTGGATGGCTCGAACAGCTCTGCGGCGTAGGAGAATTGGGCGTCGATCGGGCCGGGAGCGCCGGAACTCTCGATGTGCTCGGTGAGGATCACCTGCAGGTCGAATTTGGCGGCACCGGTCTCGAGCCCCTGAACTTCCACCTCGAGCCCGGAAAGCTCGAGCCGGGTGTCCGCGAAGCCCTGGAGCACCAGCATCACCTGGAACAGCGGCGAATGGGCTTCGGAGCGTGCCGGTTTCAGCTCGTCGACCAGCAGCTCGTACGGCAGGTCGGTGTTACTGAAGGCCGCGAGGTCGGCGGCCCGGGTGCGGGTGAGGATTTCGGGGAAGCTGCTCTCCGGATCGATCTCGGTGCGCAGAACCACGGTGTTGACGAACATGCCGACGACGTCGTCGAGTTGCCGCTCGCCGCGCCCCGACACCGGGGAGCCGATGGATACATCGGACGATCCGCTCGACCGGGACAGCAGCACCGCGAGGGCGGTGTGCACCACCATGAACAGGCTGGCGTCGTGGGCGCCGGCGATGTCGAGCAGCGCGGCGTGCAGACGTGCCGGGATGGTGAAATCCGTTGTGCCGCCAACCATCGACTGCCGTGCCGGGCGCGGCCGGTCGGTGGGCAGGTCCAGCACCTCCGGTGCGCCGTCGAGGGTGCGGGCCCAGAACGACAGCTGCCGGGACAGCACGCTGGTGGGATCGTCGGCGGAACCGAGCAGCTCCCGCTGCCACACGGAGAAATCGGCGTACTGCACCTCGAGCGGCGCCCACTGCGGAACCTCACCGGCGGCGCGGGCGTGGTAGGCCACCATGACGTCCCGCGTCAGCGGCGTCATCGACAGTCCGTCGGCCGCGATGTGGTGGACCACGAAGACCAGCGCATGATCCTCGGTCGCCGTCCGGTACAGCCTGGCGCGGATCGGCGGCTGCACGGTCACATCGAACCCGGTCGCCGCCTCCGCGAGCAGATGGATGTCGAGCTCGTCGGGAGCTACCTCGACCGCGTCGAGGTCCGGACTGACGTCCGCGACCGGCAGCACCACCTGCAACGGCCCGTTCGGGGTATTGGGGAAGACGGTCCGTAGCGACTCGTGCCGTTCGAGGACGTCACGCACCGCGGCGCGCAACGCCTCCACGTCGAGGGTGCCGCGCAACCGGATGGCCACCGGAATGTTGTAGGCCGGGGACGCGGTGTCGAGCTGGTTGATGAACCACATCCGCTGCTGCGCCAGCGACACCGGCACCGGGCCGGCGGTGGTGCGCGGCGCCAGCGGCGGGCGTGCCGACGTGCGGGGCCCGAGGGCGTCGATGCGGGCACTGAGCAGCGCCACGCTCGGCGCCTCGAACAGGTCCAGCACCCCGATGTCCGTGCCGAGCGCCGTGTTGACCCGGGAGACCACCCGGGTGGCGACCAGTGAATCACCACCCAGGTCGAAGAAGCTGTCGTCGACGCCGACACGTTCGACGCCCAGCAGGTCCGCGAACACCTCCGCGACCCGCATCTCCGTGTGAGTTCCCGGCGCCCGGTACACCGTGGAGGTGGCCTCGAAGTGCGGTTCCGGCAACGCCTTCCGGTCGAGCTTGCCGGCCGGGGTCAGCGGGACCTCGGCGAGCACCATGATGCGTGCGGGGACCATGTGCGCCGGCAGCACGGCCGCCGCGTGTTCGAGGACGTTCTCGATGACGAGTTCGGCGCCGACCTCGGGCAGCACATACGTCACCAGCACCGTGTCTCCGGAGGGTGCGGTGCGCCCGACCGTGGTCGCGAATGCGACGGCGGGATGCGAGCGTACGACGGCGTCGATCTCACCGAGTTCGATGCGGAATCCGCGGATCTTCACCTGGAAGTCGGTGCGGCCCAGGTATTCCAGCTCGCCGCGCAGGTTCCACCGCGCCAGGTCGCCGGTGCGGTACATCCGCTGTCCCGGGGCCCCGTGCGGGTCGGCGACGAATCGTTCGGCCGTCGGGATCGGCCGGTTGTGGTACCCCCGTGCCACACCGTCACCGGTGATGTACAACTCGCCCGGCACCCCCTTGGGGACGGGGTGCAGGCGCGCGTCGAGCACCAGCAGGTCGACACCGCGCGACGGCCGGCCAATGGTGACAGGCTCCCCCACGACCAGCGGTCCGGCGACACTGGCCACCACCGTCGCCTCGGTCGGCCCGTACGCGTTGAACATCACCCGGCCCGGCGCCCACTGCTCCACCAGGGCGGGAGGACAACTCTCGCCGCCGGTGACGACACACCGGATCGAGTCGAGACCGTCGGGGTCGACCGACGCCAGCGCCGCCGGGGTGACGAAGGCATGCGTCACCTGCTCCCGCCGGAGCAGGTCCGCGAGCTCGCTGCCGCCGTACACCGTAGAGGGGGCCACCACCATGGTCGCTCCGCCCCCGACCGCGAGCAGAAGTTCGAGAATGGAGGCGTCGAAACTCGGCGACGAGAAGTGCAGGGTGCGGGACTCCGGCGTGACACCGAACCGTGCGCGTTGGTCGGCAGCGAAGTTGGCCAGCCCGACATGGGTGACGACGACACCCTTGGGGATGCCGGTGGAACCGGAGGTGTAGATGAGATAGGCCGGGTCGGACAACCGCAGCGGCCGGAGACGGTCCGCGTCGGTGACGGCGCCGGGCGACCGGTCGACCAGTGCCTGCCCGAACTCGGGGTCGTCCATCACCAGCCACGGTGCGGTCTGCGGTAGGGCGTCGCGATGTGCGGTGACGGTGAGTCCGACGAGGGCGCCGGAATCGGTCAGCATGTGCTCGATGCGGTCGGGCGGATAGTGCGGATCGACCGGCACGAAGGCGGCGCCGGACTTCGCGACCGCCCAGGTGGCCAGCACCGATTCGATCGATCGCGCAATCGCCAGCGCCACGACCGTGCCGGGCCCCGCACCGCGGCGGATCAGCATCCGCGCGAGGCGGTCGGACTGCTCGTCGAGTTCGGGATAGGTCAGGGTGCGGCCTTCGAAGACCAGCGCCGCACCGTCGCCTCCCGTCTCCACCGCGTGCCGCAGCAACGCAGGCAGGGTTCGCGGCTCCACGGGGGCGTCCCCGCGAACGGGACTCAACTCCGCGTATTCGGCGGGCTCGAGCAGGGCGACGTCCCCGATCGGCGCCGCCGGGTCGGTCGTCACCGCCCGCAAGATGCGCACGAAACGCCCCGCCAGCGCCTCGGCACTGCTGCGATCCCACACGTCCGTTGCGTACAGCACCCGGCCGTCGAGACCGCCGCCCGATTCGGATTCGGTAAGTGAGAAGACGAGATCGAGACCCAGCGGCCGGTGTTCGCGCTCGATGGGATCGATGCGCGCGTCCCCGGCTGTGTCGTGCGGGTGACCGCCGTCGGTGAACTCGAGCATCACCTGGAACAGCGGTGCGTGTGAGGGGTCCGGGTCGGTGACGAGCCGGGCAACCAGGTCGTCGAACGGCAACGCCGCATGCGCGAAGGCAGCGCGGTCGGCTTCCCGGATCCGCGCGAGGTGATCGGAGAAGGACGACGCTCCGTCCACCTGCGAGCGGAGGACGGCCTTGTTGAAGAACGTGCCCCTTTCCGGGTCGTCGGAGTCGATCGGATCCCGCCCGACGATCGGCGTCCCGATCACGACGTCGTCGGTGTCCCCGAGTCGTCCCAGAAGTATCGCGAGCGCCGCGTGCACGGCGACGAAGGGTCCGGTGCCGGCGTCGCGTGCTAGTTCGTGCACCCGCCGCTGCACCTCGGCATCGACGGCGAAGTCGACCACCTCGCCGGCACCGTCCCGCTCCGCCGGTCGCGGCCGATCGAGCGGAAGTGCGGTCACCTCGGGCAGCGCGGCCAACTCGCGCGACCAGAACTCGAACTGGGACTGCCGTTCCAGAACCCGCGCCGCCAACCGGGCACTCTCGGCGTGGATGGCAGCCGTCCGAGTCTGCGGATCAGCGGTGATGAACTCCTCGATCAACTCGGCGAACCTGCGATGATGCGCCCGCAGTTCCTCGGGCCCGTACCGGTTGGGGTTGCCGCGGAAGTCGAGGAGGGTCTCCCCATCACCGCCCTGATAGATGTTGACCAGCAAATCGTCCACCGGACCCGAGGTGACGATGTGATACTCCCCCACCACCGAGCCCAGGGTGAACGTCTGGTGGAACAGCATCACGTTGACCATCGGGCCTGCCAAACCCTCGGCGGTCCCGGACAATCCCGCGTCGCGGCGGATGTCCTCGAGGCTGCACCGCTGATGGCGCAGTGCACCCATCAGTTCCAACTGCACACGCTGCACGAGTTCTGCCACGGTGTCTTCGGGACGAACGGTGATGCGCAGCGGCGCGACGTTGACGAGCATGCCGCCGGACCGCTGGAGGGGGGCCGTGGTGCGGGCCGACACCGGCAGGTTGATCAGGACGTCCCGTCGACCCGTCATCCGCGACAGATAGCAGGCGAACCCGGCGACCATCACGGCCGCCGAAGTCGCACCCACCCGCTGATCCGAGACGTCGAGGAATTCGAGGGCCGCCTCGGACAGCGTGGCGCTCTCGAGCCGGCTCTGCGCCGCGGCCGGTGCGTCGTGGGTTGCCAGGGTGCTGCCGTGCTCGATGCCGACGATTCGCTCGGCCCAGTACTTGCGGTCGTTCTCGAACCTGCTGGAGGAGCGGTACTTCTGATCGAGGTCGTAGAGTTCGCGCAGATCGAGCGCCCGATTCGGTTCGGGCTCGGTGCCCTCGACGAGGGATGTGTAGAGTGCCGCAACACGATTGGCCATGGTCATGCCGCTGTAGCCGTCGAGCGCGACGTGGTGAATCCTCGTGTACCACAAGTAGTGCTGTTCGCCGATCTGCAGCACCGTCATCTCGACGAGCCGATCGCGGGTCAGGCGCAGCGGAGTCGCGCAGTCCTCATCCATCCACGCCTTCGCAGTGGCCATCGGGTCGGCCTCACCGCGGAAGTCGCGGAACCCGATCGACGGGTCGATGGTGGGATCCACCATCTGATACGGCTCCCCGTCGACATCGAGCAACCGCAGGAACGGCGACTGGAATTCGTGGGCGGCGCGAACGGCGGCCTCACTCAGCAGGTCCAGGTCGATGTGGCCCCGCAGTTCGACGTACTGGGCGATGAACTTGGGAACCGTGGGGCTCAGCTGTTGCGCGAACCACATGCTCCTCTGCACCGAGGACAGTGGGAACGCCCCATCGGGCACGTTCCCCTCGGCGGCGCGCTCGTTCGGCTGCGGCGAAGTCAAACTCGTCATCTCGTTCCCCCAGCAGGTATCAAAACTGTGGATGCGCAGACCCAGCGCGTGGGACGAACCGACTGTCGCCGGTCCGCCACGCTGTACTGATCGTGCTTCACGCGTGGGTCCGGTGTGCGTCGATTCGTGATGTTCGTGCCGGAATCGCCATCGATCTGCGACGGCGACCCGGATGGGGCCGGTCGAGCAGGATGCGCAGCACTTCCCGCTGCCCGTGGCCGGGCCTCAGCGGAAGCGTTCGGCCTCACGTGCAAGGTGCAGGAGGTCGGCGCACAACGACTCCAGCTCATGGGCCGCCGCACCTTCGGCAACGGCTGTCGCCACGTCCTCGGCCGCACAACGAACCTGGAAGATCCGGTCGACCATGGCGGAGGCTTCCTCGGCGGTGAGCACCACGGCATCCGCGGGAATACTCGTGCCCTTGACCTGAGTGCGCTGCTCGTACGCTCGCTGCCGGCACGATTGGCGGCAATACCGGCGGCGTCGCCCCATCCCGGACTCCGCGACTTCCCGGCCGCACCACACGCACGAGTCGGGTCTGCGGGATGCGCCGGTCATGGTCCACCACCTTACTGCGCGACCCCTCGATGCCCGCCCGGTAAGATGGCGAGGTTGCATCTGCGCGGCGTGCGGGAACCAATCGGGAAGCCGTGGCGTTGTAGATGAGTGTGAACGCTTGGCTGCTGTCCAGGCGTGCTCGCGCGGAGACGATCGAGGAGAGGACACAACCATGGCAGATCGCGTACTTCGAGGGAGTCGACTCGGAGCGGTGAGCTACGAGACCGACCGTGACCACGACCTCGCACCCCGTCGGATGGCCAAGTACCGGTGCGACAACGGTGAGGTGTTCGACATCCCGTTCGCGGACGACGCCGAGATCCCGGGCACGTGGCTCTGCCGCAACGGCCTGGAGGGCACCCTGGTCGAGGGCACCGCACCCGAGGCCAAGAAGGTCAAGCCGCCGCGTACCCACTGGGACATGCTGCTCGAGCGTCGCTCCAAGGAAGAACTGGAAGAGCTGCTCAAGGAGCGTCTCGACCTGCTCAAGGCCAAGCGACGCGGAGCCTGATACAGGCTGCTCCACGATACGAACGCCGTCCCGGCTCGACTGGGGCGGCGTTTGCTGTGTCTGCGCCGTCCTCGATGTGGGATCAGTGGCTGGTACCAGGGTGGGCATGGGTTGGCTGCTATAGGTCGTTGGCGTGGCGACAGTCGCGACAGGACTCATCCACGTACTCCGATCTGCTGGAACGCAGGCGCGTTACATTCCGGGCACACAAACCGAGAGTCACGCCCCGAACACGCAGTCGAAGAACACCACGTATGACCGACCACCCGACTTCTCAGCTCGAGAGGTAGGTCACATGACCGCTCTCAATCTACTATTCGGTACGGCGGAGTCAAGGGTTTGGTTTCAATTTCAAGCAGGACGGGCCGCCCGGATCGCCCTGGCGCCGCGCCGACAAAAGATGAGGGTGCACCAGCCCGTTTCCCCTGCAACGCGCCGCCGCGTGTGGTATTTCCCGTCGGCGCCTCGTTCAAACCTTTCGGTCTGTTCGGCGTATCGATCGATTCATCAGAGGTACTCGGGCCCTTTGACGCCTCAGCGGCTCACCGGGTTCTCCTGCTCGACGCGTGAGAGCTTCTCGGGATTGCGCACGACGTAGAGCCCGGTGATCATGCCGTCGTCCATCCGCACGGCCACGACGTCGTCGATCTCACCGTCGAGCCGGACGATCAGAGCTGGGCAGCCATTGATCTGCACCGGCTCGACCGACACCTGGCCGTCGATCCGCGGCAGGCCGGCCGCCAGCAGGCGACCCACTTTGTCGGCCCCCACGATCGGTCGCGGCACAGCCTGCTTGACCCCGCCGCCGTCACCCAAGAGGACGACGTCGGGTGCGAGCAGGTCGAGCAGGCTCTGCAGATCACCCGTCTCGAGTGCCCGCTGGAACGCCTCGAGTGCGCCTCGGGATTCGGCCGGGGACACGACGCCGCGCGGTCGGCGCGCCGCGACATGTCCCCGCGCCCGGTGCGCGATCTGGCGGACAGCGTCCGGGCTCTTGCCGACGGCCTCCGCGATCTCGCCGTACTCGAGATCGAACACCTCACGCAGCACGAACACCGCCCGCTCGGTCGGCGCGAGCGTCTCGAGCACCAGCAGCATCGCCATGGACACGCTGTCGGCCAACTCGACGTCCTCGGCCACATCGGGTGCGGTCAGCAGCGGCTCGGGCAACCACTGGCCGACGTACGACTCCTTGCGCCGACTGAGCGTCCGCAGCCTGAGGAGGGCCTGGCGGGTGGTGATCCGGACCAGGTATGCACGCTGATTGCGGACGGCGTCGAGATCGACGCCTGCCCAGCGCAGCCAGGTTTCCTGGAGGACGTCTTCCGCGTCGGTGGCCGAGCCGAGCATCTCGTAGGCAACGGTGAACAGCAGGTTGCGGTGGGCGACGAACGCGTCGGTAGCGGGATCCGAATGATCATCCTGGCTCCCGCCACGATCTGCGGGCGTGGTCTGCGACGTGCCGGCCATGGGTGGCTCCTCTTCTCTGTCGTTTTGTGTCACACACCAGACACCGGACGCCGCCGTTTTGTGACATCCGAAACATGTGTCACAACGGTCGGGTGGCCGGCATCTCATGTTCGTACAGATCAGCACGACACCACGAGTGAGGACGAAGTCATGGATGCCCGATTCGACCTGTTCGACAATGAGATTGCCATGAAGTTCGCCAAGCGGTTCGCGAACGCGGCCCTGGTGATCGACCAATCGCCGCTGCCGAAGGCCACCCAGCACCTGGTCGAGATCCGGGCCAGCCAGATCAACGGCTGTGGTTTTTGCACCGACATGCACACCAAGGATGCTGCGGCCGCCGGCGAGACCCCGATCCGGCTCAATCTGGTCGCCGCCTGGCGCGAGGCCACCGTGTTCACCGAGGCCGAGCGGGCCGCGCTGGCACTCGCAGAAGAGGGCACCCGGCTCGCCGACGCCCACCACGGCGTGTCCGACGAGACCTGGTCGCAGGTGCGCAAGTACTACGACGACGACCAGATCGCCGCGCTGGTGTCCCTGGTGGCCCTGATCAATGCCGCCAACCGGATCAACGTGATCGTGCGTAATCCGGCCGGGTCCTACGAACCCGGCATGTTCGCCAGTATGACGAGCTGACCGGCAGACCCAATACCTGGTGAAGGGTCGCCAGCCACTCGGCGATCCTTCACCGGACCGGAAAAACCGACTAGCGCGGTTCCTGGTAGCAGACGACCACATCCGAGTACCGTCGTGGCATGGGTGACGAGGCAATCGACCCCGAAGCGGCGTATGAAGCCCTTTCCGCCGGCGCGCGCCTCGCCCTGCTGCGAAACCCGGAAGGCATAATGCCGCCGCAATTCATCGGTCAGGTGATGACCGTGTGCGGAAACTCGTGCGTCGCGGCTATCAGTGGTAAAGCCGATTCGGTACCGCAGATCGCGCTTCTGCAGGGACCACTCTCGGACTACCTCGCCCACTGCAGATGCGCCCTCGACACGTGGTGGAACTCGTTGACGCCGCCACTGCGGGCCGGCATCCGGTGTCGCGAAGCGATACCCGAAACGCTGCCACTGCAACTACCCGACCACTCTCCCTGGGCTGACGTGTCCACACCCTGCTCTCCCCTGTTGGTGCGCGACTATCTGGAATTGCAGGCGACTGGCGGCGAACTGATGTAGTCCTAAGGCAGCTCCCCTGCCTGTGGTCGGCCGGCGTCAGGAACTCGTGAGGATGACGAGTTGCCGGGTTGCCCGCGTCATGGCGACGTAGCGGTCGACGGCTCCTTCGATCCCCTCACCGAACGACGCCGGGTCGACCAGAATGACGAGGTCGAACTCGAGCCCCTTCGACAGCTCCGGCGTCAGCGACCGGATACGCGACGTCGACCGGAAAGCGGGATCGCCTATGACGCATGCGATCCCGTCGGAGTTCGATTCGAGCCAGGCGTCGAGGATCGAGCCCAGCTCCGACGTGGATCCGTGTACGACGGGGTTGCCGCTGCTGCGGATCGATGTCGGCACGTTGGCGTCCGGGAGGAAGGTACGGATGACCGGTTCGGCTACCGTCATGATCTCTTCCGGGGTCCGGTAGTTGATGCTCAGTGCGGCGAGGTCGATCCGATCGAACCCGATCCGCCCGAGCCGTTCGTGCCACGACTCGGTGAACCCGTGCCGGGCCTGGGCCCGGTCCCCGACGATGGTGAAGCTGCGGGACGGGCAGCGCAGCAACAACATCTGCCACTCCGCGTCCGTCAGTTCCTGAGCCTCGTCCACCACGATGTGCGCGAACGGTCCGGCGAGCAAGTCCGGGTCGGAGCTCGGCAGAGCGGTCTCGTCGACCAGGGACTGCTGCAGATCCTGGCCCCGCAGCATCGACATCACGAGCATTTCCGAGTCGTCGGCCGCGATCAGGTCGTCGACGACGTCACTCATGCGCGCGCGTTCGGCAGCGACGGAGGCGTCGTACCGACGTCGGCGTCGTGACGCCTCCGGGTCCCCGAGCCGCTGCCGTGCCGCGTCCAACAGTGGCAGGTCGGACACCGTCCAATTCTGGGTGTCCGCGCGTTGCAACTTCCGAATCTCGTCGTCGCTGAGCCAGGGTGCGCACTTGCGCAGGTAGGCGGGCACCGACCACAGGTCTGCGACGAGGTCGGCGGCTTCGACCAGGGTCCATGCGTTGTCGAGGGTTGCACGTAATTCGTCGTTCTGCTGCAACGACTTCCGGAGTTGGGCGGCTGGGACGTCACCGTCGTACTTGTCGATCAGGATCGTGAGCAACAGCTCCCAGATCTGCTCCCGCGCCTCGTTGTGCGGAGTGCCGGGTTCCGGCGCTGCGAATGCCTCGGCCCAGTCGTCGGCGCTCAACCAGAGGTCGGTCCAGTCGGTCGCCACCGTCATGCCCTCGGTGGGCGGCTCCTCGTAGAACTCGACGGCCGCACCGATCGCTTTCACCAGATCGCCGGACGACTTCAGGCGCGCCACCTCCGGATCCTGCTCGACCCGGGCGGCGGCGCTCTCGGTGACGAGGTCGCGCAGGGTGCACAGCTGGACGCCCTCTTCGCCGAGGCTGGGCAGGACGTCGGCGACGTAGGCCAGGTAGGGCTCGTGTGGTCCGACGAACAGCACCCCGTGACGGAGTCGGGGGTCGGAGTAGAGCAGGTACGCGGCGCGGTGCAGAGCGACGACGGTCTTACCTGTACCCGGGCCGCCGTCGACGACGAGGGCCCCGCTCGATCCCGCGCGGATGATGGCGTCCTGGTCGGCCTGGATGGTGCCGAGCACGTCTCGCATTCGGGCAGTCCGGTTGCTGCCGAGGCTGGCGATGAACGCGGACTGGTCGTCGAGCGCCGCGTTCCCTTCGAACCCGTCCGGCGTGAACACCTCGTCCCAGTAATCGCTGATCCGCCCGCGGGTCCAGCGATACCTGCGACGGCGGGTCAGGCCCAGCGGGTTGGCGTGGGTGGCCCCGAAGAACGGCTCGGCCGCGGGCGAACGCCAGTCGACCAGCAGCTGATTGCCCGCGCTGTCCATGAGGCCGAGGCGTCCGACATACACGGGCTCGGGGTTGTCGGCGCTGACGATGTGTCCGAGGCACAGGTCCAAGCCGAAGCGGCGCAAGGCGCGCAGCTGAGCGTTCAGCTCGTGAACCATCATGTCCCGCTCCATCGCCTCCTGGCCCAGACGGCGGGGCGCCTTGCGTTCAGCATCGATGCGGCGGGACAGGTCGGCGATGGACTGTTCGAGGCTTTCTGCGATCGCGGCGAAGTGCCGCTCGTCCCCGGCGATCAGCGCCGGGTCGGCCTTGGCCGTGAGATGGTCGGGAAGGTCGAATGCCGTAGTAGTCAAGGGGTTCACAGTCATCAGCTCCGATCCGTTGGTCGGTCAATCGTGTCGAGCAGCAGTGTCGCGGCGACCGCTGCCCCGTCCGTGCGGATCGTGCCCGCCACGGCGGCCGCCCGCGCTCTGGTCTGAGGAGTCAGCGCCGCCGTGAGTGCTGCCGACAGCGACTCGAAGGTCGGAACCGGACCGTCGTGCGCTGCGCCGATACCCATAGCGGCCACTCGTCCGGCCCAGTACGGCTGGTCCACCACCTGCGGTACCACCACCTGTGGCGCGCCTGCCCGCGTGGCCGTCGTCGTCGTTCCAGCGCCGCCGTGGTGCACGACGGCGGCTACCCGGGTGAACAGTGCCTGCTGGTTGACCTCGCCGACGGCGAAGCAGTCGTCGAGGTCGTCGATCAGCGCCAGGTTCGCCCAGCCCCGACCGACGAGTGCGCGGCGCCCCTGCGCGCGAATCGCCTCGATGGCCACCCTGGCGGCGTCCTTCGCCGCTCCCATGGGCATGCTGCCGAAGCCCACATACACCGGCGGTGTGCCGGCGTCCAGAAATGCCACCAAGTCGGCAGGAAGTGGGCGGTCGTCGGGCGGGATCCACGCGCCGGTCTGGACGACGTCGAGATCTGACGTCCGCCGCCACGGGTCCAGAATCGGGTCCGTCGCGAGCCACGGCCGGTCGCCGAAGACGTAGTCGCGGACGTGGCGTACCGGGGGCAGGCCGATCGACGCCCGGTTGGTGTCGAGCGCCTCACCGAAAAGCGCATCGATGCTCTGAACGTCCAGGTCCCACAGTGTCCGGTTGTCCGTCACATCCGGCGGGAACGACCGGCCCGGATACGCCAGCGGCGGGCGATGCGGTGATGGCAAGGTGAGCTGCTGAAAGGTCACGGACACGGACGGAATTCCCAATTTCTCGGCCACCGACAACGCACCAGCCGCCGCAGGCATCACACCGGTCGCGACCAACCCGTCACATCCCTCGGCAGCAGCAGTAACCGCCTCGAACTGAGCGGCGATCAACTCGGCCGCGCGCCGGGGCAGGTCCGCCGAAGACGGTGCCGCGGTCGTCAGCGCACGTGCCGACTGCCCGACGGGCACCATCGATACGCCGACACCAGCCAGGCGCTGCGCGAAGTCCTCGTCCGGCGGCGCGCACACCCGCACCTCCGTGCCGAGGTCCTGCAACTGCACCACGAGTCCCACCAACGGTTCGACATCACCGCGCGACCCATACGTCGACAACAACACACGCACTCCATGTCCCCCAATTCCGCCGGTTCCGGCTCAGGCCGGTAAGTGTGCGGCACAACCCGGGCCTTGCCGCAAGACCCCGGGTGCGCTATACATTGAAAGTGGAAGAGAGTTCGTCTCTTTCCCTCTCGTCCGATGCGGACGCACATCTTCCCCCGAAAACCGCGGTGCCGGGGATCCGATCGGGATCCCCGGCACCGTGGTCATGCAGGTGCGGGCTGCAACAGACCGATCCGGTCGAATCGCTCCGCACGGTCGGAGAGTCGTTGGGTGGCGTCTGCCGCGTCGAGGAGCGACAGCTCGCGGTGGAGTGCGGCACCGACGCGAGTGCAGAATGCCGTGGATTCTTCTGCGGCATCAGGATATTCGGGAATTATCTCGTCCACGATGCCATTCGCGAGGAGATCTGACGATCGGATTCCCTGTCGGGCGGCCATGTCCGGGGCGTGCGCGATGTCGTGGTGCAGAATTGCGCTCGCCCCTTCGGGTGGCAGGGGGGACAGCCAGCCGTGTCGGGCCGCGAGCACCCGGTCGGCCGGGATCAACGCAAGCGCGCCGCCGCCGGTGCCCTGCCCGAGCAGCAGAGAGATGGTCGGGACGTCGAGTGAGACCATGTCGGCGATGCAGCGGGCGATCTCACCGGCGAGGCCGCCTTCTTCCGCCTCCTTCGACAACGCCGCACCCGCGGTGTCGATGACGGTCACCAACGGTAGATTCAGTTCCGCCGCCAGCCGCATTCCCCGGCGCGCCTCCCGCAGCGCGCCCGGGCCGAGTGGTGACCGCGTGGTCTGACCTCGGCGGTCCTGCCCGAGCAGGACGCACGGCATGTCACCGAACCGGACGAGAGCAAGGATGAGACCTGGATCGTTCTCGCCCTGACCGGTCCCGTTGAGCGGCAGGACATCCGACGCGGAGTGGAACATCACCTCCCGCACACCGGGCCGGTCCTCGCGGCGGGAGGCGACCACCGACTCCCACGCGGACAGTTCGGGCTGGGTTCCGTGGACTGGGGCGTCAGCGAGCGACGGCCGGCCACCGCGGCGGGAGGTGATGATGCGCAGTGCGCGGTCGACGATTTCGGCGAGTTGGTCCGGCGGCCGCACCGCGTCGATGAGTCCGTGCGCGTGGAGGTTCTCGGCGGTCTGGACGCCCGCCGGGAACGGCGACTCGTACAGCGCCTCGTACACGCGGGGTCCGAGGAAACCGACGAGCGCTCCCGGTTCCGCAATGGTGACGTGGCCCAGGGAACCCCAGGACGCGAACACTCCACCGGTCGTGGGACTCCGGAGGTACACGAGATACGGCAGATGCGCTTCCTTGTGCTTGACCACTGCCGCCGTGATCTTGACCATCTGCAGGAACGCGGTCGTCCCCTCCTGCATCCGCGTGCCGCCCGACGTGGGCAGAGCGAGCAGCGGAAGACGCTCGCGGGTGGCGCGGCGGATCGCGGCGACCAGCCGCTCCCCCGCGGCCACGCCGATGGAGCCGCCGAGGAAACCGAACTCGCAGACCAGGATCGCCGTTCGACGGCCGCGGATGGTGCCTACCCCGGTCAGGACAGCCTCGTCGAGGCCGGTTCTCTCCTGTGCGCGCTGCAGTTCGTCGGCGTACTCGCAGTCCCCCGAAACCTGAATCGGAGGGGTGTCCCACGACTCCCAGGTGCCGTCGTCGACCACGAGATCGAGCAGTTCGCGAGCGGTCAGGCGTGCCATCAGCTGCACTCCTTCAGCCACGACAGCACGCTGTCGGTGTCGGCGCCGAGAACCGGTGGTGCGGTGTGCCGGGTCTCGGTGACCTCGGTGCCGTCCGGTTCGAAGAATCGCAGTGGCGGGCCGGGCAATGTGATGGTTCCGAGGGTGCGGTGGTCGACGTCGACGAGCAGTCCCTGCGACTTGGTCTGCTCCCATTCGTAGACCTCGGAGATCGTCCGGACCCGTCCGGCAGGTACGCCCATGCGGTCGAGTTCGATGAGAAGTTCGTCGCTGGTGTACGCGCCGAACGCATCCTCCACCAATTCCAGGACCTGCTTGTGATTCTCGACGCGTTCGGCATTCGTGGCCACTCCGGGGGCGTCCGGGTCGAGGTGGAAGCCCGCGCAGAACCGCTGCCACAGTCCTTCACTGCCCACCGAGATCTGCACGGCGCCGTCGGCGGTGCGAAACAGCCCGTAGGGCGAAATCGAGGGATGGTGGTTGCCCTGCGCCTCGCCGATTTCACCCGCGACGGTCCACTTCGTGCCCTGGAAGGCGTGCACGCCGACGACACTGGCCAGCAATGACGTTCGCACGACGCGACCCCGTCCCGTGCGCTCACGCTCCTGCAGGGCCGCGACGACACCGAACGCTCCGTACATGCCGGCGAGCAGGTCCGCGATCGGAACACCGACACGCTGAACCTCGTCGGGATTGGGTCCGGTGAGCGACATCAGTCCCGCTTCGCCCTGGGCAATCTGGTCGTACCCCGCACGACCGCCTTCGGGACCGTCGTGACCGAAACCGCTGATCGACAGGACAACCAGGCGCGGGTTCAGCTCCGCGAGACGTTCGGTCGTGAACCCCAACCGGTCGAGGACACCGGTGCGGAAGTTCTCCATCAGGACGTCGGCGCACCGAACGAGAGACTCGAGAGTCCCGCGGCCGTCGTCCGTCTTCAGGTCGAGAGTGATCGACTTCTTGTTCCGGTTCGCGGACAGGAAGTACGTCGACTCCCGTTCGGCGTCGGCCGGCTCCACGAAGGGCGGCCCCCACCCGCGGGTGTCGTCGCCGCCGCGCGGGGTCTCGACCTTGATGACATCCGCGCCGAGGTCGCCGAGCATCATCGCCGCGTGCGGACCCGCAAGTGCGCGGGTCAGATCGACGACGACCACTCCCTGCAGCGGACCTGTGCGCTCCATCGTTTTCGTGGACATGTGAAACCACCGTTACTTTCTGGCGAGAGCCGAGAGAGCTGGACTGTTGGTTCAGTGGGCTAGTGGACTAGCCAATTAAATGAAACATCTGATCCGGCTGATGTCAAGAGAGAAAATTCGCCGTGGCCTGCGAAGAGGCAGCGGATCTACCCGATTACGGTCAGAGCCAGCCGGGCACCACAAGAATCGCCCACGCCGCGAGTGGGCCGATCGCGACGACGAGGGCGCTGTATTTCAGGATCTGCTTGTAGAACCGGTCTCGATCGACGTTCTGCGCGTTGGCGAGGACCAGCGCACCGTTGGTCGAGAACGGGCTGACGTCCACGATGGTCGAGGAGATGGCGAGCGCGACGATCACTCCCACCGCACCGACCTCACCGGCGAGCAGGAACGGAACTGCTAGCGGAATGGTCGCACCCAGAATCGCCGTGGACGACGCGAAGGCCGAGACGATGGCACCGATGTAGCAGAGGAGCAGCGCGACTAGGAGAGGCATGCCCAGGCTTGCGACCGCGTTTCCGACGTACTCGACGGTGCCCGCTTCCTGCAGCACTCCGACGAAGGTGAGGACGCCGCCGATGAGCAGCACCGTCGACCAGCTGATCTGCGCGATCGCGCCCTTCTGCGCCTTTGGCGAAGCGAGCGCCAACACGACGGCGACGGTCATCGAGATGAAGCCGACGTCCAGGTCGAGAATCAGCGAGAACACGGCGAGTGCAGCGAGGCCGACCAGTGTGAGGGCCTGATCGAACGTGACACGAGAGGGTGTCGGTGAGTCAGTAACAGTCGGCGTCGGGCGCACCTTGGTCGCGGTGGCTCCTCCCGGACCCGAGTTGCCTCCGGTCGAGGGCACTCCCCCGCCCGAGCCCTCGCCGCCGGTTCCCGCTGCGCCCTCGGGACCGTCGTCGTGCACGCTGCGCCCTATCAGGTCGCGGCCGCCGAGGAACACGAAGAGGAGCACCCCGATCGCCGCGTTGAACAGGAGACTTCCCAGAAAAAGAGTGAGCGGACTGCTGGTCAATCCGGCCTTTGATGCGATGTCGTTAACGGTGACGCCGTAGATGCTGATCGGCGAGAAACCGCCGGCCTGGGCTCCGTGCACGACCATCATGCCCATGAGCAGCGCGTTGATTTTGTAGCGGGCGGCGAAGCCGAGAGCGATCGGCGCGACGATCGCCACGGCGGCGGGGCCGAGCGCACCGATCGCGGTGAGCACCGCGGTGATCCCGAACATCACCCAAGGAATCAACGCGACACGACCCCGAACCAGCCGCACCGCCCCGCGGACCATCAGGTCGACGGTCCCGTTGTTCTGGGCGATCGCGAAGAGGTAGGTGATGCCGACCAGCGTCAGGAACAGGCTGCTGGGAAATCCGGCGATGATGTCGTCACTGCTCATGTGCAGCGACAGTGTTCCGACGAAGAAGGCGGCAACGAAGCCGAGTGCGCCCATGTTCACGGGCAGCACGGTCGCCGCCAGAAACATGACAGCGAGCGCAAGGATGGGGATCAACTCGGTCGACATGAACGTCTCCGGTTCTGTGGCAGTGGCAACTGGTCTCGGCCGCCACCGGAAAGGTGAATTGACTCAGTGGCAGATTGGCCTAGCCACTTCATAAAAGCAGTGTCGCGGATCACTGTCAACAGCAACTGTGGGTGTGGTTACACGACTTTCCGAGATACCGTGGAGTAGGTTCAGTGGAATGGAGAGTGGGTGGCCCAGTGGCTGAGCAACTGCGTCCGGTAGCGCGACCGCGGCTGTACGAGGTAATCGTCGAGCAGCTCTGTGCCCATATCGCCGACCACGAGATGACGCCGGGTGACCGACTCCCGGCGGAGCGCGAACTCGCAGCCCAGCTGGGCGTGAGCCGCGCCTCCCTGAGCCAGGCGCTCGTCGCCCTCGAGGTGCAGGGTGTGGTGTCGGTCCGGCACGGAGACGGCGCCGTGCTCGTCCGCCGGCCCATCGAGGAACGAGCGGTCAAGGCGCTACGCGAACACGCCGACCGCCTTCCCGAGGTGATCGAGGCCCGCGAGGCACTCGAGGTCAAGCTCGCCGGGCTTGCCGCCGAGCGGCGAACCGACGCGGAGATGGCGGCGATCGACGACGCACTCGCGACGATGGAATCCGAGATCGCCGCCGGCGATCGTGGCGATCTCGGTGACGAGCAGTTCCACGAGGCCATCACCGTCGCCGCACACTCGTCATTACTGGCCAAGCTGATGCGCGAAATTTCCGGACTGATCCGGGAGACTCGGATCGAATCCCTGTCCCAGGCCGAACGCCCACGAGCCTCCCTCGAGGGGCACCGGCGCATTGCGGCGGCGATTCGCGACCAGGATTCCGCAGGCGCTTCCCGTGCGATGGCCGATCACATCCGGATGGTGTCCGACGTTGCGCTGCTGCGCGAGAGCGGGTAACCGGGGCCTCCTTGCCGCCGACCGACTGCCGGTGGGTCAGGGTCCGTTCCCCGCTCGACCCGCATCACGGCGCACTCGGCCAGCGCTGTACCCGCAAGGTGCCCCATAGTGTGTGCAAGCGCCGATCGTCCGTCCACGTCCGCGGGTGTGACCCACTCAACCTTTGACTTCAAGTACTTGAAGTTCTTAGCGTTTATGTCGTGAGTGCACGAACCACCCCACGCGACTACACGATCAAGGACGCGGCCGCACTGACCGGACTTCCGGCCAGCACGCTGCGTTACTACGAGTCGGTCGGCGTGATCGCGCCGATCAGCCGTGGGGAGAGCAGTAGACACAGGGTCTACGACGAGAACGACTTGGGACAGCTGTTGGCAATCGCGTGCCTGGCGGCAACCGGGATGTCGGTCAGCGACATGAAAGAGTACGTCGCCAACGCACAACTCGGGGCCGGGGCCGCACCCGCACAGATCGAATTGCTGACCCAACGCCGGCAGCAACTTGCAGTCGAGGCCCGGCAGATGGCACTCCGCCAACGTTACGTCGACCTGAAGATCGACTACTGGCGCGCGATCGACGCGGGCGACGAAGCCCGTGCCACGCTCCTCGCGGCCGAGGCGAGTGCATTGGCTGACGACCTCAAGAACACCAAGAAGCGATAGTCCACACCCCGCACGCCCGGTGCTCGCCCGTAGACGGATGCGTCACCGGTCACGCGACCCTGCCCTACTCACTACCGAAGTGACCCCAGAGAAGAAGGAAGATTTGCCATGCGCGTCCACGCGTACGCCGCTCCCGCCGCGGGCCAGCCGCTGGTTCCAACGACCATCGAGCGCCGCGACGTCGGCTCCCACGACGTCCTCATCGAGATTCAGTACGCCGGCATCTGTCACTCCGACATCCACACCGTCAACGGCGACTGGGGTCCGCAACCCTTCCCGGTCGTGCCCGGCCACGAAATCGTCGGCACCGTCGCCGAGGTCGGCGCCGACGTCACACGCCACAAAATCGGTGACCGTGTGGGCGTCGGCTGCATGGTCAACTCCTGCGGCCGGTGCATCAACTGCCAGGGCGGCGACGAGCAGTACTGCACCGACGGCATGGTCCCCACCTACGCCGGCGTAGACCGTGACGGCACCACCACCCAGGGCGGTTACTCCACCCACGTCGTCGTTAATGCCGACTATGTCCTGTCCGTCCCGGAAAGCTTGGACCCGGCTGCCGCGGCTCCCCTGCTGTGCGCCGGAATCACCACCTACGCCCCGCTGCGCCGCTGGGGTGCCGGTCCCGGCAAGAAAGTTGCCATCGTCGGCCTCGGCGGGCTCGGGCACATGGCCGTCAAAATCGCCCACGCCCTCGGCGCCGAGGTTACCGTGCTGTCCCAGTCGCTGAAGAAGCACGAGGACGGACTCCGCCTCGGCGCCGACGCGTACTACGCCACCTCCGACCCCAGCACCTTCGAGCAGCTCGCCGGTCGGTTCGACCTCATCGTCAACACGGTCAGCGCCGCCATCGACCTCAACGCCTACCTCGGACTCCTCGCCGTCGACGGTTCCCTGGTCAATGTCGGTGCCCCCGCCGAGCCGCTCAGCCTGAACGTGATGTCGCTGATCGGCGGCCGTCGCAACTTCGCCGGGTCGATGATCGGCGGCATCGCCCTGACCCAGGAGATGCTCGACTTCTGCGCCGAGCACGGCATCGGATCCGACATCGAAGTGATCCCCGCCGACCAGATCAACGAGGCTTACGAGCGGGTCCTCGCCTCAGACGTCCGATACCGGTTCGTCATCGACACCGCCACCCTGAACTGACCAACGTGAACGCCCGCCGGACGAGGCGGGCGTTCACCCGCACATCACACACCGGCAACCGGCCGCCTCACCGATTAGCGGCCAGCACTGCCGCGAGGCCTTCTTGTAGATCCTTGACGAAATACGCGGGAACCTCCAGCGACGGAAAATGTCCCCCGGTTTCGGGCGACCTCCATCGGACGATCTGTCGGTACCGCTCCTGCGCCCAAGGGCGCGGACACTTCTCGATGTCGCGGGGATACATACTGATTGCTGACGGGACGTCGACCCGAAGTTCGGGGTCGAGCGAGTTGTGGCTTTCGTAGTAAATGCGGGCCGACGATGCGCCGGTCCGTGTCAGCCAATACAGGGTGACGTCGTCAAGAACACTGTCTCTCGAAATCGTCTCGAACGGGCTGTCTTCGGTGTCTGTCCACTCCGCGAATTTGTCAAGGATCCAGGCAAGAAGTCCGACTGGTGAGTCGACGAGCGAGTACCCGATGGTCTGCGGTCGGGTCGCCTGCTGCTTCGCGTAGGCCGCGTGGTGGCGCCAGAAATCGCGGGTTTCCTCGGTCCATGTGCGCTCGTCCGCCGTCAGCCCGTCCGTTGTCAACCCGGGCGGTGCCTGCGCGGTCGTCGTGTGGATGCCTAGAACGTGCGCGGGGAACCTGCCGCCGAGGACGGTCGTGATCACACCTCCCCAGTCGCCCCCGTGGGCTACGAACCTGCCGTAGCCGAGCCTTCCCATCAGCTCCACCCATGCGGCCGCGATCTTTTCGGTTCCCCACCCGGTGGTGGCCGGTTTGTCGCTGTAACCGAATCCTGGTAACGACGGGACCACGACGTGGAACGCCGGCGCGCCAGGATTCTTCGGATCTGCCAGCTCGTCTACAACATCAATGAACTCGGCAATGCTGCCTGGCCAGCCGTGCGTCAAGATCAAAGGCGTGGCATCCGCGCGCGCAGATCGGCGGTGCAGGAAGTGGATCCCCAGATCATCAATGCTCGTGCGGAACTGGCCGATCCCGTTAAGGCGCGCTTCGAACGACCGCCAGTTATACCCGGTGCGCCAGTAATCCACGACATCGACGAGGTCGGCGAGAGGTACGCCCTGTTCCCATCGGCGAGGGTCGGGCGCAGCGCGGTAGACCGTCTCAGTCTCTGGTAGCCGCGCCGCGGCTAATCGCGAGCGCAGATCGTCGAGTTCAGCGTCAGTTGCGTGGGCTTCGAATGCTTGCACGTCGCTCGTTGGACGGGACATGAGACCTCCCGATCATCGTGGAACCGGCTAAGACGGTTCTAGCACGCCCTCAGGTCAGCACGCAACCAGCTAAGGTGGTTCCATGCGTGCTGGATTTCCTGACTTTCGCCTCGGTAATGTGCTGGCGACAAGCTTCACCGGGACTCTGTCGGAGCGTCATGGCAACGCTGTCGAGCGCATTCCCACGCCGCACCGCCTCATCGACTGGTTGGCCGCGAACGGCCTCGCCGTGGACGCCTGCACCCCCGCCCAGCTCGAACTCGCTCGCGCATTGAGGGAATCAATTCACGCCGCAGCAACAGCGGCCGCAATCCACGACCCTCTCCCTGCGCCTGCTGTCCAAGTCATCAATGACTGCAGCATTCAGGGCCGAGCCGCGGCTATCCTGACGCCCGAAGGCAATCGGCGATGGCGACTTAGCTCGGCTTCCTGCGTAGAAGATGCCCTAGGCGTGATCGCCGCCGACGCCATCAGCATCATCGCAGGCGAACGAGACGGAAAATTGGCCTTGTGCGCATCGCCAACCTGCCAAGCCGCCTTCTTCGACACTAGCCAAAGTCGCACCCGCAAATGGTGTGACATGAACACGTGCGGGAATCGTCAGAAGAAAGCGCGCTTCAATGCCAACCAGCGCAAGAACTTCCACTCAGCAAAGTAACCGTCACCCTCGGCGCATCCAGATGGGCCCCACGTCTGCGACACATCTAGTGGACATGGACAGCGATAATTTCCGTGGTACGGACTCGACCACCGGCATCACCGCAGTCGCGCTCACCGTTGACGCGATGAAACGCGACGTAGAAGTGAAGATACTGGTGAGCTGCACGCCCACCGATACCGACCGAGTCGCCGAGTTTCTCACCGGCAGTCTTCGTCTCGGTGCCACGATCGTCCACCGGTAGCTCGCACCGATCACGGTTCTGCAGTGCGCCCCGCGTGCTCCGAATCCGTGTCGACAGATGTGTGAGTGCATCACGGTGCAGGAAGCTCGTCGAACACCGCGTCGCGAGGGTTTGCCGAAGGCCGCCGAGCTTCGTTGCGTCGAACAGGCCGGATAGAGGGATGGCCATGCCGTGAGCCACACCGGCGGCCAGATCGGTCAAGTGACCGGTGTCCGTAGCAAGCACGCCGACGGTCGACATCCCTCTATCCGGCGGAATAGTCTGTGACGGAACGATGTAGTCGGCCGACCGGCTACTGACTGTGCCAGTGTGCGGGAGCAGAAATACCGGTAGGCAAACGCGTTTCGCCGCTACCTCGGGCGGCGTTGATTTGAGGTTGGGTGACGTACAACGCGGCCGACAGATCGGCGCCCTCCAACCTGGCATCACGAAGATCCGCTCCGAGCAGATCAACCGCGGTGAGGTCGCTTTCCCTCAGGTCTGCGGCAATCAGGCAGGCTCCGCGTAGGTCCGCGCCGCACAATCTGCGTGCGCGCAGGTTCTTGCCGACAAGGTCCGCCCCGGAAGCGAGGCCCTTGTCCAGGTGTTCATTTTCGGCGAAGTAGGAAGCTCGAACTTCCTCACTGGTGTCGACGAGGACTGCTCTGACATCGGAATGCAGAGCATCCATATCGACCGTGAGTAGCTCGGGCAGTCCGCCACGAGTCAGTGCGGTGATGACTGAGGCGAGTTCGCGAGCTTCATGTGCAGCGTCCGGGTCATAGGTACGCGCCTGCGCCTCGAGCAGGTACCACAGCATCTCGTGCAGTTGCTTCATGACCTTGAAGGCGGCAAACATGCGTTGCTGCAAATCCGGACGCTCCCGCCAGCTGATCCCTGAGAACAATCGCTGGGATACGGCCTGGCCGGCGCCGAAACAGTCGAAAACTGTACAGCCGCGGAACCCCCGTGAGCGGAGTCCCGCGTGGACAGTGCAGGAGAACTCCGAACCGAGGTGCCGGCATGGTGTGCCGGCTGGCTTGTCCTCGGCGAAATCGACCGATCGCGAGAACCCGAACGCAGTGCAGCACAAGGCGAAACAGCTTCCGCAGTCGGCGCGCAGATCCTGACGGCGCTGAGGCGCAGGACCGGCGGTCATCGCAGAATCTCCAGCTCAGCACGGCGGAGGACGAACGGGCGCCGCCGACGCGGCATGGACATGGTTGTCGATGAAATGATCAAGTGAGCTCCAAGTGGCGATTCCAATGCAGGACAGGAGGAGGGAACCCGCCAACGGGTTCCCTCTCGAGGCACACGGAATCACCACCGCACGAAGGCGCGGCACACAATCAACGCTAAGGGTCTGGGTCACAGACGACTTATGGTAAGCACTGCACACAAAGTACCAGCTCGGCCGCGGCGACCCGCAACTCGTCCCCACCGCGCTCGCCCAGCCCGATCGCCCGAATCGGAACCTCGAGCTTCCGAGCGGTTTCCGAAAGCGGACCCCTTGCGGTGCCTCATGAGGTCACGTCCGGCTGCTCCTACTCTTCGGGAGAGCTGCTCGTAGATCAGTCCTTCGCTTCGCGGACGTCCTTTCCCTGCTCGGCGAACGCCTTGAAGTCCTGCATGTGCTGTAGCGACTGCTTGCAAAAGGAGCCGGGCATCAGGAGCCCCACCAGGCGCATCAGCAAGCCGTCGAACCGGTATTCGCTCTCGCTCACCCAGAGCGTGATCTCCGGACCCGCTTCGGTCAGCCGGTCGCGCACGGCACTCCACATGCCCTCGCCGACGATCTCGCGGTCGAAGTGAACGACGCTCCCTTTCGGGATCCCGCGCAGGTCTGCCGGTTCCCGACGCGTGATGGTCTCGGTGCCCTCGAACTTGTGCTTCCCCATCTGCATCACGACTCGCGATCTGGTACCGACCTGCCCGTGCACCCCACTCAGCGGCTCGTGCAGCACCAGACCCCGCAGCCACTTCGGCAGGTGTGCCGAGTCGGCGAGCAGCTGTACCACTGTCTCCAGAGGCAGGGCGATCTCGATCGAGACGGTGTACTTCATGGCGGAGCGCTCCTGGTTCCCGAGTAAGGAAGCCGACGCTAGCACCCTCGCTTCATACCGTGAGGTCATGGCACGTCCAACGATCTCCCGGTTGCGGTGGTCACGGCGGGATCGCCCTATCTGCGGAGGGCAAGGGCGTGTTGCGGCTGCGCCGCACCCGTCGACGTGCGGCTCGCCGAGGCGATTATCCACCACGAAGTGCGTGCCCAGTCGCGGCAAGCAAGCGCTCACAGCATCCCGTTCATCAGGTGCCCCTCAGCGATCTCGAAAACACCAAGCCGGCCCCCACCGCGGTCTGACCGATCAGCAATGCTCCGGGCAGTGCGAGTAGTTCCCATCCAGTCGCCGATGGCAGCCACAACGACGCAATGCATGCGGCGAACAACGTGACTGTGAACACCTGGCCAGCCGCGATCAGGCGTTGACCGACCGAGGTAAGTCTGCGGCGTCCAATCAGGACCAACGAAGTCGCAGCGGCCATGATGCAGACGACAAACCCGACCACCCCTGGATAGATGAACAACGGCTCGAAGGCCGGGGAACCGCCTACATCGATATATCCCTTCGTCAACAGCTGGGGAAGCACCCACACTCCGATCAGTAAGGCACACAACACACTGACGTAGGAGCAGCCGACCAAGAACCTCATCTGCGCAGGTTAGCCGGTTACGGGCTGTCAGTCCCCGACAAGCCCGGTTCCGGGCCGATCGAACAACTGGCGTGGGGGCGAGTGGCGGTCTTCGCGGGGAGGCTTCGAACTCGGTGCCGCGGAGCACGTGTGCGGCAAAGGCCTTACCACGGACGAGCCGCCGGACACACTGACCTCGGAGCGGCACTCGCCCACGTCGGTGCCCGTGGTTCGCCTTCGACCGACTCGGCTCGCAATCCATGTCGGCACAGTATGCCGCTACTCAGCTCGCCAACGGCCTGAGTCGTTTTCGGGGCCCTGGTGCAGCGGACTCTCGGGCACCGCTCTCTAGCCAACCATGGTTATTCATCACGCCGCCGACCCGATCGTGCCGATGGCATCGGGGTATTCAGAAGAGCATTCAGCGAGCACGCAACAAGCTCTTCGGGGAACTCGGCGTGTCGTGAGAGGTGCGGAATACGGACAAGATCGTTGAGTGCCGTGCGAACCGCATTCACCAGCGCGAGTGCGTCGGCCTCGGTGACTTCTGAACGCGAGATTCGTAGCCATTTGACCCATTCGGCGAGGTCGTCCTGGCGGACTCGCCGATTACGCTCGGCAGCACTGGCGGGGAGGTTGAGGGCTTCGGTAACCGAAACGGCGAGCAGATCCGTTGCTTCGGTTGCGATACGCACATAACCTCTCACGAGGCCTTCGATGACCTGTTCATCCGAGGCGCTGTGATGCATCGCCCTGGAGCTTTCCAGGGCCATCCATTCCTGTACTCGAATGATCAAGGCGGAGAGGATGTCTGCCTTGCTGTCGAAGTACCTGTAGACGGCAGGGCCTGCGATGCCGAACTCGTCGAGGCTGACTCCACCGAAACCGCGCTCCCGGAACGCGCGCGCCGCTGCTGCGATGATCTGTTCGCGACGTGAAGTACCTGGCCGTTCATGTGCGACTGGAGCCTCCGCCGCTGGCGCATCGCCGGAATCGGGCGACGCTGAACCGCATTCGGGGGTATTGATGGCTGCCAACGCAGCAGACACCAGCAGTGGGGACAGGCGACGCTGTGACAGCGAACGGTCGTAGTGCCCTGGGCTGGTGATGATGCTCACTGCCATCCACGCGCGTACGTCGGCACCGAATCTGCTCTTGGAGGGATCGGCCTTTTCAATGGCCCTTCGCACCGCGCCTCCGACGCGACGAGTACCCTCGCGCACTCGCTCGAAGTCATCGGCGGTGAGGTGCCGTGCTTCTCGCTGCCATAGGGGGCCGAGTCGAAGGCTCTCCAGTGATGCCTCGACCATCAACGTCAACAACTGCTCCAAGCTGCAGCCGCCGGATTCGGAGCTCTCGACGGATTGGGCTGCCATGAGCAGTCGGTCCTGGTCTTCGAGGACCACCTGCGACAGTAGATCCTGCTTGTTGGCGAAGTGCCGGTAGATCGCCCGTGCGGTGACGTCGGTTGCCTCAGCGATGTCTTCCATCCGCACGGCGTGAAACCCGTATTTCGTGAACAATTCACTGGCGTTGTGGAGTATCTGCGCACGCCGGTCACGGGGTCGCCGGCGCGAGGCGGTGGACACCTTCACAATTTGCGATGCGGTCACGACACCCTTTTCCTCCTCGACGCCCCTATGGGATGCGGCGGACGGTCCACCGCAGTATCCCGCACTGCCGCCGTTCGAGAGCCGATCGGACGCAATGCCCCCTTCCCACGCGGGGCGGCGCAGGCGCACTGCGCCCGAGCGTAGGTGAGGTCTCCACTACGGCCGCAGTCCGTACTGTACGCACATTTTACGATAAGAGCCATGGACAAACTTCCTTGATTCGATGCTACCTGCTCGATTCAACAGAAGATACGTTCGCATGACATTCTCGGCTTAACACGCAGCGAGGCACACCTCGCGCTGCCGCGGTTCACTCACGAGGAGTCACCCACCCTACTCGGCTTTTTCCGGGCCCCTACCAGGTCATACGTTCGCGAATGCACGAAAGTTCAATGATGCATCCTCTGAACTTCCTGGACCCGATCAGTTCCACATCTTCAGATACGAGCTATTGACATATCTACGGAGAGGAGCCTACTAATGTGAGTAGAAGCACATCAGGTTGTGAAGTAAACCACTAGGGATCAGGGACATGCCGCCTCATGGAGGTGACCATCCGCACCCGGCCGGTCACAGCTTCTGCTTACACCCGTTCGAACAAAGGAACTTTGATGAAGGATCTGCAATTTCTGCAATGCCAGACCGATCAGAAGATAGGCACGGTCTGGCTTACCCGCCCACCGGTCAACGCGGTCACCCGGGAGATGTACGCAGAGATCAAGTGGTTCTTCACCCACACGGAGGAGTACCTCCCCGAGGCTCGGGCGATCGTCTTGACCGGCGCCGGCAAGCACTTCTGCGGCGGCAACGATCTCACCGAATTCCAGACGATGACGCCGGAAAACGCCGGTGAGCGCATGCTTGCGGTCCGTGAAGCGTTCTGGTCGATCTACGATTGCCCGTTGCCGGTGATCGCGGCTGTCCACGGAGTGGCCGTGGGCACCGGACTGGCCCTCGCAGCGTCGTGTGATCTGGTCGTCGCAGCCAAGGGCGCCACCTTCACGCTTCCCGAGGTCAACGTCGGTGTGATGGGCGGCGCCAAACATGCCTCACGCCTGGTACCGCAGCAGTTGGTCCGCTACCTGCACCTCACCGGCGAATCGCTGTCTGCCGAGGAACTCGCCCAGCAGGGCGGCGTCTTGAAAGTCGTCGATCCCGATCAGCTACTCGATGTAGCCTACGACGTGGCGGCCAAAATGGTTCGGCACTCCCCGGTCACGTTGCGGTTCGCCAAGCGCAGCCTCAATGCGATCGAATACCAGGACCTCAAGGGCGGCTACGAGTTCGAGCAGGGTCTTTCCGGCGAGTTGTCCGCCTACTCAGACGCCAAAGAGGCCGTAGCAGCATTCTTCGAGCATCGCGCACCGGCCTACACGGGAGCATGAGATGAATGCTGTTTCACCTGTGCCGGTCGAGCAGATCACCGAGATCGCCGATCTGCGGCGCCAGGCTCGGAGGTGGCTCGCCGAAGCAGAGATCCCCACCGTGCCGTTGGAGCTGGAGGAACGGTTCAACGTCCTTCGTCGATGGCAACGCACACTATTCGATGCCGGCTGGACGGGGCTGGGATGGTCACGGGAAGCCGGCGGACGTGGCCTCACCGCGCGCCACCAGCAAGTCTTTTCCGAGGAGCTGGCGCGCGCTCATGCACCCGCCCCGATCGGGTTGATCGGCCTCGATGTGGTCGGCCCCTCGATCCACCGGTACGGTTCGCCCGAGCAGCGCTCCCGTTTTCTGCCACCGCTGCTCGCCGGTGAAGACATCTGGTGTCAGGGGTTCTCCGAACCTTCCGCCGGCTCCGACCTCGCATCACTGCGGACCCGCGCTCTTCGCCACGGGGACAAGTACATCGTCAACGGACAGAAGGTCTGGACCAGTTGGGGTAATCAGGCCAATTGGTGCGCACTGCTGTGCCGCACCGACCCCGACGCCGATCCCAAGCACGCCGGCATCTCCTACCTCATCGTCGACATGAGTTCCCCCGGAATCACCGTCCGTCCACTCGTCCAGATGACAGGCGATGCCGAATTCTGCGAAGTCTTCTTCGACAACGTCGAAGTCCCGGTCGGCAACCTGGTCGGCAAAGAAAACGACGGCTGGCGAATTGCCCTCGACACCCTGTCTCAGGAACGAGGCAACTATGCAATGCGCCGACAGGTGGAGATCGGCTGGGGTGTCGAGAAGACGATCGACGGACTACGAGGCACCTCCCCGGAATCGGCGACCAATCGTCGGATCAGCACCGCCATCGGAGAGTCACACGTGGCGCTGCGGGTGTTGGACGCCCAGATCCGCCGAACTGTGCAACGCCTGATCGACGAAGAGGGACCACATCCCCTCGACTCGCTCGACAAGCTCGTCCTCAACGACGCAGAGCAGGTGGTCGGTCGCGCCCTCGCCGATCTTCTCGGACCGTTCCGCCTCGACGCCGAATCACAACCTCTCGGCCTGAACGCCGCACAGTTGATTCACGATCACTACTTCTCGCGTGCCGCATCAATCTACGGCGGTACATCCCAGATCCAACGCAACATCGTTGCCGAGCGGCTGCTCGGCCTACCCAGGAGCTGATGATGAGTCTCACCGCACCTGACGTGGACCTCGTCACCCCTATCCGCGAATTCTTCGACCGCCGTGTCACATCCGACTACCGTCATGCCCTGCTCAGCGGCGGCGGCTGGGACCCGGATCTGATCGCCGAACTCGACGACCTCGGCTGGTTCGAGCTGACCCGCCCCGAAAACCGCGGTGGTCTAGGCATCGACCTGACCGCGGTCGCCGGTCTGATCGCCTTGGTCGGTGATCGGCTCGTACCCGGCCCCCTGGTCGAGCAACTGATCCTGCCGGCGTACCTCGACATTCCCGAAGGTTCGCTCGTCGCCTTCGCCGACCCTGCCGTCACCCTCGACTGGGCCTCCTCGATCGGTTACGTGCACATGGAATCGGGGCAGATCCAGGGAACGATCGAACTCGTACGCTTTGGCGCCGAGGCCGATTCGCTGGTACTGGCAGTCGACGGCCCGGACGGACCGGCGCTGCTGCTCCTACCGGGCAGTGACCCGGCGCTGACGCTCACGCCGATCAGCAGTTCTGATCCCACATCGCATTACGTGCGCTTGGAGATCGCATCGCGAACTGTCGCCGACGCCGAGATCCTCGCCACCGGAATCGAAGCGGCCACACTCCTACGACAGATCCGGGCATGGTTCCGGCTTCTCACCGCCTGCGAAATCAGTGGTATCGCCCGCCGTATGCTCGAGAAAACCGTCGAGTACGTCGCGCAACGTCAGCAATTCGGCAAGCCCGTCGGATCGTTCCAAGCCGTGAAACACATTGCGGCGTCGATGGCGCAGGCGACCATCTCGATGGAGGCGCTCTGCGAGGCAACGGTTTCCGATATTGCCTCTGCTGACGTTGATTTCGACATCGAGATGGCAACGTGGACGGCCAAGGCCTATGCCGCCGGCGCCGGACGACAGGTGGTCGAGGACGCCTTGCAGTTGCATGGCGGGATCGGCTTCACCACCGAATACGACCTACACTGGTACTACCGCCGCGTCCTCGCCCTGCGGACCTGGTATGGGGACGAGCACGAACTCCACGCACTCATCGGTTCGCGGCGCCTGACCGACGGAGTCGACCGATGATCACCGCAACTCACACCGATTCCGCGCGCCGCGACCGCTACCTCACCAGCGGCGAGTGGAGCCGCAGCACGATCGATTCTGCTTTGGCCGAGTGTGCACACCATCACCCTGATCGGCTGGCTGTGGTCGATGGCGATCGTCAGGTCAGTTATGCCGAACTCGACGCCATGATCCGCCGGTTGGCCGGCGTGCTACTCGAGCGTGGGATCCGGCCGGGCGACTCGGTGGTCTGGCAGTTGCCGAACTGGCTCGAAGCGATCGTCGTACATCACGGTGCGCTGCGGATCGGCGCGGTCTCCACCCCGATCATCCCGATCTATCGACATCGCGAAGTGCAGTTCATTCTGAAGCAATCGCGAGCGCGTATCGCGTTTGTGCCCGGCATGTTCCGCACCTTCGACCACCGCGGGATGTTCGACGAGCTGGCGCCCACGCTCCCCGACCTCGAGCATGTGATCACCGTTCGCGGTTCCGACAACGAGTTCGACCAAATCCTCTCGGGCGCAACTCCACTCGACAACCCCGTCGAGCACGCCAGCACCGATATCGCATTGCTTCTGTACACATCCGGAACCACCTCCGATCCGAAGGGTGCTCTGCACACCCACGAAAGCCTGGATTACGAGAACCGGAGCATCATCGAACTCTTCGATCTGACCGGCGAGGACATCGTGTACATGCCCTCACCGGTCGGTCACATCACCGGCATTCTGTACGGACTGCAGTTGCCGTTCATGCTCGGCAGCCATGTCGTGTTCCAAGATATCTGGGACCCCGGCGCCGGCCTGGAGTTGCTGCAACGCCGACGCTGCACGTTCGTCGTCGGTGCCACACCCTTCTTGCACGGGCTGGTACACCACCCGGATCGCGCCGAGTACGACATCACCCTGCGGGTTTTTGGTTGCGGTGGCGCCGACGTACCCCCCGAACTGATCCGGCAGGCCGAGGAGCAGCTGGGCTGCACCGCGACCCGCATCTACGGATCGACCGAATTCCCGACTCTGTCCGGCGGAAACGCGAGCGATCCGCTGGACAAGCGCGCCGCCACCGACGGGCGTCCCATCGGGTCCGCAGAAGCGAGGACTGTCGATGAGCACGACACTCCGGTCCCCCCGGGCGCGGTCGGCGACCTGCAGGTTCGCGGCCCTGACCTGTTCACCGGATACCTCGATTCGACACTCAATTCGGATGCCTTCACCCCGGATGGCTGGTTTCGGACCGGTGATCTGGCGGTGATCGACGAGGACGGTTACATCCAGATCACCGGCCGGCGTAAGGACATCATCGTCCGGGGCGGGGAGAACATTTCCGCCAAGGAGATCGAAGACCTGCTCTTCGAATATCCCGGTATTGCCGATATCGCGGTGATCGGCATGCCCGACCCGATCATGGTCGAACGCATCTGCGCCTATGTGGTACCGAGCGACCAGGCGCATCCACCTGCCCTGGACGAGCTCACGTCGTTCCTGCGCGAACATCGGATGGCTACCCAGAAGCTGCCCGAGCGGCTCGAAGTCGTCGAACAACTACCGCGGACGGCGACAGGCAAGATCCAAAAGTTCGTCCTGCGTGACCGAATCCGAGACACTCTGACCTCTGACAAGGCTGTCTGATCGCACTCCCCCATCTCCCTCGTACCCCTTCCGAAAGGAAACTCCCGTGAACACCACACTCCTCGAGGAACTCGACGTCCTCGTCATCGGCGGCGGCTTCTCCGGCGTCTACCAGCTCGACCGGCTGCGCACCCTCGGCTACAACGTCAAGATCTACGAGGCCGGCACCGGACTCGGCGGCGTCTGGCATTGGAATTCCTATCCAGGTGCACGCGTCGATACCTGGGCGCCGGTCTACCAGTTCTCGCGTGAAGAGCTCTGGCGCGACTGGAACTGGAGCGAGATGTACCCCGGTCGTGACGAGCTGGTGCGCTACTTCGAATACGTCGACGAGAAGCTCGACCTGAGCAAAGACGTCCGCTACGAGACCCGTGTCCTGGCAGGCCGGTTCGATGAAGAAACCCATAAGTGGACATTGGTCTCCCGCAACGAGCGCACCGGTGAGGAATTCACCACCCAGGCGCGGTTCGTGATCATGTGTCTCGGTGCCGGCTCCAAGCCCCTCTTCCCCAACCTCCCTGGCCTCGAGAAGTTCGGGGGCGACTACTTCCACACAGCACGCTGGCCACTGGAGGGCTACGACCTTGCGGGCAAGCGGGTCGCCGTCATCGGCACCGGAGCCAGCGGCATCCAGGTAATCCAGGAGGCCTCGAAGGTCGCAGATCATCTGACGGTGTTCCAGCGCACCCCCAACACCGCGCTTCCGATGAATCAGCGAGCGCTCACTGAGGCGGACAATGCCGAGATGAAGAAGACCTACCCGGAGCGATTCGCCAACCGCAAGAACACCTGGGCCGGTTTCGATTATGACTTCCTCAAAGAGAACCTCCAGGATCTGAGCGAGGAACGTCGCAACGAAATACTCGAGGAGCTCTGGACCAACGGTGGGTTGCAGCCCTGGCTGGGTGGCTTCCTGAATGTCCTGTTCGACAAGGACGACAACGACATCCTGTATGCGTTCTGGCGGGACAAGACACGTCAACGTATCACCAGACCCGAGCTGGTGGAACTGCTTGCACCGACCGAGCCGATCCATCCGTGGGGCGTCAAGCGTGTCTCCCTGGAGCAGAACTACTTCGAGAGCCTGTGCCGTGACGATGTCGAGCTCGTCGATTCCTCTGCCAATCCGATCCGGGAGGTCACCAGTGACGCCATCGTCACCGCGGACGGAACCCGACACGAAGTCGATGTCATCGTGCTGGCCACCGGCTTCGACTCGGTCACCGGAGGTTTGACTGCCATCGATATTCGCGGCACCAGCAATGAGACCTTCGAGGAGGTGTTCCGCGGCGGCAGCCGGACAGCGCTGGGCAAGGCGACAGTAGGCTTCCCGAATCTTCTGTACGTCTACGGGCCCCAGAGCCCGAACGCATTCTGCAATGGTCCGACATGCGCCGAACTTGAAGGCGAACATCTGATCCAAATCGTCGAGCACATGCGGAACAACGGCTATACCCGCATCGAGGCCAAGCCGGAAGCCCAGCAATATTGGGGTGCGCATATCGCAGATCTCACCTCGGCCACCCTCTTCCCGCTGGCCAAGTCATGGTACATGGGCGCCAACGTACCCGGCAAAACCGTCGAAATGCTCATGTATCCCGGCGGTCTTTCGGTATACCTCGAAATCCTCGAGAAGGCCGCTGCCGGTGGATATCAGGAGCAATTCGAACTTGTCTGATCTCACCTGACCAACCACCCCGATCTGAACCGAGGGTAAACACGCTCATACCTGTCGTGACATTCACCTTTGAGCCGTCCATCTAGACCAGTGGAATCGACGATTCCCGAAGAGGATTTCGAACTTTCGTCGACCACTCTCTCCACAAGGAGCCGATCCAGTCCACAATCGTGCCCAAGTGTGAATCCTTGGCACGGGACCCAATTCCTGACAGCCGAGTGAAAATCACCCAGTACCTCAACCCGCACGGACTTAGGAGTTCACGCGATGGCTACCTACCAACCCACAGTATTCTCGACCGGGCATCAGTTTCTCGAGGCACCTCGCTGGCATGACGGAAAACTCTGGGCCAGCGACTTCTTCAGCGAACAGGTGCTCACCTTCGCTGAGGACGGCGCCGCAACGCCGATAACCAAAGTGCCCGGACGACCGTCCGGACTCGGTTTCCTTCCCGACGGGACACCTCTTGTCGTCTCGCAGAACGAGCGGTCGGTGTATCGCATCACCGCCGGCGGCAAGCTCGAGCAGTATGCCGACTTCAGCGCACTGGCTGGAGGGATCGGCAACGACCTGTACGTTGCACCGGCGGGCGACGCCTATGCCGGCAATTTCGGATTCGCGCTCGGCGAAGAGGATCCGAAGCCGACACACCTCGTCCACATCCGTGCCGACGGCAGCGTCTCGCAGGTTCCTGGAGATCTGATCTTCCCCAACGGCTGTGCACGTACCCCAGATGGCACCCTGCTGGTCGCGGAAACCTTCCCGCACCGCATCAGCGCGTTCGACATGGCGGAAGATGGCGGTCTGACCAACCACCGAGTATGGGCTCAGCTCGACGAGTCGTTTCATCCCGATGGCATCGCCCTGGATAGTGACGGAGGCCTCTGGTTCGGGAACGCGTTGACCCTCGGTGCCGACAGTGGCTTCTATCGGGTCGTCGAAGGCGGCCAGATCACCGATAAGGTCGAGGTCACCGACACGTGGGCAGTGGCGTGCGCATTCGGCGGAGAGAACCTCGACACCCTCTACCTCTGCTGCAATACAACGACGCTCGAAGCGTTTCACGAAGGACGCTCGACCGCTCATGTGGCCGTCGCGCGGGTCGGGCGCACCGGAGTTCCGGCGTCCATCTGAACGTGAGGTGACAGGCGTCTGCCCACACCGTCACAGATTTCGGTGCGCGACCTGGCCGAGCACATCGTGGTGGAAACCGCTTCACCTGTTCCTGCTTGCCGGCGTCGGTCGCGAACAAGCCCGGAGGACTCTCAGCGAGCGGGTTCGAATCCGGCCAACATTTGTTCGAGTGCGGCCTGGTCGGGTCCGACGAAGGCATCAGCCTGTGGCGCGGTGGCGAGCATGTCGAGATACTCCGCGGTGCGCCCGTCCGCCGGGGGCAGGTGAGTGCTGAGGAGTCGCCGGGGTTCGAGATCGCTCAGGGTTGACACGGTGGCCAGGAATTTGTCCTGGTCCACCGTGTGAACCCAGGGGCTGTCGACGGTGGCCCACAGGTGCTGGGCAGCGCGCACCGTGGTCGGCGTGCAGTAGCCGATGTCATCGGCGGTGGCGAGTTCGGCGGTCTCCATCGGCGCCCCGAAGCAATCCGAGGAGAAGTAGGCCTCGCTGCGGTCGTCGTAGAAGCCGACGGTGCTGGGATTGTCGAACAGCGGCGGCCGCAACGCCGTCAGCGTCCGATCGCCGACGTCGAGGGATTGACCCGGATTGAGCAGATAGACCCGGTCCATCGGCACGGGCCGTGCGCACGACATGATGCCTACGCCCGCGAAGGTCGTGATCAGGCGGGCGCGCGGCGCCGCGTCGAGCAGGTCGAACAGCGCGCCGGTGTGATCGCGGTCCGGATGCGTCAGCCAGATCCACTCGACGTCCGCGGCGTCGAGCACCGATCCCAGGGCGTCCATGAACCCGCGTCCGGGCAGACTCAGTCCGGTGTCGACGACGACGGGTTCGGCGGCGTGCAGAACGTACGCGTTCACCGGCAGGTGTCCGATCCCCGGTACTTCCAATTCGTCGCTCAGAGCAGTAATGTCACGTCGGATTCTGTTGATACGCATAAGAACTCTCCTCAGTTATCGTAGTCGACGCGGATCAGTGACCTGGCGATCGCCGCCAGTTCGGCTTCGGTCGGCTCGTATCCTCGCGGAACCTTCAGCCCGAGTTCGAACGGGGTGGCCCCGTCGTCGAGAGCTGCCCGGAATGCGGCGCCTGCCTCGGCGGGGGTGCCTCGAGTAGCAGGGCCCGCCCCCGGCGGACACGGCCCCGGTGGGTGACCGTCACGGGTGCACCGCCGGCGAAGTTGCGCCGCCACGGACGCTCGGTGAAGACGAGCGTCTGACCGTCGACGTCGTGCAGGCATACCGGCACCCGCAGGGTACGCCCGGTACGACGGCCGGTGAACTCGATCAGTCCTTGGCGCCGGATGCGCCGCCCCAGTGACCGGGTCGTGAGGACCCGCCGGACCAACGGATTGACCAGCCGCATCAATTGGGGCGGCGGCGGGCTCAGCCGCACATTCGTGGTATCGGTTTTGGACATGTCACCGACGCTAGGCCCGACGCGGAGGGGGCACCATTCCACAATTCTGGTATATCCGATTGCCGATCCGCGCTCGTACGATTGACTCGTGAGCGTGGATTCCGTGCAGTGCGCGGTAGACAAGGTCGCACGATTGTGCGCCGCCCCACGCGGGCTGGTCTCGCTGTGGCGGGACGCGTCGGACGTCGTCGCCGGGGTCGTCCCGTACTACTGGACGCCGTGCTGGTTCACCCTCGACCCCGTGTCCTTGCTGATGACCAGTCATTATCACTTCGGCATGGACGAGTTTCCCGGGGAATGGCTGGCCGCCGAGTACTACGAGGACGACGTTCAGTCCGTCCCCGACGTAATGCGTTCCGCCGACGGGGTTTCCACGTTGCACGACGCGGCGCATGGTGATCCGTCGGGAAGTCCGCGCTGGCGCCGGAACCGGACGCTCGGCGGCGACCAGGAGCTGATCGCACGGTTACGCACGCGCTCGGGAGAAACGTGGGGAGCGCTGAGCCTCTATCGCGACGAGGGAATGCCGATGTTCTCCGAAACCGAGAAGTCGTTCGTGAAGGAGATCGCGCCGGTCCTCGCGGGTGGTGCCCGCCGCGCACTGCTGTACGGGCAGGCCGAGGAACCGGAGTACGCCGATTCACCGGGTCTGCTTGTTCTCGACGAGAACTGGAACATCGAATCCGCGACGCCCGGGGTCGACCGGTGGATGGTGGATCTGCCGGGTGGGGATTGGGATCGGGGCGAGTTGCCGGCCGCGGTGATCACGCTCGCCGGTCGTGTGTTGCGGTGTGTAGAAGACCGCGATCGGCTGGGCGACGTGGCCATCTCGCCGGTGCTGTCGCGGTCGGGTGCGTGGTTGGTGCTGCACGGTGCATGCCTGACGTCGACGGGCAGGCGGCGGATCGCGGTGATCGTCGAGCCGGCGCATCCGAGTCGTCTGTATCCCCTGCTGATGTCGGCGTACGGGCTGACCGAGCGGGAGAAGGAGGTCACGTCGATGGTGTTACAAGGGGCGTCGACTTCGCAGATCTCCGCCGAGCTGCACGTGTCGGCGCAGACCGTGCAGCAACATTTGAAGAGCATCTTCGACAAGACCGGCGTGCACAGCCGACGGGACCTGGTCGGCAAGGTGTTCTTCCATCACTACGAGCCGCGGTTCCGTGACAACGAGAAACGCACGCTCGACGACCGACCGCTCCGGGGTGGCCCCTGGCCCACGGATCGTCGGCGCCGCACAAATCAATAGCCGAACCCCTTCTAATAAGCCAAAAAATCTCGTTCGTAATCCAAGCGCGATCTCGAGAGCGGTGCTGCGGTGGATCTCCTCAATGGTCTTCCGCGCCTCCTGCCGCGCCGTACCGATCCGGCGCGACACTCATTCGCGTGGCCGCTGCCAGGCGATTGATTTCTTACAAGAGCGACAGCTCACGACCCGCTACATTTGGGAAACCCCAAAGCAGAGGAGTGCCCCATGGGCAAGGTGGTCATGTACAGCTCGGTGTCGGTGGACGGCTTCATCGCGGACGAGAACGACCAGCCCGGACCGCTGTTCGATTGGTTGTCCAGCGGTGACGTCCCGTTGGACGAGAGCGGCGAGATCAAGATGTCGCAGACGTCCTACGACTACACCCGGCCGTACTGGGACCAGATCGGGGCGACAATCGTCGGCCGCCACGTCTTCGACATGACGGACGGCTGGGACGGCAAGCCTCCGGGCGGAATCGACCACGTGGTCGTTGTGACGCACCGGCCGATGCCCGAGGGCTGGGACCGCGAGGCGCCGTTTCACTTCGTCGACGGCATCGACGCAGCCGTGGCCAAGGCCCAGGAGCTCGCGGGTGACCGCATCGTCGAGGTCGCCGCTGGCGACGTCGGTGGCCAGGTGCTTGCCGCAGGTTTGGTCGACGAGGTGCGCATGGACGTCGCACCCGTGGTGTTCGGGTCCGGCAAGCGTTTCTTCGGATCGGTCCACGCGCAGCACCTGTTGGAGGATCCTGACGTGGTGATTCAGGGCAATCGGGTGCTTCACCTGCGCTATCGGGTGCGCCGTTGACCGATCTGAGCGGGTACGCGGAGCTCACGAGTCAGAGTTGTTCGCCTTGGGTCTGGTCAACGAACCAGGCCGCGATCTGTGCTCGTGAGGTGAATCCGAGCTTGCTCAGGATGTGTTCTACGTGGCCCTGGGCGGTACGGTCCGAGATGACGAGACTCTTTGCGATCGCCCTGTTGGTCAAACCCTTTGCTACCAGGTCGGCGACCTGCCATTCACGTTTGGTCAGGTTCGTCGCGATACCGGCGGGCCGCGTCGTGTCCCTGGGCTGTTCGTTCAAGGCATACACAATGGCATCGTGAGTTCCGAGCGCGCGCCCTTCCCGATGGGCGGCTTGAAAGGCGCGCTCACCGAGTGTATGGCGAATCCGGCGCTTGTTCTCTTCATGGTGGACGAGGAGGTGGGGGAACATCACCGTCGAGCTGCCCACGGTGTGCCCCAATTCCTCGGCGGCGCCCATCAGCACCGCGGCACGCTGTGCATGGCGCTCGTCACAAAGCCACGCCAGGGATTCCAGACACACGGTGACGGTAATTTGGTCGTCCGCCAGTCGGCCGAGCCGCAAACTGTCTTCAAGCAAGCGAGCGGCACGCTTCGAATCTCCCTGCTGCCAAACCCCAACACCCATGGACCACAACGAATACGAGCGATATATCGACTCGCCCAAATCATCCGTCATCGCGATAACCCTGTCATGACATGCCATCGCCCGCGGAATGTCCCCACGCAGTCCATATGCCATACCCAGTAGATACTCAACTGCAACCTTTCGATGGTCATCGTTCAGTGTCGCGTACATGGTGCGGGCTTCTTCCAGAAGTCCGCTCGCGCGCTGGAGGTCGCTGTTGTTGAGCGCGAGTAGCCCTTCTGCTTGGGTGCCGAGTGCACGCGTCATCGGGTCGTCGATCTGCTCAGCCAAGGATCGCCCCTCCTCGACCAGTGCAGTCGCAGCGGGGAGGTCGCCCTGAAGTTCGGACAGCACGCTGCTGTAGTACAGGGCTTTGACTCGTGTCGCGGTGGGCTGCCGGGGATGGCAGGCGAGGGCTCGGTCGAGCCAGTATCGTCCCTCGGTGAGCTTGCCGCGGGTAAGCCAGAAGGGATACAGCGCAGCTGCGATCCGCAGCCCGGCCTCGGGGTCGGTATCGCCTACCTCGGATAGGCACAGCGTCATCGCCTCACGCAGATTCGACTCCTCGCGCCCGAGCCGTGCGATCCATTTCAACTGCTGCGAACTGACCCACTCCGCTTCCGCTGTCAGTGCCAGCTTCTCGTACCAATCCCGGTGCCGCGAGCGTAACGTCTGGTAGTCGCCGGACTGCTCTGCTTTGTGTCGGCCGTAGTCACGTACCGTCTCGAGAAGGCGGAAACGCACCACTCCCCACGGAGCCTCCCTGATCAGGATCGACTTGTCGACCAACGCTGTGAGCACGTCGAGCAGATCCTCAGGAGCCTTCTCCCCCACGCAAATGCCTTCCGCCGCGTCCAATTCGAAGCTCCCGGCGAATACCGACACGCGTGCCCACAGCTGCTGTTCCGAGGAACTGCACAGGTCGTAACTCCAGTCCATCGACAACCACAGCGTCTGTTGGCGCCTCGGCGCACCGCGACGTCCCAGGGTCAGCAGTTTGTACCGGTCATTCAGTCGCTCGGCGATTTGGTCGGCAGACATCGCCCGCAACCGCGCGGCCGCCAACTCGATCGGCAGGGGTAGACCATCAAGTGCCCGGCAGATATGCGCTACCGTGATCCGGTTTTCCTCGGTCAACTCGAACCCGGACACCGCAGCGGCGGCACGTTCCAAGAACAGCGTCACGGCGTCGTACTGGGAAAGCCCGCGCAGGGACGACTCATCGTCCGCGTCGGGAATCGTTAGCGGCGGTACGCGCAGCACCGCTTCCCCTTCGATACCGAGGGCCTCCCGGCTCGTGGCCAGAATCCGCAGCTCGGGACAGGTCCGAAGCAGTTCCCCGGCGAGCGTGGCGACTGCATCCACCAAACGCTCGCAGTTGTCCAGAACGAGCAGAAGGTTGCGTGTGGCGAGGAACTCCGCAATTACGCGTTCAAGCGGTCGTGCCGAGCGATGATGTATTCCGACGGCCGCAGCGACCGCATCCACGAGCAGTGACCGCTCGTTCAGTTCGCCTAGCTCGACCAACCTCACACCGCCGCTGAACCCGCGCCGCGCCTCCGTCGCAACGCGTAGCGCAAGGCGCGTTTTGCCGACCCCGCCGATCCCGGTCAAGGTGACCAGGCGGGAAGTAGACAACTTCGCCTTGGCGTCGGTCAGCTCGCGACGGCGGCCTACGAAGCTGGTGAGGTCCGCCGGAAGATCTCCCGCCGCTCCCCATGTTGACGGCGGGATCGCGTTGTGGAGGAGGCCGGCGGTGGAGCGGCGACGGGCTCTTGGTTGGTCTTGTGCGGAGCGCTTCGCGCCTCGTTCGGCGAGCAGGTCCATCTCTTCGACCGGGAAATCGTGAGCGAGCTGACTCCGGCGTAGTTCGTCACCGAACTGCGCCGCGCTGAGGGGACGCTCCCGAGGATTTACTGACATCGCGTGTTCGATGGCCGCGCTGACATCATCCGGAATCCCCTGCTCGCGGAGATCTGGTACCGGTTGGGTAGTGATGCGAATGAACTGTGCGACTATTTGCTCGCCGCTGTGACGTTCAAAAGCTGCGTGCCCGGTTACGGCCGAGAACAAGGTCGCGCCGAGACTGTAGATGTCTGAGGCCGCGCTGGGCGGCTCCTCTCCCTCGAGCACCTCGGGGGCTGTGAAAGCCGGGGATCCGGTGAGAATGCCCGTCGAGGTCTCGAATCCCCCAGCAAAATGAGCGATGCCGAAGTCGGTCAGGGCGGGCTCGTCGTAATCGGTGATCAGGATATTCCCCGGCTTTACGTCTCTATGGAGGATGCCGAGCCGGTGCGCGGTCTCGAGCGCGCCGGCCAACTTCACGCCGAATCGCAGAGCCTCGTCCAACTCGAGTCGGCCATGCCGACGGATTCGGGTGTCCAACGAACCGTGCGAGTGGTATTGCATCACGATGTAGGGCCGACCGCTGGTTGTGGTTCCAATGTGGAGCACGTTAGCGATGTTCGGGTGACCCGTAAGGCGGCCCATCGCCCGCTGCTCTCGAAAGAACCGTGCCCGGTTGTCTTCGTCCAGATTGGCGGTGAGGACCTTCACCGCGACAGTGCGGTCCAGCGAGGGTTGCCCACAACGGTAGACAAGACCGAAGCCGCCACGTCCGATTTCGTGGACCTCCGTAAACCCTGCCGTGGTCAACTCCGCAACGACGGCGGACGCCACGTCACGCTGAGTCTCGAGTGGATCACCATTTGCCATGCGCAGCTGGCGATTCACTCGATCCGGCGGTACCCCAAAGACACAGCATTTCTTTGTCCCTCAATGATCTGAATTCAGGGTAACGCCACCTGCCACCGAGTCGGGGCAATTGTGTTGATCGAATCGTCGATACCGACCGTCTGGTCCCGTTGCAGTCGCCTGGGGAGGCCTCACCACGATCCACGAAACGGCCAAAACGGACCTGGCCTAGACCCTGGCCAGCGATGCGAGAGAGGTGACCCTGACACCAAACGACGCATCCGATACTCAGCTGTCGGGCCGCAAAACTTCGCCGCCTCCTCCGGGAGCGAGACGGGATGAGAAGATTATGCTGTGCAGTTCCGGCAGCTCGAGTACCTCGTCGTCCTCTCGCGTGAGAAGCACTTCACTCGCGCAGCGGATGCATGTGCTGTCTCTCAACCGGCTTTGTCGGAGGCGATCCGCAAACTGGAGATCGAACTCGATCTGCCGCTGATCGTTCGAGGCCGCAAGTTCGAAGGCCTCACAGCGGAGGGCGAGCAGATCGTACGTTGGGCTCAGAGAATTCTTGCCAACCAGGACTCACTCCTACACGAGGCCGCCAGCCTACGGTCGGGCGTCACCGGCACCCTCCGAATAGGGGTCATTCCCACCGCATCCGCGACAGTCGCCGACCTGTCGAGCCCATTGTGTCTGCGGCATCCCCTTATCACGGTGCGTCTCGCCGAAGACCTGTCCTCGAGCGAGATCACAGCTCGGCTCGATCGCTTCGAGCTCGACGGCGGCATCACTTACCTCGACGACGACATCGCCCTGCGCTACCACACTTTCCCGCTCTATCGTGAGCGATACGCACTCTTGACCGCCGACGACCCGGCCCTCCCGCGCCGCGCCGACATCTCCTGGAGCGAAGCGTCGACGTTGCCGATGTGCACATTGCCGTCGATCATGCGCGGCAGGCGCATCCTCGACGACTATTTCGCCGACGACGGAGCCGTCCACACCGCACAAGTCGAAACCGATTCCATCGCTTCCCTCTATGCCCACGTCAAGACCGGGCAGTGGGCTGCAGTCGTGCCTCAGGTGTGGTTCAAAGTATTCGGTGAACCACCCGGCCTCCGGTCCACTCCACTCATCGAAGGTCGCACAGCTCCAGTGGTCGGGTTGATCACCCGCGCAGAAGGCCCGTCGTCCCTTCTCGTTCAGGCTCTCGAAGCGACGGCTTCAGTCCTCGACCAGACATCATCGGCAACGCCTATCGACCAGTAGGACGGGCATCTTGGACACCACCCATATCCGTGGTGCATCCTCGACCGACTGTCTGTAAACCTGGGGAAGGCTGCACTGCTGATGGCGCGTCGAGACGACTACGAATACGACGAGCACAGCATCGTCGTGACGAAGAACAAGCAGTACGCCGCAGGCGTACCGGCGGTGCTCGTATCACTTCAACGCGGCATGTCACAGATGGGTGCGACGCGCACCGCTGCCACTCTCGCCAAACTCAATCAGCGCAAAGGCTTCGACTGTCCGGGCTGCGCGTGGCCGGAAACACCCGGCCACCGCAAGCACGCCGAATTCTGCGAGAACGGCGCCAAGGCCGTCGCCGAAGAAGCCACCAAGCGGACCGTCGGCCCAGCCTTCTTCGCCGCACACTCCATTGACGACCTCCTCGGCCGCACCGAGTACTGGCTCGGACAGCAGGGACGCCTCACCCACCCCATGGTGCTACGCCCAGGCGCCACACACTACGAGCCAATCGAATGGGATGACGCGAACCGCATCATCGCAGACGAACTGAACGCGCTGGGTAGCCCACATGAGGCGATCTTCTACACCTCCGGCCGAACATCCAATGAAGCAGCGTTCCTCTACCAGTTACTGATTCGCTCCTTCGGCACCAACAACATGCCCGACTGTTCGAACATGTGTCACGAATCGTCCGGCAGCGCACTGACCGCCTCGATCGGCATCGGCAAAGGATCGGTATCCGTTCCGGATATCGAGAACGCCGACCTCATTCTCATCGCCGGCCAGAACCCGGGCACCAACCATCCACGCATGCTCTCCACACTCGAAAAAGCCAGATCCAACGGCGCCCGGGTTATCGCCATCAACCCGCTTCCCGAAGCCGGACTGCTGCGGTTCAAAGACCCACAGAAGGTTCATGGTGTCATCGGCGACGGAGCCGCGATCTCCGACGACTTCCTGCAGATCCGCATCGGCGCTGACATGGCCCTCTTCCAGGGGCTGGCCAAACTGCTCGTCGCCGCCGAGGACGCCGCGCCAGGCACCGTCCTCGACCGACGCTTCATCGACCGCCACACCGCGGGGTTCGACGCTTGGCTCGATCACATCCGCAGAGTCGATCTCGGCACGGTCGTCGACGCCACCGGCCTGACAATCGAACAACTCCACGACACAGCGCAGGCCCTGATCGAGTCGAACGCCACCATCATCTGCTGGGCGATGGGACTGACCCAGCAAACACACGGTGTTGCCACGATCGAAGAAGCCGTGAACCTGCTGCTGATGCGCGGCATGATCGGTAAATCCGGAGCCGGGGTATGCCCCGTCCGCGGGCACTCCAACGTCCAAGGCGACCGCACCATGGGCATCTGGGAGAAGATGCCAGAATCGTTTCTCGCCGCCCTCGACACCGAATTCGGCATCACCTCACCACGAGAACACGGGCTCGACGCCGTCGACTCCATCCGCGCCATGCGCGAACGGCGAGCCTCGGTGTTCATGGCAATGGGTGGCAACTTCGTGTCCGCCACGCCGGACACCGACGTCACAGAGGCCGCCCTCCGGAACTGTTCGCTCACCGTCCAGGTGTCCACCAAACTTAACCGCAGTCATCTCGTTCACGGCCGCACCGCACTCATTCTGCCGTCGCTCGGACGCACCGACAAAGACGTCCAGGCGACTGGTAAGCAGTTCGTGACCGTCGAGGATTCGATGTCGATGGTCCACCGTTCCCGCGGAAGTCTTACCCCGTCGAGCATCCACATGCGCTCCGAAGTTGCCATCGTCTGCGGCATCGCCGAGACGTTGTTCGGCCCCGGCCATCCCGTGCCGTGGACGTCGTTCACCGCCGATTACGACCTCATCCGGGATGCGATCTCGCGCGTCGTGCCCGGCTTCGACGGCTTCAATACCAAGGTCCGACAGAAGGAGGGGTTCGGACTCCCCCACCCGCCGCGAGACTCACGCACGTTCCAGACGGAGACCGGTAAAGCGAACTTTGCCGTCAACGACCTCGTGTGGCTACCTGTCCCGCCTGGCCGACTCATGTTGCAGACCATGCGAAGTCACGACCAGTACAACACCACCATCTACGGTCTCGACGACCGCTACCGCGGCGTCAAAGGCGGCCGGCGAGTTCTGTTCGTCAACACCCGCGACATCGAAAAACTCGGATACCGAGACGGCGACCACGTCGACTTGATTTCCGGATGGAAGAACCGGAGCGGGAACGTCGAAGAACGACGAGCCGACAACTTCCGACTCGTCGCCTACCCCACGCCTGTCGGCAACGCCGCCGCCTACTACCCCGAAACCAATCCCCTCATTCCCCTCGACCACGTCGCAGACAAATCCAACACGCCCGTCAGCAAAGCCATCCTGATTCGGCTCGAGCACCGACCCTGATGGGACGCATCACTACCCGTCGCCCCATCGTGCGCGTGCGTGGACCGAACTCCACAACTCGGCCCGACACACTCGTCGTCGAGGAACCACTCGAAATCCGTGTCGGAGGCTCCCCGCTCGCGGTCACCATGCGCACCCCAGGCCACGATGTCGAACTCGCGCACGGCTTCCTCCTCACCGAAGGAGTCATCAACAGCGTTGACGACGTCGCTTCGGCCCGCTACTGCGACGGAGTGGACGACAACGGCCTCAACACCTACAACGTCCTCGACATCACCCTCACCGTTGGCATCCCCCCACCCCAACCCGGTGTCGAACGCAACTTCTACACAACCTCCTCATGTGGAGTTTGCGGGAAAGCATCACTCGACGCCGTTCGCCTCGCGACGGTCCATTCCCCGGCCGAGGACAACACCACGGTGCATGTCGATGTTCTGGCGACACTGCCCGACCGACTACGCCAGTCGCAGAAAGTATTCGACAGCACCGGTGGTTTACATGCAGCCGCACTTTTCGATCAGTACGGGCAGTTACTCGCCCTCCGCGAGGACATCGGCCGGCACAATGCCGTAGACAAGGTCGTCGGCTGGGCAATCGCTCAACACCGCATCCCCTGCCGGGGCAGCATCCTCATGGTCAGCGGTCGCGCCTCGTTCGAACTCGCCCAAAAAGCCGCAATGGCAGGCATACCCATACTTGCCGCTGTCTCCGCGCCATCGTCACTCGCTGTCGACCTCGCAGACGAAACAGGACTTACGCTCGTGGGGTTTCTTCGCGGCCAGAACATGAACCTCTACACCCACACCCATCGGGTAATACAAGGCTGACCACGTGCAATGCGCGGGGCCCGGCAGTCCTGTGCTATCGGGTCAGCGGGCTGTAGAAGACCAAGCCGTTGCCGTTATTGTCGTAGACCATTGCACGGCGTTCGTGTCCGTGGTCATACGGGCCTCCCACAATGCCACCGCCGTTGGCTTCCACGGCCTTCGCCGCACTGTCGACGTCGGCGGTCCTTATGCCGACGACAACTTGCCCCGGCATGGGGTGGTCGACCGCAGTCGCCAACGCGACGGTGATAGTCCCTCCATCCAGGGCCGCGAAACGGTCCCCGTCGCGGAACTTCAACGGCATTCCCAGAGTCTCGCAGTAAAACCGGACCGATTCGTCCAAGTTGTCGGTTGACAGGACGATCATTCGCACATCATGCTCGCTCAATTGAGTCTCCCCGTAAATCGGATTGCAGGACCGGCCAGGCGCTTCCGCACGGAAGGGCGCGGATCCTGTCATTGCGCGACCCCGGGCCGGCGTCACTGCTCCGATCCACGTGCCGCATTGAGGATCGCGCAGTCTGCTGCAGTATTCGACTGTGCAACAGTGTATTTAAATATTTGAGGTCGAGACTGGTGCGACCGACACAGGCGGATGTCGCCTTCGCTCGATCGTCGACGATCAAGCCCCGTTCAACCAGGGTATCCGATTGAACGGGGTCTATTTACAGGCCAGTACCGGATGCTATCGCCACGTTCCGTAGGCGCCTGATCAATCCGGCAGGTCCGCCATCACTCGGCCCGAGGAGAGGTCAATGCCTGGACCGCCGCAGTTGACATTGTCTTGACGATCGACTCCTGGTCAAGACCTTTATTGAGCGTGGGTACGGTATTCAACATCGAGAACACCGCCTGCGTAAGCAGGCGTACCTCCGGATCCGACAGCTCTGGCCGCAGCAGCGACACTGTCGAAATCCACTCCTCGGCGTACATATTCATCGCTCGTCGAATGCGCCGGCGATCCGTTTCGGGAAACGCGTGCTCGTTCTTGAGGAAAATCAGTGTTGTCGGGGCCGCAGACAGGACCGACCTGATGTGGAATTCGACCATGGCGTCCAGCGCAGCACGCGGATCGGGTTCCGACTCCACCGTCGCCCGGGCGGACTGATGGAGAAACTCCAACGGATTCTCCACCACTGCGATGAGGAGGGCCTGCTTGTTCTGGAAGTGACGATAGAGCCCGGGAGCGGAGATTCCTGCCTTCGCGCAGATCATCTCGACCGTAACCGAGTCGTAGGGTTGGTGCAGGAACAGATCGGCGGCGACCTCCAGCAGCAGCTCCCGGCGTGACCGGCGAACCGTTGGCGCGGCTGACGGCATCTGATCAGCCTTCATGGTTCACGACAGCAACCGGGCAACCCGAGAAATCTGAGATCAACACATACCGAGTCGCACACCGCCTGCAAGCGTCGCTCGCATCCACCTTGATCAGCTCCATGCGACCAATAGTAACACGCATTAACACAATCGGACAGCGATCGGACACCTGTCGATGCTAGCTGCGGGCCCACGCTCCGCGCGCGACCGCACACTTTTGCATCTGACCAGCGATATTGCGGGCCGTGGCGAGTGAAGGTGCCCAAATGCCCGCCGAGTGTTGACAAGCTCACACTCTCGTTCTACGTTAATGCTCATTCACGTTAATGCGCATTCACACACGAAAGGTTGTGGCCATGCGATTCATCTTCATGAGCGAGGGCGAAACGCCCCCAGGGCATACCCATGAGCACCGATACCGGGAGCTCGTCGACGAGGTCCTCCTCGCCGAAGAGGTGGGTTTCGATGCGTTCGGCACCTCTGAGCAGCACGTGGCGATTGGCACGGCGACGACGTCCGCGCCGGAGGTCCTCTATCCGTACTTGATGGCGCTGACCTCACGCATTCGGTTCGTGCACCTGGTGACCCTGTTGCCCACGCGCATCAACCACGCGCTTCGGGTCGCCGAGAGGCTGGCCACCGAAGACATTCTGTCCAACGGCCGCGTGGAACTCGGTGTCGGCCGAGGCAACACCACCCTTGCACTGCGGGCCTTTGAGGTTTCACCGACGGAAAACAAGGCCCAGCAGATCGAGGGGCTCGAAGTCATTCGACGCGCGCTGCACAACGACGTCTTCTCCTTTGTGGGCGAGCACTACAAGATCCCACCACGAAGCCTCGTACCCAGAGGAATTCAGACTCCCTATCCTCCGATCCACATGGCGACCGGGAGTCCCGAGTCTGTTCGAACTGCGGCGGAGCTCGGCGTCGGCGCGATCGTCGGAGGCTTCTACCTGGGCTTCGAATTCCTCGAGAATATGCTGCGTATCTACGATGACGCTCTCGACGGCGCGACGCACACCTACCCAGTGCAGGCACAAAAGCTCGTTGCAGTCGGCGGCGGTATGCATTGCGCAGAAACACGCGACGAAGCCGTCACATGGGCGAGGAGCCTCACAGAATCGGTCGCGCTATCGACCGACGCGTACCAACGCCTCTCGAAACTCTCCGATGACTACCAGTACATGGGAGCCGTCAAGCATCTGGACTTCAACGATGAGCGCTACATGTTCGAGGACTCCTCCGGCTTCATCGTGGGCGATCCCGACGACTGTGTCGCCCAGGTACAGCGATTCGCCGACTTGGGCGCCGACTCGCTCGTTATGCGCATCGACGGGCTCCCCCACAGGGAATTGATGAAGTCGATCGAACTTTTCGGCAAGTACGTAATCCCCAAGTTCAAGAACCCCCGCGCTATGGTGCGCACCCCTGCCGCGGTTCTGGACGATATTCGCGCCGCCCGTCCGGCCCACTACGCCGAGGTGGAAGCGTTCGAAAGTGCACAGAAAGAAACAACCGGAAACAGTGTCGAGGTAGGAGAAGCACGATGAGCACATTGGCCACGGATGACGTCTTCAGCCGATACCCGAAGGAGATCTTGATCGAGCGCAAGCCGAATGGGGTACTCCTCATCACCATCAATCGTCCCGAGCGACTCAACTCCCTGACGCTGCCGATGTTCAAGCATCTGTCCGGAATCTGGGAGGACGTCGACCGAGACCCCCACACGCGTGTGGCTGTCATCACCGGCGCCGGCCGCGGTTTCTGCACGGGCATGGACGTACGCGAACCAGACCCTACTCTGGATGACGCGATCGAACTCATGGAGGATGAGCGGCGGCGAATTACGACCCTCCTGAACATGGACAAGCCTCTCATCTCCGCGATCAACGGACCAGCGGTGGGCTGGGGTTTGTCGATGGCACTGCTCGCCGATATCAGCGTAGCTGCTGAAGACGCCTTGCTTCTGGACGGCCATACCCGCATCGGGGTGGTCGCCGGCGACCATTCTTCCCTGATCTGGCCGCTGCTGGTCGGCATGGCCAAAACTAAGTACTACCAGCTGACGTCAGCAAGCCTGACCGGCGCGGAGGCCGAGCGGATCGGCTTGGTGAGCCTCACCGAACCGAAAGGCGCCGTGCTCGAACGCGCCTTGGCGATCGCCGATGACCTTGCCCAGGGCTCGCAGCAGGCAATCCGCTGGACGAAGCGTTCACTGAACTCTGGTTGGCTGACCAACGCCCTTCCGCAGCAGGAATTGTCGGCGGCGTTGGAAACCCTCAATTTCGCCGGCGCAGACTACGCCGAGGCCCGACAAGCCTTCCGCGAAGGGCGACCGGCCCGATTTCCCTCCGCCCGCCGAGATGACCACCTCGTTGTTGGTTCCCCGGCGACGCAAGAAGTTGCCGGGTGAAGCATGAGAGGGCCTGAGACCACACAGACCGCCGGGTTCACCGCCGCGGACTATACGGGTGTCCTTGTCGTCACCTTGGACCGGCCGCCGGCAAACGCACTGAACCGATCAGCCATTCGCAATCTCGCGGCGCTGTTTGCCGACCTCAGCGAGATGCGTGAAGCACCCCCGGTCGTCCTCACAGGCCAGGGAGAACGATTCTTCTGCGCCGGAGGCGATATAAAAGAACTCGAACAAGCACCCCAACAAGAGTTGGACGCCCGGATGCGGGAGTTTCACTCGCTACTTGTAGCAATGGACAGGTACCCGCGACCGGTGATCAGCGCGATCAACGGTCACTGTGTGGGCGGTGGCATGGAGATTGCTCTGTTCGCCGATACCGTGCTGGCCGTCCACGGTGCGCGTTTTGGTTTCCCAGAGATCAATCACGGCCTCCTACCGGCCGATAAGGGTATTCAGCGTGCCGCCCGACTACTCGGAGCACGTACCGCGAGGCGACTGCTGTTGTCGGGGGAACTATTCGATGCTGAAACCGCACTGGAGATCGGTCTCGTCGATGTCCTCGCGGACCCCGCAGACCTTGTCGCTGCGGCTGTCGCATCGGCACGTGAGGCCGGGGCCAAGGCACCCGTGCTCTACGGCGCATTGAAACGCAGTGTCAACGATTCCGACGACTCCCGCGACGAAGTCTCCCTGCATCGCACACTTGGGTCTGCCGCCGAGTACTTCGATGACCCCGTCGCCCGTGGACTACGAGATAGCTGGAACGGCAGTCGCACTCGAGGAGGTCAGGGATGAGGGTGGAGTCATGTTAGCCGTCCTTGTTGCAGGCCTGGTCAGCGGTGCGGTTCTGCTGCTCGCGACCGTGGGCTTCGAATTGGTGCGCCGGGTGGAGGGCTTCCTGAATATCGCGCTGCCCCAGCTGATCGTGCTCAGTGGGTTCAGCGCGTACGGGTTCAACGTGCTGCTCGGGTTTCACTGGATAGTCTCGTGTCTCGCGGCGATCGCCGTCACGACGGTGGCGGGCGTCGTATCAGCTCGGCTGATCTTCTGGCCGATGCGCGGGCGTCCGCACTATATTCCCATGATCGCATCAGTCGGTCTCGCGTTCTTCATTCACGCAATGATCGAGGTCTTCACGGGGTACGGCGTAAAGACACTCGACGTCCCTCTTCAAGAGACCTTCCGTATCGGTGGGATTGCCGTGGCCGGCATCGATCAGGTCGCTGTAATCGTCATTGCCGCTCTGGTGGTTATAGCACTGCACTTTTGGCTGTCGAAGTCCTACAGCGGACGGGCGTTGCGCGCGATGGCCAACAATCAGGCACTGGCTCAGATTCGCGGTGTCAACACCACTTATCTGCAATACATCACCTGGGCGGTAGCGAGTGCGCTGACTGCGCTGGCGGGAACGCTCATCGCCTTGACCGCACGCATTTACCCTGAGCTCGGCTGGGATCAGGTGTTGATCATCTCCGCCGCCGCAATCATCGGTGGTCTCGGCAGTATCTACGGCGTGATGCTCGCGGCAGTCCTCGTCGGTCTTACGTCAAGTCTCGCGACCCTTGTCATTCCGTCCGAATACACCCAGATGGTTGTGTTCGCGGTGATCGCCTTGGTCGTGTTCATCCGGCCTGAGGGCCTTTTCAGCGGGCCGAAGGAGCGTGTCGCATGAGCACTCTGCTGATTCTTGGCGGACTGATCACTCTAATGGGGATCTACGCCGTCGCAGCCCTGGCACTGAACCTTCAGTTCGGCGTTGGCGGGATGGTGAATTTCGGTGTGGCGGCATTCTTCGGTGTCGGCGCCTATGCCTACGCACTCACCGTCATGCCGGCACCGTCCGGATTGTACACATACCTTCTCGGGCTCGGTTTGCCGTGGTGGGCGGGCGCAATCATTGGTGGTCTCGTATCAGCTCTGCTCGCGTTCGTTGTCGGAAGCGGCCTGCTGAAGGTCGGTGGGGAGTACCTCGCCGTTGTCTCGCTAGCGCTTGCCGAGGTGATCCGCCAGTTGTTCATCAACCAGCCGGCGATCGCCAATGGGGCGCGCGGGCTGCTGAACGCGCCGGTGCCCAGCCTCGATATCGTCCCGGGTCGAGCGCAGGTGTTGTTCGTCGCTGCGATCGTTGTGGTTGTTTCAGGAATCAGCTTCTTGCTCTTCCGGCGGGTGACTCGGTCGGCGTTCGGCCGAAGTCTGCTCGCGATCAACCAGAACGAAGCGGTGGCCCGTTCGCTCGGTGTGAACGTCTACGCGGTCAAGCTCAAAGCTTTCGTCTTTGCGGCGTTCTTCATGGGTCTGGCCGGGGTGATGTATGTGTGGTATCTGTCGATCCTTACTCCGACTTTCTTCAACGTGAATATCACCTTCACGGTCTTCATTGCTCTGATTATCGGCGGGACAGGCAGCAATGTCGGCGCGGTTCTTGGTGCGGTTGTTCTGTTGGGCCTGCGGGAGGGCCTCACATACATTCAAGTGGACTTTATTACACCGGAGCTGCTGGCCAGCCTTCAGGACGCACTGCAAGGTTTGGTCCTCATTGTGATACTCCTGTTCTGGCCGGGTGGCCTCTTCCGGCCGCGACTGTCCGTCTACCCGCCACCACGCTCCCCCTCCGTAACACCTCCTGTGTTGGCGACTTCTGTGGCAGGTGGTCGCTGATGACTGCACCGAATCCCTTGCTCGAAGTGAAGGGCGTTGTGAAGAGCTTCGGTCAGCTCCGGGCGCTCGACGGTGTCGATATGACCGTTAGCCGGGGCAAGGTTACAGGACTCATTGGGCCAAACGGCTCCGGCAAAACCACCCTGTTCAATGCAGTCTCCGGTTTCCTGAAGCCTGATGCAGGGACGGTCGTGTTCGACGGGCGTGTCGTGACAGGGGCTCCGACGCACCAACTTGCGCGGATGGGCCTGAAGCGCACGTTCCAGAACACTGCTGACTTCACTGACATGTCGGTCGTGCAGAATTTGCTCACCTCTGTGCGCACTGTGCCAGGCGAGCGCCTCTCGCGCCTCTTCACGTCTCCGCGCGCGATCTCGGCGAGTGAGCGCAGCCTGGTCGACCGTGCATGGATTCTGCTTGATCGCCTGGGTTTGGTCGAATTGGCGAACGTCCGGGCGGGAGATCTGTCGATCGGCCAAGGCCGCCTACTGCAGATCGCCCGGCTGCTCATGGAACCGCCGTCGCTGTTGATGCTCGACGAGCCGTCCTCGGGCCTGAACCCCGACGATCAGGACCGCTTATCTGCGACAGTGCGTCAGCTGCGCGATGTAGAGGGCGTCACGGTGCTCGTCATCGAGCACAACATGTCCTTCATGAACGCAATCTCCGATGCGCTGTACGTCATGCACGACGGCCATGTCATTGCAAGCGGCCCACCGGCGGACGTCATCCGCGACCCCCTAGTTATCGAAACCTATCTGGGAGTACGCCGTGCCACTGCTTAATGTCGAAAACCTCACCAGCGGCTACGGTCGAAACAACATCATCCGGGGCATTTCTCTTGCCGCAGAGGAAGGATCGATTACAGCCATTATTGGCCCTAATGGAGCCGGCAAGACAACCCTCGTGCAGACCATCGCCGGGGTAGTCGATGCACGCGGCGGGAGCGTCAGACTTGGTGGCGAGCCCCTCGATGGGATGTCCGCCCGCGAGCGCGCACGCCGCGGCCTCGGATATACACCTCAGCTGCGCAACGTTTTCGGTGCACTATCCGTCGAGGACAATCTGGAAGTCGTTACTCGCGCGATGCGCTTGCCTCATGATCGCGTGGACGAGGTCTTCGAACTGTTTCCCATTCTCGCAGAGCGCCGAAAGCAGCGATCCGGAACGCTGTCCGGCGGACAACGGCAGCAGCTCGCAATCGCTTCCTCGCTGCTCATGCGGCCGAGGCTGTTGATCCTCGACGAACCCACCACCGGTCTAGCGCCCCAGATTGTCGATTCGCTCATCGAGCAGATCTGCGTCATCGAACGCAGCGGGACCGGCGTCTTATGGATTATCGAGGAGCATCCCAGCCAGATCCTGCCACTGTGCGAACGCGTATTTCTCATGGAATCGGGCCAAATTCATCACGAGGCAAACGGGCCGCAACTGCTAGCGGATCCGGGCTTCGCCGAGATGTTCCTGGGTGCTCGAATCCCACAGGCGTGAGCAGCACGCATGCCTACCGCAATCGCGAAAGAGAAGCAGGCTTCACTCTCCTCGCTTCTACCAGAGAAAGTCCGACCCCCCAAAGCAGCAGTTCACAGGAGATTTTGAGCGATGAAAGTACTCAGAACAACAGCAGGCAAGGTATCGGTCGCATGCGTGGTCATGGCGACGGGGGCAGTGCTCACAGGTTGCGGCGACGGTGGAGGGGCGTCGGGCGGAACCACGGTGATCGGTGTGGCCGCGCCGCTATCAGGCGAAGCGGCGGTCTTCGGCGGGCCTGTCGATTCGATCACCCGAGCAGTAGTGAACCATGTCAACAAGCGTGGCGGCATCAATGGGACGACCCTCGAGGTTGTGAGCGAGGACGAGAAGTTCAACGCCGAGGATGGAGTCCGCGCCGTCACCAAGCTCATCAATAAAGACGACGCGCAATTCATCGTGGGTCCGACGTCATCGACGTTCATGGCGACGCTCAGCCAGGCAGAACGCAGCGAGGTTGCGATCGCGTCTCCGTACTCCGGCATCGTCGAGTACGACGACCAGGCCAATCCCTACACCTTCCGCACTATTGGTCCGGACACTTTCGATGGCCTGGCGGTCGCTAAAAACCTCTGGGACAACGGCATCAAGACCCTGTCCATACTCTACGAAAACTCCGACTCAGCGCGAAGCACGTCGAGCTGGTTGGAGGATTATTACACGAAGCTCGGTGGCAAGGTGGTGGCGAAGGTCGCTTTCAACGGCGGACAGAGTTCCTATCTGCCGGAGGTGCGCAGCGCCTTTGAGCCTCAGCCCGATATGGTGTTCCTCGCCGGCTCCGTGGAGCCCGCTGTACCGATCGTGCGCGAGTGGGCGCGGTCGGGGTTACCTGGCAAATGGGCATTTATCGCAGAGTTGACCTTCCCCGTGCTACTCGACGAGGTCGGGGCCCAATACCTCGAAGGCGCGTACGGTCAGTCCGCGGTCGCGGCAGACTCGCCGTCCGTCGCGGGGATGCGCGATGTGCTGGTCGAGGAGTATGGCGTCGAGCAAGGTGCGGCCATCGCTCAGCAGCCCACGGCGGCCATGGCATACGATGCGATCGTTTCGGGACTCTTGGCGATGGCGGCCGGCGGCGAGACCACCGGCACGGCGATTGCCGAGAACCTCCACAACGTGACTGATTCCGGCGGCACGCCGGTGTTCTCCCTGGACGAAGGCCTGGATCTCCTGGCCAAAGATGAAACGATCGACTATCACGGTGCCAGCGGTCCCGTCAATTACAACTCGACGAACACTGCGGTGCCCGACTACGGGATCTATCAGGTAGTCGACGGGAAGTGGCAGGTAGTCAAGCGCTACACGGGCACCGAGATCAACGACTTAGCTGAGGAATTGCAGTGACCATGGAGATGGAGAACACTGTTTCAATGAGTTCGCGTGAGGGCGGCAGGGATGGAATACCGGTACTGCGCAGCGTCTCGGGATTCGAGGCCGTGGATCGCACCTTCGCCCAGATGTTGTGCGACCGCGCCGAGCGCGAACCGGACACGGTCGCATTCTGCAGCTGGGTTGAGGGCGCTGCACGCCCGACCAGCTGGAGCGAGTATCTAGAGGAAGTGCGGGCGACCGCACTGGGCCTCCATGATCTCGGGGTGGCGCCGGGCGACCGGGTGGCCATCATGTCTTCTACCCGCCGAGAGTGGGTTGTGGCGGCACTCGGGATCCTGAGTGTGGGTGGCGTTCCGGTCGGGGTATACCCCACAAGCTCGACCCCTGAGGTAGAGCACGCGCTCGAGAGCAGCGGCGCGACCGCGATCTTCGCCGAGGGCACGTCCGATATCGCGAAAGTTGCTGCGCTCGCCCCCAAGTTGCCGCACTTACGTGCAACTGTCAGTTTCGACGCCGAGCCGGCAGACCTGCCGGAAACGGTCAAAGCAGTACATTGGGAGTCCTTATGCGCCATCGGGAGCGCTCGGGCTGTGGCTGAGCCGGAACTGTTCTCGCTTCTTGTCGAAGCGGGCGACATCGACCAGCTGGCCGCCCTGTTTTACACCTCAGGATCCACTGGAGCGCCGAAGGGCGTGAGACACACGCACCGCACACTCCAGTACTCGGTACTTGGTTTCGCAATGTCCTACCCCGAGATCGGCAGGTCCCGGCACGACCTCGTGGGATTCCTCGGACTTTCACATGTTGCGCCGGCTCTGATCGGAGTCTTCGCGCCGATAATGACCAGGCTCGTCGTCACCTACTGCACCATGGATCAACGGGTCGAAGCGCTCTGCGGGGTGCGGCCAACTGCTGTCCTGTGGCCGCCGAGGATGCACGAGAAGCTCGCCAGCGAAATACTGCAGGCGCTTGCCGAGTCCGGCAGAGCTTTCCGCTTCGGATACGCGATTGCGATGAAGGTCGCGCGCAGGGTCAGCGATTTACGCTGGCGTGGGCAACAGGTGCCAAAGTACCTCGAAGTCCTCTACGGCGTGTGCCTGAAATACGTGTTCCTGCTACTGCGGGCGAAAGTCGGCATGGATCGCATCGAGGTGAGCTGGACAGCCTCCGGAAGCATGGCCCCCGACGTGACCGCGCTCTGGCATATGTGGGGTCTCGATCTTCGCGAGCTTTTCGGTACAACGGAAACGTGTGGCTCCGTGATCGCCCAGTGGGATCGCGCCTTTCCAGCGCCGGGAACCATTGGAAAGGCCATGCCCGATCCCCGGTGGGTTGTCCGTGTGTCCCACGAAGGCGAGTTGCAGGTGCGCAGCCCATGTCTCTTCGACGGCTACTGGAACAATCCGGAGGCGACGGCCTCGGCGCTGGAGGAGGGGTGGTACCGCACAGGCGACCTTGTCGAGCAGAGCTCCGATGGCGAGGTGAAGATCATCGGGCGAATGAAGGATGTCCTCAAGACCAGTGGCGGCAAGAGCGTCAGCCCGCAGCCGATAGAGGTACGGCTCAAGGCGAGTCCGCTGATCGACGAGGCGATCGTCGTGGGCGAAGGCCGCAAGTACCTCACCGTACTGCTCAGCGTCAGCGACGAGGCGCAGGCAATGACTCGGGATGACCGCGATGCTGCTCTGACCCGATGGATCGACGAGGTCAATTCCGAACTCGCCCGCCCGTTGCAATTGAAGAAGTTCCGGGTTCTGCCGCGGGCGCTGTCAGCGGCAGCGGGAGAGCTGACGGCCAAAGCCACTATCCGACGCTCTAACATCCTCGCCTCCTTCACCGATCTCGTCGACGAGATGTACGACGCAGGCGAGCAGGACGAGATTGCCCGCCAGGCCCGATTTGCCAGGCCGGATCGCAAGTAGGTGCCATAATGAACGAACTTCGGATCGAATACATGACGAGTGCCGAAATCGGTGACGCAATCGCAGGTGGGGCGCGCACCGCGATCCTGCCCCTCGGTGCAGTCGAACAGCACGGCCGGCATCTACCGCTGTCGATGGACGCTGACCACGCCGACGCTCTTGCAGTGCGGGTCGCGCACGACCTCGGAGGTGCGCTCGTCCTGCCGACCGTTAGTGTCGGGTACTCGCCGCATCACCTCGGATTCCCCGGCACACTGTCCCTCCGCGCATCGACTCTCGAGGCGATCTGCGAAGATTACAGCGCGCACCTGGCTGCGTCCGGTTTCGAGCGGATTGTCGTGTTCTCGGGCCACATCGGCAACTACCCGGTCATGCGCGACTTCGAGTTGCGTCTGGCGGACAAACTGGCACCACTGTCGGTCATCGTCTTCACCGACAGTGAAGCGATTCTGGACGCCTGGCGCCGGGCCGCCGAGGACGTGGCCTCCCTGGGCGGCAACGTCGGTGGGCATGCTGACGTCGCAGAAACCTCCGTGATGCTCGCACTTCACCCCGACAGGGTTCGCGTCGAACGCTTTGCCCGTGGATACTCGGGCATGGTTGACAAGGGACTCCTCGATCGTGCCTTCCGGGAGGGCATTCATTCGATATCCCCCAACGGAATTCTGGGAGACCCTGCAGGCGCGTCGCCATCCATCGGGACGGTATGCCTCGACGCCGTCACCTCCCTCATTGTCCAGCATGCGCGCGCCAGGGGTGCGTGACATGCACGACATGCGAGCGACCCCAACGCGATCCTCCGACGTCGATAAATCCAATTCACTTCTCAGCCAAGGCGGTACGCCATGATCACTTTCGATCCAGTAAAGACGGGTGACTCGCAACGGGATACCACCAAGCTCCGCCGACTGTACGGGCAATATCCGACTGGCGTCGCGGCAGTATGCGCGCTCCAGGAGGGACGACCGGTGGGAATCGTGGCTACCTCGTTCACACCAGTGTCCATGGACCCGGCGTTGGTATCGATCTGCGTGCAGCACACTTCGACGACGTGGCCGACGCTGTCGAAGGACGGCCATCTAGGTATTTCGGTCCTGGCATCGACGCACGAAGCGGCGAGTCGCCAGATCGCGGCCAAGAACGTCGACCGGTTCGCCGGGATCTCCTGGTTCGCAGGCGAATCCAATGCAGTATTCCTAGCCGACGCCGCAGCATGGCTCGATTGCAGGATCTCGACGTCGATCCCCGCAGGGGACCACGATGTTGTACTTCTGGAGGTCAACAGCACCGCGGTAAATGAGACAGCACAACCCCTTGTTTTTCATGACAGCCGTTTCCGCACACTCGTGATCGGCGAGGGATAGTGATGACCGACGTCTGTGACGTGAAAAAGAGAATCGAATCCGCGACAAACGCGTTGACCACCGGAAGGCCGGCACTGATCGTCAGCGGAGCGGACGATCAGGAGGTCGCCGATGTGCTGATTCCCGCCGCCCTAGCCAGCCCACGGTGGACCGCCTGGGCAGTTCGATACACCTCCGGGCTGTTGTGTGCGGCGATGCGTTCGACCCGGGCAGACGAGCTGGAACTGCCCGCGATGGTGAGGGGCAACGGCTCCAGCACGACAACTCCGGCCTTCGGTGTAGGGGTCGACGCCGTTGCCGGCGTCGGAACCGGTATCAGCGCGACAGACCGGTCGCGGACCGCTCGGGTGCTCGCCAGCCCGCAGACCCGCCCAGTGGATCTGACGCGGCCGGGACACGTCCTGCCGTTGAGAACGGCTTCACGTGGAGTGCTCGAGCGCCGAAACAGTGCGGAAGCGGCGGTCGACCTGTGCGAAATCGCCGGACTTTCGCCGGTAGCGCTGACGGCCACGTTGCTGGGTGACGACGGAACCCTGCTGCAGGGCACGGAACTCGCGGCTTTCGCCCAGGTACACGGCGTTCCAGTGGTGCAGGTCCAGGATGTGGTGCACTACCGCCTACACCACGGCGACGGCCACGTTGGGCGGGTTCGCCAGACGGCCACACGTATTGTGGACGTTCCTGACAGGTGCCTGCGCGTAGTCGACTTCGACGACGAATTGACCGGCGCCCACCACACGGCCTTCCTCGGTTCGACAACGCCTGCGGCAGCTCCGACGGTGTACATCGTCTTCGAATGTTCGCACCGCGATCCACTCGCACCCGACTGCGGGTGCCGACGGGAGTTCGAAACCCGTCGTACCCGAATCGCCGCAGAAGGCGGGATCATCGTCTACTTGCGGTCGAACCCGCGGCCCGCCAACCAGTACACGGTTCAGGGACACGAACTCGCACAGGGATCCATCAGTTCCATCCTCACCCACCTTGGATTCACCACGGTCATCGTGTCCGGATGGCCGGGTGATCAGCACCCGACATCGGCCCGCGCGCTCGACCTGACGCCGACTGTCCGCAATCCGGCCTACAAGACCGCCGCCTCGCTCTGACTGCCTCCAACCGGGGCAGGGGGACCGAAACCGTGGGCGCGAACTTGACGCCGTTGAAACCCCACTTCCGCCCTGGAGGTACCGACGTAGTCGGTACCTCCAACTCGCAACCCGACCCGCCCAGCGCTTCGGATGAAGCGCTGCCTCAACTGGAGGATCTGTGACCGGTCTCGACGTTCCTTTGACACCCATTCGCTTCCTCGAACGTGCAGTCGAGGTCATGCCCGACAAAATCGCAATCATCGACGGCGAGCGTCGATGGACCTACCGTGAATTCGGTGCCTCAGTACAGGCCCTCGCGAAAGCGCTCCGGGCTTCCGGTATCACGGATGGCGAACGCGTCGCATATCTGGCCACCAACTCCGCCGAGCTGCTCATCGCCCATTACGCCGTCCCGCTCGCGCGCGGAGTACTCGTTGCGATCAACACACGCTTGTCAGCGGCCGAGATCGAATACATCTGCGGGCATTCTGGTGTGCACCTGCTCTTCGGTGAGATCGAGCTACTGAAGCCGCTGCTCCACGCCGGACTCGATTTCTCCACCGTCGACGAGTGGATCGAACTACCGACGGTGGAAGGTCTTTTCACCGGATCTAACGAACTTCACAGCTATGACTCACTGGTGACACGCGGCCAGGGCGATGATCTACGCTGGGAGATTGACGACGAAAACCGTACGCTGGCAATCAACTACACATCCGGCACCACGGGCCGCCCTAAAGGAGTCATGTACTCCCATCGCGGCGCCTACCTCAACTCGCTCGGCGAAATCTTACATGCAGGCTTCGATAAGACCACCAAATATCTGTGGACTCTGCCGATGTTCCATTGCAACGGATGGTGCACGACCTGGGCGGTCACCGCGGCGCTCGGGACACACGTCTGCTACCGGGCGGTGCGCGCCGACAGCATGTGGTCGTTGATCGACGAGCACCAGATTACCCACCTCAACGGAGCACCGACAGTTCTGACCCTCCTGGCCAACGCTGAGCAGGCCCATCCCCTCACGACACCGTTAACCATCAGCAGTGGAGGTGCACCGCCCAGCCCCACCATCATCGCCGGGATCCGCGCTCTGGGCGCATCGATAGTGCACATCTACGGCCTCACTGAAACCTACGGACCCTACTCGGTCTGTGAACCCAAGCCCGAGTGGGACGAGGTGGATGTCGAGGACCACGCGAAACTCATGGCGCGCCAGGGTGTCGGCATGATCACTGCCGAGCGGCTGCGGGTTGTGCGTCCCGGACTTTCACCGGCGGGCGAGTTGACCGACGTGGCCGCAGACGGCACAGAGATGGGCGAGATCGTCATGCGCGGCAATACCGTGATGAAAGGCTATTACGACGACGAGGACGGGACGCGGAAGGCAACCGAGGGTGGCTGGTTCCACTCAGGTGACCTGGGCGTCATGCATCCCGACGGATACGTGCAACTTCTCGACCGTGCGAAGGACGTGGTGATCTCCGGGGGAGAGAATATTTCGACGATCGAGGTAGAGCAGGCAATTCTGTCGCATCCGGCGATACTCGAAGCCGCCGTCGTGGGGGTACCTGACGACAAGTGGGGCGAACGGCCGAAAGCGTTCGTGATGACTGGCAATGGAGCGCACATCGACGAGGCTGAGGTCATCGCACACGTGAAGTCGCGAATCGCGTCATACAAGGCACCCAGATCGGTCGAGTTCGTCGACGACCTTCCCAGAACGTCAACAGGAAAGATTCGCAAGAACGAACTGCGTGACGCGGAGTGGAGTTCACGGCACAACATGATCAACGGCTGAGAACTGTCGAGCTGTTGCACTGGCGGTGGCGCCCGCCACCACACCGGGGCATGGCCGGTGCCGAAAGGCTATTTCTCGGTCCGACCCGCGTTTGCAGTGTGACTGATTCGCAGAATACCTGCGCCAGAACACTTCCGGCGTCTATCGGAGAGCACAGCGATCACGTCGCCGCGGCGCGGAGATCGCCGAAAATGGTGGCCGCGATTGGGCATTGTGCTACCCCCCAGCGAGGTTGTAGGCGCACCGGTGCGCACAATGCTGAAGTCTTGCGATGGGTGTTGCACAAAGTACCTGCCGATGCTGAACTATAGGCGAGTTCTGCACACGGGACTTCCTCCTCAGCAGGCGGATTCACCGACCGCCACTGGCGGCGTCGGACTCTCACCAGAGCCGCCTGCTGACATCACCGACCGACCGCTCACGACCTGAGCTGGCCGCAGTTCAGTCGGTCCCACGAATTCATAGGTAAGGACGCAATCTCATGCAGGGCACGAACACAGTCGACACCGGCATCAACACCGCTCCCTCCCCGACCCCCGAGGCGCTCGTGGAGATCGAGCAACGCGTGTTGTGGCTGTCGACCGCGATGATCCACCACGCCAACCGGGTTCGCCCCAACCCCACGGGGCTGAAGGTCGGTGGTCACCAGGCGTCGTGTGCGTCGATCGTGACCATTATGACCTCGCTCTGGTTCGAGCAGCTCCGTCCCGGTGATCGGGTGTCGGTCAAGCCGCACGCCTCCCCGGTGCTGCACGGCATCAACTACCTGCTCGGCGAGCTGGACGAGAAGTATCTAACGACGTTGCGGGAGTTCGGTGGGCTGCAGTCGTACCCGAGCAGGTCGAAAGATCCTGATCCAGTGGACTATTCGACCGGGTCGGTCGGGATCGGGGCGACGGCGCCGATATGGGGTGCCATCGCCCGCCGCTTCGTCGACACCCATCTCGGCGGCGCCGGGACGGGCAGGCAGTATTCGCTAGTCGGGGACGCGGAGTTAGATGAGGGTGCGGTGTGGGAGGCGATCCTCGACACCTCCGTCGCCGAACTCGGGGAGATCGTGTGGATCGTCGACCTGAACCGGCAGTCCCTGGACCGGGTGGTGCCCAACATCGCCGCCGGCCGGCTCGAAGCGATGTTTGCTGCCGCCGGCTGGCAGGTGCTCACCGTGAAATTCGGGACCCTGCTCGAATCACTGTTCAGCCGACCCGGTGGGTCGGCGCTGCGCACCCGAATCCTGGACATGCCCAATCCCGAGTACCAGCGGCTGCTGCGCTGTACGGCCGAGCAGGTGCGGGACCGGCTGCCCGGCGGCGGCCCGAACGCGATGGAGATCGCCGCCCTGATCGCCGGTCTTGACGACGACACCGTCCTGCATGCCATTCGCAATCTCGGTGGTCACGACCTGGACGCCCTGCGCGCGGCGTACGGGCAGATCGACGACACCCGCCCGACGGTGATCATCGCCTACACGATCAAGGGCCGCGGTCTGCCGACGCAGGGGCATCCGCAGAACCACTCCTCGCTCCTCACGGTGGAACAGTACGAAGAATTGGCCACGGAGTTGGGGATGGACCCGAACAATCCGTGGGCGCGGTTCGCCCCGGACAGCACCGCCGGCCGCGTCTGCGCCGCCTCCGCCGAATGGCTTCAGCGTGACCCCACCAAGCTCGCAACCCCGCCTGCGGTGCCGGCCGACATCGGCCGCACCCCGTCCGGGATCTCGACGACACAGGCCGCATTGGGCCGGGCGCTGCTCGATCTGTCCCGGGAGGCACCGGAGGCGGCGAAGCGGGTGGTGACGGTCAGCCCCGACGTCTCCTCGACCACGAACCTGGCCGGGTGGTTGAACAAGGTGGGGGTGTGGTCACCGAACGAACGCCGCAATTGGTTCGACGACGACGCCGAGACGATCATGCACTGGCGGGAAAAGCCGACCGGACAGCACATGGAACTGGGGATCGCGGAAACCAACCTGGTCGGGTTGATGGGTGAGCTCGGCGCCACATGGAGTCGGTGGGGTCAGCCGCTGTTCCCGATCGGGGTGATGTACGACCCGTTCGTCGAGCGGGCGCTCGAGCCGTGGTCGTACGGGATCTACGCGGGCGGGCAGTCGATCCTGGTCGGCACCCCTTCTGGGGTGACCCTCGCCGCGGAGGGTGGCGCCCATCAGTCGATCAAGACCCCCTCGATCGGACTCGAACAACCCGGCTGCGTGAGTTACGAACCAGCCTTCGCGATCGACGTGGAGTGGACCCTGCTCGACAGCATCTCTCGCCTGGGCCGCCCCGACGGCTCCTCGTCGTATCTGCGACTCTCGACCCGCCCCGTCGATCAGACTCTCGCCGCCGTCCCCTCCGATCCGGCGGCCCGGGAACGCCGTCGCCGTCAGGTCGTCGCCGGCGCCTACACCCTCCGCCACACCGGCAGTCCGGCCGTCACCCTGGTCGGGATGGGCGCCGTCATCACCGAAACCCTCACCGCCGCAGACCGATTAGCCGATCAGGGCATCACCGCCGACGTCGTGTGCGTCACCAGTCCGGGACTGTTGTTCGAGGCGGTGCAGGCGCGCCGCGGACTCGCCGACGGCCCGTCGTGGATCCTGGACCAAGTGTTCCCCGCCGACCGGGCGGCACCGATGGTAACCGTCCTCGACGGCCACCCGCACACCCTCGCATTCCTGACCGGGATCAACAACGTCCCCGGCGCGGCGCTCGGCGTCAGCAAGTTCGGGCAGGTCGGCTCCCTCGACGACGTCTACCGCTACCACGGCATCGACACCGACAACATCGTCCGCGCCGCCCTCGACCTCACCGACTGACCCAGAGAGACATGACGAATGACCACGACACAGACAGGCACCACCGTGGTGTTGCCGTCGCTCGGTGAGAACGTCACCGAAGCCACGATCACCCGCTGGCTCAAGGCCCGAGGGGACCGAGTCGAGGCGGGAGAGCCGCTGCTCGAGGTGGCCACCGACAAAGTCGACACCGAGGTCCCCTCCCCTGCCGCCGGCACCCTCCTCGAAATTGTCGCCCCGGAAGACACTGTCGTCGAGGTCGGGGCGGCAATGGCCATCCTCGGCCCACAGTGCAGCGATCCCCAGGACACGCCGGCGCCCGCTGCCGCTCCAGAGGGCCCTGCACCCACATCCCTCTCGAACCCGGCTCCCCGTCCAGCTTCACCACCTTCCGCAGTAGACCGGGTGGAGAAGCTGCCCCGCATTCGGCGAACCATCGCAAAGCGCATGCTCAATCCCTGCAGACATCAGCGCAATTGACCACGATCGTCGAAGTAGACGTCACCGGCATCGCACGTCTGCGTCTTCGGGAGAAAGATGCGTTTCTGCGCCGCACCGGGGTGAAGCTGTCTTTTCTGCCGTTCTTCGTCATCGCCGCCGTCGAAGCGCTCGCCGAGCATCCGGTGATCAATTCGTCCCTGAACGTCGACTGCACCGAGGTGACCTACCACGGGGCGGTGCACCTGGGCATGGCCGTCGACAGCGACAAGGGACTGATGGTTCCCGTCATCCGCGACGCAGGAGCATTGCGAATTCCTGAACTCGCGAATGCAATCGCCGTCGTCGCGGACAGCGTGCGGGACGGGACGATCCGGCCCGACGACCTCTCCGGCGGCACGTTCACCATCACCAACACCGGCAGCCGCGGAGCCCTGTTCGATACCCCGATCATCAACCAGCCGCAGTCGGCCATCCTCGGCATTGGAACCGTCGTCGAACGCGTCGTCCCCACGCGCGGCGAGGGCGGCGCACTCCAGATCAGCGTCCGGTCGATGGCGTACCTCTCACTGTCATACGACCATCGCATCGTCGACGGCGCCGACGCCGCCGGCTACCTCGCCGCCGTCCGTCACAGCCTCGAAGGCGGATTTCTCTCGTCGGACCTGCAGTGAATGGGCCAGCACACGTCCCAGGTTCTATGCCCGGACACAGCACCAGTGACGATCACCGACTCGTCGCATTCGCCCTACGGTGGGCACCGATAGTTGCCATCAACGACAATTTCCCCGACTTCGACGAGTACATCTTGCCGGAGTTCGGACTGCAGCCAACGATGTACTACCGGAGACTCCTCACACTCCTTCTGACGCCCCCGTGCCCACGCCTGGATCCATCGGACCGGCAACACATCATTGCACTCTGCCAGCACAAGTTGGACGCCTCACGACCGACAATCTGCAGTTGAGCGGAGCGAGCACCGAGCAACACTCTCACCGGAAACCACACGTCCATGTCCTCAGATTCCCTCACCGACCAGCTGAGCGCCTACCGCCGCCAGCGCCGCGCTCGAATGTCCGAGGAACTGCGTCGAGCGCGACACCGTCAGTTACCAGAAGAAAGCGTTGATCTCATACGTTTTGCACAGGCATGGGCACCCTACGGAAAGGTGCCCACGGAAGAGATTTTCGTCCGATACGGCATGACAGCGGCGCGATACCTCGAGGTTCTTGCCGATGCCCTCTCAAAGCCGGACTGCGACCCCCAGACCGCCACCACGCTCCGATCCATCTACTTCTCACATCGCACATAACGGTCCGATGGGATGGGACCAAGCGTCGCCGAGCTAGCTGAGCTGCTGGCCGGACTGGTCGCAAAGCCGCGATGTCTCGACCGCTCAATGCGAGATGGAACCCGCCGTCGCCAAGATGTTCGCGCCCTCGAGCGAGGAAGTCGTCCTTGGTATGAAAGGTGGTATCTGTTGTCGCAGGGTTACATTCACCCTGCCGGGACCCCATGAACGAGTGTGGCCAAAACGCTCCCCGCTCCTACGCCAGCGGCTAAGTTACCGGTGGTTAACATCACCAGTCCTTATCAGTTTCTTACAAGTGGAGACCTACATGCCTCGTGTTCTACTCTCGCGTCTGTTCGCCGCCGTCGGCCTGGCCGCGGTGTCGTTGCTGATCGCACCCTTGGCGCCCGCTCACGCGACCGGGCACGATCCCATCCTCTTCGTGCATGGATGGCAGGGCAGCTCTTCGCAGTGGAACACCATGATCGCGGCATTCAAGGCAGACGGATGGACCGACGCCGAGCTCTACAACTGGTCGTACAACTCCAATCAATCCAATGTCACGACCGCCGCACAGGTGGAGGCGAAGGTCGACGACATTCTCCGCATCACCGGCGCCGCCAAGGTGGATGTCGTCACGCACTCGATGGGCGGATTATCCACCCGGTATTACGCCACGAACCTCAACGGGGCCACCAAGATCGACGACTGGATCTCCCTTGCGGGCCCCAACCACGGCACCGACACCTCGAACGGCTGCTTTACCGCTTCCTGCACCGAAATGCGGATCGGCTCGGCGTATCTGACGAGTCTCAATTCCGGAGACGAGACGCCCGGTGCGCCCGCCTACGGAACGTGGTGGTCGCCCTGCGACACGGTGATCAACCCCGACTCCAGCGTGTCCCTCGCCGGTGCGACCAACACTCAGACAGGATGCCTCACCCACAACGGAATACTCGAGAACGCCACGATCTACGGTCAGGTCCGCGACTTCGTCCGGTAGCACCGCTGGTGTGGACCGGAATCGCGTACCGCGGTTTCGGTCCACAATTCCGGACTCCCCACTGCCCACTTTCCCGCTCACCATCAGGTGGGCCAAATCCAGCTGTCGGTAGTGGGTGGCACGCTGGTACGCCGGCGGACCTGGTGGCTCGTCGCCGCGGCCTTCGGTGGCGCTCTCATCGACCGCCGCGCGTACGAGAACCTGCTGCAATGAGTGTCGGCGCGCACGATGAGCCGGGAGAGGTTTGTGGCAGAACGCCTCTGGCGGGGCCTCGCGATGCCTTCCGTGTCTCAGTCCCGGCAGTCCGGCTCCCGATAAAGGAACACGAACCGCACTCCACCAGACCCCGTAATTGATGAACCCGACCGCCGACCATTCCGCATTCATCTCACGCGCCACGAACCGGGCCGCTCGACCGACCGACGGCAGCCGCGACGACGCGTTCCCGACTTGCAGGCCCTGCCAGAAGATTTCGGATCATGGATTCGAGCGAACCGGCGGTTTCGAGCGGACGCGCTAGTCGTTAGGCAGTGACAAGGTGCCGGCAACTCATCCGCGGTGACACGGGCAGCTCGGTGAATATGGGTTCGGGCGATTCCGCCGTCGGCACCTCCAGGTAGAGGCGGCTGCCGTTGGCCACGACCCCCTGCGGTTGCAGACCGATCAGCTTGGCCACCACGTAGGTGGCGCTCAGGCTGGTGACGTCGCGGATGATGCCGAGCCGCAGCAACGACCGTGTCTCGGCGATCGCCTCCTGCTCACCGGCTCGCAGGACCAGCCGCAGTCCGGGTGACAGAGCTTGCGCGGCCACGGATACGGCGATGTTGTCCAGGTCGTCGGAGCCGACGGCGGCCAGGGCCAGCGCGCGGCGCACGCCCAGTCGCTCGAGGAGTTCACGGTCGCCGCCGTGCCCGACGACGGTCGGAATGTTCATCGACCGCACGAGCCGCAGGTTCCTGGCGTGAGGGTCGCGTTCGACGCCCACCACCGCGACACCGAGAGCCTGGAGTTCCCGGCAGAGCCGGAGCCCGACCTGGCCCAGGCCCACGACGATGACGTGGCCGGAGCGGGGCAGGACGCGGCTGCCCACCAGGCCAACCAGCCGGGGGCCGAGCAGGCGCTCGATGATCCCGGCGGTGAACATGGCCGTGAAGACGACGGTGAAGAGCATCGCCACCGAGGAGAACACAGCGTAAGCGGGGCTGCCGTGGGTATCGGTTCCCGGGCCCACGGTGGTCACCACGCGCACCGCCTCGTTGAACGCGTCGAGCGGTGCCACGTGCTGACCGAGCATCAGCCACAGCCAGTCAGCGAACAGGACCGCGAGAAGTCCGGCGAGCCCACCGAGCAGAATGCGCGTGCCGATGTCGTGCGACCGCAACAGTCCGGTCGCGCCGGTCGCCGCGGTGCGCCACCAGCTCCGCCGGGGCAGGTCGACGTGCGCGCCCTCTGGGTGGCCGTCGATCATGCGGACCGTCAGCATGTGCTCGCCCGCATGCCGGGCAGCGACGAGTTCGGATTCTAGGCAGGGTCCGGCGAGCGTGGGTGCGGCGAGGTCGGCCGGGGACGTCACCTCGCACTGCGGAAGCAGCTGGGACAGCTGGTCCGCGACCGTGCGGTCGAAGATAGTCACCACCAACGGGATCGACGCCGAGATGTGCGCCGCGGCCAGCGCGTAACGCAGCGCGACGACATCGTCGCGCACCAGTACGGCCATACCGCAAGGCTCGTCCGCCATCGCCACGCGAAGTTCGTCGTCGTCCGGGGCAACGAGATGGCGTACGTGAAAGTCCCTCTCGCGGAGGGAGGCACAGACCCGTCGGGCCACGGTGGTTTCGCCGATGACGAGATATGAGTCGTTCACGTGTGGTCCTTCCGGCTCGGGATCACGAGAGCGTACCCGAGAAAAACCACGGATCCCACACGAGAATTTCTACCGGCGAGTAGTCCGGAGCAAGCTCGGCTGTAGCGCAACAGGACCGCAGCACACGAAGTCCGGAACTACGCGCTCACAAAACCTGATGTTCACCGCACGTCACCACCTCTGTTCTCGCCCCGTTCCACCACCGGCCTTACGGCGGTAAGCGACAATTCGGACTAGGTCATAAGTAGTCCTGTTTAAGCCCTTGAGATTCTCACGGAGCGGTAGTGCATACACAGACCACTTTCCGAATACGTCGCTGCCGCGAACGGAATATGGAAATGGCTCTGCTCGAACCGATCGCGGTCACCAATGTCGAACAGCGGTTCTCGGGCACCCGCATCCCCAACCGACCCCCCACTACTTGCAGGTCCTCGCCGACTCCGGCCTGTGCGACCACTCCGCCCCTGTCGGCGCGGCCGTCGACTTGCATGAGGTGCTGATTACCGAACCCGCCCGACGAGCCCACTCATTGCTGGACCTGGTGAGCTGTGGGGTGTGCGGGCCGGCGAATCCGCAGCCCGCCGGCACAACTACACCCGCGGCGGCCGCTGCGACGGCACCATCACCCGCGCGCAGCTCCGTCCCAGGGGTGCAATGCGGCCACAATGGGCCGTACACCACACCGAGGAGAAGACGATGGCCAAGTACCTGCTCCTCAAGCACTACCGAGGCGCGCCCGCATCGGTCAACGACGTGCCGATGGATCAATGGACGCCAGAGGAGGTTTCGGTCCACGTGCAGTACATGAACGAGTTCGCCGCCCGGCTCGAAAGCACCGGCGAATACGTTGACAGTCAGGCACTGTCACCGGAAGGTACGTTCGTCCGGTACGACGGCGAGGGGCGTCCGCCGGTGACCGACGGTCCGTTCGCGGAGACCAAGGACCTGATTGCCGGCTGGATGGTGATCGACGTCGAGATCCACGAGCGGGCGCTCGAACTGGCCGGCGAGCTGTCCGCGGCACCGGGCGCGGATGGGAAATCGATCCACGAATGGCTCGAGATGCGCCCGTTCCTGGCCGCCTCTCCGACTACGGAGTGCGGTTTTCACCGCGGGTGATGACCGTCCCCCGGATCATCCGAACACAGTGCCGAGGGACGATAGAACAAGGCGGTCTGTCTAGCGCGCGTGGGCAAGAGTCGGGACACTGCGGATGCACAGGTTGCGATCTTGCGACGTTAATTCGCGACGTAAATGCTGACGATCTCAGCTATACAAACCGGCTTGTCGGCATTCTCGAGTTCGATAGTGACGACCGTGACAACTTTGACGCCCGAGGGAACGGTTTCAACGTTTGCTATGTCAACCGCAGCCCGAATTCGTGAGCCGACGGGTGCGGGCGCTGGGAATCGCACCTTGTTCGACCCGTAGTTGATGCCCATTCGCATGCCGTCGACGGCGTAGACCTCCCATACCAGCATCGGGATCATCGAGGTCAGCAGATGTCCGTGGGCGATGGTGGCGCCGAACGGTCCGTCAGCAGCCCGTGAGGGGTCGACGTGGATCCACTGGCGGTCACCCGTTGCGTCAGCGAATGCGTCGATTTTCTCCTGGGTGAGGGTGTGCCATGACGAGTGGCCGATCCGGGTGTTCGCCACGGCGTGCAGTCCGTCGATCCCTTTGAGTGTCTTCATACCTGAGGGCCTCCAGCGACGTAGAGAACCTGCCCGGAGACGAATCCGGCTCCCTCGCTCGCAAGGAATGAGATCGCGTGTGCGATGTCGTCGGGGATCCCAACTCGGGCGACGGGGATGTCAGCGGCCGCCCTCTTCTTGAATTCGTCGAATTTCATTCCCATTCGCGCTGCTGTTGCGGCTGTCATCTCGGTCTCGATGAAACCGGGAGCAACGGCGTTGGCGGTAACGCCGAATCTGCCGAGTTCGAGGGCGAGGGTCTTGGTGAAACCTTGCAGCCCGGCCTTGGCTGCGGCGTAGTTTGCTTGACCGCGGTTTCCGAGCGCCGACACGCTCGAGAGGTTGATAATTCGTCCGAAACCACCCTGAGTCATGTGTCCCTGGACCTCTCTCGTCATCAGGAACGAGCCACGTAGGTGGACGTTCATGACGCTATCCCAGTCGGTGGCCGACATTTTGAACAGAAGATTGTCGCGGGTGATGCCGGCGTTGTTGACCAGAACGACCGGTGCTCCGAGCTCCGTAGTGATCTTATCCACTGCTTTTTCGACGGCGGTTGCGTTGGAGACGTCTGCGCCGACGGCGAGTGCGGTGCCTCCGGCCTGGGTGATCGTGTCGACCACGTTCTGGGCGGCGGCCTCCTCCAGGTCGAGGACGGCGACAGCGTGGCCGTCTGCTGCGAGCCGCTGTGCGACGGCGGCGCCGATTCCCCCGGCGGCGCCGGTGACGATGGCGGTGCGGCGGCGTTCGGGATGAGGTGATGCGTTCACGAAATGGGGTTCCTTCCGGGGATTAGATCGGTGTGACTTCGGGTCAGGAGAGCGAGTCGAGGGTCAGGGCCATGCCCCGTCCTCTGCCTACGCACATAGTTTCGGGGTCTCACCCCCGCGGGGGTTGTCCCGGTTTTCGTCTTCTGCGATGGCCCCATCGTTGACGTTGGCGCTGAGAAGGTCTCGGTGCAAGCTTCGGATGTACACGTCCGGCAAAGCCTTTCGCGCCGGGGAAGGCGACATCTTCATGATCTCGGGGCTACAAGCCGGTGACCCCGGTGCTGACGATGCGCGTAAGTGGAGTGATTCCAATCATCTGGACGGTGAAACCATCGGGCAGAATGTCCTTCAATGAGCCCTTGATCGCTCTCCCGATCGGTAAACCGGCGGAGGCGCCGATGACAGCTTCAGGCAGGGGGTGTTCCTCGAATCGGTGATTGCTGTGGAAGAAGGAGCAGATGGTGGTTCTCATTCAGCCGGCGCAGCCGGAGATCCCGCCGTCGAGCGGAATGATGCTGCCGGTGAGGTAAGAGCCGGCACGGGAGGCCAGGAACCGGACCGTGCCGATCAGATCGTCGGTTTCTCCGTAGCGGCCGAGCGGGACGCGCCCGAGGAGCCCGGACTCGACCTCTGGATCCGCCGCGATGTGTCCGAGCATGTCCGTCAGGATCGGGCCAGGGGCAATCGCGTTGACGGTGATGCCGTCGGACGCCAATTGCTTGGCCAAATGGCGGGTGAGCATGTGCAGCCCCGCTTTACTCGCGCTGTATGAGTAGTTCTCCCAGCTCGGCGTAGCCCAGGCATCCACGCTGCCGATGTTGATGACCCGAGCGGGCCGGTCGGGCCGTGCCGCATTGCGCAGAAGCGGAAGCGTTCCCGTGATGAGGTAGAACGGAGCGACAAGGTTGGTGTTGAGTACCTTCGTCCAACCGACGAGGGGAAATTCTTCAAGCGGCGCACCCCAGGTAGCCCCGGCATTGTTCACCAGGATGTCGATGCTCGCAGGTGCTCGCCGAGCCAGTCGACCAGACCGGCCACCCCGTCTACAGATGACAGGTCACCGGCGACGGGGGTGCAGCGTCCTGCCGTTCCCGCAGCGTCTGCCTCGGCATTGATAGTTTCGGCCGTCGCGCGACACTGTTCCTCCTTTCGGCTGGTGATGACAACGTGGGCACCGCCCAGTGCCAGGCCGCGGGCGATCATGGAGCCGATCCCTCGTGAGCCACCGGTTACGACGGCGGTCGTCCCGGCGACAGAGAAGAGGGAGTCGAATTCCGGTCGCACTTCGTACGTCGTGGCACTATTCATGCTATCTACGCTAGGAACGCATTGACGTTATCTATTGGGGGGCAACGCACTCCGCTTGCACCGCGCGCAGCAAACCCATGAGCTGACCCGGCGGGCGGGCCCGATCCTCACGCTCGAGCCGACCCACGGGTCTGCTGATTCAGTCGTGTTCGGATGCTGCAGAACGTGTGTCGGACGGGCGCTCACCGAAGGCCCGCCGGTACGCATTACTGAAGGTGCTGAGGTCGCCGAATCCTGAGGAGTATGCGACCTGAGAAACGCTCTGGTGGCTCCAGCCACGGTCCTGAAGACGCAACCGGGCCAACGCCAGACGCTCCTGTCTGATGAGGTCCGACGGTGTTGTCCCGATCCGCTGCAATTGGGCCTGCACGTGACGGAGCGACCAGCCCAGGCGCGTCGCGACCACGGCGCCTGTGAGGTTCGGGTCGTGCGCATTCTCTCGGACAAAGCGCCGGATGGCGGTGACCAACTCGTCCTGAACGTCGACGGAGGGGCCGGCCGTGTCTGCGTTGTAGGCGAGTGCCACGAGATCGACGATTCGGTCGGCGATCGCGTCGAATTGACCGCCGGTGAGCTGGTGCCGCTCCCTGCGCAAACTACTGACCACGTCGACAACGATGCGTCCCAGTCCCGATGTTGCATCGAGGACGGTGCCGGGGTGAGGCAATGTCGGCACCCGCGCCTCGATCCGGTCACGTGGAATCACGAATGCGACAGAGGAGAAGCCATCACCGTGGCGCAGAACGGTCGCGGTGTCCAGCGACGTGAGGGCCATGACCGCCGGTGTGATCGTGGCCTCACGACGATCCTGCTCGAGGATTACTTCACCCTGGACCGGTATGAGCAGTTCGTAGGCGCCGTGTGGATGTCGACGGATGTCGGATGCCGTGCGGGAGAGGACCTCCGCTTCGCCCCACCAGCGAATTAGCTGGTACGTGTCCGAATGTTGATGCTGAAGGGTTCCCTGGTAGTTGTCTGCGAGGGAGAAGGCCATCGGACAGTGGATCGAAGAGACTTGATCGCGCCACCAATCACCGCGCTCGCGCTGGTCGTGCTCGTTGCTACGCAACGTATCGACGGAATACAAGGCCACAACACCTACTCACACCGGTATGCAGAAACTGCGACTCGTGCCAGAGTCGACGCTAGCGCGCGCTGGCGCCCACGCCAACGGCTTGATCATCGCAGAGCCCGCTTGAGGAGCTTTCCTGTCGCGTTCATCGGTAAGGTCTCCCTGAACTCGACCAGGCGCGGGTACTTGTAAGCCGCCAACCGTTCCCGTGACCAGCCGATCAGATCTTCTTCCTTCAACTCCGATCCGTGCTCGCGGATGACGAAGGCTTTCACTTCCTCACCGATTCGCTCGTCGGGGATTCCGACGACGGCCACGAGGCTGACCTCTGGGTGGCCGATGATCACTTCCTCGAGTTCGCGCGGATAGACGTTGAAGCCTCCCCGCACGATCAAGTCCTTGGCGCGATCGACGATGAAGTAGTAGCCGTCCTCGTCTCGCGTTGCGATATCGCCCGTGCGGAACCAGCCGTCTCGGATCACCTCCTGTGTCGCCTCGGGTTGCCCCAGGTATCCCTTCATCACGTTGTATCCACGTATCGCGAGTTCTCCTGGCTCACCGGCGGGAGCCTCGTTCCACTGATCGTCGATGAGCTTGACCTCTACTCCCCAGATCGGTGTGCCGATCGACCCCGACCGGTTCGGTTGGTCGAGTGGGTTGAACGTGACGGTCGGACTGGTTTCGGAGAGTCCGTAGCCCTCCCGGATCCCGACACCGAAGACATCCCTGAATCGCTCCAGCACATCGACGGGCATGGCAGCTGCGCCCGAAAGCGCGATTCGCAGGAGACCGGCCAGATCGACGTCTATTCCGTCAGCGGCCTTGTTGAGCAGCGCCCAGTACATCGTCGGAACACCGGCGAAGACCGTTACCCGGTGCTGTGTCATCAATGCCAGAGCCTGAGCTGCGTCGAATCGTGGCAGCAGGACCAGGGTGGCACCCATTGCGAAACCGGCGTTCAGCTGTACGGTCTGCGCGAACGAGTGAAAGAGCGGAAGAGTGACCAGATGCACGTCGTCGGCTCGGGCGTCGAGCAGTTGGTTATGCCCTATGGCGTTGAGGACCAAGTTGGCGTGGGTGAGCTCCGCGCCCTTCGGCTGGCCGGTCGTCCCGCTCGTGTACAGGACTACCGCCGTGTCCGTTGCCTCGGTCACTTGCAGGACGTCTTTCGCGGGGTGTTCGGCCAATACTTTCGCCAGGGTTGTTCCCACGTCTGGCTCATCGGGCAACGCGGAACCAAGGGTGACCAGATACTCGCAGGATTCGACGTCCTGGAACCCGCGCCACGCCTCGTCGTCGGGCCCCGGCACGGTACAGAAGTATGCCGTCGCGCCCGAGTCACGGAGGTGATAGGCAACCTCCTCCCGCTTGAGCATCGTGTTGAGCGGCACGACGGCTCCACCGGCCTTGAGGATGCCGAAGTAGACGATCGGAAACTCGACAACATTCGCAATCGTCAAGGCGACGCGGTCGCCTGGACGCAACCCCCGTGAGAGAAGAAAATGGGCCACACTGTTCGCAGCCGCATCGATCTCACCGAAGGTAAGGGTGCGGTCACCTTCGATGACAGCGGTTCTGCTGGGAGTGCGTCGAGCAGTGTCGGCAAGCATGGTGGCCAGGTTGAGCATGATCCTGCTTTCAGATAATGACGTTTGTGAATGTGGAATGCCGACTCAGGACCAATCCCAGTCGTACTTCGCTCCCACCCGCTTCGCCAGCGGCTTGAACATGCGCTCTTCGTAGGTCGCCATCGTGTCGAGACCAGGAATGGGCGCAAGGTTCAGGATCTCGGCCAGCCGCTCGACGTCGAGTTCAGGTTTCGGCACGCGCGCAGCAAGCGCGAACCTCTGAAGCTGGTTGGTGAAGCTCTCATTACACGGCGGCTTCCCGAAGTTCACCGGATGCTTCATCGCCTCATCGAGGGTGACAAATTCGACGCCACGCTCGAGGAAGGCCTCGAGGATTGGAGCGAGGGTGTCACGAGAGATCGGGGTGCCGTGTACGAGCCAGATGAGAGGGGCGTCGGCACCGAACAAGGTACGCGCGGTGTCCGCGTGCTTGTAGAGCATGTCAACCGCGGTCGACACATGCAGGTCGCGGACCTGCTTCTGCACGTCCTTGTCGCCAAGGGTCATCGCGCGAAAGTACGGCATGATGAACGCGAAATCACTGAACCAACTCGTGATCGGGGCAGTGCGGTAGCCGAGATCTGCGATGTACGTCTCGACTTCCCCTCGACGTCGTTCCGATCCTGATGACATGTCCATGGGGTACCGGAAGTACTTCGACGGTGCGGCGTCGATCAGATGACCGATGTACTTCTCGGCCGTCTCGAAATCGCATCGGAATGCCGCATCGGGCATCCAGCGCAGTGGAGCATGCTGGTGAGTGTGGTTGCCCAGGTGATGGCCCGCTTCGGCCCACGCCTCGAAGGCCTCGATTTGCTCTGGCTCGTTCTCGAGCCGGTAGGTATGAGAGAAGCCGTAGGTTCCCGCAAGTCCGTAGTCGTTCAGCGTTTTCGCCACAGACCGCGTGATGTCGGTGGGAGTGGTCTCGTCCGGCATGGGAACGCCGTCCCACAGGACGAAGTCATCGATCGTGACCGCAATCTCGAGAGGTCGGTCGGTGCGTGTGTCATTCATTGCGTTGACTCCGGATCTTCCAGGTGGGCTCCTCGGCACGCAGCCCACTTCTCACCGACCCTACGAAGTGACGGACGTCACGTCTTGGTTGTTTGCGCGCATCTGCTTTCATCAGGCGCACACGCATCCGGCATTGAAATGCGCGCTGTGCGTGCTCGTCGAATTCCGTGCGCATCGGGCCAAGTTTCGCCTTGTCATGACATCTACCGTCGGTGGTGACGAAGGAGAAGCACACCGTGAATTCATCACAACAGATCGTCCTGGCGCAGCGCCCCCACGGGCACGTGAGCGTGGAGGACTTCCGTGTGGAGGACGTCGTCCTGCCCGAACTCGAGGCCGGCGACGTCGCACTCGAGACCCTCTTCATCTCGATCGATCCGGCCATCAGGGGCTGGCTCGACGACCGACCGAGTTATCTTCCGCCAGTCGCGATCGGAGAGCCAGTGCGCGCTTTCGGTCTGGCACGCGTGACCGCCTCACGCAACAGCAACTTCACCGTGGGCGACATTGTGCGTGGCTTCGTCGGCTGGCAACGGCGCCAGATCATCAGCTCGCCCGGTACTGACTGGGACCGAATCACACCACGGGAGGACGTTCCCTTGGAGCACTACCTCGGAATCCTCGGGATGACGGGCCTGACCGCGTGGGCCGGAGTATGCGACATCCTGCGGCCGGAACCAGGGCACACCGTCTTGATCTCCGGCGCCTCGGGCGCAGTCGGAAGCGTGGCCGTCCAGCTCGCGAAGCAGGCGGGCGCACATGTTGTCGGCATCGCAGGAGGCGCCGAGAAGTGCTCGATGGTCGCCCGACTCGGCGCCGCCGCCGTCATCGATCGCAAGGCCCCTGACTGGAAGGGCCAGCTCGAGGCGGCAACACCGGACGGCATCGACCGCCTCTTCGAAAACTCCGGAGGCCCGATGTTCGACGCATCGATCACCCGACTCAACAACCACGCACACATCGCGTTGTGTGGCCTGATCGACGGCTACAACTTGACCGAGCGACCCGCCGGACCAAGCAATTTCGGACAGCTTCTCACCAAGCGAGTCCTCACACAAGGATTCATCGTGCTCGACTACATGGATCGAGCAGCAGAGGTTGAAGCCACGCTCGGCGAAGTCATCAGTTCCGGACAGTTGGAGGCCGTGCAATCAGTATTGCCCGGATTCGAACAGCTGCCAGCCGCCTTCGTGGACTCGTTCTCCAACGGCCAACCAGGCAAAATCATCATCGATCTCACTGCGTAGCCAGCGTCTGAAGCCGGCCTCAGCCCGAGGTTCTATCCCATCACCGCGCAGCAGGGATCCGGCCTCCACACGCATCCATCACTGTCCGAGCACCCCCATTAACGGATCACTCCCCCAACCGGATAGCAGGCTCCCCTTTCGTGGTATACCCGCTAACTACCCGATCGGGTGGTCGTCGAGGCGCACTGGGGTCAGTCCGCGGCTTCCCGCCCTGGGCGCCCCTACCGCGCAGCCAGATTGGATACGAAAAGTGGTTCCTCGCGCCGCGCCTGACCATCAGTCAATTCGGCCGTGACCGGAATCTGCTTGTGGCGCAGGACGTGCGGTCTCGTCGGGCGATACCACACGACCACAAGGCTGCCCTTCAGCGAACGCTTCGGCTCACTTCCGATGGATCCGAACCGTGCCAGTGATCGACAGCCGCTCCGGGTGGGGCGGGCGGTCAGGTGATGGCGCGGAAGGAACCGCCGTCGACGCCGTACACCGAGGAGGTGACGTACGAGGCGAGGTCGGAGGCGAGGAAGACAACCACGTTGGCCACTTCCTCGGGAGTTCCTATGCGTTGCAAAGGAAGTCCGCGATGTTTCATCTCGACGTCGATAGATTCGTCGCGGTGCACGCCGTGGACGGCGGCGAAGGTGTCGGCGAGGCCACCCTCCATCAGCCACATCGGCGAGAGGATGGGGCCGGGTGCGACCGCGTTGACTCGCACGATCGGGCCCTCGCTGATGGCCAGCGAACTGGTGAACGACAGGATGGCCGCCTTCGACGCGGCGTAGTCCGGTCCGGCGGCGATCGGCTGACGCCCCAGGTCCGAGGCGTTGTTGACGATGACACCGCGTCCGGCGGCCCGCATGGTCGGCAGCACGTAGGTGGCGGCGCGGACCTGGCTGAGGAAGTTCAGTTCGAGGGTGGAGACCCAGTCGGTGTCGGTGAGGCTGTCGATGGTTCCCAGGCTGCCGGCGCCGACGTTGTTGAACAACACGTCCACCCGGCCGTCGTAAGGGGCGAGGACCTCGTCGAGACCTCCGGTCACCCCGGCCTCGGTGCTCAGATCGGCGACGGCGTAGTGCACCTCGGTGACCTGCTCGAGTGCCTTGGCGAGGATGTCGAGGCCGTGCCGGTCGCGGTCGAGCAGGGCGAGGCGGGCGTTTTCCGCGGCGAAAGCCCGTGCGGATGCGGCTCCGATTCCGGAGCCGGCGCCGGTGATGACGACGACCTTGTCCCCTAGTCCGGTTTCCATCGTGATTCCTTTCGGGCGTGGGTGTTAGTTGCGGGCGAGTTCGGAGTACCCCGCGGGCAGGCAGCCGTTGGGGGTGAACTCGTCGAGGTTGTCCTTGGTGACCACCGGCAGCGGCATGTAAAGGACCGGCGGCACGTCTTTGCCGGCGAGGACGTCCATCATGGTGGTCAGGGCGTGGGTGGAGTCCCAGCACGGGGATTGGAACAGTGTCGTCGACATGGATCCGTTCTCGAGCAGGGTCCGGGCGACCGGGGCGTAGTTGTGGCCGAGGAGTTTGACTTGTCCGGCCATCCCTGCGGCGTCGAGGGCTTGGGCGGCGCCGGAGGCCATGATGTCGTCCGGGGTGACGAGGGCGTCGATCTGGTTGCCGAAGCGGCTGATCAGTGCGCTCGCTGCGGTCTGGGCCTGGTTCTTGTCGAAGTTGCCCGGCTGGGAGCCGAGGAGCTTCATGTCGGGGTGGTTGGCCATCTCGCGTTCGAGTCCGATCTGACGGTTGATCGCTGCCGCGTTGCCGGGGGTGCCGCCGATGTAGACGTAGGTTCCCTTGCCGCCGAGCAGCTTCGCGAGTTCCTTGCCCTGGAGTTCGCCGATACGTTGGTCGTTCGGTCCGGTGAACGCGTGGTACAGGCTGGCGTCGAGGCCCTCGGGGGGCTGGGAGTTGCTGATGTTGACCGGAATTCCGGCCCGCTGGGCCTGGATCAGCATCGGCTGTTCGGCGCCGTAGAGCGCGGGCCAGATGACTATGCCGTCGACCTTCTTGGCGATCGCAATCTTCATCTGCGACGCCTGCACCGAAGCGTCGTAGTTCGAGTTCATCACGAACGCGTTGACGTGGTGTTCTTCGGCTGCCTTCCGCAGGGACGAAACGTAGTTGCGCCCGTACTCGTGGTTGCGGTCCATCGGCACGAGGAAGGCGATCGTGGGCCAGTCCTCGTTGTCGGTGGCCGCGCCGGGAGCGCCGCACGCGGTGCCGGCCAGCACGGTGGCCACGCAGACGGCGATCGCGAGTGCGGCTCGCCGGAACAGAGAACTCTTGTGCGCCATCATCGTGCCTTTCCTGCTGCGACGGCTGTGGGGTCTGAGGATGCGCCCGTGAGGGGACCGACCAGCGATGGGAGCCGCAGGGCCCGCACGCCCTCCTTGGTCAAGACGATCGCGGCGAACAGGATCGCGCCGATGGCGATGCTCTCGACGCTCGAGTCCAGCCCGCTCATCTGCAGGCCGATGCTGATGCCACCGAGCGCGATCGCCCCGATGACGGCGCCGATCACGCTGGCGCGGCCACCGGACAGGCTGGCGCCCCCGACGACGGCGGCCGCGATTGCCAGCAGCATCACCGTCGATCCCAGGGTGGGTGAGGCGGCGACCAGGTTGAGGGTGTCGACGACACCGGCGAGGCCGGCGACGCAGCTGCAGATGGTGAAGGCGAGAATCTTGCGGGTGTCGATGGAGATACCGCCCGACGCCGCGGCTTCGGCGTTGCCGCCGATGATGTAGAGCTCGCGGCCGGTACGCATCTTGGTCATGAAGAACCACAGGGCGGCGGTCGCGGCGACGGCGATGACGATGTCCGGGGTGATCTGCCCGATCAGCGGGACGCTGAATTCCAGGGCCCGGGTGGAGTCCTGCAGTGGCACCGGGGCGCCGTCGGTGATCGCCAGGGCGAGACCCTGCAGGGTGATCAGCATGCCGAGGGTGGTGATGAAGGAGTTGATGCCGACCTTGACGACCAGGAGACCGTTGATCAGTCCCACCACCGCACCGGTGATCAGCGCGAGGGGAATCGAGACGGCGAGGTTGCCGGAGGCCTGCGCGGCGACGGCCGCGGTGACGGCCATGGTCGATCCGACGCTGAGGTCGATCTCGCCGAGGACGAGGACCGGGACCAGCGCGATCGCCACCAGCCAGACGTCGACGATGCGGGACAGGGCGATGCCGTAGGAGCCGAGTGCGGTCGGCTGGACTGCCAGCAGCACCACGACGACCAGGGCCAGCAGGATCACCGCCCGGAATGCGGTCCAGCTCTTGAACTGGGTCAGAAGAGTGTGGCCGTTCACTTGAGACCTCCACGTCGGCGCAGGATGGCGTCCGCCGCGAGGGTCGCGACGATGATGAAGCCCTGCACGAACTGTTGCCATTGGAACGGCAACCCGGCCAGGGACAGGACACTGAGCAGTACCTGGACGAACGCGACACCGAGGACGGTGCCCAGGATCGATCCGCGGCCGCCGAAGAGGCTGGTGCCACCGATGACGACGGCGGCGAGGGCGTTGAAGTCGTAGCCGGCGGACATCGTCGAGACTGCACTCGAGCTGTAGCCGGCCAGCGCCATGCCCGCCGCGGCCGCCCCGAGCGAGGAGACGGCGAGGGTGAGGGTGAGGGTGCGGGTGGTGTTCAGTCCGGCGATCCGGGCGGCACCGCGGTTGGTGCCGGTGGCCCGCAGCGAGTACCCGAAGCTGGTGGCGGAGAGCAGGTTGTGGGCGAGCACGGCCACGACGGCGAAAATCAGGAACACCACCGGAATGCCGGCGACGGAGGCGTTGCCGATCCACGACAACAGCGTGGTGTTTCCGGAGTACTGGGCGCCGCCGGTGATGTAGTTGAGCACGCCCATGCCGGCGGTGGCGGTGGCCAGGGTGACGATGACTCCGTTGCCGCGCATCAGTCCGGCGCCGATGCCGTTGATGATCGCGAAGGACAGGCACGCCAGGATCGCGGCCGGTGCGGCCACGGCGATGCCGTGCGGGCTCACCGCGATCACGACAATGGCGGCGAGGGCGATCTGCGGCACCACCGACAGGTCGATGATCAGGCCCGAGACGACCACAAACGTCATTGCCAGTGCGACGAATCCGAGGAAGGCGCTGTTACGCAGCAGCGTGCCGAGGTTCTGTGCGGACCAGAAGCCGTCGAGTCCGACCGCGGCGAACAGCAGTAGTGCGATCAGCGCCCCGGTGACCACGATTGCGGTGGGGTTCTCATCGAATGTGTGCCGCAGGGGCGGCACGTAAGGTGCGACCCGCCCTGCCGGCGCGATCTGGGTGTCAGACATGTGCGGCTTCCTTGCGTTGGTGCGTGGTGTCGTGATGGGTGCCGAGCCGGACGATGGCCTGTTGGTCGGCCTCGGTGGCGGACAGTTCGCCGGTGATCGTGCCGTCGCGCAGGACCGCGATCCGGTCCGACAACGAGAGCAGTTCCTCGAGGTCGGAGGAGACGACGATGACGGCGGTGCCCTTCGCGGTCAAAGAGCGGACTAGTTCGTGAATTTCGGCTTTGGCTCCGACATCGACGCCGGCGGTGGGCTCGTCCAGGACGAACAGTCGTGGATTGGTCGGTAGCCACCGGCCGAAGGCGACCTTCTGCTGGTTGCCGCCGCTGAGCAGTTTCACGGTGGCGGAGGTGTTGGCGGGGCGCAGGTTGACCTCGCCGGCGAGGCCGGTGGCCATCTTTTTCAGTGCCTTGGTGCGGATCTGTCCGAACCGGCTCAGCGCGGTCAGCGAGGGTAGCACCAGGTTCTCGCGCACCGACCGGGCTAGCAGTACCCCTTCGGTGCGGCGGTCTTCCGGGACGAAGGCGACGCCGGACCGGACCGCGGAGCGGTAGGAACTGATGGTGCGGCGGTGGCCGTCGTAGCTGAGGGTGACCGACCCGCGGGAGCGGGGTTCGAGGCCGAGGATGGCCCGGACCAGTTCGCTGCGACCTGAGCCCATCAGTCCGCCGAGACCGAGGACTTCGCCGGCACGGACCTCGAGGCTGGTGCCGAACACCCCAGGCGCGCAGAGGTTGTCGACGGACAGGACCACCTCACCGAATGAGTCCGTCTTCTCTTCCCGCTCGTGTTGTTCCTGGTCGAGCAGTTTCTGCCCGACCATGCTCTCGACCAGGCGGTCGGTGGTGGTCTCGGCGAGGTCGAGGTGCTCGACCAGGCGGCCGTCGCGGAGGACGGTAGCGCGGCTGCACAGTTTGAAGATCTCCCGCAGCCGGTGCGAGATGTACACGATGGTCACACCCTGATCGCGCAGGGACTCGAGCAGGTCGAGCAGCTGGTCGGTCTCCTGGGGTGTCAGGGAGGCGGTGGGCTCGTCGAGGATGAGGATCTGCGGGTCCAGGCGCAATGCCTTGGCGATCTCGACGAACTGCTGGAGGGTCGCCGGCAGCTGACCGACGAGGGTGTCGGGGTCGATGTTCACGCCCAGCCGCGCGCACAGTGCGGCGGCGATCGAGCGCATAGCTTTGCGGTCGACGAGTCCGTGTTTGGTGGGAGTGGTTCCGACGCAGATGTTCTCGGCGACGGTCAGGTCCGGGCACAGGCTCAGTTCCTGATGGACCAGTGCGATGCCGGCGGCCTTGGACGCTACGGTCCCCCCGGACAGCAGTTGTCCGGAGACCAGCACCTGACCCTCGTCGGGGGTATAGAGGCCGGCGAGCACCTTCATCAGTGTGGATTTGCCGGCGCCATTCGCGCCGACTATGGCGTGACAGGTACCGGAGTCGATGCGGATGCTCACGTCCTCGAGCGCGTGCACACCGCCGAAGTGCTTGCTGACCCCGGCGGCCTCGATGGCAGCGGGTGACGAAGCGGGGATCTGTGAGGTCACGGGGGCTCCTGATACAGGCTGGGAAATAACGCGGTACTGCAGGGCGCGGGGGTGATGGACGCCCCAAACGACTTTTCATCACTACTTAAAGTGTGACGCCCACCATACCATCTAGTTCAGTGTGACTGTCAATGTCGGGAAATCATGGAGTCGCATCGGACAATGTTCATTGCAGCTGAATACAGACGCGGTGGTAACCGATCGGACGAAGCCGATCGGTTACCACCGCGGTGTCTGCGCCGAGGAGGCCGGAGACCTAGAAGAAGACCTGCTCGCCACCGGTGAGGTTGAGAGCGGAACCGGTGGTGAACGAAGCCTCGTCGGAGGCCAGCCAGGCGACCATCCGGCCCATATCGTCGAGAGTGCCGAAACGACCCGTGGGTATTTTGGCGTCGAGGTAGTCCTGCAGCTTCTGCTCGAGCGTAATTCCCTCGCTCTGAGCGATTTCCGCGAACGACTTCTCCATCATCTCGGTGTACATGCAGCCGGGACAGATGGCGTTGACGGTGATGTTGAAAGGCGCCAGTTCCAGCCCGAGGGCCTGCGTCATCAAGATGACGGCCGCCTTCGATGCGGAGTAGACGCCCTCGTTGGGGCGGGCGAGTTTGCCGAGTTGGGAGGCGGTGTTGATGATCCGCCCCGACTTCTGCTTCTTCATCACCCGGGCAGCCGCACGGGAACCGTTGAAGACGCCGCCGACGTTGACGTCCATGGTGCGGCGGAAGTCTTCGTCGGTGACCTCGGCGATTGCACCGTAGGTGTAAATGCCGGCGTTGTTGACCATGATGTCCAGACGCCCGTGCGTCTCGACAGTGGAACCGACCAACTCGTCCACCGACGCCGCACTGGACACGTCGACCTTGGCGGAGCTGCTCTTCGGGCTGCCGGCGGACTGCAGCGTGCTGGCGGTCTCCTCGGCGCTGTGCAGGTCGGCGCAGACGACCGTGGCGCCGCGTCGGGCGAGTTCGACGGCGATGCCCTCACCGAGTCCACGGCTGGCTCCGGTGACGATGGCGATCTTGTTCTCGAGGGTGGACATGGGGAATCCAATCTGGTGTTCGGGTGGGGTGAACTCCGCAGGCACACCGGTGCACGGGGGTCGGGCGAGGGGGATTTACGCGGTGGGCACCGGGGTGGGCTGGTAGGCGAGGAATCGCCAGCCCTCGTCGGTGTACTTCCACACCGCCAGGCACCGGTTCCGCAGCTTCTTCTCGCGTCCGCCGGCGGTGATGCTGGCGTTCATCTCACCGATGACGAGCGCGACATCGTCGACGATCCGGATGAACTCGATCGGGTGGTCGATGTCGTGATAGACGTAGTAGCCCGACCGCACCTTGTCGAGGTAGGAGTCGAGGCTGTCCGTGTCCCCGGAGGAGTGCGAGTAGGCCAGGTCGGGATGACTCAGCTCGGCGAACCGAGCCAGGTCCTGCTCGACGATCGCCCGGTACCGGGCGTTTTCGAGGTCACGGATGGTGGTGGTCGCATCGTGGATAGCTGTCACGTCGGCTCCTGTGCTGTTCAGGGTGGGCGAGGGTAGGTGTCGTACCAGGTCATCGGCGGGTGGGCCGATCGCCGCGCAGAGCCTGGCCGAGGAGGTGGCGCAGCCCGTCCTCGGTGACCGGGGCCGGGTTCGAGTAGGGGTTGGACAGGACCTCGTCGATGACGGCAGGAAGTTGGCTTTCGCTCACCCCCAATTCTTCGAGCGAGTGCGGGATCTGCAGTTGCTGTTCGAGGTCCCACAGCGCGGTCGACGGGTCACCGTCGGTGCCCAGGGCCCGCTGCAAGGCGGCCCGCGCTGCCGGGGCGTGGGATTCGTTGTAGGCCAGCACGTAGGGCAACACGATCGCGTGCGTCTGGGCGTGCGGCAGGTCGAGGGATCCGCCGAGGACATGGCAGAGCTTGTGATGGAGCGACATCGTGGTCGCCCCCAGGCAGGCACCGCACAGCCAGGCCCCGTACAGGGCTTTCGATCGGCCGTCGAGATCGTTGCCGTCGGCGACCACCACCGAAAGCGATTCGGCGAAGGCGCGAACTCCCTCTTCGGCCATCAGCGAGATGATCGGCGAGGCGTCCGGGGCATAGAGTGCCTCGACGGCATGCGCGACCGCGTTCAGGCCGCTGGCGGCCGAGATCCCCGCCGGCAGCGTGGTAGTCAGCTGTGGGTCATAGATGACACTCTGCGGCAGCACCTTCGCGTCGCGCCCGGTCTGCTTGCGCCCGTCGCGGGTCAGACCCCAGATCGGGGTCATCTCCGATCCGGCGTAGGTGGTGGGGATCGCGATGATCGGTAGCCCGTGTTCGAGGGCGATCGCCTTGCCGAGGCCGATCGAGGAACCACCGCCGATCACCACGCAGCTGTCCGCGCCGAGCTCGCGGGCCCGGTCCCGGGCGCGGTCCGCGGTGTCGACCGGCACGTGCATGCGAGCCTGGTCGAAGATGCCGGCACCGCGGTCACCGAGATGATCCATGACGAGATCGGCCAGGTGCTTCTGCTCGGGAGTGCACAGGACCAGCGCCCGGCTCAGCCCGAGTCGGTCGAGTTCCTCCCCGATCTTGGTCACCGCGCCGACCTCGAAGCTCACCCGCATCGGCAGGGCCTCATAGTGGAAGGAGGTGGTGAAGGTCACAGTCCGGCCGCCTCTCGTACCTCGGATTCGAGCAGGGTCACATCGAAGTGGACCGTGCGGAAAGGATTGTCGAACCCGAGCTCGCGGGCGCGGTCCGGGTCGTCGACCACCGGGAACTCCCGGATCAGGCTTTCCTTGACCCCGAACACGACATCGGAGTCGATGTAAGGGGTGCCGTCGACGAACAGATGGGTGGTGACCGGTTCGTGGCCGGGTGCGGTGACGATGAAATGCACGTGCGCCGGCCTGTTGGGATGGCGTCCGGTGATGGCCAGCAGCTCCCCCACCGGTCCGTCGTCGGGTATGGGGTAGTACCGCGGAACAATCGAGCGGAACCAGAACTTGCCCTCGTCGTCGGTTGTGAACAACCCACGCAAGTTCAGCTCCGGCTGGATGCCGGGTTGCTGGACGTCGTAGAAGCCTTCGGCGTTTGCCTGCCAGACGTCCACACTCGCCCCGGCCAAGGGGGTGCCGTCCGCGCTGCGGACCTGTCCGGTCACCAGGCACGGCTCACCACCGTCGTCGAGGGCGATGGTGTCGCCGAGCTCGCGCGGCGGGGAGTCGACCATGTGGAACGGGCCCAGAACGGTTTGCTCGGTGGCGTGATCGAGGGCGCGGTGGTTGATCGTCTCGACCAGCATCGATACCCCGAGAACGTCGGAGAGCAGGATGAATTCCTGACGCACGTCGTTGCAGGTGTGTCCAGTGCGGGTGAGGAACTCGATGCCCGCGGTCCACTCCTCCTCGGTGAGCTGGACGTCCTTGACGAAGTCGTGCAGGTGCTGGATCAGGGAGGTCAGAATCTGGCGCAGCCGGGGATCGGTGTCGGCTCCGAGGCTGTCGATCACCACCTCGGCTGAGCGGCCTTCGGTGAACAGTCCACGATCGGTCATCGGTTCAACTCCTTTCACGGTGCGGTGTAGCCGCCGTCGACCGGCAGTTCGATGCCGGTGACGTAACTGGCCTCGTCGCTGACGAGGAACAATGCGCCATAGGCGATTTCGCGAGGATTGGCGGCACGCTTCATCGGGGTGGCGGCGATCACCTCGGCGGTGATCGCCTCGTCCTGAGCGTCGATCATCGGTGTGCTGGCCAGACCTGGGTGCAGGGAGTTGACCCGGATGCCGTCGCCGACGTACGACAGGGCGGCGTTCTTGCTCATCATCCGCACCGCGGCCTTACTGGCCTGGTAGGCCGAGACCCCGGCGGCGCCGACGATGCCCCAGATCGACGAGACGTTGACGATCGCGCCGGCGTGCTGGGCCTGCATGGTCGGCAAGACCGAGCGCATACCGTAGAAGACCCCGGTCTGGTTGACCGCGATGATGTGGTGCCAGTCGTTGAGGTCGATCTTGTCGATCGCCTCGTAGGAGCCGACGAGGCCGGCGTTGTTGACCAGGATGTCGATCCGCCCGTGCGCGGCGATCACCGAGTCGACGAGTCCCTGCCAGCTGTCGAGCTGGGTGACGTCGAGGCGCTTGAAGGTGATGTTCGGGTGATCGAAGGGCTCCGGCTCCCGCAGGTCGCCGACCACCACCCTCGCGCCTTCCTCGGCGAACAGTTCCGCCGTGGCGCGGCCGATACCGCGGGCTCCGCCGGAGACGACAGCTACCTTCTGTTCCAACCGCGCCATTGTGTTGCCCTCTTCTTTCGTGTTCGAATCGGTATCCGGCCAGGTCAGCGCAGGTACTTCATCGTCGCTTCATAGGCGGCGGGAACGGCCTCGCTGATCGGGAGCTTGCGGTAGGCGGCGGACAAGATCTCCACGCCGTAGATTCCGTCGTAGCCGGTCTTACGGATGGCGTCGACGAAGCCTTGGACGTCGAGTTCGCCCTCGCCGGGAAGCCGGCGGCCGTTGAAGGTGTCGGCGATGAGGTCACCTTCGAACGTCAATGGCGCATCGTCGAGTTCGACGTCGAAGATGTACTGCGCCGGGATATCGGCGAGAGTGTCGAAGTCGACGCCGGCACGGGCGACGTGCCAAATGTCGATCAACAACCCGCCAGCGGGATGATCGGCCTTGGCGATGAACTCGAGTGCCTGCTGCGGTGTCTTGACGTTCACGAACGGCATCGGCTCGAACACCACCGTGGTACCCGCGTTTGAAGCGTCGGTGCAGAGCTTCACGAATTCGGCCGCCATGTGATCCGCATCAAATTCACCACCACTGAAGTCGCCGCCGACCTTGATGTGACGGGCGCCGAGAGCTTCGGCGGCCCGGAACATGTTCGCGCGAATCTCGTCCGCGGCTGTCCGGCGCTTGTCGGTGAGGAACCAGTTCTCCAGGAACTCGAGCTCGAGGTGAGCGATGCCGTTGTCGGCGAGCATGGTCTTGACAGTGGGAAACCCGTACTGCTGCTCGGCGTCGAGAAGATCCAGGTACCCAATGCCCACGCCGGTGAATCCGGCCTTCGCGGCAACTTCGATGCGCTCCTGGAAGCTGTGCGGACTGCGATCGTTCTCCGCATTGCCGGCATCGGCGTCACCAGCGGTCGTCCACGTTCCAGCGATCAATTCGACCTTGCTCACTACCAAATCTTCCTTCCAGAGGGGTTGGGTGGATTGCATCCTGCGGTGTAGCGCAGGATCGCGACGATGCCAGACCGACCAACCAAACATTTCATCTTGGCTTAATTTTGTGACTCCAATCATGCAAGCCGTGTAGTGTGAATGTCAACATCGGGCGATGAACTGCGGTGTTGCACCACCGCCGGAGTTAAGCCAGAGTGGATATCCAGCGTCAGACACACAGAACGGGGCACAGTGGTGGAAGAGGAAATCGGCGTGGCCTTGAAGCGGGCCCGCCTGGACAAGAAACTGTCACTTCGCCAGGTCGCAGATCAGCTCGGCATCTCCACCAGCCTGCTGTCCCAGGTCGAGAACGGAAAAACCCAGCCGTCGGTGAAAACACTCTTCGGTCTCGCGACCGTGCTCGAGGTCTCCCTCGACCAGATCGTGTCCGGTCGCAGCGGTCTCGACATCGAGCTCCCGCAGAACCGCGACGCCGCGGCGGGTATCCAGCGCGCCGCAGACAATCCGGTCCTCGAAATGGAAAACGGGGTCACCTGGCAGCGGCTGGCAACCGGAGGGCGCACTGAGATCGAACCGCTCTATGTCACCTACGAGGTCGGCGCTTCCAGCTCGGTCGACGGCAAACAGATGCGCCACGACGGAGCCGAGTTCGCGTACATCCTCGAAGGCACGCTGCGGCTCCGGCTCGACTTCGACGAACATGACCTGGGCCCCGGCGACTCGTTCTGCTTCGACTCGAGCCGGCCACACCTGTTCTACAACCCAGGCACGGTACCCGCACGCGGCGTCTGGTTCGTCTTCGACACCGCGAGCCACACCGCCGACGTCAAATCGTTGCTAGACGCGATGCGAACCGCCAACGGAACCGGCCAGAGCCGCACCCATCTGCCCACGTTCAGGTAAACCCGCTAGCCTGTCCCCACATTTCGGCGATCACCTCCGCCTGATCCTGCCTGCGGGTGAGTACCCACTACCCGCGCCGAGGCCGCCGCGAACCAGCGCGTCCACCGGCGCGGACTCGGGAGCAGCTGGTTGACCCCTGCCGCGTATGCCGACTCTCTGCAATCACTGTGAACGTGGGCTTCTGGTCAGCCCTCGCCAGTGTGTAACGATCGAACCGGAGATGGTGATATCCACTCGAATGGATTCACGGAGATGCGAGTGGCCGTGGGACGGCCTTCCTCGCCGAAATGGGGGGCGATGTTGAAGTCTATTGGGCGGATTGTGTTTGCGTTTGCCGCGGTCTCTGTAGCCGCTGTGGTCGGTTGCGGGTCGGCCTCCGCCGCTCCGGTCCCGGTGCAAGCCGGTGATACATGGGCTATGGCCGAGGACGTCAGTCAATGCGGTGTTGCCCGGATCCCGATGACGGTGGGTCTGTCGAGCGGGTGGCCAGGTGCCGAGGCATACATTCTGCTGTCACCGGAGTTCTATGTGCCCGCGGAGCTGCGAGGAGCACCGCACGAACTGACCTCGTGCCTTATCCCGGTGACCGTGCATTGGGAGAACCTTGATACGGGCGCGGCGGGCAGTCGCACGGTCTATCCGATGGACAGCCGCCCGGATCGATATCAAACCTCGGGTAACGCGGCCTATGTCGCGTCGGGCCTCGGGCGCGTCCGGTTCTGGTTGAGTACCGCTACTGCTCACGTGTCCGCGCCTGCAATCGAAGCTGTCATCTCGCTCTGAGATCTGTTCGCAGCCCGCCTGTTTGATGTGAGCCGATGATTTACTCTCGAGAGATGACGGCATGAATCGAGGTCCTCACGTCGCTCACCACCGGCCAGGATGTTCTCATTCGGGCACCACTCGAGTGGTGCGCCCGAACGGGTCCGCAATGCCGAGGGATCCCTGAGCGGCACGGTCCTCAACTCGGCGTCGTTGGGTGGGTCAACTTCCGGCTGGCCGGTGGAGCCGGAAAACTCCGCTAGCGGAAGCCCGACCGGCGTGTTCCGGAAGCGGTCCCCAATTGGAAGCTTGACTGCTGTTGTCCCGCAAAGGTGGTCCGGTGGACCAAACCAATGCGGACAACACACCGCATGTCGAGCGGGACCGTCTGGGGTACTGCTTGGAGCTTCTTCAGGGATCCCGATGCCGAGGAATCCCATCTCGCCTACATTGCGATAGAAGTCCCTCGGCACGATGCCTGCGGCGAGTCACTCGTCCAAGACCTTCACGACCTCGGCTTCGGTGAAGGCCCGGGCGGTCCTCCGAAAGGCCCCGTGGTCGTCGTCGTGGTTCTCGCGGCGGAAATCTCAATCCTACCTCGTTGGTTCAGATACCGAGTCCTATCGGGGTGTGCTGGCCGCCCGGCAGCGCACCGAGCGCGCCGACGGCGTGCACGATGCGTGCGGCGGTACCCGGATAGGGATCGAGTGCCGGGGTGATGCTCAGGGTGCACTCGGAGTCGTCGCCCCCGATCGCGGTGACCGTCAAGGAGCGCTCGTAACCTTCGAAAGACCCCTTGGGCAGTCCTTTCCAGGCGATGCGGATGCGTTCACGACCGTCGTGGACCACTACCGCGGCCTCGTCGAAACCCACCCTGGTGCCCGGGCTGATCTGGATGCCCGCCACCTCGGTGGCGGCGTCCGCCGTGACGAATCCGCCGTACACCTTCGACACGTACCCGGTGAGGCCGAGGACATCGGCGATCATCTCCGCGGATTCTTGCAGCACCCCGCCCACAGGACCGGGTTGACCGTCTGCGAGTGTGCCGAGACCCATCTCGTCGGCGAGGACGCCTCGGCCCCACGCGGTGATGTCGGAGCGGGATTCGCCGACGATCGAGACCGGCGCGGGCAGCGCGCTGCTCAGCAGTGCAGGCAGCACGTCGAGCCAGAATCCGGGCAGCATGCCGGTGCCGACGATGCGCGCACCGGTTTCCTCGGCGCGCTTCTGTAACCGCGAGTACATCTCGGGATCGAGCTTGACCCGGGGATGGACGAAGCAGGCGTGTACGAGGTCGACACCGGCGTCGGCGCACAGTTCCATCGCCCGGTGCAGCACTTCACCTTTCAGGCCGGCGTAGGTCAGGACGTCGAAGTCGCCGGAGCGGATCGCGCCCTCGAGGTCGGTGGTCGCCGTGATCCCGGCGGCTCGACCCCCGGTGAGTGTGCCGATGTCCTGGCCGGCATGCTCGTCGAAGAAGACGATGGCAGTGGTCAGCGTGTGCGGGCTCGCCTCGATGGCGCCGACGAGCTGGGCGGCGGCGCGTCCGGTTCCGTAAAGTCCGACCCGGCGTGACTGCGTCGAATTCATTACCGCTCCTCAGTCGTTGGCGTAGGCGATGACGCGGACTTCACACAGCAGCTCCGGGCGGGCGAGGTGTGTGACTCCGACGCCGGTCCAGCACGGGTACGGTTCCTTGATGTATTCGTCCTTGACCCGGCCGAAAATTTCACCGTCTCGGGCCATATCGGTGTGATAGGTGAGCAGTTCGAGGATGTTGTCCATCGAGGACCCGGCCGCTTCGAGGGCCTGCTTGACGCCGTCGAACGCGAACCGGGCCTGGGCCTCGATGCCGTCGGCGGGCGCCGAGGTGGCCGGGTCGATGCCGACCTGACCGGACACCCAGATCAGGTCACCGACGCGGGTGGCCGTCGAGAAGTGCAGGTCATTGTGGTAACGCTCGGCACGCGGTCCGGGATTGAAGTTCTGACGCTTCGACATCGGGAAAGGATCTCCTGTTCTGGGATGGATTAGACGAGCTGCTGGAAGACCGGCGAGCGGAACGGGTTGCCTGCGTTCAGCTTTGCCATCTCGTCGGTGAACAGCACGCCGTTGCGCGCGTAGCGCGGGTTCGACTGCGGCAGTTCGCGGAACGTTGCATCGTCACCGAAGAATCGCAGCACCAGGGTGTGGCGATCGGGGCAATCGGCATCGACCGCAGCGCCGCCGTGCAGCGAGCGGGGGTGCAGGAACACCACGTCGCCGGGGTTGACTTCGAACGAGACGAGATCCCAGGAGTTCGGGTCCTTTTCCAGGTCCTTGTCTATCCACGGCAGCCGCGGCAGCGATCCGTCGCCGTACAGCGGTTCGGTGGGGTCGTCGGCGTTGGCGAAGCTGGCACCGTCGTACTCGATGCCCTTCCAGCTGCCACGCACGATTTCCAGCGAGTTCTTCTTGGGGACATGCTGGAACGAGATCCAGGCGTTGCCCCAGTCCGGGCCCGCCCACGGCAGGTTCGAGGTGTCCTGGTGAAATGGGCCGCGGCCGCTCGCGCCGTTCTCCTTCACGAACACCTCTTCGGCGTAGTACCAGACGTGCTCGGAGTCCCACAGCTCGGCAAAGAACTCGCCGAACGGAAGCCGGGTCACCAGTTCGTCGAGCCGTTCCTTCGCGGCCGGGTTGGCGTTGTCGATGTGGGTTTGCAGGCTCGTGCCGTCGAGGCGACGGAAGACGAACGGGCCCGGGTTGGCCACATTCCACTTGAAGACCTCGTACAGCTCCGCGAGCTGTTCCGGGTTGAGGAAGTTGCGGACAACGGTGGCGCCGTCTTCCCAGAAGGCCTTCTTGACGGATTCGTCGATCATGGGAGTCTCCTAATTCCTAGGGGGTGACGCAGACCACGCTAACGGGTAGACGGCATTTGCACAACATCTGTTTTGTAAAAGGAAACACACTGCAGCCCAGGGCTCCACGGCCGACATCACGCACGATCTACGCAGCCGAATCTGAACGGCGATTGGCCGGGACCGAAGCGACGGCTCACAGCTGGTATCGGCTCCGGTGCCCGCGAGTTCGACCTGGCCCGAATCCGACACCCACACGTTTACGGTGTTACGGCGCCGAGCCGAGCCAGGGGCTGAGGGACGCCGATTGCTCGGCGAGTGCTGCCTTCTCCGCACCGGTCAGTGGGCGGCCGACCGCCTCGTCCTGATCCCAGGCGACGATCACGCTGACAGCTTCGACCACCACCGTGCCCGAATCGGTCGTCAGTCGCTCCTGCAGTCTGATGCTCGACGAGCCGATGTGCTCCACCGCGAACGAGCCGAAGAGCACCCGTTCGCCGAGTGAGGCGGGGGCCCGGAAGTCCAGCTCGAGCCGGGCGACGACATACCCCCACCCCGGAAGCAGGGAGCCGACGACGCTGTCGAGCCAGCGGCCCCGACCATCGTCGAGGATTGCCACCAGGGCCACGTGCGAGACGTGCCGATACGCATCGACGTCGTTCCAACGCAACGGGATTCCGATGACCTGCGATGTGCCCATCCACCTCACCTGCTCACTTCTCAGGGCCCGACCGCCGACAGGCTCATGACGAGCCGACTCCGCGGCCGGCAACTCGGAGTTTACATAACCACTGTTGCGTTAATCATGGCGAGTCGATAATGTGGCGTGCGTCACCCGAACAGGGGGCCGGAGCCCCGGCGAGGGAGACCGTTCCGCTCGCAGGCGTCCCCCACGTATCGACGCCTCCATCCCCATCACACCGCGACGGTGTGATCGACATCAGTGAGCACACCTTGACACAGCAGCCCAGCACTACCGACCGTGTCAGCCCACCCCTGCACGGACCCGACATCGTCGCCCGACTGGACCGGCTCCCGGTACTGAAACCACACCTCCTGTGGATTGCCCTCATCGCGATCAATTTGATGATCGAGTACTACGACAACGGGCTTTTCATCTACATCGCACCGGCACTGCAATCCGACGCGAATCTCACCACCGGCCAGATCGGCACCATCGGCAGCGCCTTCTTCGTCGGCATGCTCGTCGGCGCGCTCATCGGCGGGCGACTGGCCGACCGGTTCGGTCGCCGCCCCGTGTTGGTGTGGGCGACAGTGGTCTACTCCCTCGCCTCACTGATGTCGGCGGCAATACCCGAATACTCCTGGCTCCTGGTCTCCCGGATCATCACCGGCATAGGTGTGCAGGCGGCGACCTCGGTCTTGCTCGTGTACATCGCCGAGATGTTCCCGTCGAAATCGCGGGGACGCTTCGTCGCGATCGCCACGATCGCCTTCACCCTCACCGCGCCCATCCTCGGCGCCCTGTCGCTGTACATGCTGCCCAACAGCGCGCCAGGAACGTGGCGCTACCTGTTCCTATTCGGCGCAATCGGCTTGCTGATCGCCCCCGCCATCCGCCTGTTGCTCCCGGAATCGGTGCGCTGGCAGGTCGGCCAAGGAAATCTCGACGCCGCCGACAAGCAGGTCGCCGACCTGGAAGGCATTGCCCGGCACGCGGGTAAACCGCTGCCGGAGCCCATCGTACGCATCGAAACCGGCACCCAATACACCTTGCGCGAACTGATGCGAAACAAGAAAATGCTTCGGCTGGTCGCCGTCGTCGGCTTCGGCTGGTTCGGCGCCACGCTCGGGCTCTACATGTATCAGAACTGGTCGGTCTATGTGCTGGTCGACTCGCTGCAATACTCCGAGACCGACGCCTACACACTCCAGTTCGTCTGGTCACTCGTGTATGCGCTCACTCCACTAGTCACCGTGTTGCTGATCGACCGGATGGAGCGTAAAACGCTGATTCTCTGGTCGTCGACGGCTTCGGCGTTCCCGATCCTGGCGCTCGGGCTCGCTACCAGCGATGTCGTGGTCGCCATCGCGGGCGGTGCCGCGGGCATTCTCACCGGTGTCGTGTTCTCCGTCTATTACGCCTACATTCCCGAAACAATGCCCACCGAGGCCCGAGGTCTGGGAACCGGCGTCATTTTCAGTCTCGGCCGACTGGGTGGCGTTCTCTCAGGCGTGCTCGGCGCCGCCATCTACAGTGCAGACGAATGGGGTCTCGACCGGTCGGGCCTGATGATCAGCGCAGCCGCGGTGTATATCGTGTCCGCGATCATAGTGTTCGGGTTCGGCCCGAAGACGGCCAACAAATCGTTGGAAGAAGTCTCGGCGCGCGAGTTGTGACCTGCCGACTGACCACAGTCGCGTACACGCGGGCCGCCCGGTCTGGAAAGGCCCGGCGGCCCGTTGTCGCCAGGAACCGAAACCGCGGTGGAACGCTGTTCGGCACCGTGCAGATGCCCGCGGGTCGATCCGGGGCGGCGGCGATGTGATGATGGGGACCATGCTGACGCAGACGAACGACCCGGGTGGTGCCGATCACACGGCACGACCGATGCGAGGACCCGGGCGCCCGGTAGGCGATCGCGAGGAGAAGAGGGCGGAGCTGCTCAGAGCGGCAACCAGCGTCATCGCCGAACAGGGGTTCGCGAGAGCGTCGCTTCGAAAAGTCGCCGAACGCGCTGGATATACGACGGGGGCGGTGACCTACTATTTCGCCAATAAGAGCGACCTCGTCCACGCGCTCGCGGAAAGCCGCTTCGACCGGTACGACACACTGCTCGATGCCGTCGCACCGGAGGCAGATATCCGTGGACTGCTGCAGCAATGGCTGGAAATGTCGGTCGGGGAGCCGGAATTCTCCCATGTGATGTCGCAACTGCTGGCCAATACGCAATTCGACGCGAAATTGCGGGAGACCATCGCTCGGCGATACGCGAGTTATCGTGCGCGCTTCGCCGATGTTGTCCGGGAAGGCCAGCGGCGCGGCACGATCCGCGATGACGTATCCGCGGTGATTCTCGTCGATCAAATCGGGGCGATGGGTGACGGGTTGGCGATCATCGCCCCCCTCGAGCCCCACAACTTCGGCGCCGACAAGATCGAGCAGATACTCGACGGGGTGATCCGGCTCATTTCTCCGCCGTAGCGGCGGTGAGCCGGAGCGAATTCAGCCTCGGCGCAGTTCGTGCTCGAGGACCTTGCCGGTGGCGCCCTTCGGGAGAGAAGCGCTCTTTCCTGCACCAATGTGCAGGTTCAGACATTCTTGCCGACACGAGTTCGAGAAACTGCTACGGCCGCTGACACGAAGTCGAGACGACTGACATCGAACTTGGGCGACGCTCTCGGTCCACCTAGCGGACGGACGGCTGCCGTTCCTCGCTGTCGTCGGGGTCGTTGCCATCGGGTCCGCTGATGGCATCACGCACCGGACCGGGTGTCGCGAGGTGCGGCCCGATCACCGCGAGCGCCTCCGGCGTGGTCATCGTCCAGTGCGTCGCGTCGACGGGGTGCTCGTAAATGTCGCCGCCGACGTGAGGCTTCCAGCACGTCACCGGATCGATGTGGAATCCGTCGTCCAGGGCAGCGGTGAAGAATACGAGGTCGCCGTCGAACATCCGCGGCTGGTGCCGATCGATCAGCTCCGGCGCCCGCTGCGCGTTTGCGTAGATACGGGCGAGTTGCGGCGCGGTGAGGCTCGCCAGCGGTCCCCCAATCGCCCCGAGGAGCGCTGCGGCTCGCTCTGCGTCGAATATGCCGTCCGGCGCGAGCTCGTCGAATCCGCCCGTCGTGGGCAGTTCGAGACCGAAGCCGCCCAGGAGGTCCGCCACGGTAGCGGGGTTCTCGGCGCTCGCACTGCGATCGAGCCCGACGTAACTGTCGAGCATCCCGAGGAGTCGGACCTTCTCGCCGGATGCCTGCAGCTGTACGGCCATTTCCTGGGCGATCACGCCACCGAGGGACCATCCGAGCAGGTGATAGGGGCCGTGTGGCTGAATCGAGCGGATCTCGCGCACATACCGCGCGGCGAACTCGGTGATCGACGCGAGCGGCGCCTCGTCCTCGGTGAGTGCCGGGGACTGCAGCCCGTAGATCGGCCGATCCTGGGTCAGGTGCCCACTCAACCCGGCGTAACTCCACGCGAGCCCGATGAAGGGGTGGACGCAGAACAGCGGTTCCGCCGCTCCGCGGGTGCGGATCGGCAGCAGGACGTCGAGGGACGCACCGGTGTCGAGGACGCCGTCCGCCGTCGACTTCGCGATCCGCTCCCCCAGCGACTGCGGCGTGGGGTCGCTGAACATCCACTGGAGCGGGAAGTCGCTTGCCAGTTCATCGGCGAGTGCGGAGGCGACACGGGTCGCGATCAGCGAGTTGCCGCCCAGATCGAAGAAGTTGTCCGTGCGGCCCACCCGTTCCAGGCCGAGCACTTCCTCGAAGACGCGGGCAACCATTTTCTCGGCCGCGGTGCGAGGCGCCGCGTATTCGACGGCAGCCGAGGACAGCTCCGGTACGGGCAGCGCGGCGCGGTCGAGTTTGCCGTTCGCCGACAGCGGGAGGGCGCCGAGCTCGACGACGTGCGCCGGGATCATGTACGACGGGAGCCGCGTGGACAGGTGGGCGCGCACGTCGGGTGAACTCGGTGAGTGCCCTCGCACCAGGTACGCGATCAGTGCCTCGTCCCCGCGCGAGTCGCGGTGCACGACCACCACCGCCTGGCTGACGTCCGGATGCGCTTCGAGGGCTGTTTCGATTTCGCCGAGTTCGATGCGCTGGCCGCGCAGCTTCACCTGGAAGTCACTGCGGCCCAAATACTCCAACGCTCCATCGCCCCGGCGTCGCACGAGGTCACCGGTCCGGTACATGCGTGCCCCCGGCGTGTAGGGGTTGGCGACGAAGCGGTCCGCCGACAGGTCCGGCCGCCGGAGATAGCCGCGCGCCAGCTGGTCTCCAGCCAGGTACAACTCCCCCACCACACCATTGGGCACCGGATGCAACCGCGCATCGAGGACGTGGAGCTGGGTGTTCCACACCGGACGCCCGATGGGCACCGCGTAGAGGTCGGCGGCACTTGTGTTCCAGTAGGTTACGTCGACCGCCGCCTCCGTGGGGCCGTACAGATTGTGCAGGTCTGCCCGACTGACCGACCGGAACCGCTGCGCCTGCTCCGGAGTGAGAGCCTCACCCGAACAGAACACCAACCGTAGCGACTCACACTGCGCGGCAGAGGGTTCGGCGAGGAAGACGGAGAGCATCGACGGCACGAAGTGAATCGTCGTCACGCGATGTTCCCGGACGAGCCTGGACAGATACCGCGGATCGCGGTGCCCGTCGGGTGCGGCGACCACCAGGCCGGCGCCCACCTGTAGCGGCCAGAACAATTCCCACACCGACACGTCGAACGTGGTCGGAGTCTTCTGCAGAACGACGTCTTCGGCGGTGAGTCCGTATTCGTGCTGCATCCAGAGCAGCCGGTTCACGATCGCACCGTGGGTGACGGCGACGCCTTTGGGCCGGCCGGTCGATCCTGACGTGAAGATGACGTACGCGGTGTTCGCCGACGACAGCGGTGCCAGCCGTTCGCGGTCGGTGACGGCGACCCGGCTGTATCCGGTGAAATCCTCGGCGGCGATGTCGATGACCGGCACCGCGGTGTCCACGGTCTCACCGTCGACGAGCACACACACCGGTGCCGCTGTCGCGAGGACCGAGGCCGTGCGTTCGGCCGGGTGATCGGGGTCGACGGGAAGGTAGGCGCCGCCCGCCTTTCCGACGGCGTAGACCGACACCAGCAGTTCGACGGAGCGGCGCATGGCCACTGCGACCACCGATTCGGGGCCCACACCCTGCTCGATCAGTCGGCGCGCAAGCGCGTTCGCGCGCGCATCGAACTCGGCGTACGTCAACTCCTCCCCGTCGAAAACCAGGGCGGTGCGGTCCGGGGTGGCGGCGACCTGCGCACCGAAGAGCGACGGCAGGGTTCCTGCCAGGACGTCGTGCGACGTCGCGTTGATGCCGACGATCTGCTTCCGTTCACCGGCGCCGAGGACGTCGATGTCGCCGACCGGAACACCCGGATCGTCGACGGCGGAGGCGAGCACTTGCAGGAAGCGCTCACCGAAGACGTGCACGGTCGATTCCTCGAAGAGATCGCAGGCGTAGGTGAGCCGGGCGGTGATCCCGTCCGCGCGGCCGTCGGCGTCAAAGCGTTCCATCAGCGTCAGCTGCAGATCGAACTTGGCCAGGTCCACGTCGAGGTCGACACCGCTCACCGCCAGCTCCCCCAGCTCGAGGGTTGCCTGGTCCAGGTTCTGGAAGGTGAGCATCACCTGGAACAGCGGGTGCCGCCCAGTGGACCGCGCGGGATTGATCACTTCGACGAGCCGCTCGAAGGGGACATCCGCGTGGGCGAATGCGGCCAGGTCGGTGTCGCGTATGTCTGCCACGAACTCGGCGAAGGTGCGTGCGCCGTCGACCTGCTGTCGCAACACCAGGGTGTTGACGAACATGCCGATCAGGTCGTCGAGTGCGCGCTCGCCGCGGCCGGCGACCGGGGTGCCGATCGCGATGTCGCTCGTCCCGGCGAGCCGGCTCAGCAACACCGCGAGGGCCGAATGCACCACCATGAACAGGGTGGCGTTCGCGTCCCGCGCGGTCCGGTGGAGGCCGTGGTGCAAGGCGGCCGGAACGAGGAAGTCGATGCTTCGACCCCGGTACGACGACACCGCCGGACGTGGCCGGTCGGTGGGCAGGTTCAGCTGGTCGGGGGCACCCGCCAGGGTGCGGGTCCAGAACGCCAATTGCTGCGCCGCCAGCGAGGTCGGATCCGATTCGTCGCCGAGCAGATCCCGCTGCCACAACGCGTAGTCCGCGTACTGCACCGGCAGCGGCGACCACTGCGGCGCGGCACCCGCCGAGCGGGCCGCGTACGCCGTCATCACGTCCCGCACCATCGGTGCCATCGACCAGCCGTCGCCGGAGATGTGGTGCACGACGAGCGCCAGCACATGCTCGGTGTCGGACAACCGGAAGATCCGTACTCGCAACGGGACCTCGGTGGTGACGTCGAACCCGGTCGTGGCCACTGCGGCGATCAGCCCGGCCAGCTCCGCTTCTTCGGCGCTGACCACGGACAGTTCACCCCCGACCCGGTCGACGGGCAGGATTATCTGGTGCGGCCCCTCCGGGGAATCCGGATACACCGTCCGCAGCGACTCGTGGCGGCCGAGGACGTCGGTGACCGCGTGTTGCAGCGCGTCGACATCGAGGGACCCCGACAGGCGCACCGCCACCGGAATGTTGTCGGCGGCCGAGTCCGGGTCGAGCCGGTTGAGGAACCACATCCGGCGCTGCGCCGACGACAGCGGGATGCGTGCGGGGCGTTCGGCCGGTGCGAGGCGCGGACGGTCGGCGTCGGCGTTCTCCGTCGACTCGAGCAGCGCAGCGAGGCCGGCCACCGTCGGCGCCTCGAAGAGTGTGCGGATTTCTACGCGGCGTCCCAGGGTTTCGGACAGCCGCGCCACAACCCGGGTGGCGACCAGCGAGTTGCCGCCGAGTTCGAAGAAGCTCGCGTCGGCGCCGACGAGTTCGACCCCGAGCACGTCCCCGAATGCCGCGGCGACAGCGGCCTCCATATCCGTTTCCGGGGCCCGGTACTCGTCGTGCGCGGTCCCGAATTCCGGTATTGGCAGCGCCTTACGGTCGAGTTTTCCGTTGGTGGTCAGGGGCAGGGCATCCAGGACGACGAGCGCTGCGGGCACCATGTAGCCCGGCACTCGACGGGCCGCGTCCGCCAGCACGTCTGCGACGACGAGGGTCGCGCCATCCTCGGGCACCGCGTATCCGACCAGAGCCGTCCCGGTCGTCGGGTTTTGATGCGCGACGACGACGGCCTGCTGCACGCCGGGGCATCCGCTCAGCGCCGACTCGATCTCGCCGAGTTCGATCCGGAATCCGCGCACCTTCACCTGGAAGTCGGAGCGCTCGAGGTAGTCGAGCACGCCCTCGGTGCCGCGCAGGCGCCAGCGAACCACGTCACCGGTCCGGTACAACCGGGAGCCGGCCGCGCCGAACGGGTTGGCGACGAAACGCTCCGCGGTGAGATCGGGCCGGGCGACATACCCGCGGGCCAGCTGGTCGCCGGCGAGATACAGCTCGCCGGCTACCCCGAGCGGAACCGGCTGCAGACGCCCATCCAGCACGAACGCCTGCGTGTTCCAGGCGGGGGTGCCGATGGGAACGCTGTCGCGATCGTCGACGGTGTGCTGCCAGGAGGTGACCGACACCGCGGCCTCGGTCGGCCCGTACAGGTTGTGCAATGCAACTGCCGAACCGAACGCGCTGCGGGAGCGAGCAGCGAGGTCGGGGGGCAGGGCCTCGCCGATGCACAGCACACGTCGCAGGGCAGGCTGCTGCGCCGCACCCGGTGTCGCAAGAAACGCCTCGAGCAAGGATGGAACGAACGGCGCTGCGGTGACCTGATGTTCGCGCATGAGGTCGGCCAGATACGCCGGATCACGGTGGCCGTCCGGCCGGGCGATCACCAATCGCGCTCCCGAGACGAGCGGCCAGAACAGTTCCCACACCGAGAGGTCGAAGGTGACCGGTGTCTTCTGGACCACGGCGTCGGTGATGTCCAGCGGGTACCGATGCTGTTTCCACAGCAGCTGGTTCACGATGGCGGCATGGGGTACCGCGACACCCTTGGGCCGGCCGGTGGAGCCGGAGGTGAAGATGAGGTAGGCGGTGTTCTCGGGTCGCGGCGCCGCGAGCGTCGGCGCGTCGAACGGGATCGGCGTGTCGAGGAATGACCCATCGATCTCGATGGTGGGCACGCCGCCGACGACGAAACCGTCCGAGGACGTCGTGAGGACGCAGACCGGGGCCGCGGCGTCGAGAACGTAGGCGAGGCGGTCCGCGGGGTGGGTGAGGTCGATCGGCAGGTAGGCACCACCGGCGCGCAGGATGGCGTACATCCCGACCAGAAGTTCGATGGACCGGTTCATCGCCAGCCCCACCACCGATTCCGGGCCCACCCCATGGTCGGCGAGGTGCCGGGCGAGTTCGCCGACGCGGCGGTCGAACTCCGCATAAGTCACGTCGACGCCGCCGAGGGACAGCGCGACCGCGTCGGGGGTGCGCGCCACCTGCGCGGAGAACAGGTCGACCAGTGTGGCGGCCGGCAGTTCAGCGGCGGTGTCGTTGAACTGACCGAGGATTCGCACCTTCTCCGCGCCGCCGAGGAGGTCGATACCACCGACCACGACATCGGCATCTCCGGCGACCGATCCCAGAATCCGCAGGAACCGGTCCGCGAAGGACTGCACCGTCGACTCGTCGAACAGGTCGGTGGCATAGGTGAACTGCGCCTCGATCACGTCCGGGTTCCGATCGTGGTCGTAGCTTTCCGACAATGTCAGATGCAGATCGAAGTTGGAGACGGCACTGGGTACGTCGAGGCCCTCGACGTGCAGTCCGGGGAGTTCGAGGGCGGTCCGGGCGAGGTTCTGGAACGAGAACGCCACCTGGAACAGCGGGTGGTGCGCCCGGGAGCGGGCGGGGTTCAGCACCTCGACGAGCCGTTCGAACGGAATGTCGGAGTGCGCGAACGCGCCGAGGTCCGTTGCTCGCGCGGCAGCGAGATTGTCGGCGAACGAACCACCCAGCTCGACCGAGGTGCGCAGGACGAGCGTGTTGACAAACATCCCGACCAGCTCGTCGAGGAATTGGTCACCGCGCCCGGCGACGGGTGCGCCCACCGCGATGTCGGTGTCGTTGCTCAGCCGCGCCAGCAGCACCGTGAGGGCGGTGTGCATGACCATGAACAGCGAGGCGTTCTGACGGCGCGCCACCGCGAGTAGCGCGGTGTGGGTGTCGGCGTCGATCGTGAACGTGACGTGCGCGCCGCGGTTCGAGGCCACCGCGGGCCGGGGGCGGTCGGTCGGCAGCGAGAGCCGGTCCGGTATCCCCGCCAGCGCGGACTTCCAGTACGTAATCTGTTCACTGGCAAGAGATTCGGGATCGGTCTCGTCACCGAGCAGTTCCCGTTGCCACAGGCTGTAGTCGGCGTACTGCACCGGCAACGGTGACCACTGGGGCACGTGCCCCTCAGCCCGTGCGGTGTAGGCCAGCATGACGTCCCGCGCGAGCGGTGCCAGCGACCATCCGTCACCGGAGATGTGATGAGCCACCATGACCAGGACGTGGTCGTCGGCGGCGACGCGGTAGATGCGGGCGCGCAGCGGCACCTCCGCGGTGACGTCGAATCCGGTTGTGACGAAGTCGATTACCCGCTCGAGGACGTCGTCGGGATGCTCGGAAATCGGGGTCAGGTCGGGTACCGCGCCCGCGGCGTCGACGACAACCTGATGGGGACCGGAGTCTGAGTCGGGGTAGAGGGTGCGCAGCGATTCGTGCCGGCCCACCAGATCGGCGACAGCGGCGCGCATCGCGGGTAGGTCGAACTCCCCCGTCAACCGCAGCGCGATCGGGAGGTTGTAGGCGGGCGACGCCGTGTCGAGCTGGTTGATGAACCACATCCGCTGCTGGGCGAGTGACAGCGGAATGTGCTCGGGACGGGGCCCGGCGACGAGCGGCGGGCGGCGCACACCGTGGCGGGCGGACTCGGTGAGACGGGCCGCGAGCGCCGCGACCGTCGGCGCTTCGAAGATTTCGCGGACGCCGACGTGCACGTCGAGAGCGGCGTTGATCCGCGACACCACCTGCGTGGCCAGCAGGGAGTTGCCGCCGAGGTCGAAGAACCCGTCGTGGATTCCCACTTCCGGCAACGCCAGGACCTCCGCGAAGACACCCGCGACGATTACTTCGAGCGGGTTGCGGGGTTCCTCGAAGGGGCGGTCCGCGGCGGCGAACACCGGCTCGGGCAGTGCGGCACGGTCCAGTTTGCCGGCGGGGGTGAGCGGTAGGGCGTCGAGGATCGTGATCGACGACGGAATCATGTACCCAGGCAGGGTTTCGCCGATGAACTTCGCCACCTCCACCCGGTCGACGTCCTCGCCGCTGAACGGCAGCACGTACGCGACGAGGGACGTGTCCCCGTTGGGATGCTGGTGACCGATCGTGGTGGCGTACTCGAGCTGCGGGTGCGCGGTCAGCGCGGCGTCGATCTCGCCGAGTTCGATTCGGAAGCCCCGAATTTTCACCTGGTGGTCGGTACGGCCGACGAAGTCGAGAACCCGGTCCTCGCGCCACCGGACGAGGTCGCCGGTGCGGTACATCAGTGCCCCGGGTTCGCCGAAGGGGTCGGCCACGAACCGATCGGCGGTGAGACCGGGGCGGCCGAGATAGCCGCGGGCCAGGCTCGGCCCGCTGACATACAGCTCCCCGGGCACGCCCACCGGCACCGGACGCAGCCGCCCGTCGAGCACGAGTGCCTGCACGCCGCGACTCGGCCCGCCGATCGTGACCGGTTCGCCCGCCCGGAGCGGTTCGGTGATCGACGACATGATCGTCGCCTCACTCGGCCCGTATGCGTTGACCATGCGACGCCCGGGAGCCCAGCGGGCCACCAACTCCGGGGGGCACACGTCGCCGGCCACCACCACGACGGCGAGGTCGTCGAGCCCGTGATGGTCGACGGAGGCGAGGGCCGCGGGCGCGGAGAACGCGTGGGTGACGTGTTCCGCGGCGAGAAGCTCCGCGAGTTCGGAGCCGCCGTAGATGGTCGGCGGCGCGACCACCAGGGCGGCGCCGGCGCTCAACGCCATCAACATCTCGAACACCGAGGCGTCGAAGCTCGGGGACGCGAAGTGCAGGACGCGGGACCGGGACGTCACCGCGAGAAGCTCGCGTTCGTCGGTCACCAGGTTCACCAGGCCACGGTGGGTCACCGCGACCCCCTTGGGGCGCCCGGTGGACCCGGAGGTGTAGATCACGTACGCCACCTGGTCGGGCAGGATCGGCCGCATGCGGTCCCGGTTGGTGAGGGGCAGCCGTGATTCGTGGGTGCAGCGCTGCTCGAGCGCCGTGTCGTCGAGCAACAGCCACCGGATCGAATCCGGGAGGAGGGGGCGTTCCGCGGACACGGTGATGCCGACCATTGCGCCCGAGTCCTGCACCATGTGCCGAATCCGGTCCTCGGGGTAGCGGGGATCGACCGGCACGAAGGCGGCACCGGACTTCGCCACCGCCCAGACGGCCATCACCGATTCGGACGAGCGCGGCAGTGCCAGCGCCACCCGCGTTTCGGGTCCTACGCCCCGATCGACCAGAAGTCGGGCCAGCTGGTTCGACCGTTCGTCCAGATCGCGGTAGGACATGCTTCGGCCGTCGAAGACGACGGCCGGTTCGTCCGGAGCGGCGGCCACCGCGTCCGCGAGAATCTCGGTGAGCATCTGCACCGGGCGGGCGTCGGCGCCCCGAACCGGCGTCAGCGCCTCGTATTCGTCGTTTCCGAGTACGGGGATGTCCCCGACGGCGCGCTGCGGGTCGGCAACGACGGACTCGAAGATCCGCTGCAGCCGCAGTGTGTATTCCGCCGCGGTACCGGCATCGAAAATGTCTGTGGCATACACCAGTTCGCCGTCGATGCCGGCGGGCTCCGCAGAGCCGTCGACCCGTTCGACGAGGGTGAAGTGCAGGTCGAACTTGGCGATACTCACCGGGGCGGCGACCGGTTCCACGGACAGTCCGTCCAGTTCGAGTCGATCGGCAGACACCGTATCCACGCCGAGCGCCACCTGGAACAGCGGGTGATGGGAGGTGGAGCGGACGGGGCTCAGCACTTCGACCAGACGCTCGAACGGCAAGTCCGCGTGCGCGAACGCCTCCAGGTCGACGTCGCGTACCTGCCCGAGCAGCGACACGAACGAGGCCCCGGGGTCGAGCTCGGTGCGCAGAACGAGAGTGTTGACGAACATGCCGATGATGTCGTCGAGTTCCCGGCGACCGCGCCCGGCGACAGCGGTGCCGACCGGTATGTCGTAGGTGGTGCTGAGTCGGCTCAGGAGTACCGCGAGGGCGGCGTGCGCCACCATGAACAGACTCGCGCCGTGAGCCCGGGCCAGCTCCGCCAGGGCGCGATGGGTGTCCGGGGACAGCGAGAAACGCACGGCAGCACCGCGATGCGACGGAACCGCGGGCCGGGCCCGGTCCCGGGGCAGGAAAAGCTGGTCCGGGACACCGGCGAGCGACCGGGTCCAGTACTCCCGTTGCGCGGCGGCGAGGCTTGCCGGATCGGACTCGTCGCCGAGCACCTTCCGCTGCCACAGCGCGTAGTCGGCGTACTGCACGGGCAGCGGCGCCCAATCGGGCGCCCGGCCCGCGGCGCGGCTCGCGTAGGCGATCATCAGGTCCCGGATCAGCGGTTCCATCGAGGCGCCGTCGGCCGAGATGTGGTGGACGACGAGGGCGAGGACGTGCTCGGTGTCGTTGAGCGAGTACACCTTCACCCGCAGTGGCACGGCTTGGGAGACGTCGAACCCGGCCAGGAGGAACTCCTGGAGGTCCGCGTGCAGTGCGGCTTCGCTCACCCGGACCGGTGCGACGTCGAGGGTGACCTCTCCGGGTTCGAGGATCACCTGGTGGGGACCGCTGCGCGTATCGGGGAAGACGGTCCGCAGCGATTCGTGCCGACTGACCAGATCGACGATTGCCGACCTCAGTGCCGCACCGTCGAGCGATCCGGTCAGCCGGACGGCCGCGGGCAGGTTGTACGTCGCCGACGAGGTGTCGAATTGGTTGAGGAACCACATCCGCTGCTGCGCGAGTGACAGCGGGATCCGGTCGGGGCGCGGCTGCGGCACCAGAGCCGGTCCGGCCGAACCGCCGGCGCCGGTCCCGGATATTCGCGGCGCCAGCGAACCTGCCAGCGCGAGGACGGTCGGGGCTTCGAAGACGTCACGCACCGTGACCCGGATGTCGAGCAGGGCACCGACCCGGGCCGTCACCCGCGTCGCGGAGAGCGAGTTACCGCCTGCATCGAAGAAATTTGTGTCGAGACCGATGTCCGTACCGCCCAGCACTTCGGCAAACGCATCCGCGATCGACCGCTCGAGTGGGTTCCGGGGCGCCCGGTACGCGATCTCCTTCGCGGCCGCGGCGAAGTCGGGCACGGGCAGGGCGCCCCGGTCGAGTTTGCCGTTCGGGGTCAGCGGGATGGTGTCCAGGAACACCAGCGCCGACGGAACCATGTACCCCGGTAATGCCTGACGCAGGAACGCAAGCAGAGCTGCCGAGTCACGGTCGGCGCCCGCACCGACGAGCACGTGCGATGCCAGTCGTGTTTCCGATGGCGACTCGTAACCCAAGGTGGCGGCGAAGTCGACGTCGGGATGTGCGTTGAGGGCGGCATCGATCTCGCCGAGTTCGATACGTAGGCCACGAACCTTGACCTGGTGGTCGGAGCGGCCGAGGTATTCGATCGCATGTCCGGGAAGTGTGCCTTCGGTCATGCTGCCGGTCATGCCGGAATCTACTGCGCGCCAACGCGCTATGTCACCGGTGCGGTACATCCTGGCACCGGCGGCCTCGAACGGACTGGCCACGAAGCGGTGTGCCGTGAGCGCGGCGCGATCGTGGTATCCGCGTGCCAGAGCCGGCCCCAGCAGATACAGCTCTCCGATGACACCGACCGGCACGGGCCGCAGCCTCGAATCGAGAACCACAGCGGCGACCCCGGGCAGCGGACCGCCGATGGTGATGTCTCTACCCGGGCCGAGCACCGAACTGAACGTGGCGCCCACCGTCACTTCGGTGGGACCGTATCCGTTGACGAGTTCGACCCGGTCGGCCCATCGCGCCACCGTCTCCGGTGGGCAGGCGTCGCCGCCCACGACGATCGAGCGTAGATCGTCCAGTCCCTCCGGCTCGACCGACGCCAGAGCAGCATTGGTGATGGTCATGTGCGTGACGCGTTCGGACTGCAACAGCTCGTGTAGCTCGACGCCGCCATACACACCGGGCGGACAGACCACCAGCGCGGCCCCGGAGGTATGGGCCAGAAGCAGTTCCAGGACCGACAAGTCGAACGTCGGGGACGCGAGGTGCGCGACCCGGGACTCCTCGGTTGCCCGCACCGCGGTGGTATACGAGCCGGCGAGATTCGCGAGACCGCGGTGGGAGACCACCACGCCCTTGGGCAGACCCGTCGAACCCGACGTGTAGATGAGATAAGCGGGATGATCGACGTGCAGAGCCGATGTGCGGTCCGCGTCCCTTACCGGCTCCGTGCTCGCCGAAGATAATTCGCGGATCACCTCCGGGTCGTCGAGTACGAGCCAGTCGGTCACACCCGGAAGGTGTTCGGCGAACTCGGCGCGAGTGACACCGACGACGACTCCCGAATCCCGCAGAATGTGCGCGATCCGATCCACCGGATGCGCGGGGTCGATCGGAACATAAGCCGCACCGGTCTTGGCAACGGCCCACACGCATAGCACCGATTCGACAGAGCGCGGCAAGGCCACTGCGACGTAGGTTTCCGGGCCGACGCCCATCCCGATAAGTGCCCGTGCCAGCTGGGTCGATCGCCGATCCAGCTCACTGTAGTCGATCGAGACACCGTCGAAGACGAGCGCAGTCGAGTCCGGATACCGTTCCGCGGCCGCGACGAGCAGCTCGGGCAGGGTGGCGCTCGCGAGAAGCGGCCCGCCCCACACCGGTGCGAGGGACTGTTGCTCGGCCGCACCCAGGATGGCGATATCGCCGACGGCGATTTCGTCAGCGGAAGCGACCGCCTCCAGGATCCGCAAGAATCGGTCCACGAATCCCACGACAGTGGCGCGTTCGAAGAGTTCCGATGCGAACGTGAAGGCCCCGGAGATCCCGTTGTGGTGTCCGGCGTCGTCCATAATTTCGGCGAGCGCCAAATCCAAATCGAACTTCGCGATGTGAGGATCGAAGTCGACGGCCTCCACCACCAACTGCGGCAATTCCAGCGTCACCGGTCGCAGGTTCTGGAAGGCGAACATCACCTGGAACAGCGGGTGCCGATCGGACGACCGGGTGGGACGCAGGATCTCGACGAGCCGGTCGAAGGGAACCTCGGTGTCCTGGAAGGCCGTGAGATCGACATCGCGCACCTGTGCCAGGAGAGCGTCGACACTCTCGCCGGGATGAATTCGTGTGCGCAGGGCCAGGGTGTTCACGAACATTCCGACGAGCGGATCGAGTCCCTCGTCGCCGCGGCCGGCCACGGGTGTGCCGATCACGATGTCCGTACTGCCGCTGAGCCTGTGTAAGAGCGTCGCAAACGCAGCATGGACGACCATGAACAGCGTGGTGCCGCTGTTCTGGGCGCGCTCGACGAGCCCACGGTGGATGTCGGCATCGATCACGAAGTCCACGCGTTCGCCGCGATGCGACGCCACCGCGGGACGAGGGTGGTCCGTAGGCAGTTCGAGTGCCTCGGGCGCACCGTCCAGAGCCGCACGCCAACGCTCGATCTGTTTAGCGGACAGACTGCCCGGATCATCCTCGGCACCGAGCAGTTCCCGCTGCCACACACTGTAGTCGGCGTACTGGACGGGCAGCGGCTCCCAGGACGGCTCCAGCCCTTCCACTCGGGATGCATATGCGGCCATCACGTCGGCGGCGAGCGGACCGAACGACCATCCGTCTGCAGCGATGTGGTGTGCGACGAGCAGTAGCACGTGTTCGGAACGGTTCTCCCGGAACAGGTGGATTCGGAACGGGATCTCCCGGGTCACATCGAAACCGGCGGATGCGTACTCGGCGATACGGAGCATCAGCTGGTCCGGCTTGGTTCGGATCGGTGTGAGATCGAATTCTGCCACGGCAGCAGGCAGGATCTCCTGATGCGCACCGTCCGCCGAACCCGGATACACGGTCCGCAACGACTCGTGACGTTCAATTACGTCAACGAGCGCTGCACGCAAGGCCGGAACGTCGATCCGGCCCGACATCCGCAGTGCGAGCGGGATGTTATACGCAGACGACGAAGGATCGTATTGGTTGAGGAACCAGATCCGCTGTTGCGCCAGCGATAACGGGATCCGTCCGGGACGCTCGCGCCGCGTCAGGCCGGGGCGCCCCGCGGACGCGTCCGCGCCCGACGTGGCAACTGCGGACACAAGTTGACGCACAGTGGGGTTGTCGAACAGCGTGCGAACGGAGACACGGGTGCCGAACGCCGAACCGACCCTGGAAACCACCTGGGTGGCGGACAACGAGTTGCCACCGAGCGCGAAGAAGTTGTCGTCCACACCGATGCGTCGTTCGCCCAGCACATCCGCGAACGCAGCGGCGACGGCGAGCTCGTCCGCCGTTTCGGGTGCGGTGAATCGGGTACGGTTGACGAACACGGGCTCGGGGAGAGCGCGGCGGTCGAGCTTGCCTGCCTGTGTCAGCGGGATCGAGTCGAGAACCATGATCGCACCGGGGACCATGTGCGCCGGCAACGCCTCGCCGACGAATGCGGCCAGTTCGTCGACGTCGACCTCGTTCCCCGATGCAGCACACACATAGGTGACCAGCGCTGTGACCCCGGGTTCGGTGTCATGGGCGATGGTCGCGGCGAATCCGACCGCAGAATGCGCGCGGAACACGGAGTCGATCTCACCGAGTTCCACCCGGAATCCGCGAATCTTCACCTGGAAGTCGCTGCGCCCGACGTATTCGAGAATGTAGGTCCCGGTACGGGACTCGACCCACCGGACGAGGTCGCCGGTGCGGTACATCCGCCGACCGGGTGCACCGTGGGGGTTCGCGACGAAACGTTCCGCGGTGAGGCCGAGTCGCTGGTGGTAGCCGCGGGCAAGCGCTGGTCCCGACACGTACAGCTCCCCCGGCACACCGGGCGGTACGGGGTGCAGCCGCGCATCGAGAACGAAAGCCTCGACACCGCGCACGGGGCCGCCGATGGTCATCCGCTCGCCGAGTATCAGCGGTCCACTCTGCGTCACCATCATCGAGGACTCGGTCGGCCCATATCCATTGAACAGGGCCCGCCCCGGTACCCAACGCTCTGCGAGGTCGGTACCCCAGGCCTCGCCGCCGACGACGACGACGGCGAGTTCATCGAGTCCCGCAGGGTCGACGGACGCCAACGCGGCCGGGGTGATGAAGGCGTGCGTGACTCTCTGCTCGCCCAGGAGTTCGGCGAGCTCCGCACCGCCGTACACCGAGTGGGGAACGACCACCATCGTCGCGCCCCTGCAGAAGGCCATCAGATACTCGAACACGGAGGCGTCGAAACTGGGTGATGCGAAGTGCAGGGTCCGGGCCTCGGCGGTGAGTTCGTATTCGTCGGCCAGCTCGGTGAGGAGGTTCGCGAGCCCCGAGTGTGTGACGGCGACGCCCTTGGGCAGTCCGGTGGATCCGGACGTGTAGATGAGGTAGGCGAGTTGGTCGGCGTGCGTCCGCCCGAGACGATCGGCCGCTGTCACCGCCGCCGAGGATTGGGTCTCCGCCAGCGCAAGGTGGTCGGGATCGTCCATCACGAGCCACTGCGTCGAGTCGGGCAATCCGGCTCTGAACTCGATCGTCGTGAGGCCGAGCGCGGCCCCCGAATCGCCGAGCATGTGTGCGATCCGTTCGGCCGGGTAGTTCGGATCCACCGGCACGAACGCGGCACCTGTCTTGGCAACGGCCCAGACGGCGAGCACCGATTCGATCGAGCGGGCCAGCGCGACTGCCACGAACGTCTCGGGGCCGGCGCCGGCCTCGATCAGTGCGCGCGCCCAGAGGTTGGATCGCCGGTCCAGTTCTCCGTAGGTCGTCGAACGGTCTCCGAAGACGAACGCGGTCGCGGACGAGTCCGCCGCCGATGCCGCCAGAACGTCGGGCAGCAGTCGAGTAGGTCGACTCGCAGGCCCGCGAACGGGTGCCAGTCGGGCCCTCTCGGCGTCGTCGAGGAGATTCACGTCGCCGACCACCGTGGTCGGGTCTGCAACCACTGTTTCAAGGATTCTCACGAGCTGCAGCGCGTACCGGCGCACAGTAGCGGTGTCGAACAAGTCTGCGGCGTATGTGAATTCGGCGCGCATACCCGACGGAACGCCCGTAGGGTCGATGTTCTCACCCAATGTCAGCTGCAGGTCGAATTTCGCGACGCGTGTGTCGATGTCCTCGACATGCACCCGGAGTCCGGGGAGCTCGACGTCGTCGATTGCCGTCGGCTGCATCGACAACGCAGTCTGGATGACCGGGTGATGCGCGGACGTTCGCACGGGGTCGAGAACGTCGATGAGACGCTCGAAGGGGAGATCCGCGTGGCCGAATGCCTCAATGTCGCCGTCGCGTACCCGCGTCAGCAACTCCGCGAACGTCTCGGCGCTCTCGATGCGCGTGCGGAGCACGAGCGTATTGACGAACATTCCGACCAAGTTGTCGAGAGCTCGTTCGCCACGTCCGGCGATCGGCGCGCCGACGGCGATATCGTCCGATGCGGACAAGCGGGCCAACAGGAGCGCGAAGGCAGCGTGCGCCACCATGAAGACCGTGGCTCCGTGTTCACGCGCCAACTGGTCAATGCCGCTGTGGATCTCGGGGGTGATGGTGAAGCCCACGGATCCCCCGGCGTAGGACTGTTCGGTCCGGCGTGGGCGGTCGAAGGGGAGTTTCAGCTCGTTCGGGAGACCGTCGAGCGTCCGCGTCCAGTACTCGAGTTGGCGTCGGCCGAGGGACTCCGGCTCGTCCTCGCTGCCGAGAACCGCCCTGTGCCACAGACTGTAGTCGGCGTACTGGACCGCGAGTGGAATCCACTCCGGACTTCGGGACTCCGCTCGGGCCGCGTACGCGGTCATGACATCCCCGCCGAGAGGTCCGAACGACCAACCGTCGGCGGCGATGTGATGCAGCGTGATCGCCAGGACGTGTTCGCCGGGACCGGTACGGAACAGCGTTGCCCGTACAGGCAAGTCCTCGGACACGTCGAACCCGCGCGACGCGAACGCGATCATCCGGGAATCGAGCTCGCCCTCCGGTACGTCCACCACCTCGAGGGGCATCGAGAGATCCGCCGCGGACACGACGACCTGAGCGGGTCCGTCCTCCGTGTCGGGGAAGACGGTACGAAGCGACTCATGACGTCCGACGACGTCGTCGAGTGCCTGCGCCAGCGCTGCGACATCGAGAGCACCGGACATGCGGACCGCGAGCGGCAGGTTGTACGCGGGCGAGGCCGGGTCGAACTGGTTGATGAACCACATCCGCTGCTGCGCGGGTGACAGCGGTATCCGGGCCGGTCGCTGCACCGCGGCCAGCACCGGGCGCGCGTCTCCTGCGGCCGTGGGCACGGCGAGACGAAGAGCCAACTCCGCGACCGTCGGCGCGGTGAACACATCGCGCACAGAGAGTCCGGTGCCCGACAACTCACCGAGCCGCGCCGCCACTCGTGTGACGGAGAGCGAGTTGCCGCCGAGGTCGAAGAAGTTGTCGTGCGCGCCGACCCGGCCCGAGCCGAGCACGTCAGCGAACACTGTCGCGACCGTGCGCTCGGCCTCATTTCGCGGCGCGATGTACTCGGTTGCACTCCCGTGGAATTCAGGAGCGGGCAACTCTTTACGATCGAGTTTCCCGCTGGTGTTCAGCGGGAACTCGTCGAGTACTGTGATCGCGGACGGCACCATGTACGACGGAAGGGATTCCGATGCCTGTCGGCGAAGCTCCGCAACGTCCAGCTCGCCGGGTGTACCGACGACGTACGCGACCAGATGATCGCCGACGGTGGTGTCGGAGTACACCGAGACGACGGCACCGGTGACCGCCGGGTGTGACCGGAGCACTGTCTCGATCTCGCCGAGTTCGATGCGCTGACCACGGAACTTCACCTGGAAGTCGGTACGTCCGATGTAGACGAGCGTTCCCGCCGCCGTCCATCGCACGAGGTCGCCGGTACGGTACATGCGCTCGCCCGTGCGTCCGAATGGGTTCGCGACGAATCGATCGGATGTGAGATCGACGCGGCCGAGGTATCCGCGTGCGAGCTGAGCACCGCCGAGGTAGAGCTCGCCCGGAACGCCGACGGGAACGGGGCGCAGCCGGGAATCGAGCACGTAGACCTGTGTGTTCCATTCCGGCACACCGATCGGCACGTTCGTGGTGTCGGATTCACCGGTCTTCCAGTACGTCACCGACACCGCAGCCTCGGTGGGCCCGTACAGATTGTGCAGTCCGGCCGCGGAGAGTTCCCGGAAACGCAGGACGGTCGCGGGGGGCAGCGCTTCGCCGATGACGAACACATGCCGCAAGGACCGGCACGACCCCACGGCGGCGGCAGCGACGAACACGTCGAGCATGGACGGCACGAAATCGGTGACCGTCACCGCATGCTCGTCGATGACCCGAGTCAGATAGGCAGGCTCTCGATGACCGTCTGGAGTGGCCAGCACCATGGTGGCACCCACCTGCAGGGGCCAGAAGTAACCCCACAACGACACGTCGAAGGTGGTTGCGGTCTTCTGCAACCACACATCCCGATCGGTAAGTGCGTACTCCGACTGCATCCAGAGCAGTTGATTCACGATGGCCGAGTGCGGTACCGCGACCCCCTTCGGCTTGCCGGTGGAGCCGGAGGTGTAGATGACGTACGCAGGGTGTGCAGGCCGCAACGGTTCGATACGCTCGGCGTCGGTCAACGGCACCGCGGAGACATCCGAGAGGTCGAGAGTGTCGAGGGCCGAGACGGGGATCCGGTTCGGCAGGGCCGGTCGGTCGGCCGAGGTGGTCAGCACGCACACCGGCTGCGCCGACGCGAGCACGTAACTCGTTCGCTCCGCCGGATGATCGGGATCGACCGGCACGTATGCACCACCGGCCTTGACTACGGCATAGATCCCGACGACCAGCTCCAGCGACCGCCGCATTACCACGGCCACTCGGGATTCGGGGGCCACACCCAGCGCGATCAGATGCCGGGCCAGCTGGTTTGCGCGCGCATCGAGGGCTGCATACGTCAGCTCGTCACCGTCGAAAGCGACGGCCACAGCATCGGGTGTACGCGCCGCCTGCGCCTCGAACAACGTCAGCAGCGTCGAGTCCGGCACGTAGTGGTCGGTGGCGTTCCAGTCGTGCATCACCCGCGTGTACTCGCCCGGGATGAATCCGGTGATCTCGGCTACCTCGGCAGAGGGCTCTGCGATCAACGCACGGATCACCGAATCGAGCCGCGCCGCAATCAGCTTCGCTTCGTCGCGCTCGAAGGTGTCCGGCAGGTAGGCCACTCCGAGCCGCAGGGTGTCGTCGACCTGGGCCATCAGGCTCAGTGGGTAGTGGGTGACACTGTGCACCTCGACCGAGTCCACGCGCATGCCTGCGATGTCGGTCTGCGCCTGCAGCGCCGCCTGATCCATGGGGTACGACTCGAAGACGGTGAGCGTGTCGAACAGCGCCCCAACCCCCGCCTGGGCCTGGATTTCCGTCAGGCCGAGATAGTGGTGATCGAGCAGATCGGCCTGCTGCCCCTGCACCCGTGCCAGCAATTCGGCCACCGACTCGTCGGCGTCGATACGCACCCGGACGGGGACGGTGTTGATGAAGAGCCCGACCATCGATTCGATCCCGGGGATGTGCGGGGGGCGTCCCGAGACGGTGGCGCCGAATACGACGTCGTCCCGTCCGGTGAGTCGCCCGAGCAGCAGGGCCCAGGCAGTCTGGATCACCGTGTTGGGCGTGACGCCGTGCTGGCGGGCGAAGGCTAGCATCGCGGCGGTGTCCGCCTCGGAGAAGTGGATCGGAACTTCCTCCGGGTCCGCGGTCACGCTGCCGCCGGTGCGGGCAGGCGCGAGCAGAGTCGGCTCGTCGAGGCCGTCCAACGCGTGTGCCCACGCGGCCCGCGAGGCGGAGGGGTCTCGGCGGGCCAGCCAGTCGAGGTATTCCCGGTACGGCCGCACCGCCGGAAGCGCGGACTGATCGCCCGCGGTCGCGTAGAGCACCAGCAGGTCCTGGACGATCAGCGGGATGGACCACCCGTCGAGGAGGATGTGGTGGTTGGTCATCGCCAACTCGTACCGCTCCGCTCCCGTGCGCACGAGCAGCAGACGCAGCAACGGCGCCTCGGACAGGTCGAACGGCGCGGTCCGGTTCTCTGCGACCAGCGACTCGAGTTCCCTTTCGCGTGAATCACTCTCACGGCCCGAAAGGTCGACGACGGTCAGTGGGAGCTCCACCCCGCCGAGGGGGATCTGCGCCGTGACGTCGCCGTCCTGTGCGAACACCACCCGCAGGTTGGAATACCGGTCCAGGAGCGCAGCGGCGGCAGCCCGCATCCGATCCGGCGACACGTCGCCGAGCAGGGTCATCCGCAGCTGAGAATGGTAGACATCGACACTGTGCTCGGCGGCCAACAGCGAGTGGAAGTGGAAACCGGCCTGCAGCGGCGACAGCGCCCACACATCCTCGAGGGTCGGGTACGCCCGCTCCCAGACCTCGATCTGGGACTGGGTGAGTGCCACCGTGCCGACGTCCGACGGGGTCAGTCCCCCACCGGATCCGGCGACGACGTGCTCGATCTGTGAGATGAGCGCTTGCTGCCACAGATCGACGAGTTCGCGAACGTTGTCGGCTGCGAGCAGTTCACCGGCGAACCGCACGGAAGCTCCGAGTCGCGGTCCGGCGTCGGTATCCGTTACTCCGACATTGATCTCGATTGCTGCGGAAGCGCTCATGTCGTGATCGGTTTCACCCGAGAAGACGCGCGACGACGCAAGATCCGGCACCCAGCCGATCTCACGCATCTCCGGGGACAGGTCGCCCATCCCGGTCTTTCCGAGGTAGTTGAAGACCACCTGGGGCGGGTCGAAGCCCGCGAGAACAGGGGCCGTCGTCGGATTGAGGTATCGCAGCAGTCCGTACCCGACGCCCCGGTCCGGGACCGCCAGGAGTTGCTCTTTCACCGCCTTGATCGCGGCGCCGGCCGACGCGCCGCCGACAAGTGCGTCCTGGATGTCCACCCCTTCGAGGGCGAGCCGCACCGGATACACGCTGGTGAACCAGCCCACGGTACGAGACAGATCGGCGCCCGGCACGACCGACTCCTCGCGGCCGTGGCCCTCGAGGGTGATGTACGCAGAGGCGGCGGTCACCCCGCGCGCACGGCGCCACTCGGTGAGGGCCACCGCGAAACCGGCAAGCAGCGAATCGCCGACCGAGCACCGGAATGCCGCCGGCACGCGGGCCAGCAGCGTGCCCGTGATCTCGGTGGACAGCTCGACGTGCAACTCCTGCGTGGTCGAGGTCCGGTCCCGCACCGGATCGAGAGCCCTGTCGCCGAGGAGCGGGTCCGGAGCGTCGACAACGGTTCGCCAGTAGTCGAACTGCGCGAGGGTGGACGGCTGACGGGCAGCCTCTGATAACCCGTGCGACCACCGCCGCAACGACGTACCGACCTCCGGCAAGTTCGGAGCGTGACCGGCTGCGACGGCGCCTCCCGCCGCAACGAGGTCGGGCACGAGGATTCGCCAGGACACACCGTCGACGACCAGGTGATGAGCCACCACGAGGAGCCGCCCGGGCTCGGTCGCACCACGATCCAACCAGACGAACTGCGTGAGCACCGGGGTCTCGAAGTCGAACCGGTCGGCCGCGGCGGAGAGTTCGCGATCGATCAGCACATCGAAGTCTGCGTCGCCGAGGTCGGGGTTGACCGGCACCGCCGTGACCAGTCGATCGGCGTCGACGGCACCGGCGGGCAACACCGAGTGACGTACGTCCGCACCATCGCGGACCAGCCGGGACCGCAGCGCGTCGTGCCTGTCGAGCACCGCCTGCACCGTCGCCACGATGTCCGATCGCTCGATCCCGGTCGGCAGCGTGAGGAGCACGGACTGCGAATACCGGCCCACCGGACCCGACCGGTCGAGCAGTGATCGGACAACCGGTGTCAACTCGACGTTCCCCACGCCGCCACCCGCCAGTTCGGCGAGCGTGAGTCGACCCGCCGTCGCGACGGTAGCCACTTCGGCGAGCGCGGCAATGCTCTTGCGCTCGAACACGTCCCGTGGGGTGAATACGATCCCCGCGGCCTTGGCTCGCGCAACCAGCTGGATCGACACGATGCTGTCGCCGCCGAGAGCGAAGAACGAGTCGTTCACCCCCAGGTCGTCGACGCCGAGCGCCTCCCTGAACAAGGCCGCGAGTGTTTCCTCCATCGGAGTCCGTGGCTCCATTCGAGCGACTGCGACGTCACCGACGGCCGGGGCAGGCAATGCCGCTCGATCCAGTTTGCCGCTCGCGTTGAGCGGGAAGGCGTCGAGGGTGACGAACCCGTCCGGAATCATGTATTCGGGCAGCCGACTCTCGGCATGCGCCGTCAGCGCCTCTAGATCGACCGTGGCGCCCGTACGTGCGACGAGATAGGCCACCAATTGTTCGCTCGCCGCTCCGGCGTACACGGTCACGACGGCCTGGGCAACCGAGTCCGCCGCCTCGAGTACCGCCTCGATTTCACCGAGCTCGATCCGCAGTCCGCGCAGCTTCACCTGGAAATCGTTGCGGCCGAGGTATTCCAGTTCGCCCCGGTCAGTCCAGCGAAGGCGGTCACCGGTTCGGTACATCCGAGCGCCCGGTGTGTCGAAGGGGTTGGCCACGAACCGTTCGGCGGTGAGGTCGGGGCGTCCCGCGTATCCGCGAGACACCTGCGTGCCGGCCAGGTACAACTCACCGGTCACTCCGGCAGGACTGGGGTGGAGCCGCTGGTCCAACACATAGGCTCGGGTGTTCCACACCGGTGTGCCCACGGTGACGATGCCCGAGTTCGAGGTGTCCACCCACGAGGTGGTGGAGGTGGGCGCGACCTCGGCGGGACCGTACGCGTTGAGGATCGCAGCGTCGGAGACGGCGGCGAACCGCCGCGCCACAGTGACGGGCAGTGCCTCGCCGCCGACGAACACGGTACGCAGCGACGAGAACCGGGACGGCACGATCACGTCAGTGAAGACGGCGAGCATCGACGGGACGAAATGTATCGCCGTGATCTGCTCGGTGTCGATCAGTTCCGCGAGGTAGTCGGGATCCTTGTGTCCGTCCGGTTCCGCGATCACGACGCGTGCACCTACAGCCAGGGGCCACAACAATTCCCAGAGGGATGCGTCGAACGACTGTGGTGTTTTGACGGCAACCCGGTCGGTCTCATTCAGCGCGCCGAGAGACATCAGGAACTCGAAGTGGCTTCCGAGACCGGCGTGCGAGACGGCAACTCCCTTGGGTAGGCCGGTCGAACCCGAGGTGAAAATGACATAGGCGAGGTTGTCGGCCGCGAGAGGCCGCAGCCGGTCGCGGTCCGTCACCGGGGCATCGTCGAACCGGTCGAGTTCGAGCCCGTCCATTCGGATAACCCGGACTCCGGAGTCTGACTCGAACTCGCCTCGAACTGCGGTCAGAACGAGGATCGGGTGGGCTGCCTCGATGACATGGGCCACTCGCTCCGCCGGAAGGTCGACGTCCAGTGGCACGTACGCCGCACCGCTCCGCAACACGGCGTGCAGGGCGATCAGAAATTCGATCGACCGGCGGGCCGCGACCGCCACGGTGGTTTCGGTTCCGGCGCCTTCGGCGATGAGTTTGCGGGCCAATCGGTTGACCCGCAAGTTGAATTCCCGATATGTCAGGGACACGTCGCGGTACACCACCGCCACCGCATCAGGGGTCCGTGCCGCCTGCTCGTCGTAGCGGGCGAGGTAGGGCCGCCCGGTCACCTCCACGTCCGTGGCGTTCCATTCGCGCAGTACGCGAACCAGTTCCCGTTGATTCAGTACCGGCAGGTCCCCCACCGCCGTGCCCGGATCGGCCAGCGCCGCCGCCACGATTCGCGCGAAACGGTCCGCGAACGACTCCACCGTGTCACGGTCGAACAGGTCGACCGCATACGTGAACGCACCGGTGAGACCGGACACGGTGCCGCGCTCGTCTCGGATCTCGGTGAGCGTCACGTTCAGATCGAATTTCGCGATCTCCGGATTCATCTCGACGGCGCCCACCGTGAGACCCGGTAGTTCCAGCACTCCCGGTTCGAAGTTCTCGTACGACAGGCCCACCTGGAACAGTGGGTGACGGGCTGTGGACCGGGCGGGTTCGAGTACCTCCACGAGACGCTCGAACGGCAGATCGGCGTGCGCGAACGCGGCGAGGTCGAAGTTCCGCACCTGTGCGAGCACGTCGGCGAACGACAGGTCACCGGATACTCGTGCGCGCAGGGTGAGAGTGTTGACGAACATGCCGACGAGGTTCTGCAGGGAGGGTTCGGCACGGCCCGCGACGGGCGTGCCCACGGTGATGTCCACCGCGTTCGACAGCCGTGCGAGCAGCACTGACAGCGCGGCGTGCCACACCATGAACGGCGTGGCGCCGGAGCGGGCCGCGAGGTCGGCGACGGCATTCGCTGTGGCAGCATTGACCGAGAACGATACCGTCGCACCCGAATTCGTCGGGACGGCCGGGCGGGGCCGATCAGCGGGCAACTCCAGCAGGTCGGGGATGCCGTCGAGCGCCGCGGACCAGAATTGGATCTGCTCGGCGGCCCGCGACCGACCGTCGGTCTCGTCGCCGAGAAACTCGGCCTGCCAGTAGCTGTAGTCCGCGTACTGCACGTCCAACGGCGCCCACGACGGTGCCCGCCCGGCCGTACGCGCCGTGTAGGCGAGCAGGATGTCACGTGCGAGCGGGGCCATCGACGATCCGTCGGCGGAGATGTGGTGCACCACCACGGCCAGCACGTGTTCGTCGACGGACAGTCGCAGCAATGCCGTGCGCAGCGGCACCGCGGACGTGACGTCGAAGCCCTCGGTGGCGAGCGCCAGGAGTCGCGCCGGCAGCTCGGCCTCGGTGATCGGCTGCGCGTGGAGATCGAGGGACACCTCGTCGGCGCCGACGATCACCTGATGCGGGCCGTCCGTCGAGTCCGGATACAGGGTACGCAGGGACTCGTGTCGGTCGAGGACGTCGCGGATCGCAGAACGCAGTGCGTCGCCGTCGAGACTGCCGGACAGCCGCAGGGCGAAGGGCATGTTGTAGGCCGCGGATGAGGTATCGAACTGGTTGAGGAACCACATGCGACGTTGGGCCGGGGACAGCGGAATCCGTCCGGCACGCGGGGCGGCGACCAGTGGGGCACGTGGTGCCGTCGGCACTGTTCCCTCGATCCGCTCCGCGAGCGCCCCGACGGTGGGGGCATCGAACAGGTCACGCAGGGCGAGCGGTGCACCCAGCTCGGCCCGAATACGCGAGGTGACCCGCGTGGCGACGAGCGAGTTACCGCCGACGTCGAAGAAGTTGTCCCGGACGCCGATTCGGTCGAGACCGAGCACCTCGGCGAAGATCTCCGCGAGGTTGGCCTCGACGGATGTGCGCGGCGCCACGTACTCCGTGGCGGAGCCACGGAATTCGGGCGCGGGGAGAGCCTTCCGATCGAGCTTTCCACTCGTATTGAGTGGGAATTCGTCGACGACCATCAGCGCTGCCGGAATCATGTACGCCGGCAGGGATGCAGCCGTGCACCCGCGAAGTTCCGTGGTATCGAGGTCGTGTCCCGGCTCGGGGACGACGTACGCGACGAGGTGATCGCCGGTACCGGGATCGGAATGGACCAGCACGGCAGCGCTGGTGACCGACGGGTGTGCCCGGAGGACGAATTCGATCTCGCCGAGCTCGATGCGCTGTCCTCGGAACTTGACCTGGAAGTCGGTGCGCCCGATGTATTCGAGGACACCTGCCGACGTCCATCGCACGAGGTCGCCGGTGCGGTACATACGCAGTCCGGCGGTGAACGGATTTGCCACGAACCGGTCCGAGGTGAGATCGACGCGGCCTAGGTATCCCCGGGCGAGCTGCTCGCCCGCCAGGTAGAGCTCACCGGCAACGCCGGGAGGAACCGGGTGCAGGCGCGAGTCGAGCACGTAGACCTGGGTGTTCCACTCGGGCACGCCGATCGGTACCGTGCCGGTCACCGTGGTCGCGGTGTCCCAGTACGTGACCGAGACTGCCGCCTCGGTGGGCCCGTACAGGTTGTGCAGTCCGGCATCGGACAGCGCGCGGAACCGCGTGACGGTCTCCGGGGGCAGCGCCTCACCGATCACGAAGACGTGCCGCAGGGTGGCGCACGAGGTGGCGGGCACGGACGCGACGAAGGCGTCGAGCATCGAGGGCACGAAGTCTGTGACCGTGACACCCTGCTCGTCGATGACCCGGGCGAGGTACTCGGGGTCGCGGTGACCGTCCGGGGTGGCCAGCACCATCGTCGCGCCCGTGTGCAGCGGCCAGAAGTAACCCCACAGTGATACGTCGAAAGTAGTTGCGGTCTTCTGCAGGAACACGTCCCGTTCGGTGAGCGCATACTCCGCCTGCATCCACACGAGCTGGTTGACGATCCCGCGGTGCGGCACCGACACCCCCTTGGGCCGACCGGTGGAGCCCGAGGTGTAGATGACGTACGCGGGGTTGTCGGGGCGGAGCGGTGCCAGTCGGTCGGTGTCGGTGACAGGTTCGCCGGAACAGGAATCCAACGCGATCCGATCGATCTCGACGAACGACGAACCCGCGGGAAGTGCGCCGCGGTCGGCCGAGGTCGTCAGCACGCAGACGGGCTGTGCGGAGTCGAGCACATACCCGATCCGGTCCGTCGGGTGATCCGGATCGACCGGCACGTAGGCACCGCCGGCCTTGACGATCGCGTACATGCCCACCAGCAGGTCCGGTGAGCGCCGCATCGCCAACCCGACACGCGATTCGGGCCCCACCCCTCGGTCGATCAGATAGCGCGCCAGACTGTTCGCGCGGCAATCGAGTTGGGCATACGACAGCGTGAGGTCGCCGAACACCACCGCCACCGCATCCGGAGTGCGGGCAACCTGCGCGTCGAACAGCTCGGGCAGGCACATCGCAGGCACGCGGCGCTCGGTGTCGTTCCACGTGCAGAGGAGACGGTCGCGTTCCGCGGCGTGGAGCAGGGGCAGATCACCGACCACCGTCGCAGAGGATGCCGCGACCGAGCGCAACAGGTTCACGAATCGCTCGGCCATCGACGCAACGGTCGACTCGTCGAACAGATCGGTGGCGTAATCGAAGCCGGCCGCGAGACCACCCGGAGCCCCCGCGTCACCGAACCGTTCGGTGACGGTCAACTGAAGGTCGAATTTCGCGACATGAACATCGATTTCTGCCGCCGCGACCTCGAGGCCTGGCAGCTCGACGGAGGTCGGCGCGGTGTTCTGGAACGAGAGCATGACCTGGAACAGCGGATGACGCGCGGCGGACCGGTCGGGGCTGAGCACCTCCACGAGTCGCTCGAACGGGACGTCGGCGTGGGAGAACGCGGCAAGGTCGGCGTCACGGACCCGGTCGAGAACCTCCTCGAACGTGTCGCCCGGCTCGGCGGTCGCGCGAAGCACCAGGGTGTTGACAAACATGCCCACCAGGGCGTCGAGCGCCTCCTCGCCGCGTCCGGCGACCGGGGTGCCGATGACGATGTCCGTTCCGGCGCCGAGGCGATGGAACAGCACCACGAGGGCTGTGTGGGTGACCATGAACAGCGTGGTGCCGGTGCTCTGTGCGAGATCGACGAGTCGCCCGTGGACGTCGGCCGGGATCGTGAACTCGACACGACCGCCCCGATGCGACATCTCGGCGGGCCGCGGCCTGTCGGTGGGCAGCTCGAGCATCTGGGGCGCTCCGGCGAGCGCGGACTGCCAGTAGGCGATTTGCCGCGCGGACATGCTGTCCGGGTCGCCTTCCGAACCCAGTAGTTCACGCTGCCAGAGGGTGTAGTCGGCGTATTGCACCGGGAGGGGCGCCCAGGTTGGCGCGTGACCGGCGACGCGCGCCGCGTACGCAGCCATCACGTCGGCGGCCAGCGGCGTCATGGACCAGCCGTCGGCGGCGATGTGATGAACCACGAGGACGAGAACGTGCCGGTCGGCCGCCTCCCGGAACAGCCCGGCGCGCAGAGGTGTGTCGGTGGTGAGGTCGAATCCGGCACCGCCGAGGGCCGTCACCGCGGCGGTGAGCGACTCGGCGTCGACGTCGATCGGGTCCGTGTCGGCCAGCACGCTCACGGCGGGGGTGATCAGCTGGTGTGGGCCGTCCGGGTTGTCGGGGAAGACGGTGCGCAGCGCCTCGTGCCGTTCCTGGATGTCACCGAGCGCCGCTCGCAGGGCATCCCGGTCGAGCGCACCGGTGAGCCGCAGGGCGATCGGCAGGTTGTAGGCGGCCGAGGCCGTGTCGAATTGGTTGAGGAACCACATCCGTTGCTGCGCAACGGAGAGGGGCATGCGGGCGGGGCGGTCCCGCGCTTCCAGCACCGGCCGCGAGTCTGCCTGCGAGTCGGCGTTCGACGCCGCGACCGCCAGGTCCGATACCGACGGCGACTGGAACAGATCCCGGACCCCGATCCGCACACCGAAGGCGGCATTCACTCGGGACACGACCTGCGTGGCCATCAGCGAGTTTCCGCCGACTTCGAAGAAGCTGGTGTCGATGCTCAGTTCGGGGAGACCGAGGACGTCGCGGAAGACTCCGAGCACAATCTCCTCGGTGACCGTTCTCGGGCGCACGATGTCGGCCGAGCGTGCGGCGAAAACCGGTGCGGGCAGGGCGTTGCGGTCGAGTTTGCCCGCCGGGGTCAGCGGGAGCGTATCCATCACCATGATCGACGAGGGCACCATGTATCCGGGAAGACGCTCCCCGACGAATTCCGACAACACCCTGGTGTTGACGTCGGTTCCCGGCGCCGGCAGCACGTACGAGATCAGGCGACTGCTCCCGCTCCCGTCGTCATAGCCGACCGTGTGGGCGAACTTCACCACCGGATGCGCAGCCAGTGCGGCGTCGATCTCACCCAACTCGATCCGGAACCCCCGGATCTTCACCTGAAAATCGCTGCGGCCCAAGAACTCGAGAGTAGGAGGCCGATTCGGGGCGGACACCCAGCGGACCACGTCACCCGTGCGGTACATCCGCCCGCCGGTTCCGAACGGGCTTGCCACGAACCGGTCCGCCGTCAATCCGGCCCGATGCACATACCCGCGCGCCAAGCTGGAGCCGAGGACGTAGAGTTCGCCGCGCACCCCGGCGGGGACCGGACGCAACCGGTGGTCGAGGACGACGAGGTCGACACCCACGGTCGGTGACCCGATGGTGACCGGCTGCCCGGGCACCATCGGTCCGGTAGCGGACGCCATGATCGTCGTCTCACTCGGACCGTACGCATTGACCATGATCCGGCCCGGGGCCCACCGCGCCACCAACTCCGGCGGGCACACATCACCCGCCACCACTACCGTTTTCAGATGCTCCAGCCCGCGGTGATCGAGCGACGCCAATGCCACCGGAGTGCAAAACGCATGCGTCACCTGCTGTTCGGCGATCAGTTCCGCCAACTCGGTGCCACCGTAAATCGTGGTCGGCGCCACCACGAGGGTCGCACCCGCACACACCGCCATCACCAGCTCGAACACCGACGCATCGAAACTCGGCGACGCGAAATGCAGCACCCGCGAACCGGACGACACCACCAGACGGTCCCGTTCGTCCGCCGCCAGATTCACCACACCCCGGTGCGTGACCGCCACACCCTTAGGCCGGCCCGTCGACCCGGATGTGTAAATCACATACGCCGGATGATCGACCGACAACGCCCGCGTCCGATCGGCGTCCGTGACCGCATCCGGCGGATACGCCGCCGCGGTCGCCCGAAACTCGTCGTCGTCCAGGACGATCCAATGCATGCACTCCGGCAACCCATCCCGCAACGCGGCGGTGGTGATACCGATCGGCGCACCGCAATCCTCCAGCATGAATGCGATGCGGTCAGCCGGATAGCTCGGATCGACCGGAACGAACGCCGCTCCCGCCTTCGCCACCGCCCACACACTCGACACCGACTCCCGCGACCGCGGCAACGCCAACGCCACCATGACCTCCGGGCCGACCTGGAGGTCGATCAGTAACCGCGCCAGCCGGTTCGACGTTTCGTCCAGGGCGCGGTAACTCAGGGTGTCGGCGGAGATCCCGTGCCCGGGTACGACGAGTGCGTCCCCGTCCGGGTTGCCGAGGACGGCACCCGCGAGGAGGTCGGGCAGCGTGAGGGGCGCGAAACCGGCGCGGCCGGAAGCAGGAACGAGGGTGCGGCCCTCGTCGTCGTCGAGGAGGTCGAGATCGCCGACCCGTCGAGGTTCGTCGGTGTCGGAGGTGAGGAACGCCTCGAGGAAGCGGGTGAAACGAGCATGATGGGCACGGAGGGTGCCTTCGGAGTACAGGTCGGGGTTGGCCTCGAGGTCCAGGTTGAGGCTGGTGCCGGCGACTCCGTGATAGACGTTGACCGCGAGGTCGGTGATGGGACCGGTGGACAGCAGTTCGAGCCTGCCGACAATGCTGCCGAGGGTGATCTCGTCGTGGAAGAGCATGACGTTGATCAGGGGGCCGTAGAAGCCCTGGTATTCGGTGGCCGTGTCCCGCCGCATGTCGATATGCGGGTAGCGCTGGTGGCGGAGTGCCGCGGTGACTTCCAGCCGGACCGCCGCAACCAGCGCCGCATTCGTCATGTCCGGCCGGACGTGCAGGCGCAACGGAACCACATTGGAGACCATGCCGCCGGAGCGGCGGAGCAGCGCGGTGGTACGGGCGGTGACAGGCAGGCCGACCACGACCTCTTCGCGTCCCGTCATCCGGGAAAGGTACGCGGCGAACGCGGCGACGATTTCGAACGCCGTCGACGAGTCGTGACGGTTCGTCGCGGCCTCGAGGTGGTCGATGAGGGTCCCGTGGATCTGCCCACCAGTTGTCCGGCTTCGTGCCTGCGCGGGTGCGGAGCGGTCGACGAGGCTGTGCGGTTCACCGATAGTGGACACCCGCTCGGACCAGTACTCCTGGTCGGCGCGGTAGCGCGGCGAGAGCCGGTAGTCGTCGTCGACCCGGGCGACGTCGGTGAGTGCGGCTGCCTTGGACGGTGCGGCGGCACGCCCCTCGACGGCTGCGGTGTACAGCTGTGTGGTCCGGTCGATGAGCGTCATCGATCCCATGCCGTCGAGCGCGACGTGGTGGACACGGCTGTACCAGTAATGACGATCCGGCCCGGTGCACAGGACCGCCGAGGTGACGAGCCGATCGCGACACACGTCGAGCGGAGTGGTGTACTCCTGCCGCATCCACTCCATGGCTGCCGCCCTCGGATCGGGCTCGTGCTGCATGTCGACGAAGCTGACCGACGCGTCCAGGGTTGGATCGACCAGCTGGTAGGGAACTCCGTCGACCTCGACCAGGCGGAGGAAGGCGGAGCCGAGTTCACGGCCGGCGGTGATCAAGGACTTCGACAGCAACGCCACGTCCAGGACACCCGTTAGTTCCACGCACTGCGCGATGGTGACAGGAACGTCGGGATTGAGCTGCTGGGCGAACCACATCCCCCGCTGAGCGGTGGAGAGTGGGAATGCACCGTCCGGAATCCGACCTACGGCGGTCACATCACCACTCGGCACGGCTTCGCCCACGTTGTTCGTCCTCTTCCCACTCCGGCGGTGGGCATGGCACCCACCGGCCACCCAAGAAACTCATAGTGACCTGCGAACCTGGGAATTTACCGAACCTTACCCGGGAGTACGCTTCAGGTTCCTATCGGACGTACGGTTCAAACCGTTTCAGGGCGTCTCAGAATGTGGACTGACCACCTGTTTGCGCATGGGTGTCACGTTTCGTAACTCCCAACCCAGCAGCGAGAACGTGCGTTGTGGGCGGCAGCGTCCAGGCATCCCATGATCAGGGCGAGATTGTCCCGCCCGTCATATGTCGGAATGATCACCAGAGTCGGTGCGCTTGGTGCCCCCCTCTGCCCGGATTCGGTCTTCGATGCCGTGAGGATGCTCCCTGCCGGCAATTGCCGGCGCCGTCTCGGTGCTGCCTCGAGCCGGTGTGCGAATTTCGCGCCGGCGTGGCACCAGAGCGGCCACGACCGCGGCGGCGGCGGCGAGGCAGAGCAAAACCTCCGGCAGAGGTCCGAGGCGACTCGCCGGAGTCAGCTGGGTCCGCAGCGGCACCTCCGACACCAGGGCGGCGGGCACGAACAGTGACGTCTGTTCCACGGTGGAGCCGTCCGGCGCGATGATCGCACTGACACCGCTGGTGGCAGCGACCACCACCGCCCGCCCGTGCTCGACGGCCCGCACCTTCGACATGGCGAGTTGCTGATACGTCATCTCGGTATCGCCGAAGGTCGCGTTGTTCGTCGGAACGGCGAGCAGTTCCGCGCCGGCCCGCACCGACCCCTCGAAGGCTCGATCGAACGCCACTTCGTAGCAGGTGGCGACCCCGACGGGAACACCGTTCGCGTGGACGACGCCGTCGCCGTCGCCGGGTACGAAATTGCCGGCCCGGTCGGCGTAGGAGGAGAAGTGCCGGAAGAAATCGCGGTAGGGCAGGTACTCGCCGAACGGTTGGATGATGCGTTTGTCGTGTCGTTCGCCCGGTCCCTCGTCGCCGTCCCAGACGATCACCGAATTGGTCGTCGTGCGGTCGCCGTTGACCAGCACCGCACCCACCAGGATCGGCGCGCCGATCGCGTCGGACGCGCGGGAGATGTCCGCGGCCGCGTCCGCGTTACGCAGCGGGTCGATATCGGACGCATTCTCCGGCCAGACGACGACATCCGGTTGCGGCGCCGCCCCCGCGGCCACCTCGTCGGCCAGTTGGAGGGTGCGCCGCACGTGATTGTCGAGGACCCGTTTGCGTTGGTCGTTGAAGTCGAGCCCCAGTTTGGGCACGCTCCCCTGGATTGCCGCGACGGTGATCGTCCGGTCCCCCGACCCCATGTCGGCGAGCGCCGGCGCCAACGCCACCGACAGCACCGTGGCAGCGAGGGCCGCGGCCAGACCGCCGGCAAGAGGTCGCTTCCAGTCCGCCGCGCCGTGCGCCCGAGCCCACACCGTCACGGCGACGGAGGCCAGTCCGGCGCCCGTCAAGGCCACCCCGAAGCTGAGCAGCGGGGCGCCGCCGAGACTCGCCAACGGCAGAAGCCATCCCTCCGACTGCCCGAAAGCGAGCCGGCCCCAGGGGAAACCGCCGAACGGGACGCTGGCACGTAACCATTCGGTGAGTGACCAGCCGGCCGCGATCCACAGCGGCGCCCAGCGCAACCGGGACCCGAGCACGGCTACCACCCCGAACAGGCCCACGAACACCGCCTCGGCGGCCGCGAGCGCCAGCCACGGCAGGGCGCCGACGAACACGCCGATCCACGGCAACAGCGGTACCAGGAAGCCCAGACCTGCCAGGTAGCCGTAGCCGAAGCCGGCGCGGAGTCGCGGCGCCGGCCCGCCCGCGCCGGTGAGAACCAGGACGAGCAGTGCGACACCGACCGGTGCCAGGAACCACAGCGGCCGGGGAGGAAACCCGGCGAAGATCAGAAACCCGGCGGCCACCGAGACGACGCAGCGCACAAGCAGACCACGGGCGCCGATCAACCGAAGGGGTGCAATGCCGTCAGCACTCGTGGACGACGCTCCCCCGTCAGCACTCATGGACGACGCTCCCCCGGTGCACCGAACGCAGCAGCACCGGCGTGGGTGCGTCTTCGTCGAGTCGCGGCAGGGCGGGCACCCGGGACCGCGGATCGGTCGACCACCGCTGGACGGAATCCTGGGGTGCGCTGACCACCAGCTCACCGGCATCCCACACCGCATACGACGCCGGGGCACCCGGGTTCAGGGTGCCCGCCAGCCCGTCCCGGACCCCGCCGGCCCGCCAGGCCCCACGAGTGGCAGCGGAGAACGCGGCACGCGGCGAGATGCCGCTCCCCGGTGTCCGGTGCTGGACTGCCGCACGGACCATCGCCCACGGTTCGACCGGGGTCACGGGAGCGTCGGAACTCAGCGCCAGCGACACTCCGGCGGACGCGGCCGCGGAGAACGGGTTCAAGGTGAGGGCCCGGTCCCGGCCGAGACGCTGCGCGTAGAGACCGTTCGTCCCACCCCACAGGGCGTCGAACGCGGGCTGCACGCTGGCGATCACACCCCACGTCGCGAGGCGGGCCGCGTCTTCGGTGCTCATCATCTCGGCGTGCTCGAGCCGGTGTCCGGCCGCGGCGACGGCGGGTCCGCCGAGTTCGTCGGCCACCAGCGCGAGGGCATCGACCGCGGCCCGGACCGCGGCGTCACCGATCACGTGGAAGCCCGCCTGAATGCCGGCGATCGTGCAGGCCCGGAGGTGGGCCGCGATCTCGTCGACGGTGAGGTAGCTCTTCCCGGTGGTGCCGGGCGCATCGGCGTAGGGTTCGCGGAGCCACGCGGTGTGCGACCCGATGGAGCCATCGATGAACAGGTCGCCGCCGAGAGCGTGAGCGCCCGTGTCCTGCAGGAGCTTCCGGGCCTCCTCGACGTCGGAGACTGCCTGCCCCCAGTAACCCCGCACCTCCACTGCGTGGGAGGTGGACAACAATTCGCGGAAGTCGTCCAGTCCGGCGATGTCCGGACCGCCACACTCGTGCACCGCGACGATTCCGCGGGCGGCAATGGCGTCGAGCGCTGCGGCGCGGGCGACTGCCCGCTGCCGTTCCGTCAGCAGGGACCGGGCGACCGTGCGGGCGGCGTGGTGCGCCTCGAAGGTCAGCGGTCCGTCCGGGGAGTAGCCCGCGGTTGCGTTCACATCGGGGACCAGCTGCCGCAGCGCAGTGGAGCACACCGCGGAGTGAACATCGATCCGCGAAAGGTACACCGGGCGGCCCGGCGCGGCCTCGTCCAGCTGCGCCGTGGTGGGGCCGGCGCCCTCCGGCCAGTTCGAGTCGTCCCAGCCATGCCCCCAGATGACGGCGTCGTCGTGGGTGCGAGCAAAGGACTGCAACCGGTCGAGGCACTCGCGCAGCGAGCCGACACCGACGAGGTCGAGGCCCACGATGTTCAGCCCGAGGGCGGTCACGTGAACGTGGGTGTCGACGAACGCCGGAGTGACGAACGCGCCGTCCAGGTCCACGACTTCGGCGTCCGGGTGCAGTGCGCGGGCTGCGCGGTCGTCGCCTACCCACACGACGGTTCCGTCGGTCACTGCCATCGACGTGGCGTCTGGTGCAAAGGAACTGTAGATTCGGCCGCCGACCAGCAGTTGGGTAGTCACGGGCACCTAGTGTGCCTGCTAGGGCAGAAGGCGTGGATCACGGGTCGGGGTTCGAGGTTGCGGATCGACCACCTCACCGTTGAACACGTCGTGCACCACCTCACCTTCGATCACTTCACCGCTGCCTCGACGTGGGGCCCGGGCGAAGGCCTCGGCGCCGGCCGCGACGACGGCGGCGCGCTTGCCGGCAACAAGCACGACGACGGGCCGAAGCAGCCATCGGGTGGGCGGGATGAGCAGAAGCAGCCCGAGAAGTGAGGTGACGAGCCCGGGCACCACCATCAGCGCCGAACCGGCCGCCACGAGGGCGCCGTCCGCTACCGCCGCACCCGGCGACCCCTTGCCGCCTGCGGCTGCACGCAGCCCCTGGATCACCCGGCGCCACTGCGAGCGCATCAGCATCAGCCCGACGAGCGACCCACCGAGGAAGAGGCAGGCTGTCCAGAGCACACCGATCGTGCCGCCCACCCAGATGAGTGCGGCGATCTCCACCACCACGTAGAGCAGAAACACTGCGGCGTACATGACGCCCCCTTTCGAACGGCGGATACCGACACTCTGGCCGTCTGTCCGTTCAACGTTCGAGGACGCCAGATTTCTCCCGGCACAGATCTCGAACCGCTCACAATCTAACCCTAAAGTTGACATTGAGAGTTGTGCCGTGATGCAGTTCTCTCGGATGGGGGTCTTCCGATCCCGCGCACAACAAGGAGCCGCTATGTTCCGGTCCACCCTGTTCCGCCGTGCCACGATGGTCTTGGCATCGGCCGCTGTCGCCGGCATGCTGTCGGCCGCACCCGCCTCGGCCCAGCCCCTTCCCGACGCGGCCCGGGGTATCGGGGAGCTGCAGACGCTGGCCGCCGAGATGTCGCCGGTGGCGAGCAACGCGGTGAACCAACTCCTCGGCGCCAGCGTCTTCGTCCCGAAGGATGTGCTCGAACTCGGGCTCACCACTCCGCAGGATTTCATGTACCCGTCCCCCACCCTGGGATGCGGTGTCGCCGACGAGCCGGCGACCGTCACCCTGGCAAGCGCTCAGGCAGGACCGAATCTCTTTCCCCCGATCACCGCCGGCCAGTTGCGGTTCCAGGCAATTCCCGCCTACGTGGCGATACCGCAGTCGTCCGATCTCAGCGTTGCCTGGATCAACCTGAACACCTTCCAGGGCGGGATCGTGAAACTCGACGACCGGCTGCCCATCATCAACACCCCGCTGCTGTCGAAGATTGTCGACACGGGTGCGGGCACGGTGCTCGGCACGATGTTCGGCACCGTGAGCTATCCCGGCAACGTCAACTGCACGGTGGTCCCGACCGTCGGCACGTTCACGTCCTGACCGTCACGGCGGCGGACGAACTTACGAGCCGGGCCGCACCAGGCCCGTCTCGTAGGCCAGGACCACCGCCTGCACGCGGTCCCGCACATTCAATTTGGTGAGTATCCGGCCGATGTGCGACTTCACCGTCGACTCGGACAGGAACAGACTTTCCGCGATCTCCGTGTTCGACAATCCGGTGGCGACCAGCTGCAGCACTTCCCGTTCCCGCTCGGTCAGCACGTCCAGTACCGCCGGGTCGCGGCGCGGAGCCGGGCCGTCGTCGAGGAAGCGGGCCAGCAGTCGCCGCGTCACCTTCGGCGACACCACAGCGTCTCCGGCCGCCACACTGCGGATGGCCGACACCAGGTCCTCCGAGGGGGTGTCCTTGAGCAGGAAGCCACTGGCCCCCGCCCGCAACGCCCCCATCGCGTGCTCGTCTAGGTCGAACGTCGTCATGACGAGTACGCGGCTCGCGACCCCGGATTCGAGTATCTGCGCCGTCGCACTGACCCCGTCCACCACCGGCATCCGCACATCCATCAGCACCACATCGGGTTCGAGTTTACGGACCGCCGCCACCGCGGCCGCCCCGTCGCCGGCCTCGCCGACCACCACGATGTCGTCCTGCGCGTCGAGCACCATATTGAGGCCCATACGCATCAATTCCTGGTCGTCCACGAGTAGCACGGTGATCGGCACAGCGCCAACCTAGCACCGCCCCGCCCCGCGCTGCGGATCCACAAAGGCGGCCCCTGTGGTCTTGGCCCGGAATTCCGACTGCCGCAACACCCAGCAGGCACCTGAGGCCGCGAGGGTGAGATCCGGTCTCCCGGACCAAACCCGCTTCGGCGGAATAGGCTGTACCTGAGCGTCTATCACACGTCCGGACTCGAGTGGGAAGGGTGCTGATGCGCGAGGTGCTGGCCGACCTGATGGCGGTGTGGACCGCGGGCGGGACGGCGGGTGTCGGAACCGTGGTCCGCACATTCCGCTCCGCTCCGCGACCGCCGGGGGCGTCGATGGTCGTCGCACCCGATGGGACTGCGTCCGGTTCGGTGTCCGGTGGGTGTGTCGAGGGAGCGGTCTACGAACTTGCATGCGAGGTCACGGCGTCCGGCACGCCGGTGCTGCAGCGGTACGGGATCAGCGACGAGAACGCGTTCGAGGTGGGTCTTACCTGTGGCGGAATCATCGACATTTTCGTCGAACCGGTGTCGCGCAACACTTTTCCCGAGTTCGGTGAGATTGCCCATGACATCGACAATCACCAGCCGGTCGCCGTGGCCACCGTTGTCGCGCATCCCGATGCCGCGCGGGTGGGGCGACGTCTGGTCGTCCGGCCCGAGAACGTGAGCGGTTCACTCGGCTCCGACCGAGCCGATTCCGCGGTGACCGACGACGCGCGGGGTCTCCTCGCGGCGGGCGGCAGCACGGTGCTGACGTACGGCACCGACGGTCAGCGCCGCGGCGAGGGCATGGAGGTGTTCGTCGCCAGTTACGCGCCGAGGCCGCGCATGCTCGTATTCGGGGCCATCGACTTCGCCGCCGCGGTGGCCCGGCAGGGCGCCTTCATGGGATACCGGGTGACGGTCTGCGACGCCCGTCCGGTGTTCGCGACGCACGCGCGGTTCCCGACGGCCGACGAGGTGGTGGTGGACTGGCCGCACCGGTATCTCGCTGCGCAGGCCGAGGCGCAGGCCATCGACGGCCGGACCGTGATCTGTGTGCTCACCCACGACCCCAAGTTCGACGTTCCCCTCCTCGAGACGGCGCTGCGCCTCCCGGACGTCGCCTACATCGGCGCCATGGGATCACGCCGAACCGATCAGGACCGGCGCGAACGCCTCCGCGAGGCCGGTCTGACCGACACCGAACTCGACCGGCTGTCGAGCCCCATCGGCCTGGACATCGGCGCCCGGACCCCCGAGGAGACGGCCGTGTCCATCGCCGCCGAGATCATCGCCCGCCGGTGGGGTGGCACGGGGCGCCCACTAATGGAGTCGAGCGGCCGGATCCACCACGAGGAACCCGTCGATTCTGCGTCGACTAGGGCGGTTTACCGGGGTTGACGGACCACCGGTTCTTGCGCAGGCTGAGAGGATCCACGTTTGTGAGGTAGGTCACAATGCAAGTTCCAGGATCCTTCGAATACGAGCGTGCCACCGGCGTCGAGGACGCCATCGCCCTGCTCGACCGGCTGGGCGACGAAGCCCGGCTCGTCGCTGGCGGCCACAGCCTGCTCCCCATGATGAAACTTCGCCTCGCCAATCCCGAGTACCTCATCGACATCAACGACCTCGAGGGCGAACTCGGCTACATCACGACCGAGCGGTCGAGGCTGCGGATCGGTGCGATGACACGGCACCGCCGACTACTCGAATCGGACGAACTCGCGGCGGCGTTCCCCCTCTTCCGCGACGCGGAGAAGGTGATCGCCGACCCGGTGGTCCGCAACCGCGGAACCATCGGCGGATCGCTGTGCCAGGCGGATCCGGCCGAAGATCTCGCCACGATCTGCTCTCTACTCGAGGCCACGTGCGTGGTGCGCGGGCCCGGCGGACGTCGCGAGATCCCGATGTCCGAGTTCCTCGTCGGACCGTACGAGACGGCGCTCGCACACAACGAAATGCTTATCGAGATCGTAATACCTGTTCACGGCCACAGTTCCAGTGCGTACGCCAAGATTGCACGGCGAACCGGAGATTGGGCGATCGCCGCGGCCGGCGCCGCAGTCACAGTGGAGGGCGGCGAGATAGCCCGGGCAGCCGTCGGCCTGACCGCCGTGAACCCGGATCCGTCCGGGCTCTCGGACATTGCCGACTACCTGACCGGACGTCCCCCATCCGAGGAGGCGTTCGCCCAAGCCGGACGGTTGGCCGCACAGGCCTGCGAGCCCGTCGGAGACGCCCGCGGCACCGTCGACTACAAGCGCCATCTCGCATCCGAACTCACGATCCGCACACTCCGCACAGCGGTCGACCGGGTGCTCCGCAGCGACGTGGAGCACGAGCCGACCGGAGAAGAGGCATAGCCATGCAGGTGAACATGACCGTCAACGGCGAGGCAGTGAGCGCCGAGGTGGAACCGCGCATGCTGCTGGTCCATTTCCTCCGCGACCAGCTCGGCCTGACCGGGACCCATTGGGGCTGCGACACCAGCAACTGCGGTACGTGTGTCGTCACCGTGGACGGCGATCCGGTGAAGTCGTGCACGATGCTCGCTGCGATGGCGAGCGGGCACGACGTCCGCACGGTCGAGGGACTCGAACACGACGGCGAACTCGATCCCATCCAGCAGGGCTTCATGCAGTGCCACGGACTGCAGTGCGGGTTCTGCACCCCCGGCATGATGATGACGGCGCGGGCACTGCTCGACCGGGAGGAGAGCCCCGACGAGGCCACCATCCGGGAAGCGATCTCCGGGCAGATCTGCCGCTGCACCGGATACACCACGATCGTGCGCTCGATCCAGTGGGCGGCGGACCATCGGGCGGGCGAGGCCGCCGAGCCGGAACCGGCCGGCGACTTCGACGCGGAGGTCCAGGAGGACAAGACGCGGGGCGCCGAGGGCGCACCGATGACAGTCGAAGAACACGCGACCACGGGAAGTAAGTCATGACCACCGTCGAATCGCGTCCGCCGTCGGGCGACGCCGAAATCATCGACAACGACAAGAAACCCTGTGGCCACGGCCGCATGCTCCGCAAGGAGGATCCCCGCTTCATCCGGGGGCTCGGGAATTACGTCGACGACATCACCCTCCCCGGCATGCTGCACCTGGCGATCCTGCGGTCGCCGGTCGCGCACGCACGGATAGTGAGCATCGATACCTCTGCGGCACAGGAACATCCGAAGGTGACCGCGGTAGTGACGGGCGCCGACCTCGCCGCGAAGAATCTCGCGTGGATGCCGACCCTGTCCAACGATGTGCAGGCCGTACTCGCCACCGACAAGGTGCGGTTCCAAGGTCAGGAGGTCGCGTTCGTCATCGCTGAGGACCGCTATTCGGCCCGGGACGCGCTGGAGCTGATCGACGTCGAGTACGACATGCTCGATCCTGTCGTCGACGCCCGCACGGCGCTCTCACCCGACGCACCGGTGATCCGTGACGATCTCGACGGCAAAACAGACAACCACTGCTTCGACTGGGAGACAGGCGACGCCGCCGCGACCGAGGCCGTGTTCGCGAGGGCGGACGTGGTGGTCAAGCAGGAGATCGTCTACCCGAGGGTGCATCCGGCGCCGATGGAGACGTGCGGTGCGATCGCCGACGTCGACAAGGTGTCCGGCAAGTTGACGCTGTACTCCACGTCGCAGGCCCCGCACGCGCACCGGACGGTCTACGCCCTGGTCTCGGGGATCCCGGAGCACAAAATTCGGGTGGTGTCCCCGGACATCGGCGGCGGCTTCGGCAACAAGGTCCCGATCTACCCGGGATACGTGTGCGCCATCGTCGCGTCGCTGGTGACCGGCAAACCGGTGAAGTGGATGGAGGACCGCAGCGAGAACCTGATGAGCACCGGGTTCGCCCGCGACTACATCATGGTCGGCGAGATCGCTGCGACCAAAGAGGGCAAGATGCTCGCGATCCGCACGAAGGTGCTGGCCGACCACGGTGCGTTCAACGGGACGGCGGCCCCGGTGAAGTATCCGGCGGGTTTCTTCGGCGTCTTCACCGGCAGCTACGACATCGAGGCCGCGCACTGCGCGATGACGGCGGTCTACACGAACAAGGCGCCCGGCGGGGTGGCGTACGCGTGTTCGTTCCGCATCACCGAGGCCGTGTATCTGGTCGAGCGGCTCGTCGACTGCCTGGCGTTCGACCTGAAGATGGATCCGGCGGAGCTTCGGCTGAAGAACCTGCTGCGTCCCGACCAGTTCCCCTACACCAGCAAGACCGGCTGGGTGTACGACTCCGGCGACTACGAGACCACCCTGCGCAAAGCCATGGACCTGATCGGCTACCAGCAGTTGCGGGAGGAACAGAAGGAACGCCGCGAACGCGGTGAGCTGATGGGTATCGGCATGGCGTTTTTCACCGAAGCCGTCGGCGCCGGACCGCGGAAGGACATGGACATTCTCGGCCTGGGCATGGCCGACGGGTGCGAACTGCGCGTCCACCCCACCGGGAAAGCCGTCCTCCGGTTGTCGGTGCAGACGCAGGGGCAGGGGCACGAGACGACGTTCGCCCAAATCGTCGCGGAGGAACTCGGCATCCCACCGGACGACATCGACGTGGTGCACGGCGACACCGACAACACACCGTTCGGGCTCGGCACGTACGGCAGCCGGTCCACGCCGGTGTCGGGCGCGGCCGCGGCGCTGGTGGCCCGCAAGGTACGGGACAAGGCGAAAATCATCGCGTCCGGGATGCTCGAGGCCTCGGTCGCGGATCTGGAATGGGAGAAAGGCGAATTCCATGTGAAGGGTGATCCGTCGGCGAAGGTGACCATCCAGGACATCGCGATGCGGGCACACGGCGCCGGTGATCTGCCGGAGGGCATCGAGGGCGGACTCGACGCGCAGATCTGCTACAACCCGGAGAATCTGACGTACCCCTACGGCGCGTACTTCTGCGTCGTCGACATCGATCCCGGCACCGCGGTGGTGAAGGTGCGGCGTTTCCTCGCCGTCGACGACTGCGGCACCCGCATCAATCCGATGATCATCGAGGGTCAGGTGCACGGCGGTATCGTCGACGGCATCGGGATGGCGTTGATGGAGATCATCGAATTCGACGAGGACGGCAACTGCCTCGGCGGATCGCTGATGGACTACCTGATCCCCACGTCGCTGGAGGTGCCGAAGCTGGAGACCGGCTTCACCGTCACCCCGTCACCCCACCACCCGATCGGCGCCAAGGGCATCGGCGAGTCCGCGACGGTCGGGTCGCCGCCGGCCGTGGTGAACGCCGTCGTGGATGCGCTCGCCCCGTTCGGTGTGCGGCACGCCGACATGCCGCTCACCCCGTCCCGGGTGTGGGAGGCCATGCAGGGCCGCGCGGCACCACCGATCTGAATATTGCCCGGCTCTCGGCAGGAGGCCCGATGGATCTGAAAGAGCGTGCGGCGCAATTGGTGCGCGACCGCAGGCCGTTCGTCCATGCGACCGTGGTGCGAGCGCAGCCACCCACGTCCAGCCATACCGGTGACGAGGCGATTCTCTTGCAGGACGGGACCATCGAGGGTTTCGTCGGCGGTCAGTGCGCGCAGAACTCGGTGCGCACGGCCGCCCTGGGTGTGTTGAAGACCAACGAGAGCGTGCTGCTGCGGGTCCTTCCTGACGGGGCCGTGCAGTTCCCCGAGATGCCGGGCGCATCCGTCGTGGTCAATCCGTGCCTGTCCGGTGGCGCCATGGAGATCTTCCTGGAGCCGCAACTGCCGCCGCCGGTGGTGCGGATTTACGGCACCACACCGATCGCGCAGGCGTTGACGCACATTTCGGAATTGCTGGAGTTCTCCGTCGAGCACGACGACGCCGGTCTCGAACAGTTCACGGGCACGACGGCCGTGGTGCTGGCCGGTCACGGTGGACCCGAGGCGGACGTCATCCGCGCGGCGCTCGACGCCGGGGTCGGATACGTCGGGCTCGTCGCCAGCCGCACCCGGGGCGGCGCCATCCTCGACGCCCTGGGTCTCACCGAATCCGAGCGGGCAAGGGTGCATACCCCGGTCGGTCTGAACATCGGGGCGAGGACGTCGGCGGAGATCGCGGTGTCGATCGCCGCGGAACTGGTGCAGGAACTGCGCACCGCGGGACTACGTGCGCCCGAGGACGATACGCCTCCGCGGGCGGCGGTGACGGAAGCGGTCGATCCGGTGTGCGGGATGCGCGTCTCGATCCGGCCGGATACTGTCCACCTGCGGCGCGGCGGTGACGACTTCTGGTTCTGCGGGCCGGGTTGCCGGGCTTCGTTCGCCCAGGGGACGGAAGCGGTATGACGACACCGTTCGCGGATGTGGCGGAGGTGATCCGGCGCTTCGATGCCGAGGACTACCTCCTCGACTTCGGAACCGCGTCCGCTCTGTATCTCGCGGCGGCGCTGAGCCGTCCGCTCCTGCTCGAAGGCGAACCAGGAGTCGGTAAGACCACCGCCGCGAAGGCTCTCGCGGCCGTCCTCGGCGCCCCGCTGATCCGCTTGCAGTGCTACGAGGGCCTCACCGCGAACGAGGCCCTCTACGACTGGAACTATCAGCGGCAGTTGCTCACCATCCGGCTGGCCGAATCGCGGGGTGACGGCCTGACCGAGGACGATCTGTTCACCGAGGAATTCCTGCTGGAGCGTCCGATCCTCCATTGCGTGAGATATCGGGGACCGACCCCGCCCGTCCTGCTGATCGACGAAATAGACCGGGCCGACGACGAGTTCGAGGCACTCCTCCTCGAATTTCTGGGCGAGGCGTCGGTCACCGTACCCGAACTGGGAACGTTTACGGCCGATCAGCACCCCGTCGTCGTGCTGACATCCAACCGGAGTCGCGACCTCCACGACGCGCTGCGCAGGCGGTGCCTCTACCACTGGATCGACTATCCGGAGCCGGCCCGGGCGGCCGCCATCGTGCGCCGCACGGTCCCCGCGGCGACGGCGCCCCTCATCGAGCACGCCACCCGCTTCGTCGGCCGGGCCCGTGAACTCGATCTCGACAAGCCGCCCGGAATCGCCGAGACGATCGATTGGGTGTCCGCACTCGCGGCCCTGGGTGTGGCGGATCTGGTTCCCGACGACGCAATTCAAAGCTTGAGTGCCCTCGCGAAGACCCCTGACGACCGCACAATAGTTCAAGACGCATTCACCGACTATGCGCACGTCCTGGCCACCGGATGAAAAGGCAACTGCCATGAAGATTGCCAACGAGTTCACCGTCAATGCACCGATCGAGCAGGCCTGGGAGGTACTCAGCGACCTCGAGGAGGTTGCCCCGCTGCTGCCCGGGGCACAGATGACCGGGCGGGAAGGCGACGACTACCTGGGGAAGGTGAAGGTCAAGGTCGGCCCGGTGACGAGTGAATTCAAGGGCAAGGCGACGTTCGTGCAGCGTGACCCGCAGGAGCATCGCGCCGTGATCGACGCCCGCGGTCGGGACTCGCGCGGATCCGGTAACGCGTCCGCGACGATCATCGCGCAGTTGCACGAGACCGGCGCCGGCACCCGCGTCACCGTGGACACCGACATGAAGATCGTCGGCAAACTTGCGCAGTTCGGCAGCGGGATGATTCAGCAGGTGTCGGAGAAACTCATGGGTCAGTTCGCGGAGTCGCTGGAAGCGAAGCTCGCCGGAGGCGTTGGCGATGAGCCCACGGCCGAGCCCGAGGCGGCCGGCACCACGAACCTTTCCGTTGCCCCGCCTGCCGCGGAACCGGCTCCGCTGGACCTCCTCGCGCTGTCCGGGGCGGGGGCGTGGAAGCGGTACGCGCCGATTCTCGCCGCCGTCCTCGCGGGAATCGTGGTCGTGCTCGTGGTGGGCCGCCGCAGGCGATGAGCGCGTCGGGCGTCCTGCAGGGCGTCGACCTCGCGGCGTTCGCGGTGGCACTCGTCGCCCGATTGCGCTCCCGTGGTGTGGTCGTCTCGGCGAGTGGCCCCGCGGTGTTCGTGCAGGCGCTGCACCTGTCGCCGCCGAGTTCGCGGTCGCGGCTGTACTGGTCGGCGCGTCTGACGCTCGTCAACCGCGTCGACGACCTCGCGCCGTTCGACGCGGTGTTCTCCGCGGTCTTCGAGGACGCCGTGCTGTCCGTGGACCCGCATGCGCGGCGATCCGCTGCGGGACGGGAGCCTGCCCTCGCCGGTGTCCGCGACGGTCGCGACCGGCACGGTGAGGCGCAGGACGTCGAGGGCGTGCCGTGGGTGACACGACCGTTGATGACCGGCGGCGACGACAGCGGCGAGGACGACCTTCGCGACGCGCTCACCGCCGTGCCGGACACCCTGCCCAGCAGGCTCGTGGCTCGCGCCGACGAGCCCTTCGCACGATTCGACGCCGGCGACCTCCGGCTCCTCGGATCCTGGCTGGAACAGGCCACCGCCGCGTGGCCGTCCCGTCGCACCCGGCGTCGCGAAGTGCATCGCCGCGGCCGGCGTATCGACCTGCGTGCCACCATGAACCTGTCGAGAGCCACGGGCTGGGAGCCGGTGGTTCTCGCGCGGAGCCGTGCCCGGCGCCGTCCGCGGCGCATCGTGATGCTGTGCGACGTGAGCCGGTCGATGCAGCCGTACGCTGCGATCTATCTCCATCTCATGCGCGCGGCGGTGCAACGGCAGACCGCGGGCAGGCCGGAGGTGTTCGCGTTCTCCACGTCGCTGACGCGGCTCACCCCCGTCCTCGCCCACCGCAGCGCCGAGACCGCGGTCCGTAAGGCGAACGACAAGGTGGTCGACAGATTCGGTGGCACCCACATCGCGGGCAGCGTGAGCGAACTGCTGGCGTCCCCGCACGGCAACGCGCTGCGCGGGGCAGTCGTGATCATCGCGTCCGACGGTTGGGACAGCGACGACCCGAAGCACCTGGCGCATGCCCTCACCAGGGTCCGTCGCCGCGCCCACCGACTGGTGTGGCTCAACCCCCGCGCCGGTGACCCCGACTTCCGGCCCCTCGCCGGATCGATGGCGGCCGCGCTGCCGTTCTGCGACGCCTTCCTCCCCGCGCACTCCGTCTCCGCGCTCCGCGACGTGCTGGACGTGATAGGCGGGATGGAATAGCTCGCCCACCGAACTCCGACGTCCTCGACATCGCCGTCTTCGGCGACCCATCCCGGCAGGCCTCACTGGCAGCGAGCACGCCGAACACGTTCGGGAGTGTCCGATGCCCCACCCCGCCCAACCCGCGGTGTTACCTTGAGCCCTGTGCGTGGTGATCGGCAGTTCTCGCGGCGGCGTTCGGCGCTGCTCGTCGTCACCGAAACCCTCGCGCCCGGCGCGTTCGAAGCCGGAACGACGGACACAGACCTGCCGGCGGATGAGGCGCATCCGCAACTGGCTCTGACAGCATTGTCCGCGTCGCTGGCGGTCCTGATCAGCGCGCTCGCGCGGCGCCGCACCAAGGGGCAGCGCCTCGGACGACCGGTGTCCGTGCCGGCCGGTGCCCGAGCACCGACCTCGACCGCGGCGGTATCTCCGATGCCCGTGCTCAGAACCACCTGCGTGCTACGGGTGTGACAGGTCACCAGCCGCCCTCCCCGCGAGAACTGACGCCTCGCCACTCTTGTGACGATCACGGTCAGGGCGCCGCAGGTGTGTCATTCCCGCCCGTACTCTGCCCTTGGCCCGATAATCGTTCTTGCACCGGTTGATTCGCGTTCCGGTGCACCGTCCGAATGAGGTGCCGTATTGGATTCGAAGACTATTGCCAAACTCGCCGGCGCCACCGCGGCTGCAGGGGTGCTGCTATCCGGAATCCTGTTTCCGGCCGCCGCCAGCGTCGGCTACCTGTCCAACCGGGCAGCCGACAGCGTCGGAAACAGCTCGGCGGAACTGGCCGACGGGGTGGTGCCCGCGGTGACCACGATGACCGACATCGCCGGCAACCCCATCGCCTGGCTCTACGATCAACGCCGCTTCGAAGTGCCCAGCGACCAGATCTCCAACGACATGAAACTGGCGATCCTCTCCATCGAGGACAAACGGTTCGGCCAGCATCAGGGCGTGGATTGGCAGGGCACGATGCGTGCGTTCTTCACCAACGCCTCGAGTGGCCAGATCGAGCAGGGTGCCTCGACCATCAATCAGCAATACGTGAAGAACTACCTGCTGCACGTCGTCGCCCAGACCGACGCCGAACGCCGCGCGGCAATCGAGACCACTCCGGTCCGCAAGATCCGGGAGATTCGGATGGCCCTGACCCTCGATCAGGAACTCTCCAAGGAGGAAATTCTCACCCGATATCTGAACCTGGTGCCGTTCGGCAACGGCTCCTTCGGGGTGCAGGATGCCGCCCGCACGTACTTCGGCATCGACGCCAAGGACCTGAACCTGGCGCAGTCGGCGATGCTCGCGGGCATGGTGCAGTCCAGTTCGGCGCTCAACCCCTACACCAACCCGGACGGGGTCATCGAACGCCGCAATGTCGTGCTGGACACCCTGATCGTGAATGTTCCGGATCGGGCTGACGAGATCCGCGCCCTGAAGGACACCCCGCTCGTGGTGCTGCCGAAGCCGAACAATCTGCCCCGTGGGTGCATCGCCGCCGGCGACCGCGGATTCTTCTGCGATTACGCGTTGCAGTACCTCCAGAACGCCGGCCTGTCTCGGGAGCAGCTCGACAAGGGCGGCTTCCTGATCCGCACCACTTTGGATCCGGCCGTGCAGCAATCGGTGAAGTCGGCGGTGTCGTCCTACGCCGATGCGAGACTTCCGGATGTTGCGAGCGTGATGAACGTCGTGCAGCCCGGGCAGGACCAGCACCGGGTCCTCGCGATGGCGGGTAGCCGCAACTACGGTCTGGACGCGGCCGCGGCCGAGACTGTGCAGGAGTTGCCCTATTCGCTGTCCGGGCACGGTGCCGGGTCGGTGTTCAAGGTCTTCACCACCGCCGCCGCGATGGAGAAAGGGTTGCGGCTGAACACGATCCTGGATGTGCCCGGCCGATTCGATGCTCGTGGGATGGGCGACGGCGGTGCCCCAGGATGCCCGGCAGCGACCTACTGCGTGCAGAACGCCGCCCCGTATCCGCGGGCACTGTCGGTCACCGACGCCCTCGCCCAGTCCCCGAACACCGCCTTCGTGAAGCTGATCCAGACCACCGGGGTGGATGCGACGGTGGACATGGCGGTGCGCCTGGGCATGCGCTCCTACACCGAACCGGGCACCTCCGGGTTCGGGGACAAGAGCCTGGCCGACATGGTCAAGGATCAAAACCTGGGATCCTTCACCCTGGGCCCGATGTGGATCAATCCGCTCGAGCTGTCGAATGTTGCCGCGACATTGGCCTCGCACGGCAAGTGGTGCCCACCGACCCCGATCGATTCCATCGTCGACCGGCAGGGGCGGCCGGTCCCGCTCACCCAACAGGCGTGCGAGCAGGTCATCGACCCCGGCCTGGCCGACACCCTGTCCAACGCGCTCAGCAAGGACGACCTGCCCGGGGGCACAGCGTCGGCGGCAGCTGCCGGCGCCGGCTGGAAGCTGCCGATGTCCGGCAAGACTGGAACCACCGAGTCTCACATGTCGTCGGCGTTTCTCGGGTACACCAACAACCTGGCCGGCAGCGTCTACGTGTTCGGGGACTCGCCCACCCCCGGCCAGATCTGCACCAGCCCGTTGCGCTCGTGCGGTGACGGCAATCTGTTCGGTGGCACCGAACCGGCCCGTACCTGGTTCAAGGCGATGATGCCGATCGTGAACAATTTCGGACCCACCGTTCTGCCTCCGATCGATCAGCGCTTCGCCCGCTGATCCCGGTGAGAACGCGCCCACTTGGAGGTGTCTCTGGTGGGCGTGTCGGGGTTGTGCCGGTGCGCGCCCGGATATGCCGGGGGAACTCAATCACCCCTTTCGACCGCTTGAAGGATGTCCGTTGCGGGTAGCCGGGTTGAGGGTGGTTCGCCGCGGCAGGGCCTGACTTCGGGTACGCCGGGCGGCCACCTCCGAGTCGCCCGGCCCCGACCAAAGATGGGCGATCCGGGTGAAGGGAGTCGACGATGATGACCCGTGTGCAGGTCGCAGCAGCGGTGCTGGTGGGCTATTGGTTGGGCCGAGGTCACCGGAAGAAACTGGGAATTCTGCTCGCGGCTGCGGGGGCCGGCCGCCTCGCCGGGGGACCCCAGGAAATGGTTGACCGGGCCGCCAAATTACTCCGGTCCTCGCCCGAGTTCGCCGAGCTCAGTGAATCGGTGCGTGGCCAACTTCTCGACGCCGTGAAAGTGGCGGCCATGACCGCGACGACCGCCCGAATCGACGCCTTGAACAATCGGCTCCTCTCCGGAGACGATGCGGTCCTCGAGACAGCCGAAGAGCTGGTCGAGGACACCGCGGACATGGCCGGAGACGTCACCGGCGACGCCGTGGGCACGGTGGGAAACGTCACCGGCGACGCCGTGGGCACGGTGGGAAACGTCACCGGCGACGCCGTGGGCACGGTGGGAAACGTCACCGGCGATACCGTGGGCACGGTGCGAAACGTCACCGGCGACGCGCTCGGCGCGCTGGGCGCTCTTGGGCGCAGGAAGCGGCCGAAGGCGGCCCCATCACCGGACGACCGCGACGATGGCGATGAGGGAGACGAGCCGGTCGAGCAGGCCGAGGATCGACCGGTGCGACGGCGGCCCCGCAGACGGGGTGCTGAGTAGACCTCCGATAGGCGACCGGGAAGGACGTAGTGATGACCACAGCGGGAGGGGGCCCCAGTTCGAGCAGCCTCGCCGACGTCGTCGACACCATCCTCGACAAGGGCCTGGTCATCGACGCCTACGTGCGAGTCTCGCTGGTCGGAATCGAATTGCTCACCATCGATACACGCGTCGTGGTCGCCAGCGTCGACACCTACCTGCGCTTCGCCGAGGCGGTGAACCGACTCGAGATCGGCAGCGAACCCGAAGGCCTGGCCGACCTCGTCTCCGATGTGAAGGGCAGCGGCAGTGCGAAGGCGAAGACCAAGGGCGCGCTCGAGGCCGTCGGAGAGTCGCTCGGTGAGGTGCTCGGCGGATCGGAAACCGAACGCGAACCCGCACCCCGCCGCAAGCGTCACTGAACTCCGTTGACGACAGTTTCGGCGGCGATGTTGAGTCCGTCTCCCCCGCCGACCGCGTCCTGTCCGGCGTCCACATCGGGTGGACAGCACGTGTCGCACCGAGTTGACGTGTGAAATAAGTTGACGCACTTTGTTTTTCGTCCGCCGGTGAGTGTTTTCACCCGCGGACTCGGGCACACCCTTGATCATGACCTTGGCTTCTTCTCGATGACCGTCTCGTGCAAGGCCGCAACATTCCCCAATCGATGGTCAGCGATGTCACTTGGCAGCGGCCCGCACTGCCGCAACCACCGCCGCGACAACGAGAGCCAGGAGGAGGACTACGAGCAGCACCGGCCCGAGCAGGAGTCCGAGAATGAGAAGAAGAACAATGATGATCTTGGTCTTGCCGCTCAGTCGGGACACCAGCGCCTTGGTCGCCGCCCACACCGGACTTTTACCCGTCAGGACGGCGCGAAGTGCTTCGAGTCCGGCCAGGAGGCCCGCGTTGCCATGTGCGGCGGGGTCGACGAGAGCATCCATAAATTTTCGGAGTCTCTGCTGAATCTTTTGTGTCAGTGTGTCGCTGCGGTCCCGCGCCGAGTCCAGGAGCCTGTGAACTGTGTTCTTCAGCCACTCGATGACCGCATCGGAGAGCGGGCCGTGTTCCGTCCCTCGCGAGGCCGTGTCGAGCGGTCGGATATGGGCCGACGTGGTGGACCGGGAATGGGCTTGTGCGTGGGCCCCGGTGTTTCGGGGGTGCTTCCGAGCCGTCGGCTTCGCGATGCCGGTCTGTTCCCGCGCACGTTTGGTGGAGGCGGTGCTGTCTGGATGTGACCGACGGCGCGCGCCCGCGGACGGTGCGGTGGCATCGGTTCGTGTCGGGCGTGACGCCGAAATTTTCTTCCGTGGGACGCTGCCACGGGAGACGGTCGCGGTCTTGGCAGCCGGTTGCCTGGGGGGAAGCGGGCGCCTTCGTGGCAGCCGCCCCGATGCTGCTTCGGAAGGAGCTGTCCTGGATGGACGGGCCACTGCGCCAGGCTGAGCCGCCGACGTCTGGCTGCCTCTGCCGGTGGTAGTGCCGCGAGAGCGAGTGCCTGCGCGGTCAGGCCCGGCCGGTGCGGTCCGGCCGTCGACCCTTTCTGGTGCACCCATACATCGCAATTACCCTTCGAGGTGACTCTCGAAACCGGGTAGGAAAGGCCAAAGCGCCTGGCGGTGGGCGGCACCCGACTCTCTTATCGCCTGGTCCCCCTAGCCCATGATGTTCGTTTCGCATCACCCCCGTGGTCAGTGCAGATCTCGACGTCGAAAGCTCCACCAACCCACTGCCGCGCAGAGTACGGAAACGGCAATCGGAACGAGGAAGGGCTCGAGCGCGATCCCCTGCGCAAGCATGTTGCGGCCCCCGTACCAATGCCAGGGCGAAGCGAAGCGCAAGATGTGCAAACTCGCGCTCGCCGCCGCGACGGCGTTGAGAAGATTGCCCACGACGGCCACGGTCGTGGCCGTGGCGATCGCCACTGACCGATGACCCGTCCAGGCGCCGGCAGCAAACGCGATCGCACCATGCATGAGGCCGAAAGCAGTCGCCGCGAACACCGCCGCGACGAGTCCGGGAATCGATACACCCTCGAGCAGACCGAACGGCGGGGAGAAGGCGAGAAGGCTTGCAGCGGTAATGATCCCGAGACTGGTCGAGAGCGCGACGACGGCGAAAAATCGTTCGATCAGGACACGTCCGCGGGTCACCGGGTTGGACAGGAGTAGTTCGAGGGTGCCGTCCTCCTCGCTCCCACCGATCGCGTATGCACCGGCTCCCACGGCGAAGACCAACAGCAGGACGGGCAGGATGAGGCCGAACACACGTCCCTGTAGGTACCCCGCCGGGGAAGTGATGAGGATCTGGTCGCTCGAGCCGATCAGTGTCTTGAAGGTGTCCGGAAGGTTCTTGACGAGGTTCTCGATGCCGGCCGTGTTCTTGATCGTCGGGTAGAACGCATTGTTGACCGCCACGTAGGCGGCCACTCCACCCGACCACCACACCGTTGATCGGCGCCGGTCCTCGAGGAATCGCCCGAAGATCCTCACGGCTGATCCCGATACAGGTTGAGGAACACGTCCTCGAGGTCGGTTTCGTGCGTGACGATTCTCCGTACCGGCAGCGTCGCGGCGTGCTTCAGGACGTCGGCGACATTGCCTTCGATGACGAGCGCGATCACCGCTCCGGACGACGTGGCGCTCAGGACTCCCGGGAGTTTCTCGAACGGCTCGGCATTTGCTTCACAGGCAAGGTAGAGGTCGATGTGCTGGCGCGCTTGGCGCTGGAGTTCGTCGATTGCGGCGACGGTGACGAGCGCGCCCTTCTTCAAGATTGCGACGCGGTCAGCGAGCGCTTCCACCTCGGGTAGGACGTGTGAGGACAGGAACACGGTCGTGCCGCCGCCTTTCACGTCACCGATCAGTTGGTGGAATTCGTGTTGCAGTAGTGGGTCGAGACCGGCCGTGGGTTCGTCAAGAATCAACAGTTCCGGCCGATGCATGAAGGCCTGCACGATTGCGGTCTTCCGGCGGTTGCCCGTGGAGAGCTGTCCGATCGGCCGCATGGGATCGAGGTCGAAACGTTCGAGGAGCTCATGAACATAGGGCATGTCGACGCCCCCGCGTAGCCGGCCGTAGAACGCGATCAGGTCTGCCGTCGTGTATTTGGGATCGAATCGGAGCTCGCCGGGGATGTAGCCGAGCCGACGACGAATCGCCGGGTCGGCGCCGCTGCCGCCGAGCACGGTGTAGGTTCCGGCGGACGGACGGATGAAGTCGAACAGCATGCGGATCGTCGTGCTCTTCCCCGACCCGTTGGGGCCGAGATAACCGAAGACCTCCCCCCGATGGACATCGAGGTCAAGCGCGTCGACGGCGACGAGATCACCGAAGTATTTCGACAATCCGCGCATTCCGATGACGCAGTCGGCGCCCTGCTGCCGGACCGACGGTGCCGCGGCCTTCATGGTGGTGTCACCGTCACCACACACCGATGAGCGGCGCGACGATTTCCGGCACCGGACGTGATAGGCGATCCGATCACGAGAAGTACGTTACCGACCCGCGCTCGCACTCGTACACCAGCGAATACCCCAACCCATCAGTCGGGCGCATCGGCCGTCCGGCAGGAGTGCACAGCGGCCGTGGGGATTCCGTGCACGAGCGTCACCCCATGCTGTTACCACATGCGGACGATGTGTCTAACCTCGAGGAATGCGCGCCACCGCCATCGTTCTCGGCCTCCTGACGTTCGCCTCGCTCACTTCCTGCGGCGGAGACGCGCCAACCGCGGCCCCGGACCCGGTGGGCCGCACCTTCGTCTCCACCACCGTCGAGGGCGATCCCATTCCCGGCGGTGGTCCGCTCGTGCTGGACTTCACCGACCCCGGACGCCTCTCCGTCGACGCCGGATGCAATCAAGGCAGCGCCGACGTCGACCTGTCCGGCGGGAAGGTGGAGGCAGGTCCGCTCGCGATGACCCTGATGGCGTGTCCGGGAGATGCCGCCGGCGCAGACGCTTGGGTGGCGGCCCTACTGGACGCGCAGCCGAGCTGGACCCTCGGCGGCGACACGCTCACCCTTACCACGCCCACGGGGTCGGTAACTTTGACGGACGAGAAGGTCGTCCGGCCGGATCGGCCCGTCGTCGGGACCACGTGGACGGTCACCGCACTGATCAGCCCGGACGCGGTTACGACGACAGCCGCGCTGGAGCGAACGGCACCGCAGTTGCTGATCGCCGGCGACGGTTCCGCGTCCGGTTTCACCGGCTGCAACCGGATGACCGGGACCGCAGACGTGCGACGGAGTTCGATCGCGTTCGGGCCCTGGGCGACCACCCGGATGGCGTGCCCCCCGGACGTGTCGGAGGTCGAACGTGCCGTACTCGCGGCGTTGACCGGCGAGACCGGTTACAGCATCCATTCGGACTCGCTGCGACTGGTCAACGCCGACGGAATCGGGCTGACATTGCGAGCGAGCTAGATCTAGTTTCCAGGCGCTGGCATCATCGCCGGCCACAGCGCCATAGGTCAGTCGGCGACCAGCGTTCATACGGCCAGTCTGGTCTCCCACGTCCGCGCGTCCATGCGTCTGCGCGATTCCGACACCAAGGTAGCGATACGAGCCGATGCACGGTGAATTGCGTTGCCATCGAACGACATCGGCGTCGACAATCCTTCGGCGACGATCAGATCCGACCTGGCTACGGGAGAGCGAACCCACACGAACTCCGGCGTCCGGGATCGTGCATGCCGATACAGTTGCGCCGCAGCCGATTCTGCAGTGGAAGGAACAGCAGCGGGTATCGATGGGCCTGCCCGCACCAGGAGCAGGCGGCCACCGAGACCTCCACGAAAACGCGTCCGTTACTCAGCTGCCGGTGTCGGCGGCTCCTTCGGCTGATCGAGGACGCTGACGGTGACGCCGTAGGGCAGGAAGCGCACCGATCGCCGCGGATCGGTGTTGTGCTTGTGGGCACGGAGGGCGTCGAGTTCGGTGGCGTACACCTCCTCGACGCGGGCGACGCCGCCGTCGTCGACGCTGTAGATTGCCCACACGCCGTCGCCGGTGTCGCCGGTCGTTTCCGGCCGGGGATCGGGACGCTTCGTTCTGGCGGCAATGTCGGCGAACAGGCCTGTCCAGGGAATTTGGGCGTCCGCCTCGACGAAGTGAACAATCTTGTCCTTGAAGCCGCGCAGCTCCTCACTCGCTTCTCGAATCACGCGGTCGAGGTCGTCGGGATCGAATCCGAACGGTCTCTCGTTGGCCATAGCGGTCTCCTGACGGTTCGCCCCACCCAACGTCCTCGGGTGGGGTACCTCTTCCAGTGTGGGCACTGATCGACATCGGCGCCACTTCCACCACGGCGGCCGGTTCGATGCGCCCGCCGGGCGCTCCCCTACCGCTCGACCAGTGCGGCCAGCTGCGCGATCACGGTGCCCCACCCGTCGGCGAAACCCATTTCCTCGTGCATGTTCCGGTCGGCATTGTTCTTGTGCATCACATGGGCCACGTATTCGGTGCCCTGCGGATGGTCGGCGAGGGTGATGATCGCGCTCATGAACGGGTTTTCTGCGGGTCGCCATCCACCGACGAGGGAGTTGGTGAAGACGATCCGCTCGAGATGGTCGACCGCGAGGAAGCATCCGTTGATGTGAGGCGCGAAATCACCGCCGTCCTCGCTGATCTGGGTCGTGAACGCCCCGCCGGGGCGAAGGTCCATCTCCAGGACGCGACACTTGGCGGGAGCCGGCACCCACCATTGCTCGAAGCTGGCGGGGTCGGTCCAGGCATTCCAGACAGCCGACCTCGGCGCCTCGATGACGCGCGATATCGTCAGGTCCAGCTCATCTATCAGTGACGGATTCATTCCGATTGTCCTTTTCTCGAGTAGTGACGAACTGCGCGAGCCGGTCGGTGCGGCCATCCCACAGGGCGCGCTGTTCCGCCAGCCACGCCTGAGCGGTGATCATCGACTCCTCCTCCAGCACGCAGGTGCGAACGCGACCTTGCTTGCGGGTCTGGATCCACCCACTGTCCTCGAGGAAACGGATGTGCTTCATGAATGATGGCAATGCCATGTCGAACGGTTTCGCCAATTCGCCGACACTCGCCGGCCCTTCGCCGAGTCGGGTCAACACTGCCCTGCGGGTGGGGTCGGCGAGTGCCTGGAAGATGCCGTCCAACTGCTCCGAATACTGAGCCATAAGGCAAAGTATCACCGACAGAACACTTAGGTCAAGGGCTAACTGATCCGCCGGGTTCAGTCCTCGAGCTGCAGCGGTAACTCCGCGGTCACCCGCCAGCTTCCGTCGGTCTGCCGACCCGCCTCGAGGGTGCCGTGCAGCACGGCCACGCGTTCCCGCATGCCGAGCAATCCATTGCCCGAACCGAGTGTGAACTTTTCGGTTGCGTTGCCGTTGTCGGTGATCTCGACGAGCACGTCGACTTCACGGCGGCGAACCCTGACCTTGGCCCGGGGACGCTCCCCCGCGTGGCGCAACACATTGGTCAACGACTCCTGCACCAACCGATGAATGCCCAGGCTGACGGCAGGGCTGATGTCGTCCAGCTCCCCGGTCAGTTCGAGTTCGACCGGCAAACCAGCGCTGCGCATCATGTCGACCACCCGGGCGAGACCAGCGGTCCCGTGCTGGGGCATGTCGTCGACGGCGGGTTCGGTCCGCAGCAGCGACACCGTGCGCCGCAATTCCGCAAGCGCCTCCCGCCCGGTGCTCGCAATGTTGGTCAGCGCCTGTTTCGCCACCGCCGGATTTTTCGTCATCGCATACGACGCACCATCCGCCTGAACGATCATCACACTCACGGCATGTGCCACCACATCGTGCAATTCCCGGGCGATGCGCGTGCGCTCCGCGGCCACCGCGTCCTCGGCACGGCGGTCGCGGTCGTAGTCGGCGACCGCCAGCCGCGCCGCCACTTCCTCGTCGTAGGCCCGGCGGGCACCCAGGAATTCCGCGGTGATCCAGGACAGCGCGTAGATCAGCGCGGAATACAGACCGATTTCGATTACCCGCTGGTCGAGCAACCAGATGGAGAGAGCGGAGTCGACGACCAACCCGACCGCGTAGACGGCCGCCGTCTGCCGGTCGACATACGCAACGAGGGTGTAGAGGGCGACGGCGAGTGCGAGGAGGGCGGGATGCTCGGCATCGACGTCACCGAGCGAATAACTGACGAAGGTGACGGTGATGGAGACCAGCAGGATGGCGCCGGCAGCCGCACGCGGATAGCGGCGGCGCCACACGATCGGCACGCACACCAGAAAACCCATGAACAACTGCACCCACGGCGGCCGATCGTCGGACGCCGCGAACGCGAACACCTCGAGCGTGAACAGAATCGCCGCCAGCATGGAGTCCGCGACCGTCGGCTTGCCTCGCAGCCACAGGCTGAACCTTCGCATGACCACAGCGTAGGTAGTGCGGACCCACGAGGTGAGCACGTGCCACCGCCAGGGACCTCATGTCCTGGATGGTTGCCGGCCTTCCGTCCCGGGTACTGCCCGAAGAATGAATGCCAACGGCGGCGAGAGTGACCAATCCTTCGATGTGCTGATCATCGGCGGCGGCAACGCCGGACTCAGTGCGGCAGGGCGGCTGATCCGCCGCGGCATCACCGACGTCGCTGTGGTGGAGCCGCAGCGCGTGCACACCTACCGCCCGTTGCTGTCCTACGTCGGCGGCGGACAGGCATCCCTCCGGAGCGCAGAACGCACCCAACGATCGGTGACTCCGCACCGGTGCACCTGGCTTCAGGACACGGCCCTGGTCGTCGACGCGGCGGCGAAAACCGTGCGGTGCGCGTCCGGACGGACCTACGGGTACACCGACCTGGTGCTGGGGCCCGGCCTGGTGCCGGACACCGATGCCCTGCCGGGTATCGACGCGGCACTGCACACTTCCGCGGTGGCGAGCAACTATGTGGACCGCGCCGAGGAGACGTGGAAGCTGGTGCAGGCGATGCCGGCCGGAGGGCACGCGGTGTTCACCGTGCCGCGCCCACCGGTCAGCTGCACCGGAACCACCGTCAAACCGCTGTTCCTGGCCGCCGCGCACTGGCAGCACACCGGACGGCTGCCGGGTGTCGACATCACGCTGGTCATCGACCGCCCCCAGCTGTTGGGTGTTCCGGACCTCGACGCCAGGCTCCTGAACCACCTCCGCGACCTCGGCGTTCGCGTGCTGCACGGCACCACGGTCACCGAGCTGAAACCGGAGGAGCGCGCGATCACCGTGACCGACTCGGACGGGACCCCCGAGCACCTGTCGTACGACATGCTCCACCTGGTGCCGCCTTTCCGGGGCCCGCGCTGGCTCGAGACGTCGAACCTGACCGGGGACGATCCGCACGGACTCGTCGACATCGATCCGAACACCTTCCGGCATCACGCGCACCCGAACGTCTGGGCGGCGGGAGACGGAGCCGCCGTCGACACCGACCCGTCCGGTGGTGCTCTGCGACAGCAGATTTCGATACTGGTGGACAATCTGCTCGCTACCAGGCGGGGAGGAGCCCTCAGCGACTACGACGGATACACCGTCGCCCCCATCACGATCAGCTCGCGGCGACTCATCGCCGGCGAGTTCGACCGCACCGGTTCGGTGGCCTCGTCCCTTCCCTCGTTCATCGACCCACTGAAGCCGCGCCGCACAGCCTGGGCGTTCGACCGTTACGCGCTACCGCGGATCTACTGGAATCTCATCCTCGGCGGCCGCCTCTAGCAGCTCCGGAACATCGTGTCGCTCAACTCCTTCAGCACTGCATCCGAAAATGGTCGCCACAGTAGCTGTGCGGTCGCTGCGCCCGAACGCAGGTAGGGACCGTGCCCACTCCTACTATGGTGAGCCGTGCCCCGACGATCGCTGGTCCGCAGAAATTCGCCCACTCCGTCCGCGGCAGCGACTCGGCGGTGACCGCCAGCGATTGGGGCCTGCTGCTGATCGCCGCGACAGCCGCTGGTTGGGTCGACGCCGTGGTCGGCGGCGGCGGGTTGATCCTGATCCCGGCGCTGTTCCTCGTCGCCCCGCACCTGACGCCCCAGGTCGCGTTGGGCACGAACAAACTGACCGCGGTGACCGGCACCTTCGCGGCCGTCGTGACCTTCGCACGGCGCGTCCGGATGGCGTGGCGGCTACTGATCCCCGCAGGTCTCCTTGCTGCGGCGACGTCCGCGCTCGGCGCGGCCACGGTGACCCGCATCGACAAGGACGTCTTCATCCCGCTGATCATGGTGGTTCTCGTCGGTGTCGCCGTGTTCGTGACCGCACGGCCGCAACTCGGCATCACCCTGGCGAAGGATCCGCCGACGCAGCGGAAGATGGTCGCCGTCGTACTGCTGGCCGGCGGGTTGCTCGGGTTCTACGACGGGCTGTTCGGCCCCGGCACCGGAACCTTCCTCATCATCACCTTCGCGACGTTCCTCGGCACCGAGTTCGTGCGCAGCGCCGCGATGGCGAAGGTGATCAATCTCGGTTCCAACCTCGGTGCGCTGGCGTTCTTCGCGGCAAGTGGAAACGTGTTGTGGGCGCTGGGCCTCGGCATGGCGGTGTGCAATGCGCTGGGCGCGGTCGTCGGTTCGCGCATGGCGTTGAGCAAGGGTGCCGGATTCGTCCGAATCACGCTGCTGGTGGTGGTCATCGGCATGGTGCTGCGGCTGGGTTGGCAACAGTTCGGCTGAGTTTCCGACTACGGTGGTCCCCGTGACGGCTCCACGACAGGTTGATCCGGAATTCCTCGCCCTCCCTCTGCGTGTGCTGGCGGACGCCGCACTCGGCGCCGCGCGCGCGGCGGGCGCCTCCCACGCCGATCTGCGGGTTCACCGATTGACCAGCCAGTCTCTTCGGCTGCGCGACGGCAAGGTTCAGGCGGCGGTCGACACCAACGAGGTGGGCTTCGCGGTCCGTGTGGTGGTGGAGGGCACGTGGGGGTTCGCCTCGCACGCCGAGCTCACCCCGGCCACCGCTGCGGCAACGGCGGAGCAGGCGGTCGCGGTGGCCAGGGCGTTGCGCGGACTGAACCGGGAACACGTCGAACTCGCCGACGAGCCGGTGTACGCCGAGGCCCAGTGGGTGTCGGAGTACGAGGTGGACCCATTCGAAGTGCCGACCGCAGAGAAGATTTCGCTGCTCGGCGAGTACTCCCACCGGTTGCTCGCGACCGACGGTGTCGACCATGTCACCGCAGAGTGCCTGCAGGTGAAAGAACAGACGTTCTACGCCGACCTCGCCGGCTCCTTCATCGTGCAGCAGCGGGTGCGCCTGCACCCGCAACTCGAGGCCACCACCGTGGACCAGTCGGCAGGGGTGTTCGAGACCATGCGCACGCTCGCGCCCCCGGTCGGCCGCGGCTGGGAATACCTCCGATCCGACGACACGTGGAACTGGACCACCGAACTCGCCGAACTCCCGGAACTACTGGCCGAGAAGGTGAAGGCCCCGACCGTGGTGGCCGGACCCACCGACCTGGTGATCGACCCGACCAACCTGTGGTTGACGATCCACGAATCCATCGGGCACGCCACCGAATACGACCGGGCGATCGGGTACGAGGCCGCATACGCGGGCACCTCGTTTGCCACACCCGACAAGCTCGGCACCCTGCGGTACGGGACGCCGATCATGCACGTCACCGCGGACCGGACGGAACCCCACGGCCTGGCCACCGTCGGATACGACGACGAGGGCGTCGAAACGCAATCTTGGGACCTGGTGGCGGACGGTGTGCTGGTGGGCTACCAACTCGACCGGGCGTTCGCGCCACGACTGGGCCTCGACCGGTCCAACGGGTGCTCCTACGCCGACTCACCCCATCACGTGCCCATTCAGCGCATGGCCAACGTGTCGCTCCAGCCCGACCCGGACACCGATCGCAGCACCGCGGACCTCATCTCCGGCGTGGAGGACGGGATCTACATCGTCGGCGACAAGTCCTGGTCGATCGACATGCAACGGTACAACTTTCAGTTCACCGGCCAGCGGTTCTACCGCATCCGCGGGGGCAGGATCGACGGGCAGGTACGCGACGTCGCGTATCAGGCGACCACCACCGACTTCTGGGGGTCGCTGGAGGCCCTCGGGGGACGTTCCACCTGGCAACTGGGCGGCGCGTTCAACTGCGGCAAGGCGCAACCCGGTCAGGTCGCGGCTGTCAGCCACGGCTGCCCGTCCGCGTTGTTCCGCGGCGTCAACGTACTGAACACCCGGACGGAAGGTGCCCGATGATCGCCCCGCAGCAACTCGTCGAGCAGGTCCTCGCCCGCGCCACGGTGGACGACACCATCGTTCTCGTCACCGACGCCAGCGAGGCCGCCCTGCGGTGGGCCGGCAACTCGATGACCACCAACGGCCTCTCGACGTCACGCAGTTGGACGGTGGTCTCCATCGTCCGGGACGGTGACGAGGCGAAGGTCGGGATCGTCACCTCGGCCTCGATGGACGCCGCGGACATCGACGGCGTCGTCCGTTCGGCCGAATCTGCCGCTCGCGCCGCCGGTCCCGCCTCCGACGCGATGCCGCTCCTCGCCGCGACCGACACCGACCCGCAGTGGGAGGAGACGGCCGCCGTCACCGAGATCGGCGCGTTCGAGCAACTCGCCCAGGACCTTGCAATGGGCTTCGACGGCAGCGATCAGCTCTACGGCTTCGCCCATCACCAACTGCACACCACCTGGCTCGGGACCTCCACCGGAATCCGGCGCCGATTCGTCCAGCCCACCGGGTCCGTCGAGATCAATGCCAAACGCGGCGACGCCAGCGCGTGGGTGGGCACGAGCACCAAGGACTTCACCGACGTCCCCGGCACGAAGATGCTCGAGGAGTTGTCCACTCGCCTCGACTGGGCGAGCACCCGGGTGGAGCTACCCGCCGGCCGCTACGAAACTCTTCTTCCGCCGTCGGCCGTGGCAGATCTGATGATCTATCTCATGTGGACCATGGAGGGCAGGGCCGCGGAGGAAGGGCACTCCGCGTTGTCGGCGCCCGGCGGCACCCGAATCGGCGAACGCCTCTCCGCGCTCCCTCTCACGCTCACCTCCGATCCCGCGGCACTGGGCCTGGAATACGCCCCGTTCGTCGCGACCCGATCGTCCTCCGAATCGGTGTCGGTGTTCGACAACGGTTTGAACGCCGGCCGCGTCGACTGGGTGCGGGAGGGCTCGGTCCATGCACTCGCCTATCCGCGTGCGGCGGCCCGGGAGTTCGGCGCCGAGGTCACCGTGCCCGGGGACAACCTGATTCTCGACGCGGGCGGTTCGCTGTCGCTCGATCAGATGGTGGCCGAGACGGAACGCGGGCTGCTGCTGACCACCCTGTGGTACATCCGCGAGGTCGACCCGGCGACCCTGTTGCTGACCGGGCTGACCCGTGACGGTGTCTACCTCGTCGAGAACGGGAAGGTGACGGGCGCCGTGAACAACTTCCGTTTCAACGAAAGCCCCCTCGATCTGCTCCGAAGGGTCTCCCAGGCCGGGGCCACCGAACGCACGCTGCCGCGGGAATGGAAGGATTGGTTCACCCGAACAGCCATGCCGCCGTTGCGGATTCCCGACTTCCACATGTCCTCGGTGAGTCAGGCATCATAGTTCAGGCGTTCCCCGATGCGACCGTCCATTCCCCGCTCTGCAAGCGGGCGTTGGCCTCCGGCCCCATCAGGAGCATTCCGCCGTCCACCACATAGGACGACCCGGTGACGTAACTCGCCTCGGGTGACGCGAGGAACGAGACGACGGCGGCCACTTCCCGCGCGTCGCCGGGACGGCGCCCGGGGACGCCCGGCCGATCCTTCGCACGGGGCTCCTCGTCCGTCTGTCCCGTCATAGGCGTAGATATTTCGCCGGGTGCCACCGAATTGGCCGTGATTCCGTACTGCGCCAGTTCGAGCGCCAGTACCTTCGTCAACCCGCCCAGCCCCGCTTTCGACGCGCAGTACGGGGCAGCCCCGAACTTGGGTGCGTGCTCGTGGACACTGGTGATGTTGATGATGCGGCCACCGCGCCCGGCATCGATCATGTGCCGGACGGCGCGCTGCGTGCACAGGAAAGCGCCGTCCAGGTTGACCGACAGCACCTCGCGCCACGTCGCGAAATCCATCTCCATGACCGGCACCGCGGTACCGGTGCCGGAACAGTTCACCAGCACGTCGACGCCGCCGAGCTCGGCGGCGAGTTCGTCGATGACGGCACTGGAGTTCGGCAGGTCGGTCAGGTCGAGGTGGCGGACGTACGCGTCGGCACCGTTGTCGCGGACCTCCCGGGCCGTGTTGTTCGCACCGTCCCGGTCGGTGTGATAGGTGATACCGACGTTCACCCCTGCTGCCGCGAGGGCCACCGCCACTGCGCGACCTATTCCTGAATCGGAGCCGGTGACGACCGCGGTGCGTGGGAAATCCATGTCGTGTCGGTACCCGCGGCGACGCACACCGAAACGGCGCCGCATCTACTGGACAAATGTCCAGGTGACATACGGTGCCCGTGTGCGCTATAAAGGTCCAGGCGTCCTGTTTATGACATTTCTCACTCACCGAGGAAGTGGCGAGGGACGTCACATTTCGGTCTCCAGAGAAAGGGACCACAACTCAGGTGACTTTGCCGCGTATTCGGCGTGCGCCGAGTTTTGTCCTTTGCACTCTGCCCAGGAGGTTGTATGCACTCCAGTGCCCTCGATCGCGACACGCTCACCCCCGAGTCGCGCCGATCGATCGTCGCAGCGAAAGCCGACTTCGGGAATGTTGCCCTTGCGAGCTTCGTGTGCCTTGTCTCCGGTGTGGGCAGCGGCGTCCTTACCGACTCGCTGCTGGTGGGAGCGTCCGTGGGACTGATTGTCCTTCTGGCCACCGCCCTGTCCGTTGCCGCTGTATGAGCACTCCACTCCGTCTGCGTCCTTCCCCGGAACCCACCACCTCGAAGGCCCCGCCCGGCCCCGGCGAAATTCTCGCCGCGGCGAAGCGCATTCTCATCGCCAGCCGCGGGTATGGCGACGCCGAAGCATTCGAGGAACTGCTGGATGTCTCCCGGCATCACCACGTGAGCGTGCAGCGCGCCGCACGAATGCTGGTCGTACTGGCCGATCGGCGACAGGCGGCGCCGCTGCCCGCCGGATCGACTGCGATGGCGTTCGGCGACTGGGCCACCTCCCTGTCGCCGTCGGGTCGCTCACCTGCTCTGTCGGTACCGACTGCGTGACGGGACCGCGTCCCTCGCGCTACCTGTAGTCCCGTGCTGACACCGCGCGACGACGCTGCCCCAGTGCGTCGTCCCGTCGCCGAGTGGAGAGCGCCAGGCTGGTGGCGGTGCGCACCTCCGCGAGAAGCCGCGGCTGATCGGCGACCGCCTTGTCGTACACCAAGGCCCCGATCAGAACTCCGTCGTGGATGAGAGTGGTCGCCTCCCGGGGATCGTTTCTGCGCGGAAGGACCTGGTGTCGTCCCTGGGCATCCACATATCCGTCGTGGGCGCGGGAGTACCACCACACCACCAGGCTGGGGTCGCGGAGTGCCTCACGCAGGGCGTCGACCACGCCCGCACCGAACGGGGCGGCGCCGAGGTCGATCGACAGGTTGCGCACCGCAGCCCGGGTGACTCGGTATCGCCACAGCCCCACCAACACGGCGAGCGGGATCAGCGCAGTCGACGGATACCGCAGAAGCAGGGTCCACGCCTGTTGTGGACCCTGCACCCAGACCGAGGCGAGCGGGGTCCAGGCGGTGGCGGCGGTACCGAGCAGCGCGGCGAACCACAACGGTGCGACGGCGGCCCGGTATGCCCGCGTACCCGAACGCCACCGCGCGAGGAGAACACCGATCAGCACCAGACCGATCGCCATTCCCCCGACTCCGAAGACGACTTGCATCGCTGCGAAGACCGTCGGGTCGTCCCGTACCAGGAGAAGGTTCAACCCGGGTGGATGGGTGGAATCGACGCGGCGGGTGTCCAGGAAGGCCAGCTCGCAGACCACGGACACCGCGTAATACGCGTAGCACCCGCCGAGGAACCGACGCTCCCACCGGTGGTGCAACCGCCCCCAGGGGAAGCTGAACACCAATTGGATCAGCACCGGTATATACATGTTGGTCAAGACCGTGCCGGTGGTGAACAGCACCGGAATCGACGACAGCCGAAGACCTTTCGTCATCCAGAGCAACCCGGCCGCCACCAGCAGACTTCCCAGAGTGTCCGCCGGCCGGTGCCGGCCCGCGACCAGACCCGCCGCCACGAACACCCCACCGACCGTCAGAAACAACGCCAACTCCGTAGGGCCGAAGGTTGTTCGGCACATCCGCCACTCGACGGACGCCGTCACCGCGACGGCCAGCGCGACCGCCGAGAGGACGGCCGCGACCATCATCCGACGGCTCATCGGGTGCCGTCCTTCGGCTGGGCGGCGAGCAATCGGGCGGATCGAGACCTGACACGGCGCACAGGGTCGATCGTCGCGCGCAACGGGATCGGTGACCACCACCCCGAAGTGGGTAAATCGAACACCTGGGTGGCCGCATCCCCACCCTCCCACCGGGCGCGTCGTCGCCGGCTGCCCTGTAAACCGGGACAAAGCTGTTGTAGGTTGCCCTCACACACGGGCCCGCGCGGGCGGAGGGAGGCCGGATGGACAGCGACGCCGTCACCGTGGACATCTACCGGCACCGGATCGGCGCGGCACTGTGCGCTTATGCCTGCGGTGACGCTCTCGGCGTTCCCTGCGAGGGCGCGCCGGCTGCGGAGATCGACCTTTCGGCGGCGGTGGCGTTGCCGGTGCGCCCGGGCTGGCCGCGCGGCTCGACGTCGGACGACACAGCGCTCACCCTCCTGGTGGCCGAAGCCCTGATCACCGCGGCACACGCCGATCCGGCGGAGCACTTCCTGCGGTTGTTGAGCGAGCGCGCCGACCGCGTTCCCGGTATCGGCCCCTCGACACACGCAGCGATCCAGCACTACCGCGACCACGGCCGCCCACCCGAGGCAGGAGGAAACACGAACGGTGCGGTGATGAGAGCGCTGCCGGTGGGGTGGTTCGTCCCGGTCGACGACCCCGACCGTCGCCGAGCCCTCACCCGCGCGCTGTCCCGCATCACGCACCCGTCGCCGAACGCCCAGGGCGCGGCCGTGGTGATGTCGGCCTGCGCAGCATGGGCGCTCGACGGCGCAACCGGGCGGGAACTACTGGAGGTCGCCCGTGAGGAAGCGGCCGCCGCGGTCCACCTGTGCGGCGCGGATCGCCGCATCGAGCAACTGATCGCCGCGGTCGCCGATGATCAGTGGGCGGCCGATGCGGCCGGCGTGTCACTCGATCCGTACGACACCCTCGCGGCAGTGCTGTTCTGCGCGGCTTCCGCGCGCACACTCCGACAGGCCCTCGAGCAGGCCATCGGGCTCGGCGGCGACACCGACACCGTCGCCGCCCTGGTCGGTGGTCTCCTCGGAGCACAGTCGTCCGAGGACACGGTGCGTGCACTCCCCTGGTACGTCGATGTCCTGCTTCCCGACCCCGCGGACATCACGCTGCTCGCCGACGGTCTCGCGTCGGCGCGGGTGGCCGCTACCGGTCGTCCGCGGTGACGGCGAGTCCGATGGTGCCCGTCCTACCGCGCCGAAGCAGGCTGAGCTTCATCGAGATCCACCCGATAATCCCGTACTTGCGTGCGATGACGTCGCGCGCGTGATCGGTGCCCGCGGCGTCGAGGACCACCGCCCGCCCCGGGACCTCCGGTCCCTTCGGCTTTCCCCGGGCATCGCACACCGCCACCGTGACCTCCGGATTGCGGCGGATTCGTTTCACCTTGTAGGAGTCGGTGACCGTCCACATCAGTAGCCGGTCCCCGTCGGGGGCCGCCCACAGTGGCGTCGCCACCGGGGAGCCGTCCTTGCGAAACGTGGTGAGCAGAACATACTTGGCGGCCGACACCCGATCGAATTCTGTGGTCACCCGGCCATGCTAGTCCGCGGGAACGCCGTCTCAGTCGCCCTCGAGTTCACCCTCGGTGTCGAGGTACACCTGACGGAGCCCATCGAGCGTGTCCTTCTCGGGGTGTTCCCACATCTCCCGCTCCGCGGCCTCGAGCAACCGCTCGGCGATTCCGTGCAGCGCCCACGGGTTCGACTTCTCCATGAACTTGCGGTTCTGCTCGTCCAGAACGTACGACTCGGCCAGCTTCTCGTACATCCAGTCGGCGACGACGTTGGTGGTGGCGTCGTACCCGAACAGGTAGTCGACGGTGGCGGCCATCTCGAACGCCCCCTTGTACCCGTGCCGGCGCATCGCCTCGAGCCAGCGCGGGTTGACCACCCGGGCGCGGAAGACGCGGGACGTCTCCTCCGACAAGGTGCGGGTACGCACCGAGTCGGGTCGGGTGCTGTCACCGATGTACGCCTCCGGTGACGTCCCGGTGAGCGCGCGCACCGTCGCGACCATGCCACCGTGATACTGGAAATAGTCGTCGGCGTCGGCGATGTCGTGCTCGCGGGTGTCGGTGTTCTTGGCGGCCACGGTGATTCGCCGGTACGCGGCACGCATGTCGTCGGCGGCGGGGGCGCCGTCGAGTCCGCGTCCGTAGGCGAAACCGCCCCAGGTGGTGTACACCTCGGCGAGATCGGCGTCGCCGCGCCAGCTCTTGGAGTCGATCAGCTGCAGCAGTCCGGCGCCGTAGGTTCCGGGCTTCGACCCGAAGATGCGGGTGGTCGCGCGCCGCTCGTCACCGTGGTCCGCCAGATCGGCCTGCGCGTGCGCGCGCACGAAGTTGCTCTCCGCCGGTTCGTCCAGCGCGGCGACGAGCCGGACCGCGTCGTCGAGCAGGGCCAGCACATGTGGGAACGCGTCACGGAAGAAGCCGCTGATCCGCACGGTCACGTCGATGCGCGGGCGGCCCAGCTCCGCGAGGTCGATCACCTCGAGGCTCACCACCCGGCGGCTGGCCTCGTCCCACACCGGCCGCACACCGAGCAGCGCGAACACCTCGGCGATGTCGTCGCCGGAGGTACGCATCGCGGAGGTGCCCCACACCGACAGCCCCACCGACCGCGGCCAGTCCCCGTGGTCGGCTCGGTACCGCTCGAGAAGCGATTCGGCCATCGCCTGCCCGGTTTCCCAGGCCAGCCGCGACGGCACGGCCTTCGGGTCGACGGAGTAGAAGTTGCGGCCCGTCGGAAGCACGTTGATGAGCCCGCGCAGCGGTGAACCGCTCGGCCCGGCGGCGATGAATCCACCGTCCAGGGCGTGCAGAACCTGCGCGATCTCGTTGTCGGTTTCCCGGAGTCGGGGCACCACCTCGGTCGCGGCGAAACGAAGGATCTTCGCAACCGTGGCGTCCTCGGTCAGCGAGTCGGCTGCTTCGGGCCGCCAATCGGCGTCGGCCATGCCCCGCACGAGCGCGTGGGCCTGGGCCTCGACATCGTCCACGCGGGTGCGCGATTCGTCGCCGTCCTCGCTGAGTCCGAGTGCCTCCCGCAACCCGGGAACATTCTGCTCGCCGCCCCACATCTGCCGGGCACGGAGCATGGCGAGAATCAACTCCGCCTCGGCATCGCCGCGGGGCGCCTGCCCCAGCACGTGCAGCCCGTCCCGGATCTGGACGTCCTTGATCTCACACAGCCAGCCGTCGACGTGCAGCAGCATGTCGTCGAACACGTCTTCGTCGGGTCGTTCCTCGAGCCCGAGGTCGTGGTCCATCTTGGCGGCCCGCATCAGCGTCCAGATCTGCTGGCGGATGGCCGGCAGCTTCGACGGGTCCAGGGCGGAGATGTTGGAGTGCTCGTCCAGGAGCTGCTCGAGCCGGGAGATGTCACCGTAGCTCTCGGCGCGGGCCATCGGCGGAATCAGGTGATCGACCAGGGTGGCGTGCGCACGCCGTTTTGCCTGTGTGCCCTCGCCGGGATCATTGACGAGGAACGGGTAGATGAGCGGGAGGTCGCCGAGGGCGGCGTCGGTGCCGCACGACGCCGACATGCCGAGGGTCTTACCGGGCAGCCATTCGAGGTTGCCGTGCTTGCCGAGGTGCACCACCGCGTCGGCGCCGAAACCACCGTCCGTGGTCTGCGCGGCGATCCAGCGGTAGGCGGCGAGGTAGTGGTGGCTCGGCGGCAGGTCGGGGTCGTGGTAGATGGCCACCGGCTTCTCCCCGAAACCGCGGGGCGGCTGCACCATGAGCACCAGGTTGCCGAACTGCATTGCGGCGATGACGATTTCACCGTCGGGGTCCTGGGAGCGGTCGACGTACAATTCGCCCGGTGCCGGGCCCCAGTGTTCCTCCACCCCGTCGCGCAGCTCCGCCGGCAGCGCCGAGAACCATTCCCGGTAGCGGGCGGCGGAAATGCGGATCGGATTGCCCTCTAGCTGCTCGGCCGTCAACCAGTCGGGGTCCTGGCCGCCCGCGGCGATCAGGGCGTGGATGAGCGCGTCCCCGTCCTGCGCGGCGAGACCGGGCACCGCGTCCGGTCCGTCGTCCGGGCCGAGGTCGTACCCGGCCGCCCGCATGTCGGTGAGCAGGCGGATCGCGCTCGCGGGGGTGTCGAGACCGACCGCGTTGCCGATCCGCGCGTGCTTGGTGGGATACGCCGACAGCATCAGGGCGATGCGACGTTCGGACGCCGGAATATGGCGCAGGCGGGCGTGCCGGACGGCGATGCCCGCCACCCGGGATGCCCGTTCGGCGTCGGGCACATACGTGGACAGCCCGTCCGCGTCGATCTCCTTGAACGAGAACGGCACCGTGATGAGGCGCCCGTCGAACTCGGGCACCGCGACCTGGGTGGCGACGTCGAGCGGGGAGAGTCCGTCGTCGTTGGACTCCCACGACTCCCGGCTGCTCGTCAGGCACAGCCCCTGCAGGATCGGCACATCCAGCGCGGCGAGCGCGGCGACATCCCACGCCTCGTCGTCGCCGCCGGCGGACGCACCGGCAGGCTTGGTGCCGCCTGCGGCGAGCACGGTCACCACCATGGCGTCGGCTCGGCGCAGCGTCTGCAGCAACTCGGGCTCCGCGGTGCGCAGCGACGCGCAGTAGATCGGCAGCGGGTTGCCCCCGGCCGCATCGATCGCGGCGCACAGCGCCTCGATGTAGCGGGTGTTCCCGGCCAGGTGCTGGGCTCGGTAATAGAGCAAGGCGATGGTGGGGCGCTGCGGTTCGGCCTCGACGGCGAACGGTGCCAGACCCCAGCTCGGCAGATGCACCGGCGCCTCGAAACCGTGACCGGTGAGCAGGACCGTGTCGGACAGGAAGTGGTGCAGTTGGGCGAGATTGTCGGCTCCGCCCTCGGCCAGATAGTTGTGCGCCTCCGCAGCGACACCGGCGGTCACCGTCGAGCACTCCATCAACTCGGCGTCGGGGGCGTGCTCACCGCCCAGGACAACCACCGGCAGGCCACTGGCCAGCACCGCGTCGAGCCCGTCCTCCCACGCCCGGCGGCCACCGAGAATCCGGACCACGACGAGGTCTACGCCCGCGAGCAGTCCCGGCAGGTCCTCCTCGACCAGCAAGCGTGCCGGGTTGGCCCAGCGGTAGTCCGCCTTGCTGGCACGTGCGCTGAGCAGGTCGGTGTCGGAGGTGGAGAGCAGCAGGATCACAGGTGGAGCCTTCCTGGGGTGTCGCGCCCCGTGGCGGTGGTTGCCGAAAACCGGGTCGGCTTCGGAACCGTGGGTCAACCGGACGGCAGGTGAGGGTCTGGCTCGCCCACCGGGTTCGGCGAGCTCACAGTGGCGCGACCGCACCGGAATTGCACCGGCTTCCTCTCCTGCTGCCGCAAGTGCCCGTGATGCTACCGGGCGGCCGACGTAACCTGGGACCATGGTCGCCCCACGTTCCCGCCCCGACGCCTGCCCGGGGGCGCTGCAGGTCCATCCGGCCGCCGACGGTCCGCTCGCCCGCGTGCGGCTGCCCGGTGGTGTTCTCACGCCCGCGCAGCTGCAGGTGCTCGCGGAGTCGGCCCGCGACCTCGGGAACGGGGAGATCGAACTGACCTCCCGCGGCAACGTGCAGCTTCGCGCCGTCGGCGATCCCCCGGAGTTCGCGAGGCGGCTCGCGGACACCGGCCTGCTGCCCTCGCACACCCACGAACGGGTACGCAACATTCTCGCCTCGCCGTTGACAGGTCGCATCGGTGGCGTCGCCGACCTGCGGGACGTGGTCGACGAACTCGACCGGAGTTTGTGCGCCGACACCGCGCTGGCCGACCTCCCCGGCCGCGTCCTCTTCACCCTCGACGACGGCCGCGGTGACATGTCCGCGCTCGGCGGCGATTTCGGGATACACGCGGTGAGCGAGACCGAGGTGGCGTTGGTGCTGGCCGGCCGCGACAGCGGGGCCCGGATTTCCGCGACCCAGTCGGTGCACGTGCTGCTCGACGCGGCCCGCACCTTCCTCGGCCTACGTGACGGGCAGTGGCGGCTGTCCGAGATCGACGACGGCGTCGAACGGACCCTTACCGCCCTTGCCCTTGCGCCCACCGCGGAACCGGTGACCGGGTTCGCCGAGCACCGGCCCCCGATCGGGTGGCTGGATCAGCCGGACGGCACCGTCACGCTCGGCGCCGGCCTCGCGTTCGGGGTCCTCGACTCGAGGATGGCGGAGTTCCTGGCCGCGGTGGAGAAACCGGTGATCGTCACCCCGTGGAGGTCGGTGCTGCTGTGCGATCTCGACGAGTGGTCCGCCGAGCAGGTGGTCCGCGTCCTTGCACCGATGGGCCTGATCTTCGATGAGGATTCCCCCTGGTTGAACGTCACTGCCTGCACGGGCAGGCCGGGCTGCGACAAGGCGCTCGCCGACGTGCGCACAGACGCCCGCGACGCCGTTCTCGGTGGCGAGCTCCCCGTCGCCGGGAGGCAACACTGGTCGGGTTGCGACCGCTGTTGCGGGCGCCCCAAGGGTGAGGTGACCGATGTCGTTGCGACCGCAACCGGTTACCGGGTGGACCACCGCTGACAGCACTGCCTCTATCGTGAGGCCATGATCGAGTACATCCGAGACGGCGCGGAGATCTACCGCCAGTCCTTCGCCACGATTCGCGCCGAAGCAGATCTCAGCGCCTTCCCCGCGGACGTCTCGCAGGCCGTGGTCCGCATGATCCACGCGAGCGGCCAGGTCGATCTGGTGGACGACGTCGCATTCACCCCCGGTGTCGTCAAGGCCGCGCGGGAGGCCCTCGCGAACGGCGCCCCGATCTTCTGCGATGCGCAGATGGTGGCGGCCGGCGTCACCCGCAAGCGGCTACCCGCGGACAACGAAGTGGTGTGCACGCTCCGCGACCCCCGGGTCCCCGTCTTGGCCGCGCAGATCGGGAACACCCGGTCGGCCGCCGCGCTGGAGTTGTGGGGCAGCAAACTCGAGGGTGCCGTCGTCGCGATCGGGAACGCCCCCACCGCCCTCTTCTACCTGCTCCACATGATCGAGTCGGGCGCGCCGCGTCCCGCTGCCGTGATCGGTGGTCCAGTCGGTTTCATCGGCGCGGCCGAATCGAAGGAGGCACTGATCGAGCATCCCAGCGGCCTCGACTACCTGGTGGTGCGCGGCAGGCGGGGTGGCAGTGCCATCACGGCGGCCGCCCTGAACGCGATTGCGAGTGAAGTGGAATGAGCGCCGAGACGAGTGCGCACGGCAAACTGTGGGGAGTCGGGATCGGTCCGGGCGATCCCGAACTGATGACGGTCAAGGCGGCGCGGGTCATCGCCGAGGCCGACGTGGTGGCGTTCCACAGCGCCCGGCACGGCAAGAGTATCTCCCGCGGTGTCGCGGCCCCGTACATGCGTGAGGACCAGATCGAGGAGCACCTCGTCTACCCCGTCACCACCGAGACGATCGATCACCCCGGCGGCTATCAGGGGGCGATGGACGAGTTCTACGAGGACGCGTCGGGGCGGCTCGCCGCGCATCTCGAGGCCGGTCGTTCGGTCGCGCTGCTCGCCGCGGGTGATCCGCTGTTCTACAGCTCGTACATGCACATGCACAAAAGGTTGGCGCAGCGGTTCGAGGCCGAGGTGATTCCCGGTGTCACTGCCGTGAGCGCCGCCTCGGCCGCCGTGGCCATGCCGCTGGTCGAAGGTGAGGAAGTGCTCACCGTCCTGCCCGGAACGTTGCCGCAGGCGGAACTGACCCGGCGCCTCCGCGAGACCGACGCCGCCGCGATCCTCAAGCTCGGGCGCACCTATCCGGCGGTCCGCCAGGCGCTGAAAGATTCCGGCCGCATCGACGAGGCCTGGTATGTCGAGCGGGCCAGCACCGACCGGGAACGGATCGCCTCCGCGGACGAGGTGTCGGACAGCGACGTGCCCTACTTCTCGATCGCCGTGATCCCGAGCCCGTCCAACAGCCGCGGGGACACCACGGCACCCACCGGCGAACTCGTCGTCGTCGGGCTGGGTCCCGGCGATCAGGCCTGGACCACCCCCGAAGTGCAGTACGAATTGTCCCTCGCCACCGATGTCGTCGGCTACGGTCCGTACATCGACAGGGTGCCCGAACGGCCCGGTCAACGCCGGCATGCCAGCGACAACCGCGTCGAAGCCGAACGCGCGGCGATGGCGCTCGACCTGGCCAAGAACGGTGCCCGGGTGGCCGTGGTGTCCTCCGGTGACCCGGGGGTGTTCGCCATGGCCGCGGCCGTGCTCGAGGTGGCTGCCGAGGACCAGTGGCGTGACGTTCCCGTCCGCGTGCTCCCCGGCATGACCGCCGCCAACGCGGTGGCGAGCCGTGTCGGTGCTCCCCTCGGCCACGACTACGCCGTCCTGTCCCTGTCGGACCGGCTGAAGCCGTGGGACATCGTGGCGCAACGTATTTCCGCGGTCGCGAGCGCCGACATGGCGTTCGCCGTCTACAACCCGGCGTCGAAGTCACGGACCTGGCAGGTGGCCGCGATGCGCGACCTCGTGCTCGAGCACCGCTCCCCCGACACCCCCGTGATCATCGGACGCGATGTGGCCGGCGTGCAGGAATCGGTGCGGGTGGTCCGCCTCGCCGATCTCGACCCCGCCGAGATCGACATGCGGTGCCTGCTGATCGTCGGCTCCTCGATGACCACCGTCGTCGAGAACGAACACGGCACCCGGGTCTTCACCCCCCGCCGCTACCCCGGCTGAGCGGACGCAGCACATCGACACCGGGTCTCACTCGATGCGTCCGGACCGAAGTTCGGACACCGCGATCTGGGCGGCGCGGCCGATCGCCTGATCCACCACGGGCAGAAGGGGATCCGCCCGCGCGGCCCGGGTGAACACGGCCACGGCCACCGGGATCTCGCCCGGGAAGGTGACCACGGCCGCCTCGTTGCGGATCGCCCCGATGGTGCCGGTCTTCCCTGCCACCGTGACGTCGGCATAGGGAAATCCCGAGCGGATTCGGTGTTGCCACACCTGCGCGGCCATCACCTGCCGGATGAACTCGCCCTGCACCGGCGACACCGCCCGGTCCGTCCAGATCGCGTCGAGCAGCGCCGTCATCTCTTGCGGGGTGGTGGCACTCGCGTACGACGGGTCGTAGGCCGACACCGTCCACGCATCGTCGTTGTCGGCGAGCGCGGCGAACGCTTCCGCAGTGGTGTGCGCGTGGGAGTCGATCACCAGTTTCCGATGCGCGTCCGCTGTCCCGCCCACGATGCGGGTCCGCGTCAGACACAGGTCGGTGAGCACCTTGTCGACGGCGTCGAGACCGACTCCGCCGAGAACGAGATCAGCCGCGGCGTTGTCGGAGACGGTCATCATCGACAGCGCGAGATCCCGCCAGCTCATCACCACGGGATCGCGGAACATCGACACCCCGGTCGGCCCCGGCGTGCAGTCCGCCGGGTTGACACGCACCGTCGACGTCGGCGACAGAGTGCCCGCGTCGAAGGCGCGGCAGAGGGCGACCAGCAGCGGCAGTTTGTACACCGACGCGGTGACGACCAGGTCGTCACCGTCGACGGAGACGGCCGGAACGCCGTCATCGGTCGGGCCGACCCGGCGTGCGTGGAGCCAGCCGATGCACCCGGCGTCGGCGAAGACGTCACGGATCCGTTTCTCGGGCGGCGAAGTCATCGCCCGCCCTTGAACAGCACCCGGTCGAGTGCGCCTGCGGAGACGGAGACGTCGCTGCCCGACCGCCAGACGATGCGCACGCGCAAGGCCAGGTCGTGGCGGACCAGGTCGAGCCAGGCCACCCCCGGCATGTCCGTCGGCGAAGTCGTGGTCACCCCGAAACAGCCACCGGCCGCCACGTGGGCGAGCACCTCCCGTGGTCCCGGCGCGACGACGACGTCCGGGTCGAGGCCGCGGGCCCGCCACAGGTCGACGAACAGATCGTGCGCCGGTGGGTTGTCCGAGCGTGGGCCGGTCGACAGCGTCAACCCCCGCAACATTCGGACCTGCGGCTGTCGGGCGGTCGCTGCGGGGTGATCGTCCGGAACCACCACCCAGCGCCGGATCTTCAGGACAGGCCCACTGCCGAGCCCGGTGAGCAGCGCGGGATGTTCGATCACCGCCACGTCGAGACTGCCGCTGCGGACCTCTTCCACCAAGTCGGTCGTTGCCGCGGTTCGCGTCACCACCCTCGTCCGGTGGGCTCGGTCCGCGTCGCGGAGGGCACGAACACACCGCACCACGACATCGTCGCCCAGCGCGGGCGTCACACCCCATCGCACCACCGCGTCGCTTCCGCCGGCGAGGCGGCGCGCCTCGTCCTCGAACCGGGCGGCATCGTTGACGAGCAGCCGCGCCCGCGGCAACAGGTGCCGTCCCGCCTCCGTCAGCCCGACACCGCGCGCGCTGCGGGAAACGAGTTCGGTGCCGAGTCGCTGTTCGAGCCGCCGAACTCCCTGCGACAGCGGCGGCTGTGTCATCCCCAGCCGGGTTGCGGCGTTTCCGAAGTGACCCTCTTCCGCAACGGCGACAAAGAAACTGAGATGGCGGAGAAGATCCATGCCCACCATTGAACCAGCGGCGAACAACGCGGCCGCGTGCGTCCACCAAAATGGTCCTGTGCGGACGGGTGCCACGCTGCGGTGATATCGAAGACGACTCGGCGGGGCGGCGTTCGCGTCTTTGCGTTCGCGCCCCATCAGCCCGAGATTGTGTCCATGACCCGACCACGATTTCCTCGCCACGTCTACACCCTCGCGCTCGCACTGCCTCTGCTGCTCGGCGCCTGCACGGACGCCGCGGAATCCGTTCCACCCGCCACGTCGGCACCGGCCGTCGCGTCGGCGGTCTCGTCGGCGCAGGCAGCTTTCCTCGACTCACGCATCGCTGAGCTGGAGGCGCGACACTCGACCCGCATCGGTGTCACGGCAGTCGATCCCACCACCGGGGCCGTGTACCGGCATCGCGGCGCCGAAAGGTTCGCCCTGTGCTCGACGTTCAAGACGTACGCCGCCGCAGAGGTTCTCCGCCGCACGAGTGAAGGCACCTCGTCACTCGACAAGGCGGTTCCCGTCGAAGCCTCTGCTCTGGTGGAGAATTCACCGGTCACCGCGGCGGCAGTGGGCACCTCGATGACGCTGGCGGAGCTCGCCGAAGCGGCCCTCACTCGCAGCGACAACACCGCCGGAAACCTACTGTTGACGGAAATCGGGGGTCCGCAGGCCATCACCGCACTCGCTCGCAGCATCGGTGACGACACCACCCGACTCGACCGCTGGGAGACCGAACTGAACACCGCCCTCCGCGGCGATCCCCGCGACACGTCCACGACAGACGGCCTCGCCGAGGGCTACCGGGCACTGCTCCTCGGCGACGAGCTCGAGCCCACCCACCGACGGCAGTTGCTCGACTGGCTACGCGCCAGCACCACCTCCGACACGCGTATCCGGGCAGGGTTGCCGCCGGGGTGGTCCGCCGCCGACAAGACCGGAACCGGACGATTCGGAACCGCCAACGACGCCGGCGTGGTGTGGGATCGGGAGGGCAACCCCCTCGTGCTCGTCATCCTGACCGACAGTTCGACCAATCAAGAAGCAGCTCAACCGAACAGCGACGCCATTGCCGAGACCACCACCGCGGTCATCGGAGCACTCGACGCCCCGTGAAGTGCGCGGATCGCCGCAAGATGTCATGGGCACGGGCGAGCTGAGGTCGGTGACCGCCATGGGTGGCGCGACTGCCGTCGGCGCCGAGACGGTCGATGATCGTCTCGGCCCAGACCACCTCGTCCGCATCCGGGGCCAAGGCCGAATTGATCACCGGGACCTGCTCGCTCGACAAGGTCAGCTTGCCCGTCACACCCATGTCGAGAGCAAGCCGGGCATCGGACCGCGTCACCTCGGCGTCGAGCACGAGTGTCGGCCCGTCGACGGGCGCACCGATACCCGCGGCACGACTGGCGTTGACCAGCCGTGATCGCGCGTACGCGAGCGCCATCGGGCTGCGGCCCGCGCCGATGTCGCGGCAGTAGTCGCCGATCCCGAATGCCAGCCGCACCACCGGCGCAGTGCGGGCGATCTCGTCGGCGGCCACCACCGCGGCGGCCGATTCGATCAGGGCAACCACCGGCACACCGGGAAGTGCCGCGGCGGTGGCACGAACCTGTTCGGGCGAATCCGTTTTCGACAACATCACCCCCTGCAGGCCCTTCGACCCCTGGATCGACTCCAGGTCACGCTGCCAGTGGTCGGTGGTCGCGTCATTGAGACGTACCCAGCCGCGCTGACTGTCGAGCCATCCGGCAACGCAGGCACGTCCGTCGCCCTTTGCGGCCGAAGGCAGCCCGTCCTCCAGGTCGACGACGAGGCAGTCGGTTCCGGACTGTGCTGCGGCGGTGAGTGTTTCGGAATCGACTGCGGGAACCAGAAACCAGCTGCGGGCCATCAGGATATCGACCGACGAGGTCCGGACCATGTCGATACTCATGTCGCTCTACGCTCTGCCATGCTCGACAGTCTGCTCGAGACCGGCACCCGGGCACACTCGCCGAAGTGGAGTGTGCCCGGCACACAAAGCTGCCGCTTCGTCAGGTGTGCCGACCCGTCTCGTCACGGGTCAGATGTCGAAAGCCCAGTTGACCGGGTTGAACACCACCCGATACCACACGTCCGCCGCGGAATCGAAGGTGCAGGGGATGATGATGTAACCGGTGGTCTTCTCGAGCGCTGCTGCCTTGTTGCAGAAGTACTCGCCACCTTCACCGGACGTCTCGGCGCGGTAGACGGGGCCGACATGCCAGGGGTCGGCCCCGGCCGTGCCTGCCCCGACGGTGGATCCGAGAACGAGGGGTGCGGCCAGGAGGCCGACGAGTGCTGCGGTTCGCCGAACGGACTTCTTCTGCACGAAAGCTCCTTCACGTGGCGGGGACACGACAGTTCTGTGCCGTTAGGTCGTTCACCGCAGAGCTATCGTTACCATCGCTTCACGACAGCGGTCCCGGATTTCCTGCGCACTCCCCCGCCGATCAGGCATCGTGGTGGTCATGCGCGATTTCCGGTTCTCCTTCAACATCCTCGATGTCGGTTCCCGCGACGCGCTGATCGATCGCTGTCGCCGCAGCGCGGAACTGGGCTACGACGTCGTGCTCGCCGCCGACCATCTCGGCGCACCGGCACCGTTTCCGCTGCTGGTGGCCATCGCCGACGCCACCCCGCAGCGGGTCGGCACCCTGGTGCTCAATGCGCCGTTCTGGAACGCGGCCCTCCTCGCGCGGGAGATCGCGACCACCGACGTCCTCACCGACGGCCGGCTCGAGATCGGTCTCGGCGCGGGGCACATGAAGTGGGAGTTCGACGCCGCCGACATCGAGTGGAAACCGTTCGGTGGGCGGGTCGAACAGTTGGCGGCCACGGTCGAGAACCTGCACACGTTCTTCACCACCGATTTCGACGAACTCCCCGAAGAACGGGACGCACCCCGACCACTTCAGCGGTCGGGCTTCGAAGGGTCGGGGCCGCCCCTGCTGATCGGCGGCACCGGTGATCGTGTGCTGCGCATCGCTGCGGCACACGCGGACACCGTCGGGGTGGCGGGCACATTCCAGATTCCCGGTAAGCCGCCGGGAACGTTCCGGCTCGCCACAGCAGAAGAAACCGACGAACGAATCCGATTCGTGCGCAAGCACGCCGGAAGTCGGGCGGACGGCATCGAATGGCACCTGCTCGTGCAGATGGTCGTCGAGACAGACGACCGAGAATCCGCGGCGCGGCGCATCGCCGAACGGATGACCGGAAGCATGACAGCCGACGCCGTGCTCGATACGCCGTACCTGCTGTTGGGAACCGTCGACGAGATGCCGAACAACTCGCGCGGCACCGCGAACGGTATGGCTTCTCGTACATCACCGTCCACGACCCCTACATGGAGGTATTCGCGCCCGTCATCGACGCTCTCCGCAAGCGTGGGTGACCCGGACGGTCACCGTCCGGGCCACCGCTCACCGCTACGGCGTCGTGATGTACTCCTGAATGGCCTGCTGCGCCCTGGGATTTCCGTTACCGATACCCACGATGGCGCCCGTAATGGCACCGATGGGGGTCCCGATCATGCAACCGGCGAGGCTACCGGGGAACATCGACACACACCCCACCCCGAGACCGATCAGGGCGCCGATCGCCGTCCCCGCCGCTCCGCCGTTGGCCCAGCCGACGCCGAGCTCGTTGAGCATGTTCTCGAGGGCTTTCTGCTTGTCGACCTCGTGCCGGAAGGGAACAACCTGAGCGGGCACGATACCGCTCGGCTCCACCGGATCGGCGTGCGCCGTACCCGCTCCCATGGTCAACGCTCCCGCAACGAGAGCCGACGCTACTGTCTTCTTCACCAAGTTCATCGTGATCCCACCCTGCTGACGAAGGAAAAACCGTTCCGACTGTAACCCGGTGTGATGGGAGCGGGAGGCGAAAATGGGCCCGAAGTATCCGCTCCCGAAACGCGCCCGTGGGTCACCCGGTCAACCGTAGGCTGGGGTGTTCGGGCACTTCCGTGCCCCGAGAGGTGGTGGCGATGTCCGTCAAACCGAGTCTGGCTGCGTTGTCCTGCGTGGCCCTGGCAGTGCTTCTTCCTTCCCCTGCGCAGGCCACTCCGTCGTCGGGCGTGACGGCGCAGATCCTGTTCGAAACCACCGTGCCCGCCATGACCGGTTCCGCGGAGACCGGTGCCACCGATCTCACCCTGCGCCGCATCGAAATCGCACCCGACGGCACCACGGGGTGGCACTACCACGACGGTCCTGTCTACGCGTTCGTCGAATCAGGGGTTCTCACAAGAACTCTGGACGACTGCACCACAGTGGTGACCGCCGCCGGGCAGGCGATCACCGAGAACTTCGGCAGCGACCACGTGCACATCGGTTCCAATCTGGGTGAGGTTCCACTGGTTCTGCTGGCGTTCTACACCGAACCGGCGGGCAAACCCCTGTCGGAGGACGCGCCCGCCGTCACGTGTTGACGCTGTGCCGGGACCTACCGGTCCGAGCGGATCCAGTCGAGTGCGCCCGCAACGTCGCCGACGATCGCGGCGGCGGAGGGTAACGGTGGGCGGTCGATCATCACCACGGGAAGCCCGAGGTCGCGAGCCGCATGCAGTTTCGCGGCGGTCTGTTCACCACCGCTGTTCTTGGTGACGAGTACGTCGATGCGGTGCTCCCGCATGAGGTCGATTTCCGCCGGCACGGTGAACGGCCCGCGGGCCAGAAGCAGAGTCGAGCGCGCGGGAAGGTCGACGTCCGGTGGATCGATCGCGCGCACGAGGAACCACAGTGCACCCAGGTCGGCGAATGCCCCGACACCCTGCCGTCCCACCGTGAGGAAGATGCGCGTTCCGAGCCCGGGAAGGAGTGCGGCCGCCGCGGAGAGGTCCGGGACGCGGCGCCAGTCGTCACCCGGCACGGGTGACCACTGGGGTCGTCGCAGCACGACCAGGGGAATTCTGCAGCGCCGGGCCGCCTCGGCCGCGTTCTCGGTGATGCGTGCGGCGAACGGGTGGGTGGCATCGACGATCGCGTCGACGGGGTTGCCCCGCAACCAGTCCGCGAGGCCGTCCTCTCCACCGAATCCGCCGATCCGGACGTCGCCGGCGGGGATCCGCGGATCCCGAACCCGGCCGGCGAGGGAGGACACGGTGTCGATCGACGGATCATCCGCCAGCGCCGCTGCCAGCGACCTCGCCTCCCCGGTACCTCCGAGGATCAATATCCGCCGCACGGTCAGTGGGTGGTGCGCTCGCGGGCGGCCGAATACAGGTAGCTGTCCGGGAAGCCCTCGGCAGCAAGGACTTTGCCGACGATCACAACAGCCGTCTTCGTGACGCCGACAGCTTTCACCTGGTCCGCGATAGTCGCGAGGGTGCCGCGCAACACGATCTCGTCGGGTCGGGATGCGAAGGCGACGACGGCGGCCGGGCAGTCGCGACCGTAGTTCTCGGTCAGTTCCAGGGCGATCTGCTCGATCCGGTGCGCCCCGAGATGCACCACGAGGGTGGCGCGACTGCGACCCAGCGACCGCAGATCCTCTCCCTCCGGCATGGCGGTGGACAACGTGGACACCCGGGTCAGCACGATCGACTGGGACACGCCGGGCACCGTCAGTTCCCGCCCGAGCGACGCTGCCGCAGCGGTGAACGCGGGAACTCCGGGCACCATGGTGTACTCGACGCCCGCGGCGTCGAGCCTGCGCGCCTGCTCGGCGACCGCACTGAAGATCGACGGATCCCCCGAATGCAGCCGCGCCACATCCTGACCGGCGGCGTCGGCCTCGATCAGCAGGGCGACGATTTCGTCGAGACTCAGGCGGGCGGTGTCGATCACCCGTGCGTCGTCAGGGCATTCGGCGAGCAACTCTCGGGGAACGAGACTTCCCGCGTAGAGGCACACCGGGCTGGCCGCGATGATGCGCTGCGCCCGCACGGTGACGAGGTCGGCCGCTCCCGGACCGGCCCCGATGAAGTAGACCGTCATGCTGAGTCACCTTTCGCCTGCTTCGTCACCGACCATTGCGCGACCGGCAATTGTGGACGCCAGGCGGTGAATCCGCCGAGCGGTTGGCCGCGATACACCTGGAATTTGCGAAGCTGCCCGCCGTGCACGGAGAACCACCGCAGCAGCAGCGCCTCCGATTCCGCCGTCACGGCGTTGGCCACCAATCGGCCGCCGTCACGGAGCCGGGACCAGCACCCGTCGAGAACACCGTCCTCGGTGAGGCCGCCTCCGACGAAAATGGCGTCCGGCACGCGTCCCTCCTGTTCCCGTACGTCACCGAACGCCGCGGGCGCGGCACCGTGGACGGCGAGGGCGGGCACCCCGAGTGCGGTTGCGTTCGCCTCGATCTGGGCGACGCGCGCGCGCTCACGCTCGAACGCGACGGCCCGGCACCGGGGATGACTGCGCATCCATTCGATCGCGATCGTGCCCGACCCGCCGCCCACATCCCAGAGAACCTCTCCCGGAGCGGGCGCCAGGGCGCACAGCGTCAGTGCCCGGATCTCATGCTTGGTCATCTGGCCGTCACCCGAGTACGCCGCATCGGCAAGGCCGGGAAGCCTGGTCAGCCGTGGGCCGTCTGCGCTCGCGCGGCACGCCACGGCGATCACGTTCAGCCGGGCCCCGGCGTCGTGGTTCCACATCGACGCCGTCCCGTCGACCCGGGATTCCCCGGGCCCGCCCAGCTCCCCCAGCACAGTGAGGCGCGAGTCGCCGAACCCGTGACCTCGCAGCAGCGCGGCCACCGCGGCCGGGGTGTGTTCGTCGCGGCTGAGCACCAGAATGCGCGCCTGATCGTGCAGGGCGGGCAACACAGTCTCCGGCGGCCGGTTCACCAGGCTCACCACGGGAGTGTCGTGCGCCGGCCAGCCCAACCGGGCGCAGGCCAGCGTCGCCGAAGACGGATGGCTGACGACACGCACCCGTTCCGGACCCAGCAGCTCGACCAGTGTCACCCCGATGCCGTGGAACATCGGGTCGCCGCTCGCCAGCACGCACACCTTCCGGCCGGCATGAGCGTCCAACAGACCACCGAGCGCCGGCACCAGCGGCGACGGCCATGCAACCCGCAGCGCAGGAGATTCGGGGATCAGCGTGAGTTGCCTGCTCGAGCCCATCAGCACGTCGGCTTCCCGGATCTCCCGTTGCCCGCGCGGGGACAGCCCGTCCCAGCCGTCCGCGCCGATACCCACCACGACGACGACATCACTCATCGCGGCATCCGGCGCCAGAGTGCCTGCGGCAGCAGCCGCAGAACGAAGAACACCGGGCGCAGCCGTCCCGGCACCCACACCCGGGCCGACCCTCGGCGCAGCCCGCGGACCACAGCGTCCGCGACCTGCCCGGGCGTACTCGACATCGGTGCCGCGGACATCCCCTCCGTCATCCGTCCGACGACGAAACCCGGCCGGACCAGCATGAGGGACACCCCGCTGCCGTGGAGGGCGTCCCCGAGTCCGGAGGCGAATCCGTCGAGCCCGGCCTTCGCGGACCCGTACACGTAGTTGGCCCGCCGTACCCGCACTCCGGCGACGGACGAGAACACCACCAGGCGTCCCGACCCCTGGGCGCGGAGCAGGGTGGCCAGATGAGTCAGCACACTGATCTGTGCGACGTAATCGGTGTGCACCACCGCCACGGCGTGTCGTGCGTCCCGCTCGGCGCGCGCCTGATCGCCCAGAATGCCGAACGCGAGGATCGCCACCGACACCGGGCCGTGCGCGGTCACGACGGACCGGAGGAGGCCCTCGTGGCTGCCGAGGTCGTCGGCATCGAATTCCACGCACTCCACGGCCGACGCACCGGCGTCGAGCAACGCTTGCCGTTCGGCGGCGAGGTCGCCGCTTCGGCGCGCCGCCAGGACGATCGTGCGGCCGGGCGCCAGCCGGGTCGCGATCTCGAGACCGATCTCGCTGCGCCCGCCCAGCAGGAGTACCGCCCCGTCGTCCACATGCTGTCGGCTGTTCCTCTTCGATCCCAGGCTCACCGGTCCAGTGTCCTGGATTACCGTCGGGTCATGGACCGCACCCCCCAGGCACCGATTCGCCTCACCGATTCAGCGCTCACCTTCCTCGGTGAATATCACCTCGGCACCCTCACCACACTGCGCAAGAACGGCACCCCCCATGTGGTGGCCGTCGGCTTCACCTGGGATCAGGAGCACGGCATCGCACGGGTGATCACCAACGGTTCGTCACAAAAGGCGCTTAACGCCGACCGTGGCGGGTATGCCGCAGTGAGCCAGGTCGACGGCCCGCGGTGGATGACCCTCGAGGGGCCGTCCCGGGTGCTCACCGACCCGGAGGCGGTGGCGGATGCGGTCGCGCGGTACGCGGCCCGCTACCGGCAGCCGCGCGAGAATCCGACCCGGGTGGTGGTCGAGATCGCGGTCAGCCGCGTGCTCGGTTCCGCTTCGCTGCGCGGCCACTGAACCGCAGTTTCCACGGCACCAGCGCCGACTCCATCTGCACACCCAGGCTCATCTTCGACACACCATCGGTGCGCTCCTCGAAACGGATGGGCACCTCGGCGATGCGCATGCCGCGCTGCACGGTCCGGTAGTTCATCTCGACCTGGAAGGCGTAGCCGTTGCTCTGCACCCCGTGAACGTCGATCGCCCGCAGAGTGTCGGCGTGCCAGGCCTTGAACCCGGCGGTGGCATCCTTCACCCGCAGCCGCAGAATCGCGTTGACGTAGAAATTGGCCCACGCCGACAGCGCTTTACGGTGCCAGGGCCAGTCGCTGGCAACCGCACCGCCGGCCACGTAGCGAGAACCGAGCACCACCGCGGCATCCGTCTGCGTCAGCGTCTCGACCATCCGCGGGATCGCCTCGGCGGGGTGCGACAGGTCGGCGTCCATCTGAATGACGATGTCGGCGCCCTCGTCGAGCGCCCGTGTCATCCCGGCCACGTAGGCGCGCCCGAGCCCGTCCTTGACGGTGCGGTGCAGGACGCCCACCGGGATGGGCGCGTCGATCGCGAGCTTTTCGGCGACGTCACCGGTGCCGTCCGGCGAGTTGTCGTCGACCACGAGCACGTGCATGTTCGCGATCTGCAACGCGTCGAGAAATTCGACGAGCTTGGGCAGGTTGTCGCGTTCGTTGTACGTCGGTACGACGACGGTTACCTTCGGGGCGACGCTCTCCATGACACCTTCGATTGATCTGTGATCCCGACCCGCCGCCGACGGGCGGCGGCGAGTGCGGTCGCGAACAAAGGGTAGATGTTACTACCCGTGGCGGCAGGCCCTGCCGCACGTCCGGATCGGCCGAGCCGGATCAGCCGGGAAGGACCGTCAACCCGTGCGGCCGGGTGTTGAGGGATTCGCAGCCGTCGGCGGTGACGACGACGATGTCCTCGATGCGAGCCCCCCACTGCCCGGGGAAGTAGATTCCCGGTTCCACACTGAACGCCATCCCCTCCGTCAGCTCGATCGCGTTGCCGGACACGATGTACGGCTCCTCGTGTACGGAAAGACCGATGCCATGACCGGTGCGGTGGACGAAGGCGTCGGCCAGGCCCTCCGCCGCCAGCAGGTCCCGCGCGGCCGCATCGACGGCCTCCGCCGCCACCCCCGGACGAACGAGGTCGACGGCCGCCGCCTGCGCCGCCTCGAGGACGGCCACCCGGGCCGCCACACCCGGATCCGGTTCGCCCATGCAGTAGGTGCGGGTGGAGTCGGAGTTGTACCCCGGGTCCACGGGGCCGCCGATGTCGATGACCACCACGTCACCCGATTCGATTACCCGGTCCGACACCTCGTGATGGGGATCGGCGCCGTGCGGGCCCGATCCGACGATCACGAAGGCGGCTTCCGTGTGCCCCTCGTCGAGTATGGCGGCGGTGATGTCCGCGGCGACCTCGGCTTCGGTGCGGCCTACCGTCAAGAACTCGCCCATCCGGGCATGCACCCGGTCGATCGCCCGACCTGCCCGGCGAAGGGCGTCGATCTCGGCCTCGTCCTTGACCATCCGCAACTCGCGCAGCACCCCGGTTGCGAGAACGGGCAGCGCGCCGAGCTCCTGGGCCAGGGGCAGCAGATGCAACGCCGGCATGGCGTCGGTGACGGCGGTTCGCGCCGGCGCCGGAAGCGCTCCGGCGACCAGGGCATACGGGTCGACCCCGTCGACCCAGTCGAGCACCCTCACGCCGAGTTCGGACGCCGCCGACTCGGTGAGCGATGCCAATTCGAGGCGCGGCACGACCACCGAGGCGGTCTCACCGTTCGCCGGAATCACCAGGCAGGTGAGCCTTTCGAAGGATTCGGCGCGGGAACCGAGCAGATACCGCAGGTCGGGGCCGGGTGTAATGAGCAGGCCGTCGAGTCCGGACTCGCGGGCGAGCGCGCCGGCCCGGGCAATCCGGTCGGCGTAACTGGCTGCGGGGAAGCGGGACGTGGACGCTCCGAGGGAACTCATGCGCTCAGGTTAATGCCGTTTGGCAGTATGTGAGCCATGAGTAAGCCCCTGCTTCTCCTCGACGGTGCCAGCCTGTGGTTTCGCGCCTACTACGCGCTGCCCGATTCCATCACGTCCCCGGACGGCCGACCGGTCAACGCCGTACGCGGATTCACCGACATGATGGCCGCGCTGATCACCACCCACCGGCCCGCCCGGCTCGCCGTGTGCCTCGATCTCGATTGGCGGCCGGCGTTCCGGGTGGCCGCAGTGCCCACCTACAAGGCGCACCGGGTCGCCGCGGAGAGCGATGGGGCCGAGGAAGAGGTGCCCGACACCCTGTCCCCTCAAGTGCCGATGATCCTCGACGTCCTCGCCGCCGCCGGGATCGCAACGGCCGGCGCCGAGGGTCTCGAGGCGGACGACGTGCTCGGCACCCTCGCCGCCACCGAGACCCGCGACCCGACCATCGTGGTCAGCGGCGACCGCGACCTCCTGCAGGTGGTGGCCGACGAACCGGTGCCGGTCCGCGTCCTGTACGTGGTGCGCGGCCTGGCGAAGGCCGAACTTCTGGGTCCGGCGGAGGTGGCCGCCAAATACGGGGTGCCGGCGGACCGGGCCGGCGACGCCTACGCCGAACTCGCCCTGCTGCGCGGCGACTCCTCGGACGGGTTGCCCGGGGTGAAGGGCATCGGCGAGAAGACCGCATCGAGCCTGATCATGCAGTACGGATCGCTCGCGAATCTGCGGGCCGCCGCACTCGATCCGGAATCGGACATGGCGAAGGGGGCGCGCGCGAAATTCGCTGCGGCCGCGGACTATCTCGACGCCGCCCTGCCGGTGGTACGGGTGGTACGCGACGCCGACGTCGTGTTGTCCCGTGAAGACACGTTGCCCGCCGAACCGGTCGATGCGGACCGGCTCGGCGGACTGGCGGAAGAACTCGGAATCGGCAGTTCCGTTGCCCGCCTCACGGCGGCGATGCAGTCGGTGGCCGCCGCGCAGGTCCCGTAGGAACCGACCGCGGCGGATTACCGGATCTAACTGGGACGGCTGACCTCGTAGGTGCCCTTGTCGTCGGTGAAGGTCAGGGTGACTTGCTTCTTCTCACCATCGACTGTGAGTGTGCACTCGAAGCTGTTGCCCTCCTTCACTTCCTGGTCAGCCGGGCAGGACACGCCGGACACGTTCTCGGCACCGTACGATTCGGTGACGATGCGCTCGACACCCTCCTCGGCGGCCTTCTGGTCGAGGGTGTCGGTGCCGAACACGGTGAACGCGAGGGCCAGTGCCACGCCCACGACCACCAGCAGCGCCACCACACCGCCGATGATCCACGGCACCTTCGACTTGCCGGACGACGCCGGCGGCTGACCCCACTGCTGCTGACCGGGTGCCTGTCCCCACTGCTGAGGTTGCCCGGGCTGCTGACCCCACTGGGGTTGGCCGGGCTGTTGACCCCATTGCTGCTGACCCGGTTGACCGAGCTGGCCGGGTTGCGGCTGTTGACCCCACTGCGGTTGGCCGGGCTGCTGGGGTTGGCCGGGCTGCTGCGGTTGCTGACCCCACTGCGGTTGCCCCGGCTGACCCCCGGGTGCCGGTTGTCCCCACGGCTGGGCGGGTGGTTGCTGACCGTACTGGGGCGACCCGTACTGGCCGCCGGTCTGGTCAGGGTTACCCTGACCCGGGCCCCACTGTCCGTTCGGGTCGTTCGGTCCGTAAGGGCCGCTCATCGTCGCCTCCCGCTCACGTGTCACTTGTCGTCATACCGTAGCGCCCCGCACCCGCATTCGGGTCGTCGGACGGCGTGCGAATCGAACCACACAGTCGCCGGGTCACGCTGCATCCACCGCGACGACACCACGACGTATCGCGGACACCGCGCGGCCGGCCGCCCTGCTCACCCCGGGGTCCGGTGACGTCGAGCGGACCTGCTCGAGCAGATCGATCACCTGTCGGCACCAGCGGACGAAGTCACCCGCCGAGAGAGCACGTCCCTGATCGCCGGCGGCGATCAACGCGTCGACCAACGAATTCTCGCTCGCCCATTGGAAAATGGCCGAGGCGAACCCCAAATCGGGTTCACGCGTCGGCGGCAGTTTGTACCGGATCTCCTCGGCCCGCAGATCCCGCCACACCCGCACCGTCTCGTCGAGCGCGTACCGCAACGCCCCGGGCCCACCCTGTTCGATGGTGTCGCCTTCGCGCCGCGATTCGAAGACCACGGACGAGACGACGGCGGCGAGCTCGGCGGGACCCAGCCCCTTCCACACACCCTGGCGTAGGCACTCGGCGACGAGAAGGTCACTCTCCGAGTAGATTCGGCTCAGTCGGGCGCCGTCCTCGGTGGCCTCCGGATGCTCACCCGCAGTGACATACCCACGTTCGGTCAGCAGCGCCAGGATGCGGTCGAAGGTGCGGGCCAACGAGTTGGTCGTGGCGGCCACCTTCTGCCGCATGGTCTCGGTCTCGCGGGCCAGCCGGTTGTACCGCTCACCGATCCGGCTCAACTGTTCACGGTCGGGCCAGGAGTGGCAGGGATGCTGACGGATCGCCCGCCGCAGCCGCGCGATCTCCGCGTCGTCGGCGGCGCCCGCTTTCTTCTTCTTGCGGCGTCCCGGCACGACAATGCCGGTGCTGCGCAACGCCGAAGCCAGATCGCGGCGAACCCGGGCGGTGTGATGGTCGACTCGGCGAGGCATCCGCATCGAGCCCAGCGACCGCGCGGGCTCGGGGAAGTCGCCGGCCGACACCCGGCCCGCCCACTTCCCTTCCGTCAAAATCAGCGGCTTCGGATCGGTCGGATCCCGGTCGGGTTCCAGGACGACGGCCAGACCCGAATGCCTGCCCACCGGAATCGCGATCACGTCACCGCGCCGCAACGAGGTGAGGGACTCGACGGCGGCGTCGCGGCGCTCGCTGCGGCCCTGTCGCTCGAGGGCCCGCTCCCTGCTGCTCAGTTCTTCCCGCAGCCGCGCGTATTCGAAGTACTCGCCGTCTTCGCCGCCGAGCCGCTCCCGCAGGGTGGCCATCGCCGCCTCGTTGCGTTCGATACCCCGCGTCAGCCCGACCACGGAACGGTCGGCCTGGAACTGAGCGAACGACCTCTCCAACAGGGCCCGCGATTCGGCAGCACCCATCCGGTCGATCAGGTTGATCGTCATGTTGTAGCCGGGACGGAACGAACTGCGTAGCGGGAAGGTACGGGTGGAGGCGAGGCCCGCGACGTCCACCGGCTCCACCCCGGGCTGCCACAGCACCACCGCGTGCCCCTCGACGTCGATGCCGCGGCGACCGGCGCGGCCGGTGAGCTGGGTGTACTCCCCCGGCGTCAATTCGGCGTGCGCTTCGCCGTTGTACTTCACGAGCCGTTCCAGGACCACCGTGCGGGCGGGCATGTTGATGCCGAGCGCCAATGTCTCCGTGGCGAAGACCGCGCGGACCAGACCTTTGACGAACAACTCCTCGACGGTCTGACGGAACGCGGGCAGCATGCCGGCGTGGTGCGCGGCGAGTCCCCGCTCGAGCGCCTTCCGCCACTCCCAGTAGCCGAGCACTTCGAGATCCGCCTTCGGTAGGTCACCGGTGTGGGCGTCGATGATCGTGCGGATCTCGGCTACCTGCTCGGCACTCGTCAGGTCGAGCCGCGACCGCAGGCACTGCGCCAGGGCGGCGTCGCAGCCGGCCCTGCTGAAGATGAAAGTGATGGCCGGGAGCAGTCCCTCGTCGTCGAGGCGGGCAATGACCTCCGGACGGGGCAGCGGGCGGAAGTCGCTCGGAACCCCACCGCGGCCTCCTCGGCGCCCACGTTCACGGGACTCCCAAGGGTCGACCCGGTCGAGTGCCTGCCGCTGTTTGACGTGCCGGACCAGGTCCTGGTCGACCACCAGGTCGTGGCGGCCGTCCGTGGTGCGGGCCCGGGTGTCGAAGAGGTCGAACAGTCGACGGCCGACCATGATGTGCTGCCACAGCGGGATCGGGCGGGTTTCGTCGACGACCACGGTGGTGTCACCCCGGACGGTTTCCATCCAGGCACCGAATTCCTCGGCGTTGCTGACCGTCGCCGACAGGCTGACCAGCCGCACGTCCTCGGACAGGTGCAGGATCACCTCTTCCCACACCGCGCCGCGGAACCGATCCGCCAAAAAGTGCACCTCGTCCATCACCACGTGGGACAGACCGCGCAACGCCGGCGAGTCGGCGTACAGCATGTTGCGCAGGACCTCGGTGGTCATCACCACCACGGGGGCGTCGGAGTTGATGCTCGAATCGCCGGTCAGCAAACCCACCGAATTCTTGCCGTACCTGCGCACCAACTCGGCGTACTTCTGGTTGCTCAGCGCCTTGATGGGCGTGGTGTAGAAGCATTTGCGCCCCGACGCGAGGGCCAGGTGCACGGCGAACTCACCGACCACCGTCTTGCCTGCACCGGTCGGTGCGCACACGAGGACACCGTGCCCGGCCTCGAGCGCGCGGCAGGCATTGATCTGGAAGGGGTCGAGGACGAAACCGAGCAGCGCCGAGAACACGTCGAGCTCGGTGCCGCCGGTTGCCTCGCCTGTTGTTACAGCCACCCCGTCAGATTGTCACAGGGTGTCGGAAAAGTCCTGACCCGGTGTGTTGGGGCCGGTCGTGGTGGCGCCGTCACTCTGGATCGCTGAACCGGACCGGCCGGATTTGCGGCCACGCCGGAAGCGGCCGGCGGGCTCGGGAACCGGGGTCGGCGCGGCGTCGAAGGCCTCGTCCAGATCCTTCGGGGCGGCGATCGGCGACGCTTCGTCGTCGTCCAGCGCCCCCCATTCCTGCTCGCTGCGCCGCGCCTTCCTTCGGTCGTTGAGGCGGGCGATCTGCACGGCGATTTCGAACAGCACCGTCAGGGCCAGCGCGAGCGCCAGCATCGAGAACGGGTCCTGCCCGGGCGTGGCGATCGCGGCGAAGACGAACAAGGCGAAGATCAACCCGCGCCGCCATGCCTTGAGCTTGGCGTACGGCAAGATGCCGACGAAGTTCAGCGCGACGATGAGCAACGGAATCTCGAAACTGACACCGAAGATGATCAGGAGATTGACGATGAACCCGAAGTACTCGGCACCACCGAGCGCCGTGATCTGAACGTTGTCGCCGATCGTCAACAGGAAGTGCAACGCCTTGGCGACCACCACGTACGCCAGCACCGCGCCGGCGACGAACAGCAGCGCCCCCGACACCACGAAGCCGATGGCGTAGCGGCGTTCCTTCGCATACAGGCCGGGCGTGATGAAGGCCCACAGCTCGTACAGCCAGATCGGGCACGCCAGAACGATGCCCGCGGTGAAAGCCACCTTGAACCGCAACATGAACTGCTCGAACGGTCCGGTGGCGAGCAGCCGGCACGCGCCGTCGCTACTGAGATCCGCCCGGCTCGAGTCGGGCAGTGAACAGTACGGCCCGCGCAGCAGCTCACCCAGGCTCTCGATGCCGAGAAGCTGATGGGAATACCAGAAGAAGCCGACCGCGGTAGTGACGAGGATCGCCAGCACGGACAGGAGCAGTCGCGTGCGCAACTCGTAAAGGTGATCGACCAACGACATGGTGCCGTCGGGATTGGTCCTCCGCTTGCTGTGTCGCGGATCGAACGGAATACGCACTATGGGCCCTAGTCTTGATCAGCAGGCGAACCGGTCTCGGTCAGCAAGCAACCGGGGTGACGAGGTCACCCCGGTTGCTTGACGGCTCGGACTACGCCGACTTGTGCTCGGGGTGCTGCGGCTGCACCGGAGCGGGAGGCGTGACGGGCGTGGTGGTGGTATCCGCCACGGGCAGTTCGGCGGGTGCGCTCTGCTGCGCGGTGGGCGCCGGAGCGTTGTTGTCGTTCTGCATCTCCTTGACCTCGCTCTTGAAGATGCGAAGCGAGCGGCCGAGTCCACGAGCTGCGTCGGGCAGCTTCTTGGAACCGAAAAGGATGACAACGACCAACGCAACGATGGCCCAGTGCCAGGGGCTCATGGCTCCCATGATGAAACCTCCAAAAGATCAGGTGATCCCGATGCTACCGGACCGGCCCCGGACCAGCCGCGTCGAAACCGGCTAGTCACGCTGCGATTCGACTGTCGGTTTCCTCACCGAACGCTGACTCAGACGTCCACGGCCTCATACGCCGCGAGGGCCTCGACCGCGCGGCGCCGCACCTCCTCGACGAGCTCGACCGGTTCGAGGACGGTGATGCCACCACCGAAGCCGAGGACGAGCCGCGCCATCCACTCGAGTGCCCCGTAGCTCATGCTCGCCTCGACGGCACCGTCCGCACCCACGGCCAGCACATCCATCGGGTAGTAGTCGAGCACCCACACGCACTCGGCGGTGATGTGCAGCCGGGCATGCGGAAGGGAGGGGTCGCCACTGAACAGTTCCAAATTCGAATCCCGCACCAGCGCCTGCGCCGGCGGTGTGGAGGGCTCCTCCAGTTCGGTGGCGGCGTCGATGCGGTCGAGCCGGAAGAGACGCACCCCTTCGGCCTGACGGCACCACGCCTGCAGGTAGCTGTGGTTGTCGACCAGCACGATGCGGACCGGATCCACCGTGCGTTCACTCACCCGGTCCCGCGAGGCGGAATAGTAGGTGAGGTCGAGTGCACGGCGATGATGGAGGGCGGCGCGGACCGTTGCGGCGATGGGGTCTTCCTCCACGTCCTCGGCAGTCTCCCGGCCTGGCGACACCGTTGCCGGGGTACGCGCCGCGGCCGTGCCGGCGGCGTCCTCGATCTTCGCGATCGCGCTGTGCGCCGCCGACGGGTCGACCATGCCGGGCATCTCGACCAGCGAACGCAGAGCAATCAGCAGCGCGGTCGCCTCGGTGGACGTCAACCGCAACGGACGGTCGATGCCTGCCGAGAACGTCACCTCGATGCTTTCCTCGGAGAACGAGAGGTCGATCAGGTCGCCGGGGCCGTACCCCGGCAACCCGCACACCCACAATTGATTGAGGTCGGTCATCAGCTGGGTGGTCGTCACCCCGAGTTCGGCGGCGGCTTCCGCTGCGCTCATTCCCGGATTCGCGATGAAGTACGGCACCAGATTGAGTAGCCGCGAGAGTCTCGACGACAATCTGTTACTCACTCCGCGCCCCCTGTTCCGCCGCGTCCCGCAGCTTGGCCAGCACGTCGTCGCGCAGTTCCGGTGGGTCGAGGACCAATGCATCCGCCCCGTGTCCGGCGATCAGCCGGGCGATCCAGTCCCGCGACCGCACCGGAATCTGCAGAACACTGCCGCTGCGCTGGGCCACTTGTTGTTCCCCGGTCGTGGTGCCCAGCCGCCGCAACTCCTGGGCGCGCCCCTCGGCCACCCACACCGTTGCGGTGCCGGTGACCGCACCCGATCCGGTGACCCGATCCACGATTGCACGAAGATCGACGTCGGCCGGCTTGTGCACCACACCGGCCGGGCCGAACGCCGTCACCTCGTCACCGATCCGCGAGAGCCGGAACGTCCGCACGGCACCACGGTCGACGTCGTGGCCGACGAGATACCAGCGACCGTGCGCTGTGACGACACCCCACGGCTCGACCGTGCGTTCGGTGTACGGCTCGTTGAGCGCACCCCGGTGGGGAAAGTGCACCGCACGACCGGCATCGATCGCGGCCAGCAGCTTGCCCAGCGCCGGTTCCGACCCTCGTGTGCGTGCCGGGACGGCGGTAACGGGGGTGGCCGCAGAGTCGGGATCCACCTGCACCCCCGCCGCCCGCAATTTCAGCAACGCACCCTGTGCTGCCGAGGTCAATTCCGGCGACTCCCACAACTGCACCGCCACCGCCACGGCCGCCGATTCCTCCCGGGTGAGGTCGATGTCGGGAAGTTCGTACGCGTTGCGGTTGATGCGGTAGCCCTCGACCGTGGAAAAACGCGACGCCTGCCCGGTCTCGAGGGGCACACCGAGGTCACGGAGTTCGTTCTTGTCGCGTTCGAACATGCGACTGAAGGCCTCGTCGCTGGCGGAGTCGGCGTATCCGGCTACGCTCTCGCGAATCTTCTCGGCCGTGAGGAACTGCCTGGTGGACAGCAGACAGATCACCAGGTTCATCAAGCGCTCGATCTTGGATGTCGGCACGCCCGGAAGCCTAGTGGGTGGGTTGGTTCCGAACTCCCGCAGCGCGGTTACATCGAGGCAATCAACCGCTCCACCCGTTCGTCGACCGACCGGAACGGGTCCTTGCACAGGACGGTCCGCTGCGCCTGATCGTTGAGCTTGAGGTGCACCCAGTCGACGGTGAAGTCGCGGCCGGCCTCCTGAGCTGCGGTGATGAACTCACCGCGCAGCTTCGCGCGGGTCGTCTGCGGCGGGGTGTCCACGGCAGCCTCGATCGTCTCGTCCTCGGTGATCCGCTTCACCAGCCCCTTGCGCTGGAGCAGGTCGAACACACCGCGACCACGTTTGATGTCGTGGTACGCCAGGTCGAGTTGCGCGATCTTCGGGTCGGCGAGCTCGAACCCGTCCCGGTCCTGGTAGCGCTGGAACAGCTTGCGCTTGATCACCCAGTCGATCTCCGTGTCCACCTTGGCGAAGTCCTGCGACTCCACCGCATCGAGCATCCGGCCCCACAGATCCACCACCTGGCTGACCTGTGCGTCGGGTTCGCGGTTCTGCAGGTGTTCCACCGCGCGCGCGTGGTACTCGCGCTGAATGTCCAGTGCACTGGCCTGCCGGCCGCCGGCCAACCGCACCGGGCGACGTCCGGTGACGTCATGACTGACCTCACGGATGGCGCGGATCGGGTTGTCGAGCGCGAAATCGCGGAACGAGACCCCGGCCTCGATCATCTCCAGGACGAGGGCCGCGGTTCCCACCTTCAGCATGGTGGTCGACTCCGACATGTTGGAATCACCGACGATCACGTGGAGGCGACGGTACTTCTCGGCGTCGGCGTGCGGTTCGTCGCGCGTATTGATGATGGGCCGCGACCGGGTAGTCGCCGAGGACACCCCCTCCCAGATGTGCTCCGCCCGCTGCGACAGGCAGAAAGTGGCCGCCTTGGGAGTTTGCAGGACCTTGCCGGCACCGCAGATCAGCTGCCGCGTCACCAGGAACGGCAACAGGACGTCGGAGATCCGGGAGAACTCCCCGGCCCGCGCCACCAGGAAGTTCTCGTGGCAGCCGTACGAGTTACCGGCGGAGTCGGTGTTGTTCTTGAACAGGTAGATGTCGCCGCCGATGCCTTCTTCGGCGAGCCGCTGCTCCGCGTCGATGAGCAGTTCCTCGAGAACCCGCTCCCCCGCCCGGTCGTGATTGACCAACTGGATCAGGTTGTCGCACTCCGCCGTCGCGTACTCGGGGTGCGAGCCGACATCCAGATACAGGCGGGCACCGTTCCGGAGGAACACGTTGGAACTACGGCCCCACGACACCACCCGCCGGAACAGGTAGCGCGCAACCTCGTCGGGGCTCAGTCGCCTGTGACCATGGAAGGTGCAGGTCACACCGAACTCAGTCTCAATACCCATGATTCGTCGCTGCACACCTCGACAGTACAACGCGGATCACGCGGCGGAGCGAGAAAACCATCGGCGACACCGCACGCATACTCTGAGGTCGTGAAGCCACCGTTACACCGGATCCACAGAGCCGACGAATTCGTGTTCGATCGCAGCGCCAATCTACGTCCGTCCGAGGCCGACCGGGTGATGCGTTTCCTCAGCCGTGCCGCCGACAAAGGGGTGCTGTGGTGGGCAGCCGCAGCAGTACTCACCGCCGTCGGCGGGCGGGCGCGGCGCGGCGGTGTCCGCGGTCTGCTGTCCCTCGCCCTGGCCAGCATGCTGGCCAACGGGATCCTGAAACCGCTGTTCCCTCGGCGGCGGCCCACCGCCCGGCAATGGGCCAGCGTGCTGCGGGGGGTGCGCATTCCGCTGTCGTCGTCGTTCCCGTCCGGGCATGCCGCATCCGCGGCCGCCTTCACCACCGGGGTCGCCCTCGAGTCGCCGGTCACCGGGGCCGTGCTGGCACCGCTCGCGGCGGCAGTCGCCTACTCCCGCGTCCACAACGGAGTCCACTGGCCGAGTGACGTGCTCGTCGGGCTCGCGTTCGGTGGTGTCGTGGCCTCGAGCACCCGACGCTGGTGGGCGGTCCGCTCGGAGGACCCGGCCGACCTCGGTTCCGCGGCCGACGTTCCCGCACTACGCGGTGGCGAAGGACTACTCGTGGTGGTCAATCCCGGATCCGGACCCGGCGACGATGCGCCGACCGACGAGATCGGCGCCGCCTTGCCGAGTGCACTGGTGCGCACCCTCGACATGGACCAGGATTTCGCCGAGCAGCTCGACACCTGGATCGGCGGGACCCGACCGCAGGCGCTCGGGGTCTGCGGCGGCGACGGCACGGTGGTCGCGGTGGCAGCGGCAGCGGTCCGCCACACGCTGCCGCTGGCGGTCTTCCCCGGGGGCACCCTCAATCACTTCGCCCGCGACGCGGGCGTCACCGACATCGCCGGAACGGCGGAGGCTGTCGAGGAGGGGCGCGCCCGGCACGTCGACAAGGCCGTCGTCGTCACCGACGTCGCAGCGCCGGCTCCGTTCCTCAACACTGCCAGCCTGGGTGGATACCCGGACGCCGTGCGACTACGGGAAAAGTGGCAGCCGCGGCTCGGGAAATGGCCGGCCGCCTGCGCCGCAATGATCCGGATCCTGTCCGCCGCCGCACCCCTTGCCGTCACCATCGACGAGGAACCGGTGCTGATCTGGATGCTGTTCGTCGGAAACGGCCGGTACTCGCCGGCCGATCAGGTTCCGATGTCACGCCCGGCGATCACCGGCGGAATGCTCGATGTGCGATATGTGCGGGCAGACCGCCGCGCCTCACGATCCCGGCTGCTGTTCGCCGCGGCGACCGGCACCCTCGGCACCACACCGGTGTACGTCCGGTCGCTGGTGCCGAGGCTGACCGTGCAGGTCGACGGATCACCGGTCGCTCTGGCGACCGACGGCGAAGTAGTCGCCGACGCCCGCACCTTCGACTTCCGGGCCGAGCCCGAAGCGCTCGCGGTGTACCGCCCTCAGCCCTGAGATTCGGTCGACGTCGTCCCGTTGTCCGGAGTCGGCTCTGCGGCCGATTCCGACGGGGCGGCGGGCGGCTCCGGAAGCAGCCCCTCGAGCGCACTCCCGACGATCCGCCGGAACGCGCGCCGGGGACGGGTCTGATCGAGCACCGCCACCTCGAGAGCCGACACATCGACGTTGCGGCGTTCACCGTCGCCCGCACCGCCCTGCCGCAATGCGTTGACCGCGACCCCGACCGCGTCCTCGAGGCCCAGATCGGCGCGATAGGACTCACGCATGGCAGTGGCGATCGGTTCCGTCGTGCCACCCATCACCACGAAGTCCTGCTCGTCGACGATGGATCCGTCGTAGGTGATGCGGTACAACTGCGGCGCCTTGGGACTTCCCACCCGCCCCACCTCGGCGACGCAGATTTCCACCTCGTAGGGCTTGGGCTGCTCGGTGAAGATCGTGCCCAGCGTCTGCGCATAGGCGTTGGCCAGCGACCGACCCGTCACATCGCGGCGGTCGTAGGAGTAACCGCGCATGTCGGCGTGCACGATGCCGGCCCGGCGCAAATTCTCGAACTCGTTGTATTTCCCCACCGCCGCGAACCCGAGGCGGTCATACAGCTCGCTCACCTTGTGCAGGGCGGTCGACGGATTCTCCGCGACGAACAACACACCGTCGTGGAAGGTGAGCACCACGACGCTACGCCCCCGGGCGATGCCCTTGCGCGCCAGCTCCGAGCGATCCCGCATGATCTGCTCGGCTGATGCGTAGTACGGCATGGTCATCGCGCCGACCCCCCTTCTTCGGTCCGCTCGGCGACGATGCGCCGCGCCAACTCCGACGTCGTGTCTTCGGACACGTGCACCGCCCCGGCCTGCGTGATCGTCACCGCTGTCGGGTAGATACCCCTGGTCACATCCGGCCCGCCGGTGGCAGAGTCGTCGTCAGCGGCGTCGTACAGCGACTCGATGGCCGCGCGCAACGCGGTCTCCTCGTCACTCTCCGGCGTATACAGCTTCTTCAGCGACGACTTCGCGAACAACGAACCCGAACCGACCGCGTGGTATCCGGAGCGTTCCTCGTAGCGACCGCCGACCACGTCGTAGGACACGATCCGGCCCGCCCGCGCGTCGTCGTCCGCGTCGAGGTCGTAGCCGACGAGGAGCGGCACCACGGCGAGGCCCTGCATCGCGGCCCCGAGATTGCCGCGCACCATCGATGCCAGGCGATTCGCCTTGCCGTCGAACGTGAGCTGAACGCCCTCGATCTTCTCGTAATGCTCGAGCTCGACGGCGAAGAGCCGCACCAACTCGATCGCGATACCGGCGGTGCCTGCGATTCCGGCAGCCGAGTATTCGTCGGTGATGTACACCTTTTCCACGTCGCGACTGGCGATCAGGTTTCCCTGTGTCGCTCGCCGGTCACCGGCGATGAGCACCCCACCTTTGTAGGTGAGCGCCACGATCGTCGTTCCGTGCGGTGCGAGATCACCGCTGTCCATCCCGTCACCACCCCGTGCGGTCGAGTGCGAGCGAAGGCCGATCCGATTCTCCGGCAGCAATTCTGGTGCATGACCACGCAGATACTCGGTGAACGAGGACAGGTTCGAGCCGAAGCTGAGCCTCGTGTCACCGTTGTGTATCCGCAGTGCCGGTCGATCCGCCGTCACTGGCCGCCCTTCTGGACATAGGCCCGGACGAAGTCCTCGGCATTCTCCTCGAGCACGTCGTCGATCTCGTCGAGGAGGTCGTCGGTGTCTTCTGCCAGCTTTTCACGACGTTCCTGACCTGCAGCTCCGTCACCGCCGGGGGTGTCGTCCTCATCGCCGCCACCAGTACGTTTGGTCTGCTCCTGTGCCATCGCCGCCGACCTCCTTGTGTAAAGGGAGCTCTTCTTCCGAGCGTCCTGTTCTGCCAAGCAGTCTGACTGATCATCCGCTCGGACCTTCACCCTACCGAGCGCCGACGCCCCACGTGTGCCGACGCGGCGGCGAGTTCACCGGCGGGGCCCACCGTGACCGACCGGAGGGCTCAGTTCGTGAGCTCGTCGACGAGCTCCTTCGCGGTGGTCGCCGACTCCAGCAACGCTCCGACGTGGGCTTTGCTGCCCCGGAGCGGCTCGAGAGTCGGGATACGGACCAGGGAGTCTCCACCCAGGTCGAAGATCACCGAATCCCAGCTCGCAGCCGCAATGTCGGCACCGAACTTGCGCAGGCACTCGCCGCGGAAGTACGCGCGGGTGTCGATCGGCGGTGCATCGACGGCGTCCAGGACCTGCTGCTCGGTGACGAGCCGTTCCATCGACCCGCGCGACACCAGGAGGTTGTACAGCCCCTTGTCGAGACGCACGTCGGAGTACTGGAGGTCGATCAGGTGCAATTTGGGGGCGGCCCATCCGAGGCCCTCCCGGCTGCGCGCACCCTCCAGGAGACGCAGCTTCGCCGGCCAGTCCAGTAGGTGTGAGCACTCCAGCGGATCACGCTCGAGCAGGTCGAGCACCATGGCCCATTTTTCGAGCAGATCGGTGACGCGGGGGTCGTCGTTGCCCTCGGCGGAGACGAATTTCGCAACCCGGTCGTGATAGATCCGCTGCAGGGCAAGCCCGGTCAGCTCCCGGCCGTCGGCCAACGCCACAGTGGCCCGCAAGGTGGGGTCGTGACTGATGTGGTGCACGGCGGTCACCGGGCGAGCCAGCTGGAGGTCGGTGAGATCGACGCCGGCCTCGATGAGATCGAGAACCAGGGCGGTGGTGCCGACTTTGAGGTACGTCGACATCTCGGCCAGGTTGGCGTCACCGATGATGACGTGGAGCCGGCGGTACTTGTCCGCATCGGCATGGGGTTCGTCGCGGGTGTTGATGATCCCACGCTTGAGCGTCGTCTCGAGGCCGACCTCCACCTCGATGTAGTCGGCCCGCTGCGACAACTGGAAACCGGCCTCGTCGCCGGACTGACCGATGCCCACCCGCCCGGACCCGGTGATCACCTGACGGGACGCGAAGAACGGGGTGAGGCCGTTGATCACCGCGGAGAACGGGGTAGCCCGCGACATGAGGTAATTCTCGTGGGTGCCGTAGGAGGCGCCCTTGCCGTCCACGTTGTTCTTGTACAGCTGCAGCCGCGGTGCACCGGGCACACTCGACGCGTGCCGGGCGGCGGCTTCCATCACCCGTTCGCCCGCCTTGTCCCAGATCACCGCGTCGAGCGGGTCGGTGACCTCGGGGGCGGAATACTCCGGATGGGCGTGGTCGACGTACAGGCGCGCGCCGTTGGTGAGGATCATGTTGGCGGCACCGACCTCGTCGGCGTCGATGACCGGTGCCGGACCGCTGAGCCGGCCGAGGTCGAATCCGCGGGCGTCGCGCAGGGGCGACTCCACCTCGTAGTCCCATCGCGTCCGCTTGGCCCGGGGCACCCCGGCCGCTGCCGCATAGGCGAGCACCGCCTGGGTCGAGGTCAGAATCGGATTGGCCGACGGCTCGCTGGGCGAGGAGATTCCGTACTCGACTTCGACACCGATGATCCGCTGCATGCTGCGAGCCTATGCGATCACCGGTTCCCGAGACGGTCAGGCCTGCGCGCACTCCCGGTAGCGGTCGACGGAACGTGCCCCGGCCTCCACCGAAATCGAGCGACCGGCCGTGCCAAGGCCCTGAACACCCCGACGCCGACGGGGACGGGGTCACCGTGCTGCTGGCAGGATCGGACGCATGGATTCCGCGCCGGACACTTCACGACAGGCACACGAAGTGGTGGCGGTGTTCGACGACGCAGGCCACCCGGTCGGGTCCGCCGAACGATCACGGGTCTACGACGAGGGGCTGTGGCATGCCAGCGCCGGAGTGCTCGTGCGGTCGGGCGACGGAAAACGTCTCTACGTGCACCGGCGGTCCGACACCAAGAGGGTGTTCGCCGGTCATCACGACTGCCTGGCGGGCGGTGTGCTCGATCCCGGCGAGACCCCCGAACAGGCCGCCGGCCGGGAATTGGCCGAGGAGCTGGGCATTACCGGTGCCGTGCTCACCCCGATCGCTAGGGTGTCCTGGAACGGCCGGTGGCAGGGGCTGCGCCTGCGCTGCCACCTCTACGCCTACGAAACCCATTGGGACGGCCCGATCGTTCACCAGGAGAGCGAAATCGCGGCCGGCTGGTGGTGGACCCCCGAAGAGCTGCTCACCCACCTCCGCGACCCGGCATGGCCGTTCGCTCCCGACACCCGCGCACTGCTCGGAAACCGTGTCGCCCCGGACGAGAACCGACCCGGAGAACAGACCGGCACGGCGGGAAACGAATGATGTTCCCGCCGTGCCGGTATGGGCAATCCGCTACAGGTACTGGCCGGTGTTGGACTCGGTGTCGATGGCGCGGCTCGCGCTCGCGTTCTTGCCGGTGACCAACGTGCGGATGTAGACGATCCGCTCGCCCTTCTTGCCGGAAATGCGTGCCCAGTCGTCCGGGTTCGTGGTGTTCGGCAGGTCCTCGTTCTCCGAGAACTCGTCGACGATCGAATCGAACAGGTGCTGGACCCGCAGGCCGGGGGCCCCGGTGTCGAGCACCGACTTGATCGCGTACTTCTTGGCCCGGTCGACGATGTTCTGGATCATCGCACCCGAGTTGAAGTCCTTGAAGTACAGCACCTCCTTGTCACCGTTGGCATAGGTGACCTCGAGGAAGCGGTTCTCCTCACTTTCGGCGTACATGCGGTCGACGACCCGCTCGATCATCGCCCGAATGCAGGCGGTGCGGTCCCCACCGAACTCGGCCAGGTCGTCGGCGTGGACGGGCAGCGTCTCGGTCAGGTACTTGGAGAAAATGTCCTGTGCCGATTCCGCGTCGGGACGCTCGATCTTGATCTTCACGTCCAGACGGCCCGGACGGAGGATCGCGGGGTCGATCATGTCCTCGCGGTTGGAGGCGCCGATCACGATGACGTTCTCGAGCCCCTCGACACCGTCGATCTCGCTGAGCAACTGCGGGACGACGGTGGTCTCGACGTCGGACGAGACACCCGATCCGCGGGTACGGAAGATCGAGTCCATCTCGTCGAAGAACACGATGACGGGAGTACCCTCCGATGCCTTCTCGCGAGCCCGCTGGAAGATGAGCCGGATGTGCCGTTCCGTCTCGCCGACGAACTTGTTGAGCAGTTCGGGACCCTTGATGTTGAGGAAGAACGACTTCGCTTCCTTGCTGTCCTCACCGCGGGCCTCGGCGATCTTCTTGGCCAGCGAGTTCGCGACAGCCTTCGCGATGAGTGTCTTACCGCAACCGGGCGGGCCGTACAGGAGCACACCCTTGGGTGGGCGGAGCGCGTACTCGTGGAAGAGGTCCTTGTGCAGGAACGGCAACTCCACCGCGTCGCGGATCTGCTCGATCTGCCGTCCGAGCCCGCCGATGTCGTCGTAGTGCACGTCCGGGACCTCTTCGAGGACGAGATCCTCGACTTCGGCCTTCGGTATCCGCTCGAACGCGTACCCGGCCTTGGTGTCGACCAGCAGAGAATCACCGGGCCGCAACTTGCGGGTGGGTGACTCCGCGTCGTACGCGACCGACTCTCGCTCACTGTCGGCGAAGACCGCGGCGAGGGGTTCGGCCAGCCAGACGATGCGTTCCTCGTCGGCGTGACCCACCACGAGGGCACGCTGGCCGTCGTCGAGGATCTCGCGCAGGGTGCTGATCTCGCCCACACGCTCGAAGGTGCCGGCCTCGACGATGGTGAGGGCCTCGTTGAGGCGCACGGTCTGACCGAGCTTGAGCGTCTCGGCCTCGACGTTCGGTGAGCACGTCAACCGCATCTTGCGACCGGAGGTGAACACGTCCACGGTCTGGTCGTCGTGCACTCCGAGGAGGACGCCGTATCCGCTCGGCGGCTGGCCGAGGCGATCGACTTCCTCTCGAAGAGCGATGAGCTGCTGGCGTGCTTCCTTGAGGGTGTCCATCAGCTTGGTGTTACGGATGGACAACGAGTCCACTCGCGATTCCATCTCACGGAGCTGTTCCGGCGACTCCGCGAGCTGCCTCCGCAATGCCGACGCCTCTGCGCGCAACGCCTCGAGCTCTCGTGCGGCCGCAACCGAATCGGGGTTCTCTGTCGAGCTCATGTGCGTCTCCTCCCAATGAAGATCTATCAACGCTACCGGCACCGCCCGAATTCTGCGCCGTGACACGGAATCTGCCGATTGCGAATCGGCCAACGAGAGACCCGAACCTCCAGTTCCATCATGTTAGCCTTGCCTACCTGCTGAGCAGTGTCTCTCTTCTGTGTAACGAAAGGGCTCGTCGTGATAATCCGCACATCGCTGATCGGCACTTCCCTCGTCGGCAGGACTGCGGTCGCCACCGGCGCCGTCGTCCTCGCGCTCGGCCTGGCATCGTGCTCGTCCGACGACACCGCGGACACCACACCGGCCACCGCCACGACGGCCGCGGCCGCGACGTCGGCCGAGGACTCCGTGGCCGCGCCCAGCTCGGACGAACTGCTCACCACGCTGCAGGTTCTCGTCGATCCCGCACGCCCGGTCGACGAGAAGACCGCCGTGGTGGTCGAGGGTGACGAGCGCCGCTCCAACATCGAGGCCATGACCGCCGCCACCGCCAACTACCCGGTGTCGTTCACTGTCACGGACGTGCAGGTAGACGGTGATATTGCCACCGCGAAGGTGGCGGTGACGAGCCCGCACGGCACCGCCGCTCCCACCCAGTGGACATGGGAGAACGTCGACGGCACCTGGAAGGTGTCGGACGAGAGCACCTGCGCGTTGCTGGGCATGGCCCGCACCGGCTGCAGCTAGAACAGACCTGCGAGACCGTTTCCGCGGCGGCGTCCCTTCGGACGCCGCCGCTTTCGTCGGTCAGCCCTTACCGGACCTGCGCTGCGGCTTGGGGGTGACGGTGCCCTCGGCGAGACGCCGGGCACTGACGAGGAACGCGGTGTGGCCCTGCATCCGGTGCTCGGGGCGCACCGCCAGGCCGACCACGTGCCAGCCCCGCACGATCGACTCCCACGACCGGGGCTCGGTCCAGCACTCCTGCTCCCGCATCGCCTCGACGACTTTTGAGAGCTGCGTCACAGTAGCGACGTAGACGACGAGAACGCCGCCCGGAACCAGCGCCTTCGACACAGCGGGCAGGGCGTCCCACGGCGCCAGCATGTCGAGAACGACCCGATCCACCTGTCCGCCGGCCGCCTCGGCGTCGAACTCGGCGACATCGGCGATGGTCAGATCCCAGTTCTCCGGTCGTTCCCCGAAGAAGGTCTCGACGTTGCGCACCGCATGCTCGGCGTGGTCGTCCCGAACCTCGTAGGAGATGACCCGGCCCTGCGGTCCCACCGCACGGAGAAGAGAACAAGTCAGCGCCCCGGATCCGGCGCCCGCCTCGAGCACCCGCGCACCGGGGAACACGTCACCCTCGTGCACGATCTGCGCGGCGTCCTTCGGGTAGATCACCTGGGCGCCGCGCGGCATCGACAGGATGTAGTCGACCAGCAGCGGCCGCAACGCCAGGTAGGGGGTGCCGTTGGTGGACTTGACGACACTGCCCTCGTCGGTGCCGATCAGGTCGTCGTGCAGGATGCCGCCGCGGTGGGTGTGGAACTCCTTGCCCGCCTCCAGGTTGACCGTGTAATGCCGGCCCTTGGCGTCGGTCAGCTGGACGCGATCGCCCACCCGAAACGGTCCGCTCGGTCGCGTTTCGCGTCCTACCATGTGTCAACGACTCCTCAGCCTGTTCGTTCCGGCCGTCGTACTCGCCGGCGGCCGCGACGAGACTGTCGGACCAGGCGCCTACCCTGCCAGGTGTGAGCATCTCAGAGTCGGCAGCCCCTGTGACAGAGGGTCCCCCATCACAGACGAAGGGTTCCCCATTGCAGCTCGGAGCGGGAACGGCAACCCGCAGGCGCCCCGCGCTCTCCCCCTCCCGGGCCGGCGACTTCAAGCAGTGCCCGTTGCTCTACCGGTTCCGGGCCGTCGACCGACTCCCCGAGGCGCCCTCGCGGGCGCAGGTGAAAGGCACTGTGGTGCATGCGGCGCTGGAAACCCTGTTCGGGTTACCCGCCGCTGAGCGTGTGCCCGAGCGCGCCGTCGACCTCGTCCATCCCTCATGGGAACGGATGCTCGCCGAGACCCCCGAACTGATCGAATTGGTACCCGCCGAGGAGCGTGAAGGGTTCCTCGACGAGGCCCGCTCCCTGGTCACCGCCTACTACGGTCTGGAAGATCCGACGCGGTTCGAGGCCGAGTCGTGTGAGCTGCGGGTGGAGACCGAACTCGCCGACGGGGTGTTGCTGCGCGGCTTCGTCGACCGCATCGACGTCGCGCCCACCGGCGAGGTGCGGGTGGTCGACTACAAGACGGGTCGCGCCCCGCGGGAAATGAGCGAGTCCAAGGCCCTGTTCCAGATGAAGTTCTACGCCCTGGTGCTGCTCCGGACCCGGGGGATCGTGCCCGCCCAGTTGCGCCTGCTGTACCTCGCCTCCGGCATCGTGCTCACCTACGCGCCCGACGAGGACGAACTGCTGCGATTCGAACGCACGCTCTCGGCCATCTGGAAAGCGATTCTGACAGCGGGTGCGACCGGGGACTTCCGCCCCAAGCCCAGCCGACTGTGCGACTGGTGCGATCACAAGGCCCTGTGCCCGTCGTTCGGCGGAACACCGCCGCCCTATCCGGGATGGCCCGAGGGCCCGGCCGAGGAGACCCCTGGATTCGAGGAGATCGTCGAATGAGTGCGGAGTCCTACTACGTTCCGGTCGGTTCGGAGTCGCTGAGCGCTGCAGCGTCCGATCCGGATCGGAAGGTCACCATCGAGCGGTTCGCGAGTACCGACCTGACCGTCAGCGTGTGGGCCGACACCATGCAACACGGCGCGCCCCCGTCCGCCCTCCTCCTTCGCGCGCTCGAGCGCTGCGACGCCCGAACCGACGTGCGGGTCACCCGGGTCGCCGTCGACATCCTCGGCCCCATCCCGATCGCCGAACTCGAGGTCCGCTCCTGGGTACAGCGTCCCGGGCGGCGGGTGGAGCTGGTGGTCGCGGAACTGTGGAGCACCGATACCGCCGGCCGACCGCGCGCGGTGGCCAGGGCTACCGGGTGGCGAATGGAGACCGTCGATACCGCCGCCACGGTGCACACCGCCGACACACCTCTCCCACCGCCGGAAGCAGGCCGCGACGGTGCCGTGTGGCGTTTCCCCGCATCCGGTTACCTCGACACCCTCGACTACCGGTGGATCACCGAGATCGGCGGCGAAGGTCCCGCCGCGATGTGGGCGAGGCCGAAAGCCGCCCTCGTCCGGGGTGAGCAGATGACTCCGCTCGAGCGGTTGTTCTCGGTGGCCGATATCGCCAACGGCGTCGGCTCCAAACTCGACCCGACGCAGTGGACGTTCCTGAACACGGACCTGACGGTGCACGTGTTCCGGGTGCCGTCGGGAAGCTGGGTGGGTGTCAGCGCGGAAACGTCGATCGGCCCCGACGGGGTGGGCATGTGCGCAGGCGTGCTCTACGACGACGCCGGTGCGGTCGGGCGCATCACCCAATCCGTACAGGTCCGCGCCCGCCCCTGAACTCGGAACGAGCGCGAACCGAAGCGGAACGCGGACTCACAGAGCCCGGCACGACCGGATGTTCGAGGCCAGAATCGCCTTGGCACCCAGTTCGGCGAGCTCGTCCATCACACCGTTGTGCCCCTTGATCGGCACCATCGCCCGCACTGCCACCCAGTTCTCGTCGGCCAGCGGGGACAGTGTCGGGGATTCCAGACCCGGGGTGATCTTCAACGCGTCGTCGAGGATCGTCTTGGGGCAGTCGTAATCGAGCATGAGATTCTGCTGCGCGAACACGATGCCCCGCACCCGCTCCACCAACTGGTTGCGGGCCGAATTGTCGGCGGGCGAACCCGCGCGTTCGATGAGCACACCCTCGGAGTCGCAGAGGGTGTTCCCGAAGGCCACCAGGTTGTGCTGGCGCAGTGTGCGTCCCGACCCCACCACGTCGGCGATCGCGTCCGCGACACCGAGCTGAATCGAGATCTCGACCGCGCCGTCGAGGCGGATCACCGAGGCCTCGATGCCGCGGGCCGACAGATCGTCGCGCACCAGGTTGGGGTAGGACGTGGCGATCCGCAGCCCCGCGAGGTCCTCCACGGACCAATCCTTCCCGGCAGGGGCGGCGTACCGGAAGGTGGACCGGCCGAAGCCGAGTGAGAGCCGTTCGGAGACAGGGGCGCCCGAATCGCGGGCGAGGTCGCGGCCGGTGATCCCGAGGTCGAGTTCACCCGAACCGACGTAGATCGCGATGTCCTTGGGCCGCAAGAAGAAGAATTCGACCTGGTTCGACGGGTCGAGAACGGTCAGATCGCGGGAGTCGGTGCGGCGCCGGTAACCGGCTTCGCTGAGGATTTCGGCGGCGGACTCGGACAGCGAGCCCTTGTTCGGGACTGCAACGCGCAGCATGGGAGGGGTCCTTTCGGAGACGACGCGGGGTGAGGGAAGGCTCGATCGACCGATCACAGATGTCGGTAGACGTCCTCGAGTTTCAGCCCCTTACCCACCATCAGCACCTGAACCCAGTAGAGCAGCTGGGAGATCTCCTCGGAGAGCGCGTCGTCGCTCTCGTGCTCGGCGGCAATCCACACCTCACCGGCCTCTTCGAGGATCTTCTTTCCCTGCGAATGGACGCCGGCGTCCAGGGCGGCAACGGTGCCGGAGCCCTCGGGACGGGTGGCGGCGCGTTCAGTCAGCTCGGCGAACAGGGATTCGAAGGTCTTCACGAGGACCCATTGTTTCACGCCACCGCGGTCCCCTCGGAACCGGTCACCACCCGAGAGTGCGGCGACTCTCGAACCGGCGGACCCCACCCGACACCGGGTCGATGAACTCGATGGCCCGCGCGAGCAACTGCAGGGGCGACGAGAAGTCACCGGGCACCGAGCGCCGGAAGGTCGGGTAGTAGTTGTCGCCCTCGATCGGCAATCCCAGCGACGACATGTGCAACCGCAGCTGGTGCGTGCGACCTGTCCTCGGCAGCAGGCGGTAACGTCCGCGACCATTCCTCGACTCGAGCAGGTCGATCACGGTTTCACTGTTCGGCTCCCCCGGTTCCTCCGTTGCCGTCATCACCCCGTGTTCCTTCACGATACGGCTGCGAACGGTGCGCGGAAAGGTCAACGCCGAAGCGGTACCGGCAAGCGCCTCATACTCTTTCGTCACCTGCCGGGAGACGAACAACTCCTGATACGGTCGACGATCCTCACGCCGGACGAGGAACACGAGCACACCCGCCGTCATCCGGTCGAGCCGGTGCGCCGGCGTCAGTTCGGGGAGGTCGAGGGCCTTACGCAGTCGTACCACCGCAGTCTCGGTGATGTGGGCGCCACGCGGGATGGTCGCGAGAAAGTGCGGTTTGTCGACCACGACGAGCCGGTCGTCGTGGTGGAGGATGTCGATGTCGAACGGCACCGGAATCTCGGGGGCAGGATCACGGTAGAAATACACGAATCGCGTCGGCGAGTACCGTGTTCGGCGATCGACCACCCGCCCGTGTTCGTCGACCACACCACCACTGTCGATCAGCGTGAGCCAGTGCGCACTGTCGTCCGGGTAGGTCCGCAGCAGAAAGTCGGCAACGGTCTTCGTGTCGAGGTCGGCGGGCATCCGGATGCGGTCCGGGCCGAGCCCGTTACGGACGGGCAGCGGGGCGCCGGCCACGTCAGCCGACCCAACTGTCGGCGGTGCAGCCCTCACACACCAACGCAAGGGCACGCCCCTGATTCTCGGGCAGATTCTCGTAACGGGACGTGGGATCCCCGCATACGGTGCAGGTTCCCAGGACGCTCGCCCGCTCGCTGAAGTTCACGGACATCCGCTTGTCGAAGACATACAGCGACCCTTCCCACAGACCGCTGTCACCGAAGGCTTCGCCGTACCGGACGATGCCGCCCTCGAGTTGATATACCTCCCCGAAACCGCGCGAGCGCATCAACGACGACAGCACCTCACAGCGCACCCCGCCCGTGCAATACGTCACCACCGCCTTGTTCTTGAGGTGGTCGTACTTGCCGCTGTCGAGTTCGTGGACGAAGTCCCGGGTCGTCGACACATCGGGGACGACGGCCCCCCGGAATCGGCCGATCTCCGCCTCGAAGGCGTTGCGGCCGTCGAAGAACACGACGTCCTCGCCCCTACCCTCGACCAGTTCGTGCACCTCGTGTGGCGCCAGGTGGGTGCCGCCGCCCACCACCCCGGTCGTGTCGACTTTCAGCTCGTCGGGCGCACCGAAGGACACGACCTCGGGCCGTACCCGGACGCTGAGCCGGGGAAAGTCGGCGCCGCGCCCATCGGACCATTTGATGTCGGCGTCGCGGAAGGGTGCGTAACTCCGGGTGCCCTTGACATACTTCTTGACGTCCCGGATGTCGCCGCCCACCGTGGCGTTGATGCCGTGCTCGGAGATCAGGATCCGGCCGGTGAGAGCGTTGGCCTCGGCGAGGGTGTGCTGCCACAGCCGGATCGCGTCCGGGTCGGCGAGCGGTGTGAACACATAGAACAGCACAATCTTCGGCACAGCCACGGGAAACCAGGATACCTAAAGCTGCAGGCCGCTCAGCTCCGCTTGCGGCTGCGACCACAGTGCGCCGAGTTCTACGCCCGTGAGCCCTTCGAGACTGTCCCGGAACACTCTGCCCGGGCCCTGCGGTACGACGACCTCGCAGGGGATGACGAGCACGACGCATCCGGCGGCCTGCGCCGACGCGGCACCGGTGGGAGAGTCCTCGATGGCGAGGCACTGAGCAGCGTCCAGCCCCAGCAGTTCAGCACCTCGCAGATACGGGCCGGGGTGCGGCTTGCCGAACGGCACCTCGTCACCACACACCGAATGGTCGAAGTGCTGCCGCCCGAGCGTGTCGAGTGCGCGCTCGGTGAGACGACGCTCGGTGTTGGTCACCAGGGCTGTACTCAGGCCGTGTTCACGCACCGCCTGCAATGCCCGCAGTGCGCCGGGACGCCACGGGATGCCGTCGGCGAACAACTCTTCGACGCGAGTGAACATCCACTCCTTGGCCTCGGCGAGCGAAACCGGGTCCTGCTCGAGGCCGAGAGCGTCGAAGATGACGCCGAGAGCATCGGCACTGGATGCACCGATCGTCTTCAGCCGTGTCTCCTCGGTCATGGGACCGCCGAGGTGCAGCGACAACTCCCGCACCGCGACGTCCCACATCTTCTCCGAATCGAGCAGCGTTCCGTCCATGTCCCACAGAACACCTGCGAGTTCGTTGCCCGCCTCAGACATTGAAGTACTTCGCCTCGGGATGGTGCAGAACGAACGCATCCGTGGACTGTTCCGGATGCAACTGCAACTCCTCGGACAACTTCACACCGATCCGCTCGGGCTCGAGCAGAGCTACCATCTTGGCCCTGTCTTCCAGGTTGGGGCACGCGCCGTAGCCGAACGAGTAGCGGGCACCGCGATACGCCAGGTCGAAGAATCCGGACACCTCCGACGGGTCCTGTTCCGCCACATTGTGTCCGCCGGGCAGCACCAGTTCCTCCCGCACGCGGCGATGCCAGTACTCGGCCAACGATTCCGTCAACTGCACACCGATGCCGTGCACCTCGAGGTAGTCGCGATACGCGTTTGCAGCGAACAGCTCGTTCGCGAAGTCCGCAATGGGCTGCCCCATGGTGACCAACTGCATCGGGAACACATCGACCTGCCCGGTTTCCTTCGCTTCGGTCCGCGAGCGGACGAAGTCGGCGACGCAGAGAAAGCGGTCACGGTGCTGACGCGGGAACGTGAACCGGAAACGCTCGTCCGCATCGGGCTTCGGTTCGGTGAGCACCACCACGTCGTCACCCTCGGACACGGCCGGGAAGTACCCGTACACCACCGCGGCGTGCGCGAGAATTCCTTCCGTGCTCAGGCGATCGAGCCAATACCGCAGCCGTGGGCGACCCTCGGTCTCCACCAGCTCCTCATAGGTAGGACCGTCGCCGGACCGCTGTCCGCGCAGACCCCACTGTCCGAGGAACAGGGCACGCTCGTCGAGAAGTCCCGAATACTCGGACAGCGAGACGCCCTTGACGATCCGGTTACCCCAGAAGGGCGGATTCGGGACGTCGATGTCGGTGGCCACGTCGGACCGCTCGGGCACCTCGATCGGCGTTTCGGCGGCCTTGCGTTTCTCGGCGATCCTTTTCGATCGTTCGTGGCGGGCCTTGCGCTCCGCCGCCTTCTCGCGGGCCGCGATCGCCTCCGGGCTGTCCGGATCGGGTCCACCGCCGCGCTTGACGGCCATGATCTCGTCCATCCGGTGCAGGCCCTCGAAAGCGTCCCGCGCATAACTGACCTCACCCTCGTACACCTCGGCGAGGTCGTTCTCCACATAAGACCGGGTAAGGGCCGCTCCCCCGAGCAGCACAGGGAACTTCTCCGCGACGCCCTTGGCGTTGAGCTCCTGCAGATTGTCCTTCATCACCACGGTCGACTTCACCAGCAGACCGGACATGCCGATCACATCGGCCCGCTGCTCGATCGCGGCATCGAGAATGGTGGCGATCGGCTGCTTGATGCCCAGGTTCACGACGTCGTATCCGTTGTTGCTCAGGATGATGTCGACCAGGTTCTTGCCGATGTCGTGGACGTCGCCCTTCACAGTGGCGATGACGATGCGACCCTTGCCGTCCTCGTCGGTGGCCTCCATGTGTGGCTCGAGGTACGCCACCGCCGCCTTCATCACCTCGGCGGACTGGAGGACGAACGGTAGCTGCATCTGACCGGAGCCGAAGAGTTCGCCGACGGTCTTCATGCCCGAGAGCAGCGTCTCGTTGATGATCTCGAGCGGCGGCTTCTGCGTCATGGCCTCGGTGAGGTCCTCGTCGAGACCGTTGCGCTCCCCGTCCACGATCCGTCGCTCGAGCCGTTCGAACAGCGGCAGAGCAGCAAGTTCCTGGGCGCGCGATTCACGCGCCGACGCCGCCGAGACACCCTCGAAGAGTTGCATCAGCTTCTGCAGTGGGTCGTAACCCTCGCTGCGACGGTCGTAGACCAGGTCGAGGGCCGTTTCCCGCTGCTCGTCGGGGATGCGGGCCATCGGCAAGATCTTGGACGCGTGGACGATCGCCGTGTCGAGACCGGCCTCGGTGCACTCGTGCAGGAATACCGAGTTGAGCACCTGCCGCGCGGCCGGATTGAGACCGAACGAGATGTTCGACACACCGAGGGTGAAGTGCACCTCAGGGTGCCGCTTCTTCAGCTCCCGGATCGCCTCGATGGTCTCGATGCCGTCCCGGCGCACTTCCTCCTGACCGGTGGAGATCGGGAACGTGAGCGCGTCGATGATGATGTCGGACTCGTCGAGACCCCAGTTGGTGGTGATGTCCTCGAGGAGCCGCTCGGCGATCCGGACCTTGTGCTCCGCGGTACGCGCCTGACCCTCCTCGTCGATGGTCAGGGCCACCACGGCGGCGCCATGTTCCTTCACCAGCCGCATGATCTTCTGGAACCGCGAATCCGGCCCGTCGCCGTCCTCGTAGTTCACGGAGTTGACGGCGCACCGACCACCGAGATGTTCGAGGCCCGCCTGCAGCACTGCGGGCTCGGTGGAGTCCAGCATGATCGGCAACGTCGACGCCGTCGCGAACCGGCTCGCCAGAGCGGCCATGTCTGCGGCACCGTCGCGGCCGACGTAGTCCACGTTGAGGTCCAGCATGTGGGCGCCGTCGCGGGTCTGGTCCTTGGCGATGTCGAGGCACTTCTGGTAGTCCTCGGCGATCATCGCCTCACGGAACGCCTTCGATCCGTTGGAGTTCGTGCGCTCGCCGATCATCAGGATGCTCGCATCCTGCTGGAACGGCACTGCGGTGTAGAGCGAGGACGTCCCCGACTCGCGTACCGGATTACGCTCGGCCTTCTCGACCAGGCGCACCGCCTCGGCCACCTCCCGGATGTGCTCCGGGGTGGTGCCGCAGCAACCACCCACCAGCGCGAGCCCGTACTCGCTGACGAACCCGCTGAGCGCCTCCGCCAGCTCCTCCGCCGTGAGCGGGTACTCGGCGCCATTGGCCCCCAGCGTCGGCAGACCGGCGTTGGGCATGACCGACACCGGCAGCGTCGAGTACTTCGACAGGTGCCGAAGGTGCTCGCTCATCTCGGCCGGACCGGTAGCGCAGTTGAGTCCGATCATGTCGATTCCGAGCGGCTCGAGGGCGGTCAGCGCCGCACCGATCTCACTGCCGAGAAGCATCGTTCCGGTGGTCTCCACGGTGACGTGCGTCATGATCGGCAGCCGGGAGCCGAGCTTGTCCATCGCCATGCGACTGCCGAGAATCGCGGCTTTCACCTGCAGAAGGTCCTGGCACGTCTCGACGAGGATCGCATCGGCGCCCCCGTCGATCATTCCCATCGCCGCCTCGGCGTACGCGTCCCGCAGGCTCGCGAACGATGCGTGACCGAGTGTCGGCAGCTTGGTGCCCGGGCCCATCGACCCCAGCACGAACCGGCCCATGCCGTCGCGCCCCGGCCCCATCTCGTCGGCGACCTCACGTGCCAGCCGAGTACCTTTCTCGGCCAGTTCGCGGATCCGGTCCTGGATGTCGTAGTCCGCCAGGTTGGGCAGGTTGCAGCCGAACGTGTTGGTTTCGACGGCGTCGGCCCCGGCCTCGAAGTACGCGCGATGGATGTCTTTCAGCACGTCGGGGCGGGTGTGGTTGAGAATTTCGTTGCAGCCCTCGAGGCCCAGGAAGTCGTCCAAGGTGAGATCTGCGGCCTGCAACATGGTGCCCATGGCGCCGTCGCCGATGACAACGCGCTGGTTCAACGCATCGAGCAGGGCAGAGTGAAATGGCGCAGACATGCCGTCCAGACTAATGGGCGCGGGGGCGGATGCTGGCCGTAGGCTGGGTGGGTGAGTTCCAGTGAGTTCCCTGTCACGCCCGCGGGCCGCGACGACGACGCCTTCGACACCGCGGATGCCGGCGCCGAAGACAACGGCGTTCCCGTGCTGCGTGACCCTGTCATGGTCGCCGCCTTCGAAGGCTGGAACGACGCCGGCGACGCCGCGAGCGGGGCCGTCGAACACCTGGAGTTGACCTGGGACGCCCAGCCGCTGGCCGAGCTGGATTCCGAGGAATACTACGACTACCAGGTCAATCGCCCCACCGTCCGGCAGGTCGACGGCGTCACCCGGGAGATCGTGTGGCCGGCCACCCGCCTGTCCGTGTGCTCTCCACCCGGCAGTGAGCGTGACGTCGTCCTTCTTCGCGGTATCGAACCGAACATGCGCTGGCGCAGCTTCTGCGAGGACCTCCTCGAGCTGATCGACCAACTCGAGATCAGCACCGTCGTCATCCTGGGGGCGCTCCTCGCGGATACGCCGCACACCCGGCCGGTCCCCGTCACCGGCAGCGCGTACAGCAGTGAGGCCGCCGAGCGGTTCAAGCTCGAGCAGACGCGGTACGAGGGGCCTACCGGCATCACCGGGGTGCTGCAGGACGCCTGCGTCCGGGCCGGTGTGCCCGCGGTGTCGTTCTGGGCGGCCGTGCCCCACTACGTGTCGCAGCCACCGAACCCGAAGGCCACCGTCGCTCTGCTCCAACGCGTCGAGGATGTTCTCGACATCGAGGTTCCGCTCGGTGAGCTGCCGAGCCAAGCCGACGACTGGCAGGAAGCCGTCACGGAGATGACCGCCGACGACGAAGAGATCGGCGACTACGTCCGCTCGCTCGAGGAACGCGGCGACGCCGAGACCGACATTTCCGAGGCGATCTCGAAGATCGACGGTGACGCATTGGCGGCCGAGTTCGAGCGGTACCTCCGCCGGCGTGGGCCCGGCAGCTTCGGGCTGTGACGGAGCGCTCTCCCGAGTCGCTTCATTCTGCACTGCAACGCCTCGCCCTCTACGGTGGTGGCTTCCTCGGACCCTTCGGCGGCGGCGTCGTCGTCTCGATCCTCCCCGAGATCGGTGACGACCTGGGCGTGGGCGCCGCAGCCGCCGCCAGTTCCCTGACGGCGTACCTGCTGCCCTTCGCGCTGGTGATGCTCGTGTCGGGAACACTGGGGGCGCGCTGGGGTCGCACTCGGACCGTGCGGGCGGCCTACGCCGTCTACCTGGTGTCGTCGCTCGCGTGCTTCCTCGCCCCCACGCTCCCGTTGTTTCTCGGCGCGCGGGTGTTGCAGGGATGCTCCAACTCGTTCACCACACCCCTCCTGCTGGCTGCGCTCGCCGCCTCCACGCCGAAGAAGCGTCTCGGACGTGCACTCGGGATCTTCGGCGCCTTCCAAGCTGCAGGTCAGTCGAGTGCGCCGCTCGTCGGCGGACTGGCCGCCGAGATCGACTGGCGGCTGTCGTTCCTCGTCATCGCCCTCGTCGCCGCGGCGTTCGGCCTCATCGGGATACCGGAGGCTGCCCGCGACGAGCCGGGGGCCGCGCGTCCACGCCTGCGCGACGCGCTGACACTGCCGGTACTGCGAATGGGTGTTGTGGCACTCCTCGGCTGGGGCGCCCTGGGGGGACTCAGCTTTCTGGTGGCGTTCCGTGCCGAGGACGTCTTCGGCCTGAGCCCGACCCAGCGGGGCCTCCTGCTCACCGGCTTCGGAGTGGCCGGAATCCTCACTGCGCGCCTCGTCGGCGGAGTGATCGACAGGATCGGCGCACGGACGGCCGTCGTGATCGGTGCCGTTGCCGGTGCCGTGCTCATCGCCGCCGCCGGCACCGTCTCACTCCTCGCCGTCGTGGCCGTGGCCTGGTTCGCGGCCGGAGCCGCGGGCCAGTTCATCCTGGTCGGCGTCAACGCTGCAGTTCTCGGGTCTTCCGGACCGAATCGGGGTGGGGCGGTATCGGTGGTCCAGGCATTGAGGTTCACGGGCAATGCGCTGGCACCCATTACTCTCACCCCCGTCTATGCGATCTCCCCGGCAGCGGGGTTTCTACTTCCTGCCGTGCTGCTCGCGGTGGCGGCTCCCCTTCTCATGCCGCGCGACAGTTCCGTCTGACGCAACTTCCGCGGAGCCTGTGAGATGTTCCTGATTCCCATGTAACTTCCGCGCAGCCGTTACGACACGGCGGGGGCGGAGCCTCGTCCTATGGCCAACACACCGAGTTCGAGCAAGCTGCTGGTCGTCGGCAACGGTATGGCCGGCGCACGCACCGTCGAGGAGATCATCAACCGCGGCGGCCGCGAGCGATTCGAGATCACCATGATCGGCGACGAGCCTTACGGCAACTACAACCGCATCATGCTTTCGCACGTCTTGTCCGGCGAGGCGGCGGTCGACGACGAGGACCTGATCCTCAACCCGATGGGTTGGTATACCGCGAACGGCGTCACCCTCCACGCCGGCGATCGGGCGGTTGCCCTCGACCGCTTCGCGAAGACCGTCACGTGTGAGAGTGGCCGCGTCGTCGACTACGACGTGTTGATCATCGCGACCGGAAGCAACACGTTCTTCCCCAACATGGACGGTCTCCGGGAAGCCGACGGAAGGCTCGCCCGCGGTGTGTTCGGATTCCGGAACATCGCCGACACCAACGGCATGCTGCAGATGGCGCAGGCCCACGACGACGTGTCCGCCGTCGTCATCGGTGGTGGCCTCCTCGGACTCGAGGCTGCCTACGGGCTCCGCACCCAGGGCCTCGAGGTCAACGTGGTGCACTCCCCCGGCCACCTCATGAATCAGCAACTCGACGAGCGCGGCGGCAGCATGCTCCGCTCCGAGATCGAGAAACTCGGTGTCGGGGTCCATACCTCGATGCGGACCACCGCGGTTCTGCGCGACGATGCGGGACGTGTCACGGGTGTCTCGTTCGTCGACGGCAGCACTTTGGACGCCGACATGGTCGTGGTCACCGCCGGTATTCGGCCCAACGTCGAAATGGCGCGGGCGGCCGGGCTGGTGGTCGAGCGGGGCATCGTGGTCGATGACCAGATGCGGTGTGAGGACGAGGGTTCGGTGTATGCCGTCGGCGAGTGCGCACAGCACCGCGGCGAAACGTACGGTCTCGTCGCCCCGGTGTGGGAGCAGTCCGTCATTCTCGCTGAGGTTCTCACCGGCACGAACCCCGAAGCCGCATATGTCGGTTCGCGCACAACCACACAACTGAAGGTGGCGGGCGTCGATGTGGCGGCAATGGGTGTCAAAGGTCCGGAAACCGCCGAAGACGAATTCGTCCAGTATTACGAACCCCGCAGCGGCACCTACAAGAGCCTCGTCGTCCGCGACGGAAAGTTGATCGGCGCCACCCTCATGGGCGACATCAGCAAGGCCGGCTACCTCACTCAGGCATTCGACGGGAAGGTCCCGCTGCCCGAAGAACGCATCAGTATGCTCTTCGACCTCGGCACACCCAGCGTCGCGGCCAGTGCCGCGGATCTGCCCGACGACCTGCAGGTGTGTAACTGCAACGGAGTCAGCAAGGGCGATCTGGTCGCGTGTGTGCACTCCGGGGCCACAACACTGTCCGCAGTGTGCGCGCAGACGCGGGCAGGTAAGGGCTGCGGGTCCTGCAAGGGACTCGTCGCCGACATCGTGGCAGCCGCAGCGGGTGGTGAACTGGAGGTCGACCCGGCCGCCGACTGGTATGTGCCCTGCATCCCGATGTCCAAGCCCGACTTGATCGCTACGATCCGCGAACGCGACCTGCGGGCCGTGTCGCAGGTGTTCGCGAAACTCGCGACCGACGGCAAGGAGGACGCGGCGGCGAAGATGCCGTTGGCTTCACTGCTGCGGACCGTCTGGGGTCCGGACTGGGTGGACGAACGCGGCGCCTTGTTCATCAACGACCGGGTGCACGCGAACATTCAGCGTGACGGCACCTTCTCGGTGGTGCCACAGATGAAAGGCGGCGTCACCACCCCGGATCAGCTCCGCAAGATCGCCGATGTAGCCGACAAATACGGCGTGCCACTCGTGAAAGTGACGGGCGGACAGCGTATCGACCTGCTGGGCATCAAGAAGGAAGACCTCCCCAAGGTGTGGGGTGATCTGGACATGCCCTCAGGTTTCGCCTACGGGAAGAGCATGCGCACGGTGAAAACCTGTGTCGGTACCGACTTCTGCCGGTACGGCCTGGGCGATTCGACGAGTCTCGGCATTGCGATCGAAGAACGCTTCCAAGGCCTGGAAACGCCGGCAAAACTGAAACTGGCTGTGGCCGGCTGCCCGCGCAACTGCTCCGAGGCGCTGTGCAAAGACTTCGGCGTCGTCGCCGTGGGCGACGGCCGCTGGGAAATATATGTCGGCGGCGCAGCGGGCGCCCACGTGCGCAAGGGTGATCTCTTGGCGACCGTCGAATCGCCCGAAGCCGTAGTCGAACTGGGCGGACGGTTCATCCAGTACTACCGCGAGAACGCGAAATGGCTCGAGCGCACCTACGACTTCGTGCCGAGAGTCGGACTCGAGCACCTTCAGGCGGTTTTGGTCCGAGACGAGGAGGGCATCGTGGCAGGGTTGGATCAACGCATGCAGACGGCAGTCGACGGCTACCGAGATCCATGGAAGGAACGCAGCGCACCGAAATCACCGGCACAGTTCGCGCCGTCGCTTCCTCTCCTCCCGCTCCCCCAGGTGCCGGTTCGATGACCGCGACCATCGAGGGTGCATCGGAGATTGCACTCGGCCCAGTCCACGAACTCACGCCCGGCGAGGGCCGCACGTACGTCGTGCAGGGCCGACAGGTCGCCGTATTCCTGCTGTCGGACGGCACCGTTCGGGCCATGGACGCCGTGTGCCCACATAAGGGCGGCCCCCTCGCCGACGGGCAGATCGACGACGCGGTCGTGATGTGCCCGCTGCATCAGTACGCGTTCTCCTTCGACACCGGAGCCTGCACGTCCGAGGGCGTCGAGTCGGTACGCACCTACCCCGCATCGGTGCGGGACGGGATTCTCACCCTGTGTGTCTAGGCACCTGCTCGCGAGAACACCGCCACCAGAAACTGTGACTCGTCGGTGAACGGGCGCAGATCCCACGTCGAGAGTCGCAGATCCACGGCGAGACCAGCAGTCGCGGCGTCGGTCAGGAATTGTGAGAAGTCGTACCCGCGGTCGGCACCGAACCCCACAACCACCCGGCCTGCGGGGCCGAGGTGGCGAGCGAACCCCGCCAACACCGCTTCCCGCGTGGACGGCGCGAGGAACGTCATGACGTTCCCGGCGCAGACGATGACATCGAAGTCCGCTTTCACCCCGCGGCCCGGCAGATCCAACTCGGCGAGATCACCGACCAGCCAGGTCGGGCCGGGATAGTCCTCCTCGGCAGCCGCAATCAGCACCGGATCCACATCGACACCGACCACGACGTGCCCAGCCTCGTGCAGATAGCCACCCAGGCGACCCGGCCCGCACCCGGCATCGAGAACCCGGCCCCCACGGCCGAGCATCGCGTCGACCAGCCGAGCCTCCCCGAAGATGTCTTTTCCCTCGGCCGCCATCGTCCGGAACCGCTCCACGTACCACGTGGAATGCGCTGGGTCGGCGGCTGCGAGTTCCTCCCATTGGCTGGGGGTGCGTTCACTCATCGTCGATCTCTCCTCGTTTCGGCCCGCATCCCGTACACCGTGCCACCCGAACTCGTCGTGTGAAGCCGAGGCTATCCCAGGTGACCGAATGCCGAATTACGCGGCCTTCCGGCCCGACACGTACGGCTCGGGCTGGCCGGTGTCGTGGCGGTTGCGATGGTGGTTCGAGTGGAGGTGAGGTGTTTGGCTGAGCTGGCCAGTCGGTTGGGGGCCGACAGCACTACTGGATTGTTCGGTAAATGGGAGTATTCCGTCCGGGACAGATTTAGCTTCACCTGTGCGCCTTTCTGGTAACTGGAACAACCAGAAAGGCGCACAGACGCTCCCCCACCAGCGGGTACCGACGCCGGCCGGTAAAGCGCGCTCCCCCGCGGACGAATTCACCGTGCCAATCCCCTCCCCGATGGAGCTCGACGCTCCCCTTGGGAAGCCCGGTCATCGAGATCCGCCGCACATATCGGCGACTCCCCCGTGGCTGTTGGATAGTCGTCGAGGTGGCGCGGTGAGGTTCTTGCGAAAACCGACCCCTCAGCTGCACCGGAAACGCGGACCCCATTCGGACTTTCCGGGCGTTCCGTCTGTGACAGATGTTACTGTTGTGGCGTGCCGGGTCAGGAGAACACTGAATTCGCGGGTCGCGAGCAAAAAGTGCCATTTCCCAAGCCGGAGCGCGACGTCGACCTCTACCGCCGGTCGATCGCGACGCTCCAGGCGGCGCTCCCCCACGGCTGGACGTTGACGTCCGGTAAGTCCCGCTCGCTCCCCGACGCCCCGGAACGCCTCCTCGTGGGTGCGCCGAACGGCGAGGTAGCCTCCTTCTCGGTCATCCCCGCTCGCGGTGTGCTGGCTGGGGACGCGGCCAGATTTGCAGACAGCCTTTCCGATTCTGATCGCGGATTCGTTTGCGCGCGTTATCTTTCCGATCCGGTTCGGCGTCAACTCGATGCGCGGGGCCTCTCCTATGCGGATGCCACAGGAAATACCTCGCTGTCTGCCGACCGGCCGGCAATCTGGGTACGTGATCGTGGTGCCGACGCCGACCCCTGGCGCGGTCCCGGCCGGCCCGCGGCCCAGTTGACCGGTGACCCGGCCGCCCGGGTGGTGCGGGCGCTCGCCGACCACTCCGGTCAACTCACCGTCCCTCAACTCGTCCGGCTCTCCGGGGCCTCGACTGGAGCCACCTATCGAGTCGTCGAAACGCTCGAAGAACGCGATCTACTGGAGCGACTCCCCCGCGGACCCGTGACGGGGGTGCGGTGGCAGCACATGTTGCGTGCCTGGAGCAGCGACGCCAGTTTCAAGGACTCCCCCACTGTCGGTTACTTCGCCCCCGAAGGCGTCGCCTCCGTCCTCGCCGGTCTCGCAAAGCACGCAGATCAGCTGTATGCAGTTACGGGCTCGGTCGCTGCGGCAGCATTCGTCGACTACGCACCGGCGCACCAGGTGCAGATCTATGCCGATCACGGCGAGGCCCTCGCCAAGGCCCTCCACTTGCGCCCCGTCGACGAAGGCGCCAACGTCCTCATCGCCACTCCCCGGTCAGCTGCCGTGTTCGAGCGCACGCTGTTCCGCGAGAACGTTCGCTTGGTGGCCCCGACGCAGGCCTTCGCCGACTTGCTTGCCGGAACCGGGCGTCATCCCCAAGAGGCTGAGCATCTCCTCAGCTGGCTCGCCGACCACGAGAGCGAATGGCGAACCCCACTCGCCCCACACACTCCTTTGTGACTGCGACCGCCCAAATAATTGAGGAAAGTGGTCGATACGAGCGACACGCCGCCGCCACGCCGCGCGTGATGGCGGGCACAGGCCCCTCCGAGTAGCAGGATGTACATCTTGTGGCCGCGCCGAGCGCGTCGGAACGGCCAGGCGGAATTCACAATCCGTTCGCACACGAATAGGGGTACTTGCATGTCCATGGGAGTCGGGCTCAGGATCGGCAGTGTCGTGTCCACAGCGGTGGTCGCGTCGAACGACCCGGGGTCACCGGATCCTGTCGTGATCGTCAGGGACACCGTCCTGCACATGTGCCCGGACGGCACCGCGATCCTCGGTGGTTCGGCACCACAGACCCTCGGTCGGACGCACACCGTGTCGGGATTCCTTCCTCGGGTCGGTGACCCTGCCGGCGTCGCGCTGGGTGACGGCACCCGTTACCGGGCCGAAGACTTGGTCGCGGGCGCCATGCGCTGCCTGCTCCGGGAGTGTGAACCACTGCCCGACCACGGTGGGCGAACCGGCGGCGCTCCCGACATCATGGCGTCGTACCCCACTCGGTGGGACTCGACTGCAGTTGCCGCCCTCCGCGACGCCCTGGACTACGCCGACATGTCGTACCTGTCCTTGGTATCGGACGCCGAAGCCGCGGCCGCCTGGTTCGAATCCGAAATTGCCGAACGTCCCGGACAATTGGTCGGTATTTATCATGTCGACGACACTGGTGCGACGGTTGCGTTGATCCGTTCAGGAGTCGAGGCGGGAAAGGCCTTCCGCTTCGCGTCGGGGGGAACTCCCTCCGCCCAGATCGCCACCGCACTCGGTGCGTTCGGGTGGCTTCCGAGCAACCTCGACGCGGTCGTGGTCACCGGTGACGGGCTGATTGCGCGGGATGCAGCAGCGATTCGAGGCTTCGCGACCACGGTGAGCGAGAAGTTCGACGTGCGGTGTGTGGTCGGCCCCGGCCCCGAACAGACAGCTGCCCTCGGCGCTGCTATTCGCGCGGCGGGCTTCAATCCGACGACGCACCGGGTCACCCCGATCGGCCTCCCGCCCTCTTACGACGTCACCGAGGTGATCGACGCCGTTGTCGGCGAGCCTTTGCCCGCAGCGGCCGAGACGCCGAGAGGATCCGCGGCGCGCACAACAGACCCCGCATCTGCCGCGGCAGTGGGTGCCTCCCCTGCGCGTGCCACGGGTGCAACGGCGGTCGCGACACCGCCGGAACCGCGCGCCGTCGCGCAGGACGCGCCCATTGCCGGCTCCGACACCCGCAGTTCCTGGTTGGTCGCAGCGGTAGTCGGCTTGGCGCTCGTGCTGGTCGCCATCGTCTTCGTCCTGTTCGTCCTGTGACAGCCGACCTGCTCTCCGCCTAGAGGTCTTACGGACTGGGTGTGTTCGGTCGGGACTTGCGCTGGTGGCGGCGACGGCTGTTGTCGCCTACCCGCGCGGGATCGCCAGTTCGCGAAATTCCGCGTTTCCGTCCCGGCCCGATTCATCATCGAAAGATGACGGCGCAGGTGGCCACGGCGTTCGGCCGCGGGGTACCCGACCGCATAACCTGTTCCGGTGAGCGAATCAGGCAACTCCCGTGAGTGGTCGCGTCCCGAGGGGCCACTCCCCGATCTCCTCGTACGCGACGATCGGTTGAAGCTGTTCTCCTTCGCCACCGCCGAGAAACGCGTCGAGTATCTGTGGGTGCTCCGGGCATTCGACCATGCCCGCGCCAATTACGTCGTGCTCCTGCATGCCGCAGAGGTGGCCACCATCCTCGGCCGCATCGCCGCCGACGACGCGTCCGGGCAGCTCTCCCCTGCCGAGGTCACTCCCCTGCTCGAGCAACTCCACGTATGGGAGGTTCTCGAACGCAGCTACGACGGAACGCGGGCCGCCAGCCTCGCCGAGTACCGAAATCGGCACTTCGTCTACCAATTCAGCCAGGCCGGTTACCAAGTGTTCCGGGCCGTCGAGGACGTCCTCGCCGCCCGCCTCGACGACGCCTCACTCTCCCGGCTCGCGCTACCCGAACTGCTGGCGGACATGAAGGAACTCGCTGCCGCCAACAGGGCCGCCGACAACGACGTGATCTTCCGGAAACTCAGTCGCCTCGACGCCACGCTGTCCGACATGGCTACCCGTGCCGCTCACTTCTATCTCACACTCGGCGATCTGGTGCGCACCACCGAAATCACGCCCGAAACATTCCTGTCCCACAAAGATGCGCTCCTCACCCACATGCGCGAGTTCAGTTCCGACTTGTCCCGCTACGCACCGAAACTGGCCGAAGCGATCAGAGAGGTCGAGGACACCGGGATCGACGACCTCCTCCGGAGGGCCGCGATGAGCGACGAGCGGGTATTCCTGCCGCCCGCCGAGCGGGAAGCCGACTGGCGAGCACGATGGAACGGCCTCACACACTGGTTTCTGCCACCGGAGTCCGGGCCGAGTGAGTCGGAACGACTCCGCGAAGGGACCATGAGCGCTATCGCCGCCGTGCTGTCGCTGCTACGCCGGGTCACCGAGACGCGGCGGGGAGGCGTCAGCCGGGAAAGCCAGCTGCGGCACCTCGCCGCTTGGTTCGCTGCCACTCCCTCCGAGGAAGCGGCGCACGCGCTGTTCCGCTCCGTGTTCGACCTCGGCCGCCCCCGCCATCTGTCCATGGTGCATCCGGACGCCGATATCATTCCCGACTCGCGGTCGTGGTGGGAGGCACCGCCCGTCGAGATCTCCCGCACGCTCGCCGAGACGGGACGTGCGCCCTCCCCCGGCGCCCCCGCCCGTGTCCAGCGGAACGACGCCGGCATCAGACGGTTACGAGAAGAGCAGCTGGCCGGTCAGCGGGCCCGAGCCTCGGCGGCGAAATCGCTCGCGTCGGGAGGAGTGCACGAACGGGTGCTCGACAACGCGGAAACCGATGTTCTTCTCAGCCTGCTCGACGCTGCGTTGACGGCTCGTGTCCCCGTGAGCGGGAGAGTCGGCGGCGCGTCCGGATCCGGTAACGGGGTGAAACTCACGCTGACTCCCCATTCGGAATCGACGGTGGTACACACGGCCCGCGGCCGGCTCCACCTCGACGGACTGCGGGTGACGGTCCAGTGAGGGCACGGGAGATACCTCCGCTCGCACTCGACTCCTACCAGCGGGCGGCCCGCATCATTCTGTCCAATCATCTGGTGACACAGACCTACCCGGATCGGATCGCGCTTCCGCTGCTCCGCCGGTGGGCCACCGAGTTACGCGATGACCTGCTCGATCTGTTCGGATATCGACTCGAAGTCACCGAAACGACCGCGCGGTTGTTCACCATTGCCGATCGACTCGACGCCGGGGCCCCGGCCAAGACCGCGACGGATCGAACGTTCGACCGGTACCGCTATGCATACCTTGCACTGGCACTGGCCGCGCTGGGGCGGGCGGGCAATCAGATCACCCTGTCCGAACTTGCAGACCACGTGGCCGCCTCCGCGGCGCAGGTCGAGGGCATCGAACTCGCCACCGAGCGGGCCGCCGACCGGGACGCCTTCGTCGACGCGGTCGGCTGGCTCGCGACCCGGGGCGCGATAGCGCTGGCCGACGGTGACGCGGGTAGCTGGGCAGCCAATCCCGATGCGGGTGAGGCGCTGTACGACATCGACCGCTCGGTGGTCATCGCCTTGTTCCGGCCGTCCCGCGCTCTCCAGCATCTCCGGTCGGTCCGTGAACTTCTTTCCGGGCGCGGCGGCGACTCCGATCCCGCGGCGTTCGACCGCGCCGTCGACACCAAGGAAGTAGCTCGGCGCGTCCGACGCGCCCTCATCGAGCGTCCCGTCGTCTACGCGGCCGAACTCGAGGAGGACGAACAATTGCAGCTCGCCCTCCCTCGAACGGCAGCCGACGTCGAACTTCTCACCGGACTGGTCGCCGAAAGGCGGCGTGAGGGCGTCGCCATGATCGACTCCTCGGGACGTCTGTCCGACATCCGGTTTCCGGGCACCGGCACCGTCGCGCAGGTCGCGTTGTTGTTGGCGGGCGAACTCGCGGATCACCTGCTCGATCCCGACGGGGCCGAACCAGTGCAGCTGCCGGTGCCCGACCGACAGGCGACAGCTCTGATCGAGCAGTTGGACGGTGCCGTTCCCCTGTCCGGAATTTTCGACAGCCTGGCCACAGATGCCCCCGACAACGCGGCGCCGCTACCGGCCGCCGAACCGGTTGCGTATCCGTTCGTCGAGGACAGCCGGATTCGACTGACCATGGCGTCGCTGGTCGATCGATTCGGCAAGACGTTCGCTGCCGGGTGGCAGGCAGATCCCGAGGGTTTGGGACGTGCCGCAGTCGCACTGCTCGACCGCCTCAGCCTGGTCGCCGCCGTTCCCGGCGGGATTCTCGTACTACCGGCGCTGGCGCGGTATCGCGGAGTCGTGGTCAACATTCGCGACCGCACCCCCGAAATCGATCTGTTCCCCCATTCCTCGAACGACAGCAAGGACACCTTCGCATGACCAGCGCGCGCTTCCGGCCCACCCGTGCCGGAATCATCAACCTCTGGGACTACCGCGACCAGGAGTTCTCCTTCGCCGACGGACGATTGGTGTTGCGGGGACCCAACGGGTCGGGCAAGACCAAGGCGCTCGAAGTCCTGTTCCCGTTCGTCCTCGACGGCCGCATCGAACCGCGGCGCCTCAATCCATTTGCGGGTGAGGAGCGGACGATGAAGTCGAACCTTCTCTACCGTGGCCAGGACAGCGCGTATTCGTACGTGTGGATGGAGTTCTGTCGAGGGCCGAAGGATGATCCCGAGGCCGTGACGGTCGGTGTCGGCATGCGCGCGACGAGGTCCAACGACAAGGTCACCCGGTGGTATTTCGTCGCCGACGGTCGCGTCGGCGTCGACTTCTCCCTGCTCGGCGCAGACGATCGCCCGCTGACGAAGAAGCAGTTGGGCGAGCAGATCGGAACCGATTGTCTGACCGATCGGCCGGTGGACTATCGCGCTGCGATCGATGCACGCATGTTCGGCCTCGGCGCCGAGCGATACGACCAGTTGATCAACCTGATCCTCACCCTCCGGCGTCCACAGCTTGCCAAGAACCTCGATCCCAAGGGGTTGTCCCAGGCCTTGACCGACGGGCTGCGACCCCTCGACGAGCAACTGGTCCTCGAGGCTGCGCGCTCGTTCAGCGACATGGAAGAAGTCGGACGTGCCCTCGAAGGCCTCGCCGCGGCGGACGGGGCAACCCAACGGTTCATCGGTGTGTACACCAAATACCTGCGCCAGCAGGCGCGTTCGGATGTCGACCAGCTGGCCGGGCGACTCGACGCCGTCGAGAACGGGATTACCGCACTACGGGAGACTGCGGCCGAGCAGACCCGCAGCCGGGAAGCACGCGAAGCGGCCGAACAGGGCTTCATCGACGCCGAGCGGGCACTGGATCAGGCGACCGAAAACCTCGACGCCCTCAAGCGTTCCACCGCCTACGAGGGACGCACACAACTCGACGATCTCGCCCAAGCCGTGGCCACTCTCGAGAAGGCCACCGAGCAACAGGTCGACAAGGCGGCCAAAGCGCGGGCCACGCTGTCGCAGCGCACCGAGGAAGCCGAACGGGCAGACGCCGCTGTCGCGAAACTGGTGGAGGCGCTCGCGCGCGCCGAGGACGAACTGCACGTCGCTGCCGAGGACGCCGGCATCACGTGGACCCCACTGCCCGCCGGTGCCCGCTCCGACCAGCTGACTGCTGCGCTGCACGGGCACGCCGCGGAGCGGGACGGCGACGTGCGGGCCGTGCGGGCCGCGTTGAGCACGGTCGAGAAAGCCGCCACCGAACGAACCCGCGCCGACGCCGCAGCGCGTCGCAGTCGCGAGCAACTCGAGCAGGCCAGGGCCGCGGTCCTCGAAGCCGAAGCGGCTGTCGAGCTCGCACGCAGCGAAACCGCTGTCGCCCTGCGGTCCTGGTGGGTCGAACATGCGCCGCTCTACACGTCCCTCGGAGTGCCCGCATCGCTGTTCGACGCACTCGACGCTGCGCTGCACCGAGTCGGCGACGACGACGCACCCACCTTGGCCGAAGTGCTCACCGCACATACCGCCGACGGCGTCGAGTCGCTCCAATTCCGTCGTCGGCGCGCGGAATCGGACATTGCGACCCTGACCGAACGGATCAGCGACCTGCGGGCCAACCGTGCGGAGGTTGCCGCCGAGCACGACGACGCCCCGGCGCCCTTCGCGGCCCGAACGGGGTCGCGGAAGGACTTGCCCGGCGCACCACTGTGGCGTCTGGTCCGCTTCCGCGACAACGTGGAGGCCGCAGTCGCGACCGGCGTCGAGTCCGCGCTACAGGCCGCCAACCTCCTCGACGGGTGGATCTTCGGCGGCGACGGACCGCTGCCGGATACCGAGTCCGAGCAATTTCTGCTGCCACTACCGACGGGCGATCGCCCAAACGGTCCCACCCTGGCCGACGTCCTCGAGGTCGAGCCCGACACCGGCGTCCCCGCCGATCGCGTGCAGGCCGTCCTCGAGTCCATCGCCTGGGTGCCCGACAGCACCTCGGTGTCCGGCACAACGGTCGCCGTCGATGGTGCGGGCGGGTATCGACAAGGCGTACAACAGGGTTCGCATGCCAAGGGCGACGCGGAGTATATCGGCGCGACGGCACGTGCGCGCAGGCGTGCGGCCCGCATCGCCGAACTCGATCGGACCATCGACGAGTCCGAGGCAGCGCTGACCGACGCCCGCACCGCCGAGGCGGAGGCCGTCGCGCTGTCCGCGCAGGTCGCCACGACCAGCCGGTCACTGCCCCGCACCGCATCGGTTCTCCGCGCACTCAAATCGGTGACCGAGAATGCGGGGATGCTCCGCTCACGCACCGAGGCGTCTGCGGCGGCGGATCGTGATCTCGATCAGGCCATCGCCGACCTGTCGGGCAAAGAGAAGCAGCTGCGCACCGCGGCCGTCACCCACCGAACTCCACACGTGGCACGCGAGATCGACTCACTGGCCGCAGCCATCCGGCACTTCGAGAAGCAGGGCGAGCTGGTATTGCGCTGTCGGCGTGAGCATCTCAAGGAACTCGAGCACACCCGGGAAACGCACGAGCGGCTCGCGGAAGCACGCGGCAACGCGGAGGAGTTCGCCGAGGAGGCGGCCATCGCCGAAGAGAGTCTCGCAACACAGGTCCAACGGCTGGACACCCTTCGCGAGAGCCTCGGCGCCAGCGCCGAACACATCGATGCTCAACTCGAGGAAGCGCATGCCCGGATCGAGGCGTGCAAGCAGCGGCAGCGGGAGGCCCGCAAAGCGGACAAGGATGCGGGAGAGGCGATCGGCAAAGCGGAGGGCGCCTACGCGGCGGCAGTCGCCACCCTGCGCATCGCGCTCACCGAAACCCACAACGATGCGGCGCGCCTGGCCCCGTACGCACGACGCGACCTCCTCGAACTACTCGGCGTCGACACCGACCACGTATGGCCGGCGAGTCCTGCGGCCTGGATGAACGCGGATCAGCTCGTCTACCGAATTCAGAACGCGGACAGCACAGCACAGGTCTTGCCCGCCGAGGTGCTCGCCCTGTACAGCGCGCTGGACTCGGCCACCGACGCGGTGCGAGTAAGCGAGGCGGCACGCAAGTCCACCCGCACCGCGCTCACCACAGCCCTGCAGGACTTCGACGCCGGCCTCGCATCCGCGGGTCAGGACTACCGCGTGCAATGGGATGCACCCGACGGGCTCACCGTGGTACAGGTGCAAGACGATCAGGGTTACTCGTCGGTGGGTGCGTTCGCGTCCCGCATCGCCGCTGCCCGGGCTGATCAGGAACTGCTCCTCACCGACTCGGAACGGCGCATACTCGAGGACGCCCTGCTCACCGGACTCGCTCAGCAGATCCACGAACGCACCGTCGACGCCCGCGACCTGATCGCGCGAATGGGTTCGGAGATGCGGGAGCGGCGGATGTCTTCCGGTAACACGATCGGCGTGCACTGGGTTCTCGCGGACAACCTCGACGACAACGCCCGCGCCATCTCGAAGCTGCTCGATCGCGACGCGTCCGCGCTGAGTCCGGACGATCTCGCTGCCATGCGTGCACATTTCGCAGCCCAGATTCGCATCGCCCGGGCCGCGCACCCCGAACGCTCGTACCCCGAGATCCTCGCCTCCGCACTCGACTACCGCAGATGGCGGGTGTTCTCCTTCACCCTCGTCGGCGGAGACGGCAGCGAAGACCGCCTCACCGTCGCCCGCCACAGTGCACTGTCCGGCGGTGAACAGTCGGTGTCGCTCCACCTGCCACTGTTCGCGGCCGCCCACGTGATGCTCGACTCCGCTGATCCACACGCACCGCGACTTCTCGCCCTGGACGAGGCCTTCGCCGGCGTCGACGACAACGGTCGGGGTGAACTCCTCGGTTTGAGCGTCCAATTCGACCTCGACCTGTTCATGACCGGGTACGACCTCTGGATCACCTACGCCGGGGTCCCGGGGTGTGCACACTACGACCTCGCGCACTCGACGGCGGAACACAGCGTCAGCGCCGCACTGCTGGTATGGGCAGACGGCGAACTGCTCGCCGAACACGACGGCACCGATCTGGCGCGGGCACTCGGATCACCCCTGCGTCGACGAGTGCCCTCCCCCGTCGAGGGCGGGCTCGAATTCGCCGAGGTGTGACTACCGGGAGCCGTGAGTACTTCTTAACCTCGGTTGGTTAAGAAGTACTCACGGGTGGAGTCGGACGCCGAGCAGCGCGTCGACCGCTGCAGCGAATTGGCGCGGGGCATCGGTGTCGGAACCGCCGTGATCGAGCGCGCGGCGGGCCCAGCCGTCGAGTGCGTCGAGCGCCTTGGGGGTGTCGAGGTCGTCGGCGAGATGCTGACGCAGCCGGGCGATCGTGTCCGTCGCCGACTGCGCCGACTCGAGGGCGGCGGCGTCCTTCCACAGCTTCAGCCGGGTGTGCGCGTCGGCGAGCACCTGCTCGGTCCACGGACGGTCCTGCCGGTAGTGCCCCGACAGCAGTCCGAGCCGGATGGCAGCGGGGTCGACGCCTTCGCCCCGCAGCTTCGACACGAACACGAGGTTGCCACGGCTCTTCGACATCTTCTCGCCGTCGAGACCGATCATCCCGGTGTGCACGTAGTGGCGTGCGAAGCGACGGTCGCCGGTCACGGATTCGGCATGTGCAGCCGAGTACTCGTGGTGCGGAAAGATCAGGTCACTGCCTCCGCCCTGCACGTCGAAGCCCGAGCCGATGCGATTGAGGGCGATAGCTGAACACTCGATGTGCCAGCCGGGACGGCCCTGCCCGAACGGTGCCGGCCACGACGGTTCGCCGGGGCGGGCGGCACGCCACACCAGGGCGTCGAGGGGGTCTTCCTTGCCGGGGCGGTCGGGGTCTCCCCCGCGCTCGGCGAAGAATTTCTCCATCGTCTCGCGGTCGTATCCGGACTCGTAACCGAACTGCTCGGTGGCACCGGTGCGGAAGTACACATCGGGGAACTCTGCGTCGTCAACGATGTACGCGGCACCGGAGGCGAGGAATTTCTCGACGAGTTCCACCACTTCGTTGACGGATTCGACCGCGCCGATGTAGTCGCGGGGCGGGATGACCCGTAGGGCCTCCATGTCCTCGCGGAAGAGCGCCGTCTCCCGCATGCCGAGGACGACCCAGTCTTCGCCGTCACGGGCGGCGCGCTCGAACAGCGGGTCGTCGACATCGGTAACGTTCTGGACGTAATGCACCTCGTGCCCGGCGTCACGCCACAGCCGGTTGACCAGATCGAATGTCAGGTAGGTGGCGGCGTGGCCGAGGTGGGTGGCGTCGTAGGGAGTGATACCGCACACGTACATGGTCGCCGTGCGCCCCGGGGTGACCGGTCGAACCTGCCGGTCAGCGGTATCGAACAACCGCAGAGGGGGACCCTGGCCAGGGACGGACGGGACAGCGGTATCGGACCAAGACTGCATGCTTGCGAGCCTAGTGGACCGGCGTCACCGCCCTCGAGGGAGCCGCCGCCCGTCGCCGGGAACCCGGATTCCTGGGTCGTGCACGAACGTCTCAGAATGCGGGCCACGGGATCGGCCGGTGCCCGTTGGGACGCGGCATCACGGGGGCGTCGAGCAGGTCGACCGCCCGTTCGTAGAGCGCCGCGACCTCGGCGGAGGTGATGTGCTCCGCGAGCCGCGCACCGAAGTCGCCCTCGAGCGCGGGTATCAATTCGGCGATGTCGACCACCAGGGCACCCGGCACCTGCGTCCCCGCCCACCCCCACAGCACGGTCCGTAATTTGTTCTCCCTGTGCAGGCAGATGCCGTGGTCGACTCCGTACACGGAACCGTCGAGTCCTTCGAGCGCATGCCCACCCTTGCGGTCGGCGTTGTTGATGAGTACGTCGAGGACAGCCATGCGCTGCAGCCGGGGGTCGTCGGCGTGGATGAGGGCCACCGGCTCGCCATCCATGTCGCTGGCGCGAAGAATTTCGAACCAACCGTCCGGCACCGCGCCGGGCGCGCAGATGTCGACCAGATCAAGTCCGGGCCGATCGTCTCCGTGGCGGTCGGCCGTGTCCACCCATTGCTGCACCATCCCCCGTCCGAATGGACCGTCCCGAAGGAGAGTGCGCGGAATCACACCCCATCCGAGCTGTTCGGACACCAGATACGACGCGTACTCCCTGCCGGCGAGGGTTCCGTCGGGGAAGTCCCACAGCGGCCGCTCCCCGCGAATCGGTTTGTACACACACCGGACCGCGGTCTCACCGATCATCGCATCACAGACCAATGTCGCGTTACTGGCGTGGGTGATCTGGCCGATGAGGGTCAGTTCGCCGAACTCCAGAGGGTCCGACTCCTCGGCGGGCAACTGTCAGTCCTCCTCGTCCGTTTCCGGGGTGAGGCCGAAGCTGTGGCCGCGGCGGTATCCGTTGGTGCGGATACAAATGTGCCCCTCCGGCGCGAGCGGCTCCCCGCACAGCGGGCACGGCGCCCGGCCGGCGGCGATGACTCGTTCGGAACGCAGCGAGAAGTCCCTGGCCTGCAACGGGGTGAGAAAGACCCGTACGGCATCCGGGCCGTCCTCGGAGTCGTCGAGAACGACGGACTCGTCGAACTCGGTCTCGGTGACGGCCAGCAGCTCCACGACGACGGCTCCGGCGTCCGCGTCCCAGCCCAGGCCCATGGTTCCGACCCGGAATTCGGCGTCGATGGGGGTGACGAGCGGGCTCGCGTCATCGAGTTCGGCGCCCTGCGGTGGTACTTCCGTACCGAACCGGCGGTGTACTTCCTCGAGCAGGAGTCCCATCCGATCCGCGAGTACCTGAACCTGCTGCTTCTCCAACAACACGCTGACGACACGTGTCTCGTGAACCGCCTGGAGATAGAACGTCCTGTCGCCGGGCTCACCCACCGTTCCCGCAATGAACCGGTCAGGAGTGCGGAATACGTGAATTGCGCGTGACATTGCACCTCCTTCAGCTGGAGCCGGGCCCTTCTGCGGCGCTGCCCACTCGTTGATCCGTCTGGGACTCTTCCTAGCAGCGTGCCCCGTTCATTATCCGTCAATCGTTACAGGCGAACCTCCCCGCCGGGGACCGACCCCGAAACTTCGGCGGCGGCACCGTCCCCCGACGCCGGTGGAGTGTTGACCGCCGACAGGTCGTGGCCGGTGTCGTTCATCTTGAGCACGTACGGCCGGGTGGAGGTGTAGCGGACGACGCTGATCGACGCGGGTTCGGCGACGATCCGCTGGAAGCCGTCGAGATGGGAGCCGAGCGCATCCGCGAGCACCGCCTTGATCACGTCACCGTGCGAGCATGCCACCCACACCACGTCCCGGCCGTGCCGTTCCGCGAGCCGGGCATCGTGCTCACGGATGGCTGCGACTGCCCGGGCCTGCACCTGGGCGAGGCCCTCGCCGCCCGGAAAAACCGCGGCGGACGCATGTTGCTGGACGACCTTCCACAGCGGCTCCTCCAGCAGGGCCTTCAGTTCACGGCCGGTCCAGTCGCCGTAGTCGACCTCGACGAGCCGGTGTTCGACCACCGGGGTGAGCCCCCGCGCCCGCGCGAGTGGCTGCACCGTCTGCTCACACCGCAACAACGGTGAGTGCACGATTTCCTCGATCACGACGTCCGCGAGCCGGGCGACAACCGCCTCTGCCTGCTCCCGGCCGTGGTCGTCGAGTTCGACTCCCGGCGACCGGCCGGCGAGCGTGCGTGCAGTGTTGGAGGTCGACCGCCCATGGCGCAGCAGGACAACAGTCATTGGCCCAGCCTAGTGTCGCGCACCCGCAGGCCGCCCGATCTCAGGTTGCCGACACGACACCAGTTGCCAGGAGTGACAGCACCACGACGCCGAGAATGATCCGGTAGCCGACGAACCAGTACATCGAGTGGTCGACGACGAAGCGGAGCAACCACGCGATCGAGGCGTACCCGATGGCGAAGGCGATCAGCGTCGCAACGAGCAACTGGGCACCGCTCGCGTTGAGGCCCTCCCCCGCGGGCTCGAAGGCGTCGGGGAGGCTGAACAGACCCGATGCGACCACGGCCGGAATAGCCAGCAGGAACGAATAGCGTGCCGCGGCTTCTCGGGTCAGTCCGAGGAACAGGCCCGCGCTGATCGTGCCGCCGGACCGCGAGACGCCGGGTATCAACGCGAGTGCCTGGGCCGAACCCATGAGGATGCCGTCCTTGGCGCGAAGGTCCTCGACCGGACGGACCTTGCGTCCGTAGTACTCCGCCGCTGCGATGACGAGCGCGAAGACGATCAACATGGTGGCGATCAGCCAGAGATTGCGTGCCCCGGTGCGGATCTGATCCTTGAAGAGGAAGCCGAGAATTCCGACCGGAAGGGTGCCGATGATCACGTACCAGCCCATCCGGTAATCGAGGTCACCTCGATGCTCGGGATGCAGCAATCCGCGAAACCACGCGACGACGATCCGGCCGATGTCTCGGGCGAAGTAGATGAGAACGGCCGCCTCGGTGCCGAGCTGGGTGACGGCGGTGAAGGAGGCGCCTGCGTCGTCACCGAAGAAGACCTCGGACACGATCCGCAGATGGCCGGACGAGGAGATGGGCAGAAACTCCGTCAACCCCTGGACGACTCCGAGGACGATCGCCTGGAGCCACGACATCGCCTCCCCCATCACTCACCCGTCCCGAGGTGAAACACACCGGCCCGCGAGGCCTCGAATCTGCTGTCAGGACGCCAATTTCCCATGTCGCGTTCGTCATTCACCGGCGCCACGGTACCGGGAGGCCCCGGTCGCAGCAGAATCCGGCGTGGCAGGACGGCCGGTTCCGCGCGACACCACTACTCTGCTCCTGTGGTGGCCCGTCCCGGGTGGCAGTCGCCGTCCGGGGAAACAGCACGAGACGCAGGCGGTTATGGAACAGAGATCGGTCGGAGCAAGTGGTCTGCGGGTGTCACGCCTCGGCCTGGGCACACTCACCTGGGGACGCGACACCGACGGCGACGAAGCCGCCGCGCAGATCGCGGCCTTCGTCGATGCCGGCGGCACCCTCGTAGACACCTCGCCCGCCTACGGTGACGGTGCAGCGCAGCGCATTCTGGCGGAACTGCTCGACGACGTGGTACCCCGAACCGAACTCGTCCTGAGTTCGAGTGCCGGCATCAACCCGCACGGCCCCTTGCGGGTCGACTGCTCGCGCCGAGGGCTGCTCGCTCAACTCGATGCCACCCTCCGCGAACTCGGAACCGACTACCTCGACATGTGGCAGGTCGCCACCTGGGATCCGTTCACCCCGGTCGACGAGGTGGCCGCGACACTGGATTTCGCGGTCTCGAGTGGCCGCGTCCGGTATGTCGGCGCCCGCGGCTACCTCGGGTGGCAGCTGGCCACCGCTGCGGGAGCCTCTCGCGGTACCACCCTCGTCGCCACGCAGGTGGAGTACTCCCTGCTCGCGCGCGGGGTCGAAGAGGAACTTCTTCCTGCCGCCGCACATCACGGGATCGGGGTGTTCGCGGCGGTGCCCCTTGCGGGCGGCGTCCTGACCGGCAAATACCGAAACGGGATTCCCGTCGACTCCCGCGGGGCCGACGACGCGCACTCCCAGGACGTGCAGAACTACCTCACCGACTCCTCGGTCGGTGTCGTCGATGCCGTCGTCACCGCCGCGGACGGGCTCGGAACCTCACCGCTTGCGGTCGCGCTCGCCTGGGCACGGGACCGTCCCGGTGTCGCGAGCGCCGTAGTCGGCGCCCGGGACATCGCCCAGCTGACCGGTGTCCTCGTCGCCGAGGAACTCGAATTGCCGCCCGCCATCTCGGCGGCTCTCGACGACGTCAGCGCCTGAGGGGCCGTGGGGCGCCCTCCGTGCGAATGCCGCGATAAAGCAGGCCAGGCTAACCTGGTGCTCAACGGTCGACGTCGTAGATGCAGGAGAGCTCATGACCACGCTGAACGAGGCCGACGCGGCCGATCGCCGAGCGGTCGGTTTCGCCGAGCGCATCAAGGACGGCACGGACTCCGCTCACCGCGAGACCGAACAGTCCCGGTTCGTCGGAGCGTTACTCGCCGGAGAGTTGACTTCGGACGGCTACGCCGAACTGCTTGCGCAGACCTATCTCGTCTACCGCGAATTGGAAGACGCCGGACGCACCCACACGGATGATCCGGTGGCCTCACCGTTTCTGTCCGAGAAGCTGATACGCGTACCGGCCCTGGAAGCGGATTTGGCCTACCTGCGCGGTTCGTCGTGGCGCGACACCGTGTCCCCGCTCGCCGCCACCACCCGGTACCTCGAGCGGCTGCGTGAGGTGGCGTACGACTGGCCCGCCGGTTTCGTTGCGCACCACTACATTCGGTACATGGGCGATCTGTCCGGTGGTCAGATCATTCGCCGGATGCTCGAACGAGCATATGGATACACCGAGAACGGCCTGCGGTTCTACATCTTCGAGGAGATCCCGAAACCGAAACTGTTCAAGGATGCGTACCGCGCGAAACTCGACGCCGCCCCGTTGTCCGCGGCCGATCAGCAACGAGTGATCGACGAGGTGAACCTCGCGTATCGACTCAACGGTGACCTGTTCGCCGATCTCGAAGCCGACATCGACAGCTACCTCGCGCGGTGAGGCCCGTGGTCCGCACGTGCACTCTCCGATCAGTTCTCGCAGTACTTGCAGTGGTGCTCGTCGCCGCCGTCGGCGCTTCCGCATGCACATCCGCAACCGGTGACGGTGGGACGGGCCCACACGGCGCGCACACCGCGGTGCTGGACGATCTCGATCCGCAACCTGTCGCGTCGACGGCCGCACCGCTGCTGCCCACTACGGTCCGCAGCTTCGACGGCGTGGACGTCACGATCGACGACGTGAGCCGGATCGTGACCGCCGACCGCTACGGCACTCTGACGGAGACGGTCTTCGCTCTCGGGCTCGGCGACAACGTGGTCGGCCGCGACATCGCAGCCGAGTTCCCCGCCGCCGCCGATGTGCCGGTGGTGACGCCGGGCGGCCAGTCACTCAGCGCCGAGGCAATACTCGATCTCGCGCCGACGGTCATTCTCACCGACACAAGCATCGGACCGAAAGGCGTTCAGGATCAATTGCGCGCGGCGGGCGTTCCGGTGGTCTACTTCGACCCGACGCGCACCCTCGCCGGCGTGTCCCCGCAGATCATCGCGGTGGCGAACGCGCTCGGTGTCCCCGAGCGCGGAGCCGAACTCGCTGCCCGCACCGACCACGAGATCGCAGCGGCCCGCAGCCGGGCGCCCGACGGTGAGAATCCGTTGAAGATCGCCTTCCTCTATCTGCGCGGCACCGCGATCACCATGATCGGCGGGCGGGGATCCGGGGCCGACTCGTTGATCGAGGCCCTCGGAGCCGTCGACGCAGGCACGGCCTCCGGAATCACCCAGCAGTTCGCGCCCATCACCAGCGAGGCCCTCATCGCCGCAGCACCCGATGTGATCCTGATGATGACGGGTGGCCTCGAATCGATCGGGGGGATCGACGGACTCGCGAAGATTCCCGGTGTCGCGCAGACCCCTGCAGGAAAGAACCAGCGTGTCGTCGACATGGAGGACGGGGTGCTTCTCAGCTTCGGACCCAACACCGGTCGTGTGCTGGACGCCTTGGCGGACGCCGTCTATCAGCCGGCCGATCGATGAGCCTCGGCACCGTCACACCAGCTCAGGCTTCTTCTCGAACACGCACCGGCATCGTGCTGGCCGGGTTGCTGATCGCGCTCGCGGTCGCCGCAGTGTTCTCCGCGTGCATCGGCCAGGTGCCCACCGGACCGGGCGAGGTGCTCGGCAGCATCGCGCACCGCGTAGGACTCGACCTGGGTCCCCTCCCCGCACATCCCAGCGGTGAGGTCACGCTGTGGGAGGTCCGCTTCCCCCGGGTCGTCCTCGCGATCCTCGTCGGCGCGGCTCTCGGCTGCGCCGGTGCTCTCCTGCAGGGCGTCTTCGCCAACCCTCTGGCCGAGCCGGGCGTCATCGGGGTCTCCGCCGGGGCAGCCGTCGGTGCCAGTGCCGCCATCGTCGTCGGCGGGGCGTTCGCGGCCGGGTGGACCGTGGCCGCGTCCGCGTTCATCGCCGGACTCATCACGACTGTCGCCGTGTACGTCCTCGCCCGCCACGACGGCCGCACCGAGGTGGTCACCCTCGTACTCACAGGCGTCGCGGTCAATGCCTTCGCGGGCGGACTGATCGCCTTCTTCACCTTCATTGCCTCGCCGGCCGCCCGTGACCAGATCGTGTTCTGGCAGCTGGGAAGCCTCAACGGCGCCACGTGGAGCGCTGTCGCGGTAGTGGCGCCGATGACCGTCGCCGGTATCGCCGCGACCATGGTGATCGCGGCAAAACTCGACCTACTCTCGCTCGGTGAGAGCGCAGCGCGACATCTGGGACTCGACGTCGAGCGTTTGCGCCTGATCGCCGTCCTCATCGTCGCGCTACTGGTGTCGTCGAGCGTGGCCTTCACCGGGATCATTCTGTTCGTCGGCCTGGTGGTACCCCACCTCATGCGTATCGCCGTCGGTCCGGGGCACCGAGTGCTCATTCCGGCCAGCGCGTTGTGCGGGTCGCTGGTGCTCCTCCTCGCCGACCTGGGCGCCCGGTCCCTGGTGGCCAACGCGGACCTTCCCCTCGGCATGCTGACTGCTCTGGTCGGTGGACCGTTCTTCTTCTGGCTGCTCCGCCGTACCCGAGCCCGCCAGGGCGGTTGGGCGTGAGCCCCAGCCGTCTGCGGACGAGAATCCGGGAAGCTCTCGCGCAGAATTTCCTCCGCCGGACCGATCCGGTTCCGCAGGTACCCCGCCCGGGCGCGGTAACACTGTGCGCGGTCGACATCGACGTCCACCGCGGGGGACGACCCGTGCTGGACAAGGTGTCGGTGGACGTGCGCGTCGGTGAGGTACTCGTACTCGTCGGACCCAACGGCGCCGGCAAATCAACCCTCCTCGCGGCGCTGTCGGGCGATCAGAACGTGCAGTCGGGCTTCGTCCACCTCGACGACCGGGACGTCGACACGTGGACGCCCCTCCAGATGGCTCAGCGCCGCGCCGTACTCCCCCAGCAGAACACGGTGGGATTCTCGTTCACCGCACGCCAGGTCATCACGATGGGCCGGTCCCCGTGGGCCAGAACGTCCCGGTCGGACGAGGACGTCACCGCAGTCGCCGAGGCGATGAGAATCTGCGATGTCGAGCCCTTCGCCGATCGACCTTTCACCGCTCTCTCCGGCGGTGAGCGTGCTCGCGTCGCGCTGGCACGAGTGCTCGCTCAGCGCACCGAGACGATTCTGCTCGACGAACCGACCGCAGCGCTCGACCTCGGTCACCAGGAGACAGTGATGCGGCTTGCACGCGACCGTGCCCGCGCCGGCACCGCTGTGGTGGTGGTGCTGCACGACCTTGCGCTCGCCGCCGCCTATGCGGACCGGATCGTCGTGCTCGAGAACGGCCGCGTCGCCGCCGACGGCCCACCCCGGGAAGTGCTGGCCCCGGAGCTCCTCACCCGCGTCTACGGCCATCCGGTGGAGGTCATCGCGCACCCGGAAACCGGGACGCCCCTTGTCCTACCTCGACGTGACCGACGCTGAGGCCGTATGGGTGTCAGAGTCCGTCGATGACGGCGCCGAGGCGGCTCAGTACAGCGCGGACCGTTCTGCCGTCTTCCTGTCCGACGACAACCGAATCGGGGGCGGCTACCGCATCCCGCACCACCGCGACGATGGAGCGTTCGTCGGTCAGATCGATCTCGCGAATCGAGCGACGAGCCGTCGCGATGATGTCGTCCGGTGCCGGCACATCCGTCTCGACGTCCGCCCGGTACACCTCGACGAACAGGGTGCTCTTCCGTACCCGGAAGGCATAGGAGTTCCCCTCTGCGGTGCGACCGAAGCCGTGCGCGTGCGGGCCGACCGAGACGTCTTCGACGGTGAACGTCGGTGTTTCGGGTAGTTCCACGGTGTTCTCCTCGATGACCTCGTCCGGTTGTCGGGAACAACCGCACGTGGGGTCGATAGCCCCTACGGTATCGCCTCGCGACGCGCTGGGCACCGACCGCTTTGCCCGGTGTTTCGCGAATCAGGGATGCTTGGTGGACAGTTGTGCAGGTACGGACAGAAGAGAAACCCGAGGAGCAGCGCATGGGCAGACCTGGAGCGCGCGTCGTCGCGTCGTGCGTCGGAGCGGCATTTTTGCTGGTCACGGGCTGTTCTTCGAGCAACGACGAGGATCAAGCAGTCACCATTGCGCCGGCCAGTGCAGCTCAGTCACCCGCACAGGCCACGACGCCTGCCGGTGTCGTCCATCCGATCGGGCAACCTATCGAGTCGGTCACAATCGACCCCGACACGCGTACCGCCGTCGTCCTGGTCGGCGACCGGAGGGAAGTTCTTCTGTTCGCCGGCGGCGACCTCGGCGCCGCACCGCGTTCGATTCGGTTGAACGAGACTGTGACGCAGGTGTCCCTAGCCCCCGGCGGAACTGCACTGCTCGCCATGAATGGCCAGGTGGGACGGCTGGACCTCCGATCCGCCGAGCTCGACTCCGTCTCGGCGGACGGGGACGTCCGGTCGGTGGCGCAGCTGCCCGACGGACGGCTGGCCGTAGGACTCGGCAATGGCGAAATTCACATCACCGGCAGCGAGGGCGCCGAGTCACAAGTGATCGACGGATTGACCTCGGTAGATGCACTGGCCGTTGTCGGCGAGTCGCTCACCGCACTCGACCGCGGTCAAACTTCCGTCACGGAAGTCGACATTCCGAAATCCTCCCTCGGTGCCGCTCTCCGCGCCGGTGAAGGTGCGACTCAACTCACCACCGATCACTTCGGTCGCATTCTGGTGACCGATACGGCCGGTGACGAGTTGCTGGCGTACACGACAGACACTCTGATGCTGCGCCAGCGGTTTCCGGCGGGAGATGCACCCTACGGCGTCGCTTACGACGACGAGGCCAACCGGGCGTGGGTCACGTCGACCGGTACGAACGAGGTGGTCGCCTACGACCTCGCCAGCGGCGTCGGGGTGGAAACCGCACGCTATCCCACGGTCCGCCAGCCCAACTCGATCGCGGTGGACACCGTCAGCGGTGATCTACTCATCGGTTCCGGCACGGGTGACGGGTTGCAGCAGATACCGACGAGGAGCTCATAGATGTCGTCGCATTCACGCCGTCTCCCCTCCGGCTGGGAAATCGAGTCCGAAGACTTCGAGTACGTGCCGCTGCGGTTGCCACCGGACGTCACCCGCGTCAGTGCGTCGATGAGACTCGCCATACAGGCGGAGTTCGGTGGCTGGGAGCTCTCGCGCGTGCGGCTGTACTCCGACGGCAGCCGGCGCGTACTGCTCAAACGACGAAAGACCACCCACCATGTTCCCGACCCCGCTATCTAGGGAGATCCCGTTGTATCACCTGCTCCTGCGGCTGATGTTCCTCGTTCCCCCGGAGCGCATTCATCATCTGGCCTTCAAGGCGATGCGCCTGGCCACAGGCGTCACCCCGCTGCGCCAGCTGGTTGGCAAGGTCCTCGTGGTCAATGATCCGGTGCTGAGGAACACCGTGTTCGGACTGGACTTCCCCGCCCCGCTGGGACTGGCCGCCGGCTTCGACAAAGACGCCACCGGTGTGGACGCGTGGGGTCCCCTCGGATTCGGTTTCGCCGAGGTGGGAACCGTGACGGCGCAGGCTCAGCCCGGCAACCCAGCTCCCCGCTTGTTCCGGCTGCCCGCCGACCGCGCCCTGATCAACCGAATGGGGTTCAACAACCACGGCGCAGGCAATGCCGCGAACCACCTCCGGCAGCGACGCGCGAGTGTTCCGATCGGGGCGAACATCGGCAAGACCAAGATCGTCGACGCGGCTGAAGCGCCCGCCGACTACACAGCAAGTGCGCGGCTTCTCGGGCCCCTTGCCGATTTCTTGGTAGTCAACGTCAGTTCACCCAACACACCGGGACTACGCGACCTGCAAGCTGTCGAGTCGCTGCGGCCGTTGCTTCGCGCAGTTCAGGAGACCGTCAACGTTCCCGTCCTGGTGAAGATCGCCCCCGACCTGTCGGACGACGACGTCGACGCCGTCGCCGATCTCGCGGTCGAGTTGGGTCTCGCCGGGATCGTCGCCACCAACACCACCATCCGGCGTGACGGCCTGCGGACCCCGAAAGCCGAGGTCACCGCGATCGGGGCGGGCGGGCTGTCGGGCGCACCGGTCGCGGAACGGTCCCTCGAAGTGCTGCGCCGCTTGCACGCGCGGGTCGGCGATCGGCTGGTGCTGATCTCGGTGGGCGGGATCGAGACCACGGAGCAGGCCTGGGAACGCATCCTGGCCGGGGCCACCCTGGTCCAGGGGTATACGGGTTTCATCTACGGCGGACCGTTCTGGGCGCGCCGTATCCACAAGGGGTTGGCGCGCAAGGTCCGCGACGCCGGCTTCGACAGCATCGCGGACGCGGTGGGCGCGGGAGTAATCCGCTGATACGGGTGCCTCAACGACCGGTGGCCGGCGACTTCCGAGAGAAGTCGCCGGCAACCGATTTCCGACCTGCTGCTTGTCTGACCTACTGCTCGTAGGTGCCGGTGATCCTCGCCCGGGCGATGGCGTGCGAGAACAGGTTGAATCCCAGAAATGCCGGAGTCGAATCCTCGCTCACGCCGTCGAGGGTATCGACGTCCAGAGCGTGGACAGCGACGATGTAGCGGTGCGGGCCGTGCCCCTGGGGCGGGGCTGCCCCGATGAAGCGGCGCTGCCCGGCGTCGTTCCGCAGCTGGATCGCGCCATTCGGGAGCCCGGTACCGTCGTCGTCACCGGCACCGTTCACCAAAGACGTGCAGTCCGCCGGGATGTTCGCCACTACCCAGTGCCAGAAACCCGAGGCGGTCGGCGCATCCGGGTCGAACACGGTGACCGCGAAACTCTTGGTCTCGGGCGGAAATCCCGACCACGACAGCTGTGGCGAGTTGTCGAAGCCGCCGGCTCCCATGATTCCACTGACCTGATCCTTCTTCAGCGGCTGCCCGTCGGTGACGTCGGCGGAGGTCAGCTCGAAACTCGGCAGGTCGGGAAGTGCTTCGTACGGGTCGTAGGACATGCGGTTCCTCTCTTGTCGCGAATGGGCGATGGATCAGCTGTGGAGCAGAAAGTGCTCCAGCACACGCGTCCCGAACAGTAGTGCGTCGACCGGTACCCGTTCGTCGACGCCGTGGAACAGGGCACTGAAGTCGAGGTCGGGAGGCAGCTGCAGCGGCGCAAAGCCGAAGCATCGGATACCCAGCTTGGCGAATGCCTTGGCGTCCGTGCCGCCGGACAACATGTACGGCACGGTCCGCGCACCGGGATCGTGCGCGAGGATCGCCTCGTTCATGGCGTCCACCAGGTGACCGTCGAACGTCGTCTCGTAGGAGTCGAGGTTGGTGATCCACTCCCGCTGCACGTCGGGCCCGATCAGCTCGTCGACGGTGGCCTCGAACTCGGCCTGCCGACCGGGCAGGATGCGGCAGTCGACCACGGCCTCCGCGGTCTGCGGGATGACGTTGGCCTTGTAGCCGGCGGACAGCATGGTGGGGTTCGCGGTGTCCCGCAGCGTGGCGCCGATGATATTGGCGATACTGCCCAGTTTCGCCAGGGTGCCGTCGAGGTCGGGCGACGTCGCATCGAAATCGAGGCCCGTTTCCTCGCCTGCAGCGGCGAGGAATTCGACGACCGAATCGGAAATGACCAGCGGAAAGGTGTGCGCACCCAGGCGGGCGACTGCCTGCGCGAGAATGGTGACGGCATTGTCGGTGTGCAGGAACGAGCCGTGCCCGGCCCTGCCCTTGGCCGTCAGACGCATCCAGCCGAGACCCTTTTCCGCGGTCTCCACCAGATACAGCCGTCGCTCGGTGCCGTCCGGGCGCGGAACGGTGAGCGAGAACCCACCGACTTCGCCGACGGCTTCGGTGACACCTTCGAACAGGTCGGGACGATTCTGTACGAGCCACTGGCAGCCGTATTTGCCCCCGGCCTCCTCGTCGGCGACGAACGCGAACACGAGATCCCTCGGCGGAACGATTCCCTCGGCCTTGAACTGGCGGGCCACCGCCAGGATCATGCCGACCATATCTTTCATGTCGACGGCGCCGCGGCCCCACACGTAGCCGTCCTCGACGGCGCCGGCGAACGGGTGGACGCGCCAATCGGCGGGCTCGGCGGGCACGACGTCGAGGTGACCGTGCAACATCAGCGCACCGCGGGTGGGGTCCGACCCCTTCAGCCTCGCGAAGACGTTCCCCCGCCCCGGCGCCCCCGATTCGACGTATTCCGTCTCGTATCCCACTTCCTGGAGCTGAGCGGCGACCCACTCCGCACACTCACGCTCACCCTTGGTCGTGGCGAGTTCCCCGGTGTTGGACGTGTCGAAGCGGATCAGTGAGCTGACGAGCTCGACGACCTCGGCTTCGGCGCGACCCCGGCCTGGCGTTTCCTGTGTAGTCGGCACTTCACTTTCCTACCACCGCGCCACCGGAAACGCTCAGGTGAAAGGGGCGATTTGGGCCGTGGCGCTTCATCGGATAGTCTTTCCCAGCGCCCAGGAAATGGGTGCGAGTCCGAGTGGCGGAATGGCAGACGCGCTAGCTTGAGGTGCTAGTGTCCTATTAACGGACGTGGGGGTTCAAGTCCCCCCTCGGACACTCTGAGTTGAGACAGACGAAAAGGCCCCGGTTCATCGAACCGGGGCCTTCTTCGTGAGAGGGCGAAGTTCGATGGGTGAAACAGCGACGGCAATCGATCCGGCAGATCTGGAGATCTGTTTGCGGGTTCTCGATCAGGCCGCAAGTCTGGACGAATCCGACCCTGATTCGGTCACCGTGCAGCGCGCCGTGGGCCATCTCTTCAAGAAGTTGAAGAAGCGGCGCCGACTCGCCGCCCGGGATGCTGTCGCCGAGGCGGACCGCCGGGTGGTCGCCGCCACGGCGACCGGGTCGCCTGATCGGATAGACGACGAGACCGCCGGCATTCCGCTCACGTCGAACGCCGACGGCGCCACCGCGGGCACGCTGATCCGTCCCCGCCCCTGTTACATCTGCAAACAGCGGTACACGCGGGTCGACGCGTTCTATCACCAACTGTGCCCCGACTGCGCCGGGAAGAGCCGCGCGAAGAGGGACGCACGCACCGACCTCACGGGACGCCGGGCGCTCCTCACCGGTGGTCGCGCCAAGATCGGGATGTACATTGCGTTGCGCTTGCTCCGCGACGGCGCGCACACCACGATCACCACACGGTTCCCCAACGACGCGATCCGACGGTTCAAGGCGATGGAGGACAGCGCCGACTGGATCCACCGTCTGCGGGTGGTGGGTATCGACCTCCGCGATCCCGCGCAGGTGGTCGCTCTCGCCGATTCCGTTGCCGCCCAGGGCCCCCTCGACATTCTCATCAACAATGCCGCCCAGACGGTGCGGCGCTCCCCCGGCGCCTACAGCGCACTGGCGGACGCGGAATCGGGCGCCTTGCCCGCCGGTGTTCTTCCCGACGTCCTGACTTTTGGAAAGACCAGCGACGCGCACCCGGCGGCTTTGGCCGGCTCCCTGTCCGACGTGTCGGCCATGGCCGGTGCGGCGATGGCACCGGAATCCGTCAGCTCCCTCGCACTCGTCGCCAAATCCGCCTCCCCCGATCGCATCGCGCAGGGTCTCGCCATCGACGCCGGGGGCCTCCTGCCCGATCTCGCGCACACGAACAGCTGGGTCCAGACCGTCGAGGAGGTCGACCCGATCGAGCTGCTCGAAGTGCAATTGTGCAATTCGGTAGCGCCGTTCATCCTGGTATCCCGGCTGCGACCCGCGATGGCGGCGGCCGCCGCCCGGCGCAAGTATGTGGTGAACGTGTCGGCGATGGAAGGTCAATTCAGCCGGGCATACAAAGGACCAGGGCATCCGCACACCAATATGGCGAAGGCAGCGCTGAACATGCTGACGCGGACCAGTTCCAAGGAAATGCTCGACGACGGCATCCTCATGACGGCGGTCGACACCGGCTGGATCACCGACGAGAGACCGCACTACACGAAGATGCGGCTGGCCGACGAGGGTTTCCACGCCCCCCTGGACCTCGTCGACGGCGCGGCGCGGGTGTACGACCCGATCGTGCAGGGTGAGCAGGGCATCGACCTGCACGGCTGCTTCCTGAAGGATTACGAACCCTCCCCCTGGTGACCGAGCACCCCATCCGGCGCGCCAGAGAGCATCAACACAGCCGAAGGACACTGGTGCACGGGGATAATGGGGTTCGAAACGAATCCTGAACTGGAGGCACCACACATGGCGATCGCCGTTGTCCACCGAGACAGCCCCGAGGGCCGGGCGGCGATCGTCCACGCCGCCCGTGAGGCCGTGCATCGACACGAACAGCTCGTGGTTCTCTCCGTCGTCGACGAGGTTGCGGATGCGGACGCCGAATCGGATCGTTCCGCTCTGTGCGCCGAAGTCCAGGCCACGCTCGAGGGTAACGGCGTCGGCGAGGCCTCGTGGGAGTTGCGCACCGAGGCGGGCGACGGCGACCAGGTCAGTGCGCTGCACACCTTGGTGGACCGTAGTGGTGCCGACCTCCTCGTCGTAGGTACCCGACGCATGTCACCGATCGGCAAGTTCCTTCTCGAACGCTGGCTGCAACGGCTCCTCCTCGAGGTCGACATCCCGGTTCTCGTCGTCAAGGAAGAACTGCACGGTTCCGCCTGAACGCTCTTCCGGCGGCCGGGCCGCCGCCGCGCCTAGGATGACAGGGCGGGTCCCGGAACCAGGAGTACACCGATGGGGAGTGCAGCTTTCTACAGGGTGGTTGCCGACGCGACGGTCGTCGTGCACCTGGCCTTCATCCTGTATGTCGCCGCCGGCGGCTTCCTCGCCTGGCGCCTGCCGCGCACGATCGGCCTCCACGTCGCGGCCGTCGCCTGGGGTTTCACCGGACTCCTCGTAGGTATCGACTGCCCACTCACGCATCTCGAGAGCTGGGCCCGGGTGCAGGCCGGACAGGCTCCACTGCCGTCCTCCGGGTTCATCGACCACTACTTGACCGGAGTTCTGTACCCAGAGTCGGCTGCCGGCGCGATCCAGATATCGGCCGCCCTCGGCGTCGTCCTCTCCTGGGCCGGGTACGGCATTCTCCGTGTCCGGGCCCGCAGCACATTCGCGCACACCCCTTCCGGTCACGCCGGTTCGTAGCCCCCGGAGTGGCTGGACGAGCTTGTAGTGTCGAGCCATGACAGACAGCGCACGTGAACTGGATCTGGTCGTCTACGGGGCTTCCGGCTTCGTCGGCAAACTTCTCGCCGACTATCTCGCCCGCACAGCGCCCAACGATGTGCGAATCGGCCTTGCCGGACGCTCGCAGGCCAAGCTCGAATCGGTGCGATCGTCGCTCGGCCCCCGCGCAGCACAGTGGCCGATCATCGTCGCGAACTCGGACGATCAGGCGTCGCTCGCCGCCTTGGCCGCCGGTACCAGAGTGGTCGCCACGACGGTGGGTCCCTACGCCAAGTACGGGCACGGCCTCGTCGCTGCATGCGCCGAGGCCGGCACCGACTACGTCGACCTCACGGGTGAGGTGCTGTTCGCCCGCGACAGCATCGACGCCAACCACGACAAAGCCCGTGAGACCGGCGCACGAATCGTGCATTCCTGCGGTTTCGACTCCATTCCGTCCGACATCGGAGTGCATGTACTCCACGAAGCCGTGCAGGCCGACGGGGCCGGCGAACTCACCGACACCACCTTGGTCGTCACCTCGCTCCGAGGCGGCGTGAGTGGAGGGACCATCGACTCCCTTCGGACCCAGGTCGACGTGTCGAAGAAGGATTCGGCGCTGCGCCGGCTCGCGGCATCGCCCTATTCGCTCAGCCCGGACCGGTCTCAGGAACCCGATCTCGGAAAACAGTCCGATGTCAGCGTGGTCAACGGTAAGGACATCGCCCCCGAACTCGAGGGCTGGAAGGCGCCGTTCGTGATGGCGTCCTACAACACCCGCGTCGTGCGGCGCAGCAACGCCCTCCGGAAATGGGCGTACGGGCGCGAATTCAAGTATCGCGAGGTCATGAGCGTCGGCAAGTCTCCGGTCTCGCCTCTCATCGCCGGTGCCGTCGCCGTCGGTCTGGGCGGCTTGGTACTCGGCCTCAGCGTCCCGCCCACCCGCTACCTCCTCGACCGGGTGCTTCCCGCACCCGGCGAAGGTCCGAGCGAGGATGCGCAACGCAAAGGCCACTTCACGATCGACATCTATACGACCACCACGACGGGTGCCCGGTACACCGCTCGGGTGAAGGCCCAAGGCGATCCGGGGTACCGCGCCACCGCGGTCATGTTGGGTGAATCCGCGCTCGGCCTGGTTCTCGGCGGCGATGCGCTCCCCGACGCGGCCGGTGTCCTCACTCCGGCGACGGCGCTCGGTGACGTCCTGGTCACCCGCCTCCGCGACGCGGGTCTGGAAATCTCGGCACGCAAGTTGTGACGGGCCGGGCGGGTCGACGTGACAGGCGTCGAACCGCCCCGCTAATCTCGAACGACGTGCGCGGGTAGGCCGCGCCTCCTCTCACGGCATACGGAGTATCCATGAACGGCTCGAGCGCGATGTCAGGCCCCGCGGCCGTGCTCGCTCTCATGCCGTTCTGGCCGTCGCGCCGGGGTCATGCTTTCGATCAGGGATGTTGCTGACCGGCCTTCGGGCCGGTCTTTCGCTGTCCTGACGTTCGCTTCCCCCTGCTCGGAGTCCCGATGTTCAAGCTCTTGATCTTCACGCTGGTCGGCGTGGGTGCCCAACTGGTAGACGGAGCGCTCGGGATGGCTTTCGGTGTGACGGCCACGACCCTGCTCGTCGTCAGTGGGGTCGGGCCGGCGCAGGCGAGCGCTGCCGTTCATTTCGCGGAGGTCGGCACGACCCTCGCTTCCGGGGCGGCGCATTGGCGATTCCGCAACATCGACTGGTCACTCGTCCTGCGACTCGGCGTGCCCGGCGCGATCGGGTCCTTTTTCGGTGCCGTCGTCCTGTCCAGCTTGTCGACCGCAGCGGCGGCCCCGGTGACAGCCACCATTCTGCTGGCCATCGGAATCTATGTGCTGCTCCGGTTCTCGATCCGGCCGCCGGCGGTCGACGGCGCCCGAACGTCCCCTCACACGGCCGCATTTCTGTCGCCGCTGGGTTTGTTCGGTGGATTCATCGACGCCAGCGGTGGCGGTGGTTGGGGTCCGATCACGTCGAGCACCCTGCTCTCCCGCGGCAAAACTGCACCGCGGACCGTCATCGGGTCTGTCAGCGCCTCGGAGTTCCTGGTGTCCGGTGCGGCCAGTCTCGGCTTCATCTTCGGCCTCGGTAGCGCCTTCTTCGACAACCTGCTGATCATCGCCGGACTGGCGCTGGGCGGAGTCCTCGCTGCACCCCTGGCGGCGTGGCTGGTGAGCCGGGTCCCGGCGACGCTGCTCGGGACCGGTGTCGGGGGAATCATCGTGATCACCAACGCACAGAAGCTCTTTTCGACGTTCGACGTGAGTGGAGCGCTGTCGGCATTCGGCTACGTCGTGCTCGTCGGGTTGTGGGCGGGACTGCTGGTCGTCGCATGGCGCCGCTCGCGCCTCAGCGCAGCGGAGGCCGCGGGCGACTTGCAGCGTTTCGGCACCGGCCCCGAGTTGTCCGCACTGCCGGAAACCCCGGTCTTCGAGCCTTCCACCGGCGGGAAGGTCTGAGCGCATCCGCCAGGCCGGACGTCATCGGCCCCACGCCTTTACTCCCAGGTAACATTGGTCGCGATTCATGGCACCCGTCCGGTGCTCCGATAGCGGAAGAGTGAGGCTATTCATGACTGAGCGTGTTCAGGTCGGCGGTCTTCAGGTCGCCAAGGTTCTCTACGACTTCGTCGGGAATGAAGCTCTTCCCGGAACCGGAGTCGATGTCGACGCCTTCTGGGCCGGCGCCGACAAGGTTGTTCACGACCTCGCCCCGAAGAACCGGGACCTCCTCGCGAAGCGTGACGAACTGCAGTCCCGCATCGACGGATGGCACCGTGACCGCGCCGGCAAGCCCATCGACACGGCGGAGTACAAGGCATTCCTCGAGGAGATCGGCTACCTGGTTCCCGCTCCGGAACCGTTCGAGGTCTCGACCGCGAACGTCGACACCGAGATCACGTCGACGGCCGGCCCGCAGCTGGTCGTGCCCATTCTGAACGCACGGTTCGCACTCAACGCCTCGAACGCGCGGTGGGGATCGCTGTACGACGCCCTCTACGGCACCAACGCCATCTCCGAGGAAGGCGGCGCGGAGAAGGGCAGCGGGTACAACAAGGTCCGTGGCGACAAGGTTATTGCGTGGGCTCGCCAGTTCCTCGACACCGCGGCACCCCTGTCGTCCGGGTCGCACGCCGACTCCACCCGGTACTTCGTCGACGGGGCGAAGCTGAAGGTCGAACTCGACGGCGGCAACATCACGACTCTCGCGCAGCCGGAGAAGTTCGTCGGCTACCTCGGTGAGAAGGACTCCCCCACGAGCGTTCTGCTCCGCAACAACGGATTGCACGCCGAGATCCAGATCGACGCCGAGTCCCCGATCGGCAAGACCGACGCCGCCGGTGTCAAGGACGTCGTCCTCGAGTCCGCGGTCACCACGATCATGGACTTCGAAGACTCGGTTGCCGCGGTCGACGCGGACGACAAGGTGATCGGTTACCGGAACTGGCTCGGCCTCAACCGCGGCGACCTGGTCGAGGAGATCGCCAAGGGCGGAAAGTCCTTCACGCGCAAGCTCAACGCCGACCGCACCTACACCGCACCCGACGGCAAAGAACTCTCGCTGCACGGACGGTCACTGCTGTTCGTGCGCAACGTCGGTCACTTGATGACCAACCCGGCAGTGCTCGACTCGGACGGCAACGAAGTGCCCGAGGGCATCCTCGACGCCCTTGTCACCAGCCTCTGCGCGGTCCACGGACTGTCCATCAGCGAGGCCAACGGCCCCCTCGACAACAGCCGGACCGGTTCCATCTACATCGTCAAGCCCAAGCAGCACGGTCCCGAGGAAGTCGCGTTCACCACCGAACTCTTCAGCCGTGTCGAGGAAGTCCTCGGGCTGCCCGCCAACACCCTCAAGGTGGGGATCATGGACGAGGAGCGCCGCACCACGGTCAACCTGGCCGCCTGCATCAAGGAGGCGTCGGAGCGGGTGGTGTTCATCAACACCGGATTCCTCGACCGCACCGGCGACGAAATTCACACGTCGATGGAGGCCGGACCGATGGTCCGCAAGGCCGAGATGAAGAAGCAGAAGTGGATCGCTGCCTACGAGGACTGGAACGTCGACACCGGTCTGGCTGCCGGACTGCAGGGTAAGGCCCAGATCGGCAAGGGCATGTGGGCCATGACCGAATTGATGGCCGAGATGCTCGAGCAGAAGATCGGTCACCCACGGGCCGGCGCGAACACCGCGTGGGTTCCGTCCCCCACCGGCGCCACCCTGCACGCCACCCATTACCACCAGGTCGACGTTTTCGCTGTTCAGGACGAACTGAAGGGCAAGCCCCGGGCCACCCTCGACGACATCCTGACCATTCCTCTCGCCCCGAGCACCGACTGGTCCGAGGCAGAGAAGAAGGAGGAACTGGACAACAACTGCCAGTCCATCCTCGGTTACGTCGTCCGCTGGATCACCGCCGGCGTCGGCTGCTCGAAGGTGCCCGACATCCACGACGTCGCCTTGATGGAGGACCGTGCCACGCTGCGGATCTCCAGCCAGCTCCTCGCGAACTGGCTGCGCCACGACATCGTCACGGAGGACGACGTGGTCGCCAGCCTCGAGCGGATGGCACCGGTGGTCGACCGCCAGAACGAGGCTGATGTGACGTACCGCCCGATGGCGCCGAACTTCGATGACAGCATCGCATTCCAGGCGGCGAAGGAACTGATCCTCGAAGGCGGCAAGCAGCCCAGCGGTTACACGGAACCGATCCTGCATCGCCGTCGTCGCGAGTACAAGGCCGCCAACGCCTGAGTACTGCGCACGGTCAGCGGCCCTCGTCATCATCTGGTGGCGGGGGCCGCTTTTCCGGCTTCCGCTCCGCGCTTCACTACACTGCGGAAGTCGACTTCGATCGACTCGACCGACAGGAGCAGGTAACCACGTGGGAAATCATCGCGGTGGAAAGGGCGCCAGGGGTATCAGTAAGGGACCCCTGATCGCGCTCGGCCTCGTCGTGGTGATCGTCGTTGGGGTGTTCGGTTGGTTCCAGCTGGCCGACCGAATCGAAGATCAGGGTGCCGCAGCGGCCGGCGCGTGTGTCGAGGGTGACAGTGTGCTCACTGTCGCAGCCGACCCGGACATCGCCGCAGATATCCGGACTCTCGCGGACCGCTTCACCGCTACCTCCCCCGTCATCCGTGATCACTGCATCTCCGTCACCGTCACGCCGGTCGACTCCGGCGAGGTGCGCGATGCCCTGATCGCAGGCCCGGACGGCGCGTGGGACGACAAGCTTCTCGGCCCGCGTCCTGCATTGTGGATTCCGTCCAGTTCACAATGGGTCCGTCAGGTGCCGCCCGCCGTCGTCAACGGCGAGGCTCGCCCCCTTGCCGCGAGCCCCGTGGTGCTCGCCGTGAGGTCCGAGTTCGAGAACGCCCTGACCACCGCTGCGGTCGAGTGGAAAGATCTGCCGTCGCTGCAGACAGGGCGAGGGTCATTGGCGACCCTTGGGCTCTCCGAGTGGGGAAGCCTGGGATTGGCGCTACCCGTCGGATCCGGCTCCGGCAGTACAGAATTGGCGGTCGAAGCCGTCGCCGCCTCCGTTGCCGGCGATTCTGCCGGCCCGGTCACGGCCGAGCAGGCCGGATCGACCCAGGTCACCTCCGCGCTCACCGGGCTGGCGCTCGGGTATCAAGCACTGCCCGGCGCGAAGCCGGCGACGACGCGCGAGGCCCTCACCCTCCTCGCCGACGCGGACGACCCGTCCATGGAGGGCATTCACGCGGTACCGGTCACCGAACAGCAGGTCTACCGGGCGCTGCGCGAGGCCCCTGGCTCAGATGTCACCACTTTCGTGCCGAAGGGCGCGACCCCGGTAGCGGATCATCCGGCGGCCATCTTGTCGGGGCCCGCTGTCGACGAGACGCAGAGCCGGGCCGCTGCCCAGTTCACGGAGTTTCTTCGCGAGCCGGAGCAGGGTCAGGTGCTCGCTGATGCGGGCTTCAGGGTGGAGGGACTTGGCAGGCCGGATGACACAGCCTTGACGTTCCCCGGCTTCCCCACCACGCTGTTGCCCGCCGATTCCGCGGCCGCCGAAGCGATGATGGGGGTCATCCGCAATCCCGTGACCGAACGGACGTCGACAATTCTGCTCGACGTCTCCAGTTCGATGGGTGCCGGCGAGGGAGCCACCTCACGCTTGACGAATACGACTGCTGCACTGGCGGCCCAGGTCAGCCGCTCGCCGGACGCCTCGAGCCTGGGGTTGTGGGAATACAGCACCAACCTCGACGGAACCCGCCCCTACACGACGGTGGTTGCCACCGGCCCGCTCTCGGCCGGTGGTTTCATTGAGGGAAGCCGCAGGCAAGCCCTGGGTGCCCGGCTGGCGAAGGCCGTCCCGGCCGCAGGCACGGCCACCTACGCCTCGCTCGAGGCGGCGTACAAGAGCGCGGTCGCCGGATACACCCCGGGACGCACGAACTCGGTGCTGCTCCTGACCGACGGCGCTAACGACGACGGTTCGCTCACGCGCGCCGATCTCCTGGCGTCCCTCGCAGCCGCGGGCGATCCGTCGAAGCCTGTTCGCATCGACGTCGTGACCATCGGGCAGAACTCTGATCTCAATACCCTTCAGGCCGTCGCCGATCGCACCGGCGGGTCGCTCGAGAAGGTCCCGTCCTCCGACGGACCCGCTTTGGCCACAGCCATCGGCAAGTTGTTGTCTTGACCCTTTCCGCGCCGGAAGTCGGGCATCGGCGCTCGACCGCACTAGCACGAGCGCAGCTGCGTGCCGTCGGCCCGGAACATCACCTTGCAAGGACCCCGCTGACGTCGTCGACGGGTGCGACGACACCGTGACAGAAAGCACCGCCATGTATCCGCAGATTCGACTCCCTCACCCGCTCGTACCCGTGTCACAGCGGGCCGCTTCCCCCGCGGTAGTCCGATGACAAGGGTCGTTGTCTTCGGCGTCGTCCTCGCCCTGCTCACCTGGTGGCTTCACCGGCGGCTCGTGCGGGCCACGGGCCTGACCCGGCCGTGGTCCGTCGTCGTCGATGTCGTCCTCGTCGTGCTGTGGGTTCTTGCCGTGATCGGCGCCGGCAGCGGTGAGGTATTCGACACCGGATGGGCGCGACCTCCCGGTTTCGTGGGGTGGGCGTGGCTCGGAGCACTGCTGTATCTGGTGCTGGGCCTGCTCCTGGTGGCGATCGGTTCGCTGGTCGTTCGCGTTGTCGCGCGGTTGCGCCACAGGGGCGAGAGTGCCGATCAGGTCGACCTGTCCCGGCGCCGCACCCTGCGCCTCGCGACGTCGATTGTCGCGGTCGGCGCCGTCGTGGCCGCCGGATACGGGGTCGCCGAGGCCGCCCGCCCGAAGGTGGTACGCGTCCGTGTCCCGCTACGGCGCCTTCCTCCCGAGTTCGACGGTGTGCGCGTCGCCCTCGTGTCCGATCTCCACGTGGGTCCGGCACGAGGAGTGGGCTTCACCCGCGAGGTCGTGGATGTGATCAACGCGCAGGAACCCGACCTGGTGGCGATTGTGGGAGACCTGGTGGACGGAACGGTGTCCAAGGTCGCGCCCGACCTCGAACCCCTCGCGGATCTTCGCGCACCGATGGGGATTTTCGGTGTCAGCGGAAACCACGAGTTCTACGCCGACGACGGCGGCCGCTGGCTGGATGTCTGGGACCGTCTCGGCATCGCCACCCTCCGGAACCAACGGGTGGCTCTCCGCCGCGGCGAAGCAACGATCGACATCGCAGGCATTCACGATTACTCGTCGCCGGCGCCCTACGAGCCCGACCTGTCTGCAGCCCTCGCGGGACGTGACCCGTCGACGTTCGTGATGTTGCTCGCCCACGAACCGCGGCAGGCGCTGGAGGCGTCGGATCTGGGCGTGGACCTGCAGCTATCGGGGCATACGCACGGCGGGCAGATGTGGCCGCTCCGCTATCTCGTGCCGCTGCAGCAACCTTCGGTGACCGGTCTGGATCGGATCGGGAACACGGTTCTCTACACCACGCGCGGAGTCGGCGCCTGGGGCCCGCCGGTACGCGTCGCCGCACCGCCGGAGATCACGATCCTCGAACTGGTGCGCGCCGACTGACCCGGTCCGGGCCCGCCCCGGGTGAGCAGGGCGGGCCCAGCCGTCAGGCCCCTTCGAATGCCGAGATCGGCGGGCAGGAGCATACGAGATTGCGGTCACCGTGCGCTCCGTCGATGCGACGCACGGCAGGCCACACCTTCGGCCGAGCCTTGCCTCGGGGGAAGACAGCGACCTCTCGCGAGTACGGGTGGTTCCACTCGGCAACGAGGCAGCCCGCCGTGTGCGGGGCTCCGCGCAGCGGATTGTCGTCGACCGGCCACTCGCCTGCCCCTACCCTGTCGATTTCGGCACGGATCGCGATCATCGCCTCACAGAAGGCGTCGATCTCCTCGAGATTCTCACTCTCGGTGGGCTCGACCATCAGCGTCCCGGCTACCGGGAAGCTCATCGTCGGGGCGTGGAAACCGTAGTCAGCGAGACGCTTTGCCACATCGTCCACAGTGACACCGGTGTCCTTGGTGATCGGACGCAGGTCGAGAATGCATTCGTGGGCCACCATTCCACCCTCGCCCGTGTAGAGGACGGGAAAGTACTCGTCGAGGCGGCGTGCGATGTAGTTGGCCGAGGCGATGGCCGTCAGGCTGGCCCGGCGCAGTCCAACCGCGCCCATCATCCGAATGTAGGCCCAGGTGATGGGCAGGATGGAGGCGCTTCCATAGGGTGCCGCAGAAATCGGTCCGGCAGTGCCGAGTTCCGGCGCCAGCGGGTGCCCGGGCAGGAACGGCGTCAGGTGGGAGCGCACGCCGATGGGTCCGACACCGGGGCCACCGCCGCCATGCGGGATGCAGAACGTCTTGTGCAGGTTCAGGTGACTGACGTCGCCGCCGAACCGACCGGGTCGGGCCAGCCCGACGAGGGCGTTGAGGTTGGCGCCGTCCACGTAGACCTGACCCCCGGCGTCGTGGACGGCCGCGCAGATGTCGGCGATCTCGTGCTCATACACGCCATGGGTGGACGGGTAGGTGATCATGATCGCCGCGAGGCGCTCGGCATGGTCGGCGATTTTCGCCCGCAGGTCGTCGAGGTCGACGTCACCGTTGGGTCGGCAGGCCACCACTTCCACGCGCATACCGGCCATGACGGCGGACGCCGCGTTGGTGCCGTGGGCGCTCGAGGGAATCAAGCAGGTGTCGCGGTGGTCGTCGCCGCGGCTCAGGTGATAGTTGCGGATCGCCAGAAGTCCCGCGTACTCGCCCTGACTGCCGGCATTCGGCTGCAGGCTGACCGCGTCGTAACCGGTCACGTCCACCAGCCAGTTCTCGAGGTCCTCGATGATGCGGAGAATCCCCGGCGCGTCGCCGGTGGGTGCGAACGGGTGTAGTCGGGCGAACGCCGGCCAGGTGATTGCTTCCATTTCGGCGGTCGCGTTGAGCTTCATGGTGCACGAACCCAACGGGATCATGCTGCGGTCGAGTGCGATGTCCTTGTCCGATAACGCTCGCAGATACCGCAGCATCCCGGTTTCGGTGCGATACCGCGTGAAGGCCTCGTGCTGGAGATAGTCGGAGCCGCGGCGCTGAGGGTGGGGCACCGCGGTGCCCGGTTCGACGCCGACCGCACCGGCACCGCCGAATGCCGCGAGAACGCTCTCGAGGTGTGCTGGGGTCGTCGCTTCGTCACAGGCGATGCCGACGTGATCGGCATCGACGAAGCGGAGGTTGATTCCCGACTCCTTGGCTTTCGCCACGACTGCCGACGCCTGCCCCTCGACGCGAACGAGGACGGTGTCGAAGAAGTGCTCGTGCACCACGGTCACCCCAGCCTTGCGGAGGGCGGCGGCGAGCGAGTGCGCAGCATTCGCGACACGCTCCGCGATCGCCTTCAGGCCTTCCGCACCGTGATAACTCGCGTACATGGCCGCGAGGACGGCAAGCAACACCTGGGCGGTGCAGATGTTCGACGTAGCCTTCTCCCGGCGAATGTGCTGCTCACGGGTCTGCAAAGCCAGTCGATACGCCTTGTCACCATCGGCGTCCACGGACACGCCGACGAGGCGGCCGGGTAGCTGGCGGGCATGCTTGGTGTGCACGGCAAGGTACCCGGCGTGCGGACCGCCGAACCCCATCGGGACACCGAACCGCTGAGTGGTGCCGAAGCAGGCGTCCGCGCCGATGTCGCCGGGCGGCGTGATCAGGGTGAGGGCCAGGAGGTCGGCGCCGAGCGCGACGAGGGCGCCGCGCTCGTGAGCCTCGGCGATGACGTCGGTGTAGTCGACGATGCGGCCGGACGCGCCCGGCAGTTGAGCGAGGACACCGAAGAAGTCACCATCGGGCAGCCCGGCGGACAGATCAGCGACGACGATGTCGATACCGAGAGGCTCGGCCCGGGTCTCGACCACGGCGAGGGTCTGCGGGTACAGATCGGCATCCACCACGAACCGCGGCGACTTGGACTTGTTCGCGCGCCGCAGGAGTGTCATGGCCTCAGCGGCTGCGGTCGCCTCGTCGAGCATTGACGAATTCGCGACCTCCATACCGGTGAGATCGGCCACCATCGTCTGAAAGTTCAGAAGGGCCTCGAGACGCCCTTGGCTGATCTCCGGCTGGTACGGGGTGTAGGCGGTATACCACGCAGGATTCTCGATGATGTTCCGGAGCAGAACCGGAGGCGTAAGGGTGTCGTAGTACCCGAGTCCGATCATCGTGGTCGCCACGGTGTTCTGGGCGGCGAGTGCAGAAAGCTCGGCGAGAGCCTCGTGCTCGGACACCGGGGCAGGCAGAGCGTCGAGCCCGTCGGCCACACCATTCGTGACGCCGTCGAGAATGGCGGCCGGGACCGCCTTCGACGCCAGGTCGTCCAGGGATCCGGCACCCACGACGTCGAGGATGTGCGCGAGTTCCGCCGCGTTCGGGCCGACATGGCGGTCAGCGAATGTACGGCTTCCAGCGTCGATCACGACAACTCCCAAGCAGTTCGGAGGACTAGGACCCGCCCCGCGCAGCGGTGCGTCCCTCCCCCTCTGTCGCCTGCTCGCGTTCGAGCGCCTGAGAGATTCGGTACCGGCGTCCAGGTGTGGACGGGCCCTTTCCCCGTGGGCGGGTGGGTGCTCCCACCGCTTTCCAGAGACGTCGGAGCCCGCACGGTCCTGTGTGCCTGAGAGATTGACGGGGAGGTGCTGCTCCTTCGGCGCCCGGGTCCTCCACACACGATTTTCTGTGCATGCAGTGCCCGGAACTCTCCCGCACGGCGTCGACGCACCGACAGTCTATGTCACCCGCGACCATTTCACGCACGCCCATGTCACGCATTTCTGCGGTGGAATCGACCGGGCGTCACCCGGCGCTTGTCTGCCCGACGAGAACTTAGCCCGTCTTACGGCTTGCGCGAGTCTTCCGCCGGGACGCGAGTTCGTCTTCGGGACTCTGCTCGAGCGCGCCACCATCGGCACGCTCCGCCGGGAAGTCCGCGATGGTGCCGGTCAGCTCACGCATGGCACCGCTCACGGCGATACCGAACACGCCCTGGCCACCCTGCAGTAAGTCGACAACCTCTTCGGCGGACGTGCACTCGTAGACAGTGGTGCCGTCGGAGAAGAGTGTGATCTTGGCCAAGTCGCGCACCCCACGCTTACGCAGATGGTCGACGGCCACACGAATGTTCTGCAAGGATATGCCGGTATCGAGCAGGCGCTTGACGATCTTGAGAACGAGGATGTCTTTGAACGAGTACAGGCGCTGGCTCCCCGAGCCGGCCGCCCCACGGATGGACGGCACCACCAGTGACGTCCGCGCCCAGTAGTCGAGCTGCCGGTAGGTGATTCCGGCGATCTGGCAGGCGATGGGGACGCGGTATCCGACGAGGTCGTCAGGCACGGAATCGTCGGGGAAGAGGCCCGGCTGGATCTCTTCGGAGCTGAACTCTGGCTCGGCAACGTTGTCGCCGGGCGCAAGATTCAGCGGATTCTCCTGCGGCCGATCTCCCACTGACTACTCCCTCTCGCATGTTGCACTGAACCCGACGATCAGTGCGCCTGTGACACGCGTCGCCAGTAGCCGCGGCGCATGCACCACAGCACTCGGGCGGCGTAGTCGCCACCAGTGACACCGAGCACATCCATACCCTGAACCTACTCAGCGTACGCCCGATCGAATCTGCAAGGCAGAAAATCACTGCACCGAACGCTATGACTCCGAGCAGTCAGGGTCAACGCAACGCGCCGGAAGAACCTCAACCGTTACTGGGCGAAGAGGAGCCCTAGCCGTCGGTGGCCTTGAAGTCGTCCGGCGAGACGGATTCGAGAAACTCTTTGAACTTCTCGACCTCGTCTTCACGCTCGTCCGGCATGACGAGTCCCGCCTCCGACAAAACCGACTCTTCGGCGAAAATGGGGACTCCGATACGCAACGCGATGGCGATCGAGTCGGAAGGCCGAGCGGAGACCCGCGTGTTCTGATCGAACACGAGATCGGCGTAGAACGTGCCTTCGCGGAGTTCGACGATGCGCACTTCTTTGAGGGTGCGGCCGAGGGCCTCGATCAAATTCTTGATCAGATCATGTGTGAGAGGCCGGGCAGGCTCGACACCCTGTTGTTCGAGTGCGATTGCGGTGGCCTCGGTCTGCCCGATCCAAATAGGGAGGTACCGGTCGCCGTCAGTTTCGCGCAGCAGCAGAACAGGCTGGCTCTGAGGCTGCTCGACACGAACTCCGATCACGTGCATTTCGCTCATCGCGTCTGCCTCCACCCTGCAATGGTCCGTACGCGGCACACCGTGCCTACCAGGATTCTATTCGATTCGTGTCCGCTGTCGACCGTACAGCCGTTCGAGCGCAGCGTCGTTGAGAAGTTCCCCGTCAGAGGCGTGCCTGGCAACAACTCACCGGTCCAGGGCACCGCGCACAGCGGACTTCACCAGACACGTATGCAGAGTCAGCGACAACGCCGCCAGTTCCCGGACCATTTCCTCGGCGCGGTCACGGGCACCCGCGTCACGTCCCTTGGCCACCGGCCCGGCTATCTGGGCCACCAGCCCTGCCTCACGGTCGGCGGCGAGCTTGAATGCCCGCAGGTGCCGCACTTCGAGGCCGAACTCGGACATCGCCCGCGCCGTGCGTGCAAGCGTCACGGCATCCTCGTCGAAGAAGCCGGCCGGGCCGGGCACGACGAGACCTCCTCGGGTGAGTTCCACGAGGAATTTCTCGTCGATGCCTGCCCGGGAAATCAGGTCGTCGCGGCTGATCCGGACTTCCCGATCGGTGAGGAACTCCTCGGGTGACACCTCACCCGGAGCGACAGTGAGGGCCCGCGGCCGGCGCGGCGACGAGTCGCCGGCACCGACCGTGGCCACACCTCTGTCGATGGCCTCGAGCTGCTCTTTGATGACCTTCAGCGGCAGATACTGGTCTCGCTGCGCAGTGAGGACGTAGCGCAGACGTTCGCAGTCGGCGATCGAGAAGCGCCGATAACCCGACGGAGTCCGCTGGGGGCTGATGAGACCCTCGGCTTCGAGGAATCGGATCTTCGAGATCGTCACATCAGGGAAATCGGGCCGCAGTCGATCCAGCACCGAGCCGATCGACATTCCCGATTGCGCCTGCTGCTGCCGCACCGCGGTCATTGGCTACCCGCACCAGCTGACGTCTCACCGATCTGCGAGCCACCCGCGGTGGTACGCGGACCCGTCAGGAACACCAGACGGAACTTCCCGATCTGGACCTCGTCACCGTTGGCCAGCACCGCGGAGTCGACCGGTTCCCGGTTGACGTACGTGCCGTTGAGGCTTCCTACGTCGACGACCTGGAATTCGTCGTCCTCCTGGCGGAACTCCGCATGACGACGGCTGACCGTCACGTCGTCGAGGAAGATGTCGCTGTCGGGATGGCGCCCCGCAGAGGTCGTCGGCTGGTCGAGCAGGAAGCGTGAACCCGCGTTGGGTCCGCGCTTGACGACGAGCAGAGCGGAACCTGCTGGCAGTCCCTCCACACCCGACACCGGAGCCTCCGGCGCCTGGGTTGCCGAGGAGGTGTCGAGCTCGTTGAGGAAGTCCGCGCGGAAGACCGACGTCGTTTCCGCCGGGGACTCCCCATAAACCGCGTCATTGCCGTTCTCGCTCACCGTTTCTCCTCCTAGTTCGATCATCCAGCAAGATTCGCTGGACTACGCAATGCCACTCGGTTCTACATAATTCGATATTTGTGCACATTATCTTCCGTGCACTGCCACAACCACAGTCAAACTACGGACCTGCGCCCCGACACGGCACATGCGTTCACCTCGACCGTACCCTGCGCGCGCCGGTGCGTGTAGTAAGACAGGCCGCCAGCACATTACGAACCGGTAATACGCCGCCGGATCGACCCGTCGTGACCGAGACGGGGGCCGCCGGGTTCCCGGAGGCGGCGGAACACCGCTTCCTCAGCCCGCCGAGATCAGCCTGCGGTGATGTCGGCATAGGCTGCCGCATCCAACATCTCCGCGAGGGCGGCGTCGAGCGTCGCCTCGTCGTCGACCCCGAGATCGACGAGCCAGCCCTGCGCGTACGGCGCCGAGTTCACGAGTTCCGGGTTGCCGTCCAGATCAGCATTTGCGGCAACGACTTTCGCCGTGAGGGGCGCGAAGATGTCGGACACACTCTTGGTGGATTCCACTTCGCCGAGCGATTCGCCCGCAGTCACCTCGTCGTCGACAGCGGGCAGCTGGACGAACACCACGTCACCGAGCTGGGACTGCGCGAAATCGGTGATGCCGATCCGCACCGTCGTGGCTCCGGTCCGCTCGACCCACTCGTGTTCGGCTGTGTACCGACGATCGGCGGGAATTTCGAGCTCACTCACAGTGGCGTCCTTTCGATGGCAATCCGCGGGCGGATGCGAAGATCAATTTCCGGGCTGAGCGTATTGGCGAGGTTTCGACTCCCGCAAGGCGGAGATCGTGACCTGCTGTGATTGTTCGATCTCGAGCTGTCCACCGCTGCGCGCGACGGTGTCGACCACCCCGCCGGGAATGTTGAGAGCGGCCGCGAGGGTGGGCGGATCCCCGATCGCGACAACGCTGTACGGCGCGGTCACGCGCTGACCGTCCACCGACAGATCGCCTGCAGACCCCGATACCCAGGAGTCGACGCCGATCCGGATGGGAGCACCCTGCGCGCCTTGCAGTGAGATGGCCTCGGCACCCGCCGCCCGCAACTCCTGCACGAGGTCGAGGAGCACTTCGGAGCCCACCCCTTTCCCTGGGTCGGTGATGCTCATCGTCACCCCGGGCCCCGTGGCCGGTGCGCTCCCCACTTGGATCGACAACGCGGTCAGGCGTGCGCGTGCCTCGTCGAGGGCGGCACCCGAGCTACCACTTCGTCGTAAAGTGTCCAGCGTCTGCTCGAGGGTAGCGATCTCCTGCCGCAGGGCCGCCTCCCGCTGGTTCAGCGTATCGAGCACGACCAGGAGGTCCGCCGGACTCGCGGAGTCGAGCGTGTCACCGGAGCCGGTGTTCTTCACCTGAGTCACGATCGCGATTCCCAGGCCACCGAGAAGAAGTGCGGCCAGCACGGCGAAGACGACATGAGACCGGCGCGACGCCGATTCGTCCTGGTGGAGTTCGTGTCTGCCCTCGTGACCGCTCATTGCCCGATCACGCTCCGAAGAGGCGACGGCGGAGAGCCGCCGCGTTGCCGAAGATCCGGATACCGAGGACCACGACGATCGCGGTCGATAACTGGGTGCCCACTCCCAGTTGATCCCCCAGCCACACGATCAGCGCGGCCACCAGAACGTTGAACACGAACGAGACGACGAACACCTTCGAATCGAAGATCTCGTCCAGGTAGGCACGCAGTCCGCCGAACACGGCGTCGAGCGCCGCCACCACAGCGATCGGCAGGTAGGGCTGCACGGCATCGGGCACCTGAGGGCTGAACACCACTCCGAGCACGATGCCCACCACCAGCGCGAGGACGCCGTACACCGCCGATCCACCCTTGAGCACTGCCTTCATCCGAGCACTGCCTTCATCCGAGCACTGCCTTCATCCGAGCGCCGCCTCCATGTCACTAGCCCTCTCATCGAGTTCCTCGTCACTCCGCCGTCTCATCGAGTTCCTGCCACCTGCGCCGAGCGCACCTCGCGAGCCGGGGCCGCGGGAAGGTCGAGTTCGTCTGCTTCGGCCACCGAGAAGCCGATGCCGTACAGCTGAGCAATACTCGACATCCGCAAATACGCATCGCTCACCACGAATCCCGTCTGCATCGGCCTCTGCGGTCCGATCGCAGACACCACGTATGGCGAGAACACGGGCTGATTGTCTACGAGCATCGCGCCGCCCGCCTGCCGGATCGTCACGGTAGGACCGATCCGTACATCACCGACCGCCACGGCCTCGGCTCCGGTGGCCCACAACGAGTTGACGACTGATTGGAGGTCGCGGTCGAGCACCACAGCCTTTCCGCCCACCGAGCGCTGCGACGAGTCGGACAGGTTGGGCCGAGCCGCGGGATCGGTCAGTGTCACGGTGAGTCCTGGACCGCGGACGGCCTCGACCGCGGCGTCACCCTCGAGGGCGCGCAGCTCCGTGAGGACGGCGGATCCACGGGCATCACCCGCCAAGGCTGCGGCGCGGGCGTCGTCCGTGTGCACGGACAGGCCGTCGCGGGTGTCCTCGAGACTCCCGACGCGGGCTTCGGCGTCGTGTACCTTGCCGAGCAGTTCTGCCCGGACCTGTTCGGTACCCGGCAGGCGTTCGGTGGCCTGGCGGTACGCCACCGCGAGCACTAGGCCGATCAGCAGCGCACCGAGCGAAATCCATACCCGGTTCCCCCACCGGGTCTGCCGCGCATGGCCGTGTTCGCGATCCTCGGCGGCGCCCTCGTAGCCGGGGTCCAAGTGATCGTTCATCAGGGACCGGAGAAGGGACGGCACCGGATTTCGGCGGACGCCGGTGTCGATCCGTTTCATCAGCGGACCTCGCGGTCGTCGCCACCCGGGGCTCGCACGGGAACGGTACGTGCGACGACGAATGCGTTGGCGATGTACAGCAGACCGGTCCAGAGGTACAACGCTGTGCCCCAGATGAGGAGAGCGGCACCCGCAGGCTGCGCGACCGGGGCGAAATCCCAGTCGACGTGCGCGGCGAGGATCATCGGCAGCGCGAACATGAGCAGGAAGGTTGCACCCTTACCCAGATAGATCACGTCCGGTGGGGGCAGTCCGCGGCGCCGGTAGATGAGCAGGGTCAGTGCCAGAACGGCGTCACGCCCGATGAGGATGGCGGCCACCCACCAGGGAATGAACCCGCGCACCACGAAAGTCACCAAGGTGGTCACGACGTAGAGGCGGTCGACGAAGGGGTCGAGGAGCGCACCCAGCTTCGAGGACTGGTTCAGTACCCGCGCCAGCTTGCCGTCGAGCCAGTCGGTGAATCCACTGATCATGAGGATGGCCAGCGCCCACCCGTCGGCGTGGGTGACGAGCAAGAGATAGACGAACAGCGGCACGCCGATCAAGCGGATGACACTGAGGACGTTGGGCACGGTCACGATGCGGTCCGACCGCACGATGTCCCGGTCCACCGAATCCACCACAGTCTCCCCAGCCCTCGATTGCGAAGTGTCGCGCGCTGCTCCTCGCAACGCTCTCGCCACTCTTCCACAACGGGTCCGGGCTTCAGGCGACCGTGGGCCACCTCAGCCACGTGTCACTCGTCGATATGCGAACCGAGTCCGATCATCGCGGCGCTCGGACTCGGGCAACACAGTCCGCGGTCAGACTTCCCAGATACAGCCACCCCTCATGCTCCCGGACACCGGTGACGGGTGAGTAGCTTCCTTTACCACCGCGCAGGCTGTGCACGATCGTCCCGTTCGAGTCGAGGGCGATCACCCAGCCGGCACGCTGCGGGGCGGGCTGCACCGCTTCGGGCAGATTTGCTGCCAGAATCCGTAACGTCGGATACGGCGCGAGCATGTCGAGCACTCTCATGCGCGGACTGTAGAGCGCCACCCAGAACAGACCGGCCGACGTGTGCGACGTCATGTTGTCGGGAATGCCGGGGAGGTTCTCCGCCCATACCGACACGCTTCCCCGAGACGGGCCCGTGAGGTCGACGCGAGAAATTCGATAGGCCCCGGTCTCGGCGACCAGGACGAAGGATTCATCTGCCGCCAATCCGACGCCGTTGGCGAACTGCAACCCCTCTGCGAGGAGATCGGTCTCCCCCGTCTTCGGGTCCAACCGAAGCAGTCGGCCGGTCCCCCGGTGCTCGAGAAGATCGTACCGATGATCATCGATGGTGAAGCGGGCCGACGAGTCGGTGAAATACACGATCCCGTCACGGCCGACGGCAGAGTTGTTGCACGCCAGGATCGGTCGCCCCACAGCGGATTCGGCCAGCACCTCGACGTGCCCACTGTCATCTACCCGCAGGACCCCGCGCGCGGCATCACACACGAGAAATCGGCCGTCGTCCAGCACCTCGATCCCGAGGGGGCGCCCGCCGGTGTCGGCGATCGGGATCGCCTTCCCGTGGATATCGAACCGCCAGATCCGACCGTCGTTGCCCCCGGTGATCACCCGTCCCTCGGCATCGACGGCGACGTCTTCCGGGCCTTCACCGGACGGCAGCTGCCATCGCTCGGCATCGTCGAGCACTCGGTTGGGCGCGAGAAGACCTGTGGGAGTGGGCGGTGCGGGAGCATGCCAGACGACAGGGTCGACGCCGGTGCGGTCGAGTTTGCGAGCCACGGACTCGAAGATGGTCACAGGGTATGACCCTAGTCGCGGCAACCCCACCGTGATTCGGCTAACGCCAAGCGAAGACCGGTTGGTCGAACCCGTCGATGCGGGTGTGGCGGCCGTGGAGCGCGACTTCCCGGAATTGGTACACCACGGCGCCGGTCGGCGCGTGTACCAGGTGGCGCCGGAACGGCCATTGGATCACCGGCTTCGACGATTCGGGGATGTCGACGAACCGCGGCTCGGTGTCGATTTCGGAGAGTCCCACCGCGAAGACTTCCGCCACCTCCTCGAGATGGGGAACGAGAGTAGTGATCGATCGATCCGACCACACGACGAACGGTGTGATGACGTAGCCGGAGCGGGTGACGTAGTCGTCGAGGCGGCCGAGAACCGCGGACGGCTCCACATCGAGACCGAGCTCTTCGTGCAATTCACGGCGCGCCGCGTCCGCCCCGGTCTCCCCCGCATCCACGCCGCCCCCGGGCAATGCGAATTGGCCCGGGTGCGCTCGCATCTTGGTCGGGCGCATGGTGAGTGGAATGGCCTGCCCACCCGATCCGTCGCTCATCACGGCGATCACGACTGCCGCCGATCGACGATTGGTCGGATCGACTATCCGCGGTTCGAAGTGTGCGAGCGCGTCGGCGAGGTGGTTTCTGTCGAGGACGGGCGCATCAACCATCACCCGACACTATCCGCCCCTGCGCGTGATTTCCTGCCGTTTGAATCTCTCGGTACGTCACGCTGTCGGCCGGCACACAGGAGAATCATTTCTCCGCGGCCGCCTTGATTCGCCGAGCGAAGTTCGGCGCGTCCTTGCGTGCAGCGCGGAGCGCGAGAGGAGCGATCAGCTTGCCGATTCCGTGGCCTTCCAGCTCGTTGTAGATGGTGACTTTCGTGGCGGCTCCGGCCGGCTCGAGGTCGTAGCCGCCTTCCTTCGCCGTCACGATGTTCTTGGATCGTTCGGTCCACCGGATCTTTCTCGGTGCCTCGAATTCGGTCAGCTCGAATTCCCGTGTGGTGGTCATTCCGGCATCTTTCACGGTGCTGACGAACACCGTCCCGACTCCGGGTGGTCCGTCGGTGGACTTCGTGATCTTCTGCACACGGGGACTGAAATCCGGGTCGTTGACGCCTGCCGCGAGATAGGCGAACACGTACTCGATGGGGCGGTCGATCACCACGGTGCCTTCGAATCGTCCGGACATGTGCGCCTCCGCTTCGCTGACATCCCGGAACTGACGCTACTCGCGGGACCGTCGAGCAGTCATGAAGTCGTGACATCTCCTCGGTTCCGTTCCCGGACGACGCTGTGTTTCACTGAAATGAGCTCACAGTGATGCGAAGGGCTGACGGCCATGCGTAGAGCGCAGCAGCACGGTGCACGCCTGTTTCTCGTGGCGGTTCTCGCCATCCTGGCCTTGTGCGGGGTGAGTGCCACCGGCACCGCTGTACCGTCGGCCGTCGTTGCGAAAGTCGTCGCTCCGGCCATCGCACCCTCGAGCGGTGAGGTCGTCGGCGTCGCGCATCCGATCATCATCCGGTTCCGATCGCCCGTCGCCGACCGGGCGAGCGCCGAACGCTCCGTCGCGATCTCCCCGTCGACGCCTGTGACCGGACACTATTCGTGGATCGATGACAGCGAACTGCGGTGGAGCCCGGACGCTTTCTGGCCGGCGCACACCGCGGTCACCGTCGAATTCGCGGGATCGAAGACCCAGTTCCAGGTCGGCGACGCGCTGGTCGCCGTAGCGAACACTACGACACACCAGTTCACCGTGAGCATCAACGACCGCGTAGTGCACACCATGCCGGCGTCGTTTGGTAAACCCGGCTACGAAACGCCGCTGGGCACGTTCCCCGTCCTCGAGAAGTTCCGCGACATGGTGATGGACTCGTCGACGTACGGCGTCCCGATCGACTCCCCGGAGGGGTACCGGCTTTACGTGGAGTACGCCACCCGCATCACCTGGGGCGGGATCTTCATCCACGGCGCGCCCTGGTCGGTCGCCTCGCAGGGGCGCGAGAACGTCAGTCACGGCTGTATCAATCTCAGCATCGAGAATGCGCGATGGTTCTACGACCACGCCAAGATCGGTGACCCCGTCATCGTCACGAACTGACGCCAGAACAGCGCGGATGCGTCACCGTCCGCGCTCCCTCGGCCATTGCCTTCCCGGTGTCCGCGAGTCTCGCGCGAGGGAGCAAGGCCAGAAACGACAATGACCTGGCGGACATGTTCGTCCACCAGGTCATGTGCGGTCGGGCTGACAGGATTTGAACCTGCGACCACTTGACCCCCAGTCAAGTGCGCTACCAAGCTGCGCCACAGCCCGTCCACACCCTCGTTCAGGTGCTCGATGAGATTACATCAGTGGCAGTCCTGAACGCTAATCGCCTGGTCAGGGCGATTCTCCCGAGCTACCGTCCGCGTCGGTCCCGCTTCTCCCGGACACGAACCGAGATCCGGACGGGGCTGCCGTCGAAGTTGAACTCCTCACGCAGGCGCCGCTCGAGGAATCGCCGGTACCCGGCCTCGAGGAAACCGGTGGTGAACAGTACGAAGGTCGGCGGCCGCGTTCCGGCCTGGGTGGCGAACATCACCCGTGGGAGACGTCCCCCACGCATCGGCGGCGGAGTGGCAGCCACGACTTCCTTCAGCCAGTTGTTGAGCCGGCCGGTCGGAATGCGCTTGTCCCAGGATTCGAGCGCCGTGTCCAGCGCGGGTACCAACTTCTGTACCGCCCGACCTGTGTGCGCCGAGATGTTGACCCGCTGGGCCCACGGCACCCGGACCAGGTCCCGGTCGACTTCCCGATCGAGCTGAAGGCGGCGATCCTCGTCGACGAGATCCCACTTGTTGAAGGCGATCACGAGCGCGCGACCCGCATCGGCCACCATGCTGAGCACGCGCAGGTCCTGCTCCGAGATCGGCTCTGACGCATCGATGAGCAGAATCGCGACCTCGGCGGCCTCGATGGCACTCTTCGTGCGAAGGGAGGCGTAGAACTCGGCGCCGCTGGCGTGACTGACGCGCTTACGCAAGCCTGCCGTGTCGACGAACCGCCACGGCCGGCCACCGAGCTCGACGATCGAGTCGACCGGGTCGACGGTAGTGCCCGCGACGTTGTGGACGACGGAACGCTCGTCACCCGACAGCTTGTTCAGCAGACTCGACTTGCCGACGTTCGGTTTCCCGACCAGAGCGACACGCCTCGGACCGCCACCCGGGATACCTTCGCGAGGGGTTTCGGGCAGCGCGGCGAGAACCTCGTCCAGGAGGTCGCCGGTACCTCGACCGTGTGTCGCACTCACCGAGTGCGGTTGCCCGAGACCCAGCGACCACAGGGCCGCAACCTCGGATTCGGTGCGCCCGTCGTCAACCTTGTTCGCTACCAGCAAGACTGGAGTTTTGGAGCGGCGCAGGACCTTGGCGACGGCCTCATCGGTGGCGGTAGCGCCGACAACGGCGTCGACCACGAGGAGAATCGCATCCGCGGTCTGCATCGCCAGTTCCGCCTGCCGCGCCACGGACTGCTGGAGACCCTTCGCATCGGGCTCCCAACCACCGGTGTCCTGTACCAGGAATCGGCGACCGCTCCAGTTGGCCTCATAGGAAACGCGGTCGCGGGTGACACCCGGAATGTCCTCGACGACCGCCTCGCGACGACCAATGATGCGGTTGACCAGCGTGGATTTACCCACATTCGGACGGCCTACCACCGCAACGGTGGGTACGGGAATATGGGCTTCGCCGTCGGTTCCGTCCTCCAGATCGACGACTTCCCAGTCGGACTCTTCGCTCCACGTTCCGTCGCCCGCGAATTCAGTTGTGAATTGTTCGGTCACTGCACTGCTCCAGTTCTCTCGCTTACCACCAGCAGCAACCTGCCGATCACGTCGTCGATTCCGAGTTCGCTGGTGTCGACCAGCACAGAATCTTCTGCCGGCCGCAGCGGCGACACGGCGCGTGTGGAGTCGAGGTGGTCGCGACGCTCGACGTCGGCGAGGACCGCGGCGTAATCGTCACCTCGCCCCTCCGCGAGATTCTGCGCGTTCCTGCGCTGAGCGCGGGCGGCCGACGAAGCGGTGAGAAAGATCTTTACGTCGGCGTCGGGCAGGACGACCGTCCCGATGTCCCGCCCTTCCACGACGATCCGGTCCGCCTCCGCTGTCAGACGACGCTGCGCCTCGACGAGGCGAGCGCGAACGGCAGGGACGGCGGAGACGGCAGAGACAGCTTTGGTGACCGCGTCACCTCGAATCTCCTGGGCGACGTCCTCACCGTCGAGCAGAACCTGCTCACGGGTGGGGTCGGTGCCGATCGACCAGGGCAGACCGGCGGTGGCGTCGGCAATCGCGTCGGGATCCCCGAGGTCCACTCCCTTGCGAAGTACATGCAAGGTAGCGATCCGGTACATGGCACCGGTGTCGAGGTAGCGGGCTCCGAGCTCCTGCGCCAGCTGCCGAGACACACTCGACTTGCCGGTTCCGGACGGTCCGTCCATGGCGACGACAAGCGAGGCGGCGCTCACAGACCCACCGCCCCGTACAGGCCGCCGACCTCGCCGCGGCCGAGGACTCGCAGCGTTCCCGGGCGCTGTTCACCCAGGGCCACGGGACCGATGTCCGTCCGGACGAGCCGAATCACCGGGTGCCCGACTGCGTCGAACAGTCGGCGCACGATGTGCTTGCGGCCTTCATGCAGCGTGACCCGAACCAAAGACTTGCCCTCGTTGATGTCGAGGAGGGTGAAGGTGTCGACTTTCGCCGGCCCGTCGTCGAGTTCGACGCCCTCTTTGAGCTTCTTCCCGACACCGCGCTCGAGTGCACCGGACACGGTCGCCAGATAGGTCTTCGACACCTCGAACGACGGGTGCATGAGCCGATGGGCCAGATCGCCGTCGTTGGTCAGCAGCAGCAGACCCTCGGTGTCGGCGTCGAGGCGGCCCACGTGGAACAGCCGCTGACCGGCCGCGACCCTTTCGGAGACGATGTCACCCACGCACGGACGACCGAGGTCGTCGGACATGGTCGACTGCCAGCCGCGAGGCTTGTTCAGCGCGAGATGGACCAGATCCTTCTGGACGACGACGCGTACCCCGTCCACGCGAACGACAGCGTTTTCGGGGTCGATCCGCAATCCCTGCTCGATCACGATGCGACCGTCGACCTCGACCCGCCCCCGGGAGATCAGTTCCTCGGCGGCGCGACGTGACGCGACTCCGGCCTGGGCGAGCACCTTCTGCAGCCGCACACCGTCGCCCTGTGGGGGCCCGACGGGCCTTTCGGCGTCTGCATGCTGGTGCCGGGCGGGCTTGGCATTGCTGACCTTGGGGGCCTGAGTTTGCGCGCGCTGGGGTTTGGCCGATTTCGGCTTGCCTCGCTTGTTCGTGGCGACCGGGGCTTCCGGCCTGCCGGTTCGAGTCTTCGCGGCGTCCGGCCTACCTGAGCGGCCCTTCGCGGCGTCCGGCCGACCTGTTCGGGTCTTCGCGGCGTCCGGCCGACCTGTTCGGGTCTTTGCGGCCTCCGGCCGACCTGGACGCTGGCCGGTGTCCGACCGGCCCGACCTGTGGCCGGTCTCCGTCTTGTCGGTGCGATGCTTGTTGTTGTTGCGATCCGGTGTGCCATCTCGGCGAGCGGGTTTCTTCACTTTTTTCTACGATCCCTGTCAGTCTTCGGTGTCGAGCCCGGTGTCCAACTTGTCCGTGGACGCCGTAGCTTTATTCATTCTCGCAAATCGTGGGTCAGATTCCAGACTGTCGCTGATGTCGTCTATCAGGTCCACGTCCGGCAGCAACGGGGCCAGGGCGGGCAGATCGGCCAGAGAGGCCAAGCCCAGCCGTTCCAGAAAGAGCTCCGTCGTCGAGTACTGCGTGGCGTTGGTATCGGGATCGACCCCGGCTTCGGCGATCAATCCACGAGCGAGAAGCGTGCGCACCACACCATCCACGTTGACGCCGCGCACCGCACTGATCCGTGCGCGGGTCAACGGTTGACGGTATGCCACGACAGCAAGAGTCTCCAAAGCAGCCCTCGTCAGCTTGGAGCGTGCCCCATCCAGCAGCAGGCGCTCCACGTAGGGCGCGTAGACGGTGCGGGTATAGAGACGCCAACCGTCACCGGCATATCGGAGGTCCATGCCACTACTGCGGGCCGTGAGCTCGGCGGACATCCGGTTGAGGGTCTCGGTGATGCGTTTCACAGAAGCCCCGGTCACGGAGGACAGCAGATCGACCCCGGCAGGCGAATCGACGATCAACAGCAGCGACTCCAGAACGGCCTCGAGCTCGGCGTCCGACAGTTCGTCGTCACCGCCGAGCGAAGCCGGCTCATCGACACCGCCGAGCGAAGCCGGCTCGTCGTCACAGCCGAGCGAAGCCGGCTCGTCGTCACCGCCGGAGGCATGGGGCTGGTGGGGCTCGTCGTGCGGGGCCGAGCTCATCCGTAATCCTCCTCGGTCACCGGGAGACGGACGTCGCCCCCGGTCCAGCTCACCAACAATTCACCGAGAGGCTCGGGTTGCTCGAACAGCACCGACTGCTCGCGGTACAGCTCGAGCAGCGCGAGAAATCGTGCCACGATCTCGACTGCTACCTCACATTCCGACACCAGTTCACCGAAGCTCGCCCATTGATTCGCGCCACGTCCGCGAAGCAGTTCCAGTATCCGGGCGGCCTGCTCCGGCACCGACACCGCGTGCATGTCGTGCAGGTGGTCGAGTCCCACGGTCGGAGTCGGGCGTGGGGTGAACACGGTTGCGGCGATCTCGGCGAATCGCTGCGGGTCGACACCGAGCAAAACCTCGGGAAGCAGGCTTGTGAACTGGTCTTCCAGTGCGACCGATCGCGGATATCGCCGAAGGGCCGCCGCTTCGAGTTCGCCGAACAGCTGGGCCGCCTGCTTGTACGCGCGATATTGGAGCAGTCGGGCAAACAGCAGGTCACGGGCCTCCAGCAGGGCCAGATCCTCGGCGTCCTCCACCTGTCCGGCAGGAAGGAGTCGCGCCGCCTTGAGGTCGAGGAGTGTTGCGGCGACCACCAGGAACTCGGTGGTCTGGTCGAGGCCCATCTCCGCACCGAGTTCGCGGGTGTAAACGATGAAGTCGTCGGTCACCTGATGGAGCGCGACTTCCGTTACGTCGAGCTCACGCTGGTTGATGAGCGTGAGCAGCAGGTCGAAGGGTCCCTCGAAGTTCCGCAGGGTCACCCGGAAGCCGGCCTTGACGGCGGAGGCCTGCTGATCGTTCGACTCGGCCGGCACCGATGCCGCGCCGGGATTCTCGGTATGCGATGGAGCCACGACGTCCTGGGTGTTCACCACTTACCGGCCGGAACGGTGGATGACCTCACGGGCCAACGCGCGGTACGCCTCGGCACCGGGCGACTTCGGCGCCCAGGTGGTGATCGGCTCACCGGCCACAGAGGTTTCCGGGAATCGCACGGTCCGGTTGATCACCGTGTCATACACCACCTCGCCGAACACCTCGACCACCCTGGCCATCACCTCGCGGGCGTGGAGCGTGCGGGCGTCGAACATGGTCACCACGATCCCGGCGAGTTCGAGCTTCGGGTTCAGTCGGTCGTGCACCTTTTCGACGGTGTCGTTGAGCAGCGCCAGTCCACGCAGGCTGAAGTATTCGCATTCCATGGGGATGATCACCGAGTCCGCGCAGGCGAGAGCGTTGACGGTGAGCAGGCCGAGGGACGGCTGGCAATCGATGAGGACGTAGTCGTACCGGTCCAGCACGGGATGCAGCACCCGGCCCAGGGTCTGTTCCCGTCCGACCTCGGTGACGAGCTGAATCTCCGCGGCGGAAAGGTCGATGTTGCTCGGTAACAGGTCGAGATTTTCGACGCGTGTCCGCATCAGCACATCGTCGATCGACACGCGGGGTTCGACGAGCAGGTTGTGCACGGTGAGGTCGAGGTCGTGGTGCGCGACCCCCAGGCCGGCAGACAGCGCGCCCTGCGGGTCGAGATCGACGAGCAGGACCCGACGGCCGTACTCGGCGAGGGACGCCCCCAGGTTGATCGTGGACGTCGTCTTCCCGACTCCGCCTTTCTGGTTGCACATCGCGACGATCCTCGCGGGACCGTGGGATGGCAGCGGCGCAGGTTCCGGCACGGCACGGGTCGGTCTCCCGGTGGGGCCGAGCTCACCCGATTCGACGACGGTGTCGTCGAACAGGGCTGCGGGGTCGGTCTGTCGCATGTCGAACATGTCGCCCTCCGATTGCGAGTGCCCTGACTCCGCTGCTGGCGGCTGCGGTGTCATCACGGTCCGATGATCCCCTGTTCTCTCGATGCTCGCTGTCGATCACACATCGTTATACGAACGCTACCGCTTCGTACCATGAATATTCCCCTCGACACGCGTTCGCCTACCGCGCCCGAGGGTGGGCGTGTGCCCACACTTCGCGCAGCGAACCCACCGTGACCAGGGTATATATCTGCGTCGTCGTGACGGAGGCGTGTCCGAGCAACTCTTGGACGACGCGCACGTCGGCGCCCCCGTCCAAAAGGTGAGTGGCAAACGAGTGCCGCAGCGTGTGTGGCGAGACCGCTACCGTGATCCCGGCAGCCTCCGCCGCAGTCTGCAACACCTTCCAAGCGCTCTGCCGTGACAGTCGACCACCGCGGACATTGAGGAAGAGCGCGGGCGTGCCCCGCGACATCAGCGCCGGCCGGCCGCGGACGAGGTAGGCGTCGAGGGCTTCGACCGCGGGCCTGCCCACGGGGACGACACGATGCTTTCCGCCCTTGCCCCGGAGCAGGACGGAGCGGTTCTCGGTGTCGATGTCGTCTACATCGAGGCCGACCGCTTCGGAGATCCGGGCCCCCGTGGAGTACAGCAACTCGAGAAGAGCGCGGTCGCGCACCGCTCTGGGCCCGTCGGCGGGCCCTGCGCCGCCGACGGCCTCGAGTAGCGACAGCACCTCGCGGACGGGCAACGATTTGGGAAGCCGGGTGGCCGGCGAGGGTGGTCGGACTACCCGAGCCACGTCCACCGCCGCCATCCCCTCAGCGGCGGCAAAACGGTGAAACCCGCGCACCGCGATCAACGCGCGGGCGGCCGAACTCGCGGCCAGCGCCGGCAGGCCGCGCTCGGGGTCACCGCTGCGCAGCGCGACGACGAATTCACTGACATCCTGCTCGCGGACCCGTCCGATGTCCGTGATCCCTCGATCGGCGAGGAATTGTGTGTACCGCGACAGGTCACGCCGATACGACGAGATGGTGTTGCGGGCAGCACCGCGTTCGACTGCCAGGTGATCGATGTAGGTTTCGACCTGCCGCGCGATCACCGGATCATTCTCCCGCGGCTTCGACCCCGGCACGTGAGCGTTCTCTCTCACTGAAACTCGCCGGACGATCGACCCACGGTGCATCCCGGTCGCGTAGTGGCGTGTCGGGTCGCGACTTGATTGCGGCCAACGACATGATCCCGGAAACCGCGGTGGCGTTGACGATCTCACCGCGCAGGACCATCGCCACCGCCTCGTCGAGCGGGAACCGCTCTATCTCGAGGTCCGCCTCTTCGTGCTCCGGTTCGGGCCGGTGGACGGTGTAGAGGTCCTCCGCGAGAAACACCCGCACCGACTCGTCGGTGAAGCCGGGCGAGACAGCCACATCCACGAGGACCGCCCACTGTTTCGCCGCGAGTCCTGTTTCCTCGGCCAGCTCCCGCTTCGCAGCCTCGAGCGGGTCCTCGTCCGGTTCGTCGAGGAGGCCCGCCGGAATCTCCCACAGCCGGCGGCCCACCGGGTGGCGGTACTGGTGGATGAGGACGAGCCGGTTCTCGTCGTCGAGCACCACGACGGCAACTGCGCCGTGATGCTCGACGACCTCTCGTTCGGCTGTCCGCCCATTCGGCATCGCCACCTCGTCCAGACGCAATGCCAGGATGGCCCCGCTGTAGACGACGCGCGAGTCGAGAATGTCGAATTCGTGCCGATCGGTGTCGGTCATGCGCCGGCTCTACTTATCCGGCACTGTCGATCGACGCCCGGTCGGTGGCGGCAGCCACCTCGTCCGCCACGGCGACCTCGACCGTCCGCTCCTCACCGTGGACGTCGACGGGAAGACGTTCTTCGAGCTTGTACGTCAACGCCGCTGCGACGAATGCCGCGAACAAGGGATGCGGACGAGTCGGACGGCTCTTGAGCTCCGGGTGGGCCTGCGTTGCGACGAAGAACGGATGCTGCTTCGCTGGGTACTCGACGAACTCGACGAGGTGCCCGTCCGGCGAGGTCCCACTGAAGAGAAGTCCGCTCTTGGCGATGCGGTCGCGGTAGGCATTGTTGACCTCGTAGCGGTGCCGATGACGCTCGGAAACCTGCTCGCTGCCGTACGCCCGCGCAACGACCGACCCCTTGGCCAGCACGGCGGGATAGGCGCCGAGGCGCATCGTTCCACCGAGGTCGGCTTCGCCGGCCACGACGTCTTCCTGATCGGCCATCGTGGAGATGACCGGATGCGTCGTCTCGGGCTCGAACTCCGCAGAGTTGGCATCCTCGAGCCCCACGCTGCGGGCGGCCTCGATCACGACGCACTGCAAGCCGAGGCACAGGCCGAGCAGTGGGATCTTGCGGTGGCGTGCATACCGGATGGCGCCGAGCTTGCCCTCGATGCCGCGGATCCCGAAACCGCCGGGAATCAGCACCCCGTCCACATCCCCCAGCGCTGCCTGCGCTCCGGCTTCGGTCTCACAGGCGTCCGAGGGAACCCAGGAGATCTCCACCTTGGATCGGTGAGCGAAGCCTCCGGCTCGCAGTGCCTCGGTGACCGACAGGTACGCGTCGGGAAGGTCGACGTACTTGCCGACGAGCGCGATCCGCACCGTCTCGCGCGGCTGGTGGACGCGCTCGAGCAGATTTCCCCAGACCGTCCAGTCCACGTCCCGGAACGGTAGTCCCAGCTGACGCACGACGTATGCGTCGAGACCCTCGCTGTGGAGAACCTTCGGAATGTCGTAGATCGACGGCGCGTCGGGTGTCGAGATACATCCGTCGACGTCGACATCGCACATCAGCGCGATCTTGTTCTTCAGCGCCGGCGGGACCTCACGGTCGCAGCGCAGGATCAGCGCGTCGGGCTGGATACCGATGTTCCTCAGCGCGGCAACCGAGTGCTGTGTGGGTTTCGTCTTCAGCTCACCCGACGGCGCCAGGTACGGAACCAGTGAGACGTGGAGGAAGAAGACATTGTCGCGGCCGACGTCGTGTCGCACCTGACGTGCCGCCTCGAGGAACGGCTGCGACTCGATGTCGCCGACGGTGCCGCCGATCTCGGTGATCACCACATCGGGACGCTGACCCTGCAGGTCCGGCCCACTCATGGCGAGGATGCGGCTCTTGATTTCGTCCGTGATGTGCGGAATGACCTGGACCGTGTCCCCGAGATACTCACCCCGCCGTTCCTTGGCGATGACCGTCGAATACACCTGCCCCGTGGTCACATTCGCCTGACCGGAAAGGTCGCGATCGAGGAAGCGCTCGTAGTGGCCGACATCGAGGTCGGTTTCGGCGCCGTCTTCCGTCACGAACACTTCTCCGTGCTGGAAGGGATTCATCGTTCCCGGATCGACGTTGAGGTACGGATCCAGTTTCTGCATGGTCACGCGCATCCCTCGCGCGGTCAGCAATTGTCCCAGACTCGAGGCTGTGAGGCCCTTGCCGAGCGAGGAGGCGACGCCGCCGCTGACGAAGATGTGCTTGGTGGCGGTACGCGAAGAAGTGCGTGACTGTGGCAAAGGGGCTCCCGTGACGACTGTGCAGGGCTTGGTCTGTTCGAGCAATGCTGGGGCCTGCCGACCCACGGGACTTCACGGTAACACCTCGGCAGACCTGCGGGAAACAACGCGCCGAGATTGCACTCCCCCATGGTGTGACGTGCACTACGCGGGCGTCCCCCCGACCGTGACTCCGGTGGTTCCGGGTCCGGTCCCATACCGGCCGGCGCCGCCGCCGAGCTGCTCCTGCAACGACAGCGGAACGGTAATCTTCCCTGCTTCGCGGTCGATGTTGTCGATCGTCGTGAGCGCCGCCGACAGTGCGGCATCGGCACGGGCAACGGCGACCGCACCGTTTCCCTGCGCTGAAGCCGGACGACCGGCGAGGACGGTTCCACCGCCACGCGAGTCCAACGCTCCCGCGAACCGGGCAACCACCGCGCCCCGGTTACCGCTGGCGCCGTCCTCCACGTCACGGTCCCCCGTGAGCACCACCGCGAGCTGGGCGGGCTCGACCCCGCCGTCGTCGTAGGTGATGAAACCCGCACCTCGCAACGTTTCCAGAGCGAGCGCCCTCTCCTGCGGTGAACTCTGCGGCTGACCGGTCTCCTTGCCGAGCAGAACCACCGAGCCCAGGAGGTCACCCGCCAGGCTGCCCTGATCCACGGCACCCGTCTTCAAAGTGACACCGGCGGGGATGACATTGTTGACGACCGTGCGCAGCCGGTCACCACCAGTAGCGTCGACGAACGAGTCCGTCAGCGACACCCGTCCCGTGACGCTGCCACCGGCCGCCCCGATCATCCGGTTCACCCCGTCGAGGTCGGCAGGGTCGGCGTCGGGCGTTGTCACCACGACGACAGTTCGCCCCCCAAGGGCGTCGGCCACCACCCGGCCGGCCACCGCCGAGTCGAAACCATCGGCCGAATTCAGCTGCTCGGTCAGCTGGTTGTTGCGTTCGTTCGCTTTTTCGATGTCGTTCTGCAAATCAACCTTGTCATCGCGGAGACCGGACACCAGACCGCTCGACAGCAGGCCGGATCCCAGCACCACCCCGATTGCCAGCGCCAGGAAGATCGCTGCGATCGAAATGGCATGTTGACGCAGAGAAATCACTTGAAGAACCCCTGCACCCACAGCGCAAAGCTATTCCAGGTCGCGATAGCCCAGTCCAGAGCTTCCCCACCGACATTCGACACCACGAGGGCCACGATCACCGCAACCAGAGCGGCCAGTACGAGCAGAGCGATGGCGCCTCCCGACACCCTGCTGCGGTAAAGGGTCGCCACGGCCTTGGCGTCCACCAGCTTGGGTCCGACTTTCAATCGGGTCATGAACGCCGACGGATTGCTGTCGCGGCGGCCGCGGTCGAAGAACTCGTCGAGAGAGACCGTATTGCCCACGGTCACGATCAACGAGGCACCGTGGTGATCGGCAAGGAGCAGTGCCAGGTCCGACGGAGACCCGGAAGCCGGGAACGTCATCGCCCCGATGCCCAGGTCCTGGATACGCGACAAGCCCGAGGCATGCCCGTCCTGGTCTGCCGGCAACACCACCTCGGCGCCGGACTTCAGCGTCGCGCTGGTGATGTCCTCCGGGTCACCGACGATGAGGTCGGGCCGGTAGCCGGCAGATCTGAGAACGTCGGCGCCTGCCCCCACCCCGATGAGGATCGGCGAGTATTCCTTGATGAACGGTTTGAGGTTTTTCAGATCCGACGCGTGATCCGCTCCGTCGGACACGATCACCACGTGCCGATCCTTCATGTCGACGTCGACATCCGGCACTCCCACCCCGTCGATGAGAAGCGGACTTTCGGTGCGAATGAACTCGATCGTATTGCCGGAGAACGCTTCCAGGTGATCGACCAGTCCCGTCTTCGCCTCGATCATCCGATCGGAGATTTCGGCCTCGGTCTGCTCGTCGCCCTTGGCGATGCGCCGCTCCCCCGAATAAACGCAGCCGCCGTCGATCCGGACCTTGCTTCCGTCCTTGATGCTCTTGAAAACCTCGGTTCCCGCGGAATCGATCAGGAGGATCCCGTTGGCGACGATCACCTCCGGTCCCAGATTCGGATAGCGCCCCGAAATCGACGGAGACGCGTTGACCACTGCGAGAACGCCGGCCTTGACCAAGGCGTCCGCGGTACCGCGATCGAGGTCGAGCTCGTCGAGAACGACGACGTCACCTGGCCCGACACGCCTCAGCAGCTTGGCTGTGTTGCGGTCCACCCTGGCGATGCCGCTGACCCCAGGCAAAGTTTCGGTGTTACGTGACAGCAGTGCCGGCATCTTCATGGCTTCGATGATGACGCGGATGCACAGCCCACCTGTGGAGGCGCGCCGAACCAGCTACCACATCGGTCCCACCATCACCAACAGTTTTCGCTCAGACAGCGCGTTCCGCTTTTGCCGTGGCCAGCAGTTCCTCCGCGTGTGCACGACCGGTTTCGGTGTCGTCGAGACCGGCGAGCATCCTGGCCAGTTCCACAACCCGCTCGTCATCGGTGAGGGTGCGCACCCCGCTACTGACGACTCCGTCGGTGTCGTCGACCTTGTCGACCACCAGATGGGTATCGGCGAATGCCGCCACCTGCGGCAGGTGGGTCACGACGATCACCTGGTGGGTTCTCGCCAGCCGGGCCAGTCGCTTGCCGATCTCGACCGCAGCGCGACCGCCTACTCCTGCGTCGACCTCGTCGAACACCATGGTCGCACCCGAATCGGATCCGGCAAGCACCACCTCGAGTGCCAGCATCACCCGGGAAAGTTCACCGCCCGAGGCGCTCTTGCTGATCGGCAGCGACTGTGCACCACTATGGGCCGACAACCTGAATTCGACTTCGTCGACACCAGAGGACCCGGCATGCACCTGTGCGCCCTCGACGGTGAGCGGAGCGGTGTCCTGAGGGCCCGCCGCACGTGCGCGTACCGACACGTCGAGAGCTGCGCGGCCCATCGCGAGACCGGACAGCTCCGAACTCACTGCCTTGGCGAGCTTGGCCGCAGCCTTGACACGGGCGGCGGTGAGTTTCGATGCCGCCTCCGCAGTCGCCGCCGCCGACTCCTCCACCTGCTTCGTCAGCGCGGCCAGCGCATCGGACGACACATCGATCTTCTCGAGCCGCGCCCGCGCGTTCTCAGCCCACTCGAGCACGCCGTCGACGTCCGCAGCGTACTTGCGCGTGAGGTTCTTGAGCTCCGCCTGCCTCGACAACAGCGAATCGAGCGCGCCGGGGTCCGCGGGCAGTCCGGCCAGGTAGGTGGTGAGGTCGGCCGACACGTCCGTGACCACGGCGATGGCATCGGCAAGACGCGAACCCAGCCCGTCGAGCTCCGGATCGGTGGCGGACTCGATACGGGCGCGGGCTTCGGACAACAAGTCGAGGGCGGGCGGCGACACGCCGTCACCGTCCATCTCGTCGCCGCCGGCAAGCGCGGTCTGCGCCTCCTGCGCTGCCGACCGCAAGGAGTCGAGTTCGCTGAGCCTGCGCACCTCCGCGACGATCGACTCGTCCTCCCCCGGGGTGGGTGCGATGCCGTCGATTTCGTTGAGGGCAAACGTCAGCTGATCGGCCTCCTGCGCGAGTTCGCGCGTGCGGCCGGTTCGCTCGATCAACTCCGATCGTGCGGTCAGCCACTCGTCGCGGTGCTTGCGGTACCGCGCCAGCAGAGGGCCGACGGTTTTCTCCGCGAATCGGTCGAGCGCAGCACGCTGCTGGTCGGGTCGTAACAGCCGCAGTTGGTCGTTCTGCCCGTGCACGGTGAGTAGCGGGTCGGTGAAGTCGGACAGCACTCCTGCCGGGACACTGCGGCCGCCGAGGTGCGCGCGCGAGCGGCCGTCGCTGCTGACCGTCCGCACAGCGATGATGGTGCCGTCTTCGTCCCGCTCCGCGCCGGTCGACTCGAGCAACTCGGCAACGGCCCGCTCGACGCGTTCGGAATTCTCGTCCGTCACGAAACGACCTTCGACGACGGCTCGCGGCGCCCCGAGACGCACCCGGCCCGCGTCTGCCCGGGCACCGCTGAGGAGATGGAGGCTGGTCACCACCATCGTCTTTCCGGCGCCTGTCTCACCGGTGAGTACTGTCAAGCCTTCGTGGAACTGCGCGGACGCCTCGGAGATCACACCGAGGTTGTCGATCCTGATCTCTGCCAGCACGTCTAGGGTTTCCTTCCTCGCCACCCGGTGACGGGCAGCTCGAACTTTCGCACCATGCGATCGGCGAAGGGAGCCGAGTCGAGTCGCACCCAGCGAACAGCTTCCTTACCGCGCACCACCTCCACCCGCGCACCCGCAGGAAGTTCGAGAGTTCTCCTGCCATCACAGAACACCAAGCCATCATGACTACCGGCCACCGTCTCGACAGCAATGATCGACTCCGGGCTGGTGACGAGCGGCCGCGCGAAGAGTGCGTGGGCATTGCTCGGGACAACCAGCAGGGCTTCGAGTTCGGGCCACACGACGGGACCGCCGGCGGAGAAGGCGTAGGCCGTCGACCCGGTCGGTGTCGAGATGAGCACTCCGTCGCATCCGAACGCCGACACGGGGCGGCCGTCGACTTCGAGCACTACTTCGAGAACACCGAGCCGGGACCGGTTCTCGATGCTCGCTTCGTTGAGCGCCCAGCCCCGCTCGATGATCTCGTCGTCCACCCGGACGACGACGTCCAGCGTCATGCGCTGTTCCACCCGGTATTCGCGGCGCACCACCTGACCGAGTGCCTCGTCCAGATGTTCGGCCTCCGTTTCGGCGAGGAAGCCGATGCGCCCGAGGTTGATACCCAGCACCGGAATGGACGCGGCCTGAGCAAGTTCCGCGGCGCGAAGGAAAGTCCCATCTCCTCCGAGGACCAGCACCATTTCGCAGCCGAGGGCGGCGTGCGGACCGGCCTGGACGATCGTCACCTCGAATCCCGGCACGAGGAACTCGTCGGGCGCCATGCCGTCCATTGGTTCGATGCGCGTGTTGTCGACCTCGTCGACGAGGACGCGCAGTCCGATTCCAGCGCTCTTGAAGATCTCACCGACGCGCCGTGCCGTCTCAGTGATTTCGGCCCGGCCCGGGTGCGCCACCAGCAGAATCTCGCGTGCCGTGCCGCTGCTTCCCCCGCTCACTGTGGTCCTTCCTGCACCGCGGTGCGGATCAACTCTTCGATCGAGTCGACCGGTTCATCATCAACCCCGGGTACGACACCCGGTTCCGGCACCGCAGTGGCACCCGAACGGAGCCACAGGAAATACTCGACATTTCCGGAGGGACCTGGCAACGGGCTCGCGACGGCTCCCAGCGTACGCAGCCCCAGGGACTCCGCGGCCCTTGCCACCCTGAGCACGGCAGCCACCCGCAGTTCCGGGTCACGGACAACTCCGCCCGACCCGACATGATCTTTACCGACTTCGAACTGCGGCTTCACCATCGGAACGAGATCTGCCCCGGCAGTCACACACGCGACGAAGGCCGGCAGCACGAGTTCGAGGGAAATGAACGACAGGTCGGCGACCACGAGATCGACAGGTCCGCCGATGCGCTCGGCGTCGATAGCACGCACGTTGGTGCGGTCGACCACACGAACCCGATCGTCCGACTGCAACCGCCACACCAACTGGCCGTATCCGACATCCACCGCGACCACCTCCCGGGCGCCGTGGTGGAGAAGTACATCCGTGAAACCCCCCGTCGAGGCGCCGGCGTCGAGACACCGCTTTCCGTCGACCGAGAGCCCGCCGGGTCCGAACGCTTCGAGAGCTCCGAGCAACTTGTGGGCGCCCCGCGAAGCCCAGGACACCTCGTTGTCCACCTCGACCACCCGTAGCGGTGTTCCCGCTTCGACGGCGGTAGCGGGTTTGGTCGCAGCTACTCCGGAGATCAGCACTCTGCCGGATGTTATGAGTTCCTGGGCGTGTTCACGGGACCGGGCCAGTCCACGCCGAACGAGTTCGGCATCCACCCGCGCGCGTCGGGCCACCTCAGATCTTGTCCACGGCGGCCAGCGCTTCCACCAGAACGTCGTGGGCCTTCTCGAGCAGATGCGCTTTCTTCGGAATGACACCGACTCCGTGTGGGTCCTCGGGATCTGGTTCGACGGCGTGCAGCCGCGTCAGCAATCCGTCCACCTCCGCGGAAATCTTCTCGGGGTCGACAATCGGCGTTGGCCCAGGTAGATGGGCTCCCGGGCGCGGTATTGGCGTGCTCATCGGGCACAACGCTAGTCGATCCCCTTCGGATACGCATACAGCGAACCGCACCGCGGACACAAAGGATCTGCGGGCACTCGAGTTGCGCGGTCAAGCACCCCAATCGGACACGAGCGCGCTGACTGCCGGGTGAGTGGACGTGACGCGGCCGAACTCCGGGTACTTCCATGCTGACACAGCCACGTGCCGGAGCAGCGTCACCGAATCGGCAGTGCCGATCGATTCGCCTTTCGGTTCGATCACCAGATCAGTGCCATCGAACTCGACGGAGAACCGGCGGTCCTCGCCGACCCGCGATTCGTCAGCAGGCCGGTTGAGGGCATCCAGTTCGGACGCGATGAAGGTCGGGCGTTGTTCCTCGGTTGCCCGAAGGACGTCGATGGCAGTGCTGACCCCGGTGAGCACCAACAGGGATTCGAGACCCACCGCGTTGGCGCCCTCGATGTCGGTGTCGAGTCTGTCGCCCACAACCAGAGGGCGCGAACTCCCACTACGGCGTATCGCGTCTTCCATCAAAGGCGCTGCCGGTTTACCGGCAACCAAAGGTACGCAGGACGTTGCGGTGCGCAGAGCGGCCACCATAGATCCGTTGCCCAGCACCAGCCCACGCTCGGTAGGGAGCGTGGAATCGACATTGGCCGCTACCCAGAGAGCTCCCGACCGGATGGCGAGAGTCGCCTCCGCAAGAATCGCCCAGTCGGTTGTCGGAGAATGGCCCTGCACCACCGCGACGGGCGAATCCGCGAACAACCGCACCGGGCGCAAGCGGACCCGCGCCACTTCATCCGCCAGGGCTTCCGTCCCGACCACCAGCACTGCAGCACCGGGTTCGATCTTCTCAGCGAGGAGTCGAGCTGCGGATTGCGAACTCGTGACCACCCTCGACTCCGAGGCGTCGAAACCGAGCTCGGTCAGGTGTGCGGCGACCTCACTTGGGCTACGACTCGCATTGTTGGTCACGTAATAGAGGGCTTGCGTTCCCGGCGCCAGCGCGGCCCGGGCACCGGGAATTGCCAGCGGACCCTCATACAGGGTGCCGTCCAGGTCGAGTAGCAGAGCGTCATATCCCTCACGCAGCGACGACGCCACACCGTTCTCCACCGTCACTGATCGTCTCCGGTCAGCTCGGCCACACGCTCCTCTGCGTCGGTATCACCTTCGAGGTCCGCCGCAGCCGAATTGAGGAACCACTTCAGGCCATCCTCGATACGGCCGGCGGCCACCAGGGCGTCGGCATACGCATAGAAGAGACGCGCAGCGCCCGGACCGGTACGGGAAGCGTCGAGGTCCGGCGTCTGCAACGTGACCACGGCCTGATCGAACTGCCCGAGGTCCATGCGCGCACCTGCAACTACGATGCGCAGCTCGGCGGCATCGTCACCAGACAGAGCCGCTGCTTCATCGCTCCGACCCAGTTCGATCGCCCGTTCTGGTCGGCCCAGTCCACGTTCGCAATCCGCCATCACGGCGAGGAGTCCGGGACCGCCAGCCATCCGACGTGCGGCCCGCAGCTCGGACAGCGCTTCTGCCCATTCACCAGCGTGGTACGCGGTGATGCCCGCGGCCTCACGAACGACGGCGATACGTCCGGCCCGCTGCCGCGCCGCACGCGCATGCGCCAGGGCCAGTCGGGGATCGTCGTCAACCAACTTGCCCGCCATCACCAGATGCCGCGCAACGGTATTCGCGTTCGTCTTGTCCAAGCTCAGCAGGTCACGCCGGACAGTCGGATCAAGTTCACCGGCCTCGACATTTTCCGGCAGGTCGGGTTCGTCGGGACGGGCATCCTGCCGCTGCGGGCGGTCACCATCACGACCCCGCGGAGTGAATCCGCCCTCGCCCCCACGGCGCTGCCCACCCCGCCGGTCATTGCCGGCACCGCCACGAGAATCACCTCGCGGTCCGCCGAACGATCCACCACGACCACCCGACGGGCCACCTCTGCTCGACCCTGAGGCACTGCCTCGGTCCGAACCGGAAGCACCGCCTCGTCCAGAATTAGAGGCACCGCCTCGTCCAGAATTAGAGGCACCGCCTCGTCCAGAATTAGAGGCACCGCCTCCGCGGAAGGATCGACGTCCGTCGTCGCTCTCCGACACAGTCATTCCTTTCACACAAAGCACGAAAGGGGACCCAGTATATTGGGTCCCCTTTCGGTAACGGATGTTCGGCGGTGTCCTACTCTCCCACACCCTGTCGAGTGCAGTACCATCGGCGCTGGAGGGCTTAGCTTCCGGGTTCGGAATGGGGCCGGGCGTTTCCCCTCCGCTATGGCCGCCGTAACTCTATGAAACTGTCACACCCATCGTCCCTTTTCCGGTTTCCCCTCCGTGGCCACGCACCCGGGTGGGTGCGGAACTTGTCGGGGGTTCCGTAAAGGGAAAAGGGTATCTGTGTGTTGTTTCAGATACTGCACAGTGGACGCGTAGCTTCTTTGTGGTAAGTCCTCGGCCTATTAGTACCAGTCACCTACACCCATTACTGGGCTTCCAGTTCTGGCCTATCAACCCGGTGGTCTGCCGGGGGCCTTACCCCCTCGAGGGGGTGAGAAACCTCATCTTGGAACAGGCTTCCCGCTTAGATGCTTTCAGCGGTTATCCCTTCCGAACGTAGCTAACCAGCGGTGCTCCTGGTGGAACAACTGGCACACCAGAGGTTCGTCCGTCCCGGTCCTCTCGTACTAGGGACAGCCTTCCTCAAGTTTCTAACGCGCGCGGCGGATAGAGACCGAACTGTCTCACGACGTTCTAAACCCAGCTCGCGTGCCGCTTTAATGGGCGAACAGCCCAACCCTTGGGACCTACTCCAGCCCCAGGATGCGACGAGCCGACATCGAGGTGCCAAACCATCCCGTCGATATGGACTCTTGGGGAAGATCAGCCTGTTATCCCCGGGGTACCTTTTATCCGTTGAGCGACACCGCTTCCACTTGCCGGTGCCGGATCACTAGTCCCGACTTTCGTCCCTGCTCGACTTGTCAGTCTCACAGTCAAGCTCCCTTGTGCACTTGCACTCGACACCTGATTGCCAACCAGGCTGAGGGAACCTTTGGGCGCCTCCGTTACATTTTGGGAGGCAACCGCCCCAGTTAAACTACCCACCAGGCACTGTCCCTGAACCAGATCATGGTCCGAGGTTAGAGGTCCAATACGATCAGAGTGGTATTTCAACAACGACTCCACACTCACTGGCGTGAGCGCTTCACAGTCTCCCACCTATCCTACACAAACCGAACCGAACACCAATACCAAGCTGTAGTGAAGGTCCCGGGGTCTTTTCGTCCTGCCGCGCGTAACGAGCATCTTTACTCGTAATGCAATTTCGCCGAGTCTATGGTTGAGACAGCTGAGAAGTCGTTACGCCATTCGTGCAGGTCGGAACTTACCCGACAAGGAATTTCGCTACCTTAGGATGGTTATAGTTACCACCGCCGTTTACTGGGGCTTAAATTCTCAGCTTCGCCACCGAAATGGCTAACCGGTCCTCTTAACCTTCCAGCACCGGGCAGGCGTCAGTCCGTATACATCGTCTTACGACTTCGCACGGACCTGTGTTTTTAGTAAACAGTCGCTTCTCACTGGTCTCTGCGGCCCCACCCAGCTCACACTGCAAGAGTGATCACCAGACGAGGCCCCCCTTCTCCCGAAGTTACGGGGGCATTTTGCCGAGTTCCTTAACCATAGTTATCTCGATCGCCTTAGTATTCTCTACCTGACCACCTGTGTCGGTTTGGGGTACGGGCCGTGTGAAAGCTCGCTAGAGGCTTTTCTCGGCAGCATAGGATCACTGAATTCGCCTCATTCGGCTATGCGTCACCTCTCAGGATATGTGTGACCCGGATTTGCCTAGGTCACTCCCTACAGGCTTACACCAGTATTACCACTGACTGGCTCAGCTACCTTCCTGCGTCACCCCATCGCTTGGCTACTACCAGATCAGGTCCCACGCATCCGCCACGCACGAACCCGAAGGTTCACACGCGGTTTCAGGGTGGTTAGTATCACTGATTCACCAGGGGCGCGTTCACACGGGTACGGGAATATCAACCCGTTGTCCATCGGCTACGCCTGTCGGCCTCGTCTTAGGTCCCGACTCACCCTGGGCGGATTAACCTGGCCCAGGAACCCTTGGTCATTCGGCGGACGAGTTTCTCACTCGTCTTTCGCTACTCATGCCTGCATTCTCACTCGTGTGGCCTCCACGGCTGGGTCACCCCGCCGCTTCCATGGCCACACGACGCTCCCCTACCCATCCACACCACTGCCCACCCTCCCGCAGGAAAATGGGGGTGCATTGTGTGAATGCCGCAGCTTCGGTGGTGTACTTGAGCCCCGCTACATTGTCGGCGCAGGATCACTTGACCAGTGAGCTATTACGCACTCTTTCAAGGGTGGCTGCTTCTAAGCCAACCTCCTGGTTGTCTTCGCGACCCCACATCCTTTTCCACTTAGTACACGCTTAGGGACCTTAGCTGGCGATCTGGGCTGTTTCCCTCTCGACTACGAACCTTATCGCCCGCAGTCTCACTGCCGCGCTCTCACTCACCGGCATTCGGAGTTTGGCTGATTTCGGTAAGCTTGTGGGCCCCCTAGACCATCCAGTAGCTCTACCTCCGATGAGAAACACGCGACGCTGCACCTAAATGCATTTCGGGGAGAACCAGCTATCACGGAGTTTGATTGGCCTTTCACCCCTACCCACAACTCATCCCCTCAGTTTTCAACCTAAGTGGGTTCGGTCCTCCACGACGTCTTACCGTCGCTTCAACCTGGCCATGGGTAGATCACTCCGCTTCGGGTCTAGAACATGCCACTATGAACGCCCTATTCGGACTCGCTTTCGCTACGGCTACCCCACACGGGTTAACCTCGCGACATGCCACTAACTCGCAGGCTCATTCTTCAAAAGGCACGCCATCACCCCCAACACCGAAGTGTTCGAAGGCTTTGACGGATTGTAAGCGCACGGTTTCAGGTACTATTTCACTCCCCTCCCGGGGTACTTTTCACCTTTCCCTCACGGTACTAGTCCGCTATCGGTCACCAGGGAGTATTCAGGCTTATCGGGTGGTCCCGACAGATTCACACCAGATTTCACGGGCCCGGTGCTACTTGGGTTTCCATCACGACAGTCACAATGTTTTCGTGTACGGGATTCTCACCCTCTACGACAGGCCGTTCCAGACCACTTCCACTAACACCATGATTTCTTACTGTCGGCCAACACGGCAGCATTGACAAGATGAACCCCACAACCCCACGAATGCAACGCCTGCCGGCTATCACACATCCATGGTTTAGCCTCTTCCGCTTTCGCTCGCCACTACTCACGGAATCACTATTGTTTTCTCTTCCTGTGGGTACTGAGATGTTTCACTTCCCCACGTTCCCTCCACACACCCTATATATTCAGATGCGGGTAACACGACATCACTCGTGCTGGGTTTCCCCATTCGGACATCCTCGGATCTCAGCTCGGTTGACAGCTCCCCGAGGCTTATCGCAGCCTCCTACGTCCTTCATCGGCTCCTGGTGCCAAGGCATCCACCGTACGCTCTTCATTACTTACAACAAAGATGCTCGCGTCCACTGTGCAGTTCTCAAACAACACACCCGCCTCGAACTCCGCCAGCACCATGCCCACCACCAAAAGTGATGCGGTCTGCCTGACATCCGAACCGGATCGTCACTTTCCTGAAAGAAAAAACACTCACGTGTTCCCTCAGGACCCAACAGTATGTCGATATAATTCGCCCTCCCACCAGCACACAGGCCGGCAGTTGAGAACCAATACTTGTCAGCGATCCACCCATGAGCAACCACCGGATAACATACGCATCCGAAATGGCCTCTGCCAGACCATCATCCACTGACTGTTCAGCGGTACATGACTGGAGATGCTCCTTAGAAAGGAGGTGATCCAGCCGCACCTTCCGGTACGGCTACCTTGTTACGACTTCGTCCCAATCGCCGATCCCACCTTCGACGGCTCCCTCCCACAAGGGGTTAGGCCACCGGCTTCGGGTGTTACCGACTTTCATGACGTGACGGGCGGTGTGTACAAGGCCCGGGAACGTATTCACCGCAGCGTTGCTGATCTGCGATTACTAGCGACTCCGACTTCACGGGGTCGAGTTGCAGACCCCGATCCGAACTGAGACCAGCTTTAAGGGATTCGCTCCACCTCACGGTCTCGCAGCCCTCTGTACTGGCCATTGTAGCATGTGTGAAGCCCTGGACATAAGGGGCATGATGACTTGACGTCGTCCCCACCTTCCTCCGAGTTGACCCCGGCAGTCTCTTACGAGTCCCCACCATTACGTGCTGGCAACATAAGACAAGGGTTGCGCTCGTTGCGGGACTTAACCCAACATCTCACGACACGAGCTGACGACAGCCATGCACCACCTGTATACCGACCACAAGGGGGGCCGTATCTCTACGGCTTTCCGGTATATGTCAAACCCAGGTAAGGTTCTTCGCGTTGCATCGAATTAATCCACATGCTCCGCCGCTTGTGCGGGCCCCCGTCAATTCCTTTGAGTTTTAGCCTTGCGGCCGTACTCCCCAGGCGGGGCGCTTAATGCGTTAGCTACGGCACAGATTCCGTGGAAGGAACCCACACCTAGCGCCCACCGTTTACGGCGTGGACTACCAGGGTATCTAATCCTGTTCGCTACCCACGCTTTCGTTCCTCAGCGTCAGTTACTGCCCAGAGACCCGCCTTCGCCACCGGTGTTCCTCCTGATATCTGCGCATTTCACCGCTACACCAGGAATTCCAGTCTCCCCTGCAGTACTCAAGTCTGCCCGTATCGCCTGCAAGCTCACAGTTGAGCTGTGAGTTTTCACAAACGACGCGACAAACCGCCTACGAACTCTTTACGCCCAGTAATTCCGGACAACGCTTGCACCCTACGTATTACCGCGGCTGCTGGCACGTAGTTAGCCGGTGCTTCTTCTGCAGGTACCGTCACTTGCGCTTCGTCCCTGCTGAAAGAGGTTTACAACCCGAAGGCCTTCATCCCTCACGCGGCGTCGCTGCATCAGGCTTTCGCCCATTGTGCAATATTCCCCACTGCTGCCTCCCGTAGGAGTCTGGGCCGTGTCTCAGTCCCAGTGTGGCCGGTCACCCTCTCAGGTCGGCTACCCGTCGTCGCCTTGGTAGGCCATTACCCCACCAACAAGCTGATAGGCCGCGGGCCCATCCTGCACCAGTAAACCTTTCCACCCCCAGCCATGCAGCCGAAGGTCGTATCCGGTATTAGACCCAGTTTCCCGGGCTTATCCCGAAGTGCAGGGCAGATCACCCACGTGTTACTCACCCGTTCGCCGCTCGTGTACCCCGAAGGGCCTTACCGCTCGACTTGCATGTGTTAAGCACGCCGCCAGCGTTCGTCCTGAGCCAGGATCAAACTCTCCGTTGAAGACTCTAGAAAGAGGCGAACCCCAATCAGTCATAGACATCGAGTCAAATCACTAGCGATCAAAAACTCAAACTAGCTCAATCAAACACCGACCCCCTCTCCGACGGAAGAAGGAGAAAGAGCCAGCAAATACCCACACCACTCACAACCAAACCCCAAAAGGCCCAGCCGATCACCCGTGATGCGGAGTACCAAAAACATTTGGCACTGACATTCATCGACACACTGTTGAGTTCTCAAAGAACACGCACACACCATCACCACCAGCACACTCGCTAGCCGCTCCGGGGCAACCGCTCCAGCCTAACTCCTGCCAACCCCCGATGCAAACGGGAACCTCCAGGACATCTCGAACACACCAATCGAAATCAGCATCTTCGGGAAGTTCAGGCGCCTTCGTCCAACCTCGTGTCCCCCGCCTTCCGGCCGGGGTCGGTGTCCGTGTCGCTCTGACTTGGAATAAGTTACGCGACGGATAACGGAGCGTCAAATCCCCAGTTCGGAGAAGTCCGGCGCGTTAAATCCGCAGGTGGAACGCGCACAGCGTCAGCCACCTGCGGATCACGTCCCGAACTTACAACGGTGTGATGCCGGGCACCCTAGCCCGCAACCACCTGGATGCCGGCGAAGTGCCGTTTACCGCGCCGAATCACGAGCCAGGTTCCATGGAGAAGATCGTCGCCCGAGGGGGTCCACTCCTCGCTGCTGATCTTGCGGTTGTTCACCGACGCGCCGCCTTCCTTCACCGCACGGCGGGCAGCGCCCTTGCTCTCGCACAGCCCACTGAGCACGAGCAGATCCACGATGCTGGCAGGTGCCCCGGGCGCCAACTCTGCGACCGCCGCTTCGCGGAGCGCCGCAGCCAGCGTCGGTTCGTCGAGATCCCGCAATTCACCCCTGCCGAACAGTGCCTTGCTAGCCAGCTCCACGGCGTGGGTGTTCGCTTCTCCGTGGACCAGAGTTGTCATTTCCGCTGCCAGCCTCCGCTGGGCCTCGCGAGCATGCGGACGTTCAACTGTCGCCGCCTCGAGCTCCGCAAGCTCCTCCGGCGAAAGGAAGGTGAACCATCGCAGGTATTTCACGACATCGGCGTCGCTCGTGTTCACGAAGTACTGGTACCAGGCGTAGGGGCTCGTCATCTCGGGATCGAGCCACAGGCTCCCACCACCGGTCGACTTGCCGAACTTCTTACCGTCGGCGGAGGTCACCAACGGAACGGTGAGTCCGTGCACCGTCGCGGCGTCGATACGGCGGTTCAGGTCGACACCGGCGATGATGTTGCCCCACTGATCCGACCCGCCCACCTGCAACGTGCACCCGTGGCTACGGCGCAGATGGAGGTAGTCGTTGGCCTGGAGCAGCATGTAGCTGAACTCCGTGTAGGACATGCCGTCGGATTCGAGCCTGCGTTTCACCGTGTCCCGCGCCAGCATGACGTTGACCGAGAAGTGCTTGCCGACATCTCGGAGGAAGTCGATCGCCGACAGCTTCCCGGTCCAGTTCATATTGTTCTCGACGACGGCGCCGCTGGGGGAATCGTCGAAGTCGACGAACCGTTCGAGTTGGCCGCGGATGCGATCGGCCCACGCGGCCACCGTGTCGGAGGAGTTCATTGTCCGTTCACCGACATCACGCGGGTCACCGATGAGTCCCGTCGCGCCACCTGCCAGGACCACTGGCCGGTGCCCTGCGCGCTGGAACCGTTTGAGCGCGAGCAGAGGTACCAGGTGCCCGGCGTGCAGACTGGGTCCCGTCGGGTCGAACCCCGCATACAGCGTGACCGGTCCGGCGTCGAGATCACGACGCAATGCGTCCAGATCGGTTGATTGAGCGATCAGCCCGCGCCAGGTCAGTTCATCGATGATGTTCTCAGTCACGTGATCGATCATCCCATCCGCTCGTCGACGGGCATCGCACGCGGGCTTCTCCGATAGGCCGACACGGCAGCGGACTCGGGAATCCAGAAACGCCACGGCCGGTCAGCGGCCGCGCTGACCCCCACCCGGGGACCACTCACCCATCCTTCCGACTCGGTGATCTCGAGCCGGATCGGTGAATCAGCCGCGAACAGCGGCGCACCATTGTCGGCGAGGGTGACGCCGGTGGCCGACCCCAAGTTCCCGGGACCGCGCGCGAAATCAGCGGGCCGGGTGACCCGCGATCGTCGTGCACGGACAGTCTCCGCACCGTCGAGGATTTCACCTGCGCGCAGAAGCACTCCGCCGGCCGTCCCGACCGGCCCGTACGACACATTCATGCAGAAGTGCATTCCGTAGCTGCGGTACACGTACAGGTGTCCGGCAGGGCCGAACATCACCGCGTTCCGCGGCGTCTTCCCCCGATACGAGTGCGATGCCGGGTCCGGCCATGGTCCCTCGGCTTCTCCGCCGTACGCCTCGACCTCGACGATGCGAAGGCGTACGTCCGCGACGATCAAGGTGGACCCCAGCACGATTCTTGCGGCTTCGGTGGGGTGGGCCTCGGCAAGTCGATCGACAGTCACCCTCCGATTGTGCCCAACCGTTGACGCACAGCTCTCCGTGGACGCATAATTCATCAGGCAGTGAATTCACCCAGTGATGAATTGAGGCACGCCATGAACGGCAGCCCTGCGATCGACATCCGGGATCTCCGCGTACGGCGAGGAAAGAACGAGGTCTTGCACGGCGTCGACGTGCAAGTACCGGGCGGGTCCATCACCGGACTTCTCGGTCCTTCCGGGTGCGGCAAAACGACACTGATGCGGTGCGTGGTCGGTACTCAAATCGTGGAGTCCGGTTCCGTCACCGTCCTGGGATCGCCCGCTGGTTCGGTCTCGCTACGGAGCCGAGTGGGGTACGTCACCCAAACACCGAGCGTGTACACCGACCTCACCGTCAAGAAGAACGTCGCGTACTACGCCGCGCTCTACGGCCGGCCGGCAGGTGCGGTCACCGACGCGATCGACGCTGTCGGACTCACCCGGTTCGCCGGCCAGAAAGCAGCGGACCTCTCCGGGGGCCAACTCGGACGAGCTTCACTCGCCTGCGCACTGGTCGCGGACCCGGAGATCCTCGTACTCGACGAGCCCACCGTCGGCCTCGATCCGTTGCTTCGTGTCGAACTGTGGGAGCGGTTCGAGGCCCTCGCTGCCGGAGGAACGACCCTCCTGGTGTCCAGCCATGTGATGGACGAGGCCGAACACTGCGATTCGCTAGCTCCTGATGCGCGACGGGCACGTACTCGCGCAGGAATCTCCCACCGGCCTGCGCCGCCAGACCGGTGAGTCGAGCCTCGAAGACGCCTTCTTGACCTTGATCCGCACATCACAGGTGGGAAGTGAAAACTGATGAATGCCAGAATCTTCCTCGCAACGGCAGGTCGGATACTCGCGCAGTTGCGGGCCGACCATCGCACGGTCGCCATGATCCTCGTAGTACCGAGCCTGCTGATGGTGCTGCTGTATTTCCTGTACCAGAACGTGCCGGCGGCCCCCGGCCAACAATCGCTTTTCGAGCGGGTCGCGATCACGATGCTCGGCATCCTTCCCTTCGTGGTGATGTTCCTCGTCACGTCGATTGCGATGCAACGCGAACGCACGTCGGGAACCCTGGAACGCCTCCTCACGACACCACTGGGCAAACTGGACCTTCTCGGCGGCTACGCGGCAGCCTTTTCCACGGCAGCCGCCGCACAAGCCGCACTGGCCTGCGCCGTCGCATTCGGCTTACTCGGTCTCGACACCGAAGGCAGCGTGAGCTGGGTTCTGCTGATCGCGGTACTGAACGCGATTCTCGGTGTTGCGCTCGGTCTCCTGTGCAGCGCCTTCGCCCGCACCGAGTTCCAGGCCGTGCAGTTCATGCCCGTCATCGTGGTTCCCCAACTGTTCCTGTGCGGGCTGCTCGTCCCCCGCGATCAGCTCCCCACCTGGCTCGAATGGATCAGCAACGTCCTGCCACTGAGCTACGCCGTCGAAGCGCTCCAACAGGTCGCGACCCACCCGGGTACCACCGGAATCATGTGGCGCGATCTCACCGTGGTCGCCGCCTTCGCACTACTCGCGCTGTCGCTCGGAGCCGCCACACTGAGGCGTCGCACACCATGACGGCACCACGCGCACGAACGCGTTCGGGCCGCAGACCCGGAAATCAGGACACTCGATCTCGGATACTGGCAGTCGCACGAAAGCTGTTCGCACAGAATGGGTTCGACAAAACGAGTGTGCGTGCAGTCGCCCTGAGTGCAGGCGTCGATGCGGCGCTCGTGCATCACTACTTCGGGACCAAACGCCAGTTGTTCCTCGACTCCGTCGACATTCCCGTCGACCCCACCCAGGTGATTGCACCGGTCCTCGACATCCCGACCGACGAGGTCGGGCGCCATCTCGCGGAAGCTGTCTTCTCGGTCTGGGAGTCACCGCACCGACCGGCAGTTGTCGCGGCGTTCCGTTCCGCGATGGCGGGCAACGAACCGACCCTGATCCGAACCTTCCTCGTGGAAGTGGTATTTCGTGACCTCGGCCCGAGAGTCGACGAGCCACCCGGAACCGGGATCCTGCGTATGCAGCTGGTGGCGTCGCAGATGGTAGGGATTCTGGTGACCCGGTACATCCTCGAGTTCGAACCCCTCGCTTCTCTCCCGATCGAGGATCTGGTCGACGTGATAGCGCCGACGCTCCAGCGCTATCTCACCGGACCCGTGCCGGGCTGATTCAACGCGCCGCGATCACGACTGCGCAGATGCCCGGGCGACCAGCTGCTCGTGCTCCTCGGCGTCCACGTCCCGCGCCTCGTCGATGAGGAGGACCGGGATCCCGTTCTCGATGGGATAAGCGCGCCGAAGTCGAGGGTTGTAGAGCAACTCGTCTCCGACCAGCAGGAGCGGGCCCTTGTCCTGCGGGCACGCCAGAATGCTGAGCAGTGTCGGATCAATAACCACGGATGTCCTCTCCAACCGTTCGGGTGAGCAGCCTCAGGTTACCGCGCACCAGCGGGCATGCCGGCCGAGCCGTCGTGGAACTGCGCTGCTACTGCTTTCGTCAGCCGTTTGTACTCCTGTGAGGTCGCGTCGAGATACCAGACGCGGGTGCCCGGCTTCGGCAAACCTGCCGCACTCAGACCGTCGGCATTGGGGCGGAACGACGAGCCCAGCGGAATGGTGTCCACCGCATGGACGATGTCGGGACGCCACCCGAACGGGAGTGCTTCAATGGCCTCCGCCACATCGGCCAGCCGTGGCGGGCGTCCGTCGCGGAGGGTGAAGGCCGCAACCGCCAACGTGCTGCCGCCGACCTCGATACCGTAGGCCACGGCCAGGTCGATCCTGTCGACGGCCGCCAGGGCGTCCACGATCGGTTGCGTGAACACAGGTCCTCGGGCGGTGGTGATGACGGTCTTCTTGTGATCGACCAGCCAGTAGTCACCGTCTGCATCGCGGCGAAAGAGGTTTTCCGTCGCGATCCACGCGTCGCCGGCAGCGAAGATGCCCCGCATGGCCACACCGGACATTTCACCGTGCACGCCCGCCTTGCCGAGGAGTAGACCGACCTCGTTGTCCGCACATTCGCGGACGAAGCCCCGGTCGTCTTCGAGCAGACGTCCGGAGATCGGGTCGTATGCGGCCAGTCGCACCTCGGCGCTACCCGGCAACGGCCTGCCTTTGCACCCGATCTTGGCGCCTGCGACGTTCGCGAGAACGACATCACCTTCGGTCGACGCGTAGAACTCCAGCACCTTCGCGGGCGCGAAGCACTCGGTGGTGCGCCGCCACAACCCCTGTGGCATACCGGAACCGAGGAACAGGCGGATCGGGTAGTTACCGAGCAGATCGAGGCTTTCCGCATCGAGGATTTCACGCATCATCGTCCACGTGTAGCTGACGACGGTCACGCCGTAACGCTGGACCTCCTCGGTGAAGCGCTCGGCGTCGAGGCCCTTCGACAGGGCGATACGTGAGCCGCCCGCCACCGCTCCCCCCACTGCCGCGAGGAGACTGGATGAATGATGCAGGGGAGCAATGCAATACACCGTGTCGCCGCGATCGAGATCAGCGGCCGAGGCGGTACCGAAGGCAGACAGCGCCCAACGGTAGTTGGTGATCTGCTTGGTCTCCCAGTGCCCGTTGGATTCACTGCAGATAATGAAGGCCAGCTCTCGTGCCAGCCCGGGGTCGGGCCGGTACCAGCCTGGCAGAGCGACGGACTCCGGGTCGATCTGCTCGAGATCGACGACGTTCGACCCGGGCTCGACATCGAGACTGCGGAGGTCTCCCCCACCGAGGACGAGAACCTGCATTCCGGTGGCGAGGGCGGCGTCGAGATTCTCAGGATCGGTGACGATGCGTTCGACCCCGTCGATCCGGATTGCGGTGTGGATTTCGCGGCCCGGAGGAAGGAGAACTGCCACGGCGCCGAGCCGGGACAGCGCCGCGATGACAGCCAGCGCGCTCGGCCGGGTTTCCATGACCACACCGACGTGTGCAGCGGGCCGCACGCCGGCGGAGATCAATCCGCGAACGACATTGTCGATCCGCTGGTTCACCGCCTCGTAGGTATGTACCCGGTTGTCGAAGAGGAAGCACTCACCGTTCGGCGCCTTCCGACGCTGCTCCGCCAGAAGCCGGCTGAGGGAGATCTGAGTGTGCGGTTGCATCTGGCCGAGACGCGCGAGACGCGGAAGAGCGCGCGTGGCCTCACCGGACAGTTCCACCGTGCCGCGAACTGCTCCCGAGGCGAATCCTGTGATCCCTTTGCCGACCCCCACACCGACTTCCGCGACCGAGGCCACCGTGTGGATGATGCGATCGCTGATCGACACTCCGGTCTCGCTGCCGAAGTGTTCGTCGTACCGCATGAGATCCACAGTGGACGGTTTTGGCCCCATACCCTCGTTCCACCGCACCCATTCACCGGTGGTCGGCCATGTGTGCGCGGCCGCCGCTGAACCGACCACGAGCCCGAAATGCCCTACCCTCAAAGTAGATTCGTACACATTGGCACGCGGTGCGGCCCGGCGAATCCCGCGGACCGCGAGCGGCTGCCCGATGTCGTCTACTTCACCGACGAACGCCATGATCGGGCAAGTCAGCTCGGCGAGTGACACGACGCGGTCCTTGATGACGAAACCGCCGGTCATCATCCGGTTGTGGACGATGAACTGCTTGAGCAGCTCCGCCACTGCGGGACCCGACCAGGCAACCCATCCCTCGGTCGCGAGAAACCGGCGCTGTTGTTCCCGTGGGAGGAGCGCCTCCCGGTCGTGCAGCTGCCGAAGAAATTCGAGACGGGACTTGAGGGTCTTCACCGGGTCGAGGAGCTGAAAACCGGTGCGCGCCATCCACCCGGACACCGCGAGACGGTTGAACACATGGTCCGCGAGGAAAGCGGCTGCGTCGCTGGCAAATCCGGCGGGAATTCCGAACGGCAGACCGGCCAGAGTGTCCACGGGGCTGCCGAAGGTGATCAGACTCGCAATGTTGCGACTGCGGCGGTAAGCAGCCGCCTGGTAGGCGAACATGCCACCCTGCGAATACCCCGAGAGATGGACGTCGCGGCCGGTGTGGGCACGGACCTTGTCGATGATCTCGCTGATCGCGACGATGTGATCGGCGAGATTTCTGTCCCATCCCCCCTCTTCGGTGTCCGGCGACCCGAAGTCGACAACCCAGGGATCGATCCCCATTTCGTGCAGGATGCCCACGGCGCCCTGATCGCGGGTCACGTCGTAGACGTCGGCCGACATCATCATCGGCGGCACCAGCACGATGGGAGGGCCGACCTCCGCCGGGTCGGTGTCGGGGAAGTATCGCCGGAGTCGATACATAGGCCGCCGTTCGACCACCTCGAACGGCGAGGTGGTCAGATCTGTCTCGAGTCCGCCGAGGCGGACTACCTCCAAACCGTTCTGCGCCGTCGCCACTACCCGACGGATCGGGCCCTTTACCGTTTCGGTAGAAAAACCCACGAATACTCTCCCAGACTCTCGAACCGCGACGTACGTCTCACTGCCGCCGCCCTCACCCTACTGCTCCCGACGCGTCACACTGCCCTATTGGAGGGTCGACGACGGAGGCATCACCGGCACCATTCCCGCATGGACTCGGAGAGTTGGCGAACACCACCCAACTGCTCGGCTACCCGGATACCGGCGGTGCCACCGCGGGCGTTGCGCGACGCAATCGAGCCCTCGACCGTGAGCACCTCCCGAACGTCCGGCGTCAGGGAAGGATCGACTGCTGCCAGTTCCTCCTCGGTGAGATCCTCGAGGCCGACACCTCGTGCCTCGGCGACACGCACGCAGGCACCCGCCGCCTCATGGGCGACGCGGAACGGTACGCCCTGGCGTACCAGCCACTCGGCGATATCCGTGGCCAGCGTGAAACCGGCGGGCGCCAATTCCGCCATCCGGTCGGTGTGGAACTCGAGAGTCGAAATCAGCCCGGTGATCGCAGGCAGCAGCATTTCGAGTTGTGCCACCGAATCGAAAACCGGTTCCTTGTCTTCCTGCAGGTCCCTGTTGTAAGCGAGCGGCTGCGCCTTCAACGTGGCCAGCAGACCCGTCAGGTTGCCGATCAGCCTGCCCGACTTTCCGCGAGTCAGCTCGGACACGTCCGGATTCTTTTTCTGCGGCATGATCGACGAACCCGTCGACCAGGCATCGGCCAGCGTGATGTAGCCGAATTCCGGGGTGCTCCAGAGGATGACCTCCTCCGCCATCCGCGACAGATCCACGCCGATCATCGCGAGCACGAACGCGGCCTCGGCCGCAAAGTCCCGCGACGACGTCGCGTCGATCGAGTTCTCGGCCGAAGAGTCGAACGCGAGTTCCGCGGCGATCGCCTCGGGGTCGAGTCCGAGTGAGGACCCGGCGAGCGCCCCCGATCCGTACGGGGACACCGCGGCTCGCACGTCGAAGTCCCGCAGGCGCTGCACGTCTCGCAGCAAGGGGTGCGTGTGCGCCAGCAGATGATGTGCCAGCAGAACCGGCTGCGCGGCCTGCAGGTGCGTCTTGCCGGGCATCACCGCGGACGGATGCGCGGCCGCCTGCGTCGCGAGCGCATCCACGACGTCCAACACCCCGGCCGCGACCCGGCGGACCGCATCCCGCAACCACATGCGAAACAGCGTCGCCACTTGATCATTCCGTGAGCGACCCGCCCGCAGGCGGCCCCCGACTTCCGGGCCGACCCGATCGATCAGGCCCCGTTCGAGGGCGCCGTGCACGTCCTCGTCGGATTCACTCGGACCGAATGTTCCGCTCGCCACATCGGCTGCCAGGCTGTCCAGCCCACCCAGCATCGTCGAGAGGTCCTCCACACTGAGCAGTCCCGCGTTGTGCAGGACCCGGGCGTGCGCCTGCGACGCCCGCACGTCATAGGGTGCGAGAACCCAATCGAAGTGGGTCGACTTGCTCAGGGCCGCCATGGCGGCGGCGGGTCCGGACTCGAACCGACCGCCCCACAACGCACCTTCGTTGGTGCCGTGCGCCGTCATGCCTACAGGCCCAGATCGCGCTTCGCGGCGACCTTCGAGGACAGACCGTGGATCTGCACGAACCCCTTGGCGAACGACTGGTCGAAGGTGTCGCCCTCGTCGTAGGTGGCCAGGTTGAAGTCGTAGAGCGACTGGTTGCTCCGGCGGCCGTTGACGATGATCGCGCCGCCGTGCAGAACCAGGCGGATGTCACCCGAGACGCGCTCCTGGGTCTTCGCGATGAAAGTGTCCAGTGCCACCTTCAGCGGCGAGAACCACAGGCCGTCGTAGACCAGCTCGCTCCAGCGCTGTTCCGTCTGCCGCTTGTAGCGGCCGAGTTCGCGTTCCTGCGTGACGTGCTCGAGTTCCTGGTGCGCATTGATCAGCACCATGGCGCCCGGAGCCTCGTAGATTTCGCGGCTCTTGATGCCCACCAGCCGGTCTTCCACGACGTCGAGGCGACCGACCCCCTGAGCGCCGGCGCGACGGTTCAGTTCCTGGATCGCTTCGAGGACCGACACCGGCTTGCCGTCGATCGCGACGGGGCGGCCTTCCTCGAAGCTGATGATCAGTTCGTCCGGGGCCTGCCAGTTGACGGTCGGGTCCTGGGTGTAGTCGTAGACGTCCTTGGTCGGTGCATTCCACAGATCCTCGAGGAAGCCGGTCTCGACCGCGCGGCCCCACACGTTCTGATCGATCGAGAACGGGGACTTCTTCGAGACATTGATCGGGATCTCGTTCTCCTCGGCGAACGCGATGGCCTTCTCACGGGTCCAGGCATAGTCGCGAACGGGCGCGATCACGTCGAGGTCCGGGGCCAGCGAACCGAACCCGACCTCGAAGCGGACCTGGTCGTTGCCCTTGCCGGTGCAGCCGTGTGCGACGGTGGTGCCGCCGTAGGCGCGGGCCGCGTCGACGAGATGCTTGACGATCAACGGGCGGCTGATCGCCGACACCAGGGGGTAACGATCCATGTACAGGGCGTTGGCCTGGATGGTCGGGAGGCAGTACTCGTCGGCGAATTCGTCCCGTGCATCCACCACGACCGACTCGACCGCGCCGCAGTCGAGCGCACGCTGGCGCACGACCTCCATGTCCTCGCCGCCCTGGCCGAGATCGATGGCGACAGCAACAACTTCCTTGCCCGTCTCCTTGCCGATCCAGCTGATGGCGACTGAGGTGTCCAGCCCGCCCGAGTAGGCGAGTACGACGCGATCGGCCATGGTCCTTGTGCTCCTTAGGTTGAAGATCTGTAGAGATGATTCAGTTGTCAGGCGAGGGATTCGATCTTCGCCGCGAGTTCCGCCCCGGTCAGCGGCTCACGGGCCACCACGAGAAGGGTGTCGTCGCCGGCTACGGTTCCCACGACGTCAGGTAATGATGCCCGATCGAGTGCACTCGCCAGATAGTGCGCCGCCCCGGGAGGCGTTCGCAGCACCGCCAGGTTGCCACTCGAGTCCGTGGACACCAGCAACTCCCCCAGCAATCGCGCCAATCTGTCCGTTCCGCCCGAGACTCCGCGCACCGGGTTCCCGTCCTCGGGTACCACGTACACGCCGGCGCCACCGTCGGCCGCGCGCAGCTTGACGGCCCCGAGTTCTTCGAGGTCACGGGAGAGCGTGGCCTGGGTGGCGTCGATCCCTTCGGCGGCCAGCAGGGACGCGAGCTCGGTCTGGCTGCGGACCGGGTTGGTCGAGAGGATCGCCACGATCCGGGCCTGACGCCCTGCCCGCGTCGGCGCGGTCGCCGCGTTGGTGGCACCCACTCGATGTGGCGGAACCGGACTCACGGACGATCCCCGGATCGTTGTGCGAGAAGCCACACCAGAAGCGCCTTCTGCGCGTGAAGCCGGTTCTCGGCCTCGTCCCACACCACGCTCTGCGGTCCGTCGAGCACAGCGTCGGTGATCTCCTCCCCGCGGTGGGCGGGAAGGCAGTGCAGAACCACAGCTTCGGAATCGGCTCGCGCGAGCAGTGCCTCGTCGACCTGGAAAGGGCGGAACGGTCCGACTCTGTCGAGCCCGTCGTTCTCCTGTCCCATCGACGTCCACGTGTCGGTCACGAGTGCGTCCGCGCCCGCGACCGCCGAGTGCGCATCGCCCGTAAGCGTGATCGTGGCACCGGTCTCGGCCGCGCGTGCCCGCGCCACCTCGACTACCCACGGCAACGGCGCGAATCCGTCCGGGCTGGCGATCGTGACGTCGACGCCCGCGGTGACTCCGCCGAGCATGAGGGAGTGGGCCATGTTGTTGGCGCCGTCCCCGAGGTAGGTCAGTTTCAGACCCTTCAACGATCCCTTCCGCTCGGCCAGTGTCTGGAGGTCGGCCAAGACCTGACAGGGATGGAACTCGTCGGACAGGGCGTTCACGATCGGAATGCTCGCCCCGGAGGCCATCGACTCCAGGCGCTTCTGCCCGAACGTCCGCCAGACGACTGCGTCGACGTACCTCGACAGCACCCGGCCGGTGTCCTGGAGTGTCTCCTCGCGGCCGAGCTGGGTGCTGCGTCCGTCGACCACCACTGCGTGGCCGCCCAGTTGGGTGATGCCCATCTCGAACGAAAACCGGGTACGGGTGGAGTTCTTTTCGAAGATGACGCCGACACCGCGCGGGCCTTCGAGCGGGCGCTCCGCGAAGGGATCCTTCTTGAGCCGGGCTGCGAGGTCGAGAACCTCGGCCTGCTGGGCAGGGGTCAGGTCGTCGTCCCGTAGGAAGTGTTTCACCACGATCGTCACTGCTTTCCCGGCTGAGCGGCCGATTGCGCGTTGTCGAGGATTGCGGGCAGTGCCGCAACGAAGCCTTCGGCCTGATCGTCGGTCAGCACCAGCGGTGGAGCCAACCGGATGACACCGGGCTGTGCAGCATTGAGCAGGTAACCGGCCTCGCGCGCCGCGTTCTCCACTGCGGGTGCGACGTCCCGGGTGAGGACGATGCCGAGCAGCAACCCAGCGCCGCGGACGTGGTCGACCAAGGGGTGTCCGAGCCCCTCGATACCCGCAGACAGCGACTTCCCGAGTGCGTCGGCGCGGGAGACGAGGTCTTCCTCGGCGATCGTGCGGAGCACGGCGAGCGCCGCGGACGCGCACACCGGATTCCCGCCGAAGGTGGTGCCGTGTTTACCGGGACCGAACAGATCTGCGGTCGCGCCCGTGGCGATACAGGCGCCGATCGGCATTCCCCCACCGAGTCCCTTTGCCAGCGTCATGACGTCGGGAATGATGCCGACGGACTGATGGGCATAGAACCAACCCGTCCGGCCGATCCCGGTCTGCACCTCGTCGAGCACCAGCAGCGCACCGCGGTCCGCGGTGATCTTCCTTGCACCGACCAGATACCCCTCCGGAGGAACGACGACGCCGCCCTCACCCATCATGGGTTCGAGGAAGACCGCCGCGGTGTCTTCGTCGACGGCGCGGTCCAGCGCATCGAGATCGCCGTACGGCACGTGCTCGACACCGGGCGGCATCGGTTCGAACGGGGCACGCTTGGCTGCCTGCCCGGTGAGCGCCAGCGCGCCCATGGTGCGGCCGTGGAAGGAGTTCTCCGCGGCGATGATCTTGGAGCGACCTGTCGCGCGGGCGAGCTTGAAAGCCGCCTCGTTGGCCTCGGTCCCCGAATTGCACAGGAAGACCCGGCCGGGTGCGCCCAGGTGCGAGAGCAATTCCTCCGCCAGGGCGATCGCGGGTTCGCTGGCATAGAGGTTGGACACATGTCCCAGCGTCGACAGCTGGTGGGTGACCGCCTCGATGATCGCCGGATGCGCGTGTCCGAGGATGTTGACAGCGATGCCGGCGAGAAGGTCGACGTACTGCTTACCTTCCGCGTCCGTCAGCACGGCACCGCGGCCGCCCGTCAGCGCGACCCGGGGGACGCCGTACGTGTTCATCAGCGCGCCCGACCACCGCTGCTGAAGTTCCGGAGTTCCGGTCATGACACAACTCCCTCGGTAGATGACGACGGTGTCGGGGTCACCATGGTTCCGATGCCCTCACCGGTGAAGAGTTCGAGCAGCACCGAATGTGGGATGCGCCCGTCGACCACGTGCGCGGTGGGTACACCGCCGCGGACAGCCCGGAGGCAGGCCTCCATCTTCGGCACCATTCCGGCGTCGAGACTCGGCAAGAGCTGGGCCAGCGCCGCAGCGTCGATCTGCGTGGCCAGCGAATCCCGATCCGGCCAGTTGGTGTACAACCCCTCGACATCGGTGAGGACGACCAGCTTCTCGGCACCGATCGCCTCGGCGAGCGCCGCTGCCGCCGTGTCGGCGTTGATGTTGTGCACCACGCCGTCCGAATCGGGCGCGATGGTGGAGACCACCGGTATCCGGCCGGCATGGATCAGGTCGAGCACCGCGTCCGGACTGACCGTCGTGACGTCACCGACGAGGCCGATGTCGGTGGGATTCCCGTCGACCATCACGGTGCGCTTGGTCGCAGTGAACAGGTGGGCGTCCTCGCCGGAAATGCCGACCGCGTAGGGCCCGTGCGCATTGATCAGCCCCACGAGTTCGCGGCCGACCTGGCCGAACAACACCATCCGTACCACGTCCATCACCTCGGGCGTGGTGACCCGGAATCCACCCTTGAATTCGCCGGTCATTCCGAGCTTGGCAAGCATGGCATTGATCTGGGGTCCGCCGCCGTGCACGACGACCGGGTGGATTCCCACCGTGCGGAGAAACGCCATGTCGGCCGCGAACGCCGTCTTCAGTGCGTCGTCGATCATGGCGTTGCCGCCGTACTTCACGACCACGACCTTGCCACGGAACTGCTGCAGCCACGGCAGGGCCTCGGCGAGCACGTGTGCCTTCTGGTGATCGGTGATTCCGACCAGTGTTTCGCTGCCCGGGGTCATGACGAGTACGCCGAGTTCTCTTCGACGTAGGCGTGTGAGAGGTCCGTGGTCCGGATGGTCACGGCATGCGCGCCGACACCCAAGTCGATGTCGAGGGCGATGTCGACACCGCTCAGGTCCACGTCACGGGCGCCGGGCGCACCGACCCCGTCGATACAGACCGGGGACCCGTTGAACGAGACCGCGATCTTGTCCGGGTCCAACTCGATCGGTGCGATACCGATGGCGGCGAGCACACGCCCCCAGTTGGGGTCGGAGCCGAAGATTGCCGTCTTGACAAGGCTGTCGCGGGCCACGGTTCGGGCACCGATCAGGGCGTCGTTCTCGCTTGCGGCTCCACGGACGGTGACGCGCACCCGTTTGGTGACTCCCTCCGCGTCGGCCATCATCTGGTCTGCGAGGTCGTCACACACCGCGGTGACCGCGGCATCGAGTTCCGCCTGGCTGGGGGCGACGTTGCTCGCACCCGACGCCAAGAGCAGCACAGTGTCGTTGGTCGACGTCGCACCGTCGACATCGAGGCGGTCGAAAGTCACGCGGGTGGCCGCGCGCAGAGCCGCATCGAGCTGGGCGGCGGTGGCCACCGCATCGGTGGTGATGACGCAGAGCATGGTGGCCAGCGCGGGGGCGAGCATGCCGGCGCCCTTCGCCATCCCGCCGACATTCCACTTGTCAGCGTGGTGCAGGGCTGACTGTTTCGGAACGGTGTCGGTGGTCATGATGGCGTATGCCGCGTCCGTGCCACCCGAGATGCCGCCGGCCAGTTCGTGCACCGCCTCGGTGACGCCGGGAAGAAGCTTGTCCATGGGCAGCCGGTCGCCGATCAGACCCGTCGAGCACACCGCGACCTCGACCGCGCCGGTCTCGGTTCCCCAGTTACTGAGCGCGGACGCGACTTCCTCGGCCGTCCTGTGCGTGTCCTGGAATCCGCCGGCGCCAGTACAAGCGTTGGCCCCACCGGAGTTGAGTACGACTGCGCGCAGCCGGCCCGTCGTCAGGACTTGCTGTGACCACAGCACCGGGGCAGCCTTGACCTTGTTGGTGGTGAACACCCCCGCAGCTGCGAGCTCGGGACCTTCGTTGAGCACGAGCGCGAGATCGGCGTTTCCGTTGGCCTTGATGCCCGCTTTGATCCCCGACGCCCGGAACCCGGCCGGACCGGACACCCCTTGGGTGCGGACGAGTTTGCCGCCCGCGATGTCGCGGGTGTAGGCGGTGTCGATTCTGTCGTTGCTCACGGTGCGACTCCCACTGTCGAAAGCCCGGCGGTCTCGGGTAACCCGAGCGCGAGATTCATCGATTGCACGGCCCCTCCGGCGGTGCCCTTGGTCAAATTGTCGATCACGGCGACAACGACGAGCTGACCGGCGTCCGCATCGACTGCGACAGCGATCTGAACGGCGTTGGACCCGGTGACCGCGCCCGTCTGCGGCAGCATTCCCGCCGGAAGCACGTGCACGAAAGGTTCGTCGGCGTAGGCCTTTTCGTAGATCGCCCGAATTTCGTCCTCGGATGCGGTGGTCACTGCGGTGCAGGTGGCGAGGATGCCGCGGGGCATCGGCGCCAGCACGGGGGTGAACGACACGGTGACCCGTTCACCTGCGAGTGCGGACAGGTTCTGAATGATCTCCGGAGTGTGCCGGTGTACGCCGCCGACTCCATAGGCGCGCACCGAGCCCATCACCTCGGAGCCGAGTAGATCCGCCTTGGGTGCGCGGCCCGCACCGGACGCCCCGGTGACCGCGACGATCGTGACACGTGGTTCCACGACACCGGCCGCGACGGCGGGGGCAAGCGCCAGGCTCGACACCGTCGGGAAGCAGCCCGGAACGGCGATCCGTGTCGCGCCCGTAAGCTTTTCGCGCGCACCGGGTAGCTCGGGAAGTCCGTAGGGCCAGCTGCCGGCATGTGGGCTCTTGTAGTACCGCTCCCAGTCGTCGGCGTCGGAGAGCCGGAAGTCGGCGCCGCAGTCGATGATCACGGTGGATTCGGGCAGGGCCTTCGCGTATTGCGCCGAATTGCCGTGGGGCAAACCGAGGAAGACGACATCGTGGCCGCTGAGAGTCTCGACTGTGGTGTCCTCGAGAATGCGGTCGGCGAGCGGGAGGAGATGCGGGTGATGTGAGCCGAGACTCGATCCGGCGCTACCGCCGGCGGTGAGCGCGCCGATGAGGAGGGACCCGTCGGCGTAGGACGGGTGCCCCAGCAGCAGACGCAACACCTCGCCTCCGGCGTATCCGCTCGCGCCGGCGACGGCAATCCTGATCGGTTTTCCCGCGTGCTCAGTCATACGATTGATTATGCATCATCATGCAAGCTAATTCACGTCTGGGTCACCCCGAGCCGTGGTCGGTCACTGCTTGCCGAGTGACCGCCTGATCTCATCCAGTTTGGCCTTGCCGGCTTTCTTCCGCGCTTCCCACTGTTCGTCCACCGATCGGCCGGACGGGCTTTCGTGCGCCAATTCCGCCGACCCGATCGCCGTACCGACCCGCTCCTCGATCCGATCCCGCACACGATCGAACGTCGGGACGCCCCCCGCGGTGTAGTCGGGCTCGGGCAACCGCGGAGTGGTGTCCGGGACGATCTCCGCGGTGACGGGGTCTTCCGTCGGGACCGCGCTTCCGACGTCGACGGCGGCGAGGAGTGCCCCGAGGCCGGGGCGACCGGCGGCGACTGCCCGCACCACCGCGAGGAACTCGGCGTCGGTCAGCTCACTCGCCGCTGCTACGACGTCGCGCACTTCGGCCATCTGTCCCGCTCCTCACGCCCCCGCTGTGGTTCCCAGGCTACGGGTCAGCTGCGCAATTCGGCACCCACCGAGGCTGCGGCGGCCGCGACCGCAGCGTCGCGGGCTGCACTCGCCTCGTCCTCGGTCAGCGTGCGGTCCGCTCCGCGGAACCGGAGCGCGAAGGCGAGCGACTTCCGTCCGGGCCCGACCTGGTCCCCCTCGAAGACATCGAACAGACGGATGTCCTCGAGAAGTTCACCGCCACCCGAACGCAGAGCCTCTTGCACGGTGGCCGCGGGCACGGCGGCATCGACGACGACCGCGACGTCCTGAAGCACAGCAGGGAACGGCGACACCTTCGGGGCGGGGAGATTCTCCACGAGCGGAAGGGCGTCGAGGTCGATTTCGACAGCGCACGTGCGCGGCGGCAACCCCGCCCGCTCGAGGACAGCGGGGTGAAGCTCACCGGCATGCCCGACGACGACCCCGTCGAGCACCAACTCCGCGCCGCGTCCCGGGTGCCACGGTAAATACTGCGTTGCGCGGAACTCGAGTTCGACTCCTGCTGCGGACGCGACTGCGCGAGCGGCAGCGAATGCATCACTCGCTTCGGCGGGGCGACCCGGACCCCAGGGTCCGCTCGGTTCGCGCATCCCGGTGAGCACGGCTCCGACGTGTACCGGCTGCGCCGGCAGCGACTGCAGCAACTCGGCGATCTCGTCGTCCGTCGGCCGGCGATCGACCGGGAGGACACCGACCGGCTTCGTGTCGGGACCGGGCAACACGACCTGGGCGATACCGAACAGCGACAGGTCGCGCTGGCCGCGGGAGACGTTGCGAGCAAGAACCTCGAGGAGCCCGGGCAACAGGGTCGTCGCCAACTCCGGGCGGTCCGACTCGAGCGGGTTGAGCACCCTGACGGTGTTTCGGCGCGGATCTTTCGGGTCCAGTCCCCACGAGTCGAAGACGGCAGCGGGAAGGAATACCGGCGGAAGCACCTCGACGTATCCGGAGAAGGCGAGCGCCCGGCCGACGGCGCGCTTGCGGCGCTGGGCGGGTGTCAATCCGCGGCCGGCAGGCGCCGCGGGAAGCACCGACGGGATCTGCTCGAGCCCCTCGAGACGCAGTACCTCCTCGACGAGGTCGGCGGGCTGGACGAGGTCGGGCCGCCACGAGGGCGGGGTGGCCACCAACTGCCCGTGCCCACCGTCGCTGACGCCGACTTCTACGTCGCAACCGATCTGCGTCAGCCTGCGTGCCGCCGTGCCGTTCGGGTAGGTCACCCCGGCGACGCGGTCCGGCAGGTCGATGTCCATCCGGATCGGCGCTGTGCCGGTGACCCCACCGACATCGGTGAGGACCGGCTCGATACGTCCGCCGGCGATCTCGATCAGTAACGACGCCGCGCGGTCGAGGGCGGCCACAGGGATCCGAGGGTCGACCACGCGCTCGAATCGCTTGCTCGCCTCGCTGGACAACTTGTGCCGACGTGCCGTCTTGAACACCGCAAGCGGATTCCAGGTGGCCGCTTCGAGGAGGATGTCGGTGCTCGCGGAGTTGACCTCGGTGGTCGCTCCACCCATGACACCGGCGAGCGAGATGACGCCGGAGTCGTCGGCGATGACGACGTCCTCGGGGTCGAGGACCCGCTCGACCTCGTCCAGGGTGGTCAATTTCTCGCCGTCCACCGCTCGGCGCACCACGAGGTCGCCGCTGATCTTTGCGGCATCGAATGCGTGTAGTGGCTGACCCAACTCGAGCAACACGTAGTTGGTGACGTCGACGGCCGGCGAAATAGGCCGGACCCCCGACAGCAACAGGCGTCGCTGCAGCCACCACGGGCTGGCCGCCGTCGGATCGATACCCGTGACCCGCCGTGCGGCGAACCGGGTGGCCTGCGTGTCGGGGTCGACGCGCACGGGCCATGCCTCGCCCTCGGCGGGATGTGCCGGCACCACCGCAGGGTCGAGGTACTCGAGATCGAACCCACACGCGAGTTCACGGGTCAGCCCGCGCACCGAGAAGCAGTAACCACGGTCCGGCGTGATGTTCAGCTCGATGATGGTGTCGTCCAGACCCAGCAGAGCATTCGCGTCGGCACCCGGAGCCGCGGCCCCCGGCTCGAGTACCAGAATTCCCGAGTGGTCCTTGCCGATGCCGAGTTCGGCGACCGAGCAGATCATTCCGTCGGAAACCTGGCCGTACGTCTTGCGGGACGCAATCGCGAAGCCGCCCGGAAGCACTGCGCCGGGAAGTGCGACGATCACCAGATCGCCCTCCGCGAAGTTACGGGCACCGCACACGATGCCCTGCGGTTCCGGCCGACCGACGTCGACTTTGCAGAAGCGGATGGGCTTCTTGAACTCGGTGAGCTCGGTGATCTCGACAACCTTGCCGACGACGAGCGGGCCGTCGACGGCCTCGAGGCGATCGACCTCCTCCACCTCGAGACCGACGCGGACGAAGCCCGCGTCCAACTCCTCCGCGGTGACGCCCCACCCCGGGGTGGCACGCTGCAGGATCTCGGTCAGCCAGGATTGCGCTACTCGCACGTCTGCTCAGCTCTCTCGTTCGTGAAATGTCGTGACTGTGGACGGATGCGGCGCGATCGCGCTCAGCCCTGGACGCCGAAGGGCAGCGTGAACCGCACGTCACCCTCGACGATGTCGCGCATGTCCGGGATGCCGTTCCGGAACTGCAGCGTGCGTTCGAGACCCATACCGAACGCGAAGCCGCTGTACACGTCGGGGTCGATCCCGCAGGCGCGCAACACGTTCGGGTTGACCATCCCGCAGCCACCCCACTCGACCCAACCGGCGCCGCCCTTCTTGTTCGGGAACCAGACATCCACCTCCGCGGAGGGTTCCGTGAAGGGGAAGTAGTTGGGACGCATCCGGGTTCGGGTGTCCGAGCCGAACAGCGCCCGGGCGAAGGCGTCGAGCGTGCCCCGCAGGTGGGCCATCGTGAGGCCCTTGTCGACGGCGAGGCCCTCAACCTGATTGAAGACAGGGGTGTGCGTGGCGTCGAGTTCGTCGGTGCGGAAGGTTCGTCCGGGGCAGACCACATAGATGGGAAGTTCCCGGGAGAGCATCGTGCGCACCTGAACCGGCGACGTATGCGTGCGCAGTACCTGACGCGACCCCTCCGGGGCGATGTGGAACGTGTCCTGCATCGTCCGCGCGGGGTGGTCGGGAAGGAAGTTGAGCGCGTCGAAGTTGAAGTGCTCGGTTTCTACTTCCGGGCCTTCGGCGACCTCCCAGCCCATACCCACGAACACGTCCGCGACCTGTTCGGAGATGATGCTGATCGGGTGCCGGGCCCCTACCGGCTGACGCTGCGACGGCAGCGTGACGTCGATGGCCTCGGCGACGAGCACTGCGGCATCACGTTCGGCCAGCAGCACGGCGCGCCGATCGTCGAAGGCCGCGCTGATCCGGGTGCGGGCGACGTTGACGCGCTTCCCTGCGTCGGCCTTCTCCTTGCCCGGAAGGGCTCCGAGTCCACGGCGAGCGAGGGCGATGGGCGACTTGTCACCCATGTGGTCGACTTTCGCCTTGGCGAGGTCGTCCAGGTTCGCGGCGGCGGAGAATGCTTTCTCGGCGTTTTCCGCTGCCGCAGTCAAGGCCTCTTCGGTGAGCGCACTCGCATCGACCTCGGGTGACGCAGCGCCCTCTTTTTTAGCCACGACCGGTGCCACTCCTTCAGTTCTTCTCGGCAGACTCTCGACGAGCCGAAACGGCTCCTCGGGAGAATCCTATGCGATCGAAAATTTCGGTTTCAGCTGTCGGTTCGCGTGCGGTTCTGGACCCGCGCACTCGAGTACAGGCAGATAGCTGCCGCGGTCGCCAGATTCAGGCTCTCGGCACGGCCGTGGATCGGGATGCGCACCCGGTGATCCGCCCTCGCCGCCACGTGCACGTCGAGGCCGTGGGCCTCGTTCCCGAACAACCACGCCGTCGGGCGCGACAACAGGTCGTCGGCGTCGTCGAGGTCTACTTCACCGTCCGCCGCGGTGGCCAGCAACTGAATGCCTGCCGCGCTGATCGCGTCCAGAACAAGAGCCGTATTCCGTTCACGCACCAGCGGAAGATGGAACAAGCTGCCCGCGGACGCGCGAACGCACTTCCCGTTGTGCGGGTCGACGCTGTCGCCCGCCAGAATGGCAGCGTCTGCACCCACCGCATCGGCTACCCGGATAACTGTCCCTGCATTGCCCGGTTCTGCCACCGCGACCGGGACCGCGAGTAGCCGCGTGCCTGGACCCACCGCCTCCGACAGCGGAACGTCGAGGAGGTCACAGACGGCGACCAGTCCGGGTGGAGTGACCGTATCGCTGAGACCACGCACCGCCCGGTCCGTCACCAGCGACGTCCGAACTCCGATGGTTTCGGCCCGGCCGATCAACTCGGCGTACCGCTGCAGCGCGTCCTCGGTGTAGAACAGATCGTGCACGGCGCGGGTACCCAGCGCCTCCCCCACCGCGTTCTCCCCCTCCACGAGGAAGCGCCCTGCCTTGCGCCGTTCCGCCGTACGCAGGAGCTTCACAGCAGAAACGACCCGCGGGGTGCGCTCGGTGAGCGGGTCCACGGGTCGTTTCCGGTCTGCTGAACTGCGGGGTGCGAGACTCAGGCTGCTTCTCCGGCCGGAGCGTTCACATCAGCCGGGAGCGCTGCCTTGGCGAGAGCCACGAGACCGGCGAACGCAGCGGCGTCCGACACGGCGAGCTCGGCCAGGTTCTTACGGTCCACCTCGATCTCGGCAAGACGCAGACCCTGGATCAGACGGTTGTACGTGATGTCGTTCGCACGTGCAGCAGCGTTGATACGCGTGATCCACAGCTTGCGGAAGTCGCCCTTGCGCGCACGACGGTCACGGTAGGCGTAGGTCAGCGAGTGGAGCTGCTGTTCCTTGGCCTTGCGGTACAGACGTGAGCGCTGTCCGCGGTAGCCGCTGGAGGCTTCGAGAATCGAACGACGCTTCTTCTGGGCGTTTACCGCCCTCTTTACGCGTGCCACTGAAAAATCCTGTCAATCTTGGGGCGGCTAGCTGCCCCGGGTGGTCAGTAAAAGGGGTGTCGACTCAGATGTCGAGCAGGCGCTTGATGCGCGGGGTGTCAGCCTTGCTGACGACAGCCGTGCCATCGAGGCGACGAGTCACCTTGGTGGGCTTGTGCTCGAGCAAGTGGCGGCGACCGGCCTTCTGGCGCAGGATCTTTCCGGTGCCGGACACCTTGAATCGCTTCGCGGTGCCGCTGTGGGTCTTCGACTTGGGCATGGAGTCCTCAGTTCTGTGTTTCCGGATCTGAACATCCGGATCGTGCTGGTGGAGTCGGACTAGCTGGTGGGCGCTTCGCCGGGCGCACTTCCGCCCGCCGGCTCCGACGGCGCCTGTTCGGCCGGCGCCGGAACTGCACGCTGAGCCGGAGGCGCTGCTGCGCTTTCCTGCGCCTTGACGCGTGTCTTCGCGCCCTTGTGCGGAGCGAGCACCATCGTCATGTTCCGGCCGTCCTGCTTGGCGGACGTCTCGACGAACCCGAGATCGGCAACGTCTGCACCGAGACGCTGCAGCAACCGGAAGCCGAGTTCCGGCCGCGACTGCTCACGTCCACGGAACATGATGGTGACCTTGACCTTGGACCCGGCCTCGAGGAAGCGAACGACATTCCGCTTCTTGGTCTCGTAGTCGTGATCGTCGATCTTCGGACGGAGCTTCTGCTCCTTGATGACCGTGAGCTGCTGGTTCTTCCGCGACTCACGCGCCTTCTGCGCTGCCTCGTACTTGAACTTGCCGTAGTCCATGATCTTGCAGACCGGCGGGCGAGCGTCGGGGGCCACCTCGACCAGGTCGAGATCGGCCTCGAGGGCCAAGCGGAGTGCATCTTCAACACGCACGATGCCAACCTGTTCACCTCCGGGTCCGACGAGGCGGACCTCGGGAACTCGGATGCGATCGTTGATGCGGGTCTCAGTGCTGATGGGGCCTCCTAGGTTGAACGGTCTGGTCTCGAGACCGCCAGCAGCCCGTACGCCCGGATTCCCAACAAAAAAAGCCCCGCTGCGGTGAGAATTCACCATGCGGGGCCCGATGTCGACCGATCAGACAATCTCACGGCTTGCGCCGCTCCACCATCTCCTCGCGTGAGGAACCTGAATCGAGGCACGCCTCGAAGCAGGTGACCGGACCACTGAACTGCAGTTTCACTGCCGCGCAGAGGTGGGAGTCGGACTCCACTTGCTGCCCCCGACAAAATCCGAAGGCGGTCGTTGGGTCAAGGGTAACATTTGCGCACCTCGTCGGCTAATCGACACCGGTGCGTTGCGGGTGAACGCCGAGATGGAAAGCTCTTCCGCATGACGCAGAACTCCGACGACGCCCTTACCGGCGGTGGCCTGAATGACAACGGGGACCAGAATACCGAAGTGCGTGAGCTGGCCGAAGTGCCCGCAGTCGAGGTGATCAGCCGCGCAGCAGTCATGCTGATGAGTTCGGCGGCCGAAAAGCTCGGCCTGTCGGATCCGGACCCCGAGTCCAGTCCGCACCTCGACCTCGACGAGGCGCGGCGCGTCATCACCGCACTCGCCGGCCTGGTCACTGCCTCGATCGAATACCTCGGACCGCACGCCGGACCCATCCGCGAGGGATTGCAGGCACTGCAGCGCGCATTCCGTGAGGCTTCGTCGCATCCCGACGAACCCGGCAAGGGTCCCGGCGAGAAGTACACCGGCCCGGTGTACTGAGGGGCGAGGCGATGACAACTTCCGCTCCCACGCAGGCGCACATCGTCCTTGTTCCCGGTTTCTGGCTCGGCGCGTGGGCCTGGGAGTCGGTCGCGGCCGACCTGCGGGACCGCGGCCATCATGTGACGGCCGTGACACTGCCGGGACTCGACTCGGTCGATACGGATCGCAGCGGCATAGGCCTCGATGATCACATCTCAGCGGTAGCCGGCGCGGTCGCAGCCACACCAGCGTCGGAGCGGGCAGTCCTCGTCGCCCACAGCGGTGCAGGTCCGGTGGCCTACGCCGTGACTGATCGCATCCCGGACGCGCTGGCGCGAGTCATCTACGTCGACTCAGGTCCTCTTCAGGACGGCGCAGCCCTGCGGAACGACCTCGATCCGTCAGCCACGGAGCTTCCGCTGCCCGGCTGGTCGGAGCTGGAAGTCGAGGGCAACAGTCTGGAGGGACTGGACGAGGCCATGCTCGAGACATTCCGCAGTCGAGCCGTGCCCGAACCCGCAGGGCCCGCCAGGGCCACGTTCGCACTGAGAAACAGCCGCCGCCTGGAGGTGCCCACCACAGTGATCTGCACCAGCTTCCCGTCCGAGGCCATCCGGCAGCTGGCCGGCGTGGGCCACCCAATGGCCGCCGAACTGGGCCGGATCACAAACGTCGACTACGTCGACCTTCCCACCGGCCACTGGCCGATGTGGTCGCGGCCGGCCGACCTCGCCGAGGAGATCGACGCGGCCGCCGCTCGATAGTCGACGTCAGCCCACTGCCGCGGTGTTCTTCGGTGCCCGCTTCCGCGACGTCACCGACTTCACCGCAGTGGTGGCTTTCGCGGAACCGGCCTTCGGCGAGGCCGGGGATTTCGCCGAAGCAGCTTTCGCCGACTTGCCCTCTCTGGCCGGCTTCTTCTTCTGCGCAGGTGTCACCGCGAGAACGCTGTCGAGGAACTTTCCGGTGTAGCTCTCGGGGACCTGAGCCACCTCTTCCGGGGTGCCCTGGGCCACCACCGTTCCCCCGCCGGATCCACCTTCCGGTCCCATGTCGACCACCCAGTCGGACGTCTTGATCACGTCGAGATTGTGCTCGATGACGATGACGGTGTTGCCCTTGTCGACCAACCCGTTGACGACCCCGAGCAGCTTGCGGATGTCCTCGAAGTGCAGACCAGTCGTGGGCTCGTCGAGGATGTACACCGTGCGCCCCGTCGACCGCTTCTGCAGTTCCGCGGCGAGCTTCACGCGCTGCGCCTCACCCCCGGACAACGTGGGTGCCGGCTGACCGAGGCGCACATACCCGAGTCCGACCTCCACAAGCGTCTTCAAGTAGCGATGGATCGAGGTGATCGGCTGGAAGAAGTCCGCGGCTTCCTCGATGGGCATGTCGAGCACTTCGGCGATGGTCTTGCCCTTGTAGTGCACTTCGAGGGTCTCCCGGTTGTACCGCGCGCCGTGGCACACCTCGCACGGAACGTAGACGTCGGGCAGGAAGTTCATTTCGATCTTCAGGGTGCCGTCGCCGGAGCATGCCTCGCACCGACCGCCCTTGACGTTGAACGAGAATCTGCCGGGCTGGTATCCGCGCACTTTCGCTTCGGTCGTGGACGCGAACAGAGTGCGGATCTTGTCGAACACGCCGGTGTACGTGGCCGCGTTCGATCGCGGTGTGCGTCCGATCGGCGACTGGTCGACCTGCACCAGCTTGTCGAGCTGATCGAGCCCGTTGATGCGGGTGTGACGACCGGGCACCTGCCGCGCACCGTTGAGTTTGTTGGCCATGACGGTGGCAAGAATGTCGTTGACGAGTGTCGACTTGCCGGAGCCGGAGACACCGGTGACCGCCGTGAGCACACCCAGCGGGAAGCTCACATCGATACCGCCGAGGTTGTGTTCCCGCGCGCCGATGACGGTGACCTGGCGTTTGCGGTCCACGGGACGCCGAATGGCCGGAACCTCTATGTGGCTGCGGCCCGACAGGTAGGCGCCGGTCAGCGACTCCTCGCACTCGAGCAGTTCCTCGTACGGGCCACTGTGGACGACCTTGCCTCCGTGTTCACCGGCGAGCGGGCCGATGTCGACGACCCAGTCCGAGGTCCGGATGGTGTCCTCGTCGTGCTCGACCACGATGAGAGTGTTGCCGAGGTCCCGCAGACGCGTAAGGGTCTCGATGAGTCGACGGTTGTCGCGCTGATGCAGGCCGATGGACGGCTCGTCCAGCACGTACAGCACACCCACCAGGCCGGAGCCGATCTGCGTCGCTAGCCGGATGCGCTGCGCTTCACCACCGGACAGCGTGCCTGCGGCACGCGCGAGGGACAGGTATTCGAGTCCGACGTCGAGGAGGAATCCGAGACGGGCCTGAACTTCCTTCAGCACCTGACCGGCGATTGCTTCCTCACGACTGCCCAATGTCAGGCTGTTGAGGAAATCGGCACAATCGGAGATCGACAGCTCACACACTTCAGCGATCGACTTCTTGCCGAACTTCTCGCTCGCAATGGTGACGGAGAGAATTTCCGGACGCAGGCGTGCGCCGGCACACGCGGGACACGGTGTGTCGCGCATATAGCCGTCGTACCGCTCCTTCATCTGATCCGACTCGGTCTGGTCGAGGCGGCGGTGCAGGAAGGGCATGACCCCTTCGAACTCGGCGTAGTACGAACGGGTACGCCCGTACCGGTTCTTGTACCGGACGTGCACCTGCTCCTCGCTACCCTCGAGGATGGCTCGGCGCGCCTTCGCCGGAAGCTTGTTCCACGGCGTCTTCATATCGAAGCCGAGGATGTCTCCCAAGCCGGACAACAGCCGTCCGAAGTACTCGGAACTCTGCCCCATCGACCAGGGTGCGATGGCGCCGTCCTCGAGAGACAACTCGGGGTCCGGCACGACAAGGTCGGGGTCGACTTCCTTGCGGATGCCGAGACCGGTGCATTCCGGGCAGGCACCGTACGGGGAGTTGAACGAGAAGGAACGCGGCTCGAGGTCGTCGATGGACAGGGCATGGCCGTTGGGGCATGCGAGCTTCTCCGAAAAACGGCGTTCACGATCGGCGGCATTTTCTTCGCGATCGACGAAGTCGAGCACGACGATGCCTTCGGCGAGCCGCAGTGCCGTCTCGACGGAATCGGTGAGGCGCTGCTTGGAACTGGCCTTGACGGTGAGACGGTCGACGACCACCTCGATATCGTGCTTTTCCTGCTTCTTCAGCTTCGGCGGATCGGTGAGCGGATACACCACCCCGTCTACCCGCACACGCGAATAACCCTGGACGTTCAGTTGATCGAAGAGGTCGACGAACTCACCCTTGCGGGTGCGGACCACCGGAGCGAGTACCTGAAAGCGGATGCCCTCTTCCATGTCGAGCACCTGGTCGACGATCTGCTGCGGCGTCTGCCGGGCGATCTGCTCACCACACACCGGGCAGTGAGCCGTGCCTGCCCGCGCGTAGAGGAGTCGAAGGTAGTCGTAGACCTCGGTGATCGTGCCCACGGTGGAACGCGGGTTCCGGTTGGTCGACTTCTGGTCGATGGACACCGCGGGCGACAAGCCCTCGATGAAGTCGACGTCCGGCTTGTCCATCTGACCGAGGAACTGGCGTGCGTATGCCGACAGCGACTCGACATAGCGTCGCTGACCCTCGGCGAAGATCGTGTCGAACGCCAGGCTCGACTTACCAGAGCCCGACAAGCCGGTGAACACGATCAGGCTGTCGCGGGGTAGATCGAGATCGACCCCTCGCAGATTGTGCTCACGGGCACCCCGCACGATAAGGCGATCCGCCACTCCAATTCCCTTCATTGTTCGACGGCCGAGGACGCTGCGCGTTCGTCGGGTCCTCCAGCCGTGTCATGGTAAGCGCGGCCACCGACACGTTTCTGCCGGACGGATGGCCGCCTGCCACTCACCTGCCTGTATTCGACGGTAGCCTCCCCACCATGACCGAGCAGCCCATGGTGATAGAAGACTCGTATACCGGCCACGTCTCCCCCGGCTCGGCGCCTCGACGCCGGACCGTTCCCGGAGCCACGATCACGAAGATGTCCGTCGGCCCCATGGACAACAACGTGTACCTGGTCGTCTGTTCCGCGACCGGAAAATCGGTCCTGATCGACGCCGCCAACGAGGCCGAACGGCTCGAACAGTTGATCCGCGAACACGCACCCTCCCTCGAACTGATCGTGACGACCCACCAGCACGGTGACCACTGGCTCGCCCTCGAAGCGGTCACTACCGCGACCGGAGTACCCACGGCCGCCCATCCCCTCGATGCGGAAGCACTGCCGGTCCGGCCCGACCGTCTCCTCGACGACGGCGACACCCTGTCCATCGGTGAGGTCACCTTCGACGTGATCCACCTCGCGGGTCACACCCCCGGTTCGATCGCACTGGCGTTCGCGGAGGCGGGCAATGGACGCACTCACCTGTTCACCGGCGACTCACTCTTCCCCGGCGGAGTCGGCAAAACCGCTGATGCGGACATGTTCGCGTCGTTGCTGAACGATGTGGAGCAGAAGTTGTTCGCTCGCTATCCCGACGACACCGTCGTCTACCCCGGTCACGGCGACGACACCACCCTCGGTACCGAGCGTCCGCACCTCGGCGAGTGGCGCGACCGCGGTTGGTGAACCGCCCGACTGGGTACTGGGGAAGGGGCAGCCGGTCGGAAGTACAAGACTGTCGTACTCGGGACGGCTGCCTCGAACTCTCGTTAGTGTGAGACGGGAGAAACTCGATGATTGGGAGGCTAGGAATGCTTGTCCGTCGTATCGCTCGCCCACTGCTGTCGGCCGTGTTCATCAGCGGAGGGATCGATGCACTCCGAAATCCGGCACCGAGGGCCCAGGCCGCAGGTCCGCTGATCGACAAGTCGACCGAAACGCTTCCTGAGTCCGTCACACAGAAGATCCCGTCCGACCCGGAGACGCTGATCAAGATCAACGCAGCCGTGCAGATCGGCGGTGGTGTTCTGCTCGCCACGGGCAAGGCGCCTCGTCTCGCGTCCCTGGCGCTGGCCGGAAGCCTGATTCCCACGACGGTGGCGGGCCACGCCTTCTGGAACGAGACCGATCCGGCCGCGAAAGCTGCCCAGCGCACCCAGTTCCTCAAGAACGTCAGTTTGCTCGGTGGTCTGCTGATCGCCGCAGTCGACACGGAAGGCAAGCCGTCGCTGGGGTGGCGTGGGCGCCGCGCCGCACGAGCAGCCCAGGCCAGTGTGGCGGCTGCGCTTCCACTCGGATCGAGCGACGATCATCACGGACCTGAGATCGCCGAGGCTCTGGCCGCGGCGGCGGAGCGGGCCAGGGTGCTTTCCGGTGAAGCCGCGGAGCGCGGTTCCGACCTGCTGGAGATCGCCAAGGAACGTGTGACGCCCATCGCGAAGGTCGCGGCGGACCGCGGCGCGGAGTGGGTGGACGTTGCCAAGGACCGCGGCGCGGAGTGGGTCGACGTCGCCAAGGACCGCGGCGCGGAGTGGGTGGATGTCGCCAAGGACCGCGGCCCTGTGCTGGCCGAACTCGCTCGGGAGAAGGGTGCCGACTTGGCAACGGTGGCCGTAGAACGAAGCGAGGTTGCGGGCAAGGCCGCCCGCAAGCAGGCGGAAATCGCCCGTAAGCAGGCCGAAATCGCCCGCGAGAAGGCGGAGCTCGCGTTGGAGAAGGCGCGCGCCAAGAAGATCGATCTGACGCACTGACGTCATTCTGCGGCGTCGACGCCCGCCGCAGACCATCTGATCGGCCCCGGAGAATGCCCTGACCTGCGACATCGGCGGGAGCACTCCGGGGCCGACTAGACTGTCCAGGCACTTTTGCAGCCGCGCCGGATCTGCAGCCGAACCAGTCAAGGAGACCTCTTGCCCGACCAGGACACGTCACGCGACGAGCGCGAGCTCGAGCAGCAGTACGTGACGATGCTCTACCACCGACTGGACGGGCTTCGCGACTATGCGGCCACCCGGTTGAGCCGTGTTCTGCTCGAGACCGGCGGTACCCCCCAGGCACGCAGTGAGCGCGAATCGTTCAACCAGCTCTACACCGAGGACCTCGCCAAGTATGACGCCGCCGAAAACGGCCTCTGCTTCGGAAAGATCGATCTGGATGGAGAGCACCGTTACATCGGGCGTCTCGGCATCCTGGACGAGGAAAACGACTACGAGACCATGCTGCTCGATTGGCGTGCGCCTCTGGCGCGCCCGTTCTACCTCGCGACCCCCGCCGCACCCGATGGTGTGACGCGACGCCGCCACATCCGTACGCGAAGCAGACGCGTGACGGCGGTCAACGACGAGTACTTGGATCTCGCGGCCGCGGAGGCCGCCGGGACCGTCACCGGTTCCGACGGTGTCGCGGGTGAGAGCGCCCTGCTGGCCGCATTGAACGCTGCCCGCACCGGGCAGATGAACGACATCGTCGAGACCATCCAGGGTGAGCAGGACGCCATCATCAGGTCCGAGCACAAGAGCGTGCTCGTGGTGCAGGGCGGTCCCGGTACGGGAAAGACCGCTGTGGCCCTACATCGCGCCGCCTACCTTCTGTACACCTACCGTCAGCAGCTCGCGAAAGCCGGTGTCCTCATCATCGGCCCGAACGCCACGTTCCTCGACTACATCGGCCAGGTCCTGCCGTCGCTCGGTGAGACGGGCGTGCTGCTCTCCACTATCGGCGACCTCTACCCCGGTGTCCGTGCCACGCGCGAGGACAGTCTCGAGGCCGGAACGATCAAGGGCTCCCTCGACATTCTCGATGTGCTGAAGAAGGCGGTCCGGGACAGGCAGGAGGTGCCGGCGCGGCCGATCGAGCTGACCTTCGACACCTACCGAATCACGTTGGATCGCAAGGTGGTCACGCGTGCCCGTGGCCGGGCGCGGTCGTCGCGGCGTCCCCACAACCTGGCCCGGCCGATCTTCGTGTCGGCGGTGATCGACGCCCTCGCCCAGCAACTCGCCGACACGCTCGGCGCCAACGTCGTCGACGGCGGCAACCTCCTCAGCCGGGAGGACATCGCCGACATGCGCGATGAAATGCGTGAAGACCCGGACATCATGAGCGCGATCAGCGCTCTGTGGCCGGAGCTGACTCCGCAGCGGGTCCTCGCAGAGCTGTTCGCCTCGCCGAAGCGACTGGCCGACGCCGCGCCACAGTTGACCGAGACTCAACGCGCCGCATTGCACCGCACCGAGTCCGGAGGGTTCAGTGCGGCCGACGCACCGCTACTGGACGAACTCGCCGAACTCCTCGGAGTGGACGACGCCGCCGAACGGGAACGGGCGCGGCGGCAGTGGCGGGCTCAGATCGCCGATGCGCAGGGCGCACTCGACATTCTCACCGGTTCTGCGCCCCAGGATCTCGAAGACGAGTTGGATCCGGAAATCCTCATGGCCTACGACCTCATCGACGCGAGCCAGCTCGCCGAGAGACACGACGTAGGAGCACACCAGACGACGGCCGAGCGTGCGGCCGGTGACCGCACCTGGACCTACGGACACGTGATCGTCGACGAGGCGCAGGAGCTGTCCGAGATGGCCTGGCGCATGCTGATGCGTCGCATCCCGAATCGATGGATGACCCTGGTCGGTGACACCGCCCAAACAGGTGACCCCGCCGGAACATCCTCTTGGCAGCGGATATTGGAACCGTACGTTGCCCAACGCTGGAAGCTGACGGAGCTGACAGTCAATTACCGCACCCCGGCAGAGATCATGACAACGGCGCGCCGGGTGCTCGCCGAGATCGATACCGAGCAGACGGTACCGCGCTCGGTCCGGGAATCCGGCTTCGTGCCGTGGTCCCGAAACGTGGCCACGTCGGATGTGACGGACACGGTCCGCGCTTGTGTGGCAGAGGAAACCGGCCCTGGCACCACGGCCGTGATCGGGGATCACGGCCTCGTGTCGGCCCTCGCGGATCTTCGCTCCGATTCGGTGAGCGTCCTGACCGTGAAGGATGCCAAGGGCCTGGAGTTCGACTCGGTGCTGATCGTCGAACCGCAGAGCATCGTCGACGAGTCGCCGCGGGGAATGAACGACCTCTACGTCGCGCTCACCCGCGCCACTCAGCGTCTCGGGGTGGTCCACGCGCGGCCCCTGCCCGCGGCGTTGTCCGATCTGACACCCGCAACGGCGGCGAACCCGTCGTGACGTCGTTCGGGCGGAGCTTGCTGATCTGGTGCGCCTGTGCCCTCGGAACTGTGGCATTCAGCGCCTGCTCCCAGGCCACTGCCGCCGACGACACGTCGGCAAGCCCGGCAGCGACGACAACTGCGTCCAGCAGCCTCGACGCCCGTGGATTGCGGTATCAGCAGACATTGGTCGATGCTGGACTCCCCGCCATGCCGGCGGACACCGTCATGGCCATCGCCAACGGCGTCTGCGGGCAGCTGTCCCGGGGAACCGATGAGGCGACCATCATGGAGCACTTGACGCCGATGGCGCAGTTCGCCTCGGCCGCATCGGATACGCACCTGACCACCGAGCAGGTGGCGCGGGTATTCCTCGATGCGGCCGAGGCGAATTACTGCTGACTGATCAGGCGCCGCTCAGCGGACCGTGTGGACGATCAGAACGTCGGACGTGGACTTGCGGGCCGCATCCGAGGGAACGGAGCCGAGCAGTCGTCCGGTCAACGTGTTGAGGCCGCGGTTTCCGATCACCAGAAGCCCGCCGTCGACCTCGTCGACCAACGCGAGAAGGGACTCGACGGGCGCACCCACGACTGCGCGTTCCACGACATCCTTGGCCCCGGTGGCGTGGGCGCGCTCCTTCGCGGTACGCAGGATCTCGTATGTGGGCGCGGAACCGGTGATCTGGTAGGCCTCGTCGCCCAGCGCATCAGCCGCATGGCCGACGTCCTTGGGATCAGCCGGGTAGTACGCACACGCGATGATCAGCTTGGCGCCGGCGTCCCCCGCAATGGCAGCGGCCTTCTCGACGGCCCGAAATGACGACTCGGAGCCATCGGTTCCGACGACAACGGTCCGGTAGGCGCTCATTCATTCCTCCATGTCTGGGGTGGTCACTTGGCCGGGGCCCCGCACACGTCGTGTCCGGACCCAGCGGCCACTGCGCTGACCCTAGCGGTATCGGTGCGTACATAGGGGTATTTGCAGCACAAGCCACAACGCACCGCCCCCCTGCGTGATCAGTCACATTGCCGCGCTGTCCGCGTCTGTGACCTCCCCCGAGAGAAATCAGCTCGCGGTGCGGACCTTCGGACCGAACACTCCTGCGGGGAATACCCCGGCGGCCACGACGGTGTCGCGCCACGGCGTCGCGAGCTCGACCACGCGTGCCACCCCATCTTCACCGAGCGCCGCCCACGGTGTGAGCGCAATATCGTCGGTGAGATCCTCGATCAGATTGCGCAGGTCGCTGCCGTCCGCGGTGAGTTCACCCCGAGCGTCCAGCAACTCCCGATCACGAAGGCTGTCGCAGCCGGCGTTCCACTGGGCCTCGCTCCACCCGCGACGGGTCAGCGCGAACTTTTTCTGGAACCCGCGGCCCGTCGCGGTATGGGTGATCAGCGCCTCGAGCCCGCTCAGACCGGCGGTCTGCAACGCCGCGGTATGCCCGTCGCCGCGGTACTCGCGCAACACTGTCAGGGCATGCCAAAAGCTGAGATGCGGCGCCGACGGCCACTCCAACGCCGCGTAACCGGCGTAGAGCGGCCTGCCTTCGACCCCGGGGATGCCTCGCGCCGCGGTCGACAGCAGGTCGGCCGCCTCCGCCATCTCCGGTGACGCGATGACAGACTCCCCCAGCAGGCGGACATACGCCTCACCGACCGCACGGTAGCGAGCCTCGACGATCACGTGCGGCGCAGCCAGATCCCACGCCCGCGGGATCACCGCGGCGACGGCGTCGGGGCTGAAATTGAAGAAAGCGGCGGTGACGACCCCTGCGTTCACCGCACCCATGGGAGCCGCCCGACCGGCGAAGTAGCCCATCCGGCCCGGCTCCAACCCCACCTCGGCCAGTCGTACCCCGACCTCGGGTACGAAGTAGCTCAGGGAATGAAGCAACTCCAACGATCGAGCGGCTCGACCGGCGCTCTGTGCATCCATGAGTCAGACGGTACTGCCTCGGCTACTTCAGGCCCGCGGCGTCCATCCCACGCAACTCCTTCTTCAAGTCCGCGATCTCGTCGCGTAAACGTCCGGCAAGCTCGAATTGGAGGTCGCGTGCAGCGTTCATCATCTGATCCGTCAACTGCTTGACCAGGTCGGCCAGCTCGGCCCTCGGCATCGACTTGGTGTCGCGGCCTTCGTAGACGCCCGCACTGACCGCGCGGCCGGCTTCACCCTGGGCGCGGCGACCGCGCGAGGCGTTGCGTCCGGAACCACCCACGTCGACGCCGGCAGCGGTGTCCTCGGCCTCCTCGTACACCTGATCGAGGATGTCTGCGATCTTCTTGCGCAGCGGCTGCGGATCGACGCCCATCTTCTTGTTGTAGGCAATCTGCTTCTCGCGGCGCCGCTCGGTCTCCTCGATGGCGTGCTGCATCGAGTCGGTGATCTTGTCGGCATACATGTGGACCTGACCGGACACGTTACGAGCTGCGCGACCGATCGTCTGGATCAGACTCGTCGAGCTGCGCAGGAAGCCCTCCTTGTCGGCATCGAGGATCGCCACCAAGGACACCTCCGGCAGGTCGAGTCCCTCACGCAGAAGGTTGATACCGACGAGCACGTCATACTCACCGAGCCGTAACTGGCGGAGGAGTTCGACGCGACGCAGCGTGTCGATGTCCGAGTGCAGATACCGGACCCGGATACCGAGCTCGAGTAGGTAGTCGGTGAGGTCTTCCGACATCTTCTTCGTCAATGTCGTGACGAGCACCCGCTCGTCGCGGTCGGCCCGCTCCCGGATCTCGTGAACGAGGTCGTCGATCTGCCCCTTGGTGGGCTTCACCACCACCTCCGGGTCGACCAGACCGGTGGGACGGATCACCTGCTCGACGAACTCCCCGCCGGCCTGGCCCAGCTCGTACTTGCCGGGTGTCGCCGACAGGTACACCGTCTGCCCGATGCGCTGCGTGAATTCTTCCCACGTGAGCGGTCGGTTGTCGGTGGCCGAGGGGAGCCGGAATCCGAACTCGACGAGATTCCGTTTCCGGGACATGTCACCCTCGTACATCGCTCCGATCTGCGGCACGGTGACGTGCGACTCGTCGATGACGAGCAGGAAGTCCTCGGGAAAATAGTCGATGAGCGTGGCGGGAGCAGTGCCGGGGCCGCGTCCGTCGATGTGCCGCGAGTAGTTCTCGATTCCGGAGCAGAATCCGACCTGCTTGATCATCTCGAGGTCGTACTGGGTGCGCATCCGCAGCCGTTGCGCCTCGAGCAACTTTCCCCGGTTCTCGAGGTCGGCGAGGCGTTCCTCGAGTTCGGCTTCGATGTCTTTGACCGCCCGCTCCATCCGTTCGGGACCCGCCACGTAGTGGGTTGCCGGGAAGATGCGCACGGAGTCGACCTGCCGGACGACGTCGCCGGTCAGCGGATGCAGGTAGTACAGCGCTTCGATCTCGTCACCGAAGAATTCGATGCGGACGGCCAACTCCTCGTACGACGGAATGATCTCGACGGTGTCGCCCCGGACCCGGAAGGAACCACGGGTGAACGCCAGGTCGTTACGCGTGTACTGAACATCGACGAGAAGCCGGAGAAGCGCGTCGCGCGGAACCTCGACACCTACTTCGAGTTGCACCGACCGGTCGAGGTACGACTGCGGAGTGCCCAGGCCGTAGATGCACGACACCGAAGCCACGACCACCACGTCTCGACGGGAGAGCAGGCTCGACGTCGCGGAGTGGCGAAGGCGCTCGACGTCGTCGTTGACCGACGAGTCCTTCTCGATATAGGTGTCGGTCTGAGCGATGTACGCCTCGGGCTGGTAGTAGTCGTAGTACGACACGAAGTACTCGACTGCGTTGTGAGGAAGCATGTCGCGCAGTTCGTTGGCGAGCTGCGCCGCTAGAGTCTTGTTGGGCGCCATGACCAGCGTGGGGCGCTGCACTTTCTCGATGAGCCACGCCGTGGTGGCGGACTTGCCGGTACCGGTGGCGCCGAGCAGGACCACATCCTTCTCGCCCGCGTTGATCCGCTTCTCGAGTTCCGCGATTGCCGCCGGCTGGTCACCCGCGGGTTTGTGATCGCTGACGACCTCGAACCGCGCCTCCGACCGCTCGATCTCACCGATGGGTCGGAACTCGGAATGTGCTACCACCGGGTGCTCGGATGCAAACGCCATGTCACCAGGGTAAGCGCAGGGACCGACAAGGTCCCGACCTGCGCCGGTGGCAGCGCAGTGCCGTAGGTTCTGCCTCATGGAAGGCGTTGCTCATCCGCACCCACCCAAGATCGAATATTTCGATCTCCGCAACAGCACCAACACGGATCCGAAAGGATTCGTCCGTCCGGTGGAGCAATTCCGCGTCGAGCCGTGGGGGCTCTACATGGCGCGGACGGCCGACCATCGGCAGTTCGACTACCTCGAGTCGTGGCTGCTTCCCGACCTGGGACTCCGGGCCTCCATTTTCCATTTCCGGCCGGAGCATCGGCGGGACCAGGACCACTACGTCGACATCGGCGTGTTCACCCGAGGCGACGACATCTGGACGTCGGAGGACCACTACCTCGATCTGGTCGTGCGAACCGGGCGGAGCACCGAATTACTGGATGTGGACGAGCTGATGGATGCGCACAGCGCCGGTCTGCTCGATACGGCCACCGCCGAGAAGGCGATCAGTACCGCCGTCGCCGCCATCGAGGGCCTGGCCACACACGGCCACGACCTCGGGCGGTGGTTGGCCTCGCTCGGAATGCCGATCGACTGGCGGTGATGTCAGGCCTTCCAGCCCGCGCGATCGGCCCATTCCCACGCCCGGGAGTAGGCCGTGTCGAACCAGGGAGTCTTCGCGTCGATGTAGGCGGTGACCGCATCCTCGTACGAGCTGTGGCCGGCGGCCTTGTCTGCCGCGCCCTCCTTGATATCGGTGTACTCGGCCCGGACATCGGGATGGGCTCGGAGCCAGTCGCGAAACACCAGTGCGAACTGCTGTCCGGGCCATCCATCGACCCGAAGATGAATGTTGACCGGCCGGCCCGGGTCGGCTCCCCCGTGAATTCTCTTGTCCCACAACGCTGGGTCGGTCTCGCCACCGAGATAGGATGGCTTGGGATCGTCCGCCGTGATGTGCTCGATACGAGGAAACCCCGCCTCGGCAAGCGGTTCGGCGAGGTCGTCCGCCGTCGCGAGGTCGGCAACGGTGACCTGCAGATCGATGACATCCTTTGCCGGCATACCCTCGACCGCGGTAGACCCGATGTGATCGACCCGCACCGCGCGGTCCCCGCACACCAACTGCAGTCGGGCGATCAACCGCGCGGCCTCTCCCGCCCACCGCGGATCCGGCGCCACGAGTGCAGGCAACGGCCGCACGACGGTGCGGGTACGGATATTGGACGCGAAGGGAGCGATCCGCTCCGACCACAGGGCCCTGACCACGGGTTCGAGCGCCCCGGGCTCCCCACTGTTGTCGAGTAGGACGTCCGCGGCTGCCCGCCGCTGCTCGTCGTCCGCCTGCGCGGCGATCCTCGCCCGCGCGTCCGCTTCCGGCATGCCTCGGGACCCGACGAGTCTGCGTACCCGTTCCTCCGCGTCGACGAACACGATCAGGACCAGATGGAACGCGGCGCCCATACCGCCCTCGACCAGCAACGGAATGTCCTGCACCAGCACCGCGTCGGCCGCTGCTGAATCGATGAGTTCCGCCGTGCGCGCACCGACGAGTGGATGCACGATCGAGTTCAGCGCCAACCTCGATTCCTCGTCCGCGAAGGCACGTGCCGCCAGGGCCGCCCGGTCGAGCGCCCCGGCCTCCGTAAGGATGTCGTTGCCGAATCGCTCCACGAGAGCGGTCAAGCCGGGGGTGCCCGGCTCGACGACCTCACGGGCGATCAGGTCTGCGTCGACGATCACGGCTCCCAGTTCCGCCAGGATCTTCGACACGGTGGACTTGCCGGCTCCAATGCCTCCGGTGAGGCCGATTCTCAACACGTCACCCAGTGTGGCATCCACCCTGCCCTCGCCTGCGCGACCCCACCGACATCATCTCCCCCACCGTTACCGGCAGACTCACCGATCCCAAATACCACCGATGGGCAGCACGGTCGGTTATGTTCTAGCGAACGGCCCGACCTGCACCTTCTCGAAGAAGAGGAACGCCATGCGCGAGCAACGCCTTCAGCCCGGTCGGCACCGCCTCGGCACCGCGGGTGGCGTGCATTGCCTCGAGATACCCGCGGTCGCTTCGGCACTCGCCGAGCATCGTCGGACGTGGCTCACCGCGATGATCAGCCAGGGCAAGCACAGCTTCGCGTCGATGCGTAAACGCTCGGAGGGCCAGGCGTCGTCGTCGAGTTACTGGATTCCCGTCACCGCGAACTGAACCCCAGCGTCCTTCCACGCGACTGTGGCCCGGCCTTCACCAAAGGCCGGGCCACAGTCGTTTTGGGCGGCAGCACCGACAAAAACCCCGCTCCTGCCGGGGCAGGAGCGGGGTCTCGTTTTCTGTGCCTGACTGGGTCAGGCGGGCCTACTAGGCGTTGCCCGACAGCTTCTCGCGCAGAGCGGCGAGCTGTGCATCGCTCGCAAGCGATCCACCAGCAGATTCGGACGCCGGAGCAGATGCGGACGACGACGCGGTGTCGGCATCGCCTGCGCCCGACTCCGAGGAGTAGCCGGCAGCAGCGGTGGCAGCCTCGGCGGCCTCGTCTGCAGCGGTCTTCTCCATCTGAGCGGTGTGCATCTTGTGGCGACGCTCAGCCTCGGCGTAGCGGTTCTCCCACTCTTCACGCTGCTTGTCGAAGCCCTCGAGCCATTCGTTGGTCTCGGGATCGAAGCCCTCAGGGAAGATGTAGTTGCCCTGCTCGTCGTAGCTGTCCGCCATGCCGTACTTGGACGGATCGAACTCGGCGTTGTAGTCCTCGTTGGCCTGCTTCAGCGACAGCGAGATACGACGACGCTCGAGGTCGATGTCGATGACCTTGACCAGCGCATCGTCGCCGACGCCGACAACCTGGTCCGGGACCTCGACGTGGCGCTCGGCCAGCTCCGAGATGTGGACGAGGCCTTCGATTCCCTCTTCGACGCGCACGAAGGCACCGAACGGAACCAGCTTGGTGACCTTACCGGGCACGATCTGGCCGATGGCGTGCGTGCGGGCGAACTGACGCCACGGATCTTCCTGGGTGGCCTTGAGCGACAGGGACACGCGCTCGCGGTCGAGATCGACGTCGAGAACCTCGACGGTGACCTCGGTGCCGACCTCGACAACCTCGGAGGGGTGGTCGATGTGCTTCCAGGACAGCTCGGACACGTGCACCAGGCCGTCGACGCCGCCCAGGTCCACGAAGGCACCGAAGTTGACGATGGAGGACACGACGCCCTTGCGGACCTGGCCCTTCTGGAGCTGGTGCAGGAACTCGCTGCGAACCTCGGACTGCGTCTGCTCGAGCCATGCGCGGCGCGAGAGGACGACGTTGTTGCGGTTCTTGTCGAGCTCGATGATCTTGGCCTCGATCTCCTTGCCGACGTACGGCTGGAGGTCGCGGACACGGCGCATCTCGACGAGCGAGGCGGGAAGGAAGCCACGCAGGCCGATGTCGAGGATCAAGCCGCCCTTGACGACCTCGATGACGGTGCCCTTGACGGCCTCGTCCTTCTCCTTGAGCTCCTCGATGGTGCCCCAGGCACGCTCGTACTGAGCGCGCTTCTTCGACAGGATCAGTCGGCCTTCCTTGTCCTCCTTGGTGAGGACGAGAGCTTCGACCTCATCGCCCACGGAGACGACCTCGTTGGGGTCGACGTCGTGCTTGATGGAGAGCTCACGGGAAGGGATGACGCCTTCGGTCTTGTAACCGATGTCGAGCAGAACCTCGTCGCGATCGACCTTGACGATGGTGCCTTCGACGATGTCACCATCGTTGAAGTACTTGATCGTTGCGTCGATGGCGGCGAGGAAGTCCTCGGCGGAGCCGATGTCGTTGACGGCTACCTGCGGCGAGGTGACGGTGGTGGAGGGCATATGTTGAGTTGCTCCGGACGGGTTGTGGTCGGTTGATGGTGTTCTGTCGGACAAAGCACGAGAACAGTGCAACGACACCTGACCGGAACCGAACGAAAACTCGAACCGTACCCAATCGGATGTCGCGCACGTAGACACTCGCGTGCAATAGGCTACGCGCCCCTGGGCAAGCTGGGCAAACCCGGGTCCGTTCCCACGCTCTAGTCTGTTGCGCATGCCCGACTCTCGTGCGACAGATCCCGCCCACTCCCCCGAAGACGACCGCCACGGCACCGCCAACAGTGTCCTCGGAACCGCCGGAGTCAGCCGCATCCGGGTCGACTCGGAGGCCAGCGAACGCGCGAGCCGAGCATGGTGGGACGCCGACGCCGACGACTACCACCGCACCCATGGCGAGTTCCTCGGGGTGGACGCGGCGGACGGCGAGTTCGTGTGGTGCCCGGAGGGGCTTCACGAGGGCGATCACCACCTGCTGGGCGACGTCGCCGGCAAGGACGTCCTCGAAGTCGGCTGCGGCTCGGCTCCCTGCGCACGGTGGCTTGCCGGCCAGGGGGCGCGGGCGGTGGGACTCGACATTTCGCGGGCGATGCTCGACCGCGGCGTCGACGCCATGCGTGCGGGAGGACCGGTGGTGCCGCTGATTCAAGCAGGAGCCGAGCACCTCCCTTTCGCGGACGGAAGCTTCGACCTCGCATGTTCGGCTTTTGGGGCAGTTCCGTTCGTTGCCGATTCCGCGGGGGTCATGCGCGAGGTGGCCCGGGTCCTGAGGCCCGGCGGTCTGTGGGTGTTCGCCGTCAACCATCCGATCCGCTGGATCTTCCCCGACGATCCCGGGCCGCGTGGACTCACCGTCACGCTCCCCTACTTCGATCGCACGCCCTACGTGGAGGTGGACTCGGCCGGCGTGCCGACCTACGTGGAGCACCACCGCACCATCGGTGACCGCGTTCGCGAGATCGTCGCCGCCGGACTCGAAGTGCGCGACATCATCGAGCCCGAGTGGCCCGAATGGCTCGATCGGGAGTGGGGTCAATGGAGCCCGCTACGGGGCCAGCTCTTCCCCGGCACGGCGATCTTCAGTTGCCGCAAACCTGTCGCCGACAGCCCGTAGCCCGGGGCAGCCACAGACACCCGAGAGGTCAGCGGGCGCGGGCGACGGGTACCAGTCGTTGATCGGCCGTGGTGAGCCTCCGCAGCGTGCCGAGACCCGTCACCACCACAGCGATGACGACGCCGGCCAGAATGACGTACATCAGTGCGAGCTGAGCGAACACCGCTTCCATGGGGTCGACGCCCGCGAGAATCAGACCGGTCATCGCGCCGGGCAGGAACACGATGCCCAGAGCTGCCGTCTGCTCGATCTGGGACGAAATAGCCGTTCGCAGAGCCGACCGTAGCTGCCGATCGAAGGCGCGGCGAGGTGTCATCCCGAGAGCGAGTCCGGCCTCGATCTCGGCGCGATGGTCGGCCACCGACTCACTGACCCGCGTGGCGGCGATGACGGCGGACTTCATCGAGTTCCCGACGATCATGCCGGCGACGGGCACGAGCGTCCGCCCGTTCAGCTCGAAGATCCGAGCGCCGAAGATCACGGCCAGGCCCACCACGGCCACCGCCGCCATGGCGGCCAGCGCGATGACATACAACGCGGGGACCGTCGGTGCCCGGCGCGTGATCGTGTACGCGGCGAAGAATACGATGCCGATGACCCACAGCCACGACCACCACAGCGGGGTCTGTGGCCGCACGAGTGGAACCAGCGCCACCCCGACGATCATCATCTGCACGAGGGAACGCGCCACGGAGACGACGATCGGCGTCGTCAGCGAAAGCCGTTGCTGCGCTGAGAGTCCGATAGCGACAGCGACGAAGATCAGCGATGCGAGAAGACCGGCCCATCCGATGATCGTCGAGCTCACGTCTCCGACTCCCCCGCCATCGGACGGTCCGAATAGTCGCCGGGGGCACCGGTATAAACGATGTGCCCCGAATCGAGGGCCACCAGGTGATCTGCCAGCCGGCGCATCTGTCCGAGATCATGGGTGACCCAGAGAATGGGCATCCCCTCCTTCGCCAGTCGCAGCACGAGCGACTCGAGCTGCGCCGAAGATTCCGTGTCGAGGGCCGCGGTCGGTTCGTCTGCGAGCAGAACCGACGGCCGGGTCGCGAGCGCCCTGGCCAGGACCATGCGCTGCATCTCGCCTCCCGACAGGGTGTCGGCCACCTGCCCGAGCATTGCGGGGTCGAGCCCGACGTGGCGAAGTAACTCACCTCCGCGCGCCTCGTCGACACCGGGGTCGGCGGCACGGACGTTGTCCAGCACCGTTCCCGGAAATGCGGTGGGCTGCTGGAACACCATGCCCACCGTCCGCCGGTGCGCCAGCACGTCCACGTCGGCCAGCGACCGTCCGCGAAACCGAACGACTCCCGTGGTCGGGACCTCCAGCCGGTTGCAGCATCGCAACAGCGTCGACTTCCCGGCTCCCGAACGCCCCACCAGCACCGTGATTCCCGCTTCCGGAATGGTCACGTCGATGTCGCGCAGCACACGGGTCCCGCCCTGCTCGACGTCGACACCGACGAAGTCGAAGAGCGCCGGCTCGCTCACAGCAACTTCGACAGGAACGCCTTGGTGCGGTCGTGCTGCGGATTGGCCAGCAGTTCGCGTGGCTCTCCCGATTCGACCACCACGCCGGCGTCCATGAACACCAGTTGATCGGCCACCTCGCGGGCGAACCCCATCTCGTGAGTGACCACGACCATGGTCATGCCGCCTGCCGCAAGGTCTTTCATGACGGTGAGGACCTCACCGACGAGTTCCGGGTCGAGCGCCGAGGTGGGCTCGTCGAACAACATCAGCTTCGGGTCCATCGCGAGTGCCCGGGCGATGGCGACCCGCTGCTGCTGACCGCCCGACAGTTGGGCAGGGTAGGCGTCGGCCTTCTCGCTCAGCCCGACCTGGGCCAGCAGTTCACGTCCACGCTCGACGGCCTTCTTCTTGCTGAGCCGCTTGACCTGGGTGGGCGCCTCGATGATGTTCTCGAGCGCGGTCCGGTGCGGGAACAGATTGAAGTGCTGGAAGACCATGCCGATGTCGCGCCGCTGCTTCGCCGCCGCACGGGGATGCAGTTCGTACAGCTTGCCGTTCCGCTCCGAGTACCCCACGAGTTCACCGTCGACGTAGAGCCGCCCGGCATTGACCTGCTCGAGGTGGTTGATGCAGCGCAGGAATGTCGACTTGCCGGACCCCGAGGGGCCGACCAGGCACAGCACCTGCCCGCGGCCGATTTCGAGTGAGATGCCCTTGAGTACTTTCAGCGCACCGAAGTTCTTGCACACCTGGTCCGCCTTGACCATCGGCGTCATTTTCGTTCCCCTCCGGGTGTGTCGGGCAGCGTCTCGGGGCCGGGTTCGATCACCAGCGGCTTGCCCTGCGCGTCGGCGAGCGCCTGCAACTGCCGGGCGGTGAGCTTGCGCGTCGCGCCCTTCGAGTAGTACCGCTCGAGGTAGAACTGCCCGATCATCAGGAGACTCGTAATGGCGAGGTACCAGGTGGCCGCGACCATCAGCAACGGAATCGGCTGGAAGTTGGCACCCGAAATGTCTCTGGCACGGCCGTACAGTTCGAGGCTGTACGGGACCGCGGTGACCAGCGAGGTGGTTTTCAGCATGCTGATCAGTTCATTGCCGGTGGGCGGGATGATGACCCGCATCGCCTGTGGCAGCACTGTCCGCCGCATCGTCTGCGACCACGTCATGCCCAGCGCCACCGACGCCTCGGTCTGCCCCTCGGCGACCGAGTTGACGCCGGCCCGCACGATTTCGGCCATGTACGCGGCCTCGTTGAGGCCCAGGCCGATCACCGCGAACAGGAACGCCGCGTTGATGCCCTGCAGGTCGATGTGCACGAACTGGTGCACGAAGGGGATGCCGAGGTCGAGTTGCTTGTAGATGGACGGGAACAGGCCCCAGAACACCAGCTGGACGTATACCGGGGTGCCGCGGAAGATCCACAGATAACCCCAGGACGACGCCTTGAGCACCGGGTTTGGCGACAACCGCATGACAGCGAGCAGCACGCCGAGCACGATGGCAATCGCCATCGACAGAATCGTCAGCTGAATCGTGTTCCAGGCCGCTGCGGAAATTCGCGCGTCGAACAGGTAGCGGATGTAGATGTCCCAGCGATACGCCTCGTTGGTGCGGGCACCGTTGACGAACAGAGCGAGGAGTAACCCGACGACGATCGCAGCGATCCAGCGCCCGGGCCGTCGCAGCGGGATCGCTTTGATCGGCTCGGGATCCGAACCCGTCGCGGTCGTGACATCGCCCGGCACCTTTTCCAGATCAGACACTCGTCAACCGCTCAGCTCGTGGCGCCGTTGATGTGCGAAGTCGTGATGACGCCGGCCTGGACGCCCCAGTTCTCCGCGATCTTCTGATATGTGCCGTCGTCGATGAGGTGTTGCATGGCCTTCTGGAGAACGGGTCCGAGGGGCGATCCCTTGGCGACGGGCCAGCCGTAGGGCGCGGCGTCGAAGACCTCGCCCGCCGCCTCGATCCTGCCGTCGCTCTGCTTGATCGCGTAGGCGGTGACGGGCGAATCCGCGGACATGGCATCGACCTTGCCGAGGGCGACCGCGTTGGCGGCGTCGTCCTGACTGTCGAACTTCACGATCTCGATCGCCGGCTTACCGGCCGCCACACACGCGGCACTCTTGGCGGGTACTTCCTCGAGGTCCTCGATGGTGGTGGTTTGCACCCCGACCCGCAGACCGCACGCGTTGTTGGGATCGACATTCTTACCGACAGGCTGGGCCCACTGCACGCCCGCGCTGAAGTACGTGACGAAATCGACGGACTGCTCGCGTTCCTTGGTGTCCGTGAACGAGGACATGCCCATGTCGTAACTGCCGGCCTGGATCGACGGGATGATCTTGTCGAAGTCGGCTTCGGTGTACTCCGGCGTGACCCCGAGTACCTTGCCGACCGCGTCGACGAGATCCACGTCGAAGCCGACGATCTTTCCGCTGGGATCCTTGAACTCGTTGGGCGAGTACGGGATGTTCACGCCGACCACGATCTTGCCCGACGACGCGATCTTCTCCGGCAACTCGGCCGCGATGGCATCCACCTTCTCAACTTCCACCGTGGCGGCGGCGTCACCCGAAGGGGAACCGCCACCTTCGGTATTGCTGGCACAGCCGGCGAGGAGCAGCGCGCTGCTTCCCGCCAGTGCACAGATGGTTCGGGCCACGCGCCGACGCGTGAAGACGGATCGACCAGACACTGGCATGTCCTCCAGAAAAATCGTGATGCATCGAAAATCGTGTTGCACCGTACGAGCTACGGCGACGGAGAACTCGCGAACTCCGAATAGTCGAACGGTAGGTTACGGCACCCACATCTGCAGACGTCGTTACCGAACATTAACGGCCCGTGCCGTGCCGTGACCGCGCTTTCACCGACGCAGGGTACGGGCGAGGACGGTCTCGGTGAATTCGCTGGTCGACGCGAGTCCACCCAGGTCAGAAGTGGCCACTCCGGACGCGATCGTCGACCGGACGGCATCCCGGATCCGGGTCGCCGCACCGACCAGGTGCCGGTCGGCTCGGCGCTCGCCGAGCAGGTCGAGCATCATCGCGGCCGACAGCATCAGCGCCGTGGGATTGGCCCGGTTGTGTCCTGCGATGTCCGGGGCCGCACCATGTGCCGCCTGCGCCATGACCTGGGTGTCGGAGCTGTTGATCGACGGCGCGGTGCCGAGTGAGCCGGACAGCTCGCCCGTGAGATCCGACAGGATGTCACCGAACATGTTCTCCGCCACCACGACATCGAAGTCGCGTCCGCGGCGCACCAGGTGGGCGGTCATCGCGTCGACGTGCTGGTCATCGATCTGAACATCCGGGTAGTGGCGCTCGCCCACGTCCCGGCAGACGTCACGGAACAGTCCCGTCGTCAACGACAGGACGTTGGCCTTGTGCACGATCGTCACGTGGCGCCGCCGGGTCCGGGCGAGCGCGAACGCTGTGTGTGCGATGCGTTCACAGGCCCGCCTGGTGACGACGCCGACTGCGAGGGCCACATCGGGGGTGGGCATGAACTCGCCACTGCCGGCGAACATATTTCGATCCGCATACAGGCCTTCGGTGTTCTCGCGAACGATCACCAGATCCATGTCCGGCACCATCGAGGCGACCCCCTCCAGCGAACGGGCCGGGCGGATGTTGGCGAACAGGTCGAATTCCTTGCGGATGACTCCCCCAGGGGTCAGCTGCCCGCGGAACGGTTCCGGATAGGCCGCGCTGTCGTGCGGACCGAGGATCCACGCGTCGAGCTCCGCCAGGGCCGCCAGGGTGGAGTCCGGCAGCGGCGTGCCGTGGGAGTCGATCGCATCGAGCCCGAGGGGCAACGTCACCCAGTCGACGTCGGCCCCACCGGCGGCGGTGACGGCCGCGGTCACCACGCGCTGCGTTGCCGGAACGATCTCGTGACCGATGCCGTCACCGAGGACCACGCCGATGCGTTTATCCGAGTTGTTTGCCGTAGGACCACCCATGAGGCCATCATTGCCTACCATGGTCCAGTCGGTGGAACTGCTGTTCGACGAGGCGACCGACGACGCCGTGCGCAACGAGTGGAAACTCCTCTGGGACGCCGGTCTGCCGAGCAGAACTCGCGTTCGCGCACTGTCGAATCGGCCGCACGTCACACTGTTCGTCGCGCGCCATATCCCGCCCGAGATCGACGAGCTCCTGGGGCGCCGTATCCCCACCCCGTCGTTCCATGTCCGTCTGGGAGGACTGGTCATGTTCGGCGGCAGGCACGTCACGTTGTCGCGTCTGGTGGTGCCGTCCAAGGCCCTGTTGTCGTTACACCGGTCGGTGTTCGATCTCGCCGAGCACGCCACCGAGGTGACGCCGCACATCCGTCCGGGTGAATGGACTCCCCACGTCACTCTGGCGCGGCGCCTGCCAGCGGATCAGATCGCCGACGCCGTACGACTACTCGACGGCGGCGACATCATCGGCCGCGCCTCGGTGGTACGGCGATGGGACGGAGATGCCAAACGCGAGTGGACCGTGACGGCCCCGCCGTGACCGGACTCGCCCTCAAAACCGGAAATCGCCGTGCTGGGTGACGTCGTTGTGCGTGTCGGGCGTGCGGTCGGCGAGCGCCAAGGCAGCCAGTGCCAGGAACACGAGCAGAACCACAACCAGGATTGTCATGCCCTAAGCCTTACGCCGGCAGCTTCCGAGAAATAGTGGCAGAAACGTCATAGTTCGAATTATTTCTGCCATACTGGTGCGGTGTTGAAAAAGGTCGTAGTACCGCTTATGCCGCTTACCGAAGCCTTCGAACTCGGCGTCGCCTGCGAGGTGTTCGGATTCGACAGATCCGACGACGGACTTCCCACCTACGACTTCTCACTCGTCGCCGGCGTCTCCCAACCGATCCGCACACGATTCGGCTACGGCATCGACGTCCCGTATGACCTCGACCGGCTCGACGACGCAGACCTCATCATCGTCCCGGCGGGCGGAACCTACGCGGAAGCGGACGGGTCGTACGTCTGCGCGAAGGATCCCGACCCGTGCATGGACCCGTTGCTGGACAAACTTCGTGCCGCCGTCGAGCGGGGAGCGAAGGTCGCGAGTCTGTGTAACGGCGCTTTCGTTCTCGGCGCCGCGGGACTTCTCGACGGCCGCCGCTGCACCACCCACTGGCGGCACGCCCAGCGGCTCGCCGCACTGCATCCCGGCGCCACCGTCGATCCCAATGTCCTCTACGTCGACGACGACCCCGTGCTGACGAGCGCGGGCACCGCGGCCGGCATCGATCTGTGCCTGCACATCGTGCGCAAGGAACAGGGCAGCAGAGTGGCCAACGGTATCGCCCGCCGCATGGTGGTCCCGCCGCATCGAGACGGCGGTCAGGCCCAGTACGTCGCGATGCCGTTGCCGTCGACGTCGATCGACACCCTCGGACCGGTGCTGGACTGGATGACCGAACACCTCGCCCTCGACCTCTCGGTGACGGCGGTCGCGCAGAAGGCCAATATGTCGCCGCGTACGTTCGCGCGGCGATTCCAGGCCGAGACCGGCACCACCCCCGCGCGGTGGCTCAGCGATCAGCGCGTGCTGGCCGCCCAACAGCTCCTCGAGAATTCCGATCTGTCGGTCGACGTCATCGCCGAACGGGTCGGCTTCGGCGGTGGTGCGGTGCTGCGTCAGCACTTCCTCCGCCTACGGCACACCACCCCACAGGCGTACCGGCGCACCTTCCGGAACACCGAGCGCGTCGGCTGAGGCGGTTGCGGGGGAAGAATCGGCGACACTCCCGCGTTGTACTGGCACGACCGTTCCCGAACGAAAGGACCCTCGTGGCCACCAAGACCCTGACTCAACAGAATTTCGACGAGACCGTGACCGGCAACGATGTGGTCCTCGTCGACTTCTGGGCGTCCTGGTGCGGCCCGTGCCGCAGCTTCGCGCCCACCTTCGAGAAGTCCTCGGAGCAACACCCGGACGTGGTGCACGCGAAGGTCGACACCGAGGCCGAACAGGGAATCGCGGCGGCAGCGAACATCCGCTCGATCCCGACCATCATGGCGTTCCGGGAAGGCGTTCTCGTCTTCAACCAGCCGGGAGCTCTCCCGCCGGCGGCGCTCGAAGATCTGGTGACGCAGGTCAAGGCCCTTGACATGGACGAGGTACGCAAGCAGATCGCCGAGCAGACACCGGCCGAATAACGCAAAGGACGTCGTCGCCCCGAATCCCTCTGAGGTCCGGCCCCGAGTCTCTTGGAGGCTCAGCTCAGAATCTCTGTGAGGCTCAGCTCAGTGGGCGGCGGCGTCCCAGCTGCGTCCGGTGCCCACCGACACGTCGAGCGGCACCGAAAGCTCGATGGCCGAAGACATGTTGTCGCGGACCAGTTGCTCCACCTGCTCCCGCTCCGTCTCGACCACCTCGAGTACCAGTTCGTCGTGGACTTGCAACAGCATCCGCGACTTCAGTCCCGCCTCGCGCAGTGAACGCTGCACATTGATCATCGCGACCTTGATGATGTCGGCTGCGGTGCCCTGAATCGGGGCGTTGAGCGCCGCCCGCTCCGCCACCTCACGCCGTTGACGGTTGTCGCTGGTGAGGTCGGGAAGGTAGCGGCGACGGCCGTACAGCGTCGACGTGAACCCGTCCTTGCGTGCCTGCTCGACTACCGCGTGCAGGTAGTCGCGGACCCCGCCGAATCGCGCGAAATATGCCTCCATCTGCGACTTCGCCTCTTCGGTCGAAATCTTCAGCTGAGCGGCGAGGCCGAAAGCGCTCAGCCCGTATGCCAAGCCGTACGACATCGCCTTGACGCGCCTGCGCAGCTCGGGAGTGACCTCCTCGATGGGCACGCCGAAGGCCCGTGCCCCAACGAAGCTGTGTAGGTCCTCCCCCGTGTTGAATGCCTCGATCAGTCCTTCGTCGCCGGAGACGTGGGCCATGATGCGCATCTCGATCTGGCTGTAGTCGGCAGTGAGCAGCGTGTCGAACCCTTCACCGACCACGAACCCATCCCGGATCTGTCGGCCGGCGTCGTTGCGTACAGGGATGTTCTGCAGGTTCGGCTCGGTGGACGACAATCGGCCGGTGGCCGCGACGGTCTGGTTGAAGGTGGTGTGGATGCGCCCGTCCTCGGCCACCGTTTTGAGCAGCCCGTCGACCGTGACCTTCAGCCGGGTGGCGTCGCGGTGAGCCAGCAGATGTTCGAGGAAGGGATGCGACGTCTTCTCGAAAAGGCTCTGCAGCGCCTCGGCGTCGGTGGTGTATCCCGTCTTGGTCTTTTTCGTTTTCGGCATCTCCAGTTCGTCGAACAGCACAACCTGCAGCTGCTTCGGCGATCCCAGATTGATCTGCTTGCCGATGACGCCGTAGGCCGCCTCCGCCGCCTGTGACACCTCGGCTGCGAAGCGGCTCTGCAGGTCGTTGAGGTGCTCGCAATCGACGGCGATGCCCGCGGCTTCGATGTTTGCGAGTACTTCGAGCAGCGGCAGTTCCATCTCGGACAGCAGGGCGGTCGATTCGATGTCTGCGAGTTCGGTGTCGAGTGCCGCCGCCAGATCGAGTACGGCCCTGGCACTGAGAATTTCCGCTTCCGCGGCCTCGGCATCTACCTGGTCGGCGTCGTCGAGCAGTGAGAGCTGCTCCTGCCCGGTCTCTTCCACGCGCAGTTCCCGGCGCAGGTACCGCAGAGACAGGTCGTCCAGGTTGAAGGTGCGTTGACCCGGGCGGACCAGGTAGGCCGCCAGGGCGGTGTCGCTGGTGAGTCCGCCGAGTACCCAGCCGCGTCCGCGCAGAGCATGCATTGCCCATTTCGCCTCGTGCAGGGCTTTCGGCTGCTCCGCGTCGGCGAGCCAGGAGCCGAGTGCCTTTTCGTCCTCCGGCGTGGCGCCGACCGTGGTGATGTAGGCACCTTCCCCGTCCGCCGCGGCGATCGCGATGGCTGTCACGTCACCGCCGTACGGGGTGCGGGTGCCGACGACGGACACACCGGAGCGCGCACCGCTCGACGCGTGTGCCGCCAGCCAGTCTGCGACGGCACCCGGTTCGAGCGCACCGCCGCGGACCTCGAAGCCCTCCTCTGCTTCTGCTTCCACCGGCGCCAGCGTGGCGAACAGCCGATCCCGCAGCACCTTGAACTCGAGGTCGTCGAACAGCGCGTGGATCTTCTCGCGATCCCATTGGGCCAGAATCAGCTGGTCCGGGGTGTACGGCAGGGGCACGTCCCGCACCATTTCGGTGAGTTCTCGGTTGAGCAGGACGTTGGGGAGGTTGGCGCGCAGCGCGTCACCGACCTTGCCGCGCACCTGATCGACGTTGTCGACGAGGCCCACCAGATCCCCGTACTCGCGGATCCACTTGGTGGCGGTCTTCTCGCCGACTCCGGGTATACCCGGCAGATTGTCACTCGGGTCGCCGCGGAGGGCAGCGAAGTCGGGGTACTGCGCCGGAGTGAGCCCGTACTTCTCCTCCACCGCGGCCGGGGTGAACCGGGTCAGATCCGACACACCCTTCTTCGGGTACAGCACGGTGACCCCGTCGCTGACCAACTGGAGCGAATCGCGGTCACCGGTCACCACGAGGACGCGGTAACCGAGCGCCTCGGCCTGGGTGGTGAGGGTGGCGATGATGTCGTCCGCCTCGAACCCCTCCTCGGCCATCACCGGGATACCGAGAGCCCCCAGGACGTCCTTGGTGATCTCGACCTGCCCCTTGAACTCGTCGGGAGCCTTGCTGCGGTTCGCTTTGTAGTCGGGGAACTTCTCGGCCCGGAACGTCTGCCGCGACACATCGAAGGCGGCGCCGACATGCGTGGGCTGTTCGTCCCGCAGCAGATTGATCAGCATCGACGTGAACCCGTAGACGGCGTTGGTGACCTGCCCGCTGTGAGTCTTGAAGTTTTCGGCGGGCAGGGCGTAGAACGCGCGGAAGGCCAGCGAATGGCCGTCGAGCAGCATCAGGGTAGGGCGAGTCTCGTCCGGCGCGGCCGTGACGGACGCGAGGGACGTGGTGGACCGGGGTGTGGTTGCGGGGCTCACGGTTGCCCAGTCTAGGGAGCGGATCCGACACCGATCAGCCGGACGGTTCGAAACTCAACCGAAACGCGCCGGAAATCGTAGAACCCGATTTCGCGCGACTCGACCCGTTAGAGTCCGGAAATCGCAGCCCGGGCTGAAAGACGGGCCCGACGCTGCACGACCTGACCGAACTACACGTCCTCGGAGGACCTGCGTGGCCCCAACCGTGAGGAAGCGACTCCCAGCAGTGAGTGCGCGACCGATGTCCGTGAGGGAACGCACGAGACGGGGGCCGGTCACCCGGCAACTGCGCCGTGCGTTCGTCCTCCTCCTGCTCGGGTTCGTCGCGGCGATCGCGTTCGGCGGTTCCGCGGCAGCACAGCAACCCACCCCGACACCGGCGCCGCCGCCTGCCACCGGCCAACCTGCGCCCCCGGAGAATGCCGTTCCGGTCAGCGGCAATCTCAACAACGCCGGAGAGCGGCTCGCGGGTGTGACGGTGCGGGCGCTGGACGCCGACGGAACAGAGGTCGCCTCGACGGAGTCCGCGGAAACCGGGCGTTGGGAACTCCAGGTCGCGCCGGGCAGGTACACCTTCGAGATCGTCGCCGAGTCGCTCCCCGAGGGCGTCAGCGTGCAGGGAACCGTAGATCGTCAGGTGGTGGCCGGCCGCGCGAACACGGTCATCTTCTCCTTCGGTGAGGCCCGGACAGGTTCGGCGGTTCCGTTCTACGAGAAGCTGATCCGCCAGCTCATCGACGGCCTGAGGTTCGGCCTCGTGATCGCCATCGCCGGGGTCGGGCTGAGCCTGATCTACGGCACCACCGGCCTGACCAACTTCGCGCACGGTGAACTCGTCACGCTCGGCGCCGTCGCCGCCTGGGTCATCAACGTGTCGTTCGGGGTGCAGCTGATCCCGGCCACGATCCTGGCGATCATCGTCGGTGTCCTGATCGGCGTCGCCAATGACGCCGGGATCTGGCGACCCCTGCGGAAGCGCAAGACCGGACTGATCCCCCAGCTCGTGGTGTCGATCGGCCTCGCGATCGCCCTGCGGTACCTGATCCTCATCTTCTTCTCCGACCGCGCCGAACCCTTCGTCGACTACCAAGCCCAGGTGGAGAGGCATTGGGGTCCGATCGCCATCACCGACGCCAACCTCGTGTCCATCGGGATCAGCCTCGTCGTCCTGGTCGGCGTTGCCCTCCTGCTGCAGAAGACCCGCATCGGCAAGGCCATGCGTGCCGTCGCCGACAACCGCGACCTCGCTGCGTCCTCCGGCATCGACGTCGAACGAGTCATCCGGTTCGTCTGGGGGCTCGGCGGCGGACTCGCCGCGCTCGGTGGTGTCCTGTTCGGCATCTCGGAACTCGGTGGCCGCGTGCAGTGGGAGATGGGTTTCAAACTCCTGTTGCTGATGTTCGCAGGTATCACCCTCGGCGGACTCGGCACCGCCTACGGCGCACTGCTCGGCTGCGTGATCGTCGGCATGCTGGTACAGCTGTCGACCCTGGTGATCAACCCCGACCTCAAGTACATCGGAGGACTGCTCATCTTGATCGTCATCCTCGTCGTCCGGCCTCAGGGCATTCTCGGCAGCCGCCAAAGGATCGGGTGATCGTATGGACATTCCCGGAGCACTCCAGGTCTCACTCGCCCAGCTGATCGGCCCCTCCGCGATCTTCTACGCGCTGCTGGCAATCGGTCTCAACCTCCACTTCGGCTACGCCGGCCTGCTCAACTTCGGCCAGATCGGTTTCGCACTCCTCGGCGGATACGGCGTGGGCATCATGACCGTCACCTACGAGCAACCGCTCTGGCTCGGCATCCTGGTCGGTCTCGCCGCCGCCGGCCTCCTCGCTCTCGTTCTCGGTATTCCGACTCTGCGGTTGCGGGCCGACTATCTCGCCATCGTCACCATCGCGGCGTCCGAGATCCTGCGACTGATCTTCCGTTCCACCGCATCAGATTCCATCACCGGTTCGACCAACGGGCTGTTCGGCTTCGCCGACCCGTTCACCTCTCTCAGCCCATTCGATTCCGGTAAGCAGTACAACTTTCTCGGCGTGAAGTTCTACGGCGACGACCTGTGGTCCATGGTGGTCGGCTGGACCCTCGTGCTGGTCCTCTGCGGGTTCGTGTACCTCCTCACCCACAGCCCGTGGGGTCGCGTACTCAAGGCGGTTCGCGAGGACGAGGACGCCGCCCGTTCGCTTGGCAAGAACGTCTTCGTCTACAAGATGCAGGCGCTCGTTCTCGGCGGCATGATCGGCGGGCTCGGTGGCGTGTTCAACGCGTTGCAGACCAAATCGATCAACCCCGACTTCTATTCCACCGCCCAGACCTTCTTCGCATTCGGCGCCCTCATTCTCGGTGGCGCGGCCACCGTCTTCGGACCCGTGATCGGCGCGATGCTGTTCTGGTTCCTGCTCGCCATCCCCGACGCGCTCTTGCGGCAGGCCATCTCCGGCCCCGACCCCCTGTTGCCGCTGACGGAACAGCAGGTCGGCGCGATGCGGTTCGTCCTGCTGGGAATCATGATCGCGGTCCTGATGGTGTTCCGTCCGCAGGGCATACTGGGCAACAAGCGGGAGGTGCAGCTCAATGCCTGACCACAGACTGCCCGACGATCAGCAGACCGTCACCACCCTCACGACCGAGGAGCGGGAGGCGATCTTCGCCGACGTCCCCCAGGTCCCCGGCGCGCCCAAACCCGACCCGATTCTGATGGTGGACAACGTGTCCCGCACCTTCGGTGGACTCAAGGCCGTCGACGTGGCGCACCTCGAGATCCAGCGTGGGTGCATCACCGGGCTGATCGGCCCCAACGGTGCGGGCAAGACCACCCTGTTCAACCTCCTCACCGGTTTCGATCGGCCCGACAGTGGCACCTGGTCGATGGACGGCCAGTCCCTGGGCCGGATGTATCCGCATCAGGTGGCGCGCAGGGGGGTGGTACGCACCTTCCAGCTCACGAAGGCGCTGTCGAAGCTGACGGTGCTGGACAACGTCCGTCTCGGCGCCACCGGCCAGCGCGGTGAACGCATGCTCACCAGCCTGTTGCCGTGGATGTGGAAGGCACAGGAGAAGGACGTCACGGAGCGGGCCAATGAACTGCTCGCACGGTTCAAGCTCGACACCAAGGCCGACGACCTCGCCGGCTCGCTGTCCGGTGGCCAGCGCAAGTTGCTGGAAATGGCGCGCGCGCTGATGACCGAGCCGACCGTGGTGATGCTCGACGAACCGATGGCGGGCGTGAATCCGGCCCTCACTCAGAGCTTGCTCGGGCACATCAAATCGCTGCGCGACGAAGGCATGACCGTCGTCTTCGTCGAACACGACATGGACGTGATCCGCGACATCAGCGACTGGGTGGTGGTCATGGCACAGGGCAGCGTCATCGCCGAATCCATACCCGCTCACCTTTCGTCGATCAACGCCGTCGTCGACGCCTATCTGGGTAGCCACCACGATCAGGCCCTGGAGTTCGACGAGGAAGGAAACCCCGTCGGCGAGACTGCGGCGCTCGCCGAGGCGCTCGAGACTGCGGAGGCGCAGACCCTCGAGACCGGTGGCGACCTCTCCGAACCCGACATCACCGAGCTGAGGCGTGAGAACCCATGACCGAATTGACCCCAGCGGAATTCGCGGCGACGCCCGAGGAGCACGCACGGCTCGCCGAGGGCGCTCTCGTCCGGGCCGACGGTGTGGTCGCGGGATACATTCCCGGCGTCAACATTCTGCGCGAATGTAACTTCTTCCTTCGCGACGGCGAAATCGTCGGCATCATCGGCCCCAACGGCGCCGGTAAGTCGACACTACTGAAGTCCTTGTTCGGACTCATTCCGGTCCGGCAGGGCTCGGTGACGCTGCGTGGCGAGGACATCACGGCCAAGCCCGCGCACGTGCTCGTCCGGAAGGGTGTGGGCTACGTTCCGCAGACGCAGAACGTCTTCCCTTCGCTCACCATCGAGGAAAACCTCGAGATGGGAATGTATCTGCGCCCGAAGGCATTCGACGAGCGATTCGCCTTCGTGGGCGATCTTTTCCCGCTGCTGATCGAACGCAGGAAAGTGAAGGCCGGCGCCCTCTCCGGCGGTGAGCGGCAGATGGTGGCAATGGGCCGGGCGCTGATGATGGACCCGTCCGTACTGCTCCTCGACGAACCGTCCGCCGGACTCTCCCCGATGTTCCAGGACGAGGTGTTCATCCGCTGCAAGAAGATCAACGCCGCGGGCGTCTCGGTGATCATGGTGGAGCAGAACGCCCGTCGATGCCTCCAGATCTGCGACCGTGGCTACGTTCTGGACCAGGGCCGCAACGCCTACACCGACTCGGGACCCAACCTCATGCACGACCCCAAGGTGATCGAACTGTACCTGGGCACGCTGGCGGGCAGTCAAGAGAAGAAATAGTCCGCACACACGAACTGTGAGCCAGGGGTTTCCCTGGCCCACAGTTCGTTGAAACACAGTACGTTTCAGCTGAGAAGGATCACTCCCCCACGACGATGTATCCGTCCGTCGTCAGCTTGTTGTCGGCACCGAACTTCATCTTTCCGTACGAACCGATGGAGGGTTCGCCGGCATCACTGAAGTCGAGTTTGCCGGTGACGCCGTTGTAGTCGATGTCCGTTCCGGCCTGCACGAGCGGCAGGCACTCCTGGTACGACGTGCACGGCGTGCCACCCTCGGTGACGTTGTTGATGTTGGCGGCGATGTCGCGGCCCGCCGTCGACTTCGCCGCCTCCGCAGCCAGCGCGGAGACCACGACGGCGTCGTAAGACTCACCGGCGTAGTTGAAGTCGATCAGCGCACCGTTGATGCCCTTGAGGCGATCCTGGAACGCCGGACCGACGTCGGTGAGCGGAGTGGTGCCCTGCATCCCGTCGAGCAGCGGCGGCGCTACGGCCTCGCCGAGCGCGTTACCCATGTTGCCGTCGACACCGTAGACCTTCATGCCGTCGGATGGGCCGATGCCCACCTCGTGCATACGTGTGATGATCTTGGCCGACTCCTCGAATCCCACTACTGCCACAGCATCCGGGGCGAAGTCCTTGACCTGATCGATCTCCGAGTTGAACGACTGTGCGTTGGGGTCGTAGATGATCTTCTGGATCTGATCTTCCGGAATGCCGGCGTCGGCGAGGTTCTTCACGATGTTGTCGGCGAGCCCGGTGCCGTAGGGATCGTTCAGCGCGAGGACGGACACACGCTGGCCGCCGTCGTCCGAGATGAGCTGCGACACAGCCTGAGCCTGCAACACGTCCGTGGGGGCCGTACGGAAGTACTGCCCCTTGTCGGCATAGCAGACGAACTGGTCGGACGTGTTCGCCGGCGAGAACATCACGACACCCGCGCTGGCCACCTTGTCGATGACCTTGAGCGACACCGAGGACGATGCCGCACCGACGATCACCTGTGTGCCCGCGGCCAATTCGCGGTCGACCGTGGAGTTGGCCGTATCCGTGGTGGTGTCGCCCGAGTCGCCGGGAATCAACTGCACGGGCTGACCGAGCACTCCGCCGGCCGCGTTGACGTCGTTGACACCGAGCTGGGTGCCCGCCACCATCGGCGGCCCGAGGAAGGAGAGGCTACCGGTGTCGGGCAGCAGGGTGCCGATCTTCAGTGGCGCCGTGGACGGTGTCGTTCCGGCCGTCGCCTCTTCGGGGGTGCAGTCGGTGGTCACCGTGGTGGCTGAGGCGGCGGCACCGTCGCCTCCGCTTGCGGACTCGTCGCCACTGTCCGAACTGCAACCTGCGAGTGCGAGGCTCGCCGCGCCGAGAACCGCGGCCGCCCGCACGAGGGTCCGTTTAGCCATCCAAAGTCTCCTTAGATCACCTGTGTACGGACGCCACCCGAGTTGGCGTCCGCTGTGGGATCAGACGCTAGCTGTCCGGCGGCGTTCGCGACCCTCGGCGAACGGCTCGTGACCTTACTGTGACCTTGATGCGGTCAGTGTTTACGCGGCCGTAAAGGGTTACCGGGGCTTCTCGCCGCCGAGAGTCTCGAGGACCACCTGGGCCACCGCTTTCATGGTCGAACGGCGATCCATCGCTGCCCGCTGAATCCACCGGAACGCTTCGGGTTCCGTGAGTGACTGCTTGTCCATCAGCACGCCCTTGGCGCGCTCGACGACCTTGCGTGTCTCGAGCCGTTCGGACAGGTCGGAGATCTCCCGCTCCAGTGCGGTCACTTCCTTGAACCGGCTGGCTGCCAACTCCACGGCGGGCACCAAGTCGGCGACGGAGAACGGTTTGACCAGATACGCCATTGCGCCCGCGTCACGGGCCCGTTCGACCAAGTCTCGCTGACTGAACGCTGTGAGAATAACCACGGGGGCAATACGTTTCGCGGCGATCTCGGACGCCGCATCGATGCCGTCACGCCTCGGCATCTTCACATCCATGATGACGAGGTCGGGTTTCAGCTCGACCGCCAGATCGACCGCAGTCTGCCCGTCACCGGCCTCACCGACCACGTCGTAACCCTCTTCACGCAGCATCTCGACGAGGTCCAGCCTGATCAGCGCCTCGTCTTCGGCCACCACGACCCGTCGCGGCGGGGTCGGCACGCCTTGCGGCTGCGGAGCGTTCATGGTCACCATTCTCCTCTGCTCGGACGACCCCGAAGCCGGGGAGCGAACGGTTAGAGGGTACCGGTGGTTGACTCCCGACGACGATCTTCTACAGTGGTACAGCGCAACACGCCCTCGTATCCCAATTGGCAGAGGAAACGGATTCAAAACCCGTCCAGTGTGAGTTCGAGTCTCACCGAGGGCACTGCCGGACAGTCGCATCAAGTGCAGGTCAGGGTCATCCCTGACCTGCACTTCGCGCAATGGACTACTATCGCACCGTCCGCACCACTGCCTGCGGGCTGCGTATCGCCGCGGACGGCTACGACCACGGGGTGACGGGTCTTATCTGTGCCTTGCCGTCGAGGACGACGTCGACACGTTCCTGATAGAAGCACACCATCCCCGCGATCTGAGCGAGCTCGAGCGGGGGATGTTCATAACTCCACGCGATGTCGACGCCTTTGTCACCGCCTCCCACGAGCGACCAATGTGACGCGTGGCCTTTGTACGCACAGACCGTCGCGGTCGGACTCGGTTCGAGCGCCGCGACGACGTCGGCGCGGGGCAGGTAGTAGCGCGCAGGGAGCACGAATTCGAAGAGGATCAGCGCGCGGGCCGACTCTGCGACGAGTCGGCCGTCGAGTTCGATGCGGATGGGCGTCGAACTCCGCCGCACATCGATTCGGGAGAACGGGTCGTGGGGGTGCCCGAAGATCGGTTCGTCCTCCTCGAGCCAGTCGAAGCCGTCGAAGTCGAGGATGACCATCGAGTCGAGTTCGGCCGGCCGGAACGCCTGCCCGGTGGCGGCACCGGCAGTGACCGTCATCGGCGTCCCTGCGGTCGTGTGGAACCCGAAGGCCGTCCGCGGGTCGATGACCGGTGGGCCGCCCTCTTCCAGCGATACCGGCAGCTCCGAGGCGGCATCGTCGGACGCCTCCGCCAGGGTGCCCGTCACGTCGGAGATCGGCACCGCATAGGACGGGACGACGCGTCGTGGCTCCCACACCAGCACGGCGTCACGCGTGTCGACGACCGTGGCGCCGCCGAGACGCGCACGCACACGCTTGGGAGTCGGCTGGTATCGGAGCTCCTGCCGAGCCTGCATCAAGTGGTCGATCATTCTGACGGCCATCCGCTGTACCTCCTTGTCGACCTGCGTACGCGCGAAGAGAACTGAGCCGCAGGTAGTGGCGGCTTTGTTGTGCCGGAACCCTGTGGTTCGGCGTGTGCCTGCCAGTACCATGGTGGCACGGTTCCGCCCTCGAGCACGGAGGTCACCCATGGATCTCGGCACCGTCAACTTCACGTACGACGGGCGCGTAGCTCTTCGATTCCAGCAAGCGTTGTCGCATTCGCCGGAGAAGGTGTGGCGGGTACTGACGGACCCCCAGTATTTGAAAGTCTGGTTCCCCGCCGACGTCGATTTCGACCTCACCCCCGGCGCGGAACTGGTGTTTCGCGTAACCCCGGAGCAGGTCCGCCGGTTCGGATTACCCGAAGACCACACGACCACCGGCACGGTCATTTCGGTGCACCCGGGCCACATCCTCGAGTATCTGTGGGACGCGGAGACCCTGCATTGGGAGCTGAGTCCCGACGGAAGCGGCGGTTGCTGGTTGACGCTCACGCACACGGTGGAAGAGGAAGACTCCGCCTATGCACACGCCGCGGGCTGGCACGCCGGCCTCGAGGTGGTGGAAGCGCAACTCGACGGCCGCGAGGTGAACTGGTCACCGTGGGATCGGGCCGACGAACTCGCATCGGCCTACCGCAAGGCCAACTGACAGTCCGCCCGGGTGCCGCCGAGACACCCGGGCGGAGCCGTTCAACCCAGCCCCGGGCTGAGCCGTTCAACCCAGCACCCGGGCGGAGCCGTTCAACCCAGCACCCGGGCAAGGCCGCTCAACCCACGAGCGAAGTTTCGGTCCACTGCCCCTCGCCTTCCAGTTCCACTCCGAGCGAGTGGAATTGGTTGAGCGTGCTGCGGTGCCCGACACTGACCACGATGCTGTCCGGCAATTCGGACCGCAGGAGTGTGTAGAGCGTGTGCTCGAGCCCCTCGTCGATCGCCGAGGTGGCCTCGTCGAGGAAGATGACGGCCGGCCGCGCGGTCAGGACCCGCGCGAAAGCCAGCCGCTGCTGCTCTCCCGGGGACAGGATGCGGGTCCAGTCGGCTGTCTCGTCGAGTCGGTCGCCGAGATTGCCGAGCGATACCTTCGACAGCGCCTCACGGAGAGTGCCGTCCGCCGCTGTCGGTTCGCTGGGGTACGCCAGCGCTGTCCGGAGCGAACCGAGCGGCAGATACGGCCGCTGGGACAGGAAGATGGCATCCCCGGATGGTCGCGACACCGTGCCGTCCGCGTAGGGCCACAGATCGGCGAGGGTCCGGAGCAGCGTCGTCTTGCCGGAACCGGACGGACCCTTGACCAACAGCGACTGACCGGGGCCGACGGTGAGATCGAGACCCTCGATGAGCGTCGCTCCGGACGGAGTGCGCACGTCGAGCTTGTCGACGTCGAGTTCGTTCCCGGACTTGCCCGTCTTCAAGATCGGGAGTGCGGCGGCGTGCATGTTGTCGTTGGCCAGACCATTGAGTCGGATGAGGGTGGCGCGGAAACTCGCGAAGTCGTCGTACGACTCGCGGAAGAAGGACAGTGAGTCGTGCACCTGTGAAAACGCCGTCGAGGTCTGCATGACGTCACCGAGTGAGACCTGACCGCTGAACAGCCGCGGCCCCTGAATCAGGAAGGGGAAGATGACCGCTGTCTGGTTCACCGAGAGGTTCCAGCCGTTGAATTTGAGAGTCCGGAAGACGATGTGCCACATGTTGCGGATGACGTGCGCGAACCGGCCTGCCAGCGTTCGCCGCTCGACGTTCTCGCCGCGATAGAACGCGATGCTCTCGCCGTACTCACGGACCCGGATCAAGGCGTAGCGGAAGTTCGCATTGAGCTTCTCGTTGAGGAAGTTCAGCCTGATGAGCGGCTTACCGATCCAGAACGCCACCAGCGTGGTGACGAGAACGTAGACGAAGACGAGGAAGATCATCGCCCGCGGAATCTCGGTGCCGAAGATGGTCATCGGACCGGACAGGTCCCACAGGATCCCGGTGAACGACACGATCGACAGCACCGCCGTGACCGCGCCCATGGACAGCACCCGGGCCGTGGTCACGAAATTGGTGATGTCGGCCTGAATTCGCTGATCGGGGTTGTCGATCGCGTCGTCGAGGAAGCGGTCGCGGTAATAGGCGCGACTGTCGAGCCAGTCGTCCGTGAGGTGGTGGGTGAGCCAGACACGCCAATCGATGTCGAGGGTCTGGCCGATGAGGAACTCGATCAGGGCGCGTACGACGTGGATGGCCGCGAGGAACGCGAACACCCGCAGAAAGTGCCAGAACGCGGTCTCGTCGAGGTTCTGGATCGAGTCGTAGAAGTCGTTGGACCAATAGGAGAACAGTACGTTCATCCGCACGGCGAACACGGTGAACAGCAGGAGGACCGCGAGGATCACCAGCGGCTTGGGACTACGCCGCGGATTGAAATACGCCGCCGCGAAACGCCAGAACTGCCTGCCCCACTTGGTGAATCGGGCCAGCAGCACGACGACGACGACAAAGACGACGGCAGTCATCACGTAGGCCTTCAACAGCCATACAGTGCTGTCCCACACCACGTTGTTCCAGTCCACGACCCAGGTCCCCGATCACGAGATGAAGCTCAGGAGAAAAGATGGCGAAGTCTAACCCTGGTTCGGCGTGATCGGCGAGAGAAACGTGAACGACACGTCCGTCGTCGCCCGGAAAGTTACCCGTCTTGTGCAGGTTCCTGCTTTTCTTCGGTGTCTGGATCTCGGTCCCGATACTCTTCCTTGAGGTTGCCCTCGTCGTCGACATAGTCGTCGAAGGCGGTGCCGGAGACCGTGCCCCCGGAGCCGGGGAGCACGACCGTCTCCCTGGCTCCCGGATCGTACCGAGCGTCGATTTCTTCGGCCTTCTTCTTGGCCTTCTCGATCGCTTCGTCGTCGGGACGGGGCACTTCGCCCTCGGTCTGCTCGCCAGTGTTCTTCTGCTCGGTGTCGTCTGCGCTCATGGTGCACGTCCGTTCCGTCGGAGATCCGGAATCGACGATACGCCCCGAACCGTCACTTCCTGGGCGGGAAATGACGAATCAGCCCTTCCTGCACCACGGTGGCGAGCAGTTCGCCCTCGAGCGAGAAGAAGCGCCCGGTCGCAAGCCCTCGTGAACCGGCGGCCACCGGCGACTCGGTGGCATAGAGCGCCCAGTCGTCGAACCGGAACGGGCGATGAAACCACATCGAATGATTGACCGTGGCCGCCACGATCCGGTCGAGGCCCCACGACAACCCGTGCGTGGTGATGATCGAATCGAGCACCGTGGTGTCCGACGAGTAACCCATGACGGCGACGTGGATCAGCGGATCGTCCGGAAGATCGCCGTCCGCCCTCATCCACACCCGGTTGTGGGTGAGCTTCTCCCCCGTACCCTTCATGATCCAGGACGGGTCGTTCGCATACCGCATGTCGATCGGCTTCAGGGCGTTGACGAACATCTTCAGCCGGTCCTCGTAACCGAGAAAATGATCACCCAGGGGCGGAAGTGTCTCCGGGAACGGAACATCGGGAACCGCGACCGCGTGTTCGAGTCCCTGGCCCCAGTCCTGGAACGCCGCAAGCATCACGAACAGTTCCTGACCGTTTTGCAGGGCGGTGACCTGCCGGTTGGCGAAGGCTCGGCCGTCGCGGTGCCGATCGACGCGATACTCGATCGGTTCCTTCACGTCACCACCGCGAATGAAGTGGGCGTTGACCGCGTGCACCGCCCGTTCACCGGAGACGGTGCGGCCGGCGGCGACCAGAGCCTGCGAGATCAACTGGCCGCCGAACGTCCGGCTGCCCACCTGCGCGGGATGCCGACCTCGATAGGTGTCCTCCCCGATTTTCTCCAGATCGAGGAGTTCGAGAAGAGTCTCGAGATCGGTCTTCGCCGCGACTTCGCTCACCTAGTGGTCCTCTTCACCGATTCTGTGGACGTGGATCAGGTTGGTCGATCCTACGGTGCCGGGCGGCGAACCTGCCACGATGATGACCAGTTCACCCTTCTGGTAACGGCCGAGGCCCAGGAGTGCGTGGTCGACCTGACGGACCATCGCGTCGGTGCTCTCGACGGGGTCGACGAGGAACGTCTCCGTGCCCCAGGTCAGCGAGAGCTGGCTGCGCACCTCCGGGAGCGGGGTGAACGCGAGCAACGGCAGCGGGGTGTGCAAGCGAGCGAGTCGCCGCACCGTGTCGCCGGACTGGGTGAAGGCAACGAGCGCCTTCGCGTCGAGTCGCTCACCGATGTCGCGGGCGGCGTAGGAGATGACGCCCCGCTTGGTGCGCGGAACGTGGGTCAGCGGAGGCACCCGGGTCGACTCTCCCTCCACGGCCTCGACGATGCGGGCCATGGTGCGCACTGTCTCCATCACGTACTTGCCCACCGAGGTTTCCCCGGAGAGCATGACCGCGTCGGCACCGTCGAGAACCGCGTTGGCCACGTCGGACGCCTCGGCTCGCGTCGGGCGCGAGTTCTCGATCATCGACTCGAGCATCTGCGTGGCAACGATGACCGGCTTCGCGTTCTCGCGGGCGATCTGGATGGCCCGCTTCTGCACGAGCGGGACCTGCTCGAGCGGAAGTTCCACGCCAAGGTCACCACGCGCGACCATGACCGCGTCGAACGCGAGGACGACGGCCTCGAGGTTGTCGATGGCCTCCGGCTTCTCGAGCTTCGCGATGACCGGGATGCGGCGACCGACGCGATCCATGACCGCGTGCACCAACTCCACGTCGGCAGGTGAACGCACGAACGAGAGGGCGATGAAATCGACACCGAGGTTCAGCGCGAACTCGAGGTCGGCGATGTCCTTCTCCGATAGCGCGGGCACCGACACGTTCATCCCCGGCAGGGACACACCCTTGTTGTTGCTGACCGGGCCACCCTCGGTGACACGACACACCACGTCGTTGCCCTCGACGCCGGTGACGACGAGACCGACCTTGCCGTCGTCGACGAGAAGTCGGTCACCCGCCTTGGCGTCCTCCGCGAGCTGCTTGTACGTGGTCGACACCCGGTCGTGCGTGCCGTCGACCTCGTCCACGGTGATCCGGACGAGCTCACCGTTGGCCCAGGTGGTGCGCTCTTCGGCGAACCGGCCGAGCCGAATCTTGGGCCCCTGGAGGTCGGCGAGGACTCCGACCGCCTTTCCCGTCGCATCCGATGCGGCTCGGACGCGGTTGTAATTTTCCTCGTGGTCGGAGTGTTCCCCGTGGCTGAAGTTCAGCCGGGCCACATCCATACCGCTTTCGACGAGTTCGCGAATACGGTCACCGGTGGCGGTAGCAGGTCCAAGAGTGCATACGATCTTCGTCCGTCGGTTCACGGCCTGAAGCCTAGTCGTCCCGCCCGTCCATCTCCATTTAGACTACGGCCAGCGGAAGCGCCGTCGGATGCACCGGCGAGGGGAGGTCGGACGCCCCTGTGAGGTACGCATCGACGGCATGCGCGGCGGACCTGCCTTCGGCGATCGCCCACACGATGAGCGAGGCACCGCGATGCGCGTCGCCGCACACGAACACTCCCGGTGCGGTGGTCTGCCAGTCGGGACCACAGGACAGCACGCCCCGACGGGTGGGGCTCAAACCGTAGTCGTCGAGCAGCGGACCGAGGTCGACGCCCTCGAAACCGATCGCGAAAAGCGCCAATCCGCAGGGTAATTCGATTTCCTCCCCCACCGGGGTGATGATGCGCTTGCCGTCCTCCCTCGACACCCGGACCTCCGCGAGCACCATGGCCCTGACGTTTCCGTTCTCGTCACCGAGGAACCGTTGCACCGCAACCTGATATCGGCGGACGCCGCCTTCCGCGTGGGCCGGCGACGTGCGCAGCACCATCGGCGAGGCCGGCCACGGAGTCACGGACTCGTCCCGCTCGCTCGGCAACTCAGGGCGGTAGTCCAACTGGGTCACCGACAGCGCTCCCTGCCGATGCGCCGTTCCGAGGCAATCCGCGCCGGTGTCACCGCCACCGATGATGACGACGTGCTTGCCCTTCGCGGTGATCGACGCAGGGCCGTCACCCTCGCACTCCTTGTTGGACGTCACCAGGTGCTCCATTGCGAGATGGATGCCGCCCAACTCCCGGCCCTCCACCGTCGTGTTGTCGCGGGCACGCAGGGCGCCGATGGCGAGGACCACCGCATCGAAGTTGGTCCGCAACTGGTCCACGGTGAGATCGACACCCACCTCGCAATCGGTGACGAAATGTGTTCCCTCCGCGCGCATCTGGACCAGCCGCTGATCGAGAACCGACTTCTCCATCTTGAACTCGGGGATGCCGTAGCGAAGGAGTCCCCCGAGCCGGTCGTCGCGCTCGTAGACGGTGACATCGTGTCCGGCGCGGGTGAGCTGCTGGGCGGCCGCGAGCCCGGCCGGACCGGAACCGACCACCGCGACCTTCTTTCCCGTAGCGATCATTGGCGGTTTAGGCTCCACCGTTCCGGACTCCCAGGCGACGTCGGCGATCGTCTGCTCGATCCGCTTGATGGTTACGCTGCCGGTCGTGTGGGTATCGGCGAGCGAGAGCACACACGCCGATTCACACGGCGCCGGGCACAACCTGCCGGTGAACTCCGGGAAGTTGTTGGTGGCATGCAGACGCTCGCTCGCCGCCGACCAGCGGCCGCGGCGCACGAGATCGTTCCATTCCGGAATCAGATTGCCCAGCGGGCAGCCCGCACTTCCCGAGTGGCAGAACGGGATACCGCAGTCCATGCACCGGGTGGCCTGCTCGGCTACCTCGGCGTTGCGCTCCTCGGGACTGAGTGGACTGGTGACCTCGTGCCAGTCGTGCACCCTTTCCGCAATGGGTCGCTTGGGTGCTTCCTTCTTGGGGATGTGCAGGAAACCATGCGGATCAGCCACGAGCCGCCTCCATGATTGCGGTGTCCACGTCGAGCCCCTCGGCGCGGGCCAGCCGAGTGGCCTCGAGAACCCGCTGATAGTCCACCGGCATCACCTTGGTGAACAGCGCAGACCGCCGGGGCCAATCGGCGAGCATCGAAGCCGCGACGGTGGAGCCGGTCCAGTGCAGATGGTCGCTGACGGTACGGCACAGCCAGTCGAGGTCCTCGGGGTCGGGTGTCAGCAGGGTGACCATGGCCGGATTGACGTCGGCGGGATCGAGGTCGAGCACATACGCGATCCCGCCCGACATTCCGGCCGCCAGGTTCCGTCCGGTGGGACCGAGGACGACGACCCGTCCGCCCGTCATGTACTCGCACCCGTGATCGCCCACGCCCTCGACCACGGCGGTCGCTCCGGAATTGCGCACCGAGAACCGTTCGCCGGCCCGTCCGCGGAGGAACAGTTCACCGGAGGTCGCACCGTAGAGCAGTGTGTTGCCGGCGATCACCTGAGTCTCCGGGACGAACAGGACGTCGGCGGCCGGTCGCACCACGATTCGCCCGCCCGACAGCCCCTTCCCGACATAGTCGTTGGCGTCGCCGGTGAGGTCGATGGTGATGCCCGGCGGCAGGAACGCACCAAGTGATTGACCCGCCGAGCCGGTGAAGGTGAGCCGGATGGTGTCGTCGGGCAGCCCGCCCGCACCGTAACGACGGGTGACCTCGGCCCCGAGCAGCGTCCCGACCGTCCGATTCACATTGCGCACGGGCATCTCGATCTCGACCGGATGCGCGTCTTCGAGGGCACCTTCGGCCAGCTGGATGAGCGTGCGGTCCAGCGCCCGGTCCAGGGCATGGTATTGGTCGGTCACCTTGCGCCGCTGGGTGAGCGGGGTCCCGTCGGGGCCCTTCGGCAACGCGAAGATCGGCGAGAGGTCGAGTCCGCGGCTCTTCCAGTGCGCGATTCCCTCGGCCGTCTCGAGCATGTCCGCGTGCCCCACCGCCTCGTCGATGCTGCGGAAGCCGAGACGCGCCAGGTGCTGCCGCACGTCCTCGGCGATGAAGCGGAAGAACTCCTCGACGAACTCGGGCTTGCCGGTGTACCGCTTACGCAATTCGGGGTTCTGAGTGGCCACTCCCACCGGGCAGGTGTCGAGGTGGCACACACGCATCATGATGCACCCTGCCACGATCAACGGCGCCGTCGAGAAGCCGAACTCCTCCGCCCCGAGCAGCGCAGCGACGACGACATCCTTCGCGGTACGCATGCCGCCGTCGCACTGAACGGTGATCCGATCGCGCAGACCGTTGAGCACGAGTGTCTGCTGCGCATCGGCCAGTCCGATCTCCCACGGCGTACCCGCGTGCTTCATCGACGTGAGCGGAGTCGCGCCGGTGCCGCCGTCGTTGCCCGAGATGAGGACCACGTCCGCGTGCGCTTTGCTGACACCGGCCGCCACCGTCCCCACACCCACCGAACTGACCAGCTTCACATGGACACGGGCCTGGTCGTTGGCGTTCTTGAGGTCGTGGATCAGCTGTGCGAGGTCCTCGATCGAGTAGATGTCATGGTGCGGCGGAGGTGAAATCAACCCCACGCCCGGAGTCGAATGCCGGGTCTCCGCCACCCATGGGTACACCTTGTAAGCGGGCAACTGCCCGCCCTCGCCCGGCTTGGCGCCCTGGGCCATCTTGATCTGGATGTCGCTGGCGTTGACCAGGTAATCACTGGTGACGCCGAATCTTCCGCTCGCCACCTGCTTCACGGCGCTGCGACGGGACGGGTCGTAGAGGCGGTCGACGTTCTCCCCGCCCTCCCCGGAGTTGGATCGCCCACCGAGATTGTTCATGGCCACGGCCATCGTCTCGTGCGCCTCGGCGGAGATGGACCCATAGCTCATCGCGCCTGTGTTGAAACGAGTGACGATCCGCTCCGCCGGCTCCACCTCCTCGAGCGGCACCGGAGGCCGGAGGCCCTCCCGGAAGCTGAAGAGGCCGCGCAGTGCACCTCCCGCCGCGGCGAGCCTGTTCACCTCGTCGCTGTACTGGGCGAAAACCTCATGCCTGCCGGTGCGGGTGGCGTGCTGGAGGAGAAACACGGTCTCGGGCGTGAACAAGTGCAGTTCGCCGTCGCGGCGGAACTGGTACTCGCCGCCGTGGGCAAGCCGGCGGTGCGCGTACTCGGTGGGATTGTCGGGGTAGGCCTGCCGGTGCCGGAGCAGCACTTCCCGCGCGATCTCGTCGAGTCCCACGCCACCGAGTTTGCTGGTGGTCCCCCGGAAATACTCGTCGACGAGGCCGCGGTCGAGGCCGAGTGCCTCGAAAGCCTGGGCGGCGGTGTACGAACCAACTGTCGAGATGCCCATCTTCGACATCACCTTCAGCACACCCTTGCCGAGTGCCGTCAAATAGTTGCGCACCGCGATCGTGTGATCGACTCCCGTCAGCTCGCCCTCGGACACCAGATCCTCGATCGACTCCATCGCGAGGTATGGATTGACCGCGGCCGCTCCGTAGCCGATGAGCAGCGCCAGATGATGCACTTCGCGCGCGTCGCCGGACTCGACGACCAGCGCCACCTTCGTTCGTTCCTTGGTGCGGATCAGGTGGTGATGCACTGCGCCCACGGCCAGCAACGACGGGATGGGTGCGCGGGTGTGGTCGGAGTCGCGGTCCGAGATCACCAGTGTCCGGTATCCCTGCGCGATCGCAGCGCTCGCCTGGGTGCGCAGTTCTTCCAGCGCATCGGCCATGCCCGCACCGCCGCGCTCCACCTCGTAGAGACCGCGCAGAACGGTCGCCGCCAGACCGGGGTGGTTGCCGTCCGCGTTCACATTGATGATCTTGTTCAGGTCGTCGTTGTCGAGCACTGGCCACGGCAGCACTATCTGACGACACGACGCCGCAGTGGGCTCGAGCAGATTCTGTTCCGGACCCATGACCCGGGACAGCGACGTCACGATCTCTTCGCGAATGGCGTCGAGCGGCGGATTGGTCACCTGGGCGAACAGTTCGACGAAATAGTCGTACAGCAGCCGCGACCGGGCGGACAGCACAGCGATGGGGGTGTCGGTTCCCATCGAGCCAAGCGGCTCCCCGCCGGACGCCGCCATCGGCGACAACAGGATCCGCAGATCTTCCTCGGTGTAGCCGAACGCCACCTGTCGCCGGACCACCGACTCGTGGTTGTTCTGGGCGTGCGGTCGCTCGGGCAGCGTCCTCAGGTCGAGCAACCCTGCATAGAGCCACTCGGCGTACGGCTTCTCGGCTGCCAGCCGCGACTTGATCTCGTCGTCGGGAACGATACGTCCCTCCGACGTGTCGACCAGGAACATGCGCCCCGGCTCGAGGCGCCCCTTCGCCACGACCTCGTCCTGGGGCACGTCGAGGACTCCGCTCTCGCTCGCCAGGATCACCCGCCCGTCGACGGTCTGCCACCAGCGGCCGGGCCGCAGACCGTTACGGTCCAGCACTGCCCCTACGACGGTTCCGTCGGTGAACGTCACACACGCCGGCCCGTCCCAGGCCTCCATCAACGAAGCGTGGAACTGGTAGAAAGCGCGCCGGTCGGGACACATCCTCGTGTCGTTCTCCCACGCCTCGGGCACCATCATCATCACCGCATGGGGCACGCTGCGTCCCGCGAGATGCAGCAGCTCGAGCACCTCGTCGAACGAGGCAGAGTCCGACGCCTCGGGTGTGCAGATGGGGTACAACCGCCGGAGGTCGCCTGGGATGGCGGCACTCGACAGCATCGCCTCCCGCGCCCGCATCCGATTCCGGTTGCCTCGAACGGTGTTGATTTCCCCGTTGTGCGCCACGAAGCGGAACGGGTGCGCAAGCGGCCAGGACGGGAACGTGTTGGTGGAAAACCTGCTGTGCACCACCGCGAGCGCACTCATCATGCGGGAATCCCGCAGGTCCACGTAGTAGAGAGGCAGCTGGGGAACGGTCAGCATGCCCTTGTAGACGATGGTGCGGCTCGACAGCGACGGGAAGTAGACGCCCGATCCGCTCGACTCGACCTCCGGAGTGCTCTGCTCGGCGCGCTTGCGCAACGGGTAGACGAGGCGATCGAGGTCGAGACCACTGGGCCGCCGTCCGCCGGTCGGCGGCGCCGCGACGAACAGCTGACTCATGTGCGGCTCGCATCCGCGTGCCGTAGCCCCGAGGTCGGCGCCCTGCGAATCGATCGGCACGTCCCGCCACCCGAGGATGTCGAGCCCCTCCTCGTCGGCGAGGTCCTCGATCCGCTTCCGGGCCGTCGATCGCGCCTCCGGGTCGCGAGGAAGGAAGCAGAAACCCGCGGCGTAGGTACTACTTCCGTCCGGGGCCGGCGAAGGAAGGTCGAAATCGACGACCTCCTCGAAGAGCTCGGTGGGCAGCTGCACCAGTATTCCGGCACCGTCTCCGCTGTTCGTCTCGGCGCCGGCAGCGCCGCGATGCTCGAGGTTGTCCAGAGCGACGAGACCATCCGCGACGATGGAGTGCGAACGGCGGCCGTGCACGTTCACCACCATGGCGACACCGCACGAATCGACTTCGCGATCCGGGTCATAGAGACCTTGCGGACCAGGCGACTGAGAGAACAGCACCGATATACCTCCACATCGGCCGAGGGGACCACCGGTGGCGCTTGCGCGTCCCTGCCGGCGGCCTCCGCTAGCGGGGTCGCCACGACGGGCGCTAACTGCATTTTCGGGGGTCTACCGGGACAGCCTCGGCCCGTGAAGGTTGTTACCGGACATACATCCGGCGCGCTCAGCTTACCAGCACCGATAAGCGTCGGATATGCCGATTTCCGGACAGGACAGCGCTGTGACCCCCGTCGCACGAGCAACAGGGGCCACAGCGGTGGAATCGAGCGGCGACGCTACGTCGTCACTGGTCCCGGAGGGGTCGTCCGTACTTGTCCTTCACGCTGCCCGTCAGCATCATGATGCCGTCGATCAGCGGCCAGAGCCCGCCTAATCCGCACGTCAGCCAGGTGACGGCGATCTGCGCGACCGCGATGCCGGGCTGGTTCAGGTAGAACCGTCCGACACCGAAGGCACCCAGGAAAATTTGCAGGAGTCCCGCGGTGAGCTTCGACTTGTCGGAGTACGGCTCACCGCTGACCGGGTGCCGGCCGAACGGCGCAGACGGATCGACGTAGGCGTTGTACCCGACCGGGGCATATCCGGGCTGCGGGTATCCCTGCTGGCCGTACCCCTGCTGGCCATACTGCTGTCCGGGATTCTGCTGGCCGTAATTCTGCTGGCCGTAGTCCGGCTGACCGTAACTCTGGGGTGCGGCACCCTGCTGACCGTAACCGGCCTGCGGGTAGCCGGGCTGCTGATAGTCCTGCCCGGACTGCGGCGACGTCCCGTACTGCGCGTTGTAGTAAGGATCGGGGGTGCCGTACATCGGGCCGTCCGCAGGCTGCTGCGGCTTGTCGTAACCGGTGTACGGGGCGGTCGGCGGCGGGGTGTCGCCCACATTAGGCAGTGCGGTGGTGGGTTCGGTTCCACTCGGCGACGGGTAGGTGGGAGTCGAACCCCAGCCGGGACCATTGCCGACCCCGGAGTAGGTGTCCCATCCGGGCCCGGTTCCCGACGACGCCGGTGAGGGCGTTGCGTCCGAGGTGGCGGGTGGCTGCGACAGCGATGCCTCGGCGGTGGCGTCGTAATCGAAGGGCGAACCGAACTCGGGCGGAAGGCTCGACTCACCGCTTCCGCTCTTCTTCCCCAGATCCACCCGCTGGGTGTCGTCGCCGGAGGTGTCGGCCTTGGCGGAATCGTCGGATGCTTTCCCCGGATCAGTCATTCGCGTCATCCTTCTTACTGTCGGTGGTCGTCGTGCCCGCATCGGTGCCGGCACTCGCAGTACTCACAGCCTTGTCGTCACCCGCAGGCTTGTCTTTCTCCCCGTTGTCCTGTTCGGTCGTCTCCTGATTGGGCGTCCCCTGTTCCGCCGCGACAGGATGATGCGGTTGCAACTCCGCCGGGTCTTCCCGGCCCTTGGTCGCGGCGAAGACATACACCACCGCTGCGACGAAGACGATCGCCGATGTGAACGAGTTGACGCGGACGCCGGCGATGAGGCTGGCGTGATCGCTGCGCATCAGCTCGATCCAGAACCGACCCGCGCAGTACCCGGCCACATACAGGGCGAAGAGGCGGCCGTGCCCGATACGGAAGCGGCGGTCCACCCACACCAGCAGGATCACGATCAGCACGTTCCACAGCGCTTCGTACAGGAAGGTGGGGTGCACCACGAAAGCGACCTGCCCGGTGGAGACACCGTCGATCAACTCGGGGTGCACCTGCCCGGCGTCGTTGCGGCGCTCGAAGATCTCGAGCCCCCACGCCACGTCGGTTTCCCGTCCGTACAGTTCCTGGTTGAAGTAGTTGCCGATTCGTCCGATCGCCTGGGCCAGCAAGATGGGAGGCGCTACCGCGTCACCGAGCGCAGGCAGCGGTATCCCACGCCTGCGACAGCCGATCCACGCGCCGACGCCGCCGAGCGCCACCGCGCCCCAGATACCGAGCCCGCCCTGCCAGATCTTCAGGGCGTCGACGGGATCCCCGCCCTCCCCGAAGTAGGTGGGCCAGTCGGTCAGGACGTGATACAGCCGGCCACCGATCAACCCGAACGGCACCGCCCAGATGGCGATGTCGAGCACGGTGCCCTTCTCGCCGCCGCGGGCGACCCAGCGGCGGTCGCCCCAGAAGATCGCGACGACGATGCCGACAATGATGAACAGCGCGTACGCGCGCAGGGCCAGTGGGCCGACGTACCAGACGCCCTGAGGCGGACTCGGAATATACGCCAGCACGTCCACAGTGGAAGTCACGACGCCACGGTAGCGGAGCGAACGCCCTCGGCGAGTTCCCTCGTCAGCGAGCGCACAGCGTCGAGCCCGGATTCGACCGCGGTGACGAGGGCAGACCCGACGATGACTGCATCCGCGTAGGCGGCGATCTCGGCGGCCTGCGCCCCCGAACGGACACCCAGACCGACACCCACCGGAATGTCGGAATGGGCGCGGATGCGCGCGGTCAACTCGGGCGCCATCGACGACACCGCGTCACGCGCGCCGGTCACCCCCATCGTCGACGCCGCGTACACGAATCCGCTGCTCGCCTTCAGGGTCATCGCCAGTCGTTCTTCGGTCGACGACGGGGCAACAAGGAAGATCCGGTCGAGGTCGTGTTCCTTCGACGCCGTGATCCACTCGCCGGCCTCCTCGGGGATCAGGTTCGGCGTGATGAGTCCGAGGCCGCCGGCGTTTGCGAGGTCACGGGCGAACCGGTCGACACCGTACTGCAGAACCGGATTCCAGTACGTCATCACCACGGCCTTGCCGCCCACCGACGCGATCTGCTCGATGATCGTGAACACGTCACGCACCTTGACGCCGTTGCTCAGCGCCTTCTCGGCGGCCGCCTGAATGGTGGGTCCATCCATCACCGGGTCCGAGTAGGCGATACCGACCTCGACGATGTCACAGCCCGAGTCGACCATGGCCTTGAAGACGTCGATGGATTCGGGGACGGTGGGGTACCCGGCGGGTAGGTATCCGACGAGAGCGGCACGCTTTTCCTCACGGCACTGCGCGAATGTCGGGGCGAGGCGCGAGAGTCGTTCGCTCACTTGGCCGAACCTTCCTTGTCGGTGGTCGTGGGGGTTTCGGTGGCGGCGTCGGGGTCGAAGAGCCCGAACCACTTGGCCGCCGTGTCCATGTCTTTGTCGCCGCGCCCGGAGAGGCTGACGACGATGATCGCGCCCTCCCCCAGCTCACGGCCGAGTCGCAACGATCCTGCGACGGCGTGCGCTGATTCGATGGCCGGGATGATTCCCTCACGCTCGGACAGCAGGCGCAGGGCATCCATGGCCTCCGTGTCGGTGACGGGCTCGTAGGTGGCGCGGCCGATGTCCTTGAGCAGGGCGTGCTCAGGTCCGACGCCGGGATAGTCGAGACCAGCCGAGATGGAATGCGATTCGATGGTCTGCCCGTCCTCGTCCTGCAGCAGATACGAGTACGCACCCTGGAAGGCGCCCGGGGTGCCGGCCGCGAAGGTCGCGGCGTGGCGCCCCGTCTCGACTCCGTCACCGGCAGCCTCGTACCCGACCAGCCGCACCCCGGGGTCGTCGAGGAAGGCGTGGAAGATTCCGATGGCGTTGGACCCACCACCGACACACGCGGTGACCGCGTCGGGCAGCCTGCCCGTGAGCGCCTGCACCTGCGCCCGCGCCTCGAGCCCGACGACACGCTGGAAGTCGCGGACGATGGTCGGGAAGGGATGCGGTCCGGCCGCGGTGCCGAAGCAGTAGTACGTGTTGTGGGCGTTGGTCACCCAGTCCCGCAGCGCCTCGTTGATGGCGTCCTTGAGCGTCCGGGAGCCGGACTCCACCGAAACCACCGACGAACCGAGCAACCGCATACGGGCCACGTTCAGCGCCTGCCGCTCGGTGTCGACCGCGCCCATGTAGATGACGCACTCGAGCCCGAACAGTGCACACGCCGTCGCCGTGGCCACACCGTGCTGACCGGCACCGGTCTCCGCGATGATGCGGGTCTTGCCCATCTGCTTGGCGAGCAGCACCTGACCGAGCACGTTGTTGATCTTGTGCGAGCCCGTGTGATTGAGATCTTCGCGCTTGAGAATCAGCCGCGCACCCCCGGCGAATTCACTCATCCGAGTGGCCTCGAAGATGGGCGACGGGCGGCCCGTGTAATCGCGCTGCAACCGATCAAGCTCGGACAGGAAGGTGTCATCCGACCGCGCCTTGTCGTACGCGGCCGTGACCTCCTCGATCACCGCCATCAGAGCCTCGGGCACGTGGCGTCCGCCGTAGACGCCGAAGTGTCCTCCGGAGTCGGGGTCGTGCGACGTGCGTTCGGCGATTCCGGCGCTGGCAGTCGGCAAATCGCCACCCTTGAAGACGGTGTCCTGATTACGTGAAGTCACAGGTCCAGTCTGCCCCAACGCCGGGCACTGCCGCCGTCCGGGTCAATTCGGCCGCAGTCGGTTCAGCGCGACGGCTTGGGGCAGGAGGGGTGCGCCCCGGCATTGACCAGATCGGCCACGGCCTTGCGTGGATCTCCGCTGGTGACGAGGCCTTCGCCGACGAGTACGGCGTCCGCTCCGGCACCCGCGTAGGCGAGGAGGTCGGCGGTACCCCGGACACCGGATTCGGCGATCTTGATGGTTTCGGTGGGCAGTCCGGGTGCGATCTCCCCGAAGGTGTTCTTGTCGACCTCGAGTGTCTTGAGGTTTCGGGCGTTGACGCCGATCACCCTGGCGCCGGCCTCGAGTGCCCGGTTGGCTTCCTCTTCGGTGTGGACCTCGACCAGCGCGGTCATTCCCAGCGACTCGGTGCGGTCGATCAACGACGCCAGCGCATGCTGCTCGAGCGCGGCGACGATGAGCAGGACGACGTCGGCGCCGTGCGCGCGGGCCTCATGGATCTGGTACGGCCCGACGATGAAGTCTTTACGCAGGATCGGGATGCTGACCGCACGCCGGACGGCGTCGAGGTCGGCGAGGGATCCCTGAAAGCGTCGTTCCTCGGTGAGCACGCTGATGACCCGGGCGCCTCCGGCCTCGTAGGCCTTGGCGAGTTCGGCGGGGTCGGTGATCTCGGCGAGCGGGCCCTTCGACGGGCTTGCACGCTTGACCTCGGCGATGACTCCGATGCCAGGCTCGAGCAGAGCAGCCGCAGCGTCGAGCGCAGGCGGTGCGGCAGCCGCGGCGGCCTTGACAGCGGCGAAGTCAAGGACGGCTTCGCGGGCGGCCACATCGGCGCGCACTCCGTCGAGAATCGAGTCGAGAACGGTCATCGTGGCCCGAGTCCTTTCTGGGCAGGAACCCGATGTGAGGAACATCATCAGGAGTGAAGCAAGCGTAGATGGCACTCTGATTCTGTTTACGATCGGGTACCCGGCTCGTTGGTGTCGCCGTCCAGCCGGTCGACATCATCGGCTTTCTTGTCTGCGCGGGAGCCGTCGACCGTCGGATCTTCGCCCGCGTCGAGCGCGTCCCACAGCATGCGTTGTGTGAGGGGCTCGTCGGCGGAATCAGCGCTGGTCTTCTTGGCCGCCGCGCGCCGGACGGCCGGGCTGTCGTACTTCGAGGAGAGCCCGGCGCGTACCCGTGGACGGCGGGCCAGTTCGACGGCGGCGGCGAGGGCGGCGACAGCGCCGGCGAGAGCCAGCACCGCGGGCCCCTGATTCACCGTCACGGAATCGATCACCGCACGGCCCGGCAATTCCGCCAGCCGTCCCGCCTGCTCGTCCGTTGCGCCGGAAACGAGCACAGTTGCCGCCGGGACGGCCGCTACGACGGCCACGGCGGCGACGAGTACGCCGAGAATGCGGAGCGCCCAGCCCTTGACGGCAAAGGATGCTGCGATGGCGGCAACAAGGGTCAGGGCCAGCGGCGTGAGCGCCGCCGCCCAGGTGCCCCCGTCGAGCGCCGTGGTGCGCTGCTCACCGAGTCCGTCGGAGGAGGTGACCTCCACCCACGTCATCCGAGATGCTCCCCACAAGCACACCGCCGCGACGGCGAGAAGGAGCACTGCGAGGATCGACCGGCGGCGTCCTGGAGCCTCGGTTCCCGCTCCGGTCCCTTCGGTCACTGCGCGCCGCCTCCCAGGGTCTTCATCGTGTGCGCCGCGGCGATGGCGCTGAGCACGGCCATGGCCTTGTTCCGCGCCTCGGTGTCCTCGTATTCGGGATTCGAATCGGCCACCACACCGGCACCGGCCTGGACGTACCCGATGCCGTCCTTGATCAACGCCGTCCGGATGGAGATCGCGGTGTCTGCGTCGCCGGCGAAGTCGAGGTATCCGACGATGCCGCCGTAGATCCCGCGCCTCGTCGGTTCGAGTTCCTCGATCAACTGCATGGCCCGGACCTTCGGCGCGCCAGACAGCGTGCCGGCCGGGAAGCAGGCGGTGACGGCGTCGAGTGCCTGTTTGCCGGCCGTGAGGTGGCCCGTCACCGTGGAGACGAGGTGCATCACGTGGCTGTACCGCTCGATGTGCCGATAGTCGTGCACTTTCACCGTGCCGGGTTCGCACACGCGGCCGAGGTCGTTGCGGCCGAGATCGACGAGCATGAGGTGCTCGGCGTTCTCCTTCTCGTCGGCGAGGAGATCCTTCTCCAGGAGGATGTCGTCCTCCTCGGTGGCACCGCGCCACCGGGTGCCGGCGATCGGGTGGGTGGTGGCGACACCCTCCTTGACCGTCACCAGTGCTTCCGGGCTGGAGCCGACGATCGAGAACGCGGTCTCGCCGTCACCACCGGGAACGTTGAGAAGGTACATGTACGGGCTGGGATTCGAGGCGCGCAGCATGCGGTACACATCGATAGGTGCAGCAGCACAATCGATTTCGAAACGCTGCGACAGCACGACCTGGAACGCCTCGCCCGCCTCGATCTCCCCCACCAGGCGCTGTACGTCCGCACCGAATCCCTCGGTGGTGCGCTGCCGGCGGTAGTCGGGTGCGGGTGTGGCGAACGTGGACACCGTGGACGGCGCGGGCGCCGACAGCGAGGCCGTCATCCGGTCGAGGCGCTCGACGGCATTGTCGTACGCCTCGTCGACCCGCTCGTCCGTGCCGTCCCAGTTCACCGCATTGGCAATGAGGGTGATGGCCCCCTCGTGGTGATCGACGGCCGCCAGATCCGTGGCGAGCAGCATGACCATTTCCGGGATCTGCAGGTCGTCCACGGCGTGTTCACCGATGCGTTCGATGCGCCGCACGGCGTCGTAGCCGAGGAAGCCCACCATGCCGCCGGTCAGCGGCGGCAGGTCGGGCAACCGTTCGCTCCGCAGGAGCTCGAGGGTCTGACCGAGCGCCGCGATGGGATCCCCACCCGACGGCGCTCCCGCCGGAACGTTTCCGTACCAGGCCGCCTCCCCGTCGACGACGGTCAACGCGGCGGGACTTCCTGCGCCGATGAACGACCATCGTGACCACGACCGACCGTTCTCCGCCGATTCCAGCAGGAACGTGCCGGGCCTGTTTCCCGCCAGCTTCGTGTACGCCGACAGCGGAGTTTCGGCGTCCGCCAGCACCTTACGAGTCACCGGGACGACCCGATGCTCGGCGGCGAGAGCGTGGAACTGCTCGCGCGTGGTGGTCGAGTCGGATCCGCCATCCGGCAGGGCGGCGGCGGATTTGGGCGCGGACATCGTGGTGGGCTCACCGTGCATGCCGACCATCATCCCAGGCGCGTTCGGCGCGTCTGCGTGCGCGGGTAGCCTCGGCTGTCATGAAGCCAGGTCAGCTCGCACCGGAATTCACCCTGCCCGACCAGGACGGCAGCAAACGTTCGCTGTCGAGCCTTCTGGAGGACGGTCCGCTGGTGCTGTTTTTCTATCCGGCGGCGTCCACCCCGGTCTGCACTGCCGAGGCATGCCATTTTCGCGACCTCGCCGACGAGTTCGCAGCCGTCGGGGCTTCCCGCGCCGGGATCAGCACCGATGCGGTGCCCAAGCAGGCGTCGTTCGCGCAGGCGCAGTCGTTCGACTACCCACTTCTGTCGGACCGCGACGGCGCGGTCGCCGAGAAGTTCGGTGTCCGGCGTGGACTGCTCGGCAAACTCGCACCCGTCAAACGGTCGACGTTCGTCATCGACACCGACCGCACGGTGCTCGAGGTGATCTCGAGCGAGTTTCGCGCGAATGCCCACGGCGATCAGGCGCTGACCTTCCTCCGTGCCCGTCAGGCCACCTGAAAAGACCGCTTCGCCAAGCCCATCCAGAACCCGTCGATCACTTGGCGGGGAATCTGCTCGGGGTCGATGGAGGCGCCGAGCGTCACGAACAGCGGAGCGAAATGCTCGATCGTCGGATGCGCATAGGGCATTCCCGGGGCGAGTGAGCGGAAGCCGATGAGCGAGTCGACATCGCCTGCGGCCAGGCGCTCGTTCGCCCACGCGTCGAACTCCGCCGACCATCCCGGGGCCTTCGCCTCCGGCGAGGGGTCGCGCAGGAACGGCAGCCCGTGGGTGGTGAACCCGGAGCCGACGATCAGGACTCCCTGCTCCCGCAGTGGGCGCAGCCGCTCACCGAGGTGCAGCAGCCGTTCGGGGTCGAGCGTCGGCAAGGAGATCTGCAGGACGGGGATGTCCGCGTCCGGATACATCACCGTGAGCGGCACGTAGGCGCCGTGATCGAGGCCCCGATCCGGTTGATGCGCCACCGTCTCGTTGTCGGGCATGAGTGCCGCGACCAGCGCGGCCAAATCCGGAGCACCCGGTGAGGCGTACGTGGCCCGGTAGAAACGTTCGGGAAAACCACCGAAGTCGTAGACGAGGGGGGTCCCGGTGGTGGTCGAGCCGATGGTGAGCGGCGCGGACTCCCAGTGCGCCGAGACCATGAGGATGGCATTCGGCCGCGGCAGGTCGCCGGCCCACTTCGCCAGTTGCGACACCCACAGTTCGCTGTCGACCAACGGCGGCGCTCCGTGGCTCAGGAACAGCGCGGGCATGACGTTCGTCATCGTGACTCCTCGAGGTCCGACTCGCAAGGCCCTAAGTTGAACCTTCAAGCTAGTATAGGAGTCAACACGCGGATGCGACAACTATTCCCGGGTACCGTTCCGCAGGCGGCGTGCTGCCTATGGTGAAGAGGTCGCACAGCGGTTCGGCGCACGAAATGGAGGACACCACTCATGGGTGGGTACGACGAGGACAGCTCGACGCAGACGGAGACACGCTGGCTCGACGCCGATCAGCAGCAGGCGTGGCTCACCCTCATCGCACTCGTCACCCGCCTGCCCGCGGCCCTCGACGCCCAGCTGCAGCGCGACTCGGCGCTCACCCATTTCGAGTACTTCGTCCTCGCCTCCCTGTCCGGCGAAGACAACCGTCGACTTCAGCTCTCCTTGCTCGCGCAGCGGGCCAACGCGTCACTGTCGCGGCTGTCCCACGTCATCACCAAGATGGAAAAAGCCGGCTGGGTACGGCGAGAGAGCATCCGGGGAAGCCGTGGTTCCGACGCCGTCCTCACCGACGCAGGGATGGCCAAAGTAGTGGAGGCAGCACCACCCCACGTCGAATCCGTCCGCGCACTCGTCTTCGACGGCCTCTCCACGGACCAAGTACGTCAGCTCTCCGAACTCGGCAGCGCCATGCTCACCCAACTCGACAAGGGCATCGCCGCCGGCACCGGAAGAGCGTGACGCGCCGAAACAGCCACCTCACCCCAGCGGCGACCCGACCGCACCTCACCCCAGCGGCGACCCGACCGCACCTCACCCCAGCGGCGACCCGACCGCACCTCACCCCAGCGGCGACCCGCCGACACCCCAGTTCTCGGCCGGCACGTCCGCAATCGTCACCCAGACCTTCGCCGGGTCCTTACCCGTCGCCTCGGCGTACGCCTTGGTGACCGCCTCGATGGTGGCGCGCTTCTGCTCGGCGGTGAGCCCGGTTGTCTGACTGATCTGAATCAATGGCATGCGGGCATTCTGCCCGAGCGCCCGGAACTCTACTGCGGGGCGAGTAGAACGTCGGCGTCGAAGCACGTGTGCGTGCCCGTATGACATGCAGCGCCTTCCTGATCCACGATCAGGAGCACCGTGTCGCCGTCGCAGTCGAGCCGCACCTCGTGGACGTACTGCGTGTGCCCGGACGTCTCCCCCTTCACCCAGTACTGCCGGCGGGAACGGGAGTAGTAGGTGCCCTTGCGGGTGTCGAGGGTGCGGGCGAGTGCTTCGTCGTCCATCCACGCCACCATCAGGACGTCGCCCGTCGACCGTTCCTGCGCGACGGCGCTGAACAGGCCTGCGTCGTTGCGCTTGAGCCGCGAGGCGATAGCGGGGTCGAGACTCATCGGACGGTGATCCCTTCTTCGCGCATGGACTTCTTCACTTCGGCGATAGTCATGTCGCCGAAGTGGAAGACACTTGCGGCCAGTACCGCGTCGGCGCCCGCGTCGACGGCGGGTGCGAAATGCTCCACAGCACCCGCTCCCCCGCTCGCGATCACCGGCACATGCACGGCCGCCCGCACGGCGCGGATCATCGGGAGGTCGAAGCCCGCTTTCGTCCCGTCGGCGTCCATCGAGTTGAGCAGAATTTCGCCGACACCCAGTTCGGCGCCGCGCACTGCCCACTCGACCGCGTCGATCCCGGTTCCGCGCTTGCCGCCATGGGTGGTCACTTCCCATCCGGACGCGGTGTCCGGCTGACCCTGCGGGACCGTGCGCGCATCCACCGACAGCACGATGCACTGGGATCCGAAACGCTCGCTCAGTTCACGAAGCAGTTCTGGCCGGGCGATGGCCGCGGTGTTGACGCTGACCTTGTCGGCACCGGCACGCAGCAACCGATCGACGTCCTCGACGGTACGGACGCCGCCGCCGACGGTGAGTGGAATGAAGACCTGTTCCGCCGTCCGGCTCACGACATCGAGCATGGTGCCACGGGCCGCGGTCGAGGCTGTGACATCGAGGAAAGTCAGCTCGTCCGCACCCTGTGCGTCGTAGGCGGCCGCCAACTCCACCGGATCACCTGCATCACGCAGATTCTCGAAGTTGACGCCCTTGACGACGCGTCCTGCATCGACGTCGAGGCAAGGGATAACCCGCACTGCCAGAGTCATTACGAAAGCCCTTCCGAGAGCTCGGCGCGGGGGTCACCCAGCGATCCGAGAATGTCGAGAATCTCACCGTGCACTCCGGGGGCACCGGCCAGCACAGAACCCGAAGCGATCGTCCACGGCTGACCGGCGAGATCCGTGACCACGCCACCCGCCGCCCGCACCAGAGCCACACCGGCGGCGTTGTCCCACGCATTGTGGCCGAACACCACCGTGCCACCGAGTATTCCCGCCGCGGTGAAGGCGAGGTCGACGCCGGTCGAGCCGTGGATCCGGATCCGCGACGACACCCGGCTGAGCTGAGCGAGAACCTGCAGCCGATAAGGCCCGGGGATGCGTCCGCGGCTGTCGATGTTCAGTGCGCCCATTCCCACGATCGACGACGCCAGCGACGTCTCGGTGAGACGCGGCAGCGGCAGACCGCCCTCGAGGAGCGGCCCATCCGCCACGGCCGCGTACCGTCGCCCGACGAGCGGCAGCCACGTGAGACCGAGGACCGGGACACCGTCGTCGAGCAGGGCGAGAAGTGTGCCCGCCGTCGGCAATCCTGCCGAGTAGTTGAAGGTGCCGTCGATGGGATCGAGAACCCACACCAGTCCCGCGTCGAGATCGGGGCCACCGAATTCCTCGCCGTGAACCGCGATGCCGGTCCGATCCTGAAGTTCTCCGGTCAGCCGTTTCTCGAGTTCGAGGTCGAGAGCAGTCGCGAAGTCGTCGGGTCCTTTGTGCACGGCACTCGGCGACCCCACCCCGGCAACGAACCGGTCGTGGACGCCGTCGAGCAGCTCACCGGCAACGGCGAGCAGTTCCTGAGGATCGCGGTCCGCGCTCATGACCGGATCAGCCCGAGACCGCGGCGAGCGCCTCGGGGAGCGTGAAACGTCCCGCGTAGAGCGCCTTGCCGACGATGGCGCCCTCGACGCCCTGATCGACGAGTCCGGCGATCGCCGTCAGATCGTCGATGGTGGACACACCACCCGACGCCACGACGGGCGCGTCGGTGGCCGCGCACACCTGCGCGAGGAGTTCGAGATTCGGGCCGGTCAGTGTGCCGTCCTTGCTCACATCGGTGACGACGTAGCGCGAGCAACCGTCCCGGTCGAGGCGCGCGAGGGTCTCCCACAGGTTTCCGCCCTCGGTGACCCAGCCGCGGCCACGGAGCTGATACTCACCGTCGATCAGCCGGACATCGAGGCCGACGGCGATCTTGTCGCCGTACTTCGCGATCGCGCGGGCGCACCAGTCGGGATTCTCGATGGCGGCGGTACCGAGATTCACGCGGCCGCACCCGGTGGCCAGAGCGGCCTCGAGCGACTCGTCGTCACGGATCCCCCCGGACAGTTCGACCTGGATGTCGAGCTCACCCACCACGTCGGCGAGGAGTTCCCGATTCGAACCGCGACCGAATGCGGCGTCGAGGTCGACGATGTGCACCCACTCGGCACCGTCGTTCTGCCACGCAAGGGCGGCATCACGAGGCGAGCCGTACCCGGTCTCGCTCCCTGCCTCCCCCTGGACGAGGCGAACAGCTTCACCGTTGACGACATCTACAGCAGGCAAAAGGACCAGGCTCACGTGCGACAACCCTAGTCGCTCAGCGCCCGGAACCCGGCTCGGGGTCCTGCGGATCGCCACCGTAGGCGTTGCGGGTCATGCGCTTCGACACGTACCCCATGGACGCGATCGCCCCCGCGACTCCCAGAAGTCCGACGACCAGGCCCACGACCGGCCCCGGCTTCACGACGAGGATGACGGTGGTGGCGATCACCAGCACCACGGTGGCCGCACCCAGTGCGCACACCGCGAGCCGGCCGATCGACAGGTCACCGCTCCCCTCACCGGGTGATGGCGTCACAAGCTGCGCACCCAGTTCCGGAGCAACTCCGCTCCTGCGTCACCGGATTTTTCCGGGTGGAACTGGGTGGCGGACAATGCACCGTTCTCGACGGCCGCGAGGAACTTCCCACCGTGATCCGCCCACGTCAGCGCGGGCGGTGCCAGCCGCTCGGGTGTGGGCATCTCCCACTTCTGCACCGCGTAGGAGTGCACGAAGTAGAACCGGGTGTCAGGATCGATTCCCTTGAACAAGGTGCTGTCGTCGGGCGCCTCGACCGTGTTCCATCCCATGTGCGGCAGGACAGCGGCCTGAAGGCGTTCGACCGTGCCCGGCCATTCACCGCAGCCCTCCGCCTCCACACCGAATTCGACTCCGCGTTCGAACATGATCTGCATGCCCACACAGATGCCGAGAACGGGCCTGCCACCGGCGAGGCGCTGGCCGATGAGTCGCTCGCCGCGCACCGCGCGGAGCCCGTCCATGCAGGCGGCGAAAGCGCCGACCCCGGGAACCACCAGGCCGTCCGCCGCGAGAGCCACCTTGTGGTCTGCCGTCACCTCGACCTGTGCACCGGTGCGAGCCAGCGCGCGGGTGGCCGAATGCAGATTGCCGGAGCCGTAATCGAGGACTGCAATGGTGGGGACGGTCATGAATCGATTCTATCCGGGCCGTGTCCGGCCTCCTGATTCTATCCGGGCCGTGTCCGGCCACCCAGGGCGCGGCCGACCAGCATTCCCGTCGCCGGGACGACGGCCACCGCCATCGCCGCCACCACAAAGACCCACGAATACCCCGCCACCGAAGCGACGGCCCCCAGGGTGAGGGACCCGAATCCTGTGCCGGCGTCGAATCCGATGTTCCATCCGGCGCTCGCGGCACCGAATCGGGCGGGCCCGGCTGCGGTGAAGATCATGACCAGCGATTCGTTCTGAACGGCGCCGAATCCGAACCCGAACATCACTGCTGCACAGACCAGGACGATCCCGTCCCCGTTCCGTGCCGCCGCGACCGCGAACAGCGCCAGACCGCCGCAAGTGAACGCAAGCGCGGGCATCAACGCCCGGCCGACTCCGACCCGGTCGGAGAACGACCCCGCCGCGTAACGTCCGCACACTGCGGCGCCGCTGACCACCGCGAGGACCCCGCCGGCGAGGGACGCCCGCTCGGCAATCGCGATCGGCAGGAGACTCGACACACCGCCGAACGCTGCAGCCGCCGTGGCAATGGACAGCCACGGCACGAGCAGGACCGACAGCGGAAGACGCCCGCGTGCGGTACCGGCCGGGCGTGGATGCAGGTGCGGCAGCCGAGTGACGGCGCCCACCGCCAGCAAGGGAATCAGCGCACCGAGTACGAAAACCGGCGTGGCGGACCAGTGCTGCATGATCGCCAGCCCCGCGGGCAGGCCCACCATCTGCGCGGCAGCCACCGCGATCCCCTGCGCGCCTGTGGCCCGGCCGAGCATCTCCCGCGGAACCAGTTCGGCGACGAGAGCGCTGCCCGCCACCGTGAGCATCCCGAAACCCGCACCCCGCACCGCGGACACGGCGAGAACCGGAATCGGCTCGGTGGACAGCAGGAACAGTAAGGACGGCGGCCCCAGGAGGAGGCATCCGGCCGCGAGCACCCATCGGTAGCCCCACTTGCGCAAGAGCCGGGGCACGCCGAATTGCGTCAGCACCGTGGCGGCCATGAAAACGGCAGTCACACCACCGGCGAGGGTGTCCGACCCTCCCGACAGAGACACGATCAGCGGCACCACAGGGAGGAGTACCGCCCACCCACCGAACGCCGCCGCACCCATCACCAGCGCGGCGAGCAGACCAGGAGTGCGTAGCAACCGGGGTCCGGTCACGGAGGCGACAGGCACTACAGCAGCCTGACGACGCCCGCCACTGCCGCCAGCACAGCCAGTGCCAGCAGCACACCCGAGGCCAGCTTGTTGAACTTCCACATCGAGTACGCGCCGCCTGCCGCTATTCCGGCGGCGATGAACAGCACGTACACCAGGACGACGCTCACGAAGGCGAGCCGATCACAGGCTGCCCTTGGTTGACGGCACCCCGGACACCCGGGGATCGGGTTCGACGGCCTCCCGCAGGGCGCGGGCGACGGCCTTGAACTCGGCCTCGGTGATGTGATGCTGGTCGCGGCCGTAGAGCACCCGCACGTGCAGGGCGATCCGGGCGTTGAGTGCGATCGACTCGAACACGTGCCGATTGATCACGGTCGCGTAGGGAACTCCGGGATAACCGCCGATGACGGCATGCAGCAGGTGTTCCGGTTCGCCGGTGTGGACGCAGTACGGCCGCCCCGACACGTCGACCGACGCGTGGGCGAGCGTCTCGTCCATGGGAATGAACGCGTCACCGAACCGCCGGATGCCCTTCTTGTCGCCGAGCGCCTGACCCAGGGCCTGGCCGAGCACGATCGACGTGTCCTCCACCGTGTGGTGCGCCTCGATCTCGACGTCACCTTGCGCCTGAACACTGAGGTCGAAACTCGCGTGGGAGCCGAGCGCGGTCAGCATGTGATCGAAGAACGGGACACCCGTCGAGATGTCGACGATGCCGGTACCGTCGAGGTTCAGTTCGACGGTGATGCTGGATTCCTTGGTGGTGCGCTCCACCTTGGCGATGCGGTCGGTCATCCTCGGTCTCCTGAGGTCGTGAGTTCGGTGGCGGCGATCGCGTCGCTCGCCACGATGAAGGCGTCGTTCTCGGAGGCCAGTCCGACGGTGGCACGGAGGTATCCGGGGATCCCGACGTCCCGGATGAGCACTCCGCGGTCGAGGTAGGCCTGCCAGGCGTGGGCGCTGTCGGTGAACTCACCGAACAGGATGAAGTTGGCGTCGCTGGGGATGACACGGAACCCCGTGTCCTCCAATGCCTTCGACACCCGCACCCGCTCCGTGGCGAGCGCGTGCACACTGCCGAGTGTCTCGTTCGCGTGCCGCAGCGCCGCGCGGGCGGCGGCCTGCGTGACCACCGACAGGTGATACGGCAACCGGACCAGGAGCAGCGCCTCGATGAATGCCGGTGCGGCGGCGAGGTATCCGAGCCGGCCGCCGGCGAACGCGAACGCCTTGCTCATCGTCCGCGACACGACGATCTTCGACGGGTACTCGTCGATCAATGTCAGGGCGCTGGGGGCGTCGGAAAATTCGGCGTATGCCTCGTCGACGATCACGACGCCCGGCGCGGCGTCGAGGACCCGGCGCAGTTCCGCGATGCCGACGCTGTGCCCCGTGGGGTTGTTGGGGCTGGTGACGAACACGACGTCGGGACGGCGTGCCCGTATCGCCTCCACCGCAGCGTCGACGTCGAGGGCGAAATCGGCGCGGCGGAAGATCGGCAACCAGTCCGTCTGCGTTCCGTCCGCGATGATCGGGTGCATCGAGTACGACGGCACGAATCCCATCGCGCTACGCCCAGGACCTCCGAAGGCCTGCAGTAGCTGCTGCAGGATCTCGTTCGAGCCGTTGGCGGCCCAGACGTTGTCGACCGTGACCGGCACACCCGTCTGGCCGGCGAGGTAGGCGGCGAGATCGGTGCGCAGCGCCACCGCGTCGCGGTCCGGGTAACGGTGTAGTTCCCGCGCCGCCTCCCGCACGGATTCCGCGACGTCGTCGACGAGCGCCTGCGTGGGCGGGTGCGGGTTCTCGTTGGTGTTCAGCTGCACCGGCACGGCGAGCTGCGGCGCGCCGTACGCCGACTTGCCGCGCAGACTCTCCCGGATCGGCAGCGCGTCCACGCCGATGGACGAACCCGGCACGTTCGCCGCGGTCACTTCAAGGCCTCGAAACGCAGCCGGACAGCCTCACCGTGTGCGGGCAGGTCCTCGGCGTTGGCGAGGGTGATGACGTGGCCGGAGACCTCCTTCAGCGCGGATTCCGAGTAGTCGACCACATGTATGCCCCGCAGGAACGTCTGCACGCTCAGGCCCGAGGAGTGCCGGGCGCAGCCCGCGGTGGGCAGGACGTGGTTGGATCCGGCGCAGTAGTCGCCAAGGCTGACCGGCGCCCACGGCCCGACGAACACCGCACCCGCACTGGTCACCTTCGCGGCGACGGCGGTGGCGTTCTCGGTCTGGATCTCGAGGTGCTCGGCGGCGTAGGCGTTGACCACCCGCAGTCCGGCCTCGATATCGGAGACCAGGACGGTGCCCGACTGCGTGCCGGACAGCGCGGCAGTGACGCGCTCCTTGTGCTTGGTGATCTCCAGTTGCGCGGCCAGCGCTGTGTCGACGGCGTCGGCGAGTTCGGTGCTGGTGGTGACGAGCACGCTCGCCGCCATCACGTCGTGCTCGGCCTGGCTGATCATGTCTGCCGCGACGTGCACCGGGTCTGCGGTGTGGTCGGCGAGGATCGCGATCTCGGTGGGTCCGGCCTCGGCGTCGATGCCGACGAGGCCGCGGCACAGGCGCTTGGCCGCCGTGACGTAGATGTTGCCGGGACCGGTGATCAGGTCGACGGGGGCGAGTTCGGCGCCGTTCGTGTCGGTGCCGCCGTAGGTGAGCAGGGCGACAGCCTGCCCGCCGCCGACGGCCCAGACCTCGTCGACGCCCAGCAACGCCGCCGCCGCGAGGATGGTCGGGTGCGGGAGCCCGCCGAACTCCGCCTGGGGCGGCGAGGCCACCACGAGAGAGCGCACACCGGCGGCCTGCGCCGGCACGACGTTCATGACGACACTGGACGGGTAGACGGCGTTGCCGCCGGGCACGTAGAGGCCGACCCGGTCGACGGGCACCCACCGCTCGGTGACGGTGCCGCCGGGGACTACCTGAGTAGTGGTGTCCTTGCGGCGCTGGTCGGCGTGCACCTTGCGGGTGCGTTCGATCGCGACTTCGAGAGCGGCGCGGACTGCGGGATCGAGTTCGGCGAGCGCACGGTCGAGTTCTGCCTGCGGGACACGTATCTGCGCAGGCCGGACGCCGTCGAACTGCTCGCTGAAGTCGAGGGCGGCAGCGGCGCCACGCTCGCGCACGGCGTCGACCACGGGGCGAACCTGATGCAGCACCGCGTCCACATCCACTCCACCTCGAGGAAGTGCGGCACGAAGTTCGGCCGTGGAAGGGGTACGACCACGAAGGTCGGTGCGGGCGAGCATGAGAGGTCCTCTCTGCGACTGGCGGGACACGGTGTCACTGACACGCAGGTCACGGATGAGCCGGCAGGTCACTGACGAGCTGGCTGTCCTATGGAGAACAGGGCTCTGCACCGATTATCCAGGATAGGCGTACCGCGTTTTCACCGGTCGGTGGCTGCCGTGGCGGGCCGGGCTTGCAGATCCCGCTCGTCCGGTCGATGGAGATCGCGCGCAGAGAATTTCTCGGGCCGGCAGCACACCGAACTTCGAATCGGCGGGCCTGCCGCGCGACTTCGTCATGTGTGCCCCACGGCGAGTCGTATCCCGGAATGCCCAGTCTCGACCCGACGGGATACGGCCCGCACCTCCACGTTAAACCACCCCCGGACGGACCTCAATGGCCCAGTTCGACGGCAGTTTCGTCCATAGGCGGAAGACACTGCCGACCGTGGGTCGCACGACGAGGCCGACCGTGAAGACGGCAAGAGTCGACCTCAGTTCCACCCGTTACGCGAGGTCGTGGCACCCCCCGGGTCGGAGTCGTGGCAGCCCGGGGGTCAGCGTCGTGGCATGCTCCGGTCAAAGGCGAGTGGATTCGACGAACCTCCTGGCGAGATTCTCTTCGGTGGACGCGCCGGGCGTCCATTCGGTGATCCACGGACCGGTGCCCTCGCTGGGGTCGACCACTCCCCGTTCGAGCCATGCATACCGTCCTTCGAGAAGGGAATGCGCGACCTGCCGATCGACGTCGTCGGTGTTGTGCCACAACCCGTCGAACAGTTTCTCCACACGGAGTGCGGCCTGCCGGCAGAACACGTCGGCGAGTTCGTAGGCCGCGGCTCCCTCGGCCTCGTTCTCCTCGCGCTGCATCTCCGCCTTGACACAGCTGGCGGACATCGCGAACAGTTCTGCGCCGATGTCCACCACCCGGCCGAGGAATCCCTGCTGCTTCTCGAGCGCCGCCTGCCATCGGGCCATGCCGTAGAACGTGGAGCGGGCCAGTTTGCGGGAATGCCGCTCGACGAAGCGCAGATGCTTGGCCAGAATGCCGAAGTCGCCGTATGCCATCGGCATTTGTCCCTTGCCGGCGACGAGCTGCGGCAACCACTTCGCGTAGAAGCCACTCGCCTTGGCCGCCGCCCGGGCCTTCGCGCCGGTGTCGGCGTGGGGGTCGGCGAGATCGCCTGCCGCCGTGAGATGGGCGTCGACGGCCTCGCGGGCGACGAGCAAACGCATGATCTCGCTCGAGCCCTCGAAGATCCTGTTTATGCGCAGATCTCGGTCGAGTTGCTCAGCGGGAACTGCTCGTTCTCCTCGGGCCGCCAGCGACGCCGCAGTCTCGTATCCCCGACCGCCGCGCACCTGAATGAGCTCGTCGGACAGAACGCAGGCCATCTCGGACGACCACAGCTTGGCGAGCGCCGCCTCGATCCGGATGTCGTTGCGGCCCTCGTCGTTCATCTGTGCCGACAGGTCCACCACGGCTTCGAGGGCGTAGGTGGTGGCGGCCATGAATGACAGCTTGTTGGCGACGGCCGCGTGCTCACCGACCGGCTTGCCCCACTGCACCCGGACACCGGACCATTCCCTGGCGATCTTCAACGACCATTTGCCGGCGCCGGCGCACATTGCGGGTATAGCGAGTCGGCCGGCGTTCAGTGTGGTGAGCGCGATCTTGAGTCCGTCGCCTTCCCGCCCGATGAGATTTTCTTTGGGAACGCGAACCTTGTACATGCGGGTCACGCCGTTCTCGATCCCGCGTAGCCCCATGAAGGCATTGCGCCGTTCCACGGTGATGCCCGGGGTGTCGGCCTCGACGACGAACGCCGAGATCCCGCCGCGGTGACCCTCACTCTTCGGAACCCGTGCCATGACGACGAGCAGTTCCGCGACGACGCCGTTGGTCGTCCACAACTTCACGCCGTCCAGTTCGTAGGCCGCCCCGCCTTCGATGGGAGTAGCCGACGACGCCAGCCTGGCCGGGTCGGAACCGACGTCCGGTTCGGTGAGGAGAAACGCGGAGATGGCACCTCGGGCACACCGCGGCAGGAACTCGGCTTTCTGCTCGGGTGTGCCGGCGAGCTTGAGCGGTTCCGGTACCCCGATCGACTGGTGCGCCGACAGGAGTGCGCCGAGGCTCGGGTGCACCGACGCGACCAGCATCAACGCCCGGTTGTACGCGACCTGGGAAAGCCCGAGTCCGCCGTACTCCTCGGAGATCTTCAGCCCGAAACATCCCAGGTCGGCGAGGCCACGAACGTACTCGTCCGGGATCCGCGACTGGGATTCGATGACACTGCCGTCCATCTCCTCGCAGTGGGCGCGGAGACGAGTCAGGAATTCGTCGGCTTTGGCAGCGTCCTCGGCCGCGGGCCGGGGAAATGGGTGAACCAGATCCAGCCGGAACCGTCCCAGAAACAGTTCCTTCGCGAATGAGGGTTTGTCCCAACCGGATTCCCTCGCCTCCTCCGCTACAGCTCGTGCTTCTTCCTCGGTGACCTTCGGAGCTGATGTATCGACCATGACGCGCCTCCTACTGGCGGGTAGTCCTACTGACGAGTATCCCCCAAATCGACGGAGTCGACACAGCATTTCGGTTACTCTTCGGCCGATGCGGACTCCGTCGACTCTCCTGGGCGCCGGCGCGCTTCTCCTGTGCTTCGTGACGCCCCCGGCCACATCGGGCGCCGAACCGCTACCGGACGAGTTCCTCTGGGGCGTCGCCACTTCCGGCTTCCAATCGGAGGGTTCGTCGCCCGACAGCAACTGGGCGCGCTACGCGGCGTCGGGCAGGACCGACGATGCAATCGGCGACTCGGTCGACTTCCGTCACCGCTACCGCGAGGACATCGCCCGCGCGGCAGATCTCGGTGTCGACGTGTTCCGCTTCGGCATCGAATGGGCGCGGGTACAGCCGTCGCCCGGCTCCTGGGACGACACCGAACTCCGGTACTACGACGACGTCGTCCGGGAGATCACCGGCCGAGGGATGACACCGATGATCACCCTCGACCACTGGGTGTATCCGGGCTGGGTCGCAGACAAGGGTGGGTGGACGAATCAGGCGACGGTCGACCACTGGCTCGCGTACGCCCGCAGGGTCGTTCCCCGCTACTCCGGGTCGGGCGCTCTCTGGATCACCATCAACGAACCGACCGTGTATCTGCAGAAGGAACTGACGTTCGGCGGCGTCACCGCCGCTCAGGGTCCCCGGATGCTCGACCGCCTGGTCGAGGTGCACCGGCGCGCGTACGACCTGATTCACGAGTACGACCCGGACGCCCGCGTGAGCAGCAATCTCTCCTACATCCCGGCCGCCACCGACGCCGTGGATGCAATGTTCGTGGACCGGGTTCGCGAGAAGCTCGACTTCCTCGGTGTCGACTACTACTACGGACTCGCTCTCGACAACGTCACCGCCGTCAACGCAATCACCGACGACTTCTACCGCATCGATCCGCAACCGGACGGCATCTACTCCGCGCTGATGCGCTACACCCGCAAGTTCCCCGGACTGCCGTTGTACGTCGTGGAGAACGGTATGCCGACCGACAACGGCCAACCGCGACCGGACGGGTACACCCGTTCGGATCACCTCCGCGACCACATCTACTGGATGGAACGCGCCCGGCAGGACGGAGCACCGGTCATCGGCTACAACTACTGGTCGATCACCGACAATTACGAGTGGGGAACGTACCGACCCCGGTTCGGTCTCTACACCGTCGACGCGCTCACCGATCCGACCCTCACCCGCCGCCCCACAGATGCGGTCGCGACCTACCGCGACATCATCGTGGCAGGGCTGCCGGACAGCTACGTCCCGGCACGGAAACCGGGATTCTGTTCACTGGTAGATCTGCCCACCAGCTGCATCGACCCGCCCTGACCCGTGAGTACTTCTTCACCGCCCGCGGTGAACAAGTACTCACGGGGCGTTACATGTCGAGCCCGAGATCCAGCACCGTCACGGAGTGGGTGAGAGCCCCGACCGCGAGATAGTCGACGCCCGTACCGGCGTAGTCCGCCGCTACGTCGAGCGTGAGACCTCCGGAGGACTCCAGCTTGGTGCCGGGCGCCTTCGCGTCGCGGCGCTGCACAGCGATCTGCGTCTGCCACAGCGGGAAGTTGTCCAGGAGGACGAGTTCGACATTCTCGGCCAGTACCTCGTCGAGCTGCTCGAGGCTGTCGACCTCGACCTCACACTCGATGTCCGGGGCCGCCGCACGCACCGCCCGCAGCGCCGCCACCACCGAACCTGCTGCGGCGACGTGGTTATCCTTGATCAGCGCCGCGTCCCCGAGCCCCATCCGGTGATTGACGCCACCACCGACGCGGACCGCGTATTTCTGCAGCGAACGCAACCCAGGCAGCGTCTTGCGGCTGTCCCTGATCCGCGCCCCGGTTCCCTCGACCGCGTCCACCCACGCCGCCGTCGCGGTCGCGATGCCCGAGAGGTGGCACACCAGATTCAGCATGGTCCGCTCGGCAGTGAGCAGCGCTCGCGTAGGGGCGGACACGCTCAGGACCGGTTGCCCGGGGCTCACACGGGTGCCGTCGGCAACGCGCTCGAGCACCTGGTAGCTACCCTCACCGATCACCTCGTCGAGCACCAGAAGGCCCACCTCGAGACCAGCCACGGTGCCGTGCGCGCGGGACACGACCGACGCCTTGGCCACCGCGTCCGCCGGAACCGTCGACGTCGACGTCACGTCCGGGCCGTACCGCAGGTCCTCGTCGAGCGCGAGTCGCACGAGTGCCCGCACTTCGTCCGCGTCGAGACCGTTTGGAAGGACATGGCCGGACATCACAGCACTCCTGTCAGTTGGGGTTCGAGCAGTTCGAGTTCGCCGTCCCGGGAGCGGATGTGCGTGCTCCGCCGCCACTGTTCGCTGGACTCCGGATAGTCGCTGCGGGTGTGGCAGCCCCGGCTCTCGGTTCGCGCACCTGCAGCGAGCACCAGGGCAGAGGCCGTAGTGGTCAGCGCGGCGTCCTCGAGTTCGGTCGGGCCGTCGGGAAGACTTCGGGGTGCGTCGGCGAGCGCAACCGCCGCCGAAGCGAGGCCCGCTCCGTCGCGGACCACAGAGGCGTGCGCGGTCATCACCTGCTGCACCAGTTCACGAGACGCGTACGACAGTCCCGGCCGGACCGTGTCCGTCACCTCCACGCGCAGACCGGCACGCTCGGCCGCCGCGACGCCGACACGTTCACCGACCACGAGACCCTCGAGCAGACTGTTCGACGCCAACCTGTTGGCTCCGTGCAGCCCGGTTCGCGCCACTTCACCGGCGGCGTAGAGGCCCGGCACCTCGGTACGTCCGGAGACGTCGGTGACCACGCCGCCGCACGAGTAGTGCGCGGCCGGTGCCACCGGAATCAGGTGCTCGCGGGGATCGATCCCCGCCTGCAGGCAAGACGCCGTCACCGTTGGGAAACGCTCGGCGAACCCCGGCAGGTGCCGGGCGTCGAGATAGACGTGGTCGTGCCCCAGTTCCCGCAGCCGGGAGGCGATCGCCCGGGAGACGACGTCTCGGGGAGCGAGATCACCGCGGGCATGGACGCCCTCGGTCACCGAATCGCCGTTCGCATCGACGAGCAGTGCCCCCTCCCCTCGAACGGCCTCACTGATGAGCGGACGCCGCCCGAGGCCGCCCGGAGTGAACAGGACGGTCGGGTGGAACTGCACGAATTCGAGGTCAGCCACCGCTGCGCCCGCATCCAACGCGAGTGCGATGCCGTCCGCGGTCGCGCCGGGCGGGTTGGTGCTGCACGCGTACAGCTGACCGAGTCCGCCCGTTGCCAGGACGACTGCGGGCGTGTGGATCACGCCGAGGCCATTCGGTGCATCGACGAGCAGACCCGTGACCCCGCGCACATCGGTGAGGACCCGCACCGCGGACGCGCCGAAGAGCACGGGCAGACCCGCGGCGCCCAGTGCCCGTTGCACCTCGGCCCCCGTGGCGTCGCCGCCGGCGTGGATGATCCTGCGGGTGCTGTGCCCACCCTCACGGGTGCGGGAGACGACGCCGTCGCGTCCACGATCGAACACCGCGCCCAGGTCGGTGAGGGCGGCGACCGCATCGCGACCACCGGCCACAATCGACCGCACGGCGTCTTCGTCACAGAGACCGACTCCGGCCTCGCAGGTGTCCGCCACATGTGAGGCCACCGAGTCGGTGAGCGCATCGCCCACCACCGCGATCCCACCCTGCGCATACTGCGTCGCCGTGTCCGTGGGACCGCCCTTGCTGACGGTGAGGACCCTCAGCCCCCGCAGGGAGGCGGTACGGGCGGCCGTCAGTCCGGCCACCCCACCGCCCACCACGACCAGGTCGGCATGCTCTTCCCAGGAGATCCCCCGGGCCGGGCTGCTCACTCGCCGCCGCCAGGGTTTCCGATCTCGATCATGCGCTGCACCGACTTACGGGCACGCTCGGCAGTCTCGAGATTGACGTGAACCTCGTCCTTGCCTTCGAGCAGGCACCGGAGGAGCGCCGCGGGAGTGATCATCTTCATGTACGGGCAGGAAGCGCGGTCGTTGACAGCCTGGAAGTCGACGTCCGGCGCCGCCTTGCGCAGCTGGTGCAGCATCCCGACCTCCGTCGCGACGAGAACCTGCTTGGCGCCGGTCGCTCGTGCGGCGTCGAGCATGCCACCCGTCGACAGGATCTTCACCTTGTCCTCGGGGACGAACCCTTCTCCCGCCAGGTACAGAGCTGAGGTGGCGCAGCCGCACTCCGGGTGGACGAACAGCTCGGCGCCGGGGTGCGCCTTCGCCTGGGCGGTGAGTTCGTCGCCGTTGATGCCGGCGTGGACGTGGCATTCGCCCGCCCAGATCTGCATGTTCTTGCGCCCGGTGACGCGCTTGACGTGTGCGCCGAGGAACTGGTCGGGCAGGAAGAGCACCTCACGGTCCGGGTCGATCGATGCCACCACGTCGACGGCGTTGGACGACGTGCAGCAGATGTCCGTCAGTCCCTTGACCTCGGCGGTGGTGTTGACGTACGAGACGACCACGGCGTCCGGGAATTCGGCCTTCCATTCCCGCAACTGTTCGGCGTTGATCGAGTCCGCAAGCGAGCACCCCGCGCGCTCGTCGGGGATCAGCACGGTCTTGTCCGGGCTGAGTATCTTCGCCGTCTCGGCCATGAAGTGCACACCGCAGAACACGATGGTGTCCTCGGGCGCCTCCGCCGCGATGCGCGAGAGCGCGAGGGAGTCACCCACGTGGTCGGCGACGTCCTGGATGGCGGGCAACTGGTAGTTGTGCGCCAGCAGGGTTGCCCCTCGCTCACGCGCCAGCCGTTTGATTTCGGCAGCCCACTCCTCGCTCGCCTCGACACCCCCGTAACCGCCGGGACCGTCCTGAATCTGCGGGTGCGTTCCCGCCCACAACGTGCTGGTCGTCATGGCTGCTCCTTCACCGTGGACTCGGGCGGGCTGGCCCGAATTCCTAAATCGAGGTTTTCGACTTAGGATCGAAAACATGCCCCATAGTAACACCAGGCACGAAGTGCTCACCGCGGTGTTCCAGGTTCGCCACTTCGCCGATCGCATCTGCACAGGTCAGCCCGGTGATGCGCGTCACGCGACGGGCGCGAGCGAGCTCGCCGTGTTGTTGTGGCAACGCGCCCTCGACCCCCAGGCGGGCGCCTGGTCGCTTCCGGGCGGCCTGCTGGGTGAAGACGAAGACCTCACCACGTCCGCCCGGCGGCAACTCGCCGAGAAGGTGGACGTGCGGGAGGTGTCACACCTCGAGCAGCTGTCGGTGTTCAGCGATCCACATCGCGTCCCCGGGCCGCGCACCATCGCCTCGACCTTCCTCGGGCTCGTTCCCCTCCCCGCCGATCCGACCCTCCCGCCGGACACTGCGTGGCATCCGGTCTCGGAGTTGCCCGAGATGGCGTTCGACCACGGCACCGTCGTGCAGCATGCGCGTACACGCCTGGCCGCCAAGCTCTCCTACACCAACATTGCGTTCGGCCTGGCGCCCGGCGAATTCTCCATGTCGACGCTGCGCGAAATCTACTGTGCGGCACTCGGTTACCAGGTGGACGCCACGAATCTGCAACGCGTCCTCGGGCGGCGCGGGGTCTTGACGCCCACCGGTAACACCGCGCCGTCGGGCCGCACCGGCGGACGCCCCGCCGCGCTCTACCGGTTCACCGACGCCACTTTGCGGGTCACCGACGAATTCGCGGCGCTTCGACCGCCGGCCTGACCCGCTTGCGATCAGGGACCTAGGACGTCACCGCGAGTCGGCGTCGGTCCTCGGTCCGAGCCCCCGCAGGAACGAGCGTGCTCTCGGCGCGCGCGAGCAGCACCTGGCGAAGACTCCCGTGGTGATAGGGCTGTTCGGCGACGGACATGCCGCAAGCTCGTGAACGTAGCGAGCACCGCCGCGTTCCAGCCGACTCCCGGCATGGCCGTGTACGGCGCGACCAAGGCGTTCGTTATGAGTTTCACGGAGGCATTGTGGGCAGAGGCCCGAGGCACGGGCCTCACCGTGCTCGCCGTCTGCCCGGGCCCCACCCGCACCGAATTCTTCGACGTCGTCGGTTCGGAGGACGCCGCCGTCGGCCGCATGCAGACCGCGGATCAGGTGGTAACGACAGCACTGCGCGCGCTGGATCGGCGCAGCACACCACCGAGCGTCGTATCCGGGCTGATGAACTGGGTGTCGTCGGTCAGCACCCGGTTCGCGACTCGCCGCATCGGCGCTCTCGCCAGTGGGCGTCTCCTCGGGGACGTCCGTATGCGAACCGCGGTCATGAAGTAAGTGTCGCGTCGCGCTCGTCCCATTCGTCGAGTTCGACCGGGGAATCGCTGATTCCGAGGTCGTCGAATGGGTTGAGCGCGGCGAGTACCAACGTGACGACGCAGGCAGCCAGCGGCTGGAACACCAGCACGAGCAGCGTCCCGATCCCCGGTGCCGTCGCGACGATCGTTCCGGGCGTCGACACGTCGTCGCCGGGGAACCGCAGTGCAGCGACGCCGAGTCCGGCGAGTGCCATGACACCCGCTCCGACGATGTTGCCGGCGAGGACAGCCGTGACAGCTACCGGACCACGACTCCGCCGCGCCGTCCAGGCCGCAACCGCGGCGAGGATTCCCACGACCAGCCCCGCGCACGCGAACATGCCGATCGCATCGAACCGGTGCACACTCTCACCCGTCAGCGTCACGCCGCGGTCGGGCGCAACGACCAACAGGTGTTCTGCCGGCGCGAGCACTCCCCATATCGCCCCCACGAGTGCACTTGCCACGACCGTTCCGCAGACGATTCCGGCGGCAGATCGAAGCCTGATGCGCGGGAAGTTGGTCACACCGACGACGCTACCGCCGGGCGAGCCCGATCGAGTCGAACACACCGTGGCGTGAGCATTTTGCCCACCAGCCGTCGGGACTGATCTGTACGACCATGCGCCGACCGCACGACTCGCAGAAGCGCGGCGGTTCGAGCCCGAGCTGGGCCGCGGTCGGGACACTGTCCTCGACTCCGGGAACGACTCGGCGGCCCGTGTACGGGTTGTACCGCTCCTCTGCAGCGCGCTCGTCAGCGACACTGCCCGGTGAAACGTCGGTGCCGGTCATCACAAGGTGTCGTTCAGTGCCTTGATCGGCATCTGCAGGTCGACGAGCAGGTCGAGGTCCTGTTCCGCGGGCCGTCCGAGCGTCGTCAGGTAGTTGCCGACGATCACGGCGTTGATTCCGCCGAGGATGCCCTGTTTTGCGCCGAGGTCGCCGAGGGTGATTTCACGACCACCGGCGAAGCGGAGGATGGTGCGCGGCAGCGCGAGCCGGAAGGCGGCCACCGACTTGAGCGCCTCGCTCGCGGGCAGCACGTCGAGGTCGCCGAACGGCGTGCCCGGACGGGGGTTGAGGAAGTTCAGGGGAACCTCGTCGGGTTCGAGTTCGGCCAGATTCGCGGCGAACTCCGCGCGCTGCTCGAGGCTCTCGCCCATCCCGAGGATGCCGCCGCAGCACACCTCCATGCCCGCCTCACGAACCATCCGCAGCGTGTTCCACCGCTCCTCCCATGAGTGGGTGGTCACCACATTCGGGAAGTGCGACTTCGCCGTCTCGAGATTGTGGTTGTACCGGTGCACACCCATGGCGGCCAGCTGGTCGACCTGCTCCTGGGTGAGCATGCCGAGCGAGCAGGCGATCTGGATATCGACCTCGTTGCGGATGGCCTCGATACCGGCCGCCACCTGGGCGAGCAGCCGTTCGTCGGGTCCGCGGACCGCAGCGACGATGCAGAACTCGGTGGCGCCGGACTTGGCGGTCTGCTTGGCAGCCTCCACGAGCGAGGGGATGTCGAGCCAGGCGGCTCGCACGGGCGACTGGAACAGGCCGGACTGCGAGCAGAAGTGGCAGTCCTCGGGGCAGCCGCCGGTCTTGAGGCTGATGATCCCCTCCACCTCGACCTCGGGACCGCACCATGTCATCCGCACGTCGTGCGCCAGCGCGAGCAGCTCCTCGAGCCGCTCGTCCGGCAGTTGCAGGACCTCGAGTACCTGGCTCTGCGTGAGCCCTTCCCCGCGCTCGAGAACCTGGTCACGCGCCAGGGCGAGAATGTCTGTCTGTACCGGGGCCGACGTCACACGAATCTCCTGAAGAGCGGGCCGATCACGCGTTGTGGATCGACATGAGCAAGAATTGAACACCGTACAAGTTGAACGGCGTTCAGGTTAGATCCGTGATGGAATACTGTCAAAGCAAGGACCGAATACCTGAGGAGAACAGCAGTGCAATTGCGACGCGGCGACGTACTCGACGGCGCACTGGCCATCCTCGACGAATTCGGCCTCGCCGACCTCACGATGCGGAGGCTTGCGACCGCCCTCGGCGTCCAACCCGGCGCCCTGTACTGGCACTTTCCCAACAAGCAGACACTCCTCGGCGCTCTCGCTGACAAGATCCTCGAAGATGTCGACGCGCCCACCTCGGCTACCGGCTGGAACGAGGAGTTCGTCGAGCTGGCCCATCGCCTGCGTGGCGCCCTGCTGTCGCACCGCGACGGTGCCGAGCTCGTCTCCGCGACCTACGCCTCGCGGATGACCAACTCCCGCGTTCGGGAAACGTTCGCCGCCGTCGGGCTGCGATCCGGACTTTCCCGCGAGCACGCCGAGCTGGCGTCGTACTCGCTCCTCTACTACGTCCTCGGACACACGGTCGACGAGCAGTCGCGCGCACAGATGGAATCCGTCGGCGCCCTCACCCGCGCTGCGCTCTCCCCCGACGCCCCGACCTCGGAAATCGGCGCCTACGACGACGACCTCCTCGACGGTGATCCCGCGGTCCGATTCGACTTCGGACTCTCGCTGTTCGTCGACGGCATCCGTGCACGGCTGAAAGACCCCGCGCAGCACCCCTGAACGGGCACACTGAGTGGGCACACTCGTATCGATACTGAGTGGGCACACTCGTATCGAAAGCTGGGTGGGCACACTCACATCCGAGACCGAGTGGCTACCCGGTCACGCCAGGGGGTGACGATGAGGTCGACAGTCGGCCGCCGTGCCGGAATTGTTGTCGCGACGGTACTGGCCTTCTCCCTTTTCGCCGGCCCGGCTCCGAGCCCGTCGCAACCCGTCGGCGCACCGGGTGACGTGGTCGCGTCCTCGTCGGTGCCGCAGCAGATGTGGCCGCCGGGTGCCGCCACGGGTTCATTCTTGACCTACTGGACTACGGGGCCGTTAAACCGGCCCGCGCTCAGTACCGGCGCGACGTTTCTGCCACCTGGTGGACCGCCCCCTGGCGGGTGGCCCGTGGTGTCGTGGGCGCACGGAACGGTCGGGCTGGCCGACGTTTGCGCTCCCACCGCCACCGGGAACTTCGGCGGGCAATATGTCGAGCATTGGCTCCGCGAGGGATATGCCGTGGTGGCCACCGACTACGTGGGCCTCGGCACACCCGGTGTCCATCCCTATCTGGACGGTCCGACGGAAGCACACAGCATGATCGACATGGTGCGCGCCGCTCGCAGCGTGACGCCGTCACTGTCGAACCGCTGGCTTGCTCTCGGACAGTCTCAGGGCGGACACGCAGCGCTGGTCGCCGCTTCGATGGCGACCAGATATGCGCCCGAACTCGACTTCCGGGGCACGGTCGCAACCGGGGCGCCGTCGAACCTCGAACAGCTGGCACCTCTGGTGGGTCCGAATTTCCCACCGCTTCCCCTCACCGGGAGCACCGTGTTCGTCGCGTATGCCCTGGCCGGACTGCGGGCATCTCGCCCCGACCTCGACGTCGACAGTTACCTCAGCCCCCTCGGCGTCTCCGCGCTCGACCGCCTCGAGGAACTCTGTTACCAAGACGCAGCGCCGCAGCTACAGGGCGTCACCATCGGACAACTGATGTCCCGAAACCTCGACGACCCTGCCATCCTCGACGCGATTCGGGGCACCCTTGGAGTTCCCGTCCGTGGATACGACCGGCCACTCTTCATCGGCCAGGGACTGCTCGACGACATCGTCCCCGCAGCGTTCAGCTGGAAGTTGACCGCCGACCTTGCCGCCAACGGGCAAAGTTTCGTCTACCGCACCTACCCGACCGGGCATCTGCAGACCATGCCGGCGTCCCTGCCCGACACCACGCCGTTCGTCCGGCAGGCCTTCTCGTAGTCGCATACCCCCTAACGGCACCAGGCTTTCGCAATCCTTTCGGGGCTGGTCTTACCACTTGACCTCTTACCTATGGCCGCCCTATTGTGACTGCATGATGTTCGAGCCGATCGCGCGGAAGTCCGCATCCACCGAGGTTTTCGACCAGATCACCGCACGCGTGTTGGGCGGGGACCTCGCCGCGGGCGAATCGCTGCCCAGCGAGCGGCGACTCGCCGAGGCGTTCGGTGTGTCCCGGCCGGCCGTGCGCGAAGCGATCCAGAAGCTCGCGCAGGCCGGCCTCGTCGAAGTTCGTCAGGGCGATGCGACGTCGGTGCGCGACTTTCGGCAGCACGGTGGGCCCGAACTGCTGTCCCAGCTGCTGATCCGGAACGGACAACCCGAGTGGCCGGTCGTGCGGAGCGTCCTCGAGGCACGCCGGATGATCGGCACGCAGGTGGCCCGACTCGCCGCGAGCAGGGCAACACCCGACGCGGCGGCCGCCGTGCAGAACGCGGCCGAGACCCTGGCGGCCGCGAGCGATCCGGTCTCGCAACAGGTGCACGCCCTCACGTTCTGGGAGAGGGTGGTCGACGCGGCCGATTCGATCGCCTTCCGGCTCATTTTCAACAGCCTGCGCAACGCTTATGAGCCGACCATGACGGCCATGGCCGGCGTCATGGTTGCCGAGGTCGGGAGATCCGACCTCTATCACGCTCTCGCCGAAGCGGTTGCCGCGCACGACGAGGACACTGCCACCGGTGTCGCCGCCACCCTTCTCGACCTCGGGACTGCTGCGGTGACCACCGCCATCGACCAACTCCAACAACAGGAGCAGCACTCATGACGACACACTCTTCGGCAGATCGCCGCCGACGTCGGTCACTCACCCTGCGTGACGCTGCCGATCAATTCCGGCGCCACCCGTCCCCGTGGATGGTCGGCGGCATGCTGGCGGTCGCTGTCGCGGCACGATTGGCGGTGGGCGACTGGCACCTGAGCGATGCCGTCCTGCCGGTGGTGATGCTGGCGCTGTTCCCGTTCGCCGAATGGGTCATTCACGTCTGCATCCTGCACTGGAAACCCCGCAGAGTCCTGGGCCTGACCGTCGACTCGCTGCTTGCCCGTAAGCATCGCGAGCACCACGTCGATCCCCGGGACGTGCCTTTGGTCTTCATCCCCTGGCAGACCCTGACGTGGCTCATTCCGGTTCTCGCCGGTCTGTCCGTGCTGGCTTTCCCGCGCCTCGGCCTGGGGCTGACGTTCCTCGTCACACTGAGCGCTCTGGGCGTGGTGTACGAATGGACGCACTATCTGATCCACAGCGATTACAAGCCGAAATCCCGGTTCTATCGGGCGATCTGGCGCAGCCACCGGCACCATCACTACAAGAACGAGCACTACTGGTTCACGGTGACCACCACCGGAACGGCGGACCGCCTACTCGGCACTGCGCCCGACCCCGAGTCAGTGGAGAAGTCGCCGACCGCTCGCAGCCTCCACACCGTGCGCTGACGCCCCTGTGAGTACTTGTCAACCTCGGGATGTTAATAAGTACTCACGGGCGCCGCAGGCGCTAACCCCGGCGAAAGAGCTTGTTACCCAACCACACCAGCGGGTCGTATCGATGATCGACCACCCGTTCCTTCATCGGGATGATGGCGTTGTCCGTGATTTTGATTCCCTCGGGACACACCTCGGTGCAGCACTTGGTGATGTTGCACAGACCGAGACCGAACTCGTCCTGCGACGCGTTGCGGCGGTCAGCAGTATCGAGTGGGTGCATTTCGAGTTCCGCGACGCGAATGAAGTATCGCGGACCCGAGAACGCCGCCTTGTTGTCCTCGTGATCGCGCACGACGTGGCAGGTGTTCTGGCAGAGAAAGCACTCGATGCACTTACGGAATTCCTGAGACCGTTCCACGTCGATCTGCTTCATCCGGTACTCGCCCGGCGCCAGTCCGGGAGGCGGGGTGAACGACGGAACTTCTCGTGCCTTCAGGTAGTTGTACGACACGTCGGTGACGAGGTCGCGGATCACAGGGAAGGTCCGCAGCGGCGTTACCGTCACCACCTCGTCCTGAGTGAAGGTGGACATCCTCGTCATGCAGAGCAGCCGGGGGCGACCGTTCACCTCGGCCGAACACGACCCGCACTTACCTGCCTTGCAGTTCCACCGGACAGCCAGGTCGGGTGCCTGCGTGGCCTGAAGCCGGTGGATGATGTCGAGGACCACCTCGCCTTCGTTGACGGGAATCGAGTAGTCCTGCAGGGCGCCCCCGTCGACGTCACCGCGCCAGACCCGGAACTGTGCGTCGTACCCCATGTCAGGCCTTTCTCCCGGGATGCCCGGCGAGTTCCGCGTCGGTGTAGTACTTGGCGAGTTCGTCGGCCTCGAAGAGCTCCAGCAGGTCTGCCCGCATCGGCTCCTGCTGCTCCCGCGTGACCACCACATCGGGGATCACGGCATCCGGATGGGATGCCATGTCGCCGTCCACACTGCAGACGAGCAGGGTGTTGCGCCATTGCGCATCCATGGCGGGGTGGTCGTCCCGGGTGTGCCCACCGCGACTTTCCGTGCGGGTCAATGCCGCCCGCGCCACGCACTCGCTGACGAGGACCATGTTGCGCAGGTCGACGGCAAGGTGCCATCCGGGATTGAACTGACGGTGCCCTTCCACGACGACGGCACCGATCCGGCTCTTGATATCGGCGAGCTTGTCGAGTGCGCGCTCGATTTCGTCGGCCTTGCGAATGATGCCCACGAGGTCGTTCATGTTCTGTTGCAACTCGGTGTGCAGGGTATATGGATTCTCGACCGCTTCCCCCTCCTGCCCGGAGTCGAACGGCGACAGCAACATTCGTGCGGCCGCATCGACGGCTTCGTCCGACACGGTCGGCCGGTCCGTCAGCGAAGACACGTACTTCGCGGCGCCCAGCCCGGCGCGACGTCCGAAGACGAGGAGGTCGGAAAGCGAATTTCCGCCGAGCCGATTGGACCCGTGCATTCCGCCCGAGCACTCCCCCGCCGCGAAGAGACCCGGAACACTGGCCGCGCCGCTGTCGGGGTCAACCTCGATGCCTCCCATGACGTAGTGGCAGGTGGGGCCGACTTCCATCTGTTCCTTGGTGATGTCGACGTCCGCGAGTTCCTTGAACTGGTGGTACATAGACGGGAGCCGGCGCACGATCTCGTCGGCGGGCATCCGGGAGGCGATGTCGAGATACACGCCGCCGTGCGGTGTCTGCCGCCCGGCTTTGACTTCGGAGTTGATGGCGCGCGCGACCTCGTCGCGGGGCAGCAGATCGGGGGTACGGCGATTGTTGTCGGAGTCCTTGTACCAGCCGTCGGCCTCCTCCTCCGTCTCCGCGTATTGGCCCTTGAAGACCGGGGGAATGTAGCTGAACATGAACCGTTCACCCTCGGCGTTCTTGAGGACCCCGCCGTCGCCGCGCACGCCCTCGGTGACGAGGATGCCTTTGACACTCGGCGGCCACACCATGCCGGTCGGGTGGAATTGGACGAATTCCATGTTGATCAGGTTGGCCCCCGCACGCAGTGCGAGAGCGTGTCCGTCGCCGGTGTACTCCCAGGAGTTGGAGGTGACCTTGAACGACTTCCCGATCCCCCCTGTCGCCATCACCACGGCAGGAGCCTCGAAGAGGATGAATCGGCCGCTTTCCCGCCAATACCCGAACGCACCCGAGATGCGGTCGCCATCCTTGACCAGTTCCGAGATGGTGCATTCGGCGAATATCTTGACCCGCGCCTCGTAGTCGCCGGTGGCGGCGAAATCTTCCTGCTGCAGCGACACGATCTTCTGTTGCATCGTCCGGATCAGTTCGAGACCGGTGCGGTCACCGACGTGCGCCAGCCGCGGATACGTATGACCCCCGAAGTTGCGCTGGCTGATCCGCCCGTCCGGGGTGCGGTCGAACAACGCCCCGTAGGTCTCGAGTTCCCAGACTCGGTCGGGCGCCTCACGCGCATGCAGTTCGGCCATCCGCCAGTTGTTGAGGAACTTCCCCCCACGCATCGTGTCCTGGAAGTGGGTCTGCCAGGTGTCCTTGTCGTTCGCGTTGCCCATCGCGGCCGCGCAGCCACCCTCCGCCATCACGGTGTGCGCCTTGCCGAACAGCGATTTACAGACGACGGCGACGGACAGGCCTTGCTCGCGTGCCTCGATGACCGCTCGCAGTCCGGCGCCACCCGCACCTATCACCACGACGTCGTACCGGTGCCGTTCGACTTCCGTCATTCCACTCCCCTCGTGTTCGGCGGCTTCGATGCGCGGTCAGTTGATCAGTCGCAAGTCCGACAGAGTCCCACTGGACACGAGCATCACGTAGAAGTCGGTGATCATCAGCGTGGCGAGGGTGGTCCAGGCCAGCTGCATGTGGCGTACGTTGAGCTTGCTCACCTGGGTCCACAACCAGTAGCGGACGGGGTGCTTCGAGAAGTGGGTGAGCCGCCCGCCGACGACGTGCCGGCATGAATGGCAGGACACGGTGTACGCCCAGAGCAGGATGACGTTGCCGACCAGGATGAGTGTGCCCAGCCCGATGCCGAAACCCCCGTCCGCGCCGTGGAACGCTCGGATGGCGTCGTAGGTGTTGATCAGCGAGACGATCACCGCGACGTAGAAGAAGTATCGGTGGACGTTCTGGACGATCAGCGGAAGGCGTGTCTCACCGGTATAGGTTCGGTGGGGTTCGGCCACGGCACACGCCGGGGGCGAGAGCCAGATCGAGCGGTAATACGCCTTGCGGTAGTAGTAGCACGTGAGCCGGAACCCCAGGAGGAACGGCAACACGAGGAACCCGAGCGGAATGATCATCGGCAATTCGCCGATCGGAGTTCCGAAGTCACTCGACCCGGGCACGCACGAATCACTCAGGCAGGGTGAGTAGAACGGCGTCAGGTAGTGGTATTCCTCGGCGAAGTAGGCGGTCCGTACCCATGAACGAATCGACGCGTAGATCACGAACGCCGCGAGTCCGAGCACGGTCAGCAGCGGCGCCTGCCACCACCGGTCGGTGCGTAGTGTCCGTTCCGCGATTCGGGCACGCCTCGGGGACGCAACACCCAGATTTTCGGAATTTTTCGGTGGCGCGCTCATCCGCGCTCGTAGTGGCAGCCGCCGAGACCTTCGTCGTCGACACCCGCCCACATCGAGGCGTCGTAGGGGACGTCGGGGATCTTGATCCGCTCGACGGGTTCGCGGCGCGTGACATGCGGCGGCGACGTGTCGAGTTCCTGGGCATCGATCTCGAGGCGCTCGAGATCGTTACTGAGCCGGCGCACCTGTGCAGCGTCGCCATACATCGAACGCAACGACCCGACGCACCGCCGGAGGTGGTTGATCGTGCGATTCAATTCGAGCATTTCGGAGGTCGACATTGGACCCCTCCCAACCCAGACGGATGAACCCGTGACGCGTATCACACTACCGACTTCCCGCCGGATACGGGCGGCTTTTCGGCCCGGCGAGTCCCGCAGCGATGACTTTCCGCGATCGCACGAGTCCATACCTTCGGAAAGGCAACAGCACTCTCGAACATCTGGAGGAAATCATGGCCGACGCAGCCATCGGCAGCATCTTGCTCGCCAGCACACATCCTGAGCGACTGCGGGACTGGTATGCCGCAGCCTTCTCACCGAAGGTCGATCGCACGCCGGGCGAGCCGGGGTACGACGTACTCGACTTCGACGGTTTCTACATCATGATCGACCGCCGCGACGATGTCGGCGACACGAACCCCGAACCCGGACGCATCCTGCTCAACGTGGAGGTCGCCGATGCGCGCGCCGCCGCCGGGCGTCTCGACGACCTGGGTGTCACGTGGTTGTCGCCGCTCGAAGATCGCGACGGCAGCTGGTTCGGCACCGCGATCGACCCGGACGGAAACTACGTACAGATCATCGAGCTCAGCGAGCGTGCGCGAGCGGAGATGTCATGACCACTCGACAGGAAAGCGGGCGGACCGACGTGTTGGCCCAGTCGCGAGGATTCAGTGGATTCGCGGTGAACGACATTGCCGCCGCCGAGTCCTTCTACACCACCACCTTGGGACTCGAGGTGACCGAGGAGGAGATGGGATTACTGGGGCTGCATCTGCCGAACGGACCAGTGGTGCTCATCTACCCGAAACCCGACCACACACCGGCGACGTACACCATCGTGAACTTCGCCGTCGACGACGTCGACAAGACGGTCGACGCCCTGGCCGAACGCGGGGTGCACTTCCTGCGGTACGACGGTTTCGAGCAGGACGACAAGGGGATCATGCGCGGCAACGGCCCCGACATCGCCTGGTTCACCGACCCCGCCGGGAACATCCTGTCGGTGCTGTCCGAGTCCTGACCCGGCACCATGGCGTCGCTCGCCCGGTGCGCCCGATCAGTGTCCGGTCAGGAAGTTTCCGGTGAGCACCGACGTCCGCCAACCGCTGTCGAACCAACCCGGTGCTGCTGCGGAGAACGTCTCCGTGTCGAGGCTGCCGCTGCCCGCGGGCACACTGCCGACCACGCCGCTTCCCGTCACGACGGGCAGGTCGACGAGGTTGCAGCGCTCGGCGAGCCCGGGGTGATCGGGCCACGACCCGATGATCGTGCCGGCGCAGGACAGCCCGGCACCGGTGATGGCCCGGATGGTCAGTTCGGTGTGATTGAGGGTGCCGAGCCCGGCGGCCGCGACCACGACGACCGGCGCATCGAGCGCACGCGCAACGTCGACGAGCGTGAACCCGGCCTCCCCCATCCGGACCAGCAGACCACCGGCACCTTCGACGAGGACGAGGTCGTGCCCGGCATCGAGCGCCCGGACCGCCGCCACCACGTCGGCGCAGTGCAGCAGCGGCATACCGCTCCGCCGGGCCGCGGTGTCGGGGGCGAGCGGCTCGGGATAACGCGCGAGTTCCCGCACCGCGGTGACACCGGACAGCCGGGTCACCTCGGCGAGGTCACCCGGCTCTCCCGGGGCGACGCCCGTCTGCGCCGGTTTGCACACGGCGACGGAACGGCCCGCGGCCTGAGCCGTCGCAGCGAGTGCGGCGGTGACGACGGTCTTGCCCACATCGGTCGACGTTCCCGTCACCATGAGCACACTCATGCCGAGGCTCCCGCCACCACGCTGGTGAGCACCGTCTCGATCAGCGCCAATTCCTTTTCGTCCAATGTCGCCCGGGCGGTGAGTCGCAGTCGCGACGTGCCCTCCGGCACCGACGGCGGCCGGAAGCACCCGACATGCACACCCAGCTCCCGGCATGCGGCTGCCGCGTCGACCGCGCGCTGAGGATCACCGAGGATCACGGACACCACGGCGGATTCCGGAGTCGCGGCGCCGGTGAAACGCGCAAGGTCCCGCGCGCGGTCGAGCACGGCAGCCGCGCGGTGCGGTTCGCGTGTCAGCACCGACAGCGCCGCCCTCGCCGCTCCTACCGCGGCGGGCGCCAGACCGGTGTCGAAGATGAAGGTGCGGGCGGCGTCGATCAGATGGGCGCGCACCTTCTCTGAGGCCAGGACTGCACCGCCCTGGCTGGCAAGGGACTTCGACAGCGTCGCAGTGATCACGATGTCCGGTTCACCCGCGAGCCCGACCTCGTGGACCAGCCCCCGCCCGCCCTCGCCGCGCACACCGACACCGTGGGCCTCGTCGACCACGAGGACGGCGCCGGTGTCGCGACACACCCGGTGCATCGCGACGAGCGGTGCCAGATCGCCGTCAGCGCTGAAGACCGAATCGGTGACGACCAGGGCGCGTTCTTCCGACCGGGTGGCCAGCGCGGCCCGGACGAACTCGATGTCCGAGTGCGGCGCGACGACGACGCGGGCGCGGGAAAGCCGGCAGGCGTCGACGAGGGAGGCGTGGCTGCCCGCATCGCTGACGATCAACGACCCTGCCCCCGACAGCGCGGTCACAGCCCCGAGGTTGGCGGTGTAGCCGGACGAGAACACCAAGCCGGCCTCTGCGCCCACGAACTCGGCGAGTTCCGATTCCAGCAGTTGGTGTTCGGTGGTCGATCCCGTGACAAGACGAGAACCCGTCGCTCCCGCACCCCATCTGCGTAGAGCTGTCATCGCTCCGTGCAGTACCTCGGGATGACGGACGAGACCCAGGTAGTCGTTCGAGGCAAGGTCGATGAGTGCGCTTCCGGCCGTCCGCGGACGCAGCTCACGGCGCAGTCCGGCGACACGACGTCGATGCTCGACGTCGTCGAGCCACGTGGAGAAGGTGCGATCGTTGCTCACCTCCGGAACGATACGGGACTTGAACAGTGTTCAACCCGGGTGGGCCCCCTTTTCGTCCAGTGGCTAGGGTCACGAACGTGACCCATCCCAGCCTGACCGCCGAAGAGATCACGTCCCTCGACGCCTCGCTGCTGTGGCATCCCTACGGCGCCTTTCCCTCCTCCACCACCCCGCTGGTCGTGACCGAGGCCAGGGGCACGCGCCTCGTCCTGGCGGACGGGCGCGAACTGGTGGACGGAATGAGTTCCTGGTGGGCGGCAGTGCACGGCTATCGCCACCCCGTTCTCGATGCTGCGGCCGCGGAGCAACTGGGGCGGATGAGCCACGTCATGTTCGGGGGTCTCACCCACGAGCCTGCGGCGCGGCTGGCGCGACTGCTCGTCGACATCACGCCGGACGGGCTCGACAAGGTCTTCCTCGCCGACTCCGGTTCCGTGTCGGTCGAGGTGGCCGTGAAGATGTGCCTGCAGTACTGGCGGAGCCGGGGCAAGCCGCAGAAGCACCGGGTCCTGACCTGGCGCGGCGGCTATCACGGTGACACCTTCGCCCCGATGAGCGTCTGCGATCCGGACGGCGGGATGCATTCGCTGTGGACGGACGTGCTCGCCCGGCAGGTGTTCGCAGGACCGCCCCCACGCGACTTCGATCCGCAGTACGTCGACGAGTTCGAGCGCCTCGCACGCTCGCATGCCGACGAGCTCGCGGCGGTCATCGTGGAGCCGGTGGTCCAGGGTGCGGGCGGTATGCGCTTCCACGATTCCCGCTACCTGACGGAACTACGAAGAATCTGCGACGAGCAGGGACTCTTGCTGGTCTTCGACGAGATCGCGACAGGGTTCGGCCGGACCGGTGAGCTGTTCGCCGCCGAGCACGCGGGTGTCAGCCCGGACGTCATGTGTATCGGCAAGGCGCTCACCGGCGGGTACCTCACGCTCGGGGCCACCCTCTGCAGCACCGAGGTGGCCGAGACCATCAGCGCCGGGGATGCCGGTGGACTGATGCACGGTCCCACGTTCATGGCCAATCCCCTCGCGTGCGCTGTCGCCGTCGCCGCCGTCGAATTGCTGCTCGCGCGCGACTGGCGGGGTGAGGTCGCGGCGCTGCACCGCGGACTCGAGTCCGGCCTCGCTCCTGCCCGCGACCTGCCCGGCGTGCGGGATGTGCGGGTGCTCGGCGGTATCGGCGTCATCGAACTCACCGACCCCGTCGACATGCAGGCGGCGACCGACGCGGCGGTGGACGCCGGGGTCTGGCTTCGACCGTTCCGCAACCTGATCTACGCCATGCCTCCCTACGTGTCCACCGGGGACGACGTGCGGAACATCACAGCCGGAATGCTTGCCGCGGCAGGTAGCTCGCGCGGCGCCGGAAGCCCTCTCGCCTCGAGCTGAGCGCCGGGGCGCCGCGGGCTAATGTTCTTCTCATGACTGCCAGCGACGAGATCGGCACCACACACATCCCCGTGTGGCCCGGAACGGCCTACCCACTGGGCGCCACCTATGACGGCGCAGGGACGAATTTCGCGGTCTTCTCCGAGGTCGCGGAGGCGGTCGACCTCTGCCTCATCGCCCGGGACGGAACCGAGACCAGGGTGCGTCTCGACGAGGTGGACGGGTACGTCTGGCATGCCTATCTGCCGACCGTCGAACCCGGACAGCGGTACGGATACCGCATCCACGGCCCGTGGGATCCCGCGGCGGGACATCGCTGCGACCCCAGCAAGTTGCTCCTCGACCCGTACGGCAAGGCGTTCGACGGGGAGTTCGACGGGGATCGGTCGTTGTTCTCGTACGACATCGATCTGCCCGAGCCGGCGGAAGACGCCGACCCCGCGGCCGGCACCGACGCCGAGGGCGTTGCCGCGGCCGACAGTGGCCAGGACGAAGACGCGCAGAACGGCGCCGAGCAGAACGAGGACGACCCCGGTTCTCCCCTGCCCGGGCACGATTCGCTGGGCCACACCATGACGACCGTGGTGATCAACCCGTTCTTCGACTGGGCCACCGACCGGGCGCCGAAACGCCCCTATCACGAGACGGTCATCTACGAAGCCCACGTCAAGGGGATGACCGCGACGCACCCCGATGTACCCGAGGAGCTCCGCGGCACGTACGCCGGTCTCGCCCATCCCGCAATCATCGATCATCTGGTCGATCTCGGCGTCACCGCGATCGAATTGATGCCGGTGCACCAGTTCATGCACGACCAGACGCTGCTCGACAAAGGTCTGCGTAACTACTGGGGGTACAACACCTTCGGCTTCCTCGCTCCCCACACGGGCTACTCGTCCGCCGAGAAGCCCGGTGGCGCGGTGTCCGAGTTCAAGGCGATGGTGCGCGCCTTCCACGAGGCCGGCATCGAGGTGATTCTCGACGTCGTCTACAACCACACGGCCGAGGGAAACCATCTCGGCCCCACGATCAGCTTCCGCGGCATCGACAACGCCGCCTACTACCGGCTCGTCGACGGTGACCTCGAGCACTACATGGACTACACGGGAACGGGCAACAGCCTCAACGCCCGCCATCCCCACACGCTGCAACTGATCATGGATTCGCTCCGCTACTGGGTGACCGAGATGCACGTCGACGGTTTCCGTTTCGACCTCGCCTCCACGCTGGCCCGGGAACTACATGACGTCGATCGACTGTCCGCCTTCTTCGACCTCGTGCAGCAGGATCCGATCGTCAGCCAGGTGAAACTCATCGCCGAGCCGTGGGACGTCGGCGAGGGTGGTTACCAGGTGGGCAATTTCCCAGGACTGTGGACCGAGTGGAACGGCAAGTACCGCGACACGGTTCGGGACTACTGGCGCGGTGAGCCCGCCACCCTCGGCGAGTTCGCCTCCCGCCTCACCGGCTCCTCGGACCTCTACGAGGCGACGGGCCGCCGTCCCGGTGCGAGTATCAACTTCGTCATCGCTCACGACGGATTCACCTTGCGCGACCTCGTCTCCTACAACGAGAAGCACAACGAGGCCAACGGCGAGGACAACAACGACGGCGAAAGCCACAACCGTTCGTGGAACTGTGGTGTCGAGGGACCGACGGACGACCCCGAGGTGCTCGACCTCCGTGGCCGTCAGAGCCGCAACATCCTGGCCACCCTGATGCTCAGCCAAGGCACTCCGATGATCGCGCACGGCGACGAGATGGGCCGGACTCAGCAGGGCAACAACAATGTGTACTGCCAGGATTCGGAATTGTCGTGGATGGACTGGTCACTCGCCGACACCAACGCCGACCTCGTCGAGTTCACCAAACGAGTGATCGACCTGCGGGCCAAGAACCCGGTGTTCCGCAGGCGACGTTTCTTCGATGGCACCCCCATCCGCAGCGGGGACCAGACTCGGGACATCGCCTGGCTCACCCCGTCCGGTGAGGAGATGACACCCGCGGACTGGGACAGCGGGTTCGGCAAGTCGCTGGCCGTGTTCCTCAACGGTGAGGGGATCCCTGAGCCCAATCATCGCGGCGAGCGGGTCGTCGGGGATTCGTTCCTGATGTGTTTCAACGCCCACGACGACGCCATCGAGTTCTCGACGCCGAACTCCGATTACGCGAACGAGTGGACCGTGGTGCTCGACACCGCGGTGCCGACGGGGTCGAACGACGCGGTGATCGAGGCCGGGAAGCCGCTCGAGGTCGAGGCGCGCTCGCTGGTCGTGCTGCGACGGACCGCCTGAGGCCGGGCGAGCATGGGGAATCCGACGATTACCGCGACCTATCGGCTCCAGCTGCGCGGCGACGCCTTCACCTTGACGGACGCCGCTGCGGTCGCCGACTATCTCGACGACCTCGGCGTCTCACACGTCTACCTGTCGCCGATCCTCACCGCCAGCAAGGGTTCGACACACGGGTACGACGTGACCGATGTGACGACCGTGTCCCCGGCACTCGGTGGTCGGGAGGCTCTCACAGCCCTGTCCGAGGAGCTACGGCGGCGGGGAATGGGACTCGTCGTCGATCTCGTTCCCAACCACGTGGGCGTCGCCAACCCCCGCGAGAATGCCTGGTGGTGGGACGTTCTCACCCACGGACAGCGATCCGACTACGCCGACTTCTTCGATATCGACTGGCGGCCGGACAACGGTGCGAACGGGAAGCTGGCGCTCCCCGTTCTGGGATCGGACTCCGACCTCGACGCGTTCACGGTCGACCGCACCGGCGAAGAACCGCTTCTCGCGTTCTACGAACACCGCTTCCCGATCGCCCCGGGCACCGACTCGGAAGACGCGCGGGCCGTGCACGACGCGCAGTCGTATCGCCTGGTCCCGTGGAACTCGGGAATCATCGGCTACCGGCGGTTCTTCGCGGTCAGTGATCTCGCCGGGATCCGACAAGAGGACCCACGCGTGTTCGACGCCTCACACCGCGAGCTGCAGAGCTGGATCGCGGACGACCTCGTCGACGGTGTGCGCATCGACCATCCCGACGGGCTGGCCGATCCGGCGGGTTACCTCGACCGGCTCCGCGCCATGATCGGCCCGGATCGGTGGCTCGTGATCGAGAAGATCCTGGGTCATGAGGAACCACTCGACGATCACCTGCCGATCGACGGCACCACCGGATACGACGCGCTGGCCGAACTGGGTGGGGTGTTCCTCGATTCGTCCGGGGCGCCCGCGCTGACTGCGCTGTCTGCGGCCCGAACCGAAGAGCGGGGAGACAGCGCCTGGCTTCGACAGCGCGAACCCGAGATCAAACGAGAAGTGGCGAGCACGATGCTCGCTCCGGAGGTCCGGCGGCTGGTGCGGGCGATCCTTCGGGAAGCCGACGGCGACTACGTCGTCGAGGACGTCCGAGACGCGGTCATCGCGGTGGTCGCGGCCATGCCCGTGTACCGGTCCGACTACAGTCCCCTCGCCGGCCTGGCGCACCGGGTGATCGGGAGCGTGGTCGCCGAAGCGCCGCGCATGGCGGAGCCGTTGGCGGCATTGGCGTCGGCCCTCATTCGTGGGGGTGAGGCCGCAACGCGGTTCCACCAGGTGTGCGGTGCGGTCATGGCGAAATCCGTCGAGGACTGCCTGTTCTATCGCACCTCTCGCCTCGTCTCGCTCCAGGAAGTGGGTGGTGATCCCGCGACGGTGGGCGTGTCCCCCGCCGAGTTCCACCTGGCGTTCGCCGGGCGGGCGACGCGGTGGCCGAGGGCGATGACCACCCTGTCCACCCACGACACGAAGCGCGGTGAGGATGTCCGCGCACGTATCGGCGTCTTGTCCCAGGTGCCGAGCCTGTGGGCGGAGTGCGTGGATCAATGGGAGCGCATCGCCCCCAGTCCCGACCCGGCCCTCGGATTGTTTCTGTGGCAGAACCTGTTCGGGGTCTGGCCGGTGGACGGCCGCGCGGCCGCGGACGTTCCGGACTTCCGCGATCGCATCCACGCCTACGCCGAGAAGGCGGTCCGCGAGGCGGGCACCCGCACATCCTGGAACGATGTCGACGAAGAATTCGAACGCGATTTCCATCGCTGGCTGGACACGGTGATCGACGGTGCCGTCGGCAACGCCCTCGGTTCGATCTGCACCCAGCTGGCACCCCACGGTTGGTCGGACGCTCTGGGCCAGAAGCTGCTCCAGCTCTGTGGACCCGGGATACCGGATGTCTATCAGGGAACGGAGTTGTGGGAAGACTCGCTCGTCGACCCCGACAACCGGCGCCTGGTGGACTACGACGTTCGCCGACGCGCGCTCGACGGACTCGACCTCCCTCCTGTCGACGCCACCGGCGCGGCCAAGCTCCACGTTGTTCGTACCGCACTCAGGCTGCGCCGAACACGTCCCGAAAGTTTCGACACGTACACACCGGTGTTCGCCTCGGGAAGTGCGGCCGCCCACCTGATCGGCTTCGCGCGGGGCCGATCCGGTGCGGCCCAGGATGTCATCGCTCTCGCGACCCGGCACAGCGTCCGGCTCAGCGAACGCGGTTGGGGCGACACCGGATTCACGTTGCCGGAGGGTTCGTGGACGAACCTGCTGACCGCCGAGGACGTAGAGTCCGGCCACGTTCGGCTGTCCAGCCTGTTCGATCGCTACCCGGTGGCCCTGCTCAGCCGAACTTCGGTAGCCGAGTTGCCTGGGTCATGACGCGACGCGTCGTTGCCCGAGGTTACGGAGGTCCCGAGGTCCTCACTGTCGTGGAGGTCGACCCGGTGCCGCCGGCGCGCGGTGAGGTCGCGATCGAAGTCCGGGCGATCGGCGTCAATCCCATCGACTACAAGCGGTACAGCGGCGCGTTCGGTACCGATCCCGATTCCCTGCCGATGGGCCTGGGTGCCGAGGCGGCCGGCGTGATCGTCGAGGTCGGCGAGGATGCGACGGGTCCGGACGGGCCCCTATCGCCCGGTGACGAAGTGATCGCATACCCGGTCGACGGGGCGTACGCGGATCGACTCGTCGTCGGCGCGGATTCCGTTGTCCGCAAACCGCCGTCGCTGCCGTGGAACGAGGCCGCCGGGCTCCTGGTGGCCGGTACGACCGCAGTCGAGACACTCGACGTCATCCAGGTCGGTTCGGGAGATCTGGTTCTCGTCCACGGAGCGGCCGGCGGTGTCGGGTCGTGCGTCGTCCAAGTGGCCTGCGGCCGGGGCGCGACGGTGATCGGCACGGCCCGGCCGGGACATCACGACTACGTCCGGTCGCTCGGCGCCACCCCGGTGTCCTATGGAGACGGTCTTGCAGATCGCGTCCGCGTCCTCGCGCCGGATGGCGTGGACGCCGTGATCGACACGGTCGGCGGCGAGGAGGCTGTCGACGTGTCCGTCGCATCGGTACGCGACCCGTCCCGGATGGTCACGACCCTGGCAGTACCGCGTGCGGTCGACGCCGGCTTCCTCGGCGTGGGTGGCAAGAATCCGGCCAGTCGAGAAGTGCGACGACGCCTCCGATCGGTGGTCGTCGATCTCGCGGACCGCGGCGACCTCAGGGTGCGGGTCGCCCGGACGTACTGGCTTGCCGAGGCCGGACGCGCCCACACAGAACTTGCCGGTCCCCATCCTGCGGGGAAGTTCGTCCTGCTTCCGTAAAGGCTGCGCCGCCTCAGGGCTCGCCGGACTCTTGCCTCAGGGCTCGCCGGACTCTTCGCTCCGACGCCGCGCGATACGGCGTTGCTCTTCGGCGCGTTCGCGGCACTGGCGGAGAAACGCTTCGTCGTCGTCCGGGTTCTGTGCCACGTGACGGCCGGGGCGCTCGTACTCGCCGAACCCGCCTGTCGTGCCCGGTCTGCGGACTCCTGCACCGCGGCCGACGAACAACCAGACCAACGACCCGACGGTCGGCAGGAGCAGCACGATCAGCAGCCACACCATCTTGGGCAAGTGCCGAATATCCGAATCGTCTCGCGTGATTACGTCGACGAGGCAGTAGACCCACAACAGCAGAGTGACGAGACCGAAGACAAAGTACGGCACCGAGATTCCCCCTCCGAAGCGCGCCGGGAATGCCGAGCGCGGTGTCCCACGGAATGACGTGTCGTGAAACGGCGGTGTCCATGGAATTACTGTGTCCATGGAATTACTGCGCCCATGAAACCACAGAGCGTTCCGGGTCAATGGAGCAGGCTTGCCCTGATCATCTCCTTGACCCAGTTGCGGTACTCGTCGATGTTCCACCCGCAGTCGTGCCGAAGCATGGAATGAACCTGGGGTGAGACGACGGTGAAGAGCACGTCCGCCGCTCGCTGCACGGAGATCTCCGGTCGCAGCAGGTCGTGCGCGGCAAGCCCTTCGGCAAGGGTCATCGCGTTCGCGGCGGACGCTCGGGCGCCCTCCTCGGCGAATCGCCTCATGTCCTCGTCGGCGCCCGAACTCTTGATCGACGTCAACATGAGAGTCCCAGCCCGTTCGAGGACGTCAGCGCCGTACCCCACCACTTCGTCGAGGATGCGTTCGACCGGATCGCCGTCGCGAGAGGCAGACGCATACACGGTCGGCATGCTGTCGTCGCCGCCCTCGATGGCGGCGGCGAGCGCCTCGTGGAACAGCTCGGCCTTCCCACCCGGGAACGCCGTGAACACCGTCCGCGTTGCGACTCCCGCTGCTTCGGCAACCGTGCGCACCGTGGTGCTCACATAGCCCCGGTCCACGAACAGTCGGGCCGCAGCATCCCGGACGAGGACGCGGGTGCGGCGCGCCGACTCCGCGCGCAACGGCGAACTGTAGGTCCTTCTGACCGGTTCCAGCACGAACTCATGCTAACCGCATTGGAAGCAGCGCCCCTGCAACCAATGCGGTGAGTCGCCGTGGTCCACCCACGCGTCGATGCCCTACGACTGCGGATGTTCCACCCAGGCGTCGGGCCCTGGAAACACCAGCGCTTCGTGACCGTCGTCGTACCGGACCAGGTAGGGCGGTTCGCCGTTCTCCCCATGTACCTCCACGACTTCGGCGGTGTGCGCGTGCGCTCCCACAACCCTGCCCTGGACGTGCAACCGGTCTCCCACTGCTACGTGCATGACTGCTCCTCGCGATACTGGACTCGTCACCTCAAGCTTGCTACTTCGCGACCGCCGGCGAAAGGGCTGACTCACCGGCATGTGCAGACTCGATGTGCCATCGTGGGGACATGGCAACCTACCGATACCTCGACAAGGACCACAACGTCTTGGAAGAGCACGACTTCGGCACCGTGCAGGATGCCGAGGAACACCGACTGTCGGTCCTCGGCGCCGAAATCATCGAGAAGGTCGAAGACTCCGGCAAGGACTGAGCGCCCCCGTGCCGACGCGTGGGAACCGTCGCTCATGACCGATGCCAGATCCGTTCTCATCGTGGTGGATGCCGCGAACGTCGTCGGTTCCAGGCCCGATGGTTGGTGGCGTGATCGCGGCGGTGCCGCCCGGCGATTGCTCGTGAATCTGGCCCGGTGGCAGGAACGCCTCGATGAACCACCCGAGGTGATTGCCGTGCTCGAAGGCGCTGCGCGAGTCGCGGTCGCCGACGAGGCGAAGGTGAATTCGCAACAGCTGCGGGTGGTGCGGGCAGACGAATCCGGTGATGACGCAATCGTCGGGATCGTGGCTGAAGCGGTCGAAACGAACAGCGACCGGCCGGTCAGGGTGGTGACGGCGGATCGCGGACTCCGCGCTCGGGTCGAGGCGCTCGGGGCCGGCACAGTCGGACCCCGGTGGCTGCTCGATCGAATCGAATCACCCGGAGAACAGTGAATCATCCGGAGATCAGGGAGCTCCCTTCATACCTAGATCTGCTAGGGTCAATTTCGAACCCTAGAGGAACTAGGTATGGAGGTCGGATGTTCATCGACAAGGACTTGGTGGCAGCCTCGGCCACCCCGCTCGTGCTCGGCATTCTCGCCGACGGCGAGTCCTACGGCTACGCCATCATCAAGCGCGTCAACGAGTTGTCGGGCGGGCGGATGCAGTGGACGGACGGGATGCTGTACCCACTCCTGCATCGCCTCGAGCGATCAGGGTACGTCACGGCAACCTGGCGCACGGCCGAGAACGGCAGGCGGCGTAAGCACTACGCCATTACCGATCCCGGCAGGGACATGCTCGCCGACCGGCGCATGCAGTGGAACGTCGTTGCGGAAGCCCTGCATCGAGTGTGGCAGTCGGCTCAGCTTCCACCGGCCGCCGCCGAGGGGTGGTCGTGATGGATACCGACGCAGAGCTGGAATCGGAGATCGGCCAGTGGCGTGGTTACGTTCGGGGCCACCGCGTGATCTCGAGTGCCGATGTCGACGAAATGGAAGGTCACCTCCGCGATCAGGTCTCCGACCTCTCCGCGGTCGGGCTGACGGCGGCCGAGGCCTTCCTCGTCGCCGTCGGACGTATGGGCAACCTCGACGCGATCTCCCGCGAGTTCGCGCTCGAGCATTCCGACCGGCTGTGGAAGCAACTGGTGCTGATGCCGGCCACCGGGGAGCCCGAAACCACTTCCTCCAAGCGCGAACTGAGCGTCGTCCTGGCCCTCGCCGTCGGAGCGGGACTGGCCGTCAAGGCCGGCATGGAGTGGCTGCCCGAACTTGCCCTGGCCCGAAACATCAGCCTCCTCGTACTTCCGTTCCTGACGGCATACTTCGCGTGGAAACGGAAGATGACAGTGCGCGGCGCCGCATTCCTCGCCGTGCCCTTCGCGGTCGCGGCACTCGTCCTGAATCTCTTTCCGTTCGTCGACAACGGGTCGACGGAAGTGATCGCGGCGATCCATGCGCCCATTGCGCTGTGGTTCGTCGCCGGGCTGGCCTATGTCGGTGGCGACTGGCGATCCCAAGGGCGCCGCATGGACTTCGTCCGGTTCACCGGCGAGTGGGTGGTCTATATGGCCCTGCTTGCGCTCGGTGGCGGAGTGCTGATCGGCCTGACTGTCGGCGCATTCGCCTCCCTGGACCTCGATGTCGAGTGGGTCATCGAGCAGTGGATCCTGCCCTTCGGCATTGCCGGCGCGATTCTCGTGGCGGCCTGGCTCGTGGAGGCGAAGCAGGACGTCATCGAGAACATCGCCCCCGTGCTCACTCGCGTGTTCACACCTCTCACCATTCTCATGTTGCTGGCACTGCTGACGGCGTTCGCGGCTGCCCGCAGCGTCGTCGGCGTCGACCGAGATCTGCTCATCCTCATGGATCTCATTCTCGTGCTCGTGCTCGGCCTGCTGTTGTACGCGATCTCCGCACGTGATCCGCTGGCACCTCCCGACCTGTTCGACAAGCTGCAAGTCGTCCTCGTCGTCAGCGCACTCGCCGTCGACGTGCTGATGCTGACCGCCATGCTCAGTCGCATCGCGGAATTCGGCTTCACACCGAACAAAGTGACCGCGCTGGGACTGAACGTGGTGTTGTTGGTCAACCTGGTGTGGTCCGCTCGACTCGGTTTCGGCTTCGTCCGCGGTCGGTGCGGGTTCGGCGCTGTCGAGCGCTGGCAAACCCGATATCTGCCCGTGTACGGCGGGTGGGCCGCCGTCGCCATGATTGCGGTGCCCCCCGCCTTCGATTTCATGTAACCATGACCCAGTCGCGTCGGCGGCAGAGCTGTCTGACCAGCCGGGGCCGACAACCCTGCACGCCGCGCGAGGGCAAGGCATGCTTATCGGGTGCACACTTTCGAGGTATGGGCCCCGATTCCGAGCGCCGTTCGCGTGGACGTCGACGGCCGAAGTCACGACATGACACCCTCTCCTGACGGCTGGTGGCGAGCGGAGGTCGACGCGTCTGACGACTCGCGGTACGCCTTCCTTCTCGACGATGACGACACCGCCCTCCCCGACCCCCGTTCGCCACGCCAACCCGACGGCGTGCACGCACCGTCACAGCTTCACACCGTCGACCGGGACGCGTGGACGGACTCGCAGTGGCACGGCCGCCAGCTCGCCGGGGCCTCCATCTACGAACTTCACATCGGAACCTTTACGCCCGAAGGAACCTTCGCCGCGGCCGTCGACAAGCTCGACCACCTCGTGGAACTCGGGATCGACTTCGTGGAAGTGATGCCCGTCAACGGTTTCAACGGAACCCACAACTGGGGATACGACGGCGTCCTCTGGTACACCGTGCACGAGGCCTACGGAGGTCCCGACGGCCTGCAGGCCCTGGTCGACGCCTGCCACGCGCGCGGCCTCGGAGTGGTACTCGATGTGGTCTACAACCACCTGGGACCATCGGGAAACTACCTCGACCGCTACGGCCCCTACCTGGCGCAGGGCGCGAACACGTGGGGTCGCAGCATCAACCTCGACGGCCCCGGCAGCGACCATGTGCGGCGCTACATCATCGACAACGCGCTCCGCTGGTTCGAGGAGTTTCATGTCGACGCGCTGCGTCTCGACGCGGTCCACGCCCTCGTCGACCACACCGCGACCCACCTCCTCGAACAACTGGCTGTCGAAACGCGCCGCCTCTCTGCCCATCTGGGTCGGCCGCTGACCCTCATTGCCGAAAGCGATCTCAACGATCCGAAGTTGATCACTCCGCGTTCTGCCGGTGGGTACGGCCTCGACGCGCAGTGGGACGACGACATGCATCACGCAGTTCACGCCGCGGTGTCGGGTGAACGGCAGGGTTATTACGGTGACTTCGGGTCACTCGCGTGCCTGGCGGAAACGATGCGGCAGGGCTGGTTTCACGCCGGCACGTACTCGACGTTCCGCGGACGCATCCACGGGCGTCGTTTGGACACGCGGCAGATTCCGGCCAGTTCGCTGGTCACCTACACCTGCACACATGATCAAGTGGGTAATCGGGCGATCGGTGACCGCCCGGGCGCCTATCTCGACTCGGGGCAGCTGGCCGTGAAGGCGGCACTCGTGTTGTGCTCGCCGTTCACGCCGATGCTGTTCATGGGCGAGGAGTGGGGCGCGAGCACACCCTTCCAGTTCTTCACCTCGCATCCGGAGCCCGAGCTGGCACGGGCAACCGCGGAAGGCCGCAAAGCCGAGTTCGCCGAGCACGGCTGGAGTACCGAAGACGTCCCGGACCCGCAGGACCCGCTCACTTTCCAGCGCTCGAAGCTGAATTGGGACGAACGAGGGCGCGAACCCCATGCCCGGTTACTCGAGTGCTACCGCGCGTTGATTCGCCTGCGACGTGAACGCGTCGAGCTGACCGATCCGTGGCTGAGCGACCTCACCGTCGACTACGACGAGGACGAACGCTGGGTCGTGGTGCATCGCGGTGCGCTGCGACTCGCGTGCAATCTCGGAGCGGACCCGGTGACCGTGCCGGTCGGCGGCTCCCCCGTGTTGTGGTGGGAGCCGCCGAAGCAGGACGAGACCGCTTCGGCGACGATCGTGCCGGGTCACTCGTTCGTGGTGCTCGATGCCTCGCGCACTGTCGCCTCGGGCTGACGGCCGCGCAGCATCCGGAGCACGAGCACCGCGGTGGCGAACAGAATCAGCGCGGTGGCGCCTGCGGCCACGTGCATGCCCTCGACGAACGCCGACTGCGCCGACTCCAGAAAGACCGATCGCGACGTATCGGGTAGATGCTCGGCTTCCGCGACCGCCGCACCGAGCGTGCCCCGGGCCGCGTCCACCCGTTCCGGTGCCAGCATCGATGTGTCGAGGCCGCCGCGGAAGAAGGCCATCACCACGCTGCCCAGGACCGCGACACCCAGTGCGACACCGAGTTCGTACGCCGTCTCGGACACGGCCGAGGCGGCGCCCGCCCGCTCGGGCTCGACCGCACTCACGACGAGGTCGGATGTCAGGGTCAAGGCAATTCCGACACCGGCCCCGGCGAGGGCGAAGCCGGCGACGAACATCGTCGGGGCACCGTCGACACTCAGTGTCAGCATCATCGCGGCACCGAGTCCGGCGACCGCGAGGCCCCCACCGAGGACGTGGGACGTCGACCACCGGCGCACCATCCAGGCGGCGGCGAGCGCGGTGACAGCGCTGAGCAGCATGCCGGGGAGCATCAGCACACCCGATTCCAATGCCGTGTTACCCAGCACCAGCTGCAGATACTGGGATCCGAAGAACAGCACGCCTGCCAGGGCGAAGATAGACAGTAGGTTCGTGAGGACGGCCGTCGAGAAGGCCGGCTTGGCGAACAGCGCGACGTCGATCATCGGATCTTTCATCGCGCGCTGCCTGCGCACGAATGCCACGCCCGACGCCGCGCCGACCAGGCCGATCGCAAGGAGTTCCAGCGCGATCCCGTGGACCACCGTTTCCTTCACCGCATACACGAGCGGCAGCATCGTCGACATCGACAGCGCAGCGCTGAGCAGGTCGAAGCGACCCGGTGTCGGATCCTTCGACTCGGGGATCACGAGCGGTCCGGCGACGATGAGGACCAGCATCACCGGGATGTTGATCAGGAACACCGAACCCCACCAGAAGTGTTCGAGTAGCCAGCCCCCGATCAGAGGGCCGGCCGCGGTTCCGCCGCCGGCCATCGCGCCCCACACACCGATCGCCAGTGTGCGCTCGCGAGGGTTGGCGAAGATCGTCCGAATCAGCCCGAGAGTCGCCGGCATGAGGGTTGCACCGGAGATTCCCTGCAGAACCCGCGCGACGATGAGCATCTCCGGGGTGGGCGCCCACGCCGCGATCAACGAGGCGATACCGAAACCGGCAGCGCCCACGAGCAGTAGGCGCCGTCGGCCGATGCGGTCACCGAGGGTGCCCATCGTGATGAGCAGTCCGGCGAGCACGAAGGAGTAGACATCGATGATCCACAGCAGCTGGGTGCTGCTCGGCTCGAGATCGGCACTGATGAAGGGAAGAGCGAGATCGAGCACCGTGCCGTCGACGGCGATGAGGAGTACGGCAAACGCCAGAACGACGAGCCCGAGCCAGTCTCGGCGTGACGCGGATGCCTGATCCGGCGCGCCGAAGGCGTCGTTGATCCCGCGATCCGTGGAGACAGACATTTCTTTCCTACGACTTTCCTCGGAGGGCCGACACGGTAGGTAAACCGTCCAGCCGGTACAGCTGGCTACTGTAGCTTGAACCGTCCGGACGGTAAAGTTATTTCCAGGTACAGTCCCTCTTCATGGCTGCCGGTACGCGCGATCGAATACTCGACGCCCTCGAGAAGTTGTTACTCGACGTGGGAATCGCCCAGGTGACACTCGAAGCAGTCGCCGCCGAAGCAGAGGTCTCCAAGGGTGGTCTCCTGTACCACTTCCCCAGCAAAGAGGCACTTCTCGCGGCGATGGTGCGTCGCCTGGGCGAGCGCGCCGACGCCCAGCTCGCCGACGCCGTCTCCGGCGGCACCTCGTTGTCCGAGTGGTATCTGCAGGTTCCGGATGCCAGCACGACGGAAGAGCTGGCCCTCTATCGATCCACCATCGCCGCATTGCGCAGCGTCGACGGACAACACGACGAGATCCAGCGAGCGGTGATCGAGGTCATGCGCGGCTGGGACGAAGGCCTGCACAGCGAAATCGACGACCCGGTGCAGGCCGAGATCGTCCGGCTGGTCGGCGACGGAATTTACCTCGCAGCACTACTCGGACTCCCCCTGCCCGAACCCGCGCTGTACAGCAAGGTCGTGGAGCGACTCCTGCAGAAGTAACTCAGGTGAGGTACCGGTACGCCGGGCTACCCGGTTCAAGCCGCTCCACCTGCATCTGCGAGTGCTCCATCCGCTCGAGGAGGTCGCCGAGACCGTCCGCATTCCCCAACTCGATACCCACCAGGGCGGCGCCGGTCTCACGGTTGTTCCGTTTGACGTACTCGAACAGCGTGATGTCGTCCTCGGGACCGAGCACCTCGTCCAGGAATCGTCGCAGCGCGCCCGGTTCCTGCGGAAAATCGACGAGGAAGTAGTGCTTGAGACCGAGATGCACCAGCGACCGTTCCAGAATCTCGCCATAACGCGAGACGTCGTTGTTACCGCCCGACACGAGGCACACCACCGTCGAACCGGGTTCGAACGTGATGCTGCCGAGGGCGGCGACGGACAGTGCGCCGGCGGGTTCGGCGATGATGCCCTCGTTCTGGTACAGCTCGAGCATCGTGGTGCACAAGGCACCTTCGTCGAGGTTCGTCATGACGAAGCTCTCCGGATCGAGTCGGATCGTCGACCCGTCAGCCTGCAGCAGCGCCGTATGCGAAACGACCTCGGCGCCGAGCGCGGACACGACGGCGAACGGCAGGTCGCCGACCCGCTTCACCGAGGCACCGTCGACGAACGGGTCGATCTCCGACAGCGTGACCGGCGCCCCGGCCACCAGGGCGGCGGTCATCGACGCCGCGCCGGTCGGCTCCACGCCGACGAGGGCAGTCCGCGGCGCGTGAGCGTGAAGATAGGTCGCCATACCGGCGATGCACCCGCCTCCCCCGACCGGGACGACCACCGCGTCGGGAACCGTGTCGAGCTGCGCAAGGATCTCGGCGGCGATCGTCCCCTGGCCCGCCGCAGTGCGTGCGTCGTCGAACGGTGGGACCATCGTCGCCCCGGTGCGCAGCACATCGGCGGTGGCGGCAGCGGCCGCGGCATCGTAGGTCTCCCCCGTCAGAATGAGTTCGACGAACTCGCCGCCGTGCGCGCGGATGCGGTCGCGCTTCTGCTTCGGCGTACTGGACGGAACATAGATTCGTCCGACGATTCCCATTGCGCGGCAGGCGAAGGCCACTCCCTGCGCATGATTGCCCGCGCTGGCCGTCACCACACCCGCCGCACGTTCGTCCGGGGCGAGCTGAGCCATGAGGTTGTAGGCGCCCCGCAGCTTGTAGGAGCGGACGACCTGTAGGTCCTCACGCTTGAGATAGACATTCGCGCCGGTGAGCGCCGACAGTCGCTCGCTCCATTGCAGCGGCGTGGCGTCGATCACGTGGGAAATTCGCTCGATCGCCGCGTCGATGTCGCCCACGGTCAGGGGCGAAGTGGTGTTGCGGGCTGCGGTATCGGGCGATGTGGACACCCGCATATGTTCCCACCACCACAGCCCGCCGTACCAGCCGGGGCAATTCTCAGGCGGGCTCGAGAACGAAGACGGGAATTTCCCGGTCGGTGTTCTTCTGATAATCGGCGTAGTTGGGGAACGCAGCGACTGCGCGCTCCCACCAGGCTGCCTTCTCCTCGCCGGTCACCTCCCGGGCCACCATGTCCCGTGTCGTTTGACCGTCCCGGAGCTCGACGTGCGGATCGGCCTTCACGTTGTAGTACCACACGGGGTTCTTCGGAGCGCCGCCGAGGGACGCCACGATCGCATACTTTCCGTCATGCTCGACGCGCATCAGCGGGGTCTTGCGAAGCTTCCCGGATTTCGCGCCGCGGGTGGTCAACAGGACGACCGGCATTCCATTGAGCGTCGTACCTTCGGCGCCGTTGCTCGATTCGATCAACTCCGCTTGATCTGCGGCCCACTTGGACGGACTGGGTTCGTATTCACCTGTGAGTGGCATGCGTCCAGTGAACCCCGACCATCCGGTCTGCGCCACCGAACACTCCGAATCGACCGCCCGACCTCGAGTGTTCGTTGGACCGAACTCCCAGTTGCGCGTACCCTGATCGACACACACGGATCTACGAACAGCGAGGTGAACCCGCGATGACGACATCCGACACGCCGATCCCTCACGTCACAGGCAGCCGGCCTCCCCGCACCGTCGATCTCGCCGGTACCGCGTGGCCCCTCTACAAACTCGAAGCTCTCGCCGTCGGATTGCTGGTTTTCGTGGCCGTTCTGATCATCACCGAGGCCGTGCCGGTGGCCGTCCTCACCGCAGCCGCTGTCGCAGTGGTGGTCTGGTGGGTGCGCCGGCTCTTTCCCGACGCCCCACCCGAATAGGTCACACCGACAGACAGCTGGGCCCGAGCAGCGCCTTGAGGTCGCCCATCAATGCCGACGACGGCTCGACACGCAGCACGTCGTCGACCTTCCACAACGTGATCTCGGTTCCACCGATCAACCGCACATGCACGTCCGAGGTTCCCGGGTGCCGGGTGAGTACCTGCCGGAGTGCCCCCAGCTTGTCTTTGGTGCACTGGCGCAACGGGAGGCTCACCGCCAGCGGCTTGGCGACACCGACGGCCGAAAGGTCCGGCACTGCAAGGTCGTTCGCGATAAGCGAGATGCGGTCGTCACGGACAGACACCCGCCCCTTGACGAGGACGACGGAATCCTCGGTGACGTCCATCCCGTAGACCGAGTACGCCTGCGGGAAGAACAGCACCTCGATACCGCCCGACAGATCCTCGAGCTGTGCCGACGCCCACGTCAGACCGTTCTTGTTGATCCGCCGGTTGACCGAGGCGAGAATACCGCCGACGGTGACCTGGGCGCCGTCCTTCACATCGCCTTCGAGGATGGCCGGAATCGCCGTGTCCGACTGGGCGGACAGGACGTGCTCGACGCCGTTGAGCGGATGCCCCGAAACGTAGAGCCCCAACATCTCCCGTTCCAACGCCAGTCGGTGCTTGCTGTCCCATTCCTCGTCGGGAATCTTGACGTTGAACACCGAGGAGATCGATTCGTCGGCGTCGTCGCCCCCGAACAGGTCGAACTGGCCGATGGCCTCCGCCTTCTTGGTACCCATCACTGCGTCGATCGCGTCGGCGTGGACGAGCATGAGTCCCTTGCGGGGATGGCCGAGCGAGTCGAACCCACCCGCCTTGATCAACGATTCGGTAACCTTCTTGGAGCAGGCTGCGGCGTCGATCTTGTTGAGGTAGTCCGAGAAGTCCACGAACTTGGACTTCTCCTTCCTCGCCTTGATGATCGACGCGACCACATTGGCCCCGACGTTGCGCACCGCGCCCATGCCGAAGCGGATGTCTTCGCCGACCGAGGCAAAATTGACCTCCGACTCGTTCACGTCGGGCGGCAACACCGTGATACCCATCTTGCGGCAGTCGGCGAGATAGATGGCGGCCTTGTCCTTGTCGTCGCCTACCGAGGTGAGCAGGCCCGCCATGTACTCGGCGGGGTAGTTGGCCTTGAGATATCCCGTCCAGAACGACACCAGTCCATAGCCGGCGGCGTGAGACTTGTTGAAGGCGTAGCCGGCGAACGGGAGGATGGTGTCCCACAACGCCTTGATCGCCGGCTCGGAGAAGTTGTTGGCGAGCATGCCCTCGCGGAACCCGGCGTACGCCTCCTCCAGCACGGAGAGTTTCTTCTTACCCATGGCCCGACGGAGAATGTCGGCCTGCCCCAGCGAGTACCCGGCCACCTTCTGAGCGATCTGCATGATCTGCTCCTGGTAGACGATCAGCCCGTAGGTGTCGGCGAGAATCTCCTTCAGGGGCTCCTCGAGCTCCGGGTGGATGGGCTTGACCTCTTGGCGGCCGTTCTTGCGGTCGGCATAGTCGTTGTGCGCGTTCATGCCCATCGGGCCCGGCCGATACAACGCGAGCACCGCGACGATGTCCTCGAAGCCGGTGGGCTGCATGCGGCGCAGCAGGTCCCGCATGGCGCTGCCGTCGAGCTGGAAGACACCGAGAGTGTCACCCCGCGAGAGCAATTCGTAGGTTGCGGGATCGTCGAGCGGTAGCGTGTCGAGGTCGAGGTCAATGCCTCGGTTGGCCTTGATGTTGTCGATGGCATCACCGATGACGGTGAGGTTTCGAAGGCCGAGGAAGTCCATCTTGAGGAGGCCGATGGCCTCACACGAGGGGTAGTCCCAACCGGTGATGATGGCGCCGTCCTGGGCGCGCTTCCACACCGGAATGGCGTCCATCAACGGCTCGGACGACATGATCACCGCGCAGGCGTGGACGCCCGCGTTGCGGATCAGGCCTTCGAGACCCTTGGCAGTCTGGTAGATCTTCGCGACGTCCGGGTTGGAGTCGATGAGGGCACGAACCTCCACCGCTTCCTTGTACCGCTCGTGATTCGGATCGGTGATGCCCGACACCGAGATGTCCTTGGCCATGATGGGCGGCGGCAGCGCCTTGGTGATCTGATCGGCGATCGCGAATCCCGGCTGACCGAACTGGACCCTGGCGGAGTCCTTGATGGCCGCCTTCGTCTTGATGGTGCCGAACGTGATGACCTGAGCCACCCGGTCGCTTCCCCACTTGTCGGTGGCGTAGCGCACCATTTCACCGCGCCGACGGTCGTCGAAGTCGATATCGATATCGGGCATCGACACGCGCTCGGGGTTGAGGAACCGCTCGAACAGCAGACCGTGCGGGATCGGATCGATATTGGTGATACCCATCGCGTACGCCACGAGCGACCCTGCGGCGGAACCTCGGCCGGGACCGACGCGGATACCCACCTCGCGCGCGTGGTTGATCAGGTCACCGACGACGAGGAAGTATGCCGGGAAACCCATTTCGAGGATGACACCGATCTCGTAATCGGCGCGGGCGAGGTACTCCTCGGGCGGTCCGTCGGGGAACCGGCGGTCCAGTCCGCGCATGACCTCCTTGCGCAGCCAGGTGCCCTGTGTCTCGCCCTCGGGGACCGGGAAGATCGGCATCCGGTCGTGGTGCGCCCACACGTCGTCGTACGACTGGACACGCTCGGCGATCAGCAGCGTGTTGTCGCACGCGCCGGGCACCTGGTCGTCCCACAGTGCCCGCATCTCCGCGGCGGACTTCAGGTAGTAGCCGTCGCCGTCGAACTTGAACCGGGTGGGATCGGACAGTGTCTTACCGGTCTGGATGCAGAGGAGGGCCTCGTGGTTCTCCGCGGCGTCCTTGGTGACGTAGTGGCAGTCGTTGGTGGCGAGCGGCGGAATGTCGAGCTTCTTGCTGATCTCGAGCAGTCCCTCCCGGACCCGCCGTTCGATCGACAGACCGTGGTCCATCAGTTCGAGGAAGAAGTTGTCCTTGCCCCAGATCTCCTGCCACTTCGCGGCGGCTTCGAGGGCCTCCCGGTCGTGACCGAGCCGCAGGCGTGTCTGGATTTCACCGGACGGGCATCCGGTGGTGGCGATGATGCCCTCGTGGTAGGTGGCGATCAACTCCTCGTCCATGCGCGCCCACTTGCCGAGCTGCCCCTCGATCGACGCGAGGGAGGACAGCTTGAACAGGTTTCGCAGACCGGTGGCGTTCTCGGCAACCATCGTCATGTGGGTGTACGCACCGCTACCGGAGACGTCGTCGGACTTCTGGCTGCGGTCACCCCACAGAACCCTTTTGGTGTTGAAACGGGATTCGGGAGCAACGTAGGCCTCGATCCCGATGATCGGCTTGATGCCCTGCTTCTTCGCTACGTTGTAGAACTCGCTGGCACCGTACATGTTGCCGTGGTCGGTCATTCCCACCGCGGTCATTCCCAACCGCTCGGCCTCTTCGAACAGGGGGCCGACCTTGGCCGCACCGTCGAGCATCGAATACTCGGTGTGATTGTGCAGATGTACGAACGAGTCAGCCACGTGCGCCTCTCTGAAGGTCTGGGAGCCTCACGAGTGTAGGCCCTCGAACCGACACCACCCGCCGCTGCGGCGGGGTGTCGGCGAACTCGTGACGAGAGTTACTGGACGGGCTCCTGTGACGATCGCGCCGACTGCCTTCCGCGCCGAACACGCACCAGCGCATCGGTAGTGAAGATCGCAAGTGCCACCCAGATCAACGCGAATCCGATCCACCGGGAGGCCGGCATGTCCTCGTGCAGGACCGCGACGCCCCACATCATCTGCAGGGCAGGTGTCAAGTATTGCAACATTCCGAGCGTGCGCAGCGGCACTCGCTGCGCGGCAGCACCGAACAGCAGCAGCGGAAGCGCGGTCACCGGGCCGGCGGCGATGAGGAGCAGGCTGTGACCTGGCCCGTGCCCGAGGAACGTGCCGGTGCCGACGACCGACAGGTAGACGAGATAGCCGAGCGCGATCGGTCCCGCAACGATGCCTTCGGCGGTGAGACTGGTCCTCGGGTCCAGCGGCATCACCTTCTTACAGAGCCCGTACAGCGCGAAGGACAGCGCCAGGGTGAGCGCGATGTACGGCGGATGTCCGTAGTCGACGGTGATCACGACGACCGCCGCGGCGGCGAGCGCGAGGGCCACGATCTGCGCCGGCACCAGACGCTCCCGGAAGATCACTACCCCCAGCAGAACGCTCACCAGCGGGTTGATGAAATAGCCGAGTGCAGTCTCGACCACCCGGTCCGACGTCACGCCGTAGATGTACGTGCCCCAGTTGATCGCGATCAATGCCGACGCCGCGGCGACGAGGAGCCATGTCCGCACCCCGAGTCCGCGCAGCGAGCGGATGCGCCCGGACGCCCACAGCACCACGAGCATCAGGGCCAGCGTCCACACCACCCGATGGGCGAGAATCTCGACCGACCCCGCCGGGCCGAGAATTCCGAAGAACGCGGGAAAAGCACCCCAGAGCGCGTAGGCACCGACTCCGCAGGCAACGCCGACGGTTTCCGCCTTCCGCGCTGTCACGGGCCACCTCCGGATACCACCGCACCGTCGTCGGGGCCGGGCGAGACCGTCTGGGCCTGCTCGGGCAGTAGAGGCCGGATCGCGAAACGCCCGAACACCGCGTCGGCGTGCAGCGCCTCGACAGCGCGGACCGCCGAGGTCGAGCGCAGTGCGCCCAACCGGTCGAGGTCCCCCCGCACCACGATGCCGATCACACAGGCGCAGTCGCGCGCGAACTCCTGGGAGGACACCGCAGCAATGTTCCCCTGCCGGACCGTCTCGCCGGTCATGCGCTGGACCCGGGCGGACGCCAGGACGTGTGCGCGTTCGATCGCTGCGGCACCCGAGCCGACCGACACCGGCACGAGCGGCGTCTGGACCCGGTCGAGGGGAAGCCGAAACAGCAACTGTGACACCCGCACCATGGCCGCGACCTCGCGCACGGTGTCGGAGGACACCGGCCGGGTGAACGACACCAGGGCCCAGTGCTCGTTCCCGGGCGGCTGTTCCAGCGTTCCGGCCGCACGAGCCACATAATCGGACACCACTTCGCCGTTGTCCGGACCGAGAGCATCTGACGTGACGAGCGGGGCTCGAACCGGATTGGTGATTCCCAGCACGATCACCAGGAGCAACACCACCGCGATGGTGACACCGACTGGGACGGCGACTCCGGTCGGGCGGCCGCGGATCACCTCAGCTGGACCGGAGAACCTCGAGAGCATCCTCGAGGTCTTTCGGATACTTGGACGTGATTTCCACCCACCGCCCGTCCGCCGGATGCGCGAAGCCGAGCGATCGAGCGTGCAACCACTGGCGCTCGAGACCGAGCCGTTCCGCCAGCCGGGGGTCCGCGCCATAGGTGAGGTCACCGCAGCACGGATGCCGCAGAGCCGCGAAGTGCACGCGGATCTGGTGGGTCCGTCCCGTCTCGAGGTGAATGTCCAGCAGGCTCGCCGCCTGAAACGCCTCCACGGTGTCGTAGTGCGTGATGCTGGGCTTGCCGTCCGCGGTGACCGTGAACTTCCAGTCGTTGCTGCGATGCCGCCCGATCGGTGCGTCGATGGTTCCGCTACTCGGATCGGGGTGACCCTGCACGAGGGCGTGATACCGCTTGTCGATGGTCCGCTGTTTGAATGCGCGCTTGAGAAGCGTGTAGGCGCGCTCGGACGTGGCCACCACCATCACACCCGACGTGCCGACGTCGAGCCGATGGACGATGCCCTGCCGTTCGTGCGCACCCGACGTCGAAATCCGGAAACCTGCGGCGGCCAGGCCGCCGATCACCGTGGGACCGGTCCAGCCCACACTGGCATGGGCGGCCACACCCACCGGCTTGTCGACTGCGACGACGTCGTCGTCGGCGTACAGGATTTCCATACCCTCGACGGGTTCCGCCTCGATCGTCAGCGGGCGCGGCGGCTCCGGGAGTTCCACCTCCAGCCACGTCCCGGCCGAGAGTCGATCGGATTTTCCGACGGGCGCTCCGTCGACGAGAACCGACCCGTCCTCGGTGAGCTGCGCGACCGCGGTCCTCGAGAGCCCGAGCAGTCGCGCGAGGCCGGCGTCGACCCGCATCGAGTCGAGCCCGTCCGGGACCGGCATCGACCGAGTTTCCCTCACTTCTTCTCCACCTTCCGAGTTCCGTCCGGTTCGAGGCCTATCAGGGTGAGCACGACGAGTAAGACCGCACCGCACACGATGCCGGAGTCGGCCACATTGAACACCGGCCACCAGCCGACGGAGACGAAGTCGACGACGTGCCCCTGCATCACTCCCGGTGCCCGGAAGAAACGGTCGACCAAGTTGCCCAGGGCGCCACCGAGGACGAGTCCCAGACCGAGCGCCCACCACGGTGACCGCAGAGTCCGTCCGATGCGCACGACCCCGATGACCACACCGACGGCCACCAGCGTGAGCAACCACGTCATGCCCGTGGCCATCGAGAACGCGGCACCCGGGTTGCGCACGAGACGCAGCGTGACCACGTCGCCGATCACCCGAACCGACTCCCCCGGCTCGATCCTGGCAACGGCGAGCACCTTGGTCACGAGGTCGGTGATCAGCACGACACCGGCGATCACGAACAGCAACCGCATGCGCTGATACCGTGCAGCCGCGGGCGCGGAGGTGGTGGTCGTGTCGGTGTCGTTCGGGTCTTCGGCGGCGGTGTCGTTCTCGGCCGCGGGGTCTTGACTCACCCGTCCATCATCCACTACGCGGGCAAGCCGCGGTTCACGCGCTCCCGTGCCCACTAACCTGGGGGCGTGCCACTGTTCTCGAAAGCTTCGCGACCCGGTTCCTCTCTCCTCGCCGCAACACTCTCCCTGGTCGCTCTGGCCGCGGGCTGTGGAAGTGACGACGACTCCTCGCAGGCAGGTCCCGCGGGAACCACGTCGACCACCGCCGAGGTGACGGTCCCCATCTCCGCGACGACCGTCCGGCTGACTCGGCCCGGTGACGAGCCGCGAGAGGTGCTTCAGCGCCGGCCGGCGGTAGACGTCGCCCAGCAGGTGCAGCTGACCACGGGCGCCGAGGTATTCCAGCGGATCGACGATCAGCCGGTCCAGGACTTTTCCTCCCCCGAGATCACGGTGCCCCTCACCGCGGTGGTCACACGCCCGACCGAAGACGCCGACGGGGCCATCGCCCTCGACCTCACGCTCGGCGCCGTGACGAGTCCGGACTCCCGCCTGGCGAGCGCCCTGGAAGCGAGCAAGGGATCCGGGGCCGGCTTCACGTTCGATTCGACCGGCGCGATCACCGCCCTTCGCCTCCGTCCTGCGGCCGAATCGCAGGACATAGCGCGTTCGGCAATCGAGCAGGCGTTCTATCAGGCGGTGTACCGCACTATCGCCTTCCCCGCCGAACCCGTCGGCATAGGAGCGCAGTGGACCATCCATCAGAAAGTCATGAGCGGCATCGCCCTGGATCAAACCACTGTCGCCACCCTCACCGCGCGCGACGGGAACCGGGTGACCATCGACTACACCGTCGACCAGACACCGCAGTCACCGATCTGGCAGCTCCCCGGTGAGGCGGGGACCCTGAACGTCGACCAGTACGTCATGCGGGGGGCGGGCACGACGACCGTCGATCTCGGCCTTCCGCTGCCTGTCGCCGGGACGGTAACCGTGTCCGGTGAGCAGCAATACAGTGACCCGGAGGGCGCCACCCTTCTGCGGCAGACCACCTCGAACCGGGTGCAGTGGGGATCCTGATGCGCGCCAGTGCCATCGCTGCCGTCCTGACAGCCCTCGCAGTGTCGGCGTGCTCGTCCGCCGCAGACAGCGAACCGGGATCCGACGAGTTCCTCGCACCGCTCGGCCCGATGGTGACGGCGCCCCCCGACGCCTCCGGTGCTCCGTTCACCGATTCGGCCGTGCTACGGGCTGCACTGCTCGACGTCGGTGACCTTCCCGTCGGCTTCTCCCCCGTCGCCGACCCCGAGGAGGACCTCGGACTCCCGCCGGCCTCCGAGGCCGCGCAGTCCGACAAATCGAGCACCGACCCGGCCCTGTGCAGCGCCGTCCTGTCCCCTGTTGCGGATCAGCATCCCGGCGCCGCTGCGTCCGCGTCGGCCTGGTTTCAGGGCCCGAACTTCACGACCGTCGATCAAGATGCGACGAGCTACCCCACGGCCGCCGACGCGGCACAGGCGTTCACCGACATCCAGACCACCCTCGCCCAGTGCACCGACTACTCCGGCACGGACGCCGACGGGGTGGACGTGCAGTACCGGGTCGGCGGCCGGGACGGACGACCCGCGGGCGATGCGTCGACCGGGTTCCGGCTCATCACCACCAGTGACGGCTTCAGCCTCGTCTCGGATGTGGTCGTCGCGATGACCGGATGCACCGTGACCCAGTTGGTGGCCACCGGGCAGGAGCCGATCGACGAGGGCGTCTTCGAGGACATGACGCACGCCGCCGTGAGCAAGCTCGCGTCCGCGCCTGCCAGCTGAGCGGCCGACTCGAAACGACCGATGCCGGCGTCCCGTGACGGGACGCCGGCATCGGCACCTACTTTTTATCGGTCCGTCGGGACCGGATCGTCTTCGATCAGGCGGGGCACGCCGGCGAGGTCAGCTGCGCGAGCGACACGATCTGGCACGCGGTGACCTTCGACAGCTTCCATTCGCCGTTCTCGCCCGGGATGAAGATCGCGGGCAGACCACCCTGCTGAACCTGGCCGTTGACGGTCAGCTGCAGCTGGCCACTGGCGGTGCCGTCACCGTTGTCGATGACCGGGTCGAGCACGGTGACCTCGGCGTTGTTTGCCTTGGCTGCGGCGGCGACCTGGTTGATCAGCTGAGGGTCCTGCTCGGAGCCCTCGACCATGACCGACTTCTCCTCGAGGGGCGTGTTGGGATCGAGACCCTTGACGAGCAGAGCGTTGAGTTCGGCGGCGGTGGGCACCTCGATGGCTTCCGAGGTTTCGGCTGCGGAAGTCGTGGTGGTCGTGGTCTTGGTCGCCGTGTCGCTGTCGTCCGAACCACAGGCGGACATCGTGAGGGCTGCGGCGATCGCTACTGCGGCAACCGTGATCTTACGAAGCTTCAACTGAATAACCTCTTCATTCTCGGGTGTTCGTTCTCGGGCGAACTCAGCATCGAAGTGCTGCATCCTGGGGCAACATTACCCAAGGGTAAGCACCAGCCCCCGAGGCTACCTTCTCGCCGAGCCACCCTCCACTCCGTCCCAGCCAGGCCGGAACCTCAGGCGAGGGAGCCCTCCACTCCTGCGTGCTCGAGTTGCTCGTCGTCCTCCTTGAACGTGCGGGCTATGCCGGGACCTGTTGTGCGCGTTTCGAATCGGACGGTCACGACACCATGCCCCGCCCCCTGGACCCACCCGTGCCCGAAGTCGGGGTGCCTCACGTCCAGACCCGGATGCCATCGTCGATCGGGTTCGCGTGCCGGGATCGGCTGCACGGGCGACACCGCGTCGCCGCCTTCGTTTCGCGTCGCCGCCGAGTCCGGATAGCCGGGCACGTCCAGATCCAGTTCGGGGAACAGCGACCCTTGCCGCACCGTCGACAGACCGGCGAAGCCGACCCCGACAAGGCGTACGGGACCGAGCTCGAGAGGGTCGATCACCTGCCGCTGAGCCGCGGCGACCAGGGTGGGACGATCCAGGGTGGCGTAGGGCAAGGTGACCGATCGGGTGACGATGCTCATGTCCGCCTTCTTCAACTTGAGCACCACCGTCCGTGCCGCGCGGCCGTCCTTCTGCAGGCGCGCGAAGGCGGAACCCGCACTCGACTCGACCGCTCCCCGAAGCTCCGCGAGGGTGACGATGTCGGTGGCATAGGTGGTCTCGGCACTGACCTGTTTCGACTCGGCCCGCTCGGCAACTGGCCGATTGTCGATCCCCCGCGCCAGCCGGTGCAGGCCGGGGCCGACCGTGGTGCCGAGAATGGAAGCCACCTCGGATTCGGGAGTGCGCGCGAAACTTCCGATCGTCTCGATGCCGAGGCGTTTGAGCTTGTCCTCGGCGACGGGACCTATGCCCCACAACTTCCGCACGGGCAACCCGTCGAGCAACTCCTGCTGTTCCTCCGGCGCGATGACGGTGATTCCATTCGGCTTGGCCAGACCGGACGCGATCTTTGCCACCTGCTTGCCGGATCCCGCACCGATCGACGCGACCAGTCCGGTTTCTTCGAAGACCAGGGCGCGCAGGGCTTCGCAGTACCGGCGGACAGTGGCCGGGTCCACCCCGGCCAGCTCCGCCGGTTCACCGAACGCCTCGTCCATCGACAGCTGCTCGAGCACGGGCATGGGGCCACGCAGCGCATCGAACACGGACTTGCTCAACATCCCGTACAGCCGGCCGCGCGGCGGCAACACGACGGCACCGGGCCCGACGAGTCGCCGGGCCTGGTGCATCGGCATCGCGGAACGGGCGCCGAACACCCGCGCCTCGTAACTGGCCCCGGCGACCACCCCACGACCGCCGAGCCCACCGACGAGCACCGGGCGGCCACGCAACGTCGGCCGGGTGAGCTGCTCCACGGAGGCGAAGAAGGCATCCATGTCGAGGTGCAGCACCCATCGACGACTCACCTGGTGCAACCTACCCGCGTGGTCCGACAGATCACACCTTCGAGATGGCCGCCCGCACACCCTCACCGAGCTCGACCGCGTCGGCGGGCGCCTCTGCCAGTTCGAGCTCGACAGCGAGGATCTCGCCCGCGATCAGCTCGCGGTGAGCACGTGCCCAGTCCCGCCGTTCGGCCGGGACCTCGAGCACCACGGTGATCCGGTCCGACACGTCGAGGCCCGCCGCCCGGCGCGCATCCTGCAACTCACGGATGCGGTCCTTCGCCCAGCCCTCGGCTTCGAGTTCCTCGGTGACGGCGGAGTCGAGAACCACCAGGCCGGCCCCATCAGGCAGGGCTGCCGTCGACTCCGGTTCGGCGGCGACCAGCCGCTGCGTGTACTCCTCCGGCAGCAACTCGATCCCCGCCGCGGTGACGACGCCGTCCGAGTTCTCCGACCAGTCACCGGCCTTCACGGCCTTGATGACGGTCTGCACGTCCTTGCCCAGGCGCGGCCCCGCGGCACGCGCGTTGACGACGAGCTCGAAACGGCCGTGCACGTCCACATCCGTCGTGAGGTCGACCTTCTTCACATTCACCTCGTCGGCAATCAGTCCCAGGTAGGGGCGCAGACGCTCGGCGTCGTCCGCGGCCACCGTCACCTCCGGCAGCGGCAACCGCACCCGCAGGTTCTGGGCCTTCCGCAGACCCAGCACCGTCGAACACACCGACCGAACCTCGTCCATCGCCGACACCAACTCCGCATCCGCCGGCAAATCACCTGCGGCCGGCCAGTCGGCGAGGTGCACGGACCGTCCGCCGGTGAGCCCACGCCAGATGACCTCACTGATCAGCGGCAGCAACGGAGCGGCGAGCCGGGTGACCACTTCGAGTACCGTGTGGAGGGTGTCGACGGCGTCCTTGTCCTCGTCCCAGAAACGCGAACGCGACCGCCGCACATACCAGTTCGTCAACGCATCACAGAACGTGCGCAGTTCGTCGCACGCCCCGGCGATGTCGTTCGTCTCGAGCGCATCGGTGATCACGTCCCTGGTGCCGGCCAGCTTGGCGAGGATGTACCGGTCGAGGACGTTGGTCGAGTCGGTCCGCCACTGACCCGACTTCGGCGCGTACAGCTGCAGGAAACTCCAAGCGTTCCACAACGGCAGCAGCGCCTGCCGGACACCCTCACGGATGCCCTGCTCGGTGACCACGAGATTTCCGCCCCGCAGGATCGGCGAAGACATGAGGAACCACCGCATGGCGTCCGAACCGTCGCGCTCGAACACCTCCTTGACATCCGGGTAGTTGCCCTTCGACTTGCTCATCTTCAGTCCGTCGTCACCGAGGACGATGCCGTGGGCCGCAACCGTCTTGAACGCGGGACGGTCGAACAATGCCGTCGCCAGCACGTGCAGCGTGTAGAACCAGCCGCGGGTCTGACCGTTGTACTCCACGATGAAATCGCCCGGGAAGTGCGCGGTGTCATCCCCCGTCGCCCCAATGAACCACTCACGGTTCTCGAACGGGTAATGCACCTGGGCGTACGGCATCGACCCGGATTCGAACCAGCAGTCGAGCACCTCGGGCACGCGACGCATCATCGACTTCCCCGTCGGATCGTCCGGGTTCGGGCGCACGAGGTCGTCGATCATCGGCCGGTGCAGATCGGTCGGGCGCACGCCGAAGTCGCGCTCGAGTTCGTCGAGCGAGCCGTACACGTCGGTCCGCGGATAGGCCGGGTCGTCGGAGACCCACACCGGGATGGGGCTGCCCCAGTACCTGTTCCGGCTGATGTTCCAGTCTCGGGCACCCTCGAGCCACTTGCCGAACTGTCCGTCGCGGATGTGCTCCGGCACCCAGGTGATCTCCTGGTTCAGTTCCACCATCCGATCGCGGAACTTGGTGACCGCGACGAACCACGACGGGACCGCCATGTAGATGAGCGGCTGCCCGCTGCGCCAGCTGTGCGGATACGAGTGCTCAATCGTCTCGTGCCGCAGCAACTTTCCAGCAGCCTTGAGGTCCTTGATGATCGCCGGGTTCGCGTCGAACACCTGGAGCCCCTCGTAGGGCGGCACCATCGACGTGAACTTGCCACCCGCGTCGAGCGGCTGGACCAATTCGATGCCGTTGCGGAGGCAGTAGTCGTAGTCCTCCTCACCGAAAGCCGGGGCCATGTGCACGATTCCGGTACCGGACTCGGTGGTGACGTAGTCGGCCGAGATGACGCGGTGCGCGTTCTCGTGACCGGCAAAGAAGTCGAACGGCGGGTCGTAGTGCAGACCGATGAGGTCGGCCCCCGTGTGCTCGGACAGCACGTCCGGCGAGTCCCCGAGTTCCCGCGCGTAGTGGCCCAGACGATCGCGGGCGAGCACATAGCGTTTCCCGTCGAGACCCGACACCTGCACGTAGTCGATGTCGGGGTGCACCGCGATCGCGAGGTTGGACGGCAGAGTCCACGGCGTCGTGGTCCAGATGATCGCGTTCGCGCCGTCCAGCGGGCCCTCACCGCGCAGCGGCATGTCGACGGTGACGGCCGGGTCCTGACGCATCTTGTAGGCGTCGTCGAGTCGGGTCTCCTGATTCGACAGCGGCGTCTGCTCGTACCAGCTGTACGGCAGTACGCGGAAACCCTGGTAGATCAGCCCCTTGTCGAACAACTCCTTGAAGGCCCACATGACCGACTCCATGAAGTCGAGGTCCAGGGTCTTGTAATCGTTGTCGAAGTCGACCCACCTGGCCTGACGGGTGACATAGTTGCGCCACTCGTCGGTGTATCGCAGAACCGAGGACTTGCAGTATTCGTTGAACTTCTCGAGACCCATGACGTCGATCTCGGACTTGTCCTTGATGCCGAGCTGCTTCTCCGCCTCGAGTTCGGCCGGAAGGCCGTGGCAGTCCCAGCCGAACCGGCGCTCGACCTTCTTGCCGCGCATGGTCTGGAAACGTGGGATGAGGTCTTTGACATACCCGGTCAACAGGTGACCGTAGTGCGGAAGACCGTTGGCGAACGGCGGTCCGTCGTAGAAGACGAATTCCTCGGCACCTTCACGCTGTGTCACGGACGCCCGGAAAGTGTCGTCCTCGTCCCACCCCGCGAGCACACGCTGCTCCACCTGAGGGAACTTGACGCCCGCATCCTGCGGAACGCCGTAATCGACCTTCGGGTAGGACTCGTTGGTGCTGGTGACGTTACTGGTGGTGCTCACCGCGATCTCCTCGTGCCTGACGTACTCGGCACGGGGACGACGGGGACGCCTCCTGCGTCACCACCGCGGTACCACCCCGCTTGCACTCCGAGGAGTGCCTCTCACTAGCGGGCTGTGACGGGCCCACCCGTTCGGTTCTACTGAGCCTGCGTACGGCCGTTCTTCCGAAGGCTCCCCGGTGATGGCCGGATCGACGCCGTGGTTGTCTCGCTATCTGAAATTGCTCGCTCTACGTAGTGTAGTCGTCCTCGCCGTGGGAAACCGGCGCGGTCAGTCACTCGACGGGTCGGTGGGCGGAACTGAATCGGTACCGCGGCCGGACACCGCTGCCGTCCGCCTGCCCGCGAGGGCACTGATCAACAGCAGCACCGCACCCGCGACGCACACCACGATGCATCCCCAGGCCCAGATGACCGAACCGGTCATCAGAGCGACCACCAGGAGGGCGAACCCCACCGCTGCAAGAACGAGTGTCACGACCAGCACGGCTCAACCTCTATCCGGGCCGCTGGCTGGGCAACTTCCGCACGCTCAGTCAGCTATTGCCCTTGGCGTAGGACTGGCTGTAATTCGACTGCGATCCGCCCTGCGCGAACGAATCCTGACCACCGTCCACCGGAACGGCGGAACCCCGCTGCTCCAGCTCCTCGAGCTGCGACTCCAGGTACGACTTCAGCCGCACGCGGTATTCACGCTCGAAGGTCTTGAGCTGCTCGATGCGACCCTCCAGCACCGACCGCTGCTGGTTGATCGTCGCCATGATCTCGGTGTGCTTCTTCTCCGCGTCGGCCTGCAGTGCGTCGGCCTTCTCCTTGGCCTGCCGCAGCTGGGTCTCGGAACGAGTCTGCGCGTCCGTGATCAGCGCCTCGGACTTCTGCCGAGCATCCGCAATCATCGATTCCGAACGCTGCCGCGCGTCGCTGACCAGCTGCTCCGAATTGGTGCGGGCATTACCGAGAAGCTGCTCGGATTCGGTCTTCGCATCGCTGGTGAGGCGATCAGCCATCTCCTGGGCGAGCCCGAGCACCTTGGCGGCCTGCATATGAGCGTCCGCTCCCTGCGGTGCCGCCTGCGGTGCCGCGGCGGCCGGGGCCGGTGCGGGCGCCGGCGCCTTGGGCTGCTCGACGACACGAGCGGGCTCGGCCTTGGGCGCAGGCGTTGAGGCTGCGCCGGACGGGCGCGGGGCCTTCTTCGCATCGGCGAGTTCCTTGTCGAGCTCACCCACTCGCTGCCGAAGGTCGGCGTTCTCCTCGATCAGGCGCGACAACTCTTGCTCGACAAGGTCGAGAAACGCATCGACCTCGTCTTCGTTGTAGCCCCGCTTACCGATCGGCGGCTTGCTGAACGCGACATTGTGCACATCAGCTGGAGTCAGCGGCATGGAAGGATCCCTTCACGCGTCATTTGGCGGTCTAGCAAGCATTCAGTTACAGCGCAGTCTACGTAACGGTGAACCAACACTGGATCAATGGGGTCCATTCTGTCACACCAGACCCGTAGCACGCGCTTGCCCCTGAACGATCGACATCAGGATGAAGACGATGAACAGCAAGACCATGATGGATAGATCCAACCGCACCCCGCCGAGATTTATCGGGGGGATCAACCGCCGCAGCAGCTTGACCGGCGGATCTGTGACCGTAAATATCGCCTCGAGAATGACGACCACGACGCCGGTCGGCCGCCAGTCCCGAGCGAAGGTCCGTACGAACTCGACGATGATTCTGCCGATGAGAAGCAGCCAGAAAACGAACAGTATCAAATAGATCACCGAGAACAAGGCCACACCTTCACTCTGCCTGAAACAGTTCGGTCTATCAAAACGGGCCGCGTGACCAGGGCACTCTGCACCTCAGCCACCGCAGCCTGCGTGATGTCCGAACGTCCTGATCCCGATGATCACCCTTCGGTTTCCCTGACCGCTTCGCCTATGCCTGCTGCACGCAGTGCCTATTTCCGCTGCACGCCGTGCTACTTCTGACTGTAGAAGCCCGTCTCGGCGATCCGGCGGCGCTCCTCGGCCGAGACGTCGATATCGGCGGGTGAGAGCAAGAACACCTTCGTTGCCACCTTGTCGAAGGAGCCGCGCAAGGCGAACGCGAGGCCCGCCGCGAAGTCGACGAGACGTTTCGCGTCAGCGTTGCTCATCTCCACGAGGTCCATGATGACCGGGGTGCCGTCGCGGAACCGCTCACCGATGGTGCGCGCCTCGCTGTAGTCGCGGGGTCGCAGCGTCGTGATCTTCGAGAGCGGACCGCCCTCGTCGAAGAGAGGTCCGCGGCGGCTTTCCACCCGCTCGGATCGAGTATCGACAGCGAGCGCACCGCGGGTGCTCCCCCGGACCGACCCACTCACGCCGGGGCGCGCCGAACGCACAGCCACAGGCTCGACCCGCGACGCGTGCCGCGGGCCTTCATAGCGGTCGAACTCGTCGTCGAGATCGTCGCGCCGACCCGGGGCATATGCCGCCTTGCTGAACGAAGGCTCGGCGAAGTCCCGGTCGTCGCGGTCGAGATACGGATCACGTCCACCGTCCCGTACCGGGCGTGCAGGCCTGCGCGCAGGCTCCGGCTCGTCCAGGTACTCGTCCTCGTAGTCGTCGAGGGGAACCATGCCGAAGTAAGCCTTGAACTTGTGCAGACTGCTCATTGATCGACCTTCCTTGGCGCGGCGGACAGGATCCCGCTACGACCGGTCGCAGCGGTGTGGACGGGTTGGCGATCACCCAGCCGACTTTCCTTCGAGGCTCGCCTCGGCGATCATTTCGAGGTTATAGGCCTCGCGCCCAACAGAGCGGTTCCGACACGCACGCACGTCGACCCGTGTCGGACAGCGTGCTCGAGATCATTCGTCATCCCCGCTGAGAGCTCCGTCGCATCGGGATGCTCCAAGCACAACCGGGCGTGAATGTTGTACAGCTCCTCGAATGCCGCATCCGGGTCGGCCTCGATCGGCGGGACGGCCATCAAACCCCGGAATTCGAGGTGTGGAGCCGACCGAACCTGCGCCGCAAGGCTTTCGAGGTCGCCCACCACAGCGCCGCCGCGCTGCGGATCACCGTCGAGGCTGACCTGGAGCAACACCCGGAGCGGCTCCGTGCGTTCTCCCGCCTCGACGGCCGCGGTCGCTGCCTTACCGAGCGCGCCGACCAGGCGCTCGCTGTCCACCGAGTGAATTGCGTACGCCCACTGGGCGATCGCCCGGGCCTTGTTGCGTTGCAGGTGGCCGATCATGTGCCACCGCACCGCCGGGTCCGGATTTCGGGCGCGGAACTCGCCGATCTTCGCGGTCGCTTCCTGCTCACGCGACTCACCGAACTCGCGGCAACCGAGTTCATAGAGGATGCGGGCATCGGACTCCGGGAAAAACTTGGTGACCGGGAGGAGCGTCACCTCCGAGGGTTCGCGTCCCGCCGCACGGCACGCCGCATCCAGCCGCTGCCGGACAGCCCCGAGCGCATCCGAAACCTGCGCGACACGGTCACCCGCTCCGCTCGCCTCCGGAACACGATCCATCGCCGTCAACTCCCACACCCTCTCGCGCGCCTACCTGCCGCCCTGCCCAGTATCCATCCAGATCACCGCTGCGAGCCGGCCGGTCGGTGCCTCCCGCCGATGACTGAAGAGGGTCCGGTCCTCGATGGTGCAACGCGGATCCTCGGCGACACCTGACACTCCCGCGTCGAGCAGTTGCCTGCGGATGCCGGCCCGCAGGTCGAGACCGGGGGTCCCCTTCACCGTGCGGGCGGCACTGCCGGGAAGGTACTTTTCGACGTCCGCCTGCATTGCGGCGGGAACCTCGTACTGGCGTCCACTCGCGGCCGGGCCGAGGAAGGCACCGATCCGTCCGATCCGGGCGCCCTGCTCCACCATCACCTCGAGAACCCGGGGGACGATACCGATGCGTGCACCGATCCGTCCGGCGTGCACGGCCGCGATGACGCCCGCCTCCTCGTCGGAGAGCAGGACGGGCACACAGTCGGCGCTGAGTGTGGCCAGCGCCAAACCCGGCACCGTGGTCACCAACGCGTCGGTTGCCGGCACAGCCGTATCGGTCGGTCTGTCGACCACCGTCACCGTGCGACTGTGTATCTGTTCCATCCAGATCAGGTGGTCGAACGGAACACCGATCTTGTCGGCCAGCCGACGACGATTGGCCTCTACCGCGCCGGGGTCGTCCCCCACGTGGTCACCCAGATTGAAGGACTCGTACGGTCCGACGGAGTGCCCACCCGCACGTGCGGTGACGACGCGGCGAACCCGGAATCCGGGTCCCGACGGCGACGTCAACGACGCATGAAGGAGGGCACGTCGACGTCGTCTTCGCCCTCCTCGTCGGACACCGGCACGGGCCGGGAAGAGCCGTTTCCGGACAACGGAGGCAGACTGCTCGCGCTGTGCGAGCTGATCGTCTCGCGGGTCACGGACATCGGCTCACCGCCCTGCGGCTCCGCGCCCTGGTTCACTTCACCCGCGCGTCCGGCCCCGATGGCGCTGCGGCCGGCGGCGGTGGACTCGACCGGACGACGGGCAGGCGTGCCGCCGTCGAATCCGGCGGCGATGACGGTGACCCGCACCTCGTCACCCAACGAGTCGTCGATCACGGTGCCGAAGATGATGTTGGCATCGATGTGCGCCGCTTCCTGGACGAGCGAGGCGGCCTCGTTGATCTCGAACAGTCCGAGGTCGCTGCCACCCGCGATCGACAGCAGGACGCCGCGCGCACCCTCCATCGATGCTTCGAGGAGAGGTGAGTTGATCGCGGACTCGGCAGCCTTGATGGCACGCCCCTCACCGCGCGAGGACCCGATGCCCATCAGCGCGCTACCGGCCCCGGACATGACGCCCTTGACGTCGGCGAAGTCGACGTTGATCAGACCCGGGGTGGTGATGAGGTCGGTGATGCCCTGAACACCGTTGAGGAGGACCTCGTCGGCGCTACGGAACGCATCCATGAGGCTCACCGCGGCGTCACCGAGCTGAAGAAGGCGGTCGTTCGGGATGACGATGAGGGTGTCGCACGATTCGCGCAGCGACTGGATGCCGGTATCGGCCTGCCCGCCGCGACGCTTCCCCTCGAACGAGAAGGGCCGGGTCACCACACCGACGGTCAGGGCCCCGAGCTTGCGCGCGATACTCGCGACGACGGGGGCGCCGCCGGTACCCGTACCGCCGCCCTCACCGGCCGTGACGAACACCATGTCGGCGCCCTTGAGCACTTCCTCGATCTCGTCCTTGTGGTCTTCTGCGGCCTTGCGGCCGACTTCGGGATCCGCGCCGGCTCCGAGGCCGCGGGTGAGTTCACGGCCGACGTCGAGCTTGACGTCGGCATCACTCATCAGCAGCGCTTGCGCGTCCGTGTTGACGGCAATGAACTCAACTCCCTTGAGTCCCTGCTCGATCATCCGGTTGACTGCGTTCACGCCGCCGCCGCCGATGCCGACGACCTTTATTACGGCGAGGTAGTTGTGCGGGGGCGTCATCGGCTCTCGCCTTCCATGAGTGTGTATCACGCTTTCGTACAAATCAGTCGGGGTAAACTCTCAACCTGAACCATAGGGTTACGGTTATGTCAAGTGCTCGACTAGAGCGAAACGCTATGCACCGTCATCGGGATACGCCATTAGGCGCGCCGAGACTCGCCGAGTTATTTGACGAACTCGCTCGCGGGAGCCAACTACGAATTTCATTCCCCTACCGCACCGTCGGGAGATCAGGACTCGACACGTCGTACGTCTGCCCGGGCTGAGTCAGCAGGGGCAAGGTGACCGCCGCCTTGCGTTCGGACTTCTCCGTGCCGCCCCACACCACGACGCGGCCGTCGAGCAACGTCACCGAGATGTCCGAAATGGATTTGGCCGCAACCTCACCCACCTGCCCGCGCAATTGCGGCGGCATCGACTCGAGCACCTCGAGCGCAGCCGCGGTACTGGGATCACCCCACCCGGGAGTGTCGGTCACCAGGCGAGGAACGCCGGGAGGCGGTGGCGCGATCTCGTAGTCGACAGCGTCGGCGTCCAGAAGATGCGTGCCGTCGGGAGTATCGACGAACACGACCGGCACGCGTTCGGTCACCGTCACCCGGATGGTGGACGGATACATTCTCTGCACGCGGGCGGTAGCCACCTTGGGGATCGCGGCGACCCGCTGCGCGGCCGCCACAGTGTCGACGCGCAGCAGTGGCTGCCCCTGCGGCACGGCGAGTACCTGTCGAATCTGTTCCTCGGGAATGGTCGTGGCACCCGCGACATCGGTGGACCGGACCGACAACAGCGGCGTGAACCAGGCCACCAGACCGAGCGCCACGACCACCACGACACCGATCAGACCGGTCACCGCCGGCCTCCGGTACCACGGCCGTCCCGGCCCCTGCTCCACGTCCGGAGATGCTGCGGCCGGGACCGATCCGCGCGGTCTGCGAGTGGACGGGTCACCGCCCGGCGGCGTCCGGCGCGGCCCAGCTCTGGTGCCGGAACTCCGCGCGGAGGCGCCACCGGGCCGCGGACTGCGCTGGGTGTCGCGGCGAACCGGGCGATCCGGCCGTTCCGGGCGACCTCGGCGCTCCCGTGTCATCGGGGGGCGTTGTGTGGGGCCGCACGCAGCACGTCGAGAATCTGGTTTCCGAGCATCGTGACGTCACCGGCACCCATCGTGATCACGACGTCGCCGGGTTCGGCCAACCCCGCCACCTGACGCGGCGCCTGCGACAGATCGGGCTGATAATGCACCGGCTTGGTCACCGACAATGCGACCAGGGCGCCACTGACACCGGGCATGGGTTCCTCCCTCGCCCCGTACACGTCGAGCACCACGACCTCGTCGGCGAGATCGAGAGCATGCCCGAACTCTTCCGCGAAAGTTGCTGTCCGCGAATAGAGATGCGGCTGGAACACGACGATCACTTTGCCCCGGCGGACCGATTCCTCGGATTCTCGCCGATCCGCCTCGTGCGGCTGGCGCACCAGATCCGCGGCGGCGCCGAGCACCGCACGCACTTCGGTGGGATGGTGCGCATAGTCGTCGAACACCCGGACACCACGCTCACGACCGGTGAACTGGAACCGGCGGTGTACACCGCCGAAACCGGCGATTCCTTCGAGTATCTCGTCGACGTCGGCACCGGCCTCGCGGGCAGCGAGAAGTGCGGCCAGCGCGTTGAGTGCCATGTGCCGTCCCGGGACACCCATCCGGATGGTCCGCGGACTCCGCTCACCGGCCAGCTGGAACTGCAGCACTCCCCCCACATCTCTGGCCTCGAAACTCAGCAGCCGGGCACCGACCTCGATTCCGTCGACGGAGTCGAACGGAGCGGCGGACGACTCTGCGCTGCCGTAGCCGACCACTCGCACACCGGGGAGGTTCCGCGCGCTCACCCGTGACGCGAGCGCTGCCGAACCGGGATCGTCGAGACAGGTGACGAGGAGCCCGCCGGGCGAGAGCCGATCGGCGAAGTCGTCGAAAACCTGGGTATATGCCTCCGGGCTGCCGAAATAGTCGAGATGGTCGGCCTCGACGTTGGTGACGACGACGACATCGGGGTCGTACTGGAGAAGCGAACCGTCACTCTCGTCGGCCTCGGCGACGAATACGTCACCGCTGCCGTGATGAGCGTTGGTCCCGGCTTCGTTCAGCTCGCCGCCCACCGCGAAGGAGGGGTCGAAACCGCAATGCTGGAGCGCCACCACCAGCATCGACGTCGTCGACGTCTTACCGTGGGTGCCCGACACGAGCAGGGTCCGGTGACCGTGCATCAACGATGCGAGTACCGCCGGGCGCAGGATCACGGGGATGCCGCGCCGCGCGGCCTCGACCAGTTCCGGGTTGTCCTTCGGGATGGCGGCGTGCGTGGTGACGACCACGGTGGGTCCGCCGGGCAAGAGATCGAGTGCGCTGGCGTCGTGGCCGATGCGCACGTTCGCGCCGCGAGCGCGGAGGGCCAGCACGCCGCGGCTCTCCTTGGCGTCGGATCCGGACACCTGGCCCCCTCGGGCCAGCAGGATCCGGGCGATCCCGGACATTCCGGCGCCACCGATCCCCACCATGTGGACACGTTCGAGGTGCGCGGGCAGGTCGGTCATCGGGTTTCCTTCGTCAGCGCGGCCACGTCGAGAACAATCTGCGCAACCTCGGCGGCTGCGCTACGGTGACCCGCTCCCGCCGCGCGCCGCCCCATGTCCGCGAGCCGCGCGGGGTCGCGCAGCAGCGGGATCACGGTGTCCGCGACGAAGGCGGCGGTCAGGTCGCCGTCACGGACAATCATTCCACCTCCCGCTTCGACGACTGGCCGCGCATTGAGTTCTTGCTCACCGTTGCCGTGCGGCAACGGCACGTACAGCGCGGGGAGACCCACAGCCGACACCTCCGCGACCGTCATCGCACCCGATCGGCAGATCACCGCGTCGGCAGCCGAATACGCCAGATCCATCCGCGACAGGTACGGGACGGCCACGTAGGGCGGACCGCCTGCGGAGTCGGGGACGTCCAGGGTGTTCTTCGGACCGTGTGCGTGCAGGACGGCGATCCCCGCCGCCGCGAGCGACTCCGCCGCCCCCGACACCGCCTCGTTGAGCGACCGCGCGCCCTGCGACCCACCGAACACGAGCAGCACTGGTCCCTCGGCGGGAAGCCCGAAGTGGGCCCGGGCCTCACTGCGTAATCCCGCCCGGTCGAGACCGGTGATGGATGCCCGCACGGGTATACCGACGATCTCGGCCTCCGCCCTGCCGCGCGCCTTCACACCGGAACCCGCCACCGCCGCGAGGACCCGTGCAGCACGGCGAGCGCCGATCTTGTTGGCGATGCCCGCGCTCGCGTTCGCCTCGTGCACCACGATCGGGATTCTGCGTCGCCGCCGCAGCAGACCGGGACCCGCGGCCAGGTACGCCGGAAGAGCGACGTAACCGCCGAAACCGACGATCACGTCGGCCCCGGTCTCGTCCATCACCGCACGGGTACGACGAACCGAATGCAGCACCCGGCGCGGGAGCCGCAGCAGGTCGAGGGTGGGTTTACGGGGAAGTGGCACCGGCGGAATGAGTTCCAGCGGATAACCGCGCTCCGGAACCAGGGTGGTTTCGAGACCGCGGGCCGTCCCCAGCGCCGTCACCACCACATCCCCGTCGATCGCCTTGATCGCATCGGCCACCGCCAGAGCCGGTTCGATGTGTCCGGCGGTTCCACCACCGGCCACGATCACCGACAGAGTGGGCTTCTCGCCGCTCACCTACGAAATCCTCGCTCTCCTGCTCGGCCACCCGAGCTTCGCTGCTGGCGCACACCGCGGTCGGGTGTGCGGGCATTGCCGCGTTCCGCGCGGCCCTTGTCGTATGTGATGCTCCGGGTGCGGGCTGCCATCTCGCGTCCGGCCTGCCGCCGTGCCTCGGCCCGTCGCACCGCCTCCGCCCGGGCAGCGTCCGCCCGCACCGGTGAATATGCCTCGGGCTTCGGAAGACGCAGCATTCGCCCGAAACGGCCGTCCTGACCCGAATGCAGCGCCGCTACGGCCTCCGGCTCGTGCCGGGCCGCATTCGCCACCACGCCGAACATGAACAGCGTCGTCGCCGTCGACGTTCCCCCGGCGGACACGAGCGGCAACTGCAGTCCGGTGACGGGGAGCAGCCCGATGACGTACCCCACATTGATGAACGCCTGACCGGTGATCCACACCGTGGCCGTACCTGTGAGCAAGCGCAGGAAGGGATCGGCCGATCGTGCGGCGATGCGCAGCCCCGTGTACACGAACAACCCGAAGAGTCCCAGCACGGCGGCACCACCCAGGAAGCCCAGTTCCTCACCGATGATGGCGAAAATGAAGTCGTTGTGCGCGTTGGGGAGATAACTCCACTTCGCGCGGCTCTGCCCCAGTCCACGCCCGAGAATTCCGCCGTCGGCCAGCGAGTACATCGCCTGGCGTGACTGATACCCGATACCCTGCGGATCCTCGTCCGGATTGAAGAAGGCCCGGACCCTCGCCGAACGGTAACCGGCTGTGAGAGCGAGAACGACCACCCCGGCGAGGCCGGTTCCCACGATGCCCAGGAACAACTTGAGCGGCAGACCTGCGAACCACAGCAAGGCCATCAGGATGATGGCCAACGAAACCGTCGTTCCGAGGTCGGGCTGCAAGATGATGAGCACGAACGCCAACAGCGCCGCGGGAACGAGTGGGACCAGCATGTCGCGGATCCCGACCAGGTCGCTCCGGCGTGACGCCAAGATGTGCGCACCCCAGATGGCGAGCGCGATCTTCGTCAACTCGGCCGGCTGCAGCGACACACCGCCGACGACGAACCATCCCCGGGTGCCCTGGGACACCGTTCCGATACCGGGTATGAGCACCAGTATCAGAAGAACGATCGTTGCCGCGAAGGCGGGAAAGGACAGCGCGCGCATCACCCGTACCGGGATGCGCAACGCGACGAAGAACAGGATCATGCCGACGCCGGCGAAGATTGTTTGCCGGGTGAACAGCGTGTAGGCCGAGCCGTCGTTGGCATACGCCTCGACGCTCGACGACGACAGCACCATTACCAGCCCCAGCACCGTGAGCAGAAACGCGATGGTCACGACGAGGTGGAACGACGCCAGTGGTCTGGCCAGCCACGCACCGATCCGGGTGCGGGGAGCGCGCGGCGGCGAAGTGCGGGTTCGCGGACCCTGCGGCGGGCGGCGGGGCGTAGCCGAGCGCGGAGAACCGTCCTGCGAACGCGGGCCTGCGGGAGAGCGAGGCCGTCCCGCATCACCGGCACGGCCCCGAGGTGCGTCACCGCGACCACGTTCGCCACCGCGGCCCCGCTGCGCGTCGGACACCCGGCTCCGTTGCGCGTCGGCCCCACGGCTGCGCTGCGCGTCGGGAACCCGGCGTGGGCGCGGATCGGCCGACGTCATTGCGGCTGCCCGGTAATGTCCGATGCATGCAGCCGGCCGACCGCGTCGGCGAAGCTCCTACCTCGATGACCGTAGCTGTCGAACATGTCGAGCGAAGCCGCGGCAGGAGCCAGTACGACGGCGTCACCCGCCGTCGCCAGGGCAGCCGCCTCACGCACGACGGCTGCCATGACCGCGTCGCTGTCGGTACCGGGCGGCAGAACCACCCGTCGGGTCGCGGCTCGAGCAACAGCACTCACTCCAGCATCGTCTCCCGTTTCGACACTGACCACGGGAACCTCGGGGGCGTGTCGCGCAAGCGACTCGGCGATGTGGGTGGCGTCACGCCCGAGTAGCACGACTCCGGTCAGATGGTCGGCCACCTCGACGATCAGGTCGTCGACCTGGGCGCCTTTGAGGAGGCCGCCGGCGATCCACACCACGCGTTCGTGCGCGAGAATCGACGGCCCGGCCGCGTGTGGGTTGGTGGCCTTCGAGTCGTCGACGAAGGTGACCCCGCCGATCTCGGCAACGCGTGCACCGCGGTGCGGGCCGACGACGTAACTCGCCAGACCGCGGGCCACGGCCTCGGGCCCCACCCCGGCGGCGCGCGCGAGCGCTGCCGCAGCGAGCGCATCCATCAATCCCGCAGGACCGGACGGGGTAATCCCCTCCGCCGGGGCCAGCCGCAGCCCGTCGGCGAACGCCCGATCCACCAGGTGGCCGTTTTCGATCCCCAACTCCCCCGGCCCCGGCATCCCCACCCGGAAGCCCACCGTGCGTTCGGCGGGTGAGGAGGTTGCGAGGGACGCGGCCACGTCGTCGTCGAGACCCAGTACTGCGACATCGCCGGTCAACGCTCGCGCCTTCGCTTCGATGTACGACTGCATACCGCCGTGCCAGTCGAGGTGGTCCTCGGCGATGTTCAGGACGGCTCCGGCCGCCGGCCGAACTGACGGTGCCCAGTGCAGTTGGAACGACGAGAGTTCCACCGCCAGCACTTCGGGCCGAGGAGACGTCTGGCGTAGGGCCTCGAGGACCGGGAGTCCGATGTTCCCGCAGGCTGCGCTGGGCACCTTTGCCGCCGACAGGATCGACTGCAGCATCGAGGTCGTGGTCGTCTTTCCGTTGGTCCCGGTAACCACCAACCATCGGCGGGGCGGGCCGTAGAGTCCCGATCGGTCCACGTGCCAGGAGAGTTCGATATCTCCCCAGATGGGGATGCCGTCTCCGGCGGCAGCCGAGAGCAGCGGTGCGTCGGGACGGAATCCGGGGCTGGTCACCACCAGTGCGAAGTCACGGACACGTTCGCGGTCGGCGAGGAGGTCGTCGATGGGCACGGTGGCTGCGCCGAGCCTCGCGCATTCGGCAAGGGCGTCGGCATTCGAATCGGTGACGGTGACGAGGGCTCCGAGTTCACGGAGCGGTTCGATCGTCGCCCGGCCCGAGATTCCCGCCCCCGCGACGAGTACGGCACGACCCCGCAACCGATCGAGTTCCAGATCCTCGGCCACTGGGTCAGCCGCCGATCGCTGCCAGGTACTCGCTGTAGAACAGCGCGAGGCCGATCGCCGAGGCGATGGCCGCCAGCAACCAGAAGCGGATGATCACCGTGGTTTCCGCCCACCCGGCGAGTTCGAAGTGATGGTGGAAAGGCGCCATGCGGAACACTCGTCTCCGGCTCGACCTGAACACCGCAACCTGGATCACCACGGACGCCGCTTCGGCGACGAAGAGAGCGCCGATCACCACCATGAGCAGTTCCGTCCGCGTCGTGATGGACAGCCCGGCGAGCATGCCGCCCAGCGCAAGGGAGCCGGTGTCGCCCATGAAGATTTTGGCGGGCGCGGCGTTCCACCAGAGGAAGCCGATGCAGGCGCCCGCCCCGGCGGCGCAGATCAGGGCCAGGTCGAGCGGATCCCGGACGTCGTAGCAACCCTTTCCCGGGCTGGTCTCACATGCGTTGCGGTACTGCCAGAACGTGATGATGACGTAGGCGCCCAGCACGAGGCTCATGGAACCGGCCGCCAGGCCGTCGAGTCCGTCGGTGAGGTTGACGGCGTTCGACCACGCGCTGACCAGGAGATAACAGAACGCGACGAACACTACGGATCCCAGGGTCACCGTCGCGATGTCTCGGACGTACGACAGGTGGGCACTGCCGGGGGTCAGGTCGTTGGCTCCGCGGAACTGCAGCGCGAGGATGCCGAACGCCACCGCCGCGATCAGCTGGCCGACCAGCTTTGCGGTCTTGTTCAGTCCCAGGTTGCGCTGCTTGCGGATCTTGATGAAGTCGTCGAGGAACCCGACACCACCGAGCGCAGTGGTCAGGCCCAGCACCAGCAGACCCGACGCCGACGGGCCGTCTGCGTTGTAGCCGATACCGATCAGGTGCGATCCCCAGTACCCCGCCCACAGGCCGGCGAGGATGGCGACTCCACCCATCGTCGGGGTCCCGCGCTTCGACTGGTGACTGGCCGGACCTTCGACACGGATCTCCTGGCCGAAACCCTGACGGGAAAAGGCCTTGATGAGGACCGGGGTCAGCAGAATCGAGACGGCAAGCGCGATGCCCGCCGCGAAGAGGATCTGTCTCACCGCATGGCCTCCGAACCCTTCTGTCCCGTGTGTCCCGCCAGCACCGCGTCCGCGACCTCCCACAGTCCGATGGATTGCGACGCTTTGACCAATACCAGGTCACCCGCCGCCAATTCCTCCTCGAGCAACGCGATCGCGGAGGCGGCGTCGGGAACGAGTATCGCCTCGTCGCCCCACGAGCCCTCCATGACCGCGCCCTGATGCATGGCCCGTGCCGGTCTACCGGTTCCGACGATGATCAACTTGCTCACGTCCAGCCGGACCGCGAACCTGCCGATCGCATCGTGTTCGACCACTGATTCTGGCCCCAGCTCCGCCATTTCTCCGAGTACCGCCCAACTGCGGCGCGCCGCGCCGCGGCCGGTCTTCGCCATCGACACCAGCGCCTTGATGGCTGCGCGCATCGAATCAGGATTGGCGTTGTACGAATCGTTGACAACCGTCACACCGTCCGGCCGGTCTCGCACATCCATACGGCGAGCCGACACCGCAGCGGCCCCGGACAGTGCCTGGGCAACCTGGCCGAGATCTGCGCCGCACTCGAAAGCCACTGCCGCAGCGGCGAGTGCGTTCCCGACTTGATGTTCGCCGTGCACCGCCAGCTCGACCGGAACACTGCCCGAAGACGTGGTGAGCGTGAATCGCGCACGCGCCTTCTCGTCGAGCACGATGTCGGTGGCCCGGATATCCGCCGCCTCCGACTGACCGACGAGCACCACGCGCGCAGAGGTCCGTGAGGCCATGGCGGCGACCAGAGGGTCGTCTGCATTGAGCACGGCGACGCCGCCATCCGCGGCAGTCGGCAGCGCTTCGGCGAGCTCCCCCTTCGCCAGGGCGATCGCGTCCCGGGACCCGAACTCACCGAGATGTGCCGTGCCCACGTTGAGAATGACCCCGATCCGGGGAGGCGCGATGGTCGCGAGGGACGCGATGTGCCCCAGCCCGCGCGCCGACATCTCCAGAACCAGGAACCGGGTGTCGGCATCAGCGCGCAGGGCAGTCCACGGGTGCCCGAGCTCGTTGTTGAACGATCCAGGCGGCGCCACCACCGGGCCCAGGGGGCGCAGAACAGCCGCGAGGAGGTCTTTGGTCGAGGTCTTGCCCGCTGACCCGGTCACTCCGACCACCGTCAAGCCCTTGTCGGTCAATTCGTCGACAGAAGCGCGGGCAAGCTTCGCCAGAGCGGCGAGCACCGCGGCGCCGGACCCGTCCGAATCGTGTTCGAGTGCCATCGCCCGGCTCGGGACGTCCACCGGAATCGGCGGGACCACGACGGCCGGAACCCCGACCGGCCGCGCAGCCACGACGGCGGCCGCACCTGCCGCAACGGCGGCCGCAGCATGGTCGTGACCGTCGACGCGGGCACCGGGCAGAGCGAGGAAGAGGCCGCCTGGACCTACCTTCCGCGAATCGAATTCCACGCTGCCGGTCACCTCGGTCGAGGGATCGACGACGTCGTGGAGCTCGCCTCCCACGATTTCGGCGATGCGAGCGAGTGTCATCGGGATCATTTGCTTCCTCCGATTACCTGCTCGATCGCTTCGCCCAGAACCTCGCGATCGTCAAATGGGTGCTTCACCCCGGAAATCTCCTGACCGGACTCGTGTCCCTTACCTGCGACCAGAACTACGTCGCCTGCCTGCGCCCAGCTGACGGCCTCGGTGATCGCCCTCGCGCGGTCCCCCACTTCCCGAACTTCTCCCCGCTCGGATTCGGGCACCGCGAGGGCGCCTTCCCGGACCGCGGCTCTGATCGTCGCCGGGTCCTCGGTACGCGGATTGTCGTCCGTGATGATCAGCAGATCCGCCCCTCGCGCCGCCGCCGACCCCATCAGGGGCCGCTTCCCGGCGTCGCGGTCACCTCCCGCACCCACGACCACCGCGACACGGCCGGACACCTGGCTCCGAAGGGTTGCGATCACAGCCTCGAGGGCGGCGGGTTTGTGCGCGTAGTCGACGACGGCGAGAAAGTCCTGGCCGCGATCGATCCGCTGCACCCGCCCGGGCACGTCGACCTCCGCGATGCCCTTCACTGCGACGAGCGGATCGACCCCCAGTGAGGCGCTCAACGCAACGGCAACCGAGGCATTGGCAACGTTGTACCGGCCCGGAAGCTGTAGCAACACCTCGAGCGACGTGCCGTCCGGAGTGGTGAGAGAGAAGGTCTGCGAACCGGAAGGCGATACCGTCGGCGCACCTGCACTCCACTCCGCCTCCACACGGCCGGGCCCCGTGGCCACCGTGGATACGACGGAGCCGGCGTCGGCGGCAACCTCGGCCATCCGCTGCCCCCACTCGTCGTCGACGCAGATGACGGCCCGCGGCGCGTGGACCGAAGATTCGGCGCGGAAAAGCCTGGCCTTGGCGGCGAAGTAGTCCTCGAAGTCGCGGTGGAAATCGAGGTGGTCCTGCGAGAGATTGGTGAAGGCACCCACATCGAACCGCACACCGTCGACCCGGCCGAGCGCGAGCGCGTGACTGGAGACCTCCATCACCACCGTGTCGACCCCCTGCTCGAGCATCACGGCGAACAGGGCGTGCAGTTGCGGGGCCTCGGGCGTCGTCAGTGCGCTCGGCACCCGTCGCCCCTTCATCCGCGTTTCGATGGTTCCCACCAGACCGGTGGTGCGCCCCGCCGCGGTGAGGGCGCCCTCCACAAGGTACGAGGTGGTGGTCTTACCGGAAGTGCCGGTGATACCGATCACCTGCATGCGCTCCGACGGACGGCCGTAGATGGTGGCCGACATCTCGCCGAGAACTCCGCGGGGATCGTGGTGGACCAGGACCGGCACGTCCGCTTCCAGCCCCGACACGATGTCGAACCCGGCCTCGTCGGTGAGGATCGCCACGGCCCCGCGTGCCACAGCGTCTGCCGCGAACTCCGCCCCGTGCGCCCGAGCGCCGGGCAAGGCAGCAAAGAGATCGCCCTGGGCGATGGCCTGAGCCCGAAGATCCACTCCCGTGACGACGACGTCGGCAGCACCACCTGCGGAAGCTTCGATTCTGGCTCCGGCAGCTGCGGCGAGAACGCTCACCGGGGTACGAACCGGCAGACTGGGGCGCAGATCGTCGCCAGACTTCAGATCTTCTCCGGACTGCAGAGTTTTTCCGGACTGCAGATCTTCTCCAGACTTCAGTGGCGCGGACGTCGACTGCGGGCGGGACGGAACAGGCACCGGGCTCCTCTCGGGTGTCGACTCTCTACTGACTACGGGCGTCGTGCACGGCTCTACAGTGCGCGACCTGGGCATTTTCACGCGACTGTGTTCACTGAACGACTGTGCCCACTGAACGGCCGACGTGTCAGATTACCGCGACCGTTCCGAAAGCCGGATTCGGCCGACCATCGCTCAATCGGCTTGGAGCACCAGCCTGCGTCCGGGATCCGGGGACATCGGGACGCTGTCACGTTGGAGCAACCACGACGCGATGTTGTGGAACAGCGGCGCGGCGGACTGCCCACCGGTGCCGTCCGCGCTCCGCGTAGGTGCGTTCAGCATGATGCCGATCACGTACCGCGGATTGTCCGCGGGCGCGATCCCGGCGAACGTGATCCAGTAGTTCGAATTCGAGTAGCACTTGCAGGCGGGGTCGACCTGCTGCGCTGTTCCCGTCTTACCGCTGATCTGGTAACCGTCGACAGCAGCCTGAACCCCTGTGCCGCGCTGGTTGCCGGTGTCGTTCTGCGTGACGGACCGGAACATGTCACGCACGGTGGCCGCTGTCTGCGGGCTGACCACGGTGATTTCTTCCGGTCGCTCCGTCTCGGTTCTGTCGCCGTCCGCGTCGATGGTGGCCCGGACGATTCGCGGCGGAATGCGAATACCGTCGTTGGCGATGGCCTGATACATACCGGTCATCTGCAACAACGTCATCGACAGACCTTGGCCGATCGGCAGGTTCGCAAAGGTGCCGCCCGACCACTGGTCGCGGCTCGGCACACTGCCCGCGCTCTCGCCGGGTAACCCCACATCGGTGCGCTGACCGAGTCCGAACTTCGACAGCATGTCGGCGTAACGGTCCTCGCCGACGCGCTGGGCGAGCATCAGCGTGCCGACGTTCGACGACTTACCGAACACCCCGGTGGAAGTGTAGGGAGCCACGCCGTGATCCCAGGCATCCTTCACCGACACGCCTGCCATCTGAATGGTGCCGGGAACCTCGAGGACCTCGTCGGGGGTGGTCAATCCGTACTCGATAGCCGCCGCGGCGGTCACGATTTTGTTCACCGATCCCGGCTCGAACGGGGTACTGACGGACAGATTGCCCATCTCCACAGATCTCGGATTATTGCCTACACCGATCGCCGGGTTGAACGTGCTGTCGTTCGACATCGCCAGGACTTCACCGGTGTGAGAGTCGAGCACCACCGCCGACGCATCCTTGGCGCCGGACTTGTCCTTCGCCATCTGCACTTGCTGCTGCACGTAGTACTGAAGGTCCGAGTCGATGGTGAGTTCGACACTCGACCCGTCCACCGCAGGCTGCTTGTCACGCCAACTGCCGGGAATGACGGCGCCGTCGGACCCGCGGTCGTAGGTTTCGGAGCCGTCCGTGCCGGCGAGAGTGGAGTCCAGTGAGTCCTCGAGGCCGAGGAGCCCGTGCCCGTCCCAGCCGGTCGCGCCGACGAGGTTTGCGGCGAGGGATCCGCCGGGATATTCGCGGATGTCCTGACGCTCGAGACCCACCTCGGGATACTTCTCACTGATTTCGGCGGCAATCGCGGGGTCGACACTGCGGGCGAGATAGACGAACGTCTCGTCGCTGCGCAGTTTCTCCCTCAGTTCTTTCTCCGGCGCCGCGTCACCGAGGCGGTCGTGAATTTCCTTGGCAATGGCATCGAGCCTCGAATCGACCTCGGGGGCGGTCTCGCTCTTGGCGCGCGCCTCCTCGAGCTCCTTACGGACCCGCGCAGGCTGAAAAGTCAGTGCCTTCGCTTCCATGGTGAAAGCAATGGGGTTGGCATTGCGGTCGGTGATCGACCCGCGCAGCGCCGGATCCACCTGGGTGGTCGTGCGTTGATTCGCCGCCTCGGCCGACAGTTGCGGCGCGTCGATGACCTGAATCCACAAGAGTTGCACCGCGGCGAGGCCGAGCGCTCCGAACATCATCCCGCGTCCGATCCGTTGCCTGAACGGAAAGGACCCCGTGCCGGCGCCCTTGGGGCGCCGGGGACGACTTCTCGGTGCGTTTCGGTTCACCGGCGACCACCCGATGGTGGTGCTGTCGTCGGTGCAGTGGTCGAAGGCATCACGGGAACCAATTGTTCACCTCGGGCCTGGATCTCCGGGCTATTGCCGGGTCGTGGCGTGGCGCGCGGCGCCTGCGTAGTGGTCGTGCCCCGATTCGGAGCTGTCGCGACCGTGTTCCCCGCCTGGGTGGACGGGGCCGCGGCATCGAGCGGGGGCACAGGTGACCCGGATGCCGGAGCCGGCTTCCCGACCACCTCGACGCTTCCGTCCAGGTGCACCACGAGACGAGCGGGATCGTTCGCCGGAACCATCCCCAACTTGGCCGCTTCCTCCGCGAGTTTCGGCGCAGAGTTGGCCGTCTCCACATCCCGCTGCAGCGCCGCCTTCTCCTCCGCGAGCGACTGATTGTGTTCCCGCGCAGCACTGAGCTGATAGGAATCCTCCGCCGAGCGGGTGGTGAGCAGGAGAGTGACGGCGAGGCCCAAGCTGAGAAGTCCGAGAATTGTTGCCACAAAAGGAATCCGGGCAGCAAGGGAACCGGCGCGGTTCATTCCGGCCACGGCGGTCGGCGATCCGCTGTGCACTGCCGCACGCTGGGTACGCCGCTCGTACGCTCGCTGGGCAGCGCCCGAACGGTTACCCCCACGTGCAGGCCGTACCTCGGGGGAATTCACCTGAACCGTCATGCCGCCGACCTCCTGGCAATTTTCTCTGCAGCACGCAAGCGCACCGGGGCTGATCGTGGGTTCTCTTCTATTTCCTGCTCGGACGCTCTCTCCGCCCCTCGGGTGAGGATGCGGAACTCCGGCCCCATACCCGGCAACTCGACAGGGAGCCCCTCCGGACTCCTCGACTTCGACCGGGGAGTGATCTCCTGCTTGACGACCCGGTCTTCGAGCGACTGATACGACATGAACACGACGCGTCCCCCGACAGTCAATGCGTCGAGTGCCGCCGGTATCGCCGCTCGCAGTGAATCGAGTTCGCCGTTGACCTCGACGCGAAGAGCTTGGAAGGTCCGCTTGGCGGGGTGTCCCCCGGTCCGGCGGGTCGCCGCCGGAATGGCGCGATACAACAGTTCGACCAGTTCCGCACTCGTCGTAAAGGGCTGCTTCGCCCGCTGCCGGACGATTTCCGACGCAATCTTTCCCGCGAACCGTTCTTCACCGTAGGTGCTGAGGATCCGGGCCAGATCACCGTGGCTGTATGTATTGAGTACCTCTGCCGCCGTGATCCCCGTAGTCGGATCCATCCGCATGTCGAGCGGCGCATCGATGGAGTAGGCGAAACCGCGATCGGACTCGTCGAGTTGCATCGACGACACCCCCAGGTCGAACAGGATGCCGTGAACTGAATCTCGAGGAGGAAGTCCCGCTTCGAGGAGTGCATTCTCGATGCCGTCATACCGAGTGTGGACGAAGGTCACGCGGTCCCCGAACGGGGCCAACCGAGCCCCGGCGATCTCGAGGGCATGCGGATCCCGGTCGAGGGCCACGAGCTTCAGCCGAGGGTACGTCCGGAGAAAATGCTCGGAATGCCCACCGAGGCCGAGGGTGGCGTCGATCATGACGGCTCCCCCACCCTCCGGGTCGTGCAGAGTGAGCGCGGGGCCGAGGAGTTCGACTGCTCGGTGCAGCAGGACGGGGATATGGCCGAAGCCATCGGCGGGCGAGGATTCTTCCCCCTCGTGATCCACCATGATCCCTCCGGCTCCTGCTTCTGTGGTGCGGGTGGACATGTCCGAAGCCGGAGTCCACATGTCGAACTTCTCTTCTCGGCCGGTTGCCGGTGCGAATGCTTCGAGGTCCCTGCCCGAAATGAAAACCTGGCGCTGGGGAAGTGCGTCAGGGTTCCGTCGGACAGAGGCCTCGCTGCATTCGCGTGCGTGCGGTCATGCTCAGACGATCTCGCCGAGCGCGACTCCCGTTGCCTGCGAGTAGTTCTCCTCGTTCTCCTCGACGTAGGTCTGCCATGCCTGCGCATCCCAGATCTCGAGGAAATCGACCGAACCGATCACTACGCAATCCTTGGAGAGACCTGCGTAGCGACGGTGATCTGCCGAGAGGGTGATGCGCCCCTGGGCATCTGCATGCTGCTCATCGGTGCCGGCAGCGAGACCGCGCACGAAAGCTCGCGCTTCCGGATCGCTTCTCGACGCTGCCGCGGCCTTGCGCGCGAGCGCGGTGAACTCTTCCCGGGGATACACCGCGAGGCTGTGATCCTGACCCTTGGTGACCATCAACCCTCCCGCCAGTGCATCCCGGAACTTTGCGGGCAACGTCAGCCGCCCTTTGTCGTCGAGCTTCGGCGTGTAGGTACCGAGAAACACTCGACACCTCCCACTACGTCCATATCGAACGCCGCATGCCCGGGCGGTTCACCTTCGGCTCCCCGCTGCGCACCACAGTACCCCACTTTCCCCCACTGACAAGGCGGAAGCAGGGGTGTTTCCCTCCTGTTTGCTCGATACTTGCTGGTCAATGCCAATTCGTGAAGGTGGGGGAAAATTCCCACAGTGATCACAAACACGGCCCACTCATGGGACGAACCAGCCAGCGCACGCGGTGAACGCCGCAAAAGGCCAGGTGAGGTGACGACGGCGACGTCCCGGGCAGTCGCGCGTCGATCAGTCCGCACGCAATGGGGGAAAGTGGGGCGAGTAGGGGGCCGGGGATCACACAGAGACATTCACTGAGAGCACCAGCCAGTCGCGGCGGGAGGCGTGGGCGCGTTCACAGCCACAAAAAAGCGTTGGCGGCGTGGCATCGAAATGCCACGCCGCCAACGCCCGAAGTGAGTTCTGCTACTCCTGCTCGAATCTCTTCTTGAAGCGATCTTCCATTCGCGACGAGAACCCGCCACTCTTTCGTCCGCCCCGGGGCTTACCCCGGTCGGACCTCTTGGTCTCGTCGGGCGTGGTCGAGCCGCCACGCGACGACTGTCGGGACTTGTTCTTTCCCCCACCCCACAGGAGGAGGACTCCCGCACCGAACATAACGATGAAGCCGATCAAGCTGATCACCGGGAATCCACCCGGCTTGATCGGCAGGGCGACGCCGGCGATGAGCAGGACCAGCCCCAGGACGAACAGGGCTATGGCCTGAAAACGACGACGACTCGATGCCGCACGCATGCGACCGCCTCGCACAGTGGAGGCGAACTTGGGATCTTCGGCATAGAGAGCGCTCTCGATCTGGTCGAGCATGCGCTGCTCGTGCTCGGAGAGTGGCACGGTACCTCCCCCGGCACTGGAGTGTTGGCCACCGCCTCACGGTGCGAGGCGGTGGGTAACCGACTTTGGCGGCTACCTAGATTTAATAATACGAGCAGTTCGACCCCGGTACCACCTACTCGGTGCACGAGTTCGACACCAACCTTACGGACTCCCGCACCGAACCCTGCTCCGGGCTTTCACTACGTCGCCGACACTGCGGGCGGCCGACCCGGATTCCGGGCGAGACGGGCAGCTACGACGCCCGAAGATCGACGTCTGCACCGCGACCGATGTGGTCTTCCACCGCTTGCAAAAACCGCCCCACCTCGACAAAGAACTCATCCGCCTCGAGATCGGTGAGCGTACGAGACATCCCGGCCTCGATCGCGGCACGAGTGGCGGAGTGCCCAGCGAAATAGTCGGCCCAAGCGCCGAAGTCGCTCGCGGCGTCTGCCATGAGAACCCAAGCGTTACGCGTTCGTGTCCGTCGACCTCCCGGCGAGGACCCCTCGACAGCGGCGAGCACGGCACCGGCGCCGCGCAGTGCGGCGAGATACGCGCTGTGAAAACGGTCCGCAGGCGAGTCGGCGCCGACCGACTGCGACAGAAGAGCGTCAGCCCGGTCGAGCAGGGAGGCGGCGCGCCGAGATGCCGGAGCACGCACCTCCCCCGGTCGCCGCGAGGGCCCAGAGGTCGGTCCTGAAACCGAGTTGTTCCTCACTTCGAACACCTCCACAACCCCGGTGTGTCCACCCCGCCGGGCGTAGTCCTGTCGTGAGCCGGGGTCCCGGCGATGCTCGCTTCCCTCGAGCATCGCCGGATCCCCGCTATCGAACATCCGTTCGACCTATTCAATATAGCTGGACCCACCGACACGTCGTCAAGAGAAAGGTGAGACCGGTCGACACGAACGCTGACCAGATACCGCTCGTGGTCGAACTCTCGGCTGCCGAGTTCCGCGACCGCCTCCAGGAGGCCCTCGCGATCTATGTCGCCGCCATGGGCTATCCCCGCGGCGCGGAATACCACCGCGCGCCGATGTGGACCGAACATGTGCAGCGATCGGGGTGGAGCGGTGTCGGCGCCGTGGTCCCGGCCGATCCGTCCGCCGAATCCGATGCGACTCACCGCCTCGTGGCCGTGGCCTACGGCTACCGCGGAGCCCCCGAACAGTGGTGGCACCAGCAGGTCCGCACCGGTTTGCGGCACACCGGCTGGACCCGGGACCGGATCGACACAATTCTCGACGACTATTTCGAACTGACCGAACTCCACGTCCATCCCGACGCCCAGGGACACGGTCTCGGCGAAACACTCCTTCTCCGATTGCTCGACCGCCGACCCGAACGCGGCGTGTTGTTGTCCACCCCCGAGGTCGCGGACGAGAACAATCGAGCGTGGCGGCTCTACCGTCGGCTCGGATTCCGGGATGTACTGCGCCACTTCCGGTTCGCAGGCGACAACCGTCCCTTCGCGGTCCTCGGCCGTAGCCTTCCACTGGAAAGCCTTTCCACCGAGAAGCCTTCCTCCGGAGAAGAACCGTTAACCTGACCCGATGATCGATGCGGTGGTAGTCGGGTCGGGACACAACGCCCTGGTGTCGGCGTGCTACCTGGCTCGAACGGGATGGTCGGTCGAGGTGATCGAACGCGACACCGTACCGGGCGGAGCGGTCTCGACAGTGGAACGGTTTCCAGGTCACCGCGTCGACCGCGGATCCTCCGCGCACATCATGATCCGTCACACCGGCATCGTCGAAGAACTGGGCCTGCAGGCGCACGGTCTGCGCTACCTGGATTGCGATCCGTGGGCGTTCGCCCCGGCACCTGCGGGTACCGACCGGCCCGGCATCGTGTTCCGGCGCAGCCTCGACGCGACCTGCCTGTCCATCCAGGAATCCTGCGGACCGGCCGAGGCCGACGCGTATCGGCGGTTCGTCGACGTGTGGGGGCCGCGCAGCGCCCGCGTGATGCGGGCCTTCACCAGGCCGCCGACCGCCCCCGCGCTGTTGTCGTCGTTCTGGGGTCTCGATACGGGGGGCGGCGGCAGCGACCTGTCGCGGCAGTTCCTCGCGTCGGGGGACGCCCTGCTGGACGAATTCTTCGACGACGAACGGCTCAAGGCCGCACTCGCATGGTTCGGCGCCCAGTCCGGGCCGCCGATGTCCGAGCCGGGCACCGCCCCGATGGTGGGATTCGCGGCACTGATGCACACCCTTCCGCCCGGCCGTGCCGTCGGTGGCAGCGGCGCCTTGACGGCGGCCCTGGCGTCGCGGTTGCAGGCCGACTCCGGCGTGCTTTCCTTGGGTGAGAAGGTCGTCGCGCTGCGCCGGGACGGGACCTCCTGGATCACCCGGACATCGGCGGGGCGGGAAATACGATCGCGGACCGTCATTGCCGGGTGCCACGTGCTCACTACGCTCGATCTCCTCGAAGCAGGCGGCTACGACAAGCAGATCCTCGATAGCTGGCGCCGGCGGATCCGCGTCGGACCGGGCATCGGGATGGTGGTACGGCTGGCGACCGACGCCCTGCCGTCCTATCCGAGCGCCCCTGACACCTCGGTGACCAGCGGATTGCAGCTCCTCGTGTCCGATCGCGCGCACCTGCGCCTCGCCCACGGCGCCGCGCTCGCAGGGGAACTCCCGCCGCGGCCGGCGGTGCTGGGGATGAGCTTCAGTGGCCTCGATCCCACGATCGCGCCCGCGGGTCGGCATCAGATCACCCTGTGGTCGCAGTGGCAGCCCTACCGGCTCAGCGGGGGCCGTCGGTGGAGCGACCTGGCAAAGGCCGAGGCCGAGCGCATCGTCGACGAGATCGACGCACTCGCCCCCGGTGTCCGGGCGTCGATCCTGGACCGTCATGTGCAGTCACCGCAGGACCTCGAGGAGGAGATGGGGCTGATCGGGGGCAACGTGATGCACGTCGAGATGTCGCTCGACCAGATGATGATGTGGCGGCCCCTTCCCGAACTGTCCGGGCACCGGGTCCCCGGAGCCGAACGCCTGTACCTCACCGGCGCCTCGACGCATCCGGGCGGTGGGGTGTCCGGTGCCAGCGGGCGCAGCGCCGCACACGTCGCGCTCCACGACGCACGCCGCGCCTCCAGAACCGCGCGACTGCGCCGCCTGTGGCCGGGGACGTGACCGCGCGCATCCCCACCCTGACGGCCGCAGCAGCGATCGCGGCGCAGATTGTCTACCCTCTGGTGCGCGGTGACCTCCGTGACGCGGTGACGGTCTGCGTCGTGCTCCTGCTCGCCGCGGCGAGCATCACGCATGCCGCCCTCACGCGCGGTCCGCGCTGGACCGCGGCTCTGGTTCTGGTGACAGCGGGTGTCGGCCTGCTCTCGGAGGTCGTCGGGACGTCAACCGACGTGCCCTACGGCTGCTACGACTACAGCGTCGACCGACTCGGTCCCGCACTCGCCGGTGTCCCCCTCGTGGTGCCGTTCGCCTGGACAGCGGGCTTCTATCCGGTGTGGTGCGTCGCCTCCCTCCTGGCGGGGGGCAGATATCGGCACCTGATTCGGATGGTCCTCACCACGGTCGGCGTCGTGGGATGGGATCTGTATCTCGACCCCCAGATGGTCGCGGACGGTCAGTGGACTTGGTGCGTCACCGATGCGGGTCTTCCCGGTGTCGAGCACATTCCGGTGACCAACTACGTCGGATGGTGTGTGGTGGCTGCCACCATGGCTGCGGCGATGGAATGGTTCGATCACCGCATTTCTGATGCCGCCGCACCGCACGGAACGCCGCCACACAGGGACAGTGTCCCGATCGCGTTGTTCCTGTGGACCTGGCTGGGTTCGGCGCTGGCCCACGCGGTGTTTCTCGACGGACCCGGACTCCGATTCTCCGCGATCTACGGGTGGATCACGATGGGAGTACTCGGGATTCCCCTCCTGATCGTCCTCGTGCGGTCGCGAGTCCGGCGACCCGAGATCCCCGACACGCCCCCTCGCGCCTGACACCGGTTCACTCCCCTGGCACGATACGACTGTGCAGCCGCCCTCACTCCCTGCCCCGAACATCACCCGCGCGCGGAGCCGGGCCCTCTCCCTGACGGCCCTGGTACTCCTGATCGTCCCGTTACTCGCCGGCTGCCTGCGCGTCCAGGTGTCGATGGGAGTGTCCGCCGACGACCGGGTCTCCGGTCAGATCGTGGCTGCGGCCGTACCCGCAGACGATCAGGACAAGGGTCCGCAGCTCACCCCGCCCGATGCGCTGTCGGGCAAGATTCGCGTACAGGAGTACAAGAAGGACGGGTACGTCGGCACCCAGGCATTCTTCAGCGATCTCACGTTCGGTGACGTACAGCAACTCGGCTCGATGTCCGAACAGGCCGCCGGCAGCTTCCAGATTTCGCTGCGCCGGACCGGCGACCTCGTGACCCTGGAAGGCAAGGCCGACCTCAGCTCGGTTCCCGCCCAGGGCACCGATGTGCAGTTCACTATCGCCTTCCCGGCCCGCGTGGCCACGACCAACGGCACGCGGGAGGGCGACTCCATCGTGTCGTGGAAGCTGCCCGCGGGTGACACGTCGACGATCCGCGCCGAGGTGCGCTACTCGGACCCGAGCACCCGGAGCTTCGCGGGCTGGGCGGGGATCATGGCCGGGGTGACGCTCGGCGTGGCCGTGATCGTGGGGGCTTTGGCATGGCTGGCCCGCAACAGGGAGCCGGCCGTAGGCAGTGGACGCCGGAAGGACTCGTCGACGGTGTGACGCCTGCGCCGATCGTGCAGCTGGTCCGCACCGGTTCGGTGCTGTCGGTGGCCGGTATGGCCGTCGCCGCCGTCAATCTGTGCAGGGCCCCGCGTCTGCGGGTGCCGCGCCGCACCGTCACCGAACCGGTCACGGTCTGCATCCCTGCCCGCAACGAGGTCCGGCGACTGCCCGCCCTCATCGAAGATCTGGCCGGTCAGCGCGGCATCCACGATCTCCGAGTGCTCGTGTTCGACGACGCCTCGACCGATGACACGGCCGAGGCAGCCGAGGCTGCGTGCGCCGACGACTCGCGGTTCACCGTCGTCAGGAGCACCGAGGAGCCGCTTCCCGGGTGGGTGGGGAAGCCCGCCGCCTGCCACCGCGCCTACGATCGCGCCCAAGCCCTCCATCCCCGCCGCGACGGACTGCTGGTGTTCCTCGATGCCGACGTGCGGTTGCAGCCGGGCGCGCTGGCCGCGGCGTGTTCCGCGCTTCGCCAGTGCGGGGCCGGGTTGATCTGCCCCTGGCCGTTCCAGGAGTCCGGGTCGATCGCCGAAACCGCCGTCCAGCCGCTTCTGGCCTGGTCGTGGGCGGCCTCACTACCCGTGCGACTCGGCAATCGTTCGCTGCGCCCGTCCATGGCCGTCGCCTGTGGACAGTTCATGGTCTTCGACTCCGCGGCGTACCGCCGGGCGGGTGGGCACGGCGCGGTGGTGAACAGTCTCACCGAGGATCTCGACATTGCCCGACTGCTGCGACGCCGCGGAGTTTCCACCCACGTTGTCGTCGCAGGCGGCGCCGCGACCTGCCGGATGTACGAGAACGCCACTGCGCTCCGCAGTGGATACGACCGCTGGCTGTGGACGGCCTTCGGCTCGAGGCCGGGGGCTGTGGCAGCCGTCGGTGCGGTCGGTCTGGCCTATCTTGTGCCGCCGGTGGCGCTCGCGCTGGGCAGTGGACGGGTGCGCCGATGGGGTGCAGTGGGGTATTTCGCTGCCGTGACGTCGAGACTGTGCGCACGAACGCTCGAGCGTGGCGCGTCGCCGACCGCCACGGACGTGGCCGGGGCGGTGACCCACCCGCTCTCGGTCGCGGCGACCGCAGCACTGATCATCTCGTCACACCTCGCCCACCACCGTGGACGAACCAGCTGGAAGGGGCGTGCCCTCAGCTGACGCGGGCCGGAGTGACCGGCCGAGGGTCGGTTCGCGATCCGACCTTGTCCCCCAGCCTCGCCAGCACCTCACTGGTCGCCCGGGCGAAGTTCAACGTGATGAAGTGCAGGCCGGGCGCACCCTCCGCGATGAGCCGCTCAGCCATCTCGGTGGCCACATCGATGCCGATCTCACGGACAGCGGCCCGATTCTCCTCGGGGCCGTCACCAGCCGCCCGGCTCAACCGGCGTTCCAGGGCGACCGGAAGCCGGGACCCCGACAGCTCCATCACGCGCTGCACCGACCGCAGGGACGTGATGGGCATGATCTCGGGAATGATCGGCTTCTCACCCTGCTCGGCGTCGAAGGCCGCGACCCGGTCCCGAAGGCGCAGGTAGTCGTCGATGTCGAAGAACATCTGCGTGATGGAGTACTCCGCGCCGGCCCGGAGTTTCGCGACCAGGTACCGGGTGTCGTGGTCGAGGTCCGGCGCCCGGTAGTGACCTTCCGGGAACGACGCGACGCCGACATGGAAGTCACCGAGCTCACGCACGAGCCGGACCAGTTCCTCGGCGTACTCGACACCCTCCGGATGCTTCTTCCACTCGCCCAGCGGATCGCCCGGTGGGTCACCACGAAGGACGAGAATGTTGCTGATTCCGCGGTCTGCGTAGGCGCCGACCATCGACCGGAGTTCGTCGACGCTGTGCGACACCGCGGTGAGATGCGCCACGGGCAGGAGCGTCGTCTCCTCGGCGAGCTGACCGGTGACGCGTACGGTGCGGTCACGGGTGGAGCCACCGGCGCCGTAGGTCATGGACACGAAGGCCGGTCCCAGACGTTCGAACTCCCGGACCGCGCGCCACAGGCGGGCCTCGGCGGCCTCGTCCCGCGGGGGCGAGAATTCGACGGAGAAGGGCACCCGACCGTCACGGCACGACCGGATGCGGTCGACGATGGAGGGAGTGCGGGTCACCCAGCCTTCGCTGGCCCGCCCCCTGACGGAATCGAATGTCACCCGACAAGCATAGGTACAGCCGCGCCGGGTGTGCCCACCGCGTCGCCGATCCTCTTCGATCGCGGGAGCGAGGCATTCGTGGGAAACAGGGCATCGGGTCCTACCGGGCGACGCCCACTATGGTGGTGACGAGGCCTGCTGCCGTCACCGGTGCGCACGCGGAACGTCGATCTGGGAGGCAACACTGTCCGTCGAAACGCGCCCCTCCGCTCTGGCGGCCGAGGTCGAGAATGCGCTTCGAGAGTTCTTCGCCGGCCGGACGGAGTTGGTCGACGCCGTGGGCGGCGGCTACCGCGACGCCGTGACCACGCTGGAGAACTTCGTCCTCCGCGGCGGGAAGCGAGTACGCCCGGCCTTTGCGTGGACCGGGTGGATCGGCGCGGGCGGTGACCCGCAGGGTCCCGACGCCGGGCCGGTGCTGCGCGCCTGCTCAGCCCTCGAGCTGGTCCAAGCCTGCGCCCTGGTTCATGACGACATCATCGATGCCTCCACCACGCGACGCGGGTTCCCCACCGTCCACGTCCAGTTCGAGGAACGCCACCGCGCCGGTTCCTGGAGCGGCGAGTCTCCGCACTTCGGGGAGGCTGTCGCCATCCTGCTCGGCGACCTCGCATTGGCCTGGGCGGACGACATGATCCGCGAATCCGGTATCGGCCCGGACGCCGCCGCGCGCATCTCCCCCGTCTGGTCCGCGATGCGCACCGAGGTTCTCGGTGGCCAGTTTCTGGACATCAGCAACGAGGCCCGGGCCGACGAGTCGATCGACGCGGCGATGCGGGTCAACCGGTACAAGACCGCGGCGTACACCATCGAGCGGCCACTGCATCTCGGTGCCGCACTCGCCGGTGCCGGCGAGAACCTCGTGTCGGCCTACCGAAGATTCGGTACGGACATCGGGATCGCATTCCAGCTGCGGGACGATCTCCTCGGCGTGTTCGGTGACCCGGCCGTGACCGGAAAGCCGTCGGGTGACGATCTGCGGGCGGGGAAACGCACCGTGCTGTTCGCGCTGGCCCTTCAGCGCGCCGACCGCGATGATCCCGGGGCGGCCGCAGCGCTACGCGGGAGCATCGGCACCGACCTGTCCGACGCGGACGTGGATACGCTCCGCGAGACGATCACCTCGCTCGGCGCGGTCGACGACGTCGAGAAACGAATCGAGGAACTCGTCGACTCCGCGCTGACGACCCTGACGGCAAGCACCGCGACGCCGGAGGCGAAACAACACCTCACCGACATGGCGGTCGCGGCGACGCGGCGCAACTCCTGACGGCACCCCGATGGCACGCACGCTCCGCACCGTTCCGGGCCCCACCGATCACGTCGTCGTCGTCGGCGCCGGTCTCGCGGGCCTGTCGGCGGCTCTTCACCTCAGGGGGTCGGGCCGGCGGGTCACCGTCCTCGAACGGGATCCACTGCCGGGCGGCCGGGTGGGCACCTACCGCGGTCCCGGCTACGACATCGACAACGGCGCAACCGTGCTCACCATGCCCGAACTGGTCCGTGAAGCCCTCGCTGCGGTCGGAGCGGATTTCACCTCGACCCGGCCCGCCCTGATTCTCGAGAAACTGTCCCCGGCCTATCACGCGCGCTTCACCGACGGTTCCTCGCTCGACGTCCACTCGGACCCGGCGGCGATGGTCGCCGAGATCACCCGGGTGTGCGGACCCGCGGAATCCGATCGCTACCTGAAGCTACGACGCTGGCTTGGTCGCATCTTCGACGCCGAGTACTCCCGTTTCATGGACGCGAACTTCGACTCGCCACTCGACCTCGTGTCGAGCAGGGCGGCCGCGGCGGATCTCGTCCGGCTCACTGCCCTGGGCGGGTTCGGCCGGCTCGGTTCCCGGGTCGATCGCACGATCACCGATCCGCGGCTACGCCGGATCTTCACCTTCCAGGCCCTGTACGCCGGGGTTGCGCCCGCCGATGCGCTCGCGGTGTACGGCGCCATCGCCCACATGGACACCTCATTGGGCGTCTACTTCCCGCAGGGCGGCATGCGCTCCATTGCTCGCGCACTCGCCGACGCATTCACCACGGCGGGCGGCGACCTCCGGCTCGACACAACGGTCACGCGGGTCGAAACGTCCGATGGCCGTGTGCGCGCCCTCCACACCGCGTCCGGTGAACGCGTCGGATGCGACGCCGTGGTCCTCACCCCGGACACCGCGGTTGTCGACGAACTGCTCCGGCCGGTCGCCCGGAGGATCCCCCGCCGCGTAAGGGTGTCACCGTCCGCGGTGGTCCTCCACGGCACGATCCCCACCGCGGTGACCTCCCGGTGGGCGGCGCAGCGTCACCACACCATCGACTTCGGCGCCGCGTGGGAGCGAACCTTCGCGGAGATCACCGCACGAGCCGGCCGCGGTCGCCTCATGACGGACCCCTCCCTGCTGATCACCCGGCCCGCGCTGTCCGACCCGAGCCTCCTCGTGGACCGCTCGGGTGTTCCGTCCGAGCCGCTGTCGGTCCTGGCGCCCTGCCCCAATCTGCGCAGTGCCCCGCTCGAGTGGTCGTCGCTGACCGGCCCCTACACGCGCGAACTTCTGCGGGTGCTCGAGGACCGCGGATACACGGGCATCGCCGCGCAGTTCGAGATCGACCACGTCGATACGCCGCTGACCTGGCTGAACAAGGGCATGAGCGCGGGCAGCCCGTTCGCGGCAGCACACGTCTTCCGCCAGACAGGCCCCTTCCGGCGCCCGAATCTGGTGCCGGGCGTCGACAACGCCGTCCTCGCCGGTTCCGGCACGGTCCCCGGTGTCGGTGTACCGACCGTCCTGCTGTCGGGGAAGCTCGCCGCGCGCCGCATCACCGGTGCGCAGGAGCCCGAAAGGCAGATATATGAGCGAGGCGTGGCAATAAGTGGTGTCGGGAGCAATTAAACTAGGCGCGACCATGTGGTGCGCGCGATGATCGGTGCACCGATCGCAACCGAACTCACCTCGGGGGAGGAATCTGCACCCATGACGTCCTCTGCCCCGCAGGCGACCGTCGCCCCTGCGACGACACCGCCGCACCGTTCGTGGCCTCAGACCACGGCCGACTTCCTCCGCAGCCAGGCGGGACATGCGGCGATCCTGGGTTTCGCCGGCGCGATCATGATCACGTTCGGTGGTTTCGGTGCGGGTAGCGTCCGCCGCGAGGATCCCCTGCTCGAGGCGATGCATCTGTCGTGGCTGCGGTTCGGGCACGGCCAGATACTGTCCACCGCCATCGTCTGGATCGGCGTCATCTCGATGATCGCCGCCTGGGTCCGGTTGGGGCGCGGCACGCTGGCCGGGGATGTGGCTCTGCGGCAGTTGCGCCTGATCGTTCCGATCTGGACGGCGCCCCTGCTGCTGGCGGTGCCGATGTTCAGCCGCGATGCCTACTCGTATCTCGCCCAGGGCGCCCTCCTGCGCGACGGCTTCGATCCCTATGCCGTGGGCCCGGTGGTCAATCCTGGGATTCTGCTCGACAACGTCAGCAACGTGTGGACCACGACGACGGCGCCCTACGGTCCGGTCTTCCTGCTTCTCGGTCAGGGAATCACCGCCCTGACCGGTGACAACGTCATCGCCGGCACCATGCTGCTGCGTCTGACGATGCTGCCGGGGCTCGCTCTCATGATGTGGGCGGTCCCCCACCTCGCACGTCACCTCGGCGGAAACCCGGCCATCGCCCTGTGGCTGGCAGTGCTCAACCCCCTCGTTCTGGTCCATCTCATCGGTGGAGTCCACAACGAGATGCTGATGGTCGGCCTGATGACGGCGGGCATTGCGCTCGTCCTCGAGCGACGCCATCTCGCGGGCATCGGGCTCGTCGCGATTGCGGTGGCGATCAAGGCGACCGCCGGTGCCGCACTCCCCTTCATGGTGTGGATCTGGATGCTGCACGAGAAGGAGAGAGCGGAGGCCGAAGGGCGTACTCCGGCATCGCCGCTGGCACTGTTCGCGAAAACTGCCGGCGCGGGGGTCGCCGTGTTCGTCGTCATCTTCGCCGCAGCGTCGGCGGTGGCCGGGGTCGGACTGGGCTGGATGACGGCCCTGTCGGGTTCGAACAAGATCATCAACTGGTTGTCGTTGCCGACGATCCTTGCCCATGTCGTGACCGTCGGAACGTCTTGGTTCGCGGATCTGCGGCTCGGCGAAATCCTCGCGATCACCCGGCCGATCTGCGCAGCCGCACTCGTCGCGATCGTCCTGACCGTCTGGTGGAAATTCAAGAACACCGAACGGGACGCAATACTCGGAATCCTGATCGTCCTGGTCGCCATCGTCATTCTCTCGCCGGCCGCGCTGCCCTGGTACTACTCCTGGCCCGTCGCCATCGCAGCGGGCTTCGCCCTGTCCACACGCACGCTGATGGTGCTCGTCGGGCTGTCCACTTGGTTGATGCTGGTATTCCAGCCCGACGGCTCGATCGGCCTCTACACCTTCCCCCACGTTGCTCTCGCCACGTTCGCGGCTGTGGTCGCGGCGGTGTCGCTGCGCACGGTCGACCCTCTGCGCTTGCGCGCATCCCGGCCGTCCCCGGAGGTCCCCTCCTCCGGACTCCGACGCGTAGCCGCGTCACCCGGCGTGGAATAGCCGGGCCATGACGGAGCTGGTGGAGAGCTATCGCTACTGCGGTGCTCTGACAGCGGAGCATGGACGCACGTACCACCTCGCCACCCGGTTACTTCCCAGGCACCGCCGCAACGCGGTTCACGCGCTCTACGCGTTCGCCCGCACCGTCGACGACATCGTCGATGTCGAGATGGGCGGCGTGCGGTCGACCGAAGACTGTGCAGCAGAACTCGATCGAATCGAATCGATGCTTCGACGGGGATTCGACGACCCGACTGCAATCGACCCGCGAGCGGTTCCCGAGCTGGCGCCCGTCCTTCCCGCTTTCCTGGACTCGGTCGCGACCTTCCACATCTCGCCCGAATACTTCTTTGCGTTCCTCGAGTCGATGCGGATGGATATTCCGGATACCCCGTCGCACCGTGCCCGGTACACCACGATGCCGGCACTGCGGGAGTACATGTACGGGTCCGCCGCCGTGATCGGGCTCCAGATGCTGCCCGTGCTCGGCACGATCTGTCCCGCGAACGAGGCGGAGCCCCACGCCGCTGCGCTCGGCGAAGCGTTCCAGCTGACCAACTTCCTCCGGGACGTCGGAGAAGACCTCGACCGGGGACGCGTATACCTCCCCGCTGACGAGCTGGCAGCTTTCGGTGTCGACACCGACCTGCTGATGTCCAGCCGACGCACCGGAACAACGGATCAGCGCATCGTTCGTGCGCTCGCCCACCTCATCGCGGTCACCCGGGCGGTGTACCGGGATGCGGAGCCGGGCATCGGCATGCTGGACCGCCGGGTACAGCCCGGGATCAGAACGGCCTTCGTGCTGTACTCGAGGATTCTCGACGAAATAGAGCGCAGCGGCTATGCCGTCTTACACCAGCGCGCGACGGTGCCGCGCAGGAACCGGTGGTCCACCGCCATTCCCCAATTCGCCCGGCTCGCGGTTCCCATACGCGGCACGCAGTGAAACGACGCTCAGAAACCCATCGCCTGTGCCCGGCGAACGACCTCTCGAGCCAGATCCCCGTGCAGCGCCTGCACGGGCGTCCCCGGAAGGCTGTCGTCCTTCCGGAAAAGCCACAGCAGAATCTCCTCGTCGCGGAAGCCGCCGTCGTGTAGTACCGCGATGAGGCCGGGCAGCCACTTCAGCGTCTGCCCGTCCTCACCGAAGAACAGTTCCGGAACGCCGAGCACACCGTTGCGGCGAACAGCGATCAGCTGCTCATCCCGTAGAAGCTGCTGCACACGTGTGACGGGTACACCCAGCGACTTCGCCACGTCCACCAGCTGTAGTAGCGAGACGGAAGGGTCCAGGACATCGTCACAGTAAGGGATGGCACTCACTCCCCTAACGTTATCTGGTCGGTTCCGCCGTGGCGCTACCGGTCGGTCCGGCTGGCTACGATTGGAGGGCGCGTGGCCGGACTGCGCGGACATTACGGGGGACGGACACAGTGCACGATGGAGGTCAACGTTTGATCGGCGAACTGCTCGACCGGCGCTATCGGGTGGATGCCCTGATCGCGCGTGGGGGTATGTCCACCGTGTATCGGGGGCTCGACATGCGCCTCGACCGTCCGGTGGCCATCAAAGTGATGGACCCGCAGTTCGCTGCCGACCCTGCCTTCGTCTCCCGCTTCGAGTTCGAAGCCCGTTCGGTGGCCCGGCTGGGGCATCCCTCACTCGTCGCCGTCTACGACCAGGGACACGACCGCGAACACGCCTTTCTCGTGATGGAACTCGTCGATGGGGGAACGCTACGGGAACTGTTGCGCGAGCGCGGGCCGATGCCTCCGCATGCCGTGGCCGCGGTGGCTGGACCGGTTCTCGATGCGCTGGCCGTCGCTCACCGTGCCGGACTCGTGCACAGGGACGTCAAACCGGAGAACATCCTGATTTCCGACGGCGGCGAGGTGAAGATCGCCGACTTCGGTCTGGTGCGCGCCGCAGCAGCGTCGAACACCACGTCCAACAGCGTCATTCTCGGTACCGCCGCATACCTGTCTCCCGAGCAGGTCACGTCCGGGGTCGCGGATACCCGCAGCGACGTCTATTCCACCGGGATCCTGCTGTTCGAGCTTCTCACCGGGCGCACACCGTTTACCGGGGACACCTCCCTTTCCGTTGCGTATCAGCGCATCAACCAGGACGTTCCCCGACCGGGGTCGTACATCGCCGGGGTTCCGCACGAGTTCGACGAACTCGTCGCCGAGGCCACCCACCGGGAACCCTCACACCGTTTCGCCAACGCCGAACAGATGGGAACGGCACTCCGTAGCATCGCGGCGGCGCTCGAGCTGCCCACCTACCGGGTGCCCGCACCCCGCCGCTCGGCCCAGCATCTTGCGGCCGCTGCGAGCGCACCTCCGCTCACCTCGCCGCCCAGCCCGCTCGCCCCACCCACCGCGCACCTTCCCGCTGCTCCTCTCCACGCACCGCTCCCGCAACACAGCGGACAGCCCGGTATCCAGCACACCCGCATCGTGACGGCGGGTACCCCGCGTCCCCCGATGGACGGGCACGGATCGGACGGCGACGACGAACCTGACGAGGGGTACCGGTATCCGGATTTCGCCGCCGAACGTCAGCGGTCGCGGCGGACGACGATCCTGTGGCTGCTGGTGGTACTGATGCTCGCCCTCGCCGTGGGGTTCGGCGGCTGGTGGATGGGTTCCGGCCGGTACACCGCGGTCCCGGCCATCGACGGGCTGGATCGAGGTGCCGCGGTGTCGGCGATCGAGGCGGCAGGGCTCACCTCGGAGATTCGCGGCGAGTATTCGGATACAGCCGCCCTCGACACCGTGCTGGGGACGGATCCCCCGGGCGGCTCGCGAATCTCCCGGGACGGCACGGTCGCGCTCGTCGTGTCACTCGGACAGCCGACCGTCCCTCCCCTGCCCGCCGGCGGCGATCGTTCCGAGATCGAGCGGGAGCTTCGGCACCGGACCTTCATGCCCGTCGACGGGGGTCAGGCATTCAGCGCGAAGGTTCCGATCGGTGCGGTGGCCGCGCTCGATCCGGCGCCCGGCACCTCACTCCCCACGGGCTCGCAGGTAAAACTCATCGTCAGCAAGGGCGCTCCCCCCGTCGACATCCCCGACGTGCGGGGAATGTCGGAGGCCGAGGCACGCGCGTCCCTCGAAGCGGTCGGCATCGTGGTGCAGGACACTGCCACCGACTTCGACCGGAAGGTCGAGGAAGGCGATGTCATCGCCACCGACCCGAAAGCCGGTACCCAGGTCAGCGCAGGCAGCAGTGTCACCTTGACGGTGTCCAACGCTGTGCGGGTGCCGTCGATGCTCGGACGCACCGTCGGATCCGCTCGCGACGAACTGACGCGACTGGGACTCGAGGTGAAGGTGCGTCAAGTCACCGACACCGACCGGTCGGTGGTGATCAGCCAGAACCCGGGCAGCGGCGACCTGGTGAAACCCGGGAGCACAATCACCCTGGTGTCGCTGCCCTGACTCTGTCCGGATCAGCCGCGCAGCATCTCCGCGACGAGGAACGCCAGTTCGAGTGACTGCTGCGTGTTGAGCCTCGGGTCGCAGGCAGTCTCGTACCGGCCCGAGAGATCGAGGTCGGAAATGTCCTGGGCGCCGCCGAGGCACTCGGTGACGTTCTCGCCGGTCAACTCGACATGGATGCCGCCCGGGTAGGTGCCGAGGCCGTTGTGGACCTCGAAGAAACCCTGAACCTCGTCGACGATGCGGTCGAAGTGACGGGTCTTGTAGCCGGTGGACGCCTCGTGCGTGTTGCCGTGCATCGGGTCGCACTGCCAGATGATCTGGTGGCCGGTGGCCTGCACCTTTTCGATGATGGGCGGCAGCAGGTCGCGCACCTTGTTGTTGCCCATGCGGGAGATCAGTGTCAGCCGGCCCGGTTTGTTGGTGGGGTCGAGACGCTCGACGTATTCGACGGCCATCTCGGGGGTGGTGCTGGGACCGATCTTCAGACCGATCGGGTTGGACACCAGTTCCGCGAACGCGATGTGCGCTCCGTCGAGCTGACGGGTGCGGTCACCGATCCACAGGAAGTGGGCCGACAGGTCGTACAGCTTGGGGTGATCGTCGTCGTTGTCCAGACGGAGCATCGCTCGCTCGTAATCGAGGACCAGTGCCTCATGGCTGGCGAAGATCTGCGCCTGATGCAGGCTCGGATCGGTGACGCCGCACGCGTTCATAAACTGCAGGCCACGGTCGATTTCCGCGGCAAGTGCCTCGTAGCGGGCACCCGCGGGTGAGGACGCCACGAACTCACGGTTCCAGTCGTGGACCTTGTGCAGATCGGCCATGCCCGCGCCGGTGAGCGCGCGGACGAGGTTCATCGCTGCACTCGCGTTCGCGTAGGCGCGCACCAGCCGCGACGGGTCGTGGGCGCGCACCGCCTCGTCCGCGACGAGGGAGTTGATCATGTCGCCGCGGTACGACTGCAGTCCCAGTGCGTCCACGTTCGACGACCTCGGCTTCGCGTACTGACCGGCGATGCGCGCAACCTTGACCACGGGCAGGCTCGCGCCGTAGGTGAGGACGACGGCCATCTGCAGCAGCGTGCGAATGTTGCCCTTGATGTGCGGCTCGGTGTTGTCGGCGAAGGTCTCCGCGCAGTCACCGCCCTGGAGGAGGAATGCCTCCCCACGGGCCACCTGCGCCAGCTTCTCCTGCAGCGCGACGACCTCGCTGGCGACCGTGATCGGCGGAACGCTCTCGAGGACGGTCCGCATCGCCGCGGCCTGCCCCTCCGGCCACTGCGGCTGCTGGGCAGCCGGCTTGGCCAGGGCAGCGTCGAGCTGCTCACGCATCACGGAAGGAAGCGGCGGAAGTTCGGGCAAGCGGTCGATCGGCACGTCGACAGTCCAGTTCACCCATACAGGATATTCGCTCGGCAGGACGGATGGCGAGTCAGGTCACCGCAGCGACCGCGCCACCCGCACGGCTTCGAACTTTGCCATGTTGTGCCGGGCGTCGGCCAGTGCGTCGTGTGCGTCTCCCGGTGCAGGTGGAAGGGCTGGACTGCCGTTGTCCTCCCAGTACTGACGGAGCTCTCGGGTGTAGCGGGGCAGCGACTGCGGCAACGCCGTCATGTCTCCCCACAGCTGACACAGGGCGACGTGGTCGTAGGCGGCCACCCACGCCCACAGTTCGGGCACCACGCCGGGTCGGGGAATCAGGAACGTGTACAGGTCGTCGCGGATCCGCGCGCGGCTCTTCCACAAGGGGGACGACGGTTGAGGCAGTTTCGGCAGAACGTTCCGCCGCACCCACTTTCCGGCGCGCGCGGGATCGAACTCGGTGGACACGGCGTAGAATTCACGTCCGTCCTCTGCGACCACCCCGATCGACACCAGGTCGATCGTGCGACCATCCTCGATGAACTCGCAGTCGTAGAAGTAACGCACGCCCGCAGACTATGCCTCATTCGTCGGCGTCGACCGGATCCACCCCTCACTCCTGAAGGAGACCTTGGTGAGCGCTACCCCCGACGGTCGTCGGTCCGCGGGCACTGCCGCGGACCGCTCGGAGGCGCCGCGGACGCCGCCGGGACAACGCGTGGCAGGTGTGTTGATCCGGGTCCTGATCGTCACCGGACTCGTCACCGGCTTCGCGTATAACCTCGTCGGTCTGCCGGGTCTGCGCGACTTCGGTTTCTACTACCGGCTCGACCTGGACGTCTACCGTCTCGGCGGGTCGGTGTTCCTCCACGGGCCCACTCTCTACGGATCGATGCCACCCACGCAGATGGGTAACTTCCTTCCGTTCACCTATCCGCCGCTCGCGGCGGTGGTCTTCAGTCCACTGTCGCTGGTGTCGCTGGAGGCCGCAGGAGTGGTGGTGACCGTGCTGTCCCTTGTCGCCCTGTTCGGCGCACTCCTCGTCACTCTCGACTCCCTCGGAATCGCCCCGCGGACCACCCTGGTGTGGACGGCACTCGGCGGGCTGGCCGTGGCCATGACACTCGAACCGGTGTCGTCCACTCTCGACTACGGGCAGATCAACATCCTGCTGATGGCGTTGGTGGCGTTCGACTGCCTCGCGAAGCGCACACCCCTGCCCCGCGGTGTGTTGATCGGACTGGCCGCCGCCGTGAAGCTGACCCCCGCCGTGTTCGTGCTGTACTTCCTGCTGCGCAGAGACTTTCGCGCGGCAGTGACGACGGCGGCCGCCTTCGTTGCATTCAGCGCGGTGGGCGCGATCGCAACGTGGAGCGACTCGGTCATCTACTGGACCCGGACTCTCTTCGACTCGGGCCGGATCGGCACTCCCGCGTATCCGGCAAATCAGAGCATCACCGGGGTGCTGGCACGTTTCGACGTGAGCGAGTCGTTGCGCACCCCGATCTGGCTGCTGCTCAGTCTCGGGGTTCTCGCCGTCGTGATCGTCGCGATGCTCCGAACGCTCCGCGCCGGAGAGGCCGCGCTCGCGCTCGGGGTGAACGCGGTGCTGGGACTTCTGGTGTCCCCGGTGTCCTGGTCACACCACTGGGTGTGGTCGGTGCCGATCATCCTCACGCTCGGGGTCCTCGCCTACCGGCGACGCAGCATCGCGCTCGGGCTCCTCGCAGTCGCGGGACTGGCCGTCATCAAGGTGGCCGCCCATTGGAAGCTGGGAGTCGGCCGTTGGAGCGGCGTCCACTGGAGTGTGTGGGACCAGTTCCTGGCGTCGTCCTACGTGTGGTGGGGCCTCGCTGTGGTAGCCGTGGCGTTCGTCACCTTCGGCACGGCCGCATCCCGGCCGGACGGGGACGAACGCCGGACACCGTCCGGCGACGTGTCCGTCCCCGTGTCCTGAGGCGACGTGTCCGTCCCCGTGTCCTGAGGCGACGTGTCCGTCCCCGTGTCCTGAGGCGACGTGTCCGTCCCCGTGTCCTGAGGCGACGTGTCCGTCCCCGTGTCCTGAGGCGACGTGTCCGTCCCCGTGTCCTGAGGCGACGTGTCCGTCCCCGTGTCCTGAGGCGACGTGTCCGTCCCCGTGTCCTGAGGCGACGTGTCCGTCCCCGTGTCCTGAGGCGACGTGTCCGTCCCCGTGGCCTGAGGCCGTGGCAAGTCAGCTCGCGCGTGTGTCCGGCATCCGAGTGACATCGGTGGCCGGGGCGAGTCCTGCCTCCGGCACCGCAGTCGGGCCGGTCGACGTCGACTTCTTGAGGGTCGCCGCGTAGATGTCGACGTACTCCTGACCGGACAGCTTCATCAGCTTGTACATCACCTCGTCGGTGACGGCCCGCTCGACGAACCGATTGCCGCCCATTCCCTCGAACCGGGAGAAGTCGATCGGCTCCCCGATCCGGACGGTCACCTTCGCGGGACGCCAGAGCCGCGAACCGATCGGGTTGACCTTCGCCGTTCCGATCATGGCCACCGGGATGACCTTCACACCGGACTCGAGCGCCAACCGCGCCAGTCCGGTCTTCCCCTTGTAGAGCCGGCCGTCCGGAGAACGGGTGCCCTCCGGATAGATGCCCAGCAACTTCCCCTGCGACAACACCCGCAGACCGGCATTCAGTGCGTCCTGCGCGGCGTCGGCCCCGGTGCGGTCGATCGGCACCTGCCCGGCGACGGAGAAGAACCAGCGCTGGAAGGCGCCCTTCAGTCCCGTCCCGGTGAAGTACTCACTCTTCGCGAGGAAGGTGATCCTGCGAGAGACACGCAACGGAAGGAAGAACGAATCCAGCACTGCCTGATGGTTACTCGCCAAGATGGCACCACCCTCGGCCGGAATGTTCTCCGTTCCCTCCACCGTGGGCCTACCCAACACCCAGAGAACCGGCCCCAAAAACACGTACTTGAAGAGCCAGTACCACATGGCGTCCCTCCCGTTGCAACCCAAGCTTCGTTCGGGTCGACTCTACTTCGGGTAGGTGAGGGCCGCTACATACGCCCTGGTACCCCGCACAGCATCACACTGCAGGTTTACAGGTGTCGAAGAGGAGTCAACCTACCCGGTCGGGCAGGACGGCCCGGGCGAGCTCCGCGGCACCGATCATGCCCGCTGCCTCACCCAGTTGAGTCGACCGGATTCGTGCCAACGGCCGATGGCCCGCGCCGGTGGTCAATGCAGCGTAGTGCTCGCGTGCCGCGTCGAGAAACAACGGGGACGAGCTTGCCACGCCGCCTGCGATCACGATGAGATCAGGGTCGTACACGTCGCCGATCAGTGCCAGCCCCACCCCGAGCCAGCGCGCGAATTCCCGCATCGTCTGTTGGGCCAGGGGGTCCCCGTCCTGGGCGGCGCCTGCGATCCGCCGTCCCGTCAGCGCACCCGGATCGACGGCGACTTCACGGGCGAGGATGGTCGAGGTCGTCGGGTCGGCGGCCAGCAGCTCGATCGCCGTGTCGACGAGGGCCGTGCCGCTGCAGTACCGCTCCCAGCACCCGCGCTTCCCACACGCGCACGGACGGCCGCCCGGAACCACCTGAATGTGCCCGAGCTCCGGTGCGACACCATGGCTGCCGCGGTAGAGCTGCCCGTCCGCGAGGAGCGCGGCCCCGATGCCGGTCCCGACGGCGAGCATCACCACGTTCCGACCTCCGGCCGCAGCGCCGAAACGGTGCTCGGCCCATGCGGCGGCATTGGCGTCGTGCTCGAGGATCACCGGGAGGCCCAGCCGCTCGCCCAGGTCCCGCCCTACCGGTGCACCCACCCAGGGCAGGTGGGGCGCGAACCGCACCGTGGTGCGGTCCGGGGTGATGAATCCGGCGACCGCCAGCCCGACAGCGGCGATACTGTGTCGCCCCGACAGCTCCCGTACGGCCCGGTCGAGGCCGTTTTCGAGAGCCTTCGCGGACGCCGGTGTCGGCGACTGGAGCGAGTCCAGAACCTCGCCACTCGCATCGACCACCGAGGCACGGATGCTGGTCCCGCCGACGTCGATGCCGATGGTCAGTGGCGAGCTGCCGCCCGTGTCGCTGCCCGCGCCGTTGTTCATGGACATGATTGTGCCCACGCCGGGCCGCCCGCGCGCACGAGATCTGCGGACAGGGCGCCGGCGGTCACTGCTTGATGGTGACCGAAATGGGGACGAACGCCGAGCCGGCGGGATCGCGTGCTGCGTCCTCGGCGCCACCCGGCGGGGGGTCCGGGGCCTGCGGGCCGTCCGGGGTGTCGTGCACACGATGCTCGTCGAGTATCTGCCGGAGAACCGCGATGAGCACGGTCCCCTGATTCGCCAGAAGTGTCACGAGGTCGTGCTGTTCTCCGCGAATCAACGCCGCGAGTGCACAGACCGGGCACCACGTGCACCCCGACCACTCGCCGGTGCCCGCCGCCGGATCGTCTGGCCCGTCCTGCGCGTGGGGTGCCGCGGCGCGCTGCAGGATCGGTTCGAGTCGCTCCAGGGCATTTTCGGCCAGCGCCCGCAGTTCCGCGACGAGTTGGGCGTGATCGTCGTTCATACCGGCCACACCTGAGGGTCGGGGGTGAAGCGCACCACGAGGTCGGTGCCGTCCAGTTCCGCGCCTGCAACGACGCATCGGCGTAGGACGGAGGCGAGGCGTATTCGCCGGCGCACCCCTTCGGCACCCACCACCAAATCGTCCTCCACTCGACCCAAGGTGAGAGTCGACGGATTCACGAGCGGCAGATACATCCGCATCGTGTACACAGAATCCACACCGGCCCCCGATTCCAGCCCCACCCGCACTGCAGGGGGGTTTTTCCCCAGCACCGCAACCGCGTCCACGCCGTCGGTATACAACTCCCTGGCGATATCGCCGAGATCGGCCAACCCTACCGGCTCCGTCACCGAACGGGTCACCGTGCGGATCACGGTCGCTCCGACCGACGCGGTGAGCTCGGCGAGCACCCTCTGCTGGAGCGCGCGTCGCCGCGTCAGCCAGGCGACTCCGGGACCATCTCCCTGATCAGTCGAATCGAACTGCGGCAGAAGGTTGTTCACGAGGATGGCATCGACCCGCAGGTCCGAGAGCGCCGCCACGGCCAAGGTGCGGCGAGTTTCTGTGAGCACCACCCGCTCGGGCGCGGTCACCAGGCGCACAGTGGTTTTCGAGCGGTTCGTCAGCAACGCCCGGACCTCGCCGACGGCGGAGACCACCTGCTCGAGCAACGAGACCAGCATGACCAGCCGCGGATCCGTGCCCACCAGGGCGATCATCCGCCGATGCTGCGGCCACACCCGCTCGATGTAGTCGAGGGTCATCGCAGGAGCGTCGAGCATCCGCAGGGCATCCGCGGTGGGTGGGCAGTCCACGACGACGGTGTCGTACCGCCCGCTGGTGGCGAAGCCGACGACCTCCCGCAAACCCAGCACGTCCTGCACACCCGGCAGCCCCGTCAACTCCTCGGGCTCCAGTGCCGACAGTTGCGCGCCATGGTCGTGGTTGCCTGCGGCGGCGATCAGTGCCGACACGCTCCTGAAGCGCCTTTCCAGCACGGAGAGAGTGTCCAGTTCGAGCACGTCGAGACTTTCGGCCACCGACACGAGGTCCCGTGCCGACCCGACACCGAGGACGTCGGCGAGTGAATGCGCTTGATCGAGGGAAACGAGAAGTGTCCGACTACCACTGTCCGCAGCCGCCCGCGCCGTCGCGGCAGCGAGTGTGGTCTTACCCACACCGCCCTTGCCAACGAAGAACTGGACCCGTGCGGGACCGCTACCGCCCTCGCTGATCAGCCTTCCACCCGCTTCTTCAGTTCCTTGAGCGCTGTATCGGTGATGGCCTTTTCGGCCTTGCGCTTGAACAGGCCGATCATCGGGATGGTGAGGTCCACGGTCAGTTCGTAGGTGACGGTGGTACTGCCACCCGATTCTTCCTCGAGCACATACGAACCGAATTGCGCCTTCTGTATCTCGCCCGACTCGAGCTCCCAGCTCACGGCCTTGCCGTCCGGCGCCCATTGGTAGCGGAGCACATAGGTGTCCTTGACCATTCCCGCATCGAGGACGAAGCGCACCCGATCGGCCCTGCCGTTCGGCCCCGGGTCCAGTACCTCCACGGATTTCGCTGCCGTCACCCACGCCGGATACGCGTCGAAGTCGGCGATCACATCCATCACCCGGGCGGCCGGCGCCTCGATACTGATCGACCTCTTGGTCCTCTCGGGCATGGACTGAACGCTTCCTTTCGCGTGTGCGAACCCGCGCGCCGATGGCCGGGCCACACTGTTACCTGGTTCCGTGACTGTGTCGTGCCCGACTATCACACACGATTCCTGTGCTCGGACACAATGCTGACGGCGCCCCGGGAAAGGGCGCCAGGTCAGGATGGTGGTTCCCCGGGTGCGCGACCCGCTTCCAGTTCCTTCTTGACCTCGAAGGACATCACTTTCCCCTCGACACGGCGGCGACGGTTCAGTGCGGCCAGGTCGGGTGAACCGTCGCCCTCGCTCCGGGCCGGTTCGGCATGCAGGAAGTAGTGGACGATCACCCCGTCGAGCACCGGTTCGAGCCACACCTCCATCGTTCCGGTGAGGGACCCGGCCACGACCCACCGGATCCCCTTGTCGGCACGGTCCTCGCGGACGGACAGAGTGAGGTCGGGCCACCACCGTCGCCAGCGGGTGGGCGGGGCAATCGCCGCCGCTACCTGCGCGGGTGGCGCCGCAACGAACGTCTGGTCTGCGACCTGAATACTGCTCACAGCGACTAGCTTCACACACTGCCGCGCCACGATCGCCGCGTGGTCGCTCCGGTGGCCGAGAGCAGGCTCTGAGCAGGGGTCCGTCGGGCTGGGACAGCGAGGTGCAGGCGAAGGTCTAAAGTTGAGCCAGACAATCCTACTCGTCAGTATCTTTCAGCGTCGGAGGTTTTTCGTGCCCGAGTTCAGCGCGCCACAGTCGTTCACGATCGCGGAGGACGCGTCCGCGGTCGACTCGGTGTTCGCCCACGCAGCGGCCCGTCCGGCGCTGGTCGTGTACAAGCGGAAGGTCGCGGGAACCTGGACCGATGTCACGGCCGCCGATTTCGCGGCACAGGTCACCGCGGTCGCGAAGGGCCTTGTCGCCCTAGGCGTCCAGCAGGGTGATCGGGTCGCGTTGATGTCCGCCACCCGGTACGAGTGGCCGCTCCTCGACTTCGCCATCTGGTCCGCCGGCGGCGTTACCGTCCCGATCTACGAAACATCCTCGGCGGAGCAGGTCCGCTGGATCCTCGGCGATTCCGAAGCCACCCAGTTGATTGTCGAGAACGCCACGCATGCGGAAACCGTGAAGGAGGTCGCCGCCGAGGCGTCGGCGCTGCGTGGGGTCTACCAGATCGAGGCGGCCGGCGGTGAGCGCGGCGTCGTCGACGAACTGACCACGCTCGGCATCGACGTCCCGGACGCGGAGATCGAGGCCCGGGTCGCGGCTCTGAAGTCGAGCGACCCCGCGACTCTCATCTACACCTCCGGTACCACCGGTCGCCCCAAAGGCTGCCAGCTGACGCACTCGAATCTGATCGCCGAGTCGAAGGGCATCCTCAACTCGAGCCTCGGCACCCTGCTGAAGTCCCCCGGTGTGAGCACGCTGATGTTCCTCCCGATGGCGCACGTACTCGCGCGGGCCGTGAGCATCGCATCGTTCGACGCCGGTGCTGCGCTCGGACACACGAGCGACATCCCGAACCTGGTCCCCACTTTCGGCGAGTTCCGCCCCGACTTCATCCTGTCGGTGCCCCGTGTCTTCGAGAAGGTGTACAACAGTGCCCGCGCCAAGGCCCACGGCGAGGGCAAGGGCAAGATTTTCGACGCGGCCGCCGAGACGGCCATCGCCTGGAGCGAAGCTCAGGACAAGGGAGGGCCGGGACTGGTCCTCAAGGCCAAGCATGCACTGTTCGACAAGCTGGTGTTCTCGAAACTACGCGCGGCGCTGGGCGGAAAGTGCCAGTTGGCGATCTCGGGCGGCGCACCCCTCGGCGCCCGGCTCGGTCACTTCTTCCGCGGCATCGGCATCACGATCTACGAGGGCTACGGCCTCACCGAGACCTCAGCGGCATTCGCAGTCAACACGATCGGCGAACAGAAGGTCGGTTCGGTCGGCAAACCCCTCGCAGGAAACTCGGTGCGCATCGCGGACGACGGCGAGATCCTGCTGTCGGGACCGGTGGTGTTCCACGGATACTGGCGCAACGAGGCCGCCACGTCCGAGGCACTCGACAACGGCTGGTTCCACACCGGCGACCTCGGGTCGGTCGATTCGGACGGTTACATCACGATCACCGGCCGCAAGAAAGAGATCATCGTCACGGCCGGTGGAAAGAACGTGTCCCCCGCGCAGCTCGAGGATCACCTTCGCGCGCACCCGCTCATCAGCCAGGCCATCGTCGTCGGCGACCAGAAGCCGTTCATCGGCGCTCTGATCACGATCGACGCCGACGCCCTCCCCGCGTGGAACGAGCGCAACGGCAAGCCCGCCGAGACCACGGTCGGCGATCTGCTCGCCGACGCCGATCTCACGGCCGAGATCGACGAGGCGGTCGCCGAAGCCAACAAACTCGTCTCGCACGCGGAAGCGATCAAGAAGTTCCGTATCCTGCCCGTCGACTTCACCGAGGAGACAGGCGAACTCACGCCCACGATGAAGCTCAAGCGGAACGTCGTGCACGAGAGCTTCTCCGAGGAGATCACCGCCATTTACGCCAAGTAGTCCCCTCCGGCTCGTGAGTACTTCTCAACCGCCCGCGGTTTGTGCTGTCTACGTTGATATGAGACACGGGTGTCTAGGTAGATGCGAGACAGATTTTAGGCGGGTTGGAGTTGTCCTTGGTAGCGCTTGGTGTGGTCGAGGTGTAGGTGTCCGATCACGTTGCCGTCGGCGGTGTAGGCGGTGACGTGGTCGTCGTCGTGGAGCAGGGTGATGGTATGCCCGGCTCTGCGCCGGCCGACGCTCAGTCGGGTGTGGGAGTCGATGCACACGGTGCCGGCGGAGGAGACGATCAGGGCGTGCACGGTGGCGTCGTGTTGGATCGGAAGTGCTTGTGGCCCACCGAGGAGTGGCGCGTTCTGCCAGGCCTGCAGTGGCGGCATCTTGACCGCACTGTGCGGGCGGTCGGTGTTGTAGAACCGCTGGTAGGTGTCGCAGAGCTGCTGCAGTTCGATCAGAGTGGTCGGTTGGGTGGGGTGAGTGGCCAACCATTGCTTGAAGGTGCGGTGGTGGCGTTCGACCTTCCCGCAGGTCTGTGGGTGGTATGGGGTGGAGTGGATCAGCCGCGCCCCGGCCCGCTTCACGACTCGGGTGAAGCCCGAGGTGCCGCCCTTGGTGCGGCGGGAGGTGAACGCGCTGCCGTTGTCGGCGAGTACCAGTGCCGGAACCCCGAAGTCGGTGAACGCGGCGGTGATCGCCGCGATCGCCCCGGCGGCGGTCTCGGCGTCCGCGACCCGGGTGGCGACCAGGGTGCGGGTGCAGTCGTCGAGGACCTCGAAGACGGTGGCCTTGGCTCCGGTCGCCAACCGAACTTCGGTGGCGTCGATCTGATAGCAGTCGCGGGGTTTGCGGTAGCAGAACCGGCGGTAGGACGATTTCGGGCGTTTCTTCGGCTCGGGGACGACCAGGTGGTAGCGGGTGAGGATCTTGTTGATCGTGGCCCGGGACGGGATGGTCCAGCCCTGCTCGGACCAGTGTTGTTTCTCGGCGACCGCGTTCAGGTGGTAGGCGATGGTGTCGGCGCCGCGCTCGTGATGGGGCAGGTTGAGGCGAAGCCGCACGATCTCGGCCTCCACCTCCCACGCGGTGGCGTGTGGGCAGGAGGTGGGCCGGCGGGACCGGGCGTTCCACCGGCCGTCCTCCTCGATCCGTTTCTTGTGCCGGTAGGCGGTGGCGCGGGAGATCCCGTGGTCTGTGCACCAGCGGGCGAAGTTCCCGTCGAACATGTCGGCGCCGGTGGTCTGCGAGACCACCAGCAGGGCGTGTAGCAGTGCCATGACGGCTTCCGTTCCGGTCATGAACCAAGTCCACGACCAGTCAGGTGCCTCATACCTCAATCGACAGCAGCGTGTCTCACATCTGGGTGGACATCATCTGTCTCACATGTCCCCAGACTCAACAAACCGCCCGCGGTTGAGAAGTACTCACGGGGCGGTCACGCAAGCAGTGCCCGCAGCTGGGCGGCGAGTACGTCCCATCGCCACTCCGCCTTGACCCATTCGCGTCCGGCCGCACCCATGGCGGCCGCGCGATCGCGGTCGGCGAGAACCGCAATCACCGAACGGGCCACCTCGTTCACCGACGTGCCGTCGACGACGAGCCCGGTCTCGTTCTGGCGCACCGTTTCCGGTGCACCACCCGACTGTCCCGCGACCACGGGGACTCCACTGGCGGATGCTTCGAGAAACACGATCCCCAGGCCTTCCACGTCCAGTCCCGCGCCCCGTGTGCGGCACGGCATGGCGAACACGTCGGCGATCGTATGGTGTGCCGCCAATTCGGCCGACGGAACCGTTCCGGTGAACACCACGTGGTCCTCCATACCCACCGCCCGGGCAATGGACCGGAGGCGGTCCTCGTAGGGCCCACCACCGACGATCACGAGTACCGCACCGTCGATGTGCTCACGGATGGCCGGAAGGGCCCGGATGAGAACGTCCTGCCCCTTGCGCGGCACCAGACGCGACAGGCACAGGACAGTCGGCCGCTCCCCCAGCCCGTACCGGGCCCGCAGTTCCGTGCGAGCGCCGCTGTCGGGCGCAAACCGCTCCGTGTCGACCCCCGGCGGCACGTGCTCGAGCGCGGCGCCCGCACCGAATGCGGACGCGAAGCGGCCACGGGTGTAGCGGCTCACGTAGGTGACGACGTCCGTCTGCTCACCGATCTGCCGCAACGCCTGCCGCGCGGCGGGCAGCATCGACCAGCCCACTTCGTGCCCGTGCGTGCTGGCGATGACGCGCTGCGCGCCCGCACGGCGAAGCGTCGGAGCGAGCAAGGCGAGTGGCGCGGCGGCCCCGAACCACACATTCGCGCACCCGTACTCCTCGATCAGCCGCGCGGCGCGCCGGGCCACGAACGGTGTCGGCACCATCAGCGTGGTGGGATGGCGTACCACCGGAAAGGGCTGTCGTGCATCGAAGGTGACATGCGAGTCGCCCCGCCACCGCGGGGCATACACCACCAAGTCGTCCGCCGGAAAGTGCTTGGCGAAGGTGTGCAGGTACGACTGGATACCACCCGGGCGGGGCGGAAAATCGTTCGTCACCAACAGGGTTCGACGCATGTGACCACCGTAGGCGGTTGACCAGGCGCTGGGCGACGCAGGGTCACCCCAGTCGGGCGCCCACCCAGTCGGCCCACTCGTCCCGGAATTGATCGGCATCGACGTCGAGGACCTCGGCCAGTGTGTCGTCGACCTGCACGGGGTCACTCTCCCCGACAGCCAACGCACGATACAGCTGCGTCACGTTCGATTCACCGAATTCCTCTGCCACGAACGCGTTGAGGGACCACGCCGTCTCGTAGGCGATGGACCCGCGCTCACCTGCCGCAGAGAAGTCCTCGTCACGGGGGAACTTCTGCGGTGCGCCTTCCTCGTCCACCAGCGCCGTGAGCGCGGGTGCGATCCGGCGTTTCTCCTCGTCGGAACCGCGGTATGCCGCGTACTCCGCGTACCCTTCGAGCACCCACATCGGCGAGTGATCGACCGTGTCGGCCCGCGCCGCCACATGGGTCAGTTCGTGCCGCAGGATCGCCCGGCGCGTCACCTCGGTGAGGCGCTCCGCCGACGCCGGGCTGAACACGATTCGCTGGCCGCTCACCGCTGCTGCCTCCGGGTCGACGGCATCCGAGATCGCGACGGCGGCAATGTCACGTCCGTCGTGATCCGGGCCGACCAGCGCCGTGAACTCGTCTTGCGACGCCGCCACCCACACGAGCGTCCTGCCCGCCCAGTCCGGCCCCCACAATTGCGTGACGTTGACCACCGCAGACGGGAGTTCTTCGGCCAGCCGGTCCACCATTGCGGCGTTGTCGGGGTGCCCCAGCACCACCGACGTCAGTCCGTCGCCTGTATCCACGCGGCGCGACACCACGGGGCCGAAATCCCACGGCCCACGCCAAGTCCGATGATCCCCGTCCACTGTGGCGTTGTCGCTCACCAGGGTCCAACGATCACCGCGCCGGGCGACGACCAGTGACACAGGTTTACGGGTGGAAAGCACGTCGACGTCCGCGATCGCATAGCGGAGTCGAACCGCGGGTGACCACACTTCGTCGGCGCCGAGCGCGTCGACCAGACTCTCCGGCACCTCGGTCGCGGTACCGTCGGCGAGCTCGTATCCCCAGTCCGAGAATTCGACAGCCGCGAGATTCGCGGCTCGCCGCGTCTCTGCAGCGAGAAATCCGGGTGATGCCGACGCATCCATCAGCTGTGACAAGGCTGCCGGATCGTTCGAGCGAACTGCCTCCGCCCATCGATCCAGGAGGGCCTGCACCGCGATGCGACGGCTCTGCTCCGCGGTGTCGGCGTTGCCGACGGCGCCGTCCGTGCGTTCGCCGGTTCGCGAGAATGCAGTCAAAGCCAGTACGACGAGGACGGCGAGAACGAGTCCCACCAGGGCGGCGAGTTCCCAGGGACGCGTCCGGCGGCGTGATGTCGGCTCCCCGGCGGTCGCCGGCTCTGATTCGGGCACGCCGGTGAGTGTATGAGCATGACCTCGAACGGTTGCGGGACGGTCACCGTCAGTAGCGGCGTGCTCCGTAGAACGGGAACCTGGCCATCGACTCGATTTTTACCGGGACACCGAATGTGGACGCGTGCAGGATGTTGCCGTTGCCCGCATACAGGCCGACGTGAGAGGCGTCGTCGTAGAAGAGGACCACGTCGCCGGGCTGGAGCTGATCGCGCGACACCGGGGTGCCCCCGCCTGCCTGCGCCTGACTCGACCGCGGCAACGTCTTCCCGACCTGCTTGTAAGCCCACACCACGAGACCAGAACAGTCGAACTCGTTCGGACCGGTGGCGCCCCAGACATACGGGTCGCCGATGCGGGTCATCCCGGCCTGGAGTGCGCTCGACCCGGAGCCCGGTGTGAGGTGGGCGAGGATCGTGTTCGGATCGAATCCCGGGGGGAACGGGGTACCGGCCAACTGGTCGCGCTCGGCACCCGTGAGGTCACCGAACGCCTTCATCACCTCACCGATCTGCGCCTGCAGGTCACTCTGCTTGCGCTGCAAATCGTCGCTGAGCGCCTTGGCTTCTTCGGTTGCGGACCGGGCGGTGTCCGCGGACTGCTTCGATGCTTCCGCGGCCTTCGCCGCATCCGACGTCGCTGCCTGGAACTGCGCGACCTGGTTGCGGGTCTCGTTGGAGATGACGTCGAGAGCCGACATCTGGTCCAGAAGTTGCTGCGGCGAATCACTGACCATCACCGCGAAGAGCCGATTGGTGCGGGCTCCCTGGTAATTGGCTGTCGCCAATTTGTTCACCACCGGCTCGAACACCGCAATGCGCGCTTTGGCGGCGTCGAGAGCCCCCTGATCACCGGCGAGCTTCGCCTCGGCGTCACGTTGTGCCGCCAACTTGGCGTCGAGGTCGATCTGCGCGTTGTGGAGTGCCTCGGACGTCTGCTCGGACTGCCGGGAGAGATCACCGAGTTTGGCCAGTGCCTCCGTTGGGTTGGTGACCACCGGGTCCGCGCCCGCCGACACGGTGGGCAGAGAGGTGAGTGTCAAGGACAGGACGCCCACGGTCAGCATGCTGCGCAGCGAGCGCTTCATCTTGTTCGAGCCCACGGAATGCGGTTCTCCGTTCATCGATCTCCACCACCCGAGACGCGATGCGATGCGCGACACGAGGGTCCGCGGTCGCGCACGGCCACGGAATGCTGAAGAGGTGGCGACCCGCGTTGTCGTCCGGTTCGGGTGACATGAGTTCGCAAGGTCTCGGATAGGTTACGGAATGGCATACGTTCGTGTCCACCTCCGACGCAGCCTCGTGGCACAGTCGATATCGGGGCGCATTTCCGACGGTGACAGGGCGCCGAGATGTCACAAAGGGTGGGTTCGAATGGCGATTCGAACCCACCCTCGGTGGTCGTGCGCGATCCTGCGAAGCTACCCCGTACATGCCCGGACGAGTCCCGGAGATGCGTGTGCCACGCGGCTGGATCAGTAGCGGCGTGCGCCGTCGAAAGGCATCGACGCGATGGGCGCCAACTTGACCGGCTGGCTCTCGGTCGAGGCGTGGATCACGTTGCCGTTGCCGGCGTAGATACCGGAGTGCGACCCACCGTAGAACGACACGACGTCGCCGGGACGAAGATCGGCCTGCGCGACGGGAGTCCCGGCCGCGGCCTGGTCGTAGCTGGTGCGCGGCAGGTTGAGTCCGGCCTGCTTGAACGCCCACTGCACGAGACCGGAGCAGTCGAACGCATTGGGACCGGCGGCGCCGTAGACGTATGGGGCACCGATTTTGCTCTGAGCTGCCTGAACAGCTTTGTCACCGGTGGAGGACGCGGGCGGCGCGGGCAGCGCGGGCGCTCCGGGGACCTGCGGGATGACGACGCCCGGGATCTCGAAGGTTCCGATTCCGGGGATGGTGATGGGGTCCGCAGCGGCCGGGGCTGCGGTAGCGGTGAGCGCACCTACTGCAAGAGCGCTGGCGACGATTGCCCGCCGCACATTCCGCTTGGAAACTTGTGACGCCACGAAAGGGGTACTCCGTTTCTTCCATTCGTCCGCCGACCGAGTTAGCTGACGGGTTCGGGCTGGGAAGATCAGCCCTACCCACCGGTCCGGCGAACGTCCCGGCAGGATTCACCCCAGTAGAAACTTGGGTTCCCGGTACGGCCCTCTCACGAGAAGCCGATTAGGCGGTGACTAGCGATGCTGTCCCGGTGTGGGGCGGCAAGACTCCGCTAGGTCTCAGGAAGGTTACGAAATGGAGTACCCGGATGTCGACCGGGACACGCGAAGATTGCCCATCGGACGCAGGGAAACCCGCCGCGGGCGCCTGTACCGGGTTCCGATAACAGCGAGATAACAGCCGGTTGGTTTCCGATCTCTTTTCGATAGCGGCTGTGGCGATTTCGCCCGACCCTTTCGCGACGAGCCTTCGCCGACCCCGCATCCCTGCACTTCACATACCCTTCCGCGATACGAGACCCGCGACGCGTCGCCGAGGCCGAACACCTGTCGTCGTCCGCCCGAGGCACACCCACTGCGCGACAATCGCTGCCCGCTACTGCACTCTGGGACGAGCCGGGAAAAGGCAGTGTGATCCTCGTCTCCCCGCCCCCGAAGTGTTCGCCGGAAGTGGCTTGTCGGTACCCGCCCATACGCTCCGGGCTGTGAGAGTTTCCGGCGTACCCGAGTTACCGAAATTCGTGCAACCGAAGTTCGAGCAACTGAGGTTCGACGAGCTCGACACCCCGCTGCGAGATACCACCTTCGTGATCGTCGATCTCGAAACGACCGGTGGACGGCCCGGGGAGGACGCGATTACCGAGATCGGCGCCGTGAAGGTGCGCGGGGGCGAAGTACTCGGCGAGATGGCCACCCTCGTGGATCCGGGTCGCTCCATCCCGCCGCACATCGTGGAGATCACCGGAATCACCACGGCGATGGTCGTGGACGCCCCGCGTATCGAGCGGGTACTGCCTGCCTTTCTGGAATTCGCACGAGGCTCGGTGCTGGTTGCGCACAACGCTCCCTTCGACACCGGTTTCCTCAAGGCCGCTGCGGCGGCCACCGACACCCCCTGGCCCAAGTTCACGGTGCTGTGCACGGTCAAGCTGGCGCGCCGCGTCCTCACCCGCGACGAAGCGCCGTCGGTGAAGCTGTCCTCCCTTGCCCGGCTCTTCGACGTCAGCACACAGCCCACTCACCGCGCACTCGACGACGCCCGCGCCACCGTCGACGTCCTGCACGCTCTGATCGATCGGGTCGGCAACCAGGGAGTGCACAGCCTCACCGAACTCGTCGATTACCTTCCCGACGTCTCCTCCCACCAGCGAGCCAAGCGCACCCTCGCCAGTCACCTACCGCATGCCCCGGGGGTGTACCTGTTCCGTGGCCCCTCGGACGAGGTGCTCTACGTCGGAACGGCGACAGACCTGCGGCGCCGGGTACGCAATTACTTCACCGGGTCCGAGACGCGCGGACGGATGAAGGAGATGGTGGCGCTCACCACCCGGATCGATCATGTGGAGTGCTCGCACGCGCTCGAGGCCGGTGTCCGCGAACTGCGCCTACTCGCCGCACACACGCCGCCGTACAACCGGCGGTCGAAGTATCCGAAGCGCGGATGGTGGATCACACTCACAGTCGAGGCCTTTCCCCGACTGTCCGTCGTACGCACTCCCACTCCGGATTCACTCGGCCCGTTCCGGTCCCGCTCCACCGCGGTCGAGGTCGCGGATACGCTCGCCGAGTACTGCGTCTTGCGAACCTGTACCACCCGGATACCGAAAGGACGGGAGCATGGACCGCAATGTCCGCCGCGCGAACTCGCCCGGTGCCCGGCGGCCGTGCAGGGTCTGAAAACCGAGGACGACTACAGCCCCGGCCCCCGACTCTTCCGTCACCTGCTGCGAGGCGTCGACGACACGCCACTGCGGCGGATGCGCACACGGCTGGACGGGCTCGCGGCGAGCGAGTTGTTCGAGAACGCCGCCCGGCTGCGCGACCGCACTGCCGACGTGGCCCTCGCATTGCGCAGGATGCAACGGCTGGCTGCCCTCACCGCGCTCGAGGAGATCGTGGCGGCCCGCCCGGCCGCCACCGGAGGCTGGGAGTTCGCGGTGATCCGGCACGGCCGGCTCGCATCCTCCGGGCGTGCGCGGCGCGGAATACACCCGATGCCGGTGGTCGAGGCTCTGGTGCTCGCTGCCGAGACCGTCGTTCCGGATGATGCGCCGCTCCGCGGGGCCTCGCCCGAGGAAGCCGGCCTGCTGGCCCGTTGGCTCGATAGCGAGGGCACCCGCATAGTCAGTGCCTCCGCGGGATACTGCGAACCCGCGCGAGGGGCCGGATCGTGGGCGGAGTGGTGCGAGCGGGCCCGCGCCGGCAGTGAACCGACACCCGAACCGGAGTCCCGAGCGCCTGTGCCCGACGCTGTTCACCACCACATAGGGTGGCACTCATGATCAACGCCATCGTCCTGATCCACGCCGAAGCCCGCCGCATCCCGGAAACAGCGCAAGCCGTCGCCGATATCGACGGCGTCGACAAGGTCTACTCCTGCGCCGGCGACATCGACTTGATCGCAATCGTGCGGGTCCGGGACCACGCGAAGATCGCCGAAGTGGTCACCGAGGGGATCAACAAGGTCGACGGAGTGTCCAGGACGGCAACGCACATCGCGTTCCAGTCCTATTCGAGCGCCGATGTCGAGGCCGGATTCTCCATCGGCGAATGACCGGCGCCGGGCGGGCGCGCTACTTGGTCGCCGTCATCGCCGAGGTGACTGCGGCCCACTTCGCCAGAAGTGCCGCCGCCGCCCCACTGTCGATTGCCTGAGCTGCAGTCGTAATACCCTCGGCCAAGATTTCTTCGAGCGGGCGGTCGCCGAGACCACGGAAGGCCGCGATGGCGCCGGCAGCGTTGAGCAGCACCGCGTCACGCACCGGGCCGGCCTCGCCGTCGAGGAGGCGCCGTGCCACCAGCGCGTTCGCTTCGGCGTCCCCACCCCGCAGCTCGTCCAGCGACACCCGGGCTATACCGAGATCGCGAGGATCGAGCTGACGCACCGTCACCGATCCCTCGGACACGAGATGCACGGTCGACGTGCTCGATGTGGTCAGCTCGTCGAGGCCGTCATCCCCGCGCACCACGAGTGCGGAGTTACCGCGCTGCGCCAGCACCCCGGCGACGACCGGGATCAGATCGAGGAACGCGCAGCCGATGAGTCCCGCGCGCGGCCGCGCCGGATTGGTGAGAGGCCCCAGCACATTGAACACCGTCGGAATGCCGATTTCCTTACGCGGCGCCGCCGCGAACCGGAGGGCGGGATGGAAGACCGGCGCGAAGCAGAAACCGATACCGACCTCGCGCAAGGAGCGTGCCACCTCGTCGGGCCCCAAGTTGATCCGGACTCCGAGTGCTTCGAGTACGTCGGCGCCGCCACTTTTCGAGGAGGCAGCCCGGTTTCCATGCTTCACCACCCGAATGCCGCTGGCGGCCACCACGATCGACGCCATCGTGGAGATGTTGACGGTGTTGGACCGGTCGCCACCGGTACCCACGATGTCCACGACATCGGCATCGACCGGCACCTTGCGCGCATGGCCCAGCATCGAGTCGGCCAGTCCGCGCAGTTCTTCCGGAACGACACCCTTCATCTTGAGGCCGACACCGAACGCGGCGATCTGGGCGGACGTGGCATTGTCGGACATGATTTCGTCCATTGCCCACGTCGCGTCTTCCACCGACAGGTCGCGTCCTTCGGTGAGCGCCCCGAGAACCGACGGCCACGTGCGGACCGGCGGGGTCGTGTCGTTCGTCCCCTGGGCGTCCGGGCCCTGCACGGTCGGGCTCTGCATCGTCGTGTCCCCTCGAAACTCGTAGCGATGTGTACTCGTGTGATCCGCTCTCCGCAGCCTAGTTGCCTTGCGTATCCATCTCGCGCACCGGTTGCATTGCGTCCCACCCCGCGACGTCCCCACCGAGACGCTGTGCCAGCCCGGCCATTCTCGACCGTTCCTGGGAACAGTGCAGCGCGTCCAGCACCTGGACCCGTTGTAACACCAACTCCACGGTCCCCTCGGCCGCGCCGGGGGTGTCGGCAACCGCGACGCCGGTGCGCCGTGGCCGGTATCCGTCCTGCGCGGCAATGGACTCCGCCTCGCCGACCGTGGTCGCCGGCAGCCGCAAATGGTGACGCAGCACGGCCTCCTCGCCGGCCCGCCACACCGGGGTCTCCGAGGCCGCGCGTTCGAGCGTGGTCGAGCACGCCTCCACGTCGTCGAAGCAGGAGGCGACCACGACGAGATCTTCCCGGTCCGGGTCCAGCGGAGGCGCCGACCTGCCGCCGCCGAACAGTCTCCGCAACCACCGCGTACTGTTGTCACGAGTTCGCATTCCTCCACCCTTTCATGCCCCGCCACCAGCGTGTCAGCAGGCAGAATCGGACAAGCGGGACGCGTCGGCGCGCCGAGGGTGGACCCGGGTAGTCGTCTCTTACGACGAAGCGTCATACTTCTGTCTGTGACGAGCGCAGTAGGGACTTCAGGATCAGCAATCACCCAACGCGTGCACTCGCTGAACCGACCAAACATGGTCAGCGTTGGCACCATCGTGTGGTTGTCAAGTGAGCTCATGTTCTTCGCAGGGCTCTTCGCCATGTACTTCGTGGCCAGAGCACAAGCGAATGGAAACTGGCCGCCGGAGCCGACCGAGCTGAACCTCTTCCTCGCCGTGCCGGTGACGCTCGTGCTGATCGCCTCGTCGTTCACGTGCCAGATGGGCGTGTTCGCGGCCGAGCGCGGTGACGTCTTCGGTCTGCGCCGCTGGTACCTCCTCACCCTCGCCATGGGCACGTTCTTCGTGCTCGGCCAGGGATACGAGTACGTGCACCTCGTCGAGCACGGCACGTCCATCTCGAGCAGCGTGTACGGCTCGGTGTTCTACATGACCACGGGATTCCACGGTCTCCACGTCATCGGCGGTCTCATCGCGTTCGTCTTCCTGATCGCCCGCACCAAGGTCAGCAAGTTCACGCCCGCCCAGGCCACCGCCGCGATCGTCGTCTCGTACTACTGGCACTTCGTCGACATCGTGTGGATCGCCCTGTTTGCCACGATCTATTTCATCCGTTGATCAGCTGAACGCCCAGGCAGCCCCCTGACGTCCAGTCCGTCCCGACATACCAAAGGGATACAGATGAGTTCATCCCCCCCGCCCGCATCCGATACCACGGCGTCTGCCGCGAAGACGCGTCGCCAGCGCAAGCTACGCCGTCGCGTCACGGGCGCCCTGGTCCTGATGATGGGACTGGTCAGCGCCGGTTTCCTCGCGTCCGCGTTGACGCCTACCCCGCAGGTGGCCACCGCGACCGACGATCAGGCAGCACTGATCCGTGAAGGCAAGCAGTTGTACGACACGTCGTGCATCACCTGCCACGGTGCAAACCTTCAGGGTGTGCAGGACCGCGGGCCCAGCCTGATCGGTGTCGGTGAGGCCGCCGTCTACTTCCAGGTGTCGTCGGGACGCATGCCCGCGTCGCGTAACGAGGCGCAGGTCGAGCGCAAGCCGCTCAAGTTCGACGCCGAGCAGACGGACGCCATCGGCGCCTACATCCAGGCCAACGGCGGCGGCCCCACGGTCGTGCGCGACGAGAACGGCGAAATCGCCCAGTCCTCGCTGCGCGGCGGCGACATCGGACGAGGCAGCGAACTCTTCCGCCTCAACTGCGCGTCCTGCCACAACTTCACCGGTCGCGGCGGAGCACTGTCCTCCGGCAAGTATGCGCCCGTCCTGGACCCGGCCAACGAGCAGCAGATCTACACCGCGATGGTCACCGGACCGCAGAACATGCCCAAGTTCTCGGACCGTCAGCTGACCCTCGAGGAGAAGAAGGACATCATCGCCTACATCAAGTCGTCGGGCGAGACGAAGCAGCCCGGTGGATACGGACTCGGCGGCATCGGTCCGGCATCCGAGGGCTTGGCCATGTGGGTCGTCGGAATCATCGCTGTCGTCGGTGCAGCACTGTGGATCGGAGCAAGGTCATGAGCGACGCTGGCCAACCGGGCGGCGCTACGCCAAAGAAGTACACGGACGCGGAACTCGAGAACCTGAGCCGCGACGAGCTGGTCGAACTCGGTACCAACCTCGACGGGGTCGATGTCGCGTTCCGCCGCAACCGCTGGGCGGTCGAAGGAACCAAGGCCGAGAAGCGCGCCGAACGCTCCGTGGCGTTCTGGTTCGCCCTCGCCGGCGTCTCGGCCGTGGCGTTCATCGCGATCTACCTGTTCTGGCCGTGGGAGTACGCCGGCGCCGGTGAAGAGAACTACTCCGCGTACAGCCTGTACACCCCGCTGATCGGTCTCACCATGGGCCTGGCCATCCTCGGTCTGGGTGTCGGCGCCGTCCAGTTCACCAAGAAGTTCATTCCGGAAGAGCTGTCCGTCCAGGACCGCCACGACGGCGGATCGTCCGAGACGGACCGCCGGACCATCGTCGCGGAACTCGGAGACTCCTTCGACACCTCGACGCTCGGGCGCCGCAAGCTCATCAAGCGCAGTCTCCTCTTCGGTGGTGGCGCACTCGGAATCATGTCCTTGATGCCGCTCGGTGGACTGGTCAAGAACCCGTGGGCACAGCGTGACGATTCGCCGCTCTGGGTGTCCGGCTGGACGCCCCGCTACGCCGGCGAGACCATCTACCTGCGCCGAGACACCGGTCGTCCCGAGGACGTCGTCCTCGTCCGTCCGGAAGACCTCGACGCCGGTGCCATGGAAACCGTTTTTCCTTTCCGCGAGTCCGACCGCGGCGACCACGACGCCCTGCTCGAGGGCCTGCGCGGTATCCGCAACGCGACGATGCTCATCCGTCTGCGCACGGAAGACACCGAACGGGTCACCAAGCGCAAGGGCCAGGAGAGCTTCAACTACGGCGACTACTTCGCCTTCTCCAAGATCTGCACCCACCTCGGCTGCCCCACGTCGCTGTACGAACAGCAGACCAACCGAATTCTCTGCCCGTGCCACCAGTCGCAGTTCGACGCGCTGACCTACGGAAAGCCGATTTTCGGTCCCGCTGCTCGTGCACTTCCGCAGTTGCCTATTACAGTGAACGAAGAGGGTTTCCTGGTCGCCACCGGTGACTACATCGAAGCTCTCGGCCCGGCATTTTGGGAGCGTCGACCGTGACCAACAACAAACCGTCCAGACTGAACGCCATGGCCGCCGGCCAGGCGGAGGCAATGGACTCCCGTTACCACCTCGCAGCAGGAATGCGGCGGCAGATCAACAAGGTCTTCCCCACCCACTGGTCGTTCCTGCTCGGTGAGATCGCGCTGTACAGCTTCGTCATTCTGCTGATCTCGGGTGTCTACCTCACCTTGTTCTTCGACCCGTCGATGGCCCACGTGGTCTACAACGGCGCGTACGAGCCTCTGCGCGGCGTCACCATGTCGCGCGCATACGAGACCACGCTGAACATCTCCTTCGAGGTGCGCGGCGGATTGTTCGTCCGGCAGATCCACCACTGGGCGGCATTGATGTTCGCGGCGTCCATCGTGGTGCACCTGATGCGCATCTTCTTCACCGGCGCCTTCCGGCGTCCGCGTGAAGCGAACTGGGTCATCGGTTGCCTTCTCTTGATCCTGGCCATGTTCGAGGGCTTCTTCGGTTACACCATTCCCGACGACCTCCTGTCGGGTACGGGCCTACGTGCCGCGTTCTCCGGTATCACCTTGAGCATCCCGATCGCCGGCACCTGGATGCACTGGCTGATCTTCGGCGGCGACTTCCCCGGCGACCTGATCATCCCCCGGCTCTACGTGGCGCACGTCCTGCTGTTCCCCGGCATCATCCTCGCGCTGATCGCCGGTCACCTCGCGCTCGTCTGGTACCAGAAGCACACGCAGTTCCCCGGCCCCGGCCGCACGGAACAGAACGTCGTCGGCGTCCGGATCCTCCCCGTCTTCGCCGTCAAGTCGGGCGCGTTCTTCGCCATCACCTTCGGTGTTCTCGCCGTCATGGGCGGCGTGCTGCAGATCAACCCGGTGTGGACCATCGGCCCGTACAACCCGGCACAGGTGTCCGCCGGGTCGCAGCCCGACATCTACATGATGTGGACGGACGGCCTGGCCCGTCTGTGGCCCGCGTGGGAGATCTACCTGTTCGACCGGTACACCATCCCGGCCGTGTTCGCGGTGGCGCTGATCATGGGACTCGTCTTCACCGTCCTCATCGCCTACCCGTGGATCGAGAAGCGTCTGACCAAGGACGACGCTCACCACAACCTGCTGCAGCGTCCGCGGGACGTTCCGGTCCGCACGGCGATCGGCGCGATGGCACTGACGTTCTATGCCGTTCTGACGATCTCCTGCATCAACGACATCATCGCGTACCACCTGAGCATTTCGTTGAACGCGATGACCTGGATCGGCCGTATCGGCATGGTGTTGCTGCCGCCCCTCGCGTTCTTCGTGGCGTACCGGTTCTGCCTGGGTCTGCAGCGCAGCGACCGTGAGGTTCTCGAGCACGGCATCGAGACCGGCATCATCAAGCGGATGCCCAATGGTCAGTACATCGAGATCCATCAGCCGCTCGGCCCGGTCGACGGCCATGGCCACCCGATTCCGCTCGAGTACCAGGGTGCGGCCATCCCGAAGAAGATGAACAAGCTCGGCTCCGCAGGCAAGCCCGGCTCCGGCAGCCTTGTCACCGCAGACCCGATCGAAGAGAGCGAAGCTCTCGAGGCCGCTCTGCATCATGGTGAGCGCGAACAGCTCACCATGCTGACCGAGCTGCAGAATCGGGTGCACGGAAACGGAAGCTCAGGCAACGGCAGCTCCGGCAACGGCGAGGCCCACTGAGGCTGACCCCGCGCTGATCAGGGCCCCGAACCACTTGTGGTTCGGGGCCCTGCCTCTATGGGACGAGCTGCATCTCCTCCCTCTCTCGCGACTGCGCATGGAACACCACTGTCACTGCACCGAGACACAACAGCAGGCCTGTCGCGGTGAGGGCTCCGAAGGGCTCGCCGAAGGCCACGGCCCCCCACACCGCGGTCACGGGTGCCATCAGAAACATCAGCGTATTGACCCGGGTGACACCATTGCGTCGCAGCACCAGCCAGTACAGGCCGTAGCCGCCGAAGGTGGACAGAACCACCAACCAGGTCACGGCAAGCCAGAATGTGGCGTCAGCCGGTGGAGTCACATCTCCGCCCGCTGCCGCCATCGCGGTGAACAACACCGCGCTGGTGACACAGTGGATCGTCAGCGACACCGTGGGGTCGGTGTCCCGAGGTGAGCGGCGCTCCAAGAACGTCGCGGCCACCAGGGAGAGCATCCCCGCGAACGGCACCAGATACGCCCACCACACCACTCCCCCGGACGAGGTGGCATCGCCGGCGGTGACCGTCACGACTCCGGCCACACCGAGCGCCAGACCCCACCATTGCCGCGGCCCGACATACGCCCTCAGCAGCGGTCCGGCAAGTACGGCGACGACGAGAGGCTGAGTACCGTCGATCAGCGCCGTGGTCCCACTGGAGACCCCCAAGCCGATTGCCTGGTAGACGGTGAGGAGGTAGCCCGTCTGCGACAGCGCGCCGATGACAATCTCGCGCCGCACCGTGTGCAGTCGGAGGCTTCTCCAGCGGTGGAGTCCGAAGAGCATTGTGCAGAGGACAAGCACCACCGCGAGGGGCAGGAACCGCCACATGAGCAGGGTGATGGGATCGGCGGTGCCGGCCCCGAGTTTCGCTCCGATGAAGCCCGAACTCCAGCACACGACGAAGGCCGCAGCGAGAAGTACATTCACGAAGAACCTCCCGGGTATACAGATCTGTGTAGCAAAACCAACGATATACCGATCTGTATACTTCTGTCATGGGCACAGTGCCGGAACTTAGACGAGTCACGCTGACCCCGGGGGCCCGACGCGCCCTGGCCGCAGCCGACCGCTTGTTCTACGAGCGCGGAATCTCCGCTGTGGGGGTCGATCTCATCGCCGCGGAGGCGGGCGTCACGAAGAAGACGCTGTACGACCGGTTCGGGTCCAAGGAACAGCTCGTGGTCGAGTACCTCGCCGACCGCGACGAGCGCTGGCGACTGTTCCTTGCCGGCTATCTCGACGCAGCGGGCAGCTCACCGGACGGACGCCTGAAGGCTATCTTCGACGCATCCCGCGACTGGGCCGGTCAGCACAGCACAAAGGGCTGCAGCATGGTGAACGCACACGCCGAGATCAGCGACCCAGCCCATCCGGGGTACCGCGTCATCATCGAGCAGAAGCGGTGGATGCTCGCATTGTTCACGCAGGTATGCGCCAACGCGGGAGTGGCAGACGCACACGAACTTGCCTGCACCTTCATGCTGCTCCACGAGGGGGCTCTGGTGGCACATGGTCTTCACGTGTTCGAGGACGCACTCATCCTCGCGTCGGCTCGGTCACAGGCACTGCTACGCGCGGCCGCCCGTTAGTGATGCGACAACAACGGCGGGGCGCCGAAATCCCTTAGGATTCCGACGCCCCGCCATGCGGTGTTGATGCTCAGTGCTTTTCGGGTCCGACGTGGTACTCGAAGACCAGGCCTGCCGCTGCCGCCAACACGGCAACAACTGCAACAACGATCATCCAGGGCTGGAAGAACGCCAGCGCGAGGCCGGCGAGGGCCGCTGCACCGGCCAGCAGAATGGGCCAGTAGCTTCCGGGGCTGAAGAACCCGAGGTCGCCGGCGCCGTCGGCGATTTCTGCATCCTCGTAGTCCTCGGGCCGGGTGTCGAGACGGCGGGCGACGAACCGGAAGTAGGTACCGATGATCAATGTCAGGCCCGCCGACAGGCAGATGCCGGTCAGACCCGCCCACTCGATACCGGTCCGGGAGACGGCGGTGAACACGCCGTAGACGATCGCGACGAGAATGAAGAATACCGTCAGGATCTCGAAGAGCTTGGCTTCGATCTTCATATCAGCACTTGTCCTTGGTCAATGAGGTATCAGCAGCGGGGTCAGTTACCTTCGACACCGCTCGCCTGCTGGTAGCCGCGATCGGTGGTGAACGGTGAGGTGGAGGTCGCCACAGGCGACTCGCCGATAGCCTCGAGAGCCTCCGCCGTGGTCAGCGCCCGGCCACCCTCGTCGGCAGGCTTGCGCAGATCGATGTACTGCGCGAACTTGTCCGGGCTCACGGCGCGAACCTCGAAGTTCATCATCGCGTGGAACGTTCCGCACATCTCGGCGCAGCGTCCCACGAAGGCGCCTTCCTTCTCGATCTCACTGATCTGGAAGACGTTGTCGGACTGGTTCTCCTTGGGGTTCGGGTTCACGTCCCGCTTGAAGAGGAACTCCGGCACCCAGAAGGAGTGGATGACGTCAGAGGAAGCGAGCTCGAACTCGATCCGCTTACCGGTCGGCAAGACGAGGATCGGGATCTCCTGGCTGGAGCCGATGGTCTCGATCTTGTCGTAGTGCAGGTAGGACAGGTCCTGCGGGGACTTGCCGTGGATTGCACCGGGCTGCGCGTGACCGCCCTCGCCCCCGTGCTCGGTTCCGGACGCCGCGCCTGCCTCGACGGCCGCCTGGGCCTCCTGGTCGATGCCGTCGTACTTGGCCTGGCCGTCACCGAGATCGATGGAGCGGTAACCGAACTTCCAGTTCCACTGGTAGGCAGTGACGTCGACCACGACGTTGGGGTTGTCCTCCTTGTCGAGGACGTGGTTCTGCACGACCACCGTGAAGTAGAACAGAACGGCGATGATGACGAACGGGACGGCGGTGTACGCCAACTCGAGCGGCACGTTGTACGCAGTCTGGCGAGGGAACTCGGGAGAGTCCTTCTTCTTACGATGGAAGATCACCGCCCAGAAGGTGAGGCCCCACACCAGGATGCCCATGACGAGGGCGGCGATGACCGACCAGGTCCAGAGCTCACGCATGCGTTCTGCCTGCGGGGTTACGCCCGAAGGCCACCCGAAACGAAGCACTTCGTTGTCGATTGAACAACCCGACAGCAGCAAGGCAGCAACGCCCAAAGATGCTGCCAACCCTGCCCGCCGAAGGATCCGACCTTGCGCCACGTTCACGCCTTCCTGATCGCCGCAAATTCCACTAGGGCACACCCGATGGGAAGGCCCAATTACTACGCAGCGTAGACCAAAGCGGATGGCCGTCCCTCCTCGGGTCGGGCGGTCGTGTCGCCACCGCTGCCGGGGCGGTGTCCTCGACGGCCGGAACCGGCCGCCGCGGGAATCTGCGGCATACTTTCCGGCAGAGTTCCCTGACCTCTCCACACCCGTGTGGAGCATCCCAGATTCTGAATTGAGGTACCGGACGCTGTGTGCGGACTGCTCGGGCTACTGACCTCTGGAGAAACCAGCGACTACGCCGTCTCACAGGTCGACGAGGCGATGCACTGCCTGCGGCATCGCGGGCCGGACGAGCACGGGACGTGGCACGACGATCACCTCGTGTTCGGCTTCAATCGGCTGTCGATCATCGACATCGAACACTCCCACCAGCCGTTGCGGTGGGGTCCTGCCGAGAAACCGCAGCGGTACGCCCTCACCTTCAACGGTGAGATCTACAACTACCTCGAGGTTCGCGCGGAACTCGCCGAGCAGTTCGGGGCGCGGTTCGCGACCGAGGGCGACAGTGAGGCCATCGTCGCGGCGTTCCATTACTGGGGCGAGGATGCTGTGCGCCGCCTGCGCGGCATGTTCGCGTTCGCGATCTGGGACACCGAGACGCGGGAGCTGTTCATTGCCCGCGACCCGTTCGGCATCAAGCCTCTGTTTCTGGCGACGGGGACGGGCGGCACCGCGTTCGGCAGCGAGAAGAAGAGCCTGCTCGAGCTGGCCGACCTCATCGGTATCGGTACGGACCTCGATCCGCGCGCCGTGGAGCACTACACGGTGTTGCAGTACGTGCCGGAACCGGAGACGTTGCACAAGGACATCCGCCGACTCGAATCGGGCTGCTTCGCGCGGGTGCGTCCGGGTGAGGCACCGGTCATCACCCGGTATTTCGCCCCTACCTTCCCGGTGCAGCCCTTCACCGCGGGAACGGAGAAGGCCCGGTATGCGGAGATCGCGGCGGCTCTGGAGGATTCTGTCGCCAAGCACATGCGGGCCGATGTCACGGTCGGGTCCTTCCTGTCGGGCGGCATCGATTCGACGGCCATTGCGGCGCTCGCGATGCGCCACAATCCCAACCTGATCACCTTCACCACCGGCTTCGAGCGGGAGGGCTATTCCGAGGTCGACGTCGCGGCCGAGTCGGCAGAGGCCATCGGGGCACGGCACGTCGTCAAGGTGGTCAGCCCCGCAGAATTCGCTGCGGCCATCCCGGAAATCGTGTGGTACCTCGACGACCCCGTCGCCGATCCGGCCCTCGTTCCGCTGTGGTTCGTGGCGAAGGAAGCCCGCAAGCACGTCAAGGTGGTGCTGTCGGGCGAAGGCGCCGACGAGTTGTTCGGCGGCTACACCATCTACCGCGAGCCGCTGTCACTGAAGCCGTTCGAATATCTGCCGAAGGGTCTGCGGCGGGCCGCCGGACGCTTGTCGGAACGGATTCCCGACGGGACACGCGGAAAGAGCCTGCTCAATCGCGGTTCCCTCACCCTCGAGGAGCGGTACTACGGCAACGCCCGCAGCTTCAACGACGCCCAACTGCGTACGGTGCTGCGCGATTTCCGTCCCGAATGGACGCATCGGGACGTCACGGATCCGATCTACGCCCAGTCGCAGGGGTGGGACCCCGTGGCCCGCATGCAGCACCTCGACCTGTTCACCTGGCTGCGCGGTGACATCCTGGTCAAGGCAGACAAGATGACCATGGCCAACTCCCTCGAACTGCGGGTGCCGTTCCTCGATCCGGAGGTGTTCGAGGTGGCCTCCCGGGTGCCGTTGGACCAGAAAATCACCAAGAACACCACGAAGTACGCGCTACGGCAGGCTCTCGAAGGCATCGTGCCCGGCCACGTGCTGCACCGGGCCAAGCTCGGGTTTCCCGTGCCGCTTCGGCACTGGTTACGCGGCACGGAACTCTTCGACTGGGCGCACGAGCAGATCGCCGCGTCCGGCACCGACCAGCTGCTCGACAAGGCCGCTGTCGCGAAGATGCTCAACGATCACCGGGACGGCGTCTCAGATCACAGCCGTCGCCTGTGGACCGTCCTGACCTTCATGGTCTGGCACGGCATCTTCGTCGAGAACCGGATCACGCCGAAGATCGCGGAGCCTGCGTACCCGGTGTCCCTCTAGGCGCTCCGCGCTCGTGAGTGGTTGACGAGTCCAGGGACTCGTCAACCACTCACGAGCGGCGGAGCCGCCTCTTACGGGAGAAACGCCGCAATCTCGTCGGCCGCGGTGGAGCCGTACGCATCGGCCAGTCGTTTGACTGCCTCGTCCCGGTCGAAGGTCCACTCCTGGGTTCCCATTGTCTCCAGGACGAGCACGGCGACGAGCGATCCCAGCTGGGCGGAGCGCTCGAAACTCAGGCCGGCGCTGTGCGCGAGGAGGAATCCTGCCCGGAATCCGTCGCCGACACCGGTGGGGTCGACCTTGCCCTTCTCCGGTACGACGGTGACCCGGGTATGGGTGCCGTCCGACTCGACGATGTCGACGCCCTTCGAACCCAGGGTGGTGACCCGGACGCCGACCTGCGCACGAATCTGCTCCTCGGACAGCCCGGTCTTCTGCTGGAGCAATCCCCATTCGTACTCGTTGGTGAACAGGTACTTGGCGCCTCGGATCAGCGCCGTTGCCTCGTCACCGTTGAGCCGGGCCAGCTGCTGCGAGGGGTCGGCCGCAAATGGAATGTTCTTCTGCCGGCACTCGTCCGTGTGGCGGATCATCGCGGCGGGGTCGTTGGCGCCGATCAGCACCAAGTCGACACTTCCACCGGTTGCGGTGACCTCGTCGAGCTCGATCTCGCGAGCCTCGCTCATTGCGCCGGGGTAGAACGACGCGATCTGCGCCATGTCCTCGTCCGTGGTGCAGACGAACCGCGCGGTGTGCGCCGTCGTGGAGATCCGAACGGCGGTGCAGTCGACGCCGTTGCTCTCGAGCCACTCACGGTAATCGGCGAAATCGGCCCCCACGGCGCCGACGAGGAGCGGCGAGCCGCCCAGGACACCCATGGCGTACGCGATGTTGCCGCCCACTCCCCCACGCCGGACCACGAGGTCATCGACCAGGAAACTCAACGAGATATGGCTGAGCTGATCGGCGAGCAGTTGCTCGGCGAACCGGCCAGGGAACCGCATCAGGTGGTCGGTGGCGATGGAACCGGTTACCGCAATTGTCACGGGCGGATGCCTTTCGGTGAGTTCGGGCGGGATTTCTCACCGTACCCGCAGTACCACCCATGATCGGGTGGGAGCACGGCGAGGTGGACAGTGGTGTCCGGACACCAAAAAGTCTGACACGGAACCTGAGCTCCGCATCAGACTTTTCGATTCAGTTGTCGGCCGGCCCGGGACTCAGTTGAAGGAGTCGCCGCAGGCGCAGGACCCGGTGGCGTTGGGGTTGTCGATGGTGAACCCCTGCTTCTCGATGGTGTCGACGAAATCGATCGACGCACCTTCGACGTACGGCGCGCTCATCCGGTCGACGGCGAGGGCTACGCCGCCGAAGTCGACGATGAGGTCGCCGTCGAGGTTGCGATCGTCGAAGAAAAGCTGGTAACGCAGTCCTGCGCAGCCGCCGGGTTGCACGGCGATACGCAGTGCGAGGTCGTCACGACCCTCCTGATCGAGCAGCGCCTTTGCCTTGGCGGACGCAGCCTCGGTCATCTTGACGCCGTGGGTGGCGGTCTCGTTCTGCACAGTCATGGGCTCTCCCTGTAGTTCGTAACAAACCCGTGAACGCTTCAACGGTACTCCGCGCCCGACTTATTCCCGGGTTTCATTGCCTCTGCGGCGCGACCGCACAGCAATCACCGTCCATGGTATCCGACGTCGCGATTTCCGGTTACTACCGAAGGGGTTCCCATTAACTGACGCCGTGCCCCCACAGCCGTCGTCAGAGAGAATTGATCCCCTGTAGGACGAGTGCTGCCGCGGCCGGAATCAGCATTCCGAGACCGATTGATGCGAATGTGGTAGCGCTCGCGCGGTGGGTGCGGGTGCTGAACATGCTCATCCCGGCGAAGCCAATCACGGCCGCGAGGAAGAAGAGGTAAATCGGGGGCAGAACCAGCAGGCCCAGGAGGCCGGCGGCAACGGCGATCACCACCCAGGACCACCGCAGATCCTCGACCTCGAGCTTCGCTACCGTCCACATCGTCAGCACCTCGCTTGTACCCGAAGTTTACCGAGATCGGGCCGTCCAGCGGAGGCCGAAAACACGACCGGCCGTCCACCCCGCCGGATGTCGACGGGGTGGACGGCCGAGTACGAACCGTGAGGTTATTTTCGGGTGTTCGGCTTTCTGGCGAGCATGAACGTGACCGCGCCGCCGAGGACCACCACACCGATCACCAGCAGGATCCAGACGGGGAATCCACCGGACTCCACCGCTCGCTGTGCTTGGGAGGTGTTCGCAGCCGTGGTCGCCGAAAGCGCTGTACCGGCGGCAGGAGTAGCCGAAGCCTGGGTGAGGTCGAAGGTGTAGGTGCCGGCGATCGGATGACCGTCGGAGGAGACGACCCGGAACGCGACGGTGTACTGCCCGGCAGCGCCGAGACCGTCGAGGTCGACGCTCAGGAGCCGACCGTCGACGACCGGCTCGGAGCGCCCCCACCGGGCGCCGTCGGAACCCACCACGGTCAGGGCGGCGAAATTCGGTTGAATGTCCTGGTTGAACACCAGGGTGACGTTGTCCGGGGCGGCATCGATCTGGGCGCCGTCGGCCGGGTTACTGCTTTCGAGCGCGGCATGAGCCATTCCCGGGCCGGCGGTCAGAGCGGCGCAGGCGAAGACCGCGGCCGCGACGAGGACGGCGCGGGTGAACCAGGAAGTCATGTGTTTCTTCATTTCTTTTGGTGTCGAGCACAGTCACCGATCGGCGAAGGCAGCGCGCTGGCAAGAAGGTCTTCCAGGGGAGCAGCGAGCTTTCGGACCGGGATAGGTCTCGAGCCGGGAGCGCCTGAAAATCGTGGATCAGGGTCGTGTTGCCTGAATGTAATGCAGGCGGGGCCAGCGGTCACCGCTCCCGGTAACCACGAACCCGGCGCCGCGAACCGAACCGGCCAATTCGTGGATCGGATTGTGCTGCATCGCATGCCCGCTCACAGCTCCGACGAAGTGGTTGGCGATGCGGTTGCGCGGTGGCCGGAAGTCGGCGATCAACAGCCTCCCGCCGGGCCTGAGTACCCGGAACGCCTCTGCGAGCGCCTTCGCGCGCAGTTCGGTCGGAATGTGATGAATGGCCAGGCTGGAGATCACGAGGTCGAAAGACGCGTCCGGCTGGGGAAGGTCTTCGGCACCGGCGATCACGAAGGTGCAGTTCGCCAGGGCTCGCCGGGCCGCGTACTCGATCATCGGCGGTGACGGATCGATGCCCACCACTCGCCCACCCGGACGCACCACGCCGGGCTGCACGGCGGGAGAAGATGCCGGTTCCGCAACCGATGTCGAGCACCTCATCCCCCGGCTTCGCACCGGACAGCGCGACCAGGCCGTCGAAGACCCGGCGACGGAAACCACCGAACCCCGCTGCGGAGAACCACTCGTATAACCGGGCGCGCCGAATCAGTCCTCCGCTCGAGTGGTCGGCGTGTCCGTAAGATCCGCCGAGCAGTCGTTGACCGAGTCCCATGACGACTTTCCCTTCGGTGAGCTACCCCGGCCGACGCGCATCAGGGCGCGCCGACGACAACGTGTTGGTGGGCGGGGTAGGCATGGACGAGTGCGGTGGACAATTTCGGCACCGCATGGGTCAAGGTGTGCTCGGCCTCGTGCGCTAACCGGTGCGCCTCGGCCAGGCTGATTTCGGGGTCGATGTCGAGCTCGACGTCGGCATGCAGACGGTGCCCGATCCACCGCATCCGCACGCTACGCACCTCACGCACCCCGGGTTCTACGGACAACGATCCCTCGGCGGCGTCGACGAGTTCCGGATCGACCCCGTCCATCAAACGGCGGAACACGTCCCGCACCGCGGTGCGCAGGACCGCGAGGATCGCCACGGTGATGACCAGTCCGACGATCGGGTCCGCCAATGGGAAGCCCAGGGCCACACCCCCCGCGCCGAACAACACGGCCAGGGAGGTGAAACCGTCGGTGCGTGCGTGCAATCCGTCGGCGACCAGGGCGGCGGAGCCGATCTGGCTGCCCACCCGAATGCGGTAGAGGGCGACGAGTTCATTACCGACGAATCCGACGAGGCCTGCCACGGCAACCCACCCGACGTGCTCGATCGAAACCGGGTTGATCACTCGCCGCACAGCTTCGACTCCGGCGATCACCGCGGACAGCGTGATCATCGCGACCACGAACAGCCCCGCCAAGTCCTCGGCCCGCCCGAACCCGTAGGTGTAGCGGCGAGTGGCCGCCCGACGCCCGAGCGCGAACGCAATCCACAACGGAATCGCGGTCAGTGCGTCGGAGAAGTTGTGCACCGTGTCCGCCAGCAATGCGACCGAACCCGACACGGCGACGATCACCAACTGAGCGATCGCGGTGACACCCAGCGCGACCAGGCTGATCTTCACCGCCCGAATGCCGATCTCGCTCGATTCGAGGGCGTCGTCGACACTGTCCGCTGCGTCGTGACTGTGCGGGGCGAACACTTCCCGCACCGCCGCCCGGAACCGGCCCCCACCCTCATGCCCGTGACCGTGGCCGTGGCCGTGACCGTGGGTGTGAGTCGGTGGTTTCGGTGCGTGACTCATGCCTGGCCACCTTCCGCACGTGCGGGAGCCGGAATATCGGCACCTGCCGAAGACGGAGCCCGACCCGACTTTCGCTCGGGATGCAGAATCCGCAACTCGTCACCGGTGCGGTGATGCCCCGGAACACCCGGCCCGGCATGCTCCGCATTGAACACCGCGTCGGTCACCAACTGGCGGATGTGATCATTCTCCAGCCGGTAGATCACCTGGGTGCCTTCCTTCCGCGTACGCACCAAACGCGCCATCCGCAGCTTCGCCAGATGCTGCGACACCGACGGGGCGGGCTTTCCCACATGCTCGGCCAGGTCATTCACCGACAACTCTCGATCCACCAACGCCCACAGCACCTGGACGCGGGTGGAATCGGCCAGCATGCGGAAGACCTCGACCACCAGATCAACCTGATCGTCCGGCAAGCGCCGACGGCATGAACCTTTATCTGCATTCATACGCAGATAGTAACGCACCCGTCTACCGAAAGCCGGGCAAGTCCTCACACCCACGAAGCCTTCGCCCGCCCGAGGCCACCCCGCATTTCGGTGCGAGGGCAGTTTTCCTCGTGGCCGCGTCTTCCCATAGGCTGGAAGAGTGAAATTGCTACGCCGCGGTGATTCGGACAATTCAGACAAGCGGGATGCCGAGACGGTCGCGCCGTCCACGGCACCGGAACCCGAGTCTGCCGAACAGGTCGGCAAGGGCCGTCCGACTCCTAAACGCCGCGACGCGGAAGCGAGGCGGCGAGGACCTGTGGCACCGGCACCTCTGACAGCGAAAGAGGCGCGGGCACGCCGCAAAGCCACGCGGGGCAGCAAGGAAGAACGCAAGATCGCTGCCGCGGAACGGCGGGCCACGGCGTCCGAGCGGCGCGCCCGCATGCTCGCCGGGGAGGACAAGTACCTCCTGCCGCGCGACAAGGGGCCGGTCCGCGCGTATGTCCGCGACATCGTCGACGCCCGGCGCAACCTCGTCGGACTTTTCATGCCACTGGCGCTGGTACTGATCATGGCGATGTTCGTCAGCCCCGCCCTGCAGGCGATCGTGACGCTGGCGATGCTCGTGATGATGCTGTTCATGGCCGCAGAAGGCGTGTGGCTGGGTCGCAAGATCAACTCCCGGGTGCGCGAGCGCTTCCCGGATACGATCGACGGCGGCTTCAAACTTGGCTGGTATGCGTTCGTTCGGGCGTCGCAGATTCGTAAGCTTCGCGCTCCGAAGCCCCGGGTTCGTCCGGGCGACGCGATCTAGGACTCACCCTCTTTGCGTCAGTGATGCGGCGCGCGGTGCGACTCGGCGAGTAGTCGGCCGAGTTCGGCGTCGTGGCCATCCGACTGATCCGCAGGCGGGGCTGCCGGCCGGAAAAAGTTGTCGCGGAAGCTGCGGCGAAGCCACGGGCGTGGCGTGCCCAGGCGTTTCCCGGCGAACATCACGGCCGCGTTCAGCGCTACCAAGAGCGCTACGAGGGCGAGGAACTCAGTCATGGCTGAAAGTCTCCGCTCGACTACTTCCGGCCAACAGTGGCGCAAATGACGATGTACGTCAGAATACTGCCAAATTGTCGGGTTGGTAGCGTTGGGGTCCGTGCCCCCTGCCGAGCCCCCGAACCGACCGGATCTCCCCCACAGGTCCTCGCGAACCCTAGTTCTCGGCGGCGCACGATCCGGGAAGTCGGCATACGCCGAACGGCTGGCGCACACTCTCGCGGGTACCGAATCGGTCCGCTACCTCGCCACCAGTCGCCGTGATCCCAGCGATGTCGATTGGGAGGACCGCGTCGAGCAGCACCGAGTCCGCCGTCCCGCCACCTGGACCACGATCGAGACTGCCCCGGGCCGCGACCTCGCCGAACAATTGCGGTCGTCCACCGATGCCCCTGTCACCCTGGTGGACGATCTGGGCACCTGGCTGACCGTGGAGTTCGACGCCGCCGGCGCCTGGGATCTGCCGCGAGGCACCCTCGCAGGCGAGGTGGAGGAACTGGTCGCGAGCGTCCGGGACTACGCCGGTGACCTCGTCCTCGTGACACCGGAGGTCGGCCTCGGGGTCATCCCGGAGACCCGCTCCGGACGCCTCTTCCGCGACGAAATCGGCGCCCTCAACGCCCGGCTGGCCGAGGTCTGCGATCGGGCAGTCCTCGTGGTGGCCGGGCTGACCATGACCCTGAAAGACCTACCCGCCGCGAATGCATCCGGGACAACAGTTCCCAGTCGAACGAGAGGCCAAGCGTGACGAGCGAGTCCGTGAGCAACGACCCCGGTCGGTTCGATCCAGTTTCCCCGCCGGACGACACGATCCGCCGCACGGCCGAAGCCCGTCAGCTGCAGCTCACCAAACCGGCCGGCTCACTGGGACGGCTCGAGGTACTCGCATGCTGGGCATCGGCATGCCAGGGAATATGTCCGCCCGCACCTTTCGAGCGGGCCCGCGTCGTGGTCTTCGCCGGGGATCACGGAGTCGCGCGCACCGGGGTGTCGGCGTATCCCCCCGAAGTGACGGCGCAAATGGTCGCCAATTTTCTCGGCGGTGGGGCCGCGGTCAACACTCTCGCCGACCGAGCGGGTGCCAGTGTGCGCGTGGTCGACATGTCGGTCGACGGCGACACCGATCCGACGGTGTCGGCGTACAAGGTGCGGCGCTCGTCGGGGGTGATCGACCGCGAGGACGCACTCACTACCGAAGAGACCCTACGGGCGATCGAAGCCGGACGCTCCATCGCGGACTACGAAATAGACTCCGGCGCTGATCTTCTCATCGCCGGAGACATGGGAATCGGCAACACCACCCCTGCCACGGTGCTCATCGCGGCGCTGACGGACACCGAGCCCGTCGCAGCGGTGGGCCGGGGAACCGGTATCGACGACGCCGGGTGGATACGAAAGACGGCGGTGATCCGCGACACCCTCCGCCGCGCTCGGCCCGTCGTCCGTGACACGGTGGCCTTGTTACGCACCGTGTCGGGCGCGGACATCGCAGCGATGGCAGGTTTTCTCGCGCAGGCGTCCGCGCGCCGGACGCCGGTGATCCTCGACGGCGTCGTCGTCACGGCCGCTGCCATGGTTGCCGAGGAACTGGCCCATGGCGCCCGCGCGTGGTGGCTCGCGGGACACCGGTCGACCGAACCGGCACACACGATCGCCCTGAAACACCTGCAGCTGGACCCTCTCCTCGAACTCGACATGCGCTTGGGTGAGGGGTCGGGCGCGGTGGCCGCACTACCGATCCTGCAAGGCGCCGTCGCCACACTCGCATTCATGGCGACGTTCGACGAGGCGGGAGTCAGCACCGGCGACGTCACCGAGGCCGACGTCGCCGACGTGGACTGATCGTGTCTGGCTTGTTGCTGGCGTTTTCCTGGTTGACCGTGCTCCCGCTCCGCGGCCCCGACAGCGTGGACCGTGCGGCAGGCGGGCGCGCGATCCGATATGCACCCGTGACCGGTGCGGCTCTGGGCGTGTTCGCTGCCGGCCTGCTGTGGCTCCTGGTGTCGGCAGGACTGAACCCGGCCCTGGGAGGACTGTTGACGGTCGGGGCTCTCGCGCTCGCCACTCGTGGCATGCACATCGACGGGTTGTCCGACACGGTCGACGGTCTCGGGTGTTACGGGCCGCCGGAACGCGCAAAGGCTGTGATGCACAGCGGCGGCGCAGGCCCGTTCGGCGTGTGTGCCCTGCTGATTTGCCTCGGGACACAGGCTCTTGCTTTCGGTTCACTCGCCGTTGCAGGACAGTTCGGGGCCGTAGCAGTCGCCGTGGCGACCGGGCGGGTCGCCGTCGTATTCGCTTGCCGCCGTGGAGTTCCGGCTTCCGCCACCGAAGGTTTCGGCGCACTCGTTGCCGAAACGCAGTCGTGGTGGACGGCGTTCGCCTGGACGGTCCCGCTGCTAGCAGCAGCGGCGTGGTGCGGCCCCGACTGGTGGCACGGGATCATCGTCGTCGCGGTGACTCTCGCCCTGTCGGCTCTGTTGGTGGCGCACTGTGTCCGCCGGTTCGCAGGCGTGAACGGTGACGTGCTGGGTGCCGCGATCGAGATCACGGTTGCGGCCTCAGCGGTCGGTTTCCTCCTCTGAGCGACCGCCGAGAAGCCCCGATTCAGCGCAGCTTGTGCATCCAGCCGTGGGTGTCGGCGAACGTGCCACGCTGAATCCCGGTAAGGGTGTCCCGAAGGGCCATGGTGACCTCTCCCGGCTCCCCGTCGGCGACGACGAACTCGCCCTCTGCCGACTTGACCCGCCCCACCGGGGTGATGACTGCCGCGGTGCCGCAGGCGAATACCTCGGTGATCTCTCCCGACAGGGTCTTGGTTCGCCATTCCTCGGTGCTGATACGACGTTCCTCGACTGCGAAACCGGCGTCGGTTGCCAGGGTCAGCAGCGAATTCCGGGTGATGCCCGGAAGCAGCGAGCCGGACAGCGAGGGTGTGACGAGGCGGGCATCGGAACCGGACCCGTAGACGAAGAAGAGATTCATTCCGCCCATTTCCTCGACGTATGCACGTTCGAGGGCGTCGAGCCACACCACCTGATCGCAGCCTTCGTCGGCCGCCTGCGCCTGGGCGAGAAGCGAAGCCGCGTAGTTGCCGGCGAACTTGGCCGCGCCGGTTCCTCCGGGAGCCGCGCGCACGTACTCCGTCGAAAGCCACACGCTGACCGGTTTCACCCCGCGCGGGAAGTATGCCCCCGCAGGCGAGGCGATCAGGAGGTAGCGGTACTCGTCGGCCGGCCGGACCCCCAGGCCGGCCTCGGTGGAGAACATGAAAGGACGCAGATACAGCGCATCCTCACCGCCGGCGGCAGGCACCCACTCGTGATCGACGTCGAGGAGTTCGGTGATCGACTTGACGAACAACTCGGCGGGAAGTTCGGGCATCGCGAGCCGACGAGCCGAGGTGACGAGTCGTTCGGCGTTTGCCTCGATGCGGAACGTCGCGATGCCACCGTCCGGCTGCCGGTACGCCTTGAGTCCCTCGAAGATGGCCTGCCCGTAGTGCAGCACCATGGCCGCCGGATCGAGTTGGAGCGGACCGTAGGGTTCCACCCGGGCGTCGTGCCAACCGTGGACGGCGGAGTAGGTGATCGACACCATGTGGTCCGTGAAGTACCGACCGAATCCGGGCGCCGCCAATATCTCTCGCCGCGCCTCATCCGAGGCGGGGGAAGGATGCGGGACGCGAATGAACTCGGTGACACCTGTCATGCCGGTGATCCTATCGAACGCCTCCTGCTCCCCAGCGCCCGAGAGGGTCGACCCGCAGCGGCTACTTGGTGCTGGTCTTCACGAAGGGCGGAGACACGACCTCCGCCCGCAACGCGCGTCCGCGCACATCCACGTCGACAGCGTCACCGGCCGCGACACCGGCATCCGAATCGAGCAGAGCGAGGGCGATACCGACCTTGAGTGTGGGCGAAAAGGTGCCCGACGTGGTCTCGCCGATCGGCTCACCGTCGCGGAGGACGTTCTGCCCTGCTCGCAGCACCCCGCGGTCGAGCGCCTTGATGCCCCACAGCTTGCGGGCGGGTCCGGCAGCCTTCTCGTCGGCCAGGGTTTCCTTGCCCCAGAACTTCGGCTTGTTCCACCCGATCGCCCATCCGCACCGTGCCTCCAGCGGAGAAATTTCCAAGGACAACTCGTGACCGTGCAGCGGATATCCCATTTCGGTCCGCAAGGTGTCGCGGGCGCCGAGACCCGCGACCTGACCACCGCGGGTCCGAACCTGCTCGACCGCGGCCCGGAACAATTTCTCGCTGTCCTCCCAGCGGGGCAGGACTTCGAATCCGATTTCGCCGGTGTACCCGCTACGGCACACCCGCACGGGCACGCCTTCCCACGTGGCGTCCGCGAAGCCCATGTACTCGATGTCGGTCGGCAGGCCCAGCGCGGCGAGCACTTCCGGCGACTTCGGCCCCTGAACTGCGATGACACCGAAATCGCGGTGGCAGTTGTCGACGGTGACACCTTCGGGCGCCTTGGCCGCCAGCGCCGCGACCACGTCAGCGGTGTTGGCGGCGTTGGGGACGAGAAACACCTCTTCGGCGCTCACGTAGTAGGCGATCAAGTCGTCGATCACTCCGCCGGAGGGGGTACAGCAGAGCGTGTACTGCGCCTTACCGGGGCCGATCTTGTCCAGATCGTTGGTGAACGCGGAGTTGACGAAAGCTGCGGCTCCCTTGCCGCGCACGAGAGCCTTGCCCAGATGACTGACGTCGAACACGCCCACCGATTCCCGCACGGCAGTGTGCTCGGCGACGACCCCCGCATACGACACGGGCATCTCCCATCCACCGAAGGGCGCGAACGTGGCCCCGAGTTCGACGTGAACGGCGTGAATCGGCCCTTGCGAGAGTTGCTCCTCGGTCATGGCCACAAACCTATCGGACCCCGCAGCACCCCGCGTCGGTGACGGCACACGCGCACTACCATCGGGACGAGCGCCGGACCGGCCCGGCACGACCCGAACCCCGAACTGCTTCAGGAGACACCGTGAGCACTCGCACAGCTCGACCCCTCGGACCACAACTCGCCCTTGCAGGCACTGTCGGCAAGCGGGTGGACGTGCTGGTGATCGGGCTGACGTCCACGTCGAACGGCCCCGAGATCGCGCTGGGCGACGGCATCGTCGACGAATCGGTCCTCGCCGGACTCCTCGACCGTTTCGTCGCGGTCGGAGCCAAGGGCAAGGCGGAGGAGACCACGCGTATCCCCGCTCCCGACACGCTCCCGGTCGACAGCGTCCTCGCGGTCGGGCTCGGCGGCGCCGACAAGCTCGACGCGGAGCAGATCCGCCGGTCCGCGGGGGCGGCGGCCCGCTCACTCGGCGGTGTCGATACCGTCGCCACCACCCTGTCGTCGTTGGATCTCGGCGCCGCGGCCGAGGGTTTCGCGCTCGGCGCGTACCGATTCACGGAGTTCAAGTCGGCGAAATCCGCGCCCGGACCGGAGGCACAGCCGGTCTCGCGGGTCGAGCTTCTCGTGTCGTCCCCCCGCGCGAAGGAAGCCAAGGAGACGCTGGCCAGGTCGGCCGCGATCGCCGAGGCCGTCGCCACCGCACGCGAATTCGTCAACACTCCCCCGAGCCACCTGTTTCCGGCCGAATTCGCCGAGCGCGCAAAGACTCTCGGCACAGAGTCCGGGCTGAAGGTCGAGATCCTCGACGAGAAGGCCTTGGAGAAGAACGGGTTCGGCGGGATCCTCGGCGTGGGCAAGGGGTCGTCGCGCCTTCCTCGACTGGTCCGGCTGAGCTACTCGGCGAAGAAGCGGAACGCCCCCAAGGTCGCGCTCGTCGGCAAGGGCATCACGTTCGACACGGGCGGCATCTCGATCAAGCCTGCTGCGGGCATGGAGAACATGACCTCCGACATGGGCGGCGCGGCAGCAGTCGTCGCCACGGTTGTCCTCGCGGCGAAACTCGGACTGCCCGTCGACGTCATCGCCACCGTGCCGATGGCTGAAAACATGCCCTCGTCCACCGCCCAGCGTCCCGGTGACGTACTGACCCAGTACGGCGGGACCACGGTGGAGGTCATCAACACCGATGCCGAAGGGCGCCTGATTCTCGCCGACGCCATCGTCCGCGCCTGCGAGGACGACCCCGATTACCTCATCGACACCGCCACTCTCACCGGCGCGCAGGTGGTCGCGCTCGGCACTCGTACACCCGGCGTAATGGGCACCGACGAATTCCGGGACCGGGTCGCGTCGATCTCGCAGGCGATCGGCGAGAACGCCTGGGCGATGCCGCTCCCCACGGAGCTGCGTGCGGACCTGGATTCGAAGGTCGCCGACCTCGCCAACGTCACCAACCACCGCTGGGGCGGCATGCTGGCCGCGGGGCTGTACCTCAAAGAGTTCGTCGCCGACGGCGTCCAGTGGGCACACATCGACGTCGCCGGACCGGCCTACAACTCGTCGGGCCCGTGGGGGTACACCGGGCGTGGCGGCACCGGAGTCCCGGTGCGCACCATGATTTCGGTGATCGAGGACATCGCAGCCAACGGCTAGGCGCTCCGCGCTCGTGCGCCTTTCTGGTTGTCGCCGCTACCAAAAAGGCGCACGGGCGGCGAAGCCGCCTAGAGGTCGCGTTCCCGCTCGCGTCGGCGTTCGATGCGCCGCCGCGCGTCGTGGTCGCGCATGCGCTGCGGGTAACCGGTCTTGCGGACGTCGTAGACGGGGATCTGCAGATCTTCGCCGAGCTTGCGGGCGCCCCGCTCGCCGCCGACGCGGCGCCGGGTCCATTCCCCGTCGGCGGCGACCAAGACCACGGTGACCTCGGTCACCGTGGTCTGCGGTTCCACATAAGCCTCGACGCCGAGGTGAGTTCGCGCCCAATTCGCCAGATAGGAAGCGTCCTCGGGCGATGCCTGGGATCGGCGGCCCGGTCGTGGCCGCGAGAAACGGTCGAACAACCCCACGTCGGGCCTCCTCGGAAGCGTGCGCCGGTCGGTGCCGGCACGGTTCCCCCAGTTTGCCAGGCAACTTCCGCTCGGTGCCGCGATCGGAAACTACTCGCCAGTAGGGCGAACGTCGCGACACACCCGAGCCGACGTGGGGGAACCCTCGACGGACGCGCGCCTCCGATCAATGGAAAGATGTGGAGCGCCGACACAGCGAGTGGGTGACGACGAATCGGAATTACCTGCGAGTAGCCGCAAGATATGTGCATCTCGAGCACAATGGTTCACGACCACAAGTCGACAAAATTCAACAACCCGAACACAACTGTCGAGGAGTCAAAAGACATGGCCTTCTCCGTCCAGATGCCAGCGCTTGGTGAGAGTGTCACCGAGGGAACTGTCACGCGATGGCTCAAGCAGGAAGGAGACACGGTCGAAGTTGACGAACCCTTGCTCGAAGTCTCCACGGACAAGGTGGACACGGAGATCCCGTCCCCCGTGGCCGGCGTGCTCAGCAAAATCGTCGCTCAGGAAGACGACACCGTGGAAATCGGTGGCGAGCTTGCCGTGATCGGTGACGACGGTGAAGCGCCGTCGTCCGACTCCGCACCCGAGCCGGCCGCGGAAGAGCCGGCCGAAGAGCCGGCCGCGGAACCCGCTCAGGAGGCACCGGCCGCCGAATCCGCACCGGCTTCGTCCGGCAACGGAAGCTCCGACGGCACCCCGGTGACGATGCCCGAACTGGGCGAGTCGGTCACCGAAGGCACCGTGACCCGGTGGCTCAAGGCCGTCGGTGACGAGGTTGCCGTCGACGAGCCGCTCGTCGAGGTCTCGACCGACAAGGTCGATACCGAAATCCCGTCGCCCGTGGCAGGAACCCTCCTCGAGATCAGCGCGCAGGAAGACGACACGGTCTCGGTCGGCGGTCAGCTCGCCGTCATCGGATCCGGCGCTCCCGCCGCGAAGCCTGCTGCGGCACCCGAGCCGACCCCGGAGCCCGCAAAGGCAGAGCCGAAGCCGGAACCTGCGAAGGCAGAGCCGAAGCCGGAACCGAAGCCCGAACACAAGCCTGAGCCCGCGAAGGCGGAGCCCGCCAAGAGCGCACCGGCACCCTCGGCCGCGACGTCGGCACCCGCTGCACCGTCCGGCGACAGCACCCCGTACGTCACTCCCCTCGTCCGCAAGCTCGCCGCGGACAACGGCGTCGACCTGTCCTCGATCACGGGCACCGGCGTCGGTGGACGCATCCGCAAGCAGGACGTCCTCGCGGCGGCGGAGGCCAAGAAGGCTCCCGCAGCAGCACCGGCATCGGCCCCCGCGGCGGCCGCCTCGGCACCGGCGCCCACCTCAGCCGGAGTCCGCCCGGAGCTGGCCCACCTGCGCGGAACGACGCAGAAGGCCAACCGTATTCGCCAGATCACGGCGACGAAGACGCGGGAGTCGCTGCAGACTACGGCGCAGCTCACCCAGACCTTCGAGGTGGATGTCACCAGGATCGCCGCACTGCGTGCGCGGGCCAAGAACACCTTCCTCGAGCGCGAGGGCGTCAAGCTCACGTTCCTCCCGTTCTTCGCGAAGGCTGTCGTCGAGGCGTTGAAGTCGCACCCGAACGTCAACGCCAGCTACGACGAGGCAAACAAGCAGATCACCTACTACGACGCCGAGCACCTGGGCATCGCGGTCGACACCGAGCAGGGCCTGCTCTCCCCGGTGATCCACAACGCCGGTGATCTGTCGCTCGCCGGGCTGGCCCGCGCCATCGCCGACATCGCCAAGCGCGCCCGGTCCGGTGGCCTCAAGCCCGACGAGCTGTCGGGTGGCACGTTCACCATCACGAACATCGGTAGCCAGGGCGCCCTGTTCGACACCCCGATCCTCGTGCCCCCGCAGGCGGCGATGCTCGGTACCGGCGCGATCGTCAAGCGCCCGGTCGTCGTGACGGACGAGTCCGGCAGCGAATCCATCGGCGTCCGCTCGATGTGCTACCTGCCGATGACGTACGACCACCGCTTGGTGGACGGCGCCGATGCCGGACGCTTCCTGACCACGGTCAAGCATCGCCTGGAGGAGGCTTCGTTCGAGGCTGATCTCGGCCTGTAGTTCGCGGAGCACACCGAGTCGGTTCGGTTCGGATTCGCGCAGGGGCACCATTCATTCCGGAATGGTGCCCCTGCCTTGTGAAGGAGGCTGTTGCACATGCGCGTTGTCATCGCCGGCTCCTCGGGGCTGATCGGAACTGCACTTGTCTCGTCTCTACGTGGCGACGGCCACGACGTCGTCCGGCTGGTGCGGCGGGCAACGGCCGGACCCGACGAATCGCGGTGGGATCCGCAGAAGGACCGGCTCGACACGGCGATCCTCACCGACGCCGACGCGGTCGTGAATCTGTGTGGTGTCGGCATCGGTGACAAACGATGGACCGGGGCGTACAAACAACTGATCCGGGACAGCCGCATCGCAGCCACCGACGTCCTGGCCGAGGCGGTTGCGGAGGCTCGCGTCCCCGCGTTCGTCAGCGCCAGCGCTGTCGGCTACTACGGCGACACGGGCAATACCGTCGTCGACGAAAGCTCGCCATCGGGTACCGGGTTCCTCGCCGACACCTGTCGCGACTGGGAGGCGGCCGCAGCTCCTGCGGTCGCGTCGAACGTCCGGACGGTTCTGATCCGCAGCGGGATCGTCCTCTCACCGCGGGGTGGGCTGCTCGGCAAGCTGCGGCGGCTGTATTCGATCGGCCTCGGTGGACGCCTCGGGGACGGCCGCCAGTACCTGTCATGGATTTCGCTGGAGGACGAGGTGGATGCCATCAAGTTCCTCCTCGCCCGCGACGACGTCGACGGACCGGTCGATCTCACCGGGCCCGCACCCGTGACCAATGCCGAGTTCAATAGTGCGGTGGCGCGGACCCTGCACCGTCCGGCGCCCTGGATCGTCCCGGGTTTCGCCTTGAACGCACTGCTCGGCGAGTTCGCGAGAGAAGGCATCCTGGCGGGCCAGCGCGCCATCCCCACCGTTCTGGAGGCGTGCGGCTTCTCTTTTCGCCACAACACGATCGGTGAGGCACTCGATGCCTGCCTCGTGCGGTGAAGGAGGTCACGTCCGCGGCAACTCGAGCCGGGCGTAATCTCTAGCACATGAGCAGCGTGCCACTTTCCGCCCGTTTCAGCCGCGACCCGATCACCGTCGAGAATCTCGGCCTGATCGATTACGTCGATGCATGGAATCGTCAGCGTGAGCTCGCTGCCCAACGCGCGGAGGACATCGGCGCCGATACGCTGCTGCTCCTCGAGCACCCGCCCGTGTACACCGCCGGGCGTCGGACGCAACCCGAGGACCTGCCGAGTGACGGCACGCCCGTGATCGACGTCGACCGCGGCGGGAAAATCACCTGGCACGGCCCCGGCCAGCTCGTCGGCTACCCGATCCTGAAGCTCGCCGAACCGGTAGACGTCGTGAAGTATGTGCGCCGCCTCGAGCAGGCACTGATCACCGTCTGCACCGACCTCGGCCTGGACTGCGGCCGGGTCGAGGGTCGTTCCGGTGTGTGGCTGGCTGCCTCCCTGACCGAGGGGCAGTGGCTACCGGAGCGCAAGATCGCCGCCATCGGCGTCCGAGTGCAGCGGGGCGTCGCTTTGCACGGCTTCTCGCTGAACTGCAACTCGGTCCTCACGGGTTTCGACAACATCATTCCCTGCGGCCTCCGCGACGCCGGGGTCACCACGCTTTCGCACGAACTCGGCCGCGACGTGACGGTCGACGAGGTCACTCCCGCCGTGACCGAAGCGGTCCTGGCCGCACTCGACGGCACTCTGCCGATCACCGATCACGACATCGAACGGGTCGAGTTCGACGCTGCCGCGGCCGCCCAGCGCTCTTCGTCGACCCCCACCTTCACTACTGTTCAGTACGGCTGACGGGCGTCCCCGGCCCGCCGGGTACCTCGGGCCGGGCGTACCATCGTCTGCGTGACTGTGGCCCCAGAAGGACGCAAATTGCTCCGCCTCGAGATCCGAAACGCGGAGACCCCGATCGAACGCAAGCCGAACTGGATCAAGACGAGAGCGAAGATGGGCCCGGAATACTCCGAGCTCAAAAGCCTCGTCAAACGCGAGGGCCTGCACACCGTCTGCGAAGAAGCCGGCTGCCCCAACATCTACGAATGCTGGGAAGACCGCGAGGCCACCTTCCTCATCGGCGGGCAGCAATGCACCCGCCGCTGCGACTTCTGCCAGATCGACACCGGCAAACCCGACGACCTCGACCGCGACGAACCCCGCCGCGTCGCCGAGTCCGTCCAGGCCATGGGCCTGCGCTACTCGACCATCACCGGTGTCGCCCGCGACGACCTCCCCGACGGCGGCGCCTGGCTCTACGCCGAAACCGTGCGGCTGATCCACCAGCTCAACCCCGGCACCGGCGTCGAACTGCTGATCCCGGATTTCAACGCCAAACCCGAGCAACTCGCCGAGGTGTTCGCCACCCGCCCCGAGGTCCTCGCCCACAACGTCGAGACCGTGCCCCGCATCTTCAAGCGCATCCGCCCGGCGTTCCGCTACCAGCGCAGCCTCGACGTGATCACCGCCGCCCGCGAAGACGGACTCGTCACCAAGTCGAACCTGATCCTGGGAATGGGTGAAACCCCCGACGAGGTCACTCAGGCGTTGCACGACCTGCACGACGCCGGCTGCGACATCATCACCATCACCCAGTACCTGCGGCCCTCGCCGCGGCATCACCCCGTCGAGCGGTGGGTCAAGCCGGAGGAATTCGTGGCGCACTCCACCACCGCCGAAGAGATCGGCTTCGCCGGCGTGATGGCCGGACCACTGGTCCGCTCCTCCTACCGGGCCGGCCGCCTGTACGCGCAGGCGATGGCCCACCACGGCCGTGAACTGCCCGCCGGGCAAGCACATCTCGCGGAGGGCGGCAGTGCGTCACAGGAGGCGAGCTCCCTCATGGCCAGGCTCGCACGGTAACGCGAAGCGACGACGTCGACCAACACCGGACGGGTCATCGGTCCCGAGTGTTGGGGACGTATCCTGAACAGCATGGCGAACGGCAGTAAATCTGGTAAAGCGGGCAAACCCGGCAAGGAAGCGAAAGCAGCCGCCAAGGCAGCTCGCAGGCAGGCATCGAAGGAGCGTAGAACCCAGCTCTGGCAGGCCTTCCAGATGCAGCGCAAGGACGACAAGCTGCTGCTGCCGCTCATGCTCGGGACCCTGGTCGGACTCGCGGTGGTGTTCTTCCTCGTCGGTCTGATCTGGGGCATCCAGTGGCTTCTGCTGCCCATCGGTCTCCTGCTCGGCGTCCTCGGAGCGTTCATCATCTTCGGCCGGCGTGTGCAGAAGACTGTGTACGGAAAAGCCGAAGGGCAGGCGGGCGCCGCGGCGTGGGCGCTCGACAACATGCAGGGTGCCTGGCGAGTGACGAGCGCTGTCGCAGGTACCACTCAGCTCGATGCCGTGCACCGAGTGATCGGACGCCCCGGCGTCATCCTCGTCGCCGAGGGATCACCGCAGCGGGTCAAATCGCTACTCGCGCAGGAGAAGAAGAAGACCGCTCGACTCGTCGGTGACACGCCGATCTACGACATCGTCATCGGCAACGACGAGGGGCAGGTACCGCTCTCGCAGCTGCAGAAGTACCTCAACAAGCTCCCGAAGAACATCGACACCAAGCGCATGGACGCTATCGAGTCGCGTCTCGCGGCGTTGAGCAGCCGGAGCGGCGGTGCCGCACTACCCAAGGGCCCCATGCCGGGCGGCGCCAAGATGCGCGGGGTGCAGCGCACCATCCGTCGTCGCTGAGTTCGCCTCTGTCACACAAGCCCGATGCCGGGCCGATGCAGCTCGACTGCATCGGCCCGGCATCGGCGTTTTCGTCGAGGTCGGAGTCAGCGTGTGCGCACGAGGGCGGTGCCGGTGGCGCGGTCCTGCATGCCGCGGCCGTCGACATCGGTGATGGTGCCCGGCACGACGAAGACGAGCAGGGCCTGACGCACCAGCGCACGGACGAAGCCGACACGCACGGGGCCGTCCACCCGCGCCACCCGTATTCCCAGGCACAACTGCCCGGGAGTGAAGGAGAACAAGGTGACGGCGGCGATCCCGACGACGAACCACACGAGCAACGTGACGCTCGACAACGGGCCTTCGAGTGGATTGTCGCCGATGATCAGCGCGGCCACGCCCGCCGACGACACCCAGTCGATCATGAGGGCCGCCAGACGGCGGCCGGTGCCGACGAGCGCGCCGGGCCCGTCCGCCGGCAGCCCGAGGCGTTCACCTCGATAGGACTGTTGCGCCTCAGCTGCCCCGTTCGGCAGGGCAGCCGAGGGTCCGGAGAGCCAGGAGCCGGTGATACGTGCCATGCTGTCCAGGATAGGCGTCGCCGCTCGGGGCACCTCACACTGGCGTTCGGGCCTGTGTGCGCAGTCACACCCGGCCGCAAAAGCCCAGGACGTTGCGACGCGTAACATGCCGGAAACAAAAGGTTGACCAGCGGGCAACACCAGGTCCATACCGTCTGGCACGACGAATTCGCCAATATCTACTTGGCTGAAGCGACTTAAGGAGCACAAGCGTGGCGTTCACCACGGCCGAAGAGGTCATCAAGTTCATCGCGGACGAGAACGTCGAGTACGTCGACATTCGGTTCAGTGACCTTCCCGGCGTCCAGCAGCACTTCTCGATCCCGGCCTCTGCGTTCACCCAGGATGTCTTCGAGGACGGCCTCGCGTTCGACGGTTCGTCCGTCCGCGGCTTCCAGTCGATCCACGAGTCGGACATGATGCTCCTCCCCGACGTCGCTACCGCGCAGATCGACCCCTTCCGTGCCGCCAAGACACTGAACGTGAACTTCTTCGTCCACGACCCGTTCACGCGTGAGTCCTACAGTCGCGACCCCCGTAACGTCGCCCGCAAGGCTGAGGAATACCTGAAGTCGACGGGCATCGCCGACACGGCGTTCTTCGGCGCCGAGGCCGAGTTCTACATCTTCGACTCGATCCGTTACGACTCGCAGATGAACGGCTCCTTCTACGAGATCGACTCCGTCTCCGCATCCTGGAACACGGGCGCCGAACTCAACGCCGACGGCAGCCCCAACCTGGGCTACAAGGTCCGTCCCAAGGGTGGCTACTTCCCCGTCGCACCGTACGACCACTACGTCGACCTGCGCGACGAGATCTCGACCAACCTGCAGAACGCGGGCTTCGAGCTCGAGCGCGGTCACCACGAGGTGGGCACCGCCGGTCAGGCCGAGATCAACTACAAGTTCAACACGCTGCTCGCAGCCGCAGACGACCTGCAGCTGTTCAAGTACATCGTGAAGAACACCGCGTGGAAGCACGGCAAGTCCGCCACCTTCATGCCGAAGCCGCTGTTCGGCGACAACGGCTCGGGCATGCACGTCCACCAGTCGCTGTGGAAGGACGGCAAGCCGCTGTTCCACGACGAGGCCGGCTACGCGGGTCTGTCCGACATGGCACGCCACTACATCGGCGGCATCCTGCATCACGCTCCGTCGCTGCTCGCGTTCACCAACCCGACCGTCAACTCGTACCACCGCCTGGTGCCGGGCTACGAAGCCCCCATCAACCTGGTGTACAGCCAGCGCAACCGCTCGGCGGCCGTGCGTATCCCGATCACCGGCAACAACCCGAAGGCCAAGCGCCTCGAGTTCCGTGCCCCCGACTCCTCGGGTAACCCCTACCTGAACTTCGCGGCGCAGATGATGGCCGGCCTGGACGGCATCAAGAACAAGATCGAGCCGCAGGCTCCGGTCGACAAGGACCTCTACGAGCTCCCGCCGGAGGAGGCCCGCAACATCCCGCAGGCCCCCACCAGCCTGTCGGCAGTGATCGACCGCCTCGAGGCGGACCACGACTACCTCACCGAGGGTGGCGTGTTCACCTCCGACCTGATCGAGACCTGGATCTCGCTCAAGCGTGAGCAGGAGATCGCTCCGGTCAACCTGCGGCCGCACCCCTACGAGTTCCAGCTATACTACGACGTGTAAGTCGTAGGTTCCCGCCTTCGCGCGGATCGTTTCTCCGACGAGCCCATCCGTGGTCTCGGCTGCCTGCAGCCGATTCCCGCGGATGGGCTCGTTCGTCTCTCCTGTGGCACACCTGTTTCACTCCAGGCGACTCGGGTAACCGCCACACCAGGCGTTCCAGTGTTCCGGACCATTGGATCGTCCAGGCGGCGCCGGTTCAGAAGTCGAGGCGGCGCCGCCGCCTCACCCTTCCTGCAGCGTCCGAAGCATCTCCTCGGCGATGACGCGCAGCTTGATGTTGCGGTTCTTCGACTCGGTGACCAGAACCTGGAACGCCTCGTCGGCGGAGACCCGGCGGGCCGCCATGATGGCACCCTTCGCCTGCTCGATCACCGCACGCGACTTCATCGCCGTCTCCAGTTGCTCACCACGCCTGCGCGCCTCCTCGAGTCGCGAGGCGTCGTCGAGGGCGTAGCGGACGGCAACGAGAAGCACGTTGAGGACGGCGGCATCTGCCCTGGTGAAACCGTGTGCCTCCCGGCTGTATACATTTAGTGCGCCGAGGTACTTTCCCTCGAGCAGTATCGGCGCGGACAGGTAGCTCGCGACACCCAAGCGCCGGGCGCTGTGTGCGAACGACGGCCATCGCCGTGTCGCTTCTTCGGAATCGGCCCGCGTGATCGTCTGCGTGCGGGCAGCTTCGAGACACGGCCCGTCGCCGGCGTCGTACTGGACACGATCCACGTCGACGACCAAGCGGTCGGTGGCGGCTCTCGTCGTGGCATCTCCGTTGTCCAGAAGGACTGTGACGCCTGCCAGATGGGCGCCCGGCACCAGGGCGAGGGCCTCGCGGCTGACTTCTTCGAGGAATCGGTCCGTTCGCCCCGCCGAGTCCAGTTCTGAGTACAAGCTGTGGAGCGCATCCTTCAGCGCGTCGAACTGGCGATCACCGAGTCCGTTCCCACTCACTCCGCTCATCGTGCACCTTCCGTGATTCTCCGACCCTCCATTATTCGTCACCGCGGCGGCCGTGGATGGGAGGACTTCCAGAAGTACGGGAACCTCCTCGCTGCCACCGAGACCGGCGATATGATCCGGAAACCCGGCCACACACTGCCTTGGGCCGAACCGATGGGGGTGAACGCGTGCCTCGCTCCGCCCGCGATCCGGCGCAATCGCCGGTGTCGATCATCTTCCGACGCAGGATCGACGACGCCAGTTTCGACGAGTACCTGCGCTGGGAGCACCGCTCAGCCGAAATCCTGTCGGGTCGTCCAGGATTCATCGATCAGGACATCATCCCGCCGTCACCGCCCGTGCAGGACGACTGGGTAACGGTCCAACGGTTCACCACGATCGACGACGCCAGAGCATGGCTGGACAGTGCCGAACGGACTACCCTCGTCGCGAAGATCAAGCACACATTCATCGGCAACGAGGACGTCCATCTGCTCACCGGTGAACAGACTGCCGCGCAGGCTGCGTCGTCGGTGGTCATCTCCTGCCGCATCGATCCGGAGGACGAGTCCGCCTTCATGGATTGGCAGCGTCGGATTTCCGCCGCCGAGGCCCGGTTCACGGGCTTCCGGGGGCACAAGGTGGAGCGGCCTGTCCGCGGCGTCACCGACGATTGGACGATCGTCCTCAGCTTCGACACCGAAGAGAATCTCGAGCGATGGATGAACTCGGCAGAGCGCGCCGAACTTCTCGAACAGGGGGCGCGCTTCAATCAGAACCTTCGAGTCCGCAGGGCCAGTTACGGTTTCGACTTCTGGTTTCGCGGGGCGAAAGGCGAACAGTCCGCGGAGGTTCCGGTTGCGCGGAGCAACCTCCTGGTACTCCTCGTCTTGTATCCGATGGTGGTGATCTGGGGCCACTTCGTCAGTGCACCGCTCATCGAGGCTCGCGGTGTCCCCGTTGCCATCGCGCTGTTCATCGGCAATGTCGTCACCACCCAGCTCTTGGGGTGGTGGGCGGTTCCGGCCGCCTTCAAGGCGTTCGGATGGTGGATGGACCCAACGATTTCTCCTCGCCGGCGCAATATCGGATACGCCCTGATGATCGCCTTGTTCGGTGTCTCGATCGCCGTGTCTACCCTGCTTTTCGCCATTCCCACCACCTGATGTTCCGGGGAAGTGAGCGCCGAGCTCGTCCAAGAGAAAGTCGGGATCGTGAGTAGGGCCCGCACACTCGCTCAGGTGTACCGAGACTTCGGTGAGGTCGATGCCGCCCCGACATCGCCGCTGTACCATCGCATCGCCGTCGCCCTGAGCGAGTCCGCGGAAGCGCTGCGCGCGATCGAGGCCGCGCCGGCGCGCAAGCGGCACCCCACGGTCATTCTCGCCGCGCTCCACGACCTCGCGCTCGCCGGACACGCCCCCGCGCTCGCCGCCGCCTATGCCGCCGCGGACCGCGACGCTGCCGTCGGCGCGGCGATCGACACGCTGATGCACATGACCGACTCTGTGGTGGCCACCGCCGTGCGCCGGACGATGCGGGCCGATGACACCGGTCACTGCACTGTGCTGTATCCCGCCATCGCTGAGGCTGCAAGCCGGGTGGGTGCGGAGAGGGTTGCGCTGATCGACGTGGGCTGTTCGGCCGGGTTCGATCTCACCGTCGATCGCGTCGGCATCACCTACAGCAACCGACAATTCCTGGGCGACCCGTCATCTCCGGTACAGCTGTCGTCCTCGATCGTGGGAGATCGCCCCCTCCCGCCGCGGGCGATGCCCGAGGTTGTCGCCCGGGTGGGCATCGACCTCGATCCGGTCGACGTGACCGACGCGGACGAAGCCCGCTGGTTACGCGCCTGCGTGTGGCCGGACCAGCCGGAGCGGGTCGCCAGGCTCGATGCGGAAATCGCGCTGGCGGCGACGGAGCCTCCGCTGCTGCTCCGAGGTGACGCCGTCGAGGTTCTGCCTGAGGCCTTCGCCCGTGTGCCCGCGGACGCCCTGCCCGTCGTGACGACGACGTGGGCGCTGTCGCGCTTGTCCCTCGAAAGCCGCGTGCGCTTCCTGCACCGCCTCGGCGACGCAGCTGCCGGCCGGGTTGTGGTGTGGGTGTCGGCGGAGGGAGTCGGGGTCGCGCCGTCCATACCGACGCTCGGCGATCGCCGCGCCTCCGGCCACAGCATCATCGGGCTGGCTGTGTTCGACGCGTCGACTCTGCGCGCCGAGGCCATCGGCCGCTGCTGGTCGCGGGGCCGCTTGCTGTCCTGGCTGACCGGCTCCTGATGTTCTGACCGAGTGAGCGACCGTCCTGCCGAGATCGACGACCCCTGCCCCGACTGACCGCGTACAACCCGCCGAAGATTCGCATTTGCCTGCGTACAGGGCCGGCGCATAGCACTGTGAAATATCTCGGAACAGGTTTCGACGGGTGAAAGGTGTCGCACAGTGGACATCGTGCAGCTGTGGGATTTCGTCTCCGCGCGGAAGCAGCAACTGCTCACGGACTCCTATCTGCACGTCAGCGCTGTGGTGCAATCGGTGGTCATCGCCACGGTCGTCGCGGTGGTCGTCGGCATCGTCGTGTATCGCAGTCCGGCGGGCTCGGCCGTCGCCACAGCGCTCGCGAGCACCATCCTCACCGTCCCGTCGTTCGCCCTACTAGGCCTCCTGATCCCCATCCTGGGTCTCGGTGTGGCTCCCACCGTGACGGCCCTGGTCCTGTACGCCCTGCTGCCGATCATCCGGAACACGATCCTCGGTCTGTCGTCGGTGGACCCGGCGGTGACGGACGCGGCACGAGGTGTCGGTATGAGCCGGATCGCTGTGCTGAGCCGGATCGAGTTGCCGCTCGCGTGGCCGTCGATCCTCACCGGCATGCGGGTGAGCACCCAGATGTTGATGGGAATTCTCGCCATAGCGGCGTACGCCAAGGGCCCCGGACTGGGCAACCTCATCTTCTCCGGACTGTCCCGGGTGGGAAGCCCCACGGCAGTCCCGCAGGCCCTCACGGGCACCGTTTTGATCGTCCTTCTCGCTCTCGTGCTCGACGGCCTTTTCGTGGTCGTCGGGCGACTCACCACTTCCAGGGGGATCCGTGACTGAACTCGACACAGCACGCACCGGCGCCGACACCGTCTCAGGCGTCGAGATCGTCCTCGAGAATGTGGTCAAGAACTATCCCGGCCAGAGCCGGCCGGCCGTCGACAACGTCTCGATGCGCATCCCGGCGGGCGAGATCGTCGTATTCGTCGGCCCGTCCGGCTGCGGCAAGACCACCACGATGCGGATGATCAACCGCCTCATCGAACCGACGTCGGGCAAGATCACGATCGGCGGCAACGATGCGCTGTCCATCGATCCCGACAGGTTGCGGCGGGGCATCGGCTACTCGATACAGCAGGCAGGGCTCTTCCCGCATTTGACCATCGCCAAGAATGTCGCCACCGTTCCCGGGCTGATCGGGTGGGACAAGAAGAAGATCGCCCAGCGCACCGACGACATGCTCGACCTTGTGGGACTCGACCCCGATGTCTACCGGGACCGCTATCCCCGGCAGCTGTCGGGTGGTCAGCAACAGCGGGTCGGCGTGGCCCGGGCCCTGGCCGCCGATCCCCCGGTCCTGCTCATGGACGAGCCGTTCGGCGCGGTGGATCCGATTACGCGCGGACTGCTGCAGGACGAACTGATGCGACTGCAGTCGGATCTGGGCAAGACCATCGTCTTCGTCACCCACGACTTCAACGAGGCCGTCAAGCTCGGCGACCGTATCGCCGTTCTCGGGGATCAGTCGCACATCATGCAGTACGACACCCCGGATGCGATTCTCGCGAATCCCGCGAACGACATGGTGGCCGGCTTCGTCGGCGCGAACGCGTCGCTCAAACAGTTGACGCTGACCCGGGTCCGGGACGTGCCGCTCCTCGACTGCCCCACCGCGTATGCCGACGGTTCGGTCGACGAGCTGCGGGCGGCCATCACACCACGCAAAATCAAGTGGGGTCTGATTCTCGACGCACGTGATCGCCCCATCCGCTGGGTGTCCCTCGGCCACCTGGCGCACGCCTCCTCACTGCAGGACATCGGTGACCCGATCGAGGAGGTCGTCTCCACCCAGTCCACGCTGCAGGATGCGCTCGAGGCGTTGCTCGCCGAAAGTAGCGCCTCGACCGTCGTCACCGGCCGACGGGGCGAGTACGAAGGTCTCATCAGTATCGACACGCTGGTGAACCACCTCTCCGCGATGCGGGAGGAGCACGGGCCGGACAGCGAGAACGGGGAAACGAGCGTGGAGGGACCGCCGTCATGACCACCGCCGTTGTCGCACAGACCATCCCCGCCGCCCGCCGGTCCGAACGTGCCCGGTTGCTGGTTCAACCGGCGATCGTGCTCGTACTCGTCGCCGGGGTCCTCGGCTGGGCATTCAACCGCGAACTCACGGCCACTCAGAAGGGCAGTCTCAACGCTTCGAACATCGCCACCCTGACATGGCAGCATGTGCTGATCACGGTCGTGGTCGTGACCATCGTCGTTGCCATCGCCGTTCCCCTGGGCGTCCTTCTGACGCGCCCCGGTTTCACCAGGCTGGCACCAGTCTTCATCGGTGTCGCCAACATCGGTCAGGCCGCGCCGGCGATCGGGCTACTCGTGCTGCTGTTCCTGGCCACCAACACCACCGGGTTCTGGATCGGCGTTCTGCCCATAGCGTTCTACTCGTTGCTTCCTGTGCTTCGCAACACCATGCTCGGTCTGCAGCAGGTCGATCCCGCCGTCATCGACGCCGGGCGCGGGCAAGGAATGACGGCGCGCCTGGTGTTGCAGAAAGTCGAGTTGCCACTGGCCGTTCCGTACATCCTGGCCGGGTTGCGTACCTCGCTCGTCCTCGCCGTCGGCACCGCGACCCTCAGTTTCCTCGTCAGCGCTGGCGGTCTCGGCATCCTCATCGACACCGGATACAAGCTGCGCGACAACGTCACACTGGTCGTCGGCGCGGTGCTCGCGGTTGCGCTCGCGCTTCTGGTCGACTGGTGCGGTGCACTGGCCGAGGAGTTCCTGGGCCCCAAGGGACTGCGCTGATGGCCTTGCGACGAGGACTCCGGCGCACTCTTGCCGCAACGGCGTTGGCGTGCAGTGTCACTCTCCTGGCCGGCTGCGGTCTCGAATCCGGTGGCGCGTTGCCGCTGTCCGTACTCCCCGGCAGTATCCAGCCTGTCCCCGGACTCGAGGGGGTCAAGATCACCGTCGGGTCCAAAGATTTCACCGAGCAGGTGATCCTCGGGTACATCATCGAGTTCGCGCTCAGCGCCGCCGGCGCCGAGGTGCGCGATCTCACCAACATCCAGGGATCGAACAGCACCCGGGACGCGCAGTTGGACGGGCAGATCGACGTCACCTACGAGTACACGGGAACCGGCTGGATCAACTATCTGGGCAACGAGACTCCTGTGCCCGACCCCGTCGCGCAATTCGAGGCCGTGCGGGACGAAGACCTCGAACGCAATGCCATGGTGTGGGTGGAGCCCGCGCCCATGAACAACACGTATGCCCTGGCGATGAACAGGCAGACCGCCGAGCAGACCGGCATCACCACGTTGTCCCAGTACGCAGACCTGGTCAACCGCGACCCTGCGGCCGCCACCACGTGCGTCGAGACGGAATTCAATGTGCGACAGGACGGCTTCCCCGGGCTGGCCGCCACCTACGGCTTCGATCCCGCGAGAGCGAACCGGCAGATCCTGCAGACCGGCATCATCTATCAGGCCACCGCGGACGGCACACAATGCAAGTTCGGTGAGGTGTTCACCACCGACGGACGCATCATCGCGCTCGATCTGGTTCTTCTCGAGGACGACCGGCAGTTCTTCCCGAAGTACAACCCTGCCATCACGATGCGGAAGGACTTCGCCGATGCCCACCCACAGGTGGCGGAGGTCATGGCGCCCATTTCGGACGCCCTGACCAACGAGGAGGTCACCGAGATGAACCGGCTCGTCGACGTCGAAGGACAGGAACCGGCGGACGTCGCTCGTAACTGGCTGGCAGACAAGGGATTTGTGACACTCCCCTGACCGTCAAGGACCGAGCGTGATCGTTGCGATCAAGCCCCGATGATCCGAACCGGCGATCACCACCGACTCGACCGACTGCGCCCGGGCCCCGCTCGTCACGATGTGGTCGATCGCGATCATCGGCGGAAACGGCTGCCGGTCTGCCGGATACGTGTTCTGGATTCCGGCACCCACCTGGTCGGCGGCGTCCCGGAAGCGGCCGCTCACCAGATTGCGGTACTTGACGTGATCGCGGGTGGAATTGAAATCGCCGCTGAGAATCACCGGACCCGAGTCCTCGGGGATCCCGTCGAGCAACGCCTTGATGCGGTCCATCTCCCCCGCCCACACCGCGGAATCCACCGGCCAGGGCGGAACGGGATGCAGAGCGTACACGGCGGCACTCGCGCCGTCCGGAAGGGTTATCCGCGCCGACAGCGCCGTCAGCAGGAACTCCTCGTGGTGTATCTGTTCGGACAGCGGATACCGGCTCCAGATCCCGGTTCCTACTCCGCCGGTCCCGGGCCGCAGAAACGAGTAAGGCAACACAGACGAGATACCCGACGCCTCGAGCCGCCCGACAGCCTCGGGCGTCAGTTCGTTCACGGTAACGACGTCGACGTCGTTGTCCTCGATCTGCCTCCTCAGCGAATCGGGATCAGCGTTGCCGAGCCAGATATTGGCTTGCATCACAGTCACTTCCGGACCAGATGCCGGCGCCGAGCCGTTCGCCAGATAGAGCGGCGCCTGCGACAGCGTGGCTACCGCCGCGACTGTCAGGGCCACGCCGAATCCGACCCAGTGCCGCGTCACTCCGAGAACCAGCACCCCGACCGCGGCCGCGGCCATCAAATAGGGGGCGGCCGACGCCAGCACGAGGAGTCGTTGGTTGTGCACGTCGAGGAATCGGAGCACCACACCGAACACCCCGACGAGCACCGCGCACCACCCGAGGGCAGTGAGCGCTCGCACTCCCCAGGCGGCGATCACCCGCCGAAGACCCTCTCCACCACTGCTTTGGCCCGTCGGGTGACGCGCAGGTAATGGTCGAGGAACCCGCCCGCGTCGTCACTACCCCAGCCGGCAATCTGTGCGACCGCGGACAGGACGCGACCGGAGCCGGGCAGCTGGTCGGTGGGCTTACCGCGCACCAGCACCAGGCAGTTGCGGGCTTTCGTCGCCGTGATCCACGCGTCGCGTAGCAGTTCGACGTCCGCCTCACTGAGCAGTTCTGCGGCCCCGATGGCGTCGAGAGTTTCGAGGGTCGACGTGTTGTGGAGCGACTCGATGTCGTGGGCGTGGCGAAGCTGGATCAGCTGCACAGTCCACTCGATGTCGGCGAGCCCGCCGCGGCCGAGTTTGGTGTGCGTGGCGGGGTCGGCGCCGCGAGGCAACCGCTCCGAGTCGACCCGCGCCTTGATGCGCCGGATCTCGCGTACCGCCTGCTCTGACACCCCGCCTTCGGGGTAACGCGTCTTGTCGATCATGTGCAGGAAGCGCAGTCCGAGGTCGGCGTCGCCGGCAACGTGGTGTGCTCGCAGCAGCGCCTGAATCTCCCAGGCCTGCGCCCACTGTGCGTAGTAGGCCTCGTACGACGCGAGCGTGCGCACGACGGGACCGCTACGACCCTCCGGCCGCAACCCGGTGTCGACCTCGAGTGGTGGATCCGTGCTGGGCGCACCCAGGAGCGAGCGCACCTTGTCGGCGACTCCGTTGGCCCACTTGACGGCGACGGTCTCGTCGACGCCCTCGCGGGGCTCGCACACGAAGAGCACGTCGGCGTCGGATCCGTAGCCCAGCTCACCGCCACCGAGCCGGCCCATCCCGATCACCGTGAACGTTGCGGGTGCCGGTTCGCCCAGCTCCTTCTCGCTCGCGTTGATCACCGAGGTCAGCGCGGAGTTGAGGACGGCCGCCCACACCGAGGACAGCGCCCGGCACACCCCGGGCACGTCGAGCATGCCGAGAATGTCGGCGGAGGCGATCCGGGCCAGTTCGTACCGGCGCAGGGACCGCGCGGCCGCGATGGCGCGCGCCGGATCGTCGTGGCGTGCCGACGCCGTCAGAATTCCCCGCGCGACGTCCTCCGGTTTCGATTCCAGCAGGCGCGGGCCGCCCGGGGAATCGGCAAACAACCGCACCACATCGGGGGCCTTGATCAGCAGGTCTGGAACGTAGGCCGACGAACCCAGCACGGTCATCAGTCGCTCGGCCACGGACGCCTCGTCACGGAGCAGACGCAGGAACCATGTCTGGTCGTTCATCGCATCCGACAGCCTGCGGTAGGCGAGCAACCCCGCGTCGGGGTCCGGTGTGTCACCGAGGAATTCGAGCAACGTCGGCAGCAGCAGCGCCTGGATGCGGCCCTTTCGGGACGCACCGCTCGTGAGCGCCGTCAGATGTCCGAGGGCGTTCTCGGGTGCCGTGTATCCCAGCGCCGCCAACTGCCGGATTGCCGCGTCGGGACTGAGCCGCAGAGCATCCTTGTCGATCCGAGCCACCGATTCGAGCAGTGGGCGGTAGAACAATTTGGCGTGCAGGCGCCGCACCCGGTGGGCGTTGCGCTTGATTTCGGCGTTGAGGACGCCGAGGGCATCCTTGCTGCCGTCCGGCCGCATGTGGGCGGCCCGCGCCAGCCACCGCAATGCTTCCTCGTCCTCGGCGGGCGGAAGCGTGTGGGTGCGTCGCAACTTCTGCAGTTGCAGCCGGTGCTCGAGCAGCCGCAGGAATTCGTACGACGCAGCCAAATTCGCGGCGTCGTCGCGCCCGACGTACCCGCGCGCGGCGAGCGCCGTCAAGGCGTCGATGGTGCTCTGCACGTGGAGCGCCTCGTCCGCACGTCCGTGGACCAGCTGGAGCAGCTGCACCGCGAACTCGACGTCCCGCAGGCTGCCCCGGCCCAATTTGAGCTCCCGCTCGCGCAGTTCGGGCGGAACCATCTCCTCTACCCGCCGGCGCATGGCCTGCACCTCGGGAACGAAATCTTCCCGCTCGGAGGCCGTCCACACCATCGGGCTGAGGGCCTCGACGTACTGCCGTCCCAGCTCGAGGTCGCCGATCATCGGCCGAGCCTTGAGGAGCGCCTGGAATTCCCAGGTCTTGGCCCACCGCTTGTAGTAGGTGACGTGAGATTCGAGGGTGCGGACGAGTTCGCCGCGTTTACCCTCGGGTCGCAGTGCCGCATCGACGTCGAAGAAGGCCGTCGATCCGATGCGCATCAGCTCACCCGCGATCCGGCTGGCGATCGCATCGGCGGGCTCGGCGACGAAGACCACGTCCACATCGCTGACGTAATTCAGTTCGCGTGCACCACATTTGCCCATCGCGATCACGGCGAGCCGCACCGGGCAGGGCGCTTCCGGACACACTGTTGCGACGGCGACTGCGAGGGCGGCATTGAGTGCGGCGTCCGCCAGATCGGACAACTGACGCCCGACGGTCTGGTACGGAAGTACCGGTTCGTTCTCGACGGTGGCCGCGAGGTCCACGGCGGCCAGGAGCATGAGCTGGTCACGGTACGACTTGCGCAATGCGGCGACAGCGTCCGAGCCCGTCACGGCGGCCCGGTACAGATTCGCCTCGGGATGAACGCCTTCCTCCGGGTGGGCGTCGACGGACGCTAACATCCGGGCGTTCGCCTCTTCCCTCGTCGGCAGGGTCACGTCGCCGGCGAGATTGGTCCACAGCGCGGGGTCCGCTACGAGATGATCGCCGAACGCACTGGAAGCACCCAGCAAGCCAAACAAGCGCCCGCGCAGGGCCTTGTCGGTCCGCAGGGCTTTGTCGAGGGCTTCCCACCCGTCGCCCAGACCGTCCTTCATCCGCACCAACGTGCGGAGCGCGAGGTCGGCGTTGGCTGCACGGGAGAGGGACCAGAGCAGCTCGACGCTGCCCTCGCCTACCCAGCCCAGATCTCGAAGTTCGGCGGGAGCGGTCGGTTCGACGAGGCCCAGTCGACCCGGGCCGGGAACGGCAGAACGCGCTGCCGGAGGCTTCACCATGTTCTTGCTCACAACCCCAGATACGTCTTGAGTTCGAACGGCGTCACGTGGCTGCGGTACTCCTCCCACTCGCGACGCTTGTTGCGGAGGAAGAAGTCGAACACGTGCTCACCGAGTGCTTCGGCGACCAGTTCGGACTTCTCCATTTCCCGCAGCGCCCCGTCGAGGTTCCCGGGGAGTTCGCGATACCCCATGGCGCGCCGCTCGGCCGATGTCAACGCCCACACGTCGTCCTCGGCCTCCGGCGGCAGTGCGTAACCCTTCTCGATACCGCGCAGTCCCGCAGCGAGCAGGACCGCGAAGGTGAGATACGGGTTGCACGCCGAGTCTGGGCTGCGGATCTCGACGCGACGCGACGACGCCTTGTTGGGCGTGTACATCGGGACACGCACGAGCGCCGACCGGTTCGACGGACCCCAGGAGGCCGCAGTCGGAGCTTCTCCACCGTGGATGAGCCGCTTGTACGAGTTCACCCACTGATTGGTGACCGCACTGATCTCATTGGCGTGTTCGAGGATGCCGGCGATGAACGCCTTCCCGGTCTCCGACAGCTGCATCGGATCGTCCGGGTTGTGGAACGCGTTGGTGTCGCCCTCGAACAGGCTCATGTGCGTGTGCATCGCCGAGCCGGCCTGATCGCTGAACGGCTTGGGCATGAACGTGGCCCGCACCCCCTCGGCAATGGCGACTTCCTTCACCACGTACCGGAAGGTCATGACGTTGTCGGCCATCGACAGGGCATCCGCATACCGCAGGTCGATCTCCTGCTGGCCGGGGGCCGCCTCGTGATGGCTGAACTCGACGGAGATTCCCATCGACTCGAGCGCGTCGATGGCGTGGCGGCGGAAATTGGGGGCAGAGTCGTGGACTGCCTGGTCGAAGTACCCACCGGAGTCTGCGGGCTTCGGCGGCGTGCCGTCGATCGGCCCGTTCTCGAGCAGGAAGAACTCGATCTCGGGGTGCACGTAGCAACTGAAGCCGAGGTCGCTGGCCTTGTTCAGCTGCCGTCGCAGCACGTGCCGCGAATCGGCCCAGGACGGGGACCCGTCGGGCATGGCGATGTCGCAGAACATGCGGGCGGAGTGCTGATGGCCCTTGCTCGAGCTCCAGGGCAGAACCTGGAACGTGGAGGCGTCCGGCTTCGCGACGGTGTCGGCTTCGGACACCCGCGAGAACCCTTCGATCGCGGATCCGTCGAAGCCGATGCCCTCCTCGAAGGCACCTTCCAGTTCCGCGGGGGCGATCGCCACCGATTTCAGGTATCCGAGAACATCCGTGAACCACAATCGGACGAACCGAATGTCGCGCTCTTCCAGGGTGCGAAGCACGAATTCCTTTTGGCGATCCATGTCCGCGAGAGTAAGCAAAGTTCGTTAAATCTGTGTTACTTCGTGAATTCACCCGGCTACGATTCCGCATCGTGCCAGCGTGTGGCCACCTCGACCCCTCGCCGCGGACGCGCGTGTCAACAGGTGAGGTCGGCGGGCGGCGGCTCGAGGGTCACGAAATAGTCGATGACGGCGTCGTCGACGCATGCTTCGCCATCGAGAACGACGGTGTGCTGAGTGCCCCGGTACGTGATCAGCGCGCCGTTCATCTGCTTCGCCAGGTCCACTCCCGCTTGATAGGGAGTGGCCGGATCCTCTGTGGTCGAGACCACTACGATCGTCGGGATTCCGGGGGCGTCCACCGTGTGCGGTGCACCCGTGCTCGGTACCGGCCAGAACGCGCAGACGTCGAGCGGCGCGTTGCCCGTGCCGCGACCGTCGTCGAGGAACGGAGCCGCCTGCCGGTACCGCAGATCGGCCTCGCCGACCTTCGCGCGATCGGTGACCGGCGGATCGTCCACGCACCGGATGGCGTTGAAAGCGTCGTTGAGGTTCGAGTAGCTGCCGTCGTCCGCCCGGCCCTCGTACAGATCGGCCAGCATCAGCAGCGAATCCCCGGTGCCCGTCCGCAGACTCTGCAATCCGCCGCGCAGCGGTCCCCACAGGTTGGGTGAGTACAGCGCCTGCTGGACGCCGGTGATCGCGTCGGTGTAGCTGAGTCCTCGTGGATCGGTCGTGGCCGCCGGCTTCGCGATCAGCGGATCGACCAGAGCGCGAAAGTTCTCGTCGGCCTTCGCCGGGTCGGTGCCCAGGGGGCAATCCTGCTGCCTCATGCAGTCCGCGACGAAGGCGTCGAATGCCTTCTGGAAGCCTTCGGCCTGCAAGATGACCTCGTCGGTCGGATCCTGCTCGGGGTCGAGGGCGCCGTCGAGCACCATCGCCCGCACGTTGCCGGGGAACGTCTCCGCATAGGAGGACCCCAGCCGGGTGCCGTAGGAATATCCGAGGTAGTTCAGCTTCGCGTCGCCGAGCACTGCCCGGATGACGTCCATGTCGCGGACGACGTCGTAGGTGCCCACGTGGGCCAGTACGTCCGGACCTGTCCGCTCTGCGCACTTGGCCGCGTAATCACGGTTCTCCGCTTCGGTTTGCGCGATCCCGGCAGGGCTCATGTCGACGTCGTCGTCCCTCCGCTTGGCGTCCACCTCTGGGTCGGTCAAGCAGGTCACTGCCGGGGTGGATGCGCCGACACCGCGCGGGTCAAATCCGACGACGTCGAACTTCTCGGCGAGTTCGGTGCCGTCGGCCACGGATGCCAGAGCCAGACCGGATGCCCCGGGACCGCCGGGGTTGACCAGAAGAGACCCGAGTTTCGGTCCACCCGCCCGCGAACGGGAGATCGCGATCTGCGCCGTGGCGCCGCCCGGGTCCGCGTAGTCGTTGGGCACGGTCACCTTGGCGCAGTCGAGGTTGTCCCCGAGCGGTGTGCCGTCCGTGCTGTATCCCTCGCACGAACCCCAATTCACCTGTTGCGTATAGAAGGCCTCCAGTCCGTCGGGAGCGGACGCTCCCGGCGACGCCGCAGAAGGCGAGGGCTCGGCGACGGCCTCGCCGGAATCCCCTCCACTCCCACTGCATCCTGCGAAGACGAGGACAACGGCGACGGCACCCGCGAACGCGGCCGGCACGCGAGCACTGCGAGACATACGACGATCGTGCCAGGGTTCACCGGGTGCGTGCCTCGAGGGCAGGTCAGACCCCGGAGATCGATGTGACCTATCGCACCTGCGCCGGGGGTTCGCACCCCCATGGCCCGGTGGCAGACTGTAGGCGTCATCACCCGCACCCGGGGACCCGCCAAGGGCCTCGAGGCCAGAAAGGGACAACGATGTCCGATAGCAAGACTTCCGAGAGCACGTCCGAGAATCGGCTCTACGGATCAGCCCCCTCCCCCGACGGACCCCGACGCAAGACCCGGACCCACCACCTGCAGGCCATGAAGGCCGAAGGCGAACGCTGGGCGATGCTCACCGCCTACGACTACTCCAGCGCCCGCATCTTCGAGGAAGCCGGCATCCCGGTCCTGCTGGTCGGCGATTCCGCCGCCAACGTCGTCTACGGGTACGAGACCACCGTTCCGGTCACCGTCGACGAACTGCTTCCCCTGGTACGAGGTGTCGTTCGCGGCGCACCCCACGCCCTCGTCGTCGCCGACCTCCCGTTCGGCAGCTACGAGAGCTCGCCCGAGCAGGCCCTGGCCACCGCCACCCGGTTCCTGAAGGAAGGCCTGGCCCACGCCGTCAAGTTGGAGGGCGGCGAACGCGTCGCGCCCCAGATCGCCGCAATTACCGCCGCGGGCATTCCCGTCATGGCCCACGTCGGCTTCACCCCGCAGAGCGTCAACTCACTCGGCGGCTTCCGGGTGCAGGGCCGAGGTGACGCGGCCGAGCAGTTGGTGGCCGACGCCATCGCCGTCCAGGAAGCAGGCGCTTTCTCGGTCGTCATGGAGATGGTGCCCGCGGAAATCGCCGGACAGGTCACCCGCAAGCTCACCATCCCCACGGTCGGCATCGGTGCCGGCGCCGAATGCGACGCCCAGGTGCTGGTGTGGCAGGACATGGCCGGTTACACCAGCGGGAAGACGGCGAAGTTCGTCAAGCGCTTCGGCAACGTCGGTGACGAGCTCCGCGCAGCAGCCGCGGCCTACGCAGACGAGGTACGTTCGGGCGCCTTCCCCGCGGACGAGCACAGCTTCTGATCTCTTCTCATCCGGTTCGGCTCCACAATTCGAGAGAGGTGTTCATGCGAGTACGACGTGCGTCGCAGACCGGCCACCGTCGCCGCCCGGCCGCACTCGCGGCCGGGGCGGTCGCACTCGCCGCCGCGCTCACGGGGTGCGCGGGACAGGGCACCGCACCGGCGCCCCAATCCGCTGTTCCTACCAGTTCCCCCGCCGCCCCGCCGGGAGTCGCTGCGGTCCCGGGCGGAGTGACCGAGGCCCAGGCCGCCCAGTTGTGCCGGGATCTCGAGGGGCAGCTGCAGAGCTGGCGTACGTACACGCCGACCATCGGGAAGACCGGACTCAACGGGCTGGTCGGCACGTGGATCGCGCAGAACAACCTCAATGCCCTCGACTTCCTGCAGGATCGCGGTCGCATCGACGTGATCACGACGGCGGCCTGCCCGGACATCCGTCAGGAAGCCGTGACCGCGTTGGAGATACCCGATCTGGCGTCCGGCCTGATCGGGTTCTGAGGTGTCCGGCGAGCAGGACCTGCGCACTCTCTACCCCGAGATCCAACCCTTCCGGTTCGGGCATCTCGATGTGGGTGACGGCCAGCAGGTGTACTGGGAACTGAGCGGCAATCCCGACGGAAAGCCCGTCGTCTTCCTGCACGGCGGCCCGGGCGGCGGCACCGATCCTGCGTATCGGCAGTTCTTCGACCCGGCCGCGTACCGGATCGTTCTGTTCGACCAGCGCGGGTGTGGTCGTTCCACACCACACGTCGCCGACGGGGCCGATCTGTCGGTGAACACGACGGACCGCCTGCTCGCGGACATCGAGATGCTGCGTGATCATCTGGGCGTGGAGCGGTGGCAGGTGTTCGGCGGTTCGTGGGGTTCCACCCTGGCCCTCGCCTACACGCAGAAGCATCCGCACCGGGTCACCGAATTGGTGTTGCGAGGAATCTTCCTGCTGCGGCGCAGCGAGATCGACTGGTACTACAACGGCGGTGCCGCACATCTCTTTCCGGAACGGTGGGAGCAGTTCCTGGCGCCCGTTCCCGAGCAAGAGCGGGACGGCGATCTGGTGGAGGCCTACCACCGGCTGCTGCACGCCGAAGATGTGGAGATTGCGACGCGGGCCGCGATCGCGTGGTCGGCCTGGGAAGGGGCGACCAGCTCGCTCCTGCCCAAGCCGGAGCGGATCGCCGAGAGTTCGGAGCCTCGGTTCGCACTCGCGTTCGCCCGCATCGAAAACCACTATTTTCATCACCGCGGGTTCCTCGACGAGGGACAGCTGTTGCGTGATGTTGCGAGGCTCGAGGGGATTCCCGGGGTGATCGTGCAGGGTCGTTACGACGTGGTATGCCCGGCGACGAGCGCGTGGGCGCTGCACCGGGCGTGGCCCGGCTCGCAGCTCGACATCGTCGGCGATGCCGGTCATTCAGCGATGGAGCCGGGGATCGTCGACCGTCTGGTACGGGCCACCGACCGGTTCCGCCCGTAACGAACTACGCCGGGTAGCTGAACTCGACGGACCGCTTGTGGACGTCGGCGGCGACGAGCCGGATCTTGACCTGCTCCCCTTCCGCGGGATCCCCGACGCACTTGCCCATCACCGACACGGAAGGGACGAACACGTCGGCGGTGCGCTTGCCGTTGCGTGAGCGGAGAACGGTCGCATCGAACACGTCCCCCACCCGGTCGGCGAGCACTGTCGCCTCGGCAAGGTCGATGCAGGCGCGTTCCACCTTCCCGGCCAGCGTGTCGGAGCCGCCCATGATCTCGGGCATCGACCCCAGCGCGCCTCGCACCCACGTCGGGACCGCGGCGCCGGACGCTATGGCCAGGCACACTTCCGTCGAATAGCGGTCCGACAGCCGCCGCAGCGGTGCGGTCACGTGTGCGTACGGCGCGCCGATGGCCGCATGCACGGTGAGCTCGGGAACGCTGCCGTCGAAAGCGGCGTAATCGGCGCCGCGCAGCAAGGACGGGGCCTCGGTCATCAGCACGAGCGTCGGCGCCGAATTGGGGTCCAGCCCGGCCAGCATTTCGCCCACACCGACGTCGCGTGGCCACTCGATGCCCAGTGCCGCCGCGGTGCGTCGCAAGGCGGCGACGGCGTCGGGTCCGGCGGGCGGCAACGTCCGCAGCAGCCCGATCCTCGCGTCGATCATCATGGCAGCGGCGCACATTCCGGTGAGCAAGGACACCTCGGCGTTCCAGTCGTCGGCCTCGGTGCGCGGTGCCAGATCGATGCGCCACCCATCGCCGTCCGGTACCACGTCCTGTTCCGGCAGTCGCAGCTCGATGGCACCGCGCGCCATCGCGGCTGCGGCGCGAAGCCGGCCGAACTCGGGCAGCGAGGTGATGGACGGGTGCAATCGGCCCGCGTCCGAATCCGCCTGGACCCCGGCATAGTCGAGCCGCGCCACCGAGCGGACGGTCGCGCGGGATACCGTCCACGACACCGGTGCTGCCTGTTCGTCGAGCTCGATCCGCCACAGGGCTGCGGGGCGGATCTGGTCCGGCAGGAGGCTCGCCGACCCCTCCGACAGCTCCTTCGGGTGCAACGGAACCTTGCCGTCCGGCAGGTAGAACGTCTGGCCCCGCTTGCGGCTCTCCACCTCCAGGGCACCACCGGGTTCGACGACGGCGCCGACGTCCGCGATCGCATAGTGCAGGACGAATCCGTCCGCGGTGCGCTCGAGGTGGAGGGCCTGATCGAGGTCCATCGACTCCGGCGGGTCGATGGTCACGAGGGGCAGATCCGTGCGGTCCTCACGCTCGGCGGAACACCGGTCCGTAGCCCGCACGGCCTCGGCCACCGCCTCGGGCGGATAACCGTGCGGAAGGTTGAATTCCTCGCGCACGGCACCGAAATCGATCCCGTGCGCGAGAAAGCGAGTGATCGGCACCGTAGGTAGCCCCTTTCACGCCGTAGGCACCCTGACGGTGCGCGCTGTCAGTTGTTCCATTCCTCTTCCGCGCGGTCAGCCGCCTTGTTCCGCTCGGCGGCGATCTGCAGCGCCTTCTCGGCCGAAGCCCGGTCGGGGTACGGGCCCATCCTGGACATCGACGAAGCCGCCTTCCCCTGCGTGACGGATCCGTCGTCGACGTTGTAGTACCAGAGTTGATCTTCGTCAGTCATGTTCCCAGTGTCGCACCGGCGGGACGTCTGGAGTTGTGGATCATGCTCAGACTGTTACCCTCGGGGCCTGTCCGGTGATTCGTTCCCCGGCGCCGGTACGTGCGGTGTCGTGGCAGCGTGTCCCGCGTGCAGTGCCCGAACAGAGAATGGAGCGAGCATGTCAACGATCATTTTTGATCAGCTACTTCCCTACCTCGGCGCCGAAGGCGCCTCCTACTGGGCCCAGCTTCTGATGGTCGATCCCGTCTGACGGGATGCCGGTCAGCTGATTCGAACGAAGCCCCCGCCGAACTTCTCGGCGGGGGCTTCGCCGTTGCCGGAGGCGTAGAGTTCCGGCCGTTTCACTGCGCCCGGCGCCCGTAGTCTCTCTACGCTGTCATGATGGCAGTCAATCGAGCGATCGAGGGACGGGTCTATCCGCCCACCGAGCCGTACCTCGTCGGCCGTGAGAAGATTCGCGAGTTCGCACGGGCCGTTTTCGCCACCAACCCGACGTCCTACGACGTGGAACGCGCCCGAGCCGCCGGACACGCTGATCTCGTTGCGCCGCCGACATTTCCCGTCATCGTGCAGGAGCGGGCCCTCGCACAGTTGGTCGCCGATCCGACCACGGGAATCGAGCCCGTCAACCTGGTGCACAGCACCGAACAGGCGTCGTCCTTCCGCCCCGTAGTCGCCGGCGACGAGTTGTCGGCGGTATTGACAGTGACCGAGGTGGCCCCGAGAGGTCCCCACACCCTCATCGTGGCCGGCATCGACATCACCGACGCGAGCGGTGCTGTGGTCAGCACCATGACCTCCAGCCTTTTCGTGCGAGGTGACCAGTGAGTGCGCCCGAGCGAATCCTGCTGGGCGACACCGTCGTCAAAGCGCGATACCACCTGACCCGCGAATCACTGGTTCGCTACGCCGGCGCCTCCGGCGACTTCAATCCGATTCACTATCGGGACGACGTCGCCGCGACGGTCGGACTTCCCGGTGTCCTGGCTCAGGGGATGCTCACGCTGGGGCTCGCCACTCAGTGCGTCGTCGAGTGGCTCGGCGACCCTGCGCGAATCACCGGCTACCGGGCCCGCTTCACGAAGCCGGTCATCGTTCATGCCGAGGACGGTGCGGTCGTCGATGTGGTCGCCAAGGCCGCTCGCGTGGACGACGAAGCCGGCAGCGCCCGGATCGATCTGACCGTGACGTGCGACGGCCATACGGTGCTGGGCAAGTCCCAGGTGTGGATTTCGCTCCGCTGAGGGCGTACCGGTCAGCGCGGCGCCGAGGATGTCGCCGAGCTACCGCCCAGCAGAATGGTGCCGATGAGATCGGGGTCGTCGCTCATGGGAACGTGACCGATTCCGGGGAGCACCAGTAGCCGGGCCTGCGGGAAGGATTTGCGCACGCGTCGCGCCTGATACACCGGCAGGATGAGGTCGCGCCGGCCCCACGCCACGGTGACGGGGACGGTGGCGTCGACGACGGGCGGCAGCGCGAACGACGCCGTCAGTCCCTGGTCGACCAACACGTTGGTGGTGAGGGACCGGGCGTCGATCACGGCATCCTCGTACGGTACGTGGCTCGGCCTGGCGAAGAAGGCGGCCAGCGACGGATAGCGGACTGCGCGGTAGCTCAGCGCCTTCGGCGCATTCTCCCCCATTGCCCTCGCCACCTTGCGGAGCGCACGGAAGGTGTAGATGGTACGCGCCTGATCGGCCTTGTTGACGAAGAATCCGGCCGGCGAGAGGGCGGTGGCGGAGGCCACCTCACCCCTGGCCGCGAGCGCGAGGGAAAGCCAGCCCCCGAGAGAGTTCCCGGCGATGTGTGCGCGTTCTCCCGGCGGCGTCACCGACCGGACGAACCCGCTCAGCTCCTCGAGGAGGGCGGCCATCGCATCCACACCGTCGTGCTCGAGAGCCGGGCACTCCCCGTGGCCCGGAAGATCCACCGTGACCACCCGGCGATACGGCGTCAACTGGTCCAGCAAGGCGTTCCACGCTTGGCGGCGATGCACCACGCCGTGCACGAGGACGAGCGTGGGGCCGGAGCCGGCGATGTCATGAGGCAAGTCCATGGGCAGATGTTAGCGCTCCCACCGGTAACACTTACAGCTCCCGGAGAAACGAGGAGCGCGGACGAGTTGGCGTATAAGCCGGATCCTGTCCCCGGCACCGAAATGCCGGGTGGCGACCATCCATCTGGGCACACCGTCGCCGGGTACCTCGAGCGGTTCACCCGCAGGCTCGGGCGAGCAGCCCTCGAACACCTGCGCAACCGCACCGGGACCCCGAAAGGCCTGGTGCGGTCTTCAACCTTGCTCCGGGCGGGGTTTACCTAGCCACCCCGGTCACCCGGGGTGCTGGTGCGCTCTTACCGCACCGTTTCACCCTGACCGACGCACATCCCGAAGGGGTGTGACGTCGGCGGTCTGTTTTCTGTGGCACTGTCCCGCGAGTCACCTCGGGTTGCCGTTAACAACCGCCCTGCTCTGTGGAGTCCGGACTTTCCTCGGCCCGGGGCCTGTGCATCTGCATGCTGGTTCCCCGTGCCGCGGCCGCCCGGCCAACTCGTCCGCCCGATCAGGATACGCGTCACGCGCTCGGCCTCCGAACTCGCGGTGTCGTGCCTTCGCACTATGGTCGGACTCATGACTCGATACGTCGCCCTTCTGCGTGGGATCAATGTGGGTGGCATCAACATCAAGATGGTGGATCTGCGCCGCACCTTCAGCGATCTGGGTTTCGAGAACGTGAAGACGGTGCTCGCGTCCGGCAACGTGCTGTTCGATTCCGATCGCACCGACGTCCCCACGTTGAAGAGTGAGATCGAGAAGGCCTTGAGGGCCGAGTTCCATTACGACGCATGGGTTTTCGTTTTGGACCTCGAGACGGTCCGAAGGATCGTCGACGACTACCCGTTCGATCCCGAGCGGGAAGGCTGGCATCCGTACGTGCTCGTGACGCCTGATCCCGACGTTCTTGCGGGGCTGATCGCCAAGGGCGAGGAACTGGATCCGGCAGTCGAGCGAGTCCAGGCCGGGAACGGGGTCCTGTACTGGGAGGTCGAACGCGGGATGACGCTGAAGAGCGCGTTCGGCAAGAGCACGGGCACACCGCGGCTCAAGGGGTCCACGACGACTCGCAATCTCCGCACCTTGCAGAAGCTGTTGAAGTAATTCGGCGGTGACAGTTCTGGCAGCGGCCTTGGTCGCCGTAGTCCTCCTGTTCGCGGTCGTCCGCCCGTACCGCCTCCCCGAGGTGGTGGTGGCCGCCCCGGCCGCTGCCGTCGCCGTCGGGGTGGGTCTGGTGACGCCGTCGCAGGCCTGGGACGAAATACGGGAGATGGCGCCGACCGTCGGGTTCCTCGCCGCAATCCTCGTCCTGGCGCACCTGGCGGACGCGATGGGTGTATTTGCCTGGATCGCGAGCCGGTTACGGCGCGGCGCGCGAGGAGAGCCGACACGTTTGCTGACGCTGGTGTTCGGCGCCGCCGCGCTCACCACGGCGGTCCTGAGTCTCGACGCCACGGTGGTGCTTCTGACGCCTGCGGTCATCGCCACGGCACGTGCGTTGCAGATGGACCCACGGCCACATTCGTATGCCACGGCGCATCTGTCGAACACCGCGTCGACACTCCTGCCGGTGTCCAACCTGACCAACCTCATCGCGTTTTCCGCGACGGGGTTGACCTTTCTCCACTTCACCGCGGTGATGGCGCTGCCCTGGATCGTGTCGGTCTGCGTCGAACTGGCGCTGTTCCGTGTGTTCTTCCGGCGGGAACTACTCGCTCGGCGAGGCGCCGAACCGGCGGCGGAACGCGACGTACCCGCGCCTACTGCGGCGTTGGCGATCGTGGGGGCAACGCTGGCGGGTTTCGCTGTGTCCGGCGTCGTCGACGTCGCCCCGGCATGGGTGGCGGCTCTCGGAGCGTTCGCTCTGGGTGTCCTCGCCCTGCGCGAGGGGCGAACCAGGATCCGTCACATCATCTACGCGCTGGACGCGTGGTTCTGCCTGTTCGTCCTTCTCCTCGGCGTCGTGGTGGCGGGGGTGGCGAACGGTCCGATCGGTCAGTGGATCAGCGAGCGACTCCCTACCGGCGCCACCTTCCTCGGCTTGCTCGGAATGGCCGTGGTGGCGGCGGTGGCGGCCAACCTCGTCAACAATCTTCCGGCGACGCTTCTGCTGCTGGCCGGGCTGGGCACTCAGGCCCCACCCGGCCTGGTTCTCGCGATGCTGCTGGGTGTCAACCTCGGCCCCAACCTCACCTACGTCGGCTCGCTGGCCATCATGCTGTGGCGGCGGGTGTCCGCGCGCGCCGGTTCGCCGCCCGAGTTGCGTACGTTCACCGTCCTGGGCCTCGTCACCACGCCGCTGACACTGCTGCCCTCCGTCACCGCGCTGTGGCTGGTCCTGCGGTGAGCCGGGTCAGAGGTGCGAAGTGTCGTTGACCAGGCGTACCGACGAGCCGCCGTCGGGATAGAACTCGGCGATGCTCAGCGACGCCAGATCCAGGTGCAGTTTGTACAGCAGCGACGGTCCGGCAGCGAGTGCCAGCTGGAGTAGCGTCTTGATGGGGGTGACGTGGGTGACCACGAGGATGGTCGAGCCCGCGTAGGAGGAGGTCAGGTCTTCCCGCACCCGCTCGATCCGCTCGCGCACCTCGTCGAAACTTTCCCCGGACGGCGGACGCACAGACGTGTCCGACAGCCAGCTGCGGTGAAGTTCGGGGTCGCGGGCCGCGGCCTCCGCGAACGTCAACCCTTCCCACTTCCCGAAGTCGGTTTCGGTGAGACCCTCGTGCACGGTGACGGGAAGCCCGAGCGCTTCGGCAGCCGCGGCCGCGGTCTGCTGCGCGCGCCCCAGCGGGGAAGAGACGACCGCCGCGATTCCGCCGCGCCCGGCGAGACGTTTGGCGGCGCCCCCCGCCTGCGCCTGCCCCAGTTCGGTGAGCGACGGGTTGCCGCGCCCGGAGTAGCGGCGGTCGACGGACAACGCCGTCTGCCCGTGCCGCAATAGCAACATTCGGGTGGGTGCACCGTGTGCGTCCATCCAGCCCGGCGCGGCGGGGCTGGATGGCGCCGGCGCCGGCGCCGGCGCCGGGGAGGGTGGCGCCGAGGAAAGTGTGGGAGACGGCACGCCCTCGGCCGCATCCATCGCCTCGTTCGCGAGGCGGTCGGCATGCGCGTTCTCCGCCCGCGGAATCCACGTGTACGTCACCTGCTCGAACTGTCCGGCAAGGTCGGCGGCGCGTCGCTGCAACGGAATCATGTCCGGATGCTTGACCTTCCAGCGCCCGGACATCTGCTCGACCACCAGTTTCGAATCCATCCGTACCTCGACCGCGGAGGCACCGAGTTCGGCCGCCGCTCCGAGACCGGCAATCAGTCCCCGGTATTCGGCGACGTTGTTGGTGGCGACACCGAGGCTTTCCTTCCGCTCCGCCAGAACGGTGCCGTGTGCCGAGTCGAACACGACGGCGCCGTAGCCGGCCGGCCCGGGGTTGCCCCGCGACCCGCCGTCGGCCTCGACGACCACCCGCCCGACACTCACAGACCGGACTCCTTGGTACGCACCAGGATTGCCCCGCATTCCGGGCACCGCACCACGACGTCCGGTGCGGTGGCGGTGATGCGGGAGATTTCGCCGCGGTCCAGCTCGATACGGCATGCGCCGCACCTCCGCGCCTGCAGCAGTGCCGCGCCGACACTGTTCTGCTTACGCTGCTTCTCGTAGATCGCGATCAGGTCGGCGGGGAGCTGCTCCGCCAGTGTGGTCCGGTCCGCTGTGCACCGCTGCTCCGCGGAATCGAGGTCGGCCACCGCATCGTCGCGGCGGCGTCGTGCGTCGATCAGTTCGTCCTCGATCTGCGAGAGCTGGGCACCGGCATGGTCGTGATCGGACTGGGACGCTTCACGCCGTTCCATCACTTCGAGCAGTTCGTCTTCGAGGAGACCCTGCCGTCGGACCAGGCTGCCGAGTTCGTGTTCGAGTTCGGTGAGCTGCTTCGACCCCACCGAGCCGCTCTGGAGCAGCGCGCGGTCGCGATCCTCACGCTTGCGCACCGCGTCGACCTCGCCCTCGAGTTTGCGAATGTCGCGGTCGAGGTCGTCCAGGATGATCTCCACGGCCACTGCCGCATCCTTGCGGGTGAGTCGTTCGGCCTCGAGCCGCTCGACTTCCTGCTGTTCCGGGAGCGCGGTGCGGCGGTAGGCGATCCTCGAGAGCTCCGCATCGACGCCGGCGAGGTCGAGGAGCTTGGACTGGACCTGTGGTTCGACGTTCACGCGTGGTAACTCCTGCTGTCTTCTGTGAAGGGTTCTTCTCTGGAGATGTGTAGGCCAACCGTACCCCGGCCGTGGGCGTCGATCGGCGCTACCGCGAGCAGTCCGATGTCGCGCCGACCGACCATGGATCGGTCCGTACCTGCGACACCCGCGCCTGCCATCCGGGCCCGTCACCGAAGGCGTTGTCCAGTACGCCCTTCGCCTGCGCGCACCAGGGCTGCTCACTGGCCCAATGGGCGACGTCGATCAGCGCGGGACCGCCGGCGCGCAGGTGCTCGTCGGCGGGATGGTGACGCAGGTCCGCGGTCACATATGCGTCGACGCCCAACCGGGCGACGGCGTCCAGGAAGGAGTCGCCCGATCCCCCGCACACAGCGACCGTGCGTACCGTCGCGTCCGGGTCGCCGGCCGCCCGCACTCCCCACGACGTAGCGGGAAGAGCGTCGGCGACCTGCTGGGTGAAGGTCTTCAGCGACACCGGTTCGGGTAGTTCGCCTACCCGGCCCAGTCCGCGTGTTCCGGGAAAGGTGGCGGTCTCGAAGACGTCGAACGCGATCTCCTCGTAGGGGTGCGCGGCCCGCAGAGCGGCGAGCACTCCCGCTCTGATCCGCCGCGGCGCGATCACCTCGATCCGGCTCTCCTCGACGAGTTCGAGCTCCCCGACCGAGCCGAGGGCGGGTTGCGCGCCTTCCGTCGGAAGGAACTGTCCCTGCCCGGTGACCGACCAGCTGCAGTCTCGGTAATTGCCGATGTTGCCTGCTCCCGCGTCGAACATCGCACGGCGGACCTTCGCAGCATCGTCGACCGGCACCGGCACCACCCATTTGTCGAGTGGCTCGGTGGGCTGCGGCTCGATCGGCCCGGTGACGTTCAGACCCAGCGCCTCCGCCAATGCGTCGGACACGCCGGGGTCTGCGGAATCCGCGTTGGTGTGCGCGGTGAAGAGGGCGCAGCCCGCCTTGATCAGCCGGTGGATCAACGCACCTTTGGGCGTGTGCGCGCCGACGGTGTCCACACCGCGCAGCAGCAACGGGTGGTGGACGAGGAGGAGGTCGGCGCCCGCGTCGACGGCCTCTGCGACCACCGCAGCCGTCGGGTCCACCGCAATCATCACCGTGGTGACGGAGTCCTCGGGGTCGCCGCAGACCAGGCCGACGGAGTCCCACGACTCCGCGAGGGCCGGCGGATAGGCGTCGTCCAGGACTGCGATGATGTCACGGAGACGAACAGGGTTCACAGGATCTCCTTCATCGCGTCGATCAGGACGTCGGTCTGCTCGCCGGGCCGCACCGCGACCCGCAGGAAGTTCGCGTCCAGCCCCGGGAAGGTGTCACACCGCCGGACTGCGATGCCCCGCTCCCTGAGGTGCTTGCGCATCAGTTCGCCGTCGGGAAGTCGCAGCAGCAGGAAAGGAGCGAATGCGGGCTGGTGCACTGCCACACCGAGGTCGCGCAGTCGCCGGATCATGTCGTCCCGCCAGGAGCCCAGGAGCACGGCACGGTCCCTGGCGGCGGCGACGGCGGCGGCACTACTGCAGGCCGCTATCGCCTCCACCTGCAGGCTTCCCAGCGGCCAGTGGGCCCTGCCCACCTGCAGTCGCTGGAGAAGCTCGGGCGGCCCGAGGACGTACCCGCAGCGCAGTCCCGCAAGCGCCCAGGTCTTGGTGAGGCTGCGCAACACCAGGACGTCGGGCAGCGACAGACCGGCCAGCGACTCCACTTCACCGGGCACCGCGTCTGCGAAGGCCTCGTCGACTACAAGAATTCGGCCGGGACGGCGCAACCGGAGAATGTCCTCGGCGGGGTGCAGCACCGACGTGGGATTGGTCGGATTTCCGACCACGACGAGGTCCGCCGAGTCGGGCACCGGCGCCTGCTCGAGTCGGTACGGATCCTCGAGCAGTACCTGCGTGACAGGAATCCCGGCCTCCCGCAGTGCCCATTCGGGCTCGGTGAACGACGGATGAAACAGTGCTGCCTGCCGCACACCGAGCCGGGGCAGCAACGAGAAGCCCTCGGCCCCACCCGCGAGGAGCAGTACCTCGTCCGGTGACCGTCCGTGCCGCTCGGCGACCGCGGTGCGGGCGGCGAGGTCGGCGGCCACCGTCGGGTACGTGCCCAGACTCCCGAGCGCGTCGGCGAGGCGGCGGCGCAACCATTCCGGTGGGCCGTCGCCTTGCACGTTCACTGCGAAATCGAGCAGACCTGGGCCCGCTTCCACATCTCCGTGATGACGCAGGCTCTCCCGGCTACCGGCACGAATGTCCACAGCTGTCGAGCCTAAGGGACAATGGTCCGGTGACTTCGCTCTCCACCGCCCCGTCGGCCCTGTCCGCCCAGTCGACCCTGTCCGCCCCCTCGGCCCTGTCTGCGCCGATCGTGCTGTTCGACCTGGACGGCACACTCACCGACTCGGCTCCCGGTATCCACGGCGGTTTCCGCCACGCGCTCGCCACCATCGGGCAGCCGGAGCCGACCCCGGAGATGCTCGACAACGTGATCGGGCCGCCGATGATCGACACCTTCCGTTCACTGGGCCTCGACGAGGCCGATGTCCAGCGCGCACTCACGGCGTACTTCGACCGCTACGACAGTGTGGGGTGGGCGGAGAATTCCGTCTTCGACGGCATCGCGGACGTGCTGGCCGGCGCCCGCGACAGCGGCAGGCGGCTCGCCGTCGCCACGTCGAAATCCGAGCGGTTCGCCGTCCGCATCCTCGAGCATTTCGAGTTGGCCCACTATTTCGAGTTCATCGGCGGCGCCAGCAACGACGGGCAGCGCCGCGCGAAGGCAGACGTGATCGCGCACTCTCTGCAGGCCCTGGGTGTCTCCGCCACCGAGGGTGCGACGTCCGATGTGCTGATGATCGGCGACCGCGACCACGACGTGCTCGGTGCGGCGCGGTGGGGTATTCCGGCGGTCTTCGTCGAGTGGGGGTACGGTTCGCCGGCCGAGGCCTCGGGTGCGCACCGTTCGGCGCGCACGGTGACCGAGCTCGGGAAGATGCTCGATGGCGCAGCCTGACCCGCGGTTGCACGTCACCTTCGTGTGCACCGGCAACATCTGCCGCTCCCCCATGGCCGAGAAGATCTTCGGCGAGCATGTCAGACGCGCAGACCTGGACCACCGGGTGAGGGTGAGCAGCGCCGGCACGCACGGCTGGCACGTCGGCCGGGAGGCGGACCTCCGGACCAACGAGATCCTGAAACTGAACGGGTACCCCACCGGCCACACCGCTGCCGAGGTCGGGCCGTACCACCTCGGCGCCGACCTCGTCGTCGCCCTGGCGGCCAATCACGATCGTGAACTCGCTCACCTCGGCGTACCCGAGGAGCGTCGCCGGCTGCTGCGCAGCTTCGACCCGGACGCCGACTCCTCGTCCGTCCCCGATCCGTTCTACGGCGGTCTCGAGGACTTCGAACGGGTGCGCCGCCAGATCGAGGCCGCGGTGCCCGGACTGCTCGAGTGGGTACGCGGTCGCTGACCCGCGATCAGGGGTCTCACCTGCGAGCGGCTACCGTGGAAGGGTGCGAAGGCTGAGATTTCTGTTGCGACCCGGCTGGTTGGTGTTGGCCGTGGTGGTCGCCGGATTCGCATTCATGTGCTTCTACGTACTGGCGCCATGGCAGCTCGGCAAGAACACCTCGACGGAACACCGCAACCAGCTGATCGCCGAATCGGTGGAGGCCGAGCCGGTGTCGCTGGAGAGCCTGATCCCGGGGTCGGCGCCGAATCCGGACGACGAGTGGCGCCGCGTCACCGCCACCGGCTCGTACGTGCAGAACAGCGAGATCCTCGTCCGGTTGCGGTCCATCGGTTCGGAGCCCGCGTATGAGGTACTGACACCCCTGCAGCTCACGGACGGCCGCGCCATTCTCGTCAATCGCGGATACGTGCGACCGGTCCAGGGAACCGAAGCGCCCCCCGTCGGACCGCCCCCCGCAGGACAGGTCACGCTCGACGGGCGCATCCGCAAGTCGGAGGGCACCGTCGCCGGGAAGGACCCGATCACGGAGAACGGGCTGCGGCAGGTCTACTTCATCGACGCCGGTCAGATCGGCGACTTCATCGGCATCGACCTTCTCGACGCCTACGTGCAGTTGGAACCTGATCAGCCCGGCGGACTGGGCACCATTCCGCTCCCCCAGCTCGACGCCGGCCCCTACCTGTCCTACGGACTGCAGTGGCTGGCGTTCGGGATCATGGCTCCCCTGGGATTGGCGTACTTCGTCCGCGCGGAATTGCGGGAACGTCGCAAGGAGAAGGTTGCCGCAGGCGGCACGTCCCCGGCGTCCGCCCCCGTTCCCGCCGCGAAGAAGACGCCGTTCACACGGGCCAAGCCCGCCGACTCAGCCCCGCGGACGGCGGCGGAAGCGAAGATGGCCGACCGCTACGGCAAGAGCCGCTGAGGCACACGCGGCACCGCACTGGACCGCGGTCGACAGCCGCACCGCACGGCGCAGGTCGGTAGGCGTGGGCACACGGCCACTCCCCAGCTGCGGGCGCATCTCGATTCCGTGCGCATACTGGGTCCGGCCGCCGAGGGAAATCCCGAGAGCGCCCGCGGTCGCGGCTTCCACGACGCCCGCGTTGGGACTGGGATGCCCCGCCGCATCCCGGCGCCATGCCGTCCACGCCTGCCTCGGCGAACCATCCACTGCCGGGGCCAGCGCCACGGTGAGAGCGCCCGTCAGCCGGGCGGGCAGAAGGTTCAGAACGTCGTCGCCGCGCGCCGCGGCCCACCCGAAATTGCGGTATCTCGGCGAGCGATACCCGACCATCGCGTCCAGTGTGTTGAACGCCCGGTAGACGAACAGGCCGGGGATGCCTACCAGCGCACCCCAGAAAAGTGGTCCCACTGCCGCGTCGGATGTGTTCTCCGCCACCGACTCGAGCGTCGCCCGCGTGATCCCCCGGGCGTCGAGCACGCTGGGATCCCGGCCGCACAGGGACGGCAACAGTTCGCGGGCGTCGGTGAGGTCGTCACCCGCGAGGTGTTCGGCCATCGCCGCGCCGGTGCGGCCGAGGGACGTTCCGCCGAGCACGGCCCACGTCGCGATCGCGGTCCCGCCTGCCTCGCCTGCCCAGCCTCCCTGCCCCGCAGCCCGCGCGGTGACCACCCCCAATGCTCCGACGACGCCCACGAGCACCGCTGCATGCAGGGCGCCCGACAGCCGCGAGTCGCGGTAGGTGGCTTTCTCGCATGCTGCTGCCGCCCTGCCGAATCCGGACACCGGATGCCACCGGGCCGGGTCGGCCAGCAGTCGGTCGGCGCCGAAGCCGAGCAACAGGCCTACTGCACGCGCGGTGCCGGGGCGGGAGGTTGGATACACGCCGCTATTTGTATCAACTAACGTTGCAGGGGAGTGAAGGAGCGTCCATGAGTGCCGTGATCGACGAGTATCTGGCCGGGAAAGATCCGGACGCCACGGAGCGTCTTCTGCAGTTCCGGGACCTGGTGCTGGCCTGCGGTGAGGTGGACGAGCGAGTGCACAGGACCGAGATCGCCTGGGCGCGCACCCGCGTCTTCGCCGCCGCGTTCATCTACTCGTCCCGACTCGAGATCGCCCTCGACCTTCGTCGACGCGTGCACCACCCGCAGCTGCGCGACGCTTTCCCCACCACCAAAACGGTGATCACACATCGGCTCACGATCACCGCCGACGGCCAGCTCGACGACACCCTCGCCGCGCTTCTGACCGAGGCCTACGAGACGGTCGGCCCGGGCACCCGCGCGCGGTAGCCGCTGCGCGCGGGAGCCGCGACGCATCCGCATACACATTGGTCAGGTGCTGAGGAATTGGCCGGCGAGTCGCGCGAATCGGTGCGCGGATGCGGACAGGGCGAAAACGGTGGGCGCGGAGGGTTTCGAACCCCCGACCGCTGGTGTGTAAAACCAGAGCTCTACCACTGAGCTACACGCCCGAACATCCGGCGAGAGGCTCGCCGGATGTGCATCAGGACTCTAGCGTGGCGAGCGCTTTCTCCCAAGCTCCCTGGTCACGGGCTTCTCCGGGACCGTTCATTTCGGCGAACCGGATGATGCCTTCCTTGTCGATCACGAAGGTGCCGCGGTTGGCGAAGCCCAGCTTCTCGTTGAAGACGCCGTATGCCTGTGCGACCTCGCCGTGTGGCCAGAAGTCGGCGAGCAGCGGGAAGGTGTACCCCTGTTCGGCGGACCAGATCTTGTGCGTGGGCGACGCACCGACCGACAGCGCGAGAATGGCGGTGTCGTCGTTCTCGAACTTCGGCAGCTCGTCGCGCACTTTGCAGAGCTCCCCCTGGCAGGTGCCGGTGAAGGCGAGGGGGTAGAACACCAGCAGGACGTTCTTCTTCCCGCGGTAGTCGGACAGCGTCACCTGCTGGTTGTTCTGGTCCTTGAGGGTGAAATCGGGGGCGGTGGCGCCCACCTCGAGCGGCATGAGGTGATCCTTCGATGTGTGATGAACGTTCCGGCGTGTCAGCGTTTGCTCACGGGGCGTGACTTCGGCTGCACCAGGCGGCTTCCGGTCCAGTCTCCGAGGTTGGCCGCGGATGTCTGGGTCAACCCGGCCGTGGGGGCTGATTCGGCGATCTCGCTGGGTTCCACATGACCGGGCTGGCCGGTCTTGGGGGTGAGGACCCACACGAACCCGTCGTCGGCCAGCGGGCCGATCGCGTCCATGAGGGCGTCGACGAGGTCGCCGTCTTCGTCGCGCCACCACAGCAGCACGACGTCGATCACCTCGTCCGAGTCCTCGTCGAGCATGTCTCCACCGATGGTGTCCTCGACCGCGGCACGCAGGTCGTCGTCGGTGTCCTCGTCCCAGCCCAGTTCTTGTACTGCCATGTCAGCAGTGATCCCGAGTTTCTGAGCGTAGTTCTGGGCGTCCGCCGCGGCGACCACGGTGGGGTCCTCCTTTTGTTGACGGTGCTCGGGTACCCGAACACCGGCCGAATGAAGATCAATTAGGTGAAAGCGAACATGCTCGGACGCTTTCGCGCAAGCCGACCACGCGAAAATTGTGGAGAAAGTGCCGCGTGGTCATCGACCGAGCCTACGGTGCGGAGCTCAGGAAGTGGGGCAGGCTGCCCGAATCGAGTCGCGGAGTTCGTCCCCACGACCCGCCAGCGTGTTCAGATAGTCGCCTCGCTCGCCACTCTCGACCGCGGAGGCGAGGTCGCGATACGTGGCCGCGTAGTCGACGAAGAGACCCGCCAGATCCGGGGGCAACGCCGGGCCAGCCTCCTCGGCCCGGTCCGCCGCGGAACGCAGAGCCCCTACGGCCTGAGCTGCTTTCGCGCCGGCGTCCGCGGCGTCGGTGTTGGCCGCGTCGATGAAGGCGTTGTACGAGTCGATGGTGTCGCCGGCGCGGGTGAGGAACAGCGCGCATTCCGCTTCCAGTGCGGCGAGTTCGTCCGCGACCTTCTGGGAGGACGACGCTGCCGCCATCGACGACGTGACTTCCGCGGCGTACTCGGCCGCCTGCGCTCGGTTCTCTTGTGGGTGACCCTCCACAGGAGCGGAGCAACCCACGACCAGGGCGAGTCCGATCACCGCCGCGGCAGCGCCGAGCAGGGCTGCTCTTTCGGTTCCGGCGCGCATTCGTCTCCCCTGTTCCACGACGACCCCCGACAAGTGAACCGCCAGGCCCCGTAACTGCGCAAACGCTACCGGAGAGTAACCCGAGCGGAGTGTGCCGACTGCGTCGCAATGGGGAAAGATGGGGCTTGCGCCATATTTCATAAAGGAGATGGGTCGGACCTAACAAGGTCCCGATCACATGGAGAGGACGCCACACCGCGCGTCCCACCACAATGAGGAGCAACGTTGTCAGACCTGATCCAGGGACCCGCGTCTCAACCGGATTCCGCCACACCCGGCGCCGGAGCGGCCCAACCTTCCCCCAGTGCGACCCCGGGCTCCGACGGCCGCGTTCGCGTCATCCGTGAGGGTGTCGCGTCGTATCTGCCCGACATCGACCCGGACGAAACCACTGAGTGGCTGGAATCGTTCGACGGACTGCTCGATCGGTCCGGTCCGACCCGCGCGCGTTACCTGATGCTGCGCATGCTCGAACGCGCCGGCGAGAAGCACGTCGCTCTTCCCGCGCTGACATCCACCGACTACGTCAACACCATCCCCACCGAGAACGAGCCCTGGTTCCCCGGTGACGAGGAAGTCGAGCGGCGTTACCGCGCCTTCATCCGCTGGAACGCGGCGATCATGGTGACGCGTGCCCAGCGTCCCGGCGTCGGCGTCGGCGGCCACATCTCCACGTACGCGTCCTCGGCGGCCCTGTACGAGGTGGGCTTCAACCACTTCTTCCGCGGCAAGGACCACCCGGGTGGTGGCGACCAGATCTTCATCCAGGGTCACGCCTCCCCCGGCATCTATGCCCGCGCGTTCCTCGAGGGCCGTATTCCGGCCGAGCAGATGGACGGATTCCGCCAGGAGGCCTCTCACGCCGACGAGGGTGGCGGCCTGCCGTCGTATCCGCACCCGCGGCTGCTGCCCGACTTCTGGGAATTCCCGACCGTGTCCATGGGTCTCGGCCCGATGAATGCCATCTACCAGGCACGGTTCAACCACTACCTGCACGACCGCGGCATCAAGGACACCTCCGATCAGCACGTGTGGGCGTTCCTCGGCGACGGCGAGATGGACGAGCCGGAATCGCGTGGCCTCGCCCACGTGGCCGCCACCGAAGGTCTCGACAACCTGACGTTCGTGGTGAACTGCAACCTGCAGCGCCTCGACGGCCCCGTCCGCGGTAACGGCAAGATCATCCAGGAACTCGAATCGTTCTTCCGCGGCGCCGGCTGGAATGTCATCAAGGTCGTGTGGGGACGCGAGTGGGATGCGCTCCTGCACGCGGACCGCGACGGCGCCCTGGTCAATCTCATGAACGTCACCCCGGACGGTGACTACCAGACGTACAAGGCCAACGACGGCGGCTACGTGCGCGAGCACTTCTTCGGTCGCGATCCGCGGACCAAGGAACTCGTCGCGAACCTGTCCGATCAGGACATCTGGAACCTCAAGCGTGGTGGTCACGACTACCGCAAGATCTACGCCGCCTACGCTGCCGCGATGGCACACAAGGGTCAGCCGACGGTGATCCTCGCGCACACCATCAAGGGTTACACCCTCGGTAAGCACTTCGAGGGCCGCAACGCGACCCACCAGATGAAGAAGCTCACGCTCGACGACCTGAAGAACTTCCGCGACTTGCAGCGCATCCCGATCTCGGACGAGGAACTCGAGCGAGATCCCAAGATGCCGCCGTACTACCACCCGGGCAAGGACGCACCCGAGATCCAGTACATGCTCGACCGTCGCCGCGCGCTGGGCGGGTTCCTCCCCGAACGTCGCTCCAACGTCGCGCCGTTGCCGATGCCGCCCGACAAGACCTACGACGTGGTGCGCAAGGGTTCCGGCAAGCAGCAGGTCGCGACCACGATGGCACTGGTCCGCATCATGAAGGAACTGTTGCGGGACAAGGAGATCGGCAAGCGCATCGTGCCGATCATCCCCGACGAGGCGCGCACGTTCGGTATGGACTCGTGGTTCCCGTCGCTGAAGATCTACAACCGCAACGGTCAGCTGTACACGGCGGTGGACGCCGAACTGATGCTCGCCTACAAGGAGAGCGAGATCGGGCAGATCCTGCACGAGGGCATCAACGAGGCGGGGTCGACCGCGTCGTTCACGGCAGTCGGCACCTCGTACGCCACGCACGGCGAGCCGATGATCCCGCTGTACATCTTCTACTCGATGTTCGGTTTCCAGCGCACCGGCGACGGGCTCTGGGCAGCGGCGGATCAGATGGCGCGCGGATTCGTCCTGGGCGCCACCGCCGGCCGCACCACGCTGACCGGTGAGGGACTACAGCACGCGGACGGACACTCGCTGCTGCTGGCGTCGACCAACCCGGCTGCCGTCGCCTACGACCCGGCGTTCTCCTATGAGATCGCGCACATCATCAAGGACGGTCTGCGCCGCATGTACGGCGGCACCGAGGGTGTCGACGGTTTCGGTGGCGAGAACATCTTCTACTACATCACCCTGTACAACGAGCCGTACTCGCAGCCGGCCGAGCCGGAGAACCTGGACGTCGAGGGCCTGCTCAAGGGCATGTACCTGTTCAAGAAGTCGGAAGGCTCCGGCCCGAAGGCACAGATCCTGGTCTCTGGCGTCGGGATGCCCGAGGCTCTGCGCGCGCAGGACCTCCTCGCCGACGACTGGGGTGTGGCCGCCGACGTGTGGTCGGTGACGTCGTGGGGCGAGCTGCGCCGCGACGGCGTCGAGTGTGAGAAGCAGGCACTGCGCGACCCGGGCAACGATGCACCACTGCCCTACGTCACGCAGGCACTCTCCGATGCGGCCGGCCCGTTCGTCGCCGCCTCGGACTGGATGCGCGCCGTCCCGGACCAGATCCGTCAGTGGGTCCCCGGCTCGTACACCACCCTGGGCACCGACGGGTTCGGCTTCTCCGACACCCGTCCGGCCGCGCGTCGATTCTTCAACGTCGACGCCGAATCGATCGTCGTCGCCGTCCTCAGCGCGCTCGCCGGGGAAGGAGCGGTCGACCGGTCGAAGGCCGTCGAGGCTGCGTCGAAGTACCGCATCGACGAGGTCGGCGCCGCGGAGGTGTCCTACACCGACACCGGAAGCGCGTAACCCACAGATAGTTCCTCGCCTCACTGCCGCCCGGGGTCCGTCGGACATCTCGGGCGGCAGTGAGCGTAGGTTCTTGACCATGGTCGAGCAGAGTCCGATGGTCTCCCGCAGACGACAGCCCAGAGATCCGTTGCCCGATGCTCTCCTGCGCCGCGTCAAGCAGTACTCCGGCCGCCTCTCCACCGAGGCCGTCACCACCATGCAGGATCAACTGCCCTTCTTCGACGACCTCGATGCCGCTCAACGCTCCAACGTGCAGCTCCTCGTGCAGACGGCGGTCGTCAACTTTCTGGAGTGGCTCAAGGACCCGGACAGCGACATCCGCTTCAGCCTCGACGCTTTCCAGGTCATCCCCCAGGACCTGGCCCGCCGACTCACTCTCCGGCAAACGGTCGACATGGTGCGGGTGGCCATGGAGTTCTTCGAGCAATGGCTTCCCGCCCTCGCCCGCAACGACCAGCAGTTGATCGCACTGACCGAGGCCGTGCTCCGGTACGGCCGCGAGCTCGGCTTCGCGGCCGCCTCCGTCTACGCGAGCGCCGCCGAATCCCGCGGCGCCTGGGACACCCGGCTCGAGGCACTCGTCGTCGATGCGGTCGTCCGGGGCGACACCGGGTCCGACATGTTGTCGCGGGCGGCCACCCTCAACTGGGACGCCACCGCGCCCGCCACCGTGATCGTGGGCACACCGCCGGAGGACGAGCGGGTGTCCGTGGTCGGGACGGTGCACACCATCGCGCAGAAACACGGCCGTGCAGCGCTGGCCGTGGTGCAGGGCTCCCGCCTGGTGATGGTGGTCAGCGGTGAACTACAGGAGGGGTCGGGGCACTCGAGTTTCATGTCGGATCTGCTCGGCAAGTTCTCGGAAGAGCCGGTGATCATCGGTCCGACCACCCCGACGCTGGGCGCAGCCCACTTCAGTGCCGTCGAGGCGCTGGCCGCGATGCAGGCCGTAGCGGGCTGGCGGGGCGCCCCCCGGCCGGTCCACGCCGCCGAGCTCCTCCCCGAACGCGCGCTCCTCGGCGACAACGCGGCGGTCACTGCCCTCAACGAACATCTCGTAGCTCCGCTGGCGGCCGCGGGCGGGGTCCTGACGGACACGTTGGACGCCTATCTCGACTGTGGAGGTGCGGTTGAGACTTGTGCACGGCAGCTGTTTGTTCATCCAAATACTGTGCGGTATCGACTCAAGCGAATCGCTGAAGTCACGGGCCGTGATCCGACGAATCCGAGGGATGCGTACGTGCTTCGGGTGGCCGCCACGGTCGGTCGTTTGACACGTTCCCATAACGAACCCATCACACGTTTAACACCAGTCACAGGCTTCCCATTCGGAGAACCAGCGCTGTAACGAACGGTTGTCCAATTTCGATGCGAGGGTCCCACGTGCAATTTTGTGGGAACCCAACAAATCCGCTGACAAAGGTTCATCCGCAACGACATCTCGCAGTACGTACCTGACGGTGTTCTCTTGAAGAGTGATTTCGTTGCTCGCCCCGGGTCAGGGCTCTCAGACACCCGGCATGCTCATTCCTTGGTTGGAGCTGCCGGGTTCTCATGACCGTGTCGCACTGTGGTCGAAGGCTTCCGGCCTCGATCTGGTCCGGCTCGGCACCACAGCGACGGCAGAGGAGATCACCGACACGTCGGTGACCCAGCCTCTCGTCGTGGCCGCCGCCTTGCTCGCTTTCGAGGAGCTCGACACCCGCGGTGTTATCCCCGCCGACGCCATCGCGGCCGGGCATTCGGTCGGGGAACTTGCCGCGGCGGCTATCGCCGGTGTGCTCTCCACAGACGATGCTGTCGCCCTCGCTGCGATCCGCGGCGCGGAGATGGCCAAGGCCTGCGCCCTCGAACCGACCGGAATGTCCGCCGTCCTCGGCGGCGACGAAGCCGTGGTCCTCGCCCGCCTGGAAGAGCTGGGCCTCGAGCCGGCCAACCGAAACGCTGCCGGCCAGATCGTGGCAGCGGGTCTGCTCTCCGCGCTCGAAGAGCTCGCCGCCAACCCACCGGAGAAGGCACGGGTGCGCGCACTCCCCGTCGCCGGCGCCTTCCACACCCGGTTCATGGCCCCCGCCCAGGAAGCCGTCACGGAAGCGGCGTCCAAGATCAAGCCCGACGAACCCACTCGCACACTGCTCTCCAACGCCGACGGCGCACCGGTCGCATCCGGAGCCGACGCACTGACTAAGCTGGCTGCGCAGGTGACCCGACCTGTGCGTTGGGACCTGTGCACCGCGAGTCTGCGGACCGCTCAGGTCTCCGCGATCGCGGAACTTCCACCAGCTGGAACCCTGGTCGGCATCGCCAAGCGTGAAATGCGCGGTACGCCGACTCTGGCACTCAAGACCCCGGGGGATATCTCCGCGCTGGCCGAACTCACACAAGTCGGCTAGTTTGCTGCGCGCACCTCAGGGTGCGTGCAGGGCCCGCGGGCGCGGCCGATGGGGACGCGTCCGCACAACTCCAGATACATCTACACCGAATCAGAAGGGAGCCACTCAGTGGCCGCCACCCAGGAAGACATCATCGCCGGACTCGCGGAGATCATCGAGGAGGTCACCGGCATTGAACCCTCCGAGGTGACCATCGAAAAGTCCTTCGTCGACGACCTCGACATCGACTCCCTCTCCATGGTTGAGATCGCCGTTCAGACCGAAGACAAGTACGGCGTGAAGATCCCCGACGAGGATCTCGCAGGCCTGCGCACCGTCGGTGACGCCGTGTCCTACATCCAGAAGCTCGAAGCCGAAGGCGGCGCCGAGGCTGACGCCGTGAAGGCCAAGCTCGAAGCAGCCAAGAACGACGAGGAGTGAGCTCAACCGTGACTTCCGCCTCGACCAACGGGAAACAGTTCCCCAACATCGTCGTCACGAGCCTCGCGGCCACGACGTCGATCGCTGGTGATGTGGATGCCACGTGGAAGGGCCTGCTGGCCGGCGAGAGCGGCATCGACACCATCCAGGAGCCCTTCGTCGCCGAGAACGACCTTCCGGTGACGATCGGTGGCAAGCTCAAGGTGTCGCCCGACGAGTCACTGTCCCGGGTCGAGATTCGCCGGATGAGTTTCGTCGAGCGGTTGGCGCTCGTCCTGGGCCGTCAGGTCTGGGAGAACGCCGGCAGCCCGGAGGTCGACAAGGACCGACTCGGTGTCGTCATCGGCACCGGATTGGGCGGCGGCGAGGCTCTCATCGACGCAGTCGAGAAGATGAAGGCCGGCGGCTACCGCAAGGTGTCGCCGTTCGCGGTGCAGATGGTGATGCCCAACGGTCCGTCGGCCACCGTCGGACTCGAACTCGGCGCCCGCGCCGGGGTCATCACACCCGTCTCGGCCTGCTCTTCGGGTTCCGAGGCCATCGCGCATGCATACCGCATGCTGGTGATGGGTGACGCCGACATCATCGTCGCCGGTGGTGTGGAGGGTTACCTCGACGCCGTGCCGATCGCGAGCTTCGCGATGATGCGTGCGCTGAGCACCCGGAACGACGATCCGAAGGCGGCTTCGCGGCCGTTCGACAAGGATCGCGACGGCTTCGTCTTCGGTGAAGCCGGCGCAATGATGGTTCTCGAGACCGAGGAGCACGCCAAGGCTCGCGGTGCCACCATCCACGCCCGTCTGCTGGGCGCGGGAATCACCTCCGACGGGTTCCACATCGTCGCTCCCGATCCTTCGGGTTCGGGCGCTGCGCGGGCCATGACGAGGGCAATCGAGACTGCTGGGTTGACGAAGAAGGACATCCAGCACATCAACGCGCACGCCACGGCCACGCCGATCGGTGACACAGCAGAGGCGAACGCCATCAAGGCTGCTGTCGGCAACCATGCTGCGGTGTACGCACCGAAGTCCGCGTTGGGGCACTCGATCGGCGCCGTCGGTGCGCTCGAGGCGGTGCTCACGGTCCTGAGTCTGCGTGAGGGAGTCATCCCGCCCACGCTGAATCTCGAGAATCAGGATCCAGAAATCGATCTGGATGTCGTCAAAGGCGAAGCCCGTTACGGCGAGATCGAGTTCGCGATCAACAACTCGTTTGGTTTCGGTGGGCACAACGTCGCGCTCGCCTTCGGCCGGGTCTGACAAGCCGGTCCAGCTAGATCGCGGGTGGAGACCTCCTTCTTCAGGGGGTCTCCACCCATCGACAGCCCCTCAGGGCCGCTACAAGGAGGACGCGATGACAATCTTGGCACCCGCAACGAAGTCCGATGCGTCAGTCGATCCACGCGACCCCCTTGCGCGTCTGGAGAAGCTGTTCGATGCCGGGACCGTCGTCCCCTTGCACCCGCGTGACAAGTCCGGTGTGCTGGCTGCGGCCGGCAACATCGACGGTGTCCGCACCATCGCCTACTGCTCCGATGCCACCGTCATGGGCGGTGCCATGGGAGTCGAAGGTTGTAAGCACATCGTCACGGCGATCGACACCGCCCTCGAGGAAGATGCCCCCATCGTCGGGCTCTGGCATTCGGGTGGCGCGCGCCTCGCCGAAGGCGTCGAGGCGCTGCACGCCGTCGGACTCGTCTTCGAGGCCATGGTGCGTGCCTCCGGTCGCATCCCCCAGATTTCCGTAGTACTCGGCTTCGCCGCCGGCGGAGCGGCATACGGCCCCGCCCTCACCGACATCGTCATCATGGCGCCCGAGGCCCGCGTTTTCGTGACCGGCCCCGACGTGGTGCGCAGTGTCACCGGCGAACAGGTCGACATGGTGTCCCTCGGCGGCCCCGACACCCACACCAAGAAGTCGGGTGTGGCGCACATCGCCGCCCACGACGAGGCCGATGCCCTGCATCGGGCGCGCCGCCTCGTGTCGATGTTCTGCGAGCAAGGCGAATTCGACCAGGCCGCAGCCGAACATGGTGACACCGATCTCCGCGCCCTCATGCCGGAGTCAGCCAAGCGCGCCTACGACGTTCGCCCGATCGTGCACGAACTGCTCGACAACGTCGAGGGCGAGTCGAGCTTCGAAGAGTTGCAGGGCAATTACGCGCGCAGCATCGTCACCGGGCTGGGCCGCCTCGGCGGCCGCACGGTCGGCGTCATCGCCAACAACCCGCTTCGCCTCGGCGGTTGCCTCAACTCCGAAAGTGCGGAGAAGTCGGCGCGTTTCGTGCGCCTGTGCAACGCGTTCGGGATCCCCCTCGTCGTCATCGTCGACGTCCCCGGCTACCTCCCCGGCGTCAGCATGGAATGGGAAGGCGTGGTTCGCCGGGGCGCCAAGCTGCTCCACGCGTTCGCCGAGGCCAAGGTTCCCCGGGTCACGGTGGTCACGCGCAAGATCTACGGTGGCGCCTACATCGCCATGAACTCTCGCGCGCTCGGGGCCACCGCCGTCTACGCCTGGCCCGACGCCGAGGTCGCCGTGATGGGCGCCAAGGCTGCGGTCGGCATCCTGCACAAGCGTGCGCTCGCCGCCGCTCCCGAAGAAGAGCGTGAGGCGCTGCACGAGCGTCTGGCCATCGAGCACGAGAGCATCGCCGGTGGTGTCGATCGCGCCGTCGCGATCGGCGTGGTGGACGAGGAGATCGACCCGGCCAAGACTCGCAGCGTCATCACCGCAGCCCTCGCGGCCGCCCCCGCGCATCGCGGCGATCACAAGAACATCCCGCTCTGATTCGGTAGACCACACCGCGGTCGGTTCGGTGTGAGTCATGTCGGAGTGTCTACTTTGCGGCCTCGGCGGCGCGTAGGTCCTTGCGGAGGATCTTGCCGGCGGCCGATTTCGGCACCAGGTCGATGAACTCGACCTTGCGGACCTTCTTGTGCGGGGAGACCTTCTCGGCGACGAACGCGATCACCGCGTCCTCGTCCAGGTCGGCGCCGGGCTGCCGGACCACGAACGCCTTGGGCACCTCCTCACCCTCCTCGTCGAGCACCCCGATCACGGCGGCGTCGGCGATCTGCGGATGCGTCAACAACAACGCCTCCAACTCCGCGGGCGGCACCTGATAACCCTTGTACTTGATCAACTCCTTCATCCGGTCCACGATCGTCACCACCCCCTCCGAATCCACCGTCGCGATGTCCCCGGTATGCAGATACCCATCCGCATCCAGAGTTTCCGCGGTCGCCTCCTCGTTACCGAGATACCCGGCCATGATGTTCGGGCCCTTGCACCACAACTCCCCCGCCGCACTGACCCCCTCGGCCGGCTGCTCGATCTCCGCACCGGTCCCGGGATCGACCAGCTTGCATTCCATGTTCGCGATACTCGGACCCACCGAGTCCAGCGCAATATCGTCCCGATCGAACGGAATCGCATGCGAGACCGGGCTCATCTCCGACATCCCGTACCCCTGCCGCACCCGGCACCCGAGCCGGTTCGCCACCGCCTTACCCAATTCCTGATCCAGCGGGGCGGCCCCGGAGAAGATCGAATGCACACTCGACAGGTCGTACTGATCGATCAGCGGATGCTTGGCCAACGCCACCGCCACCGGCGGGGCGATGAACACATACGTGCACCTCTGCTCCGCGACGATCGTCAAGAACTCGACCAGGTCGAACTTCGGCATCGTCACCAGCGCCGCCCGCTTACGCAGGGCGGCGTTGAGCAGCACCGTCATCCCGTAGATGTGGAAGAACGGCAACACCGCCAGGAGCTTGTCGTCGGCACCGATCCCGATCGGCCGGTCGATCTGGCAGACATTGGCCACCAGGTTGCGGTGGGTGAGCATCACCCCCTTCGGCCGACCGGTGGTGCCCGACGAATACGGCAGCACCGCCAACTGGGTGCCCGGGTCGAACGACACCTCCGGCGCCGGCGCCCCCTCGGCCAGCAGATCCTGCAGTGACGGGTGCCCGTCCGCACCGTCGAGGACGATCACGTGCGCGGCCGGGATCCCGACCTGCGCGGCCGCGGCCTTCGCCTGCGGCAGCAGCGGGGAGACGGTGAACAGGAACTTCGCCTTCGAGTCGGTGAGCTGCTTGGCGATGTCCTCGGCGGTGTACAACGCGTTGATCGTGGTCGCGACCCCACCGGCCCGCAGGATCCCGTGGAACACCGACGCGAACGCCGGCACGTTCGGCGAATGCAACGCCGCCACCTCACCGACGGCCAACCCGCGCGCGGCGAGCGCCCCCGCGACCCCGTCGATCTGGGCGATCAACGCCCGATACGTGGTGACCGCACCGGAAGCGCCGTCGATCAGCGCCGGCCGATCCCCATCGGCCGCATCGACCTGGCCGAAGAGGAAGTCATAGACGCTGAGGTTCGGAATCTCGACGTCCGGAAACGGGCTCTTGAAGCTCACTGGGGCCTCTCCCTCGAAATATTGCAGCAGTGGGGTGTTGGTATCGCGGCCCGGTTGCCGGGCGCGCTGGGACGGGAGCTGATTCAGGAACGTGTCGGGACGCCCTGCACCCCCACGCCGCTCAGGCTCGCCAGTACGGCCTTCGCCGCCCGTTCGCCCGACGTGGCCGCGTCGGCGAGAGAGGGCAATTCGAGCTGATAGTCGCCGGCGAGGTAGGTGGTGCCGAGCGGATCACGCAACGTCGGAAGCGAGTTCCTCCGCCCGGGCGCCCAGAAGGGCACGACCCGACGATGCCGTCGCACGATGCCCTCGCCCAGCTTCCCTTCCAGCTCGGGGAACACTGCGAGCAGGTCCTGCTGGTATCGCGACACGATCTCCTCGTCGGGGAGGTCGAACAACGCGTCGGCGTGAGCGCCACCGGCGAAACAGGCGAGTGCTCCACCCGGCTTACGGTTGTCGCCGTTCCGCATCGCGGCGGCGTGGTTGAACATCGCCTGGAACGACAGTTGCGGCGTCGAGACAGCGAAGTAGTCGTCCCAGCGCTGCGGCCCGACTTCGTCGGTGAAGAATCCGACGATCACGTACCGGCCGTAGGTGATGTCGTTGAAAGCATTCCGGTGCTGCTGCGGGAGGTCCGGGATGATTCGCTCGGCGACATCGGCGGGTGCGGTCACGATCGCGCGCTTTGCCCGCAACCGCACCGGTCGGTCACCGTCGTGATAGTCGACGACCACGCCGTCACCGTCCTGCCGCACCGAGCGCACCACCGAGTTCAGCCGGATCCGGCCACCGAGATCTTCCGTCAGCACGTCGGTCAACGTCTGATTGCCACCCACCGGCAGCGAGAAGTTCGGGATCTTCTCCGGGTCGGCCAGCGCGAGGCCCACCGACGTGACGAACTGGGTGGCGGCCGTCTCCTCCACCTCGCATCCCATCCACTGCGCCGACCACGACCGCACGACGGCGGCGGCCAACTGCGACCGGACACCCTTCAGCAGGTATGACGCCAGCTTGGTGTCGAGCTTGGCGCGAACCCGTCGCGCGATACGGCTCTGCGACTCCAGGAACGGCATGACCGAAAGGATGCGGGCACCGACGATGGCCATGCCGATACGGTCCATCATGGTCATCCGCGTGCGGAACATGAGCGCGACGGGGTTCGAGGTGTCGACCACCTCGCCGTTCAAGTACAGCGCGACGCTCTTGCCTGCGAGCGAGCCCATCTCGATGCCGTGCCGGTCGAGGGCATCGATCAGCGTGCCGGTGCCCTCGGTGAACTGGGTGCCGACGTTGATCCAGTAGTCGCCCCGACGGACGGTCTCGACGCGTCCACCGGTGCGCTCGGTGGATTCGAGCACCACCACGTCGGTCTCCGGCGCCAGCGTGGTGGCCGCCATCAGACCCGACATTCCGGCGCCGACGACGACAACCTCGGTGGTCTCTTCGTGCATGACATGCGTTGACATTTCGGTTCCTGACTATGGATCGATCACCACGGAGGGTTCGGCCGCTTACGCCGTTGCTGGAGCGCTGCCGCTGACCGTCTGGGCGTCGACGCGCTTGTTGTGGGCGTCGAATGCTCGGTAGGCGCGGTAGTACGCGAACATCTGCAGGCCCCACGTGGACAGTGCGAAGATGTAGAAGATCGTGTGCTCGGCGTCGTCCCCCGGAATGGAAACGAAGTCGTAGGTCGCCGCGATGACGAACCCGCAGGCGGTGGCGACGGCGGCCCACGCCGCGTGCCCGCGCTCGCCGATGCCCCACAGCCGCTTGACGAAGTAGATGAGGAAAATCGTGGTGAGCACGTTGACCACGATGTAGAAGATCTTGCCGGGCAGACCGATCTCCTCCGCGAAATGGCTGAGGAGGAAACCCACCACACCCGCCAGGGCGAACGCGCCGATGTCCACCGCCGCGGACGGCTTGTACCGGTGGGTGACCTTCATCAGCCCCAGGACCAAGATGAGCGTGATGCCGATCGACCGGGAGAAGGCGTCCAGGAAGTAGGCGAAGGCATACATCGGGCTGTCGTGACCAGCCTTCAGGAGACCGTAGAGCAGGAAATTCGTGCCCGACGTCGCGACGACGATCCACTCGATGCCGAGCAGGTAATTCTTGTAGTTCCGGATAAACTTGATCCCGTAGGTGAATCCGACGGCGATCATCCAGATGTCCGAGACCGCGAAGAGCAGTTCTTTGATGGACATGAGCATCTCCTTGGAAGGTGGCTTACGCCGATAGTTATTTCGTGAGTGCTGCCAGGCGGTCGGAGGCGCGGTCGGCGAGCCAGGCCGCGTACAGCGCGGGGCCGCTGACGAGGCTGGGCCAGAAGCGCTTGCGCCCGTGCCAAATTGCCGCCAGGTCGTCGTGCAGCGGCGCGCCGCCGATGCGGTCCGCGAGCAGGTGGCCCACATACTGTGCTTGGGCGAAGCCGTGGCCGTTGCAGGCGAGCGAGTACAGCACGTTGTCAGAGGCCTCGCCGGCGGCGGGGAGCCAGGTGGAGCTCATGCCGATCCAGCCACCCCACGCCCGCTGCGGCTTGACGTCGCGCAGGCCCGGGAATCTGTCGTGGAATCCGCGGACAAGATCGTCTGCGACGTTCCGCGCGGGGGTGCGGTCGGGCAGTGGGTTCCGCCCGGACTGTACGCGGCGGGTGCCGAACACGATCGTGCCCCGCGGGGTGATGCGGTAGCTCTCGATGATCATGTGCAGCGTGACCATCGGGGCACGGCTGGTCCAGCCGATCTCGTCGAGTCGCTCGGGTGCGACGGGTTCGGTCTCCACCAGGGACGTCCACACCGGGCTGGCGAGGTGCTTCGGTGCGATGGACAAGCCGTTGCTGTTGGCGTTTGTGGTCAGCAGCGCCTTGCGAGCCCGAATTCTTCCGTCCGGTGTTTCGACGGTGACCCCGCCGCCGGTGTCCGTGACGTCGCGGGCGAGGGTGTGCTCGTAGACACGCACGCCGGCCGCGATCGTCGCGGCCCGCAGACCGAGCACGAACTCCCCCGGGTTGAGCGTGCCGCCGACGCCCTCACGCACTCCGCCGAGGAAGCCGTCCGGGAGGCCTGCTGCGCGACCTTCAACGAATTCGGCCGACGATCCGGCCGCGGCCATGACCTTCGCGTTGCGGCGTGCGTGCCGCAGCTGCCCCTTGGACACGGCGGCCATCACGATCCCCTCCTGCTGGTAGCCGCAGTCGATCCCGTGGTGTGTGATGGCATCTTCGGCGAAGTGCACCGCGTTCTCGGCGTACCGGTAGAGGTCGCGCAGCCGTTCGCGCTTCAGCAGGAAGCCCAGCATTTCCGGATCGGCGGCGATGGAGTTGGTGATGTATCCGGCGTTGCGGGAGGTCGCGCCCCAGCCGAGGGTCTTCGCCTCGAGGAGGACCACGTCAACGCCTCTCTCCGCGAGGCGCAGTGCGGCCGACATGCCGCCCCCGCCGCCGCCGACGATCACCACGTCGCAGTCGATGTCACCGCGCAGGGATGGTTCAGCGGCGACAGGCGTTGCGGCCCAGCCAGTGTCGTGGATCAGCTCCATGGCTTCTACTCCGTCTCATCTGCAGGAATGACCGCGGTGCCGCGAGCGCGCACCGCGACCAGGGGCGTCTCCAGGACCTGCGAGCGGCCGGTGTCGTCGGAACCGCGGCAGATCACCCGGAGCTCGAAATCGACTGTGCGGCTGCGGTTGCCCTTTTTCACCAGCGCGGCCTCGGCCTCCACGACATCGCCGCCACGAACCGGGGCGAGGAACTCGACGGACGAGTAGCCGGCGAACAGCCCCTCGTGGCCGTCGATCTCGATCGACAGGTTCGTGCCGACGTCACCGAACAACTTCAGGGCGAAGGCACCGTCGACCAGGTTTCCGGCATAGTGTGCGTCGGAGAAGGCGACATAGCGTCGGTGCACGGTCTTACTCATGAGATTTCCTGATGGATGGGGCCGAGGGTGCGGGACTGCGCTTCGCCGTCGATCTGGATGCCGGGGTACCCGCGCTTGGCAATCTCGGTGCACATCCGGCGGTACTTGCCCACGCCACCCACGTAGCCCATGAAGGTGTTGGGCTTGCCCTCGATGTTGGAGCCGCGATACCAGGAGTCGGTCGTGGCATACAGCGTCTGGGCGACGGTCCCCTCGGTGATGTCCACCCAGTCGTTCTGGGCCTCAGGGGTGGCCTCGATCAGCGTGGCGTTGGAGTCGCGGGCGTGCTCGATGAGGTCGGCGATCCAGTCGACGGCCTGCTCGATCGTCACCACCACGTTGCTGGCCAGCGCGGGACTCAGCGGTCCGCCGACCATGAAGAAGTTGGGGAAGTCGGCGGCCATGACCCCGAGGTAGGAGCGGATACCGTCGCTCCAGGCCTCCTGCAGCTTCTCGCCGGACGCGCCGGTGATATTCAGCCCGTACAGCGGGCCGGTGAAGGCGTCGAACCCGATCGCGAGCACAATGGCGTCCACCTCGTAGGTGCCCTTCGAGGTGACGATCGCGTTCTCGGTCATCGTCTCGATCGACTCGCCACGCAGCGACACCAGCGACACGTTCGGCCGGTTATAGGTCTCGTAGTAGTCGGTGCCGAACACGCTGCGCTTGGCGCCGAGTGGGTGGTACTTGGGCACCAGCAGTTCCGCCGTGACCGGATCCTTCACTATCTCGCGGATCTTGTCGTGGATGAATTCCGAGGCGGTCCGGTTCGCCTCGGGATCAGTGAGCAGGTCTGCGAACTCGGCGCCGACGCCCTGGAAGCCGCTGCGCTCGTACGCTTCCTCGTACCGCCGCTGGCGCTCCTCGTCCGAGACGTCGAAGGCGTTGTCGGTGACGGGACGGTCGGGGATGCCGCCGGGTGAGTGCCGGCATTCTTCTCGGATCGCCGGGTAGTCGTCCTTGATGGCGGCGACCTGCTCCGGGGGGAGGTCGGCGTTGCGTGCGGGCATCACATAGTTCGGGGTGCGCTGGAACACCGTGAGGTGCTCGGCCACCTCCGCGATCAGGGGGATGGCCTGAACCCCGGAAGATCCGGTGCCGATCACGGCAACGGGCTTGCCGGCGAGGTCGTCGAGCGAGATATTCCACCGGCTGGTGGATACCTGGAGTCCGGTGAAGTTCGCGAGGCCTGGCACGTCGAAGTCCTTCGGGGTGGACAGGCCGCCGGCGCCCGAGATCAGGTAGCGGCTGCGGCGAGTCGCACCGTTGTCCAGCTGTACCTCCCACAGCCGGTCGTCCGCGTTCCATGTCGCGCTGACAACTCGGGTATTGAACGTGAAGTGCTTACGCAGGTCGAAGCGGTCGGCGACGTGCTCGATGTAGCTCAGAATCTCGGCCTGCGGCGCGAATCGCTGGCTCCACGTCCACTCCTGCTGGAGCGCCTCGTCGAATGAGTACGAGTAGTAGATGCTCTCGACATCGCAGCGGGCGCCGGGGTAGGTGTTCCAGAACCAGGTGCCGCCGACACTGGGTCCGGCCTCGAACCCGGCGAAGGTCCACCCCGCCCTCGTGAGCCGGTGCGAGAGGTAGAGGCCGGAGAAGCCGGCGCCGACGCCGATGACATCGACGATCCCGGTATCCGAGGTGGAGGGGAAGTTCATGGAAATTGCCGCTTTCGTCTTGGTGATCATATGACTGGATCAGTTGACTGAGTCCAGTACACCAGTGGTCCTGGTCACAGTCAAGAGGTGACGGAAAAGTGTCCCGAGCGCTACATCGGAAGATCGGGTGCATCGACGCCAACCACGCGGTCGCCGCAGAACACGCGGACGGACTCGCCGGGGGCGTGACCGCCGATTCCGGACGTGCCCCAGAAGCTCTGTGCCGAACCGTCGGCGAGATCGGCGACCTTGGCACCGTTCACTCGGACCTCGCCCGACAGCACCCGGGATCCGACCTCGATGGCGCGGTCCACGTCGCCGCCGAACACGTAGGCGTCCAGACCCGACGGGTTCGCATTGGCCACGCGCAGTGCGTCCTCGTCGGATTCCACGGCGTGCAGGCTGACGATCGGCCCGAACAGCTCGGCGGTCGCCACCGATGCGTCAACTCCCGTAGCGACGGTGGGCGACAGGAAGAATCCGTCGAGTGCGGGGAGGTTCGCGGGCTGATGGATAGTCGCGCCGTGCGCCCGCAGCCCTTCGATCCGGCTCTGCAGCGTGGCGAAATGTGGCGCGTTCGAAATGGGGCCCACTTGCGTGGCCTCTTCGAGGGAGTGTCCGATCTCGATGCGGGAGATGCGATCGATCAGCGCGCGGAGGAGCGGCTCGACGAGGCTCTTGTGCGCCAGCACCTTCCCGGGCCCCTCACACCACTGACCGTTGAGCTTGGTCATCCCCTCGAGGATGCCGTCGGCGGCCACGTCGATGTCGGCGTCATCCAACACGAGGGCCGGGTTGTTGCCACCGAGCTCGAGTTGGAGCACCTTGAAGTCTTCCGCTGCCGCGCGGGCGATCGCCCGGCCCGCGGTCGGTCCGCCGGTGAACGAGACGATCTTCACCCGGGGATCACCAGTGATCGCCGCTCCCACATCGCCCGCGCCGTGGACGAGCTGCAGTGCGCCCGCGGGCAGCCCGGCTTTGACGAAGCTCTCGACGATGATCTGGGCGCTGCTCGGCGCGTGCTCCGAGGGCTTGAGGATGACAGGGCACCCGGCGGCCAGCGCACTCACCATCTTCGCGGCGGGAATGAAACTCGGGCCGTTCCATGGGGTGAGGATGGCCGCGGGCCCCCACGGGACCTTGTACAGCCGCACGTCGCGGCCGCCGGCCGCCAGCGCCGTGCGCCGCGGGATGGTGCGTAGCTCCGCCGCGGACGAGCGGATCCTGTGCGGGAGGAACTCCGCGACCATCCGGGCCTTCGCGATCGGGACACCGCTGGTGAGAGCGTCGGTCCGGGCGATGTCTTCGATCCGGGTCTCGACGATCTCAGCTGCGCGCTCGATGACCGCCGCACGCTCCTCTCTCGCCGTGTCGTCCCAGCGTTCGAAGCCGTAGGACCGTTCGGCATGGCGCAGCGCGCGCTCCACGTCGTCCGGACTCGAGGTGACGGCCCGGTGGACGGGTTGGCCGGTGTTGGGGTCGAGATTCCACGCGTCCGGGATCGTCTGGCACTCGGACCACTCGTCGGCAATGTAGTTGACTGGCTGGGACAGTTGCGGATTCGCCATCTGGGGCTCCCTGGGTGCTCGAAGGGGTGGGGGTTCACACGGTGAGGTCGGCGACGATGCGGGTTACCTCTCCCGACTTCATCGCTTCGAAGCCCTTGTCGACCTCACTGAACGGGATGACGTCGCTGACCATCTCGTCGAGCAGCAGGCGACCCTGCAGGTAGAGGTGCGCGAACTGCGTAATATCCTCGTGCGCTTGGCCGGAGCCCATGTAGGAGCCGATGAGGCGCTTCTCACCGAAGAAGAAGTCCGACGCAGGGAGGGTGAGATCGGTGCCGTCGGGCGCGATACCCACGAGGCATGCGGTGCCCGTGGCCCGCAGGACCGCCAGCGCGGTAGCCGCGGTCCGCGCGTTGCCGACGGCCTCGAACGAGTAATCCACCCCGTCGCCGAGCACGTTCCGGATCTCAGCAGGGACATCTGCCGCCCCGTTCACAACGTGCGTGGCACCGTAGGTCCGGGCCGCCGCGAGCCGGGATTCGTCGAGATCCACGGCGACGATCGCCGAGGCGCCCGCGAGCCGCGCCCCTTGAATGATGGCCGATCCGACACCGCCGCAGCCGATCACGGCCACGGTCGCGCCGGGGCGTACCTGGGCGGCGCGGAACACGGCGCCGACACCGGTGATGATGCAGCACGAGAGCAGGCACCCGACATGTAGTCCCACCTCGTCGGGAACCTTCACCAGCGAGTTCTCCCGCATCAGGGTGTGGCGGGAGAACGCGCCGACGTCGCCGAGTCGCTCGACGACTTGGCCTCCCGGCACTTGGAAAGCCGGGCGCGACCGCTGCCGAATCTGCGCGACACGCTGGCACTGCGTCGAATGCCCGACCTGGCAGTTGCGGCACAACCCACACGACGGCGTGAGCGCGCCCACGACGCGGTCGCCGGGGAGCAACGAGGAGACCCCGGAGCCGACCGACTCGACGACGCCCGCCACCTCGTGCCCGACGACCACGGGCAGGTCGGCGCCCACGGTACCGGTCATGTAGTGCAGGTCGCTGTGACACAGGCCGACATTCGAGACGGCGAGGCGGACCTCGTGGGGCTCCGGGTCGTCGACCTGGATCTCGGTGAATTCCAGCGGTTCGTTCACCGCAGTGAGGACAGCTGCTTCGGTGGTGATCATCATGTCTCCGATCTTGATTGCGCTATTGCGACGCCGATGGCGCCGCGTTTTTCGATGTCCAGAAGCCCTCGATGCCTTCACTGAAGGCGCCGGACTCCCACGACTGGCGGGCGGCGTCGTCTTCGCGGGCGAACGCGGCCTCGATGGCTTCGAGGCGCGGCCGCAGCAAACCCAGGTGCAGCGCGGTGATACGAGGGTCGGTGTTCCACTGCCGGATCACCTCGACCGCGCGGTCCACGAGCGCCTCTGGGGCGGTGATCTCGTCGAGCAGCCCGATCCGCAGGGCCTCCTCCGCGCCGATCCGGCTGGAGCCAAGAATGATTCGCATCGCATGATTGCGCACCAGCCGGCCCATCAGGAGGCTGGCAGCGTTCGAAATGATGATCCCGCGGTGGTTCTCCGGCTGGTAGTACTCGGCGGCGGGGCTGCCGATCCGGGAGTCGCAGCAGAGCGTGATCTCCGAGGCACCGCCCACCGCAATACCGTTGACGGCGGCGATGACGGGAACCTTCGTCTCGAGAATTGCCCGGGTGATGTCATGGAAGGTCGCGAAGGCTTCGCGAATCTCGTCGTAGTCGGTCGGCACCGCCTGCAGGTCCTCCCCGGCGGAAAATGCCCGCCCGGTGCCCGTGAGGACGATCCCGCGGACGAGATCACCCGTACCGAACCGGCGGATCGTCTGCGCGAGCAGCACCCGGGTGGCCACATCCATCACGTTCAGCTTCGCTGGGCGGTTCAGCGTGAGCACCGCGACGTCGTCGTCGATGTGCACGTCCAGGTAGTGGTCGGTCATGTCTGGCTCCTCAGGCACGCGGGGGTTGCAGGTCGTAGGTGGTGCCGGGATGCTCGGCGGCGCGAATCTTCAGCGCAGGCTTCGACACCCGCTCGGACGGCGTGCGCGGGAAATCGGGGACGAACTCGACGTAGCGCGGGACCTTGAAGCGCGCCAGTTGGTTTCGAAGATTTCCGAGAATCCGCTCGGCAGTCTCGCGACCCTCCTCGACGCCTGCTGCCAGCTGCACGAAGGCCTTGACTTCCTCACCGAACAGCTCGTCGGGGACACCGACGACCGCGGCCGCGACGACGGTGTCGTCGCGTTCGAGCGCCCGTTCGACCTCGGCGCTGGCGATGTTCTCCCCGCCGCGACGGACCATGTCCTTGATCCGGCCGACCAGGCGATAGCTGCCCGCCTCGCGCACCGCGACGTCGCCGGTGTGCAGCCAGCCGTCGCGCAGGGCCTGCGCGGTCTCCTCGGGCCGGTTCCAGTAGCCGAGCATCATCGGCTTGCCCGCGGTGATCAGTTCGCCGGATTCACCGTCGCCGACCTCACGGCCTTGCGGGTCGACCACGCGGACCTGTTTGGTCGGCACCGGCTGACCCAGTCGTCCGCTGCCGACATCACCGGCCCTCTCGGGCAGGCTGAACAGGTCCACCCCGCTCTCCGTCATCCCGAAGATCTCCCGCCACGGCGCGCCCCAGCGTTGTTCGAGCTCGGCGTGCAACGCGACCGGAATGGCCGAGCACAGCACGATGCGCAGGTCGTTGTCGCGGTCGTCGGGGCTGGGCGGCTGCTTGAACAGCAGCGTGGGCATGGAACCGAGCACGTAGCAGAACGTGGCCCGGTGCTTTCGGACGTCGGCCATGAAACCGGAGGCGGAGAACCGGGGAAGCACCACCAGCGGCGCGCCGATCGTGAGGCATAACGACGTGTTCCACTGCGGGTCCATGTAGGAGAATGGCTGCGAGGTGAGGGCCACGTCGTCGGGGCCGAGACCGGCTGCGTTCGCGCAGACCCAGCCCAGCCGGGTCCAGTAATCGTGGGTGAGCATGCAGGCCTTGGGGAATCCGGTTGTGCCTGAGGTGTATTGGAGGTTCGCGAGGGTGTCGCCGGAGATGGCAACCCCCGGCCACGCCGCCGGATACTGCGTGAGCTCGTCGCGTGCACCGACTCCGACGATCCGGACATCGGCCAGATCGTCATTGGCGGCGCGCACCTCTTCGACGATCGGGGTGTGCGCGGCGTCGGTGAACATCACCCGGGCACCGGAGTCCCGCAGCACGAATTCGAGGTCTGCGCGCTGGTAAGACGAGTTCACCGGCACCGCGACGCCGCCTGCCCCGAGGATCGCAAGCCAGGCGACCGGCCACTGCACCACGTTGGGGAGCATGATCGCGACGCGGTCCCCCGGACGGACACCGTCTTCGGTGACCAACCGCTGGGCCAGCCGCGTGCTCCAGTCGTCGATCTCGGCGAAGGTCCACGACCCGTCGACGAATCGGAGGAATTCACGGTCGGGCGAGCGGACGGCCCGGTCGGCCAGGAGGCCGACGAGGGTGTCGATCGGCGGGTCCACGGACAGGCGTTCGAGCGCGATCGCGCGTTCGGCGTGGACCGATTCGACTTGGGTCATGTCGTCCTCTTCGCGGTAGCAGGTGGTAGGCCGTCGATCGCTCTGCAGTGGCCGGGCTGCGGCCGACGCGGCTCGCACGCCGTCGTCGACGGTTCTCGATGGGCCCGGTTCGCGAGGGAATGTGAGGCCTGCCATAACCGTAACGGTAGTGGGTCAAATGATCAAGGCGTTTGACTAACTAATTGCCCAACTGCAACGGATGCGGGTCTGGCGAATTGTTCGGGCTGGTAATGTCGAGTTTGACTTGATCAGTCGTTCAGATCTGGTGAGAAGGAGATTCGCATGGCTCGCATTCCCGCCGCGGAACGTCGCGCCGAGCTGGTAGCCGCGGCCGTGCGCGTGATCGCCGACCACGGAGTGGACGGAGCCACTACGCGCCGGATCGCCGAGGAGGCGAAGGCTCCACTGGCGACGCTGCACTACTGCTTCGCCACCAAAGAGGTGCTGTTCGGAGCGGTGTTCGAGTACCTCGCCGGTGAGTATCGCGACGTGCTCATCCGCAACGACGTCCACAGCGACATTCCGACCACCGCACGGGCGTTGTTACGCGGCCTGATGGAGTGGTACCTGGACAACCCCGCCTTCGGCGCGACAATCATCGAGCTGATCAGCTGGGGCCAGCGGGAGGGCGCGCAGGCCCAGCTGGTGTACAACGCCGCCTTCGAAACCATGCGTACGATCCTCGGCGCACCGTTGACCGCGGCGGGCCAACACGTTCCACCGGACACGATCGACCGGTTGATCTACTTGGTCGCCGCGCTGTCCGACGGCTTCGCACTCAACTGGCTGGTGTTCACCGACACCGCCGCGGCACAGATACAGATGGAGCTCACCCTCAGCGTGCTCGACACATGGATGGCGGCCAATCTTGGAGGGGGCTCCGCCGAGACGCTCACGGTCGAGATCCCCGAGAGCACGCCCGCGCCGGATATGCGGTCGCTGGTGTCCTGGGTCAGCGTGGACTGAACTCCCCACAGAAGCGACTGTGGCCCCCACCGGACCGGTGGCGGCCACAGCCATTTCCGCTTCGCTCAGTGCCGTTCGTTGGCCGCTTCGACGAGCCAGCGCACCGCGCCGTCGTCACCTGCCATCCACTCGGGATGCCACTGCACCCCGAACACGGCGGCTCCGGGCAGCTCCACCGACTCGGCGACACCGTCGTCGGTGCGGCCGGTGACGACCAGCCCGTCACCGCAGACATCGACCGCCTGGTGGTGCCATGAGTTAGTCACCAGCCGATCGCCGAACACCTTCTGGGCGGTTGTTCCCACGTCGAAGGTGACGACGTGCTCGGGATCGCCGTCCGACAGCGGAGGCGCCGACATGAGGTGCGTGATCGGTCCGACCGGTAGGTCGGGGATCAGCGTGCCGCCGAGGGTCACGTTGAGCACCTGCATGCCGCGGCAGACGCCGAGCAGCGGGATCTGGCGATCCAGCGCGACCCGGGTCAACGTCATCTCGAACTCGTCCCGGCTGGGATCGTGGACCGAGGGGTCGGTCCGCGGATCGATCCCGCTGACCACCGACTCGTCCCCACCCCAGCGGCTCGGATGCACATCTTGACCACCGGTGATCAGCACACCGGACAGCCAATCGCCCAGCTCCGCCGGATCGGCGTCGTAGGGCAGATTCACCGGCACACCACCGGCGCGGGTGATCCGCTCCGCGAAATCGGCGAAGTAGCTGTCGGTGAGCCGCTGACCGTAACCCGGGTGCGAGCCCTTGATCAGCCCCATCCTGAACCGTCGTCCGGTCAGACCGATCAGGGGCTTGCGCCGGGCCGAGCCCACGGTCACGGGAACTCGAAGTAGCGCGTGGACTCCCACTCGGACAGGTCGGCGAACGGGTCACCGCCGGTGGTGTGGAACTGCATCCACTCCCAGCGCCGCGTGCCGACCCAGTAGTCGACGAACTCGTCACCGAGCTGCTCGCGCAGGATCAGGTCGGTCTCGAGCGCGTCGGCCGCCTTGGTGATGGTGTCGGGCAGCCGTTCGAGGTCGGGCGCGCACCACGCCATATCGGTGATCGGGTCGGCCGGTTCGAGCTTGCCGTCGATCCCGGCGATCACACCGGCCAGGATTGTCGCGACCGCGAGGTACAGGTTGGCATCGGCGCCGGGCACGCGGTACTCGAGGCGGGAGTAGGCGGGGTGTCCGACCACCGCACGCACCGCGGTGGTCTTGTTCGCGATGCCCCAGGTCACGGTCGTCGGCGGACCGCTCAGGTCGACCAGGCGACGGAAGGAGGTGATCTGCGGGAGCATGACCGAGGTCGCCCCACGCATCGTCGCGAGCAGCCCGGCGACGGCGTGGCGCATGGTGTCCGACGGCCCCTCGGGAGCGTAGAACGCGTTGACGCCGTCGCGCTGCAGGGACACATTCACGTGCGAGGCCTGGCCGTAGCCCGCGGTCGGTTTGGCCATGAAGGTGACGGTGTGGCCGAGTTCGAAGGCCACCTCGCGCATCACCTGCCGGGAGCGAGCCCAATTGTCGCACACCGAGATCGGGTCACCGGGAACGAGATTGAGTTCGACCTGACCGGCCGCGTCCTCATCGCTCCACGCCTCCCACTCGATGCCGATCTCCTCGAGACGCCGCGCGACCGCCGACATGTAGTCGACCCAGTCCTTGGACTTCGCCAAGTTGTAGGCGGTGCCCGCGGACCCGCCGAGCGGGGTGAGATCGCGATATCCCTTCGCCCTTGCCTCGTGCACCGATTCCTGGAACAGGGTGGCTTCGATTTCGACCGCGATGGTCGCGGCGAAACCACGCGTGGCGAGCTGATCGACCATCTTGCGAGCGAGATTGCGGGGACACGTGCCGATCGGGGTGCCGTTGGGCTGCCAGTAGTCACCGATCACCGATTGCACACCGGGCGCCCACTGCACCAGCGTCGACAGGTCGGGCCGGAACTGCAGGTCGGCGAGATGGCCACGCCAGGCGGGGTAGTCGAACCCGAGGGTCGGCGCGTTGCCGAGGTCGAGGCCGAAGAGCAGATCGGCCATCGCGAAACCCGATTCCGCGCACGCGGTGAATTTCGCGGGCGAGACGTTCTTGCCGTGGAAGGAGCCGTCGTGGTTGGTGGACTCGATCCGGACCGTGTGCACGCCGGGTTCGAGAGCCGTTGCGGTGGTGGCGATTTCAGACATCGTAACGAACCTTCCAGGATGCTGCGACCAGCACGGACAGCTGCGAGAGCGTGCCACGCACGCCCATGAGGCCGGTGGACAGGGCGGCGAGCAGATCGACCGCGCCGGTGAAGACGGCCGCCAGCAGTTCCGGCGGGCCTGCGATGACATAGTGGGTCTCCCCCTCGCCCGCGACGACCTGCTCGACACCGTCGGGGCCCTCGATGACGGCGACCAGCATGTCGGGGATGCCGGGAACCGACCGGGCCTTGTCCCAGAAGCTCACCGCGGCGGTCTTCCAGTCAGGCAGCGGCGGCGACAGCAGCGCCACGGCGACGCCCAGCAACTCGGGCGAGCCGACGGGCTCGCCGACGGGGGCGAAGAACTGGTTCAGGTCGACGGTCGCGTCGAGGTCGGGCTCGACGAACACACCGCCCGACACCGCGATGGCACCGTCGGCGATGGTGAGCGTGGCAGCCTGCGGGGTGTCGTGGGAGCGGATCGCGATCGCGCCCGACAGTCCGGCAGGCAGGAGTGAGCTGTCGGCGCGCAGAGAATCGGCGATGGTCCGGGCGATGAGCCGGACGATCGGACTTGCGTCGTCCTCGATCCGGATGTCGACCCCGCCGACCGAGTCAGCCCCGCGTGTCGCGGGACCGATCGTCGTTTCGGTCATCATGTTGTCCTTTCGATTCGACGAGATCGTGTGCGCGGTACACCGTCGACAGCGGATCCCAAATGGAACGTGAACTTCTAGTCAAATGTCTGGGTCACGTGACTAAGATGGTGAGGCACAGATCACTACTTGTCAACGATCAGCGAGGAATTCTGATGAACGACGCCGCTCCCGCCTGGCGGAATCTGCTCGATGACCAGGCCACGGCCGTGGCCGGATTGATCAGCCAGTTGCTGCCGAAACGCCTGCACGAGCTGGGTCCCGAGCAGGCCCGCGCGCTGGTCAACTCCGCACCGTCCGCCGAGCCGATCACGCGCCTCGACCATGTCGAGCAGCTGACCGTGCCGACTCGGACGGGCGCGATCGCGGCCCGTCTGTACCGCGCGGACGGTGCCGGCTCCCGCGGGCCCGGCCGCCCCACCCTCGTCTACCTACACGGCGGCGGGTTCGTCCTGGGCACCCTCGACGGAGCCGACGAGCTGTGCCGCGCGATCGCCGCCGGGTCGGGCTGGACGGTCGTGTCTCTGGAATACCGACTGGCGCCCGAGAATAAATTTCCGGCCGCACTGGAAGACTGCATCGACGCCTACACGTGGCTGGCCAGATCGGCGCCCGACCTGGGCATCGACCCGGCGCAGATCGCGGTCGGCGGCGACTCCGCGGGCGGCAATCTCGCCACCGCCCTGTGTCTGTACCGGCGCGAAAAGGGCGACACCCTGCCGGTGGCGCAGGTGCTCGCCTATCCCGCCGTCGACGACGGGTTCACTCGGCCGTCGTGGTCGGATTTCGCCGACGCGCCACTACTCGGCGCCGCGGAGGGTCGCTGGTTCTGGGAGCAGTACACAGGGGCAGGCCATCCCGGCGGCGACCCACTCGCGGCGCCGATGCATGCGGAGTCGTTGCGGTGTCTGCCGCCCGCGCTGATCATCACCGCGGAGGTCGACCCGATCCGCGACGACGCCGAGGCCTACGCTCAGCGGCTGCGCGAGGACGGCGTACCGGTGTCGTCGACCAGGTACCGCGGCGTCTTCCACGGCTTCTTCACCGAGGTCACGGTGTTCGCGCAGGCCAAGCATGCAGTGGAGGAGGTGTGCCAGTACCTGCGCGAGCTTTCGCGCGGCTAGCGGGGGTCACCGGGGTGGGCGCACGCGAGCTCCTGTTGGCGACCGGCGGAACCGGTGACACGTTGTGAGTCAATCGTTATAGTCGGATGATCATGTCACGCGCCCACCGAACTCCTGCCCCCTGCACGACGCACCGAACTCGCTCACCGCGGCTACCCCGGTGTGCTGCTCGGCGGCGAAAAGGTCGACCGCAAGATCGGCCGGATCCATGACGACATCTATTGGCGGTATTTCTCGGGGAGACAACATCCTTCGACCGGTTGCCCTGGAGATGGGCCACCGGATGGAGGCGTTCGTCTCCGACCTGATGACCTCGGCGCGTTCGGAACTGCCCGAGCTCACCGAAGACGAGCGGATGGCCGCCCTGCTGGAGGCCAGCATCGTCGAGGACGTGATCGCGGTGATCGAATTCCTCGACGATGCCGTCGGCGAAGCCGATATCCAGCTGCCCCTGCCGGTGCGTTCGTTTCTGCGGGTCCTCGCCCAACGGGATGTCTCCATCACCGTGGTGATCCGCGCCTACCGGATGGCGCAGACCGACTTCCTCGATCAGGCGATGAGCTTCGCCCTCACCCTCGGCCCCGAGGCGAGTCCGCAAGCCATCATCGCGTTGGTCAACCGCACCGCGTTGTGGATCGACCGCATGCTCGAACAGGTCGGTGAGGTCTACGAGGCCGAGCGGGACAGGTGGGTGAGCAGCCGCAGCGGGTTGCACAGGCAGTGGGTCGAGACGCTACTGACGGGAGCGGGTGCCGAAGTGCACCACGCCGAGCAAGCCCTGGGATATCGGCTCGACACCGTCCACCTCGCGGTCGCGGCGTGGCTCGACGAGTCGGTGTCCACCCGCGACGCGCTGACCCTGTTCGACGAGACGCGCTCGCTGCTGGCCAAGTACGTCGGTGCGACAGGCCATCCGCTGATGGTGCCGACCGATGAGCACGAGGTCAGGCTGTGGATTCCGCTGCGCGGCAACGAGCCGTTCGACGTCGAGGCGATGGAAGCGGCGCTGGCCGAGCATGGCCTCGGCGTCCGCTTGGCGCTCGGCGACTCCGGTCGCGGCGAGAACGGTTTCCGGCGTTCACATCTGCAGGCCACCCGTGCCCAGCGCGTGGCCCTCGCCTGCGCGGGCCGTCGCCGGGTTGTCGCCTATGCCCAGATCACGCCGCTGGCCCTGATGACCGACGACATCGACGCACTGCGGTGGTTTGTGCGCCGCACACTCGGCGACCTGGCGGCCGATGGGGAACGCGACTGCTGGCTGCGCGAGACTCTGCTGACTTTCCTGTCGTGCGGTCGCAGCTACACCGCGGCCGCGGACGCGATGCATCTGCACCGCAACACGATTCAGTACCGGCTCCAGCAGGCCGCGGAGCGGTTGGGACACGACTTCGAGGATCCGGCGATCGTGCTCGACATCCAGCTCGCGTTGCAGGCCTGCCGCTGGCTGGGTTCGACCGTGCTGAGCAGGCCCGAGGACAACTGACTCCTTGGTGCTCATCGCACGAACGGGGACCCCAATTTCGTGCGGTCGGCATATGGTCCAGCTCAGAACAGTTGCCTACTGTGACATGCGCTACGTCGAAACCGGCGGGTGCCGAGGGCTGGGTCCGTGAACCGGCAGCCGATTCCCCGCCGCCAGATCGATGTCGCCGAGAAGCAATCGACGCCCCGAAATCTCTTGCGCACCAAGGTTTTGTTCTCACCGCTCGATGCCCTGTCCCGCGCGTTGCCGCCCGATCGCGAGGAAACCGTAGTGCTGATACCGAGCAGTCCTGTCCTGACCCGACACGGCACCCACCCAAAAACCGGTGCGCCCGCCAACTTCGCCCGTAGGCTGGGCGATCCCCGGATCGTCCGTGGCGCCGGGTGTGCCGCGGTGATGGTGTCGGTGCGGGTGCTCATCGGTTCCCTGCTCGACACCTGGCCACAGCACGGGGCGTGGTTCCGTGGCGCGGGCGCCGTTGTCGTCGTCGGGGCGGCGGCGGCGTGGGGAGCGTGGGACGGAAAGCGCGCCGACCGGGCGCCCGATGCCGACCCGACGCTGCGCTGGCTGGCGGCGGCCGTGGTCGCCGGTGTCGCCGCCGGGGCGGCGGCGTGGTTGCTCGCCCGCGGTGGGGTTCCGGTCTACCGGATCAACTCGCTGCCGTTCGAACTCACCGCCGGCGCGGCCTGGACACTGCTGCTCGTCTTCGTCGCCGCTGTGGCGGGCCTGCGCGGCGCGGCAGGCAAGAAGCGGCGGGCGCGATGACGAATCCCGTTGCGCGCCCGTTGACTCTGCTCGGCGAGTTCTTCGCCATGTCGGCCGACGCCTTCCGCGGAATGATGGTGTGGCCGTTCCAATGGCGCGAGTTCATCAGCCAGTGCTGGTTCATCGTGCGGGTGTCGTTGCTGCCGACGCTGCTCGTCGCGCTGCCGTTCACCGCGTTGATCAGCTTCACCTTCAATATCCTCGCCGCCGAATTCGGTTCCTCGGATGTGGCGGGCGCGGGTGCCACGCTCGGCGCGGTCACCCAGGTGGGACCGGTAGTGACGGTGCTGGTGGTCGCGGGAGCCGGGGCAACCGCGATCTGCGCCGATCTCGGGTCGCGCACCATCCGCGAGGAGATCGACGCGATGGAGGTGCTCGGCATCGACCCGATCGTGCGGCTGGTCTCGCCCCGGGTGCTGGCTTCAACGCTGGTGGCGCTGTTGCTCAACGCGCTGGTCTGCGCGATCGGGATCGTCGGCAGCTTCATCTTCTCGGTGTTCTTCCAGAACGTCACCCCCGGCGCGTTCGTCGACGGAATTCCCCTGCTCACCGGGGTACCGGAATTGGTGATCTCGGAGGTCAAGGCCGCCTCGTTCGGGCTCATCGCGGCCCTGATCGCGTGCTCCCGGGGCCTGACCGTCAAGGGCGGCGCCAAGAGTGTGGGACAGGCGGTCAACGAAACGGTCGTCTACGCGTTCATGGCGTTGTTCCTGGTCAACGTCGTGACGACCGCCATCGGTATCAAGATGACAGGTCGCTGATGGCGATCGTCGGAGTATCAGGAGCGAAGCGAACGCTCGACGAGGTCGGCAGGCAAGCGGTCTTCTACCGCGACGCCATCCTGGAAATACCATTCGCCGTGCGGCGTTTCCCCCGCGAGACGCTGCGCTTGGTCGCCGAGGTCGCGCTCGGTTCCGGTGCGCTGGCACTGATCGGTGGCACGGTAGTGATCTGTGGTTTCCTCACGTTGTCCGCCGGTGCGGTCGTCGCGCTGCAGGGGTACGCCTCACTGAGTGACATCGGTGTCGAGGCGTTGACGGGGTTCTTCGCGGCCTGCGTGAATGTCCGCATCGCCGCGCCGTCGATCGCCGGCGTCGGACTCGCCGCGACCATCGGCGCGGGCGCGACGGCGCAACTGGGCGCCATGCGGATCTCGGAGGAGATCGACGCGCTGGAAGTTATCGGCGTGCAGTCGGTGCCATATCTCGCCTCGACCCGCATCGTGGCGGGGGTGATTGCGATCGTTCCCGTGTACGGGGTGGCGGTCGTCGCGTCGTTCCTGGCCAGCCGCACCGTCACGGTCGTCGTCTGGGGTCAGTCCGGCGGCGTCTACGACCACTACTTCCGGTCGTTCCTTGTACCGACGGACCTGCTGTGGTCATTTCTGCAAGCGATTCTGATGGGACTGGTCGTCATGCTGATCCACACCTACTTCGGGTACACCGCCTCGGGCGGTCCCGCCGGGGTCGGTGAGGCTGTCGGGCGCGCGGTGCGCGCGTCGCTGGCCGCCGTCGTGTTCGTCACCCTTGCCGTCTCCCTGGCCGTCTATGGCGTGTCGGGCAACTTCCACTTCGCCGGATGAAGCGCCGATCGCCGCGGCGCGGACCACGGGAACCGCACTACACCTTCGACGGTGTGGCCTTCCTGTCAGTGCTCGCCGTTGTCGCCGTGTTCGTCGCGCTCCAGTTTCGCGGGACCTTCGTGCGCAGCGTCGATGTCGTGCTGCTGACGCCGCGCTCGGGCCTGAGTCTCGAGCCGGGCGCGCGGGTGAAGATGCTCGACGTGCAGGTCGGTCGGATCGCGAAGGTCGAGGAAACCGACGGTTATGCCCGGGTCGAAGTGCACCTGTTCCCCGATCAGGTCGACGCGGTACCCGACAATGTGCTCGCCACGATCGACTCGACCTCCGTCTTCGGCGCCAAGTACATCAATCTCGTTCGGCCGGCGCAGCCTTCGACGCGTCACATCGACACCGGTGACACCATCGATGCCCGCGAAATCACACCCGAACTGAACACTTTGTTCGAGCGGTTGACGACCGTGCTGCGCGCGGTGTCGCCCCAGGATCTCAACGCCACCCTCACCGCCATCGCCGACGCCGTGCGTGACCGCGGCGCCCGGATCGGCGGTACACTCGAGCGCGCCGACTCCTACTCGAGCGCGCTGCGGCCGAGCCTCGAGCACCTGCAACGCGACCTCCGGGTCACCGCGGATGTCGCGCACATCTACGCGGACGCGGCGCCGAGCCTGCTCGACACGGTCGAATCCCTGACCACCACCGGTTCGACGATCGTCGAGCAGGCCGACGATCTGGACCGGTTCCTACTCGCCGCCGTCGATTTCGGTGACTCCGGGAGCACGCTGCTGGACCACAATCGGGCCGCGGTCGCCGGCCTGCTGCGCGATCTGGTGCCTACCACCGGGTTGCTCGGCGACTACTCCCCCGAATTCCCCTGCTTCTTCCAAGGATTGGATGAGGCACGAGCTGCGGTCGAGACGGCGATCGGCGGCACCGTTCCCGGCATCAATGTCAGCGGAACGGTGCTGGCGGGTGAGACGCCCTATCACAATCCGGACAACCTACCGAAAGTCGCGGCCAGTGGCGGACCCAGGTGCGGACACCTACCTTCGGTGAACCCCGCCGACGGACCCGCGCCCTACGTCGTTACCGACACCGGGGTGAACCCCTTTGCGCCGGAAGGCAAACAGGCCCAGCTCAACGTGCTCGACTTCCTGCTGTACGGCATCCCAGGAGGACCGCGATGACCAAGACTACGGTCAAATTCGGGATCTTCGGTGTCGCCATGATCTTCGTCCTGGTGATGCTGATCCTGGTGCTCGGCCGGATCCGGCTCGACAGCCGGACACCGTACGAGGCGATCTTCGCCGACACCTCCGGACTCACCTCGGGCCAGGAAGTGCGGATCGCGGGAGTCGATGTGGGGCGGGTGCACGCGGTGGATCTCGACGGGCGCCGGGCCCACGTCCAGTTCGACGTTATGGACACCGTGCAGATCACCGAGAACGCGATCCTGCAGGTGCGATACCAGAACCTGCTCGGTGATCGCTACCTCGAGATCACCAACGGCCCGGCGAGGTCCGAAGCGATGCCCGAAGGCGGGGTCTTCCCCGTCGAACAGACGAAACCCGCACTTGATATCGACGCGCTGCTGGGCGGGCTCGCGCCGTTGACCAGATCGCTGGAACCCAAACAGATCGACCAGCTCTCCGGCGATCTGCTGCGGGTGCTGCAGGGCCAGGGCGGCAGCGTCACGGGCATCCTGCAGCAGGTCGCCGTGCTGACCAACCAGCTGGCCGATCGGGACGTGCTGATCGGCGCCGTGATCGCCGAGCTCGGCACCACGCTCGAGTCGATCGGCAAGGACCGCGGTGCGGTCTCGACCATCATCGACCGGCTCCAGCAACTGGTGACCCGGCTGTCGAGCCAGAGCGTGCCGATCGCCGAGGCACTGGCCCATCTCGACGACGGCTCGGCAACGCTGGCCGACCTGCTGCTCGATGACCGAGCGGCCGTTCAGGGCGTCGTCACCGAAACGCACCGCACGGCAACGCTTCTCGATGACGGCAGCGAACAGATCGAGTCGGTGCTGAGCGAACTGCCCGAGGCCTACCGGCGCCTGAGCCGCCTCGGCTCCTACGGCAGCTTCTTCAACTTCTACCTGTGCTCGGTGTCGATCCGCGTCGACGGGCCGGGCGGTGCGCCGATCGAGGCGAAACTCGTGCAGCAAGACCAGGGCAGGTGTGTAACCCCACAATGATCAGTTACAACAGAGATCGGAGCACGAGGGCCGGAATCATCGGTGCCACAGTCATTCTCGCCGCGGTGGTCGCGGTGTCCTATTACGACGACCTCGTCTTCCTCGACATCGATCACGAGATCACCGCGATCTTCGCCGATGCCGATGGCATCGAGGTCGGCGACAAGGTCGAGCTCGTCGGCGTGAACGTCGGGCAGGTCACCGAGATCGCGTTGCGAGGCACCGACGTGGAGGTGACCATGTCGGTGCGCGACGATCTCGCCCTCGGCGAGCAGCCGCGAGCGCAGATGCGTACCAGAGCGGTGCTCGGCGCCAAGGCGATCGTGCTGGTTCCCAGCGACGACCCCGGCCGCTACGACCCGGAGGTACCGATTCCGCTGGAGCGCACCCGCGCGCCCTACGACCTGCCGACCGAGCTGGGCGCACTCACCGCGAACGTGGCCGATATCGACACCGATCAGCTGTCGGACGCGCTACGCGCCACTTCGGAGGTGCTCGCGGAGTCGGCGCCCGAAGTCCACACCGCGCTCGACGGGGTGGCCCGGCTTTCGGACACTCTCGGCTCCCGCGACGAGGCATTGAAGGAGCTGTTGCGGCACGGTTCGACGGTGAGCGGGGTGCTCGCCGAACGCCGGACCCAGCTGAACGCGCTTGTTCTGGACGGCAACACACTGTTCGCGGCGGTCGATGCCCGCCGCGCTGCACTGCACACCTTGGCGACGCACCTGTCGGCGGTCGCGCAGCAGATCAGCGGGCTGATCGCGGACAACCGCGAGCAGCTGGGACCGGCACTCGAGCGGGTGAACCGGGTGCTGGATCTGCTCGAACGGCATCAGGCCTCACTGGAGGCGGCGATCCCCGAGCTGGCCACCTATGCCCGGACACTCAACGAGGCACTCGGCAGCGGCCCGTTCTTCCAGGCCTACATCACCAATCTGCTGCCCGGCCAGTTCGTTCAGCCGTTCATCGACGCCGCGCTCGGCGACGGCCGCCTACCGACCCCACCCGCCGAGACCCTGACGGAGGGACCACGATGAGGATGAACCGCCGAACCCTTTCCCTGGCCACGGGCGTGGGGATCCTCGTGTTCCTGGCCTTGCTCAGTTACGTCATCGTCCCGAAGTTGTCGCAGCGTTCGGTCACCGCGTACTTCCCGGCCGCCGTCGGCCTGTTTCCGGGGGATTCCGTGCGGATCCTCGGCGTCGACGTGGGCAGTGTCGAGCGGATCGACCCGGAAGGGACACGGGTGGCCGTCCGGATGCGACTGGACCGCCAGTGGGAGCTGCCTGCCGACGTGCAAGCGGTGATCGTGGCGCCGACGCTCGTGACCACCCGGTTCGTCCAGCTCACCCCCGCTCATACCGGCGGCCCGGCACTCCCCGACGGCGGCGTGATTCCGCAGGAGCGCACCGCGATGCCCGTGGAATGGGACGTCGTCAAAGAACAGCTCACCCGGCTCACCCAGACCCTCGGACCCCGCGCTGACGGTACCGGGCCGGCCACCGGCACCCTCGGCGAGTTCGTCGGGAACGCCGCGGACAGTGCGCGCGGCAACGGGGCGACTCTGCACGACACCCTCGACAAGCTCGCCCGCACGACCACGGCGCTGTCGGACGGGCGTACCGACCTGTTCGCGATGGTGCGGAATCTGTCGATGCTGGTCGAGGCGTTGTCGCAAAGCCACGAGCAGATCGTGCAATTCAACGGTCACCTGGCCTCGGTGACCCAATTGCTCGGCACCAGCGAGACGACGCTCGGCGACGCGGTGGCCGAACTCGACGGGGCAATGCTCGATATCGGGCAGTTCGTCCGGGACAACAAGCAAGCTCTCGGGGACACCGTCGACGGGCTCGGTGCCGCCACCCAAGCGCTGGTTGACAAGCGTCGTGACCTCGAACAGGTCTTCCACATTGCCCCGACGACCCTTGTCAACCTGAGCAACATCTACCAGCCGGCACAGAACTCGCTGACCTCGGCGACAGTGCTGACCAATACCGCCAATCCGGTCCAGTTCCTCTGCGGCGCGATCGCAGGCGCGGGTGAACAGGGCGCACAGGAAGCGACCGATCTATGCATCCACTATCTCGGCCCCGTGCTGAAAACCCTGGCGTTCAACCACATTCCGCTCGGGACGGTGGTCGGCAACACGGTCGGGGCCCTGCCCGATCAGATCGTCTACAGCGAACCCGGACTGGCGGAACCGGCCGTGACCAGCCCAGAGCCGGTGGCGGCGACCGCACCACCGGCGACCGGTGGGCTGCCGGGTCTGCTGCTGCCCGGTTTGCCGCCACTGGCCGCGCCGTTCGGGACCGGTCCGCGATGACCGGCCGCGCGCGCACCGTGCTCGCCCTCGCCGGCGGCCTCGCCGCGACCACTCTGCTGTCGAGCTGCGGGTGGACCGGCCCGAACCAGTTCGCCCTCCCCGGCGCGGCAGGCGGCGGTGACGGGGCATGGGAGGTGCAGATCGAGCTGCCTGACGTGACAACACTGACCGAGAACGCTCGGGTACGCGTGGGGGACGTGAATGTCGGCACCGTCCGCCGGATCGAGGTCGACGGCGATCACGCCCTGATCACGGTCTCCCTCGACGAGCAGGTGCGCTTGCCTGCCAACGCCACCGCGAAGATCGGCTCGACGAGCCTGCTCGGTTCCGCCCACGTGGAATTGCTGGCCCCACCCCAGCCGGCGGGCGAACTTTGCGACGGTGACCGCATTCCGCTCGATCGCGGCGGTGCCTACCCGACCACCGAACAGACCCTGTCGACCCTGTCTTTCCTGCTCAACGGCGGTGGCATCGGCAAGCTGGAGGAAATCAACCGCGAAGTGGCGCTTGCCCTGTCGGGGCGCGCGGACGTGGTGCGCAATTTGCTGACCAATGTGGAGGACTTCACCACCCGGCTCAACGCGCAACGGAACGACCTCATCCGCGCCCTCGAGGGCATCGACCGCTTCGCCCAAATCGTCGCCGACGACCGTCAGGTGGTGGAAGACGGTGTCGCCACCCTGGCACCGGCACTGAGCACCTTGAACGAACAGCGAGACGACCTGGCCGCCGCACTACTGGCGATCGGCGACTTTGCCGACGCCGCGAACGAGGTGATCACCGGCAGCCGCGCCGAACTCGACGCGAACCTGCGCGCACTCGAGCCGACCCTGCGCGGGCTGGCCGACGCGGGGCCCGCGCTGCCGTCGTCGCTGTCGTTCCTCGGGACCATCCCGTTCCCGCTCAACACCTACCGGAACGCAATCCAGGGTGATTTCGCGAACCTGTTCCTGAATCTCGACCTGACCACCGCTCGGCTGGACCGGGCGTTGCTCACCGGCACTCCCGCGGCCGGTCAGCTCGCCTCGCTCGGCGGGTTGATCGGCCAATTGCCCCCGATCGCACCGACTTCGGACAACCCGCTGTTCAGTCCGCTGAATCCGCCGAGCCGAGGAGGAAACTGATGCTCCTCACGAAATTCGTCCGCTACCAGCTCGGAGCGTTCGCGATCATCACGGTCGTCGTCGTCAGTTGGATCCTCGTCTCCTATCTCCGGGTGCCCGCAATGCTCGGAATCGGACGCAGTACAGTCGAACTCGCGCTCGCCTCGGGCGCCGGGCTGTACCCGAAATCGAACGTGACCTACCGCGGTGTGCACGCGGGCGTCGTGCACAGCTTGCGAATCAACACCGACATCGTCGTAGTCACCGTGTATCTCGACGCCGACCTCGACATCCCCAAGACCGACCTGCGCGCCGAGGTGCACAGCCGGTCGGCGATCGGCGAACAGTACATCGAGCTGCTGCCCCAGACGGATTCGGCGCCCTACCTCGCTGACGGTGACCGCATCGACAGCACCCGGCTGCCGACCCCGACGGCGCACATGGTCAACGCCCTCGATGCCGCACTCGGCGACATCCCCCGCGAAGACCTGCAGACGGTGATCACCGAGAGCGGCACGGCGTTTCGCAACTCCGGACCCGACCTGCAGCAGATCCTCGACGGCCTCGACAACGTGCTCGACGAGGGCCACCGCAATCTCGCACCGACCCTGCACCTGATCGACAATGCCGGCGCCCTGCTGGACACCCAGCTGGCCGCGGGCGACGACATCCGGGCGTGGACGGGGTATCTCGGTGCGATCACCGGCTCGCTCGCCGCCAACGACGCCCACGTGGGCGCCCTGCTGGGCGGTGGCGAGGAGGCCGGAACCCAGGCGGCCGACCTGTTCCGCCGGATCAGCCCGACCTTGCCCCGCGCCCTGGGAAACCTGCAGTCGGTCGCCGACGTCCTGCGGATCTACAATATGAGCCTCGAACAGATCCTCGTGGTCTACCCGCCGCTGGCCGCGATGGCGCAGAGCATCGTCAAAGGTTCCCACCCCGGGATGGCCAACCTCGACTTCAACCTGAATGTCAACGCGCCTCCACCGTGCCTGACCGGGTTCGTGCCGCCCGATCAGCGCCGGTCACCGAGCGAGTCGGCGGTGATCGACAGCCCGACACCCAACTACTGCGGCGTCGCGCCGGGCGAATCCTATGTGCCACGTGGCGCGCGCAATATGCCGTGCGTGGAGAACCCGGGGGTGCGTGCTCCCGATGTCGACTCCTGCCGCGCGGGCGGTACCGCACCGCTCGGCACCAATCCCTGGATCGGAGGTCCGTAACATGATCAAGGTAGTCAAGACCGCAGCCGTCCCGCTCGTCCTGGTCGCCGTCGCGGCGATTTTCGCGGTGCTCGCGGTGTTCCAATTCGCCGCGCACCGGGCGGCCGAGGCCGCCCGTGCCGAGGACGCTGTGATTCTCGGCGCCGCGAATTCCGGTTTGAACGCCATGCTTTCGGTGCGGGAGAGCTCCGCCGCCGAGGACGTGCGCAACGTCCTCGACCATTCGACCGGCGCGTTCGCCAAGGACTTCGAAGCGCGGTCGAGTTCGTTCGTCTCCGTCGTCCAGGCGGCGAAGGTTGTGACGCAGGGGCAGGTGGTCGCCGCCGGAATCGAGTCCCGCAACGGCGACTCCGCGACGGTGATCGTGGCGGCGTCGTCCACGGTCACCAATGCCGCGGGCGCGGCGAACGAGAGCCGCAACTGGCGGCTGCGTGTGACGATGACCGAGCACGAAGGGACCTACAAGATGTCGAAAGTGGATTTCGTCGCATGATCACAGAACAGTTGACGCCCGAGACCGAGTCCGAACCAGCCATTACCCCCATAGATTCCGATCCGCCGCCACGGCGTGGGCAGAGCAGGCTGGTGATCGCCGTCGTGCTCGCTGTCACGGCGGTGACCGCCTGGGCGTACCTGGTCTTCGTTGTCCGGGCCGAGGACCGTGCGCTGGCACCGGATCGGCAGCAGGCTGCCGTCGACGCCGCCGCCGACGCGACGGTCGCCATCCTCACCTACCGGGCCGACACCGTCGACGCCGACCTCGACGCCGCGAACAGATACCTCACCGGCACCTTCGCCGACTACTACCGCACGTTCACCCGCGACGTCGTCGCACCGGCAGCGAAGGAGAAGAAGATCAGCACCACCGCCACCGTGACGGGTAAGGGAATCGCCGAGTTCGACGAGAATCGTGCCGTCGCCGTGCTTTTCGTAAATCAGCAGACCACGCTGGCACCGCACCCCGAGCCCACGCCGACCACGACGACGGTCCGCGTCGAACTGGAACGTCACGGCGACAATTGGCTCGTCTCGAAATTCGACCCGGCCTGAATCCCTACCCCCTTAGGACACCTATGATCATCGACCTCGTCGACCCCATCGAGAACCTGGTCAAGGCGATCGCCTATCTGCTGTTCCGCGGTCATCTGCCCCCGCAGTAGCGGTCTCGAGCACGCCGGGTGCCCGGCGCCATTGCCGCGAACAATCAGCGCCCGTACGTATCAGCGTCCGGTCGATGATGTCATCGTACCGCAGTCTCCCAGTTCACCACCGCAACCGGACCTTGTGACGCAACCGAACGGAGGTCCAGGGCTTCCACACTCGGTATGTCGACCTTGACCTGGGGCCAGCGACGTGCGAAGTGCGACCTGCGGAGGTTCGGTCGCGAAAGGGTATGCGGCCCGAAAAGTCAATGCACCTGCCCTAGGCGGTCGGTGATCCGGTCCGCCAGCCACGCCAGTCTGAGCATCGGGGGGTAGACGACTCCGGGCGCGAACCGTGGCTTCGGCCGCCACACCACTTGCAGGTCCTCATGCATGCCCTTGTCCGAGAGGTAGTCGCCGATATGGTGTCCCAAGTAGGCGGCCTGGGCGAGCCCGTGACCGTTGCAGGCATTGACGTATAGCACACGAGGCGAGATCTCCCCGACCACCGACAAGATCGCCGGTGTCATGCCGATCCATCCGCCCCACGCTTTCGCCGGCTCGATGTCGCTCAGCGTCGGGAAGCGCGTACGGAACGCCCGAACGAGGTCCGCGACGATCGTCTGGTCCGGCAGGTGATCGGTGAGTTTGCCCCGTGGCATCTGCAGTTGCCGGGTGGTGATAACCATCGTTCCCCGGGTGGTGGTGCGGTAACTTTCCATCACCATGTGCTTTGTGACCATCGGGATACGGCTGGTCCATCCGGCCTCGTCGAGACGCTCTGGGGGCACCTGCTCGGTCTCGATCGCGGTCGTCCAGACAGGATTGCTCATCCGCCTCGGCACGATCGACAACTCTCGCGCGTGAGCATTGTTCGAGAGCACCACCTTCTTGGCCTGGACGCGACCACGCCTGGTCACGAGAGTCACCGAGTCGCCGTCGTCTTGCACATCGAGAACCTGACTCTGTTCGAAAACCGTGACGTCGGAACGCAGGACGGCATCGCGGAGTCCGAGCGCGTATTTGCCGGGGTTGAGAATTCCGCCTGCACGGGCGTAGACCCCACCCAGGAAGGTATCGGGTACGCCCAGGTCATGGCCGTCGACAATCTCCGAATCGATTCCCGCGTCGATCAGGATTTGGGCACTGGTTTTCACCTGCTTTAGCTGGCTAGCTGTTACTGCGGAACCGAGCACACCCGTCTGTTCGTAATCGCAGTCGATGGAATAGTGGCCGAACAGGTCCTCAGAGAAGTGAACTGCCGCATCCGCCAACCGGACCAGTCCGCGAAAGCGATCCGCATAGAACTTTGCGAGAATGGCCGGGTCACTTCCCACTGCGGTCGTCAAATAGCCAGCGTTCCTTGCGCTCGCACCCCACCCCAGAACATCGGATTCGAGTAGGGCTACCTGGCGACCGTTCTCGGCCAGGCGGAGCGCCGTGAGCATGCCACCCACGCCACCTCCCACGACCGCGAAATCGAAAGACTGTTCGCCCTCCACCGCTGCTTCGAGTTGCGACGGCCGATCGATCCAGCCAGTGTCCGGAAAGAACTGCATCGGCGCAGTAAGGTTCTTCATTCGTTTCCTAACCTATGTGCCAGGTTCGCCATGTCATGGGCTCTGGGCGGCGGCTTGTCCCTGTAATTGAGCGGATTAACGTCCCGCGCAAGCGACGGCGCGGACCTCGACGACGAACTCCGGCCGGGCCAATTGAGTGACGCCCACGCCGGTCCAGGACGGATAGGGCTCACGGATGTACTTGTCTTTCACCTCACCGAATCCGGGTCCATCGCCGTGAAGGTCGGTGTGGAAGGTCGTCAGCTCGATAATGTTGTCGAGCGACGATCCAGCCTCCTCGAGGACCTGCTTCATGCCCTCGAAAGCCAGCCGGGCCTGTTCCTCAGGGTCTGTGGGGATCTCCCCAGTTGCACGGTCATAGCCGACCTGTCCGGACACCTAAATAAGGTCACCGAACCGGGTCGCCTGCGAATAATGCAGTCGCTCGTACGTAGGCAGGGTATTTTCTGGATTGATCGCTTTGCGCTTCATGATGTCCTTACAGCGAATGGTTTCTGGTTCACAATGAGTTTCAGCGCAGCTGGCGGAAGATCGATCTGCAGCGTCGTTCCGTCGAGTCGATTGAAAACGAACGGGCCAGGGTTAGCGACATTCCACTTGCACGGTTTTCTCCGAACCTCGCAGTGCGGTGACAGGCAATACAAGGGTCGGAGAGTAGGTCAACCACACGAACGTGTGCCGCGAATACACCGCGATGAAGGTCAAGGCATGCACCGTGCGGCGTCCCATGACGGAACCGCCAGCACGACGTGCCGCACCCTGAGCCGCTCACCCTGCGCAGTCATCACCGTGACGCCGGCCCCGTCGTCCTCCACCGCGGTGACCGGTGCGGACAGGCGCAACTCTGCGGTCGATTCGCCGTTGATCGCCTCGAGCAGGCACTTGGTGCACCCTCGATCGGGAAACCACCGGCACCTTCCATGAAAGTCTCCCAGCTGCCGCCATTGATCGAGGTCCAGAACAGGAACTGAGCCATACCCTGCTCGGTCTCGGAGTGCACCAGCGTCGCCGTCACATCCGAAAGTACATCGCGGTCCAGCGTGGACAGGCCCATGGAGTCGAGCCGGTCGGCCACCGGGTCTCCTTCTCGATCGCGGTGGTGTCAGCGGCGTGCCAGACGTGCGCCTGGGACCAATGCGCTTATGTGCCACCATATTCCACTTGCCGTCCGAATGCCTCCCCCACGAACGTCCGGCCACCGATCCGGTCACGCGCTTCGAGGTGGACCACCGAGTGGCCGGCGAGGGTGAGGTCGCGTGCTGCGGTGACGCCGGCGAAGCCAGCGCCGATCACCGCGACATCATATGTAGAGGTCACGAACATCTCCTTTGCGAAGGACGGTAGACGGAAGCAGCCTATCGAGATTCCGCAGTTATCACAACATTTGTTATGTAAATTGCTGGTGTGAGCCCTGTCGGCGCACGAGGAGGACCAAAAGCGCCGATTCTGCCCCGCATCCTGTTGGGCGAAGACACGTGGCGCCAGGAGTTCTCCGATCCCGAGACGGGACCCGATGTCGCTCACTGCTCGACGCGGCATCTCTTTCGGCGTTCCGCGCGGAACGAGAGCAATTTCGTGCAGTAGCACATCGACTGGTCAGTCCCTGTGGGCCAGGAGATGCGGAATCTCGGAAATCCAGCTCGGATCTGCCAGATGAGTCGGAGTCCCTTTATGCTCTGCCTCCGCCCCGGAGATCCGTGCGCCAGTCGATCCCACGTAGGTACACCATGTGCGCCGGGAAGTCAGGCGTCGCGAGGACCGCACGTTCGGTCACGAATCGGAATGGACGTGATGGAGCGAATCATCGCGAGATTGCTGTAGCGGCAGGTATCCACGGAGCCATTCTCAAATTCGACCGCGGCGGTTCGGTGTCGGGCTCACCCCTGCCGCACCGACCCGTGAGCAGCATCAGGACGACTGTCTCTCTTCGACAACCCAGGCCGCGACCTGCGTTCGTGAGGTGAATCCGAGTTTGGTGAGTATGTGCTCGACATGTCCCTGCGCGGTGCGCTGCGAGATGACGAGCCTGGCGGCAATCGCCTTGTTGGTCAGGCCCTCGGCGATCAGTTCGGCGACCTGTTGTTCGCGTTTCGTCAGGGTGGTGGACCCTGGAGGGTGCACCTTCGAGATGTGCTCACGGAGTGCGTAGGAGACAGCGGACGCAAGATCCATTGTCATGCCGTGCTGCCAGGTCTGCTCAAAGACGCGGCTGGCGAGCATCCGGCGCGCGGACCGCTCGCATTCCTCATGATGGACGAACAGGGTGGGAGCGAATACGGACGGACTCCCGGCCGCGCGGCCGAGCGCCTCCGCGGCTCCCATCAGTGTGCTGGCGCGTTCGGGGTCACTGGTTCCGGCGATCCAGGCGAGTACTTCGACGCAGTTCGCGCAACTGACTGGGTCGTCGACGAGTCGAGCAAGCCGCAATCCCTCTTCGAGCAGCTCGATTGCACGACTTTGCGCGCCCAGGCGCCATTGTGCAACGGCCATCGCCCACAACGCGTAGGCCCGGTAGACCGATTCACCGTGTGCTTTCGTAATAGCGAGAGCTTCCTCGTAACATTCGATTGCCCGGTGAGGTTCGGTATCGAGCAGCTGATACGCCAATCCCAGCAACGTCAAAGACTCGATCCGTAGCGCGGTATCGTTCTCTGCTAGCCGGAATACTGGCTGTGCCCGTTCAAGACTCGCGGCGGCTCGGTCGAGATCGCCGGTGAACAGTCCGACGAGACCCTCGGTGTGATCGACGATAGCATGCGCTATGGGGTCGGTGATCTGCTCGGCGAGGGTGCGGGCCTGGGCGGCAAGAGCAGCAGCTCTCTGATAATCCCGCTGCTGTCCGGTCATGAGGCAGTCGGCGTAGATCGCTCTGATAGTGGCGGTGGTCGGGTGCGCTCCGTGGCGTGAGAGGAATTGGTCGAGCCAGCGTCTCGCTTCGCTGAGCTGGCCGCGTGACCCCCAGAGTTGGAACAAGGGGGTAGCGATCTGTAGGCCGGATTCGACATCGTCCTCGGCGAGGCAGAAGTCCATGGCCTCGCGCAGGTTGGGCTGCTCACTGCTGATTCGCGCGATCCACTCGATCTGCCGGGGACCGATGAACTCATCGGCGGCGGTTCTAGCGAGCTCGCGATACCAATCCCGATGCCGTCGGCGCAGATCGTGGTAGTCGCCGGATTGCTCCGCTTTCTCTCGTCCGTAAGCACGGAGGGTTTCGAGCAGTCTGAAACGAACTGCGGTGCCGTGTTCTTCGCGGATCAGGATCGACTTGTCGACGAGGGTTGCCACCGAGTCCAGCAGTTCGCCGGGTTGCAGGTTCTCCGCGCACACGTGTTCTGCGGCATCGAGATCGAAACCACCGGTGAACACTGACAGTCGTTCCCATGTCCGTTGTTCCAGCGGGCTGCACAGGTCGTAGCTCCAGTCGACGCACAACCGGAGCGTCTGCTGGCGCGAGGGCGCGCCGCGGGTTCCGCGGGTCAACAGCGCGTAGCGGTCGGAAAGTCTCTGCAGGATTTGCTCAGGCGACATGGCGCGCAACCGCGCAGCCGCCAATTCGATAGGCAGCGGCAATCCGTCCAGCCGGTGACAGATGTGTGTCACCGCGGACTTGTTGGCATCGGTCAACGTAAATGTCGAGACCGCAGTGGCGGCGCGTTCGGTGAACAGCGACACGGCATCGTAACGGGGCAGACCCTGTAGTGACGGCTCGCGGTCGGGGTCGGGGACGGTGAGTGGGGGAACGCGCAACGTCGCTTCACCGGCAATCGCAAGAGGTTCCCGGCTTGTGACGAGGATGCGCAGGTTCCGGTTGTGTTGCAGTAAAGCTGTGGCAAGATCCGCTACGGCGTCGACCACTTGCTCGCAGTTGTCCAACACCAGCAACAGTGCTCGCGACGACAGGAAGTCGAACACAATCTCACGTAGCGACCGCCCGGTGTGGTCCCGCACACCGAGGGTTGCGGCCACCACGTCGATCAAGCGGGACGCGGTGCGGACATCGTCGAGCTCGACGAGCCAGGCTCCATCGGGGAACTCGCGGTGGATACTCGTGGCAAGTCGCAATGCGAGACGTGTCTTCCCGACGCCGCCCATTCCGACGAGGGTCAGCAATCGCGACGATGCCAGCAGATTCTTCGCTTCGGTAAGTTCGTGCCTGCGTCCGACGAAGCTGGACAATTCCAGGGGGAGGTTCCCACGCTCGTGGCGGGGAGGGCTTGTGGGAAACTGCCCGTGTAATGTCGGCTCTTGTTCCATTGTGGCTTGCGCGCGGAGAGCCACCTTGCCTGCGGGCAGTCCCCGGCTCCGCTGAATCTCACGTAGGTGGTCACCCAATACGGCGGCAGAGGGTTGCCGGTCCTCGGGGCGGCCGGCCATTGCCTGCTCGATAACAGTGGCAACATCATCAGCAAGGCCCTGATCTCGCAGATCCGGGACGGATTCCGTTGTGATACGGATGAATTGGGCCACCAACTGTTCGCCGCTGCGGCGCTCGAACGCAGCGTGGCCGGTAACTGCGCAGAACAAGGTGGCTGCCAGTCCGTAGATGTCCGAGGCAGGGCTCGGGGAGGCCCCGCCGAGGACCTCGGGCGCGGTGAACGCGGGGGAACCAGTGATAACGCCGGTAGCAGTCTCGAACCCGCCGGAAATGTGCGCGATCCCGAAGTCCGAGAGCGCTGGCTCGCCATAATCGGTGAGGAGTATATTCGCCGGCTTGACGTCACGGTGGACGATGCCCTGACCGTGGGCGGCTTCCAACGCGCCAGCCAGTTTCGCCCCCAACTGCAGCACCTCATCCACACCTAGCGGACCGTGCCGTCGGATACGTTCATCCAGGGAGCCCTGCGGGTAGTACGGCATCACGATGAAAGGTTGTCCGCGATCCGTAACCCCGACCTGGAGGACGTTGACGATGTTGGGGTGGCCGGTCAGGCGGCCCATTGCCCTCTGTTCCCGAAAGAAACGCACTCGGTTTTCGTCCGCGAGATCGTCGGTGAGCACTTTCACGGCCACGGTCCGGTCGAGTGCGGATTGCGTGCACCGGTACACGACGCCGAAGCCTCCCCGCCCGATCTCCCGGGCGTCGTCGAACCCGTCGGCTGCCAGTTCCGATGCGAGCGAGGGGGTCACATCGCGGTGGGTCTCGAATGGATCGATCTCGGGCATCGTCCAGGTCGATTCATCGGGTCCGCGATACGTTCAATGAAATCCGCACGATCAGCCTCTCGACGACGTGCTCCCCAGGATATCGCTGATGGCTTCGTCTGAGCGATGCAGGCGGTGCCTGTGAGGAGGGATCAGCCGACTTCCCTGCGCAGCCAAGTAACCTCTCCCCCTTCCCCTCCGCTGCGATAGGGCTCGAGTTCCTCGTCCCACGCGGTGCCCAACGCGTAGTCGAGTTCGGCGGCGAGATCGCCGCCAGCCTCCATCAGAGCCCGGAGTCGCATCTCCCCCACGACGACGTCGCCGTTGGCGCTGGTGGAACCGTGCCACAAACCCATGCCGGGGACGTGGCTGTATCGCTCGCCGTCCACGCCTTCGCTGGCATCCTCTGTCACCTCGAATCGCAGCATCGGCCAGGCGCGAAGCGCATTGACCAGTCTCGAGGCGGTGCCGACGGGGCCGACCCAACTAGTGGTGGCGCGCAGAACCCCTTTGGAAGCCGGCTGCGAGGTCCACTTGAGATTCGGTGGGCAGTCGAGGGTTGCGGTCAACGCCCACTCGATATGGGGGCACAACGCGGCGGGCGACGAGTGGATGTAGACAACTCCAGCCGTCGCGTCCGCGAACTGATCCAATGCGCGCACTCCAGCCTCCTGCTTCGACGAGGGACGTCTTCCCCAACGGCCTCAGTCGATGCGTGCAGCACGCTCGGTGGACCAGTGTGCCTTGTGTTGCCCGTGTTGCGCCAGTGATTCGCACATTCGGTGTGTCATGATCGCCGGCCCTCCGCCAGCACCGCGTCGCTCACCTCGGTCCAGAGGGGCTTGGCCCAGTCACCGAAAGGGCGATCCGTCAGCACCACACACGCCAGCCCCGCCGCGGGATCGGTCCACAGGAACGTGCCCGACTGGCCGAAGTGCCCGAAGGTGCGCGGCGAGTTGCTCAGGCCCGTCCAGTGCGGGCTCTTGCGGGAACGGAGCTCGAATCCCAGACCCCAGTCGTTGGGGCGCTGAGACCCGTAGCCGGGCAGAACGCCGTCCAGGCCCGGAAATTGCACCGACGTGGCCGCATCGACCGTCTCCCGCGACAACAGCGCCGGCCGGAGCAACTCGGCGGCGAAGCGTCCGAGGTCGCCGGCCGACGACTCCGCGCCGTGGCCGGCGGGACCGACGAGCGCGGACGCCCCCATCTTCAGCGGCGCGAAGACGGATTCGGCCAGATAGTCGGCGAAGTCGATCGACGTCTCGGCGGTGACGAACTCGGCGAGCACCTTGTAGCCTGCGCTCGAATAGATTCGCCTACGCCCCGGCGTGGTCTGCGCCCGGTTTTCGTCGAAGGCGAGGCCCGACGCGTGCGCCAGGAGGTGACGCACCGTCGAACCCTCAGGGCCTGCGGGCTGGTCGAGTTCGACGGCCCCCTCCTCGGTGGCCACCAGGACGGCGTACGCGCAGAGCAATTTGGTGACCGAGGCGAGCGGGAAGACGCGCTGCTGGTCGCCGTACTCGCCGATCACCCCTTCGTCTCGCGACAGGACGACCGCCGCAGCGTTGTCCACGGGCCATCGGGCAATCTGATCGAGACTCTGCACCCGGTCAGCCTACGAGAGCACCCCGTGGTCTGCTGCGGCGAGCCGTCACCAGTCGGCTTCGGTGTACCGGATGACGCCGCGAATGTTCTTGCCGTCGAGCATGTCCTGATACCCGTCGTTAACCCCTTCGAGGGTGTAGGTGCGGGTGATCATGTCGTCGAGGTTCAACTGCCCCGACTTGTACATGGCCAGCAGGTTCGGGATCTCGACCCGGGCGTTTCCGCCGCCGAAGATGGTGCCCTTCAGGTCCTTCTGCAGCATCGAGAAGAGGAACAGGTTCAGCTTGACGTCCATGTCGGTCATCGCGCCCATGGCCGTGACGACACAGGTGCCGAACTTACTGGTGAGCAGCAGGGCTTCCTCGACATATTCGCCGCGCATCTCCCCGACCGTGATGATCGTCTTCTGCGCCATCAACCCATTCGTGAGGGCGATGATCGGCTCGATGGCGGCCGCGGCGCTCTCGAACGCATGGGTGGCCCCGAACTTCAGTGCCTGCTCCCGCTTCCACGGAACGGGATCGATGGCGAAGATCTGGCGCGCTCCGGACGCCACCGCACCCTGCAGGGCGCTCATACCGACGCCGCCGACACCCATGATGACGACGGATTCACCCGGCTTCACCTCCGCCATCCGCGTCGCCGACCCCCACCCGGTGGGAACTCCGCAGCCGACGAGGGCGGCGACGTCGAAGGGAATGTCCTTGTCGATCTTCACGACCGAGGTCTCGTGCACGACCATGTAGGGCGAGAACGTGCCGAGGAGGCACATCGGAATGACGTTTTCGCCGCGCGCGTGGATGCGGAAGGTGCCGTCACTGATTGCCAACCCGCTCAGCAGCCCCATCCCGAGGTCACAGAGATTCTGATGTCCCGCCGAGCACGCCGGACAGCGTCCGCAGGCAGGCACGAACGAGAGCACCACGTGGTCGCCGACTTCGAGGTCCTTCACCTCCGGACCGAGCTTGGTGATGACGCCGGACCCTTCGTGGCCGCCCATCACCGGGAAGGATGCCATGGGCATCGAGCCGGTGACGATGTGATGGTCGGAGTGGCACATGCCGGCGGCTTCCATGCGAATCTGCACCTCGCCCGCAACCGGATCGCCGATCTCGATCTCCTCGACCGACCACGGCTCGTTCAGGCCCCACAGGATCGCACCCTTGGTCTTCATGTGTCTTCCAACCCTTCATTCATGTCTGCGCATCTGCTGATGTGACGATAGACACAATCAGCCCGAATTGGAACACGTTCTACCGAATCGGGCCCCAGAATCCGAAACTGTTACCGGGTCACGTCGTGGAGGTGGTGGACCAGCTCCCTCCCCACCACCACCCGGTCCTGTTCGTTGTACCGCTCCGCCACTGCCGTCTCGTCCTGATCCCAGTTGGGGAACACCGGATGCGTCTCGTCCAGCATCGACTGCAGTCGCACCTCGAAGATGCGGAACACGTCACGCACGTGGGCGGCGTACTCGAGCGCCGACCACGTCCCCTCGTCCGGGCGCACAGCCACGTCTGGCCGCTCCCGAACCGGCACCCACGCCGCGGCGTTCGCGCGCACGAGATCGGGAATGTCCGTGTACCGGACCTCCGCGGAGTCGAACTCGCAGTCGGGACAAGCTCGTTCGAGCACCCAGGTCCAGTCCTTGGTGTCGGGAGTGATCGCCATGTCCGTCATCGTAGGGTTCGGCGATCACCCTCACCCGATCGCCGCCGTGCGCAGTTCCGCGTACGAGTCGTCGATCGCGACCGCAAGCCGGGCGACGTCACGCAGCGTCGCCGTGCCGGTGCAAAGCCCGAACGCCTGTTCACCGAGCGCCGCCCGAGGTCGACGGCGTGGCGGTTCTCGCCAGGGTCAGGCGACGGTGTGCCCGCCGGGCACGTGGATATCGGCGGGCGCAGTTGTCCTTTGCCGGCCGGTGAGGGTGGTGCATCACGCTCCCATCCTCACCAGCAGACAAGGGTTGGCAACGCCTACGCGGGGATGGGGGTGCCTCGGTGGGTTTCGCTGAGTTCGGACGGTCGCGCCGACTGTCCGGAGCCCGGATCCTTGTGAAAGGCACCGTTCTTCATGATGCCGACGATCTTGGATTGGTCCTGCAGGATGGTGATGTCCTCGAGCGGGTCACCGTCGATCAGGATCATGTCCGCGAAGAACCCGGCCTTGACCTGCCCGAGGTCGTCGGGCATCCGCATGATCTGCCCGCCGAGCGCGGTGGCCGCGAGGAGGGTGTCCTTCGGGGAGAACTCGAGCAGTTCGACGAAGTGCTGCAGGTCGCGGGCGTAGGTGCCGTGCGGTGTCCACGCGAAGCCGTAGTCTCCGCCGGGCAGCACCCGGATGCCACGTTCCTTCATCTTCTTCAGCACCTCGATCGCACAGTCGAGTTCGTGCTGGTATCCGGCAGCTTCGGCGGCTTCGGGGGGATACCCGAATGCCTCGGCGTCGTGCAGGGTGGCGACCAGCCAGTTCAGCCCGGGTGCGACGAAGATGCGGTCCTTCTGCTCTTCGAGCATGTCCAGACCTTCCTCGTCGGTGAAGGAGGCGTGGTAGATGATGTCGACGCCGTTGCGCAGCGACATCTTCACGCTCTCCCCGGACCTGGCGTGGGAACACACCCGCAGTCCGCGGCGGTGCGCCTCGGTCACCGCGGCGAGGGTTTCCTCGTCCGAGAAGTAGTTGTCCTCGGCGTGCTGGTTGCCGGTGATCTCCTCGCCGGACATGCTCAGCTTCACCAGGTCCGCACCCAGATCGACGTTTTTCCGGACCGCCTTACGCATTTCCTCGGGCCCGTCGGCGAAGGCGGTGATGCCCTTGACCAAGGCACCGCCGGTGACCGCGATCTCCTGACAGTTCGCCAGGTAACGGGGGCCGGGGATCTGGCCGGCGTTGATGGCATTGCGGATCACCACATCGAGTCGCGGCTTGGCGGCCGCGGCACCGACACACATGGTGTAGCCGGAATCGATGTAGGTCTGCGCCGAGCGGGCACACAGCAGGGTGTGCTCTTCGACGCCCATCGTCCCGAGACCGGGCAGGTCGGCGGAATTGACCCAGGAGAAGTGGGTGTGAGCATCACACAGACCCGACATCAGGAATTTGCCCTGGCCGTCGATGACTCTCGCGCCTTCGCGAGGCAGATCTCCTGCGCCCTTGCGGACCTCGGCAATGCGTTCGCCTTCGACCAGCACCTCACCCTCGTACGGGTCGGAGCCGGTGGAGTCGAAGATCCGGACGTTGGTGAAAAGGATGCACTGATCGGGGGTGTTGGCTGACGTCATTGTCGCCACTCCTTTCTTCGGAGAAGCTCAGGGCTTGTTCAGGAATTCCTGGAGCCGGTTGGTGACAGCACTGGGGTCTTCGAGGGAGTGCCAGTGGCCCACCCCGTCGAGCACGTGCTTCTGGGCGTTGGGGTAGATCGAGAGCAGTTCGTCGTTGACCGTGACCGGGCTGACCTTGTCCTCGTCTCCGGTGAGCAGCAGCACCGGGACCTCGATCGAGGCGAAGTCGGGTTCGACGGCGGCGGCGAGGGCCTCGCAAGCGCTTGCGTAGCCCTCGGGGTTCTGGCCGAGCAGCAGCTCGCGGACCAGGGCCACCGACGTCGGGCGGGTGCTGTGTGTGTGCTGCGACAGCGCTGCTGCGACGATCGTGTCGGCGACGGCGGACATGCCGCCTTCACGGACGGTGCGGGCGCGGGCGCGGGTGGCGGTCTTGGCTGCCTCAGGCTGAGCGCGGACCGCGCCGAGGAGCGCGGCCTTGCTGACACGCTGCGGGTACTTGGCGGCGAAGGTGTTCGCGACCAGGGTGCCCATCGAGTGCGCGACCAGGGCGGTTTGCTCGATGCCCTCCGCGTCGAGCAGTTCGCGCAGCTCCTCGACCCAGTTGTCGATGCTCGCGGGCCCGGCGAACGGGGAGCGGCCGTGACCGGACAGGTCGTAGCGCAGCACGGTGTGGGTTTCGGCGAGCGTCGCGACCTGCGGCTCGTACACGGTGGTGGCACCGCCGAGGCCGTGGATCAGCACGACCGCCGGTCCGCTGCCGGTCTTCTCGACGAACAGCTCGCTGGTCCCGGCCGGGGTGAGGTGGTCCACCGGGGCCGGGATGCCTATGCTGTTGCGCAGCTCGCCCAGGCCGGGGGCGGAGACGATCACCTCGTCGCCCTCGATCAGGTACTTCGGCGGGTCGAAGCCGATACCGACGCCGACCGGGGTGCCGGTGGCGATCACGTCACCGGGTTCGAGGGTGATGCCGGCCGAGAGCGTCTCGATGATGGTGGGCACGTCGAAGATGAGCTGGGCGGTGTTGGTGTCCTGCCGCAGCTCGCCGTTGACGCGGGTCTGCAGCTGCAGGTCGTCGATGTCGATCTCGTCCGCGGTGACGGCCCAGGGGCCGAGCGGGCAGAACGTGTCGAGGGACTTGCCGATGAACCACTGCTTGTGGTCGCGCTGCAGGTCGCGGGCGGTGACGTCGTTGATGAGGGTGTAACCCCACACGTAGTCCATTGCGTCGGCGCGGCTGACCTTGGAAGCGCGCTTGCCGATGATCACACCGATCTCCCCCTCGTAGTCCAGCGCCGAGGTGATATCGGTGTGCGGGTCGACCGGGTCGCCGGACGCGATGACCGTGGCGGCGGGCTTGGTGAAGACCACCGGATACTGCGGCACGTGCTGCCCGTCCGCGGAGCCGGTCGCGTCGAACCCGCTCTTGGCGAACTCGGCGGCGTGCTCGGAGTAGTTCCGGCCGACGCAGAACACGTTGCGGTGCGGGGTGATCGGGGCGAGCAGCTTGCCGCCCTCGGCGGGCGTACTGGCGCTCAATCGGCCGAGTGCGGCCTGGCCGCCGGCGATGATCTCCTGCAGCTCGCGCACTGGGGCACCGGTGTCACCGAACTGCACCGGCAGTGCAGCTCCGTTCGCGTCCACGGCGCAGACGACCGCGCCGTTCTTACCTTGAATCCGCGCGAAGCGCATGAAACCTCCTGTGAAACCAATGTGAACCAAACCGAGTTGCGGTCCGTATTGGTTACGATAGGTCGCGGATGCTGTGATCGTCAACACTCGATTTATGGCAATGTCGGCAGGAAGGCTGTCAACCAAGCCCCTATAATTGGTTCAAATTGGTTCGTCGAGAGGAGTTGTTGTGACCCTGGCTGTGGGACCTACGGCGGCCGCTCTGCGGCACATCGAAGCCGTCGTCGCCGAGCGGCAGTTGGGCCCGGGGGACAAGCTGCCGACAGAGCGGGAACTGGCCGCCGACGCCGGTGTGAGCCGTGCCGTGGTCCGGTCCGTCCTCGAGGACCTCGAACACCGGGGAACGGTGGTGCGTTACGTCGGCCGGGGCACGTTTCTCGCCCCGCGGGAGACCGCCGACCCGGAGACGGCGAACCATCCCAGCCCCAGCGAGATCATGAGCTCGCGCCTGATCCTCGAACCGGAGCTGCTCCCACTGGCGGTGGCCGCGGCGACCCGCGACGACATCGAGGACATGCGGCGCTGCCTGCGCGGCGGGGAGGGCGCCCGCTCCTCGGAAGAGTTCGAGAGATGGGACACCGCGCTGCACCACAGCTTCGCGCTCGCCACCCACAACATCGTCTTGATCGGGGTCAGCCAACTCCTCATCGACAGCCGTCAGCAACCGATCTGGGGTGGCCTGAAGAAGCGCACCTTCAACCCCGAGCTGCACCGCGAATACTGCGGTGAGCACGAGGACATCGTCGAAGCCATCGCGGACCGGGACCCGGACAGCGCCCGCACGGCGATGCGGGCGCATCTACGGCACGTCCGCACGACCCTGCTGGGGGACAACGCCTGACCGCACCCACCGCCGATACGGCGGGCGATCACCCTCCCCCGATCGCCGCCGTGCGCAGTTCCGCGTACGAGTCGTCGATCGCGACCGCGAGCCGGGCGACATCGGGTAGCGTCGCCGGGTCGGTGCAGAGCCCGATCCCGATGCTCCCGGCACACGAGATCGCGGCGATACGGAGGGCGTGGTGCGCGGCCGGCTCCGAAGAGGAGAAGAGATGCTGGACCCGGCGACCGGCAACGCCCACGGGTACGGCCGGGCCGGGAACGTTCGAAATCGACAGGCTGAATTCTCGCGGGCTCCCGGCGAGCCGTTCCACAGCGCTGCCGAGGTGCTTCGTGCGCCCGAGAGCATGGAACAGGTCGTAGAGTTCTTCGGCATCGCCGAGGAGTTTGCGCTCCCTGGTCTCTCGGGCAATCCGGTCGAGCCGCTCGAGCGGGTCGGTCTCCCCGAGCGGTAGATCGATGTTGAGGAACGAGTCCCGATTCCCGAACTCCCCCGCGCTCTCCGTTCGGTGATGGAGGCTGACCGGAACCTGGGCACGAAGTCGCGGAAGCCCCACCGCGCTTTCGCCGAGCCATCGGCGCACCCCACCGGCGACGATCGCGAGGAGAACGTCGTTGACCGTTGCGTGGTCGGGACGTGACTTCCCGATCGACTTCAGCTCTGCCAGCGGGGCGACCGTGAAGGCCACCTCCCGGGAGACACCGATCGGGCGGTCGAAAGGAGAGCGCGACCCGCGCGAGACGAGTTCCCGCCAGACGGCTCCGGGCATCCGCCGGGCCTCGGCGAACCACGAGCGCTTCGCCGCAGCCGAGCGAATGCCCGGGCGCGCCACCTGGCCGGAGTCCGGATACGGGTGCGGATCCCAGAGCACGGCATCGAGGAAGCGGACCGCCGTGATCCCGTCGGCCATCGCATGGTGAATCCGGACCGCGATCGCTTCGCGGCCGTCGCCGAGTGGGCCGATCACGTCGATTGTCCACAAGGGTCGGTCATGATCGAGTCGCTCGGACATCAGCTTGCTGACGGCCCGCCACAGATCTGCCCGCGAGACGCAGGCGGGCTCTGCCAGACGCCGGACATGGTCGCTGATCTCGAAGTCGTCAGCGTCGACCCAGCGCGGCTCCGGTCCCGACGTGTCGACCCGCTGCCTCGCGCGCGGTCGACCGGGAAGTCGCGCCGCTATCGAGGATCTCAGGGCGTCGAGGTCGAGCGGTCCGGTATCCGGCTCGAGGACGATCAATTTCAGCGTATGACCGGTGATTGCCGCCGATTCGAGCGCCAGGATGCGCGCGTCATCGGCGGAGAGCCGATCGGGATCCTCGCTGGCCACTCGTCCGAACCTACCCTCGCTCACACTGCATAGTCCGGCAGTTCACAAACCGCGGTCGATCAAATCGAGGATCTCCTCACTGGTGGCGGCGTGAATCTTGTCGACCGTGTCGGCGTGCGCCTCTTCGGGCGCAGCCACCTCTGCCAGCAGATTTTCCAGCCGTTTCGCGACGGCCGACCGCGCCTCGGTGTCGGTGCCGAGCTCGGCGATGGCGGCGCGAAGTCGGTCGACGTCGGACAGGGCGACCGACACCGGATCCGGAACAAGTTCTCCGCGCAGGAATTCGGCGACGGCACGCGGACTGGGGTGATCGAACACCATCGTCGGCGGCAACCGCAGGCCGGTGGCGGCGCCGAGGTAGTTGCGGAGCGCAACGGCGGCCAGCGAGTCGAAACCGAGTTCCTTGAACGCCTGGTCGGCGTCTACCGCGTCCGGAGAGTCGTAGCCGAGGACGGCCGCAGCCCCACCCCGAACCAGTTCGAGCATCAGGTGCCGCTGCTCGGGCGTCGACCGATCAGCAAGGCGCTGACCCCAATCCGAGGTCCCGGACCCGCTGGATCCGGTCGCCACCGAGTCCGAACCTGCGGCGCGCGGACGCACCTCCCGTATCAGACCACGCAGTGGGGCGGGAACGTACGGAGCGGCCGAACCGGACAGGTCGAACCGAGCGGCCGCCACGGTCGGCACACCGGCGGTCAACGCACTGTCGAAGAGAGCGAGGCCTTCGGCAGCGCTCATCGGAACCATCCCGCTGCGACGGGCACGAGCGAGATCGATCGCACCGAGGTTGTCGGTCATGGCACTCGGCGGTGCCCACATGCCCCAGGCGATCGACAGCGCGGGCCGTCCGAGGGCGTTGCGGTGACGGGCGAGCGCGTCGAGGAACATGTTCGCGGCAGCGTAGTTCGCCTGCCCGGGCGCCCCGAGGACTCCAGCGAGTGAAGAGAACATGACGAACGCGCGCAGATCGCAGGTGACGGTCAGCCGATGCAGATTCCACGCCGCGTCGACCTTGGGCCGCAGCACGGCGTCGAGTCGCTCGGGGGTCAGCGAGGACAAGGTGGCATCGTCGATCACTCCGGCCGCGTGGATCACAGCCGTGAGTGGGTGCTCCTCCGGTATTCGGGACAGCAAGTGGGCAACTGCCGATTCGTCGGAGGTATCGCACGCCACGATGCTCACCTCGGCTCCCTGGCCGCTCAGTTCGCTCCGCAGTTGGTCGCAACCCTCGGCGTCGGGTCCGCGCCGGCTGGTCAACAGCAGGTGCCGGACCCCATGCTCGGTGACCAGGTGGCGAGCGACCAGTGATCCCACGGTGCCGGTGCCCCCGGTGAGGAGAACGGTACCGCGAGAATCGAAGGGCGAGCGGGGATCGAGGGCCGAGGCGGATTCGTCGACGACGCGAAGACGCCGCAGCCGAGGCGCGAGCAAGGTGTTGTTCCGAGCTGCCAGCTGAGGTTCTCCGCTCGTCACCGCCGCGGCAACGGCGGATTCGGCGTCCGATGCATCGTCGAGGTCGATCAGGACGATTCGGCCCGGGTTCTCGTTCTGCGCGGAGCCGACGAGACCCCATACTGCCGCAGCCTCGAGGTTATCGCCTCGGTCCCGACCGTCCTCGGTGACCATGGCATCACGGGTCACGATCACGAGTGAGCCGTCGGCAACCTCGTCGTCGTCGAGCCACGACTGCAGCAGTTGCAGCACCCGAGCACACAGCGCATGGGTCGCTTCCGGCCCGCCTCCGCCCTCGGTGCCACACCCGACGAGCACCGTCCACGGATGTCGGTCGTCTCCGTCGGGCAGCGACTCCCGTGCGGCCCGCAATGCCGCCATATCGGGATAGTTCGGCAAGGTGGAACCGATCCCGTCGTCGCCGAATCCCTCTGCGCCGAGGATGACCGCCGGGCCGAGGGCCGGCTCGGACGCTCCGCCCTCGACCGGAATCCACGTGAGCCGGTGCAGCGGCAGGCTGCCTGCCGAGCGGCCCGCTCCTTCCCTACCGACTGCCCGCGGCACCACTTTCAGCCCATCGATGGTCAACACAGGCGAACCCTCGGGGTCCGCAGTGACGATGCGGTATCGCCCGTCCTCGGTCGTCGAGAAACGTACCGATACTGCCTCCGCACCGACGGTGTGCAGACGGATTCCCGACCATGTGAGTGGCCAGCCGTCGCCTCCGAGGAGGGGCTCGAGCGCTGCCTGCAGCAGCTCCGGATGGATGCCGAAGCCACTGGTGTCGACGCCTTCACCGAGGCGAACTTCGGCATCGTCGTCCGCGGAAACGTGCTGCCGTACCTCCGGTTCGGAGCTGACGACGTCGTCGATGGTCGCCGACGCGTTCCGAACCCAGGTGTCTACGCTGCCGGCCTCACCCACGTTCGACGAAATGGTGACGGTGCGGCCGCCGGTGTCGTTGTTCGGCGACACCAGCACGCGAAGTGAGGCCAGCCCCGACGCCGGAAGGGTCAGTGGGTGGTGCAGCGTGAGTTCGTCGATATGGTCCAGACCGACGTGATGGGCTACGTGCAACGTGAGCTCGACCAGCACTGCGGGCATTACCGTGTGCGAATCGTCGGCCGTAGATGGGCTACCGTCTTCGGCCCGCGGCGGCACGAGCCATGAATCCCGGTGCAGCGAGAGCTGTCCGGTGAACAACGTCGCGTCGTCGTCGAGTGTCACCGCCGCGCCGAGCAGTGGATGATCCGCCGGGCTCAGCCCCAGCTCCGTCGGATCGCCGGCGTTACGCGCCGCCGCGGACGGCCAGAAGGAACGGCGCTGAAATGCGTAGGTGGGCAGAGATACCCGGCTACGACCCGGCATCACCCGCTCCCAGTCGACCGAGACACCCGACACATAGGCCGCCGCGACGACTTCCATGATTTCGTGCGCCTCGTCGCCGCGTCCGGGCAGTGCAGCGAATGCAGTCGGGACGACCTCCGCGGCGTTCGCGGCCAAGGCTGCGCCGGGACCTACTTCGACGAGTCGGGTGACGCCCAGATCGTCCAGGGCCACAATGCCGTCGGCGAACAGCACGGGTTGGCGGATGTGCTGCGCCCAGTATCTCGGGGACGTGAGCTCCTCGGCGGAGGCGATCCGCCCGGTCACGTTGGAGACGACCGGAATTTTCGGTGGCTGCGCGGTCAGCCTCGACACGACGGAGACGAACTGGTCGAGGATGGGTTCCATCAGGGTCGAATGGAAGGCTCGCTCCACCCGCAAGCTCGTCGTCTTCATGCCCGCGGCGGACAGCTCGGTTGCGGCGGCGTCGATGTCGTGCTCGCTGCCCGCGAGCACCACCGACTCGGAACCGTTCACGGCCGCGAGATCGACCCGGCCGTCGAGCTGCGCCACGACGTCGTCCGCGCGTGCCCGTACCGCGATCATCCGGCCCGGACGGGTGGACTGCATCAACCGTCCGCGCTCACCCACCAGGGCGGCGGCATCGGGCAGGCTGAACACTCCCGCGACGTGTGCTGCGGTGATCTCTCCGATCGAATGACCGATCAGGTAGTCAGGGGTGATACCCCAGTCCCGCAGCAACCGGGAGAGCGCGACCTCCACCGCGAACAGCGCCGGTTGGGTGTATTCGGTACTGTCGAGCTTTGCGGCGCCACCGTCGGATTCGTCCCACATCACCTGTCGGACAGCGCTTTCCACATGCTCGTCGAGAGCGGAGCAGACTTCGTCGAGGGCCCTGGCGAACACCGGGTAGGCACCGTAGAGACCGCGGCCCATCCCGATCCGTTGCGCGCCCTGGCCAGTGAACATGAACGCCGTCTTGCCGCGAGAACTCGTCCCGCTGAGGACGTTGCCGCCCGGTCGGCCCAGGGCGATGCGAGCCAGACCGTCGCGCAGCTCGGTCAGCGTTTCCCCGACCACGGCGGCGCGGTGGGAGAAACCGGATCGAGTGGTGGCCAGCGAGTAGGCGAGGTCGGCGGGATCCGGGAGTTCCGCGTCATCGCGATCGAGGAAGGCGGTCAACCGTGCGGCCTGCGCGCGTAGTGCCTCCCCTGTCTTTCCGGAGATCACCCAGACCAACGGCGATGCCGACGGGGGCGAGACCTTCGGCGTGGCCGAGCCGGCCGGCTGCTCCAGGATCATGTGCGCATTGGTGCCGCTGATGCCGAACGACGAAACCCCGACCCGGCGGGGGTGTCCCGTCTCCGGCCAGGCAACCGATTCGCCCAGGAGAGAGACCTCACCCGCCGTCCAATCGACGTGCCGCGTCGGGGCATCACCGTGCAAACTCGGGGGCAGCACCCCGTGCCGCATGGCCATCACCATCTTGATCACACCGGCCACGCCCGCCGCCGCCTGAGAATGGCCGATGTTCGACTTGACCGACCCGAGCCACAGCGGCCGTCCGTCCCGCTCCTGCCCGTACGCAGCCAGCAGTGCCTGCGCTTCGATCGGGTCACCGAGCGTCGTGCCGGTGCCGTGTGCTTCCACGGCGTCGACGTCGGCGGGGCCGACCCCGGCATTGGCCAGCGCTTGGCGGATCACCCGTTCCTGCGACGGCCCGTTCGGTGCGGTCAACCCATTGGAGGCACCGTCCTGGTTGACCGCCGATCCTCGGACGATCGCCAATACCTGGTGACCGTTGCGTTCTGCGTCGCTGAGCCGCTCGAGCACCACCATCCCCGAGCCTTCACTGAGCCCTGTGCCATCGGCCCGATCCGAGAACGGTTTACACCGCCCGTCCGCGGCGAGCCCTCGCTGGCGGCTGAACTCGATGAGAACACCGGGCGTAGCCATCAGCGTCGCTCCACCGGCCAGCGCGAGAGTACATTCGCCGTCGCGCAGCGCCCGCGCCGCGAGATGCATGGCCACCAGCGACGACGAGCAGGCCGTGTCGACGGTGACTGCGGGACCGGTGAATCCGAGAGAGTACGAGATCCGACCGGAGGCCACGCTGTTGCTGGTGCCGGTCATCAGATAGCCCTCGGCATCGACATTGCGTTGGCTCATCAGGTGGAACCCGTAGTCACCGCCCATCATCCCCACGTACACGCCGGTGTCGGTGAGGTCGGGAGAATCGGGCCGTATCCCCGCCGCTTCCAACGCTTCCCAGGCACACTCGAGCAGCAAGCGGTGCTGGGGGTCCATCGCGACGGCTTCGCGCGGACTGATTCCGAAGAATGCGGCGTCGAATTCGTCCCCGTCGTGGAGGAACCCCCCTTCGCTCATGTACGTTGTGCCGCTGCGATCCGGGTCCGGGTCGTACACCTCGTCGAGATTCCAGCCTCGATTGTCGGGATACGCCCCCACCGCGTCGTGACCGTCGCGGACGAGCCGCCACAAGTCGTCCGGGCCGTACACCTTCCCCGGATATCTACACGCCATTCCGACAATGACAATCGGGTCGTCGTCTCTGCGGGTTCGCGCTTTCTGGGTCGGTTGCGGAGCAGCAGAACTGCCGAGAAGTCGCGCGACCAACTCCTGAGTGAGCGCGTCAGCAGTGGGATGGTCGAAAACGACTGTCGCCGCAAGCCGCACGCCGGTGGCAGTGGTCAGTTGATTTCGCAGTTGCACGGCGGTCAGCGAGTCGAAACCGAGTTGCTTGAACGCCCGTTCCGGGTCGATCGCCTCCTTCCCCTCGTGCCCTAGTACGGCCGCAACGTGGGTGGTGACGATATCCAGCACCCGGCTGTGCCGCTCTGCGGGACCGAGTGCCCGCAACTCGTCGGCCAGGCCCGTCGGCGCGTCGGCGGCGGCAGCGCGGCGGTGACGGATACCCAGCACGCGGCGCAGGATGGGCGGCACCGACTCACCGTCGGACTTCGAGGAACGCGCCGACAGCCGTATCGGCACGATCAACGGACGATTGACTGCAAGCGCCGCGTCGAACAGCGCAAGCCCCGACTCCGGGCTGAGGGTGTCGATGCCCGTGCGCTGCAACCGGTCGAGGTCGGCCGCATTGAGATGGGACGTCATCCCGCTCGGACGGTCCCACAATCCCCAGGCCATGGAGATCGCCGGCAGTCCGCGGAGGCGGCGGTGCTGCGCGAGTGCGTCGAGGAAGACGTTCGCCGCTGCATAATTCGCTTGGCCGGCGCCACCGAGCACTCCCGCCGCAGAGGAGAACAGCACGAATGCCGACAACTCGCGGTCGCGGGTGAGTTCGTGCAGATGCCAGGCACCGTCCACCTTGGGACGCAGAACGGCGTGTAATTGCTGCGGGGTCACGGCGGCGGCGGTGGCATCCTCGAGCACACCGGCAGCGTGGATGACGCCGGACAGGTCGGGAATGTCGGCGAGCAGGTCCGCCACAGCTGCGCGGTCGGCCACGTCGCAGGCGACCGCACGGATCTCGACACCCGGCTCGGCAACCTCCTCTCGCAATCGGGCCGCGCTCTCGGCATCGAGGACGTGCCGGCCCGTCAGCACCAGCCGGCGGACCCCATACCGCGCCACGAGGTGGCGCGCGATCAGTCTGCCAATAGTCCCGGTCCCACCTGTGATCATGACCGTGCCGGCCGGACCGAAGGGTGCCGGTCCCGCGTCGGGCGGCGCCGCGGCGGGCGCTGCCGCGGCGAGCATGGGTGCCAGCAGCACCCCTTCGCGGATGGCCAGCTGAGGTTCGTTGCACCCCAGCGCCATGGACAACAGCGCGGGATCGGACAGGTCGGCGGGCTGCATGTCCAGGTCGACCAGGGTGATGCGGTCCGGATGCTCGTGTTGCGCCGCCCCGATCAGCCCCCACGCGGGCGCGGCAGAGATGTTGTCGATCGGTTCGTCGTCGCGGACGGCTACCGCCAGCCGGGTCGTGACCAGTAGATGGGTCTCGGCGAGGCGCTCGTCCCGGAGCCAGGACTGGACCGCCCGGAGGGTCGACTCGGCGACGGCGTGCGCCCGCGTCGGCACGTCCGACTGATCACCCGGTTCGCCGGCCAGCCACAGCACGCGGCCGTCGGGATCGGCTCCGGAGAGCGCCTCCGCGAGGGGCAGCAGCTCGGCCTGGGCCGCAGCGGAGGCACCGACGGGCATCCACTCCACGCGGTAGAGGCTTTCGCCGGCCCCGGCGGGTGCCACCCCGGTTTCTCCCAGCGGCCGGAGCGCCAACGAGTCCGCGGTCAGCACCGACTTGCCGGCGGAGTCGTACGCCGATACCCGATATCGCTCGGGCCCGATGGTGGTGATGTGCACGCGCAAGGCGGTTGCGCCTACCGCGTGCAGTTGCACTGTCCCCCAGGCGAACGGCAGCCGGACGTCGCGTGCGCCGGTGTCTGCGACTCCGAACGCGATAACGTGCAGCGCGGCGTCGAGCACGGCCGGATGAATCCCGTATCCCGCCACAGCAGCGGCCGGGTCCTCTCCGCCCAGCCGCACCTCGCCGAACAGCTCGTCACCGCGGCGCCACGCTGCCCGCAACCCCCGGAACATCGGGCCGTACCCGTAGCCGGCGTCGTCGAGCACTTCGTACAGCCCTCTGACGTCGATCGGTGTGACATCGGCCGGCGGCCACTCCTCTGGGGAGTCGGCGCTGTCCACGTCTGCGGTGAGCACGCCGGTGGCATGCCGGGTCCACGGAGCATCCCCCGACGCATCCGCGGGTCGAGAATGTATCGACACCGTCGAATGGCCGGCCTCGCCGTCGGCGAGCACGCTCACCTGCACGGCCACCTCACCGTCGCCGGGGATCATCAAGGGCGCCTCGATGGTGAGTTCTTCGAGCCGTCCGCACGCGACACGGCTTCCTGCGTGCAGGGCGAGCTCCACGAAAGCCGTGCCCGGCAGGATGACCGTGCCGTTCACCGCGTGATCACTCAGCCACGGAACACGGTGCGGCGACAGCACTCCCGTGAACACAGCGCCACGCCCGTCGCCGAGTTCGACCGACGCACCGAGCATCGGGTGTCCCCCGGTCTCCATGCCCGCCGATGCGACGTCGCCGTGCGGCACCGAACTTTCCAGCCAGTAGCGGCGGTGGTGAAAGGCGTACGTGGGCAGGTCGACCCACTGCTGCCGATCGTCGCGGTGAGCCCACCGCACCCGGTCCCACTCGACGTGCACTCCGTGTACCTGGGCTTCGGCGAGTGCGGCGGTGAACTGGCGCAGGCCTGCATTGTCGCGCCTCAGGGTGCCGATGGCTCGTCCGGCGACGCCCGCCGCCTCGAGCGTTTCCTGCAACGGCACGGTCAGGACAGGGTGGCCACACGACTCCACGAAGAATCGATATCCCTCTGCCACAAGGGCTCTCGTCGCTTGTTCGAATCGAACCGTGCGGCGCAGATTCCGGTACCAGTAGTCTGCGTCGAGCGCGCTGCCGTCCAACGCACCACCTGACACCGACGAGTAGAAGGGAATCTGTGACCGGTGCGGCTCGATCGAGGCCAGGGCGTCGAGAATCGGTTGGCGCAGCACCGAAACGTCGGCGCAATGGGAGGCGTATTCCACCGCGATCCGCCTTGCTTGGACGCCGTCGCCCTGCACCTGCCCGACGAGGATGTCGAGGGCATCGACGGGACCTGAGACCACCGTCGCGGTCGGGCCGTTGATCGCCGCCACCTCGATGGCACCGGACCAGGATTGGATCTTCTCTCGCACGCTGTCGTGCGGCAATGCCAGCGAGGCCATCCCACCGCCACGCCGGGCCGATGCGGCGATCACCTTGCTGCGCGCCGCGACGACCAACGCCGCGTCGGACAGGCTCAGTGCGCCGGCGACGTAGGCGGCCGCGATCTCGCCCTGCGAGTGACCGACCACCGCCGCCGGGTCGACGCCGTGTGCACGCCACAACTGCGCGAGACCGACCATCATCGCGAACAGCGCCGGCTGCACGATATCGACCCGGTCCAGTGAAGCCGGATCTCGATCCCGCAGTACCTCGAGCAGTGAGAAGTCCGTGAATGGGGCAAGTGCGTCGGCACACTCCTGCACACTGTCGGCGAAGACCGGCGAAGAATCCAGTAGCTCTGTGGCCATCCCCACCCATTGCGAGCCCTGCCCGGGAAAGACGAACACCGGCCGGTCGCCGGCTTCCAAGGCCACGCCACTGACCACGTGAGGGCTGGGCACACCTCGGCTCAGCGCGTCGAGGCCGGCCAGCAGCACCTGCGGCTCCGCCCCGATCACCGCGGCCCGGTAGTCGAAGGTGGCACGTGAGCCGAGCAGTGCGCCGGCTACCGCGGCAGGCGTCAGTTCGGGATGGTCTGCGGCGTATTCGCGCAACTTCGCGGCCTGGGTGCGCAGCACGGGTTCGGTGTGCCCGGACACACACCACGCCACGACTTCCTCTGCGGGAGAAGGTGATCCGCTGTTCACCGGCTCAATCGTCGGGGGCTGCTCGAGAATGACATGGGCGTTGGTGCCGCTGATGCCGAACGACGACACCGCTGCCCGGCGGGGCCGATCGACCTCGGGCCACTTCCGTTGCTCGGTGAGCAGCGACACTGCACCGGCCGACCAGTCGACGTGCGGGGTCGGCCGGTCGACGTGCAGCGTCTGCGGGAGAACCCCGTGCTGCATCGCCATGATCATTTTGATCACGCCGGCAACGCCGGCGGCGGCCTGGGTGTGTCCGAGATTGGACTTCACCGAGCCCAGCCACAGCGGCTGGTCGACGGGACGATTCCGGCCGTAGCCGGCCAGCAGGGCCGATGCCTCGATCGGATCGCCCAGCTTGGTGCCGGTTCCGTGCGCTTCGACCGCGTCGACGTCCGCCGGTCCCAGCCCCGCGTTGGACAGTGCCTGCCCTATCACCCGCTCCTGGGCCTGCCGGTTCGGAGCGGTCAGGCCGTTGCTCGCGCCATCCTGGTTCACTGCACTGCCGCGGATGACGGCCAGGATCCGGCGACCATTGCGCTCTGCGTCGGAAAGACGTTCCAACGCCACTATCCCCGCGCCTTCACCCCACGCCGTGCCGTCTGCCGCGGCGGAGAACGCCTTGCACCGCCCGTCGCGGGCCAGTCCGCGCTGGCGACTGAACTCGACGAACACCGCGGGGGTCGACATCACGGTCGCGCCGCCCGCCAGAGCCAGTTCGCACTCACCGCTGCGCAGCGCTTGCATGGCGAGGTGGATGGAGACCAGCGACGAAGAGCAGGCGGTGTCGACCGTGATCGCCGGTCCGCTGAGGCCGAAGCTGTACGCCACCCGGCCGGAGGCAACGCTCATGGCGTTGCCGGTGATGAAGTACCCCTCGAGGTCCTCGGGCGGCATGCCGCCCGCCCGCGCCGCATAGTCGATTCCCGACAACCCGGTGAAGACGCCGACCTGGCGACCATGCATGGACCGCGGATCGATGCCGGCATGTTCGAACGTTTCCCAGCTCGTTTCGAGAAGAAGTCGCTGCTGCGGGTCCATGGCCAGCGCTTCGCGGGGCGAGATGCCGAAGACCTCCGGGTCGAAGCCCGCGGGATCGTCGAGGAAGCTGCCCTGCACCGTGTACGTCTTGCCGGCCTGCTCGGCTTTCGGATCGTAGAGATCCGCCAGCTCCCAGCCGCGGTCCTCGGGGAACTCGGTGACGGTATCGGAACCCGATTCCACCAGGCGCCACAAATCCTGCGGTGACCGCACCCCGCCAGGGAACCGGCAGCCCATTCCGATGACGGCGATCGGTTCGCGACTGACCCCCTCGGCCTCGCGCAACTTCGCCCGCGCCTGATAAAGCTCTGCGGTGACCCGCTTCAAATAGTCGAGGAGTTTCGCCTGATCGGCCATCCGAGATCAGCTCCAATCCGAGAGCCCCCCCGGTCCAGCGCAGAAACCCGATTCTATCCGCGACCACGGCTCGGACGCAGGCGATCGGCTCATCGCTGTGGCAGGGAATTCCGGGCGCCGGTCACGAATTCCGCGCCACAGTGAAAGGGGTGGGGCGGGCGGGGCTCGAACCCGCGACCAATGGATTATGAGTCCACGGCTCTAACCGACTGAGCTACCGCCCCATCGCCGCGGCATGTCCGGACTGCGGCGAGCCGATGTTACCGTGCCGCCGCCGTGAGGTGGCAGGCGGGATGCGGCGCGAATTTCGGGTGTTCCGCGGCGTCGCGTCCTTGTCGCCTTGGGCTTTCGAGTCGCCCCGCTTCGGCTGCCGGTCGTGGCGCTCGGTGTGTGGGATGACTCGGTCGCGGGTACCTCTGCTGTCAGCCGTCGTCGCTACATGATCGCGGTTCGTGAAGGGAGCAAGGTGAGCACTCAGAATCCAGGACCGGACCCGGATGATGCACCCGCACTCGACGAGGGCGGTGGCGTTCCCGCTGGGGATACACCACCCGACGCGGGGCAGACCTCTGGCTTGTCTCATCCTCAACCGATGCCGGGACGCAGTTTGCCGGTGCTCACTTTCGTGCTGGTCGGCCTACTCGTCCTGGGGATCGCGGCCTTTTTCGTCGCGCGCGTGTTCGCGCTGTTCGACTGAGGTGACTGTCGACTGTCCTTGGTCGGTCTGCCCTTCGTCGGACTGCCCTGGGTCGATCGGTCTCTCGTCGGCGACGAGTTCGTAACGTCGCCCGTAGGTTTCGACCAGCGCTTGGATCGCCGCCACCACGGGAACGGAGATCAGTGCCCCGACCGCGCCGAACAGCGACGCGCCGACGATGACCGATCCGAATGCGACCGCAGGGTGGATCGACACCGTCCGCGAGGTGATCCGCGGGTGAAGGATGTAGTTCTCGACTTGCTGATAGACCGTTCCGAACACCACTACCCACACGCCGTCGATCGGCTGGGCCGCCGCCGCGATGATCGCCGGCAGGGCAATGGCGAGATATGTGCCCAGGGTGGGGACGAACTGCGAGACGACCCCGGTCCACAGCGCGAGCGGCAGCCAATAGGGGACGCCGATGATCACGAGGAAGATTCCGGTGGCGACTGCACTCACCGCGGCGAGGATCAGTCGCGACACCATGTATCCGCCGGTCTTCTCGACGGAGATCTCCCAGACCGTGGAGATGACGCGCTGTTGCCGTGCCGGGAACCAGCTCGAAATCGTCCGGCGGAGGGTGGGGCCCTGCGCCGACATGTAGAACACGAACAACAGCAGCGTCAGCATCTGGAACACGACGCCGAGTAGCGAGGACAAGACGCCCAGAACCCCTGGGGTGAAACGCTGCGCAAGGTCGCGGATGGTGTCGGGGGTGAGATGAATCAAGTCGTCGCCAGTCGCGAAATCGGTGTCGAGAACACGATTGGACCATTCGGTGACCGAGGAGAGCGCGCCGGGCAGTGCCTTCAGCAGCTGGGCCAGCTGCTGAGCGAGCAGCGTTCCGAACAGGGCCAGGAAGGCGATGGCCGCGACGAACAGTGCGAACAGAACCAGTCCGGTGGCGGCGCCCCGGCGGACACCCCGAGAGGCCATCCAATCGACGACCGGCTCGATGGTGATGCTGAACAACCACGCGAGGAACAGCAGTCCCAGGAAGCCTCGCAGGTTGTGGAACAGCCAGCCCGACATCTGGTAGGCGGCGACGGCGAGGAGCACGTAGAAGACGGCCGGTCGCAGCCAGCGTGGGGCGTCGCGCGGACCGATGCCTCCGGCTGACCGGGTCCGCTCCGATTGGCCGCCGTCCTCGCTCATCGCACACCCCGCGGTCGTTTGCTGCCGATACAGCGGGAATGTACCCGCCTGGCACGCACACCGATCGGGATTGGCCCGGGACAGCAGAAACCCCCGCCCGGGAAGATCCGGGCGGGGGTTTCGTTGCTCCCCCGGCTGGACTCGAACCAGCAACCGTCCGATTAACAGTCGGAAGCTCTGCCAATTGAGCTACAGGGGATTATTCTGCTGTGCTTCGCCGTTCCCGGCGACGCCTGAGAAACTGTAGCGCATAGCCCTACCCCAGTACCAAATCGGCTGCCTGTCGACGTATCAGGCAGGATGGGGACGGTCGATGTGCACCGGGAGGAAGCGGGAATGATGCGGTTGTTGATCGGTATCGCGGCGGGGTACGTGCTGGGTACGCGGGCGGGACGTGCACGCTACGAACAGATCAGCCGGGCGACGAGGGCTGTGGCCACCAGTCCGGCCACCAAGAAGGTGTTGCAGGTGTCGCGTCAGAAGCTGTCCGATTCGCTGAACACGCAGCCCAAACTCGAGCCGATGAAGCCGATCGACGAGGACACCACGGTGTTCGTCCCCCACGAGCAGTTGAAGAACCGGTGAGCGCCGCAGGCGGTCAGCCGGCCATCCCGTCCCTGGTGGTGTCGCCGATCGCCTGATCGAGGAGGCTGCGGCGGTACTGCTCCAACGCGACGAGGTCGCCGAGGAGCGAGTGGAATTCGTCCGATTCGGTGGCCGGGGAGATGCGCTGGAGCTTGGACTTGAGCTCGGCCACCTGTTCACCGACCCACACCTCTTGCAGGCGTGCGAGCACGCCCGAAATGTATCGGGGCACTCGATCTTCTTCGACGGGGAGCGGCTCGACGGCGAGCTCGGAGACGAGCGACGCCGCTGTGATGTCTCCCACTCCCCGGCTGACGGCGTCGACCCATTCGCCGCCGCCGAGGCCGGCACTGGTTCCACCGGCTGAGATCATCGACTCGCGGATCATCACGTACGCCGGATGGGTGAAGGTCTCGACGGGCAGTGAGTCGAACACCGTGCCGGCGATCGACGGGTGCTGCAGCGCGCTCTTCAGCGCCTCCCGCTGCGCCCACAGCGTGGGGTCGTTGGGCCGGGGACGGGACAGGCCCACCGGAAGCTGCGGCGCATCGCTGTCGTCCCTGCCCGCTTTGCGGCGCGGCGGAGCAGGCACCGAACCCCGCGTCGACGCCCGCTTGCGCGCCTCGTCGCGCACCCGCTGACGAACGGCGGCGATATCGTCCCAGCCCACCCAGCCGGACAGCTGGACGGCGTAACTGTCACGCAGCGTCGCTTCTTTGATCTGAGCCACCACCGGCACCGTGCGGCGCAGCGCCTCCACACGTCCCTCCGCGGTCTCGAGGTCGTGCTCGGTGAGGATCGACTTGACCACGAATTCGAACATCGGTGTCCGGCGCGCCACCAGATCGCGGACAGCCGCGTCACCGGACTTCTGCCGCAGTTCGCACGGGTCCATACCATCGGGGGCGACGGCCACGAAGGTTTGCCCGGCCATCTTCTGATCGCCCTCGAAAGCCTTCATCGCCGCGGCCTGCCCGGCTGCGTCACCGTCGAACGTGTAGATGATCTCGCCGCGAAAATAGCTGTCGTCCATCAAAAGACGACGCAGCATGGCGAGGTGGTCCTCACCGAACGCGGTTCCGCAGGCGGCAACGGCCGTCTTCACCCCGGCGAGGTGCATCGCCATCACATCGGTGTAGCCCTCGACCACGACCGCCTGATGCCCTTTGGCGATGTCGCGCTTGGCGAGATCCAGACCGAAGAGCACCTGAGACTTCTTGTACAGCATGGTTTCCGGGGTGTTCACATACTTCCCCGGCATCGTGTCGTCATCGAAGAGTTTGCGCGCACCGAAGCCGATGACGTCGCCCGACAGGTTGCGGATCGGCCAGAGCAGGCGGCGATGGAAGCGATCGATGTGACCGCGGCGGCCGGCCTTCGACAGCCCCGCCGCCTCGAGCTCCTTGACGTCGAAACCCTTGCCCAGCAGATGCTTCGTGAGTACGTCCCAGCCGTCGGGCGCGTAGCCGCAACCGAACTGCTGCGCGGCGTGCGCGTCGAAGTTGCGCTCCGTCAGGTAGTCGCGGGCCGCCTGCGCGTCCGGTTCCTGCAGACGCGCTGCATAAAATTCCTGGGCGGCCGCATTGGCCGCCACCAGCCGCGCACGAGTGCCGCGGTCGCGTTGGACGGACGTGCCGCCACCCTCGTACGAGATCGAGTAGTTCAGGCGATCAGCCAGCTGCTCGACAGCCTCGACGAAACTGATGTGGTCGATCTTCTGCAGGAACGAGTAGACGTCGCCGCCCTCACCACAGCCGAAGCAATGATAGTGCCCGTGATTGGGCCGAACATGGAACGACGGCGACTTCTCGTCGTGGAACGGGCACAGGCCCTTCATCGAGTCACCGCCGGCACGCTTGAGGGACACGTACTCCCCCACGATGTCCTCGATGCGGGTGCGCTCGCGAATGGCCGCAACGTCTCGATCAGGGATTCTGCCAGCCACGGCACACAGTCTAGGCGCTCCGCCGGGGCCGCAATTTCCGACTCGGAATCAGCAGTTCGACGGCGCCGGAATCCCCGCGAACCGGTCACCGAGGTAGCTGAACGCCGGCCCCACGCCGAGCACGGTGGCGGTGCCGTGGTCGGCGCCCGGGATCACGTCGAACTGAACCCTCGCGCCCTGCGCGCAGTACTTGTCGACGGTCTCGCGTACCGGCCCGATGTTCACCAGCGGATCCGCACTGCCGTGCCAGACGTACATCGGCGTTCTCGGCACGCCCGGGTACAGCTGCACACTGTTCTCATCCATGACCGACCGTCCCGAGGGATCGGTGAGGATGCTCGGACCGTCGGTGAGTTCGGCCAGCGACCTGCCGGCACCGGCAGCCAGGATCGAATCGGTACACAGGTTGCTCATCCGGTCGCGGAGCTCGAGACCCTCGTCGTTGAGGCCGTTTCCCAGGGGCGAGCGCGTCGGGTACTCGCGTTCGAGTCCGATGGCGGCCGCAAAACCCAGACCGAAGGCGTCCGAGGGGGCGCCGCCCAACCGGTCGGCCAATTCGCCGATGTTCACCGGCGTACCGCCCTGGGCTGCGCCCACGATGTTCAGCTCGGGCGAGTAGGTCGGCGCGAGTGCCGCCGCCCAGTTCGTTGCCATGGCACCACCGGAGTAGCCCGCCAATCCGACCGGGCCGGCGCCCAGACCGGTCTGCGGCAGCCGCTGCGCTGCCCGGATCCCGTCGAGGACCAGCCGTCCGCCCAGCTTCGCCGCACCGTATGCGCTGGACGGCCCGAGATGATCGGGCACCGCGACAGCCCATCCGCGCGCGAGGAGAGCGTTGAGGGCCGGTGTCTCCTGCAGTCCGCCGACGAACAGTTGATGCGACGGCGCGCACTGCAATCCGAGCGAATTGACGAACGGCTGGTATGAGACGAGGGGCCGGTTCGCGGGAGCGCCGCGGGGCACGAGCACCGTGGTGACGGCGGCGATCGGGACGCCGGCCGAGTTGGTGGATTTGTACTGGATCTGCCAGGCCTCGGCCGTCGGGAAACCGGTCGCGGCGACGGACCTGCCGGCCAGTACGTCACCGTCGGCACGTGTACCGACATCGGCGGGCGCGTTGTAGAACGGGTCGGGGTCGGCGAACGGATACGCCGGGGCGGCGTGCCCGTTCGGAGCGGCAAGCACAGCGGCGCCGACCGCAACCGCCAGGGCAGCGGACGTCGAGCCGATGATCTTGCGCAGTACAGACTTCATCCGGGCTCCCTGCAGGTGGTGTGAGCGCTCTCGCACCGTATTCGTAGCACCGGAGCAAGCGGATTGGTCCGTTTCTCGTCAGCCCCAGCTCGCTTGCGCTCCCAGGCTGGCCTTGTCGACGCGTTCGAGCCTGCTCTCGGTGTACGACGCGATCTGGTCGACGATCACCCGGACCCGCGCGGAATCGTCGCCGGCCTTGTCCCAGGCCGGCAACAGCAGGGGGTCGAGTCCCGCCGGAGCGGTGGCCAGGAGCCATTCGGCCACTCGGTGAATGCGGTCGCGCTGCCGCTCCTGACGCGCCTTGTGACCGGAGTCGGACATCACGTAATACAGCGCAACGGTTTTCAGAAGGGCCACTTCGGAGGTCACCACCGGGGGGATCACCAGGTCCGCGTCGTACCGGGCCAGCGGCTCGTCCCCGTTGACCTTCCGCGTGCCGCTGATTGCGGCGGTGGCGAAACGGCCGACCAACTCGCTGGTCAGATTCTTCAACGCGACGGCGCTGGTCAGCGTTCCGTCGTAGCTGCCCACCTCCACCACCACAGGCAACAGGCTGAGCCGATGCGCCGCCTCGACGAGATCGTCGACGATCAGCCCAGGGAACTCGGAAACACCCAATTCCGCCAGCGCCCGCTGTTCCACCGGGTCGGCGAGGGCACGCAGATCGATGCGCCCGGCGATCACCCCGTCCTCGACGTCGTGAACCGAATACGCCACGTCGTCGGCCCAGTCCATCACCTGCGCCTCGAGGCACCGACGATTCTCCGGTGCGCCCTCGCGCACCCAGATCAGCACTTCGGCGTCGTCGTCGTAGGCCCCGAATTTGGCACCCGGCCGAGGCCTCGTCCACGGATACTTGATTGCCGCATCCAGTGCCGCGCGCGTGAGGTTGAGTCCGGCGCTGGCGCCCGAGGGATCGAGGACCTTGGGTTCGAGGCTGGTCAGGATTCGCAGATTCTGGGCGTTACCTTCGAAACCACCGCAGCTCGCCGCCACCTCGTCGAGCGCCTTCTCACCATTGTGTCCGTAGGGCGGGTGGCCGATGTCGTGCGCGAGCCCCGCGAGATCCACCAGATCGGGGTCACATCCAAGTCCGTCCGCAATTCCCCGCCCGATCTGCGCGACCTCGATCGAATGAGTCAACCGGGTACGGGGTGTGTCACCGTCCCTCGGTCCCACCACCTGTGTCTTGTCCGCGAGCCGGCGTAACGCCGCGGAGTGCTGCACGCGGGCGCGGTCCCGGGAGAAATCGGAGCGGTGCTGGGCCGCGGCGATCTGGCTCCCCGGCAGACCGGCCCGTTTGGGCGGCTCGGAGACGCGCCGTGCGACGTCGGGAGTCGAGTATCCGGCCATCACTGTCCTGCCGTGTAGGGGAAGTCCGCGGAGAAGTGAGTGAGCTGGTACCAGATCAGGGCCCCGGTTTCACGCGCAATCCCGTGTAGCTGCGATTCACGCGTGAAGACGGCCGGGCCCTGCCGGGTGGGCGCAGTCCAGGCATCGAGTCCGGCGTCGCGCGCCATCGTGCGGGTGCGCAGTGAATGCCAGGGGTCGCTGACCAGGACCGCCGAGTTGATGCCCTGCTCCCCCATGGTTTCGCTGACGGCCTCGATGCTCAGCAACGTGTCGGACCCCTCCTCGACCGCGGTGATGCTGTCGGCCGGGACCCCGCGCGAGATCAGGTAGTTCTTACCCGACGCCGCCTCCGTGTACTCGTCACCCTCCTGCTTCCCGCCGACGGTGATGACCTCGGGAGCCACGCCTTGTTCGTACAGCTTGTAGGCCTGTTCGAGTCGGGCCTCGAACACCGACGACGGGGTCCCCGAGTACTGCGCGGCTCCCAGGACGACGATGGCGTCGGCGCTCGAGCTGTCGTCGATTCGCGCCACCTGCCACACCCGGACTGCCGTGCCGAACACGAGGGCGACGGCGATCAGGACCACTCCGACGATCACCCGGCGGGTCCACCGCGCGAACGTGCCGACGAAACCCAGACGCGCCTCGGCGCGCGGCAGGTCGTGGCGTTCACGGCTCGGTGCAGTATTCACTCCCCGATTCTGCCAGCTGCCGTCGAACTGTCCCGCTGACGACTCGCCACACCGGATAGATTTGCTGCCATGCCAGTCGCATCGCCACTCGAGCAGTTGCCGTCGTCCCGCCGACGATTCCTCGCTCCACCCGCTCGACGGTTCTCGGTCCTGGGTGCGGTCGCGGCCGTCCTCGGTGTGGTGACGATCCTGTGGGGACCGGCGGTCGCGTCCGCCGATGCACCCTTCCGGTTACCCACTCAGGTGACGGACAACGTGGGCGCGCTGGACGAGAATCAGCGAACCGAGGTCGAGGCCGCGATCGATCAGCTCTACGACGAGCACAAGGTGCGGTTGTGGGTGGTCTATGTCGCCGATTTCGACGGTCTCGGCGCAGGACCGTGGGCCGATCGCACCGCGCAGGCCTCCTCGCTCGGCGACCGGGACGCACTGTTGGCTGTCGCCACCGTCGACCGCGAATACGCTCTCATCGCCTCGGACGGCCTCGAGGACATCACCTCCGATGAAGCGGAGAGCATCCGGGTCGACGCCGTCGAACCCGCTCTGCGCGAGGATGACTGGGCGGGTGGCGCCATCGCCGCGGCGGGCGGTCTCGGCGATGCGATGAGCGCGAGCGGCGGAATGTCGGTGCGCACACTGCTCATCGGCGGCGGCGTGGTGGCGGCGGGCGTCGGCGGAATTCTCCTGTACTCCCGCAAGAAGAAGAACGACCGGGCCGCGGACGCTGTCGCGGCCGCGAGGAACATCGACCCCGAGGACACCGACGCACTTGCCGCCCTGCCGCTGCCCACGCTGGACGAGCTGGCCAGGGAAATTCTGGTCGACACGGACAACGCGCTGCGCACAAGCCGCGAAGAACTCGACCTCGCCCGGGGCGAGTTCGGGGAGCAGTCGACCGCGTCGTTCACCACTGCGTTTGAGAAGGCGCAGGCGGCGCTGGCCGCCGCGTTCACCGTCCGTCAACGACTCGACGACGCGATTCCCGAGACTCCCCAGCAGCAGCGAGAGATGCTGATCGACATCATCTCCTCCTGCGGCCGGGCAGACCGGGAACTCGACGAACGGGTTCAGGAATTCGACGGTCTGCGAAATCTCCTGATCAACGCACCAGAGCGACTCGACGCGCTGACCCGCGACATCGTCGCGGCAAGCGTCCGCATTCCGGAGTCCACCCGCACACTCGAGGCACTGCACACCCAGTTCCCGGCCGAGACGCTGGCGTCCATTGCGGCCAATGTGACGATGGCGCAGGAACGGCTGGCGTTTGCGGAGCAGGCAGTGAGCGAGGCGCGGGACACCATCGCCCTGCCGCCGGGAAAGCAGGGGCCGGCCGTGTCGGCGATCCGCCGTGCCGAAGGTGCACTCGAGCAGGCCCGGACGTTGCTCGACGCCGTCGATCACGCAGCCGACAACATTCGCCACGCGATCGCCGCCCTGCCCGCGGCGATCACCGACCTCGAGAACGGGGTGGCCACTGCCGCCCAGTTCACCGAGCAGGGTGGACCCCCGCTCGAATCGGCGCGGGGCGCAGCCCAGGCAGCGCTCGCATCGGCACGCACCTCGAAAGATGCCGACCCGCTCGGCACCTTCACCGCGATCGTCAAGGCAGACGCCGAACTCGACGCCGTCCTGGCAGCAGCCCAGGAATCCCGCCGACAGACCGAACGCGCGCAGCAGCATCTCGACCAGAATCTGGTGGCAGCGCAGTCACAGGTGACCGCGGCCTCGGATTTCATCGGCACCCGGCGCGGTGCGATCGGTGCGGAGGCCAGGACCCGGCTCACCGAGGCCCAGCGTCATCTCGCCGCCGCGCGTCAGCTCCGCGAGACCGATGTCTCCGGCGCCCTGCAGCATGCGCAGGCCGCGTCGACTCTCGCCGTCGACGCCCTGAGTTCTGCCCGAAATGACGTGCAGGAATGGGAACTTCGTCAAGGCGCCGGACCCGGTGCCGGCGGGAACCTCGCCGGCGCGGTCCTCGGCGGAATCCTGATCGACAGCGTCATGCGGGGCGGATTCAGCGGCCGCGGCAGCTGGGGAGGCCGAGGCTCCCGTGGCGGTTTCGGTAGTGGCGGATTCGGTGGTGGCGGATTCGGTGGTGGCGGTTTCGGGGGTGGACCGGGCTCCTTCGGTGGTCCGCGCAGTTCGGGCCGGATCAGCGGAGGCGGCCGCTTCTGACCTTCCGAGGGCCTACTCGACGTCGCTGCACGAGCGGGTACCAGCCGACCCGAACAGGGCGACCGCCAGTCCCAGAAAACCTGCGCTCCCGATCAAGAGCGCACCGCATACCAGCACATCACTCATCAATGCCCCCGTTTCGTCTGCGGCAATTACAACAGATCCCCGGTTGCGGTCGGGAATCGACCGCAACCGGGGAACTGCTCACCCTGCTCGTCTTCCGGATCAGCAGCCCAGAAGGCGCTGGGCCAGGTAGCCCTCCACCTGATCGAGCGCGACACGCTCCTGAGCCATCGAGTCACGCTCACGGACGGTGACCGCATGATCCTCGAGGGTGTCGAAGTCGACGGTGATGCAGAACGGCGTACCGATCTCGTCCTGACGACGGTAACGGCGTCCGATGGCGCCGGCGTCGTCGAACTCGACGTTCCAGTTCTGACGAAGCGTCGCGGCCAGATCCTTGGCCTTGGGCGTCAGATCGGCGTTGCGGGACAGCGGCAGCACCGCGGCCTTCACCGGCGCGAGGCGACGGTCCAGTCGCAGCACCGTGCGCTTGTCGACGCCACCCTTCGCGTTGGGTGCCTCGTCCTCGGTGTAGGAGTCGACGAGGAAGGCCATCAGCGACCGGGTGAGGCCGGCAGCGGGCTCGATGACGTATGGGGTGTACCGGTCACCACTGGCCTGGTCGTAGTAGCTGAGGTCGGTGCCCGAGTGCGTCGAGTGCGTCGACAGATCGAAGTCGGTGCGGTTGGCCACACCCTCGAGCTCGCCCCACTCGCTGCCCTGGAAGTGGAACCGGTACTCGATGTCCACGGTCCGCTTGGAGTAGTGCGACAGCTTGTCCGCGGCGTGCTCGTACAGGCGCAGGTTGTCCTTGTTGATACCCAGGCCCGTGTACCAGTCCATGCGGTAGTCGATCCAGTACTGGTGCCACTCCTCGTCCTCACCGGGCTTGACGAAGAACTCCATCTCCATCTGCTCGAACTCGCGGGTGCGGAAGATGAAGTTGCCGGGGGTGATCTCGTTGCGGAAGCTCTTACCGATCTGGCCGATGCCGAAGGGCGGCTTCTTACGCGACGTGGTGAGCACGTTCGCGAAGTTCACGAAAATGCCCTGCGCCGTCTCGGGGCGCAGGTAGTGCATTCCCTCTTCGCTCTCGACCGGGCCGAGATACGTCTTGAGCATCATGTTGAAGTCGCGGGGCTCGGTCCAACGCCCCACCGTGCCGCAGTCGGGGCAGGCAATGACGTCCATGGTGACGTCGTCGGGGTTATCGAGACCCTTCTTCTCCGCGTACGCCTCCTGCAGGTGGTCCTGACGGTGGCGTTTGTGGCAGTTGAGACACTCAACCAACGGGTCGTTGAACACGCCGACGTGGCCGGACGCCACCCACACCTCACGCGGCAGAATCACCGACGAGTCGAGACCGACGACGTCTTCGCGGCTGGTGACCATGTTGCGCCACCACTGCTTCTTGATGTTGTCCTTGAGTTCGACACCCAAGGGGCCGTAATCCCAGGCCGACTTCGTGCCTCCGTAGATCTCACCGCACGGATAGACGAGGCCACGACGCTTGGCCAGGTTGACGACGGTTTCGACTTTGGATTTCGGTGCCACTCGAGTGCTCTCCATCTGGGTAATAGATGCATGGTTTACGTGCAGTTTTCGGCTCCTAGCCTATCTGCCCGTTTCCGCCCGGTTCACCCGCCTGGTTGACATGCGAATTCATGCATATCAAAATGGAATCGATTTGCAATAAGATGGGCGACGAGCTGACCGAAGGTGCTCCCCGACCATTCTGTCGCTTCGTGTCCGGCATACCGAAGGAGATCCGCTGTGAGCGTGACCGATACCGGCGATCTTCATCCGTTCGACACCGCGCCGCCCGCGCCTGTGCCGTCGAAGGAGACGTTGGCTGCGGCAGGTGACATTCTGCGCGCGCTCGCTGCACCGGTCCGAATCGCCATCGTGCTGCAACTCCGCGAATCGGAGCGCTGCGTGCACGAACTCGTCGGGGCGCTGGGAGTCACCCAGCCGCTGATCAGCCAGCACCTTCGCGTCTTGAAAGCTGCCGGGGTGGTGCGCGGCGAACGCACCGGGCGCGAGGTTCTCTACCGGCTCGTCGACGACCATCTCGCACACATCGTCGTGGACGCCGTCGCGCACGCCGAGGAAGGATGAGAATGCCGACCCAGAACGCCGAGCATCGCAAACCTGTGGTCGTCGGAGTGCGCGCCACCAAGCAGCGCAGTGCGATCTCCGCCCTCCTCGACGACATCGAGGAATTCCGCTCGGCACAAGAACTCCACGACGAACTCCGCAAGCGTGGAGAAGGCATCGGTCTCACCACCGTCTACCGCACGCTGCAGACGCTGGCAGATGCCGGGACGGTCGACGTCCTGCGAACGGACACGGGTGAATCGGTGTACCGCAGGTGCTCGTCGGGGCACCACCATCATCTCGTGTGCCGCAGTTGCGGCTACACCGTCGAGGTCGAAGGACCCACCGTGGAACAGTGGTCGCAGTCGATCGCCGACGATCACGGATTCTCCGACGTCAGCCACACCATCGAGATCTTCGGCGTCTGCAAGGACTGCAACGCGCCGCGGTGAGCGTCAGGGAATCAGTCCCTGACGAGCCGTGTCCGCCCCGGACAGGGCCAGCAGCAGCATCGTGGTCAGGGCCTCGTCCTCGAGGCCGGCGGCGGGGAACGTGTAGCGCAGGATGACGTCGGCGAGTCTGCCGTGTCCGAACACGGCGATCGAGCCGAACTGGAGGGCGCTGTTTCGTTCGGCCACCTTCTTGTGCAGTGACGCACTGACGGGGCGATCCCAGGCGAGGACACAGGTCATCGACAACACGTCCAGTCCCTCGGTCAGGGTCATCGCACTGATCGAGCACAGCGCTCCGGCGTACTCGAAACTGAGCGAGCCGTCGTCCGCCCTGTCGACCGTGGCGAAATGAGCGAGTGCATTCTCGGCGCGCGCCAGAAGTGCCGGCGCTCCGTCGGCCGTCACTTGACGCCACCGAATCTGCGGTCCCGAGAGGCGTATTCGACGCAGGCCGCCCACAAATCGCGCCGGTCGAAGTCGGGAAACAGCTTCTCCTGATAGACCATTTCCGCGTACGCGGACTGCCAGATCAAGAAATTGGACGTTCGTTGCTCACCGGACGGCCGCAGGAACAGATCGACATCCGGCATGTCCGGCTCGTCGAGGTACCGGGCCACCGTCGCCTCGGTGATCTTCTCCGGATCGAGTTGTCCCGCCGCCACCCTGCGTGCGATTTCCTTGGTCGCATCGGCGATCTCGGCGCGACCACCGTAGTTGACGCACATCGTCAGGTTCATCACCGTGTTGTGCTTCGTCAACTCCTCGGCGATCTCGAGTTCCTTGATCACGCTGCGCCACAACCGTGGTCGGCGTCCCGCCCAGCGCACGCGCACACCCATCTCGTGCATTTCGTCGCGGCGCCTGCGGATCACGTCCCGGTTGAAGCCCATCAGAAAGCGGACTTCTTCGGGACTGCGTTTCCAGTTCTCCGTCGAGAAGGCATACGCCGACAGCCATTCGACACCCATCTCGATACAGCCGCAGACCGCGTCCATCAGCACGGCTTCGCCGCGTTCATGGCCGGCAGTCCGCGGCAGTCCCCGTTCCTGCGCCCAACGGCCGTTCCCGTCCATGACCAGTGCGATGTGCCGAGGTATCAGTTCGGTCTGCAGGCCCGGCGGCCGAGCCCCCGACGGATGCGGGTCGGGCGGCCGAATGTGCCGTTCGGCCGCACCGTCAAGCGGAGTTCGAGGTTCGCGTCGTCGAATCACGGTCCCCATCCTGCCTGACCGAATTCTCCGGCCCGACGGCCGGATGCGGACGGGACCGTTCGATCAGGGGAAGGGTGCGCAGCTGTCGTTCGAGATGCCACTGCAGGTGCGCGGCGACGAGTCCGCTGGCCTGACTGCGCAGCGGCGCCGCCACATTCTCGGTTTCCGCCCAGTTCCCACGGAACAGCGCGTCCATCAGCGCGAGCACTCCGGGAGACGGGGTGGCCGCACCGGGTGGGCGGCAGTGGGTACACACCGCGCCCCCAGCGGACACGTGGAATGCCCGGTGGGGTCCGGGCGCGCTGCACCGCGCACACTCGTCGAGTGCAGGTGCCCATCCTGCGTAACCCATGGCCCTCAGAAGGAAAGCATCGAGAATCAGCTCACACGGCCGATGGTGTTCGGCGACCGCGCGCAGCGCACCCACCGTCAGGCGGTGCAGCTGCAGCGCGGGAGCGCGCTCTTCACCGGCCAGTCGCTCGGCGGTTTCGAGGATCGCACACGCCGTGGTGTACCGGGAGTAGTCGTCGACGATGTCGGTGGCGAACGCATCGACAGTTTGCACCTGGGTGACGATGTCCAGGTTGCGGCCCGGATACAACTGCACGTCGATGTGCGCGAACGGCTCGAGCCGGGCGCCGAACTTGGACTTCGTGCGGCGCACCCCCTTGGCCACCGCGCGTACCAGACCGTGCTGCCGGGTGAGGAGTGTGACGATACGGTCGGCCTCGCCCAGCTTGTGCTGGCGCAGGACCACCGCATTGTCTCGATACAGCCTCACCGGTCCAGTGTCCCATGTCGGAAGGCGCTCCGCGCCCGTGCGCCTTTTTGGTAGCTCCCGCTACCAAAAAGGCGCACGAGGCCGAAGGCCCTAGAAGCCCAGGCGGCCCAATTGCTTCGGGTCGCGCTGCCAGTCCTTGGCGACTTTGACGTGCAGCTCGAGGAAGATGCGGGTGCCCAGCAACTTCTCGATCTGCAGGCGCGCCTTGGTCCCGACCTCCCGGAGCCGGGCACCACCCTTCCCGATGACGATGCCCTTCTGGCTCGGGCGTTCGACGTAGAGCAGGGCGTGCACGTCGAGCATTTCGCCCTGCTTTTCGGTGCGCCCCTCACGGGGGATCACTTCCTCGATGACCACCGCAAGGGAGTGCGGCAGTTCGTCGCCGAGGCCCTCGAGAGCCGCCTCACGGATGAGCTCCGCCATCAACGTTTCTTCGGGTTCGTCGGTGAGCTCGCCGTCCGGGTAGAACGCGGGCCCTTCCTCCATCTTGGAGGCGAGGACGTCCACCAGGACCTCCACCTGCTCACCCGACGCGGCGGAGACCGGCACGACGTCGGATTCCGGTCCGAGCATCTGGGACACGGCCAGCAGCTGCTGCCCGACCTTGTCCTTGGTGACCTTGTCGATCTTCGTCACAATGCCGATGAGCGTCGTCTTCGGCGCGATCTGGCGAACCTGCTGCACGATCCACCGGTCGCCGGGGCCGATCTTCTCGTCCGCGGGAATGCACAGGCAGATCACGTCGACCTCGGAGTAGGTGTCGCGCACGAGGTCGTTGAGGCGCTGACCGAGGAGCGTCCGGGGCCGGTGCAGCCCCGGGGTGTCGACGAGGATCAACTGCGCGTGCTCGCGGTGCACGATGCCGCGAATCGTATGCCGGGTCGTCTGCGGACGCGAGGACGTGATCGCGATCTTGCTGCCCACCAACGCGTTGGTGAGTGTGGACTTGCCCGTGTTGGGCCGCCCGACGAAACAGACGAATCCGGAACGGAATTCGGGTTTACTCATGCTTCTCCTCGATCACGGATCCATCGGTTCGCGCGAAGACGATCGCCGCCTGCGCACTGACTTCGTGTAGTGCGGCGATGCCGGGGTCGTCCGGGGCTGCGCCGATCAGGACAGCCGCTTCGAACCCTTCGGCGCCGCTCGACACCGCCGCGGCGACGGCCGCCTGCAGAGCCGTCAGCGACAACGCGGCCAAGGTGACGGCGCCTGCGGCGTAGGTGCGGCCGTCGAGGTCGCGGACGGCAGCGCCCTGCCCGCTTCCGCTGCGGCCCAGGGCTCCCCGCGCAAGCACGACCAGCTTGGCGTCCTCGGTATCGAGTTCAGGCATCGTCGCTCTCCCGTTCGCGGTCGTCGTCGTGCTCGTCTTCCGAGATGGGGGCGCGTTGCACGAAGACCGTGCTGATCCGCACTCGGCCCCGCACATCGGGTGAGCCCTCGCCGCGCAGGATCAGCCCCTCCGACACGACCTCGGAACCGGGAAGGGGCACCCTGCCGAGTTCGTATCCGATCAACCCGCCGACGGTCTCCACCTCATCGTTTTCGAGTTCGAGTCCGAACAGTTCGCCGAGATCCTCGATGGGCAGCCGCGCCGACACCCGGTACATACCGTCACCGAGGTCCTCGATCGGCGGTGTCTCGTCCTGGTCGTACTCGTCGGCGATTTCCCCGACGATTTCCTCGATGACGTCTTCGATGGTGACGAGCCCGGCGACTCCGCCGTATTCGTCCACCAGCACCGCCATGTGGTTGCGGTCGCGCTGCATTTCGGCGAGCAGGCTGTCCAGTGGTTTGGAATCCGGCACGAACACGGCCGGGCGCATCACGTCGCGGACGCGGACACTGCGCCCACCGTCACGCGAGTGGTACGTCTGCTGGACCAGGTCTTTGAGGTAGACCACCCCGAGGACGTCATCGACGTTGTCGCCGATCACCGGGATCCGCGAGTGACCGCTGCGGACCGCGAGAGATGTCGCCTGTCCGGCGCTCTTGTCGCTCTCGATCCACACCATCTCGGTGCGCGGGACCATCACTTCACGGGCCGAGGTGTCGCCGAGTTCGAACACCGACTGAATCATGCGCCGCTCCTCGTCGGCCACCACGCCACGCTCCTGCGCCATGTCGACGAGTTCCCGAAGCTCGATCTCGGAGGCGAAGGGGCCGTTGCGGAAACCACGGCCCGGCGTGATCGCGTTACCGATGAGGATCAACAGGCGACTGATCGGGCCGAGGAGGGTACCGATGACCTGCAGGGGGAACGACGCGATGAGCGCTATCGAGTAGGCGTGCTGACGGCCGAGTGTGCGCGGGCCGACGCCGATCACCACATAGTCGACGAGCACCATGACGATGGCGGTGACCGTGAGGGCCCACACCGGTTCGAGGAGGTCGGTCAGCCCGCCGACGAGCACCACCGTGGCGGTGATTTCGCACAGGATGCGAAGCAGCACCATGAGATTCACGTAGCGTGGGCGATCCGACAGGATGCGGAGGACCCGGTGAGCGCCGGCCCGATCCTCCTTGGCCATCTCCTCGACGCGCGCCGACGAGATGGTGTTGAGCGCGGAGTCGACGGCGGCGAACACACCGCCGAGGGGGACGAGAACGATCGCGAGGACGATCAGCGCGATGGCGCTAGTCACAAAGAACCCTTCACGTCGCGGTTACTGATCCGGCGAGTCGAAGAACCCGGCCTTGCCGAGCAACTTCTGATCGCGGGCAGCGAGTGCCGCGTCCCGTTCGGCGCGGCGAAGGTCCTCGTACCACTCTTCGAGGAGCTGGTTCTGCAGGCCGAACATTTCTTTCTCTTCCTCGGGCTCCGCGTGGTCGTAGCCGAGAAGGTGCAGCACTCCGTGGACGGTGAGCAGCGCGAGTTCGTGGGCCAGCGGGTGACCGGCCTTGTCGGCCTGATCCGCTGCGAAGGACGGGCACAGCACGATGTCGCCGAGCATCGACGGTCCGGGGTCCGGCGCATCCGGCCGCCCACCCGGCTCGAGCTCGTCCATCGGGAAGGACATCACGTCGGTGGGGCCCGGCAGGTCCATCCACCGCATGTGCAGGTCCGCCATGGTGGCCGAGTCCACGAGGACCATCGACAACTCGGCCGCGGGATGGACATCCATCCGCGCGATCACGAAGCGGGCAACGCTGATCAGCTCCTCTTCGGAGACGTCCATGCCCGATTCGTTCGAGACTTCGATGCTCATGTGTGTCGCTTCCTCCTGGTTCCGGCGACACTCACCCTACCGTCGCGGAGAACGCGAGTGCGCCGCTCTCCGCTGTGCGCGGTTTCCGAGCTCCACCTTGCCGTCGCGATCCGCCTCGAAACGCTCGTAGGCGTCGACGATGTCGGATACCAGCCGGTGCCGGACCACGTCGCTGCTGTTCAGCTCGGCAAAGTGGATGTCGTCGATGTCGCCGAGGATCTCGCTGGCGGCCCGCAGGCCCGATCGCGCGCCTCCCGGCAGGTCCACCTGGGTGACGTCACCGGTGACGACCACCTTGGAACCGAAGCCCAGCCGGGTGAGGAACATCTTCATCTGCTCGGCGGTGGTGTTCTGTGCCTCGTCGAGAATGATGAAGGCGTCGTTCAGCGTGCGACCTCGCATGTACGCCAGCGGCGCGACCTCGATGATGCCCGACTGCATCAGCTTCGGGATTGCCTCGGGGTCCATCATGTCGTGCAGCGCGTCGTGCAGTGGCCGCAGGTAGGGGTCGATTTTCTCGTGCAGCGTGCCGGGCAGGAATCCGAGCCGCTCGCCCGCCTCGACCGCGGGTCGGGTGAGGATGATCCGCGACACCTGTTTGGTCTGCAGCGATTGCACGGCCTTCGCCATCGCCAGGTACGTCTTGCCCGTGCCGGCGGGGCCGACGCCGAAGACGATCGTGTTGGCGTCGATCGCGTCCACGTACCGCTTCTGATTGAGCGTCTTGGGTCTGATGGTCTTGCCGCGCCGCGACAGGATGTCGAGAGTGAGTACCTCGGCGGGGGACTCGCTCAACCCCTGGGTCAGCATCCCGACGGTGCGCCGCACCGCATCGGGTGCGAGCGGCTGTCCCCGGCCCACGATGGCGGCGAGCTCGGTGATCACGCGCTCGGCCAGGGCAACGTCCCCGGGCTTCCCGGTGAGTGTGACCGCATTGCCGCGTACGTGGATGTCTGCATCCAGGACCCGCTCGAGAGCTCGCAGATTCTCGTCGGCAGAACCGAGGAGGGGCGGGACCGTTTCGGGTGGGAGATCGATACTCGAACGCACGGTGCGTTCCGCCGGGCGCGTGGCGCCGAACGTCTCGCCATTCTGGTCTTGTTCGCTCACGTGAGGTATATGGCCTACTTCCGGTTCCCGGCGATTCACGGCGGTCGCCGTGCTCTCCGCAGTCTATCGCTCGCAGGTCAGCGCGCCCACCCGATTACGTGACAACACCGGCATGATCGGCGGCGGGGAACGTCACCCGTCGACCGGACCGGTCAACAGCGCATCCCGCGAGATCTTCCAGCAGTCGGTCTCGGGATTCAGGAAGGCGTAGTGGTCTTCAGCCTCGACGACGTGCAGCGCGATCGGGTCACCGGCCGCCCGCGCGGCCTCGCTGTACCGCACACTCACCTTCGCAGGCACTTGCACGTCCTCCGTGCCGTGCACGCAGACGACCGGTACGCCGATCGGAATCCGGTGGTAAGGAGACGCCGAGCGGTAGCGCTCGGGATCGTCGCCGAAGGGAACGCCGAGCAGGTCCTCGATGTACCCGATACGCCGCCCGCGCTCCCCCGCCGACGCCAGGTCGAGCGCCCCGGCCTGTGCCACCACCATGTCGGGCCGCACCGCGGTGTGCGATTGGCCGGCGAGCCACACGGCCAGCTGTCCCCCGGCCGAGTGCCCGATCACCCGAACGCGAGACAAGTCGAAGGCAACCGGCGACTGCTCGGCGACTGGACCGGCGATTGCCTCCAGCGCGGCGACGACGTCGGCGGACATCTCGTCCCACGCCCCACCCGCACCCAACCTGCGGTACTCGATGTTCCACACCGCGACTCCGTGCCGCGCCAGATCGACCGAGAAGCTCGTTCCCAGGTTGAGGTGGTACTTGCCGCTCCAGAATCCGCCGTGCACGACCATCACCACGGGGACGGGACCCTCGACCGGCTCCTCGGGGGCGTAGAAGTGCCCGAACTGCTGCGGTTCGGTGCCGTAGGCGATACGAATGCGGTCCACGGGCAGTCAGATTAATCGCCGACGAAGACGCAGCGTCAGGCGATGGGGGCGGTTCCCCAGCGGTCCGTGAGCACGCCGAGGGCTCCGAGGGCGACCGCGGCCGCCGTGGAGGTCCGCAAGACGTGCGGTCCCAGCAGTACGGGGACAGCGCCGGCCTCCGTCAACGAGGCGACCTCGTCGTGGGCGAGGCCGCCCTCGGGTCCGACGACGAGCACGATCTCTGCGGCGGAACGCAGTGGCAGTTCGGCGAGTCCCTGTGTGGCCGCTTCGTGCAGGACCGCGACGACTCCGCCGCGGCCCACCACCTCACGCACGACGGCGAGTATCCCGGCGGTGCGGTGCAGCTCCGACACCTCGGGCACGATCGCCCGCCGCGACTGCTTGGCGGCGGCCACTGCGGCGCTACGCCAGCGAGCGACGCCCTTCGCCACCTTGGGACCCTCCCACTTGGCCACGCACCGCGACGACTGCCAGGGAATGATCGCATCGACACCGGCCTCGGTGGCGAGTTCGACGGCCAGCTCCGAGCGGTCCGCCTTCGGCAGTGCCTGGATCACCGTGACCGTGGGCGACGCTGCAGATACCTGACGACGCTCGTGGACGGTGAGTTCGAGCCGGTCCTTTCCGGCTGCGGTGACTTCGGTGTCCGCGAGGCCTCCGCGTCCATCGGCGAGGACGATCCGCTCACCGACACCGATTCGGCGCACGGTGGCCGCGTGCCTGCCCTCGGGGCCGTCGAGCACCGCGGTCTGCCCAACCTCGGGAAGGGGGTCGAGGAAGAAGACGGTGGCCGCCACCGTCAGCGGCCGCTGAACGCTTCGCGCAGGCGGGAGAACAGCCCACCGCTGTGTTGCGACTGGGTGGAGACGACCTCGGCGACGTCCCGATCACGCAGATCGCGCAGCTCGCGGAGAAGCTTGGCTTCCTTGTGGTCGAGGCGCGAGGGCACGACCACCTCGAGGTGCGCGTGCACGTCGCCGCGTACACCGGAGCGCAGCTTCGGCATGCCGTGTCCGCGCAGGACCGTCACCGACCCGGGCTGGGTGCCGGGTTCGATGACGATGTCCTTGGGGCCGTCGATGATGGTGTCGATGGTGACCGTGGTTCCGAGCGCGGCGTCGACCATCGGCACCCGGACGGTGCAGTGCAGATCTTCGCCGTCGCGGACGAATACCTCGTGTGCCTGCTCGACGACCTCGACGTACAGGTCACCGGCCGGACCACCGCCGGGGCCGACCTCGCCCTGCGCGGCGAGCCGGATACGCATACCTCCGGCGACACCGGCAGGGACCTTGACGGTGATGTCGCGGCGAGCGCGCACGCGGCCGTCGCCGCCGCACTTGTGGCAGGGATCCGGGATGGTCTCGCCCGCGCCGCGGCACGTCGGACACGGACGGGAGGTCATCACCTGACCGAGGAACGAACGCTGGACCGACTGGACCTCACCGGCACCGCCACACGTCTCACAGCGCACGGGCTTGGAGTTTCCGTTGGTGCCGGAGCCGGTGCAGCTGTCGCACAGGATCGCCGTCTCGACCGCGACCTGCTTGCTCACGCCGGTCGCGCATTCGGCCAGAGTCAGACGGGTGCGCAGGAGGGAGTCCGCTCCGGGCTGCACCCGGCCGCGGGGACCGCGTCCCGCGCCACCTCCGCCACCGAAGAACGCTTCGAACACGTCGCCGAGGCCGCCACCGAAACCGCCTCCGAAGCCGGCACCCGCACCACCACCGGAGGACAGCGGGTCGCCACCGAGATCGACGATGCGCCGCTTCTCCGGGTCGGACAGCACCTCGTAGGCCGTCGAGATCTCCCGGAACCGGGCCTGCGCCGACTCGTCGGGGTTCACGTCGGGATGCAGTTCCCTCGCAAGCTTGCGGTAGGCGCGCTTGAGCTCCTGGTCGGTCGCCTTCTGGTCGACGCCGAGCGTTGCGTAGTAATCCCGTGCCACGTTGAGTCTCTCGTCCTTCTCTACTTCGTCATCTCGCTATTGATCCGTCTTCGCGTCCCCGGCTCCCGTCGAGCTCATGGGTCCGGCGGTTACCGCTCGGCGAGTACCTGGCCGATGTATCTGGCAACGGCTGCCACCGACGCGATTGTTCCCGGATAGTCCATTCGGGTGGGTCCGAGCACTCCCATGCCGCCGAGCACGGTGCCGGCGGCGCCGTAGCCGGTGGAAATGACCGAGGTGCCGCGCATCTGCTCCACCTGTGTTTCTTCGCCGATCCGCACGGTGACGGTGCCGGCATCCTGGGTGGCGGCCAGCAGTTTCAGGACCACCACCTGCTCCTCGAGCGCCTCGAGGACGGCCCGCAACGAACCGGGCAGCCCGCTGATACCGGTGAAATCGGCGGCGTTGCGGGTGAGGTTCGCCGTGCCGCCGAGCACCAGCCGCTCCTCGGGGTGTTCGACGAGCGTTTCCACGAGCACGGTGGCCGAACGGACCACGGCGTCGCGGAGGTCTTCGGGAGCCTCTTCGGCGAGTTCCGACACGGCGATCGACGCCGCCGCCAGCCGCTTGCCTTCGAGCGCGCCGCCGAGGAGCCGGCGCAGACGTGCGAGGTCTTCGTCGTCGAGGACGTCACCGAGTTCGACGATGCGTTGATCGACGCGGCCGGAGTCGGTGATCAGCACCAGCAGCAGCCGGGCGGGTGTCAGGGCGACCACCTCGAGATGACGAACGCTCGACGCCGAAAGTGTGGGATATTGCACAACCGCGACCTGCCGCGTCAGTTGCGCGAGGAGCCGCACGCCCCGCCTGAGCACGTCGTCCAGGTCGACACCCGACTCCAGGAACTCCAGGATGGCCCGCCGCTCCGCGGTCGACAGTGGCTTCACTTCGGCGATGCGGTCCACGAACTGCCGGTAACCCTTGTCCGTGGGCACGCGGCCGGAACTCGTGTGCGGCTGGGCGATGTATCCCTCGTTCTCGAGGAAGGCCATGTCATTGCGCACGGTGGCGCTGGAAACCCCCAGGTTGTGCCGCTCGACCAGCGCTTTGGACCCCACGGGCTCCTGTGTGGAGACGTAGTCGGCGACGATCGCGCGTAGAACCTCGAAACGTCTGTCGTCAGTACTCGACACCGCCATCCACCTCCAGTTCTCGATCATCACGAATATGGCCCTCACCGAACCGGGTTCGGTGAGGCCCTCACGTCCCCTGAGCTCCGTGCGTAGGCACGTGCATCGCGGCTCGATCCAGTCTAATCGTCCGGACGCCCGCACCCGTCGAGGCCTTACTGTGGTGACCGGAAGTCGCGCATCGGTGACCAGCTGGATATTCGGGCGTCGATGAGCGCACGGCACGACTACGGGCGGATGACGAGGCGATGATTTTCAAAGGTGTCATGGACGGCAAGCCCTACCCGGACCACGGTTTGTCGCTGCGCGACTGGTCCAAGATCCCGCCGCGGCAGGTTCGACTCGACGAAATCGTCACCACGACCAAGGTTCTGGAACTCGACCGGCTGCTGTCCGAGGATTCGACGTTCTACGGCGACCTCTTTCCGCACGCCGTGCAGTGGCATGGGGTGCTGTACCTCGAGGACGGACTACACCGGGCGGTGCGGTCGGCCCTGCGGAACCGGGTGGTGCTGCACGCGCGGGTGTTCGACTACGACGAGATGCCCGGGATCGTGACCGCCTGACCGCCTGATCGCTGTCCGGCTACCGGAGAACGGTCCTGACCACGGCATCGGCGAGGAGTCGTCCCCGATCGGTCAGCACCAGGTGATCGCCGTCTCGCAGCAGAAGCCCGTCCTTCACTACTGCGTCGGCGGAGCGGCGTTCCCCGGCGTCGAGCTCGGCGACCGGCAGGCCCGTCCGCAACCGTGCGGTCAGCATCACCCGTTCGAGGTGGCGATCGTCGTCGGTGAGGTGTTCACTTCCGCCGACCGGTAGCGATCCGGCCGCGAGCTGCTCGGCATAGCGGGCCGGGTGTTTGACATTCCACCAGCGCACGCCCCCGACGTGACTGTGGGCGCCCGGGCCGGCTCCCCACCAGTCTCCGCCGTCCCAGTACCCGAGGTTGTGCCGGCATTCCGCTCCGCTCACAGCCCAGTTCGACACCTCGTACCAGGTCAGGCCGGCGTCGGCGAGGCGGGCGTCGATACGTTCGTAGCGCGATGCCAGCACGTCGTCGTCCGGTGCGGGCAGTTCACCTCGACGGACTTTCCTGGCCAGCGCGGTACCGTCCTCGACGATCAGCGCGTAGGCCGAGACGTGGTCGACCCCCGCCGAGAGCACCGCATCCAGCGAGAGGTCGAGGTCCTCGTCGCGTTCGCCCGGTGTGCCGTAGATGAGGTCGAGGTTGACGTGCTCGAACCCGGCGGCCCGCGCTTCGAGGGCGGCGGCGACCGCCCGACCGGGAGTGTGCGTCCGATCGAGCACTTTCAGGACGTGCTGGGCTGCGGACTGCATGCCCAGCGAGACGCGGGTGTACCCGCCTGCGCGGAGCCGGTCGAAGAACTCCGGCGATGTCGACTCGGGGTTCGATTCCGTGGTGACCTCGGCGCCATCGGCCAGCCCGAAGCTCGCGCGGACGGCGCCGAGGACGTCGGCCAAACCGTCACCGCCCAGCAGTGAAGGGGTACCGCCGCCCACGAACACCGTGTCGACGGCCGGCGCCCCGGTCAGCTCCGCTGCCGCGTCGAGTTCGCGGCGCAATCCCCCCATCCACGACTGCGGGGACGCCGACGTGCCGAGTTCACCGGCCGTGTAGGTGTTGAAATCGCAGTAACCGCAGCGTGTGGCGCAGAACGGAACGTGGATGTAGATGCCGAACGGACGACTCCCTACACCGGCGAGAGACCGTTCCGGCAGCACGAAGGGGTCCGCCTCGCGCAGACTGCCGGGGGTCGTACTCGTTCCGCTCACTCCTCCAGTGTCCACGGTGTTGCGTCGCGGCGATTCCACGGGCCGTGTCACCTCCTGACCGACCGGAAGAAATGCACGCAAGCGTGATATTTCCCGCAAAAATGGTGGAAATCGGTCCCCGACTCGGAGTCAGCGATCTGACGTGGCACAATGGACCGCATGACCGGACCCGGAGTGCGACTGGTGGCACGTCGCCACGTCGATCTCAAGCGTGTCTGCAGCTGTTGTTGTCTGCCCTGCTGCGCGCAGTAAACCAGCCTGTCAGCCCGTTCATCATTCTTCTCGACTTCCGGCCGGATTCGTACGCCCCGAGCGAGGAACAGCGTTCCTCCTCGGCCTCAGCCGGTGCACCGTGAGACACAGGAGTGCTCCATGACGTCGACCACCGACGCCTCCCCCGCTGCCACCGACGCAGCTCCCGCGCCCACTCGCACCCGCACGGCGAAGCCGACCCGCCGACGGGCCGAGGGACAGTGGGCCCTCGGCTACCGCGAGCCGCTCAACGCCAACGAGCAGGCGAAGAAGGACGACAACCCGCTCAACGTCCGGGCACGCATCGAGAACATCTACTCGAAGCAAGGTTTCGACAGCATCGACAAGAGCGACCTGCGTGGCCGCATGCGCTGGTGGGGTCTTTACACCCAGCGCGAGCAGGGTTACGACGGCACCTTCACCGGTGACGAGAACATCGACCTGCTCGAGGCCCGGTACTTCATGATGCGGGTGCGGTGCGACGCCGGCGCCCTGAACGTCGAGCAGCTGCGCACCATCGCCGGTATCTCCACCGAGTTCGCGCGCGACACCGCCGACCTCTCGGACCGCGAGAACGTCCAGTACCACTGGATCGAGGTCGAGAACGTCCCGGAGATCTGGAAGCGCCTCGAAGGTGTCGGTCTCAAGACCACCGAAGCGTGCGGCGACTGCCCGCGCGTGGTGCTGGGTTCGCCTCTCGCCGGTGAGTCGCTGACCGAGGTCCTCGATCCCACGCCCGCGATCGACGAGATCGTCCGCCGCTACATCGGCAAGCCCGAGTACTCCAACCTGCCGCGCAAGTTCAAGACCGCCATCTCGGGTCAGCAGGACGTGGTCCACGAGATCAACGATGTCGCGTTCATCGGTGTCAACCATCCGGAGCACGGTCCCGGCCTCGACCTCTGGGTCGGCGGCGGACTGTCCACCAATCCCATGCTCGCGCAGCGCGTGGGCGTGTGGGTGCCGCTCGACGAGGTCGCCGACGTCTGGGAAGCCGTTGTCTCGATCTTCCGTGACTACGGCTACCGCCGGCTGCGCGCCAAGGCCCGGCTCAAGTTCCTCGTGAAGGACTGGGGTATCGAGAAGTTCCGTGAGGTGCTCGAGACCGAGTACCTGAAGCGCAAGCTGATCGACGGCCCGGCGCCGGAGAAGCCGCTGCGTCCCATCGATCACGTCGGCGTGCAGAAGACCCGCAACGGCCTCAATGCCGTCGGGGTCGCGCCCATCGCCGGCCGTGTGTCGGGCACCATTCTCGCGAAGGTCGCCGACGCTGCCGAACGCGCCGGCAGCGACAAGATCCGCTTCACGCCCTACCAGAAGCTGATCATCCTCGACGTCGCCGACGACAAGCTCGACCAGCTGATCGCCGACCTGGACGAGGTGGGTTTGCCCGCTCGTCCGTCGCACTGGCGCAAGAACCTGATGGCTTGCTCGGGCATCGAGTTCTGCAAGCTGTCGTTCGCGGAGACGCGCAAGCGCTCGCAGGTGCTGGTTCCCGAACTCGAGCAGCGGCTGGCCGACATCAACGCGCAGCTCGATGTGCCGATCACGATCAACATCAACGGCTGCCCCAACTCGTGCGCCCGTTCCCAGGTCGCCGACATCGGATTCAAGGGAATGCTCGTCGACGACGGCGAAGGCAACCAGGTGGAGGGCTTCCAGGTCCACCTCGGTGGCAGCCTCGGTTTCGATGCAGCTTTCGGCCGGAAGCTCCGGCAGCACAAGGTCACCAGCACCGAACTCGGTGACTACATCGATCGCGTCGTCCGCCAGTTCGTGAAGCATCGCAACGAAGGTGAGCGCTTCGCGGAATGGGTCGTTCGAGCTGACGAAGGAGACTTGCGGTGAATCTCGCCACAGCCACACACGACGATCTCCGGCTCCTTGCCGAGCGCGGAGCAGCAAACCTCGAAGGTGCCACCGCGCACGAACTGCTGCAGTGGACCGAAGAGACGTTCGGGGACGGTGCGAGCGACGCGACGGGGTATCGGAACAGCTACATCGTCGCGTCGAACATGCAGGACGGTGTTCTGGTCCACCTCGCCGCCCAGGTTCATCCCGGCGTGGACGTGTTGTTCCTCGACACCGGCTATCACTTCGCGGAGACCATCGGCACCCGCGATGCCGTGGAGCAGGTGTACGGGGTCAACATCATCAACGCCCGCGCCGAGGCCAGCGTGGCCGAGCAGGACGCGGCGGAGGGCAAGGATCTGTTCGCCCGTGAGCCCAACCGGTGCTGCGCACTGCGCAAGGTCGCGCCGCTGAAGAAGACTCTCGCCGGTTACAAGGCCTGGGTCACCGGTATCCGGCGGGTCGAGGCCCCCACGCGGGCCAACGCGCCGCTGATCTCGTTCGACGAGGCGTTCGGTCTGGTGAAGATCAACCCGATCGCCGCGTGGTCCGACGAAGACATGCAAGCCTACATCGACGAGCACTCGATTCTCGTGAATCCGCTTGTCGACGAAGGTTATCCGTCCATCGGGTGCGCTCCGTGCACCAGCAAGCCAGCCCCCGGCAGCGATCCGCGCAGCGGCCGCTGGGCCGGTCAGGCCAAGACAGAATGCGGGTTGCACGCCTCATGAGCATCGATTTCTCCACCTCCGTTGCCGACACGGGCGTTCGCCCGCAGTTGAACGGCACTCAGTTCGACACACTCGACGCGCTCGAGTCGGAAGCGATCCACATCTTCCGTGAGGTCGCCGGCGAGTTCGAACGCCCGGTCATCCTCTTCTCGGGTGGCAAGGACTCGACGGTGCTGCTGCATCTGGCCATCAAGGCGTTCTGGCCTGCACCGCTGCCCTTCGCCCTGCTGCACGTCGACACCGGCCACAACCTGCAGGAGGTGCTGGACTTCCGCGACCACGTGGTCTCGAAGTACAACCTGCGCCTGCACGTCGCGAAGGTCGAGGACTACCTGGCCGACGGTCGCCTCACCGAACGTCCCGACGGGATCCGCAACCCTCTTCAGACTGTGCCGTTGCTCGACGCGATTGCCGAGAACCGTTTCGACGCCGTCTTCGGTGGCGCTCGCCGCGACGAAGAACGCGCCCGGGCCAAGGAGCGCATCTTCTCGCTGCGCAACGCGTTCGGCCAGTGGGACCCGAAGAAGCAGCGCCCAGAACTGTGGAACCTGTACAACGGCAAACACTCCCCCGGTGAGCAGGTCCGTGTGTTCCCGCTCAGCAACTTCACGGAACTCGACATCTGGCGTTACATCGCCCGCGACAATGTCGAACTCGCCAGCATCTACTACGCCCACCAGCGTGCGGTGTACCAGCGCGACGGCATGTGGATGACCCCGGGCGTGTGGGGCGGTCCGACCGAGGGCGAGGAACTGCAGACCTTGTCGGTGCGGTACCGCACTGTCGGTGATGGATCGACCACCGGCGCAGTCCTTTCCGACGCCGCCGACAACGAGGCGATCCTCGCCGAGGTCGCGGCATCCCGATTGACCGAGCGCGGCGCGACACGCGGCGACGACCGAGTTTCCGAAGCGGCCATGGAAGACCGCAAGCGAGAGGGCTACTTCTGATCATGAGCGACCTCCACGTGGGTAGCCCCCGAAGCACCCAGTTACTTCGGCTCGCCACCGCCGGCAGTGTGGACGACGGCAAGTCCACTCTCGTGGGCCGACTGTTGTACGACACGAAGTCGGTACTCGCCGACCAGATCGATGCCGTCACCCGGGCCTCGGTCGACAAGGGTCTGTCCACCCCCGACCTGTCGCTGCTGGTGGACGGTCTGCGCGCCGAACGCGAGCAGGGCATCACCATCGACGTCGCCTACCGGTACTTCGCCACCCCACGCCGGTCCTTCGTGCTGGCCGACACCCCCGGGCATGTGCAGTACACCCGCAACACCGTGTCGGGCGCGTCCACCGCGCAGCTGGTGATTCTGCTGGTCGACGCCCGTAAGGGTGTGATCTCGCAGACCCGTAAGCACGCTGCAGTTCTGGCTCTGCTCGGGGTTCCCAAGCTGGTGCTGGCGGTCAACAAGATCGACCTCGTCGAGGATCCGGCCAGTGTGTTCGCCGAGATCTCGGCCGAGTTCAACTCGCTCACCAGTTCACTCGGCTGGGCGTCCGAGGACGTCCTCGAGATCCCCGTGTCAGCACTGCACGGCGACAACGTCGCGGTCCGATCGGACAACACGCCGTACTACGACGGTCCCACCCTGATCGAGCACCTCGAGTCCGTGCCGGTGGACGCCGAACCGCACCGGGTCGGCCTCCGCTTCCCGGTCCAGTACGTGATCCGACCCCGTACCCCCGAATTCCCGGATTACCGCGGATACGCCGGGCAGGTCGCGGCAGGTGCGGTGGAGCCCGGGGACGAAGTGGTGATCCTGCCGTCCGGTGTGCGCACCACGGTGACCCGGATCGATACCGCGGACGGTGAACTCGACAGCGCACACGCAGGCCGGAGCGTCACCCTGGTTCTCGCCGACGACGTCGACGTCTCGCGTGGCGACGTCATCGCCTCGCCTGCAGATGCGCCGGAACCGCTCGGTGAGTTCGATGCCACCGTGTGCTGGTTGGCCGAGAAACCGCTGCGTCCCGGGGCGCGCCTGCTCCTCAAGCACGGCACCCGCACCACCCAGGCTATCGTCGGCACCCTGGTCGAGCGTCTCAACGAGCAGGAACTCACCTCCGAGCCCAGCCCGGAGTCGTTGGAGCTCAACGAGATCGGGAAGATCTCGGTGCGTGTCGCCGAACCGATCTTCGCGGACGACTACACGGTGAACCGCCACACCGGCAGCTTCCTGCTGATCGATCCGGCCGGCGGCAACACGCTCGCCGCAGGACTCGTCGGAGACGCCATCGCCTCGGTGGAGCTCGGCGAGCGCGTCTGAGTGCAGTGACGCCGCTGATCGCTGTCGCACACGGCAGTCGCGACCCCCGCAGCGCGCAGGTGGTGGCGGCTGCCGTGTCGGCGCTGCGCGAGAGACGTCCGGACCTCGATGTCCGCCTGTGCTTCCTCGACCTCACTGCGCCGTCGGTCGATCAGGTGATCGACGCGGTGGCCGCGGAGGGCCATGACTCGGCGGTGGTCGTGCCGATGTTGCTGGGCGCTGCCTTCCACGCCCGGGTCGACCTACCCGCACTTCTCGACGCCGCCCGGCGACGGCACCCCCGGCTCGAGGTCCGTCAAGCCGACGTACTCGGGCATGATCCCCGGCTCCTCGACGCCGTCCGTGACCGGGTCGTCGAGGCCGGCGGCTCCACCGAAGAGTCCGGTCTCGGGGTGGTCCTCGCGGCGGTCGGCTCCTCGGACCCGGCAGCGAACGACCGAACCCGGAGGCTGGCCGACGCACTTCTCGCCGGCACCCGGTGGTCCGGCGCTGTCACCTGTTTCGCCACTTCAGCCGAACCGACGGTGCAGCAGGCGATCGCGCATCTTCACGCGGCAGGCGCGTCACGCATCGTGATCGCGCCGTGGTTCCTCGCCCCCGGACTGCTCACCGACCGGCTGAGCCGTGCAGCCGAGTCCTGCGCAGGCGACATCACCTACTCCGCCACCATCGGACCGCACGCCCGGCTGCTCGACGTCATGCTCGATCGGTATGCGGACACGCGCACCGAGTCGCGGACGTGCACGGTCTTGTCCGCCTGAGCACCCGCCGGCCGGCACCAAAAACGGAATCAACCCCTCGCGTCACATTCCTTCTCCCCTGGCGCACCGCCGTCGTTCTGGATCAAACTGAAACAGAGGCGAGGGAGTCCACCATGGCTACTGAGATCATCCGGCACGGAATCGTGGCAGGCATCGACGGATCGGACGGCGCAGTGGAGGCGGCGCAGTGGGCCGCCTCCGCAGCGGAGCGCTTCGAGGAGCCGCTGCGCCTGGTCCACGTGCTGCCCAAGCATCCCGAGTCACGCGGCCGGGCCCCCGCGGGCGAGCCCCGGCACGACTTCCGCGCCGAGGCAGAGGCGCTCCTCGCGGCAGCGGAACGCGCGTTGCGTGACGGCCGTGCCGACGTGGAGATCGAGCGGAGCATCGTCGACGGACCCCCGGCACGCGTGTTGATCGATCTGTCCCGTACCGCGCGGATGATCGTCCTCGGACCTGCGGCCACCAGTGAAATGAAATCGGTGTATGCCGGTTCCGACGTCGTGAGGGTCTCGAACCACGCCGAATGCCCGGTCGTTGTGTGGCGTGGGATCCAGGGCCACGAGGTCAGCGGCAATCGTCCGATCGTGGTGGGTGTGGACGGCAGTGAACTGAGCGACATGGCCGTGTCACACGCCTTCGAGTTCGCATCGTTCTTCGGCGCCCCACTGGTCGCCGTGCACACCTGGGCGGAGCACTCCACGTTCGGGGCGTGGTACTCGGAGGCGCGGCGATTCATGGACTGGACCGACCTCGTTCAGCACGAGGAGGCCTGGCTCGCAGAGAGCCTTGCCGGATGGTGCGAGCAGTACCCCGACGTGGAGGTCACGCGGTGCCTCGAGCGGGGCGGGCCGATGAAAGTACTCCTCGAGTACTCGTTCGGGGCGCAGTTGATTGCCGTCGGCAGTCACGGGCGCAGCCCCTTCACCGCGTCGTTCATCGGCTCTACCAGTCAGAGCCTGATTCACCACGCACGGTGCCCGGTGCTGGTCTGCCGTAAAGGCTGAGCGCACGCAGGCAATTGCGATCAGTCTGATTAATATCGACGTAGTACAGAACCAATCTTGTGCCGGAATCCGGCGTCGCATCCAGCAATCCGAAATACTGCTGAACTGCGTCTTTTTGGTTGATCGCAGTGTCACAACACCCCATGCACAGCCTGCAGAAAAGACAAGTGTTTCCATCACGCAAAATCAAATGCACCACCGATTGCGACACTTGATTTCGCGTTTATAGTTTCCGGCATGCCGGAGCCCCAGTCGTACCTTGTCTGCGCGTCGCAGCGTAGTGGCAGCACTTTGCTCGTCGAGTCACTTCGCGCCACCACGGTGGCCGGCAATCCTGAGGAGTTCTTCCAGTATTTGCCGTCCACCAGCCGGTCACCGCAACCGCGGCAGTGGTTCGAGGGTGTCACCGACGAAGCGGTGCTCTCACTCCTCGCGCCGCTGGAACCGGGGGTCGAGGACACCCGCACGGCCGAGCAGTGGCGCGATCAACTACTCAGTCTCGGGCGCACACCCAACGGGGTGTGGGGCGGAAAGCTCATGTGGAACCAGGTTTCCCTGCTGCTCGATCGCGCGGCGGGGTTACCCCACCGTTCCGGCGCCGATCTCCGGTCCGCCCTCGACGAGGTTCTCGGCACGGACATCACTTTCATTCACGTGTACCGGCCCGATGTCGTCGATCAGGCGGTGTCGATGTGGCGGGCCGTCCAGACCCAGGTCTGGCGCGACGACGCGACTCCACCGGCACCGAACGACGGCGCCGAGTACAACGCCGAAGGCATCGCCCACCTTGCGCGGATTTTGCGTGACCAGGAGCGCGGCTGGCGCGACTGGTTTGCGGCGGAGAACCTGTCTCCTCTCGAGGTCAGCTTCACCGATCTGGTGGCCGATCCGCAGGCCACCACTGCGAAGGTTCTTCTTGCGCTCGGGTTGGATCCGGACTTGGCACCGCCGCCGCCACTGAAACGCCAGAGCGACGGCCGCTCCCGCGAATGGGCAGAACGCTATCGCGTCGAAGCAACGGCGAAGGGGTACCCGGTATGACCCACGGTTCTATCGTTGCGGATTCCAGATCTGCGGAATCCACAGTCGCCCCCGTCGAGGAACTGCGCGCACTCGAGGCCGAGGCCGTGCACATCATTCGCGAGGTCGTGGCCGAACTGGAACGGCCGGTACTGCTCTTCTCGGCCGGCAAGGACTCGATCGTTCTACTTCGCCTCGCGGAGAAAGCCTTTCGTCCGTCGCCTGTTCCCTTTCCCGTGCTCCATGTGGACACCGGTCACAACTTCCCGGAAGTACTCGAGTTCCGGGACCGGCGACTCGCCGAGGGCGGGCACTCGCTCCTCGTCGCGTCCGTGCAGGAGTCGATCGATCGTGGCCGGGTCACCGAGGCGGGCGGTCCGAGCGGGTCACGGAACCGGCTGCAAACGCGCACGTTGCTCGACGCGTTGGAACAGCACCGATTCGACGCCGCGTTCGGTGGCGCCCGGCGGGACGAGGAACGGGCCCGCGCGAAGGAGCGAGTGCTCAGTTTCCGCGACGAGTTCGGCCAATGGGACCCGCGTGCGCAGCGCCCCGAGCCGTGGTCGCTCTACAACGGGAGAATTCGCCGGGGCGAACAGGTGCGCGTGTTTCCGTTGAGCAATTGGACGGAAGTCGACATCTGGCGGTACATCGAACTCGAGAATCTCGAGCTGCCGTCGATCTATTTCGCACACCACCGCACAGTGTTCGAGCGTGACGGGATCCTTCTGGGCGTGTCCGAACACACGCAGCCTGCGCCCGGTGAGGTGGTGCAGGAACTCCGGGTCCGATATCGGACGGTCGGCGACCTCACCATCACGGGCGCCGTCCTCTCCGAGGCCGACGACGTCGCGGGGGTTATCGACGAGATCATGGCCGCCACCGTCTCCGAACGCGGCCAGACCCGAGCCGACGACCGAACGTCGGTTGCAGCAATGGAAGACCGGAAGCGCGAGGGCTATTTCTGATGACCATCACCGCACCGCGCCAACTGCTGAGACTCGCGACCGCAGGTAGTGTCGACGACGGAAAGAGCACGCTGATCGGCCGGCTCCTTCACGACACTGGAAGCCTGCCCATCGATCACCTCGACGCGGTGACCGACGAAGATGGGAACGCGGACCTGGCCGCCCTGTCCGACGGCCTACGGGCCGAACGGGAGCAGGGAATCACGATCGACGTCGCATACCGCTTCTTCTCGACCGCCTCCCGTAGTTTCGTACTCGCCGACACGCCCGGGCACGAGCGGTATACCCGCAACATGTTCACCGGGACGTCCAACGCACACGTTGCGATGTTGCTGGTCGATGCGCGGACCGGAGTGCTCCGCCAAACCCGGAGGCACGCACGCATCGCCGAACTGCTCGCAGTGCCCCACGTGGTGGCAGTCGTCAACAAGATTGATCTGGTGGGTTTCGACGAGGCACGCTTCCGGGAGGTCGAGTCCGACCTCCGCATACTTGCCGGGCATCTGGGTGCGGCCGATCTCACCGTGATCCCTGTGTCGGCGACACTGGGCGACAATGTCGTGCACCGCTCCACCACCACTCCGTGGTACGCAGGTCCCACTCTGCTCGAGTATCTCGAATCGGTGGAACTCGCTGCCCCGTCGGCGAACACCGCTCAGCTGCGCTTGCCCGTCCAGTGGGTTGCGCGCCCGACTGAAGGCCGCCGACGGCGCTACACCGGTCGACTGTCGGCCGGCACTCTCACAGTCGGCGACGAAGTTGTGGTGTTGCCCGCGGGCGCGCGAAGCACGGTGACGGCCCTCGATACGCTCGACCCCGAACGCTCCGTCGCCGTCGCGCCCCTGTCGGTGTCGCTGGAACTTGCCGACGACATCGACGTCGCACGGGGCGATCTCATCGTCAGTGCCCACGCCGATGCCTCGGCGCCGGTGCCGGCGCGAGAGATCGATGCGACCGTGTGCTGGCTCGGTGAAACCCCTTTGCGTGCCGGCGACCGCATCGCCGTGAAGCACACGTCCCGCACCGTTCGCGCCACGGTGCAGGCGTTGCACACTCTACTGGACCCGGAAACTCTCGACGAACACGACTCCCCCGCCGAACTCGCTCTCAACGACATCGGCCGAATAACGCTGCGCACCAGTACCGTCGTCCTCGCCGACACGTATGCGGAAAACCGGGATGGCGGCGCATTCATTCTCATCGACGAGAGCAGTAACGACACGATCGGCGCCGGCACTGTCCTCGATTCCCGGGAAGTGGTACCGGGAGCGCAGACGAGACGCGATATCACCTGGCACCCTTCCTCTCTCGACCGTGGCCGTCGATGGGCGGCGACGGGTCAGCGCGGCGCCACCATCTGGCTCACCGGGCTTCCCGCCTCGGGGAAGTCGACGGTGGCTGTAGCACTCGAACGCACGCTCGTCGACGCGGGGCGAACGGCGTATCTGCTCGACGGCGACAATGTGCGGCACGGAATCTCCGACGATCTGGGGTTCAGCCCGGGGGACCGCGCCGAGAACATCCGGCGAGTCGGACACCTCACCCGATTGTTCGCCGACGCCGGGGTGGTCGCCATCGCCTCGATGGTGTCTCCACTCCGGTCGGATCGCACCATCGCGAGGGCCCTCAACGAGGCGGCGGGACTGCCGTTCCTCGAGATTCACGTGAGCACGCCGGTAGAGGAATGCGAACGACGAGACCCTAAGGGCCTCTACGCTCGTGCGCGGGCCGGCGAGCTGCGCGGCCTCACAGGTGTGGACGCGCCTTATGAGGAGCCCGATGATCCGGACCTCGCGTTCGACACCACGGGTGCCGATCTCGACGAGCTCGTACAACGCATCCTTGCCGTACTGGCCCGACACGAGGTTCGGTAGCGCTGGCGCGGCGCCGTCGAGGCCTGAGGCCGGGTCTGCTCACGCCCGCGCGAACCGGAGTACGGCGTCGTAAAGGGCGACGCGATCATCGAAAGGTCGCCGGACCCGGCCGAAATCCTGCACGGCGTCGGAACCGCGACCCGCTACGACGACGACGTCACCGGGTGCGGCCAGCGTGACCGCGGTCGCGATGGCCTCGCCGCGTTCGGGGACGACGAGTACCTCAGCGGTCTTCACCCTCCGCGCCGCTCCTGCGACGTCGTCCCGCAGCACCTCGGCATCTTCCGAGAACGGGCTTTCGTCTGTGACGACGACGATGTCGGCGAGCTCGGCTGCCGTCGTCCCTAGCGGGGCGCGCTTACCCGGATCACGATTGCCCGTCGCCCCGATGACAACGATGACCTTGCCCCGGGTCAGGGAGCGAAGATACGGGAACAACCGCCGCTGACCTCCCGTGTTGTGCATGTAGTCGACGAAGGCCAGGAAGGGCTGGCCGGCGTCGATCGCTTCGAGACGACCCGGCACGGTGTCGAGGCTTTCGATTCCGGCGATCGCGCCGTCGAGGTCGACCCCGCGCACAGTCAGAGCCGTGACGGCGGCAAGTGCGTTGTCCACCTGATGTGCTCCCAGGAGCCGCAGTCGAATCGTGGTCGTCCCCGACGGGCCGTGCAACCTGAACGAAGTTCCACCCTCGTCGGCGTGCACGTCGTCTCCGTAAATATCTGCCGCCACAGACCTCGAGGAAAAGGTCAGACGGGGCACGGACACAGTGGCGGCAAGGCGGCGACCGAATTCGTCGTCTATGCCGATTGCCGCTGTCGCACAACGCTCGGCGCTGAACAGCCTCGCCTTCGCGGCAAAATAAGAATCCATATCTTTGTGGAAATCGAGATGGTCCCGTGCCAGATTGGTGAATACGGCTACACCGAACGACGTTCCGTCGACGCGATGCAGCGCGAGCCCGTGGCTGGACACCTCCATCGCCACCGCGGAGACCCCCTGGTCTTTGAAAGCCGCGAGAGTTTGGTGGAGTTCGGAGGCCTCGGGAGTGGTCCGGACAGCGTCCCGCGAACCGCGGCGTCCCCGCACCGTGATGCCGGTAATCCGTCCGGCGGCAATTCCGGCGCCGCGCAAACCTGCCTCGAGGAGATATGCGGTGCTGGTCTTTCCGTTCGTTCCCGTCACGCCGTAGACATCGAGTGCGCCGGAGGGATTTCCGTAGAGTGCGGAAGCGAGCGGCCCCACAGCACACCGCGGATCGTCCACGACGATGGTCGGCAGGAGTTCCGACGGGTGGTCACTCAGCATCGCGACCGCACCACGCGAGACGGCTTCGGCGGCGAACGCGGCGCCGTGCCAGCGCTGGCCGGGCAGCGCCGCATAGAGGTCGCCCGGCCGGACGAGACGCGAGTCCTGACTGATACCCGTCACGACTTCCTCCCCGGTCCCGAAGAGCACTGCCGCCGCGCCGAGGCGGCGCAGCACCTCGCGCAGAGGTGTGGGCGGACGGGACGGGCAATCGATGCTCACGCTCTCAGTGCACCACTGCCACGGGGCGTGCGAGGGCTGAACCGGATCTTCGATTTCGGCCGGTCAGGTGTCGGTGTTGTTCCGCGGTTCGTCGAGGATGCCGCGCTCCGCGCTGTACGCCGACCGCACATCGGGCGTGCGGTCCAGTTTGGCGAGATACTTCTCCATTGCGGTTCGGGCGTAGGCGGTGCCCTCCTCATCGCTCGGAATGGCGTCGCCGGTGGCCCGTCGCCACGCGTGAAGCTCGAGCGACAACTCGGCCTGGATGCCGGCGAAGGATTCGGTGTCTGCGACGTTCACGCGTTCGTCGGGATCGGCAGCGAGGTCGTAGAGCTCCCTGCTCGGGCGTGGCGCGAGGTGCTCGGTACCCATCGCGTCACCGGACAGGCTGTTCTGGATGTCGAGCGGAAGGTCGAGAACGGGCCGAGGCGCATAGTTCTCGATGTAGCTGTACTGCTTCGATCGCACAGCGCGGATCGGGTCGAACGTGTCGTGGAAGGTCTTCTCGGTGAACACCACCTCGCGCGCCTGGTCGTTCGACGCACCCAGTAGCTGTTCGGCGTGGGAGACGCCCTCCACCTCCGCGGGCACCGGCACACCGAGCAGGTCGAGAAGGGTGGGCACCAGATCCACACCACTGAACAATCCGTCGTAGACACGGGGCGCCGCGCGCAACCGGCGCGGTGGGCGGATGATCGTCGCGATCCCGGTGCCCGGCGCATACAGGGTCGACTTGGCCCGGGGGAACGCTTCGCCGTGGTCGGTGAAGAACACGACCCACGTGCTGTCGTCGAGTCCCTCGGCCTCCAGCGTGTGCAGCAGCCGTCCAACGGCCGCGTCCGCCACCTCGATCGAACCGTGAAACCCGGCCAGGTCTTCGCGCACCTGCGGCCGGTCCGGCAGGTACGACGGCACCGCGAAGCTCTCCGGGTCGGCCGGCCGGTAGCGGTCCGCCGGGTACGGGCGGTGCGTCTCGAAGAATCCCGCCGTCAACAGGAACGGCTGTGGCGGGAATCGGGACAACCACCCGGACGCACGATCGGTGACGTAGTCGCAGTACGAATTCGTCACGTCGTACTCGTGGTAGCCGAGCCGCTTCGGGTATGCCGTCTCGTGCTGCATGCCGAACAGGGCCGTGTACCACCCGGCGTTCGACAGAAGAGACGGCAACGTCTGCACGTCGTCGTGATACTGCCATCCGTGATGGGCGAGTCCGACGAGACCGTTGCTGTGCGGGTACCGGCCCGAAAAGAGAGCGCCCCGCGACGGGGAGCACAGGGGTGCCACCGCGTGCGCGTCGGTCAGCCGCACTCCCTCCGCGGCGAGCCGGTCGAGGTTCGGACTTCGCACACCGGACGCACCGTAACAACCCAGATGTCTGCCGAGGTCGTGCCAGTGCACGATCAGCACGTTGTCGCGGGTTGCGGGCACTGCCGGAGTTGTCACAATCGCCTCCTCGTCGGCTCGGGATTACAGAGACACCGGGCTATAGAGACACCGGGATTTCCGCCTCGGGAAGCTCCGGTGCCCGGGTGGCCCGCGCGTACACCGTTTCACCCTCCTGCAGATGCAGCGCCGCGCTGTCACCCCGCGTCACCTGGGCCGAGAAACGCTCGCCGGTCGCCTCGTTGCGCAGATCGACCCGCACCTCGAACCCGAGATGCACCACCCGTTCCACAGTGGCCCGTGTCACCCCGAGCGACTCCGCGGTTCCCGCCTTCTGGGCAAGTGCCATGTCGGGGTCGCGGCCGAGCCGGATGTCGTGAGGACGGACCAGCTGGCCGTTGAGTTTGGCCACCGAACCGAGGAACGACATCACGAAATCGTTGGCCGGACGATCGTAGAGGTCTGCCGGTTCACCGATCTGCTCGATGCGGCCCCTGTTGAGGACGGCGATCCGGTCGGCGACATCGAGTGCCTCCTCCTGATCGTGGGTGACGAGGACGGTGGTCACGTGCACCTCGTCGTGGAGCCGGCGCAGCCAGGTGCGCAGGTCGGTCCGCACCTTGGCGTCGAGGGCACCGAACGGCTCGTCGAGGAGCAGCACCTGGGGATCGACAGCCAATGCCCGGGCGAGCGCCATGCGCTGTCGCTGCCCGCCGGACAACTGAGCCGGGTATCGGTGCTGGAACCCGTCGAGCCCGACGATTCCGAGGAGCTCGTTGACCTTCTTGTCGATCTCCGGCTTCGGCCTCTTTCGAATCTTGAGTCCGAACGCGACGTTGTCGCGCACCGTCATGTGCTTGAACGCCGCATAATGCTGGAACACGAATCCGATGTCACGTTTCTGCGGCGAGACGTTCGTGACATCTTTCCCGCCGATCACCACCGTGCCGGAGTCGAGTGCCTCCAGGCCGGCGATGGAGCGCAGCAGTGTCGACTTGCCGGAACCACTCGGACCGAGGAGCGCAGTGAGCGAACCCGAGGGGATGTCGATGGTCACGTCGTCGAGGGCAGCGAACGATCCGTAGTTCTTGCGCGCGCCGGTCACGGTAATCATGTGGTGCTCCTCTTACGGTCGAGCAGAGTCATCAGAAGCAGGCTGAGTACGGCAATGCCCATCAGCAGGGTGGCCGCCGAATATGCCCCGAAGGTGTTGTGGTCGTCGATGTACCGCGAATGCACCAGCAGTGTCAGGGTCTGCGAGACTCCGGGGAACCCGGACGACACCATGATGACGGCGCCGAACTCGCCCAACGAGCGGGCGATGGTGAGAATTACCCCGTACGTCAGACCCCACCGGATGGCGGGGAGGGTGATCAACCAGAAGGTCTGCCACTTGTTTGCCCCGAGCGTCGCGGCCGCCTGCTCCTGTTCTTCCCCGATCTCGTGCAGCACGGGCTCCACCTCGCGCACCACGAACGGAAGCGTCACGAACAACGTGGCGATCACCATTCCCGGCAGTCCGAAGATGACCTTGAACCCGAGCGATTCCACTCCCCCAAACCAGCCGTTGGTACCCCACAGCAGGATCAGCGACACACCCACGACGATCGGGGACACGGCGAACGGCAGATCCACCACGGCTTGCACCAGACCACGACCCGGGAATCGTCCCCGTACGAGAGCGAGGGCGGTCACGATTCCGAACACCACGTTGATCGGCACGACGATGGCGACGATCAGCATCGACAGGTTGAGCGCCGAGATTGCCGCCGGGGTCGAGATGGAGTCGATGAACGCACCGATGCCACGCTCGAACGTTCGGTAGAGAATGACCGCGATCGGCACGACGAGAAGGCCGAACAGGTAGAGCAGCGCGACGGTGCGCAGAGTGATGCGGGTGGGTCCCGACAGTTTCATTCCGCCTGCTCCTCACGACGCTGGCCACGACTCGCGAGAAGCCGCAGAACGAACAACGTCACGAACGCGATGGCCAGAAGTGCCACCGACACGGCCGCCGCAGCGGCAGGCCGATCGATTTCGATCTGTTGTTGAATGTACTGCGATGCCATCTGGGTCTCACGCGGAATGTTTCCGCCGATGAGGACCACCGACCCGTATTCGCCGATCGCACGGGCGAACGCGAGCCCTGCACCGCTGATGATCGCAGGCATGAGGGTCGGGACGACGACTCGCCGGAAGATCGTCACATTATCTGCACCGAGCGACGCCGCAGCTTCTTCCACTTCCCGGTCCACCTCGATGAGTACCGGCTGCACCGAACGCACCACGAAGGGCAGCGTCACGAATGCGAGTGCCACGATCAGTCCGGGTTGCGTCGCGTTGAGGTAGATGTGAATGGGACTTTCCGGCCCGTAGAGGGCCAGCAGGACGATGCTGGCCACGATCGTCGGGAGTGCGAACGGGAGATCGATCAGCGCATTGACGATCCGTTTGCCCGGAAACTCGTCGCGGACGAGCACCCACGCGATCAGCGTGCCCATCACCACGTTGATCACCGCCACCACGACCGACACCATGATGGTGACCCGCAGGGAGGCCAACGCGACCGGACTGGTGATGGCGTCGACGAAGCCGCTGATGCCGTCACCGAACGACGCCACGGTAAGGGCGGCGAGGGGAAGCACCACGATGATGCTCAGCCACAGGGTCGCGACACCGATACCCAACGGTCCGACCGCGCCGGTGACCTGAACGAGTTTCTTACGGGTGCGGCGATCGGGCGGGGAAGGCACCGTGGTGCCGGTGCCGACCGCCGTCGTCGTTGGTGCGTCGCTCATGTCGGTGTTACCTGGTTGCGTTGTCGTAGATCACGGCGATCGACCCGGTGTCCTTGGCGAACAACTCGGGGTCGACCTTCGACCAGCCGCCGAGGTCGGCGATGGTCCACAACTTCGCCGGCTGGGGGAACTTGTCGGCGAACTCCGTCGCCACGGCCGGGTCGACCGGACGGAACCCGGCCTCCGCCCACAGCTTCTGCCCCTCGGGGGTGTAGAGGAAGTCCTTGAACGCGTTGGCCTTGTCGAGGTGCTTGCTGTTGGACAGCACGGCGACCGGATTTTCGATCTTGAAGGTGGTCGGCGGGGTCACATGCTCGACCGGATCACCGTTGCTCTCCATGAACAGCGCCTCGTTCTCGTAGCTCAGCAGCACGTCACCGGTGCCCTGCAGGAACGCCTCCGACGCCTCACGGCCCGACTTCGGCTGAATCTTCACGTGGTCGTTGACCAGCGAGGTGATGTAGGCGAGACCGGCGTTCGGATCCTGGCCGCCGTTGCTCTTCGCGGCATACGGTGCGAGCAGATTCCACTTCGCCGATCCGGAGCTGAACGGGTTGGGCGTGACCACCTCGACGTCGGGGCTCAGAAGGTCGTCCCAGTCCCGGATGTTCTTCGGGTTGCCCTCACGGACGACGATCGTGACCACCGAACCGAAGGGGATTCCGTTGTAGGCATCCTGGTTCCACGTCTTGTCGACCAGTCCCGCGTCGACGAGACGAGTGACGTCGGGCTCGACCGAGAAGTTGACGAAATCGGCTTCGGCACCGTCCTTGACCTTGCGGGACTGGTCACCGGACGCGCCATACGACGGCTGGAACGCGACGTTCGTGCCTTCTTCGGTGGCGTTGAACGCGGGGATCAGCTTGTCGTAGCCGGGCTTGGGCACCGCGTACGCGAAGAGGTTGATGGTGCCGGCACTGCCGTCTGCACCCACCGCGTCGCTGCCGGCGGTGTCGCTCGCGCCGCCGCTGCACGCGGTCAGTGCCACAGCTCCGAGTGTCACGAGGGCCGTGAGAAGACTACGAGAACGGCGTTTCATGGAGAAACCTTCCTGGGAACTGTTTACAGAGGAGTAGTGCGAAACGAGAAGAGGGGGGACGCGCCCATCGGCACCTGCAGGAACGCAACGGAAAGAGCGATGCGCCATCGGCGGCGGAACTGCTCGATGCCGGAAATGCCGACTGCTGGGTGCGAGGTGAGAATCAACAACAGTCGATGTCGGCGACTGCAAGCATGCCGACAGCGATCAACGCCAATTCATGGCGGACCTGGTGTACAGCGGCTTCAGACACGCCGTGGACTGTAGCAGAGGCTGAACCAGCCTCTCGAATCGAACCGAGCTATCGGGTGAGCAGCCAGGCGACGACAACGAGAACGATGAGCGCGAGCAAGGCGAGTGTGACGCGGGAGCGCGGCATCAGGGTTCCTCCACTGTGGGAACATCCCGCCTGAGCAGGACGAAGACTGCGGCCAGTGCTCGATCGAGCAGCCACGCGACGCCGCGGCACACCGGCACCATGACCAGCAGCACGAGTGCGACTTGAGGAACGAAGGGAAGGCCGGCGATCCACAGCTCGAAGCCGTCCCACCAACCCGCCATCAATTCCACCGCACCACCCTATCGCCCGCCGATGTCGGGAGGCCGCACAGGTGGACGGCGCGACGCAGGCGGTCGATGATGTCCAGATGGTGTCCACCGAGAACCAGAAGCTTCCGTTCGGGCCGACGACCCCTGGTAAGACCGCATCCGGCGGGCACCATCGGCACGACACGTTTCCGCCGATCGACGACTACGCGTTCCTCTCGGACTGTGAAACCACGTGCCTGATCGCCCGCAACGGGGCCGTCGAATGGATGTGCATCCCACGTCCCGACTCCCCCAGCGTCTTCGGCGCGATTCTCGACCGCAGCGCCGGCCACTTCCGCATCGGTCCGTACGGGCAGAACGTGCCGGCGGCCCGCCGCTACTTGCCGGGCGGGCTCATCGTCGAGACCACCTGGCAAACCGAGACGGGGTGGCTGATCGTGCGTGACGCGCTGGTGCTCGGCCCGTGGCACAACACCGAGCAACGCTCCCGTTCGCATCGGCGCACACCCACCGACTGGGACGCCGAGCATGTTCTACTGCGAACGGTCAAGTGCGTCAACGGAACGGTCGAATTCGAGATGAGCTGCGAACCTGCCTTCGACTATCACCGTGGCACAGCGCACTGGGAGTACACGGGCAAGGTGTACGAGGAGGCCACGGCCACCTGCAACGCGAGCGGCCCGGGTGATCATCCGGTGCTGCGGCTCACCACCAATCTGAAGATCGGCCTCGAGGGCCGCGAGGCCAGGGCCCGAACCCGCATGGTCGAGGGCGACAACGTGTTCGTCGCGCTGTCCTGGTCGCACCTGCCAGCACCCCAGACGTTCGACGAGGCCGCCCAGAAGATGTGGCACACCGCGAAGTGCTGGCGCGAATGGATCACCATCGGCCGTTTCCCCGACCACAAGTGGCGCGGTTACCTTCAACGCAGTGCGCTCGCACTGAAGGGTTTGACGTACGCGCCCACGGGCGCCCTTCTGGCCGCGTCCACGACCTCCTTGCCGGAAACACCTGGCGGCGAGCGCAACTGGGACTATCGCTACGCGTGGGTTCGCGATTCGACCTTCGCGTTGTGGGGTCTGTACAGTCTCGGGCTCGACCGTGAAGCCAACGATTTCTTCTCGTTCATCTATGACGTTTCTGCCTCCGAGGACGGCCACCATCATCCGCTCCAGGTCATGTACGGCGTCGGGGGCGAGCAGACCCTCGAAGAGGCCGAACTGCATCACCTGTCCGGGTACGGCGGGGCGAAGCCGGTGCGCATCGGCAACGGTGCATACAACCAGAATCAGCACGACATCTGGGGAACGATCCTCGACTCGGTGTATCTGCACGTGAAGTCGCGGGAGCGGGTTCCCGAAACGTTGTGGCCGATGCTCAAACGTCAGGTGGAGGAAGCGGTCAAGCATTGGCGGCACCCGGACCGCGGCATCTGGGAGGTGCGCGGCGAACCACAGCACTTCACCTCGTCGAAAATCATGTGCTGGGTCGCCCTCGACCGCGGCGCCAAACTCGCCGAGCAGCAGGGTGAGGCGAGTTACGCACAGCAGTGGTCGGACCTGGCCGACGAGATCAAGGAGGACATCCTCGAGCACGGGGTGGATCGTCGCGGTGTCTTCACTCAGCGCTACGGCAGCGACGACCTCGACGCCTCACTGCTCCTTGCCCCGCTACTGCGGTTCCTTCCAGCGGACGATCCGCGTATCCGCGCCACGGTCCTCGCCATCGCCGATGAACTGACCGAGGGCGGCCTGGTCCTGCGCTATCAGGTCGAGACCACCGACGACGGACTCGAGGGCAAGGAGGGCACGTTCACGATCTGTTCCTTCTGGCTGGTCTCGGCGCTCGTCGAGATCGGTGAGCTCGACCGCGCCAAGGATTTGTGCAACCGGCTGCTGGGCTTCGCGAGTCCACTGAAGTTGTACGCGGAGGAAATCGACCCGGCGTCGGGACGACATCTGGGCAACTTCCCGCAGGCGTTCACCCACCTGGCTTTGATCAACGCAGTGGTCCACGTCATCCGCGCCGAAGAGGCCGCCGCGGGCGGCTTCCAACCTGCGCATCAGACCGTCTGATCAGGTGGCCACTGCCTCGAGCTGGGGCATGATCCGGTTCAGGGAATACACCAGTGAGCGGCTCGACGGCGTGTTGAATCCCACCACGGTCGCGTAGTCCTGGGCCGCGAGCCCACCGCCACGCACCGACGGAAGCTCGGCGAATCCTGGCAGTGCCATCAGGTCCTCGCGCGTGCCGCCGTTGGGCAATATGACGACGAGATCGGCGTCCAGGGCGTCGACCCTCTCCGGGCTCAGCATCAGCCGACCACCCGTGGCACCCGCCTCCTCGACGAGATCCGGCGGCAATGTCAGTCCCAGCCGGCGAAAGACGGTACTCGCGCCGTCGTCAGGATCGGCCACCACCACCAATTGATCGGTGGCGAACATGAATTGGGAGAGGACAGCCGTCTTGCCCGCGAGGCCGGGCAGTCGGTCGGTCAGGCCATTCACGAATCCGTCGGTCTTCGCGACGATCTCGGCTGCCTGCCCCTCCTTACCGAGCAGTCGACCGAGCGTCTCGACTTGCAATTCCCACGGGTCGACCTGTTCATCGCCGATCGCCGCAACGGTAGGTGCGATGCCGGAGATTCGATCGAAGTCGTCTTGATCCGTGATGGCGAACGAACCGAGGATCAGGTCGGGATTCATGGCGGCGATTTCTTCGGCAGGCAACGGCGCACCCGACTGAGTCACCGACGCTCGGTCCAGTTCGACCGCCGCCTCGGCAACATCGGATTCCGAGGAATAAAGTCCCCGCTCGTCCCCCATCGGACCAGCTGAGAGATACCCCACCGGCTGGACGCCGAATTCCAACAACGCGTCGAGCCATTGGCTGCTCGTCGCGACGATCCGGGTCGGTGTGCCCTCCACGGTCGTCGTGCCGAAGCGATGTTCGACCGTGATCTGCCGCTCGGCTGCCTCGTCGGAACGAGCGTCGACGCTGCAGCCGGCACCGGCGAACATCACCGACAACACGAGCGCGATGACCAGACCTCCACGCACAGCGCACCCCTCTCGATAAGCCAAGGCTAACCTTGGCATATCGGACGACTCGGCGCTACACCTTCGTTGCCGTCACTTCGCGAAACGCGTCAGCAGTCGCTCCGCGTCGGCGGCGATCCGGCGGACCACCGCTCCCGCCGGCTGCTCGGAAGTGACCAACCCGGCCGCTTCGCCCGCGTACACGACCCCGAGGTCAGGATTCGCGGGGTCGTACGCCGTGGCGAGTTCGCTCTCTGCGGCGCCGGCGTCGTGCCACTTGCCGGTGAAGTCGTTGCGCAGCGCCCGGCCACCCCACCGCGAAGGCCACGGCTGGCTGCGGGCCTGGTCGAACACCGAGGTGTAGACGGTGTCGGCGCTGCCCGCGGCGATCAGTTTGCTCCGCGCATACTCCGGGCCGATGGTCTCCGGGCTCGCGAGCAGGACGGTCCCGATCATCGCGCCCTCGGCGCCGGCGGCAATCACCGCGGCAAGGCCGCGGCCGGTCGCGATTCCTCCTGCGGCGAGCACGGGCAACGACGTGGCCTCGAGGATCTCCTGCAGCAGGGGCAGCGTCCCGATTCGACCGGTGTGACCACCGGCTTCACCGCCCTGGGCGATGACGACGTCCACGCCGGCAGCTTCCACCACGCGAAGGTCCTCGACGGTGTTGACCTGCGACACCACGAGCGCACCGATGTCGTGGACGCGATCCACATACGGTGCGGGGTTCCCGAACGAGAGCGAGACCACCCGCGGGTTCTGAGCCAGAGCGGCGTCGAGCAGCGCGTCATCGTCGTCGAGCGCCCAGGTCATCAGGCCGATCCCGAAGGCGTCCCCGCCGATGCTGCGCGCGATCGCCACCTCGTCCGCGATCCACTCCGGGGTGGCATAGCGGGCTGCCCCGAGCAGGCCGAGCCCGCCCGCCTTCGACACCTCGCCGACGAGAGTGCCTCCTGCCCGCCCGCCCATCGGGGCTCCGAAGATCGGCACCTCGATCCCGAGAGTCCGGGTCAGCCAGGTTTCGATTGCCACGCCGCGTACCTACTTTCGTTCGGACACCCCGGAGGGGACACCTCCGGGCGGGGCTGCGTTACTTCTTCGGCTTGTCGCCGACCGCTTCGGAGGACAACGCGGCGACGAAAGCCTCCTGGGGCACTTCCACTCGCCCAATGGTCTTCATGCGCTTCTTGCCTTCCTTCTGCTTTTCGAGCAGCTTGCGCTTACGGCTGATGTCGCCGCCGTAGCACTTGGCAAGCACGTCCTTGCGGATCGCGCGGATGTTCTCACGGGAGATGATCTTCGCGCCGATGGCCGCCTGGATGGGGACCTCGAACTGCTGGCGCGGAATGAGCTCGCGCAACTTGGACGTCATCCGTCCGCCGTAGGCGCCGGCGGCAGACCGGTGCACGATCGACGAGAACGCGTCGACGGCCTCGCCCTGGAGCAGGATGTCGACCTTTACCAAATCCGCTTGCTGTTCGCCGGACTCTTCGTAGTCGAGGCTCGCATACCCCTTTGTGCGGGACTTCAGCGCGTCGAAGAAGTCGAACATGATCTCGCCCATGGGCATTTCGTAGCGCAGCTCGACGCGGGTCTCCGACAGATAGTCCATGCCGCCGAGTTCACCGCGCCGGTTCTGGCACAGCTCCATGATCGCCCCGATGAATTCGCTGGGCGCGATGACGGTGCACTTCACCATCGGCTCGTACACCTCGCGGATCTTGCCCTCCGGCCAGTAGGACGGGTTGGTGACGACGTGCTCGGCGCCGTCCTCCATCACCACGCGGTACACCACGTTGGGTGACGTGGAGATGAGTTCGAGGCCGAACTCGCGCTCGAGGCGGTCGCGGGTGATCTCCATGTGCAGCAGTCCGAGGAACCCGCACCGGAAACCGAATCCGAGCGCCACCGACGTCTCCGGCTCGTAAGCGAGTGCGGCGTCGTTCAGGCGCAGCTTGTCCAGAGCGTCGCGCAGCACCGGGTAGTCGGAGCCGTCGAGGGGATACAGACCCGAATAGACCATCGGCTTGGGGTCGCGGTAGCCGACGAGCGGTTCCGTGGCGCCGCCACGGGCTGCGGTGACGGTGTCGCCGACGCGCGACTGCCGCACGTCCTTCACACCGGTGATGAGGTAGCCCACCTCGCCGACACCCAGTCCGATGCTGGCCTTCGGCTCCGGCGAGATGATGCCGACCTCGATGAGGTCATGGGTGGTGCCGGTCGACATCATGGTGATCTTCTCGCGCGGGGAGATCCGCCCGTCGACCACGCGGACGTAGGTGACGACACCGCGGTAGGCGTCGTACACGGAGTCGAAGATCATCGCGCGCGCCGGTCCGTCGGCGTCGCCGACCGGCGCCGGGATCTGCTTCACGACCTCGTCGAGAAGTTCCTTGACGCCCACACCGGTCTTGCCGGACACGCGCAGCACGTCGCCCGGCTCGCAGCCGGTGATGTGCGCGATTTCCTCGGCGTAGCGGTCTGGATCGGCGGCAGGCAGATCGATCTTGTTGAGCACCGGGATGATGGTGAGGTCCTTCTCCATCGCCAGATACAGGTTGGCCAGTGTCTGAGCCTCGATGCCCTGAGCGGCGTCGACCAGCAGCACCGCGCCTTCGCACGCCTCGAGGGCACGCGAGACCTCGTACGTGAAGTCGACGTGCCCGGGCGTGTCGATGAGGTGCATGACGAATTCCTCGTCACCTACCTTCCACGGCAACCGGACGTTCTGCGCCTTGATCGTGATGCCGCGTTCGCGCTCGATGTCCATGCGGTCGAGGTACTGGGCCCGCATCTGCCGTTCTTCGACCACGCCGGTGAGCTGAAGCATGCGGTCGGCCAGCGTCGACTTGCCGTGATCGATGTGCGCGATGATGCAGAAATTCCGGATCTGTGCGGGATCCGTGAACGTCTTGTCGGCGAAGCTGCTGATGGGGGACCCCTTACCTGGACCGGCACCGGCCCGGTTCCGGGCCACTGTCACCTGTCAGGATATCCAAGCCACCGGACTCCGGCTGCTGCGGCATACACGCACTAAGCTCGACGGCCATGGCGAGCACGTGGAGCAGCATCGGGAAGACACTGGCCAAACTGGCGCGAGACAAGGGCCCCCAGTTGCTGCAGCAGCTGCAGAAGTCCGGCGCACTCGACCGCGCAGCCGGTGTGCTGACCGGTTCGGCCACCACCGCGCCGAAGCCGAGCGCTGGCCGCCCGGTTACCGCGAACTCCGCGCCGACTGCCCACCGTGCCCGCAAGGTGCAGTACTCCCCCGACCTGGACGGGCGCGCGGACCCTGGCGAGATCGTGTGGACCTGGGTGGCGTACGAGGAAGATCCGGCACAGGGCAAGGACCGGCCCGTACTGGTCGTCGGGCGGGACGGCGCGACGCTCCTGGGCCTGATGTTGTCTTCGCAGAGCAAGCACGACGGTGACCGCGACTGGGTGGCGGTCGGCTCGGGTTCCTGGGACTCCGAGGGTCGCCCGAGCTGGGTCCGCCTCGACCGGGTGCTCGACGTGCCCGAGGAAGGGATCCGGCGCGAGGGCGCCGTCATGGAGCGGACGACGTTCGAGCTCGTGGCAAGGCGGCTGAGGGCCGATTTCAGCTGGCAGTGAGATTCGCCGGGACAGTAAGGCCGGGCACGCACCGAGGGGTGCGTGCCCGGCATTCGCCGAGGGAGCCGGCTTTCGTCAACTCTGCAGGCGGTCGTACCTGCCGAACAGCGAGCGGTAGGCCAGGGCGCCCACCGCACCGCCGATCAACGGGAAAACGAGGAACAACCACACCTGCGACAGCGCGCCGACCTGATACGGGGCCACGGCGAGACTGCGGGCGGGGTTCACCGACGTGTTGTCGATCGGAATGGACACCAGGTGGATCACCGCGAGGGTGAAGCCGATGGACACACCGGCCAGCGGTACATCCGAGATCTGGTCGGTCGAGGCCAGGACGACGAACACGAGCAAAGCGGTGAGGAGGACCTCGACGATCATCGCAGCACCGATGCCGTATCCGTTCTCCAGAATGCCGCCCAGAGGGCCTTTGATCGCCGAGGGGCTGTGCTCACCCCAGCCGTTGGCCCCGAGCCCGTCGGCCTTGCGGTCGTACGACGGCAGACTCTGCGCGATGGCGTAGATGACGAGTCCTGCGAGGAGGCCGCCGATCACCTGGGCCACGATGTACAGGCCGGCCCGGACCACCGACACTCGGCCGAGGGCCAGATGTCCGATGGTGACGGCCGGATTGACGTGACACCCGGAAATGGGACCGATGGCGTAGACGAGGAAGAGGAGCGTCAGTCCGAAAGCTAGGGCCACACCGAGATTGCCGACCTTGGCTCCGGCGAACACCGCCGTGCCCACTGCCGAGAAAACCAGCACGAAAGTGCCGATTGCCTCCGCCGAGTATTTCTTGATATCCGAGATCGGCTCGACCTCTACGTATTCCTGTGCGGTTGGAGACATTGAACCCACCTTCGTCGGAATGGATCGTTAGTCCTTGCTTTCCACAGTTCTGCGCCGGACTTTACGCCAGGCGTGTGATCTCCACGACGACTTCGAGATCTGTTGCCTGCCCTCCCGAGAAAATTCCCTTGAGCGGCGGGACGTCGGCGTAGTCGCGCCCGACACCCACCGACACGTGCTGCTCGTTGACGGCCACAGCGTTGGTGGGGTCGTACCCCCACCACGCGCCGGTCCATGCCTCCACCCAGGCGTGGCTCTCCCCCGCAATCGTGTCGTCCAGTGCCGCATCCGCTTTCGGGTGCAGATATCCCGACACGTACCGGCTGGGAATCCCCATGCTCCGTAACAGGACGAGCGTCAGGTGGGCGTAATCCTGGCATACGCCTTCCCGTTCGGCCCAGGCCTCGACTGCCGACGTGTGCACGCCCGTGGTCCCGGGAACGTACGCCATCTCCGCGTGCACCCAGTCCGCTGCGGCCACAACGGCTTCCTCGGGCGTACACCCCTTCCGGAGGTCGCGAGCGATCGCGTCGAGCTTCCGGTTGCGGGGCGCGTACTGGGTGTTACTGAGCTGCTCGTTGAACCGGTCCGTCACCGCCGGCCCCGCCAGTTCGTCCCAATCCACCGACTCCTCGGGAGGTGAGAACGGTTCCGTCTCCACGACCGACAGCCCTGTGACCTCGAGTTCCCGATGCGGCGCGTGCAGATCGAAGGCGGTGACCGCGGTACCCCAGTAGTCGGTGTAGCGATACGAACGGGTGGCCGGTGTGGTCTCCACTCGGTTGAGAATCACCGTCTGCCTGCTGTCGCCGCGGGGCGTGAGCCGCGCCTCGTTGTATGAAGACGTCACCGGCGCGTCGTAGGCATAACCGGTGGTGTGCACCACCCTCATTCGCCAGCTCACAACTCTCCCTCCACGACGGCTTCTGCGCCGACGGCCCGTGCATCGGTCCACGCCACCCACGGCGCGGCGTGAAAATACTGCAGTGCGATCGCTTCTCCGAGCTCACGGCAGGTGTCCTGCAAGCCCACCAACCGGTCCTGGAGGTCCTCGAGGAGAACACCGGGAGGCAGGAACTCGAGTTCGCTCCGCGCCCGTCCCAGCAGACGCTGCGCCTCGGCGCGCGGTCCCACCCGGCTGTCGGGTTGATGGTCGAGTTCCGCGAGACATTGTTCCGCCTGCCGGATGGCATGGAACACCGACCGCGGGAACAAGCGGTCGAGGAGGATGAACTCGACGACGCGGTTGGCGTCGAGCGCGCCGCGGTAGGTGCGCAGGTACGTGTCGTGAGCGCCCGCCGAACGCAGAACCGTCACCCATGCCGGCGACGACGGTCGGTCGCCCGCGCGGGACAGCAGCATTCGCGCCAGCATGTCGACACGTTCGATCGAGCGGCCGAGCAGCAGGAAGCGGTAGCCGTCGTCACGACTCATCGTCGAGTCGGCGAGACCGGCGAACATCGCCGCGCGCTCCTCGACGTAGCGGAAGAACTCGTGCGGCCCTAGGCGTTTGGCTGCGCGTTCGCGTTCCGCCAGACCGTTGTACGTGGCGTTGAGGCACTCCCACATCTCACTCGACGTGACCTCGCGGGCGCCTCGGGCGTTCTCGCGTGCGCTGGCGAGCGAGTCGATGATGGAGCCGACCTGATTGCGACTGAAGGCGACGAGTTCGGTGACCGAGCGCACGTCGAGTTCTGTACTCGGAGCAGGGATCCCGAGAACCCGCAGGAGCAGCCGGGACGTTCGGTCCGGATTCACCGACGCATCGTCGAGCAGTTGATGCACCGCGACGTCGAGAATCCGCGCCATGTCGTCGGCACGCTCGACGTACCGGCCGATCCAGTACAACGATTCCGCGTTTCTCGCCAGCATCAGCCCTCACCTCCACACTTCTTCTGCTGCTGCTGCTGCTGCTGTTGCTGTTGCTGTTGCTGTTGCGACGTACTGAGTTCGGGACCCTGCTCGGCTTCTGCGGTCTGCGCAGGTTCGGTGACGAGTTCCTCCCCCGCGAGTTCCTGTTCCTCATCCGAGGTTCGGCTGGCGAGCACCCAAGTGTCCTTGCTGCCACCGCCCTGACTGGAATTGACCACGAGAGAACCCTCGGGCAGGGCAACCCGGGTCAGTCCCCCTGGCAGCACCCACACGTCCTCGCCGTCGTTCACCGCGAACGGGCGAAGGTCGACGTGCCGGGGCACGAGCTCGTCACCGATCTTGGTCGGCACCGTGGACAACTGGACCAGCGGCTGGGCGATCCATCCCCGCGGGTCTGCCCTAATTTTCCGGGTGATCGTGTTCAGTTCCTTGGGTGAGGCGTCGGGACCGAAGACGATGCCGTAGCCACCCGAACCTTCCACCGGTTTGATGACCAGTTCGTCCACGCGGTCAAGCACCTGCTCGCACTCGTCGTCGAGCCAGCACCGGAACGTGTCGACGTTCGCGAGCAGCGGCTTCTCACCGAGGTAGTAGTCGATGATCTGCGGCACATAGGTGTAGACCAGCTTGTCGTCGGCGACACCGTTTCCGACGGCACTCGAGATGACGACGTTGCCGGCCCGCGCGGCGTTGAGAACACCGGCCACACCCAATACCGAATCCGGCCGGAAATGCATCGGGTCGAGGTAGTCGTCGTCGATGCGGCGGTAGATGACGTCCACCTGGCGCTCACCCTCGGTGGTGCGCATGTAGACCATGTTGTCGCGGCAGAAGAGGTCGCGGCCCTCGACGAGTTCCACCCCCATCTGGCGCGCGAGCAGTGAATGCTCGAAATAGGCAGAGTTCGCGACACCGGGAGTGAGCACCACCACGGTCGGGTCGGCCTCGTTGAGCGCGGCGGACGCCCGCAGTGCGCGCAGCAGATGCGTGGAGTAGTCGCCGACCGAACGCACGCGATGGGACATGAACAGGTCGGGGAAGACGCGCGCCATGGTGCGGCGATTCTCCATCACATAGGACACTCCCGACGGCGAGCGCAGGTTGTCCTCGAGTACGCGGAACACGCCGTTCTCGTCACGAACGAGGTCGATACCGGCCACGTGAATGCGCACACCGTTGGGTGGAACGATGCCCGACGCCTCCCGATGGAAGTGCTCACACGAGGTGACCAATCGTTTCGGGAGGACGTGATCGCGCAGGATGCGCTGCTCCCCGTAGACGTCGTGGAGAAACATCTCGAGCGCTTTTACGCGCTGCTTGATCCCTTTCTCGAGGCGCGTCCACTCCGCGGCGGCGATCACCCGGGGGACGAGATCGAGCGGAAACGGCCGTTCCTGACCGGAGAGGGAGAATGTCACGCCCTGGTCGATGAAGGCCCTGCCCAGCGCCTCGGAGCGGGCGGCGAGATCAGCGCTGTCGGCCGGCTCGAGGGCCTTGAAGACACCCTTGTAGGGCGGCCGGACACTTCCGTCACGGTCGAACATCTCGTCGAACGCCAGCCCGTACCCTCCCACGTCGACATAGCCGTCGAACACGTGCGCGGGCCGCGCCGGCGTGCGTGATCGGGTCGTCACAGAGGCTCGCGACTGAGCTGCTGACGCTTTCACGCCCTTCTGTCTGCTGTCGCCCGAGATGGGAGCCGGCGCCTTCGTGCTTCCCTGCGACTTCGTTACTCTTGACGACTTCGATGCTGGGGGCGTCATCCCAGACATGCTGCTACATGTACACCCGTTCAGCAGCGCAGCCGCCCTGTCCCCGGCGCGTCCGGGGTCCGGTTTGAGATCGGACCCCGATCACTGGTAATCTCGCCTGTCGGTGCATAAGTGTGCGCCCACAGCTTTCTAGACCGTATCCAGCTTAAGACGACAGGATTTTACGCGTGGCCAACATCAAGTCCCAGGTGAAGCGGATCCGTACCAACGAGGCGGCCCGACTCCGTAACCAGTCGGTGAAGTCCTCGCTGCGCACGGCCATCCGCTCGTTCCGCGAGGCTGCGGCGGCCGGTGACAAGGACAAGGCCAACGAGCTCCTCGTCGCCACCAGCCGCAAGCTCGACAAGGCGGCCAGCAAGGGCGTCATTCACGCCAACCAGGCTGCCAACAAGAAGTCTGCTCTCGCGCAGGCTCTCAACAAGATCTGACGACACCTTCGTCGTAGCTCTCCAGCAGCCGCTCGGTCCTCGGATCGAGCGGCTGTTGTCGTGCGCCGATCAGAGCTGCCGTAGCAGCGATACGCGTCCGACCGCGCTCTCGACGGCATAGTCCGCGTCCGCAGCGGCACCTTTCACGTCTGCGTTGAGAGCGGCGACGATACGCAACGCTTCGCCGACGGACGCCGGAGTCCACCCTTTGGCGATAGCCTGCACCTTCTTGATCTTCCAGGGCGGCATACCCAGCTCGGACGCCATCCGAAACGGATCCCCCCTGCCTGCGGGCGCCACGCGCGCAATCGAGTGCACCGCGTCGGCGAGCGCGTCCGCGAGCAGCACGTGCGGTACCCCACGCAGCATGGCCCATCGCAGCGCTTCCCTGGCACCCGCCGTGTCCCCGGCCACAGCCTTGTCCGCAACATCGAACCCGGTCACCTCGGCCTTGCCCGAGTAGTACCGCTGAACGGCAGCCACGTCGATCTTCCCGCCGGTGTCAGCGGTGAGCTGTGAGCAGGCGGCCGCAAGTTCTCGCAGATTCGAGCCCACACCCTCGAACACGGTCTGCACCACTTCCGGTGACACCCGGACGCCTAGCGTTCGGAACTCGCCGCGGATGAAGCCGATGATGTCACCGGACTTCAACTTGGCGCACTGGTGAGTGACCGCGCCGAGTTTCTCGAGGGAGCCGGTCATCGCCTTTGCACGCCCACCGCCGGAGTGCAGAACCACGAGTACGACACCTGGCGGCGGGTCTGCTGCGGCGTCGAGAATGAGCGCGACCGCATCCTTACCCGCCTCCGCGGCGGACTCGAGCACCACCACCCGGTCTTCCGCGAACAGGGACGGACTCAGCAGCTCGGCCAGTTCTGCTGCACCGGCATCACCGGCCCGCAGCCGGTTGACGGGCAGTTCAGCACCCTGCGCGACGGCAGCAGTGGCCCGGACCTGGGCGACCACGGTCGACACCGCGCGTTCGACGAGGAATTCCTCGTCGCCGAGGACCAGGTGAAGTTGTTCGAGCTGGGTTGGGGTGCTCACGCGACAATCGTGCCACGGGCGGCGGACACGGACGGCGACCCCCGGCGCCTATCGGACGGACGCGACCTCAACTGATCACCTCTCGCGTCAGGAATGCCAGCACGTCGGCCAGCGAGCCGCGCCGTTCGAACTCGGCGCGTTGCTGCTCTGCGCCCGTTCCGTCACGGAGCATCGAATCGAGTCCGGCTTCGAGGAAGCCCCGATCCTCCGCGCCGAGGACGTCACTCACCGTGTCGTGCAGCAATTCGAGTTGCCGCCGGATCGCCAGAGGCCGGGCCGAAACCGGACTCGTACATTCCCCGTCGAGCCCTTCTCGGGCTGCCCGCCACTGCTCCGCACGTAAGAGTTCGATCCGCGGTGAGTCGACGGACACCCCGTCGTCGATGTACCGCAACGCCCGCGCGACCAGCCCCTTCACCGCAATGGCGTACACGGACGCGTGCGCGGCGGTCATGGCGACGTCCGCGATCCGAATCTCGATGGTCGGCTGCGCGTCGGACAGTCGAACGTGCCAATAGATCATGCCGCGGTCGAGAGCAGCGCCGCTGGCGATCATCGCGGTCACGGTGTCCTCGTACTCCTCAGCGGAGTCGAAACGCGGCGGCGGGCCTGCGGATGGCCAGCGCGACCACAGGATGTGACGCCAGCTGTGGTAGCCGGTGTCCTGCCCGCTGTGGAATGGCGAGTTCGCGGCCAGCGCGAGGACGACGGGCAGCCATCCTCGGATGTAGTTGCTCACCTGTACACCGATCTGACGGTTCGGTATCCCCACGTGAACATGGCAGCCACACGTAGTGACCGAATCGACGATCGGCCCGAAACGACGAGCCATCTTCTGGTAGCGCGGTGTCGGCGTGATGGCAGCGGGACCTTCCTCGACCATCAGCGGGGTGCCACTGGGCAGGAGCAGGAGATCGCGGTCCGCGGCAACCTTCACCAGACTGCTGCGCAGAGTGCGCAATTGCTCGTGCACCTCTTCACCGGTGGAGCACACACCGGTCGCCGTTTCGATCTGGGGCCGGGACAGTTCCCGCTGCAGTCCCTGGATTTCCTCACCGGCTTCCGCCACCACATCGGGTCCCGCGTCGGAGAGATGCCCCGAGGAGTCGACCAGGAAAAACTCCTCCTCGACGCCGACGGTGAGGTTTCGAACCGATTCCCTTGCTGCAGCGCCCATCCGAGAGGTATCCCCCGATCGGTCGATACGAAACCGGAGCACCCGCTCACGTGAAGCCGATCACCTCTTCACCCCATGCACGGCGAAGATCCCGATCGGGGTCCCCCACCACCGCATCCGCCTTGCCGATCAACAGCGTGGCGCGGTCCGTCTCGTCGTACCGTGGCCAGGGCGTTTCGGTTTCCCCGCCGTCCGGGCTGCCCGCCGACGCGAAGGACAGCCACCGCCGCTGAATCCGATCGGATACGTGAGCGGCGGTCCGGCGGCCACCGAGCTTGAAGGTGGGGTCCCGGGGGACGACACCGAAGTTCCCGAACACATAGGGCACTTCCGTCCCGTGGGTCGCACCGATTCGCGCCGCCCGGAGAAAAGGCGTGGCGTAATCGAACCGATACAACCACGTGGGTGCGACGCGACTGTGGGCCTCGGCGATCCACAAAGTGGGCATCCGGAAAGCAGCGTCCCGCGAGATCTCCATTGCGGACCGCCTCTTCGGGTAATCGGGGTATGCCGCCTCCACCTGCTGCTCTTCGTCCACCGGCAGGTCGGGGTTGTCGGCCGCGATCGCCACGAACATCTGGTGGACGGCGTCCGGGGTGATGGGCATGAGCGGAGACTTCATCAGCCGGAACATCGACGCCTCGTCCTTGTTGGTCCCGATCAGCAGCGGCACCTTGTGCGCGAGGCCGTGACGGAACGCGGCCACCGGGTAGTGCGGTACCACGTCACCGTCCACGGTGGGCGCAACCGCCAGCGTGCCGGGGACGCGAGCAGGCACCTGCTGCACGAGTTCCACGCAGGCCGCAGTCAACACGTCGACGGGAAGATCGCGGAGACGTCCCACCTCGGCGGGAGCTAGTCCGACTAGTTCGAGGAACGACTCGGCAATAGACGCCGCGCGCTCGCTGCCGTAGACCGAGGTCGCGGGTGAACTCTCGGCGATCGCCCGGTGGAAGAGTCCCTCCGCGGCGGGCGACGTCATCAGAGTGGTCACCGCGCCGCCCCCCGCGGACTCGCCGAACAGTGTCACATCGGCCGGGTCGCCACCGAACGCGGCGATGTTCGCTCGCACCCACTTCAGCGCCTCGATCTGATCGCGGAGACCGAGGTTCGTATCGAAAGGCTGCTCTGCCGTCGAGAACGACGAGAAGTCCAGGAAACCGAGAGCACCCAGTCGATAATTGATCGTGACCACCACGACGTCGCCGCGCTCCACCAGATGGCAGGCATCGAACATCCGCTGCGCCGAGGACCCGAGGTAGTAGGCACCACCATGAATCCACACCATGACGGGGCGTGGTCGATGCTGCGGACCTTCGGGGGCCCAGACGTTCAGTGACAGGCAATCCTCGTCGACCGTGAGGCCGGGGTCGATGGGCAGCGGCCCGTGCTCGTTCTGCGGTGCTATCGGCCCGAACACCGAGCAGTCGCGCACGCCCTCCCACGCCGCAGCAGCCTGTGGGGCGCGGAAGCGCAGGTCGCCGATCGGCGGAGCCGCATAGGGTATCCCCTTCCACACCAGTGCGCCGGCGAAGCGCACGCCTCGCGCGGTTCCCTGAGCGATGGTCACGAGTGGACTATCGGCGGACGGCACCATGCCGCCATCTTCGCTGCCGACAAGGATTCCCGAGTCGGTTCCAGCAATTCTTCCGGCCGGGGCACGGCCCGACCCCCATCTGGCAGACTGGGCGTCAACACTGGGCGTGCCCGGATGTGGAGGACCCGATGCGGGACGACGAGCAGGAAGCGACTCGCTCACAGCCTGTCGACAAAGCGTCGGCATCGTTGACAGGATTGGCCGAACTGGTATACGCCGGCGCGGACTTTCGGGATGTCCAGCAAGCAGTCTGCGATGTCGCCCCCATTCTCGTCGACGGCTGTTCCCACGCCAGCCTGATGCTTCACGAGAAGGGTCGATTCGTCACCGCCGCGGCCAATGACACCATCGCCGCCCGGGTGGACGAATTGGAGCGGAGCGAAAACGAAGGTCCGTGTGTCGATGCCATCGTCGAGGAGACACCGCAATTGGTACCGGACCTGACCGCCGCACACGAGTGGCCACGATTGGTGCGCCGGGTGCTCGCCGAGACCCCGGTTCGCGGTGCAGCCGGGTTCCGCCTCGTCGTCCGGCGTCGGAAGGTCGGCGCCCTCAACCTCTTCGCCGATACGCCCGGCGCGTTGACGGCAGCATCCGTCGAACAGGGGATCATGCTCGCATCGTTCGCCGCTGTAGCCCTCACCGCTGCGCATGAGCACCTCGAAGCGGAGACGTTACGGGCGGGGTTGACCAGCAATCGGGAGATAGGGAAGGCATTGGGCTTGATGATGGCGTTTCACAACATCACCGAAGACCAGGCGCTGGCGATCCTGCAGGCGACATCTCAGGAAATGAACGTCAAGATCTCGGCGCTGGCTGAGGAAATCATCGTTCACCACCACAAGAACCTGAGCTGACCGGCACCAGTTCAGCCCCCGACTTCACTCCAGCTCGGCGGACTCCGGGTTCCCGGCAATGCCCAGCATGGACAGCAGCAACCGGCAATCGTCGGCGTCCAGCGATGATGCGGCGACGACGCGCTGCGCCCGGCGAACCTGACCCGCGTCGAGGACATCGTCCACATCGAGATCTGCCTGCTCAGCTTCCGACATACCTCTCACCTCCAATGCGGATGCACTTCAGGACCATTCGCCGCAGTATTTGTCACCGGATGGTAGTCGCAGTTGCCGCGCGGCATACACACATCGCGCATCGAATCCGCAATCGGTGCGGCCTACGGAAGTGCCCGTAACGGTTCGCTCAGTTCGTTCGCGAAGAATTCGAAGAATCCATCGACGTCGGGACCCGCGTTGATCAGCGCCAGACGATCGAACCCGGCGTCGACGAACTTACCGGCCACCTCCAGATGACGCTGCACGTCAGGACCACACGCCATCCCTTCCTGGACATCCTCCGGACGTACTGTCGCCGTGGCCGCCTCGAAGTTGATCGGGTTCGGCAGCTCCGCCTGCACCTTCCATCCCGTCATACCGAAACGGAACTTGTCGTGCGCCGAGTTCACGGCCGACTCCACGTCCGGCGCCCACGCGAGCGGCACTTCACCGTACTTGGGCCCCGATCCGCCGGCGTCGGAGTACGCCCGCACCAGTTCGGCGTCGGGTTCGGTGGCGAACAACCCGTCGCCCAGTTCCGCGGCGAGCCGCGCGGCTTCCGCGCCCCCTGCCGCGACGGCAATCGTGGGCGGCACCTCGGGCAGGTCGTACACGCGGGCGTCGTCCAACGTCAGGTGCTTGCCCTCGTAGGAGTGGTAGCCACCCGACCACAGCAGTCGAATGATGTCGAGCGATTCGCGCAGCATCTCGTGCCGCACCCGCACCGACGGCCACCCACCGCCCACCACATGTTCGTTGAGACGCTCTCCCGAGCCCAGGCCGAGTTTGAAGCGCCCTTCGCTCAGCACTGCGGTGGTGGCGGCGGCCTGCGCGATGATTGCGGGGTGGTAGCGGACGAACGGGCAGGTGACACCCGTTGCCAAGCCGATGGTGCTGGTTCGGGCGGCGGCCGCGGCGAGCATCGACCACACGAATCCCGAGTGGCCGTGACTGTAGAGCCAAGGATGGTAATGATCACTCACCTCGACGAAGTCGAAACCCGCACGCTCGGCCTCCACCGCTTGGCGCACGATTTCCCGTGGATCGAACGTTTCGGCCATGAGCTTGAAACCGACCTGCATGAGGAATCCTCCTGTGTCGTCGAGTTCCGAGCAGGTTGCCCGCACGGCGGCGTACTCACACAGCGCCGGCGAGAGAGGCAGGCCACACCGGTGCCCAGAGCAGCGCGAGACCGACCGCGGCCCCGAACAGCAGCAGGCGGAATCGTCGGAAGCGCAACGCCACCCCGATCAAGACTGTGCAGGCGAGGACGGACAGTGCGCCTACCGGCCCCGACGGGACCGGTATCGACGCCCCGGGGATCCGCGACCCCTGGTCGGCCACGGTGACGAGCCACCAGAGTGGCCACTGCGTCAGGCGTACCGTCACTTCCGCGACCGGCACCGAGACCGCTGATACGAGGGCGGTGACGGCGCCGAGCACCGTGACGATTCCGATGACAGGCGCGACCAGGAGATTGGCCCCCACCGACACCGCGCTCACGGTCCCCGTCATTGCGGCGACGATGGGCGCGGTCACCGCGAAGGCAGCCACTGCGACGGCCACCATTTCCGCTGCCGCGCGCGGCCATCGCCGCTCAACGAGAAGGTCCACCCAGACCGGCGCGACGACGATCAACGCCGCGGTGGCCGTGACGGACAGGAGAAAACCGAAGTCCACAGCCAGCGCCGGAAAGCACATCAGCAACACGATGACACCCGCGGCGAGAGCCGGTACCGCCTGCTTTCGCCGACCGCTCACGAGAGCGAGCAACGCAACCGAGCCCATCGCCGCGGCGCGCAGCACGCTGGGCGACGGCCTCGCCACTACGACGAAAGCGACCAGCGCGCCGGCCGCCAGAACGGCGCCGGCCCGCGGGCCGAGTCCGAGCGCCCGGACCAGGAGCAACACCGCTCCCAGGAGGATGCTGACGTTCGCGCCGGACACCGCCGTCAGGTGTGTCAGTCCGGTTGTCGTGAAATCGTCCTTCACCTCGGCCGACAGCGACGACGTATCCCCCACCACCAGCCCAGGCAGCAGTCCGGCCTCGTCGGGCGGCAGAACGGCGGCCGCGACTGTGAACCGGGCGCGCAGGGTGCCCGCCCATCGCTGGTGAGGAGGTGCCGGTCCCACTTCCGAGGGTGGACCGGACACCCGGACCGTGGCCAGAGTCAGGTCGCGGTGCATCGGCGGGCTCACCTGCCCTCGCAGGACCACCTCCTGTCCCGGCAGCAGACCGGACCACCCATCGGACGGGGCGAGTACGACTATCGACCCACTCGCGTGAACAGTCTCGGTGGCTTTGCGTATCTCGCGCAGATGCGCGTCGACGCGGACCCGTCGGCCGAAACTCGCGAGCTGCTGTGGGTCGTCGGCGATTTCGATCACCAACGTCACCCACGCACCGTTCGACGCCAGGTTCACCATCGGGTGCGTCTCGGCGGCCTGTACCCGCACGGCGACGGCCGTGCTACACACGCATCCGAACAGAAGAAGCGCCAGTGCCGTCGTCCGATGCGCTGTCCACCGGGAGTCACCCGACCGAACACTCGCCGCGACCAGCGCGACAGCAACGAGAAACGAGCCACCCACCACGCACAACGCGGTTCGTGAACCCCACAGGATCCCGCCTCCGGTCGTTGCCCAGCAGGCCGCAGCGAAGGGAACGAGGCGGACGTCGAGCCGGTGCGACTCCCGCTCGGACCTCACACGGTGACCTGCGACCGTAGCTTCTCGAGGCGCACCGGCCCGATCCCGTCCACCTCGCCGAGTTGGGCCACGTCCGTGAACTTCCCATTGGTGGTGCGCCACGCAATGATGGCTGCCGCGGTCACCGGGCCGACGCCGGGCAAGGCATCGAGCTCGGTCTCCGTGGCCGTGTTCAGATCGACGAGCCCGCCCGTCGTTGCCTTCCCGTCCGCCGGTGCGGCGCCCGGAGTGGAGACGCCGCCCACCGCACTGGGCGCCGCTCCGGGCGCGGCCACCCCAACCACGATTTGGTCACCATCGGAAAGTCGTTGCGCCAGATTGAGAGCGAGAATGTCTCCGCCGGTGCGCACTCCTCCCGCGGCGGCGAGTGCGTCGGCAACCCGTGAGCCAGGCGGCAGCCGCACGAGCCCGGGCGTGCTCACCAAACCGACCACGCTCACCACGATTTCGTCCACCGGCGGCGGAAGCAGCGGCCGAGCTGCCTCGGCCGGCTCCGCGGCGGGGGTGGCCTCCGAACGGACGTGCGCAAGGGGAAGGGAGGGCACGGCCTGCGCCTCCGGCTGACCGCTGCGAACACTGATCACGGCGACTGTCGCCAGAATCAGCCCCACTATGACGAGGACGGCTGCGCCTGCGCGGCCGGGGTCGACGCGCGCATCCCGCCAGCGTTCCGGAAGGGCGCGGGACCATCGCCCTTGCGCAGACCACGACGGCGCGTCCTCGGTTTCGGCGTCCTCGGCGTGCGCCAACCATCCCGGTGTGGAGGGGCCGGACGGGGCTACCGCACCCGGAGGAAGATGCGCGTCCTCCCCCGACGTGATGAACGCAAGACGGCTCCGTCCTCGCGAACGCTCTTCCCTGTTGCCCATGCAGAGAAGGTAGAACGTCGCGGCGGCCGATCAGCGAGGTTGTGGGCGAGAAAAATTGGCCTGTGGATCAGCTCGAGGTTGTGGATGAATCGGCGTCTGGATAGCCCTCGGCGGGCTCCGGGCAGAGAACGACGCCCACAGCGCCTGCCCCCACGTGGGCCCCGATCACCGAACTGAAATCAGTGACTACGAGGTCGCTGACCTGCGGAATTCGTTCTTTCAGCCGCTGCGCGACCGACTCGGCCCGGTCGGGTGCATGCATGTGATGCACAGCCACCGAGGTTCTGTCCACCCCTGCCAGCTCGACGGCGGAATCGATCATCTTCGCCATCGCCTTGGTGGAGGTCCGGGTTTTCTCCTTCAGGACGAGTCGTCCATCCACGAGATGCAGCACCGGTTTCATCGCCAGCGCGGTGCCGAGCAACGCGGCCGCAGCGCCGATCCGCCCCCCGCGGCGCAACTGATCGAGCCGGTCCACGACAATCAGGCAACGGCTGCGACCCGCTACGTCGACAGCCCGCCGGTACACCGTCTCGAGGTCGGCACCGCTCATCGCCAACCGTGCTGCTTCCAGCACCGGGTATCCCAAACCCATTCCAGCCGACTGGGAATCGACGATGCGCACGCGACCGTCGAACTCCTGCGCCGCCTGTCGTCCGGCCTCCCAGGTTCCCGACAACTGGCGGGAAATGTGCACGGCGACCACGCCGGCGCCCTCGCTCGCTTCCCACGCCGCCGCATAGGCCTCGGACAGCTCGCCGGGCGAGGCACCCGCGGTGGTGACGCCGGCGAGGTCCTCCGGAATGACGTCGATTCCCTCGCGAAAGTCCTCGTCGCCGCTGAGAACATGAAGGGGCACGACCTGGATTGCTTGCTCCTCGACGACCTCGGGAACGAGCGAGGCCGACGAATCGGTGACAACGACAACGGGCATGGGACTACTCGGCCCTGCTCGACACCGCGTCCGCGGCAGTGATGTCTTCGCCCAGCATCGGTGCCGCTCCGGTGGCACGAAGAGCGGTCAGCATGGCCGCCGCTACCTGGGCGTGACCGTCCCAGCCCCAGTGGATTCCGTCCGGATTGCCTCGGCCACCGAAGATGTCGGCTCGCACAGCCTCCGCGAGGTCGACGAGCGGAACGTTCTTGTCCTCCGCCCACGCCGTGATGGCCGCGACAGCACCCGGCCGGCCGGAGTGCACCTTGCCGTAGGCCTCACTGCGGTGGACGGACGGGAGAGTGCCGACGACGGGCAGTTCCGGTCGCATGTATTCGAGCGCCGCCCGGGAGCTTTCGAGGTACTCGACGCTCAACTTCGGGGGCAACGCGACCGGCCATCCGAGCGGAGACAGCCGCGGCTGCAACCATTGGTAGGCAGTACGCACGACCCGGCGCAGCGCGGGCGGACGAATGTAGCGGAGCTGCTCCCGCATCGCGGTGGGCAGCGGGGACGGGAGCGAATCCATTCCCCCGACCGCGAACACAACAGCACCCGCCCGGGGGACGGCCGACCACACGCGGGGGTCCTGGGTCAGGGCCCACCAGACGTCACGACTGGTCCAACCGATCCGCGCAACAAGCTCCACATCCCAGTCCAGCTCGCGCGCAACGATGTTGGGCCAGATGTCGGGATGGTTGGACGGCAAGCCGCCCTTGGGCCCGTAGTAGGACAGTGAATCGGCGAGCACGAGAAGGACCGGCCGCTCTCCGGAACCGGCCTCCATGTCAGAGGACGTCACTTGCCACGCTCGCGGATGCGTTCCAGACGTCCAGGCGCCAGCTCGGCGAGTCGGAGTTTCCGTGCGCACTGAGCTGCACCCAGCTGGTGTTACCGAGACCACCGAGCACCGGCCAATGACTGACAGGAAGATCGAGAAGCGCCGCGGTGAGTGCAGCAATCAATCCGCCGTGGGCAACCAGGACGACGGGCTGTTCGGCCCAATCCTCGTACTTCTCGAGAAGCTCGGCCACCACCGGCGTGCTGCGGCGCGCGACATCGACACGGCTCTCTCCGCCGGGCGGTGCCCACGTTGCGTCGCTACGCCACGCCGCGCGCGCACCCGGTGCCCGCGCGTCGACGTCGAGGTGAGTCAGCCCCTGCCACTCACCGAGATGGGTTTCCCGCAGACGCTCGTCGATCTGCACCGGCAGTCCGGCGTTGTCGCCGATCTCCACCGCCGTGTCGTACGCACGCCGCAGGTCCGAGGACACGATAGAGATCGGTGAGCGACCGACGAGGACGGCGGCAGCGGCGCGGGCCTGCCTCCGGCCGAGTTCGGACAGGTCGGTGTCGAGCTGACCCTGCATGCGGTTTCCGGCGTTGTACTCGGTTTGGCCGTGCCTCAGCAGAATGAGCCGTCGCGGGGCGCGCGGAGCGTCCGTCACTGCTCGGATTCCTCACTGTTCGCGGAGCCGGGATCAGCACCGTTGGTCGCGGGGGCGTGCAGGCCGATCCCGTCGACCGGGACGGTGGGGCAGTCCTTCCAGAGCCGCTCGAGTGCGTAGAAGTTACGTTCCTCGTTGTGCTGCACGTGGATGACGACGTCCACGAAGTCCAGCAACGCCCACCGGCCCTCCCGGGTGCCTTCACGGCGCACCGGCTTGTGACCGGCCTCACGCAGACGTTCCTCGATGTTCTCTACTATCGCGTTCACCTGGCGCTCGTTGGGCGCCGACGCGATGACGAAGCAGTCGGTGATGACCAGCTGCTCGGAAACATCGAGCACCACCACATCGGAGGCCAGCTTCTCGTCGGCCGCCACTGCCGCGATGCGTGCCATCGCGATGGCTTCGGTCGTTGCGCTCACTCGATGTTCTCCAGTTCGTTGAAAAAGTGCTAGCTCTTGGTCTTGCCGGGGGCCGGTTCGGACATCGTCGTCGCACCGTCCAGGCGCTCGGCGTCCGGCGGCCGATACAGGTTCCGCTTCGAGATGTACTGGACCACGCCGTCCGGCACCAGATACCACACAGGCCGGTGCCGGCTCGCGCGCCGCCGACATTCCGTCGAGGAGATCGCCAGCGCCGGTATCTCGATCAACGTGACCGCGTCCTCCGGCAGCGCGTCGAGATGAGCGGCCAGATGTTCGGTATTGAGATCGAATCCCGGGCGCGACACTCCCACAAATTTCGCCAGTGAGAACAGTTCCTCCCAGTCCTGCCACGACAGAATACTCGCCAGGGCATCGGCACCGGTAATGAAGTACAGCTCGGCGTCGGGATGGAAGCTGCGGAGATCGCGCAGAGTGTCGACGGTGTAGGTGACCTTCCGGCGGTCGACGTCCACCCGGCTCACCGAGAACCGTGGGTTCGACGCAGTGGCGATGACCGTCATCAGGTACCGGTCTTCCGCGGGGCTGACCACTTTTCCCTGCTTCTGCCAGGGCCTGCCGGTGGGTACGAAGATCACCTCGTCGAGGCCGAACCGGTCGGCGACTTCACTGGCGGCCACGAGGTGACCGTGGTGAATGGGGTCGAAGGTGCCGCCCATGACCCCGAGACGGCGCCGACGTGCGCCCGTTGTTCCCTGTTCCACGAGTGCCGAGCTTACGTGGTCATACCGGGAGCAACCCGGCGACCACCGAGGCGAGCTGCTGCGCGGAGCGGCACTCGTGCATGCTGATGACCTCGTTGTACACCTTGGCGGCCGAATCCCCGGAACCCCACTGTCCGCGTGGCTCGGGGTTGAGCCAGTGCGCATGCTTGGCCACCGACACCAGACGCGCCAGCGCCTCCAAATTGGGGTCGCGATAGTTGTTGCGGCCGTCCCCGAGGACGAGCAGTGAGGTGCGCGAGGTAATGCTCGAGGTGAACCGCTCCGCGAACACACCGAATGCGTTGCCGTAGTCGGAGTGCCCGTCGTAGCTGACGAGGTCGGCCTCGCGGATCATCCGCGACATCGCGTTCCCGAGGTCTGCACCGGTGTCGAAGAATCGGGTGACTTCGTCGGTGGTGTCGATGAAAGCGAACACCCGCACCCGCGAGAACTGCTCCCGCAGCGCATGGACGAGCAGCAATGTGAAGTGGCTGAACCCCGCCACCGAACCCGACACGTCGCACATCACCACCAGTTCCGGGCGTGCGCGTCTCGGCTTGCGCTGGACGAGATCGATGGGCACTCCCCCGGTGGACATCGACTTGCGCAGGGTCCGCCGGAGATCGATCGACCCGGCGCGATGACGACTGCGGCGCACCGCGAGCCGGCTGGCCAGCAGTCTGGCGAGCGGGGTGACGTTACGTTTGAGAGCGGTCAGCTCGGAGTCCGACGCTCGCAGGAAGTCCACTTCCTCGGCCAGCCGCGGCACGCCGTACGACGCCACCCGCTCCTTGCCCAGGTTCTCGGCCGACCGCCGACGCGTCTCCTTCTCGACCATCTTGCGGAAGTCGGCGATCCGCTGCGCCGCGGTGCGTTTGGCCACCTCGGATTCGTAGCTCTCCGTCGTTCGGGCTTCGCCGTCCTGCTGATTGCCCAGGAGTCCGTCGAGGATCTTCTTCAGCAGGGTCTCGGGCGCCACGTCCCGCAACGCCTGGTAGGCGGAGAACGACGGCCCGTTCGCCGACTGGTACTGCCCGAGTTCTTCGACCATCTGCGCGGTCAGGAGTTCGGTGAGCTCGAGCGCTTCGGGCGACCCGTCGGCGAGGAGCTCGACGATCAACTCACGCAGGGCGTCGTAATCGATGTCGCCCTTCTCGGTTCGCGGAAGCCTGGTGTCGACGGCCCCGCTCGACCGATTCCCGACGGCCGCGGGGAACCACAGATCGAACAGAGCGTCGAACGTGGAGCGGTGAGTGGGACGGCGTAGCAGGGCGCACGCCAGTCCCTCTCGGAGTGCCTCGCGGTCGAGGAGGTCGAGGACGGACATGACCTGCCCGGCATCGACGGTCTCCGACGGGCCCACCATGATGCCGCGCCGCCGCAACGCCTCGACGAAGTCGACCAGGTGGCCGGGTAACCCGTGCGGCGCGGCGGGCCCCGATGTTGCCGACCGGGACGTGGGAGGACCACCTGCAGCCATGGGAACCCTCAGTTCAGTCGCAGTTCGGCAGCGGCGCGCTGCTGGTCGGATTGGTGCTTCAGAACCACGCCCAGGGTGGCCCGCACGGCGTCGTCGTCGAGGGTGTCCAACCCGAGCGCGAGGAGCGTGCGGCCCCAGTCGATCGTCTCGGCTACCGAGGGCAGTTTCTTCAACTGCATTCCGCGCAGCACCCGGATGGTCGCCACCAACTGCTCGGCGATCGCTTCCGGAAGCTCCGGGACTCGACTCGCCAGAATCTTGCGTTCGAGTTCGGCATCCGGGAAGTCGAGGTGGAGGAAGAGGCAGCGACGCTTGAGCGCCTCGGACAACTCACGGGTGGCGTTGGAGGTGAGGAGCACGAACGGCTTCCGGACGGCCGTGATCGTTCCCAGCTCGGGAACGGTGACCGCGAAATCGCTGAGCACCTCGAGGAGCAGGCCCTCGATCTCGACGTCCGCCTTGTCGGTCTCGTCGATGAGCAGCACCGTCGGATCCTCGCGCCGGATCGCGGTCAGCAGCGGACGCGACAGCAGGAACTCCTCCGAGAAGACATCCGCCTTGGTGGAGTCCCAGCTGCTGTCGCTGCCGTGAACATTCCCCGTCGCTGCGCTCGCTCCGGCCTGGATGCGCAGGATCTGCTTCGCGTGGTTCCACTCGTAGAGCGCGCGAGCCTCGTCGACGCCCTCATAGCACTGCAACCGCACCAGTTCGGCGTCGGTCGTCTGCGCGACGGCTCGGGCCAGCTCTGTCTTGCCGACACCCGCCGGTCCCTCGATGAGCAGGGGCTTACCGAGCCGGTCGGCGAGAAACACCGCGGTCGCGGTGCCCTTGTCTGCCAGGTAGCCGGTTTCGGCGAGCCGGACGATCACGTCGTCGACGCTCACGAACAACGGCGTCGTGGTGGGTAGTGCGCGATCCACGCTCGCTCCTTTCGATGGGCTTGCGGAAATTGGTGGTCGAACTGTGGCGCTAGGCCGGACGCGTGTGCCCGTCCCCCCACACGATCCACTTCGTGGAGGTGAGTTCCGGCAGCCCCATCGGACCGCGGGCGTGGAGCTTCTGGGTGGAGATCCCGATCTCGGCGCCGAAACCGAACTGCTCGCCGTCGGTGAAGGCGGTCGACGCGTTGACCATGACGGCGGCGGCATCGACGCGGGCGGTGAACTCGCGCGCGGCCGACAGGTCGGCGGTCACGATCGCCTCGGTGTGACCGGTTCCATATCGATCGATGTGCTCTACCGCGGCATCGAGATCGTCGACGACCTTCAGCGCCACATCGAGGGTGAGATATTCGTCCGACCAGTCCGTCTCGGTGGCGGGCACCATGCCGGGAAGATCTCCGTGGACGGTGACACTGTGCGTCTGCAGCGCCTGCAGGAGCTTCGGGACGGCGACGTCGGCAATGGCGGCGTCGACCAGAACCGTCTCCGCGGTGTTACAGACGCTCGGCCGCCGCGTCTTCGAGTTGAGCAGGATTCGTTCGGCCATCTCCAGGTCCGCGGCGGCATGGATGTAGACGTGGCAGTTACCCACGCCCGTCTCGATGGTGGGGACGGAGGCGTCTCGCACGACGGCGCTGATCAGTCCGGCGCCGCCCCGCGGGATGACGACGTCGACCAAACCGCGCGCCTGGATCAGATGGGTGACACTCGAGCGGTCCTCGGTGGGCAGTAATTGCACCGCGTCTTCCGGCAGCTCCTGCGCAGCCAGCGCGGCGCGCAATGCGACGACCAGCGCCGCATTCGACTTCGCCGCGGACGAGGATCCACGCAGAAGCGCAGCGTTGCCCGACTTCAGGGCCAGGCCGAACGCGTCCACGGTGACGTTGGGACGGGCCTCGTACACCATGCCCACCACACCCAGCGGCACTCGGAGCTGTCGCAGTTCGAGTCCATTGGGCAGTGTGGATCCGCGCACCACTTCACCGATCGGGTCGGGCAGACCCGCTACTTGACGGAGTCCGGCGGCGATTCCCTCGATCCGAGCCTCGGTCAGCCGGAGCCGGTCGAGAAGGGATTCCTCGGTGCCGGACGCCCGGGCCGACTCGATGTCGGCCGCATTGGCGGCAAGGACGTCAGTCGTAGCTGCCAGCACCGCATCGGCCGCGGCGTGCAGGACCGCGTCTTTCTGCGCGGTGGTGAGCAGAGCAAGGACCCGCGACGCGGTGCGGGCACGACGAGCCGCCGCGTGAACGGCCTCACGGGTGTCCACGGCACCGGTCGACGCGGTGGAGGTCACTGCAGTCATGAAGACAGCCTATATACCGGGGTCTGTGCAGCGCGGCGCGGGAACGACCGGGAATGATTTCGTCCCCCGCGCAGGTTGCGACTGGTCGAGACCATCAGAGGCAGGAGTGCTGTAGTGAGTGTGTTGTTCGAACCCATCACCTTCCGCGGAGTCACCGTCCCCAATCGGGTGTGGATGGCGCCGATGTGCCAGTACTCGGCCGACGTGACGGGCCGCGATGTGGGAGTTCCCAATGACTGGCACCGGACGCACCTCGTGACGCGCGCCATCGGCGGTGCCGGCCTGATCCTCACCGAGGCGACGGCAGTCAGCCCGGAGGGCCGCATCAGCCCCGCCGACCTCGGCATCTGGAACGACACCCAGGCCGAGGCCTTCGCGGAGATCAACGCACAGCTCGAGTACTTCGGCGCGGTCCCGGGCATCCAGCTCGGTCACGCCGGGCGCAAGGGCTCCGCGCACGTCCCGTGGCGCGGGGGCGGGAGCCTCGACGGCGACGATCGGCTGTCCTGGCAGACGGTGGCGCCGAGCGCGATCGGTTTCGGCGACCACACCCCGCCTGCCGCGGCGACGTCCGCCGACATCCGGAAGGTGGTCGCCGATTTCGCCGCCGCCGCCGAGCGGGCGTCGCGGGCCGGTTTCAAGGTGGTGGAAATCCATGCGGCACACGGCTATCGGCTGCACCAGTTCCTCTCACCGGTCAGCAATCACCGCACCGACGAGTACGGCGGCAGCTTCGCGGGCCGCATTCGCCTCCTGCTCGAGGTCGTCGACGCAGTACGCGGGGTCTGGCCGGCCGAGTTGCCCGTCTTCGTCCGGGTCTCGGCAACCGACTGGCTCTCGGAGGAGCCCGGCCTCGACGCGGACAGTTGGACGCCGGATCAGACCGTGTCCCTCGTGCAGGCCCTCGCGGACCTCGGCGTCGACCTCGTCGACGTGTCCAGCGGTGGCGTCGCGGCCGCCCGGATCCCCGTCGGGCCCGGCTACCAGGTGCCGTTCGCCCGTCGCATCCAGAACGAGACCACGGTCCCGGCCGCCGCCGTCGGGCTCATCACCGAGCCGGAGCAGGCCGAGCGAATCGTGGAGTCGGGAGAAGCCGTCGCCGTGTTCCTCGGGCGCGAACTGCTCCGCGACCCGTATTGGCCGCGAAAAGCCGCACTGGCATTGAATGCGCAGGTGACGCCGCAGATTCCGGCGCAGTACGCCCGGGCGTACTGAGGCTCGAGCCGACAAGCCCCCGCATCCTTTGCTACGGTAATCGCTCTTACAGCTGGTAGTCCCGCACCCCGGACGGTGGGCGGGACCAGCCACGAGCCAGAGCCGATCGGCGGGGGCCGCATCGCGCCGAAGGGTCCGTGGCCAGGAGACCCGACCAGCATTTCACCCGGCGGGCGACGAAAAGATGCGTGCATCAGGTACGTGCCCCGCGTGGGTGATACCGGCGCTGGGGAGCGCACGACTCATGAATGCACCAGATCACTCCATCACCGCGGACGAGGTGGCGCAGTCACCCGACGTCACCGTCATCGACGAGGCCTCGGTCTCGCGGGCCGTCAAAGCGACCATGCTCGGCAACGCCATGGAATGGTTCGACTTCGGCGTCTACGCCTACCTCGCGACCACCATCGGCGAGGTGTTCTTTCCCGAGGCCAGCGGCACGGCGCAGCTACTGTCGACGTTCGCAATCTTCGCCGCAGCCTTCATCGTCCGGCCGCTCGGCGGTTTCTTCTTCGGCCCGCTCGGCGACCGTATCGGCCGCAAGAAGGTGCTTGCCACCACCATCATCCTCATGGCGGGAAGCACTTTCGCGATCGGCGTGATCCCGAGCTACGAATCGATCGGCATCCTGGCACCGATCCTTCTCGTACTCTTTCGCCTCGTACAGGGATTCTCGACCGGCGGCGAATACGGTGGCGCCAGTACGTTCGTCGCCGAGTACGCGCCCGACAAGCGTCGCGGCTTCTTCGCGAGTTTCCTCGAATTCGGCACGTTGGCCGGGTATGTCGCGGCGGCGGGGCTCGTCACCGTCATCAGCAGCGCAGTCAGCGCCGACGCTCTGGTCGACTGGGCATGGCGAATCCCGTTCCTGCTCGCCGGTCCCCTGGGACTCATCGGCCTCTACCTGCGCCTGCGGCTGGAAGAGACGCCGGCCTTCCAGCAGCAACAGCAGGCTGAGGAACATTCTCTCGCAGAAGAATCCACCGGCCGAAAGTTGCGCGAGACACTGGTCGACAATTGGCGGCCCCTCGTACTGTGCGTCATCCTCGTCGCCGCCTACAACATCGCGCACTACGGCCTGCTCAGCTACATGCCGACGTACCTGTCGAACACGCTCGGCTACGACGAGTCGCACGGCCTCGTCCTCATGATCGTCGTGATGCTCATCATGATGGTGTGCATCAGCTTCGTCGGAAAGCTGTCCGACCGGGTGGGTCGTAAACCTTTGCTGCTGACCGGTTTCGTCGGATTCTTCGCGCTGTCGCTGCCCGCGTACCTGCTGATCGGTGTCGGGCACTACGTCACCGTCTTCGTCGGCCTCGCGATGCTCGGCGGACTACTGCTGCTGTTCGTCGGCGTCTTCCCCTCGGTCCTTCCTGCACTCTTCCCGACGGGAATTCGCTACGGCGGCCTCGCGATCGGATACAACCTCGCCGTCTCGATCTTCGGTGGTACCACGCCTCTGGTGCTGACCGCCCTGCAGGACGCGACCGGCAGCGATCTCGTCGCTCCGATGTACATGATGGTGGCCGCAGTGATCGGGGCCATCGCGGTCCTCCTCATCTCCGAGACCGCCCGCAAGCCGCTCGACGGATCGCCGCCTGCCGTCGCCACGGAGGCGGAAGCTCGTCGTGTCCTCGGCCGGTTGCGGCGGACGAAGGCCGGCGAGTCACCGAGGTCCGAGCACGAGGCGGACGCCGTCGACGCGGGATAGTCTTTCCATCATGTCCGCTCCCAGGATCGCCGTGGTCGGCAGCGTCAACATGGATCTGCTGACGGCGACCGAACGATTACCCGCCCCCGGCGAGACCATTCTGGGCAGCGCCTTTGCCGCCACCCCCGGCGGCAAAGGCGCGAATCAGGCCATCGCCGCGGCGCGGGCAGGGGGACGGGTCACATTCATCGGCGCCGTCGGATCCGATACGTTCGCCCTCGAACTGCGCCAAACCCTGGTGGAGGCCGAAGTCGACACCACCCACCTCCGCGAGGTCGACGGGCCGAGTGGAATCGCGACCATCACCGTCGACGCCGCCGGACAGAACAGCATCGTGGTGGTCCCGGGCGCCAACAGCACCCTGACCGATCTCGAACCGGCAGATCTCGAGGCCATCGCGGCCGCCGACGTGCTCCTCTGCCAACTCGAGATACCGGTCGCGACCGTGCTCGCCGCAGCCGCGCACGCCGCCGAACACGACACGGTGGTGATGCTCAATCCCTCACCCGCTCAGCCGCTTCCCCGAGAACTCGTAGCACTCGTCGATGTGCTGGTGGTCAACGAGACAGAAGCCGCGCAACTCGGACCCGACGTGATTTCCGCCGTCCCCCACCTGGTGACCACACTCGGCGGATCCGGCGCCGAGTACACGAACCCGGGCGGCGCCGCCGTACATGCCGACGCCCCCTCGGTCGAGGTAGTCGACACGACGGGTGCCGGTGACGCGTTCGCAGGCGCTCTGGCGGTGTCGTGGATGCGCGGCCCCGAGGCCGCACTGCCGTTCGCGACCGCGGCAGGCGCACTCGCGACCACCCGGCGAGGAGCCTCGACATCCTCCCCCACCCGCACCGCCATCGAGACAGCTCTGCACCGCTGAGCAGGCCGTTCCCCCTCGCCGCAGGTGGAGTGTCACAGCAGTCGTGCACCATGGGGTCATGACCACCGCCACCACGCCCGCACTCCGCGACGAGGCCGAACGCCTGCTCCGAGAGCTGGCAGGACCCGAAGCGCGGCTGCGGGACGACCAGTGGACTGCCATCGAGGCGCTCGTCGTGGGCCGACGACGCGCGCTCGTCGTCCAGCGGACCGGGTGGGGTAAATCAGCTGTCTACTTCATCGCGGCCAAGCTGTTGAGGGCCGACGGGCACGGGCCGACCGTCATTGTGTCGCCGCTTCTCGCCCTCATGCGGAATCAGGTGGCGTCGGCAGAACGGGCGGGAGTCCGGGCCGCCACGATCAACTCGGGCAACGTCACGGAGTGGGACGACATTCACGCCCGTGTCGCGGCGCAAGAGCTGGATGTCTTGTTGGTCAGCCCGGAACGCCTGAACAACCCCGACTTCCGCGACCAGGTTCTTCCTTCCCTCGCCGCCGACGCCGGCCTGGTCGTCGTCGACGAAGCCCATTGCGTCTCGGACTGGGGCCACGACTTCCGCCCGGACTATCGGCGCATCCGCACGCTGATCGGCGAGCTCGGGCAGGGCATTCCCGTGCTTGCGACCACGGCCACCGCAAACGACCGCGTGGTCACCGATGTCTCGACCCAGCTCGGTGTGGGCGGCGGCGAAACGCTGGTGTTGCGCGGCGGGCTCGAACGCGAATCGCTACATCTGTCGGTGGTGCAAATTCCTGAGGCCACGGCCCGCGCCGCGTGGCTCGCCCAGAAGCTCGACAGCCTGCCCGGGTCGGGGATCATCTATGCGTTGACGGTGTCGGCGGCACGAGATCTGGCGAGCTTGCTCACCGAGCAGGGGCACACCGTCGCCGCCTATACGGGACAAACCGATGCCGGCGAACGGGAAGGCCTCGAGCAGGATCTACTCGACAACCGCGTGAAAGCCCTGGTGGCTACGTCGGCGCTCGGCATGGGCTTCGACAAGCCCGATCTCGGATTCGTGGTGCACCTCGGTGCGCCGTCGTCACCGATCTCGTACTACCAGCAGGTGGGCCGTGCGGGCCGTTCCACTGATCGCGCCGAAGTCATCTTGCTCCCCGGCTCGGAAGACCGGCAGATCTGGAGCTATTTCGCCTCGGTGGCGTTTCCCCGTGAGCACATCGTGCGGCGGGTCATCGAGGTTCTCGACCCCGACCGGCCGCAATCCACGCAGGCCCTGGAGCCGCTGGTGGAACTGGGGCGGACGCGGCTCGAGATGGTGTTGAAGGTTCTCGATGTGGACGGTGCGGTTCGCCGCGTCCGTGGGGGCTGGGTGGGAACCGGGCAGCCTTGGACCTACGACGCCGAACGCTACGAACGTCTCGAACGGGCCCGTGAGTCCGAGCAGCAGGCCATGCTCGACTATCAACGCATCACCACGTGCCGGATGGAGTTCCTGAGGGAGCAGCTCGACGATCCGGGACTGGTCGAGGGGGCGTCCGACTGCGGCCGGTGCGACAACTGCACCGGCGCGCACTACGACACCGCTGTGGATGCAGACACCGTGGCTCAGACCCGATCGCGGCTGGAGAGGCCGGGCATCGACCTGGCGCCTCGGAAACAGTGGCCTTCGGGACTGAAGAAGCTCGGTGTCGCGTTGTCGGGGAAAATTACGGACGGTCCGGAACCGGGCCGTGTCCTCGGCCGATTGTCCGACCTCGGCTGGGGACAACGACTGCGCACTCTGATGGACGGACCGGACGGTCCGGCACCGGAGAACGTCTTGCAGGCCTGCATCGCCGTGCTGGCATCGTGGGACTGGACGCAGCGGCCCACCGCCGTCATGGCCGTCGAATCGACCACCCATCCCCTTCTCGCGGCCTCCTTGGCGGAGCGGCTCGCCCAGATCGGACGGCTCGAGCATCTGGGAGTCCTGAGGCAACGACCCGGCCATCCGCCGGTCTCTGCGGCGAACTCCGCCTACCGGGTGGCCGGTCTGGCAGACGCGTGGGAAACCCCCGAACTTTCGGGTTCCACGGGGCCTGTTCTCCTCGTCGACACCCTCACCGACACCGGCTGGACCCTGACGATGGCTGCCCGGACGCTGCGGGCGGCGGGCGCCACCTCGGTGCTGCCTTTCGCCCTGGCAGCCGTGAAGTGACTCCGCAGCGGCGGTCGAGTGCCCTGAGATCTCGAAATGGACAAGTGTGTCGCTTGCGGATCGTCGAAAAGTTACATAACGTGAGCAGCGTCACATTGCCCGTCTCACCTGCGAAGGCTCCGTGCCCGGACGGGCCAATTTCGCGACGCACGTGAAATCGGCATAGATGGTTGTTAGGTTGGTTTTTCCAATGACGCCTGTTCAGAAGAGTGCCATCCCGACCACCGCGCCGGACGCGGTGTTGTTTCGAAGTCCACAGATCTCTGATGGAGTCCGGCTCTGGGAGATCGCCAGGAACACGGAAGTGCTCGACCTCAACTCGAGTTATGCCTACCTGTTGTGGTGCAGAGATTTCAGCCGCACGTCGATCGTCGCAGTGGTCGACGAACGAGTAGTGGGATTCGTTTCGGGCTACATCCGCCCCGAATCCCCGGCGACACTGTTTGTCTGGCAGGTCGCCGTAGACGCAGACCAGCGTGGCAAGGGAATTGCCGGACGCATGCTGGGCGCCTTGCTCGATCGTCTTGCGCCTGAAGGGATCACCCATCTCGAGACGACGATCAGCCCCGACAACGAGGCATCGATCGCGTTGTTCACCGCATTGGCGCGTCGCCGAGATACGGCGATCACCAAGCAGACGTTATTCTCGCCCAACGATTTTCCCGATGGACACGAAGCCGAAGATCTGTACACGATCGGCTAAGAGCATGCCCCGGAGGAATGCAGCAACATGACTGACAGCAGTACGACTAACGCTCATACCGATATCTTCGAGAGCCTCGAATCCGAGGTTCGCAGCTACAGCCGCGGGTGGCCCACCGTTTTCGAAACGGCGTCCGGATCGTGGATTCGCGACGAGAACGGCAAGGACTACCTCGACTTCTTCGCCGGAGCCGGCTCGCTCAACTACGGGCACAACAACCCGGTGCTCAAATCGGCACTCGTCGACTACATCGTCGGTGACGGAATCACCCACGGTCTCGACATGTCGACCGTCGCGAAACGCGAACTGCTCGAGACCTTCGAGGACAAGATCCTGAAACCGCGGGGCCTCGACTACAAAGTCCAGTTCCCCGGCCCCACCGGCACCAATACCGTCGAGGCCGCGTTGAAGCTTGCCCGTAAGGTCACGGGCCGTTCGTCGATCATCAACTTCACCAACGCGTTCCACGGCATGACGCTCGGCGCGCTCTCGGTCACCGGTAACTCGATGAAACGTGCCGGAGCCGGTATCCCGCTGGTGCACGCCACTCCCATGCCGTTCGACAACTACTTCGACGGAGTCACCGAGGACTTCCACTGGTTCTCCCGGGTCCTCGACGACTCGGGCAGTGGCCTGAACCGTCCGGCCGCCGTGATCGTCGAAACCGTTCAGGGCGAAGGTGGCGTCAACGTTGCTCGGGCCGAGTGGCTGCGCGCCTTGGCCGAGCTGTGCGCCGAGCGCGACATCCTGCTGATCGTCGACGACGTTCAGATGGGGTGCGGGCGCACCGGCCCGTTCTTCTCCTTCGAGATCGCCGGCATCACCCCCGACATCGTCTGCCTGTCGAAGTCGATCAGCGGTTACGGGCTCCCTATGGCGCTCACGCTGTTCAAACGCGAACTCGACGTGTGGGGTCCGGGCGAGCACAACGGCACGTTCCGCGGCAACAATCCCGCATTCATCACCTCCAAAGTGGCCTTGGACCAGTACTGGTCCGACGACGCCCTGCATCAGTCGACGCTGGCCAAGGGCGAGAAGATTCATCAGGCGTTCACCGCACTGTCCAACCAGTTCGAGGGCAAGGTCTTCACCCGCGGTCGCGGCCTCGTTCAGGGTCTCGTCTTCGACGAGGCCGAGAATGCGGGCAAGGTCTGCAAACTCGCCTTCGACGAGGGACTGCTCGCCGAAACCTCCGGACCTTCCGACGAGGTGGTCAAGCTGCTACCGGCGCTCACCATCACCGACGAGGAACTCGACCACGGACTCGGCATTCTCGCCGAGGCCACCGGCAAGGTTTGCAGCTAGAGAGAGGATGGGAGTACCCATGATCGTTCGCACCACCGCAGAAATCACCGACACCGAGCGCGACATCACCAGCGAGGACGGCAATTGGCGCAGCAAGCGCATCGTCCTCGGCGGTGACAAGGTGGGCTTCTCCTTCCACGAAACCACGATCAAGGCGGGAACTGTCAACGAGTTCCACTACGCCAACCATGTCGAGGCCGTGTGGCTGGTCGAGGGCACGGGCAAATTGGTCGATCTCGACAACGACAAGGTTTACGACCTCGGACCCGGATCGATGTACCTGCTGAACGGACACGAACGGCACCGCGTCGAGCCGGAGACCGAAATGCGCATGCTCTGCGTGTTCAACCCGCCCGTGACGGGACGTGAGGTACACGATGAAAATGGTGTCTACCCGTTGATCGAGGTTCCCGCGTAGCGTCGAACCATGGCCGACGACGTTGCTGTTCCAGCTGTTGCCATCGGACCCGCCCCGGACCCGCTCCTCGAGGACGCGGTGCGCCGGGGCGGCGCCCGTCTGTCGCCCTTCGAGTCCGCCGATGCGTTGGTGTGGACCGCGGGCCCGATCGGGTTTCCCGACCCGCTCCCGGACAATATTCGGTGGGTGCAGCTCGATTCCGCCGGGGTCGAGCAGTGGTTCGATGCGAAACTCATCACACCCGATACCCAGATCATGTGGACGTCGGCTGCGGGTGCGTTCGCGGCCACAGTCGCCGAACATGCCCTGACGCTCCTCCTGGCCGGAGTGAGGGCGCTGCCGGAACACATGGCGGCCCGAACGTGGCGTCAGCACGATTTCTACTCCAAGGTCGGCACCCTGCGCGGTGCGATGGTCGCCATGGTGGGCGCAGGCGGCATCGGCCGGGCACTCATTCCCATGCTGGCCTCGCTCGGAGCCGACGTGATCGCCGTGAATCGCTCGGGCAGCCCCGTTCCGGGTGCCATCGAAACGCTTCCGACCACCAGGTTGAACGAGGTGTGGCCGCGGGCCGACCATTTCGTCATCGGGGCGCCCGCGACGTCCGCGACACATCACCTGGTGAGCGGCGCCGAACTGGCTCAGATGAAGTCGACGTCGTGGGTGATCAACGTGGCCCGCGGGTCGCTCATCGACACCGATGCCCTCGTGCACGCATTGCGGAACGGCAGCATCGGCGGCGCCGGACTCGATGTCACGGATCCGGAGCCGCTTCCCGACGGTCACCCGCTCTGGGAACTGCCCAATGTAATCATCACCCCCCACGATTCCAACCCGCCGTCCGTGCGTCCGCCCGCATTCGCCGATCATGTGGCGTTGAATGTGACCCGTTTCGTCGCCGGTGAGCGGCTCACCGCCCTGATCGATCCCGTCGTCGGTTACTGACCCGGCGCTACCCTGGAGTGCGTGTTCGACCGACTGCTCGACGTACTCAGCGGCCGGCGTCTGTGTGTGGTCACCGGCGCCGGCATTTCCACGGATTCCGGAATCCCCGACTACCGGGGTCCCGACTCTCCCCCGCGCAACCCGATGACCTTCCAGCAATTCATCGGCGACCCGGACTTCCGTCGTCACTACTGGGCCCGGAATCATCTCGGCTGGCGGCACATGGACGCAGCCCGGCCCAACGCCGGTCATCGGGCCCTGGCCGGTCTCGAACGCGCCGGCGCCGTGCACGCGGTGATCACGCAGAACGTGGATCTGCTCCACACCAAGGCGGGCAGTCGCCGGGTCATCGATCTACATGGCACGTACGCACAGGTGCGTTGTCTCTCGTGCGGTGCACTGATCTCCCGGGCAACACTGGCCGAGCGTCTCGAGCGAGCCAACCCCGGGTTCGCCGAGACCGTGGCCGCCGCGGAGGGAGTCGAGATCGCACCGGACGCGGACGCCGTCGTCACCAGTACGGAGCACTTCCGGATGGTCGACTGTGAGGCCTGCGGCGGGCTCCTGAAACCGGACATCGTGTACTTCGGCGAGTCGGTCCCCAAGCCGAGGGTCGCGGCTGCCTACGCCGTGGTCGACGACGCGGAAGCGCTGCTGGTGGCGGGTTCGTCGCTCACCGTCATGTCGGGACTACGGTTCGTCCGGCACGCCGCCAAGCGCGCAAAACCGATCGTGATCGTCAACCGTGGGTCGACGAGAGGTGACGAGTTCGCCACCCTCACACTCGATGCGGGTTGCTCGGACGCGCTGCGGGCGCTGCTCGACGTATCCACCACGATGTCGGCGTGACAGGCACCCCAGTCAGAGCGGTACGAGGTCGTCGGCGTGCACCACGGGTCGCTGCATCTCCGGCGGTAACTCGGTTGTCGACTTCCCCAGGATGTCGTTGATCTCGGTGGAGTCGTAGGCCACCACGCCCCGCGCTACGGGACGCTCCTCGGGGCCGAGCAGGGAAACCACGTCGCCGCCGTAGAACCGGCCCGAAACGGCAGTGATGCCCGCGGGCAGCAGCGACCGCCGCTTGGTGACGACGGCACGGACCGCGCCCTCGTCGATGTGGAGGATTCCCTGTTCGTCCGCGGCATGCCGCACCCAGAACTTGCGTGCGGACAGCCGGGTGGGCCGAGCCGCGAAAGCTGTTCCCACGGCGGCGTCCTGCAGCGCCGCACCCGCCTCCGACGCTGCCGCGAGCAACACCGGCACACCGGCATCCGAGGCGAGGCGGGCCGCGGACAGTTTGGACGCCATGCCGCCCGTCCCGAGGGCACCACCCGAACCGGCGACCACTCCGTCGAGGTCCTCGGGGCTGTTCACTTCCGGGATCAGAGTGGCGTTCCCCTTGCGTGGATCGCCGTCGTAGAGACCGTCGACGTCCGACAACAGGATGAGTGCGTCGGCACCGACCAGGTGCGCCACGAGCGCAGCGAGGCGGTCGTTGTCACCGAACCGGAGTTCGGCGGTGGCGACGGTGTCGTTCTCATTGACGATCGCCACGGCATGCAGCGCCCGCAAACGGTCCAGGGTCCGCTGGGCATTGCGATGCTGCGCACGGCGCGCGATGTCGTCGGCGGTGAGCAGCACCTGCCCCACGGTGCGGCCGTACCGGGAGAAGGACGTTCCCCAGGCGTGGGCCAGGGCCAGCTGCCCGACACTTGCGGCGGCCTGCTTGGTGGCCAGGTCGCGGGGTCGCCGCGTGAGACCCAGTGGCGCCAGACCGGCGCCGACGGCACCGGACGACACCACGATCACGTCGGAGCCGGCACGCATCCGTGCCTCGATTGCGTCAGCCAGCGCATCGAGACGACCCACGTCGAGTCCGCCGACCAGGCTGGTCAGCGCTGACGATCCGATCTTCACGACAATGCTGTCGGCCGACGCAATCGTGCGCCGGGTGGCGCTCACTGCTCTTCGGGGTCGAGGCCTTCGAGACCGCGACGGATCCTGTGTGCGTGCTTGCGCTCCGACGCGCCGATACGTTCCACCTGATCGAGACGTGGGTCGGTACCGCGGCCGGTGCGAGTGAGATCGACACCTGCGGGCGTCTGAGGTTCCCAGTCGAAACTCACGTCACCGATCGTGACGGACGCGCCGGGTTCGGCTCCCTGCTTGACGAGGGCGTCCTCCACTCCGAGTCGAGCGAGACGGTCGGCCAGATAACCCACAGCCTCGTCGTTGTCGAACTGGGTCTGCCGCACCCAGCGCTCGGGACGCGTTCCCCGGACGATGAAGCCGCCTGGCACCTGCGGGTCGGCTATAACGCTGAAGCTGTTGTCCTTGTTGGCAATCGGGCGAATCACGGGCCGCTTGGGGACTTCCGGCGGATGCGCCGTGCGGTACTCCTCGACAAGTTTCGCCAACGCGAAGATCAGCGGACGCAATCCTTCGCGGCTCACCGCGGAGATCGTGAACACCGGCCAACCGCGGGCCTCGAGGTCGGGGGTCACCATCTCGGCCAGCTCAGCAGCTTCCGGAATGTCCGCCTTGTTGAGGACCACGATGCGAGGACGATCGGCGAGGTCACCGAGGCTGGCGTCACTGGACAGCGCGGGTTTGTAGGCCGCGAGCTCAGCTTCGAGGGCGTCGATGTCGGAGATCGGGTCACGACCGGGGTCGAGGGTCGCACAGTCGACGACATGCGCCAGCACAGCACAGCGCTCGAGGTGGCGCAGAAAGTCCAGACCCAGGCCACGTCCCTCGCTCGCCCCGGGGATCAACCCTGGCACGTCGGCGACGGTGAAGGTGGTATCACCGCTGGACACGACACCGAGGTTGGGGACGAGAGTGGTGAACGGGTAGTCGGCGATCTTGGGCTTTGCCGCCGAGAGCACGGACACGAGGGAGGACTTGCCGGCCGAGGGAAAGCCTACGAGCCCGACGTCGGCGACAGACTTGAGTTCGAGGACGAGCTCGCGTTCGACGCCGTCCTCGCCGAGGAGGGCAAAGCCGGGCGCCTTGCGTGCCTTGGAAGACAGCGCGGCGTTTCCGAGCCCACCACGCCCACCCTGGGCGGCCTCGAACCGGGTGCCGATACCGATCAGGTCGGCGAGAACCTTGCCGTTCTCGTCGAGGACGACGGTGCCGTCCGGGACCTTCAGGACGAGGTCGTCACCTTGGGCGCCGTCCCGGTTACTTCCCATCCCCTGCTTGCCGTTGGTGGCCTTCGCATGGGGATGGAAGTGGAAGTCGAGGAGGGTGTGGACATTGCCGTCCACCTCGAGCACCACGTCACCGCCACGCCCGCCGTTACCGCCGTCCGGGCCGCCGAGCGGCTTGAACTTCTCCCGGTGTACGGAGGCGCAGCCGTTGCCGCCTTTGCCGGCGCTGACGTGCAGCACGACGCGGTCGATGAATCGGGACATGACTGCCGGATCCTTCCTCAGTCAATAAATGAACTCTGAAAAAACAATAGGGGCGGACCGGGTATCTCGACCCTGGTCCGCCCCTATTCGGGAGCTTGGTACGTCCTATGTCAGGACGGTACATACTCGCGGCAGGACTAGGCCTCTGCCGCCGCCGGAACGATGTTCACGGTCTTGCGTCCACGCTTGGTGCCGAACTCGACGGCACCGGCGGAGAGAGCGAAGAGCGTGTCGTCGCCGCCACGTCCGACGTTGACGCCGGGGTGGAAGTGGGTTCCGCGCTGACGCACCAGGATCTCGCCGGCGCTGACGGACTGACCGCCGAAGCGCTTCACGCCGAGTCGCTGTGCATTTGAATCGCGCCCGTTACGGGAGCTGGATGCACCCTTCTTATGTGCCATGTTTCTTGACCCTCCTCGGGTGAAATCAGCTCTGAAGCTCTAGTTACTTGATACCGGTGACCTTGAGGACCGTCAGCTTCTGCCTGTGGCCCTGACGCTTGTGGTAGCCGGTCTTGTTCTTGAACTTGTGAATGCGGATCTTCGGGCCCTTGGTGTGCTCGACGACCTCGCCGGTGACCGAGATGTTGGCCAGCTTGTCGGCATCGGTGGTCAGATCGGATCCGTCGACGACGAGAACGGGAGCAAGCGAGACAGCAGTGCCGGGCTCACCCTCGATCTTCTCGACCTTGACGAGGTCACCAACAGCGACCTTGTACTGCTTTCCGCCGGTCTTGACGATCGCGTACGTTGCCATCGGAGGGCTACCCCTTGCTTCTTCGAACTTGCTCGCGCCACGAAGTGCGCGACTGGTCTGTTGGTACGGCTAGCTCGGTCGAGATCGCGCAGCCTTCACAAGTGAAGGCACAGCTGACCCTTATCGCCGAGTAGCGACTGGTCAAGGTTACAGGAAGGCAACCGTTCCATACAAACTGGGCGGATTGCCTTCCCGCAGCTCTGATCAGCTGTCGGCGTCCACCGGCGGACCGGCGGGACGCGCCGCTGCGCGACGCCGCTGCCGACGAGGCGCAGGCTGCACACCCGTGCCGGTGGGCGAGGAACCGGCCGACCCGCTCGGCGCCGATGAGGACATCGCCGGTTCCGGAGTTGATTCCGGAGCCCTCTCCGACCGAGACTCCGACTCCGACTCCGACGAGGCAGGAATCACGAAGACGGTGCCCGCTGCCGGGGTTTCGGACACCGGTGCGGCCGCTGCCCTCGACACTCGGCGACTACGACGCCGCTGCGGAGTCACGGGTCCGGATGTCACAGCAGGTTCCTGTGCGACAGCAGGTTCCGGTGTCACCGCAGTCTCCGGCGTCACCGCAGTTTCCGGCGTCACGGGCTCGACCACGGGTTCCGGTGCGGGCACTGCTTCGTCGGCGACGGCCGCCGGTGCCTCGGCAACAGCTTCTTCGATTCCGGCCAGGTCCGCCGTGGGCGTCCCCTCCGTCGTCTGCTCCGCCGCGGTAGAAGCGACGAACGGTTGCTCCGTAGCCTCGGCGGCCACCGCGGCCGGAGCATCCACCTGCGCCGCCTCGGCAGCACGCACGTCGTGCACAGCCTCGCTACGAGGTGCGTCGTGCACAGCCTCGTCACGAGCGTGCTGCGCTGCCGTTTCGCGGGGCCGCTCGGGCGCTGCCGCGTCCTCGTGATGGTGGTGCGCCATCGCCAGAGCCACCGGATGCGCCCGCTTCACGGTCGCATCCACGGCCGGGACGACAGCCTCCTGCGGGGGCGTCGGCGACACATCGGCACCGGCGGACTTGTCGCGACCGCGCTTCTTGCGGGAGCCGCCGGCGTCGCCGCGGGAGGACCCCCGTGCCCCGTTGTCCTCGGAGACCTTCGCGTCGATCGGCTCGGTGTGGACGATGATTCCGCGTCCGTGGCAGTGCTCACAGGTGGTGGAGAACGCCTCGACGAGGCCGGTACCCAACTTCTTACGGGTCATCTGCACCAGGCCGAGGGACGTGACCTCCGACACCTGGTGGCGGGTGCGGTCGCGGCCGAGGGCCTCGGTGAGACGTCGCAGCACCAGGTCCCGGTTCGATTCGAGCACCATGTCGATGAAGTCGACGACGATCATGCCGCCGATGTCGCGCAGGCGCATCTGCCGCACGATCTCCTCGGCGGCTTCGAGGTTGTTACGAGTGACGGTCTCCTCGAGGTTGCCGCCGGCGCCCGTGAACTTGCCGGTGTTGACGTCGACCACGGTCATGGCCTCGGTGCGGTCGATCACGAGCGTGCCACCCGACGGCAGCCACACCTTGCGGTCCAGTGCCTTGGCCAGTTGCTCGTCGATGCGGTGCGCTTCGAAGACGTCGATACCGTTGTGTCCGGTGTGCTGCTCGAGCCGCGGCAAGAGGTCGGGAGCCACGGACTTGATGTAGGACTCGACCGTCGACCACGCCTTCTCACCCTCGATGACGAGTTTGGAGAAGTCCTCGTTGAACAGGTCGCGAATCACCTTGACCAGCAGGTCCGGCTCCTCGTAGAGCGCCTGCGGGTTCCCGGACTTGCCGGCGTCCGCCTTGGCGGCCTGCTCTTCGATTCCGGCCCACTGCTCCTGCAGACGGGTGACGTCACGCGCCAGCTCTTCCTCGCTCACACCTTCGGAGGCGGTGCGGATGATCACACCGGCGTCCGCCGGAACAATGTCGCGGAGGATGTCCTTGAGGCGCTTGCGTTCCGTGTCGGGCAGCTTGCGGCTGATTCCGGTGGAGGTGCCGCCCGGCACATACACGAGGAATCGGCCGGCCAGGCTGATCTGCGTGGTCAGCCGCGCACCCTTGTGCCCGACCGGATCCTTGCTCACCTGCACGAGGACCTGGTCGCCCGGCTTGAGCGCCTGCTCGATCTTGCGGGAGTTCCCACCGAGCCCGGCGGCCTCCCAGTTGACCTCACCTGCATACAAGACGCCGTTACGGCCGCGGCCGATGTCGATGAACGCCGCCTCCATGCTCGGCAGAACGTTCTGCACACGTCCGAGGTACACGTTCCCGACCATGGAGGCCGACGCGGACGTGGTCACGAAGTGCTCGACGAGAACCCCGTCCTCGAGAACCGCAACCTGCGTGGTGGCGTGGGGCTGCCCGGTGGCGATCCGGTCACGGACCACCATGACGCGGTCCACCGCCTCGCGGCGAGCCAGGAATTCCGACTCGGTGAGAATCGGCGGGCGACGGCGGCCGGCATCGCGACCGTCGCGGCGACGCTGACGCTTCGCCTCGAGTCGTGTCGACCCGGTGATGCCTTGGACTTCGTCCTTCGCCCGGCTCTTGTTGCGGGGCTCACGCTCGTGGACGACGGTATTGGGCGGATCGTCCTCGGAAACGCTCTCGCCGGAAGCATCGGTACCTGACTTGCGCCGACGACGGCGGCGACGGCGACGGCTCGAACCGTCCGAGTCGGCGTCGCCGGAATCCTCGTCACCGGTCTGATCCGAATCCGTCTCGTCCGACTCCGCGGCCTCGGCCTCGGCCGGCTCCGTCTCGGCTGCTTCGGCGGATTCGCGGGCAGGCTTCTCGGCGGTCTTCTCGTCCCCCGCCTTCTCTTCCCCTGTCTGCTCGACCGTGTCGACAGTGTCCGAGGACTCGGTGTCCGAGTCGGTCTCGGTGCCCTGCTCGTTCTGCTGCTCGCCGCGGCCGCGGCCACGGCCACGGCGTCCCCGGCGGCGGCGCCGCGGCTGGTCGCCATCGGCATCGGCATCGTCGGATTCGGCTTCTGTGGTTCCGGTGTCGGCGGACCGTGCGGGCTCAGCGGGGACGTCCCGCTTCTCGGGGGCGGGTTGCGCCTGCTCGGACGCGGCGTCCGGCGTTCCGGCGTCCCGACGGCTGCGACGACGACGCGGCGTCTCGACCGCAGCGGGGTCGGGCTGCAGGAACAAAGGAACCTGCGCGACGGCGGGAGTGGTCTCGGGGCCGGGCTCCGCTGCGGGGGCTTCGACCTCGTACGCCGAGGTCGTGAACAGGTCGCGGCCGAGTTCCTTCTCAGCCCGTACCTGGTCGGGCGCGCTCGCCTCGGGTGCGGCGTCCTCGACCGCCGCCGCCGGCTCGGCTGCAGCTACTGGCTCGGCTGCAACTACCGGCTCGGCCTCGACGGCCTGTTCGGCTTCAGCGACCGGTTCGGCTTCAGCCGCCGGTTCAGCTTCGGCGACCCGTTCTGCTTCAGCTGTCGGTTCTGCTTCAGCTGTCGGCTCGGCTGCAGCTACCGGCTCGGCTTCGACGGCCTGCTCCGGTTCGGAAACGGCCTCAGGGGCGACTGCCGGTTCTGGTTCAGCCGCCTGCTCGGGCTCAGGAACGGCCGGTTCTGGTTCAGCCGCCTGCTCGGGCTCAGGAACGGCCGGTTCGGCCTCGACGGCCGGCTCAGGGATGTCGGCGGGCGCGAACGCTAAGTAAACGCGCTCGGCTACCTCACGTTGAAGACTGGACTGCGCGCTGCGCAGTTCGGTTCCGAGGGCCGCAGCCTCGGCGAGAACCTGCTTGCTGGTGACGCCCAGGATCTTGGCCAGAGCGTGGACGCGCATCTTTTCCGGAAGAACAGGAACCGTACGTCCTGCGCTGTCGGCGTTCGGTTCTGAATTTATGGGCGGCGCTTGATCGGCCACGTAGTCTCCTCAGCCCCCGGGCGCGTCCACTCCCCTGTCTGGGAATGTCACGCGGCCACGCGAGGGCGCAGTGTGTGTACTCGCGCCACTGCTGTGAGCGCGAGATTGTCTGGTCTCGCTCCACACGGCGCATGCAGTGTCCGTTTTCACTGCACATCCATGTAGTGCCTTGCGGATGGCGTGAGTCCGCGACGCGAGCGCCTGATCATCCAGCTTGCCGATCCGCCCAGGGACTTCCTGTTGACGTAGGGGCAGCGATGAAGGGCATCGAGCCGAGGTGTCATCCGGTCGAAGCCGCGTGAAGCACAATTTGCGGTTCAACCGCCCTCAGTATCCCACACGTGTGCCGCACTCCGTGCCAGCGGCGCACCGATCCGTCTGCAACACGTTCTGACGGACGCCACGCCGCGGCGCGGGAAGCATTGGTCAGCGTCAGGCGAGGTGCGGGAACCAGAGGGCGATCTCCCGCTCAGCCGACTCGACCGAGTCGGAACCGTGCACCAGATTATTCTGGGCTTCCAGCCCGAAGTCGCCGCGGATCGTTCCCGGCAACGCCTTCTCCACGGGGTCGGTGCCGCCGGCCAGCTGACGGAACGCTGCGATTGCCCGCGGACCCTCGAGTACCGCCGCGACGAGCGGTCCCGAGGTGATGAACTCGAGCAGGCTCGGGTAGAACGGACGTCCTTCGTGTTCGGCGTAGTGGGTTGCCGCGACGTCGGTGGGTGCGGTGCGCAGGTCGAGCGCAGAGATCGTCAAACCCTTCCGCTCGATCCGACCGAGGATTTCTCCTACATATCCGCGGGCAACAGCATCAGGCTTGATCAGTACAAGGGTGCGCTCAGTCACGGCGGACAGCCTAAATGGTCAGTCCCGTTGCCCAGGAAGCAGGCCCCGCTCCATTCTTTCTCGAACATTCTTCCGAAAGTAGAGAAGGTATCCCCACAGGATGGCGAAGACCACGCCGACCGCGCCGATCGACACGTGCACGAAGAAGCCGAAAAGGAGCGCGACCTGCAGCAAGAGGTTGTAGGTCATCGCCCAGGACCGGCCTTGCAGGCCGGCTCCGAGGATCATCAGCACGGCGAGACCCACCAAGTAGGAACCCGACACCCAGGTGATTCCCCCACCCACGGTGGCGACGACGGGCAGGGCGAGGAGCACGACGATCGCTTCGAGGACCAGCGATCCGGCGACCACACCGCGGAAACCTTTCCAGGGATCCTTGGCCGGCGGGCCGAAGTCCGGGGCACTCGAATCTGGCTCGCTCACGCTGGGTCCTTTCCGAAGAGGGTGCGGGCCGAACCGGCGGTCACCACGGATCCGGTGACCACCACGCCCGCACCCGATACTGCCTCACCCGGTTCCGCAACTTCCTCGGCCAGACCGATGGCTGTCTCCAGCGCATCCGCGAGAGTGGGAGACACAACGACGCGCTCGTCACCGAATTTCGCGACCGCCCGATTGGCGAGGTCCTCGACGTCCATGGCGCGAGGCGAGCCGTTGTGGGTCACCACAAGTTCGTCGAAAACGGGCTCCAGCGCTGCGAGGATGCCCTCGACGTCCTTGTCCCCCATGACGCTGACGACCCCGACGAGCTTGCGGAAGTCGAACTCGGCGGTGAGCGCCGCGGCGAGCGCCCTTGCGCCGTCGGGGTTGTGGGCGGCGTCGAGGAAGACGGTGGGGGCGCTGCGCACACGCTCGAGGCGACCGGGGTTGACCACCGAGGCGAAGGCCGTCCGAATCGCCTCCTGATCGAGTTGGCGGTCGGGGCCGGCACCGAAGAACGCCTCGACGGCAGCCAGTGCGAGAGAGGCGTTGCGCGCCTGATGTTCTCCGTGTAGTGGCAGGAAGATGTCCGTGTACACGCCGCCGAGGCCCTGCAGTTCCAACTGCTGACCGCCGACGGCGATCTGCCGCGCCAGGACAGTGAATTCGGCCCCTTCCCGAGCCACGGCAGCGTCGACCTCCACGGCTCGGCGCAGGAGCACGTCCATGACCTCGGGCGTCTGCTCGGCGATGATGGCGACCGCGTCGCGCGGCACGACGGCATCCTCGCGACCCTTCTTGATGATCCCGGCCTTCTCCGCGGCAATTCCGGCGAGATCGTCGCCGAGATACTCGGCATGGTCGAGGCTGACAGGTGTGATCACGGCGACCTCGCCGTCGATCACATTCGTCGCATCCCAGCGCCCGCCGAGACCCACCTCCACCACGGCCACATCGACCGGCGCTTCGGCGAAGGCCGAGTAGGCCATCGCGGTGAGTACTTCGAACTTGCTCATCCGCGGCCCACCCGCAGCTTCCGACTGCTGGTCGATCATCTGAACGTAGGGTTCGATCTCGCGGTAGGTGTCGACGTACCGCCGGGGTGACACCGGACGCCCGTCGATACTGATCCGCTCCGTGGCGAGCTGCAGGTGGGGACTGGTGGTGCGTCCCGTCCGGCGGTGCAGTGCGGTCAGCAGGGCGTCGATCATCCGCGTCACCGACGTCTTGCCGTTGGTTCCGGTGACATGGATAGCGGGGTATCCCCTCTGTGGCGAACCGAGCACGTCCATCAACGCTGCGATCCGAGTGAGAGAGGGTTCGATCTTCGTCTCGGGCCAGCGTTTGTCGAGTTCCGCCTCGACCAATGCCAGTTCGGCGAGGTCGACCGGGCTGACTTTCTCCGGCGGGGAGTCGGGCGAGGTCACGCGCCTTCCAGCTCCTTCAGTCGCTTGGTGATGCGTTCGATCTCTTCGGTGGCGATCTGCCGGCGGGTGCGGATCTTCTCCACGACAGCGTCGGGAGCCTTCGCCAGGAATGCCTCGTTGGACAGCTTTGCGGCAGTGCCCGCGAGTTCCTTCTCCGCCGCAGCGAGGTCTTTCTCGAGCCGGGCCTTCTCCGCGCCGAGGTCGACGTTCCCGGAGGTGTCGAGGTCGACGGTGACGGTGCCCTTGCTGAGGCGCACCTCGACGGACGCCGATACCTCGAAACCCTCCTCCGGCGCCGTCAGCCGTGCCAGCGACGTGATGGCGGCGACCTGGGTGTTCAGGTCCGCCTCCACGATGCCGCTCACGCGGGCAGGCACGCGCTGCGAGGGCTTGAGCCCCTGATCACTGCGGAAACGGCGCACCTCGGTCACGAGGCGCTGCATGTCCTCGATGCGCTGGGCTGCAACCGGATCCGCCGCCGCGCCGGTGCTCTGCGGCCATTCTGCGACAACGACGGATTCACCGCCCGTCAGCGCCTTCCACAGCGTTTCGGTGACGAACGGAATCACCGGATGCAGCAGCCGGAGCACAGCGTCCAGCACGGTGCCCAGAACGCTTCGGGTGGTCGCGGCAACGGTGTCGTTCTCGGCGAACTGCACCTTGGCCAACTCGAGATACCAGTCGCAGACCTCATCCCACGCGAAGTGGAACAGCGCCTCGCAGGCCTTGCTGAACTCGTAACGGTCGAAAGCTGCATCGACCTCGCCGCGCACCTGCTCGAGACGGTCGAGGATCCACCGGTCGGCGTCGGTCAGCTCCCCGCGATCGGGAAGCGGAGCGGGCGCAGCGCCGTTCATCAACGCGAACTTGGTCGCGTTGAACAATTTGGTGGCGAAGTTCCGCGACGATTGCGCGTGATCCTCACCGACCGACAGGTCGCTGCCGGGGTTGGCACCGCGGGCGAGAGTGAAGCGGAGCGCATCGGCGCCGAAGCGGTCGACCCAGTCGAGGGGATCGATGCCATTGCCCCGCGACTTCGACATCTTCTTGCCGAACTGGTCGCGGACGAGGCCGTGCAGGAAAACGTCTTCGAACGGAACCTGCGGGCCGGACTTTCCGGCCGCAAGGGCCTCGTCCTCCGACACGTAGGTGCCGAACATCATCATCCGCGCCACCCAGAAGAACAGGATGTCGTACCCGGTGACGAGAACGCTGGTGGGATAGAACTTTTCGAGCTCGGGGGTCTTCTCCGGCCAGCCCATGGTCGAGAACGGCCACAGTCCGGAAGAGAACCAGGTGTCGAGAACATCGGGATCCTGCTCCCAGCCCTCGGGCACGGTCTCGTCGGGCCCGAAGCACTCCACCTGACCGTCGGGTCCATACCAGATGGGAATCCGGTGGCCCCACCACAGCTGGCGCGAAATGCACCAGTCGTGCATGTCGTCGACCCAGGCGAACCATCGTGGCTCCTGGCTCGTCGGGTGGATCACGGTGTCGCCGTTGCGCACCGCATCGCCGGCCGCCTTCGCGAGGGACTCGACCTTCACCCACCACTGCAGCGACAGGCGCGGTTCGATGGACTCACCGCTGCGCTCCGAGTGGCCGACACTGTGGAGATACGGGCGCTTCTCGGCGACAACGCGGCCCTGCTCGGCCAGCGCCTCTCGCACCTTGACCCGCGCCTCGAAACGATCGAGTCCGTCGAATTGAGTTCCTGTGTCGGCAATTTTGCCGGTCTTGTCCATGATGGTCGGCATCGGCAGGTTGTGCCGAAGACCCATCTCGAAGTCGTTGGGGTCGTGCGCCGGCGTGATCTTCACTGCACCGGTACCGAATTCGGGATCGACGTACTCGTCCGCGATGATCGGGATGTCGCGCCCCGTGAAGGGGTGCTCGAGCGTCGTTCCGATCAGGTGCTTGTACCGCTCGTCGTCCGGGTGGACGGCCACGGCGGTATCACCGAGCATCGTCTCCACGCGGGTGGTGGCGACCACGACGTGCGGTTCGTCGTCGTTCAACGAGCCGTAACGAAGCGACACCAGCTCGCCCTCGACGTCCTCGAACTTCACCTCGATGTCGGAGATGGCGGTCTGCAGCACGGGCGACCAGTTGACGAGACGCTCGGCCCGGTAGATGAGGCCGTCGTCGTACATCCGCTTGAACATGGTCTGGACGGCCCGGGACAGTCCCTCGTCCATGGTGAAACGGTCGCGGCTCCAGTCGACGCTGTCGCCGATGCGGCGCATCTGCCCACCGATGGTTCCGCCGGACTCGCGTTTCCAGTCCCACACCTTGTCGATGAAGAGTTCGCGGCCGAAATCTTCCTTCGTTTTGCCGTCGGCGGCGAGCTGCTTTTCCACCACGCTCTGGGTGGCGATGCCGGCGTGGTCCATGCCGGGCAGCCACAGCACTTCGTAGCCCTGCATGCGCTTGCGGCGACTCAGTGCGTCCATCAACGTGTGGTCGAGTGCGTGACCCATGTGCAGACTGCCGGTCACGTTGGGCGGCGGCAGCACGATGGAGTAACCGGGCTTGCTGCTGGAAGGATCCGCACGGAAGTAACCGGCGTCTACCCAGCCCTGATACAGGTCGGCCTCGACGGAGCTGGGATCCCAGCTCTTCGGGAGGGCATCGGCGCGGTTCTGGGAATTTTCGGGAGCTGCACTGGTCACCCGTCGAGTCTAGTGAACGCGGACGCGACCCTCGAACGTGCGGGCCGCCGAGAGCGACCGACAGCGGTGTAGGGCTGCCGACTGCTGCTCTCTACCGGTCGCTGAACAGTGTGAGGTGAATCTCGGTTGCCGTGGGATGGTGGGCGTCCACGGACTGCGCCGGCTCGTCGCCCTCGTCTCCACGCGGGAGGGGCGTGGTTCCGGTAGGCGGGTGCTGCTCGGAGAAGAGCTGCACATGCTGGTTGGTCAAGGTTTCCTCCGGTTCGTCTGCCGTAGCGGGCCGCGGCAGTTCCGCTGATTGAAGCGGGTGGGGGCCGTGTACACATCTCCGGGTTCCCGAGATTCGGTCCGGCCTCTATGTCGAGTATGCCCCCAACTCGCTGCGGACCGCGCAGTTGACGCTGCAACACGCGCACCAATCGTTCGCTACGACCGCTCGGCGTCCCGCTTTGCGATCGCAAGCTGCATCTCCCAGCCTCGGGAATTGTCGTCGAGAGCGGCAGCCCGTCGTTCTGCACTCGCATACAGTGCGTCGAATCCACTCTCGACGACCCGCAGCATCGTGCCGTCGCGGTGCTCGGGCAGGAAGAATTCGACCAGCGTGGAGTTGCCCTCGTTCAGGGGCGCACCAGGCTCGTCTCCCCCACGGAACGAGACGTAGTGCGGAGCGTCGGCCCGGACGGGCAGAACGAGGAACCGTCCGTACGGCGGGTATTCGACTACGTAGACGTCGCCCTCACGAACGATGGTGCGTGCACTCGGGTCTCCGTCACCGATGAACCAGCCGGGCTCGCTCACCAGCCGGTACACCCGCTCCACTGGGGCCGCGATGAAGATTTCGCGTTCGATCCGGTCGGTCGACACCCCGGAAGTGCTCATGATCATCCTCACCTCGCCGCATATGTGCTACCCCAGGGTTGCACATTAATGGCCGTTGCGCAACCCACTGGTTGCACAGACGGCGAGGTGTCGGGGGGGTCCTTCAACGGAAAACCGCACCGCACCCCCGAACGGCGGTGCGGTGCGGTTCCCGAGGCAGTGTCAGCTGAAGTGAGCCAGCAGGGCGTCACGCTGGCGATCACCCAGGCCACGAAGGCGCCGAGTCGGGGCGATCTCGAGGTTGGCCATGATTTCCTGAGCCTTGACCTTGCCGATCTTGGGCAGAGCCTCGAGGATGGCGCTCACCTTGGTCTTGCCGATGATGTCATCCACGTCGGCCTTGGACAGGACCTGCTTGAGAGTGACGTCACCCGACTTGAGCTTGCCCTTCAGTTCTGCACGCGCACGTCGAGCGGCTGCGGCCTTCTCGAGAGCTGCGGCCCGCTGTTCGTCAGTGAGCTGGGGAAGTGCCACGATGTCTCCTTCATTTCGGGGTGCTTATCGAACACCGTAGCGAGAGAATCGCTACTTCACGTCATCCAGCCGACGTGTCGCACGTTGTGTCCGAATTGCCCACCTGCCTCTCGGCGCCTCGGCGAGAGGCCCCTCGGAAGATTTCCGGGCCGATCATCCGAGGATTTCCGGTAGGGGTGCCTCTTCGCCGAGAACATGTTCGGACAGGAACGACAACACCACCTGGTACCAGATCTTCGCGTTCTGTGGGCTGAGGATCCAATGGTTCTCGTCCGGGAAGTAAAGGAAGCGGTGCGCCGTGCGGCCCTCGTCGTCGGCGGGCAGCCCCGACTCCGAGAGCAGTTCGTACCACAACCGCAACCCGTCGCCGATGGGAACGCGGAAGTCCTTGTCGCCGTGGATCACCAGCATGGGCGTCACGATGTCGGCGACGTAGAGGTGCGGTGAATTCTCCACGGCCATCTCGGGAGTCATCTCCCGCTGCCAGTACCAGGCGGCGTCCGTGGTGGGTCCGAACTGGTCCAGCGCCCACAGGCTCGCATGGGTGACGATCGCCTGGAATCGGTCCGTGTGCCCGGCGATCCAGTTGGCCATGTATCCGCCGAACGATCCGCCCATCGCTGCCGTACGCTTGTCGTCGATCTCGGGTAATGCCACCGCCGCATCGGTGATCGCCATGAGGTCGGTGAACGGCGCCTTGCCCCACTGTCCCCAGCCCCGCTGCACGAACTCCTGGCCGTACCCTGTGGACAGTGCCGGGTCGGGCAGCAGCACCGCGTAGCCGCGTGCCACCAGCAACCACGGGTTCCAACGCCACGACCACGTGTTCCACGAACCGAGCGGTCCGCCGTGCACCCACAACACCAACGGGACGGGTGCGTGCGCGGACGCGCCGTTCGGCAAGGCCAGCCAGGCCCGCACGGGCACCCCGTCGTCCGCGGTGGTCTCGACCTCGGTCAGCGTTCCGGGAAGCTCGGGGGAATCCTGCGGCGCCTGCAACACCGTGACCGCGCCCGTGGCGAGGTCAACGCGCACCGGGTGGGGCGGAGTCGCGTACGACGCCCGCAGGGCGAACACCGCGGATCCGTCCGGGGCCACGTGGATATCGGTGTAGGCGTAATCATCCGTCGTCACCGGCGTCGGTTCCGCACCGCCGCGGACAACGAAGACGGGCGCGCGGCCGTGGTCGTCGGCCGTCAGCACCAGCCCCGAGCCGTCGGGTAGCCACTGCACGGAAGTGGCCCAGCGGTCCCAGCCCGGTGCCACGTCCGCCACGGTTCGCGTCTCGAAGCTGTAGCGGTGCAGCGTGAATCGAGGTGCACCGTCCGGAGTCGCGTGAGACTCCCTGCTGAAGACCACGTACTCGCCGCCGGGCGAGATCACCGGATTCGACAGGTCGGCGGCGGGATCGTCGACGAGTGTCGTCCGATTCCCTGTCTCGGTATCGATGCGCACGAGGATCGTCCGGATGGAGGCCGTCGGACCGGGAACCGTCCAGGACGTGACGACGAAGGTACCGTCCTCGCTCAACGCGTAGTTCGCTTCACGCAGTGCAGGGCCGGGCATGGATGTGAGGTCGACGAGGTCCGTTACCGCCTCGTCCTGCGACGCGTCGCCCAGCGTCCCGGACAGCAGATGGGGAACGTCGGGTCCGAGGTCGTGGTCCCAGTACCGGATCGGGTAACCGGAGTGCAGGATCGCGGACACCTTCTTGTCCTTGCGCTCGGAGCGCAGGCGCTCGTCCTCGTCCTTCTCCCCCGACCGTCCCAGCACGCCGGTGGTCACGACGAACCGCGGAGCACACCGCGCCGCCCGCACCCCGGTGATCCCACCGCTCCGGTGAGCGATCACGGCCGCCTCACCACCGCCCACGGGGAGCCGCCACAGGGATTCGGGCAATTCCTCCTCGTCCTGCGTCGGCCGCGAGGACGTGAAGAGGAGGTCACCGTTGCTCGTGAACGCCGGATTGGTTTCACCGGTCCGCCCTCGTGTCAGTCGACGTGCCGCCCGTTCCCCGGTGGGATCGATCTCCCACAGCGCCGTGACGTATTTGGTCGCTTTCGCGTCGAGTGTCGACTGCGTCACGACGACACGGCGCCCGTCCGGGGACAACACCAGGCCGGCGAGGCGGCCGAGAGCCAGATAGTCGTCGAGATCGTCGAAAGGAGTTCCGGCGTGGAGTTCAGGAATCGCGGTCACGGTTCGTTGGTACCACGGACGCGCCGCGTGTCGTCGGACATCGCCGAGCGTCGCGCCGCCGAAGGGCCGAGACGTTCGATACCGCGCGTGGTCAGTCGATGAGCGGTGTGATCCGCGGCGGAATCTCGGTCAGGGCGTACGGCAGGCTCAGCACCGTACTCCAGGCCATCGCCTCGGCGGCGGCGTCCTCGAGGATGATGGTGCGGCCCGCTCTCACCACGTCGAGTTCTTGGTAGATCGGCGTCTTGGCGAGTTCTTCGCGCAACTTGTCACCGTAACCACCACCGGCGTACCAGACGAGCAGATCCACATTCGCCAGCGACAGCTGCTCGGTGCTGATCTCCGCGAAGTTGCCGGTGATCTGCTGGGTGACAGGAGGATTGACGAAGCCGAGGTCGGTGAAGAATCGCACCTTCGGGTCTTCCGGCCCGTACACCCCGAACTGCCCCGGACCCTTGAGTGCGCCCACGAGCACGGTCTTGCCGGCGAAAGACGGGTTGGCGGCTCGGACGTCGGCGTACTGCTTCTCCACCGCGGACACCAGTTCGGCTGCCTTGTCCTCCTTACCGAGGGCAGTGCCGAGAACGCGCGTCTGGTCCTGCCAGGGAACGCCGTAGTCGGCGAAACCCAATGGCTGCGCCACTGTCGGAGCGATGGCCCCGAGTTTGTCGTACTGCGCCTGCGTCAGGCCGGAGTAGGTGCCGACGATGAGGTCGGGCCCCACCGTCGCGACCTTTTCGAAGTCGATGTTGGTGGAGGCGGTGCCGACAATTTCCGGCTGCGCGTCGCCCAGCAGATCCTGCGCCCAGGGCCAGACTCCGTACGGGTAGTCGCCGTACCAGTCGAACGTGCCGGCGAGAGTGCCACCGAGAGCGAGAATTGTGTCGTGATCGTTGTAGCCGACGCTCACGATGCGCTGCGGATCCACCGGCACCTGGGTTTCCCCGTATTTGTGCGCCACCAGGGGTCCCGAGGGCTCGTCACCGCCCGAGTTCCCGGAACTGCTGCAGGCCGCGGCGAAAGCGAGCAATGCTCCCCCGGTACCGACGAGGAAACCGCGGCGGCTCAGGCCGGCTCTCTGTTGACCCAGGTTCATGCAGGCGACCCTCTCGTTCGCCGGGCGAAACGTTCGCTCCGGTTCAGGCTTGGCGAGCCTATCCTAAGGGATCCCTTTTGGGCTCTCGCCACATCGCCCACACTGCGGGGCCACCGTCGGGTATCCGGATCTCCCGCGTGACCTCGAAGCCGAAGCGCTCGTAGTACGGGATGTTTCCTTGCTTGCTGGACTCGAGGTAGGAGGGCAACCCTTCGGCGTCACAGCGGTCGAGCCGCGACTGCATCAGTGCCTTGCCGTAGCCACCGCCACGGCCGGCACCCGACGTCCCGATCGTCGCGAGATACCAGTGCCGCGGCTCCGCCGGGTGCGCCGAATCTATGGTTCCGCTCACTGCCGCACCGACGCCGAGGCGCCCACCGAATGCCTGCACCAGGCGCGGAAGGCTGAGAACCGACGACCACGTGGACTGCTTCCACCGCCCGGGCGGATCCCACATCGCGGCGCCGCGCACGACGCCGTCGGCATCGACCGCGAGTTCGGCCCCTCCGCCGGCAAGGTGGTGATATTTCATATCGGCCGCGAAGAGCAGCGGCAGTCCGTGTCGTCGGCGAGCCGGATCGGGCCACATCCACTCCATGACGGGGTCGTCGAAGAAGGCGTCGGCGAGGACCCGGGCCGACTCGGAGATGTCTTTCCTGCTTACGGCTCGAACGCGCACACCCATGCGTCGAGGGTACGGCCGCTGCGCGTCGCGCCGTCGTAATAATTCGGGGTCGGTCCGCTTCCCCGCGAGGATTCCTACGGATTCGGGGCGCCGATCATCTGGTGACGGGCGAGTTCGCGGTACAGCAGGCTGGTGGTCAAGAGTTCGTCGTGGGCACCCACAGCGGAGATGCGGCCGGAGTCGAGGACGACGATCTGGTCGGCGTTCTTCACCGTCGCGAGACGATGCGCGACTATGAGCACCGTCTGATCGGAGGCGGTGGCGTCGAGAGCGATCTGGAAGATTTCCTCGTTGCGGCTGTCGAGACTCGACGTCGGCTCGTCCAGCAGAAGCAGCGGCGGCTCGGTGAGAAGAACACGGGCGAGCGCAAGCCGTTGTCGCTCCCCGCCGGACAGGCGGACACCGTTCTCGCCGATCTGTGCGTCGAGACCCCTCGGCTCGGCATCGACCCGGCCGAGGAGGTCGACAGCTTTCAGCGCCGCGCGGCACCGCTCGTCGCTCACGTGCGGGGCTCCGAATGTGAGGTTGTCGCGGATACTCCCGGCCACGGCGGGCGAGTTCTGCTCCACGTACCCGATCTGCTCGCGCAGGACTGCGCGGGGCAACTCGGTGATGTCGATGCCACCGATGGCGATTCGGCCGCGGTCGATGTCGTAAAAGCGTTCGATCAGGGCCAGGAGTGTGGTTTTACCGGCCCCGGACGGCCCGACCACTGCGGTACGTGAGCCGCGCTCCACGCTGACGCTCACCCCATTCAGCACGGCATGCCCCGGCGTGTAGGCGAAGTGCACGTCGTGAAATTGCAGCATGGGTCCCGCTGTGTGCGGCACAGCGCGGTGGCGGATGGTGTCGGCGGCGTCCTCGGTGGGCACGCGGCGGATTTCGGTGATGCGTTGCAGGGCACCGAGCGCCCCTGCGACGGACTGCACCGCGGCGAATCCGACATTCACCGGGCCCATGAACAAGAACATGAAGAGAACGAAGGTCACCAACTCGGCCACCGTCATATTTCCCGCGGCCACCCGGAAGCCGCCGATGCCGAGGACGATCAGCAGCGACGCCTGACCCGCGGCCCGTCCGAGCGGTTGTATCGCAGCGCTCGACCGTGCCGCGCGCACGCCGACAGCGAATGCGGCTGCAGCCCGCTCGTCGAGCCGAGCCTGTGCCCGTTCGGTAGCGCCGTTGGCACGAACGACGGTGACGGCGGACAGTGTTTGGGTCAGATCTCCGGTGAGGTCGCCGAGGCGGCTCTGGGTGTCGAACATCAACTTGCGCAGTCGGTTGCCCACCAGCAGGGAGACGGCCACGACTATCGCGATCACCGTCACCGTCACCCCCGCGAGAACCGGGTCGAGGAGCAGCATCGCTGCCAGCGCACCGACCAGAACGAAGACGCCGCCGAGTGCATCGACGAGCCCCTCGGTCAGTGCACCGCGAAGCAGCGTCGTGTCCGATCCCACCCGGGAGACGAGATCACCGACATCACGGCGGCGGTACTCGCTGATCGGTAAGCGCAGCACGTGACGGATCAGATCGGTGCGGGCGCCGAGGACCACACCTTCGGCGGTCCGATGCAACAGGTAATACTGCATCGTCCCCACGCCGACTTCGACGGCCAGCAAGCCGACCAGCGCCCACCCCAGCCCGCCCCATGATCGTCCGTCGCTGACTGCGGCAATGATTCCGCCCACGACCAAGGGTTGCGCGAGACTCACCCCGGCCGCAGCCACCGACAACACCACCGCCGCACCGAGAAGCCGCCGATGCTCGCGCGCGTACGGCCACAACTCCCGAATACTGGGCCTAGTCGCCGTATCCGTGGTCCGTGCGTGCGCGGTTTCTGCGTGCGGTCTTCCTGCGTGCGGTCTTCCCCGATGCGACTCCACAGATCCCCCTGCTGCCCCGCCGACCCGTGCACTCCGCCGACCCCTGTACTTCGTCGACACCTGCACTCCGTCGACACCTGCACTCCGCACGAACGGGACGTTCGTTGCGTCAGATCGAACGAACGTACCGCTGGTACGACCCCGGGGCGAGGCCGACACGGGGCAGCCGGTCCGGCGGGGATGGAATCCACCTGATTTCAAGTACTGAGGGACGGGATCGGCACCCGTACCGTCTTCTCGGGTTGTCCGGGGAAGTACGCCCGGCACGGTGGAAGGAATTGTGTTCGTGACGAATGTGGACGACGGCAGAAGCGAGCAGCGACCGGCCGAACCGCCCGTCCCGCCCGGGGCGCGGGGATACGAGGGATTCGGCGGGCGTATCGGGCGAACGAGCGCCGAGTCGACTCCCTGGTGGGGTCCTGAGACCACAGCTCCGCCCGGCGCACCGAACATCGTCGTGATCCTGGTCGACGACATGGGCTACGCCGACATCGGACCGTTCGGCTCCGAAATCGACACCCCCAACCTGAACCGGCTCGCCGACAGCGGTTACCGACTGTCTAACTATCACACCACCTCGGTCTGCTCACCGGCTCGCGCGGCGCTGCTCACCGGCCTGAACCCGCACCGCGCCGGCTACGGCAGCGTGGCCAACTTCGATCCCGGCTTCCCCGGACTGCGCATGGAACTCGCCGACGACGCGCTCAGCCTCGCCGAGATTCTGCGCGCGAACGGGTATGCCACGCACGCGGTCGGCAAGTGGCATCTCGCGCGCGACACCAACCTCGCACCGGGCCGCACCCGTGACTCCTGGCCCCTGCAGCGTGGATTCGACAGCTACTACGGCTCGCTCGAGGGGTTGAATTCGTTCTACTACCCGAACGAGCTGATTTCGGACAACTCCGTGGTCGACGTCGAGGAGTATCCGCCGGACTACTACGTCACCGATGACATCACGGACAAGGCCGTCTCGCGGATCAAGAGCCTGCGCGCCCACGACGCCGACAAGCCGTTCTTCCTGTACTTCTCGCACATCGCGATGCACGGACCGCACCAGGCCAAGCCCGAAGACCTGGCCAAGTACCGCGGCCGCTACACGGAGGGCTGGGACGCAGTGCGACGCAGCCGCTTCGACGCGCAGCTCGAGGCAGGGTTCTTCCCGCCCGGCACCCAGATGGCCGAACGCAACACCGAACCCGGCTACGACGCGCCGCCGTGGGACGAGCTCACCGAAGAGGAGCAGCTGCGGTTCGCCCGGTACCAGGAGGTCTACGCCGCGATGGTCGACAGCATCGACCAGAGCGTGGGGCGGGTGCTCGACACCCTCGACGAACTCGGCGAGACCGACAACACCATCATCGTGTTCACGTCCGACAACGGTGGCACCGCTGAGGGCGGCGCGGCGGGAACGCGTTCGTACTTCAGCCAATTCGTGCACGGACCGGTCCCGTCGGACTGGGTGCGCGACGTTCCGCACGACGAGGAACTGATCGGCTCGGAGAGGATCGGCGTCCACTACCCGCGCGGCTGGGGGCAGGCGTCGAATACCCCGTTCCGGTTCTACAAGGGCCAGACGTTCGCCGGTGGTGTCCGGGTGCCGTTCCTGCTGTCCTGGCCGGCCGGACTCGGGCGTGCCGACGGCGACACCGGACTGCGCAAGCAGTACTCGTACGTCACCGACATCACGCCGACGCTCCTGGATCTCGCTGGACTCGAAACTCCGAGCCACCGGAACGGGCTTCCCGCCCAGGAGCGTGACGGTGTCAGTATCGCCGACGTTCTGCGTGACGCCGCGCAGCCCACCCCGCACACGGAGCAGTACGCCGAGTTCGGTGGTCACCGCGGGTTCTACCGGGACGGCTGGAAACTGCTGTCGCTGCACACGGATCCGACCCGGGTCGACGATCCGCAGTGGCAGCTGTTCGACGTCGAGTCCGACCCGGCCGAGACCACCGATGTCGCACATCTGTTTCCCGAGAAGGTGCGCGAACTCGCCGAGGCCTGGGACCGGGCGGCCTGGCACAACACGGTGTTCCCCATCCTGAACGACCGCAAGGCCGTGCAGCGGCGCCCCGACGAGCGTCGGCTGGCAGAGCCGGTGAAGATCCTCGCGGGCACGCCGACGCTGGAACGCTATCGGTCCAGCGTGCTGATCCAGTACCGCGACTTCACCATTGACGTCGCCACACACGAGATCACCGGGGACGACGAAGGCGTGCTCGTGGCCCACGGCGACCCGCACGGCGGATACGTGCTCTACGTCGAAGACGGCCGAATTGTGTTCGCCATCAACAGCTACGGCCGGGTTGCGCATACCTCCGCGCCCCTCGGCGCGGCTGTGGTGGGCGTGCAGGTGCGGGCACAGGCCACCGAATCCGTCCGGTGGAACTTCACCGTCGCCCTCACCGACTCGGCCGGGGTCAAAACGGACGTGGCCACCCTCGACGACCAGTTCCAGCTGGTCGGCATGGCGCCCTGGACCGGGATCTCGGTAGGCGTCGACGCCCGCGGACCCGTGGTGTGGGAGCTTCGGGAACGCCGCGGGACTTTCCGCTTCACCGGCAGACTGCGATCGGTCACCTACACCCCCGGTACGGTCCGTGTGCCCGAACCGGTCATCCAGGAGGTCGAGGAATTGGCAGAGGCGATGGCCGACTGAGGTCGCCGCCGCTGCCGCTCGAATCCTACTTTCTTCCAGGTCCCCCTCGATGCAGCGGGAGCGGCCAACTCACAGGGTGATCCACGTAGCGGAGGCACGACCGAGTTCACGTTCGTCGGCTCCGTAGGCCGTCGTCGCAGTCCACACCTTGCGCCCTTCGGAGCCGATCAGTCGGCCCGTGATCACGCAGTTCTCGCCAGGCTCGGGCAGCGCCGATATCCGAGCGGTGATTCGGCCCAGCACCATGGGTCGATCTTCGATCGGTGCGGCCCAGCCGCCAGGGCAATCGAGCGCCGCCCACACGAAAGCCGCCTGCCCCGCGAGGTCGGGGTCGACACACCACACGCACGCGGTGCTGCCGTCTGCGATCCGGCCGGGGAACAGGCGCATGCCATCACCGGATGCGCGGTCGGGGCCGCACACGAAACATTGCGGGAACGGATGACGGTCTCGGCCGGGATAGTTCTCGGACGAGGCACGAGCAACGTCGAGGCCCACTGCCGCGACCTGTGGTAGCTCGTTGACAGTGGCCGACTCGGCGTCGGCAATGGTCGTGCCGTCCCGGTCCTGGGCGCTGGAGCGCCCTTCGCTCCTCACCACCTTCAGTGGAACTTCCAGCGGTGGCGGTGTGCGCAGGGTCACGGTCACCGGACCCGCCGGGGCGTCGTCGTGATCCAGCGTCGCGGCTAGAAGTCCAGCGACGTACCCGCCGTTGCCCGACGCCGTGGGGCCGCGAAAACGGTGAGGTACGAGCAGGACCATGCCGTCCACACTATCCCCGGAGGGAGGAGTGCGTCCGGTCAGTTCGTGCCGTGCACGAAGGTCCGGAGCAACCGTGCGCCGAGAAGAACGACACCCACCGCGAACACGGCGGTTACCAGGGAGATGCGCGCCGTGCCGTCCAGGGCAGCCGCACACAACCGGTACAGCTCCTCCTCCGACACGGCCTGTCGACCCTCCGGCGTGACTGCGAGGCTTTCCCGAGGAGTGGGTGAAAACGGCGATCCACACTCGACGAACGCACCGTTGGAATCGTCCAGCGGGTAGTCGAGCGCACCGAAATACCAGGCGGCACTGATCCACATCAGGAATGCGGCGAGGAGAAGCGTCGCGGCCGCGCGGAACGGGAACCGCCGGCGCACGGCTCGAGCAGGTGGGTCTGCAGTCACCGCCCCATCATGACCGCACGAGGAGAGTAACGGGGAACGCCGGCACACACTGACCATGCAGGCCCGATTACGCCCAACCGCCGTGCAGCCGGGTCTACGGTGGGTGTACCACGGCGGGGAGTCGCCGAACACGTGGAGGCGGGAAGGTCTGCGATGACTGATGACGACGCGCATCTCCAACCCGCGGTCGCTGCAGAATTCTCGGCACTCGCCGATCAACTCGAGGCACTCTCCGACGCACGGTGGGACACGCCATCGCTCTGCGAAGGGTGGAGGGTGCGCGAAGTGATTGCCCATCTGACCATGGCGGCGCGCTATTCAGGCGACGAATTCATGGCCAAGTTGCAGGACTGCCAATTCGACTTCACCCGGCTGTCCAACCAGATCGCCCGGGAGGATGCCCGCCTCCCGGTAACCGAGCTCGTGGACAACCTGCGTTCCGAGGTGATGCAGCACTGGACACCGCCGGGCGGCGGTTATCACGGCGCCCTCAACCACGTGGTAATCCATGGCCTCGATGCCACCGTGCCGCTCGGATGCACCCGCCGGGTACCCGACGAGACCATCCGGGCCGTGCTGGACGATCTCACGCATGGCGGCGGACACGCTCGCTTCGGCATCGACATCGAGGGCCGGCGGCTGGTGGCCACGGACATGGACTGGGCATTCGGGTCGGGTACCGAACTCCTCGGCTCGGGCGGAGACCTCGCCCTCGTAATGTGCGGCCGGACCGTGCCCTCAGGACGAGTCGCGGGCCTCCCGCTGTGAACACCCATTGGCTGACGAAGGAGCCGACGACGATCCGCGCGCCCTCCGAAGTCTGGGATCACACGGAAGTCTCGGACTACACGGTGGCGTCGACCAGCAGCGTGGCGCCCGTTGCCGCCTGCACCTCTTCGATGCTGTGGCCGGGCGCGGTCTCGACGAGGCGCAGACCGTTCGCCGTCACGTCGATGACGGCAAGGTCGGTGACGATCTTCTGTACGCACCGCTTGCCTGTGTACGGCAGCGTGCACTCCTCGAGAATCTTGTGCTCACCCTTCTTGGTGAGATGATCCATCATCACGATGACCTTGCCTGCACCGTGAACAAGGTCCATGGCGCCGCCCATCCCCTTGACCATTGCCCCGGGAACCATCCAGTTGGAGAGGTCGCCGTGGCTGCTGACCTGCATGGCGCCGAGAACGGCCACGTCCACGCTGCCGCCGCGGATCATCGCGAACGAATCGGAGGACGAAAAGAACGCCCCACCGGGTGCCACCGTGATGGTTTCCTTGCCTGCATTGATCAGTTCGGGGTCGACCTCGTCCTCGGTGGGGTACGGCCCGACGCCGAGGATTCCGTTCTCCGAATGCAAGATGACGTCCTTGCCGGCCGGGATGTGGCCGGGGATCAAGGTAGGCATCCCGATACCCAGATTCACATACTGTCCGTCTTCGAGTTCTGCGGCGACTCGTGCTGCCATCTCGTTCCGCGTCCAACTCATGCCCGCACCGTCCTGTTCTCGATTCCCGTTTCCTGCTTACCGACCTCGACCACACGCTGAACGAAAATGCCGGGTGTGTGGACTTCGGCCGGATCGATCTCACCGGGTGCGACCAGGTACTCGACCTGCGCGATGGTGATGCGACCCGCGCCCGCGGCATCGGGGTTGAAGTTACGGGCCGTCTCGCGGTAAACGAGATTGCCGAGTCGGTCACCCTTCCAGGCGTGGACCAGCGCGAAGTCGGTGCGGATGGCCCGTTCGAGGACGTAGGCCTCGCCGTCGAATTCGCGCGTTTCCTTCGGCTTGCTTGCCACGGCGATACCGCCCTGGCCGTCGTAACGGATCGGCAGTCCGCCCTCCGCAACCTGCGTTCCCACCCCCGCAGGGGTGTAGAAGGCGGGAATGCCCGCTCCCCCGGCGCGCATGCGCTCCGCCAGCGTGCCCTGCGGAGTGAGTTCCACCTCGAGTTCGCCGCTCAGGTACTGGCGTGCGAATTCCTTGTTGGCGCCCACGTATGAGCTGATCGTGCGGCGGATACGGTGCTGCTCGAGCAGGAGCCCGAGACCGAAACCATCGGTGCCGCAGTTGTTACTGACGGTCTCGAGGTCGGTCGCACCCTGCGCGAGGAGGGCGTCGATGAGCACCGAGGGGATGCCGACGAGGCCGAAGCCGCCCACGGCAAGGGACGCACCGTCGGGGACATCGGCAACAGCCTCGGCCGCTGTTGGAAAGACTTTGTTGACCATGTGACCCAGGCTACCTGAAAATGTTCACACAGTGAACACCCATCCACATTGCGAACAAATATCGCCCCGGCTGTTGGCCCCATCACAGATTCCGCCTACTATGTACGTATAGCGGGCGACTGTTCACATCGAGAACGCGAGGATTTCATGCTGCACCTACCAGCGCACCGGGCTGGGCACGAAGCCAATGCGCCGTTGCTCTTCCCCGAGTACAAGACAACCCGGTTACGCAGTCCCAAGAATGACCTGATCCTGATTCCCCAGCGTCTGGGCGAGATCACGGGCCCGGTCTTCGGTGACGGCGATGTCGCCAAGGGCGAGAGCGACATGACTCACGCCAACGGTGGCGAGGCGCAGGGACAGCGCATCATCGTCCACGGGCGGGTCCTCGACAGCGCCGGCAAACCGATTCCCGACACCCTCATCGAGGTGTGGCAGGCCAACGCCGGCGGACGCTACCGCCACAAGAACGACTCCTGGCCGGCACCTCTCGATCCCCACTTCAACGGTGTGGCTCGTTGCCTGACGGACAAGCAAGGCCACTACGAATTCACCACCGTCAAGCCCGGCGCCTACCCGTGGGGCAATCACCACAACGCCTGGCGGCCGGCGCACATCCACTTCTCCCTGTTCGGTCAGGCGTTCACGCAGCGACTGGTCACCCAGATGTACTTTCCGGACGATCCGTTCTTCTTCCAGGATCCGATCTACAACTCGGTTCCCGAAGCCGCTCGCGAGCGGATGATCGCCACGTTCGACTACGACCACACCCGCGAGAACTGGGCGGTCGGGTTCAGATTCGACATCGTCCTGCGCGGCCGGGACGCCACCCCGTTCGAGCCGTCCACCGAGGCAGGGGGCCACTGATGATCGACACCCAGAATCCCGACGCACCCCGCTACCCCGTCTTCGCGCGCAGTCAGGACGAAGTGCCCTTCGGCGTCACCCCCTCCCAAACGGTGGGACCGTATGTGCACATAGGCCTGCTACCCCGCTGGGAGAACAGCGGCACCACTGTTCCCGAGGATGCGCCGGGACGCGTCGACGTCTCCTTCACGGTGCTCGACGGCGCCGGGCAGCCCATCGTGGACGCGATGATCGAGACGTGGCAGGCCGATGCCGAAGGCCGCTTCGACACTCCCTCCGATCCCCGCGGTGCGGCGGAGGCGACTCCGGCCGGTTTCCGGAGTCTGGCACGAGTATTCGCCGACGACACCGGCACGATCGTGGTGCACACGGTCAAGCCCGGCGCTCTCCCCGCGGAGAACGGCACCGCGGAGGCGCCGCACATCAACGTCGGTCTCTTCGCCCGCGGAATGCTCGAGCGTCTCTACACCCGTCTCTACTTTCCCGAGGACACCGAGGCTCATGAAGCGGACCCCGTCCTCGCCGCCGTTCCCGAAGCGGACCGTCCGAAGTTGATCGCCGCGAAGACCGATCGCGGGTACCACCTGACGATCCACGTGCAGAATGCGGAAGGACGGGAAACGCCGTTCTTCGCCCTGTAACCGATCGGTGAAAGGATCTCGCGTGAATTCGCCCATCCGAGGCGCATTGTTCGACCCGACGTTCGGCGCCGGGGAGTTGTCGACGCTGCTCTCCGACCAGGCATGGGTGACCGCCATGGTCGAGGTGGAAGCTGCCTTGGCCAGGGCGGAGGGAAAATGCGGGGTCATCCCCACCATGTCCGCCGACACCATCTCGTCGTTGTTCGCGCGGTTGGTTGCCGAGGGCACCATCGACGTCGGTGACCTCGGTGAGGCAGCGGCGGCGGGCGGCAATCCCGTGATACCGCTCGTGAAACTTCTGCGTACCGAACTCACGGCCGCCGATCCTGCCGTCCCCGGAAGTCATGTCCACAAGGGTGCGACCAGTCAGGACATCCTCGATACTGCGCTCGTGCTTCTCGCCCGCCGAGCGGGCGCTCATGTGCTGGCATTGCTGGATGAGGCGCTCGTGTGCGCCGAGGCGCTGGCGCGGGCGCAACGCACCACGCCGATCGCCGGCCGCACGCTCGGACAGCAGGCACTGCCCACCACCTTCGGTGTTCTCGCCGCGGGCTGGATGACCGCACTGCACAGGGCTTCCCGCAACCTGGACGACGCGCTCATTGATCTGCCTGTGCAGCTCGGCGGCGCGGCAGGAACGTCGGCGGCCCTCTATCCGCACGGCCTCGAGGTCGCGGACGCCCTCGCCGACGAACTCGGCCTGCCGCGTCAGGACGTCCCGTGGCACACCGACCGCACACGCATCGCGATCCTCGCCTCGGCCCTCGGAACCGCGGCCGGTGCGGTCTCCAAGATCGCCACCGACATCGTCTTCCTCTCCGCCACCGAAATCGGAGAGGTCAGCGAGGGCACGCCCGGTGGTTCCTCCGCCATGCCACACAAACGTAACCCGGTGGCCGCCATCGCCGCCCGTGCCGGCGCCCGACGCGTTCCCGGCCTCGTCGCCACTGTCCTCGCCTCCATGGACCATGAGCAGCAACGGGCGGCGGGAGCTTGGCACGCCGAATGGGAAACACTCACGGACCTGCTGCGCCTCACCGGCGGGGCCGTCGCCCGCATCGCCGACTGCCTCGGCGACCTCGAGGTGCATCCCGACGCGATGGCCCGCAACCTCGACCTCACCGGGGGACTTCTGCTCGCCGAACGGGTCACCGGTGCCCTGTCCACGCGCACCCACAACGCGCGCGACCTCGTGACTGCCGCCTGCCGCACGGGACGTCCCCTCGACCAGGATCCCGCGCTTCTCGAACACCTCGAGGCGCACGAGATCCGCGCGCTTCTCGACCCGGCCGGCTACCTCGGCCACGCCTACGACATCGTCGACCGCGCACTGGACACAGTGACTCGCGGACGGGAAGGAACGCGATGACAGTCGCACTCGCCCATGAAGTCTCCGGCCCCAAAAACGGATCGCCCGACGCCCCCGTCGTGGTACTGCTCGGCTCCCTCGGCTCCAATCGGTCGATGTGGGATCCGCAGATCGCAGCGCTGTCCGACGACTGCCGGGTGGTCGCCGTCGATCAACGCGGCCACGGCGAGTCGCCCGCACCGGACGGGCCGTACTCCGTGCGCGAACTCTCCGAAGACGTCCTCGCGGTGCTCGATGTCCTCGATGTCGACGCCGCCCACATCGTGGGGCTCTCGATGGGCGGCGCCATCGCGCAATGGCTCGGAGCCCACGCTCCGCGCCGGGTGCTGTCCCTGTCGCTGATGTGCACTGCAGCGAAGTTCGGCGAACCGCACGCATGGGTGGAGCGTGCTGCCGCCTCGCGCACCGACGGTCCGGAGTCACTTGCGGATGCCGTCGTGGCACGGTGGTTCAGCGAGGGGCTCGCCAAGCGTGACCCCGAATTCGTGCGGCATTACCGCGAGATGATCGCGGTGACCTCCCCCGAGGGTTACGCCGCCTGCTGCGACGCTCTGGCCGATTGGGATTTCACCGCCGATCTCTCCCGCATCGCCGCACCCACGCTTGTTCTGGCCGGCGCCGAGGATCCGTCGACACCGCCGTCCGTCATGCAGGTGCTCGCCGACGGGATCGCGGGTGCTCGATTCGAAATCCTCTCCCCCGCTGCCCACGTGGCCAACCTCGAACAGACCGGTGCCGTCACCGCCTTGCTGCGCGAGCACATTCTCGGTGGTGGGTACGCACGCGGACGCCGGGCAGCGCACGCCGAGGGAATGAAGGTACGACGCTCCGTTCTCGGTGACGCACACGTCGATCGGTCGATCGAGGGGACCACAGAATTCACCGCACCATTCCAGGACTTCATCACCCGCACGGCCTGGGGTGACATCTGGGCACGGCCGGGCCTCGACCACACGACGCGGCGCCTTCTCACCATCGCCGTCCTCACCGCCGTCGGCAACGAGCACGAACTGGACATGCACATTCGCGCGGCGCTGCGCGGCGGCGTCGATGCGGACACGATCGGCGAAGTACTGCTGCACACCGCCGTCTATGCCGGTGTTCCCAACAGCAACCGAGGTTTTGCGCTCGGAAAGAAGGCCCTCGCCGACCTGTCGCCGGGTGACACCGAGGATGATTCGCAGACATGACCGCAACCGAACCGACGGAGAAGATTCTCCCCTCCCCCGACTACGTGCAGTCGCTGGCCCGTGGCCTCGCGGTGATCCGCTGCTTCGACCAGCAGAACCAGCGACGCACACTCAGCGATGTCGCCCGCGCGACCGATCTCACCCGGGCCACCGCGCGTCGCTTCCTGCTGACACTCGTCGAACTGGGGTACGTGGCCACCGACGGTTCGGCATTCTGGCTCACGCCGCGCGTACTCGAACTGGGCTATAGCTACCTGTCGAGCCTCTCGCTGCCCGAGGTCGCGCAGCCGCACCTCGAGAAGCTCAGTCACCAGGTGCACGAGTCGTCGTCGGTGTCGATTCTCGACGGCGACGACATCGTGTACGTCGCAAGAGTCCCGGTCAGCAGAATCATGACGGTGGGGATCACCATCGGCACGCGGTTCCCGGCCTACGCCACCTCGATGGGACGCGTGCTATTGGCCGGACTGTCCGACGAGGAACTCGACGCGTATCTCTCGCGGATCGAGATCGAGCCGCTCACCGAACGCACCATCAGCGCCCCCGCCGATCTGAGATCAGCAATTCTCGAGGTTCGGAAGAACGACTACTGCCTACTCGACCAGGAACTCGAGGCGGGGCTGCGCTCGATGGCTGCGCCCATTCGGTCGGCCTCCGGCGAGACGGTGGCGGCTGTCAACATCTCCACCCATGCTGCCCGGTACAGCCTCGACGACCTGTACTCCGATCTGATTCCCGCGCTGCGTCATGCCGCGCACGACATCGAACGCGACCTCGCCACCGTCAACCGCTGACGTGGTCCGTTCAGAACAGCTATGAAAGGTTTTCCATGCGTGACGTCGTCATCTGTGAGCCCCTGCGCACCCCGGTAGGGCGTTTCGGCGGAGTGTTCAAAGACCTCACTCCCCAAAGTCTCGCTGCCACCGTCATCACCGCACTCGTCGAACGAACCGGCATCGACGGCAGCGCGATCGACGACGTCATCCTCGGTCAAGCATCTCCGGGCGGTGAGGCTCCGGCGATCGGCCGGATCGCCGCGCTCGACGCCGGCCTCGGTATCGACGTTCCCGGGATGCAGGTGGATCGCCGATGCGGATCCGGCCTGCAGGCGGTCATCACCGCGGTACTGCAGGTCGCGTCCGGTGGCAACGACCTGGTCCTCGCCGGCGGTACCGAATCGATGAGCCAGGCCGAGTTCTACACCCACCCCAACATTCGCTGGGGAGTGAAGGGCGAGGGTGTGCAGCTCGCCGACCGTCTCGCCCGCGCTCGCGTCACCGCAGGCGGCGACAACTTCCCCGTTCCGGGCGGCATGATCGAGACTGCCGAGAATCTGCGCGCAGAGTTCGACATCAGCCGCGAAGATCAGGACGCGCTCGCAGTGCAGTCGCATCAGCGGGCGGTGGCGGCGCAGCGGGCCGGCCGGTTCGCCGAGGAAATCGTCGGTGTCACTGTGCCGCAACGAAAGTCCGACCCCGTCGTGGTGGACACCGACGAGCACCCGCGGGCCGACACCACGGTGGAGTCGCTGTCGAAGCTCCGCGCCATCCGCTCCAAGATCGACTCTGAATCCACTGTCACCGCCGGCAACGCCAGCGGGCAGAACGACGGTGCCGCCGTGTGCATCGTGACGACCGCCGAGAAGGCCAAGGAGCTCGGGCTGAGGCCGCTCGCCCGTATGGCGTCCTGGGCAGTGGCCGGAGTTCCACCGCGCACCATGGGCATCGGTCCTGTGCCGGCGACGGAGAACGCCCTCGGACAACTCGGACTGTCGTTGTCCGACATGGGCGTAATCGAGCTGAACGAGGCCTTCGCCGCGCAGACCCTCGCGGTGCTCAGAACCTGGGACCTCGAACCCACCGACGAGCGGCTCAACCCCAACGGATCGGGCATCTCCCTCGGGCATCCCGTCGGTGCCACCGGTGGGCGGATCCTCGCCACCCTGCTGCGGGAAATGGACCGCCGCGAAACCCGCTACGGACTCGAAACGATGTGCATCGGAGGCGGCCAGGGACTCGCCGCCGTTTTCGAACGAGTCTGACTTCGTCTCCCTCGCAGACCCAGCCGTTCAACCCCTCGCGCGCACATCGATGTGATCAGTGCACCCGAATTTTTCTGGGGCTCAGAAGTTGAGTTGCCTGAGGACAGTACAGCCGGTGTCTGATCGGGTGGCTCGAGGCTGGTCTCCGTCACCTTCGAACATCCAGTGCGCGGTAGTGGTAGCCGTTCTGCGTCCCGCTGACCACTCTCTCGGGTTCGAAGGTGACGTGCTGTCCTGGCGTCAGCGAACGGGAGCCTGGGCCCGCGACGGTACTGAAATACGTCCACGCGCCACCGGGGGGGTGGTGTCGGAATCGATGATGCCCTGCATCCTCTACTCCGGCTGTATAAGCCAACTCGGGCTATTGACTCGAACACGTGTTCGAAGTAGGATTTGAACATGGGGATCGGGGAGGATATCCAGGGGGCATTGCCGGACGAGATTCTGGCAACTGCGGTCGGTGATGCGTGGCGTCTGGCCGAGGCCGAGTTGCTCGCATCGGTGGTTGCTGTGTCGGAGGAGATTCAGCGACTCGAGGCGTTGCGGGTCAGGCTGGTCGGTGCCGTCGACCAGCGCTGCAAGGTCGATGTGCTGGGATTTCCGAACACCAAGATGTGGCTGGCCTCCAAGACGTTGCTCGAGGTGGGAGCGGCGGGACGAATCGTGATGTTGGGACGCGGTTTACGTTCCCAACCGGAAATCGCGGACGCATACTTCGACACCACCATGTCGGCGGAGCACACCGCACTGATCATGAAATTCTGCGAGCGGCCGCCCAAAGGCATGCCACTCGAAGCGATGGACGACTGCCGAAACGCGTTGCTGTACGCGGCGAGCGGTCCTACCGCCAACACCGACGCCGTGCGTGCCGTCATCGCCCGACTCGAACGCGCCTTCGAATCCGACGACCCGCCGCCCGCCGAAGACACCGAACTCAACGAATTCCACGCCTCCAGAACACTCAACGGACGCGTCGCCGTCAAAGGCGACCTCGACGCCGTCACCGGCGAAATGCTGCTCTCCGCGCTCTCCGGACTCTCCCAGCCGCGACCCGCGCAGGACGGAACCACAGACACCCGCACCCCCGGACAGCGCAGGGCCGACGGGTTCACCGAACTGCTGCGCCGGTACCTCAACGCCGCAATCGCCGGCGAAGAAGGCGGAGAACGACCCCACGTCTCCCTCCACATCAACATCAAAGACCTCGCCGACCACGCCGACCACGCCAACCACGCCAGCGCAGAAGATCAGCGCGGCGCCTGCGCGAGGGACGCGTCGCTGTTTGCGGTCGACGGGGTCGCGTGGACCGAGTGGATGGGACCGCTGAGCCTGCGAGCGGCTCGGCTCCTCAGCTGCGACTCGATCTACACGCCGATCGTCCTCGACGACCACGGCGCGCCACTCGATCTCGGCACCACCACCCGGACAGTGACCAAACGACAACGAAAAGCGCTGGTCGCGCGAGATCGAGGATGCGCATTTCCCGGATGCGGTGCGCCACCGTCATGGTGCGAGGGCCACCACATCATTCCGTGGTCCAAAGGTGGGCCCTCCGACATGGACAACCTGGTGCTGCTCTGCGGGTTCCATCACCGACTGCTCCACCACAGCGACTGGGAGATCGAAATGGGGGCAGACCGGCACCCCGTCTTCATCCCGCCCCGGCAAGTCGACTGGGAGCGCACACCCATACCCGCGCACAACCAGGCCCGACCCCGAGCGGCCTGACCCCCGAGGCGCGACACACACTTGCCGACTCTGCAACAGGACCACTCCTGTTGCAGAGCCGTCATGCCGTCATGCCGTCATGCCGAGCGCCAAGCGCCAAGCGCAGACTGCATCGACCTTGGTCCTCACCAACCCACCAAACCCGTTGCGATCAGCAACCCGGAGACAAGGACGCCCCGAAGACAAGGACATCCCTAAGACAAGGACATCGCTGGCCGATGTTGCCGCCCAACTTCCCTGCCTGCGAAGGACCCGCCACGGGTCACGACGGTGATGCGGCGAGGGCGGCGCTGTCCTCTTCGGCGAGCAGCCGCCGCATGTGCTCCTGCATCCGGAGTGCGTCGGGCTCGAGTCCGGTGAAGATGCGGAAGGAATCGACCGCCTGTCCGACGGCCATTCCGATGCCGCTGAGGGTGCGCGCCCCGATGTCGCGGGCGCGTCGCAGAAGCTCAGTTTCCGCCGGCCGGTAGACGACGTCGGCAACCCAAAGATCGGGCCGGAGCAGTTCAGCATCCAGCGCCATACCGGGATGCTGCGCCATTCCGAGCGGGGTTGCATTGATGAGACCTTGCGCTTGCCCGATAGCGGCAGGCACGGCGGAGAGGTCACCGGAGACGACGACGCGGTCCGGGAACATGGCGGCGAGTGAATCCCGCAGCAGCTGTGCGCGGGTTGCGTCGGCATCGATGATCGTGAAGTGCAGGACCCCACGGGTCAGCGCCGCGTATGCGACGGCCGCGCCCGCGCCGCCTGCGCCGAGCTGGACCACACGATCGGTCGGCGCACCGCCGAGGCCCTCGTCCATGTTCCGCGCGAATCCGGACCAGTCGGTGTTGTGGCCGATGAGCCGTCCATTAGCGATGTGCACCGTGTTGACCGCGCCGAGCGTGCGCGCATCGTCCGACAGGTCGTCGAGCAACGGGATGACGGCCTGCTTGCAGGGATGCGTGATGTTGAGACCATCGAATCCGAGCAGCTTCGCCGAGGCGAGGAGCCGCGGCAACGCATCCTCACCCAGCGCGAGTGTGTCGAGATCGAGAATGCGGTAGACGTACCCGACCCCCTGCGCCTGACCCTCCGCCTCGTGCAGAGGAGGCGTCAGGGACTTCGAGATTCCCGAACCGATGAGCCCACACAGGTACGACGGGCGGGATACGGCAACGGTGTCGAGGTCGGGAGAAATCATGGTGCTCACTTCCGGGGAGAGGACTTGCAAGAGCTAATTAACTATCTAGTGAGTTATGTCACGGTAGCATACCTCCATACCGCGCGAAAGCAACAGCGATGAACAGGAGTTCTCGGGATGACACGAAGTGACGCTACGGAGAAGACACCCCGGCACGAGGGTGCCAAACGCACTCGAAATCCCGAGAAGACCAAGGAGGACATTCTGCGCGTGGCTATGAAGGAGTTCGCCGACAAAGGTTTGTCCGGTGCCCGCATCGACGAGATCGCAGCCAAGACCGCCACGACGAAGCGGATGCTCTACTACTACTTCGGCGACAAGGACGGCCTGTATCGAGCGGTGCTCCAGCGCGCGTACGAGGAGATTCGCTACGAAGAGTCGCAGCTCGACGTCGACCACCTCGATCCGTCGGAGGCGATAAGAGCGCTCGCCGAGTTGACCTTCGATCACCACGAGGCGCACCCCGACTTCATCCGGCTGGTCGCCATCGAGAACACGAATCGGGGCGCGAATCTCAGCCAGGCCGAGGGCCTACAGGAAACGCAGACCCCCGCCATCCGCACACTCGAGAAGATTCTTCAGCGCGGGCAGGATGCCGGAATCTTCCGTGCTGATACCACCGCCCTAGACATTCACATGCTCATCAGCGCGTATTGCGTCTTTCGCGTAGCCAACCGGTACACCTTCAAGGCGCTGTTCGACTGGGATCTCACGGGCGCCGAGAACCGCCCCCACCTGCGCACGATGCTCGGTGACGTCGTCCTCGCCTACCTTCAGCAGCCCGGAAAATTATGAACTAACCATTTCGACCATTATTGACGAGAGCGTGTGACGGGGGTTACCTTGCTTGCACGACCTTCGAACAGCCGCTCGCCGAGCGCAGCCTGTTCGCCCTCCTCGCTCCCCAGGAGTATCGATGACCATCGACTACGGCACCGGCGTCTCCGGTCGAGGCGGTGACGGCAACGGCCGTTCCGCCGTCGACCCCAACGCCGATCCCACCAACGCGAAAAAGGCCGCGAAAGCCGCCTTCTTCGGCAGCCTGCTCGAGTACTACGACTTCTATATTTTCGCCTCGGCTGCTGCGCTGGTGTTCCCCCACGTGTTCTTCGAAGGCTCGAAGAACCCGCTGTTGCTGTCGCTGGCCACCTTCGGCATCTCTTACGTCGCACGTCCGGTCGGTGCGGTATTCGTCGGACACTTCGGCGACCGGGCCGGGCGCAAGAAGGTGATGATGTTCTGCCTGGTGCTCATGGGGGTCGTGACCTTCCTGATCGGTTGTCTGCCTTCTTCGGAAACCGCGGGCATGGTGGGACCGGCACTCCTGGTTCTTCTGCGTATCTGTCAGGGCATCTCCGCTGCCGGCGAGCAGTCGGGAGCCGGTTCCCTCACCCTCGAGCACTCCCCCGCCCACCGTCGCGGATTCTTCTGCAGCTGGACCTTGACGGGCACCCAGGCCGGCTTCATCGTCGCCAGCCTCGCGTTCATCCCGGTCGCCGCGATGCCGGACGAGACCCTCTACAGCTGGGGCTGGCGTGTCCCGTTCTGGTGCAGCCTCCTCGTCCTCGTCGTCGCCTACATCGTGCGTCGCAAGCTCGAAGAGCCCGAGATCTTCATTGCCAACAAGGAGGCATTGGACGAGACCCCCGCGCCGCTTCCCGTCGTCGACCTGTTCCGCACGCACTGGCGTGACGTACTGCGGGTCGTGTTCTGCGCATTCATCGCCGTCGTCAGCACCGTCTTCTCCGTGTTCGGTCTCGCGTACGCCACCACTCCGGAAATCGGGATGAGCCGGACCACCATGCTGTGGGTCGCGATCGCCGCCAACTGCGTGGCACTCATCTCACAGCCGCTGCTCGGCATCCTGTCCGACCGGATCGGCCGCAAGCCCGTCTTCATCGGCGGCGCGATCGGCTCCGCCGCCGGAATCTTCCTGTACTTCGCCGCGATCGGCACCGGCAACGTCACACTGATCTTCCTCGCCGGAATCCTGCTCATGGGTGGCGTGTACGCCGGGACCAACGCCATCTGGCCCGCCTTCTACGCCGAAATGTTCTCGTCCCGAGTTCGCTATTCCGGCATGGCGATCGGCACGCAGCTCGGGTTCGCGCTCGCCGGATTCGCCCCGACCATCGCCCAGGCACTCCGCGGTGCCGACCCCAAGAACTGGGTGCCCGTCGCAGTCTTCACAGCAGTGTGCGCACTCGTCGCCGGAGCCTCCGCCGCCACCGCGAAGGAGAACTCGCGCACCCCGCTCCTCGAACTCGACAAGGAAGACGTCGCGCTCGCGAAGCTGAAGGTCTGATCTCCTCGCGACGACCGAGCGCGCCCGGCACCTTGCCGGGCGCGTTCTTTCGTGTCGAGGCACCGGACTCGAGGCCTATTTGTCGACGACGGTCGTGTCGAAGCTGTAGCGAGACGCCCGGTAGCAGTGGCTACCGCATTCGACAGCGCGGCCGGAATCGTCGAAGGCAGTCCGGTTCACGGTCAGCAACGGTGCACCGGCCTTCTCGTCGAGCAGCAGCGCCTCGGCGTCGGTCGCCAGTGATGCGCCGATCCGCTGCCGAGCCAACCGAATCTGCACTCCGCGGGCTCGCAGCGCGGCATACAACCCGGACTCTTCCAGTTCCTCCGGGTCCGGCGCGAGGGCGATCGGGAGGAAGTTCGTCAACAGCGCGAGAGGCTCCCCGTTGGCGCTGCGGAGTCGCCGGATGCACGCCACTTCCGCACCGTGCTCCAGGCCGAGTTCGGCCGCGACGTTCGCTCCGGGCGCCGTCACGCGAAACTCGAGCAGCGTGGTGGTGGGGCTCTGCCCCGTCCTGGTGAGGTCGTCGAACAGACTCGTCAGCTCCACCGGCCGGTGCATCGTGCTGTGCACCACCTGCGTCCCCACACCGCGCTTTCGGACGAGCAACCCCTTGTCGACGACTTCCTGGATCGCCCGCCGAGTTGTGGGGCGTGAGAGATTGAGACGCTTGGCGAGTGAGAGTTCGTTCTCGAATCGATCTCCCGGCGCGAGTTCGCCTGCGATGATCGCTTTCTCGATACTTTGTGCCAGCTGAAAGTAGAGCGGGATCGGGCTGGATCTGTCGAGCTCGACTGCGAGCTGTGCACTCACGGATCACTCCGATCCTCGTCCTCGGCCAGAGCGGCGCTGAAAAGACTAACACCGGGTGAACGTTACGTCTTAATGTCAGGACAAAGCGTTGACAGTGCGCGCGATGTGGAGAACAGTCTCCATCAGATCTCACCGCCTGCGCAGAGCGCCGCAACGACCTCCCCGGGAGTCAGCATTGACCACGGACAGCACGCAACGCAGCCGCCCCTGCTGGGATGTTCTCGCTATCGGTCGTTGTGGGGTCGACCTTTACCCTCTGCAGACCGGGGTCGGGCTCGAGCAGGTAGAGACGTTCGGCAAGTTCCTCGGCGGCAGCGCAGCCAATGTCTCCGTCGCCGCCGCGCGCCTGGGTTGCCGCAGTGCCCTCATCTCCGGCGTCGGCGATGATCCATTCGGACGGTTCGTGCGCTCGGCGCTCACCGACCTCGGAGTAGACAGTCGTTACGTGCACATCGACTCCGCGTACCCGACACCGGTCACGTTCTGTGAGATCTTTCCCCCGGACCACTTTCCGCTGTATTTCTACCGCAAGCCCACGGCCCCCGACTTGCAGATCTCCCCCGAGCACATCAACACCGCCGCAGTGCGAGAGGCGAAGCTGTACTGGTCCACGGCGACCGGACTGTCCGAGGAACCGAGTCGTAGTGCTCATTTCGCGGCCTGGCAATCGCGCGGCCGTCGGCAGCACACCGTTCTCGATCTCGATTACCGGCCGATGTTCTGGGCCTGCGCGGCCGACGCCACCGCGCAGATTCAGCGCGCTCTCCGACACGTCACCGTTGCGGTGGGCAACCGGGAAGAATGTGAGATCGCGGTCGGTGAGACCGACGCGGACAACGCCGCCGACGCACTCCTCGACTTCGGTGTCGAACTCGCGATAGTGAAACAGGGCCCGCATGGTGTGCTCGGAAAGACGCGCAGCCAGCGCGTCACTGTGCCCGCGATCGACGTGCAGGTGGTCAACGGACTCGGCGCGGGTGACAGCTTCGGCGGCTCCCTGTGCCACGGACTTCTGTCCGGATGGCCGCTCGAGAAAGTACTGCGTTACGCCAACGCAGCAGGAGCGATTGTGGCGTCCCGCCTCGAATGCTCCACGGCGATGCCGACGGCCGAAGAGGTACGCGCACGTGCCGAAGTCGACACTGCGGAGGTCATCGATGTCTGAAACGTTCGTCCCCCGTGCGCATCGCGCCTCGCCACTGACCGCGCCGGAGGGGATGCGATGAGCAGCAAGTATTACCTGCCCGTCGGCTCGGCCGCCACCGGTCCGTTCGACCTCGAGGTGACGCCCGCATCCGCGGGCTGGACCGAGTCGAGCTTGCGCGTCCTGACGCTTCCTCTCGACGGTTCTGCGGAATTCGACACCGGCGCAGAAGAAATTCTCGTCGTTCCCCTCTCGGGATCGGTGAGGGTGTCCTGCGCGACCGAGGAGTTCGTCCTCGCCGGGCGACGATCGGTGTTCGACGGCCCCACCGACTTCGCGTATGTCGGCATCGACTCCGCCTACCGGGTGACGGCCTCGAACGGTGGACGCTTCGCGCTCTGCGGCGCCCGGGCACGGCAAAAGTTCCCGTTCCGGTATGTCCCCGCCGCGGACGTATCCGTGGAATTGCGCGGTGCGGGCAGCTGCAGCCGGCAGGTGCACAACTTCGCGACCGCCGACCGGTTCGACGCAGATTCGATCATCGCGTGCGAGGTGATCACGCCCGGCGGCAACTGGTCGTCGTATCCGAGCCACAAGCACGACGAAAACAGCGCTGTCGAATCCCAGCTGGAGGAGATCTACTATTTCGAGATCGCCCAGGCACATTCGCGGACACCAGATTTCAGTGGCACCGGATTCGGCTACCACCGCGTCTACGGCACACCAGAGCGGCCCATCGAGGTGCTCGAGGAAGTACGAACCGGCGACGTGGTCCTCGTTCCGCACGGGTATCACGGCCCGTCGATTGCCGCACCCGGCCACCACATGTACTACCTGAACGTCATGGCCGGTCCCGGCGACGAGCGATCCTGGAAGATCTGCGACGACCCGGCGCACGCCTGGGTCCGCACCAGTTGGGAGCACCAGACCGTCGATCCCCGCCTGCCCTTGCACCGCTCCACCTTTCCGAAAGGAGCATGACGTGGTGTCCACCGCGCCTCGATCGGCGAACGAAGATCCCGACGCCGAGGGCACCGTGCACCTCACTGTGGCCCAGGCGGCCCTCAGGTTCCTCGAAAACCAGTATGTGGAGCGGGACGGCGTACGGAACCGGTTCTTCGCCGGTTGCCTCGGCATCTTCGGCCACGGCAACGTGGCCGGTGTGGGACAGGCGCTGCTGCAGGCGGAGATCGACGCCGCCGAAGCCGGGACCATACCCGAGTTGCCCTACGTGCCCGGCCGCAACGAGCAGGCGATGGTGCACACAGCCGTCGCGTACGCACGCCAGAAGAACCGCCTGCAGACGTGGGTGGTATCCAGCAGTGTCGGGCCGGGCTCGACCAACATGCTTACCGGTGCGGCACTCGCCACGATCAACCGGTTGCCGGTGCTACTGCTGCCTGCCGACACATTCGCGACCCGTGCGAGTGCCCCGGTTCTCCAGGAACTCGAATTGCCGTCCAGCGGTGATGTCACCGTCAACGACGCCTTCAAGCCGCTGTCGCGATACTTCGACCGGGTGTGGCGCCCGGAGCAGCTGTCCGCGGCGCTGCTCGGAGCGATGCGCGTGCTGACCGACCCGGCCGAAACCGGCGCCGCCACGGTCGCTATTCCGCAGGACGTTCAGGCACACGCATTCGACTGGCCGCGCTCGCTCTTCGCCCCGCGCACCTGGCACGTCGCGCGGCCCCTGCCCGAACGGTCCGTGCTCACCCGCGTTGCGGATATCATTCGCTCGGCACAGAATCCGCTCATCATCGCCGGTGGTGGTGTCATCTACTCCGGTGCGACCGACGCCCTCGCAGCGTTCGTCGAGCAGACCGGCGTCGCTGTCGGTCTGACGCAGGCAGGCAAGGGATCGCTCGCTTCCGATCACCCACAGTCGCTGGGAGCCATCGGCTCGACCGGAACCACGGCAGCCAACACGTTGGCCGCCGATGCCGATGTGGTCATCGGCATCGGTACCAGGTACAGCGATTTCACGACGGCGTCGCGGACCGCGTTCGCACACCCGAACGTGCAGTTCGTCAATATCAATGTGGCATCGCTCGATTCGGTGAAACAGGGCGGAGTCAGCGTCATCGCGGATGCTCGAGAGGCCCTCGAGGCGCTCGGCCCCTTGCTCGGCGACTATTGCGTGTCCCAGGAGTACCGCACTTGGACACGCGAGCTCGTATCCCGCTGGGAAGCGAAAGTCGAGTCGGTGTACCGCATCACCGACGACACTCGGCAGGTGAACCAGAGCCAGGTGATCGGCTTGGCGAACACCCTGTCGGACCCACGTGACGTCGTGGTCGGTGCCGCCGGTTCCCTGCCCGGCGACCTCCACAAGCTGTGGCGGACGCGCGATGCGAAGGGCTACCACGTCGAATACGGCTTCTCCTGCATGGGATACGAGATCGCCGGCGGAGTCGGCGTCAAAATGGCCTGTCCCGACCGCGACGTCTTCGTCATGGTCGGTGACGGTTCGTACCTCATGATGGCCAACGAGCTGGTGACTGCAGTGCAGGAAAATCTCAAGCTCATCGTCATCCTGGTGCAGAATCACGGTTTCGCCTCGATCGGATCGCTCTCCGAGTCGGTGGGGTCCCAGAGATTCGGCACAGAGTACCGTCGCCGCGGCGGATCGGGCCGGCTCGACGGCGAGGTACTCCCGGTCGACTTGGCAGCCAACGCAGCCAGTCTCGGCGTAGATGTCATTCGCGTGAAGACAGCTGCGGAGTTCGCTGACGCCGTCAAAGTCGCGAAGGCCGGCGAGACGACTACTGTCATTCACGTGGAAACCGATCCGCGTTCCCCTGGCCCGGACAGTGAATCCTGGTGGGACGTTCCGGTGTCTTCCACGTCCACGCTCGACTCGACCCGAACCGCCTACGAGACGTACGCACAGTGGAAGAAGATCCAACGCCCCTTCCTGCGGCCCTCCGGAAACTAGAGCGACTACCCAAGAACTCGAAAGGAGCCCCGACATGAGCGCCATCCGCGTCGGATCAGCCCCTGATTCCTGGGGTGTCTGGTTCGCCGACGACCCGCGGCAGATTTCTTACGACCGCTTCCTCGACGAGGTGTCCGCGGCAGGTTACGAATGGATCGAACTGGGCCCGTACGGCTACCTGCCCACCCAGCCGGAGAAGCTGCGTGACGAACTCGACGCCCGCGGCCTGAAACTTTCCGCCGGGACGGTGTTCGAGCACTTGCATCGACCCGATTCCCGGGAAGCCGTCTGGTCCCGGATCGAGGAAGTCGCCGCCCTCACTGCGGCTGTCGGTGGCCGGCACGTCGTCGTGATCCCCGAGATGTGGCGCGATCCGGGCAGCGGCAAGGTCCTCGAAGATCGCAGCCTCACCACGGAGCAATGGACGAAGAAGACCGCAGGAATGAACGAGCTGGGCAAGCGAATGTTCGAGCAGTACGGCGTCGAAGCCCAGTACCACCCGCACGCCGACAGCCATATCGACACGGAGGAGCGGGTGTATCGTTTTCTCGATGCCACCGACGAAAAATTCGTCAATCTGTGCCTCGACACCGGGCACATCAGTTACCGCGGTGGCGACAATCTCGCGATCATCGAGCGCGCGGCCGAGCGTATCGGCTACTTGCACCTCAAGCAGGTCGATCCCGAGGTCCGGGCCACGGTCGAAGCCGGCGACCTGCCGTTCGGTGAAGCCGTGCAGCTCGCCGTCATGATCGAGCCTCCGCTGGGAATCCCGGACATGCCGTCTGTCCTCGCGGCGATCGACACGCTCGATATAGACGTATTCGCCATCGTCGAGCAAGACCTCTATCCCTGCGCCCCCCACGTCCCCTTGCCGATCGCGCAACGCACTCGAATGTATCTGGAGAGCTGCGGGATAGGTTCCGTTCGCTTCCACTGACAACGTCAGGAGTTCGTTCCCCGATGACCGCAAGCCGGAGCCTCCGCATCGCCGTACTGGGCGTCGGAATGATGGGCGCCGATCACGTCAGACGCATTACCTCCACAATTTCCGGTGCCCGGGTCGCGGTGGTCAACGACTACGTCGTCGAGAAGGCTGCGCGACTCGCCGCGACCATCCCGGATTGCCGCGTCGTCGAAGATCCGCTCGATGCGATCGCGGATCCGGACGTCGACGCCGTACTGCTGGCCAGTCCCGGCCCGGCCCATGAGAAGCAACTGCTTGCGTGCCTCGAGCACGGCAAGCCGGTGATGTGCGAGAAGCCCCTCACTACCGACGTCGCCACATCACTCGAAGTGGTCGCGCGTGAAGCGGAACTGGGCACGAAGCTCATACAAGTGGGTTTCATGCGCCGATTCGATCCCGAGTACCGCCAACTCGCGGCCCTCCTCCACTCGGGCCAATTGGGTCGCCCCCTGCTCCTGCACTGCATCCACCGAAACCCGAGCGTGCCAACTCATTTCGACAGCGCGATGATCGTCAAGGATTCGCTGGTGCACGAGGTCGATGTGACCCGCTTCCTGCTGAACGAGGAGATCTCCTCCGTTCAGATCATCACGCCCAGACCCAACCCGCGAGCACCGGAGGGCCTGCGGGATCCGCAGATCGCTCTGTTCACCACCACGTCCGGCATGCACGTCGACGTGGAGGTGTTCGTCACCACCGGGGTCGCCTACGAGGTCCGGACAGAGGTTGTCGGGGAATCGGGTAGCGCAATGATCGGTCTCGACGTAGGACTGATTCGTACGAGCACGCCCGGCATTCGAAGCGGTCGGATCACGCGGACCTTCACGGAGCGGTTCGGGCAGGCCTACGACATCGAGATTCAGCGGTGGGTCGATGCTGTCCGCTCGGGATCCAGGACGGGCAACTACATCGACGGGCCGGACGCATGGGACGGTTACGCGGCCGCCGCAGTGTGCGCTGCGGGGGTCGAGTCACTCGAGACCGGTGAGCGCGTCACGGTGGAGATGGTCCAGCGAACCACGATCCGGAGTCCGGACCGCCGGTAACTGACGCCGCGCCCGCCCCTCAGCCGGCCACCCTCAGCCGGCCGCCCGCAGCTGGGCGGCCAAGCGCATCGCCGAGTTGGCGTCGCCGTAGCCCTCGTACCCGCTGATCCGCTGCACCACCTCGAAGAACAGGTCGGCGCCCACCGTCCTGGTGAACACGTGGAAGAACTCCCCGTGCGGATCGGCGTCGTACATGATGCCCGAACTGCTCATCCGGTCCAGCAACTCCCGCGACAGCCCGAACCGGGCCTCGAGGTCGTCGTAGTAGTTCGGTGAGATCGACAACGGCTCGAACCCGTTGGACTGCATCGCGGCCGCCGCGGTGAAAATGTCGCTGCACGAGAACGCCACATGGCTGATCCCACCACGCCTGGTCGCGGCGATGTGCGAATTGCCGGGCGCTGCGCCCGGAACCATGTTCAGGGAGATGCGCAGCGGCCGGTCGACACCGTCGGCACCCGTCTGATCCATCGTCAGTGCCTGACTGCGCATCATTCCGACCGCGTCGGTGACGTCGAGGCCCTCGTGCGGCGCCATCGCAAACACCGACCGCAGCAGCAGCATGATGCCGTCCCAGTTGTCGGACGGCACCGCCAGGGCCACATGGTCGACACCCGTGAAGACGGGAACGTCGTCCTGCCACCGCGACTCGGTGGGATACAGGTCGAACGCCGATTGCCACGCAGCCGCACTCCCGGGCCCTCGCAGGTCCAGCGAGGTGGCATCGGTGATTTTCAGCCGCACTACGTCTGACTCGGGAGCCGTGTCCACGCCCGGCAACTGAACCTCGTGCACCGGCACCTCGAGCGCTGCCGCCCGCTCACCCCATGCATCCGGGTCGCTCGACCGGATGCCGATCTGGGTGAGCACCGGCAAGTGCGCAGGCAGGCCCGGGGCAGTCCACACGGTGCCGGCCGTGGCGTCGACGACGACGGTCAACGGCCCGTGCCGCCACAACTGGAGGTCGTGGTTGCGATGCCGCCCGGCTAGCTGAAAACCGATGTGCTGCAGTGCCTGCCGCAGTTCCGCTTCTTTGCCGGGACCCGCCGCGAGGCGCAAGGACACGATTCCCTCGAGCGGCGCGCGGGGCGGTGGCCGGAAGAGGACCGGCCCGCCGTCGGCCTCTTCGCCGCGTTCCGCCAGAACCCGGCCGACTTCCTCCTGCAGATACAACAACGAACGGTGAGCGTCTGCCGCCGTGCGGCCGGTGGACGACTGGCGGAACGTGTCGTTGAATATTTCGAGTGACCACGGGCCCTGGTACCCCGCCGCCTGCACGTGCGCGCCGAACGCCGCAAGGTCGAAGTTTCCTTGCCCCGGGAAGTTCCGGTGATGCCGACTCCACTGCAGGACATCCATCGACAGGCGTGGTGCGTCCGCGAGTTGCAGGAAGAAGATTTTCTCGCCCGGGATGTCGCGGATACCCGAGGGGTCGTCGCCGCGCGAGAGGATGTGGAAGCTGTCGAGACAGGTTCCGAGGGCGGGATGGTCCGCGTCCGCCACGATCTTCCACGCATGACGATAGGTGTTGACGTGCGTTCCCCAAGCCAGCGCCTCGTACGCGATCCGCAGTCCACGGGCGTGCGCACGTTCGGCAAGAGTGTGGAGTTGCGCGGTGAGAAGACCGTCGTCGCGTACCGCCTCCGGCAACGGAGACGAGCAGACCAGCATGGTGTCGCAGCCGAGCTGCTCCATGATGTCGAATTTGCGTTCGGCCCGGACCAGGTTGCGGGCGAAGGTGGCATCGTCCGTCGAATCGAGGTCACGGAACGGCTGATAGAGATCTAGTGTGAGCCCGAGATCGGTTGCGCGGGTTGCGAGTTCACGTGGAGACCACGGCGAGCTCACGAAGTCCGGTTCGAACACCTCGAACCCGTCGAAACCCGCGGCGGCGATCGCGGCGACCTTCTCCTCCAGCGACCCGCTGAGGGAGACGGTGGCGACACTTGTCCGGATCCGCTCTGCCACGACGTACTCAGCCCTTGTTGCAGATGAAGTCGACGGCCAGCCCGTACCCGATAATGCCCAGCCCGGCGATCACGCCAGTGGCAACGCCGGAGACGTACGAGTGTCGCCGGAATTCCTCGCGCGCGTGAACATTGCTGATGTGGACCTCCACCAACGGCACCTCGAGCGTGACGAGCGCATCGCGTAGCGCCACCGAGGTGTGGGTGTATCCACCGGGGTTGATCACCACACCCGACGCAGTGGTCCGCGCTTCGTGCACCCAGTCGATCAGTTGGCCCTCGTGATTGGACTGACGAGCCACGATCTCCCGACCGGCCCGCGCAGCCGAGGTGCGACAGAGTTCGACGACGTCATCGAGCGTCTCGGATCCGTACACCTCGGGCTGGCGCTGCCCGAGCAGGTTCAGGTTGGGGCCGTTCAGAACGAAGATCGGTCCTGGAGCTGTCATCGCGCGCGTTACCTCCGTATGTACGAACTAGTGAGTTAGTCCGCAATCAGGATACAGCGCGCCTCCGCCTACGCGGACTTGTCCCGGCGTTCCCCGCGGTCGGGCTTACGCGGAACGATGGTCGGCAGAACGTTGTCGTTGACCGTTTCGGCGCTGACCACGACCTTTTCGACATCATCGCGACTCGGGATGTCGTACATGACCGGGAGAAGAACTTCTTCCATGATCGCGCGGAGACCGCGGGCACCGGTGCCACGAAGAATCGCTTGGTCGGCGATGGCCTCGAGCGCGTCCGTGGTGAACTCCAACTCCACGCCGTCCATGTCGAAGAGCCGGTTGTACTGCTTGACCAGCGCGTTCTTCGGCTCGGACAGGATCTGGACGAGCGATTCCTTGTCGAGGTTGGTGACCGACGCTACCACCGGCAAGCGACCGATGAACTCGGGAATCAGACCGAACTTGATCAGGTCTTCGGGCATGACCTCGGCGAAGTGGTCCTGCGTATCGATCTCCGCCTTGGAACGCACCTCGGCGCCGAAGCCGATTCCACGCTTGCCGACCCGGTCGGAGACGATCCGCTCGAGTCCGGCGAAGGCGCCGGCCACGATGAAGAGCACGTTGGTGGTGTCGATCTGGATGAATTCCTGATGGGGGTGCTTACGCCCGCCCTGCGGAGGCACGCTCGCCTGCGTTCCCTCGAGGATCTTCAGAAGCGCCTGCTGCACGCCTTCACCGGACACATCGCGTGTGATCGACGGGTTCTCGCTCTTGCGGGCGATCTTGTCGACCTCGTCGATGTAGATGATGCCGGTCTCGGCGCGCTTGACGTCGTAATCGGCGGCCTGGATCAGCTTGAGCAGGATGTTCTCGACGTCTTCACCCACGTAACCGGCCTCGGTGAGTGCCGTGGCGTCGGCGATCGCGAACGGGACGTTGAGCATCTTCGCCAACGTCTGAGCAAGGTAGGTCTTGCCACAGCCGGTCGGGCCGAGCATGAGGATGTTCGACTTGGCCAGCTCGACCGTCTCACCACGCGCGTCACGACCCTTGTCACCGGCCTGGATGCGCTTGTAATGGTTGTAGACGGCGACAGCGAGGGTCCGCTTGGCGGCGTCCTGGCCGATCACGTAATTTTCGAGAAAGTCCCGGATCTCGGCAGGCTTCGGCAGCTCGTCGAGCTTCACCTCGCTGGACTCTGCCAGCTCCTCTTCGATGATCTCGTTGCAGAGGTCGATGCACTCGTCGCAGATGTACACCCCAGGCCCCGCAATGAGCTTTTTGACCTGCTTCTGGCTCTTACCGCAGAAAGAGCACTTGAGCAGATCCCCGCCGTCACCGATGCGTGCCATCTCGTCAGGTCCCTACTTCCCTCGTTTACGTGCAACCACCGAATCCCGATGACACGCGTGCTGCGCACCACCGAAAACGAAAGCCCGTTATGTGACCGTACCCGCAGATCGCGAGCGAGGTCGACTGGTTGTCGGTGATTCGCTCGCCGATCTTCCGGGAACGCCAGCCTTACCGACGCCGCACCCGGCCCGTCGCAACTCCACCCTCACGGCGTGTCGCCCGAGCCGGGGCGGCAATACATCACTTCTGGGCGCTGAGTTTGCGGTACTCGAGCACGTCGTCGATGATCCCGTATTCCTTCGCCTCTTCGGCGGTGAGGATCTTGTCGCGATCGGTGTCCTTGCGGATCACATCCGGCGTCTTGCCGGTGTGCTTCGACAGGGTCGTCTCCATCAGGCGGCGCATGCGCTCGATCTCGGCTGCCTGAATCTCGAGGTCGGACACCTGGCCCTGGATGCCGCCAGAGGCCGGCTGGTGGATGAGGACGCGAGCGTTCGGCAGCGCCAGGCGCTTACCGGGCGACCCGGCCGCCAGCAGCACGGCCGCCGCCGACGCCGCCTGACCCAGGCACACCGTGGTGATGTCGGCGCGCACGTACTGCATGGTGTCGTAGATCGCCATCAACGAGGTGAACGAACCACCCGGGGAGTTGATGTACATCGTGATGTCGCGATCGGGGTCGAGCGACTCCAGGACGAGCAACTGAGCCATCACGTCGTTGGCCGAGGCATCGTCGACCTGGACGCCGAGGAAGATGATGCGCTCCTCGAACAGCTTGTTGTACGGGTTGGACTCTTTGACGCCATAGCTCGAGTGCTCGATGAACGACGGCAGAATGTAGCGCGACTGCGGGGCGGCGGGCGCCTGGCCTCCCAGGTTGCGGGGATCGAACAGGTTGGTCATCAGTTCTCCAAGGATGTGTGGGACGCGGGGAGGGTCAGGGGCCGGATTCAGCTACCGGTTCCACCCGCCTGGCGTGCGCGGGAGACGACGTGGTCGACGAAGCCGTATTCGAGAGCCTCATTGGCGGTGAACCAGCGGTCGCGGTCGGAGTCGGCGGTGATCTGCTCGACGGTCTGACCGGTGTGCTCGGCGATCAGCTCGGCCATCTCACGCTTGGTGTGGGCGAACTGCTCGGCCATGATCGCGATGTCACTGGCGGTGCCCCCGATACCGGCGGACGGCTGGTGCATCATGATCCGGGCGTGCGGGAGAGCGTAACGCTTGCCCTTCGCACCGGCGGAGAGCAGGAACTGACCCATCGAGGCGGCAAGACCCATTCCGAACGTGGCAACGTCGCACTCCGCGAACTGCATCGTGTCGTAGATCGCCATTCCGGCGCTGACCGAGCCGCCGGGCGAGTTGATGTAGAGGGAGATGTCCCGATTGGGATCCTCTGCCGACAGCAGCAGGATCTGAGCGCACAGCTTGTTCGCGATGTCGTCGTCGACCTGGGTACCGAGGAAGATGATGCGCTCGCGCAGCAGGCGCTCGTACACCGAATCGCTGAGGTTCAACCCAGCGGTGGCTGAAGTCATGGCGGGACTCTGCAAAGTCTCCAGGTGATTGGAAGTCACGGTACCTGCCTTCTCCGTAAATCGTTGATTGCTGACACAGACACTAACGAAGGAGGGCGGCACCGGAGTCCCGGTGCCGCCCTACTTCGCTCAAAGCGGAAAACAACTCACCGCCGAACATGCGGGAAACACCCCGCGACCAGCGTTAGCTCTGGTCTTCGCCCTCGGCGGAATCCGCGGCGGGCTCATCGGTTTCGGTCTCGCCGTTGCCGAACAGTTCCGCAGTGTCCACGGTGGCACCCGTGGTGTCGGTGACGGTGGCCTGCTCGACGACACCGGCGAGAGCCTTGCCGCGGCGCACGTCGGCGAAGACGGCACCGAGCTGGCCGGCCTGCTGGATCTGCTGAATGAACTGCTCCGGAGCCATGCCGTAGCGCTGGGCCTGGAACAGGATGCGCTCGGTGAGTTCGTCCTGGCCCACAGTGACGTCGGACGCGTCGGCGATGGCGTCCAGCAGCAGCTGGGTCTTCACCGAGCGCTCGGCGCTCTCCTTGGCGTCCTTGTCGAACTCTTCGCGGCTGGTGCCCTGCTCCTCGAGAGCCTTGTTCAGGGCGTCCTCGTCGTGGTCGAGGCTGTGCACGGCGTCGTGCAGTGCCGCGTCGACCTCGGCCTTGACGACGGCCTCGGGCAGCGGAACCTCGACGGTCTCCAGCAGGGTCTCGAGGACCTTGTCGCGGATCTGCCCCGCCTGCTCGACCTTACGAACCCGTCCGACGCGCTCGCGCAGGTCGGCCTTCAGCTCATCGAGGGTGTCGAACTCGCTTGCCAGCTGAGCGAACTCGTCGTCCTCGGCCGGGAGCTCGCGCTCCTTGACGGTTCCGACGGTGACGGTGACGACGGCTTCCTTGCCCGCATGATCACCGGCGACGAGTGTCGAGGTGAACTCCTTGGACTCGCCGGCGGAGAGACCGATGACGGCCTCGTCGAGGCCCTCGATCAGCTGACCGGAGCCGACCTCGTGCGACAGTCCGCTCGCGGTGGCCTCGGGAACGGCCTCACCGTCGACGGTGGCCGACAGATCGATGGAGATGAAGTCGCCGTCCTGAACCGGACGATCGACGCCGGTGAGGGTGCCGAAGCGCTGACGCAGCGACAGCAGCTGCTCCTCGACGGCCTCGTCGGTGATCTCGATGGGATCGACGGTGACGCTGAGTTCGCTGTAGTCGGGCAGCGTGATCTCGGGACGCACGTCGACCTCGGCGGTGAACTCGAGGAGCTCGCCGTCCTCGATCTTCGTGATCTCGATCTCGGGCTGACCGATCGCCTTCACCGCAGCCGTGGTGACGGCCTCGGAGTAGCGGGACGGGAGTGCATCGTTGACGACCTGCTCCAGGACGGCTCCACGTCCGACACGAGCTTCGAGCAACTTGGCCGGTGCCTTGCCCGGACGGAAGCCGGGGAGACGGATCTGTTGCGCGAGGGCCTTGTAGGCCTTGTCGAAATCAGGCTTGAGCTCCTCGAAGGGCACCTCAACGTTGATACGGACTCGCGTCGGGCTGAGCTGCTCGACGGTGCTCTTCACGGACTGGCTCCTTCGTGTGGTCGTGCTCTTTACTGTGCGGCAGTTGCCTGCCCTGTGGTTCTGGTCGGGGTGACAGGATTTGAACCTGCGACCCTCCGCTCCCAAAGCGGATGCGCTACCAAGCTGCGCTACACCCCGGTCCGAGCAGGCTCTCGCCAACCTCGCGAGGACCCGAGGAAGAATCCTACGGCCCCCCGATTATGAAATCCAAAGCGGGATTGGGTACAGTCTGACATCGCAGACGACATGCATGGCGATCCCAGGTTGTCGTATGCACGGGGATGTAGCTCAATGGTAGAGCCTCAGTCTTCCAAACTGATTACGCGGGTTCGATTCCCGTCATCCCCTCGACACGGGAGCGTTTCCCCTCGCGGAAGCGCTCCTTTTTCGTGCTCTGGTGGCCGGGGCACGCAATCCACGACCTTGTGACATGCGTCACAAACTTGGAGATCTCGTTGCCCGACCGTCCCCGCGTTCGCCCAACGCGTAATCCCCGGTTTCCTCGGTAGGCTGGGAGTTGTCCGATTCGTCCTGGCGACGGCCGCTCGGCCCTTGGAGGCTCTCGCGGAACTCCTACTCATCCTCGTGATCATCGCCGCGGTCGGGTTCCTGGTCGTGCGAGGCCGCAACACACGGGCGGAGCAGACGGCACACCAACTCGAGGATGCCAAGGCGGACGCCCGGCAGGCCATCGAGCGTCTCGGCGGACAGGTCTACAACCTCGTCGGTTCGGACGACGCGTCCAAGCAGGCGCTGGCCGACGCGTCCGAGCGCTACATCGCCGCTGGGTCGCAGATCGATCAGGCCGACACCCCGACACAGGCACGTCTCGCCAAGCAGACCGCCCTCGAGGGTCTGTATTACATCCGCGCCGCGCGCATCGCGATGGGGATGGACCCCGGGCCCGAGATTCCCACCCTCGAAGGCCAGAAGGTGGCCGGTCAGGTCACCGAGGACCGGGAGGTCGACTTCGAGGGGCGTCAGGTAGCCGCGTCACCGAATCCCTCGCCGAGAACCCCCAATTACTACCCCGGCGGTCGAGTCGCGGGCCGCCCCGTCCCCGCCGGCTGGTACTCGGAGCCGTGGTGGAAACCGGCGCTCATTGCCGGTGCCTGGGGCGTCGGCTCGATGTTCCTGTTCTCCGCGATGTTCTCCGGAATGTCGGGGGTGGCGTACGGCGCCCAGGACTGGGAAAGCGGTCAGGGCGACGCCGCTGCCGACACCGGAGACTCGGGCGGGGACGGTGGAGATGGCGGCGACACCGGCGGCGATATGAGCGGCGACGCCGGCGGCGACATGAGCGGCGGCGGCGATGGGTTCATGGGCTTCGGCGGCGACGGCGGTTTCGGCGGTTTCGACATCTGAGTCGCCGTCTCGTGACCGGGAATTGGTGTGCGCGACGCCGCCGGGTCAGGACGGCTGGCAGGTGGGACACCAGAAGAGGTTGCGCCCCTTCATGACCGAATGGGCAACCGCTGTTCCACAGATCCGGCACGGCTCCCCTGCCCGACGATAGACATAGGTTCGGGGACGCCCCTTCGCGTAGGGCGGTTCGCCGTGGTCGTCTTCGGGCCGGACCACATGAATCTGACCGCGGCGCACCGACAGCTTCATGAGGTCGACGAGATCGGCCCACACTGCGTCCCACTCGTCGTGGGACAGTTCGCGGCCGGGCCGCTCGGGGTGGATCGAATGCCGGAAGAGCACCTCCGCCCGGTAGACGTTGCCGATTCCTGCGACGACGGCTTGGTCCATGAGCAGGGCTCCGATTGCCGTCTTCGACGAGGCGATCCGCTTCCACGCCTTCTCGGGATCTGCGTCCGTGCGGAGTGGATCAGGTCCGAGCCTGGCCTCCACAGCGGCGACCTGAAGTTCGTCGTGCAATTCACACGCGGTGGGACCTCGAAGGTCGGTGCCGAACTCGGCACCGACCATCCGCATCCGGACCTGGCCCACCGGCGGGTCCATCGGAACGGGCGCCTCCGTGAAGGTGCCGTAGAGACCGAGGTGAACGTGGACGGCGAACCCGCCCTCGTAGTGGTGCCACAGATGCTTGCCCCACGCCTCCGCCTTCAGGAGGACGCGCCCGTCGAGAATCGCCGCCTCTTCCGCGAACCTGCCCTGCGGGCTGGACACCCGCACCGGAGCACGACCGAATCGGCGCTGATGCAAGCGTGCCAGCCGGTGAAGTGTGGGGCCCTCGGGCATGGAAGTTCTCTCGTCAGGCCTCGGGCACTGCCGGGGCGACGCCGGTCTTCTCGTACTCGGCGAGGATGTCGATCCGGCGCTGGTGCCGCTCCTCGTTCGACCACTCCGTGGTGAGGAAGGCGTCGACCATCGCCAGGGTCTCCTCGAGTGAGTGCATGCGTCCGCCGATCCCGATCAGCTGGGCGTTGTTGTGCTGACGCGCCAACTGAGCCGTCTCCACGCTCCACGCGAGCGCGCAGCGGGCGCCGGGCACCTTGTTGGCTGCGATCTGCTCGCCGTTGCCGCTGCCGCCCAGAACGATGCCGAGACTGCCCTCGTCCTCGACCACCCGGCGAGCCGCCTCGATGCAGAAGGCGGGGTAGTCGTCGACGGCGTCGTAGACGTGAGCACCGCAGTCGACGGCCTCGTGACCGGTGGCGGTGAGGTGTTCGATGATCTCGTTCTTACGTTCGAATCCGGCATGGTCGGCACCCAGGTATACGCGCATGACTGGAGATTCTGTCAGGCGGTGGGAGCGAATCGTCTCACGACCCCGGTGCGCCTATCGTGATCAGCATGTATCCCGACAACGGACAGAACTGGGGACACGTGCATCCGGGACACCTGCCGGCATCCGGGCAGCCGCAGTGGAACAGCGGAATGGGATGGACACCTCCCCCGCTGCCTGCCCCGGGGTTGATGCCGAACGACCGCCCGGCGCGGCATTCGTGGGAGATTCCGCTTCTGGTGTGCGCCGTCGCCCTCACCGTCGTGGCCTACACGGCGGCGATCGTGTCGCTCGTACTCGGTGTGGTCTCCACCTGGGTTGTGGTCGTACTCGTCGCCCCGATCCTCATCGCCATCGCTCGCGGGCAGTTGTACGGCTCGCAACAGGTGAACGGCATCAAGATGACGCCCACCCAGTTCCCGGACGGTTACCGCATGGTGGCCGAGGCGGCGGCACGGTTCGGAATGGCCGAGCCGCCCGACGCCTATGTGGTGCTCGGGAACGGCCGGATCAACGCGTTCGCGTCCGGGCACGGATTCCGACGTTTCGTCGTGGTGTACAGCGACCTCTTCGAGATCGGTGGGGAGGCGCGCGAACCGGACGCCCTCGCCTTCATCATCGGCCACGAGGTGGGACACATCGCGGCGGGTCACGCCTCCTACTGGCGGCAGCTGGGACAGTTCGCGGCCAACTACATTCCCGTCGTCGGATCGGCGCTGTTCCGGTCCATGGAGTACACCGCGGACAATCACGGCTTCTGCGTGCGGCCCCAGGGCGCTCGCGGCGCGATGGGCGTCCTCGGTGCGGGCAAATACCTCGTCAGCGTCGTCGGCTTCGACGAACTCGCCGATAGGGCCACCACCGAACGCGGATTCTTTCCGTGGTTCGTCAATCTGCTGTCCGGACATCCGGTTCTCACCTGGCGGGCGGCAGCGCTGCGTAACCGCACCCGACACGGGCATCTCTTCGTCAAGCCCGGCCAGATCTACCGCGATCCGCAGCAGCTGCAGTACGCGATCGACCCGGCCGGGCCCGCCCGGATGTGAACGAACCTCAGTCGAACTGAGGGTCTTCGGTGCGCGTGCGCTTGAGCTCGAAGAAGTGCGGGTAGCCGGCCAACGCGACAGCGCCGTCCCACACCTTGCCGGCGTCCTCACCGCGCGGAATACGTGAGAGCACCGGGCCGAAGAACGCGACACCGTTGACGTGGATGGTCGGTGTTCCGACATCGGGTCCGACGGCGTCCATGCCCGCAGCGTGGCTCTCACGCAACGCGGTGTCGTACCGGTCCGACTCGGCTGCGCCCGCAAGCTCGGCGGGCAGTCCCACCTCGGCGAGAGACTTGACCACGACGTCGGCGAAATCCTTGTTGCCTTCGTTGTGGATCTTCGTGCCCATCGCCGTGTACAGGGGCAGCAGAATGTCGTCGCCATGCTGCTGCGCAGCCGCGATCAGCACTCGCACCGGCCCCCACGCCTTCTCCATCAATTCCTGATACTGCTCGGGCAGGTCCCGACCTTCGTTGAGAACCGCCAGGCTCATCACGTGAAAGTTGGCCTCGATGTCACGGACCTGCGCGACCTCGAGGATCCATCGGGACGTGATCCAGCACCAGGGGCACAGCGGATCGAACCAGAAATCCGCGGTGTCCTTCGTGGTTCCAGCGTTCGTACCTGCACTCACGTGTTACTCCTTCTCGGTGGTGTCGTCGGCCCATTCCAGGTCTACGGGTGTCAACACGGAGTCGCGGCCAATCCTTCCCGCCGGTCCGCTGCGCCGCAGTAGGGTCGAGATGATCAGCCAGTGGCACCGGCTGGAAGGGAGTTCCCCATGTCTTCCACTCGTACGTTCATCGTCGTCGGCGGTGGTCTCGCAGGCGCGAAAACCGCGGAAGCGTTGCGCGCCAGAGACTTCGACGGTTCGATCATCCTCCTGTCCGAGGAGGATCACCTCCCCTACGAGCGGCCTCCACTGTCGAAGGAACACTTCGCAGGCAAGAAGGCGCTCGCCGATTTCATCGTGCACCGCGGCGACTGGTACCGCGACCACCATGTGGATTTGCGGCTCGGCACCGCTGCCACCGCCCTCGATCTCGCCGCCCACACCGTGACGCTCCCGGACGGTTCGACCCTCTCGTACGACAAGCTGGCACTCGCCACCGGCTCCCGGTCTCGCCGGCCACCCATCTCGGGGTCGGACGCTGCAGGGGTTCACTACCTTCGCACTGTCGACGAGTCCGACGCCCTCATCGAAGCAGTCGGCGAGCACGGCCGTCTGGTCGTGATCGGTGCCGGCTGGATCGGGCTCGAAGTCGGCGCGTCGGCCCGGGAACGAGGCGCCGACGTGACACTGGTGGAGGCTGCGGAGGTCCCGCTGAGCGGCTCGATCGGCCCGGAGATCGGGACGGTCTTCGCGGAGCTGCATCGCGAGCACGGCGTCCACTTGCATCTGGCCGCCAAGGTCGAGGAAATACTGGTCGAGGACGGCCGGGCAACCGGCGTGCGACTCGGCGACGGCACCGTGCTGCCCGCCGACGCGGTCCTGGTAGCGGTCGGCGCCGCCCCGAACATCGAACTCGCCGAGCAGGCGGGACTCGACGTCGACGGCGGCGGCGTCCTCGTCGACGCAGGACTGCAGAGCAGTGATCCCGACGTCGTCGTCGTGGGCGACATCGCCGCGCATCTGCATCCTCGGCTCGGAACACGAATCCGGGTCGAGCACTGGGCGAACGCGCTGAACCAGCCCGCAGTCGCCGCAGCGACGATGCTCGGCCACACGGCGCAGTACGACAACCTGCCGTACTTCTTCACCGACCAGTTCGACCTCGGCATGGAGTACGTGGGATACGCACCGCACGATTCCTACGACCGGGTCATCGTGCGCGGCGACTACGCCACCCGCGAGTTCATCGCTTTCTGGCTCGATTCCGGTAACCGGGTGCTCGCCGGAATGAACGTCAATATCTGGGATGTGACAGATCAGATCAAGCAACTGGTGTCCTCGTCGGCTCCGGTCGACCCCGACCGTCTGGCCGATCCGGCAGTCCCTTTGGTCGACGTCTCCGGTTAACGGCCCCGGTCCACTCGTGATGGGATGGCAGCATCGAGTACGAGCACCGCCGCCCATCCCCGAGGAGACCTCTGTGGCCCCACCGAACCTGACCCGCGAGCAGGCAGCCGAACGCGCCCGGTTGCTGACCGTCGACAACTACCTCATCGAACTCGATCTCACCGACGGGGCCGGGAAGCCCGGTGTGGAGACGTTCAGCTCACGCACCACCGTCACCTTCGGCGCCGTCGCCGGCACGTCCACCTTCATCGACATCGTTGCGGCCCGTGTGCATTCGGCCACCTTGAACGGTTCACCTGTCGACGTGGCGGACTACGACGAGGCCACCGGTATCGCGCTCACCGACCTGTCCGAGCAGAACGAACTGGTCGTGGAGGCCGACTGCGTCTACTCCCATACCGGGGAGGGACTGCACCGATTCGTCGATCCCACCGATCAGGCCGTCTACCTGTACTCGCAGTTCGAGACTGCCGACGCCAAGCGAATGTTCGCCTGCTTCGATCAGCCGGATCTGAAGTCGACGTTCGATGTGCACGTCACCGCCCCCGCCGACTGGAAGGTGATCTCGAACTCTGCCACCGTCGAATCCGTCAAGGCCGAGGCCGGACGCCATCTCTTCCGCACCACCCCGAAGATGAGTACCTACCTGGTGGCGCTCATCGCCGGACCCTACGCCGAGTGGACCGACACGTACTCCGACGAGCACGGTGCCATTCCTCTCGGAATCTTCTGCCGCGCCTCGCTTGCCGAGCACATGGACGCCGAGCGCCTCTTCACGGAAACGAAGCAGGGCTTCGACTTCTATCACCGCAACTTCGGCACGCCCTACGCGTTCGGCAAATACGATCAGCTCTTCGTGCCCGAGTTCAATGCCGGGGCAATGGAGAACGCCGGCGCCGTCACCTTCCTCGAGGACTACGTGTTCCGGTCCAAGGTGACCCGGGCGTCGTACGAACGCCGGGCCGAGACCGTACTGCACGAGATGGCGCACATGTGGTTCGGCGACCTCGTCACCATGCGCTGGTGGGATGACCTGTGGCTCAACGAGTCGTTCGCCACCTTCGCATCGGTGCTGTGCCAGAGCGAGGCGACCGAGTACACCAGCGCGTGGACGACCTTCGCCAATGTCGAGAAGTCGTGGGCCTACCGCCAGGACCAACTGCCGTCCACGCACCCGATCGCCGCCGACATCCCCGATCTCGCCGCCGTCGAGGTGAACTTCGACGGCATCACCTACGCCAAGGGCGCGTCCGTCCTCAAGCAGCTCGTCGCCTACGTCGGGCTGGAGCCGTTCCTGGCGGGGCTGCGGGACTACTTCCGCGAGCATGCGTTCGGCAACGCGACGTTCGACGACCTGCTGGGCGCGCTCGAAAAGTCCTCGGGCCGCGACCTGTCGGACTGGGGTGCGCAGTGGCTCAAGACCACCGGCCTCAACATCGTGCGCCCCGACTTCGAGGTGGACGCCGACGGTAAGTTCACTCGCTTCAGCGTCATTCAGGAAGGTGCCGCACCGGGTGCCGGCGAACGCCGCGTGCACCGCATCGCCGTCGGCGTCTACGGCGATCGAGACGGCAAGCTGGTGCGTACCCATCGGGCCGAACTCGACCTCGAGGCCACGGAACGCACCGACGTCGCCGAACTGGTGGGTGTGGAGCGGGGCCAACTGATCCTGGTCAACGACGACGACCTCACCTATTGCTCGGTGCGCCTCGATCCGGACTCCCTCGCCACGGCCATCGAGCGGATCGGGGACATTGCGGAATCGCTCCCCCGCACCCTCGTCTGGTCCGCAGCGTGGGAGATGACACGTCAGGCAGAGCTGAAGGCACGGGACTTCGTCGCTCTGGTGCAGCGCGGCATCAGCGCCGAAACCGAAGTCGGTGTGGTGCAGCGGCTCCTGATGCAGGCGCACACCGCGCTCGGAAGCTACGCCGACCCCGAGTGGGCGAAGGAGCACGGGTGGCCCGACTTCGCGAACCGGCTCCTCGAACTGGCCCGGGAGGCCGCGGCAGGGTCGGACCACCAGTTGGCGTTCGTGAACGCGCTGACTGGTGCGCAGCTGTCGGCGTGGCACACCGAGGTCCTGCAGGAGCTGCTCGACGCGGAACCCGACACCGTCGGGCTGCCCGGCCTCGTGGTCGACACCGATCTCCGTTGGCGGATCGTGGGGGCACTGGCCGGAGCCGGTGAGATCGATGCGGACGGCGTCGAATCGCCGTTCATCGACGCCGAAGCCAAGCGCGATCCCACGGCCGCAGGGGCCCGTCAGGCTGCGGCCGTGGCCACGCTCCGGCCGCAGGCGGCCGTCAAAGAACAGGCCTGGACCAAGGTGATCGGCGACGACTCGCTGCCGAACATCACCGCCCGCGCCATCATCGGCGGGTTCTCCGGACCGGGTCAGTCGGAACTGCTCGAGCCGTACGTGGCCCGCTATTTCGCGGACATTCCCGCGGTGTGGGAGCGGCGGTCGAGCGAGGTGGCACAGACCGTCGTGGTCGGCCTGTACCCGTCCTGGTCGATCAGCGAGAAGTCGGTGGCAGCGGCCGACGAGTTCCTGGCCGGTGACCACCCGCCCGCTCTACGCCGGCTGGTGGTGGAAGGCCGCGCGGGCATCGTCCGCTCCCTGGCAGCACGCAAGTTCGACGCGAGCTGACCGCGTCGCGGGGCGAATGGATCTTTCGACGCGTCAGGTGCGCCGAAAGGTTCCTTCGCCCCGCAGCGTCCGCCGAGGACGACGAGGACGACGAGCCTGTCAGAGGACGTGTCAGTCCGGCAGGATCGGCACCGAAATGCCGGGGTCCCGGCCGAGGAGTACGGCACGCGTGACGGCCGAAGACCCGAAGCGGTCGCGGACGCTGTCGAGTGTGGTGTCGAGGGAACTGCTGGAATAAGGGTCGAACGGCAGCGCCAGCTGCTGCGGACAGTCGTCCTCGAGATTCGCGACGGCGACACCGACGAGGGTGATTCCCTTCGACTCGATCATCGGCATCGCCTTGTCCAGCAAGCCCCGCGCCGAGAGAAGGATGGTCTGCGTCTGCGCCGACGGCTGCACGAGGGTATGCGAGCGGGTGACCCGGGTGAAGTCGTCGAAACGCAGCCGGAGTACCACCGTTCGCCCGACCCGTCGACCGCGGCGAAGCCGGCGCGTCACCCGATCGACCAAGGTGACGAGGGCAGCGTCGACGTCCTCCCGCGACTTCGGGCGCCTACCGAGCGCGTGCTGGGCGCCCACCGATCTCCGCCTTCGTCCGACCTCCACCGGACGGGGATCGCGGGCCCACGCGAGCGCGTGTAGGTGGTGCCCCGCGGCCGGGCCGACGATGGTGACCAACACCTCTTCCGGGTAGTGGGCCAACTGACCCACTGTCCCGATCCCCGCGTCGCGGAGCTTTCCGGACGTGATGGCACCGACGCCCCACAGCCGTTCGACCGGCAACGGATGGAGGAACTCCAGTTCCCGATCGGGCGGCACGTGCAACAGGCCGTCGGGCTTTCCCACCGCACTCGCAACCTTCGCGAGAAATTTGGTGCGGGCAACGCCGACGGTGATGGGCAAGCCCACCTGCTCGCGCACCTCGCGGCGCAGTCGTGCGGCGATCTCGACCGGAGTCCCCGCGATCTTGCGTAGGCCGGCGACGTCGAGGAAAGCCTCGTCGATCGACAGGCCTTCCACGAGCGGGGTGGTGTGCGCGAACACGTCGAACACGGCCTTGCTCGCGGCCGCGTACGCCGACATACGCGGAGGCACCACGACTGCATGCGGGCACAGGTGAAGCGCCCGAGATGCGCTGCTGGCCGTGCGAACCCCGTAGGCCTTTGCCTCGTAACTGGCTGCCAGTACGACACCGCCCCCCACGATCACCGGCAGGCCACGCAGGCTGGGATCGTCTCGCTGCTCCACCGAGGCATAGAACGCATCGAGGTCGGCATGCAAGATGGTCGCGTCGGGACCGCTCGAGATCCGGGAGCGCGAAGACGACGACACGAACATATGTTCGCATCGACCACCGACAGAAGTCGAGTGTCCTCCTCGCGGAAGGCGCTCGACCCCCTCCCGGCACCTGTTCGACAGCCGACGGCCCGGCGCGGTTCAGTGGACTGAATCTCGCCGGGCCGTCGGAAAAGCAGGTACTACCGGAGTTACGGGGAAGAGATCGCCGCACTCATCACGCGGATCGCGCTGACGAGTCCGTCGATCAGATCGCCGTCGCCGAACGAGGCGACGGCGGCGGTGGCGCCGAGCTGGGCAACACGGTCGGTCACGCGATCGGCCACCGCGACGCCGCTGCGGATCTCGACCGTCCGCTGGTTCGGCGAGACTGCGATCAGAACGGAACGCTCCGCCTCCGGCGTGCTCGGGAACAGTGCATCCGCTCCGACAGCGGTGTCGACGCCGAGATCGCCGATGTAGGCGTTGAACCGTACCTTCGTCTTCCGGGTGCCTTCGGTGAGAGCATCGTCGAGGCGGACGAGTTCGTCCGTCGTGAACGGCAGGTCGTCCTCGAAAGGCTCACCCGCGCGGTGCACGCCCGAGATCCGGCCACTGGCCGTCACCACGTGGCCCACGGGCAGATCTTCCTCGGATACCCGGGACGCGGGAATCAGATCACCACTTGCCACTTGCCCTGCCTCCAATCAGATCTGCCGAGCCGGCCACAGCGGAATGGTGCCCCCCGTGGTGACCATGGGTGGTCACCTCGTCGACGGCACTCCACAACACGGGTGCGTGCGTCCATTCCTCACCGAGGTGGAATGCAGGCGGCACGGGACCGGACGTCTTCTTGCCGACGAACGACATCGCCGCGAAGAAAGCGGTGATCAACGCCGGGATTCCTACGAATATCAGCACTGTCTCGAGAATGCTCACACGGCAAACGGTAGCCGAGAACCGTGTGCGACGAAGCGTCAGGGCCGAAGTTCTCCGCGAGCGAGCGACCGGAGTGTCAGGCTGCGCCTTCGCCCAGGTAGGGCATCCACGAAGGATGGAGATCTTTGGTGGATGCCAGCAGACGCCAGTGCGGACCCGAGGGCGGTACCAGGGCGGCCCGCAGCGTCCATCCGAGTTCGCTGAGGAGTTTGTCCGCCTTGCGATGGTTGCACGGCGCGCAGCAGGCCACGCAGTTCTCCCACGAGTGCTCCCCACCGCGGCTGCGGGGAACGACGTGATCGACGGTCTCCGCTTTGGCCCCGCAGTACGCGCAGCGGAACCGGTCGCGGTGCATGAGTGCCGCACGGGTCATCGGGATGCGGGCGCGATAGGGCACACGGACATAGTTCCGGAGACGGATCACGGACGGTACCTGCACCGACCACTGCTCGGAGTGCACGACCGGCGCCTGCGGATCTTCGTGGACCGTGTCGGCTTTTCCGCAGGTCATGAGGACGACTGCGCGTCGGGCCGGGAGGGCGGTGAGGGGCTCATAGGTGACATTGAGCAGCAGCACCCGACGCTTGACCCAGAGGGGTACCGCGTTCTCGACCGGGAAAGAAGGCCCTGCGCGCTGCGCGGAGCCTTCGGTAATCACTTGTAGTGCAAACGCCCCTGACACCTCGGCACTCCGGGCATCAGTGGGCACACGTTGTCGGTGCGCGCGGGCGCTGTGTCGATTCTTCATGCGACCTCCGAGAGATTGCCACCAAGTGCATCATGAAATGCCTGCCCGTGCACGCCCATTTTTCGACAAACTTGCAGGGACGGCGGATGAACGGACGGTGACGCCGCCGTGGAAACGCCCTGCCGGGAACGGCCGGGGTATCCGGCGGCACGAGTTCCCCGAAGGCACGTGCACAATGGGAGATGCCATGACTGACGTGCAGCAGACCTTCTACGAGGCGGTGGGCGGAGCGGAGACGTTCCGCAAGCTCACCGCGCGGTTCTACGAGGAAGTCGCCAACGACGACATCGTCCGGCCCCTGTACCCGGAGGAAGATCTGGGTCCGGCCGAGCGCCGGATGCGTATGTTTCTCGAGCAGTACTGGGGTGGACCGCACACCTATTCCGACGAACGGGGACATCCGCGCCTGCGGATGCGCCACCACCCCTTCAAGATCGGCCCCCTCGAGCGCGACGCCTGGCTGCGATGCATGCACACGGCCATTGCCTCCATCGATTCGGAAACCCTGGACGACGCACATCGGCGCGCCCTGACCGACTACATGGAGATGGCTGCGGCGTCGATGGTGAACTCCGCGTTCTGAACGGGCGCCGCGTCGATTCCGCCGGTCGACTCGTGGTGCACGCGAACCTTTGGCACGATGGGCGTTTGTGAGTACTCCCGCCGAAACGTCCGCCGACGACATGCAGCCGGCACCCTGGTGGTCCGAAGCGGTCTTCTACCAGATCTACCCGCGCTCGTTCGCCGACGCGAACGGTGACGGTGTCGGCGACCTCCGAGGTGTGCAGGAGAAACTGGGATACCTGGAACTGCTGGGTGTCGACGCCCTCTGGTTGAGCCCGGTGATGCGGTCACCCATGGCCGATCACGGTTACGACGTGTCCGATCCTCGCGACATCGATCCGCTGTTCGGCGACGTCGACGCCATGGACGACTTGATCGAAGCCGCGCACGCTCGCCAGATCAAAGTCACGATGGACCTGGTCCCCAATCACACCAGCATCGAGCACGAGTGGTTTCGAGCCGCCCTCCAGGCGTCGCCGGACAGCCCCGAACGGGACCGCTACATTTTCCGGGACGGCCGGGGACCGGATGGCTCCGAACCGCCGAACAACTGGCCGAGCATCTTCGGTGGTCCCGCATGGACGAGGATCACCGAGCCCGACGGCCGGCCCGGGCAGTGGTATCTGCACCTGTTCGCCGCGGAACAGCCCGACCTGAACTGGAACAACCCCGAGGTGTTCGAGGACCTCGAGAAGACGCTCCGATTCTGGCTCGATCGGGGCGTCGACGGTTTCCGCATCGACGTCGCCCACGGAATGGCCAAACCCGAGGGCTTGCCGGACCACGACTGGGACACCAACGCACTTCTGCAGAACGCCGATGACGACCCGCGGTTCAACCACCCGTCCGTCCATGACATCCACCGCGGGATACGCAAGATCCTGAACGAATACCCCGGCGCCATGGCGGTCGGGGAGATCTGGGTGCGCGACAACGTGCGCTTCGGTGAGTACATCCGCCCCGACGAGCTGAATCTCGGCTTCAATTTCCGCCTTGCCGAGGCCGAATTCTCGGCGGAATCCGTGCGCGAGGCCATCGAGAATTCCCTGGCAGCGGTCGAACAGGTGGGTGCCACGCCCACCTGGACGCTGTCCAATCATGACGTCGACCGGGAGGTCACCCGTTACGGCGGTGGTGTGATCGGCCTCGCCCGCGCCCGCGCCATGGCTCTGGTCGAACTGGCGCTGCCCGGCACCACGTTCATCTACAACGGCGCCGAGCTGGGGTTGCCCAACGTAGACCTTCCCGACGACGCCCTGCAGGACCCGGTGTGGGAGCGTTCCGGACACACCGAACGGGGTCGTGACGGGTGCCGAGTCCCGCTCCCCTGGGAGGGCACCGAACCGCCGTTCGGGTTCACCACCGGCGCGTCGACGTGGCTTCCAATGCCCGAGGACTGGTCGTCGCTCACGGCGGAGGCGCAGCTCGAGGATGTCACCTCCACTCTCTCCCTCTACCGCGCTGCGCTCGAACTGCGCGAGCTCCGCCCGGAGTTCTCCGGTCCCGGCGTCGACTGGTACGGGAGTCCCCCCGGCTGCTTCGCGTTCCGTCGTGGCGGTGGTCTCATCTGCGCGCTGAATGCCACCGATGCACCCATCTCGCTGCCGCCGGGCGAAGTACTTCTGAGCAGCGCGCCCCTCGTCGACGGGCAGCTGCCCCCTGACGCTGCTGCGTGGCTCATCTGACGCGCACCCCTGCCGTCGCGGCCGTCGTCGCCGCCTCGATCCTGTTCGGAACCACAGGGACCGCTCAGGCACTCGCCTCCCGTTCACTCGGGTTCGATCTCGACCCGCTGGCAGTCGGCTCTGCCCGGGTAGCCGCAGCCGGGGCTCTTCTCGCCGCCTTCGCGGCGCTACGGGGAGGCCTCGGATTCGAATGCGCACCCGGAGCCCGTCGGTACCTGCCGGCCGTGTGCGGCGGACTGGGTGTGGCCGCCTACCAACTCGGGTTCTTCAGTGGTGTGCAGAGCGCGGGGGTCGCGGCCGGGACGATGATCGCGCTCGGCTCCGGCCCCGCATTCACCGGCGCACTCCAATGGGCGGTCCATCGACACCGGCCCGGCCCGTTATGGGCGGTATCCACGGTGATCGCAGTGGCCGGAATGGCATTAATCGTGGCGGGGACCGGCGCAAACACCGACTCGTCCGACATGCTCGCCGGCGCAGTCCCCGCACTGATCGCGGGCCTCGGCTACGCCACCTACACGGTGGCGGGCTCGTCCCTGATGGAAGCTGGGGCAGGTCCCGAGGCCGCCATGGGACAGATGTTCGGGCTCGGCGGCTTGTTCTTGCTGCCCGTTCTGATCGCGACCTGGCCCGGCGGTCTCAACACGGCAGCGGGGGCCGCCGCGGCCGGCTATCTGGTGCTCGTTCCGACGGTGCTGGCCTACTTACTGTTCGCGGCCGGGCTGCGCCGTCTCCCGCCCGCCACGGTTGCCACGCTCACGCTCACCGAGCCCGTCGTCGCGGCGCTCCTGGGTACCGCGATACTCGGCGAGGAACTGACCGTCGTCGCGGGCATCGGGATGGCCTCGGTGGTCGCGTCACTTGCCGTCCTCGCGGTGAGCACACTGCGAACACCGTCAGGTGCTACCGGGTGACCGACAGCGGGATCGTCCCGCCGCGGTGACGGTAGACGGACCCGAACCGGGCATCCACCCGCAGCCACGACGCGGTGGCGCGGACCCGGACCAGCTCCGAGGCGTCGATGCGTTCGAGGTCGATGTCGGCAGTCAAGCGATCCGAGCCCGCGTGCGGAATGAATCCGAGTGCTGTGAGGGCGAACACCACCCGCATGGCCACACCCACCGTCTGCCCGGCACCGTGCACCTGCAGCACCTCTTGATCGAGCAGCGACGCGGGAGGACCCTGACTGCTTCCGTGCTCCTGCGCCAGGGCGGCTCCGCGTTGGGCGAGGTCGACCAGCACCCGCGCCGGGACGTCGTCGATGTGCACGAAACCCTCCGCGGGCGGCAGTGCGCCCCGCCACGCCGAGTCCATCGAGTATCCGGGGTCGATGTCACCCGCGTTCACCGATCGCAGTGCCGTCAGCAGCTGGTCACCGGCGGCGGACGTATCGTCCGGGGAGACGGACCCACCGACTGTGCGCACTGCGAGGACATCGAATCCTGTTGCCGCCCAAACGGTCAGCCGATTCGCGCCCCGTTGGCGCAGGCGGACCACCGCGGATTCGTCCAAACGGACGACGCGTGCGACGAACGTGGCGAGGTCACCCCGCTCCGTGGAATCCGGAATGGACAGGGTCCGCTCATACACGCTGCCAGCTCTCCAGATACTCGCGCTCGACGGCGGTGAGCCTGCGCAGCCGCTGCGTATCGATGTCGAAGGCCGCGATCTGCGTCGACGCCACGATCGACGCCGGCACCGATATGTCGACCCCCTTCGGGCGCACTTCGTACGCGATCGTGAAATCGACCGCCCGCACCTTCTGCACCCACATCAGGACGTCGAGTGGAGAGTCGCTGTGCCGAAGCTGCCCGCGATAACGAACGTGGAGGTCGGCGACGACGGCACCGTCGCGCAGCGTGACCGTCGGACGATCATTCTCGAACAGCCAGGGAATCCGCGCTTCCTCCAGCAAGGTGACCATGCGAGCGTGGTTGATGTGCTGAAAGACGTCCATGTCCGACCAACGAACTTCGACCTCCGCGTGAAAACCCTCGCTCAACGTCATACCTCCGATCGGGTGCCCACACCTCGCACCATGCTGCGTACCTGACGCGCCGCCACCGAGAGCGTCGCGAGGTCAAGGGTCCCAGACTCGAAAATTTCGGTGAGAGCGGACCTCGCCCGACCCAGTCGGGAGGCATTGGTCGATTCCCAGTCGTCGATCTTCTCGCGCGGACTTTCGTCCGGCTCGCCGCCGAGGAGCACCTCCATCGTGAGCTGCCGCAGCGAACTGTAGAGGTCGTCCCGCAACGCCAGCCGCGCCAGTGAATGCCACCGGTCACCGCGAGCCAGCGTGGAGACAGCGCTGAGCAGCCAGTCGATCCCGAGGTGGGCGTCGAGTTCGTAGTACAGCTCGGCCACCTCGTCGATATCCCGTTCGGCGATGTCCGACACGTCGCTGATGTCCAGGAGGCAGTACAGATCGAGTAGGCGGAATACCTCGAAGGCGATGTCCTCGGGCGCCCCGCGGAGAATCAGCGGCCGTACCCGGGTTTCGAGGTCCTCGACCTGATGGCCTTTGAGTAGGTGTGGGACTTTAGGGGACATCTTCCGGACATCGGTGGAGTAACGCGCGATCTCGGCTCCCACGGCCAGCGGCTGCGGCCGGTTGGTGAGGAACCACCGCGACGCACGATCGAGGACCCGCCCCGATTCGAGAATCAGATCGTCCTCGAGTGCGGCCGGCAGGTGTTCGGACCGGATGCGCGCCCACACATCGGGGAGGGCGAAGATTTCGGTGACTGCGGCGTAGGCACGAATGGCGTCGGTGCTGCTCGCTCCGGACTCGTCCGCCAACCGGTACGCGAAGGTGATGCCGCCGTTGTCGATGGTCTCGTTCGCGAGCATGGTCGCCACGATCTGCCGGCGCAGGGGGTGCGCCTTGATCGCTGTCCGGAAGCGCTCCCGCAGTATTTTCGGGAAGTAGCGCGGGAGGCGCGGCGCGAACGTGTCGCTGTCGGGCAGGTCGGTGGCGAGGAGATCATCCTTCAGCGCCAGCTTCACATGGGCGACGAGCGTGGCGAGTTCCGGCGACGTCAGACCCTGACCGGCCTGACGGCGGCGCGTGATCTCGGCGTCGGTGGGCAGCACCTCAATTTTCCGATCGAGTCCGCGCCGCTTCACCAGGTCGGCGATCTGCCGCCGGTGCACGGTGAGCATCGGTACCGCACTCGTCCGTGAGACACCGAGCAGGTTGTTCTGTGCGACGTTGTCGGCGAGGACGAGGTCGGCGACCTCGTCGGTCATCGAGGCCAGGAGCGGGTTGCGCTCCTCGGACGGCAACGCGCCACTGTTCACGAGGGAATCGAGCAGGATCTTGATGTTCACTTCGTGGTCGGAGCAATCGACCCCTGCCGAGTTGTCGATGGCGTCGGTGTTGATTCGTCCACCGTTCTGGCTGTATTCGATTCGTCCCAGAGCGGTCACCCCGAGGTTGCCACCCTCCCCCACGACTCGGGCACGCACCTCGTTGCCGTCGATCCGGACGGCGTCGTTGCTCTTGTCGCCGACCATCGCATTGGTTTCGCCCGACGCCTTGATGTATGTGCCGATACCGCCGTTCCACAACAGGTCGACCGGTGCCCGCAGGATCGCACGGACAAGTTCCGGCGGGGACAGTTCGGTGATCGTGTCGTCCAGCCCGAGAGCTGCGCGTGCCGGAGCGCTGATCGGAACCGATTTGCGAGTCCGGTCCCACACGCCCCCGCCGTCGCTGATCAGGCTGGTGTCGTAGTCGGCCCACGACGAACGAGGCAGAGCGAACAGGCGGGATCGCTCCCCAAAGGACCGCGCTGCATCGGGATCGGGGTCGAGGAAAACGTGGCGATGGTCGAATGCCGCGACCAGACGAATGTGCCGGCTCAGCAGCATTCCATTTCCGAAGACGTCACCGCTCATGTCCCCGACACCGACGACGGTGAAATCCTCGCGCGCCGTGTCCAACCCCACTTCCCGGAAATGCCGCTTCACGCTCTCCCACGCACCCCGCGCGGTGATGCCCATTTCCTTGTGGTCGTATCCCGCCGACCCACCGGAGGCGAAAGCGTCACCCAACCAGAATCCGTACTGCTGGGCAACGGAATTGGCGAGGTCCGAGAACTTGGCGGTGCCCTTGTCTGCGGCGACGACCAGATACCGGTCGTCACCGTCCCGGCGCACGACCCCGGGGGGCGGTACCACCTTGCCCGACGCCTGGTCGACATTGTCGGTGAGGTCCAACAGCCCGGAGATGAAGGTGCGGTACCTGTTCTGACCGGCCTCGAGCGCCTGCATCCGGTCGAGCGTCGCATCGCCCGTGGGAACCGGCGAATTCTTGACCACGAATCCGCCTTTCGCACCGACTGGCACGATCACGGCATTCTTCACGGCCTGCGCCTTCGCCAGGCCCAGGATCTCGGTGCGGAAATCCTCGCGTCGGTCCGACCAGCGAAGACCACCACGGGCTACCGGCCCGAATCGTAGGTGGACGCCCTCGACATCCGGTGAGTAGACGAAGATTTCGAACTTCGGGCGCGGCTTCGGCAACTCCAGAATTTTCGACGGATCGAGCTTGACGGACAGATACTCGCGTCGGTTGCCGGCCTCGTCCGTGACGAAGTAATTGGTACGCAAGGTGGCTTGGATCAGGCCGAAGAGGCCCCGCAAAATGCGGTCCGCGTCGAGGCTGACGACTCTGTCGATGAAGTGCCGCAGCCGCGTCTCGAGCTCGGACACCCGTTCGACGGAGGGAGTTTCGGGATCGAACATGGCCTCGAACAGTTCGACCAGGGTGCACGCCGAACGCGGATTGGCCAGTGCCACGCCCTCGATGTGAAACTGGCTGTAAGGAAACCCGGCCTGCCGCAGATATTTCGCGTACGCGCGCAAAATTGCCGCCTGCCGCCACGCCAACCCGGCCCGGAGGACCAGTTCGTTGAACCGGTCCGCCTCGGAACGTCCGAACCACACAGCGGTGAAAGCTTCGGTGAACCGTTCCTGCAGTTTCGGCGCCGAGCTCGCACCCTCGTCCGCCAACTCGGCGTCCAGGTCGTCCTCCACCGAATCGCGCAGCAACTCGGCCGGAACCGACAGCCCGAAATCATAAATCCAGCAACTGAAGCCGTCCGGCCGGGGAACCGCATAGGGCCGTTCGTCGAGTACCTCGACTCCCAGACTCTGCAGGACGGGAAGCACCTTGCTCAGCGAAATTCCCTCGCCCCCGACGTACAGCGTGAGACGCCAGTGACCGACCACGGCGTCGGGGTCACGGTAGAGATGAAGATCGATCGTGCCCTCGTCCAGCGATTCGAGTCGCACCAGGTCGTCCAGAGCACGCGCGGGGTCGAAGTCTTCCTTGTACCCCTCGGGCAGAGCGTCCGCATAACGTTGCACCAGAACCGAATCCGCCCCGGGTGTGACCGCGACGAGATCACCGAGATGATCGTCCCAGCTGCGGCTCGCCTCGGACAGCATCGCCTGGATGCGCTCACGATCGACGTCCGACAGAGCCAGTCTGGTGCCCATCTCCTCAGCAGTCCTGCGGATGGTGACGTGCAACAGTGCAAGGTCGAGTTCCGTGACCCGTGCGGTGTACTCGAGTGTGCCCCCTCCCAGTTCCCGTAGGAGAATGTTCTGCATCGCGATCCGCACGCGCGTCGTGTATCGGTCCCGGGGAAGGTAGATCAGGCAGGAGACGAACCTGCCCAGAAAGTCCTCCCGCACGAACAGACGGAGCTGCCTGCGCAACCCGATGCTGTGCACGGCCGTGACGGTGTCGAACAACGTGTCGGCGTCGCTGGAGAACAGTTCCGCCCGCGGGAACGATTGGATGACCTCGAGCATGGCCTGCCCGGAGTACGAGTTCAGCTGAAAGCCTGCCCGATCGATCACTGCACGCACGCGGCGGGCGATGACCGGGATGTCGAGGACGTTCTCGTGCAGTGCGGTGACCGTGAAGACACCGAGGAACCGGTGCTCGCCCACGATGGTGCCGTTCGAGTCGAGAATGCTGACCCCGACATAGAACGGGTACACCGAACGGTGCACGGTGGCCGGAAACGACCCCTGGGTCAGAACCAGCAGCGGGCGGTCTGGAATCTCCGCCGCCGGGGGCAGGCCGAACTGTCCGTCGGTGACGGTGTCGGACCGCAGCAGTCCGAGTCCGCTACCCGGGACGACCTCGAGTTTCCGCTGTCCTGACGAGTCGGGCTCGCCCAGTTCGAATCGGCGGTACCCCAGCGCTGCGTAATTGCCCTGCGACATCCACCGAAGGAGGTCGGCGCAGTCTTCCAGGTCTTCTTTCGTCGCACCCGGCCTCGGCGCCGACGCCTCGAGTTGGTCGGCCAGGTTCCGCTGGAGAGTCCGCATGGCGTCGGTGTCCCGGACCACCTGGCGAACATCCGACAGGACGTTCCCGACTTCCGTCTCCAGCCTGTCCAGGACGGTGGCTTCTGCGCGCGGGTCGAGTTGAACGTGAATCCAGGACTCGGTGAGGCGATGCTCGGTGGTGTCAGTGTCCTTGTCGCCGAGCAGGATTCCGCGCAGCGCGCCGATGGGATCGCGGTGTACCGAGATGATGGGGTGGACGAATTCGCTGATGCCGATACCGAGTCGGTTGAGCAGCCCGGTGATCGACTCCACCAGCAACGGCATGTCGTCGTTGACGATCTGCAGGGATGCGCCGAGGTGGTGGCCGTCTCCGGGGCGATACACCCGGGTGACGGCCCGCTCCGGCGGGCGTTGCAGTGCCAGTGTCAGGTGGGCGGCGAGCACGGCGTCGGAGGCACCGTTGACCGCGCTTTCACTGTCGCCACGATCGACATGCCGAAAGTACGTGGCAGCGAGGGCCGGCACCTGAGATCTCAGCGCCTCGGGCAGGTTCCGGGCCCACTCCGCATCCCTCAGCGCTGCCGATTCCGTCATCGGTGACCACATCCTCTTCGTCCGATCGCCGCGGGCAGTACTCCTCGAGACTATCCCGCGGCGGTCGGAACGGAGGGTGAACTTCAGGCCGCCGCGTACCCCGCTGGTCAGCCGGTACTGACCGGTGCGAGGTAACGCCCCAGCCCGGCACGTTCGGCGTCGGACAGCGGGCGTGAGCGTTCGGTCTTGACGTCGAAGGCCACCAGCAGGGCGTCACCCGTCCCGCACACTGCCCCGGATCGGTCGGTGACGACATGCCGAATCGTGTACGACGAGGTGCCCACGTGCTGCACTGTCACGTCGACCTTCAACGGACCGGAGTCGTCGGTGATGATGCGCAGGAACTCGACGTCCATCTTGCGCACCACCATCGCACCGGGACGTGCACCGGCAGCAGCCAATTCCGTCGTCAGGAAATGGATTCGCGCTTCCTGCATGTACTCGACGAATCGGGTGTTGTTGACGTGCCCGAGTCTGTCGGAGTCGCCCCACCGCACCTGCACTTCGTAGGTGAAGACTGCCGGCTCTCCCACGTCAGTCCCGGGTGAGCTTGCGGTGCGTGACACGGTGCGGACGTGCCGCGTCCGGTCCGAGGCGTTCGACCTTGTTCTCCTCGTAGCCCTCGAAGTTGCCCTCGTACCAGTACCAGGCAGCCTCGTTGTCACCGAAGCCGCCTTCCCACGCGAGGATGTGGGTGCAGGTCCGGTCGAGGAACCACCGGTCGTGGGAGATCACGACGGCGCAGCCGGGGAACTGTTCGAGCGCGTTCTCCAGCGAGCCGAGCGTCTCGACGTCGAGGTCGTTGGTCGGCTCGTCGAGAAGGATCAAGTTGCCACCCTGCTTGAGGGTCATTGCCAGGTTCAACCGGTTCCGCTCACCACCGGAAAGCACACCGGCAGGTTTCTGCTGGTCATGTCCCTTGAAGCCGAATGAGCTGATGTACGCGCGGGACGGCATTTCGGTCTGTCCGACGACGATGTGATCGAGACCGTCCGACACGACCTCCCACACCGTCTTGTCGGGGTCGATCCCGGTGCGGTTCTGGTCTACGTAGCTGAGCTTGACGGTCTGACCGATCTTCACCTCACCGGCATCCGGTTCCTCGAGACCGACGATGGTCTTGAACAGTGTGGTCTTACCGACACCGTTGGGACCGATGACGCCGACGATTCCGTTCCGCGGAAGTGTGAAGGACAGATCTTTGATCAGCACACGGCCGTCGAAACCCTTGTCGAGGTTCGATACCTCGACCACCACGTCACCGAGGCGCGGCGGCGCCGGAATCTGGATTTCATCGAAGTCCAGCTTGCGGGTCTTCTCCGCCTCGTTCGCCATCTCCTCGTACCGGTCGAGGCGAGCCTTGTTCTTGGCCTGGCGGGCCTTCGCTCCGGAGCGGACCCAAGCCAACTCCTCCTTCAGTCGCTTCTGTAGCTTCTGATCCTTCTTGCCCTGAACCTCGAGCCGCGCTGCCTTCTGCTCCAGGTAGGTGGAGTAGTTGCCCTCGTACGGGTACAGGCGGCCGCGGTCGACCTCACAGATCCACTGCGCGACGTGGTCGAGGAAGTACCGGTCGTGGGTGACGGCCAGGATGGCGCCGGGGTAGGCCGCCAAGTGCTGTTCGAGCCACAGGACGCTCTCCGCGTCGAGGTGGTTGGTGGGCTCGTCGAGCAGCAGCAGGTCGGGCTTGCTGAGCAGCAGCTTGCAGAGCGCGACGCGGCGCTTCTCACCACCGGAGAGGTGCGTGACCATCTCCTCCGGCGGCGGACAACGCAAAGCGTCCATGGCCTGCTCGAGCTGGGAGTCGATCTCCCATGCATCGGCATGGTCGAGCTTTTCCTGAAGGTTGCCCATCTCCTCCATCAGCTCGTCGGAGTAGTCGGTTGCCATCAGCTCGGCGATCTCGTTGTACCGCTTGAGCTGGACCATGGTCTCGCCCATGCCCTCCTCGACGTTCTCGCGAACAGTCTTGGATTCGTCGAGCTTGGGCTCCTGCATCAGGATTCCGACGGAGGCACCGGGAGCCAGGAATGCCTCACCGTTGCCCGGCTGATCCAGCCCCGCCATGATCTTGAGGATGCTGGACTTACCCGCGCCGTTCGGGCCGACCACACCGATCTTGGCGCCGGGGTAAAAGCTCATCGTGACGTCATCGAGGATGACCTTGTCACCGTGCGCCTTGCGCACCTTCTTCATCGTGTAAATGAACTCAGCCATGTGGCCAGCCTAATGGTGTAGGGCGTCGAACCCACATTTGCGGATCGTGGGAAGAGGTGAACGGATGCTTTCCGGCTCGCCCGGGCACCCGGCTGCGCGGGTGCCCGGCGCCGCATCAGGCGACGAGCGTCTCTGCGGCTGCCTGTTCTGTGGAGACCGAATCCGTGGAGGCAGATTCCGTGGAAGAAGTTTCCATTGCTTCCACAGGCGCAACGGTCCGGGGTTCCCGGTCGACGACGGCTGTGCACCGCGCAAGATCGGGTCCGACCGCGGTGGCGCTCAACTCGAGGTCGGTCCGTGCGACGCCGTCTCGCGTCGTGTATTCGTTGGTCCGCAGTTCACCGGTGACGATCACCGGATCCCCTTTCGCCAGCGACTGCACCACGCCGGACATCAGCCGGCGCCGGCAGGTGACCGTGAGGTACAGCGTGCTGCCGTCGCGCCACTCCCCCGTCGTGTAGTCGCGGCGGCGTACCGTGCTTGCCATCCGGAAGGCGAGAAACTCCTCGCCGGCGGATCCGGATCGTGTGACCGGTGTAGTGATGACCGTGCCGACCACCGTGCCGTGTGTCTCGTACATCGCGCTCCTCCTGTGTCGTTCTGCAATTGCCGTTGGACACAGCCTGCCTCTCTGGAACCGCGCAATCGTCGCCCGCGACAATCTGTGGAGAAACGGGCCGGGTGTGAATAACCGACCGAAAACCGGGAATGACCAGCCCGTCGTGTCGGGGATGCGTGCTAGCGGTCAGAGTCCAGCCTCGCGGTCGCGTTTCGCGAGCTCAGCGAACATGGCGTTGTGGGCGGCGAGGTCCGCGTCGTCGTCCCGGTCGGCCGCCCGGTCCACGCGTCGCGCGGTGCGGTCGTCGCTGCGCGACCACTGGATGAGGAGCGCCATCATGACGAGCACCAGAGGAATTTCGCCCGTGGCCCAAGCAATGCTGCCGCCCAGTTTCTGGTCCCCCACCAGGTCCGAGTTCCAGCCGAGGCCCAGCGAACGGTAGTACCACTCGCCCATGACGGCGCCCATGCTCATCAGCGCGACCCCGAAGAAGGCGTGAAACGGCAGCGACCCGAACACCATCGCGAGTTTCGTCACGGGCTGCAGCTGGCGCGGGGAGGGGTCGACACCGATCGCCACCCAGTAGAAGAGGTACCCGCTGAGCAGGAAGTGCAGGTTCATCAAGAGGTGGGCGGAGTGTGAGTCGACGGTGGCGCCGAAGATTCCGCCGAGGTACAGCGCATAGAAGCCGCCGACGAACAGAGCCGCCGCGACGAGGGGGTGAGTGATGAATTGCGAGAACCGGCTGTGCAGCGCGGCCAGGATCCATTCCCGTAGCCCCGGCACACCGTCCTTGCCCGCCGGATCGAGTGCTCGCAGCGCGAGAGTGATCGGAGCCCCGAGAACGAGGAGAACCGGGGCCAGCATGGACAGCGCCATGTGCGCACCCATGTGCACGCTGAACACCGCGGGTGCGTAGCGCCCCACCCCGGACGACGTGGCCAGGAGAAGCACAGCGCATCCGCACATCCAGGCGAGCGTCCGGCCGAGCGGCCAGCTGTCACCGCGGCGGTGGAGCTTGCGCAAACCGAGTACATAGACGAGGGCGAGCACCAGTGCAGCGGTGCCGTAGAGCAGATCGAACCGCCAGTCCAACATCAGTCGGGCGAACGTCGGCGGTCCGGAGAGGTTGTAACCGAGTTCGACCTCGGTGAGAGTCGGTGCTCTAGTCGGTGCAGGCGGGGGCGTCCGACCCAATCCGACAGCGAGACCGATCGTCGCGGCGAAGACAATGGCTTCCGCGCCCGCGAACCTGATGAGGTTGCCGCGGTTCGAGGGGTCTTTCTGCAGTGCGGGCAGAGCCCGGCGGCGTTGCGCCCAGCCGAACCCGCCGAGGAGGACGAGCGCGACCGTCTTGGCCACCACCAGGCGCCCGTAGGTGGTGTCGACGAGGTCGCCGATGGGCACACGCACTAGGGCGTTGATCACGCCGCTGGCTGCCATCACGGCGAAACACACGGTTGCCACCGAGGAGAAACGCCTCGCCGCGACATCGGTGTGGGCGCCTCGCCGACGGGCGTGCGCGAGCAGGGCGAACAGCCCGCCTGCCCACAGCGATGCCGCAACCAGGTGCAGGATCAGGCTGTTGGTAGCCAGGTCGTGGGAGCCGCCGGAGGACGAGTGCCCCGTCAGTGCCAGCGGCATCAACCCCAAGATGCCTGCGACGAGCAGGATCGGCGTCCACCACCATCGCAGCACCAACCGGGACACGATCGCGAGGACGATCGCGATGATCGCCGTCCAGCGCCACGCCCCGGCCAGTTCCACCTGGTCGATCGCGGCGAACATGTTGCTCGGCTTCACCGCTTCCGTGAACGGTTGCCCGGAGGTGTCCGACAGCGTCAGTGGAACGAGGACCAGCGCGGACGCCGCCCACACGATGGCGCCATAAGACGCCGTCCGGACCGCACGGTAGCCGTCCACGTCCAGTACCCCCGACTTCTGCGGCGGTACGAAGAAGGCGGCGAGCAGGAGTGATCCGATGGTGACGACGGCCGCGATCTCCGACACCGCCCGCAACGCAGGCAGCCCATAGGTGGTGACCGGTCCCGGATCCGGGATACCGAGCAGCACGAGGGCCTGAGCGGCAGACAAGCCGACGACGAGTGCAGCGACCAGCCCGGCAATGAGTCCCGCCACGACGAACAGGGCCGTGGAATCGGCCCGAGCCGGACTGTTGGACGTCGAGTCGGAGGCCGTGAGCTGGGGTGTAGCCATACCTCCAGGGTAGGACCTACGACGCCGTGTCGGAGACCGAGGGTCGGCGGATGCTCCGCTACCGTCGGCGGAAGCCCCTTCCGCGGAGTCGAGGAGACAGTATGGCCGCGCTTCTGATCATTCTGGTGGCGTTGTTCTTCGCAGGGATGGGCCTCTACGGCCTGGTCACGCCTGCCCGTCTCGTGGCGCCGTTCGGGTTGACCGCCGACTCGCCGACCGCCCGCGCCGAGGTTCGTGCGGTGTACGGCGGATTCGGCGTCGCGGTGGCTGCGTTGCTCGGATTCGCCGCGTTCGACGTCGAGGGCATCAGATCGGTGGCCGCCGTCGTGGTGGCCGTGGCTCTCGTCGGCATGGCCGCGGGGCGCATCGTCGCCGGGCTCGTCGATCGACCCCAGCGTTTCTACCCCGTCTGGTTCTACTTTGTCGTGGAGCTCGTTCTGGCCGGGATGCTGGTATGGGCTGCTGCCATCAGCTGACGACACGAGCTGTGCAGCCGTCCTCGAGCGGCGTCCGGGCAACAGGTAATATTTCGACCGCGCCTCCGTAGCTCAGGGGATAGAGCAAGAGCCTTCTAATCTCTTGGTCGCAGGTTCGAATCCTGCCGGGGGCACATTAGGCACAAGTGCGCCACCGCATAGGCACACATCCGGTTTCCCGCCGTCGCGGGAACCGGATGTGGCCTGTGCACCGAGCACGATCGAACCCACGATCCGCGGCGTTTCCGTCCGCATCGCGCTGCGCAGCAGGCGCGCGACGCCGTAGGAACAGGCGCGAGTCGATGTCTCTGTTCCCCCGAAAGGGCCGCAGGCGCCCGGTAGGTATTTCATCCCGCTTCCGAACCCAGCCCCTGATACTCGCGCGTAGCAAACAGACCGTCTAGTCTGTTGTCGCACCGTCCCACCCGACAGGACGGATGCTCGGGAACCCGTCACCTGCCTCCGCGAGTGGCGGGTTTCCTTATTTCGCGTCCTACCCAACGACCTGGGCCGCGAGCTGCGGATACAGGCCCTCGAGTTCCCCGGCGAGTGCCGCCTTCACAGTACGGCTGACATCGTCGGCCAGCACCTCCGTGGCGCCCGACTCCACGCCGTCGAACGCCAACCGGGCAACCTCGGGTGCCGAGATCTTGGGGACGTCGAGGCCCGCGGTCATGTCGGTGTCCATGTACGCCAGATGCAGCCCGACCACCTGAATGTTCCGTTCCGCGAGCTCCAGGCGCATCGCGTTGGTGGCACTCCACATCGCCGCCTTGGAGACGCTGTACGACCCACCCACCGCCAGCCACGACAGCACCGAGTGGACGTTGAGCACCGCACCACCACCGTTGGCGGCGATGATGGGGGCGAGCGCCCTGGTCACATTCAGGGGGCCGAAGAGGTTGGTTTCGAGTTCGCGGCGCATCTTGCCGAGGTCACCGGTGAGTAGTGACTCGCCGAGATAAATTCCGGCATTGTTGATCAGCACACCAATGTCGCCCACGTATTGCGCTGCAGCGTAGACGGATTCGGGATCGGTCACATCCAGGGTCACCGGTACCACCTGGGGGTGGTCGACGATCGTCGACACGTCGCGTGCCGCCGCGTAGACAGTTCGCGCCCCGCGCGAGAGGGCCTCAGTGACGAAAGCGCGGCCGAGGCCGCGATTGGCCCCGGTGACGAGGACAGATCGGTCGTGAATCTTGGTCATGAAGACCCCTTCGAGTAAGTCTGGATATCCAACTGACTGTGTCCGGTCAGCGTATTCGCCATGAGTTGGAAAACACAACCCTCTATGATGGAGACATGAACGAGGGTCGAGCCGATCGAACGACGCCGAAGATGGCCATGGACCGCATGCCGCTGGCGCCGCGCCCCTGCGCGATCGCCGCCACCATGGAACTCATCGGCGACCGTTGGTCCATGCTCGTCATTCGCGAGCTGAGCTACGAAGTGCATCGCTTCGACAAAATCGCCGGCTACATCGGCGTCTCGCGTGACATCCTCACCGCACGCCTTCGCAAGCTGGAAGAGGTAGGCGTCATCGAACGCCGGCAGTATTCCGAGCGGCCTCCCAGGTTCGAGTACCACCTGACCCGGGCCGGGGAGGAGCTTCGGCCGCTCCTGCTGTCGCTGTTCGAGTGGGGTAGCAAGTGGGCGGTGGAGGAGCCGGCCTCCGAGCTACTGCACGACTGCGGACATGTGCTCGAACTCGAACATCGCTGCCGGCATTGCGGCGGCGAGGTCGACCAAGCCGCCGTCGCGATGCGGGCTCGTTCACACAGCCGAACCACCTGATCCCGGCGCCGGCACCTGCACTTTCTCACCGACGTCTATAGTTCGCCTAAATGTAAGGTAAAGAAAGCCTCACAGCGGCAGATGGGTGGATGTGGGTGTCAACGCGCGACCGAGTAGCCGAAATCTATGAACAGGTCCGCCTACGCAATGCGGGCGAACCGGAGTTCCATCAGGCGGCGGCAGAAGTGTTCGAGTCGCTTCAGATCGTTCTCGACCATCACCCGCACTACGCGGATTCCGGGCTGATCGAGCGCCTGTGCGAGCCCGAACGACAAATCATCTTCCGAGTGCCCTGGGTGGACGACGCCGGAAGTGTGCACGTCAATCGCGGATTTCGGGTGCAGTACAACAGTGTGCTCGGCCCCTACAAGGGCGGTCTCCGCTTCCACCCGAGCGTGAATCTCGGAATCGTGAAGTTCCTCGGTTTCGAGCAAATCTTCAAGAACGCACTCACCGGACTCCCGATCGGCGGTGGCAAAGGGGGTTCCGACTTCGACCCCAAGGGCCGTTCGGACGCCGAGATCATGCGTTTCTGCCAGTCCTTCATGACCGAACTGCACCGCCACATCGGCGAGTACGTCGACGTCCCTGCCGGTGACATCGGTGTCGGTGGACGCGAGATCGGCTATCTGTTCGGTCAGTACAAACGCCTCACCAACTCCTACGAGTCGGGTGTCCTCACCGGCAAAGGCCTCACCTGGGGCGGTTCACAGGTGCGGCGCGAGGCCACCGGTTACGGAGTGGCCTACTTCGTCGCCGAGATGTTGCACGCAGCACGCACCTCGTTGGACGGGAAGACGGTGGTGATCTCCGGCTCCGGAAACGTCGCCATCCATGCCATCGAGAAGATCCACCAGCTCGGCGGCGTCGCGGTTGCGTGCTCGGATTCGTCGGGATATGTCGTCGACGAGAAGGGCCTCGACGTCGACCTCCTGAAGGAGATCAAGGAAGTGCGGCGCGGGCGCATCGGCGAATACGCCGATACCGTGCCGCACGCGAGATTCGTTCCGAACGGATCGATCTGGGACGTCCGATGTGATGTCGCACTTCCCTGCGCCACCCAGAACGAACTCGACGAAGCAGCTGCCAAGACTTTGGTGGCCAATGGCGTCGAGGCCGTCGCCGAAGGCGCGAACATGCCGACTACCCCTCAGGGAGTACAGGTGTTTCGCGACGCCGGCGTGGCCTTCGCACCAGGCAAGGCCGCCAACGCCGGCGGTGTCGCAACGTCGGCACTCGAGATGCAGCAGAACGCGTCCCGCGACTCGTGGAGCTTCGAGTACACCGACGAGCGACTGGCCGGGATCATGCGCGGCATCCACGACCGCACCGTCGCCACCGCCGACGAGTACGGGATGCCCGGCGATTACGTCCACGGCGCGAACATCGCCGGCTTCGTCAAGGTGGCCGACGCAATGATCTCACTCGGCGTCATCTGACCGAGCGGTCCCGAGACGACAGGAGGGCACGGCCGCATCGGCCGTGCCCTCCTGTCTCGTCATCAGTCGATCGGCTTGTCGTCCAAGCCTTCGTCCTCGCGGGCCTTCTTCGCGGCCTCCCGCATCTCGATTCCGTCCGACACCCAGTCACCGATCTCCCGGGTGACGTCGCGAACCGCGCCGGCGATGATGGTCGCGATGTGTCCCACGTGCGTGGCCGCGGATTCCGTCAGTTCCTGCACGGTGTCCTTGCGCCGTTCGAACTTCCCCACCATGTGTTTCGCCTCTCAGGCTGCAGTCTTCTGCCGCTCGACGATAACACCGGGAGGGGTGTCGGACGAGAGGAGGCCGGGCGGGAGCGCCAGCTTGAAGATCTTCCCCCACACGGAGCCGATCTGCTTGAAGAAGCCACCGGTGTTGTAGGGAAGTCCGTGCTTCTCACACAGCGCCCTTACCTGGGGGGCGAGCTCCGGGTAGCGGTGGGCCGGCAGGTCCGGGAACAGGTGATGCTCGATCTGGTGAGAGAGGTTGCCCGACATGATGTGGAACAGCGGACTGCCCTCGATGTTGGCGCTGCCGAGCATCTGCCGCACGTACCACTCGCCGCGAGTCTCCTCCGCGGTCTCGTCCTCGGTGAAACTCTGGACACCGCTGGGGAAGTGGCCGCAGAAGATGATCGAGTACGCCCACACGTTGCGGATCAGGTTGGCGGTGACGTTGCCGAGCAGCGTGGGAATGAACAACGGTCCGGTCAGTGCAGGGAAGATCGCGTAGTCCTTGAGCACCTGGCGCCCGGCCTTGTTCCACCACCCTTTGAGTAGCGGCTTGACGTCGTGCCACTTCCTCTTGCCCTGAATGACGTTCTCGGCCTCGAGGTCGTGCAACATGACGCCCCACTCGAACAGCATCATCAACAGGAAGGCGTAGACGGGGTTGCCGAGGTAGTACGGATTCCACTTCTGGGCCTCGTCGATCCGCAAGATGCCGTAACCGATGTCCCGGTCGCGCCCCAGGATGTTCGTGTACGTGTGATGCATGTAGTTGTGGGAGTGCTTCCACTGGTCGGCCGGGCACACGGTGTCCCATTCGAAGACCCGCGAGTTCAGTCCCGGTTCACGCATCCAGTCGTACTGGCCGTGCATGACGTTGTGGCCGATTTCCATGTTGTCGAGGATCTTCGAGATCCCCAGGGCACCGACGCCCGCGATCCAGGCGGGCGGAAAGAATCCGAGGTACATCAGCCCGCGGCCGGCGACCTCGAAGCCCCTCTGGGCCTTGATGATCTTGTAGATGTACTCGCGGTCCTCCGCGCCGAGATCGGCAACGGTGCGATCACGAAGTGCGTCGAGTTCCCGGCCGATTTCCTCGACCTGGTCGTGCGTGAGCACAACGGGGGCTGTCGAACGTGTGTCGTCCGAGCCGTCGACGAACGGCAGGAACGAAAGTGAGAGTCCAAACATGTCGGTCTCCAAGTGTGTGATGTCGAGTGAGTCAGATGTCGAGGGCGACGTCGCCGACAGGGACCGAGACACACAACTGAATGGCCTTGTCCGGATCGGTATCGGTGTCGCCGGTACGTACGTTCTTGGTGCATCCCGATTTCTTCACCGCGGTGCAGGAGAAGCAGATGCCCATCCGGCAGCCGTACTCGGGATGAAGTCCGGCGGCCTCGGCCTGTTCCAGCAGGGTCCCACCAGAGTTGTCGGCCGTGACTCCACTGGCCGTGAAGGACAGCTCACCACCGGCCTCACCCTCGACCGGCGTCGCGGCGGGAGCGAACTCCTCGGTGTGGAGACGGTCCTCGATGCCGAGTTCCCGGTACACCTCCCGAACACCACGCATCAGGCCGGGCGGACCGCAGAGAAAGGTCTCGGCCTCGGCGTACCAGGGCGCGACCGCATCGAGATGCTTCTGCCCGAAGAAGCCGTGCAGATGTCCGCCGGTCTCCTGATCGGTGTACGCCAGCACGAGGTTGACGTTGGGGTTGGCGTCGGCAAGCTCGCGAAGCTCGTCCAGATAGGCGACGTCGTTTTCGGTGTACGCGTAGTGCAGAAAAGTCACGCTTCCCGCGTGCTTCTCCTCGACGAGAGTGCGAAGCATCGAGAGGACCGGGGTGATCCCGCTGCCACCACTCACGAGCAGAACTCGGCGCGGCCGGGTGGTCGGCAGGACAAATTCCCCCGCTGCCTGCGACAGGTCGAGGATCAGTCCGGGCCGGGCGTTTTCGTGAAGATACTGCGACACGAGGCCGTCGGGGTGCGCCTTGATCGTCAACTCGATGGTGCCGTCCGGCGACGACTGAGCGTTGGCCGGCGAGTAGCAACGAGTGTGGCGAACTCCGTCGATCACTACCCCTACCTGCACAAACTGTCCGGCGCGGAATCCGCGCCACTGACGGGTCGGGCGCAGCGTGAGCGTGACGGTGTCCGCGGTCGACCGATCGACCGCGAGCACCTCGGCTCGCAGATCACGCACGGTGACCATCGGCGTGACGAGTTCGAGGTAACGGTCGAGCTGATGCGGAGTGGCCATCGCCTCGAACAACGACAGCAGCGAGAACCTGCGTCCCTCCGCCGGACGACTGGTGTGAGCAACTGACACGGCAGCCTCCTCCATTTGAGTGCACGGTTGTACACTGACAATAGTGTGACAGGTGCAGACAGGTAGTTGTCAATCGAAATGTGACGGCAGGCACACACGCGAGTGCCGTCACCTCGCACAGATCGGAAAGACATGACGGACGAGCAATACGGTCAGCCCGTGGTTACGGACGGTGCGGCAGCCGACGTCCTCGTGATCGACGCTCCCGTCGCCACGAATAGACTCGGTGCCGTGAGTCAGTCGACCGGTGCGGAACCCGAGAGCAGGGCAGCACGTAAAGAGCGCACCCGGAAGGCCCTCTTGGACGGCACCCTCGACCTCATGGCGGATCGGAGCTTCGCGGGTGTGAGCCTGCGGGAAATTGCCCGCCATGCAGGAATCGTGCCCACTGCGTTCTATCGGCACTTCGCGTCCATCGAGGAACTCGGCGTCGTTCTCGTCGAGGAGAGCATGCGAATGCTGCGACAGATGCTGCGCGATGCCCGCCGCAACCCGAGTACCAAGAGCGCGGGCGCGTCTCTCGACATCCTCGTCCGCCAGGTCCGCACTCACGAGGCACAGTTCCGCTTCCTCAGTCGGGAGCGCTACGGCGGTGTTCCCGAGATCCGCCGCGCCATCGCCACCGAGATGCGACTGTTCGTCAGCGAGCTGACCGTGGATCTCACGCGAATCGGCGGCCTCGAGTCGTGGGACGCCGACGACCTCGAGATGGCGGCCGACCTGATCGTCTCCACGATGTTCGCCGTCGTCGTCGACCTCCTCGAAGCCGACCGTCCCGGCGTGCGTACCGAAGCCGAGGTGGTCGCCCGCGCCGAACGCCAGCTACGGCTCATCATGCTCGGCATGACGGCGTGGAATCCTCGGAGGAGTTGACCCTGCCGCCGTACGGTGGGGGCATGCTGCCAACCTCCGAACACGTGTCCATCCCCATCGGCGACCTGACCTTCGACGTCACCGTCAATGGCCCTTCCGACGGTGAAGCAGCCGTTCTCCTGCACGGGTTTCCGGAAAGCGCTGCGTCCTGGACGCCGGTCGCCGCCCTCCTCGCACAGTCCGGGATGCGGACCTATGCACCGAATCAGCGTGGATATTCGGCTGGTGCGCGGCCAGAGGGTACCGACGCCTACCGCATCGACCACCTCGTCGGGGACGTCATCGCTCTCCTGGACGCACTCGGCCTCGAGAAAGCGCATCTCGTAGGCCATGACTGGGGCGCCATCGTTGCGTGGGTCGTGGCGGCGCGACACCCCGGCCGAATCACTTCACTCACGACCGTTTCGGTGCCTCATCCGGGCGCCTTCGGCTGGGCGCTGCGCGAGGACGCCGACCAGAAAGAACGGTCGTCCTACATTCGCCTGCTGCGGATGGAGGGCAAGGCCGAACATGTGCTCCTGCGCGAGAACGCGCAGTCGCTGCGGGCGATGTTCGGCGATGTCGTCCCGCCCGAACTCGTCGACCGGCATGTCGCAGTCCTCACCGAGCCGGGCGCGCTCACCGGGGCCCTGAACTGGTACCGGGCAATGACAAGAGATTTTGACCAGACCCCCGCCGTCACGATCCCCACCACCTACGTCTGGAGTACCGGCGACACAGCGCTGGGCCGCGCCGGAGCCGAGAAGTGTGGCGAGTTCGTGGACGCACCATACGAGTTCGTCGTCCTCGACGACGCGACGCACTGGATCCCCGAGCAGTGCCCCGAGGACCTCGCCGAGGCGATACTTCGGCGGGCCGGAATGGCCGCCCGCTGATTGTCGTCTCTGGGAGCTGACGCGGGAGGCGTCAGCTCCGCTCCGGGGCACGCACCACGGTCAGGGCCGCGAGTCCGAGGGCCAGCACGATCAGCAAACCTACGATCCCGGCCCGGTCTGCGCCGAACCACCACGCGAAGAGTCCGAACAGCGTCGGCGACAGGAACGAGACCGCGCGTCCGGTCGTCGCGTACAGACCGAACATCTGCCCCTCGCGGCCGGGCGGCGTGATCCTCGCGAGGAACGTGCGCGACGAGGACTGCGCGGGTCCCACGAAAAGGCACAGCAGGAGACCGAAGATCCAGAACATTCCCGGTCCGGACACAAACGTCAAGATGATGCCGACGACGGTCATCGCGGCCAGCGACGCCGCGATGACCGTCTTGGGACCCACCCGGTCGTCGAAGCGGCCTGCCGTGAGTGCGCCGACGGCGGAGACGATATTTGCCGCGACACCGAACAGCAGCACATCTCCGGCACTGATGCCGTACACATTGACGGCGAGGACAGCACCGAACGTGAACACCCCGGCCAGTCCGTCGCGGAAGAGCGCACTGGCGCCGAGGAAGTACACGGTGCGGCGGTCGACAGACCAGAGGCTGCGCAAATCTCGCCAGAGAATCCGATACGACTCCACGAAACCGGCCTTGTCGGCGCCCGGATCGACCTGGGGCCGCGGCAGTTCGGGAACTTTCAGCAGCACAGGTATCGCGAAGACGGCGAACCAGATCGCCGCGAGCAGCGCCACCATCCGGATGTTCAGGCCACCGTCCGTAGTGAACCCCAGCGCTCCGCGGGTGTCCCCGTCACCGGCGATGAAGCCGAAGTAGCACAACAGAAGAAGCACGATCCCGCCGAAATAGCCCATTGCCCAACCGAAGCCGGACACCCGACCTATATTCGACGGCGTCGACACCTGCCGCAACATGGCGTTGTACGGCACACCGGCGAGCTCGAAGATCACCGAACCGGCAGCAAGCAACACCAGACCGAGCCAGAGGTACTCGACCGAGTCGCGGACGAAGAACATGCCGGCCATGCAGGCCACGGTCGCGAAGGTGAGGACACCGAGCGCGCGCTTGCGCCGTCCTGCGGCGTCGAATCGCTGCCCGGTGACCGGCGCCAGCACCGCGATAAGGAATCCGGCGATCCCCAGCGACCACCCGAGCCAGGTGCTCGCAGAGATCGATCCTTCGAGGTCCTCCCCCACTGCGTCGGTGAGGTAAACGGAAAAGACGAACGTGAGGATCACCGCATTGAAGGCGGCTGACCCCCAGTCCCACAGACCCCACGCGACGACCTGTTTGCGCGTCGCAGCCTCACCGATCCCGGCGGGCGGACGAACTTCGGTGCTCATGTCGCGAGCCTATGTGAGCGAACGGGTCGTTCGTACTCTCCGACGCAACGTCCCACTCGCACCGAGCGGATTGCGTGCACTTAGTTGCATAGGCACTTCGTTGCATACATACTTTCTGGGTGGCACTCGAACATGCGCTTCTCGTCTCCCTCACCGAACATTCCGGGTCGGGCTATGAATTGGCACGCCGATTCGACAAATCGATCGGCTTCTTCCAGAGCGCCACTCACCAGCAGATCTACCGGCTGCTCAAGCGCATGGACGAAGCCGGGTGGGTGGATGCCGAAGTCGTAGCGCAGGACAGCAGGCCGGACAAGAAGGTGTATCGGGTCAGCGCGGCAGGTCGCGCCGAGTTGCAGCGTTGGATCGCCGAGCCCACCGAACCGAATCACCTTCGTAACGAGCTTGCGGTCAAGATCCGCGCCGCCCAGCAAGGGGACATTCCCGCACTGGCCGCCGAAGTCGCCCGGCACCGCGACGGCCACGCTGCCCGGCTCGAGATCTACCGCATGATCGAAAAACGTGACTTCCCGGTGCCGGACCAACTCTCCGGCACCGCCCTTCACCAGTACCTCGTCCTGCGCGGCGGCATCCGCGTCGAAGAGGGGTTCGCCGGCTGGTGCCAAGAAGTACTCGACGCCCTCTCGCAGTAAGGACACGCCGCATGACACAGTTTCCCCAGCTCCTCGCCCCGCTGGACCTCGGCTTCACGACTCTGAAGAACCGGGTGATCATGGGTTCGATCCACACCGGTCTCGAAGACCGCGCCAAGGACGTACCTCGACTGGCGGCGTACTTCGCCGAGCGCGCCCGCGGTGGTGTCGCCCTGATCGTCACCGGTGGGTACGCCCCCAACCGCACCGGCTGGCTGCTGCCTTTCGGGGCCAAGCTCACCAACCGCGTGGAAGCCCGGCGGCACCGTGCGATTACCCAGGCCGTACACGACGAGGGCGGCATGATCGCCCTGCAGATTCTGCACGCAGGCCGCTACAGCTATCAGCCGTTCAGCGTCTCCGCCTCCTCCATCAAGGCCCCGATCAACCCGTTCCGCCCCCGGAGACTCACCGGCCGCGGCGTCCGCTGGCAGATCCGCAACTTCGTGCGGTGCGCGCGGCTGGCACAGCGGGCGAACTACGACGGCGTCGAAATCATGGCGGGTGAGGGCTACTTCATCAATCAGTTCCTGTGCGAACGCACCAACAAGCGGACCGACGAGTGGGGTGGTACGCCTGAGAACCGCCGCCGGATCGCCGTCGAGATAGTTCGCCGCACCCGGGCCGCCGTGGGCCGCGACTTCATCATCATCTTCCGCTTGTCGATGGCCGATCTCGTGGAAGGCGGTCAGACGTGGGACGACATCGTCGCTCTGGCCAAGGACGTGGAAGCTGCCGGTGCCACGATCATCAACACCGACATCGGCTGGCACGAATCCCGCGTCCCCACCATCGTCACGTCGGTGCCGCGCGCGGCGTTCGCCGACATCACCGGCAAGCTCGAGAAGCACGTGAACATTCCGGTGGCCGCGTCCAATCGGATCAACATGCCCGAGGTCGCGGAGGAAATACTCACCCGCGGTGATGCTCAGCTGATCTCGATGGCCCGCCCGATGCTCGCCGACCCCGACTGGGTCCGCAAGGCCGAAGCCGGAAACTCGGACGAGATCAACACCTGCATCGCGTGCAACCAGGCGTGCCTCGACCACGCCTTCGTCCGCAAGCACGTGTCCTGCCTGCTGAATCCGCGTGCGGGCCGGGAGACGGAACTGACGCTCTCCCCCACCCGGACCGCGAAGCGCGTCGCAGTTGTGGGCGCCGGCCCCGCGGGATTGTCCGCGGCGCTCGGCCTAGCGCAGCGGGGCCACACGGTGACGCTGTTCGAGGCGGACTCCGAAATCGGGGGCCAGTTCGGCATCGCCCGCAAGATCCCCGGCAAGGAGGAGTTCGCGGAGACCATTCGCTACTACAACCGGCAACTCGCACTCGCCGGTGTGGATGTCCGGCTCGACACCCGCGTCGCAGCGGTCGAACTCGTCGGCCACTACGACGAGGTGGTGATCGCCACCGGCGTCACCCCGCGCCTCCCGTCGATTCCCGGCATCGACCATCCCACAGTGCTCACGTACCCAGAGGTGGTGCGCGGTCGGAAGTCCGTCGGAAAGTCGGTTGCCGTGATCGGTGCCGGCGGCATCGGCGTCGACGTCAGCGAGTTTCTCACCCACGAACACTCACCGACTCTCGACCTGAAGGAATGGAAGCAGGAGTGGGGGGTCACCGAACCCGAGGCCGCAGCCGGCGCCCTCACCACACCCATACCCGAGCCGTCGCCTCGTGAGGTGTACCTCCTCCAGCGTAAGAGCGGGCGTATCGGGGCGGGGCTCGCGAAAACGACGGGCTGGGTGCACCGCGCCGCCCTCAAGAACAAGGGCGTGCACGAGTTGTCCGGCGTCAACTACGAGCGCATCGACGACGAGGGACTCCACATCACCTTCGGCGACAAACGCGAGAAGCCCCGCACCCTCGCCGTCGACAACGTGGTGATCTGCGCAGGTCAGGAGTCCGTGCGCGACCTGGTCGACGAGCTGACCGTCGCCGGGGTCAGCACCCATGTCATCGGCGGCGCCGACGTCGCAGCCGAACTCGATGCCAAACGCGCCATCGAACAGGGCACCCGGCTCGCGGCGCGCATCTGACGCACTACGCTGACTGACCGTGAGTTTGCCGAACCCCACCCCCAGTGCCCGCGCCGTCGTCACCGGCGCCTCGTCCGGTATCGGCGAGGCGCTGGCCAGGGATCTCGCCTCCCGTGGGCATTCCCTCATCCTCGTCGCCCGGCGCGGCGAGGTAATGGAGTCGTTGGCGGCGACGCTCCGCGCCGAACACGGTGTCGAGGTGGACGTGCGGGCGTGCGACCTGTCCGATCGTGACGCACGTTCCGCCCTGGTCGACGAGATCGCCGGTCGGGAGATCAGCGTGCTGTGCAACAACGCCGGCATCGCAACGTTCGGCGCGGTCGCCGACCTCGATCCCGCCTACGAACGGGCGCAGGTCGAACTGAATGCCGTTGCCGTTCATGATCTCACCCTCGCCGTGCTTCCGGGCATGCTGGAACGCAAGTCCGGCGCGATCCTGATGGTCGGATCGGCGGCAGGCAACATGCCCATCCCCCACAACGCCACCTACGCGGCTACGAAGGCCTTCGTCAACACCTTCTCCGAGTCGCTGCGCGGCGAACTCAAGGGCTCCGGGGTCAGCGTGACTCTGCTCGCCCCGGGACCGGTCCGCACCGAGGAACCCGACCCCGCGGACGCGTCCATCGTCGACAAGCTGGTCCCCGACTTCCTGTGGATCTCCAGCGAATACACCGCCAAGGTGTCGCTCGACGGCTTGGCCGACAACAAGATGCGTGTGGTGCCGGGCATCATCAGTAAGGCGATGTCCGTTGCGGGACAGTACAGTCCGCGCGCCGTCGTGGCGCCGATCGTGGGAAGTTTCTACAAGAAGTTGGGCAACTAGACGGCGGCGAATGTACCGTTCGACGCTTCCACCGCGCTGAACGGTACGTTCGCCCCGAGCGCAGCCGATGTCAGCGCCGTCGGCGGCGCCCGGTGCCGAAGATACTGCGCGAGATCTCTCGTCCTGCGGCCGAGGCCGCCGACCTCAGGAAACTCTTGACCGCCGGATTTCCCAGAATCTGCTCGGCCATGTTCGGCCCGTCGGGCTCCGCAGGCGCGGGCAGGCCCGGCAGCGATGGCAGATCGATGTCCTCATCGGTCGCAGGCGCTCCCGCGACCTTCGCGGTCAGCTTCTCGTACGCCGATTCGCGGTCGACGGTCCGACCGTATCTCTGCGCCAGCGGGCTCGACGCCGCCGCGGCCCGAATGGCGTCGTTGCCAATGGTGTCCATGAGTGAACGTGGTGGCCGCATCCTGGTCCACGCCACCGGCGTCGGCGCACCCTTCTCGGAGAGCACCGTCACGATCGCCTCGCCGATACCGAGGGATGTGAGCGCCTTCTCCAGATCATAGAATTGCGTCTTCGGGTACGTGCGTACCGTTTTGTTCAGCGCCTTCTGATCGTCCGGCGTGAACGCGCGCAACGCATGTTGGATGCGTGCACCCAGTTGTGACAGCACCGCATTGGGGACGTCCGTCGGTAATTGAGTGCAGAAGAAGACGCCGACACCTTTGGAGCGGATCAGCTTGACCGTCTGCTCCACCTGCTGCAGGAACGCCTTCGACGCGTCGGTGAACAGGAGATGCGCCTCGTCGAAGATGAAGACGAGCTTCGGCTTGTCCAGATCTCCTTCCTCGGGCAACGTTTGAAACAGATCGGCCAGTACCCACATCAGGAAGGTGGAGAAGAGGGCGGGACGGGCGGCCTGCGCGCCCAGTTCGAACAGCGTGATGACGCCTCGCCCGTCACTGTCGAATCGGAGCAGATCTTCGGTGGCGAACTCGGGTTCACCGAAGAAGGTGTCACCGCCCTCCGCCTCGAGATTGACCAGTGCCCTGAGGATCACACCCGCCGTGGCCGGCGACACTCCGCCGATGACCGCCAGGTCGGCCTTGCCGTCGTCGCTTGTGAGGTGAGCGATGACCGACCTCAGATCCTTCAGATCGAGCAGCGCCAGACCCCGAGTGTCGGCCCAGTGAAAGATGAGCCCGAGAGTCGACTCCTGAGTGGCGTTGAGGCCCAGCACCTTACTGAGCAGGATCGGGCCGAACGCAGTGATGGTGGCCCGCACGGGGATGCCGACACCCTCCGTACCCAAGGAGAGGAACTCCACTGGCGAACCCGCCGGCGCCCAGTCACCGTCGCCGGTTTCGGCGGCGCGAGCGGTGATCTTCTCGTTCGTCTCTCCCGGCCTCGACAAGCCGGAGAGGTCGCCCTTCACATCGGCCATCACCACGGGAACCCCTGCCGCCGACAGCTGCTCGGCTATTCCTTGCAGGGTCTTGGTCTTACCGGTCCCGGTTGCACCGGCCACCAAGCCGTGCCGGTTGATCGTCGCGAGCGGTATCCGGACCCTGGCCGCGGGATCGACAACTCCGTCGATGAGGACGGTACCGAGCTCGAGCGCTACACCAGCCGACGAGTACCCCGTCGCGATTTCTGCGGCAGGCCCCGACAGAGGCGGTGCGGCAGTCGCGCCCTGCGCCTCCGCCTCCCGCGCTTCCTTCTCCGCCACCTCCGCGGCGGCCGCGGCCTCGGCGGCAATCCTCGCCGCTTCGACCGCGGCAGCTCTGGCCGCCTCCGCCTTCTGCGCGGGAGTCGGGGCGGCCCCGCCGTTCTGCGATTGCTGGGTCATCGAAGCCCTCCTCGGATCACGAACGTCGGGAGAAAGTGTCCACCGCAGACCTTAGCCCGTGACCCACGTGACTACTGTGTTCCTGGTGCAGGACAAACTTGTGTGGATCGACTGTGAAATGACGGGCCTCCGGCTCGGTACCGACAAGCTGATCGAGATCGCCGCTCTGGTCACGGACAGCGAGCTGAACGTTCTCGGTGAGGGTGTCGACATCGTCATCCACGCCGACGACGAAGCGCTCGCCGCCATGCCGGATGTCGTGACCAAGATGCATCAGACTTCGGGACTGACCGAGGAAGTCCGCAAGTCGACGGTCACGCTCGCCGACGCCGAGCAGCAGGTGCTCGCCTACATCCGCGAGCATGTTCCCGTGGCGGGCACCGCACCGCTCGCCGGTAACTCCATTGCAACGGATCGCGGATTCATCGCGCGCGACATGCCCGACCTCGACACCTACCTGCACTACCGGATGATAGATGTGAGCTCCATCAAGGAGCTGTGCCGTCGTTGGTATCCCCGGATCTACTTCGGGCAGCCCGAAAAGGGCCTCGCCCACCGGGCCCTCGCCGACATCAAGGAGTCGATCCGCGAACTGCGGTACTACCGAAAAACGGCCTTCGTGCCCGACCCCGGCCCGTCTACCAGCGACATCGCCGCCATCGTCGAAGAACTCGGGCCCGCCTGACATACCGATTGGCTTCTCGGGCATCGGACGCGCTAGTATCTTCCTCGCCGAAGTAACCGCCTCCGGGTGGCTGCCGAAAGCGTATGGTGAGTGTAGTTCAGTTGGTAGAGCACCAGGTTGTGATCCTGGCTGTCGCGGGTTCGAGTCCCGTCACTCACCCCAACAGAAAGCCCCCGGCCTCGGCCGGGGGCTTTCTTGTCTGCGTTCAGTCCCAGGGACTCAGTCGCTGGCGTTGCCCGCCTTCCACACGTTCCAGGGAATGTTCCAGTCGCCGAGGCCGTCGGTGCCCGACAGTGTGCCGCCGACCGTGTTCTTCACGACGACGATGTCTCCCCGCTTGGTGTTGTCGTACACCCACTTCGCGTTGGCGGGACTGAGGTTGAGGCAACCGTGACTGACGTTGGAATAGCCCTGCTGTCCCACCGACCACGGCGCCGAGTGGAAGAAGATGCCGCTGTAGGACATTCGCGTGGCCCAGTCGACGGGCGTCTTGTACCCCTGCGGAGAGTTGACGGGCACTCCGTAGGTGGACGAGTCCATCACGAGATTCGCGAACCGGTCGCCGATGATGTAGACGCCGTTGTCGGTGGGTGTGTCGTCCTTACCCATCGATGTGGGCATCGTCATGATCACTTCACCGTTGCGTTCGAACGTGACCTGCTTGGTGTTGTCGTCGGCCGTCGCGATGAGAGCGTCACCGATCGTGAACGTGGTGTGGACGTCTTCCTGTCCGAACAGTCCGTCTCCGAGATCTCGGCCGTACACGGCGACCTTGACATCCACGGTCGTGCCGGGCGCCCAGAAGTTCTGCGGACGCCACCGCACCTCACGGTTGTTGACCCAGAAGAACGCGCCCTCCACGGGCGGATTCGTCGTGACGGTGATGGCAGCCTCGGCAGCCCGTCGGTCGGGGATGTTTTCGTCGAACTGCACGGCGAGCGGCTGGCCGACGCCCACCACGTCACCATCGCCCGGCATCACGTAAGGCTTGGTGACGTTACCGGGCGCGCTGGTGGTGAACACCGACGTCGACGTGGTCGCACCGCCGAGTCCGTTCGCCTTGGCTTCGAGCCGGTATTCCTTGTCGTAGCCCAGCGGTTCCGTATTGACCCACGACAGACCGTCGGGTGCGATCGCGCCGTCGACCGGCACACCCTCGGGGTTGTACATCGTGACCTCGGCCAGCGTCCCGTCTGCGACCGACACGGTGACCGGCTGACCCGGCGAGAAGCCGACAGCTCCGTCGGTGGCCGATGCGGTCACCTTCGGTTTGATCAACTCGGTGACCGGATTGGAGTCGATCGGCGCCTCCCCTTCCGAGGTGACGGTGCCGGCGTCGGACACCGTGCATCCCGCGATCGACAATGCGAATACGAGTGATGCCGCCACAATCGTCGCGGTCTTCGAGACCGATCGCGCACGCATGCGCCTACCGCGCCCCACACCCATGGTTAACCCCACTTCACGTCCTCGCTCCGATGTCACGTTCAAGCCGGCACGCCCCTCGCCATCGCGAGACGAATCAGCACGTCGAGACCGTGTGGTCTCCAATGATGCCAGCCGCCGGAGACCGGTTCCAACCAAGCGCCGGGCGTGCCAGTAACGTTCGAATATCAATCGTGACCAGCGGTGCTGTTGTTACGGGTTGTATCTCGTGCCGGGGAGGTAAGCGAGGCGTCGACCAGGCGATTTGCATTCCCGAGAAGCGGTCCGCTACTGTTCTGTCTCGCAAGAGCGAGCGCCTATAGCTCAGTTGGTAGAGCAAGTGACTCTTAATCACTGGGTCCGGGGTTCGAGTCCCTGTGGGCGCACTTGCAGGAAAGGCCCTCACCTTCTTCGGAAGGTGAGGGCCTTTCTTCTTGCGCTTGTTGTTCCGCCCGAAAAGCGAACAGCCGCCGGGATGTGCGGTCACAGTCCCGGCGGCGTCACCACGAATCGGTCAGCGCAGCGCCTTGCGGAGCACCAGGAGCCCCACCACCGCACCTACGGCGATCAGTCCGTACTTGACCGCCGGCTCGTTGAACTTCGCGATCAGCGTCTGCTTCGTGTTCTCCACGAGACGCTTCGGGTTGGTGCGGACCGTCAATTCGTCGAGTGTGCTTGCGAGCTGATTGCGCGCGTTCTCGATTTCACGCTCGATGCTGTCGGTGTCCCTGGGCAACGTATCCTCCAACTTGTTCGAATGGTTCGATCAGCGAGAGCGACGCTATCGCGAAGATCCCACACTTGCGTCAACCGTAGACGAGAACACGCCACCCGCGACTCCGTCTCCCCCATTGGATGTACCGCCGGTGTCGGGCCGTCCCGGTAGCGTGACGTGTCGTGACCGACAACAGCAGACTCTCTCCCGGAGACACTCCACCCGCCTTCACCCTCCCCGATGCCGACGGCAACGAGGTGTCCCTCGCCGACTACCGCGGACGCAAGGTCGTCGTGTACTTCTACCCGGCCGCCAGCACCCCCGGTTGCACCAAGCAGGCGTGCGACTTCCGCGACAATCTGGTGGAACTCAACGGAGCCGGCATCGACGTGATCGGCATCTCCCCCGACAAGCCGGCCAAGCTGGCCAAGTTCCGCGACACCGAGGAACTGACGTTCCCGCTCCTGTCCGACCCGGACAAGTCCACACTCGAGGCGTGGGGCGCATTCGGGGAGAAGAAGATGTACGGCAAGACCGTTCAGGGCGTCATCCGTTCCACCTTCCTCGTCGACGAGGAGGGCAAGATCGAGGTCGCGCAGTACAACGTTCGCGCCACCGGCCATGTGGCCAAGCTGCGACGGGACCTTTCCGTCTGAGCGCATTCCGTCCCACCCGGCCTTCGGCGCAGTACGCCCGAACTCCTCCGCGGGCCGGGTGCGACTTTCAGGGGACGTTGAACGCCGCCAACCAACCGGTCTCAGTCGCTCTCGTCGCCGGGTGGTGATGTGGCGGAATTCCTGTCGTCGGCTATTTGTGGGCCATCACATTGTTCGCCCGGGAAAACCACCCGATCGGTGGCCACGTCCTGGCAAAACCCGACGAGCCACCGGGACGGGTCTTCGGAATCCGGAGCAAAGACCGATAGCCTGGGGCGGTGGAGTCTTCAGCCAGCAAGCAAGCACCGCGCCGTGTGGACCCGGCGCTGGAGCTGCAGTCGGACCCGCAGGAGCTCCTGCCCCGCCGACGTCCGACCCAGGAACGTAGTCGCCGCAAGTTCGATGCGCTACTCGCCGCGTCGCGGGAATTGCTGGTGGATGTGGGATTCGAGTCGTTCACCTGCGAGGAGGTAGCCGCTCGTGCCGATGTGCCGATCGGCACGCTCTACCAGTTCTTCGCGAACAAGTATGTGATCGTGTGCGAGCTCAACAGGCAGGACCTCGTCGGCGTTCAACACGAACTCGCGCAGTTCAACGGTGAGGTTCCGTCTCTCGACTGGCTACGCTTCCTCAACGCCTTCGTCGACCACATGGCCGGTTTGTGGATGTCGGATCCGTCACGACGCGAGGTGTGGCTGGCGATGCAGTCGACCCCGTCGACCCGCGCCACGGGGGCCATCCATGAGAAGGCGTTCGCGGAGCAGGTCTCGCGGATGCTCGCACCGCTCACCCCGCAAACCACGCGGGAGCGGCGCACGATGATGGCCGAGGTTCTCGTTCACGTCGTCTACTCGATGCTGAACTTCTCGGTGCAGGACGACCAGAGCCACGCCGATGCCGTCGCCGAGCTGAAACGGCTGATGGTGGCGTACCTGCTCGTCGCCGAAAAGGAATCTCGCACCACTACGACCACCGGCTAGGACCTCCGGTCCCGTGCGCCTTTCTGGTTGCTCCTGCTACCAGAAAGGCGCACGGGCGCGGAGCGCCTACGCCGCTTCGATCACCGCGAATGCACCAGCGGTGTCGCCGTCGTGCGTGAGCGAGATATGAATCTTCACGTCCGTCAGATGCTCGGCGACGTCTCCGCGTAAGCGGATGCTCGGTCGTCCCCACGCATCCGTCACCACCTCGATCAGGTGGTGGATCATTTCGGGCAGCACCGGCGGGCTGGCGAAGTTGGCGGTGGACCATGCTTTGATCACCGCCTCCTTCGCCGCCCATCGGGCCGCGAAATGCCGAGCCGGATCGGAGCTCCGGGTCACGGCGTCTCGACGTTCGCCCGGTGTGAAGTTGTCGAGCATTGCCGTACCTGGCCGGTCCAGCTGCTCGGCGAACTCCGACACCGTGACGAGGTCGAAGCCGATTCCCAGAACTCCCATCGATCCTGTTCCTACTTGCAGCCGGGCAGACCCGAGCTGTACACGTCGTCCGCTCCCAGGCGTGCTGCCTCGGTGAGCAGGACGTCCGCTTCCAGCTGACGGGACGCGGCGGCCGGCACACTGTCGCCGCCGAAGCGACGATCGGCAGGACGCTCGTACAGGCTGCCGCCACCGACCATGGCCTTCACCAGACGACGCTGACCCTCGACGGAGCGCTTGCGCGCCTGCGCGAGGTACGCCTCCCGCCTGTCCGCCGGGACTGCCTCGACGAACGCCTGCGGGTGCACGACGGCGATCAGTCCGGAGACGTGACCGAAGCCCAGGCTCGTGAGCAGACCGGCCTTCAGGGGGAACTGCTCACCGAATCGGAGCGGCTCCCGAGCCCACACGAGGTGTTCGAACTCGGCCATCTTCTCGTCGACGCAGTCGAGGCTGCGGTTCGGCGGGACGACACCGTTGTCCAGCACCTGGCAGAGACCGATCAGCTGGAATGCTGCGGCACCACCCTTGGCGTGTCCGGTGAGGCTCTTCTGCGAGACGACGAACAGTGGCGCACCTTCGCTGCGGCCGAGGGCCCCGGCGAGACGCTCGTGCAGCTCCGCCTCGTTGGGATCGTTGGCCGCGGTGGACGTGTCGTGCTTGGAAATCACCGAGATGTCGTCGGCACCGAGACCGAGCTTGCCGAGGGACTGAGCGAGCTGCGAATTCGCTCCCCCACGACCCGCACCGAGCGCACCGATTCCGGGAGCCGGGATCGATGTGTGGACACCATCCGCGAACGAGCTGGCGTAGGCAACCACACCGAGGACGGGCAGGCCCATCTCGAGTGCCACGTCACCGCGAGCGAGAAGGATCGTGCCGCCGCCGGCCGACTCCACGAATCCGCCGCGTCGACGATCGTTGGCCCGCGAGAAGCGGCGATCCTCGATTCCCTTGGCGTGCATGTCGTCGGTCTTCGCGGTGGCGGACATGTCACCGAATCCGATGATGCCTTCCGTGCTCAGATCGTCGAAGCCACCGGCAACGACCAACTGCGCCTTGCCGAGCTTGATCTTGTCGACGCCCTCTTCGACGGACACCGCAGCCGTGGCACACGCCGCAACCGGGTGAACCATGGCGCCGTAACCGCCGACGTAGGACTGGACGACGTGCGCCGCAATAACATTCGGCAGAGCTTCCTGCAGGATGTCGTTCGGCCGGTTCTCACCGAGCAGCGTGTCGATGTACAACGACCTCATCGAGCTCATGCCGCCCATGCCGGTGCCCTGGGTGTTGGCGACCAGCGAGGGGTGCACCCACCGCAGCAGTTCGCTGGGCGTGAACCCACCGGTGAGGAACGCGTCCACCGTGGCGACGATGTTCCACAGGCCCACGCGGTCGACGGAGTCGGCCATGTCGGCGGGGATGCCCCACTTCGTGACGTCGAATCCGGTCGGGATCTGACCACCCACGCTGCGCGTGAGCTTCATCTTGCGCGGCACGCGGATTTCGGTACCGGCCCGGCGGGTGACCTGCCAGTCCCCACTGTCCGGGACCGGAGTCGCGACCGTGTTGTCCGGATCGGCCTCGACGAAGGCCAGCGCCTCCGCCTCGGTGCTGACGACGAAGCTCAGGTCCTTGTCGAGGAAGACCGACGTGAGCAGCGGTGCGGTGTTATCGACCATCGCGCCTTCGTCCACGTAGCGGCGGATACCGCACCGTTCGACGACGGTGTCGTGGTACCGGTCCGCGATCTCGGCTTCCGGAACCAGTTCCCCGGTCTCGGCGTCGTACCACCCGGGCGACGGTGTGGTCTCCCACACGATCAGTCCGGTGTTCCACGCGAGTTCGAGAACGCCTGCCGCCGAAAGCTCTTCGTCGACCTCCATCTCGAAGCGGGTACGTGAGGAGCCGAACGGTCCGAGCTCACCGGCACCGACGATGACCACGAGGTCCTCCGGGGCCGCAGTGACTCCCGACCAGGCCGGTGCCGCCGACTCCGAGACCCGCGGCGGGGCGGGCAGAGCCGCGATGGTGTCGAGCTCAGCCGTGTCCTCGTCGGCCTCGGCAGCAGCAGCTTCCTGAGCCTGCTTCGCCAGCGCGGGCAGGTCCAGGTTCGCCTGGGCGAGTCCACCGGTCAGATCGGCGGCGAGCGGCTCGGCGCACGCGAGGCGACGTGCCTCGGGCTCGCACAACTGCAGCAGCTCGGTGGCCATTTCCTGGGTGGACCAGGTACGGACTCCGGCACCTTCGACGGCCTCGACGAGCGGGTCGTTGCCGCCCATCAGTCCGGTTCCGCGGACCCAGCCGATGAGAGCGTGCACCAGGGTGACGCGTTCGGCCCAGTTGCGCTCGGCCTTCCAGCGGCCGACCACTGCGTCGAGCGCGGCCTTGGCCTCGCCGTACGCGCCGTCGCCACCGAACAGACCGCGGTTCGGGGAGCCGGGCAGAACCACGTGCAGGTGAGTGTCGACGTCACGGTCGTAGCCGATCTTCGACAGTCCACCGATCAGGCGTTCCACCGACCACAGGAGAACTCGCATCTCCATTTCGGCGCGGGCGCCGGCGTCGGCCAGGTCACCGGCCACGCGGGGCGCGGCGAACGGGAACAGCAAGGTCGGGGTGACCGCTTCCTTGATGAGCTTCTTCGATCCACCGGCCGTTTCGTACTGGGCCTCACCGATCCACTCGATGAGCGCGTCGATGTCCGTGTACGACGCCATGTTCGCGGGAACCACCCACAGGGCGGCGCCGGCGCGAGCATTGCGGCGGTAGAGGTCGCGGTAGAAGCCGAGACGCTTGTCGTCGAGACGCGAGGTGGTCACGAAGACCGTCGCGCCGCCCGCGAGGAGCTTGCCTGCGACCGCGGCCGCGATGGACCCCTTGCTGGCACCGGTGATGACGGCGACCTGGTCTGCCCATTCCGGGGTCTCTTCGGTGACGACAGCTGCCGCCTCCGAACCGATTGCGGCTGCCGCCGCGGCGATACGCCCGTACTTCTCGGCCAGAGCCGCGCGACCCTCGTCGGTAGCGCGGGCCTGCCACCATGCGGCCTGCGCCGCAACTGACTTACCTGCACCGGCGAAACTTTCGATCTCGAGCGATCCCGAGCCGGCCGCGTCGATCCACAGACGGGCCAGATCCTCCCGGGCGGATGCCCAGCGGTCGTCGAGCAGGACCGCCCGCTTTCCGTCGAATGCGGGAGCCACCAGTCGCGGCCAGTCCGAACCGAGTTCCGCGGACACGAGGTCGACGAGTTCGGTGTCGGTCGGCGCCGCTGCCGTCGCCGTGTCACCGGCGAAGCCGAGCTGCTCGAGCACGAGGCGGGCGGCCGAGGCCAGCACGCCGTCGCGGCCCGTGATGTGCTCGGTGAACTCACCCAGTGCCGCGGCGTCGACGGTGCCACCGGCTCCGCCACCCGTTGCCGGGAGCGAAACGCTGATCCCGCGGCGCGAGGCCACTGCGGCGACTGCGCTGTCGATGACAGCGTCTACTGCGGCGCCGTCGGCGAGACCGCCGCCTGCGAGGCCACCGAGGTCACCGCCGCGGATGCTGGAACCGTCGCGGGTTCCGAGCGCCACCTCCGCGGTGACGTGGTGCGCCCAGCCGTCACCCAGCTCCCAGACCTTCTTGACTCGGTCCGCGATGGCCGCCGGACGTCGACCCGAGGGGCCGAAGACCTTGCGGAGGTGATCGTTGATCGAGTCGGACAGCACCGGCCCGAAGGGCTTGTACGTACGGGCCAGCGAGTCGACCGTGGCAGCCAGCGAGCCCATGTCGGCGTCGGCGGCACCGTCGATCGCGCCGAGCGAGAGCTCGGAACCGAGGTCGACGAGCAGCTGGTTACGCCGCGAGGACACGCCGTCGCACAGAGCCTCGATCGTGTCGACGGGGCCGACCTGATCGGGACGCAACTTGGTCCACAGGCTGATCAGAACCTTGGTGGCGTCGGCTGCCTTGAAGGCGATGTCGTCGGGACGCGGACCACCCGAGGGGGCTGCCGCGGGGGCCGGAGCGGCAGCGGGGGCTGCCGACGCGGCGGGCGCCTCGGCTGCCGGTGCTGCCGGCTCGTCGTCTTCGACCGGCGCCGGATCCACGTCGGTGGAGTACACGATGGCGGCTTCACGCTCGATGTTGAGGACCTCGACCGGGTAGCCGAAGCGTCCCGGCAACTTGAGGGTCTGCGAGGCGAGGTTCGCGACGGTCGGGACGGAGCCCAGACCGATCTCGACGAAGCGCTCGACACCCAGTCCACCTTCGGACTCGTCGGCGAACAGCAGGTCCTGCGTCTCGATCCACCGGACCGGGCTCGCGAACTGCCAAGCCAGAAGCTCGGTGAGCACGATGCGCGTGAGCTGCGACGGCTGCGCCGCCCACGAATCGAAGTCCTTCAGAACCTTCTGCAGCGGCTTCGACGGCACGAGGTCCGCGATCTCCTGCACGAACTCACGCTTCAGCGAGAACGGCTTCGGCACGAGGTTCGGAATGTAACGCCCGATCAGGATGGCCGGGTCGATGTCCTGCGGAAGCAGTTCTTCGAGGCGACCACGGAAGTCGTCGACACCGCCGCGCAGAACCGTCGAGTGGAAGGGGACGTCGATGCCCGGGACCATGATGTAGGCGCGCTTGCCGCCGAAAGCCTCACGGCGGACGTCGATTTCCTTCTCGAGCGCGTTGAGTCCGGCCACCGTGCCCGCGATGGCGTACTGCGAGCCACGCAGGTTCAGGTTCACAACCTGCAGGAATTCGCCTGTTGCCGCGGCGATCTCACCGATGAACGACTCGACGTCCTCGTCCGCGAGACCGATCTGCGACGGCCGGATAGCGGCCATCCGGTAGTCGGAGCGCCCGGCCTCGTCGCGCGGCACGAGGGCGTGCATGGCGGAACCACGCTGGAAGACCACCTCGAGAACGGCTTCCAGGGGAAGCACACCGGCGACCGCCGCGAGGGCGTTGTATTCACCGACCGAGTGGCCTGCGAGCAAGGCACCCTCGACGAAGGCACCGGACTCGCGGAGCTCGGCGACCTGAGCCACACCGAGCGTCGCCATCGCGACCTGGGTGAACTGGGTCAGGTGCAGGACACCGTCCGGGTGCTTGTGCTCGACACCCCGGGCCTTGACGACCGTCGGGTTGTCGCGGACCACGGCGAGGATCGAGAAGCCGAGAGCCTTGCGGGTGTGCTTGTCGGCGCGGTCCCAGATCTCGCGGGCGGCCTTGGAGCGGGCGCGGGCGTCGAGGCCCATGCCGGGACGCTGGATGCCCTGTCCGGGGAACGCGTAGACGGTTTTCGGAGCCGCGGTGCGACCCGTTGCGACCATCACCAGTTCACCGTCGATGCGGCACCCGACCTCGACGATCTCGGCGCCACGATCCACGGCGACGCGGTCGACGCGGACGTCGATCTCGGCGCCGGGGCGGACCATCCCGAGGAAGCGGGCGGTCCAGGCGGTGAGACGGCGCGGCGGCGTCTTGGTCTCGGCCGGGTCCACGGCGGTGACGACCTGCTGGGCTGCGGCCGAGAGCCACATGCCGTGCACGATCGGGCTGCCGAGGCCGGCGAGGAGCGCGGCGTTGTCGGAGGTGTGGATCGGGTTGTGGTCACCCGACACCTGAGCGAAGGAGCCCATGTTGCGGGGCGCGACGATGGTGGTGTCGCGGCGACGACGACGCGGGGTGTCCACGGCCTCGTCACTGAGCGAACCACCGGCGCGGGGCGGATCGGACAGCTCGCCCTTGCCGGTGCGGCCGCGGATGGCGAAGCGCTCCGAGAGGGTGACGACGGCGGGGGCGTCGAGGCCCTCACCGAGCATGGCGCCGACCTCGACCTTGACCTCGACGACGCGGCCCAGATCGGTGTCGAGCACCGAGGCGACCTCGGCCTTGACGACGAGAATACTGGTCTCCGAAGGCAATTCACCCACGAAGTCGACGCTGTGATCGAGGTGGACCAGGTCGAGCATGCCTTCGATGACCGAGAGCGAGTCTTCGGTCTTCGCGGCACCGAGCACGGCGAACACGGCCGGCCAGCAGGCGCCGACGACCACGTCCGGGACCGCCTTGCCACTGACGCTCAGCGTCGTGGGCAGACCCGAACCGGTGACACCGGCGTGGTCGGCGATCAGATCCGGGGTCCAGGCCAGGTTGAGGCGAGCGACACCGTTCTTGACGGCCGGCAGTTCCTGACCGGCCGCGACCGCGAGGAGTGCGGTCATCGACTTCTCGGCATCGGCCTCGGTGACCAGGGGTGCGCCACCGTCCGCGACGGAGGCCGGAACGGTGATGGTGATCTGGACGGACTTGCCCGCCACCAGCGGAACAGTGAGGAGCACCTGCTCGTCGCCGATCACGGAGAGCTCGGCACCGGTGGTCTCGTGCACCGCGCGGGTGTCGGATTCGACCGACCACTTGTCGAGGTCGCCGAGCCGGCGAACCGGGTTCAGAGTCAGACGCGAGGCCCACTGGATGTCGGGAGCCGACAGGACGGTGTCGAGCAGGCCCCGCGCGATGTCGGCGTGACGGCGCGCGAGCAGCGACAGCGGTGACGCACCGGCGGTGACCAGCTCGTCGTAGGTGGCCTTCTCGAAGCGGTCGAGCAGCTCACCGACGGGCTCGTCGACGCGCGTGATGCCGGCGACGGCGACGGTGCCGGGGATGACGCAGACCTGGTCCGCGGTGTAGCGGGGGTCGTGTGCCTGCCACAGCGAATCGGAGCGCCACCAGCGGCGGACGTCGCCGTCCACCACGGGAACGAAGTTGACCGGCTTGCCGGGCGTCTTGCAGAGCGAGACGAAGAACGACACGTCGGCGGGGTGCAGAACCGTGGTCGCGTAGTCCGGGTACTGAGCCTGCAGTGCGCAGATGGCAGCCTCGGGACGCTCCAGGATCGCGTCGTCGGCGAACAGGGTGGGGATCGGTCCGCGGTCGACCGGGTGCAGACGCGACTCGGTGCGCTGCAGCATCTCACCGAAACGCTTGCGCCAGGTGATGTCGAGCCAAGGGCTGGTGGTGGCCTCGTCGATGGCGTCCTGCAGGTCGGAACCGCAGTCGAATGCCTTCGCGGCGTCGATGCCGACGGCCAGTTCGAGGTAGCGGCGCAGCCACTGCTCGTACGTCATCGTCTCGACGTCGCCGAAGTACGGCTTCGCCGTGACGTTCAGTGCCTCGATGATCTCGTCGCGACGCGCGGCAACGGCGTCGGCGTCACCGGCGACCTCGTCCAGCAGGCGGCCCGTGCGGGACGCGGCGTTGTCGATCTCGTGGATGTCGGCGCCGAGCTGGCTACGACCGGAGGCCATACCGCCCTCGGCGGTGCCCGCACCGACCCAGTCCGCCGTACCGGGGGTGTCGACGAGGAGCTGCTTCACCTCGGGAGACGTGGTCGCCTCGAGTGTGGCCATGGCGGCGGTACCGACCAGGATGCCGTCCAGCGGCATCGCCGGGAAGCCGTGCGCGACGGACCAGCGGCCTGTCAGGTAGTCGGCAGCCTGCTCCGGCGTGCCGATGCCGCCACCGACGCACAGGACCAGGTTCGGTCGGGTACGCAGCTCGGCGTAGGTGTCGAGGAGCAGGTCGTCGAGGTCTTCCCACGAGTGGTGACCACCGGCGCGGCCGCCCTCGATGTGGGCGATGACGGGGAACGAGGGAACCTCGTTGGCGATGCGGATCACCGAACGGATCTGCGCGACCGTGCCCGGCTTGAACGCAATGTAGCTGAATCCGGCCTCGGTGAGGTCCTCGATGATCGAGACGGCATCCTCGAGCTCCGGGATGCCGGCGGTGACGACGACGCCGTCGAACGGGGCACCGGCGGCGCGGGCCTTGGGGACGAGGCGCTTGCCACCGACGTGGAGCTTCCACAGGTAGGGGTCGAGGAACATCGAGTTGAATTGCACGGCCCGACCCGGCTCGAGCAGCCCGGTGAGCTCCTCGACGTGGTCGGCGAAGATCTGCTCGGTCACCTGGCCACCACCGGCGAGCTCGGCCCAGTGACCTGCGTTGGCAGCTGCGGCGACAATCTTCGGGTCGACCGTGGTGGGGGTCATGCCGGCGAGCAGGATCGGCGAACGACCGGTCAGCTTGGTGAATGCGGTCTCGACGCCGATACGTCCGCCGGGCAGCGCGACCGGCTTCGGAAGGAATTCGGTCCACGCAGCGGGCACCTCGGGTGCCGCACCCGGAGTGAGCAAGTTGCGGTGGCCGCCGCGGGTGGCAGCGGCGACGATGCCGACGCCCTGCCCTCGCACGCTGGCCGACGTCATGCGGGTGAGGAGGTCACCGGGTCCGAGATCGAGGATCCAGGAGGCGCCGGCGTCGATGGTGCTGTCGACGGCCTCGACCCAGTCGACGGGGTCGACGAGGCAGGCACTCGTGAGGGCGCGAGCCTTGTCTTCATCGAGACCGCAACGGGCGGCCCACTGGCCGACGATATCGACGGTCTCCGCGAGAGCCGGGTGGTGGAAGCCGATCTCGACGGGGAGCGGCTCGAACACGGGCGAGAAGATGGAGCCGCCACGCTTCTTGGCGTCGCGCTCACGGGCTTCGTCCGCCTCGATCTGCTCGCAGCGCTGCTGCACCCGTGCCAGCTGGGCCGGCGGGCCGGACAGCACGACGCGGCGCCGGGCGTTACGGATGCCGAGTACAGCGGCGCGCTCGGGCTCGAGGCCCTCGGCGAGCTCTTCGACGATCTGACGCAGGCGCGCCGGGTCGACGTTGGACACGGCAAGCATCGGGGTGGAGTCGGCCGCAGAGATCACTCCGCGACGACGACCCACCAGTCCGGCAGCGGCACCGATCAGCTGAGCGAGGGCGAGAAGTTCGCCGTCCTTGTTGCCGGAGGTCGCAACGGCCTCCGCAGCGAGAAGTCCTTGGGAGTGGCCGATCACCGACACGGGTGCCGTCACGGTGGGATCGAGGCCCTGAGCCGCCAGCGCACGCAGCGCGGCGATCTGTGTCAGGAAGACACCGGGAAGGGAGACTGCTGCAGACGTGAGAGCAGCGGCTGAAGGTCCGGCCGCCGGGGCACCGTCTTCTTCGTCGGCGAGTTCCTGCTCGAGGATCCACGCGATGGGGTCGAATCCGACCGGACGCACGACGAGCAGCTCCTGCGCCACCGGGGCGAGGTACTCGGCGGCCTCGTTCACGAGCTTGGTCAAAGCCGGCTCGAGACCGTTGTCGCGGCTCAGCTCCTCGAGCGAGCTCAGCCAGGGCGCACCCTGGCCACCGAAGGCGAGGGCATACGATTCGCCGCCGACCAGACGGTCGGCGAGTGTGGTCTTGCTCGACGACCGAGTGTCGTCCCGGTCTACGCCGATGCGCCGCGAACCCTTCGAGTTTCTTCCATTTCCTGCGGGTGTCGTGTCGTCAATCGTCACGCGTAAGTCCTCTCCTGGTCACCCCTACGGGGAGGTGGGGATTGCTGGTCTGCCGCCCTCGGCATCGTGTGCCTGCTGCATCGGCTCTGATCAGCACTTCCGGGCTGTACAAGGTTGACACAGAATCATGAGGAATTCCTCACGTTCGCGGCGAGTGCAGCGCCATGAGCTCGACATGGCGCCACATACGCGTGATGTCGATCACAGAGCGTTCGAAAAGTGACTCTCGGGTAGGTCACGTCGTCGCTGGACGCGGCGGTGCAAGGACGTCCTAGAACCTGAGGAAAGCCTCATATTAATCGTTATCAATCTGTTACCACCTTGACGAAGCGCCTAGGTCGTGCCCATCCGCCGTGACGTCACCGTGTCCGGCCGGCTCGATCCTCGAGCGTGTCGGACCCTCGAACTAATGTTCGAGTCGATCCACGCACACACATCGTTCTCCGGGGGGAAACAATGAGCACTGCACACGTTCGTGACCTGATCGACTACATCGCCGCGGAACTACCTCCGGGCGCATGGCCACACTGGACGGAGGGCTGGCCGCGCGAGATCGAGGCCGGGCTGCTCGACGCGGCGTTCTCCGCCCGCGCCACCTACGGCACGCCGGCTTCCGGGGTGCGTGCCGTCATAGGGCGCTGGCGCGCGCACCGAGGCGTGCCGCTCGACGACCTCGAAGACCTGTCCGAGTACGCCGACGACCCAGCGGAGCTGATCGCCGTGCTGGGCAACCGGCAGCGGGTCCCGGGCAACTACACCACCAAGGCGGAGGCCGTCGCACTTGCCGCCCGCTCGCTGGTCACCGCCGGACGCAGGCAGTCCTCCGACTTGCGGGACGACGACGTGCTCCGCTCTGCACTCGTCCAGATCGCCGGCTTCGGCAGCGCCACATGGGAGTGCTTCGTGGTGCAACTCGGCCTTCACACTCCCGAAAGCCGTTGCCTCCTCCACGATTTCGTCATCGACGCTGTTGCGCCAGAGGTGGAGGTGACGAATGCGATGGCCGAGGAACTCCTCGCGGCCGCCGCCGTCCGTTTCGATGTCACCGCGGCCACCCTCTCCCACGCGATCTGGCGGTACCAGCGAGCTCAGCGACGGCTTACGGGTGCACGGTGAAGTACACCCGGGAGGTTCTCGAGCGGGCGGTCGCAGAATCGACGAGTTACGCAGGCGTCATGCGCTACCTCGGACTGAAACCCGCGGGTGGAACACACGCTCACCTGAGTCGGCGGATCAGAGCGCTCGAGATTGACACCTCCCACTTCACGGGACAGGCGCACACGAAGGGTAAACCTGCCCGCAATCGAATGACTTGGCAGGAGATACTGATTCGTCGCCCACCCGGCAGCGGACGCGTTCAGCCTCACCTACTGCGACGGGCTCTGATCGAGGCAGGAGTGGCGTACGCATGCGCGACTTGCGGTGTGAAAGGTGAGTGGTGCGGACGCCCGCTGATACTGCACGTGGACCACATCCGTGGAGACCCACTGGACTCCCGCTTGCGGGAAGTTCGATTTCTGTGCCCCAACTGTCACAGCCAGACTGCGTCATGGGCAGGGCGCAAGAGCCGCGACAGGAGTGAGCGCGCCGGCTGACGTGCGCGTGCTGGGGTGCCTTGTCCATGGCGTAGTCTGTCATCGCGCGCGAGTGGCGTAATCAGGCAGCCGCGTCAGGTTTAGGTCCTGATGTCCGAAAGGGCGTGGGGGTTCGAATCCCCCCTCGCGCACGGTTCGGGTCGGTGTGGGCGTGTGACCGCGCCCATACCGCCCACCTCTCCTAGCAGGGCAATCACCGTTTCGGGTACCGTCGTCATCGTGTCCGGAAACCGTAGACGAAGCCGACCTGCACTCGTGCTGCTGGTGGTCGCCGGGGCTGCGACGTGCCTCGCGCTGGGTTGGTGGCAGTGGGAGCGCTTCGAAGCGGTGGGGGGCAACGGTCAGAACCTCGGGTATGCGTTCCAGTGGCCTTTGTTCGCGGTGTTCTTCATCTACGCGTATCGGCGTTTCGTGCAGCTCGAGGACGCCGATCCGGCGGAGGCAGAGAAGGCAGCCGACGAGGTGCGGGAAATTCCGGCCGATGTGCTCCCCCCTCGTCCCACGGTCGACGCAGTCGCCGCCGAAGACGGTTCGGATGACCTCGAAATTCTCCAGGTTCAGCAGTACAACGAGTATCTCGCCGAGCTGGCAGCTCGCGAGAACGATAGGAGCACCACGTGAGCACGGGTCAGGACGAGACTGTGTCCGGTTCGGTCGTCGACGCGGACAAGCGTAAGAAGATCGCTCCCGCGCTGCTGCGCTACCGGGTTCTTGCCTATGCCACCGGTGTGTGGCTGCTCGTCCTCACAGCGGAAATGGTCGCCAAGTACATCTTCCAGGTCGAGAATCTGCCCACGTGGATTGCCGTAGTGCACGGTTGGGTGTACTTCGTCTACCTGCTGGTCACGCTGGATCTGGCAGTGAAGGTCCGCTGGCCCGCGGGTCGCACCGTCGGAACACTGCTCGCCGGGACCATTCCGTTCCTGTCGTTCTACGTGGAGCATCAGCGCACCAAGCAGGTCCGTTCCGACTTCGGGATCTGATCAGTGTTCGAATAGTCGGCGTTGATCAGCCGGTCACATGATGACCGGCTGACCTGTAATCACAGCGATCACGTAGACCAACCATCCGAGCGGTGTTTGCGGCACCATCATCGGAGACATGAAACCCTCCCGTCCACATTTGTCGTACCCGACGGGCGTCAGCTCTCGGCGAGCTTGGCCAGCGCGGGAATGAGCTGGGTCAGTGCGCGACCTCGATGTGAGGCCGCGTCCTTTTCCTCCGGCGACAACTGTGCTGCCGAGCGGCTACTTCCTTCCGGCACGAACACCGGGTCGTAACCGAATCCTCCGTCACCGACCGGCTCGCGGGCAATAGTCCCCCGCCACTCACCGCGGACCACCGTCTCCTCCCCACCGGGCACAACCAGCGCGCACGCGGAGACGAACGCCGCTCCCCTACGATCGTCGGGAACGTCACCGAGCTGCGCGAGGACCAGCGCCGTGTTGGCCTCGTCGCGGCCGTGCGTGCCGGACCACCGCGCCGACAACACGCCGGGCATGCCGTTCAGGGCATCCACTTCCAGGCCCGAATCATCTGCCACACAGGCCAACCCGGTGGCCCGAGCCCCGTCGCGCGCCTTCGCCAGCGCGTTCTCCTCGAACGTCGCCCCTGTCTCGGGAGCTTCGGGATAAGGAGGTACGTCATCGAGACCGACCAATTCGACACCCTTCACCCCCGCGGCGTCGAGTACTCGATGGAGCTCCCGGAGTTTCTTCGCGTTGCGGCTGGCCACGAGCACCCGTGTTCCCGGCACCGGACTAGCTCCCGAACTTCTTCTTCGGCACCACGACCTTGGGTTCGGGCAGGACGCCGGGATACGGCAGTTCCAGTGCGGTCTTCTGGATTTCGAACAATTGCTCGCAACCCGCGAGAGCCGAATCGAGAAGTTTGTCGAGGGTGCTGCGCGGGAAGGTGGCTCCTTCACCGGTGCCCTGGATCTCGACGAGAGTGCCCGTGTCGGTGGCCACCACGTTCATGTCGACCTCTGCCCTGGAATCCTCCTCGTAGGGCAGATCGAGTCGAACACGACCATCGACCACGCCGACACTCACCGCGGCGATTCCGCAGGAAATCGGTTGCGGATCTGCGAGCCGGCCTGCCGCCCGCAGATACGTGACTGCGTCGACCAGCGCGACATAGGCTCCGGTGACGGCGGCGGTGCGGGTTCCCCCGTCCGCTTGCAGGACATCGCAGTCGAGCGCGATGGTGTTCTCGCCGATGGCGGCGAGGTCGATGCACGCGCGGAGGGAACGGCCGATCAATCGGCTGATCTCCTGGGTCCGGCCACCCACCTTGCCCTTCACGGACTCACGTCCGCTGCGGGTGTGGGTGGCAGCGGGAAGCATCGCGTACTCAGCGGTCAGCCAGCCCAGCCCGGAGCCCTGACGCCACCGGGGCACGCCGTCCTCGACGCTTGCCGTGCACATCACTCTGGTGTTGCCGAATTCGACCAACACCGATCCTGCGGGGTGTGTGGTGAAGCCGCGGGTGATCTTGACCTCGCGGAGTTCGTCGTCCGCCCTACCGTCATCTCGTGTTGTCACAGCCGAAAGCCTAGTCGTCCGGTCCGAGAGCCCGGGCACACGGCTTCAGACGTCGTAGACGCCGCTCGCGGTCACCGCGTGAACCGGACCGGAGAACTCGGCCTTGGCCTCGGCGATCACATCTTCCCGCGAGGTCCAGGGTGGGATGTGCGTGAGCAGCAGTTCCCCGACCTCGGCGCGGCGGGCGACCTGGCCGGCTTCGGTGCCGGAGAGATGCACCCCCTTCGGCCGATCCGGGCTGTGCGTCCACGACGCCTCGGCGAGCAGGACGTCGGCCCCGCGGGCCAGTTCGACCACTTCTTCGCACATGCCGGTGTCACCGCTGTACACGAGAGTGCGGCCGGTGCCGTCGGTCACGCGGAGTCCGTACGCCTCCGGCGGATGGTTCACGCGGCGGGCGGTGATGGTGAGGTCACCGAAGGTGACGGGAACGCCGTCCGCCCAGTGGCGCAGTTCGATCGTGTCGGAAATGTCGTCGATGTCGCCACCACATTCCGCTGACGCCACTCCGATCCGGCGAGCGGTGTCGGACGGTCCGTAGACGAGGGCCCGACCTTCCGGCGGGTGCGGATGGTAGCGGCGCCAGACGAGCAGCCCGGGAAGGTCCAGGCAGTGATCGGCATGCAGGTGGGTGAGGAACACGGACACCTCACCGGGATCGGCGAATTTCTGGAGAGCACCGAGGACACCGGGCCCGAAGTCCATTACCAGCGGCGGAGTGTCCGGCGCCGTCAACAAATAGCCCGATGCGGGTGAGTCTGGTCCGGAGACGCTGCCTGAACACCCCAGGACGGTAATGCGCATACCCGCCATGCTGCCATGGCGACCCGTCGCCGAAAAAGCTTCCGCCGGAATTGGCGCGTCGACTTCACAACTGATGACCGACTGTGACCTAGCCGCAAGATCGGGCTATGTTCGCCCAGGCAAGCCGCCCTCGGTAGCCGCCTCCGACCGACTTTCGACTACCGCCGGGCCCGCCGTGGACAACCGCCCGCTGCCGGGGCGTGGTGACCCCGGCGGGCAACAGTCAGGTGAGGGAACGCGGCCCGACCGACTTCTGGGCGCGCTCTCTGCGGGCGTCCGCCGAGAGCGCCCAGGCGGCGAGCACTCCCCCGATCGCGCCGAAGAGGTGACCTTGCCAGGAGACGTGCGGCTGGCTGGGCAGTACGCCCCACAACATGCCGCCGTAGAAGACGAACACCACGACACCGAGCAGAATCTGGCCGAAATGCCGGGTGAACAGCCCGCGCACCAGGAGATACGCCAACCATCCGAAGATCAGAATGGAGGATCCGATGTGGTTGTCGAATGCGCCACCTGTCAGCCAGGTGCCGACACCCCCGATCACCCAGATGATCCCGGTCGCCGCGAGTCCTCTGGCCACCCCGGACAGCAGCACGAGGAAACCGAGCACGATGAGGGGAATGGTATTGCCGATCAGATGATTCCAGTCGTCGTGTAAAACGGGCGCGAAGAGAATGCCCCACAGACCGTCTACCGATCGCGGCAGTACCCCGTTCCTCTCGAGGACCTCGCCCGAGACCACGTCGACGACCTCGATCGCGTACAGCAGGACGGTGAAGACGCCGATCACGACGGCCGACTGCAGCCACAGCGGCCGCTTCTGCTGCGGCTGCACCGGATCGATCGACGAAGTCATGCTCCACGCACCGTTCTCATCACGCCCACAGCTGCCCTTCCAGTGCTTCCTCGGCTTCTTCGACCGTACCGCCGTACGCGCCGGTGGACAGATATTTCCAGCCGCCGTCGGCCACGATGAAGGCGATGTCCGCGGTTCGTTCGGCCTTCACGGCCTTACGCGCGACTCCGAGTGCTGCGTGCAGGATGGCCCCGGTCGAGATACCGGCGAAAATCCCCTCCATCTCGATCAGCTCACGGGTCCGGCGTACCGCGTCGGCGGGGCCCACCGAGAATCGCGAGGTGAGCACCGCCTCGTCGTAGAGTTCGGGAACGAAACCCTCGTCGATGTTGCGGAGCCCGTACACCAGTTCTCCGTACCGCGGTTCCGCCGCGACGATTTCGATGCCGTCGACGTGTTCGCGTAGGAAGCGCCCGGTACCCATGAGCGTTCCAGTCGTGCCGAGCCCGGCCACGAAGTGAGTGATCTCGGGCAGGTCGCGCAGAATCTCGGGCCCGGTGGTGTCGTAATGCGCCTGTGCATTGGCGGGGTTGCCGTATTGGTAGAGCATCACCCACTCGGGATGCTCGGCGGCCAGTTCTTTGGCCACCGCGACGGCCTGGTTGGAGCCGCCGCGCGCGGGTGAGTCGATGATCTGTGCCCCGAACATGGTCAGAAGCTGACGGCGCTCCACGGACGTGTTCTCGGGCATCACGCAGATCAGTCGGTACCCCTTCAATTTCGCAGCCATTGCGAGGGAGATTCCGGTGTTGCCGCTGGTGGGTTCGAGGATGGTGGCGCCCGGCGCCAGCACCCCGTCCCGTTCGGCCTCTTCGATCATGCGCAGTGCAGGCCGGTCTTTCACCGAGCCCGTCGGGTTACGGTCCTCGAGTTTCGCCCACAACCGGACCGGGGCATCCCCGGTCCAGCGCGGCGACAACCGGGGCAGTCCGACGAGGGGTGTGTTCCCGAGCGTCTCGATCAGCGACTCGAACCGGGCCATCGGCTGCGATCAACCTCCCGCGACGGCAGGGAGGATGGTGACCGAGTCTCCGTCGGCCACCTCGGTCTCGAGTCCGCCCGAGAATCGGACGTCCTCGTCGTTGACGTACACGTTCACGAATCGGTGCAGACGTCCGTCGTTGATCAGGCGCTCCTTGATGCCGCCGTAGTTGACGTCGAGATCGTCGATGACGGCAGAGAGAGTGGGACCTGTTGCCTCTACTCGCTTTTCACCGCCGGTGTGCGCGCGGAGGATGGTAGGGATCGAAACGGTGACAGCCATGGTCGGCTCCTCGAGGTGTGAGATTTTCCGGCACGGACCCGTCCGCGGAGGACGGCGGGGTCACTTGTCGGGAACGTCTGCCACGGACGTGTGGGCGAACTTGTAACTTTGCACCACATCGACGGGTTCCTCGGTGACCTCGCCGTCGAGAATGCGGTAACTGCGGAGGTCGTGGCTGTCGGGGTTCCGCGTGGAGATCAGCACGTAGTGCGCATCCGGTTCGGACGCGAAGGAGATATCGGTTCTACTCGGATATGCCTCGGTGGCGGTATGCGAGTGGTAGATCACCACGGGAACCTCGTCGGCCTCCTCCATCGCCCGCCACACCCGAAGTTGCTCCCCCGAATCGAAGCGGTAGAACGTCGGAGACCGCTCCGCATTGATCATCGGAATGTGCCGTTCGGGGCGATCGGAGCCCTCGGGCCCCGCGATGACACCGCACGCCTCGTCCGGATGATCCGCCCGGGCATGCGCCACCATTCCGTCGACGAGATCTGCTCGAATCACCAACACGTCAGCCACCTCCGTGAGCGCCATCCTAAGTGCGGACGGGCCGGTCGGCCACCGGCCCTCAGGAACGCAGTGCTGAGGGAAACAGTTCGCGGTAGGTGGGAATTCCCGCGACCGCGGTGGCACTGAGAACGGCATCGACGACGGCTCGCTCCACCACGTCTGCGGCGGCCGAACATACCGCGTCGAGAATGGGCAGGTCCGGCGGGAAGGCGTCCGGCACGCCCGCGAGGGGTCCGGTCCGGTGGTATCCCGTGGACACGGCGAAAATCGTGTCTCCGTCGAGGGGGGAATGCGCGGGACGAATCGCGCGGGCGAGTCCGTCGTGGCCCGCGACGGCGATGCGACGACACGCAGCCTTATCGAGGGCTGCGTCGGTGGCAACGACTCCGATGGTGGTGTTGAGGACCGTCCCCTTGGCCACGAGATCGTTGGCCGCAGACAGTTCGGCGGTGGCCGGTACGCGCAGCCCGAATGCGGCGGCGCCGGCGGTGGCGACTCCCCACGGAAGTCCGGTCCTGGGGTCGAAAACGGATCCGACGGGGTTCGCGACGATCAAGGCAGACACCGCGACGCCCTGGGCCGGGCCGTCGGTGATGACCACCCCGGCGGTGCCGACACCACCTTTCACGGCCCCCGCCCGCGCTCCCACCCCGGCGCCCACGGATCCGCAGAGCACCGACGACGAAGCGGAGTCCGATGCGAGGTAACCGAATTCGGCGGTGGGACGTCGAGTCCAGTCTCCCACCGGGAGGTCGAAGATGACCGCACCCGGCACTATCGGAACCACCTGACCCGGCTGACCCATGGCGATTCCGTGGCCGTGTTCCTCGAGCCAGCGCATGACGCCGTCCGCAGCGGCGAGACCGAAGGCGCTGCCGCCGGTCAGAAGGATCGCGTGAATCTTCTGCACGCTGTGACTGGGATCGAGGAGGTCCGTTTCCCGGGTGCCCGGGCCTCCGCCGCGGACGTCGACGGCCGCGGTGACGCCGTTTGGTGCCAGCACCACCGTGCATCCCGTCGCCGCACCGCTGCCGAGCGTGGCGTCGGAGTCTACTTCGTGGTGGTGGCCCACGCGCAGTCCGGCGACATCGACGAGCGAGTCGGTCCGTCCCGGCGTCGTCGAGGTCACGGAGCGAGTACCTGAACCAGCGAATCCTGCATCCACGTCAGCCAGTGATAGATGTCCAGATGGGGCGCGCGCGGATCGTCGGGATCCAGTTCGTCGGGCGTGTCCGCGTCGATGCCGAGGTTGGTACCCAATGCCAGCCGGACGTCGTTGAGCCCGCTCAGCCAGGCGTCGGCCTGTTCCGGCGTCAGCAGCACCTTGCCGCCGTTCTCCGGAACGGTGTGGAGGATGACGGAGCCGGCGGCCATCTTCGCGTCGATGATCTCCGGCTCATGAAGTCCACGTAGCGCTCCGTTGATGTCCGCCTTCGCCTCCGCCCGCCCATCCGCGTCGTCCGGCGCGTCGGCACCGGGCCGATGGAAGTCCGGCAACAGCCGCGCGAGCACCTCCTCGTCGGGCGGTGTCGTGTGGCCGGTGCGCATCCCGGTGAGGGCGGCGAGTTCGTCCTCGGGAGCAGAACGGGCGCGTTCGTCGAGGAGACCGAGGACGGAGGCGACCAGCGACCGCAACACCGTCGCCTCGTGGGCATCCATCTCCGACCGCAACTTCACGCCGCCGAGCGAGTTCTTCCTGGTCCACATCCGCACGTCGGGTACCGATTTCCTCACTGTCGAACGAATAGATCACTGTCGAACGAATAGTTGACTGTCGACTGGATACTTAGCTGCTGTCCCGCTGCATGGTGGCCCAGAGGCCCGCCGCATGCAGCTTGCGTACGTCGTTCTCGACCTTGTCCCGGGAACCGCTCGACACGACGGCCTTGCCTTCGGAGTGCACCTGCATCATCAGTTCCGTCGCCTTGGCCTTGCTGTATCCGAACAGCTTCTGGAATATGTAGGTGACGTAGTGCATGAGATTCACGGGGTCGTCCCACACCACGGTCACCCAGGGGCGATCGCTGACGTCCTCGACCTCGACGGCTTCCGATTCTGCAGGAGTGACCTGCGGCGATGCCGGCACGGCATCCACGAATGGTGCTGTCGTCGAGCGAGAAGCCATGACACCAGGGTACGACGAGCTCACATCCCGCGACACCGCGGCTTAGAGTGGCCGGGTGTCCCGAGACAGCAGCGCATTGTTCACCGATCAGTACGAGTTGACGATGCTGTCGGCGGCCCTCGCCGATGGTTCTGCGCATCGCCGGTGCAGTTTCGAGGTCTTCGCCCGGCGCCTGCCCGACGGTCGTCGGTACGGGGTGGTCGCCGGTACCTCGCGACTGCTCTCCGCCTTGGCGACCTTTCGTTTCGGGGACGCCGAGATCGATGTGGTGTCACGTTTCCTCGACGACGCGACCGTGGCGTGGCTGCGCACGTACCGCTTCACCGGGGACATCGACGGTTACCGCGAGGGTGAGCTCTATTTCCCCGGCTCGCCGATCCTCTCGGTGAGCGGAACGTTCGCCGAGTGCGTGGTGCTCGAAACACTGATCCTGTCGATCCTCAACCACGACAGCGCGATAGCTTCGGCTGCCGCGCGGATGGTCAGCGCTGCGGACGGTCGCCCCATGATCGAGATGGGCTCGCGGCGCACACACGAGGAGTCTGCCGTCGCGGCGGCACGCGCCGCATACCTCGCGGGCTTCACCGCCACGTCCAACCTCGAGGCTGTACGCAGGCACGGTGTACCCGGCGCGGGTACCAGCGCACACGCGTTCACCCTGCTGCACACCACCGCGGACGGACCCGACGAGGCCGCCGCCTTCCGCGGTCAGGTGGCGGCGCTGGGTGTGGGAACCACCCTGCTCGTCGATACCTACGACATCACGAGTGGCGTGAAGACCGCCGTCGATGTCGCGGGAACCGAATTGGGCGGCGTCCGGATCGACTCCGGCGACCTCGGTGTCCTGGCCCGTCAGGTTCGCCGACAACTCGACGACCTAGGCGCCACGAAGACCAAGATCGTCGTTTCCGGAGACCTCGACGAGTACGCCATCGCGGCGTTGCGCGCCGAACCGGTCGACGTGTACGGGGTGGGCACCGCTGTCGTCGTGGGCTCTGGTGCCCCCACCGCCGGAATGGTCTACAAGCTCGTCGAGGTGAACGGCATTCCCGTCGAGAAGCGGAGCAGTCTGAAAACGTCGCGGGGTGGCGCGAAGCGGGCGGTCCGCTTCTCCCGCGATACCGGGACCGTCGTGGAGGAAGTGATCTACCCGGCGCGCGGGCCCCGACCCGAACAGAACGGGCTCGAGGCCCGCGACCTGCTCGTTCCGCTGGTGCGCGGTGGCGAGGCCGTCGCGGACGCCGATACCCTGGAAGAGAGTCGATCGCTACTTGCGGCAGGCTTGGTAAGTCTGCCGTGGGAGGGGTTGAAGTTGTCCCACGGCGATCCGGCTGTCCCCACCCGGTTCGCCGACACCGACAGCCGCGCCATCCAGGGAAGGACGTTGTGAGCGACACCGAGAGCATCCGAGCGCGCCGTGCGCTGCTCGTCGTCGACGTGCAGAACGACTTCTGCGAGGGCGGGGCCCTTGCCGTCCAGGGCGGTTCCGCGGTCGCAGCCGGCATCAGTCGCTTCCTCGACACTGCCGACTACGACGCTGTCGCCGCGACCATCGATCATCACATCGATCCGGGTCACCACTTCGCCGACGAACCGGACTTCGTGGACACCTGGCCCGTGCACTGCAAAGTGGGTACGCCGGGAGTGGAATTTCATCCCGACCTGGACACGAGCCGTATCGCCACGGTTTTCTCCAAGGGAGAGTTCTCCGCGGCCTATTCCGGCTTCGAGGGCAGGAATCCCGAGGGCTGGGGACTCGAGAAGTGGTTGCACGACGCCGGGATCACCGACGTCGACATCGTCGGTATCGCCACCGATCACTGCGTGCGAGCCACGGCACTGGACGCAGCGAAGGCCGGGTTCACCACCCGGGTACTGCTGCCCCTCACTGCGGGTGTCTCTCCGACGACCGTCGAGTCGGCGCTGACCGAGATGCGCGCCGCAGGCGTGCACCTGCAGGGCCGTGACCGAGACGCCTCTTGCGATGGCGGAGCGATTTCTGACGTAGGTCCCGAGTAACCTGCTCGGGTGCCCGAAAACCTTCCCAACGTCCCCGAGCTGTTGCGCACGGCGGTGCGATCGCTGGGTGGTGCAGAACGATCGAACCAGCTCACGATGGCGTCGGCCGTCGCGCATTCGATCGACACCGGGGAGCATCTGGCCGTGCAAGCCGGAACCGGCACCGGCAAGTCGCTGGCCTACCTGGTGCCGAGCGTGCGGCATGCGGTGCAGAGTGGGAAGACGGTGGTTGTCTCGACGGCCACCATCGCACTGCAACGCCAGCTGATCGATCGCGACATGCCGCGTCTCGCCGACGCCCTCGAGGACTCTCTCGGCAGGCGGCCGCACTTCGCGATCCTCAAGGGGCGCAACAACTATCTGTGCATGAACAAGATCCACACGGGAGCCGCCGACGAACCGCCGACGGACGAGCTGTTCGACCCCTTCGCGGTCTCACGCCTCGGCCGGGAGGTGCAGCGGCTCACCGAGTGGTCCTCGGAAACCGACACCGGTGACCGCGACGATCTGGCCCCCGGCGTCAGCGACAAAGCGTGGCGGCAGGTCAGCGTCACCGCGCGCGAATGCCTCGGCAAGTCCCGGTGCCAGGTCGGTGAGGACTGCTTCGCCGAGCGTGCCCGCTCGGAGGCGTCCCAGGTAGACGTCGTCGTCACCAATCACGCGCTGCTGGCCATCGACGCCATCACGGGAATTGCGATCCTCCCCGAGCACGACGTCGTGGTCATCGACGAGGCCCACGAGTTGGTGGATCGCGTCACGAATGTCGCCACCGCCGAACTCGCCGCATCGACGATCAGCGCCGCAGCCCGCCGGTGCACCAAACTGGTCGAGGAGCAGGACGCGGATCGCCTCGAAGCAGCAGGCGAAGGATGGGCGGCGCTTCTCGAGGAACTACGACCGGAGCGGTGGGAGGCGCTGCCACCGGGTGCGGCACCTGCGCTCGCTGCTGTCCGTGACGCCGCCTGGTCACTGCGCACAGCCATCGGTCCGTCACGTCCGGGCATGGCGCTGAGCGATCCCGAGGCCGCCGCCGCACGTAACACCGCCCTGGCAGCGGTGGAGGAAGTGCACGACAGCGCCGTCCGGGTGCTCAGCGCGTTCGACGAGCCGGATCCCGCCCAGCGACGGGACGTCGTCTGGCTGGCCGCGGACGACAATCGGGGTTCGGTCCGGCGGGTCGTGCGGATGGCTCCGTTGTCTGTGGGCGGCCTCCTACGGTCGCGGCTGTTCGCCGAGTCGACGGTGGTCCTTACGTCCGCCACTCTCACGGTCGGCGGCTCCTTCGACGGTCTGGCGGTCAATTGGGGACTTCCGGCCGAATCGTCCGTCGTCATCGATCCGGCATTGGCCACCGGCACCGAGGCACCGTCGGACGCGGGCACTCTGAAATGGAATGCGCTGGACGTCGGCTCGCCGTTCGATCACGCACGCGCCGGAATTCTCTACATCGCCAAGCACCTTCCGCCGCCGGGTCGCGACGGTCTGGTTCCCTCCTACCTCGACGAGATCGCCGAACTGGTCGCCGCTGCCGGCGGACGCACACTCGGCCTGTTCTCCTCGATGCGCGCGGCCAAGGCGGCCGCCGAGGCCATGCGTGAGCGTCTCGACACTCCCGTCCTCTGCCAAGGTGACGACTCCACCGGAGCCCTGGTCCGAGCCTTCGCCGGCGACGAACCGACATCCCTGTTCGGCACGCTGTCACTGTGGCAGGGCGTCGACGTGCCGGGCCCGTCCCTCAGTCTCGTCATCCTCGACCGCATTCCCTTCCCGCGCCCCGACGACCCCCTACTGGTGGCTCGGCAGAAGGCTGTGGAGTCTCGTGGAGGCAACGGATTTCTCTCGGTGGCGGCCAACCACGCCGCACTGCTCCTCGCCCAGGGAGTGGGCCGCTTGCTGCGCAGCGTCGACGACAAAGGTGTTGTCGCCGTGCTGGATCCACGTCTGGCGACCGCACGATACTCCGGATATCTCCGCGCGTCGCTGCCGCCGTTCTGGGAGACGTCCGACCCCGAGGTCGTGCGCAAGGCCCTGGGCAGAATTCGGGACTCGCGTAGTTGATCGGCAGACCGGACTCGCGCAGACGCCGGGACCGTCCACACCTATGCTCGTCCGATGGCCTCAGCGATCTCCGTCCGAGCACTGACCAAAAAATTCGGTGACGTCCTCGCCCTCGACGGCCTCGATCTGACAGTGCAGCCCGGCGAGGTGCACGGTCTGCTGGGACCCGGCGGTTCCGGCAAGACCACCACGATCCGGGTACTGCTCGGATTGCTCCGCCCCGGCGGTGGCACGGCTACGGTGCTCGGTCGGGATCCGTGGCGGAACTCGGTCTCCTTACACAGGCGCGTCGCATACGTGCCCGGCGAGGTGGCGCTCTGGCCCGGCCTCACGGGCGGGCAAGCGATCGACGTCCTCGGCCGGCTCCGCGGCGGCCTCGACCCGACCCGATGTCGATCGCTGATCGAACGGTTCGAGCTCGACCCGACGCGCAAGAGCCGCACCTATTCGAAGGGCGATCGCCAGAAGATCGCATTCGTGGCGGCGCTCGCCGCCGACAGCGAACTGCTCGTCCTCGACGAACCGACGTCCGCGCTGGATCCGATGCTCGCAGCGGTCTTTCGAGAGTGCATCGCCGAGTTCGCGGCCTGCGGAGGCACGGTGTTGTTGTCGAGCCACAGCCTCGCCGAGATCGACGCTCTGTGTAGCGCCGTCACCTTTATTCGCGCCGGCCGCACCGTGCAGGCGGGGAAGCTGTCGGATCTGCGCCGGTGTCACCGAACCACCGTCACCGCCACCACCCGAATTCGACCGCACCCTATCGGCCATGTGCCGGGAGTCCACAATCTGCGCGGCGGCGACGACCCCCACACGGTCACCTTCGACGTCGACCCCGAACAACTCGATCCGGTTCTCACCACCCTGACCGGGTTGGGGATCGTCTCGATCGTCGCGAACCCGCCGACACTCGAGGACGTGTTCCGTCGCGAGAACCGCGAGGAGGCCTCGGTACTGGCCGGCGGACAGTCCCGGTGAGCCGGCTGAGCGGCACCGGGGTTCTCACCGAACTGGCGGTCCGAACCGACCGGGTTCGAATTCCCGTGTGGACGGTCGCCATCGTCGGGTTCACTGTGCTCGTTGCGTGGAGTTGCTCGACGACCTACCCGACCGCCGTCGCCCGGGAGGCCCGGGGCGGGCTCCTCTCCTCCCCTGCCGCGACAGCCCTTGCCGGTCCCGGATACGGACTGGACCACTACACGCTCGGCGCGATGGTGGCCAACGAGGTCGCCGGGATGACGATGGTGGCGGCAGCCGTCATGTCCGTGCTGATCGTGACCCGACATCTGCGCGCCGAAGAGGAGTGCGGACGCCTCGAGTTGGTGCATACCGGTGTCGTCGGACGCTATGCGAGTATCACGGCCGGTCTGATTTCCGCTGCGCTCGCCAACGTCTTCGTCGGCCTGCTTCTCGTGATCGGACTGCTGGCGGTGGGACTTCCGCCGGTCGGGTCACTCACCATGTCGGCCGGGGTCCTGGTGGTGGGTCTCGTGTTCACGGCGTTCTCCGCGCTCGCGTCCCAGTTCACCGAGCATGCCCGCACGGCGAGCGGTGCCGGCATCGCCGCGATCGGCGTCGCCGTTGCGCTCCGCGCCGTGGGCGATGTTCGGCACGAGCACAGTGGCAGCCTTTTCACCTGGGTGTCGCCGCTCGGATGGTCGCAAGCAACCCGCGCCTACGTCGACGAACGATGGTGGCCACTGCTGATCGGTCTCGCCGCCTCCGTAATCTTCGCGGCATGCGCGTACGCCGCCGTCGACCGGCGTGACGTCGGTTCCGGACTGTTCCCACCCCGGCGCGGTCACGCTCGAGCAGCCCCGTCCCGCGCGGCAATTACGGCTTTGGCAGCACGAGGTCTGCAAGCTCAGGCCCTCGTGTGGGGTCTGGGAGTATTCGCACTGTCGCTCCCCCTGGGAATCCTCGGTCAGCACGGGAAGGTGCTGCACGCAGGCGCGACCGTCGACGAGGTATCGGCTCATCACCTGGTACTTCTGGTGGGACTGGCCGCGGCGTATGCCGTGGCTGCGTTCACATCGATCTCCGTGCAGGAATCATCCGGCAGGACCGACGAGGCCGTGGTCGCAGCGGGGTCGCGCACGAGGTGGTTTGCGAGCCATGTGCTGATCATCGCCGGTGCGGCCGCCACGATCACTCTGGCCGCGGGCATCGGATCGAGCCTCACCTCGGCCGCTCCAATCGGGGCTGCTCTGAACGTCCTACCCGCACTGTTCCTGATGGTCGGCCTGGGCGCAGCCGTGTACGGGCTCGTCCCGCGGGCGTTGCCTCTGTTGTGGTCGTACCTCGGTTACGTTCTGGTCGCCGAACTGTTCAGCCATGTGCTTCCGGAGAGGTTCGGGGTGCTGTCTCCGTTCCACCACACTCCGAACCTGCCGGCCGCATCCTTGCTCCCGCCGTTCGTGCTTCTCGTGTCCGCGACTGTCCTGGTTCTCGCCGGCGCCGCCGGTTTCCGCCACCGGGACGTCGGCCGCCGCCAGCTACATACTCGGTACCGCCACCAGGCCTAGCTCGGAGGGGTCGACGAGCAGCCGGTGCTTCGGGAGCACTCGCACCGTGTAGCCGACGGACCCCGACAGCGGAAGGGCAGTGTCTGCGACGAACAACTCCGTAGCACCGTCGGACCCGTCGTGCGTCATCGGAACGGTGACAATGTCGCTGAGCTCCTCGTCCAGATCCGTCTTTCCGATGACGGCCTGCACGGTGACGTCCTCGACGGACAACGCACCGAGCCGGATATGGGCGCGCAGCACCAGGTTGGCGCCGATCTCCGGGGTGTCGGGAAGTCCCTCGCCGTCCACCTGCAATACCGCAACGGACGGCCAGGCGGCCTCGACGCGATGCCGGAACTCGGCCAGCTCGCGGGCGCCCGCGTAGCCGTCGGCCGCCACCGTACGCGCCGAATCCGCTGCGGGCGCGTAGTACTGGACGGCGTAGTCACGCACCATTCGCGAGGCCAGGACCTTGGGGCCCAGGTTCTGCAGGGTGTGCCGGACCATCTCTACCCAGTGCACGGGCAAACCGTCCGGACCGCGGTCGTAGAACCTCGGCAGCACTGCCCGCTCGAGCAGTTCGTACAGTGCGCTGGCTTCCAGGTCGTCCCGGCGCGTCTCGTCGACGACCCCGTCCGCGGTCGGGATGGCCCAGCCGTTCTCGCCGTCGAACATCTCGTCCCACCACCCGTCCCGGATCGACAGGTTCAGTCCACCGTTCAACGCAGATTTCATCCCCGACGTCCCGCAGGCCTCCAGTGGGCGCAGCGGATTGTTGAGCCACACGTCGCAACCCCAATACAGATACCGGGCCATCGACATGTCGTAGTCGGGCAGGAACACGATCCGATGCCGCACGTCCGCTGCGTCGGCGAACCGCACGATCTGCTGGATGAGAGCCTTGCCGCCGTCGTCAGCCGGGTGACTCTTCCCCGCGACCACCAGCTGGACCGGCCGCTTCTCGTCGAGGAGCAGTGCGCGCAGCCGGTCGGGATCGCGCAGCATCAGGGTGAGCCGCTTGTACGTGGGGACCCGGCGGGCGAAGCCGACGGTGAGGACACCCGGATCGAAGACTTGGTCGGTCCATCCCAATTCTGCGGAGGTTGCGCCGCGCTCGATCCAGGATGCCCGCACGCGTCGTCGTACCTCCTCGACCAGTTTGGTGCGGAGGCTGTTGCGCGTGGACCACAGCTCGTCGGCGGACAGTTCTTGCAATCGCTCCCACCCCTTGGCCTCCTCCACCAGCTCGGGTCCGAGGATGCGGGTGGCGAGGTCGACCCATTCCGGTGCCGCCCAGGTGGGGGCGTGGACACCGTTGGTCACCGAACCGATCGGGACCTCGTCGGCGTCGAAGTTCGGCCACAGTGGCCGGAACATGGCGCGACTGACGATTCCGTGCAGTTTCGACACTCCGTTGGCACGCTGGCCGAGGCGCAGACCCATGTGCGCCATGTTGAATACCGACGGATCCGGCTCGCTGCCGAGGCCGATGATGCGATCCATCGTCAGCCCGGGGAGCAGCGCAGATTCGTTCTCGGCGTTGTCCCCGCCGAAGTAGTGCCGGACCAGGTCCGCGGGGAATCTGTCGATTCCGGCCGGAACAGGCGTATGCGTCGTGAAGACGGTGCCCGCGCGCACGGTGGCCAGTGCTTCGTCGAAAGCAAGTCCCGCACCGGTCACCAGCTCGCGGATTCGCTCGAGTCCGAGGAACCCGGCGTGTCCTTCGTTCATGTGGAAGACCACGGGATCGGGCAGACCGTGCGCCTGAGTGTATGCCCGCACCGCGCGGACCCCTCCGATACCGGCCAGGATTTCCTGCTTGATCCGGTGATCCTGGTCGCCGCCGTACAGCCTGTCCGTGACCCCACGCATCTCGGCGTCGTTCTCGGCGATGTCGGAGTCGAGCAGCAGCAGCGGTACCCGGCCCACCTGAGCGATCCATACCCGGGCGCGCAACACTCGGCCACCGGGCACCGCAACGTGAACGAGGATGGGAGAGGCAGTTCCGGCGTCCGGACCCGACTCCGTCAGCAAACGCAGCGGCAATCCCTGCGGGTCGTAGGCCGGGTAGTGCTCGGACTGCCAGCCGTCCGCGGTCAGCGACTGCCGGAAGTACCCCGATCGGTACAGCAGGCCCACGCCGATCAGCGGAAGACCCAGATCGGACGCCGCCTTCAGGTGATCACCGGCAAGAATGCCCAGCCCGCCGGAGTAATTGGGCAGCACTTCGCTGACACCGAACTCCATTGAGAAGTAGGCGATCCCACCACCGAGCGAAACGCCTTTCGCCTGCTGATTCTGGTACCAGCGCGGCCGGGACAGGTACTGGTCGAGATCGGCGGCGGCGGCGTCGAGGCGGGCGAGGAAGGGGACGTCCTCGGCCAGCTCGTCCAAGCGAGCCGGCTCGACTTCACCGAGCATCCGGATGGGGTCGTACTGCACGCGCCGCCACAGGTCCTCGTCCAGCAACGAGAAGAGCTCCTGCGTGGCCGTATGCCACGACCAGCGGAGATTCGTCGACAGCGGGCCGAGCGCGGCGAGACGCTCGGGAAGGTGGGCTCGGACAGTGAACCGACGCAAGGCTTTCACTTCGCGAACAATAATGCACTTCCGGCCGGGTGGTGTCGTGTCGCGGGATGCGAGCGAGTTCGGCCGACCTGCCGCGGCGCGCGGCCCAGTCTCCAAGCCCCTCCCGCGGGGCGCTGTCGCCAACTGGGACAGGGACCGGTCTGCTCCATTACGGTTGAAACCGGCGGCGGAACGAAGCGTCGTCGGCAACTTCCGACTATGGAACGGAGCCCAGTGTGACAGGTCGACTCGGCATCGACGACGTGATGCCCGACATCTCGGGCGGGCGTTACCCTGCCAAGGCTGTTGTCGGTGAGGTATTTCCCGTGCGGGCGAAGGTGTGGCGGGAGGGGCACGATGCCGTGGCCGCCACTCTCGCGGTGCGAGGACCCCGTACTGCATCATCCGGCGGATCGGCGACCTTTCGCATTCCCATGAACCCTGGACCTGCGCCTGACACCGTCGACGGTTCCTTCACGCCCACCAGTGAAGGAATGTGGACCTTCCGGATCGAGGCGTGGAGCGACCCGATCACCACCTGGAAGCATGCCGTGGAGGCCAAGCTCTCGGTCGGGCAGGGGCCGTCCGAGCTGGCCAACGATCTGGAGAACGGCGCCCGGCTATTCGAGCGTGCCGCCAAGGGTGTCCCGCGGAACGACCGTTCGCGGCTGATCGGTGTCGCCGCATCGTTGCGGTCCGAGCATCCGCTCGGCGAGCGGGTGGCCCCGGCATTCGGTTCGGACGTCGCCGAACTTTTGCGGGCGCATCCCTTACGTGATCTGGTGACCAGAAGTGAAGCGCACAGTGTCCTCGTCGACCGCACACGGGCGCTCTTCGGGTCGTGGTACGAATTCTTCCCCCGGTCGACGGGAGGCTGGGACGAGAACGGGAAGCCCCGGCACGGCACCTTCGCCACCTCGGCCGCCGCGCTGCCCCGGATCGCGGCCATGGGCTTCGACGTCGTGTACCTGCCGCCCATCCACCCGATCGGCGTGATCAACCGCAAGGGACCCAACAACACGCTGACTCCCGGGCCGGACGACCCGGGCTCACCGTGGGCGATCGGATCGGCCGAAGGCGGTCACGACGCGATACATCCGGAGCTCGGAACGATGCAGGATTTCGAGGCGTTCGTCGCTGCGGCGCGCGCACTCGACCTCGAAGTCGCCATCGACCTCGCGCTGCAGTGCGCGCCCGACCATCCGTGGGCGCGGGACCATCCGGAATGGTTCACGGTCCTTCCGGACGGCACCATCGCCTACGCGGAGAACCCGCCGAAGAAATACCAGGACATCTATCCGGTCAACTTCGACAACGACAAGGACGGCATCTACGCGGAGGTCCTGCGTGTGGTGCGGCACTGGATCGCCGCGGGGGTGAAGATCTTCCGGGTCGACAACCCGCATACCAAGCCACCGGACTTCTGGGAGTGGCTGATCGCGGAGGTCAAGAAGACCGATCCGGACGTGTTGTTCCTGTCCGAGGCATTCACCCGGCCGGCGCGACTGTACGGACTGGCCCGGCGCGGGTTCACCCAGTCGTACACGTATTTCACGTGGCGAACGGCCAAATGGGAGTTGACCGAATTCGGCAAGGAGATCGCAGCGAAGGCCGACGAGGCGCGGCCCAACCTCTTCGTCAACACCCCGGACATCCTGCACGAGAGCCTGCAAACCGGCGGTCCCGGCATGTTCGCGTTGCGCGCCGCACTGGCCGCGACTCTGTCACCGACGTGGGGCGTCTACTCGGGTTACGAACTGTACGAGCACCTTCCGGTGCGTCCGGGGAGTGAGGAGTATCTCGACTCGGAGAAGTACCAGCTGCGCCCCCGGGATTTCGAAGGTGCCGCCGCCCGCGGTGAGTCCCTCGAACCATGGCTCACCGCGCTCAACCGCATCCGCCGTCAGCACCCGGCGTTGCAGCAGCTACGAAACCTGCACTTCCATCACGTCGACAACGATGCACTCATCGCATATTCGAAGTTCGACGCGACAACGGGTGACGCCGTGCTGACGGTGATCAACCTCAATCCGTTCGGCGCCGAGCAGGGAACGGTGTGGCTCGACATGCCGGCACTCGGACGTGACTGGCACGACCACCTACCCGTGCTCGACGAGGTCACCGGGGAGCAATACCACTGGGGGCAGGCGAACTTCGTACGTCTCGAGCCCTGGCGTTCGGTGGCCCATATTCTGGCTCTGCCGTCCATTCCCTATCCGGCCAGGACGAAGCTGGCATACCGCGGAGGTACATAGTGGCCGTCCAACCGCCCACTGCAATCGCACCCGACGACGCCGACCTGGATCTGCTGGCGCGGTGCATTCACCACAACCCGCATTCTGTCCTCGGGGCACACCCCCACCCCGACGGCACGGTCATCCGTGTTCTGCGCCCGCGGGCGGAGTCCGTCGAAGCGGTGATCGGCGGAAAGAGCTTCCCACTCGAGCACCTCGCGCACGGTATGTGGGGAGCGCTGGTTCCCTACCGTGACCTGATCGATTACCGGGTGTCGACGACGTGGCCGGGCGGCCACACCGACCTCGCGGCGGACGGCTACCGCTTCCTGCCGACCCTCGGTGAGCTCGATCTGCACCTCTTCGGGGAGGGCAGGCACGAGCGCCTGTGGGAAATTCTGGGGGCGCACCGACGCTCGTACGACACCCCGGACGGAACGGTGACCGGCACGTCGTTTGCCGTCTGGGCACCCGCTGCCCGTGGGGTCAGCGTGATCGGCAGCTTCGACGGCTGGGGCGGCGAGACCTTTCCCATGCGGGTGCTCGGCTCCACCGGTGTCTGGGAGCTGTTCATTCCCGGTATCGAGGTCGGCGAGCTGTACAAGTTCCGCGTCCACGGCCGCGACGGAAGCGTGCGGGACAAGGCGGACCCCATGGCGTTCGCCACCGAGGTGCCGCCGGCGACAGCGTCCCGCGTGGCGATCAGTACGCACGAATGGGATGACGCCGAGTGGCTCGAGCAGCGGGCGAGCACCGACCCGACACAATTGCCGATGAGTGTGTACGAAGTGCATCTCGGCTCGTGGCGTCCCGGGTTGAGCTACCGCGACATGGCCGAGGAATTGGCCACCTATGTCACCGAGTGCGGTTTCACCCACGTGGAGTTGCTGCCGGTCGCCGAGCACCCGTTCGGTGGATCCTGGGGTTACCAGGTGACGTCGTACTACGCGCCCACGTCGCGCTTCGGCTCCCCCGACGACTTCCGGTGGTTCGTCGACCGCCTCCACAAGTCGGGGATCGGCGTAATCGTCGACTGGGTACCTGCCCATTTCCCGAAGGACGAGTGGGCGCTCGCCCGTTTCGACGGCACCCCGCTGTACGAGCACGGCGATCCCCGGCGCGGCGAGCAGCTCGACTGGGGAACCTACGTCTTCGACTTCGGCAGACGCGAGGTCCGTAATTTCCTCGTTGCCAACGCCCTGTTCTGGCTCGACGAATTCCATGTGGACGGACTCCGCGTCGATGCCGTGGCGTCGATGCTCTACCTCGACTACTCGCGACCGGAAGGCGGCTGGACGCCCAACATCCACGGTGGCCGGGAGAATCTCGAAGCAGTCGACTTCCTTCAGGAAATGAACGCGACGGTCCACAAGCACCATTCTGGGGTCGTCACGATTGCCGAGGAGTCGACGGCGTGGCCCGGTGTCACCCGCCCGACGAACATCGGCGGTCTCGGATTCAACATGAAATGGAACATGGGCTGGATGCACGACACCCTCGGGTATCTCGGTCACGATCCCGTCCATCGGAGCTATCACCACCACGAGATCACCTTCTCGCTCGTCTATGCGTGGAGTGAGAATTATCTGCTGCCCATCAGCCACGACGAGGTTGTGCACGGCAAGGGCACGTTGTGGACTCGGATGCCAGGTGACGACTACGCGAAGGCTGCGGGTGTCCGGTCTCTGCTGGCGTACATGTGGGCGCACCCCGGCAAGCAGCTGCTGTTCATGGGGCAGGAGTTCGGCCAGACGCGGGAGTGGTCGGAAGAGCGCAGCCTCGACTGGCACGAGATCGACGATCCCCACACCGGACGCTTGCACGGCGGTCTCCTGAAACTGATCGGCGATCTCAATGCCACTTACAGGGCGCATCCGGCGCTGTGGACGCTCGATACGTCCCCGGGCGGCTATTCGTGGATTGATGCCAATGACACCGCGAACAACGTTCTGAGCTTCCTCCGCTACGGCACCGACGGTTCGATCGTGGCGTGTCTGTTCAATTTCTCGGGTACGCCACACGGCAGTTATAGAGTGGGCTTGCCCGAATTGGGCACATGGCGTGAGATTCTCAATACCGACGCCGAAATCTATGGGGGGTCGGGTTGGGGAAATCTCGGGGCAGTGACGGCAACTTCGCAGCCATGGCACGGGCGGCCCGCCTCTGCCGAGGTGGCATTGCCGGCCAACGGCGCGATCTGGATGAGTCTGGAGCGTTGATGAGAGCACGGCGTTGTTGACCAGACGTCGGCAGTGGGTCGTGGGTATGGGTGTGCTCGCCCTGGTCGTACTGTGCGGCTGCGCGCGATCGATCGACGGTGACGCCGCCTCCATCTACGACGATCCCTTCAAGGTCGCCGGTCTGGACGCCACGTCCGGGCCGAGTGGCGCCCGGAAGGGGGTGCCGGACGCCGACCTTCCCGTCACCGGAACCGACGGCGGCGAGATCGACACGATGGTCGCCAATGCTGTCAGCGACATCGAGTCCTACTGGCGCACCCAGTTCCCCGCTCTGTTCCATCGCGATTTCGAACCAGTCGAAGAACTGATTTCGTGGGACCCCCGGGATTCGAACGGTCCGCGGTTCTGCGGGGACAGCACCGAAGAATTGCTCAATGCCGGGTATTGCAGCACCGACCACACCATCGGCTGGGACCGCGCGCTCCTCCTACCCGAGGTCGTGGAGAAGTTCGGTGTGGTGGCCGCGGTATTCGTCCTCGCCCACGAGTACGGGCATGCCGTTCAGACCAAGGCGGGAATCGCCGAGGTCGAGGTAGGCGGGGGCATCGTTCGCGAGCAGCAGGCCGACTGCTTCGGCGGGGCATTCATGCGGCACATCGCGGAAGACAAGTCACCCCACTTCACGTTGAACACCTCCGACGGGTTGAACAAGGTGCTGGCGTCGGCGGTCGCGATCGGCGATACCGATCCCAGCGACCCCGGCAATGTTCACGGTTCGGCGTTCGAGCGGGTCACCGCCACGCAGATCGGATTCACCGACGGCCCCGCACCCTGTACGCGCATCGACGAGAAGGAGATCGATTCTCGCCGTGCCGACCTCCCTCAGTTCTTCGCCGATGAATCCGACGACGGTGAACTACCCGTCACCGAGGAGTCGCTGGAGGCGTTCTTCGCGTCGTTCCAGCAGATCTTCGATCTCAGCGATCCGCCGGAGCTGAACTTCGACGGCGCGGACCTCGGTTGCAGAGACGCCGAGGTCACCGAGCCGGTGTCGTTCTGTCCGGCGAGCAACACCATCGGCGTCAGTGTCGATGCCCTTGCCGAGCGTGGCACACCGGGCCGGCTGGGCCGGCGTGAGCTGTTCCAGACCGATCTGACCGGCGACTACAACGCATACGTTCTGCTGGCGTCGCGGTACACCCTGGCCCTGCAGAAGGACCGTGGAGACGACCTGCATTCACCGCAGACAGCTCTGCGCGCCGCCTGTTTGTCCGGCGTCATCACCACGGCGCTGAGCCCGGAAAATCCGGCCACCCTGGAGGAGGGCAGTGTGTGGCTTTCCCCCGGCGACCTCGACGAGGCAGTGTCGGGGCTACTCACCGACGGGCTCGCCGCCAGTGATGTCAACGGCGAGACCGTCCCGAGTGGGTTCTCCCGGGTCGACGCCTTCCGCACCGGGGTGCTGGGCGGCGAGCAGGCTTGCGAGGGACGCTACCGCTGACCGGCCCAGAGCACCGGTCAGTACAGCGCGGCCGCGAGTTTCCTGCGTGCCGCTATGACCACCGGTTCGGCAGGGTCGAACAATTCGAACAGCTCGACCAGGCGGGTACGGACCCTCGTCTTGTCGTCGCCGGCGCTCCGGGCAATCACACCGATCAACCGGGCGAAAGCAGCTTCCGGGGCCTGCGAGTAGAGCTCCACGTCGGCGGCCTGCAGCTGAGCATCGATATCGTCGGGCGCCGCATCCGCCGCCGCGACGGCAGAGGGATCCACCGATTGCACGCGGGCGAGGAAACGAACCTGCCGCAGCGCACCCTGCGCTTCGGCGTTGGCGGGTTCCTCGTCGAGGATGCGCTGGAATGCGGCTTCTGCGCCGGCCAGATCGCCTTCGTCGAGGGCCGCCTCGGCAGCAACGAAGCGGGGGTCCTCCGGTTCCGGCTGGTCGGCGTCTGCGCCATCCGACGGAGGGCCGCTGAGCTTTCCGGCGACTGCCTGCGCGATGGCGGCCAGCCACTGACGCAGTTGCGGTTCGGGCTGCACACCCTGGAAGTCCGCCAGGGGCTGCCCCGCCGCGATGGCGACGACCGTCGGGACCGACTGGACCCCGAATGCCTGGGCGATGCGCGGGTTGGCGTCGACGTCGACCTTGGCAAGCACCCAGGTGCCACCCGCCTCGTGAGCCAACTTCTCGAGCAGCGGCGAGAGTTGCTTGCACGGCTCACACCAGGTGGCCCAGAGGTCGACGACGACCGGGACCTGCTGGGACCGGACGAGCACCTCGGCTTCGAAGTTGGCCTCGGTGACCTCGACGACCGGGGCGAGCCCGGAACCGGCGGCCGAGGGCGCGGCTCCGTTTCCGGAGGGTGCAGGGGGCGGGGTGGTGGCGCGCTCCTTGAGTGCTGACAGATCGACTGCGCCGGTCATGGCGGCGGCCACTGCAGAGGAACGCGCGGGAGGACGAGAACCTGGTCGAGTCACGCACCCAGTTTGTCACGATTCGTGGGCGTACCGGAAAGCGGGCACACGACCCGAGGAAGGCTCGACCTCCTACGGCCTCAGACCAGCGAAGGCGTGTTCTTCGCTGCGCTCTCGTCGGACAGTTCAGCCATGCGACCGGCGCGAACGGCCCAGACCTCGAACACGACCGTGCCGAAGGGGGGAATGCTGGCAACGAGCGCCCAGAACGTGGTGAGCAGAGACCAGCTCAGCTTGCGTGCCGTCCACAGCGCGATCAAGACGTACAGGACGAATACACCCCCGTGGAGGGGGCCGAAGATCTTCACACCGATCTCGTTACCGTCGGCGGGCAGATACTTGAATGCCATACCGATGAGGAGGCCGAGCCAGGTGATTGCTTCCAGAATTGCGACAAATCGGAAGCGCTTGGCCGTGGTGCTGAGATCGAAGACGTTCGCCATGGCGACCATTGTGCCCGACTATCTACGACGGTCCGTAGTGGTGTGAGATACACCACCACGGCTCGTCGCCCATCTACTTCTTGGGGACGCGGACGATCAGTGCGTCACCTTGACCGCCGCCGCCGCACAGTGCGGCCACACCCACACCGCCGCCGCGGCGCTGCATCTCGAGGGCCAGATGCAGGGTGACCCGCGCCCCGGACATGCCCAGCGGATGCCCCACAGCGATCGCCCCACCATTGACGTTGACCTTCGCCGGATCCAGCCCCAGCTCACGGGTCGAGACGATCCCGACAGCCGCGAAGGCCTCGTTGATCTCGACGAGGTCGAGATCCTTCGGGTCGATGCCCTCCTTCGCGCACGCCTTCGCGATCGCCCGCGCCGGCTGCGACTGCAACGTCGAGTCCATACCCGCAACCACGCCGTGCGGGCCGATCTCGGCCAGCCACTCGAGACCGAGCTCCTCGGCCTTGGCCTTGCTCATCACGACCACAGCCGCCGCACCGTCGGAAATTTGCGACGCGGACCCGGCCGTGACCGTCCCGTCCTTCGCGAAGGCCGGACGCAACTTTGCCAACGTGTCGATCGTGGTGTCGGCGCGCACCCCTTCGTCGGCGGCGAAGACCACCGGATCGCCCTTGCGCTGCGGGATCGACACCGGCACCACCTCGTCGTCGAACAACCCGTCCTTCCACGCCCGGGCCGCGTTCTGGTGCGACGCCGCCGCGAACGCGTCCTGATCTTCGCGGCTGACCGGGACACTGTCGGACTTGTTCCGCGCCTCCGTCAGATTTCCCATGGCCTGATCGGTGAAAATGTCGTGCAACCCGTCGAACGCCATGTGATCACGCATCGTCACATCGCCGTACTTGAACCCCTCCCGCGACTTCTCCAGCAGATGCGGCGCCCGCGACATCGACTCCTGCCCACCGGCAACGACCACCTCGAACTCCCCCGCCCGAATCAACTGATCCGCCAACGCAATCGCATCGATTCCCGACAAACACACCTTGTTCACCGTCAACGCCGGCACATCCATCGGAATCCCGGCCGCGACCGCCGCCTGCCGCGCGGGCATCTGCCCCGCCCCCGCCGTCAGGACCTGACCCATGATCACGTACTCCACCTGATCCGGCGCCACCCCCGCCTTCTCCAGCGCACCCTTGATCGCGATCCCACCCAGATCCGAACCCGAGAAATCCTTCAACGAACCCATCAACCGACCCATCGGCGTACGGGCCCCGGCAACAATCACAGAACTGGTCACGTTTTCCTCCGCGGATCCTTCGATTTCTGTCGGCCGATCACGTCCGGGCGAACACGTCTGCGTGCACAGCACGACGGAAGTCACATCCCGACGAGAACTACAGAAACGGTAGCGCTAACGTCGAGGGCATGACACAGACCTCCCCCTCTCAGCCCCCGTCGCCGCTGTCTTCGGACCTGGTGACCGCCATCGACCACGTCGGCATCGCCGTTCCCGACCTCGATTCGGCCATCGCGTGGTACGCGGAGCATCTCGGCATGGTGTCGACCCATGAGGAAGTGAACGAGGAGCAGGGCGTGCGCGAGGCGATGCTCAGCGTCGTCGGCGCGCCCGAGGGCAGCACCGCGCTGCAGCTGCTCGCCCCGCTGAACGAGAGCTCGACCATCGCCAAGTTCATCGATCGGAGCGGTCCCGGTCTCCAGCAGCTGGCGTACCGCGTCACCGACATCGACGCCCTCTCCGCGCAGCTCCGCGATCGCGGCGTACGCCTCCTCTACGACGCTCCCCGCCGCGGTACCGCGGACTCGCGGATCAACTTCGTCCATCCCAAGGATGCCGGCGGAGTCCTCATCGAGCTCGTGGAGCCTTCGGCAGGCCACTGAGGCGGAGCCGTCGTCAGGCCCCTGATGCTTGGCCCCGTGGCCTGCGCGGGAGCAGTGAAGACCAGGTAGGCCGAAAGACAAGCACGGCTTTGCCCAGGTAGATTGGCGGCCATGGTAAACGAGCAGGACCGCGGTTCGATCCCCCTTCCGTTCTCCGTGGCACGTAAGGGCTTCGACCGGGACGAGGTGCGCAACTACTTCGAGCGTTTCGATGCGGAGTTGCGCGTGACGGCGGCCGACCGGGACGCGGCGGCGGCGCAGGCACGCGATCTCGCGAAGCAGCTCGACGATGCGCGGGACGAGATCGACGAGCTCCGCAAGGACGTCGATCGCCTGTCCGTTCCCCCCACTACCGCGGAGGGTATGAGCGACCGCATCTCGCGGATGCTCCGCCTGGCGTCCGACGAAGCCTCGGAGGTGCGCGCCAAGGCGGAGGCCGATGCTGCGGAGATGATCTCGATCGCCGAGCAGGAGGCCGCTCAGCTTCGTGGCCAGTACGAGTCGCTGGTCGCCGAACTCGAGGACCGTCGTAGCGCCCTCGAGACCGAGCACACGCAGACCATGGCCAAAGCCCGCACCGAGGCGGCGCGCATCGTCGAGGCGGCGCAGGCCGAGCGTGACCGCCTCGCGGCCGAGGCCGATCTGCGCCGGGCGCAGGTGCAGGAAGATTTCGACCTCTCCATGTCCGAGCGCAGGCAGAAGACGATTGCCGCGGTCAACGAACTCGAGGCGACCAGCAAGGCCGAAGCTCAGCGACGGCTCGCCGACGCCACGCACGAGGCGGAGCGCAGGCTGCAGGCGGCCACCGACCAGTCGGAGCGCAAGATCGCCCACGCCAAGGAACTTGCCGAGGAGCTTCGCGTACTCCGCGGCCGAATCCTCGCTCAGCTGTTGGGCATTCGCGGTCAGCTCGATTCGGTTCCCGCCATGCTGGCGTCCGTCAACCGGGAGAGCGAACTACTGGACGCCCACCCCGAGACCGCCCCGCAGTCGAACGCACGCTCCAACGAGAGCAACGACTCCCGGTCTGCGCAGAAGAACGCTCCCGCGCGAAACGAGTCCACCTCAGCTCGGGTCGAGTCCGACGACAAGGCAGACGATCACTCGGATGCCGACGCCGACACCGCAGTCCTGTCGGCGGTCGACGAGGAATCGAACGCCGACTCGGCGGATCAGCGGACGGTCAAGACGGGCAGCTAGGACCACCGGCGCGTAAGGCCCCGGGTGCTGCGTCCCGACCAGCACCCGGTGTGCCAGTGCCGCCGGTCATCGGCCCCGCCGTATTCCGCGGGCCACGTCACGAGATGGGGTACCCCCTGCCGGATGTCGTGATCGCAGCCCGGGCACCGGTAGGTCTTGGTGGCGCGTGACCCCGGGATTGTGCGCACGACGTAGTCCTCGTCGCTGTACCCGCCGGGGCCCGATTCCCGGCGTGTCAGTGCATCGCCGAACCCGGCTTCGTCGCGGTTCGCATTGGACGCACCTCGGCGCGTGTTCCTGGGTTGGGGTTTGCGACGGGGCACGGAACCAGCCTAGGCCTCAGAAAAGCCGGAACTCGGTGCTCTCGGTGCCCCGGAGCGCTTCGTAGTCGAGCACCAAGCATCGGATCCCGCGGTCCGTGGCAAGAGTTTTCGCTTGAGGCTTGATCTGTTGGGCAGCGAAGACTCCGCTCACGGGCGCGAGCAAGGGGTCCCGGTTGAGAAGTTCGAGGTACCGCGTCAACTGTTCGACTCCGTCGATGTCACCTCTGCGCTTGATCTCGACGGCGACGGACGCGCCATCGGCGTTCCGGCACAGGAGGTCGACCGGGCCGATGGCCGTCATGTATTCCCGACGCACGAGGGTGTATCCGGTGCCGAGGGTTTCGACGTGTTCGGCAAGCAGTTCCTGCAGGTGCGCTTCGACGCCGTCCTTGACGAGTCCGGGATCGACCCCGAGTTCGTGGCTGGAATCGTGCTCGATGTCCTCGATCGTGATGCGTAGTTCCTCACCGGCCTTGTTGGTGACAACCCACAGTGCTCCGCCGTCGTCTGCGGCTCCTTCGACGAGCCAGCACGGCGGGCTCATCCAGTTGAGCGGCTTGTAGGCGCGGTCGTCGGCGTGAATGCTCACCGATCCGTCGGCCTTGATCAGCAACAGACGACGCGCAGTGGGAAGATGTGCCGTCAAGCGGCCTACGTAGTCGACTCGGCATCTGGCAATCACTAGGCGCACTCGATCACCCTAAGGGATCGCGCCGACTAGTCTCGAATGACTATGCGCCGCCCTCGCAGATCTGTCGCCCCGCTGGGATCGTGGTTGCTCGGATCGCCGGATGAAAGCCCGCGCCGCCGCCGCGTCCGCGTCCAATTACTGCTCACCGCTCCGTTGGTGGTCACCAACCTCATCGGGGCACTGATTGCGTGTCTGCTCATCAGCGTGGTCGTCCCAGGGCCGAGCGTGTGGTCCGGTGAATTCATGCTCGCCAATTTCGTCGCGGTGCCTGTATTCGTGCTGACAGCAGTGTTGATCGGGGTGACGTGGGGCACTCGGCGGATCGTCTCCGACCTTCGATGGTCCACAGTCGACCGTGACCCCACCGAGAGCGACCGTGCAGCTGCGTTCCGGGCGCCGTGGCGGCTGACGCGAGTCCAGGCGGCCCTGTGGGGTCTGGGATGGGTGTTCTTCACCGCGCTGTACGGCATCATCAACCCGCAAACAATCCCCAAAGTGGCATTTACCGTTGCCTTTGCCGGAATAACCATCTGCGCGTTCTGCTATCTACTCACCGAATTCGCGCTGCGCCCCGTCGCGGCCCGGGCGCTGAGTTCAGGGGAACCGCGGACCCGCCGGACCCTGGGTATCACCGGTCGAACCGTGCTCGCCTGGGTCCTCGGAACCGGAGTGCCACTGCTCGGACTGATGCTCATCGCTGTGTTCAGTTTCATTCGCTACGCCAGTCCCACCAGCCTTGCGGTGTCGATTCTCGCGCTCGGTGGTGTAATCCTCTGTTTCGGCCTGCTGCTCGTCGTGATCAGTGTGCGGGCCACCGAGGCTCCGATCCGTTCGGTGCAGTTGGGGATGGCCGAGGTCGCCGACGGGAAGCTGGACGCCGAGGTGATCGTGTACGACGGCACCGAACTGGGCGAGCTGCAGACCGGCTTCAACCGCATGGCCGAGGGCCTGCGCGAGCGCGAGAAGATCCGCGATCTCTTCGGGCGACACGTCGGGCAGGAGGTTGCGAGCAATGCGCTTCGCCACCGGCCGGAGCTGGGCGGTGAGGAGCGGGATGTATCCGTGCTCTTCGTCGACATCATCGGATCGACCACCTTGACCGCCACCCGCTCCCCCGCGGAGGTTGTCGAGTTACTCAATCGATTCTTCAATGTCGTGGTCGACGAGGTGGACCGCCGATGCGGGTTCGTCAACAAATTCGAAGGTGATGCCGCGCTTGCCATCTTCGGTGCACCAGTCGCGCTCGACGATCATGCGGGTGCAGCACTGTCCGCCGCTCGTGCTCTGCGCGAACGGCTCGCCGCCGAGGTCCGCGAGTGCGAGGCGGGTATCGGAGTTGCGACCGGGCGCGCGGTCGCGGGCAACATCGGCGCGCACGAACGATTCGAGTACACGGTGATCGGCGATCCCGTCAATGAAGCGGCGCGTCTGTCCGAGTTGGCCAAGAACGTCCCCGGACGGCTTGTGGCGTCCCAGCGTGCCACCGACGAAGCGGGCGAGGACGAACGGCGGCAGTGGACCCTCACCGACAGCGTGACTCTTCGTGGTCGCGTGGAACCCACCCGGCTGGCTGTTCCCACGGCGCTACTCGAGGGAGCGTCCACCGTTTCGGATCAGGGCGCCGATTCCGTCGAGTAGGCGGGCGAGACCGAATTCGAAGGCATGGTCGGGGGCGAAGGCGGCGTTGTGGTGTTCGCCGGCCGAGGCCCCGACTCGGGCGGCAAGCGGAAAGCGGTCGGCGTCGAACACCTTCTCGAAATGCGGCGCAACGCTGCGCCACCATTCGCTGTCGGCGTCTCCCCGAGCAGCCAGTGCTGCCGCTTCGGCGGCGGCCCGCGCGGCGCCTACCGCGAAACTGTCGACCAGGGTCACCACGGAGTCCATCTCGAGGTCTGAGAGTCCGAGCCCTTCGACCGCAGCCAGCTCGCGCTCGTACTTCGCCATAGCCCCGGGTCCCAGCACCGGCCGGCTGAGTGTGACGACGTTCAGCATCCACGGATGGGCGCGGAGGAGCTCGAAATAGCCGCGTGCTGCCGCGGCGAGCCGATCCCGCCACGCTGCGACCGGGTCGGCGCTGCCGTCAGGGGCGGCGTGGAGAGTGGACAGCATCCGGTCGGTCATCACATCGACCAGTTCCACCTTGCCGGGAACGTGCGTGTACAGCGACATCGCCCCGGCTCCGAGCTCAGCTGCGAGGCGGCGCATCGAGACAGCATCGAGTCCCTCCGCGTCGGCGAGGCCGATCGCGACGTCGACGATGCGGTCTAGGTTCAGCCCCGCCTGTCCCCGACGGGGCCGCGACACGGGCGCACTGCCACCGCCCCACAGCAACTCCATGGTTCGAGCCGGGTCGCCGCCCTGTGGTGTCGCGATTCCAGCCATGTCGGAATCTTCCCATGACGTCTCGGGAACTCGAGGGATCACCGCGTCGTTGACGTACGACGTACCGTATGAGGCGCTGGTATGTGGGGTGAAGTCGCCTGCACGCCGCTGGGAAGGGTGAAGTTGTGACAGTAGAGCCGGCTCTCACGAGCTACGCGGCCACGTTCGTACCCGCCGAAGTTCCGCGGAACGCACACCTTGTCTTCTGGAACGACAAACCACAGGGTGCCCCTCCCCCGAATTCGGACTCGTACACGCGCCTCGCCGTCGGCGAGCATGCGGTAGCCAGCCTTCCGACGCGGCGAGTGTCCCTGCGCGACGCGCTCCCCATTCTCTTGGCCCTGCCGGCCGAGGCCGAGGTCCACCGGTCGGTCGCCTTCTTCGCCGCCTGCGGTCGGACCGCCGTCGGGTATCTCGCGAAGGGTTCGATTCTTCCGTCCGTGACCGCGAGCGGACAGGACGTGTGGCGACTCGGCGTCCTCGACACGGACGAGCAACGCCACCTCAGCAGCCTTGCCGCTGCCCTTCCACCCGAGGCCCGCGCGATCCCCTCGGGTGAACTGTCCGAGGACGCGAGGGCGGTCCTGCTTCGGGCTGCGTCGGAGGTGGTGCGCGGCTTTGTGACGTCCGTCCTCGATGCGCTTCCGAGGTTGTGCGCCCCCGCCGAGTCCGACGCCTTACCGTATCTGGGATGGAACACGGTCGGCGTTCCCCGACTCAGGGCCTGGACCGCCTCCCACGCGCCCACGACCGTGGCTCTGTCCCTGCGCATCGATCCTGTTCCGACCATGGGAACCGTCGATCTGGTGGACAGCGATTTCGACGCCACTCTCCAGGTGCACGGGGTGGACAGGCCCGGGATCGTCTGCGACGCCGTTGATCTCTGGCGCCATCCGAGCATGGCGGAGTCCGCGTTCATGGTCGACCCGCGGATTGCGGTGCTCGAAGCTCTCCGTCGTGCCGCGCTTCGGTGGGCACCGCTCGAGGATCTGCTGCGCTCCGAGGCGCCGGATCGAATCAGGCTCGACGACGACGACGTCGCAGCACTTGCCGGTGACGCCGGCGCTCGTCTGCGCGATGAAGGCATCGAGATCCACTGGCCGCGGGAGCTGATGACGCAGACATCGACCCGCATGGTTCTAGGCGAGGCCGCGGTGAGTGAGGGACCCACCGCGTTCGGTGGTGACCACGCCTTCCGGTTCGACTGGCGGGTGGCGATCGGCGACGAGGTGCTCACCCGGGAGGACATGGAGAAGCTGGTCGCTTCCGAACGCGCCGTGGTGCGACTGCGTAATCGCTACGTCGTCGCCGACTCGGCGCTCGTGCGGAAGACCCTGCAGCGGCGAACCGGCACGATGCCGATGGTCGAGGCACTACGCGCCTCGTTGACAGGCCGAACTGGCCGCGGCGAGGGAGAGTGTCGTGTCGATACCTACGGAGCACTCGCCCGCACGGCCCGAGAACTCACCGACAAGATCGCCCTCGACGTGCCCGTGCCGGCCGCGCTGCGCGCACAACTGCGGGACTACCAACTTGCCGGCTTCCGATGGCTTGCGGCGCTCACCTCCCGCGGGCTGGGGGCTTGCCTGGCCGACGACATGGGGCTCGGTAAGACGTTGACCCTCATAGCACTTCACGTCCACCGTCAGCAGGAAGTCGAGACCTCGGGACCCTCCCTCGTCGTCTGCCCCGCATCCTTGTTGGGCAACTGGCGCCGCGAGATCGAACGCTTCGCCCCGGATACGAGTGTCTTCATCCATCACGGCCCGAGACGATCAGCGCCGAGTGAGTACCTCACGGACAGCGCCGACGCGATCGTGCTGACCACGTATGCGACGATGCGGCTCGACGCCGGCGCCCTCGCCGCGACCGGGTGGGGACTCGTCGTCGCGGACGAGGCCCAGCATCTGAAGAATCGCAATGCCTCGGTCACGAGAGCTCTGCGCACTGTGCCGGGCCGGGCTCGCGTCGCCCTCACCGGAACGCCGGTGGAGAACAGACTCAGCGATCTGTGGTCGATACTCGACGGTGTCACACCCGGTCTCCTCGGCACATACGCACAATTTCGGCGGCGCTACGACAACCCGAGCGGCGGCGACGGCGTGGATCGTGCTAGCGAGCTGGCCGGCCTCATCGCACCGTTCGTCCTACGCCGAAAGAAGTCGGATCCCGGGATAGCCCCGGAGCTTCCACCGAAAACCGAAATCGACGTGGATGTCGGGCTCACTCCAGAGCAGGCTGCGTTGTACGAAGCGCTCGTCCGGGAGGCTCTCGAACAGATTCGTAGCAGCGACGGCATGCAGCGTCGCGGCGGTATCGTGTCCCTGCTGACCGGCCTCAAACAGATCTGCAACCACCCAGCGCAGTACCTCGGGCAACAGCCCACGTCCCTGGGGGGCCGCTCCCAGAAGATCGACCTCCTCGACGACCTGGTCGACACCACTCTGTCGGAGGACGGCCGATCGCTGGTCTTCACCCACTTCACTGCGATGGGGCGACTTCTGCGGCAGCACCTGAGCTCCCGCGGTATCGAGTGCGAATTCCTCCATGGCGGCACCTCGGTAGCTGCCAGGGAGGAACTGGTGAAACGGTTTCAGAGTGGCGACGTACCGGTCTTGATTCTGTCCCTCAAAGCCGCGGGGACCGGACTCAATCTGACGCGAGCGGATCACGTCGTACACTTCGATCGCTGGTGGAATCCGGCCGTCGAAGACCAAGCAACCGATCGTGCCTACCGGATCGGCCAGCACCGGCCGGTGGTGGTCCATCGCTTCATCACCGCGGGCACCATCGAGGAACGTATTGCCGCCATGCTCGACAGCAAACGAGCGCTCGCCGACTCGGTCCTACTTCGCGGTGCCGCCGCCTTCACCGAACTGACCGACGGAGAACTCACCGAACTCGTGGCGTTGAGCCCCGACTATCAACTCGGAGGCATTCTGTGACGACGACCGCGTTGACACTTCCCCCCTTCGGGGTCCAAAAGGGCAAACGTACTCGCGGTAGGACCTGGTGGGCCCAGCAGTGGGTGGACGATCTCGAGCAATCTGCACTCGACTCTCACACGCTGAAGCAGGGACGCGCTCATGCCCGCGGCGGAATGGTCGGCCCGCTGACCTTCGCCGCCGGACTTCTTTCCGCCGACGTGCATTCCAGCGACGAGCTGCTGCACGTGCGCATTCGTGTCGATGTGCTCGACGATGCAGAGTGGGAGCGGGTATCTGCCGCGCTCAGATCGAGGAGTGGCCACGTCGCCCAGTTGTCCAGCGGAACGCTTCCGCGCGAACTGCACGAAGATCTCGCGGCAATCGGCATATCGCTCCTGCCTTCGATGTTCGATGCGGACGCGACATGCACGTGTGAGGACTGGGACGCGCCTTGCCGACATGCCGCGGCGGTCCTGTACCAGGCCGCGTGGATACTCGACGACGACCCGCTGCTGGTGTTTCTGCTCCGCGGTCGCGAGGGTCGGCAACTGCTCGACTTGCGGCACGAATCGCACCAGGAAAACCTTTCGGACTCCTCGTTCGCCGCCACGTCGAGGCCTACGCCGGCCGCCGACGCCTACGCTGACGTCCCCGGTGACTTGCCGACGATGCCCACCACCGAGGGGGCCGTCCCACCGCGCCCCGGGTGGCTGGACGATGCGCCGCCCGAAGTTCCCGCAGACGCAATCTGGACGGCGATTCTCACTGCGATTTCGCGATACGGAGACCCTGTCTGACATCCTTCGTCAGTCCCGGCACGACGCTCGGGCCGACGACCCTCGTCCCGGTCGCCGGGTACGGCGTACAGATCTTGACGTCATGCACGAAGCACCAGCGCCAGTTGTCCCCGGGATGCAGAGACTGTGCGATCGGATGCCCGCTGGTCTGTGCGTGGTGTCTGGCATGACGCATTGGTGACGAGTCACTACAGCCGACGTACCCACACGTCAGGCACAGCATCAGGTGTGCCCACCGGGTACCGAGTGCGAGACAGCCCTCGCACCCGTCCGACGTATGCGCGACGACGTCGCGAATCATGTTCAGATCAGGATCGTGCCAGGTATCGGATTGGATCATGTCGCCACCCCTCATCCCCAAGATTGACGCCTGCGGGCGCGCACCACATGGTCACGGCGGAACGAAAGAGTCTGACGGGAATCGGCACGGATGCACACCCTTGGGGGTTTCGACCCTGGATATCCGGGGTAGATCAAGGCATGGATCTGGAAGCATCCCCAGACCCCAGGGTGGTCGACACTCCTCGGGCATCCGACCTCTGTTCCGTTCTGGCACTCACAGCGGACATGCATGACTCCGGTGATCGGGACATTATCCTCGGCGTGATGCGGGAGGCCCTTGGTCACTTGGGACCGTTCACAGTGGAACCGGTGGCAGGAGATGCGGACGGATTCTGGCGTCAGCGCATTCTGTTCGACGAGCCTTCGGTCGACACCATCGCGCTGATGATCAGGGCCGCTCGTCCACCAACCCAGAGGGAAGTCACTCTTCTCGAACTGCTGATTCAGCACACCATGTCTGCCCTGCGTTCCGCCTCCCGCGCCTTGCGCGCAGAAGCGCAGGCACGCAGTGTGCGAGAAGCTTCCGACGAAGTGGCCGCAGTGACGGAGCAGCTGGCCGCAGTGACGGAGCAGCTCGAGCGACTCCAGTCCGAAGCGAGGATCCGTGAAACGCTCGATCGGCTTTCTCTCGCGGGCGCGTCCGAAGCGGTCATCGCGGATACCCTCCATCAGCTGACCGGACTACCCGTGGGGGTCGAGGACCAATTCGGCAACCTCCGAGTCTGGGCCGGTCCCGGAAAGATGCCGCGATATCGTCGGATTGGGGGCCGGAATCGAGTCGACGTCGTGCGCCGAGCCACTATGGAGGGCAAACCGCTGCGGGATGACAACCGGATCCTGCAGATCGTTCGACCCCGTCAAGCTCTGCTGGGGATCGTGTACCTCTGCGACCCAGAACACGAGGCGACGGACTTGGACACGTTCGCGCTGGAACACGCCGCGACGGTCCTCGCCATCGAGATGGCGCACGAACGGTCGTTGGCGGAGACCGAGGCACGGTTGAGCCGCGATCTCGGGGACGATCTTCTCTCTGGAACCGACGACGACAGTGCCTACTCGCGTGCCGAAGCACTTGGCTACGACCTTCACGAACCGCAGCGAGTTCTGGTGGTCGAGTGGGATTCGGAGACGAATGCCGATACCGTGTCCGACGCCCTACACCGATACTTCGCCTCGACCGATTCCGCGGCCCTTCTCATGCACCGCAGCGACCACGGTTCGGGGGTCGTCGCCGCGATTACACAGTCGAAAACCGATGCGGTTGAAGCGTTCCGAACTGTGGAGAAGACCCTCGGGCCGGCGAGCGGAGTGATGGGTGTCGGATCAGAATGTTCGTCACCCAGTGAGATACCTCAGTCGTACAGCAACGCGGTACGAGCTCTGGAAATACGAAAGCAATCACTGTCGCCCTGGGGCGTGGCACATTTCGACGAATTGGGCGTGTACCGCATCCTCGACGCGCACGCGACGACACGCGACGTCGAAAATTTCGTTCAGGAATGGCTCGGGCCGCTCCTCGACTACGACCGGGACCACCACAGCACCATGACAGCCACCTTGGCCCAGTATCTGGACTGCGGTGGCAAGTACGACGAAACCGCTCGCGCTCTCCGAATTCACCGCAGTACCTTGAGATACCGCATGTCCCGTATACACGAACTCACCGATCGTGATCTCCGGAGCGTCGATACCCGGTTGAACCTTCATCTCGCCACGCGGGCGTTGCAGGTACTCGCCGGCGCTACCCGATCATGAGGGTCCCGAGACCAACCATTTTTGTGGTGGAATGCCGGAAGCCCCCCAACAGGTGTTGGGGGGCTTCCGGTAACGGATGTTCGGCGGTGTCCTACTCTCCCACACCCTGTCGAGTGCAGTACCATCGGCGCTGGAGGGCTTAGCTTCCGGGTTCGGAATGGGGCCGGGCGTTTCCCCTCCGCTATGGCCGCCGTAACTCTATGAAACTGTCACACCCATCGTCCCTTTTCCGGTTTCCCCTCCGTGGCCACGCACCCGGGTGGGTGCGGAACTTGTCGGGGGTTCCGTAAAGGGAAAAGGGTATCTGTGTGTTGTTTCAGATACTGCACAGTGGACGCGTAGCTTCTTTGTGGTAAGTCCTCGGCCTATTAGTACCAGTCACCTACACCCATTACTGGGCTTCCAGTTCTGGCCTATCAACCCGGTGGTCTGCCGGGGGCCTTACCCCCTCGAGGGGGTGAGAAACCTCATCTTGGAACAGGCTTCCCGCTTAGATGCTTTCAGCGGTTATCCCTTCCGAACGTAGCTAACCAGCGGTGCTCCTGGTGGAACAACTGGCACACCAGAGGTTCGTCCGTCCCGGTCCTCTCGTACTAGGGACAGCCTTCCTCAAGTTTCTAACGCGCGCGGCGGATAGAGACCGAACTGTCTCACGACGTTCTAAACCCAGCTCGCGTGCCGCTTTAATGGGCGAACAGCCCAACCCTTGGGACCTACTCCAGCCCCAGGATGCGACGAGCCGACATCGAGGTGCCAAACCATCCCGTCGATATGGACTCTTGGGGAAGATCAGCCTGTTATCCCCGGGGTACCTTTTATCCGTTGAGCGACACCGCTTCCACTTGCCGGTGCCGGATCACTAGTCCCGACTTTCGTCCCTGCTCGACTTGTCAGTCTCACAGTCAAGCTCCCTTGTGCACTTGCACTCGACACCTGATTGCCAACCAGGCTGAGGGAACCTTTGGGCGCCTCCGTTACATTTTGGGAGGCAACCGCCCCAGTTAAACTACCCACCAGGCACTGTCCCTGAACCAGATCATGGTCCGAGGTTAGAGGTCCAATACGATCAGAGTGGTATTTCAACAACGACTCCACACTCACTGGCGTGAGCGCTTCACAGTCTCCCACCTATCCTACACAAACCGAACCGAACACCAATACCAAGCTGTAGTGAAGGTCCCGGGGTCTTTTCGTCCTGCCGCGCGTAACGAGCATCTTTACTCGTAATGCAATTTCGCCGAGTCTATGGTTGAGACAGCTGAGAAGTCGTTACGCCATTCGTGCAGGTCGGAACTTACCCGACAAGGAATTTCGCTACCTTAGGATGGTTATAGTTACCACCGCCGTTTACTGGGGCTTAAATTCTCAGCTTCGCCACCGAAATGGCTAACCGGTCCTCTTAACCTTCCAGCACCGGGCAGGCGTCAGTCCGTATACATCGTCTTACGACTTCGCACGGACCTGTGTTTTTAGTAAACAGTCGCTTCTCACTGGTCTCTGCGGCCCCACCCAGCTCACACTGCAAGAGTGATCACCAGACGAGGCCCCCCTTCTCCCGAAGTTACGGGGGCATTTTGCCGAGTTCCTTAACCATAGTTATCTCGATCGCCTTAGTATTCTCTACCTGACCACCTGTGTCGGTTTGGGGTACGGGCCGTGTGAAAGCTCGCTAGAGGCTTTTCTCGGCAGCATAGGATCACTGAATTCGCCTCATTCGGCTATGCGTCACCTCTCAGGATATGTGTGACCCGGATTTGCCTAGGTCACTCCCTACAGGCTTACACCAGTATTACCACTGACTGGCTCAGCTACCTTCCTGCGTCACCCCATCGCTTGGCTACTACCAGATCAGGTCCCACGCATCCGCCACGCACGAACCCGAAGGTTCACACGCGGTTTCAGGGTGGTTAGTATCACTGATTCACCAGGGGCGCGTTCACACGGGTACGGGAATATCAACCCGTTGTCCATCGGCTACGCCTGTCGGCCTCGTCTTAGGTCCCGACTCACCCTGGGCGGATTAACCTGGCCCAGGAACCCTTGGTCATTCGGCGGACGAGTTTCTCACTCGTCTTTCGCTACTCATGCCTGCATTCTCACTCGTGTGGCCTCCACGGCTGGGTCACCCCGCCGCTTCCATGGCCACACGACGCTCCCCTACCCATCCACACCACTGCCCACCCTCCCGCAGGAAAATGGGGGTGCATTGTGTGAATGCCGCAGCTTCGGTGGTGTACTTGAGCCCCGCTACATTGTCGGCGCAGGATCACTTGACCAGTGAGCTATTACGCACTCTTTCAAGGGTGGCTGCTTCTAAGCCAACCTCCTGGTTGTCTTCGCGACCCCACATCCTTTTCCACTTAGTACACGCTTAGGGACCTTAGCTGGCGATCTGGGCTGTTTCCCTCTCGACTACGAACCTTATCGCCCGCAGTCTCACTGCCGCGCTCTCACTCACCGGCATTCGGAGTTTGGCTGATTTCGGTAAGCTTGTGGGCCCCCTAGACCATCCAGTAGCTCTACCTCCGATGAGAAACACGCGACGCTGCACCTAAATGCATTTCGGGGAGAACCAGCTATCACGGAGTTTGATTGGCCTTTCACCCCTACCCACAACTCATCCCCTCAGTTTTCAACCTAAGTGGGTTCGGTCCTCCACGACGTCTTACCGTCGCTTCAACCTGGCCATGGGTAGATCACTCCGCTTCGGGTCTAGAACATGCCACTATGAACGCCCTATTCGGACTCGCTTTCGCTACGGCTACCCCACACGGGTTAACCTCGCGACATGCCACTAACTCGCAGGCTCATTCTTCAAAAGGCACGCCATCACCCCCAACACCGAAGTGTTCGAAGGCTTTGACGGATTGTAAGCGCACGGTTTCAGGTACTATTTCACTCCCCTCCCGGGGTACTTTTCACCTTTCCCTCACGGTACTAGTCCGCTATCGGTCACCAGGGAGTATTCAGGCTTATCGGGTGGTCCCGACAGATTCACACCAGATTTCACGGGCCCGGTGCTACTTGGGTTTCCATCACGACAGTCACAATGTTTTCGTGTACGGGATTCTCACCCTCTACGACAGGCCGTTCCAGACCACTTCCACTAACACCATGATTTCTTACTGTCGGCCAACACGGCAGCATTGACAAGATGAACCCCACAACCCCACGAATGCAACGCCTGCCGGCTATCACACATCCATGGTTTAGCCTCTTCCGCTTTCGCTCGCCACTACTCACGGAATCACTATTGTTTTCTCTTCCTGTGGGTACTGAGATGTTTCACTTCCCCACGTTCCCTCCACACACCCTATATATTCAGATGCGGGTAACACGACATCACTCGTGCTGGGTTTCCCCATTCGGACATCCTCGGATCTCAGCTCGGTTGACAGCTCCCCGAGGCTTATCGCAGCCTCCTACGTCCTTCATCGGCTCCTGGTGCCAAGGCATCCACCGTACGCTCTTCATTACTTACAACAAAGATGCTCGCGTCCACTGTGCAGTTCTCAAACAACACACCCGCCTCGAACTCCGCCAGCACCATGCCCACCACCAAAAGTGATGCGGTCTGCCTGACATCCGAACCGGATCGTCACTTTCCTGAAAGAAAAAACACTCACGTGTTCCCTCAGGACCCAACAGTATGTCGATATAATTCGCCCTCCCACCAGCACACAGGCCGGCAGTTGAGAACCAATACTTGTCAGCGATCCACCCATGAGCAACCACCGGATAACATACGCATCCGAAATGGCCTCTGCCAGACCATCATCCACTGACTGTTCAGCGGTACATGACTGGAGATGCTCCTTAGAAAGGAGGTGATCCAGCCGCACCTTCCGGTACGGCTACCTTGTTACGACTTCGTCCCAATCGCCGATCCCACCTTCGACGGCTCCCTCCCACAAGGGGTTAGGCCACCGGCTTCGGGTGTTACCGACTTTCATGACGTGACGGGCGGTGTGTACAAGGCCCGGGAACGTATTCACCGCAGCGTTGCTGATCTGCGATTACTAGCGACTCCGACTTCACGGGGTCGAGTTGCAGACCCCGATCCGAACTGAGACCAGCTTTAAGGGATTCGCTCCACCTCACGGTCTCGCAGCCCTCTGTACTGGCCATTGTAGCATGTGTGAAGCCCTGGACATAAGGGGCATGATGACTTGACGTCGTCCCCACCTTCCTCCGAGTTGACCCCGGCAGTCTCTTACGAGTCCCCACCATTACGTGCTGGCAACATAAGACAAGGGTTGCGCTCGTTGCGGGACTTAACCCAACATCTCACGACACGAGCTGACGACAGCCATGCACCACCTGTATACCGACCACAAGGGGGGCCGTATCTCTACGGCTTTCCGGTATATGTCAAACCCAGGTAAGGTTCTTCGCGTTGCATCGAATTAATCCACATGCTCCGCCGCTTGTGCGGGCCCCCGTCAATTCCTTTGAGTTTTAGCCTTGCGGCCGTACTCCCCAGGCGGGGCGCTTAATGCGTTAGCTACGGCACAGATTCCGTGGAAGGAACCCACACCTAGCGCCCACCGTTTACGGCGTGGACTACCAGGGTATCTAATCCTGTTCGCTACCCACGCTTTCGTTCCTCAGCGTCAGTTACTGCCCAGAGACCCGCCTTCGCCACCGGTGTTCCTCCTGATATCTGCGCATTTCACCGCTACACCAGGAATTCCAGTCTCCCCTGCAGTACTCAAGTCTGCCCGTATCGCCTGCAAGCTCACAGTTGAGCTGTGAGTTTTCACAAACGACGCGACAAACCGCCTACGAACTCTTTACGCCCAGTAATTCCGGACAACGCTTGCACCCTACGTATTACCGCGGCTGCTGGCACGTAGTTAGCCGGTGCTTCTTCTGCAGGTACCGTCACTTGCGCTTCGTCCCTGCTGAAAGAGGTTTACAACCCGAAGGCCTTCATCCCTCACGCGGCGTCGCTGCATCAGGCTTTCGCCCATTGTGCAATATTCCCCACTGCTGCCTCCCGTAGGAGTCTGGGCCGTGTCTCAGTCCCAGTGTGGCCGGTCACCCTCTCAGGTCGGCTACCCGTCGTCGCCTTGGTAGGCCATTACCCCACCAACAAGCTGATAGGCCGCGGGCCCATCCTGCACCAGTAAACCTTTCCACCCCCAGCCATGCAGCCGAAGGTCGTATCCGGTATTAGACCCAGTTTCCCGGGCTTATCCCGAAGTGCAGGGCAGATCACCCACGTGTTACTCACCCGTTCGCCGCTCGTGTACCCCGAAGGGCCTTACCGCTCGACTTGCATGTGTTAAGCACGCCGCCAGCGTTCGTCCTGAGCCAGGATCAAACTCTCCGTTGAAGACTCTAGAAAGAGGCGAACCCCAATCAGTCATAGACATCGAGTCAAATCACTAGCGATCAAAAACTCAAACTAGCTCAATCAAACACCGACCCCCTCTCCGACGGAAGAAGGAGAAAGAGCCAGCAAAATACCCACACCACTCACAACCAAACCCCAAAAGGCCCAGCCGATCACCCGTGATGCGGAGTACCAAAAACATTTGGCACTGACATTCATCGACACACTGTTGAGTTCTCAAAGAACACGCACACACCATCACACCCGAAGACAACATCTCCGACCGATCCGGGGCAACTTTCCCAGGCTATCTTACCAGCCACACCGGAGCAAACCAGGGTGCTGAGCAAGAAGATCAGGGGTTGAAGCACAACCATACAACACGCTGTGACTTCGGATTACCAGGCGTCTTCGTCCAACCTCGTGTCCCCCGCCTTCCGGCCGGGGTCGGTGTCCGTGTCGCTCTGACTTCGAATAAGTTACGCGACGGGAAACAGCTTGCCAAATCCCCAGGTCGCCGAGGCGCTCAGCCCCGTTTGCGCTGGTCAATCGGTTGGCTTCCAGCAACTTCGGTCCTTCGGTCGCCGCCTCGAGGACTGTGACGCCCGACTCACCCTGCGACCACTGGAGTGAATCGGCTGCGAACCCGTCAGGATTCGGCGTCGACACGCTCGATCTGGCCTCCGAGGCCTTGCAGGTTCTCGACGAAATATGGGTAGCCGCGGTCGATGTGGAACACGTCGTGCACCTCTGTCACGCCGTCTGCCACAAGACCGGCAAGCACCAATCCGGCGCCGGCCCTGATGTCGGACGACCACACGGGAGCGCTCGACAGCAGCGGTATCCCGCGGATCACCGCATGGTGTCCGTCCGTCCGCGCGTCTGCCCCCAGCCGGATCATTTCCTCGACGAAGCGGAACCTGGCCTCGAACACGTTCTCCGTGATCATCGAGGTACCTTCAGCCACCGCTGCGAGACCGATCGCCATGGGCTGCAGGTCCGTGGGGAAGCCCGGATACGGGAGCGTCGCGAAGTTGACAGCGGTGGGACGAGCTTTCTGCTCCACCCGAAATCCGTCGGCCTCCGTGGTGACCTCTGCCCCCGCGACCCGCAACTTGTCCAGAACCAAGCCGAGATGTTTCGGGTTGACGCCACGGACCCGGACGTCCCCCCTCGTCATCGACGCGGCGATCCCCCACGTCGCGGCCACGATGCGGTCACCGATGACGCGGTGTGTGGTCGGCTCGAGCTGGTTGACGCCCTGAATGGTGAGCGTCGATGTGCCCGCTCCCAGGATCTTGGCACCCATACGGATCAGCATGTTGCACAAGTCGACAATCTCCGGCTCACGCGCGGCATTGTCGATCACCGTCTCACCTTTGGCGAGAACAGCGGCCATGAGGATGTTCTCCGTCGCCCCCACAGACGGGAACGCAAGCCGAATGTTGGCTCCGTGCAGATCGTCTGCCTGGGCAACGACACATCCGTGTTCGATCGTGCTCTGCGCGCCCAGCAACCGAAGTCCGGATTGATGCATATCCAGTGGCCTGGATCCGATGGCGTCGCCGCCGGGCAGAGCGACCACCGCGCGTTTGCACCTCGCAACCAAGGGGCCCAGCACACACACCGATGCTCGGAACTGGCGAACTGCGGCAAAGTCCGCGTGATATTTCGGCTCCGCCGGCGTCGTGATCCGAACCAACGAATCTTCGAGAACCACGTCGCACCCGAGGCCGCGCAGGACGTCGGCCATCAGAGGAACGTCCAGGATGTCGGGGCAATTGGTCACGACGGTGGTGCCCTCAGCCAACAGCGCCGCCGCCATCAGCTTCAGAACACTGTTCTTGGCGCCCCCGACAGACACTTCACCTACGAGACGGTTACCGCCGGTAACAAGGAAGCGTTCGCTCACGAAGCACAGCCTAGAGCCAGCGGCACCGACCTCGGAGGCCGGTACCGTAACGCTATGGCCGTACACCTCACCAAGATCTACACCCGGACCGGCGACGACGGGACCACCGGACTCAGCGATTTCTCCCGCGTACCGAAGAACGATTCCCGCCTCGTCGCGTATGCGGACTGTGATGAAGCGAACGCCGCAATCGGCGTCGCTGTGGCGCTGGGGAATCCCCCCGAGGAGATCCTGTCGATTCTGCGGCAGGTACAGAATGACCTGTTCGATGCCGGTGCCGATCTGTCCACCCCGGTGGTCGAGGAACCCAAGTATCCACCGCTGCGTATCACCGCCGACTACATCGACCGGCTCGAACGCTGGTGCGACGAGCTGAACGAGCGCCTCGAACCCCTGAATTCGTTCATACTGCCCGGCGGAACCCCACTGGGAGCGCTGCTCCACGTTGCGCGAACCGTGACACGGCGTGCGGAGCGATCGGCGTGGGCCGCTGTCGACGCACATCCCGAGAACACTCACGCGCTGCCGGCGAAGTACCTCAACCGACTCTCGGATCTGCTCTTCATCGTGGGACGGGTCGCGAATCCCGAAGGAGACGTGCTCTGGAAACCGGGAGCGGGGAAAGCCTGATCAGAATCGGCGTCCGCGTACCGATCGGCCCGACGGACGAGATTCGACCCACGACAGGAACGCGGTCAAAGCTCCACCGTCCAAGGCGATCTCGTACGCGGCGCCTCGGTCCTTCACGGACAGGATGACGATTTCGTCGGACATGATGTCGAACTCGGAGCCCTCTGGTTTACGACGGCCTTCGACTTCGATCCCCTGCCGCTCGATGCGCGAATCAGGGCCGGGACGCAAACTCGACAACTTGAAGAAGACGAGGGAGCCCTCGCCGTAACGAATGACGCCGTGACGCCATCCGGTGTCCCCCGCGGAAGGCGCCACGCGGAGAATAGCCGCGGTTCCACCGCGACGAAGAACAGCCAGACGATAGAGAAAGACCGCGACGAAGGCGGCGAGCAGCACAACCAGAATGATCAACACAGTCATTCCGATTGTCACTGTTCGTCGGCTCCGTCGCGGTCTGTCTCGTGTAACCTATGCGCGCTCTACGGCGCGAACTCGACCCTTGGCAACAGCAATCGCCTCGAGATCGTCTCCGCTCTCCTGGAGCACCGCCCGGGCGGCCTCCACGTCGATGTCCTCCGCGAGTTCGGCGGACTCGGCGAGGATCGTGACGGACTTCGCCGTCACGGAAAGGAAGCCGCCGTGCACAGCTGCCACGATTCGCTCGCCGTCGGCTGTCGTGATCGCGACGACGCCACCCTCCACGAGCTGTCCGAGGACAGGCTCGTGACCAGGCATGACACCGATCTCACCCTCGGTCGTCTGTGCGCTGACGAGAGTCGCCGAACCAGACCACAACCGTCGCTCGACAGCGACGAGTTCCACGGTCATCTCAGCCATCGTCGACTACTTCCCGGCGATCTTCTTGGCTGCAGCCTCGACGTCGTCGAGTCCACCGCAGCTGTTGAACGCCTGCTCGGGCAGGTGATCGAACTCGCCCTTGCAGACGCGGTCGAACGCCTCGATGGTGTCGCGGAGCGGCACCACGGAGCCGGGCTCACCGGTGAACTTCTCGGCGACGATGAAGTTCTGGCCGAGGAACTTCTGCAGACGGCGGGCACGGCCGACGAGGACCTTGTCCTCTTCCTGCAGTTCGTCCATACCGAGGATGGCGATGATGTCCTGCAGTTCCTTGTACTTCTGCAGGATTCGCTTGACCTCGTTGGCCACCCGGAAGTGCTCGGCACCGACAATGCCGGGCTCGAGGATCCGGGAGGTGGAGCTCAGCGGGTCCACAGCGGGGTAGATACCCATCTGCGAGATCGGTCGCGACAGCTCGGTGGTCGCATCGAGGTGCGCGAACGTCGTGGCCGGCGCCGGGTCGGTGTAGTCGTCGGCGGGCACGTAGATCGCCTGAAGCGAGGTGATGGAGCGACCACGCGTCGAGGTGATTCGTTCCTGCAGCTCACCCATCTCGTCAGCCAGGGTCGGCTGGTAACCCACGGCCGAAGGCATACGACCGAGCAGGGTCGACACCTCGGAACCGGCCTGGGTGAAACGGAAGATGTTGTCGATGAACAGCAGAACGTCCTGGCCCTGGACATCGCGGAAGTACTCCGCCATGGTCAGTGCGGACAGGGCGACGCGCATACGCGTTCCCGGCGGCTCGTCCATCTGGCCGAAGACGAGGGCGGTGTCCTGAAGGACCCCCATCTCTTCCATCTCGAGGTGAAGGTCGGTGCCCTCACGGGTGCGCTCACCGACGCCTGCGAACACCGAGGTTCCGGAGAACTCGCGGGCGATACGGGTGATCATTTCCTGGATCAGAACGGTCTTGCCGACACCGGCACCACCGAACAGACCGATCTTTCCACCCTTGACGTACGGGGTGAGGAGGTCGATGACCTTGATACCGGTCTCGAGAATCTCTGTCTTGCCCTCGAGCTGGTCGAAGGCTGGCGGCTTGCGGTGGATGCCCCACTGCTCGCCGTCGCGTCCCGTGCCGGGAGCGTCGAGGCAGTCGCCCAGTGCGTTGAACACGTGGCCCTTGACGACGTCGCCGACGGGAACCGAGATCGGCTTGCCCGTGTCGGCCACCGAGGTGCCGCGGACGAGGCCGTCGGTCGGCTGCATGGAGACGGTGCGCACCAGGTTGTCACCGAGGTGCTGCGCGACCTCGAGGGTCAGCGTCTTGGCGACCGAGGGAAGCGTGATCTCGGCATGCAAGGCGTTGAACAGTTCAGGAATGGAGCCACGCGGGAATTCAACGTCCACGACGGGACCGATGACCCGCACGACGCGGCCGGCCACGGACGAATCCGAACCTGCCCCGTTTGTTTCGGTTACTGCTGCGGTCATTGCTTAGTCACTTCCTGCGCTCGAGGCGAGCGCATTCGCGCCGCCGACGATCTCGCTGATTTCCTGGGTGATCTGGGCCTGGCGAGCCTGGTTGGCCTGACGGCTGAGAGTGTTCACCAGTTCGTTTGCGTTGTCCGTCGCCGCCTTCATGGCGGTACGACGGGCAGCCGACTCCGACGCCGCAGCATCCAGCAGCGAGGAGTAGATGCGGGTGCTGATGTACTTCGGCAGCAGGGCACCGAGCAACCTGTCGGGTTCCGGCTCGAAGTTGTATCCGGCGACCGGTTCGTCGTTCCGGTGACCGTTCGACAGCATGTCTTCACCGAGTTCGATGTTCTCCTCGGAGACCGTGACGTCCAGCGGAGCCATCCGCCGCACCTCGGGAGACTGAGTGAGCATCGACACGAAGCGGGTGTAGACGATGTGCAGTTCGTCGACACCTTCGATGGTTCCCTCGCCGTTGTAGGCGGGAATCTCGGAGCCGGATCCGGCCATGAAGAGCTCCACCAGGTGGCGGCTCGCCTTGGCAGCATCGGAGTAACCGGGGTCCTGAGAGAACCCGGTCCACGCAGCCCCCAGGTCGCGACCACGGAACGTGTAGTAGCCGAGGCCCTTGGCACCGAGCACGAAGATGACCGGGTCCTTGCCCTCGCTGCGCAGCAGTTGGAACAGTTCCTCGGCCTCTTTGAGGACGTTGGAGTTGTACCCACCGCACATGCCGCGGTCGCTGGTGACAACCAGGACGGCAGCACGCTTGGCGTTGGCGCGCTCGTTGAGCAACGGGTGATCCAACGACGCCGACGCACTTGCCAGCTCCGTCAGGACCTTGGTGATCTCCTCGGCATACGGCTTCGACGCAGCGACCCGGGCCTGAGCCTTGGTGATGCGCGAGGTCGCGATCAGCTCCTGGGCCTTGGTGATCTTCTTGGTCGAGTTGACCGACTTGATACGAGACCGCAGTTCGAGAATGCTTGCCATCGATCGATCACTCTCCCTTCATGTTTCGCGGCGTCCCCGGGGTGGTGCGACGCAGTGTCATGGACTGGGCGCTCACTTGCTGACGGTGGTGCGCTTGACGTTGATCTGCTCGTGCCCGACCTCGTTGGCGTCGAGCGCCTCGGCCTCGGCCTCGTTCACGACCCGGCTTCCGTCGGATGCGAGGAAGCCTTCCTTGAACTTGTCGGTGGCCTTGATCAGTGCGGCGGCGTTGTCGGCGTCGAGCGCCTTGCCACCCTTGATGCTCGAGTACACGTCGGAGGCACTGCGGTGCAGGTCTTCCAGCAACTCGGTCTCGAACCGGCGCACGTCACCGACGGGAACGCTGTCGAAGACGCCTTCACCGGCGAGGTAGATCGAGACGATCTGGTCCTCGACGGGAATGGGGCTGTACTGATCCTGCTTGAGCAGCTCGACCAGGCGAGCACCACGCTCGAGCTGCGCCTTCGACGCGGCATCGAGGTCCGACGCGAACGCGGAGAATGCTTCGAGCTCACGGAACTGTGCCAGCTCCAGGCGAAGCGAGCCGGACACCTTCTTCATACCCTTGGTCTGCGCGGCACCACCGACACGGGACACCGAGATACCGACGTTGATGGCGGGACGAACACCCTTGTTGAAGAGGTCCGACTCGAGGAACACCTGACCGTCGGTGATGGAGATGACGTTGGTCGGGATGTACGCCGAGACGTCGTTCGCCTTGGTTTCGATGATCGGCAGCGCCGTCAGCGATCCGCCGCCGAGCGCGTCGGACAGCTTCGCCGAACGCTCCAGCAGACGGGAGTGGAGGTAGAAGACGTCACCGGGGTAAGCCTCACGTCCCGGCGGGCGACGCAGCAGCAGCGAGATGGCGCGGTAGGCCTCGGCCTGCTTGGTCAGGTCATCGAATACGACCAGAACGTGCTTGCCCTGGTACATCCAGTGCTGGCCGATGGCGGAACCGGTGTACGGAGCGAGCCACTTGAAGCCGGCGGAATCGGATGCGGGGGCGGCGACGATGGTGGTGTACTCCATCGCGCCCTGTTCCTCGAGGGCAGCCTTGACGCCCGCGATGGTCGAGCCCTTCTGGCCGATCGCGACGTAGATGCAGCGAACCTGCTGCTTCTCGTCGCCGGACTCCCAGTTGGCCTTCTGGTTCAGGATCGCGTCGATGCAGACGGCGGTCTTGCCCGTCTTGCGGTCGCCGATGATGAGCTGACGCTGTCCGCGGCCGATCGGCGTCATGGCGTCGATGGCCTTGATGCCGGTCTGCAGCGGCTCCTCGACGGGCTGGCGCTGGAGCACGGATGCTGCCTGCAGTTCGAGGGCGCGGGTCTCGTTGCTCTCGATATCGCCCAGGCCGTCGATCGGCTGGCCGAGGGGGTCCACGACGCGTCCGAGGAAGCCGTCGCCGACGGGAACCGACAGAACGTCGCCGGTCCGCTTGACTTCCTGGCCCTCCTGGAGGTCCGCGTAGTCACCCAGGATGACGGCACCGATTTCGGTGGCGTCGAGGTTGAGGGCAACGCCCAGGATTCCGCCGGGAAACTCCAGCAGTTCGTTGGCCATCGCCGAAGGCAGGCCACTGACGTGCGCGATGCCGTCGCTGGTGTCGGTCACAACGCCGACCTCCTCGCGGGAGGCCTCCGGGGAGTAGCTCGCGGTGTAGTTCTCGATCGCGCTACGGATCTCGTCGGAGGAGATCGTCAGCTCCGCCATGATTGTTCCTGCTCTCGGTGTCTGGTTTTCGGAAGTATCTGGGTATTGATTCGGAAGCGGACTACTTGAGGGACTTCCGCAACGCTGCGAGACGCCCCGCTGCGCTGCCGTCGATAACCTCGTCGCCCACCCGGACGACCAAGCCGCTGAGGAGCTCGGGATCGACCTCCACGTGAACCGTCACCGGCTTCCCGTAGGTACGGGTGAGGGCGGCGGCCAGCCGATCGGTTTGCTCACTGCTCAGTGTAGAAGCGCTCCGAACCTTCGCTACGACGGCTTCTCGCCGAGCTGCCGCCAGATTCGCCAATGCGTCGAACGCATCCGCGGGGGCGGTCGACTTCAACCTGCCCACTGCCTGAACGGCCAGCGCCTCCGTGACTGCAGTCACCTTGCCGTACAGCAGCTTGGAGAGCAGGTCACGCTTGGCTTTCGCCGAGACGGATCGATCGGAAAGCGCCTGTTCGAGTGTCGGGTCACCTGCGACGATTCGACCGAGACGGAACAATTCGTCCTCGACCCCGTCGAGCTGTCCCTGGTCGGCCGCTGCCTTCAGCAGCGACTCCCGACCGAGAAGCACCAGCGAGTTGAGCAGGTCGGAGGTGGTGGACCAGTTCTGGCCCACCGCCGCCTTCACGGTGGCGAGGGTCTCCGCGGAGACCTTGCCACCGAACACCTGCTCGGCCAGGCCTTCGCGAGCGCTCCCGGCCGCCGAGTTGTCCGCCAGCGCACTGCGAAGAGTGCGCTGAACGTCCAGGGTCTCGACGACCGTGAACAGCTCTGCCCCGGTCTGGGCCGCGGCCGCGGTGGCTGCTCCGGCAGAGACGGATCCCAAGGCCGAAGACAACGCAGCACGTGTCTGCGTCAAGGCCTCACGGCTCGCTGCGTACATGGTGCTCACTTCCCTGCTGCGGAATTTGCGCCGATGGCGTCGAGCTCGTTCAGGAATCGGTCGACCGTGCCGGCCCGCTTGACGTCGTCGGAGAGCGACTCCCCGATGACCTTCTCAGCGAGGTCGACCGCGGTGCGTCCGAGTTCGCCACGCAGTTCGGTGACGATCTGCTGCCGCTGAGCAACCAACTGGCTGTGACCGGAGGCCACGATGCGGTCGCTCTCTTCCTGAGCCTGTGCCTTCATCTCGGCGAGGATCTGCTGCCCCTGGGTGCGCGCGTCCTCACGGATCTGCGCAGCTTCGGTGCGAGCTTCGGCGAGCTGGGCTCGGTACTGCTCGAGCGCCGCCTTCGCCTCGGCCTGGGCTTCTTCGGCCCTCTTGATGCCGCCGTCGATCTGTTCGGTTCGCTCGGCAAGGACCTTCTGGAACATCGGAAGGACGTACTTCCAGAAGACGAAGCCGACGACGAGCAAGCAGACGAGCGACCAAACGATGTCATACGTCGCGGGCAGGAGAGGGTTGTGTGTCTCTTCCTCTGCCGCGAGCAATGCGATGTTGGTTGCCATGACGGTCTTAGAAAATGAAGCCGGCGACGAGGCCGATCAGCGCGAGGGCTTCGGTGAAGGCGATACCGAGGAACATGGTGGTACGAACCTGTCCGGCCATCTCGGGCTGGCGAACCATGCCCTCGATCGCCTTACCGACAACGATGCCCACGCCGATGCCGGGGCCGATCGCGGCGAGACCGTAGCCGATGGCTCCGAATCCCGTCGAGTTGGTTTCCTGGACAGCTTCCTGAGCGAGGTAGGCGAGGCTCATGGTGTTCCGTTCCCTTTCTGTTGACCTCCGCCGGATTCGGCGGGAGGCTCAGTTCTTGGTGTAGCTGGTCGTGGAGATGTTGGTGCTAGTGCGAATCCGCGTGCAGAGCCAGGTCGATGTACACCGACGTGAGCAGCGCGAAGACGTAGGCCTGCAGGAAGATCACCAGCAGTTCGAAGAAGGTGAATGCGATGCCGGCGGCGAGCGATGCAACACCGAACACGGCCTGGAAGCCACCTGAGGTGAAGAAGAAGAACTGGGTGGCACTGAAGAACAGCACCAGCAGGATGTGGCCGGCCAGCATGTTGGCCATGAGACGCACCATGAGCGTGAACGGCCGCAGGACGAAGGTGGAGATGAACTCGATCGGCACGAGCAGGAAGTGCAGGGGAAGCGGGACGCCGGGAACCACGATGCTGCTCTTGACGTACTTGAAGAACCCGTACTTCTTGATGCCCACGTAGTTGAAGACGATGTACGCCAGGGCAGCGAGCACCAACGGCATGCCGATACGCGCGTTGGGCGAGATGTTGATGAACGGGATGATGCTGCCGAGGTTGCTGGCGAGCACCAGGAAGAAGATCGTCGTGATGACGGGCAGGAAGCGCTTGCCTTGTTCCTTGCCGAGAATCTCTTCCGCGATGTTGATCCGGACGAAGTCGAGAGCGATCTCGCCGATGTTCTGGACACCGCGGGGAATGATCTTCGGGCTGCGCATCGCGATGACGAAGAAGATCATCATGAGGGCGGACAGCAGGATGCGAACCAGCATCAGGCGGTCGAGTTCGAACGGAGTCCCTTCGAACAGGACCGCGGGCGGGAAGAAGTCGTTCAGGGAAGGCGGATGGAATTCTCCAGCAGCCACGTTGATGACGCTCAGCGTTCTCTCCCGTAGTCGGTCCGCAGCCTTCGTTGACTGCGGTTCGATCGGACATTGACGATCAAACAAGTCGACAAGCTCGACTCGCGTATTCGTCAGCTGCTGTGGACTCCAGGGAGTCCAGCGTCTGTCGGTGTCGGCGACTCTCGTCGACTCGGCGGCCTTGAAAGTGCGACCGCCTGCAAGCATGCAATACCAGCCAGTAACTTACTCGCCGTCTCATTGCTCTCGCTTGACCCAGACCTTATCAAGTCATCTACGACGTTGTGTAGACGGGGTCCGGCTCGATTCAATTTTACTACATCCCGTAGTACTACTGGGCGTCCTTCTCCCCCGGTTCGGCATCGCCCGCCGCGCGTGGCTCCACGTACGGGGCCTTCACGCCAAGTACCCCATAGGTTTCCGCACCGAGCACGATCACCAAGGACAACACGATGACCAATACCAACGCCGTTTTGTCGTAGAAGTCGAGCGGTTTCAGGATTGCCAGGACCGTGATCGCGAGGATCATCTTCAACAGCCAGGTACCGAGCAGCACCGCCCCCGCAGTCATGGCGGGAAGCTTGGCCGTGAACAACACCCCGAGGGCCGTGCAGAGGATGAACCCTCCGCCGACCGCCGCGCCCAACAGCGCGCCGTAGAGACCGGGCATACCTGCGAGCAGGGTCGCAACGATGGAACCGACCACTGCCAGCACGATCAGGCCGAGAACGCCGTAGCGAACGGCGGCCCGCAACGAGGCGGTGTGATCGGGAGCAGGCGCGGGGATGAACGTCACGGTCGCCAAGGGTAGTGGATCGTCCTCGGCGCACCGCAACCGTGACCTCACGTCTGGCGGTCGTGCTGTTGCCCCCGGATGGAGGGTACCGCCGTGACCACCAGCGCGAAGACGAGTCCGCCGGCCACCAGGAGCACCACTACGCGGCGGTCGAACAAGGCAGATCCGACCGCACCGAACGCCAGCACGCCGACCCATAAGTAGATGAGCAGGACCACTCGCCGATGTGAATGCCCGATCTGCAGGAGGCGGTGGTGAAGGTGCATCTTGTCGGGGCTGAACGGACTGACGCCTGCGCGCGTACGCCGGACCACGGCAAGCAACAGGTCGAGGATCGGGATGAACATGACGGCGCCGACGAGCAGCAGTGGCGACAGAAGACCCAGAAGGTCGCGGGTGCCGTACGCGGTCAGCGGAATGCGGCCGGAGGCGCTGGTCGAGATGGCCGCGAGCATCAGGCCGATCAGCATCGATCCGGAGTCGCCCATGAAGATGCGCGCAGGCTGGAAGTTGTGCGGCAGGAAACCGAGACAGGCGCCTGCCAGTGCCGCGGCGATCAACGCCGGCGGATAGGCGCTCACATCACCGCCCTGATCGTGGAGCAATCCAACCGAGAACACGCAGATCGCGAGCGAGGAAATCAGCCCGAGACCTGCGGCGAGACCGTCGAGGCCGTCGACGAAGTTCATGGCATTGACCATCACCACGGCGACCGCCACCGTGACCAGTCCCGCCTGCAGCTGGTCGAGAATCACCGTGGTGCCATCGCCGAACGGAACGTAGATGATGAACCAGCTGACGCCCATCACGACGAGAATTCCGGCGGCCGTCACCTGGCCCACGAACTTGGTCAGCGCGTCGAGACCCCACCGGTCGTCGACCACCCCCACGAGAACGATGACGAACCCCGACACCAGGGCAGCGGGGATGTCGGAGGTGAACTCGAATCCGCGGGTGAGCGCGGGTAGTTGCTGCGCGAACAACAGCGCGACCAGCATGCCCAGGTACATTCCGACGCCCCCGAGCCGGGGCGTGGGCGTGACGTGCACGTCCCGGTCCCGAGGCACCGCCACCGCCCCGAACCGCAGAGCGAACAACCGGACGGCGCCGGTGGCGAGGTAGGTGACCACCGCGGCAGTGAAGAGGACGAGCAGAAGTTCACGCAGAGGGACACCCGCACCCCCACCTGCTTGAGCCAGCACCACGCCGGCGGATTCGGCAGCAATCACTGGGCAGACGCTACCGTTGCCCCGCGCAGCCCGGTCATGCCGTCGCGGTCCCCTCGAGCAGACTCTCCGCCGTCACCCCGAGGACGTCGGCGACGTCACCGGTGGGTACGGCGCCTTCCCGGAGAATGCGGGGGCTCGCGCCGGTGAGGTCGACGATGGTGGAGGCCCGGCCCTGTTCGGCGCGTCCGCCGTCCAGGTACACGCCGGCCGATCCGCCGAGCTGGTCCCGAGCTTCCTGGACGGTGGTGGCCGGTGGTTGTCCGGAGACGTTGGCGCTCGACACCGCGAGTGGTCCGACTTCACGTAACAGTTCGAGGGCGACCGGATGCAGGGGCATGCGAAGCATCACCGTCCCGCGCGTATCACCGAGGTCCCATGCCAGCGAAGGGGCCTGCTCCACAACAAGACTCAGGCCACCCGGCCAGAAGGCCCGAATGAGGTCGCGGGTGTGCGGTCGCACGCTGTACACGAGGCCGTCGATGGTGTTCCACGATCCGACCAGAACCGGCACAGGCATATCGCGGCCACGGCCCTTCGCCCGCAGCAACGCGGCGACTGCATCGCCGTCGAATGCGTCGGCGCCGATCCCGTAGAGGGTGTCCGTGGGCAGGACGACGAGTCGTCCAGCCTTCAGGGCGTTCTTGGCCGCACTCATTCCGGCGGCGCGGGAATCGGGGCGGCCACAGTCGTAAACGGTACTCACCGGCTCATTCTTTCATCCTCGCCGGCGGCCTCCGCACGCTGCGCCTCGACATCGGTCGCGATGCGCCGAGCCACCACGAAGCGGGGCTTGCCCGCGAGGTCGGGGTGTTCCGCGACGTCACCGAACACCCGACGCGCCGCGAACAGCGCCGCGACGTCCGCACCGTTGGTGTCGTCGTGCTCGATTCCCACTGCTCCCCCGATTCTCAACCACCGCGCGACATTCGAGATCATCGGCTTGATCACAGATAGCCCGTCCGGTCCGGCGAATAGTGCGCTGTGCGGGTCGTGATCCGCTACTTCCGGCTCGAGTTCCGCGCCCTCGGGAATGTACGGCGGGTTGGCAACGATGAGGTCGACTGCACCTTCGAGGCCGGTCAGGATCGTCCGGTCGGTGACGTCGCCCTGGTACAGCTTGATCGGGGTGTCGCCCGCCTGGGCGCGGGCATCGGCATTGCGCCGCGCCCAGGCGAGCGCGTGCGGTTCGAGTTCGACGGCGTGCACGACGGCGTCGGGGCGGGCGTGGGCAATGGCGAGCGCGAGCGCACCCGACCCGGTACACAGATCCATGACGACGGGGGGGTGCTGATCGCAGCTTCCCAGGAACGCGAGCGCCCACCCGAGGAGAAGTTCGGTCTCCGGGCGCGGAACGAAGACGCCGGGACCGACCTCGATGTCGATGTCCCCCATGGCGGCGGTTCCCAGGATGTACTGCAGCGGGATTCGCTTGGCGCGCTGTTCGACCATCTTCTTGTAGGCGTCGATCACCGACTCGTCGACCAGCGGCACGAGACCCAGTCGGGTCCTCTCCACCCCCAGCAGATGGGCAGCCAGCATCTCGGCGTCCGCGCGGGCGCTGTGCACCCCTGCCTCGTCGAGTTGCGCGGCTGCATCGATCAGGGCCAGGCGAAGGGGAAGTCGGCTCACGGGTACAGACTGCCACGCCCGGGGAACGGTGATACTCCGGTCCTCGGTACCGGGTTACTCCGCGGCGAGCCGTGCCTCACGATCCGCCTTGCCCAGCGCGTCGAGAAGAGCGTCCAATTCACCGTCCAGGACGGCATCGAGATTGTGCGACTTGAAGCCGATTCGGTGATCGGTGATGCGGTTCTCCGGGAAGTTGTAGGTGCGGATGCGCTCGGAGCGGTCGACCGTGCGCACCTGGCTCTGCCGCCCGGCCGATGCCTCGGCGTCTGCTGCTTCCTCGGCCGCTGCCTGGAGGCGAGCGGCCAGCACCTGCATGGCCCGCGCCTTGTTCTGTAGCTGGGAGCGCTCGTTCTGGCACGTCACAACGATTCCGGTGGGCAGATGCGTGATCCGCACCGCCGAGTCGGTGGTGTTCACACCCTGACCGCCCTTACCGGAGGAGCGGTAGACATCGATGCGCAGATCGGTCTCGTCGATCTGCACCTCCTCGACCTCTTCCGGTTCCGGATAGACCAGGACGCCGGCGGCCGAGGTGTGTACCCGGCCCTGCGACTCGGTGACAGGCACGCGCTGCACGCGATGGACGCCGCCCTCGAACTTCAGACGGGCCCACACCCCGTCCCGAACCTCGCCCTTCGACTTGATCGACAGTGTCGCGTCCTTGTATCCACCGAGGTCGGACACTGTCGCATCGAGAACCTCGACGCGCCACCCGTGCCGCTCGGCGTACCGGACGTACATACGCGCGAGATCGGACGCGAACAACGCCGACTCCTCACCGCCCTCGCCCGACTTCACTTCGAGTACCACGTCGTCACCATCGTGCGGGTCGCGCGGCGCGAGGAGATCCGTCAGTGCCTTGTCGAGCTCGAGCACTTCGGCCTCGAGTGCGGGCACCTCGGCCGCGAAGCTGGAATCGTCGACGGCGAGCTCACGCGCGGCTGCGAGATCGTCCTGCGCAGCCTTGAGCTTGCTGTACGTCGACATGATGGGCGCAAGCTCGGCGAAACGCTTCCCGGCTTTGCGGGCCGCGGAGGCGTCGTTGTGCAGCGCTGGGTCGGACAACTGCTGCTCGAGGCCGGCATGTTCGGCCAGGATGTCGTCGATCGCCGACGGCTGGGTCGTCCCTGCCATGATGGGCTCCACTCTCGTCTCAGCGCGCGCAGCGCACTACGGGGTGCCGAGGGAAACGGCACAAAAAAGCCGACGCCCGGCCTGCAATTATCGCAGGACGGGCGTCGGCGGACCAGCTAGGACTCGGCAGATTCCTTTGCTGCGCCCTTGCCGGCGCGCTTGCCGTAGCGAGCCTCGAAGCGGGCGACGCGTCCACCGGTGTCGAGAATCTTCTGCTTACCGGTGTAGAACGGGTGGCACTGCGAGCAGACCTCGACGTTGATCCGTCCGGTCTCCTTGGTGCTTCGGGTCTCGAAAGTGTTTCCGCAACCACAGACCACGGTGGTGGCCACGTAATTGGGGTGAATGCCTGACTTCATGGTGTCCCTTTCAATGGTCGCCGGGTCGCCTTCGCCATTCGAAGACGTGAACCGGAACCGGACTCAGCCGTTCAGTATGCCAGATCGCGCGAGTGCGATTCCAATCGGCATGTGTGCTTGCGGAGAGATCAACGCCGCTCCCCCGCATTTAATTCCACCTGCTCGGTACTGGAGAAACGGCAAAGCCCGGCGACAGGTCGCCGGGCTTTGCCGTGTCGAGCACTCAGTCGTCGATCGCTCCCGGAGCGGTCTTCGACACCTGCATGAGGAACTCGAGATTGCTCTTGCTCTTCTTGAGGCGATCGATCAGCAGATCGATGGCCTGGTGCGAATCGAGACCAGACAGCACCCGGCGGAGCTTGTGCAGCACCGCGGCCTCATCCGGACTGAGCAGCAGCTCGTCCTTACGCGTTCCCGAAGGATTGACGTCGACAGCCGGGAACACTCGCCGTTCCGCGATCTTGCGGTCGAGCTTGAGCTCGGCGTTACCGGTGCCCTTGAACTCCTCGAAGATCACGGTGTCGCCGGTGGAACCGGTCTCGACCATGGCCGTCGCGATGATCGTGAGGGAACCGCCGTTCTCGATGTTGCGGGCTGCACCGAGGAAACGCTTCGGCGGGTACAGCGCGGTCGAGTCGACACCACCGGACAGGATGCGGCCCGACGCCGGCGACGAGTTGTTGTACGCGCGGCCGAGCCGAGTGATCGAGTCGAGAAGGACGACGACGTCCTTACCGGCCTCCACCAGTCGCTTCGCACGCTCGATGGCGAGCTCGGCGACCGAGGTGTGGTCTCCCGGTGGGCGGTCGAAGGTCGAGGAAATGACCTCACCCTTCACCGATCGCTGCATGTCGGTGACCTCTTCGGGACGTTCGTCGACCAGCACGACCATCAGGTAGCACTCGGGGTTGTTGGTCGCGATCGCGTTGGCGATGGCCTGCAGAACGCTGGTCTTACCGGCCTTCGGCGGGCTCACGATGAGCGCGCGCTGACCCTTACCGATCGGCATCACGAGATCGATGACGCGGGTGGTGAGGATGTTCGGCGTGGTCTCGAGGCGCAACCGCTGATTCGGGTACAGCGGGGTGAGCTTCCCGAACTCGGGGCGCTTCTTCGCCGCCTCGATGTCGCCGCCGTTGACCGTGTCGATACGCACCAACGGGTTGAACTTCTGGCGCTGATTGCCCTGGTCACCCTCGCGTGCAACCCGGACCGCACCGGTGATCGCGTCGCCGCGGCGAAGTCCGTTCTTGCGGATGAGGTTCATCGACACGTAGACGTCGTTGGGGCCCGCGAGGTACCCGGACGTCCGCACGAAGGCGTAGTTGTCGAGGACGTCGAGGATGCCGGCTACCGGCTGCAGGACATCGTCTTCCCGGATTTCCGTCTCACGTACGTCACCGCCGCCGCCTTCGCCGCGGTCGCGCCCACGACGACGCTCGCGGAAGCGCCGTCCACGTCGTCCGCGGCCGCCTTCTTCGTCGTCGCCGCCCCGGTTGTCACGGTTGTCGCTCGTGCGCGGGCCGTTGTTGCTGCCCTGGTTGCGATCACCCCGGTCGCGGTCACGTTCGCGCGTGTCACCGCGGTCCCGCTCGCGGGTGTCGCCGCGGTCGTTCCGGTCGGTGCGGTCACCACGGTCGCTGCCGCGGTTGTCCCCACGCTCACGCCGCGTGCGGTCGCCGGACTGCTCGCCGGAGCCGTCCTGCCTTCCGGACTTTTCCGCACTGTCCTGACGGTCGTCGACCTGCTTGCGCTCGGCCTGCTGGGCGTCGACGCCATTCTGGGCGGCAGCATTCTGCGGGGGAGCGTCCTGGCCGCTGTCGGCCTGGTCGCCCTGCTCAGGGGCACCTGCCCGGCGGGAGGAGCCACGGCGCTGACGCCCGCGTCGGCCCCCCTCGGGGACATCGGTGTCGGCCGCGCTGCCGTCGGCGACTGCAGGTTCGGGCGCCTTGCTTTCGGCCGCCTTCTCGGCGATCTCCTGCTGCGGAGACACGTCGAGGGCAGTCTGCGCGGGCTGCTCACGCTTGGTGCGGGACGTCCGGGTGCGGGGCGCGGCCTCGGTCGTCGCAGCGGCCGGCGCCGACGAGGCGCCCTGCCGATCCTTGATCGCGGCGATCAGGTCGCCCTTACGCATCCCTGAAATGCCTTTGATACCGAGCTCGCCCGCAAGGGCACGGAGCTCGGTCAGCACCATCCCGGACAGCCCGGCACCTCGGCGCGCCTCGGCGCGCTTTGTGGAGGCCGTCACTGCACCGTTTTCCGGTGCGGTCGATGACGCCTGTGAAGAGTCGCCTGCCTGCGCGCCAACGGTATCCACCGAGGAGGCGTCCGCAGGAGCGGCGATGAGGTCCGTATCGGTCACGGAGGTCCTTTCCTTCCCTCACTCGCGCTGCGCAGAGTCGAGGGTTCGTCCCGTAATCCGGTTCAGTACCGGATTCGGATGTGCCGTACGTCGTTGCTTAGCTGAACTGCCGGCTTGCCCGCCATCACATCACCTTGAACAGGCGCACTCGCAATCCCTACACAACAGAAAGTGCGGAGGATCGTGCCAGGAGCTGTCAACCCCGATTGACCTGGAGTAATCGCCCTGGTGAAGCACCGGCGTCTGATGCGCACGATGTACGGACATTGCCCAGGATAGCTGTGAACGACCGTAGGGGCAAGAAGACCCGTTTCCGGCGTGTCAGCTGATCCGGACGCCTTCGGCGACGTCGAGTTCGAGCACCTGCAGTCCCTCGGCCTCCGCCTGTACCCGGAGATCGTCCGGTAGCGGCTCTGTACTCAACGCGAGGACTGTCGGTCCCGCACCGGAGACCGCCGCGGCAATGCCGGCTTTCCGCAGCAAGGAGATCCACCGGGTGGTCAGCGGGAGCGCGGGAGCCCGCTGAACCTGGTGGAGCCGATCCTCGGTGGCCGGCATCAGAAGGTCCGGCCGTTCTGTGAGCGCCACCACAGCGAGAGCGCCGCGACTGACGTTGAACGCGGCGTCACGGTGCGCCACGACCTCGGGCAACAATCCCCGCGTGTGAGCGGTCGACGAACGCTCACCCGGGATCAGGGCGATCACCCGGATCGCGGGATGCACCTTCAGTGGCACCGCGTAGTAGCGGTTCCCGGACGTGGAGGTGCCCGCGGATTCCTGGTCTTCACAACTCCACGACACCACGGCGCCGCCCAGCACGCTCGCCGAAGCGTTGTCGGGGTGACCTTCGAACTCGGACGACAACTGGACCAGTTGGTCGGGCGAGAGGCCGAGTGCGGGATCGAGCTTCATCGCGAGACCGTTGGCCGCGGCCAAACCGCCGACCACAGCAGACGCGGACGACCCCAGGCCCCGCGAGTGCGGTATTGCATTGCGGCACACGACGTCGAGGCCCTCCGCCCACACGCCGGCCGACTCCAGACCACGTTCGATCGCGCGCACCACCAGATGGGAGGGGCCCCACGGCACGTCCTCGGCGCCCTCACCCTCGACACGAATCTTCAAACCCGAACCCGTGGTGGTGACCGTGATCTCGTCGTAAAGCCCGAGCGCGATGCCGAGGGTGTCGAATCCGGGCCCGAGATTGGCGCTCGACGCCGGCACACGGGCAGTCACGGTGAGCCCGGTGGGCAGGGTCTGTGTCATGTCTGCGGTCTGATCCTGCGGCGTGATGGGCGTGGGCGCCACCACTACGCCAGCTCGAGGGCCGACGCGACAGCGACAGGATCGACCGGAATGGGTTGCACGACAGGCATACCGGCGAGTGCGGTATCCGGGTCCTTCAATCCGTTGCCGGTGACCGTGCAGACCACGGTGAGTCCGGAGTCGAGCCAGCCTTCCTTCCGGGCGGCCAGCAGTCCTGCGACACTCGCCGCCGACGCGGGTTCGACGAACACACCTTCGGTGGAGGCGATCAGCCGGTACGCCTCGAGGATTTCCTCGTCCGTCGCGGCGCGGAAGGCCCCGTGCGACTCCTCCTTCGCGGCGACCGCGCCGTTCCAGGACGCGGGCGAACCGATGCGGATGGCCGTCGCGATGGTCTCCGGGTCCTTGACGGGTGCACCGTGGACGAGCGGGGCGGCACCTGCCGCCTGAACGCCCAGCATGCGAGGCTTCACGCTCGTGAGCCCGTCTGCGTAGTACTCGGAATAACCCCGCCAGTAGGCGGTGATGTTGCCGGCGTTGCCGACGGGAAGCGCGTGGACGTCCGGAGCCTTGCCCAATGCATCACAAATTTCGAAAGCCGCGGTCTTCTGGCCTTCGATCCGGACCGGGTTCACCGAGTTGACCAGGCCGATGGTCGGGAACTCCGCCGTGGTCTTGCGCGCCAGCTCGAGGCAGTCGTCGAAGTTACCCTCGACCTGGATGATCCGGGCGCCGTGCATGACCGCTTGCGCCAGCTTGCCCATGGCGATCTTCCCCTGCGGCACCAGCACCGCGCAGCTCATCTTCGCCTTGGCGGCGTAGGCGGCCGCCGAGGCGGACGTATTGCCCGTCGACGCGCACAGCACAGCCTGCTGACCGCGCGCCAGGGCGTCGGTCACGGCCATCGTCATCCCGCGGTCCTTGAAGGAGCCGGTGGGGTTGAGGCCTTCGACCTTGAGGTAGACGTCGCAGCCCGTGATCTCGGACAGATGCCCGGCGGGAAGCAACGGTGTGCCGCCTTCACGGAGGGTCACCGTCTTCCAGTTCGGTCCGATCGCGAGGCGGTCACGGTAGGCCTCGATCAGCCCCGGCCACGGAGTGTGCACGGGGTTGCGGGTGCCGGTCATTGTTCGGTGCCTTCCAGTCGCAGCACGCTGGTCACAGCGGTGACGAATTCGAGTTTGCTCAATGCCTCAACGGTTTCCGACAACGCGGAGTCCGTCGCGACATGGGTAACGACCACCAGCCGGGCACCGTCGCCCGCGCCTTCCTGCCGCACCGTCGAAATGCTCACGCCGTGCTCGGCGAATTCGGCGGCAACGGCCGACAGCACACCGGCCTTGTCCGTCACCTGCATGTTGACGTAGTAGCGCGTCGGGATGTCGCCGATGGGCGCGATCTTGAGTTTGGCGTATTTCGACTCGCGCGGACCGCGGCCACCGTGCACCTTGTTGCGCGCGGCCATCACCAGATCACCCATCACAGCAGACGCGGTGGGGGCACCGCCGGCGCCCTGACCGTAGAACATCAGCCTTCCGGCGTTCTCGCCCTCGACGACCACGGCGTTGAATGCTCCGTTGACCGACGCGAGGGGGTGACTCAGCGGCACCAGCGCCGGGTAGACCCGTGCGGAGATGCGCTCCTTGCCGTCGGGTGTGGGGATGCGCTCGCAGATGGAGAGCAGTTTGATGGTGCAGTCGAGGGCCCGCGCCGACGTCAGGTCGGCAGCGGTGATGTTGGAGATACCCTCGCGGTACACATCACCCGCGGTGACCCGCGTATGGAAGGCGATGGACGCGAGGATGGCGGCCTTCGCCGCGGCGTCGTAACCCTCTACGTCGGCGGTGGGATCGGCTTCGGCGTAGCCGAGTCTTCCCGCCTCCGCGAGCGTTTCCGCATAGTCGGCCCCGGTCTCGTCCATGGCCGACAGGATGAAGTTGGTGGTGCCGTTCACGATTCCGGCGACCTTGTTCACCCGGTCACCGGCAAGGGACTGGGTGAGCGGGCGGATCACGGGGATCGCACCGGCGACGGCCGCCTCGAAGTACAGGTCGACGCGGTGCAGCTCCGCGGCCTCGGCGAGTTCACCGGTGTGCTCGGCGAGGAGGGCCTTGTTGGCGGTGACGACGGACTTGCCGGAGTTCAGTGCCGACAGGATCAGCTTGCGCGGAAGGTCCATGCCGCCGATCACCTCGACGACGATGTCGACGTCGTCGCGCGCCACGAGCGAGTCCGCGTCCGTGGTCTGCAACTCCTCCGGTATGCCCCGGTCCTTGCCGGGGCGGCGGACTGCCACTCCCCGCAGTTCCAGGGGCGCACCGACGCGAGCCTCGAGGTCTTCGCTGTGCTCTTGCAGGATGCGAACCACCTCGCTCCCGACGTTGCCGAGGCCGAGGACGGCCACACCGATAGCGCGATGCGCCGATTCGGTCACACCGACAGCACGTTGCGCCGATTCGGTCACACCGACAGCAGGTTGCGCCGATTCGACGGTCACTCTTGTACCTCCAAGCTGAGCAGGTCTTCCACGGTTTCCCTCCGGAGGATCACGCGCGACTGTCCGTCGCACACCGCCACCACGGCAGGACGGGTGAGCAGGTTGTACCTACTCGACATCGAGTAGCAGTATGCACCGGTGGCAGCGACGGCAAGCAAATCGCCGGCATCGATGTCCTCGGGCATCCAGGTGTCACGGATGACGACATCGCCGGATTCGCAGTGTTTACCCACGACTCGCGACACCACGGGTTCGGCTCCGCTGACTCGGGAGACGAGCTTCGCTTCATATTCCGCTTGATACAGCGCCGTGCGGATGTTGTCGCTCATTCCGCCGTCGACACTGACGTAGCGGCGAGTAAGCGCGCTCCCGACGGTGACGTCTTTGATGGTGCCGACCTCGTAGAGCGTGACCGTCCCCGGCCCGGCGATCGCTCGTCCCGGCTCGACCGCAAGGGTCGGCTCGGGCAGGCCGGCGAGAGCGGACTCGTTGCGCACGATGTCGCCGAGTTTGGCCGCCAACTCGTCCACGGGTGGAGGATCGTCGCTGGGCACGTACGAGATGCCCATACCGCCACCGAGGTCGATGATCGAGATCTGGGCGGTCTTGTCCACACCGAACTCGGCGACGACGTCACGGAGCAGCCCGATCACCCGGTGTGCTGCCACCTCGAATCCGTCCACGTCGAAGATCTGCGAACCGATATGGCTGTGCAGCCCGACGAGACGCAGATTGCCTGCGGCGAATACTCGCCGGACCGCGTCGATCGCCTTGCCGCCTGCCAGTGAGAAACCGAACTTCTGGTCCTCGTGGGCGGTCGAGATGAATTCGTGGGTGTGCGCTTCCACTCCGACCGTCACACGGATCAGGACATCCTGTACGACACCGGCTTCGGCGGCGACTGCGTCGAGGCGGTCGATCTCCATGGACGAGTCCAGAACGATGTGGCCCACTCCGGCCTTCACTGCCGCCTGAAGTTCGGCGACCGACTTGTTGTTGCCGTGCATGGCGATTCGCTCCGCCGGGAACCCTGCATGCAACGCAATCGCCAATTCACCGCCCGAGGCGACGTCGAGCGACAGCCCCTCGTCTGCCACCCAACGGGCGATCTCGCCGCAGAGAAACGCCTTGGACGCGTAGTGGACTTTGGCGGAGGGCCCGAATGCGCGCGCCATGTCACGGCACCGGGACCGGAAATCGTCCTCGTCGACGACGAACAGTGGCGTCCCGTACGTCTCGGCAAGTTCGGTGACCGGAATCCCGGCCAATCGGACAACGCCGTCCGGACCGCGTTCCGCGTTGCGGGGCCACACCTCGGGAGCGAGCGCCGCGAATGCGGTTGCGTCCGTGGGACGCTCGGGTAGTCCGGGTGCGTGTAGCTGTTCGGCGTGCTTGGGACCGGCGGGATGCGCGTTCACATCTGCTCCGGGGCGCTCACGCCGAGGAGTGCGAGACCGTTTGCCAGCACCTGACGCGAGGCGTCGCACAGAGCGAGCCGCGCGACATGCAGTGGCCCGACCTCCTCGTCACCCTGAGGCAGAACCCGGCACGCGCCGTAGAAGCGGTGATAAGCACCGGCCAGCTCTTCGAGGTACCGCGCAATGCGGTGTGGCTCACGGAGATTCGCCGCACTGGTGACGACGCGCGGATACTCGCCGAGCGTGCGGATGAGATCGCCCTCCTGCTCGGAGACCAGCAACGCGAAGTCCGGATCGGCAACCGTGACACCCAGCTCGGCGGCGTTGCGCGCAATCGCCGACAACCGAGCGTGCGCGTACTGCACGTAGTAGACCGGGTTCTCGTTGCCAGTGCTGGTCCACAGCTCGAGGTCGATGTCGATGCTCGAATCCACCGACGAGCGGATCAACGCGTATCGCGAGGCGTCGACACCGATGGCCTCGACCAGGTCGTCGAGCGTGATCACCGTCCCGGCCCGCTTGCTCATCTTCACCGCGACCCCGTCGCGGACCAGATTGACCATCTGCCCGATCAACACCTCGACGGTGTCCGGGTCGTCGCCGAACGCGGCGGCAGCGGCCTTGAGCCGGCCGATGTAGCCGTGATGATCCGCGCCGAGCATGTAGATACACAGATCGAAGCCGCGCGCACGCTTGTTCTGGAAGTAGGCGATGTCCCCTGCAATGTAGGCTGCGTTGCCGTCACTCTTGATGACGACACGATCCTTGTCGTCACCGAAGTCGGTGCTCTTGAGCCACCAGGCACCGTCCTCCTGGAAGAGACTGCCGGAGGATTTCAAGGTCTCGACGGCCTTCTCGACCGCACCTGACTCGAACAGCGAGTTTTCGTGGAAGTAGACGTCGAAGTCCACTCCGAACTCGTGCAGGGTGCGTTTGATGTGCGCGAACATCAGGTCGACTCCGAGCGACCGGAACACTTCCTGCTGCTCACCCGCCGGAAGCTCCAGTGCGTCCGGACGCTGTGTGAGCACCTGAGCCGCGATGTCGGCGATGTATGCACCCGCGTAACCGTCGTCGGGAGCAGGTTCCCCCTTGGCGGCGGCGATGAGCGAGCGGGAGAAGCGGTCGATCTGGGCGCCGTGGTCGTTGAAGTAGTACTCGCGTGTGACGGCGGCACCCTGGGTGGACAGGATGCGGCCGAGCGCGTCACCGACGGCAGCCCAGCGCGTACCGCCGAGGTGGATGGGCCCGGTCGGGTTTGCGGACACGAACTCCAGGTTGATCTTCTTGCCGTCGAGGGTGTGCCCGGATCCGTACGCGGTGCCCGCTTCGAGGATCTTGGCGACGATGGCGCCCTGGGCGTCGGCGGCCAGGCGGATGTTGAGGAAACCGGGGCCGGCGATATCGGCACTGTCGATACCCTCGGCAGCGGTCAGCGCCTCGGCGAGCCAGGTCGCGAGTTCGCGGGGGTTGGTACCGACCTTCTTGGCCACCTGCATCGCGACGTTGGTGGCGTAATCACCGTGCTCGGGGTTGCGCGGGCGCTCGACCGTGAGAGTTTCGGGAAGCACGGACACGTCGAGTCCACGTTCGGCGAGCACCTTCGCGGCGGTTCCGCGGAGCAGTTCGGCAAGGTCAGCTGGAGTCACAGGTATCTATCCTATGGCCAAGACGTCCCGGGCGGTGACCCGCCTGGCCCAGAGTCCCACAGACGGCCGGATAGGCCCCGACCGGCGTGGCGGATGCCACTCTCCCAGCTTGCGCTCAGGGTGGGTAAGTAGAGTGGGGTCGCCCTGAGTCCCGGTCTCAGCCTCGGGCGAACCGGGGTAGAGCGCCCGTAACCCACACACCGAAAGATCACAATCGATGCCAAGCGGTTCGGATAGTCGCGGTCCCGGTAAGAACTCCGGTGCCAAGTCGGCCAAGGCCATCAAGGCCGCCAAGAAGAAGAGTGGCGGCGCGAAAGCCAAGGGCGGCGTCTCCGCGCCCCGGCACATTCCGTGGCTGACGATCGGTGCGTCGGCGGCGGTCCTCGCGCTGGTCGCGATCCTCGCGGTCAACCTGGTGCCCAAGTATCAGGCGAAGGAGGAGGCCCAGCGGTACGCGCCCAGTGCCGAAAATCCCGACCCTTCGGTCAACATCGACGGCGTGCTGAAGGTCGACTACCCGGCCGGCATCCACATCCAGCCGACGCAGCGCGTGGCCTACGACCAGTCGCCTCCGTTCGGCGGCCCGCACGACGCCATCTGGGCGACGTGCACCGGCACCGTGTACGCCAATGCGATCCGCACCGAGAACGCAGTGCACTCTCTCGAACACGGCGCCGTGTGGGTGGCCTACAACCCCGACAGGCTGTCTGCGGAGCAGGTCGACACACTGCAGGACAAGGTGGACGGCCAGAGCTACACCCTGATGTCGCCGTACCCGGGGCTCGACAGTCCGATCTCGCTGCAGTCGTGGGGCCACCAGCTGAAGCTCGACAGCGCCGACGACGAGCGGATCGATCAGTTCATCACGGCCCTGCGCATCAACAAGAACACCTACCCGGAGGTCGGTGCCAGCTGCTCGACCATCCCCGGCTCCGGTTTCGACCCGGACAACCCGCCCCCCTTCGATCCGAGCGCACCCGGCGCCGATGCAGTGCCGATGGACGGTGGCGGCATCGCGCCGGACCAGTCCGAGACCGGCGGAGCGGGAGCCCAGTTGCCGAGTGATTTGCAGCTGCCCTCCGACCTGCAGCAGGCGCCCGCCGAGGGCGGTAATGGCTGAATCGGCCGACGCACCTGGATCCGGAGTCGGATCCAGGGCCGAGCCGGCCCATTCCAGGCCGAGTCAGCGCGCCGCGCTCTTGGTGATCGGAGTGATCGGCGCCGTCACACTCGGTTTCGCGCTCGGATTTCTGGCGCGACTTCCACTGCAGGACAACAACTCTGCCGTCCCCGAGGCGGGATCCGTCGATGTGGGATTCGCCCAGGACATGAGCGTGCACCACAGTCAAGCGGTCGAGATGTCGGCGATCGCCCTCCGGAACACGAGTGATCCCACCGTCCGGACTCTCGCCTACGACATCCTGACCACCCAGCAGAACCAGCTCGGCCAGATGCAGGGGTGGCTCTCGATCTGGGATCAGCCGTCCCTCCCGTCCGGCGGCTACATGGGCTGGATGGCGTCCGAGCACGACGGCGGACACGATCATTCCTCCGGCGAGAACACACATGCGGGGTCTATGTCGGCGATGCCGGGAATGGCGTCGTCCGAGGACATGGCCAGGCTGCGCCAGGCCACCGGGACCGCGGTCGATGTCGAATACCTCCAGTTGATGTTGCGACATCACCAGGGTGGACTGCCCATGATGGAATACGCCGCCCAACGAGCCTCCCAGCCCGCCGTCCGCGGGCTCGCACAGACCATGGTCGAGACCCAGCAGGGCGAGTCGAGGTTGCTCACCGACATGCTCACCGAACGCGGCGCCGCTCCGCTCCCGATGAACTGACGGCCTCGCCCCTCAGGACCAGGTCCAGTCGCGTACCTCCGGCAGGTCCTCGAAGTGCTCGACCACGTACTCGCCGTGCCGCTCGAGCTGGGTGAGGCAGAAATCGGCGAGCTCAGTGGCCCCGGCCGGTTCGGTTTCTACACGGCGCAGCGCCTCGAGCGCGAGGTGGTAGCGGCTCATCCTGTTCAGCACCACCATGTCGAACGGGGTGGTCGTGGTGCCCTGCTCGCTGAAGCCGCGAACATGAAAGCGTTCGGGTTGCGGCCGACCATGAAGTAACTCGTGGACCGCGCGTGAATAGCCGTGGAACGCGAACACCACGTCGGTATCGGCGGTGAAGAGGTCGGTAAATGTGCGGTCGTCGAAACCGTGCGGGTGCTCCGTGGGCGTCAGCAACGCCATCAGATCGACCACGTTGACCACACGGGTGACGAGGTCGGGTGTGTGCTCACGCAACAGCTGGGCTGCCGCGAGAATTTCTTGCGTAGGAACGTCACCCGCCGCGGCAAGCACGATGTCCACGGTATCGGCGGCCGCCTCGGTACCCGCCCACGCCCAGACCGACGCCCCGGCCGCGCAGTGCGCGTTCGCTTCCTCGAGCGTCAAGTATTGGAGGTGCGGTTGCTTGTCCACCACGATGACGTTGACGTGGTCGGTGCTGCGGAGACAGTGGTCGGCAATCGAGAGCAGCGTGTTCGAGTCGGGGGGAAGCCACACCCGAACGACATCCGGGGCGAGCGGAATGACGGCGTCGATCATCCCGGGCCCCTGGTGGCTGAAACCGTTGTGGTCGTTGCGCCAGCAGGTGCTGGTCAACAGCACGTTGAGCGAGGCCACCGGCGATCGCCACGGCAGGTCCACCGCGTGTTGCAGCCACTTCGCGTGCTGGACCAGCATCGACACACTGACCATGGCGAAGGCTTCGTAGCTGGCAAAGAGCCCGTGCCGCCCGGACAGCAGGTACCCCTCGAGCCACCCCTCGCACAGGTGCTCGCTGAGCACCTCCATCACCCGTCCGCCCGCGGACAGGTGGTCGTCGTAGTCGGTGACGGGTAGCTGCCAGCATCGATCAGTGCTCTCGAACACGGCGCCCAACCGATTGCTGGCCGTCTCGTCCGGGCAGAACAGCCGAAAGTATCCGCCGCCGTCCGGTGCGGTGGTCGCCGCGTAGACGTCCCGTAACAGTTCGCCGAGGACGCGGGTGGTCTCGTGCAGCGTGGCCCCCGGCCTTTCGATGGTCAATGCGTACTTGTGCAGTGGTGGTATCGGAAGATCGACGCGTAGACGCCCGCCGTTGGCATAGGGAGAAGAACCCATTCGTTTGTCGCCCCGCGGCGCCAGCTGAGCGAGTTCGGGCACCAAGGCACCCTGGGGATCGAACAGGGTCTCCGGGGAGTAGGACCGCATCCATTCCTCGAGCTGACGCCGATGCTCGTCGTTGGTGCGGACGCCCGACAGCGGAACTTGATGGGAACGGTGTGTTCCCTCGACGAGGACGCCATCGACACGGTGGGGGCCGGTCCACCCCTTCGGAGTGCGGAGCACGATCGCCGGCCATTTCACAGGATGCCGGCGACCCGCCCGCGCCTCCTGGCGGATCTCGGTTATCCGGTCGTGCGCGTCGACCAGCGCCCGGTCGAGTGTGCGGAAAACCACGGCCGGGTCGTCGCCCTCGACCACGGTCGGCGCCCATCCCTGGCCACCCAGGAAGCCTTCGATGTCCGTGTCGGTACTGCGCCCGTAGACGGTCGGTCCGGCAATCTTGGCCCCGTTGACGTGCAGGATCGGTAACACGGCACCGTCCCGTTCCGGGTTGAGGAAGGCGGGGAGCTTCCACGAAGCGGACAGCGGCCCCGTCTCCGCCTCACCATCTCCGATTACACACGCCACCAACAGGTTCGGGTGGTCGAATGCCGCACCCGCCGCGTGCGCCAGTGCATATCCGAGCTCACCGCCTTCGTGGATACTGCCCGGCGTCTGCACGCTGACATGACTCGGGATACCTCCCGGTGTCGAGAACTGCCTGCACAAGTGCCGGAGTCCGGCAGCGTCACCGGAGACCGCGGGATACACCTCCGAGTACGTCCCCTCCAGATACGTGGCAGCGACGAGGGCGGGCCCGCCGTGACCAGGCCCCGTCACGTACAGGCAGTCCGCGTCTGTACGCCGGATCAACCTGTTGAGAAGGGCGTAGATCATCGACAAACCGGGACTGGTCCCCCAATGCCCGAGGAGCCGGGGCTTGATGTGCTCCGGAAGCAGCGGCTCACGCAGAAGCACATTGTCCTGCAAATAAATCTGCGCGACGGTGAGATAGTTGGCCGCAGACCACCAGCGGAGATCCAACTCGAGTTCGCGCTCCGGATACTCCGCGTTCGAGTTTTCCGAATGGACATGCTGCCGATCGGTCATCCTCGACCCTCCCCTGGATGTGCGCAGGCGTCCTTTCCGACACTAGGCGGATTCGGTCGACCGTGCGGGGGTTGTGGGCCGAACTCGGGGACCGATTTGGTTCTTCCCCCCATCGATGCGCTACGATTGGCGCGCCCAATCGGCACACCGGTTTTTCCGGTGCGCCCCCGTAGCTCAGGGGATAGAGCGTTCGCCTCCGGAGCGAAAGGTCGCAGGTTCGAATCCTGCCGGGGGCACCACGAGAACACTGCGCCGCATCTCGCGGTGCACATTTCTTCCTGGTGCTACCAGTCCTCCCCCGGGTGATCTCCCCGGGCATTCTGCGAGAGCTGCAGCGTCGGCCCCGGCCGCGTACATCGATTCGAACGCTGAGCTCCCTCGCACCTTCGCTGTGGGTTTTGCGGCTTCACCTTTCCGCCATCCTTTCTCCATTTGCGTCAACCGAGGGACACTCCGTGCACCAGCCCCACCCACATCCGCTCACCCTCGGCGTGATCGCGCGCTCGAGCAAGGCCGACGAACGCCGACTTCCGATTCACCCCCTGCACTTCGACCGCATCGACGCCGACCTGCTGGGCCGTATCCACCTCGAGCATGGTTACGGCGAGCCGTTCGGTGTGTCCGACGAGCAACTGGCCCGCTCGGTCGCGGGAATGCGCACACGGAGCGAGCTGATCGCGCAATCCGACGTCGTACTGCTCCCGAAGCCGCTCGCGAAGGATCTCGAGGATCTGCGCGACGGCCAGGTCCTCTGGGGGTGGCCGCACTGCGTGCAGGACACCGAGCTCACCCAGGTGGCCATCGATCGTCGCCTCACCCTCGTCGCCTTCGAAGCCATGAATCACTGGAGTGCCGAAGGGTCGTTCCAGCTGCATGTCTTCCACAAGAACAACGAGCTCGCCGGCTACTCCTCCGTATTGCACGCCCTGTCGATCGCCGGGTCGACGGGTGATTACGGCCGTCGACTCCGCGCGGTCGTGCTCGGTTTCGGGGCCACCGCCCGCGGGGCCGTCACCGCGCTGAATGCTCTGGGAATCCACGACGTTCATGTCGTCACGCAGCGTGGCGTGACCGCCGTCAGCTCGCCCATCCACTCGGCGGAGATCGTCCAGTTCGACCACGACGACGCCGACCCACGTCGAAGCCACGTCACGACGGACGACGGCCGGCTGCCGCTGGCGGGATTCCTGGCCCGTCACGACATCATCGTCAACTGTGTTCTGCAGGACACCGAGGCGCCGCTGACCTTCCTCGTCGACGAGGACATCGACACCCTCCTGCCCGGTTGCCTCGTCGTCGACGTGTCCTGCGACGAAGGCATGGGCTTTGCCTGGGCGCGTCCGACCTCCTTCGCGGACCCGACGTTCATGATCGGCGAGAACGTCCGCTACTACGGTGTCGACCACAGCCCGTCACATCTGTGGAACTCCGCCACCTGGGAGATCAGTGAGGCGCTGCTCCCCCATCTGCGCACCGTTCTCGGCGGACCCGCGGCCTGGGACACCAGCGAGACGATCCGGCGGGCGATCGAAATCCGCGACGGAGTGGTGCAGAACCCCAAGGTCCTGTCGTTCCAGGACCGTGCGGCCGACTACCCGCACGCGGTCCTTACCTGAGCGCCGCGGACGAACGGGACGCTCGTTCGATCTGACACAACGAGCGTCCCGTTCGCGCGCAACAGCGCAGGGCGGGTCGGCACAGGTCAGGCAGGCGCGCGGCGACGCATCTCGCGACGGAGGATCTTCCCGCTCGCCGTCTTCGGCAGTTCGTCGACGATTTCCACCCGCCGCGGGGCCTTGTAGGTGGCCAGCCGCTCCCGGCAGTACTCGACGAGGTCGGCCGTCTCCACCGTCGTACCCGGCCGCAGGCTGACGAAGGCGGCGACGGTTTCACCGCGATAGCTGTCCGGTTCACCCACGACTGCGGCTTCGCGCACCGCCGGATGCTGGTAGAGAACGTCCTCGACCTCCCGCGGCCACACCTTGAACCCGGACGCGTTGATCATGTCCTTCTTGCGGTCCACCACGTACACCCAGCCCTCGGCGTCCATGAAGCCGACATCACCGGTGAGGAGACGGCCACCCGGCAGTGACTGCGCCGTGGCGTCCGGCTTGTTCCAATAGGCGGGTACCACCATCGGTCCGTCGACGGCAATTTCGCCGACCTCGAGTGGCTCCAGGTCTTTTCCGTCCTCGCCGATGATCCGGACCACTGCGGAGGGCAGGGGCAGGCCGATCGCCAGCGTTCCCGATGCCGGATCGACTGGTGCTTCCAGGTTGGGCGGGACGACGACGCAGGGTGCGCTCGTTTCGGTGAGCCCGTAACCGTTGCGAATGTATTTGCCGGTCAGCTCGCGGAAGCGCTCGACGATGGCGGGAGGCAGTGGGGCGCCGCCGGACATGACGGCCTCGAGGGAGGCGAAGCGTTCCCCGGAGAAGTCGGGGTGCGCCATCAACGCCATGTAGGCGGTGGATGGACCCACCATGAAGATCGGCCGCTCACGTTCGAGGGCGTCGAGGACGACCCCGGGTTCGAAGCGGTACACCAGGATCAGCGGCGACGCCAGGTCGATCGCGGTGAGGAGCTGGCACACCATTCCCGTGATGTGGAAGAGCGGTGCCAGGGCGAAGATCGGCGCGCCGGCCGGTTTGTCCTCGTACAGTCGCAGAATTGCGCTGTTCACCGTCAGGTTGCGGTGGGTGTTGGTGGCACCCTTGGGTACGCCGCTGGTTCCGGACGTGTAGGACACCAGCGCAATGTCTTCGGGTGTCAGTCCGGGATCAGGCACCGTCGCTCCGGCCCGCACCCGTGCCACCTCGAGGAGGTCGGGCACGTTCTCGCTGCGGGCACGGGTTACCGTCCGGAACAAGCGCTCGTCGTCGGAAGTCTGGATGTCGAGTTCGCTCGAGGTGAGCGCGATCCGCACCCCCGCTTCCGACGCGCGTGAACCCACCCGGTCTGCCCACGCGCTCTCGCTGCACACGATCGCAGTGACCCCCGCGTCGGTGAGAATGTGTGCGAGCTCGTCCCGGTACATCGGGTTGAGAGGAACGACGACACCGCCGGCCTTCCACGTTCCGATCAACGCGAGAACGAACTGCGGAATGTTCTGCAGGTAGATCGCGAGCCGGTCGCCCCGCTGAAACCCGTTCTCGAGCAGGTACGCGGCGATACCGTCGGTGAGTTGGTCGACTTCCCGGTAGCCGAGCGTGCCGCCGAGGTAACGCACCGCCGGGGCGTCTCCGGCGGTGACGACCGCCGACTCGAACATGTCGAGCGCGGTACGGGCCGGGATATCTCCCACGCGTCGAACCCTCTCCTCGTACCGGTCCATCCAGGGCCTGTCGTCGTACCAGCTCATCGCCGCCGTACCGCCTCTCGATCTCGTCCGAATTCGTGATTGTGTATGCCCGCCGGCGTCAACGTGTGCCCGACAGTCCCCCGTCGACGGGGATGACGGTGCCCGTCAGGTATGCGCCCGCCCGCGAGGACAGGAATATCGCGGTGCCCGCGATGTCCTCGGCACAGCCGACCCGGCCGAGTGGAACGGCGCTCTCGACGAGTTCCCGGCGCGCCGTATCGCCGAGGAGGTGGGCAATCATCTTCGTCGGAAATGGTCCGGGCGCAATCGCATTGACGGTGATGTTCTCGACGGCCAGGGTGGCCGCGAGCTTCCGCGTGAGCATGTGCACGGCAGCTTTACTCGCTCCGTACGAAAAGTTGTCGCTGCTCGACACGACCAGGCCGTCGATCGAACCGATGTTGACGATCCGGGCGGGTTGATCCCCGGTGGCCGCGGCCCGCAGTCTGGGCAGTAGTTTCTGCGTCAGCGAGAACACACTCTTGACGTTGATGTCGAAGATCTTGTCGAACGCGGCCTCGGGAAACTCGTCGACCGGTGCGCCCCACGTCGCGCCGGCATTGTTGACCAGAACGTCGAGTCGCGGGGCTACCTCCTCGACGTGGGCGGCGAGGCTGTCGATGCCGTCCGGAGTGGACAGATCGGCGGGATGGGCGTGGCAGGACCCCGGCCCGAGCGCGGACAGCGCGGACGCCGTCTCGGCGCAGTCGTCGGCTTTACGGGACGACACGAGGACCTGCGCTCCCGCCCGGACGAATCCTTCGGCGATCATCCGACCGATACCGCGCGAACCTCCGGTGACGACTACAGTCTTTCCGGCGACATCGAACAGCGAATGAGCATCCACGAGCATTCCTTTCACGGTTGGAAGACGAGCCGACCGACGGTGCTGCCCTCACCGAGCCGGCCGAGTCCGTCGGCGACGTCGGCGAGCGAGAGCCGCTCACTGATGAGGGGCCGGATCGCGCCGGACGCGGCGAGCCGGGTCAGCTCCTCGTGGCAATCGGCGATGGCCTGCTGGTTGTACTGCTTGTACAGGCCCCAGTGCAGTCCGATGATCGAGTAATTCTTGATCAGCGCATGGTTGAGTCCCGGAGTCGGGATGGTGCCGCCCGCGAAGCCGATGATCAGGATGCGTCCCTCGAAAGCGATGCACTTGGTGGACTTGGCGTAGGCATCTCCACCGACTGGGTCGTAGACGACGTCGGCTCCGCGTCCACCGGTGAACTCCTTGACGAGTGGGACGAAATCCTCGGTGCGGCGATCGATCACCAGGTCGGCCCCGAGCCGGCGACAATACTCCGCCTTGTCGGCCCCTCCGACCACACCGATGACCTTCGCCCCGGCCGCCTTCCCCAATTGCACTGCGGCACTACCCACTCCGCCGGCCGCGGCGTGCACGAGCAGAGTCTCCCCCGCCTCGAGATGCGTCCGACGATGGAGGGCGAACCAGCTCGTCTGGTATCCGATACTCAGCGCCGCCGCTTCGGCGTCGTCGAGGGCGGCCGGTGCGGTGAAGGTGTTCGCCTCGTCGAGAACCGCGAGCTGAGCGAACCCGCCGCCGGGCAGGTTCGGATTACCGATCACCCGGTCGCCCTGCGTGAACCGCGTGACACCGTCTCCGACGGCAACCACCTCGCCGCACAGTTCGACACCCGGGGTGAAGGGCAGCGGCGGCGTGATCTGGTACTCCCCTCGGCACAGGAGCACATCGGGGAAGTTCGCCGGTGCGGCGAGCACCCTGACCAGCACCTGGCCGGGACCTGCCACCGGGTCCGGGACCTCCTCGAGTTGCAGCGCGGTACGCGGCTCGCCGAGTTCGTGGACACGCCATGCCTTCATCGTCTTCTTCCTGACTGTCGGTGCGGTGAAACGGTTTACGCGGGCAGATCGATCAATTCGGCGAGACGCGCTCGGTGACGGTAGGCCGTGCCGAAGGCGAGCTGATCGCTTTTCGCCCTCTTCAGATAGAGGTGCGCGGGGTATTCCCAGGTCATGCCGAGTCCACCGTGTAGTTGGACGCACTCTTCGGCGGCATGAACGGCGACACCACTGCAATACGCCTGCGCGAGCGCCGCCGCGATCTCGGCGTCCGCGTCGCCGCGAGCAGCGGTGTCAGCCGCGTAACGAGCAGCCGCAGCGGCGGAGGTGATCTCCAGCCACAGGTCGGCAAGACGATGCTTCAGCGCCTGGTACGAGCCGACGGCACGCCCGAACTGCTTGCGCTCCTTGACGTAGGCGAGCGTGGTGTCGAAGCACCACTGTGCCACTCCGAGTTGTTCGGAGGCGAGGAGCGCAGCACCGCAGAGGAGAGCGCCACGGATGGCCTCTACTGCCGCACCGTCGTCGACCCGAGTCGACGACGCAGCGGTGAAGTCGACATCGGCCAGGGGACGCGTCATGTCCAGCGCGAGAATCGGGGTCACGGTGACGCCGGCGCTGTCCGTGCGCACAGTGTGAAGCTCGAGCCCGTCGGGCCCCTGCACCGGAACGACCAGAAGTTCGGCTTCCGCGGCGCCCGCAACACTGGTGACGCGGCCGGTCAACCCGTCGGCGCCCAGTCGGACGGTCGCGCTGAAGCGGTCGGGCGGCGTGGCCAGGCCGATCGTGAGGGCACCGGTGGTGGAGCCTTCGGCGAGATCCCGGACGATGGTCGTGTCTCCCGCCTTCACCAGCGCGACCGTCGCGAGTACAGCGCTCGAGAGATACGGGACGGGCGCCACGGCACGTCCGATCTCTTCCATGACCACGGCGGCTTCCCTTGCGCCCGCCCCTGCCCCGCCGATCGATTCGGGGACGAGGAGACCGGACAGTCCGAGTTCGACGGCGAGCGACTTCCAGACGGCGGAGAAGTCACCGGGCGACGAGTCGTAGGCACTCATGACGAGCTCGTGCGGGCAACGGTCGGCGAGCAGCCGCCGGACACTGTCGCGGAGGGCGTCTTCGGTGTCGGTGTACAGCAGATCTGCGGTGCTCATCGGGGCAGGTCCTTCCAAGCGATGTCCTTGTCGACGCGATGCTCGGGGGGCAGCCCGAGAACACGTTCCGCGATGACGTTCCGCAGGATTTCCGACGTGCCGCCCTCGATCGAATTACCTTTCGCGCGCAGGTAGCGGTATCCGGGTTCACGTCCGGTGAAGTCCACCTTGTCGGGCCTGCGCATGGTCCAGTCGTCGTAGCGCAAACCCGCTTCGCCGTGCAGCTCGATGTCGAAACCGGCGATGGTCTGTGCGAGCTGGGCGAAGGCGAGCTTCAGTCCGGACCCCTCGGGGCCGGGTTGCCCGGCCGCGAGTTGCTGCCGTAGCCGTTCACCGGTCAACCGGGCGACTTCGGCTTCGACCCACAACCGGAGAAGTTCGTCGTGCATTGCCGGGTCCCGCAGTTCGGGACGTTCACGCCATGCCGCGGCCACGGGGCCGATCATGCCGCTTTCGCGCGCTGCGGCCGACCCGCCGATCGCAACGCGTTCGTTGTTGAGGGTCGCGGTTGCCACCCGCCAGCCCTGCCCCTCGTCCCCGAGCCGATCGGCGTCAGAAATTCGCACGTCGGTGAGGAACACCTCGTTGAACTCGGCCTCGCCGGTGATCTGGCGCAGGGGGCGAACGTCGACGCCGGGATCGCTCATGTCACAGAGAAAGTAGGTAAGACCCGCATGTTTAGGCACGGCAGGATCGGTGCGGGCCACGAGGATAGCCCGCTGCGCATTCTGCGCGCCCGACGTCCACACCTTCTGGCCGTTGACGATCCAGTTGTCGCCGTCACGGACCGCACGCGTCGCCACGGCAGCGAGGTCGGAACCCGCCCCCGGCTCACTGAACAACTGGCACCAGATGTGCTCGCTGGTAAAAATCGGACGCAGATATTTTCGCTGCTGTTCGTCGGTCCCGAAGGCCGCGATGGTGGGCGCGGCCATCCCCAGGCCGATGCCGTTGCGGCCCTTTGCCGGTGCCGGCGCGCCCGCCGCTTCCAGCTGCGCGTCGACCTGGGCCTGGAAGCTCTGCGGCAGACCGAGCCCGCCACGTCCGGGCGCGAAGTGAACCCACGCGAGGCCGGCGTCGAACCGCGCGCCGAGGAACTGCGTCGGATTCGAGGTGTCGTTCTGCTCGAGCAGCGCCGTGACCCGTTCGGTCAGTTCTCGCGCGATCGTCTGTTCGTCAGTAGTCATAGCTGGCGACCTTCTGTGCAACCTTCACGAGGCTTCGTCTCCTTCGCCGTACATTGTGACTCGCGTCTCTCTTTTGTATAGTTGAATCCGTCGTCAAGTTCAAGTGGCGGTGCAGCGAAACCGCAGTGCAGTTCGCCTCAGACATGACCGACACCCACCATCCGCGATCGAGGGAGACCGATGACCGACACGACTCAACTGCCCATCCGCCCGGCGAGCTACGACGAGCTCACCGCTTTGATCGGGAAAGAATTGGGCCCCACCGAGTGGCATGAGGTCACACAGGAACGGGTCAACGCGTTCGCCGACGCCACCGGTGACCATCAATGGATTCACGTCGACCCCGAACGCGCCGCATCGAGTCCGCTCGGCGGAACTATCGCGCACGGTCTCTACAGCCTGTCCCTCGGACCTGCCCTCTCCGCGACCCTGCTGCGATTCGACGGTTTCGCGCACAGCCTCAACTACGGATACAACAAAGTCCGGTTTCCCGCCCCCGTTCCCGTCGGTTCGCGGATCCGGATGCGGGCGACCGTGACGGCCGCCGAACAGGTCGGCGGCGGCATCCAGGTGACGATGACTCAGGTGGTCGAACGGGAAGGCTCCGACAAGCCGGTGGTCGTGTCGGAGTCGGTAGCCCGGGTCGTCGAAGCCGGTTAGGCCTCGGTCTGTACGTGCCGCCAATCCTACGGCGGCACGTACTCGCGCGTGATCCCTTGATCGAAGCTCGACTCGGAGGCTGACGTACATGGCAAACGTGATCGACCCCGTGTGCTTCCACGCGGACACTACCCCCGACAACATTGCTCTGCGGGGTGCAGACAGCACCCTGACCTATCGACAGCTGCAGATCGCGAGCACGACCTACGCGGGCGCGCTTCGCGAATGGGGTATCTCGCCCGGCGACCGCGTGCTCCTCGCCGCCCCGTCCGTGCCCGAGTTCGTCGTGGCTTACCTGGCGATTCAGGCGGCCGGGGCCGTGGTGGTCCCGGTGAACACGATGTCCACTCGGCCGGAAACCGAGTACGTTTTGAGCGACGCCGGTGTGTCGCTGGCGATCCTCTGGTGCGAACTGGGGCCCGCGATGAGCCAGGCGGCAGCAGCGCTCGACGTGCCGGTCTGGACGTTGTCCCCGGAAATAATTGTCTCGGACGGGCTCCAGAAGCCCATCGTCGACCGGGACGGCGAGGACACCGCCGCCATTCTCTATACGTCCGGAACGACCGGACGGCCCAAGGGTGCGGAACTGACCGTCGGAAACCTGCTGTCGGGCGGGCAGATCGGCGCCGAATGCAGTCGCGGCTCGAGCGAGGACCGCACAGGGACGGGGCTCCCGCTCTTCCACGTCTTCGGACAGGCCTCGGTCATGATGGCGACATTCACCGGTGGCGGCTCCTTGTCGTTGCTGGCGCGGTTCGACCCGTCCGCGATGCTGGCGATGCTGCGCCGCGACCGCCTGACCATCATGGCCGGTGTCCCGACGATGTGGAATGCGATGCTCCACGCGGCCGGCGACGCCGACCCGGAGGATTTCGCTCAGCTTCGGATCGCTATCTCCGGCGGCGCCTCGCTGCCCGGAGAGGTAGCCCGCGCATTCGAAACACGCTTCGGGTGCACCATCCTCGAGGGGTACGGGCTCACCGAGACGACCGCATTCGGCACGTTCAACGACATCGATCGCGGTGGCAAGACCGGCTACACGGGATGCGCCGTTCCCCGTATGGAGGTCGAGGTCCGGGACCACGACGGGAACCAGTGCACACCCGGCACCGTCGGTGAAGTCTTCGTGAAAGGTCCCACGGTGATGAAGGGGTACTGGCGCAGGCCCGTCGACACCGCAGGCGTGTTGTCACCGGACGGCTGGTTCCGCACGGGCGACCTCGGCTGTGTCGACTCGGACGGAGACCTCCGCATCGTCGACCGGGTCAAGGACCTCATCATTCGCGGCGGCTACAACGTGTATCCCAGTGAGATCGAGGAGGTGCTGTACACGCACCCCGACGTCGTCGAGGCCGCGGTCGTGGGTGTTCCCGACGACCACTACGGAGAAGAGGTGGCCGCGGTAGTCGCCCTCCTGCCTGGATCAGAACTGGACGGCGCCGAGCTCACGCGGTGGACTCGGGAGCGGCTGTCCGCGTACAAAATTCCCCGCATCATCTCGATCGTCGACGCCCTTCCCAAGGGCTCGACCGGAAAAATCCTCAAGCGGTCGATCGACAAGGCCGCGCTGAGAACTGACCCATTGACCGTTGAGGTACCTCGAAAGGTGACACCGTGACATCCGTCAACAGACAGGTTCGACTGGCGAAACGCCCGATCGGCCGGCCCGACGACTCCACCTGGGAGATCGTCTCCGAACCGATTCCCACACCATCGGACGGTGGGTTCACCGTGCAGGTCGACTATGCCTCGCTCGATCCCGCCATGCGTGGCTGGCTCGACGACGTGAAGTCGTACGTGCCGCCCGTTCAGATCGGTGAGGTGATGCGCGCGCATGCCGTGGGCCGCGTCGTGGCGTCGAAGAATCCGGCGTTCCCGGAAGGGGCAGTCGTTTCCGGACAGTTCGGAATTCAGGAGTTCGCGGTGTCCGACGGCCGGGGTGCTCTTGTCGTGGACGAGACACTCGCACCCGCGCCCACCTGGCTGGGTGCACTCGGATTCCCTGGCATGACCGCCTATTTCGGCCTCACCGATGTTGGCAAGCTCGAGAAGGGCGACGTCGTGCTCATCTCGGGAGCGGCGGGAGCGGTAGGAAGCATCGCCGGCCAGATCGCCAAACTGAACGGCGCAACGGTGATCGGCATTGCCGGTGGCCGCGAGAAGTGCGCGTGGCTCACCGATGAGCTCGGTTTCGATGCCGCGATCGACTACAAGGCGGGGCCGGTGGGCCGCGCGCTGCGGGCGGCCGCACCCGACGGCATCGACATCTACTTCGACAATGTCGGCGGTGACATTCTCGACGCCGCACTGGGGCGTCTGCGCAAGAATGCGCGTGTCGCGTTGTGCGGTGCGATCTCCGGATACAACGCCACCGATCCGCAGCCCGGCCCGTCTCGGTACCTGTCGCTACTGGTGAACCGGGCGTCGATGACCGGATTCATCGTCTTCGATTATCTCGATCGGTTCCAGGAGGGCATGGAGGCGATGTCGGAGTGGATTCGCAACGGTGACATCGTGACCCGGGAGCAGGTGGAAACCGGCGGTGTCGAAGCTTTCGGCCGCACGCTGACCATGCTGTTCGACGGCGCGAACACGGGCAAGCTGGTACTGAAGATCAGCGACAACTGAATACCCCTGCCACGAAAGGAATGCCCACCGCCGTTCGGCGGTGGGCATTCTTTCGGCCTTGATGCCCTACTAGTAGAACTGAGCTCCGGGAACAGCGTTCGGGTCGTTACGGACTTCCGCCGGGTTGGTCTCGTGGAGCCGCCACGCACAGAGGAATGTGACCAGCCCCATCAAGGCGACGAATACGGCGACGAGCGTGGTGGTGCCGGTTTTGGCAATCAGCGCGGTCATGATGAAGGGAGTGCCACCGCTGACCGTGATCGCAGCCAGTTGGTAGGCCAGGGAGGCTGCCGAATAGCGCACGTTGGGTGCGAACAGCTCGCCCATGTAGGCCGCGATCGGACCGTAGGTCATGGACTGGAACACACTTCCGACGGTGACTGCGATGAAGAACAGCATCAGGTTTTTCGTGTTGATCAGCCAGAAGTACGGGAAGGCCCAGAGCACGATCATTCCGGCGCCGAACAGGATCATCGGCCGACGACCGATCTTGTCGGACACGTGCCCCGACCACAACACCACACCGACGGTAAGGCCTGCACTGAGCAGCGAGATCGCCAGCAGATCGTTGCGCTTCATGCCCAATTCGGCAGTGCCGTAACTGAGCACGCCGGCGATCGAGATGTAGAACAACGAGTTGGTGGCCGCGAGAAGACCGCACCCGAGCAGAATCTTGCGCCAGTGGTCTTTGATCGCCTGGGTGAGCGGTGCCCGGACCACCGTTTCCTTACCCTTCTGTGCCTCTTCCTGCAGCTCGCGGAACTCCGGTGTGTCCTCGACTTTGGTCTGGATGTAGAGCACGACGGGGAACAGCAATGCACTGGCGAAGAAGGGGATACGCCAACCCCAGCTGAGGAACGCCTCGTTCGAGATGGCGGCGGTGGCGCCCAGGAACACGAGGTTGCCGAGCAGCACACCGAACGAGACACCCATCTGGCCGAAGGTGCCGGAGAACCCTCTGCGTTTGGGACTCGCCGATTCGGTCAGCAGAAGGACGATCCCACCCCACTGACCGCCGCACGCGATGCCCTGGATGAAGCGCAGCACCACCAGCAGAATCGGTGCAGCCACTCCGATCGTCGACGCACCCGGGAGGCATCCGATAAGGAAGGTGGCGAGGCCCATGAAGAGCAGGCAGGTCACCACCGCGGGTTTGCGCCCGTATTTGTCGCCGTAGTGGCCCGCGACCAGTCCGCCGAGAGGCCGGGCGACGAATCCCGCCCAGAAAGTGCTGAACGACAGCAGAGTGCCCATCAGCGCCGATGAGTCGGGAAAAAAGACTTGCGGAAAGACAAGAGCCGCAGCGGTTCCGTAGAGGAAGAAGTCGTACCACTCGATGGAACTGCCGACGAGACCTGCCGCCAGCAGCTTCCGGTGTGCCCGCTTCCGCTGGACGGCCGTGTCGCCGGTTGCGTCCTTACTCGGCTGCACCGCGGATGTAGTCATCCAATCACTCCTCGAGATAGGTCTGTGGGGGTGTGGCTAGAGATGAAGTTTTAGAACATGACGCCAACTTCAAGTCAGTGAGCGCTTGCTTAGTGTGTTTCACTTGTCGTGTGATGTCAATCACTCGAGGCGATACTTTCGACATATATGTGCGGTGGGCGCTCCCGGCCCGCCGCACCGGTGAGGACGACGCATGACAGATCTACGGGACGAAACCCCAGCTCCCGGTCAACCCATTCGCGATCTGTCGTCCTCCGAGGAACGCCTACTCACCGCAGCTACGATGCTGTTCTCGGACAGGGGCTTCGAGGCCACCACCACCCGGGACATCTCCGCAACGGCAGGACTGAGTCCCGCCGCGATGTACGTACACTTTCCCTCCAAGGAAGAACTGCTGTTCCGGCTCGTGTGCCGCGCCCATGAACGGGCACTGGCTCAGGTACTCGATGCGGTTGCACCGTTCACCGACCCGATCGACCGGGTTCGCGCCTTGGTTCGGGACTTCAGCATGTTGCACGCCACGAACTTTCGGAAAGCCCGTATCGCGCAGTACGAGAGCCGGCACCTCCGCGCGGAACACCGTGAGGCCGTGGCTCAGACACGCCTACGGATCCGTGTCGCAGCAATGCGCGAGGTGCGCAGGGGAATCGACGAGGGCGTCTTCCTGATCCCGGATCCCCGAGTCGCGGTGCTCGCCATCATGTCGCTCGCCATCGACATCTGCCGTTGGTACGACCCCGACGGCGAATTCACCCCCGAAGAGCTGGGCGACATCAACGCCGACCTCGTCCTGCGAATTCTGCGCGCGCCCGGCTACTGACCTCGGACAGAATCCGGCACGCGCAGAGCATTCGTCCACATTCGCGCCAGGCCTGTCGCCAACTGATCGAACGAGAGAGATTTCCTTTCGCTCACCGGTCCGACGAAATAGCTGTACGCCGTCCTGCCGACCATGGCAGAGAGCGCTTTGGACGTGAGCATCGGATCCAGTGCCGCATCTGCGAGGCCGCGTTCCTGCAGGTCCGCGATCGCTCGGGCGTTGCGTCGGAAGAAGATGTCGTCGCGACGGCGTTCGAGTTCCCGGAATTCGGGGTCGACATGCGCCACCTGCTCCAGCACCGCCAGCAGTCGCGCGTTTCTGCGGCACGCGTGCAGATACGCGCGGATGCTCGCCTCGACGATCGCGTGTACATCGCCTTCGTCGGCCACTCGTCCCATGCCGGGGTGGAGCAGGTCATTTTGGGTCACCTCGACGACGGCGGCAAAAACCTGTTCCTTGTTGGTGAAATAGGTGTAGAAGGAGCCGGTCGAGAGCCCAGCCTCCTTGGTGATGTCGACGAGTCGGGCATCGAGATAGCCCTCTCGCTCGAACACAACGCGCGCGGCGGCAACCAGCCGATTCCGAGTACGGACTCCTCGTGCGGTTACGGGCGGCTCCCGGAGGAGGGTGGCGTTCGCCATCGAGGGCGGACCGTCGTCTCCTCGTTCGGGAAGAACTCCCCCACCATCCGACTTCTCCATACTAGAGTATTACTTGAATCCGGCCTCAGTTTCAAGTGAATCCGCTCAATACGCAGATGCGTTCTCGAAATATCGCCGCGGGACCTCCACCAGCATCTCGGAAATCATGTCCTCGGTGACACCACGCTCGCGGACGTACGGCAGCACGTCGTTCTCGATGTGCAGGTAGTGCCACTGCGGGAGCGCCGCCATCAGATTCGGATCGATCCAGTCGATGTAACAGGATGCGTCCTGGGACAACACCATCTGCCCGGCGAACCCGCGGCGGCACATCTCCACGAGCGTGTCCGCGCGCGCCTCGAAAGTCGTGTCCAGATTGATGCCGAACCGGTCCATTCCCAGGATGAACCCCTGCTCCGCCAGGCTCGTCAAATGCTCGACGTCCGTTGTGTCACCACTGTGCCCGAGGACGATCCGGTCGGGCCGCACCCCCTCCTCGTCGCACATGACCCGCTTGACGTGCACACCGGCGGCGCTGCCCGGATGGGTGTGTACGGTGATCGGCACCCCCGTACGCCGATGGGCTTTCGCGACCGCCCGCATCACGCGCTCGACGCCGGGCGTCAATCCGGGTTCATCGATAGCGCACTTGAGCAACCCTGCCCGGACCCCGGTGTCGGCGATTCCCACCTCGATGTCCTTGACGAACATATCGACCATCGGATCGGGAACCTCGGCACCCACCATGGCGTCGAGTGCGGGACCTCGATAATGGAAGAAGAACGGTACGTCGTCGTACGTGTACAACCCGGTTGCGGCAACGATGTTCAGGTCCGGGAGCTGTTCGGCCACCCGACGGATACGCGGTATGTACCGACCGAGGCCGACGACAGTGGGGTCGACGATGGTCCGGACTCCCTGCTCGGTCAGCGCACGAAGCTTCGCCACCGCGTCCGCAACGCGCTCGTCCTCACTTCCCCACTCATCCGGATAGTTCTGCTGCACATCGGCAGTCAGCACGAACACGTGCTCGTGCATGTACGTACGACCGAGGTCCGCGCTGTCGACAGGCCCACGGACGGTGTTGATCTGGGTCATCGGCGCTCTCCTCCGGGTCGGGCGGTGTTCGGCTGAATTACCGGGCGAATCATCACCCGGCACGGCCTCCCACCGCTCGCATGTGACGGCCGTCATAGTTCGGTCCGGTCACAGTAGAGCGCAGGTGAATCTGACGTCAACTTGCGGCCTGCGCGGGAGTCAGCCTCCGGCCGTTGCCGCCTGGATCGGGGCCATGTCGAAGTAGTCCCGCCACGCGGTGATCTTGCCGTCGGCGATCTCGAAGACGCCGACGACCGGCAACTCCACCCGGGTGTCGTTGATGTCGAACACGTCGACCCGCTCGTTCATGATCACGCCGCTTCCGCCGTTCCCGCCGGCGTCGTCAGCGCTGCCGACACTGCCGACCTGGCGCTGCACCCGGAACTCGATGCCGCCGAAAGCGGCGACAAAGCCTGCCACGAATTCGCGGATCTCCTCACGCCCACAGACCGGCTCCATCGGGATATTGTGGTAAACCGCGTCTTCCGAGAAGTACTCCGCGATCGCTGCGGGGTCCGGATCAGACCATTCGGCGCAGAATTGCGTGACCAGTTCATCGGGGCTCATCGGCATTCCCTTCGGTTACGTGCGGTTCGATGATGGCCATGACCGACTGGATCGCTCCCGCCGGAATGTGGAAATGCTCGGTGATGCGGACCGTCGTGACCTCGGTCGGCGCGGCGCCGAGGTCGAGCAGGAATCGCGCCACCACATTCTCCCCCCACTCGTGGAACGAGAGATCGCGCACTGCCTGGATGGCCTGGTATTGCGGACCGTTCTCGAGTTCGTCTCGGATGAACGCCCCCGAGTCGCCGGTGTGCTGACCGTTCTCCACACGCCAGGCCGACTCGGAGAGGCGGACCTTGGTCGCGTCGTGGCTCACGAGCGCGTCGATGTAGGCACGGGCCATCGCGACGCGTCCGCTGTCGGCGGAGTCGGTGGCGTGGTCCGCGATCGCAGCGAGGAGGACCTGCGCCAGCTCAGGCCGGCAGATCACCAGATCGGGGAGATAGGGATGAGACTGGTTGTACTGCAGTGGAGTCCCGTCAATGCGTGAGCAATGCAGGCCCGCGGCGGCGGCGACACCGACCGGGGCCGCCGAGTCCCATTCCCACTGTCCGCCCGCATGCACGTACGCGTCCACGTCACCCCGCAGCACGGCCATCGCCTTGGCCCCAGCCGATCCCATGGCCCGGACCTCGGCGCCGACCTGTGTCGCCACGGCGTCGATGAAGGCCGGCGGTCTACTGGCACTCACCACGATGCGGGGCCGCGCCGGCAATTCCTCGGCATGGACTGCGCGGCTCGGGTCGTCACTCGCGTACACCGCCCCCAGGGCCGGTTGTGCGACCGCGGCGGCGGTGACACCCTGGCCACGCTCCCACAGCGCCACGTGCACCGCCCAGTCGGAGTGCCCGGGCAGGCCGTATTCCTTCGAGCCGTCGAGGGGATCGATGATCCAGACCCGATCGCTGTCGAGGCGAGACCGGTCGTCGGCCGACTCCTCGGAAAGGATGGAATCCCCAGGACGCTCGGCGGCCAGCTTTCCGGCGATGAAGGCGTCGGCGGCGACGTCACCGCGTCGGCCCAGCTCACGCCCGTCCGCGGATCCGAGTCCGGCAGCACGGATATCCAGCAACAGGGCACCGGCACCGGAGGCGATATCGGCCGCGAGCCGCGCGTCAGAGGTCACGCCTCAACAATTCCATAATCTTCGCTGCTTGTTCGGTCGGCGTGCCGTCCTCCGGCCGGAGTACGAGTTCCGCGCGCTCGGGTGCCTCGTACGGGTCGTCGACTCCGGTGAATCCCGTGATCTCCCCTGCCCGCGCTTTCGCATACATGCCCTTGGGATCACGGGCCTCGCATCGTTCGACCGGCGTGTCGACGAACACTTCGACGAAGTCGAGCCCGGCGGCCCGGTGCTCTTCGCGCACGCGCTCGCGATCCGCTCGGTAGGGGCTGATGAGGGAGGCGATCGCGACGACGCCCGCATCGGCAAGCAACTGCGCCACCGCACCTACCCGTCGGACATTCTCCGAGCGGTCCGCGGCACCGAACCCCAGATCGGAGTTCAGCCCGTGTCGCAGGTTGTCGCCGTCGAGCCGGTACGCGGGCACGCCGGAGGCGACCAGCCGCCGCTCGAGTTCGACCGCGACGGTGGACTTCCCCGAAGCGGAGAGCCCGGTGAGCCAGACGGTGCGACCACGGGTGGACCGCTCCTCGCGCGACACTGCCGCCGCATGCCACACCACCTTCGCCGGGGAGAGGGTCGGCCCGGTGATCATTCCGGCACCGACGGTGTTGTTCGTGCTCTCGTCGACGAGAACGAAACTGCCCGTCACGTGGTTGCGGCGGTACGGGTCGAACATCAGCGGTTGGGAGATCTTCAGCTGCACTCGGCCGATCTCGTTGAGTGAGAGCGAGCGGGCCGTGTCGTCGCGGTGCAGGGTGTTGACGTCGAGCCGATAGTCGAGGCGGGCCACCGTGGCCCTGACGGCGCGGGTGGTGTGGAGCAGGGTGTACCGCGCGTCCGGATTCAGGGAAGCCTGGTCACTGAACCAGCACACCATGGCGTCGAGTTCGCTGCCGACGAGGGGACGATTGTTGGGGCGGCACAACATGTCTCCGCGGCCGACGTCCAACTGATCGACCAGCTGTACGCACACCGCGGACGGTGCGAAAGCCTCGTCGAGGGTCGTTCCGCCCGGCCCCCAGATGGCGCTGATCCTCGAGGTGAATCCCGACGGGAGCGCCACCACCTCGTCCCCCGGCTTGAATACTCCGCTGGCGATCGTGCCTGCATAGCCTCGGAAGTCGTGCCAGGTGGAATCGGTCTGCCGTTGCGGCCGCACCACATACTGCACCGGGAAGCGCGCGTCGATGAGATTGCGGTCGGAGGCGACGTGCACCTGCTCGAGATGGTGCAGCAGTGATGCGCCCTCGTACCAGGACATGTTGGCCGTCCGCTGCGCGATGTTGTCGCCACGCAACGCGGAGACGGGGATGAAGGTGAGGTCGTGCACCTCGAGTTTGATTGCGAACTGACGGAACTCTTCCTTGATCTCCTCGAACCGCTGCTCCGACCACCCCACCAGATCCATCTTGTTCACGCATAACACCAGGTGCGGGATCCCGAGAAGGCTCGCGATGAAGGCATGCCTACGGGTTTGCTCGAGCACCCCTTTTCTGGCGTCGACGAGAATCAATGCCAGGTCGGCGGTCGAGGCACCGGTCACCATGTTCCGGGTGTACTGCTCGTGTCCCGGCGTGTCCGCGATGATGAATTTACGGTGCGGGGTAGCGAAGTAGCGGTGCGCGACATCGATGGTGATGCCCTGCTCCCGTTCCGCGCGAAGGCCGTCGGTGAGCAGAGCGAGGTCGGCGTGCTCGTCGCCTCGTTCGCGGCTGGTGCGCTCCACCGACTCGAGTTGGTCCTCGAAAATCGCCTTGGAGTCATAGAGCAGACGGCCGATGAGAGTGGACTTGCCGTCGTCGACACTTCCCGCGGTCGCGACCCGAAGTAGCTGCGGCATCAGAAGTATCCTTCCTTCTTGCGATCCTCCATGCCGGCCTCGGAGATCCGGTCGTCCGCCCGGGTCGCCCCACGCTCGGTGACTCGGCTGGCCGCCACCTCCGTCACGACGGCCTCGGCCGTGGTGGCCGAGGATTCGACGCATCCCGTACAGGTGGCGTCGCCGACGGTCCGGAACCGCACGAGCGCCTCGTACGGTTCGTCGCCGGGCAGCAGTGTCAGGAAACGAGTACGCGCAAGGAGCATTCCGTCGCGGGGCACCACCTCGCGGCGGTGTGCGTAGTAGAGCGGGGGAAGGTCGATGCCTTCCTCGCTGATGTACTGCCAGATGTCGAGTTCGGTCCAGTTGGACAGCGGGAAGACCCTGATGTGCTCACCCTTGCGGTGCCGCCCGTTGTAGAGGCTCCACAGTTCCGGGCGCTGCGCCCGAGGCTCCCACTGTCCGAACTCGTCACGGAAGCTGAAGATCCGCTCCTTCGCGCGCGCCTTTTCCTCGTCCCTGCGGGCACCACCGAAGACGGCGTCGAAGCCGTTGTCCGTGATCGCGCGCAGCAGCGCCGCAGTTTGGAGCCGATTCCGGCTGGCCCGGGCTCCCGTCTCTTCGCTGACACGTCCGGCATCGATGTCGTCCTGCACACGTGCAACCACCAACCGCAGTCCGAGGCGCTCGACCGTGCGATCACGGAACTCGATCACATCGTCGAAATTGTGCCCGGTGTCCACGTGCATGACGGCGAAAGGAACAGGTGCGGGCCAGAATGCCTTCGCGGCGACGTGGAGCATCACCACAGAATCCTTGCCACCGGAGAAGAGCAGAACCGGACGCTCGAACGTCGCGGCCACTTCACGAAAGATGTGCACTGCCTCGGCCTCGAGCGCGCGGAGGTGCGACAGCTCGTAGACGGGCGGTGCCATGGATGAGGTCATGGGGCGACTCCTCGTCGCGAGTGCCGAACCGAGCGCGGTTCATATTTGGACCGGTCCGGTCGAAAAGGTCCCCTCGACAATAGAACGTGTTTCAGAAGTAGGTCAATGCCCGCCTCTGCGAGGCCGGCGTCCCCCCACCTCCTGGGTGATCGCGTCCGCGGCCGCCGCGAGGGCCTTGCCTCGACGAGCGATGTCGTCCGATGCGAGTTCCGCGCCCACATACAACGTGAGCACCATGGCTTGATGCCCCTCCGCGTCGTATGTCGGCGCGGCAATCAGGCTGACCGGATGCATCGCGCCGGGATCGGCATGTTCGGCATCGAGGTGCACGCGCTCACCCAGACTGGACACCATCTCGCCGAGAACGTCGCGTAGTTCCGCAGGCAGATCGTGGGCGGCCACGCCGGCCATCAAGGTGTGCAAACGCTGACCCACCGGAGTGAGCGTTTCGACGAGATACCCCGTCCGTGAGCATTCCTCGACCACCTTGCGCAGCCGCTCCCGATCGAGGCGAACCGGCAGGGTCGGTTCTCGCCGCAGCCACGACTGCAGCGCATCTTCACCGTCCCAGAGCACATACATCAGGCCGACGGGTGGTGCGAATGGGTACATCTCCCCCACCTTGGCAGCCGCTCGCACGCCGGGAGGGCTCGTCAGTTCCAGAACGGTGATCCGGTCGCCCACCACCGCCGACGCCGTACACGTCGTCTGATACTCGGCACTGAGAGCCGCGAGATGCCTGCGCGCGACCGGACCGGCGGCGAATCCCTGCTGCGCCGCACGCCCAGCCGCGATCAGTGCGGGGCCGAGGCCGTAGGACTTCGTAACCGGGTCGCGGACCAGATAGCCGCCGCGGACCAGCTCGGTGAGAATGCCGAGACACGTCGGCTTACTGATGTCGAGGGTCCGCGAGAGCTCGGAGAGGCCGAACCGGTGCTCCTTGCGGGACACCAGGAAGTCGAGCACCTGCACCACCCGTTCAGTCGGCGGGGACCGTCGCCCCTGGGCTCTGTCGACGCCGTCGTCCATGGCAGTCATTGACCACTCCTTAGAACACGTTCTATTGTCGGTCCATCACGTTCTACCACGCAGGTACATATATGTACCACCCCATCGTGAGGAGCACGGTGTGCTGACCGACCCATTCGCCGACGCCCTGGCCGAGGCCGAGAAACTGATCGAGACCGCCCCCCACATCCGGACCGAGCAGGATCTGCTCGAGGGCTACCGGTACCTCGCCGGCGGAATCCTCGCGACAACCCATGCCGCCTGGGCCACCGAACGATCCCACCCGACGTTCATCTCCGGCACGGGGCCATACATGAAGATGGGCCTCGACAACCCCGACACCCTGTACTTCGGCGCACGGATCAGTGACGACGTCGAATACGTCGTCACTGGCACGCGAGGCACCACAGCAGACCTGAGTTTCCAGATTCTCAGCGGAAACTACACCGCCGCAGATGTGCCCGGCAGTGTGACCGCTTTCGACGATCGTGAGATCGATATCGCCGCCGACGGCAGCTTCGAGCTCCGGTTCGGCCCGGGGGCAGGGCCGGATGCGAGCAGGCGCAACTATTTTCCGCTCGCGCCCGGGTCCTCCCAACTGGTGGTCCGCGAGGTCTACAGCGATTGGAGCCAGCGACGTGGAACGATCCGCATCGCGCGCGCCGACACGAGCGGTACCGCGCCGGATCCCCTCACCCGGGAGTCGGTGGAGAAGCGCTATGCGCAAGCAGGCAAGGCACTCGTGTCACGGGTCAAGACGTGGCTGCAGTTCCCCGAGTGGTTCTATCTCAACCTTCCGGTCAACACGATGACCGAACCCCGGCTCACACCGGGCGGATTGGCCACCCAGTACTCCTCCGTCGGTCACTACGACATCTCCGAGGACCAGGCCATCATCATCACCGTTCCGCGGTCCGACGCTCCGTACCAGGGATTTCAGCTCGGCAGTCTGTGGTACATCTCCCTCGACTACATCAACCACCAAACGTCGCTGAACGTCTCGCAGTCGCAGGTGGACCCCGATGGGATGATTCGTCTCGTCGTCAGCGAAGCCGATCCGGGAGTCACCAACTGGATCGAGACGACAGGTCATCTTCGCGGCTACCTCCAATTCCGTTGGCAGCGAGTGTCCCGGGAACTGACCGAGGCCGACGGGCCCCGTATCGAGATCGTCGGGATCGAGGAGATCCCCGGAAAGCTCCCGTATTACCGGTCCAACACCATCACACGCGAGGGCTATGCCGCGCGGATCGCTGCGCGGCAAGCGGCTGTCGCGGATCGGATGCTGGGATGAGCGCCGCCGTGAGCGACAGCAACCTGCTGCGCGACAAAGTAGTCGTCATTTCCGGTGTCGGACCCGCTTTGGGTCGCACGCTCGCGGTGCGGTGTGCGGAAGCAGGCGCCGACATGGTGCTCGCCGCTCGCACCGCCTCCCGGCTCGAGGAGGTGGCCAAGGAGATCATCACGCTCGGCCGCCGCGCGGTGACGGTTCCGACGGACATCACCGACCCCGCCTCGGCGGAGAATCTCGTCGCCGCGGCAGTCGATGCGTACGGCAAGGTCGACGTACTCGTGAACAACGCGTTCTCGGTCCCGTCGATGAAACCTCTGGCCCGCACCGACTTCGATTCGATTCGCAGTAGTTTCGAACTGACCGTCCTCGGCGCGCTCCGCCTGACTCAACTCTTCACCCCGGCTCTGGCCGAATCTTCGGGCGCGGTGGTGAACATCAACTCGATGGTTCTCCGCCACTCGCAGGAGCGTTACGGCAGTTACAAGATGGCGAAATCCGCCCTTCTGGCCATGTCGCAATCTCTCGCGACGGAGCTCGGGCCGCAGGGAATCCGGGTGAACTCCGTTGCACCGGGCTATATCTGGGGAGCCACGTTGCAACAGTACTTCGCACACCAGGCCGAGAAGTACGGGACGACGATGGAGCAGATCTACGAGCACACCGCCGCGGGCACCGATCTGAAGAGGTTGCCCGAGACCGACGAAGTGGCCGACGCCGTCATCTTTCTCGCATCGCCGATGGCACGGGCCATCACCGGTCAGTGCCTCGACGTCAACTGCGGCGAATTCCATCACTAGCGAGAGAGAACCGGACCATCATGAGTGAGCGCACCACCGTCGGCACGGTCGAGGACCTACACGAGTCGGCGACCCGCATGACCGGGTTGACCGACTTCGGCTCCGACGACTACACCGAAGCACTCGGCGTACTGCTGGACTCCTACGCCACCGACGAGCAACTGACACCGCTGGGCAGCAAGGTCGCGCGGGTCTTCCTGCGCGGCGCGCTGGTGGCCCGGTTGCTCAGCGAGGCCGCGTGGAAGCAGAACCCCGAGTACGCCGACGTTTCGATCGACCGCCCCATCTTCGTCACCGGGCTTCCACGAACCGGGACCACGGCTCTGCACCGGCTCTTGACTGCCGATCCGTCGCACCAGGGACTCGAGATGTGGTTGACGGAGATGCCACAACCACGGCCGCCGCGGGAAACGTGGGCGTCGAATCCGGTGTTCCAGAAGATCGAGGAGGGCTTCAGTCGTCACCACATCGAACGGCCCGAGTTCATGGGTGTGCACTACATGTCCGCGAGCGAGGTCGAGGAATGCTGGCAGCTGCTCCGGCAGACCTTCAAATCGATTTCCTACGAGTGCCTTGCGAATCTGCCGACGTACTCGCAGTGGCTTGCCGGTCAGACGTGGACCAACGCCTATCAGCGGCACAAGAAGAACCTGCAATTGATCGGTCTCCCCGACCGCGACCGCCGCTGGGTGCTCAAAAATCCCAGCCATTTGTTCGCCCTCGACGAGTTACTCGCGGTGTATCCGGATGCTGTGGTAATCCAGACGCACCGGCCCCCACGCACCATCGTCCCCTCGGTGTGCAGCCTGGCGGAGCAGGCAACCGACGGATGGTCCGAGAAGTTCCGCGGCAACGTGATCGGTGAGAGCCAGCTCGACTTGTGGGCGCGCGGGCTCGAGCAGTTCACCGAAGTCCGCGCTCGGCACGACAGCGCCCAGTTCCTCGACGTCGACTATCACGACTTCGTGGCGGACCCACTGGGGACCGTAGAGGGTGTCTACACCCATTTCGGCCTCGAGCTGACCCCGTCGGCGCAGTCGGCCATGGAGGCCATGCATGCCGAGAGCCGCGCCGGCGACCGACGGCCGTCCCACAAGTACACCCTCGAGGACTTCGGACTCTCGCCTGAACAGGTGGATGAAAGGTTCGCCGACTACCGGTTCAGTGCTACCAGGTGACGGGGTAGTCGAGGATCGACGACGCCGCCCGCGCCGCGACGAGGGGTCGCGGCGACAAGGGCAGCATGAACGTCGGCGCCGCCGTCGGCGTGGGGGCCCGGTCCGGCGTCGGCACGGGCTCGGGCTCCGGCTCCGGCTCCGGCGCGGGATCCGGACACATGGCCTCGTCGACCTCGGGATTCGTGGCCGACTCGAGGTCGAGTACATCGAGCAGTGACATCAACGACGCGGCGATCTGATCACCCACCTGCGTGAACGCGGCCTCGCTCAGCCCGACCGGGTCGCTGATGTTCGGGTGCTCGATGGGCCCGTAGTCCCGTCGCGCTACGGCAAGTTCGGCGACGGTCCGGGCACCGGTGTCCCTCGCGATCCGGTGCGCTTCGCGCAGCGTGAACGTGCAGTGACTCGTCCCGAGGACCAGCTCCATCGAGCGATCCCGGAGCTGCTCGGTCATGGCCAGCACGAGGTCGGCTCTCTTGATCATCTCGGGGCGTAGTCGTCGTGCGGTGAAACCGTCGGCGCTGGCGCCCAGACCTTCCACTACTCTCGCCGCGATCGGTTCGATGGGGAATCCGACCAGCGCCCGCACACCGGCGCTTTCCGCAGTGAGATGCGAAATACCGCGGTCCACGGCATAGGCGCGCGTCAACCGCTCTGCGATCGGCGAACGGCAGACGTTGCCGCTACAAACGAACAGAACGTGCATGAGGGCACCCTAACCATCAAATCCACTCGGAGACAGACCGATGTCCACTGGCCGAGCGGTCTGTTTACGTCGTTCACGTTCCGGTCGTGCGTAGTTCATCTACTCGTCGCCGCCCCGACACCTTTCTGGGTAAATGCCCAGCTCGACCTTGGTCCGAGGGGCCCGAAGCGACGCGCGCGATCTGCGTCACATCGTGCCCACCGATGTTCCGACGTCTAGATGCCGTGTCTGCCCACAGCAGACAATCGCCGATCGAGTACTCATACGGCGGTAGTACTGAGGTCATGACTACAGCCACACTTGCTGACCTCAACTACCGCGATCTACTGGCAGACCGGCTTTTCCGTCAGCGAACCATCCGCCTCACGGGCGAAGTGGACGACGCAATGGCGGAGCGTGCCTGCTCGGAGCTGGTTCTGCTCGCGGCCGCCGACCCCGATCGCGACATCGTCATCTACATCAATTCGCCGGGCGGTTCCGTCTTCGCGGGACTGGCCATCTACGACACCATGAAACTGATCCCCAACGACGTGGTCACGGTGGCCATGGGTTTTGCGGCCAGCATGGGGCAAGTGCTTCTCTGCTCCGGAACCCGAGGCAAGCGAATCGCTCTCGCGCACAGCCGGATCATGATGCACCAGCCCTCGGCAGGCATCGGCGGAACAGCCGTCGACATCGCCATTCAGGCCGAAAGTCTCGAACGGATGAAACGTCAATCGCAGCAGATACTCGCCGACGAAACCGGTAGGCCTGTCGAGGAAATCGCAGCCGACAGCGACCGCGATCGCTGGTTCACCGCAGACGAGGCCCGTGAGTACGGGATCGTCGACCGGGTGGTATCGACCTTCGCCGAAATCGCGCCCCACACCACCGCTCCCAGGATAGGACTCTGACGCCATGTCCCTGTACACCATTCCAAATGTCATCGAGCGGACGCCGGCGGGTGAGAGGTCGTTCGACATCTTCAGCCGGCTGTTGAACGAACGGATCGTCTTTCTCGGCACGGAGATCGACGACGGTGTCGCCAATGTGGTGATGGCTCAACTACTTCACCTTCAGGCAGACAGCTCCGACCGGGAGATCGGGCTCTACATCAACTCACCCGGCGGGTCCACCACGGCGATGCTCGCGATCTACGACACGATGCAGTTCCTGCGGCCGACGATCGCGACGTACTGCATGGGCCAGGCCGCATCGGCCGCCGCCGTGCTACTGGCCGCGGGAACGAAGGGACACCGTCACGTTCTCGCACATTCCCGAGTTCTGTTGCATCAACCGTCCACGCAGGGCAGTGGCACAATCTCCGATCTCGCCCTGCAAGCCGCCGAAATACTGCGGGTCCGTTCGCAGACCGAAGAAATTCTCAGCAAGCACAGCGGGCAGAGCATCGACCGTCTTCGTCAGGACACCGACCGGGATCGAATCTTCAGCGCCCGGGAGGCCATCGACTACGGGTTGGCCGACACACTGATCACCACGGGACAGGAGAACTAGGCCGCGAGCATCGTGGGAGTGCCTCGTCCGGCGTTCCTGTTCGTGGCACCGATCCGGCGCCCCGACCGGAACAGCAGGTGTTCCACCGGCAGACCGAGCGCACCACACACTGCGCGCAGCATTTCCGAGGACGGTTCCTTCTTGCCGCGTTCGATTTCGGAGAGGTACTGCTTGGACATGCCGACCTCTGCGGCGACATCCTCGAGACTGCGGTCTTGGTCCCGGCGCGCGTCCCGAAGCACCCGCCCGTAGAGCTCGCGCACCAGCGGCTCCTCCCGCGGGTGCTCGGGAGCGCCCGTCACCAACGTGAGTCTGCGCTGCGGTTCCATACCTCCGGAGTTTTCCAGACGATGTTCCCGGACGAGGCGGCGTTCACCGACAGCGGAGAGCCGGTCGGTGTGACGACATCAGGCGAGTGCCAGGTATCGCGACGGGTCGCTAGTGATCGCGCAAGTGGTTGCCGAGTAGTTCGTCGAGGCGCTCGGCGGCCTCGTCGGGGATCCAGTGGCTTACGCCGTGCAGCACCTCGTACGTGTACGGGCCGTCGACGAACCTCGCGGTCAGTTCGGGTCCTACCGGGCCGATTGCCGTGTCGCCGTCGCTCCAGACGAAGAGAGTGGGTACGCGGACCTTGCCGGTCACCGAACCCGGCGAGGCCAAGAACATTGCGCGATACCAGTTCAGGGCCCCCCGAGCTCGACTCCGGTCGCGCATCGATTCGAGGTCGCGCTTCGCCCGGTCCGGGGCCTGCCCGCTGGAGAGCAGGGCACGGTAGCCGTAACCGTCCGAGGCGATCATCCGCTCCGGGATCCACGGCAGCTGGAACGCGAACATGTACCAGGACAGCAGGATCTGACGACTGGTGAGCATCGCCCGCAGGAACGCCGCCGGGTGCGGCACCGACAACGCCGTGAGCGTGCGGATCCGGTCGGGCAGTTCCGCCGCGATACCCCACGCCACCGCAGCGCCCCAGTCGTGCCCGACGACATGCACCGGGCCGAGGCCTGCCTGGTCGATGAGCGCGACGACGTCCGCTACCAATTCCGAGGTGCGGTACGCCCAACGGGCGCGAGGCCTGGCCCCGGCCGAATAGCCGCGCTGGTCCGGCGCAAGGGTGCGGAAACCGCGCCTGTGCAGCAGCGGCGCCACCTTGTCCCATGATCTCGAATCCTGTGGGAAACCGTGGAGCAGCACCACGGGGGCTCCGTCGATCGGACCCTCGTCGCGAACGTCGAACGTCAGCCCGTTCCTGATGAACGTGGTGACGCGTCCGTTGCCTGTCATCGATCACTCTCCACACGGTCACGGGCGTGCGCACCGGACAACCCGGCGCGCAGGAACTTCCCCGTCTTGTGTACGCCGAAGCCACCGGTGAACTGTCCGTCCCGGTAGACGAGCTTGCCGTTGATCACGGTAGCGACAGCGGCGCCGTCGCTGCGGTTGACCATTCTTCGCAGGCCGCCGTACTCGGGAACCTCGGCCTCGAACAGTCCGTCGACCGTGTCGTCGAGTCCGGCGGGGTCGATCACGACCAGATCGGCGCGGTTGCCCTCCCTTAGGTGACCGGCATCGATGCCGTACCAGTCGGCCAGCTCGCCGGTGAGGCGGTGGACGGCCCGCTCGACCGTCAGGAACGGCGTGCGGTCGGTCTGCGCGTCCTTGACACGCTTCAGCAACCGGATGGGGTAGTTGTAGAAAGCCATGTTGCGTAGGTGCGCGCCGGCGTCCCCGAAGCCCATCTGCACACCGGAACTGGCGGCCAGTTTCTTCGCGAACTTCGGCCGGTGATTGGCGATGGTGGTGCGCCACCGGAGGTCCGTGCCGTACTTCACGACGAGGTCGAGGTAGGCGTCGACCGGATGGACGCCGCGCAGCTCACCGACCGCGCCGAAGGTGCTGCCGATCAACGTCTCGTCGGGACATCCGACGATGACGGCGTCGTAGAAGTTGCGGTGCCAGATGCGCGGGCTGAACTTGTCGTCGTACTCCTTCCGGAACTGACGCCGGTACGACTCGTCCTGCAACAGCGCGTTGCGCTCCACCTGGTCTTTGAGGTGCAGCGCGGCCGCGCCCGCGCCGAACTCCTCGAACACCACCAGATCGATGCCGTCCGCGTACACGGTGAACGGCACGGGCAGGTGCTGCCACTTGAAGTCGGTCTTGGCGAATCTGTTGAGCAGCGGCGCAGCACCGAGCATGAAGTACACGATCGGCGGGTACGCCTTGGAATCCGCCGCGGAGAGTAGCGACGTCTTGAGGGGCCTGCGGCGGCCGAGACCCGAACTCTCGGCGAAGAATCCGAGAATGTTGGGATGCAGGTTGATCGTGGGTGCGCTCTGCAGGATCTTGCCGCGCTCGCGCAGGATCCGGTTGAGGAAGCGGAATTCGCGCCACCGCGCATAAGTGGAAGGCAAAGAACGCGAACGATATTCGTCGCCATCGATCTTGTCGAGCGCATTCGTCATCGATGACAGACCGAGGAAACCCGCATCGAGGGCCTCGGTGACCATCGCACCCATCCGCTCGAGTTCTCCGGCGCTGGGCTTCACCCGCCTGTCGGTGCCGCGGCGAGCCCCAGCACGCGGGTGCGAATGTCGGAGTGCCCGATGAAACCGGCAACATTGGGACCGAGCGGAAGCGATTCGAGCGCGTCGACGTACTCGGCCGGATTCTGCCAACTCTTGTTGTCGTCGAGGATGCGCAGCACCGAGTCGTGGGGTACGGCCTCGACCCGGCTGAACAGGTCGGCGCATTCACGGGGTGTCGAATACACCGTCGACAACGAGCAGTTCCCGAGGACAACGGTGGTGACGCCGTGCCGGACGGATTCGGGCAGGCCGGGGCTGACCAGGACCTCGGCGTCGTAGTGCGTGTGCACGTCGACGAAGCCGGGCACCACCCACTTGCCCGCCGCGTCGATCACTTCGGTGTCGGGCCCGACGGGGAGGGGCTCCGCGGAGGCCCTGACGACGACTCCGTCGCGAATGCCCAGGTTCCGGCGGCGAGGCGCAGACCCGGTTCCGTCGAACCACAGCCCTCCGTCGACCACTATGTCGAAGTCCGACATGTTGCGCTCCTCACACTCAGTTGGTGTTACACGACGTTACGTACACCGTTGAGTGAAAGTCAATGGGGTGTGCCGTCCCGTCCCTTAGAGTGCAGAGATGCCCGCCGCTCCCCGCTCCCCCGCAGATCGGCGCGCGCAGATCCTCGATGTCGCCATGCGACTCCTCGACTCGGTGCCGTTCGAGCAGCTGTCGATGGATCAGGTGGCGGCCGAGGCAGGCGTCTCGTCGCCACTGTTGTTCCACTACTTCAAGAACAAGCACGGGTTTCGCAACGCAGTGCTCGAAGCCTCGGCCACCGAGTTGCAGCGGAGGATGACGCCCGACACGTCGCTCCCCCTTTCGGCGCAACTGCGTGCGGGTGTCGAGACGTTCGCCGAGGCGGTGATCGCGCACCCCGCGATTTATTTGGCCGTCATGCGCATGGCGGGCAGCGGGGACGACGGCATGCGAAAGATCTACCGGGGAATGCGGCACACGTTCACCCAGGAGATCGGACGTGCGCTCGCGCAAGTCGGAGTATCGACGACCCCGGCACTCGAGGCGGCGATCCAGGGATGGCAGGCATTTATGGAAGAGATCGTCCTGTCGTGGGTCGATCACCCGACGATGTCGCGCTCAGAAATGATCGACCTCTGCGAGCGCGGCCTCTACTGTCTGCTTCCGGCCGCAGGCGTCGACCACGGCATTCGCCTCGAAGACGGGTGATCGGCACGCGGTACTACCCGTGCCTACGTATCGAGACCGGCAGGCGCATCGTGCGCCTGCCGGTCTTCCGCGAGCGAGTGACGGGACTCGAACCCGTGTGAACGGCTTTGCAGGCCGGTGCCTCACCATCTCAGCCACACCCGCGGGGTAGAGCTGATACTGCCCGGAGGGCATCGACGCCGAAAGGTTTCGATTCACTGTGATTTTGATCCCGGTTCCGGGCCGACACGCCGATGCGGGAACAAACCAGGTGTCCTCGTTGCTGTCCCCCCTTATGACGGCTATCGATGAGACCTCCGCCTCACCTACCCGACTTCGGGCACAAGCAACCCCCGACACCGGCACCGCCGCAGCCGATCGGCCGAGCCTGCGGATCGTGCTGGTGCTCGGCGCACTCATCGCGCTCGGACCGTTCACCATCGACATGTACCTGCCCGCCCTCCCCGACATCGGCACCGACCTCGGAGCGTCGTCGTCGGCCGTGCAGTTGACCATCACCGGGACGCTGCTGGGCCTCGCGCTCGGCCAGTTGATCGTCGGTCCGCTCGCGGACAGCCTCGGGCGCCGGCGACCGTTGATCGCCGGAATCGGCCTGCATGTCCTCGCCTCAGTGCTCGCTGTCTTCGCGCCGACCGTCGCCGTGCTCGGTGCGCTCCGGGTGTTCCAGGGCATCGGCGCCGCCGCAGCCGCCGTCGTCGCCGTTGCCGTGGTACGTGACCTGTACAGCGGAAACATGGTCGCGGTCGTCATGTCACGGCTGATGCTCGTCCTGGGTGTCGCACCCGTGCTCGCCCCCAGCATCGGCGGCGCGCTCCTCATCGCTTTGGACTGGCGCGGGATTTTCGTCGTCCTCGCGCTCATCGGAACGCTCACGGCACTGATCGGCGCACTCGCCCTGAAGGAGACGCTCCCACCGGAGCGACGACGCACCAGCAACCTCTCCTCGGTGCTGTCGACGTACAAAAGCCTTCTCGGTGACCGCAAGTTCATGGTGCTCACACTGGTCTCCAGCGTCGGGATGGCCTCGTTGTTCGCCTACGTCTCCGGCGCGTCCTTCGTATTCCAGAATCAGTACGGCCTCGACGAGCAGCAGTTCGCGCTGCTGTTCAGCTCAGGCGCGATCGCTCTGATCGGCGCCTCCCAGCTCAACGTCCGCGCCCTCGCCCGGTGGTCGCCCCAGCAGATCACGATCGCCTCACTGGCCTTCGCGACCGTAGCGGGCGCCGCCTTGCTGGTGACCGCCTACCTCGAACTCGGCGGTCTGGTCGGCTTCGTCATTCCACTGTGGTTCCTGCTCGCCGGTGTCGGGTTCGTCCTGCCCAACGCCCCGGCACTGGCACTCGGCAGGCATGGCGAGGCAGCCGGCACCGCCGCTGCCATGCTCGGCGCCCTGCAGTTCGGCATCGGCGCGCTCATCGCTCCGCTCGTCGGAGTCCTCGGCAATACGGGAGTCGCCCTCGGTGCGACGATGACGATGTGCGTCGCCCTCGGACTCGTGGCACTGCTTGCCACCGCGCGGGCGGACGCGCGCTGACGACACAGTCCGCGCGCTTTCGCAGCCCGTCACCCGACATGGGATGATCGACGCATGCCACCACCGTCACCACTTCATCTCGACCCCATCGAAGAGGCCCACCGGCAGTGGACGAAGCACGGCTGGGGTGATGTTGCCGACGGGATGGCTGCGGTGACCTCGGTGATGCGGGCACAGCAGATCATGATGGCCCGGGTGGAAGAGGTGCTCAAGCCGTCGGGGCTCACGTTCGCCCGGTACGAATTGCTGACACTGCTGACGTTCACGCGCACCGGCGCGCTCCCGATGGCGAAGGCCAGCGCGCGCCTTCAGGTTCACCCGACCAGCGTGACGAACGCCGTCGACCGGCTCGAGACGGCGAATCTCGTGCGACGCGTGCCCCACCCCAGCGATCGCCGTGCGACCCTGATCGAAATCACCGACGCGGGAAGGAAACTCGCCGTCGAGTCCACCGAGCGACTCAACGCCCAGGTGTTCTCGAGTCCCGGCGTGTCCGGCGACAAGCTGGAACAATTGGTCACGATCCTCGCCGAACTGCGCCGCGCGGCAGGAGATTTCGACACCGGAGACGCCCCCACCAAGTGGTGAGACGACTGCTGCCCCGCACCGTTTTTCGGTGCGGGGCAACAGTTCTCGTGACGGCTACTAGCGGTGTTTGAATACCGGTGGGCGTTTTTCGACGAACGCGGTCATGCCTTCTTTTTGGTCTTCGGTGGCGAAGGTGGAGTGGAAGACTCGTCGTTCGAAGCGGATTCCTTCGGTGAGGGTGGTTTCGAAGGACCGGTTGACGGCTTCTTTCGCCATCATCGCCACCGGGAGCGACATGTCGGCGATGGTGGTCGCGGTCTGCAGGGCCTCGTCGAGCAGGTCCGCGGCGGGCACGATCCTCGAGACCAGTCCGGCGCGTTCGGCTTCCTCGGCGTCCATGTTCCGGCCGGTCAGGCACAGTTCCATCGCCTTGGCCTTACCGACCGCCCGGGTCAGCCGCTGCGAGCCGCCGATCCCGGGGATGACCCCGAGTTTGATCTCGGGTTGCCCGAACTTCGCGGTGTCCGCGGCGATCAGGATGTCGCAGAGCATCGCCAACTCGCATCCACCGCCGAGCGCGTACCCGGCGACCGCGGCGATGGTGGGGGTGCGGGCCGCGGCCACCTTGTCCCAGGCGGAGAAGAAGTCGTCGAGGTAGACGTCCATGTACGACTTGGGTTGCATCTCCTTGATGTCGGCGCCGGCGGCGAACGCCCGATCCGATCCGGTGATCAGGATGGCCCCGATCTCGGAATCCTTGTCCAACTCCTCCACCGCGGCGACGACCTCGCGCATCAGCTGTGAGTTCAGGGCGTTGAGGGCCTTCGGGCGGTGCAGGGTGATGATCCCGACCCGGCCCTGACGGTCGAGCAGAATGGTCTCGAAATCGGTCACTGGTTCCCCCCGGCCTGCGCGGTCTGTGCGGTGGAGCGGTCGCGGATGTCGTTGACGATGGCCGAGAAGTCCTCGCCGCCGTGCCCGGCGGCGTGGAACCGGCGATACAGTTCGGCGGCCCGCAGCCCGAGGTCGGCCTCCACGCCGTTGGTGGTCAACGCGGTCGCGGCGAGACCGAGGTCCTTGTCCATCAACGCGGCCGCGAAACCGGGCTGGTAGTCGTTGTTGGCCGGGCTGGTCGGTACCGGTCCGGGCACCGGGCAGTTGGTGGTCAACGCCCAACACTGCCCGGACGCGTTCGAGGCGACGTCGAACAACGCCTGGTGACTCAGTCCCAGCTTTTCGCCGAGGACGAAGGCCTCGCTGACCGCGATCATCGACACCCCCAGAATCATGTTGTTGCAGATCTTCGCGGCCTGCCCGTTCCCGGGGTTGCCGCAGTGCACCACCTTCTTGCCCATCACCTCGAGCAGCGGCCTCGCGGCCTCGAAGTCCTCATCGGCACCGCCGACCATGAACGCGAGCGTGCCCGCGGCCGCGCCCACGACCCCACCGGAGACGGGGGCGTCGACCGAGCGGTGCCCGGCGGTGACGGCTTCGTCGTGCGCGGCGCGGGCGTCCGCGACGTCGATGGTGGAGGAATCGATGAACAGGGTGCCCGGCTTCGCGGCCGGCAAAATCTCCGCATACAGGCCGAGGACGAGCTTGCCGTTCGGCAGCATCGTGATCACGACCTCGGCCTCGCGGACGGCGTCGACGGCCGACTCGGCGACGGTGACACCGTCTTTCACTGCCTGTTCGAGGGCGGCGGGCGCGAGGTCGAAACCGACCACCGTGTGCCCGGCCTTGACGAGGTTGGCCGCCATCGGACCACCCATGTGGCCGAGTCCGAGAAATCCGATAGTGCTCATGATGCAGTCCCTCCTGGACGCGTATCGCTGGCCGAAGCAGCCGGAACGGCTGTGGCTGTTGCTGTGGCTGTGGGGGTGGGTGGGGTGAGGCCGAGTTCGAGGTCCCCGAGCGGGGCGAAGAACGCCTCGACCTGCTCGTCGGTCACCTCGTCGAGGGTGGCGGGGGACCACTGCGGGTTGCGGTCCTTCTCCACCACCTGCGCGCGGATGCCCTCGACCAGATCAGGGGAGGACAGGCAGGCCACGGACACCCGGAACTCCTCGTTGAGGACTTCCTCGAGGCTGCCCGCCGCCCGGGCCCGGCGCAACGATTGCAGGGTGACCGCGCACGCGGTCGGCGACTTCGACAGGATCTGCTCGGCCGCCTTTTCCGCCTCCGGCACCCCGCTGCCGCGCAGGCGGGCGACGATGTCGGGAACACTGTCCGCGGAGTAGGCGGCGTCGATCCACCCCTGCTGCGCCACCAGTTCCGAGGGCGGGGCGGGTTCGGTGAACCGGGCGAGGGCGTCGTCGACCGAGGTCTGTGTGAGTGCCTCGATAAAGCTGTCGATCTGCGCCGAGGGGAGGTAGTGGTCGGCGAATCCGCACGCGATCGCGTCCCCGGCGCTCAGGCGGGCGGTGGTCAACGCGATGTGGGTGCCCAACTCCCCGGGGGTGCGGGCCAGCAGGTAGGTGCCGCCGACGTCGGGGACGAACCCGATCCCGGTCTCGGGCATCCCGATCATCGACCGTTCGGTGACGACCCGGACGCTGCCGTGCGCGGAGACCCCGACGCCGCCGCCCATCACGATGCCGTCCATGATCGCCACATACGGCTTGGGAAAGTTCGCGATGGCCGCGTTCAGGATGTACTCGTCCCGCCAGAACTCCCGCGACCCGGTACCCCCCTCTCGGGCGTCGTGGTAGATCGACACGATATCGCCGCCCGCGCACAAACCCCGCTCACCGGCCCCGGTAAGTACCACCGCCCGCACCCGATCATCGTCGGACCAGGCGGCCAGGGCTGCCGCGATCTGCCCAACCATGCCGTGGTTGAGGGCGTTGATCGCCTTGGGCCGATTCAGCACCAGCCGGCCCACACCGTCCCGCGTGTCGACAATGACCTCGGGGGTCGTGGTGGTTGTCTCGCTCATGCCGCTCCTTGTTTTCCATGTCCGGCGCCCGCGACGATGCTGCGGGCGATGACGACCCGCATGATCTCGTTGCTGCCCTCGAGGATCTGGTGCACCCGCAGATCCCGGACGATCTTCTCGATGCCGTACTCGGCCAGATAGCCGTATCCGCCGTGCAGTTGCAGCGCCTTGTTGGCGACCTCGAAACCGGTGTCGGTGGCGAACCGCTTCGCCATCGCGCACAGCTCCACCACCTCCGGGGCCCCCTCGTCGAGGGCGGCCGCGGCCCGCCACAACAGGGTGCGGGCCGCTTCGAGTTCGGTGCGCATGTCGGCGAGCTGGAACTGCAACGCCTGCGAGTCGAGCAGCGGCGCACCGAACGCCTTCCGGTCCGCGAGATACGCGACCGCCTTCTCCAGCGCGGCCTGCCCACCACCGACCGAGCACGCCGCGATGTTGAGCCGGCCCCCGTTCAACCCGGCCATCGCGATCCGGAACCCACCGCCCTCCGTGCCGAGGAGGTTCGCCGCCGGCACCCGCACATCCTCGAAGATCACCTGCCGGGTCGGTTGGGCGTTCCAACCCATCTTCACCTCGTTCGGCCCGAACGAGAGCCCCGCCGACTCCTTCGGCACGATGAACGCGGAAATCCCCTTCGGCCCACCCTCCCCGGTGCGGGCCATCACCACATACACATCCGACGTCCCGGCACCGGAGATGAACTGCTTGACCCCATTGAGCACAAAAGAATCACCGTCGCGGACCGCCCGGGTGCTCAACGCCGCCGCATCCGACCCGGCACCCGGCTCGGTCAGGCAGTAACTACCCAACTGATCCATCGCACACAACCCCGGCACGAACGCACGCCGCTGCTCCTCGGTGCCGAACCTGTCGATCATCCACGTCACCATGTTGTGGATCGAAATATAGGCGGCGATCGACGGGCACCCCCTCGCGAGCTGCTCGAAGATCCGGGCCGCGTCCACCCGGGTCAGCTCCGAGCCACCCACATCCTCCCGGATGTAGATCCCGCCCATCCCCAACGACGCCGCCTTACGCAGCACATCGACCGGGAAATGCTTGGACTGATCCCACTCCACGGCATACGGCGCCAGATGCTCGGCCGCGAAGTCACGGGCCGTCTCACTGATCGCCCGCTCGTCATCGGTCAAGGTAAACATGGGGTTCCGATTCAGTTCATGGTGGGGATGACGAAGTGGTTGTCAGGAGCGGACCCTGCTTCCTTCTTGCCCGAGGGCCAACGCTGCGTCACGGTCTTGGTCTTGGTGTAGAAGCGGAACGAGTCGGGACCGTGCTGGTTGAGGTCGCCGAAGCCGGAGCGCTTCCAGCCGCCGAACGTGTGGTAGGCGATCGGCACGGGGATCGGGACGTTGACGCCGACCATGCCGACGTTCACGCGGTTCGTGAAGTCGCGGGCGGTGTCGCCGTCGCGGGTGAAGATCGCGACGCCGTTGCCGTACTCGTGCTCGGTGGGCAGACGCAGCGCCTCTTCGTAGTCGGCGGCACGGGCCACCAGCAGGACGGGTCCGAAAATTTCTTCCTTGTATACCCGCATGTCCGTGGTCACCTTGTCGAACAGGGTGGCCCCGGCGAAGAAGCCGTTCTCGTGGCCCTCGAGAGTGAACCCGCGGCCGTCGACCACGGCCTCCGCACCTTCGTCGATGCCGATCTGGATGTAGCTGTCGACGCGTTCGAGGGCGTCCTTGCTGACCAGAGGTCCGAAGTCGGCGTTCTCGTCGTCGCTGCGACCGATCTTCAGGCCGGCGACACGCTCCTTCAGGTTCGCGACGAGAGCGTCGGCCGTCTCCTCGCCGACCGGAACGGCAACCGAGATGGCCATGCAGCGCTCGCCGGCCGATCCGTAACCTGCGCCGATGAGCGCGTCGGCCACCTCGTCGAGGTCGGCGTCGGGCATGACGATGGCATGGTTCTTGGCGCCGCCGAAGCATTGCGCGCGCTTGCCGTGGGCAGCAGCGGTCTCGTAGATGTACTGCGCGATCGGGGTGGACCCGACGAAACCGACTGCCTTGATGCGGTCGTCGGTGAGGAGGACGTCGACCACTTCCTTGTCACCGTTGACCACGTTGAAGACACCGGCCGGCAGACCGGCCTCGAGGAACAGTTCGGCGAGGCGCAGCGGCACCGAGGGGTCGCGCTCGGAGGGCTTGAGGATGAAGGCATTACCGCACGCGAGGGCCGGTCCGGCCTTCCACAGCGGAATCATGGCCGGGAAGTTGAACGGGGTGATCCCGGCGACGACACCGAGTGGCTGGCGCATGGAGTACACATCGATGCCGGTGCCCGCGGACTCGGTGTACTCACCCTTGAGCAGATGTGGGGCGCCGACAGCGAACTCGATGACCTCGAGTCCGCGTTGGATATCACCCTTCGCGTCGGGAACGGTCTTGCCGTGCTCGGACGAGAGCAGGCGTGCCAGCGAGTCCATCTCGCCCTGCACCAACTGCAGGAACTTCATGAGGATGCGTGCGCGCTTCTGCGGATTGAAAGCGGCCCATTCGCGCTGCGCTTCCACCGCGTTGGCGATGATCGCCTCGGTCTCGGCCTTGTCTGCCAGCGGCACCCGCGACTGCACCGCACCGGTGTTGGGATCGTAGACGTCGCCAAACCTGTTGGAGGCACCCGGTACACGCTTGCCGCCGACGAAGTGGGATAGCTCTTGAACCATTGTGCGAACCCGTTTCTTGCTCGATGAATCAGGGAGTTCCGAATATGTAGCCCATCCTATAGTTGGATGTCCTTGCATGTCTAGAGGCGCCGGACGTCGTGAGCCAACCGTCAGTCACGCCGACGACTCACGGCTCGTCGGCAGACGGGAAGCGAACAACGAACCGGCGTTGCCACGGTGTCTCCACGGCACGGGGAGAATAGTGCCGGCGGACGTAGTCGACCGCCGCCGAGTTGGGCACTCCGTCGAGTACGGCGAGGCAGGCAAGCGCTGTGCCGGTGCGCCCGACGCCTCCCCCACAGGCGATCTCGACGCGATCCGACTCTGCGCGCGCCCACACTTCGCGTAGCGCAGCCGTCGCCTCGCTGCGATCGGACGGCAACCAGAAATCGGGCCAGCGAAGCCAGCGATGGTCCCACTCGACGGACGGCGGGCGGCGGCCCAGCAGATACAGCGCAAAGGTGGGATGGGGAGCGGGCGGAAGCGGGCGCCTCAGCCCCCGTCCGCGCACGCGTCGACCCGACGGAAGTTCCAGCACGCCGGCCGCGCCGGGCTGCCACGGATCGGTCACCGCACGACCATAACCCGCATCGTTCGCCCGTATGCCCGTCGACGAAACCGGCGCGCCTGGTTTACCAATCAAGGAACGGTGGTAACTCTTTGGTGGAGTCAGGCCGCCCGGTTTTCCGCGGACGCGACCCGACGAGGTGCGAACGAGGGGTGCCGGCATGACCGCGACGGTTGACGACCTTGCCCAGTCCACCGCTCGACTGCGGTCCGATCTGAACGCGTTCGAACAGCGGATCAAGGACCTGACCGAAGCATTCGACCTGCTCGACCGGAGCATGCTCACCAGCAGCGACGAATCCATGGTGCTCGAGGTGATAGACAACCTCAGTGACGCCCGTCTGGATTTGACCACCGCGGACCGGCACCTCGAGGCCGCTGTGCGGCACGTCGAGCGGCTGTCCTTGGCTTGACCGCAGCGGCAGCCACCGACTGCTACCCGTGAGGTTTGCCGACTCCACCGAGTGGGGATGCTCGCTCTGTGAGCGTATCCGCGCTGCATCCGGCCGAATTTTCGGGGAGGGTCGTCATGAACACAGTCACGTCCGGGCTCGTCGCCGGAGCTGCCGGGGTGACCGCACTCAACACGGTGACGTACCTCGACATGGTGGTCCGCGGCCGTCCCGCAAGTACGGTCCCCGAAGAGACGATCGATTCGGTCGCCGCGAGTCTCGGAGTTCGAATACCGGGGCGCGGAAGTGCCATGCAGTCCCGCCGGACGGGGCTGGGCGCACTCGGCGGAATTGCTGTGGGCCTGGGCATTGCAGTGGGCGCCGGCCTGGTCCGCCGCATTGGAGTTCGCTTGTCGCCGACAGCAGGTGCCGTAGCCATCGGTGCGGGTGCGATGGCTGCCACGGACATCCCGATCGCCGTCCGCGGCATCAGTGATCCGCGGAATTGGTCGGTCCAGGATTGGCTCAGCGACATCGTCCCGCATCTGGCATACGGCGCGGCCGTGCATGCAGTTCTCCGACAGCAGGACGTGAAGTTATCGCTTCTGTGACACCAACGCGTCGAGATAGCGCCGCGTCATCACCTTCTGCACTACCCGATTCGCGGGCCCACCGAGTCGGGTGAACCACCGGCCGGGCCGCGAGAAAGCGGAGATGCTTGCAACCACGGTGTCGTCCGGTCGGTGTTCGATGACGAATCGCTCTTCCCCCGTTTCCGGGTGTCCCTCGAGCGATCCGTAGGCGAAACCCTTGACACGCGGCTCGTCGACGACGTAGATCACCCGGCAACAGAAGGTGAGTCCGACCGGACCGATCCCCCACCGAAGCTCGACGGCGGCGTCGGGAGTCGCCGAAGGAGTATTGAGGCCGACCTTCACGTCGGCGCCGCGGTGCATCCCCCAGGTGAACAGCTGTGCGACGGCGGAGTCGAACACTGCGGAACCACGACCGATCACCTTCTGCTCGTCGAGATGGTGGTATCCACTCGGAAACGGAAGGTCGCGACTGGCGCCCACCTCGGTATAGGTGAACTCGCGCGTGTCACAGCGTTTGCGGCTGACGGCAGGCTCCTCCCGATCCCCGGTCGGGTCCGATGCCGACCGCACGAACGCCAGCCTAGTCCGGGTGCGGCCGGTGACGTATCGAAAGGATGTGCACCCGAGAAGTTGTCGAGTGGCCGAACCGCAATCGGATTAGGATTGCAGTGGACGTCATCCACTCGGAGGAGCACGCCATGAGCATCGTCGACAAGGCCAAGAACGCCTTCCAGCACGCTGCGGGAAGGTCCCGGGAATCGATCGGCCGGGCCACCGGAGACAACGAGCTGAAGAACATCGGCAAAGCGGACCAAAGGAAGGCCAGTGTGAAGAAGGCCGCCGAGCGAGTCAAGGACGTGTTCAAACACTGAGCCGGAGCAAGCTTTCCGGAGCGCCTCCCATCCGAACGCACCGTCAGGCACGACGGTGCGCTCGCGGTTGCGCGATATGTTGAACGGCCGCAAGACCTTCAGGAGTGCCGGGCCAATGCCGGGCAAGCGCGTGTGCGCCCGCTCGACGGGTCACCGAGCGTAGAACGAGAGCCACCACCAGTGCGTCATCGGCATATCCGATGACGGGAATGAAGTCGAGTCGATCGGTGCGTCAGCTCGTGCAGGGTCACCTACCGATTCTCCCGCACACGGCGGGGAGCACCACATCATCCAACGCCAGGATCAACGGAGATGCTGATAGAGCGTGTTCAGGTCCGCGATGGCGGCGTCCACCTCGCGCTCGTCGGCGCACACGGATCGGATCGCCTTGCGCAGCAGCAACGGGTCGAGGTCGTCGACCGCCGCCCGGAAGTCGGTGTCGGGCAGGGCGGGCAGTTGGGCGCTGTCACCGAACCAATCGGCGACATCTTCCTCGGCGTTGCCACCGCCGACTCCCTCGATCAGCATGTCGAGGTCGACCCCGCGCAGGGTCAGTATCTCCAGGGGGTTCTCGTCGATCCGCTCCGTGGTCAGATATGCGACCGCAGCGGCGTGCTTACACGGCCAGCCGTCGTCCGGACAGGTGCAGTCGTAGTGGAGCGCCGAAGAGCCGGACGGTAGCAGGAGCGGACCGAGAATTTCCGGCACCGCCCCACCCGCGAGCATCGCAAGGCTGCCGGGCTGTTTCCGCACCAGCGTGACCAATTCGGCGATCTCGTCCTCGTCGAGCCGGTCGATCGAGACGGTTGCGACGAACGGCTGAAGCTGGCTGCCTTGGACTTCGCCGGTCACCATCCCACTGCTGATTTCGAGAGAGACGACCTGTCCGCTGCGCGCGTAGCTGCGGCCACGGCTCATTCGCCCCTTGTCGCCGACGAACTCGATGATGTCGACCAGTTCCCGCCCCCACCAGGTGTGACCGAATGCTCCCCGCCGCGAGCGTGCTGCCAGGCCGCCCTGCACCGGTCGTCGTGAGCCGTACCGAGCGAAATGCGGTGCCGGTCGCCGATCCGTCATTCGCCGACCGCCTCGTCGCCGAGTCGCAGCAGCTCGCCGAGCTGTTCGGTGCTCATCTCCGTCACCCAATTCTCACCGGTTCCGACCGCGAGATCAGCCAACTCCTGTTTGGTCGCGATCATTGCGTCGATCCGTTCCTCGAGCGTGCCCACGCACACCAGTTTCCGCACCTGGACGTCTCGGCGCTGCCCGATGCGGAACGCCCGGTCGGTGGCCTGGTTCTCGACCGCCGGATTCCACCATCGGTCGAGGTGCACGACATGATTGGCCGCCGTGAGGTTGAGCCCGGTACCCCCCGCCTTGAGTGAGAGCAGCATGATCGGCGGTCCGCCGTCACCCTGGAATGCCGCCACCATGTCGTCGCGCTTCTGTTTGGTGACGCCTCCGTGCAGAAACGGCACGGCGGTACCGAAACGTTCCGACAGGTACGGTGCCACGAGATCGCCGAACTCGCGGAACTGGGTGAACAGCAACGCTTTCTCGCCGTCGGCCAGTACGGAGTCCAGGATGTCCTCGACAAGACCGAGCTTTCCCGACCGGTGCTGACCGCGGCGCGTCACCGCGGACCCGTCCCGCAGAAAGTGCGCAGGATGGTTGCATACCTGCTTGAGTTTGGTCAGCGCGGCAAGCACGGCACCCTTGCGCTTCATCCCCTTCTTGTCCTTGATCTGCGCCATCATGTCGTCGACCACCGCCCGATACAGCGCCGCCTGTTCCGCGGTGAGATTGGCGCGCACCGTCATCTCGAACTTGTCGGGGAGGTCGGCGATGACCGCCGGATCGGTTTTGACCCGCCGGAGCACGAACGGTGACGTGACGGCCCGCAGCCGGGCCACGGCGGTCTCGTCCTGTTCCCGCTCGATCGGAACGACGAAGCGTTTGCGGAACATCGCCTCGGAGCCGAGGATGCCGGAATTCGCGAAATCGAGAATGGAACGCAATTCGTCGAGCCGGTTCTCGACGGGTGTGCCGGTCAACGCCACCCGGTGCGCAGCGGGGATACTACGGGCAGCCCTGGCCTGGGACGTTTTCGAGTTCTTGATGTGCTGCGCCTCGTCGAGCACCACCCGGCGCCACTGCTGTTCCTTCAACTGCGCGAGGTCGCGTGCCAGCAACGCGTACGTGGTGATCACCAGGTCACTCGCGCCGACCGCAGCCGTCAGCTCCTCACCTGTCAGCCGTTGCGGGCCGTGGTGGACATGCACACGCAAGGTCGGAACGAAGCGGGCCGCCTCTCGTTGCCAGTTGCCGACCACAGACATCGGGCACACCAGAAGTGTCGGCGAAGGCGCGTTCTCGTGCGCCAGCAACGCCAGCAGTTGCAGGGTCTTACCCAGGCCCATGTCATCGGCGAGAACGGCCCCCAGTCCGAGCCTGCTCATGAACGCCAGCCAGTCGAGCCCCCGCTGCTGATACGGCCGCAAGGTGGCGTCCAGCCGGTCGGGGACCGGAACCTGCTCCGGCTGCACGTCGCCTTCGAGCAACGCGGCTGCCCACCCGCTCGCCGTCACCTCGTCCACCGGAAGGCGCGAGAGATCATCGGCGATGAGGTCTTTGATCAAGTCGACGATGGCACGGTCGCCACTGCCCTGCCGTTCCGTCACGTAGCGTGCCGCACGAGCGAGCACTTCGGAATCGGCCCGCACCCATTCACCGCGCAGCCGCACCAGATCGCTCTTGGAATTGACCAATCGAGTCATTTCGGCGGCCGACAGGACGGTGTCCCCGAGCGCCAGCTCCCAGTCGTACTGCACCAACTGGTCCTTGCCGACCGACCGGTTCTCCGCGCTCGCCGGGGTCCCCGGCGAACTGACCCGCAACCGCATGGACGGCGACGCCACACTCCAGGCCCGCGGCAGCAACAGGCTGATGCCCTTCTCCTTCAACGCGACCGCCCCGTGCCCGACCAGGTCGATCACGACCGCGGTAGGGAGGAACAGATCGAGGCTGTCGGGGTCGCTCGGCACGTCCTGCAGTCGCGGATACGCCGCCACGGCCTCCGTCAATTTGCGGACACCGATCTGGAGGCGGCTCGCGTCCGTGTGATGCAGGGGAATCGGAACCGGGGCTTCGCCTTCCGGACGCAGGCACACCTCCAGCCGCCACAGGGCGGTGTCCGGATCCCAGTCCCCCTCGACGTCGGCGTCGTCCGGTTCGAGCAGGCGCAACACCAGTTCGGGCTCGTCCACTGTGAGACTGTCGCGCCAGCGGTCGAGCGAACCCGACAGTTGCGGCGTTCCCTCGTCGTAGGAATCGCCGTGCACGAGCGCGGCGAGGAACGGATGCGGCGGATGGCTGCGCCGACCGTCGAGCAAGCGGTTGCCGAGAACATGACGGGTGATCGGGTCGGTCAGTTCGGTGACGAGGTCGTCCAGCACGGAGCGGGCGCCGCTCCCGTGGCGCTGCACCGGCGGCATCGCGACAGTGAGTTCGGTCAGCCAGGCACGCTGTCGTTCACCGCCGAGCAGTCGCCAACGCGGCCACCATGTGCCCTCCGCACGATGCGTCTCGGGGACCACCCGACCGGCACGCGCCCATCGCTCGATTCCGCGCACCGTATGGGCGAGGTACCGCAAATCGCCGGAGATCCGCGAATCCCACGGCGACACCGCCAGCAGGAACTCCGCGGCATCGGGCGGGGCCAAAGCCACCGCCGGCCACTCGACCAGCTCCGGACCCGAGGCCGCCGGCATCGGCACCTTGACATGGTGCCGGAACTTGCGCTGCAATACGCGGCCGACAGCATCGGCGGCGGACTCCTCCGCCACGAGATCCCGGTCCTCGACCCACAGCATGAGTCCCGAACCCGGTGTCCAGAGACCGTGCAGCATGGACCCATCCAATCAGGTGGAGCCGACAGCATTCGAAGTCCCTGCATTTCCCGTGTAACCGTGGCCGGTGCCGGACCGATGAACGAGGTGGCGGCTGTCCGCGCCGAAGCGCACCAGGGATCGCTGCCGGAACCACTGCAGTGATCGGAGGAAGACATGGACTTTGCACAGATTCTCGAAGGCTTGCTCGCCCTGCTCGAGGCGCTCGGACCCTTGATGGGCGGCGAGGGTGGCGGCGGGGGCGGCACAGGATCGTTGGGCGGCCTGTTCGGCAGCTCCTGACCTGTCGACAATGAGCCCGCCGGGATGCCCGGCGGGCCTCGTCGTGCCCGATCCTCGAACGCGCCGTCCGTGATAAGAGTTGAGGCGTGAGCACCGCATACGGCTTCCGCGAGTACGGCGGCCCCGAAACCCAGCAGTTCTTCGACGTTGCCGTCCCGTTCCCAGGCCCCGGACAGCTGCAGGTGGCCGTGCACGTGGCCGGGGTGAATCCCGCCGACTGGAAGGTGCGGGCAGGTACCCGCAAGGACACCGTGCCCGTCACGCTTCCGGCGGTGCTGGGCCGCGAGGTGGCGGGAGTGGTCACCGCGGTCGGTCCTCGGGTCGCCGACTTTGCGGTGGGCGATGCCGTGTTCGGCGCGACGGCCACCGGTTACGGCGGGTACGCCGATCACACGATGCTGAATGCATCGTCGACGGCACACAAGCCCGGGTCCGTCTCCTTCGCCGACGCCGCCACCCTTCCCGTGGCGGCAGGCACCGCCTACGACGCGATGTCCACGCTGAACCTGCCCGCAGGAAGCCGTTTACTCGTGATCGGTGCCGGCGGCGGCGTCGGGGTCGCTGCGCTGCAATTGGCGGCTGCCCGGGGCGTCACTGTTCTCGGAGTCGCGAGCCGGAGTAAGCGTGACGTGGTCGAGTCGCTCGGCGCGCAGTGGGTCGAGTCCGGCGCCGGGTTGGCGACGCGGATATCGGAGCCGGTCGATGCCGTATTCGACCTGGTCGGGGGTGACGCGCTGGCCGACGCGGCCCGGGTCGCCCGAGCTCCGGCCGCGATCGTCAGCGTCGGCGACCCGCTCGCTGCCCGTGATCTCGGCGGTTCGGGCGTGGAACGCCGACGCACCACCGCAGTCTTCGCCGAACTGGCTGCCCTGGTGGCCTCCGGTGTCCTCGACCCGCGGGTCACCCACCGCTTCCCTCTCGCGCAGGCGGGTGAGGCACTCGCGCTGGTCGAGTCCGGCCACGCCGCGGGCAAGGTCGTGATCGAGGTGGGTTAATCGCCCGCCGCTCGGCTCGTCCGGTCAGACAGCTTCGCGAGCGGCGGAGGGCCAGCGTGCGGACCGGCTGGGGGTCGGGCGGCACAGCTGACGGCCGTCGAGCGCGCCGACTCGGGCCAAGACCTGGTCGACCGCATCGACGAGCCAGTCGCCGTGCACGGTGACGAGTGGTTCCTCGGCGTCGACCGATCCGCGGCCGACGAAGTGCACCGTCCAGCCACCATCGGCGTCGGCATCCCGCAGGGCGCCGTCGGCCGTGGCGATCGCCAGGAGGTGACAGCCGAGCGTGAGATCGACGCGCACACCTACACCTGCCGCCGTCTCGACGAGGCGTGCGGGTCGATCTGTCGCCAGGGTGAGAGCGAGGAGAGCATCGTGGTAACGCCCGATTTTCGGTGAGCCACTCATGTTCGCCACCTTTTCTACTGAGATCGAACCGTACGACGCTGTCCTGATCGTTGCCGCCGCTCATGTCGCGGCGGCGACCACAAAGTCACGAAACAATAACGAATAGTCACGCAACGGTAACGGCGATCTCTGCGCCCTGCTGCGGCGCGCGAGCACCGATGCGAGAATCGCGGCATGTTCGTTCTCGCCCCTGACCAGTCCGTCGACAATCCTGACCGGTCCGTCGACCATGCTGAGGTGGGCGGACTGGCGGTCTCGCCGCACACGGCGGCCGTGCGACGCCTGGACAAAGGGGCGCTGGCCGCTCTCGAGGTGCAGCTGCGCGGGCCCGCGGACGGCCCACTCGCGACCCCCGAAGCACTGCGGACCGTGGCCCGGGCCATGAACGAGAAGCGCGAGCTCGACCATCTCACCTGGGACGTCGCCGGTACGGTCGCAGCGGACGGTGTTCCCGTACTGGTGCCGATCGACCTCGACTCCCTCCCCGGCCTGGAGAATCGCGCGGCTGATCCCGAGTGCCTGCGCCGAGAGATCGTCGTGGTCACCGCTGCGATATTCACTGCCGATCCGTCCCGCGCACTGCGGGCCGTCGCAGATGCACGCGGCCGCGGAAGGCTCATCGCCGTGGACGAGGTAGGCACCCACCCTGCAGCCATCGCACTGCTGTCGCTGATCGAGCCGGACATCATCCTCCTCGCGCCCGTCATGATCACGCGTCGCCCGGACTCGGACATCGCCCGCACCGCTCATGCGGTGGCTGCACGCGTGGAGAGTTCCGGCGCCGTGGTGGTCGCCACCGGAGTGGGCACCGAGGTTCAGCGCCGGCGTGCGCTCAGCCTGGGAGCGACGTACGGGGTCGGCGAGCATCTCGAGGACATCGAGTCGGCCCCGGCGTCGTGGCCGGCTTCCGCGACTGTCGAGCCTTTCCCGCCCGCGCCGACCTGGAACACTCCCGACCACGACTCGCGCTCACCACACGCCATCGCCTCCTCCGGGCGCACCGCTGTCCGCAGTCTCAAGCGACTCCTGGTGACCATGAGCACCACCCTCGAGACGCATGCCGCCGCCGCGGGGCCCGAAACCCTGGTGCTGGGCACCTTCCAGCGCGCCGAGCATTTCACCGACCGGACCCGCACCCGTTGGCAGAACATGGCGAGCCGGATCGCCTACGCGGGCGTGTACGGCGTCGGCATGGGTCACACGGTGGACGAGGGCATTCATCAGGCTCCCCTCGCGGCGGACGACGAGCTGGTGGAGGAGTGGAACGTCGTGGTTCTGGGCCCCCACTTCGGTTGCGTTCTCTCCGCCGTGGATCTTCACCGCGGAGAGGCAGATGCGGAACGCGAATTCGACTACGTCGTCTCCTACGACCGCTCGACGGTCGTGCGATGTGCGCGCGCCGTCCTCGACCGGTTCACCGCCGATCCGAGCAGCGCCGGGTAGAGCGGCCGGAGGTCGAGCGCCGCGTCGACATTTCCGCCGCCCGGCCATGGCGTCGTGCAGGACGCAGGTGAGATGCTGGAACTTGTCCGCCCGCCACGCCGGAGACTCGGAGTCGGCCCATGAGCATCCTCATTCAGGTTCTCGAGCAGGGATACGCACTCACCACCCCGTGGGAGCAGCGGAAGTATGCTTTCGTCGACGCAACGCACATCGTGACGATCCGCCTCGACGGGCAGTCCGGCGTCTGGCTCGACGGGATGAAACACGGTGAGGCGCATCAACTTGCCATCACGCCGGTCCCCAGCGAAGCCATCTTCTTCCTCCTCCGCACCCTCGACGTCCTGGCGGAGTGCCGAGAGAGTGGTGGGTCGTGGGTGATCGGGCACGACGGTGCCCACCTGTCCTCGATCGCCGCCGTGCAGTTACCCTTCGCCTGACGTGTCGGTGACCCACGCAATACTGCGGGTCGACGGTTCGGACACTCGTCGAGCGCCGGGGGGACGCAATGAGGGTTCTGTATGTCGTGCTGTGGGCTCTTGCGGTCAGTGGCTGCGGGGTATCGATCCTTGATCTGAGCGGGCCGGGCCCGGCGCCCGGCAGTCCGCCGCGCGAGCACATCGAACAGTTGCTGGCACAGGTCGAGACGGTCGAGTCCCGCCCGCACCCGGGTGGGTACCAACGCGGGTGCTCAGGCAAGGAACAGTGCGTCTTCGGTCCGGCGTGGACAGACGCCCAGAGCGCTCCAGCGGGGCACGACGGATGCGACACCCGCAACAACGTGCTGGCCACCGACCTGCGATCGGTGTCCTTCCGGGACGGCACCCAGGAGTGTGTCGTGCTGAGCGGAATCCTCGCCGACCCGTACTCCGGCGAGCTCGTCACCTTCGACCGCAGCGACGCCAAGGCCGTGCAGATCGACCACGTCTACCCGTTGGCCGCGGCCTGGGACATGGGTGCGTCCACGTGGCCACTGGAGCGCCGAATCCGGTTCGCCAACGACGTGATGTTCGAATTGCTGGCCGTCAACGGCGACGACAACCAGAACAAGGGAGACCAAACTCCGGGCGACTGGCTTCCGCCGAATCCCGCGTATCACTGTTTCTATGCGGGCAAGTATCTCAGCGTCGCCGTCGAGTACGGCCTTCCTGTCACCGTCGCCGACCGGAAGGCACTCGCCGACGTGGCGGAAAGGTGCCCGTGAGCTCCTCAGGACACCGTGAACGAGCGTGTGTGCCACCCGGTGGCGCCGCCTGGAATCGGCGGCGTCCGTTCCTCGACCTGTACGTTGCCGCTGAGGTCTGTCGCCCGCACTTGCAGTGTGTGCAGGCCCGGTGTCGCCTGCCATTCCCAGGTCCATTGACGCCAGGTGTCGATGGTGTATTGCTGTGCGAGCGTGGCCTTTTCCCATGGGCCGTTGTCTACCCGCACTTGCACCGCCTCGATTCCTCGGCGCTGCGCCCAGGCGGTTCCGGCGACGAGTACCGGACCCGGCACCAAGGGCGCGAAGGGAGCCGGCACGTCGATGCGGGAGGCGGTCTTGATCGGCGCCTTCTCGGCCCACCCCCGCTGCGTCCAGTACGCCTCGGCCGCGTCGAAGCGGGTGAACTCCCAATCCACCACCCATTTGGTGGCGGAGACGTAACCGTAGAGACCGGGCACCACCTGGCGCACGGGGTAGCCGTGCTCGAACGGCAAGGGCTCACCGTTCATCGCCACCGCGAGAATTGCGTCGCGCCCGTCGCGCAATGCTTCGATCGGGGTACCTGCGGTGAAGCCGTCGATACTCGTCGAGAGCAGCATGTCGGCCTCGGCACCGACGCCCACCTCGTCGAGGAGATCCCTGATCGGGTACCCGATCCAGGCGGCGTTGCCGGCGAGGACTCCCCCAACCTCGTTGGACACGCACGTCAACGTGATAATTCGTTCGACCGGGGTCCGTGCAACGAGGTCGTCCCACGTGAGGGTGAGTTCCCGATCCACCATTCCGTGGATGTGCAGCTCCCAGTTGTCCGTCGTCATCCGCGGGACCCGCAGCGCGGTGTCGATGCGGTAGAACTCGTCGTTCGCGGTGACGAACGGGGTGGCGCCCGGTACACCGATGTCGGTTCCCAGAGCGATCGGAGACGCCTTGTCCGCGACCGAGGGAATCGCGAAATTCCGACGGTTGTCGATGGCCCCGGCGATCTGCTGGCCCAGATACCGTCCGACAGCTCCCGCCGCCGCTGCCGCCGCAGCAGCAGTGGCCGCGAGCACCAGAAACTTTCGGCGGGGCAACCGCGAATCCGCACCATCGGCCCCTTCCGGCATCTGCGCCGCCGCCGTCAAGATGCGGAGTACGACGATTCCGGCCGCGACCCCTGCGAGCGTCGGCACCGCGTAGACCCACGAGGCGCTCGGGCGTTGTGTGGCGGCAAATACGCCGACAGCGCCCAGAATTCCGAGGATGGCACTACCGAAGGGGGCGCGCGGTCGCTCGACGATGCCTGCCACTGCGGCAAGCAACACGATCAGCAGTGTCATCCCCACGAAGAGCGCCGGCTTGTCGTTCGTTCCGAACGTCGAAATGGCGAACTCGCGCGCCCAGGCCGGACTGCGGTCGACCGTGGTGGAACCCACCGCATAGAAGGGCGAGCTGTTCTGGTCGATCAACACCGACACGAGTTCACCGACCGCGAGAACGACACCGGCGGCGATCACTCCCGCGAGTGCACGGGAGAACAGATGCCGTCGCCGCTCGGGCGCTCGTGCGGCGTGGGGCCGGTCACCGATCGTGGTAGTCATGCAGCCGTGCTCCTTAGTTGTGGTCACGGGGTATTCGGAGCCGGCAACACGCGCGGATGGGAGCCCACCACTAGTATTGCGCTGATGAACACGCTCGACAAAGACACCGTTCTCTGCATCTCGCTTTCCGGTCGACCGAGCAACATCGGCACCAGATTTCACAACTATCTCTACGGTGAGCTTGGTCTGAATTACGTCTACAAGGCGTTCACCACCACCGACCTGCCGGCCGCGGTCGGCGGGATTCGCGCACTCGGTATCCGCGGTGCCGGTATCTCGATGCCGTTCAAGGAGCAGGTGATCGACCACGTAGACGTCATGCACTCGTCGGCGTCGGTCATCGAGTCGGTGAACACCATTGTCAACGAGGACGGCGTGCTGCACGCCTACAACACCGACTATCAGGCAGTGGCAAACTTGCTGCGGGAGAACGCACTTCCACACTCGCTGTCCGTGGCCGTCGCAGGCAGCGGTGGGATGGCCAAGGCGGTGGTGGCAGCAGTACGCGACTTCGGGTTCACCGATGTCACCGTGGTGGCGAGAAACGCGGAGACGGGCGGCGCGCTCGCGAAGCAGTACGGCTTTTCGTGGCAATCCGAATTGGGTCACGCTCGTCCGGGCCTGCTGATCAACGCGACACCGATCGGGATGGCCGGTGGCGCCGAGGAGGACGCTTTGGCGTTCGAACTGGACGCGATCGAGGCGGCGGATGCGGTGTTCGACGTGGTGGCGATGCCCTCGACCACGCCGCTGATCAGAGCAGCGGCCGAACGCCACAAGACCGTGATCACCGGCGCCGAGGTGATCGCCTTGCAGGCGGCCGAGCAGTTCGTCCTCTACACCGGCGTCCGCCCCTCTCCGGAAGAGATCCGGCGGGCGTCGGAGTATTCGCGGTCGTGAAACAGGCGCGGGTCGCGGATCACCCGACCGCCGCGCGAAGCCTTTCCGCCATCTGCGCGTCGAACGCCACGAACACGACGCGCGGCACACCGCTGTCCGATCGGCGCACTGCACTGACGGCCTGACGGACGGCGTCGTCGGCCGGCCACCCGTAGACACCGGCCGAGATCAGCGGGAACGCAACCGATTCCGCGCCGAGGTCGGCCGCCACGCGCAAGCTGCTCAGATACGCGCCCCGCAGCAGGTGTGACCGATCCTCGGAAGACGAATACACCGGTCCGACGGTGTGGATCACCCACCGGGCCGGCAATCTCCCCGCCGTCGTGGCCACGGCCTCCCCTGCAGGCAGTCCGTCAGGCAGTGTCGTCGCCCGTAACTTCCTGCACTCGGCCAGGATGTCCGGTCCGCCTACACGGTGGATCGCTCCGTCCACGCCGCCGCCGCCGAGAAGGGCGGAGTTGGCCGCATTGACGATCGCGTCTACCGCCACCGTCGTGATGTCGCCCTGCACTACCTCGATGGTCGTCATCGCCCCATTATCTCCGGAAGTGCAGGGCCGTCCGCACGATCAATCCGGCGATCAGCGCCCAGAACGCCGAACCGATTCCGAGGACGCTGACCCCGGACGCCGCGATCAGAAAAGTGACGACAGCCCCTTCACGTTCGCGTATGTCGGCGAGCGCGGACGCGAGCGCACCACCCAGAGTCGCGAGGAGGGCGAGACCGGCCACCGTCTCCACGACGCCCACCGGAGCCGCCGCAATGAGCGCGGCCACAGCCGCCGAGCAGGCCGCGAGGACCAGATACGCCCAGCCTGCGGTGAAGGCCGCACGCCACCGTTTCCGGGGGTCGGGGTGGGCGGTGGGTGCCGCGGAGAGGGCGGCACTGATCGCCGCGAGGTTGATGGCGTGCCCACCGGCGGGTGCCCCCACCAGGGTTCCGATCCCCGTCACCAGCATCGCGGGCCGCCACGGGACCTCGTATCCGAAGGACTTCATCACTGCGGTGCCGGGAATGTTCTGCGACGCCATGGTCACGATGTACAGCGGCACGGCGATCCCGATCAATGCCTGCCAGGACCAAGTCGGTGTCGTCAGCACCAGCTCCGGCAGCAAGGCGTTGGCATCGAGTCCGACTTTCCCGACGACGAGGCTGACCGCGATCACCACACCCGCGGCGGCGAATGCTGCCGGGACCGCCCACCGTGTGGAATACCGCTGCAGAACCAGCCACACCAGCACGACCGGGGCGACGGCGAGCGGTGCGTCCCGTAGCGCGAGCACCGGGGCCAGGCACAGGGGCAGCAGCACCCCGGCCAGCATCGCCTGCGCCAACGCGGAAGGAATTGAGGCGATCACCCGCCCGAGCCGAGGCCACAACCCGGTGAGAAGGATCGCAACACCCACGATGGCGAACGCGCCCACCGCAGCGGGCCAGCCACCGCCCACGGTCCCGGCCCCGGCGAGGAGCGCGGCGCCGGGCGTCGACCAGGCGAGGGTGATCGGCATACGATAACGCCGCGACAACCACAGCATCCCCAGTGCCTGCGTCACACACAGTATGAGGAGGCCCGACGCCGCCTCGGCGGAATCCGCGCCGACCGCGGTCAAACCCGTGAGGACCACGGCGAAGGAACTGGTGAATCCCACCAAGGCCGTGACGATTCCCGCACTGACCGGCTGGGCGGCCGAAGAAGGCGAACGCACGTCGCTGTCGGGTACGGACATAGGACGCGATTCTGCCCGATGCGCGGCACGCCCGGCGGGGCTGCCCAGGGCACGGGAACCACGACGTTTAAGGTCGAGGCGATGACACACGACGACGTTCCCGCCTTGCCGACCGCCGACGACTTCCCGGTCCTCTGGCCGGTACCCACCCGCTGGGCAGACAACGACCACTACGGGCACGTCAACAACGTCACCTACTACTCGTACTTCGACACCGCGGTCAACGCCTGGCTGATCGCGGAAACGGGCACGGACATCCGGGAGTTGCCGGCGATCGGCGTCGTTGCCGAGACATCCTGCAAGTACCTCAGCGAACTGACCTTCCCGGACCGCCTCCAGGTGGGACTGTCGATAGAGCGGCTCGGCACTCGCAGCATCGTGTACGCGCTCGCCATCTTCCGGGAACGCGGCGAGGCCCTCGACGAACGCGACAAGGCCCTCGACCTGGCGGCTCTCGGCCGATTCGTCCACGTGTACGTCGACGCGAAGACACGCAAGCCGGTGCCCATCCCACCCGACATTCTCAGTGCGGCAGAGCTATTGGTGGTGCCGGGCACGAAGTGAGCGCCCGGCACCACTGAGCAGCGCCTCGGTTCAGCGCAGGCCCTCGGCCTCCGCCGTGGCCACCGCCCGGGCGATGATGCCGTCGATCAGCTTGACCGTGGGCGCACCTGTCTCGGCCTGGTTTCGTGGATCGTCCGTCACCCGGCGCAGGACGCCTTCGGCGATGATCGCCAGTTTCCACAGTGCCAGCACGTGCCAATAACCCACGTGCGTGACGTCGCGCTCGGTTTCCTGGGTGTACGCCTCCACGAGTTCGGCCCTCGTCGGGAAACCCTCCAGCGTGGAAGCAGGGAAGGGTCCGGCATCCTCGTCACCGGCCTCCGGCCAATAGGCCAGAAGTGCACCGACGTCAGCCAGCGGATCTCCGAGGGTGCAGAGTTCCCAGTCCACCACGGCGAGCACCTCGCCCTCCTCGGGCGACGTGATGACATTGCTCAAATGGAAGTCACCGTGCACGAGCGACAGTTCCTTCTGCTCGGGCATGTTGCGCTGGAGAATGTCCGCCAGCTGCTCGACCTCCGGGACATCCCGGGTACGGGACTTTTCCCACTGGTCTGCCCAACGCTTCAATTGCCTTGCCGCATAGGGCTTGTGGCTCGCCAGGTCCTCGAGCCCGGTGTCCGCCAGGTCGACGGCGTGAATCTTCGCGAGCGCGCGCGCCATCGCGAGCCCGACACCGCGCCTCTGCTCGGGTGTCAATTTCTTGGCGACCCCGATGCTGTCGATCACCACGCCGGCCACGTAACTCATCAACACGAGTGGGGCGTCGGTCACCTCGGGATCTTCGGTGAGTCCGAGAATTTTCGGCACCGGCACGTCCGAGCCCTGCAGCGAGGACAGGATTCGATGTTCCCGGACCACGTCGTGCGCCGAGGCGAGCAGGTTTCCGAGCGGCGGACGCCGAAGCACCCATCGGCCGCCACCTGCATCACTGACCGCATACGTGAGGTTCGACTGACCGTTTCCGATCCGTTCGAAGCTCAGCGGTGCGATCGCTCCTACACCGAGTCCGGCAATCCACGCGGAGACGGCATCTTCGTTCAACCCCACAGCATTCACGCGCTCGATGCTAACCGCTCGGGAGCCTGGTGCGTTGGGAACCGTGACGCACCGGCGGTAACGGTGAGGTGGATTCGGTCCGAGACCTCCACGCCGGACGGATCCTCGGATCACCACTCCATAACAGTTCAGCTTCGGCGGCGTCCGGACTGGTCATAAGACGCAGTACGACTCCTCCGCGGGCCCGTCGACTGGGCAATGTGCTCTACCGAAATGCGACCACTTGCGCAGTTCGCGTTCCCGTGGATGCTGTGAAGTAGGACACATACACGTCCTGAACGCAGCGCACGTCTCCCGCGAACTCACAAGGTCTCCGGGACTCGACACAGCGAGGTGAGTCCGATGGTCGACAAGATTGCCTATCCGGTCCAGCTCCTACAGCCGGACGGCCGACGGGTCCTACGGCCCGAGTACACGAACCTGGTGCGCGATATCGGTCCGGACGAATTGCGCGGACTGTACGAAGATCTGGTTGTCACGCGCCGCATCGACGTGGAAGCCACTGCTCTGCAACGACAAGGCGAACTCGGCCTGTGGGCGCCCATGCTCGGCCAGGAGGCAGCGCAGGTCGGTTCGGCCCGAGCCCTCCGCCCCGACGACTACGCCTTCGTCAGCTACCGCGAGCATGCCGTCGCCTATTGCCGCGGCGTCGACCCCGCAGAAATGACCCGGATGTGGCGGGGAACCGCCCATTCGGGCTGGGATCCACACGCGGTGAAGGTCACCAACCCGGCCATCGTCGTCGGATCTCAAGGACTGCACGCCACCGGATACGCAATGGGCGCCCACCTCGACGGTGCCGAGATCGCGACCATCGCCTACTTCGGTGACGGTGCCACCAGCCAGGGAGATATCGCCGAGGCACTGGGCTTCTCGATGAGTTTCAACGCCCCGGTCGTGTTCTTCTGCCAGAACAATCAATGGGCGATCAGCGAACCGGTGCACCTGCAGAGTCCCGTTCCGATCGCCCAGCGTGCCGCCGGCTACGGGATGCCGGCCGTCCGGGTGGACGGCAACGATGTCCTCGCCGTCCTCGCCGTCACCCGCCAGGCCACACAGCGCGCACGCGAGGGGAGCGGCCCCACCTTCATCGAAGCCATCACCTACCGGATGGGTCCCCACACGACCTCCGACGACCCCACGCGGTACCGATCTTCGGCGGAGACCGCGGAATGGAAGGCCCGCGATCCGATCGACCGCATGCACCGCCTGCTCGACCGGGAAGGCCTGCTCGACGAGGCGTTCCTGACCCGGGTTCGGACCACCGCCGACGAGATCGCCGCGCGACTCCGGTCGGGGGCCGTGGGCGCACCCACGCCGCCGCCGCTCAGCGTGTTCGATCACGTCTATGCCAGCGAACATCCGCTCCTCGAGGAGGAGCGCGCCGAGTACGCCGCGTACCTCGCAGCGGTCACCGACACCGAGGAGGCACTGTCATGAGCACCACCAGAATGTCGCTCGGTGCGGCTGTGGGAGCGGGTCTGCGGCGCGCACTCGAACGGGACCGCAAGGTCGTGATCATGGGTGAGGACGTCGGACGCCTCGGTGGCGTCTTCCGGGTCACCGACACCCTGCAGAAGGATTTCGGCGACAACCGCGTGATCGACACCCCGCTCGCCGAATCAGGGATCATCGGTGCGGCCTTCGGTATGGCGCTGCGCGGATACCGGCCCGTGTGCGAGATCCAGTTCGACGGCTTCGTGTACCCGGCCTTCGACCAGATCGTCTCGCAGGTCGCGAAAATTCACTACCGCACGGAGGGAAAGGTCACGGCGCCCCTGACCATCCGGATTCCCTACGGCGGTGGAATCGGGGCCGTCGAACATCACTCGGAGTCCCCCGAGGCCTACTTCGCGCATACCGCCGGACTGCGGGTGGTCACCCCGAGCAACCCCGGTGACGCCTTCCAAATGATCCAGCAGTCGATCGCGTCGGACGACCCGGTGGTGTTCTTCGAACCGAAGCGGCGGTATTGGGACACAGCAGAATTCGATGTGGACGCCGCACCCGACCTGTCGTTGCACAGCGCGCGTGTACTGCGCGAGGGCTCGGACGCCACGATAGTCACCTATGGTTCCGTCGTACCGACGGCGTTGTCGGCTGCGGCCATCGCCGAGCAGGAGGGCAACTCCCTCGAAGTGATCGACCTGCGGTCCCTCTCCCCGATCGATTTCCCCACCGTCGAACGGTCGGTCCGCAAAACCGGCCGACTCGTCGTGGCACACGAGGCATCGACGTTCCTCGGCCTCGGCGCCGAGGTGGCCGCCCGGATATCGGAGCGGTGCTTCTACCAGCTCGAGGCCCCGGTTCTGCGCGTCGGCGGTTTCGACATTCCCTACCCCCCGGCGAAGCTGGAACGTCACCACCTTCCCGACGCCGATCGCCTGCTCGACGCCGTGGATCGCAGCCTCGCGGCCTGACCGGCTCCGCCCGAAGGAGAGGCCCGAAGGAGAGGAGTGTCCGTTGGCGCAGGAATTCCGCCTGCCCGACCTCGGCGAGGGGTTGACCGAGGCCGAGTTGGTGTCGTGGTCCGTCGAGGTCGGCCAGAGCGTCGAACTGAATCAAGTCATCGCCGAGGTCGAGACTGCCAAAGCCTTGGTCGAACTACCGTCGCCCTACGCAGGTGTCGTGGAGGAGCTGTTGATTCCCGCCGGGGCCACCGTGCCGGTGGGCACACCGCTCATCAGGATCGCGACCGACTCGGCGTCGGACACGCCACCTACGCGGACTCCAGTGCTGGTCGGGTACGGACCAGAGGCCGCCGCCCAGAGCAGGCGTGGACGCCCACGCGCGGCCGCGACGCCGGAGGGCACCGCACCGCCCGAACGCGTGCGTCCCGACGCCTCGCCGGCCGCCCGGCTGGCAGCACGCGAGCGCGGGATCGACCTCACCGTTGTCCCGGGCACGGGTCCGTCCGGGGCCGTCACCCGGCACGACGTCGAGGAGTACGCCGGTTCCGCCGCACCGCGCGTGGCGGCCGGGCCGAGCGAGCGAGAGACTCGCACCCCTGTGCGGGGCGTGCGGAAGCAGACGGCCGCAGCCATGGTCCGCAGTGCGTTCACCGCGCCCCACGTCACAGAATTCGTCACCGTCGACGTCACGCGTTCGGTCGAACTCCTCGAACATCTCCGTGGCCGGCGGGAATTCGAGGGACTATCGGTGACTCCCCTCAGCATTGCCGCGAAGGCGATGATCGTTGCCCTACGAGAGCACCCCGATCTCAACGCCTCCTGGGACGAAGAGCACCAGGAGATCGTCGTCAAGCACTACGTCGACCTCGGCATCGCCGTGGCCACTCCGCGTGGTCTCGTCGTCCCCCACGTGAGAGAAGCGCAGTCGCTGAGCCTGCTCGAACTCTGCCGGGCGATCACCGAACTGACCGCCATCGCGCGTAGCGGTAAAGCCGATCCCGCTCAGCTCACCGGCGGCACCGTCTCGCTCACCAACGTCGGTGTCTTCGGTGTCGACACAGGCACACCCATCATCAACCCCGGCGAATCCGCGATCGTGTGCCTGGGCAGCGTCTCCCAGCGGCCGTGGGTACACGAGGGCGAGCTCGCCGTCCGCTGGGTCACCACGCTGAGTGTGTCCTTCGATCACCGCGTCGTCGACGGCGATCAGGGGTCGAAGTTCCTGTCGTCCGTCGCCGCGATGCTGCACGACCCGGTAGCGCTGCTCGCACAACTGTGAGGCTGGGTACGTTGGCCCCGTGAGTACTTCTCAACCGCCCGCGGTGAACAAGCGCGCACGGGTACCCGAACCGCTCAGATCCGCCCGGTCGGCGATCTTCGCGATCTTCGGGATCAACGGGTTCCTCCTCGGGATGTGGGTGGTGCACATTCCCGCGATCGAGGACCGTACCGGCATCAGCCACTCAACGCTCGGATCTCTGCTCCTCCTTCTCGCGATCGGCGCCATCTTCGGCATGCAACTCACCGGACCCCTCGCCGACCGGTTCGGAAGCAGGCGGACCGTGATCGCCGCCGGGCTCACACTGTCGGTCGCCACGATCGGCCCCGGACTGGCCACCGAGGCGTGGCAGCTGGGTCTCACACTTCTCGTCTTCGGGTTCGCCAACGGGGCCCTCGACGTGTCGATGAACTCGCAGGCCGTCGAGGTGGAACAGCGCTATCGGCGGCCCATCATGTCCGCCTTCCACGCTCTCTTCTCCGTCGGCGGGGTCGTGGGATCGCTCGTCGGCGCCGCGACACTCGCCGCCGACTGGACACCCGCCGCGGCACTCCTGGTCGCCGGGGGTGTCGGGATCGCGGTCGTCGGCGCGAGTGCGCGGTGGCTCATGCAGGATCGGCCGCGCACCGCGCAGACGGACGGATCCGCCGAGAAGGCACACGGACGACTGTCGGCGCGAGTCCTGGGGCTCGGCGGCATCGCGTTCGTGCTCATGCTCGCCGAAGGCGCCGCCAACGACTGGAGCGCACTGCAAGTCAAGGAGCACCTCGCCACCTCCGACTCGGTCGCCGCCCTCGCCTTCGGTGCCTTCTCGGTGATGATGACCGTAGGACGGTTCACCGCCGACCGCGTCGGTGGTGCAGTGGGGCCCGTCGCCGTCGTCCGCTACGGCGCACTGCTCGCCGGCGGCGGAATGGCGCTCGTGCTGGTGTCCGGCGCACTCCCGCTTACGGTCTTCGGTTGGGCGCTGTTCGGCCTGGGACTGTCCGGTGGAGTCCCCCAGATCTTCACCGCCGCCGGAAACCTCGGCTCAGGATCCGCGGGCACCAACATGTCCCGCGTCGTCGGACTCGGATACGTGGGATTCCTCGCAGGCCCGGCCGCCATCGGCTGGATCACTCAGGTGATTCCCCTCACAACGGCGATGGTGGTGCCGCTGGGATGTGTGTTGATCGCCGCAGCGTGTGCCGGTGCGGTCCGGCGAACGCCCCACTCCGTACACCGGGATCACAGCGCACTCTCATAGTTCGTTCAGCGTGGATTGGCATGCTGGAGACCGTGACCGAATCGAACAGCACGCTGCGCCGCAGCGTTCACCGTCTTGCCCTATCGGCGGCAGGTGTGGTGTTGCTGTGCGCGCTGTATCTCGTCAAACCCGCCTCGACAGCGCTCTCGTTCCCGGAGCCGTTACGGTCCATCGCGGACCAGGTGATCAGTGTCGTCGACGTCAACTCCGTATTGGTCGCGACCGTCGTCCTCGCGGTGGTCGCGACGGTGCGGAAACTGTCGTACGGAATCGGCGCGATCCTGTTGCTCTGTCTCGGCGCGAACCTCACCAGCGCCGCCGTCCGGGCGTGGGCGTCGGATGCACCCACCGTTCTGCTGCCCAGCGGCCATGTCGTCGCCGTCGCCGCCCTGTACGGCTCGGCGATCCTCGTGTCGGCGCCCCGATTTCGGCCCGTGGTCGCTGGACTGGGCTTCGCTCTGATCCTCGGCGTCGCAGGGGCCGCAGCCCTCGTCGAACCGATCAGCGTCTACGCGCTCGTCGCGAGCCTTGTGGTGGCGTCGATCTGGTGGGCGCTGGCGTCGATACTGATGCTGTACTCCCCCGTCGCCGCGGAGCGTGAGGCGCTTCGGCCCGACACCGCGGCTATTGTCTTCTCCCGCCACCGCTAGGCGGCTCCGCCGCTCGTGCGCCTTTCTGGTAGCAGCAGCAACCAGAAAGGCGCACGAGCCCGGAGGGCCTACAGGGCTTTGAGTTCCTCGGTGACGTCGGCGACGGATTTCTTCGCGTCGCCGAAGAGCATGGAGGTGGTGTCGGCGAAGAACAGCGGGTTGTCGATACCGGCGAACCCGGAGTTCATCGACCGCTTGAGCACGATCACCGACTTCGACTGATCCACATTCAGGATGGGCATCCCGTGGATCGGCGAGGACGGGTCGTTGCGGGCGGCCGGGTTGGTGACATCATTCGCCCCGATCACCAGGGTGACATCGGTCCGAGCGAACTCGTCGTTGATGTCGTCCATTTCCTTCATCGCGTCGTACTCGACATCGGCCTCGGCGAGCAGCACGTTCATGTGCCCGGGCATCCGGCCGGCGACCGGGTGGATGGCGTACTTGACCTCGACGCCCTTCGACTCGAGGAGCTTGGCCATGTCCTTGACCGCGTGCTGGGCCTGCGCGACGGCCAACCCGTAGCCGGGGACCACGATCACCTGATTGGCGTAGGCCATCTGGATCGCCGCGTCCGCCGCCGAGGTCGACTTCGCCGTCTTCACCGTGCCGTCGTCGGCGACCGCGGCAGCCCCGCCGCCACCGAACCCGCCGGCCACGATCGCCGGGATGGACCGGTTCATCGCCTTCGCCATCAGGTTCGTCAGGATCGAACCCGACGCGCCGACGATCATGCCGGCCACGATCATCGCCTGATTGTTCAGGGCCAGACCCGCGGCGGCAGCGGACAGACCGGTGAGCGCGTTGAGCAGCGAGATGACCACGGGCATGTCGGCGCCGCCGATCGGCAGCACCACCATCAACCCCAAGATCGCGGCGAGGACGAGGACTCCGACGATCCACCACCCGCTGGTGGGCCCGGTCGGGTCGATCGCCTTGATCCCGATGATCACCGCGAGCGCGACCGCGCCGATCAGCAACAAAGCGTTCAGCGGCTGCTGCAACCGGCCGATGCCGATCGGGCGGCCGGGCAGGGTTTCCTGCAGCTTGAGGAACGCGATCACCGATCCCCAGAAGGAGATCGATCCGATGATCGCCGCGAACAGCGAGGCGATCACGATGTGCACGGTCGGCGACTCACCATGCTGAAAGGCGGTGAACCCGTCCGAGTCGAGGAATTCGGCGTAGGCGATCAGGGCGACGGTGCCGCCGCCGACCCCGTTGAACAACGCCACCAGCTGCGGCATCGCCGTCATCTTCGTCCGCAACGCCGGCGGCACACCGAGGACCACACCGATCACCAGACCGGCGACGATGAGCACCCAGTTGGAGGTGTCCCGGATCGCGATCAGGGTGGCGACCACGGCGACACCCATGCCGACCGCGGCGATCTGGTTACCGCGGACCGCGGTCTTCGGCCCGGTCAAACCCATCAGACCGTAGATGAACATCGAGAACGCCACGATGTACAACACGTTGACCATATATCCCATTACTTGTCCCCACCCTTCTCAGCGACAGCAGCGGCGGGAGAAGCGGGCTTGGACTTGAACATGCCCAGCATCCGGTCGGTCACCACGAAACCACCGACCACGTTGATCGTTCCGAACACCAACGCCACGAACAAGATCACCTGCAGACCCCACGGCGGATTGTCGACCTTGCCCAACACCACCAACGCACCCAACACCACGATGCCGTGGATCGCGTTCGTCCCCGACATCAGCGGGGTATGCAACGTGTTCGGGACCTTCGAGATCACCGCGAACCCCACGAACCCGGACAACACCAGGATCGCGATGTTCGCCAACAATTCGGTATACATCTAGGACACACCCTCCTCACGGGTGACGCAGGACGCGGCAAGGACTTCGTCCGAGAAATCGGGGGCCAACCGGCCTTCGACCAACATCAACTCGAGCAGCGCGGAGATGTTCTTCGAGTACAGCTCCGAGGCGTGCTCGGGCATCGACGCGGGCAGGTTCAGCGGCGAGCAGATCGTCACCCCGTGCTTGACCACGGTCTGACCGGGTTCGGTGAGCTCGCAGTTACCGCCGGTCTCTCCGGCCAGGTCGACCACCACGGAGCCGGGTTTCATGCCCTCCACCGCGGCGGCGGTCACCAACCGGGGGGCCGGACGTCCCGGCACCAGGGCGGTGGTGATGACGACGTCGAAGCCCTTGATCGCGTCCTCGAGCGCCTGCTGCTGCTGCGCGCGCTCAGCTTCGGTGAGTTCACGGGCGTACCCCCCTTCACCGGCGGCGTCGATCCCCAGATCGAGCCACTGCGCACCGACCGAGCGAACCTGATCGGCCACCTCCGGGCGCACGTCGTAGCCGGTGGCCCGGCCACCGAGCCGCTTCGCCGTCGCCAATGCCTGCAGGCCGGCGACACCGACACCGAGCACCAGCACGGTCGCGGGTTTGACGGTGCCGGCCGCGGTGGTGAGCATCGGGAAGAACCGAGTCGACTCCGACGCCGCGAGCAGCACCGCCTTGTATCCGGCCACGTTCGCCTGCGAGGAGAGCGCGTCCATCACCTGGGCGCGGGAAATCCGCGGGATCGCCTCGACCGCGAACGCCTGCACCCCCGCCGACTTCAGCGCGGCGACCTGGTTGTCCTGATTGCGGGGGGCGAGGAACCCGATCAACGTCTGCCCGGCATGCAGCCGGCCCACTTCCTCGTCCGACGGCGGCGCGACCTTCACGATCACGTCCGCCGACCACGGATCGCCGATCTTGGCGCCCGCCCCGACGTACAATTCGTCCGGGATCAAGGCGCCCAATCCGGCACCCGACTCGACCACCACATCGACACCCTTACCCGTCAATGCGGCCACGATCTTCGGCACCAGCGCTACCCGACGTTCGCCCTCGTTCGACTCACGAGGAACGCCAACCGTCGGGCGCGGCTGCGCCGCGCTCTGCGATGTATCCATTTATCGACTTCCTGCGGTAGATGGTCTGCATGCCGCGACGAGCGGCAACCAACCGTTGATGAGCGGAATATGTCCCCAGCCTCGACTGATTTCAGCTGATGATAGCCAGAGACCGCGTGACGTAGTGAACAGAGAAGCCGGCCGGAGTCTGTCTGAATCGAGTCCGAACAGCCGTTCTCACCCACCTTTCCTCTAGTTTGTGAGGCCAGTCACACACGGCCGCGTCGTAGGGTGAGGAGAGAAACCCGCACAGAAGCGGAGGTTCGGTGATGCACAAACGACAGGGACGTCCGGAGACGGACGTCGACTCACCAGTGGTGGTGGAACGGGTCTACGACCACCCCACCGACGGCGACGGACTCCGGCTCTTCGTCGACCGCCTCTGGCCGCGCGGCCTCCGTAAGGATGCGTTTCACTTCGACGACTGGGCCCGTGATCTCGCACCCTCGACCGAGCTTCGCCATTGGTACTCACACGACGTCGCCGCATTCGGCGAGTTCCGGGAACGGTACGTGTCCGAGCTGGACTCCCCGCCGGGACGCAAGGCTGTTGCGAGGGTTCGGGAGCTCGCGCACGGACGCCCTATCGTTCTCTTGACCGCCACCAAGGACGTCACCCACAGTCATGCGGAAGTCCTAGCCGACTATCTGCGCGGTCAGCTGTGACGGGCGAGGCGGACCCCGGCAACCTTGCGGACGAGGATCTGGGCGGCGACTCCGTGTGCTGGCTCGACCGTGTCTGCCCCGACTGCGGACTGTTCCTGACGGACCGGACGGCACCGCGGTGTCCACGGTGCGGGTGCGAACGGACCGCGTAACTGTCCTCAGTTTGGGACCGTGTCTCGGGGGTACATGACTGCACCTGAGGTGGCGGCACGTCACCGTGGCAGACGGGATGAACCTTGCAGATGCGACGCGCCGCCCGGCCAGTGAACGAGGGAGATGCCGAGCACTTCGACGAGGACGCCGGACACGGGACCCCTCTCGCCCGCGCGATCACGGGCCCGCTCCTCTTCGTCTTCATTCTCGGCGACGTGCTGGGTGCCGGAATCTACGCGTTAGTGGGGGTCATCGCCGGCGAGGTGGGCGGCGCAGTCTGGGTGCCGTTGCTGCTGGCACTGGTGATGGCGTTGCTGACGGCGACCTCGTATGCCGAACTGGTCACCAAGTATCCGCGCGCCGGTGGGGCGGCGGTGTTCGCCCAGCGGGCGTATCGGACACCGCTGATCTCGTTCCTCGTCGGGTTCTCGATGCTCGCCGCCGGAGTCACGAGCGCAGCGGGGCTCGCACTCGCATTCTCCGGCGATTACCTCGCCGCGTTCGTCGATGTGCCGACCGTCCCGGCGGCACTCGTGTTCCTTCTCCTCGTGGGATTGCTCAACGCCCGGGGGATCAAGGAGTCGGTGCGCGCCAATGTCGTCATGACGGTGGTGGAGGTCACCGGCCTGGTCCTGGTGGTGGTTCTGGCCGGCATCGTGCTCGGACGTGGTGACGGCACCCTGGGCCGGGTGGTCGAATTCGACCAAAGCCGTTCGCCGGCGCTCGCGGTGCTGGCCGCCGCACTGCTCGCCTACTACTCGTTCGTGGGGTTCGAGACGTCCGCGAACGTCGCCGAAGAGGTGACCAACGTGCGCACGGTGTACCCGCGGGCGTTGTTCGGAGCGTTGCTGACGGCGGGCGCCGTCTATGTCCTCGTCGGACTGGCAGTCTCGGTGGTCCTACCCGCCGGCGAACTCGCCGCATCGTCCGGCCCGCTGCTGGCAGTGGTCTCCGCCGCCGACGTCGGCGTTCCACCTCGCCTGTTCAGTCTGATCGCGCTCGTCGCCGTCGCGAACGGCGCACTGCTGACGATGATCATGGCAAGCAGGCTCACGTACGGAATGGCGTCCGAGGGACTGCTTCCGCGTCCGTTCGCACGGGTTCTCCCGCGGCGACGGACTCCCTGGGTGGCGATTGTGGCGACCACTGCCGTCGCCATGGCTCTGTGCGTCACCGGTTCGCTGTCGGCCTTGGCGGAGACGGTGGTTCTGCTGCTGCTCGTCGTCTTCATCAGCACCAACATCGCGGTCCTGGTGTTGCGTCGTGATGCCGTGGAGCACCACCACTTCCGGGCGCCGACGGTGTTCCCGATCCTCGCCCTCGTCACGTGCGTGGCGTTGCTCACCCAGCAGAGCGCGGCCACCTGGCTGCGTGCGGCGCTACTCCTTGCCGTCGGAGTCGTGTTGTACGCAGTCTCCCGCCGTCGTTCCACGAGAACGGACGCCGAGAGTCCCCGCGCGCAGTAACGCGGGCACTCTCTGATCAGCCAATTGTCTTCGCCCCCGCGAGATACCGTGCCCGCAGCTTGTGCTTGACGAGTTTGCCCGTGGGCGTGCGCGGCAGGTCGTCCGAGAAATCGATGCTCCGAGGCGCCTTGAAGTGCGTCACCCGGTCCCGCACGAAGTTTAGTAGTTCACGGGCGACCGCCTCCGACGGCTCCACATTGTCGACGAGTTGGACCACAGCCTTGACCTGTTCGCCCATTTCCTCGTCCGGCACACCGATCACCGCGACGTCGAAGACCTTGGGATGCATGGTGAGAATGTTCTCGGACTCCTGCGGGTAGATGTTCACCCCGCCGGAGATGATCATGAAGGCCGCCCGGTCCGTGAGGTACAGAAACCGATCGTCGTCGAGGTATCCGATGTCACCGCTGGTGGTCCACGTCGGATGACTGGGATGCGTTGCGGCTTCGGTCTTGGCCGGATCGTTGTGGTATTCGAACGGCCGCTCCTCGCGCTCCCAGTACACCGTTCCGATCTCACCGGTGGGCAGCTCCGCACCGGTGTCGTCGCAGATGTGCACGATGCCCATCACCCCGTCGTGCCCGACGGATCCCGGCTTGGCGAGTGCCTGCGCACTGTCGATGAACGTGGCGCCGGCACCTTCGGTGGAGGCGTAGTACTCGTGGATCACCGGGCCCCACCAGTCGATCATCGCACGCTTCACCTCGGGCGGACAGGGGGCTGCCGCATGAATCGCCACCTTCAGACTCGACACGTCGAACTTCTCGCGAACTTCATTCGGCAACTTGAGCATTCGCACGAACATGGTGGGAACCCATTGACTGTGCGTCACCTCGTACTTCTCGATCAGGCGCAACGCCTCCTCTGCGTCGAACCTGTCCATGAGGATGATGGTTCCGCCGACGGACGTGATGGTGCCGCAGAAGCGGAGGGGTGCCGCGTGATACAGCGGCGCGGGGCACAGGTAGACGGTGTCCGCGTCGAATCCGTACATGGGCGCGAACACCGCCGTGTACGGGTCCGTCGTCGAGTCGACTTCACCTTCCGGCAGCGCGGGTTTGATTCCCTTCGGCCTGCCGGTGGTGCCCGACGAGTAGAGCATGTCCCGCCCACGAGGTTGCGTCTCCAGCGGTTCGCCGGACTGCGCCGCCACCGCCGCGTCGTAGCTGTCGAAGCCGTCCAGTTCACCGCCGTAGACGAGCCGGTGCCGGACGCCGGGCAACTGGGCCGGGTCGGCGGGAATTGCCAGTGCCGCATCAGCCGAGGCGATGAGAACGGCGGCTCCGCAGTCGTTCACGACGTAGCCGGCTTCGTCCGCGGTGAGGTGCCAGTTCACCACGGTGATGTAGAGGCCCGATCGCAGGGCCGCCCAGTAGACCTCCAGAACACGGAGGTCGTTGCTCGACACCAGAGCCAGGTGATCCCCGACCTTCAGGCCGAGCCCACGCAGGTGTCGCGCCAACCGGATGGACCGCTCATCCAGCTGCCGGTAGGTGAGCTGCTCCCCCGTCGACGGCCGGACGACGGCCGGCTTGTCCGGGGTGGTGGCGACAAAATTTCCGGGAAACATCCACGCTCCTTTGTTAATGGAGATTCTCATCATCGGTCTACCACAGGCATCCGCGGACGGGGCCCGTTCACGCTCACCGGCCGCAGACTTTCCCGTGGCCAAAACACCGGGCCACCACCCGGCAAGGTCCTACAGTTGAAGCGAGAGGAGGGCCATCAGACGTGACTGCCCTACAGAAGGAACGGATACTCGACGCGCTGTTCGAAGAATGGGACGTGCTCGACCAGTTGCTGTCCTCGGTGACGGGTGACGACTGGTTCACGCCCACCCCCCTGCCCGGGTGGACCGTGCACGACGTCACCGCCCACCTGATCGGTACCGAATCGATGCTCGCGGGGATACCGGCACCGCACACCACCGTCGATGTCCACGGATTCGCGCATGTGCGCAACGAGATCGGAGCGTTCAACGAACGGTGGGTGGAGGGACTGCGCGGGCGGCCCGGCACCGAGATGCTCGACCGCTTCCGGGATATCACCGAGCGCAGGCGCTCCGAACTGGCGCAGATGACGGATGAGATGTTCGACGCCGAGACCGCCACACCGGTCGGCCCAGCACCCTATCTCCGGTTCATGCGCGTCCGCGTGTTCGATTGCTGGATGCACGAACTCGACATCCGCGACGCGCTGGGTGTTGCCGGGGACGAGGGCGGAGTCCGCGGTGACACCGCGTTCGAGGAGATCATGGGAGCGGTCGGGTTCCTCGTCGGAAAGCGTGGCAAGGCGCCGTCGGGCTCGCGCATCGCCCTCGAGTTGACTGGTCCGCTCGCGAGAGAAATCCACGTCGCCGTCGACGGGCGCGCAGCGGTGGTGGACGAGTTGCCGGGCGACGCCACCACGACGATCACACTCGACTCCCGGCTGTTCACCCGTCTTGCCGGGGGCCGGGTGAAGGCCGCGGATCACCGCGACGCCATCACCCTCGGCGGTGACACCGCCGTCGGCAAGCAGATCGTCGACAATCTCACTTTCACGATCTGACCGCGATGCGCTTGTTCCTGTCGTCCTACCGGTTCGGAGCCGACCCCGCACCGCTGATGTCGCTCGTCGGAAAGCCGGGACGGGTGGGTGTGATCGCGGCAGCAGCCGACGCTTGGCCACCGTCCGCCCGCGCCTCAGCGGTGGTCAGTGATGTGGCGCCGCTGCGGCGCCTGGGGTTCTCACCGGAGGAAGTCGATCTTCGCGACTACATCGGAACGCAGAACGGCGGCACGAGCGGGCTGCGAGATCGGCTGGCGGGATTCGGCATGCTCTGGGTGCGGGGCGGAAACACGTTCGTCCTGCGTGCCCAGATGGCGCGTAGTGGTGCGGACGATGTTCTTCGCGACCTGCTGAGAAACGATTCGCTCGTCTACGCCGGATACAGCGCGGGCGCCTGCGTCATGACACCGACGTTGCGCGGTCTCGACTCCTCCGATGACCCGTCGGAGGTTTTCGGGACCTGCGGCATGCAGCCGATCTGGGAAGGCCTCGGGGTGGTGCCATTCGCGATCGTGCCGCATCACCCGCCTGCGACGCCCTCAGGCGGCGAAGAGACGGTGCCCCTGGAAGACGCGGCCGCTGTCCGGCGTACCGTCGCCGCGTTGCGTGTCGCGGGAATCGAATACCGCACCCTGACGGACGAACAGGTAATCGTGGTGGACGGAGAGTCCACCGAGCTCATGTGACGAAGCACCGCGAGTGCCAGTTGCGGAGACGCCAGGAGGACGTCAGCCGAATACGGCGACGGGCATCGACGGCGCGAACGGGGCGACGCGGTCGAGTGCTGCCCAGGTGACCTCGCAGCGCTTGGCGGTGACCTCATCGGCGTCGGCGAGCAGGGTGTTGAGGAGAACCTTGGGGTTCAGACTCCACTCGGTGACCATCGCGCGAACTTCGTCGTTCGTGAACAATCCCGAGCCGGCCAGGGCGAAGACCCACTCATCGAATTCCCCGCGGTGAATCTGTTCGATGGAGTCGTAGTCGATACCACCGTCGATGAACTCGTACGAGAACATCGCGGAAATGTAGCTGCTGGGGTCTCGGTGGAGTGCGTGCATCGTGCGGGTCCTTCCGGGGTCGGTGCGGCAAAACCGGCCCCAAGTTGCGATCTGACTCACATTTCGTGAGATTCTCCGTTTGGGTGTAACGCCTCGCCGGTGTTTGACGATGCAGAACGCTAACCCGGGAAAGCGCTTTTTTGCATTGCCCCCTCGATACGATCCGGTAACAGAGTTACGAATGTGACCTGAGTTACATCGAAAACTCCCAAGTCCGAATTTGCCCCGAGGCGCGACTACCTGCAGGTTTCCCGCACGGGAGGGTTCTATACCCCTCCGTCGTCCAAGGCAAAAAAATTAACACCCCTGTTCTCACATAGTGGGACTCGTACGCGTCGGTAACAAGTTGAGCGGTCGAGACCCGCCCCGACCTGTACTGAACGTCCAGGTTGAGGCCATATCTGAAGGGAAGCCTCCGAATCGGTTCAGTTGGACGCTCGACCAAATCGGGTGCAGGCCAGTCCGGGCGGCGCTACCGTCGGGTACGCCGCCACCGCCCGCGAGGAGCACAACATGACGATCGCACCGGACGTTCTCGCGGAACTCGACGCTGCCCTCCCCCATGGATGCCTGCTCACCGATCCGGATCTTCTCGCGTCCTACAGCCACGACTGGGCACGCGACCCGGACGCTGTCCTGCCCGCCGCCGTTGCACGGCCGACGCGCACCGAGGAGGTCCAGGCGGTGCTGCGCTGGGCCGGCAGACATCGGGTCCCGGTGATCCCCCGCGGGGCCGGTTCGGGTCTCAGCGGAGGTGCCACCGCGGTACGGGACAGCGTCGTCGTCAGTACCGAGCGGATGCGCCGGATCGACGTCGACCCCGTCACCCGTATCGCCGTCGCCCAGCCCGGCCTGCTCAACGCCGAGGTCAAGGCGGCGGCCGCGGAACATGGGTTGTGGTATCCGCCCGACCCGTCGTCGTTCGAGATGTGCACCATCGGCGGCAACGTGGCGACCAACGCCGGCGGGCTGTGCTGCGTGAAGTACGGGGTCACCACCGACTACGTGCTCGGCCTCCAAGTGGTGCTTGCGGACGGAACGGCGGTGCGGTTGGGCGGACCCCGCCTCAAGGATGTCGCCGGACTGTCGCTGACCAAACTTTTCGTCGGCAGTGAGGGCACCCTCGGAGTCGTCACCGAGGTGACCCTCAGACTGATCCCGGCGCAACCACCGTCGTGCACCTTGGTCGCGACGTTCGCGTCGGTGCAGGCGGCCGCCGACACGGTGCTGGCCATCACGCGCTCGCTGCGCCCGTCGATGCTGGAGTTCATGGACCGCACGACGATCGGCGCCGTCGAGGATGCGCTGAAGATGGGCCTGGACCGGACTGCAGAAGCCATGCTCATCGCCCGCTCGGATGCACCGGGGGCGATTGCCTCGGAGGAGATCTCCCGCATGGCCGACGCCTGCACCGCGAGCGGCGCGTCGGAGGTGTTCACCACCGACGATCCCGAGGAGGGCGAAGCCTTCGCGGCGGCAAGGCGATTCGCCATTCCCGCAGTGGAGCGACTCGGAAGCCTTCTCCTCGAGGACGTCGGAGTCCCACTGCCGAAGCTGCCCGCGCTGGTCGAAGGCATTGCATCCATCGCACGGACACGAAATGTGCTGATCGCCGTCATTGCTCATGCCGGCGACGGCAATACGCATCCACTCATCGTGTTCGATCCCGCGGATGCCGCAATGGCGGAACGGGCCCGGCTCGCGTTCGGCGAGATCATGGATCTCGCCATTTCCCTCGGGGGAACGATCACCGGTGAACACGGGGTGGGAAGGCTGAAGAAGGCGTGGCTTCCCGACCAAGTGGGTAAGGACGTCATGGATGTGACGGCCCGGGTGAAGCAGGCGCTCGATCCTCTGGGAATCCTCAACCCGGGCGCCATTCTGTAGGTATCCGCGGCCGTCACGGTACCCAAATGGTTATGCAAGGGGCTGGTGTGACAGCTGAGGTGTTGCTAGCGTGACCGGACCTGCTCGAAATGTCGCAGAGAGGTGCGCCCGTGACCAAGCTCCGCCGTGTCGTTTCACTGGCCATGCCCGCCCTATTGGCGTCTAGCTGCACGTTTTTCGCGTGGTCACCCTCCGTCGCGATGGCGGCGCCGTGCCTCGGATCAGGCAGCCTGGGTTCGAGCTCGAACAACGATATCAATCCGATTCCATGGCTGAACGGCAGCGACGGCCGCCTTCCCGAACTACGCGGCCACACGCAGGCCGTCGCACACATCACCGGGCCCCGCAGTCCCAACGACACGATCTTCCGATTCAGCGTCCTCGGAACCGACCTCGGCATCATGTGGGACAACGGAGCCGGCCAGGTTCTCACCGCCTTCGGCGATACGGTCGGCCTCAGCGACAATCCCCTGTGCGGGCTCGTCGGCGACTGGCGCAGCAACATTCTGCTTCGCAGCAGCGACCGCGATCTCGCCAACGGTATGAGTATCGACAACTCGCCCGTGGACCGCCCGAATCATTCCAAGGAAATCATCGAGAGCAAGAAGATTCCGGGCGTCGAGCAAACTGTCATCCCCACCACCGGCATTTCGGTGGGTCCCGTGCAGTACATCAATTACATGTCCGTGCGGAGCTGGGGCGCTCCCGGCGAATGGGACACCAACGCGTCGGGAATCGCGTATTCCGTCGACAATGGCGAGAACTGGGTCACGGATCCGCTGACCCTGCGTCCCAATGTGCCCGGCACCGGTGCCGAGAACTTCCAGATGGGCTCCTACGTCAAACACGACGGTTTCGTCTACGCCTTCGGCACGCCGTCCGGCCGTTCGGGTGACGCACGGTTGTCGCGGGTGCCGGAAGCGGAGATTCGAAACCTCACCGCGTACGAGTACTGGGACGGCAAGGCATGGGTGAAGGCGAATGCCGCCCTTGCCGCCCCCGTGATCCCAGGGCCCGTCAGCGAGCTGTCCGTGCAGTTCAACGAGTACCTCGGCCAGTTCGTCGCGATGTACACGGACGCCGGCAACTCGGTGGTCATGCGGCGGTCCGATCGGCTCGAATCCGGCTGGAGTGCACCGGAAGTGTTGGTGAGCAGCCGCGACGTGCCCGAGCTGTACGGCGCCTACATGCATCCGTGGTCGAAGGGGTCGGATCTGTACTTCCTCGCCACCACCTGGTCCGACTACAACGTCATGCTCCTGCGCACCAACCTCGCCGACTGACGGTAATCTGCGAGTGTGCGCAGCACTGCACGCTCGATGCGAACAGAGGAGTGGTTGTGGCGGTCAAGGTAGAGCACGACGTGTCCGAGTCCCGGTTCGAGATCTTCCTCGACGGTCAGCTCGCCGGGTACGCCGATTACGCCGAGAGGAACGGTGTCCGCGACTTCCACCACACCGTCACCTACCCGCAGTTCCGGGGGCAGGGACTGGCCGCTCAACTGGTCAAAGCTGCCCTGGACGACACGAAGGACCGTGGCTTCTCCGTGGTTCCGTCCTGCTCGTACGTCGAGCATTACATCGCCGAGAATCCGAGCTATGCGGAGCTCGTCTGAGTCGGACCGTCTGGCCGTCCGCGGCATGTGTGCCGCTGCCGCCGCCCTCACACTGGTCGGCTGCGCATCAGGAAACGGTGACGATACCGGCATGCCGGACACCCTTCCGCGGACGTCGACGGCCGCCCGGCCGGGAGCCTTCGTGGGCGAGTGCGGCTCACTCACCGACGGCGAGGTCTACGAGCGGGCGGGGATGTCCGGGCTCACGCCCGTGTCCCGCAATGGAATCAAATGCCGCTGGGAGGCCGACGGCGGAGCCCGATATGTGATGTTCACCTGGTACCGCGGCAGCCCGATCGACCGGGAACGGTCGGTGGCGCAGGGAATCGGGCACGAGGTCCACGACCTCGACATCGCCGGGCATCGGGGGTTTTCCTCACAGAACGAGGGATTCTGCGAGGTGGCGGTGGCGACGGGGGCGGATTTCGTGCACTGGCTGGTCCGGTACGGCGTCGGCGTCACACCGTCCGATCCGTGCGCGGCTCCTACCGCTCTCGTCGACCTCACTCTGAAGAAGGCGAAATGAGAGCCGTCCGCACATTCGCCGCCGTTGTCGCGGCAGTGCTCCTGCTGACCGGGTGCGGTAACTCGATCACCGGCACTCCCCTCCCTGAAGGTGCAGGTATGAGCGTCGGTGGCTCCGACCGATTCGACAAGGTGCTGCGCGAGTGTGAGGCGGTCCCGAACGAGAAGATCGCGGAGGTGCTCGGCGGTGACGGAATCGACCAGTACTTCTACGGGGCTGTCTGCATGTGGACGGTGTTGTCGCACGCCGGTTCCCTCGACGTGACGTTCGGCTGGTTCGAGAACAACTCGCTGCAGCGCGAGCGTGATGTCGCCGATCGGCTCGGCTACCAGGTGGAGACCACCTCCGTCGCAGGTGCGTCGGCCTTCACCGCCCGGCGGCCAGGTGACAGTGCGACGTGCGGAATCACCGCCGCCTACTCCGGAGTGATCACCTGGTGGGTGCAGAACCGTTCGGGTACGGGCGATCCTTGTGCGGGGGCTCGGACCCTCGCGGAATTGACGCTGCAGCGCAATCAGTGACGAGTACAAAATGGGTCGCGGCGGTCTCGGCGGCGCTGTTAGCGTCGAGTAAACACCTTTCCGCCCCGACCAGAGGACTCAGCCGTGACCGCCACCGAGACGGCAGCGCCTCGCCGACTCGGCCCTCTGGTGCTGCTCAATCTGGCAACCCTGTTCTCCGCCACCGGGAACGGTATCGCGATCGTCGTGTTGCCGTGGTTGGTGCTGGAGCGAACCGGCCGTGCCTCCGACGCCGCGGTGGTCGCCGGCGCGGCCACTCTTCCCCTTCTGTTGTCGAGTCTGTTCGCGGGCACAGTCGTCGACCTGTTCGGTCGGCGCCGAACCTCGATCATCTCCGATTGCCTCTCCGCACTCTCGGCTGCCGCCATCCCGATCGTGGCCAACACGGCGGGCCTGTCGGTCCTGGTCATAGCCGTCCTCGCGGCAGTCGGCGCCGCGTTCGACCCGGCAGGCATCGCGGCGAGGGAATCGATGCTGCCTGCAGCCACGACGTCGGCCGGGTGGTCGCTCGACCGGATGAACAGCCTCTACGAGGCCAATTACAACGTGGCCTACCTGGTCGGACCGGGTATCGGCGGGGTCCTGATCGCCACGGTCGGGGCCGAGAACACATTGTGGGTGACCGCCCTCGGCTTCGTCTTGTCCATCGTCACCATCACCTTCCTCCGGCTCGACAATGCCGGCCGGCCCGACGCCTCGTCGGCGCCGACCTCACTCTGGCGCGGCACCGTCGAGGGTTTGAAGTTCGTGTGGCACAACCGCCTTCTGCGCACGATCGCCTTGGTCGACATGGCGGTGGTCGCACTGTACCTGCCTGTCGAGTCCGTCGTGTTCCCGGTGTACTTCACCGAACTCGACAAACCCGCACAGCTGGGTTCGGTGCTGATGGCACTGAGCGTCGGCGGAGTCGTGGGCGCCCTGGCGTACGGGCCGCTCTCCCCCTTCGTGTCCAGACGGGTGATCATGCTCGTCGCGGTGATCGTCCTGGGCGCAGCCATGGTGGCCATGGCGTTTCTCCCGCCCCTGTGGGCGATCCTCGCGCTGGCCTTGCTGCAGGGACTCGTCTTCGGGCCGGTCGGCCCGATTGCCAACTACGCCATGCAAACTCGTAGCCCCGAGCACATGCGCGGACGGATCACGGGGGTCATGACGTCCACCGCGTACGCTGCCGGTCCGCTGGGCTATCTGCTTGCCGGGCCGATGATCGACGCCTGGGGCATTCAGCCGACGTTCTTCGTGCTCGCCGTCCCGGTCCTCGTCCTCGGTATCGCCTGTTGCGCGTTTCCGGTCCTGAAGGAACTGGACGCCCCGGCGACCGTCAGCTGAAGCCCATCACCTCGTTGCCCCAGGCCAGGCGCATCTCGCGGTCCGGGTCCTGTACGAGGGTGTCGGAGCTGTCGATCAGCAGCGTTGCGCGAGTGTTCTCGTCGTAGGGAGCCCAGTGTTTCGACCCGTCCAACGCCGCCGGAACGCCGTGCCGGACGAACGCGAGCCATCGGCGTTGAACGCGGCCGGACACCTCCAGTGCCGTCTTCCGCCCGCCCAGCCAGAACGTGGGATCGACGTTCAGCGTGCCGAAGTTGCCGAACACGTACGGCAGCTCGGTGGCATGCCCCGCCCCGATGCGCGCAGCCTTGAGGATCGGGGTGGCGGCATCGAACCGGTACATCCACGTCGGTGAGTGGCGACTGTGTGCGTCGGCCACCCACAGGGCAGGCATCCGGAACGCGGCATCTCGGGACATCGCCAGCGCACCCCGAGATTTTGCGCGGTCCGGGTAGGCGGCCAGGATGTCGGCGAGCCGGTTGGCGGGGAGGTCGGGATGATCGGCGGCGATGGCCCGGAGCATCTCCTGCACCGAATCGGACGTGACCGGCAGCAATGGCGACTTCATCAGCTTGAAGAGCGAGGACTCGTCCTTGTTGGACCCGATGATGAGCGGGATCCGGTGGGAGTACCCCTTCTGGAATGCCGCCACCGGGTACCGCGGCAGGAAATCGCGGTCGACGACAGGCGCCATGGCAAGTGTGCCCGGAATCTTGGTGGGCACCTCGTTGACCAGCGTGTCGCTGGCTTCGATGATCTGGTCGTACGGAAGGCGGAGGAGAGTGGCGGATGCCTCCGGCGCCAGCCCGAGGATGTCGAGGAATTGCCGGGCCACCGTGGCGGCGCGCTCGCTCCCGTAGACGGAGGTGGCCGGTGGGCTCTGCGCGATCGCACGGTGGAACAGTCCTTCCGCGCTCGGACAGGTCATCAGTGTGGTGATCGATCCGGCGCCGGACGATTCGCCGAACACTGTGACCTCGTCCGGATCCCCGCCGAAGGCCGAAATGTTCTCACGCACCCATGCCAGTGCCGCGACCTGATCGCGTAGTCCGATGTTGGTCTCGAACACGTGCTCAGCCGTGGAGAACGACGACAGGTCGAGGAAGCCGAGCGCACCCACCCGGTAGTTGAACGACACCACCACCAGGTCACCGACGGTGGACAGGATGCGCCCGTCGTAGATGCTCTGCGCCGCCGTTCCCAGGCAGTACGCACCCCCGTGGATCCACACCATCACCGGCCGCGGTGTGCCGTCCGGTTCCGGGGCCCACACATTGATCGAGAGGCAGTCCTCGTCCATCTCGAGTCCCGCGTCGATCGGCACGGCGGTGCCGTGCCCCTGCGGCGCCATGGGCCCGAAGACGGCGCAGTCGCGCACACCGTTCCAGGGGGACGGTGGGGCCGGCGCCCGGAACCGCAGCGCTCCGACGGGGGCTGCCGCGAACGGGATGCCCTTCCATGCGTAGACGTCACCGTCGGCGTGCCCGCACACCGCTCCGTCGCGGGCGCGGACGACCAGCGTGTCGCCGGACTTCTCGACTTCCACGACTGACACCCCCTCACCGGGAATCTCCGGCCAAGGTACCAACGATGCGCAGGGGCGTCCGGGTGAACGGGGCTTTTCCGCTCTCCCGGCGGGCGGTGCTAGGGTCGGCTTGTTCTGACACGGGGTGCTCCGCACGGGCGGGGCTGAGATCACACCCGGGAACCTGCTCAGGTAATGCTGACGAAGGGATGTCATTGTAGTGAACAGCTCTGTCCATGATGCCGCCGTCGTGGGCCGGCACACCAGATTCACGGACCTCTTATGGGACCGGACCACGGTGTTGCGGGACGCGATCGACGAGCTCGAATTTCTCCGCCGACTCGGTGACGGCACGCTTCCGCTGGACGTGTTCCGCACGTACATCGAACAGGACTTTCTGTACCTCACCGGGTACGCGAAAGCGCTGTCACTGGTGGCCGCGCACGCTCCGGACCCGGTCGCGGCCGGATTCTGGGCCAACTCCGCCGCCACCGCAGCCACCGTCGAGGCCAGCCTGCACCAGAATCTGCTGAGCGGCGGAAAGTTGCCCGCGTCGGACGCTCAGCCGCAGCATTCGCAGGCCTGCCTCGGGTACGTCTCCTACCTGACGGCCGTCGCCGCCACCGAGCCGTATCCGGTTGCCGCGGCTGCGGTACTGCCCTGCTTCTGGATCTACGCCGACGTGGGACGACGACTCGCCGCCAGCGCCCGCGAGGTGCTCTCCGCGGACCCGTCGCATCCGTACGCGCAGTGGGTGACCACCTACGATGCCGAAGAATTCCACGCTGCCGTGGCCACCGCCCGCGAACTGGTGGACGCTGCCGCCGATGCCGCCACCGAAGCGCAGCGTGAGGCCATGATCGAGGCGTTCGTCGTCGCCAGCCGGTACGAACTCCTGTTCTGGGATACCGCCCTGAACGAGCAGAAGTGGCCGAAGTCGTGACGTTCTTCGCGCGCACCAAGCGCGCCGCCGCTGCAGCCGTCGTCCTCGTGTCCGCACTCTCTGTACTGGCCGGGTGCGCCGGCAACGGGTCGTCGGACGACACCATCAGATTCGCCCTCGACTGGACGCCGAACACCAATCACACCGGTTTGTTCGTCGCCCTCGAACAGGGCTATTTCGCCGACGCCGGACTCGACGTGGAGGTTCTGCCGTACAACGACACGTCCCCTGACACGCTCGTCGACGCCGGCAATGCCGAGTTCGGCGTGAGTTTCCAGAGTTCGGCGACGTTCTCCAAGGCTGCGGGTGCCCAGACGAAGTCCGTGCTCGCACCTCTGCAGCACTGGGCCACGGGCATCGCGGTCAGGGCAGACCGCCCCGACATCACCCGTCCTCGGGACTTGGACGGCAAGATCTACGCGGGCTTCGCCGACCCCGACGGCGAAGCGACGCTGAAACAGATCATCCGCAACGACGGCGGCAAGGGTGAGTTCACCACCGTCACCCTCGGCACGTCCGCGTACGAGGCGGTCTACTCCGGCACCGCCGACTTCACCGTGTCCTTCTTCGCGTGGGAAGGCATCGAGGCCGCGCACCAGGGAACGCCGATGCGGTACTTCCACTACACGGACTTCGGATTTCCCGACGCGTATGCACTCGTGATCGAGGGCAACGAGGGATGGATGGCCGAGCACCCCGAGGAGGCACGGAAGTTCGTCCAGGCCCTGCAGCGGGGCTACCAGTTCGCGGCCGACCAGCCCGATCAGGCCGCGCAGATGCTGATCGACGCCAATCCCGGTGCGTTCCCGGACGAGTCGCTGGTGCGGGAAAGCCAGCAGATGCTCTCGTCCCAGTACATGAAAGATTCCACCGGGACCGTCGGTACACAGACCACGGAGAAATGGGCAGGGTACTCGGGCTTCCTGTTCGAACACGGCTTGCTGACGGGACCCGACGGAGCGCCGCTGACCGCCGAACCCGACTGGTCGACATATTTCACCAATGAGTACCTCGACACACCCTGAGACGAGTTCGCGTTCCGCGGGGCCGGGGACGTCCTCGGTCCTGCGGCGGGGACTCCCTGCGCTCGTGGTCGTCGTGGCGCTGGTGGTCGCCTGGCAGATTTATGTCAGTGTCAGCGGAATTCGTCCGCAGGTGCTGCCATCGCCACTCCGTGTGGTCGCGCAGGGGTGGCGTGCCCGCGACGTCATCGCCGGACATGCCTCCGCCACCCTTCAGGTCACCATCATCGGCTTCGCGGTGTCTCTGCTGTGTGCCTGGGCGCTCGCGGTTCTGGTCGATTTCTCGCCATGGCTGCGGCGCGCGTTCGTGCCGCTGTTCGTGGTGTCGCAGACACTGCCCATCATCGCGATCGCACCACTGATGATCATCTGGTTCGGCTTCGGCTTGCTGCCCAAGATTCTCGTCATCGCGCTCGCCACCTTCTTCCCGATGACGATCGGCCTGATCGAAGGGTTCGCGGCGGCCGATCGGGAGGCCGGATCACTGCTGCGCAGCATGGGCGCGTCCCGGTGGCAGGAGTTCCGCTACGTCCGACTGCCCTCGGCAATTCCGCGCTTTTTCACGGCCCTGCGGATCGGCATCACCTACGCCGTCGTGGGAGCGGTGTTCGCCGAATACGTCGGCGCAACCTCGGGTCTCGGCATTTACATGGCCACCCAGAAGAACTCGTTCCGGACCGACCTGGTGTTGGCCGCGGTGCTCGTGACCGCGGTGATCAGCGTCAGCCTCTACCTGCTCACCTTCGCGGTCGAACGTGCCGTCGCGCCGTGGATCGCCGCCGAGAGGGGCCGTAATGACTGACGACGCGCGGGTCGAACTGTGCGGGTTGTCCAAGGCCTTCCCGGTTCGCGGCGGCGTCCGGCCCGTACTCGACACGGTGTCGTTCACCGTCGAACCGGGCGAGTTCGTGTCGGTCATCGGACCGAGCGGGTGCGGGAAGAGCACAGCGTTCGCGATGCTCGCCGGACTCGACCGACCCGACTCCGGCACCGTCACGATCGGCGGCACGCCGGTGCCCGCGGCCGGTGGCGGTTCGGCACAGTGTGCCTACATGCCGCAGAAGGACCTTCTGTTCCCGTGGCGCACCGTTCTCGACAACACCACCCTCGGTCTCGAGGTGCAGGGCATGCCCCGACGTGACGCACGCGAACGCGCCCGCGCCCTCTTCCCCGTGTTCGGCCTCGCCGGGTTCGAGGACGCGCGACCCAGCCAGTTGTCGGGCGGGATGCGGCAACGCGCTGCGATGCTCCGCACCGTCGTTCAGGAGCGCCCCGTTCTCCTCCTCGACGAACCGTTCGGTGCCCTGGATTCCTTGACCCGCACCGAGATGCAGGCCTGGTTGCAGGAGGTGTGGCAGCGCTATCGGTGGACGGTGTTGATGATCACCCACGACATTCGTGAAGCCGTGTACTTGTCGGACCGGGTGGTCGTGCTGTCGGCACGACCGGCCACCGTCCGGCGTGAGGTGACCGTGGATCTGCCCCGCCCCCGGGAGCTGTCGATGATGACGTCCCCGGAGTTCGCGGACGTCGAACACGAACTTCTCGAGGTCTTGCACGAGGAGTCGAAGCGCGCGCTGGTCGAGCAGGAGTCGCGGCGAGGCTGACCACGCCGCGCCCCCGCTCGAGCAACGTCACGTCACAACAGCGCCTTCTCGAGTTCCGCGAGCGCCGTTTCGAGGTGGATGAGGATCCGCTGCAAACTCGGAACCGATCGTCGGCATCCCACCACCCCGAAGTCGAGATTGCCACCGTTGTTGGTGAGGGTGATGTTAAGGGCCTGCCCGTCCAGCACCACCGACGTCGGATAAAGCCCGTCGAGACGGGAACCGTTGAAGTACATCGTTTTCGGTGGTCCTGGAACGTTGGAGATGATCACATTGAACGGCGGCGGCGTGAGGCGCACCACGCCCGGAATCGGAGTCAGGGCGATCGGCGACATGTTGACCGCCGACCACGCCAGCGCCTGCATCGGGGTGAGACTGCTGAACAACTCTTTTCCCTGGGACATGGACGCCGAGATGGCCGACAGCCGATCGGCCGGGTCCTCGATGTCTGTCGCCAGATTGCACAACGTGACACCCACGGAGTTGCCTCCGGCGTCCACCTTCTTCTCGTCACGCAAGGAGACGGGAACCATGGCGATGAGCGGCGCGTCCGGCAATCCATCCTGTTCGGTCAGGTAGTGGCGCAATGCTCCGGCGCACATGGCGAGCACGACGTCGTTGACACTCACCCCCGCCGACTTACGCACGGCGTTGACGCGCTCGAGCGACCACGACTGGGCGGCGAAACGCCGCGCGCCCCCGATCGGGACGTTCAGCATGGTCCTGGGCGCCTCGTACGGGAACTTCATATCGTGTTGCCCCAGCGCGGTACGGGCGATGCGCAGGGAAGCCGGGGCGAGACCGGCCACCTCACCGACCGTTCGGCGGAGGCCGCCGAACACCGAACCGAGGTCCAGACCACCGCCGCTGTCCGGTTTCTTCTCCCCGCGCGGCAAGTTCCACGGCGGCGGGGCATCACGCACCGTGGGGTCCGTGGTCAGCGTGCGTTGCAGCAACCGGAGCCCGGATACGCCATCCATCAGCGAATGATGCAATTTGGTGTAGATCGCGAACCGTCCGTCGCTGAGCCCCTCGATCACATACATCTCCCACAAGGGGCGGTGACGGTCGAGGAGCGTGCCGTGCAGCCGGGAGGTGAGCGTGAGCAGCTCCCGGACCCGGCACGGCGCCGGCAACGCCGAATGCCGAACGTGGTATTCGAGGTCCACGTTGTCGCCCTCGTCCGCCCACCACAGGTTGCCGACGCTGCCGACGGGACCCTGCGGCTTCTTCCGGAACGTGGAGTCGACGGTCGTGTGCGACAGCATCGTGTCGAGCATCGTCTTCACGTAGCCGGGCCCGGCATCATCGGGCGGAGTAAACAATTCGAGCGACCCGACATGCATCGGATGCTCCCTCGATTCGCCTAACAGGAATATCGAATCGGTAACCGGCATTATCCCCACCTGGACGTTCACCCCCGCTCGGTCACTATCCCATTACGACTTTCCTGTGGATGGTACGTCGGGCGTAGCGTCCGTGCGCACAACTCCGATATAGATCGTGCGGCGCAAAAACGGTGACTCCAACCACGGGCGTCACCGGACGACCGCGGACCGAAGGAGGCAGGCCATGAGCACTGCAGCTGCGGAGTTCTGCCCCTCGCCGCTACCGCTGACCCGGCGCGACTTCGTGGGGACGAGCGTGCAGTCCGCTGCCCTCGCGCACACCCTCCGGCGCACCGTCCGGCCGTTCCTCGACGGCTGGGCCCGCTACCCCGACCTGCCGTGGCCCACCGGGGTGGTCGACTATCTCGGGTACTCCCTCGGCCCCGTCCGCGGGACCCAGCGGAGGCCGATCCGACTTCCCCACTGCCGCGCCGAATGGATCCGCCCCGCCGGCGAGAACGGCAACCGGGCCATCTTGTACCTGCACGGCGGCGCCTTTCTGTGCTGCGGAATCAATTCGCACCGGCAGATGGTGTCCCGTATCTCGACCGAATCCCAGGCGTCCACCTTGAACGTGGCTTACCGGATGATCCCGCAGAATCCGATCCGCGCGGCGGTGGACGACGGGGTCGACGGCTACCGCTGGCTCCTCGCGCACGGTTACACCGCCGATCGGATCGTCATCGCCGGCGACTCCGCGGGCGGTTTCCTGACATTCATGGTGACGCTCGAAGCATTACGGCAGGGACTTCCCCGCCCCGCCGCGGATGTCGCGCTGTCGCCGCTGACCGACCTGGACCCGGTCAACAAGCTGGCACACCCCAACGCCGACCTGTGCGCGGTGTTCCCCCGGCGCGCGGTCGGCGCACTGTCGACACTCATCGAACGGCTCGATACCCGCGGCGGGCACCAACCGTCCACCTCGCCCGTGGACGGCGACCTCGCTGCGATGCCGCCCGCGCTGATCCAGACCGGTTCACAGGAAATGGTGTACGTCGACGCGGAGTTGATGTCGCAACGACTCTCCCAGGCGGGCGTCCCGTGCGAACTGCAGATCTGGGAACGCCAGGTGCACGTCTTCCAGGCCGCTGCGGGGCTGCTCCCCGAGGGCAGAAAGGCGATTCGGGAGATCGGCCGCTTCATCCGTGAGTCCACACCCGTGAGCACTTCTGCGCACCCCGCTGTTAACAAGTACTCACGGGTGAGTTAACCGTCACGACGCGAAGAGGATGGCGGACGCAGCGACAGCCACCCCGGCTCGCGCGGACAGCGACGTGCGGCGGAAGAACTTGTCGAGTAGAGACATCATTACCCCCGGTCGGAGCGACATGGACACCGATCGATCGTGATCGTGGGGGCTGTACCGAACAAGAGTTCTCGTCAACGTGCGCCGAACCCGGCAACTATCGAGCGAACCCTCCGGATGCGCTCGGCGGGCGTACACGTGCGGCGTTCGAGCAGGCCACCCTCTATGGTGGACGCATTTGGACGCCGACGACAGGTAGCGAATGGACGACAGAACCGTAGCGATCGGGGCACTTGCGATTGCCGCTGTATCCGCGGTCTCGGGCATCATGGTGGGCGCTGCGGGCGGGGTGTTCGACAGCAGTAATGCGTATGTGGCGCCGCCCCCGCTGTCCTCGGAGGGATTGCAGGCCGCCGGTGCTTACAGCGCCGAGCCCGCGACCTACCAGGTTTTTGTGCCACCGACCCCGACGTGGCAGATGGCGGACCTCACCACACCGCGAGCGATCCCGGTCACCACCGAGCCCGCCCCGACCACCACGTTGCCGCCCGCGGCGGCGCCCCTGCCTCCGGCCCCGGTTGCGACGATCGTTCCTCGCCCCACCGTCAACGTTGCCCCCGTCATCCAGCCTCCGGTCGCCCGGGCGCCCGTCACTCAGCCCCCGGTTACCCAGCCCGCGGTCACGCGCGCGCCGGTGATCACGACCACCGAGGCGCCCGATGCACGGGCCGCAGCGGGAATTCCCGCCCAACCGGCCCCGACCACCACCACGACGACCCGTCCGGTGATCACCATTCCGCCGGTGACCACCCGTCCGCAGCGCTGAACGTCGCCGGACCGTCGCGAAGATTCGTGATGGTGTGACGCGTCGAGCCGCCTGTAAGGTGGCTTCCCGCCGGGTCGGGGGGATCCATTCGGGGACCGAGAGTGGCCGGCATGGGAGGGCTTCACATGAGTGACGAGTACGACCACCGGGCGAGTGGCGAGAACTTCCAGTCGGAGCAGTGGGACCACCGCGCGATCAGAGGCGCCGTCGAGGCGATGTCGCCGGCGACGTCCGAGGCGGTGGCGGCCGCCTGGGACGAGATCGGCCGCCGATTCCAGGACTCGATCACCGCATTTCATGACGCCACCCGGGGTGCGCTCGCGAGCGGGTGGCGGGGACCCGCTGCCGGGGCTGCCGCCTCCGCAATCGACTCCTACGTCGTGGGCGCGCACCCGGCGGGTGAAGGCTTCCGCGACGTCGGGGCGGCGCTACGGGAGGCGATTGCCGGGGCCGAAGCGGTCCGGGCGGCTGTCGGCGAACCGGTCGGGTACGCCACCGACTGGACGCGGGTGATGCCGTGGAATTGGAGCGGTGAAGCCGAATCCGTGGCTGCGGAGGACGCGGCGAAAGCGGCGATGAGCTCTGTCTACTCGTCGGCATACCAGACTGCGGGCGCACAGCTCCCCACCCTGGATGCTCGAACGCCCGACGCAGCCGAGATCACTTCGACGCACGCCGCCGCCGCTGGCCAGCCCGTCGGATTCGACTACGGCCCCAACGGAATACACGGGATTCCCAGCGCTCCACAGGTAGCAGAAGGCACTCGCCCGGAGGACTTCCACAACGAGCACCGACGAAGTGAAAGCCCTCACGACGATGTCACCGACGCACCCCGACAGCACGATGTGCCCGCCGGAACGGGCTCCGGGTCCGTGGCGGGTGCGGCCCTGGCCGGCGCGGTCGGCGGCGGGGTCGCTCAGTACGCGCACCGGGTGGTCGCCGCGCACCAGGCGGCGGCAGCCGCGCCTGCCCAGAAGCCGGCTGCGAAGTCTCAGTCGACGGGCACCGGTGAGCAGGCGCCCGCAGAGGAGCCCGCGTATCTCGAGAACATCGATCCTGGGAGTCCGGTCGTCGGCCCACTGCCCCACGTGTCCCCGGCTGTGATCGGCCGCTGAGCGTGACGCAGTGGACATTGAGCGTCGGGCAATTCCCGGCGCTGTGGGCTAAGACCGGACAGGATCGTCTCCCGTTTCCCTTCCGTGGTGGGAGCCGACAAGCCGACGCCGCGGAGTATGCAGCCGAGCAGAGCAGAGTCAGGGACGAATTCTCCGGTCCCGAACACGACCACCTCGCGGCCGCGCTCGTGGTACTCGCCGAGCCGGAACTGCGGATCGAGATTTCGGGTTGTCTGGGCGAAGGCAGCAACACCCCGATCCGACTGCTCGGGGCGACGGCCCGAGGGCACGCGATCGCCGCCCAGCAGCATGCCGGCGCCGAAGTGGTGCTCCGCCGCTGCGAGCCCTACGACCTCGGCCGCCAGTTGATTGCCCAGCTTCCGGACGTCAACGCCGGCCACGCCCCCGGCACCGTGGTCACCCGCGCCGAGATGACCGGACCAGCAGAGCGGTCCGTGCGGTCCCGTGCGGTAACGAAGCTGCTCGAGCAGTCATCGACGAGCCAGGGCACCATCGCGGTGATCCGGGGTGGGCGGCACTCCTCGCAACCGGTGGGCGGTCTCGCCTGGCGCGACATCGACGGCGACGGTCGCTACCTGGTGTGGGGTGATACGACGGTGGCGGTGGAGCCGGGCACGTCCTGGGACCTCCTCGCCGCAGTCGACCGGGTGACCGGACGTATCGACGCCGGGCACCCCGTCTGAGCGTTTCGTCCCCTCCCGCGCTGCGGTGTCGGCGTTCGCGACTACCGTGTAGGGCGAAAGTAGGTGACCCGTGGCCGAGCCGGACGGAGCAGACATGCAGGACTTCGATCTGGACGTCAGCGTGAATCGCGATTGGGCCGAGTTCCAGCGTCGCCTCGCCGACTACCTGGCAGCGATGCACGACGAGGACCTTCTGGTACTCGAGTCGGGCTTCGAGGAGCTCGACGAATCTCGTGGACTGATGCCCTGCATCCAATTCGTCGTCTGGGACGGCGACACGGTGCGCTGCGAGGTGCCGTCCAACCACTATCTGCACCCCGACCGCATGTTGTCGGACGCCGAACAGCACTACCTCACCGAGTTGGGCTGGAATCGACCGACCCGCGGTCCGGACGACGAGGCGGACGACGGGTCGCCCGCGTTCTTCGTCGACAAGAAGCAGTCGTGGTCCGATCAGCTCGCCGCGATGACCGTCGCCGCGTTCCGGGACGTGTGGGGAGTGACGCATCCGGCCTTCCTGAGCACCGAAACATCCAGCACCGACCCGGCCGCGGCATTCGATCCCGTCGCGGTGCGTCCGCCCCTGGTCACCCAGCTCGATCCCGCCGCAGCAGTCGTCCCACGCGACGCGGAGCATCTCCACGAGCTGATCACGCTGTCCCTGGTCCCGATGCTCGGCCTGCTACCCGAGCGGGACCCCGACGGCGACGTTCCGATTCGGGTCGGCAACACCATCCTGTTCATCGGCCCGCTCGCCGACTCGGTGGATGTTCAGCTCTTCGCGCCGCTCATCCACGACATCAGCGACCGCACCCGGGCAGCCGAGGTCACCGCGGACCTCAACCGGACGTGGTCGCGGATCAAGTTCGTGCTGGTGGACGATCGGTTGTCGGCGTTCCTCGAGGTGTCGGGCAATCCGTTCGTCCCGCAGCACCTCACCGACAGCTGCAAGGTGTTCTCCGACTTCCTGAGGACCGTCGACGGTGACTTCGCGGCGCGGTTCGGCGGACAGCTGTTCTTCCGCCGGGACGACGACCCCGACGAGGAGCCGGCCATCATCGTCGAAAGCCGCATGACGGCCGCCGAACTGCCCAACGAACTGCTCACGTTGTTCCACCTCGACCCCGAGGGCGACGGCGGTACCGATGCCGCGGTCGTCGCCGACGTCTGCGGTCACGACCGCGACCTCATCGTGTCGCTGCTCAACACCGGCACCGAGTGGGTCGCGCAGCTCCGCCGGGACGCCGACGAATTCCGTCAGCACGCCGAGACTGCGATGGCCGAGACGTCCGATTCGCATGCCGACGGCTGGGAGCGGGTAGTCGGGGATCTGCGTGACGCGCTGCGCACGATCGTCCTTCCGCCCCCTCATCCAGCTTCCGAAACGAAGCCCCGACCGGAGCAGATGGGGCTGTTCAACAACCCGGAAGAGCAGACCCTTTTCGACGACCCGTCGTCCTGACGGCCCTCTTCTGTGATTGGTCCGGTCTACGCGAAATGTGGCGTAGTGTCGGCACTATCGGCGCCGTCCAGGTTCCGCTGTTCAGGGATGAGTCCATGGCCGACAAATCGCCCCGCAATTCCATGTCCAAGAAGTCCGGTAAGTCGTTGAAAGAAAAGCGCGCCGACAAGAAGTCGAAGTCGAACGGGCAGGTCGATCCAGAGATCGTCTCGCACGTCAAGAAGCGCTGACCCTTACCAGTGCGCCGTTGTGGTAGTTCCGACTACCGTGACGGCGCACTGTGCTGTCCCCAGCCCGCACCCGTCGCCATCGGGGCCCGAGTGCTCGCCCAACCGGCCGCCCGGCCCGTCGCCTATATTAGGGTACCCAAAGCGCTCGAAAGGACCCTGCCTCATGCCTCCCACCCTCAGTCGACGTGCCGTGTTGTCCCTGACGTTCGCGACCGTCGCAGGTCTTGCCGTGTCAGCATGCGGCTCGGACAGCGACTCGTCACCCGCCGCAGCCGGTGAAAACGCCTCTGGCGCAGAGCCGGGGGCCTTTCCGGTCACCATCGACCACGTGCACGGATCCACGACCCTCACCCAGGCACCGACACGGGTCGCTGCTGTCGGCATCGGTGACGCCGACGTCCTGCTCTCCCTCGGCGTGATTCCCGTCCTCGTTCCGGTCTGGAAGGGTTCTGTCGACGACGGTATCGGCCAGTGGGCCGACGCGAGCCTGGGCGGGGCCGACCCGATAGCGCTGGCCAACGCCACCAGCTCATTCGACGTCGAAACGATTGCCGCATCGACTCCCGACCTCATCGTGGCGGTGAACAACGCGATCAACGAGAGCACGTATCAGCAGCTCAGCGCTATCGCCCCGACCGTGCTCCATGCGGCCGATCAGACCGACTGGGTGCTGCCGTGGCAGGAGGTGACCCAGCGGATCGGTGCCGCGGTCGGGCTGCCCGAACGCGCCGCCGAGCAGGTCCGTGAGGTGGAGGAAGCCGTCGTTCGCGCGCGCACCGCCAACCCTCACTTCGCCGGCAAGTCGGCCGTCCTGGTGACGGTCCGTGGTGACGGGTCGCTGCGTGCCTTCAGCCCCTCCGCTGCTCGCAGCCAGCTGCTCACCCAGCTCGGTTTCGTGCTGCCCGCCGCATTGGGCACCCGCTTCGACAACGCGCTCTACTTTGACGTCTCCCCCGAAAACCTCGACCTCTTGGACGGCGATGTGCTGCTCGTCGACAACTACGACGCGGCCCGCGAGCGACTCACGTCCCTGCCGGCGTTCACCAATCTCGAGGTCGTGCGATCCGGTGGGCTCGTCGGACTCGATCCCGTCGTGAGCGATGCCGTGTCGATGCCGAACCCGTTGACCATCCCGTTCGTTCTCGACCAGTTCGTCGACAGGATCAACCGGACACCCGTCGGGGCATAATCGCGCGCACGGCTCCGGCGCGGGCCGTCCACACGGCGAGGGCGGCGGTGGCGGCGAACACGGCAGCGGACACCGCCACCCAGGAGGTGGCCGCTGGGACACGACCGAGATCGACGAGGTCGAAGATCGCCCCCACCGCCAGCGACCCGAGCAGGCAGAGCACCCCGCCGATCGTGTTGAGCATCCCGAAGTGCGCACCCAGGTTGGCCTCGCCGGCGAGGGCGCCGATCGTGTCGCGCATCGGAGGAATCATCAGCATCTGACCCAGGTGCAGTACGACCACCCACACTGCCAACAGGACGATCTGGACCAGCGGCGTAGCTGCCTGCCCGGCGCCGGCCACCGGAGCGAGGAATGACACGGCGATCAGGGTCAGCCCGCCGAGGATTGCCGCCCGGTGCCCGATGCGGTGGGCACAGGCCACCGTCGGAGTCTGACCGACGATCACGAACACGGCGGCTCCGACGTAGAACCAGCCGAGGGCGGCCTGCGAGCCGAGCCCCCGCTCGAGTTGGTCCGGCAACATCAAATACAGCTGGCTGTAGGCCAGCAACTGGAAGCTGCACAGCGCGGCGAACACCAGAAAGCTCTTGTTGGTCAGCACACTTCGCCACACCAACCGCAGCGTGGTTGCCTCCCGCACTGCCACGGCGGCGTCGTCGTCGGCGGGCAGCCAACGGTAGAAACCCACCCACATCGCCGCGAACAGCATCGCCGCCGTGACCGCGGTCCACGAGAACGGGAAGGCCAATAACACCGCCCCCAGGGCGGGGCCGATCACCGTCCCGGTGCGGCTGCACATCTGTTCCATCGCGAAGAGATCCGTGCGCCGCATGACGCCCTGCTCTTGCAGCTTTCTGCCGTACACGGCATTGGCCGACTCGACGGCCGGGGCGAACAGGGCGGCGGCGACACCGATCAGCAGCACGCCCACAACCACCGCGATCATCGTGTCCGAAAACCCGAGCACCAGGAAGCCGACCACCCGAATCGCGATCCCCACGAGCACGGCCGGGCGGACGCCGAACCGATCGGCCACGCTGCCGCCCAGAAAGAACATGCCCTGCTGGCTGAACATCCGCAGACCGAGGACGAGCCCGACGGCCCAACCCGCGAAGCCCAGGTCGTCGGACAGGTGGACGGCGAGAAACGGGACCACCAGATAGAAGCCGACGTTGAACAAGACCATCGACGACAACAGCAGTTTCACCGGCGGCGGCAACGCCCGTGCCCGAGGAAACACACCCTGGAAGCGGGTAGGCGAAGAAGGAGAAGGCGGCGGCACAACTCACCACCCTATGGCGCACGGGTATTTCTCGGTGCGCCACGTCCCGGCCTATCGCGTCGAGGGCACCAACCGCCACAGCGACGTCACTTCCCGAGCGCGCGCGGCATGCAGTGGGTCGGTGCGGTCGGCAACCTTTCCGTGCCGCGGTGTCACGTCGCGGCGTCCGGCGACAGTAAGCCCGGCTTCGTCGAAGAGGGCCAGAAGTTGGTCCCGGCTGCGCAGTCCCAGATGCTCGGCGATGTCGGAGAGCACGAGCCAGCCCTCTCCCCCGGGTTCGAGGTGCTCGATCAGACCCGCGAGGAAGCCGCGGAGCATCGCGCTGTCGGGGTCGTAGATTGCGTACTCGATGGGCGAGGTGGGTTTCGCGGGGATCCACGGCGGATTGCATACCACCAGCGGCGCACGACCTTCAGGGAACAAGTCCGCCTCCACCAGCTGCACGCGGTCCGAGTAGCCGAGTCGCTCCAGGTTGGCCCGGGCGGAGGCGAGGGCATTCGAATCAACCTCTGTGGCAAACACTTTCTTTACGCCGCGGTGGGCGAGTACCGCCGCGAGCACGCCCGTTCCGGTGCCGATGTCGAATGCCTTCTCGAGCGACGGCAGCGGGGTTTCCGCTACCAGGTCGACGTATTCGCCGCGGATCGGGGAGAACACGCCGTACCCGGGGTGGATTCGGGCGCCCAGGGCCGGAATGTCGACGCCCTTCTTCTGCCATTCGTGGGCACCGATCGCGCCGAGCAGGTCGCGCAGAGTGGTGACCGTGGGCTGATCGCTCGGCCCGTAGGCCTCCAGCACGGCCTGCCGCACGTCGGGGGCCCGTCGCAACGGAACGGACTGATCGGCGTCGAACGGGACCAGCAGCATGCCGAGAATGCCCGCCCGCCTCGACTGCGTCTGCCGGTGCAGGTGAAAGGCGGTCGCGGGGTCGTCCGAGGCCTTGCGCGGTTTGCGGTCGGTCCGCTTCGCGACGGCGACGGACAGTTGCCGGGCGTTGTGAAAGTCGCCGCGCCACAACAGCGCCGTCCCCTCGCAAGCGAGACGGTAAGCCTCGTCGGCTGTCATGGTGTCGTCTGCCAACCGGATCTTCTTCGGCGGCCTCGCACCGCTGGTAGACCGCCACACCGCCGAATGCTCGGTGCCGTCCTCGGTCCAGCGGACGAACTCGTTTTCCATCGCACCACCATAGGCGCTTCGCGCCCGTGCGCCTTTTTGGTAGCTGGAGCAACCAGAAAGGCGCACGGGCGGCGGAGCCGCCTACCTGGCTGCAGCGATGCGGGCCTCGGCGACGGCGTCGGCTGCGGCGCCGGCGAGGATGCCGTTCCGTCGGGCCGTGTCGAGGATCTCTACGACGGTGTCGAAGATCTTCTCGACCTGCGCGCGGACGTCGGCTGCCGGGGTGCCGATGCGTTCACCGGCCACCTGGATGATGCCGCCGCCGTTGGCGACGTAGTCGGGCACCCAGGTGATGCCGCGTTCGCCGAGGTCGTGTTCGACCGCGGGGTGGGCCAGCTGGTTGTTGGCGGCACCGCAGATCACCTCGGCGGTGATCGCGGTGACGGAGGTGTCGGTCAGGGTGGCGCCCATCGCGCACGGCGCGTACACGTCGAGTTCCTGATCGATGACGCTCGACGCCACCTTCACCTCGGGGAAGTCGCGGACCACCCGGTCGAGGGCGGCGGCGTTGACGTCGGTGGCGACCACGGATGCGCCGTCGGCGAGCAGCAGCTTGATCAGCTGGTAGCCGACCTTGCCGGTGCCCTCGACGCCGACGGTGCGCCCGGCGAGGCTGGGGGTCCCCCACGTGGCCTGGGCGCCGGCCTTCATGGCCTGGAAGACACCGAGCGCGGTCATCGGCGCGCTGTCGCCGGATCCGCCGGCGGACGTGTTGCGTCCGACGACGTAGTCGGTGGCGCGGCCCATGACGTCGAGATCGTCGGAGTTGGTTCCCACGTCACCGGCGGTGATGTACCGGCCGCCGAGGGTCTGGACGAAGCGGGCGTACGCCTCGAGCAGCGCTTCCGACTTGCCGGTGGCCGGGTCGCCGATGATGACGGCCTTGCCGCCGCCGAGGTCTACTCCGGCGATCGCCGACTTGTAGGTCATGCCCCGCGACAGCCGCAGCACGTCCTCGAGCGCGGCGGCCTCGTCGGCGTACGGGTAGAAGCGGGTGCCCCCGAGGGCAGGTCCGAGTGTGGTGTCGTGAATCGCGACGATCGCCTTCAGACCGGTGGCGGGATCCTGGAAGAACGTGACCTGCTCGTGTGCCGAGTCGGCGGGAAAGTCGGTGCGTCCGAAGACACCAGCCTTCTCGGGCAGCGCAGTATCGGTACGTTCGACGGTGAGAGTCATCTTTTCTCAGGACCTTTCCGGAGTGGTGATCGTGATGGCTGAGGTGTCGACGCCGAGTTCGGCGAGACGCTGGAGGTAGACGGCGACATTGCGGAGTTTCACGTCTTCGTAGCCCCGCACGAGGTCGGGTGCTGCGGCGATCTGAGCGGCGGTGTCGTAGTTCTCGGCGGTGAGATCGGCGATCAGTTCGCTGACCGTCGACTCGTAATGCGCGAGCAGTTGACGCTCGAGCCGGCGGACCTTGGCGTAGCCGAACGGGTCGAAGGCGGTGCCGCGCAGGAACTTCGCCTTGGCGAGGGCTTTGAGGGCGACGTGCGAGCGCGGCCCGAGTCCGATCTTGTTCTTGCGGCCCATCGCCTTGAGGACGGGCGGATGCAGCTTGTAGGTCAGCTTGCCGGCGCCGGGCACCTCGCCCGCTGCGGCGTCGAGGAAGGCCTGGTCGGTGAGCATCCGGGCCACTTCGTACTCGTCCTTGTAGGCGGTGAGCTTATGCAGCCCGGCGGCGACGGACTCGCTGAACTCGGTGCGGTCACCCAGCTCGCGCTCGGCGTCCCATGCCTGCTGCACCAGGGCGATGTAGCGGGCGGCGACCCGGTCGCCTTGGAAGGCAACAAGGTTGGCTGCGCGGCGTTCGGTGAGCTCGCGCGTCGTACCGCCGAGGGTGGACCCGGCGAACAGGTGCGTCGGGACGACGGTGTCGCTGCGCTGCGGCACGGCGGCCGAGCTGGTGGCGGCGAGGAAGGCCTCCCGGTCGGCGACGGCGACGCGTCCCCAGTGGAAGGCGGCCTTGTTGGACTCGACGGCCACCCCGTTGATTTCGAGGGCTTCCTCGATGAAGCGGGCCGGAACGGGAAGTCCGCCGGCCTGGTAGGCCGCGCCGACCAGCAGGAAGTTGGCGGCGGCGGTGCTGCCGAACAATGCGGTGGCGGCGGCGAGCCCGTCGATCGCGGTCAGTTCGCGGGCCGAGACGTCGAGACGCTCGAGCAGCTTGTCCTCGTCCGGATAGCGGACGGCGGGGTCGTAAACCATGTCGCCGGTCGGGGTCTGGCTGGTCGATGCGACGGTGATGGTGCGCTCGGAGCTGCCGTATCCGGCGTACTTGGCGTCGGCTGCGGTCAGCAGGTCGAAAGCGAGGACGCAGTCGGCGGTCGCGGGGCTGATCCGGTTGGACGGCGCCGAGCTCCCCGAACGCGTCTTCTGATCACTGAGCCGCAGGTGCGACGTGACGGGTCCGGCCTTCTGGCTGAGACCGGTCTGGTCGAGTCCCTCGACGTGCAGCCCGGCACGCAACGCGGCCATGCCCAGCACCTGGTTGACGGTGACGATGCCGGTACCACCGACACCGGCCATGAACAGGTTGTGCGTTCCGGTCCACACGGCGGGATCGGGGTCGCCGACCTCCGGCGGAACCGGGATCTCGCGCAATGTCTTCGGCGCGCCTTCCTCGGGCAGCTCGACCGTCACGAACGACGGGCAGTCGCCCTCGAGGCAGGAGTAGTCGGTGTTGCAGCTGGTCTGGTCGATCTTGGTCTTGCGACCGAATTCGGTGTCGACGGGCTGCACGGACAGGCAGTTGGACTTCACGCCGCAGTCACCGCAACCCTCGCAGACGGCCTCGTTGATGACGACGCGGGTACGGCGGGCGGGCAGCTTGCCGCGCTTGCGCTTGCGGCGGGCCTCGGCGGCGCACTGCTGATCGAAGATCAGCACGGTGACGCCCTCGACGTCCCGCAGGACGCGCTGCGCCTCGTCGAGACGGGTGCGGTCCCACAGCAGCGTGTTGGCCGCGAAGCGGGCACCCCTGTGCCGCTTGGGGTCCTCGGCGCAGACGATGATCTGCTTGACGCCCTCGGACGCCAGCTTGTGGGTCAGCTGCGGCACGGTCAGCCCGGCCTCGGCGTCCTGCGCACCGGTCATCGCGACGGCGGAGTTGTAGAGCACCTTGTAGGTGATGTTGACGCCGGCGGCGACGCACGCCTGCACGGCGAGCTGACCGGAGTGGAAGTAGGTGCCGTCGCCGACGTTCTGGAACATGTGCGGGACGTCGGTGAACGGGGCCTGCCCGATCCACTGCGCGCCCTCACCGCCCATCTGCGTGAGCATCGTGACGGAGCTGTCGGTGCGACCCGACATGGTGACCAGCGTGTGGCAGCCGATGCCGCCGCCCGCGATCGATCCCTCGGGCACCGCGGTGGACCGGTTGTGCGGGCAGCCGGAGCAGAAGTACGGGGTGCGCGATGTCGGGAGGACGGTCAGCTCGAGACGCGGCGGCGGCGCCGGCGTCAGCGCGACCCGATCCTTCAGGACGCGGCGCAGCGGCCCGGTGAGGCGAGCGGCGGTCAGTTCACCGTCGACCGGGATCAGGTTCTTGCCCTGCGCGTTCTTCTTGCCCAGCACGGCGGGAGCGCTCGCGGCGCCGTAAAGGATGTCCTTGAGCTGCGACTCGACGAACGGCATCTTCTCCTCGACCACGAGGACCTGCTCGACGCCGTCGGCGAGTTCGCGAACCTTGTCGGCCCCCAGCGGGTAGGGCATGCCGACGCGGAGAATGCGGATGCCGGCGTCCTCGAGCTGGGAGTCGCCGAGCCCGAGGTCGAGCAGGGCCTGGCGCAGCGAGTCGTAGGCGGTGCCGACGGCGGCAATGCCCAGCCACGCGCTGCGCGGGTTCACCTCGATCCGGTCGATATCGTTGGCGGCGTTGAACGCCTCGACCATCGCCCAGCGCGGCCCGTAGAGGTCGGCCTCGGCGTAGACACTGTCGGGCGGGGACGCCAGCACGCGCTGCTGATACGACCACGGCCTGCCGTTCCACTCGATCTCGGGGAGCACGATGTCGAGGTCGGCGAAGTTGCGGTCGAGGGTCCAGAGTCCGTCGGCCACGTCGGCGACGATCTTCATGCCCGACCAGCAGCCGGAGATCCGCGACAACGCCACCCCGTAGAGGCCGAAGGCGATGACCTCTTCGGCGTTGCGCGGGAAGAACACCGGCATGCCCATCGCGGCCATCGACCGCTCGCTGGCGCAAGGGATGGTGGAGGACTTGGCGTTGGGGTCGTCGCCGACCAGGACGAGGACACCGCCGCGGGCGTTGGCGCCGTACATGGCGGCGTGCCGGATGGAGTCGCTGGCGCGGTCGAGACCGGGACCCTTGCCGTACCAGACGCCGACGACACCGTCGTGGGTACGCTCGCCGGCGGGAAGGTCCACCTGGCTGCCCCAGACCGACGTCGCGGCCAGTTCCTCGTTCATGCCGGGCACGAACTTGACGTCGTGATCGGTGCTCAACGTGGGGATCGCGGCGATGGTGCGGTCGAGGCCGGCCAGGGGGCTGCCCTGGTAGCCGGAGACGAACGTTGCGACGTTCAGTCCCGCGCGGCGGTCGCGTTCGTGCTGCTCCACCAGCTGGCGGGCGATGGCCTGGACACCGGTCATCAACACCGGGCCCGAGTCGGCCCGGTATCGGTCGGCGAGATCAAAGGATGCTGCACTGGTACGAGCGTCGTCTAGCTGAGTCATCTGCGATTCCCGATCCGTCGCGTTGAGCATTTCGTGAGCTTGATCCTGTATCTGGTCTAAGATTTGGTCAACGCAAATCGGATCAACTGATCAGTTCACGCAACAGGTGACGGTCGTCACTTCCCGGAGGTGCCCAAAGTGCTCAGCATCGACAAGCTCGACGTGCAGTTGCTCGGACTGCTCGGCAAGGACTCACGCATGAGCGTGGCCGAACTCGCCAACTCGCTGGGCGTCGCCCGCAACACCGTCCAGTCCCGGATGAAGCGGATGGAGACCAGCGGACTGCTCACCGGCTTCCGCCCCAACCTCGACCTGGCTCAGGTGGGCATTCCGATTCAGGCCTTCGTCGGACTCGAACTGGAGCAGGGCAAACTCACCGCGGTCGGCAACCGGCTCGTCGATCTGCCGGAAGTCATCGAGATTCATGCGACCACCGGCCGCGAGGACCTGCTGGTGCGCGTGGCCACGTCGACGCACGCCGAACTGCAGAAGCTGCTCGAGAAGATCGCCAATCTCCCCGGGATCACCCACTCCACCACCACGATTGCCCTGACCAGCCCGCTGCCGTATCGGATCCAGCCGTTGCTCGAACACCTCACCGGTGAGTCCGGTTGGGGTCGATCCACGGCCCTGCCGCGTTCGCAACGCTAGGACCGGTGCAGTAGTTTCAGACCATGAGTGAGAGTCAGGGACGGATCGCGTTCATCCAGGCCACGTGGCACCGCAACATCGTCGATCGCGCCCGCGACGGCTTCACCGACGAGGTGGCCACGCTCGGGTACTCGAAGGACCAGCTGGACTTCTTCGAGGTGCCGGGCGCCTTCGAGATTCCGCTCCACGCTCGCCGCCTCGCGCTCATCGGACGATACGACGCCGTCGTGGCGGCTGCGCTCGTGGTCGACGGCGGAATCTACCGGCACGAATTCGTTGCCACCGCCGTGATCGACGGCCTCATGCGGGTGCAGCTCGACACCGATGTGCCGGTGTTCTCGGTGGTGCTCACCCCGCACCACTTCCACGAGCACGAGGAGCACCTCACCTTCTTCGGGGAGCACTTCGTCAAGAAGGGCGCCGAGGCCGCGCGCGCCTGCGTCGCCACCGTCAGGTCTTTGAAGGCACTGCCCACCGAATAGCCCTGCTACCTGCCCGGCACTTGTCGGTGTTGAAGGTAGAGCAACCAGAACACCGGGGCGCCGACCACACTCGCGACGGTGGCGAAGACGCGCAGTCCGACGTCTCCCTCGCCGAAGGGGGCGATCAGCAGGACCAGCGTGCACACGATCGCGCCGATCAGGCGCCAGTGAGTACCGAGGAATGCTGCGACCCGCGCCCAGACGGTGCGGGCGACGGAGAGCACGGGCGACGCCTTGCCGGGCGCCTGCGCCTGCGATGGTGCCGACGCCACCGCAACCGCCGAGTGACGCGCGGCGGTAATCAACTTCGGAGCGTGGCTGCCCACCGGCGGTGTCTCGCCGTCGGGCTCGCAGCGAAACAGGGCGATGCCGAGTGCCTCGGCGTATTCGACGGCGTCGTCGGTGTATCCGGCGGCCGCGAAGTACAGAAGGTCGCGGCCGGAGCTCGTGCCGCGGGCACCGTAGAGATTCTGCAGATCCGCCCGGTCTGCGCGTCCGCCGCGCCATTTCACCTGCGCATAGGCCCGCGCCGAATACACGTCGATACCGCCGTCCACACCACCGAGCAGCGCGGTGGCGTCGTGGTACCCGAGTCGCTGCATCTGCTCGGCTGCGTTGACCTCTGCTTCTGCCGCCGTGCGTATGCGTGCCATGCCATTCCTCCCCCACAACTCGAAAACAGTCCTTCCTGTCGACGGTACCCGGACGTTCGCCCAAATCAGCTATCTGCGGGCGAACGTCACAGCCAGACCTCCGAGTTGGCGGGCGGTGCAGCGGTTTCCACCGAAGTCGCGGATCGTGGAGGTAGACAGCGTGAGAACCAGGAGTGGTGAGAATGAGCTGGTGGCATGACCGGCGGTGTTCCGTTACCCAGGACGCAGCGTCCAGTAATTAGCTGGTAACTACTGAGCAATACGGCAGGTGGAGGATGGGGGTCGAGACGGTTCCTCCCTGGGCCGCTCGGGCACTCGCTGAAGGAGTTGTTTCCCATGACGGATGCACGATCACACGTCGAGCAGTCGCGCCCGGTCCGCCTCGAGGACCGGCGCTGCGAACCGGCCGGCGCGGTCTCGACCACCGACCTTGCTGCCGTCGTCGACGCGCTCACGGGCGAGGGCCCCGACGATAACGTCGATTTCTGAGCGCTGCTCTGCGCGTTCGGGTGTCAGGAACCCTTGCCGTAGTCGACACTCAGCCAGTGTTCGGGCCGCATGCGTATGAGGACGGCACTGGCTGCGTCGAAGGACTGCTCCACGAAGGCGTCGACCTCGTCGGCGGGGAGGTACCGGGTGGCGAGGCCACGGATGTCGTCGGCAGTCGGTGACTCGTCAAATGTGGCGGGACCTTCCACGCTGACATACCGATACGGCGGCGCCTCGTCCTGGGCGACGAGACTGTACCGACCCGCCGCCCGGATCAGGCGTTCTTTCAGCGATCCCCGCCCCGTCCACACATAGACCTCACCGCCGGGTTCGTAGCCGTACCAGATGGGAACGGCGAGAGGCGCACGACCTTCCCTATCGACCGCGATCACGCCCACATGGAGTGCCGCGAGGAACTTTTCACGATCGGCTTTACTCATGGTCATCTCGGACACGTCGTGCTCCGATCTACTCGATTCGCTCGGATTCGCCGGTGCAGGCAACAGCACCAACTCGCGACGATACGACGGTATTCCTCGCTGTGAGCGGTAAACGAGTCCCTGGACTCCTCAACCACTCACGGGCGGAGCCTCGGCGGCGGTGCGCCGTGCGGCAGGGTGGGGCCGATCGCCGTGAGCGATCCGGCGATTCGCCCCTTCCCCCATCCGAGTTTTTCCCGGTAGCGGCCGATGTGCTCGTCGGCGATGTGCTGACCGTCCGGCAGCGGAGTGGACCGGGGATCGACGTAAAGGGCGTCGACGGGGCAGTACGCCTCGCACATGAAGCAGGTCTGGCAGTCGGATTGGCGGGCGATCGCCGGAACCCCCGACTCGGTGCGGTCGAAGACGTTGGTGGGGCATGCGTCGACGCACTTGTCGCAGCCGATGCACGCCTCGGCCAGCACCACCTCGATCACGAAGCCACCTGCAGTTCTGCACCTTTGAGCGATCCGGCCGCGGTCCACACTTCGTCCAGGCCGCCAGTGAGGATGTGATGATGCTGGGCGGGGTCGAGGTCGGGGAAATCGGCTCGCTTGCTCATGCCCCGCGTTTCGGTGCGTGCCAGCGCCGAGTGGTACATCCAGCGGCCGACTGCAGTGATCGCCGCCGCCTGCCGGGCCCGGACCCGTTGGTCACCGGTGTCGGCGCCGAGGCCCGAAGACACCGCCGTCCACAACGACTCCAGTTCGTCGAGGGCACCCTGCACGCGTCCTCCGTCACGCAGCAGATTCTTCTCGTACGGGAGCAGTTCCGCTTGCGCGGCCGCCACGACGGCCGGGGCGTCCAATTCGGATCGCGACGTCGGCCGCAGTCCCGCTCGGCCCACCGCCCGGAGTTCGGACGCGCGAATCCGGCCGGCCGAGCGAGCGAAGCGAGCGGCACCCGTCCCGGCCCAACTGCCCGACGACATCGCCCATGCCGAGTTGTGGCTGCCACCACCGGTGAATCCTCCGCAGATACGTTCCCGGGTAGCGGCGTCCCCGGCCGCGAACAATCCGGGAACCGTGGTGGCGCAGCTGTCGTCGACCACCTCGATGCCGCCGGTTCCTCGCACGGTGCCTTCGGCGAGCATGCTCACCTCGAAGCGGTCGGTGAACGGGTTGATGCCCCGACGATCGAACTGCAGGAAGAAGTTGGGCTGACCCAGTCGCATCTGTCGCTGCACCACGTCGTCGGCGCGGTCGAGCTGCGCGTAGACCGGTTCGGACAGCAACGTGCGCGCTATCACCGAGCGACCCTTGGTCGAGCCGGCACCCTCGAGGACGCTGCCGTCGGCGCGGAAGAAGGTGGCGTAGCCGTAGTAGGCGGTCTTGGTGATGGTCGAGTTGGCGGGCACGATGGCGTAGGCGTTGGAGAATTCCATCCCGGAGAACGTGGCCCCCACCTCCGCCGCCATCAGCGCACCGTCCCCGGTGTCGACGTTGGTGCCGAGCGCGCGGGACAGAAACGCGCAACCCCCGCTGGCGATCACGACCGCGCCGGCAGCGACGCGATAGTCGTGGTGATCCTGACGCTGGTATCCCGCCGCGCCGCGTACCACGCCGTCGGCGTCGATGAGGAGCTCGAGCGCCGGTGAGTGGTCGAGGATCCGGACGCCCGCCCTCTTGATCCACGCCCGCATCCGGCGCATGTACTCGGGTCCCTGCAGTCCGGTGCGGATCTGCTGTCCCGTGTCGGGGTCGACGGGGAACGGGTACCTTCCGTCCTCGCCGAGAAGGTTCATGTTGACGTATGTCTGGTGCAGGACACGGTCCATCCACTGGTGGTCGGCGAGGTGACCGCCGAGCGTCTCGCGGCTGGCCTTCGCCTTGGCGCGCTCTGCCGGATCGGGCTGCACGTACCAGACCCCGGTTCCCGAGGGTGCCGTCGCACCACTCGTCCCGCAGTACCCCTTGTCGACGAGGACGACGTCGGCGCCGGACTGGGCGGCGCGCAGAGCCGCCCACGCACCGGCGGGCCCACCGCCGATGACGAGAACGTCGGTACTCAGGTCGAGAAGTTCGGTCATGAAGGACACTCCTGTCGGCGCGGACATCTGCCCCTCCACGCTTCACCACGACCGCGGCCGCCGCCATCGTCAGAATCAGCGTGAACCGAACAGGCGGCTCCGCCGCCCGTGCGCCTTTCTGGTAGCTGGAACAACCAAAAAGGCGCACGGGCGCGGAGCGCCTAGGGCCCCGGGTCGAGGAGTTCAGCGAGGTGCATCGACGACCTCGACGGCGCGAGTTGCCGGACCTGCATGTGGCAGCTGAATCCGTCGGTCAGGACCGCGGCCTCGTCGGGGGTCGCGCGTAGGGCCGGGGCGAGGGCTTGTTCGGCCACCTGCATGCTGACGTCGTAGTGCTCGTCCTCGAATCCGAAGTTCCCTGCGACGCCGCAACATCCGGTCGCTTCCCGCACCCGCGCCACACCTACTGCCTGGAGGGACTTGCGCTGGGTGGCCGCACCGAACACCGCGTACTCGTGGCAATGGGTCTGCACGGTGACGTCTTCCGGAAGCGCGGCGCTCGGTTGCCACCCCTCCGCGACGCGGTCGAGCACCGCACCGGCGAAGCTCTGCACCCTGGCCGCGACGCGTCGTGCGGCGTCGGTGTGGACAAGTTCGGGCAGATCTTTGCGCAGTGCCGCAGCACAACTGGGTTCGAGGACGACGATGGGACGATCTGTGCCGTCGTCGAGCAGCTCTGCCGCCTTGGTCAGGGTCTTCTTGGCACGATCGAGTTGGCCGGTCGAAATCCAGGTCAGGCCGCAGCATGCGTCGCTGCGACACTGGGAACTGAGCCCCGCCTGCTCGAGCACCCGCGTGGCCGCGCCGATTACCTGCGGCCGGAAACCCCGCGTGAAGGTGTCGGCGAGCAGCACGACATCCGCGGTCGTGTTTCCCGACGTGCTCCCGACCTCGCGTCGAATCTGCTTGCGCGAAGCGAACTCCGGCAGTTCTCGGTGTGGTGTGATACCGCCCAGGCGGGCAGCCATCTTCGCGAGCCGTCCGGTGGTGAGTTTGTTGACGACGGGAGCCGACCGTTCCGCGGCCCGCAGCCACACCGGCAACCAGCCGAGCGAGTAGTGCGACAGTGGACGGATCCGGCCGCGGTAGTGGTGGTCGAGGAATTCGGCTTTGTAGGTGGCCATGTCGACACCCACCGGGCAGTCGGTGGAGCACGCCTTACAGGACAGGCACAGGTCCAAGGATTCCTTGACGTCCTCGGAGGCCCAGCCGTCGGCGATCGTCGGCGAGTTGCGCACCATCTCCTGGAGGGCACGCGCCCGGCCGCGGGTGGAGTCCTTCTCGTCGCCGGTCGCCCGGAAGCTGGGGCACATCACGCCGCCCGTCGACGCGCGGCACCGCCCCACGCCGATACAGCCCTGCACCGCATGGACGAATGGGGCGACGGGCACCTCACTGGTGGGTGTGAGGTCGAAGCTGGTCTGCCAGGGTCGTGGGTCGACGCCGTCGAGCGCGAGACTTCCGAGCAACGGTTCCGGATCGACGATGCTGCCCGGATTGAGCAGTGCGGCCGGATCCCAGAGCTGTTTGAACCGGGCGAACGCCGACATCACGGTCGGCGAGTACATGAGCGGTAGCAGCGACGAGCGTGCGCGTCCGTCGCCGTGCTCCCCCGACATCGAACCGCCGAAGCGGACACACAGTTCCGCCGCCCGGTGGATGAACCGCGACATGACGTCCCGGCCTTCCTCGGTGCGCTGATCGAAGTTGATGCGGATATGCATGCAGCCGGCACCGAAGTGGCCGTACATCACTCCGGTGAGGTGGAACTCGGCGAGAAGCGCCTTGATGTCCACCAGGTAGTCGGCGAGTTGCTCGGGAGCGACCGCGGAATCTTCCCATCCGGTCCACGACTCACCGCCCTCGACGAGCCGCGCGGACAGCCCGGCGCCGTCCTCACGCACTCGCCACAGCGACGCGCGTTCGGCGGGATCCGCGACCACGCGGGCGTCGACGAGGCGTCCCGCCGCCCGCAGCTTGGACACCAGTTCGGTGCCGCGCCTCTCGACCTCGGCGGAATCGTCCCCGTCGAGATCGACGTACAACCACGCCGAGCCTTCGGGAAGTCCCACGACGGAGTCGGCGCCACGGAGGTGACGCATGGTGTCGACGATCGCCGAGTCGATGCCCTCGATCGCCGCCGGTGCGTACGCGAGGAGCATCGCATTGTCTCGCGCCGCGTCCACCAGGTCGCGGTAGCCGAGGCACAACAGCATCGCCGCCGGGGGCACCGGCACCAGCGCCACGGCGGCGGCCACGATCACCGCACACGTTCCCTCGCTGCCGACGAGGGCGCGTGCGACGTCGAAACCATTCTCCGGCAACAGGTTCGCGAGATGAAATCCGGACACCTGTCGCGGGATCCGACCGAGTTCGAGCCGGAACTCGCCGAGGTGACTGTCGGCCAGGTCCCGCAGCCCGGTCCCGATCCGTTCCGCTTCGGCCACGGCGGACGCGTCGTCGGGGTCGGTGGCGCGGACACCGTTCCGGGTCGCGGTCAACCGATGTCCCCCGGCGGTGACGAGGTCGAGTGCGATGACGTGGTCCGAGGTGCGCCCGTATCGCACGGAGTGGTTGCCGCAGGCGTCGTTCCCGATCGCACCACCGACGGTGGCGCGGGACTTACTCGACGGGTCCGGGGCGAAGGTGAAGGCCCCGTCCGTCGCCAGCTGGACCTCTTTCTGCAGGTCCGTGAGCACGATCCCGGGTTCGACGACGGCGGTGCGCGCGGCGGCATCCACCGAGTGGACGGCGGCCATGTGCCGGGAGAAGTCGAGGACCACTCCCCTGCCGATGGCGTTGCCGGCGAGCGAGGTACCGCCGCCGCGACTGGTGATGGGTATCGCGCGCTCGGTGCATGCCCGGACTATCGACACCACATCGTCCACGGTGCGGGGAAACGCCACGGCCAGCGGCGGCACGCGGTAGTTCGAGGCGTCGAAGGAGTACTCGGCCCGCCTGCGCGACCCGGTGTCGAGGTCGATGCCCCGCGCCGCCAGGTCAGCGCGGAGGCCGGCGGCAACACCGGTCAGCTCAGCCACGCGTGTCCTGTCCCTCCGTCTCGAAGTCCCGTCCAGGAAGCGTAGTCGGCAAGGCCATGGCTACATGGTCGAGTCGCGCCCTGAGATTGTCAACAATCACACGATAGTGGATCGAGCGTCTGTAGCGTGGGTCGAGGCCGCGCACCACGCGACGGTTCACAAGAGGTGAGCGTTCTGAACATCAGCTCAGCACACGATGCCCGTGCCGTGCGCGTAGGCGGCGCTGCGTGGGTACTGATTTCGCTGTACTTCGTCGCGGAGGTGGTCACCGCAGCAGCGTGGCCCAGACGGTACGAGGCGACTACCGACTCGATCAGCAAGCTCGGTGCCACGGGATGTGACGGATCCGCGTCCCAACTGGCGGTCGCCCGAATCTGCTCACCCCTCCACGCGCTGATGAACGGCGCTTTCGTCATGACCGGTGTGCTGATCATCGTCGGTGCCTTCGGATTGCGGGGATTCCTCCCCGCTGGGCGGCTGCGGGTGACCGCCCTGGCTCTACTCGGGCTGGCCGCACTGAGCGCGGCACTGACCGGACTGGTGCCCATCAACGTGGACGCCGACCTGCACCAGATCGTTGCCACCCCGACATTCGTGGCCCGCAACGCAGCACTCGCCTTCCTCGCTGTGGCGCTGCTCGAGCGGTGGCGAGGATTCGCCGTATGGACGGGGTCGTGCTGCCTCGCGGGAATGCTCGGCACCATCGCCATCGTCGTCCCCGGCACGTCGTTCGGCACCGCCGAACGGCTTGCGTTGTACCCCTTCACCCTCTGGGTGGTCAGCGCCGGAGTCGCAGCACTGGTGGTGAGCCGGGGCGTCGACTCGCGGCGTGTCGAGCCTTGACCGCCCGTTTTCGACCGAGAAGGGTTGTATCTACCGTGCTCTCCCGTCCCGTGTGACCGGCAGGTACGGCTCCAGTCATCGAGAGGACAAAACCAATGTCTGTTGTAGTACGACACCACGCTTCAGGGATGACGGCCGATCAGTACTCCGCGGTTGCCACGCCCACCACCGATGCGCTCCGGAATGCCAGCGGTTTCATCGCCCACTACGCATTCGCTGAGGGTGACGGCATGACGGTTTCCGAGATCTGGGAGTCCCAGGCCGACCACGACAAGTTCTTCGACGAGGTGATCCGCCCGAAGTTGCCGCAGGAGATCCCGCCACCGGCCGTGTTCGACGTGATCAACACCATCACCCCCTGAGGCTCTGCGCCTACCGAATCGCTCGAAGAATGAGTGCTGCAGACTGAGAACATCGCGATTCTCCTGAGGAAGTGAGAACAGCATGTCTCTGTTCGTCGTGGAATACACCTACAACCCGGAGACGTCGTCGCGGCGTGACGATCACCGGGGTGATCATCGCGGCTGGATCGCGGAAATGATCCGGCGGAAGGTGGTGCGTTCGACCGGTCCCCTCGCCGACGGCACGGGCGCCTTCATCATTGCCGATGGGCCCGACGAAGAAACGGTCACTCGACTGTTCCAGCAGGATCCGTTCGTTCAGGCGAAACTCGTGTCGAACATGCGAGTCAGCGAATGGCATCCGGTGATGGGCGAATTCAGCGAGTGACCCGATCGGCGTGGTCGGCGGTATCGGACCGGGCGCGGTAGCGTCGGCCACCGACCACCGTCGACCGCTGGAAGGGACCGCATGACCGAGCCACTATCGGCGCCGCAGCTGAAACGCCGACTGGGTGTGTTCGACTCGGTGGTGATCGGCCTCGGGTCGATGATCGGGGCCGGCATCTTCGCGGCGCTCGCTCCGGCTGCTGCCGCGGCGGGCGGCGCGTTACTCTTCGGGTTGGCGGTCGCAGCCGTGATCGCCTACTGCAACGCCAACTCCTCTGCCCGCCTGGCGGCGCTCTACCCCCAGTCCGGGGGGACGTACGTGTACGGCCGCGAACGGCTCGGCCCCTTCTTCGGATATCTGGCCGGCTGGGGTTTCGTTGTCGGGAAGACTGCTTCCTGTGCGGCCATGGCCCTGACCGTCGGCGCCTACGCCTGGCCGGGTTACGAGCACGTCATCGCGGTCGTCGCCGTCGCGGTGATCACCGCGGTCAACTATCTGGGTGTTCAGAAATCGGCGTGGGCCACCCGCGGAATCGTGTTCTTCGTCCTCGCCGTCCTGGCCTTGGTCGTGTTGCTGTGCCTCACCGCCACCGACACGGGTTTCGACGGCCCGGTACTGACCCGGGGATACGGCATCACCGGTGTTCTGCAAGCGGCCGGCTTGTTGTTCTTCGCCTTCGCCGGGTACGCCCGTATTGCGACTTTGGGTGAAGAGGTTCGGGACCCGCGCCGGACCATCTCCCGGGCTATCCCCCTTGCGCTCGCCGTCACCCTGCTCGTGTACCTGCTGGTCGCGGTCGCGGTGTTGACCGTCCTCGGTCCGGACCGGCTGGCCGCAGCGACCGACCCGCTGGCCGAGGCGGTCGCTGCGGCCGGATTCGCTGGTGCCGAGCCCGTGGTGCGGGTGGCCGCCGTGATCGCCGCACTCGGTTCGCTGCTCTCGCTGATCCTCGGCGTATCCCGCACCACGTTCGCGATGGCCCGCGACGGAAACCTGCCCCGGTTCCTCGACGCCGTCCACCCGCGGTACTCGGTACCGCACCGCGCCGAGCTGGCCGTGGGAACCGTCGTGGCTGTCCTCGCCGCGACAGCGGATCTGCGGGGCGTCATCGGGTTCTCGTCGTTCGCCGTGCTGGTCTACTACCTGATCGCGAACGCCTCTGCGTGGACGTTGTCTGGCCAGCTATGGCCCCGGCTCGTCGCGGCGACGGGTGCGGCCGGATGTCTGATCCTCGCCGCGTTCCTTCCCCTTCCCTCGGTGGTGTGGGGCACCGTCGTCCTCGGTGTCGGCGTCGCCGTGTACTGGTTACGGGCCCATCCCCCTCGAGGTTGAATGGTCTTGGCGGGATGCCTCGCAAAGCGCGCACGAAGTGGTGACCGAGGCGCCGAAGCCGACGGCACTGAAGTGAGGACGACCTCGTGACAACTGCGGTAGTGGTCGGCAGCGGGCCCAACGGGCTCGCTGCCGCCATCCACCTGGCCAGACAGGGGGTGTCGGTGCGGGTCCTCGAGGCCAAGGACACGATCGGTGGCGGCACCCGCTCCTCCGAACTCACCCTCCCGGGCCTCATCCACGACGATTGCTCGGCGTTCCACCCCACCGGGGTGGCTTCGCCCTTTCTGCAGTCGCTCGGTCTGGGCGACTACGGACTTCGGTGGCTGTGGCCGGAGATCGACCTGGTCCACCCCCTCGACTCGGGATCGGCCGGGGTGCTGTGGCGTGACATCGACCGCACCGCCGCGAACATGGGTGAGGACGGCAAGGCCTGGCAGCGGATGTTCGGCCGGCTGTCGACGTCGTTCGACGAGCTGACCGGTGACGTGTTCCGTCCGATCGCGCACTGGCCTGCACATCCTCTGCAGCTCGCCAAATTCGGCGTCAACGCGCTCGTCCCGGCGGCGTTGACGGCCCGCCGGTGGAAGCGACCGGAGACACGAGCACTGTTCGGCGGGGTGGCGGCGCACGCGTTCAGTTCGCTGCACACCCCGATGAGCAGTTCCGTGGGTCTGATGCTCACCGCCGCCGGCCATGCGTACGGGTGGCCGGTCGCCGAGGGCGGTTCCCGGTCGATCACCGACGCGATGGCGTCACTGCTCGGCAAGCTCGGCGGCACCATCGAGACCGGGGTGTACGTGGATTCGCTCGATTCGCTGGGCTCACCGGACCTCGTGATGCTCGACGTGGCACCGCGTGCGGTGCTGCGAATAGCGGGTGATCGGTTGCCGGGCAGGGTCGCCCGCGCCTACCGCCGATACAAGTACGGGCCGGCGGCCTTCAAGGTCGATTTCGCCGTCGACGGCCATGTTCCGTGGACCAACGAGCACTGCCGCGCGGCGGGGACGCTGCATCTCGGCGGAACGTTCGAAGAGGTCGCCGAGGCCGAAGGACAGATCACGCGGGGTGTCATGCCCGCGAGGCCGACGGTGCTCGTCGGGCAGCAGTACCTCGCGGACCCGTCCCGCTCCGCTGGGGTTATCAACCCGATCTGGGCGTATGCGCACGTCCCCCATGGGTATTCGGGCGATGCCACGCAGGCGATCATCGACCAGATCGAGCGGTTCGCACCCGGGTTCCGGGATCGCATCGTGGGGCAGCACGTGCGCTCGGTGGCGCAGATAGAACAGTACAACGCCAACTACATCGGCGGCGACATCGGAGTGGGCGCCAACACCGCACTGCAGATTGCGATGCGGCCCCGCATCGGCCTCGACCCATATTCCACCGGAATCCCGGGGGTGTACCTGTGCTCCTCCGCGACCGCGCCGGGGGGCGGTGTCCACGGCATGTGCGGTTTCAACGCAGCCCAGTCGGCGCTGAAGCATCTCGAGAACTGATGGTCATAACCGCGGGCGAGCTTCCTCACCGGTGAGAATTACGTCCACACGGCCGAGCTGCTAACAGTGCACCGCATCACCGTCAAGTACCGGGTGGCCAAGGTGCTGCACGACCGCGGCACGATCCGTGACGATCGGTTCGACGTGGCACTCGCCCTGCAGGTGTGTCACCTGCTCGGACCGAAGGTGCTGCACGCCGACCCCTGATCCTCGCGAGGCCGGAAACGCCGCGCGCCGCAGCATCGATCCCGCTACCGTCGGGGCATGCTGGTTTCGCGGATCGTGGACACGTCGCGTGCGGTGGGGGCCACCCGGTCCCGCAAGGTCAAGATCGAGGCGCTGCGCGCACTGCTCGCCGACCTCGAGCCCGAAGAGGTCGAACCGGTGGTGGCCTGGCTCTCCGGGGAACTGCGGCAGGGCCGTATCGGTATCGGCTGGCGGACGCTCGCCGACCTCCCCGCCACGCCCGCGGATCACTCCACCGTGACCGTCGCCGATGTCGACGGGTTGCTCACCGAGGTGGCCGGGACTTCCGGATCGGGCTCGACGGAACGACGACGCACTCTGCTCACCGACCTGTTCACCCGAACGACGCCGAACGAACGCGACTTCCTCGTTCGACTACTGACAGGAGATCTGCGACAGGGCGCACTCGAAGGAATCATGACCGACGCCATCGCCGCCGCGGCCGCTCTGCCCGTCGAGCCGGTTCGGCGCGCCTTCATGTTGTCGGGACGACTGCCTGCCACTGCGACCGCGGCGCTCGCCGGCGGAGTGGAGGCACTCGGCGCGTTCCGACTCGAGGTGGGGCGGCCGATCCGTCCGATGCTGGCCTCTCCCGCCGAATCCCTCGTGGACGCTTGGACGGAACTCGGCGGCGACGTCAGCGTCGAGTACAAGCTCGACGGCGCCCGAATCCAGGTACACCGCAATGGCGACGAAGTCCACATCTTCACCCGCACGCTGCGTGAGATCACCGGCAGTGTTCCCGAACTGGTCGAACTCGTCACCGGCCGTCCCTGCGAGTCCGCGGTATTCGACGGTGAGACACTGGCGTTGACCGACTCCGGTCGTCCCCGCCCCTTCCAGGAAACGATGAGTCGTTTCGGCGCGGAAAGTGCCCGCGAGCTACTGCTGCACCCGTACTTCTTCGATTGTCTGCATCTCGATGGGATCGACCTGCTCGATGCCCCGCTCGAGCAGCGTCTCGACGCCCTCGAAAGCGTGGCCCCGCAGCATCGCATCCCAGGACTGCGCCGACCCGACGCCGACACCGCAGCAACACATTTCGACGACGCCCTTGCCGCCGGGCACGAAGGAGTCATGGTGAAGTCACTGTCGGCCCCCTATGCGGCGGGGCGTCGTGGTCGGGCGTGGCAGAAGGTGAAACCGGAGCACACCCTGGACCTGGTGGTCCTGGGTGCCGAGTGGGGTTACGGCCGGCGTACCGGCTACCTCTCCAATCTGCATCTCGGTGCCCGCGACCCCGACGGCGGTGATCCGGTCATGGTCGGCAAAACGTTCAAGGGTCTCACCGACGCGTTGTTGCAGTGGCAGACGGACGAATTTCCCCGACACGAACGCGCCCGCGACTCCCACACCGTGTTCCTGCACCCGAGGATCGTCGTCGAAATCGAACTAGACGGCGTGCAGGTCAGCTCCCGCTACCCCGGCGGCGTCGCGCTCCGATTCGCCCGGGTTCTGCGGTACAGGCCCGACAAGGACCCCGCCGACGCCGACACCATCGACGCCGTGCGCGCCCTACTCCCGGGGTGAGCGCCCCGCGCATCAGTCGCCACACTCATCCTGTCTCACCGGGAGGTTCTCGGCACCGATGCCGACGGGCGCGGTGTCCTCGCAGACGTGCGAACTTTCGTCGAACATCATAACTTCTCTGGTGTCGCCGTAGCCGGGCCAGCCCGGAGTGCCGTGGGTTGCGAAGTCGATCCAGGTATTGTGCATCGCGTCGGTGAGGGTGTCTGGTGCCGCATCGCCTATGAGGCCTCGGCAGGCGTCGGTGGTGTCGAAGACGAAGGGGACGTCGAGGCCGTGTGCGGCGCCGTGGTGTGGTGCACGCCAAGCGAACTCGTAGACGTAGCTGCTGCCTGGGTGGCGCAGCGCGGTGCGCCGGCTCGGTGATCGAAACAGCAAGTCCGTATAGGCGGAGGTGAGGGCCTGCGCGGCGGTGACCGCCGGGTCGCGGATGCCGTGACGGTCGAGGAGCGCCTCAGCGCCGGGATAGGTGGCGGCAAGTTCGGCGACGGCACGGTGGGCGTCGAAGCCGGCGAACTCCTCGGCACCGAGAACGAGGTTGGCCTCCTCGACTGTGGTGCCGACAAGGAGGGCGACGTCGTGCGAGTGTGCGCCCGGGACTCCGATCGGGTCGGGTAAGACGTCGTCGCCGGTGGTCGGGAGGAACAGCGCGCGGCCGTGCCCTGGGTCGACGCCGCTGTCGTCGCGCAGATCCAGGCGGGGCTCGCCTCTGAGCAGCGCTGCCTGGGCACGGAACAACTCGGACTCCGGCAGTGCGCGGAACGCGTCTGCGGTGGCGGGGATCGCGAGCCGCCGGGCGAGACCGTGCGTCAGCTTCTCGGTCAGTGCGAGCGGACGGGCCATTTCGTCGTGGCCGCTCTGGACGATCGCTCGTCGGAACAGGCCGGAAGCTTTCGGGGAGTGCAGCAGGAATGCGACCGACGTGCCGCCTGCGGATTCTCCGAAGACGGTGACGTTGTCGGGATTCCCGCCGAATCCCGCGATGTTGTCGTGGACCCAGTGAAGTGCGGCGATCTGGTCGCGCAGCCCGATGTTCGTGCTTCCACCGGACAGGGCAAGGAAGCCGTCCGTGCCGAGTCGGTAGTTGATGGTGACCAGGACGACGCCGTCGCGCGCGAACGCGGCTCCATCGAAGGCAGGGGCCCTGCCCGAACCGATCATGAATCCACCACCATGGATGTAGACCATCACCGGCATCCCACTGGTGCCCGGGTCGGGTGTCCAGACGTTGAGGTTGAGGTAATGGCCGTCGCCGATGACCCATCCGGGCCCGGTCAGTGGCGCCAGATGCGTGTGGGCAGGGTGCAATCCCGGTTGCGGTGCGGTGGCACCGTACTCGGTGGCGTCCCTGGTGCCTTCCCATCGCTCGGTGGGGTGTGGCGGTGCAAAGCGGCGGTCGCCCGTTGGAGCCGCGGCGTACGGGATTCCGAGGAAGCGGGCCACCCCGTCGGTACGACTTCCGGAGATTTCCCCTGCATCGGTGCTGACGGTGAGAACGGTCATCAGGGGCCTTCCAGGGGCAGGGTGTGCGAGCACAGTCAAGGTTCTCAGCTATGGCATGGGCATCGAGGTCCGCCCTGGCGTCGCGCAGAAAAACCTGTTGGCGGACCACGGCGGCCACTGCTACCTTTCGGAGACCGTGCTCGAGAACGAGGAGGTGGCACCCGTGAACGCAGTATCGACATGGGTGCTCCCCTCCGGGGTCACGATCGGGCGATAGGTCGCCCGGGAGCCCCATTCACGAGCACTCCCGAAAGGCACCATCATGCACTTCACCTCCGAGCAACGCCTCGACGACGGCGTCCTCGAACGCGAATTCACCCTCGGCGAGATCCCTGGCATCTTGTGGACGCCCGGATCCGCATCCGCACCGGCGCCGCTGATCCTGATCGGCCATCCCGGCGGACTGCACATGATGTACCCGCGACTGGCGGCCCGGGCCCGGCACGCCGCGGCGGCGGGATACGCCGCGGCCACCATCGAACTGCCCGGGAGCGGTGACCGGCCCCGTTCCGCCGCCGCCGAGCAGGCCCGCGCCGACCTGCGCCGGGCGCTGGAGGCCGGTGATCCGGTCAGTGACGAGATCGTCGACCGGCTCGTCCTCCCGCTGGTCGACAAGGCGGCCCCGGAATGGCGGGCCGCCCTGGACGGTCTCCTCGAGTTGCCCGAGATCAGCGGCCCGGTCGGGTACTCGGGAGGGGTGATCGCCATCGGCATCCGGTTGGCGGTGGTGGAACCACGCATCTCGGCCGCCCTCCTGTTCGCCGGGAGCTTCGTGCCCCGCAGCATGTTCGACGAGGCTCGGCAGGTCACCATTCCGCTGCGGGTCCTACTGCAGTGGGACGACGAAGGAAACGACCGGCAGCAGGCCCTGGACCTGTTCGACGCCTTCGGCTCCAAGGAAAAGACGCTGCACGCCAATATGGGCGGGCACACCGGCGTCCCGCAGTTGGAGGGAGACGACGGCAACCGCTTCTTCGCCCGGCACCTGAAGTGAGGTAGGTAGCCTCGGTTTTACATCGCCGACCCCCCGCCCCTCAGGAGCTGATACTCGGTTGCGACCGCGTCGATCAAGGGAGCTGCCCCATACTCGATCTCGTCGATGCAGGAGATCCTCGTGATTTCCATTGCCGTTCCGCACAAGAATGCGCCGTCGAACGATTCGAGCTCGGCGTAGGAAATATTGCGCTCCGTGACAGATACGCCCAGCCGCGGGGCCAGCTCGTCGATGATCACCTTTCTGGTAATTCCGGCGAGCGCCAATTCCGTGGTGGGTGTGAGCAAGGCGTCACCTTTGATGAAGAACACATTCGAACCACTTGACTCACACACCGTGCCGGTGGTCGAGAGGAAGATGACGTCGTCATAACCATCGGCCTTTTGACGGTAGCTCAGATAGCTCAACGCGTAAGTCGACGATGTCTTCGCCTGATAGGGGTGGCACGATGCCGGCGCACGCCTCCACGTTGCTGTCGCAAGCCGATAATTCGCTGGTGCAGAATTCGCAGGAAAGGGAAGCGCAAAAACGACTACCCGACTGGAGCATCCTTGCGCCCTGAAGCTGACATCCGAATCGTCGTAGAAAACGAGGCACTTCAGGTATGCGTCGCTCAGCCCGTTCACTCTCAGCAACTCGTAGCACGCATCGGCCAAATCTGCATTCGAATACGGCACCGTATGCCCGAACACGTCAGCAGACCGCCGCAGCCGGTCCAAGTGATCGTCGAGCTTGAAGATGTTCCCGCCGTAGCTACGGATACCCTCGAACACCGAGGACCCATAGGACAATGAATGAGTCGCCGGTGACAGCGTCATATCGTCGTATCGGACGAAGCTACCGTCCGCCCAGGACATGTCGCTGATCATCTGGTTTCCCTACCCGATATCGCATAGTCGTGCATCGCTTGCCTCTGGCGTGTGTTGACCGGAATCAGCCAGTTGTCCAGGTCGACAATATGGTTTGCGCCCACCCGCACCTTGCTCTCGATTGCGCCGCGGCCCAGGCAAATGTCTTCGAAACCCAGCCGATCGGCGAACTGGTACAACTGGTAATAGTCGGTGATATACAGGTTAAGCCCCCGCGGAATTCGATCACGGTCCAGCCCCTGAACGAGCATTGTGAACACACCGCGCTCGTCGTCGGCATAGCTCAGCGATCCGTTTACGGGGGCATTGGTCGCGTTCTCGTAGTCCAGCTTCAGATAGTATTTTGTTCCTTCCGACGAACGTGCCAACATTCGCAGAACGTCGGCAGTATATAGATTCCTGGAGTGCCCATACTTCGCCACATTCAGGGCTTGCAGAACGGCGAAATCGTGCAGCGCACGGTCGCCGTCCGCCAGCTCTGACAGGCGATGTATCTGGGTTTCACACGCCGCCTCGGCCTTCGCGGTGAGCTTTCTGATTGCCTTGTATTGCCGATCTCCGACGGTTGCTCGCAGAGTCGAATCCACACGTCCGGATGACCGAAAGTACGCTGCTTGCATGAACGGAACCGCGATGACGCGGGAATCGGGCACGCGTGGGGATCTGAGAAGAGAGGGAATCAACAACCAGTCGGCGGCGGAAGCCAGCTCCAGCAACTCCGCCAGTCTCCCTTCGTCGGGCTCGTCGGACACCGGCATATAGAAGTACCCCGGGCCGACATAGGCGCGCTCTTGGTGTAGCGCGTAGTTCCTGACCTCCCTTCTCTGGAGGACAGCATCCCAGTGAGCGATATCCATCAGTGGGAGGTGCGGCTGCGAAACATTATGGCTGTCACAGAATGCAATTCGCTGGGGTTGCCATTCCATCGACTTCCTCCTTGTCGGTCGAGCGTCGATCGATGGCTGTTGCGGGCGGCTCGCCCGAAATCTCGAGTAGACGTCTTTCATCGTTGAAATGGAAGATTCGGTTGGCAAGTCTCGCCAGCTCGCGATTGTGGGTGATGATGAAGAAGAGGGTGTCCGGAAGTGCAGAGGTCAGGGCACGCAATACGGAGAGCTCCGCTGCGGCACTCAACTCCGACGTGGCTTCGTCGAGAATCGCGATCGCGGGTGGGTTGATCATCACGTCGAGCAGTGCCAGTCGTTGCAGTTCCGTCTTGCTCAGCGTCAACAGACCGCTGCTGGGGACTATCTCGTCGAACCCGGAAGGTAGTCGCTCGACGACATCCTCAGCGTCGAGGTAGCGGACCACGCGAGCCAGTTCCTGACGTGAGGGGCTGTGGAAGTGCTCGGACAATCGTCCTGGCTTGAATATCGGGCTCGATGTCAGCAGGAGGACGTCTTGGTCGTGCGAATCCGACACGTATCCTGTCGTGCGGCCCAACGTAGAGACGACACCCGTGGTCGGACGCAACGTACCCACGACAAGCTTTGCGAAGGTCGACTTACCCACCCCACTGGCTCCCGTGATCACCACGATGTCACGGCGATAGAACGACTCCGTGTGGTTCTCGAGCAGCACTGCGCCGGTGTGCCTGGCGACGAATGCGACATCGGTGAAGGACACGAGTGCGTCGTCTTTCATCGCCGGACACGTTCGGTTCGGCGCGGCGGGGAGCGGAGGTGTGAGCAGACGATCCGCGCTGTCCAGCACCTGCCTGAGTTCGACCAGGCAACTACCCAACCGTGCGAAGAGTGCAATCAGGCTGTAGGAAAGACTCAGCGCCAGGACATTGACCAGGCCGAGGCCGCCCTGGGCGTAGACGAATACCGTTGAACCCACGATGGCCGACAGGAACAGCACCCCCATCAGATCGAGCTTGTAGGTAAACCATCGCCGCGCCGCCGCATTGTTCATCGAAGCCAGGGCGCGTTCCATCAGGCTGCTGTTCAGCCAACTCACGAGAACCGCGTTGTCTCTCGCCAACTCGAATCTGCTCGAACTCCGTGTCGTTGCCTCGACCCGCGCGAACAAAGCCGACGTCGTTCCGATCTCGCACTCGTTGAAGTACCGCAGTCGGTTGCCTGATCGACGTGAAGTGTGCCAGTAGACGAGGCACATCACAGCACAAGGAAGCAGCGCAAAGATGTTCTTGCTCAGGACGAAACCGGTGGTTGTGATCAGAAGCGCCGCCGCACCCAACGTATGCAGTAGTATTGCGGGCAACACTTCGTCGACACGTCGTTGATCCCACGTGAGCTTGCTCTGCGAGTCTTGGTTGACCTGATCGACTGCCGAGCCATCGAGCGTCGGGCTCATGATCGACGAGAAGTACCGCACGCACTGTCGGGATGCCGCACCGATACCGCGCCGCACGGTCAGCAAGGCGCCGGAGATCGACAAGAGTGCACCGGCCGCCACCACGCAGACCAGGATCATCGACGACGCACCCACATTCGCGGTCGACAGTCCACTCGCAGCCACGTAGTCACCGATTATCGTCAGAACTTCTCGGCACACGAACAGGACACACGCAACGAATGCGATTCTCGCGATGCCGAACCTGATCAAGCTACGCCTGGACGGCGTCCGGACTTCGGCCACATCCGTGCGGCGGGAAGGGTGGCGAGGGAGTGGACGTTCGTCGGGAGTGCGCCACCCCGAGCTTTCGGGTAGAAGATTCGACTGCGTTGTCAGATCACGTATGACTTCGACCACTGCGCCGTCGGCCACCACCCAGATTTCCTCCGCGGAGTCGATCTCGTCGGGTTTGTCTGTTGCATAGACAACGGTGGTGTCGCTCCACGGCCCCCGGAGGAGTGAGCTCAGCAACCCTCTCCCCAGGTCGTCGTCCAGACCTGATGTGGGTTGATCAATGAGAACGCACGCCGGCTCGGCCAGCAATGCCCGCGCAAGTTCCAGCCGCTTTCCTTGCCCGCGGGATACGTCCCAGGCCTCGGTTCGAGGTGGCGACTTGCTCTCGAGATACTCGGCATAGAAGGTGTCGGGCAGTCTGGACTGCGCCAGTGCTCGGACCGCTTCGTCGTCCGAAACGTCGCGTCGATAGAGGCACAGATTCTCGTACAGTCCGCCCGGGTAGATCCATGGTTCGTCCGGGACGAAGATTGTCGTCGTATCGAGTCGGTTGTTGAGCCGTGCGCCGGCTTTCAGAATCGATGTTTTGCCACTGCCCGCTGCGCCGACGACGGCAATGTGCTTTGCCGTTGTCGTCGGCAGCTGGACGGCGCTCGCACCGGCGTCTGACGGGCCGGTGCCGGACAGATATTTCGCAACGTTGGTGTGCCCGACTACGCCTTGGGACATGCTCTGGGCAATTTCGGGCACATTGTTGGCGACCGATCTCAGACCCCCGATCAACGCCATTGCCGACAGCAGGCCCGCTGGATCCACATGACCTAGATAAGCCAGCTGGGTAAATGCTGCAGCGAGCATCCCTACGACCGGTGTCAGAGTAGATATGAGGTTGATCGCCGCGACAAGACGCGCCGCCCTCGCGAGTGAGCGCTCTTCGCCATCTCGCTTGTCGGCGTAGCGCCGGATCAGTTCGTGGTTCCAGTTCTTCAGCCACGCAACCCCTCGGTTGTTGATCGAGAACATGCCGACGTCGATGCGTTCCGCCGAAATTGCCGATAGTTCTGTGTGGGCCTTGGTGAGTTGTGTGGCGATCCAGAATATCGCCATCGAACTGATGACAATGATCGCCAGCGCCGACAATGCACTCAGCCCCAGCGCCACGAAGAAGAACGCAGAGGTGAAAGTTAACGTGGCGAGCGACAGAATCATGAATACCAGGCCGGACCAGGCAGCTTCGACGCGCGCCGCCTCACGGTCCATTAGCGTGACAACACCGGAGGGTCGGTCGGAATTGCCACCGCCGCGCTTCTTCCGTAGCAGTCTTTGCTCGATGTAGGTCCGGGCTCCGATGCCTGCCAGTTCGGCTAACAGGAAGGTGTGATTGAGAGCCAACCACGCCGAGTACGTCAATAGTATGCAGGTGATCCCCAGCGTCAGGTTCACCATCGGCGGTGTGCCGGGTTCGACGAGGTGCTGGATCAGTGATCGCAGCGTGACGGCTGCACCGAATGCGCAACCAGCGTTGAAGGCTATGGCGAGGAGCGCAAGCAGAACATCGCGACGGAGCGCTCTGAGTACGGATCTGTGGAGTCGCTCGTCTTGGGGCGCATTCAGGTCGTCTCGTCGCGCAGCATCGCACCAGCGCTGCCATCGCGAAAGGTGAAATGCGTTGGTATGCCGGTCGAACTGGGTTCCAGAACGAGGAACCTCGAACCAGACGACTCTCTCGAGCACACTCAGCATGTGGACAGTGTGTCGTCTACGGCGATGGAAGCGATTCGGTCGCACAGTCGTGTGATCATCGTCCATCCCTCGCCGAGCGCTTCCCGTAATTCGTGGATCTCCGTTGGGTTTGCTCGATCGAGAAGGTCGATCCCCATGCTCACATGGTGGCCGTCGTCTTCACCGTGCTCTTCGAAGTGTGGAATGTCGGGAAACGCGCGCGCCGCTTCTCGGTGCCAGATTTCGCCACTACCTTCCAGCACCACGTGCATCAGCAATGTTCGCACCATGTCGCTCCTGCAGAGCATCTGCTGCCTGAACCAGTCCATTGTCGATACGAACGTCGCGTCGGAGACCGGCGAGTGCGACGAGTTCCGTTGCTGTCTGAGGTTGTTGTTGTGTCCCAGTTCTTCGACTAGATGATCGAGTGCGACATGCTTGTGTTGCGGGTCAGTAGTCATCGCCACACGCAGGTGCAGCAGATCTTGGAACACATCCGACCAGGTTTGCTGGCAGTCGAGTAGTCTTTCGCGAACGCCCGAGTCGGTCATCGAAGGGGTGTCGATCAACCGCAGCAGACTGCTGTTCCTGAATTGCTCCAGGTACTTCTCGTTGTCCTCGAGGAGCGCGGCCGCGGGATCGGACTCAGCGGCTGCGAACATGGCATTCGGGTTGTCGGTATCCTCGTACAGGGCCTTGCCGTTGAACTGGATCGACAGCGCCCAGAACCCGTTGCGAGTTCCCTCGAAGCCGTGCCATGAGTCGCCGGGTACGAGGATCATATCTCCCGCAGCGACGTCCTGCTCTGCGCTCCCCATTGTTCGTCCGGAACCCTCGCAGACCAGGATGAGGCTCGCTTCCGGGTGTTTGTGCACAGAGAGCACCTGACCACATTCCAACCTGACCCAGCTGATCGCCAGATTGCTGGAAGCGGGAATGAACTGGGCCAGTTCGGGGTGTTGGGAGAAGATCTTGACGACACCCAGGTTGTGGACGTGACCGTCGACCACCACCTCATTGATCGTGTCGAGTGCGCTTCTGGCTATGATCTGCATCGATTTCTTCCCTTCTTGATGAGAGGATGCGGTTTTCATGATCGCGTCGATTTTCAGGAACAGTTGACGTCGAGATAGTCGATGGCTCGCTTGAATGGCTCGCTCTCGTTGCAGGCGAAAACAATCCAACCGATCTTGTCGTCGTTTGTCCGGGGTCTGTCGAGTCGCGATGGTGCAGGCTCGATATGGAGCCTGATGATGTCGACGCCTCGGAGCGCGCTCCGAAGACACTCGGGGTCGATGGGTTCGTAGAATTGGTGCGACGCGGCGTACGCATACCGCGCCTGTTCCCGGCCGACGCCGGAGTTGTCGACTTCACTCCAGAAACGAAGCGTTTCTCTGAATTGGCTGACGCCGGTCGTGAGTTCGACCAGAAGTCCGATGTAGTCACCGCCGACCCGGTTGTTGATCTCGATCAGGCGAAGCCCGCCAGCCGTGATCTTCACTTCGATATGACACGGCCCGTGCTGGTAATTTATTCGGCTGAGCAGTCTTTCGCAGTAGGCACTGACAATGTGGAACATGTCGTCATCCACGGCATCCGGTGAGATGACGTGCTGTTCTTCTGCAAGGGAATTCCTGTGCAGCTTCTTGTTCGTCACAGCGAGAACTCGATGATTGCCGTCGATGGTCAGGGTCTCGACACTGATTTCGCGTCCGGGCAAGTACTCTTCGGCGAGCATCACGAAACCGTCCGCTGTCAGCTCGGCGAGCGCCGCGGTCAGCTCACGTTCGTCGCGGACGATGAACACGCCTTCGCTGCCCGACCCAGCCGGATCCTTGAGAACGACCCCCCGGGGGTGATGGAGGAGGAAGGCTCGTACCTCGGCCGGCGTGCGACATATCGTGTTCGCGACGGCGAACTCGGTGCTGTCAAGAAATGTCCGCATCAATTGCTTGTCGATACACAGCTCGCATGCGCTGAGGTCGAGACCCGGGACCGAGAGGCGGTGGCTCGCAAGGGCCGCGGAAAGCAACCCACCCTCGGTAAAGGAGAAAATGTAGTCGACCCGTTGGGACCTCATTATTCGTGTGATCTCAGCGACCACGGTGTCCGGTCCGAAATCAGCCACGGGACTGATGCGTTCGGTAAGGCCGCGGAGGTTGGGACCGATCGCGCCTTGCAGCTGTAGAACGGTGAACTCGAAGCCCAGCCCCGCGAAATGCGGGAACGTTTCATCATGCCCGCCGATCAGGACGATGTGTCGCCGGCGCTGCCCGTCGTCGGTGGTCAATTGCCCTCGCTATCCAAACCCTGGCTTCTCTGATACCCAATGGTCAGCGCGCGTCGGCCCGGCGAATAGGCACCCTAGGGGGCCCGAAGCTTCACCCCAGCAGCAGGGGTGGCCGATGCGGCTCCCTAGGGTGCCTATCGTTTCTGCCTGTCGGAACACAAGATTGCGGAATACCGCTGAGCAGAACGGATGAAAGGTACATCCCTTGTTGATTTCCGAAACGTTGCTCGAAGCTGAGGCCGAACTCGTCCACAGCGCCCCGATCGGTGTCGGCGGCACGTGCTTCCAGGCCGCTGACGCGTCACCCGATACCCGTTCCGGTCGCAAGGTACCGGAAGCGCTTCGGCAATGGGCCGCGGGACATACCGATTTTCCGTTCACGGCCGTCGTCGACCACTATCAGGTGGTCGGACGAAACGGTGTGCGGCCACACGTGGCGACCATGTTGCGCGATATCCACGGCAAATCCCGATCCGACCCGGTGCTCGCCGAATGGCTACCGATGACGTTCGACGACAACGATGCGTCCTATTCGTCGTATGTCGGACTCGATTACTTCGATCAGGTCGCCCGATCGGCCGACTGCCAGCGTGTCGACGCATTCGTAGCCGCGACAGCCATCGACCTCGCTCTGCTGGAGACAAGAGCGTTAGCGGCGGCGCCCCGACCTCCCCAATCGGTCAGGACGCGTGCGGCCGTCCGAGTCGTGTCGCAACTCTTCCGGCTCGCACCCGATTTCAAGCTCAATCCCAGGGTGGCTGCGGAGGGTGTCGCAGCGCTTGCCGAGACAGGCACTAACTACGACTCGTTTGGTTCTGCTGCGACGCTGGCGCTGAGAAGTGTTCCCGAAGACATCGGAGCCGCAGTTCGGCTGACTTTGCTGCCGACGACTCGTCTGCACGACGAGCAGATGTTCATCCGATGTATCCAAATATTCGAGGGACTGTACCGGCAGATTGCAACGGCGATATCGACGGCGATCACGGATCTCCTCGACGGAAATGCCGCTGATGCGAAGGATCGCCTCGATCGGGCGTCAGGTCGCCTCGAGGCGATACCTGCTCTCTTCCGGGTTCTGACGACGATGCCGGTTGACGCTTTCTCCATCATTCGCGGCTTCACCCATGGGCGGAGCGCTGTTCAGTCGCGCGCATTCCGCGACGTCGAGTTCGCGTGCGCGCCGCGTAGCCAACGCAGCACTGACCACGTTTCGAAGGTCCACGACGAGCAGCCGACTCTGGAGGCCGTGTTTCTGGCGATGCGGCATGCACTCCCTGATGCAGTGCCTCTCGAGCAATCGATGCGCCGTCTCGACCGCGCGTGGGGTGCGATGAAGCGTGGCCACTGGGGCATCACCTTGAAGGTCATCGGCACAGTACCTGGAACCGGTGGCACGGCAGGCGCGTCGTATTTGCAGAGTGCCGCAAAGGTGTCACTCTTTCCCGGACTCCCCGAGGTGGCATGAGCATGAGCGACATCAACAACCGGGTCAGAAAGCAGATCATGGGATACATCGTGTCCCAGGCTATTGCTGCCGTATGCGAACTGGGGGTGCCCGACAAGCTGTCGAATGGATCCCGCTCGCTGCCCGATCTTGCAACCAGTGTCGGCGCCGACGCGGATGCTCTCGGTCGATTCATGCGGGTTCTCGTGGCAGAAGGACTATTCACGGAAGAGGCCGCGGGACGATTTGCGTTGACGGATGCCGGCGAGCTCCTACGGGTCGACACTTCCGGTTCACTGCGTCACCTGGTCGGACTGATGTCAAAGGAGGCCTACACAGTGTGGGGACACGCGCTCCACTCTGTCCGAACCGGAAAAGAGTCGTTCACCGAGGCGTTCGGAAGGCCATACTTCGAGTGGTTGTCCAATAACCCGTCGGCTTCCGATGAATTCGACCGGTGCCAAGCAGGACTGGTCGAGGTGCGCTTGTTGCCGTTGCTCAACCGCGACTGGGCGAAAACAACGACCGTCGTCGACATCGGCGGCGGGGCCGGCACATTGATCGAAACCTTACTCGGGAGTCACCCCCACCTGCGGGGCACAGTGTTCGATTTGCCGCACGTCGTCGCGGAATCGGCATCGAAGTTCTGCTCGGCCGACATCGGTGACCGAACGACTGTTGTAGGCGGCAACTTCTTCGAAGAGGTCCCGCAGAATGGTGATGTATATGTGTTGTCCCAGATTCTGCACGACTGGGACGACGAATCCGCTGGCAAGATCCTCGGCAACTGTCGGCGAGCGATCTCAGGAAACGGCCGCCTGCTGATCGTCGAGCAAGTCTTGCCCGAAGTGGCTACAGCCCACCCCATGGCCCTACTGGACCTCCACATGCTGGTTCTGCTGGGTGGTCGGGAACGGACGGCCACCGAATGGCGCCGATTGTTGAGTGGTCACGGTTTCACGCTGGAATCAATCACACCCGGCCCCCGCTCCTCCGTCATCGAAGCGGTGCCCGCGTGAGATCGTTCCACATCATATGAACGGATAACGACACGCTTCAGCCGTGGTGACGAGGGCACTGGTGTCCACTACGGGCGGCTTCGGCTGCCTCGCGGCGAGCTGGTGTATCGGAGCCTCCGATGTGACGCCAGTTACTTTCGAGCCATTCCTCTGAACCGTCAACAGAGTGTCGATAGCATCAAAATCACACCGTTTCACATGCTCGCGAGACGAAGGACGGTGTGTGGAGACCTCCGGACAATCTGGACGCCTCCCAACCCACCCGATGTCGAGAACAGGCATCAGCGCAACACAGTCCCGCTTCGGCTGCGGATGAGGTGCCGCAGAGACTGCAGCAGTCGCTGCCTGACGAACTCCTCTTCAGCATCACAAGTGAAACCCTGATGCGTTCGCGGAGTCGTGTCGCACCACGCTTTTGCGAGCGCTGTTGCGCGGACTCGGTCTGACTCCCCTCTCTCTAAGGAGGCCACACCACCCATACCCGTATCGATTTTCTGCGCACCCACCGTCGGCGATTGGCCCAACCCCGCCATTCGCACTAGTGCGTGCCCGCTCTTGCCGGCGAATCGTGTGACCGTTCGACTCCGAAAGCGACTTATCCCGCAGTGCCTGATCATCCGCACCACCTCATCAACCTTGCCTGGCAAGGCCGCGCCTCCTGCCGCGGTGCAGACACCGAGATCTTCTTCTCCCCTGACGGTGAACGCGGCTCGACCCGGGCCCAGCGTGAGCGCGCCGCCAAACAGATCTGCCAGGACTGCCCCGTGCTCGCCGACTGCCGCGCCCACGCCTTCACCGCCGCCGAGACGTACGGCATCTGGGGTGGCATGTCCGAGAATGAGCGCGCCCGCCACACCCGGCGTACCCGCCGAACGGCTCGTCACCGCGGTAACACACCCGCTACGGCAGCACCACAACCGAGGGAACGCCACCGCGACCACTCTTCCGCGGTGAATCGGTACGGCGGTCGCCCCGCTCCGCCGCCGGGACCTTCTCTCCATCAACACGCAGACGGTGCCCCTCAGTTTCGTTGACATTCCCACATAACGCGGTCATTCGCAGGAATGAACTCGGCGTTCGAGCAGCTCAGCCAGCTCGGCAATGGTTATCTCGACGGTGCCGAACAGGGGATCACCATCCATCGCAGCGCGGGCTACAGCCCTGCCGAGGCGTTCCACGAGGTCGGCATGCAGCTGATCGGTCATGACTGATCAGTCTCCAGCACCCTCCACCGGGTTGCACCGTTCGTACGCCCCGCGGTGTGTCCCCCCCGGACGAAGAGCCCGCCGCCGCCCATCGTCAAGTCATGTGGTGGTGACGTCGGGTGGGTCGGGAAGATCGACGTCGAGAACGAAGTCGAGCCAGATGATCGCGTCGGCCAGAGTGTCCGCCCGCAGGGCGGGGTCGAATTGTTCGGCGACGGCGAGTAGCCGTTCCCCCGCGGCGACTTCTTCGGCGAGGAAGGCCGCTACCGTCTGCAGCACCCAACGCTCCGAGGCCGCCAAGTCGTCGACGTCGACAGGCGTCCCGTTTGTGAAGTGGAGGTCGAGGACGAACCTCTCCCCTGGCCCCGCGGCGCCCAGACGAGCGGTGATCACGCCGACGATGGCATCGACGACCCAGGCCAGCACTTCGCCGTAGTCCGGCTGACCGTCGGTCGGCTGCGGTTCGGCGCACACCCGGGAGATCTCCCGCGAGAACAGGGCGGCGTCACGGTCGCCGACCAGTTTCATCAGTCGACCACCCAAAGCTGCAGCCGACGGGCTGTCGGGACGACCTGCCTTCGATCCCATACCCAAGAGTGCCCGATCCCGAGCATCAACACCCAGTCGAGTCAGCGTGCGTGCCGAGCCCGCTCACCGGTTCAGACAGCAAGTCGGGTCAGCCGCCAGCCACGGCGTGCGGCGATGAAACCCGATACCGCACCGATGAGTGCACTGAGAATCAGGCCGGCCGCGAGAAACGGCAGGGGATCCACTGAGTCCATGTGCGCGGCGCTTCCCCCGGCGCCGAGGGGTTCGTAGCTGCCCACGTAGAAGTGCACCGGGTACGAGAGCCACCAGGAGAACAGGCCGATACACACCAGGCCCGCACCGAGACCGAGGGCCGTTCCGATCAATGTCAGTGTCCGCACACGTTCAACGTCGCAAACGCCGGCTGTGCTGTTACCGCGGCCGCCCTCAGGGGATGATCTTCCGGGCCCGGAGGTCGCGGAAGATGTCGAGGAACATCTGCTCGGTCTCGACGTAACGGTGGAAACCCAGCCGGCGCGCCTTGGACCCGTCGGCGATGACGTCATAGTCCCAGCCGAAGACGAAGTCGCCGAACGCCCAGGACGAGACATCCTTGTACGGCGTGGGTTTCAGCTCATGCTTCGCGACGAGGCGGTCCCACACCGGCTCCTTGTCCGCCATGACGACGTCCATCGACATCGGTAGCGGCGGCGCGACGTCCAGTTCGAAGAAGTCCGCGATCTTCGGCAGCATCTCGTCCCAGCGAAACAGATCGCCGTTGTTGATGTTGAACGCCTGATTGGCGCACTCGGGCGTGGTCGCGGCCCAGACGGTGGCCTCCGCCAGCAGTCCGGCGTCGGTCATCTCGATCAGACTCGTGTACGCGCCGGGTTTACCCGGAAACCGCAGCGGCACTCCGAGTTCCTTCGACATCGTGGCGTAGACCGCGATCACCAGCGCGAGGTTCATCGGGTTCCCGAGCGCGAATCCACACACGACCGACGGGCGGATCGCGGACCACGTCCAGCGCTTGCCACGCTGACGGTCCTCGAGGAACTGCTGCTGGTCCACATTGAACTCGGGCGGCATGTGCGGCGGGTCGCTCTCGCGCGCCGGCGTCTTGAACGGTCCGAGGTGGGCGCCGTAAACCTTGTAACCCTGCATCAGGCTGATGTGCTCTAGTCCCGCAGCCACGGGTTCGAGCACGTTCACCGTGTTGACCAGCATGGCGACGTTGGGCGCGACGAGCTCCGCCCACGACGGACGGTCCTGGTAGGCGGCGTAGAAGATATGAGTCACGTCACGCAGTTCGCCCAGCTTGTCGGCGGCGTCGCGCTCGTCGAGCAGATCGACCGCGATGTGCCGCACCCGATCGGTGTCGAGTCCGCCCCGGCGCGACAGTCCGACGACGTCCCACTCCCCGGTCGCCTCGAGGTGGTCGATCAGATTGCCGCCGATCACCCCGCGCGCACCGACGACCACTGCCACTCTGCGCTTCGTCATCACTCACTCCTATCGGTATATCGCGAAGTTGCGATATACCGAGTCAAGCACACATATCGGAAAATCGCGATATAGCGGTACGATGAACACCGTGAGTGAACTTCCGGACCCGACCGACCTGGCCTCGGTCTTCAAAGCGCTGTCGAACCCGACCCGCGTGCGCATCCTGCAGTGGCTGAAGGAGCCGGACACCTTTCCCCCGCAGCTCGAACCAGCCGAAGAGGTCGGCGTGTGCCTGAAACACATTCAGGCGCGGGCCGAGGTCTCCCAGTCGACGGCCTCGCAGTACATGGCCGCCCTGCAGAGCGCCGGACTGGTCACCAGCCATCGGATCGGCCAATGGACCCACTACCGCCGCGACGAGGAGACGATCGCCCGGCTGGCCGACCACATCCGCACCGAACTCTGAACGCGGCCTTCACGTCGATTTCGAAACTGGAAGGGAATGAGGTCGACTTCGGTCCTGGTTCGCCGAGACGGAGTCGGGCGCGAGGGTCGCCGCCGGTGCTGGGTAATGTCCGGAGCATGCCCCGATACACGACGACCTTGCACAACCGCGCGGATCCCGACGCGCCGGCGTCCATCAGCCGGCACGTGCCGTTTCACGTCGCGCACGAGGCGGCCGCCGCAGCGTGGGTGCGAGCGCTCGGTGAGGCGTGCGGCGAGCTCCTCGACCCGGTCACGCAGATCGCCGTCGTCAACGTCGTCAGCAACTTCGGCCGCGAACTGTTCACCGAGGAGGCGTACGTCGACGTCACCGCCACCCGGATCGGCACCACCTCGCTCACCCTGCAGATCGGCATCGAGCAGGACGGCACGCAGGCAGCCGAGGTGACCGCCACACTCGTTCAGCTCGATTCGAGCCGTCGTGGTTCGGCTCCCTGGTCACCGGCTCAGGTTGCAGCTCTGGAGACACTGAGCACCGCATCAGTCACACCGTCGCGATGACGTCGGTTTCACGACCGCCGCGTTTCGAGAGCGCCTGAACTGGGCATTTCTGCACCATGAGTATCGAAGACGGCCCCGGCGAGACGCTGAGTCCCAGCGAAAGCCTCGACTCCGACGATGTGCGCAACAACGACGGAGACGATGTGGTCGATCCTCCCGACGGCTGGAGTGAGGCCGACAAATTCGGTACCACGGCGCGGGAGGAGCGCGAGGGCGAGTCGCTGGACGAGAAGCTGGCCGAGGAGGAGCCCGACGTCGCGTTCGAGGAGCAACTCGACATCCCGATCGCCGAGCTGCCCGACGATCAGCTGTCCGAGGACGTCGACCGCATCATCGACGGGGAGGACGACATCGTGATCCCGGTGCTGGGCACCAAGCATGCCGATGTGGTGGAGGGTGTCATCGTCGAGGATTCGCGCACAGACCGGGGACAGATCGACGGCGCCGCGGAGGATGGCGACTCGTTCTTCACCGTCGTCGACTGATTCAGCGAATCCGGCCGTATCGGAGGTACAGGAAGTCGTCGTGGGTCAGAACGTGCTGGAGTGACAGCGTCCGCGGCGCCCCCAGGGTGGGGCCGGCGGTCGCCTGCTGGGGTTGCGGTCCGGCCAGTCTCGGCGCCACGGTGAGGCACATTTCGTCGACGAGGTCGTGCGTGACGAGGTCGTCGAGCAGCGTGGGACCTCCTTCGCACAGAATCCGGCGGAGCCCGCGGTCCCGGAGTGCGGCGATCAGGGTGGGCATCTCGACGGTGCCTTCGCCCGCAACCACGATGTCCGCGACCTCTTCGAGTGCTGAGCCGCGCTCGGTCGCAGTTCTCTGCGAGGTGATGACGAGCGGCCGCACGTCCCCGGTGAACAACGGCGTGTCGAGCGGAATGTTGCCGGTGCGGGTCACGACGGCGATCGGTGGTGGTGAATCCAAGCCCCACTGCTCGAGGCGATAGCGCGACTGCTCCTCGGTGAGCACCGCCGGCCCGTAGCGTTCTGCCCGGATGGTTCCGGCTCCGACGAGAACCACATCAGCGTAGGTGCGCAGGGCGCGCAGAAGTTGGTGATCCACCGCATCCGACAGCGGCCGGACCCGGCCGTCGAAAGCAGCGGCGCCGTCCAGGCTGGCCACCATGTTCACCCGGACGCCGTCGGGCGGGTCGCGGTAGAACTCCTCGGCCGACACCTCGTCCGTGCCCATGTTCAACTTGCGCATGGTCGGCATCATGCCTCATGTCCGGGTTCGAGGTCCCGCACGTCCGAGAAGGTGATCAATTCACCCAGATCATCCGGCGCCGAGCCGCTTTCAGGTGCGAGGAGGAACGCGACATGATCGCCTAGTTCGAGGCGTTCGAGGATTCGGCCGCTGAACCAGGCCGCGGAGTCGTCGAGGATCGGCAGCCCGTGGGGGCCGGTGCGCCACTCGCACTGCGCGAACTTGTCGATCTCGTCACCGGTCTGTTCACCGAAGAGAGTCGCCAGCGCGAGGTGCTCCCGGGTCAGCAGATGGACCGCGAGGTGTTCGGCGTTCACCGCGACCCCGTAGGTGTGGTTCTTGTTCGACAACCCCACCAGGAATCGCGGCGGGTTGATGCTGACCTGCGACGCGAACCCGACCAAACACCCCGACCGCTGCTCTTCCCAGCGGGTGGTGACCACGAACATCGGATAGTTCAGCAACGCGACGACATCCTCGAACGCCTGTCCGGCGTCGGGCTGCGTCGTATCGGAATTCCCGTTATGCGGCATTTACCCTGTCTAACAGATTGGGGCGGAGGCTTCGCAGGGCGCCGTCCTTCGGAACGCCGGTTCAGGGCATAGAATAGGCCTCGCCGCACTCGCAGCCGTCACCGGAAAGGCCCCCAAGATTACACATTCTTCTGCTCCGCACGATGTTTACCTGGTTCCACCCGAGCAGGAGAGCGGCGACGCCGTCGCTCACGCTTCCGCCGCGGCACAGTCCAGGTTGGAACACCGACCCGATGTGGTGCGGGTCAAGGGTCGCTTCGCGCTGACCATCACCACCACGACGCCGCACGAGGCGATGGTGGAGGATCTGCTGTTCATCCGCGATGTGCTGGACGGCGCGGGCATCGACTATCTGCTGGTGCGGGGCAACGACGAGCGTCCGGTAATCGCGGTCGACTGGGCTCTGCGCAAGCAGTTGCGCACCGCCCTCGTGGCCGCATGCCGCAACCGCCCGTTCTACTCGAAACCCGTCGACGCCAAGCGTGATTCAGCCGTTCTCGTCGCCGACGGCGCCCTCTCCGCGAACTCGAAGGCGCGAATCTTCCGGGTATTCCGGCCGCGGGTGCACGTGGCGAGCGGCCTGAGCTACGGAGCGTCGACGGGTGTGCAGATCGAACTGTGGAAGTTCGCCGACGACGAGATCGTGCTGCCCATCGAGAACTCTTTGACCCGCCGGGTCGTGCGGCCGGAAGAAGCGGTCCGCGGCACCGTCGAACGGTTCGGCCGGGTGTGGCCGACGATCGAGAACATGTTCGCCGACCACGCCTCCGACATCAACTTCGATATCGATCTGGTGTTCTCGTGGGTGGACGGATCGTCCAAAGAGTTTCAGGCGCAACGTGCCAAGCGGATGCAGAACTATGTGGTGGGCGAGGGCGACGACTCCGAGGCCCGGTTCCGGCAGATCAACGAACTGAAGTATGCGCTGCGTTCGGTGCACATGTATGCGCCGTGGATTCGCCGCATCTTCGTCGCCACCGACTCCGATCGTCCGGCGTGGCTGGCCGACGACCCCCGCATCACCTTCGTGCCCAGCGAGGAATTCTTCGCCGACCCGTCGGTGCTGCCCACCCACAACTCGCAGGCGGTGGAGTGCCAGCTGCACCACATCCCCGACCTGTCGGAGCACTTCCTGTATTCCAATGACGACATGTTCTTCGGCCGTCCCGTCGGTCCGGAGATGTTCTTCTCCCCCGGCGGCATCAGCATGTTCATCGAAGCGACCACCCGAATCGGGCTGGGCCACAACGACGAACAGCGCAGCGGTTTCGAGAATGCAGCCCGCGTCAACCGGCGGTTGCTGCAGAACCGCTTCGGCGTGACCACCACCCGGCACCTCGAACATGCCGCCACCCCGCTCCGCCGGAGCGTACTCGAGGAGATGGAAAAGGAGTTCCCCGACGAGTTCGCCGACACCGCGGCCAGCACCTTCCGCGCCAGCTCCAACATCTCGGTGACCAACTCGCTGTATCACTACTACGCGTTGATGAGCGGGCGCGCTGTGGTGCAGACGTCGGCGCGCGTGAAGTACGTCGACACCACCGTCAAGGCGGGACTGCGCGACATGGACTCACTGCTGGCCAAGCGGTCCATGGACTTCTTCTGCCTCAACGACGGCAGCGCACCGGAGATCGACCTCGAATTGCGCACCAAAAGGGTCACCGACTTCCTGGAAAGCTACTTCCCCATCCCGGCGCCGTGGGAGACCGGGGCCTGAGCGACCGCCCCCGGGAAGGCTCCGTCAGACCGCGGGGATCGAGTCGCCGGGCCGCTCGCCCTCGTCGTAGACGGTGGCGGGTGGGCCGATGATCTGCGGGTCGGGCGTGCCCACCACTTTCTCGTCCTTGCCGGTGTAGTCGAACTTGTGGAGCACCCACCGGATCGCCTCGATGCGGGCCCGTTTCTTGTCGTTCGATTTCACGACGGTCCACGGCGCGTGCGGGGTGTCGGTGTAGAAGAGCATGGCCTCTTTGGCCTCGGTGTAGGCGTCCCATTTGTCGAGGCTGGCGAGGTCGGTGGGTGAGAGCTTCCACTGCTTGACGGGGTCGGTGCTGCGGGCGACGAACCGGGCGTGCTGTTCTTCCCTGCCCACCGAGAACCAGAATTTCACGACGCGGATGCCCGACTGCACCAGCATCCGCTCGAACTCGGGGGCCGACCGGGTGAATTCCAGATACTCGTTGGGGGTGCAGTAGCCCATGACGCGTTCGACGCCGGCGCGGTTGTACCAGGACCGGTCCATCAGGACGATCTCCCCGCCCGCCGGGAGGTGCTGGACGTACCGCTGGAAGTACCACTGGGTGCGCTCGCGTTCGGTGGGCTTCTCGAGCGCCACGACCCGCGCACCACGGGGGTTGAGGTGTTCGGTGAACCGTTTGATCGCGCCGCCCTTGCCTGCCGCGTCGCGGCCCTCGAAGATGATGACCACCTTCTCGCCGTTCTCCTTCACCCAGGCCTGCAGCTTGAGCAGTTCGATCTGCAGCTTGCGTTTGCGGGCCTCGTACTGGCGGCGGGTCATCTTCTCGTCGTATGGGTATCCGTGCTTCCACGGCTGGTCCACCTCGGCGATGCCCCGTTTGCGGCCGGACTTGCGCAGCAACTCACCGATCTCGTCGATTTCCGGCGTCACATCGATGTCGTTGTCGCCGGCGGCTTCGAATCGGTCGGAAGCGTGCAGCTCGTCCACAGTGAAAGGCTACCGCCGCGACGGTCCGTCTGCGGGTGTCATGAGATCGTGAAACGTCCGTCCCCCGGCAGGAAGCGTCCAGCATGAGCATCGACCACATCGTTCCCGCGCTTGACGCCGAGACTGTCACGGAGCTCCGATCGGTCCTCGCTGCGCTGTCCGGCGACGCCACTCCCACGGTGAGCGTCGACCGCGTCGAACTACCCGCCCCCGTCCGCGACGCCGTCGTCCAACTGCTCACGCTGCTCGGTGAGGGCCAGAGCCTGGCACTCGGGACAGTGGCGGATCTGCTCACCACCTCACAGGCGGCGGAGGTTCTGGGTGTCTCGGACACGTATGTGCGCCGGCTCGCCGATTCGGGGGCGCTGCCCATCGAGATGCGCGGCACCCACCGCCGGTTCCGGCTCTCCGATGTGCTGGCGCATCGTGAGCAGTTTCCGCGTCGAAGCTGACTACACCCGAACGGTCGGGCGCGGAACGACGTCTTCCCCGGCGTCCGGGATCCGCACACCCTTGTCGGCGAGCCGGCGCGCGGTCTCGTCGGCGGTGACGTATTCACCGACGGTGTCGTAGGAGCCCAGCGGGACCACGGAGTGGACGATGGTTTCGGGGTAGACGTGCACCAGGTTGAAGCCCTGCGCGCCGTCCTGCCCGCGCAGCGCTCCCGCCGGGACGTTGAGGTCCTGGGTGTAGCAGGTGGCGGAGGCGACGGAGACGGGGATGCCCGCGAAGGTGGCCGTCGTCGAGTAGTGCAGGTGCCCGGCGAGGATGGACCGCACGTCGCTGTCGCGGAGCACGTCGGCGAGTCGTGGCTGGTCACGCAGCTCCACCAGGACCGACAGGTCGAGGACGCACGGAACCGGCGGGTGATGCAGAGCCAGGATGGTGCCGTGCGGCGCGGGAACGGCCAGCTCCGCGGCCAGCCAGTCCAGCTGGTCCTGCTCGAGCTCGCCGTGGTGGTGTCCGAGGACGGTGGTGTCGAGGGTGATGATGCGCAGCCCGTCGACGTCGTAGGAGTGGTCGATCGGCGCGTACGACGGCTCCTCCCGGAGCAGCGCGGTCCGGAAATGGCCGCGGTCGTCGTGGTTGCCCATCGCCCAGATCACCTGCGCACCGAGCGACTCCGCGACGGGTTCGACGATGTCGCGCAGCTTCTCGTAGGCGCCCGGCTCCCCCTTGTCGGTGAGGTCGCCGGTGAACACCAGAGCGTCCGGCGCGGCGTGGGATGCCTCCACCTCGGCGAAAATCTGGCGCAGTTTGGCTTCGCTGTCGACAGCCCCGTAGAGCAGGGTTTCGTCGACCAGATGCGTGTCGCTGAGATGGAGCACGAAGTGCGACGGCCGTGGATACTCGGCCGTACGTAGGTCGGCTGCCTCGGTACCGTTGATCGGTCTCTCGCTTCCGCTCGCCCGGAGGGACAGGAGCCAGGCGGACTCCCGCTGGGTATCCACACTAGACAAGTGCGTGCAAGCAACGTCCAGGGGCACGCCGGACGGATGCCGGGTGAACGTGGCACGACGATCCCGCGTACCGATTGGCGCAGACGGAATCCGGCTGATCGACCGCCCGCCCACCGATGCTGAGCGGGCGTTCTCTAACGTGATCGACGTCATATCATTTACATCGATTTCGAGGAGACCAGATGCCGATCACCGCAACACTGGAACTGAAGTTCAAGCCCGAATCCGTGGACGCTGCCCGTGACATCTTCACCCGCGAGCTGAAGGCCACCCGCGCATTCGACGGCTGCCTGGGCGTCGAGGTGCTCGTCGACGCCGCCGACCCCGCCCGTTGGCTGCTGATCGAGAAGTGGGAGTCGGAGGAGCACGACGCCGCCTACCGCACCTTCCGCGCGGGACCGGGCGCCATCACCGACCTCGGACCTCTGCTGGCCGGCGCACCGGTCCTCACGAAGTACACGGTCGACGACAGCGTCTAGACCCCGATCCCGCGGGTCGTCGAACTGGAGTGCCGATCAGGCAGCGGTCTCCAGGTCGACGATCAGTGTGGGGCCCGTCGCGGCCTGCACGTCGTCGACGCTCACCCCGGGCGCGAGTTCGCGCAGGGCCAGGGTGCCGTCGCCGAGTACGTCGATCACGGCCAGGTTGGTGATGATCCGGTTCACGACTCCCTGACCGGTGAGCGGCAGGGTGCACGCGTCGACAATCTTGGGGTTGCCGTCGCGGTCGGTGTGTTCCATCACGACGATGACCCGTTCGGCGCCGTGCACCAGATCCATCGCCCCGCCCATTCCCTTGACCATCTTGCCGGGGACCATCCAGTTGGCGAGGTCGCCGGTGCGCGACACCTGCATGCCGCCCAGTACGGCCGTGTCGATGTGGCCGCCGCGGATCATGCCGAACGACAACGCCGAATCGAAAAAGGCCGCACCGGAATTGACGGTCACGGTCTCCTTGCCGGCGTTGATCAGGTTGGCGTCGACGGCCTCCTCGGTGGGGTACGGGCCGGTGCCGAGGATCCCGTTCTCCGAGTGCAGGATCACCCGCACGTCGTCGTTGAGGTAGCCCGGGATGAGGGTCGGCAGCCCAATACCGAGGTTGACGTATTCGCCGTCGATCATGTCGGCGGCGGCGCGCTGCGCCATCTGATCGCGGGTCCAGCCGGTGGCAGCAAGTGTGGTCACGAGGGGCGTCCTTCCGCGCGCACGGTGCGCTTTTCGATTCGCTTGTTCTGGGGTCCGGTGTGCACGATCCGCTGGACGAACACTCCCGGCAGGTGCACGTGGGCCGGGTCGATCTCGCCGGGCTCGACGAGGGTCTCCACCTGGGCGATGGTCACCTTGCCCGCCATCGCGGCGAGGGGGTTGAAGTTCATGGCCGTCTTGTCGAAGACGAGGTTGCCGTCGGTGTCGCCGATCGCGGCATGGACCAGCGCGTAGTCGGCGTTGATCGCCTCTTCCAGCACGTACCGCTTGGCCCCGAAGACGCGGGTCTCCTTGGGCGGTGACGCGATGGCGACGGAACCGTCGTGGCCGTAACGCCAGGGCATGCCGCCGTCCGAGATGGGGGTGCCGACACCGGCCGGGGTGAAGAAGGCGGGAACACCCGCGCCGCCGGCCCGCAGCCGCTCGGCGAGCGTGCCCTGCGGGGTCAACTCCACTTCGAGTTCCCCGGCCAGGTACTGACGGGCGAACTCCTTGTTCTCCCCCACGTACGACGCGGTGACGCGGCGAATCCGGCCCGCCGACAGGAGGATTCCGAGCCCATGATCGTCCACTCCGCAGTTGTTGGAGAACACCTCGAGCTCGTCGACGCCCGCTTCTTCGAGTGCGGCGATGAGTGCATCGGGGATGCCGCAGAGCCCGAACCCTCCTACCGCCAGTGACGAGCCGCTGGTGATGCCCGCGACCGCCGCTGCCGCGGACTCGGAAACCTTTCCTGTCATCGTGTCTCCCTTCGCTACCGCTCGACCTCCGAGCCGGTGTTCACTTCTATGCGTTCATCCAGCAGACGCTGATCTCCCGCCTGGCGGGCTTCACTGACCGACGTGGTGAACGCGTAAGCCCTAGTAGAACGTGCTCTTCCTCACGTTTCAAGGAGTTCGGCAAGGTTGTTCGCAGCCTGGACACCGGAGCGCTGAGCGTTCACTGAGTGAACGCTACGATGGCATCATGACGGAGGAGACACGCGGACCGCACGTGGTCGGACGGGTGGGTGCGCTGTTGCGGGCAGTCGGAGCACACGAGCCTGCCGGCGCATCCACGACGGTGCTCGGGCGCGCAGCCGGGCTGGCCCGTCCCACCGCGCACCGGTTGCTGTCTTCGCTGGCCGACGAGGGTCTCCTCGACCGCGACGCGAAGACGGGCCGGTGGACCCTCGGCCCGGAGCTGTATCTGCTGGGCGCGGCGGCCGCCACCCGCTACGACATCACCCGGCACGCCCGCGGCGTCCTCGACCGGCTCGCCCGCGAAACCGGGGAGAGTGCCTTCCTCTCGGCCCGGCGCGGCGACGAGACGGTGTGCATCGCCGCCGAGGACGGCAGCTTCCCCCTTCGCTCCCACGTCCTGCACGAGGGCATCCGCTTTCCGCTCGGCGTCGCCTCCGCGGGACTGGTGATTTTGGCGCATCTCCCCGACCGCGACATCGACGAATACCTGGCGCGCACCGACCTCTCCGAACGCTGGGGCGAGAACCACAGCACGGACGCACTCCGCGAACGCATCGCCCTCACCCGCCACACGGGGTACGCGGTCAACCCCGGTCTGATCGTCGAGGGAAGCTGGGGCATGGGTGCGGCGGTGTTCGACCGGGACGGCCGGCCGGCGTGGGCGCTGAGCCTCACCGGCGTCGAGACCCGCTTCCGCCCCGAACGCCACCCCGAACTCGGCACCCTGCTCCTCGAGCAGGCGCACGTCCTCTCACAGCTGCTGCAGTCGCGGGCGTGAGTTCGCTTGTACTCAGTTACGCAGCGGGTGCGCTACAGGTTCCGGTCGCGTCATGGCCCGCATCGGGTCGACGTCGGGTCTGGCCTCGAGTTGTGACGGTTCGTCGGGCCGATCCTTGTCCTGGCCGTTGGCAGTTGGGGTGGTGAGGAACGGGCGGACCAGGTCGAGTGGCAGCGGGAAGACGATGGTCGAGTTGTTGTCGCCGCCCATCTCCCCCAGCGTCTGCAGGTAGCGCAGCTGCAGGGTGGTGGGGTTGCGGCTGATGACGTCGGCGGCCTCGGCGAGTTTTGCAGACGCCTGGAATTCGGCCTCGGCGTTGATCACCTTGGCGCGGCGTTCGCGTTCGGCCTCGGCCTGCCGGGCGATGGCCCGTTGCATGTTGGTGGGGATTTCGACGTCCTTGATCTCGACGGTGGTGACCTTCACACCCCACGGTTCGGTCTGCTGGTCGATCACCTGCTGCAGGTCTTCGTTGAGCCGTTCGCGCTCGGACAGCAGGGCGTCGAGGTCGGCCTTGCCCAGGATCGAGCGGAGGGTGGTCTGCGCGATCTGCGAAGTGGCGGAAAGGAAGTCCTCCACCTCGACGATGGCCCGATCGGCATCGATCACCCGGAAGTAGGTGACGGCGGTGACCTTGGCAGGCACGTTGTCGCGGGTGATCACTTCCTGCACCGGAATCTTGAGTGTGACGGTCCGCAGGCTGACGCGTTCCATTCGGTCGATGGCCGGGATCAGCAGCACCAACCCCGGACCCTTGAGGTCGATCAGCCGGCCCAGCCTGAACACGACGCCCCGCTCGTATTCGCGGAGCACCCGGATGGAGCTGCTCGCCAGCATGGCGAGCAGGATGATGACGACGCACAGGATGACGATGAGTTCGGTCATAACAGCTCCCACGGTTCGCGGCGGCGCACGGTGAGGGTGAGGCCGCGGATCTGTTCGACAATGACGGCGTCACCGGCGGTCGGTTCCTCGTCGTCGCCGAACTGGGTCTGCGCCTTCCACAGTCCCCCGGCCGTTTCCACCTGTCCTTGCCGCCCGGCCCAGCTGCGGACCGTGGCGTCGGTGCCGATCAGCGATTGCGGGCCGGAGCGGATGGGAATACGCCGCGCCGACAATGCCTTTCGGCCGATCACGGCCGCGCTGCCGAGTCCGACCACCGCGACTCCCGCGGCCGCCGGGACGGCGATCATCTGCGCGGTGTCGCTGGACGTGAACAGCAGCCACACCCCGGCCGCGGAGGCCAGGGCACCGAGCCCGCCGAGCACACCCGCGGTCGGTGCGTGTGCCTCGATCACGATCAGCAGCACACCGAGTATCAGTGCCAGCACACCCAACGCGGCCATTTCGCATCACCCACGATCACGCTTCGCGAGGGCCCGGCCGCATCGCATAGCCACCTGGCGATCGGGCCCTCGGTATCCACGGTATGCGAGCGCGCGGGGTCACGCCACCAGCAATTTCCGGCCCGGATGGCACACTCCTTCTCATGCATACGAGCCCTGTTGTCGTCACCGTCGCCGGCCACGGTGAGGCCACGTTTGCGCCCGAGCGGTGCACGGTGACGGTCGTCGTCCGCATCGAGACGGGCGACGTGGAACGGTCGGTGAAGGCGGCCTCGGCCACCGTCAGCCGGCTCACCGAGCTGATCAACGCGCAGTTCGACAGCCATCACGGTCCGATCAACTGGTGGTCGCTCGATCAGGTCCGTCATTCGCGGCACCGCCCGTACAACAAGGACGGTCTCCAGCTGCCGTATGTGTACAGGGCGGAGGCCGCGTTGGAAGTGAAATTCAGCCAGCTGGGCGCCGTCGGCGGCTTCGTCGATTCGGTGTCGACGCTCGAAGGCGTGAACGTCGGAAACTTCGACTGGGCGCTCACCAGCAAGAGTCGGGCGGCCCGCATCGTGCAGGTGCGGGAACTCGCCATCCGCGACGCGCAGTCGAAGGCCGAAACCTACGCCCGCAGTCTCGGCCGCAACACCGTTCACCCCGTCGCGATCGCCGACCCCGGCATGCTCGGGGTCGACGCCGGGTCGTCATACACCGCTGTGGGGGCCCGCGCCTTCGCCGCCAGCGGTTCGAACGACGCCATCGCGCTGAAGCCGGAGAACATCACGCTCAGCGCCGACGTCCACGCACGGTTCGAGGCATGGTGAGCGAAGATTCGATGCGGGCGTACCGTTCGGGAATGACCAACTTAGATCACGGAGATCCGGGCGACGCCCCCACTGTGCCGCCGCCGCTGGCAGAGGTCGTGAATCCGGCCCGCCCCTCCGCGGCCGAGGAAGCCCGGACGGTGGCGGCCTCGACCAACATCGGCACCCTCGCGAGCCTCACCGCCGACGGTGATCCCTGGGCGTCGTTCGTGACCTACGGTCTGCTGGGCGGCTCCCCCGTGCTGTGTGTGTCGCACATGGCCGAGCACGGCCGCAACCTCGCGCACGATCCCCGGGCCAGCATCGCCATCGTCGCACCCAATCCACCTTCCGATCCGTTGGCCAGCACCCGCATCACCCTTGCCGGGTTCGTCGAACGACCCGAGGGCGACGAGCTCGCCGCCGCACGCGAGGCGCATCTGGCAGCCATCCCGGCCGCGCACGTCTACATCGACTTCAGCGACTTCGCCCTCTGGGTGCTGCGCGTTCAGCGCGTGCGGTGGGTCGGCGGGTACGGGCGTATGGACTCAGCAACCGCCGAGGCGTATGTGAACGCAGCCCCGGACCCGGTCACTCCGCACGCCGGCCGCGCGGTCGAGCACCTCAACGCCGACCACGCCGACGCGCTGCTGTCTATGGCCCAGGCGCTGGGTGGTTTCCCGGACGCCACCACCGCCACATGTGAGGGCGCCGATCGCTACGGATTGGACCTGCGCGTCGTCACTCCGCGCGGCGCCGCCATGACGCGGGTGGGGTACGCGGAGCCACTTCACTCGGCCGACCAGCTGCGGGCGGCGACGGTTGCTCTGACACGTCAAGCCGCAGGCGTCGATACGTCCGGCCGCTGACGAGCCGAATTTTTGCCGAACGTCGCGTCCAGTTCCGCACGACGACGTTGTACGACTGCACTCCCTCCGAGGCGCGCAGTTTGCTAGTGGATCTGGGCGGGCTGTCGTTGGGAGACCGCGAGGTGGAGAACCTGACGGAACATGTCATCACACCAGGGGTGCACGAACAGTGAGTCGACGCAGAGCTCCGCACTCACACATCCGGCTTATCCCTGCGGAACGCGCGAGCGCGTCACCAACCCGTAGTCTGCTACCGATTGTCGATCTCGGGCTCCGGTATTCGGTCTGCACACTCGCGGTCCTGGGTGTCCGTTGCGCCCCACGTTAATTCCAACTGTCCACCCGCCGCGCGTTCACGGCGTTCGATGTGCTGTGGTCCCCGGTCCACCTCGACGGTGCGGTACAGGTCGTAACGGGTGACGGCCGGCGATTCCTCGCTGACCTCCCGGGCGTTGACCTCACTGACGGAGCTGCCGTGGAGCGGTTTGCCGTCGGGCAGCCGATTTTCCGTGAACAGACGATCGACGGCCGAGTTTGGAAGCCACCGCCCACCCATCCGCGCCGCCGGGTCGTCCTTTGACGCGTGCAAAGCGGCAGTGAAGCCCTGCTGCCACCGGTGCACGATCCGGGCGGCGGCGAGTTCCCGAGAGGCTTCGACGTCGGCGATGTGGATTGTGTAGTGGTCCCGCTCGAGGCGGGACACCAGCTCGGTCGCCCACGGCTTCCAGGCCATCGTGCCGTCGATGATCACGTTCTCACCGACCGATAACGACTGCGCCACGGCCGTTTCGAGCAGAAGATTGGACTCGATGTGCACCAGCGCGCACAGCTCGTTCGGATGGAACCGGCTCGGCAGCCCAGGCTGCGCCCGAACCTGCTCGGGTAGGAGTTCCTGCAGTGAGCCGTCCTCTACGGCAGCCGCGAGGAGGCGGAGCTTGAACTCGTCCGCATCCAGATGCCGCCACCCCTGCGAATGCTCCCCCACCAGATGGGCTTGGGCAGTGGATTTGCCGGCACCGGGCGGGCCGGCCATGAGGATCGCTACCCGGTCGCGGCGCACCTGAGTGCGCGATGCACGCCCCTCCGCGAGGATCCGCTCATGTAACCGCAACCGTGCCCGGGTGGGGATCGGTTCGCCATCGATCCGACGGAAATAGCGGCGGTCATTGACCGTGGCGTGGGGGGCATCGATCGTCAGCGGGCCACCCGGGGTGGACAGCGAGGCGAGGAAGGCACGGCGATCCTCGGATTCACGGGTCGGCACAGGTCAGTCAGCCAGTGCGTCGAGGATCAAGTCGTAGTCCTCGTCGGTGAGGAACCCGTGGGCCAGCGCGCGACCGACCTGGTGATTGAAGCCACCCTCCGTATGGGGGCGGACGTCGTCGACGTCCGGGTAACCGGTCGAAGCGAGGGGCTTGTCGTACTCCCAGCCGATCAGCTCGGCGCGCATCGTCTCCGGATCGATCTCACCGGCCGCGCACCGCGCGGCGACCTCGTAGGCGGTGCCGCCGTGGGTGCCCGGACGGACATCCGGGGCCTCAATCCGGGCACGCTGGAGCATTTGGCTGATCGCCGGCTGGCTGACGCCATTGACCTCCGCCAACCGTGTCTGGGTGACTCCACCCTCGTACAGTTGCCGCAGGTTACGGAGGAATCCGATATGCGCCACCACCTCACGCGCCCGGTTCTCGGCCATGCTGGAGAACAACCGGTCCCGGTCGATCATGATCGTCATAACCCGCACCTCCTCTATAAGCAATCTTATAGGTGAAGCTCCAGGCAGTAAAGGGCCGCCACAAGAGCTCAGCGCAAGCCTCCGGTGACGTCGTGCCGCGGAGGCCAGCAGCACCGCGGCGGCACCACAGCCCTCGTGCTCCGGCCTCTCCTTGCGGTCCACCCCCAGTCAGCAGGATCGGCTCAGCCGCTCTTTGTGTCACCGTGCCGTGCCTGCGGTACGGCTGCCCCTATGTCGCTGCCGACGTGGCTGGTGCACCTTGTGGCCGGTTTGCCTCCCGCCCGTAGCTCCCGCACCCGCGCCCCGGACAAGACGTCGAAGGAGTGCGTCCTCACCCCGCGGGACCGCCGAGCGTCCACGGTCGCCGGTTCCTCGTCGAGAACGCCGACAAACACAGACCCAGGGCCCGGCCCGCTGGAAATCCAATCTCTTTCGGCCACATCCCGGCCTGCTCCGCGGACGAGACGGGCCTTGTCGTGTCAAACACCACCACGAACCCCAGCGCAGCCACCGCCTCCACCAAGTCCCGCCCGGTTCGTAACCGGGGACCTCACCGACCTCGACCAGTTCGGGGTCCGCCACCCTTCGATGCGCGAACACATCAACCGACCGGGCGCCGGGTCGAGCCGCTCCGACGTCACCTCCGCCCCCCAAATGGGAATACAAACTAAAATACGGCTGACTACTTAAGTTTGTACCGAACAACTCCTTATGCGCCCCCGCTTGACGGAAACAAGGCCAGGAGAGGCTGGCAATCTGATTTGTAGTGGCTACTCTCGCCGAAGTCTTCAGATACTGTTCGCCGGGGTCCTTGACTGGTTCCGGCCTCATTGGTGGGGTGCCGATGCGGACCTACTCGTCGACGGGTTGCTCCTGGATTTCAAATCCACGCACGCCGCCACCACGATCAACTTGTCCAGAACGCAGCGGCGTTCGGTCGCAACCAGTTGGCGACACCGTCTATCGAGTTCAGGACCACGCCAACATGTGATCGATGTTGAGGTCGCGGCCATCGGCCTGCAGCAATAGAAACAGAGATCGTCCTGAAGATCGCGTAACGGCTCCACCATGGGTCACACGCACTGGAGTCCGTGCCGAATATAAACCCGGCCAAAACATCCGCATCGAGATTCTCCTCGCGGTTGAACGCCACGATGTGCCGAGCCGTCGTCGTGGTGACAGCGGTGGCATATACGCAGGAACAAGGGAGCATCCGGCGGTGGTGGACTCGGTGGCGGGTCAGCCAACGTCCATCTCCCGCACCGAGCCGTGTGGATGGACGGCTAGCAGTCAACAGTGAGTTCAGTAGGCACCCAAGGCACTACGTCAGATCATGCCGGGGATCATGGCGAAAAGCCTTGCGTTTCCATGTCAAATCACTCCGTCTGCGGCTGTCGGCGGAAGCGCGGTCTCATGCGCCGCGCCTGGTATGAACAGTGAGGTCACATCATGTTCTGTTGCCACCAAACGATGGCGGGGCCGAATGTCTGCGCGATCCAGTAGAATCCATCGTTGATCGCTGGGATCATGAATTCTGGGACGCCCCAGAGACGAAGGTCGTCCTAGTCAAGTCCTTGGGTACGGAAGAATGCTGTCGGAAGGGCGTTTACATGCATAACTGTCTCCTTCACACCGTGATTTCTGTCCACCAAAAGTGGTTGGGTCTGCGTGGTTCGGACAACCATTGCGTAACCGCCACGTAACTGGAGTACAACGCGTCGGGCGGTCCGTCGAACCGTGGATCGTCCGTGCTTGTTCTCCTTAGGTGACGCTGAACCACCAGTAGCCGACTCGCGCTAACACGAAGGCAACCGCACGAATTCCAGGCTCAGCCCACTCGGGAATTCCATAGAAGCTCAGACTGTCCATGGCTTCCTCCACACATTGAGGTTGACGCCGACACCTACCTATCGCGCGGGTGTGATCTGCGTTACATACCGAAGAGTCAGACCGCAATTACCTGCGGTTCCTCGCCACGCTGACATCCTTAAGTTGTCGTGTCGCTCAACCTTACGGAACCGTCCACATGCCAGCGGACGGGATGAGTGTCGTACTCATCGCACCACCTGTAAGGCCGACAGTCGCGAGCAGAACTCCTGAGCCAGTGTTGGCGTGGCCGTTGAGCGGTACCCGATCGCCACCTCGCCGAATATCAGTGATTCCAGTTGCGCCGGTGTTCAGGTTCCGCCATTGGACACTGCAATAGCATCCCCAGTTGGGATCACCCGCGACGAAACGCGTTACCCCCTGGTGTTGCGGGGTCAGTCCGCGCCGACAACCACCCGTGCACTGGTGTTGCAAACATGAACGGCGGGGCTGCGGTTATTCCTGCGACGGGTAGGAACTGGTAGTCGGATGGAGCGGCCTGAGCCGTGGACGTGCCAGCTAACGCGATCCCGAAGGATGCGACTGCGTCCGCGGCAACAGCGGCGATGCTACGGAACATTCAAAACCCCCACGGTCGGTAGCCACGTGACCGGCTGATAACCGGTAATCCATATCGACCCAACGACGACTCCTGACCCGGTGTTCGCGAAGCCGTATCTCGGTTGGGGAAGGTAGTCCAAGTCCGCACCAACCTCCGCGACACCGGACGCGCCGGTCGTCAAGTTCTGCCAATGGACGACGCACATACATTCAACTCTCGGATCGCTGAGGAACCGCGTGATGCCGGGTGTGCTCGGATCAGTTCGCGCTACGACCCAACCGCCACCGAAGCTGAGCAGCCGACGCTCGGAACTACGCTGGTCCCGTAGACCGGGCTCGGGAACTGATAGTCAGAGGGAGCGGCCTGGACGGCGACTGGACTCAACAGCGCGACACCCGCTGCGATCGCGAGGACCGCGAGGGTCCGCAACTTCCGGCTCACACGAATCTTGACGCGGTGGAACCGGGCCATGGTGCCCCGTTCATGTCACCCCGACACAGTAGAGACGGACGATCCCTGTAATCAGTGTCGCAAAGACAGGAGCACTACCAGGGTTGAATAGACAGGGTCTGATCAGATTCGTTCACGAATGACGAGCCGATCCTTACGACCGACGAGCCGGGTTCCGATCCCGCGAAATGGCACCCCATTGCCAGCGTCCCCGCCCTGTCGATGCGGGCCGAGGTTGGGGTTCAGCCAATCGGGACTGGCTGGTCCCGCTCACGGGGAACACGCCACGAGCAACCCCTACCGCACGACCGGCTCCTGAACCCGCAATGGTTCAATCTTCGACGTGACATACACGGGCAAGCTTGAAGGACCGGCAGATGTTCAGGAAGTAACAAAACTCCTCGGAAACCACACGCCCGAACCGATCCGAGAACATTGGGTAGATGCCGGCGGGGTGCGCTATCCACCGAAACAGGTGTACCAAGCACTCAGCGGAGATCCCCGGTCAACCTTCACGTCACATCTAGCTCTTGCGCGCCTCCGCAGAATGGGCTTCACAACCAGCACTTACCAACCACGTAAGGATGGGCCCCACCGCAAGGCCACACTCGTTGAATCGCAGACGATTGACGGTGAGTTGTCGGCGTCCTTTGCGACGCTGCTCTCGTTTCTCACCGACCACAAACTCACAAATCACTTGGCATCCGCGGAGGAAGCACTCGCTGGTGCCGCGATCACGGGTTGTAACGACGTCGTCACCGAGTTTCGTTTCAGCGAGGATCTTCTCGACGCCGCCTTGGCCATTCGTCAGCATGTCGGGCGTCTCAGTGACGTTATTCATGCGACCGTAATCGCGCGCTGCTTACCGCTCATCCTCGAACCAGGTGAGACGGTGACTGTGAGGCCATCTCTCGGTGCGGGCAACGATCCCAGCAGACCGTTCGATGTCGAAACGGACCGGCGAGTGGCTGAATTCAAGGTTGCACAGTGGAAGGGCGCTGACACAATGCGCAAGCGCGGAGTGTTCGCGGACCTTGTGCACCTGGCTTTCGACGAATCTGATCGGCGCGCGCAGATGTTTATCGTCGGACCACTCCCGAGGAAGTTCCTCACTTCCTCCAAAGCAACAGCCGAATGGGCCTTGGCACGCTCATCCCCCCACACTCGGCGCCGATTCGAAGAGAAGTTCGGGCCTGGCGGAGGATTCACCATCGCCGAATTTACCGGTGGACCCGCCGCACATATCGAAATCATCGATCTCGCGTCGTTTATTCCCTCATTGGGGCTACCGGACGGACTCCTCTGAGTGCCCGCTATTGACGACGGCGTTGCCACTTGGAGTCGGGCCTCTAGGCAGGCGAAGGTCCGGCGATCCTGCGTGCTTTACCGGTCCCTACGCCGACAGCCCATACGTCCCTGATCAGCTGATCCAAGCGGCGGACGCCCTGCCGCAATGCCACAGCCGATCGATGGTTTCCCCAACATGACCACGGCCAACTGCAAGGGGACCGACCGACCGCCACGGGTTGGACCCCCTGTGCGTCACCAACGCACGCCAACCATGCCTGTTGCGGATACAGTGTCAGTGCCGATTCTTCGACCTGCGCTGCTAGCGAAACGCACTCCCCTTCGATGAGAGTGCCTTGACACGCTCAACGGTCCAGACGGCGAGGACTTCCACTTTCCGCTTGCGCCCGGTTTCCTTGTGGGTGTCGAGTTCCTGCTCGGCGATGATGTCTTTGATGCCGTCCGCGTCCAGTTCCGAGAGTCGTTCGAGCAACACCTCTTCGCCGGACTCGCGGAACACGACGAAGGGATCGAACGCACCCGCCGCACGCTTGGCCTTCGGGGCGGCGGCCGCACGCCGTCGCGGTGCGGGCGCCGCGACGACTGGTGCGGGCGCCTCGGCACCTTCCGACTTCGGGACGACGAACGCCTCGGCGATGGCCTTCGCGAAACGCGGAGTCCGCGCGGCCTCCTCGGCTACCACCTGAACCAGCTTCGCGAGTAGGACCGACGCGGATGAGTTGGTGGCATCGAGCTTGAGCAGCGCAGCACTGGCTTCGGATACCTGCACCCGTCGGCGGGCTTCTTCGATCTGGGCACTCATAGCTTCGCCTGCGCTTCCGTGAGAATGTTCTGCGTGATCGCACGCATCTGGTCGAACTGACCCTGATTCCCGTACTTCACCTTCAGGGTGCTGTAGGGGTGGAACTCTGCCGACGCGGCAATCTGGTTGGACTCCGCGAGGTATTCGGGCAGTACATGCGGGACGTTGGGGTCTCGCCGCAAATTCATCACGGTCGTCCGGTGCACCGCGGAGTTCGACTTGTATTTCGTGATCACCAAGCCGAGCTCGAACAGCTCCCGGCCGATCTCCTTGCCGAACTTCGCGATGTGCGTCTGGATCTGCGGAATGCCATACGTCGACAACACGTCCGGGATCGTCGGGATGATGTAGCCCTCCGCCATCGCCAGTCCGTTGAGAGTGATGGGTCCGAGGTTCGGCGGGCAGTCGATGAGGATGTAGTCATAGAAGTCCGCGACCGGTGCGATCGCGTCACGCAGCAGTTCCACCGGCTTCGTCGACGATCGGTCCGCCACCCGCAGGGCGCTGATCTCCTCCTGCAGTTCGATGAGGTCGAGCGAAGACGGCAGCAGATCGACGCCCGTCACCCGCTTCACCGGCGACACCGAACGCTGGATTGCTTCTTTGACGTCGAAATGCGAGGTGCCATCGACGGCGTCGCGGAACAGGGTCGCGATGGTCCGGCCCTGCTTGTTCAGCTCGAGCCAGGTATCCTCGCTGATCATCATGGTGGTGAGGTTGATCTGCGCATCGAGGTCTATTAGCAGCACCCGCTGACCGAATTCGAGCGACATGAACTCTGCCAGCCCCGCGGTGATCGTCGTCTTTCCGACCCCACCTTTGAGGTTGATCGTCGCAATCGTCTTGGCCATCAGGCACCGTTCCTTCTGCGGCCGTCGGCCGCCCTTCTCTTACTGCGCATCGACGATCGCTCCCGCTCCCGACTTCTTGACCCGGAACCCGATCCGACCGAGCGGTTCCGCTGCATAGGGCAGCGCGTACGAGAACAACGTCGCGAAGTCGCTCGGATCGACGGGCCCCGTCTTCGCCCGCTTCATCTGGCGCGACCCTGCCTCCGGGTCGCTTGCGAACACCAATATCAGGGCGCCACGCGTTCGGCGGTGCAGCTTCTGTGCCTGCGTGCCGCCGTTCTTGTCCGGGCTGCCCGCGATGTGCTCGATGGCGTCCCGCTCGCGCACGGCGGTTCCGGTGAAACCGGTGCGATACTCACGTTCCTGGCGCTTGCGGTTGACGATCGGTAGCTGCTCCGGCCACCCCTTGATGTCGACTGGCAAGCGTGTTTTCGGCAGCGGAAGGAGAATGGCGAAGTCGTCGAGCAGCCCGCGATCCATCGCGCTGACCAATGCCTCGCGGTGCGGACCGAAGTCCCACTTTCGGTCCCAGACAAATTGGTCGACGGCCTCGAGCACCACCGAAGCCGGGACAATGCCGTGTCGCGCAGAGAAGCTGCGGCGCCGGCCGTCCTTGTCGGCAAACTCGAAACTGCCCGTCTCCGTGAGACTGTGTAGCAAGGGCCGGACGGCGTTGAAGTGCCGGACATTGTTCGAGCCGTCACCTCGCGGCGGCTGCATTGTGAAGCTGAAACTTTCACCACCGATCCCCCGGTATGTTTGCTCCGCGTTGAACATCTTGTTCCGGGCGGTCGGCCTGAGCCACGGCAGTTGCTGGAACACCATTGGGGGCACGTCGCGCGGTGTTACCCACGGCTCACCCTGGGCGTTGGTTCCCTTGAACCGGGCGAGCTCCGCGCGGAACTCCTCCTCGTCCCGGACGACGGCCTCGAACGCCTTGTACATGTCGAAGTCGGCGCCGGCCGCACCGGGAACACTGCGACCGATAAAGAGACGCACCAAGTCCCGGTATCCCGGCCGGAAGCCGAACCAGCGGCCCATCTGCATCAGCGTGTCAGCTTGACCGGTTCGGCGCGTGTAGTACGTTGTCGTCAGTCCCTCGACGGTGAACCCGCGGCTGAGCTTGGTGCCGCCGACGAGGATCTTCCAGACACCGCGTTCTTGGAAGTCGAGCGAATCCTGGGTGTAGTCCTTCTCCGCTGCACCGTTCACGATGATCACCGGACTCGTGCCCTCGGAGATCTTGTCGTAGGCCGCGCCGATGAACGGCTCGATCTCCTCAAACGATTTCGGGATGGCAGAACCTGCCTCCGCGCGGGCAAGGCTCACCGGGGCGAAGTCGTCGATCCATAGCTTCTCGAGCCGCGCCAGGCTCGACGGCTGGCTGTAACCGGCAGACGTCCACAACGCCTTGAACTCGTCGGCCACCGCCTCGTGCTCGGCCTGTTTCACCGATTCGTGCACGAGCATCGTGTGGTGCCGGAACGGCGACGCACCACGCGACTCGCGGAACAGCTTAATTGCGCCGGCCAGCACGTAGGAATCGAGCGCACAGAGCTGCTCGGCGGTGCGCTCCTCGTCACTGTCCGCGCGGAGATCGCGAACGTAGGCCTTCTCGTTCGAATTCGCCGGTGTTCGCTCGGCGTCATCGAATTCGTCCTCGAAATCGTGGAAGTCCGCCCCTCCCATGTACGGACCGGGGCGTTCGAGGCTCACGATGAAATCGGACGGGAACACGTTGACACTGTCGTCGGGGTCGACGAAGACGTTCGCGAAGGGAGTGGCCGTGTAGCCGACGTACTGGGCGCGCTTCAGCAACCCGAGGATCTCGGCGATCTGCGCGTTGATTGCGGTGCGCTCGATTTGGTCCAGTGACGCCGCCTTCTTCGGGTCGATCGTGTTCACCGACGCCTGGTCGGCCTCGTCGTCGATGATCAGAGCCGGAATCTGGTCGAGTTCGGTGGGCACTTTCTTCAGGTCGGCTACAAGCTTCTTCAAGCTCGTCACATTCTTCTTGATCACGGCGATGCGGACGTTGCTGGTATGCAGGTTCTTCGGGTCGTGGAGCGGAAGCGCGTGGTCGCTGATCTCGAAGTGCAGAGCGCTCAGGCCCGCCAGCAAGCTCTTGTAGTCGAACGTCGACGTCGTGAGCCGTCGGATCGCCGGGACGTCGTGCGTCTTGTTCGGGTCGACCTCATGCTCGAGGAACCTGCCACGCAACCAGTCCTCGTCGTGGGCGTAGTCGTCGTCCACACCGGCGCTGATGTTCTGCCTGCCGACCAGCTCCATGTCGAGGCGACGCTGGGTCTGGCTGCGCAAAATCTCGATGGTGCCCGTGAGCACGATGATCAGCCGGTAACCGGCGTCGATCGACTTCGCGACCACGCCACTGAAGTTCGCGGTCTTTCCGCTCTGCACGTATCCGACGACGAGGCCCTTCGACTGGTAGGGCTCCGGCCGGCTCGGGTCGGCCAGCCGTTGCACCACCTCGGTGGTCGCGACATCGAGTTTGCCGATCGTCTCGTCGTCCCAGCTCTTGCCCTCGAGCACTCGACGGTAGGCGCGCCAGTAAAAGTTGTGTTCGTTTCGCCGTTCCGGGGTGTACCAGGGAGCCCAGGGCTGCGGCGCCGCGATTACCACCGGTCCCCCGTCTCGCGCATACACCTCGTCGAGGGCTGCGTGTCCCTCGGCGGGGATGCCGAGGAGGTCGTAGATCATGGCGCGGCGGTCGTCCGTGTTCGGCGTGGTGAAACCGACCCACGACGCTGCACTCTCGGCGTCCCATTGCCGCAACCGCGCTCGGAGCGCTGTCCGGACCGCGGTCGCGTCCTCGTCGAGGAAGACGTTCACGATGTCTTCGATGGTCAGACCGTTCGGATAGCTCTTGCGGAGACGCGCGTTGACGGGATACAGCACGTCCTCGGGCGGGAAGCCGTCCCCGAGTTCGCGGGCAATCGCCGAATAGACCTCATCGCTCACGTCGCCACCCGCCCCTTGTCTGCAGTCATCGCGGAGAGCAGCACCTCTTGCCACGCCTGCATCTTGTCCTTCTGCCGGGCACTATGCCGGACGCCCTCGAACATCTCGCTCGTGAGCAGGAAGAGTAGCGACTTGAGAACCGGGGCGTCGGTGGGGTCGAGGCTGCGCCGGCCGAGGAGGTCACGCCGGAAGCGCGCGTTGAGCCACAGCGTCCGGGTCTCGAGGTTGACCTCGAAGAACTTGTCCCGCGCCAGCGAGCGCCACCCGATTGACACCGGGTCGTCGGCGACCGTGAATTCCAAAGCATCGCTGAAGGAGTCGAGAACGTCCTCAGGAAGGCCCGAGGCCGGTTCGACGACGCTGATCGGTCGCGGCTGCCGCTTGCGGGCCGACCGCATCACCGATTCGGCGTCGGCGAGATACGACTGAAAGTTCCCATCACCGTCGGCGAAGACCGCCTGGTCGAGTGCGGCTGACGCGGTCGCGTCCAGCGTCACCTCGGACTTTTCCGGGTTGATGGTGAAGTGCCGCATCAGCTGCGCGTCGAGGTCGATCGCGATGCGCGCGAGCCCGTAATCGGGACGGCCCCGCACCACGCCGTTCCAGCCGCCGGCCTGCAATAGCCGGTCGTGACGGTAAACGTATAGCCCCTGATGCTCGCGGCCTGGAATACCGTGCAGCCGGAACTCCGGAGCATTGCTGCGCGCCGGCCACAGGTGGGCCATAGCCGTCGCCAACGACCCACTGAGAGACAGCGTCAACGGCCGCGGGTACTGGGTGTCGCCGGGGTACGGGTAGCGGAACGGGTCGAGGGCATTGACCGTCCTCGGTGCCCCCGCCCGACCGGCCTCGGTGTCGTAGACGTCGACAGTGATGCTGACACGTTCGGCGTCGATGAGCCGGTGGAACACGACGCCAAGGTGACTGCGCACGTCGTTGATCGTCTGCTCGAGCCAGCTGACCTGCTCATCCCTGTCGGCAGACATCAGAAACGATTTGATGCCCCGCCACTCGACGATCGTGCCCGTGGTGAACGGGAAGCGGGGCGCCGTGTCGTCCAACTGCTGGGCGACTTGCGCCGAGTCGAGCACCGACACCGTGTGCCGCCCTTGACCGTCCGTTGTATCGATCATGCGGCCCTGAGCAAGCTGACCGGTAGCCCGCGACCACACCCGCAACATCCGCGCCTGACTCAGCGACGCCGCCTTCATCCCGACCCCGAAATGCCCGAGATCGCCGGACGCGTACTCACGGCGGCGGCCGTAAGTCATCGCGGCTTCGATGGTGTCACCGTCCATGCCGGCACCGTCGTCGATCACCCGCATCGCCACGATGCGGGTGCCCTCGCTGACGAAGCGGATCAGCACGTGGCGGGCGCCGGCGTCGACGCTGTTGTCGACCAGGTCGGCGAGCGCGGTCGGAATGGTGTGGCGCAGTCCGAGTGCGCTGGACAGTGATTCGTCAGGCGCCAGGGTGCGCGTGTCGACGACATCCACATTTTGGTCAGTCATCGGTCGTGTCCGTTCCGTGCACCCATGCCTGCTCCAGCAGTTCGGTGATGGTGTCCTCGCCGCGGTCACGGTAGGCGCTGAGGATCCGGCGTGGCCGCGTCTCGCCGGACAGGCCGATAGCATCGGCGACCACCCGCGGTAGGTCCCGACCCCTGACCTCCAATGGCTCTGGATGGCCCATCTCAGCGAGCGCACGACGCAACGGCTCGGCGTCCTCGGGCACCGTCGGCGGACGACGGACGCCGAAGCTGCGTTCGGGGCCGAACTCGAGCAGCACGACATCACCCACGTCGGCGGACAGGGCGCGGAGGAATCGGCGGATAGTGCCGAACGTCGGCTGGGCGCCGGTCCAACGGATCATCTGTGCGCCGAGGTCACTGGACAGTTCTGCCACCTCACCTCGCCGGCAACCGGCCACCGCCGCGACTCCGGCCGGTACCGCGAATCCCGAGCCGCGGAGTTGATCGGCCGTCACCCTGATGCGGAAGTACCAGGTGACGCCCGACCTGTAAAGCTGTCGCGTCTGCTCCGGTGTCTTGCCTTTCGAAGCGCGCGTGCGCCGCAGCGAACCGTCATCGTGGACGCCGAACTCGCTAAAATTCGGTGCTTCTTCTGCTTCGGCGGCGGCAGGTTTCGCTGTCTCCCAGTCCGCGAGCCGCCACACTCCATCTTCAAGGATCACCCGCTCGTCGTTCTTCAATGCAGTGTCGACCGACCGTGCCGGCCGGTCCGATGCAAGCGCACCCACCAGCTGCTCAGCCGACCGCGGCGCACCGATCGCCTCGAGCGCGCCGACAGCAAGGTCGGCGATCCGCTTGGAGTGGGTGAGAGCGGAGTCGGCGACGACAGTGAACCCGCAGCGCGTCAGCCATACTTCCAGTTCGGCGCGCGGCATCGACACCGCGGCGGCGACGTCGTCGAGCGCGACCACACCGTTGGGTGACTCATAGTCTTCGAGCAGGGTCTGCGTGCGCTTCACTGCCGCCGAGACGCTGGGTGCGGCGGCCCAGCTGTCAGTGACCTCGAAGTAGTCATCGAGGCGGTCGAGGACGAGCCACAGCGGGACGTGGAGACTGGGGACTTCGGCGGCCAGGACCGGGTGGGCGGACAGCAGGCGGTCGAGGGACGCGACGGGCTGAATCTCGACGCGCAGACTCGCCAGCAGGTTGCCGACGCCGGTTCCGAATCCGCACGCCGCGTTGAGCTTGGCTTTGACGTCGGCTTCGATCTGACCGGCGCGTCCAGCACTGACCGCGAGTTTGGCGCCGACAGCACCGAGACGCATGCGGTCGACAGCGACGAGACGCTCACGAAGCACCAACGACTCACGCTCGTCGAGCTGCGCGACGAGATTCTCGATCTCGTCGACCGCGTCGTTGCGGTCGTTGTCGGGGAGGTCGGCGGGGGTCAATGCGGAAACTCGTGCTGCAAGCTCCTGGATAGGTTCGGGTGACTCGTCGTCGATTTCGACCGTGACCAGGGGGCGGTCACCCTGGCCGCGGGCACGCCGCCAGACCGCGAGTTGCCGGAGGTCATCGACGAGGGCCGTGATGACGGGTGGGGCGTCCGGTGTCGCGTCGTCCTCAATGCCGGCCCGCGGATCGCGCATCACCGTGCAGACGAGGAGGCCATAGACGATGTCCTGCACCGTCTGGGCGCTGGTGCCGCGGACCCCGAACAGATCGGTGACAGTGTGAGGCAGCACGCAGGCGAGCGTCGACTCGGACGTCAGGCGTCGCAGGGCGGTGGTGGCGCGGGTGTCGAGAGCCAAGGCGGCGACCGGCAGATCAGCATCCAGCGCCGGGAAACTCTCCGCAAGCACAGCGGGCCCGTGGTGGGCGACGTAGACCTCAGCCAGCTCTTCGAGGACCTTCTCCAGGTCGACCTCGAGTGCGGTGAACGACGGCGACTCGCTGAACCACCAGTCCGGTGAGGGTGCGAGGGGCTCGAGCAGAACCGCGCGGTCGGAGACATAGTCGTCCAACCAGGGCAGCAGGTCCACCCACAATGTCTCGCTCAGCTCATCGGCAGAGAACGAGTTCACCCCGATCGACAAAGCACAACCCCACTCGAACCAGCTCGAAGCGGCACACGCCGACTTCTGTATCCCGATCAAGTTACTTCAGCTCTCAACCGAGCGCACCGCGGGGACCTGAGTTCTCTCGGCGGCACAAGGGCGCGCCGAGCCCGATAGCCCCGAACATGTCGGTGCCGGCCGCTACATTTCAGTTATCGATCATCGCGAGGCGCAGTCATCGCCTCGCTTCTCACGAAACCCCGGGAGTGCCGATGCCCTGTTGGGACGACTTCGATTACGACCGCAGTGTGCAGCGGGCCTGGTCGGCTTTTCAGCGCCGCCTGTCGGGCTACGTCGCGGAAATGAAGGTCGACGACCTGCTAACCCTGGACTCGACCTTCGATACCGACCCAGATGACGTGGCGCGCTGCGTCCAATTTTTCGCCCGGGCCTCGCGGGTGACAGATCCCTCGCCGCGGTGGAGGAGGCACGTCTCGCCGACCTGGGGTGGAATCCATTGCGGCGAAGGGGATTGAACCTGCTGTTGCGCGAAACGGTGACGGATTCCGGGAACGGCACAATCATGTCAGTGAGCTGAGACCAGTGTTTGTTACAGCGGAGAACTGGCCGGCGATCGATCGTGCGTCAGCGCGAGGATTCCGCCGTCGCGGATAGAATTCGGCGCCCTTGAATGACTACCTGCTCGTCGAAGTGTCCGTCGACGACCGGATGGAGCATCAAGCCCTCGGCGCGCCGATGTTCGTCGCCTCTATGGGTCTGCGATATGAGGTAGGAGAACCCCTGGTAGATGTAGCCGCTCTTCCAACCTATTCCCTACACCAACCCGCGGTCGGTCGTCACTTCCAGAAGCGTCGACGGCGCGCCGGACACCTCGTCATCGTCGACCGGATTGCTACACGACGCCTCACTCCAGACTCCGGAATCCATCCATTTGGCCCAACTCAGAGTGGCCGCAGGACGCTTCGCACGCAGATCGAGACGCTTATCCCGACGCGTGCGTAACAGTCCACTACAAAGTCTCGATAACCAGGAACAACGCCCACGCGTCACTGCTAGCAATGCCTCGGAGATACCCATGCACGACCCTCTCGACCCCGCAACAAATCCATCCGTTGACCAGCGCGGCCGCGGAGGATTCGGTCGCACACTGTCGTCAGTCATTCGCGTCGTGTTTGGACTTATAGGGATCATGTTCCTGATCGGTCTCATCGGCGCCGCGATGGAAGGCGAGGTCAGTATCGCGTTTTACGTAGTTTGCCTACTCATCGCGGCAGGCGCCCTGTATTTTGCCACCGTGCGGCCGTCACGGGTTCGCGCCTGGAAGCAGCAGAATCCGGGCAAGTCTCCCGTCGGGAGGAGAATTCTGTGGGGCACCGCAGTAGCAGTGTTATTCATAGCCTCGACGGCCCTTGATTCGGCGATTCACCCCGAACTGTATGAGAGCGAGCAGGCGACCAAGAGCGCGGGCTCGGCAGTCTCCGAACCGACGAGCGCGCCGCCGACATCTGCGCCGACTACAACTGCGGAGCGCCCTCTAGCGGTCGCGTCTAAATTCATGCCCATCGATGGATCGGTGGCAGCCGACGCAGTACTTGCAAAGCTCGACGCCCTGGCCATCGCCGAACCGGCGCCGATGACAGGTTTCGATGACGCGGGGCTATCGACCTGGTCCGATGACGTTGCGGTCGAGGGCGGAAGGAACGGTTGTGACACCCGCAATGACATTTTGAGACGGGATCTCACCACGGTCGTGCTGGTGCCAGGCAGTCGCGGCTGCGTCGTACGTTCAGGCCAACTGCAGGACCCATACTCGGGTAAGATACTGGCCTTCACGAGCGACAACGAAGGCCCCTTTGCAACGGTAGAGATCGACCGTGTTGTCGCGCTCGCGGATGCTCGGCGGACGGGTGCTCAGCAGCTTGACGAACAGACGGTGCGCGCACTGGCGAACGACCCCCGTAATTTGCAGGCGGTAGATGGCACGGCATCCAGGCAAAAGGCAGGCCGCGACGCCTCCGCCTGGTTGCCTCCGAATGCGACTTATCACTGCACCTACGTCGCACAGCAGGTGGATGTCAAGTCGATCTACCGGTTGGCGGTTTCGCAACAAGAACGAGACACGATCGCGCGCGTACTCGGTGGATGTGGCGCGACACTTCCACCGCCACCACCTCCCCCAGTCGCACAGACGATTACGAACGTTGCGCCGCCTCCCCCGCCAGCCACAACGCTTCCCTCGGTTCAACAGGAAGTACCCCGAGTGGCGCCCATCGCGCCGCCACCAGCGCCCGTTGCGCCGGCACCACCTCCGCCACCACCCCCGCCGCCGGCACCTGCTCCCGCGCCCGATCCAGAACCTTGGGGAGGATACGGCTGCGGTGAGGGGTATTACGAAAATTCCGCCGGCAATTGCATACCCGTCCCCGGCGCGTCACCGACCGGCGCAAGTGCCCGTTGTAAGGACGGCACATACTCGTACAGCGAGAGCAGGCGTGGAACGTGCTCCGGCCACGGTGGTGTCGCCGAGTGGTACTGAGTAAGTTGTTCGGTTGTTGGCCGGTCTCATACTTGACCTAGACGTGATCAACTTCGTTGACGGCGCTCGTTTGGAAATCCCTTCACCGAAATTCCACGCCCGTGTGACTCCGCCAATGAGGGCGGTTCTCTTTCGATGCTGATCGTCTGTGACCGAACTTCAGACAGGTCCTGCCTGCTCACTTCGACACGGCAACCGACAGCTCCGGAACCCTGAGGCCTCCAAGAACCACGACATTTCCGCGTTACAGATGTTGAATCGCACCGATGTGGACCTATAATGGCCCACACGACACCGCGCATCGAGGCAGTTCCGCGTCTGCGCACAGGTAGACTCGATCTGCATGATAAAACTCTGGCATGGGAATCGAAGACCTCCAGGCGCTAGTGTCGAACTTCTCGGAGCGCCGAGACTGGTCCCAGTTCCACACCCCAAAGAACCTTGTAATGGCGCTTAGCGGCGAAGTCGGCGAACTCACCGAAATCTTTCAGTGGCTGACTCCGGAGCAAAGCGCAACAGTCGGGGAGGATGCGCAGGCGCGCGCGCATGTCGAGGAAGAGGTCGCCGATGTCTTCATCTACCTGCTGCGGCTCGCTGAGGTGCTGGACATCGACCTCGCCGAAGTCGTGAGCAAGAAGGTTGAGTTGAACGACAAGAAGTATCCCGAAGAAGAGTCGCGGGGCAAGGCCACGAAGCACACACAGCTAGGAAGATGAAGTCTGCTCGTGGTGCTGCAACGTACTGGCTCCGAGTCAGGTCAAGTCATGGCTGAAACGCACAAGACACAGTCCTGATTCAGTATCGCTTGCTGCTTGTGTCGGCTTAACCTGTCGAAATGTGACGGCCTCGGCGGGGGTCTCGCTCTGGTCGGGCGCGTACGTCAAGCCGTGCTGTTCGGCGAGGATAGCTCGGACGACTCGAGTGAGGCCGGCGTGATCGGGGAAGATTTGGACGACGTCGGTGCCGCGCGGGACCGCCTTGTTTAGTCGCGTACCTGCCGGGCCAACTCCGGCCCCGTGACGCTCAAGACTTATCAAATGCAACCATATATCTAGTACGCCTCGGAGTTCGAGGTCCGGACTCAACTCCGCTGGCGACCGCATTCCATCGAAATGATCGGAAATCGAGGGAATCGACTGACGTCCGGCGAATTCGCCCGGCAGCATATTTCAGACCGTTGTCGAATTCTCGAAACGCGTCCCTCCTATCGCCTGCCGACCCGTGACACATTCAACGAAGTGGAATCCATGTACTGAGGTGGCGATCGGAAAAGGCCGCGACCTTTCCACCAATCAGCCACGGCTTAAATTCCGCGCGCATTCGGCTGGCGAGACACCGCTGCACCAGCAGCGGATCCAACTCAGCTAATCTGTGTGTTGCGGCCCGACGGACTTCCGCTGTGACTCACAGCCACGGACATGCCCCCACCCGCACGAACTGATTCGTGCTGCCCGGGGGACCTCACTGTGACCTTGCTTCGTACCTCTGCCGACAGAATCGTCGGCATGGCTCATCCCGAGTCCTTGGCTGAACAGCTTCTCGAGCAGATGCTGTTTCGGACCGGTCACCGGGCGAGCGACGCTGAGCAGAGGTCCTGGAGACGCAGTCTCCCAGTTTTAGCCCGTGACTTAGCCGACGCAGGGTTAGGCGGTGTGGAGATGCTCGTCGAATATCACCTTCCACTGACTTCACAGCGGGCCGATGTCGTGCTCGCCGGCACTCACCCAAAAACGGGGGCGCCCTCGTATGTGGTCGTTGAACTCAAACAGTGGTCAGCAGCCCACCGTTATGAGGACAGCGTGGAACTCGTAGAAGTACCAGGTATGCCTGGAGGGCCGAAGCTGCACCCCGTCGCTCAGGTGAAGGGATACTGTGACTATCTCTCCGACTTCGCAAAAGCGCTCGCAGATCAGCCTGACGCGCTCGCAGGAATCGCGTACCTTCATAACGCCACAGATCCTGGCGCAGTCGCCGATCTACGCGCTTTCCCCGTAACTACGACCGCACGACTATATACAGCCGCGGATCGGGGCGACATGATCGCGTTCCTCAAATCGCGTTTGTCCGCCGCCACAGGTCACACGGCAGGTGACACCCTCATCCGCTCAGCGGTGGCTCCCTCTCAGCAGCTTCTCAAGGTTGCCGCTGCGGAAGTTCAAGAGCGGCCACAGTTCCACCTCCTCGGCGAGCAACAGCTCGCCGTCGACCTGGTGCTGCATTCCGTCGAGCAGGCGCGCGCCAACGATGGCAAACGCATCATCGTCGTCACGGGCGGGCCGGGCAGTGGCAAGAGTGTGATTGCGCTGTCTCTCGTCGGCGAGCTTGCCCGCCGTGGCCGGACGGTCCTGCACGCGACCGGATCCCGATCCTTCACGCAGACGCTCCGGAAGGTCGCGGGGGCACGTGCCCCGCGAGTGCAGAAGATGTTCAAGTACTTTAACCAGTTCATGACCGCAGATCGCAATGGTCTCGACGTGCTCGTTCTCGACGAGGCCCACCGTATCCGTGAAACGTCCGTTGACCGGTATACCAAGGCGGAACTGCGAACCGACCGACCTCAAATCGACGAGCTGATCGCCGCTGCTCGCGTTCCGGTATTCCTCCTGGATGAGCACCAGGTGGTTCGTCCCGGTGAAATGGGTTCCCTCGAACAAATCCAGCGTCACGCGAAGTCCATCGGCCTCGAGACACAGCACGTCCATCTTGGCGAGCAATTTCGCTGCGGGGGCAGTGAGGAGTACGTGCTCTGGGTGAAGCGCCTCCTCGGGTTAGTAGAGGGTGGGCCGTACGCTTGGAGGGGCGATCCGCAGTTCGCGGTTCGCGTTGCCGATACACCGCAAGAACTAGAACATCTCCTCTTGCATCAGCAAGAGCGCGGCTACACCGCACGAATGACAGCCGGATACTGCTGGCCATGGAGCGACGCAAACAAGGATGGCTCGCTACCTGCCGACGTTCAGATTGGTAACTGGTCACGGCCGTGGAACAGCAAGAGCGACAGACGCATCGGAGATGCACCCCCAGCACCGTTGTGGGCCACCGAGGACGGTGGCTTCAATCAAGTCGGATGCATTTACACCGCGCAGGGATTCGAATACGACTGGAATGGCGTAATCCTCGGGCCCGATCTCGTGTGGCGCGATGACCACTTCAAGACTGTCCGCTCAGCTAACCGCGACCCCGACATGCGGAACGTGAGGAAGGTCGGCGATGTGCGATTCAACGAATTGGTGCGAAATGTCTACAAGGTGCTCCTCACCCGCGGAATGGTGGGCACAATCATTTACTCGACGGACGAAGAGACACGAGACGCTCTTCACGCACTGGTGAGCGAAACCAACTGAGCCACAGCGTTACCGAAGAGAATACTGCACACGAGCACGGCCCGACAGGCTTCCGCTTCAGGACATGCCTCCACCCGGTGCGATACCGGATAGGCGCATGAGCGTTGAATGCATGGGTATTGGTTATTTCTAAGGAGTATCCAGATCACTGGGACCTCGCACAGAAAGATGGCTTTTGGGATACTCGACCCCGCACCAAGATCGAACCGGCTGATGACATCTTCTTCTGGATGGCGGGCACAGGTCTCATCGGATGGGCACGCGCGACATCCGCAACCTTCGAATTGCATTCGTCCCATCCACCTGCGCATTGGCACGATGTGGCCACCGGCGGATACCGGTGGCGCTTCACATTAGAGCCGCAGAGCTCCACACCGGTACGACAGCCACGGTGGAAGGAGATGGCCGCGTCTGCCGGAATCACGGTGCCGACAAGCAATGGCCGCATCGAGGTGAAGGATCCGAAGGGACGGGCGTATTTGCGCGATCTGTTCAAGAAGAAGCCCGCATTTGATGAGGCTTTTCCGGACGGACTCGCTGTCTATGCGCCCGGTGACGATCTGCGCAAGCGCGCGCAGAGAGACATCGCAGTGCGTCAAGGGCAGGGGCAATTCCGCGACTCCTTGGTCAATTCTTACGGCAGCACCTGCGCAGTTACTGGATCAACGGTTCTCGCCGTATTGGAGGCCGCGCACATCGACCGCTACTACGGGGTCCACACAAATCATGTGACCAACGGGCTATTACTTCGCGCCGATATTCACACCCTGTTCGACCTCCAACGTATAACCATTGACCAGGACCTGCGGATACGGGTCGGACCCGACCTCATTCATACCGAGTACGGAAATCACGAGGGCAAGGTCTTAAGACTGCCCGAGAACCGAAGCCATCATCCGGACCGCGACGCTCTACGCCGCCATAGGGAAAGTTGCGACTGGGCAACCATTCCTCAGAGTCCGTAGACTCTCGGGTCCGCAGCCCCCTCGATTATGCCGCCCAGACGTCGGATCAGAAAGCATCCCCTTCCGTTTCGATGGGTCTAGCGACGCGGTCAGACGTGCGAACCTGGATCCGACAGATTTGAGCCGAATCGGTACCGGTCACCCCGCCGATCTGAACTTTTGGTAGCTGGCCTCTAGCAATTCTCTATCTGGCCGCTCGGCCCGCACAGATGGAATTACCATGAGCTTCTGACCATGACGTTCCTTCAACCCATATTCGAGCATCGGTCCGTCAATCTCTATCAGCAGATCCTGACGAATTTCGACAACATGGTCCGGTCGGATACCCAGAATGTGTGCATCGAAAGCTGCATGGTGGATCTTGCACATAGCAAGACCATTTCGGACGGAGGCGATCCCATCTTCGTCAGAGTCTGGAACGATATGTGCCGCATCGAGAAGCTCGCTGTGCCCGAGCGCGCAAACTGCACAACGGGTGTCATAGGCACGCATCACCGTGGACCGGAAGACAGGCTGATGCAATCGCCGCTTGGTCTCCGCCACGATGTAGCGGCGAAGATGCTCCTCCACAGGCGATGCTGTCCGGTGCAAATCGCGCGCCACTTCCGTTGCGACAACGAATTGATGCGCCTCAGCTTCTTCGGCGACAATGAATACCGGGTAGATCGGCTGAAACCGGCTCGGACCGACGCCATAGAACCAGATGAGCGGAACCTTCAGCTCCATCGCCGCACGAAGACCCCGGTTATCCATGTTCTCGGGGTCCTTTCCCGACCACTTGTAGCGAAGGAGCCCATCTGCACCGACGGTATCCTCGTACGGTCGTTCTTCACCAGCGCGACGATACGTGGTACTGATCGACAACGCGGAGGCAAGCTGACGTGGCTTTCGAATGCCGCGAGTGGGATCCATTAGTCGGAACATCTCACCGTCGATAGAAAAGTCAAGCAATTCCTGCCTGCTGATCGAATCGAGACCGTCATTCGTGCGGACTGCGAGAAATCTCATCGCCTCGCGGCGCAAGCGTGTGTCAAAATCCGGTGCGACGTCGGTACCCAAAGCGATATTCGCCATAAACCGTTCCTCCACGTACTCAGTTCCGCCGCAACAGACTGACAGTAGCGGACTGTTAGGAAGAGTATCGATCCTGGACTGCACGCCCGGCCAGCGGATTGACGATCCGGCGTCCGTCACTCGAAATCGGTAAAGTACGGACGGATGGACGGACCGGATTATCGCATGGAGTCGTCGATTATCTGCAAGAGATACCTCATTCATTGCTTCGAACAACATCGTTCAGTCCATGATCGAACGCACTCGCCAGAAGAAGCATCTCTTCTAAAGTCATGGCACTCTACGACGCGCTCAGCACGGATGGACGGTAGATACACGAAGAAGCCGGATGCCTCCAGAGGCACCTGTTCGAGACACCCCAGTAGTAGCTTTGCGGCTATGAGCACTCCATGGCAGAACCCTGACGCCGTTTCGTCGATGCTCGACGACTGGGAGACGTGGGCGATAGTTGGACTCTCCGGCAACCCGGACCGGACGGCGTACCGCATCGCCCAGCTGTTGCAGGATCGCGGGAAACGCATCGTTCCCATCCACCCGTCCGCCCCGACGGTGCTGGGCGAGCAGGGTTACCCCACTCTCGCGGACGTGCCTTTTTCCATCGATGTCGTGGACGTGTTCCGTCAGTCCGACGCTGCGGGGGAATTCGCCGACCAAGCCGTCCAGGTGGGGGCGAAGGGCGTGTGGTTCCAGCTCGGCGTCATCGACGAAGAAGCGTTCCGACGCACGACCGAAAAGGGACTGGCCATGGTGATGGATACGTGCCCGGCAATCGAGTGGAACAAGCGGAGCTGACTGGCCGATCCCGGTGTAGGTCGAGTCGGGCAGTTTCCAACGTATGACTACCCTGGACCGAAAACGTGCAAATCGGACAGCGATCCCGCACGGCGCCCGGTCGTCAAACGGAAGGTTCTACCCATGGCCATCGACTACACCCGTCGCCCCTCCACCCCGGCCGCACCGCAGGGCGGGGTGAATCTGAGCAAGGTGACGTTGTCGAAGGCAGCACCCTCGGTCAGCCTCACCAAGTCGGGTGAGCGGCAGGGCGCGATGCGGGTCAACCTCAACTGGTCGACGGGCGCGGCGCCGCAACCGAAGAAGACCGGCTTCTTCGCGAAGCTCGCGGCCGCCGCAGGCGGCAACACCGGCATCGACCTGGACCTCGGCTGCCTCTACGAACTCGCCGACGGATCGAAGGGCGTAGTCCAGGCACTCGGCAACACGTTCGGTTCGCTGCAGGACGCCCCGTTCATCAAGCTCGACGCGGACGACCGAACCGGCACCGTGACCGGGGGCGAGAACATGCACATCAACCTCGATCGACCGGAGATGTTCAAGCGCATCCTCATCTTCGCGATGATCTACGACGGTGCACCCAACTGGGCCGCAGTGGACGGCGTCGTCACCCTCTACCCCACCAGCGGACCCGAGGTGGAAGTTCGACTCGACTCGTCGAACAGCTCCGCTCGCATCTGTGCCATCGCGATGCTGCAGAACACCGGACAAGGCATCACCGTCACCCGCGAAGTGAAGTACATCGAAGGCAGCCAGGCCGACCTCGACAAGGCCTACAGCTGGGGCATGAAATGGGCAGCCGGCCGCAAGTAGCAGCGCGGGCTGCACCGCTTCGAATCGAATGTCGCCGGCACCCGCGCTAACGTCGGAGCATGTTCAGTACTGAGATCGAGGTGCGCACGGGCGCTGAGCCGGTGGTGCACGACCTGACCCGTGAGATCGAAAAGTTCCTCGCCTCGGCAGGCGCCGGCGATGGCCTGCTGCATGTGTGGGTGCCGCATGCCACGGCGGGGCTCGTCGTCATTGAAACCGGCGCGGGCAGCGACGACGACCTCCTGCGGGCAATCGACGACATGCTTCCGCGCGACGACCGCTGGAGGCACAGCCACGGCAGCCACGGACACGGCCGCGACCACGTGCTGCCGGCGTTCCTGCCGCCCTACGCGTCGGTGCCCGTCATCGACGGCGCGCTCACAACTGGGACCTGGCAATCCGTGTGCCTCGTCGACACCAACGTCGACAACCCGGTGCGCCGCGTCCGCTTCAGCTTCCTCGCCGGATGAGCTGACGCCGGGACGAACTCCCAGTCACTTGTACGCGAGTGTCCTTGCCAGGGAATAGGTTTCGGGCAGGTTGGCAGCCTCGTCGGTGGATGAACGGTCCACCCACGTTTCCAGGGCAGCTCGGAGTACTGCGATCGACACATCGACTGCCAGTCGAATCTGCAGCTCGGAACAGTCGAATCGCTTCGACACTGCGTCGACCAGAGTCGCGTTCCGCGCCACGCTCGCACGCGCCAGCACCGCACGCAGCGTCGGCTCCTTCTTAATGATCCTGTTCACCCGCAACAGTCGCTGGCAAGCGATCGACGAACTGTCCGAGTACACCGTGAGGGCCGCAGCGAAGGACGCTTCCAGCGCGAGCCTCGGTGAGACGTCGGAATCGAGCCGATCGAGCCCCGCCCCAAGGATCGCCTCGAAGGCCCAGTGATCCCGGAGCGCGGCCTCCTCCTTGGTGGCGAAGTATCGGAAGAAGGTTCGCTGAGACACTCCCGCCGCCTGCGCGATCTCACCGACCGTCGTGGCCTCGACACCCTTGCTCTCGAACAGGGTGAGTGCGGCCTCGCTGATCTCCACACTCGTCTGCACACGCCGCCGCTCACGCAGCCCGAGCGGGCCGGCAGGCAGGTCAGGCGACACGGGGAGGGTTCCAAGTCTGGTCATCAACGGCCCTCGCAATCAGTAGGGGCACTCACCGGTCATCGTTCCCATCTGGTCACCGGTTGTCAATATGGCAGCGTGTGCCATAATGACAGGGAAGGGTGGTAGTCAATGAATCTCAATATCGGTGAAATCTTCCTGTACCCGCACCATGGGTCCGTGACGGTAACGAAGCTCACGACCCGGATGTTCAACGATCTACCCACTGCATACGTGCAGTTCGAAGTCGCCCAGAATGGGCTGTCGATCGAGATCCCGGTGGCGAAAGCCGAGGCGATCGGTGTGCGCAACGCGATCAATCTCGACGAAGTCGGCCGCGTCTTCGAGATCCTGCAGGGTCCGACGATCGACGACCCGTCCAACTGGTCCAGGCGATTCAAGGCCAACCAGGAAAAGATCACCGTCGGCGGCATCTTCACGGTGAGTGAAGTAATCCGCGATCTGATGACGCGTGCGCAGGCCAAGCCGCTCTCGGCCGGAGAGAAGCGCCAGCTCGAGCACGCAATGCAGCTCGTCATCTCCGAGCTCGTCCTCGCCATGAAGACGACCCCCGAGGCCACGAGACGCCGTATCGAATCGATCTACGAAACCACCGCCGTCGCTGTCTAGTTCGGCGGTTCGTGTTTTGTAATCACCCAGCGTTTTTCATCGGCAGCAGCCCGGACAAAAGTCCGGGCTGCTGCCGTTGTCATTGAGCCGCAGTCACTTCCGCCCGCTGCGAGGGCGGAACTACCGCGACGGTGGTCGTTCAGCTACTACCGAACAAGCCGCCCAGCGACCCGGTTCCCGAGCCAGTCCCGTAGGTGATCACCACGGACGAGACGGCGTCGACACCCGCCGCAGCGATGGTCCCGTCCGGTGCGTAGGACGAACCACCTCCGCCTCCGCCACCACCGAAGTTCTCGGCGCCGCCGCCACCGCCGAACCAGCCGCCGCCGCCCCCGCCCCCGGTCTCGGATCCCGCTCCGCCGGCGCCGACGAGGCCAGCCGATCCGTCGGGGTTGTCACCACCGTTGCCGCCGACACCACCCGCATCGGCCTGACCGCCACCCCCGGCTCCTCCCCCGCCACCGGCCTGGCCCGCGGGCGCATTGGGAGCGAGGTTGCCGGATCCACCGATGTAGGTGTCGCCTGCCCCGCCGCCACCCGACGCGACGATCTGCCGACCGGCCAGCTCACCCGTTCCGGTCCGAACGTCGGACGCGCCGCCACCGCCGCCCGCACCCGTGCCACCGATGCCGCCGCCGTTGAACCCGGCCGCGCCTGTGCCGTCACCACCGTTGCCGCCGACGAGCACATACAGGGCGTCGCCGGGCGTAACGGGAAGTGCGCGCGTTGCGACAGCGCCGACGCCTCCGAGAACGGAACCGGCGTTTCCACCGCGAGCACCCGTAGCGGTCACGTCGAGGCTCGTGATGCCCTCAGGAACCGTGAAGGACTGGGCACCACCGGTGAACGTGAAGGTGCACGTCACCGCACTGCCCGCCCCCTGCACGCAACCCGCCGGCAGTGCCGGGGCGGCCACGGCGACACTGGGCGCGAGCAGCGCGGATGCGCCGACGAAGGCCATCCCGCACACCCCGCTCGCGTACCAGCGGCGCCGTGTTTTCGTGTGCTGATCTGTCATGTCAGTCGTCCCCCGTCGCAGGCTGATCTCAATCGATCGTGTCGGTTCGGAGCATCCCACAGCGTTTGCCGGTCCGCGGCGGATCGAGGGATCGAGAAAAGTCTGAACGCCCGCTAAACGGGACCCGGCTGTTCGCGACCGGTCTGCAGCGGCTATGAAGGAGTGATAGACCGATTTGGTTTCGGAACCCAAGAGCAGTTTCTAGTGCGAGGTAAAGCAGATGAATGGTGCGGCGGCCATCGGTGATGGCATCTTCCAGATACCTGTCCCTATTACGGACAACCCCCTCGGTCACACACTGGTCTACGCGATGGAATCCCCCGGTGGACTGATCCTCGTCGACGCCGGTTGGGACGACGACAACGCCTGGGCCGGGCTCACCTCCGGGCTGGAGGAGATCGGCCACTCCGTGAAGGACGTGGAGGGCGTAGTCCTCACCCACTTCCATCCCGACCACACGGGGCTGTGCGGACGGGTGCGGGAGGCGTCGGGTGCGTGGATCGCGATGCACGAGTCCGACCACGAATTGTTCGCGCACATGTCTTCGGGTCGCAGCGACGAGTGGCTGGAGTTTCAGCGGCTCAACATGGTCCGTGCCGGCGCCGGCGCGGACGAGGTAGCGGCGTTCGAGCAGGCGGCGACCACCGAGCCGCCCACGGGCCCGAGTTCGGCTCCCGACCGCGTTCTCGTCGACGACGAACTGATCGCCCTCACCGGCAGAGGGCTGCGCGCCGTCTACACCCCCGGCCACACACCCGGGCACGTCTGCTTCTATCTCGAAGACGCCGACGTCATGTTCACCGGTGACCACGTGCTGCAGAAGACGACCCCGCATGTCGGCAACTTCGTCTACCCCCTCGAGGAACGCGATGCCCTGGCCGAGTTCTTCGACTCGCTGCGCCGTGTGCAGAAGATGGAGATCACCCGCGGTCTCGGCGCCCACGGCATCCCCATCGACGATGTCGCGGGTCGCGCCGGCGAGCTGATCGAACACCATGAGGAACGACTCGACCATCTCCATCACGCGTTCGGTGACGACCAGCTCAGCGTGTGGGATGTGGCCGCACGGATGAAGTGGTACAAGCCGTGGGCCGACATCTCCCCGATGGGCAAGCACATGGCGCTGTCCGAGGGCGCCGCCCATCTGCGGCACCTGGTCGCCCGCGGCCTCGTCGCGCAGGTTCCGGGCAGCGATCCCGCCCTGTTCGTGCGCGTCTGATCCGGAGACGCAAGCGCAGGCGAATTGGCTCGCCCATCGTGTCGGGCGAGCCAATCGATGCTCCAAAGTGCGTTCTCCGTTCCGGTCCCCGACTCGTCCACGAGCGCCCATACCCGGCGACGACCACAGTGCCTAATCGGTGACCTTCGGCCCTGGAATAAGGCCCGCCGCTATCGGACCGTAGTCATGGAAGCCGACACACACCGATCGGCGCGAAACGGAGAGGACATCGTGGGACAGCATCGCGAGGGCTCATTCGCCGGTGAGTACCGCCAGGAGGGCGACGATCTTCGATACTTGCACCCGGCCGGGATGGCGCTTGCGGTGCTGTGCGGGGCGACTGTGGCAGGGTTGGTCGCTTTTCTCGGTGTCTGGCTCGCGACGCCTCTCGTCGGTGTGGGTGCGGCAGCGATTCTTGTCGGAATCCTGTGCCTTGCGGCAGCAATGTTGATGCCCCGCCGGACACGCAGGGCACACACCGGGACGCTCGGACCCCCACTGCGGTGACCATCGGCCCTCCCGCGGAGGCCAGGCGAGGACGAGGATGGGTACGGAAGGGCGCTGCGCCGATTCCGTCGGGGTGTCGGCGAGCGTGTGGGTGAGGAGCAGACCATGAATGTCGATATTCCCGGTGTTGATGTGGTGCGGCACGCGGTCGACTTGGCCTGCCGAGCGCCGTCGGTCCACAACAGCCAGCCATGGCACTGGACGCTGACCGACGATCGCCTCGAACTTCATACCGATCCGGAAAGACTCCTGAAAACAGCGGACCCCAACGGTCGGCAAATGGTGATCAGCTGCGGAGCGGCCCTCCATCATCTGCAGGTCGCTCTCACTGCGGTGCGATGGACAGCCGAGATCGTTCGTCTCCCCGAAGGCCCTCGCTCACCCCATCTCGCGACCATTCGCTTCCAGCATGATGCTCGCCCCCAATCGCACGACTTCGACCTCGCGGCCGCGATGAGGCATCGCTACTCGGATCGACGGGCGTTCGACCCCGTGAAGACCTGGGGTCCGGGCACCCTGTCCGACATGGTTCGCGGACGTGGCGCACGCTTGACCGTGCTCCCCGCCGACGCGCGTCGTACGCTGGCAGAGGCGACGGAACTTACCGCGGCTGCGCGACGCTACGACGCGATGTATCACACCGAATTGCATTGGTGGGCGGGTCATTCGATTCCGGCGGGAGGAATCCCACCGACCGCGCTGGCCACCGCGGACGAGCGAGCGCGCGTCGGCATCGGGCGCAACTTCCCCTCCGGAACCGACACACACGGAGCTGACTCGACGCAGATCGATCAGTCGACCGTGGTGGTGCTGAGCACCGGAACCGACACTCGGATGGACTGGCTGCGCTGCGGCGAAGCGCTTTCCGCTTTACTACTCGACGCAACGGTGAACAAAGTTGCCACCTGCCCGCTCACCCACGTGACCGAGGTCCCGCAGAGCCGAGCGATGATCGGAGATCTTCTCCCCGAGCCCTCTTATGCCCAGGCATTGGTTCGCCTGGGCACGGTCGTTGTCCGCGCTCCCCGGCAGACTCCCCGGCGTGAGGTGGATACCGTGCTCTCGGTGAACAGGTCTCGGCGAGAAAACAGTCGCTGAGAGATTCTGGTCGGAGACCGGTCACACTGGCAGGAGCCACCATGCGCGTAGACATTCCCATCGTCGTCGGCGTCGACGGCTCGGCCCATGCACTGGACGCGGTGCGTTGGGCGGCACACGATGCGGTGGTTCGCGGCGCTCCGTTGCTGCTGGCTTCATCCCTTGTGGTGCGGCGCGGAACCTACGGTGACGCCATCAACCTCTCGGCGGGTGCCTTCACGGATCTCGAGGACGTCGGGAAGCAACGTCTGGACAGGGCGGCGGAACTGGCGACCAAGGCGGTCGGCGACTCACCGCTGACGGTGCACACCACCATTCGGGAGGGCAGCCCAGCCGCCGTCCTTCTGGACTTGGCGAAATCGGCCCGCATGCTCGTCGTGGGATCCCGGGGGCTGGGCAGTGTCGCCGGGGGTCTGCGCGGGTCGGTGAGCACGGCGGTCGCCGGCCACTCGCCGTGCCCGGTGGTCGTGGTTCGTGGCATGCCCGACCCGGTGGACGCTGTTCTCGACGGCCCGGTAGTAGTCGGGGTCGACGGTTCGGCGCGCAGCACACCGGCAATCGGCGCGGCGTTCGAGGAAGCCGCTCTCCGCGGCTCCGATCTTGTCGCAGTGCACGCGTGGAGTGATGTCGAGTTGTCGACCGTCTTCACCACCGACGAGGCGGATTTTCACGATTTGAGCTGGCCCGCAATCGCTGTCGCGGAAGAGGCCGTACTCGCCGAAAGCCTGGCCGGCTGGCACGAGTCGTACCCGCACGTCACTGTCCGGAAGGTGGTCGTCCGGGATCGGCCGATCGACCACCTCGTCGAACTGTCCCGACAGGCGCAGCTCGTCGTCACCGGCAGTCGCGGACGTGGCGGCTTCACCTCCCTGCTCCTCGGGTCGACCAGCCGGGCGGTGCTCCATTCCGCGCGATACCCGGTGATGATCGTCCGTGACTGACCCGGGAATTGCGCGTGTGCCGACGCCACGGGTGGGAAAAGCCCGGACGACCACCAGCTCAGACGTCCGGTAGCGGGGCCGCCCACGTCAATCGAGTCCCGCCCGTGTCCCGGGGTACAACCGTGAAAGTTCCACCGGCCTGCTCGGCTCGAGCGGCGAGATTGTGCAAACCGCTACGTGCCACTGTCGGTGGGAGGCCGATGCCGTCGTCGAGGACGTCGACGGTGAGGTCGTCACCGACCGAGACGGTGACAGTGACCGCGCGGGCTCGCGCATGGTGCACGACGTTGCTGAGCGCCTCCCGCACTACCGCTTCGGCATGGTCGGCGAGAGGACCGGTCACCACGTTCAGCGGCCCGGCCATCCGGACCGTGGTGCGCAGGCCACTGTTTTCGGTCTGCTCGGCAACGACGGTGTTGAGTACGTGCCGCAGCTGTCGGGAGTTCTGATCGATTCCGCGGTGCAGATCGAAGATCGTCGTCCGGACGTCGGTGATGATCTGCTGCACGTCGTCGATCATGTCCTCGAGTCGTGCGCGAATCTCGGGCGCCCGGGTGCGTGCCTGGGTGCTCTGCAAATTCAAACCGTGGGCGAACAGACGCTGGATGACGTGGTCGTGAAGGTCCCTCGCGATCCGGTCACGGTCCGAGATCAGCGACATGTCGGCCAGCTGCCGTTGATCATCAGCCAGCTTGAGCGCCAAGGCAGCCTGATCGGCGAACTCGGCGGCCAACGATTGTTGCCGATCGTCGAACGAATCCGCCCCGAGTTCTCGGATGATCGCCAGCACCCCGGTTATCGTGTCGACGGATACCCGCAGTGGCAGTAGGAGCGCAGTGCCGTAGCTCTTGCATTCCGTGATCTGCGGAACGCGCATCTGCTCTCCGGTGCGAAACGCTCGTCCTATGTCGGAGCAGTCGACGGGAATCTGCCGGCCGTGGAAGGCGGCGGTGGCGTCTCCGGCGTATGCAGTGACCGTCAGCGTGGTGACTTCCGCCGTCTCGACATCGGGATCGTCGGGCTGGGCGATCAGTACGTGGTCGGCGCCGGCGAGTGTGCGCGCTCGCTGGGCGATGAGGTCGAGGACTTCCCCGGTATCGGTGGCCGCGAGCAGCTCCCCGCGAATTTCACTGGTCGCGTGCTGCCACCGCTGTCGCAGCCGGGCATCCTCGAATAGTCGAGCATTGTCGACGGCGATACCCGCTGCGGCGGCGAGTGCTTGGACAACGACCTCGTCGTCCTCGGTGAAGGACTGCCCACCTGCCTTTTCGGTGAGGTAAAGATTTCCGAAGACCTCCCCGCGCACTCGCACCGGTACGCCCAGGAATGTGCGCATCGGCGGGTGGTAGGCAGGGAATCCGGAGGACGCCGTGTGTGCGGCGATGCTGTCGAGACGGATGGGCTTCGGCTGCTCGATCAACAACCCCAGCAACCCGTGGCCGGTCGGGAGTTCACCGATCAATTCCCGGGTGTGCTCGTCGATACCCTCGTAGACGAATTCCTGCAGGCGGTCCCGAGAAGGATTGAGCACTCCGAGGGCGCCGTACCGGCAGTCGGCCAACTCGATTGCCGCGTGCACGATCCGTTTGAGGGTCGCATTCAATTCCAGTCCGGACGCGACGGTGAGCACCGCTTCGAGCAGAGCGTCGATCTGGTCGCGGGAGTCCATCACCTGGCCGATGCGGTCCTGAACCTCGACCAGCAGCTCTCGCAGCCGCAATTGCGACAATGCACCTGTCAGTAACGGTTCCTCGTCGGCGGTCATCGTTCGCTCTCCTACTTGCCAAGTATCGACACTCATCCATCACACCACGCCCACCGAATCCGGCAGGGCGGTTCTCCCGATCGATCAGGACAGTGACGACTTTGTCCTCTGTTGCACCCCTAGGACGGGGCCCGATGCTGGTGGGGTCGGTACTCTCCCCGCGGAAGAAGCAGTCATGTATCAGGAAAAGCCACCCGTGGTGACCGCGCGATCGGACGGTCCGCTCCCCACTGCCGAATGCCGAAAGTTGCTGCGCTCGGTTCCGACCGGCCGGCTTGTCTACACCGAGGACGCCCTGCCCGCGGTGCGGCCGGTCACGTTCGCCGCCCTCGACGGCGATCTCGTCATCCCCACCGGCAACAACCCGTGGTTCGACCGCTTCGACCGGGTTGTGCTCGCATTCGAGGCGGGGACCATCGACCCGGCCACCCGCACCGGCTGGAGTGTTCTGGCAATGGGCAGGTCACGGCTACTGTCCGGCACCGACGGGTTGATCGGGTTCGCCGATCCGGCCCGCATACCGTGGAGCAGCTCGCGTGACGACCGCTACCTCGTGATCGACATCGAACAGATCAGCGGGCACCGCACCACGCTGCTCCGCCCGGCAGGTGATCTCCGCTGACACCCATCGCGATGATTTTCGAGACAGCAATTGCGCGTCCGCCTCATCACGTACCCTGTCAGGCAGGGCGCTGACCACCGGAAATGGAGTTCTGAGCCGCATGATCACAGTCTTCCTCGTCGATGATCACGAGGTCGTGCGCCGGGGTATCGCGAATCTGCTCTCCACCGATCCGGAACTGAGCATCATCGGCGAGGCCGGAAACTGCGCCGAGGCTCTTGCACGAATTCCCGCAGTACAACCCGACGTCGCCGTCCTCGACGTGCGGCTGCCCGACGGCAACGGCATCGAACTGTGCCGCGACCTCCTCTCCCAGCTGCCCGACCTGCGGTGCTTGATGTTGACCTCCTTCGCGGACGAACAGGCCATGCTCGACGCCATCCTTGCCGGTGCCAGCGGATACGCCCTCAAAGACATCCGCGGCACCGAACTGGCCCACGCCGTCCGCGAAATCGGTGCCGGGAAGTCGCTGCTCGACAACCGCGCGGCCGCCGCCCTGATGGAAAAACTGCGGGCAAAACCCAGCGTCGAAGAAGGACTGGTCGCCGGACTGACCAATCAGGAACGCACACTCCTGACCCTTCTGGGCGAAGGATTGACCAACCGGCAGATCGCGGAGCGCATGTTCCTCGCGGAGAAGACCGTGAAGAATTACGTCTCCCGGTTGTTGAGCAAGCTCGGCGTCGAACGCCGCACTCAGGCCGCCGTCATCGCCACCAAACTTCCGCGCACCCGCACCAAGCCGCGTTGACGTCGCATCATCCCAGTCCCGGCTGCGGCGGGAGCCAGCTAACCTTCCTCGTCGATCACCTGGAATTGTTCGTGCAGGGCTGCGGCGAGGTCGTCGATCTCGGGTACCACATCGGGGTCGGCGATGATCGTGACCGTGAGTGTGCCGGCATACGACAGTGCCGCGAACGCGACACCGACATTTCCCGCAGTGACGGTAATCGGCACCATCGACGCGATCGGAAGCCCGGCGATGGCCAGTGGGGACGGCGGCCCTGGCAGGTTGGACAAGAACGAGTTGACGAGCCGTTGACGGTCGACGAACCACCGAAACAGCTTCACAGCTGCCAGAAACCGGAAAAGGGGCCCGATCAGTGCCGCTGACGTACCACGGGTTCTCCTTTTCTGGACACGGGTAATGCCTGAAATGGCGGTTAACCGCTCCGCCGAACCTCCCGCCAGCGGTACCCGGACCGGCATCACCCCCACCTGATTCCCGAGGTGCCCGCTCGTTGTCGACCGTCGGGCAGAGACCGGTACCGAGACCACAAGCTCCTGCGGAAACTCGCCCCGTCGGTGCAGGAGTACGGCGAGGGCACCCGTGATCGCGGCAAGGAGGACATCGTTGACGGTTGCCCCGGAACTCCGCCCTGCTTCCCGAAGAGTGCGGAGGTCGGTCTCCACCGTCGTCACCCTGCGGCGCGGCCCGGTTGGCACATTCAGGGAACAGCGGGGTGCGGGGCGACCGATACTGTGCCCGAGCTCATTCCAGCCTCCGCGCACGCCTGCCACGGCTCCCGGGAATCGCCGCAGCGCGCGGAGGCGTTCGACGGCGCAGTCGGCGAGAAGCTCCATCGGCCGTGGTGGCGGGGACGAAGTGGGGATCTCGTCCACCGATCCCGCCGCGGCCATGCCATCGACCAGATGCGCCAAGATCGCCAGGCCACCGATTCCGTCGGCGAGAACATGGTGCAGCACCATCACCAGGCCGACGGATCCGCAATCGCCTGCAAGGTCCGTGATGATGATCGCTCTCCACAGCGGCCGTGAGCGAGGCAGCGGCTGAATGACTGCGTCCACCGCGATCGCCAGAGCGGTGTCGCGGTCGCCTGGAACCGGGCAGCGCACCCGTGCGAAATGGGCACCGACGTCATAGTGTTCGTCGTCGGCCCAGTACGGCCGGCCCAGGCCCGGTGGCGGGTCGACCAGGCATTGCCGCAACCGGCGAATCCCGCTGATCCGCTTCGTGAGGGTGGCCTCGATAGTCGCCGAATCCACTGTCCCGTCACCGGCTGTCCCATCACCGACGAGGAAGAGTACGGCACCGACATTCATGGGCACCGGCCCGACGTCTGAGGCGAGTTCCGTCAGGTCGCTCGGGCCTAGGCGCTCAATTCTGCGCTGTTCCGCCATGATCCGAGGATGCCAGACATGTTCCCTCCGCATGCAGGCTTGCACAGTTGCACCCAACGCGACGTGCGGCTGTGGCGTCAGCGGAAGTGGGCGTCGGTGATCTCGGCGCGAAAGAATTCGCCGGTCGACGCGTCGCCGGTGTCCCATCCCGCGCGCAGGCGCGCCGGGATGGTGATACCGGCGAATGTGCGCTCGGACTCAACGGCCACGGTGAACTGATAGCGGCCGAACCCCTGCCCTTCGGGATTGCCCCACCGCTGCATCCGCACACCGCGCAGGGTGCCGTCGTCGGCAATGTTCAGGTGCACGGTTTCCTCGCGACCAGCCACGGTCCACGTCGCCGAGACATCGTTCCTGTCGCCGGTCCAGCGTGCCAGGGGAAATGCGGTCGGCACGAAGATACTCTCCCCGGCGAGGCGTCCGGCCGCACTGGCGGTGACATCACGACCACGGGCGGACATCACGGGGATCAGTCCGCCGAGTCGCCACCGCATCTCACCGCTACCGCTGGTGAAACGGTCGTAACCCATAATCGGCAAACCCCCAACCTTCGCCGTAGCGGCCCAGATAAACCCTTCCCCCGGGGCGATGAGCTGGGTGGCGGTAAAGTGCCGCCACTCTCCGAGCCGGATCTGTCCACGCATCTCGAGTTGTACCGCCCGAGCAAGCGGCGAGTTCTCGGCGACGGCACGGACGATCCACCGGCGGGCCACGAGTGGAAGATCCTCGGCGAGTGTGGCATGAAACTGTTCCCCGGTCCCATACACATTCGCCAAGCTCGTCCACTGCCCCCTCACGTGGCGGGCGGCCCGAGGAACGGACAACGGCTCAGACATTCAATGCCCCTCCATACGGGTGGTGATCGTCCTTGTGGGCGGTGTCATCTCCAACCGCACGCCGAGGAGGCGCACTTCGCGGTCGTGGTCGAACCGGTCGACCAGGGCCGCGGCGGCGTCGCAGATGATGTCGACGTCGAACGTCGGTTCCGGCAGCGCCTTGCTGGTGGTGCGGGTGATGAACGGCGCGTAGCGCACCTTCAACGCGACGCGCACGGCCGGACGATTCTCTGCCACAATGTCTTCCCGCACCCGCACGGCGAGACGGCGAATCTCCTCTGTGACGGCGGACCAGTCGGCGAGGTTCTGCTGAAAAGTCGTCTCACGACTGTGGGAGCGGGCAACCCATGGGTCGGCGGTCACAGGGGAACGGTCGATGCCGCGGCCGATCCTGCCGTACCACGGTCCCATGGTCGGTCCGAACGTTGCTGCGAGGTCCTCATCCGCGGCCGCCGCCAACTCGCTCACCGTGTTCAATCCCAGGGCGGCAAGCTTTTTCGCGGTCTTGCTGCCGATCCCCCACAGCGAGCGGGTGTCCCGCTCCCCCATGACGTCGAACCAGTTCGCACCCGTCAGACGGAAGATGCCCTGCGGCTTCCCGAATCCGGTCGCGATCTTGGCACGTAACTTGTTGTCGCCGATCCCCACTGAGCAATGCAGTCCGGTCGCCTCGAGCACCGCCGCCTGAATGGCGCGGGCGAACCCTTCGGGATCCTCGGTTTCCACACCGAGAAATGCCTCGTCCCAGCCCATCACCTCCACCACGGCGTCCATCTTCCGCAACGTATCCATCACCACCGCGGATACCTCGGTGTAGGCCTCGGCGTCGACGGGCAGGAACACGGCGTCGGGGATCTTGCGGGCCGCGGTCCGCAACGGCATCCCGGACCCCACCCCGAACTCGCGGGCCTCATACGACGCCGTCGACACCACTCCGCGTTCGGTGGGGTCGCCGCGTCCACCGACCACCACGGGCTTGCCCCGCAGCTCGGGCCGGCGCAGCACCTCCACCGCCGCGATGAACTGGTCGAGATCGACATGCAGCACCCACCTGCGGTGCGGCGGCGTGGTCATGGAATCAGTGTGCCGGAATCGACCGAGCCTGCACCTCGAAACGCGACGCGGAAGCTACTGGACGGTGTCGCGATAAGCTTTGCCTCGATCCCCCCGCACAGGCGACATGTGGCAGGGCACCCACGGGCGTTAGTCGAGCGAAGGGATGCCGTGCATGTCGAGTTGGCCGGAAAATAGCGGCATGAGAACCCTCGCAGTAAGCGTCCTGTGCATGATCACTGCAGTGCTGACAGTTGGCTGCTCCGATAACACGCCGACGCCACCCGGAGGAGGGGTCGCGCCCGAGTCACTCGTACGGGCGGCGGCGAACGACGCATTTGTCGCAGAGGTGCTCACGGTGTCAGTAGGGGCCGAGAGTGCGGATGCGCGTTGGGCAGGCGAAGGCCGCATCGCCCTATCCGAGGGTCGATTCCGGTTCGAGGTCGGTGAGACGCAGCCCCACGCGGAGTTCGAGATCGGGACGGTGATCGGGCTTGGTGGGGAGGGCGCAGAAAACACGGTGAGCGAGACTGTCGGTGGATCCATCGGTGCCGCCGGGCAGCGCTGTTGGATGAACCCCCACGCGCCGGTTGGCTACTTCACCGACACCATAAGTGTCGAAGAAGCGCTGCGGGTCACTGGAGCAGTCGTCGAGAGCCTGCGCGGCGAAATCAAACAGGCCCGAATGATCGATCCAGCACTCGATACCTTCGAGGTCGAACTCACGCCCTCGGCCACACAGCCGGAAGATGAGTTCGTGGACACACCGGACCGGGTCTGGGGAGATCGTTGGATTCTTGGGCGACTGGGTGGCCCCATTGCCGTCGAGCTCACCGACGAGGGTGCGCTACGTTCACTCGACGTCGAGTTCGGACCCTACGAACCCTATTCCTTATTGGGGCAGCAGCATTCGGTCGACCACGTACGTATCAGCACCAGGTTCTCGCCAGCCGACACTGCACTCGCCCTCGATCCACCGGACTGCCAAGCGATCGAGTGATCGATTTCGCAGAAGTCAGCGATCAACGACGCCAGACTGGCAGGATCACTCCGTCACGAGGCGGGTTCCAGGTCCCCCTCGTTGTCTGAGCCGCCACCTCACATCGACAACACCATGCGCGCGAGGAGTCGACCCCACTCCGGGTCGCTGGTGTCGTGCACGCCGTAACCTTCACCGATCGCACCGGTGAGCTTGAGGAATTCGATGGTGGGCCGAGCGATCCAGTAGGCCTCCAGACCCTCGACCACGGTTTTGTCGCTCGCCCGCCACCCGAGGGCCGCGAGTCCCTCGGCGACCACGCTCTGGCGTTCCTTCGGTGACGCACCGGCGGCGAGGGCGAGGAGCACCAGGTATCCGGCCTCCCGCTCCACCCGGTCGGCGCCGAGTGGCAGCCTGTTGAGGAGGTGGCTCCACATTCCGCGCGCGTTGCCCGCAAACTCGGCCCCCAACTTGGTCTGCACCAGCTTGCCCTTGTACTTGCGCGCCAGCCCGAGTGTCTTCGTGTACATGTGCAGCAGGTGCACCGGCCGCTGGTCGTTTTCGCGGTTATTAGTCGACGGCCAGCCGTCGAATCCCGGTAGTTCCCGGGCCTCGGCCACCACGGCCGGCGGAAGGTGACCGGCCTTCGTCAGGGTGATGCCGTCGGGTCCGATGCGCTGCAGGAACCAGCGCAGGTGCAGTGTCACCGCCTCCTGCGCGACCAGGTAGTCACCCGATCGTTGAGTCAGGTGGGCACGTTCGAGCATCGAATAGACCTGCGGCGCAGCGCGGGGCGGCATGTGGCGGAGCAACTCGGCGAATGCCGAGTCCGACACCGGACCGTGCGCCCGGACCGCCTCATGTCCTCCCAGACTCGCATTGACGACTGCGGGGTCGAAAGACTCGGGCGAGAATCCCGAACCCACCCACTCGCTCGCGTCGTGGTGCTCGGGATGACTCGGGTCGGCCAGCACCCTCAACAGATTGGCGTATCCACCGGGACCGCCCGAATTCTCGGGAGGGCACGCCCGGGCACCGGCGAGGCACTGCGTTTTCGGCTCAGGATCGCCGGCCCTGATCTGCTCCAGGACAATCGTATGGTCCCAGCCGTCCCCGAAGTCGTAGGCATACGACAACTGGTCGCCCGGCTGCACCAGCACCTGGTCCAGCCGGATGTCGTCCTCACACAACTCGTCGTCCTCGTCGGCGAAACCCTCGTCGATGCTCTCCTGCATCTCGTACCGCTCGGATGCGGGCGGCTCCCCACCGACCCACACGTGCAGGTGGCTGTCGTACCACCCCATCACTGTCTGCAGCACCGGATGCAGCTGGTTGAGCCGCAGATTCGACGGGACGACGAACTGCCGCCAGATGGTGGGGGAAACGTCGTCGAGCTCGATGCGCAGCTGGTAGCTCACGACGTCGAGTCGTCCCGAGCGCTGCGAAGGCCGGTCGATGACCGGTTGGTCGGGAACGACGGAGAGGTGTCTGCGTGAGCCCGAAGCTGCCATGGGGTCATGGTAGGGCCAGCTCCGGACAGCCGCGACAACGCTGGCGAGTCCAATCCGGCATCTGGGACACCGAGGCGTGTGACGATGGTGAAGTTCGTCGGCATCCCGGGACCGTGTGGAGAGCGAAATGGAAGTTCGGAAAGTCGTGGACCTTCGGCAGGACGATGCCGGGGCGCCGCGCGTCTTCGGTGAGCCCTATGAGACGGCGGACGGTTCCACGGTCATCACCGTCGCGCGGGTTCACCGCGGGTTTCGCCTCGGCAAGCCGAGCGGACGAGAGACCAGGCGGGGCGGTGATCTCACGGCGTCACCGGTCGGGGTGTTCGTCATCCACGCCGGCCGGGTGTGGTGGCAGCCGGCCGTCGATTCCACGCGCATCGCGCTACTCGGTGAGTTCATCGGGTTGGCGTCGGCGGTGATCGCCACGTTGGCCGTTTTGCGCCGTCCGCCGTGGCCCGATCTACGGCGACGGTGAGTAACTGACCGGCATGCGCAGGCAGATCACTTGGCGGTTACTTTGCGCGGTCGCCCACGACGTGCCGGCTTGGCCGGGACCTCAGTCTCCGATTCCGATGGCGTCTCCTCGACCTCCTCGTTACCGGACGGGCCATCGCGCCAACTTATTTCGATCTCCAACTCGATCTGGTCACCTTCGACCTCGATCTCCAGCTCCCAGCGAACCTGGTCGGCAACATCGATGGTGATCGAGTCGCCACCCGATCCCAGCTCCACCTCGGAGCCACTCGCGAGGGCCTGTCCGAGCGCGATTAGCCTGTCGGACACCTCCTTCCGGGTGAGCTCGGACGTCCGCTTGATCTCCAACTTGGGCACGACGACTCCTGACCTCGGCACAGTGTGTTCTCACCGTAACTGTCGGGGCGAGTCGACGTTGCTCGAACGGCCGCCACCGGGACCGAATGGGTCGAGCCGAGTGGCCGGCTCGCCGCGGCGAAGTCGGTGGGTGCGCTTTCTTCGATCCGCCTCGGTCAAGCCACCCCACACGCCGTAGGTTTCACCCGCCGCCAGAGCGTGCTCGCGGCACGGCGCGAGCACGGGGCAGGGCCTGCAGATCTGCCGAGCCTTCGCTTCGCGCAGGACGCGAGCCGAACCGCGTTCGCCGTCGGGCGAATAGAACACCGCCGGATCGGCGCCACGGCACGCCGCACGCAGCTGCCAGTCACCGGGAACGAGGGTGACGGTCTCCTCACGCGTGGCGGAACTGATCAACGAAAGGCCTCGTCCGGGAACTACTGAGGTGTCGGTAGGCACGAGAAGTCCTTTCTGCTGTGTCGGCGGTGCAGTCGTTGCAGGCGGCAACCGGCGGGTGGTCTGCCCGTGGCCGCCGACGTTGCCCGTCGTCACTTCAGACTCCCCGAACGGCGGGACAGTGAACACAGGAGCTTCCCCTAGTCCTGCCTAGGCACCAAGCCGGTCCAAGGGAGACAGATACAGCTAATTGCCGGGGCCTGTGTGACGACCTCGCGGATGGCGCCGACTACCAGCGCTCTCCGCCAACAGCTCCATTGGCCGCGAAGGGACTGCTGGCGCTAGCGTGAAAGGTATGTCGGCGCCCCAGACTCTCGCAGCTCGGTACGAGCTGCGCGCAGTGCTGGGCCGAGGCGGGATGGCCGATGTCCACGACGGCTGGGACCTGCGGCTCGGGCGGCCGGTCGCCGTCAAGGTGCTGCGTCCCGAGTACGCGTCCATTCCCGATATCCGGCGACGGTTCGAGGTGGAGGCCCGGGTGGCCGCCACGTTGAACCACCCGAACGTGGTGGCCGTTCACGACTGCGGCGAGGACGGCGGTGTTCCGTACATCGTGATGGAACGCCTCCCCGGCCGCACCCTCGCCGACGACATCGCCCGCGGACCACTTCCGGAGGCCCGAGCACGCGCGATTCTCGCCGACATACTCGCCGCCGTCGGCGCTGCCCACGACTGCGGGATTTTGCACCGCGACATCAAACCGGCCAATGTGCTGTTCAGTAGCACTGGTGTCGTGAAGGTCGCCGACTTCGGCATCGCGAAGAGTGCAGACAGTGGCCACACCACGACGGGTCAGGTGCTGGGCACCGTCGCGTACCTGAGCCCGAGTCGCATCGCGGAGAAACCGGCGACGGTCGCCGACGACCTCTATGCGGTCGGTGTTGTCGGATACGAGGCTCTCGCAGGACGCCGCCCGTTCGCCGGCGAGAACATTCTGTCGTTGGCCCGCGCGATCCTGGCAGGCGGCGCTCCCCCGCTGACCGAAATGCGACCCGACGTCGACCCCGAGTTGGCGTCCACCGTCGAGAAGGCGATGGCGCACGATCCTGCGCACCGATTCGGCGACGCCGCGGCCATGCGCAACGCGATTCTGGGCAATGCGGGGCGGGTCACGGCACCCCCTCCGATGGGTGCGCCACCTCGAACCATGGCGTTCGCGCCCGCCACTCTGTCCGCGGCCCCACTCCCCCCGACCGATCCCCGGCGGCCACGCAAGACGGGGCTGATCCTGGCAGCGATCGCCGCTGTCGTGGTAGCAGTGATCGTGGGCGCCCTGGCGATCGCCTCGCGCGATAACGACGGTGGCGGAAGTCCCGCTGTGGCACCGGCAACGTCGAGTCAGGCTCCTACACCCATGCCGACGCCCACCGGCACCGAAGAACTTCCGGTTGCACCACCTGTGTCGGTCGGCGTTCCCGTTCCTGTCCCACCGGTACAGAACCCCGAACCGCCGAACCCGAACGGCAACAGTGGGAATGGGAATGGAAACAACGGCGGGAACGGAAATAACAAGGACAAGGAGAAGGAGAAGGAAAACGGGCGCGGCGGAAACTGAGATCAGTCGCCTTGCGCGTCCCGTGCCTCTTCGAGCCGGCGAATAAGCGTCGCTGCGTCGAAAGGTCCGGTGTGCCGGGTGAGGTCGGCGCCCGTGGCTCCGAGATAGAACGTCGGTGTCTGCCGGAAGTCACTGGTCTGGGCGTCGAGTTCGTCGTCGTCGACGCGGTGGAGGTACTCACCGGTCCGCAGTTCCTCCTCGAACCGGTTCATGTCCAAGCCGAGTTCCGCCGCATACCCGTAGATTTCGTCCTCATCGAGGGCATCGCTGTTGGCGAACAGGTGATCGTGCATCTCCCAGAACCGGCCCTGCCGGTCGGCTGCCTCCGCGGCGTGGGCAGCGAAACGCGCATGCGGATGCACCTCGTCGAGAGGCAGATGCCGGAACACGTAGCGCAGCGCATCACCGAAATGCGCGCGCACGTCACGGATGCTGCCGGTGGCCTTGGTGCAGAACGGGCACTCGAAGTCGCCGTACTCCACCAAGGTGAGCGGTGCGTCTACCGGTCCCCGTAGGTGATCACGCCCCGGCTGCACCGGCCGCAGAAGGGTGGTTCCGATCGCCTCGGTCGGCGGCGTGCGCCAGTCCGAGAACCGGAACAGCGCCCACCCGAGGACGGTCGCGATCACCGCTGCCGTCAGGACGCCGACACGGGCATCGTTCGCCAGGACAGGCGATTCGATGGCGAGATCGACGATGAACAGTGAGATCGTGAAGCCGATGCCCGCCAGCGCGCTGCCGCCGCTGATCTGGGACAAGTTGAGTCCGGGTGGCAGGCTGCCCGGCCGCATTCTCGAGAAGAGTGCGGTGGAGGCGGTAATGCCGACGAACTTGCCGACCACGAGGCCGAGCACGATGCCCCAGGCGAGCGGCGACCTCACAGCGTCGGCGAGGGTCTGCCCGGTGACGACCACGCCGGCATTGGCCAGCGCGAAAATCGGCACCACGAGGAAGGCGGTGTACGGCTGATAGAACCGCAGGAGCCGCTCGTTGACGGAGACAGCCCGGAGGACGCCGAGCTGGGCGGCCCGGGCGTACTCCGAGTTCGGTGATTGCCGAAACGCGCGAGTGAGTTCGCCCGCCCGCTCCACCTCGCGACGCCTGGGCGGATACACGGGAAGGATCAGGGCGATCAGCACGCCCACGAGCGTGGGATGGACACCGGATTCGTAGAAGGCCACCCACGTACCGGCCGCGACGATGAAGTAGGCGACTCCACGCCACACCTCCAGTCGACGCAACTGCATGATCAGCAGTAGTCCCACCGCGCCGAGCACCAACGGACCGAGCCGCAGATTGTCGGTGTAGAAGAAGGCGATGATGGCGAGCGCGCCGATGTCGTCGGCAACCGCGAGGGTGAGGATGAACACGCGGAGTCGCGCAGGGCACCTCGGTCCGACGAGCGCCAGCGCACCCAGCACGAACGCCGTGTCCGTCGACACCACCACACCCCACGCGGCGGCCTCGTCGCCGCTCGGGTTGAGGACGAGGAACAGCGCGGCCGGCAACGCCAGACCGGCGATGGCGGCGACCAGAGGCACTGCGGCACGGGCTCTGTCGGTGAGTTCACCGATAGTGAGTTCCCGCTTCACCTCGAGGCCGACGACGAAGAAGAACAGCGTCATCAATGCGTCGTTGACCCAGTGCTTCAGGTCGAGACTGATTCCGTAATCCCCGACCTGAATGGTGATCGGCGTGTGCCAGAACGACTCGTACGTGGTCCCGATGTTCGCCCACACCAACGCCAGAACGGTGGCCACGAGCAGGAAGCCGGCCGACAACGTGTCGTCGTCGGTGCCGTCACGAATTCCGGCAAGTCGTGCCGACAACCGCCCCAGGCGTGTGGGATTGTCCTCGACCGCCATCTGTCCCCTCGCTCACGCTCGTGCTGATCACACGTAGTTGTCGACGACAAACTTCGTCAGGCCCTTGCGGATGGTCCGGATCGCCTGCTTCTGCCCCTGCCGCAGCACCGCCTGGGGCAACCGGATCTTCGGGTCGACCGACATCGTGACCCGCACAGAGGTGCCGCGCGACGTGGGCGTGAGGCGGTACTCGCCTTCCTGACTCCGCTGCTTGTCGCTCTCGACGAGAACCCAGGACATCTGCTCGTCGTCGATCCACTTGTGCTCGGCCAACTGGGTGTCCGAGACACCGAGCACCGAGAGTGTCATCCGCACGGTCCGCGGTCGTCCGTCCTCGAACCGCGACTCCACGATGACTTCCTTGTGCACCGCCGACCACTCGGGGATCCGTTCGACATCGACAAGGGCACGCATGACCTGTTCGGGGGCTGCTTCGATCTCGAACTCGCCTGATACCGACAACGACATCGTGTCTCGCACCTCCATGTGTTCGGACCTCGGGAACGGATTGCGCCGTTCTCGGCAGACTAACCGCGGTTCAGGGGTCGGCGCTCGGCGACGGTCACCGTGACGATCAGAGGCCCTCGACGTAGCCCTCGAGCGCCGCGGCCAGTTCCCGGGGTCGGGCCAAGGCGATCAGGTGTCCCGCATCGATCACGTCGGGTGCAATGCCCAGACGCTCCCGCACGATCCGTTTCATGAAGTCGACCGGGAAGAGGCGGTCTCGACTGCCCGCGATCACACGGGTCTTCACGTGCGGCCACTCCTCCGCCCGCCATACCGTCTCGAACGGAGTGTCCGACATGGCGACCTCTTCGGCCTGGAACGCTTCCTCGATGAGCTCTTCCGGCACATCGTGGAAGAACAGTTCCCGCAGATCGTTGGTGGCAGCCGGGTCACGTCCCTCGCTGACCGCGAACGCACGCTGCGCCGCGGACTGCCCGGTATTCGCCCACCACTCGCCCGCCGACTCCCCGGGCGCCGGAAGCATCGGAGCTACCAGGACCAGCAGATCGACGTCGACGTCGGTTCGTTCACACACGATCGCCGCGGTGAACGCCGACATCGACTGCGCGACCAACACGACGGGACCCTCGACGTCGCGGAACGCCTTGACGACGACGTCGGCGAACTCGTATTGACCTGCGCTCTCGTCGCTGTACGGCAGGTCGACGGTGATGGCGGCGTGCCCGTGGCTGGTCAGAATGGGCACGACTCGGTGCCAGTACCACGAGTCGGATCCGGCGCCGGGCAACAAGACGAAAGTCACGGCCATCTCATCGTCTCCCTTCCACGAGCAGAAGCACACCACGGTGCGGTCGCAGGAGCAACCCGATGTCGGCGTGCGTCGTGCTGCCCGTTATGCGGAACTGCGCACAATCGCGGGCACGAAGGACGATGCTGACCAGGTAAGTGGTGCACGTTTCGGGCTGCACACCAGCGCAGTCCACAAGTGCGAAGGAGCTAACTCATGATGGACTCATTCTGGGACTTCCTGTGGTACACGGTGGTCGTGTTCGCGTTCGTCGCTTACCTGATGATTCTGTTCCAGATTTTCGGTGACCTGTTCCGCGATCGCGCTATGTCCGGATTCACGAAAACTCTCTGGATCATTTTTCTGATCGTGCTGCCGTACATCACCGCGTTCGTGTATCTCATCGCCCGCGGTCGCGGGATTGCGGAAAGGCAACTCGAGGCACACAACTCGGCGAGGCAGGCAACCGACCGTTACATCAGGGAAGTGGCCGGCAAGTCGGCTGCCGAGCAGATCGCCGACGCGAAAGCACTCCTCGACGCGGGCACCATCAACCAGGCCGAGTACGACACTCTCAAAGCGAAGGCGCTCGGCTGAGCAATATCACCAATTCCGATTCTGCTATCGCGCATGGTATCTGGAGGACCCCGACGCGGACTCGCAGGTGCCGGCGCGCTTCGTGCACGGGTGGCTCCGCCGGTTGACCGGACACGTAGTCCCAGGACGGGTCGGGTCCGACACTGGTCACAGGCCTCGGTCGTGCCGAGAGAACAGGTCGTGACACGACTATCACGCTCGTTCACGGGTACTACTTCCGTACCGATCTGTGCCGGGGAGGGACCATGACAACCGAGAACCAGGGCAACCGCACCGACGTCGACAAGGCGTTGCTCGGGCACACCACCTATCGCAGCCTCGGCGAACAGCAGCTCTCACCCGCCGAGGAGCGATTCGAGAAGGGCCGCCGCACGATCGGGCTCTTTCTCGCGCCACTGATCACGATCGTCTTCCTCGCCCTGCCGATCGACATACCGCCCAACCAGCAGACGTTGGCAGGCGTGCTGCTCGGCGTCATCGTGTTGTGGGTGACCGAGGCGGTGCCGATCCCGATCGGCGGGCTGCTCGGGGTGGCGATCGTGGTGTTTCTGGGCGTGGCGCCGGCCGACGAGGTGCTCGCCGCGTTCGGGTCGTCGACGATCTTCACGTTCATCGGAGCGTTCATCCTTGCCCAGGCGATGCTCAAACACGGCGTCGCACGGCGGTTCGCGTTTCGGATCCTGACCCTGCCGCGTGTCGGCCAGTCCACCACCGGTGTGATCGTGGCGTTCGGCGCGATCACGTGCGGACTCTCGGCGTTCGTATCCAACACCGCGACCGTGGCCATGCTGCTGCCCACCGCCCTGGGCATCCTCGGCGTCATCGCGAAACTCATGCAGCGCCGCGGCGTCGTGGCCGAGGACTTCGACCCCCTGCGGGTCCGGGTGGGTGCCGCGATCATGCTGATGTTGGCATACAGCGCCAGCGTGGGCGGCCTGTTGACACCGGTCGGAAGCCCACCCAACCTGATCGGACGCGGGCTCATCGAGGAGGCCACCGGGGAGCGGATCAGCTTCGGGCAGTGGATGGTGATGGCCATCCCGATCTGCCTGCTGATGTTCATCGCGCTCGCCATCATCCTGCTGCGCATCAACAAACCGGAGATCCGGCGCATCGAAGGCGTCGCCGACTACCTGGCGGAGCAGCGTGCAGAAATGGGTCCGCTGTCGCGTGCCGAGAAGAACACGCTCATCGCGTTCGGAGTCACAGTGACGCTGTGGATCCTGCCCGGTGTCGTCGCGGTGATCGCCGGCAACGACTCGGACCTCTACGGCACGATCAGCGACCGACTCGACGAGGGCATGGTTGCGGTCTTCGGAGCGGCATTGCTCTATCTGCTGCCGACAGATTGGGGAAATCGCGAATTCACGCTGACCTGGCGGGACGCAGCAGAAATCGACTGGGGCACGATCGTGCTGTTCGGTAGCGGCATCATCTTCGGCTCACTGCTCGCCGACACCGGACTCGCCGAGACGATCGGCACATCCGTCGCGGACTCGCTAGGCCTGACCAGCGTCGTCGCCATCACCGTGTTCGCGGTGCTGCTGGCCATCGCCGTATCGGAGACGACGAGCAACACGGCGTCGGCGGCGGTCGTGGTGCCGATCGTGATCCCGGTGGCGTTGGCGGCCGGTGTCAACCCCTTCGTGCCTGCGCTCGCGGCCACATTCGCCGCATCGTTCGGATTCATGCTGCCGGTCTCGACGCCGCAGAACGCCGTGGTCTACGGCTCCGGAGCCGTCCGAATTACCACGATGATCCGAAGCGGAATCACCTTCGACATCGTCGGTGCGGTTCTGATCATCGTCTTCCTGCCCCTGATGATCGCCGTGGTCGGCCTCGGCGGTGGGTGATCAGTCGGTGCGGCCATGTCATCGACCGGGATCTGGTGCCATGAGACCCTCACCTCGGGGGTGGCGACGGAACCATGTGGCATAGCGATCGGCCAACGGCGCGGCAGTGAGTCCGTGGGCAAGCACCGAAAGTCCGATGGTGATGACGGCGGTGGTCAGCAGTAATTCCTCGTGGGGCAGCTCGCCGGATTCTTCGAAGATGAGGATGACGAAGACGATGGTCGCGAGTCCGCGCGGCCCGAACCATCCGAGGAAGGCGACGGTGGGGGCGCGCGGACGTGTCCCGACCAGCGACAGCGCGACGGGAACCATCCGGACGACGGTCAGACTCACGACCGCGTAGCCGAGCACGGCCCACGACAGATGGCCGAGAGCGGGTCCGAGCAGCACGGCGCCGAAAACGATGAAGGTGATCGCGCTGAACAGGTCACCGGCCTCGTCGAGGGAGTCGGCACCGTCACTGCTCTCGCCATCGCCGTGGTTGACCTCGGCGCGGTGGCGGATGGCGTTGAAGGTGAGTCCGCCGACGAACGCAGCGATGAAACCGGAACCGCCCAACGGCACGGCGACGGTGTAGGCGAGCAGGGCCGCCGTCAAGGGAACGGTCTGAGCCCACAACGGGTCGATCGTGCGGTGGCGGCCGGCTATCACCAGGATCGCCGCCGCTATCGCCCCGGCACCGATTCCCGCGACGATGCCGTAACCGATCTGCTCGGCGACCAACCGGGCCGCGGCGCCGCCGCCGATCGCCCCTGCCTCGGCCTGCGCAATCGCCAGCACGATCAAGAACAGCGGCACGCAGATTCCGTCGTTGAGCCCGCTCTCGACGTTCAAACCCTGCCGTATTCGGGACGGCAGGATCGGCAGGGTGACCACGGCCTGGCCGAGAGCAGCGTCGGTCGGCGCGAGGATCACCGCAAGCAGGAGCGCCTCGGGCCACGCCAGATCACCGAGTAGGAGCAGGGCGGCACCGAAACCGGTCGCGATGGTCAATGGCAGGCCGATACCCAGCAGACGGGCTGGGAGGGCGATTTCGGCACGGAGGGCTGACAGGTTGACCCGGGAGGCGTCGGAGAAGAGCACGAGCGCGAGCGTCACCTCCGCGAGGAGTTTCACCGTTTCGGCGGCGGGATGCACGTCGATCAGCCCCACTGTGCTTGCACCGAGGAGCAGACCGCCGACGGTGAAGACGATCGGGGCGGTGATCGGCGTGCCCGCAGTCCGGCCGGAGACCGCCGCGTAGGCGAGCAGAATCGCAGCGATTGCGGGGAGTGCCCAGGTCATGGCGGACCGATTACTGGCGGGAGGTCGCGACCCGGACGACCTCGGCGGGGTCGACGAGGTGGGAGTGGTCGTCTTCGCCGACGTCGATCTTCACGACCTCGATACGCCCATTGAACTTGGCGGCGCCGATGTAGTCGGTACTCACCGGCATACCGAAGTCGTTGCCGATGTCGGTGGTCTCGTCCGCCGAGAAGACCATCGGTTGCGTCTGGTCGACCCGGCCACTGCCGACGCTGCGGCCGTCGATGTAGAGGGTGACGGTCCCGCCCTTCGCCAGACCGCCCCCGTCGTAGGCGAACTCGGCGCGGACCTGGTGACTGCCGGTGTCGAGGTCTTCCGTTGCCCCGACGACGAATTCGCTCATGCCGAGCAGGTTGTAGACGAATCTCACTCGTCCCTCCCTGACGTAGAAAGCCCAGCCGCCGAAGCGACCGCCCTGGGCGATCATGACACCGTTGGTGGGCCCGTCCTTCGGCGTCTCGATCGCCGCGGTTACCGAAAACGACCGGTTCTTGATGTCGATCACGCTGTGTTCACTGAGCCGCTTCATCCCCGGGAACAACACCTGCGAGGTTCCCGTCACGAGTTGCGGTCGGCCGGCGATGGTCGGGTTCAGCCGTTCGAAGCGGCGGTCGTCGATGGGAAGAACGTTGAATTTCACCGCCTCGATCAACCAGAGCCGTTGCAGTGCAGCAAGTTTATCGGGCATCTCGGCGACGAGGTCATGGGCCTGCGACCAGTCGGTCGACCCGTCGTACAGTTCCCACACGTCGTCATCGAGAGCGGGCAGCACCTCGTTCGGCAACCACGGGGTGCTGTGCCGGGTGACCGCGCTCCAGCCCTTGTAGTAAATGCCGCGATTACCGGCCATCTCGAAGTACTGCAGGTCGTGTCGTTCCGGAGCCTCCGGCTGATCGAAGCTGTACAGCATGCTCGGGCCCTCGAGCGGAGTCTGCTGCACCCCGTTGACGAACGTGGGCTCGGGCAGTCCGGCGGCCTCGAGCACCGTCGCCGCCACGTCGACGACATGGGTGAATTGCGACCGAACTTCACCCTTGCTGCGGATCCCGGCGGGCCAGTGGACGATGGTGCCGTTGCGCGTGCCACCCCAGTGCGAGGCGACCTGCTTGGTCCATTGGAACGGCGCACACATCGCCCACGCCCAGCCCACCGAGTAGTGGTTGTAGGCCTCCGGGGTGCCGAGTTTGTCCTTCACCTCGGCCATGAACTCCGGGGTCTCGATGGCGGCGAGACCGTTGAAGTTCGCCATCTCGTTGAATGCGCCGTTGATGGTTCCCTCGGCGGAGGCACCGTTGTCGCCGATGATGTAGTAGACGAGGGTGTTGTCCAGGGCGCCTATCGTTTCGATCGCGTCGATCACGCGGCCGACGTGAAAGTCGGTGTGCTCGAGGAATCCCGCGTACACCTCCATCTGGCGTTCCAGCACCGGTTTGAGTGCGTCGTCCATCTCCTCCCACCCGGGGATAGCCTCCGGGCGCGCCGTGAGTTCGGTGTCGGCAGGGACGACGCCGCGCCGCTTCTGCTGCTCGAGAGTCGACTCGCGTTGCGCGTCCCATCCGCCGGCGAACTGGCCGGCGTACTTGTCCGCCCACTCCGGGGGCACGTGATGCGGGGCGTGCGTGGCCCCGGGTGCGAAGTACACGAAGAACGGTTTGTTCGGGGCGAGGGACTTCTGGCTCCGAATCCAGTCGATGGCGTGGTCGGCGAGATCCTCGGTGAGGTGGTAGCCGTCCTCGGGTGTCTTGTCCACCTCGATCGGCGCCACGCCCTCGTACAGCGCCGGATAGTACTGGTTGTTCTCGCCGCCGATGAAGCCGTAGAAGTGCTCGAAGCCACCGCCGCCGGTCGGCCACGCGTCGAACGGCCCGATCGGGGACGTCTGCCACGGCGGCACCTCGTGGCACTTCCCGAACTGGGCGGTCGAGTAACCGTTGAGTTTCAGGGTCATCGGCAGTGCGGCCTTGGTGTTCGGCCGCAGCCCGGACGAGCCCGGCGCCGAGGTCGCGGTTTCGGTGATCATGCCCATCCCCACCGAGTGGTGGTTGCGGCCGCTGAGCAGCGCGGCTCGGGTCGGTGCGCAGAGGGCGGTGGTGTGGAAGCGGTTGTAGGTGAGGCCGCCCCGTTGCAGTCGCTCCGCGGTCGGGGTGTGTGCCGGGCCGCCGAAGGCGCTGGCGGCGCCGAAACCCACGTCGTCGAGGAGGATCACCAGAACGTTCGGGGCGTCCTCCGGTGGAAGCAGAGGTTGGATCGGTGGGAAAGCGGTGTCCGGGTCTTTCGCGTCATAGGTGATCAGTCCGAGGTGCTGCCGGTCGGGTATCGGTAAAACCTCACGCCGCTCCACCATGACTACTCACAACCTCTTCGCGTGTCGTCGGAACGCTCGCGGGTCCTCTGCTGGGCCCGGAGTGCACAGCACTGCCTGACCTCAGCGTGCCCGGGCGTAGCCAGCCCGCACCTCACCCACTGCGGGTGAGCTCGCCACGCCGCCGGCCGGCGGAGTACTGACGGCGTTCGCCGATCTCACGGTGGAAGACTCCGAGGGGCGAGGAGGACGCCCCTCGTTGCGGGTACCGACGCACGAGATGACCCGTCAGCGGCTCCGCCTCCCGCGCCCCAGCCGCTTGCCGACGCGATCGAACCATTCCAGGACGGCGCGCTCGTACACGATCCCGAAGTCCAGTGTCGCCAACGCATATTCGTTGGAGCTGTGCACTTCGGCCTCGCGCTCGTACTCGGCGAGCTGATGCTCGTGTGCGGTGCGGTGGGAGTCCAGCATCGCGTCCAACCGCTCGGGCGGAAGATGCGCGCCGAACGCGACGGTGAGCAGCAATGGATAGCGAATGTTCTCCGCTGCGGGGTCGAGTTCGATCCAGTCCGCGAACGCCCGCCGACCCTCATCGGTCAGGGTGTAGGGCTTACGCTCGCGGGTGCCCCGCTCCCCCGCCTCGATCAACCCGGCACGCTCCATCGCAGCAAGCTCCCGATACACCTGGCTGGTCGTGATCGACCAGAACTTGCCGATGCGTTCCTGGGCGGTGACCACCAGGTCCCACCCCGTCTTCGATCCCTCGTGGAGGAAACCGAGAAGCGACGCGGCGGTGGCATTGAGGGGGCGTTCGTTCATGACATCGTCCTTCGTAAGCGAGGGGTTGACATTCCACTGTGTCATATCGATCATAGAAGACATCGACATTCCACAGTGGAATGTCACCGCCGAGGAGGGTCCGATGGAGTACGCGGACAACATCCGGATATCCGATTCCGAACGCGAGAAGGTCGTCGACGAACTCGGCCGGCATCTCACCGCTGGGCGACTGACAATCGACGAGTTCGACCAGCGGGTAGCCCAGGTGTATCGGTCGGTCACCCAAGCACAGGTACGTCAGGTGTTGCGCGACCTTCCAGCCGCCCCCGCACCTGCCCCGCGCCAGATCCGATCACCCCAGCCTGCACGCCGTCGTCTCCCGAGCCACCAACGCATCGAGTGGCTTGCCTGGCTCGCCGCCGGAAGCCTCAACATCGTGATCTGGGGCATCATCTCGCTCGCCACCGGCGTCATGATCTACTTCTGGCCTGTCTGGGTGATCGGCCCCTGGGGCTTGGTACTGCTGAGCCGAACGCTGCTCGGCCGCGAAGGCACGTGCAGCAAGATCACAGGAACCATGCGGTGCAATAACCGATTGAGCGCCGCGCCCCACAACTGAACACCACTCGACGGCGCCGTGCCGAAGGCCCCGTTCGCATGCAGGCGAGCTATTCGCACACACGTTCGAATAGCTGGTAGACTCGGAGTCGCGACGCGGAAAGACCCCCATCTGACGCGCTCGCCCTACCGAGAAACCACCATCGCATCGAGTACGAGGTGAAGTCCGATGGACGAAGTGATGAGCAAGGCCGACGAACTCGAGCGCCTCGTACGCCGGCTCGCCGACCTCGATGACCAACGAGTCTGTATCGGCACCGAACTCGTCGGTTTGGAGCACTTCTTTCGCAAGGCCGGGTGCCCCGAACTGTCACAACTGGCGTTCAACACATTCATGAGCCGATACGTCGGGCGCGTTCTGGAGCTTGCCGACGGAATGCGCGAATGAGCGGGGTCCGGCGCACACCGCCGGTCCCGCCGACCACCTTGAAAGAACCCGGAGCTGGGGTGAAACACCAGCGCACCCCACGGCGATACATTCAGTAGAGCCGCTGCTGGAGCCTCCAGCGACCGGACCACCACCACGGGATCGAGTCGAAAAATGTTCACCAATCACCTGTTCGGAGAAATGACCGAGCAGGAAATCGACATCGAAATCGCCGAGGAACTGGCGGCCTCCAAGTAGTTCCCCCGAGACAAGGCGACGCGAATCGCGACTGTCCCATCAGTTGCCCCCAAGGGCCGAGATTCCAAGTGATGCCGAGCAGGCATCAGTTGGTCAAGCGATGGTACTTGCGCATCTGGGTATCGAAGATCCGGACTGGGGCGAAGCGGCGCAACATGCTGACACGTGAGGCCAGCGGGCCGCTGGTATAGCGCTGCTTCGGCTTCGAATCCGTCGCCGCCGCTACGACCGCGCGTGCGACGGTGGCCGGGGTGTCGCCGCCTTCGACCGACGTCGCAAGCACCTGATCGGCGATCCGGCGTTGCTTCTCGTAGGCCGGCAACGGCGAATCAGGCCGCGCACTGTTCGCCTCGAACCCGGTGTTCGTCCCACCGGGCTCGACCAGGAGAACCCGCACGCCGTGTTCGCGGACCTCGTGGTCCACCGACTCGGAGTAGCCCTCGACCGCATGCTTCGACGCGACGTAGGCGGCCAGGTACGGTCCCGGGATCAGCCCGTAGACCGACGAAAGGTTGATGATGCGCCCACGTCCCAGCGCTCGCATGTGCGGCAGTACCGCCCTCGTCATACGCATCACGCCGAAGACGTTGATATCGAAGACGCCCCGTGACTGTGCAACGGAGTTTTCCTCGGCCGCGCCCATCAAACCGATGCCGGCGTTGTTGACCAGGACGTCGATCCGCCCGAACCGTGCGATCACTTGCTCGACCAAGGCGCTGACCGATGCTTCGTCGGACACGTCCAGGTCGAAGAACGTCACACCGTCGAGCGGGGTGCTTCGCGAGGCGTCGCGGCTGGTACCGACAACTGTGAAACCTGCCTTCACCAGCGCGAGAGCCGATTCTCGCCCGATACCGGATGACGCACCCGTAACGAGGGCCACCTGCTGAGTTGACGTCATCATTGGACTCCCTGACTTCTGAAACCGATCGGTTTACCTCCACACCCTAAACCGATCGGTTTCCAGTCGCAACCCGCGACGAGGTCGCTCGCACTCCTCGCGTCCGACCCCACGTCACACCGACACCACGTTCGCTGCCGCCACCCGCACCTGGAATTCGAGGCAGCCGACAGCTTCGCGAGCGGCGACGAGCGCCTGCTCGGCCGTGTCTCCGAGGGCCCGTGCGTAAGCCACCCGCGAGTCCGACGACTCCAGGACCTCGACCCTGTTGCCCGGTCGGACCAGCGACTGCACCTCGGTCACACCGTCGACGTTCCGGGCGTCGTCGAGGCCGCCGACCTCCGTGAGCACTCCTGCAACCGGGGCGGCCGCGAACCAGATCGCGGAACACCGACCGGGCCGCTCCTCGGCGAGAACCGCCCGAATTCCCGGAAGAACCTTCTCCCCTACCGTTTGGCGCACGACACAGTCGGCGAGGTCGACGCCGGTGGCGTCGAAGGCGAGAGCTGGAATCTCGTCGCCTCCCATTCGCACGTGGGTCTCGATCACCTTCGGTCCCTGGGATCCGAGGACGATCTCGGTGTGCGTGGCCCCGAATTCCACTCCGAGTGCGTCGAGCAGCCGTTCCACATAGGTGTGCACCTGTTCTTCCTCGGCCGCCGAAAGTTCGGCCGGTGCCACGTGGCCGAGTTCGACAAAGGTGGCCGGGTCGGAGAATTTGCGTGTAATGGCGACGACCTGGTGTTCACTGCTTTCCGAGAACGCCTCGACACTGAATTGCGGTCCCTCGTGGAATTGCTCCACCAGCACGCCGCTGTTCGGAAGGCCGTCGAAGCTGCCTCCCGCGCGCTCGAACGCCGCCGCGAGCGCGGCCTCCTCCCGAACCACGGCCACCCCGGCGCTGCCCGCGCCGCATACCGGTTTCACGACACAGGGCAGGCCGTGTTTCCCCACGAACGTGTGCAGTGCGTCCACGTCGGCGACGATGGCGGAGGCGGTGGAGTCGATGCCTGCGTCCCGGAGCTGCGCGCGCATGGCGTCTTTGTCGTGGATCAACGCGACCGTGCGCGGCGAGTGGGTGGACAGGCCTAGCGCCTCGCCGATCGCGGCGCAGCGGTCCTGATCGCGTTCACCGAACGTCGCGATGCGGGTGAACGGATGCCGGGCGTGCGCCGCCCTGGCCAGTGCTATCCATTCCTCGTCCGGGGCATCGTGCCGCACGGCGATCACCCGGGCGTGCTCGGTCAGCTGCCGGAGCTTGGCAACGAAGTCGAGCCGGCAGATCACGGAGGTCTGCGTGCCGGGGAGGGCGCTGCGGACCCGGCTCGGAAGGTCGCGGCCGCTGCCGACGACCAAGACGTGTTCGGTCATGTTTTCACCGTGCTTTCTGGAGTGGGGACGCCGGTAGCTGCTGGTCCGAGAGAGTTTGTGCGCGTGCACGTTCGGCGTGGCAGCGACGCGCCGCCGTCCGCGAAAGAAACGCTGCGGCACCGAACGTGCCGGCCAGGACAGGCCAGGCGATCAGCCCGGCCGGCAACAGGACGACGACGAGGAGGGTGGGGCCGACCACCTTCTGGCCGGTCATTCCGAGACTGAACGCGCCGAGATAGCGGGCGATGGCAGGCTGCGGCGACAGTTCCGCCGACAACTCCCACGCCGCCACCGAGTGGAAGTTCTCGGCAACGGATAGCACTACGACCGCGAGCAGAACGGCCACCACCGCGGTAGGGGTCGCGGCCAGGTGTCCCAGTGCGAGCAATCCACAGCAGATCGCCATCAGGGCTCCGGTCGCGATCATGAGTCGAGTGGCCGCGGCCGTACCGCGGGCGAATCGGGCCACATACACCTGCAGCACCACGGTCAGGACGGTGTTGACCGCCATGAACACCGGCACCCACACGAGCGGCACCGCGGTGTACTCGAGAATCCAGATCGGCAGCAGAACGATCAGCACGGTGTCGTACAGCGCCAGCACGCCGTTCCCGACGGTGAACACCATGAACCACCGATCACGCAGTGGTGAGCGCACCGCGGCCGCGGCCGGATCCTCTTCGGCGCGAGAAGGTCTGCGTGCCACAACCGTTCCCGTCCTGCGCAGGACGAGTCGCACGGCCACCGCGACGGCGAGAAAGGAGATCCCGTTTCCCACGAACAGCGCCGTGAAGGCCGCCTGCGCGCCCGTCGCGAAGACGATGCCTGCCAGAAGGAACCCGACGGTCAGTCCCACATTTCGGATAGCGCGGATGGTGGCCATCGTCCGGGTGCGGTCGTGACCGCCGATCACAGCTGTGATGACGGCTTGCTGGATCGGACTGCTCGATCGGTCGGCGGCAGTGAGCACCACGGTGAGCAGCAAGTAGGCAGTGAAGTCGGAGACAAGAGCAAAGCAGCCGTAGCCGAGACCACGCACCACCAGCAGGGCGACGTAGAACCGCGCCGGACCCACCCGGTCGGCAAGCCTGCCCAGGGGCACCGGGGCGAGCAGGGCGAGCGCCCCCGCCATGGTGGTCGCAAGGGCGATCTGATTGGCGCTGAGGCCGACGACGCCGATGAAGTACAGGGCGAAGGACGCGAAGAACATGCCGGTACCGAGCGAGTCGATCCCGGCACCGACGGCCAGCGTGCGACCGGCGGGACTGCTGGGAAGCAGCAGACCACCGAGTCGCCGTAGGCCCGGGTTCACGGGAGGATTCCTCGGGTCGCGAATGCTCGGACGAGATCCGCCGAACGGTGCACGTGGGTGGCGGTGGCGGCCTCGGGCGCATGGCCGCGCACATGATTCCAGGCATACCGGCGTGCCGCGTTGACGAGCAGTTCGACTGTCGGAGCGGTCAATACGGTCGAGTTGGCCTGCGCGATCAGAGCGGCGGCGATCAGTAGCCGGCTCATCCTGTCCACCAGCACCCATCCCGCGGCAGCCACGGTCGCGGGATTTGCCCCGACCCATTCGTGGCGTGTGGTGGCCACGACGGCGAGGCCGTCGTTCACCATCTGCCAGGCGGCGAGCAACCGCCCTTCGGGCGCCGGTCCGAGCAGTTCGCGGGTCCGGTCGGTGACGGCGTCGAAATGCGCGGCCACCGTGAGCAGTTCCAGTGCGTGGACGGTAAGCACCCAGCAGTCGCTCCGCGCACCGGTGGGCCCGCCGGCGGAAGCGACATCCACGGCGAGCGAGTATGCGACGGCGCGCCGTGCCGCGCGTCGTGCCCGACCGTGGGACGCCTCCGGCAGCGCGTGCCATGCCCGCGCACCCAGCACGGTCACCACCCGGTCGGCGACCTCCTCCCGTCGAGCGACAGCGGTGGGTGCGTCTTCGGATTGATCTGTCCCGCTGACGAACTCGGCGACCAATCCTTCCAGGATACCGAGGCCACCACCGGCCCAGGCGTCGGCGACCTGGTCGGTGGTCGAGAGCAGAGAACGTGTGTTCATGCGAACTCCAGCCAGTGTCGGTAGGCGGGCACGCGCCCCCGGACCACGTCGTGGAAGACGTCGCGCAGTTGCTTGGTGATCGGACCGCAACCACCTGCGGCGAGCGGGCGGTCGTCGACCGACGCCACCGGGACGATCTCGGCCGCAGTGCCGGTGAGGAAAGCTTCGTCGGCGACGTAGAGTTCGCTGCGGGTCAGGCTCTGCTCCTTCACTGTGAGCCCCAGATCCCGGGCGAGGGTGATCACGGTGTCCCTGGTGAGCCCGGGCAGAATATTGTCGCTGATCGGCGGCGTGATCAGTACGTCGTCGCGGACGGTGAAGATGTTCGCTGCGGACGCCTCGGCCACGTGACCGGTGGCGGTGAGCATCAGCGCGTCGTCGTAACCGGCGCGCAGCGCGCCCACCTTGGCCAGTGCCGAATTGACGTAGGCTCCGGTCGCTTTGGCGAGCGGTGGAACGGAGTGGATGCCGTTGCGCTGCCAACTGCTGACCATCAGGCGACAGCCGTCCTGTTCCGCGGACTCACCGAGGTAAGAACCCCAGGGCCAGGCCGCGATCGCCACCCGGGTGCTGTCCAACGCCGGAGCGACGCCCATCGAGCCGTAACCGAGGTAGACGATCGGGCGCAGATAGCCGGAGTCCAGGCCGGTGTGGCGCAGCAACTCGAGGGAGGCCTCGGTGAGCTCGTCCACCGACCACCCCGGGTCCATCAGATACACCCGGGCCGAGTCGTGGAGCCGTCGTAGGTGATCGCGGAGCCGGAACACCGCGGGGCCGCTCTCCGTGTCATAGGCACGGATGCCCTCGTAGACACCCCATCCGTAGTGCAGGCTCGGTGTCAGCACGTGGACCTGGGCCTCGTCCCACGCGACGAACTCGCCGTCCATCCATACAGTGCTGGTCGGGGTCAGTTTCATCGTTCCACTTTCGGTTCGGTAGGGGCAGTGAGGTGTCGGGACGCGACCGGCGCCGCGGGCGCACCGACCAGTTCGAGCCGGCGTTCGATGCTCTGTGATTGCAGCGCCAGGGTCTCGGAAAAGATGTCGGAGCCCGCGCCGCGGAAGGAGAACCAGCCCCAGCGAGGGCGTAGTTGGCACCCGCGAGCATGTTTGGCCTCGTAGGCGGCCATGCCGTAATGGACGTGACGGATGCCGTGCTCCACGGCCCACCTCGCCGTCTCGTGGTACGTCAGCGTGAGATAGCAACCGCGAACATCGGCGGCGAATCCCGCGGTCCGCGCGAACAGCGTGTCCCGGGTGCGTAGATACAGCACGAAACCCACCAGCCGATCCGCGCGTTCGGCGCGCAGCACTACACACGCGTCACCCAATTCCTCGCGGACGGCGTCGAAGTCGCGGCGAACCCGATACTCGCCGCCGGGCAGTCCGTACTTGGCCCGGTGTGCGACCTGGAGGGCGATCACCTCGTCGTCGAGTGCCTCCGGCCCACACCGGACCGCTGTGCGCATGCCTGCCCGCTCGTAGTCCGCGACCTCCTTGCGGAGCCGCACACGCCGGCGCTTACTCAGCCCCGCCACGTACTCCGCCCAGCTGTCACCGGCCAGGTCCTGCACGCCCTCAGCGCCCAGCAGTGTTGCCGTGTATCCGGCACGGGAGGCGCAGTGGTCTACCGCCTCGGCTTCCGGCTCGCCGACATACAGCAATGCCACACTTCGGCAGCCGAGTTCGTCGCCGGCCTGCTGCAGCAGCTCGGGCAGGACGGCCATGACGGCCTGGCGCTCGTCGTGCGTGCGGCCGGGAGTGTGCGCGACCCCGTGGTGGTTCCCGAACGTCGCGAGCGCGAGCGACGGATACTGGTCCTCGCGCGCGCCGGGCAGCGCGGCGCTGAGCTCCGCCCAGCGCTGCCGATCAGTCTCGTCGAGCAGCTCGGGTTCGGCCAGCGCACCCGGAGTTCCCACCAGCCTGGGCGGATCATAGAAGAGCAGGCCACCGGGCTGTGCGGTGAACAGCAGCGGAGCCAGGGCGACGGTCTGTCCGTCCTCCCGCACCTCGAGATAGCGAACGTCGTGCAGGTCGGTGCGTTCGACGAACCGGCACCACCTCGCGTCCTCCCAGATGATGTCCGGCTCGGCGAATCCCGCGAAATCCAGGGCGCTCGGGCGGGCACCGGAGGGAAGGAGGTGGGCGGTGAGGCCGCCGGTGAGGATGCTGCTGCCGGTCATGCTGCGTTCTCCGTTTCGTCGCGGTCCCATTCGAATTCGGCGGCAACACGGTTGGCGGTGGCGACGAGCCGGCGCCCGAGAGCGGTGAAGTCCGAGTCGGTGAGCACCCAGAAAGCGAGGAAGTCCGCCGACTTACGCCCGCTGTATCGGGTGGCGCTCCAGTGGTCCCCGACGTGGGTGTTCACCGTGAAGTCGTGGACACCGGGCGGTGCGTCGGGGATTCGCCGCACCCGGCCCTGCCGGGGTGGCACGCCGTAGAACGCGGCGTGTGGTGCCGTTGTCACGTGCCGGCGTACCGCGTCCACGTCGATGGGAAGGCCACATTCCACGCGCGCCCACAGGTGCCGTGGATCGATTCCCAGAATGTGCCGCAACATAATCGGAATCGGTCCGCCGCCGATTCGGGCAGCCACCTCGCACAGGACAATGTCGCCGCTGCCGGTGACGAAGAACTCGGCGTGCACACAGATCGTGGGAGGCGAGGCGAGTGCATCGACGAGTCGCCAGGTCTCCTTCACCAGGCGCGCATGGAGTGGGTCTGCGGTATCGACCGACTGCGAGCCGAACGGGGCATCGGTCCAGTGTTCGAGGCAGCCCTGGCCGGTGTAGCGGGAGGCGACCGCCGCCACCGGGTGTCCGGCCACCCGGAATGCGTCTACATGGTGCACCGCGCCGTCGACGAACTCTTCGACCTCGTACGGAGTTGCCGCGAGGTCGTCGGCGAGGCCGTCCGCCTGTGTGGGCGAATCGAGGACGTATACGCCGGACGAACCGGATCCACTGCGCGGCTTGACCACCACACGTCCCGGGTGGTCCGCCATGAAGCCGGTGATGTCGGCCGGGGTGCACACCGCCGCAAAAGACGGCACGAGCAGTCCTGCCGCGCGGGCTAGTTCTTTCATCAGAATTTTGTCGCGGTAGGCGGCCGCCGTGCCGGTGTCGAGCCCGGGCAGACCGAGGTCGCCGCGCAACACCGCGGCCCGCTCGACGTCGACCTCGGCCAAGGCGAGCACGGCGGTCGGGCGGTGCCAGCGCGCAAGAGCGCGAGCGGCACGCAGCACCGCGGCGTCGTCGCTGTAGTCGGCGACCGGAATGACCTCGGCGAATCCCTCGGCCGGTTCCGCTCCCGCGGCACAGACCGCCACCATCCGTCCACGCTCCTCGGGAAGCCACTCGGCGAACGGCAGCCCCGCAGCCCGTGGGCTGATCAGCACGAGAATCATCGGACCATCTCCTTCTCCGGGTCGGCAGCGACGTTCCCGGCCAGACCGGCCAGCACTTCCGCGGTTCGCGCGTCCAGCGGTATTCCCCGCTCCGACCGTTCTCGTTGGTGGGCGCGCTGAGGATCGCCGGGCGCCACCACGGGGGCGTCCGTCGCCGGCGTCGCCGCGCGGACGGTATCCAGAAGGTCGACCAGTCCGGCGGTGAAACTGGTCTGCCCGCTGAAGGCACCCGGGTCCAGCGCCAGGACGAAGTGACCGACGCCGCGACTGCGGCCCGGTGTTCCGTCGCCGACCTGCGCGAGCCGCCAATCCGGCGGCGATCCGGTCAGCACGGCCCCGAGGAGGGTGACCGCCATCGCGAGGCCCTGCCCCTTGTACCCGCCAAGCGGCGACAGTGCGTACGCCTCGTCGGGCACCTCGGTCGGACGGCCGCAGAGGTCGGTCGCCCAGCCGCTGTTCAGTGGGCGTCCCTCGGCCCGGCGCTGCTTCACCTCACCGAAGCACACCTGGCTGGTGGCCATGTCGAGCGCGAACTCGTCGTCTCCGACGCCGGCCGCCACGCTGATCGGGTCGGTACCGAACAGCGGCTCAACCCCGCCGAACGGCGCCACCCGCGAGGCGGCGGAGGTCACCGCGATGCCGACCAGCCCGTGCCGGGCCAGGTGCCGGGTGTACACCGACGCCGCACCGAAGTGGTTGGAATTGCGCACCCCCACCGCCGCGACACCGAATTCCCGGGCTCGCTCGGCGGCCAGCCGGGCGGCGGCCAATCCTGCGAGTACGCCCAGCGCGCCGTCCGCATCCAGCAGGAGGCCCGCCCCGCGGTCCGAGACCACGGTCGGCGTGGCCGTTGCCTTCGCGACACCGGTCGCGAGCTCGTCGAGATACTGCGGAAGCAGCCGCAGACCGTGAGTGTCGATGCCGCGCAGGGAAGTATCGACCAGGGCGTCGGCGACCTGCTCGGCGTTGCCCGCCGGGACACCGGCCTCGCGGAACGCCCGCGCGGCGAGGGTGCGCGCCTGCTGCTCGGGCCATCGAGTGGGGTTGATCATGAAGCACTCCAATATATGAAGACGTGGGGTCCGATGCCGGGGATGTCGTATTCGGGTCCGAGAACGCGGAAGCCTTGTGCGAGATAGAAGCCCGCGGCGGTGGTGCGCGCGTTGCACCACAGCGCGTCGGCGCCGGACAGCACCGCGTTGGTGCGCACGGTGCGGAGAAGCGCGCTGCCCGCGCCGGTGCCGCGGACCTCCTCGAGGGTGGCCATGCCGCGCAGGCGACGACCGCGGCCCGCGGCCAGTCCCGGCACGGTGTACTCGGGATCCTCGTCGTAGAGGGAGGCCACCCCGACCACGCGCCCTGCGTCGAGGGCGGCGAAATGCCGGGCGCCGCGAGCAGAGTCCTCGGGATAGGCGCAGGTCGCCAGGGGTTGCCCGGGCCGCAGCACTCGGTGGCGGACCGGTCGTACCGCTTCGGCGCTCACCGGCCGAACGCGCCAGCCGTGGGCGGTGGGGTCGGGCAGGTAACCGGACCCGGGCCGATCCGGGAGACTGACGCGGCCGGAACCGTCGAGCGAGACCCCGAAGCCGGTGTTCACGGCCAGCAGGTCGACGGCGTCGACGTCGAGGTAGTCGGCCAGTCCGCCCAGGTGGGCGGTGGCCGACACCCCGGCCACCGACTCGGGCATGCAACCGAGCATGGTGAGCAGACCGTGCTCGCGGGCCCGGCGCAGCAGCACGAGGGACGGGGTGATGCCCCCGGCTTTCATCGGTTTGACGTTGATGCCGTCGAACGCCTCGGCGCATGCGGCGAAATCCTGCATCGAGGTGATGCTCTCGTCGGCGATCACCGGGATCGGGCTGTGCTGCTTCAGGGTTCGGGTGTCCCACCACGCCGACCGCGGAAACGGCTGCTCGATCAACTGCACGCCGAGGTTCTGCAGGGCGGGCAGCACCGGGAGCAGTCGGGACAGCGTCCAGCCGCAGTTGCCGTCCACATAGAACGGTGCACTCGTGTGGCGGCGGAGTTCCTCGAGCACGGTGAGATCACCCGGATCGGCGAGCTTGATCTTGTACGCCGCCCATCCGGGCCGCTCGCACAGTTTGTGGACCATCATCTCGGTCTCGTCGAGCCCGATACTGAAGCTCGAGCGCAATTCCTGCGGAGAGTCCAGAGCGAGGGCCCGCCACAACGGCACGCCGAGCAGTCGGGCCCGCAGGTCGTGCACCGCGGTATCGAGGGCGGCCAGGACGAACGGCGAATCGGGCAGCGCCGCGAACAGCCTGCGCCACACGGCAAGCGGGTCGTCGGGGCCGAGGTCGGCCAGTAGCGGGGCGATCCGGCGCAGATCCGCGTGGAGCTGGTCCACCCCGGAGTTGTAGTGGGCGGTCATGAAAGCGGAAGCCTCACCGAATCCGGTGGCACCGTCCTGTTCGACCTCGACCACGAGGGCCCGCTGGACCGGGATCGCTTCCCTGGCCGAACGCCACACGTGCCTCTGCGTCAGGCTGATTTCATGTGCAGTGACTCTCACGAGAGTCCCCCGAAGAATTCGCGGTCGCGCGGGCCGTACGGGCGTAGTTCGTCCCACCACTGCGCGTGCTCGTCGTATGCGGCGAAGAACGGCCTGCCGACCATCTCCGGGTTGCGGGCCTGCAGGTAACGCAGCGCGAACGCGCGTCCGCCGTCCAGCTCGACGACGCCGTCGATCACGACCTTTCCGGGTGATGCCGACATCACCGGTCCACGTGCGGTCCGGCCGAGACCGGAGACTTGTTGCAACGCCTCTCGATAGATGTCGTAGGCCCTCGCCAGCGGCAGACCGTAGTACGGCCGGGCGCCGGTGTCCCGTTCGACGAACATGTAGTAGGGCACCACGTTGTGACGCACCTGCGCCTGCCACAGATCTGCCCACGCACGCGGGTCGTCGTTGACGTGACGCACCACCGGGGCCTGGGCGCGCAGCACCGCTCCCGTGGACGCCAGCCGAGCGAGCGCCGCCTTGGCCGCATCGGTTTGCAACTCCGCGACGTGGGACAGGTGCAGCATCACCGCGACGTGCTTACCCGCTGCGGTCAGCCGCTCGAGTAACCGCAGCACGCTGTCCGCTTCGGGTCCGGCCAACAGGCGGTAGGGCCAGAACGACACGGCCTTCGTTCCGATCCGGACCGTGTCGACGTGTGCGCGTTCGGGTTCGAGAAGGGGCTCGAGGTAGGACGCCAGCAGATCGGTCCGCATGACCAGCGGGTCGCCGCCGGTCAACAGGACGTCGGTGATCATCGGGTGCCGATCGAGATACCGGGTCATCGCCTCCGGCCCGGACACGGCCATCCTGAGGTCGGGCTGGTCGACGAATTGGGCCCAGCGGAAGCAGTAGCCGCAGTAGCTGTGGCAGGTCTGTCCCTGGCGGGGAAACACCAGCAGTGTCTCGGCATATTTGTGTTGCATCCCCGAGCCGTCGATGTCGTCGTGCTGGGGAACGTTCATGCTCATCTGGTCGCCGGGGTGCGGGTTGAGGGAGCCGCGAACCGTGTCGGCCGCCTTGCGGATTCCGGCCCGGTCGCCCTGCACCACCGCCTGTTCGATCACCGCGAAGTGTTCGGCTTCGAGCATGTCGCGGTGCGGAAAGGTCAGGCGGTAGATCGGGTCGTCGGGTGCACGGTCCCAGTCGATCAGTTCGTCCACCACGTAGCTGCTGACCTTGAACGGCAGTACCTGGGACACCACGTGTGCCTCGTGTGCGAGGACCGGGTCGCCGGTGCGTTCGACGACGAGCTTGCGTAGCCGGTCGCCGCTGATCGACCGGGGGTTGAGGGCCGTGTGGGTATCGAGGGCGAGTGTCATGTGTTGGTCACCGCCAGACCCCAGTCGAAGTCGACTTCCCCGAGGACATCCATGTCCGACATCAGCGAGTGGAGGCCGCTGTAGTCGCGCACGAGCCGCGCCCCGGAACTCTCGGAGCGAACGTCGGCGACCATCCGTTCCCAGCCCGGCACCCGCTCGATCCGCAAGATTGCCTCCCAAGTGGAGTAGTCGGTGGCCACGAACGCCTCCAGCCCTGCCACGAGCATGTCGAGGAAGAAGCGGCGCTTCTCGGCGTCCAGCACGTCGTACACGAGCTTCGCCATCTCGTCGGAGATCGACGCATGGCAGTACTCGTCCCGGTTGTGCAGTTGCGCGGTGGTGGAATTGACCACCTGGATGTCCCGATCGCCGGCAAGAAGATCGAGGTACGCGTTGATCGAAATTTCGGAGACGGTGGCAAACGCCAAGGTGGTGAGGCTGCGCTGCCAGCGCTCCGCGGCCTCGTCCCGCAAACGACTGTGCATGCGGGAGGTATGCGACTCGGGAAGCGCGCTGTCGGGGAACAGGTGCCCCCGTTTGCGTCTCGTCAGCGCGCTCGCATTGATGTGCATCAGGGAGTGGTACTGCTCGTCGACCATGGCCTGGGCGAGCGCGATCTCCAAATCCGGGCCACCGAGTCCGGGAAATTCACCGTCCATTACCAGCGCAAATGCCGGGTTGGCGACACGTTGCTCGGCCAGCACCGTGTGCCGGTTGTAGGCGATCCACGCCCAGCTCAGCAGCCGCGACCGCATCGCATCGGGCATCGCCTGCCACGTCGGGTGGGCGCGGAACGGCACGAGTTTCTCCGGATAGTCCGCCCGGCCGGCAACGAACAGCTCGTCGAGGTCGGGCTCGTCGCGCTTCACCGTCGACCGCCGGTGCCAGTTCCCCGCGAGGCGGCGGATAATGGCGTTCTCGGTTTCGTCGGCGGGGTCGAACGCCGGCAGTCCCGGAAAGTGCACCAGCCCATCGGCATCGGAGCGTTGCAGTTGAAGGTCGTCGATGGTCATGCGCGGCTCCGGTCGCCGGCCCAGAAACGAGTGAGGTGACGGGTGCGGTCGGCGTACTCCGACCGGGCGTGCAACATGCGCTGGTTGTCCCAGATGAGCAGCGCGTTCTCCGGGATCAGCACACGCGTGCGCAGCGTGTGGAACAGGTCGCTGACGCGGTGCGCCAACCGGCGGCCGGCCTGACCGAGCGGCAGCAGGGAGTCGTCGATGTCGGCGTCGCGGTGGGGATCGTAGTCGGCGGCGGTGAGCAGGTTGTAGCTGAACCGCAGAACGGTGCGCCCGGTGGCGTCCGATCCCAGCATGGTGGTGCGCACACCGCCGTCAGGGCCGGGAAAGACGAGTTCGGCGTCGGTCATCAGCGCGAGCTCGGCCGGTTCGAGGGCCTCGACCAATCGCCGTACGTCGAGGAGGTCGGTGTGCCCTCCCCCGCAGCGCGCCTGGCGGTGACAGAACAACGCGAGATAGGCGGGACTCGGATTCCATCCGGGAGCCTCGGTGTGCGCCAGAATCGTGTTCGCGCTCTGCGAGTACGCCCGGTGATCGTTTCCCGGCCGGTAAGTCACGTCATGCGTGAGATGACCGTTGTACTGCGGTACCAAATTCCCAAGGGAGCGAACCACTTCCGCAGCAGCGGCTCGATCGGCCACGTCGCGGACGAGGACGTAGCCGTCCTCCTCCAGCGTCCTTCCCTCGAGGCGGTCCGCTCCTGCTTTTGAGCTTTCCGCCACGGAAACGGCACGGCAATAGGGCGACATCTGTTCCTCCATTTCGAAACCCGACCGGGATGTGAAATCCGTGATGCCGACCATCGGAGATCGGGATCGTTCGGAATCGGTTTCGTCAAGGATGCGGTCGCCTCGCCGCGGACACCACCCACCCTAGGGGAGCCGAAATGCCACCCGGTGACAGTTCACGACACCGTCACTCGACTGCCGAGGCCGGTCCGGAAGTCGGTCGCCCGGCGTAGCGTCACCTCCACGATCTCGGACGGAGGAGTGCTCATGTCAGGTGACGTGTCGTTTTTCGAGTTGGGTGTGGCCGACCCCGAACAGGGCCGAAAGTTCTATTCGGCCCTGTTCGGCTGGCAGTTCGAACCCGGTCCCGGCGGGTCCGGATACGCGATCAACACGCCCAATGTTCCGGGCGGCATCCACGGCGGCGACCCGGGCGCGGGCCCGTACGTGTTCTTCCGGGTAGCTGACCTCGACGCCGCCAAGCAGAAGGTCCTGGCGCTCGGAGGGACGGTCGATGCGGTCGACCTCGGAGAAGAGCCCGAGTCGGTGGCACGGTTCGGACGATTCACGCTCTGCCACGACGACCAGGGATCCGCGTTCGGCCTACACCAACCTCCAGCCGGCGCATGACGTCGCCGCCCCGGCCTGGACACTGCCGGGGCGCGTCGGGCCGAGCCGAGGTTACGGTTCGTTCGGGGAGTCGCCGCCGCCCTCGTCACCGTTGTAGGTGGCGGGCTGCGGGATGCCGTCGTCGGGGCCGTCGCACCAGTTGTCGTATTGGTTGTAGGGGTCGGCACCCCAGGCCGGAACGTTGTTCTCGTAGGGTTCTGCCCAGTCGTCGCAACCGGCGGGGCCGTACTGCGGAACTCCGGGGGGCAATGGTTGCACCACATCCGGTGCTCGCACCGGGACCACAGCCGAGTCGAGAGCGTCGCCCCACGCAACGCCGGTGGTTCCCACACCGAGCGCAGCCGCACACACCGCGACCGCGGCCAATCTGATGCCGACCTTCATGATGCCTCCATAGGTAGGTGACTCTGCCCATGGGCGATACCCAAAGAATCGACAAACAATCCTTTACGGCGAAAATTCCCTCGGAATTCCTGTCAGGGCCTGCTGCGCATGAACATCTCGGTGACCATCGTGAGCATCGGCTGGCCGTCCCCGTTGACGATCTCGGCGGCAGCAGTCACCAGGCCGCGCCCGCGGTCGTCCAGCACGACATTGTCGATCAGCATGGAACCGGTGAGGACCTCCCCCGGTCGGACCGGGCGGAGGAAGTTGACGTTCCGGAGGCATTTGCCGGCGATGACGCTCCAGTCGTTAAAGAGACTGGTCACGGTCAGCCGCTGGCAGATCGCGATCGTATGCACACCGCTGGCGATCAACCCGCCGAAATATCCGCCCTCTGCAGATTCGCGATCGATGTGAAAAGACTGCGGATCCCATTGGCCGGCGAATTCCACCAGCTCCTGCTCGGTCACCGTGTACGAGCCCAGCTCGAACCTGTCACCCGCCGCGAGGTCATCTGCGTAGACGACGCCGTTTCTGCTGCCCACTTCATACCGTCCGATCACTCCCACGAACCCCCGCCGAGCACAGGGGCCGCAGTCGAGGATAGGACCGGGCGAACGCGGCGGTGACGGTGCCCTTCCACCGGCGGTCGGGGCCGGCCGTCAGCTCTCGTCGTACCGCGGCCACCCCGGATACGGAGCAAGCGTCGGGTAGGGGGTGTCGTGTGGGAGGTTCGCCTTCTGCGGTCGCACATCCCTCCCATCCGGCATCCGCGAGTCGCACTCGGCATAAGCGTTCTGATCGCGCGCGCCCTTCACATGCTCGGCAAGTGTCCAACCATCGAACACGTTGATGGTGGGCGCGCGTTCCGGTCCGTAGGACCTCACCGACGTCGCTGACGTGTCATTCGGTGCGATCAGTTCCACGGTCTCCGCATTCACATACTTCGACCCGATGTTGTAGAACTTCTCGTCCTGACCCACTTCCATCACCGAGTAGTCGCCCGTGCAGATCGTGGCGAACCAACCACGTTCGGTCTTCATCATCCACATCAGGTGTTGGAACTGGGTGCCGACGTACCGCCGCTCGGTCGGGTCGACGGGGTGGTCGAAGTCGGCTCGCTTGCGCTGGGGAACCGCCTCGGCGAATCCGGGATACGCGGCCGAGAGAGAATTGCTGTTGATCGAGAGGTAATAGGACTCCACATACGCGCGAACAACCGTCGCCTGCCGGCTGTGCAGATCGATGCCGGGATCAGCCGACCACCGATAATTGAAGCCCACATTGTCGGGAACCGAGTACCTCGAGACCGTCTCGACCGCTGGTGGCTCGGGCTCCGACCCACTCGATCCGCACCCTGCTGCCAGCACGGATGCCGTGACCGCTACGGCGATCAAACGTCTCTTCACTGGCCGTACGTCGCATTCTGAACGTATTCACGCCCTGCGTTCAGTTGGTCTATGAACTCACCCAATCCCGTGTATCCCGACTCGACGATGTAACTGGAAAGGTTCGCACCGAGAACCGGGAGATTCGAATCGGGGCGGTCACCCGCGATCTCGTTGTATGACAGCAAGGGGCCGTTCTCCCCGTCGCGGAATCTGTCCAGACCCTCGTAGGGATCAAGCACTCCACCATTCGCCGACTGAATCCCCAGGGCAATTTGGTAGTACTGCTTCGCGAGGTGCGACTCATCGGAGAATTGAGTGTTCTGCTGCGCAGTATTATCGGGCACCGCGCCCATCACCGCGCTTTTGAATGCCGGATCCGCAAGATCGATCCCACTCGATATCAGGGGGCCGGCACCAGGAATGAACTCGACGCTTTTACTCACAACTGTTCTGATGGTGTCGTAGGCAACGCCTTTGTTCTCGAACCCGGACGAAGTACTTGACGCTTCGTCCCCAGATCGGTCGGCGAACTCGAGGTCGAATCCTTTATCTACGACGCCCTGAATGCTTCCTGCCCACCATCCGTATTGATCGTGCGAGATATGAGGAGCAGGTGAATCCAACGCCCACGCTTGCTCGAGCTGAGCCGACATTCCGAACGCCTGCGCGTTGAAGTAGCTTGCCGCATCGACGTTGGAGTCGATCACCGAAAAGAGGCGGGGCGCGTTCTCGAGCCCGAATTCTCCACCGGTCGAGCTAGTGAAACCCGAAGTGCCTGCGAAGTCGCCGGGTACCCCCACCATATTGCCGATGTAGGGTGCGAGCGTTGCGCCCAACGCCTGCGTGATGTCGGGGTTCACCTCACCGATTGCCTGCCCCTTCATCCCCGGTATGTCGAGTAGCTCGGCGTCTTTCGCGGCGAGGATCTGTGCGAGTCCGAATGCCGATTCGCCGGCCTGTCGCGACCGGAAGATTTCGCCGGGATCGGACGGATCTGAGGGCCTTGCGTCGTCGGCGATCCAGTCGAACATTCCGGCCACCTTCTGTTCGCCGCCGTCAACCCAATTACGTTGCAGCAGAGGCATGATGATGTCGTCGCGGTTGTAGTCGGCCGGCATGCCTTCGCCGGACAGGATGTTGTGGACGGCGACATGATCGCGACCACCGACGCCGACCATGTCCTGTAGGAGGGTGTCGACGCTGTCGCGACCCAGCGTGTTGTGGTCGAACGAGTCCCCGATCAAGAGACTCTTGTCGTTGGTGGCCGAGGCGATCTCGCCGGCACGGGAGAGGAGGCTCTCGCTCAGCTCACTGCCCTGCTGGACGCCCGGGTCCGCGAGACCGAAGGCTTTGGTGAAGCGTGCCAGGTCGTCGCCGTTGTTGACGACCACAGACGGTTGTGGGGCGTCGTGCGCGCCCTTCGTGAGGTTGCCGGTCGACGTCACTGGGCCCACGAACAGCCCTCGAAGGCTTTCCGGGATGTGGCTCCGACCACCGACGTCTCCGCCGGCACTGCCGACGTTGTAGTTCGACACCACGGCGAGACCGTTGGACAGGGCGCTGGCGGCCTCGGTGCGTCCGTTCTCGCTGTACTGCTCGGACAGGGCGAGGAAGCCGTCCTTGCCGGCCGCCGTATAGAACTGCTGCAGGAAGTCGATCGTTCCCTGTGGAAGATCGGTGACCTTGCCGCCGTCGGCCAGCGTCTTCACTTGTTCGGGAGTGAGCCCTGCGGCCGCGATCTCCCGGGCAACACGGTCACGGACGTCCTGCGGAATGTCGGAACCGGCTCGCGCAACCTGCTCGCCCAGCGCGGTGCCCTCGTGCCCCGACAGGCCCGCGGACGCCGGGGCACTCGCCGCCACGGCGCCGAGCGCGTCCCGGATCGCCGTCGCCATGTCCCGATCGGCGGTGTCGAGGTCCGTCAGCGCTCCACTGAGTTGGCTGCGCCAGTACTCCATCAAGTCGGCATGTTCGGCGGCCGCGGCCTCGCTCATCGTCGTCGGCAGGCTGACGATCTGCCAGTCGTCGGAGACGGTGAATCCGTCGGTTGCCGCCTTGTCGATCACGGTGGCGACATAGTCCCGCGCATGGCTGAGGCGATCGGCCCCACCGACGAGTGCGTTCGACAGATCCTCCAGATCGTCGGCGAGCCTTCGGATTTCCGTGCGTTCACTGTTCGCTCGCTGCTCGGCAGCCGCCTGCGCCGGACCGCGCCAGTCGTCGTTCCGGCCCAGATCCGCGACAGCACGCTGGACGTCGTCCGCCCGGGTTCGCGTGTCTTCGGCGGTCCGTCCGATTTCCTCGCCCGCCAGTGTGAGATCCCGCGGATTCCAGACATGCAGTTGCGACCTACGCGGAATCACATCTCCCCCATCGCCGACAACTGCGACGCGAACGACGTGTCGGTGACCTCGTAATTCTCGGCCCCGTCACCCGCGATGAACGCCATTTCGTCGATGCGACTGGCCGCGACTCCCAGCGCGGACGCGAGGATGTCGCCGGCGTCACGGCACGCCGCCGCTATGTCGGACCCCTCGACGGCCCGAACCGCATGCTCGAAGCTACGGCGGCCACCCAACGCCTCGACCTCGCGCGCAATGATGTCGAGCGCAGTGGACATCGCGCGCAGCATGTCGGGGTCGACCTTGACAACCGCAACGTCCGGTCCGCCGAGTATCGGCGGCAACCCCCGGACTGTGTCCAGCGGAAGCTGCGTCGCACCGGTCCCGTCCAGCGACGCAATGACACTGTCCGGCCACGACATATCGCCCTCTGACAACGAATTCTCCCCCTGATATCCGCATCGAGGCCCACCCCCGGACCCGGGTCACCGACATGCTCGGCGACCGTGCAAAGAATAGCGGACGTCCTCACACGAATGTGTGACCGCGGTTCCGCATCCGGAGTTCCGCAACTGACTAGGACGTCCACGCGTACCGGAAAAGTTGCGCGACCTCGTCGACCGGTTTCGCCCGGTATTCGGCGTGCTCGTAACCCCTGACCGCCACGAGCGCTTCCATGACCAGCGGCCCGAACAGGTCGCGCGCGAGCGCCGACGACTCGAATGCTCCGAGCATGTCGGACGACGGGGTCTGGAGAAGATCGACGGCGTGGGTGCCGGACAAGTCAGCGGGGTCGACCGACACCTCGTCCGGGAGCGTAAGCTCGCCGGTGATGCCGTCGTGGGCGGCACCGAGAATGGCGGCGCTACTCAGATACGGGTTCGCGGACGGGTCGATAGGTTTGATTTCCAGGTTCGCGCCGTGCGGATTCCCGGCAGTGTCCGCGCAGAGGCGGACGGCTGCCTCGCGGTTCTCCAGGCCCCAGCAGCGGAACATCCCTGACCACATGCCTGGGCGCAAGCGCAGGTGCGACAGCACCGATCCGGCGAGAACGGCCGTGAACTCGGGTAGCGCCCGCAGAATCCCGGCGACCGCGGCGCCACCGGCGGGAGTCAGCCCGTGCGGGCCCGGCCCTCCCGACAGGATCGGCACGCCGCGTTCGGTGAGCGACACGTGCTAATGGGCACCGTTACCCGCCCCACCTGCGACGGGCACGGGTGAGAACGACGCCCGGAGTCCCTGAACGCGCGCGACCCGGCTGATCAGGGCGCGGGCCAGCACCGCATTGTCGGCCGCCTCGACGGGACCCGTGGGGGCGAGCGACACCTCGAATTGACTCAGCCCAGCCTCGGCGTGGACCTGTTCGATCGGCAGCTCCGCGCTCGACGCCGCCGCCAGCAGCCGTTCGAAGAATTCTTCCTGCGCGAGAACGGCATTGAGGCCGTACGCGGACCATTCTTCGGTGCTCGCCGCGTCGAAGAGCGTGAACTCGATCTCGTGGCCGGTTCGTGCGCTCAGACCGGACTCCGCCAGCCGCGTCGTCACCCGCCGCAGCGCGCCCCGGGTGCACGCCTCCGACGGTGTTCCGTCCTGCTCGCACAGATCCGCCGGAGCCCAGTACGTGCCGTTGCCGAGGTCCCGGACCTCGTCGGGGTCGATGCGGAGCCGAAGATCGCCGGTCACGGAGAAGGAGGGCGTGAACGCGAGATGGTCGTCGACGCAAAACACACTCCAGCTCGATGACGCCCCCGCCCCCGCTTCGGCGAAGGCCGACAACCGTGAACGCGGAAACACTTTGGCCCGCGAGACACCCGCCATATCGACGATCGATCCCACGACGCGGTCCGAGGGTGCGGTATTCCCGCCTCCGGTGCCCATCAGGCACTCGTCGTGGCGGCCGTGCGGGACAGGAAACCGAGGACGCACTGTATCGCTTCACGTTGGGCCCGCGCCTGCCCGATGCCGCCCCCACCGAGGGCGATGCCACCGGTCCACTGGGCATCCGACGGAAACATTCCCCACCGAACCAGGTGGCCGGCGCCGGGAAAGCATCGGTGCTCGTCGTGTCGCTCCGCGCGCCGCGCCAGAAGGGCGGTGGCCATGTCGACCGATGGCCAGAGCTCGTCGTCCTCACCGGTCAGGCACAGGAGCGGCGCTGCGACACGCTCGGAGTGCAGTGTCGAATTCGCTGGTGCGGCGGCGAAACCGGCACGATAGGCGGTGCCGAGCCGAAGCAGGCTGGGCCGCCCCGCGGCGATGTCGCGGTGGGCGTGCCACGCGTTCCGGATGAGCTGCGGCATCAGGGTCCCGCCGGGGAGCGGCGCCCAGGGAACTGCCCGGCCGCGACGCGTCCACGACGGCGTATCGGGGATTTCCCCTTCGGGTCCGATGGCCTGCCACGACACCGAACTCGGGCTCGTCAGTACGAGACCATTCACGTCGATCAATCCGTCGCAGGCGGCGGCGAGCAGTCCTTCCGCACCCCGGGACGTACCGACGGCGATTACGCGATCGCGGTCCACCTGTGCGAGTGTCCGCAGGAACGTGACCGCAGTCGCGAACCGTTCGAGCGGGATGTCGACCAATGTCGGCTCCGTGCCCGACTCGTCGACCCACGAATACGCCAGCGCGGCCCAGCCGTGTGATGCGAGCATCTCCAGGTTGGAGCGCTGCGAGTCGACGCCACCCTCGGAGCCACCGAAACACACGACTCCCGGCCACCCCGCGGCGGGCGCGTCGCCGGCGGGTAAGGCGAGGAGCGCGGGGCGGCCGTCGACCTCCCGTTCGGTGACCGTGACGCCCGGGGCGGCAGCGCGGCGAATCACGGTCCGTCGCACCCTTCCCCGCGCAGACGTGACGTCGACCGTGACGTTCCATGGACCGGCCGGGGGCACGAACAGGTCGGGTACGCGATCGTCCGACACGGACCGCATCGCCCACAGCGGAGCGTCGCTGTCTGCCACATCCCAGTCGCCGCGCACCGGTGCCCGCGAGGCGACGTCGACGGTTCCGTCGGCAGGGACCACGAACATTGCCTCCGAACGCCACCGCGAGCCGAAGAGATCCGTTCCTGTGGTCCGGACAGTGAGCGCGGCACCCGGCTCCGCGCCGCGGACGGCGACCGCGAAGGGTTGATCGTGGCGGGAATCCTCGACGACGTCGAGGACCAGGCTCCCTTCCGCCCGGTCCTCGGGCGGCGACGGTTGCGATACCACCGTCGGCTCCATCGAGGACTGCTTCGCGAGAAGATGCGACGTCTTGTCGAACCACCCGGGAAACATCGCCGAGACCAACCCGGCCACACCCATCAGCGTGTAGGGCAGAACCCAGTAGCAGACGATCGACAGGGTGTCCCCGTCATCGCGCATGGTTGCGTCACCATCGACGATCGGCGGTATCAGCGACACCAGCGTCATCGCACCGAATGCGGCCACCCACATCCAGGTCATCGCCGTGGTGACGTACCGGAAGCCGCCGCCTGCGGCGGTCGCGGCGTCGACGCTTCCCACCGCATATTCGCGAACGAACGGCCGTCCCACCAGTACGCCGACCGCGGCGATCGCGAACAGCCCGAAGTTGCTCAGCGGCTGCAACCATCGCGCCAGAACGGCGTCGTCGACGAGGAGGGCGGCAATGAGCAGCAGCGCGAAAACGGCAACGGTGCCCACTTCGAGAGTGCGCCACGGTTGACGGCGCGCCCGTTGCAGCACCTGCCCGGCCAGTGCGATACCGAACGCGACAGCGACTGCAGTGACGAACCCCGTGTTGCCCACGAGAATCCAGTAGACGATCCACGGCGCAAATCCGATGACGAATCCCATTGCACTGCCCCACTGCCCGGCATCCCGGGCTACGACGGCCGACTGGCACTCATTGTCGGGCCTGCGACGTGTTCGGGGACTCGATTTCAGGAAGCGAGCAGTTGATGCGCCCGCAGGCCGACATAAAGTTCGGCGGCGTCGATGGGATCCGAGAAGTTCCGCCCGGTGAGGCTGTGGATCCTGCGCAACCGGTACAGCACAGTGTTGCGGTGGTAGTGCAGCTGCGCGGCGGCCGCAGTGGTGGAGCCGTGGCAGGCGAACCACGCGTCGAGTGTGGAGAGCAGACTGTCCTGCTCCTCCGGCGGCAGCGCCAGCACCGGTCCGAGAATCTGGCCCGCCGCAAGCTTGCTCGCTTCCGGCGCACTGACCAGCAGCAGCGAGACGGGCACGGACTCGTATCGCGTGACCGTGCTACCACCAAGTCCCGCGCACCGGCGGGCGACACGGGCCTGCTCGACGGCGGCGCTCGTCCCCGCAGGCCGGGTGAATGTGGAGCTGACTCCGACCCGGGCATCGGCGCGGCCGAGAAATGCGAGCGCTGCCTCGACGAAGTCGGCGGTGGATGCCCACAACAACCCGATTCGGCCGTCGACCTCGGTGTCCCACACGGACTCGACTCCCACGCCGCGCAGCTCGGCCTCCAGCAGATCCGCCGAAGACGGTGACGCCGCCGATTCGACCGACACGACCACAAAGGTGCTGTGCTCGGGGATGCGGAACGTGCGCAACGCATCGGCAGCTCCCGCCGGATTCGCCGAGTGCTCCCCGAAAAGCGTCCTCACGAGCCGGCCGCGCGACTCGGCGTCCTCCCGGGCACGGAGGTCAGCGGTCTCGCGGTAGGACTCCGCGGCACTGTCGGAGTACACATCCACCAGCGCCCACACCTGCGCAGCCATCTCGAGCAGCGCGTTGGTGGCCCGGCCCTCCGAGCGGTCCATCAGCTCATCCCAGATGAGCCGGCCACCGAGTCGGAACGCGTGGAGCAGGGCGGCGAGCGGCACACCCTGTTCGGCCTTCAGCTGGCCGGCTGCCCGCGCCGCCTCCAGACGGATCGGCGCGATGCCGGCGAGGTTGCCGAGCATCGCCGTCAGGTTGTCGAGGCAGGCCCCGTACAGCTGCTCGGGGGTGAGCAGAGTCGCCTCGATGTAGCCGTGCTCGGCAGACAGGATTCTTTCGGTGAGGGTCTGGGACAGCTCGTTCACCGATTCGAGCATGTCACCTAGTAAATCAGTGGGCGACGGCGCGATGTCCGGACTGGCAACCATTCGGCAAGACTATCGACCGGCCGTCCGTACCGCCACACCCTTGTTGTGCGACGGCATAGGGACAAAGTGGACATTTGACAGCCGCCGCCTATGGCGCAGCAGCCGGGGATGCGACGAGAATCACAGTCCTACGCCCACAGCCGTTCAGCGTCTGTGGCGATGTTCTCCATGTAATCGACCCGAGCGGAGATGTCCACAGTGAGCACTTCAAACCCCGAGGCCACTCCCCCACCCTCCGGCGCGGCCGAGCACGCGGCCGTCGACGCAGCCCTCGCCGACCTGGCCGAAGGCGAGGAGAACTGGGCTGACCTGTCCCTGTCCGAACGCCGGAAGCTTCTCGACAAAGTCCACGACCTCACCGTGCAGCACGCCGCGGACTGGGTGGACGCTGCAGTCGGGATCAAGGGCCTCGACCCGAAGTCGCCGCTGGTCGGTGAGGAATGGATGTCCGGCCCGTATTCCGTCGCGACCGCCACCGCCGCACTGTCCGCAAGCCTGGCAAAACTCGAGGCGGGCGGCAGTCCCCTCGACGGCGCCACCTTCGGCACGGCGCCCGGCAACCGCACCACCGTCAAGGTTCTTCCCCTCAACATTTTCGACAAACTACTCCTCAGTGGTTTCAGCGCCGAGGTGTGGCTGCAGCCGGGGATCGATCGTGCAACGGCACAGCGGGACGCCGGGTTGGCTCAGCGAGACCCTTCCCACACCCGGGGCATCGGTGTGGTGCTCGGCGCGGGCAACATCACCTCGATCGCCCCGCTGGACACGCTCTACGAACTGATCGCCCACAACCGCGTCGTCGCGCTCAAGCTCAACCCGATCACCGACCCGTTGCTGCCGGTCCTCACACGGGTGCTCGAGCCACTCATCTCCGTGGGCGCCGTCCGCCTCCTCACCGGTGGCGCCGACGTCGGGACCTATCTGGTGCACCATCAGCAGATCGATCACGTCCACATGACGGGTAGCGCACTCACCCATGATGCGATCGTCTTCGGCACAGGCGAGGAAGGCGCGGGGCGCAAGGCCGCGAACGAGCCGATCCTCGAAAAGGAGATCTCGAGCGAACTCGGTGGCGTATCCCCCACCATCGTGCTGCCCGGTGAATGGAGCCACGCCGACATCAAGTTCCAGGCCGAGCACATCGCCACCCAGCGGCTACACAACGGTGGCTACAACTGTGTCGCGGCACAAGCGGTCGTGGTGTCATCGGAGTGGAAGCAGCGTAACGAGTTCCTCGCCGCTCTGCGCGACGCCCTCGATCGAGCACCGGACCGTTCCGCCTACTACCCGGGCAGCGACAACCGTGTGGCCGGAGCGGTTGCGTCGTTCCCCAAGGCCGAGCGTCTGGGCAAGAACGGTAGGCGCGTGCTGGTGACGAACCTCGACCCCGGCGAATACGAGCCACTGCTGCAGACGGAGTACTTCGCTCCGGTCCTCGGCGTGATCGACCTTCCGTACCAGGGAAACGAGTTCGCGAGGCGGGCGGCACAATTCGTGAACGACGACTTCGTCGGTACGCTCGGGGTGAACATCGTCGCGACACCGCAGACCATTCGCTCGATGGGTTCGGCGTTCGACTCCTTCGTGGAGAGTCTGCGATACGGGACCATCGCCATCAACGCCTGGACCGGCGTGGGATACCTCACCGCCACCGCCACCTGGGGCGCCTTCCCCGGCCACACGGTGAACGACGTCCAGAGCGGAATCGGTGTGGTCCACAACGCGCTGTTGATCGACCACCCCGAACGCACCGTGGTGCGAGGACCGTTCCGCCCGTCACCGCGATCGGTGATGAAGCGGGAGCTGTCCATTTCACCCAAACCGCCATGGTTCGTGAACAATCGCACCGCCGCCACCACGGGGCGCCTACTGACCGCCTTCGCCGGAGCACCGTCATGGAAGCGGCTCCCGGCCATCTTCGCGTCCGCGCTGCGTGGCTGACGCACCGCTGTCTCGACTGGAGAGGAACGAATGAAACAGACACCGTCGGTGGCGGACTACGTCGTGGTGGGGTCGGGCTCGGCGGGTGCCGCACTGGCCGAACGCCTCAGCGCCGACTCCCGAAACACAGTGGTGGTTCTCGAGGCCGGCCCCGAGGACAAGAACAAATTTGCGCACATCCCCGCCGCCTTCTCGAAGTTGTTCCGCAGCGAGGTGGACTGGGATTACCTCACCGAGCCGCAAGACACTCTTGGTGGCCGCGAAATTTATTGGCCGCGAGGCAAGATGCTCGGCGGATCCTCGTCGATGAACGCGATGATGTGGGTGCGCGGGTTCGCCGCCGACTACGACGAATGGGCGGAACTCGCCGACGAGTCATGGTCGTACCGGGAGGTGCTCAAACATTTTCGGCGCATCGAGAAAGTGGAAGGCGCCACCCAAGCCGACTGCGGCATCGAAGGCCCGATCAACGTGTGCCATCAGCGGAGCCCACGCGCACTGACAGGAGCGTTCCTCGACGCGGTTCGGGAAACCGGATATCCCGTGGAGCGTGCGAATACCGCACAGCCCGAGGGTTTCTCCCAGACGATGGTCACCCAGAAGCGTGGTGCGCGGTGGAGCACCGCCGACGCCTACCTCCGGCCCGCGATGAAACGCAAGAATCTCACCGTGGTGACCGAGGCACTGGCCACCCGCGTGGTGTTCGACGGAACCGCCGCGGTCGGGGTCGAATACGAGAAGGGCGGTGCACGCCACACCGTCCGGGCGGCGAAAGAGGTAATACTCGCCGGTGGGGCGATCAACACGCCGCAGCTGCTGATGCTGTCCGGTGTCGGTGACGAGCAGCAGCTGCGCGAGCACGGCATCCCCGTGCAGCACCACCTTCCCGAGGTCGGGAAGAACCTGGCGGATCACCTGGTCTCGTTCCTCGGTTACAGCGTGGACTCCGACTCGTTGTACGCGGCGGAGAAGATCCCCGAGCTGATCAACTACCTCACGCGCCGACGCGGCATGCTCACCTCCAATGTCGCGGAGGCATACGGGTTCGTGAGGAGCCGGGACGACTTGCCACTACCCGACCTCGAGATGATCTACGGCCCCGCACCGTTCTTCGACGAGGGGCTGATCCCGGCCACCGACCACGCCGCCGTCATCGGCACCATTCTGGTGAAACCGGAAAGTCGCGGCACCATCACCCTGCGGTCTGCGGATCCTGCGGCGAAACCGATCATCGATCCCCGCTACCTCAGCGACCCCGAGGGCGCGGACCGGCGAGCCATGCTCGAAGGACTGCGCCTGTGCGATGCCCTCGCCTCGGCTCCGACGCTGAAGTCGAAGCTGGGCACACTGATTCGGCCCTCGGTCGAGCCGGATACTCCGCTCGAGGAAATACTGGAACGCGCACTCGCCGAGAACGCGCACACGCTATACCACCCGGTGGGCACCTGCCGGATGGGCAAGGACCCCGCCAGCGTCGTCACCCCGGACCTACGGGTGCGGGGAGTCGAGCGCCTGCGCATCGCCGATGCGTCGATCATGCCCACGATTATCCGGGGCCACACACACGCACCCGCCGTGCTCATCGGGGAACGTGCCGCCGACCTCATAGGGCGCTAGCGCCCCGTGCGCCTTTCTGGTAGTTGCCGCTACCAGAAAGGCGCACGGGCGGCGGAGCCGCCTAGTACCGGCGGGCCGAGTGGAACGGCATCGAATCGAGCGGTGCCTGCTTCACCGGCTGGCCGGAGCTGGGGGCGTGGACCACCATGCCGTTTCCGGCGAACATCCCGACATGCGACGCCCCGTAGAACAGGACCAGATCGCCAGGCTGAAGATTTCCCTTGGCGACAGGCGCCCCACCGTTCACCTGGTCGTAGGTGGTACGCGGGATCGAGACACCCGCCTGCTTGTATGCCCACTGCATCAATCCGGAGCAATCGAAAGCGTTCGGTCCGGTGGCGCCCCACACGTACGGTGAGCCGATCTTCGACTGGGCGGCTGTCAGCGCCTGCGCACCACGGGTGGAGGGCATGGCGGGGGCCGATGGCAGGTCGGGTAGCAGGTTCGATGGTGGAGCGGGGTTCGGTGCCGGCGCCTGCGGCGCGGGCGGCAGCGGCGGTACACCTGGAACGTCGAACGTCCCAATACCTGGGATGGTGATCGGCTCCGCTGCAGCAGGGGCAGCTGGGAGCATGAATGCTCCCAGCCCCACCGCGGTGGCAACCAGAACGCCACCGGTCGAAATCTGCAGACGATTGCCCCGACGCAATCTATGCTTGGCCATTGAGCTGAGTCCTTCATTTTTTCGATGTCCGACGACTTTCGTGCCGATCGGACGAGACGTTTTATAACATCGCGGTCACGGGCTCAGCGGGCAACGGCCGAATGGCCCATACACATACCTATTTTCGGAAAACCACGTAGATCACAGGGCTATAACGAACAGACCGGTCGTGACGAAAACGCAAAACAGGTATGTCCGCGGGTAATTCGGCCGTTACCGCCGGAACACCCGTCGGACACGCTGGGGAGCGTGTCACTGACCCAGAACTCAGAACCCGAGATCCTCGAGCCGCTCGCAGGTCCGAAGGCCCCGACCCTCACCGTGGTGGCGCAGGGTCCGCCCATCGTCTTCCTCCACGGCTGGGGACTTACCCCGCGGGTGTATGGCCGCGGCCTCTCGACCCTCGCCCGACAGGGACATCGCGTCGTCACACCGACACTTCCCGGTTTCGGAGGGACTCCCGACCATCCACCGCACGCGCGCAGCTTCGCGGGCTACGCCGCCTGGCTCGGACGGTTTCTCGACTCGGCCGGAATCGACGAGCCGGTGACCCTGGTCGGCCACTCCTTCGGCGGTGGTGTCGCGATTCAGACCGCCCACGACCTTCCCGAGCGGGTAGCACGAGTCGTTCTCGTCAACTCCGTCGGCGGCGGGGCATGGTCTGCCGGCGGTCAGGCAATCCGGCACATCGGTGAGAGACCATTGTGGGATTGGGGCGCATCGGCGCTGGGCGAGGCCCTGTCGATCCGGTCGATCGTCCACACGGCAGCATCCCTCGTCAACGGTTTCATCCCCAACACCGTGCGCGATCCAGGTGCGGTGTGGCGGACGGCACATCTGGCCCGGCGTGCGGACTTGCGGACCGAACTCAGAACTCTTGCGAACCGAGGACTGCCGGTGACGCTGTTGTGGGGCCTCGGTGACCGTACGATCCCGGTGGCCAGCTTGGAGTCGCTGAGGTCAGCGCTCCGCAATCCACCGGTTCTCACCGTGGCGGGCGGTCACGGTTGGCTGATCCACGATCCCACCGCGTTCGCCGACGCGATAGGCCGGGCGCTCGACGCCATGTGAGTGGCATCGCCCCCGCAACCGCGGTTGGCACACCACAGTGCGGCCCCCACCGGTAATCGATGGGGGCCGCACTCGGCAGTGAATACTCAGGTCACCGTCACGACGGCGGGGGCGCGGGAGTCGGAGGTTTAGGCGTCGGGAAATTCCCAGGGCCGGGACTGGGAGGTGGGCACAATTGGCAACCTCCGTCGCCGAGATCCTTGGGAGGCGGCTTGGGATTGGTGTCGTGACAGCTGACTCCCTTGCATGGGACAGCGGACGCCACGGCCACAGGGCCGACGGCCGAGATCGACAACGCGGCCGCAGCCCCCGCGATCAGCACAGCGATACGTCCGCGAGTAGTTCCACTCTTCGACATGGGCGGGTTCCTTCCGAGAACTCGAGGGCCGCCGGGGTCACCGTGTTCGGCGGTGATTCCATCGTCTGCGACAGCGAAACCCGCGACCAGATGCCCTTGGGTGACGAGATGGCCACCCTCTCGGTTCGGGTGCGAGGGAGCGTCATGGCTCCGCGCCCGCACGCGGCACCTTGGTCAGCGCCCGCATGATTGTTGCGTGGGACCATGGATTCGGTAGCGTTCGGTATCGACCCGCGACCGCGTGTCATTCGATCGGCTCTGCACATTTTGAACTGTGGGAGGTTCCCGTGGCTGGTGGTCTCGTCGCCCTGTTGGACGACGTCGCGGCACTCGCGAAAGTGGCTGCGGCATCCGTCGACGACATCGGAGCCGCGGCAGGCAAGGCCAGCATCAAGGCAGCGGGTGTGGTCGTCGACGACACCGCCGTCACCCCCCGTTACGTCCATGGGTTCTCCCCTAATCGCGAATTGCCGATAATTCGCAAGATCGCGATCGGGTCGATCCGCAACAAACTTCTGATCATCCTGCCGGTGGCGATGATCTTGAGTCAGTTCCTGCCGCAGGCACTGCCCTATCTGCTGATCGCCGGTGGTCTGTTCCTGTGCTACGAGGGAGCTGAGAAGGTCTACGAAGCAATCACCGGCGGGCACCACGGCGACGAAGATGCGCCGGTAGTGCTGCAGGGCCCCGAGCTCGAAAAAAGCATGGTCAGCGGCGCGATCCGCACCGACCTGATCCTGTCCGCCGAGATCATGGTGATCTCCCTGTCCTCGGTCGAGAGCGAACCGTTCGTCACTCGGCTGCTGGTGCTCATCGTCGTGGCGTTCCTCATCACCATCCTGGTCTATGGTGTGGTCGCCCTGATCGTGAAGATGGACGACGTGGGCTTGGCGCTCGCCCGACGCGAGTCGACGTTCAGTCAGCGGATCGGCCGAGGCCTCGTCGCCGCGATGCCGAAGGTGATGGCGGTGCTCACCGTGGTCGGAATCGCCGCGATGCTGTGGGTCGGCGGCCACATCCTGCTCGTCAATGTCGGCGAGGCAGGATTCCACTGGCCGGCCGATCGCCTCCACGATGTCGAACACTGGTTCAGCGACCTCGCGCACGGCGGTTTCGGTGGGGCTCTGTCCTGGACTTCGGGGACCGTGGTGTCTGCCCTCGTCGGGCTCGTCGTCGGCGCGATCGTCGTCCTGATCATGCACCTGATACCGAAGCGGAAGAAGAGCATCTCGGCGCACTGACGCGTCCGGGGTTCTTGCCGATGCGGCAAGAACCTTCGCCAGAATGGTCGCAGCTATTGCACTGTGTCGGTATGGAAGATTCCGGCGAGGTCATCGAGGTCACGTCAGTATTGAGCGAGGCAGCCGAATGGGATGCGCGCTACAACGAGCGGGATCAAGTGTGGAGCGGCGAACCCAACGGCGCACTTGTCGCCGAGTTGACCGGCGCACCGCCCGGGCGCGCCCTCGATGTCGGCTGCGGTGAAGGCGCTGATGCCCTCTGGCTCGCCCGCCAAGGATGGGCAGTGACCGCGCTGGACGTTTCGCGAGTCGCGCTCGATCGGGCGGCGGCACATGCCGCCGACCAGAACACCGACATCACCTGGGTGTGCAGCGGACTGCTGGATGCCGATCTGCCCGCACATGGTTACGACCTGGTCTCCGCCCAGTACCCCGCCTTACGCAGCACAGCCGACCATGCCGCCGAACGAGCGTTGGTCTCCGCGGTCGCCCCCGGCGGCATCTTGCTGGTTGTTCATCACGACATGCGCGACGGGGATGCGGCACGCGAGCACGGCTTCGATCCCGATGACTGGGTCGCTCCCGGTGATGTGGCGGCGCTACTGGATACCAGCTGGCACATCGATGTGAACGAGGTGCGGGAGCGCTCGATCAGCGGCGGCGCGGGAGCGCACCACACCCACGACGTGGTCCTGCGCGCGCACAGAATCCGACCTTGCCTTCACACGCGAACCGTGCCTGCTGCGTCAGCTCGCGTGCGCGTGCGGGTGTGAGGGGAGCTGGGCGAGCAGCTGCTCCCACTCGTCGAACCGGACGGCGTCAGCTGTGCGGCGATGGGGCGCGGATCCGGCGGCGAGGTCGACCAAGCTTCGGGCGGCACCGAGAACGGTCAGGTGATGGCGGCGGGAAACGTCGAGGAGTTCATCGAATGCCTGGGCATCGCTGCAGCGGCGCGCTGCGATCAGGATGCCCTTCGCGGTGGCGAGAAGCTCGCGACCGTCGGGACGCCGTCGGGGAATCAGGCGAGTGGGGCCGGCAACAGGAGTGAGGGAGAAGTCCGCGGTGTCCTCGATCATGTGACGTTGTCCTTTGCTCTCGTGCATCGGCCGGGATGCGCCGGTGTGCCGGCAACCAATCCCAAGCGGTCATAAAGTGTGAGTCATGTCACTACCGATGCCCGAATAGTTCTAGCACACGTCACGGCGGCTGCCACCTAGACATGTGTCCAATACTCTGATCCACATCGGCGCGGCCGCCCTCGACGTCGAGTCGGTCAGCCTTCGTCCACCGCCCTCCCGGTTCGGCCAACACGCAAAAATGGATGTGGTGTGGGTCACATTGCTGCAGTGCGACGAGCTGCTGGATCTACCATTTACCTCGCACGAAACGCACTGGATGCGGGCCCCGTTGCAGTCGATACCAAGATTTTCTGATGCGATTGCGCGCTTCCCACGCTGTCAACGCCCGAGGCGGCATCGGCGAGGCCAACGGCCACGCGAGTTCGCGCGGCGGTATCCCACGGCACGTTCCGGCGAGGCCCGGCCGGAGCGGAATACACTCCGACCGGGCCGACCCGGCTCAGGCACCGTCCTCAACCTCCTGAATCCGCATCGGACGCTCACAACTCCTCGAAGCGGCGGCCCTTTGCATCCGCGCCGGCCACCACAACGAGACCGGGATTTATGGCTGCAACGTCGGCGACGGTGCGGGTTGCCCGGCCCGCCCTGCCATCAGTTCCGCGGTCGCCGATCGCACTCTTCGTTCTCGCGGCCGCACGGTGGAGACTTTCTCAGGCCTGCAGCCATCGGAAGGTACTGCGGTGGAAAACGATCGGCTCCACGTCCGATTGCACCCGCACCTCGTTAATTTTCAACAGCACGACCGCATGATCGCCGGCGGGCACCTGCTCCGACACTGTCGTATCGAGCCACACGGAGGCACCACCGACGAATACCGCCCCGCCGTCGCTGGTTTCCGTGGTGAGTCCTTCGAACCGGTCGCCGGTCTTCGCGGCCAGTACCCGCGCCGCGGTGTCGTGCACCTCCCCCAGCACGCTGATTCCAATGCGTTCCAATCCCGCCAGCTTCGGCCACGTCGAAGAGGTGTTCTGCACGCAGAACGCGACGAGAGGAGGATCCAGCGACACCGGCACGAAGGTGCTCGCCGCCATTCCGACCCGCTCACCGTCGACCTCTGCGCACACCGCCACAACACCACTGGGCACGTGCGAGAACGCCTCCCGCAACGAACCTGGGTCCAGCGTTACCGTCCCGCTCATCACAACTCCGTTCGTGACGTTGCCGCCGCGGTGAGCACCGGACCCCAACGCTCGGCGTACTCGGCGATTCGCGAATCGGCGGTGTAGGTGGTGTCGGCGAGATACAGCCCCGGCGCCGGCGTTGTTGCGCCGAGCTCCACCAATACCGGCTTCAACAGCAGCTCGGGTGCGAGCGCGTGCGCCGGGCCCGCGCCGAGCATGACCGGGACCGCGACCACGCCTCGCAGTCCTTCGGCTGTCGCGAACTGGTCGAGGAAGAGCTTGAGCACTCCCGTATACGTGGCCTTGAAGGTCGGGCTCGCGACCACCACCAGATCCGACTCTGCCACCGTCTCGACCGCTTGCGCGACCTTGTCGTCACCCCAGCCGAGCAGCCCGGCACCCAACTCGATGACGTCGACGACCGAGTCCACGGGGGATTCCGTCACCGCCGTCGCCACCAACGTCGCCGCGTCCAGTGTGCGCGAACCCGCCTTGGGATTGCCCGCGACTACCGTTACCTTCATCGTTCCCTCGCCTCTCATGGACTGTCGGTGCCACGATAGAACAGCCAAGTGTTCATAGTCGAATATGACTGACTGCCAGCCTTTTTCGATCGCAGATCATTCGGATCACGTCGAATCAAACCCTTCCGTTCACGAATGGTCGGGCTTACACTGCCGACCCGTGAGTACTTATTAACAACAGGTAGTTAAGAAGTACTCACAGGAGGCGGAGCCTCAATTCGCGGCGCCGTTCCCGGGTCACCGCGCCGCCGCTCAACGTTGGAGCCGATCCGACGAGAAGCGCCGTGTACGGGTGCTGGGGGTCGGAGATCACCTGATCGGTGGGTCCGTCCTCGACGATGTTGCCGCGGTACAGCACGACGATCCGGTCGACCAGCGCCGCGACTGCCCCTAGGTCGTGCGAGATGAACAGCTGAGCGAGCTGCCGCGAGTGCCCGAGTTCTGTGAGCAGTTTCAGGATTTGAATACGGTTGACCGAGTCGAGGGCGCTGACCGGTTCGTCGAGCAGCAGCAGCGCCGGATCGAGGACGAGGGCCCTCGCGATCGCGATCCGCTGGCGCTGCCCACCCGACAGGTCGGCGGGAATCCGCCCCGCGATGTCGGCGTCGAGTCCGACACTGCTCAGTACCGCTGCCACCCGCGACCGCACCACGCTGCGGTCGAGTCCGCCGCGCACGAATAGTCCCTCGGCGATCGACTCGCCCACGGGAATGTCCGGATCGAGGCTCAGGAGCGGATCCTGGAACACGTACTGCACGGTCCCCGTGCGGCGGTGCGCCCGGCGGTCCGCGGCGGACAGGTCGTCGACGCGCTGCCCGCGGATGTCGACCGATCCGGACGTCGGGGTGATCAGACCGAGAATCGTGCGGGCCAGTGTCGTTTTTCCGGAACCGCTTTCACCGATGAGTCCCACCTTCTCGCCGGCATCGACGGTCAGGTCGACGCCGTGCAGGATCTGCTTGCGGGCCGCGCGGGGTCCGAGCTCCACCCGGACGCCGGTCATGCGCAGCAACGACTCAGACACGAGCCGCCTCCTTTCCGATGACCGACTCGAGCCCGTACTCCCGGTGGTTCTCGACGAGTTGGCGGGTGTACTCGTGTCGGGGCGCGGTGAGCAGGTCCCCTGCTCGCCCGGACTCGACGACGGCGCCGTCCCGCATCACGATCACGTTGTCGCAGACCTGAGCCACCACGGCGAGGTCATGCGAGACGACGACGAGCGCGAGGCCCAGTTCGTCGCGCAGGTCCTCGAGGAGGTCGAGCACCTCGGCCTGAACGGTGACGTCCAGGGCGGTGGTCGCCTCGTCGGCGATCAGGAGTTCCGGTTCCGCGGACACCGCGATCGCGATGAGCACCCGCTGGAGCATTCCCCCCGACAGTTCGTGCGGGTACTGGCGGTACACGGTGTCGGCGTCGTTCAGCCCCATTTTCCGGAACAGTTCGACACCGCGCCGCCGGGCGTCCGCGCGGGACAGCCCGAGGGTCGACCGAAGCGCCTCGGCCAGTTGTTCACCGACCCGGATTGACGGGTTCAGATAGGACGCCGGGTCCTGGAAGACTGCGGATATGCGGGTACCCCGCAGTGGCCGCCAGTGTTTGCGACCGAGGTCCGTGAGTTCGATGCCGTCGAAGTCGATCGAGCCTGCGGTGACACTGATTCCGCCGGGCAGAATTCCGAGGATGGCCCGGCAGGTCAGCGACTTACCGCTTCCCGATTCGCCGACGATCCCCAGGGCTTCGCCGCGTGCGAGGGAGAAGTCGACGCCGTGGACAAGTTCGATTCCGTCGTCGAGCGCGATGCGCAGATCGCTCACGGTGAGCACCGGCCGGTCGGGGCGGATGGGTGCGGGTGTCGACGTGGCATCCAATGTGTCAGTGGACATCCGAGGTGACCTCCTGTTTCCTGCGGGCGCGGCGTTGGGGTTGGCCGGTCGCATCCCGCAGCGCGTCGGCGATGGCGTTGAGTGCCCAGACGGTCGCCACGATCAACAGCGCGGGCACGACGGGGCCGAACGGAACCTGGTACAGGTACTGCAGTCCGCTGGCGAGGAGTCCACCCCAGGTCGGGTCGGGTGGGACGACGCCGATCCCGAGGAACGTCAGCGAAGACACGATGACGAGGCTGGCTCCGGTCATCGCCGCGAACGTCACCCCCACCGCCGGCAGCACCTTGCGTACCGCGTGACGACGGATGATCCAGGACGTGTCGGCCCCCATCAGTTCGGCGGCCTCGACGTACTGGGAGTTGGCCACGGTCAGTGCAGCGGCGCGAGTGATCCGATAAAACGCGGGTGCGATGAGGATGCCGACCGCGAACATCGCCTGCGCCAGCCCGTTTCCGAGCAGCGCGGTCATCGCGACGGCGAACACGAGGAACGGCAGCGTGATGAGCGCATCCATCAACCGGAGGGTGAACCATTCCACGCCGCGTCCGAGGTACACCGACAGGAATCCCGGGATCACGCCGAGGAGGAATCCGACGACGACGCATTGCAGTGCGGACAGCACCGACACGGTCGAACCCGCCAGCAGCCGGCTGAACACGTCCCGCCCGACGTTGTCCGTCCCGAGCCAGTGAGTTCCGCTCGGGCCGTGCAGGATTGCCGACGTGTCCTGCACGAGCGGGTCGAAGGGCGCGAGGGCGGGCCCGAAAACCGCGAGCACCACTATCAGCCCGAGGACAACCACCGCGGCGCGAGCGGAGTGATAACGCAGGATTGCTGTGAGCATGGGATTTCAGTCTCTCCGCTTGGTTGCCGGCTGCAACGCGCTCTGCGCGATGTTGACGACGATGTTGCAGAACAGCACGAACACGATCGCCACGACGAGCGTTCCCTGGACGATGGGAACGTCTCCGCGCAGCGCCGAGTCCGCGGCGAGGCGACCGAAGCCGGGCATGGAGAACATGGTCTCCATCACGACGGCGCCGCCGATGAGCGTAGGAATCTTCATCCCCAGGATGGACAGCGCCGGACCGCTGCCGTTACGCAGTGTGTGCACGAACAGGATCCGGGCCGGACTGATGCCCCGGACCACCGCGCCGGTGACGTAGTTCTGGTCGAGCTCCGCGACCAATCCGGTGCGGAGTTGTCGCGCGATGTCGGCGACGACGTCCATGCTCAACGCGATCGCGGGCATGATGATCAGCGACAGCCAGCGACCGAAGTCCTCGTCTGGCGGGACGTACCCGGCCGACGGCAGCCAGTGCAACCCGACGCTGAGGACGAGGATCAGTCCGATCGAGATGACGAACGGCGGCAGCGTGGAGGCCACCGACGTGTATGCGGTGATCAGCCGGTCGAGCAGGCTGCCCTTGTACACGGCGGCGAGTATTCCGAGTCCGACGCCGAAAGCGAGTCCGATGACCAGTGCGACACCGGCGATCGAGGCGCTGACGGCGAGCCGCTCGCCGATCAACTCGCTGACCGGGATCTTGCTGAACCACGAGACGCCCAGGTCACCGCTCAGCATGCTCGACATCCAGTCGACGTACTGCTGCCAGACCGGTTTGTCCAGCCCGAATTCGGCGTTGATGCGGGCGATCGTCTCCGGGGTCGCGGCGTCGCCTGCGATCCCGGCGGCCGGATTCAGCCCGCTGGCCGCTCCGAGCAGGAAGGTGATCAGGGTGGAGAACAGGAAGACCGGGACCACGATCAGCACGGTGCTCAGCACGACCCGAAACGCCGTGCCGAGCGCACCAGCCGGCACCGGGAGAGCGAATGTTCTCCTGGTGCCGGCGGTCTGGACGTCTGCGGTGGTCACGAGACCGTGACGCCTTCCCACCGCACCTGGGACGGCAGGATGTTCAGGTTCTTCAGGTCCGGGTTGGACACGATGATCCACGGATTGCTGAAGATGTAGTTGGTCGGCGACTGCTCGACACCGACCTTGACGGCCTGCCACAGCCGCGGCTTGTAGTCCGGGTCCTCGAGGGGTGTGCGACGCACGGCGTCGAGCGCGGCGATGAACTCCGGCGACGCATGCGGGCCGCTGAGGTTCATGATGCCTTCCGGACCGTAGACGGCGAGCAGGTTCTGCACCGGGGATTCACGCCCGATGGTGCCGTCCGTCGCAAGTTGCGGGTTCTTCGCGATATAGACCTCGCTCTGCCACGTCGACGATCCCGGCGGCACCACTTTGATGGTGGATTCGACGCCGATCTTCTTCAGCTGCGACTGCACCAGCTCCGCCCGGTTGGTGGCCGCCGACTGCGCGGTGATCTCGATCGACAATTGCCCGGGACCGTATCCCGCCTCGGTCAGGAGACGAGATGCCTTGTCGGGGTCGTAGTTCCAGAGCTTCTCGATCTCGGGGTTGAAGGCGAGGTATCCGTTGGGGAACGGCTGGCTCGTCGTGCTGCCCAACCCGTTCGTGATGACGTCGACGAACGCCTGCCGGTCGAATGCGTAGCGGAATGCCTCGACGACCTTCGGATTGTCGAACGGGGCCTTGTTGAGGTTGATGGAGACGTCGTTCGCGGCCAGCGACGGCTTCACGGTCACATCGAGACCGGCGGCCTCGGCTTCCTTGGCCTGCAGAGCCGGTAGCGTCGCGAAGTCGATGGAGCCGGACTGGACACCGGCGACGAGAGTGGCCGGGTCCGGGGCGACGCTGAGTTCGAAGTGGTCGATGTGGATGTTGTCGGCGTCCCAGTAGTTCGGGTTCTTCTCGAAGTACGCGTGGTCCTCGGCGACGAAGTCGGTGATCCTGAAGGGACCGGCGCCGACCGGCCACACACTGAGCTTCTGCGGGTCGGCGGCCGCGGTCGGGCTGGCGATGGCCCCGGTTCGCCCGGCGACCAGGTAGGGGATCTGGTAGTCGGCGTCGGCAAGATGCAGTGTGACGTCGGTGGCGCTGTCGGCCGTGACCTCGGTGACGCCGGCGAGCTGGTCGCGGAGGAACGAATCGTCCTGAGACTTGCCGCGGTCGAAGAACGCCTTCACCGCCTGGGCGTCGAGGGCGGTCCCGTCGGAGAACGTCAGACCGTCACGCAGGGTGAAGGTCACGGCGGTGCCGTCGGCGTTGTACTTCCAGCTCTCGGCGAGCGACGGCTCGACGTTGCCCTCGGCGTCGAGCCGGGTCAGCGACGCGTACGCGAGGCTGATCGTGTTGATGTCGTTTCCGGTCCGGCTCGTCACCGGATCCCAGGAGGTGGGGAGGTTGAACGCCCACTTGACCTCGGCGCCGTCCGAGCTGCTGCCGCCGCCGCACGCGGTGGCAACGATCCCGACGATCACTCCGAGTATTACGGCGCCGACGATCCGCCGGCTCTTCTTGCTCACTGGATGCTCCTGACCATGCAAAGGGGGTGGTGATTCAGACACTCGCGGACAGCGATGCGGTGGTGCCGGGCAGCGGGGCGGGGTCGATTCCCTCACGCCGCGCGCGGGTGTAACGGTTCTCCGCGAAGGGCAGGCCGAGGTTGCCGCGCAACGTGTTCTGCTCGTAGTCCTCCCGGACGACCCCACGCTCACGCAGGATCGGCAGCACCTCGTCGACGAAGCGCTGGAACTGTGCCGGGTGGCCGATGTGGATGTTGATGCCGTCGAGGGCGTGGCCGTCCAGCCAGCGCTGCAGTTCGTTAGCGACGGTCTCGGCGCTGCCGGTGAACGGCGACGTCTTCGGCGCGCTGAGTGCCTCGACCGTCTGCCGCAGTGTCAGCCCGCGATCGGCGGCGAGGTCGGCGATCTTCTTGGCCTGCGTGTAGAAGCTGCGCTCGGCGTGCTGCAGTGCCTCGGCAGGGAACGGCGCGTCGAGGTCGTACTGCCGGAAGTCGTGCCAGCCGAACGGCCGGCCCAGTTCCCGGAGAGATTTTCCGAAGTCGTTGTCGGCCAGCTGGGTCACGCGTTCGATCTCGCGCGCGTCGGCGTCGGTGTCGCCCACGGTGACGCTGACTCCCGGCAGGATCACGATGTCCTCGGGAGCGCGCCCGTAGGCTGCCGCGCGGGTCTTTATGTCGGCGTAGAACGCCGCCCCCGCCTCGAAACTCGGCGCGTGCGTGAAGATCCCGTCGGCGATACGCGCCCCGAGGTCGCGACCCTGGTCGGAGTCGCCGGCCTGGAAGATCACCGGCTGCCCCTGCCGCGAGCGTTCGATGTTGAGCGGGCCCACCACCGAGAAGTGCTCACCCCGATGGTCGAGGGTGTGCAGCTTGTCCGGGTCCAGGAAGCGGCGGGCCTCCCGGTCGCGCGGAAACGCGTCGTCCTCGTAGGAGTCCCACAGAGCCTTGACGACCTCGACGTGCTCGAGGGCCCGGCCGTAGCGGGTGGCGTAGTCGTAATGCTCCTCGAGGCCGTAGTTTCCGGCGGTACCCGAGTCGCCACTCGTGACCACGTTCCAGCCGGCGCGGCCGCGGCTGATCAGGTCGAGGGACGCGAACCGTCGCGCGAGGTTGAACGGCTGGTTGAACGACGTGGTCAGCGTGCCGACGAGCCCGATGTGCTCGGTGGCCACCGCGAGCGCCGACAGCAGCGTCAGCGGCTCGAGCCGGTTCAGGTAGTGCGGGGGCGAGTCCGGGGTGATGAACTGGCTGTCGACGATGAACACGAGGTCGAACCGCGCCTGCTCGGCCAGTCGCGCGTACCGGATGTACCAGTCGATGTCGACGCTCGCGTCGGCGGGAATCTCCGGGTCCAGCCAGGTGTACGGGTGCCCGGGCCCACCCGTGGGGGTGAGGACAGCTCCCAATTTCAGTTGCCGTCTCGTCATGTTCTCGCTCCTTCGTCGTTCGCCGTCAGGCACCTGCCTCGGCACGCCGCGTTGAAGTGTATGGAGCAAACAGACGCGTGCAGAGTATTAAATTCTCGATGTTTCAAAACATATTTCGTATGTCCCGCAGGGCTGTCGAACAAAGTCCGATCAGTCGAAGAATTCGCGCGACGACTCCGCGACGGCCACCGCGACGACGTCGGCGAGTTGCCCGATCAGGTCCGGGTCGTCCGGCAACTGGGTGGCCGACAGGCGCAGGAGTTGACGTGCGGGCGCCTGCACGAACGAGCGGGAGCCGGCCCCCACCGAGATGCCCTGCCGCGCCAACGCGACGAGGGCCGCGGTCTCGTCCGACACCGCGACCCACACGACCAGACTGTGCGGGCCCGCGAAAGCCTCTATGCCACGGTCGATCAGCGCCGCCAGCAGCGACGTGCGTCTGGCGGTGTAGCGCTCGTGCGCCGTAGTGACCGCCTGCTCGGCGTCGTCGCTGACGATCAGGTGGGCGAGGGTATTCTGCAGGATCCGGCTGTTCGAGCCGACTCCGTGACTGCGCACCTTCATGGCCTTCTCGATCAGTTCGCGGGATCCGCCGAGAACGGAGGTCCGCACATCGATCCCATATGCCTTGCAGTAGCTACGGATCCGGACGACACGCTGCGGTAGTACCGATCCCAGAGAGGGAGGCTGCTGCGGTTCGAGCGGTCCGATCGAGTCGTCTTCGACGACCCACACCGCCGGATGCCGTCGCAGCACCTCGGCGAGTTCACTCGTGCGCTGCGCGCTGACCGCATGGTCGACTGCGAACGGTGCACCGGGCTGAAACACGAAGGCCACGGCACCGGCGGTCAGAGCCGCGTCCAAAGCGTCCGGCCGGGGGCCGTCGCGATCGGCGCCCACCCCGACCGCATCCAGCCCCAGATCGCGGAGGGTGTCGAGAACGCCCGGGCCCAGGGGCTCGTCGACGGCCACCATCGAACCGGGTGGGGCGGCCGCCTCCACGGCCAGCAACAGCGCCTCGGTGCCGCCGCCCGCCGTGGCCCAGGCCTCCGGTTCGAACGGCCACCCCGGGGCGACGGCATTCCTCAACCGCTCGGTCATCAGTTCCCGGCCGAACACATTCAACGTCTCGGCGTCCAGACTCGACAACAAAGCGTCGGACAGGGACGGCTGCAGCGCCAGGTCGGGTGCATTCTGCGCCAGGTCGACGCCACGCCAGTCCGGTATGCCACGCTCGGGCACACTGTCGAGCGGCGGAAGAACGACGGTGCCGCCGCGGCGGCGGGTCTGCACGAACCCCTGTTCCTGCAGGCGGCCCCAGGCGCTGACGATCGCACCGACACTGAGATCGGTCGATTTCGCGAGTGCGCGGACGGTCGGCAGGCGATCGCCGGGGCTGAGCTCACCCGACCTGATGAGGTCGGCGACGGCATCGGCCAGTTCCGCGGTGCGGCCGTCGATCTTGTCGAGCAACCACTCCGGAGCAATCGCCTCCGACTCCAGAACCGCTGACATCCACACCCCTTCGATCGACAACCACTACCGGCCCTTCGCCGTGCGGGTCACGGTGACTGCGCGAGTGCCCCGGCCGGTTCGCGAAGGATGATGTCGGGCGTACCGGGCAGGCGGAGACGCTCGAGGAACTGCACGATCTCGGCGGCGACCGACCGGTGGGACACGTCGTTGAGGATGTCGTGCAGCCCCTCGTGAACCACGACGACCCGGGCGTCGGGCAACGCGGACGTGACAACCAGCACGTCCGCTGCCGGGCTCAGAACGTCGGCGCCTCCGTGCACGACGAGGACCGGAACCTGCACGTGGGTCAGCGAATCCGCCGTGGCCACCGGAGTCTCCGCACCGAGCGTTCCCCGCTCGAGAGCGTCGGCCGACGACAGGACCCCTCGATGCACGGGACACGCGGAGCGGATCTCGAGTTCGCCGTCCCACTCTCCGGTGAAGGCCTCGGTCCCCGCGACGAGAAGACCGGCGGCCACCACCCCGGACACGGCCGGATGCGTCGCGGCCAGGTCGAGGGCGGTCAGGGCGCCACTGTCCGACCCGACGACGGTGACCGGAAGATCGGTCTCCGCATCGGCGATCACCCGAGCAGTCGCCGCGGGATCGTTCTCCACCACCGCGACACGGTAACCATCGAAGGCGATCCGGCGGGCGAACCGGCGGTACACGTGAGCACGCTCACCGCGGCCGGCGACGACGATCACCGAGCCACGCACAGTCGCTTCGGGTTCCAGCCAGTCGATGTCCACTGATTACCTCATTCGGGGGTTGTTCGCAGGATTGACTGCGTCACCCTGACCCACACGCGCGAGATCGAACAAGACTAAAGCTCGAGCAGAACAAAACGCGTGCCTTCTCGCCGCGCTTCGTGTTTTGTTCCGAACATATTCGTTTTGCTCTGCCATTCATCCGCTTTGAAGTTCACCCATGCCCATTCAGAAGTATCGACGAAGGGACAGGCACACCGATGCCCGAGACCACAGGGTTCGCGACCCGGCAGGTCCGCACCGGCTATCAACCCGGAACGCCGCAGAACACCGCGATCCCCCCGATCTACCAATCGGTTGCCTACGATTTCGGCAGCTTCGAACAGGCGCGAGACATCTTCTCCCTCCGACGGAAGGGAAACCTCTACAGCCGCACCGGGAATCCCACCCAGGCCGTGTTCGAGCAGCGCCTCGCCGATCTCGACGGTGGAGTCGCCGCCCTGGCCACGGGGTCCGGGCAGGCCGCCGTCGCGGTCGCACTCCTCACCCTCGCCAAGTCCGGACAGCACATCGTCGCGGCCCGGCAGCTGTACGGGGGAACCGTCGATCTCCTCACCGACACCTTCGCGGACTTCGGGATCGAGGTCACGCTCGTCGATCAGGACGACCTCGACGCCTGGCGTGCGGCCGCGCGTCCCGAGACAAGGGCCTTCTTCGCCGAGACGATCGGCAACCCCGTCGCCTCCGTGCTCGACGTCCGGGCGGTGGCCGACATCGCGCACCAGGCGGGGGTCCCGCTGATCGTCGACAACACGATCGCCACCCCGTATCTGCTCCGCCCGAGGGACTTCGGCGCCGACATCACCGTCTATTCGGCCACCAAGTTCATCGGCGGGCACGGCAGTTCGCTGGGTGGCGTGATCGTGGACCTCGGCACGTTCGACTTCGGCGCGGAGCCGCAGCGGTGGACCCAGTTCACCGAGCCCTACCCGCGCATCGGCGACCTCGTGCTGTGGGAGGAGTTCGGCCGCGAGCAGAGCGCGTATCTCGTCTACGCGAAGACGAAGATCGTCCACGATCTCGGTCCCGCACTGTCCCCGTTCAATTCATTTCAGCTGCTTCAGGGGTTGGAGACGCTGGACTTGCGGCTGGAACGACAAGTCGGCTCGGCACTGGCGATCGCACACTTTCTCGACCGCCATCCCACGGTCGCCAAGGTCAACTACCCCGGATTGCCGGACAACCGGTGGCACGACGCCGCCCAGCGGTACCTGCCGCGGGGCGCCGGCTCGGTCTTCTCCTTCGATCTCGCCGTCGACGACTCGAAGGTGGCGAAGTTCATCGACTCGCTGCAGTTGTTCGCCATCGTCGCCAACATCGGCGACGCGCGGTCGCTGGTAGTGCACCCCGCCACCACCACGCACAGTCACCTCGACGACACGCAACTCCACGACGCCGGATTCGGCTACCGCACCGTCCGATTGTCGATCGGACTGGAAAACCTGGAAGACCTCGTCGACGATCTGCGTGCTTCGCTCGACGCCATCACGGAGGAATGACATGCACTTCGGCTACTGGACGCCCATCTACGGCGGCTTCCTGCGCAACCTCGGCGACGAAGGGATGCCCGCCACCTGGGACTACGTCAAGAAGCTCTCACAGCTCGCCGATCGTCTCGGGTACAACACCACCCTCGTGCCGGAGCTCTATCTCAACGACCGCAAGGGCGTCGACGCGCCCAGCCTCGAGGCGTGGTCGCTGTCGTCGGCGATCCTCGCGGTCACCGAACAACTCCGGGTGATGACGGCGGTGCGACCCGGATTCCACCTACCGGCGGTCACCGCGAAGGAATCGGCGACGATCACCGACATCGCCGGAACAACCGATGCCGGTACGGCACGGTTCGCGCTCAACGTCGTCGCCGCGTGGTGGGAGGAGGAAGCCCGGCAGTACGGCGGCGCCTTCACCCGGCACGACGACCGATACCGGCAAGCCGGCGAATTCGTCGACGTTCTCCGTGGGCTCTGGGAGCACACTCCGTTCACCTACCAGGGCGAGCACTTCAGCGTGCGCGACTCGATTCTGTCGCCGAAGCCCGGAATTCATCCCCCGGTCTTCGCCGGCGGGGAGAGCGAGAGCGGCCGCGAATCGATCGCCACCTTCGCCGACTCGTACGTGCTGCACGGCGGCACCGTCGACGAGGTGCGGTCGAAGATCGCGGACATGAACGCGCGGTCACAGCGAATCCGCCAGCGGGACATGGCCGAATTCGGCATGTCCACATACATCATCGTGCGCGACACCGAAGCCGAGGCCCGCGCCGAACTCGAACGCATCACCACCGTCGACCCCCACTCGCCCGGGTACGCGTCGTTCGAGGAATTCGTGAAGAACTCCGAACTCGACGTCGAGCTGTCCAAGCGCGAATACTCCGTCGGCACGCGCGGACTGCGACCCGACCTCGTCGGCACCCCCGAACAAGTCGCCGAAAAGATCCGCGCCTACCAGGACGCCGGTCTCACTCTGCTGCTCATCCAGTGCTCCCCCGCGCACGAAGAGCTCGAGCGCATCGCCGAGCAGGTGTTTCCGCTGGTCCCCACCCGTGAGTACTTGTTAACCGCGGGCGGTTAACAAGTACTCACGGGTCGGGCCTTGACCGCACTACTCGCCGCGAGTAAGGATGAAGACGTTCTGTGCGCGGCGGTTTCGCTCCCGGAGAGAGGAATTCACACCCCAGGACCAATCGCGACGCATCCATTAATACGGCCGCACGAGGTCGCGGGGCGAGCGCGAGGGAATTTGTCATGGCAGACATCGAAGTCGACTATTGCGTCGTAGGCGCAGGGTTCGCCGGACTGACGGCGGCACTGCGTTTGAAGCAGGCCGGACAATCGGTCGCGCTGGTGGAGGCGCGTGACCGGATCGGGGGGCGGACCTTCACCGAGGTCCGCGAGGACGGTTCGTGGATCGATCGGGGCGGCGCGTGGATCGGGCCGGGACAGGACCGGATCTACGCCCTGATGGACGAGTTCGGCGTCAAGAGTTACAAGCAGTACACCGACGGCGAGTCGATGATGGTCGTCGATGGCAAACAGTACCGGTACAAGGGCACGATTCCCCTGACGATGAGTCCCTGGGCGGCAGCGAATCTCGGGGCCGTGTTCGTCGAACTGGGTGAGATGTGTAAGACGATCCCGCTCGACGCGCCGTGGGAGGCGAAGAAGGCAGCGAAGTGGGACTCGATCAGCCTCGCCAAATGGCTCGGCGACAACACGCTGTCCAAGCCGGCCCATGACCTTCTCGAGACCGCCATCGCCGGCTGCTACACGTCCGCGGCGTCCGAGGTGTCGATGCTGTTCGTCCTGTACCAGATGGCGTCCGGCGGCGGTCCGAGTTTCGTCCTCGGTGTGAAGGACGCCGCCGAGGACGCGCGACCTGTCGGTGGAATGGGTGCCGTCTACCGTCCGATGGCAGCCGAGATCGGCGACGCACTCCATCTGTCACAACCCGTCCGGGACATCACGCAGGACGGCGACGGCGTGACCGTCCGCTCGGCGGATCTGGCCGTCCGGGCCCGGAGGGCGATCGTCGCGGTACCCCTCGCGATCGCGAGCCAGATCCTCTACGAACCGCTGCTGCCGATGGATCGGTCGTTCCTGCACCAGCGGATGCCGAGCGGTGCCGTCATGAAGATCGCCGTCCTCTACGACGAACCCTTCTGGCGCGCCGCCGGACTGTCGGGACAGTCGGCGGCACCCGACTCCCCCGCGACGATCACCATCGACGCCAGTACCGACACAGGACGTCCCGGTGTTCTGTGCGTGATCGTCGAGGGACCGATCGCCCGCCGGCTGGGACGACTCTCGGAGGCCGAGCGGAAGAAAGCAGTGCTCGGCGAGTTGACCGCGAGGTTCGGAGCCAAGACTGCCTCCCCCGTCGACTACATCGAGCAGAACTGGAGCGTCGAGCGGTACTCCGGCGGCGGCATGCTCAGCCATGCGCCGACGGGTGTCCTCACCCAGTTCGGTTACACCCTCCGCGAGCCCTGCGGCCGCATTCACTGGGCCGGCACGGAAAGTTCGTCCGTAATGTGTGGCTGGATCGACGGAGCCGTCCGGTCCGGTGAACGCGCCGCACGGGAGGTCACCGAACGCGACCGCGCGCTGTCCCTCGCCCGACCTCAGTAGTAGACGGCCCCCGGAACACCGCCGCCCACGGCAACCGCGTCGCCGGTGATCCCGACGCTGCGCGGTGACGCGAGGAACGTGACGACGTCGGCAACCTCGCTCGCGTCGATCAACCGGTGGATCGAGTTGGTGGCCAGCCGCGACTCCAGTTCGGCCACCGGCACACCTTCGTCCTCGGACTGCTTGGCAAGGCGGTCTACGAGACGTTCCGTCCGCGTCAGTCCCGGATGCACCACGGTGACGTTCACGCCGTGCGGTCCGAGTTCGTCGGCGAGGTTCTTCGTCAGCGCCGACACACCGACGTTCCGCACGGTCTGGGCGATGGAGTTGGCCTGGCGTGCACCGAGTCCGCTGATGTTGATGATCCGCCCCCACCCCTCTTCCACGAGGTGCGGTGCCACGGCCCGGGCGGTCCGCAGGTATCCGAGCACCTTGATCTCGAGTTCGCCGCGCACCACGTCGTCGGTGGTGGACGCGAAGTCGCTCGGCTTGCCCGCACTCCACGGGGTTGCGGCGGCGTTCACGAGGATGTCGACACCACCGAGTTCGTCCACCGTTCGCTGTACGAGGGCGCGCACCGAGTCGTCGTCGCCGGTGTCGGTGGGAACCCCGAGCACCCGCCGTCCGGTCTCCTGCGACAGCGTCTTCGCCGCCAATTCCAGCGCCTCGACGCCCCTGGCAGCGAGCACCACGTCGACCCCCTCCGACGCGAGGCTGCGCGCGATCGCGAGACCGATTCCGCGGCTGCCGCCGGTGACGATCGCCCGCTTGCCGCCTAGACCGAGATCCATGTCGTTCTCCTCATCTCCGCTGTCCACCCCTCGATTCGAGGGTAGGACCAGGCGGAGGTGCGGTCACGGATTCGGTTCAGCGTGAGGCCAATGGCGCTTCGCGCCTGTGCGCCTTTTTGGTAGCAGTCACTACCAAAAAGGCGCACAGGCGGCGGAGCCGCCTACCGCTGGATCGACTTGACCTCGAGGAACTCTTCGAAGCCGAGTACACCGGCTTCACGCCCGATACCCGACTGCTTGTACCCACCGAACGGGGCGTTGGTGTTGAAGGCGCCGCCGTTCACCTCGACCTGGCCGGCCCGTAGCCGCCGGGCGACGCGATCGGCACGGTCCTTGTCGCCGGACCAGACGCCGCCGGCGAGCCCGAACTCGGTGGCGTTGGCGATCCGGACCGCGTCCTCCTCGTCCTGGTACCCGAGGATGGAGAGCACAGGTCCGAAGATCTCTTCGCGGGCGATCGTCATGTCTTCGGTGACCCCGGAGAAGATGGTGGGGCCGACGAAATAACCTTTCTCCTGACCGGTTTCGCGTCCGTCGAGAACAGGCTCGGCACCCTCGGCGATTCCCTGCTCGATGTAGCTTCGGACGCGTTTGAGCTGATTCGAATTGACCAGCGGCCCGAGGACCGACGTGGCCGCGGTCGGGTCGCCGACGGCATAATTTTGGGCGACCTGCGCAGCGATCGCGGCCGCCTCGTCCACCTTGTCGGCTGGGACGAGCATGCGGGTGAGGGCCGAACACGTCTGACCCGAGTTCAAATAGCACTTGCCCACCCCGTCGGTGACGGCCTTGGTGAGGTCCGCGTCGTCGAGGATGACGTTGGCCGACTTGCCGCCCAGCTCGAGCGCCACCTTCTTCACCGTCTCGGCTGCGACGACGGCGACGCGCTTACCGGCGCGGGTGGAGCCGGTGAAGGAGACCATGTCTACCTCGGGGTGTCCGGCGATTGCCTCCCCGACCACGGGGCCGTACCCGCTGACGAGGTTGAACACGCCGGCCGGCAGACCGACCTCGTGGAAGATGTCGGTGAGGGCGTAGGTGATGAGGGGTGCCACCTCGGTCGGCTTGAGCACCACGGTGCAACCCGCGGCGAGGGCGCCACCGACCTTCAGGACCACCTGATGGAGGGGGAAGTTCCACGGGGTGATGGCACCGACCACGCCGATCGGCTCCCGCACGATCAGCGAATTCCCAACCTCCTGGGCGTCGAAGTTGTAGTTGGCGGCCAGTTCGGCGAAGGCAGAGAGGTTCGCCAATGGCATCCCGATCTGCACAGGCTTCGCTAGCCGCACGGGCATCCCCATGTCGCTCGATACCAGGGCGGCGAGTTCGTCGACTCGCTCCTTCACGAGACCGGCCGCCTTGCGCAGGTACTGGCCGCGCTCTTCTCCGCTGAGCGCCGACCACGCGGGAAACGCGGCGCGGGCGGCCTCGGCGGCGCGGTCGACGTCCTCTGCGGTGCCGTCCGCGACCACAGCGATGACCTCTTCGGTGGCGGGGTTGACGACATCGATACGCCCCGTCCCCTGCGAATCGACCCACGCTCCGTCGATGTAGATCTTGCTGCGGTCCAGAACTTCGGTCATCGGTCAGCCTCCATCGATATCGGGTTGTGCCACTGCCTCGACCCTACGGCGGCCCCGCTGAACGACGCTGGAAAAGGTATGCCCGAAACCCGTCTGAAAGCCCACCGATGGGGTAAAACGGAATTAGACGCCCCGGTGCGTCCTGCTCCGGGGCAGGATGCAGAGAATGGAGGGCGGAGGGATGTTCGAAATCATTCGCGAAGTCCATTCCGAGGTGCAGCACCAGCGGGGACCGCGCCATCACCATCACCACCTGAGTCGGGCCGAGCTCACGGCAAAGGTCCTTCGGCATTGGTGCCGCTGACACCCGCGACCCGGATGAGCACGCCCCCGGCGTGGAGGTTCCGCTGCGCCGGGTGACGCCAACTTCTCGTGTCAGCCACTGTTCGATCATGGGATCGACGTCGCAGTCGGTGGCGCGCCACCTCTAGGGGCGCGCCACCGTTTACGTCACAGTTCGAATTCCGCCGGAGCAATCCCGACGGCGAAACAGGCGTCGCGCACCACATTTCGCTCGTGCTGGTCGAAGTTGCCGTCCGCGCCGCCGATGACGATGCCGATCTGAATCACGGCCCGCGCCTGATCCTGCTTGGACTTCAACTTCGCGATGGTGGCGGTGGCTTCGATCTTGCCGAACTCGAAGTCCGACTGCAGCTTGCTGCAGTACCACTCGAACTTCTGACGCAGCTCGTCCGAGGGAAAGACACTGAGCGCTTCGTTGCTGGTGATCAGCGTCGCAGTCTTCTGTCGTTCCGACGGGTCGATCGTGCCGTCAGCCGCGGCGATGAGCGCGCACATAGCCATGCTGGCGTTGGCGAACTCCTTGTTCTGGAACTGTGCCGTTTTCGTCTTGAGCTGGCCGTTCATTTCGAACGCCTTTGCCTTCAGCTGATCCCAGAAAGCCATGGGTCTCCTTTGTCCTCGCCACGCACTGTGCGTGTGCTGTCCACTTTGCCTGGTTTCGGTTCACAGCGTCGGCCGCAGCGACTGCAGGCTGCCCACGGGCACGTGGATCCAGCCCTCGCGACGGGCGATCCTGCGGTCCGCGTCGTCGGGCATCTCCGTGCGTCCCACGGCCGCCGCGCGCGCGATCACAGCGGACAGGACGGCGTCGAGGGCGTCGTCCGAGGTGCGACAGAGTGGTTCGTGCGCCCCGAGGTCCATCCACGGCGCCGAGGTGAGAAGGGTGTCGGCCAACTCCCCCAGGGTCACCCGATTCGCGGACCGCTTGTAGCCGCGCGACAGCAGTCCCCACCGCCGCAGGGCAGCGGCGGGATACACCTCCACGGCCCGGCCTTCGACGCGGTCGACGTCGGCGCCGAGGTCGCCGAGTTCGGCGAGAATTCCGGCGCAGCGCAGTGCCACGTGCGCGATGAGGTCAGCGGAGACACTGAGCGGTGCGATGCCGGTGGCAGCCTGGACGACGAGGTCGGTCCGACGTTTCGTCAGGGGTCGCCGGCCGGCGCGGTGTGACAGTTCTTCGGTGGCCGCCATCCGGCCGGCATGATGTGCGGACACCATCTGCACGAAGGCGTCGGGCCAGCCGAAAGGTGCATCGATTCCCGCCCGGTCGCTGTCGAGGATTGCGGCGGTGATGGCGTCGTTGCGTACGCCCAGGATCACCGATTCGACGCGGGCCTCGCCTTCCGACCACTCGACGACTGCCATTGCCGTTCTGTTCGGTTCGGCGGCGAGATCGACGCCCACGGTGCGCATCGTCCCAGGCTAGCCGCCCCAGCCGAGTGCGCTCGAGCGGTTTCTGGGTGTGCCGGGTGGCGGAAGTCGATACTGTCGTATGGATCCGCGCACGAACTTCGCCGGAGAAGGGATGCCACACATGTCCAGTTTCCCGGGCTTGGCCCACATCGCGATCACGGTCTCCGACCTGCCGACCAGCACCGCCTGGTACAGCGCGTTGTTCGATTCGGCACCCGTCCTCGACGAGGACGAGGAGTCGGGGACCTTCCATCACACCGTGTTCGCACTGGACGGTGGGATGCTGTTCGGGTTACACGCGCACACCGGCGGCAGTTCCGAGAGCACGTTCGACGAACGGCAGGTGGGGCTCGACCACGTGGCGTTCCAGTGTTCCGATCTGGTGGTGTGGCGGGATCGGCTCGACGCCCTCGGCATCGAGCACGGAGGCATCAAGACCGCCCACTACGGATCGGGTATCTCGTTCCGCGATCCCGACAACATCGCGTTGGAATTCTTCGCACCGGCGTAGCTCCGGTAGGGGCGCGGACGCGCGAAAATGCTCTGCAACGGCCGTTCGGACGGGGACGATCATGACGCCACTGCAACGCTATATCGCCGAGGAGATCGCGGTCGACCATGCCGACGGCCTCCTCACCCGACGGGAAGCCCTGCGAAGACTGGGCCTGATAGGCCTCGGTGTGGCTGCCGCCACCTCACTCCTCGCCGCCTGCACCAACGACCCAGGCACGACCACGGCGAGCACCGCGTCCAGTGAGGCATCCCCACCACCCGGTGCGGCAGGCGCCGTCGCCACAGAATCGGTGACGCTACCCGGACCCGACGGACGAACCCTCCAAGGAGCCTGGGCGCCGGCGGCCTCGCCCCGCGGAGCAGTACTCGTCATCCATGAGAACAAAGGGCTCACCGACCATATTCGTTCGGTGGCAGGTCGATTCGCAGGGGAAGGGTACTCTGCTCTCGCTGTCGACTTGTTGTCGGAAGAGGGCGGCACCGCGTCCTTCACGGATCCCGCTCAGGCCACGGCGACACTGGCGAAGGTGCCGCCGGAACGCTTCGTCGCGGACATGAAGGCCGGCGTCGACGAACTCGAACGACGGGTGCCGAACAAGAAAACGGCCGCGGTCGGGTTCTGCTTCGGCGGTGGAATGGTGTGGCTACTTCTGGCCTCCGGTGAACCCCGACTGGCCGCCGCCGTCCCGTTCTACGGACCCCTGCCGGAGAACGCGAATTTTTCGAGTTCCCGGGCCGCGGTGCTGGCCATCTATGCGGAGCACGATGCCCGGGTGAACGCGAGCCGGGACGCCGCAGCCGCCGCATTGGCTCGTGCCGCACTGCCCCACGAGGTCGTCACGATTCCGGGTGCCGACCACGCCTTCTTCAACGACACCGGGCAACGCTACAACCCCGCGGCGGCGAGCGAAGCTTACGACCGGGTACTCGACTGGTTCGACGAATACGTGCGGTGAGGCGGGCGCATCAACAGCGCGGCCACCAAGAAGCAGAGCGCGCCCACGAACGTTCCGAGATCTGCAGCCACCGGATCGGCCGGCATGTCCGTTCCAGGCAATATGAAGGAGCCGACGGCCGACGGCCGACACGCCGAACGCCACCGACCCGATCATGTTCAGCCAGGTGCTCCGCCAGTTGCGAGCATGGGGATCCCACAATTTGTCGGTTTCGGTGGTGGCCACTACCGCCAGGCCACTGGCAACGAGGAAGGCGGTCGACCCGAACAGGTCCGGCCGCCACTGCCACGCTTCGTCCTGTTCGACCGTCAGGCCGTGGACGAGTGCCACCCCCGTGCTGAGGTTGAACAGAAGTGTGCCGGCGAACTGGATCAGCGCCGCCCACCAGTCGTAGCGCTCGACGCGTAAGGATTCGGCACCGGGCACCGGTCGCCCACTGAGTCGGAGCTGGATGTACGCGGCGGACGTGAAGAACAGCGATCCGACGAAATACGTCGCATTGTCGATCTCCCGGCCGACGGCGTCCCCGTACACCTGCAGTGCCCCGAGCGCGAACAACACCGACCCGATAGCGAAACCCCACGATTCCCGGCGCATGACCGGTTCCCGACGTCGGAAGGTTCCGGCCTCACCCTGCGGCACGGTTGCCACACTTGCTCCGCATGCACCGGACCTTAGTCGAATGCCGAGTGCCTGGGATATGGTCACCATCGTGACGACCGACCGAGCGCGGGTCGACCTGCGAACGAGGGTCGAGGCGGACGACGTCGCTGCGCGTGGCAACGCACTGCGGGCATCCGTGCCGTCCAGGGCGCACGACCACCCCGCCGCCGGGGCAGACCGGCCCGGCGTGCTCGAGTTCGTCGACGCCACCAACGAGGGCAGGCTGACTTCTCTGCTGCCGCTGCGGATCGGGCGGATGATCGCCTCCCCTTTCTCGTTCTTCCGAGGCGCTGCCGGTCTCATGGCAGCCGACCTCGCCGGTTCACCGGTCACCGGGTTGACGGCGCAACTGTGCGGCGACGCGCACGCCGCCAATTTCGGCCTGTACGGGACACCGGACGGACAGATCGTGATGGACATCAACGACTTCGACGAGACGCTCCCGGGTCCGTGGGAGTGGGACCTCAAACGTCTCGCCGCGAGCCTGGTCCTCGCCGGACGCGAGGGCAGTGTTCCCGAGCGCGGCTGCATCGAGGCCGCCGAGGATGCAGTCACCTCGTATCGGCGCACCATTCGTGAGCTCGCCGAACAGCCATTCCTGCAGTCGTGGAACGCTCTCCCCGACAAGTCGGCGCTCGAACGGGCGAAAGCAGACGACTTGCTCGACGACTTCGACAAGGCCGCGCAGAAGGCCCGCCGCAACACCAGCGAAAAGGTGGCGGCCAAATGGACCGAGCAACTCGACGACCACGAGACCGGGACACGGCGACGGCGATTCGTGGAGAACCCGCCGGTTCTCACACGTGTCGAACAGGCCACTGCCGATGCCGTGATCGACGGACTCGAACTGTATGTCGAATCACTGCGCGAGTCGCGCCGCAACCTGATCAGCCGGTTCGCGGTCTCCGATGTCGCCTTCCGGATCGTCGGAACAGGCAGTGTGGGACTGCGCAGCTACATCGCCCTGCTGCAGGGCAACCGGGACGAGGCGCTCGTCCTGCAGCTCAAGCAGGCTCGGCCGTCGGCGCTGTCGCCGTACCTGCCTGTCAGCACGCCGAAACACGAAGGCAAGCGGATCGTGCACGGCGCCCGGCTGGTGCAGGCGGAGTCGGATATTCTCCTGGGCTGGACCACAATCGACGGCCTTCCCTACATCGTGCGGCAGTTCCGGAACCTCAAAGGTGACATCGATCCCACCGGTCTCGCGCAGGACCATCTCGACGACTACGGCCGCCTGGCCGGCGCCCTCCTCGCACGTGCACACACCCGCTCGCTCGATCCGCGGCTACTCGCCGGCTACTTCGCCGGCGACGAAGAACTGGACGAAGCGATCGGGCGGTACGCCGTCCGCTACGCCGATCGAACGGAAGCCGACCACGCGGTACTGGTCGACGCGGTGCACTCGGGACGGATCGCCGCCGAACAAGCCTGAGCTTGTGCGCCGTCGTCGCTCACGGGTCGGCTGATATTCGCGTGCAGCGCAGAGTGTGGTGTGCCAGTGTCGGGGCATGACGACCACCACCGGCGGGATCACGATCAGGACGGCGACGGAGCAGGATTGGCCGAAGATCGTGCTGCTCAACGAAATCTGTTTTGCGACGCCGCAGACGCCGGAGCTCACAGCCTTCTGGAAAGGACTGGTGGGCGCCGACCGTCCTGTCATCGCACTGGACGGTGCTGCCGTGGTGGGCGCCACCATGGACATTCCGATGACGGTCACAGTGCCCGGTGGTGTCGGCGTCCCGGCGGCCGGGATCACCGCGGTGACCGTTGCCCCCACACATCGCCGGCGGGGCATCCTTCGCGCGCTCTACACAGAACAACACGCGCGTCTCCGGCGGGCGGGTGTGCCGCTGTCGATTCTGACCGCCAGCGAGGGCGGGATCTACGGCCGGTTCGGGTATGGTCCAGCCACTGTCGAATCCACGGTCAGAATCGATCGCCGGTTCGCTGCACTACACCAGGATGTCCCCGATCCCGGTGGTGTGCGCATGGTCCGCCCAGTCGAGGCGCGTCCGTCGATCACCGATATTTACGACCAGTGGCAGCGACGTACACCCGGTGCCCAGGTACGCCCGGACAACGTGTGGGACCGAATTTTCGCCGACCCGGAGAACGAGCGCGGCGGCGGTACGAGTCTGTTCGGACTGCTCCACGACGACGGGTACGTCCTCTACCGCTGCGTCTCCGGAGAGCACGGGACGACCGCGCGCGTCCAGGAGTTCCGCTCGGTCACCGACGACAGCCATATCGCCCTGTGGCGGGCCCTGCTCGGACTGGACCTAGTCCGGCGGATCGAGGCCTCCGTTGTTCCCGACGATCCGCTGCCGTACCTGTTGACCGACAGCAGGCTGGTCCGTACGACCTCCCGTCACGACGAATTGTGGGTACGGATCATGGACGTTCCCGCCGCGCTGGAGGCTCGGGTATACCGGTGCGATCTCGACGTCGTGATGCAGGTCGACGATGGCTTCCTCGATGCCGGCGGCCGATTCGCGTTGCGCGTGCGGGACGGCCGCGCGGTGTGCACCCGCACCGAAGCGGACCCGCAGGTGGTGCTCGCCCTGGACGTGCTGGGCAGCCTGTACCTCGGTGCGCACCGCGCACGCGCGTTCGCCGCAGCGAACAGGTTGTGGGCCGTCGACTCGTCAACCCTCGACGCCCTGGACCGCGCCTTCGGTTCCGAATACTCCGCGCAGATGGGCTGGGGGTTCTAGACCCGTTCGCCTGCGCACTGTTCCGGTGAGCGGACGCAACGCGGTCAGTTCTTCCGCTGAGCGGTCACACCCATGGTGGGTGCGTCCGTGGCCAAGTGTGATATCGAACACGCACTTCTCACCCCACGCACTTCCATCTAATGGAGGGCGGGTGCGGTCACCGACACACTGCACGGCGCAATCCCGAACAGGGACCGTGTGGGTACCCGAGAGGACCCCGATGATAGATCCTGCTACCACGTCCATCGACTTGCCCGGAGAACCACCGAACTGGTCGCCGCGGCTACTTTTCTCCCTGGCCTCGATCATGCTGCTGCTGGAGATTCTCGCGGTCAGCTACATCATGATTTCGATGGCGGTTCCGGCGATTTCCCAGCACTACCACACTACGCAGGGCGCGTGGTTGCTCACCTCGTTCCTGCTGGTCGGAGCCGTCACCGGGCCCCTCCTCGGCAAATCGGCCGACGTGTACGGAAAGCGCAAGATTCTGCTGGCGTGCACGTTCATTGCCGCACTCGGATCGTTCGTCTCCGCGGTCGCACCCAGCTACGCGGTCTTGATCGTGGGCCGGTCGCTGTCCGGCGTGCTGATTCCCTGCATCTTCCTGAGCTACTCCTTGATCAGGGACATCTTCCCGCCGAAAACCGTCGCCCTGTCGGTCAGTGTCGCCACCAGCGGCATGGGCCTCATCGCCATCCCGGCACCGTTTCTCACCGGCTGGTTCCTCGACAATCACGGCTTCCGCAGCATCTTCTGGTTCTTCGTCGTCGGACTCGGCGTCGTCGGTATGCTCATCCTGCTCAGCACGGACGAATCACCGGTACGTCTGCAGTCGAGAATGGACGTCCTCGGTGCGGTCCTCCTCGGCGGCGGCATCGCGGGCATTCTGATCGCGGTCAGCTTCGGACCGATCTGGGGTTGGTCGAACTCGTCGACGCTCGCCTTCCTCGCCGGCGGCGTCGCATTGGTAGCGGCCTGGCTCGTCTCCGCCCGGATCGTGCGGGAACCCCTCGTCGACCTCGACGTCCTCCGCAGGCGGCCGATCCTGCTGACGTCGATGGGCTCCGGGCTCGCGTACGGCTGCAGCGCGCTGTTCACCATCCTGCTCCCGATGATGGCCATGACTCCCGCGATTTTGGGGTTGGGTTACGGGTTCGGGGTCAGCGCCGAAGGATTCGCGATCTTTCAGGTTCCGTTGGGGGGCATGGTCGTGGTCGGCGGCATCGTCGTCGGCATCCTGGTCGGCAAGAACGTCCGACCCCGACTGTTGATGATCGTGGGCATGTTGTTCATGTCGGCCGGATTCCTGCTCACCGCCCAGCTGCACGACTCCAAAGCGCTGCTTCTGATTTTCGCCGGCCTGACCGGCACAGGCATGGGGCTGGCCTACGCAGCGGTGCCGAACCTGCTGATCGAGGCCGTTCCGCCGCAACTGCAGGCCACAACGGCGAGCATCGTGAGCGTGACACAGAGCATCGTCGCCGCGGTCCTGCCGGTGGTCGCGTTCACGGTGATGAACAACTCGTACATCGCCCCGATCCCGCCGGAGGTGACGCAGGGCGCAATCCTGTACACCGACAGGGGATTCCAGGTCGCGTTCCTGATCGGCGCCGTCGCGGCCGCCGTGGGAGCGATCCTCGCCGCGCTGATTCCCCGCAGGATCGCTCAGGTCGACGCTCCCCCGGCAGTGATCGTCCACGAGAGCGAGCCAGTGCTGAATCGCTGATCACGGCCCCGTAGTACGCCGGGCGAATGTACCTTCGGACTCACTGGTCGCGTCGAAAGGTACATTCGCCCGGAGTTCACCACGGGGATACCGTGGAGACGTGCTTCCCGTCATCGACCTCGCCGACCTGGACACCCCCGCCGGGCGTGAGCGGCTGCGGGAGGTCACCCATCACGTCGGGTTCTTCTACCTCGACGGTCACGGCGTCGATCGCAGCCTCCTCGACGGGGTGTTCTCGGTTGCCCGGGAGTTCTTCGCGCTGCCCGAAGAGTCGAAGATGTCGATCGCCATGATCGACAGTCCCCATTTCCGCGGCTATAACCGGGTCGGCGGGGAACTGACCAACGGCGAGATCGACTGGCGTGAACAGATCGACATCGGACCGGAACGGGACCCGGTTCCGGATGCGACCGACTACCTGCGGTTGCAGGGCCCGAACCAGTGGCCCGCAGCACTACCAGCACTGAAGTCCACAATCGAGCAGTTCGACGCGGCACTGGCCGAGGTCGGGATGCGTCTGCTCCGACACTGGGCAGCCTCCCTCGACGCCGATCCGGGCATCTTCGACGACGCCTTCGCTCACGCCCCGGCCACGCTCATCAAAGTAGTGCGGTACCCGGCACGGCCGAGCGACGATCACACCGGTGAGCAGGGTGTGGGCGCCCACAAGGACTCGGGCGTCCTCACCCTCCTACTCCTCGAGCCCGGCTCGACGGGACTGCAGGTGGAGAGTGAGGACGGCAGCTGGATCGACGCTCCGGCGCGCGCGGGCTCGTTCCTGGTCAACATCGGCGAACTACTCGAGGTCGCGACGGGTGGATATCTGCGGGCCACCCGACACCGGGTACTCACACCGGCGGGGGCACCGGAGCGGCTGTCGGTGCCGTACTTCCTCAATCCCGCACTCGACGCGACAGTTCCGACGATTACCCTGCCCCCGCACCTGGCGTCGCGAGCCCGCGGAGTCGAACGGGACCCCGCCAACCCGTTGTACCGCACATACGGCGAGAACGCGTGGAAGAGCCGGACCCGCGCGCACCCCGATGTTTTCCGCCGGTGGTATCCGAAAGAGGCGGGGTGCAAACTGGACTGATGGCGGCGGAGCAGACAGAACGCGAAGACAAATACGACGTGAGCCTCGACTTCGTCGTACCGGCTCTCGGAGACCTGGTTCCCGACCAGGGCCGGGAAGACATCGACACCATCCGGCTCGACAGTGTCTACTTCGACACCGCCGACCGTGACCTTCTCCGTCACCATCTGACACTTCGCCGCCGCTCGGGGGACGACGACCTCGGATGGCAGCTCAAGGTGCCCGCCGGCGACGCCCGCACCGAGGTCCGGCTTCCGCCCACAAGTGACGAGTCCGTCCCGGACGAGCTGGCGAACGCGGTATCGGGTGTGGCGCTCGGCAAACCTCTCCTGCGGGTGGCCTCGCTCTCGACCGTCCGGCGGCGCCACCGTGTAGTCGACTCCTCAGGTAACTCGCTGGCCGAACTGGCGGACGATTCGGTGCGCGCCACCGCAACCGCCCACAACGGTGGAGCCATTGCCAGTCAGTGGCGCGAAGTCGAGGTGGAACTCGGGGAGCACGGTCAAGAACGACTGCTGCGCGACATCGGTGGCCGCCTCGTTCGGAGCGGGGCGCACACGTCGTCGTACGCGTCGAAACTGGCGCGCGCGCTGGCACTCGAGCCGCACCGCGCGGACGACGATTCCGAGAACCCGGCACGGCGAGCACTCACCGACTATCTCGGCACCCAGATCGACGAAATCGTTGCGGGTGATGTGTGGCTGCGCCGCGGACTCGATCCGATACACGCCACCCGCGTGGCCATTCGCCGGTTCCGCAGTACTCTCCGCGTGTTCAAGGATCTGGTCGACCCGGATGCTCGGTCGAGGCTCGAGGACGAACTCGTCTGGTACGCGGGGCTACTCGGCGAGGTGCGCGATCGTCAGGTGCAACGGCACCGGCTCGGGGAATTGGTCGCCGGCCTGCCCGTCGAGCTGGTCATGGGTCCCGTCGCCGCACGAATCGAACAGGACCTGCTGGGGGAACAGCAGCGTTGCCTGACCGTCGTCATGTCCGCTCTCGACGACGCACGCTACCGCGATCTTCTCGTGACGCTCGCGCAATGGCGTACGGCCCCACCCTTGACCATCGAACCCGGCGCCGGTCCGAAAGTGATCGCCAAGGCTGTCACAAGGGCGGGGCGCAAGGCACGGAAACGACTCACTGCCGCTGTGGCCGATTCCGACGCGACGGAGTTGCACCGCGCCCGGAAAGCGGCCAAACGCGCCAGGTACGCGGCCGAGCTGGCCACACCACTGCTCGGCGGAAAAGCGGAGAAGAAGGTGTCCGAGTTCAAGCACGTCCAGAAGGTGCTCGGTGAGCACCAGGACAGCGTCCTCGCCGCCGACAACCTTCGCGCTCTCGGAGCGCGCGCCGGAGTTACGGAGGGCGAGAACGGTTTTACCTTCGGCCTGCTGTACGCACTCGAACTCGAGAATGCCCGGCAAGCCCGCGCGGACGCCGCCCATCTCGTGAAGTGATCGAGTCGGCGAGTACAGTCGCTTCGGTGTTGTTCCTGACTTCTCGACGCTACGTCGACCTCCGGCTGCAGGCGAGCGCCATCTGTCCGCACCCGCTCTGACGGACCCTTCCCACACCTCTCAGGAACCTTCCCCGCCGCATCCCGCCTTACCCGGCATCGGCTGACGGCTTCATGCGAAAGGCACACCCATGCCCAGTTCCGCGCTGTCCACGCGCGCCGAGAACACCTCTCGGCGCCTACCGAAATGGGCCGGCTCGTTCGGCCCGCAGATCGTCGCCGGCCTCGTCGTCGGCGTCATCCTCGGGCTTGTCGCCCGAAGCCTCCCCGCGGCCGCCGACGGCAACGAGAACTGGCTCGTCGGCACCGTCCACACCATCGGCACGAGCTACGTCAAACTCCTCACCGTTGCGGTCATCCCGCTGGTGTTCACGGCCATCGTCAGTTCGATCGCCAACTTACGGGAAGTGGCCAACGCCGCCCGGCTGGCGGTGCAGACCCTTCTGTGGTTCGCGATCACCGCATTCATCGCGGTGGTCATCGGAATTGTCGTCGGGCTTCTCACACAGCCCGGTGCCCATACGACGGTGTCCGGCGAAGGCAAGGAGCCGGCGACCACCGGATCGTGGTGGGCGTTCGTCACCGGCTTGGTGCCCAGCAACTTCCTGGGCCTGGGCGCGAAAACGACTGTCACCGAAGGCGTCGCGAGCACGTCACTGAGCTTCAACGTCCTGCAACTGCTGGTCGTGGCCGCCGCCATCGGTATCGCCGCGCTGAAGGTCGGGGCCAAGGCGGAGCCGTTCCTGCAGTTCAATGCCTCGCTGCTGGCGATCGTGCAGAAGGTGCTGTGGTGGATCATCCGCCTTGCTCCGATCGGCACCGCCGCACTGATCGCCAATGCGGTGGCCACCTACGGCTGGGATGCCATCGGCTCGCTCGGCTGGTTCACCGCAGCCGTCTACATCGGGCTGGCGCTGGTGTTTCTCGTCGTCTACCCGGTGCTGATCCGCGCGCACGGGCTGTCGGTGCGTGCCTTCTACTCCGGCGTGTGGCCCGCCACCCAGCTCGGGTTCGTCTCCCGGTCGTCGATCGGCACACTCCCCCTCACCGAGCGCGTCACCGAACGCAATCTCGGCGTTCCCCGGGAGTACGCGTCGTTCGCGGTCCCCCTGGGAGCGACCACCAAGATGGACGGCTGCGCCGCCGTGTACCCCGCCATCGCCGCGATCTTCGTCGCCGAGTTCTACGGAGTGCCGCTGTCCGTCACCGACTATCTGCTGATCGTGGTGGTGTCGGTAATCGGGTCGGCGGCCACCGCAGGCACCACCGGTGCCACGGTCATGCTGACGCTGACCCTGTCGACGCTGGGACTGCCCCTCGCCGGAGTGGGCCTCCTGCTCGCCGTCGAACCGATCGTCGACATGGGCCGCACCGCGGTGAACGTCACCGGTCAAGCACTCGTCCCGACGATCGTCGCCAAGCGTGAAGGCATCCTCGACGAGGCTCGGTACAACGCCGAACGGACCGGCGACCCGTTCCAGGACGACGACGCGGTCGCAGCGTCGTAGCCAAACGCTCGACGAGAGCCTTCCCCACGTGGAAGGCTCTCGTCATGGCCGACCTCGACGCGATCAAACGACGGATCGTCATGCAATTCCAGCGGCACGTCGCCAACCCGCTCTCCACGCGACTGTCGAGCCAGACGCTCCTCGAGACCACCGGCCGCGTCAGCGGACAGCCCCGCGTCACGCCCATCGGTGGCCGACGACAGGGCACCGAATTCTGGCTGGTGTCCGAGTTCGGTGAGCGTTCTCATTACATCCGCAACATTCGCGCGAACAACGCGGTGCGGCTGCGACTGCACGGCACCTGGCACACCGGCACCGCGACGCTACTACCCGACGACGACGCCGTCGCCCGGCTGGCGCAGCTCCCGCGGCTCAACAGCGCGGCGGTCCGGGCGGTCGGCACCGACCTCCTGACCGTGCGGATCGATCTCACCGACTGAGATGCCCTCACATCCGCCCACGGAATAGTCATCCGCACCCGCAGAAGCGTCGGCACCCGACCAATGTCCCTGCATCTACGAGTCGGCCCAGCGTCCTGGCCAGGTGTGACATTCGCAACTAGGCGTTCTGCCCGCACGTCGGGAGCGGATTTGCGAGCGCTCGGCGGCTGGGAAACGAGCCGCTTGCAGTAGGGACTTAGCCTCCGCTAATCTGCGGTTTCGCGTGGACTCGTCAGGGTCCGCACCACAGACAACGACGTCTGCCTCACCGGCGTATCGGTTCGGGGCCGGTTCTCCGCCGTGATCCTCTCGCCGACGCCACCCGTGTGCTGCTGCACGGACCCCATTTCGGCGAGTATCGCGAGGAGACAGTCCGTTGAAGACGAGTGCCAGTGAGTTCGGCCTGTACGACAAGACGCTCGACAAGAGCAGCTGCGGCGTGGGCTTCATCACCCGCAAGGATGGCGTGCAGACCCCGGAGATTCTCACCCTGGGCAACGAGGCCCTGTGTGCTGTTCCTCACCGTGGTGGCATGTCGGCCGAGGGCGTCGGCGACGGGGCCGGAATCTGTGTCGACCTCTCGGTGCCCTTCTTCCGCGCCCTCACCGGGCGGGGTGAGCTGGAATCCGGCCGCTTCGGTGTCGGCAACTTCTTCCTCCCCACCGACGTCGCGTTCCACGCCGACGCCGAGGCCGTCATCGAGCAGGCACTCGCCGCGCAGGGCTTCGAGGTGCTGCTCGAACGTGACGTCCCCGTCGACGCCACCGTCCTGCGTCCGGCCGCGATCAAGTACCAGCTGCCCATTCGGCAGTGGGTGTTCACCGCTCCCGAGGCGTGTACGGATGGGGTCGAGTTCGACCGCCGCATCCACGACGCCCTGCTCGCCATCGAGGCCGTCGCCTACACCCAGCCCGACCTCGCCGGGATGTACCCGCTCTCGCTCAGCGCCCGCACCCAGGTGCTCAAGGGTCGCCTCAATTCGCACGAGGTGATCCCGTACTTCTGCGACCTGGTCGATCCGGCGCACGCCGTTCACACCCTGTTCTTCCATACCCGGTTCTCCACGAACACCGACCCGCACCCGACGATGGCGCAGCCGTTCCGGCTCATGGCGCACAACGGCGAACTCAACACCGACAAGAAGAACCGCCTCTCCGAGACGGCCGTGGCCCGTGCCCGGAACCGGGAGATCGTGCGTCCGCACGGCCAGTCGGACAGCTGCCGTCTCGATCAGACGCTGCAGAGCCGGGTCGTCGAGGACGGTCTCGACCTCGTCACCGCCGTGGTGTCGATGATGCCCCCGGCATGGGAGAACGACACGAACCTCTCCCCCGAGGTGCGGGCGATGCTCGAGTACTTCTCTCTCTACGAGGAGAAGAACGACGGCCCGGCCGCGGTCATCTTCGGGAACGGCACCGTCGTCGGAGCGCGTCTCGACCGGCTGGGGCTGCGTCCGCTGCGCAGCGTGGAAACAGACGACTACCTGTGCGTCACCTCGGAGGCCGGGCAGATCGACTTCGACCCCGAGACGGTGCGTCACCGCGGCCGCATCGAGGCGGGCGGCATGCTGTACTTCGACCACAGGGAGGGCCGCGCGTACTCCTCCGACGAGGCGCTCGAGTTGCTGGCCGCACGGCACGACTACCGCGCCCTCGTCGCCGAGGCGCGCCGCACGATCGACGCCCTGCCCGAGGTGGAGGCCGAGCCCGGCCCTCTGCGTTACAACGGCGACCTGGAACGCCATCAGCGGTACGTCGCGTACTCGCACAACCAGGAAAGCTTCAAGTTCATGATGGACCCGATGCTGGCTTCGGGTCAGGAGAAAATCTCCGCGATGGGCTACGGAAACGCCATCAACGCACTGTCCGATCAGGAAGGCGGTGTGGCCAAGTACTTTTCGCAGCGGTTCGCGCAGGTCACCAACCCGTCACTGGACAGCATCCGGGAGTCGGACGGCATGACTCTGCGAGTCGCGCTGGGCGCCAAGCTGCACAGTGGTGCGGAATCTGCCCCGCAGATCGTGGTGCCGTCGCCGATCCTCACTCACCTGGACATGCTGCGGATCCGCAAGCAGACCGACACACCGGTGCAGCGTTTCCCGATGCTCTACAGCCCTGTTCCCGGCGACGCCGCTGCCAACGCGGCCGCGCTGGAGGCGGCGGTGGACGGGTTGTGCGACGAGGTGGAGGCGTTCGCCCGGGAGCGCGGCGGCATCGCCATCCTCACGGACCGGCACGTCGCCACGGACCGCGCCGCCCTGCCGATGATCATCGCGATCTCGGCCGTCAATCAGCGGCTGATCGAGGCGGGCCTGCGCCTGCGGGTGTCGGTGGTGGCCGAGAGCGGGCAGATTTCGTCCTCGCACCACGTCGCCGCTGCCCTGGGGTTCGGCGCCGCCGCGATCTACCCCCTCGCCGTCCGGTTGCGGGCCGAGGAGAAGTTCGCGGACAACGCGGACGAGGCGTTCACCCGCTTCGCCAAGGCGGCCGAGAAGTCGTTGATGAAGACGATGGGCCGGGTGGGTCTGTGCACCGCCGAAAGCTACATCGGCGGCGAGTTCTTCGAACCCAACTACCTCGACACCGACGACCCGGTTCTGCGCCGCTTCTTCGCGAACGTCAAGACGCCCGTGGGCGGCGTGGGATTCGCCGTGATCGCCCAGGCCGTCGCCGACTGGCACGCGAGGGCTGCGACCGTCACCGGGGAAAAGGACGTCCCCCTGCTCGGACTCTTCAAGGAACGCGCCGAAGGTGCCGGGCACTCGTACGGCACGGCTGCCGTACGAGGTTTCGTCGACCTCACCGAGGAGCCGATCGCCTTCGACACCGCCGGCACCCAGGACCACACCGAGTCCTTGCGCCTGCTTCCCCTGAACCGGCTCGAGGACGCGTTCGGTCTCGACGACGACGCCTACCGCAACGCCGGCTTCCAGAAGCTCACCCCCGAGGCGATCGACGGGTTCGAGATCACCCCCGGCTACCGGGCATTCGTCCGGACCATGGCCGAGGAGCGCACCCGCCGCCCCGCCGCGCTGCGAGACGTCCTCGACCTGCCCGCCGACGTCACCTTCCTCACCACCGCGCAGGAGTTCCGCCGGCAGATGGGCCGGTTCTCCCGTAAGGGCAACAACAGCTTCGCGGTCCGTGGGCTCGCCTCCGAGCAGGTCGGGGGCGACGAGTTCCGCCTGCGGCTCACCGGCCCGCACGCCGGCGACCCCACCGTGCTTGCCGCACTGGGCGAGTCACTGGTCCTGCGGTTCGGCGACAACCTGTGCGAGCACCGGATCGACGGTGATGCCCTGGTGGTACGGGCGTCCGGAGAGGCGCTGCGATGCCTGGCCCTGCTGCGCACCGCACCCCCCAGCATCCCGCTCGCCACGGTCCAGAAGGCCAGTGAGATCACGCCGTTCCTCACCTCCGGGGCCATGAGCCACGGCGCGCTGAACTCCAATGCGCACGAGGCTGTCGCGCACGGCACCAACATGGTCGGCGGAATGTCGAACAGCGGTGAGGGCGGCGAGCACATCTCTCGCTACGGCACCATCCGCGGTTCGCGGATCAAGCAGTTCGCTTCGGGCCGGTTCGGCGTGTGGGCCGGCTACCTGGCCGATCCCATGCTCGAAGAGCTGGAGATCAAGATCGCGCAGGGCGCCAAGCCCGGTGAGGGCGGGCAGCTTCCCGCCCCCAAGGTGACCGTCGAGATCGCGGCCGCGCGCGGCGGGACCCCCGGCGTCGAGCTGGTCTCGCCGCCCCCGCACCACGACACCTACTCGATCGAGGATCTGGCTCAGCTGATCCACGACTGCAAGGCCGCGCGGGTCCGCGTGATCGTCAAGCTGGTGTCGTCGGAGGGCATCGGGACCATTGCGGTCGGTGTCGCGAAGGCGGGCGCAGATGTCATCAACGTCGCCGGCAACACCGGCGGCACCGGCGCCGCTGCGGTCACCAGCCTCAAGTACGCCGGGCGTTCCGCCGAGATCGGCGTGGCCGAGGTTCACCAGGCGCTGTGCGCCAACGGCTTACGGCAGAAGGTGCTGCTCCGGTGTTCCGGCGCACACCAGACGGCGAGCGACGTGGTGAAGTCTGCGCTCCTCGGGGCCGACAGCTTCGAGTTCGGGACCACCGCGCTGATGATGCTCAAGTGCGTCATGGCCAAGAACTGCAACGTCAAGTGCCCCGCCGGCCTCACCACCAACCCGGAACTGTTCGACGGTGACCCGCGGGCGATGGCGCAGTACCTGCTCAACATCGCCCACGAGACGCGGGAGGTGCTCGCCGAACTGGGCATGACCTCGCTGCGAGAGGCTCGCGGCCGGTCCGACCTGCTGCACCTGCTCGATCACCCGTCGAGCGTCGGCCAGCTCGACCTGCGGGCGATGCTCGCTGTAGTCGACGAGGTCACGATCGGCGATCCGGTATACCTCGAGAAGGACTACACGCTCGACGACGGCTGGCTCGTCCAGTTGCGGGCGGCCCTGGTCGAGCACGGCGAGCGCACCGTCGAACTCGGTGACGATGTACGACTGAGCAACCGCAACAAGAGCGTCGGCGCACAGTTGGCCGTCGACATCGAACGCATGCTCAATCACGAACTGACCGAACAGGATCTGCCGGCCGTACTGCGTGACGAGCGCGGTCGCGGCTACCTGCGCGAGGGCAGCGTCCGGATCGCCACCTCCGGGTCCGCCGGCCTCTCCTACGGTGCGTTCAGCAACGACGGCATGTCGCTGGTCCACACCGGCACCGCCAACGACGGTGTCGGCAAGGGGGCGTGTGGCGGCAGCATCGTCGTCCGCTCCCCCGGCGGCGGGTCGACCGCAGCCGGCGGCAACGTCCTGATCGGCAACTTCGCGTTGTTCGGGGCCACCGGCGGACGCCTGTTCGTCGAGGGTCAGGCCGGTGACCGCTTCGCCGTCCGCAACTCCGGCGCCACCGCAGTCGTGGAGGGCGTCGGTGACTTCGCCTGCGAGTACATGACCAACGGCGCGGTGCTCAACCTCGGCGGGTTCGGCAAGGGTGTCGGCAACGGCATGAGCGGTGGGTTCGTCTACCAGTACGACCCCGAGGGCAAGCTCGCCGGCAAGGCCAGCGCCGATTCCATCCTGCTCGGTTCGATCACCGGTGACGACGAGCACGCGGCACTGCACCACCAGGCTGTGCACCTGCTGCTCGGTTGGCACCTCGAGGCCACCGGGTCCGCGAAGGCGGCCTGGCTACTCGAAAACTGGGAGACCGAACAGCACCACTTCGTGTACGGCATGCCGCGTGCGCTGCTGCAGTACCAGGACAGCGACGAGATCCTGAAAGCCAAGTCGCGCAAGGACTTGGCCGACGAACTCGCGGCCGCGCTGGTGGCCCACCAGGTGCGCAAGTTCAAGCTGGACTACCGCGACGGACACGCAGTTCTGGGCGGCGCCGTTCCCGGCTACGGCGAGGCCGACACCGAAGCCATGTTCGCGCTGCTCAACAACTACACGGTGCTCAATGCCGCGCAGGAAATGGCGCTGTCGAAGTTGCCGGGCGCCGCCGACCCGTCCGATCCGGCGGTCGACAAGGCCGTGCGCAACCTGCTGCTCACCGAGGACTTCTTCTTGATGCAGCGACTGCAGCGGTACGCCCGCGAAGCCCTGAAGGATTACAGCGACGAGGACCTGGCGGTGATGGTGGCGGCCAAGCGCCTCGCCGACTACAAGGACGCCCTGCGCAAACGCAACGTCCGGTCCATCGACGCGCCCGGCACGTACGGCTGGATCCTGCACCAGGACGCGAAGAACGTCGACAAGATCGGCCGGCTGCCCGGCTTCGAGGAACTGTTCGCTCAGCACGCTCTGCCCGACCTGATCCCCACGAAGGACGCTGTTCCCTCATGAAGATGCCGTACATCCCCCAGGACGCGCCGTTCAGCGACGATCAGCGCGTGTGGCTCACCGGCTTCCTGGCCGGAATGAGCTCGCGTCTCGCGGTCGGCAGCAGCTCCGCCGCACCCGCCGCCTCCGGTGGGCAACTCCCCGCTGTCCACGTGCTGTACGGCAGCCAGACCGGCAATGCCGAGGGCGTCGCGGAAGATGCTGCCGCCGCGGCACGTTCGCACGGCTTCGCACCGGTGGTCAGTGCGCTCGACGACGTCGAGGTCGACGCCCTGGCGTCGATGCAGCGTGTTCTCGTCGTCACCTCCACCTACGGTGAGGGCGAGATGCCCGACAACGCGGAACTGTTCTGGCAGGCACTGTCGGCCGAGACCGCGCCCCGTCTCGAGGCCACGGACTTCGCGGTGCTCGCACTCGGCGACACCGGCTACGACGGGTACTGCCAGGCCGGCAAGATGATCGACACCCGGCTCGAGCAGCTCGGCGCCCGCCGCGTCACTCCGCGCGTCGACTGCGACGTCGACTACGAGGACGCCGCTGCCACCTGGGTGGCGGAAACGTTGCCGTTGTTGGCGGCGGTCGAGGGCATTCGCGGGGAGTCGCCGGTCGCCGATGTCGCGGCACCGGACGCGAAGCCCGCGCGCAAGCGTTCGCAGTGGAATCGCAAGAATCCCTATGTGTCCACGCTGGCCGTCAATCGGAGACTGTCGGGTGACGCCTCCGCGAAGGAGATCCGGCACTACGAGTTCGCGCTCACCGACAGCGGTCTCGAGTACGAGGCCGGCGACGCCCTGGGCGTGATGCCGGTCAACGATCCGCAGCTCGTGGACGCTCTGGTGTCGCGGCTCGGCATTCCCGCCGACGCCGCCGTCACCGGCAAGGAACGCCCGTTCAGCGATCTGCTGATGCACAGCTACGAAATCTCCACGCCGTCCCACGAGTTCCTCGACGAAATCGAGAAGCGGGCCGGAAACGACGAACTGACTCACGTTCTCCGGCACGGCGACAAGGAGGCGCTCGACGCGTGGCTGTGGGGTAAGGACGTCCTCGATCTGCTCCTCCTCGCTCCCGCGCTGTCGATGACCGCCGACGAGTTCGTGGGCGTGCTCAAGCCGTTGCAGCACCGCGCGTACTCCATCTCGTCGAGTCCCCTCGCCGACCCGGGCAGCGTGCACCTCACCGTGGCCAGCGTCCGGCACACCTCCGCGGGGCGCGACCGCGGTGGTGTGTGCTCGACGTACCTGGCCGACCGCGTCGCCGAGGGCGGTACCAGTGGAATCTTCGTGTCGAAGAACAAGTCGTTCCGCGTGCCCGCCGACGACCACGCGCCGATGATCATGGTGGGGCCCGGAACCGGGATCGCACCGTTCCGCGCGTTTCTGCAGGAACGCCGGGCGCGGGGCGCGGCAGGGCGCAACTGGCTGTTCTTCGGCGACCAGCACCGCGCGTCCGACTACATCTACGAGGACGAGATCGGCGCCATGAGCGACAGCGGTCTCCTCACCCGCCTGGACCTGGCCTTCTCCCGTGACCAGGCCGAGAAGGTGTATGTCCAGAACCGGATGCTCGAGAACGGCAAGGACCTCTTCGCCTGGCTCGAGGACGGCGGCCACTTCTACGTGTGTGGCGACGCCACCCGCATGGCGAAGGACGTCGACCGCGCGCTGCACAAGGTGATCGCCACCCACGGCGGTCTCTCGGCCGAGGACGCGTCGGAGTACGTCAACAAGCTCAAGAAGGACAAGCGCTACCTACGCGACGTGTACTGAGCACGGCCGCACCGACTTACGAGGAGAAGCAAGAACCATGGCAGTGGTGATTCTGTACGGTAGCGAGGGCGGTACCGCCGAACTGGTTGCCGATCATCTCGCCGACGTGCTCGGCACCTACGACGACACGTCCCTGTACGACATGATGGAGTACGACGCCGGTGATCTCGACCCGGAGAACTTCCACGTCATCGTGTGCTCCACCTACGGTGAGGGTGAATTGCCCACCGGCGCTGAACCTTTCTTCGAGGGACTCGACGAGGACGAACCGGACCTGAACGGATTGCGCTTCGCGCTCTTCGGCCTCGGCGACAAGGTCTACGAAGACACCTACAACCGGGGCGGCGAGATCCTCGCCGAGAAGCTCGTCTCCCTCGGCGCCGTCCAGGTGGGCGAACACGGCCGGCACGACGGCTCGAGCAGCATCCGCCCCAAGGACCAGGCCGAGGAATGGGCCAAGATCATCGGTGAGGAATTTTTGGCATAGCCGCCTCACGCCGGGAGTCGGGACTGGATGCTGCGCACCCACTCTCGGCTTCCGGTGAGGTAACGGTCCCGCGCCGACGCGAACAGGCGAACACTGTCGGAGCCGGGCCAGTCGTCGGGCAACATTCCGGCAGGGAGTCCCGGGTCGATGTACGGGATGATCCGCCATTCGTCGAGCAGCGGAACGAAACGAACGAAGGCCTCGCGCGGTGAAACCTCCTCTGTCGTCGACAGAGCGGCGCGGTGACGGGTCAGGAAGTCCCGGTGGCGAGCAGCAATGCCGTCGAGATCCCACCACCTCGCTGCCGCATCCGCTTGCGAGTCGGGCACGAACATCGACGTCGACACGAAGGTAGTCACATACGCGGACAGACCCAGCGCGTCGACGATGGCCCCCACCTCCTCCGCAAGATATTCGGGGGCAATCCACAGACCCGGTGACACCGTTCCGCACCCGATCCACCCGAGCCGCCTGCGCAACTGGTGTCGCGCGGCCCGTTGCGTTTCGGGAATGGTGAACGAGATCAGACGCCAGGGGTCGCCTTCCGCCATCTGACGGAAGCCGAAGATCCGCGGATCGCCGCGGCGGAACATCGCCTCCGCCTGCTCGGTCACCTCGTACCCGTTCCGCCCGTCGCAGACGCGGGCCCGCAGCACCCCCTTCTTCTTCAAGCGGGTCACCGCGATGCGCGTCGATTCGGACGGGATGCCCACGGCCTGCATCAATCCGACGAAGTCGGCGATCGCCACCCACCCGCCGAGGTCGCGCACGTACGCGCCGAGGACGGTTCGGATCAGCGACGTCGCGCTGCCGGGCCGCGAATCGAAGTCGTCGAGGATCGCGCTTGCCGGTTCAGGCGGTGAGTTCATTACGGATCGCCAATATTCCGGCGCACACCTCGGAGAAGCTCGTGCTCAGAGGGCTGAGGCCGAGACGCAACCCGTGGGGGGCACGAAAGTCGGGGATGACGCCCTTGCGCCACAGCTTCTCGATGACGGCCTCGAACTGCGGGTGATCGATGATGACGTGACCACCCCGCTCGGCAGGATCCTCCGGCGATCCGATCTCCACGCCCAGCGGAAACAGCAACGTTCGCACGAGCTCGAGCGCGTACTCCGTCAGGGTCACCGACTTGGCCCGGATGGCCGCCATACCGACCTCGTCGATCAGTGCGAGAGTGTCCTGCATCGCGAGCATGCCGAGGACCGACGGCGTTCCGCTGATCACCCGACGGATGCCGGGGGCCGGTTCGTAGCCCTGGGCCATCGCGAACGGGTTGTCGCGACCCATCCAACCCCAGATCGGCTGAACAAATTTCCCCTGGTGCTCGGCTCGGACGTACGCGAACGCGGGTGACCCGGGCCCGCCGTTGAGGTACTTGTAGGTACACCCGACCGCCAGATCCACACCCCAGCTGTCGAGCTCGAGTGGAACCGACCCCACCGAGTGACACAGGTCGAGCAGCAGTAGTGCGCCCGCCTCATGAGTCACGCACGCGGCCCCGGCGGCGTCCACCAGGTAACCCGAGCGGTATGCGACATGGCTGAGAACGACGAGCGCCGTGTGTTCCGACACGACGGATTCCAGGTCGTCGACGCTGACGCCACCGCGCCGATCCGACTCGATCCACCGCAACGTGAGCCCGAGTTCTCCGGCAATGGACTCCAGCACGTACCGGTCCGTCGGGAAGTTGTCGCGGTCCACGACGATCTCGGTGCGCCCCGGCCGCAACGCGAGGGCGCCGCGGGCAAGCTTGTACAGCAGGACCGTCGTCGAATCACCGATGGTCGTCTGCCCACGGGCCGCTCCGAGCGCAACCCGCGCGAGGGTGTCGCCGATGGTGATCGGGAGTTCGAACCACTCCTCGTCCCAGCCGCGAATCAGCCGGCCACCCCAGGCCCCGGTGACGAAGGAGTTGATCCGCTCGGCACTCGCCCGGGTGGGCCGTCCGAGCGAGTTGCCGTCGAGGTACGCCACCACCGCAGGATCATCGGCGCCGATGAACAGGTCACGGTAGGAACGCAGCGGGTCCGCGGCGTCGAGGTGCTCGGCGCGGGTGGTCAGCGCATCGGTGGACGTGGTCATCATCGTCCGATCTCGGTGCGCACGGCCAGCAGTTCCGGGAAGAATGTCAGCTCCAGTGCCTTCTGCAGAAATCCCACTCCGCTCGAACCTCCGGTCCCGGTTTTCATGCCGATGGTGCGCAGCACCGTGCGCATGTGCCGGAAGCGCCACAGTTGGAAGTTCTCTTCGAGATCGACGAACTCCTCGAACGCCTCATAGACGGCCCAGTGGTCGTCGTGGTTCTCATAGACGAACTTGATCAGGGGCATCAAGTCCTCGTTGAGTGTGTAGGCGGCGGTCACATCGCGATTCAGCGCGGATGCCGGCACGTCGTACCCCCGCCGCGACAGGCACTGCCAGAACGCGTCGTAGAGACTGGGCTCGGTGAGGAGCCGCCCCAGCAGATCGTGGGCGGCAGGATCCGCTTCGAACACCTTCAGCATTCCCGCGTTCTTGTTGCCGAGCACGAACTCGACCGCGCGGTACTGGTACGACTGGAACCCGGACGAATTGCCGAGGAACTGGCGGAACTCGGAGTACTCCGTGGGCGTCAGCGTGGCGAGGACCGACCACTGTTCGGTCAGCGTCTTCTGGATGTGCTTCACGCGCGCCACACACTTGAGCGCCTTACCGATGTCGTCGTCGTCGAAAGAGGTACGCGCCGCGAGGGTTTCGTGAAGGACGAGCTTCAGCCAGAGTTCGGTGGTCTGGTGCTGGATGATGAACAGCAGTTCGTCGTGGTGCTCCGGGCGACTCACCGGCTTCTGGGCGCTCAACAGGGTGTCGAGGTCCAGGTACGAGCCATAGCTCATGCACTCGCTGAAGTCGGTGACGATGTCTTTCTCGATGGCTCTGGTGTTGGCCTGCACGCCCATGACTGTCCTCACTGCTGGTGTTCGAGTACCGAGCCCTCGCCCTTCATATTACATAATCGTGGCGACCGCTAGGCAGATGTCATTATCGGAAAGTACGGTGGATCCGTGAATGCACCCACTCGCCGAGTCGATGTCGTCTTCGCCCCCGGGGTCGTGGCACACCGCGGAACCGTGGAAGAGCTCCTGCACCGGGCACTGAGTGCACGCGGGCTGACCGGCGAATTGACGTTCACCACGGACACCGCCGAGCTGGAGCGGGCCACGCTTTCGGCGGCGAGGCGAGGCGAGTTCATCGTCGTACCCGGTACCGGGAAATCCTTCACACCCCCGAAAGGCGGCGTGATCCGCGTCGACTTCGGTGGCTGCGACGCCGATCGCTCGGCGGGCGTCCGCGCCCACATTCGCGGCAGAGGACTCGACGGCCTGCGGTACGCCGTCGACAGCTGGTACCACCACCGCTTCCATCCCGGGACGCTGATCCGGTACGGAAGCCACCCGGATCAGCGCGCCGAACTCCGAATCCCGGACGGGAACGGCCCCTTCCCCGCCGTCGCACTCATCCACGGCGGGTTCTGGCGCACACGGTGGGAGTTCGACCTGATGGATGCCCTCGCGGTCGATCTGACCGCCCGCGGGTATGTCACGTGGAACGTCGAGTATCGACGGAACACCGAACATCGCTGGGCGGACATGTCGTCCGATGTCGCCGCCGCCGTTGCGGCCGTATCGACTCTTCCTGGTGTGGACCCGAGCCGCCTCGTCGTACTCGGCCACTCGGCCGGTGCTCAGCTCGCGCTTCGCGCCGCCGCCGATGCGCCAGCAGTTCCCCTCGCGCTCGCCGTCAGCCTCGCCGGTGTGCTCAACCTGCGACTTGCCGACAATCGCCACCTCGGCGAAGGTGCCGTGGCGATGGCCGTCGGCAATCACTGGTCCGAGGACCGCGAGACGTACGAGGCGTCATCGCCGATCGACCGACTCCCCCTCGGCATCCCACAGGTGGTCGCCTGCGCCCTCGAGGACGAACCGGACATGCTGGAAATGAGCAGGGAGTACTCCGCGGCCGCCGCGGCGACCACCGATGACGTCGCCCTGATCGAGGGGCCGGGCGATCACTTCGCCGTCATCGATCCGACAAGCCGGATCTGGCACACCATCGCAGAGGCAATCGACGCACGGATGCTCCCCGGTGCGTAGAAGCCCGCGCAGTCGATCCCACGGCACCGCACCCACCCACGCACCGTCGATCCCACGGCGCCGCACCCACACACGCACCCCTTCTGCGCCCACGCACCCTTTTTCGGGCCCTAGAACGGGTGCGTCTACCGAGAAGGGGTGCGTGGGTGTCTCACAACACCTCGCAGTCTCGCAACGCCTCGCACGACGAACCGGTGTCACCATTCCTCGTGCGAGGCAGTGCGCTCCGCACTATGTTCGGCGGTGACGGTTGAGTTTTATCGGTGAGGGGGCGGTCCGGCATGAGCAGGACATATTTCGGAACTGTGGCGGTGGCGGTGGCCGCTGGTGTCGCGCTCACCTGCGGTGTGGGCGCTGCCTCCGCAGACACCCAGATCAACGGCTGCACGATCGTGGCCGACCCGACACCCGAGCATCGCACGACCTGCCCCGGCGCCGATTTGAGCAGGGCGAATCTCGCGGGCATGAATCTGAGTTTCGCCGACCTGTCAGGCGCAAACCTGACGTTCGCCAATCTCGCCGGCACAAACTTCACGGCGGCGAACCTGTCGTACGCGAATCTGAGCGACGCCAACCTCACGGACACGAATTTTACGGACTCGCAGCGCAACGCCATGGTCCTGTACAGCACGGGCATCGACATCTTCGGCCGAATCGTCGGTGACCTCGACATCACGACCGACCCGAATTGGTCCACCGACGCCCACGAGCGCGCGCTCGCCTCCGTCGTCCCGGTAACGCCTCCCGCTCCGTCCCCGTAGTCCCCATCCGCGACCTCACGACCGGGCTGCGCAGTGCGCATCCCGGCAACTTACATGCCCCTACCCCTTGACATTGGATAGCTTTACTATCCACTATTGGATAGTGAAGCTATCCAATCTCGGGAGGCATCCGATGTCGACGATCGAACCCGGCCGTTCCACCCACCACTACGACGGTGACCTGGTGCTCTTCCTGATCGGGATGACCATCAACCGACCGTGGCGCCCGGATTTGTGGCTGCCCGCCTTCCTCGCCATGCCGAAGATGTTGCGTGAACTGTCGCAGGACACCGACTCGGGTTTGCTGGGTTACCGCCTGGTGATCGAGGGGCGCGGACCCACGTTGATCCAGTACTGGAGTTCGGCCGACAAGCTGTACGCCTACGCCAGCAACCCCGACGCCCGACACCGGCCTGCCTGGGCTGCCTTCAATCGACGGGCCCGCCGGGCGCCGGGAGCAGTGGGGGTGTGGCACGAAACCTATTCGGTCGATCGCGCGGAGTCGATCTATGTCGGCGCCCCGGCGCTCGGGCTGGCGCGGTTCACCGCACGCGTTCCCGTCACACCGGCAGGCAATCGGGCCCGCAATCGACTGGCCCACACCACACCAACAGCAAGCACTCACAGTTGAGGAGACAGCCATGGAGCCGTTGATCACCCTCGTCGCCGTCACCGCGGCACTCCTTCTCGCCGGCGCCGCGGGGATCGATCGTCTGCGACCGTGGCCGGTTGCGCTGCGGGGCGGACTCGCGGCAATGTTCGCACTGACGGGAGGCGCCCACTTCTTCGGATTGCGTGCCGAACTCGTCGCGATGGTCCCGCCCGCCCTGCCGAATCCCGAGCTGCTGGTTACCATTACCGGCCTGCTCGAATTGGCCGGTGCTGCGGGACTGCTGATACGACGAACTGCGAGTTCGGCGGCTGGATGCCTCACCCTTCTGCTGATTCTGATGTTCCCGGCGAATGTGTACGCTGCGGCCGAAGGACTTTCGTCCGGTCCGTTCGAAGAACTCCTGCCCCGCACCCTCCTGCAGATCGTGTTCGTGAGCGCGACCCTCGCCGTCATGGTCACCTCCCGGCAAAGCCGGTCTACCGGAAGGTTCGCCGCAGCCCGCTCGCCCGCAGCACCCGGCGTTGCACTCCCGCCCGCACCGCCTCCTCCGTCCCGATGATCCGCACGTGCCGACGGGCCCGCGTGATTGCCGTGTACAGCAGTTCCCGGGTCAGCAGCGACGACTCCGCTCCCGGTAGCACCACGGACACCGTGTCGTACTGACTGCCCTGACTGCGGTGAATCGTCATCGCGTAGACGGTCTGCACCGCCGACAGGTGCGTGGGATGCAGAAGAAACGGTTCGTTGCCGCGCGCGAAGGCGGCAACGAGCTCGTCATCGGCGCGTCGCACGATCACCCCGGTGTCACCGTTGTAAATGCGCGTCTCGTGATCGTTGGCCGTGACCAGAAGCGGCTGACCGGGATACCAACGCTCCGGGTCCAGCCGCTCCCCTGAAGCCTCACCGATCCACTCCATGGCCTGCCGCGCCCACCACGCGACACCGTACGGACCCTCCCGGTGCGCACAGAGCAGGCGATGCGCCTCCGAAAGCTGCAGTGCCGCCGAGGCGTCGCCGCCCGACGCGGCCTCGGTGACACCCGCTGCAGTGTCGACCACGTCCTTCCGCAGCGCCCCGAGATCGTCGACGTCGTGGAACGACACCTCGGGGGCATCACTGCGCAGTAACTCCATCACGCGGTCCTCGTCCGCGTCTCGCACCGCGACAGCGAGTTGGGCGATGCCACCGCCGAAACGGCGGCCCCGGCTGAGCCGCACGACTCCCCCACGCAGCCGATCCCGTTCCGCCGCACTCAGCGCAGCCTCGTCCGGGTCGTCCGCCGCATTCAGGTCCTTCCCGACCAGACGTGCGAGTAGCGGATTCTCCTTCCCCGACATGGGTCGAGCCACCAGGTCGGCCAGCACCGCGCCCGCGTCGACGGACGTCAACTGGTCCGGGTCGCCGACGAGCACGAGTTGTGTGTCAGGACGAAGCGCCTCGAGGAGCCGGCACATCATGGTCAACGACACCATCGAGGTCTCGTCCACCACGATCACGTCGTAGGGCACATGATTGTCGGCGTTGTAGCGGAATCGGCTGCCCGGTCCACGTTGCCAGCCCAGCATGCGGTGCAGCGTCATCGCTGTCAGATCGGGTGGCAAGCCCAGCTCGCCGGCCTGATCACGCACCGATTCCTGCAACCGCGCCGCCGCCTTGCCCGTGGGTGCGGCGAGGGCGATGCGTCGTGGTCGGTCGGTCTGCATTGACAGCAGGGCCAGCACGCGGGCCACGGTGTGTGTTTTTCCGGTACCCGGTCCTCCCACGATCACCGAGGTCCAGTGGGTCGCGGCGACAGCGGCCGCGATCCGTTGCCGATCCGGCGGGGCCGAGGAGCCGGCCGGATCGTTCTGATCCCGGAACAGAGAGTCCAACCCGCGGCGTAGTGATGCCTCGTCGACGACGGGGTGCCCGGAAACGCGCTGGTCGAGGACGCGGCGGATCGTCTGCTCCTGCCGGAAATACCGGTCGAGGTAGAGCAATTCGCCTTCAGCGGTGTCGACCAGTCGCAGCGGTCGCAGCGGTCCGGCCGGTCCACCGACGACGAGCGGGCTGCGGCGCAGCGCCTCGATGACCGTGGAGTCGTCCGGCCACGGCAGATCGTCCAGGTCGACCTCGGACTCCTCGTCGACCGTCACTTCCCGAAGCCGAGTCAGATCTAGGCACACAGAGCCGGCCCGCACTGCCCGGACCGCGAGGGCGGTGGCCAGGTAGACGTCCGGCGACGTCTCCCCGGCGAGAGCGGACAACCGCAGCGCCACATGGACATCCGCAGCCGCGAGCACTCCTGCCTCGTTGAAGATTCGCAGCACACCCTTGCCGCGCTGGGCTACCCGGACGTCGGTCATGGCGTCGCCTCGATCCCGGACAACAGGTCGGACAGTTCGGTCACCAGCGCGGCCGGGGGCGCCCAGTCGAAGACCCCGCATCCCGGCGGCGTGTCGGGCCCGACCATTCCGCGGACGAACAGATATTGCACGCCGGCGAGATGTAGGGCTGGGTCGTAGCCGGGCTGACGCCACCGCAAATAGCGATGCAGTGCAACCGAATACAACAGCGCCTGAAGCGGATAGTGCGACCGGATCATTTCCGTGGCCATCCGCTCCCGCGTGTAATGGGCGGTGGTCAGCTCACCCTGCGCCAGTCGATTCGTCTTGTAGTCGACGACGACGTAGCGAGGGCCGGGCAGCCGTATCACGGCATCGATACTGCCGGTGAGGTATCCACGCAACGGCGTCGGTTCCAGAGTGGTCACGGCATCCGCGTACGGCCGCAGCGGATCGTCGGCGGCAAGGTGGGTGCGCAACAGTCTGCCCACGCCGTCGAGCATCACCGTGATCGAGGGTGTGTCTCCGCCGGCGAGGGGAAGCTCGAATTCGAGTTCCGCGAGCAGGTCTGCCGGCGCAACCTCAGCGAGCGTCCGTGTCGCCGCGGATCCGAGGGGTGTGTGCAGTACGGGCAGCAGGGCGGCAGCGAGCCGCGCCGGATCGATCGCCGACATGGTCGAAGCGATCACGTCGTTGCAGCAGCGCACGAGTTCGGCTTCGAGGTCGGCGGCGGTGGTGTCGACGATTTCGAACACGGCGTGGACGAGGGTTCCGAACGTCGCGCCGCCGGGGAGGTCGTTCATCGTCGAGGCGATACCGGTGCCCCCGTCTTCCGGCGCGTGCAGCGGCGGCTCGTCTGGTTCGTCCGCTTTGACATCGACCTCCGCTTCACTGCCCACTGCCGGGCTTTCGTGCGCGGACGCAGTCAACGCCGAGTACGAGGTTCGCCGCCACCGAGTGTCGAGAAGGCGCTGGAACCGGGCGACCTCGAGGTCACCACCCGTCTCTTTGGGCGGTGACCACTGCGCGGGTGGCACCGCCTCTGAGCCGACGGGCTCGACGTGCACGGTGTCGGGGCCGCCGGCACCCCAGGCCGACAATCGATCGGCGACGACCGGGTCTTCCGGAACGTTCGCTTTCTGTGGCACGTCGCGCTGTCCCGGCGTGCGGCCGAGGATCATCCGGTGCAGGGGCGCACCCGCCGTCGAGAACGCGGGCGCCCACCACAGCACGAGTCCGCACATCGCCCGGGTGAGCGCAACATACAGCAGGCGAAGCTCCTCGCCCGCTTCTTCCGCGTCGTGCCTGCTTTTACGTTCCGCATAGCCCGGACTGTTCGGGCCTCCGACATCGAGGATGCGCCGCCCGTTCTCGTCGTGCAGCAGCAGCTTGTTCGGTTTCGGATTCTTCGCAGCATCCCACGCGTAGGGCAGGTAGACGAGGGGGAACTCGAGACCCTTACTGGCGTGGACGGTGGCGATCTGCACTGCCGCGGCGTCGCTGTCGAGACGCCGGCTGCGGTCGACGCCGCCGGACGACGGGTCCTTCATCCGTTCGGTGAGCCACCGGGTGATGGCGGTGAGTCCGAGGGACTGCTCCACGGCGGCGCCGTTGAGTAACTGCGCCACGTGGCGGAGATCAGTGAGGGCGCGCTCTCCGGCGGAGACGGCGAGCAGCCGCGCCTCGAGCCCTTTTATCGCCGCGAGGCGTTCGAAGAGGGCCGCGAAACCTGACAGCGCGAACACCGAGGCGAGTTCACGCAGCAACCCACCGACTTCGGCGACGATGTCGTCACCGCGGGCATCGAGTTCCTCCGCGGTGTGTCCGAGCAACGGTGTGAGGGCGGCGAGCCGGACGCGATCGGAACGGTGCGGTTGCTCGAGTGCCTGCAGAACCCACAGCCAGTGCTGCGCAGCGGGTGTGGTGAACACACTGGCTCCGCCTGCGAGGACCGACGGGACCCCGGCGCGGTCGAGGGCATCGTGCACCAGCGTGATCTGCGCGTTGGTCCGCACCAGAACGGCGATGTCGCCCGGTTGAACCGCCCGGGACACGCCGCCGATGTCGAGTGTGACACCGCCGTCGAGGGTGCGGACGATGTCTGCTGCGAGGTCGGCGGCTACCCGGTTGCGCAGCGGACCGACGGCGGGGTAGCCCGATTTGTTGATCGCACCCGCGCCGGTGCGAGGCAGGTAACGCAGACGCAGCGGTGCCGACCCGGTGTGCCGCGACTTCGGCCGGGCGCCGTCCACCCGGTGCACCACGATGTCGGGATGGCCGAGGGCCGCTCCTCCGTGGAGGTACTCCAGTGCGTCGAGCAGTTCCTGATCGCTGCGCCAGTTGGTGACAAGTTCTTCGTGACTGTCGGCCGACTGGACTGCGTCGAGGTAGCTGAGTACCTCGGCTCCACGGAACGCATAGATCGCCTGCTTCGGATCACCGACGAGCACCAACGTTCCCGCGCGGTGCCGAGAAGCCTGACCGCCCCCGTGGAACGTTCTACCGAGGATGTCCCATTGCAGCGGATCGGTGTCCTGGAACTCGTCGACGAGGACGACGTCGTACCGGTCCCGCACTCGCCGGCAGGCGGCCTCACCGTGTTCGGGATGGGTGAGCACGCGATGGAGAAGTGCCGGCAGATCGTCGAAGTCACGCAGTCCCACAGCGCGTTTGCGACATTCCACCTCGGCACGCACCGCCTCGGCGAACGCAACCCGTTCGCCTGCGGGGGTGCCGCGCGCGTCTTCCGGTGCGAGCACGGCCTGGGGATCGAAGATGGCGGCCCGTGCGGCGGCGGTGGCCTCCGCCGGGGTGAACGGTGCGGACTCGGCGCGGCTGTAGGCGCTGAGGTAGAGGTCGTCGATCACCTCGGTGACGAGGTCGTCGGCGGCCTCGACTAGCACCGCGTCGGGGTCCCGCTCACCGGCGATGCCGAGGCCGTCGAGCATGCGCTGGCAGAAGCTGTGGGTGGTCACGATGGTGGCCGCATCGAAGTCGGACAGAGCCTGGAGAAGTCGTCGACGTCGCAGTGCCACCTCCTCGGGGTCGGCGTCGGCCAGATGCCGGATGACCTGGTCCTCGCCGCGGAGAGCTTGCCGAGGATCGGCCAATTCGGTTGCCGCACTGCGGAAGCGTTCCCGGGTGCGCTCGCGCAGTTCCTGGGTTGCCGCGCGGCTGAAGGTGACCAGCAGGAGTCGCGAGAGGTCGATTCCACCTTCGGCGACGAAGCGGGCGGCGAGTCCGACGATCGCGTAGGTTTTCCCCGTCCCAGCGCTGGCCTCGAGCACGGTCGTGCCCGACGGCAGCGGTCCGAGCAGATCGAAGCCTCGGGTGTCGGTCATGGCTGCGCCAATGTCTCGGCCGCCAGCAGCGGCGCCCACAGTCTCCGGGCGTAGTCGTCGAACACCACCGAATCACCGAGAACGTTGATACTCGGCGAGGGTCCGTGAACATAGACGATGTGACGGTCTTTGGCATCCCCGAAGTCGCTGCTCCATTCCCGCCGCGCCGCCTCGATCGCATCCTCGACGCTGCTTCCGCCGTACCGCCGCTCCGCATAGGCCGCCGAGGCGCCGGTCGCGATCGGCAGCGGCGCATGCAACCCGAGGTCGCGGAGTTCGACGAGGCGAGTGAGCTGCTCGAGGGCGTCGGTCGGAGCGGTCATCGTGGAACGCCACGCGGGTCTGCTGTACGCGCCGCGGCCCGTGGTGACGGCCGACCATGCGCCGCCCTTGCACGACGCCGCGACTGCCAGCAGTTGCGCCCACGCGGCGAGGCGATGTTTCGGACCGAGCCGTGAATAGGTGGTGTTCGCGATCACCGAACCGTGGACGCCGCCGACGGTCCCGGTGAGACGCCGGCCGGAGCCGAGGTCGACGTCCACATCCACGGTCTGCGCGCGGCCCACATGGACGGGTGCGCTGACGGCGACGAGCGCCTCGACACCGTGTTCGATGGCCCCGAGCACCGACTCCCCCAGCTTGAACGGCGGCAGTGTGCCGCGGCGCCACTCGGCGGCGCGGAAATCGGCCGGCTCGGTTCCGGCGAGCCGCGCGACGAGCATCCGTTGTCCGAGATCCCACCGCGCGAGGGGGTCGGGCGCGATATCGAGTGCGTCGGCGATGTCCTCAGCCACCTCGGGAATGCGCAGACCCAGCCGTTGCCGGAGGAACGCCTGCGTGGGATGTACGAGGAAGGCGATGAGGTCTGCCAGGTCGACGTCTTCGGGCGGCGGCGCGGACAGCGGGTCCGGAAGGAAAGCCGGATTCGGCACGGAGGGAGACCGAGCCGCCCGAGCCCCGGCAAGGGCCACACGATCGAAGCTGAACGGATGCTCGGGCTCGAAGTTGCGCGCATCGAACGGCTGCAGGGGATGACGGGTGATCACCTGGCTCAACGCGTCGCCGCCGAGCGTGACGGCCACCGTGTCGAGCAACTCGGACAACGGGATCGCCGGCGGCCGCACCATACCGGTGACCGGGTCGGCGCCCGTGTAGAAGAGCAACAGTTTCTCACCGGCGGACATCACCGCGTCGAGGAGGAGTTGCCGATCCTCGCTGCGCGGATCACGTTCGCCGAGCAGAGGATTGCGGGCGAGAGCGTTGTCCCCGTCCACGCCTGCCGAACGGGGAAAAACCTCGTCGTCGAGCCCGAGGAGAACGACGACACGGTGCGGGACGGACCGCATCGGCACCATCGTGCACACCGTCAGTTCGCCGGTACGGAAGTTGGCCCGTGTGGGGCGTCCCGCCAGCCTGCCGGCGAGCATGGCGCGCACGTCCGACAGCCGCAGCACCATCTCTCCCCCGTGTTCCATCGCGGCGCCCAACTCGCGCCGCGCCTGCGCCGACTGCCAGGCGTCTGCCGCACCCACCTCCACGAGGAGGTCCAGAGCCCTGGCCAGCGCCCGCGACCACTCCGCCACCGATTGTGGCCCACCGAGTCCTCGCAGGGCGACGTCGAGGCGATCGACGAACTCGGCCAGCCTGCCGGTGAGGTCGATGTCGTTGCTGTCGACGTCATCGAGGGGCAGGGCCAGCGCGAGCCATTCGCTGTCCGACTCGTCGGCAGCGGCGCCCAGCAGAATCCGATCGAGTGCCGTCGTGAAGGTATTCTGCGGGAAGTCACCCAGGCCGTAGGCCGCGCGTTGACGTGGCCCGATCCCCCACCGCGCACCGGTGGTGGTAGCCCATTCCCGGATACGTTCGAGATCGTCGTCGTCGAAACGAAACTTCTTGCGCACCGGGACCGCGGCGGCGAGATCGAGTACCTGACTGGCGGTGACGCGGGAATCGGCCAGCCCCAGCAGCGTCGCGACCACCGCGAGCACCGGATTGGTCTGGTGCAGAGCACGATCGGCGAGACGTACCCGCAGCCGGTGTCCGGGATGCCCGAGCACGTCCTGGCCGAATGCGGCACGAATCAGCGGTGCGTAGGACTCGACGTCGGGGCACATCACCACGACATCGCGGGGTTCGAGGGTGGGGTCGTCCTGGAACAGATGAAGGAGGCACTCACGCAGGACCTCGACCTGGCGGGCCGGCCCGTGACAGGCGTGCACCTGCACGGAGTCGTCGGGATCCATCCCGGCATGCACCGGTGTCCGATCGTCCCGGATGTCGGTTTGCAGGCGACCCAGTAGCGTCTGCGGACCCGGTGGCGCGTCGTGGTGGACGTCGTCGAGGTCGAGGCGCACGAGGCGCGCTTCGAGTTCGCGGACGTCACGGGCCAGGCTCGAGAGGAGCGGGTGACGGACGGCGAGCGCACTCTGGTCGTCGGCGCGGGCAGTCACCTCCTGCGTTGTCGTCAGAGTGGCCCACATGGCCGGACTCGGGTGCGGCAGCCACAGGTGTACGTCGCGGTGCGCGGCCAGTGCAGTAAGCACTGCAATCTGGTCGGTGGCGAGGCGGGTGGGCCCGAACAGCGAGAGGCGTTGCGGGAGATCCACGAGCCCGGGCTCGTCCCGCAGCCGGGAACAGGCGGAGTCGAGCCGTTCCGCGGGGCTCGGGGCGCCGATGCGTGTCCGTAGTCGACGCCACAGTTCGGCTTGCCACACGAGATCCTCGTCGAGCGCCCCACCGGTTCCGTCGATGTCGTGGCCACCCGCCCAGCCGACGAGCATCGCCGGCCGCTGGGCGGCATAACTCCGGAACAGTTCCACCAGGTGCGACGCCGTGGCGTACCGGCGACCCGGCCGGTGATCGTCTCGACCTTGCGCCGACAGGCCGGACCCGAGGTGTTTCGAGAGGACAGCGCACCAGGGTTCGTCGAGGCAACCGTCGACGACCTCGAGCAGCACCCACAGCAGTCGGGCGGGATTCCACGGATCATCATCGGCGGACAGGCCGGTGGCCGCAGCGAGTGCGTCGTCGACCAGCCGTGTCGGGGACGGGAAGTCGATGTTCGCGGCCACACCGTCGCCGTTGTCTGCTCGCGCGCCCAGCACCGCCGAGAGCCGTTGCGTCAGCCAGCGCTCCACACCCTTCGCGGGAACCGCGATCACCTCGCGCGCGAACGGATCGGCAAGTGGAGTGGCGAGGACATCGCCCAGCGCTGCGGCGAGGGTGGTCGAACGCTCGGCACGATGCAGTACGAACACGCAACCACCCTCCTTCGCTCCCCACTCCGGTGTCGGGTCAGACTTACCACAGAGCACCGACTTACGTTGCGAAGCTGAGGCCGAATACGTTCCGGCGCACGCAACGCTCGCCTGTGGGAGTCTGGTTCGAGAGGGGCCCGACGGCGCCGCGGCCCCGGAAAGGTTCGCGGATGCAGACGTTCGTGCCCGACTCCGGCTTCGTGCGCAGTGCGAAGCTGCTCGACGACCGGCGCCTCGGAAAGCAGCGCGTCGAGACCTTCCAGATCCTGCGGGCCCTCGTCTGGCCGTCGTACGGCTGGAAGAATCATCCCGCGACGGCGATGTGGCGAGGTTTCACCCCCGCCCTGGTCGCCTATGGCGTCGCCATGTGCGGCGAGTGGGCCGCGCGAGGTCACACCGAGGCGCTCGCGCCGCAACTCCTCGAGTACAGCGGTGGTCGCACCGACACCTTCGCCCATCTACGCGACCACGGACTGCTACCCCCTTGGCTCGGCAGAGCAGACGTGCACGCCAGCCATCGACGGGTCCTCGCCGAGAAGGCGCCGGACGCGTATCCCCCGCAGTGGCGCGGTGACGGCGGGTACGTGTGGCCGACCCCGGTGTACCCGCGGTGGCCGCTCCGCACCGCCGACCCGGCCGAGGTGCTGCCGCCGGTGCAGGCCGAAACCCTTGTCGAGGGCGCGGACAACTGGGATGTGCTGCGGCTGCTGCACCGCGGCGAATCCGTGTCGACCGAGACCGCCACGCCCTCGACGATCGTGGCGGCCAGCTTGGTACGTCCCGGCCTGACCGCGGTGATTCTGGACGCCGACCCGGTTCCGGACGACGAGGAACCGACTCCAGCCGCAATACAGGAGGTGGCGAAAGCGCCGACCCCGTCCATCGCCCGTCAGCCGACCCCCGAAGACCGCGAGGCGATGGAAGCCGAGGCAGCCGACCCCCACCGACTACGGTTCTTCCGCCGGGGTCAGCCGATTCCCGAGTCCGATCGGTACGGACTGGTGATCACGGTGTCGGACACAACCCCGGCAGAGCTGCAACGAGTACCCACTCTGGCGGTCAACGGCCGGGGCGGGCCTGGGTGAGGTGCGGCACCCACCCGTGTGAGGGCCACTTTTTCAGATTGACCTGTGCGGGCACGATCCGCTTGTTCACGAACTGTGCCTCGAGGTCGGGGTCGACGTCACCGGTGAGCTTCCACAACTGCGCGTCACCCGGCCGAGCGACTCCGGACCACGATTTCGCCCGGTAGGCGGCGCGAACAATGTTGTCGGCGAACACGATCACCGGGATGTTCTCGCTGTTGCGGACGGCGGCACCGGCCGCCCACGGTCCACGGGCGCGCTCGTAGATGTCGTCCGGGGTCACTCCGCGCTCGGCGGCGCGCGGCACCTCGAGAAGCACGCAGGGTGTCGGCAGGTTGGGCACGGGCTCAGCCGCGTACTGCAACACCAGGTCGTCGACGGGTACGGCGCGGTGCTCGCCGGCACCAGCGGCGAGGTTGGTGAGTACGGACCCTTCCAGCAGACCGAGAGCCCCGATCAGCCCATCACTGATGGCTTCCGCGACGTCACCGGTTGCGTTCAGCCGGTGCGCCACGATGTAGTGCTCCACCTCGTGGCCGGAGTCGTAGATTTCCCGGATGCGGGCGATCGTGGCCGCTGTCACCTCGGGGGCGTCCTTCTCGGAGTCTTCGAGCGTCTTCCTGTGCTCGTCCACGGCCAACGCCTCCCACACGTAGCCGTAGACCCGGGTACCCCGACCCTTCCCGACGTAGAAGACCGACCGGTTCCGTGGGTCGAGGAGTGCGTAGACGTAGGACCCGAGCTCGTCGCCCACCCTTTTCGGAAACGGTTCCGGGGCGCGGCGGGTCTGATAGACCTCACGAAGGATCAGACGCAGCGCCGCCAGCTTCAGGGCAACCGGCACCCCACCGTCGATTCCGTCGAAGAGCGCGGTGGCCGCACCCTGCACCGACGAATAGGTGTGCCCGATGTTCCGTTGCAGCGACTTCGTGACGTCGGAGAACTGAGCGAACCGTACGAGGGGGTCGGGGGATGCGTTGTCCAGGTCGTTGGACGCGAGAAAGGCCTGGACCTCGGCGGAGTCGAGCCAGCGAGAAGTGATGTCGATCGGGATCGTCCAGACGGTAGCCATGTTCCCACCGTAAGGGAAAAGCGCGGTGAACAATGCCGTCGACGCTCTGCTGCCCGCGCGTCGACGAAGCCCTGCGGCGACGACGAGACGCCGCGGCGCGCGGCAATAGTGGCAAAACTCTGAGAAATCGGTTGCTTCGACGGCGAAGGGGCCGCCGAACCCCCACACTCGATAGTGAGACCGTCCCGCATCGAGAGCCCACAGCGAAGGGGTAAGCGAGTGTCGCTTCGAAGAATGACGGTGGCCGCAATGGCGATCGCCACAGCGCTGACCATGTCCGCATGCGGGTCGGACGATCCCGCCCCACCGAACACCACCACGACATCGGCAACGTCGACCGCCGAAACGTCGCCCCCACTCGAACTGCCCACAGCGGCCGAGCTCAACGAGTTGATGGAGAGGGGACTCGATCCTGCAACGCCCGTCGAGGAGAAGGTCGCAATGGTGGAAGGGTCCGAGCAGGATCCGAATCTGTTTGCTCAGGTAGCCGCGGCCGCGCAGCAGGCTGGTGCGCAGGTACAGGTTCTGGACCCCGTGATCGACAACGGTGACGGGAGCGCCAGCGCTCAGCTGCAGCTCACCATCAACGGACAGGTTCAGCAGAACAACCTTCCGGCAATTTTCGTACCGGGACCGAACGGGACGTGGCGCCTGTCGAAGGCGACGGCGTGCTCGATCGTGGCCATCGCACAGCTCACCTCACCGGCATGCCCTGCCTGATCGTGTGCGTTCACACCGCTTCCAGGACCTCCCCGATCTCCTGAACAGCTCTGTTGTGCTGATCGGCGATCAGGATGTGCCCGGCCGCGATGGTCAGCGCAACCGGCCATTCGATGATTTCGACGGCCGCGAGGAGCCCGATCGCGGCGAAGAACGCCAACTGTTCGGGACGTGGGACGGGTACACGTCCGAGTACCGGTAACTGGACGGTGAAGCCGGACGCCTCCCGCACCCGTGCGACGGCGTCCCGGTGTGCGTCGCGGCTCGGTGTTTCTTCGGCCCTCGGTGTGTCGTCGGCCATAGTTCGCCTCCCTAGTCGGTGCTGTTCACCTGCCGGTCACGTTGATCGAGGACTGTGACCGATGTGTTGATATCTGCAGCCCGGACCGCTGTCGGTGCCGTCTCCGCCCCCGGCGACTTCTGGACCGGCGCGGTGACACGCGCGCTCACTCCCCCGTTGCACGAGGTGTATGCCGTATTGGTGAGGGCGGGCGTACTCGACATCGTCGACTGATCTCCCGCCAGCTTCGCCAGGATTCCCGGTGCGAATGCGGCGGCTGCGGTGGCGGCAGCCGCCGACCCCAGTGCCTGCGTCCACCCCACCGGACCGAGGGGTGTGCACCCGAGTAGCTGGCTGACGCCGGGCGTGCTCACCAGCACCGTCAGGGCGGCGAGCGAACCACCCGCTGTGAGCACCACCAACGGGCTGCGTGAATCGATGAGCGTTTGCCCGAGCTGCGTTCCGACCAATGCCACCAATCCCACGGTGGAGGCGCGGCGCTGCCTTCCCGTCAGACTCGCCATCGTCCACGCCGTCGTCGCACCCATTGCAGTCGCGGCACCGCGGATCGCGACTGTGCGCCACAAGGCCGCACTGTCGGGTCCGCGACCTTCTCCTCGCGCCTCCTCGTTGGGCGGACTCACCGCGAGCGCCGCCGCAGGCAAAGCATCCGTGAGGACATTCACCAGGAGCAGCTGACGCGCGGTCAGCGGCGACTTACCCGCAGTCGCGCTCCCGATCAGTGCAAACGCCACCTCACCGGCATTGCCGCCGAGGAGGACGGACACCCCCGCCTGAACGCGCCGCCACAGCTGCCGCCCTTCGTCCAGGGCGTCGAGCAGTGCGTCCACCCGGCCGTCGAGGAGGACCACATCGGCCGCACTGCGGGCCGGATCGCTGCCGCGAGAACTGACACCGATACCCACGCTGGCCGCGCGGATGGCCGCCGCATCATTGGCACCGTCCCCGACCATGGCGCACACCCGTCCGGCGCGCTCGAGAGTCTGCACCACCTGCACCTTGTTCTCCGGAGTCATCCGCGCGAACACGAGGCACTTCTCGACGGCCTCCTCCTGACCACGATGCGACAGGGTGTCCCAGTCGGAGCCGCTGATCACTTGCTCGGACGACACGGTCAATCCCAGTTCCTGTGCGATGGCGGTGGCAGTGACGGGATGGTCGCCGGTGAGGAGCCGCACCCCGACCTGCTGGCGTTCCAGTTCCGGCAGCAGCCCGGCAGCCTCCGGACGCGGTGTGTCCGCGATCCCCAGAAATCCGACGAGTTCGAGCCCACTGCTGCAGAGTTTCTCGAACACCGCACCGTCGTCGGCAGCGCGCCGGGCCTGGAACGCGGTGACGGTGCGCCGCGCGACGGCGATCACCCGAAGCCCGTCCGCGGCCATCGCGAGAACCCGGGATTGCACTTCGTCGTCGTCGATATCGGGGCATGCGGCCAGAACCGTCTCCGGTGCACCCTTGAGACACAGGTGTGTGCCGGACAGTGCCGCCGAATAGGGTCGTCCCGATCGAAACGGGAGGTACGACCACTGCGCCTCGTCGCCGCAGTCGAGCTGCTGGGCGGCCTCCGCGATGGCGACGTCGGTGGCATGGTCGGCCGGACGTCCGTCGGGCGTCACGGCACTACGCGCAGCGCACATCAGCAACTCGTCGTGGTCGACGGCAGGCTCGGGCACAACTCTGATGACACGGAGCCGGTTCTCGCTCAGCGTCCCCGTCTTGTCGAAGCACACGACGTCGACGCGGCCGAGTGCCTCCACCGAGCGCGGCGCTCGCACAAGAGCATTCGACTTGGTCAACCGGCGCGCCGCCGCCTGCTGCGCGAGAGTGGCGACCAACGGCAGCCCCTCGGGAACCGCCGCGACCGCGACCGCGACGCCGCTGGTGACCGCCTGACGCAGTCCCGTTCCGCGGAGGAAGCCGACCGCGGTGACGAGCGCCCCGCCCCCGACGCTGACCGGCAGCACCCGGTCGGTGAGGCTGCGCAGCTGAGCCTGCAAGCCGACGTGCGATGCACCGGTGGGACTGATCGCCCCGGCACGTCCCGCCTCCGTCGCCTCCCCCACGGCCGTGACGACCGCGGTGGCCGTTCCGGTGAGGACGGTGCTACCGCCGAACACCATGCAGGAGCGCTCGCTCAGCGGTGCACCGGGAGTCGGCGACGTCTGTTTCGGCACCGGCAGCGACTCCCCGGTGAGGGAGGATTCGTCGACCTCGACACCGGACACCTCGATCAGCCGGCCGTCCGCGGGAACGACCTCTCCCGGACCGATCTCGATCACGTCACCGACTCGCAACCGCGAGGCCTCGACGCGCTCGCTGACGCCCTCCTGCGGGGATCCGCTCACCCGATGTGCAGGCGGATCACCCGCAGCGAGGAGCCGGCTCAGCAGTCGTTCCGCATGCAGTCGCTGCACGGCGGACAATGCCGCGTTCCCGGTCAGCACGGATCCCACGAGCACAGCGTCGATCGGCGAACCCAGCAGAGCGCTCGCCGCCGAACCGGTCGCGAGAATGGGTGTCAGCGGATCCGACAGTTCGGTGCGCATCGCGCGGCCGAAGTCCCAGACGAGCGCCACCGGCCAGGCCGCGAGACTGCTACCCCATTCGAGCGGTGCCAGCGCCCAGTCGAGCGCACGAGGGCGCGCACCGATATCGCCGTCGCCTTCCTGAGTAGGAAGGAGTCGCCGCACCTCCTCGACAGGCATCTCGTGCCAGGCATGCACGGGGGCCGACGGCGGAACGGACGCCTTGATCACGCGCCGCGCCAGCGAGTGTCCCGTCCACAGGCCGGCCGCAGCACCGGCCGTGATCGGCCCCGGGCCCCGGCCGCGCACACCGGGAAGCATCAGGAGTGCGCCGAGCACCGATGCGGCCGTGGCGATCTCGACGCCGCGGCGGCTCGCGGTCCGCGCGTCGGGCAGTGCTCGGAAAATTCGCCACACCCCGGCCAGATCGTCGACGAGCACGTCCGCCGGCCACGGCGGGGCCGCACCGTCCACCAGGACTCCGATGCCGACATCAGCGGACGCCAGCGCGCTGGGCGCCCCCGCTGCCACCACTGCAACAGTCGCACCCTCGGCCTGCAGATGAACGACCGCGTCGCGAAGATCGCGGTCGGGTGAACCGCGGAACTCGCCCGCGCCACTGCTGGGATGGAGATCGTCGAATGCCGAACGGAGACTCCCGAGCGACTCCGTGTCCACGGAGACCACCGCGACTCCGGAGGTGCGTGCCTGCGCGAGCACCGCGGCCGCGAGCGGGTGATGAGCCGGTGTGACGAACACGGCCGCGTCCTCGTGCTCGCCTGCAGCGTCGAGATCACCCGGCAGGTCGGCCAGCAGGTGCCAGCCAGGCCCGAGCTCTTCGCGGTCGACGGCCGATCGCGCGGCTTCCCATACCTTGGTGCGATCGGCGTCGCGCACTCCGCGGATGCGACTGACACGCAGCTCCGCCGTCTGCAGAATCGACGGATCCATCACGACCGTATCTACCCGGTCGAGGCACCGGAGCGCGCCGGGGCGCAACGTCAACGCGCCGTGGCGGTCCGCCAGACCACGTCCCAACGTGGCCGCGAATGTCTCGCGGGCGGTGCGGGTCGCCTTGGGGGCTGCGACCAGCACGGCGTCCCCTGCCCCGGCGGCACTGCGTGTCGCGACACCGACGGTGGCCGCGCCGACCAGCTGCGCAATAGCCGCGCGGTCGGCATGCCGTTCGACGGGACCGGATGTGCGGTCGGGTGGTTGCTGATGCGGGGCGGTGTGATCGGCAGCGTTCGCCGCCAGCTGAGGCTCCCGGCGGTGCCAGGCCTGCCGGGCAGACCACGCTTCGGCGGTGAGCGCCGACCGCAAACCCACGTCCACAGCGAGGGACGACGGCGCCTGGCGAATGACATCGCTGAGTGCCTGGGCGGTGGCCAGGACGAGTTCCGCCGCATCCGGCCCCAACCGGTCTTCGACGATCTTTCGCAGTCGCGGCTGATAGTTCACGGCCGTGACCACCGTGGTCAATGCCGAACCCGGCACCTGGGGAAGACGCAGGGCGCGGCCCGCGACGGCCACCGCCAGGCCGGTGGTGACCGCCGCCAGAGCGAGACAGCTCTCGGCGAGCGTCACATCGTCGCCCGGCAGTTCCGACGGATGGTCGCGATCGTCGCCGGTTCGCGCCCGCTTCTCGGCGGTGGACACGATGGCGCTCAGCTCCTCGACCGACGGGCCACCCTCGCCGTGGGACACGATCAGCCGGGACAACGGGCGGTTGAGCTGCACGCTCTGAACGCCGGTAGTGGCGCGGACCGCGTCGAGTACCTCGGCGGCCACGTCGTCGCCGCGGGGACTGTCGAGTCCTCGAACCTCTATCCAGACCCGGCCACGCCCGGCGCTGGTGCGGCGTGCCGGCGTTCCGCCCACCGCCTCGGCGGCGATCGACGTCGCGACCCGAGCGGTGGTCGTCATCAGATCGGCCGCGACGGCGCTGCTGTGCGTCACCACACCCACCCCGAAACCGACGCTGCGTACCGGTACGGACGCGGCGGCGGCGAGATATCGACGTAAACCCACGTCGCCTACTTCGCGCGCGTCGATCGTGAGGCCGACGCCGACCCTGCACGCGACCTCGCGGGCGGTAACGCTTTCGCCGGGGTCTTGCGGGCAATCGCCTTCTTCGCCGGGACCGACTTCTTTGCGGGGGCTTTCTTGGCGGAAGCGTCCTTGACGGGAGGTTTCTTTGCGGGGGCCTTCTTCGCGGCGGCCGGTGTGCCGGCCGGCATCTTTGTTTCCGCAGCCGCCGTCTTTGCCGCAGCCGCCGTCTTTGCCGCAGCCGCCGTCTTTGCCGGGGCCTTCTCGGCAGGAGCCGCCTTCTCCGGTGCCGGGGCGGCCCCGGGAGAGGGCGCAACGACCGACGTCGCCGCAGGGTTCGAAGCAGAAGCAGCGCCGGAGGTAGGAGCAGCGCCGGAGGCTGGAGCAGGGTTCGCGGCCGGCACATCCCTCTGCGGCGGTGACGAGGTGACGGATTCCGAATTTGTCCGAACGCGGGAACGGGCGGCGTTGATCTGCCGCAGCGCCAACGCCGTTCCCCCGACAGCGACGACCACCGGCCACTCGACGAGACCGATCGCACCTACCGCCGCCAACGTCGCTACCGCCGTCGACGTCGAATGGCTGCCGCTGTCGAACCCGCTTCGGGCCCCACTCGCGGCGCCGCGCACAGCCCCGGTCGCGATGCCGCACAGACCGCCGACGACGCTACCGATCGCGGCACCGCCGACCGCACCGACAGCACTCGTCGTGGCGGTCGCGACCCCGGTCACGGCACGTACAGTGCCGTCGACGATGTCCATATCGGCTCCCCTCGGCTGTGTCCACAGACCACCGCGACGCGGCGGCATCACACACTGCGTTACCCACCCCAGGGTATTCTCAATCCCGCAGACCGGCGAGCCAGGTTTCGCAATACCTGGCCGATACTCAGATGCTGTTCTGCCTCAAGTCAATTCGCTCACCCTGCTCGGTGCGCCAGAAACTCCACCCGTCGTGCGTCTCCACGTCACCGCTGATATGACTGGCAACCGCACTGGCCGCGGTGGTGGGGTCGGGAAAGCGGCGGCCCTGCATCGGACCGCGCACGATTTCGAGGCTGTGTGTATCGGAGTCGAAGCGCCCCACCAACCGGTACCCCTCGAAGTCGGCGACCACCTCGAGTCGGGTATCGATCACCTCGTCCAACAGAGCGGCCGCTTTGGCGGGCTTCTTCCGGGCATTCGTGCGGGCCAGCGCGTCGGCGTGCAGCACCTCCGCGGTCTTCGCCCGCTGAGCGTCGCTGTACAGGCTCGGGTCTTTCGCCCCCGACAGTCCCAGCAAATCCCAGCGACCGCGTCCGTGCGCGACGCGACTCAGTGGAATGGCGTGGTGTCCGGTTCGCGTGCGGCCGGGGGTGTCCATCATCCACAGGTCCACCTCGGCGCGGATGTCGTCGGCGACCTCGGCGGACGGAACCACGAAGAACTCGTGAGGTTCGCTCGCCAGGTCGACGAACACCCAGAACTGCGAGCCGGTGTCGTCGTCGTCGAGCGACTCGTCCTGCTTGCGGGCCTGCCAGTCGCCGCTGAGCTTGGACCGCACCCGAACGATGCGACTCTGGCCGTCGTCACCCCAGACCTGAACAGGATTGCGCCGCGAATGGGTGAGCCGGACTGCTTTGCCGCCCCGTTCCGTGACGTCGGCGATGAAGGCCTGGATTCCCCGGCTGGCGGTGTCTTCCACTTGTGTACGTGTCCATCCGTGATGCTGCGTCCCGTACGCAGGTGGAGAGAGGTGTGGCGACGGGTTTGCACAGCACGACTCGGCGTTCTTCCCTCACCATACGTGCAACTACCCGCCCAGCGGTATCACCCGAGCGCGCGAGCCGCATCCCGCGCCTCGGCGAACCACGCCGACGCCGGCGCGCCGGGCTAAGCGTCCACCACGGAGTGTTTCGACGCACTGTGACGTGCTTTGCTGCTCACAGCCGATGCGGCAGCGAGCGCTTCCTCGAACTCGCGTCGGCCCGATTGCGATCCGAGCAGCATCGCGAGCCGGGTGAGGAAACCTTCCCGGTCCGTCTCGTCCGCCTGGTCGAGTGCCTCCGACAGTCCCATCCACACGTTCTCGCGTACCAGTTCCTCCGGTGTCGCACCGGCCTCGGTATGAGCGGGGACGACACCGGAGGTCGGCGCGGTTGCGGACCGCAGGTGCTCGTGGATCTGCCCGAGCAGCGACACATCGCGGATTCGGCACAGGACGAGCCCGTCCGGGCGGATGACGAACAACTCCCCGTCGGACGCGCCGAGTGCCCGCGAGAGCACACCGTCACCGTCGTCGAGCACCGTCAGGTCGGTGGCCGGGTCCACCTCGACACCGGCGGGAGGAACCACGATCGCCCGCACCGATTCGGGCGACAGCGCCATGGCGAGGGCGGCGGCGTGAGCCGCGGTCACGTCTGCTGCTGCGGCGTCGAGTCCGAAGCCGAGCACGGCGAATCCCGTTCCGCGCACCTCGTTCAGTGACGACTCCACCGTGCCGCTCGTCGTGACGACGCGCACCCGCCGATCCTCCATCGGGTCGCCGGGCAGCACTCCGGTCGTGCCCGGGGCCACCGGCCAGGTCAACGGCGACAGGTGTGCGTGCGTGGCGCTGGACTGTCGCGGGTTGATCAGGTGAGCGAACTCCGGACGCGTGGTTGCCAGCGCCAGCACTGCGTCGCGGGTGGTCCGGTAGCCGTGACTCCCCGGCGACATGATGAGTGTCGACTTGCCGGCGTTGTCGATGTTCTGCTGCCACGCCCCCCGGCGTTCCGTCGAATACGCTTGCAGCAGCACCTCGTCGGCGGGTCCGTGCACGACGGCGGCAAGCTGCCAGGCCAGGGTCTCCGCGTCTTCCATTCCGGAGTTCAACCCGCGCACACCGAAGATCGGCACCAAATGGGCGGCGTCACCTGCGAACAGAATCCGGTCGTGCGTGAAACTCTCCAATGCGAGCGCGTGCGCTCGGTAGAAACCGTGCCATTCGAGGGTCCACGGCACGTCGTTCTCGAGCCACTCGAGGTGCCGGGTGATGCGGTCGCGGATCCGGTGTTCCTGGGTTTCGAGTTCGGCGTCGTCCGAAGCATCGAGCTGGTAGTCGATGCGCCAGATGTCCCGCGGCTGCTGGTGCATGATGATCGTGGACCCGGGATTGCTCGGCGGATCGAACCACACCATCCGCTCGGCAGGCAGCTTCGACTCCCAGTGGATGTCGGCGATCACGTAGCTTCCCTCATAGCTGTTGCCCTGCAACCGAAGTTCTGCCAACTCGCGCATCCGACTTCGGCCACCGTCCGCGGCGACGACCCAGCAGGCACGGAGCGTCCGCGCGCCGAAGGCGGTATCGATGTCGAGCGTCACTTCCCTGCCCGCCCGCGCGACGCCCACTACCCGCGCCGACCAGTGCAGCGTGATCAGCGGATGCGCGAGCAAAGCCTCGGTCATGATCTGCTCGATCTCGGACTGCGAGACGTTGACCATCGGTCCCCGCACATCGTGCTCGCTGTGCGGCATCTGGAAGTGCAGCACCTCCTGGTCGCGGTAGTAGCTGCGACCGCCGACCCATGGAAGAACGATCTTCTCGAGTTCGGGTCCGACGCCGAGTCGGGCCGCCACCTCGAGGCTGTGCCGGGAGATGCAGATGGCGCGGCTGCCGAACGACACCTGGTCGGCAGACTCGAGGACCGTTACCGCGATTCCGCGCTGCGCGAGTCCGAGCGCGACGCCCATGCCCACCGGCCCGGCGCCTACCACGACGACGGGCAGCGGCTCGTCACCCGAGGTCATCGACGTGAAGTCGGTCGCCGGGTACTTCGGGGGTTGGAAATAAGTGGACATGTCAGGAAACCTTCTCTTCGTCGCGAACGTCGTTCGTCTCCGGCAACAGCAGAATGGCGACGAGACTGACGACCGCGATGACGACGAAGTACGCGGTGACGGCCATCGAGTTCTCGAACACCTGGAACAGCCACGTCGCCATGAACGGCGCCAGCCCGCCGCCCAGGATCGCGCCGATCTGGTAGCCGAGCGACGCCCCGCTGTACCGGATGTGCGCGGGGAACAGTTCGGCGAACAATGCCGACTGCGGGCCCGCGGTGGTGCCCAGAACCGCGGCCATCACGACCATGGCGAGCAGCATCACCGGAATCGATGCCGTGTCGATCAGCGGGAAGAACACCGCCGCCATGACGACGAGCGCCACCGAACTCCAGGTGTAGACGCGCCTACGACCGAAGGTGTCGGATTTTGCGGCCGAGATCGCCATTCCCGCCATCCACACGGGGCACGCCACGATCAACAAGGTGAGCATCGTTCCGCGGCTGAAGCCGAGTTCTGTGGTGCCGTAGGTGAGGACGTAGACCATGAAGACGTAGGCGATGCCGTTGGTCGCGATGAACGTGCCGGCCGCCAGCAGGACGGTCCGCCAATTCTTGGTCAGAACCTCGACGATCGGCATCTTGACGACGGCGTCGGTCTTCTTCACCTCGGTGAAGGCGGGACTCTCGAGCACGCCCAGGCGGATCCACATCGCGACTCCGACCAGTACCGCGCTCATCAGGAACGGCAACCGCCACCCCCATGTCTGGAACGAATCGTCCGGCAAGAGCTGAGTGACGGCGAGGAACACGACGTTGGCCATGATCACCCCGGCGGGTACGCCCATCTGCGGCGCGGCGCCATACAGTCCGCGCTTGCCGGCAGGCGCGTTCTCGGTGGCCATGAGGACGGCCCCGCCCCACTCGCCGCCGACGCCGATGCCCTGGACGAACCGCAACACCACCAGCAGGATGGGGGCGGCCACACCGATCGCCTCGAAGTTGGGCAGCAACCCGATGCCGACGGTCGCGGCGCCCATCATCGTCAGCGACAACACCAGCATGGACTTGCGGCCGATCCGGTCACCGAAGTGGCCCATGACGACGCCACCGATCGGCCGGGCGATGAAACCCACGGCAAACGTGGCGAACGCGGCCAGTGTGCCGGCGAACGTCGAGGCGCCGGGAAAAGAACTGGGGTCCGATCACCAGGGCGGCGGCAGTGCCGTAGATGAAGAAGTCGTACCACTCGATTGCGGTGCCGACGAAACTCGACAGGACCGCCCTGCGAGCTTCCTTGGGAGACACCGTCGGTGCCGCCTCGGTGATTGCCGTCATGAATCTGCCTTCCCGTCTGCCGCGCACACTCATCGCGCTAGAAAAACAATGACGCGCCTCACAAGCCTTGAAAAGCGGGACTATTCCCGGTTCATGTGCGGAAAATCCGCGGAAGGTGGAAGAGGCCCAGCTCAGGCGGGATCGGCGTCGCCGGCATTGGTGGAAACGAACCGGATGAATGCTCGCGCTGCCCGGCTCAGCGTCGCCCCCTGATGCCAGGCGACCACCACGGTCACCGACGGCGGCTTCGGTTCGGCGATCGGTTTCACCACAACGGGCAGGCCTTCATAGGTCACGTCCACCCGGGGTCGCTGGAGCAGCAGCGTCCATCCAAGCCCACGCCCCACGAAGGCACGGGCCGTTTCGAAGTTGGCGGTGCGGTAGGCCACGCGCGGGGCGAACCCGGCGCCCCGACAGACGTCCATCGCGTGATGGGTGCTCGGCGGCGCGTCCAGCAGGACCATCGGGTGCTCAGCCAAGTCCGCCAGTCGCACCGGTCCGTCGACGCCTGCAAGCGGGTGTTCGGCCCCGAGCACCACCATCGGCTCACGGGTCATCAGGGGAACGGTGCGCCACTCGGGCGACAGCTCGAGGTCGTACACGATGGCGACGTCGAGTTCGCCGCCTTCGAGTTCGGTGCGGAGCCGGTTCTGCGTGTCTTCCCGGAACTCGACGGAAGCCCTCGGATACTCGGCGGTGAACGAGTAGAGCATGGCGGGGAGAATCGTCGGCCCGAGCGCCGGATAGCACCCGACCGCAATGGGGCCGGCCACCACACCTCCCGCACCCGACGCGTCGGCCTGCAATTCGCCCGCCTGCTGCAACAGGGTGCGTGCCCGGGACAGCACCGCTTCGCCCGTCGGCGTCAACTGCACTCCGCGGGCGCGGCGGCGGACGCACAATTGGGCCTTCAGTGCTTTTTCGAGGTCGGTGACGGCCGCGGACAGCGCGGACTGCGACAGATGCAACCGCTCGGCAGCACCGCTGATGGTGCCCGTTTCCGCGACAGCCACGAACGCCGCCAGCTGGCGCATCGTGTACGCGGGAACGTTGTCGGTCCGGGGCATGAACGACACGGTAACGTGCGCCGCCGGTCAGCGAACAGGTCTGAAGCCTGCTCCGAAGCTCTGCTGTGCGTCGATGTCCGCCAGGATGGGACCGATCTTCCCGTAGATGAACGGCGCCTCCGGGGCGGCGTCGAGCCCGGCGCTGATTCCGACCAGCTTGTCGCCCACGACGAGCGGCCCACCCGAATCACCCGGACCCATGAGGGCCCAGTTCTGCAGGTGAATTCCCGCGAAGGCAGCTAGGGCACCGCACGTCTTGCCGGTGGTAGGGCCGTATTTACAGGCGATGTTCCAGGGTTCCGCGTCGCCGACACTATTCACGACGACGTCACTGCCCTCGCCGTACCTACTCGGCGCGACGACCGCCGGATTCAATTCGAGGACCGCGTAATCCACCGCATGGAACGTTCCGGCGGGATTCGTCGACCAGATGTCGGTCTCCCACCCGATCGGTCCGCGGTCCGCCTCTCCGATCTTGTAGATGGGGGTGCCGGCCTGCTGATGGCAGTGCCCGATCGTCAGGGCGACGAGACGGCCGGCGTCGTCATTTCCGACGGCCGCGATGGTGCAGAAGCCGTCGACGTCGGGATTCGTCGTGTATGCGGTGCCCGGTCCGACATGGACACCCGGGTCGGCATGCGCTGCAGGCGTACTCACGAAGGCGACAGCCAGCAGCCCGGTGAGGAGGAGAAGCGCTTTCTTCATGGTCAGTCCTGTCCGCCTGCCGACGCGTGGTCCCGAAGCTCCGCGGCCAGCCTAACCGACGTCGCCCCGGACGGCGCGTCGATCGGCGGCGAGCATCCTTGCACCACAGGCGTTCAGCTCCGAGACAGTGCGCCGGGGACGCACTGTCTCACTCACATCGGGGAGCTCGTGGCCAGCAACACCCGCAGGCTGTCGGTGACGACGCGGGCGGAGATCGTCGGATCGATCGCGCGCTGAATGCCCAGGCCCACGCCGAGACCGAGGATGCTGCTCGCCGCGTCCTCGGCCGGCATCGGCAGCGTGACCCCGAGCGACTCCGTGAACGACGTCAAGAGGTTCACCGCGATGTCGCGCGCGGCGCCGAGTGTTGCGGTGAGCGCCTCGCGCAGCTCCGGATCGTGCCGGGAGAGCACGATCAGTTCGAACTCGAGCATCGTCCATCCCACGTCACCGAGAGTGTTCTCCGCCCAGGACTCGAATGCGCCGAGCCGGTCTTCCGCGGTGTCGCCGTGGCCGAGCGCAGCCGCGATTTCGGCACCTTTCGTCGCGTGGATCAAACCGAGGACCTCGAGGCACAACTCCTTCTTGTTCTTGAAATTGGAGTAGACCGCGCCCTTCGAGTAGCCGGCCGCGTCGGCGACCTTTTCGAGCGACGTTCCCGCGTAGCCGTCGGCCAGAAAGAGGTCCCGTGCTGTGGACACGAGGTGCGCACGTGTCTGTGCCTGACTCTCCGACCTGGTCAAACGCCCCATGTGCACCCTTTCTTCGGCGGCCTTCGAGATTAATCCAACTTTTCATATACCGTCGGTATCTGAAATCTGCTAGGTTCTGTGTATGACGTCCAGTGACACACATCTCAGTAGCGGCTTGGTGGTCGTCGGTGGCACTCGAACTCAACTCGCGAAGGGAGTGCGCGCATGACGCACTACGACATCCTCGTCATCGGCGCCGGCATATCCGGCATCGGAGCGGCGATCCGGCTGAAACAGAACGGCATCGAGAATTTCGTGATTCTCGAGAAGGGCGACGCGCTCGGCGGGACCTGGCGCGACAACACCTACCCGGGCTGCGCGTGTGACGTACCCTCCGCTCTGTACTCCTATTCCTTTGCCCCCAACAGGGAATGGTCTCGCCTGTTCGCCGGGCAGGAGGAGATTTGCCGCTACATCGAGCGGACGGCCGGCCACCACGGAATTCCAGGACACGTGCAGTTCGGAACCGAAGTGCAGCGCGCTCAGTGGAACGAGGACACCCGGCGATGGACGGTCGACACCACCGCCGGAACCTTTACGTCCGACGCAATCATCGCCGCGGCGGGACCGTGGAACGAACCGCTCGTCCCCGACGTCCCCGGACTCGACACCTTTCCCGGTGAGGTCTTCCACTCGTCCCGCTGGAACCACGACTTCGACCTCACCGGTCGACGCGTCGCCGTCGTCGGAACCGGGGCGTCCGCGGTGCAGTTCGTTCCCGCGATCCAACCGCACGTGGCGGAACTGCACCTTTACCAGCGGACGGCGCAGTGGGTTCTACCCAAACCCGATGTCGCACTGCGCGGCGTCGAGCGCGCCGTCCTGCGCCGGGTTCCCGGCGCGATTCGGGCGTTGCGGCGGGTCGAGTACACCATTATGGAGTCGCTCGGACTCGGGTTCCGGCACCCGTGGATTCTGAAGGTGGTACAGCAGATCGGTAAGGCACAGTTGCTGGCCCAGGTGCGTGATCGCGAACTCCGAGCGTCCCTGACGCCCGATTACACGCTCGGGTGCAAGCGCCTGCTGATGTCGAACACGTACTATCCGGCGCTGACGCAGCCGAACGTGGAGGTGCATGCCAATGCCGTTGCGTCGGTGCGTGGGAACGTGGTGGTGGGCACCGACGGCGAGGAACGGGAGGTGGACGCCATCGTCTTCGGCACCGGCTTCCACATTCTCGACATGCCGATCGGGGCGCGGGTTTTCGACGGCGAGGGCCGCAGCCTCGACGATCACTGGAAGGGCAGCCCTCAGGCGTATCTGGGCACCACCGTCGCGGGCTTCCCCAACGCCTTCGTCCTGCTGGGACCCGCGCTGGGCACCGGCCACACCTCGGCATTCATGATCCTCGAGGCGCAACTCGACTACGTGCTGCAGGCGCTCACACACGCCCGCAGCAGGGGGTGGAGCCGGTGGGAACCGCGCCGAGAGGTGCAGGACGCCTTCAACGCGCAGGTGCAAAAGGCTCTGGCCACCACCGTCTACAACGCGGGTGGATGCCAGAGCTACTTCCTGGACGTCAACGGGCGCAACAGCTTCAACTGGCCGTGGTCGACCGATCGAATGCGTCGCCGCCTCGGCCGTTTCGACGAGGCGGCGTACGAGGTGACGTGCGAACCTGCGGTTACAGCGACTTCGCGATGATGCCCTTCATCACCTCGTTGGCGCCCGCGTAGATCTTCTGGACGCGGGCGTCCTCGTACATGCGGGCGATGAGATACTCGCGCATGTAACCGTAGCCACCGTGCAATTGAACGCAGCGGTCGATCACCTCGCACTGTTTCTCGGTGAGCCAGTACTTGACCATTGCCGCCTCGGACGGGTCGAGTTCACCACGCAGATGCGCCTCGATGCAGTGGTCGAGAAACACCTGGCAGGTGCGCGCGATGGTCTGGCATTCGGCAAGCTCGAACGCAGTGTTCTGGAACTCGAACAAGCTGTGACCGAACGCCTGCCGCGACTTCGTGTACGCCACGGTGTCTTCGACCGCACGCTTCATCGCACCCGAGGCCTGCGCCCCGATGATCAACCGTTCCTGCACCAACTGGGCCATCAACTGCCCGAAGCCCTGCCCCTCGGACTCACCGAGCAAATTGTCGACGGGTATCCGCACATCGGTGAAGGACAACTCCGACGTGTCGGCACCGTGCTGGCCCACCTTGTCGAGGACGCGTCCGACGGTGAAGCCGGGACAGTCCCGCAGATCGACGATCACCAGCGACACACCCTTGGCGCCGGCCTTCGGATCGGTCTTGACGGCGAGGACGATCATGTCGGCGGACGCACCGTTGGTGATAAACGTCTTCGAACCGTTGATCACATAGTCGTCGCCGTCACGGATGGCCGTGGTTTTGATCGCCTTCAGGTCGGAACCGGCGCCCGGCTCCGTCATGCCGATCGCACCGAGGATTTCCCCGGTCGCCATGCCCGGCAGCCACGCCTTCTTCTGCGCTTCCGAACCGTACTCGACGAGGTAGTGCGCGACGATGCCGGAGTGCACCGAGATGCCGAACGCCAGGTCACCGGCGTAGCCCTGGGCCTCGAACACGGCAAGGTCGTGGGCGAACGTGCCCCCACCGCCGCCGTATTCCTCGGGCACGGAACAGCACAACAGTCCGAGCTGACCGGCAGTGTGCCACACAGATCGGTCGATGCGATGTTGCGCGTCCCACTTGTCGTTGTGCGCGACCACCTCACGTTCGAAGAACCCGGTCGCGAGCTCGGACAAGGCCCCTACTTCGTCGTCGTGCCACGACGGGACGTGCTTCTTCATGTCCGTACGCCTCAGACTCGACGGAACAGCGCGGCGAGGGCCTGGCCGCCGCCGATGCACATGGTGACGATGCCGAGTTCGAGGTCACGGCGGACCAGGTCCTTGGCGACCCGCAGGCTCAGGATGGCGCCAGTGGCGCCGACCGGATGCCCGAGCGCGATCGCACCGCCGTACGGGTTGGTCTTTTCCGGGTCGAGCTTGGCGTCCCGGATCACCGCGACCGCCTGCGAGGCGAACGCCTCGTTCAGCTCGATCACGTCGATGTCGCCCGGGGTGGTGCCGGTCTGCTCGAACAGCTTCTGGAGCGCCAGAACGGGGGCGTACCCCATCAGGCCCGGGTCCATCGCCGCGGTCGCGACGGCCTCGAGCGTGACGAGCCCGGTCAGGCCCTTCTCGCGGGCGGCGGACTGGGTGGCCAGCACCAGGGCCGCGGCTCCGTCGTTGATACCGGACGCGTTGCCGGCGGTCACCGAGCCGCCCTCCTCGAACGCCGGACGCAGCTTCGCGAGGGTTTCGAGGGTGGTGCCGGGTTTGGGGTGCTCGTCGACGTCGATCGTCTTCGGGCGGCGGCCCCCGATCTCGACGGGTGCGATCTCCTCGGCGAACGCGGCCTTCGCGGCCTCGGAGGCGGCGCGGCGCTGGGACTCGACGGCGAACTCGTCCTGCTGCTGCCGGCTCACGTCGTACTTGCGTGCGACGGCCTCGGCGGTGCGGCCCATGTGGACACCACCGAACGGGTCGGTGAGGATCGCGACGGTGCCGTCGACGAGCGAGCGGTCACCGAGCTTGTACCCCGACCGGGCGCCGAAATCGTAGAACGGCATCCGGGACATGCTCTCGTCGCCGCCGGCGAGGGCGAAGTTCACCCCACCCCAGCGCATCTGCTGCGCCGCCGACCACACCGCTTGGAGGCCGCTGCCGCAGAGGCGGTTGACCGTGTAGGCGGGGGTGCTCTCGGGTAGGCCTGCTGCGAGAGCGACCCGGCGGGCGTTGTAGGCGTCCGGGCCCACCTGACCGATGCAGCCCATGACCACCTCGTCGATGTCCTCACCGGCGACCCCGGCCCGCCCCAGCGCTGCCCGCGCCGCGGTCGCACCCAGCTCGTGCGCGGGCACGCCGGCGAGCGTGCCACCGAAGCTGCCGACCGGCGTCCGCGCGCCGTCGATTACCACGATCGGTTCAGAAGAATTCATTAGATGCCCTTCCGTCTTGCTCCCGGTCCGGGGAGATAGTAGGACATCAAAGTAGCGCGCCCCTCGAAACGGGTGTCGAGTGACCTGTGGGATTCCCCTCCGCGGCGAGCACGGCGAACCCACCGCGTCGACGAACTTCGTCGCCTTTATACTGGCTGACCACCGGCAACGCCCAGCGCGTCGTTTGCGCGGCAAGCATGCGGGAGCGCTCGGAGAAGCGCACGCCGGAGTTCACCCATCGCTAGGCGCCACAGGCAACGATCGCCCGGCACGGGGCGCAGGTGCAGGGCGTCCCATTCGTCCAGTGCCGAGTCGGGGCCCGCGACTTGCCCCGCCTCCTGCTGACCTCCTGCGACAGACTCCCGATTTCTATACGGTGGGGTGCTCCGTTCGATCCTGCCCCTGTTCCACCACCCAGGCGGCGATTTGAGCGCGCGAAGTGAAGCCGAGTTTGGCAAGTACGTGCTCGACGTGCCCCTGGGCCGTGCGCTGCGAAATGACCAGCTTTTCGGCTATAGCTTTGTTCGTCATACCTTGCGCAACCAGGCCAGCAACTTGCCGCTCCCGCTTCGTCAGTGCGACTGCCGAAGTGGTTGGCTCATGCTGAGGAGGACGCTTTCCGAGCGCGTATGCTACCGCAGCGGCGAAGTCGAGATTTCTACCTTCCTGGTTGGCGGAATTGAAACTTCGCTCACCCAGGTCACGGCGGGCCATACTTACGCAATTGTCGTGATAGTGGCTCAAGTTGGGAAAAATGACAGTCGAGCTTCCAACCGATTGAACTAGCGATTCTGCGGCCGCCATGAGTGTGACAGCTCGTCCGGGGTCGCGGTTGCTTTCGGCAATCCATGCGAGCGCTTCCAGGCAAGTTGCGGCAGTGAGTGGGTCGTCTACCTCGTGGGCTAGTTGCAACCCCTCTTCGAGTAGGCTCGTGGCTCTTGCGCTTTCGCCATGCCGCCACACCGCCACGCCTAGTGCCCATAGCGCGTAGGACCTGTAGACGGATTCACCATGCGATGTGGTGGTCGCGAGAACTCGTTCGTAACACTCGATCGCTCGTCGGGAATCACCGCGCAGTTCGTATGCCCATCCGAGTGTGTAAGTAGCGCCGACCTGAAGCGTGAGTTCTACCTGGTCACCGAATGCTGGCACCGCACGTTCGAGCAATGAGCAAGCGCGGTCTTGATCGCCGTTGAATAGTGCGAGGAGTCCCTCGGCGTGTGCAATGAGTGCGTGCGCCATGGGGTCTGTCAGCTGGTTGGCCATGGCCTGGCCCTCTTCGATAAGCGCGTTGCTCGCCGGCAGGTCACCCTGCACTTCGGCGAGTACGCTGTTTGCGTACAGCGCCTTGACGCGGTCCGCCGTCGGTAGTCCAGTTTGGTGTGCAAGTAGGCGGTCCAGCCAGTGTCGGCCTTCGTTGAAGAGGCCGCCCGATGACCAGAACATGAACAGGGCGGTGGCGATCCTGAGTCCTACGTCGGGGTCACCGGCGTCGGACAGACTGAATTCCATTGCTGCGCGCAGATTGGGGCGTTCTCGGTCGAGTCGGGAGATCCAACCGACTTGTCGTGGACTGATCCAGTCCGTTTCTGCGTCGATTGCCAGCTGACGGTACCAATCGCAGTGCCTGACCGACAATTCCGTGTATTCGCCTGCAGCGTGCAGCTTCTCGCGTCCGTAGTCGCGTAGTGTTTCGAGCAATCGAAATCTGACCACCGAGGCGAGGGTCTCAGATATGAGAATCGACTTGTCGACCAGCGAGGCGATTGTATCGATCAGTGCATTGGACTCGGCGATGTGTCCGCAGATTTGTTCTGCCGCATCGAGTTCGAATGAGCCGGCGAACACTGATAGTCGTGCCCACGCCACTTGTTCGCGAGGTGAGCAGAGTTCATAGCTCCAATCAACGCATAATCGTAGCGTCTGCTGGCGCGTCGGCACGTCTCTGCCCGATCTCGACAGTATCTCGTACTTGTCTGTCAGGCGCTCCAGTACTTGGTCCACTGACATGGCACGGAGACGTGCGGCGGCCAGCTCGAGAGGCAGGGGCAACCCATCGAGGTGCTGACAGATTTTGGCGACCGCGATCCGATTGTCTTCGGTCAATTCGAAGGTCGAGTCGGCGGCTGCCGCGCGCTGGGCAAATAAGGTCACCGCGTCGTAGCGGGGCAGTCCACGCAGCGGCGGGTCGTGCTGTGCGTTGGGAACGGTAAGGGGAGGGACTCGGAGCACAGCTTCACCACTGATGTCGAGGATCTCCCGGCTGGTAGCGAGTACGTGCAGTCCCGGGCATGCGCGCAGCAGCGTCTCGACGAGGGTAGCTGCCGCATCCACGACTTGCTCACAGTTATCGAGGATGAGTAAAAGTCTCCGTGCGGCAACGAAATCGATCAGTAGGTCTTGCACGGGGCGTGTGGACTGGTCCCTCAGTTCCAACGCGTTGGCCACCACATCAGCGAGTAACGACTCATCTCGCAGTTCCCCGAGTTCGACCAGCCATACGCCGTCGGCAAATGCGCGTCGCGCCTCGGCGGCAGCTCGTAATGCAAGCCGGGTTTTGCCTACGCCCCCGATCCCGGCCAAGGTGACTAGACGCGCTGTCGAGAGCAGCTTCTTTACTTCGGCCAGTTCTTTGCGCCGACCGACGAAGCTCGTGAGCTCCAGTGGCAAATTCCCGTTCGCATGCCGTGACGGCGTCCGAGGGTGTGGCTTCTTGTGGTCCCCGGCATCTTGGTTATCGGGTGTCTTGCTGTTCTTCGCGGCCTCGGGTTTCCCTTGCAGAGCCATGTCGTCGATTGGGTAGCCCAGTTGATGCTGCAGGTCTCGGATCCCTTCGCCGAATGCCGCAGCTGATTGCGGGCGGTGCGTGGGATCACTTGCCATTGCACGTTCGATGACCGCGCAAACGGCATCCGGAATACCGTGCTCGCGCAGGTCCGGCACAGGCTGGGTTGTGATTCTCAGGAACTGCGCGACGACCTGTTCTCCACTGTGGCGTTCGAATGCTGCGTGCCCGGTGATCGCGCAGAAGAGGGTCGCTCCGAGACTGTAGATGTCCGAGGCGAGGGTGGGCGGGTCTCCGCGTAAGACTTCCGGTGCAGTGAAGGCGGGCGACGCCGTGACCGTGCCGGTTGCCGTTTCGAAGCCCCCCGAGATTCGAGCGATTCCGAAGTCCGTCAGCGCTGGCTCACCGTAGTCGGTGAGCAGGATGTTGGCCGGTTTCACGTCGCGGTGAAGTATGTGAAGGTGGTGGGCAGTTTCGAGGGCGCCCGCCATCTTCACGCCGAGACGCAGTGCTTCCGCAAGGTTGAGGGCGCCATGACTTCGGATTGCGGCTTCCAGTGACTCCTGCGGATGGTAGGGCATCACGATGTACGGACGACCACTGGCGGTAGTGCCGACTTGGAGGATACTGACGATGTTCGGATGACCTGTCAGTCGGCCCATGGCGCGCTGCTCACGGAGGAAGCGGGCACGGTTTTCTTCGTCGAAGTCGGCCGTCAAGACCTTCACGGCGACGGTCCGGTCGAGGGCCGGCTGCACGCAGCGGTAAACGACGCCGAATCCGCCGCGGCCGATCTCCTGCCCGTCTTCGAATCCGACAACCTCGAGCTCCGACGCGACAGTTACGGTCACGTCGCGCTGTGTCTCGCGCGGATCGTTCATCCACTTCACCTCTAACGCTGCAGTCTCACGATATCGCGCAAGAGATGACTGCACCGCACTCGACCGAGGTTTGTCTGTGCTGTTTGGAAGTGGTGACCTCGCGCTTCGCGCCCGTGCGCCTTTGTGGTTGCTCCAGCTACCACAAAGGCGCACGGGCGGCGGAGCCGCCTCAGCTCAGGCGTTCGAGGACCATGGCCATGCCCTGCCCGCCGCCGACGCACATGGTCTCGACGCCGAACGTCTTGTCCTGCTCACGCAGGTTGTTGAGCAGGGTGTTGGTGATGCGAGCACCGGTCATGCCGAACGGGTGACCCAGGGCGATGGCACCACCGGAGATGTTCAGCTTGTCCTCGTCGATCTTCAGCTCACGGGCCGAACCGAGGACCTGGACCGCGAAGGCCTCGTTGATCTCGAACAGGTCGATGTCCGAGACACTCTTCCCGGCCAGCGCGAGCGCCTTCTTCACGGCCTCGATCGGCCCGAGACCCATGATCTCGGGCGACAGACCCGACACACCGGTCGACACGATCCGGGCCAGCGGAGTCAGGCCCAACTCCTTGGCCTTGGTGTCGGACATGATCACCAGCGCGGCGGCGCCGTCGTTGAGCGGGCACGCGTTACCGGCGGTCACGGTGCCGTCCGGCCGGAACACCGGCTTGAGCTGGCTGACGGCCTCGTAGGTGGTGCCGGCGCGCGGGCCGTCGTCGGTGCTGACGACGGTGCCGTCGGGAAGGGTGACCGGAGTGATCTCCCGCTCGAAGAACCCGTTTCTGATGGCCTCCTCCGCACGGTTCTGCGACCGGACACCCCAGCGGTCCTGCTCCTCACGGCTGATGCCGGTGGCGGATGCCACGTTCTCGGCGGTCTGACCCATCGCGATGTAGACGTCGGGCAGCAGGTCGTCCTCACGCGGATCGGTCCAGGCGACGCCGCCCTCGGCGAGCTTGCCGGTCCGGGCCTCGGCGTCGGCGAACTTGGGGTTCTTCGTGTTGGGCAGGCCGTCGGCGTTGCCGGTGACGAAGCTCGACACCGACTCGACACCGCCCGAGATGAAGACGTCGCCCTCGCCGGCCTTGATCGCGTGCAGCGCCATGCGGGTGGTCTGCAGCGAGGACGAACAGTACCGGTTGACGGTCACACCGGGCAGGAAGTCGTAGCCCAGCTGCACGGCGACGACCCGGGCGATGTTGAACCCGGACTGCCCGGCCGGCTGACCGCACCCGAGGAGCAGGTCGTCGATCTCGGTGGGATCGAGCTCGGGGACCTTCGCCAGCGCCGCGGCAACCATCTGCGTCGTCAGATCATCCGGGCGGATCGACTTCAGTGAGCCCTTCATGGCCCGACCGATCGGTGAACGTACTGCAGAGACGATTACTGCCTCGGGCATCAATAACTCCTTTGTCAACTACAGGGTCAGAACTCAGTCGGACTACTGCGGACGTTTGACTCGACGAGCGTGTGGCGTGTTTGCGCTGAGGAGCGCGGTCCGCTGCAAGTGCGCAGGATCAGCTCAGCGCTAGGCCCTCATGGTCGAACGCCGGATCAACGTTCACTGGCGGGGGCCACCTCGTAGCGGTCGATGATCGATCCGTCACCGGCAAACGCTTCGGCGACCATCTGGTGGCCAAGGAACTGGGCGTCATCGGATTTGTACACACTCGCGCAGGCACCTTGGTCCCACTCGATGCTTCGCAAACTCTCGGCGATGGCTTCGTGGTTGGAGACCGTTCCCGCCTCCTCCATTGCCGCGGCGAGTAGGCGAACAGCGTCGTACACCTGGGTTGCGGACGCTGTGGGGGTCATGCCGTACCTGGCCTGGTACCCGGACGCGAACGTCCGTCCGATTGCGCTGTCTCCAATCGATGGCGCACATGGTGTGACCGCGTTCAGCGGGCGTCGTGCGGTGTCGTCCACGAGGTTGCCGGCCACGACGAGCGGACCGGAGTTACCAGAAATTACGGGGGTCTGAATTCCGTTCTGGTTCATTTGATTGAGTTGCAGTGCCAGGACATTGGGGAAGGTCCAGGAGAGGATGACATCCGAGTCACGCATATCGAGGATTGTTCCTGTGAGGTCTGTGGCTGTCGGCGGCACGTAGCGGACGGTGCCGAGTTCCAGGCCCGCCGCTTCAATGGCATCGATCGAGTTCGTTGTCGAGACGCGGCCGAATGTTTCGTCTGTGGCGACGATTCCGATTCGCTTTCCGCCGAGTTTGCGGGCAAGAGCAACTGCGTTGGTAGCTCGCGCGGTGTCATCGGGATTGATGGAAAAGAGCCATTCGCTTCCCGACTCCGCCCCGCGAGCGAGTTTGCCGTCGCTGCTGATGTGAACCATAGGGATTGCAGCCGCATCGACATCACGTGTGAGGGCCTCCAGTGATCCGCCGCCGGGGAACCCGATAATGGCACTCGGGTTCTCGTCGACCGCCTTGAGGTAGGCAGTTCGGGCAGCTTGGGGGTCCGTGACGGATGCGGGAATCCGTTCATATTTTAGAGGTTTTCCCAGTACGCCGCCCGATGCGTTGACGTCGTCGACTGCCATCTGGGCGCCGTTGTTGTAGTCGTTGAGCGCGTTCGGTGAGTCTCCCTTGATCTCGATGAGACCCACGATGGAGGCCTGATCCGAGCTTCCGGCGTCCGAGGTTTCGGCGCTGCACGAGACCATAGCCATGGTCACAGCAACGGCGGGTGCGAGCATCCAACTGCATCGGGTGATTCGGCGGACTCTATCTGCATTCATTGGCAGCTCTTCCTACTTCTCGGTCATCGGCGGCAATCGGTCCTCACCAACATCGCCGACGTCTATGTCTGTTTGTCCTAGGTAGCTGGCGAGAACAGCTTTTCGATCAGTCAGCGCGCTGGACTCACCGTTCATCACGACGCGACCTTCGGCTAGGACGTACCCTCGCCGCGCCAATGCCAAGGCATCGGAGGTGTTCTGCTCGACAACCAGAATCGTGGTCCGACCGGCAATTTCCCGCAATGCCCGGTAGACGGTCGCTACAACCGACGGCGCCAGGCCCAAGGATGGTTCGTCGAGAAGAAGCAGGCGAGGAGCCGCAACGAGGGCGCGTCCCAATGCGACCATCTGTTGTTCGCCCCCCGACAGTGCAAAACCTTGCCGCTTCCGCATGCGGGTCAACGCGGGAAAGAGGTCATAGACGTCGTCGTAGCTGTACAGCGCCGGTCTCCCCCGCGCATGGGCACCGATCTGCAGGTTCTCGTGCACCGAAAGCGTGGGGAAGACGTGTCGCCCCTCCGGTACGTGGATCAGTCCGACGCGGCTGAGGAACGCCGGGGGCCGATTATCGATCGTCTCACCATCGAACTCGATGGTTCCGTCGTACGGAACCAGTTGCGAGATGCTGCGCAGCAACGAGGATTTTCCTGCACCGTTCGGTCCGAGCAGGCAAACCACTTCGTTCTCCGCGATGCTCAGGTCGACACCGCGGATTGCGTGTGTGGCCGTGTAGTGAATATTGAGGTTCGAGATTTCAAGCATCTGGCGCCGCCCCAAGATACGCGTCGATGACCCGGCTGTCGGCCCATACTTCAGCTGGACTGCCCTGTGCGATAAGCCGGCCGATCTCGAGTACCAGCACTCGGTCACAGAGGGCATCGATGAAGTCGATCTTGTGGTCGACGACGATGATGGTCGTACCCTCCTGCCTGATCTGCATCAGAAGATCGCGCAGAGTCAGAGTCTCTGCGTCGTTGAGCCCGGCGCTCGGTTCGTCGAGCATGAGCACACGGGGACCGGCAGCAAGTGCGCGTGCCAATTCCAGTAGTCGCTGCTCACCGTAGGTGAGCTCGCGCGCGGCTCGATCCTCGGATCCAGCGAGCCCGACACGGGCAAGGTGGTGAAGGGCATCGTTCATGCGGCTTGTTTCGGCGCGCCACATCCGTGACCGGTGGAACCATGCGGCAAAGAGGGACCGACCGTTGGTGTCGTCGGCTCCGAGCATCACGTTGTCCAGACAGCTCAGTTCTGGGCACAGTTGCGGAGATTGGAACACCCGTATCAACTTCGCGCGCCGGGCTTGTACCGGGTGCCCAAGGGTGATCTCGTTACCTGCGACACTCAGGCGACCGCCAGCTCGGACCACTCCGCTGAGAGCATTCAACAGGGTGGTCTTGCCACTGCCGTTTGGCCCAACCAGGCCTACGATCTCGTTCTGGGCAACCTCGAACGACACATCGTCGACGGCGACCACGCCACCGAAGCGGACGGACAGATTACGCGCATTCAGCTCCGTGGTTTTCGCAGTCATGATTCGACCGATCTGCTGATGATCCGCACACGGTGAGATTTGAGGGAGTCGACGATTCCGATGAGCCCGCTCGGGAAGACTAGGATGACGACCAGAAGCAGGACTCCGTAGAGGATGGACATGTACTGCTCGAGTCCGGCGAGCAACTCGGGGACGGCCACGTAAAAGGCCGCACCGATGAGGACCCCCCAATGCGACGCCAGTCCCCCGAGGATGACCATGAGGAACAACCCGATTCCGAGGTTCAGACCGAACGAATCGACTCCGATGAATCCTTGCCAGTGCGTGATCAATGCTCCTGCGAGTCCACCCACGGCAGAACCAGCAACGAAGGTCGTCATGCGCAGCGCATCAACGGGCACACCAAGGGTTTTTGATACCGTGGGCATATCACGAACTGCTGTGAGGTCACGGGTAAGCGGGGATCGTTTGACCCACACAGCGAGGAGAAGCAGCAGCGCCAACACTGACGCAAGCAGCCAGAACACCTGGCCGTCGGTTCTCAGTTCCTGCCCGAAGACGACCGGATAGCCGATTCCCGTGATGTTCCCATTCGTACCGGTGAACGACGATGTCTTGCCGAACAGCACTACCCCGATTTCAGTGACGGCCAGTGTGCCGAGCGCGAAGTAGAAATGCTCGGCACGCCAGAGAACTACTCCCACCGCGAAGGCGGCCACCGCTGTCACGACCATCGCGCCCAGCACGCACCCGAGAAACCCAACGCCGTTACGGTCGAAGAAGGCGGTGGTGTATCCACCCAGTGCCATCATGAATGTCTGGGAGAACGCGAACCTTCCCCCCAACGCGAAGATCCAGTAGAAGCCCAGCGCAGCAATCGAGTACACGAGCCACAAGTTCACAAGATTGGTCGAACTCCCCGTTGTGACAGCTTGTGACACAGCCAGTATCAGCAGCATCACCACGGCAAGAGTTGTGTACTGGCCTCGCTGACGCACGCTGCTTGCCACTCGCATCAATCGATCTGTCGTCACAAGCGCACCACCGTTCGACCGAGAAGACCCTGAGGTCGCAGCCCGAGAATGGCAAGCATCGCAATGTACGGCAGGATCGAAGCGTAGTCCTGAAGGACATAGCCGCCGATGAGGTACTGGATCGTCCCGATGAGCAACGACCCGAGGAGCACGCCCCACAAGTTGCCGAAGCCGCCGAGAACAGCCGCCGCGAACGCCGCCAGCATGATCGTAAACCCGAAATTCAGGTCGAGACTCGACAGGGGCGCTACCAATATCCCGGCCAGCGCCGCAAGCCCCGCAGACAAGCCCCACGCGACAAGGCTGATTCGGCCGGTGCGGACTCCATACATTTCCGCGGTCTCAGGGTCGCTCGCCAGGGCCCTCAGCTGACGACCGAAACTGCTGTAGCCGAATACGTACATCACTGCTGCGATGCACAGTAGCGCCACGACGAGGATGAGGATCCGTTGGCCGGCAATGGGTGCACCCAACACCGTTACGACCTGGCCGTCCGCTGGGGAGGGCAGTCGCTGCGGCGTGCTGCCCTGCCATAGTGAGATGAACGCACGGATCACCAGGGCTGCAGCCAGAGTGGCGATCAGGACGGTGAGATGTGGTCGGCGTCGCAGAGGGGCATACGCCAGTCGCTCGAGGCCCATACCGATAAGGAACATGATGCCAACCGCGAGCACGTATCCGACAACGGGAGTCGAGTTGAGGTCGGTAATGAACCAGAGCGCGATGTAACCGCTCAAGGTAATCAGGTCCCCGTGAGCGAAGTTGACTACGCCGGTCGCCTTGTACAGGACTAGGAATCCCAGTGCGGCCAAGGCAAGGACCGCGCCGTACGCGGCGGCGCTGAATGACAGCGCGACGAGAGTATCCACCTCACTCCTTACTTGAACAAGTGCTTGGTTGGTCCAATGTAGGTGCTGCGTTTCTCAATGTCAACGCATCGACCGCTATAGACCCGTCCGTCAACCTCGCCGACTTGCTCTTTTTGGCAGTGACTGCCAGTATTTTACTCGTGCCTTCAACCGGACAGCGTGCTCGAAACGCGATGAGAACGCGGGAAGTCCTCGCCCAGACCGCCGTCGAACTATTCCTGCAGGACGGCTTCGATGCGATCACGGTCGAGCAGGTCGCCGCAGCGGCAAACGTGTCGCCCCGCACCACCTATCGCTACTTCCACACAAAGGAAGGCCTGGCACTGGCGCTTCTCGCAGACCTGGACAACCGCTTCCTGCAGATCGTCCAAGCCCGACCCCACGACGAAGCACCTCTGGAAAGTCTTCGGCATGCGTTGGCCGAAGCCTGGGCATGGCTGGAATCATCCGGCCAATCCGAGACTTACCTCGCACTGCAGGCTTTCGTCGAGTCCCACCCAGGACTGATGGCGGCGAACCTCCAGCGCGGCTACAACCAGGAAGAACTCCTGGTCGCGGCCTTGGAAACACGGCCGGTGTTCCGGTCCAGCGGTGACCTCGGACCGCGATTGGTCGTTGCGGCCTTCGCCGGCGCCTCGCGAGTCGCGGTCACGACGTGGCGCCGGTCTTCCGGCACCGTCCCAATGTTGATCAACACCCTCGACACGTGCATCGCCTCCCTGCTGCCGGCACTGCAGTCTGCGGGCGAACCCCCACACGTGCGCTGAACCAACCACCCTCAGAAGGAAACGCCCCGCGTGACTACCACGGGAAGTAAGCTCCCATCGCCAACCGTCTCCGAGCTGTCTGCGCGATCGAACCCATGGATCGCCATGGTTGCGATCGCACTCGGAGTCCTGATCGTCTCACTCGACGGCACCATTACAGCGGTCGCGAACCCCGTTCTCGCACTCGACCTCGGTGCCAGCCTGTCGGGCCTGCAGTGGATCACCAACATCTACCTACTGGCCATGGCAGCAACTCTGGTCCTCTCCGGAAAACTCGGCGATCGTTTCGGCCGACGCTCCGTATTCCTGACCGGCATTGTGGGATTCGGAATCACATCCGCGGGAATTGCGTTGTCACAGAGCGTCGGAATGGTGATCACGTCACGGCTGGGACAAGGACTATTCGGCGCCTTGATCGTCACCAACGCGCTCGCCCTCCTTCGCGCACTTTTCCCCCCGGAATCTCTGCCGAAAGCTCTAGCGTTATTTGCGTCGTTGATCGGCGCTTCCTCCGCTGCAGGCCCCCTCATTGGCGGTTTGCTCATCGAGCACACAAGTTGGCGGTGGGCGTTTCTCATCAATGTTCCCATCGCGGTGGTCTCTCTCGCTGTCGGGTTGAAGGTGCTTCCCGCTCGGAACTCGACCGGCGGCGACTCCACTCCCTTCGACCTGGCGGGTACCGCGCTACTCGCGGCAGCGCTGCTGCCGATCACTTACGGCCTGATCCAGGCGCCCGAAATCGGCTGGACCAACTGGCTGGTCATCGGACTATTGCTTGCGGGCATCGTCTCGGGAGTCGCATTCGTCTTCGCCGAACGTCGAGCTGTCGATCCGCTTATACCGATGCGGTTGTTCGCCGATCGCTCCATATCCCTCGGTGTCCTTCTGACCGTCATCTCCTTCTTCTCCCTGGTGGGTTCACTATTCTTCGTGCTCCTGTTTCTGCAGCAGATCAACGGAGACTCACCGATGGCCGCCGGCCTGCATATCTTGCCGATGAGCATCGCGAATGTCGTCGCGTCCAGCAGCTGCGGTTGGGTCATCAAGAACTACGGCCCCCGCCCTCCGCTATTCGCGGGAATGGTGTTCAGCGCACTAGGATTTGCGCTCTTCACAGGCGTGGAACCGCGCACTGGGTACCTAGCGCTTGCCATTCCCTTCACGGTCCTCGGACTCGGAGTCGGACTGGTCATGACCTCATCTGTGCAAGCCATCCTCGGCAACGCCGACGTCACTGATGCCGGCCCCGCGGCCGGGGTGCACCAAACATCGCTCCAGATCGGCGGCATCCTGGGAACGGCAGTCCTCGGCGCGGTGATGGCATCCGCAGTCGGGGCCAAATTCGGACCCGCCATGGACGACAATGGCATTCCATCCACAATCTCCGAAGAACTGTCGGGTGAAGCCGTGCGTTCCGTGGCGCAAGGTGCCACTCCTCTGCCCACACACGTCACTCCCGAGATACTCGCAGCCCTGCACAACGCGACGGAGACGACGTTTATGCACGGCATGCACACAACCATGTGGGTCGGTGCGATCATCTCGCTGCTCGGCGCTGCAATATCGGTCGGCGTCAGACGCGGTCGGGTGGTGGAGGGTTCGACAACGGTGCACTGACCACAGCGTCAGCACGATCCACTGCGTGGAGAGAATTGTTGCGTTGAGGATCGTGCAAACAGAATGAGACGGAAGGCCGTGTGGTTGTCGCCGGGACCGCACGGCCTTCCAGCCCCTGTCGCTTCACGCAGCCCCTGCGTGGTAGTCCACGCAGGCTTTCCTGGGTGCCGTGAGCAGGTATTCTCGTCAGCGTGCGCGGTGTGCGTGGTTCGTAACGAATTCACGCAGCTGGGTGCGGACGTGGGGTTCCAGGTGGCGTGCCGCCAATCCGTCGAGAATCTTGCCGAGTCTAGCCACGTAGCATGCGGGCGTCATCCCGAACTCGACCAGAAGATCCCCGCTGTTTCCTCCCCCGTAGGGGAGCCACCGACGGGCGTATTCGAGGATCCGGGCGTCTTCGATGATGGAATCGTTCATCATTGGGAGGCCTCCCTGACTGTCGAAATGAGCCTTGAATGAATTGCTTTCGCCTGTGCGTAGAGTCGGCCGGCCCGGTAGGAGGAGCGGACCAGCGGTCCGGCCATCACGCCGGCGAAGCCGATCTCTTCGGCGGTGGTGGAGTGCGCCACGAATTCCTCGGGCTTGACCCACCGCTCGACGGGGTGATGCCGCGGCGAGGGACGCAGGTACTGGGTGATGGTGATGATGTCGCAGCCGGCGTCGTGCAGGTCGTGCAACGCCTGGGTGACCTCGTCGGGGGTTTCGCCCATCCCCAGGATCAGGTTCGACTTGGTGACGAGTCCGTCTTCGCGGGCGGCGGTGATCACGTCGAGGCTGCGCTGGTAGCGGAAGGCGGGGCGGATGCGCTTGAAGATGCGGGGCACGGTTTCGACGTTGTGGGCGAGGACCTCGGGGCGGGTGGAGAACACCTCGGCGAGTTGCTCGGGTTTGGCGTTGAAATCCGGGATCAGTAGTTCGACGCCGGTGCCGGGATTGAGTTGGTGGATCAGGCGCACGGTTTCGGCGTAGAGCCAGGCGCCGCCGTCGGGGAGGTCGTCGCGGGCGACGCCGGTGATGGTCGAGTAGCGCAGGCCCATGGCCTGCACGGACTCGGCGACGCGGCGGGGTTCGTCGCGGTCGAGGTCGTCGGGTTTGCCGGTGTCGATCTGGCAGAAGTCGCAGCGCCGGGTGCATTGCTCGCCGCCGATGAGGAAGGTGGCCTCGCGGTCTTCCCAGCATTCGTAGATGTTGGGGCAGCCGGCTTCTTCGCAGACGGTGTGCAGGCCCTCTCGTTTGACGAGGCTCTTGAGCTCGGAGTATTCCGGGCCCATCTTCGCTCGCGTCTTGATCCAGTTCGGCTTGCGTTCGATCGGGGTCTCCGCATTCCGTACCTCGATGCGGAGCAGTTTCCGACCATCCGCGCTTGGCCTTTGATTCATTGCGTTCATCGCGTCAACCTGTACTTCCTCATGCCCGGCGTGCTTTACCTACAGCTCGCAGTGGAGAGAATGTTTCCCTCGATTGCTGCGATTCCCCGTGTCACCAATGGTGTGATCACTGCTTCTACCCCCGCGTGACCGACTGTGCCGCTGGGTGGTGATGGCCTGCCGGAGCCGCAGATTCGAGCGGCCACCACGAGGAATCCGAAAGCGTAGTACCACGACATTTCGGTGGAACCAGTCCGTAGACCGCTTCGTTCGCTATATCGCTCGATAAGCTGGTCGAACGAAGGATATCCGCGGTGAGCACTGGGGCACCCGAAGAGCCGATTGCTCACGCCATGTAGGCCTGACCAGAAGACCTGCGCGACACCGAGGTCGACGAACGGGTCGCCCACCGTCGCATGTCTCCAATCCAGAACGGCGGAAACACGAACGGCGTCGGCGAGCTGCCAGACGACATTGCGGAGTTGGTAGTCGCCATGGCGAAGGACGGATCGGCCAGATTTTGGGATAGTCGCTGCGAGGGAGTCGAACAGTTCCCGGAGATCGGGGCGCGCAGTGATCCCAGCTCTCTCGAGGCTTTCGTGCACCTGCGCAAGGTGAACCTCCAGACTCGCTTCGTCAGCGCAGAGTCGATCAAGGCCGGTCGCGTCTAGGTCGACACCATGAACCGAGGTCAATGAGTCGATGAATTGATACCCAAGGGCTTTCCGCAGGTGTACTGGAACCGCATCGAGCTCAATGTCCGTTCGAAGTACTGTCCCGGCGACTCTCCGAGCAAGGTAGTAACGAGATGCTCCTGTATCACGCTGAACGATCTCCGGTACAGGTACAACCTCCGCGTCACCGAGCGTTACTTGCACTCTGAGCTCTGTCTCGATGCCGTCGCGATCGTCGTCAGCGCGGTGGAGGACCCAGTGCTGTCCTCCACCATCTACCGAGTAACCCCGACCGAGCCGAGAATCCATCGTGCTTCGCAGGCTGAGCATGGCACATTCGTCAAGATCACCTGACTCGATCAGACGGCGCCGAATCTCTTGCAGGTCGGCATCCGGGTACACAGCGCTTGCGACCGGTCTTCTCACGGATGCTGCCTTTCCATAATGAGTAATGTCTTGACGGAATTAGCGCGGCGACATGCGAAGGGCACCGTCCATGCGGAAGGTCTCACCGTTGAGGTAGTCGTGTTCGACGATCATCTGAGCGAGCTGCGCGTATTCGGCGGGCTGGCCGAGGCGTGAGGGGAACGGGACCCCGGCCTCGAGTCCCTTGCGGTACTCGTCGGTGACGCCGGCGAGCATCGGGGTGTCGATGATGCCGGGGGCGATGGTGTTGACGCGGACGCCGAACTGCGCGAGGTCGCGGGCGGCGGGGACGGTCATGCCGTGCACGCCACCCTTGGACGCGGAGTACGCGATCTGGCCGATCTGGCCCTCGAACGCGGCGACGGACGCGGTGTTGATGATGACGCCGCGCTGCCCGGACTCGTCGACGGTGTCGGTCTTGGAGATGGCGTCGGCGGCCAGTCTCATGACGTTGAACGTGCCGAGCAGGTTGACGGTGATGACGGTGCGGAACAGCTCGAGGTCGTGGGGGCCCTTCTTCGACAGGATGCGGCCCGCCCAGCCGACACCGGCACAGTTGACCACGATGCGCAGCGGCAGACCCGATTCGACGATCTTCTCGACTGCGGCCTGGACCTCGTCGCCGCTGGTGACGTCGTTGGCGAGGAGGGTCACACCGTCCGGGACGGGTGTCGCCTGCCCGCTCGATGGACTGCTGCAGGTCCAGTCCGAAGACGGTGGCTCCGGCGTCGACGAGGCGCTTGGCGGTGGCGGCACCGAGGCCCGACGCTGCTCCCGTGACCAGTGCGGCGGAATCTACGATATTCACAGTGCTTCTCCTGCTCGGAAAATGTGGAGGGTGCGTTCTTTACGTTCAGCCGGTGCTAATTCGGTGCTGCGCTGCGTGGTGACTCGAGGATTATGGCGATTCCCTGCCCACCGCCTCCGCACAGCGCGGCAGCTCCTAGACCGCCTCCTCGGCGCCGAAGTGCATGCATGAGAGTGAGGGTCACTCTGGCGCCGGACATGCCGACTGGATGACCGAGTGCGATCGCACCACCATTGACGTTGACAACCTCATCGGTGATTCCGAGGTCGCGCATGGATGCGATCGCGACGCTTGCGAATGCCTCGTTGACTTCAATGAGGTCGATGTCTGTCAGGGCGATTGTCTTGCTTCGTCGGATCGCTTCGGCGATGGCGTTCGAAGGCTGGTGTAGCAGCGAGGTGTCTGGGCCCGCGACCAGCGCGTGTGACCTGATCTCGGCCAGCCACTCGATTTTTCGCGCCTGAGCTACCTCTTTTCGCATGATGACCAATGCGCAAGCGCCATCAGATAATTGAGATGAGGATCCTGCCGTTGTGGTGCCGTCCGAGGCGAAGGCCGGACTCAGGCGTGCGAGTGACTCCAGCGTGGTGTCCGGCCGAATCCCTTCGTCGGCTGTGATCGTAGTGTTTCCCCGCCGTGATGAAATTTCGACGGGGACGATCTCAGCTGCGAAGGTGGAATTCGCCGTCGCCGCTGCGGCACGCCGGTGTGACTGTGCAGCAAAGGCATCGAGCTCGACTCGGGTGAACGATTCCGCCGCTTGGTACCGCTCTGTCGCCGCGCCCATGGACGTTTGATCGAACGCACAGGTCAACGCGTCGCGATCCAAGGCATCTTCGAGAGAGTGCGGGCCATAGCGGTAGCCTTGGCGCGCGCCCCGCGCGAGGTAGGGGGCGTTGGACATCGATTCCATACCGCCGGCAACGACGACATCAGCGTCTCCCGAACGGATCAGGTGGTCGGCAGAAATGATGGCTTGCAACCCCGAAAGGCACAGGTTGTTCACGGTGGTCGCGGGCACGGTCATCGGTAGCCCCGCGGCCACTGCGGATTGCCTCGCGGGGTTCGGGCCCACCCCAGCTTGCACCACGGTGCCCATGATGACGCTGTCGACGTTGTTAGCGGCGACCCCGGCGCGCTGGACAGCAGCGGCGATGGCACGTGAACCGAGTTCCACTGCCGTGAGTGGGCTCAGAGCTCCACCAAGTTTCCCGATCGGGGTGCGAGCACCGGCGACGATGACACTTGCGGACACTACGGATCTCCTCGGTATCAGGCTGGTTGTTCGGACTGGATGGCGTGCTTGCGAAGTTCGCGGGTGGCCAGCACCATGCGGTGAACCTCGTCGGCACCATCGATGAAGCGCATGGTGCGGGCCTGGGCCCAGAGCATCGCCAACGGATGATCCTGTGTCATCCCACCGGCACCGTGGACTTGGATCGCCTTGTCGAGGACCCAGCCGACCGCGTCGGGGGCCGCGACTTTGATCGCGGAGATCTCGGTTCGCGCCTCCCGTGCACCCACGGTGTCGATCAGCCACGCAGTTCGGAGAACGAACAGCCGAAGCTGATCGATCTTGACGCGTGACTCCGCGATCCAATGCTGAATGATTCCCTGGTCAGCGAGTCGTTTGCCGAACGCGGTCCGCTCGTTCGCTCTGCGGCACATCAACTCGATGGCCCGCTCGGCCATTCCGATCATGCGCATGCAGTGGTGAATCCGGCCGGGACCGAGGCGGGCCTGCGCGAGTGCCTGTCCGCGCCCTCGTTCACCGAGCAGGTTCTTCTTGGGAACACGAACGTCCTCGAACTGGACTTCCGCATGCCCACCGTGGGCCCCGTGCGTGAAGCCGAACATCGACAGTCCCCGAACGAAGGTCACGCCCGGCGTGTCTCGGGGCACGAGTACCAGACTGTGTTGCGAGCGAGGATCCGCGTCCGGGTCGGACACGCCCATCACGACCAGAAGCTGACAGTCACTGCTCATGGCTCCGGTCGACCACCACTTTCGGCCGTCGATCTTCCAGTGATCGCCCTCGTCAGTGATGGTCGTGGTCAGATTCGACGGATCCGATGATGAGACGTCGGGCTCGGTCATGCAATAGGCAGATCGGATGGTGCCGTCGAGTAGGGGCTCGAGCCACCGTTGCTGCTGCTCGTCGGTGCCGAACAGGCTGAGCAGTTCCATGTTTCCGGTGTCGGGGGGATTGCAGTTGAATGCTTCCGGAGCCACCTCCGGACTCCACCCCGTCAGTTCGGCGATCGGGGCGTACTGGAGGTTCGACAGTCCGGCGCCCCGCGGATCATGTGGGAGGAACAAGTTCCACAGGCCCCGCGCTTTGGCTTCCTTCTTCAGGTCCGCCATGATCGCCGGTCGTTCCCACTGCCGGTCCCCGGCGGCGGGATCGTCGTGGAAGTGCTTTTCGGCGGGGAAGACGAACTCTTCCATGAATGCCGAGACCCGATCGCACATCTGCTGGGTGGTCGAGTCGAAGGTGAACTCCATGTCAGTCCTAAGTCCTTGTATTCGCGGTCGGGGGCGGTAGGTCAGGGAAGGGCCGCGAAGCCCCGCTCCGCGAGCGGCTGAACCATCGAACCGATGTCGTCGAACCCATCCCCCACCGTCTCGCCGTTGACGAAGCGAAGGTGGATGCCCTCCAAGATGACGGCCATCTTGTAGAAAGCGAAGCTCGAGTACCAGCTCAACTCGCTGACATCGAATCCGGTAGTCCGTGCGTAGCGCTCGACGAGGTCGTCGAAGGAGGGGTATCCGGTGTGTGTCGACGGGGTGCCGGCAATGGGGTTGGTGATGCCCTCCCATCCCGACCAGAACAGGTGCACCAGGCCGAGATCGGTGAGGGGGTCACCGAGAGTGGACATCTCCCAGTCGAGCACGGCGGCGATCGTCGGCTGCTCACCGATCCGCGCAATCATGTTGTCGAAACGGAAGTCACCGTGGACGATCGACGCCTCGGACTGCTGCGGCAGCCGCTCGCCGAGCCGCCTTCCCAGCTCTTCGAGCACCGGCAGCTCTCGAAATTTCGACGCGGCGAGTTGCTTCCGCCAGCGTCGCACCTGCCGCTCGAGAAAGCCCGCCGGCCGGCCGAACGTGGTCAGGCCGAGCGAGTCGTAGTCGCGAGTGTGCAGCGCCGAGAGGCAGTCGATGTACTGGTAGGACAGTGCCGCGCGGTGGGCCGGCTCGACCTCATTGAAGTCGCTGTCCGTTCGAAGGACCTCGCCCTCGATCTTGTCCATGATGTAGAAGCTTCCCCCCGCATCCGGTGCGGCATCGTCGGCGTACACGATGCGAGGAACCGGGACAGGGCTGTTGGCCAGTGCCCGCTGCACGGCGACCTCACGCTGCATATCGTGTGCCGTTTCGAGGCGGTGCCCGATCGGTGGCCGGCGCAGAATCCACTTCCGGTTCGGGCTGGCGAGCTCGAACGTCAAGTTCGATCGCCCACCGGCGAGGAGACGTACGGCGAGTTCGTCGGAGGAATCCAGTTCGAAAAGTTCCTCGAGCTTGCTCCGCACGTGGGCGAGATTGAAGGGCGCGGATCGCGCGATCTCATCGACCTGGTTCATAGGTTCCTCAATATCGTGACAAGTAGAAGTGTTCAGGGGTTGGGAACGATGCCCGTGCCGGCGGGAAGCTCGTTCCGAACGAGGATCTTCACGTGGTCGATCGTGCCCGCGGTCGGCCTCAGCGCCGCGAACACATCGTGAACCGCATCGAGGCTGGCGTACCCGGTCACCATCAGAGACGGGTCGAACCGTCCGGTGACGACGTGGTCGAACGTCCGCTCGAACGCTTCGTAGGTCTGTTCGCCTCGTCCGGGCCCACCGACGAACTCGAGCGAGACATTCTTCAGAATTCCGGTGACTGGGCGGATTGTCTCCGGGCGCATCGCCGAGCCGACGATCATGATCCGCGTGTACTTCGGTGCGGAGGTCATCAGCTGTCGGAGAATGTCCTTGGCGCCGGAGGCTTCGAAAACGAACGTCTCGGTCGCGGGGGCGATTTCGTTTCTCAGCGCCTCCATCGGGTCCATCTGCAATGGGTCGACTGCCACATCGGCGCCATAGGCGAGCGCAAGCTCTCGGCGCCGAGCAGACGGATCCGATGCAACGATCGGGTGTATTCCACGCACCGCGAGTTCGATGACCGATCCGAGCCCAACCGGACCGCAGCCAGTCACCACTGCAGCCGCCCCTGGCCGAATTCCAGAGCGCAGCACCGCGTTGACGCCTGTGGCGAGCGGCTCGGTCACAGCCGCCGTGACGGGATCGATGCCCTCCGGGATCTTCAGATGCCCGCCCGCTTGAACCACTGTTCTTTCGGCGAGAGCTCCCGGAGAGGTATCGCAGTAGCCCACCGTGTGGGTCGTGCCATCGGCCGTCACAATCCACGGGAGAGCGACGATGAGGTCGCCGACTTCGTAGCCGGTGACGTCGGGGCCGAGCTCGAGTATCCGGGCTGTGAATTCGTGGCCCAGTACGACGTCGCGGAGCGGATCGAACACTTCTCCGAGAACGTCGGCCTCGAGATGTGCTGCGAGAAAGTCGTCAGTGTGCTGCCATGCCGACAAGTCGCTGCCACACACACCTGCCGCGAGGGGCTCGACGAGAAGCTGGCCGGGGCCGGCTACCGGTTCTGCGACGTCAGTCGCGATGATGGTCCCCTGCCGAAGAACGACAGCCTTCATCGGTCCACTCCTACCACGTCACTGTTAACCATCAGCCCTCCGAAGGCCAGTTCTCGAGCGTCTTCTGGACACTGATCAGGGCACGCAATGCCTCGGCACCGTCAAAGGCACGGTGGTCGAAGGTCAGCCCCAGGCGAGCGATCGGGCGAATGGTCAATAGCTCGGAGGTGCCGTCCGCGCTTCTGCGTGCGACGGGTGTGCGGACGATTGCCGGCACACCGAGCGAGGCAACCTGAGGCTTCGTGAGAATGGGGGTCGACACGACCCCGCCGACGCTGCCGGAGTTGCTGATGGTGATCGTTCCGCCGGCGAGATCTTCCGGTCGTCCTGCGCCGTTCGCGAGAGCGGCGCTCGTCCTGGCAATGGCATCGGCCAGCTCAGCAAGTGACAAGGACTGCGCGTCACGAATAACCGGCACCAGAAGGCCGTCCGGCGTGTCTACGGCGATGCCCAGGTTGACTGTCTGCCATTGCAGAAGGTGGGTATCCGTGAAGGTGGCGTTGACGACAGGGTGCTCAGCAATTGCCCGGCAGAGGGCAGTGGCAATGAAGGGAAGGTAGCTGAGCTTGGCTTCGCCGCGCGCGGCTCGATCACGATTCAGCTTGGCGCGGGCAACACCGACCGCGGAGAAGTCGACATCGACCTGAGCGGTGAGCTGGGGTGCGGTGTTCCACGATTCCGTGAGATTCTTGGCGATCGCGCGCCGCAGCCTGGTGTGCTCCGTTGCCGAGTACGCGACGTCCTCATATCCTGCAGGCACTGTAAGTACTGATTTTTGCGACTGGAGAAATCCACTCTTGCTTGCGAGTTCACCTGCGGACCGGTCATCCTGAGCTGCTGCCAGGACGCCTCGGCGTGCCCCTGCAGGCGGCCGGTTGACCGGTGAGAACCATGATGCAGCGAGAACGAGGGAGTCGGTCGGGGGCTTCGATTCTTCGAATACCACCGCCGGGGTGCCCTGTGAGCCGGTCACCGGGGCCGCCGCTGTCGCCGGCGAAGGTGAGGCGGCCGGCGACGGCGCAACTGCGACATCGCCACCTTGTTCGCCGCTCGCGGCCGCGATCGCGCGGGCCACCTGGTCCGGGTCACTGCCGACCGGGGCGAATCGTGCGATGACGTCGCCCACCGGAACTTCTTGCTCAACCGCTGCGACGTAGCTGATCAAGATACCCGATTGGGGTGACTCCACTTCGGTGTCGACCTTGTCGGTCGATACCTCACACAAGGCATCGCCTTCGTTGACTTCCTCGCCCGGCTTGATCAACCATTCGGTCAGTAGGGCGAATTCCACGGAACCCATGTGGGGCATGTGGATATCGGTAAGTTCGAGCATAGTGAGAACGTCCTCGTTTTCGAAAGGTCAGTCGCGGACTAAGTGTCGGGCCGTCTCGACGATGTCGGAGACACTCGGGAAGCAGTGATCCTCGAGGAATCGGCTCGCGGGAATCGGTGCGTCGACTGAACCGAGCCGCGCAATCGGTGCTTCGAGCCAGTAGAAGCACCGCTCCTGGATCAGCGCCGCGATCTCGGCACCCGGACCAGCCGTTCGGGGGGCTTCGTGCACGATCATCGCCCGACCTGTCTTGACAACAGAGTTGATGATCGTCTCGCGGTCGAGAGGCACCAACGTCTGGAGGTCGACGACCTCGAGCTCAATTCCTTCCGATGCCAGTACGGTCGCAGCTTCCAGTGCCCGAGGCACCATGCAGCCGTAGCTGATGACGCTGACCGTGGATCCCTCGCGGGCGATGGTGGCCTTGCCCAGGGGCAACACGTACTCCGGATCGGTGAACACCTCACCGCGCTTGAAGTTGAGCTGCTTGCTCGGGTAGTAGAGCACCGGGTTGGGGTCGCGGATCGCCGCCTTGAGGAGCGCCTTCGCGTTTGCGGGGTTGGACGGTACCACTGCCTTCAGGCCCGGAAAGTGCATCGGCAGCATTTCCATGGATCCCGAATGTTCAGGGCCCGCACCGCCGCTCGGCCCGATCGGCATGATGATGACGGCGGGCAGCTCGAACTGACCACCGTGCATGTGCCGCCACTTTCCGAGCTTCTGGAAAATTTCGTCGCCGGCGATCAAGCTGAAATCTGCGAATCCAAGCTGGACGATCGGCCGCATGCCGGTCATCGCTGCTCCGGCGGCCGCGCCGACCATGAACGCTTCGGTGATTCCGGTGTTCCGGATCCGGCCGAGCCCGAACTCTTCGACGAGGCCACGGGTGCCCCCGAAAAAGCCTCCGGAAGCAATGTCCTGCCCCATGAGGAAAACCGAGTCGTCACGCCGCATCTCTTCAGCGATTGCGGCGCCCTGTGCGGCCTCGTAGCTGAGAACGGTCGTAGATCCGGGAGCGTTGGCGGGTGCGGGTGTAGTGGTGGTCATGCGAACACGTCCTTGAGAATGACGGAGGGATCAGGCAGCGGAGCGGCTTCGGCTTCGAGTAGCGCTTGCGCCACCTCGGACTTCGCGTCTGCGATGATTCGATCGGCCGTGGCCGAGTCGATACGTTTACGCATGACTTCGAGCGGATCCGTGTAGGTGGTGAGGAAGTCGGCAGGCCGATACTTCTGGGCGTCTCCTTCCCAATGGCCCCCGACGCGGGTGACTACAGCTTCGATCAGGGAGGGCCCGTTGCCGGCCCGAGCCCTGTCGATCGCGTCCTTGACGGCAAGATAGACCTCGACGGCATCATGGCCGTCTACGCGGACTCCCGGGATGCCGTATGCGGATGCGCGCTCGGCGATCGTCTTGGTCGGGCTCACGGACTCGAAAGTGGTCGACACGGAGATCCCGTTGTTCTCGCAGAAGTAGACCAAGGGCAGGCGCCATCGCGCGGCTTCGAGCAGGCTCTCGTGGAAGGTGCCGCGCGCGGCTGTCCCGTCACCGAAGTCCGCGAGGGCGATCTGATCGGTTCCGCGCATCTGCGCCGAGAGGGCCGCGCCGGCCGCTACCGGATAAACCGATCCCAGTGTTGCGCCTTCGCCCATGATTCCGAGGGCCGGATCGGCCCAGTGGGGCACGCCGGCGCCTTTACCGCCGGTCGAGCCGGTCGTCTTGCCGAGGAGATCGCCGATGATCGGTGCGAGACCCATTCCCTTTGCGAGCGGCCACGTCGCTCCTCGGCCTTGGTAGAAGAGGTAGTCGTCGGGTGCCATCGCCGCGACAGCGCCCGCCACGGCTCCTTCCTGGCCCTTGCCTGGATGCCAGAATCCCGCGAAGCCGTGGTCCCGAATGTGCACGGATACCGCGTCCTCGACGGCGCGGGCTCGGGCGATGACGGTGAACATTTCCAGCAGCAATTCCGTGCTCACCGACGGTGATACCGAAGCTTCCGGCCGGTGCTGGCTGTGCGGCGACGCCATCGTGGCCTCCTTTGCGTAGTTCGTGAGAGATACCGGATTGCTGGCACCTCGTGTTGTCTCGACACATCACGCCCAAGGACGCCTGTGTCTGCAGTCACAGAACAGAGTAAGTGGATCGAGTGATTCAATCAAGTGCGGAATTTCTTGTGATCACCGCGGCCGCCACTCGCGCATACCAAAAAATGCGCGCGAACTGCGGCAATACCGTCATGTGTATCACGCGATATGATCACCTCGCTCACCCAACGAAAGGCGAAACCGTGCCTCGAACCAGCCCTCGCGATGGGGCAGCAACCCGGCGTGCACTCATCGACGCGGCGACCAAACTGTTTGCCTCAGAGGGCGTCGAGAAAGTGTCCATCCGGGCCATCAACGCCGAAGCGGGGCTCGGAGCGGCGTCGGCTCACTATCACTTCGGATCCAAGGATGCGATCCTCGATGCTGTCCTGATCGACGCCGGCGCCGACGTGCTCGCTCACATTCACGCGCTCACGACGGCCATGGTCGACTCGGGGGCAACACCAAATGCCAAGCAGATCGTCAATCTCCTCGCAGTCCCATATCGGAAGTACCTCGGAGAAGATCCCGACAAGGGAGTGCGGTGGCTGACCATCTGCGGCCAACTGAGCTTGGCGAACGACCCGCGCCTGTTTCCGGTCGAAGACGACACCGCGAAGTTGCTTCGCAAGTTGCTCGAACGCGCATACCCGCACGCAGACGACAACAGCCTCGAACTCAACTGGTCCCTGACGGTCAACACCCTCATCGTGATGGCCGCCCGATGGTCCGACGCCAGCGGTGCCCAATCACGCGCCCTGTCGGATGAGAAGTTCGACGTGCTTGTCGACTTCGTGGCCGGCGGGCTGGAGGCCCTGATGAGCGACGGTAGGGCCTGAGCCGTTCGCCTGCCGGCTCTTCGTACGAACTGGCGGCTGGTCGAGAGCGCGGGAAGCGCGACCTGCTCCTGCATTCCCCTTAGCTGCGCACCACTGCGAGACGACAGAGGGTCCCGCACGGTCTGTTTAGTGGATCACTTGACAGAATCGGTCGCTCCATTTTACTGTGCCTCACATCACAAGCTCGAGCGACGCTGATCCCTCGACCGCTGCGCACTCCCCCGCGCATCAGCGTCCCACCTTTCCCGTCAGAGAAATGCAGGAAGCAAATGACCGCTACACCCACGGACGGTGCGTCGCAGGAGACGCTCGATAATGACACGATGTTGCCACCTGAAGGCGTCGGACACAGATCGACTGCTGGATGGATCGGCGTGCTCGTCATCCTGGTACTTCTCTCGGAAGAAGTTGCCTACGCATTCAATCTGGTCACGCCAGCCCTGCCGAACATGGCAGCAACGTTCCAGACGCCCGATATAGCCTGGGTATCAACACTATTCACACTGACCGGTGCGATCAGCGCCCCGCTCGTGGGTAAGCTTGCCGACCGCGACGGCAAGAAGAAGTGGCTGCTCATCACGACCGGATGTATGGCAGTCGGGTCACTGATCGTCGCTCTTGCCCCGACATTCCCCATCGTGTTGATCGGGCGCGCTGTCGAAGGCTTCGGCCTTGCCATCGTCCCCATCGTCTACTCGCTGATGCGTGACATCTTCCCGAAGCGAATGCTCGCCGTTGCCGTCAGTCTGGCAACAGCCGGCATCGGCGTCACCACAATCACCGGACCGATCTTCGCCGGACTGCTCATCGACAACTTCGGCTACCAGGGCGTCTTCTTCGCGCTCGCAATCTTCCCCCTGATCATCGGCGCCCTGGTCCTCCTCGTCGTCCCCGAGTCCCCGATCCGTGTCCCCACCCGAATCGACTGGACCGGCGGCTTACTGCTCGGCGCAACCATCGCTGTCGTTCTGTTCGGAATCGGCGAGGGAGGCACATGGGGTTGGACGTCGTGGAAAACCCTGTCGTGTGGCGCACTTGCAATAGCGGTGTTCATCGTGTGGATTCAGCAAGCCAAGCGGTCCGACCACCCGCTGATCGACCTGTCGGTCCTGCGCGGCCGCCCCATCGTCACCACCTTGATCACCCAGTTCACCGGCCAAGCTGTCATTGCCTTGCAGTTCGTCCTGCTGTCGTTCATCGTGCAAACCCCCATCGCACTCGGGCTGACATACGGACTCGGCGAGACCGCCGGTTTCATGGCTCGGATCACCACCCCTGCAGGTGTCGCCTCTGTGTTGATGGGTCTCCTCGTCGGGTATCTCGCCGAACGTCGTGGCGCGCGCCTGCCGAACTGGATCGGATTCGCCTTGATGGCTGCTGGTTCCCTGGTCCTCGCGTTTTCGCACAAGGAGTTCGTCCCCATCCTTGCCGGCTACCTCATCTACGCATTCGGCGGAGGTCTGATCAGCGCGGCAATTCCCAACCTCGTCATCGCCGCGACACCGGTGCGACTTCAGGCAGTTACCGCCAGCACCGTCAACGTGGTCGGATCGTTGGGAAGCGCTGTTGCAGTGCAGATCGGATTCGCGATATTGGCCCTCAATGTCGCCACGGTGATCGACGGATCGCCAATCTACGGTGGCAGCGGCTTCACAACGGTGTACATCCTTGCGGCCGCGCTCGCGGTAATCGGCCTCGTCGCAACGCTACTCATGCCTCACGGTCGCACACCGCAATCCACGGAAGCGCTGACCTGAGGCGGTCGACCCACGGTCGTGCGGAACTCCGGCGAGCTTCCGCACGACCGGCGTCGTCGTATTCTCATTGTTTCATCCACGAAATCCGAACAAGAGTTGCAGGATCAGATCACCCGTGACCTCACACTATGACGTCGTTGTCCTCGGAGCCGGTCCCGGTGGGTACGTCGCTGCTATCCGCGCGGCACAGCTGGGATTGAGTACCGCCATCATCGAGCAGAAGTATTGGGGTGGTGTGTGCCTGAACGTGGGCTGCATCCCCTCGAAGGCTCTTCTCCGTAACGCCGAGCTTGCGCATCTCTTCACGAAAGAGGCCAAGCTGTTCGGCATCACCGGTGAAGCGTCCTTCGACTTCGGCGCCGCCTACGACCGCAGCCGCAAGGTCGCGGAGGGGCGCGTCAAGGGCATCCACTTCTTGATGAAGAAGAACAAGATTCCCGAGTACGACGGCAAGGGCACCTTCACCGACGCCAACACCATCGAGGTGGCACTGACCAAGGGTGGCACCGAGACGGTGACGTTCGACAACGCCATCATCGCGACCGGTTCGACCACCAAGTTGCTGCCGGGTACCTCGCTGAGCGAGAACGTCGTCACCTACGAAGAGCAGATCATGACCCGGGATCTGCCGGGATCGATCCTCATCGTCGGGGCCGGGGCGATCGGCATGGAGTTCGGGTACGTCCTGAAGAACTACGGCGTGGACGTGACCATCGTCGAGTTCCTCGACCGGGCGCTGCCCAACGAAGACGCGGACATCTCCAAGGAAATCGAGAAGCAGTACAAAAAGCTCGGCGTCAAGGTCAGAACCGGCGCGGCGGTGCAGAGCATCGACGACGACGGCAGCAAGGTCACCGTCTCGATCAAGGACAACAAGAGCGGCGAGATCGAGACCGTCGTGGTCGACAAGGTGATGCAGTCGGTCGGCTTCGCTCCCCGCGTGGAGGGCTTCGGCCTCGAGAAGACCGGTGTCCAGCTCACCGATCGCGGTGCCATCGGGATCACCGACACGATGGCGACGTCGGTGCCGCACATCTACGCGATCGGTGACGTGACGATGAAGCTGCAGCTCGCCCACGTGGCCGAGGCGCAGGGTGTGGTGGCGGCCGAGACGATCGCCGGCGCCGAGACGCTGCCGATCGAGGACTACCGGATGATGCCGCGCGCCACGTTCTGCCAGCCGCAGGTGGCCAGCTTCGGTCTCACCGAGCAGCAGGCGAAGGACGAGGGCTACGACATCAAGGTGGCGAACTTCCCGTTCGCCGCCAACGGCAAGGCGCACGGCCTCGGTGACTCCACCGGCTTCGTCAAGCTGATCTCCGACACCAAGTACGGCGAGCTGCTCGGCGGCCACCTCATCGGCCCCGACGTCTCCGAGTTGCTGCCCGAGCTGACCCTCGCGCAGAAGTGGGATCTCACCGTCAACGAGCTGGCCCGCAACGTGCACACCCACCCCACCCTCAGCGAAGCCCTGCAGGAGGCCATCCACGGCCTCGCCGGGCACATGATCAACTTCTGATCCTCGACACGACACGAGGCCCGCACAGATCCTGTGCGGGCTTTTCGTCGTTGCGGACAAAGTCATCGTTGTCGTTGTAGGATACCAAGCAATCGCTTGCTTTACTGTCGCTTCGCAAGTCGTGCCCCGTGAGCTGAGCACGAGAGATGAACAGGACGATCATGCCCGCACCAATTCCGATGAAGCTTCCCGCCCCGACTGCCGAAGCTTGGGAGTGGCAACTACAGGCCCAGTGCCGCGGAGCGAATGCCGCGCTCTTCTTCCACCCGGATAACGAACGGGGCCGCGAGCGTTCAGCCCGGGCGAAGGCAGCGAAACAGGTCTGCGCACGATGCCCAGTCCAAGTTCGATGCAGGACACACGCCATCGAGGCCGGAGAGCACTACGGCACGTGGGGTGGTATGTCGGAGGATGATCGTAAGGGGTACCGCCGCCGGTCTGCGATTATGCGCGAAAGCCACGACAGTCCGCTCATCGCGGGCTGACCGTCATATCGGACGAATCCAGCATCGGGCTGCAGTCGGCACTTTCACGAGAGACCGCACGACAGTCCGGATCCCTCGTCTCTGCGGAGGTGAGAGACGTCCGCCATTTCTGCTGAGTCAACTCGAACACGGGGACGGCCCCGAACCCTTCGACCTCTTCGAACCGAACCTCTACCGGAGCGTCGATCACTACGCGAGAGGTGACGCAGTCACCCATAATTTCACTGAAAACCCTGAGGCTGCTTTGCTCCGGAAGGGCAATCCAGCCGACAACGTAGGGCGTCACGTCCTGGTAGCCTGGGACGAAGCTCCGATGGACCACCGTGAAGGTTTCGATGCGTCCGCTTCCGCTCACTTCGTCGAAGGTGAGGTCCGTTCCACCGCACCGCGTGCATTCGGGCTCGGGGTGATGGATGAAGGTTCCGCACGTACGGCACCGCTGAATTCGGAGACGTCTTTCATTGCAACCTTCCCAGAACGGACGGGCGAGTTCGCTAGGTTCCGGTGCTATACGGGTCCACATAAGACTATCCTTTCAAGCAAGCGCTTGGTTAACAAGGGGAGAAAATGACGCGGCAAACATTCGCCGGGGCAACGGCCGTAAGTGGAATCGGTATGACGGACATATCCCGCCGCAGTGGGGTCAGTCCCCTCCAACTGGCACTGGCAGCGAGTCGCTCCGCCATTCAGGATGCAGGCCTCGACGTCTCCGATATCGATGGAGTCCTGTGCTACCACATGGCCGACTCCGCACCGGTAAATTCCGTGGCAGAGCATCTCGGCCTGCCACCCGAGATCTGGACGAATGAAGTCTACGGCGGTGGGACGCAGTCGGCGTCAATCCTCGGCGATGCCGCAATGTTGATTCACTCCGGCACAGCAACAAACGTGCTCGTTTTCCGCGCTTTGAACGGCCGATCCGGAAAGCGCATGGGCCAGGCATCGATTCGGGTTGCCGGCGGCGAAACGCAGTTCACCATCCCATTCGGGATGGCGGGGCCTGTCAATCTGTTTGCGTTGGCGGCCACCCGCTGGATGCACGACTCGGGCGCCACCGAGGAGGATCTCGCCTCGGTAGTCTGCCAATCGAGGCAGTTGGCCGCGTCGAACCCGCGCGCACTGGTGCGCGCCCCCATCACCTGGGACGAATACCTCGCCAGTCCGCTCGTGTCGACCCCATTACGCCGTGCAGACTGCTGCCAGGAAACCGACGCCGGTGCTGCACTGATTGTCAGTAGGGTGGATATCGCCGACTCCGTGAGACCGAACAGTCCCCGCATCGCCACCGTGGTGCGGGGCGGTGGCGTTGGTTCGTCGAGCATGGACAAGGCGGATGATCTCTCCGCCATCTTTTCACGATTTGTGGCTCGCAAGTTGTGGAAGCTATCCGGCCTTCGCCCCGTCGATGTCGATGTGGCGATGCTCTACGACGCTTACTCCCCCATCGTCCTTCAGCAGCTCGAAGACCTCGGCTTCTGTGGCGTCGGAGAGAGCGGGGAACTTGTGCGCTCGGGCAGCACCCTTCCGAGCGGTTCGCTGCCGGTCAACCCTCATGGTGGATTGCTCTCGGAAGGGTACGTGCACGGCCTCAACAATGTGCTGGAAGCCGTACGACAACTGCGGGGAACTGCGTCGTCTCAGGTCGAATCACCGCATGTCGCCTTGTGCACAGGCTTCGGAGGAAGCTATGGAAGTGCCACTATTCTCGAGAGCCCCTAGTCGACACATCACCGGAGATGGCTGACTTTCCCCACAAATTCAGGAGTAGGAAACTCGTCCGTCGGCAAGGACACAACGGCCGTCGACAGAAGCGGAGTACTCGAGGCCGGCACCAGAGTCTCCGACCGGTGGCTGCTCCGCTGCCACGACAAGGGTGCTGCCAGGGAACACGGGTGCGGCAAATCGAGCCTCGATCCTCCTGAGCTCCCACGGCTTCGCTCCCAGCGGCTCGGCGAGGGACCTTGCCACCACGCCGAGCGTGCACAGACCGTGAAGAATGGGACGATCGAACCCGGCAGCTTGCGCCGCTGCCGGGTCGACGTGTATCAAATGGCGATCGCCGGTAAGCCTGTAGAGGACGGCCTGCTCCGACGACAGCTCGATGATTCGCGATTCGTGCACCACCGCCCGGTTGCCGTCCTCCGGCTTTGCCTTCACTCGCGGAGTGGACGGCGAGAAACCGCCCTGTCCAGGCAGGATAATCGAGTAGGTGGCGGAGAAATAGGCACTGTCGCACACTATGTCCAGGATCGCGGATCGTCCCGTGTCGCGGACCGCTTCGACATGGCCGGTGACCTCGAATTCGCTGGCGGGCGGGAGGGGTCCGCGCATCGTCAGGGACTGAGACCCGTGTAGAGCTTGTGCCGGCACGAAGGCACCGGCCGCCGACGCCGCATCCGCAACCCACAGTCCCAGCGTGAGGGCAAACGTCGGCAGGACCTTGAGGTCACGCTCGAAAACCAGGGGTAACTCGTCTGCGCGCGCACCGACTGCGAGGGCGTACAGGATCGCATCCTCTTCGCAGTACCGCACCACTCTGGTTCCCAGCTCGTATCCGACCCAATCCGTGATCTGCATGATGTAAGCGTATAGCATTTGAGCAAGCGCTTGGGTTACGCTAGCGAAGTCAAGGTCGAACAGAGGCAAACCCAAGCGATCGCTTGGTACTACTGACAGGAGTTGGCATGGCAAAGCTGCGGGCAGGCCTCGGATATGAACTCGAGGTACGTGGGCGGACCAAAGAGGTCGAGCAGCAGGCGTTCGAGAATCTCATCGAGCAGGTCACTCTCGCCGATGGGCTCGGTTACAGCACGGCCTGGATGGTCGAGCACCACTTCACTCGTGGGTTCTCGCACTCCTCGGCTCCCGATATCGTTTTGAGCGCACTTGCACGGGTCACCAAACAGATTCGGCTCGGGCTCGGCGTCGTTCTTCTCCCGTTCTCACACCCGATTCGCACCGCCGAGCGCGTAGCGACCATGGACATCATCTCGGGAGGACGCATCGAGTTCGGCACCGGCCGTGGAGCGTCCCCGCTCGAGTACCAGGCCTTTCAGCGCCCCTTCGAGCAGTCCCGCACGCTGTGGGAGGAAAACCTCGACACCGTGCTCGGGATCTGGGAGGCCGACGGCGAACCTTACTGCGCGGAACACGAGTACTGGAGCGTCCCCGACGTGGGGGTATACCCGCGCCCCTTGCAGGAACCGCACCCGCCTGTGTGGGTGGCATCGACGAGCCTCGACGGCTACCTGCAGGCTGCACGGCGAGGCTACAACCTCCTCGGCATGACCATGCTCAAGGGCATCGACGACGTCGCCGAGGACATCGCGAAGTACAAGGCCGAGTTGGCCCGGCACGGTTTCGACCCGGAGACGCGCAAGATCGCACTGATGATTCCGTGGCACGTCGCGCCCACGACCGATGAGGCGCATGCCAATGCCGCCGACGCGGTGATGTGGTACATCCGTCGCCAGGTCAACCTGGTTGCGCCACCCGACTATTACGACGCCCGGCACGCGAGCCACCGTGTCCTCGGGGCTCTCGCCGCCGGTCAATCTCAGGACGAGGCCATCGAGACGCTTCGCGACAACCTGATGATTGTGATCGACGATGTCGAGGGGTCCCGCAAGGCTGTGCAGCGGCTCGAGGAAGCCGGCGTCACCGACTTGATCGGGCAGTTCCAGGTCGGCGGCCTCGACAACGAGCATGTCCTGAGCTCGATCAAGCTGTTCGCTTCCGATGTTGTGGAGATCCGATGACAGACACCCAAACCGTCGAGACGCTTCCCGAGCCGATCAGCAGAGGAAACCTCTCCACAGCAGGAATCACGGCGGCTAAGGCCAAGGGACTCTTGCACGTCGATTCAACTGCTACTGCAGCGTTCCCACTCTCAGCCGAGGATCGTGCGGCCGCGGTCGCGTTGACCGCAAAAACACTCACCGACGCGGGCGTCAAAGCCACCGATCGCGTTGTCGTCTCACTCAACAATGACGGTGAGCTCGGGGGAACCCTGGTCGCAGAGGCGGCCGCGGAAGTGGCGGCGGCAGCGGCGAGCACCGGACCTCGCGGACGAATGCGGTTGCTGCGCACAGTCGAGAACATGCGCGCCAACGTTCTGGTGGGAACGGCCACCGGAGTCTCGGATTTCCTCGCACGGCTTCACCTCGAATTCCTGGTCGAGCCCTTGGACCTGGAACTCCGACTGATCGTACTGACCGGTGAGATCGCTGATCCGAAGAAGATCGAACACTTGGGGCGTGAATTCGGTGCCCACACCGTCGAGTTGTTCACCGACCCCCTCAGCGGGATCCCGATGGCACACAAAACCCAGAACGCCACTGCGCTCACCCCGACACACGAAGGCTTACTCGAACTCGCCACACCCGCGGAAACGTCGGCAAACGGTGAACTCGCAGAAATCGTAGTGAGGTACCCGTGGCACTCGAGCCTCGCGCACATCGGCGTGCGCACTGGGTATCTGAGCAGCAGGGACGGTGAATCCCTCACCATGCCCACACATACCTACGGTGACCTTCTCCTCATCCGCGGCCGATGGATCTCCTTCACCGCGCTCACGAAGGCACTTCGCGGCATCGACGGCATCGCACACTGGGAACTGCGCGTAGCACGGCAGGGAACGCTGGACTCGGCGACGGTCTTCGTCTCCTTCAACCGCGAGAGCCTTGTGAAGAACGGCATGTGGCACGCACGGATCGAGCAAGCCATCAGCGCAATGACCCCGATATCCGTGCAGGTCGAAATCGACCCTCACGTACGCGAGGATTCCGCTCCGCCCTCGATCAGGGACGAGCGCGGGCACCATCTGTAAGTCGAACAACTCTCGGAGGTTGAAATGAGCGCGACATCACCACTGCAACACGTCACCGGTCTTCCCGAGGTTGATGCCGCAGCGATGCGATCGGTACTCGGTCACTTCGCTACCGGTGTCATCGCGATCACGGCTCTGGATCCGGAATCCGGGGAAGGCGCCGGATTGGCAGCAAACTCCTTCACCTCGGTTTCCCTGGATCCGCCTCTCGTGGCTTTCTGCGTCGCCCACACGAGCAGTTCATGGCCGGCCATCAAGCGCGCCGAAACCTTCGTGATCAATATCCTCGCGGAGGATCAGGAACACGTCGGCCGCCAACTTGCGGTCAAAGGCGGTGACAAGTTCGCCGGACTGGCGTGGCGGCCCTCACCGTCGGGTGCACCGGTCGTCGAGAACGCTGTGGCCTGGATCGAGGCTCGTGTCGAAGCCGAACATGTCGCGGGTGACCACGTGATCGTGGTGTCGCGGGTCCAGCACCTCTATGCCGACGGACGGTCACCCCTTCTTTTTCACCGGGGTAAGTACGGACGACTGCACTTCGCCGACTGAATCCGCACCACGCCGCCGGAGCCGAACGCGAATCCCCCTCTCCCGTCCACGCACTCCTCGTCGAGTCCACGAACCCCTGCATTGTCGGAGGCACCATGACAACACACATTTCACCGGTTGACGGACAGCACGACACTGCGGTGACACATGAACGGTTCGATACCGTGCCAGCGGCTCTAGACGCCATTGCACGCGGTGAAATCGTCGTCGTCCTCGACGACGAGAACCGGGAGAACGAGGGCGATCTGGTGATGGCGGCTGAGCACGTCACAACCGAGAAGATGGCTTTCATCGTCCGCCACACATCCGGGTTTGTCTGTGTCGCGATGACCGAAGCACGTGCAGCGACGCTTGGCCTGCCACTGATGGTTCCGCCCGACGGCAACAGCGAAATCCTCAGAACCGCGTTCGGCGTGTCGGTCGATGCACGTGACGGCGTCACGACAGGTATCTCTGCAGCAGACCGCGCGGTGACTACTCGTGCGCTTGCCAGCCCTCAGACTCTCCCTGATGCTCTCACTCGGCCGGGTCACGTGATGCCGCTCCTGGCCCGGCCGGGAGGCGTACTGGAGCGTCCAGGGCACACGGAGGCAACCGTTGACCTATGCCGAATGGCTGGACTCGAGTCTCTGGGTGTCCTTTGTGAACTCGTGGACGACGATGGTGAGATGTCCCGTCGTGCATCACTCTTCGAGTTTGCACATCAACACGATCTGAGAATCATCTGCGTGCGCGACATCATCGAGCATCGACGGAAACGAGAGTCAATTGTCACACGCGTTTCGGAAGCCCGAATCCCGACGGCCTTCGGCGCCTTCACCGGGCATGCTTTCGCAGCGCACGACGGCGTGGAGCACCTCGCGTTGGTCGCCGGAACACCGCACCTAGCCGACTCCTCGGCGACAGCGTCACCGCTTGTTCGCATACACAGCGAATGCCTGACTGGCGATATTCTCGGATCACTCAGGTGCGACTGCGGTCCCCAACTCCAGGACTCTCTCGAATTGATCGCAGCTGAAGGTACTGGGGTCCTCGTGTATCTTCGCGGCCACGAAGGACGCGGCGTGGGGCTGGGGGCGAAACTGGCTGCCTACGCGCTCCAAGAGAACGGTTACGACACAGTCGATGCGAACCTCGAACTAGGTCTGCCCGTCGACTCACGGGACTATGCTGCTGCGGCCGCCATTCTCAGGGACCTCGGCGTGACACGCGCGCGGTTGATCACCAACAATCCCGACAAGATCAGCGCCTTGTCGAGGTACGGCGTCGAAGTAACAGCACGTGTGACCCGACCTCCACATGTCAACCGCCACAACATCGACTATCTACGCACCAAAGAAACTAGATTGGGGCACTCCATCATGCCGATCGCGGAGGTTGCGGAGTTCGCAGGGTGACAGGCCACCACCGCCGTACTCGTGCGCGAACAGTAGGGACTCCCGCGCACGCCGGCACGCTCGTAGGTGATGTGCGGAATCTACAAACCCGAGCCGGGACTTGGACCGGTGACCAGTCGAGTGTCGCTGTGGCTCAGCGTATCACCACAGGTGTCGACTGAGTTGGGACGGGCGCTCAGAGCAGCCGTGTGCAGCGCAGATCTGCAATGTTCACGGCTCTGATTTCCGGCTAGCGACGAAACACCCCCGACGGGTTGCCGTCCCCGACTATATTGCCACTGCAGGACGCCCTGCTGTCGCCCCACCATCGACGACCAGATCGTGACCGTGACGTATCCGGCCTCGTCCGACGCGAGAAACAGGATCACATCCCCGCGGTGGGCGACATCCCACCGTTCGACGCAACGTTCACGATGACCCCGTGTCCTTGCTTCGCCATCAACCGGCCTGCCGCGCGCGTTCCGTAGAAGACACCGCCGAAGTTGACCGAAACCGTCCGATGGAACTCGTCGTCGCTCGTCTCGACCCGTGAGCGGTTGGCGAGCACTCCCGCGTTGTTGCACATCACGTCTATCCGTCCGTATCTGTCTCGGGTGGAGTTCACGAGTGCATCCACCGACTCCGGACGGCTCACGTCGACCAGAACGAAAGTGGCACCGATCTCCGCCGCTACCTTCTCCGCTCACTCGCCATTCATGCCCCTGCGATGCCGACTCGCGCTCTCTCTGCAACATCAATTCAGCTGTTGCTCGGCCTAATCCCGACGATCCGCCGGTAATGATTACGATCTCGTTCACCAACTGACCGGTCATGGGGGGCCCTTCCTTTTAGTCCGAAGTTACGGTCAGGCGGACGAGAGAACCCCCAGTTGAGCTGGGGGTTCGTTGGTTTCGGTTGTGGTTGTTCTGGCTACCTGACCGCCAGGGGATGGCGGTATCGAGGAGTTCGAACGCGCGTCGTTGGGTCGGGGTGGGGAGCGACCACGTTCGCAAATCACGATTCAGTCAGCCTCGTGTGACCCACCTCTCAAATTCCTCTTGCTGTGACGAAGTAATTGACCTAGCATTTGCTACATCTCAACCGATCGCGGCGACGGATGCCCGCGTGCCCCCAGGAGCACGCACACGGTCCGTTGAGCTCGAACCCCTCTACGGACACTCGAGGAGAACCGAACGTGAGCAATCAGCCGACCGAGACCGAACCCCATCCTCACGAAAGTGCGGGATGCCCATACGCATTCGACGCCGACGACTTCGATGTTTCCTCGCCACGGCACGTCAGCAGCCCCTTTGACTTCTACCGGCGGCTCCGCAGTCAACAGCCGGTGTTCGCCAGCGCGCAGCTCGACTCGCACGTCCTCAGCCGCTACTCCGACATCCGCAACGTGTTCCTCGATCACCAGTCCTTCAGCTCGGTCGGCAGCCTCGCCGCGGCGGCGCGGATCGATCCCCACGTCGAACGCCTCCTCACCGAGCACAACGCCACACTGGAGACGTTTCTCGCCAGCGTCGACCAGCCCCTCCACACTCGTCTCCGGCGGAGCGTTGCGCGGTCGTTCTCGGTGCGCTCCATGGCTCGGCTTGAACCCGACGTACGGGCACTCGCAACCGAGATGATTGAAGAGCTACTTCCCCGCGGACAGGCGGACTTCGTGTCCGAGTTCGCCAGTCTTCTGCCCGCCCGCATCACGGCCCGCTTCCTCGGCATTCCCTCCGAGGACACCGAGAAGGTGCAACAGTGGGTCGACGACTGGTTCGGGTTGTTCTTCACGCCGATGTCTGTGCGGGAGCAGCGAGTACGCGCCGAAGGCTATATCGAGTATGTCGAGTACATGTACCAATTGCTGGCGAAGAGACGCGCGCGACCACAGGACGACTTCATGAGCGAAACCCTCGCCGCTGTCGCCGACGGTACTGCGGATCTCACCGATCGTGAGATCGTCGAGATCATGACCGCAATCAGCTTAGGAGGCAACGACACAACGGGCAATCAGATCGCGAGCCTCGTCTACCGACTGATGGTAACACCGGGGGCATGGGACACCGTCGTCAGAGATTCGGCACTTCGCCCGAACGCTGTCGAGGAATCCATACGCCTCGACTCGGCCGGGATCGGCGGCTTCCGATTCGCCAACGCGGACGTGGAGATCGGAGGCGTCACAATTCCGAAGGGCGCCCGCTTGTTCCTGCTCCAGGACTCGGCCAATCACGACGAGACGATGTTCGAAAACCCGGATGAGTACGTCCTCGATCGTCCGAATGCCGCCGAGAACATAGGATTCGGTGTGGGAATCCACCATTGCCTCGGCGCGCCCCTTGCCCGCCTGGAGCTCCGAGTGGTACTGGACGTCCTCACCGAACACGTCCCGACGCTACGTCTTGCCGACAGCGCACCCCCCACCTACCGCGTCAGCGTTGTCCAACGTGCAATGGATTCACTGCCCGTCGCGTGGGACATATCGAAATGACCCCAATCGACGTAGACCTCGCGATTCTCGGAGCGGGACCTACCGGACTGTACGGCGCCTACTATGCCGGTGTCCGCGGACTCACCGTGGCCGTCATCGACTCGCTGCCCGAGGTGGGCGGACAAATTACGGCGATGTACCCCGAGAAACCTATCTACGACGTTGCCGGGTTTCCCGCCGTCCTCGGGCGCGAGCTCGTGGACGGATTGAGGAAGCAGGCGGACCGCTACCACCCCATCTACCTCCTCGATCAACGTGCAGAACATCTGCAACCGGTACACGACCCGACGGGCCACAGATTCCAGGTCACGACATCGGCCAATACCGAAATTCGAGCGCGAGCCGTCGTGTTGACGTGCGGCATCGGAACCTTCAAGCCAAGACCGCTCCCGGCGGGCGACGGGCACCTTGGCCGCGGATTGACCTACTTCGTCCGCAACCTCTCCGAGATGATCGATACCGACGTTGTCGTCGTGGGTGGGGGTGACAGCGCATGTGATTGGGCACTGGCATTGGAGGGCTCCGCCCGAAGCGTGACCCTCGTGCATCGACGAGACACATTCCGGGCACATTCCGCCACCGTGACAGCCCTGCGGAACAGCTCAATCGAGGTGCTCACCAACGCGCAGGTGACCGGGATCAGCGGGATTCATTGCGTCGAGCAGGTCGAGGTGGTCCAGGGGTCCGTCTCGCATATCCGGCCGGCCCAACGAGTCATTGCCGCGCTCGGCTTCACGGCGGATCTCGGACCGGTTCGATCGTGGTCCGTCGACCTTCGGGACAACAGACACGTAGTCGTCGACACACGCATGCAAACCAGTGCCGACGGGATCTACGCGGCCGGGGACCTCACCGAGTATCCCGGCAAGGTCCGGTTGATCTCAGTGGGGTTCGGCGAGGTCGCCACTGCGGTCAATAACGCTGCTGCCTCTATTGATCCAGCCGCGACCGTCTTCCCCGGACACAGCACGGACCAGGATCCTGCCACTACCGAACCGCAGCGTGTGAACGTGTGAGGAAAGGAATCAACCGATGCCGTACGTCATCAACTCGAAATGCATCGACACCAGAGACCAATCGTGTGTCGAAGAGTGCCCCGTAGACTGCATCTACGTCGGCGACCGCAAGCTCTACATCAATCCGAACGAGTGCATCGATTGCGGTGCATGCGAGCCGGCGTGTCCGGTGGACGCGATCACCGTCGATAAGCAAGTACCCCCGAACGACCAAACGTTCATCGACGATTCTCGCCGATTCTTCGCCGAGCTATTGCCCGGGCGTGAGGAACCGATCGGCAACCCCGGTGGGGCCCTCCAGTTCGGAGACGTCGGGGTAGATACTCCGCTGGTCGCCGACTACCGAAGCGCGACTAGCCCGCAATGACGACGTGGGCGCTGGTCTCACCGCCGGGATCAGCGCCGTCGCCGGCCGTCGGGGCACGATGCTGTTCCACTCTCCCGCAAGCGCGTCGCGCGCAGGTGCAGATTCCAGGAACACCGGGATGTTCTCGGTGTGCTCGTAGTGCGGCCCACACAATAACAGTCCTCCGTCGACCGCCAGATCTTGACCAGTGACATACAGGGACAGATCCGACAACACGAACATCGCGGCAGAGGCGACATCGGCAACCAGTCCCCGCCGGCCCAGCGGAATGATGTCGCGTTCCCGATTCCCCTCGGACGTGCGGGACGGGTGCATCCTCGGCGATGCGATCAGCCCCCACGACACCGTGTTAGCTCGGACTCCGAAGGGCCCGAGCTCAACAGCCATCGTGCGCGTGAGGGAGTCCAGGGCCGATCGTGTTGCCCCGTAGAACGCAAACCACGGCATAGATCGATCGGCGTCGGAGACGGACAGACTGACGATCGAACCGCGTTTCCCGTCTACCACGCGCCGGGCAACGGTCTGGCTGGTTCGCAGTGCGTAGGTCACGTTGATCGCGAGAGCGCGAGTCCACTGGTCCGATCCGAGATGAAGGAAGTGTCCGATATCGTCGCCGGACACGCCGCCGACGACATTGACGAGGTGCCTGACCGGTCGATCAGCTCGATCGAGAGCTGACTCGAGGTCGCGGATCCCGCTCTCTGTGGTGATGTCCGTCAGCACCGGAAGCAGATGCACATCGTGGCCCAAGGCCGCTGCGAGGTGCCCCGAACGCTCTTCGTCATGGTCGACCACGATGACAGACGAACCGGCACGCAGGAGGAGCTGGACCATCGCCGAACCGACCCCGCCACTCGCTCCACCGATGACGACCGCGCAACTGTCCCCGAATCCTGGAAATACATACTCGGGAACCGGCGGGAGTTCGAACTTCACCGTCACAACGGCATCACCAGTCCGCTGTTGACCCGGATGAACTCGTGAGCGGACAGTAGGGACTGCCGCGTACGCCTGCACACCAGTAGGTGATGTGTGGAATCGGTATGTTCGCGGCGGGGGCAGGGAACTTCACGGTCGGCGTTGAATTGTTCGGGACCCTCGCAGTGGAAGAGCTTGTTCACGGGCTTTGATTCCGGCTAGCGCACGAAACACCACCGACGGGTTGCCGTCCCCGACTATATTGCCACTGCAGGACGCCCTGCTGTCGCCCCACCATCGACAACCAGATCGTGACCGGTCACGTAACCGGCCTCGTCCGACGCGAGAAACAGGATCCCGGCCGCGATCTCAGAGGGTCGGGCTGCGTATCCGATGGGTTGGAGCTTGTCGAGGACCTGCTTGATTCCGTCGATGTCGGGAACCATCGCAGTCAGCATCGCCCCGGGTGAGATCGTATTCACCCGAACACCAGCGCCCGCAAGCTCCAGTGCGCACGCTTTCGACATCGCCACCACGGCAGCCTTCGTTCCGCTATATACAGCCATCCCCGCTGTGGGCGACATCCCACCGTTCGACGCAACGTTCACGATGACCCCGTGTCCTTGCTTCGCCATCAACCGGCCTGCCGCGCGCGTTCCGTAGAAGACACCGCCGAAGTTGACCGAAACCGTCCGATCGAACTCGTCGTCGCTCGTCTCGACCAGAGAGTGGTTGGCGGAAACTCCTGCGTTGTTGCACATCACGTCGACCCGCCCGTATTTGTCGCGGGTGAAGTTCACGAGTGCATCCACCGACTCCGGACGACTCACGTCGACCTGTAGGAAATTGGCGCCGATCTCGGCGGCGACCGCCTCACCGCGGTCGCCATCGATGTCGGCGATCACCACCCTCGCTCCCTCTGCGATCATTAATTCGGCCGTTGCTCGGCCCAATCCCGACGATCCACCAGTAATGATCACAACCTTGTTCAGTACCCGACCGGTCACGGCGAGCCCCTTCCTTCCAGCTGCAGCTATGGATGGAGTCCTCCACCCTCGCGCTTACTTGTTCAGTCACGTCACAGGAGATGCCCCGAGCGTGCGCAATCAGCCACCTGTGGGCAGATGGCACCGATCGATGCGCGGATTCGAGAGGTCGCCGCCGCGGTCGATAACGCTGCCGACTATCCGAATCCTCCACCGTTGCTAGTCGGGGCACACGATGCTGTTCCACCCTCCCGCAAGCGCCTCGCGCGCAGGTTCGGATTCCAGGAACACAGGGATGTTCTCGGTGTGCTCGTAGTGCGGCCCACACTGCGACAATCCTCCGTCGACCGCCAGGTTTTGTCCCGTGACATACAGGGACAGGTCCGACAACATGAACATCGCGGCAGAGGCGACATCGGCAACCAGTCCCCGCCGGCCCAGCGGAATGATGCCGCGTTCCCGATTCCCCTCGGATGTGCTTGCCGGGTGCATCCTCGGTGATTTGATCAGCCCCCACGACACGGTGTTTGCTCGGACTCCGAAGGGGCCGAGCTCAACGGCCATCGTGCGCGTGAGGGAGTCCAGAGCCGATCGTGTTGCTCCGTAGAACGCAAACCACGGCATCGATCGATCGGCGTCGGCGACGGACAGGTTGACGATCGAACCGCGCTTCCCGTCTACCATGCGCCGGGCAACGGTCTGGCTGGTTCGCAGTGCGTAGGTCACGTTGATCGCGAGAGCGCGAGTCCACTGGTCCGATCCGAGATGAAGGAAGTGTCCGATATCGTCGCCGGACACGCCGCCGACGACATTGACGAGGTGCCTGACCGGTCGATCAGCTCGATCGAGAGCTGATGCGAGGTCGCGAATCCCGTTCTCTGTGGTGATGTCCGTCAGCACCGAATGCAGACGCACCTCGTCGCCCAAGGCTGCTGCGAGGTGTCCCGAACGCTCTTCGTCGTGGTCGACCATGATGACAGACGAGCCGGCCTGCAGGAGGAGCTGGACCATCGCCGAACCGACCCCGCCGCTCGCTCCACCGATGACGACCGCGCAACTGTCCGCGAACCCTGGAAAGACGAAGTCAGGAACCGGCGGAAGGTCGAACTTCACCGTCACAGCGGCATCACCAGTCCGCCGTTGACCCGGATGATCTGGCCGGTGATATATGAAGCAGCATCCGAGGCCAGGAAGGTGACGGCGGTGGCGACCTCCCTCGCCCGACCCGGTCGGCCCAGCGGGATCGAGGCACTGTGCTCACTGTCGACTGCGTTCTGCTGCTCATCGTTCAGCGTGCCGTCTGCATTCCGATAATGCGCGGCGGTCATCGACGTCGAAATGTACCCCGGCGAGACGGTGTTCACCCGCACACCATCACCGCCGAGCTCCATCGCGAGTGTCCGGGTGAGCTGCAGGACACCCGCTTTCGGGATGCTGTACGCCCCGAGGTCGGGCGCGTGGCCATCCACAGTTCCGGACGAGACATTGATGATGCTTCCACCGCCACCGCTGATCATCGCGGTGCCGACTGCGCGACAACCGTACACGAAGCTCTTCAGGTTGAGTGTGAGACCTTCGTCGAACTCGTCGTCGCGCATGGACAGGACGGGTCCGCGGACGGTGATCGCACCGGCTACGTTCGCCAGGGCATCGATCCGCCCCGTCCGGAGGAGCAGATTAGACACTACGGACTCGAAGTCGGCTACAGAGCGCACGTCCAAGGAGTAAGAGAATGCCGTGCCTCCCTGTTCCGTGATCTCCTCGGCGCAGCTTCGGCATGATTGCTGGTCGACATCCGCACAACCCACCGCGGCGCCTGCGTTGGCAAGTTCGATCGCCGTCGCGCGGCCGATACCACTTCCAGCGCCGGTGACAAGCGCAGTGCGGCCCTCCAATCCGAGTGCGGCACTCGACATCGCTCGCCGTCCTTTCCATGCAAAGCGCGTTTACTGCGCGGTATAGCGGCCGTCGACGACCAACTTCAGCGACCTACCCGCCGAATGGACCGGAAATGTCGTCCCTCACGCCTTCAGGGGTGCGTAGAGCACGACTGCGTTGCCCCAGGGGTCCAGCACGACCGCACGAGTCTCATGCGGCCCGTCCTCAGGATCGCGAACTACCGTGGCTCCGGCGGCAACTGCCGCGTCTACGGCGGACGCGACGTCGGATACCTTGAAGGACGCGGCGACGCGACCGTCAGTGACGTCCTCCTCGCGTCCGGCGATCGCGACGGTGACCTTGCCACCGTCCAGTGCAGCGAATCGTGAGCCGTCTTGGAATTTTGTTGGAAGTGACAGAACGGATCCGTAGAACTTCACCGCGGAGTCGACGTCGTCGACGGGATACAACACATTCCCGACGGAAACCTGCTGGGTCATGGTGTGGTTCTCCAATTTCTTCGAGAGGGCCCTTGGATGTCGGTGCTTACAGACGATTCGACTTGGTGTCCTCGTAGCGTTTGCGGGCGCGCGCGTTCGCGGCACCGAGCGCGACCTGGAAGTCGCCTTCAGAGTTGTGAAAGGTGTTCCAGTTCTCGATTCGACGCCGATTCGAATCCTGGAAGTGGGGCACGACTTCGCGAGCGAACAACTCGTACGAGTTCAGGGTGTCCTGGGGCGAGGCCCAGTCGAGTACCCGGATGAGGTGAGTGCCGTAACCGCCGGACATTTCCTGCATGCGCTCGATATGCTCGATTGCATCTTGTGGAGTCCCGACCACACCGAGATTGGACGCGCGGAACACGTCGAGGATCGGTGCTCCCTCGTCCAGACCCGACGAGTCATAGATTGCCTTCAGGAAACTCGCGTCGCGGAACAGGTAGCGGCCGGCGTCTTCCATGGCGTATGAAACCTGCCGCTCGGCTTCCTCTCGTGTGGGGGCCACGTGAATGACGCTCACGAGCCGCCAGTCCCGACGGTCTCCCGGTCCGTGCCCGTGCAGCGCCCGCTGTTCCGAGTAGATGTCCCAGTGTTCGGCGAGTACGCGACTGCCGGCGTCGGTTGCGGCGGCGAGGGCCAGCATCGGCAGCCCGAATCGTCCGGCCAACATCGCCCCCGCCGGCGAGATGACCGCTGTGACAGCCAACTCCGGGTGGGGGCGGGTGTAGGGCAGCATCTGCAGCTGCGCCTGACGGAGTTCGAACCACTCGGTCTTACGATCGATGCAGCCGTCGGAAGTGAACAGAGCGAGAATCGCTTCGAGCGACTCTTCCATTCGCTCCCGGAGCGACGAGTATTCCAGCCCCATCATGGCCGCATCGGATGGAAGTGCGCCCGGCCCAACTCCCATGATGAGCCGGCCCCGGGTGAGATGATCCAGCAGTGTCATGCGCTCGGCGACCATCAGCGGATGGTGGTAGGGAAGCGAGATCACTCCGGTACCCAGCTTGATGTGCCGGGTTCGTTGCGCGGCGGCCGCGATGAAGAGCTCGGGGCTGGAGATGATCTCCCAGCCACTCGAATGATGTTCGCCGACGAAGGCTTCGTCGAACCCGAGCTTGTCGAGGTGTTCGACGAATTGCAAGTCACGCTCGAGGTCCCAGGTGGGATTGTTCGACGGCTTGTGCTCGGGTCCGAGGAAGACGCCGAACTTCATCCTCGTGCGCTCATGGCTGGTCACGATCGATCACTTCCTTTGGTTACGCGGGTTGTCCAATCGGGGGCCTGTGATCCAGTCATGACCGGCTTGCCCTTCGTGCCTCGGTCGCCGCGTGGTCGACATCGCCCTTCGCGGTGACGACCACACCGTAGTCACGCCATGCTCCCTCGACGGTGATTCGTGCGGCTTCGACGTCCTCGGACACGGACTCCACGGGGCGTTCGAATGGATCTCCGATTCCACCGCCGCCGCTCGTCTCGACGATGAATGCCTCGCCCGCGAGGAAGAGTTCGTTATTGACCTTCGAGTTGAGGACGACGGTCTCTCCGTGGGGTACGCGCTTCTTGAATGCACCGGTCACTCCGGGCTTTCCGCCGTCCCGGCCTCGGGGACCGGTTTCGAGCCGGTCCCCACGTGTGGTGACGTAGGCGTCGGCGAGCAGCCGGAACACGGTGCGTGTTCCGAGACCGCCGCGCCAACGTCCCGGCCCGCCGGAGTCCGCGATGTACTCGACCTCCTCCACGATGAGGGGGCAGCGCACTTCCACGGGCTCGACCTGCGGGACCGAGTTACGCCCGAGACCGAAGTGGATGCCGGTGGCATCCGGGCCGTCTTTGCCGAACCGGGCTCCCACTCCACCGAACTCGTAGGCGAGATGGACCCAATACGGTGCCGTTTTCGCGGCGATCGAGAAGGGTTGCAGGATTCCCGATGCTGCGATGGCACGTTCAGGGACTGCGTCGGATAGTGCCTGAAGTACCGCTTCCATTGCCGCGTATGCCGGAAGGAAACGCCCACCGCATGGATAGGGTGACTGGGCATTGAGCAGCGACCCCTCGGGCAGATTCACATTCAGGACCCGCAGGCATCCGTCGTTCATCGGGATCGTCGGGTCGACGAAGCACCTGAACGCGAAGACAGCTGCGGCAAGCGATTGGGAGATGCTCGAGTTCACTGCGGCGGCGACCTGGCGGTCGGTTCCCTCGAAGTCCAGCGAAATGTCGCGGTCACCGATCGTCACCGCAACCTGTACACGATGACCGCGCAGGCTGGTGACGCCGTCGTCATCGATGGTGTAGTCGGAGCGGTAAGTTCCGGCGGGCAAGTCCTCGATCGCGGCTCGGGTAAGAATCTCGGTGTACTCGAGGTAGTCGTTCACCCCATTCGCGAACCCCTGAATTCCGTATTCCTCGATAAGTTCCTCGACGCGTTTCGCGGCAGTCGACACGCCCGCTATGAGTGCACGGACATCGCCCTGCACCTTGTCAGGCGTGCGGCTGTTCAAGGCGAGGATCCGCATGATCGGCTCTTCCAACCCCTCCGCGGTGGCGATGCGGACCGGAGGTAGTTGGAGTCCCTCCGCGAAGATCTCGGTCGCCAAGGATGCCATTCCGCCGGCGGACGCACCTCCGATATCCGAGACGTGGATCAACGTCGCGGTGAAGTACTCCACCGTTCCTTCGACGAAGATCGGCTTGAAGATGAGGATATCGTTCGTGTGAACCCCGCCTTTGTAGGCGTCATTGGTGGCGAACACATCTCCGGGCCGCATCGTGTCGAGCGGGATGTCCGCGAGTAGGAACGGCACCGCCACCGACAGCGCCATGCTGTTCATCAGGGTCGTGGCCATCGAATGCGCGATAAGCCGACCGTCCTTGTCCAGGATCGCAGCTGATGCGTCGGAACCCTCTACGACGAATGTCGAGAAGGCGGACCGCACGACGACGATGCTCGCCTCCTCCGCTGCGACCACCAGTGCATTGCGGAGCACCTCGGAAGTCAGTTGCGCTGTGCTCGAACCGCTGTCGTCGAGAGTCTGGGCCGAACCGTCGGCCAGAACGTGCGTCATTACTTCTCCTCCGAAGCGCGCGACAGAATTACATTGAACTCACTGTCGACCTGGGCGTTCCATGCCGGCGGGACCACGATGGTCGATTCACCGTCTGCGATGACGAGAGGTCCCGGTACCGGGTGGGCACCGACGATTCCTTCGCGTTCATACACGGGGGTTTCCCGGTACTCACCGAATTCACGGAACCAGACGCGCCGTTTCCGTGCCGGCCCCTGACCTCGAGCATCGGATGTCGCGCGACGACCTAGCGGTACTTTCGGGACTACGTGAGTCACCCGGACTCGGTAGCTCACCAATTCGATGGGGCCTGAACCGTCGATTCCATAGGCCTCCTTGTACTTTTCGGCGAAGCTCTCACGCAGGGCCGGGAGCGATGAGTCGTCCCAGTGCCTACCTTCACCTCCGTCACTGATTCGGACGGTCAGTTCGTGCGCTTGACCGGCCAACCGCACGTCGACAGATCGCTCGACTCGGGTAGACGGTGCGGCGAGCTCCACGCCGAGATCACCGGCCGCGATCTCCGCGAGCTGGGTGAAGGTGTCGTCGACCGACGCCCCGTCGATGTCGTTCTCATGGCACAGTCGGGTAAGTACCCGGTCGGTGCTCAGGTCCGTGCCCAGGAGTCCGACTGCAGAACCGACGCCGCACGACGGGGGGATGATCACTGTGCTGATGTCGAATTCTTCGGCCACGCGCGCTGCATGCATCGGACCTGCACCGCCGAACGCGACAACCGCAAAGTTTCGAGGATCTAAACCACGCTGGACGGTGACCACCCGGACGGCTGCTGCCATCGTCGCATTGGCGATCTCATGAATGGCATTTGCGGCGGCTTCGAGACCCACGCCGAGAGGTTCCGCGACACGCTCACGGATGACATCGGCCGAGTTCTCGGGTTCGAGTCCCATGGTTCCACCAGCAAACCCGATCGGATCCAGGTAACCCAGGACGAGGTTCGCGTCGGTCACCGTCGGGTCCTGACCACCGCGGCCATAACATGCCGGGCCCGGTTCGGAGCCGGCCGAATGGGGTCCGACCCGCAACGCTTGCCCGTGGTCGACCCAGGCGATGCTGCCACCACCGGCGCCCACTTCGGCAAGGTCGATCGCCGGCGTCTTGATAGGCACCCCGGTACCCGCCCGGCGTCCGCCGAAGCTCCCCTTGCCACCGACGTGGAACTCAGTGGTGATGGCCGGAGCGCCATTGCGAACCACCGACGCCTTCGCCGTCGTGCCACCCATATCGAACGAGATCACATCAGGGTGACCTGCCGACAGACCGGCCGCGCGGGCGGCGAGCACTCCGGCAGCCGGACCTGATTCGATGGTCGCTACAGCGCGCCGACCGGCGAGCTCCGCGGACATGACTCCTCCGCCGGATTCCATAACCTGCACGCGTGCCTCGATTCCGGCATCACGCAGCCGTTGCTCGAGCTTTCGTAGATACGACACCATCACCGGGCCCACGTACGCAGACATCAGCGTCGTCGTGGTGCGTTCGTACTCCCGAAGCTCGGGCCACACCTCGGCTGATGTCACTACCGTCGCGTCTGCTGGGAGATACTCACGCACGATCTCCGCGGTGCGCAGTTCGTGGGCGGGATTGACGTATGAGTGCAGTAATGCGATCGAGACGGACTGGATACCGCGATCCCGGATCTCCTCTGCCACTGCGCGCACGGACGACTCGTCCAAGGGAATGATGGCCTCGCCGGCGCTGTCGAGGCGCTCGAGCACGTCGAAACAGTCGGAAGCAGGGATGGGCGACAACGGCGGGTCGAAGAACGTGTCGAAACGATCCTCCTCAACCCGCGCGTAGCGGCCCAGCGGCAGGAGGTTACGAAACCCGCGCGTACCGATGTGCGCGACCCGGACACCCTTCTGCTCCAGAATCGCGTTGGTGGCAAGGGTGGTCGCATGTACCACCCGATCTACCGCGGCCGGGGCCACCCCCGCCGTAGCGAGGGCGGCCTGCACACCTCTGACGATTCCTTCAGTGGGGTCGCCGTGCGTACTGAGCGTCTTGGCAACCGACTCTTGGCCCGTCGGTCCGGCGAGGACGACGTCGGTGAAGGTGCCGCCGACGTCGATGCCGAGGGCATAACCATTCGACGAGTGGTGCGGATCTGCTGACATGAAGTCACCCTAACTACTTGAGCAAGCGCTTGTCTATAAGTTTGTCACGTGCAGTTGAGCAGAGATTCGGCGACCAGAGCGGGAAGCCATGACACGAGTTCCCTGCCGCCTTCCCCCGCTCGACTCCACGGTGTCCAGCACACGTCCTCGTGTTCCCAGTTGAGCCGAATCCGCCGATGAAGCGTGGTCGCCACGAAGACGTGCACCGTCCACACCCCGTCGCCGCCGGAGAGGCGTAACACCGGCCCCTCTACCAGGTCGGCAAGGTCGATGCGAGACAGGCCGGTCTCCTCGCCCAACTCGATCAACACGTGTGCGGCCGGGTCGTCTCGCGAGTCGAGGTAGCCCGTGACACAGTGCCACCTACCCCGGTCGCTCGCAACGAGGGAACTTCTCCGCAACAGGCACAGCTCGCCATCGTTCTGCAGAAGCATGGCGACGGCACTGCGACCGGAACGCTCGAGGCATCGGCTCAACGGTCTACCCCTTTCGGTGTTCCGGATCACTATACACTTACCCAAGCGCTTGCTCAGTAGTGTATCTTCGGGATTCATGCAGACCGACCTCACAGGCAAGGTAGCGCTGGTAACCGGCGGTGGCGCCGGCATCGGTGCCGAAATCTCCCGGCGCCTCTCCCGTCGCGGTGCGACAGTTCTCGTTCTCGATCGCAACCTCGACGCAGCCGAATCCGTTGCGGGCTCGATCGATCGGGGAACCGCCGTCGAAATGGACCTCGCGGACACTACCTCCATCGCGCTCGCCCTCCGCCGCGACGCGGCACTACGCGAGGTCGACATCCTCGTAAACAATGCCGGCCTCACCAGAGTCGAGCGGTTCGTCGACAGCGATCCCTCGGCATGGGACATGCTGTGGCAAGTGAATCTGCGCGCTCCCATGCAACTCTGCCACGCGATCGTCCCCGAGATGACCAAACGTGGGTGGGGCCGCGTCGTGTTCGTCGCCACCGACAGCGCGCGAGCGGGAGGCGGCGGCGAGGGCATCTACTCGGCGACCAAGGCCGGTCTGCTCGGTTTCTCGAAAACCCTGGCACGGGAAACGGCCCGGGACGGTATCACCAGCAATGTTGTATGCCCAGGGCTGATCGATACGGCCATGCTGCAATCGGTTAGGGAGAACAACCCAGCGCTGATGGACAAACTGATCGGCGCCATACCGATGCGCCGCATGGGATCCTCCGACGAGGTCGCGGCGGCGATCGAGTTTCTCTGCACCGTCGACTCCGGGTACGTCACCGGCCAGACCTTCAGCGTCAACGGTGGGATCACGATGATGTGACACCGCCGGCACCTCACTTCCCACATCGATCCGGTCAGAAGGAATTCCAGGATGAAGATCGACCTCTCCGGCAAGACCGCACTCGTCACGGGCTCGACGAGAGGAATCGGGTTGGCGATAGCACGGGGTCTTGCCGACTGCGGCGCGCATGTGGTCGTCAACGGCCGCACTGCGACCGCAGTAGAGCAGGCCCTCGACCAGTTGGCTTCCGCCGGCAGCTTCTCTGCGGTTGCTGCGGACGTGACGACCGCACAGGGATGCGACGCGATCGCCAGCGCATACCAATCCTTCGACATCATTGTCGGCAATGCTGCCGTGTTCGACTGGAAGCACTTTCTCGAGACGACGGACGACGACTGGATCCGTCATTACGAGATGAACGTGCTGGCGGCGGTGCGTCTAGCCCGTTCCTATCTGCCCGGCATGCTCGAGCAGAATTGGGGCCGAATCGTCCTTGTGGCATCCGAGGCGGGCATGAACATTCCGTTGGAGATGATTCACTACGGCGTGACCAAGGCCGCGGAGATCGCGCTCGCCCGCGGTCTCGCGGAACTGACGGTGGGCACGGGTGTCACGGTGAACAGCGTGCTGCCGGGGCCGACTGCGTCGAGCGGCGCCGACACCTTTCTCGATGACTATGCCGTCGAACACGGGATACCGCGAGAGGACGCGGATCGCCACTGTGCGACGTCAATAAGGCCGAGCACTTTGTTGGCCCGCCTCGCAACGGTCGACGAAGTGGCGAGCATGGTCGTCTACGCCTGTTCCCGCGAGGCCTCGGCAACCAACGGCGCGGCCTTGCGTGCCGAAGGCGGCCTTCTGCGGCATTTCGGCTGACCCGCAGCTCAGAGAACCACAATCGGATTGATCGGACTCGCAGTGCCTCCCACGATCGGCAGCGGCGCGGCAACGAAGAGGAACTCCGCCCTCTCCGTATGCGAAAGCTCTTCCAGCCACAGCATTTCGATGAGTGATACGCCGTGCTCCCACAGCGTCAGCATGTGAATATCCTCGTCGACGGATCCATGGAAGACACCACCGGGATCGAGTGCGCCGACCGCGATGTTGTCGGAGCCTATTGCCACGACGTCACGTTCCACCAGCCACTTGCCTCCGCTGTGACACAACCCTGGCTGCTCGTCGTTGTACTTCTCGGGGTCCTGCGCGAAAACCGTGGCCCATCCGGTCCGGACGAGGACCACATCCCCGGCCCGGACTTCTACACCGGCAGACTCTGCCGTGTCCGCGAGCAACTGATCGTCGATGCGCGTCGAAGCCGACAAATGAGGTACCCCGAGGTGCCTGGCAACGTCCAGCATCACGCCACGGGTGATGAGCGGTCCGAGTTTTTCGATACCGCACCGAGTCGCGCCGTAGCTACGCACCCGGTTTGCCGAGTGGCCGTTGAACAACATGTCGTTGCGCCACATATGCGCCAGTGCGTCGATGTGGGTTGTCGTGCCGTGCGGCGATACGATCAACGCGTCGTCCGCGACCGACATCTCCCCCTTGATCCGTCCGATGCCCGCCGCGTAGTCTCCGCCATCCATCGACATGAAATGCTGTGGCAGCGGTCGCCCGGTGAGGTGCGGGACGCGAGATGCGCCAGGCCCCGACGTGGCACCCTGGATGGGAAGGGCGAGCGACAAGGTCGTGCCCTCGCGTACTGTCGTGAACGCCGCGAGCACTGTGGACGGAGTCAGAAGGTTCGCAGCGCCCCGCTCGTCGTCCGTTCCCCACCGCCCCCAGTTTCCGAATTCCGACACTGCGTCGACATGGACTTGCTCTGGCATCCTTTTCGCCCTCTCAGTTGCCTTACCGAAGGATCGACACCAGCGTATAGTACCAAGCAATCGCTTGCTTAAACGCAATTTGAAAGAGGGATCTCCCATGCCTCCGAACACCAGTTCAGCCCTGTCCTCCGAGCCAGAAGCGGAGGAAACACCGCGAGCGGATACTGATGACACCGCCGCCAGGCGGCGCGTCGTACCCGAGCACGAGGTCAAAACCCTACTCGGCGAATACGGTGTCGATGTTCCGGTGAGCAGAACCTTCACCAACGTCGCACAAGCCGCGGATGCCGTGTCCGGACTGTCCGGTCCGCTCGTGCTCAAAGCCTGGGGTCCCGGACTCGTGCACAAGAGCGACGTCGGCGCCGTCGTCCTCGGGCTGACCGCACGCGAAATTCCAGCAGCGGTCGCCGACATGGCGGCATCTCTAGACCGTCAGGGTCTCACACCTAGCGGATACCTTGTCGAACAGCAACATCCCGGTGGAATCGAATTGATCGCCGGGGTCGTGCGCGACGCAACCTTCGGGCACGTGGTGTTGCTCGGACTCGGCGGTGTCGCAACCGAAATGCTCGACCTCTCGGCGCTGCGCGTCGCCCCCTTGTCGCGGGCGGACGCTGCAGAATTGGTAGACAGCTTCCCCGGGGCACCGCTACTACACGGCGCCCGAGGACGCGAAGCCGGCAACCGAGACGCTCTCATCGAGTTCTTGCTGTCGATCGCCGGCGAGGGAAGCCTGGTCGAACACCTCGGCGACACGCTTGCGGAGTTCGAATGCAATCCGATCGTCGTAACCGCCAGCGGCGTCCAAGCGTTGGATGCTCGCCTGATCGTGGAATCGACCACCGACATACCGGCTGCCACGCCCGAGCATCCCACTGACTTCACCCGTCTGTTCGCCCCACGCGGAATCGCGATAGCCGGTGCCTCGAGCAGTCGATCCACCTTCGGGAACCGTTTCCTCGCCGCCTATCGACAGGCCGGCTGGACCGACAGCCTCTGCGCTCTTCACCCGGACGCCTCCAGTATCGACGGGGTCCCCGCATACTCCTCGATAAGCGATGTTCCGTACCCAGTCGACTACCTGGTCGTGGCGGTACCGGCAGCGGCGGCTCCGAAAGTGGTCGCCGACGCGGCCGCTTCCGGCGTCGGCTTCGTACACGTCGTGACCGGGGGATTCGCGGAAATGGGTTCAGCCGGCGCCATATTGCAAGCCGAACTCGGGCAAGCCGCTTCCGGTACAGCGACTCGCATTCTCGGACCCAACTGCCTGGGTGTGTTCGCCCCCCGCGGGCGTCAGACCTTCACCCTCGGTGCACCTTCCGAACCAGGGGTGGTCTCCGTGGTGTCACAGAGCGGCGGTCTGTCCGGCGACATGATCACCGTGGGTTCACGACGGGGTATCCGGTTCTCGAAACTCGTCAGCATCGGGAACGCGATCGACGTGACCCAGGGCGAGCTTGTCGACTGGCTCGTCGACGACCCCGAGACCCGGATAATCGGAATCTACTTGGAAGGCACGCGTGACGGCGCAGCACTGCTCGGTGCGCTCCGGCGGGCCTCAGGGAAGAAGCCAGTCGTGATTTTGCGCGGCGGCTCGAGTGCGCAGGGCTCTGTAGCCGTGAGTTCACACACCGGATCGATGGCCAGCAACGAAAAGGTGTGGGCAGCCGTTTCCCGATCGACGGGAGCTGTTCAGGTGCGTTCGCTCGAAGACTTCCTGTCCTGCCTGACCTATCTTCAGCACTATATCGATCACAGGCCGAGCACCGACGCTGACGGTGTCCTGGTGATCGGGTTGGGAGGCGGCGCCTCCGTCCTCGCAACCGACACCTGCGACCGCGCCGGACTCGAACTGACTCCACTGCGCGACGAACTCCGCACGCGCCTCCGCGACCTTGGTTACGGCGCCGGAACGAGTGTTGCCAACCCACTGGAGGTTCCCGTGGGACCCGCCTCCCCCACGTCAATTCTGGTCGACGCACTCACTCCGGTCTTCACCCGGGACGGTCAGCACTACCAAGACGTGCTCGTGCATTTCAACGCTGCGGCCTATTACAACTACGGCACCGCGGGCATTCGCCCACTGATCAACACACTGCAGTCACTCGTCGACGCCGAACTGCCCGTCCGCGTCGCTGTCGTGGTTCGGAACACCGAGGTATGCCCGGCTGTGGATGTCGAACTTCTCGACATCTTCGCATCGGACAGCGGTCTCCCGATGTACCGGAGCTTCAGTGAAGCCGCGAGCGCGATCGCCTCGGCGCAGGACTTCGATGCCCGGCGAGGCAACGGCGCCTGATCGCCCCGAACATACACAGAAGCGCCGGGCCTCAGGGCCCGGCGCTTCTGTGTATCTAGTGTCGTGTCAGTGCGCGATCACGTCGGACGCGGTCTTGACCTCCCGAACGTCGCTCGCACGACCGTGCGGCATGATCTTGAGGATCGCAAGTCCGACGAGGGCGAACCCGGCCGAGACGAGGAATGCCAGGCGATATCCGTCGGAGTCGAAGAAGGTTCCCAGTTCGGTCGTAAAGGTATGCATCGCCAGCATCGCGAAGGCGAGCTGAACCGCAATGGCACTCGACAAGTTCTGCGCCGACAGCATGATCGACGACGTAATGCCCTGCTTCTCGGGCGGCGCAGACTGCACCACCAGGTTGGGCAACCCACCGAAAGTAGCGCCCATGCCGACTCCACAGAAGAGCAACCACAACAGCACCTGCCAGGTTTCGGAGTGCAGGAACGCCAGTCCGATGCTGCCGACCGCGAGCGCACCACATCCCGCCATCATCGGGTAGCGAATTCCCCAACGTGCAGCCTTCGCTCCACAGATGAAGCCACAGATGACCATCGCCGCCCCGTGTGGCGCCATGTAGGCGGCCACTCCGAATGCATCCGAGGCGAAGCCGATCTCTCCTCCCGGATCGCGTGGCATCTGGACGATGATGGGTACGAGTGACACGACGATCGCCGCCGGCCCGTACACAGCAGCGTTGAGTATGAGCGTCGTCCACATGGGTCGGGTGCGGAGCAACGAGATCTCGACGATCGGCTCGGGAAACGAACTGTCCCACCAGATCCATGCGGCAAAGCACGCCAGTCCCGCGACCATGAATCCGAAGAAGCTCGTCGATGTCCACCCCCAGGTGCCGGCATTGCCAAGCCCGTACACGAGCAGCGCACCACCGGCTCCGAGCAGGATCGCACCAACCCAGTCGAGTCGAGACTTCACCCGCAGCGGCGACTCCGGAAGTAGCAGCAATACCCCGATGATGCAGATCACCTGGAATGCGGCAATGCACCAGAAGATCGACAGTGGGCCGTACCCGTCGATGAGCCACCCCGCGACGAAGGGCGAAATGATGAGTAGCGCACCGGCACCGGTGAAGGTCACTGTGATCGCGAAGGCGATCAGTTTCTTCGGGAACACGTCGCGGATGAGGGAGTACGCCAGCGCGGGTGTCACGTAGAGAAGTCCCTGCAGCCCCCGCCCGACGAGAAAGACCTCGTAGGTCGGGGCCACCGCTGAGATGACACCGCCAGCCGCCGACAGGGAGGTGACAATGACAAGCAGGTTTCGCTTGCCGCGTAGGTCGGCGAGCTTTCCGATCATTGCGACGGCAACTGCGGTCACAAGGTTCGCGATGGTGATCGTCCAGCCCAGATCAGTTGTCTGGAAGTGCAAGCCGATACCCGGGAGCGCGGTCCCGACCAAGCTGTACGAAAACGTTGCCAACTCCCCGAGCATGACGACGACGACGAGCGCGCCGATCCAACGAGGCGTCCAGATCTTGCCCTTTTCGCCGACGGGCGGTGTGTACTCGGATTCCTCGAGTGGGTTGGCAGAGGGTGGGTTTGTTGTCATGCACGTGCTCCCTGTCCGATCCGGAAGGTTGATGTGGTGATGATGTGATACACGCCACTACTGGCGTGGCGTCACAGTAATTGACCAAGCGCATGCTTGGCAAGAGTCCAACTTCCGAATCGGACTGCTCAAACGGAGAGTTTCCTCAGTAGCCGCCCTGATTGGCGAAGATCCGGGCGGGGTTCTCGATGAGCATCACATCGATCTGGTCCTGGCTGACGCCTCTGTCGAGCAGGGCCGGAACGACATCCTGGGGGATGTGGGTCCATCGCCATTGCGGATTCATCTCTCGGCGCCGCACCGGATCGGACATGTCGGAAAAGCAGGATGTGTCGTGCGACAGGACCATCCGGTCGGCGTACCCGCGCCGACACATTTCCGCGACGATCTCCACTCGCTTGTCGAATGGCACCGTGTTGAGACCGAATCGGTCCATACCCAGATATGACCCCGCGTCCGCGAGTTCTTCGAGGTAGTCGAAGTCGTCGGTGTCACCCGAGTGTCCGATCACGACCCGGGACAGATCGACGCCTTCCTCCTTGAATACCTTCTGCTGATCCAGGCCTCGGCGCAGCCCGGAATGGGTGTGCGTTGTAATCGGCACACCAGTTTCGCGATGTGCATGTGCAACCGAGCGCAGAACTCGGTCCACGTCCTTCGTCAGTCCGGCCTCGTCGGTGACGCATTTCAGTATCGCCGCACGGACACCGGTCCCGGTTATTCCTTCGGTGATGTCACGGATGAAGAATTCGGCAAGGCGGTCGGGGCCGCCGGCGGCGGTGCCTGGACCTCGGTAGTGGAAGTACACGGGGAGTTCACTCAAGACGTACGCCCCCGTCGCGACCACGATGTTGATGTTCGACTGCTCGGCTACCCGCGCGACCCTGGGAACGTATCTCCCGAGACCAATCACGGTGAGGTCGACCAGCGTGTCGAATCCTTCGGCCTCGAGCGCCGCGAGCCGCTGTACGGCTTCGGCTATCTGTGTCTCTTCGTCCCACTGTTCGGGGTAGTCGGGCCAGTTCTGCTGGACTTCCGGGCTGGTGACGAAGATGTGCTCGTGCATCAGCGTTCTGCCGAGCGCGGACACCGGAACGTCACCGGTGGCGGTCGGCACGGTAGGTTGCGACTTCATACAGATCTCCATTGCTGTTTCGGCTGGGGGGTGACGGATATGACGGCGAGCGCACCTGCGGGCATCAGATCGGTGCCTGCGGATGAACGATGTGGTTCTGCGCATGCCACGGTTGATGCGCCTGAAATCCGCCGTCGACAATGATCGTCTGCCCGGTGATGTACTTCGATTCCGGCCCCGCCAGGAATGTGATTACCGATGCCAGATCCTCGGTTTCGCCGAAGTCGTCAACCAGCAGGTTGGCGTTGTAGGCCTCGAGTTTTTCCGGGGACAGGTTCTGCCGTGCGGTCGGGCTCAGGATCAGCCCGCTCGCGACGGCGTTGACGCGGATACCCCTTTTTCCGTGCGATGTCGCCACCGACCGGGTCAGCGAGTACTTGGCCGCCATCGACGCCGCGTAGGCGACGTGGACTGTATCCCCGCTGAATCCGGAGGTGGACCCGACGTTGACGATCACGCCTCCACCCCCACGTTGCATGATCGGGATGGCAAAGCGAGTTGCCCACACAGCACCGTAGAAGTTGACCGCGAACGTTCGCTCCCAGGCGTTGTCTGGAGTGACCTCGACGTTCAGGTCACTCTTCTCGACGCCTCCATAGGCGACGGCGTTGTTCACGAGAGTGTCGATCCGCCCGAACGCCGTTTCTGTCTCCGCTACGAGTTTTTCGACATCCGCTTGGATTCCGACATCCGCACGAACCGCACGCGCGACTCCCCCACTTGCCGTGATCTCCTCCGCGACCGCATCCAGCTTGTCGTCCTGGATGTCATTGATCACCACGGAAGCACCCATCTCGGCGAGCCGCAGTGACACCGTTCGGCCGACGCCCTGCGCAGCGCCCGTGACGATCGCTACCTTGCCATCCCAATTGACCATCTGTGATCCCTTCTGTACGAAACTGACGCATTCACGGTACTAGAGCAAGCGATTGCTTGGTATAGTTGCGGGACAATCCAGCAGGAAAGGGGCGAGCGCATGCTCGACTTCGAGAAACGACCTGGCGCAGCACTTATTGCGGGCGGGACCGGCGGCATCGGGCGCGCGGTCAGCCGGGTACTCGCCGAGCGAGGTAGCCAGATCTTCTTCACCTACCGCGGCAACCAAGAGGGCGCAGCGAGTTTGGCGTCCGAACTCAGCGCACTGGGCGCCAAGGTCGAGTTCGCACGGGTCGACCTCGCCAGCGTCGAGGAGGCAGCCGAACTCACAACTAGTGTGCGTGACGCATTCGGAGGGATCCACACGGTCGTGTATGCCGCCGGACCCCACGTACCGATGACCCACCTGAGTAAGGTCACACCTCATCAGTTCCGCGCACAACTCGAGAGCGACGCGGCCGCGTTCTTCAATCTCGTGCACCCAGCGCTGCCTCTCCTTCGTGAATCGCGTGGCAGCATCGTGGCGGTCACGACAGCCGCCACCCGACGATTCCCGGTCCGCGACGGACTGTCCTCGGGCCCGAAGGGAGCCGTGGAAGCCGTAGTCCGAGCGCTGGCCGCGGAGGAGGGCCGATTCGGCCTGCGCGCGAACTGTGTCGGGCCGGGAATGCTCACCGACGGGATGGCCGCACGGTTGATCGAGTCAGGCGATCTCGACGAGAGTGCGCTCGACATCACCCGGCGCAACATTCCGCTGCGCCGCTTCGGTGACGCGGAAGACATCGCCGAGGCAGTCGCCTTCCTCGCGTCCGATCGCGCCGACTTCATCTCCGGTCAGACCCTCGATGTCGATGGCGGGTATGGAGTCTGAGGTACCTCGGAAATCGAGGGGCGGGTCCGTTCGACGGGCCCGCCCCTCATTCGTCATCTACTCACCGGCGAGCTTTTCGACTACCGGAATGAACGTTTCCAGGTCCTTGTCGTTGTGGAGCACAAAGAAGTTGAGGCCGTGCGTATCACGCCAGTACCGAAGCTTGTCGACCATCTCACTGACATCTCCACGTAGGATTTGCGGAGTCTCCTCCTGCTGTGAGAGATCGACGGCACTCCAGCTCTCCTTGCTCTGAGGAATACCGACTTCCTGGATGCTGGTGCCGATCGCGATGTCGTCGAACCGCGCACCAGCGGACTCCCGGATCGTCTCGATCTTCCCGAGGAAGGATTCCAGACCGCCGTCTTTTGCGTCCGGTGCGGTTCCGTCAGCCCGAACGCGCAACGTCAAATTGACGTAGTCCGCGTACCGGCCTGCCAGCTTCAGCATCTTGGGTCCGCCGCCCGGGAAAAGGAACTTGGGGTACGGCTTCTGCACCGGTTTGGGTTCCTGTACCAGCTCGTCGATCTGGTAGTACTGCCCTTGATACGAGAATGCCCCCTCGCCCCACACGCCACGCAGGACTTCGAGGGATTCGACGAATCTGTCGAACCGCACCTTCGGTGGATCGAAGCTCAAGCCAGCCCGGTCATAATCCTCACGCATCCATCCGGTGCCGAGGCCGACGTCGAGCCGGCCGTCCGACAGCACGTCGAGGGTTGCCAGTTCCTTCCCTAGCACGACGGGGTGCCGATAGTCGTTCGAGAACACCAGCGTGCCGATTCGCAGTGTCGAAGTGGCAGCGGCTGCCGCCGACAACGCCGCGATCGGCGCGAACCGAGGACCCACGAAGTGATCCGGCATCAGCAGCGTCGTGAATCCGGACTGTTCGACCAGGCGTGCGCGCTCAGCCCACGCCTTTCCGGAGTCCGCCTTCCGCACAACGACACCGAACATGAATTTTTTCGTCGCTTTGTCTTGTGGCATTGTCCTTCATTTCTCGCTTGCTGCCGCCAGGGCAGGTTTTGGTGGTGAAATCTCTTGTCCTCCGCTGAACCGCCGGATCGCATCGATGACACCTGCAATGGCTCGCCGACTCGCGGACGTCCACGGCGCCACACCGGTAAAACCGTGCGGCACATCGGCGATCGAGTGCAACTCGACGCTTACCCCGGCCGCTCGCATCCTCAACGCGTAATCCACCGCCTCGTCGTGCAGACAATCGGCACCCGCCGCCACGACATAGGCCGGAGGGAGACCGTTCAGGTCGGTGGCCGCAGTGGGAGAACCATACGCAGGCGGCTTGAATCGTTGCTCGCCCAGATAGTGCTGCCAGCACACCTCTGCATCGTGGGCGTTGAAGATCGCGCTCTCTGCGAGGGACGACATCGAGGGCGACTTCAGAGTCGAGTCAATGAACGGGTACAGCAATATCTGCCCCGCGAGCGCTCGTCGGCCCTCGTCGCGCAGCCGTAGCGCGACCGCCGCCGCCAGTCCGGCGCCGGCACTTCCGCCACCGATCACTACCCGGCCGGTGCCGAGGACCGCGAAAGACGCATCACGGTTGGCGTCGGTGAGTGCGGCAGCAACAGCATGGCAGTCGTCGAGTCCGTGTGGGAACGGATACTCGGGAGCCAAGCGGTACTCGACCGATACCACGCCGATGCCGACGTCGGATGCTATTCGGGCGCATAAGGCGTCATCTTCGTCGGCGGTGCCGACCACATACCCGCCGCCGTGTATCCACACCAATGTCGGTGCGTCGTGCGCGAGGTCACGGGGCACGTGGATCCGGACCGGAACGCGGTGTCCATCAGCGAGTGGAATGCTGCAGGTGTCGTGTATCTCCACGTCTTCGGGCAGCCTCGGCGGTGGCGCGGTTGTCCGCATTGCTTCGAATGCCGCGCGCTGCGCGGCGGGATCTTCGAATTGCAGCTGCGGGAAGTGTGCCACCACGTCTTCGAACTCTGTGTCCACGTGACCTCCTGTATTCATGATGGGCTCGACAGTTCGACTCGTTATCCCGTTCCCGTCGCGCCGCCATCGAGCACCAGGTCCGTGCCGGTCACATACGAGGATTCATCGGAAGCGAGAAATACTGCGCCTTCCGCGATCTCCTCGGGCTCACCCGGTCGGCGTAACGGTAATGCGGTCCACCGGTCTGGATTACGTTGTTCGGAGCGTGGAATGTTCACTCCCAGCATGGGACCGGTGATGGCGCCCGGTACCAAGCAGTTTACGCGGATCCGAGACGGTGACAACTCCGCGGCCGCGACCCGTGTCAGGCCGCGGATTCCCCACTTGGTCATGCCGTATGCCGCATGTCCGGCGTGTCCCGCCACTCCAGCCGTTGACGAGACATTGATGATCGATCCTCCACCGGACGCGATCATGAGTGGAGCGACAGCGCGAATACCGAGGAATGCGCCCTTGAGGTTCACCGCGATGATCGTGTCGAGTGCGTCGTCGCTCTCCTCGAGTATCGGGCGGGCCCAGTATCGTGCGGCATTGTTGACGAGCACATTCAAGCCGCCGTAGCTTTCGTCGATCGCGGCGACGGCCTGCTTCCAGGAGTCGGTATCGGCGACATCCAGGTGCATATACCGGACATCTCCATCGATCTCCGCGGCTGTAGCGAGTCCGAGTTCACTGTTCACATCGGCGATGACGACCCGGGCTCCCTCACGGGCGAACGCCCTCGCTTCGGCAGCGCCTTGCCCCTGTGCCCCGCCTGTGACGAGAGCGGTCTTTCCGGCGAGCCGGCTCATACCGTGGCTGCGGTCCGCTGCCGATCTGCCATCGGCAGTCGAAAATGCGGAATGACGTGCTCTCCCCAAGCCTTGATGGTGGCCATACACACGTCCTGCGGGACGGTACCCATCTGGATCAGGCAGAGGACTTCGTCGACTCCGACCTTCTCGAGTTCCTCGACATACTTGATCGCGGTGTCGACCGTCCCGTAGGCATGATCGATGTTGAAATTGGCTGCGGCGAGCGATCGTTCGGAGTATTGGGGTCGGTCACCGCGGTCGAAGGCAGCCTCCTCGGCAGCGGCCTTGGCACGCATGTACGCGATGTTGTCCTCGTCGACGGTCGCGCCGGTGGGCGGCTTCGCGCCGCCGAGATGCCAGTAGCCGATGGACTCACCGAAGAAGCGCTGGCCGCGGGCCCCGATCTCCTTCGCTTGCTGCTCGTCGTCGAGGACGATGGTCGGACACAGTGCGACGAAGTGGTCGTTGGTGACATCCGAAACGAACTTCTCGCCTGTTCGGCTCTTCACCCGGTCCCAGTAGAGCTGGTGCTGCATCTTGATGCTGTCGAGTCCGCCGAAGCCGAACACGAGCGCACCCACTCCTAGCTCGGCGGAATGCACAACGGTGTCTGGCTTCGTGCTGGCGAGGAACAACGGCGGATGCGGGGTCTGGACAGGACGAGGGAGCACACGGAGGGGGGAGTTGCCCTCCGGTGCTTTGATGTCGAGGAGCTCGCCGTGGTATTCGAAGTCCGGTGACCGCCATGCCGCTGAGATGATCCGGAGCGCCTCCTCCACCTGTGCAGCGGTTTCCGCAGGGTTCACGTTGCACATCGCCGCTTCCTGCAGGGTGCCGCCCCGGGCCGCGCCCAGATTGAGCCGGCCGTTCGAGAGGACGTCGAGCATGGCGGCCCGTTCGGCCACCCGAGTCGGGTAGTTGAAGTTGAACGGCATGCAGACCGCACCGTGTCCGATCCGGATACGTGACGTTTTTGCCGCCACTGTTGCAAGGAACAGTTCAGGGGCGGACATGTGCGAATAGTGCTCGAGACCGTGATGCTCGACCGCCCAGACTCCGTCGAAGCCCATCTCCTCGGCATAGACGGCTTGTTCGATCGAATCAAGGTAGGTCTGGCGCTCTTTCGCGGGCGTCGGATCGGCGATCTGCGCCTCGAAAATCATGGAAAACTTCATGCGTGAATCCTTTCGTAAGGTTTGGCCAAGCGATTGCTCGCAGGTTGACGACACAGATCGGCTCTGGCTGGACGGGGTGATTCAGACTGCAGGTCAGGCGGCGCGGAGGGCACGGCCGGACGCCGCGAGGGTAGCCACTCTGCGACCGAGGAGGCTGACGCTCGACGCAAGTGTGACGTCTTCGAATTCGACGGTGCCACCGGGGCGGGCAACGGTGCCTCCGTCGCGTTTCGTGATGGCGACGCCAGAGCCCACGACATATCCACCGCAAGCGCGAACGGCGCGCGCGAGAAAGTCGAGGTCGGTAGCAGAGGCAGCAGCGGAACCTCCGATTACGACGATGCCCACAGCCGCGCTCCGCAAGACCTCGCGCTGACCGACCTCGGCGAGAAGGCTCTTCATACCCTCGATGCCGACGGGACGATCTCCCGCTTCGACCAGGAAGACGATGCCATGGGACGAAAGTCGCAAATCACCGCCGCCGGCGGGGCGGGCGGACGCGATGTCGAAGATGGAGTGCAGGGCCGCGTCCAGCATCGGACGGCCCCCCTCGACTCCCGGCGCGCCTGCATCCCGAAAGGCATACGCACACAGGCGGGCATTGCCGCGGACTGCCCGCACTTCGCCGTGATGGGCCAATCGCGGCGACGTCCGTGCAGCCCCCCGGCCGTCGAGACTACAACCGCGAGAAAGCCGGGGAGCGAAATCTGCAGAAACCAACATCAGGCGAATCCTCCGAGAAGTGGGGTACGCCCATGTAACCCTGATCACAGCGTCTAGTCAAGAGGCAGTGAGTCTAGTGAAATTCTCAGCGGTCGAGCGCGGCCATCCACATCGCGGCCAGCACGTCGACCGCCTCCTCGACGTCCACGTCGGAATCAGGCGCTGACCACTGCATGAACAGGCTGCCAAGCTGGGAGAAGATCAGCAGAGCACGGATCCGAGCCTGCTTCGGCGTCCACCGCCCAGTGGCCGACAAGGCCTTCGCAATCCTGTCCGTCTCGAAGTCGAAACTGCGGGCCCGACGGTCCCCTATCTCCCGCTCGACACCGGCGGCCTCGTACACGACTATCGAGATGTCGCGGGTCGTTTGCCAGATCTTCACGATCTCGCGAAGCCAGGCGCGGAAGGCGTCCGTGCTGGGTTCCGCCAGGACGCCCGCAAATTGTGAGAACGGCTCCGCGTACACGACATCGAGCTCGTCGAGGAGCGCATCCACGACTTCAGCTTTGGTCTTGTAATGCAGGTAGAAGGTGGCACGTGTAGCCCCGGCCGTGCGGGTGATGTCCGTGACCGCAGTCGCGAGGTAACCGTTCTCCACGAAGCAGGCGATAGCGGCCTCCTTCAGCCGAGTTTTCGTCAGCTCCTTCTGGAGGTCGCGCATGTTCCCGCGCGCAGCCTTGGTCATCGCATAGTCCCGTCTTCCAGATACCGTTCGACCTGCAACTGTAGTTCACGGGCACCCCTCACTACGCAGGTGACGATGCAGGGCGGCCGTCCAGGATCGCGAGCCCGCTCAGGTAGAGACGTGAAGGACCGATTCAGCCCAACCTTCGACCCATCAGTTCGAGACCCAGTCGGTCCGCGACACGGATATCGATGTCTCGGATTCTTCGCGGGGGAACTCTGTCATACACGGTCGCCGAAGTCCGATGCTACCCGTGCTCGATCCACACACTCTTGTGCTCGAGCCATTCGTCCAACGTAGTGGGCCCGTTCGACGTGCCCGTCCCGCTCTCCTTCTGTCCGCCGAACGGAAGCGCCCAATGCAGTCGGCGATACGTATTGACCCACACGGTGCCCGCCTCGAGTCGGCGAGTAAACCGGAGCGCGCGCGAGAGGTTCTGGGTCCAGACGCCGGCAGCGAGACCGTATCCGCTGTCGTTGGCCAACCGGAGGGCGTCGGCTTCGTCCGCGAATGGCATGGCCACAGCGACCGGCCCGAAGATCTCCTCCTGGCACACCCGAAGTTGCGGATCCTCAGTGAGAAAGAGCGTGGGTTCGACGAAGTATCCGTCGCGCAGTGGACTTTCGGGCGGAAACAACTCGTTTCCGCAACGCCCGCCGAACGCAAGCGTCGCTCCCTCTTGCCGTCCGATCTGCAGGTATTCGCGGACCTTGTCGTACTGGCCGTCGAACGCAAGGGGGCCCATGTCGGTCTGGGAGTCCAGGGGGTTCCCCAGTACCATCGCGGAGGCTCTCGAGCGCAGTCGCTCCACGAAATCGTCGAAGATCGCTTGCTCTACGAGGATTCGCGATCCTGCGATGCAGGCCTGCCCTGCGCTGGCGGTGTAGATTCCTGCCGCGACCACATCGGCCGCATGCTCGAGGTCGGCGTCCGCGAAAACGATGTTCGGCGACTTCCCGCCGAGTTCAAGTGCGAGGGATTTGATGTTGGCCACCGAGTTCTCGGTGATTCGTCGCCCAGTCGCGGTCGAACCGGTAAAACTGATCTTACGGACATCTGGATGCCTCACCAGTGCCTCACCGGCACTGGAACCTTCCCCGGTCACCACATTCACCACGCCACGGGGAATCCCCGCCTTCTCGAGAAGCTGCGCAGCGACGAGCACCGAGACCGACGCCCGCTCAGGAGGTTTGACGACGATCGTGTTGCCTGCGGCGATCGCCGCGGAAACCTTCGCCAGGAACATCGCCAACGGCGCATTCCACGGGATGATCAGACCGACCACACCGAATGGTTCACGTACCGAGTAGGTCGTCGCGGAGTCCGACACGAGGACCGTGTCGCCGGTGATGGTCTCGGCGAGCCCGGCGTGGAACTCGATCTGCGACGCGGCGCCCGCAATGGCCGGTTCCGCCTCTCGGCGCGCTCGTCCGTTGTCGGTGGCGTCCAGACGCCACAGCGTATCGAGATTGTCGCGGACGGTTGCTGCCCAGGACCGAAGCAAGGCGGCACGGGCTGCAGCCGGGAGGGCGCGCCAGGAGTCGAGCGCCGACTTCGCTGCGCGTACCGCGTCGTCGACGTCACCCGCACCGCCGGCGGGGATTCGTGCCCAGACCTGACTTGTCGCCGGATTCACGCTGTCGATCCACTGGCCGTTGTGCGACGGCCGGAGTTCGCCGTCGATCAGCTGCAAATAATCGATCGAATCGTCGTGGATCGTCATGTCGTGTCCCTTCGGGGCGGTAAGCACAGTGGGTCAGCGAGCGGAACCCGCTACGCGGTTGTCCGTGCGGCGGTGCCGGCGTTGACGTCGATGATGCTGCCGGTGATGTGTGGGGTGTCCGGGCCGATCAGGAACATCACTGCTGCGGTGATCTCATGCGGCTCGAGCAGGGCGATCGGCTGCACATGGTGCAGGCGCAGCGCAGGCTCGACATCGTCCCAGGACGGATTTGCGAGATCCGGGCGCATTGCGCGGTACAGAGCCTCGTTATGCACCATCTTGGTCGAGGTGTTGCCTGGGGCCACACCGTTGACGGTGATCCCGAACTGCGCCAGATCTTGCGCCGCGGCTTTGACCAGCCCGATCGCTCCCCATTTGGAAGCGACGTAGGGGACTGACCCCGGAACCGCGGTTCTGCCTTGATTGGAGGTCGTCACGACGATGCGCCCGTATCCCTGAGTGATCATCTGGGGACTCACTGCCCGCATGCTGTGGAAGACGCCGGTGAGGTTGCTTCCGAGCACTTCGTTCCAGACGTCGAAGTCGGCGTCCTGGATCGACCCGCCGCCGTAGACCCCGGCGTTTGCTATCAGGACGTCGATGCGCCCGAACATGTCGACGACCTTGTCCACCGCGGAGAGTGTCTGCTCGCGGTCGGCGACGTCACACACCAGGCCGAGCGCACGAGTTCCACACTCACGGACGAGTGTTTCGGTGTCCCGGAGGTCCGTCTCGTCGGCCTGCGGGTAACCGATGCACGGTACGTCTGTACAACGATCGAGTAAGACGACGTCAGCCCCCTGACGCGCGGCCGCGACGGCGTGTGAGCGCCCTTGGCCTCGCGCGCCACCCGTGACGACAACGACCTGACCTTCGAGGAAACCCATTTTCAGCCTTTCACTACCGAGGAATCAACGAGATGCCCGAACTGTTCGACAAGCACTCGTCGCAGAAGTTTGCCCTTGCCACCGGAGCCGTCATTGGCGTGCGGCAAGCTGTCCACCACTTCGATGTGGTCCGGCCTCGAAGCGGGCGCCAGTGCAGCGGCGAGGCGATCGGCGATTTCCTCCCGGTCGAGCTCACATCCCTGCTTCGGTGCCAGCACCAGCAGTATCTGCGGATCCGAATCCTGAACAGGAAGCCCGACAGCACCGGCTTCAGCTACCCCGTCCACCCGGGATGCTATGTCTTCGATCTGCGCGGGGAGAGTGAGAACGCCGCCTCGCTCGATAGCGTCGGTTCGCCGCCCGAGAACCGTCAGCCGACCGTGCTCGTCGAGCGAACCAATGTCGCCTCCGACGAACCATCCGTCCCTGAGCGCCTCATTCGTGGCGTCGGGTTGCCCGTAGTAGCCGGCCGACACGTGGGGTCCACTGATCTGGACCTCCCCCACCGTGTCGATCACGGGCGCGCCGGTCGTATCGACCACCCTGACGGCACCGCCGAATCGGGCCCACCCGACCACTCCGTCCGGGACGCTCCCGTCGTCGCGACGGCCGATCACGCTGTACGGCGCCTCGGTCTGACCGTAGTACCCGTACAGCTCCAGGTTCGGGAGACGCCGGGAGATCCGTTCCTTCAATGACGTCAACAGCGGTTCGCCGCCGAGCATCGCCACACGCAGGGAGCTGAGGTCGACCGCTTCGTGATCCGCAGTAGACAACAGCTCAACGAAGAAGCTCGGTGTCACGCTGATATGGGTGATGCTCTCCCGCGGCACAGTTTTGAGGAACTGTTCCGGTCCGAAGTTGTCCTCGAGTACGAGTGTGATTCCGGCCGCCAAGGCTGGCGCGGCGACGGCAATGAAGCCAACCCCCCAGATGATCGGGCCGGTTCCCAGCGCCGCCTGCCTCAGTACAGGAATATCTGCCCACAAGCCTTGAGCGATGGCGATTCCCGAGGCGTGCGTGTACTGCACGGCCTTCGGCAATCCTGTCGTACCCGAGGTGAAGAACAAGGCGAGCAGATCATCTCCCCCCGCACCGAGCGGTGGTTCGGTTTCGGGAGCCTCCATCGTCAATTGGTTGAGGTCGACCGTGTCGTGGCTGTCCGGTGCGGCGCCGGTTCGGATCCAGGTGCGGACGTGTTGGAGCATGGGCCGCAACTGGTCGATGACCTGGTCGAACTTCGCATCGTAGACGAAGGTGGTGGCCTCGATCTTGGTGACGATCTGCTCGAGCGTGTCGAGAGTCCAGTACGGGTTGAGGGCACAGAGAACGGATCCGATTTTCGTCTGCGCCAGGTAGATCTCAGCGACCGAGAGTGTGGAGTCGAGCAGTGTCGCTACACGTTCTCCGGGACGTATGCCGGCCGCGAGGAGCGCGTTGGCGGTTCGGTTGACCCGGCCGTCCAGCTCGGCGTAGGTGAGTCGCTCTCGGCCGCAGTACGCCAATGCCGGCATATGAGGTGCTCGATTGCGCTGTGCGGACAGGATCGCGTAGCCGAAATTCGAGTAGGGCGTCCCATTCATCGATTTCACCTCGTCATCTCGCTAGTAGCTGCTGTGGTTTCCGGAGTCGGTTCACTGCCGGGGTATCCGCCACCTCCGTGCTGTACGTCCAGGAGGTCGTAGTCGGGTACGAATCCGCGCCTCGGGATCGTCTCGACGAAGACCACCGACTTCGGCTTCTTGTACGACGCGACCTGGTTGCGCACGTGCGCGATCAGCTCCTGCTCGGTCACCGAAGCCGACGCGTTCCGCACCACGATCGCGACCACTGATTGGCCCCAGATGCTGTCCGGCCGGCCGATGACTGCAGCTGAATCGACGTCGGGATGCCCGAGTAGGGCGCGTTCCACCTCGGCCGGATAGATGTTCTCGCCTCCGGATTTGATCATGCGGAGTTTGGGGCCGACAAATGACAGGGTGCCGTCGGATTCCCTTCTTCCGAGGTCACCAGTGTGGTACCAGCCGTCTCGGAATCGAGCGGCGTTGAGATCAGGACGGTTGAAATATCCGTTGAACAGGTGCATTCCGCGGGTCGCGATCTCACCGACGTCGCCGGTCGACACATCTCGTCCGTCGGCATCGACGATGCGCACCTGCATGAGTGGACTCGAGCGTCCGTGAGTACCCAGCCCGTCGATGCCGAGAGCGTGGTAGGTCAGCATTCCGCCGACTTCCGTCTGTCCGTATCCGGCATTGGATCGGCCCCACGGGCTCCGATCGAGGGTAATCATGTGATTCCAGGTCGAGCCTGCCGGACCGAAGTGCAGACTCGACAGGTCGTATCGATCGTCCCCGTTGGCGGCAACCAACTGATCGATCATCGCGGGAAACAGCATGGCTCCCTGGCAACGCTCCCGCTCGATCAGTTCGCATGCCCGTCGGGGATCGAACTGGGGGAGGACGACGTTCGTCCCACCGCACACGAATGTAGCCACCGCGAACATCCAGGTGCCGATGTGGAAGAGCGGACCACTGCCGAGGAAGACGAACCCCTCTGTGATCTGGCGTTGGACAGCGACGACCAAAGAGTGACTGATCAGCGCTCGGTGGGAGATGAGTGCACCGTTCGGGCGTCCGTCGAACGCTGCGGTGTACAGAAGCAGGACGGGATCCTCGGCGTGGATCGACTCCGATGAGGGTGCCGGAGTCGATGGAAAGGACGCCGACCACCGCCGGTACTCGTCGGCGGAGTCGTCGCTGCAACGCACCCACGGGGTACGGTCGTCACCCAGACTGTCGTGGAGGTTTCCAACTATCTTCGGTTCCGAGAGGATCAGTTTCGGCTGGAGATCGTCGATGACGAAACGGAGCTCGTCCGCACTTTGCCGCCAGTTCGCCGGGCACAGGATGGCACCCACTTTGCCTGCCGCAATGAGCAACTCGAAGACACGGTGAGAGTTAGCTCCGATCCACAACACGCGGTCACCGGGATGCACTCCTTCGCCTGTCAGGGCGTTCGCCAGTCGGTCCGTCCGTTCATCGAACTCGGCGTAGGTAATCCGCTCGTCGCCGTCGACGATGGCCACCATGTCACCGCGGCCACGGCGGTTTTCCCGAACGATGTCGGCGAGGGACAGCTCTGAATACACGAGGCGCCTTTCACAGGGGTGGATGGTGCACGGCAGTGTCAGCGGAACGCGGGAATGACTTCCTTCGCGAAGAACGTGATCGCCTTCGCCATCTCGTCAAACGGCATGTGCCGGGTGCTGCCGAAATCGCACATCAGGTGGTTGAAGCCGAATTCCTGCAACATCGCGACCTGGCCGATGACCCGCTTGGGATCCCCGATGACTTCGAGTTGCTCCCAGCGGAAGTCGTTGCCGACCTCGCCGCCCTTCAGGTAGCGGCCTTCCCAGAACTCGAAACCCTTCGCGACCTCACCGGTCTTCGAATCGATCGGGGCACTCTTCTCGTTGAAGATGCGCGACCGATCGAAGGATGCCTCGAACGCAGCTTGATCCTTCCTCGCCTGTTCGACGGTCGGCGCGAGCCACACCGACCGCGACACGACGAGGTCGGTGTCCGAGGTGTCATATCCGGACTCCGCCGCGATCCGATGCCACGTCTCGGCTGCGTTGTGGATCTTCTTGAACGGCGCCGCAGGATCCGCGAGGATCGGCAACCCGCGCCGGGCGTACCGCTCAACTGTTTCGGGGCTTACCGCCGCGACGTAGATCGGCGGGTGCGGATTCTGAATCGGCTTGGGTGTGAGGGAAACCTCGCCACTGCGGTAGAACTGGCCTTCGTGCTTGAACGGGTCCTTCGTCCACAGTCCTGTGATCACTTCGAGTCCCTCGTCGAAGCGATCACGGGCTTCCGCCAGACTCATCCCGAAGCCATCGAATTCGATACTCTGATATCCACGGCCAAGGCCGAGATCGAGTCGTCCGTTCGACAGCAGGTCCAGCTGGGCAGCCTGCTCGGCCACATGGATCGGGTTATGCAGGGGCAGCACGACCACGCCGGTGCCGAGGCGGAGCCTCTCGGTTCGAGCCGCGAGGTAGCCGAGCATGGTGAAGATGCTGGGGACGGTTCCATAGTCCCGGAAATGGTGCTCGGACACCCAGACTCCATCGAACCCGAGTTCTTCGAGTAGGTCGGCCACCCGGAGGTTGTAGTCGTACACCTCCTTGATGCTGTTCCTCTGATCGGCGCGGTGAAAGAGCAGGAAGGCAGAAAACTTCATCGGTCGGTGCTCGACAGGAGCATTCATGGTGGACAACCTTTCTTGCGCTGCCGTGGCGTAGTGCCGCCAGGATGGCGCTCAACAATTCATGTGGGCAGGAACAACGCGACGGACTTATCGATCGATCACACGTGCACCGAACTCTTCGATCGACTTCAGCAGCGAGTCTCGGTCCGTACCCGCGAAGGGGACTGAAAGCCAATCGACACCGGCCTCGGCATATGTTCCGACGTCCTCGCTCAGCTGGTCGAACGTGTCGAGGTCCGGGCTGTCGGTCATACGCATCCCGAACGGGACAAAGCACACGTCCGGGCGGCCCCTTCCGGCGTCGAGAGCGCTGGACCGGAGATACTGAATACGGTCGGCCAGTTCGTCGATCGTCTCCAGTCCCGGCGTTCTCGTCAGCTTCGCTGCTGAGGCAGGTTGCGGCATGGGCATCCACCCTTGTCCGAACTCGACGACCCGACGAATCGCGCGTTTACTGTTCCCGCCGAACCAGATCGGGGGATGCGGGGACTGCAAAGGCGCGGGCCGCATCGTGTGTTCGACCACCGAGTACGGAGGATCCTCGACGGTGACCGACTCCCCCGACCACGCCATCTTGATCAATCGCAGCGCTTGATCGGTGCGCTCGCCTCGATCGTCGTAGGCCAAACCCAACGCGGCGAACTCGGATCTGAGGTATCCCACCGCTGCTCCGAAGATGACCCGCCCCCCGGACAGTACATCGAGGCTCGCCACCGCTCGTGCCGTAAGGAACGGATTGTGATACGGGAGCACGAACACATTCGTCAGGAGCCGGACCCGGGTGGTGCGTGCGGCCGCAAAGGAGAGTGCGACCATCGGGTCGAGGGCTTGGTGACCTCCCCGTGACAGCCACTTGTCTTGCGGGAACGGGTGGTCGGTGACGGACACCGCATCGAACCCCGCTTCCTCGGCAGCGCTCGCGACGTCAGCGACGGCGTCAGCGGTGAGGAACTCCGAGGGCCTGTCGACCTGATCGGTCGGGAGACCGAGTACGAAGCGCATCAGATCCTTCTTTCATTCACCACAGAAATGGGATGGCCTACTTCGGGGCGAGAACGGATCCTGGGAACGGCGCCAGCAACGTCTCACGCCAGGGCCCATCGAGATACTGTCGTGCACTCTTGCGCCACTCGACGAGCCTGGGGTCTGCGGTCGCTTCGGCATCGAGTCCGACTGCGGCGTCGTATGCGCGCTGCGTCTCGAGATGACTGTCGATGTCCGTTCCCCAGAAGGTAACCACCTCAGTGTCGGAGAGCATGACCTCGTACAGCCCGACGAGTCGATGGCCGTGGTCGGCGAGAATCGGAGCCCGCTCCTCGCGCACGGCAGCGAGATAGTCCTGCGCTGCCCCGGGGCGAACCTGAGCGATCTCGTGCAGGAAAAATGGCGCCGTGTACTGCTCCGCTCGCAGTTCCTGCAGATCAGGCGTGCCGCGCACCGCACCCATGGGGCGGGAGAAAGCCTTGTGGCGAAGGTTGTCGATACTGGACAGGAACAGTTCCGGCTTCACACCGTTGTAGATGTCCAGCTGCTGGCGCCAGCCACCGTCCCACCCGCCGTGGCAATCCCACAATGTGACGGCCTTGAACTGTTCGTGTCCGGTGATTCCGATCGCGTAGAACGCGCCGACCAGGTCGATCGCCCGTGATCGGACCGACAAACCCTGCGTCAGCTCCGCATCGGAGTCCGTCCGCTGTTCGTCTTCCTTCTTGTAGTTGACCAGCCACTGAAGATACTCCCGCGGGTTCGTGGAGTTCATCGGGTGGAAGTAAACCTCTTCGAGGAGATAGATGCCGCGTGCCACTCTTCGTCCCTTCATCGAAAACAAGCAACTGCTTGCTCAAATATTAATGTACGAGTCCACCCCATGCGGGGTCAATGCCGACGAGTAACCTTTGACAGCTCCCGCCTGCGAACCTAGCCTTGCATAAAAACCAAGCGCTAGTTCAAATGGAGTCTAACGTGACGATGAGTGAAACGGGAAGCATCCGCACAAATACCCGAGGCAACCACAGTGCGTGATCAGAGTGCGATTGCCGGCGTCGGCCGGACGCCGTTCTACAAGAACTCGGGCGTGAGCACGCTCGAACTGGGACTTCGGGCCATCACAGCGGCGCTCGACGACGCCGGCCTCGAACTCGGCGATGTCGACGGCTTGATTACCCACAGTGTGGGCGACGCCGTCCCAGCGTCTGCGGTAGCCCATAGCCTCGGAGTCGACGACCCCCACGTCCTCCTCGACCTCGTCGGTGGAGGCAGCATGTCGGCCGCCGCCGTCGGTGCCGCTGCCATGGCAGTCACCAGCGGCCAGGCCGAGGTCGTAGTGGTCTGGCGAGCATTGAACGCCCGCTCCGAGTTCCGGATGGGCGGCACCGGCCGCTCCGCACCGACGTTGGTCGAGTTTCAATACCAGGTCCCGTACGGACTTCTCGCGCCACCGCAACAGTTCGCGCTCGTGGCACGCTCGTACCTGACGAGGTCGGGCGCAACCTCCGAAGACCTCGGCCGCGTCGCGATCAACCAGAGGTCGCACGCATTGCTGAATCCCCTGGCGATGATGACGACACCGTTGACGATGGACCAGTACCTGAATTCTCCCCTGGTCAGTGACCCGCTGCGTTTGTTCGACTGCTGCCTCGAGACGGACACCGCGGTGGCTGTTGTCGTAACATCCGCGGCCAGGGCCCACGACCTGCGTCGAACCCCCGTCCTGGTCAGCGCCGCCTCCACCGGCGGCGGCCACAGCCTCTACTCCGGCAGCAGAACGGACTTCTCGACCAGCGCCGCCCGCGAGATGGCGCCACGACTCTACGCACGCGCAGGTATCAGCCCGGAAGACATCGACATCGCCGAACTCTACGACGCATTCACACCGCTGGTACTGATGCAGCTCGAGGACTACCAACTCGCGCCGCGCAACGAGGCAGCAGCTTTTGTGGCCGCCGGCGAGACGACCTTCGGCGGGAGCCTGCCCGTCAACACACACGGAGGACACTTGTCCGAGGGCTACGCGCACGGTCTCAATCATGTCGCCGAAGCAGTGCTGCAACTGCGTGGAGAGGCTGGACCGCGCCAGGTCGAACACGCTCGAACCGCCCTGTGCACCGGCCAGCCCGGCTATGTCTCCGGTGTCACCTCGGCCCTGATTCTGAGAGGTGTCCGATGACCGGTTCGTACGGCGATCGCGACTCGACCACCTGGTGGCAGGCTTTGGAGCGACAGCAACTGCAGGTCCAACAGTGCACGTGCGGCGTACTTCGATGGGCGCCCCGAGCTCTGTGCAACGTGTGCGGCTCCTTCGACTGGGAATGGTTCACGACCGAGGGCACAGGAACCGTGGTGACGTGGACGGTCACGCATCGGGCCTTCTCCCCCGGTACCGCCGTGCCGTTCGTGGTGGTGCTCGTCCGACTCGACGCGGGCGAAAATCTACTCCTGCCCGGCGGCTGGACCCGAGACACACACGGATCCGACTTGACAGTCGGCCTCGAAGTGGTCGCTGAGTTCACCTCGTCCGCCCCGAGGGACGGCGACCCATCCACACTGATTCGCTGGAAACCAGCGAACCAAGCAAACTAGCGCTTGGGTGAAAGTAATGCATACTGTACCTATGGCACCCAAATCGCGAACCACCCTGCCTGCACCCGCGACAATTCCGCGACGCGGAACACGGCGACGGACGGAGCAGGGAGAAGCCAGCTCCCAGCGGCGCCAGGCTTTGCTGGACATCGCGGCCGACCTCTTCGCTGAGCAGGGCTTTCGCTCGACGACCGTACGCCAAATCGGTGACGCAGCGGGGGTTCTCTCGGGGAGCCTCTACCACCACTTCGAGTCGAAAGAGGCGATCGTCGACGAGATCTTGTCCGCGTACTTCACCAGCCTCATGGCGACGTACGAGGAGATCGTCAAGAAGGATTCGGAACCTGCGGTCGCACTCCGCCACCTCGTGAGGGCGGCTTTCAATTCGCTCGATGATCACCGCGCCGCCATCACGGTAATCCAGAACGAACGCGGGTATCTCAATCAATTTCCACGCTTTGCGTACGTCGCCGAGTCCGAGGCCGAAGTCAGGCGGATCTGGACCAAGGTTCTCGACGACGGAGTGGCATCCGGGGTCTTCCGAGAGGACCTCGATACCGCGATCACATACCGATTCCTGCGCGACTCCTTATGGGTCGCCGTGCGATGGTTTACACCATCCGGACGCCTGTCGGCGGATCAATTGGCCGACCAGTACCTGAAATTGGTAATGAGCGGCCTCGAGAAGCCTAGCAGCGCTTGGACGAATCCAGACCGGCCCTTGTTCTCGGGCTGACAACGAACACCCTGAACGTAGCCGCGTGTCCAACCGGCTGTCGCACCGAAGGCCGTCACTGCAGTCGAGTGGCGGCCTTCGGCATTTGCGTCAACGCAAGAACTTCCCTCAAGCCTGACGGTGTGAGAAGGTTGATGCTTAACCAAGCGATTGCTTGTTTTAGTCGAAGGGAACACCGTCTCATGAACGAAATCCCCGAGTGGGGAACCCTCCCCCGAATGCTCCGCCAGCGTGCAACCGCCCATCCTCAGTGTGTTGCCGTCGTCGATGGGGACACCACGCTCAGCCTTTCCGATATTCGAACTCAGGCATCCCAGGTCGCGCGAGCTCTCATCTCCCGAGGCGTCGTCGCAGGCGATCGAATCGCGGTGTGGGCACCGAACTGCTGGCAGTGGGTGGTCACCGCCTTCGGAATCTGGGACTGCGGCGCTGTGGTCGTTCCTCTCAGCACGCGGGGAAAGGGGATCGAGACCGCAGAAGTTCTCCGTCGAACCGGATGCCGGGTGCTCGTCGCAATCGACGAGTTCCTCGGTGCCTCGTATGTCGATCAACTCGCTACGGCCGTGGGCGGCCCTAGCTCCGACGCCCCCTTCGCCGATCTCGCCGACCTGCATACACTCGTGTTGCTCCAGGGTGACAGGAACCTTCCCGGCACGTTTTCGTGGGAGGCGTTCCTCGATCTGCACGACACGGTTGCGCTCGAGGCCGCGGAGAAGCGTGCTCTGGCGGTCGAACCCACCGACATCTTCGAAATCCTCATGACGTCCGGTACGACGGGCCAACCGAAGGGCGTCATGCTCAACGGTGGCCAGATACTTCGAGCCTACTGGGATTGGGCCGAAGTCTGTGGGCTCGGCAAAGGTGACCGACTCGCGGTGGTCAGCCCCTTCGCGCATGGCTTCGGAATCAATGCCGGGATGATCGCGTGCGTCGAACGCCTGGCGACGATGGTGCCTGTCGCCGTCTTCGATCCGGATCGAGCGCTCGACATGGTCGAGAACCTCGGCCTGACGACTCTTGCAGGCCCGCCGAACCTCTTCAGCCGAATTCTCTCGGATCCCGAACTCGATCAACGGGATACCTCGTCGCTCCGCTGGGCAATCGTCGGCGCTGCGAGCGTTCCGGACGAACTCGTGATCGCACTGCAGGACCGACTCGGGTTCGAGCGAATCACTAACGCGTACGGCCTGATCGAAGGCTCGGTGGTGACGATGACCCGGCCGGGCGACCCGACGGCCGTGGTTGCGGGCTCGGCCGGCCGAGTAGTTTCCGGAATGGAGATCCGCCTGGTGGACAGCGACGGCGCACCGGCCCGCACCGGTGAGCAGGGCGAGATCCAGATTCGCGGCTACGGAGTGATGCAGGGGTACTGGGACGCCCCGCAACTCACCTCCGACGCATTCACCTCGGATGGCTGGCTCAGTACCGGCGATGTCGGTTCACTCGACGATGAAGGCAATCTGCGGATTGTCGGGCGGACAAAGGAGATGTTGATCGTCGGTGGTTTCAACGCCTACCCGGCAGAGATCGAGAGCCTCCTCCTACACAACCCGAAGCTCGCTCAAGCCGCAGTGATCGGCGCGCCGGATGATGCTCTCGGTGAGGTCGTCTGGGCGTTTGTAGTTCCACATGCAGGCGAGAATCCGACTGAGGAGGAGATCGTCGCATGGGCCCGAGCGAACATGTCGAACTACAAGGCCCCGCGTCGTGTCCTCGTTCTGGAAGCACTCCCAGTCACGGCGAACGGCAAGATCGCCAAGGCGTCACTGCGGGAGCGTATCGATCAGCTGAGAACCTCGGTCTGAGCTGCAAGGGCCTGCCCCGCATCGACATATGGCCGCGACGAGGAGATCACGTGAAATTCGATGACTACCGACAGATTCAGAAACTGATCTACCGGTACCCCTATCTGCTCGATGCTGGGCGGCTGCCTGAAATGGGGGAACTATTCGCACACGCCGACATCTACATCGATGGAAGTCTCGCCATTCGACGCGACGCGCGAGCTGTGGCGGACTTATGGGCACGCTACGTCAGGATTTACCCGAACGGCACCCCTAGGACACATCACATCGCTACGAACCTCATCATCGAGGATGACGGTCCCGACATGATTCGTGCGCACTCCTACGTGCTCGTCGTCCAGAACCCGCCAGGGGTACCACTCAATCCCATTACTGCAGGCGACTATCTCGATCGGTTCGTCAAGGTGGGAGACGTCTGGCGTTTCAGTGAGCGTCGAGTGGGGAACGACCTGTTCGGCGACATGGCACATCACCTCCTCGAACCGATGAACATCCGCGACGATACTCGACCGCAACGATGGGAGGACGTGTGATGCACGCAGGTGTCCAAATGTTTCCCTCCGCAGACTCGATCACTCCGACCGATTTCGCGGCAAGTGCCGAGCAGTTCGGGTTCGAGTCGGTATTCTTCCCGGATCACACGCACGTCCCGATCGGAGACGGCGCTGCGGGCTACTCAGGCCACGATGTCCCGGAGTATTACCGAACAACGATGGATCCGGTCGTTGCCATGACAGCGGCCGCCGCGGCGACGACCCGAATCAAGGTCGGCACCGCAGTGTGCCTGGTAGCCCAGCGTGACCCGATCATCCTGGCGAAACAGATCGCGTCCATCGACCAACTGTCGGCCGGGCGCGTAATCCTGGGTGTGGGCGCCGGCTGGAATGACGAGGAGATGCGCAACCACGGTACGGAACCGTCAACTAGGTTCAGTTTGATTCGTGAGCGGGTCGAAGCCATGAGCGCGATCTGGCAGCAGAAGGAAGCGTCGTACCAGGGACAGCATGTGCACTTCGCGCCCATGTGGTCGTGGCCGAAGCCCGTACAGCGCCCCCGTCCGCCCGTACTTGTCGGAGGTGGCGGCCCGACAGTACTGAAGCGAGTCATCTCCTACGGTGACGGGTGGATGCCGTTCCGGGAAGGGACCGATCAGGTGGGCGATCCCCTCTCGGGGGAGGTTGAGGAGTTTGAAGCTGAACTTGGTTGGCGGGTCGGCGAGTTGCGGCGGCGAGCCGACGCAGCTGGCCGGCCTCGCCCCTCGGTCACCTTGTTCAACGCCTGCCCACACACGAACGCGCTCGACAGGTACCGGAACATGGGGGTGGACCGAGTCGTGTTCTGGCTGCCGACTGCAGCCAAGGACGCCACTCTGGAAACGCTGCAGCATCTCAGGGCATTGCTTGGGTAGGTGGAAAGCAGTCGGCAGGCGACTGTCAGCTCAACGGAAAGTGACACGACACGTATCGGTGTTCACCGATCTCGGTGGCTAGTGGCTCCACTTCCGCGCAGTACGTGGTGGCACGGAGGCACCTTGTACGGAATCGGCAGCCGGATGGCGGTGAGATTACCGACGGCATCTCTCCGACCGGTGCAGCCGCTTCGGTCGTGACCTCGGGGTCGGGAACTGGCAGAGCGTCAAGGAGCATCTTTGTATAGGGATGTTTGGGATCGGCGAATAGTTCGGCTGCCGGTCCGATCTCGCACACCTTGCCGAGATACATGACCATGACTCGGTCGCTGACAATGCGTATGACACTCAAATCGTGGGAGACGAAGATGAGAGTGAGTCCATATTGATCCTTGAGATCCTCGAGGAGGTTCACGATCTGAGCTTGGACCGAGACATCGAGCGCCGATACCGGTTCATCACAGATGATCATCTCGGGTTCGAGTGCGAGGGCCCGCGCGATGCTGATGCGCTGGCACTGTCCGCCTGAGAACTCCCCTGGCAGCCTGTCACCGGTCGCGTCCGGATCAAGCCCGACTGCTTCCATCGCGCGGTGCACCCGCTCGTCCCTGTCTGCTAATCCCCAGATGGCGAGGCCCTCGGCGACTATGTCGCGCACTTTCCGGCGCGGGTTGAGTGACGCGATCGGATCCTGCAGGATCACCTGGAGCCGTCGTCGTACAGATCGCATCTCCTTGTCCGACAATGTGGTGAGGTCACGGCCGTCGAAGCGGACAGTCCCTCCGGTCGGCCTCGGTAGTTGGAGAATCGCTCGCGCCGTCGTCGACTTTCCGCACCCGGACTCTCCGACGATTCCGAGGGTCTCGCCACGGCGGACGTCGAAGCTGACCCCTGCGACAGCGCGCACGACGTCCGATCGTCCGGACCGGAAGTCAACTTCGAGCCCGCTGACCTCCAGTAAAACCTCCGCAGTCGGTGTAGGAGACGTTTCTGTAGTCGTCATCGCACAATTCCTTCATCGCGGGGAACCTGTGTTGTGTTTGGGTTGTGGCATGCCAGACGATGAGCGTCACCCACCGAGAGGTAGGACGGTGGAACTACGCAGTCGTTAACGGTGTGCTCGCAGCGAGGAGCGAATCGGCAGCCTGATGGCGGATTCACCAGGTCGGGTGGACGTCCCGCGATCGAATGCAACCTGGAATGTGGCACCGTCCCGGCGTGGGGGGTGGATCGGAACAACGCGGAGGTATAGCGATGCCGCATGTTCCGGAAGAGTGTGCCGGTTGGCGCTGATTCGACGAAACTGCCGGCGTACATGACGGCAACGTGGCCTGTGTGCTGAGCGACCACGCCCAGATCATGAGTAATAAGGAGCATTCCCATGTCCCGATCCCGTTGGATCTCGGTCAGCAAGTCCAGGATCTGCCGTTGAACGGTCACGTCCAGTGCCGTGGTCGGCTCGTCTGCAATGAGCAGATCCGGCTCACAACCAATTGCAATTGCGATCATGACACGTTGCCGCATGCCGCCTGAAAGCTCGTGCGGATACTGATCCAGTCTTCGCCGCGGATCCGAAATCCCCACCTGGGCGAGTAGGTCAGCCGCATTATCCCAAGCCTGCCGCTTCGTTCGGTGTAGGTGGTAACGCTGTGGGTCTGCGATTTGAGCGCCGATTTTTCGAACGGGGTTGAGCGCAGTCATAGGGTCCTGGAAGATCATGCTGATTCGTGGACCCCACAGGTGTCGCTTCTCCTCCGGTGTCATGGTTGCGACATCACAACCGTCATAGAACACCCGCGACTCGGATGACACAGAGGCATTCTGGGGAAGCAGATTCATGATGGTCCGCACGAGCACTGACTTTCCTGAACCGGACTCACCCACGATGCCGAGAGCCGCACCCCTCTCGAGAGCGAAAGACACTCCGTTCACAGCGCACACAGAACCCTTCGGGGTGTCGAACCGGGTCGTCAGATCTCGCACTTCCAGTAGCGCATTTCTACTCATAGCCGCTCTCCGCACTCGTCGCAGGAATCTAGAGTTTCCGTGATCGTGGGTCCCAACGTCGCTGCGCCCAGTCGCCGATTCGGTTGAGCGAGAGCACTGTCAGAAAAAGGACAACGCCAGGCACGAACACCAAATGGGGATGTTTCTCGAGGTCGTTCTGGCCGGAGGCGATCATGTTGCCCCATGTCGGTTCGGGCCGCTGGATACTCAATCCGAGGAAACTCAAAGAGGACTCGGCAACGATGAGAACGGCGACGACGACGAACGCGTACGCAAGGGTCGAAGCCAAGACGTTCGGGGTCAATTCGCGTGCAAGAATCCGTGAACTCCGCGCACCGAGCGCCCGCGCCGCGAGTACGAAATTCCTCTGGGAGTAGGCCATCGTGTTGGCACGCGTCAGGCGGAAGAACGCCGGGATAGCGAGCACTCCGAGAACCAGCGTGACGTTCTTCATGTTCGGTCGAACAACCGAAGAGAGCGCGAGCAGGAGAATCAACGGAGGAAAGGCGAGTAGCGCATCGTTGAGGAAATTGAGCGCAGCGTCCACCTTGCCCCGGTAGTACCCCGCGGTCAGACCGAGGACGCCGCCGACCACTACTCCAAGGAGTACGGCTCCGAAGCCGACGACCAGGGAGGTGCGCGCTCCGTAGATCACCCCACTCAAGATGTCCAGTCCTTGGCGGTCGGTGCCGAGCGGATGTCCAGAGAGGATTTGAGGGGGCTGAAGGATCGGAGCATCCAAGGTCAACGACGGGTTTCGGCCCTCGGCGAGTGGGAGGAAGTCTGCGAGGAGAGCGACGATGACCTCCACAGCGAGCCATCCGACGCTCAACCACAGTCCAAGATGTCGAACCCAGACTTTGATAGATGGACTGCGACGTTCCGGATGCACCGGAGAAAGTGTCGTAACGGCCGAGTATCGTTCGTCATCTCGGGTCGGCTCTTCTATGCGTTCAGACACGGACATGGCGGGTCCTCGGATCCAGGTACAGGTACGAAATGTCGACCAGGGCATTCACAAGCACGTAGAGGGCGGCAACGACGAGCACTGCGGCCTGCAACACCATGAACTCCTTTTTCGCCACGCTTTCGACGATCAATGTGCCCATGCCCGGGAGGCGGAAGATCGTCTCGACGATGACTGTGCCGCCGAGCAACCTGCCGAAACTGATGCCGGCGACAGTGACCAATGAGAAGGTCGACGGTCGGAGCGCCTCCTTGACCAGAATGTGCCGTACTGGCATCCCTTGTGCGCGCGACGCCAGTACGAAGTCGTCATTGAGAGTGGTCGCCATGTCGCTGCGGAGCAGGCGCGTGAGCTGAGCGCTTTCGGCGAGCCCCAGCACGAGAACCGGGAGGAAAATTGTGCGGAGATTCTCGGCCAGACCGTCTTCACCGATCCGAGCGAACCCTTGTCGTGGAAAGTCCGGTAAGAAGACCGCAAGGACGAAACCGACCACGAACACGCCCAGTGCGAATATCCGGATGCCGCGGCGTCCCTGTGCGGTCAATTGTGCACCCCGCCTGCCGACCGTCGTCGCTGCCAGAACAACGGTAGCGATCACACAGGCCGCAAGTATGAGCCCCTTCACCGCCTCGGGACGAAAGACCGCGAAATAGATCAGGATCAGCGCCAGCAGGAAGCTCGGTACCGAGATCAACGCAAAGGACAGCCCCGACGCAACCCGATCGAATGCACGACCGTACCGGTATGCCGACCATGTTCCTACCGGTATCGAAATCGCCAGCGCAAGAAGAACCGACAACACAGCGATCTCCAACGTCACGGGAAGACGCGTAGCGATCAGGGTCGAGACATCCTGGATGGGTGGCACCAGCGTCTTACCCAGGTCTCCGTGTAGAAGTCCATTCAGCCAGTCCAGGTAGCGCGCGAACCACGGGCGATCGAGACCGAGGTTTTCCCGAACTGCGGCGTACTGCTCAGGGGTCCCTTCGGCGCCGACGACGGCAACTGCCGGGTCTCCAGGAACGAGTTCGATCAGAACCGCCGTACTCACGCTTACAACGATCAGGACAGGAATAATTCTCAGGAGCACAGTGGCAACCCTGTGGAACATGACAGACCTCCTCCAGTCGCGTGACTCCTATGAACCTGTGACGAAAGCCTTGTCGTAACGGAGCACGCTCCCCCGTGTCAGGAGCAGTCCACCGACGCTATGGGAATGAATGTTGTCTTCCTCGTAGGCGGCGAAATTGGCAATAACCGGAGAGTCATTGAGGATTGTCTGCATGCGGCCGACGATTTCCTTCTGCTTGTCGACCGTGTCCGCGGCACGGAGGTCTGCCAACGCTGCATCCATCCGATCGTCGGCGTATCCGTAGTAATTGGATTTGCTCTGACTGTTCAGCTGACGATTCATCAGAGCCCACAGGCCCTCATTGGTGTAGTTGGGCCCCCAAATGACAAGGTCGTAGTCACGGTCGGAAGCAACCCTTCCCAAAACCTCCGCCAAGGACATGTCGGTGTTCAACTCGACCGCAATGCCCACGTTCTCGAGAAGAGCCTTGACTGCAATCGCTTCATTGACCCGGATTGGACTGTTATCCGCCAGCAGTCGAATGGACCCGTTCCACCCTGAACTCTTGACCTCGTCGACGAGCCGCTTGGCCGCGTCGGGGTCGTACGCGGGCCCCTCCTCCCCGGAATACAGACCAGGAGTCGACTCCTGAATCAGCGCCGAGGTGGCCAATGCCGTGCCATTGAAGACGCGGTTGTTGATGGCCTCGGGATCTATTGCCGCAGTGATCGCTTTGCGAAGCCGAACGTCGGCGGTGGGCCGGTTCGACGCCGAGTTCATAACGACGCCCTCGCCATAGTTGTAAAGGGTGGGCAAGCTTTCCATTCCCTCCGCTCGCGCTTCATCAATTGCGGGAGGTTCACGGAGAAGAGCGACGTCGAGCTCACCAGTACGGAGTGCATCCAAGGTGGCATCGGCGCCCGAGATGCTGATGAACCTCAGCGTCCCGATACACACAGGCCCGCCCCAATAGTCGCTCTTCGCGGCCATGACGATCTCCTCACCTGGCGTGTACCGCACAAGCTCGTAAGGACCGACTCCCGCACCTTGGGGGTTGAGTGCGAACTGATCAGGCCCCATCGCGTCGACGATTCGTGGATTGGTCACCATGCCGACGTCGGTCGCGAGAACGTGTGGGAAGCTCGGATATGGGCCGTCGAGTGTGAAGCGAATCGTCTGCGGGTCGACGACGTCCATAGAGGCGATCGTCAGCGCTTCGCCACGAGACACTTGGGTATTGCTCGGCGATTGGTGGCGCTCGATACTTCGCTTGACATCGTCGGCTGTGAGAGCGTCACCGTTGCCGAACTTCACCCCGTCACGGAGCTTCATCGTCCACACGGTGTGCTCTGCGTTGGAGTCCAAAGCTTGCGCGACCTGCGGTTCGTACGTTTGCGTTTCGGCGTTGTACGTGATCAGGCTGTCGAATAGTGCCTGGATTTCTGTGCCTCCGCTACCGGCAGCACCGGGTTGACCTACGGGGTCGAGTCCACGCGGCGACAGCAGCGTTCCTTGCGTAACCGATCCACCGATTCGCTCGGGGGTGCACGTGCCAGTTGCCGCCGTAGCCTCGTCACCACCGGAACCACCACATCCGGCTGCGCTCAACAACATCACAAGCGCTGACGCCGTAACGACGGCTTTCCGCAGTCTCATGCAAGTCCTCCTCAGTGGTGCGCGAATGCGCCAAAACGGAACGGAAACGTTAGTTTGCGAAGTCGTCGACTGGAAGAGGTCCAACCTGCGTGAATGACAGGCTGAAAATTCGCGACGGCCTTCGAGTAATAGTTGGTCGGTGAAGCCCAGGTCAGCCGTGCGGTCGGTCCCGTGGAGCACGGGCGCCAACGGTCGACTTCACAAGGTCGCCGCACGAGGGTGAGCAGGCGCGGCCGCGAGCCGGAACCCCGACACCTGAAGTCGGTGTTGCTACTTCGCCGACATTCCAGCGTCGACGGGCAGGGCCACACCGGTCACGTAGCGCGACTCGTCCGATGCGAGCCACAGCACGGCATTCGAGATATCGGTCGCATCCAGCCAGGGAATCGGCATCATCAGAGTCGACATGAAGCTTTCTCGGACATCATCCTTCGTGGGATGCTCTTTGTCCGGCGCGAAGACCTTGAAGGTGGTGTCGTTGATGATCATCTTGGTGTCGACATTTCCGGGATGCACGGTATTGACTCGGATATTGTGCTCGGCGAGTTCCATGGCGAGTGAACGTGCGAGGCCGAGTACACCGTGTTTGGACGCGGAGTAGCTTCCGTAGTTCGGTACGCCTTTGAGGCCGGCTGCGGAACTGGTGATGATCGAGCCGCCCTCGGCTTGCTCTAAGAGGTACGGGACCGTCGCCTTCACGGTGTGGAAGACTCCCGTCAGATTGACGTCGATGGTGGTCTGCCACAACTCGTCGGTCATTTCCCAGATTTTCGCCGGAGTTCCGAAGATCCCTGCGTTGGCCACAACGACGTCCAAACGGCCGAGCTCAGCGACTCCTTGGCGAACAGCCTCGGACACGGCTGCTTGATCGCGAACGTCGACCTTCTGTGCAACTATCCGCCGGCCGGTCTTCTCCACCAGGGCGACTGTCTCGTCGAGATCTTCAGGGGAGGCACTTTCGTAGGGCACGGTCTCCACGTCTTCGAGAATGTCCAGTGCAATGATGTCCGCGCCCTCCTCCGCCAGCCGCAACGCGTGGGATCTGCCCTGACCACGTGCGGCTCCGGTGATGAACGCGACCTTGCCAGCTACCCGTCCCATGGTGAATATTCCTTTCTCGCTATGTCGGTGTCGACCGGATCGGTCGATGCCGTTCTCTCACTTCGCGACGTGCGTGGATGGACATGTGCGGACACAGGGTGCGATCACCCGTCGGGTTCACGCATGCCTGGTGCCACTGGCACGCGATGACTTCTCAGGAAGCGTGGGGTCTTAGTACTCCTACTTGGCGTGCTTGCGCGATGCCCAAGCATGCGCTTGCTACATCCATCTTTATGAGGCATGTCACAACTGTCAAGCGGAACCTCGGAGCCATTTCGATTCGCCTCCTCAGACCTTCCGGCCTGTTAGGGTCCGACTTCCACTCCCGAGATCAGCATCCCAGGCTTCGAGATTGTGGGCGTACTGGAGGTCGCCCTGATGATCCCGCGAGACGAGACCACAGTCGGACCGCCGCACGACCGACAGCCCACGTCAGGACCCCTGATGCCCCGAACTCGACTATTCGGCAGGGGGTTTCACTTGCCAAAGCATTCAGGTAGCGCTAGCCCGCGATCTTCGCGCGCCGACGGCTCGAGACCCCAGCCCGACGGCGCAGGTATCGACCCGCGCGCAGACGTGACCGAGGTGGGCAAAGTGCACACGGAGACGCACTGTTGCGCACCTCCTCCTGCAGGGTTGAGCATGAGCGCCCTCGCACCCCGGCCGCTTCCAAGTTCCCAGCCATCACCCAAGCATGCGCTTGGTCATCGCCGTGTTAGCGTATGTCGCACGTCACAACCTGCGTCGAGTGACCCCGAAACTGGGTGCGCTGAAGCGGCGTGCCCAACCCGGTGCACGGTGCGAATGCGTGATGATGCAATGCCCCGCCGATTGGTGACCTAAGGAGAAACATGGACCTGAAGCTTGGCCTCAAAGCATCTGCAGAGCAGTTTGGACCCAGAGAACTGGTCGAGTTGGGTGTGGCGGCCGAAGACCACGGCCTGGACAGTGTCACCGTCTCCGACCATTTCCAGCCGTGGCGCCATACCGGCGGACATGCGCCCTTCTCTATCGCCTGGATGACCGCGGTTGGCGAGCGCACGAAGCGAGTCCAGCTGGGTACTTCGGTTCTGACCCCTACCTTTCGATACAACCCCGCCGTGATCGCGCAGGCCTTCGCGACCATGGGCTGCCTCTACCCCGACCGGATCATGCTCGGCGTGGGCACAGGTGAAGCGCTCAACGAGATCGCCACCGGATTTCAAGATGACTGGCCGGAATTCAAAGAGCGGTTCGCCCGCCTCCGCGAGTCGGTTGACCTGATGCGAGCCCTGTGGACTGGGGAGCGTGTCGACTTCAACGGCGTCTACTACAGGGCGAAGGGAGCATCGATTTACGACGTTCCCAAAGGGGGCATCCCCGTGTACATCGCGGCCGGCGGACCCTTGGTAGCGCGGTATGCAGGCCGAGCCGGGGAAGGGTTTATCTGCACATCAGGCAAAGGGATGGATCTTTATACCGAAAAGCTGCTGCCGGCCGTGGCGGAAGGGGCGCAGAAGGCGGATCGCGCGTCCGATTCGATCGATCGGATGATCGAGATCAAGCTCTCTTACGACACCGATCCGGCGCTTGCACGCGAGAATACCCGGTTCTGGGCACCCCTATCGCTGACTGCAGAGCAGAAGCACAGCATCGATGATCCGATCGAGATGGAAGCGGCAGCTGATGCCCTGCCCATCGAACAGGTCACCAAGCGGTGGATCGTTGCGTCGGACCCCGACTACGCGGTCGAGCAGATCCGGCAGTACGTCGATGCCGGACTCAATCACCTGGTATTCCATGCGCCTGGACATGACCAGAAGCGCTTTCTGCAGCTCTTCGAGCGTGACCTTGCGCCACGCCTGCGGGCGCTGGCATAGAACTTCATCTCAGGCCAGAAAGGATAGCGCAATGACGACACAGATACGCACGCTGGAAGACCTGGGGCTTCCGTATCTCGACTATGAAGGCCGCGAATACCAGACTGATCCAGCGTCGGTAGTGCGCGCCGCACGGGAGCAGATATGGCTGGCCAGATCCGTACGCGGCTATGAAGTCCTGTCATACGGAGCCTGTTCCCAACTTACCCTGGACAAAGAACACCTCGACGGACCCGGCAGCGAGTACTACCGACAGCAGGACGCTTCGGACCTGATCCTCCAGTATGCATCCGAAGGCATGCTCCCGCTGATACCGTGGGTTCGCCACGATCCCATTCGGCGCGTACTGCAACTGGCGTTCTCGGCGTCGCGAGTGAGGCGCCTCCGTCCGGTCATGCGTGCTTGCGCCGAGGAGCTGCTGGACGCTCACGCCCTCAGTGGTGAGCTGGACCTCGTCACTGACTTCAACGATATATATCCCATCGAAGTCGTCTGCCGACTACTCGGCGTGCCCGTTGCGGATATTCCACTTTTCAAGGAGTGGACTGTCAGTCTTGCACGACTCTCCCATTACCCCATCGACCCATTCATGGGCGAAATCGATCGCGCATTGCGCGGTCTGTACGAGTACTTCCGTGATCTAGTTACTCTTCGCCGTGCGAAACCTGCTGACGACTTCGTGACGGCGATTATCGAAGCGGAATCCGACGCTGGTAACGAGGAGCGTCTCTCCGAGGGAGAGATGTTCGGCGCTCTTGTCAACCTTCTCTTCGCGGGACATGACACCACCAGGCTGCAGTTCGGTTCCGCCGTGGCGCTTCTCATGCAGAACCGGGGGCAATGGGATGCGCTCGTCGAGAACCCGGACCTGGCAACAGCTGCGATCGACGAATCGATGCGCCTACAGCCGTCCCTGCACACCATCTTGCGGACGGTGACCCAGGACCTGGTTGTCGACGGCATCCACTTCTCCCCAGGCACTCCGATCGCGCTCAATATCTTTGCTGCGAACCGCGATCCTGCGATGTTCCCCGACCCCGATGTATTTGATCCAACCCGGGCGAACGCAGCAAAGCATCTCACCTTTGGGCGCGGCCACCGTTTGTGTCTCGGCCACGCACTGGCACGGGCCGAAATGACCGAAGCGCTGCAAGTGTTGGCGACTCGGTTTCCTGACATGCACCTCGTCGAATCGTCGACCTTCTCCGGGTCCTCGGCGGCAACTCAGGGCCCCGAAAGAATCCGACTACGGCTCATCTAGTCCACGCCCTCCCGGTCCGGGCGGCATCAGGACGAACGGGACGCTCGTTGGGTCTATCGCAACGAGCGTCCCGTTCGCACATCAGGATCAGGCGCCGTAGACCGGGACCGCGATTTCGGCCTTGGCGAGCAGGCCGGCGACGACGGGGCCGATCCCTTCGGCTGCATGGTCAGCTCCGCGATACCCGTTTTCGCCGCCGCCGTAGTTGCCCTTCCCAATCGACTCCTGCAGTCCGGCAACGGAACTGGTGTTGATGATCCTGGCGTTCACGGCACGGCCTGCTTTCGCCTCACCGCGCCAACATCCGGCAACATAATCTCCCCACGAGCTACTGGGTGGGCAAGCATTCGTCCCGGGTGTTCTGCGACACGGTCGACATCGTGTCCGGAGTGGGCCGGCCTCACACCGGGATGACTCGTCGGATCCACCTTGCTCGGTACGCCACCCAATGAATGCCCGGACGGCCCGAGCCGCTTGTAGGCCTGTTCGCAGTGTAGCGACGTCCACGCTATAAGCCACTGCACCCCGCTGCGACCGAAAGAAGAGACCTTCAGCCGCAAACGGGGCGCGGGCCACATAGGCAGCATTGATGAGTCACTTTGCGACTCTGCCGAATCGGAACGTTCAATGCCATTTCGGCTTAGGCGTTACAACTTTCCGATCGGCTGTCGCTCTATCCGATACTGAACGGCTGTCCCCACAACGTGACCGTGCTCTTTACATTGTCCGTCTCCACCTCAACCTTGACGTACGAGCGGGCCTGGGCATAACCAGCGCAGCCGTTGACGCCGAGGGACACATCAGACCAGCCGACCGAGCCCGCGCCACCCTGGAAGTAGTGTGCTCCCCAGTGAATCTCTGATCCATATGCATCAGGCATCTCGATGTCGAGGATCGCTGTGTCGACGGCCTGACCCGGTCCGAGCGTGACACCTCCGTTCGCGCCGCCTGAGACTGGAATCGAGGCGGTTCCGGTGGCCAGTTGGCTGGGAGTCACTGACGCTCCCGCGTTGCCGCCGACGCCGGCCCCGAAGTCGACCTGACACGCCAAGATGTACCCCGGATAGATGTAGGCAGTCTTCGCAGGATTGCCCTGGAGGTTGACCGATGCCTTACCGGACACCCAGACGTTTCGGTGTAGCGGAGTTGAGCCCAGTGACGGCGAAACATTCGCGCTCTCGTCCGTCAAATTCACTGTCACCACAGTGCCGTCGGCCAGTGTCTCCGTCGCCGATCCCCCTGGCAGTGGAACGAATGTGTCGGCGTTGGCGGCACCGACGGAGAAGAATCCCAAGGTGGCGACGGCAGCGGCGCCGACAACAGCGAACCGCACACTATTTTTACGATTATTGGTCATTGGTCTCTTTCAGGGATCAAAACTCGCACGTGCGAGAAGGGCGAATAGGAAATGCAGGATCAGCCAATGCTGAACGGGGCTCCATACAGCACCGTCTTCGAGTAGTCGTTGCCGACGATCTCCATGACCGTGTAGGCGCGTGCCTGCGCGAAACCGCCACAGTTCTGCACCTGCAGCTCGGCGTCGTGGTACTGCAACGTGTACACACCATCCTTCAAGATGTCCTTGGCGGTTACCGGAACATATTTGACTTCACCAGAATTCAGCGGAACCGTCAGACCCATGGACGTTGCTAGTGAGTCCATCCCCAGGCTGAGTGATGGGTTGGCCGACAGGCCCGTTACGTCAACCTGGCAACCCACGATATATCCGGTCGACACTCGTGAAACTCCGTGCGTGGTCGATCCGTTCGAACCATTGTATGTTCCGGCTGTATTCGGAGTCCCGTTTGCGGTGGGAGCTTCGGTGACCTCCTTGATGCCCTTGACATCTGCCGTCACCGTGCCCGACACCCACGCGGTGCGGCCGGCACCGTTGGCGGCCAACGACGGCGAAACCAATGCACTCTCTGCTGTCCGCGTCACCGTCGCATTCGGCCCAGCCTTCGACCCGTCGGGCAGCGGTATGAGCGTATCCGCACTCGCTGCGCCATTGGCCATCACGCAGAGTGCAAGAGCGGCGGCAGCACCCAGACCTGCAATTCGCGCATTGCGTCGGAAGCCAGGCTTACGTTCGTTGATCAACACTTGATTCTCCTCGTTCGGGGTTGAAGCTAATTAGCGAGGCCCGCGTGGGCCGAGCTGGATATGAGATCGATTTCTCCTCCACGAAAGGCACTTGCGAGAACAAGATCTCGGCGATCCCACCTCGGCGATGATCGAGACACCGCATGCATAAGCGATGCCGTTTCGAAACTCTCACGCTCTGCGGTTAGCCGACGCCCGGCATGGCGATCGCACTGATGGTCCGACCGAAGCCCAACGACTACCGCACCCGCGCACAACATCGAGTTGCGCGTGGCCAATATGCGCAGTCTTACGAAAACCGCCGATATAACCGAGTTTTGAGTCGTGGGAGATCTTTTCTACACGCCGACGAGAGTGGAGGACAATTTACCTGCGCCTGAATGCGTCGCCCGAGACGCATGAACATAGGAACCCGACAACAAGCGCCGTTCTTGATTGCCTTACTCGCCGTCCTGATCATCACCTCTCTTTACGGCCACCCTCGCCAGTCGTCGCTTTACAGTCCGAACGGAGTTCGTTGAGACCAGGTCTAGCCGCAGACGGCGACCGCCTCGTCCTCGAATCGTTCCTTGCATAGTTCGACTGTGCTACCGGTCACAGACCGTAAACTAGACCGCGAGTCTTTGCAAGAGGCACCTTGTCTACTAAAAATACTGTATATCTCGCCAAAGCGGGCTCGTCGCATCCTCGTGACCGCATCGCACCAGTTCAATCGGTGGCCAATCGGGAGACGCAGCGATCACCGAGGTGCAGAAATCGCTTCGGAACCGATCCACGCACGGTCTCCGCTTACCCACCGACCCGAAACAAACTGGTGGATCGCTTGACACAATCACACGATCCACTTATGTTCACGTATCGAATCACAGTCGAGGTCGACTGCGATGGCGGACGCGGCCGAGGGTGGAACGCGGACAACGTCGTACGTTGGCTTGAACTTGTTCTTCCGAGCGATTCCAGGGCCTGATCCGAGCGACAATCGCGGGCTGTCTCCTTCGTGGTGTGCTTGATTGATTTGCCGGCTGTTCTGGAGCGTCTCATCCTCGCCCGGGTTCGACGGTGTGGACTGCTTGGTTACGCAGTTGTTGTTCGCCGATGGGATTTGGGCGGTTCCGGAGGGGAACAGTCCCTCGATGTGTGGGAGGAGGAGTACGGCGAGTTCCTTCCCGCCGGGTGCCTTGCAACGGCGAGCGGGCCGACCAGTACGGCACCTCGGCGTCTCCGGGTGACCGTTGGACCCCGATCCTGCCGAGGTCGAGATGCGCATGAACGTCTACCGGTCCGGCTAGAAGCGGGGCTCGCACAGTGCCCGCCCCTCTCGAGGTGCCGAAGCCAATTCCTGCCCGCCGAGCGGCACATCAGACGCTCGTTGCGCGCCAAGTGCTATCGGACGGGCCGTCCGGCACGACATGCTGTAGTCATGCACAACAGACGAAGCAATCGCATGACCGACCTTGGCCAGCAGACAGCCGACGTGTGCAAGCAGTTGGGCACACTGGGCGACGTGCAGCGCCTCGACAACGCCGCCGCGGTGCTCTGGGGCGTGATCGAATGAGCACGCCCGCTGACCTTGACGAGCAGGTCACCGCAGTGCGGGATGCGCTACACGGCCTACGCCGAGCCCTCCTCGACCTCGAGCGCACCTACGCAGACCTCGATGCGACCGCGCTCGCGGTGGACGACCTCGGCGCCCCGGCCACGGCGCCGGAGGTGTTGGAGAGCGCCGTCGATGCCCTCCGCGCCGCCCAGGACACCCTCGGAACTGCTGACGCCGACCTCGACGTGGCGAAACGACACACCTCACGGCTGAAAAGGCGTGAATGACCGCGGCCGCCGCCGACGGAGTCCCGACGGTCCAACTCGCTGGAAAGTCCGCCGAAGGTCCACCCCACCTCTCCTCGGCGAATGGTCGTGAATCGGTTCGAACCAAGTGCTGCGCCCCGAAGGTCACCACACCGGGCCGCCCCGTCGCTGCCGAGGCGTCACCGCCACCACCAGCGGCGCACGGTCCGCCGCCGCCACAGCCGCCGAACTGTCCACGCTGGACGACGCGACCGCGCTTGCGGAAGCGCATGACGTGCGGCCACCGCCGGGCCTCGCCAACTACCGGCTGCCGGGGGATAATTCCCCTTGGAGGATCGTTCACCCCGAAGGAGCGATGCTTGAAAACGTCGACCTCGGCCCAGGGCCTCAGGACCGCCCGAGTGCGCCGGGGTCGGCCCGAGTAGGACGGGTGTGCTCGTGCGGCAACAAACTGCGTCCGGACCCCCGGAAACCCACGACCGACGTGGAGCGCTCCGATTGATCTTTCTTCGCTGACATGCGGTAACAAGTCGGAGCCCGTCACCGAAATAACAGATGACGCAGTCAACCGCGGTGTCAGCCAGGACCCGGCCATGGGGAGTACCACGGAAGCTGGCGGCATGGCTCAACACCGAGCCATCGCAGGTGACGAGGGTAGGTGAGAGATTTGGCTAGGGGCATCACCCACAACGGCAATCCCGATGCCGATCTCCCAGACGACGACGCACCGGTGGACGTCGCGGCAGTACGCCGCGACGACGCGCTGATCGACGCGATCGCCAGTGGCGATCCCGTCGCATCGGATTCGTCGGAACAGGACCAACTCGCGTTGCTGCTGACCAACTGGCGCGCCGACATCGTCGCGACGCCGATGCCAACCGGTCCGCTGCTCGACGACGTGATCGCGGCGATCGACGCCTCCGACGCTCGTTCCGCACGGAGCGCCGCCCGCGGCACGCTCCGCCTGTTGCGACCCATCGCCGGCGCTGCCGCCGCGATCGCGATCGTCATCGGTGGCGTCACCATCTTCTCGTACAACGCCGCACCCGGCGATCCACTCTGGAGCGTCAAATCGGTGGTGTTCAGCCAGCAGGCCGATTCGACCGTCGCGCAGATCGACACCACCTCCCAGCTGCAGGAAGCCGAGCGGCTGATCGCCGCGGGCGACGCGGAGGCGGCGAAGAACCTGCTCGAGGGCGCCGCCGACCGTGCCGGCGGGGTCCGCGACGCCGACACCCGCAACGAACTCGACGCATGGCGGGCGAAGCTGGCCGCAGAACTCGAGAAGATCGCTCCCACCACCCCGCCGCCGACGACCACAACGGCCGGTACCGCCACCACCGAAGCGCCGACGACGACCACCGAACTGCCGGCTACCGTGCTGGAAGCACCGGGTTCCACGACGGCGCCCGGAGTCGAGCAACTGCCGGAAACCCCGCCCCCAGATCTGCAGCTTCCCGGACCACCACCCACGTCAGCGCCGCCGCTCCTCATGACGACGCTCACGCTTCCACCCGAGACATGGCAGTCCCCCAGCCCTGAACCCACCATCACGATGGTCCCGCCTCCGCAGCTGCCCGCGCCTGTGCCGCCGGACGACCCGACGACGCAACCACCCCCACCGTCGGAGAACCCGACCATGCAGCCACCCCCACCGTCGGACAACCCGATTACCCAACCACCCACCCAGCAGCCCCCGCCGCAGGAGCTTTCTCCAGCGCCGCTCCCGCCGCCAGTCCCGACCAGCTGAGGACACCGCGGCCGCGCGGCGCTCTTCGGCTTCGCAAGCGTTCGCGGTTGCCTCACACCGGACGAAAGGGGGAAGGTCCGCGCGGCCGGCGCGAGCCGATGATGCGCGCAACTTCCCTACGACCCACCTGGGCGGCCGTCGGCTCACCGGTCGATATCGCCGACCCACCGGAACGGCGAAACGACACACGTCATGTCAACGAACCCACGCCCTGCTGACGACGTTGATGAAACCGCTCGCGCTGCTCATCGAGCAACACCACACCACGGTGCTGAACGCGGTGATGTTCACGGGCAATCAACAGGCGCACCGACGCGGTCCGCCGCGTCAGCTCGGTCGCCCGGTTGGCCGCTTTCCGATCGCTGAGCAAGTACGCCGCAGCACGGTCACACTCGATCAGGATCTGCTCGTACGCAAGCCGTATCGGCGCCTGTTCGTCGAGCCGAGCCACCGCCACGTCTTCAACCAACTGAAGCGGAAGCCGCGCCAGTCGATAGTTCACACGCAGAAGGGCCAAGGACAGGGAGCTGAGTGTCACACTCGGAATCGTAAGCACGACGAAATACTTTGTGGCTAGGGCCTTAAGTCCCGTTGTCGATATCCGATCTCTTTCGCAGAGCGCTCGCGCCGAGTGCTTATCGCCCGGATCGCCGCCTGATTGCGGCAGCCGTGATGCTCCGGCGTTCTCCATGACACACCCCGCACCCGTTTCACCGCGACCCACACGACCCGCCCACGGACTTCGCAGCGCGGGCAAGTTCGTCGAGTGCCTAGAAGAACACCGCTCCGGCGTGGGTGCGGATCTTCGAACCGTGATCGGTGGCCCGGTGCGCGCTGAATCGGACTTTGTCCCCGTGCGGGTATTCGCCGGAGAGACCGTCGACTCAGCCCCAGGTGACCGGGTCCTCCTCAGACCCCAGGTTTCGCACCAGCCATCGCCCGTCGACAAGATGCATGAGGACCGGGTACATAAGGCGGGGGTCGTTCGGCCGCCACCCGCCACCCTCCGGTGTCGAGGTGTCGTGCACATAGAGCACTTCGACTTTCGGGGCGACCAGCCTTGTGCCAGTGCCGATTCCCCATGTCGCCGGATCCGGCAGCATCGCCCGGAACGACCGCACGTGTACGCGCTCGAAGTGTACCCACAACGGATGATCCGGCTCTGGTTCGGCGAGGGCGGCCGCAACCGCCTCACCATCCCAACCGTCCGCATCGATATCGCGACGATTGTCCTGCACCCAGTTCCAGGCAAGTACCATCCGGAATTCGGGATCCACATTCGGCCACACCGACAGCAGATCCCCGTCCACACACACCGGAGTCAAGAACGCCCACGCCGCACTCACCAGCTCGGCATGCCCGAGGAACCGCACCCGCTCGGCTGGATCCATCGCACGAAGCTGCCGGTACGTCTGCCGCACCTCGGGCGGCAGGGAGTCGATCTGCTCGTCGGTCAGCTCTGGAAGAGACGACGCCACCGGTTCCGCACCGGCGGCGGAGGCTTCGTCCGGGGCGGCAAGCAGTGCCCGGACGGCGTCGACGAACCGCGGGGTCAGCCGCGCGAGTAACTCGAGGAACTCCCCCACCGTGCGCGGCGGAAGCGTGTTGCGGGCGATCAGCACGTGTATGCACTCGAACACCGCTTCCGGGTCCAAATCGAGTTGATCGCAGAGGAATTCGTCGGGATGGACGACCTCGACGTCGAACGGGTCGAGCACCGCACGCGGGAAGTCCTTCAGATTGGCGGTCACGATCAATGCCGCGCCGGATCGTACCGCCGCAGCCAGAACGTGCCGGTCCTTCGGCTCGTTGGCCATCGGGGGAATCAGCTCCCGATATCCGCGTGATTCCTCCTCCGCGAAGGAGAACGCCCTGCGCATCTGCTGCACTCGCCGCGCCGCCTGTTCGGGTGAATTCCCGAACCGCTCGCCGGACAGATTCCGTTCGACCTCGTCGAGTAGATCCGGCGTCCAGACCGGACGGAACAACTCGGCATCGGCAAGGGTGAGCAGCAGATCATTCAGCGTCTGGGGAAGCATGACGCACGCGTCGAGAACCACCCGGAAGGCAGCCATCTCGGATCAGCGGGTCGAGATGAAGCCGTCAGCGGCATCGCCGGAATCCGCGGTTTCTTCGCGGGCCATCTCCTCGAGTACCTGGCCACGACGCGCCCGTTCACCCTGCTGGAACTCCAGCACATCCGCCAACTCCACCCGCCGATGCCGACCAGGTGAGGTGTACGGGATCTTCCCCGCCTCCAACAACCGCACCAACGTTGGCCGGGTGACGCCCAACAGCTCCGCGGCCTCCTGCGTCGTCAGCACCGTGCGATGCGGCTCCACCGTCACCGCCTGCCCCCGACCCAACGCAGTGACCGCGTCGACGAGTAACCCTCGGACACTGTCCGGCAGGGGCACCGACCCTTCCGGAGTCGAGATCGATACTTCTGCAGAACCAGCGAGAACATCCTTCAGCGCGGCGAGACGATCCCGATCGTCGGTGGGCGGCGGCAACACCGTGCGGTTCATCAGAGCGGCCATAGCCCACCATAAAACGAAAAAAACGAACACGCAATCAACCGCCACCGCCAGGACTGGCCCCGCACCATACCGAGCCCGGCCAATCCCCCGCCGAGCTCCACGGGGGCACCTGGACAGGCACCCCACCCCGCCGAACGGCCGGTCCGAATCGGTCGGTAATGAAGAACTATAGAAAGACCCGATCAATTCTTCACACGCTCGAGGCACCCATGCTTGAAAACCCCGCCCCATCGCCAAGGACATCACCGGCAACGCTCAACCCGTCCGCTGCAGACACCGGCGCCCCTTGCCTGGCTCGCCCCGAGCGCAGCCCAACCGGCAACCGCTCGGCCCGGCGACGGCGCGCCGCCCGCGGCGTTCCCACCGGCTCTCCCGAGCTCGACTGGCTACGACAATCCCTGCACGCCTGCGATCTCCTGACCAGCGTGCACTCCATCAGCCCCACGGACCGGGCGCTCGTTGCCTTCGCCATCGAATGGGCCCCCTACGGCGGCGCCGACGCCGAGAACCTGTTCATCAGATTCGGCGTACAACGCAACAGGTTCCTCCATCTCCTCCATGCCGCGATGACCCCGCGACCATCAGACCTGGGCCACCTGCGCAACCTCAAGACCACCCTCTGTAACGACCTCCTCCGCGCATGGAATGACACCCACCACAACGAGAAGTAGTCCAGCAGGTTATCGGCACAGACGTATCCGAGGGCAGCCCAGAACCGTCGGCGAACGCGAACCGAGACGGACAGCCTTCCAGCGGCGGATGCGGTTGACGGGACCAACCTTCCCGGACGAGGGACGTCACGTTTTCCTTTCGACGCCGAACCCCGTCGTGGACGTCGAGGACACCGACCGCCAAGTCCGTCGAACTGCCCGGCGCCGACCTGTCCGGTGAAGAACTCACCGTCCCGCGTCCTCATGAAACAGGCCGATACCGGACAGCGCGATAGAGACCACGACAACCACCGTCACCGCGGTCGGCGAAGCGCTGAAGGGATCGGCGCTGCCCCTGATATGTCTACTGTTGCCCGCTCACCCAGTCCGCCATCACATCTGCGAGGGCTTGGGCGCCGCGGTTGCAGTCGTCGGGTTCGGCGAACTCGGCGGGCGAGTGGGACACGCCGGTGGGGTTGCGGACGAACATCATCGCCGTGGGCACCTTTGCGGACAGGATCCCGGCGTCGTGTCCGGCCGCGGTCGGCAGGACGGGAATGTCGCCGAGGTGCGCGAGTGAGTGGCGGAGTCGTTCCCGGGTCGAGTGCGGGAACTCGACGATCGGTGTGACGGATTCGGCGTCCACGTCGAGACCGATACCGTCGGCGGCCGCGTAGGCCTGCGCCTCCGCGGTGATTTGCTGGACCAGCTTGGACAATGTTTCCTCGTCGGCGGCCCGGGCGTCGAGCCACGCCCGCACCTCCGACGGAATGGCGTTGGCACCGTTGGGAAGTACTTGCACCTTCCCGAACGTCGCGACCGCCTCGTGCAGAGTCGCGGCAGTGCGGGCGGTGTGGACGGAGGAGGCGAAGGCGAGCATCGGGTCGCGGCGGTCAACGAGGCGGGTGGCGCCGGCGTGGTTGGCCTCCCCCGTGAAGACGAACTGCCACCGGCCGTGCGGCCAGATCGACGAGGCCACGGCGATGGGGCTGTCGATCAGGTCGAGGGCGCGTCCCTGCTCGACGTGCAACTCGACGTATACGCCGACGCGGTCGACGAGGTCGGGGTCCTCGCCGAGATGGCGGGGGTCGCGGCCGACGCCGACCAATGCTTCACCGAGGCTGATGCCGTCGTTGTCGCGTAATGCGAGGGCACGTTCGGGTGCCAGTGCGCCGGTGGACAATTGTGAGCCGACACAGGCGACTCCGAAGCGGGCACCCTCTTCGTCGGAGAAGGCAGTGACCGCGATGGGTCGGGTCGGTTCGATGCCCCGGTCGCGGACGATGTCGATGGCAGCGAACGCGGACACCACCCCGAGGGGTCCGTCGTAGGCGCCGCCGTCGGGCACCGAATCGAGGTGCGATCCGGTGACGAACGCATCGCGGGGGTCTCCTTCCCACCCCTTCGGCATCCACCACGCCCAGAGGTTGCCGTTGCGATCTTCCTCGACGCTCATGCCGCGAGCCTGCGCGCAGTCGGCGAACCATTCGCGCAGCGTCATGTCGGCGTCGTTCCACGCGAATCTTCGGTATCCCCTGGTCGACTTGTGCTGTCCCACATCGAGGATGCTCGCCCACAGCGAATCGAAGGAAGTCATGTTCTCGGTCCTCTACTCATAGTTTCAGCGGGCAGGCGCTTCGCGCCCGTGCGCCTTTTTGGTTGTCCCAGCTACCAAAAAGGCGCACGGGCGGCGGAGCCGCCTACAGGGCGCCGGGGATCCAGGTGGTGCCGGCGAGGGGTACGCGGGCCATCGCCGACGCCTCGACGGTGAGGGCGACGAGGTCCTCGGGTTCGAGGTTGCGCAGGTGGGATTTGCCGCAGGCACGGGCGAGGGTCTGTGCCTCCATGGTGAGCACCCGCAGGTAGTTCGCGAGCCGCCGTCCGCCCTCGACGGGGTCGAGGTTCTTCGACAGTTCCGGGTCTTGGGTGGTGATACCGGCGGGGTCCTTGCCGGCCTGGAAGTCGTCGTAGAACCCGGCAGCGGAGCCGAGTTGCTCGTACTGCTTCGCGTAGCGGGGGCTGTTGTCGCCCAGCGCGATCAGGGCGGCGGTGCCGATCGCGACAGCGTCCGCCCCGAGCGCCATGGCCTTCGCGACGTCCGCGCCGCTGCGAATTCCGCCCGACACAATGAGCTGAACGGATCTACCCGCCGTCGCTCCGCTCGCCCCGCTCCGGTGCACCCTCAGTTCCTGCAGCGCCTGGACCGCCTGCGGAATCGCGGCGAGGGTGGGGATGCCGACGTGTTCGATGAACACGTCCTGGGTGGCGGCGGTGCCGCCCTGCATGCCGTCGACCACGACGACGTCGGCGCCGGCCTTCACGGCGAGTTTCACGTCGTAGTAGGTGCGGGTGGCGCCGACCTTGATGTAGATGGGCTTTTCCCAGTTGGTGATCTCGCGGAGTTCGATGATTTTGATGGCGAGGTCGTCGGGGCCGGTCCAGTCGGGGTGCCTGCACGCCGACCGCTGGTCGACGCCCATCGGGAGGGTGCGCATCCCGGCGACGCGTTCGGTGATCTTCTGCCCCAGCAGCATGCCGCCGCCGCCGGGCTTGGCACCCTGGCCGAGGACGATCTCGATGGCGTCGGCCTTACGCAGATCGTCCGGGTTCATCCCGTACCGCGACGGCAGGTACTGGTAGACGAGGTTCTTCGACTGCCCCCGTTCCTCGGGGGTCATGCCGCCGTCGCCGGTGGTGGTGGAGGTGCCGACCTCGCTGGCGCCGCGGCCGAGGGCCTCCTTCGCCTGCCCGGACAGTGCGCCGAAGCTCATGCCGGCGATGGTGATCGGAATGTCGAGGTGCAGCGGGAACTTGGCGTTGCGGTCGCCGAGCACGACGTCGGTGTCGCACTTCTCGCGGTAGCCCTCGAGCGGGTACCGCGACATCGAGGCGCCGAGGAACAGCAGGTCGTCGAAGTGCGGCAGCTGGCGCTTGGCGCCCCAGCCGCGGATGTCGTAGATGCCGGTCTCGGCTGCCCGCTGGATCTCGGAGATGACGCCGCGGTCGAACGTCGCCGATTCGCGCAGGGCCGGGTTCGGGGTGTTCATGAGGGTTCTCCTAGTAGGCGCTGGCGTTGTCGACGTGGAAGTTGTAGAGCTTGCGGGCGGAGCCGTAGCGGGTGAACTCGGACGGGTCCGCGTCGAAACCTGCCCGATCGAGCAGCTCCCGCAGTTCCGTCCGGTGCTCCTCGCGCATCTCCTTCTTGATGCAGTCGGCGCCGAGGGAGGCGACGGTGCCGCGCACGTAGATGCGGGCCTCGTACAGCGAGTCGCCGAGCGCTTCGCCGGCGTCGCCGAGGACGACGAGACGTCCGGCCTGACCCATGAACGCGGACATGTGGCCGATGTTGCCGCCGACGACGATGTCGACGCCCTTCATCGAAATCCCGCAGCGGGCAGCGGCATTGCCGTCGATCACGAGGAGGCCGCCGTGGGCGGTGGCGCCCGCGGACTGCGACGCATCACCCTTGACGTGCACGGTCCCCGACATCATGTTTTCCCCGACCCCGACGCCGGCGTTGCCGTTGACCGTCACGGTCGCGTGCTGGTTCATGCCGGCGCAGTAGTAGCCGACGTGCCCGTCGATGGTGACGTCGATGTCGGAGTCGAGGCCGCAGGCCAGCGCGTGCGCACCCTGCGGGCCGGTGACGGTCACCGCCTTCGGTGCTTCGGGCGAGGTGAGCCGCTCGTTGATGGCACGGGTACTCGACGTCTCGAGGTTCAGGACAGTCGCTTCGGTGGTGGCTACCGGTGCCATACGTACACCTCTTCCGGTTCGGGCTCGAAGATTCGGGCGTTGTCGACGCCGGGCAGGTTCGCCAGGGCGCGGTATTCGGAGGCCATCGCGACCCAGTGGTCGGTCTCGGCGATGACGGCGGGCTTGCAGGAGATGGCGTCGCGGACCACGGCGAACGAGTCGGCGGTCGAGACGAGGAGGGTGTAGAAGCCGTCGAATGTCTCGTTGAGCATCAGCAGCGCCTTCTCCAGGTCGACACCCTCGGCGAGTTGCTTGGCGACGAACCGCGCCCCGACCTCGGTGTCGTTGGCGCTGTCGAACGCGACGCCGTCACGTTCGAGCTGGTGCTTGATGCTCATGTGATTCGAGAACGACCCGTTGTGCACCAGGCACTGGTCGGGGCCGACGGAGAACGGGTGCGAACCCTCGGCGGTCACCGCGGATTCGGTGGCCATGCGGGTGTGCGCAACACCCTGCCAGCCGCTCGCCGACGGCAGCCCGAACCGGTTCGCCAGGTCGATGGGGTTCCCGACGCCCTTGAGGACGGTCAGGTCGTCACCGAACCCGATGATCCGTGCCGACGGCGCCACGCTGCGCACGGCCGCCGCGAGATCCGCTGCGCCGACAACACCGTGCAGGATCGTCGTCGGGGACAGGTCGATTCCGGTGACGGTCGTGTCGAGTGACGCCGACAGCGTGGCGGCGAGTTCCGCTGCGGGAATGGGGCAGTCGAGCAGTGAGACCGTCGATTCACCGACCGGCGACCAGGCCGGGTCCCCGTAAATGGCCATGCCTGCGGAATCGGGTCCGCGGTCACACATCTGACCGAGCATGTCGGTGAGCAGGGTGCCGAGTTGTGGGTAGAGGGACGGCTCACGCAGGTGAAGTCCGACGATTCCACACATGGATGTCTCCTTTCGGGAGGTCGTTCAGAACGCTGTCAGGTAGTGGTCGAGCTCCCACGGGGAGACGGTGTTGTGCCAGGCGAAGAACTCCTCGCGCTTGAGTGTCGCGAAGTATTGGGCGACCCCGGGACCGGCGACGTCCAGTGCGCCCGTCACCACCGGATCCGATTCCAGGGCGTCCATCGCGTGCAGCAGTGTCATCGGCAGCATGTCACTGGGACTGTCGCCGGAGCCGGGAGTGCCGGGGTCGAGCTCGCGTTCGATGCCGTCCAGGCCGGCGGCGATGGCGGTGGCCGCGGCCAGGTAGGGGTTGGCCGAGCCGTCGCCGCCGCGCAGTTCCACCCGGTTCTTGTCCGGAACCCGGAGGTAGTGGGTGCGGTCGTTGCCACCGTAGGTGGCGTAGCGAGGCGACCAGGTGGCGCCGCTGCTCGTCGAGGTGGCCCCGGTGCGCTTGTAGGAGTTGACGGTCGGCGCGATAACACCCTGCAGCGCACACGCATGCTCGAGAATCCCCGCGATGAACGCGTACGCCGTCCTCGACAGTCCCAGCCCCTTGGGGTCGTCGCCGTCCGGGAACACCGAACCGGCGTCGTTCCACAGTGACAGGTGCAGGTGCATGCCCGACCCGGTGCGGTCGGAGAAGGGTTTGGGCATGAATGTGGCCTTCATTCCGCGCTTCTCGGCGATCACCGACAGCAGATACCTTGCGGTGATCACCCGGTCGGCGGTAGTCATGGCGTCGGCGTAGTCGAAGTTCTGCTCGAACTGCCCGTTGCCGTCCTCGTGGTCGTTGGCGTAATTGCCCCACCCGAGCGCGTTCATCGCCTGCGACACCTCGGTCAGATGGTCGTACATCCGGGTGACGTCGCGGGCGTCGTAACACGGCTGCCGGCTGACGTCGGCGGTGTCCGCGGTGGTGAGAGCGCCGTCGCCGGTGCGGTGGACGAGGAAGTACTCGATCTCCGCGCCGACGTTGACGGACAGGCCGAGATCGGACGCCTTCTTCAGCGTCTCCTTCAGGATCACCCGCGGCGCATACGGCCAGGGCTTGCCCTCGACGTGCGGGTCGCAGTGCACGATCGCCAGTCCGGGCTTCACGAACGGGATCGGCGTGAACGACGAGACATCGGGTATGGCAACGAGATCGGAGTCCTTGGGCTCCTGCCCCATGTGCCCGGCCGCGTAGCCGGCGAAGCCCACGCCGTCGTCCTGAAGCTGCTCGACGGCCTCGATCGGCACCAGTTTGGCGCACGGTTTGCCGGACAGGGTGACGAACAGGGCGAGGATGAAGGTGGTTCCGGTGGCCCGGGCCACCTCGGACAAGGTCTGCGGTGGGGTTGTCACGATGTTCTGCGCGGTGAACGCGTCAGCAGTGTCGACAGCCATGGGTAGCTCCTGAACTGGTGGTCTAGGGGTGAGGGGGTCTGTGGTTCAGCGCATCTCGCCGGCGCCCTCGTAGGGGTGCAGGCTGAACAGGAGGTCACCCTCCTCGAAGCGTGAGTGCCTGAAGTCGGACGGCTCGACGTTCGGGAGGGTCGTCTTTCCGTCGTCGAGGAGCATGTCGGCGACAAGGCGGCCGACCGCCGGTGAGATCTTGAAACCGTGACCGGAGAACCCGGTGGCGAGGAACAGTCCGTCGACCGGTGCGGGTCCGATGATCGGGTTGTAGTCGGGCGTCACGTCGTACGCGCCGACGTAGGACGACGTGATCCGCGGGTCGGGCATGTCCGGCAGCCGGTTTCCCAATTTCATGATGTTCTTCTCGATGGTGGAATCGTCCGCGCGGTTGCTGTACTTGTCGGGGTCGATGTATTCGGGCGCGGCATGGTCGCTGTTGCCGACCAGCAGTTCACCGTTCGGCTCCCGGCAGATGTACTGCAGTCCGGCGAGGTCCGACAACACCGGCACCTCCGGCGTCGGAACACCCTGATCGATCAGCACGAGCTGCGCCCGTTGGGCTTTCACCGGGATGTCGACGCCGACACCGGCACCGAGTTCGGGTGCCCACGGGCCGGTCGCGAGGATCACTTGCTCGGCATGCACCTCGTCGCCGTTCGCAAGCGTAACCCCGTAGACGCGGCCGCTCGCGTTCTGCAGCAGCGACGCCACCGGCGTGCTCTGCCGGATTGTGACGCCCAGCTTGCGGGCCGACGCACCGTACGCCATCCCCGCCATGTACGCCTCACCACGGCCACCGAGAGGCTCGTAGGCGAAAGCGGCGAAGTCGTCGAGGTGCAGCCCCGGCCACAGTTCGGCCATCGTGTCGTGGCCGATGTAGTCGACGTCGATGCCGAGGCCCTGCATCATCGCGACGTTCGCCTTCAGCGGGTCGATGTTGTTTTCGCCGACGCCGACGACGTATCCGCACTGCCGGAACGCCATGTCGTCGCCGAAGATCTCGGTGGCCCTGGCGAAGATGTCGACGCCGTACCACGACATCGCCGCCAGCGACGGCGTCCCGTAGTGGCACCGGACGACGCCACTGGACTTGCCGGTCATCCCCGAGCACAAGGTGTCACGCTCGAGGACCAGCACATCCGTCTCTCCGCGGTCCGCGAGCGACCAGGCGATGGCGAGACCTTCGAGTCCTCCACCGACGATCACGAACTTTGCTGTCTGTGTCACGTTGCTTCCTTCATTCGGCCGGATTATCGGACGCTATGGCTCGAGTAGCGGATCGTTTCACCGCAGGAATTTGTGTTGTTCACCAGGAAACACGTCGAATATGTCCATCGCGTTACGGCAACGTTGTCGGTGGATCACCAGATCTCCCCGCTAATAAACTCTTTCAAGAAGTATTCCGGCGTCGAAGTGCATGTCTTCAGCGACCCTGCCTTAATTTACGTCGGCGAAATATGTCCTGTGGTTTCCTAGTGTTACTTCTCGTTTCACGTCGAGGAGCTTACCGATCCCATCACCACGCCTTCAGGGAGAACCCATGACCACCACCGACAAGCCCACCGCCGTCCCGTTCCGCGTCACCGCCGGATTCCACGAGAACCTGCCTCAGATGCCGGTCTCGGAGTACCCGGGCACCAAGGGATACATCGACGACGTCTTCGCCAACCCGGACGGCTCGGAGATGTCGGCCGGCTACTTCGAACTCCAGCGCACCGACGCCCCGCTCGACTACTACTATGCCTACGACGAGATGAAGGTCGTCCTCGAAGGGGAGTTCACCCTCGAGAACCTCGACACCGGCCAGGTCGAGGTGGCGAAGGCGAAGGACGCGATCTTCTTCCCCAAGGGCTCGCGCATCCGCTTCACCACCCCCGACCGCGCGTTGGCCTACTTCGTCGGCCACCGTTCCTTCGCTCCCTGATCCGCGATGGCGGTTTCGATGAGGTCGACCAGCGTCCCCCGGTGGCGATCCGATTACTCGGCCGTCGACGACCTCGCAGCGGGCGCTCTCGTCACCCGCTACGTATTGGTCTCGGACCGCACGGTCGGCGCGCAGGTCCTCCGCGCGCTGTCCGAGCGCGTGGCGCCCGTTCCCACTCGCACGGTGATCGTCGACGCCGGGGTCGGATCCGGGTTCGGCGGGCTCGACGAACTGCTGACCGAGGCGCGCATCGGGTGGCGGTTCGTCGTCGCAGGCCCCGAGCACATGGTCGGGGCAGTGCGTGCTCGGCTGATCTCCGCGGGCGCGCTGCCCGCCGAGATCGCCGCGATCGTCCACCCTGACGCCTCGGTGCGCGACGTGTTCTGCGCGCACTGCCACACCACGTCGCCCTCCGTGCCGGTGCCTGTGGGCGGCCGGACACGGTGCGGGGGTTGTTCCGCCGAACTCACCGTCTACTACCACTACTCCCGGCGCCACAGCGCCTATTTGGGATATCGAGCCGATTCGGAGGAACTGCCATGACCACGGCCCTCGAAACAGTTGCGGGCGAGAGCATCACCGGAGGGCTCACTCTGACGGTGCGCGAGGCACGGTTGCTGTGCCCGGGCATCCGGCACATCGTGCTCGTGGACCCGGCGGACCGCACCCTGCCGTCGTTCACCCCCGGCAGCCACATCGCCGTCAATTGGGCCGAGGGTCGGCACAATTCCTACTCGCTCACCGGCCCCTCGATCGAGCCGGACCACTATGCGATCTCGGTCCGGCTCGACGAGAACGGCCACGGGGGTTCGCGCTGGGTCCACGACCTTCAGCCGGGACAGACTATCCGGGCGAGCCGTCCGCGGAGTGCGTTCGCGCCCGTACTCACTGCGCGGCACCACCTGCTGGTCGCGGGTGGAATCGGCGTCACGCCGATCCTGTCGCACGTCCGGGCCGCCCTCGAATGGGGTCGCTCGTTCGAAGTGATCTACTCCTTCCGCGGTCAGTCGGGGGCGCACGCCGACGAATTGGCGGCGCTGTGCGGCGACCGGATGATCACCGTCTCGACGCCCGGAGAACTCGCCGACCGCCTCATCCCCACACTGGCCAACCAGCCACTCGGCACCCACGTCTACACGTGCGGTCCCGCGCCGATGATCGCGGCGGTGGCCGAGTGGGCCCGCGACTGCGGCTGGCCGCCGGGGCGCGTGCACTCGGAGGCGTTCGGGGCGGGTCCGCTGCCCGACGGGACGCCCTTCGCCGCCACGCTCGGGCGCACCGGAATGATCGTTCCCGTGCCCTCGGGCACCAGCCTCCTCGAGGCGTTGCTGGACAAGGGAATCAACGTCCCGAACCTCTGCCGGCAGGGGGTATGCGGCGAATGCCGGCTGTCGGTTCGCGGCGGCGAGATCGAGCACCGCGACCTGTTCCTCACCGACGAGGAGAAGGCCGCCGGAGATTCAATGATGCCGTGCGTATCACGTTCCGCAGGAGACCGATTGGAGCTGGATCTGTGACAACCACCGACTCGCGTGCTGACATCACGCGCTTTCCCTTCCCCTTTCCCCGCGATCAGTACCGCTACAGCACCAACGTCGAGCCCGCCGGACACTCCACCGACACCGTGGCCGGCAGCTGGGGTGACACCCGCATCGCCATCGACGCCCACTACCACCGGGAACTCGCCGAACGTGAGCGCATTCTGGCCACGGATCCGTCGCGGCACCAGTGCCTGCCCCACATGGTTCCCGCCGCCTGGGACGCGATGCTCACGCTGATGCGCACCCTCGCCGACGAATACCCCGACACCATGACACTCGCACGGCGCGGGGACGGGTGGTACTGGAAGAACGACCTCCTCAGCATCGAGCACACCTTCGTGTTCGGCGACCTCGACACGTTGCCGGCGCCGCCGCTGGTGTACATCTGCGGCCAGATCCAGGAGGACGTCGTGCTGCTCGATCAGCGTGAGGGCGAACTGTGGGGCGACGCCGGACTGGTGACGTTCGCGGCGGACTGGTCCTTCGGATTCGACGTAGGCATGAGCTTCCTCGAGATCCACGGCCCCGTCCCGCGCGTCCACAGCGAGAAGATCATCATCCGCGCACACAACTTCCTGATGCGGCTCGAGCCCGGCCAGAGTTACCGACGCACCAACTGGACGCTGACCGTCGACGGCAAACTCGACACGTCGACCGAGACCTACCCCGAGTGGGGGAAGGACCGGCGCACCCTCGCCGACGGCCCGCTCGACGACGTCGGGGACCGCCTGTTCCTGAGAACCGAAGTGCAGCATCTGATCCGGCTCGCCCACTCCGGCGCCGTCATGTTCCTGATCCGGACGTATCTGCTTCCCTTCCGCGATATCGCGACCGTTCCGGAATGGGGCGAGCGACTGTACCGGGTGCTCGAGGACCTTCCGGTGGACATGGCCGAATACAAGGGCATCAGTCGCACCCGGGAACCCGGCATGAGATGGCTGCTGAACCACGGGAATGTGGAACCGTGACGCTGGCCGACGGGCGGCGACGGGCGGCGCCCCACAGCGATCAGGTGGCCCTCGACCTCGTTCTCGCGACGGTCTCCGTGATCGCCCGCGACGGCTTGCGCGGGCTGACGACGCAGGCCGTCGCCCGTGAGGCCGGCGTCTCGGACGACGCCGTCCTGCGCAGCGCCGGGTCGACGGACGCCCTCCTCGACGCCGCGCTCCGCTACGCGCTGGACAAGAGTGCAAGCGTCTTCGCCGACATCGCCGCCGGATCGTCCCTCGACCACTTCGTCGAACACCTCACCGACCTCGTCGCCCGGGACCCCGACCTCCAGGTCTTCCAGTACGAGCTGATGCTCGAGTCCCGACGCACGCCACGCCTCGACCCACACGTAAAACTCCTGTACGCCACGTACATCGAGGCGACGTCGCAGGCGCTGACCCGCCTGGGCATCACCGCCGACGAAGACCTGACCCTGCTGGTGTACTCGGCGATCGAGGGATTCATCATGCACCAGCTGATCGCGAAGGACCGCCCCGCAACCGAACGCGCGATCGAGCGCCTGCGCCGAATCCTCTCGAGCGCGAGGTAGTCCCTGCACGTGAGTAGCAAAGTGTGCCCCGGTACGCTTTGCCACTCACGTGCAGGCGAGGACCTCCGCCACCACGACCGACGCCTGCCCGGACAGCCGCACCGACCCTTGCTCGACGAGGAGACAGTCGCCCGGTTGGACGGGACCGAGGTCCGTCGCCAGCCGCCCATCGAGGACCAGGACGAGGACGGCAAGCCGCCCGTCAGCGGTGACGTCGTGCGCCGCTCCGATGTCGACGATGTCCACGGAGGCCGCCGTGGTGGACCTGTCGACCATGACGTTGAACGCCTCGGTCGGCCCTTCCGTCACGCAGTCGGGGCTGCGCTCGCCGACGAAGGCCGTCGGACTGAGGCGCGGAATCAGGGTGGGGCCGTCGCCGAAGTCGAGTGACGCGGGATGGTCGCCGATCACCGTGAAGATCCGATCCACCCCGGGAAACGATGAGAACGTCGAATTCGCCTCGAGCGTCGCGACACTGAACCGCCACCGGGACGCGGCACCGGCGGCGATCTCCGCGGTGGTGCCCGCGCCGTTGGCCCACGGCGTGGTCCGGTGATCCGCTCGCCGGATGATGCGGGCCTCGCGCACTGCGGCCACAGATTCCCCTCACCGAGATGGTCCACTGTCACGATACTTTGTTTCTAGACAACACGGTACAACAATCCTTAACGCATTCGTCACGCGGCGCACTATTTTCGCAATCTCCGATTTGGTTCACTGTCAATAGACATTGATTCCCAACGGCGGACGCCTAGACTGTCCTGCCATCCTCGATCAAGGTGGACGACTATGAACGAAGCAGTCGCTGCGGCCGACACCGCCTGGATTCTGGCGGCCTTCACGGCAGTGAGCCTCATGGTGCCGGGTCTGGCCATGTTCTACGGCGGAATGGTCAGCGTGCGCAACACGCTCAACATGGCCATGATGACGTTCGGCGCGTTCGCCGTCGTCGGGGTGCTGTGGATCGTGTTCGGCTACTCCGCCGTTCTCGGCAACTCCCTCGGCGGTCTCGGCCTCCTCGGCGACCCCCTCGAGTTCTTCGGCTCCAGCGCGCTGCTGGAGGCGCCGGCCGAACCCGGACTGCCGCCCGCGCTGATCTCAGGCTTCCAGCTGTTGTTCGCCGGCATCACCGTGGCACTCATCTCGGGTGCGCTCGCCGACCGGATGAGATTCGGCGCCTGGATGCTGTTCGCCGGACTGTGGGCAACGTTCGTCTACTTCCCCGTCGCCCACTGGGTGTTCGCGTTCGACTCCGCCGACGGATCGGTGATCGGCGGATGGATCGCCAACACCCTCGGCGCCATCGACTTCGCCGGCGGCACCGCCGTGCACATCAACGCCGGCGTGGCTGCTCTCGCCGTCGTCCTGGTCCTCGGGGCCCGCAAGACGTTCCCCGTCTCGCCGCGCCCGCACAGCCTTCCCCTGACCATGCTCGGTGCCGGCATCCTGTTCTTCGGCTGGTTCGGATTCAACGGCGGCTCGGCGCTCTCCGCCGGAAACAGCGCGTCCGTCGTCATTCTCAACACCGTCGCCGCGGCGTGCGCGGGCATCTGCGCCTGGCTGGCCGTCGAGAAACTGCGTGAAGGCCACGCCACGTCGCTGGGCGCCGCGTCAGGTCTGATCGCAGCACTGGTCGCCATCACACCGGCCTGTGGCGCTGTATCACCGCTCGGCGCTCTGGTCGTCGGAGGCGCTGCCGGTGCGGTCTGCTGCTTCGCGGTGTCCTGGAAGTACCGGCTCGGCTACGACGATGCGCTCGACGTCGTCGGCGTGCACCTCGTCGGCGGCATCCTCGGCACCGTTTTGATCGGATTCCTCGCAGATCCGGCCGCACCCAGCGGCGCCGCGGGACTCTTCTACGGCGGCGGTGTCGACGTGCTGTGGCGCCAATGTGTCGCCGTGGCAGCCGTTGTCGGCTACTGCTTCATCGTCACGCTGGTGATCGCCGCGGCGCTGAAGAAGTTCATGGGCATCCGCGCCGACCAGGACAGCGAATACGACGGCCTCGACGTGTCCGTACACGGTGAGACGGCCTACGTCCTCGATGCCGTCGGACTGACCGGCGCCCCGAAACACGGCACCGACGCGGTGCTCAGTGCGGAGGCAATCACGACCAGGGCGGCGGACCCCGCCAAGGCCTGATTCCGGTCTCGACACAGCCGGTGGCCTGCCCCGCGGCACTCCGCGGGGCAGGCCACCGTGTGATCAGCTAGGTCAAACTCTGAGCCAGACTCCGCAGCATCGCGCTGTAGTTGTTCGGCTGAGCGGACAGGAACTGACTCAGCAAGATCGTGTCGAATTCCTCCATGGCGGCCGAATCTGCAGTAATCGGATCATGATTCGCCACCTCGCGCTCCAGCAGCTCGACCGCCTCACGCCAGCCGCGGATTGCGGGGCTTCCGAGTTCCATCTGCGTCTCGAATATCAGCGGTTCAGCGAGTGGGCTCCCCAGGATTTCCTGCAAGTGCTCCTCGAGATTTCGGCGCGCCAGACGGATGATCAGCTGAGATTGCCCTTCATGCCACTGCATGGTCGCCGGGCGCCCCGGCTGCAGAATCGACGCGACCGACATCGTCGAATCGAACTCCTCAGCGCCAGAGGTAATTCGGGCTGTACCCGACAGCGGAATCTGAACGAGGTAGAAGTCGCCGAGCTCGTCCGAGCTCATCCGCGCATCGGTGCCGTAGTCGAAGTAGTAGAGCCCGATCGCGCCCGCGGTGGCCAGGTAAACCGGCTCCAGACGATCGAAGGGCAGCGCGGACCCGTCGTCGGACGCTATCTGAACTGTCGCTAACACCGTAACCACGACCTTTCGAACCAACCGCCACTCTACGCCCGGCGCGGAGGCGGAGGAAGGTAGAAATCCCGATGACCGCCGTCAGTCCTCGTGGTGGTCGGGATATGCGGTGACCGCGAGAAATCGGATCGGCAACCGCACGAGATCGTTGGGGCCGTGCAAACCTTCACCGTCGAGGAGCAGCGAATCCCCCGGCCGCAGCGTGTACTCGGCCTCACCGTGCCCATACACCATGACGCCCTCGAGCATGTAGAGCAGCTCGGTCCCTGCGTGCTGGAACAACGGAAACGTCTCGCTGGCGTCGGTGAGCGTGACCAGCACCGGCTCGAGTCGCTTGTGCTGCCCGCGCAGTGCGCCGAGAAGCTCGTAGTGATGCCCCACCCGGGTCCCACGCCCGACGATGACCGCACCGTGCCCCGCCTCGACGTACACGGCGTCGCGGGCAGTGTCCGCACCCCGGAACAGTGATGTCACGGGTACGTCCAGTCCCGCCGCCAGCCGCGCCAACGTCGACAGACTGCATGACGTCTGCGAGTTCTCGATCTTCGACAACATCGCCTTGGAGATTCCGACTTTTGCCGCCATGTCCCCCACGGAAAGCCCACTGGCCTTGCGGAGGGCGCGCACCTGCTTGCCGATCACCTTCTCGAGATCAGGGCCGGTCGGCGTATCGGACGGCACCTCACGCTCGACGGGCGCAGGATCACCCGTGTCGCGGTGAATCCCGGTCTCCGGTCGAGTCGTCACCTCCGCATCCTAGCAGCGTTGTTTACTGTCAGGAAACTGCCGGAACGTCCGGCACTTCGCCGGCTGGACCGCCAAGATCACCCGTTGGCGACGGCGAAACCCATGTGGCACAAGCGCGTGGCCAAGCATGTCACCCGCCGTGGTGGGGCATGCGGTTTTTAAGGTGCTCCCTCATACTTGCCGATCTCGCCGGTTGCCATGCCTACCGCATGATCGGTCAGCGGATGCGCGATACACCCGGCCACTGGTGTTGATGCGGGAGTGCTCCCGAGCTCAGCCCAGAGCCAAGTCATACTCGGTCGACGCCTGCGCGCTCGGAGTGCGTTCCGAGCTCAGGAATTCGCGGACCAGTTGCATCGTCAGAGCGGGCAGCTCCAGCTGAGGAACGTGCCCGCAATGAGGAATCACCACTGATTCCGCGGTAGGCATCGCCTCGCTGACGTGGCGAGCGAAGCTGGCCGGAACGAGCCGGTCCTCGCTTCCCCACAGGAACAACGCCGGTGTCCGAAGGTTGGGGAGTCGTCCCCAGAACCCGGTATCGCCGAAGGCTTCCTCGGTGTAGATGTTGAACAAGGCCGACAGCGCAGCGCGACGGTGTGCACCGGAGCTCATGGCAATCTCGAATTCGTCGACGGCAGCGTCGAACCAGCTCTGTGGCACTCGGTTCGGGTCGGCGAACATCGCCTTCACGCCCGCCATCACGACAGGGCGCGGCACGGGGGCCGCGGGTAGGCGCGCCACATCCACGGGCAGCAACTTGACGAGTGGTACCAACTGCCGGAATCGGCGGAACGCCGGTGACGGACAGAGCAGGACCAGCTTGGCGACCGCCTCGGGATCGTGCATGGCCAACTCGAGTGCGAGGCGGCCACCGAGAGAGTTGCCGACGACGACGGCGCCGCGGGCATCGACCGCATCGAGGAAAGCGCGAAGCCAGGAGTACAGCTGGTGGGCGGTGTAGGTCCAGCACGGTGCTTCCGACGCACCGAACCCGGGGGTGTCGGGCGCGATGACGCGGTGGTCCTCGGCCAGGTCGGCCAGCACCGGAAGCATGGATGCATTGGTGGCACCGAGGCCGTGGAGGAGAACGACTGGAGGCGCGTCGGCTCGGCCCGCCTCCAGGTAGGCCGTGCGCACGCCACCTGCGTCGACTTCCCGCGACTGCGGTCGCGTCGACAACTCGACGTCCGGCGCGAACGCCCCGCCGATCTGAAGCACCGTCGCAAGGCTTCCGCGTGTGACGAGGTCGCCGTCCAGAAACGCGTCGACCCCGCTGCGCCGGCCGATCAGGACGTCGGCGAGCGTGTCTGCGTCGGTCCGGATAGTGCACGTGGGCTTGCGAGGTCCGTCTGCACTGCGCAGGTCCGCGACACCACTGTCGATCGACACGGTCCAGTGACCGTGACCAGCGATGTCGAGGACCACAGTGGCCGACTCGTCGCTCATCACCGTATCGGTGAGGTCGCGCGGAAAGTGGGTGGCCAGCATGCTGGCTGGATCGATCGGGTGCCCTTCGCCCATGTGCTCTTCCTTCTTTAACTGCCGCGGCGTGTGTTCCCCGGCGTCGTGGGCAGCCGATTACCCGGTTGATCGGAAGTTGAACATGAGGAGCTTTCCGTAGCGGCTTGTGCCGAGAGATATCGAGACCGTGCGACCACTCTTCATCTCGGCGGGCGAGGCCACCGTCGGCCTCATGGTCGTGCTCGAAACGCGGTGACGGCACGGACGGCCGAGACGCAACACCCGACGCCGCTCCGTGAAAGTTTTCTGACGCGTGCGTGACACATCGCGTTTCTGGGTACAGGTTTCCTCACATGTTCACCGCGCTCCAGCAGTGCGGGCTGGGTGAGCGTCGGGTGGCGAGAACGCCGCCACCTACGTCACGTCACGATCGAGGAGTTCACATGCCTTCATATACGGACCTTCCCAAGCCACTGTCGGACGTGTGGGAGTGGCAGGTGCATGGCTTGTGCCGTGGCGTCGACTCGTCGCTGTTCTTCCACCCGGACGGACAGCGCGGGCGCATCCGGAAGCAGCGTGAGCTGCGAGCCAAGCAGCTGTGCAACCGCTGCCCGGTCATCGTCCAGTGCCGAGAGCATGCGCTGGCTGTCGAGGAGCCCTTCGGAGTGTGGGGAGGAATGTCCGAATCCGAGCGGCAAGCCGCCATCGAACACCGGCGAGGCGACATCGCCATATGATCGCGACCTCGGCCCTAGGTTAGCGGCTCTATTTGCGCTCCGGGCTCCCCGACCACGCCGTCAGTTCAGCGATGTCGCCGTACAGCGCCGACTGGTAGGTGAGCATCAGTTCTTCCACTCCGTCGAACTGATCCCCCACGTGGTGGGTGTTCACGGCCGATAGTTCCCGGTCGCCTGAGCGGGAGATGAGGTCGTCGATTCGACTGTCCAGGCTCATCGCTCGGTTGACGGCCAGCACGGAGCGCAACTGCACTTCGGCTCGGGAGAGCAGGTCGCCGATGCGTGCCAGCGCCGCAACGCGGTCCACCAGCTGGTCCCACACCGGCGTCAGTGCAGCCTGCCGGAGTTGAATCTGCCGGCGACCACTGTCGGAGTGGGTGACGCGCAGTGCGTCGTCGAGCTCGAAGCGAATGCCGCGCAACGCCACGGTGTCGACAGCGATTTGCGTCAGCTCGTCGGCGAGGTCGAGTTGGTGCCGCTGGACAGCGAAGTGCTCGGAGCGCCACACCGGGGACCCGTCGATCCTGTCGTACAGCATTCCGGCGAGGTAGAGGAGCGTGTCGTAACCGTCGGCGAAGGTGTCTTCGTCGAGGTCGACGCCGCGGCCGAGCGCGTCGGCCACCCTTCTTCCGGCCGCCGCCATCACGGTGTTCTGCGACGCCTGGCCGATCCGCTCCGCAGCGGTACCTCGCGCAATTTTCGCAGCCCGCTCGAAGGCGCTTCCGGTCAACGGTGTCGGCGTCCGCTGCAGAGCACGGAAGAGCGCATCACGTTGCTCGAGGTCGAGATGCACGCCCTCCCGCCGATCACGGCGCATCGCCCGCACACCGTTACCGTAATGCGCTGTCGACATCACCACTGCCGACCGATATGCCTGCAACTTCCTGGCGAGTTCAGTGGCGCGGTACTTGAAGAGCAGTTGCGCCGGCCCGGGGCGCAGGGTGTCGCAACGATGGACGACCTGGTGGTATTCGTCCGTCAGAAGACGCAAGTGACCGAACCCACCGATCGATGGGATCGTCCTGCCGGTGCGACGGCGGTTCGCGAGCACCTGCCGGGTGGCCGCATCGAGGTGTCCGGCAGCGATCAGCACGGCAGCCTGATCGGACAACGGCGGGTGCGTTCTCGAAATAGTGGCTCGCTCACACCAACGCCGAACCTCGAAAGAAATCCGAGCCCTACGCTCCTCGTCGGTGTCGATCATCGGCGGGATCTCGCCGTACGGGGACTGGCCGCTCTCCGACATCGGACCTCCTGGATACCGGCTTCTGGGCAGATCGCTCCCCACTACTGTCCCAGAAAGTCGACGGACGCGCCGCGACCGCTTCGGCCGGGGGGCAGTCCTAAGCTCTCCGCATGAGTCTCTCGGTCCGCGCAGTGCTGCTGCTCACCACGGCGTTGCTGATGACCGGGTGCGCAGGCTCGGTGAGCGGATCCGCCGATACCGCGGCCGCCCCGTCGACCACCTTTTCCGCCACTACCCCGCTGAAAAAGACCACGTCGACGCCCCCTACTTCGATGCGGAGTGCGGCCCCGTCAACTCCGAGCGTGGTTCCCAGTGCTGGGACGAGCGCACCCACGAGAACCCGGGAAGTCGATCCGCAGCGTTACGCGGGTACCGCGGCGGGGAGCTTCTACTTCACGACGCCCAGTACCAAGTTCCACTGCGCGATCCTGACCGGCGGCGACCTCCCGACGGCGGGTTGTCACGGCCAGATGCCGGAGTCGGCTCCGAAGGTTCCCGGATCCGGCGCCCCCGACATCCGGGTGCCGCCCAACGCCGTCGAAGTGACCGGTTCCCGCTCGGGTCAGTTCATCAGTGCGGGTGATCCGCGGTACTACCCGCTGGGCGGTTCGCCGGCCACCGTTCTCCCGTACGGCAGGTCGCTACGCGTGAACGATCTGACCTGCCACGTCGAAGAGACGACGGGCGTTACCTGCACGAGCGACGTCGGGCACGGATTCACCCTGTCCGACAGCATGTTCCGCATGTGGTGAGAGTTCCGGAGGTTCGTCGAATTGCGTGGACGTAGCGCCGCGCTCGTCGCCACTGCAGCAACGGCGCGCCTCGTAATTCCGTTGCTCGATGCGATCGCAGTCCGTAGGGTCGCTTCGCTTTGTCCACCAGAAACAACCAACGGAGTGCTTCGTCGTCATGGAACCCATCACTGAACGCGACATCAGGTTGTCGTTCATCAACTGCTCCAAGGGTGATGCCAAGCGGCTGCCCGTCCCCCGAGATTTGGATGACAGACCCTGGGGCGACCTCGACTTCCTCGGATGGCGTGACCCCTCGTCTCCTGGCCGGTGCTATGTCGTCGTGCCACAGGAGGATCGGCTAGTCGGTGTCGCTCTGCGTTACGAATCCGGTGGGTCTCGGCGGGCGCAGATGTGCACGATCTGCATGACCACACATGCCAATGGTGGCGTCTCCCTCATGGCCGCACACAAGGCCGGAGAATCCGGTCGCCGGGGCAACTCGATCGGCACCTATATGTGTGCTGATCTCGCGTGTTCGCTATACGCACGCAGGAAGAAGAGCCCAGCACTCGGCAGGCAGTACCGGGACGATCTCGCCCCAGAAGAGAGAATCGTGCGCGTCCGCGACAACGTGAACGCCTTTATCGCCCGCGTCTACGACTGACATCGGCGCAGTCGGACCGAACCTGTGTCCCATCGGGCCACTCGGGCACGGCTCATCCAGCGCTACGGGTACGGAAGCTGCTCCCCACCGCGGGCTGCCAGCAGCGGCTCCATGACGCCGATCTCCTCGCTCTGCTCTTTGATCATCGATGTCGCCAGCTGCGCCACCGCGCGCGTGGTGGCGTGCTGGGCGGCGTGGGAGGCCATGCCGAGGCCACCACGATGGTGGCGGATCATGAGCTGAAGGAACGCCGTCTCGGCCGGGGGTCCCGTGAGCCGACGAAGCTCGTCCATCTCGGTCCAGCTCGCCATTCCGGGCATGTGGGCGCCGGAGTGGTGATGGCCGGTTCCCATCCATGCCATCGGTTGCGGGGAAGTCTGCGGTTGGTCGAGCAACATGAGCCAGCCGCTGAGCACACCGATCTCCTGATTCTGGGCGGAGGTGATCTGCGTGCACAGTGCATCGATCATGGGCTCACGCGGAGACGCCAGGGCGTGACACAGTTCGATCGCCTGCAGGTGATGACTCGACATGTCCTGCGCGAAGCCCACTTCCAGGGGTTCGAGCGACACAGTGGCGGCGCGCGGCGGGTCGGGCTGGTGCTGCCACCACGCCCCGACGACCACGCCGAGAAGGACACACGCGACGCCTACGGCCGCGAGAGCAAGACGTTTCATGTCAGCGGGTACACACCGTTCTGGAACTGCAGCGCCAGGAAGCCGTTGTCCATGCACGTCACCCAGAGTTGGTCGCCGCGAAACTCCGGAGGCGACATGCACCAATCGCTGGACATGTCGATTCCGATCGGCCGGGTGCCCGGCCCGACCGCGCCCGCTCCATTGATATCGCCCTCCAGCGCGGCCCGCGCAACCGCGATCGATCCGATCAGCGGAAGGCCGACTATCGATCCCAGGGTCGCATGCGTCGAGTTCTCGAGCCGGCCGGCCTTGTCCGGTTGCCCCGGCGGGACGAAGTACGCGATCTCCTTGATGTCCTGCAGGTCGCGGACGTCGAAGACGCGAATACCGGATTGGATCCAGCCGCAAGCCAGCGCGGTGGGGTCCACGGGCCGATCCACACTGCAGTAGTGCGCGTCGTAACCGAAGGCACCGTTGCCGCCGTTGTCCTGGGCCCACACGTCCATGTTCTGCGGCAGGTTCACCTCGAGTTTGATCGTGTTGATCAAGCGCAGATTCGCATCATCGGACGAGTCGATCACCTTCACGCCACCGGATCCGCCTTCATCCACGGTGAAGATGACTGGTGCGCCGTCCACAGTGACGGGGATGGTGTGTTGCGTCAGCTGACCGTCCGACCACAGTCTGCGGCCCACATGCGGCACCACGGGAAAGAGAGCGCGGCGCTGGACGGCGCTGATGTCCAGCACGGTGATGCCCGCCAGCGTCGAGATATACATGCGGTTTCCATCAGGCGTGATCCCGAAGCCGTGGTTCGACACACCGGTCAGGCCCGTCCAGACCACGCGGGGTTCGACCGGGTTACTGACGTCGATAGCCGACAACTGGCCGCCGGCAGTGCCTGCAGCCCAATATGTTCGGCCGTCCGGCGAGAAGCCGCCCTCGTGCGTCGTGATCGGCAGCGGGAGCGACAGCTGCGTTCCCGTCCCCGGATTGAGGAGCCGCGGGCGCGTGCAGTCCTGGGATACATCGTAGATCGAGAATCCACCGATGCCGGTCAGTAGTCCGACGCCCGTGCCCGCGAGGAGACCGCGCCCCGGATCGACCTTGAGCGACTCCCAGGTGCCTGCCTGCATCGGCGGTTCGATGAGGGTCCCGGTGTGCCGCGGGCGGGCCGGATCGGATACATCCACTACCTGGACGCCAGGGCCGGGGCGGTCGAGCCGGGTGGGAATATTCGATCCCACATACACGCAGTTGCCATACGCGGCGCTGACGATTCCCGCCCCTTGACCCTGGAGTTGGCCGACCAGTCCGAGGTTGCACGAGTACGGTTGCTGGCTGCGTCCACTCCGGCGGTCCGCGAGCGGCACCTGCCCTTGCATCCCCGATTCCTGATCCGACCCCGGTCCGCACTCGGCGCGATCGACCGCTGTGCGTTGGACGGAAAGGAAATCCGTCACCGGGTCTGCGACCGCGGGCGCGGCAACGAGCCAGACAGCGAGGACTCCAGCTAACGCGGCAACCCGGCGACCTCGGTGCGAGCGGTGTGAACCCATGCGCGACATGCTAGGTATTTCACACCAGAAACACCGGCGTTTCTGGAAAACAGTTCAATTCTTCGATTCGCGCACCGGCACCGGCGCCGAAACGGTGCCGCACGTGTGGCGACGCCGAACAGGCTCGGTGCACGTCTACCCTGACATCATGCGCGAGTCGGCAGGATCCACAGCCATTGAGCCACTTCCCGCAGGCCGCCATCGCCTCGACCCGACGGCGGTAGCGGCCTCCCAGCGGTACCGCATCGACTTCGCCGCCCTGGACGTGCTGGCCGAAAAGGGCTACGCGGCAGCAACAGTGGCAGACATCATCGCCTCCGCGCGCGTGTCCCGACGCACGTTCTACGAGTTCTATGCGAACAAGGGTGAGTGCTTCGTCGCCGTGTGCGCGCTCGCGACCCGGATCATGGCGGAAGAACTCGACGCGGCCACAGACACCTCGCTGCCCTGGCAGCTACAGCTGCGCGCCCACATTCAGCGCTACCTCGAAGTCCTGGCCGCACAACCCGGCGCAGCGTATGCCCTCACTGTGCAGACGTTCGCCACCCCGGAGCTTCGGCAGGCCCGCGAGGCGATGTTCGACAGTCTTCTCGATCGAATGCGCGGACTTCATCAGCTCGCCCGTCAGCAAGATCGCACGCTCCCCCACCTGCCCGACGACCTTCTGCGGCTACTTGTCGGGGGCTTCGACGAACTGTTGCGCACGAATCTGCGCGCGCGTGACGGGCACAGTCTTCCGTCGCTTGCTCCGATGATGACGCGGGCGGCGATAGCGATACTGCAGAGTTCCGGAACAGCGGAGCGCTGACGGATGTCGACGTCGCCGAAGCCCACCCGGCTCACCCTCGATCCGGAAAAATTGCTCGCGACCGCGGTTGCCCAAGCGGAACTGGGCGCCCGGGAAGGCGGCATCCCGATCGGCGCCGCCCTCTTCGCCGGAAACGGAGACCTCCTCGGCAGTGGCCGCAACCGTCGCGTCCAACACGACGACCCCTCGGTGCACGGTGAAACAGATGCCTTCCGGGCCGCCGGACGTCAGCGTGACTATCGCTCGACCGTCATGGTGACGACGCTGTCGCCCTGCTGGTACTGCAGTGGACTGATCCGCCAGTTCAACATCGGGGCTGTCGTCATCGGCGAGAGCGTCACCTTCACCGGAGGGCACGAATGGCTCCGGGAGCACGGGGTCGATGTGACGGTTCTCCGCGATCAGCACTGCATCGACTTGATGACCGAGTTCATCGAGACCCAGCCGGAACTGTGGAACGAGGACATCGGGGTCGCCGACTGAGGGAGGCCTGCTCTGCGCAGGGTGGCCTGATCCTCACCCCGGGGTCGGTATCAGTACCGAGCACGCTCGCACAAGATGGAATCACGTCAGAAACGCCGAGCTGACACCCTCGCTGCCTCCGAGAAGGAACACCAGATGTCGAAGAGTCGTTCACCCCGAACCCGCGTGATCGCAGCGCTCGTAGGAGCCGCCGCTGCGTTGTCGATCGGGATGGTGGGTCCGGCGGCTGTGGCTTCCGCCGCGCCTCCCTGCAAGATCAACTGCCATCAGCCGAATCCGAAGCCACTACCCAAGGACCTCGGAGACAGCTGCCAATTCTGCACATCGACGCCCGGCGGACCGTCGCAGCCACCCCCTCCACCGCCGCCGCCACCACCGCCGCCCGCCTGACAAAGACCAGCCGACACAGAGCCCCTCGCCCCGCACACGGAGCGAGGGGTGTCGGCGTGTCCGGGTCCGTGCATCCCGAATCGACCCGCATCCCGGCCAGGTGTTGCGCCCCACACCCGACACCCACCCCCTACCCTGAGTGCATGCGCATAGGAGCACATGTCCGCCAGGACGACGATCCGATCGGATACGGCGAACGACTGGGGGCCGACATCATCCAGATGTTCCTCACCGACCCCCAGAAGTGGAACAAACCGCCCACGCACCCGCGGACCGACGAGATCCGCGACAGTCCCATCGACGTCGTCGTCCACTCCTCCTACGTGATCAACGTGGCGAGCCTCAACAACCGGCTCCGCATGCCCTCACGCAACGCCGTGGCGCAGCAGGCTCAGGCCGCCGCAGACATCGGCGCATTCGGGCTGGTGGTGCACGGTGGCCACGTCCGCGACGGTGAGGACGTCAACGAAGGGATCGTCAACTGGCGCAAACTCTTCGAGCGCCAAGCTGACAAGGGTGGTTTCCCGGTACCGATCCTTATCGAGAACACGGCAGGTGGCGACTTCGCGATGGCCCGCCGCTTCGACGCGATCGACCGGTTGTGGCAGGAGGTCGGCGACTTCGGTGCCGGCTTCTGCCTCGACACCTGCCACGCCTGGGCCGGCGGTGAAGACCTGGTGGGTGTGGTCGAGCGCATCAAGGCCATCACCGGACGCATCGACCTCGTGCACCTCAACAACTCGCGGGACGAGTTCAACTCCGCGCGGGACCGGCACGCCAACCTGGCCGACGGAACCATCGACCCGGAACTGCTCGCCGAGGTCGTCCGCACGGCAGGCGCACCCGTGGTCCTCGAAACGCCGGGTGAAGGACTCGCCGAGGATCTGGCTTTTCTCCGGGAGACGGTCGGGCACTAAACGGTATGGCTAACCGCGGGACGAGCCGGGGGGGTTGCGCGCAAGGGCCCATTCTCCCACGTTCGCGTGTTCGGGCCGAAGTTGTCAGACTTCCAACACCGCCTGCTGTGGATCCACAGCAGGGTTACCTCGGCATCACTGCACACGGAACTGGCCACGTATACAGTCAACCGGTTGGTACTTCCCAACGTATCTGGGTGAGTCGCAGCTTCGTGCGGGTTGAACCGGCGGGTATGCATATGATGCAAAGCCATCGGCGGACGACTCGGTCAACAGATACTGTGTCGGTCGAGATCATGGCCGAGCCGCAGCCATCGCAATCGCTGGGGCGCGCCCCAGCACGACGTGGGTGCCCATCGACGAACCTCGGTGCCTGGCGGTCAGTATTCTTGTCACACGTTCGAGAAATGAGTTTGCGGATGAAGAGAGCTGACGGCGTCGGCGAGTGGGTGGCATATTCGGGCATCGGTGTCCACGAAGTGATCCTCGCCATCACAAGGGCCGCGGACAGAAGCCTCTTGGAAATCGCGGACGAGATCGTCGCCCGACTCACCTCCGAGATCGCTGAATTCACCGCCGACGAGCCCATTGTCGAACAATTGAACGCTGGTGCCGCACACAACTTCGCTATCACCATGCGAATACTTCGACACGAAATCGAGATCGATCAGGTTGATCCGTCCGAACCTGCGAATGAACTTGCCCGACTACTCGCCCAACGCGAGATTCCGATCACCGCACTGGAGCACGCCTACCGCCTGTACCAGGACAGTGTTGTTCGATGGTGCCTTCGGGAGCTGGCGGTCCGCAGTGCCGACGCGGCCGTAACCGCACAGGCGGCATTGGAGATCACCACACTGGTATCTGCCCACGTCAACCTGATTGCCCAGAATTTGTTGACGACGTATGAGGCTGAGCGAGATGCATGGCGGCTTCGGCGAAGCGCCTCCCGCTCAGCACGTATCAAGGACATACTGGGCAACCAAGCGATCGATATAGGCTCGGCCGAGGCAGCACTCGGCTACCGCCTCAACCAATACCACATCGGGGTGATCGTGTGGACAGTTCGGAGCGAAAGGCCCGATGACGAACTGAGTCATCATGAAGGAGCGGTCATTGCACTCGCCGGGCACCTAGGCATCTCTGGCCACCCGCTGTTCGAGCCGCGCGACGAACACACCGGATGGGCTTGGCTACCGCTCGGACAACAAGACAACCTCGACCTCGAGAAATTTGCTTCGATCACAGCGAATTGGGACCAGCCAGTTTCGGTGGCGGTGGGTACACCTCAGAAGGGCGTCGCCGGGTTCGTCCGCACTCACTCGCAGGCCAATCAAGCTCGAACTGTTGCCCAGGCCTCGCGCGTCCCGACCCCACGAATCATCTCCATTGCCGATATCGGCGCGGTCGCGCTGATGTGCAGCGACCTCAGCGCGACTCGCGCCTGGGTCGCCGACGTTTTGGGTCCGTTGGCCGCTGATGACCCGGCGGCCGAGGATCTACGCACTACACTGCGTGAATTCCTTCGCGCCGGTGGGAGTTATGCCGCCACCGCCACTGAGTTGCACATGCACCGGAACTCCGTCGTCTACAGGATCCACAAAATCGAAGATCAGCTCGGCCGGAACGTGCGCGAAAGACGGCTGGAACTCGAGAACGCTCTAGAGTTGTGCTTCTGGCTCGGCGGGGCGGTGCTCGCTCCGGACCCGGACAAAGCCGGGACATCCTGATTACTGGCCTATAGCCGGCACCGAGAGGCAATCGAACACGACGGACGACCGGCGACGGGCGTCTCTGGTTCCTGTACTGCTATGCGAGGAAGAGATCGCCTGCGCACGCTCGGTGCCGGTTCGTCGATTGAACGCGCACGCTCATGCCGGACACCTTGGTCACGTCCAGTCTGCAACTGAGGTCTGTCGCGCACCGATGCAGCCGACGCCGGTGAGTGTCGGACGCAGCCCAGATTATGACTACCCACACAGCCGTTACCGAATGTGATGGGGCGCACAAAACTGCACCAAATCTGTGTGCGGGCAGCACGGTGATATGCCGCCGGCACCCTCTTAGCGTCTAAGTAACAACTTCAATCCTGCCGACGCGAAATGCGACGACATGTGTGGACGCAGGGCCGGGAGGCGGCCAGGACCTTTCGGAGACGAAAGATTTCCTCATTCGACATGCCAGCAACGCTACCGCTGCAAAAGCAGCGCACAGAACGCTTCACGGGTAGCTCACCGTCCGGCAACAGCCCGGACGCCCGCGTGACCGGTTCGTTCGCGAAAGAAAACAGAGAAGGGGACCTCCAGATGTCGAACCGACACCTGCTTGTCATAGGCAATGGCTGCGGTGGTACCGAAGCGGCATTTGCCGCACGCACCTCCGGATGGCAGGGACCGATCACCCTGCTGGGTGACGAGAGGTTTCAGCCATACCATCGACCACCCCTCTCGAAGACATACCTCAAGGGTGAAATCACCGCAGAATCATTGCACCTGCGTGGCGACGTGGCATATGAGCGCAGTGCGATCACCCTGCACGCAGGTCATCGCGCTCAGGCGATCGACCGCAAGCATCGCAAGGTCGCAATGTCCGACGGTACCGAGATCGGCTACGACGAACTGATTCTTGCAACGGGAGGCCGACCGCGGACGCTACCGGTCGCAGACGCGCTTCCCCAGAAGCTCTCGAATCTCCACTATCTCCGCACAAGGACTGATGCAGACGCGCTTCGAGATGAACTTCGCCCCCAACGGAGCGTCGTTATCATCGGCGCCGGATACATCGGCTTGGAGGTGGCCGCGGCCGCCGTCCGGATCGGCATGACCGTCACCGTGCTGGAGGCTGCGTCCCGAGTACTTGCTCGCGTTACTGCACAGCCGATCTCCGAATATTACGAAGCCGTTCACCGTGAGGCGGGGGTCAATATCCTTACCAACTGCATGGTAGAAGGGCTGGAGACTCGAGGAGACGGCCGCATCGAAACAGTTCGCTGCTCGGATGGCACACGACTCGCCGCCGATCTGGTCGTCGTTGGTATCGGGCTGATACCGAACAGCGAATTGGCCGCAGCAGCAGGCCTCGAGGTCGATAACGGCATCGTGGTCGACGACGACCTTCGCACAGCCGATCCCCACATCATGGCTGTAGGAGATTGTGTTCGCCAGTACAGCCATTTGTACGACCGCTTTGTCCGTGTCGAGTCGGTCCCCAACGCACTCGAACAGGCGCGCAACGCCGCTGCCGTACTGTGCGACAAGCCGACACGCCCGACTGGCGCTCCATGGTTCTGGTCCGATCAGTACGACCTCAGTCTGAAGATGGTCGGCCTGTCGGAAGGGTACGACCGCTTGGTGTTACGCGGAAGGCCCGAAGACCGTTCCTTCAGCGCCTTCTACGTAGTGGGTGACCGAGTGCTTGCGGTGGACACAATCAACCGACCTGCCGATTTCAACGTCTCAAAGAGACTCATCTCGGAGCGAATTCCTGTGACCGCGGACCTGCTCGCAGCGAGTGACGTTTCGCTCCGGGATCTCGTCACTTCGACACAACCGTCAATTGCAAGTTCCACAGCCAGAACCTAGGAGGTTTACCCACCATGCCAAAAGCAACCTTCATCTCCCCTGACGGGAATTACGACGAACTGAGCGTCGCGTCCGGAACCACTCTCATGCAAGCGGCAGTCGGGCACGGCATCCGTTCGATCGTGGGTGACTGCGGTGGCAGCGGCGCCTGCGCAACCTGCCACGTCTACGTGGAACAGACGTTCCTCGACAAGCTCACTCCCATGGATTCCAACGAGCAAGAGATGCTCGAATGCGCCTCCTCCCCCGTGCAGGACAACAGCCGATTGAGCTGCCAGATCGCGATGCACGACCACCTCGACGGAATCACCGTCGAAGTCGCCCCGACCCAGTGGTAGTTGACCTACCAGACGCAAACCAGACAGTACTGATCAGCGGCACCTAGTGCCGCACACGTCGACAGACAGACGAAGGAGCTCACATGAGAATGCAGGACAAGGTCGCACTCATCTCGGGTGGCGCACGAGGTATGGGCGCTTCCCACGCTCGTATGATCGTCGCCGAGGGCGGGAACGTCGTCATCGGCGACATTCTTGATGACGAGGGCGAAAGTCTGGCAAAGGAACTGGGATCGGACAAGGCGGTCTACACGCGACTCGACGTTACCGATTACGCCGATTGGCAGAACGCTGTCGACCTGTCTGTGAGGACATTCGGCAAGCTGAACGTCCTTGTGAACAACGCCGGCATCGTCAATATGGGGTCGCTGACCGACTATTCCATCAAGGAATGGGACGACATCATTGCCGTGAATCAGACCGGACCGTTCCTGGGCATCAAAGCCGCCACGCCGACGCTGATTTCGTCTGCGCCGTCGTCCATCATCAATATATCGTCGACCGCCGGCTTCCAAGGCATCGCCGAACTTCACGGCTACACGGCCTCCAAGTTCGCCGTGCGTGGTCTGACCAAATCGGTCGCGCTCGAATTGGCCCAGCACGGCGTTCGGTCGAACTCCGTCCATCCCGGGACCGTGTCGACGCCGATGAACGCCGACTTGGATGTGGCGGACTTCAACCCGATGAAACGCATGGGCAACGTCGAGGAGGTTTCACAACTGATCATCTACCTCGCCAGCAACGAATCGAGCTTCGTTACTGGAGCCGAATTCCTCATCGATGGAGGGGAACTGGCGGGCATGGGGCCGCTCAGCTCGAAATAGCACCACCCGAAGGTGGACAGCAACAGAGACCGAACAATCCCACATCACCAACAAGCTATAGCGGAAGTGAGCGAATAATGGGAACAGCACCTGAAACGATCGTCCCAACCCCCGCAAGTAACTTGCCGGCGAATGTTCCGTCGGAACGGGTGGTTGATTTCGACATGTTCAACCCGCCCCACATCGACCAAGGCGCCCAGGAGGCATGGAAGCACCTGCAGGATCCCGGCACGCGCGATCTCGTGTGGACTCCCCACAACGGTGGGCACTGGATTGCAACGCGCGGCTCACTGATCCAGCAAATGTTCACGGACTTCGAGCACTTTTCGAGCGAATGCCCCTTCCTGCCCCGCGAGGCGGGCGAACAATACAGTTTCATTCCCACATCGATGGATCCGCCCGAGCAGCGACCGTATCGGCGCATTCTCAACGCGAGCGTCGGACCCCATACCATCGACCGCATCGGCGACGACATCAGGGAGACCGCACGGGCACTGATTGGGGACATCCGCACCACCGGCAGTTGCGACTTCACCAAGGAGTACGCGGAGGTCTTCCCGATCAAGATCTTTCTCATGATCGTGGACCTTCCGCTGAGCGATGCCCCGAAGCTGAAGTACATCGGGGATCAAATGACCAGGCCTGACGGCTCGATGAGTATGAGCGAGGCAATCGATCTCTTCTTCGAGTACCTGTCACCCTTCATCGACGCTCGTACGGAGAATCCGGGCGATGACGCGATCAGCACCGTCGTGCAAAGCCAGGTCAACGGTCGACCGATCACCAAGGACGAGGCACTGAAAATCTGCGGCCTTCTTCTGCTGGCAGGGCTGGACACCGTGGTGAACTTCTTGAGCTTCACGATGCACTTCCTGGCCACGCATCCTGAGGAGCGGCGCGCCCTTGTCGCTGATCCCCAGCTGATACCGACCGCCACCGAGGAGTTGTTGCGGCGCTTCGGATTGGTATCCGATGCCCGCCTGATCAAGAAGGACATCACCATCGACGGAGTGGATCTGAAAGCGGGTGACATGGTGGCGTTGCCGACCATGCTCTACGGTCTCGACGACCGCAAGAACAAGTGCCCGATGGATGTCGACTTCGGCCGGGAAGAGATCGACCACATTACCTTCGGCCACGGCGTACACCACTGTGCGGGCGCTCATTTGGCGCGTGTCGAGATTCAAACGACCTTGGAGGAGTGGTTGGGGCAGATTCCCGAGTTCGAGGTTGCCGACCCATCGCGAGTGGGCTTCCAGTCAGGAATCGTGAGCTCCATGACATCGGTTCCATTGCAGTGGACTACTGATTAATCGGCGACACGCCGCGGTCGGCATTCGGGCCGATCAACGCCTCTGACGAACGAGGGCAGTGCACCGTAGGTGGCATCCGTAGCGAATGCCGCCGAAGGGAGTGTCCTCACGGCTATCAAGGGTCTCCCCATATTCGCCGTGAGGCCACTCCCTCGCCGCGGGCGCGTCGTTCCGCATGTGTCTGCCCGTCGCCATGACTCGACATCGAACCGCTCGATCACCGAGGAGAATCCCACTCGATGCGCACATCTACGTTGACGTTGACAAGTCGAGGCGCAGCTGCGATTCTGGTCACAGGGGAAACGCCGCCTCTCGAGAACGTGACCGAGGCAGGACTCCGACGTCCGTTCGCCCCCAAGATTGGAGATGCACGCATGAGTAATTCGGTGACCCGAGTCCAGCAAGCTCTATCCGACCTCGCCGCTGGCCGGACCGTTGCGCTCGCGGGCAGTGCGGGCGGCGATCCCGATGGCTACCTGCTCCTGGCAGCGGAGAAGGCGTCTCCTGCCGCGCTCGCATCGATGGTCCGCCATAGCTCCGGTTTCGTCTGTGCGGCCGTCACTCGGCGTGTCTGCGAACGTCTCGGGTTGCCACCGATGGTGGGGACGATCCCGGACCAGGCCAGCGACTGGTACACCGTCTCGGTGGATGCGATCGCCGGGGTGGGTACGGGGATTTCTGCCGCCGACCGGGCACGCACCCTCGCAATGCTCGCCGACCCCGACAGCGCGACTGGCGACTTCACCCGCCCCGGCCATGTCGTACCGGCCCGGGCGCGCGAGAACGGAGTACTCGAGACCCGCGGTCCAGCGGAAGTCGTAACGGACCTCGCTCGTGCGGCCGGTCTACGCCCGGTCGGGGCCTTTGCTGCGCTCGTCTCGGAGAAAGATCCCACCCGCATCGCGAACGAGGACGAAACCCGTGATTTTGCCCAGGCACAACAATTGACATGGTTGTCTGCGGACGACGTTGTCATCTATCGCCGGGTATCCGAACTGCACGTCCGATGCACCTTCACCATCACTCGGGAAAGCCCTTACGGCGAGCTGCTCACCTCCGGATTTCGGAGTGAGGTGACCGGCACCGACTACATCGCCTACCGAATCGGTCGACCCCAGAGTGCGGACGCGCCATGGATCCACGTTCACCGCGAATCAGACTTCGCACCGCATGCCGACTCCACAGACCCTGACCGTCAGGCAATGTTCGCGCGGATAGCCGCACATGGTGACGGTGTAGTACTGATCGAACGCAACACGAACGACCTCGATTCGTACACCCTCACCTCAGAGCAGCAGGACCGCAGACGCATTGACCGGAATGCGGACATCGCACAGGTAATCCGAGAGCTCGGGATTTCGTCATTGCAGCTGCTGGACCCGCCGGCCGATCTTCGCGGGACCCTGGAGATCATGGGAATCGAGGCGTCGGTACTGTCCCACGCTGATGCGGGTTCGACCGTGAAGGCACGGACCTGCACCACGACAAGCACCGCACACACCGTCGCCGGGCTGGTGCGACATGGTGACCAGCGGGGTCGTGAACTGGGTTTCCCCACCGCGAATCTCGAACTCGACACCGAAGCCGGGAGTCCCTCTTCCGAGGCTCACCTGGTGGATGGCGTGTGGGCAGGTCACTGCGCGCTTCCCGATGGCAGGTCGATCCCCGCCGCAGTCTCGATCGGTCGACGTTCGACATTCTACGGCCGTGTGGGGACGCGATTGCTGGAGGCACATCTACTCGATTTCGATGAGAATCTTTATGACCTCGAAGTCACCGTGCATCTCGAACACTGGATTCGCGGCCAAGCCACTTTCGCCTCGAAAGAAGACCTCATTGCCGCGCTCGAGGACGATGTTCGGCGCACTAAGGAGCTTCTGTCCGACACGTATCCCACCGCCGGATAACTGAGCGCATCCCTGACGGAGACCCAAGAACCGATCAGCGACAGACCTCGTAGTTACGGTCAGCGCACTCCCCTGTGCGGTGGCGCATGGGATGCGATCAGGAGGACCTCCAGTATCGCGATGCGGCCGGCGCCGAGTTCGATCGCATTGCGCAGGTGCAGCTTCATGCCGGGAAGGAAACGGTGGGTCGGCGTTGCATCCACCGCCAGGGCGATAAGTTCCTTGGTGACGGCGCGCACGTTTTTCGTCTTCCATGGGAGACCGCAATACTCGCAGAATGCAGCGAATCCTTCGGGAGAGATCCGTATCAGCGCAGCAAGGAAACCGGGTAGCTCATCCTCTAGGCGCTGACGGTAGGGGTCGCTTCCTACGTATCGCTCCCAGAGGTGACGCTGGTCGGCATCGAGCGCTGAATCCGCCTGCTCGTTGTGCCGTTCCGAGGTGAGAGCGTGGAGGTGTTCGGCGGTTGCGAAGAGGGTGTGCACTCCGAGCCCCGACACCAGCATGAGTACCTCGTGGACTTGGTCCGCGGTCGCTCCCAGGTCGAGCGCCTCCTGCATGTAGCGTTCGGCACCCACGATGTCCAGAGTGGTGACGGACGCGCGGACCGCGAGTTCGACTAGCGCGCGGGTCAGCGGGTCCAACGGTTCCCCGTCGCCGACGTCGTTGAGGTACACGTCGGCGACGGCGCGCAGGTGATCGAGCGAAACTTCATCGCGGATGGACGGTACCGACGGCCGCGCAGAGTCGGGCGGACCCTCGGACTCGGTCACCGCGGGACAGCTTCCGTGTGCAGCAATCGGACGATAACGGCGGCTTCATCGGGACTACGGCGAGTACCGCACACCACGGAACCACCGACGGACGTGATCCGTTCCCCGTGCTCGGTATTCGTCATGTCGGCCTCGCTCATGAGTCGGTACAGCGGCTTCCCGAGTGAGGCCGCAGAACTCGTGTTTTTCCGCCTTCCGACGCTATGCGATCGCGAACATCGTGTCAATCAACGTTGAAGTAGATTTACATCAACGTTGATGGATTTCCCGCCTTCCGCCGCGTACCATCCCCTACGTGGCCAGAACACCAGTGACGAGAAGCAGCGGAATGAGCCGGCGCCGCCGTAGCGCGCAGAACGACAGCAGCCCCAGCTACCAGGCGAAACGCCGTGAACTCCTCCAGACGGCAGCTGATGTGTTCCAGGAAAAGGGCTACGACGCCGCCACGTTGAACGACATTGCGGAGCGTTTCGGAACCGATCGGGCGTCGATCTACTACTACTTCGCCAGCAAGAAGGAATTGTTCCAGGCCCTATTTCAGGACGTTGTGATCGGCGTTCTCGACGATAACGTTTCTGCTGGAACAGAGATCGCGGAGATCGACGCCGACGCCCCTGAGAAGCTCCGTCGACTCGTCGAATTACTGATGCTCTCGTACGAGAACAACTATCCCTATATCTACCTCTATATCCAGGAGGACATGGCGAAGCTCGAGTTCCAGTCGACTCCTTGGGCCAAGGACATGCTCCGTAAGACGAAGCGTTTCGAGGCAATCGTCGCCGGCGTCCTCGAGCAGGGGGTGGCAGAGGGAACCTTCCGTGAAGATGTTCCTACTGCGCTGATGGCGAAAGCGTTGTTCGGGATGATCAACTGGACCCATCGGTGGCTCAAGCCTGGCTCGCACAGGGTTGACGCAAGACAGACCATTGACGCGTTCTGCGCGCTGTTCTTCCAGGGCGCACTGGCCAAGCCTGCTTAAATCCGTCCAGCCTTTCGCTGTTCCCGAGCGTGTGGGGTGCCGTGAGCACGCGACCTACATCGCGGCCCGCGGCACGTCCACAACTGTTCCTCGTCTACCGGCCGGTCCACTGCGGCTTTCGCTTCTCGGCGAACGCCGCTCGCCCCTCGAGCCGGTCGGCACTGGCCGCATACGCTTCGATGGGTTCGTAGCGGGTCGCCAACGCGATGTCCAGGGGCCAGTCCAATCGGGAGAGCACGGCATCCTTGGCCGCCTGCACGGCGAGCGGGGATGCGGCCGCAATACGCTCTGCCCACTGGTCGGCGGCCTTACCGAGTTGCTCGGGTGCGACGACTTCGTTGACGAGTCCGTACCGTTCGGCGTCGACGGCAGTGATGCGGTCCCCGGTGAGAATCATCGCCATGGCGATGTGATGCGGGAGTTGCCGAATCGCGCGGTGCATGATGCCTGCCTCGCCGATGATTCCGACCTTCGTTTCCGGGATACCGAACTGGGCGTTGTCCGCCGCCACAATGATATCCGCGCACATCGCCAGCTCGAATCCGCCACCGACGGCGTACCCCTGGACGGCGGCAACGAGCGGTTTGCGCAGCTTCAGCAACGGACCTCCGACGCCGGTGAGTCCACCGCCGAGGGCCATCCTGCGACCGTCGCCTTCCGTGCTGCCGCTCACGTCGGCGCCGGCACAGAACGCCTTCTCCCCGGAAGCCGACAGGACGGCCACCCACAGGTCCGGGTCGGCGTTGATTTCGGTCCACGCCTCGTACAACGCCTGGTCCATCTCGGCATTGATCGAGTTCAACGCCTTCGGGCGATCGAGTGTGACGCGTGCGATGTGGCCATCGCGGGTGAACGTGACTCCGCTGCTCATGAGGTTGCCTTTCCGGATGGTACTGACGAAGTGGAGAGAGGGGCATCGACCGGCGCACGGTACGAGGCAATGGCCGCTTTCAGGCCGACCTCGGCAATGAAGGCACGAACCTGCGCCACCGAGGGCGATAGATGTAAAAGCGCGTCCATTTCTGCGCCACCCTGTGCGGCAGTGCGTACGCCCATGGCCTCCATAGCGCGGTTGACCGACAGTTTCTTGATGCGCAAGAGGTCGGAGGGAACCCGGGCTATTTGGGCGGCGAGGCGTTCGACAGTCTCGACGACTGTGTCTGCCGGAACGGCTCGGTTGGCCCACCCCCATTCGACCGCGGTGTCACCGTCGATCGAGTTGCCGGCGATGAACGCGAGTTCCTTCGCCCGCTTGGGTCCGACCAGCGGCGCCCACAGCGGGGCTATGTATCCCCCACCGAGCGGCACAGCCGGTTCACCGATGCGCGCATCATGCGCCACGATCGTGAGATCGGTGAATACACACATCTGCGTAGCGCCCGCGATGCAGTAACCGTGGACCGCCGCGATCACCGGTTTAGGGTGATCCCAGATCGCGAGGTAGCGATTGACGTTGCGCGCGAGCCGTTCTCGATCCGACACCGGGTCCTTGGTGGTGGTATATTCGCCGACCTGGTCGATGTCGTAGCCGGCGGAGAAGCCCTTTCCTTCGCCGCGGATCCCGACGACGGGACCGCCGGTGGTGGCGAGACGCTCGAGGGCGTCGCTGAACTCTTCGAGGAGCGCATTCGACAGGGCATTCGCTTTGTCCGGGCGGTCAAGGACGATCCAGCTGATCGGCCCGCGGTGCTCGACACGCAAGTACTGGTACTCGGTGTCTACTGTGGCGGTAGTGGTCGGCGTGGTCATGCCGAGGCACGTCCGATCGGGATCTGCTTCTTGACGTGGAAGTCGACGACGCCCGCCGCGCGCAGTTCACGGCGGGTGAAACGCCAGCCGTGCTCGTCGTCGCGCACCAGAACATCGTGGTACTGGCCGAAGAAGTGGCCGTCCGGCTTGCCTTCCTTGGTGTACTGATGCCACGCATACAGCACCGAACGGACGGTCGCAGTGCGCATTTCCTCGTCGAAGTCGACAACGACGTTGGAGACATGATGACTGGTGGCGGTGAAGAAGGTGCCGATTCCGTCGAGGGTCTTTCGATAGGCGTCGCGTCCCTCGGCGCCGAAGTCGGGTCCATACGCGACGTAGCAGTCCGACGTGAACAGGGCCGCGAGATCGTCGGGCTGGTTCATATCGAGGTAGTACGCGTAGTCGTACAACACTCGTTCGACTTTCTGGGCCTCGACGAGTTCGGTCAGTTCTCGACTCGACAGTGCACTGGTAGTCATGATCTTCCTCCGATGTGATGTGGCGATGTGCTGAGTGCGGATTCCTCGGTGCCAGGCGTGTACTGGCGGTGAAGCTGCGCTGAGGCGCCTCTGGACGAGAAACTACCAACAAGCTACACCGATTTTCAACGCTTGTGTAGACGCACTTGCTGCCGATGCATCGCCCATCCCGTGTCCCAGGATCAATATCTGAGCACTTCACGAGGCTTCCGGTGTCACGCACACGCTCCATCTGCTATCAACATGCTTGTAGAAGTTTGTCAACATCAGAGTTGACATGACACGTAGGTCGATGCGACGATCGTCCTCAGAGCGACGCACGTCACATACCCGACCGAGACGGAGACTTCATGCAGTTCCACCTCGAGCAGACCGGGGTGATCCGAAAGCGCTCGGAGCTCGAGGACGGGCATGGCAGCACAGCGGCCGACCCCTACCCGCGATACCAGACTCGACGCAAGCACACATACCGATCAGGCCTTTGGGTCCTGAGCCGAGAAGGACAACCCGATGACACTCACCGACACCAACACAGTGATCGACCCGGGACATTTCCGGACTGTGCTCGGCCACTTCCCGACCGGCGTCGTGGCGATCACCTCCACTGATTCCGCGGGAGGTCCAGTCGGCATGGCCGTCGGCTCCTTCACATCGGTATCGCTGGATCCCGCGCTGGTCGCGTTCCTCCCCGACAAAAATTCCAGCACCTTCCCGAAGATCCGGGAATCCGGTCGCTTCTGCGTCAACGTGCTCGGCGCCGGCCAACAGGACGTCTGCCGAAGTCTGGCAATGAAGGGATCAGACAAGTTTGCGTCGATCTCCTGGACGCCGACCAATCGCGACAATCCGCGTATCCACGACTGCATCGCCTGGATCGACTGCACAATCGAAACAATCCACGACGCCGGTGACCATTTTTTGGTGATCGGTCGGGTTACATCGCTCGAGGTCGATGATGCCGCCTCACCGCTCATCTTCTTCCAAGGTGGCTACGGCTGCTTCTCGTCGACCTCCCTTACCGCGCCCGGTGAGGCTGACCTGCTGCGCCCCCTGAGCATCGTCGATCAGGCACGTTCGGAAATGGACGCGGTCGCCCGCGAACTGGGAGTCGAATGCTGCGCCTCGGTCGCGATTCGGGATCAGCTGGTCCTGGTCGGCAGCAGCATGGCGAGCACTCTGCCGACGTCACCACACACCCGCCTCGGGCAGCGAATGCCCTTCGTACCCCCACTCGCCCTCCCACTGATGGCATGGTCCGAGGGACGCGAACGCGACAAGTGGATCGGACGCGGCGGCGAGGCTCTCGATCGTGCCTTGCTTGCGCAGGCGGTATCCCGTGTCCGCGACCGCGGCTGGTCACTCGTGCTTCGCAGCGACGCACAAGTGCGGTTCGAAGGGGCCGTTGCGCGTCTGCCGCTTACCGGTGCCACCGGCGATCTGGCGTCTGACGTCACCGAGGCCGCCCGCGCCCTCAGCTTGGAGGGATACGAACCCGCCGAAATCGACCCTGCTGCCACCTATGACGTCCGGATCATCAGCGCTCCGGTATTTGGCAAAGACGCCCAACCGGTGCTGCTGCTGAGCCTGTACCAACTCCCCCGCCAACTGTCCGGCGCGACGGTCGAACAGTATCGGAATCGATTGATGACGGCGGCCGACAGGGTCACCGCGAAGCTGGGCGGATGCACGCCCACCGTGACCTGACCATCCCCGAGGACGGGACGGTTCCGGCCGACCCAGTTGACAACGAAGGGAAAGCGATTGCCGGGCTTACTCATCGCCAACCGCGGCGAAGTCGCTTTGAGAGTTATCCGCACCGCCCGCAGAGCCGGACTTCGCACCGTCGCGGTTCACAGCGTCGACGACTCCGAAGCAACCCACGTCCGAGCGGCCGACGAGGTGCGTCCGCTGTCGAGTTGCGGCTCGGCTGCCTACCTCGACATCGATCAAATGGTCAACGCAGCCATCACGTCTGGTTGCACCATGCTCCATCCGGGATACGGATTCGCGAGCGAAAATCCGGAACTGGCAGACGCCTGTGCACGCGCAGGTATCACTTTCGTGGGACCCGACGCCGAGACCCTCCGGCTCTTCGGTGACAAGTCGGCGACGAGGGCTCTGGCCGAAGAGATCGGAGTTCCTGTCCTTCCTGCAACAAACGGTGCAACGGGTCTTCCGGAAGCGCTGGCCTTCATGGAAGCGCACTCGGGCGGCCCGGTCATGGTGAAGGCTCTCGCTGGGGGCGGCGGCCGCGGAATGCGGGTCGTGACAGACTCCGCCGACATCGGGCAAGCGCTCATTCGTTGTGGATCCGAGGCGCTGCGTGGTTTCGGGCAATCAGAAGTCTATGTCGAGCGCTATCTTCCCCGGGCGCGGCACATCGAAGTTCAGGTGCTCGGCGACGGTGTCGGCGACCCGATACACCTCTGGGACCGCGACTGTACGATTCAGCGCCGCCATCAGAAGCTCATTGAGATCGCGCCTGCTTCGGATTTGCCGGACGCGACGCGGTCGGCTCTTCTACGCTCCGCACTCGATCTCGCGCGGGCCACACACTTCCGAGGTGTCTGCACATTCGAATTCCTTGTCGATGCCGACTCCCCCGACTTCTACTACTTCATCGAAGGAAATCCACGGCTGCAGGTCGAGCACGGTGTCACCGAAGAAATCACGGGCGTGGACCTGGTCGCAGCCCAGATTGCCATAGCGGAGGGGGTGTCGTTGAAGGACCAGGGCCTTTCCCAGGAGGCCATCGGAAACCCCCGCGGGATCGCTGTCGAAGCGCGAGTCACCCTCGAGCCCGCGGTCGCCCCCACACAGAAGATCACGCGATTCGACCTCCCGGCCGGATCCGGCATTCGGGTGGAAAGCCACGGCTACGCCGGTATGCAGGCAACCAATGACTACGATCCGCTCCTGGCCAAGATCATCGTTCACCGACTGGGCGCGACCTTGGCGCAGGTTCTCGCTCACCTCGAGACCCAGCTACGTCATATCGTCATCGAGGGGGTGCCCACCAACTTGCCGCTGCTGCGGTCGGTGCTGGCCGACCCTGCGATTCCGGGCGGTGCGATGACGACGAGCTTCGTCGACGACTACCTGCTCAGATCTTCGCGCGTACCGGTGCCGGCGGAAGACAGCCAGGCGACCGACCTATTCGCACCGTCGGCCGGAACGGTGGTTTCGATCGCCGGCGAATCCGGGCAGTGGGTAGAGCGAGGGGAACCGGTTGCGATTCTCGAGGCCATGAAAATGGAGCACGAGATAATCGCCCCGGCCGCCGGACGGCTGGAGAAGGTGACCGTGCAGGTCGGCGACTTTGTCGCCGAGGGAGCCCGGGTCGCAACGCTTGCGGCTGTCGCCTTCGACGACCAGCCCCCGGCCACCACAATCGCCACTCGAGGACTGCCCGATTTGGACGACCTCCGTTCCGATGTCGCCGAAATCAGAGATCGCCACGAGGCCGGTCGGGACGCCGCCCGCCCAGAAGCCAGCGCAAAAAGGCACCTGGCCGGGAAACGGACCGCCCGCGAGAACCTCGCGGACCTTTTCGACCCGAGCTCCTTTCGTGAATACGGCCCGCTTGTCATCGCGGCGCAACGTCGAAGGCGGACGCTGGACGACCTCGAAGCCAATACACCCGCCGACGGCCTCGTCGCCGGATTCGGCCGGGTGAGCGCGGCCGAATCCGACGCACAGAACACCCAGGTCGCCGCCCTCGCGTACGACTACACCGTGCTGGCGGGAACCCAGGGACTGCAGAACCACAAAAAGGCCGAGCGGATGTTCGAACTCGCCCGGCGACGGGGCACCCCGGTGGTCATCTTCGCCGAAGGGGGCGGCGGCCGTCCCGGGGACACCGACAACCAGGCCAAGGCAACCGGGATGGACTTGGCGACGTTCGTCGCGTTGGGTCGGCTCAACGGACACGTTCCGACGGTGGGCATTGCGGCCGGCCGTTGTTTCGCGGGCAACGCGGCACTGCTCGGTGCCTGTGACGTCATCATCGCAACGGGCGACGCGAACATCGGGATGGGTGGACCGGCCATGATCGAGGGAGGTGGGCTGGGGGCGTTCGCGCCGGAGGCGATCGGTCCCGCCCCGGTCCAGGCGGCCAATGGGGTCGTCGACATTCTCGTCGATGACGAGGTTGCGGCCGTGGCCGCGACCAAGAAATACCTCGGCTACTTCCAGGGCTCTGCCCGTCAGTGGTCCTGCGCCGATCAACGTCGACTGCGCAACGCCGTACCCGAGCGACGATCGCGGGTGTTCGATATTCATGCGCTCATCCACACCCTGACCGATGAGGAGTCGGTACTCGAGCTTCGAAAGGAATTCGGGCGAGGAATGGTCACGTGCCTGGCTCGGGTGGAGGGTCGACCGGTGGGCATCGTCGCGAACGACGGACGTCACCGCGGCGGCGCGATCGACAGCGACGGGGCCGACAAGATGGCGCGCTTCCTTCGGCTCTGCGATACCTATGCACTGCCGATTGTGTCCCTCTGCGACACCCCCGGATTCATGGTAGGCCCCGAAGCAGAAGAGACGGCTAAGGTGCGGCACGTCAGCCGGCTGCTTGTCACCGGGCCCAATCTGGCTGTTCCTTTGTGCGCGATTGTAATCCGCAAATCGTACGGACTCGGAGGGCAGGCCATGGCCGGTGGAAACTTTCGAGTCCCGGACGCGATGCTCGCCTGGCCGACTGGAGAGCTCGGCGCTATGGGGCCCGAAGGGGCAGTGCGGCTCGGGTTCCGCCGAGAACTCGACGCCATCGACGACCCGCACGAACGCGAGCAGACATTCCAGACTCTATTGGCCGACTACGAGGCCCAGGGGCGTGCCACGAACGCAGCATCGGTGTTCGAGATCGACGATGTCATCGATCCGGCCGACACCAGAGCGTGGATCGTCGAGACCTTCGACCGCGCAAAGAGCAAACCCGTTGAGCGGGTTCGGTGGCATCTCGATACATGGTGATACAGCAGCGGAAGCGCCCGCCCCCCGCGGGAGACGGGCGCCCGCTCACCCTCAGTCTTCGAGCGCCGCGCGATGCTGGTCCCGATCGACACCGCGAATCGTGAGCAGAGCGATCACGCTGATCACGGCGCAGCCGAGTGTGTAGTATGCCGCGGACAACGGATCACCGGTCGCCGAGGCCATCCAGGTGATGATGTACGGCGCTGTGCCTCCGAACAAGGCCACCGAGAGCGCGTAGGTGACGGAAATTCCGGTGGCTCGGTTTCGTGTGCGGAAGCGTTCGGAAAGGAAGGCCGGCATCGGTCCCCCCACTGCACCGATAAGCACCCCAGCGAGCGCAAGCGCGGTCAGACCACCCGCGAAACCGAAGTTGAGCATGGCATAAAGGGGATAGGAAAGCACCACAACGGCCACTGAACCCCCCAGTAGGACAGGACGACGCCCCACTCGATCGGACATGGCACCGAAGATCGGCATGGAGATTGCCGCGATGAGCCCGGTGATCAGCGCGAGCAGGTAGGAGCGTTCGAAGGACATCTCGAAGCTTTTCGACAAGAACGCCGGCATCCCGACCATGAAGGTGTTTCCGACCGCGTTGTAGACGACGACGGCACCCATCGTGACGAGAAAGTAGATCAACGAGCGTCCTTGCGGTGCCGACGAAACCTCCGACGACGAGTCATGCGCTGCGCGTTCGATAGTCATGTGCTTGAAGTGCGGTGTCTCGTCGACGCGCATCCGCAGATAGAGGATGACGACACCCATTGGGGCGGCGAGCAGGAAGCCGACTCGCCATCCCCACGACGCCAACTGAGCGTCGGAAAGGGCAATCGCCAGCACTGTTGCCACCCCACCACCGAAAACGAATCCCAATGTGGTTCCTACGAAAGACCAGGACCCGTACACGCCGCGTTTGTTCGACGGTGCGGACTCCACCATCAGTGAAACGGCGCCGCCCATCTCACCGCCGGCCGACAAGCCTTGGCCGACACGGCAGAGAGTGAGCAAGATCGGCGCCAGCATCCCGATGTGGGCGTGCGTGGGCAGGAGTCCTATACCCGTGGTGGCCGCGGCCATCAGCCCGATGATCATCGCCAGTACGGGCCGGCGTCCGATTCGATCGGTCAAACGACCAAAGACGACTGCGCCGACAGGACGCAGGAAGAACGCCAGCGCGAAGATGAGGAACGTCGACAGGATCGCCGTCGTCGGATTGCCGGAAGGAAAGAAGAGTGGCGCGAAAATCGGTGCCATATATGCGTAGATAGCGAATTCGTACCATTCGACGAGGTTGCCGAGGGACCCGGCGATCAGCGCCTTCCGGGAGGCACGCAGATCGAGCACCCTCTCGGCAGAGGAGTCCGAGGTAATGGCGTGAGTCATTGCGATTCCGTTCTGGTGAGAGCCAGCGAACCACCTAGTGGGATCGGCTGACACTGGTGTGTGATACACGGCACAGCCAGGAATGAGGCTCGCACATCCACCGTTTCCTGTCAACGTCGATGTAGATCAATTGCCCGATCGTGTCCCGCGCTGCATTCCCTCGATTTTCAACTCACACGTTGACAAAGTGAGCGACCGGCTGCGACCATGGCAACAACGAATAATCAACGCGAACGTTGAACAAGTCGTCATCGCTTGATTCTCTGCCGCTACAACGTTCGGCCCCCGCGAGAGGTAGTCAGATATGCAGACAGCCAGTCCGGTCACATCCGCAACCGCGACCGAGTCGAGTCAGTTCAACCCGGACCGCCTCAGTGAGTCCGAGGTACGGACTGCGGTGTCCATCGCGAATGTCCCCGCTCTGCTCATGGTGGTCTACCAAATGACCGGACACGAGAAGTGGCTCGAGCAGCCCTACCGCCCCACACGCGGCAAGGGTCTCGGCGACCACGACTCCGGAGGACTCACCGAGGAGATCCAGGAGGAAATTCGCCAGGCGGCAGTGCAGGCAATCCTGGACTTCCAGGCTGGAGTCAAGCCCGCGATCGAGGCACCGACAGCCGAACAGACAGTCCGGATGATCAGCGTCTGCATGGGTGAGCCAGTCGCAGACCAGTACGGTCCGATGTTGTCGCTGGAGCTGGCGCGGCGCGCAGCGCCGAACGCCCCCGAGCTCGCACTCCCCCCCGTCGAACCACCCGTCGGATTCAACGTCATCGTGATCGGCACGGGTGTCGCCGGCATCGCAGCAGCTCATCAGCTCGAAGACATGGGCATCGATTACATAATTCTCGAAAAGCAACCGGAAGCCGGCGGCAACTGGTGGCAGAACACGTACCCCGGCGCCGGCGTCGACACCCCCAGCCACCTGTATTCCTTCTCGTTCGCCAAGAACGACTGGAACACCCACTTCGAACTACGCAACGAACTTCAGGAGTACTTTGGGCGCGTTCTCAAGGAGGTCGGCGGCAACGAACGAGTCCGGTACAGCACCGAAGTTCTCGCCGCGACCTATGACGAGACGTCACGAGGGTGGCACGTTGAGGTACGAAACGCTGACGGATCGATCGAGACCCTGCGCTCCAATGTCGTCATCAGTGCTGTCGGTGTTCTCAATCGGCCGGTAACACCGAATCTCCCCGGCATGGAGAGCTTCCGCGGAACGAGTTTCCACTCGGCCAACTGGCCCGAAGGACTCGAGGTCGAAGGCAAGCGGGTCGCCATCGTCGGCACCGGCGCCAGCTCGATGCAGATCACTCCCGCCATCGCGGATCGGGTCGAGCACCTGACGGTCTTTCAGCGCTCACCACAATGGGTGGCACCCTTCGAGAAGTTCCGGATGCCCATCCCCACGGAACTTCGGCGACTGTTGCAGTCGTGCTCCCTCTATCACAGCTGGTACTGGATTCGACTGTTCTGGCAGTTCGGCGACAAGGTCATCGAGTCCCTGCGCGTCGATCCCGAGTGGGAACACCCCGAGCGGTCTGTCAACGCTCGGAATGATGCGCACCGTGAGTACTTCACGCGGTACATCACTGCGCAGGTCGGCGACCGTACCGACCTCCTCGACAAGGTGATGCCCGACTACCCCCCGTTCGGCAAGCGCATCCTGCTCGACAACGGTTGGTACGAGGCCCTGCGTCGGGACAACGTCGACCTCGTCAACGAATCGGTCGCCGCCGTGACCGAGACGGGACTCGTCAGCGCATCCGGAGCCGAGATCGACGCCGACATCATCGTCTGGGCCACGGGATTCGAGGCTGCCCGCTTCGTCTCCTCGCTCGATGTGCGCGGAGTCGATGGACTGTCCCTGCGAGAAGCATGGAATGATGACGACCCACGGGCGTACCTGGGCGTCTCGGTTCCCCAGTTCCCCAACTTCTTCATGCTCGGCGGCCCGAACTCCTTCCCCGGTAGCGGCAGCTTCATGTTCTTCATGGAAGTTCAAATGCGGTACATCCGGGGCCTACTGACCGAAATGTTCGAACAGAACATCGCCGCCATCGACGCACGAACCGATGCAACCGAACAGTACAACGAGCTCGTCGACACTACCCATGCCCGCACCGTCTGGACCCACCGTGGGATGTCAACCTACTACCGCAACTCACGCGGACGAGTCGTCTTCGTCATGCCGTTCCTCAACGTCGAGTACTGGGAGATGACGCGACGGCCCGACCTGGAGAACTACACAGTCAGATGATGGTCGAACACCAGTGAGGGACTGAAGTCCGCCGCGCGCGACTCACCCCCGAAGCCGGTGCCGGTGTTGAAAACAATCACACCGGCGCCGGCATTGAGGTGTACCGATGTCGACCACCGGGCATCCCAGTGAAGCCCGCCTGGAAATTGTCAGCCTCAGTTGACCGCTCAGTTCGGGTCTTCGCTGTGATCAGCATCCGCGCTGTGATCAACGGACGGCTCCTCGAGGGCGTAGGCGACTGCGGGATCGAACCCCAGCAAAGCACCGTACTGATGCGCTTCGTGGTACCTATTCGGACCGAGTGCTTCGCGGGTCAACGCCTGGTACTCGTCGTGGTAGACGGTCAGGTTGTGGAACAAGACTGCGGAACTACCCACGGCGCGACCCATCGCCTCGGCCGCCCCCATGAGTACGGCCGCCCGCTCGTACGTCTGTCGTCGGCATGCGATCCATGACAAAGCTTCCAAACAGACAGCAGCAGTGAGCGGCTCGTCCACCCGTCGAGTCAGCCGCAAACATTGCTCGAGGTGCGGCTCTGCACCGTCGAAGTCATCCTGCTGAACTGCCGCGACTCCCCTCGCCCACAATGAGTAAGATCGATATACCGACTCACCGCGGGATTTCGTGATCGTGAGTACTTGCTCATGGCAAGCGATAGCCCGAGGAGCGTCACCGTTCAGCTGGTACGCCAATCCGAGCATCATGAGAGTCCAGACGTGCAAGGCGGAATTCTTTTCCTCCTTGAACACTCTGAGGGCTTCTTCCAAACGCGAGCATGCGCGAGGAAGATCGCCACTGTAGATCGCGTAGAGCCCATCGGCATGGGCAATCCGCGCATGAGTCACCTTGTCGCCAGGCATCTGCGCGACCAGTGCTTCTCCCTCCGCGACGAAGTCAGCTGCGACAGAGAGATCGCCCTGTATTTCGGCGAGAACGCTCGCGGCATACAAGGCCTTGACACGTTCGGCCGTCGAATCCTGGGTCTTGCGCGCGAGTGCACGACCGAGCCAGTTGCGTCCTTCGTTGAACCGGCCACGGGTGAGCCAGAACAGCAGCAGCGTCGCCGTCATGGTCAGGCTGGATTCGATCGCAGCATCGTCATCCCTGGCCAAGCTGAATTCCAACGCCTCTCGCAAATTCGAGTTTTCACGTTCGAGACGAGTGATCCACTCCAGTTGGTGTGCACTGATCCACTCTGCCTCGGCTTCGACTACCAGCCGCTGATACCAGTCGTGGTGACGCCGACGCAGGTCCGCGAATTCGGCTGTCTCTTCCGCCTTCTCGCGGCCATATTCACGGAGCGTCTCGAGCATCCTGAAGCACACTGTGGTGCCCCATTCCTCGCGAATCAGGATCGACTTGTCGACTAACGATGCCAACGCATCGAGTAGGTCTTCCGGTGACATCCCCAGGCCGCAGATCCCATTCGCGTCATCCAGTTCGAACACTCCGGCGAATACCGAAACCCGAGCCCACACCTGCCGTTCGCGGGGGGTGCACAGGTCATAACTCCAGTCGACCGATAGGCGCAGTGTCTGTTGCCGTGTCGGTGCACCACGACTGCCCACGGTCAGCAGTCTGTATCTGTCCGTGAGACGTTGGAGGACTTGATCCAAAGACAGCGCCCGCAGTCGGGCCGCAGCCAACTCGATCGGCAGTGGCAGACCTTCGAGTCGTTGACAGATTCGAGTGATGGTCGGCCGATTATCATCGGTTAACTCGAACCCCGGAACTGCCGCCGTGGCCCGCTCCATGAACAGCATCACACCGTCGTATTCACTCGGCGTCGACGCGAGTGAATCAGTCTCTGCATCAGGGACCGTCAGCGGCGGAACGCGCAGAACTGCCTCACCGCCGATACCCAGCGGCTCGCGACTCGTCGCCACGATCTTCAGCTCTCCGCACGTGCGTATGAGCGTCTCAGTCAGTACCGCGACTGCGTCGACGAGATGCTCACAGTTGTCGAGCACAAGCAGCATGTTCTTGGGAATGAGCTGCTCGATGATCACGTCCACAAGGAACCGGGAGGAATGATCCCGGATCCCCACCGCGGCGGCCACCGCGCTCACCAATAGCGATTGGTCTTGCAACTCGCCCAGTTCGACCAAGACGGCACCGTCTCGGAACTGACCATTCAGGTCCGCGGCCAACCGCAACGCGAGGCGGGTTTTCCCGACGCCACCGATACCCGTCAGCGTCACCAGTCGTGCGTCCGACAGCATCCGCTTCGTTTCGTCCAGTTCGCGCCGCCGACCCACGAAACTAGTCGTTTCCAGGGGGATTTTCCGTGCGGGCATCCGCGAAGTAGGTCCCGGCTGGGGTCGCCGCACATTGTCCGGCTCACCCGGCAACGCCATGTCGTCGACGGGGAACCCCTCGCGAAGCTGCACCTGCCGCAGCTGTTCGCCGAACTCAGCTGCAGTGGCCGGACGATCGCGCGGATTTGCGGCCATAGCGCTCTCGATAACCGAACTGACGTCCGAATCGACACCATGCTCGCGGGGGTCGGGAGCAGCCTGTGTGGTGATCCGGAGGAACTGAGCCACCACCTGCTCTCCGCTGCGGCGCTCGAACGCGGCGTGCCCGGTGACAGCGCAGAAAAGCGTGGCTCCGAGGCCGTAAATATCCGAGGCAGCGCTCGGTGTACCGCCCCCGAGCACCTCGGGCGCGGTATATGCCGGCGATCCGGTGACCGTACCGGTAGCGGTGTGAAACCCGCCCGCAATATGGGCGATGCCGAAATCGGTGAGCACCGGCTCACCGTAGTCGGTAAGGAGGATGTTCCCGGGCTTGACATCTCGATGAAGGATGCCCGCGCGGTGCGCGTTTCCAACGCACCCGCGATCTTCACCCCGACACGAAGCGCTTCGGATTGAGTCATCGGCCCTTCCCGCCGCACCCGCATCTCGAGCGAGTCCCTCGAGTAGTACGGCATCACCAGATACGGGCGGCCACTGCCGGTCGTTCCGACATGCAGGATGCTGACGATATTCGGGTGACCCGTCAAACGGCCCATCGCCCGTTGTTCACGGAAGAAACGGGCACGATTGATCTCGTCCAGGTCAGCCGTGAGGACCTTCACAGCGACTACGCGGTCCAGGTCTGGCTGTGCACACTTGTACACGACACCGAAGCCACCCTTACCGATCTCCACAGGATGTTCGAACCCGGCCGCAGTCAGCTCCGTGGTGAGATCAACGGGCAGGTCACGTTGCGTAGCAAATGGGTCGCCCGCGACCATCCCTGCACCTATTGCTCTCATCGCTCAGCGCTCTTCGGATGCGTCGACGGGTCACGAAGGATCTAGCGCTGTCGACGCTGATCACAATGGGTACCGACAGAGACTTCGGGACCGGGCACGACGTACGAACACCCTTGCACGATCGTGCAACACATCCCATGCGATCACCTCCCACGTCTACTTCCAGATTACGAGGTTCAGCTCCCGGATTCACCCCTGTCAACGGGCCCTACCGCGGTCCTGGACCAAGTGCGGCGGCCGGTACATTCCGAACACTCATTACGAGCACCGGGGAGAGTCCCCACCCCCCGTTCAGCGGGTTCCGGCGGAGCATGCTCCCTGATCGCCCACCGTATGGCATCAGGGTGATCTCCTAGCGGTCACCCCGATGGCGCGGTAGCCCTGCGCCGATTGCGGCTCTACTGCTGTAATCGAGGGTGGAGTTCGTCGAGGGTGAGGGCGCACGACGTTGTCCCAGTGTCATTCTGGTCAGTCCAGGGTCAGTCGGCTACGCGTGCGGGAACGGCATGCGCGAGGCCAGGATATGGAGTTGGGTGTTCGAGAAGACGGTGATCGACGGCATTGCTTTCGACGACACGGCCGCGGCGGTGGCGCGCCCGGACAGCGGCCTGGGACCCGCTGGCCGGGCTGCGGCCGATCGGGATCGACGAGATCTCGTACAAGAAGGGCCACAAGTGTCTGACGGTCGGCGTCGACCACGACTCCGGCCGGCTGGTGTGGGCGGCCACCCTGTCCGGGTTCTTCGACCTGCGCGGGCCCGAACGGTGCGAGGATCACCCACGTCACCTCGGACGCGGCCGGTTGGATCGGGTCGTTCGTGACCCGGTCCTGCCCGGATGCGGTCCGCTGCGCCGTCCGTTCCACATGGCCTCCCCGCCCCGATTGCGCGTCAGTTTCCGATCGGCTCTCGAGGGGCTGGCCGGCGTACGCAATTTGCCCCCGGCGGACGAGCCGAACCTATTGGGCGAGCATGCCGGCGTCGATAAGGTGTTCGGCACCGGTGATGTACGAGGATTCGTCCGAAGCAAGGAAGAGCACGAGATTGGACACCTCGTTCGGATCGGCGATTCTTCCCAAAGGGATCAGTCCGAGCGCGTCACCGCCCGATTCATCGGTAGCTTCCACCATCATCGGTGTCTGGATAAAACCCGGATGGACGGAATTGACCCTGATATTCTTCGGCCCATACTCGATCGCGGTTGCCTTCGTCATGCCGCGTACCGCGAATTTGCTCGCAACGTAGGCGAGGCTGGGAAATCCGTAGTTGGCCGCGATTCCGGCGATGGACGAGATGTTGACGATGGCGCCGATTCCTGCGTGTTCCATGGACGGTAGGACCGACTTCATCCCGTAGAAGACCCCGTCTTGATTGATCGCGCACACAGTCCGATAGTCGGCCTCACTCAGTTCTGCGGTCTGTGTAACGGGTCCGAGAATACCCGCGTTGTTGACGAGGACCGTGATGTCACCAAAGGCACGGACGCTGTGTTCGACCACCTCGGTCCACGACTGCGGATCAGTGACATCGTGATGAAGGAAAAGGGCATTTTCCCCAAGATCTTCGGCCAACTCTTTGCCAGCGGCATCAGACAAGTCCGTCAAGATGACCTTGGCGCCCTCCTCGACGAATCTCCGGGCGTGGGACGCCCCCATTCCGCGAGCCGCCCCGGTGACGAGTGCGACTTTGCCGTCCAGTCTGTCCATAGGTTGATTCCTTCTGCGAGAGTGTGCGACTTCAGGACTTCGATTCGTGGCTGCAATCGAGCTGGCTGATAACTACCGGAGATAGGCGAAGTCAGCTCAGGCAATGCGAATGTGACGAGCGTCGCAGAAGATAACCGCCCTGTCAACGTCAACGTAAATGTAAACATCCGCCCATAGATGCCTAGAACGCGGTTAGCCGACTACATGTGCGTTGCCGACGAAGGCTGTCGCTACCTGGTGGCGGCCAGTCATTCCAAGCTTGCGGAGGATCCTCACGACATGGCCCTCGACCGTGCGGGGAGACAGGACCATCCGCGCCGCGATCTCTTTGTTCGACAGTCCATCCGCAATAAGCCGGGCGACTTCGAGTTCGCGCGGTGACAGCAGTGCGGCAGCTGACGACCCCGAAGATCTGTGCTCGATAGGCACTTCCTCTTTCAGGGCAAAACGGACCATCTCCGGTATCGACATCTCCGCCCCACGGCGGCGACATTGTGCGAACCGCTCATCCCCGAGGCCGGTGCGGGCGGTCGACTCGAACTCGGCGCGCCGCTCCACCCAATGCCGGGATCCATAAAGTTGCATGCCGAACGACTCCCACATTCGCGACGCCGCGCCGAGAAGGACCGCCGAACGTTCTTTCGACCCTGCGGCCGCCTCCGCCCAGCTGAGCAGGTCAGTTACCAGAGACGTGCCGACCACGTCGTCGAGAAACTCCCTTTTCAGGGCGAGGCTTTCCATCGCACGGCGCAGTGCCTCATCGTATCGTTCATCCGCCAAGGCAGCGAGACCGAGGCCATAAACGGCATAGGACAGCATCCATCGCTCCCCCGCGAGTTCAGAGTGCGCACGTACAAACTCGAAATGCTCGAGCGCGCGCACAGTGTCCAGGGTGGAGCAGTAAAACATCCCCATTTCAATATGGAGTGCCCACAGCAGATCGATGTTCTCGGGCAGTTCCTCATACCTGTTCAGAGCGTCTTTGAAGAGCGGTTCGGCCGACTCGAAGTCACCGTCCAGGTAGTCCTTCAGTCCTTTGGTCTGCGTTGCGAAGGCTATGGTCGCGTCGTCACCGCACGCCGAGGCGAGTCGGATCGATTCGTCGAGAACCTCTGACGCCGCCGACCGATCGCCTTGCATTGTCTGGACCAGTCCCAGGGTCGCCAGCAGCCGGCCTCGGCGAGCTGTGGGAGCGGTATCTCTCTCGGCGATACGCATCAACCACATCCGATGCTCACGCACCGAAAATCCAGAGGACCAGAGGAACCAGGCCGTTGAGACGAGTTCGGTGGCGGTGGAAAGCATCTTGTCGCTTCCCGCCGATAGCGCGGTGTGCAAGGCCTTGCGCAGATTGGCCCGGTTGCTTCGCAGCAATTCACCTGCCCGCTGCTGTCCGGAGCTCGCCCAGGACTCGACGGAGGACCTAACAAGCGTTGAGCACGACTCGAGGTGCCTCAGTTGTAGTGCGTCGGCTTCGGTCGGACTGAGCTTCCCGGCTCCGTATTCGCGGATCGTTTCAAGCATGCGGAATCGGGCCGAATCACCCCTCTGCTCGCGTTGCAACAGCGATTTCCCCACGAGTGCGGAGATGCCGTCGAGGATCAATTGCGCGGGTAACTCGTCGTCGCTACACACCTGTTCGGCCATCGGTAGGTCGAACTCGTCGACGAAGACGGACAAGCGCGCCCATAGCTTTTGCTGGGCCGATGTACAGAGCTCATAACTCCAATCGACCGTGGCCTGCAAGGTGCGATGCCGTTCGGGTCCGGACCGATTTCCGGTTGTCAGCAGCTCCAGCCGTCGATCGAGCCGCTGCTCGAGGTCTTGGACCGAAAGCACGCTCAATCGTGCGCAGGCGAGTTCGATCGACAGCGGAATACCGTCCAGCTGGCTACATATTCGACGGACAGTGTCGCGATTGCGATCGGTGATGGAAAAGCCCGCAAGCACTGCTGCCGCTCGGCTTTCGAATAGCTGGAGGGCGGCGCCGACGGATCCGGAATCGTCGGAGCGTGTCGTCGAGAGTGGTGCCAACGTGAAAACGTGCTCGGCTGGGACAGCGAGACGTTCACGACTGGTGGCGATGATACTAACCTGCGTCGTGTGGCGAAGTAGGTAGGCGACAAGGTCCGCACAGGAATCGACGATGTGCTCACAGTTGTCGAGAATGATCAACATCTGCTTGTGCCTGAGGTAGTGAACCAAGACCTCCTCGAGCGGACGCCCAGGCAGGTCGGGTTGACCGATCCCCAGTCCGTCGAGGACCTCCTGAGCAAGAAGCCCCGATGTCTTCAAAGACGCCAGTTCAATGAAGCGCACGCCGTCCGCGAATGCCCTCCGGAAGTCGGTGGCTGTCTGAACAGCGAGGCGGGTCTTTCCGATGCCGCCAGGACCGGTAATCGTAATCAGGCGTGTAGTACCCAGGAGCCGCCGGAGGGCGAACAATTCCCCGTCTCGACCGACGAACCCCGTCGAGAAGGTCGGAATACTGCTGCCGTACTGGGGATACGGAGCGACTTCTGGTGGCTGGTTCGACGATTCCGACCGAATGTGGCGCACCAACTTGGCAAGGGTGTTCCGTGATCTGTCCCAACCAATAGCACGGTGAATGTCGGCGATGCTGATGTCCGGGTCTTCGGCCAGCAGAGTCCGAATCGCCGGTTCGAAGGCGTCGGCGACCGACCCCTTCCGGGGACGGTGGTCTGTGGGCGGCTCGTCATAAGCAAGTGCGCGACGAACAGTGTTCCGCGACATACCGAGACTCTCGGCAATGCCCTTGATCGTTGCGCCCTTCGCGTGCAGTTCGCGTATTTCGCGCCATTCGTCGGCGTTCACGATGCCTTCCTGGGTACCCCGCGCGGCGTGGAGTCAGGGAACCCCGTCCACTGCGCCATCGTGACACTGTGCAACTACGGGGTCAAGATCTGACAGCATGTGACACGACGCCGGCCATGACGCGCAGACCAGCCGCGAAACCGGCTCTGACCTGCACGAAGATAGCTCTCGTACGAGCCCGACTAGATGCGTAGTGGATCGCGTAGAGGAACGGGTTCCATACACGCCGCGGAGTCGGCAGAGTGATGGGCACCACACCGACGCGGAGTTCCGATGAGGAGCTGTTCCGTTAGTCGGCGGCTCAGCGCCCGGCGGATGGAGGACACTCCGCCGGCATCCGATGGAACTCCCCTGGTGTTCACGATCGAGCGAGGAACGACATGGTTGACAATGGTGACTGGTGCGAGGTGCTACCGGTTGCAGATCTCCTGGTCCGCGGGGCCCGGAGCCATCCTGACCGGGACTTGATCGTTTTCCCGGACAGCCGATACACCTACGCAGACGTGCTCGAACGGGCTACACACGTTGCGCGGGGACTCATCGCCCTCGGGGTACGTCGGGGCGACCACGTCGGCCTGCTCGCCCCGAACGGAATCGAGTTCATCGAGGGCTTCTTCGGCGCGGCGCTGATCGGCGGTGTGATCGTTCCGCTCAATGCCCGACACAAGGCCAGTGAGCTCGGGTACATCATCCGAAACGCGGACTTGGCCGCACTGTTGACGGTGTCCGCGGATGACGCTTATGTCGACTTCGTCGATGTCATGCGCGACGCTCTTCCATCATTGGCCGAGGCCGCCACGGACCGGGACCTGCACCTTCCGGAGGCACCCCTGCTGCGGCAGGCGGTACTCCTCCGCGGTGAGAGCAACAACCGAGGGTTCATCGGCCGCTCGACGCTTGATCGGTTGGAGGAGACCGTTCCCCCCTCGGATGTCGATCAGATTCGGCGGCGAGTCAGAATTCGCGACGCCGCAGCAATCCTGTACACCTCAGGCACAACTGCGAACCCCAAAGGCTGCATCCTTACCCATGAGGCTTTGACCCGCGGACCAGTCGAGCGCGCCGGCAAACGGCTCGTGACGAACGATCGCCACATCAGCTGGGCAGGTGGACCGCTGTTCCACATCGCCGCACTCTCGCCACTGATCGGAGCGATGGGTGCCGGAGGCACTTATGTCACCGACGTCTATTTCGAACCCGGTCGCGCCCTGATGCTGATGGAGCGCGAGCGTCCAACCACTGGTTGGCCGTGGTTCCCCGCGATGATGCAGTCGTTGCTCGACCACCCCTCGTTCGACGCATCAGCGCTCGACTCACTTCGCTATCTATTCTTGATAGGACCTCGCGTGCTGATCGAGCAGGTTCAGCAAACCTTCCCCACCGCAGAACTCGTGGCCGCGTGCGGGATGACCGAAACCGCTGGCATCTACGCGCTCAGCGAGCGATCCGACACCATCGCCGACCGCTCGGGAACCCAGGGCAAGGCTGCCCCTGGAATCGAGCTGCGCATCGTCGATCCCGACACCGGCGCCGAACAACCTCAGGGCACCCCGGGCGAAATGCTCGTGCGCGGATACTGCGTCACGGAGGGCTATTACAAGGATCCGATCAAGACAGCAGCTGCGATCGACGCGGATGGGTGGTTCCACACCGGCGATTTGTACAGCCGGACCGAGACGGACTGCCTCGTGTTCCACGGCAGGCTGAAGGACATGCTCAAGGTCGGCGGCGAGAACGTTGCGGCCATCGAGGTCGAAGCCTTCCTGTGTGAGCATCCGGCCGTCAAGGCCGCGGCCGTGATCGGCCGACCCGACGAGCGTCTCGACGAGGTTCCCGTCGCATTCATCGAGATTCGCGCAGGCCACACCGTCGAGCCCGATGAACTGATCGAGTTCTGCCAAGGCAGGATCGCGCGGTACAAGGTCCCCCGCGCGGTGCACGTCGTCCAACCCGATGACTGGCCGATGTCCGCGACCAAGATCAACAAGCGCGCACTCGTCGAGCGCCTCGCGGAAATAGAAACCGGCGTCGGCGCGCTCTAATCCTGCTCCGTAGTTATTCATCCACAGTACGACCATTCCGAATCATGTCTGGAGAAGTACGTGACAACCCCGGAACAAAACATAGAAATTGCGAATAATTTCGCCAAGGTGTTCTCGACAGGAGACGTGGATGCCATCCTGGATTGCCTCCACCCCGATGCGACTTACTGGGTGTCAGGGCAGATCGAGGGAATGTCGGGCAACTACGACAAGAAGCGACTTGGTGAACTCCTCCGCGGTGTAACGAGCATCTATAGAGAAGGCGCACTGCAGATTACAACTACAGGTGCCGTCGCTCAGGGTGACCGAGTTGCCGTCGAGGCGGAGTCCTATGCAGAACTCAACAATGGCCGCGTCTACAAAAACCAATATCACTTCTTATTCGAAGTCGCTGACGGAAAAATTATCCACGTCAAGGAGTACATGGACACCAAACACGCTTACGACATCTTCTATTCCTGAACCGACCCGCCCGGCGAGGCGCGTGGCCACAAAGTCCTCGCCCAGGAACACCCTCACCCGATGAAAGGACAGAACAATGGCAATGGAAACAGGACTCATCGTTCACCCGTACATGCGCCCCGAGCGGACCGCGCGCCAGACGTTCGACTGGTGCGTAAAGCAGGCCATCGAGACCGACAAGATCGGCTTCGACTCGATCATGTTCTCCGAGCACGCATCACAGCGTTGGGAAAATATCCCCAACCCAGAGTTGATCATCGCAGCAGCCGCACGCGAGACCGAGCGGATCAAGTTTGCGCCGATGGCTCACATCCTTCCCCACCACAATCCGGCGAAGCTCGCGATCATGGTGGGCTGGCTGTCGCAGATCCTCGAGGGCCGGTACTTCCTCGGCGTGGGTGCCGGCGCCTATCCGGACGCCTCGTACATTCATGGCATCAAGAACGGTCAAGACACCCAGTTCACCAACGAGATGGTCCGCGAGTCCCTCGACATCATGGAGAAAATCTGGAAACGCGAACCCTTCTTCTATGAAGGACGTTTCTGGAACGCCGGCTACCCGGAAGAGAAGCACGGCGACGAGGGCGACGATCAGCACAAGCTGGCCGACCTCAGTCCGTGGGGTGGTGCACCGGAAATCGCCGTGACCGGATTCAGCGCCAAGTCACCGTCGATGCAGTTCGCGGGCGAGCGCGGATTCCGACCGATGTCGATCTTCTCCGGGCTGGACGCCCTGAAGATGCACTGGGACATCTACTCCACCGCCGCGGAGGCCAATGGGCACGTCACTGATCGTTCGCGCTATCACGTGTCCCAGACGGTGTTCGTCGCTGACACGGACAAGGAGGCCAAGCGGCTTGTGATGGAAGGGCCTATCGGATACTGCTTCGAGCGCTACCTCATTCCGATCTGGTGGCGCTTCGGCATGATGGACGGATTCATCAAGGACGCCGGAGCGGACAGGGCCGATGTCGATCTCGAATGGGTTGTCGACAACGTGTTCTGTGTGGGCTCGCCGGACACCGTGGTAGACAAGATCAATACGTTGTTCGAGGCCAGCGGCGGATGGGGCACGCTGCAGATCGAATCCCACGACTACTCCGACGATCCCGCCCCCTGGTTCAATTCTCTCGCGATGATCCAGAGCGAAGTCGCGCCGAGGATTTCCCTTCCGCAGCCCGCCGTCTCCGCCGGATAACAAAGTCGAACCAGCTTCCGGGGGCCTGCTCCGCGCACCGGATCAGGCCCCCGGAAGCTGGTCTCCAGACCACTCACTCGATTTCGAGCCACGAACGCAACGGCCGATCGGAGCGTGGCGGTATAGCCAGTTCGCCAGGATGCGGGAGTCAGGAATTCGGCTCGTTGCGGTAACCGCTTCTACTCGATCAACGGCATTCACATCTCGCGCTAGGACGGCTACCAGGCGTCGCCTCTGACACCGCACTCGAATTTCGTGAACACACGTCGAGACATATAGGAGCAGGCATCAGCATGGCAACGATCAAAACCCGCGGAGCGATCCTGCGCGAACAGCCAGGTAAGTTCGAGATCGTCGAACTGGATCTGGACGAGCCTCGGCAGGGCGAACTACTTATCAAGATGGCAGCATCCGGTCTCTGCCACACCGAGGCCAGCATCGCCGCGGGACACATGGGCATCGGCCACTTTCCGATGTGTGTCGGACACGAGGGAGCCGGCGTTGTGGAGATGGTCGGCCCGCATACTCCCGGCTGGGAGGTCGGCGACCATGTCGTACTTTCCTGTTTACCGCAGTGCGGACGCTGCAAGATGTGCGCAACAGGCCACGGCAACCTCTGCGACCTCGCACAGCACTTGATGCTCGGCTCCCGATTCGATGACCCCCAGAGCTGGCGGATGTCCCTCGACGGTAAACCGGTCGGTCAGTGGTGTGGTGTTTCTACGTTCTCCGAATACACCACAGTAGGCGTGGTATCCGCAGTCAAGATCGACAAAGCCATCCCCCTCGACAAGGCCTGCTTAGTGGGGTGCGGCGTCAACACCGGGTGGGGATCCGGTTTCAACATGGCACAGCCGGTCCCCGGAGACACCGTGATCGTCATGGGCATCGGTGGCATCGGCGCCTTCGCCTTGCAAGGAGCCCGTCACGGCGGTGCTACCAACGTCATTGCAGTTGACCCGGTGGAATTCAAGCGATCGAAGGCACTCGAGATCGGCGCAACACACACCGCCGCCGACATGACCGAGGCGACCGAGATCGCCCGAAACTTGACCAACGGGCAAGGCGCGGCGGCAACCATCGTCACCGTCGGCACCCTCGAGCCCGAACACATCACCGAAGCCTTCGATTCCGTCGCGAAGCGCGGCACCGTCGTACTCACTGCGCTTGGCGACTCGTCGCACATCGGACTGCCGATTTCTCCTTTCGAGCTGACGCTCTATCAGAAGCGAATTCAGGGATCGATGTTCGGCGGAGTATCCCCGATGTGGGACGTCACCAAGATGCTGGACATGTATAAGGCCGGCCAACTCAAACTCGACGAAATCATCACTCGCACCTACTCCCTCGACGAACTCGATCAGGGGTACGCCGACATGCACGCTGGCCTCAACATCCGCGGCGTCATCATCTACTGATCCTCCGATGCCGCTAGCTACAGCGACGCAGACCTCGAGCGGCATGCATGCCGGAACCAACCCGGGCACGTCGACAACTGTATCCGGGTCGGTTTCGGCAGTCATCGTCGAATAACGACTTCATAAGATGTCCAAAAACCCTCTGCACGAATGCGATCGCCGACTCCTGATTGCGACACTGCACCCCCGCGTAGGAAACTCGCATAACTTTTCGAAGGGCTCAATATGACCGACGCTGTCATCGTGGACGTCGTCCGCCTCGCCTCCGGTAAGGGCAAGCCGGGCGGCGCGCTGTCCGGCACCCACCCGGTCGAACTCCTCGCGCACGTGCTGCGCACCCTGGTCGAGCGCAACGGCATCGACCCCGCGCAGGTCGACGACGTGATCGGCGGCTGCGTTTCTCAAGTCGGTGAGCAGGCGGTGAACATTTCGCGTACCGCGGTGCTGTCGGCCGGCTTCCCGGATTCGGTCCCGGCTACCACGATCGACCGGCAGTGTGGTTCGAGTCAGCAGGCGGCGCACTTCGCGGCGCAGGGCGTTATCGCCGGCGCCTACGACATTGTGATCGCCGCCGGGGTGGAGTCGATGTCGCGGATTCCGTTGGGCAGTACGACACTCGGGCAGGACACCTCCGGTCCCGGTATCGCCGTTCGTTACCCCGAGGGCCTGGTCAACCAGGGCATCTCGGCCGAACTGATCGCCGCGAAGTGGAAGTTCGACCGCGACACCCTCGACGCCTTCTCGGCGCAGTCGCATCAGCGTGCCGCCGACGCCGCCGCGAAGGGGCTGTTCGACAAGGAAATCCTGCCGATCGAGGTGACCAACGCGGCCGGTGAGACGGTGACGCACCTCGTCGACGAGACCATGCGCGCCTCGACCACCGCGGAGGGGCTGTCCGGGTTGAAGTCGTCCTTCTACTCCGAAAAGTACGCGGCCCGGTTCCCCGAGGCGCAGTGGCACATCACCCCGGGTAACTCGTCGCCGCTGACCGACGGCGCATCCGCGGCGCTGATCATGAGCGAGAAAATGGCCTCGCAGATGGGGCTGACGCCGCGGGCGCGGTTCCACTCGTTCTCCGTTGCCGGCGACGACCCGGTGTTCATGCTCACCGCCCCGATCCCGGCGACGAAGAAGATCCTCGCGAAGTCGGGGCTGAGCATCGACGACATCGACGCCTACGAGGTCAACGAGGCCTTCGCGCCGGTGCCGCTGGCCTGGGCGCACGAGTTCGGTGCCGACCCGGCCAAGCTGAACCCGCGCGGCGGTGCCATCGCCCTCGGCCACGCGCTCGGCTCCTCGGGCACCCGCCTCCTCGGCACACTGGTCAACCAGCTCGAAACCACCGGCGGACGCTACGGCCTGCAGACCATGTGTGAAGGCGGTGGGCTGGCAAACGCCACCATCATCGAACGCATCTGACCCCGACACCCAACAGTGTTTCCACCGGTGGCCAAGACCCTCGATCCAGAAGGCAAGCAGCGGCATTGGCCGTCCAATTCTTCGCCATACACGGCCACAACTATTCACGGTCGGCAATGCGTCAGTTGTCCAGAACAGAGGAGAACCAATGAACATCACCGAAGCCGTTGCCGTCGTCGCCGGTGGAGCATCCGGCCTCGGCAATGCCACCGCCCGCACCTTGCACGAGCGTGGAGCACACGTCGTATTGCTGGATCTGCCATCCTCCGGAGGAGACGTCGCTGCGAAAGAGATGGGCAAGCGCGCCTACTTCGTGGCCGCCGACGTCACCTCGTCTGGTGACGTCCAGTCGGCGATCGACTTCGCCGCATCCCTCGGTGATTTGCGGGTGGTAGTCAATTGCGCCGGCGTGGGAACGCCAGGCAAGGTTCTCGGAAAGAGCGGACCCCTTCCGCTCTCAGATTTTGAGCAGGTAATTCGCATAAACTTGATCGGAACTTTCAACGTGCTTCGACTTGCAGCCGAGAGGATTGCGCAGACCGAGCCGGTGGACGGCGAGCGTGGCGTCATCATCGACACCGCATCCGTAGCAGCATTCGACGGTCAGATCGGTCAGCCGGCGTACGCGGCATCGAAAGGTGGAGTCGCGGCAATGACCTTACCGATTGCCCGCGAACTTGCGCGCCATCTCATCCGAGTAGTCACCATCGCACCCGGAATCTTCGAAACGCCGATGCTGGCCGGACTTCCCGAGGATGCGCAAACCTCACTCGGCAAGCAAGTTCCACACCCATCTCGCCTCGGCCGAGCCACCGAGTACGCGGCTCTCGCGGCTCATATCGTCGACAACGCCATGCTCAACGGTGAAACCATCCGCCTCGATGGGGCCATCCGCATGGCACCGAAGTAGACAGCGGCTCTATCGCTTGGGCGGCGTAGTCGGACTTCGAGGTCAACGTGATAACTGGCTGCCGACGGCCGGACCGCCGTGAGGAGATCGGCACTTCGGTGCCGGCTTCTGCCTCCATACCTGCCACGCCTGGGCCGACGGAACCAGCGACCCGGAACTGCTCGCCGAGGTCGTACGCGGAAGATCCTCTCCGAACCGCACTCGACCAGTACGGTGAGCTGATCCGCCGAACGAGGAGGAACACCGTGCGACGCACACTTACGGCCATCCTGATCGCCGCTGTGACCGCCCTGTCCCTGGCAGGATGCAGCAATTCCGACTCCGGCCCGGTCATCGACCAGGTGCGCGAGGCGGGCGTCCTCAAGGTAGGCACCGAGGGCACCTACACCCCGTTCAGCTATCAGGGCCCCGACGGCCAGCTCACCGGCTATGACGTCGAGGTCATCCGCGCCGTCGGTGACAAACTCGGTGTGTCCGTCGAGTTCACCCAGACCCCGTGGGACTCCATCTTCGCCGGCCTCGAGGCGAAGCGGTACGACCTGGTCGCCAACCAGGTCACCGTGAACGACGAGCGCACCCAGAAGTACGACCTGTCGACGCCGTACACGGTGTCGGAGGGTGTGATCGTGACCCGCGCCGACGACAACTCGATCACCGGACTCGACGATCTGAACGGAAAGACCGCAGCACAATCCGCGACCAGCAACTGGGCCCAGGTCGCAAGGGACGCCGGGGCAAACGTCGAGTCCGTGGAGGGCTTCGTACAAGCGATCACACTTTTGAAGGACGGACGAGTGGACGCCACCGTCAACGACAACCTCGCCGTCGCGGAGTATCAGAAGCAGACGAATGACGCGGGCGTGAAGATCGCGGCCGAGACCGGCGACACGAGCGAACAGGCCTTCGCCGCCCGGAAGGACAGTGGTCTGATGTCCGACATCGACAAGGCACTCGCCGACCTGCGCGCCGACGGCACACTGGCGAAGATCTCGGACAAGTACTTCGGCACCGACGTGTCCGCGCCGAGTAACTGAGCCGGCACGCACGAGGAGCGCCGGAGTGGACGACGCAACGATCCAACTGATCCTGGACAACCTGTGGCCGATGCTGAAGGCCACACTCACCATGACGATTCCGCTGACCCTCGTCAGCTTCACCATCGGTTTGGTCATTGCCCTGCTCGTCGCGCTGGCCAGAATTTCCTCGATCACGCCGTTGTCGATCGCGGCCCGCTTCTACATCTCGATCATCCGGGGCACACCGTTGCTGGTGCAGCTGTTCATCGTCTTCTACGCGTTGCCGCAATTCGGGGTGACGCTCGAACCGTTCCCGGCGGCGGTGATCGCGTTCAGCCTCAACGTCGGGGGTTACGCCGCGGAAGTCATTCGTTCGGCGATCCTGTCCATCCCGAAAGGTCAGTGGGAAGCCGCCCAGACCATCGGCATGGGATACACCACGACGTTGCAGCGGATCGTTCTACCGCAGGCGGCCCGCGTCGCCGTTCCGCCGCTGTCCAACACGCTCATCTCGCTGGTCAAGGACACCTCCCTGGCCTCGACGATCCTCGTCACCGAACTTTTCCGCGTCGCGCAACTCGCCGCCGCACCCACGTTCGACTTCTTCGCCCTGTACGGTGTCGCGGCGCTGTACTACTGGGCGATCTGCATCGTCCTCTCGGCCGTTCAGGGCCGACTCGAGGCCCGACTCGACAGGTATGTGGCCAGATGACCGACACTCGCACCCCACTGCTCAACGTTTCCGGCGTCGAGAAATCGTTCGGTGAACATCGAGTGCTGCGCGACATCAGCTTCGAGGTTCTGCCCGGCACCGTCACCGTGATCATCGGCCCGTCCGGTTCGGGAAAGACCACGGTGTTGCGAACACTCAATGCGCTGGACCGCGCGGACGCCGGCGTGATCTCGATCGGTGAGGTGTCGGTCGACTTCGCTGCCCAGGTGGACCGGTCCACCTTGGCTCGGTTCCGGGCACAGAGCGGCATGGTGTTCCAGGCCCACAACCTGTTTCCGCACAAGACGGTGCTTCAGAACGTCACCGAGGGTCCGGTGGTCGTCCAGAAGCGGCCGAGAGAGGAAGCGCGCGCCGACGCCCTCGCACTGCTCACTCAGGTGGGGCTGGCGGACAAGGCGGATCAGTACCCGTATCAACTCTCGGGTGGCCAGCAACAGCGCGTCGGCATCGCTCGAGCACTCGCACTGAAGCCCAAACTGATGTTGTTCGACGAACCGACGTCCGCACTCGACCCCGAACTCGTCGGCGAGGTCCTCCGCGTGATCCGTGATCTTGCGACCGAGGGCTGGACCATGGTGATCGTGACTCACGAAATCCGGTTCGCGCAGCAGGTGGCCGATCAGGTGCTGTTCATCGACGGCGGCGTCGTTCTCGAACGCGGTACGGCGAAGGACCTACTGACGAACCCGACCGGGCAGCGGCTACGGCAATTCCTGCACCGCATCCTCGATCCGCTCTGATCATCAGCGAACGGCCTTCTCCAACAGCACGACGCTGGGCCATTCGACCTCGAAGTCGCGGCGGCCCACCAGGAAGAAACCCTGCTCCTCGTAGTACGTGCGCAGTCGGCTGTTGGTTTCCACGCACTCGAGTCGGACGACGGACACGGCCTCACTCCGGGCGTGCTCGTCCACCCACCGCAACAGTTGCGCTCCCAACCCTGGGCTCGCATGGCGGCGATCCGTCATCACCCGCGCGACGTAGGTAGCGGGAACCTCGTCGTCGACCCAGATGTCGGGATCTGCGCGCAGCACGCGCAGGGCGCCCGCCACGATTCCACCGGAGCGCGCGACGCGCCATTCTCCGGCCTCGATCTGCTCACGCACATCGGCGAGCGACACATCACCGCGGCACGGCGGGTCGATCTGCTGCTCGGCAAGCCAATCCTCTGCGTCCCAGTGCATCTGGACGATGTCTTCCGCCTGATCCAGCACTGCCCGCTCCACCGTGACCGCCATGCACTCACAGTAGCGACCCCACGGTGAAATCAAATCACCGCTGCGCCCGTGTCGATCTGCGGTGATGTGACCGGGATTACAGTGTCCGCGTAGCCGCTGAAGCTCTATCTGTGCATGTGTGGCAGAAGCAGGTCTGCCTGCCCGACCTCGACGGGGGCCTCGTCGAGCCATTGCGCAGTCTGCTCGCGGGCCCGCCGTATCAACTCGTCCGCGTCGCCGAAATCTGCGGGGCTGGTGTCCAGTGGGCAGAGGGGTGGCACGACCTTGATGTCGGCGGCGCCCTCATAACGTTCGATGTCGAGTGCGAGGCGTTGATTAATCGCGAGCGTCACCCCGAGCAGAGCCATCCCGAGTGCGCTGCGGGGAACCTCGGACAGCGTGCAGGCATATCCGGTGGGCAGTACCCACACCGTCGTGGCACCGAGTTCGATGGCATGCGAGATCGGGGTGTTGTTGACCACGCCACCGTCCACCAGCGCGCGACCCTCGACGACTACCGGCGGGAGAATCCCCGGAATGGCAGCGCTGGCAAGGACGGCATCGACAGCGGGACCGCTCGACAGCCGAACGTCCTTGCCGGTCAGCACATCGGCGGCGATCACGTGGAGCGGGATCGGAGCGTCCTCCATCCGCCCGAAGCGCAGGTGCTTTTCGAGGATCCGCCGGATTCCCCGGTTGGAGACCAGATGATTGTCGATCCCGACGAAACCCACGAAGCCGGTGAACAGGCCGGTCGGGAACACCGAGCTCCGCTTCAGCCCGCGCCACAGATCGGCCAGTTCACGTAGATCCGATTCCGAGGACCCGGCCGCCAGCCAAGCGCCGTTGAGCGCTCCCACAGAAGTTCCGACGATGAGATCGGGGCGAATTCCCCTGCCTATGAGGGTTTGCAGCATTCCGACCTCGATGGCTCCGAGGCTCGCTCCACCCGACAGAACGAATGCGGTCGTCATGTCGCCACGGTAACCGGTCAGGTCCGGCGAAACAGCGCATCGATATCGGCGGCGAAGCGTTCGGTCACAACTGGACGCTTGATCTTCAAGGTGGCCGTCAATTCCCCGTCCGCCTCGGTGAGGTCGCGGTCGAGGATGACGAACCGTTTGATCGACTCGGCGTGGGAGACGGTGGTATTCGCGTCGTCGACGGCATCCTGAAGCTCCGCGCGCAATTCCTCGTCTTCGCGCAGATCGGCGACCGATGCGTCGACAGGTCGCCCGTGAGCTGCCTTCCACTTGTCGAATTCCTGGGGGTCGACGGTGAGCAGCGCACCGATGAACGGGCGACCGTCACCCACGACCACGGCCTGCGACACCAGTGTGTGCGAGCGCAGCCGATCCTCGAGGGGCCCCGGTGACACGTTCTTGCCCCCTGCGGTGATCAGAAGGTCCTTCTTGCGTCCGGTGATGGTGAGAAAGCCTTCGTCGTCGAGGTAGCCCAGATCACCGGTGCGGAACCAGCCGTCGTGCAGCGCCTCCCGAGTGGCGTGCTCGTTGCGCCAGTAGCCGCCGAAGACGACGTCACCGCACAATTCGATCTCACCGTCCTCGGCGACGCGCACACCCTGTCCGCCGAGCGGCCTGCCCACCGTCCCGATCTTCTGCGCCCCGGGAACGTTCACACAATGCGCGGCAGTGGATTCGGTGAGTCCGTAGCCTTCGTACACGGGTACGCCCATCCCGCGAAAGAAATGCCCGAGGCTCGGCATGAGCGCTCCGCCTCCCGAGATCGCCCACCAGCAGTCGCCGCCCAAGGCTGCCCGCAGCCTCGCGTAGACCAACTTGTCGGCGACGGCGCGGCGCAGCGCGAGCAACGGTCCCGGCCCACCGTTGTCCTGGGCCCGGCTGTACTCGACGGCCGTCGTCTCGGCGAAGTCGAAGATCCGCTTCTGCAGGCCACCACCGGATGCCGCCTTACGGGCGGCACCGTCGCGCACCTTCTCGAAGACCCGTGGAACACCGAGGATCGTATGCGGGCGAAAACGTTCGAATTCTCCCGTGACCGTCCCGAAATCGGACCAGTGTGCCTGGGTGGCCCCGGCCTCGAACATCGCCAGGGACACCGCCCGGGCGAGGACGTGTGCCAGGGGAAGGAAGGTGAGGACACGGTTGCCGGGACGCGCCACGTCCCCGATCGGCGCAGCGAGGAGGGCCCGCACCTCCGACAAGAAGTTGCGGTGCGTGAGAATGCACCCTTTGGGTCTTCCGGTGGTACCGGAGGTATATACCAGCGACGCGAGGTCGCCGGCGGTCAGCGCGACGACTCGCTTGAACACCTCGGAGTCGTCGACCGAGCGTCCGTCCTTGATGAGGGTGCCCACCGCATCTTCGTCGATGGTGAAGATGTGCTTCAACGTGTACGGGATGCCGTCGCCCTCGAAACTCGCCGCATGAGCCGGCGTCTCCACCACGGCAGCCACCGCCCCGGAGTCCTCGATGATCCACCGGATCTGATCGGGCGACGAGGAGTCGTAGACCGGAACCGAGGCCGCACCGGTCGCCCAGATGGCGTAGTCGAGCAAGGACCACTCGAACCGAGTGGACGACAGCAGTGCTACCCGGTCGCCCGGTCGGACACCATGGCTGATGAGGCCCTTCGCGACCCCGGTGACGAGTGCGGCGAAATCCTTGGCCGTCACGTCGACCCAGCCATTGGCCTCCGGTCGGGCGTACATCACCCGGTCGGGCGTGCTCTCGGCATGTGCGAACACCGTCAAGACCGCGTTCTCGTGCTCGGAGACGCTGAAGGTCGGCGGGCTCGTGAACTCACGCACGGGTGTCGTCTCCGTTGCTTCCGAAGGTCGAGGGGCGCCGCGAAGGGTCGTCGCCGCCATGGCGGAATCGGCGCAGATGATCGGCGAACGCGGCGATGTCACGGTCCGACCAGGACGCCATCCGGTCGCGCACCTCCTCTACCCGTCGGGCATCCGCACCCGCAAGCACGGCGACACCGGCGTCGGTGAGGGTCAGCGGATGGCCGCTGCGAAGCGGTCCGGCCTCGGCCCGCACCCACCCCTCGTCGATGCAGACACGCAGCTGGCGCGACACCGTGGAGCGGTGCACTCCGAAGGACTCGGAGATCTGGGTGGCCCGGCACCCGGGATTGCGGGCGATGTACGAGAGCAGCGAATGTTGAGCGAATGTCGGCGAACCCGCCGGAGGTCCGTCGCCGGCGACGAGCTGGCGGACGAGCCGGACGAGTTCGTCATGGACAGCCACGACGCCCGATGCGGACGACTCACCCGATTCGACCTCGTTGTGTTGCACACTGCAACTATATCGAGACTCCCGCGCCTCGGCCACCCGCACCCACTTCCCTTGCCGCTCCTCGACCCGCCGCGGCGGCCGACACAGTCACGCGTGGTGCTCATACTGCTATCCCCGACCCGGAAAAACCCGAAAGCGGGAAACCCTCGAGGGTCACAATTGGAGAACGCTTCGCCCAGTGCCGACTCCCGATGCTGCGGCGGTATCTGCCCGGCATCGCTCAGAACCTTCTGTGCACGGGCTCCGGGTCCAGCTATCGGCCAGCAGCAAACCGCCGCATAAATTCGTTGCGACGGACAGAATTCTCGCGGCAGTCTGTCGAACATGCTCATACGACGGGAAACTGCCCACGACGTCGCCGCGATCGCCGAGGTCCATCGCCAGGCCTTCGACGGCGACGCCCCCGTCGAGGTCGACCTCGTCGAGCGACTCCGGTCGAGCCAGGCGTGGATTCCGCCGCTGTCCTTCGTCGCCGAGTGGCACGAGTCGGTGATCGGACACGTGTGTCTGACCCGGGCCACCGTTGCTTCGACGCCGGTGCTGGCATTGGGCCCCCTCGGTGTGCTGCCGGGCCACCAGCGCGGTGGGGTCGGTTCGGCGCTCATGCATGCCGCCCTCGGCGCCGCTGATTCCCGTGACGAACCGCTGGTAGCACTGCTGGGCCACCTCGAGTACTACCCCCGGTTCGGGTTCGTCGCCGGATCCTCCCTCGGGATCGAACCGGACGAGCCTTCCTGGTCGTCCCATTTCCAGGTTCGCCGTCTCACTACCTGGGACTCCGCCCTGTCGGGAATGTTCCGGTACGCCGCGCCGTTCTATCAACTCTGAGGCGAGTGGACAGTGTGCAGCCCCCGAGCCGCTGGTAGTTTGCCAATAGACAAGCAGGATCCGAGGTAACGACAGTGACGAACGCCGCCGACAGCGTCCGAACGGGCGACGTCGTCGACACGTCCGTGACGACGACCATCGTCCGGCGGGTCAGCCAGGGGTGCGAAGAAGAATTCGCCGATTGGATTCAGGTCGGCCTCGGTCTGGCACGCCTCTTCCCCGGTTTCCTCGGCGGCGGATGGCTCAAGGAGAGCAGCACGTCCGCTGTGTGCGTCATCGTCCTCAAGTTCGAGACGCAGGCGGCCCTGGACAATTGGCTGACGTCTTCGCTGCGGAACGGATGGTTGCGGACCGGCGAGAACATCGCCGTCGAAGATTCCACCGACCGGATATCGAGCATCGCGGGATTGTTCGACCCACCCCGGCCCGCGGACCGGTTGCCCGACTCCGGTACGCCCACACCCAGCTAGACCGTGCCTGTGAGCGCACCCTCTTCCCTGCATGTCGGACTACTCGCCTACGGTGACTGACGTGACGTCGCCTTGGTCGGAGGGACAGGTCGCATCGGTCGCGACCGATGCCGGCTCTCTCGCTGCCGCACGCACGCTCTCGGCGTCGTGGTCGGATACCGGCCACACCGGCACCGCACTGTGGGGACTGTGCCAGGGTAGCGGCAGGAGCCCATACCGCACCGTGGTCGATCTCGACGGGCCCGCCTTCTCGTGTTCGTGTCCGAGCCGGAAATTCCCCTGCAAGCATGCGCTCGGGCTACTCCTTCTCTGGTCGCAGGGGCGGGTCCCGGACGCGGCTGACTTCCCGCCGTTTGCGCGCGAATGGCTGGGACGACGGGCCACGCGGGCAAGCGAGCCCGGTCCGCCTGCTCCCCCGTCGACCGCCCAGGGGAAGTCTGCCGAACGTCGAGCCGATCGGGTGGCCGCGGGCCTCGACGAACTCGATCTGTGGCTCACCGATCAGATCCGCGGTGGGCTGGGATCCACGGACACGTCACCCGCCGCATTCGATGCCGTTGCGGCGCGAATGGTCGACGCACAGGCTCCCGGCGTCGCATCGGCGCTGCGTCGGCTCGCCTTCACTGTCGCGTTGCGCCCCGACTGGCCGGTGAGATTGCTTGCCGAGTACGCCAAGCTGCATCTACTCGTGGTCGCGCATCGTCGTCTCCCCGAACTGCCGGAGCCGTTGCGGGCGACGGTCCGCGCCCACGTGGGATACCCGGTCTCCACCGACAGGGTGCGTGGTGAACCGGCTGTGCGTGATCGGTGGATGGTGCTGGGCTCCCAGACCACCGAAGAGAAACGGCTTTTCACCCGCAAGGTGTGGTTACTCGGCCGGGATCACGGCCGTTGGGCACTCTTGCTCGATTTCGCCCACGGCACACCGAACTTCGCGAACGCCGTTCCGCCGCTCGGTTCCCTCGTCGACGCGGATCTGCACTTCTATCCCGGCGCCGCGCCGTTGCGCGCGCAGTGGGGCGCCGGCCACGGTGCGGCAGAGCCGTTCACGACGCTTCCCGCGGGAGGCATCGACCCGGCCCTCGACGCCTTCGCCCACGTCATCGGCGCCGACCCGTGGGTTCGTTCGTGGCCCGTGTTGCTGGGCGGTGTCACGCCGACGATCACGGACGAGGGATGGCTGCTGGTCGACGCCGAAGGGCGAGCGTTGCCGGTCACCGGTGACGAGAGAAATCTGTGGACACTGCTCGGCATCTCCGGCGGCCACCCGGTCACCGTGTGCGGTGACTGGAACAGTGAGGCACTGACTCCGGTGTCCGTGTTCGACCGCGGTGTCGTCCACTCGCTCGTATCCGCAACGGCACCGTCCGTCTCGACCCGCACGGCAGGCAGAAGACGATGAGCGAGCTTCTGTCGACGGCTCTCCTGGGTACGGCCCGGTCCACTCCCGCACTGCAGGACCTCGCCACGGGGCAACTGGCGCGATCGATTACCGGCGATCCTGCCGAAGTGCTGCTGGGCGCGGCCGCTCTGGAAAATGCCCATCGAGCCGGCGGGGTCACCGCCTCCCTGCACGTCGTGCCTGCGCCCGCCGACGAGGACGACCGAGTGCAACTGCCCCCGGCGGCGGCCGACCACCTGATGCAACTGCTCGCCGCCAAGTCGTGGACACTGACGGAGTGGTTCGCCGTAGCCGTCGAGCGCGGGTACCGGGCGCCGGATCATCTCGTCGCCGACCTGATGTCCGCGGCACGGAGCAACGACACGCACCGGGAGAACATTCTCCGACTCACCGGACCACGCGGACAGTGGCTGGCCGCCCAGAACCCGGAATGGTCGATGCTCCGGCGGACAGCCGATCGCCTCGAGGTGTGGCATCGCGGCTCCCATCCGGAACGTCTGCAGTGGCTCACGGCGATGCGCTCGGTGAATCCGGCGGCCGCCACGGCGGAACTGCGACGAACGTGGGATACCGAACGCGGCGAGCACCGGGCCGCGTTCATCGCAGCACTGGCCACCGGGCTCGGCGACGCGGACGCCGCCCTCCTCGAGCACGCACTCGACGACCGGCGTAAAGATGTTCGCCAGCATGCAGTCCAGTTGCTGCGCCAACTTCCCCGCTCGGCGTACGCGCAGCGGATGGCCTCCCGCGCCCGCGCGTGGGTGCGGGTGGAGAAGAAGCCTCTCCGCACCCGCCTCGTGGTAAACATGCCGGGTTCGCTCGATGATTCGGCGCGGCGTGACGGCATCGAAAACGTGCACTTCAAGAACAAGGGAATTCGGAGTTGGTGGCTGCGAATAGTGGTCACCGCGGCACCACTGTCGGTGTGGGACGACATGATCGGATCCGCATCCCAGGCCCTGGACATCCGCATCGAGGACCAATGGCGTGATGTGATGACCGAGGCCTGGGTCAACGCGACAGTGATGCAGCGCAACCCGCGATGGGCGTCCGCCTTCCTGCACAAACAGGGCAGGCAAACCGAGCGGCGCGTCGTCCCCCTCGTTCCCGCCGGTGAGCGGCTGGAGTACATACTCGCCGGCCACGCCGACTCCTACCTGCTGGGCGTGGACGGGGCGGCACTGTTCGACGATCTCCCGCACCCGTGGCCCCTCGAACTTGCGCAACGCATCATCGCCCGATTCGAGGACATCGCGGTGCGGCACGCCTCGACAGGCAAGGAGCTCGGACAATTGTCCCGGCACAGCCACTACTCGACGCTGCGCAGCGCCGAGACACACTTCCCGTTCAGTGCGGTTCCCCTGCTCCACGCGGCCACCGAACGCACCCGCGACCCCGGCTGGCAGCAGGCGTTCTCGACGGCCGCCGCCAACATCGAACACCGCCGAACGCTGCTGAAGGAGCTCGAGTGACCGAGATCGTGGCCGGCCAGGCCGACCTGCTGCGTCCCCATGCCGAGCAGGACTACGCCGAAGAACTCGCGACCCTCGCCGCCCAGGACACCCGGCCGCGGCCGCCGTCCTGGAAGATGTCGCCGTGGGCCGTCGTCACGTACCTACTCGGGGGCGAACTCGACGACGGCACCGTGATCACCCCCAAATACGTCGGCCCCCGCCGGTTGATGGAAGTCGCAGTCGCTACCCTCGCCACCGATCGGGCACTCCTGCTCCTCGGTGTCCCCGGGACAGCCAAGACGTGGGTGTCCGAACATCTTTCGGCCGCGATTTCCGGAACGTCGACGCTACTGATCCAGGGAACTTCCGGAACACCGGAGGAGGCCATCCGGTACGGATGGAACTACGCCCGGCTCCTGGCCGAAGGCCCCACCGCGGGAGCCCTCGTCCCCTCCCCGGTGATGACCGCGATGGAGAGCGGCCGGATCGTCCGAGTCGAGGAGCTCACCCGGATTCCGGCCGACGTGCAGGACGCGCTCATCACCGTGCTCTCGGAGAAAACCCTGCCGGTGCCCGAATTGGGCATCGAAGTGCAGGCAGCCAAGGGTTTCAACCTGATAGCCACCGCCAACGACCGGGACCGCGGTGTGAACGACCTCTCCTCCGCACTCCGCAGGCGCTTCAACACGGTGGTCCTGCCGCTGCCCGCCAGCGAGGAGGACGAGGTCGCCATTGTCACGCGGCGCGTCGAGCAATTGGGCGCCTCACTCGAACTGCCGAAAATCCCCGCGACGGTCGACGAGATTCGCCGAGTAGTCACCGTGTTCCGCGAATTACGCTCCGGCGCCACCTCGGACGGTCGTACCAAGCTGAAGTCGCCGTCCGGAACATTGTCGACCGCGGAGGCCATCTCCGTGGTGACCAACGGACTGGCGCTCGCCACGCACTTCGGCAACGGCACGCTGGGGCCCTCCGATGTGGCCGCAGGCATCCTCGGATCCGTACTGAAGGATCCGGTGGCAGACAAGGTGGTGTGGACGGAGTATCTCGAAGCGGTTGTCCGTGAACGCGAGGACTGGTCGGACTTCTACCGAGCCTGCCGTGAGGTCACCGGGTGAGTCCCGATGTCCGTGTCTTCGGCATCCGCCATCACGGGCCCGGATCGGCACGGTCGGTGCGACGCGCACTCGAAGCGTTCACTCCCGATGCAGTCCTGATCGAAGGACCCGCGGACGCCGACCCGCTGATCACACTGACGGCCGCCGACGCCATGAAACCGCCGGTGGCATTGCTGGCCTACGCCACCGGGGAACCGCGGACGGCTGCGTTCTGGCCTTTCGCAGTGTTTTCCCCCGAGTGGCAGGCACTCTCGTGGTCCGCGGAGCACGGAGTCGACGTGCGGTTCTGTGATCTCCCGGCTGCCCACACGCTCGCCGCCGAATCCGCCGAAACCGATCGCACAGACCCGTTGGCCCAGCTCGCCGCGGCTGCCGGATACGATGACACTGAACGCTGGTGGGACGCAGTCGTCGAATCCGGCACCGGCGCAGACTCGTTCGACGCCATCACCGAAGCGATGTCCGTTCTGCGCAATGCCACCGACCTCGACGAGGAGACGAGAAGACGCGAGGCCTACATGCGCCAGACGCTGCGCAAGGCCATCAAGGGCGGCGCTCAGCGCGTGGCGGTGATCTGTGGCGCCTGGCATGCGCCGGCGCTCTCCGGGCCCCTCGGCCCCGCCACCGCCGATGCGCGAATCCTCAAGGGCCTGCCGAAGATCAAAACCTCACTGACGTGGGTTCCGTGGACCCATTCGCGTCTGTCCACGGCCTCGGGGTACGGAGCGGGCATCACCTCACCGGGTTGGTACCACCACCTCTTCACCGCCGGCGACCGAACGATCCCACGATGGCTCACCAAGGTGGCCCGCGTGCTGCGCGCCGAGGACCTCCCGGTGTCGAGCGCGCACGTCATCGAGGCGGTACGCCTGGCAGACACCCTGGCCGCCATGCGCTCACGTCCCCTGGCCGGCCTGTCCGAGGTTACCGAGGCAACCCGCGCCGTGATGTGCGACGGCAACGACGTCCTGCTCGACCTGATCACCCGGAGACTCGTGGTCGGTGAGGCACTCGGCGGCGTCCCGGACGACACACCCACCGTCCCGCTCGACGCCGACCTGCGTGCACGGGCAAAAACGCTCCGCCTCAAGCAACAGGCCACGGAGAAGACACTCGACCTCGATCTCCGCAAGGACATCGACGTCACGCGCTCCCAATTACTCCACCGTCTGCAGCTCCTGGGGGTCGGGTGGGGCGTTCCCGCGGACAGCGAGATCAACGCCACCGGGACGTTCCGCGAAACGTGGTCACTGACCTGGAAGCCGGAACTCGCCGTCGCCATCATCGAGGCATCACTCTGGGGAACGACAGTCGAGGCCGCAGCCACCGCCAAGGTGCGGGCCGAAGCGTCGGACGAGGACGTCTCCCTCGCCCAGCTCACCGCACTTCTCGAGCAGGCGCTGCTGTCGAACCTCACCGATGCGCTGCCCGAACTGCTCCGTGCGCTCGACACGGCCGCCGCCCTCGACCACGACGTGATGCATTTGATGGATGCGCTGCCGTCCCTCACCCGGACCCTCCGCTACGGCGACGTCCGCGGCACCGACATCTCGTCCCTCGCCCGCGTCAACGACAGCCTCCTGGTGCGGATCTGCGCGGGACTGGGATCGGCGCTGTCGGGATTGGACGACGACAGCGCGATCGAAATGCGCCGGGCGATCGACGGGGTCCATGCCGCCGTGATGCTCCGCGACGAGGATCGCGCGTCGAAACGATGGCTGGGCGCTCTCGCCGGGCTCGTCGATCGCAGCGATGTGAACGGCCTGGTGATCGGCCGGACGGTCCGGCTGCTCCGCGACGCCGGCGCGATCAGCGAAACCGACTCCGCGACCAGGTTGTCGCGGGCACTGTCCGTCGGCGCCACACCGTCCGCGAAGGCAGGATGGGTGGACGGCTTCCTCGGCGGCGGTGGCCTGCTTCTCGTCCACGATCGGGAACTGCTCCGCCTGCTCGATACGTGGGTATCGGGACTGGGTGATCAGGACTTCGTCGACACGCTGCCGTTGCTGCGGCGAACATTCGGCGCCTTCGACACCGGGGAACGTCAGGCGATCGGCCAGTCAGTGCAGGGCGGAAACCGAACCGAAGCTGCAGCTCCGATCGACCCGCGGCGGGCCGCAGTCGCGATCCGCACGGTGGCCGACGTTCTGGGAGTGCCGTCGTGAGCGAAGACGTCGAGCGGTTACGACGGTGGCGGTTGCTGCTCGGTGACGCCGCCGAGGAGTCGACGGGCGGGCTGGGCTCCAAATCGGATGCCGCGATGGACGGGGCGCTGTCCGCCCTCTACGACGCGAACAAGGAGGACACCGGCAGCCGTCGACGAGGTGCCGGCCTGGGAAGCTCGGCGCCGAAGGTGGCGCGGTGGCTCGGCGACATCCGGACGTACTTCCCCAGCACCGTCGTCCAGGTGATGCAGAAGGACGCCGTCGACCGGCTCGGGCTCACCGAGTTGCTGCTCGAACCCGAACTGCTCGACGCCGTCGAACCCGACGTCCACCTCGTCGGCACGCTGCTGAGCCTCAATCGGGTGATGCCCGAAACGAGCAAAGCCACCGCTCGCATGGTTGTCGACACAGTGGTCCGGCAGATCGAGGAACGCATCGCGCAGAAAACACGGACCGCGGTGACCGGCGCCATCAACCGGGCTGCGCGCACCACCAATCCGAAGCTCCGCGACGTCGATTGGAACCGCACCATCCGCGCCAACCTCGCCCACTATCTTCCCGAGTACAAGACCGTAGTGCCGGAACGGATGATCGGGTACGGACGTCGATCACCGTCGGTGCACCGCGACGTCGTCCTCGCCATCGACCAGTCGGGGTCGATGGCGTCGAGCGTCGTCTACGCCTCCGTCTTCGGCGCCGTTCTCGCATCGATGCGCGCATTGAAAACTTCGCTCGTCGTCTTCGACACTGCGGTCGTGGATCTGACAGACAAACTGTCCGATCCCGTGGACGTCCTCTTCGGCACGCAGCTCGGCGGCGGCACCGACATCAACAGGGCCATCGCCTACAGCCAGTCGCTGATCGACAGACCGACCGAATCGCTGTTCGTGCTCATCTCGGACCTGTACGAGGGCGGAATCCGCGGCGAGATGCTGCGGCGGATGTCTGCCATGAAGACTGCCGGGGTCCAGGTGATCGTGCTGCTGGCACTGTCCGACGACGGCGCCCCGTCGTTCGACCACGACAACGCGGCGGCCCTGAGTGTTCTCGGGATTCCCGCGTTCGCCTGCACACCGGACAAGTTCCCGGAACTGCTGGCGCTCGCACTGGAACGCGGCGACATTCGCAGGTGGGCAGACAGTCTTCAAAGGGAGTGACGCGGGTCTAGCCGGCGGCCATTCGGCGGTCGCTGTGCAGTTCGGGGTGCGCGTCGGCGCGAATCCTGAGCAGGACAAGACCGGAGACTGAAGCGACGATCAGCGACGCGACCGTCCACTGAACGTGCAGTTCGGAAATCCCGACTCCCGCACCGACGAGTCCCACGAAAAGCAGGCTCCACATGATCGCTTTGACTGGACCGGACCCCATGGCAATACTCCTTCACCGAGATTACGAACGTCCCCCGTGAGTTCTGGCGTTGCGCGCAGAACGTTATCCGCGTCACACCACCACCACCCGCGCGACACGTCGGAAACGCCGTAATTCGATACCAAGCCGAGACCAACCCCTGTGAGTACTTATTAACCGCCCGGGTTAATAAGTACTCACAGGGGCTTTTAAATAATGCTGATGGTCCCCTGGGTGGTCGCCGACGCGAGGACGCGGAGATGGTCGTCGGAGCCGCCGAGGGTGTGTTCGATGGCGGTGAGCCTGCTGACGTAGTGCCCGACCGGATACTCCGCGGTCATACCGATGCCACCGTGCATCTGGATCGCTTCCTGCCCGATCTTGCGGGCCGAACGCCCGATCTGCAGCTTCGCACGAGAGGCGACCACCGGGTCGACGGTTCCGTCGGCCAGCGACATCGTCGCGTACAGACTCATGCTGCGAGCCAGTTCCAGCAGCACATACATATCCGCCGCCCGGTGTGTCAGGGTCTGGAATTTCGCGATCGGGACACCGAACTGCTTGCGGGTTTTCAGGTACTCGGTCGTCAACCGCAACGCTTCCTCCATCGCGCCGACCGCCTCCGCGCACAACGCCGCCTGCGCCCGGATCTGCGCGCCCTCGATCGCCGACGACGCATCGCCGCCCTCACCGAGCGGCTCCGCCGGAGTATCCGACAGTTCGATCTGCGCGGCGCGCAGTCCGTCGTGAGTCGCGTAACCCGTGCGGGTAAGCCCGTGAGCGTCGGCGTCGACGAGGAACAGCCCGACCCCACCACCGGGGAGTGTCGCCGTGACGACTAGCGTGTTCGCGCTTCCCCCGTGCAGGACAGGGTTCTTGATCCCCGACACCGTCCAGGAGTCGCCGTCCTGCTTCGCGGTCGTGGAGACTCGGGTGGAGGGCCACCGCACCCCCGGTTCCCGATCGGCGAACGCCAGCAACAGGTTGCCCTCCGACACCTCCGGCAGGATTCGGCGGCGCTGCTCCGTGCTGCCTACCGCAGCGATCAACCCGCCCGGAACGAGCACCGCGTCGAGGACGGGTTCCGGGGCGAGCCGGCGGCCGATCTCGGTCATCACCGACGCCACCTCGACTGGACCGGCGCCCATTCCGCCGTCATCCTCGGCGAAGCTCAAACCGAGTAGTCCCACCTCGGCGAGTTGCTTCCACACCTGCGGGCTCCACCCCTGCTCGGTGTCGGTGACGGCGTTACGCTTCTCCGCGTCGTAACTGCGGCCGAGCAGTTCCCTGGTGGTGTCACGCAGCAGTTTCTGTTCGTCGGTCAGTTCGAAATCCATGACACACCCCTCACAATCCGAGGATCGAGGAGGCGATGATGCTGCGCTGCACTTCGCTCGATCCGCTGTAGATGGATACCTTGCGGTAGTTCAGATACGTCGGTGCCGTCCGCTGCGCCCAGAGCGGCGAGGCAATCCCCTCACCGGCCGCGAAGGGCAGCGAGTCCGGTCCCGCGACATCGGTCAACAACTCCAGCGTTGCCTGTTGCAGCTCGGACCCCCGCAGCTTCAGCAACGACGACGCCGGATTCGGCTTCCCGTCGGCCGAACTCGCCACCACCCGCAACTGCGTCAACTCCAACGCGATGATCTCGTTCTCGAGTTCCGCGACTCGCGCGGCAAACAGCGGATCCTCCAGCAAGGTGCCGTCCCCGACTGCAATTTCCGCGGCGCGTTTCTTCGCCTGCGCCACACGCACCTTGGAAAATCCGAGCCGGGTCACCCCGGTGCGCTCGTTGCCGAGGAGGAACTTCGCGTAACTCCAGCCCTGGTTCTCTTCGCCCACGAGATTCTCCGCCGGCACCCGAACGTCCTCGAAAAACACCTCGTTGACTTCGTGGCCGCCGTCGATGAGTTTGATCGGGCGCACCGTCACCCCAGGCGTACTCAGGTCGACGAGGATGAACGAGATACCGGCCTGCTTCTTGGGCGCATCCGGATTGGTGCGAGCGAGAACGAAGATCCAATCCGCGTGCTGCGCCAGCGTGGTCCACGTCTTCTGACCGTTGATCACATACTCGTCGCCGTCACGGACTGCGCGGGTCTTCAGCGACGCCAGGTCCGAGCCGGCCTCGGGCTCGGAGAACCCCTGGCACCACCAGATGTCGAGATTCGCGGTCGGCGGCAGGAACTTTTCCTTCTGCTCCTGTGAACCGAACGCCGCAATCACCGGGCCGACCATGCCGGTATTGAACGCGAGCGGCTCGGGCACCGACGCCAACTGCAACTCTTCCAACCAGATGTGCTTTTGCACCGGCGTCCAGTCCCGGCCGCCCCACTCCACCGGCCAATGCGGCGTCGCGAGCCCGTTGGCATTCAGGATCCGCTGCGACTCGACGAACCCCTCCCTCCCCACCTCTTCTCCGCGCGCATACCGCTCACGGATCTCCGCCGGAATCTGCGTGGTGAAGAACGTTCGCATCTCGTCACGGAACGCCAGCTCCTCGTCGGTCAAAGCCAGATTCATCGGGATTCCTTCGCACTCGAGGTCGGATTCATGTTCTGGATCCGACGTTACTCCCTCGTGCGGCTCCCCCGCCCGTGAGTACTTGTTAACCGGCCACGGTTTGTTGAGTCTGGGGACATGTGAGACAGATGATGTCCACCCAGATGTGAGACACGCTGCTGTCGATTGAGGTATGAGGCACCTGACTGGTCGTGGACTTGGTTCATGACCGGAACGGAAGCCGTCATGGAACTGCTCCACGCCCTGCTGGTGGTCTCGCAGACCACCGGCGCCGACATGTTCGACGGGAACTTCGCCCGCTGGTGCACCGACCACGGGATCTCCCGCGCCACCGCCTACCGGCACAAGAAACGGATCGAGGAGGACGGCCGGTGGACCGCCCGGTCCCGCCGGCCGTCTTCCTGCCCGCACGCCACCGCGTGGGAGGTGGAGGCCGAGATCGTGCGGCTTCGCCTCAACCTGCCCCATCACGAGCGCGGCGCCGACACCATCGCCTACCACCTGAACGCGGTCGCCGAGAAACAACACTGGTCCGAGCAGGGCTGGACCATCCCGTCCCGGGCCACGATCAACAAGATCCTCACCCGCTACCACCTGGTCGTCCCCGAGCCGAAGAAACGCCCGAAATCGTCCTACCGCCGGTTCTGCTACCGCAAACCCCGCGACTGCTATCAGATCGACGCCACCGAAGTTCGGTTGGCGACCGGAGCCAAGGCCACCGTCTTCGAGGTCCTCGACGACTGCACCCGCACCCTGGTCGCCACCCGGGTCGCGGACGCCGAGACCGCCGCCGGGGCGATCGCGGCGATCATCGCCGCGTTCACCGACTTCGGGGTTCCGGCACTGGTACTCGCCGACAACGGCAGCGCGTTCACCTCCCGCCGCACCAAGGGCGGTACCTCGGGCTTCACCCGGGTCGTGAAGCGGGCCGGGGCGCGGCTGATCCACTCCACCCCATACCACCCACAGACCTGCGGGAAGGTCGAACGCCACCACCGCACCTTCAAGCAATGGTTGGCCACTCACCCCACCCAACCGACCACTCTGATCGAACTGCAGCAGCTCTGCGACACCTACCAGCGGTTCTACAACACCGACCGCCCGCACAGTGCGGTCAAGATGCCGCCACTGCAGGCCTGGCAGAACGCGCCACTCCTCGGTGGGCCACAAGCACTTCCGATCCAACACGACGCCACCGTGCACGCCCTGATCGTCTCCTCCGCCGGCACCGTGTGCATCGACTCCCACACCCGACTGAGCGTCGGCCGGCGCAGAGCCGGGCATACCATCACCCTGCTCCACGACGACGACCACGTCACCGCCTACACCGCCGACGGCAACGTGATCGGACACCTACACCTCGACCACACCAAGCGCTACCAAGGACAACTCCAACCCGCCTAAAATCTGTCTCGCATCTACGTAGACACCCGTGTCTCATATCAACGTAGACAGCACAAACCGGCCACGGTTAACAAGTACTCACGGGTCAAGCGGTGCGAAGGACCAGCAGATACGCACCACCGGCGGCGTCGATCTGCGACTCCACCCGCAGGTCCGGAGCCAACCGGGACAACCGGTCGAGCAGCCACTCCGACGCCTCTTCGGCATCCGACTTTCCCGGGCAGCGCGCCACCGCGACACGTCCGCCTTTGCGGCTCAACTGCTCGACCACGCCGATGATCGGTGCGGGATCGACGACGAACAACCGGTCCGGCCACGGCACGACCGGCTTGACCGCGCCCTTCTTGGTGTTGCACGCGCGGTGCGCCAGGCGTTCGGCGCCGCCCTTCGCCTTCGCCTTCTTCGCGGTGACAACGCTGTCGATACTTGGTCCGCGCGGATCGTTGACCGACATGTCGGGATCCACCGGTTCGTCACACAGCCAGCAGCGCCACGATGCGCGTTCGCCGACCTCTTGGAGGGTGCTCATGCGCGCACACGCTACTCGCGCCGACTAGACAGGATCGAAGCCGGAGATCAGCCAGTCGTCGCCGGAGCGCGTGAGTTCGACGTTGATACTCGTCGCCGTCGTGACCGGTTCGGGTTCCACGGCACTCGTCGTCGTCTGGTTCACGAACAAGAGCACTGTCGCCGTGTCGGCCTGTACGTCCACGGGACCGGCCGCCGCCACCGTCGCCTCGGTGGCTACCTGGCTCTCCTGCGCGGCCGGCACCACCACCTCCGTGGTGAACTTCGAGTAATAGTCGAGGAACTCTCCTGTCAGACGACCGCGGGCGGTGTCGACGACGCTCGCCACGGTGTCCGGCGTGTAGGACAGAAGGGCCACCGCGCCCTGCGACGCGGTGTCGGTCACCGCCGCGCGCACGTCGTCATCGACACGCTGGTCCGGTCGATACGTCGTCACGTAGAGGATTGCGGCCAGCACAGCCGCCACCGCGGTGAGTGCAGCCAGGACGGAGACCAACCTGCGTGGGTTCCGCGACCACCATCGCACCTTCTCTTCTGCCTTCACTGCACGAACCCCGCCTTCACGATCTTGTACCGGCCGTCGTCGAGTTGCACCGTGACCCGCATCCGCTGTCCGCGCGGTTCTTCCGCAGCGCCACCGGCATTCGAGACCTTCTGTGCGACAGCGACTATCACGTCGGCGGAATCACCGCTCTGCGATTCGATCGCGGCCTGCAGCACCTCACCTTCGGACTGGACCCGCGCTTCCTGCATGACGGCGACGAGGTCCTTCGAGCGCGCTTCGAACTCGTCGCGGAACTCTCCCGCCGCGCCGTCGAGCACTCGCTGCACGTCCTCGTCGGCGCGCTCGAAGTTCATGGTTGTCAAGTTCACGACCCCTTGGCGGGCCGCGTCCAGAATCTCGGACTGCTCCCGGGCATCGCGCTCGGCCTGCCAGTGCGAGTAGCCGAAGTACCCGCTGAGGGCGACCAGCGACAGCGCCGCCACCGACAGCACGCCGGCGATTGCCGTCCCGGACCTCCACCCGGCCGACGGCCGGACAGCTTCTCCGCCGGACGCCGCCTGCGCTGTGTCCCCCTCCGGTGGAGTCGGCTTTTCCGGGGAAGCGCTGTCCACGGCGGGCACGTCAGCCATCGATGTCCTTCGGTAGTGCGTGTTGTTACCTGGATCACTCGAATGCTACCCGTGGGCAATATCAGATATTTTTCGCCCACCGGCGCTCGCGACATCCCGTCGACGCATAGCTTGTGTCGGGCCACACGTACGGTCGGGTATCACTACTGTTGAGGACAAGGCAGGCGACTCGGAAGGATCCACGATGACCAGCGATTCAGGCGCGCGCAGCCGCGTGCAGTTCGGTGCCGGAGCGACGCCGGAACTCGTCAGCTCCCAGGGGCGGACCATCATCGCCGACGCCGTGGTCGCCAAGATTGCCGGCATCGCCACTCGCGAGATCAACGGCGTCTACGACGTGGGTGGCGGCACCGCCCGCGCAGTCGGCGCTCTCCGTGACCGGATCCCCGGCGCACGGGTCAATCACGCCCAAGGGGTCGCCGTCGAGGTCGGGGAAAAGCAGGCCGCCATCGACATCGGCATCGTGGCCGAATACGGCGTCGCACTACACGAACTCGCCGTCGGAATCCGCCGCAACGTCATCGCCGCTGTCGAGCGCATGACCGGGCTCGAGGTGACGGAAGTGAACATCACCGTCTTCGATGTCATGCTCGAGGAACCCGATATCGTGGCCGAGTCGGACCTCAAACCGAGGGTGCAGTGACAGGGTCGCCCTTGCCGGACACCGGCACCGAAGATTTGTCGGAACGGGTCGCCGCCGCCGTCCTCGCCACTCCCGGCGTCGCAGCCCTGCACGGCGGCGAATTCGGGGAAATCGCGACCTATCTGCCCGGCCGTCGTGTCACCGGGGTGACCATCGGCCCGTCGTCGTGCGCCGTTCACGTAGCCGTGCGCTACCCGGCGAATGTCGTCGATACCGCCGAAAACGTACGGGCCGCCGTCGAATCGCTGGTGAACGTCCCCGTAGACGTGACCATCGAAGATCTCTTGACCGAGACAGGACACACGCAATGAACAGTACAGTCACAGGGTTGGTCGTCGGGTTACTCCTCGCGATCGCCGGAATCCTCGGCGGCTTCAGCGGATTCGTCTTCGCGGTACTTCTCGGCGCGGTTGGAATGGCCGTCGGTGCACACCGGGACGGTCACCTCGACCTCGGCGCCATCCTCCGAAGCCGTGGCCGTGGCTGAACCCTCCCCCTCCGGATCGGCTGCCGGTGTCGACGAAGCGGCCGCCGACTACGACGCGTCCGGATTGCGCGGCGAGTTGGTCATCAAAGAGCGCGCCATCGTGAAGATCGCCGTCGCCACAGCCCTGCAGGTACCCGGCGTGGTCAGGCAGTCCGGCGGACTGTCCCGGCTCACCGGTCGCGAACTCCCCCGCGCCGATGTGTCCACGGGCGCCGATGCCGTCGCCATCAACCTGTACATCGCGATGCGCTGGCCGTGCCGTCTCGACATCCTGAGCCGGCGGCTGCGTGCGGAAGTGAGCCGCCGCATCGAGGATCTGACCGGGATGCCGGTGTGTGAACTGAACATCGTGGTCGCCGGAACAGAGGCAGCGCCGGACGAGGACAGTTCACCGGACACGGCCTACCAGGACGACGACTCCCGCGCTCCGGACGCGCCCATTGTCCCGCTCCGACCGCGCACACCGCGGGCCACACCGGCCGCGGTACCGGCCGCGATCATCATCGCGGTCGCAGCTCTGGGCCTGGCACTCGTCTCGGCGCGCGAACTGCTCATCATGCGAGGCACTTTCGCGAATGCACCCTGGATACGGAACACCGTGGAGTGGCTGGGACGACTGCACTGGTCGGAGTGGATAGTCCCGGCCGCGGTGAGCGCGATAGTACTCGGCGTCGTCTTCATCGTCGCGGCTGTCAAACCCCGACCACGCACACATCTGCCACTGCGAGTCGGCGACACACCGATCGTCTGGTTTCGACCCACCGACCTCGCTCGCCATTGCAGCAGCCACGCACGCACCGCTCCCGGCGTGCAGTCCGCGCACACCACGGTCGACCGCAAGCACGTCACCGTTCGAGTGGTGCGCAGCGAAGCGTTCTCGGCCGGTGACGTCGCCATCTCGGTCCGCGAAGCGGTGGAACCGACCCTGTCACTACTCGGTACCGCCCCCGAACTCCGAGTGCAGGTGAAGCCATGACCCATCGCACCGCCGCCGTCAATCGTCTGATCGTCCTCGTCGTCGGCCTCATCCTCTTCGGTGTGGGCGCCTACGCCGTCGCCTGGGACCTCGGCGTACCGATCGTCCGGGAATGGGTGTCGCATTACGACCGCGCACGTGTCACCTCGTTGCCTGAGGAGAACTGGTGGGGGTGGGCGCTCGCCGCGGCGGTCGTCGGGGGTGTGCTGTTCGGAACGGTGCTGTTGGCGCTCGATCTCACCAGGCGACGCACTGCGCCCGTTGCGGTGCCGGATCGAGACTCCGGAACCTTCGTCACCGTGGACCTCGGGTCTCTCGCCAACGGGGTGTCGAGTGAGCTCGAGCGGTATCCGGGGGTGCGGCAGACCCGTGCACGGGCCGTCAACGAACGTGGACTACCCACCCTGTCCGTCGTCGTGACCGCTGATCCGACGATCGACCTCGCCGACTTCACCCGCACATCGGAGCGCATCGCCGCCTGGGTTGCGGCGACGGTCGGTGACAACGAGGTGGCCACCCAGGTCCTGCTGCACCTCGACCGGGCCGATCAGCCCGCACAAAATTCCGAGAGCTGACCCGCGCACCCGCACGTACTCGGTACGTTCGGGCTCATGGAATATGTGGTGTTCTATGCGACCGATCCGGACAGTGCAGCGCGTATCCCCGAGGTGTACCCGCGGCATCTGGCGTACCTCGACGAGTTCTCCGCTCGAGGTGGTCTGCTGAGTATCGGTCCGTTCGACGACCCCGTTGCCAACGGGTCGATGGCGATCTTCACGAGCCGGGCGCGAGCCGAGGAATTCGTCGCGAACGACCCCTTCGTCCTCGAGGGCATCGCGCTGCCGGGAGAAATCCGCGAGTGGGACGCCCTGAGCTTCCGCTGACACCCCAACGAGGTCGGACGAGAAACGCCAGTGGCGCCCATCCCGGAGGATGAGCGCCACTGGCGTGTAGTGCAGCGTGATCAGCCGATCACAGGTAGGCGGGTGCCTACTTGTTGATCTTCGTGACCTTGCCGGCGCCGACGGTGCGGCCGCCTTCGCGGATCGCGAAGCGCAGGCCCTCGTCCATGGCGACGGGCTGGATCAGCTTGACGGACATCTCGGTGTTATCACCGGGCATGACCATCTCGGTGCCCTCGGGCAGCGTCACAACGCCCGTCACGTCCGTGGTACGGAAGTAGAACTGCGGACGGTAGTTGTTGAAGAACGGCGTGTGGCGGCCGCCCTCGTCCTTGGACAGGATGTACGCCTGGCCCTCGAACTCGGTGTGCGGGGTGGTGGTGCCGGGCTTGACGACAACCTGTCCACGCTCGACATCTTCGCGCTTGATACCACGCACGAGCAGACCGACGTTGTCACCGGCCTGGCCCGAGTCGAGGAGCTTGCGGAACATCTCGATACCCGTGACCGTGGTCTTGGTCTTGGTTTCCTTGATGCCGACGATCTCGACGTCCTCGTTGACGTTGATCACGCCACGCTCGATACGACCGGTGACGACGGTGCCACGACCGGTGATCGTGAAGACGTCCTCGACGGGCATGAGGAAGGGCTTCTCGGTCTCGCGAACCGGGTCCGGGATGGACTCGTCGACCGCAGCCATGAGCTCGAGGATGTTCTTGGTCCACTCCGGGTCGCCCTCGAGCGCCTTCAGTGCGGAAACCTTGACCACCGGAGCGTCCTCGTCGAACTCCTGCGCAGCGAGGAGCTCACGGACCTCCATCTCGACGAGCTCGATGATCTCTTCGTCGTCGACCATGTCGGCCTTGTTGAGAGCGACGAGGATGTAGGGCACGCCGACCTGGCGGGCGAGCAGCACGTGCTCACGCGTCTGGGGCATCGGGCCGTCGGTGGCGGCGACCACGAGGATGGCACCGTCCATCTGCGCCGCACCGGTGATCATGTTCTTGATGTAGTCGGCGTGACCGGGAGCGTCGACGTGCGCGTAGTGGCGCTTCTCGGTCTGGTACTCAACATGCGAGATGTTGATCGTGATACCGCGAGCCTTCTCCTCAGGAGCCTTGTCGATCTCGTCGAAGGCCGAGGCCTCGTTGAGATCCGGGTACGCGTCGTGCAGAACCTTGGTGATGGCCGCGGTCAGCGTGGTCTTGCCGTGGTCGACGTGACCGATGGTGCCGATGTTCACGTGCGGCTTCGTCCGCTCGAACTTCGCCTTCGCCACTGTGTGTCCTCCTGGACTGATTGATGCTTGCGGTATGCAGCAGTGCGGTTGTTATTACTGGGTCGTGCTTTCGGCCGGCTTAACCGAGGTTACTCGCCGGTCGCCTTGGCGATGATTTCCTTCGAGACGTTCGCGGGAACTTCTGCGTAGGAATCGAACACCATGGAGAAGTTCGCCCGGCCCTGGGTCTTCGACCGCAGATCACCGATGTAACCGAACATCTCCGAGAGCGGAACCAGCGCCTTCACGACACGGGCACCACTGCGTTCCTCCATGGCCTGGATCTGGCCACGGCGGGAGTTCAGGTCGCCGATCACGTCACCCATGTATTCCTCGGGTGTGGTGACCTCGACAGCCATGAGCGGCTCGAGAATGACCGGGCCGGCCTTGCGGGCGGCTTCCTTCAGTGCCTGCGAACCGGCAACCTTGAAGGCCATTTCAGACGAGTCGACATCGTGGTATGCACCGTCGAGCAGCGACAGCTTGAGGTTGACCAGCGGGTAACCGGCCAGGACGCCGTACTGCATCGCGTCCTGCGCGCCTGCATCCACGGAGGGGATGTACTCGCGCGGGATGCGGCCACCGCTGACCTTGTTCTCGAACTCGTAGGTGGCGCCGTCTTCGCCGACGAACGGTTCCAGCGCGATGATCACCTTGGCGAACTGGCCCGATCCACCCGTCTGCTTCTTGTGGGTGTAGTCGTGCTTCTCGACCTTCTTGGTGATGGTCTCGCGGTAGGCGACCTGCGGCTTGCCGACGTTGGCCTCGACCTTGAACTCGCGACGCATACGGTCGACGAGGATGTCGAGGTGGAGCTCGCCCATACCGCCGATGACGGTCTGGCCGGTCTCCTCGTCGAGCTCGACGGAGAACGTGGGGTCCTCTTCGGCGAGCTTCTGGATCGCGGTGCCCAGCTTCTCCTGGTCGGACTTGGTCTTGGGCTCGATCGAGACCTGGATGACCGGGTCCGGGAAGCTCATGGACTCGAGCACGATGGGGCTGCTCTGATCGCAGAGGGTGTCACCGGTGGTGGTGTCCTTCAGACCGATCATCGCGTAGATGTGGCCGGCCACGGCCTCGTCGACCGGGTTCTCCTTGTTGGCGTGCATCTGGAAGAGCTTTCCGATGCGCTCCTTCTTGCCCTTGGTCGCGTTCATGACCTGGGCGCCCGGATCGATCCGGCCGGAGTACACGCGGACGAACGTCAGCTTGCCGAAGAACGGGTGCGCTGCGATCTTGAAGGCCAGAGCCGAGAACGGCTCGTCCTTGCTCGGCTTACGAGTGAGAACTTCCTCCTCGTTGCCCAGCGCGTGGCCCTGAACCTCACCGATGTCCAGCGGGTTCGGCAGGTAGTCGATGACCGCGTCGAGCATGGGCTGCACGCCCTTGTTCTTGAACGCGGAACCACACAACACCGGGTACAGCTCGGACGCGACCGTCATCTTGCGGATGGCAGCCTTGATCTCCTCGACGGAGAGCTCCTCGCCGGCGAAGTACTTCTCCATGAGAGCTTCGTCGGACTCGGCAACGGTCTCGAGCAGCTTCTCGCGGTACTCGGCGGCCTTGTCGGCCAGATCCGCGGGGATCTCCTCGATGGTGGGCTCGGCACCGGTCGGCACGACACCGCGCCAGGTGATGGCCCGCATCTCGACCAGGTCGACAACACCGTCGAAGTCGTCCTCGGCGCCGATCGGCAGCTGCAGGACGAGGGGCTTGGCACCGAGACGGTCGATGATGGTCTGGACCGTGAAGTAGAAGTCCGCGCCCATCTTGTCCATCTTGTTGACGAAACAGATGCGCGGAACGTCGTACTTGGCGGCCTGACGCCACACCTGCTCCGACTGGGGCTCGACGCCCTCCTTGCCGTCGAACACGGCCACAGCGCCGTCGAGCACGCGGAGCGAACGCTCCACCTCGACGGTGAAGTCGACGTGACCGGGGGTGTCGATGATGTTGATCTGGTTGTTGTTCCAGAAGCAGGTCACCGCGGCAGAGGTGATCGTGATGCCGCGTTCCTTCTCCTGCTCCATCCAGTCCGTCGTCGACGCGCCGTCGTGCGTCTCACCGATCTTGTAGTTGACACCGGTGTAGAACAGGATGCGCTCGGTGGTGGTGGTCTTGCCGGCATCGATGTGCGCCATGATGCCGATGTTGCGGACCTTGTTCAGGTCGGTCAGCACTTCCTGTGCCACAGGATTCTTCCCCGCTCGTAGCTCGTGTATCGGGTGTCGGCCTCCCCGGTGTTCCACCAGCGGGGCCATTGTCTCGAGTTGTAGATCAGCCGGGCCCGGGTAGGGCCCGACGTAGCAACGACGCCGGAGCAGTCACGGTGAGGTGACTGCTCCGACGTGACGTCACCAGCGGTAGTGGGCGAATGCCTTGTTGGCTTCAGCCATCTTGTGAGTGTCCTCACGGCGCTTCACAGCGGCACCGAGGCCGTTGCTGGCGTCGAGGAGCTCATTGGCGAGACGCTCGACCATCGTCTTCTCACGGCGCTGCCGCGAGAAGGTCACGAGCCAGCGGAGCGCGAGGGTGGTGGAACGGCCCGGACGGACCTCGACCGGCACCTGGTAGGTGGCGCCACCGACACGGCGGCTGCGAACCTCGAGGGCAGGCTTGACGTTGTCCAGAGCGCGCTTGAGGGTGACGACCGGATCGGTGCCGGTCTTCTCGCGTGCCTGCTCGAGCGCCTGGTAGACGATGCGCTCGGCGGTGGACTTCTTGCCGTCCAGGAGGATCTTGTTGACGAGCTGCGTCACCAGGGGCGAACCGTAGACCGGGTCGTTGATGAGCGGGCGCTTCGGAGCGGGGCCCTTACGTGGCATTAGCTCTTCTCCTTCTTGGCGCCGTAGCGGCTGCGTGCCTGCTTGCGGCCCTTGACACCCTGGGTGTCGAGGGAGCCGCGGATGATCTTGTAGCGCACACCGGGGAGGTCCTTCACACGACCACCGCGGACGAGCACCATGGAGTGCTCCTGCAGGTTGTGGCCCTCACCCGGGATGTAAGCGGTGACCTCGACGGAGCTGGTCAAGCGCACACGCGCGACCTTACGGAGCGCCGAGTTCGGCTTCTTCGGGGTGGTGGTGTACACGCGGGTGCACACGCCACGACGCTGCGGGCTGCCCTTCAGAGCTGCCGTCTTGACCTTGGCGGTCTTGTCGCGGCGGCCCTTGCGGACCAACTGATTGATGGTTGGCATTTACCGGCTTTCTTCGTGTTGAACAGACTGCTCTGGACAAGCAACCTTGGCTGTTCTGAAATTAGGGATCTAGCAGTTGGGGCAAGGAAGCTACTGCCCCGCACTCGATCGGCGGTGCGTGACGTGCACGCACCCCACGGTCGGGTGTGTCGCATACCCCCACACAGGCAGCCGGATGCTCGTTCCATGCAGCAAATCTGCACGAACGCGCGCACGGCAATACCTCGCTAGGCACACAGATCGGCCCGGGCATGCCGGACACGACCCACAACGATACCCGGCGGCGCGCCGGAAGGTCAAAGCGGGCGGGCGGTGGTAAGGGCTGCGAGGTGAGAGGAATGGCTTTCGGATCGAGTGCCAGCACACTAGCTGCTCAGGTTGAGCGTCAGATCGGCGAGGGTGGACGCCGCCTCACACGGATCCGCCGCGGCAGCGGTGAACTGCACCCACCAGCCGACCACGCCCGAGGACGGCGATCCCACGCTCACCCCGCAGGCTCCGGGATCATTCGGTGGCCGCATCACCACGGCTCTGCGGCCCTGGATGGTCGACGACTCCACCTTGTAGCCCAGCTCCTCGCCCGTCTCCTTCTCGGTGTCGAGCGAACCTGTCTCGAACCAGTTGAAGGTGATCTTCACCGGACCATTGGCGCCGACGGCATCCCAGCGGCAGATCGCGCCGAAGAAGCCGCGCTCGATGGCGTCGGCCGCGACGGATTCGGCGATCTGTTCGTCGGTGACTGCGTCACACTCCTCGAGGAGGGCGGTGAACCTCTCCGTGTCACCGGTGACAGAGGCACCTTCGGGTCGGGCCGAACCGTCGATCGACGACCCGCATCCCGCGATCAGCCCGGCCACCGACACGATCGCGGCCGTAACCTCTGCCGCGCGGCGACGTCCGCCGCTCATCACTCCTCCGCTCATCATCTGGCCCCCGCTCACTTCGCCCTCGACACGCTGAGTTCGGCGAGGTCCCGCGCAACCTTGCAGGGGTCGGCGGCCGGCCGGGCGTCGGCATACATCACCGACCAGTGAATGAAATCGCCGCCGAACTCCACACCGAGTTCGCACAGGATCCCCTCCGAGGAGGCGATGAAGCCGGGGTTTCCCTGGACGTCGATGTCGGTGGCCGGCCGGCCGATCAGTTCCGATCCCGCCCGTTCGCGGCCGATCGGACTGCCGCGGTACCAGGAGAACGTCACGCTGGGCCCGCCGATTCCCGCGGTTTCCCATTCACAGCCGACGGAGTTGCGGGTGACGCCGGTGAAGGAGGGCATACCGAATGCCGTCGACACTTCGTCATCCGTGACGGAGCCGCACTGACCGAAGAACGGTCCCGGTTCGGTGACCTGCCCGGTGGCGGGTGGGGCGGCAGTATCGGTCCCGGCGTCGTCGCCGCCCCCGCAGCCGGCCAGGGCAGCCACGACACCGACCGCGGCGAGCACTCCCCATTTCCTGCCCATGAACGCTGACTCTACCGATCCGGCCGGGGTGTGCCCGGTTCAGTCGACTGCCACCGCGTCGAGTGTCCGTTCGGCGCCGTCAGTGCCCCGTGGGAGCGCGGCGTCGAGTTGCGCAGCCCATTGACGTACCACCTCGGCGCGGCGTTTCGAGTCGTCGGTGAGGACGTCGGCGAGGCCGAGCCCGCGGGCCAGGTCGAGAGTGGCCTGCACCAAGCGGTGTGCCACCGGGTCGGAGTCGTCAAAGCCGAAATGCTCGACGGCGGTGCGATGGGCGACCCGTCCGAAGCGTTCCTCGAGCGGCACGATCCGCGCCCGCAGCTCTGGGTCGGCCGCGGCTGCGGTCCACACCTGCAGGGCGGCTTTGAAGAGAGTGCCCGTGTAGTAGTCGACGAGCCGCGACACCACGGCCTCGGTGCGGCCCGCCCCCGACGGCAGGTCGGTGGCCTCCCGCCGGGCCTGCTCCATCCGGGCGTCGAACATCACCTCGAGGGCGGCGGTGATCAGATCTTCCCGCGTCGGGAAATGGTGCTGAGTGGCACCACGCGACACCCCGGCGCGTTGCGCTACCAGGCTGACGGTGGTGGCGCCCCACCCCAGTTCGGCGAGGCAGTCGATGGTGACCTCGAGCAGATGCTCACGCGTGACCCGGCTACGGTCCTGCTTCGGTTCGCGGGTCATGCGGTCACTTCCTCTCGTTGCGCTGTTCGCCCGTGCGCGGTTGACGAGTCCTGAGACTCGTCACCCGCGCACGGGGCCGGAGGCCCAGGTGGGCGGCCGCTTCTGCAGGAACGCCATCATGCCTTCCCGGGCTTCCTCGGACTCGAAGAGCCTCGCGGACTGCGCTGTCAGCTCGTCGGTGTAGCGGTCGAAATCGGCGAGCAGTGCCTTCGTGATCAGGGCCTTGCTCTCCGCCAGCCCCTGTGGCGACGCCTGCCGTAACTGATCGAGAATTTCCTCGACGGTGTCGTCCGGGTCCTGCGCCGACTCACTGATCAGTCCGATCGCCTCGGCCTCGTGCGCGCCGAACTTCTCCCCCGTGAGGAAGTACCGGCCTGCCGCGCGTGCGTCGATGCGGGGAAGGACGGTCAACGAGATGATCGAGGCGGCGAGCCCCAGTCGCACCTCGGTGAGGGCGAAGGTGCTCCGAGGTCCGGCGACCGCGATGTCGCAGGCACCTACCAAACCCATGCCTCCCGCTCGGACGTGACCGTCGATCCGCGCCACCACCGGTTTGGGCAGCTCGACGATGGCGCGCAGTAGTTCCGCCATCTGACGGGTCCGGGACCCGACATCTCCACCGGTCTCACTGAGATCGGCCCCGGCGCAGAACGTGCCACCGGTGTGGGTCAGAACGACGCCGCGGACGTCGTTGTCCGCAGCGGCGTCCCGCAATCCCTGCAGGAGCTGCTCGACCAGCCTCCCGGAGATCGCGTTCCTGTTGTGCGGCGAGTCCAGGGTGAGAGTGGCGAACCCGCGACTCACCTCGTAGCGGACGTACCGGTCGGCGTGTACTTCGGTCATGTGCTGTCCGTTCGACATCAGTACGACTTCGGCAACCCGAGCGAGTGCTGGGAGACGAAGTTCAGGACCATTTCCCGGCTGACCGGCGCCACCCGGGCGATGCGGGCCGCACCGAGCATCGCTGCCAGGCCGTATTCCTTGGTCAGGCCTGCCCCACCGTGCGTCTGGATGGCCTGGTCGAGGGCTTTGATGCTCGCCTCGGCGGCGGCGTACTTGGCCATATTCGCGGCCTCCGCGGCACCGAAGTCGTCGCCGCTGTCGTAGAGCACCGCGGCCTTCTGCATCATCAGCTTGGCGAGTTCGAGCTCGATCTTTATTTGAGCAAGCGGGTGCGAGATCCCCTGGTGGGCGCCGATCGGCGTCTTCCATACCGTGCGCTCGTTCGCAAACTTCACGGCCGCGTCGAGCGCGTACCGTCCCATGCCGACGGCCATGGCCGCACCCAGGATGCGTTCGGGATTCAGGCCCGCGAACAATTGCATCAACGCGGCGTCGGCCTCGCCGACGAGTGCGTCCGCCGGAAGCCGCACGTTGTCGAGGAACAGCATGAACTGGTGGTCGGGCTCGACGATGTCCATCTCCATCGGCGTCTTGACAAAATTCTCGGCGTCGGTGGGGACGATGAACAGCGCAGGCTTCAGCTTGCCGGTCTTCGAGTCCTCGGTCCGCGCGACGATCAGAACGGCATCGGCCTGATCGACCCCGGAAATGTAGATCTTGTTCCCCGACAGCACCCAGTCCTCGGCTTGATCATCATCCCTCGCTCCGCTCGACCGGTCCCGCCGCGCGGTGGTCGTGATCTGGTGCGAGTTCGAACCCGCATCGGCCTCGGTGATGCCGAATGCCATGATCTTCGACCCGTCGGCGAGTCCTGGGAGCCACTTCTGCTTCTGCTCCTCGGTGCCGTACTTGCCGATGATGGTGCCGCAGATGGCGGGCGACACCACCACGAGCAGCAGCCCGGCACCGTGCGCGGCAAGTTCTTCCTGGACCAGCGCCAGTTCGTAGATGCCCGCTCCCCCGCCGCCGTATTCCTCGGGGAGGTTGACGCCGAGGAACCCGAGCTTGCCCGCCTCGTTCCACAACTCCGTCAGTGGTTCACCGCGCCGCGCCCGAGGAAGCACGTAATCGACGTAGTTGAAGCGCTCCCCGAGCCTCGACACGGAGGCACGGAGTTCCTTCTGTTCTTCGGTCTCGATGAAGCTCATGATTCTCCTTCAGCCTGCGCTGCTTCGACTACTGCCAGTACCGTTCCCACGTCGACCTGCTGACCGACGGTCACCGACAGTTCGGTGACCACACCGGATGCCGGTGCCTTGATCGTGTGTTCCATCTTCATCGCCTCGAGCCACACGATCGGCTGGCCGACGGTCACGGAATCGCCGACCTCGGCGCCGAGGCGGATGACCGAACCGGGCATCGGGGCGAGGAGGGACCCCTCCGCCACCACGGTGCTCGGATCGGTGAATCGCGGCTCTGCGCGCAGGCTCACCGGCCCGAGCGCGGAGTCGACGAACACGTCTTCGCCGTAGCGCGCCACCTCGAACGATCTGCGCAGCCCGGCAACGTCCAGCACGACCCTGCGTGCGGTCGCCGCGACGAGGGTGACATCGTCGAAGCCGTCCGCCTTCAGCCCGTACCGGCCGAGCAGGTACCGGACCTCGATCTCTCGGTCACCTGTCGTGAACGTCTTGCTTTGCGGAGCGGACGGCAGGTTCCTCCACCCACTGGGGAGCGTGGCGTTCACCGCCGCGACCTCGCGGTTGTGCGCCGCGTCCGCCAGTGCGGCGGCGAGCGCCGACAACCTGTGGGTGTCGGCCGACGCGAGCGGCCGCGACAACACCTCGAGGTCGTGGGTCGCGAAGAAGGCGGTGTCCGTGTCGCCGGCAAGGAACGCCGGGTGCCGGAGGACATTGACCAACAGGTCCCGGTTGGTGCGCAGCCCGTGGATCTGCGCACGGCCGAGGGCCGACGCCAGCCGGGTAGCCGCCTGGGACCGCGTCGCCGCGAACGAAATCACCTTCGCGAGCATGGGGTCGTAGTGCACGCCCACCACCGAGCCGTCGACCACACCGGAATCGAGGCGGACGCCGGGCGAGCGCAGAACGTCGAACTCGGTGGTCGTGCCCGGCACGTCGAAGTGGTGGACGGTGCCGCTCTGGGGTTGCCAGTTCAGAGCCGGATCCTCGGCGTACAGCCGAACCTCGATGGAGTGGCCCGACACGGTGGGATGCTCCGCGTCGAGAGGAACACCCGACGCCACCTGCAGTTGCAGTTCCACGAGGTCGAGCCCCGTGGTGCATTCGGTGACCGGATGCTCCACCTGCAGGCGGGTATTCATCTCGAGGAAGAAGAACTCTCCCACCTGATCGGCAAGAAATTCGACCGTGCCGGCACCCTCGTAGTCGATGGCTTTCGCGGCGAGCCGGGCTGCCTCGAAAAGCCGCTCCCGCATCCCGGGTGTGGCCTCGACCAACGGGGACGGCGCCTCTTCGATCACTTTCTGGTGACGACGCTGGATGGAGCATTCACGCTCCCCCACCGCCCACACCGTTCCATGACGGTCGGCCATCACCTGCACTTCGATGTGCCTGCCCGTTTCCAGGTAGCGCTCGCAGAACACCGTCGGGTCACCGAAGGCCGACTGTGCTTCGCGGCGTGCACCTTCCAATTGTTCCGCCAGGTCCGCGAGCTCGCGTACGACGCGCATACCACGCCCGCCGCCGCCCGCGGACGCCTTGACGAGTACGGGCAGATCGGCCTCGGTGACCGCGTCGGGGTCGAGTTCGGCCAGGACGGGGACCCCGGCGGAAGCCATCAGCTTCTTGGACTCCACCTTCGAGCCCATCATCTCGATGGCGGGCGAGGGTGGCCCGATCCAGGTGAGTCCCGCGTCGTGGACGGCGCGCGCGAAATCGGCATTCTCCGAGAGGAACCCGTAACCCGGGTGAATGGCGTCGGCTCCAGCCAGGCGGGCAGCCTCGACGACGAGGTCGCCGCGCAGGTACGTGTCGGCGGGGCTGTTGCCGGGCAACCGGACCGCGGCGTCGGCCTCGGCAACATGCGGGCTCGATGCGTCGGCGTCGGAAAACACGGCGACGGTACCGATGCCCGCCCGCCGGCAGGTGGCGAAGATGCGACGGGCGATCTCACCACGGTTGGCGACGAGGACGGACCGGATCAGGTGTGGGGCGTCGAGGGTTGTCATGTGCTGCCTCACATCCGGAAGACGCCGAAGTTCTCGGCGCCTTCGATCGGGGCGTTGGCAATGGCCGACAGGCACATTCCCACCACGGTTCGGGTGTCGCGGGGATCGATCACACCGTCGTCGTACAGGCGGCCGGACAGGAACATCGGGATCGATTCGGCCTCGATCTGGTTCTCGATCATGGCCCGCATGCCGGCGTCGGCCTCTTCGTCGAAGGCCTGGCCGCGCGCTTCGGCCGACGCCCGGCTGACAATGGAGATGACGCCCGCCAACTGCGCACCGCCCATGACGGCCGACTTGGAACTGGGCCAGGCGAACAGGAATCGCGGGTCGAATGCGCGTCCGCACATGCCGTAGTGCCCGGCCCCATAGGACGCCCCGAGGAGGATCGAGATGTGCGGGACGGTGGAGTTGGAGACCGCGTTGATCATCATCGAACCGTGCTTGATCATCCCGCCCTCCTCGTACTCCTTACCCACCATGTATCCGGTGGTGTTGTGCAGGAACAGCAGCGGGGTGTTCGAGCGGTTGGCCAGCTGGATGAACTGGGTGGCCTTCTGCGACTCCTCGCTGAAGAGAACACCGCGCGCGTTGGCGAGGATGCCGATCGGATACCCGTGCAGTTCGGCCCAGCCGGTGACGAGTGACGATCCGTACATCGGCTTGAACTCGTCGAAGTCGGAGCCGTCGACGATGCGGGCGATCACCTCGCGGGGATCGAACGGGATCTTGAGGTCGGCGGGGACGATGCCGAGCAGTTCCTCGGGGTCAGCGAGCGGTTCGATGACGTCGGCCCGGGGCGCGGGACCCTGCTTCGTCCAGTTCAGTCGCTTGACGATGCTGCGGCCGATCCGGATCGCGTCCTGCTCGTCGACGGCGAAGTAGTCGGCGAGACCCGACTTGCGGGCGTGCATTTCGGCGCCGCCGAGGGTTTCGTCGTCCGACTCCTCACCGGTGGCCATCTTCACGAGGGGCGGTCCGGCGAGGAACACCTTGGACCGTTCCTTGATCATCACGACGTGGTCGGACATGCCCGGGATGTACGCGCCACCGGCGGTCGAGTTCCCGAAGACGAGGGCGATGGTCGGGATGCCCGCCGCGGACAGCTGGGTGAGGTCGCGGAACATGCGACCGCCGGGAATGAACACTTCCTTCTGGGTGGGGAGGTCGGCGCCGCCCGACTCCACCAGCGAGATTACCGGGAGCCGGTTCTGCCGCGCGATGTCGTTGGCGCGGAACACTTTCCGGAGGGTCCAGGGGTTGCTCGTGCCGCCGCGGACCGTCGGGTCGTTGGCCACGATCAGACACTCGACACCCTCGACTACCCCGATCCCGACCACGGTGCTGGCGCCGACCGGGAACTCGCTGCCCCACGCCGCCAGCGGGCACAGCTCGAGGAAGGGCGAGTCGGGGTCCAGCAGCAATTCGATGCGCTCGCGGGCGAGGAGCTTCCCGCGTTTCTTGTGCCGTTCGGTGTACTTCTCCCCGCCACCGGCGAGCGCCCTGGCGTGTTCGGTGTCGATCTCGGAGAGTTTGTCGGTCATGGCTTTCGCCGCGGCCGCGTACTCGTCCGAGCCGGTGTCGAGGGTCGACTTCAGCGTCGTCATGCCTGATACCCCAATCGCTTGGCGGCAAGGCCGGTCAGTATCTCCGTGGTGCCCCCGCCGATTCCCAAGATGCGCATGTCGCGGTACTGCCGCTCCACTTCGCTCTCCCGCATGTAACCGAGCCCGCCGAACAGCTGAACAGCCTGGTTGGCCACCCATTCGCCCGACTCCACCGCGGTGTTCTTCGCGAAACACACCTCCGCGATGAAGTCCTCGCTCGACTCGAGCGACCGCTCGACCAGAGTCCGGGTGTACACCCGGGCCACATCGATCTTCCGGGCCATTTCCGTGACCGTGTTCTGCACTGCCTGCCTGCTGATCAGGGGGCGCCCGAAGGTTTCACGGTCGCGGACCCACGCCAGCGTGAGGTCGAGGCACCGCTGCGCACTCGAATACGCTTGGGCTGCAAGCGCGATACGTTCGGTGAGAAATGCCTGGGCGATCTGTGAGAATCCGCTGTTCTCGGCGCCGACGAGGTTCGCGACCGGCACACGCGCGTCGACGAACGACAACTCCGCGGTGTCGGAGGCGCGCCATCCCATCTTGTCGAGCTTGCGGGCCACCTCGAAACCGGGTGTTCCCTTCTCGATCACGAGGAGGGACACACCGGCGGCACCGGGTCCGCCGGTGCGTACCGCGGTGACCACGAAGTCGGCGCGGCACGCGGAGGTGATGAAGGTTTTGGAACCGTTGACGACGAAGTGGTCGCCGTCGCGCACCGCGGTGGTCCGCAGGTGTCCGACGTCGGAGCCGCCGCCCGGTTCCGTGATGGCGAGCGAGCCGATGAGGTCACCGCGCAGGGTGGGCCGCACCCACTTCTCGATCTGCTTCGGGTCACCGGCCGCTACCAGGTGCGGCAGGGCGATGCCCGAGGTGAACAGAGACGCGAACAGACCACCCGACGCGCCGGCCTGGTGCATCTCCTCGCAGATGAGGACCGCGTCTACCAGATCCCCGCCCTCGCCGCCGACGGACTCCGGGAATCCGGCGCCCATCAGCCCCAGTTCGGCTGCCTCACGGTGCAGTGCGCGCGGAATCTCACCGTCACGCTCCCAGTCCGCGAGGTGCGGAAGTATCTGTCTCTCGACGAAACCGCGCACGGTCTTGCGCAGCTCCTGCCGTTCCGGTGTGTCCCACACGTTCACGAACTTGTCCCTTCGGGGAGGAGTGCTTTCGGAATATCGACGTGCCTCGATCGCAGCCATTCACCGAGACCCTTGGCCTGCGGGTCGAATCGGGCCTGGGACGCCACGCCCTGCCCGAGAATTCCCTCGATGACGAAGTTGACGGCGCGCAATTTCGGCAGCACGTACCGCGTGACGGGGAGGTCGGCAGCCTCCGGAAGGAGTCGTTTCACTTCGTCGACTGTCAGGGTGTGGACCAGCCACCGCCACTGTTCGTCGGTACGGACCCACACACCGACGTTGGCGTTCCCGCCCTTGTCGCCGCTGCGGGCACCGGCAATGGTGCCGAGGGGGCAGCGCGTCGTCGGGCCACCGGCCGGTGGCCCCGGAAGTACCGGATCGTCGACGTCCTCGAGTTCACGCACCTCGGGAGACGGCTCGATGTCGACCCGGGCGCCGTCCGGCAGTACCGCGACGTGCGGAACTTCCTTGGCGTGCACGTACCCGGGCGTGAACACCCCATAGGGCTGCCCCTGCCCGGGTGGGGCGGTGAGCGTGAAGCCGGGATAGCTGGCGAGTGCGAGTTCGACTGCGAGCGAGGAGAAGCTGCGACCCACCGCGGCGGAGTCGGAATCGCGAACCACACACCGCAGCAGCGCGCTCGCGGCTTCCTCGGTATCGGCGTCCGGGTGGTCGGTACGGGCGAGCGACCACTCCAGTTCGGCCGGACGGATGGTCAGCCCACTCTCGAGTTGTCTCCGCACCAGCGCCGCCTTGGCCTCGATGTCGAGGCCGGTCAGGACGAACACGGCCTCGTTCCGGAACCCGGCCAGCGTGTTCAACGAGACTTTCAGCTGAGGCGGCGGCGGCTCACCCGTGACCCCGCTGATGCGGACACGATCGGCGCCGTCGTCGGACAGCTCGGCGGTGTCGATCCGGGCCGTCACGTCGGGGCCGGCGTACCGGCCGCCCGTGATCTCGTACAGCAGCTGCGCGGTCACGGTTCCGGCAGTCACCGCCCCACCCGTTCCGGGGTGCTTGGTGATGACCGAGGATCCGTCCGCGTCGATCTCGGCGATCGGAAACCCGGGCCGGTCGAGGTCGGCGATCTCGGTGAAGAATGCGTAGTTGCCCCCGGTGGCCTGGGTGCCGCACTCGATGACGTGACCCGCCACCACCGCACCCGCCAGCTGATCGAAATCACCCCTATGCCACCCGAAGTGCGCAGCCGCCGGTCCCACGATCACCGAGGCGTCGGTGACACGGCCGGTGACAACCACGTCGGCCCCGGCGTTCAGGCATTCGACGATCCCCCACGCTCCGAGGTAGGCATTGGCGGTCAGCGGACTGCCCAGTCCGAGTTCCGCGGCCCGCCCGATCAAGTCGTCACCCTCGACGTGAGCGATCTTTGCCTGCAGCCCCAGCGTGTCGTTCACTGCGCGCAGCGCCGCGGCCAGACCTGCGGGATTGAGGCCACCTGCGTTGGCGACGATGCGGACGCCCTTGTCCAGGGCCAGTCCGAGGCAGTCTTCAGCCTGGCGGAGAAACGTTTTGGCGTATCCCCGATCGGGGTCCTTCATGCGGTCACGACCGAGGATCAACATGGTCAGCTCGGCGAGATAGTCACCGGTCAGGTAGTCGAGTTCGCCGCCCTCGAGCATCTCGCGCATCGCCGACAGGCGGTCACCGTAAAAGCCGGAACAGTTGCCGATCCGCACCGTCATCGCGACCCCGCCTCCCGTCCCCCGCCGGCGGGACCCGCGAAAGCCTGTGCGATGTCGAGCCATTGGTCGGCGTCCGGTCCGGTCGCGACGAGAGCAAGGTCTGCCCGATTCGCCCGCTGGGTGACGAGCAGACAGAAGTCTTCTGCCGGTCCGGTCACCCTCTGGGCGGCGTCCTCGGGTCCCCATGTCCACGAAGACGAACCACCGGGCGCGGTCAGTTCTACGCGGAATTCCTCGGACGGCGCAGGAAGCTCGTTGACGGCGTAGGCGAAGTCGCGGGTGCGGACACCGAGGTGGGCGATGCTTCTCAGCCTCGCCGTGGGTGTCTGTGTCACTCCTAGAGCGTCGGCCACGTCCTGGCCGTGCGCCCAGGTCTCCATCAAGCGGGCCGTCGCCATGGACGCCGCCTTCATCGGCGGTCCGTACCACAGGATTTTCTGGTCGGGCGGCACCGCGGCCAGAGCGTCGGCGAGCTGTGCACGGGTCGTCCGCCAGTCCTCGAGGAGCTGCGCCGGCGGGAGGCTCGCGAACTCGCGGGCACCGGCGTCGACGAAACCTGCCGGGTCTGCCGCGGCGACCGCCAGCTGCGTGGTGAACGCGTCGGGGTCGGTGATCGCCAGCAGAGCGGCTCGATCGGTCCAGAGCAGATGCCCGATCTGGTGGGCGATCGTCCATCCCTCCGCGGGTGTGGGGTCTGCCCATCGGGAGTCCGGGAGGTCTGCGACCAGCGCATCCAACGCTTCGCTCTCGGCACACACGTCGTCGATGAACCTCTGCAGTTCGGCCATGCGACCAGCATCACACCAGACCCGTAAAAAAGCAAGCACGATTGATTGTTTTTGTCCTTGCCGTGTCGCCGGGTGCATTGCGGGCGGTCTGCTGCCACGCTGGGGACGTGATCCGACAGTTGCTCACCCAGGCGGCACTGAATCCTCTCCCCTCGCCGCGGACACTCGCGACGCGCCTCGTACCGAAGTCGGGACATCGGGTTGCCGGGAAGCGCATCCTGGTCACCGGGGGCTCGTCGGGTGTCGGCGAGGCTGCGGCACGCCGACTGGCACATCTCGGAGCGGAGGTCGTGCTCGTCGCCCGAGGCGCCGAAGCCCTCGAAGCCGTCCGCGACGACATCCTGCGCGCAGGGTGCGACGCGCACGCCGTTCCCTGCGATCTGACCGACCCCGACTCGATCGACGACATGGTGTCCCGGGTGCTCGGCGATATCGGCCCTGTCGACGTCCTCGTCAACAACGCCGGACGCTCGATACGGCGGACGGTCGAAGATTCGCTCGACCGCTTCCACGACTACGAGCGCACCATGGCGATCAACTACTTCGGTTCGACCCGGCTCACGCTCGCGTTGCTTCCGTCGATGCTCGAGCGCGGCGACGGCCACATCATCAACGTGGCCACGTGGGGCGTGCCCGCGGGTGTGATGCCCAAGTTCTCCGCCTACCACGCGTCGAAGGCGGCGGTCGGCGCGTTCGGCCGCAGCCTCGGTGCCGAACTTCGCGATCGCGGCATCGCCGTGACCACCCTCGACCTGCCTCTGGTGCGGACGCCGATGATCGCCCCGACCGCGGACTACGACTCGATGGCGGCGTTGTCCCCGGAGCAGGCGGCCGAATGGTTCGTCACCGCCGTCCGGACGCGGCCGGTCGAGTTGCTTCCGGGATATGGGGAGCTCTTCCGAGTTCTGGGCTTCTTCGCGCCGACCCTCACCGACGCGTTGGTGCGGCGGGCCGGCATCTAGCCAAAATGCAAGACTTGGCTCTGATCCCAAAGCCGCACACACCCCGAGGGAGCCGTACATGACCGACGCTGTGCTCACCACCCGCGATGGCGACATCATCACGTGGACGCTCAATCGTCCTGAGGCCCGCAACCCGATCTCCGAGCCCGACGTGATCGAGGCACTCGAGAACGCGGTGGCCGAGGTCAACGGTGACCCCAGCGTGCGCGCCGCCATCATCACCGGTTCCGGTTCGGCGTTCTCTTCCGGCGGCAACGTCAAGCACATGCAGAACCGCGAAGGAATGTTCGGCGGCTCCCCCGCCGAAATCCGGCAGGGCTACCGCCACGGTATCCAGCGGATCCCGCTCGCCCTGTACCACTGCGAGGTACCGACCATCGCCGCCGTCAACGGGCCGGCAATCGGTGCCGGTTGCGACCTCTCGTTGATGTGTGACATGCGGATCGCCTCCACCGCCGCCGTCTTCGCGGAGAGTTTCGTCAAGGTCGGCCTCGTTCCCGGCGACGGGGGCGCCTGGTTTCTTCCGCAGGCCATCGGCATGGCGCGCGCCAGCGAGATGGCGTTCACCGGTGACGCGATCGACGCCGCCAAAGCCCTCGAGTGGGGACTCGTCTCCCAGGTGACCGAGCCCGACCAGTTGCTGCCGGCGGCGCGCGCGCTGGCCGACCGGGTGGCGGTCAACCCACCTCAGGTGCTCCGGATGACCAAGAAGTTGCTCCGCGAGGGACGTCAACACAGCCTCGAAAGCCTGCTCGAACTCTCGGCGGCGATGCAAGCGCTCGCGCACCACACCGCCGACCACCACGAAGCGGTCGGGGCGATGCTCGATCGCCGGACACCGAACTTCACGGGGCAGTGAATCGGTTCCGCCCGGCCGTAAGACAGGTTCACCGCACCGCTGCGGCGGAGACACAGCGCCCGTGACCGGAACGTCCCCCAGCCGGCTCGTCCCTGTCCTGTCGGTCCTCGGATCGGTGTTGTCCGTCCAGTTCGGCGCCGCCTTCGGGAGCACCTTGTTCGACACGGTGGGCGCGTCGGGCGCCGTGGCACTGCGGCTCACCGTCGCCGCACTGATCCTCGGCATTCTGGTCCGTCCACGATGGCATCGGTGGACGCGACCGCAACGAGAGGGCATTATCGCCCTGGGACTTGCTCTCGCAGTGATGAATTCGGCCTTCTACGAGGCGCTGGCGCGGCTACCGTTGGGCACCACCGTCACCATCGAGTTCCTGGGGCCGCTCACCCTGGCCGCCGTCTTGTCGCGGCGACTCCGCGACGGCGTGTGGGTGCTGGCGGCTCTCGCGGGAGTGGTGATCCTCGGATTGCGGGACACGGGCACCGAGGCGCTGGACGCCGTCGGTGTTGCGTTCGCCCTCATTGCGGGGGCGGCGTGGGCGGGCTACATCGTCGCCGGTTCCCACTTGGCGGCGACGGTTCCGAGCGCTGACGGCCTGGCCGGTGCCAGCATCGTCGCTGCGGTGCTCACGCTGCCTCTCGGTGTGATTTCAGGCGGGACAGCACTGTTCGATCCCCGCACTCTGGCGGTGGGCGCCGCGGTGGCTCTGCTGTCTTCGGTCATTCCGTACACTCTCGAACTGCGGGCGCTACAGGTGATGAGCAAGAAGGTGTTCGCCATCCTCATCGCGCTCGAGCCGGCTGCTGCCACGCTCGCCGGGGTTCTCGTCCTCGGGCAGGTACTGGGACTGCAGACGCTGGCCGCGATCGCGCTCGTCGTCGCCGCCGGCATCGGGTCGGTGCTGAGTAACAGGTAGTTCCTCTCCGCGTCCAGTTCATATCAGGGTCCCGACGTCGGCAGCGACAATGCGGTCCAATGCGCGCTCGGCCACAGCGGCGATCGTCATCGACGGGTTGCACGCGGCGGTGTTGCCGGGCATCAGGGCACCGTCGAGCACGTACAGCCCGCGCTGGCCGTGCACGCGGCCTTCGAGGTCGCACACCGCGCCCATGCAGGCACCGCCCAGCGGATGCCAGGTGGAGGGGAATCCCGAATTTGTATCCGTGAGTATGCTTCCCGGTCCGGCGATTCTTCGCACGGTCGGATCGATATGACCCTGCTGAATGACTGCGTCACCTTCCTTCGGCCAACGCAATACAGCGCCGTCATTCGCCGAGTCGTAGGCAATGCTGCCACGGCCCTCACTGACGCCGTACCCGACGAGCATGGTGCTGCGGGCGTCGAAGGAGAGCGGTGGTATCGACGCCTGGATGACCGTGTGAGCGGACGAGGGGTCGTCCCAGTTCAGACTGCCGTAGACCACCGGGCCGCCCTGCGGAGCGCCGAATTCCTCTTCGAGGCTTGTCCACACATAGATTCGGTCGGCATTGGTACCCCAACCGGCGCCCAATTGGTCGGGTAGGTCCGGAATCTGTCCCTTCGCCGACGCCCGCACCAGCAGCTTGGTGGTGTTCACACTGCCGGCGGCCATCACCAGAGCGGTCGTCGTGAGTATCTTCTTCTCGAGGACTCTGCCGGACGAGTCGATCCGGTCGACGTGCACGATCCATCGGCCATCCTTGGCCCGCTCGACGTCGGTGACCTGGTGCAGGATCTCCACTGTCACGCGCCCGGTCGCCTCGGCGGCGGCGATGTACGTGACGTCGACCGAGTGTTTACCGCCGTTGTTCACGCCGAGAGCGCCGTCGCCATTGGTATACGACGCTTTCACGCGCCCGTGGACCTCGTCGAGCGCGTAGTTCCAGTCGATCGGCATCGGAATTTTCGCCACGGGAAGACCGGCACGCGTGACGTTCTGCTCGAATACCCTTGCAGCTCGGTAGTTCGGGCTGGCGACCAGTTCGTCGGGAGCGACCGCGAGTTTCAGCATGCGAGCGACCCGCGGATAGTGAATCCTGTCCATGCTCACCCAGTCGAGCGCCTCCGGGAAATGAGTGTTGAAGACGGCCTCGGCCGGCTGCAGCGTCATCCCTTGATATACCAAGGATCCGCCGCCGACTCCCGCAGCGCACAGTGCGGTCATGTTCTCACCGAGCACCGCCTCGAGGAGACCTGCGTGCGGCTCCATCGCCACCGGCGTGCCGAAGAGCTGTGGGCTGGATTCGTACCAGAGGATCCGTTTGTCCGGAGCTGTAGCCCGCGGAAAAGTCTCCGCATTGGGCCCTGTGGGCCAACGCATTCCGCGTTCGAGCACGAGTACCGGCACGCCCGCCCCGGCAAGACGAAGAGCTGCGACACCACCCCCGAATCCGGATCCGACGACGATGACCCGATGACTTTCGCGGGTGACCGAGGTTCGCGCACCACGGTCCTCGCGACCGACGCCGGCCTGGGCAACACGCGGGCTCGCCAACGCAATTCCCGCGGCGGCCGCGCCCGTCAGAAAGGACCGGCGATTGAGTGCAGACACAGCTTTCCCCCAGCTCTCGGTGAAGACGTACTCGGCGAGATGACAAGACAGGTCGACGTGGTCACATCACGCGTGAGCCGGCCAACCGGACGCACTTTGCGGGCAGAGCGCCCGAAGCAATCCCTCAGGCGAGGTCAAAACTAGACACTCGATCGAAGATGTGTCAAGAAACTCGTTTGTTCGAGAGGCGGAACCTGGGGCGCACACCGCGCCGGGTCGTCACGAGCCGAAGGGCATCGCCGGCAGTAGCCAGCGGGTGAGAAACCTGCGCAGGTCGTCGTCGGCGTGAACGGCTTCGTCGTCGAACATGATGACCGAGAGTCCCAGGCGGACCAGAATTTCGACGATGTCGTCCAGGTACGTCTGCGTGTCGGGGTAGCGATCAACGAGGGGTGAGAGCAACTCGCGTGCAACGGGTTTGGCGCGACGCATCATTCCCGCGTCGAAAAGAGGGTTTCCCTGCTCGGCCTGGAGCAGTGCCGCGAGGACCGGGTCCGCGTGCACCGCAGCCCGACTGGCGACGACAAGCTCGACGACGAGCTCGAAGGGCGTGTCGGTGGCGTCCAAGCGGGAACGGATGCCGCCCACCACCTCCACCGCAAGACCGGCGATCGCCTGCGACACCAGTTCCTCGCGTGACCCGAAGATGGAGTAGACGGTTTGCCGCGTGACGCCCGCGGCCTGAGCCACCGCCGCGATGGTGACCCCGTCGAAGCCGTCACTTCTGATCAACTCGAGCGTGGCATCCAGGATCTTCCTCCGCGACCGCATGGGGCCATTATCGGGTACCGCCTCATGTGGTCGCCCGGCCGTCGCACCGTCTCTCTCCGCGAGCCCTCTCCGCCTGGCAGTATCGACGCCGTGAGTACCGCGAACCTGTCCCGGGCCGAAACAGCTGAACGCAGCCGGTCGATCGAGGTGCTCCGGTACCGAGTGGAGCTCGACCTACTCGCCGCCGTCGACCCCGGCGTGGACACCTTCAGCACCACCACCACGGTGGAATTCACCTCGCACTCCCCCGAGACCTGGCTCGACTTCATCGGTGCCCGGGTGGAGTCGGTGACCGTCGACGGAACCGCAGTGGATGTGCAGTACGACGGTGCACGTATCGCATTGACCGGACTACGGGAATCCTCTGTCGTGACCGTGGTCGCACAGGGCGACTACTCGCGCAGCGGGGAGGGTCTGCACCGGTTCGTCGACCCGTCCGACGGACAGACGTACCTGTACACCCAGTACGAGCCGGCCGACGCCCGCCGGGTTTTCCCGTGCTTCGAACAACCCGACCTCAAGGCTCCGTTCACCTTCGTCGTCACCGCGCCACGCGGCTGGGAAGTGATCTCCAACCAGTACGTCGACCGTCGCGACACCGTGAGCGACGGCCAGGTCGTCACCTTCGCAGCTACCTTGCCCCTGTCCACCTACATCACCGCGGTCGTGGCCGGTCCGTACCACAGGGTCGAATCCTCCTGGCAGAGAGGAAACCTCACAGTTCCGCTGAGCGTCCTGTGCCGGGCATCCCTGGCACGATATCTGGACGCCGACACCATTTTCGAAATTACTCAGCAGGGCTTGGACTTCTTCGCCGACGCCTTCGACTTCCCGTATCCGTGGGGTAAGTACGACCAGGTCTTCGTGCCCGAGTACAACCTCGGGGCCATGGAGAATCCGGGCTGCGTCACCTTCACCGAGGCGTACGTGTTCCGTGGGTCGGCGACCGATGCCCAGTACGAGGGCCGGGCCAACACGATCCTCCACGAGATGGCGCACATGTGGTTCGGTGACCTCGTCACCATGGTGTGGTGGGACGATTTGTGGCTCAAGGAGTCGTTTGCCGACTACATGGGGTCACTCGCGAGTGCCGAGGCGACGCGGTGGACACAGGCGTGGGTGGCGTTCGCCAACCGGCGCAAGGCCTGGGCTTATCTCCAGGACCAGCTCCCGACGACCCATCCCATCGTGGCCGACATCGTCGACCTCGAAGCCGCGAAGCTCAATTTCGACGGCATCACCTACGCCAAGGGCGCCAGTGTGCTGAAGCAGCTCGCGGCCTACGTGGGTCGGGACGCCTTCTTCGAGGGCGCTCGCCGCTACTTCCGCGCCCATGCCTTCGGGAACACCACCTTGGCCGATCTGCTGACCGAGCTGTCCGGCACATCCGGTCGCGACTTGACCAGCTGGGCCGCCGCCTGGTTGCAGACCAGCGGAGTATCGACTCTGGCCCTGGAGCGCAATGACGGGGGCGGCGCGACTCTTTCGCAGACCGATCCCCGACCGCACCGGCTGGCGATCGGCATGTACGACTTCGATGAAGCCGGCGACCTGGTGTGCAACGAGCGATCCGAAATCGACATCACGACGTCGCGGACTCCCGTCGACCTCTCAGATGCCCCGCTGGTGCTACCGAACGACGCCGATCTGACGTATGCGAAGGTGCGCCTCGACACTCGCTCGCTGACCACGGTGGAGAACTCCCTCGACCGGGTTCGCGACCCGTTGGCACGCGGGCTGATCTGGTCGTCCCTCTGGAATGCGACGCGGGACAGTGAACTGGAGGCAGCCCGCTATCTTGCCATGGCGCAGCGGTTCTCGCCTACGGAGTCCAACCCGGCTCTCCTGACCTCGGTGCTGTCGAATGCGCCCTTCGCGATCGAGCACTACCTACCCGAATCCGCCCGAGCGGACGCCCGCAGGCGATGGCTCGAGCACACCTGGAACGAAATGTTCGTCAGTGATTCCGGTGCCCAGCTCACCTGGGCGCGCGCTGTCGCCGCCGTTGCGACAACCGACGGAGGCCGGGCGGCGGATATTCGATCGATTCTCGATGGCAGTGCACCGCCGCCGTCCGGACTGTCTCTCGACCCCGACCTGCGGTGGGCGTTGTGGCTCGCTCTCGCCGCCACCGGTCATGCCGATGACACCGACCTGCACGCCGAATGGCAGCGGGACGACACCGGGTCCGGTCGCACCGCGTACCTGCGTGCGATGTCGGCCCGTCCGGAAGTCGCCGTCAAGGCGGAGGCCTGGGCGTCCATCTTCCACGACCACTCGCTGTCGAACGATCACCTCGACGCCACCATCAGCGGATTTCTCGCGGGAGCACGCCGTGACCTCGCCGCACCGTTCGCGGAGGACTATTTCGCCGCAGTGCGTCCGACCTGGCGGGACCGGAGCATCGAGATGGCACGCCGGGTGGTGACCGGCTTGTTCCCCCGGGACACGAACCTCGCCGCGGCCGACGCCTGGCTCGCAGCGAACGCCGACGCACCGGGCGCTCTACGAAGACTGATCGTCGAGCAACGCGACCATCTCGCGCGCGATCTCCGGGCGCAGGAGTTCAACTCCGGATTCGGGACGCGCACGCCCTCGGACGAACCCTGACGCGCGGGCGAGGAGCCCATATCATCGAGACGGGACCGGCATTCGCCCGCGGAAGTACCAGGAAAGGACACTCGTGGACCAGCACAGTTTCGAGGTCGAACTCCCGTCGGACACGTCGTTCGAGTCGGCGGAGGAACACGTCCTGCAGGAAATCGTCGGTCCCCGGATGCTCCGCGAGGGCAAGGATGGTTACGCCGACCTGCACGTGGACACCAAGGTCGAGAGCCGAAAGCCGGGAATCTCGATTTTCGCGGGGTCCTACAAGCTCTAGCAGAACTGTTACTCAGGCGACGGATCGTCGGCCGATCGCGAAAAGTTCCCGAGGCGAATCGATGCCCTTCAGCCTGTGGCTGCCGGCCGGTTCGCACCAGAAGTCGTCGGTGTCCAGTTCGTCGTAAAACTCACCGGTGACCACCACCTCGTGGGCGGGTGCGACGGCCACCACGCGGGACGCCATGTTGACCGGTCGACCGAACCAGTCGCCCGCGCTCGGCACTGCGGTTCCCCAGTCGATGCCGGCCCGAAGTGGTGGCAATCCTTCCAGACGGGCGGCATCGACGAGGTCGAGTGCGGCGCCCGCGAGCGCGGAGGCATCCCACGACACCAGCATGACCGCGTCCCCGATCGTCTTCACCAATCGCACAGGCGAGACCACCAGGTCAGTGGCCAGGCGGTCGAGCCGTTCCGCGACCCGGCTCAGATCGTCCGCCGCGCCCTGTTCGCCGAGCAGCGTGAACCCGACGAGATCGGCGAAACACACCCCGATCTGCTGTGAACCCCGGATGTGCAGGTTCGAGTCACCGGCGATGCCGACCGCGTCCGAACGCAGTTGTTCACGCAGGCTCGTCGCAAGAATGTGCGCGAGTATCTGTGCCTGGAAATCTGCGATGCGGCGCACCTCCACCGCATACTGCAGGGCAACTTCCGGGTGATCACCCGCTGCCGCGAGACGGTCCTGGAGGAGGGCCTCCGCGGCATCGGCCAACGTCCAGATATTGCGGCCCATGACGCGTGCGGCCGCGAACATTCCACCTTCGTCGAGTCCCAGATCTCGGTACTGCTTCAATCCTCGCGCAAGGCTCACATCACCGTCGTTGTAGTACGCCCCGTCCTCGGACGCTCCCCTGCCGATGGCACGAAACCAACGGCGGGCATCCTCGACGGTGAGACCGGCCAGCTGCGAGATTTCCTCGATGCTGTACGTGCCTTTCGGCGACAAGGCATGCTCGAGCAACAGGTGCGCGAGCCGGTTGCCCTGAGTCGCAGCCCGTAGTTCGTCGATGGTCACGTTCTCCGCGACCAGCGTGTCGAGCACGCCGATCCGGGCAGCACGGTCCGAACCCGAGAGCCCCTCCAGGAGACCGGCACGTTCGAAGTTCTCGATCTGAACACGATGCGGAACCGGACGGCGCAGTAATCGAGGCGCCGGGGACACCAACCCTCCCGGCCGCGGCACGAGCCGCACGCCGACTCGCCGCGGAAGCCGCCGTTTCGCCCCGGAATTGAGCACGTCCTCATCGTCGCAGGCATCACGGCCTTGATCGCGGAGATTACGGGAAGTGCTTCCCACGGACGGCGAGACCGAACTATATTCGGTGCATGCCGATTCAAAGTCTGTTGTTGGATGCGGCGGAAGCACACTTCGCACGCCGCGGAGTTCTCGAGACCCGACTGTCCGACATCCGGCAGGAGGTTGGGGCGAGCGTGGGTGCGGTGTACCACCACTTCCCCAACAAGGCCGAGCTGTACGCACAGGTCTGGCTCCGCGCACTCACCGACTATCAGGATCAGTTCTGGACTGCACTGTCCGAGTGCGCGGACGCCCGGACCGGAATCGAAGGAGCGGTCGTACACCACCTCGCGTGGGTGTCCACACACAGGGACAGGGCTGCGATCCTGTCTGCGCCTCGTCCCCCTGCCGTCGACCAGCGTGTGCACGACAAGAACGCCGCATTCTTCCGCCAGGTGACGCACTGGTGGCGTGTCCACGAGCATTACGGCACGGTCCGTCGCCTCGGCTTCGATGTTCTGTACGCACTGTGGCTCGGACCTGCGCAGGAGTATTCCCGGCACTGGCTCGCCGGCTCGATGACCACCGAACCCGCCGCCGTGGCCCCGGAATTGGCGCGCGCCGCGTGGATGTCGCTACGAACTCAGGAGTGAACCATGACCGTGGATGTCGCCTTGACTCCGGACTCTGCCCGGGCCGTGCTGGAAGCCCAGCCATTCAGCATGCTCATGGGCGCCCGCATGACGCAGTTCGGCGACGGCCGTACCACCCTCGAGATTCCCGTCCGTGACGATCTACGGCAGCAGAGTGGTTTCGTGCACGGCGGCGTCCTGTCCTACGCCGCCGACAATGCGCTCACCTTCGCGGCCGGCACCGTGCTCGGAGCGAACATCATGACCGCCGGATTCACGATCACCTACTTGCGTCCGGCGCTGGGAGTGATCCTTCGCGCCGACGCTCGGGCCGACGCCGCGACCCGGCGGCAGGCCCTGTGCCGCTGCGACATCTACGCAGTGCAGGAAGACGGCGTAGAGGTGCTCTGTGCCGCCGCGCAGGGAACCGCGACGGTCAAGCAGACGCGGTAGCACCGCCGCCACGAGATGACACGATGGATGTCATGGCAGACACAGTGGACCATGCTTCCGTCGTTCACGCGCGCGAGCGCATCGACGGGCTGATTCGGCGAACTCCCACCTTCCGGGCCACCGTTCCGACGGCCCACGGTGACGTTCCGGTGATCTTCAAGCTCGAATTCCTCCAGTACGGCGGATCGTTCAAGGTCCGCGGCAGTCTCAACGCCATGCTTCACGCAGAGGAGGAGGGGCAGCTCGCCGACGCGGGGGTCGTCATCGCCTCCGGTGGAAACGCCGCGATCGGCGCAGCCTGGGCGTCACGCCTGCGCGGTGTGAGATGCACCGTGGTGGTGCCGAACACCGCGCCCGACATCAAGATCGAGAAACTGCGGGCGCTGGGGGCGGATGTCCGCACGGTGGGTGACCACTATGCGGAGGCCGCCGCGTACGCCGCAGAGCTCGCCGAGTCGTCGAACGCACTGGCGCTGCACGCCTACGACCTTCCCGACATCGTCGCGGGAGCGGGCACCATCGCCCTCGAGATCCAGGACGACGTCCCCGAACCGGTCACCTACGTGGTCGCCGTGGGCGGCGGCGGACTGCTGTCGGGCATCGTCGCGGGTAGCCGCGACGACGACGCCATCATCGGTGTGGAACCGCGCGGCGCGGCCACCCTGCACACGGCCGTCGCGGCACGCCGTCCCGTGGACATCGACATCGACAGCATTGCCGGCGACTCTCTCGGGGCCACCCAGATCGGCTCGATCGCGTGGGCCACCGTGTCTGGGCGGCCCGTCGACAGCCTCGTCGTGGACGACAGCGCACTGCTCGACGCGCGAACGCTCCTGTGGGAGGAGTTCCGGATCGTCGTCGAACACGGCACGGCGGCGGCGCTCGCCGCGATCCTCACCGGCGAACTCGTACCGCCGTCGGATCGACCGCTGTGTGTCGTCCTGTGCGGGGCCAACACCGCACTGACCAGCTACTGAAGGGCGAGGGATCAGCCGCGGGGTTTCAGCCGGCTGTTCGGCAGCTCTGGCGCAGGCAAAGCCGAACCGTCGTATCCCTCGACGGTTCCGAACCGGTAGTCGGCGGACCCTGCGCCACGGATTTCCGACTGCCAGTCCCGGCGGTAGCCGACGATGTCGTCGTGGCTGCGACCGAGGAAGTTCCACCACATGATCACCTGCTCGCCGAGTGGCTCGCCGCCGAGCAGCAGCAGCCGGGCGCGGGTCTCACCGGTATTTCGCAACGCCACTACCGAGGACCCCGGCGGCTGATAGCCGAGGTCCGCCCACTTCAACGGGGTTCCGCGTAGACGGACGTCACCTTCGTCGACCAGAACCCCGACTTCGAAACCGGGTTCGATGTCGAAGGTGACGTCGGCACCCGGATCGAGCAGGACCTCCGCCCCCAACAGCGGCGAGAATGTGTGGACCGGCGAGGTCGACCCCGCCGTGGTACCGAGAAAAACCCGGACCGTTGCGCCGTCCAACTCCACCGGTTCCGGCGCATAGGTGTCGAAGGCGGGCGGCGCGTCCTGAGCCGAGGCGGGCAACGCCACCCACAGCTGGGCGCCGTGCAGAATGCGAGTCTCCGGCGTCGACACCTCCGAGTGTGCGATGCCCCGCCCGGCCGTCATCAGGTTCAGTTCGCCGGGCCGGACCATGGCGTGTGAGCCGATACTGTCGCGGTGCTCGATTTCGCCGGTGAACAACCAGCTCACTGTCTGCAGCCCGGTGTGTGGATGCGGCGGGACGTTCATCCCCCCGGTGAGTCCGACATCGTCCGGGCCGTAGTGATCGGCGAAACACCACGCCCCGATCAGTGAACGCTCGCGCTGCGGCAGAGTGCGCCGGACCGGCATGGCGCGAGGGCCGCCCAGCGGAACCTCGCGCGGGCTCAGCACCTCGATACCCTCGCCACCGGGACGGGACTCACACCGCTTCTCCACCGAATTCGCTTCCACATTGCTCACGATTCCATCGTGCCTTTCGTCGGCTCTGCGCGGTACCACGTGTACGACGTTCGGGGTCTCGTCTCGTCGACAGACGCCACATCAGTTCTACAGAGGGGTGGCCTCGGTCAACGTCCGATCGGCCTTCATCGACGCGTGCGTCGGTGGATTCTCCGGCACGTGCGCCGGACGACGCGCGGCAAACTCTTTGCGCAGCACAGGAACCACCTCGCCACCGAGCAGGTCCAGCTGTTCGAGCACCGTCTTCAGGGGAAGGCCTGCATGATCGACGAGGAACAGCTGACGCTGATAGTCGCCGAAGAAGTCGGCGAACGTGAGGGTCTTCTCGATCACCTGCTCGGGCGTCCCGACCGTCAACGGCGTCTGCTCGGTAAAGTCTTCGAGGCTGGGGCCGTGCCCGTACACCGGGGCGTTGTCGAAGTAGGGTCGGAACTCGTCGACGGCGTCCCGAGCGTTCTTTCGCATGAACACCTGCCCACCCAATCCGACGATCGCCTGATCGGCACGCCCGTGACCGTAATGCTCGTAGCGCTCCCGGTACAGATTGATCAGCGCGATGTAGTGCTCCTTGGGCCAGAAGATGTTGTTCGCGAAGAATCCGTCGCCGTGAAAGGCCGCAATCTCCGCGATTTCCGGGCTGCGGATGGAGCCGTGCCACACGAACGGCGCAATACCGTCGAGCGGCCGCGGCGTCGAGGTGAAGCCCTGCAAGGGGGTACGGAACTGTCCCTGCCAGTCCACGACCTCTTCGTCCCAGAGTCGACGCAGCAACCGGTAATGCTCGAGCGCCAGCGGAATTCCCTGGCGGATGTCCTGACCGAACCACGGATAGACCGGAGCCGTATTGCCGCGGCCCATCATCAGGTCGACGCGTCCGTCGGCGAGATGCGACAGCATGGCGTAGTCCTCGGCGATCTTCACCGGGTCGTTGGTCGTGATCAGCGTTGTCGACGTCGAGAGGATGATCTTCTTCGTCTTGGCGGCGAGATACCCCAGCATGGTCGTCGGGGACGACGGGACGAAAGGCGGATTGTGATGCTCGCCGGTCGCAAAGACGTCGAGCCCGACCTCTTCAGCGTGTGTGGCAATGGTGGTCATCGCCTTGATGCGCTCGTGCTCGGACGGAGTGCGGCCGGTGGTGGGGTCGGTCGTCACGTCGCCGACGGTGAATATTCCGAACTGCATGAGATGTTCCTCCCGAACCGCACAGTCACGCGTGCATCAATCTGATACAACATTCAACCACATGGGAGTATTCCGGATAGCCGGGAACGCGAGGGGCGGCAAGCACAGAAGTGCTTGCCGCCCCTCGACGCGATACGCCGGATCCTCCGCGCAGCCGGTCAGTGCATCATGATCTGCGGAACATCCTCTGCTTCGAGCGCCGGATTCACCGTCTTCTTCCGCGGCAACAGGAACGCCGGAATCAGAGTCAGTGCGATGAGCACGGTCGCCACCATGAAGGTGTTACCGAAGGCGTCGGCCGCGGCGTTCAGAATGCTGTCGACGGCGCCGGGAGGCTGCTGCGCGGCCACCTCGGGAACGTGCTGCATCGCCACGGTCTGGTTGTCGAGACCCCGATCGAGTAGCTGGTTCGTCAGAACGACCGACATGACGGCGGTACCGATCGAACCCGCGGTCTGCTGGACGATGTTCATCAGCGAAGAACCGCGCGCGACCTGCTCGTTGGACAGGGTGACGATGGCTGCGGTCATCAGCGGCATCATGGTGCAACCCATTCCCAGGCCCATCACGAACAGCGCACACATCAGCAGCCACGCCGGTGAATCCCCTGCGACCTGGGTGAACACTCCCAGGCCGACTAGAATCAGCGGCAGACCCGTGAGCACGATCTTGCCCGGACCGATCTTGTCGACGAGCCGACCGGCGACCGGCATGGTCAGCATCGCGCCGATTCCCTGCGGAGCCATCAGCAGACCGGCAGCCAGAGTGGTGTGTCCCCCGACCTGGATGAAGTAACTCGGGAAGAGCAGACCTGCACCCATGAACGCGACAATGAACAGCGAGGTCGTGATGACCGCGACCGACAACTGCCGGTTCTTGAACAGGCGGAGGTCGATCAGCGGGTGATCCTTGCGAAGCGCATGGAAGACGAACGCGATGATGAGCACCAATCCGATGGCTCCGGACACCAGCACTCGGGCCGAGGCCACGGTGCCGACCTCGGGAATGGACGACACACCGAACAGGAACAACGCCAGGCCGGGCGAGAGCAGCAGCATTCCGAGGAAATCGAAGGACTCCGACGGCGAAGGCTTGTCCGACGGCAGGATGATGAACGCCGCCGCGAGCGCGACGATACCGATGGGCAGGTTGATCAGGAAGATCCAGTGCCAGCTGGCCGCCTCGATCAGCCAGCCACCGAGGATCGGACCGCCGATGGGTCCGAGCAGCATCGGGATACCGAGCACCGCCATGACCCGGCCGACTCGATCCGGGCCGGCCGCCCTTGTCATGATGGTCATGCCGAGCGGCATCAACATGCCGCCGCCGAGACCTTGAAGCACGCGGAATCCGATCAGCGTCGTGATGTCCCAGGCGAAACTACACAGCACCGAGCCGAGCACGAACAGGATCAGTGCGGTCATGTACAGGCGCTTGGTGCCGAACCTGTCGGCCGCCCACCCGGTGAGAGGGATGACGGTAGCGAGCGCGAGCGTGTACCCGGTCATCGTCCACGCAACGGTGGCGTAGGTGCTGTCGAACTCGGTGGCGAATGTCGGCAGCGCGACGCTGACCACGGTCACATCGAGGATCGACATGATGGCGCCGAGCACCACCACCGACGCGATCTTGAGGACCGTGCCGTCGAGCTTGTCGGGCACCGCGGGCGCGGCGTTCGGCGATGTCATCCGAATGTCTCCTGGTTGTCTTCCCGCAGGAAGTTACCTGCGAGGATCGGTTGTAGGGCCTCGATCAGTCGAGCCCGCTCGGCCTCCGGAATCCGCCATGCGAACTGTCGCAACTGATCACGCTTGCAGTCGATGTGGTGGTTGGCCAGCTCGTGCCCCGCCTCCGACAAGGACACTCGCTTGACCCGGCGGTCACGGTCGTCCTCCCGACGAACGACGAGACCGAGCTTCACGAGCTGGTCGACGTTCCGACCGGCTGCCGCCACCGAGAGCCGCAACCGTTCCGCAACCTCGTGGATCGGCAGTGGCTCACCGTGCTGCGCAAGCGCGAAAAGCATGCGTACCTGAGAGAACGTGAGGTCCAGCTCGATCAGGGCGTCCATCGACTCCGACTCCCCCACACACAACACTTGCGAGAAGAAATCGTTGAGTGCATCGAAGAGAAGAGCAGGAGAGTTGTCGGCCACCCCGAAATGCTAGCGCACATGCAACTATTGCCGAAGAGCAACTATGACGCAACCGAATTATCGGTCTCGGGTATCACAGCGTCACTGCTCGCGATCCTGCACGAGTACGGCTTTGCCCATTACGCGCCCCGCCTCGAGGTCGCGCAGCGCCTCGGCGGCGTCGGCCAGCCGGTATCGGCTCTTCACCAACGGCGTCAGACCTCGCTCGATGTGCCCGAGGAGTGCAGCGTGCACCTCGGCCAGCGCCTCCGGTTCGGTACGGAGGAATTCACCCCACGCCGCCCCGACGATGCTGATGTTGCGAAAGAGCACACGATTCAATTTGACCTCGGGAATCGCTCCGCCGGCGAACCCGATGACCAGCAGCCGCCCTTCCGGGGCCAGCACGCGCACCGCTTCGTCGAATGCGTCACCACCGACCGGATCGACGACCACCTGTGCGCCGACACCACCGGTCAGGGCGCGAACATGCTCGCCCCAGCCTTCCCTGAGCTGCACGACCTCGTCGGCGCCCAATTCCCGCAGGAAGTCCCCGGCACCGTCCCGCCGCACGACGGCGATCACCCGCGCGCCGTGGGCCTTCGCCAGCTGGATCGTCGACGTGCCGACACCACCTGCCGCGCCCAGCACGACGACCGTCTCTCCGGAACGTAATTGCGCCCGCCGTTGCAGCGCGAACTCCATCGTCTGATAGTTGACGATCAGGGACGCAGCGGCTTCGAAGCTCAGCGAGTCGGGGATCGGCAGCACCTGTGCGGGCGGCACGGCGACCCGCTCGGCGTATCCGCCGACGTGCGAGACGGCCAGCACCCGCCGCCCGGGTTCGAGCCCGCAGTCCGGCGGCGCCGACACGACAACCCCGGCCACTTCCGCCCCGGGAACGAACGGCGGCTCGGGCCGAATCTGATACTTGCCGTAGCTGATGAGCAGGTCGGGGAAACACACCCCACTCGCCCGGACATCGATCAGCACCGCACCATCAGCCTGCGGTTCGGGCACCTCCTGCACCGTCATGCCATCCGGCCCGGACAGTTCCGTCACCACCACTGCGCGCATTCCCGAATGCTAGACGCGTACCGGGACCGGAAGTGATCAACGAGCGAAGAGACGTCTCCGCTTGCGGGCGACAGCCACCATTTCGACCTTGTCCGTCATCTTCACCCGGGGTCGGCCGGACCCTTCCGCGCGCGCAGTCTCGGCCTTGTCGATCGCCCGCCAGCCGGTGAAACCGATCTGCTCCGGCTGCCGGCGCTCGACGAGCTTCTTGACGTCCTTGCGGGTTCCGACGTCGCCGCGAAGTTTGCCCGCCTCGAAGTCCTCGAGCAGGGCGGCGACCGTCTCCTTGGCGCACGCCTTGTTGGTTCCGATGACACCGCTGGGACCGCGCTTGATCCACCCGGTGACGTACACGCGGTCGGATACGCGGCCGCGTTCGTTGGGGATGACGCCACGTTTCTCGTCGAACGCGACGCCACCCACGGGATTGCCGCGGTAGCCGATGGAGCGGAGCACGAGAGAGGTGTCGAGCGAGCCGGTGTCGTCGACGGGCCGGGCGACGACGGCGCCGGACTCGTCGACGACGAGTTCGTTGCGACCGAAGCGCAGCGCCTCGGCCCTACCGGATCCCGTGATGTCGAGCGGGGACGTCAGGTACCGGAACACGATCCGCTTGTGTCCGGGCCGCGGAGTGCGTGCGGCGAACTCCTGCGCCAGCCGGACCTTCATCGCAGTGGCCGGGTCGTCGAGCAATGCGCGGCTGCCGTCATCGAGATCGAGATCGGCCTCGTCGATGACGACGTCCACGTTCTCGAGATCGCCGAGCGCAAGGAACTCGGGGTTGCTGTATGCCGCTTGAGCGGGACCTCGGCGACCCAGGAGAACAACCTCCTCGATGTTGCTGTTGCGCAATGCAGCTAGTGCGTGATCGGCGATGTCCGTCCGTTCCAGCTCCGCCACGTTCATCGTGAGGATGCGGGCGACGTCCAGCGCGACGTTGCCGTTTCCGACGATCACGGCCCGCTTCCCGGAGAGGTCGAACGTGCGATCGGCATAGTCCGGGTGGCCGTTGTACCAGGCAACGAACTCCGTGGCAGCGTGCACTCCGGGCAGGTCTTCACCGGGGATGTTCAACCGTCGGTCGCTCGACGCGCCCACGGCGTAGACGACCGCGTGATGGTTCCGGAGGAGCTCGTCGTGGGTGATGTGCTTGCCGACCTCGACGTTGAGGTGGAATTCGAAGTTCGGGCGGTCCAGGCTCCACTCGAACATCCGCGTCACCTCCTTGGTACCGGGATGGTCCGGCGCGACCCCGGCGCGGACGAGGCCCCACGGCGTCGGCAGCTTCTCGAACATGTCGACCTCGACGTCGGAGCGCTCGAGCAGCTCACCGGCGGCGTAGCAGGCAGCAGGCCCGGCACCGACGACGGCGACCCGCAGCTTCCCCAGATCCCGTCGCGGCGGGGTGGCGGGAGTGAGCGGAAGCCACCCCGTCGGCATGGGGTTGGTCGTGTAGTAGTCGGCGTTGATGTCCTTGTAGCGGGTGAGCGATCCCAGGAGCTTGTCTTCCGGGAAGATCGCGTCCACGGGACAGGCGTCGACGCACGCCCCGCAGTCGATGCAGGTCTCGGGGTCGATGTGGAGCATCTCGGTCTGAGCGAACTCCCGCTCCTCCGGCGTCGGATGGATGCAGTTCACGGGGCAAGCGGAGACACAGCTCGCGTCGTTGCAGCACGCCTGCGTGATGACATATGCCATTTGCGGATTCCTCACACCTGTTCGGACCATGTGTTCGTGTGTGTTACACGAAGTAACAGTTATGGAAACTGTACTGAGAAACGCGTCTCCGAACAACCCTCGCCGCCGAATGCGAGAATCAGGAGACTGTCCACGAGCGAAGGAAACGCACCTTGTCACTCGATCAGCCACTGGCCGTGCTCCCCGATCGCGGCCGAGTTTTCGAGACTTCGTGGCCCGTACGCACCGGGGACATCGACGCGGCCAAGCGACTGCGCCTCGACGGGATCGCCCGCTACCTGCAGGACGCCGGGCTGGACAACCTCGAGGCCGTCGACGCCGCCGAGAGCCACCCCCTGTGGATAGTCCGCCGGACGGTCATCGACATCATCCGTCCGGCGGTGTGGCCTGAACGCGTGCACCTTCGCCGCTGGTGTTCGGGGTTGTCCACCCGATGGACGAACATGCGGGTGCAGATCGAAGGCGAAAAGGGCGCGCTGATCGAGACCGAAGGTTTCTGGATTCATATCAGCGCCGAAACCGGGATGCCGACGCGTATCGAGGACGGGTTCATCGATGCACTCGGTGAGTCCGCCAACGAAACGCGCTTGAAGTGGAAGCGCTGGTTGGTCGAGGACGCTCCGTCGACCGACGAGGAAGGCGTCGAGGAGACGCCATTCGGGCTGCGCCGCACCGACATCGACCCGTTCGACCACGTCAACAACGCCGTCTACTGGCAAGCGGTGGAAGAGTTGTTGGCCGATCACGAGCACCCGGGTGGCGGCCGCCTCGTCGACAACCCGCATCGCGCCGTGCTCGAGTACCTGTCGCCGATCGTGTCGACGGACAAGATCGTTCTTCGCTCGCGCCGCGACGACACGTCGTTGACGGTGTGGTTCCTGGTCGACGACACCGTGCGGGCAGTCGCCAAGGTTGGTCCCCTCTCCGTGTGATCAGACCATCTGCTGGATACCGATCACCCGCAGCACATCGAGCTTCGCCCGGGCGTCCGAACCCGGTTGCGGCAGGTACACCAGCAGGTGCTGGTAGGCGCTCGGCGTCAGAAGCGTCTCGCACACGAGGTCGATCCGTCCGACCTCCGCGTGGAGCACGCTCTTGGTGTCGGAGCGGCGGACCGCCACGTCATGACGGTCCCACAGTGCGGCGAACTCGGGGCTGCGCTCGCGGAGTCGAGTCACCAATTCCGTCACGTCGGCGTCGCCCGCCCGACGCGCCGCGGTAGCCCGCAGATCCGCGATCTGGTTTGCGGCGAGCCGCTCGTGTTCATCGTCGGGGAACATGGAGCGTTCCTCCGGGTGCACGAAATACCGCCACGGAAGGTAGCGGTCGAGACCGGAGAACGCGGACGCGTCCCCGAACAGGGCGACGTGCATGCGGTTCTGCATCAGCACCTCACCGAGGTCGGAGATGACGCAGGCAGGGGTGTCGTCGAGCTTGTCCAGCAGGTGCAGAAGTCCCGGTCCGACGTGCTTGTCCCCTGCCGCTCGCAGCGGTGGCACCTGTCCCGACAACAAGTAGAGATGGTCACGCTGGTCATCGTTCAGCCTCAGTGCCCGCGCAAGGGAGGCCAGTACCGAGGTCGACGGGTGCGGCCCGCGAGCCTGCTCGAGCCGGGTGTAGTAGTCGGTGGACATACCTGCGAGCAGCGCGACCTCATCGCGTCGCAGTCCTGGTGTCCGGCGCCGGACACCCGGCGGTAAGCCCACATCCGCCGGGACCAACTGCTCTCTGCGACGGCGGAGGAAGTCGGCCAGCTCGGTGCGGTCCATGGACCAACTGTGCCCCACACCCGAATGCTCTGCCAGGGATCGCCGGTCCCCCGATGAAGGGTCTCTGGTTGTCGTGTCCCGAGCGGATCACGCTGGTGTCGGTCCCACACCACGACGACCGTCAGGAGCACATCATGGTCCCCACAACCTCACTCGGAACCACAGGTCCCACCGTCAGCCGGATCGGACTCGGTGCCATGGGCATGTCCGGGATGTACGGCCGGTCGGAAGACGCGGAGTCGACCGCAACGATCCACGCCGCCCTCGATGAGGGAATCGACCTCATCGACACCGGCGACTTCTACGGGTCCGGTCACAACGAGACCCTGATCGGGGCAGCGCTGTCCGGACGCAGGCGCGAGGACGTCACGTTGAGCGTGAAGTTCGGCGCAATGCGCGGACCGGGAGGCACGTGGGGCGGAGTCGATAACCGGCCCGACTCGATCCGCAACTTCCTCGCCTACTCGCTGCAGCGACTCGGCGTCGACTACATCGACATCTACCGTCCCGCCCGCCTCGACCCCAGCGTGCCGATCGAGGACACTGTCGGCGCGATCGGCGAACTGGTCGAGGCCGGCTACGTGCGGCACATCGGCCTGTCGGAGGTGGGCCCCGAGACGATCCGCCGAGCAGCCGCCGTGCATCCCATCGCCGACCTCCAGATCGAGTACTCGCTGATCTCGCGCGGCATCGAGAACGAGATCCTCCCCCTGTGCCGCGAACTCGGCATCGGCGTCACCGCGTACGGGGTGCTGTCCCGCGGTCTGCTCAGCGACTCACTGCGATCGAATTCCGCGCTGGCGCCCGACGATTTCCGCGCCTACAGCCCGCGCTTCCAGGGTGAGAACCTCCGACAGAATCTGCGGCTCGTCGACACGATGGCCGAACTCGCCGCGCAACACGGGGTGACCGTCGCACAACTCGCGATCGCCTGGGTGCTCGCGCAGGGAGGCGACATCGTCCCGGTCGTCGGCGCCCGCAAGGTCACCCGCCTCACCGAAACGCTCGGCGCGCTCGACGTGCACCTGAGCGCCGCGGACCTGGCCGGCATCGCAGGAGCGGTTCCCGGTTCCGCGGTCGCCGGCGACCGCTACGCACCCGCGCAGATGGCCCAGCTCGACAGTGAACGGACCACCGTCGGGCAAAGCTAGTTCACAGCGTCGCGGCGGCCGGCGACCAACGGCTGCAGGAACTCGGCCCAGCGGGCGAACACCTGGTAGTGGCCGCCGCCCACCCAGACATGGGTGTCGGCGGCGCCGAGTCGCTGGGCGAGGCGCCGATACATCTCCGGGGCCAGGATGTCGTCGGCGTCGCCGTAGAACACGTCGACCGGCTGGGTGATGTCCTCGGGCACGAACCCCCACTCCAGGAACGCCCACATGTCGTCGAGAACTCCGACGCCACCCTGCACCAACGCCTCTCCCATCTCCTCCTCGAACATCGGCTCCAGCACCGGGTCGAGCAGCACGTCCCGGTCCGCGGGGGCCTCCTCGGCAAGATGGGTGACGAACTTCTGCAGATCACGGCGGGACGCCTTCGACTCGTGTCGCGCTGCAGCGGTGGCGACGAAACGAGCATGGTTGAGTCGCCAGATCATGCGCAGGTCGCGATTGAGCACGAGGTCCCGGGAGCCTCCCTCGTCGAACGGGCCGAGCGGGGAGGCCAGCACCAACCGGGTGACCCTGTCACCGAGCAGGTGCGCTGCGGCCAACGCGTGCGGTCCACCGCCGGACCAGCCGGCGATGGCGAATCGCTCGATCTCCAGCTCGTCCGCGAGAGCGGCGAGATCCTGCGGCCAGTCCAGCAGACTCCGGCCCCGCAGCTGGGTGGAGCCCCCGACGCCGGGGCGGTCAGCGGTGATCAGCCGCAAGCCGAGCGACCGGGTGAGGGTGTCGTCGGGGTACCGGGCGAGACGGGAGTCCCCGGTGCCGTGGGCGAAGAACACGGGCATGCCGTCGACGTCGCCCCACTTTTCGTACGCGAGTGTCCGACCGTCGGCTAGCTGGAGGGAGGCCACGGCTGCGACGCTACCGGCCCCTGCGGGGCCCGTCTCGACAATCCGAAACCATGCCTTAGCGTCTAGCCATGGCCACGCACAACACCCCGCACAGCCGCACGCTGATCCTCATGCGGCACGGGAAGTCGGCATACCCGGCAGGAGTCGCCGACCACGACCGCCCGCTCGCCCCTCGGGGCCGACGCCAGGCCGCGATGGCCGGAGACTGGCTCAGGGCGATGCAGCCACCCGTCGATGCGGTGTTGTGCTCGACCTCGGTGCGCACCCGCGACACCCTCGCCGCCGCAGGGGTCACTGCACCAACTACCTTCAGCGAGGCGCTCTATGGTGCGTACCCCGCGCAGGTGCTCGCCGAGATCGCAGAGACCGACGCATCGGTGCGCACTCTGCTGGTGGTCGGACACGACCCCGGAATGCCCACAACCGCACTCGATCTGGCGGGCAACCCCGACACCGGGGATGCGGTGGCGATACGCGAGAAGTTCCCGACATCCGCACTCGCCGTGCTCACCGTCCCGTGCAGCTGGACCGAACTCACCTCGAGCTCGGCGTCGCTGACCACGTTCCACGTTCCGCGGTAGCACAGGCCCGACACAGAAAGGCCCCACCCCCGAAGAGAAAGGGGTGGGGCCTGGTCTGGGTGAACGGCCGACGAGTCCTGAGACTCGTCAACCACTCACAGGGGCTGCGCCCCTACCGGTAATCGTTGCTGAACCCGTAATCGTCCAGCGGCACTGCAGCACCGGTGTTCTGGCCGAAGCCGTCCGGGCTGTAGTACTGGTCGTCGTAGGACGGAACCGCGTACGCCGCCGCACGTGCCTCTTCGGTGGGCTGAACCTGGATGTTGCGGTAACGGTTGATACCGGTACCGGCGGGGATCAGCTTTCCGATAATCACGTTTTCCTTCAGACCGATCAGCTTGTCCGAGCGGCAGTTGATTGCCGCATCGGTCAGCACGCGAGTGGTCTCCTGGAACGACGCCGCAGACAGCCACGAGTCGGTGGCCAGCGATGCCTTGGTGATACCCATGAGCACCGGACGACCGGCCGCAGGCTCGCCACCTTCGGACACGACCCGACGGTTGGCCGCCTCGAAGTCGGCCCGCTCGGTCAACGAACCGGGCAGGAACTCCGTGGCACCCGAGTCGATGATCGTCACGCGACGCAGCATCTGGCGCACGATGACCTCGATGTGCTTGTCGTGGATCGACACACCCTGGCTCCGGTACACCTCCTGGACCTCGTTGACGAGGTGGATCTGCACCTGGCGGGGGCCCATGACTCGCAGCACCTCGTGGGGATCGGCAGCACCTTCCATGAGCTGCTGACCGACCTCGACGTGGTCACCGTCGGCCAGAAGGCGTTCGGTGCCGTCCTCGTGCTTGAAGACACGCAGACGCTGACGCTTCGAGAGCTTGTCGTAGACAACCTCTTCGCCACCGTCGTCCGGGACGATGGTGATCTTGTAGAAGCGGTCGCCGTCCTCGAGCTGGACACGTCCGGTGACGTCGGCGATCGGGGCCTTGCCCTTGGGGACGCGGGCCTCGAACAGTTCCTGAACACGCGGCAGACCACCGGTGATGTCGTCTCCTGCGACACCACCCTGGTGGAACGTACGCATGGTCAGCTGGGTGCCGGGCTCACCGATGGACTGTGCGGCGACGATACCGACGGCCTCACCGATGTCGACCAGCTTGCCGGTGGCCATGCTGCGGCCGTAGCAGGTGGCGCAGACGCCGGTGCCGGTGGTGCAGGTGAGCACCGAACGGACCTTGACCTGCGTGATGCCCGCTTCGAGCAGCGCATCGATAGCCGGGTCGCCCAGGTCGTGACCACGCTCGACGATGACGTTGCCGTTCGCGTCGACCGCGTCGGCGGCCAGCGTACGGGCGTACGTGCTGGTCTCGACGTGAGCATCGCGGATCATCGTGCCATCGGGCTGCTTCTCCGCGATGGTGGTGACGATGCCACGCTCGGTTCCACAGTCGACCTCACGAACGATGACGTCCTGCGACACGTCCACCAGACGACGGGTCAGGTAACCCGAGTCGGCGGTACGCAGCGCGGTGTCGGCCAGACCCTTACGGGCACCGTGCGTGTTGATGAAGTACTCGAGAACGGTCAGGCCTTCCTTGAAGGAAGACTTGATCGGACGCGGGATGAACTCACCCTTCGGGTTGGTCACCAGACCCTTCATACCGGCGAGCGAACGAACCTGAGTCATGTTGCCGGCGGCGCCGGACTTCACGATCATCGGGATCGGGTTGTCGTCGGGGAAGTGGGCCTCCATGGCCTTACCGACCTCGTCGGTGGCCTCGGACCAGATCTTGACCAGGGCACTGTTGCGCTCGGTCTTGTTCAGGGCACCACGCTGGTACTTCTTCTCGATCTGATCGGCCTGAGCCTCGAAGGACTCCATGATCTGAGCCTTCTCCGGCGGCACGAGGACGTCGGAGATGGAGACCGTGACACCGGAACGCGTGGCCCAGTAGAAGCCGGCGTCCTTCAGCTTGTCGACGGTCTGCGCGACCACGATCATGGGGTAACGCTCGGCGAGGTCGTTGATGATCGTCGCCTGACGCTTCTTCGGCATCTGCTCGTTGACGAACGGGTAGTCCGCCGGGAGCAGCTCGTTGAAGAGCACCCGACCCAGGGTCGTCTCCGCGGTCCAGCCGTCACCGTAGTTCCAGCCCTCGGGGAACAGCTCCGACTCGAGGTCACGAGGCGGGCGCTGCTGCGTGAGCCGCACCTTGATCTTCGCCTGGACGACCAGCGCACCACGATCGACGGCCATCTGAGCCTCGGCAGGCGAGGAGTACACGCCCTGTTCGGCGCCCTCTCCGTCGGAAGCCTTCAGCTCGCCAGTGGCGCCCTCGTCCAACCGGGTCAGGTGGTACAGACCGGTGACCATGTCCAGACGCGGCATGGCGAGCGGTCGACCCGACGCGGGCGAGAGGATGTTGTTCGACGACAGCATCAGGATGCGCGCCTCGGCCTGCGCCTCCGCGGACAGCGGAAGGTGCACGGCCATCTGGTCACCGTCGAAGTCGGCGTTGAACGCCTCACACACCAGCGGGTGGAGCTGGATGGCCTTGCCCTCGACCAGCTGCGGCTCGAAGGCCTGGATGCCCAGGCGGTGCAGCGTCGGTGCACGGTTCAGCAGCACGGGGTGCTCGGCGATGACCTCTTCGAGGACGTCCCACACCTGTGCGCGCTGACGTTCCACCATGCGCTTGGCGGACTTGATGTTCTGCGCGTGGTTCAGGTCGACCAGACGCTTCATCACGAACGGCTTGAACAGCTCGAGAGCCATCAGCTTGGGCAGACCACACTGGTGCAGCTTCAGCTGGGGACCGACGACGATGACGGAACGACCCGAGTAGTCGACGCGCTTACCGAGCAGGTTCTGACGGAATCGACCCTGCTTGCCCTTGAGCAGGTCGCTCAGGGACTTCAGCGGGCGGTTACCGGGACCGGTGACCGGACGGCCGCGACGGCCGTTGTCGAAGAGTGCGTCCACCGACTCCTGCAGCATCCGCTTCTCGTTGTTGACGATGATCTCGGGGGCACCGAGGTCGATCAGTCGCTTGAGGCGGTTGTTGCGGTTGATGACGCGGCGGTACAGGTCGTTCAGGTCGGACGTGGCGAAACGTCCACCGTCGAGCTGCACCATCGGCCGCAGCTCCGGCGGGATCACCGGAACGGCGTTGAGAACCATGCCCATCGGCGAGTTCTGGTTCGTCTGGAAAGCTGCGACGACCTTGAGACGCTTCAGTGCGCGGAGCTTCTTCTGCCCCTTGCCGCTGCGGATGGTCTCACGCAGGTTCTCCGCTTCGGCGTCGATGTCGAAGTTTTCCATCAACTTCTGGATCGACTCGGCGCCCATGGCACCGGTGAAGTACTCGCCGTAGCGGTCGACCAGCTCGCGGTAGAGCAGCTCGTCGACGATGAGCTGCTTGACGCTCAGCTTGGTGAACGTGGTCCAGATCTCGTCGAGACGATCCAGCTCCCGCTGGGCGCGATCGCGGAGCTGACGCATCTCGCGCTCGCCGCCGTCCTTGACCTTGCGGCGGACGTCGGACTTTGCGCCCTCGGCCTCGAGTTCGGCGATGTCGGCCTCGAGCTTCTGCGCGCGAGCCTCGAGGTCGGCGTCACGCTGATCCGCGACAGCCTTCTTCTCGACCTGCATCTCGGCTTCGAGCGTGGAGAGCTCGTTGTGACGCAACTCCTCGTCGACACCGACGATGACGTATGCGGCGAAGTAGATGATCTTTTCGAGATCCTTCGGCGCAAGGTCGAGCAGGTAGCCGAGCCGGCTGGGCACGCCCTTGAAGTACCAGATGTGGGTGACCGGGGCAGCCAGTTCGATGTGGCCCATGCGCTCACGGCGAACCTTGGCGCGAGTCACCTCGACGCCGCAACGCTCACAGATGATGCCCTTGAAGCGGACACGCTTGTACTTACCGCAGTAGCACTCCCAGTCCCGGGTGGGGCCGAAGATCTTCTCGCAGAAGAGGCCGTCCTTCTCGGGCTTGAGCGTGCGGTAGTTGATGGTCTCCGGCTTCTTGACCTCGCCGTAGGACCAATTGCGGATGTCCTCTGCACTGGCGAGGCCAATGCGGAGTTCATCGAAGAAGTTGACGTCGAGCACGTAACTTCCTTTCCCCAGAGGGATTGTGGATCAGCGGTGGCCGCCGATACCTGACTGCCAATTCAAATGTGAACTACGCCCCCGGGCCCCTGATTTCTCACGGGCCCGGAGACCGAAACCTAGTTCGCGAGGTCGTCGACCGTGGCCGCTTCGTTCCGGGACAAGTTGATGCCCAGGTTCGCCGCGGCGCGCTCAAGGTCCTCGTCGTCGCCGTCCGCCATCGCGATGGCCGCACCGTCCGAGGACAGCACCTCCACATTCAGGCAGAGCGACTGAAGCTCCTTGAGGAGCACCTTGAACGACTCCGGGATACCCGGCTCGGGGATGTTCTCGCCCTTGACGATGGCCTCGTACACCTTGACTCGACCCACCACGTCGTCCGACTTGATGGTGAGCAGTTCCTGCAGCGTGTAAGCCGCGCCGTAGGCCTGCATCGCCCAGCACTCCATCTCACCGAAGCGCTGGCCACCGAACTGGGCCTTACCGCCGAGCGGCTGCTGGGTGATCATCGAGTACGGACCGGTCGAACGAGCGTGGATCTTGTCGTCGACCAGGTGGTGCAGCTTGATGATGTACATGTAGCCGACCGACACCGGGTACGGGAACGGCTCGCCGGAACGGCCGTCGAACAAGGTGGCCTTTCCGTCGGACGCGACCATCACTTCGCCGTCACGGTTCGGCAGTGTCGAACCGAGAAGACCGGTGAGCTCGTCTTCCTTGGCACCGTCGAACACGGGGGTGGCGATGTTGGAGTCGGCGGGAGCGGACAGCATCTCCTCCGGCAGCTGCTCGGCCCAATCGGGACGCGAGCCGTCGCCGGCGACCTGCACGTTCCAGCCCGTCTTGCCGATCCACCCGAGGTGGGTCTCCAAGATCTGACCGATGTTCATACGACGCGGAACACCGTGGGTGTTCAGGATGATGTCCACCGGGGTGCCGTCGGGCAGGAACGGCATGTCCTCCTGGGGGAGGATCTTGCCGATGACGCCCTTGTTGCCGTGGCGGCCGGCGAGCTTGTCGCCGTCCTGGATCTTGCGCTTCTGTGCCACGTAGACGCGGACCAGCTCGTTGACACCGGGGGGCAGATCGTCGTCGTCGTCGCGCGAGAACACGCGAATGCCGATGACCTTGCCGGTCTCACCGTGCGGAACCTTGAGCGACGTGTCGCGGACCTCACGAGCCTTCTCACCGAAGATGGCGCGCAGCAGGCGCTCCTCGGGGGTCAGCTCGGTCTCGCCCTTGGGCGTGACCTTTCCGACCAGCACGTCACCGTCACGAACCTCGGCACCGATACGGATGATGCCACGCTCGTCGAGGTCGGCGAGGACCTCGTCGGAGACGTTCGGGATGTCCCGAGTGATCTCCTCGGCACCGAGCTTGGTGTCGCGGGCATCGATCTCGTGCTCCTCGATGTGGATCGAGGTGAGAACGTCCTCCTCCACGAGGCGCTGCGACAGGATGATCGCGTCCTCGTAGTTGTGGCCTTCCCACGGCATGATCGCGACGAGCAGGTTCTTCCCGAGGGCCATCTCACCGTTTTCGGTGCAGGGGCCGTCGGCGAGGACCTGTCCGGTCTCGACACGCTGTCCCTCGTCCACGATCGGACGCTGGTTGGCGCAGGTGCCCTGGTTCGAACGCGCGAACTTGCGCATCCGGTAGGTCTTGCGGGTTCCGTCGTCGGCCATGACCGTGACGTAGTCCGCGGAGACCTCTTCCACGACACCGGTCTTCTCGGTGATGATGACGTCGCCGGCGTCGACTGCAGCCCGCAGCTCCATGCCGGTGCCGACCAGCGGAGCCTCACTGCGAACGAGCGGCACCGCCTGACGCTGCATGTTCGCGCCCATGAGGGCACGGTTGGCGTCGTCGTGCTCGAGGAACGGGATCATCGCGGTTGCGACGGACACCATCTGTCGCGGCGAGACGTCCATGTAGTCGATGTCGGCGGACGACACGAACTCGACCTCGCCGCCCTTACGACGAACCAGAATGCGGTCGTCGGTGAAGTGACCGTTGGCGTCGATGGCCGAGTTGGCCTGGGCGACGACGTGGCGGTCCTCTTCGTCCGCGGTCAGGTAGTCGACCTGGTCCGTGACCTGGCCGTCGACGACCTTGCGGTACGGCGTCTCGATGAAGCCGAACGGGTTGACCCGTGCGTACACCGACAACGAACCGATCAGACCGATGTTCGGACCCTCAGGGGTCTCGATCGGGCACATGCGGCCGTAGTGCGACGGGTGAACGTCTCGCACCTCCAGACCAGCCCTTTCGCGCGACAGACCACCCGGGCCGAGGGCGGACAGACGACGCTTGTGCGTCAGCCCCGACAGCGGGTTGTTCTGGTCCATGAACTGCGACAGCTGGGAGGTTCCGAAGAACTCCTTGATCGCAGCGACGACGGGCCGGATGTTGATCAGTGTCTGCGGCGTGATCGCCTCGACGTCCTGGGTGGTCATGCGCTCACGAACCACACGCTCCATGCGGGACAGGCCCACGCGGATCTGGTTCTGAATGAGCTCACCGACCGTGCGCAGGCGACGGTTACCGAAGTGGTCGATGTCGTCGACCTCGACGGGGACCGTGACGCCGCCGGGGGCGGTCATCTCGGTGTCACCGGCGTGCAGGCGCACCAGGTACTCGATGGTGGCGACAATGTCTTCCTCGGTGAGGGTCGACGCCACGATCGGCTGCCCGGTGTTCAGGCCCAGCTTCTTGTTGATCTTGTAGCGACCCACGCGTGCCAGGTCGTACCGCTTGTCCTTGAAGAACAGGTTCTCCAGCAGCGTCTGCGCGCTCTCTTTGGTGGGCGGCTCGCCCGGGCGCAGCTTGCGGTAGATGTCGAGCAGCGCCTCGTCGGTGCCCGCGGTGTTGTCCTTCTCCAGCGTGGCCATGAGGATCTCCGAGAAGCCGAAACGCTCGGTGATCTGCTCGGTGGTCCAGCCGAGGGCCTTCAGCAGCACGGTGACGGGCTGACGACGCTTGCGGTCGATGCGGACACCAACGGTGTCGCGCTTGTCGACGTCGAACTCGAGCCATGCACCACGGCCGGGGATGACCTTGACGCTGTGCAGGTCCTTTTCGGTGCCCTTGTCGACCGAATGGTCGAAGTACACGCCAGGGGAACGCACCAGCTGCGAGACGACGACGCGCTCGGTGCCGTTGATGATGAACGTGCCCTTGTCGGTCATCATCGGGAAGTCACCCATGAAGACCGTCTGGCTCTTGATCTCACCGGTGTTGTTGTTGATGAACTCCGCGGTGACGAACAACGGCGCCGCGTAGGTCATGTCTTTGTCTTTGCACTCGTCCGTCGAGGCCTTGACCTCGTCGAAGCGTGGGTCCGAGAAGGACAGAGACATCGAGCCCGAGAAGTCTTCGATCGGAGAAAGCTCCGCGAGAATGTCCTCGAGACCGCCGGAGATTGCGCTGTCGCCACGAGCGGCGGCGCGCTCGCGCCAGCTCTGCGCACCGATCAACCACTCGAACGAATCGGTTTGTACATCAAGAAGCCCGGGAACTTCGAGGGGTTCGCGAATTTTCGCGAACGAAACCCTCTTCGGGGCTCCGGGGATTCCGGAAACTGCCTTGGTCTGGCTAGAGACTGCCAAGATGCGTCCTTCCAGCACCTCACGCGGGCCGCTCTGTGCTGTTGCGACCGCCGCTGTATCTGCTTTGAATTTCGCTGGTTACAACCCGAACGAAACCCGTCACAGAGGCGAGAAGTGGAAACACTTCACAGCAGTTGAGACGAGAGGTGGACAGGAGGCAGCCAGCGCAACGTCCAAAAGTACACCCAAACTCAGCAGATGTCGAGTCGGGCAGCCGAAGGAGCACCCAGCCGGGCGCTCGGCCATGCGCCGGAAGCGCATGTTCACGCATCAGAGTGACGCGTGATCACCCCGGCGTCAAGAGTCAGCGTGCGTGTCGCGTCGTCTCCGCGTCGTCGAGAACCGCCCGCCGCGCCTGTTCACCACCCCTTCCCCGCAGCCCGGGGGCGGTGAACAATATGCCCACGCGATCGCCGAGACCTCGGGGGAAGGAGGGCCGTGACGCGCTGGAGTGCTCTCGTCGTTGCCCGCCCGAAGCTGGTCCTGACGGCGGTGATTTTTCTCGTGCTGGCGAGCGGCGCCTGGGGTTCGGGTGTGTTCGACCGGCTGAGCCTGGGTGGGTACACCGACCCAGGGAGCGAATCGGCGGGCGTCGAGAACCTGATCGAGGAGGAGTTCGGCCGCCAGACGCCCGACCTCGCGGTGACCTACACGGCACGTCCCGGAGAGTCGATCGACGCCCTGGGTCCCGAGGTGTCCGCGCGGCTGGCGCAGATCGATCCGGCTGCGCTCGCCAACACTCCCCTCTCGTACTGGACGGCGCCGGCGCAGGCCCGGGAGTTTCTGCGCTCCACCGACGGCACCGAGGGACTCGTCGTCCTGTCTCTACGCGGCAGCGAGAACACCAGGATCGCCGCGTACCACGATCTCGCACCCCTTCTCCTCATCGACGGTGTGAATACCGAGTTCAGCGGATTCAGCGTGATCGCCAATGCGTACAACGAGGAGTCGGAGAGCGACCTGATCACGGCCGAAGCCATTTCCTTCCCGATCCTCCTGGTCTTGCTCCTTGTCATTTTCGGCGGACTCGTGGGCGCCGCCGTCCCGCTGTGCATCGGCGGCCTCGCAATCCTGGGCGCACTCGGTGCACTGCGAGGAATCTCCTACTTCACCGAGGTCAGCGCGTTCTCGATCAATATCGCCAGCCTCGTCGGGCTGGGGATGTCCGTCGACTACGGGCTGTTCGTCGTAACCCGCTTCCGCGAGGAACTGCGGTCCGGGGCCGAGACCTCGGACGCTGTTCAGCGCACGATGGCCACCGCTGGACGGACCGTGGGGTTCTCCGCACTCCTCCTCGTCTGCGGGTTCGTGGGCATGCTCGTCTTCCCGCAGGCGCTGGTCCGGTCGTTCGCCTACGGGGGCATGGCAGCCATCGGTATCGCCGCAGTCCTGTCGCTGTCGGCGCTACCCGCCGCACTCACCGTCCTCGGCCCCCGAATCAACTCGCTCACCTGGCGCCCGGGGGTGGTCGAACGTAGCGAGGACCGGGCACACCGATTCTGGGGCGGTGTCGCCGCCCGGGTGATGCGGCGGCCCGTCGCTGTTGCCGTCGGTATCGTCGCCGGACTGCTGGTCCTCTCCGCCCCGCTCGTCGGCGCCTCGCTCGGCGACCTGGATCACACCGGGCTGCCGGCGGGTCATCCGGCCCGTCTCGCCGTCGACGATCTGGCCACCGACTTCCCGCTCGCCAACAACGGTGCGACTCTCGTCCTGTTCGGCACCGACGGCAAGGCTCCGCCGGCTTCGGCGACCGCGGAGTTCTTTCAGGCGACGGCGGAGGTGGCGGGCGTTCGCCGCGTGGTTCCGGTCGGCACCACGGAAAGCTTCACCGCAATCCGGGCCATCTTCGACGACGCCGACAGAACGGAAGGGGCGATGACGACGGCAGCGACTCTCCGCGAGCTCCCGGCGCCGGCAGGCACCGAGAAACACATCGGCGGACTCAACGCCCTCACCGCCGACGGGCTGGACTCGATGGGCGCCACACTGCCGTGGATGATCGGGATCATGGTGGCCGTCACCTTCGCCCTGATGGTCCCGGCTTTCGGCTCCGTCGTCCTGCCGCTGAAGGCGATCGCGATGGCCACCCTCAGCCTCGCCGCCTCGTTCGGCATCCTCACGTGGATTTTCGAGGACGGTCACGGAGCCGAACTACTCGGTGTGACGCCGGGCCCACTGCCCGCGACGATGGTCGTCCTCATCATCGCCGTCGTGTTCGGACTCTCCACCGACTACGAGATCTTCCTGATGTCGCGGATGGTCGAGGCCCACGAGCAGGGCGCGTCAACGGAAGATGCCGTGCGGATCGGCACCGCGCACACCGGCCGCATCGTCACGGCCGCGGCCGCACTTCTCATCGTTGTCACGGGAGCCTTCACCCTCTCGGACCTGACGATGATGCGGTTCATCGGCCTGGGCATGATCGTGGCCTTGATCATCGACGCCACCGTGATCCGGATGATGCTCGTCCCCGCCCTCGTCGCACTGATGGGTGAGGCGAACTGGTGGGCGCCCGGATTCCTCACGCCGCGACGGGTACCGCCCGACGCGAATGGGAACTCGAAAACCGTTGCGGCACAGACTTTTCCGGTCGACACGTCACCCCGATAGGCACACCGAACCGCACTACCCCAGTCGCACTGCCGAACTCGTTGTTCAGCTGACTACACCGTTCAGCTGACTACACAGTTCCCGAGGCCGCTCGTCCGGGAGCGTTAATCAGCTCAGCCTTCGCTGTCCGAGATGTCGGACAGCACCCACTTGCCGTCGACCTTCTCCAGCTTGACCGACAACGGAGTTGCCGCACTGCCCTGCGCCACAGCGTCTCCCGTGGCACTTACGTTCATGTGCGCCAAGAGTTCCGCCCTGTCTCCTTCGAGGAAGGTGACACCGATGTCGGTGACCGACGCCTCGGTGGCAGTCTTGGTCTGGATGGCCGCGTCCTTCGTCGTCGCCGCAGTCTGATCGAACTCGGCACGCTTGGCCTCGTTCAAGTAACCACGGGCCTTGTCGAAGTCCTGGTCGATCGTCTCGTAGTTGTAGGTGTACAGCGACTCGATCGCATCGGTTCCGGCTTTGGTCACCTCCGCGGTGCCACTCTCGTCCACCCACGCGGTGTTGGTGATGTGCCCGCCCGGCTGAAATGCCGCCACGACCGCGAAGATGCCCAGCACCGCTGCGACGGCACCCAGTATCCCCACGAGCTTCCACGTGATACGGCTACTGCCGCTCTCGGGGGTCACCTTCGGAGCCGATTGGGTACTGATACGCGGCTGCAGGTTGGGGACCTTCGCCTTCCCTGCCGCACTTGCCTTGGTCGTGGACACCGTCTTGGCGCCCGGCGCTGCCTTCTTCACCGACGTCGACTTCGCCATCGCCACCGGCTCGCCCGTTTCCGCGGGCTTCGTGTCAGCGGTCTTCGTGTCCGGCGTCGCGGCGGTGTCGACGGCAGCCGCTGCCGCCACATTCTCCTGCCCGACGGGGCTTATCGCGGTCGGATCCTGCTCGGGATCAGTCGACGACTTCTTCGGAAGTTTCGTCGTGGGCGAAGGCGGCGGAGTTACTCGCGATGCCGGGTCGTTGACACGGTTGCGGGTTCCCGCTACCCGGGGACGCCTGCCCTTTGCAGCGCTGTCCGGCACGTTGTTACGGCGCTTGGGGGGCATAGTTCACCACTTTCTCATTGCACGACGAACTCTCGTCGACGTGGGCACCGCGGCGACGAATCCGGCGCGGCTCATCACAACTACTGACCGCCGGTGTCACCGGGCGCCGGAACCAACTCGGGCGCGGGGGCGGCCGGACCATCGGTCGGTACCGGGGCCTGCTCCCCCGGTGCCGGTACCGGTGCCTGCTCTGCCGGTGCCGGTACCGGTGCCTGCTCTGCCGGTGCCGGTGCGGCGCCGTCGGCGGGCAGCGGGCCGTTTTCGAGGGGGATACGCGCACCCACCGGCTCGACGGAAGACGCCTTCCAGACACCGTCGACGTCCTGCACGTCCAACCTCATGGTGACCTTGGACTTGTCGAAACGGTCAGGCCACGTCGTGGTGACCGCTACGACGACCAGTGCCTTCGCGAGGCCGTCATCCGTGTTCAGCTCCGTCAGAGTGCCCTGCATCAGTTCGGCCTTGCTCGTCGCACCCGACTGGCGCATCTGGTCGGTGAACCCGTCCATGGTCGCCTGAAGATCCTGGTTCATTTTGTCGCCCGTGATGGACGACTTCATGTTCTCGAAGGAACCTTCGAGGTTTGCGGAGTCGACCGAATTGAGGTTGATCGCCGCCTGCTGCGCACCGTTCAACGCGGAATCCCGTGCGTCGGCGATCGGCTTGTCCACGAAGAGCGCTCGCGCCCACCCGAAGCCAAACCATCCGGCTGCAATCACCGCGACCACCACCAGTGCGGTCACCGCAGCAAACGAGGCCTTCAGAGTTCTGTCCTTCCCCGGCGCCGATGAGTTCGACTCCGGGGGCGTGGTAGTTCGCGTCACACCAATACCCTACTGATTGTTTTCTTCGGCTCGCTCGAATGGAACCCGATATGCTACTTGGGAGTAACCCCGAGAAGCGGAGCGAGCTGCGTTGCAATGGGATTCAAGTTGAGGGTGTCCGGCATGACCTTCGGCTTGAAATCCCAGGGCTGAATCGTGTCCGGATCGGCGAACACGATTCGGTCTGCACTTCGCACACCGGTCACGCTCCCCTGAGGCACGTCACAATTGGCCTCCGTGTTGTACGGGAAGTCCTGCTGGGTGTCGTCGAAGTTCGGATCCCGCCGCTGCATTTCGGCGAGGATTTCATGCGTCCCCTCGTAACCGATCGTGCACGACGGCGGGTTGTTCGTCTCGAGCACGATGCCCTGGTGCACCGTTCCGTCGTTCGGCGCGACGGTCGACGCGGAAGCGGCGATCGCCGGAAGGAACATCAGGATCGGCCGCAATGCGATCGCCTGAGGCGCCAGCTTCTGACCCAGCGCCGACAGATTGGTCAGATCGGTCGTGAGACTGGGCCCCGTCCGATCGACCAGCAGGCCGAGTTCGTCACTGGCAGGAATGCCGTTGTCGATGACCGCCCGCACGTCGGGGTCACTGGTGCGCAGCTGCGCGGCGACGGCGTCGAGATCCGAGCTGAACTGCATGATCGCCGACGACTGATCCGACTGCGTTGCCAATACCGTCTGGCTGTCGCGGATCAAGGTCAGGGTTTCCGGTAGAACGTCGAGCCCGTCATCGGTCAGCGTGGACAGAGCATCCGCCAGCGTCTGGAGATCTTCGCCCTTGCCGTTCAATGCCGTTCCCAGTTCAGTGGTGACCGTACGCAGCGCGTCCGTCGGAACCGACCGGACGAGCCCGTTGACACTCATCAACACCTGCTCCACCGGCACGGGGGTCGAGGTGTTGGCCTCGGTGATCATCGAGCCCTCGGCGAGGTACGGGCCCTCGTCGCTGTCCGGCTGGAGGTCGACGTACTGCTCACCGATCGCGGAACGGTTTGCGACGACCGCCTTCGCCGAAGCGGGGATCTCGGGGCCGCCCTTCTTGAGCTTGAGTTCGACGTTCAGTCCGTCCGACGTGAGTGACAGCTCGCCGACCCGGCCGACCGGCACTCCCCGGTACGTCACCTCGGCATTGGTGAAGATGCCGCCGGAATCCCTGAACTGTGCGTTCACGTCGTACTCGCCGAACCCGAGCAGATTGTCGAGACGGACGTACTTGGCGCCCACGTAGACGAGGCCCAACAGCGCGACCACGGCAAAAGCGACGAGCTGAATCTTGACCAGTCGCGATCTCACTGTCCACCCCCAATTCCGAACTGCTCGAGCAGTCCCCCCATCGGGTTCTGCGGGGACGGTGTCTCCGCGCCCGGGGTTGCGCCGGCGGGCGCGGTGCCGGGCAGCGCCGGGAGCCGCAGGCCCGAAGTCGGGACTGGAACGATCGGAGGCACCGGCAGCAGTGAGATCGTCGGCCAGCCCGGTCGCGGACCGTTGCCGTTGTAGTACGGGTTGGTCGGGTCGACGATCGGCTTCGGCTCGCCGAATTTCGGTGACACGTACACCGGATTGCCCTGCCCGACACCGAGCGCGCTCAGCGCGTCGCCGATCTGGAGATCGACCGACAGGAAAAGGTTGACCGAGCCACCGAGAGCGATCTGCTCGACTCCGTCCGGGAACGGAACCGTCGGGATGAACGCCAGGGAGTTGGGTAGGTCGTCGCCGGCATCGGCCAGCGCCTTGAGTGTCGGACGAAGCGCCAGGAGGTCGGCGATCAGATCGTTCTTCGATCGGGTGATGACATCCGTGCCGACCGCACCGAGCCGATCGAGCTGCACCAGCATCTGCGTCAGCTGCGGGCGTTGCTCGTTGAGCACCTGGGCAGCGATCGGCAGGTCATCCAGGATGAGCCCGATCTTCTCGTTCTGCTCGTTCACGCGCGTCGTCAAGGCGTCGAGGCCGTCGAGCGCCCGCGTGATGTCGTCCCGTTGCTGATTGAGACCGTCGATGAGCGTGTTGGCCTGCTCCAGCAAACTGCGCACCCGGCCTTCACGACCGTCGAGTGCAGTGCTCAGTTCGTGCACGATCGGCTGGAGCTGCCCGACACCACCGCCGTTGAGCAACAGCGACAGCGCGCCGAGGACCTGCTCGATTTCGGTGGCGTGCCGGGTGCGATCGAGGCTGATCGTGTCGCCGCTCTGCAACCGGTCCGGATCCTTGTCCTCCGGAGGTTCGGACAACTGCACGAACTTTTCACCGAGGAGGTTGGTTTGTTCGATTGCCGCGACTGCATTCGCAGCCAGGTCCACCGACGAATCGAGGATGACCTCGACATCGGCCGACCAGCCGTCCGGAGCCACCTTGATCGACTCCACCCGACCCACCGGCACACCGTCCACCTTGACGGCCGACTGGGGTACCAGGTCGAGCACGTCGTCGAACTGGATCGTCAGGTGCATGGGGTCGCTCCCGACGTCCGGCCCACCGGGCAGCGGAACACCGTAGATACCTTCCGACGAACAGGAACTCACTGCGAGGGCGACAGCGCACACCCCGGCACCGACAATGACCGAACGCCTCATTCGCCCTCACCGCCTACTGCGTCGTCGAACCGTGGCGACACGACACCCGGCACCGTGCCGGGAGTGACCGTTCGCTGGATGTTCTCGCCGCTCAGGATTCCGAACGGGAGCACGAGCGTCGGCGAGGTCACCGATGCCGTGATCTGCGAGGTGATGTTCTTGCAGTTGTCGATCAACGGCTGCATCTGACGCCCCAGCGCTTCGAAACGCGGATCACCGGGCACGAGCCTGCCGAGGTCGATCAACTTGCAGATCACACCGGCAGGATCCTGGAGTTCGGGGAACGCCAGGCGCGACGCCAGGTTCCCGGACTCCGCGTCGTACGAGTTGGCCAGGTTGCTGACGGCCAACGGGAGCAATGTCAGCGAGTTCACCAACGAGTCGCGGTTGTCGGCCAGCGTCTGGGTGACCGGGACGAGATCGTCGAGATTCTCGGCGAGCAGCTCCCGGTTGTCGGCGACGAACTTCGAGACGTCACCGAGAGCGATGGCCAGCTGGTTCAGCGCCGCACCGAGGTTTTCGCGCTCGCCGGCGAGGAATCCGGACAGGTCGGCCAACTGCGTGTTGAATTCCCGGACCTGCTGATCGTTGGCAGCCAGAGCACTGACGAACACCTGGAGGTTCTTGACGGTGTCGAACAGGTCGCCACGACTCTCGTTGAGCGTACGTGCGGCGTCCGAGAGCTGATTGATGCTCTGCCCCAACGCCTCACCGTTGCCATCGAGGTTCGCGGCGCCGGTCTCGACGAATTCGGTCAGTGCACCTTCCTTGTTCGCGCCTTCCGGACCCAGGGCGGCCGACAGCTTCTCGATACTCGCGTACAGCTCGTCCACCTCGACGGGCGTAGCCGTGCGATCCCGCGGGATCACGGCACCGCTCTCCATCGTCTCCCCGCCGGTATAGACGGGCGTGAGCTGAACGTAGCGGTCGGCGACCACGGACGGTGTGACCTGCGCGGCCTTCGCGTCGGCGGGAATGTCGATGCCGCGGTCGACCCGCATCTCGACCTTCACTTGATCACCCTGTGGCTCCACCGAGTTGATCGATCCGACCTTCACTCCGAGGACACGGACGTCGGAACCCTCGTAGATGCCTACGGACTTGTCGAAGTAGGCGGTGATCTTGGTGGTGCCTGCGCGGGTGAACACCCACCACAGCGCCCCCGCGACCACCAGCGCGACAATGACGATCGCCGCGACTACTGCGATCTGACCGCGGTTGGTTCCCCGGGTTTCTCCGTTGTCGGTGTCAGCCATCAGTTACCCCCCAACGTACGGACGGGATCACGGGGTCTGGGAATGTCCGGGAGACCCGGCGGAAGAAGGTTGACCACGACCTGGTCGAACCAGCGCCCGTTGCCGACCACGTTCGTGTACAGGCGGACGAACGGTTCGTACAGTTTCATCGCCCTGTCCAGGTTCTCGTTGTTGGCCTTCAGAATTTCGACGACCCCGTTGAGTTGTTCGAGTGCGGGACCGATCGTGGCTTCGTTCTCGCGTACGAGACCTGTCAACTGCTGCGACAGCCTCTGGGTTCCGGTCAGCAGCTGTGAGATCGACTGCTGGCGACTGTTGAGTTCGGCGAGCAGAAGGCCGGCATCAGTGATCAGCCGGTTGAATTCGGCGTTGCGGTCGGCGAGTACTTTCGTCGTCGTACCGGTCGCGTCGAACAACTTCCGCAGTTCCTGGTCGCGGCTCGCGATGGTCTCCGACAGCCTGCTGACGCCGTCGAGCGACGCGCGGATCTCCGACGGCGTGCCCTCGAAGGCCTGCGACAACGTCACCATGCTTTCCGCCAGCTGATCGGAGTCGATGTCGCCCACCGTCTCCGCTGCCGCCGAGAACGCTTCGACCACGTCGTAGGGAGAGGTGGTGCGCTCCAGCGGAATCGGGTCATTGGGATTCAACGAGTCGGAACCCCGGGGGTCGAGAGCCAAATACTTCTGGCCCAGAATCGTTTTGATCTGAATCGATGCCGAGGTTTCGTTGCCAACCCACGCATCGGTGACCTTGAAGTCGACGTTGACGTGGTCTCCGTCGAGTTCAACAGCGGTGACCTTGCCGACCTTCACACCGGCGATGCGCACCTCGTTGGACGGCTTCAGGCCTGCAGCCTCGGAGAATTGCGCGGTGTAGGTCGATCCGGCGCCGATCAAGGGCAGCGAGTCGAGGAAGAATGCCGACAGGGTCGCCAAGAGCACCACGAGGATGCCGAGGGCACCAGCCACTGCCGGGCTGCGACGTTTTCTCATCGTGTTTGCAACTCCCGTAGGCCGTCCAGCGAGCACCGTTTCGCCGAGTTGGTGTACAGCGGTTGGTTCACGGTCGGCAGGCCGGTGGGCAAGTTCAGTTGAGGTGCCGTTCCCGGGCCTGCAACGATGTCGATTCCACACAGGTAGAACTGGAACCACGAGCCGTAACTGGCCGCCCGCCCGAGCTTCTCGAGCTTGACGGGAAGGGTTTCCAGAACGCCGTTGACCGTATCGGAGTTGCGGTTCAACGTCGTCGCCAGCGTATTGAGCGAAGTGATGGACTCCTGAATGGACGGCCTCGTGGGTTCGAGGAGATCTGCGGTCGCGTCGGTGAGGCCGGCGAGGGACGTGACCGCCGACCCGACGGTACCGCGCTCCTCGGACAACCCGGTGACGAGCTGCTGTGTGTTCACGATCAGGGCATCGAGCTGGTCGTCGCGCTGGTTGACCGTGGCGAGCACATCGTTGAGGTTGTTGATCACCGCACCGATCACCCGGTCCTTGTCTGCCACCGTGTTGGTGAGACTCGCTGTGTTCCGCACGAGTTCGGTGATGGTTCCCGACTCGCCCTGGAACACCTGGATGATCTGATAGGACAACTTGTTGACGTCCTCGGCGCTGAGCGTCTGGAAGAGCGGACGGAATCCGTTGAACAGCGTCGTGAGGTTGACTGCGGGTTTGGTTCGCTCGAGGGGAATGGTGTCACCGGCGGTGATCTTCTTCCCCTGCTGGCCCTCGCCCTGCTGGAGCGAGATGTACCGCTGCCCCACAAGGTTTCGGAACCGAATCGTCGCAGTGGTGCTCGCGGGCAACCAATCTCGATCAGCCACGGTGAACTGCACCTCGGCTTCGCGGTCGTCGACGATCGCGATCTTCTCGACCTGGCCGACTCGCACTCCTGCGATACGCACTTCGTCACCCTCGTTGAGCGAGGTGACATCCGAGAAGATCGCGTTGAACTTGGTGCCGCCGCCACCACCGAGGTTGGCGATGGTGGCCGCGAGCAGACCTGTGGCCAGGATCGTGACCACAGCAAAGATGATCAGCTTGATCAGCGGCGCAAGGAGGCCCCTCACTTGAAACTCACCTCAGTCCCCCTCATGGTCGGTGCACCGACGAGTGTCGTCCAGCTCGGCACGTCCTCGGGCGCCATGCCTCCTGCCTCGCCGTACACGACGTCGAGCGTGTCCTGTTCCATCTTCGAACCCGCATAACTGGCGGGTGTGACCTCGGCTCCCCATCCCGGAACCTGGTCCGGTACGCCGGCGGGCGCGGGGAAGAAGTCGATGGTGGACGGTCCCGGGTTACGCGAAGGCACCTGGTAGGCACCGTCGTTGTACGACGACCCACCCGGATACTGCGGGAACTTGCCGCCGGGTGCGGTGACGTTGTCGTAGCAGGCGGGTCCGCGGTTGTCGAGCAGGCGCGGCTCGTCCTGGTTAGGCAAGTATCGGCCCTTCGGATTGACGAACTGCACGCTGGCACGCACACCCGGGTTCGGGTCGTCCGGCGCAAGCAGTGCACGTGCGATGGGAGCCGTCTTCGCGAATCCGGCGAACGTGCAGCCGAAGCTCGGCGAATACCGGCCGAGAATCTGCAGCGCCTCACGGGAATCGGCCGCGATGTTCACGATCGACTCCGCGTTGGTCTGCAGGAGGTCCGCCGTGCTCGCACCCGTCGCGGTCAGGGACACCAGCAGTGTGGAGAGCTCGTTCTGCTTCTCCACCACGGTGTTCCCTGTGGTCCTGAGGTTGTCGAGCGCGTTGACCAGGTCCGGCGCCGCCTCCGAATACGTCTGTGAGAAGTCCGCGATACCCCGCAGGTCTTCCTGAATCGCAGGAAGTTCCGTGTTGAGTCCGGCGAAGATCTCCTCGAGCCGGTCGAGCGTCAGACCTAGTTCGGCGCCGCGCCCACTGAGTCCCTGCGACAGTGCGCCGAGCGTGTTCGCCAGGTCCTGCGGCGGGATCGCCTGCAGCAGCGGCAGCAAGCCGTCGAGGACCTCGCCGATTTCGACGGCGTTCCCGCTCTTGTCCTGCTCGAGAACGTCACCGGCCTGGATCGGCGGAGCCGTGTCCCCCTCCGGCACGATCAGCGATACGTACCGTTCGCCGAACAGGGTCTTGGGCAGCAATCGCGCCGTCGCGTTGGACGGAATGAGCTCGGCCTTGTCCGGCTGAATGGCCAGATCCAAGGTGACCTCACCCTCCTTGGTGGAGGCCGACCGCACCTCTCCGACGATCAGGCCACGCACCTTGACGTCCGCATTGGGCGGGAGCGCATTTCCGACGGTGTCGGTGACCAGCCCGATCTTGACCACCTTGGTGAACGTTTTGTTGAACATGCCGATCGTGACGGCCAGGAACAGGGCCAGGACAAGGAAGAACACCAGCCCCAGCACCCGTCGACCCACAACAGATGATGTGTTGCTCATCCGGCCACCCTCACTGTGGTCGTCGTGCCCCAGATGGCGAGGCTCAGGAAGAAGTCGAGTACGGCGATCGTCACGATCGCGGTGCGGACTGCCCTGCCCACGGCCACGCCCACGCCGGCGGGGCCGCCCGAGGCGTGATAGCCGTAGTAGCAGTGGATCAGGATCAAGACGAACGCGAAGATGAGGACCTTCGCGAAGGAGTAGAGGACGTCTTGCGGTGGCAGGAACAAGTTGAAGTAATGATCGTACGAACCGGTCGATTGACCATTGAACAAAGTGCTGATGAGCCGGGACGCAAGGTATGCCGCAAGAAGACCCACGATATAGAGCGGAATGACTGCAACGAACCCGGCGACCATGCGCGTGGTGACGAGGAACGGAACACTCGGCACCGCCATGACTTCCAGTGCGTCGATCTCCTCGGAGATACGCATCGCACCCAGCTGCGCCGTGAAACCACAACCGACTGTTGCCGACAGCGCGAGAGCCGCGACGATGGGTGCGATCTCACGGGTGTTGACGTAGGCGGACAGGAAGCCGGTGAGCACGGAGCTGCCCAGCTGCTCCAGGGCTGCAAAACCTTGCAATCCGACGACTACGCCGGTGAACCCGGACATCATCGCGATGACGCCGATGGTTCCGCCGATGACTGCGAGCGCCCCACTGCCGAAGGTCACTTCGGCGAGCAACCGCAGAACTTCCTTGCGGTAGTGCACGAGCGTGTGCGGCGACCACGCGATCGCCCTGGCGTAGAACGACATCTGCTCGCCGGCCCGGTCGAGCACGTTGAGTGGCGCACGCCCGACACGGCGCGCAGCCATGAGCGTCCGGTCACCGCGTCCCTTTGCAATTGTCATCGGGTCACGATCCCTTCGCCGGAACGATCTGGAGGTACACCATGGTCAAGATCAGGTTGGCAAAGAACAGCAGCAGGAACGTGATGACCACCGACTGGTTCACGGCGTCACCGACACCCTTGGGACCGCCCTTCGGATGCAAACCCTTGTACGCCGCAATGACACCGGCGATGACGCCGAAGACGGCCGCCTTGAGTTCACCCACCCAGATGTCGGGGAGCTGCGCGAAGGCCGAGAACGATGCCAGGTACGCACCGGGATTGCCCCCTTGGAGAATCACATTGAAGAAGTAGCCGCCGGCGATACCGACCACGGACACCAATCCGTTGAGGAGAATCGCGACGAGAACCATCGCGAGGACCCTGGGCACCACGAGGCGCTGCACGGGGTTGATACCCAGAACCTCCATGGCATCGATCTCTTCGCGAATTGTTCGCGCACCGAGATCCGCCGTGACAGCCGAGCCCGCAGCCCCGGCCACCAGGAGTGCTGTCACCAGCGGGGAACCCTGCTGAATGACAGCGAGCACGCTGGCCGCTCCCGTGAACGACTCGGCGCCGAGCTGCTTGATCAGCGACCCCGTCTGCAGTGACACCACTGCGCCGAACGGAATCGCCACCATAGCGGTGGGCAGGATCGTCACGCTCGCGATGAACCAGGCCTGTTCGATGAACTCGCGGAACTGGAACGGTCGTTTGAACGTGTTTCGTGCGACGTCGACGAAAAGCTCGACGATGTTTCCGGCCTGCGTCAGCGCACCGTTGACCGGCCGCAAGACGGAGCTGCGGGTAACCCCCATCCGTTATGCCTACCCTTGCCCGTGAGTGGTGTTCTCGTATCCTTCGCCCCGGTATGCCGGGAGGACCTGCGTATCTTCCTGGCTGTAGGCGTAGTCGTAGTCGCCGCCGTTGCCGGATGTTTCGTCGAGGCTTTCCTGAATTGCGGCCTGCGCGCTCGGCGGCAGGGTGTGCATGATGTGCCGGACGCGTTCCTGCCGGCGGGCCACGGCCTGCCGGAACGGCATCCCCGGCGTCGCCTTCATCTGCGGGACGATGCCCTCGACGTCGTCGACACCACCGGCATGGTGACCGGCGTCGACCATCGCCTGCTCCTGCGCCATCTGCGCCTCGTCCTTCTCCTCCGACATCCCGATCGGACCGATCATCGTGCCGTTGAGGAACTGCTTGACCACCGGCTCCTCACTGGTGAGCAGCACCTCCCGCGGACCGAACATCACCAGATGCCGACGGAACAGCATGCCGATGTTGTCCGGCACCGTCCGCGCGAGGTTGATGTTGTGCGAGACGATCAGAATGGTCGCGTCGATCTCGGCGTTGATGTCGATCAACGTCTGCGAAATATAGGTGGTACGCACCGGATCCAGACCCGAGTCCGGCTCGTCGACCAGAATGATCTGCGGATCGAGCACCAGGGCGCGGGCCAGGCCGGCACGCTTGCGCATACCGCCGGAGATCTCACCGGGCAGCTTCTCCTCGGCCCCGAGCAGGCCGACGAGTTCCATCTTCTCCATCACGATCTTGCGGATGTCGGATTCGGACTTCTTCGTGTGCTCCCGCAGCGGGAACGCCACGTTGTCGAAGAGGTTCATCGACCCGAACAGGGCGCCGTCCTGGAACAGCACACCGAACAGCTTCCGGATCTCGTAGAGCTCCTTGGACGAGCACTCGAGAATGTTGGTGCCGTCGATCACGATCGAGCCCTGTTCCGGGCGGAGCAGACCGATCAACGACTTGAGAAACACCGACTTACCCGTACCGGACGGGCCCAGCAGCGCACTGACCTCACCTGCCGGAAGGGTCAACGTGACGTCCTGCCAGATCCTCTGCGAGCCGAACGACTTGGTCAGTCCCTCGACGGCTACCTCGACACCCACCATTACCTCCGCGACCGTTCGATGCATTCACCCCGTGTGGGTTGGGTCACTCTATCGCATCGAAGTGTTACCTGTGACAGAGTATGCTACTCACCGGTAAGAAAGCATGCCAACACGGGGTACCACAATGCAAAACATACCCGCTGAGCTGCGATGACGAGGGCGTTTTGAGCTGGTCGCACGTTCAGTTTCTCGCTCTGAATTTCGACACTCCGGACTCCGTCCGGACATGAAAAAGGGCCACTCCCCACAAGTGGGAAGTGGCCCTCGTTCGTCCGCTCGGGTAGAGCAGCGCGAAACCGTCTTACTTGACGGTGATCTTCGCGCCTGCAGCCTCGAGCTTCTCCTTGGCGGCGTCGGCCGCGTCCTTGGCAACCTTCTCCAGGATGGCCTTCGGAGCACCCTCGACGAGGTCCTTGGCTTCCTTCAGGCCGAGGCCGGAGACGACCTCACGAACGACCTTGATGACCTGGATCTTCTTGTCGCCAGCCGACTCGAGGACGACGTCGAATTCGTCCTGCTCCTCGGCAGCGTCGGCGCCGGCAGCAGCCGGGGCGCCCGCAGCGGCAACGGCGACCGGAGCAGCCGCGGTGACCTCGAAGGTCTCCTCGAATGCCTTCACGAACTCCGACAGCTCGAGAAGGGTGAGCTCCTTGAACTGGTCCAACAACTCTTCGGTGCTGAGCTTCGCCATGATGGCGGTCCTTCCTGTAAGTCCCATGTCGCTGATCCGCGACCGGGCGGGGTTATAGCTGTGATGCGCGGGTGCGGATCAGCTTTCGGCGGGAGCCTCGGCCGGAGCTTCTGCTCCACCCTCGGCGGCCCTCTTCTCCTGCAGTGCGGCAGCCAGACGAGCCACCTGCGAGGCAGGAGCATTGAACAGGCCTGCGGCCTTTGCCAAGTTGCCCTTCATCGCGCCGGCAAGCTTGGCCAACAGGACCTCGCGGGACTCGAGGTCCGCAATCCGGTTGACCTGATCCACGGACAGCGCAGCGCCGTCCATGTAGCCGCCCTTGATGACGAGAGCCTTGTTGTCCTTCGCGAAGTTCTTAATAGCCTTCGCTGCATCGACCGGCTCGCCCTTGATGAATGCAATGGCGGTCGGACCGACGAAAAGGTCGTCAAGGCCTTCGACGCCCGCTTCAGCAGCGGCACGCTTGACCAGGGTGTTCTTGGCGACGGAGTAGGTGGCACCCTCTCCGAGAGCGCGTCGCAGTGTCGTGATGTTGCCCACCGTCAGACCACGGTATTCCGTGATCACAGCAGCGGTCGAACCCTTGAACTGCTCGGTGATCTCCGCAACTGCGGAAACCTTCTCAGGCTTTGCCATACTTCGCCTCCTCTCATGACAGTCGTTATCCCACTTCGGAGCCGCTGCGCACGTCCGAGAATCCGGACGGTGCACAGTCCACGACATGCAAAACGCCCCGGTGCAGGGCACACGGGGCGGAAAAGGAGGCATTCAGCCGGGTACGAAACCGCGACCGAGACGCATCCCCCTACCTCGTCCTCCTGCGTGGGCCGCCGGACATTCCCGGACTTTCAATCGCACCCTCGCGGGGACGATCACCAACGGTCTTGGGTAGAACATGATTTGGGGTGGAGTTCGAATCCTGCATGAACTCCGCAGCACAGACTACGGCATCCCCGGCCGCGCCACCAAATCGGCGTCTTCACGACCAGGGTCGACGCCGCGCAAAAACAGCTCGGCCGGTACGGAGATCTCCGTACCGGCCGAGCTGTGCACAGGTGACGAACTTTACGCGTCGGCATCCTCGAGAAGGTTGCGGGTGCGGTTCGGGTCCACCGGGATGCCCGGTCCGGTGGTGGTCGAAACGGTGACCTTCTTGACGTAACGGCCCTTCGCGGAGGACGGCTTCGCACGCAGGATCTCGTCCAGCGCGGCGCCGTAGTTCTCCACCAGCTTGGCGTCGTCGAACGACGCCTTGCCGATCACGAAGTGCAGGTTGGCCTGCTTGTCGACGCGGAAGTTGATCTTTCCGCCCTTGATGTCCGCGACAGCCTTCGTGACATCGGCGGTCACGGTGCCCGTCTTGGGGTTCGGCATCAAACCACGCGGTCCGAGGACGCGGGCGATGCGGCCGACCTTGGCCATCTGGTCGGGGGTTGCGATCGCGGCGTCGAAGTCGAGCCAGCCACCCTGAATCCGCTCGATGAGGTCCTCGGCACCGACGGCGTCGGCTCCAGCTGCCTCCGCCTCAGCGGCCTTTTCTCCGACTGCGAACACGATGACGCGGGCGGTCTTACCGGTGCCGTGCGGCAGGTTGACCGTTCCGCGGACCATCTGGTCCGCCTTGCGGGGGTCGACGCCCAGACGAACGGCAACCTCGACGGTCGCGTCCATCTTGCTCGACGACGTTTCCTTCGCCAGCTTCGCAGCCTGCAGCGGGCTGTACAGCTTGTCGAAGTCGATCTTCTCAGCGGCGGCGAGGTACGCCTTGCTGCGCTTTGCCATGTTTTCTGTCCTAACTTCTCACCACAGTGTGTGACCAACTGCAGTGGTGAATGGTTCAGTAGTGGTCGGGGCCTGGCCGGCCCTCCCACGCGTTCTCACGACGGCCGTGGCCGTCATACGGAAACGGCTCAGCCGTCGACCGTGATGCCCATCGACCGGGCGGTGCCGGCGATGATCTTCGCGGCCTGCTCGATGTCGTTGGCGTTGAGGTCTTCCTGCTTGGTCTTCGCGATCTCGCGCACCTGGTCCATGGTCACCGAGGCAACCTTGGTCTTGTGCGGCTCGCCGGAGCCCTTCTGGACGCCTGCAGCCTTGAGCAGCAGCTTGGCAGCCGGAGGGGTCTTCAGCTTGAAATCGAAGCTGCGGTCTTCGTAGACCGAGATTTCGACCGGCACAACATTGCCGCGCTGAGACTCAGTCGCCGCGTTGTAGGCCTTGCAGAATTCCATGATGTTCACGCCGTGCTGACCAAGCGCGGGACCCACGGGCGGTGCAGGGTTAGCCTGACCGGCCTGGATCTGAAGCTTGATGAGCCCTGCGAGCTTCTTCTTCTTGGGGGGCATCTCGATTTCCTATTTGTTGCTGGGTGTGTTTCTTGCTACTGCAGTGCAAGTGTGTGGCGCTAGATCTTCGCGACCTGCGTGAAGGACAGCTCGACGGGCGTCTCGCGACCGAAGATCGAGACGAGAACCTTGAGCTTCTGCTGCTCCGCGTTGACCTCGCTGATACTGGCGGGAAGCGTCGCAAACGGGCCGTCCATGACGGTGACCGACTCGCCGACCTCGAAATCGACCTCGATGAGCGGCTTCGCGAAGCTCTCTCCCCCGGTGTCACCGGCGGACACTGCCGCGGCGGCAGCCTGCTTCTTCTGCTCCTGCTGTGGCAGCAGGAACTTGACGACCTCGTTCAGCGTCAGCGGCGACGGCCTGGAGGTGGCACCGACGAATCCGGTGACACCGGGCGTATTGCGCACGGCTCCCCAGGACTCGTCGTTGAGCTCCATCCGGACGAGGATGTAACCGGGCAGAACCTTCCGGTTGACCTGCTTGCGCTGGCCGTTCTTGATCTCGGTGACCTCTTCGGTAGGAACTTCCACCTGGAAGATGTAGTCACCGACATCGAGGTTCTGGACACGAGTTTCGAGGTTGGCCTTCACCTTGTTCTCGTAGCCCGCGTAGGAGTGGATGACGTACCAGTCACCAGGCGCACGGCGCAGGGCGGCCTTCAGCTCGGCGACCGGATCCTCGGGCTCCTCGGCGACGACTGCGTCGTCAGCGGGCGCCTCTTCGGCGACGGCAGCGTCGTCGTTCGACGGCTCGGCTACCTCGTCACCGGCAGTGTTCGGAGCATCGGTGCCCTCGTCGGCAGCCTCGACATCCACTTCGGCTGCCGCCTCGGCAGAAACACGCTCTTCGGCCAAGGCCTCATTCGTGTCGTTCTCGGGGGTGCTCACTGGGGCACTCGCTTCCTCTCGTCACTCACATACTTCGGATCCACCGGGGCGGACTCCGTCAACCGAACAACCAGGTGACGCCTTTGATGACCGCAAGATCGAGTACACCGATGAACGCCACCATGAACACCACGAATACGAGCACAACGCTGGTGTAGGTGATCATCTGCTTGCGGTTGGGCCAGATGACCTTGCGCAGCTCCGCGATGACCTCGCGTAGGAACCGGCGCAGCCGCTTGAAGATGTTCTCCTTCTGCGGCTTGTCGGCACGGTCCTTCGTCGCGGGACGGGCCTTGGTGATCGTCTCGGCTCTCGCGCGTTCCGGCGTCTTCACGGAACTGGCAGCGACGCCGGTGCCGGCCTGCGACCGACGGCTCTGACGTTTGCCGCTCGGCCTTGCCGAGGGACTCTCGGAACGCGTGGTGGCGTCGGCCGCGGTGTCGTCGACACCGTCCGGGCGCGTCGACCCTGAAGTGTCGCCGTCGCGCTTGGCGCGCTCCTCGCTCACGTCGTTCCTCTCAGTCGCTGGCAATCCGGGGGCAGGGGCGACAGGACTTGAACCTGCAACCTGCGGTTTTGGAGACCGCTGCTCTGCCAGTTGAGCTACGCCCCTTTGGTCGGGTGACCTGGTCCCGAGTTACCTCTGGACCAATTCTTGCCCGACCTCTCTGTGATTACATGACACGCGCGCCACCCTGTGTCGGCCGAACAGCACCGTAGGGCAGCGCGCAGCGCTAAGTAATCCCAGAAATCTCAGTGTACTTCAAAGCCCCGGAACAAACCCAATCCACCCGGCGGTCAGGCCAGACGGACCGTTGCCGTGGCACGACCGAAGATCTTCTTTCCTTCGGAGCGCGCCACGATAGCGACTACTGCAGTCTTGCTTTCTTCGTCCACCGACTTGACCTTGCCGGTGTATTCGACCTCGGCGGCCTCGTCCTCGCGGACGTACACCGAGCTCGTGAAGCGTACATTGTATTCGGTGACCGCGCCGGGGTCACCGAGCCATGAGGTCACGAATCCACCACCGAGACCCATGGTGAGCATCCCGTGGGCAATCACATTGTCCAGGCCGGCGAGCTTGACGACTTCGTCGCTCCAGTGGATCGGATTGGGGTCACCCGAGACGCCCGCGTAGTTGACCAGGTCGCCACGCGTGAGGCGCACAATGCGCTCGGGAAGTTCGTCACCCACCGAGACGTCCTCGAACTTACGAAGCGCCATGCATGATCACGTCCTTGACTGCGTGAGCGATGTTCTCGTCGACCTCGCCGCCGGTCCGCGCGACAAGTGTGGTCCAGGTGGTCTGCACGAGTTCGTCGTTCTGGTCGGTGACGATGTTCTTGGTGGTGATGATGTCGCTGCCACCCATCTGACGGAAGCCGTCCAGATAGACGTCGCAGAACAAGCGGTCCCCGACCTTGATCGGCTTGTGGAACACGAGACGCTGATCGGTCTGGAGGATCTGGCTCGGGTCGTAACCGGTGACGATCTCCTTGAAGAGGCGGCTCTGAGCGATGATGCCGACAAGCGAGATGAACGTGAGCGGAGCGAGCAGGCCGTCGTAGCCGAGGCCGCGGGCGGCGTCCTCATCGTGGTGAGCGGGGTGCCAGTCCTGCACGGCCCGCGCGTACTCGCGCACCTTCTCGCGACCGACCTCGTAGAAGTCGTCGACGCGGTAGTGGTGCCCCACCATCGCCAGCGCGTGCGCAGCCGGATCCTCGGGAACGTCCGGAGACACGCTCGTCTCGATCTCTGTCACAGTGTCAGTCACGCGAAAGAACCTCTTCTACCCTGGGCGTGGGAACGCGAGGGCAGCCTCGAAGCTTCCCTCGCGAACTCAACTCCCGGCCGGAACCGTGCTACTTCGACTCGCGATGCGACTGGTGGGTTCCGCAGTTGGGGCAGAACTTCTTGATCTCCAGGCGATCGGGGTCGTTACGCCGGTTCTTCTTGGTGATGTAGTTACGGTGCTTGCATACCTCGCAGGCCAAAGTGATCTTGGGCCGAACGTCAGTCGAGGAGGCCACGGGATGCCTTCTTTCGGGTGTATCTGATTACGAGCAATCAGGGTGGATCATGCATATTGTGTAGCGGTGACCGGACTTGAACCGGCGACGCAACGATTATGAGTCGTTTGCTCTACCAACTGAGCTACACCGCCTCGGTGTCGAGTGTCGCGCACGAAGCGCTTCACCACAATCCAGCGAGCCCCCTAACGGAATCGAACCGTTGACCTTTTCCTTACCATGGAAACGCTCTGCCGACTGAGCTAAGGGGGCGTGCTTCACTCGCACATCGCTGTGCGCTGAAGCCTTGACGAGATTACACAGAGTTCGCGCCGAGAACCAAATTGCCTGGTCACGGTTCTCCGAAACCCCACCCACCGGACGTTACGCACTCCGGGAACGAACGCGGAACGCCCGAACCACAGGTACCCAACGACAGAACCCCGGTGAGCTGGTGCTCACCGGGGTTCTGTGTGTGGCAGATGTAGGATTCGAACCTACGTAGGCATAAGCCGACGGATTTACAGTCCGCTCCCATTGGCCGCTCGGGCAATCTGCCGGGTTGCACGAGGAGCGCGAAATCTCTGCGAGATCGCTCTCCACTGCGGAAAGAAGAATACAACGAACGGCCCCCCGTTTTGCAAACCGGGTGGATACGGGCGGTTGCAAACCGATAGCGTCGAATCTGCTCACTAGCATTCAGGTGAGCGCCCGTCCGGATCGCGGCGGGGGAAACAGACGGAAACCGGGAGTGTGCAGTGGCTGATTCGTCCTTCGATGTGGTGAGCAAGGTGGAGCGTCAAGAGGTGGACAACGCCCTGCATCAAGCCGGCAAGGAGCTGTCGACCCGTTTCGACTTCCGCAACACGGGCGCGTCCATCGAGTGGTCCGGTGAGGAATCCATCACGCTGACGGCCGACACCGAGGAACGACTGCTCGCCGCCCTCGAAGTTTTCAAGGAGAAGTTGATCCGCCGGGACATCTCGCTGAAGGCCTTCGACGCCGGCGAGCCCGCGCAGTCGGGGAAGATCTACAAACTCACCGGCACGCTCGTCCAGGGCATCACCACGGAGAACGCCAAGAAGATCACGAAGAAGATCCGCGACGAGGGACCCAAGGGCGTCAAGGCGCAGATTCAGGGCGACGAGCTGCGCGTGAGCAGTAAGAAGCGCGACGACCTACAGGCGGTCATCTCCCTGCTCAAGGGGGAGGACTTCGGCATCGCGCTGCAGTTCGTGAACTACCGGTAGGCGCTCCGCGCTCGTGCGCCTTTCTGGTAGCTGGAGCAACCAGAAAGGCGCACGGGCGGCGAAGCCGCCTACCGGCCGGCCATCCGCTCGAGACGCTCGATGCGCTCGGCCATCGGCGGGTGGGTGGAGAACATGCGGCTCATCTTCTCGCCGGTGCGGAACGGGTTGGCAATCATCAGGTGCGACTGTGCCGCGAGCTGAGGTTCCGGGGGGAGCGGGGCCGCCTGGGTGCCCCGCTCGAGCTTGCGTAGCGCGGACGCCAGGGCGAGAGGGTCACCCGTCAGCTCGGCGCCCGACTGGTCCGCTTGGTATTCCCGGGACCTCGACACCGCCAGCTTGACGATGGTGGCCGCGATGGGGCCGAGCAACGACACCAGCAGCAGCGCGAGCGGGTTGGCGCCCTGTCCCCCACCCCGCCCGCCGAACATGTTCGCGAACATCGCGAAGTTCGCCAGCCCGGACACGACGGCGGCCATTGTCCCGGCTACCGACGAGATCAGGATGTCGCGGTTGTAGACGTGCGACAGCTCGTGTCCCAGGACCGCCCGCAGCTCTCGTTCGTTGAGAATCTGCAGGATGCCGCTGGTGCAGCAGACCGCGGCATGCCGAGGGCTGCGGCCCGTGGCGAACGCGTTGGGGGCACTGGTGGGGCTGATGTAGAGCCGGGGCATCGGCTGATGAGCCGTGGTGGCCAGCTCCCGCACGATGCGGTAGATGGCGGGCGCTTCCACCTCGGTGATCGGCTGCGCATGCATGGCTTTGAGGGCCAGCTTGTCGCTGTTGAAGTAGGCGTACGCATTCATGCCGACCGCGAACACGATGGCCAGCAGAAGGATGGTCGTGTTGCGGAACAACGCGCCGATGAACACGATCAGCGCCGACATGCCGACCAGCAGAACCAGGGTCTTGGCCCCGTTTGCGTACCCGCGCACGGCTCGCCTTCCTTGTCGTTGTCACCCGATCACGATCGCCCGAATACCGGATCTTGATCATTCAACGAAGCAGGGTGGTGAGACGGTTCCCGGTGTGTACAGCGTGTAAATCGCGCGAGCAATCAGGTTCGACGATACGGCTCAGCCGACGCGTTCGACCGTGTAATCGACCAGCTTGACGAGTGCGTCGTTGGCGGGACCTTGGGGTAGCTGGGCGAGCTGCGCACGCGCCTCCACGGCGAACTCCTCCAGCTTCGCCTTGGCCTGCGCCATTCCAGGCGACCGCGCGAGGAGCTCGAGCGCCTCGGCGACGTCGTCGTCGTCGGTGACGGGGCCGTCGAGAAGCACACGCAGCCGGTCGGCCTCGGGTCCCTCGTCGCGCAGCGCATACAACACCGGAAGGGTGTGCACGCCCTCACGCAGGTCCGTCCCTGGTGTCTTGCCGGACTGAGCCGACACCGAGGAGATGTCGATGATGTCGTCGGAGATCTGGAAGGCCGTGCCGACCGCGTCGCCGAGTCGTTCGAGCCGCTCCACGTCGGCGGCGTCCGCGCCGGAGAAGGTGCCGCCGAAACGTCCGCACGCAGCGATCAGTGAACCCGTCTTCTCCCACACCACCTTGAGATAGTGCTGGATCGGGTCCTGCTCGCCGCGGAGGCCGATCGTCTCGCGCATCTGCCCGGTCACCAGTTCGGCAAACGTCTCGGCGATGATCTGGACAGCAGAGGGACCCAACGTGGACACGAGGCGGGAGGCGTGCGCGAACAGGTAGTCGCCCGCCAGGATCGCGACACTGTTGCCCCACCGCGAGTTGGCACTGGGCGCGCCTCGGCGCATCGACGCCTCGTCCATCACGTCGTCGTGGTAGAGCGTGGCCAGATGGACCAGTTCGACGACGGTGGCGGCGGTGACCACCGACGGATCGGACGCTTTCGGACCCAGCTGAGCGGTGAGCACGGTGAACAGCGGGCGGAAGCGCTTGCCGCCGGCCTTCGCGAGGTGCAGCGCGGCCTCGGTGAGAAAATCCTCGCCGTCGGAGAGCTCGCTGACCAGCAGTTCCTCGACCTGTTTCAGCCTGTCGCGGACCGTGGCAGCGAGCTGAGTGTCGCCGAGATCGATCCCGGCGACCGTAGTGCCCTCTACAGCGTCGGCAGCGGTGTGTGCTGCGCCCTCGGTGCTCACGTTCTCAGTACCCATTTCTGTCGTCAGTGACGGCTCGGTTCCCGCGCCGTCGGTGACGGCTGGTACCCACGGTAGAGAACCTAGCGGTTGCGGCGGCCATCGGCCTCGCCGCGGTCCCCGGGCGTGGCCTGACAGGATGTAGGTGTGGTCGTAGCAGAACAGTCGCCCGCGGGGTCCCCGCTTCCCGTCGCCGCCGATGTCCTGGTCATCGGCGCTGGTCCCGCCGGTTCCTCCGCCGCCACCTGGGCCGCGCGTGCCGGCCGCGACGTGGTACTCGTCGACGCCGCCGTGTTTCCCCGGGACAAGACGTGTGGTGACGGCCTCACCCCGCGTGCCGTCGCTGAACTCGATCACCTCGGCCTCGGTGAGTGGGTGCGGTCGAAGGGCACCAACCGCGGGCTCCGGCTCAGTGGATTCGGGCAGGAACTCGAACTCGAATGGCCCGGACGGTCGTTCCCCGCCGTGGGGAGCGCGGTGGCCAGGACCGAATTGGACGACAAGCTCAGGACGACTGCGGTCGAGGCGGGCGCCGTGATGGTGCAGGGGGCCAAGGCGGTCGGCGTCGAGCGGAACGGCGACCGGGTGAGCGCGGTGACGGTGCAGACCGGCGACGGGACGCACACTATCCAGTGCCGCACCCTGATCGTGGCCGACGGGGTCCGGTCGACGTTGGGCAAGAAGCTGGGCCGGGAATGGCACCGCGACACCGCGTACGGCGTCGCCGCGCGCGCCTACATCGCTACGGCGCGCAGTGACGATCCGTGGATCACCTCCCACTTGGAGTTGCGTGATAGCGCCGGCACTCTGCAGTCGGGGTACGGGTGGGTGTTTCCCCTCGGCACCGGCGAGGTGAACATCGGGGTCGGCACCCTCGCCACCGCCAAACGGCCGGCTCCGGGCGCGCTCCGGCCACTGCTCGACCTGTACACGGCACAGCGGCGCGCGGAGTGGGCCTGGGACGGCGAACTGCGGGCGGTGGCGTCCGCGTTGCTACCGATGGGCGGCGCGGTGTCCCACGTCGCCGGGCGCAACTGGGCCGTCATCGGCGACGCCGCGGCCTGCGTGAACCCGCTCAACGGCGAGGGGATCGACTACGGGCTCGAGGGTGGACGTCTCGTGGCCGAAGTCCTCGATGCGGACGATCTGACGGAGCTGTGGCCCACCATCCTCCGCGAGCGCTACGGGCGGGCGTTCTCGGTGGCGCGTCGGCTCGCCGGACTGCTGACCGTGCCCCGGGTTCTCCCGGCGTCGGGTCCGGTGGCGATGCGCTCGCGCGCGCTCATGACCATCGCCGTGCGCGTGATGGGCAACCTCGTCACCGAGGAGGACAACGACCTCACCGCCCGGGCATGGCGTGCGTCCGGCCTGGCGTCGCAGAAGGCGGACACCCGGCCGCTGTTCGGTTGAGGCCGGTCAGCGGGTGGCGCGGTGCAGGGCGACTACCCCGCCGGTGAGGTTGCGCCACTGGACGTGTCGCCACCCTGCCGCCTCGATGCGCTGGGCGAGTTCGGACTGTGTCGGCCAGGCGCGAATGGACTCCGCGAGATACACGTACGCATCAGGGTTGCTGCTGACCGCGCGGGCGACCCGCGGCAGCGCCTTCATCAGGTACTCCATGTAGATCGTCCGGAACGGCCCGAACACCGGCGTGGAGAACTCGCTGACAACAAGGCGGCCGCCCGGCTTGGTGACACGGGCGATCTCCCGCAGCCCGGCATCGAAGTCCGAGACGTTGCGGAGGCCGAACGAGATGGTGGCCGCGTCGAACACCGCGTCGGCGTACGGCAGGTGCATCGCGTCCCCCGCCACCATGGGAACCTGCCGGCCGATGCCCGCCTGCAGCATTCCCTTGGAAAAGTCGGTGGCCACGCACCACGCCCCCGACCGCCCGAGTTCGACGGTCGACACACCGGTGCCCGCGGCGAGGTCGAGAACCCGCTCCCCCGGCTTCAAGTCGAGGGCCGACCGAGTCGCCTTGCGCCAACTGCGGTCCTGCCCGAAGGACAGGATGGTGTTGGTGAGGTCGTAACGCTTCGCGACGCCGTCGAACATCGACGCGACTTCGTGCGGATCTTTTTCGAGCGATGCCCGCGAACCGTGTGTAGTTGCCACACCCGGAACGCTACCAACCTCGTCGGGTGCCGGGATCGGCGCTAGTCGACGCCTGCCCGGCCGATGTCTGGGTTGGCCGCGCATGCTCGGGTAACGATCCCCGTGCCGTCGTCAGGCAGCCCGGGACGCGCGGAAGCCCGCAGACCCGGTGACCTCGGCGTAGTGGTCGAGCAGCTCGCTGCAGATGGCAGGCCACGTGCGGTGCAGCACCGATCGCCGGGCCGCCTCACCGAAGCGCGCCCGCATCCGCCGGTCACTCAGCGCCTCGACGGCACTGGGTAGCAGCTCGGCGAATCGCTCGACCGGCAGCAGGTACCCGTTGCGGCAGTGCGTGACGAGGTCGCGTGGCCCTCCGGCGTCCGGGCCGATTACCGGAATGCCACTGGCCAGCGCTTCCTGAACGGCTTGGCAAAACGTCTCGTGCTCACCCGGATGCACGAACACGTCCAGGCTGGCGTAGGCCTCCGCGAGTTCGGTGCCGCCGAGTTGGCCGGTGAAGACGGCATCGGGCATCAGCTTCTGCAAACGGCCCCGCTCCGGCCCGTCGCCGATCACCACGAGCTGGATTCCGGGGTGTCCGGCCAGCGCGGCGAGTCGCTCCACATGCTTTTCCGGAGCGAGCCTGCCCACAAACCCCACGATCAGACGGTCCGGCTCCGCCGACCAGGAGTCGCGCAGGTCCGTACTGCGGCGAGACGGCGCGAATCGGCTGGTCTCGACTCCGCGGGCCCAGCGGTGCACGCGGGGAATGCGCTGCTCGGCAAGGGCCTCGACCGCAGACGTCGACGGCGCGAGGGTTCGCGTGCATCCCTTGTGGATGCGGCGGGTCCAGGCCCACGCCGCGCGGCTGGTAATTCCCAGGCCGTAGCTTTCGGCGAAACCCGCGACGTCGGTCTGATAGATGGCCACCGTCGGCACGTCCAGCCGGTGCGCCGCGCCGAGCCCGCCCGCGCCGAGCAGGAACGGCGACGCCAGGTGAATCACGTCGGGCTCGAACGCACGCAGTTCCGCCGTGAGTCCCGGTTGCGGCAGTCCGACGGGGAGGGAGCTGACTTTCGGAACCATGACCGCGGGCACCCGATAGACGGGCACACCGTCGTGTTCCGTCGAAGCAGGAGGCTGTGAACCGACGGTGTCCGGGGCGACGACCATCGCCTGGTGTCCGTCCCGCTGCAAATGCTCGAGAACTCGGAGCACCGAATTGGTCACACCATTCATGTTGGGCAGGAACGACTCCGCGACGATCGCTACTCTCACGACGCACAGCGTGGCAGTGCCCGTGGTCACGGCGGCGAGGACGATATGACCGACGCGCGAAGTTCCGGCGAACTCACGATGACATTGCCGGAGAAACCGCCGCGTCCTCTTGTCTGCGTAGATACCAGATCAGCGGTCCCGCGATGAGCCAGGTGACGACGATGAGCGACCCGGCAGGGATCACGGCGACACTCGCATCCCGGCCGGATACCCGGACGAGGTCCGGGTCGGCCCGTGCGTACTCGACGTCGATCCGTTGTCCGGCCGTCAACCGCGTCGGGTACAGCACGCCCAATTCCGGATTGTGCGTCACACCGTCGGGCGTCACGAAGCTGATCGCCGACCGCAGTGAGCCGGCCGACAGCACCTCGGCCGTCGCGACACCCATGTCCGATTGGATCGTGCGGTCGTTTCGCCACGCTGCCACCACCAACAGCGCGGCGAGGATCGAGATGCCGGCGGCCGTGACGGCGATGCCGCGCCGCACCCGGCGCGTCACCCGTGGGTTCACAGCTGCGCCCGGACCGCTGCATGGAGTTCGCGCAGGCCGGAACGCTCGGTGGTCACCTCGAGCACCCGGATTCCGCGTTCACCGGGTGTCCCGGGGTTGTGCAGTTCGGCGGACAATTCTTCGAGCCCGACGAGGTGGTGCTCCACACGGTAGGCGGCGCACAAGGCGGCGAGGTCCATGCCGTGTGGTGTGCCGAAGACCCGTTCGAACACGCCCGCGTACTGGGGGTCGCCCTGTTCGAGCAGTTCGAAGATGCCGCCGCCGTCGTCGTTCGCCACCACGATGGTGAGATCACGGGGACGCGGTTCTCCCGGTCCGATGAGCAGCCCGGAGGCGTCGTGCAAGAACGTCAGATCGCCGAGCAGAGCCACCGTGCGGCCCTCCTCGTAGGCGAGGGCCGCCCCCACCGCGGCCGACACCGTGCCGTCGATCCCGGCGACTCCCCGATTGGACAGAACCCGGATCCGCGGCGACGGGTAGCTGACGAGCGCGGCATCTCGCACCGGATTGGACGCCCCGAGGAGCAGTTGGTCGCCGTCGGACAATGCGTCCATCACGGTGGCGGCGACGTGCAGGCCGGTTGCCTTCGGATGGGACGCCAGCTGGGCCCGCACCGCTTTGTCCGTGTGCTCGGTGAGGGTCCGGCAGCGGGCGATCCAGGCCGGGTCCGGTTCACCCGAGACCACGGCGCGGGTGCCCGTGGCGAGAACGTTGCCGGAGACGTCGGGCCAGCGCGGGCCGGTGGTGAGCGCGTACACGGCCACCACTGGATCGGCGAGAAGTTTCGACACCGGCCGGTGCAGGGTGGGGCGGCCGGTGATGATTGCCTGCCGCGGTTTGAGCTGGGGCAGCGCCATCGGGTGCACCGGTATGCCGTGGAGCGGCGCCGTCGGCTCGGCGACCGTCGGGAGTCCGGCGAGCTCGGGCCGTAGAGCCGACCCGTGACCGGAGATGACGATGGTGTCGGGGGTGAGGTCGAGCTCGACCGGCACGTCGAGCGTCGCGTGCTGAGTGGTGGTCCACGCCGCCCCACCCGGCCGTCCCTGCGGGATCGGCCCCTGCGCGTGGACGTCGGGAACGAGCGGTTCCCGAAGCGGAATGTCGAAGTGCACGGGACCGGCATTGCCCGACCTCGTGCCGCGCGCGGCGGCGAGGACCCGGCACACGGCCGAACGCCACTGGCTGTTCTGACCGGCGTCGTCCTCGGCCAGCCCCAGGCTGATGGTGGCGCGGACCTGGCTCCCGAACAGGCCGAGTTGCTCGATGGTCTGGTTCGCACCGGTACCGAGCATTTCGTAGGGGCGGTTGGCACTGAGAACCACGAGCGGGACCCGGGCGTAGTTGGCCTCGAGAACGGCCGGACCGAGGTTTGCCACGGCAGTACCCGAGGTCATCACGATGGGCACCGGCCGACGACCGGCGACGGCCAATCCCAGAGCGAGGAACCCCGCAGTCCGCTCGTCGATGCGCATGTGCAGGCGCAGTCGACCCTCGAGGTCTGCCTTCTGCAGCGCGAAGGCCAGCGGTGCGTTGCGCGAACCCGGGCAGAGCACAACCTCGCGTACTCCCCCGCGGACCAGTTCGTCGACGACCGCGGTGGCTTGTGCAGTGGACGGATTCACACCATCCAGAGTGTCAGATCCACCGGCCGGTTCTGTCGGCGACCTCGTCAGGTGAGTTCGCGGCCACACCCCCTCCGCTGACACGATGAACAGATGCGCACAGTCTTCGACCCCGCCGAACTTCCGCCCCGCCGCATGTACCAGGTACTGACCGCGTCCGTGGTGCCGCGACCGATCGCCTGGGTGTCCACCCTCTCGGAGGACGGGGTAGCCAATCTGGCCCCGTACAGCTTCTTCTCGGTGTCGAGCACCAACCCACCGGTGGTGCAGTTCACGTCCGTCACCCGCAAGGACAGCCTGCGCAACATCGAAGCCACCGGGGAGTTCGTGATCAACGTGGCGACCGAACCTCTCATGAAGGTGGTGAACGCCAGTTCGGCCACCTACGACCATGACGTCGACGAGTTCGCGGCGCTGGGGATCGAGACCGAGCCGAGCGAGCACGTGCGTCCCGTGCGGGTGGCCGCCTCGCCGGTGGCAATCGAATGCCGCCTCGCGCAGATCGTTCCGGTCGGTGATTCGTTCGTGGTGATGGGCGACGTGCTCGCGGTTGCGGTGCGGGACGAGGCGGTCGCGGAGGACGGTCTGCCCGACTTCGCGGCCCTCGCCCCGCTCAGCCGCCTGGGCCGCAACGAGTGGGGGTTGCCGCCCGAAGTCGTGTTGCTGGACCGACCGCAACGACCCGAATAGCCGATCGATTGGTTAGGCTTACCTGACAAATCGATTCCCTAGCCGGAAAGTAACCATCCATGGCCCAACGCAGCAAGTTCGTCAAACCCGAGACTCGCCGAATTGCGTCCGCCCGGGTGGTCGCCGGCAAGCAGATCAGCCCCAACTTCATCCGCGTCACCGTGGCGGGACCCGAACTGGACTCCGTGACGCCGATGGGCTACGACCAGTGGTTCCGGATGTTCATCCCCCAACCCGGACAGACCACGCTGCGGCTGCCGACCAGCGCGAGCAACCTCTGGTACGCGCAGTACAAGCTGATGTCGAAGGACACCCGGCCCGTCGTGCGCAACTACACGATCCGCGACTACCGCGCCGCTGGCACCGGACTGTTCGGCGACGAGACGGAGATCGACATCGACTTCGCCTCGCACGGCGATCTGGGTCCGGCCTCGGCCTGGGCCGAGGCCGCGTCGGCGGGCGACGAGGTTGCCATCCTCGACGAGGGCCGGATCTACAACCCGGCGCCCGGCGCCGAATGGCAACTCCTGGTCGGTGACGAGAGCGCGTTGCCGGCGATCGTCGGGATTCTACGATCGGCGCCGCGGGACCTTCGAGCCGAGGTGTTCATAGAGATCGCGGAAGCCGCCGACGCACAGGACGTTTCGGTGGGCGACGGAGTGAATGTGCACTGGCTGGTCCGCGCAAACGCAGATGCCCGTCCGGGACTGCTTGCGTTGGAGACGGTGCGGCAGGCAGATCTTCCGACCGGGCCGTCGTACACCTTCGTCGCCGGAGAAAGTGACTTACCGACGGCTCTTCGACGCCACCTCGTGAACGACCGGCACGTTCCCAAGACACACATTTCGTTCACCGGCTACTGGCGCCACGGCCACGCCGCCTACTGACCACAGGGAAGCGGCGAAGTACGCGGACGCGCACTTCGCCACTTCCAGAGGTTCGTTCAGTTGGCGTGCTTCTGGACGAGTGCGCCCAGACGCGGAAGTGCTTCGATCACATTCTTCTTCGCGGACGGGCGCAGCGAGTTGTACACCTTCTTGACCGCGCCACGGTCACTGTTCTCGATGCGCTCGTCGGTGACACCGAGGAGCGAGTCCGACACGTCGTCACCGCGGGCGACGAGGTAATCGGCGAACGAATCCTGGCCGCTGGCGGTGAAATCCTGCCAGTACGGCTCGAGCTTGGTGACGAACTCGGGCAGCAAGCCCTCGATAGCATCCGGCACGATGGACGGTCCCACCTTCTTGACCGCGGCGTAACCACCCTTCAATGCCAGTCCCGAGGCCCCCGACTTGTCCGAAACCTCCGCGTCGATCAGAGCCTGCACATCGGCGATGACCGCCGGCACGCGTGCCTCGTCGAGCAGGGTTTCGTTCAGAGCTGCAACCACTTTCAATGCCTCCGTATTGACTGAGCGATCAGGTCCGGCCAGACACTATACGAAAAGCTGCGGGTCGCGTTGTTCGAGCAGGCCATGACACCGGCGCACCCGCTCGATCCACCAGCGGGCACGCTCGGGCGTTGCCGCGAGGTCGGCGACCCGGGCGGGGTCGGGAGTCACGGATGCGACTCCCAGTGCACCGTCCACGGGCTCTCTGGGCTCGGCCACATCCGACTCGAAGAGTCCACCGGTTCCCAGTCCACACGCGAAATGCAGGTCGGGCAGTGCGGCCGCGGCGGCGACACCGGCGGCGATTCCCACGGCGGTGTCCAACGCACTCGACACGACCACCGGGACCCCGTACTCGGACAACTCGTCCGCGAGCGCGAGGAGGCGGCGCATTCCACCGAGGGGGGAGACCTTCACGACGGCGACGTCGGCGCCGCCTGCGCGAACCACCTTCAGCGGGTCGTCCGCACGTCGAATGCTCTCGTCGGCGGCCACGCGCACAGCGGGCACACGTCGACGCACCTCCACCAGCTCCGACACACTCGCGCACGGTTGTTCCGCGTACTCGAGCGGCCCGTCTGCCGTGAGTGCGTGCAGCGCCGTCACCGCCTCGTCGACCGACCATCCACCGTTCGCGTCGACGCGCACGCAGGGAATGTGTGCGCGGACGGCCTTCACCCGTGCGACGTCGTCGGCGAGAGTCTGACCGCCCTCGGCTACTTTCACTTTCGCGGTTCGGGCCCCCGGGTATCGCTCGAGGAGCGCGGTCACCTGTGCGGCGTCCACCGCGGGAACGGTCGCGTTGACAGCCACCCGGTCGCGGAGCGCGGGCGGCGGACCGAGCCAGGCGGCCTCGATCGCCGACTGCAGCCAGTGCGAGGCTTCGTCGTCCGCGTATTCGGGGAAGGGAGCGAACTCGCCCCACCCCGCGGGACCACGCACGAGCATGGCTTCTCGGGTGGTGATGCCGCGGAAGCGCACCCGCATAGGCAGACTCACCACGACCGCGTCGGCCAGGACCTCGTCGAGGGTCGGCAGAGAGGACACGAGGTCAGGGCTGTCCGGGCAGAAGCTCGAGCATGAGGGCCTCGCAGTCGGCGAGCAACGTGTCGCCCTTCTTCAGCTGCGCGGTGATGAACGTCTTGCGCCCCTCGACCCGGTCGACGCTGCCCTCGACGGTGAGCGGTGTGTTGAGCGGTGTGATCGCCCGATAGTTCACATGGAGGTATGCCGTGCGACTGATGGGCCGTCCGTACGCGTGGACGATCATTCCCATCAGGTCGTCGAACAGCAGCGGCAGCGTGCCGCCGTGCGCGGCGCCGTTGCCACCGAGGTGGTAGCGACGGAACTCGCCCGCGCTGCGCACCCCGTCGGGTCCGAACTTCTCGATGTGCCACGGCGGCATCAGCAGGCTCCCCCGGCCCGGCAGCTCGATAGTCCGCCCGGCGGGCGACCGTCCCTCGGGAACCACGTACGGTGTGAGCACTGCGGCCAGCTTCTCCACCTGGTCAGCCGCCTGCGCGACAACGTCGTCGGGGGCGTCCACCGACACCGCCAGATCCTGCAGGGTGCGCATTCCTTCCACGAACCGCGCCCAATCCGGGCCGGGGGTGATCGCCTCGTACTTGGGGAACCCGCCGTGGTGCTCGTAGTCGTCGTCGCGCTTCCCGTCGACACTGGTGACGTCCGCAGCCTGTTCGCTCATACCTGCACGGTAAACCCGGGCCGAACTCCCGCGCGCGGACACCCACCGGCGGCACCCGATAATCTCGGAGCCGTGACCTTCAACCCGCAGCACTGGCGACCCGTACCCGGCTTCGAGAACCTCACGGACATCACCTATCACCGGCATGTCAGCGAGGGCATCGTCCGGGTGGCGTTCGACCGTCCCGAGGTGCGCAATGCCTTCCGTCCACACACCGTCGACGAGCTCTACCAGGCACTCGACCATGCCCGGATGACCTCCGACGTGGGCGCCGTCCTCCTCACCGGCAACGGGCCGAGCCCGAAGGATCAGGGCTGGGCGTTCTGCTCGGGCGGAGATCAGCGCATCCGCGGCCGCAGCGGATACCAGTACGCGGAAGGGGAAACCGCGGACACCGTCGATCGGGCCCGCGCCGGGCGCCTGCACATCCTCGAGGTTCAGCGATTGATCCGGTTCATGCCGAAGGTCGTCATCTGTCTCGTCAACGGCTGGGCCGCAGGCGGCGGCCACAGCCTGCACGTGGTGTGCGATCTGACACTCGCCAGCCGCGAGCACGCCCGCTTCAAGCAGACCGACGCCGACGTCGGCAGCTTCGACGGCGGCTACGGCAGCGCCTACCTCGCCAAGATGGTCGGGCAGAAGTTCGCCCGCGAGATCTTCTTCCTCGGCGAGACGTACACCGCCGAGGAGATGCACCGGATGGGCGCCGTCAACAAGGTCGTCGACCATGCCGAACTCGAGGACGTCGGAATCGAGTGGGGCGCCAGGATCAACGGAAAGTCCCCGCAGGCGCAGCGCATGCTGAAGTACGCGTTCAACCTGCAGGACGACGGACTCGTCGGACAGCAGTTGTTCGCGGGAGAGGCAACCCGCATGGCGTACATGACGGATGAGGCCGTCGAAGGTCGCGACTCCTTCCTCGAAAAGCGCGAACCCGACTGGAAGCCGTATCCCTGGTACTTCTGAGCCGCTCCCCTTCCCGGGCATCGTGGAATTGGCCACGTGCCAGCGCGGATTCACCGATTCCGGCACACTGACCACATGAGCACCGACCGCGAGCTCCCGGCCCCGGAACACCGCCGTCCGCCCGGAACCGGTGACGACACCGTCGCCGCGCTCGGGAAGTTGTCCGAATCCCTCGAAACCGTCGAGCGGGCCCGCGGACTGCTGTACTCGTTCCACCAGCTGATCGGGCACGCCGACCTTCAGCTCGGTGACGCCGTCGACGCGTTGCGGTCGGCCGGTCACGACGCGACGGCGGACCGCCTGGAGACCGAGTTGGTCGGCCTCAACGTGCTCGACGGACGGTGGACCTTCCAGGTCGTGGAAGAGTTCGACGACGGGTACTGGTCCACCTTCCGTGAACTCGAGCGCGCCGCCCGTGACGAACTGCTGGACGGTCGTCGCCACCTGTTCGAGGCGGAGATGAAGGAAGCGCGACGCACACACGGCCGGGCAGGTCACGAAGCCCGCCCGAGCAAAGGAGAGTGACGGGTGGAAATCCTCAGCAGCAGGACGATCCTGCGGCCACGGGACTACGCGACGACGCTGAGTTTTTACCGCGACATCCTCGGACTCGCCACCGCCCGCGAATATCCTGGAGGCACGGTGTTCTTCGCGGGGCAGGGACTCATCGAGGTGGCCGCCCACGGCGCCGCGGACACTCCGTCGACGTTCGACGGTGCCCTGTGGCTGCAGGTCCGTGACCTCACCGCAGCGCAGACCGAACTGGTACTCGCCGGGGTCAAGATCAACCGCGAAGCCCGGCAGGAACCGTGGGGACTGCACGAAATGTGGATCGCGGACCCCGACGGAATACCGATCGTGCTGGTGCAGATTCCGGAGGATCACCCCCTCCGGCGCGACACCCGGCCGGTGAACGACGGGTGACACGGGGCCAAACGCCGGGCCACCTCGAGGTGTCCGACCTCAGCTGTACTTTTCGAACTTCGATCCGCACAATCTGGGTGTGACCGCAGAGCTCGTAGTTCTTCTGGTGGTGGTCGTCACCGCCCTCGCTTTCGACTTCACCAACGGCTTCCACGACACCGGAAACGCAATGGCCACCTCGATCGCAACGGGAGCTCTGCGACCCAAGACCGCGGTCGTGCTCTCCGCGTCGCTGAATCTGGTCGGCGCATTCCTGTCGGTCGAGGTCGCCGCGACAGTGGCCAAAGGTGTCGTGAACCTGGGAACGGTGGGCGGTGAAGATCTCCTGCTCATCGTTTTCGCGGGACTTGTCGGCGGCATCATCTGGAACCTCGCGACTTGGCTGCTCGGTCTGCCGTCGAGCTCCTCGCACGCGCTGTTCGGTGGCTTGATCGGTGCGGCAATCGCGTCCATCGGCATGAGTGGTGTCGAGTGGGGCGGGGTCCTCGGCAAGGTCGTCATTCCCGCTCTTCTCGCCCCTGTCGTCGCAGCACTGGTCGCCACGGCAGGTACTAAACTCGTGTACCGCATCACCTCCACCGTGCCGGAGGGAACGAAGGAGCACGGGTTCCGCGTCGGTCAGATCGGTTCCGCCTCGCTGGTGTCGCTGGCGCACGGAACCAACGACGCCCAGAAGACGATGGGTGTGATCTTCCTCGCACTGGTCGCGCACGGCAGCATCACCGCCGACGACGAGATGCCGTTCTGGGTCAAGCTCAGCTGCGCCGTCGCCATTGCCCTCGGCACCTATCTCGGCGGCTGGCGGATCATCCGCACCCTCGGCAAGGGCCTCGTCGAGATCGCCGCCCCGCAAGGCATGGCCGCCGAATCCTCGTCGGCCGCGATCATCCTGACGTCGAGCCACCTCGGGCTTCCGTTGTCCACCACACACGTCGCCACCGGTTCCATCCTCGGCACGGGGCTCGGCCGCAAGGGCGCCGAGGTTCGCTGGGGCATCGCCGGACGTATGGCGGTCGCGTGGCTCATCACTCTCCCCTCGGCCGCGTTCGTGGGCGCCGTGTGCTGGTTCCTCGCGCACATCATCGGCGGCCTCGCCGGCGTGCTGGTGGTGTTCGCGGCACTCATCCTCCTCGCCGGGTTCATGTACCTACGGTCCCGCAAGCAGCCGGTGCACTCCGGCAATGTCAACGCCGAGTGGGAGCCGGGTGCAGAGCATCCCGCGACCACGGCTGTACCACCCCCGGCCGGCTCGGAGATCTCCGAGTCGCCCAGACCCACCATCACCAACCACTGACGGGAGCTGCTCATGACCCTCTTGACCACCACCGTCAACTCGCTCTGGCAAGTGATCCTCGTCGGACTGCTGTTCGGTGCGGGACTGCCCGCCATCTTCGCTCTCGGACTGAAGTCGCTCAGCGCAGGAGCCGAAGGTGAGACCTCGGCGCCGCAGCCGTCCGTCGCAGGCCGGATCGGTGCCGTGGCCTGCTTCGCCGTCGTGCTGATCGCGATCATCACTGGGATACTGCTGTTGATGAGCGACTTCCTGGCCAGCACGTTCGGTATCCACATCTTCTGAGCGGCGACCGCGAGGTTCCCACTCCATCGACGAAAGAGGCCGAACGCGTGCCCAAATACTCACTTCGTTCCGTACTCGATTGGCTCCGCGCCGGATACCCCGAAGGGATTCCGGCGAAGGACCATTTCGCGTTGCTGGCCGTGTTGCGTCGTCGACTCACCGATGAGGAAATCGAGCAAGTGGTGGAGCTGTCGATCGAAACGGCCCACGAACACCCGAATCGCCACGTCGATTACGACAGCATCCGGCGCCTCATCAGTGAGATCACCCACGAAGAGCCGTCGGAGGAGGACGTTGCGCGGGTCACCGCGAACCTCACCGCGGGAGGGTGGCCGGTCGCTGGCGACACCGACGAGGGTGCGGGCGATCCGAAAGAAACACGCGACGCGGGATAGCCGATGAGCCTTCCACCGTTCCTCACTTCCATCGTCGGGTGGCTGCGAGCCGGCTATCCCAATGGTGTGCCCGAGCAGGACTACATCCCGTTGTTCGCCTTGCTCACTCGCCGCCTGTCCGAGGACGAGGTGGATGCCGTCGCCGACGCTCTCGTCGAGGAAGGTGACCTCCCCATCGAGAAGACGGACATCCAGGTCCTGATCACCAAGGTCACCGACGAGTTGCCACTCGAATCGGATGTCGACCGGGTTCGCAACAACCTTGCCGCGGGCGGATGGCCGTTGGCCGGGCCCGCCCAGTGAGCGAACTCCAGATCCTTCCCGTCCCGTCGGGCGTCGGGGTTGTCGGTATCCTGCCGCAGCTGTCGGAGATGCTCGACGGAACCGCCCCCGCCGCGCTGCCCGTCCCCGCCGCGGACGAGCGGGAGACCCGGCGACTGACCGACGCCTTGCGCCCTGGGGAGCCGATCGACGACGGCGTCGCACTCGTCGTGGCGACTTCGGGTACGACGGGCGTGCCCAAAGGCGCGATGCTCACGGCGGCTGCGCTGCGCGCGAGCGGTGAGGCGACACACGCGAGACTCGGGGGGCCCGGCTCCTGGCTCCTGGCGCTGCCCGCCCACCACATCGCGGGGATGCAGGTGCTCCTGCGCAGTGCGCTGGCAGGCACCGAACCGGTCGTGGTCGATGTGACGGGAGGTTTCGATCCCGCAGCGCTGCCCGCCGCGGTCGAGACCATGTCCTCGCGTCGCCGCTACACGTCTCTGGTTCCGACGCAGCTCGTCAAGGCCCTCGACCACCCCGGCGCGGTGGCGGCACTGGCCTCCCTCGACGCCGTCCTGCTCGGCGGCGCAGCGACACCGGCCCCGGTGCTGCAACGTGCCCAGGAGGCTGGGATCACCGTCGTGCGCACCTATGGCATGAGCGAAACGTGCGGCGGATGCGTATACGACGGCATCCCTCTCGACGGCGCGCGGATCCGGATCGGCGACGACGGCCGCGTCCTGCTCGGCGGACCCATGCTGGCGACCGGTTACCGCGGCATTCCCGACCACCCCGCGTTCGCCGAACCCGGCTGGTTCCGCACCGACGACTCCGGGTCGCTCACCGACGGAATCCTCAGCATCACCGGCCGACTGGACGAGGCCATCTCCACCGGCGGCCTCACCGTCGTACCGCAAGTCGTCGAGCGCGCACTCAACGAGCACCCGGCCGTGCGTGAATGCGCCGTCTTCGGCCTCCCCGACGAACGACTCGGCCGGCGTGTCACCGCCGCCGTCGTCGCCGAATCCGGAACCCTCCCCACGCTCGACGAACTGCGGCAGTTCGTCGAACGCACCCTCGACCCCACCGCTGCGCCCCGCGAACTGCACCTCGTCGACGCCCTCCCCCTCCGCGGTCCCGGCAAGGTCGACCGCCGCGCCCTGGAGTCCAGGTTCGGGTAAGGCGCACCTGTTTGCGCTGATTTCCGCCAGCCGCGGTCGCAATGGTCGCGCGTCTGGCCAATGTCTCCGCGGATCGAGTTGTCCACAGGTTGCGCTCCATCCACAGGGTCGCGCTGAAGTCCTGGTGAGCACGCCAGCCCTGTCTGCCGCGTGTTGCACGATGTCCGCCATGACCGACGATCTGATCTTTCGACGCCGAGCCTTGGCTGACGGCATCACCGACTCCGAGATCCGACGCGCGCGAAGGTCCGGACAACTTGTGCGGATCGCCGCGGGCGCGTACGTCTCCGACGCGCACTTCGCCGGACTCGACGCGTGTGCACTGCACCGAATACGCATCGCTGCGGCCCTGCAGTCGCGGCCACCCGGTGTCGTGGTGAGCCACGCCTCCGCGGCGCTGCTGCACGATATGGATGTCGGTGACATCCCGCTCCAGCGGGTACATCTGACTCGCAATCACACGTCCGGCGGCGGCCGAACTGCTGGAGTACACGTCCACGCCGCACCATTCGACGCGTCCGACGTCGTCGTCGTGGGCGGGCTGCCGGTCACCTCCGCCGCGCGAACAGTGGTGGACACAGCGCGCATCTCGACGTTCGACCAGGCCGTCGTGGTCGGTGACTCGGCGCTGCACCGCCGGCTTGTCACACTCGACCACATCGGGGACGTGATCGATCGGTCCGGACCACGAAAAGGTATCGCGACGGCGCGACGAGCAGTGGGATTCCTCGAGGGTCGCAGCGAGAGCCCGGGAGAATCGCTGAGCCGCATTCGGATACGCCGGCACGGACTACCCTCACCTCAACTGCAACGAGTTCTCCACGACAGCAGTGGCGCCTTCCTCGGCCGCGTCGACTTCTTCTGGGAAGCTGACGGCGTGGTCGGAGAATTCGATGGCCTGGGGAAATACGGCGTCGACGGTGGGCAGGCGGCCGTGGCCATGCATCGGGAGAAACTGCGCGAGGACGCAATTCGTGACGCCGGGTTCGAAGTGAAGGACACTTGCAAAGACATTGGCTACCTTCCGACGCAATTGCTGCGCATCCGACCAATGTCCCTGCAAGTGCAGGTTCACCTCCCGCCCGGGCGCCTACTTCTCCAGTTCGGGGGCGTCCGCTTGCAACTCCCCCACCTCGGTTTTGAGGATTCGCATGGATCGGCCGAGACCGCGCGCAGCGTCGGGCAATTACTTCGATCCGAAGAGCACCACCAGAACCACCGCGACAATCGCCCAGTGTGACGGGCTCATCGCTCCCATTACTGCGGCTCCTCACCGTCGGGGTACACGGCGTCCACCTCGACCTCGACGAGCCATCCCGCTGCCGGCAGGCTCGCCACCTCGAGCGCGAATCGGCTGGGACGCGCGGAGTTCCGTTCCATCGGCGCGGCCGGTTCCGCGGTGCCGAGGGGAACCAGTTCGGTGTCGCCAGTGTCGAGGTTGGTGTTCGCGAAGAACTGCCGGTAGGCGCGATTCCAGCCGGCGTAATCGGCGCGGTCCGTTCCGGGGGCATTGTCGAGGAACACCCGCATGGTCACGACGTCCTCGAGCGTCAGCCCCTGCGCCTCGAGATTGTCGCGAATTCGCTTCAGCGCGTTGATGCCCTGCGCTTCGGTGATCGTGACCCCGGCCGGGAGTGTGCCGCCCGTGAACACGTCGGTGTCGATGTACGACTCCGGGGTTCCCTCGGGCGCAGCTTTGTTGGACGCACCCGGTCCGATTCCGCTCGACTTGTAGACCGCGGTGCCACCGCCGATCGCCACCCCCTGCGCGATCATCGGATTCGCCTCGCCCGCTTCGAGAGCGGATTTCGAGACGAAGGTGCTGCCTGGCGCCTCTGCTGCGGCCTCGTCGGAGGAGCAGGAGGTGGCCCCTGCGAGAACAGCGGACGCCGCGAGGGCAGTGGTAATTGCCTTGATACGGAACGACTTCATGAAGAACTCCTTGTTAGAGGGGAAGGTCAGGCTTCCTGGGCCACGCGCTCGTGGATGTGGGTGACGACGTCGCGGGCGGACGTCAGAGCGCCGTGCTGCCAGGCGATCGCATTGGACAGGTGGTCGCCGGCGAAGTAGATCTTCTCGACCGGTTCGAGCAACTTCTCGTACTCGGGGGTGGCCGTCCCGCCGTGGGAGCCACCGCTTCCCGCCCAGTTGACCCACGCGCTCTCGGAGTACTTGGTGCGACGCCAGCTGCCGGAGAACGACGAGGAGATGTCGCGGGTGTACTTCTCACCGTGGATTTCGGAGCCCTCGGCGATCGCCTTGGCGAGCCGCTGCCGGTGGGTGAGCGACTCGAACGCTTCCTGCCTCTTGCCGCTGCTGTAGTAGGCGACGACCACGCCTCGATCGGAGTTGTAGTGGTCGTACGGGAACATGATCTGCGAGATGTCCTTGTCGGTGTTGGACGCGCCGCCGTAGATGCGGTCCTCCGTCTCCCACCACCGGCGCGAGTACTCGATGCCGAGCTTGCCGGACGACGACGGCTTGGCCGCCTTCAGCGCGGTGAGCACGTCGGCGGGCAGGTTGTTCTGCAGACGTCCGATCAGGTGTGGTGGAATCGTGCAGATCGCGTAGTCGGCGGTGATCGACTTCTTCGAGCCGCCTGCGGTGTATTCGACGGTGACGCCCTCGGACACGTTCTTCATCGACGTCACCTCGGCGCCGAAGACGATGTTGTCGGTGCCGATCCTGTCCTGAAAGGCGTAATAGATGCGGTCCATGCCGCCGACCGGGGTGAACATCATCATCGCCTGGTCGTAGCCGAAGTCGAAGCTGAAGTTTCGGCCGATGCCGCTGCGGATCACTTCCTGCATCGCGAACGGCTTCTTCTCGCTGCCGAAGTTCAACCCGGCGCCGGGCTCGGAATCGTAACCGCGACGCGAGGATCCGAGGTATCGGCCGTCGTCGGACAGGTCACCGAAGTCACTGAGGAACTCCGACAACGCGTCTTTGTCCTCGTGGGTCAGCACCTGGTCCAGCGCGCCCTGATCGGTTGCCTTCTTCAACAGTTCCGACATGTAGCCGAACGTGTCGGCCTTCGCGGCCCGGTACGTGACGGACTGGCCCGACAACGACGTGTCGCTCTGGTAGTTCACATACGTATTCGCGTTCTGGTTCCCGAAGCCCTGGATCTCGACGCCGAGTTCGCGGCAGTAGTCGAGCGTGATGTGGCTCTGCGGGATGCGGGTGGCGCCGACGTTGTAGAAGTGCCCCTCCGAGAACGTGCATTTCTGCGTCTCGCCGTTCAGGTCGGTCTCCTCGGTACCGCCCCGGGCGGTCCAGACGCGGCCACCGGGCCGAGTGCGGGCTTCGAGGACCGTCACCGTGTATCCGGCCTTCTGCAGTTCGAACGCCGAACACAGGCCGGCGGGGCCGCCGCCGAGCACGACCACGGAGTGGCTGCCCTTCACCTTCCCGATCAGGTCGCCGGCCGCGAGCGGCTGGAACGCGCGGGCGGGAGCGGCGGTCGACGGTGCGAGCCCGAGCGTCGACATCGCACCGTACGCGAGTCCCGCGCCCCCGGTGGCCCCGAGGCCCTTCATGAAAGATCTACGTGTGAATGCCAATTCGCGCTCCCATTCTTGCGCCCGGCGACCCGGGTAACTTGTCCGGATTCATCCTGGGAGGAACGCGAGTCGGGAAGTTGTCGGCGGCGAAACAGTCTGAGGCCGGCGAGCGAGAACGGTCGCGGGCCGTTCTCACTCCCGAAGCGGAGTTCGACCCGAAACCGAAACTTTTCGGCAACACGACCCGGCTAGTTTCACGCGCATGTCAGCCCTTTCCGACGCCATCGCGCGTTCGTTCGCCACCGGCGAGCCCGAACGTCAGGCCGTGTCGCCGCTGCGTGCGCTGGGCCGGCGGCAGTTGTCGGGCTTCGAGGTTCTCGCCCAGTCGGTGGCCACGACGGCTCCGGCGGTGTCGATGGTGGTCCTGCCCGTCACCATGTTCACCCACCAGATGCTGCTGAGCGGTCTGATCACGATCGTCGTCGCCACGGTGGTGGTGTCCCTGATCGCGGTGTGTGTCTCGCAGTTCACGCGACGCATGGCGGCCGCGGGCGGCCTCTACAGTTTCGTGTTCCAAGGCCTCGGCACGCGTGCCGCGCTGACCGCCGGGGTCGCCATGCTGACCAAGTACGTGGGCAGTGCGGTGATGACGCTGTACCACGGTGGCCAGGCCGTGATCGCGACGCTCGGCTTCTTCGGGCTGGAATTGCGCGAACCCGCCGAACGTCTCCTCGTGTACGCCGGGATCGCGATAGTGATCCTCGGCTGCCTGGTCCGCGGGGTGCGGTTCGCGGCCCTCGCCATCCTCGCCGTCGAAACATGTTCGTTGCTCTTCATCGTCGGCCTGATGGTGGTGACGGGCGCGGGCGGGCAACACGCCGTGGTGCCGTCCGAAGGCTCGTCGTCGCACGGTCTCCTGACCATGGCGCTCGTTGCCGTGTTCGCTCTCGCCGGTTTCGAGAGCGCCACTTTCTTCGGACCCGAGGCCAAGCGGCCCCTCGCGACGGTGACCCGGACCGTCCTCCTCACCCCGATGATCTGCGGTGCGTTGTTCATCTTCGCCGGCTGGGCCGCGTGGTCCGGCCGCGCCGACACCCTCGTCAACGCCTACCTCCACGGCACGTCGACCGGTGTCGCCCCAGCGGTCGTCATCGCGCTGAATATCGGGCTCGGGACGTCGTGGCTTGCCTCGGCGATGGCGTCGTCCAACGCCGCCTCACGCCTCGTGTATTCGATGGGCGTCGAATCAGTGGTTCCGCGGCTGTTCGCGCGCGTGCAGCGCGGCTACCGCACTCCGTATGCCGCACTGGCCCTGATTGTCTGCACCGTATGCGTGGGCGCAGCGACCTTCGGAATCGTCGGCAAGTCGACCGCCTTCGGTCACGTTCAACTGGCAGCACGCACGGCGGTGATCGCCGCCTATGTTCTGGTCGCGGTGGCGTCGGTGCAATTCCTCCGCCGAATTCAGGAGCACACCGCATTGACCTTGTGCGCCGGGGTCGCGGGCAGCGCAGCCGGTGGAACCGTCCTCACCTACCTGTTGTTCACCACTGCCTCACACGGCCTCGTCATGGTGCCCGCGGTGATGCTCACGCTGCTGCTGTCCGGTTCTGCCTGGCACCTTTTCCTCCAGTGGCACCATCCCGCGAGTCTGATGTCGATCGGCGTGTTCGACAGCGCGGAAACGGAGGACGTACTGCCGGGTGCGGGCGTGTTCGCCACCGACGCGACGGGCAACCTGGCATTGACCGCGAGTGCGCGAACCCATGAGATGCGCTGATGGCGAGGAGGACCGGGGAGCTCGCGGGCCACGAACCCCGCGCCGTGCAGAAAGCACTCGCACTACTCGAGGCCGTCGCCCAACTGGGCTCGGGAGCAACCGCCAAGGACGTCGCCGCCCATGCGGGTATCCCCCAGGCGACGGCCTATCGGCTTCTGAATCTGCTCACCGCCGACGGCTATCTGGTGCGAATCTCCGACCTCTCCGGATTCGCACTCGGTCGCCGCACCCGGCAACTCGCGGGCGCCGACACGCCGGACCCAGTCGATCAGCACGCGATCGTCGAGGGACTGCGGTCTCAGGTGCGGTTCGGTGTCTACCTTGCATCGTTCACGGGGGGCGCGGTCCGGCTCGTCGACAAGGACCCCGACCACGAACTCAGCGGTGAAGGCACCATCACGGCGCATCCGCATGCGTCCGCCATCGGGAAGATCCTCCTCGCGGCGCACCCCGAACTCGTACAGCAGCAACTACGCCGGGTCACGTCCCGCACGATCACCGACATCTCGATGCTGAACGCCGAGCTGGAGACCATTCGGCACACCGGTTCGGCCCGGGAAGTGGACGAGATTCGTATCGGCCGCAGTTCCGTCGCCGTCCCCGTGCACGACTCCCGACACGGCGTGGTCGGCTGCCTCGCCGCGATCGGGAAGACTGGACGGCTGGCCGTCGGCGATCCGGAGTTGACCGACCTCCTACACGCCTGCGCCCACCGCCTCGGCGCCGGTGTGTCGGCCTGAACAGATCGCAGCCGTTACCGGTTCGCCCCGGCCGGTAACACTCAGGTACTGGTCCACCGCATTCGGCGGTGGTGCGGAGTGCAAAGATCGACACATGGCAACGGCTGCTCAATGGATCGAAGGCGCTCGTCCGCGCACCCTCCCGAACGCGATCGCCCCAGTGCTGGCGGGCACAGGCGCAGCGGCGTCGCTCGGCGGCGCAGTGTGGTGGAAGGCGTTACTGGCGCTCGTCGTCTCTCTCGCGTTGATCGTCGGGGTCAACTTCGCCAACGACTACTCCGACGGCATTCGCGGCACCGACGACGAACGGGTCGGACCGCTGCGGCTCGTCGGTTCCAAGTTGGCGAAGCCGTCGGCGGTGAAAGCTGCTGCCATCGCCTGCTTCGCCGTCGCAGCTGCCGCCGGACTCGTACTAGCCGTCACCACCGCATGGTGGTTGGTTCTGATCGGCGCGCTGTGCATCGTAGGCGCCTGGTTCTACACAGGCGGCAAAAAACCCTACGGGTACAGCGGTTTCGGCGAGGTTGCCGTCTTCGTATTCTTCGGTCTCGTCGCCGTCCTCGGCACCCAATACGTGCAGGCGGAGACGGTGGACTGGGCGGGACTCGTGACGGCCGTTGCCGTCGGATCGTTCTCCAGCGCGGTGCTCGTGGCGAACAACCTCCGGGACATCCCCACGGACACCGAATCGGGCAAACGCACACTCGCTGTCCGTCTCGGCGATTCCCGCACCCGCATCCTGCACCTCGTCACATTGACAGTCCCGTTCATCGCGACTCTCGTCCTCCTTGCGCGCACCCCCTGGGCGCTTCTCGGACTATTGGCCGTGCCCCTTGCGATCCGGGCGAACTCGCCGGTTCGTTCCGGCGCCACAGGCCTGGCCTTGATACCGGCGTTGCGGGATTCGGGCCTGGCCATGCTCATCTGGGGCGCAGCGACGGCCGTGGCGTTGTCGCTGGCCTGACCGAGCTCAGTCGCGGTCCGGAACGACGATGTTGACCAGGAAATTGACCACCGAGATGATCAGGCCGCCCCAGAGAGCCGTCCAGAAGCCGTCGACCGTCATGCCGTAGTCGGTCTGTGAACTCAGCCAAGCGGTGAGCATCAACATCAGCGCGTTGATCACCAGGGTGAAAAGTCCGAGCGTGAGAATCAGCAGCGGCAACGACAACAGCTTCACCAGCGGTTTGACGAAGATGTTGACCACCGTGAATACCAGCGCGATACCGAGCAGCACCACGATGTCCCACGCAGTGCCGTTGCCCGAACTCGAGATGTCTATGCCCGACACCCAGGCGGCCGCGAGCCAGATCGCGAACGCGTTGACGACGAGACGTACCAAGAAGGTCATCTGTGCATGCTGGCACATCACTGCGACACACGGGCATCGCCCCCATTCGCGGAGAGCCCGGTTCAGGCTGCCCGGTCGAGCGCGGCGTGCACCCGACGCCGGAGTTCGTCCACAGTCACCGAAACCTCGAGTATCTCGCGGGCCGTGCCGTCCGCGGCTCGGAGCACTCCCAGCAGCATGTGCTCGGGTCCGATGTGATTGTCTTTGCGGGCCAGGGCTTCCCGTAGGGACAGTTCGAGCGCTTTCTTGGCGTCCTTCGTGAACGGGATGTGGCCCGACTTGCGCCCGAACCAGCCGCGCGGCCCCTTGGGCGGCTCGGGATCGAGGACGCCCTTCCCGAAGGTCTGTTCGAGACTGCGGCGGACGGCGTCGAGATCGATGCCGATCGATCCGAGTGCGTCCGCGTCCGCCTCGCTGAGCGCTATACCCCGTTCCGCGACAGTGCGTCTCGCGGCCGCGAGGACGATGCCGGAATCGGCGAGGATGCCCTGGACGGGTTCGGTCGGCACGGACAGAAGCCCGAGAACGAGGTGTTCGGGACCGATCCGCGGCGACTTCAGAGCGCGAGCCTCCTTCTGGGCATCGATCACCACAGCACGGGCATCCGTCGAAAATCGTTCGAACATGGGGAGCTACCTCCCTTTCCGATTGTGCTTCTGATGGACCGCTTGCCTGCTCACCTCGAGCGAGTCGGCAATCGCCTGCCAGGACCAGCCCTGAGCGCGAGCGTTGTCGACCTGAATAGCTTCGAGCCGCTCCAGAAGACGTCGCAGGGCACGCACGGCCCGTAACCCCTCGGCGGGGTCCGGGCTTCCCGCTGCAGCTGCGAGTGTCGTTGCCTCCGTCATACATGTCAATCTAGGTTGACACCGGGTCGGGTGTCAACCTTTCTTGACGCCTTGTCGACGGCTCAGTACGCGGCGACCGCCCCGTCGACCGCCTTCTGCAGCTCGCACTGCGCGATGTGGGCAATGTCCATCGGCTTGACGGGGAGAGCAGTGAGCGGTTGAGCGACATACACACTCGCACCCTTCACCAGCTCGGTATCGGCGCCGTGCGCGTCCGGGCCGTAGCCGATGCCGATCGAGAGCAGCGCGGGAGTGACACCTCGATCGACAGCGCGTTTGGCGATATGACCGATGCCACTGTTGATGCGCTGGAGCCGTGTCGGGTCGCCCTCATTGCAGGTGCCCTCCGGGAAGATCGCGAGGTTGTCTCCCCGGCACAACCTTTCGGCCGCCACGTCCATCATGAGACGCCCCGCATCCGCCACGGCGCGCAAGCCGTAGTTCTTACTGCGGAACACCGGGATGCCGCCCATCATGTCGACCTTCTTGCGGAGATCGGGGTCGGTGAACAACTCGTCCTTGGCCAGTACGCGGGTCCTGCCGATCACTCGGCGCAGAGGCGTCTTCCACGCGGTCGCGGCAAGCGTGTACTGATCGCTGTGCGTCACATGATTGGCGGCCACGAGCAGTACCGCTCCGGACTTGACGAGCTCGGTCAGCTGCTCCTCGGCGCCTTCGGCATACCGGACCCGCGGCCGGTACTTCATGCTCAACATCGCGTACGCCAGCTTGGCCAGCACCCGGTTCTGCTGATGATCGCGGTAATAGTCGTACACCGCACGGTAGTTCTCGAGGGTTACCTCGGGCCTGTCCATACCTAGTCCCCGATCGCATCGTCCTGACCTCAGGCTACCAACCTACGGTTGCGTAGCCTACGGAGGCGTAGGTACTGGGATCATGCTGCAAAGGTGTGTGAATTGACTGGTTTCGGGTAAAACAGACCTGTGATCCGCTCGGCCATCGTCACCGACCTGCCCACTCTCCAACAGATCGAAGTTGCCGCAGGAGCTCCGTTCCGCGACATCGGAATGGACGCGATCGCGGAGGATCCGCCGCCCTCACTCGACGAGTTGAGGGAATTTCTGGATGCGGGGAGGATTTGGGTCGCCGCGGACGCAGACGGCGACCCGGTCGCATATGCCCTGGTTGCGCTCGTGGACGGCGCCGCGCACATCGAACAGGTCTCGGTCCATCCCAGCGCCGCCCGGCAGGGACTCGGGGCGCTCCTTCTCGACGAGATCTCGTCCTGGGCGGCGGAACGCGGCTTTCCGGCCCTCACACTGACCACCTTCGTCGACGTTCCCTGGAATGCGCCGTACTACGAGCGGCTGGGCTTTCGGCCCCTGCAGGATTGCGAACTCACCCCCGGGCTGTCACAGATCCGCGCGGACGAGGCACGCAACGGACTGGCAGCGTGGCCGCGCGTCACCATGACGCGACCGGTGGCCACGCCCGCACGCCGGGCGCAGCCGACGAGTCAGCCGGCCTGACTCAGGCACTCCCGGTCCGACTCAGCCACTCTCAGGCGGTGTGACCTGGCAAGACTCCGGTATGCGCGAAGTCGTCCAGCAATGCAGTCGGCCCGGTGAGGTCGATGCCCTCAGCGCTGACCCACCGGTCGTCGTAATAGGTGTCCGCGTAGCGCTCACCGCCGTCGCAGAGGACGGTCACGACGCTGCCGGAGCGGCCGGCCGCGATCATCTCTGCCACCACCGAGAACGCGCCCCACAGGTTCGTGCCGGTGGAACCACCCACACGCCGGCCCAGTGCCGAACTGGCATGGCGCATGGTGGCAATGGAAGCGGCGTCAGGTACGCGCATCATCCGATCGATGACCTGTCCGACGAACGAAGGTTCCACGCGAGGCCTGCCGATGCCCTCGATACGGGACGGCAGCCCGGTCGCGTAGTCACAGGAATTGGTGTCGTACCCGCCGAAGAACGCCGAGTTCTCGGGATCGACCACGAGGAGTCGGGTGGCGTGCCTGCGGTACCGGATATAACGCCCCAGCGTCGCGCTGGTGCCTCCGGTACCGGCACTCATCACGATCCACTCCGGCACCGGGTGTTCCTCACGCGCCATCTGCTGGTAGATCGACTCGGCGATGTTGTTGTTGCCCCGCCAGTCGGTGGCCCGCTCGGCGTGGGTGAACTGATCCATGAAGTGGCCGTTCGACTCCGCCGCGAGCCTGCGGGCCTCGCTGTAGATCTCGGGCGGGCGGTCGATGAAGTGACAGCGCCCACCTTGCGCCTCGATCAGCGCGACCTTGGCGCCGCTCGTGCTGCGCGGCATCACCGCCACGAAGTCGAGGCCCAGCATCTTGGCGAAGTAGGCCTCACTGACCGCTGTCGAACCGGACGACGCCTCGATGACCGTGGTTCCCTCGGTGATCCACCCGTTGCAGATCGCGTACAGAAAAAGTGAACGGGCCAACCGGTGCTTCAGGCTTCCCGTGATGTGCGTCGACTCGTCCTTCAGGTACAGCTGCACGCCCCACGCCGGGGGAAGCGGGTAACGGAGGAGATGCGTGTCGGCGCTGCGCTGCGCGTCGGCCTCGATCAGACGAACCGCATTGTCCACCCAGTCTCGGGACCGGCTCCGATCGATGACGACGCAGTCGGCGTCCGTCACCGGTCCTCGCCGCGGAGTTTCGCGCGCAGGTCAGCCTGGTCCGCGCGGCGCTGCGCGTCGAACGCAGCGATCCCCTCGTTCACCCTGCGCCGAAGTGTCGCGAACAGCAGCAGAGACAGCGGAAGGGCGATCAGGACCGCGAAAATGGCGGCGACGAGCAGCGGAATCGTCACCCCGACCAGGGCGGCGACTCCGAGGATGATGCCCGCGATGACGACGACGAGGAGCAGTCGAGCGAAGGAGTAGAGCGCGATGTCGCGAGCCAGACGACCCTTGGTGACCCGTTCGGCCGGCTGTGGGGCCGCCGACCCTGCGGTCACGGGGGGCTTGGCCTGATCGGCTGGCTTCGGGTTCTTCGGCTTCTCACTGGGCTCGCTCACGACCCCCAGATTACCCACCCACCGGGGCGCGCTCGAACGTCCGACTTATCCGATTTGTCTATTACCTCCCCTTTACCAACATTAGATCGTTCGAGTACCTGGGGGTTGTGGTGCCACGATGACCGTATTCGGTCGCGATTGCGACCAGCTGCAGCACTGACAGAACGAAAACAGCGGAGGACCGTCGATGAGCGCACCCACCTACAACGGATCCGGTTTCAGCGGACCGAACGAAGCCCTCATGACCCCGGGCCAGGTGGCCGCTCTGTTCCACGTCGACCCGAAAACCGTCACCCGGTGGGCGCACGCGGGCAGGCTCGGCTCGCTCCGGACACCCGGTGGCCACCGCCGGTTCCGTGAGGCCGAAGTGATGCAACTGCTCCGCTCGCTCACCACGGAGGCTGCCCGACCCTGAACACCTTGGCTACCCGACCCTGAACACGGAGGCTCCCGACCCTGAACACGGCGGCTGCGCGACCCTGAACAGGTGGACGGGCTCGCCCCTGAGGGGGTAGGTGCCGTCGGCTTCTTACACGGCTACGCTCGAGGGATACCGGCTACCCGAGCGGTGTAAGGAGGTGCGCGGTGCTGTATTTGTTGGCGCTCATCGGGCTCGTGGTCGTGGCGTTTCTACTTTGGAAAGCGTTCGGCCCGAATACGAAGCCAGTTCTCGACGACAGGGTTCTCGGACCCGACGACGATCCAGATTTTCTGTGGCGCATGAGTCGGGACGCCCGACGGAGGAAGTCGGACGAGCCCGACACGGGTTCGCCGGATACCACTGGGTGATTTCCGCAGCGGTTCGGCTCCTGCGTCAGCGATGATCCTGGAGCGCGAAGGTGGAGGCTGGAAAGTCGGACGCCACCGCTGCAGCGAGTTCGAGTAGGGCATTGCGCGTCTTGGGCCGCAGGCGATCGAGTTCGATCTCGGCGCCTTCTTCGAGGTGTGGATCGAACGGGATGAGCCGGACCAGCCGGCACCGCTGTTCGAAGTGTTCGACCACTTTCGGCAGATCAACTTTGCCGGAGCGCGGGCGGACGGCGTTGACGACGGCCACGGACTTCGCGACGAGTTCGCGGTAGCCGTGCGCATCGAGCCAGTCGAGCGTCGCCGAGGCGCTGCGGGCACCGTCGACCGACCCCGAGCTGACCACCACGAGTGCGTCGGCCTCTTCGAGAATCGTCTGCATCGCGGAGTGCATCAGCCCGGTGCCGCAGTCGGTGAGGACGATGCTGTAGAACTTCTCGAGCATTGCGACCGTGCGCGCGTAGTCGTCCGCGCTGAACGCCTCCGACACTGCCGGGTCGCTGTCCGATGCGAGTACCTCGAGCCGATGCCGACTCTGTGACGTGTAACTGCGGACGTCACTGTACTTTTCGATGCTGTGTTCGTCGCGGAGCAGGTTCCGCACGGTGGCGGGGGTTTCCAGGGGGATCTTCTGGCTGAGCGTGCCGCGGTCCGGGTTGGCGTCGACCGCGATCACTCGATCACCGCGCAACGATGCGAACGTCGATCCCAGTGTGGCCGTGGTGGTGGTCTTGCCGACTCCACCCTTGAGGCTCAGCAAAGCGATCTTGTAGCAGCCCTGCAACGGCTGGTTGACCTGCTTGGTGAGCTCGATGCGGCGCTGTTCCTTGGCGCTGTTCCCCAGGTTGATGTAGCGACCGGACACCTGGTACAGCATTCTGCGCCACCCCGTCGTGGGCGCTGGCTTGACCTGCTTGAGCAGAAGTGACGTGGACAGGTCTCGCGCGGACACCGCGTACTGCTGCTGCTCGGGACGCACGGTCTGCGGACGGCTCGCCGGATGCTGCTGGGGAGCCGACGTGTACGCGGCGGGAGCAGGTTGCTGCGTGTGCGACGGCAGCTGCTGCGCGGGGGCCGTGAACGTCGGAGCCGGGGCGGGCTGCGGAGATGCGGGAGCCAGTGTGGGCGCCGGTGCCTGAGTAGGAGCCGCGGCCGGGGGCTGCGTCTGAGGACGCGCCGGCGTCGCGGCGGGGGCCTGGTGCCCCGGCTGCGCGAAGGGGTTGGGACCCTGCGGCTGAACGTACGGCGCCTGCCGCGCGGCGTTGTGCGGTGTGGATCCCACGGTGGTGTCGGCGGGCGGGTTCGATGCCGGCCGCACCGGCTCCCACCCGCCAGCGTTGTTTTCGGACATGGCCGAACATCCCCCCTAGATGAAGTCTCCGTAGTCCCCACCGCTTCACACCGCTGGGAGACGTCGCGGCGGAAGAATATCAGTCGGTGGTGACCGTCAGGTCAGGCCCGCATACGAATGCAGTCCCGACACCACCATGTTGATGATGAACAGATTGAACAGCATCGCGACGAAGCCGGCGATGTTGATCCACGCGGCTTTGGTATCGCGCCATCCGGAGGTCGCTCGGGCGTGGAGATATGCCGCATAGATCACCCAGGCGATGAACGACATCGTCTCCTTGGGATCCCATCCCCAGAACCGCCCCCAGGCGGCTTCGGCCCAGATCGCCCCCAGGATGACACCGGCGCCGAACAGCGGGAACCCGATGATCGTGGTCTTGTACGCCAATCGGTCCAAGGTCTGCGCGTCGGGCAGGCGCTCCGCCACCCGCGCGAAGATGCCCGTTCCTTCCTCGCCGCGCGGGTAACGCATCCGCAGCAGGAACAACAGGCTGGCGATGCCCGACACCAGGAAGACGCCCGAACCCACGCTGACGATGGTGACGTGGATCGGAAGCCAGTACGACCGCAGCGCCGGCACCACCGGTGCCGCATCCGCGTAGAGCACCGTGGCGGCGAGGAACATCAGGATGAGAATGGGGACGAGCAGGAAAACCCACATCGGCCGGTATGCCGGCTTCGACAGGAGCGCCAGCCCCACGACGAGCGCCGCCCCGCAGGCCATGGTGACGAACTCGTACATATTGCCGAGCGGGAAACGGTCGGTCGCGAATCCGCGGAGCACGATCGACGCGAAGATGAGAACAGTGCCTACCACGAGCACCGCAGACCCCATGCCGCCGAAGCGTTCGGCCATCGGCTTCTTCGGCTGCTCGACCACGCGTCCGGGAACCGTCGCCGAGCCGGCGGGCCTGGCACCCGCCGCAACGAGCTCTTTGTCCTGCACGGCGCGCGCCCTCGTCGACGCGTACTGCACGATCAGCAGCACGAGCGCGAGCGCGAGCACCGTGAACGCTGATCGGAAGGCCCAGTCGCTGTACTGCGCCAGTGTCTCGTTGGTCGTCATCGTCGCTTCTCCTGCGCGTCAGGCTTCGTGTCGTCCGTCAGCAGACGGGCGCAGAGCCGGTCGAACTCGTCACCCCAGCCGGCCTGATCGGTCCGGGCGAGTCCGCCAAGCTCTACTACAGTACGTCGTGGGTCAAGGTCGGCGGGGTCCGCGGGATAGATGCGGGCCCAGATGCGGCGCCGCTTGATCAGCAGCGACACCAGCAGTCCTGCCATCATCGTCAGAGCCGACACCAGCACCCACTGTTGCGCCGGATCGTGCGACACCTGCACATTGACGAAGTCCACGGCGCCGTCGAACCGCACCTGAGTGCCGTCGGCGAGCGTGGCGCTCTCCCCCGGCATGAGGTTGACGCGGTCCTGCTTCACCAGCCGGCCCTGGTTGATCAGTTCGGTATTGAGGGAGAACAGCGACTGCGGGTTGCCGGTGTCGAGGCCGGTGTCGCCCTTGTAGATGTCGATGGCCACCGCCGGGTCCTTCATCGCCGGATGACTCGACGCGAGCAGGTTGCCGTGGAACAGCGCGGTGGGGGCGAACAAGCCTTCGATCGCGATCTGATTCTTACGGCGCTCGTCCGTGTCGGGGTACATGCCGCCGGGCGGATCGAATCGCATGGCCCCGCTGCTGAGGAACGTCGTCGCATCGTCGGGTCGCCATTGCAGCGTTTCGGTCCGCGTCTCGCCGCCAGGGAACGTGACGGTGAATGTCGGCGCGTATCCGTGTCCCTGCAGGTAGACACGGTCTCCCTCGACGCGGAGAGGATGATTGACCTGCAACTGATCGTCGCGCCAGGTACCGGTTTCGAGGTCGTCACCGGCCTGGTACGAAATGTTCGACGTGAACATCTCGGCCTGACCGTTGTCGAGGTAGTCGGCGGTGAAATCCTTGACCTTGAGACACAGCGGGGTCATTCCCGTGCCGTCCTGCGTGTTCCCTGCCTTGAACGAATCGAACACGGCGGGGGACGTGGTGCAGAAGCCGGGACCGTTGTTGGCGACCACGATCACGTTGCCCTCGTACCCGAACAGTTTGCCGACGGCGATGGCCACCAGCAGACCGACGAGCGAGAGGTGGAAGACGAGGTTGCCGAGTTCGCGCGTGTAACCCTTCTCCGCGGAGAGGGTGATCTCACCGTCGCGGACCGGGCGTGCGCCGCCGGTGCGGGTCTCCACCCGCCACCCTTTCAGCGAAGTACGGATGCGGGCGGCGAGTTCCTCGGGCGTCTCGTCGACCCGGCGCTCGACGTGGTGGGGCAGACGCGCGAGGTTGCGGGGCGCCGCCACCGGACGCGTGCGCAGTGCTTTCGCGTGATCGACGCAACGCGGAAGGATGCAGCCGACCAGCGAGATGAAGAGCAGGACGTAGACCGCGGTGAACCAGAAACTGCCGAATACGTCGAAGAGTTCGAGCCGGTCCATCCAGGGACCGAGGGTCGGCCGATTCGCGATGTACTCGTCGACCTTGCCTGCATTGAGGCTGCGCTGGGGCAGCAAGGCCCCGGGTATCGCCGCGAGTGCCAGCAGGAACAGCAACACAAGCGCCGTCCGCATCGACGTGAGCCCACGCCAGGTGTTGCGGACCAGCGCGAAAGCGCGGCCCGGCAGCGATTGGCGGGGTACCGGTGCGGCTTCCGGGGCTTCGGGGGTCTGGGTGTCGCTCATATGGGCAGGGTCACTTCCGAGATGAAGGCGTCGCGAATCCAGCCGACGAATTGATCCCACGCGCCGGTGACGAGGGCGATGCCCACCGCCACGAGCATGATGCCGCCGAAGATTTGAATGGTTCGCGCGTTGCGGCGTAGCCAGCCCACACCCCGCAGCGCGCGGGAGGAGCCGAGGGCCAGGATCACGAAGGGCAGGCCCAGGCCGAGGCAGTAGGCGACGATCAGGGCTACGCCGCGGGCCGCGGTGGCGCCGTCGGTGCCGGCAGCAAGGGAGATGACACCGGCCAGTGTCGGACCGAGGCAGGGCGTCCACCCCAGTGCGAATACCGCACCCAGCAGCGGGGCTCCCGCCAGGCTGGAGATGCGCCGCGGCTCGAGCCGGGTGTCACGCTGCAACGCCGGGATCAGGCCGATGAACACCAATCCCATGGCGATCGTCACGACACCTCCGACCCGCATCAATACTTCGCGGTTGACGGAGAGGACCGAGATGGCGCCGAAGACCGACGCCGTGGCCAGGACGAACACGACCGTGAAACCGGCCACGAACAGAGTTGCGGCCCCGGCGACGCGCAGGCGTCCGTCTGTCACCGTCTTCGTGCGCGTCGCGGCTTCTTCGGCGGTGACGGCCGGAGCGTCGGCGCCCACGACACCGGCCAGGTAGGACAGGTAACCGGGGACGAGCGGAACTACGCACGGCGAGGCGAACGAGACCAGACCGGCGAGAACGCAGGCTCCGAGCGCAAGGAACAGAGGTCCCGACGAGGCGGTGGACTGGAAGGCGTCGCCGACGCCGGCGGCGAGAAGGGTGGTACCGGTAGTCACGATTCCTGCGCCACCCGTTCGACTACCGGCTGCAGGTCGTCCGCCAGCAATTCCTTCAGGAACACCGCGGCGACACGGTGTTCACGATCGAGCACGACCGTGGTGGGAATGACGCTCGTCGGGTAGTTCGCCCCCAGGGCGATCATCGTCCGCATGGCGGGGTCGTAGATCGACGGATACGACACGTTGTTGTTGATCACGAAGTCCTGCGCCTTGTCTTGCTGATTGTCCCGGACATTGATCCCGAGAAACGCGACACCTTGGTCTTTGGTCGCCTCGTAGACCTGCTCGAGGTCGTTCGCTTCGCCGCGGCACGGCCCGCACCACTGCCCCCAGACGTTGAGGACCACTACCTGGCCCTCGTAGTCGTCGAGGGAGATGGTCTTGCCCTCCGTCATGAGGTCGGGTCCGGACACGGTGCCGATGGTGCCTCGATCGGCCGGTGGATCGTAGAAGATTTCCGTCTGACCGCCCGGGGACACGAAGTCGAACGTGCCTCCCTGGGCCACGGCGTCGTCGCCGGACGCACACGCCGACAGCGACACCGCGGCCATGCAGATCACCGCGAGAAGCCCGGCGAAGCGCCCCCGAATCATGCCCCGCTCACCCTCGGATCCGATGCGCCCGCGGGCTCCGAGTACACGATGTCGATGAGTGTGTCGCCCTCGTAGACGAGCGACGTCAGCGACGCCAGCGAGCACTGGCGGTGGCGCGGGTCGTGCCACAACCGCTCGCCCTGCAGGAATCGGCGCAGCGTCCAGACGGGAAGTTGGTGGCTGACGACCACGGCCTCGTGACCCACGGCGGCCACGCGCGCGCTGTTGACGGCGGCAAGCATTCGGTGCGCGATCTGCAGGTACGGCTCACCCCAGGACGGAGTAAACGGATCTCGCAGCTTCCACCAGTGTCGGGGGCGTGCGAGCGCGCCGTCGCCCACCGACACCTTGAGTCCCTCGAACTCGTTACCCGCCTCGATGAGGTTCTCGTCGGTTGCGATCTCGAGTCCGTGCTTCTCGGCGATCGGCGCCGCCGTTTCCTGCGCCCGCTGTAGCGGCGATGCGACCACGTGGGTGATGTCGTGGGTCGCCAGGACCGACGCTACGGCGCGGGCCTGTGCCTCGCCCGTCACCGACAGGCGGAAACCGGGAAGCCTGCCGTAGAGAATTCCTCGCGGGTTGTGCACTTCGCCGTGCCGGAGCACGTGCACGATCGTGCGGGTCTGGGTGTGGTCGGGGTGAGCGGCATCGGTCACGGTGCGGTTCCTCGGGTCGGGGCGGGGAGTCGGGTGGCTGAATCGACGCGGCGCGTCAGGACTGGACAGACGGTCAGGGCTGGGTGGCCGCCGCGGCGGCCTTCGCTGCATGCGGCAGGGCGTCGGCGATGATGGAAAAGGCATTGTCGTCCATGGCCGCCGAGACGAACCAGGCCTCGAACGCGCTGGGCGGTGGGTACACCCCGCGCGAGAGCAGTCCATGGAAGAAGGCCGGGAACCGCCACGTCTGCGCCGCTTTCGCCTCGGCGTAGTTGGTGACCGGTTCTTCGGTGAAGAAGACGCTGAGCATCGTTCCGGCGGTCTGCACTCGATGGGGCACACCTGCCGCGGTCAGCGATTCGGACAGCAGGTTCTGCAGGGTGACGCTGTTGCGCTCGAGGGCTTCGTAGACACTCGCATCGGCTGCGCGCAGGCTCGCGAGACCGGCGGCGACGGCGACGGGGTTTCCCGACAGCGTGCCCGCCTGGTAGACGGGACCGGCGGGCGCCAGATGAGCCATGACGTCGGCACGGCCACCGAAGGCGGCGGCGGGCAGGCCGCCGCTCATCACCTTGCCGAACGTGTAGAGGTCGCCTGCGACACCCTCCAGTCCGTACCAGCCGGCCGAGCTGACGCGGAATCCCGTCATCACCTCGTCCATGATCAGCAACGCGCCGTGCTCGCGGGTGAGCGTGCGCAGTCCATCGTTGAATCCGGGCTGGGGTGCGATGGCACCCATGTTTCCTGCGGCAGCCTCGGTGATGACGCATGCGATCTGGCCCTCGTTGGCGGCGAACGCCTGCGCGACGGCCTCGAGATCGTTGTAGGGCACGACGATGGTGTCCTCCGCCTGGGCGCCGGTCACGCCGGGCGACGTCGGCAGGCCGAACGTGGCCAGGCCGGAACCGGCGTCGGCGAGCAGGGCGTCGACGTGGCCGTGGTAGCAACCCGAAAACTTCACGATCTTGGTCCGGCCGGTGAATCCCCTGGCAAGTCGGACCGCGCTCATGGTGGCCTCGGTGCCGGAATTCACCAGCCGCACCTTGTCCACCGGCGCGACGCGGGCGACGATCTCCTCGGCCAGTTCGATCTCACCCTCGGTGGGTGCTCCGAAGGACAGCCCCGTGGCGGCCGCCTTCTGGACTGCCTCGACGACAGCGGGATGGGCGTGGCCCAGAATCATCGGACCCCAGGAACAGATGAGGTCGACGTAGTCGTTGCCGTCGACGTCGGTGAGCGTGTAACCGGCAGCCTTCTCGATGAAACGCGGGGTTCCGCCGACCGAGCCGAAGGCCCGCACCGGCGAGTTGACGCCGCCGGGAATGACCACGTCGGCCCGGTCGAAGAGCTGAGCGGAACGGGAAGCGTGCACGTCGGGGCCACCGGAGGAAACAGTCACGGCCTCCAGTGTCCCAGTTCTGTCGAATTTGCCAACGACAGGGTGTAGTGGGTGGCCAGTATCACTTCCGTGCGGTCACTCGGGGACGAGGGAGTCGAACATCGCCCGCATCACCTCGGACAGCTTCATCAGCTCGACGTAGCCGCCGAGGGGGCCGCCGTCGAGGTAGGCGAATTCCATCCCGACTCCCTCGAACCGCCCCTGCTGGACGATGGGCAGCCCGCGGCTCGCCGCCTCCGCCAGCGTGGCCTCGAAGTCGTCGGGAACCCACGCCACGTGGTGCACTCCGGGACCGCTCCTCTCCAACTGCTCGACATAGAGGTTGCGGCCCGACACCGGTTCGATGAGTTCGAGCTGCTGCCCTCCGGCGTACCCGAGCGACACGTGGACGACGTAGTCGGCGGGCTCCCCGCGGTACGTGCAGTGATCGGGACCGAAATGCACATTCGGCAGTCGCAACCATTTCGCGACTCCGAACTGGTCGGTGAAATGGCGCTCCGCCGCGTCGAGGTCCTCGACCACCCAGCAGATCTGAAATATCGGTCCGGTGACGAGGCTCATGCCCCGGGCTCCGTCAGGCCGCGCGGAGATTCGGCTTTCCTGTTCATTCCTGGATGATGCCCTGTTCGCCATTCGGGGACTCACAGATTGCCGCGCGCCGCCTGCTCCCGCTCGATGGACTCGAACAGCGCCCGGAAGTTTCCCGCTCCGAAACCGAGAGATCCGTGCCGCTCGATCAGTTCGAAGAACATGGTGGGCCGGTCGCCCAGCGGCCTGGTGAAAATCTGGAGCAGATAGCCGTCCTCGTCCCGGTCGACGAGGATTCCGCGTTTGTGCAATTCCTCCACCGGCACTCGGACCTTGCCGATCCGGGAGCGAAGCTCTGGATCCTCGTAGTACGCATCGGGGGTGCTCAGAAATTCGACGCCCTCCGCTCGCAGCGCGTCGACGGCCGCGAGGATGTCGCCTGTCGCCAGTGCGAGGTGCTGGCATCCCGGCCCACCGTAGAACTCGAGATACTCGTCGATCTGCGACTTCTTCTTGCCGACGGCGGGCTCGTTGAGCGGGAATTTCACGCGATGATTTCCATTGGCGACCACTTTCGACATGAGCGCCGAGTACTCCGTGGCGATGTCGTCACCGACGAATTCGGCCATGTTCGTGAATCCCATGACCCGGTTGTAGAAGCGGACCCAATGGTCCATCCGGCCCATCTCGACGTTGCCCACCGCATGATCGAGCGCCTCGAACAACCGCCTCGGCCTTCCCGGCCTCGGTACGAAAGTGCCACTGCGCGAGACGTATCCCGGTAGGTACGGGCCGTCGTACCGGCTGCGGTCGACGATGGTGTGCCGAGTGTCGCCGTAGGTGGCGATCGCCGCCAGCCGGACGGTACCGAACTCGTCGGTGACGTCGTGCGGCTCTTCCAGGATCGTGGCGCCCTGCGAGCGCGCGTGGGCGATGCACCGGTCGACGTCGAGCACCTCCATCGCGAGATCCGTGACGCCGTCGCCGTGCGTCCGGTGATGATCAGCGAGAGGGCTTTTCGGGTCCACCGCACCGTGGAGCACGAATCGCGCCGAACCCGACTCGAGCACGAACGACTTGTGCGTGCGCTGACCGGTCTCGGGTCCGGCGTACGCGACGAGTGTCATCCCCCAGGTAGACACGTAGTACTGCATGCTTTGCGTCGCATTGCCGCACACGAACACCACGGCGTCCAAGGCGACTACGGGAAAGGGATCCGAGGCGTCGTCGTGTTCGACGAGGCCGACCAGTTGCCGGAGCCCGGCGGTGTCGAGCCGGGCGGCCACTTCACGCGGAGTCAGTCGAATGTCGGCAGTAGTCATGCAAAAACTGTGATTCAGATCACTGCCATGCGCAACTGTGCGATTTTAGGATGGTCAATGTGTACACAATGCTGGACAGTATCCGCATTCCATCGTACAAGATGACCAGGGGATGACGATGGCTCTCGACCGGCTCGACGCCGCACTCCTCGATCTTCTCCATGACGAACCAAAGGTCGGGGTCCTCGAGGCCTCACGCCGACTCGGGGTGGCGCGTGGCACAGTCCAGGCGCGGCTCGACCGCCTCGAACGCTCCGGGGTGATCACCGGCTCGGCGCCGACCCTCGATCCCGAGGCCCTGGGCTTTCCGGTCATCGCATTCGCCACTCTCGAGATCGCCCAGGGCACCGGACACGCCGCCGTGGTCGAGCATCTGACCGCCATCCCCGAAGTATTGGAAGCGCACACGATCACGGGCGCCGGTGACGTCCTGGTGCGGGTAGTGGCGCGCACGAATGCCGATCTGCAACGTGTGATCAATTCGATCGTCGACGGCCGCAACGTCTTACGCTCGTCCACCGTGATCGCCACGCAGACCCAGATCGCACTACGCCATCAGCAACTCGTCCGGGCGGCGGCCAACGGTTCCGCCATGCGGTAGAACTCGGCCGCGTTCCCGTAGAACACCGCCTCGACGTGCTCACTCCCCACGGCGTCGGCGACGATCTCGAGGTCGGAGTCGGCGAACGGTCGCGGCGCCCGGGTGGACGGGAGGTCGGTCCCGAACATCACGGCGCGCGGGTTCACTGCCACCAGCGCCGTCAGCGCGGCGGCGACATCTAGAGTTCCCCGGCCTAGGCCTGTCGCTTTGACCCGGATCCCCTTCTCGACCACGGACAGGAGGTGCGGCAGACCCTCTGCGGACAGACCGAGGTGATCAATGCTCGCCACCGGAAGTGCCCCCACGAGATCACCGAGGTCGTCGAGATCGCGGGCATCGATGTACAGCTCCGCGTGCCATCCGGCGAGTTCGTGCACTCGCCGGGCGAGAGTGTCGAGGTGCGACAACGACTCGGACCCACCCCGGCGGACGTTGAACCGCAGGGCTCGTACTCCGCACGCGTCCAAACTCAGAATCTCCTCGTCCGCCACCGAGGCGGGCAGCTGCGTCACCCCGACGAAGCCGTCACCGAGCGCTCCCAGCGCGTCCAGCAAATACGTCTGATCGAATGCCTGGAACGATCCGGACACTACGGCGCCCCCGACGACACCGAGTCCGGCCACCCGTCTCGTGTAGTCGGACACGGTGAACTCCGGCGGCAGATAGCCGTCGTTCGGGACGAGTGGGAAGCGGGGATCCACGACGTGCAGATGTGCGTCGAAAACCCGTCGTCCGCCCGTGCCGTCGTTGCCGGTACTCACACCCGCAACTGTAGGGCTCCCGCTAGGGTCGACTCATGGCCACCACAGCTGACCACCTGAGAAGCACACTCGACGGGCGCTGGAGGGAAGTACGCGAGCGCGTGCGGGCGGAACTGTCCGCCACGCCCGATTTCGCTCCGCACTACACCCCCGATCTGGAAGAAGCGCGAGCCAAGACGCTAGAGCAGATGCGTCTACTTGCGGGCAACGGCTATGCAGCCGACGGGTTCAAGAAGGACCACGGCGGCACCGGGGACGCAGGGGCCGCGGTGACGAGCATCGAGATGCTGGCGATGTCCGACCTGTCGCTGATGGTCAAGGCGGGCGTGCAGTGGGGACTTTTCGGCGGAGCCATCGAAAATCTGGGCACCGCTCGCCACCACGAGGCATACGTCAAGCCTCTCATCGACCTGAACCTACTCGGTTGCTTCGCGATGACGGAGACCGGCCACGGCAGCGATGTCCAGGCACTCGAGACCACTGCCACCTACGACGCGGCCACCGGTGAATTCGTCGTCCACTCCCCCACCCCGTCGTCCCGCAAGGACTACATCGGCGGGGCCGCACAACACGCGACGATGGCGGCCGTCTTCGCGCAATTGGTGACGCAGGGTGAACACCACGGCGTGCACTGTTTCCTCGTCCCGATTCGCGACGAGAACGGCAACGACCTTCCGGGCGTTCATACCTCCGATTGCGGCTACAAGGGTGGGCTCCCCGGAGTCGACAACGGCCGCATCACCTTTGATCAGGTGCGCATTCCGCGGGTGAATCTGCTCAACAGGTACGCCGACGTCGCGGAGGACGGCACCTATTCCTCCCCGATCGACAACGCCAATCGCCGCTTCTTCACGATGGTGGGAACCCTCGTGCGGGGACGCGTCACCGTCGGCGGATCAGCCGGCGCCGCGGCCCGCGTCGCACTGTCGATCGCGACCCGATACGCGTTGCAGCGCCGCCAGTTCAGTGCGCCGCAGAGCGAAGACGAAGTTCTGCTCATGGACTACCTCGTGCACCAGCGACGGCTCTTCCCGTTGATCGCACGGTCCTACGCGCTGCAGTTCGCGCAGAACGAGCTGGTATCGAAGATGCATGACATCCAGAGCATCGAGGATGCCGATCCGCAGGAGCAGCGCGAACTCGAAGGTCGGGCGGCCGGCCTCAAGGCAGCGAACACCTGGCACGCGACCCGCGCCATCCAGGAAGCCCGGGAAGCGTGCGGCGGCGCCGGGTACATGGCGGAGAACCGGCTGACGGCTCTCAAGGCGGACACCGACGTGTTCACCACTTTCGAGGGCGACAACCACGTGCTCACCCAACTGGTTGCCAAGGAACTGCTCACGTCCTACGCCGACGAGGTCCGCGGGATGAGTCCCGTCGAGTGGATGCGTTTCGCTGCCACGACCGTGTCGGACGTTGTCAAGACCCGCACAGCGGCGCAGCAGATCATTCAGACCATCCTCGACACGCGTCAGGACAACGAAGAGGACGGCAGCCTCTTCAACCGCGGGACACAGCTCACCATGTTCGAGGACCGCGAGCAGTACCTGCTCTCGACCGCGGCTCGCCGGCTCCAGGGTGCGCAGAAGCGCGAGGAAAACCCGTTCGACGCGTTCAACTTCGTCCAGGATCACGTGATGCACGCCGCGCAGGCGCACATCGACCGGGTGGTGCTCGAAGCATTCATCGCCGGTATCGACGAATGTCAGGACGAGGAAGCACGCAACCTTCTGAGCGACGTCTGCGACCTTTACGCGCTCAGCATCATCGAGGAAGACAAGGCGTGGTTCATGGAACACCGCCACCTGTCGGTCGAGCGGTCCAAAGCGGTGCAGCGGGGAATCAACGACCGTTGCCGCAAGCTGCGCCCCCACGCGGCGACGCTCGTCGAGGGACTGGGAGTGCCGGAGGCGCTACTCGGCTCCGCGATGATCGACGGGCCGGGAACCGACACGATCCGCAAGACTCAGATCTTCCGGTGACGTCGACGGCTCGGCGGGGTGACCCGCCGGGCCGGCAACCCACCTGCGGATCGCGTCGATCACCAACAGGCCCGCAACGGTGACGAGGGCGGCGGCGCCGGCGATCCACGAACCCGAATACTCGGTTCCCTGGTAGGACGGCGCGCCCGGCGCGACCGGGCCGAAATCGGAGGTAACTCGTGCCGACGTCCAGCACCACACCGCCAGAATTGATAGGACGACGGCAGAGGCGATCTCCCCCGCCGACCCCATGGCGCGTCGATTCACTGTTCCGCCCCTCCGTCGGCCTTTGCGAGCAGCGACTCGAGCTGTGCCCGCAACCCCTCGTCGTCCTTCGCCCAAGCCTGCACCAGTGCGCCGCCCCGCAGTCGAAGCCCGATACCCGATCGTCGCCGGGGCACCGCGGACAGCTCACCGAGCGTCCGGGCCGTCTCCCAGGGCTGGGGTGCGTACGACTCGGTGTCCGGCGGAGGCAGGATCTTCACGATCTCGGTGATCGGTAGCTCCTCGGTGCCCTGCCGCAGCATGGTAGGTGTGAGTTCCACGCTCGCGTGCCGGCGGGCGGCAACTACCTGCACGTAGAGGAACCCGCTGAGGAGGGCGGCGAACAACGGCAGGGCGAACCAGTGCACCACCGGGCCCGTCAAAAGTTCGATTACCAGCGCGACAGTGCAGAACACCGGGCCGAATGCCACCAACCGCCAGCGCGCGCCGGGCTCACTGAACAAAATCTCCTCAGCCACGGACCGCCCGGATTCTTGCGGTCGCGCGGTGGTCCACGCCCGGCGGGATCACCTCAGGAAACGGCACCGGGAATGACGACGAGCAGCAGGGTCAGCAGTACGAAGGCCACGATAATGGCGAACATCAGTGCTTCCCTGCGTGACCCGTGTGCCCGATCTTCAGCGCGCATGTAGAAAAGCCCTTCGGTAGAAGAAGTCTGCCGTGTGCTGTTGTGACGTACTTCACGGTACATCTTTATGTTTCACGATCAAACTCGAGCTACGACGCGGGCAGCTTCGAGAAATAACTGTTCGAGTCTTTCCGGTGCATCAGCACGACGGCACCCACCGCCACCACAGCCTGCAGGATCTGCACACCTCCGACGGCGAGAGCGATACTACTGCCGTCCGATCCGATTCCGAACAGCACCGGCACCGTCCAGACCACCATCGTGACGCTCACGACCGTCAGCAAGGATCTCGCCCAGTTCCTGCCCTTCCTCATGAAATGGACGAAAAGGACGAACAGGCCCGTCAGGAGCAAAATGACGACACCAGTGACGGCAATGCCTACGTAGAAGAGCATCTCCACGTTCTCCCGCGTCATCGCGACCTCGCCGGATTTCACGCTGGGATTGGTCATCAGTTCGTCGACGAAGGTCGACTTCTCACGAACCACCAGGACCATCGCCGCCACCGCCTGGATCACACCGAGCACGGCCACCACCCACAGCAATTGCGCCGCCGTGCCCACATCGACCGGGGCGGGGCGCTCAGGCTTCGGCTGCGGCACGGGCGGCGGATAGGCCCCGTACTGATTCGGACCCTGCGGCGGTGCCTGTTGTTGCGGAATTTGGTGTTGCGGTGTCTGGTGTGGCGGGGTGTGCGGCCACTGCGAAGTCATGGCACCACCGTATCCGCCACCGGACGCCGCGCCGCATTCATCCCAGCCAGCCCGCCGCTTCGGTGGCCCAGTAGGTGAGAACGATGTCGGCGCCCGCCCGCCGAATGCTCGTCAACGATTCGAGGATGGCGGCGTCCCGATCGATCCAGCCGTTCTGCGCAGCCGCCGTGATCATTGAGTACTCACCCGAAATCTGGTATGCCGCAACGGGAACCGGTGACCTGTCCGCCACGTCGCGCAGAATGTCCAGATACGACATCGCCGGCTTGACCATGACGAGGTCGGCACCTTCCTCGATATCGAGATCCACTTCGCGCAGCGACTCCCGCCGATTGGCCGAGTCCTGCTGATACGTTCTCCGGTCACCCTGCAGGGACGAGCCCACAGCCTCACGGAACGGCCCATAGAAAGCGGAGGCGTATTTCGCGGAGTACGCCAGCTGACCGACTTCGGTGTGACCCGCGGCGTCCAGCGCCTTCCGGATGGCGGCAACCTGACCGTCCATCATCCCGCTCGGACCGAGCAGGTGGGCACCGGCATCGGCCTGTGAAACGGCCATGTCCACATACCTGAGCAGCGTCCGATCGTTGTCGACCGCGCCGCTGTCGTCGAGCACCCCACAGTGACCGTGCTCCGTGAACTCGTCCAGGCACGTGTCCGCCATGATGACGGTCGCGTCACCGAGTTCCTCTGCAAGGGAGCGCAACCCACGGTTCAAGATGCCGTCCGGATCGCTGGCGCCGGAACCCTCGGCGTCCTTGTCGTCGGGACGCGGCACACCGAACAACATCAGCCCACCGACACCCGCCTCCACAGCCTCGATGGCAGCCGACCGCAACGATGCGAGCGTGTGCTGGAAGACGCCGGGCATCGACGAAATCTCGCGCGGCTCGTCGATGCCGTCCGCCACGAACATCGGCAGAACCAGATGTCGTGGCTCGAGCGAAGTCTCGGCGACGAGTCTGCGCAACGCCGGTGTGCGGCGCAATCGCCGCGGCCGGTGGGTCGGGAACACGGAAGGGCCCTCCTTCGTCGGGCCTGTGCGCCTTTTTGGTAGTGGGAACAACCAAAAAGGCGCACAGGCGCGTAGCGCCTATCGCCGGGCGCGGGACTTCTTGCGCGGCGGGGGCAGTGCACCCTCGGCGCGCAGTCGCGCGGCGTGCTCGGCGAGAGCCTCCACCAACGGGCCGACCTGAGCGGTCTCCGGCTGTACGTCCACGCGAAGTCCGAACTCCACTGCGGTTTCCGCGGTCTTGGGACCGATGCAGGCCACGAGGGTCCGTGCATGCGGCTTTCCTGCGATACCGACGAGATTGCGGACCGTCGACGACGAGGTGAAGCAGACCGCGTCGAACCCACCGGTCTTGATCATCTCGCGGGTCTCGGCCGGCGGCGGCGCAGCCCGGACGGTGCGGTAGGCGGTGACATCGTCGATTTCCCAGCCGCGTTCACGCAAACCCTCGGCGAGTGTCTCGGTGGCAATGTCAGCGCGGGGCAACAGAACCCGGTTGACGGGATCGAACACGTCGTCGTACGGAGCGAACTCGGCCAGCAGACCCTCGCTCGACTGCTCACCGGACGGCACGAGTTCGGGGTTGATCCCGAACGACCGGACCTTGGCGGCCGTGGCCTCGCCGATGCAAGCGATCTTGACGCCGGAGAACGCGCGGGCGTCGAGCCCGAACTCCTCGAACTTCTCCCACACCGCACGCACCGCGTTGGTGGAGGTGAACACCACCCACTGGTACCGGCCGTCGACCAGGCCCTTGACGGAACGTTCCATCTGCGCGGGACTGCGGGGCGGCTCCACGGCGATGGTCGGCACCTCGATCGGGATGGCGCCGTGGGTGACCAGGCGGTCGCTCATCTCCCCGGCCTGATCCTTCGTGCGGGGCACGAGGACCTTCCAGCCGTACAGGGCACGCGATTCCCACCACGACATCTTGCTGCGCTGGGCCACCACCTTGCCGACCGTCACGACGAGCGAGCCGACCAGTTCGGAACCGGCCTCGTTGAGGGTGGCGAGGGTGGCCTCGACGGTGCGCTGCTGCCGGGTGGTGCCGCGAACGGTGATCGCGGCCGGGGTCTGCGGAGCAAGACCGTGTTCGACGAGCGCGCTCGCCGTCTCGGCGAGGTGCCCCGACGTGGCGTGCAGCACCAGCGGTCCGGGCGCCGCGGCCAGCGCCGCCCAGTCGACCTCACCGCGGACGTCGGCCTCGGTGTGTCCCGAGCCCAGCGCCATGCCGGCGTACGACGGCACAGCAGACGCGGCAGGGAGTCCGGGCAGGACCTCGAACTGCACCTGAGTGCGCGCCACTGCCGCGACCTCGGCGATCACCGAATCGGTGGTCAGCGGGTCACCGGACACGAGGCGGACGACGTCGTGGCCGTTGCGGGCCTCGTGTACGAGGGTCTTCGCGACCTCGGCCGGTTCACCGAGAGCCGGGCGGACCTCGGCGAGCGGCTCACCGGTTTCCGCGTCGACGCCCAGGTCGGTGCCGACCAGGACGGTGACGCCCTTGTCGACGTCGGGGTCGGTGAAGGCCAGCGTCGCTGCGGCAAGGACGTCCCGTGCGTGCACAGTGAGCAGGGCCGGATCGCCCGGTCCGGATCCCACGAACAGGATCCGTCCGGGGGTGTTCTTTCGGACTCGGCTCATCGGTAATTCTCCAGTGCGATCATGTGTCGAGATGGGTACAGGGGGCGGGCCGGCCGATCGGTCGGCCTTCGCACATCAAACATCGGCATCACCGGCCTCGGTGACGTTCATCAGCTCGCGCGCCCCGAGTTCGAGGAGTTCCCGTGCGACCGAGCGGCCGAGTTCTTCGGCGTTGTCCGGGGAGCCCACTGCCCCCGTGCGTATGACGTCCGAACCGTCGATGGCTGCTGCGCAACCACGGACGGAGAGTTCGTCGAAGCTGCGGCCGTCGTCGTCGAGTGATTCGACGACTTCCGCGATTGCCCCGACAGGTGCGGTGCATCCGGCCTCGAGTTCGGCGAGGAGAGCACGTTCCGCGGTGACGGCGGCGCGGCTGTTCGGGTCGTCGAGCTCGGCCAGGATCGACACGAGCGCGGTGTTGCCGGACAGGCATTCCACGGCCAACGCACCCTGGGCAGGTGCAGGCAGCATCTGGACGGGTTCGAGGGACTCGGTGATCAGGTCCAGTCGGCCGATACGCGCCAACCCCGCCCGCGCCAGGATGACGGCATCGAGCTCGCCCGACTCCACCTTGCCGAGCCGACGCTGCAGGTTGCCGCGCAGGGGGCGGATGTCGAGACCGAGGCCGAGTGCCCGCAGTTGCGAGGTGCGGCGCGGCGCCGACGTACCGACCTTCGACCCGACCGGAAGTTCACCGAGAACGAGTCCGTCGCGGGCGACCAGCGCATCACGCGGGTCCTCGCGCGGCGGAATCGCGGCAATGGTGAACCGTTCGTCCCGGGCGGTCGGCAGATCTTTGTACGAGTGCACGGCCACGTCGACGCGGCCGTCGACCAGCGCTTCCCGAAGTTCCGCGGTGAAGACACCGACCCCGATCTTCTCCACCGACTCCATGGACTGATCGCCCTTGGTCTTGATGATGACGAGTTCGGCTTCGTGTCCGGCGGAGATCAGTGCGTCACGCACGGTGCCGGCCTGGGTGGTGGCGAGTTCGCTTCCGCGGGTACCGATCCGCAGGGTGCGGGTGCCGACGGCGCTCATGCCTGCGGTTCCTTCCCTTGGTTGTCGCCCGCGACGAAACGGCGCAGACGGGGGTCCTGACCCGCGATGAATCCGTCGGTGATGTCGATGGCACCGAGGTCGGTCGGTTTTGCCACCGCCTCCACGGATCCGGGGCTCAGCTCGAACAGTTCGCGTAGCGCGGCGGCGTACGAGTCGCCACCCGGCGCCGACGCGAGCTGTTTCACCCGCACGGTAGGAGCGTGCAGCAGCTTGTCGACCACTCGGCGGACGGTGCGGGCCACCTCGTCGCGCTCGGGGTCGTCGAGCCCGGGGAGCCGGGAATCGAGTCTCAGCAACTCGGCTTCGACGACGTCCGCGGCGCGCTGACGCAGGGCGGTGACGGTCGGCGTCACCTCCGCCAGCCGCTGGCCGGCGAGATACTGGGCGAGCTCACTCGCCACGATGGCCCGAGCGGCATCGGCGTCCGACGCGGCGGCCCCCGCGGCGGGGTCGCGCTGCAGCGACTCCATGTCCAGCACGGTGACCCCGGGCAGTCCCGAGACCGCGTGCTCGACGTCGCGGGGCAGACCGAGGTCGCAGATGACAAGTGGACGTTCGGGGTCGCGGTCGGGCTGGGCCAGCGCACGGTGCGTATCCGCGAGCGTGACGACGGCACCGACCGCGCCGGTACAGGTCACGAGCACATCCGCCTGCGCCATCGCCGTGGGCAGGTGACCGAGCTCGAACGCCTCCGCTTCGACCCCGCCCGACCGGGCCGTGTCGGCCAGGTGCTCGGCCCGCTCCGCGGTGCGGTTGACGACGAGGATCCGGCCGATGCCGGCACGGGTGAGGTATGCGACCGAGAGCCCGCCCATCGAGCCGGCGCCGACGACCACCGCGGTCCGGCCGCTGAGCCCACCGGCGCCGATGACGCCGGCGGCGCGGTCGAGGGCCACCGAGACGACCGACGCGCCCGCCGAGTCGATTCCCGTCTCCGCGTGAACCCGCTTGCCGACGCGTAACGCCTGCTGGGCGAGCTCGTGCAACGTGCGTCCGGCGGCCTGCTGGGCGTCCGAGGACGCGTAGGCGGTCCGGATCTGACCGAGAATCTGCTGTTCGCCGATCACCATCGAATCGAGTCCGCTGGCCACCGCGAACAGGTGCTCCGCGGCCGCCTCGCTGTACCGCACATAGGCGTGACGGTGCAGGTCGGTGAGGTCGAGCCCGGAATGATCCGCCAGAAGTTCACCGACCTCGGTGAGCGCACCGTGGAACGCGTCGACGACGGCGTAGATCTCCACCCGGTTGCAGGTCGAGACGATCATCGCTTCCGAGATGTGCGTCGACGCCAGAAGCTTGTCCGTCAGCTTCGGGCGATCGGTCTCGGTGACAGCAACCCGCTCGAGAACCGGCACGGGAGCCGTCCGGTGCGAGACCCCGACAAGCAGAACACTCACGGCGCGATCACTGATCCGTTTCTTGGTGCGGTGGACGGGACAGCCGAATGTCCGATGCGCACGCGCGGGGCCGTGGGTACGACCTCCGCGGCCCGAGCGCCAGGAGCCGACTCGGTGTTGCGTGCGCTGTTGAACGAGAGGACCTGCATCTCGACCGCAAGGTCGACGCGGCGCATCTCGACGTGGTCCGGGACGTCGAGTGCGGTCGGCGAAAAGCTGAGGATGCACCGCAGCCCGGCGCCGACGAGGCGGTCGCACACGTCCTGTGCGGCCTCGTCCGGAGTCGAGATGACGCCGATGGTGGCTTCGAGTTCGGCGCAGGCCTGTTCGAGTTCGTCGACGTGGCGGACCACCAGGTCGCCTACCGGGGTGCCGACACGCTCCGGGTCGCTGTCGAAGAGACCCACCATCGAAAATCCGCGGCGTCCGAAACCGCCGTAACCGGCGAGGGCCTGGCCGAGGTTTCCGACACCGACGAGGACGACCTTGTGCCCGCGGTCCAGACCGAGTGCTCGTTCGATGCGTGCCCGCAGCCGCGTGACGTCGTAGCCGACCCCCCGCACTCCGTTGGGGCCGAGGAAAGACAGGTCCTTGCGGAGCTTGGCCGAACCCACACCGGAAGCGGCGGCGAGTTCCTCACTCGAGACGATGATCGTGCCGCGGTCCGCCAGCATTCCGAGGACCCGCAAGTACGTCGCCAGCCGCGTGACCGTAGCCTGGGGGATGTCCCGCGATTCGGGGAGCGGCGATCCGGGGGCTGGTGACTCGACGGCGGACGGACCGACTGCGCCCGTGACGCCATGGGCCACAGACCCATGCGTCTGGTGCGTTTCGGTCACGTCGTTGGCTCCTCGTCCGACCGGCATTCGCTGCCGTTCTCCACGATGCTCCGGGGAATTGTTCACACCACGGTAACTGCTTGTGAACCCATGCACAAAGTCGCTGCGACTGCGCGACATGCACTCCTACCTGCACAGCATCCGAAGTTCGCAGTTTTAGGGTCGCCTTACTTGCGTAAATCCGATCGGAGGCGCTCTTCATCGACCTCCCAGTAACTGTGCTCACGTCCGTCGAGCAGGACGACCGGCAATCGGTCACCGAATTCCGCCCGCAGTTCCGGGTCCGTGGAAGCCGCCTCGTCGACGTCTATGCACGTCAGTTCCAGCCCGAACTCCTCACACAGAATCAGCAACTGCTCGCGTGCCGGCGTGCACGCCCCGCAGCCCGCCCGCGTGAGGAGCGTCACCTCGTGTTCGCTGGTACTCATGTCGGATACTTTCCTTTCGCCACCTCTACGGGACTCACTGTGCCGTTTCCGGGGCCGGTAACGCCACCCGGCTCGGAGATGAACGTCACACGATTCGGTGCACGCAGCCATCCGCCCGCCCAGGGTCGGAACCGAGGGATAGGCTGCGTCCAGAGGCTTCAGCGATAGGGGAGGTGCGAGTGCCTGCGCGATCACTACCGAACGGCTCGGGTTTCGGTTCAGGACTGGCGGGGATGATCCTTCCGGGCCGTCGGCAGTTCAGGAATCCGCTGGGCCCGAGTGAGGCCGAGGTACGTGCAAACGTTGCGGGCGAGGCCAGCGCCGACGCCGCGCTGGCCCTCCACGAAGCCGGACCAGAGACCGAAGAGCCCCAGGTTCCCCTGGACCTGACCGCCGCGGCCTTCTTCGACGTCGACAATACGATGGTCCAGGGTGCGTCGATCATCCACTTCGCCCGCGGACTCGCCGCCAGGAAGTATCTGAAGTCCGCCGACCTCCTGGACTTCGCGTGGAAGCAGATCAAGTTCCGCGTGACCGGCAAGGAGAGCAGCGTCGACGTCGCCTCCGGCCGGGAGAAGGCCCTCTCGTTCGTGGCCGGTCGGTCCACCGCCGAACTCGCCCGGCTCGGCGAGGAGATCTACGACGAGGTGATCGCCGACAAGATCTGGGCCGGTACCCGGGCACTCGCGCAGATGCATCTCGACGCCGGACAACAGGTGTGGCTGGTGACGGCCACTCCCGTGGAACTGGCCCAGGTGATCGCGAAGCGGCTGGGCCTGACCGGGGCCCTCGGCACCGTCGCCGAAAGCGAGGACGGCGTGTTCACCGGACGTCTGGTCGGCGACATCCTGCACGGCCTCGGCAAGGCCCACGCGGTGCGTGCGCTGGCCGTCCGCGAGGGCCTCAACCTCAAACGCTGCACCGCCTACTCGGACAGCCATAACGACGTGCCCATGCTCTCGCTCGTCGGCACGGCCGTCGCCATCAACCCGGACACCGACCTGCGCGAGCTGGCCAAGAACCGGGGCTGGGAGATCCGGGACTTCCGCACCGGCCGCAAGGCCGCCAAGATCGGCGTCCCCACCGCGTTGCTGCTCGGCGCGGCCGGCGGCGCGCTGGCGGCCGTGGTCGCCCGCCGCCGCGAGCACGCGATCTGACCCGTCACTGCGCCGGTTTCGACCCCGGCTACGACGTGTCGGTGTCAGCCCAGGAAGACGTTGCGCCTCTTCGCGAGGAGCCGGTAGAGCGTCTGCTGGATGGTCTCACGAACGTGGTCGGTGACCTCGAACAGCTCCATGGGGTCGTCGGCGGCCGACGCGTCGTAGGTATCAGTGACGATGGGCTTGCCGAACTCGATGTACCACTTGGACGGCAGCGGAACCAGCCCGAGCGGCCCGAAATGCGGAAACAGTGGTGTCACCGGGAAGTAGGGCATGCCGAGTAGGCGGGCGAGCGTTCCGAGGTCACCGATCTTCGGATAGATCTCCTCGGAACCGACGATCGAGCACGGAATGATCGGTGCCCCGGTCCGCATGGCGGCGGACACGAAACCACCGCGACCGAATCTCTGCAGCTTGTAGCGCTCACTGAACGGTTTGCCGATCCCTTTGAAACCTTCGGGGAACACGGCCGCGACCTGACCGGTTTGTAGCAGGCGAACAGCGTCGGGGTTGCACGCCAGGGTGTGCCCGGCCTTACGGGCGAGGTCACCGACCACCGGCATCTCGAACGCAATATCGGCCGCCAGCATGCGCAGCGGCCGATGAGCGGGGTGGTGGTCGTGCACGGCGACCGAGGTCATCAGGCCGTCGAGGGGAAGGACACCGGCATGATTGGCCACCACCAGGGCGCCACCGGTCGACGGAATGTTCTCCAGACCACTGACCTCGACGCGGAACCACTTGTCGAACAGGGGCCGCAGTATCGGCAACCACACGTTCTCGGCGAAGTGCGGGTCGTAACCGAAGTCGTCGACGTGATAGTCACCCGACAGGCGTCGGCGCACGAACTCCGCGGTATTGACGATCTGATCGGCAAGGACCCGCCGGACGGCGTCGACCGCCGACGATCCGGTGTCGGGCTGGGGCTCCGGCGGGCTGATCACGGCCGGTGGGGGCATTGCGGACGGATGTCGGCTCTCGCTCTGCTCGCGCCTCGAACGTCCCAGTGCAGCCCCGCGCGCGGTTGATGCACCGTGCAACGGAATGACCTTCGCCACTTCGTTCACCTCTCCCCTTTCGCCGTACCGGTCAGAGCGAGTAGTGCGTTCTCTGCTGCGTCGATCCATTCGTTCTTGATGATGGCGGTGACCCCCGCGGCGCGCGCGAAGTCGTCGAGCGCCTGCATCGTGGTCCACCGTGGCTCGAAGGATAGTTCGGTTCGCATGCGCGTGGTGTCCAGTCCGCAACCGAAGTGGAAGTACTCGAGCTGCTCGTTGGAATACGACCGCATGACCGGCCCCATCAGCGCACGGCCGACGTTGCGGAACAGACTGAACGGCATCGGCACCTCGACACGTCCGGCCCGGCGGATCGCCTGCGACAACATGACGACGCCGTCGCCTGCCACATTGAACGTTCCGGCAGGACCCGACACGGTTGCGCGTTCCAGAGCCGCGAGGGCGTCCTCTTCGTGCAGTACCTGCAGGCGTGCGTCGCGGCCCAGGATCGTCGGTACCAACGGCGACGTCAGGTACCGCGCGACCGTCGCGTTGAGGCGGGGACCGACCAGCGGGGCGAGGCGCAGGATGGACACCGCGATGTCGGGACGCCGGCGTCCCATGCCGCGCAGGTAGCCCTCGATTTCGATGCAGTCCCGTGCGTAGGCGCCGCCGGGACGGCGGCGCGCGCTCATCTCCTCGGTGAACTTCGCCGGGTCCTGCGCCGTGCTGCCGTAGACGACGGACGCCGAGCGCAGTACCACCTTCCGCACCGTGGGCGCCTTCTGGCAGACCGCGAACAATTGCATGGCGCCGATGACGTTCATGTCTTTCATCGCCGCCCGGCTGCCCGCTTTCGGCGGACGAGCCAGAGTGGAGGCATGCACTACCGTGTCGACCCCGGCGTTGCGGATCACTTTGCCGATCAGCGGATTGCGGATGTCGGCGCGCACGAACTCAGCGCGGCCCATTCGCCGCAGCATGTCTTTGCTCGGCGACACCGCGTCTACCGCGATGACCCGCTCGATATCCGGGTTCTGTGCCAGCCTGGTGACGAGGTATCCCCCGAGGAACCGGCTCGCGCCGGTGACCAGCGCGACGCGCGGTGGCGCCGTACGCTCAGAGCTGCCATCGTCACTCACAACCACTAGAACCCCCGATCACGTAGCGAGTGAGGTCAACGATACGTGCAGCGGGAGGATAGCGCTTCGCACAACGACATTTGGTCGGTCGCCCAGAAGTCGACCCGTCCGAAACGACGAAATGCCCGCCACTCGAGGTGGCGGGCATCGCGTCGTGTCTCTTTACTTACCGAGTTTCCTGCGCTGCACTCGGGTGCGGCGAAGCAGCTTACGGTGCTTCTTCTTCGACATACGCTTACGTCGCTTCTTGATCACTGAACCCATAGCGGGTGTCCCTCACGTTCTTCTCTAGCGTTCCTGCGCACGCCGGTCACGTACGCCTGCGCCTCTCTGGCGCCTGGGCCTCGTTTTAACTAGCTCAGCGCCTTACGACACCAGCTGGCTGGTACGACAGTCGCTAATCGTACCGGTGAGGTTCGCCCGGGAGAAACCGAGGTCACCCTCTTCGTGCCGATCGGTCAACCGGCATCGAAGTACGAGGTTTCGAGGTAGTCGTGCACCGCTTTCGCATGCACTCTGAACGAACGGCCCACCCGGACGGCAGGCAGTTCGCCGCTGTGCACCAACCGATACACAGTCATCTTGGACACTCTCATCAGCGTCGCTACCTCGGCGACGGTGAGAAATTGCGTTCCGGCCAGGGCCGGTTGTCCGTCTTGGGCTGAGCCCTTCGACGGCTTTTTTCCAGACGTCATCAAACACTTACCTCCGGCACGTCTCGCGCCGCCGGCTTCCCCTCCGGCGGAACAGACACGCACGTGCTACTTCGAGCTTAGCGGGACGGATGGGGTTACTGCGACGGGTGTGGGCAATCGAATATCATTCGGTAGAAGTGCCGAGCTCGGCCGATCTCGATTTCGCCGCCTCCAGCGCGTCGTAGAACGCCGATCGGAGACCGTTCTTTTCCAGCTGACGGATCGCGGCGGCAGTGGTTCCACCGGGCGAGGTGACCGCCGCGCGGAGTTCCGTCGTGCTTTCCCCCGACTGGTCGAGCATGGCCGCGGCACCGACCATCGTCTGCACGACCAGCTCGGACGCCGTCGCGCGGGTCAGCCCGAGACCCACACCGGCGTCGATCATCGCCTCGGCGACGAGGAAGAAGTAGGCGGGCCCGGACCCGGAGACGGCAGTGACCGCGTCGATCTGCGACTCCGGCACCGTCACGACCTTGCCCACGGCAGACAACACCCCACGCACCAGGTCGAGGTGGTCCTTCTTCACATGGCGGCCGGGAGCGAGCACGCTGACGCCCTCCCCTACCAGCATCGGCGTGTTCGGCATGACCCGGACGACGGGGAACCCGGCAGGCAGGCGCTTCTCGTAGTACGAGGTGGGAATGCCCGCCGCCAGGGACACGAGAATCTGTTCACGCTCACCGTCGAGGTCGGCCTTCGACACCGCCGTGAGCGCGGACTCGACGTCACCGGGCTTGACGGCCACCACGATGACGTCGGCTCCCTCGGCGGCGTCCTGGGGGCTGCTCACACACACGGAGTACTCGGCTGCCAGTTCGGCGGCCCGCGGTGGATGCTGCTCGGCCACCACGAGATCCTTCACCGCGTGTCCTGATTGCAGGAGGCCCGAGATGAGCGCCTCGCCGATCCGGCCGCCTCCGATAACCGCAATTCTCGTCATGCCGGACAGCCTGCCACGACCCGTGGCGGCGTGTTTCTAGCGGGGGATCATGGCCAGCTGACGGCTTTGCACGACGATTGCACCGGTCGAGTCGAGGACCGTGTGGTCCTCCTCGAACCACGCACTGCCGAGCACCGTGCTGCTGGCCATCACGCGGAGCCACCCCGGTGCGGGCTGCCTGCGCAGATAGGTGGTGAGCTGCACGGTGGGTGCCCACCCGAACATTCCGCGGTTCATCGTCACGGGTGCACTGATGTCGCCCGTCATGATGGCGAACAGTGCGGCGGTGTCGGGGTCGTTCTCGTCGTCGGCACGCGGTCGGACCCACATGCGCACCTCCGGCTCGCCCTGATTGCCGGCGAGGAAGTGGGCGGACGTGCCGTCGACGCGCATGTCGCATCCCTGAGCCACGTGCACGATTTGGCCCATCGGGTGGTCGGGGGTGAGTGTCACCGCGTCGGCGGGCGGCTCCACCGGGAGCTGGGCCAGCGCATGATCGACGCTGTAGTGGGGTTCACCCGCGTCGGGGACACCCAGCGTGACCGAGGCATGGACCGCGACCCGGTCGCCCTGCCGGAGCTCGACGTCGACGAACGACACCTGCTTGCCTAGCTTGCGCACCGTGGTCGAGAGGGTGACCTCGCCGGGGTCGGGAGCGGCCAGGTAGTTGGCCCCCACGGCGAGTGGCTGAACCCGGGCGAGATCGCCTGCACCGCCGTCGTCGACCAGGCGGGCGCGTGCGGCCGCCGCGCACAGCGACATCATGGAGCCGCCATGCACCTTCGGCCCGATGGTCCAGATGGGATCGATGTGCGCCTGGAACGTGCCGTCACCGCCGGGGGTGAGGGCGTTGAGGTCGCGGAAGGGTGCAGAGCTCACGAAACGTCCTGTTCATCGGTGTTCTGAAAGAAATTCTGGGCAATGTCCTGATGGGCGAGTCGGCGCATCGCGGCGATCACCGGTTCGTAGATCGCAGTCCCGAGCACCGCGCAGCGCACAGCATCCTCTGCCGAGCCGGTGGGCATGAGCCCGATGTCCACCTCGGCGATACCCCGGATGTGCCGCCCGTAGGCGTCGAGGCGCTCCTCGGTCATCGGGATACCCGCATCTTCCAAGGCCTCGAGCGCGCGTTCGAGTTGCGCGACCGCCACGTACCGGGGGTCGTAGATCTGCCCGAGTTTCTCGAGCACGACGCGCGCCCGCGGATAGTCAACGGGATCGGCCGGAATGTCGAGGTAGGGCGGTAGTTGACCGATCGCCTGGCCGAGCACCTCGAACAGCGAGCCGTCGGGGTGGTCGATGAGCTGGAGGACCTTCCGGATGCGCGGGATCGGGAGTCCGGCCCCGGCGAGTGCCTTCACCAGCCCGAGGCGCCGAACGTGTTCTTCGCCGTACCTGGCCTGAGTCGCGCTCGTCGCCTCGCCCGGCATCAGCAGACCCTCGCGCAGGTAGTACTTCACGGTTGCCAGAGGAACGCCGGTGCAGGCAACCAGTTCCGACACGCGCACGGTGCCTCCTACCGCGACTCGATCAGGGACTCCATCCTTGGATACTCCAGCTATCCAATGGTGGTGTCAGCTTACCGCAGCAGGAATGGCCTCATCGCCCGCGGGTGCAGGTCAGGTGTCGTCGTGATCGCCGCCGGGGCGGCTACGTGCCGAACCGGACGTGGCACGGCCCGTCCCGAGGTGTTCCCTGGCGAAGGCCAGCGCCTGACCGAGCATCGACGCCCGCTCGCGCCGGGTCCGCGCGTTCTGAGTGTTGATCTCGATCACAGCCTGTCCCTCGAAGCCGGAGTCGACGAGGTGACGGCATACCTCTGCGCACGGCTGTCCACCGTGCCCGGGAATGAGGTGTTCGTCCATCGAGGCTCCCCGGCCGTCGGCGAGGTGCAGATGCGCCAGCCCCGACCCCATCCGCTCCGCCAGCTTCATCGCGTCCATACCCGCAGTCGCGGTATGCGAGAGATCGAGCGTGTAGTGGGCATGACCGGAATCGGTGGGGTCGTAGGAGGGACTGAACGCCGACAACGCGGCCCCGGGACCGCCGCGACGACGAAGCCGCTCGGCCGAACGCTCCTTGCTTCCGAAGAAGCCGTCCGCCCGCATCGGGAACATGTTCTCGACTGCGACGATCACGTCGCTGCGCTCCTCGAGCGCGGCGACCTGGTCGCTGAACCCCTCCGCATACCGGCGTTGCCAGCGGAACGGTGGATGCACCACGACGCTCGTCGCGCCCAACGCCTCCGCGGTGCGCACCGAACGGTCGAGCTTCGCGACCGGGTCGGCGCCCCACACTCGCTGCGAGATCAGCAGACACGGGGTGTGAATCGCCTGAACCGGCATCGCATACTTGCGAACCAGCGCGGCCACGGCACCGATGTCCTGACTCACCGACTCGGCCCACACCATCAACTCGACGCCGTCGTACCCCAGCTCCGCCGCGTATCGGAAGGCGGCCTCAGTGTTCTCCGGATACACCGACGCCGTCGACAGCCCGACCAGAACCTTGCGCCCGCGCGGTGTCTGCCGCGCCTGCACGTACCCACTGTCCCCGACCATGAGCAACTCAGCCCGACGCAAGCATGAAGGCGAGCGGCCCCAGAGTGACGATCATTCCGACCACGACGGCGATCACGAAGCTGGTGATGTCGTCGGTGCGGCGCAGGATGCGCACCATAGCCACCAACCCAACGATGACGAGCAAGGCGAGGATCAGCGCGACCCACGGGAACACGTCCCACAGCTTCTCGAAGCCCTTGAACAACAGGGCGCCGGCGATCACCGCGATCACACCCTGACCCGCCAGAACCGCCCACTCGCGGGCGGCACTACTTTCCTGCTCGGCGCCGTCGACGTCCTTCGCGGCCTTGGCAGCTCTGGCGGCTTCCGCTTTCGCCTCTTTACGCGAGCGACGGGGAGTGTCGGCCTGTTCGGCTTCCGCCTCCGGCGCCTCGTCGGTGGCGGCGGCGGCGGCGATCAATTCGGTGTCCTCACCGGCCTTCGCGGCGTCCGCGTCGCGCGACTGCCGCATCAGGTCGCCGGCAAGCGTCGAGCCGGACAGCAGCCCAGGCTCCTGCTGTGTTCCCGACTGCTTGACCCCCGACTGCTTGACTCCCGACTGCTCGGCCGCCTTGTTCTGGGGTGCGGTCTCGGGTTTCTTCGGTGTCTTGACGAGCATGCCGGCAGCGGCTGGCGCCGGCGTGCCGTTCGGGACGGCCTTGGTCTCCGCCTCCGGCTTCGCCGCCGGAGCCGGCTTGGCGGTAGCAGCCTGATTCGCGGCGGGACCAGACTTGCCGGCGGGGCCAGGTTTGCCGGCGGGGCCAGGCTTGGCGGGAGTCGGCTGCACGCGGGGTGCGGCGACGGTGGGCGCCGGTTCCGGCGTTTTCGACACCGAAGCGGGTTCGGCGGCCGCCGGCGCGACAGGTGCGGCGGCCGGCTTCGAGCGCTCCTGCGTGACGGACCGACTCACCCAGGCGCCCTGATGATCACGTGATGTTCCCGTGGCGGAGGCGCCATTGCGACCGGCGGCGGGGCGACGGGCGGCAGGGCGACTGGCGATGGGCTCGTCATCGTCGTCATCGTCGAACGGTGCCTTGAATGCGGCAGTGCGCTCATCTGCCGTCACCGATCGCGGGGCGGCCCGCGTGGGCGTCGCCGCAGGTTCGGGCGCGGGCTTACGTTCGGGCTCGGGCTTACGTTCGGGCTCGGACTTACGTTCGGGCTCGGACTTACGTTCGGGCTCCAACTCGGAATCGAGTGCCCGCGACTCGGATGAATCCCGGACGACCGGGATCTCACCGGTCAGCTCGGCAACGGAGATTCCGCCCTTGACGCCGCGACGACGTCTTCCCCCACGGGACTCCACTTGCTGCCCATTGCGTTTGAGCAGTTCTGAAACAGATATCTGCTGACTGTCCTCGGTCATCGAGCACCCACCATCAATTCACCGCCCATTTCCGTGTCGAGCTTTCGGAGGATCAGACCCTCCCGCAGAGCCCAGGGGCAAATCTCCAATTCGTCTACCCCGAGAGCTCTCATGCTGGCCTCCGCGACGAGTGCTCCGGCGACGATCTGCTGCGACCGGTCGGAGCTCACTCCCTCTAATTCTGCACGGTCCGCCGCCGTCATCCTCGAAATGAAAGCTATGAGTTGCCTGAGACCGCTCGAGGTCAGCGTGCGCTTCACACGGGGACCGGCACCGGACGGCGCGGCACCCGTGAGCCGGGCCAGGGAACGGAAGGTTTTCGACGTGCCGACGGCACGATCCCACTCCCCTGCCGCCCGCAGCTCCTTCGACGGGACCGTGAGTTCGGCGTCGAGCCAGTCGCGCAGCACCGCGACTCTGCGCTTCCCCGGCGGGTCGGCCTCGAGCCAGTCACGAGTGAGGCGGCCCGCCCCGAGCTGTAACGACAGCGCGACGTCCGGGTCCTCGTCGCCCCCGCTCGTCAGTTCGAGGGATCCGCCACCGATATCGATGTTGAGGATGCGCCCCGCGCTCCATCCGTACCAGCGGCGCACGGCGAGAAAAGTCAGCCGCGCTTCGTCGACGCCGGACAGCACTTCGAGTCTCACCCCGGTCTCGACATGTACACGGCCGAGAACGGCATCCGAGTTTTTCGCGTCACGCACGGCCGAGGTTGCGAAGGCCATCAGCTCGCCGCAGCCCGAGGTCTTCGCGATCGCTGCGAAGTCGGCGACCGTCGCCACCAGGCGGTCTGCGCCCGCAGCTGTGATGTCACCGAGTTCGTCCGTGTTCTCCGCCAGCCGCAATGTCGACTTGGTGGAGCTCATCGGTGTGGGGTGGCCGCCCCTGTGGGCGTCCACTACGAGCAGATGGACGGTGTTGCTTCCGACGTCGAGTACCCCTAGTCGCACATTGACACGGTACTGGGTCTACCGTCGGTCTTTGTGACAGCAGGTAAAGCAGGGCGTTCCCACAAGATGACGCCCAGCCCCGAAGTTCCCCTCGATTTCGCTCGCGAGTGGGTCGAATTCCCCGATCCGGACAACGCCGAGCACATCATCGCTGCCGACATGACGTGGCTGCTCTCCCACTGGACCTGCGTGTTCGGCACGCCGGCGTGTCAGGGAATTCTCGAGGACCGGCCCGATGACGGTTGCTGTTCGCACGGGGCCTTCCTCTCCGACGATGAGGATCTCGAGAAGCTGAACGAGTCGGTGAAGCTGCTCACACCCGAGGACTGGCAGTTCATGGACAAGGGTCTCGGCAAGAAGGGCTACGTCGAAGAAGACGACCTCGAGGACGAGCCCGCCCTGCGCACCCGCCGATACAAAGGCGCGTGCATCTTCCTCAACCGCCCCGGATTCGCGGGCGGCGTCGGGTGTGCGTTGCACTCCATGGCGTTGAAGCGAGGGATCGAGCCCCTCGAAGTGAAGCCGGACGTGTGCTGGCAGCTGCCGATCCGCCGCACCCAGGAATGGGTCGAACGCCCGGACGGTGAGCAGATACTCAAGACGACGATCACCGAGTACGACCGGCGCGGCTGGGGCGAGGGTGGCGAGGACCTCGCCTGGTACTGCTCCGGCTCACCCGACGCCCATGTCGGCGCCAAGGCGGTGTGGCAGTCGTATGCGCCCGAACTGGCGGAACTGCTCGGTAAGGCCGCCTACGCCGAGTTGGCGAAGTTGTGTGCTCGCCGTGCAGGACTCGGTCTCATCGCCGTCCATCCCGCCACCTCTATCGCGCAACGGAACCCGGCCCGGTAACGGATCGGACCCAGCGGTCGATTTCCCAGGCACGGCCCGCTTGCGGGCACAGCCACGGCACGGCCCGTTCGCGGGCACAGCCACGATGGGAGAGAACATGCTTGCTCGAATTCTGTCCGCTGCCCTGTTGACCGCCGCCGCCGCACTGACCCTCGCCCCGGTGGCCGCCGCGAACCCTGCCGACGACCCGTACGGCTGGAACACCTATCACGACAAGACCGCGAACTTCGTCGCGCCGCTCGACCCCGGCGCATTCGGCGACAGGGGCGACAAGGCCATCGTGTTGAGCCCCTTCGGCACGTCCCGCGTCATCGAGTGCAAGGGCGACGGACACTATGTCGCCGTGTCGTGCCGTCAGTTCGACGACCAGGCACGCGAGCACGCCATCACGCAGGTGATGTTCGTCCCGTTCCGGCCCGTCTACGTCTACAACCCGTTCTGAGGTCGGCTCAGGCCTCGAGCTTGTAGCCGAGGCCGCGGACGGTCACCAGGTGCTCGGGCTTGGCCGGGTCAGTTTCGATCTTCGAGCGGAGACGCTTGACGTGGACGTCCAGGGTTTTGGTGTCGCCGACGTAGTCGGCACCCCACACGCGGTCGATCAGCTGACCCCGCGTGAGGACCCGGCCCGAGTTCCGCAACAGGTATTCGAGCAGGTCGAATTCCTTGAGCGGCAGGGTGACCGCCTCGCCGTTGACCTGCACCACGTGACGTTCGACGTCCATGCGGACCGGGCCGGCCTCGAGGACCGCCGAGTCCTGCGCCACGTCGAGGTCGTTGTCGACGCCGCGGCGCAGGACCGCGCGGATCCGGGCGATCAGTTCCCGCGCGGAGTACGGCTTGGTCACGTAGTCGTCGGCTCCGAGTTCGAGTCCGACCACCTTGTCGATTTCGCTGTCGCGCGCCGTCACCATGATGACGGGAACACCGGATCGGCTGCGTAACTGCTTGCACACGTCCGTGCCGCTCATACCCGGGAGCATGAGGTCGAGGAGGACGATGTCCGCGCCGGAACGATCGAACTCGGCAAGGGCCGAGGGTCCGTCGCCGACGACGGTCGTCTCGAACCCTTCCTTGCGTAACAGGAATGCCAACGGGTCGGCCAGGGATTCCTCGTCTTCCACGATCAGCACACTTGTCATCGCTTGGCCTCCATACCGATTTCTCTCTTTCCGACGTTTCCGCCGTCGGCGTCCCCGCCGTTCGGATCTACTGTCTCGATGTGTGCAGGTATTTGCAGGGTAAACGTCGAACCCGTTCCGGGCTTGCTCCACAGTTCGATGGATCCGTTGTGGTTGGCGGCGACGTGCTTGACGATGGCGAGTCCGAGTCCCGTGCCGCCGGTCGCCCGTGCCCGGGCCTTGTCGACCCGGAAGAAGCGCTCGAACACCCGCTCCTGGTCGGCTTTGGCGATCCCTTCGCCGCGGTCGGTGACCGAGATCGCAACGTTGGCGCCCCGCATCGAGCGGCTCACCGACACCGGTGTCCGCTTCGGTGAGTAGGCAATGGCGTTCTGCACCAGGTTGGTGAGGGCGGTGACCAGCAGTGCACGGTCACCGAGCACTTCGAAGCCGCTGGGATGATCGGTGGTGACCTCGATGCCGGCCGCCTCCGCAGAGATCTTGCACCGTTGCAGGGCCTCGTCCACCACCTCGTCGACCGACACTGCCTCGAGGTCGGGGAGCTTCTCGGCGCCCTGCAGCCGGGACAGTGCGATCAGTTCGGTGACCATTTTGCCGAGGCGGACCGATTCGTGGAGCACCCGCTCCCCGAAATGTCGCACCGACTCCGGGTCGTCCGCCGACTCGAGAAGTGCCTCGGCGAGCAGTCCCATGGCCCCGACCGGGGTTTTCAGTTCGTGGCTGACGTTCGCGACGAAATCGCGGCGGGTCGCCTCCATCCGCACCTGTTCGGAATCGTCGTCGGCGAACAGGACCACGAATTTGTGGTCTTCCTTGCTGAGCAGCCGTGCGGTACCCCGGACAGCGATCCGGTCACGTCCGCGCTGGGGGGTCTTCGCGCTGAGATCGACTTCTACGGGCTCACCGGTCTCGAGGACGCGCAGAGCCGCCACCCAGGCGCGGTCGTCGACGAGCCGGTTGCGGACCAGGCCGAGTTCCTCGGCGCGGGGGTTGAACAGAACCACGTCGTGGAACTGGTCGACCACGGCGATGCCGCTTTCCGACGCCAGCACGATCAGGTCGAGCACTTGCGACATGGTCAGACCGGATTGCTCCGCCATCCGCTGCGAGTGCCGTGTCGACAGCATGGGAATCAGCACACCACCGATCAGGTAACCGACGAAGCCGCCCATGACGGCAAGCAGTACGCCTTGAACAACGCTCACGCCTGAATCGTACGTTCGCGGGAACCGCTGGTGATGCAGGGTTCAGCCATTTCCGTGCACGTCACACGTCGGAACCGCACTCTTCGCCCGTCGTTCACCCGTTGTTGGCCGGGCGCCCCGCGCACGGGGCACCCGGCCGGCCCACACGGACTACTTACCGCCCTGATTCGCCACCGCGGCAGCGCCCGCGGCCGCCGCTTCGGGATCGAGGTAGGTACCACCCGGGTTGAGGGGTGTCAGGTTCTCGTCCAGGTCGTAACGCAGCGGGATCCCCGTCGGAATGTTGAGCCCGGCGATGGCGTCGTCGGAGATGCCGTCGAGGTGCTTGACCAGGGCTCGGAGCGAGTTGCCGTGGGCGGTGACCAGGACGGTCTTGCCCGCCAGCAGGTCGGCGGAGATCGTGTCTTCCCAGTACGGGATGAGGCGCTTGACGACGTCGAGGAGGCACTCGGTGAGGGGTACCTCGTCGAGCCCCGCGTACCGGGCGTCGGTGTCCTGGCTGTATTCGCTACCCGCGTCGATCGGCGGCGGCGGGGTGTCGTAGCTGCGGCGCCACAGCATGAACTGCTCGTCGCCGTACTTTTCCTTCACCTGAGCCTTGTTGCGCCCTTGAAGGGCGCCGTAGTGGCGTTCGTTGAGACGCCAGTCGCGCACCACCGGAATCCAGTGCCGATCGGCTGCGTCGAGCGCGATGTTGGCCGTGCTGATCGCCCGGCGCAGCAGCGACGTGTACGACACGTCGGGAAGCAGGTCGTGCTCGCGGAGCAGTTCGCCGGCGCGCTTGCCCTCGGCGATGCCCTTATCGGTCAGGTGAACGTCCACCCAGCCGGTGAACAAGTTGAGTGCATTCCATTCGCTCTCGCCGTGACGGAGCAGCACAAGGGTTCCGGTACTCATGCCGTTCATCCTGGCATGCGTCCCGGAACCCTTGCGTCCTGAACCCCTCTACCGCCCGCCCACAGGCCGGCCGGGAGTGTCTACTTTGCGGCCTCGGCGGCGCGTAGGTCCTTGCGGAGGATCTTGCCGGCGGCCGATTTCGGCACCAGGTCGATGAACTCGACCCTGCGGACCTTCTTGTGCGGGGAGACCTTCTCGGCGACGAACGCGATCACCGCGTCCTCGTCCAGGTCGGCGCCGGGCTGCCGGACCACGAACGCCTTGGGCACCTCCTCACCCTCCTCGTCGAGCACCCCGATCACGGCGGCGTCGGCGATCTGCGGATGCGTCAACAACAACGCCTCCAACTCCGCGGGCGGCACCTGATAACCCTTGTACTTGATCAACTCCTTCATCCGGTCCACGATCGTCACCACCCCCTCCGAATCCACCGTCGCGATGTCCCCGGTATGCAGATACCCATCCGCATCCAGGGTTTCCGCGGTCGCCTCCTCGTTACCGAGATACCCGGCCATGATGTTCGGGCCCTTGCACCACAACTCCCCCGCCGCACTGACCCCCTCGGCCGGCTGCTCGATCTCCGCACCGGTCCCGGGATCGACCAGCTTGCATTCCATGTTCGCGATGGTCGGACCCACCGAGTCCAGCGCAATATCGTCCCGGTCGAACGGAATCGCATGCGAGACCGGGCTCATCTCCGACATCCCGTACCCCTGCCGCACCCGGCACCCGAGCCGGTTCGCCACCGCCTTACCCAGTTCCTGATCCAGCGGGGCGGCCCCGGAGAAGATCGAATGCACACTCGACAGGTCGTACTGATCGATCAGCGGATGCTTGGCCAACGCCACCGCCACCGGCGGGGCGATGAACACATACGTGCACCTCTGCTCCGCGACGATCGTCAAGAACTCGACCAGGTCGAACTTCGGCATCGTCACCAGCGCCGCCCGCTTACGCAGGGCGGCGTTGAGCAGCACCGTCATCCCGTAGATGTGGAAGAACGGCAACACCGCCAGGAGCTTGTCGTCGGCACCGATCCCGATCGGCCGGTCGATCTGGCAGACATTGGCCACCAGGTTGCGGTGGGTGAGCATCACCCCCTTCGGCCGGCCGGTGGTGCCCGACGAATACGGCAGCACCGCCAACTGGGTGCCCGGGTCGAACGACACCTCCGGCGCCGGCGCCCCCTCGGCCAGCAGATCCTGCAGTGACGGGTGCCCGTCCGCACCGTCGAGGACGATCACGTGCGCGGCCGGGATCCCGACCTGCGCGGCCGCGGCCTTCGCCTGCGGCAGCAGCGGGGAGACGGTGAACAGGAACTTCGCCTTCGAGTCGGTGAGCTGCTTGGCGATGTCCTCGGCGGTGTACAACGCGTTGATCGTGGTCGCGACCCCACCGGCCCGCAGGATCCCGTGGAACACCGACGCGAACGCCGGCACGTTCGGCGAATGCAACGCCGCCACCTCACCGACGGCCAACCCGCGCGCGGCGAGCGCCCCCGCGACCCCGTCGATCTGGGCGATCAACGCCCGATAGGTGGTGACCGCACCGGAAGCGCCGTCGATCAGCGCCGGCCGATCCCCATCGGCCGCATCGACCTGGCCGAAGAGGAAGTCGTAGACGCTGAGGTTCGGAATCTCGACGTCCGGAAACGGGCTCTTGAAGCTCACTGGGGCCTCTCCCTCGAAATGTTGCAGCAGCAGTTGTCGACACAAGTTTCTGTGAAAGTCAGAAACATGTACCTATCCTGTGATGACAGTCACAGGCTGCAGCAACTCTACCCGCGCGTAATTCGGTGCCGCGGGCGGTTGTCGAGACCTCATTCCTCCGTGTCGTCGATCAGATGCTCGAACGGCTTGAGGTTGGCGAGCGACTCCCCACGGGAGACCCTCCAGTCCCATTCCCGCTTGATCGAGCTGGCGAATCCCAACTCCAGGAGGGTGTTGAAATCGCCGTCCGCTGCCTCGAGGACCTGCCCGAGCACGCGGTCCAGTTCGTCCTCGTTCACGGCGTGGCCGGCAAGCTGCCCGACCAGATAGATGTCGCCGATCTTGTCCAGCGTGTACGCCACCGAGTACAGCCGCCGATTGCGGCGCAACAGAAACTTGTACACGCCCTCGAAGTTCTCGTCGGGTTTGCGGCACACGAACGCCTCCACCCGAACACCATGCGTGCCGACGGTCAGCAGGGTGGTGGTCTTCAACTTGCGCTCACCCGGCAACTCGACGATGAAATGCGTCGAGTCCTTCCTGGTGAACTCCATCTCACGCTCGGTAAGGGCAGACTCGATGACTTCGGCAAGATCGCTCATGCGCGCACTCCCCCGACCCGGCGCAGTTTCCACAATCCGCGTCCGCGGCGCGGGGAGAACTCGCTCGGCCCGATTCCGTAGTTGTAGTTGACTGTCGCTTTCCGGTAACTCTCGAGAAGCCCGTCCGCGGTGTGCTCCCACGAAAAATTCTCGGCATGCCGCGGTGCCTCGGCGGCCAAGGCAGCCAGCCGCCCGGGATCGGACACCAGCGAGTGCAACGCCGTCGCCCAGTCCCCCGTACGGTGTCCGTCCACCAGAAGTCCGGTCTCGCCGTTGCGTACCGCGACACCGAGGCCGCCCACGTTCGCGGCGATCACCGGGGTGCCGCAGGCCTGCGCCTCGATGGCGACCAGACCGAATGATTCCGAATAACTGGGTACCGCAACGAGATCGGATGCGCGGTAGACGTCGGCGAGTCTGTCGGGTGCCTGCGGTGGAAGGAAGGTGACGTGGGCCGCGATACCGAGCGAGGAGGCGAGTTCGATCAGTGCGTGGGGTCGGGCCAGCCCGGTACCGGACGGACCACCGACGACGAGGACCCGCAGGCTCGACTCGGGATCGCGGGCGATGAGTTCCGCGGCGGCACAGAGCAGCACGTCGGGGGCCTTGAGTGGCTGGATGCGGCCGACGAAGGTCACCACGGTCTCGCGGGGGTCGATGCCGAGCGCGCGCCGGGCCGCACCCTTGTCGCCGGGCCGGTACCGCGTGAGGTCGGCACCGGGGGCCACGACATCGATCCGGCTCGGGTCGGCGCCGTAATGCCGGACCAGTTGCTCGGACTCTTCGGCGGTATTGGCGACGAGACGGTCCGATTCGGCAACGACCTGCTGTTCGCCGATCTGGCGAGCGGCAGGCTCGGGGGTGTCGCCCTCGGCGAGCGACGCGTTCTTCACCGCGGCCAGGGTGTGCGCGGTGTGCACGAGCGGCACGCCCCACCGGTCGCGGGCGAGCCAGCCGACCTGACCGGACAGCCAGTAATGCGAGTGCACGACGTCGTAGTAGCCCGGTTCGTGGCGCGCCTCCTCGCGGAGCACACCCGCAACGAACGCGCAGAGCTGCGTGGGCAGGTCCTGCTTGTCCAGTCCCTCGAACGGGCCGGCCACCACGTTGCGGACCAGCACGCCGGGTGCCGCCTCCTGCACCGCCTGATCAGCGGACGACGTGGCCCTGGTGAAAATCTCCACCTCGACCCCGCGCCGGGCCATCTGCATGGCGGTCTGCAGGACGTACACGTTCATTCCGCCCGCATCGCCGGTACCCGGCTGCGCCAACGGTGAGGTGTGGACCGAAAGCACGGCCACCCTGCGGGGGCGCGCACCCCGGCCGAGCCCGCCGAGGTCGTTGTACATGGGCGTCACGGGCTCCATACTGCCCCCTCGCTCGGCGGGGCTTCTAATCGAGGTTGCCGACGAACTCGCCGATCTCTTTGACGAACCGGGCCGGATCCTCGACGAACGGTCCGTGGTCGCAGCCGTCCCAGAACGACGCCTGCACGTTCGGCACGAGGTCGGCGGCGTGCCTGCCTGCCGCGACGTCCACGACGGAGTCCTCGGTGCCGTGGATCACCAGAACAGGGACGTCGAGCCGCCGCAGCAGGTCGTCATGACTAGCAGCGCGGTCGAAGAGGGCCGCACGTACCCGCGGCGGGGTGCTGAGGCTCGCACCGAACAACGCCTGAGACTGCGCACCCTTTCCTTCGGGCGGGCCGGTGAGGGCGCTCCCGAACGCGCCGAGCGCGCGAATGGCGACGCGCGGCTCTTCCGACATCGCACCGGGAACCGCTTCCCGCATCGCGGGGCCGACTTTGCCGCCCTTCTCACCCCGGCCGATGCTGGTGATCGCACCGACGAGCACCACCCCGTCGACCGCGGCGCTCCCGTGCGTGGCGAGATAATCGCAGATGACGAGCCCGCCGTACGACCATCCGAGGAGGACGGCCCCGGATGTGACGTCTTCGGCGGCGAGGACCGCGCGCACGTCTCCGGCCCAGACCGCGGAGTCGTCGTAGCCGGTGGTGGGCACGCCCGAATACCCGTGCCCGCGCAGATCGGGAGCGATCACCCGGTACCGGGCCGCCAGTTCGTCCAGCACCTCGGTGCCCCAGCACTTCGAGGACTGCGCCCAACCGTGCAGCAGGAGGAGGGGGCGCGCGTCCTCGGCGCCGGTGACCGAGTAGACGAGCGGCGTTCCGTCGACGCCGAAGGTTTCACGAATAGCCATGCGGCCACCCTAGGGGGCCGCCGCCCTGCCGGGCGCGTGCAAGTATTGCCCTCATGAGTGTCCTGGTGTGTTTCCACGCCCATCCCGACGACGAAGTGTTCACGACGGGCGGTGTGATGCGGCAGGCCGCGGATGCCGGTCATCGCGTGGTCGTCGTCACGGCCACGGACGGGGCGCTCGGCGAGGTTCCCGACGGGATCCTGAGCGAAGGCGAATCGCTCGCCGAACGGCGCAGGCGCGAGCTCGAGCACTCGACCGCCCTCCTCGGCGCCGCGCGGGTCGTGATGCTCCACTACGCGGACTCGGGGATGGCCGGGACGCCGGAGAACGACAACCCGGCGGCGTTCTGCAACGCCGACGTCGAGGAGGCGGCCGCCCGGCTGGCCGCCGTACTCGTCGAGGAAGCCGCCGACGTCGTCACCATCTACGACCCCAACGGCGGGTACGGGCACCCCGACCACGTCCAGGTGCACCACGTGGGAGTCCGCGCCGCGGAGATGGCCGGTGTGCCGCACGTGTACGAGGCCGCCGTGAGCCGCGACCACATCCGGGGTCTGCTGGCCGCCAACCCTCAATGGTCCGAGGACGCGCAGCCGCCGGATCTCGACAGCTTCGGCCTACCCGAGTCGGAGATCACCACGGTCGTCGATGTCAGTGGAGTTCTCGAGGTCAAGCGGGCGGCGATGCATGCGCACGCCACCCAGATCGGCGATTTCGGGCCCTTCCTCGCCATGCCGGACGAGCAGCTCCGTGCGGTGTTCGGCCAGGAGTGGTTCCGCCGCCGCGGGGCGCCGGACGGTCTCGCGGAGTCGTCGCTCCCGCTCTGAGGAACTCGAGGCCTGTGAACTGCCTGCGGGGACCGGACTCCGCGCCTAGCATCCACGGGTATGGGACCCGCTGATCTCCTCACCAACGTCAGGCGGGCCTGCGACCGGCGCGCTGATCCGATGTCTTCGTTGCTGCGCGCCTACCGCGCCACGGGAGCCGACCTGCCGTTCGGCAACCTCCTCGCGGCGCACGGCGTCGCAATGGAGGGTTACTTCTGGCGGTTCACCCAGCCGGCCACTGGCCAGGTGGTCGTCGCGCTGGCCGGCATCAACCACGCTACGGACGGCCAGTGGTCGACGCTCGGCCTGGCCGCCCATCCCAGCCGGTTCCTGCGCACCGACGCCTACCCGGAGGGACACGCGGAGTCCGCTGGTCTGGGAGCGTTCGCCGGCAAGGCGTTCCGCGGCACCGCCGACCGCGTGCAGGTAGATCTCGGACCGGATGCGCGACTCGACGTCCGGGTGACCGATCGGGTCGGGTGGCCGCATCGCCGCTTCGGCGGATCCAGCGTGTTCCAGAGCGTTCCGGCGCTCAACCAGTACTGGCATCCGTGGTTGCTCGGCGGCAGAGCCGAGGGCACTGCGGTGCTCGGCGACACCGAAATCGATCTGGGCGGCGCACAGGTGTACGCCGAGAAGAACTGGGGCAAGGGCGGTTTCCCCGACTCCTGGTGGTGGGGGCAGGCTCAGGGATTCGCCGACCGCCAGGCGTGCGTGGCGTTCGCGGGCGGCGAGATCTCCGCAGGTCCGCTGCGGACCGAGGTGACCGCCGTGGTCGTCGCCCTGCCCGACGGCACCGTGTTTCGCCTCGGCAACCCCGTCACCTCCCCGGTACGAGCGCACGTGACCGAAGATCGCTGGTCGCTGCGGGGGCGAAACCGCACCTGGAGCGTCGAGGTCGAGGGCACTTCACCGCTGGGCTCCGCACACGTGCTGCCGGTCCCACTGCCCGAGGAACGTCGCAACATCGCGGGCGCCCTCGAACATCTCGCCGGGTCGATGAGCGTCACGGTCCGTCGCCGTGGTCGTCTCGTGTGGGCAGACGAATCTCCTCTGGCAGCGCTCGAACACGGGGGCATCGAGCGCGCCCGCGAGGAACTGCGGCGACGCGGAGCCGCGCCGGACGCGACGTCGGCGCCACCCCTCAGCTGACCGCTGTCCGACGGCGCCGTTGCCGACGGAAAAGTCAGCTGCGCAGCCTAGTACGCGCGCGGCTGACCAATCCATCCGCACCTACTCGAGAGACACACGCCGCATCGCACCGACCGGGTCCGAGTACAGAGCGCTCAATGACACCACCGTCGACGCATACTCCTGCACCCGGTTCCCGAAGCCCGTGATGCGAATGTCCTTGCGCTCCAACGACGACGCTCGAGCGAACGCGTCGGCTACGTGCGGAATTCCGGCCGGATACTCGGTGAAGGCCTGACCACCGAGTATCACCCGATCCGGATTGAACAGGTCCCGCAGCATTGCCACCGTCTTACCCAGCACCTGGGCGCGCTCGACCAGAAGACCGTGCGCAGCAACCGATCCGGACGCCGCCACCTTGTACAGCGCACTCATCGACGGCAGCCGTGCCGACTCCGGCAGGATGCCCGCCGACACTGCGGCGCCGAGAATTGCACGATCGCTGATCGTGGCTTCGAGGCATCCGCTCGAGCCGCAGGAGCACTGCGCCGAGGAACCGGTGGGGAGGTGCGCGATGGAACCCGGCCCACTCGACGGCGTGTGCACCCGGCCGTCGATGGTGATGGCAATTCCCGCGGTTTCGCGCGCGTAGAAGTACAGCCCCGTTTCACCCTGCGCCACGAAATCCTCACTGTCCGGGCTCAGTAACAGTTCCGACGCGGCCATCGCTTCGACGTGGGCGGCGACGGACACCGGCAATCCGAGGCCGGCGGCGATGATGGCTCCGACCTGCGCCGACTTCCACCCCAACCGGGGATGATCGACCACACCCGTCTGTGCATCGACGCGTCCACCGAGAGCGACGCCCGCCCACAGCGGACGGCGCCGGTGCCAGCGGGACGCGAAAGCCCGTGCGCTGCGGGCGATACCGGTCAGGGCCTCGGCGGACGGACCGCGCGGCGTCGGAACTTCCACAGCCCCGAGCACCTTCCCGCGCAGATCGCTCGCGAGGATGCTGGTCACCACGGCGCCGATGTGGATTCCCACGGTGAGGTACGGCTCGTGGTTCACCTCGAACGGGACGCGGGGACGACCGATCGCACCGGAGGGCGTGAGATCGCCGCGCTCGCGGAGCAACCCGAGATCGAGAAGCGTCGATACCTGACGATTGACGGTCGCAATACTGAGGCCGGTCGCCTTGGCGGCCACATCCCGCGACAGGGGGCCGCGAGCACGGGCCACACGCAGGACACCGGCGGCGGGACCGTCGCTGATCCGCAATTCGGGAGGAACGATGGTCAGGCGCGGACGAGACAGGGGACGCTGGAACCGGGGAGAGGCGCTCAGGTTCGAACTGGAAAGAGTGGGGGTAGACACGGAGTAGTCCTTGCGTACGGAGGCGGTGCGCACCTTCGTCCGAACACGGCGTCGTCCCTGCGGGGACGCGGACGGCTGATCAGGAGAAGACTGCGCGGGTCAGCTGGAGACGCTGAAACAGCGACAACACAGTTCCCGCGCCAACGGCAGCCGCGATCCCAGCGCGGAAGTCACATAGGTGACCCGCGGAGCGGTCGGCTGGCCTGAGGACATGCCAAGAAAAATAGCACCTTCGGTCGCTTTCACCAATCTCTGCCGATTCGGCGGTCCCCGCGACTCTTGCGATCAGAGTGACGCCAAACCTTCCAGCGGTGCCGCGCCGATGGTTCGGTTGCAGGACTGCACATCGCTTCCGATACCCGAAAGGCCCATCATGTCTATCGATTTCGCGCCCGATCAGGTTGCCGACTCCCCTGCCGTTCCGGGTGCTGCCGGCGTCGTACAACTGGGCGAACACATCGGGGCCCGGATCGACGGTGTTCGGCTCGGCGGCGACCTCGACCCCGCCACGGTGTCGCTGATCCACCGGGCGCTGCTCACCCACAAAGTGATCTTCTTCCGCGGACAGCAGCACCTGACGGACGATTCCCAGTACGAGTTCGCGCAGCTGCTCGGCTCCCCCACCACCGCGCACCCCACCGTCACCTCCCGGGGAACCACGGTGCTGCCCATCGACTCCGACTACGGCAAGGCCAACAGCTGGCACACGGACGTGACCTTCGTCGACCGCATCCCGAAAGCGTCGATTCTGCGTGCCGTGCAACTTCCGACCTACGGCGGCTCCACCACCTGGGCGTCCGGGGTCGCGGCATACAACGCGCTACCGGAGCCTCTCAAGATTCTCGCCGAGAACCTGTGGGCCACCCACACCAACGTCTACGACTACGCCGCGACGAGCGCGGAGCGGGCGCAGAACGAGAAGACGCAGGAGTACCGCGCCGAGTTCCAGTCCACCTACTTCGAGACGGTGCACCCGGTGGTGCGGGTGCACCCGGAGACCGGCGAACGCACCCTGCTGCTCGGCCATTTCGTGAAGAATCTCGTCGGCCTGAGCTCTGCGCAATCGCAGGCGCTGTTCCGGATTCTGCAGGATCACGCCATCTCCCTCGAGTACACGACCCGGTGGAACTGGCAGCCGGGCGATGTCGCCGTCTGGGACAACCGCGCAACGCAGCACTACGCCGTCGCCGACTACGGGGATCAGTACCGCCGGCTCAATCGCATCACCCTGGCCGGGGACGTGCCCGTCGACATCCACGGCGAACGCAGCCGCAGCATCGCAGGCGACGCGAGCAGCTACTCGGTCATCGACGAGCCCGCGCCCGTTCGCGAGTAGGGCCCCCGCCCTACCATGGCCGCATGATCATCTCACCCGACACCCGCGTCGCCGTTGTCACCGGAGCGAGCTCCGGAATCGGCGAAGCCACCGCCCGCACACTGGCTGACCAGGGTTTTCATGTGGTCATCGGAGCGAGGCGGGTGGATCGACTGGAAAAGATCGCCGAGGACATCGGGGGTACGGCGCTCGAGCTCGACGTCACCGACGACGACTCGGTGGACGCCTTCACGGCAGTCCTGCCCCGGGTGGATGTACTGGTGAACAACGCGGGTGGGGCCAAGGGGCTGGCGCCGGTCCTCGACGCCGACCTCGACGACTGGCGCTGGATGTGGGAGACGAACGTCCTGGGAACCCTGCGGGTGACCAGGGCGCTCCTGCCCAAACTCGTCGACTCGGGCAACGGGCTGATCGTCACCATCACGTCGGTGGCGGCGCTCGAGGCCTACGACAACGGCGCCGGTTATACCTCGGCCAAACACGCACAGGCCGTGCTGCATCGGACGCTGCGTGGAGAGTTGCTGGGCAAGCCCGTTCGCCTCACCGAGGTTGCGCCGGGCGCTGTGGAGACGGAGTTCTCGCTGGTGCGGTTCGAGGGCGACAAGGAGCGCGCCGACAAGGTGTACGAGGGGATCACTCCGCTGGTAGCCGCCGACGTCGCCGACATCATCGGGTTCGTGGCATCGCGCCCCTCGCACGTCAACATCGACCAGATCGTCGTCAAGCCCCGAGATCAGGCCTCCTCGGGACGTTTCCACCGCACGACGTGACCCGAGACGTCAGGAACCGACGAGCCTCACTGCGGCTCGTCACCGGTCCCGTCCGTCGGCGCGGCGATCCTGATATTCGAGCAGTAGGACCACGGCCCACACCGCGGCAACGATCAACGCCACCGATCCCAACAGCATCCATCCCGCCACCGCAGCCCCCTACCGTTCGACCTGTCCCGAAAATCGGGACTCGTTCAGGTAGACGCAGCGGGGGCCGGTTCGGTTCCCCTACGCGAGCGCGGACATCGTTTGCCAGGTCGGCCAATCGACGGCCCAGTCGTAGATGTCGCCGTCGGCTGCCGACAATGCGATGGAGGTGCCGGTGACCTCCACAGGATCGCCGTACATGGCCGTGCCGAAATACTGTTGGGCGTCGCCCAGCGACAGATTGATGCAGCCGTTGGTGACGTTCGACGACCCCTGCACACCGAGCGTCTCGGGATTCGCGTGGATGAATTCGCCGTTGTTCGAGATGCGCACCGCCCACCGCTCGCGGACGTTCTCGTAGAACGGCGGGTTGGACATGAGGAAGTCCTCGTGCTTCTCCGTCACCATATGGATGCCGCTTCGCGTGACGTTGCGCGGTTCGTTGCCCTCGCCGTAGCTGACCGGGATGTCCATGATGGTCTGGCCGTCCCGCACCACCTGCATACGGTGGCTGGGCGCGTTGGCGATCACGATCTGGCTGCGGCCGATGGTGAAGTCGAGCGACAGATCCTCTGCTCCGTAGGCTCCGTCACCGAAGTCGAGCCCGTACAGCCTGGCGTCCAGATTCACGGTGGTGCCCGGTGCCCAGTAGTTCTGCGGTCGCCAGTGCGCGCGCGACCCGTTGTCGTCCGGCAGCCAGGCCCACGACCCCGGAGTGGGCGGCGTCGTCGTCACCGTCATCGCCTTCTCCACCGCGGCCTTGTCTTCGACGGTGTCGTGAAACTGCACGATGATGGGCGCGGCGATACCGACCTCTTGACCGTCACCGATGTTCAGGTTGGCCGAGATCGTCTGCTCGGGTTGCACGGTGGTGAAGCTGCCGTCGACGGTGACCGTCTTGCCGTCGGTACCGACTGCAGTGCCCTGCCACGTGTAAGTGGATCCGTAGCCGAGAGCCTCACCGACAGTGAACGTGGTTCGGTCGGGCGACAGGACCCCCTGTACGACACGGCCCTCCGCATTGACGAGAGCGATATCGGTGAAAGTGCCCTCGGCGGCGGTGGCCGAGACCGGCGACACCGGGTTCACGTCCTGCGAACCGGACTCCGGATTCTGGGTGACCTGAACCACCGGTTCGGGCGGGGCGACGGGCGTCCCGGACTGCGAGCCCACCGTGCAACCGGCGAGCAAGGCGACGAGAGCGATCAGCGCCGCCGCGACATACGCGACCCGCTTCCTGCTTGTCCGAGAACCCAGTTCATGCACGACTGACACGTTACCTGCGCTACGGACCAACCTTTCAGATCGCGCAGCCCACCGTGACGGGTTCCGGTTCGAGGCGGACACCGAACGCCGACTGGACACCGTCCCGCACGTCCCGCGCAAGGGCCAGGAGATCCTCGGTCTTCGCCGCGCCGCGATTGGTGAGTGCCAGGGTGTGCTTGGTGGACAAGCGGGCTGCGGCGCCTTCGGCGGGATACCCCTTCGAGAACCCGGCCCGCTCGATCAGCCATCCGGCGGAGAGCTTGGTGCCCGTGGCGGCCGGATACTGCGGCACCGAGACGTCACCGAGTCGAGCTTCGACGGCAGCGAGAACGGCGGCCAGTTCGCTGTCGGGTACGACGGGATTGGTGAAGAAGGACCCGGCACTCCAGGTGTCGTAATCGTCGGGGTCGAGCACCATGCCTTTGCTTCTGCGCAGGTCGAGGACGGCGTTGCGGACCTCGATCGACGGTCGCCGGTCCCCTTCCTCCGCCTCCAGGGCAGAGAACAGTTCCCGGTAGCGCAACGGCTCGCTCAAACCGTCCCGGTGCACTGTCAGTTCCACCGCGAGCACGAGGGCGGCGTCGGTGTGTTTCAGGACGCTCGTGCGGTACCCGAGTCCCAGTGCGTCGGGCTGCACCCATCGGACCTCGCCGGTGCGGCGGTCGAGGAGCCGCACGCGCCGCAACATGCTGCCGATCTCGACGCCGTACGCCCCGACGTTCTGCACCGGAGTGGCACCCGTCGAGCCGGGGATCCCAGACAGACATTCGAGCCCGCCGAGTTCGGCGGCGACGGTCTGCGCCACGACCTGATCCCACTCGGCACCGGCCTCGGCAGTGACGAATCCCTCGTCGAATTCCACGGTGGTGTTCGACACACGGACCACCACACCGTCGAAACCGTCGTCACCGATCACCAGATTGGAGCCGCCCGCGAGAATCAGCGTCGGTATGCCACTGGCGTCGAGCAGGCGGACCACATCGACCAGCACCTCGGTGGTCGGGCACTCGGCCACAATGCGCGCCGGCCCGCCCACCCGCAGGGTGGTCATTTCCGAGAAGTCGAGATTCTCGGACACGAAGGCGCCGGAATCGACGAGTTGACTGACAATGCTCACATCCCACACATCCGCAAACGGTAGCCTGCGCACCGTGAGCCGCCGCATCGAGCATTCCTCGACCTACTCCTTCCCCGTCGAACAGGTCCACGCCGGCCTGACCACCGAGCAGTACTGGCGCGACCGGATCGCCGAGGTCGGCGGGCCGGGAGCCACGCTCGACGAGGTCACGACCGGGCCCGGGACCATCTCGGTGTCCATGACGCAGTCGATTCCCGCCGACCATCTGCCGAGCATCGTCGCGAAGGTCCGATCGGGGGACCTCGTGATCACGCGCACCGAAACGTGGAACGCGCTCGACGGCGGTCGCGCGTCCGGCACCTTCACTGCTCGGGTCACCGGCGCACCGGCTGAGATCTCGGGTTCGCAAACCCTCACCAGCGAGGGCTCCGGCACGAAAGTCCAGGTCACCGGCAAGGCCGAGGTCAAAATCCCGTTGATCGGCGGCAAGATCGAAGGCGCCATCGGAGACGAGGTGCTGCGCCTGATCGACAAGGAGCAGGAGTTCACGCAGCGGTGGCTCGGCGCCTGATACCCGCCGAGCGGCGTCTCGACGGTCCCCGACCTGGGGCGGGCGTCGATTGTGTTCGGTCACAGTCCGGTAACCTTGACGATCATGGCTCGCCGCATCGACTACTCAGCCCGTTACAAGTACACCCCGAAAGAGGTGTACGGCGCGTTCACCAACCGCGACTACTGGGACGCGCGCATCGAGGAGATGCGGAAGTACTCCGAGAACCACATCGAGCACTTCGAGGTCAGCGACGACGGAATCGACATCGTCCTTCACCACATCCTGCCGCGCTCCGAACTCCCGGAGATCGCGCAGACCGTGATGAAGAAAGACATGGTCATCACTCGTAAGGAGTCGTACACCCCGTTCGGTGACCCGACCACCGGAACGTACGAGGCATCGATCCCCGCCGGACCCGGCAGCCTGACGGGCACCATGAAACTGTTCGCCACCGACACCGGATGCACGTTCCGCACGTCGTCCGAGGCAAAGGTGTACCTGCCGTTCATCGGCGGGAAGCTCGAGCAGCTGATGCTCGTCAACCTCATCGACCTCTTCCGCGCCGAGGCCGAGATCACCGAGAACTGGTTATCCCAGCAGTAGCTTCCACAGCACACAGTTCCCATGACTTCAGCGACGCTGAGGCGGCCCCGTGGTGCCCAGGCCGGCCTCACCCCCCGAGGTGTCATCACTCGGGGCACTACCGGCATCAACCGTCTGCGGCGCAGCGATCGCTGGCTTGTGAACGACGCGTTGGTGCGCCGCACGCTCGGGGACAGCGCCGACCCACTCGTCGTCGACCTCGGCTACGGCAATCGCCCGCACACCACCTTCGAACTCGCCGACCGACTCCTCTCGGTACGGCGTGATCGACGGGTGGTGGGTCTCGAGATCGATCCCGAACGGGTGGTCGAGGGCGGCAACGGAGTGAGTTTCGCGCGGGGCGGTTTCGAATTGTCCGGCCTGCGTCCGGTCTTCGTCCGCGCATTCAATGTGCTGCGGCAGTATCCGGAGGAGTCGGTCGGGCCGGCCTGGGCGCTCATGCAGTCCGGCCTTGCGCCGGGCGGGCTGATTCTCGAGGGCACGTGTGACGAACTCGGCCGACGCTGCGCCTGGGTGTTGCTCGACGCCATCCGCCCCCTGTCGCTGACGCTGGCCTGGGATCCTTTCGACGTCGAGACTCCATCGGACATCGCCGAACGCCTGCCGAAGGCGCTGATCCACCGCAACGTTCCCGGCGAACCGATCCACGCGTTGCTCGCCGCCGTCGACCGGGCCTGGGCCATCGCCGCACCGCACGGCTCGTTCGGCCCCCGGGTGCGGTGGCGAGCGTCCCTTCAGCTGCTACGTGCGCAGGGTGTACCGGTGCAACCGCAGCGCAGGCGTATTCGCGACAACGTGCTCACCGTTCCGTGGGACCTGGTGGCGCCGGCGCAGTCGCCGAGGTAATCCCGCACTCCCCCACAGAGCCGTCCCGTCACGTTCCTCGCCGAAAGACGTTGCACGTCGGGGTTGTTCGGCGGAGCCTTCGTCAGGTGCAGGTGGCCAGCGCATGCTCGACGCGCTGAGCGACCTGCGCGGGCAGCGACCCACACTCGCCGTGCAGGGTCCGCACATCCAGGCGACCGATCGCGACCCCGTCGGAGACCACCTCGTCGAGCAGTTCCTGTGAGATGCCGCTGGCGGCGAGGTCGAGCGCGGTACACGTCGGTGTGGTGATCCGCAGTGGTCCCACCTGCTCGCAGTCCTCCGCGCGAAGCGAACGGCGGTGCAGCGCCAGTTGCTGCGTGGGCGAGGGTGGCGACAGCACGGTGGAGAGGTGGATGAACCGCGGGTACAGGTGCCCGAGACCGTGCAGTTCGGCCGCGCTCTGGTGCGAGACGGCCGCGGCGGCACCGAACCACGTGCACCACTTCGCGAACTCGTCGAGGTCGGAGTGGGGACTGTCGTTCAGTCGGAACAGGTCTCGCTCGATCTTGTCCCAAGATCCTGCGCTGACGTGCTCACCGATCTCATCGGCCGTGAAGCCGAGGCGCAGTACTTGCGCCGTGGTGAAATATCCGGCTTGCGCCGTAGCGAGACGTGTCAGTTCTTCACCGACACCGTCACGCCCGGGGCCGCCGGGACGTGGAGCCAACCATCCGGACATTCCCTCACATTACGGTCTCCTGTGTCGTGAATCACACTTTCTCGCGAACTTCGCGTGCGCCCCGCGGCGGTATTCACAGAAATTGTTCAGAGTTGTCGGGAAGAATCCGTGCAATGGCAGCCCGAACGAACTCCGCATCCCGAAGTAACCGTGTGCTCGTCATCTCGCTGATCGTCATCGCCGCGCTCGTCGCCGTGCTGGTCGGCGGTGAACTCTATGTCCGCCACAGCGTGAAGAGCTGCATGGCAGATCAGTTCGAGAGCCAGCTCGGGTCCAAGGTGGACGTGGGCCTGAGCTGGAAACCCGTGTTGCTGCAATCGCTGGACAAGAACGTCCCTTACATCACCATCGACAGTGACGACACGAAGTTCGGTCCCGCAGTGGGAATGCAGGTCAACGCCCAGATCAACGACATCCGCATCGAGGACACCCCCGAGAGCAGCGGCACCATCGGCAGCTCGGACGCCCACATTCACTGGTCGACCGAGGGAATTCTGGCGACGCTGCAGCAGCAGGCGTTCGGCTCCCTCGTCAGCGCCGTCAAGGCGGATGCGGACGCCGGGACCCTGACCTTCTCGGTCGGTCCTGCCGGACTCGCCGAGCTGACCGTCCGGCCCGAGGCCGGCGGCGGAACGGTTCAGGTGAAGACGGTGAACGCCGAGATCCTCGGGTTCGGTCTTCCCACCGACCTGGTCGACGGAATCGTGCAGACCCTCACCTCGAGCCTGCAGACGTACCCGCTCGGAATGCAGCCGACCTCGCTGGAGGTCACCGACGACGCCATCGAGATCACCCTCGAGGGCGGCGCGTACACGATGCCGGCAGCCGGTACCCAGCAGCAGCAGGAACAGCAGCAGAGCAGCTGCGGACTGCTCGTCTAATCGAGCGGACGGGTCAGTCGGGCAGCCCGTCGAGGACGGCGCGGGTTCCCGACAGGCCTAGTCGCGTCGCTCCGGCGTCGATCATGTCGATCGCTGCCTGGGCGGTGCGGATGCCCCCGCTCGCCTTCACGCCGATCCGTCCCCCGACGGTCTGGGCCATCAGCCGTACGGCGTCGACCGACGCTCCGCCTGCAGGATGAAATCCGGTGGAGGTCTTGACGAAGTTGGCACCTGCGCGTTCGGCGGCGCGGCACGACTCCACGATGGCATGGTCGGTCAGGACCGCTGTTTCGAGGATCACCTTCAGCACCGGGCCGTCGCCGATGGCCTCGCGCACGGTGAGCACGTCGGCGAGGACGGCGTTGAAATCACCCGCGACCGCGGCGCCGATGTCGATCACCATGTCGATTTCCTGCGCGCCCTGATCGACCGCGAGCCGGGCTTCGGCACCCTTGACGAGTGAGTGGTGTTTTCCCGACGGGAACCCGACCACTGCCGCCGTGACCAGACCCGCGGCCCGGACGGGCAGCATCGACGGTGACACGCAGATCGCGAGAACGCCGAGCGAGCGGGCCTCGGTGATGAGCGCGTCGACGTCGGCGGTGGTCGCTTCGGGTTTGAGGAGTGTGTGGTCGACGAGGGCGGCCACCTCGGAACGGGTCAGTGCAACGTCCGGCATGCTCCGAGCTTCGCACAACGCCGCCGGCGACCCGCGTCCACGGCCTAGCATCGCGGTATGACCAATCCCGGAGCGATCTTCGACGAGGCCCGCCAGGAGTTCGATCGACTCACCACGGCAGTGTGGTCACCGGCCGGGCAGTCCCTCGTCTTCCAGCTCGGACTGCACCCCGGCGATGCCGTGCTCGACGTGTGTTGCGGTGCAGGAGCTTCGGCGATCCCCGCCGCTACCGCCGTGGGGCCCGCCGGGCTGGTCCATGCCGTCGACCTCGCAGACGAACTGCTCGAACAGGGCCGGGTGAAGAGCGCGGAACGCGGCTTGAAGAACATCGAGTTCGTGTGTGCGGACGCCACCACCTGGGAGCCGCCGAGCACGGTGCCTTCGGCCGGTTACGACGCGCTCGCATGCTCGTACGGCGTCTTCTTCCTGCCGCACATGGATGCGGCGTTCACCCGGCTCGCCGGTTTGGTCAGACCCGGTGGGAAGGTGGGGATCACCGTGTGGCGACGCGGAGCGCTGCGCGAATTCGCCGACGCGTTCCTGGCCGCAGTCGCCCGGCAGCAGGAACCCGCACCGGAGCAGAGCGCGTCTCGGTTCGACGTTCTCGATCGCATCGACACCCCGGACGGTCTCCATCAGTGGCTGGCCGACCTCGGTGCGGAGTCCACGGAGGTCCGTGAGTTGTCCAATCTGATCCCCGCGACACCGGAGTTCGCCTGGGATCTCGTGCTGGGTGGTGCACTGCGCGGAGCCCTCTCGCCCTTCGACGACAACACCGTCGAAGTGATTCGCCGGGACTTCCTGCAGCTCCTCACCGAGCGGGCGATCCATGACGTCGACGCCGGAACCCTGGTGGGTACCGCAGTCGTGACCGGCCGGCGGGCCACCTGAAAGACTGTTGCCCATGAGCACTGCTTCTTCCGACGATCACCGGTACGTTCTGTCCCTCGGCTGCCCCGACCGCACCGGCATCGTCGCCCGGATCTCGACGTTTCTCGCCGAGGTGGGCGGGTGGATCGTCGAGGCCGCGTATCACGCCGACGCCGACACCGGCTGGTTCTTCACCCGGCAGGCCGTGCGGGCGTCGTCGGTGAACATGTCGATCGACGAGCTGCGCGAACGATTCGCTGCCGTCGCGGCCGAGCTGGGCCCGGATACGGAATGGACGGTGTCCGACACGGGTGAACGCAAGCGTGTGGTGCTGCTCGTGAGCAAGGAAGCGCACTGTCTGCACGACCTGTTGGGTCGGGCGGCGGGCGGGGAGCTGCCGGCAGACATTTGCGCGGTGATCGGCAATCACCGCGACCTCGAGAGCGTCACCCGACGCCACGGCATCGACTTCCACCATGTGCCCTTCCCCAAGGATCCGGCCGAACGTGGTCCGGCCTTCGAGCAGGTCCGGGAACTCGTCGACGCGCACGATCCGCACGCTGTGGTCCTCGCCCGGTTCATGCAGGTGCTGCCCTCGGAACTGTGTGAGCACTGGGCGGGACGCGCCCTAAACATCCACCACAGCTTCTTGCCCTCGTTCGTCGGCGCCCGCCCGTATCACCAGGCCTTCGCACGAGGAGTGAAACTGATAGGCGCCACCTGCCACTACGTGACGGCAGAGCTGGACGCAGGCCCCATCATCGAACAGGACGTGATTCGCGTCGATCACGCCGACGAGGTCGCGGACATGGTGCGGCAGGGCCGCGACATCGAGAAGCTCGTGCTGTCCCGCGGCCTGCGCTGGCACCTCGAGGACCGCGTCCTCGTACACGGCCGCAAGACCGTGGTCTTCAGCTGAAAAACCGCTGCGGCTACAGGTTGCGCAGCCGGACGATCTCCTTGTCGAACTCGTCGATGTTCTCGACGGAACTCATGTGCCCGACACCGGGGAGCACGATGAGCCGGTCGAGATGTCCCGCTTCGTCCAGCACGCGAGCGAGCTTGCGCGCGTGGACCGGTGGTGTGAGCCGGTCCATGGACCCGACGAGCACGGTGGTCGGCACGGTGAGGTGGTCGAGTGCTTCGTGGATGTCGAGCCCGCTCAGCGCGGCACCCCAGCCCCCGCGAATGCGGGGCTTGCACTCGCGCACGATGTTCTCGCAGAAGCTGACCTCGGCGGGACTGGCGTTCGGCGACATCGACACGTACTGGATCGCCCGGGTCATCACCGGCGAAGACACCAGCGGCATCGGTGCACTCAGCACCGCACGGCCGACCGGGACCGGCACTCGCGGGAAGCGATTCGGGAGGGGAATCACCGTGGTCTCGGCGATGAGCCGGTCGCAGGCGGTGCTGGCGAGCAGGACCGCGGACGCATACTTCTGTACCTCGTCGGGATGACGGCCGGCCCAGGCCATGATGCTCATGCCGCCCATGCTGTGGCCGACCAGGACGGCCTTCTTGTCCTCGCGGACAGTCGCCCTCAGCACCTCGGACAGGTCGTCGGCGAGGACGTCGGGGCCGAGAGCGAGGGAGCCGACGGTGCTCCGACCGTGCCCGCGCTGGTCGTAGGTGATCACGCGGTATTCGCCTGAGAGGGCGTTCACTTGCGGGTACCAGTACTCGGTCGAGCAGGTCCAGCCGTGGCTGAACACGATGGGGTCGCCGTCCACCGGACCATAGGCGCGCACATACAGGGTGGCGCCGTCGTCGGTGACGATCTCGCTGACGTCGGGTCGCAAGCTCGGGGTACGCAGCAGTTCGTTCGGTGCGACCTCGGTCGTCAGCGTCAGACCGCGAGTGATGCGCTTGTGCCGAATCGCCGCTGCTGCAACGAAGGCAGCGCCCACTCCGGCGACGCCGGCGAGTGCCCGTAGGGCGGTGGTGCGCGAACTGCTGGTCATTCTTACCCCTGTCATCTGGGTGACACCGCCGTGCGGCGACGTCCGTGAGTTGTCAACTTGCGCGGTCGTTGTCGGACGTCCGCGCGGAACTCGGCGGATCCCCGAGTTGCTGTGCGGCTTTCTCGAGGGCGCGGGAGATCTGCTCTTCCATCGCCTGCGTGAAAAGTGTCTGGACGGCGTCGTGTGCGAGTGGCCGCATCTGCTCGACGAGCCGCACGATGTCCGAGATCTTCGCCTCGTCGAGCTCGAGTTGCTCGCCCTCGGGTGCGAGGTACCGGTCGGCGACGACCGCGACGAATCGAGCGGCGACGTCGGAAAGGTCTTTGCGCACGGCTGCGGTCTGTTCGAGCACGTCCTCGAGTGGGATACCCGCGTCGACGAGAACCTGGGCCGCCTCCACGAGTCGAGGACTGTTCACCGCGTAGTCGTCACCGGAGGGGACGAGCACGCCGAGCTCGGTTCCCCGCGCAATATTCTCGTCGGTGGTCTGCGCACCGAACATCCGCCGGAGTTCCGCCAGGGTGAGTCGCGCGGCGCGCTTGCGTTTCCTCCACCGGCTGCCGGGATCATCGGTCTCGAGCACATCGGTGACGTGCAGTCCGTACTGGGCGGCCGTGAGCAGCTCGCTGATGGTGGCGAAGGTGTATCCGCGGTCGAGCATCCGGCCGATGAGGTGCAGCCGGGCCAGATGCGACTCGTTGTACCACCCGGTCCGCCCCTGTTTCCGTGGTGGCGGGAGAAGTCCGCGGTCCTGGTAGACGCGCACGTTGCGCACGCTCACCCGCGCCTCGCGTGCGAGGTCGTCGATCCGATATTCCTTCATCAGACGATGTGCGCCCGTTCGAGCAGAAGCCTCGACGGGCCACCGATGAGTCCCACCTCGTCGAGGAATTCGACGGTCTTGGCGCAGCCCTCGCGGATCTTGTCGTGATAGTGGCGATTCGATCTGGCTGCCCTCTTCGCCGCGTCCACGTCGAGACCCGCCGCCGCGTAGACCTGCGGGTTCACCAGGCTGGTGACGATGAAATAGGCGATGACACCGAGCGCCAACCGCACCCGGGCCCTCGCGAACCAGGACGCCGATCGGATTCGCCGGATTGTTTCCTCGCGTGCGTACTTGATGTGCCGCGACTCCTCGAGGACGTGAATTCTGCTGACCGTGCGTGTCACCGGCTGAACTCGCTCGTCCCGCATGAAGTCGCGCTGCATCATGTCGAGGATCTCCTCGGCGAACAACGTCCCGCCGTATGCCAGGGATCCGGTGGCAGTCGCCTTGAAGGCGCGAGCCGCCTGACGGATCCACCACTTGGGCCGGTACGACGGAATTCCGAAGCGCTGCGCCGACCTCGCGAACATCGTGGAGTGACGGCACTCGTCGGCAATCTCGGTGAGCGCGAACTGAACGTGCGGGGTGGCCGGATCGTGGAAGTAGATGTCCCGGACGAGCATCTGCATGAGGATCAGCTCGAACCAGATTCCGGTACCGGCGATACTCGCCGCCTCGTGCTTGGTGAGAGTGACGCGTTGTTCCTCCGTCATGGTGTCCCAGAGTTCGGTGCCGTAGAGGCTGCACCACTCGGGGGTCATGCCGTACCGGTCCGCGGGGATCGGCGCATCCCAGTCGACCTCGATCAGCGGGTCGTAGGACTTGCGTGCCGCGGAGGCGAGGAGCCGCTCAGCCGTGTCCTGACGGTCACTGACGTGCATTCTCCGGGATGTTGGATGGGCATCACGGAGGACGTCCCGTGCACTCTCGACGGACATCACCACTCCTCGGTCGACTTTCTTCACCACAATAGCATTGTCACAATGTCCATTGTCATCGTTGGGCGAGAATTGCGTGCGGAAACGCATGATGTCGAAAATCCAGCCCCGGCTCCGTCCCAGCGTCGAATCGGCAAGACGGTCGAATCGGCGAGACAACACTGGAGGATGGATCCCATGGCACACGTACAACGTTTCGACCACGTCGGCATCACCGTCGCGGACCTCGACTCGGTAACGGCGTTCTTCGTCGGACTGGGTCTCGAGGTAGAGGGCACCGGATCCGTGGAGGGTGAGTTCGTGGAGACCGTCTGCGGCATCCCTGGCGCGCGCTGTGAGATTGCGATGCTGCGGCCGCCCGGCGGCGGCTCCCGGCTGGAACTCGCGACCTTCGTCACGCCCGAACACGTGCCCGGATCGCCCAAAGCGATGGCCAACGAGCTCGGACTGCGCAACGTGTCCTTCGAGGTCGGCGACCTCCAGGCGGCCGTCGACGCGGTGGCTGCGGACGGGTACGGGCTCATCGGCGGCATCGGCGAGTACGAGAACAGCGTGCGGATGGCCTACGTGCGTGGGCCCGAAGGGATCATCGTGTCCCTGTTCGAGCAGCTCGGCTGACGCGCCAGGCTTGGCGCATTCGCGACCGCCGGCCACTAGTGTGCAGATATGGACGCGCTGGAGCCTGACAACGGCGCGGTCGCCTTACGCGGCATCGCCGCGTCTCTACTGGCGAATGTGTCCAGCCTGGCTGACGACATGCTGAAGTATTTGGTCGAGCGAATTCCGGAGGTCGGCGGGGATGACGAGCTTCGCGGCCTGACCCTGGGGTCGTGCTCGTCGAATCTCGAAGCGGCACTGTCGATGGTTCGTCACGGGATCGACGTAGCGGCTGCGGAGGCGCCGGTGACGGCGCTCGAACACGCGCGCGCAATGGCGTCACGAGGGCACAGCGTCGATGTGATGCTGCGGTTCTATCGGTTGGGTCATGAGTACTTCACTGAGAAGCTTTCCGACTCACTCACTGACTGGATCGAGGACCCTGCGGTTGCACTGAGGACGTTTATCGATCTGGAGCGCTTCGGATTTCGATACATCGATCGCATTTCCAGTCTGGTGGCTGCCGAGTACGTCGCCGAGCTCGACCGACGCCAGAACCAGGCACGCGCCGAGCGCGCCGATGTCGTGCGGGCACTGCTCGCTGGAGAACGTGTCGACATCGCGCGCGCCGAACGTGTGCTCAGCCACCGGCTCACGGGTCGGCAGATCGGTTTCGTGTGCTGGGTCGACGAACGCGGTGTCGACCTCGAGGGATTCGCCAGGCGGGTCGGTAGGTTCCTCGGGGCTGGTCACTCACTCGTTGTGGCGGACGGCCCACTTGCGGTGTGGGGATGGGCATCGCTAACGGGGGACGTGCGGACTTCACCCAACGGCATGGCGACGGAGTTTCCCGGCGAACGCGAGAACGTTCACATCGCGGTGGGCTCACCCCATCCGGGGGCAGCAGGCTTCCGGACGTCCCATCTCGAGGCTCTACGCACACGCCGAATCATCGAACTGTCCGGGCGTGCGGCGCCATCGATCACAGAGTTCAGCGATGTTGCCTTGGTAGACGCCATCTCGCGTGACCTGGATGCGGCGAGGGCCTTCGTTTCCGCTCAGCTCGGCGAGCTCGCACGGGACGACGCGAAAGAGCGCGGCGAGCGCGCCGCGCTCCTGGCTGTTCTCGACGCGCAAGGGAGTCTGGCGACCGCCGCGAGCACCTTGGGAATCCATCGGAACACGGTCCTGCAGAGGATGCGTCGTGCCGAAGAGCGCAGAGGCAGGCCCGCGACGAGCAACATCGCCGAACTGCACGCGGCGCTGATCGTCTGCAATGTGCTGGGGGCCGCGGTGTTGCCCGAGCCGAAGCCGCGCTGACCGGGGCCCGAGCGCGCCGGATGTGCTGACAGCACACCTCAGAGGGCTGGGATGGCCTTGTCGACCAATGCCCGCCGTTTGTACGTTGTGAGAAATCTCATCCCAAAGCGCGCAGAGGAGTCCGATGTCGACCACGACTCGACACCCCCAACCCCCGGCAGCGGCCTCGCAGCACGCCCTGCCCGATCCCGGCGAGCAGGTTCCCACGCTGTCCTGGCCGATCGTCGGCATCGGCACATTCGCGCTCGCGCTCTTCGGCGCATCGACCTGGGCTGCCCTCACCGACACGTTGCCTGCGATCGCTACCATCGCCGCGAGCTCGGCAGCAATTTTCGTCCTGTTCACCGTGTTGCACGACGCCTCGCATTACTCGATCAGCTCACATCGCTGGGTCAACGTCGCCTTCGGTCGGGTGGCAATGTTCTTCGTCTCGCCGCTGATCTCCTTCAGATCGTTCGCGTTCATCCATATCGAGCACCACCGCAACACCAACGACGGTGAGTCCGATCCCGATCACTCCGTGAGCGCCTCACCCTGGTGGCAGCTGCCCATCCGCTTCCCGGCCATGGACCTGCCCTACATCAGTTTCCTGGTGCGCAACCTGCGTCGCCGCCCACGCGCCGAAATTGCCGAAACGGCGGCCCTGATGACCCTGTCGGTGACGGTCATCGTCTCCGCCGCCTTCGCCGGGCATCTGTGGACGCTCGCTTTGATCTACCTGATTCCCGAACGGGTGGCGATGTTCGTGCTCGCGTGGTGGTTCGACTGGCTACCCCATCACGACCTCGAAGACACCCAACGCGAGAACCGCTACCGCGCGACCCGTAACCGCGTCGGCTCGGAATGGATCCTCACTCCCCTGCTCCTGTCGCAGAACTATCACCTGGTTCACCACTTACACCCCTCCATCCCCTTCTACCGCTACGTCGCGGCCTGGCGACGCAACGAGGCCGCCTACCTCGAGCGCGACTCGGAAATCAGTACCGTCTTCGGGCAACACCTCGACGCCACGCAGTACCAGGAGTGGAAACGCCTCAACGGCACACTCGCCGCCCTACTCCCGGTCCGTATGCCGCGTTCCTCCGCGGCACGCCATGCCAGCACCTACCCGATCCCTGTCGCAAGCGTCGAGCCCCTCACACCCGACAGCGTCAAAGTCACCTTCGACGTTCCCGACCACCTTCAGGACCAGTTCGCCTTCCAGGCCGGCCAACATCTGACCGTGCACCACCGCATAGGCGGAAAGAAGGTGCGACGAAACTACTCGATCTGCACCTGCGCCACTTCGGGAGAACTGGCGATCGGCATCCGCCGCATCCCCGGCGGGACGTTCTCGAGCTACGCGGTCGACACCCTGCGAGCCGGCGACGTCCTGGAACTGATGACCCCCACCGGCAGCTTCGGCGCACCCCTCGATCCACTCGCCCGGCACCACCATGTCGCGGTAGCAGCAGGCAGCGGCATCACCCCCATCCTGTCGATTCTGCGCACCACCATGGAGATCGAGACCGAGAGCCGCTTCACCCTCTTCTACGGCAACCGAACCGCAGAGTCGACCATGTTCGCCGCCGAACTCGACGAACTCGAATCCCGGTACGCAGACCGGCTACGCATCTTCCACATCCGCTCCGCCGAGGCACACCACCCCGCAGCCCTGCGCGGCCGTATCGACCTGGCGACAATTCAACGCCTGCTCGCCACCGACCTCACCACGATCGACCGGTGGTACCTGTGCGGCCCGAGCGAACTCACCACCACAATCCGCGATGACCTCGCAACCGACAAGGTGCCGACCGAGCGGATACACCTCGAACTGTTCCGCGGCACGAACCGACCCGCACACCTCGACAATTTTCCCGCCTCCCAAGTGACCATCACCCTGTCCGGCGCACGGCACACCGTGGAACTCGCCCCCGGTGAGACCGTCCTCGAATCCGCGCTGAAAAACAATATCGACGCCCCCTATGCCTGCCTCGGCGGCGCATGCGGCACCTGCAAAGCCCGAGTCATCACAGGAAAAGTATCCATGGAGCAGAACTTCGCACTGCAGGCGGCCGAGACCGAGGCCGGCTTCATCCTGACCTGTCAATCCCATCCCACCACCCCCACAGTCGCAGTCGATTACGACAGCTGAGCCAACACAGATTCGAGGGTGGAACGATGAGTAACGCATTACACCGGAACAAGACCGAACAGGACTCCACTGGGCCGTTCGCGGCGGGTGAGCATTTCCGACACGGCCTCCCGATCCGTCGACAGGCACAACAGGCTTTGGCCGACTTCAAACCGGCACAGATGCCGCTGCTACTGGATGCACTCGACGACACCGCCACACCCGTCGTCGAACACCTCGAGCCATTCGCCTGGGTGGTGCCCGAGTTCGAAGAGTTCCGCGCCACCCGAACGATCGGCCCCACTCTCGCGTGGTGGTCCGAATTTTACGGTCAATCAGCTGAATCACTGCTGGTCCACAGCGAGCGCTACTTCTGCTTCGGGCCCGAAGGGTCCGCCATCGGCGCCATGGAAGAGCACGCGATGCTGGGAATGTACGACGCATATCGGTGCACCAGCGGAGCTACTGCCGACCGGTACGCGTACTACGCCTCCGAGGAAATGACAGCCCACATCCTCACGCGCAGCGAGACGTCTGCCGAAGTGAGCGTCACGCCCGAGAACCTGCCCTCACCTTCCGGAGTGGCGTACCTCTCCCGACCTGAAGGCGGACTCGTCCTCCTGTGGAAAATCCAGCACGACACCCTTCTCTCCGTCCAGCTCGTATCGGCATCCGAACTTGCAGAATTCCTCGGCAACGACGGTGAGCCACGCGCAGGTGCGGCATACCGGTACGTCAACCATGTCTACCTGCCGATCCCGACCGCGGAAGTTGAACTCAGCCCACCCGGAAGCGGCACTCCACCGGGCTTTAACAAGATCGGCGGCCTCACTCCCGTCGGCATGGATTCCGATGTCCCGCACGAAGCCCTCACGAACAACCGCCGACGGACATCCGCCGAAATACTCGAGGTTTTCGTCGCCTTCACTCACATGCTCCGGCAGAGGACGACCCAGACCGAATCAACCACTGTGTCCGCCGCGAACTCTGCGACCACCGCGCGACGCAAGAAGCCAACACAAATCACGCATATGTCCTACCGGACCCAGTCCTCGATGCGGACCACCGACGACGAGACACCAACGCGCACATACACGCACATACACGCACAGTTAGACACCGAACACCTCGAACTTTCCGGCCTCAACACCGGGGGCAGTCCGCCCGGCGGAGCGGAAGCTCCTTTGCGCACTGCCCAACCATTGATCAATGATCCGGATCTTGTGAGCCGTACGCGGCACGAACTCTCCTTCGCCTCGCCAACTCCCTTGCCACATATACACCAATAAATCCAAAGAGCGTGTACTTGATAAGACTCGGGATCGTGGCAACAAAAGCCGCGCGGAGGCCATCAGAAAGGTCGATAATTCCCAACTTCAAGCTGAGGCTAGTCCGTCATGTCCGTTCAATCCGATGAAGAGATGCAAGAAAACTATCTCTACCAGAACAGGTCGAACAAGGTGGCGCGCCGATCGATGGTCCAAGCACCTGTGACATCCGTCCGTGGGTCCTTGCCAACCTCCGGGGGCGCGAGACGGCAGAACCTTCAACCACAGCAATATCGTTGGTGAACTGCTACTTGCCCGCCAGTGCGTCCACCAAATCGCTGGCGAGGAACGCCACCGCGACGGCAACCTCCTCAGGTTCACCAATACCCTGCTCGGCACGCCCTGCCATGTCCGATCCAATCGCATCCGAGCCGGACGCGAACAACGTGCGAAGGTGTGCTAGAGCCTCCGCCGTCACCGGACCACTCAGCTCGTCAGCCAGCAGGCGCGCAAACGAACTGCGCAACTCCTCGGTCTCGACCGCCCGGAGAATCCGGTAGTGTCGTGCGCGTCCTTGTCCTTCAGACGACTCGGCTTCTCGACTCGCTCACCAATCTTGTGCAGCTTCGCGACCAGGAGCGCCGCTGGGCCTGCGACTCGAACTTTCTGACGTCGCCCGTCAGCTGGGTCAAGAGGGTCTATCCACGTCGGCGCATTGTCGACAACTGCTGCCTCCAACCCACGCGCCCGACGTGTTGCCCGATTGTCGTGGGGAGGAATCCGCCCTCCCCGCCTGCTTTTCGAACTCGGACCCGCCAACGCCTCCGGCACCATGAGGTCGACAGGGATTCCATCGGCGTTCCGCCACGAGCCCGGCTGTCCACTGACACGATCGAGCAGAAACCCTGCCGCCATCATGGCTTCCTCGAGCCTCGGATCTTCTAACAGGCCTCGAGGATCCAGCGCGAGATCGGCGTCCTTGGTCGATTCAGCAAGGGCAACGGGTGCGCCTCCCGTGCGAATGTAGATTGCCTGTGCGCCAATCACCACGACCGAGTCCCGGTGCTCGCCGAGCGCTTCGACCGCATCCAGCAGAGCCGCCCGAGTCCGGACGAGGAGATCGTCGCTAGTTTCGGCGCCATCGTGACTCATTTCGCACCATCCAATCCATAAGCTCTTCAGCTTCGGACGGGCTGCGGCCCGGTCCGGTTAACAGATCGACCACTACTTGCCCCGGGGCAGCGCATGTCACACCGCCAGGGTTCTGACGGGTTCTGACAAACACCACGTCGGTGTCCGGTTCTGCAAGAAGCACATTCGCGCCTGCCTCGGTTGCGCGCAGGCCCCACTGCTCCGCGCAACCGGTGCTGTCTGCGACATACATCATCGCGTTGCGCGCCGGGGCATACTCGGCCAAGTCGGCCGCCGCGATCGTCCCGGTCACCGCGTAGCGTTCGGTGCTGCCTGCGGCATTCTTCATTAGTGCAGAAAGGCCACGTGGTGCAATCCAACGCGTGACCCGGCTGTTCCGAACGAACTCGTAGTCCGCGCTCCACCGCCGCAACAATTCACGCCAGTCCGGCACGGTTACGGCTCCTAAATCCGTTCGAGCAACGAGTTCCTCACCTTCGAGGAACTCAATTACGCGGTAGGTCGACCCTGTCGACGTGCCTGCCGCCTCGATCAGTCCGCGGATGGTCCATTCTCTATCGAAGTCGACGAGCGCCCTAACGACCTTCGCCGCCGGAGCCCCTTTTAATGTGCCTCGCGGTCGTCCTGGACCACTCTGCGGCGCACGATTGGCGCCTGCACACGAGATGAACAACCCAGGTAGGTCAACGTCGACGCGAATGTTCCCTGTTGTATCGATGTACGAAATGCCCGCGTCGGCGAGTCGGTCCCGTACCGGCGGGGACAGATACTGGGCAACTACCACTCCTCGAGCAGAGTGATTGCCCCTAATCTGACGCTCAAGACGCTCGCGAACAGATGCGATGTCGCGGCGTTCGACTATCCGTCGAACCGCTAAAACGAGATCGACGAAATGCTCGTCAGGCGCGGTAACCCTTAGGACCGCATCGACGCGCACATCCGATTGAATCGGCAGCTCCACGGCGGCCCACCTCTTTGGCAGTCTATCCAGGAGTGCCGTGATTCCATCACGCAGAATCTCCCTCTCCGTCTGCGGCCCTGCACTTAACTTCATAGCGTCCCTCCCTGCGTTCAGTAATTATGCTATCTCCACCGACAGTGGAATGAGGCATTTTCCTGAACACCCGCAGCGTCCGCCCCCGATTGCGCTGCCGCGTCCACAAGCACCTAGATGTGTTCAGCAAAATATCTCATCTCCACCGACACCGGACTCGATATTTCTTGAACATTCCTTGGACGTTCCATGTGACCGCATGCGTCTGCCGTACGCACCTGCTGGTGGCAGTTGAGGTATACCCCTGGACCGGTGATCAAGAGGCTTCACACCCTCGTACACCAGCTCCGCGTTCCAGCGCCTGTCCGCCGCTTCCACGACCGCCCGCAAGCACAACCGGTACCGGCACCGGCGTGCCTCTGCGCGGAGGATCTACACAGAACAAACTGGCCTCGAGACGAGGCGGAGCGTGACGTCACCACCGCCCGGGCTCGCTAGCATTGAAGAGTCCCCAGGAGGTTGCGGTGACATACAGTGCTGCGTCGGCTGAGACGTCCGTGCGGGTAGAGCGCTGCGACGTCTGCATCGTCGGTGCGGGCATCGCCGGAGTCAATGCCCTGTTCGTCGCCAGTCGATACTTGTCCCGCTCGCAAAAGATCATCCTGGTCGACCGCCGCGATCGTCCCGGCGGCATGTGGGTGGATACCTATGCGTATGTGCGACTGCACCAACCGCATGGCCTGTTCACCGCCGGCAACATCAAGTGGACGCTCGGCCGGGATCGGTCCTACCTGGCAACAAAGGACGAGGTGCTCACGCACTTCGAACACTGCCTCGACGTTGTCAAGCAACGAGTACACGTGGACGAGTACTTCGGCTGGACGCTCGAGTCGCATGACGAGTCAGGTGGGATGGTGCGCGTCACCTGCACATCGTCGGACGGCCACGTCATGGTCGTCGAGGCGAAGCGACTGATCAAAGCCAGCGGTTTCGGAGTCGTGCCCAACGACCCGCTCGAGATCTCCAGCGCGCGCGTCCTGTCGGTATCACCCGATTTCTGCGACATGCGAGGGGACGACATGCGGGCGAGTAACGCCCCTGTGTGGGTCGTGGGCGGCGGAAAAACGGCGATGGACACCGCTCACACGCTGATCACGGAATACCCCGGCCGGGAAGTGAATCTTGTGGCAGGTTCGGGCACCTTCTTTTCGAACCGCGACCGGTTGTTCCCTACCGGCGGCCGACGATGGTGGGGCGGCACGCCCGTGACCCGCATCTTCACGGAACTGGGTCGGCGCTTCGACGGGACCAACGAGACCGATGTCGCGACCTGGTTCCGCACTACCTATGGCACCTGGCTGACCCCCACCGCAAACAACTACCTGCTGGGCTTGCTGTCCGAATCGGAGAACAGGACGATTGCCGCCGGTCTGAACGAGGTGATCATGGATCACGTCGTGGATGCCGTCGACCGCAACGGCGACACCGACTTGGTATTCCGCAGCGGCTCAGCGAAGACAATTCAACCGGGCAGCTGGATAGTGAACTGCACCGGATACATGCTGCGAGGCGAGAACCCCTACGAGCCCTACGTTACCGACAGCGGTGCGGTCCTGTCGATTCAACCGCGTTCTGCCACATTACATCTGACTTCGTACGTGGGATACTTCCTGACCCACCTACTGTTCTTGGACAAGATCCAGGACCTCCCGCTGTATGAACTCGACGCGCCGGATCTACGGAAGAAGTCGAAGGCGGCATTTCCCTATACGCTCGGATCGCTCACCATGCACAACCTCAGTCTCATCGTCGACAGCGTGCCGAACAAGGTATTCCTCGATTGCGGACTCGATCTTGATCGCTGGTACCCGCGGCCACGCCGCATGATCGGAACAACGCGGTTCCTGCTCACCCACCGCCGCGGACGCGATCACCTCCGCCACACCCTGGACACTGTGCGTGAGCGATTCGATGTTCGCTGCGGCCCACTGAGGTAGTCGTAACCATCAGTTCCACATGCGAATCCACCAATCGAACCTCTGCAACCGAGGTTGTGTCCGGCCGGGGCCGGCTGAAGTTCAGGCGGGCACTGCCCGCCCAGTGATAACGCAACGAAGCGTCAGTCCGGCGTGTGCTCGGTGGACTCGGGCATGAGCAGTTGCTCGGACAGCACCTCCAGTGCCTGTCGTGCGTAGCCACGCCACATCGAGGCGATCAGCGGCATGACGAGTGTCCCAGGTCCCCTCGGGTGCAGGACCCATCGCCACGTGACTCTGGTCCCGGTCCCGCATGGGACGAACTCCCAGGTGCCGTCGATGCTGTCAACCAGCGGCCGCAGTGGGCCGGTGATGTCGCTGAGCCGGTAACTGAACGAGAGTGGGGCATCGACATTTGTCAGCACCTCGCGCATCGTTCCGCCGTCCGTGGTGACCACTGTGCGCGACTGTCCGACCCGGCCCCAGATTCCGTCCTGTCCGCGAACCTGCTTGATGGGCGGCAGCAGGGCGTAGCGGCGGGAGAAGATCGCATCCAGCGGGATCGACAGGGTCCCGTCGAATGCTTGCGCGCATGTGATCGGGATAGCCCGCGACTGGTCGACTGTGGTAGGCGTGGCCATCACGCGAGCCTAACGTAGGCGAGCAGTTGCCAAACTACCAGCGGGGTCCGCGTTGGACGTCGTCCACCCGCGGCCGGACATCCACGAGATAGACACAGACTGCCACCACCGCGACGATGCCGAACAGCTGCACGGCGGGGAACAGCAGCAGCACGAGGAATGCCACGGCGAGAATGCTCAGCCAGATGGGTTTGCTCAGCTTGTCGACGGCCGTGAAGGCGTCTTTGCGCTGGCGAGCAGCGTGAAACAGGGCGAACGCCGCGCCGCCGAGGGCGACGATGCGAATCACCAACAAGATCACCGAGACGATGCCGTCAACATGAATCACACGCTCATACTACGAGCTGAAGACGCAAACGGCCCCCGCACCGTAAAGTGCGGGGGCCGAGAGCGCGAAAAGGTCAGACCTTCTTGGCCGGAACCGTCTTCTTGGCCGGAGCCGTCTTCTTGGCGGGCGCGGGCGGAGTTGCAGCAGCCTTGGCCGGAGCAGCCTTGGCCGGAGCCGGGGCCGGGGCCGGGGTCGCCTTCTTCGCCGGGGCAGCGTGCTTGGCCGGCGCTGCCTTCTCTGCGCGGGCCTGGACGTCGGCAGCCGTAGCGTTCACCCGATCGGCAGCCTCCTTCGAGACCTCTTCCGCCTGGTCACCCAGGTCGAGAACGCGAATCGCGGCCTCGTCGCCGGCGTCGGCAATCGCTTCGCCGACACCCTCGGCAGTGTCGGAGATCCGGACGGACGCGCGGCCGGCGAGCTTCGCGGCCTGCTCGCCCACAGCGCGGGTCTGGCGTGCCACGGTGCCGAGAGCTTCCTCGGTCAGCTCGACGGCGTCACCGAAGGCCGACTCGGCGCGGCCGAGACCCTCCTCGACGACCGGCTGCTTGCGGATGCGCTCGACTGCATCCTCGCCACGCTCCGCGAGGGAGGTGTAGAGGTCGGACGCAACCTTCAGGTACGCCTCGGCGACCTTGCGCAGTTCGTCGGCGGTGAACTTCTCGCGGAGCTCGGCGAGTTCCTCGGGCAGCTCGGACGGCAGGCCCGCGAGGCGCTCGCGGAGGTGCTCGACACCCTCGGTGACCTCTTCCTGCAGACCGGCGATGCGTTCGCGGGCGCCACCGACGCGCTCCTCGACATCATCCTGGGTGTTCTCGGCGCGCGAGCGGACCTGGGCGACGACGTCGGCCACGGCCTGCACCACGACGTCACCGGCACCTACGGCTGCGTACAGCGAGGTCTTGACGCTGTCGATGGTTTTCTGGTCAGTCATCGGCTATCTCCTGTTCAACGTTGGGGGGGTCGGGTTCCGGCGTCTCGGGTCCGGACCGATGTGGTTCGTGGGTCCGAACCTCGGACATCCTGGATTCGGCGGACTCTGCCGAGTCGTTCTCACGACAGAAGGACTCGTAGATCTCGAGCAGCACTTGCTTCTGCCGCTCGGTGATGGCCGTATCCGCAAGCAGGGCGTCGCGAACAGGACCGTGGGGTCGTTGCTCGAGGTACCCCGCCTGGACGTACAGGACCTCCGAGGACACCCGGAGACCCTTCGCTATCTGCGCCAGCACTTCGGCCGAAGGCTTGCGCAACCCGCGCTCGATCTGACTCAGGTACGGATTACTGACGCCTGCGAGTTGCGCCAGTTGTCGCATCGAGACCTGCGCGGCTTCACGTTGTGCACGAATGAAGCCACCGATGTCGTGTGCGGCGTTACTGACTACGCGAGCGGCCACATCTCCTGCACCGGCTGCCTCGCGGTCGTCGCTGGCCATCAGTCCTCCCGAATTGCTGGGCAATTTCGAGTGTAAGAGAGGGTGCTAGCAATTGCAAGCGCTCTGCTAGCAGTCGGCGCGTGGCCGTCGCCACAGGGTGCCGGGCGGTCAGCGAAACATCAACCCGACGGTCAGCCGAACATCAAAGAGGAGACCGTGTAGATCAGTAACCCGGCGATCGAACCGACCACTGTGCCGTTGATCCGGATGAACTGAAGGTCCCGTCCCACCTGCAGTTCGATCTTCTTGCTCGCTTCCTCGGCATCCCAGCGTTCGACGGTGTCGGAGATGATCCCGGTGATCTCGCCGGTGTAGTTGTCGACGACGTATCGCGTGCCCGCCATGACCCACCCGTCGACCTTGAGTCTCAGCTCGTCGTCGTCGCGCAGTCGTTCGCCGATCCGGACGACGTTCTCGGCGACCTTGGTCCGCAGCGTGCTGCCCGGATCGTCGACGGACTCCATGATGAGGCGCTTGGCGACCTTCCAAGTGGCGGCGGCGAGCCCGGTCACCTCCTCGCGACCCATGATCTCGGCCTTGATCTTTTCGGCCTTCTCCATCGTGACGGGGTCGTTCTGCAGGTCGTCGGCGAAGTCGACGAGGAAGCGGTTGGCCGCCTGACGGACCTCGTGCTCGGGGTTCGAGCGCACCTTCCACGTGAATTCGACCAGCTCACGGTGGATCTTCTCGCCGAGCATCAGGTCGACGAACTTGGGCGACCAGGACGGCGAGTCGCGGGTGACGATGCGGTCGATGGTTTCCTGGCTTCCCAATGCCCACTGATGGGCGCGCTCGGCAAGCAGGTCCAGGATCGGCAGCTGACGGTTCTCGCGGAGTAGTTCACCGAGCACCCGCCCGATCGGCGGCCCCCATTCCGGCTCGGCCAGCCTGCGCACGATGGTGCTGTCGATGATCTGCTGCACGTCCTCGTCGCGCAGCACCTCGACGAGTCCACGCAGGACGGTCGCTGTCTCGGCGGCGATTCGCGCGGCATGTTTCGGCTGCGCCATCCAGGTGCCGAGCCGTAGCGGGATCTGGGCGGCCTGGACCTTGGCCGACACCACTTCGGGCGCCAGAAAGTTCTGACCCACGAAACTGCTCAGACTGGCACCGAGCTGATCCTTCTTCCGTTTGATGATCGCCGTGTGCGGAATGGGCAGGCCGAGGGGATGACGGAAGAGAGCCGTGACGGCGAACCAGTCGGCGAGCGCGCCCACCATTCCGGCTTCCGACGCGGCCCGCACGTAGCCGACCCACTCCCCCGCGCCACGCGATTCCTGCCACCGGCACACGAGGTAGACCACGGTGGCGAACACGAGGAAACCCGTCGCCACGGTCTTCATCTTGCGGAGATCGCGCCGCTTCTCCCCGTCGTCGAAAGCAGAAAGACTCAATTGATGCACAGTTGCCATTGTGCCGAAGGTCGATGACGCGGCGCTTCCCAAAGGAGTGACGAGCGAGCTGCACAGACGGCATTGTGCGAGCCGACAACACACGCGCACTAAGCTGAGAGAAGAATTGCGATACGAAACGGATGTGAACAAGCTCAGTGGCGAATGACGACCTGAAGGATGCCGAGCAGGTGACGGAGTCGATGACGAAGCTGGAGAAGGCGACCAAGCCCGACGGGCGTAAGCGCCGCTGGCGCGAGCACAAGATCGCGCGCCGGGAGGAGCTCGTCGACGGAACGATCGCCGCCATCCGCCTGCGTGGGCGCGACATCGGCATGGATGAGATCGCCTCGGAAATCGGCGTCTCCAAGACCGTGCTGTACCGGTACTTCGCCGACAAGAGCGATCTCACCAATGCCACCATGGCCCGCTACGTGGAGACCACGCTGGCACCCCGGATCTACGAGGCCATCGGCGAAGATCTCGACGACTTCGAACTCACCCGCGCCACGATCACCGCCTACGTGGAGACGGTCGCATCCGATCCCGACGTGTACCTGTACATCATGTCGAACGGTTCAGGGCCGGGCCGGGACACGGTGGCCGATTCCGAACGGATGATCGCCGAGGTCCTCTCGACGGTGCTCGGCGAGCGACTGCGTCAGATGGAGATGGATTCCGGAGGCGCGGTGCCGTGGGCGTACGGCATCGTCGGCGGTGTCCAGTTGGCTACCCACTGGTGGATCTCGAACCGATCGATGTCGGTGGAGGATCTGATCAACTACCTGACGATGATGACCTGGGGAGGCATCACCGGCATCGCTGCCTTCAACGGTTCCCCCGCGCGATTCAACGCGGCACCGCACCCGCTGCTTCCCACAACCGACGAGTAGACGCTCACTCAATATTGTGTAACCAGAAGTAACAGGTAAACTCGGGATCATGAACGACTCCGAGGAAGAAGAGGGTTACCGCGGGCCGGCCGAGGTCGTGGTGGGTGCACTACCCGCCGTGACGGTCCAGGTCCAGCTCGCAGGGAACTTCGAACCCATCAGCGGTCGCTACGTCTGGCACGGGCGGGTACGCACGCTGACGGACGCCCTGGGCGAGGACGCCGACCTCTCCCCCGGCACGGAGTTACGGATTACGGGACCGCAAGGTACCGCCACCGCCAGGATCACGGGCGTGGATTTGTGGGGCAGCCACCTCGTCGACGGGGTCACCCCGCCACCCTTCAGCCGAGTGTGAAGCCGAGTTCGCCTGTCCGAAGCCCCCGACTGTGGCACTGTTCGTCGATGGCAGACAACGCAGCAGGGTTGTGGGAGACACCGGCCGCCGAAGTGCTGCGCTTCCGGACCGGCATGCAAATCGCTGATCTCGACAGTCGCAGCACACCCGGATTCGTCAGCGGCAAGACCGACGGGAAGCGCGCCCTTCACGAACGGGGAACGGTCCTCTCCTCGTTGCAGGAGAAGCTCTACGCCAACGGCCGATCCGGCGACAACCGCTCGGTGCTGCTCGTCCTTCAGGGCATGGACACCGCGGGCAAGGGCGGAATGGTTCGTCACGTCATCGGGCACGTCGATCCGCAGGGTGTCGATCACGTGGCATTCGGGGTGCCCACCGACGAGGAGAAGCGGCACCACTACCTGTGGCGGGTCACGAAGGCGCTGCCCCGGGGTGGGCAACTGGGCGTCTTCGACCGCTCCCATTACGAGGACGTCCTGGTAGTGCGCGTACACGGCTTCGTTCCCGAGACCGTGTGGCATGGCCGCTACGACGAGATCAATCAGTTCGAGAAGGAACTCCTCGGCACCGGCACCACCCTGGTGAAGGTGGCCATGTTCGTCTCCCTCGACGAACAGAAGTCGCGGCTGCAGAAGAGACTGGAGCGCCCGGACAAGTACTGGAAGTACAACCCGGGCGATGTGACCGAACGCAAGTTGTGGCCGGCGTATCAAGACGCCTACCAGGCGATGCTCGACAAGACGTCCACCGAGGACGCGCCCTGGTATGTGGTTCCGTGTGACCGGAGGTGGTACAGCAGAATTGCGGTCACCGAGCTGCTGATCGACGCATTCGAACGCCTCCGCCTCGAATGGCCGGAACCTGATTTCGACGTCGACACGGAGAAGCGCCGACTCGCGGAGTCGTAGGGCGAACGCGGTCGCTCAGAAAAGGTGTGGCGTGTCGTGATGCACCCGGTGATCGTGGTGCACTGTGCCGCCGTACAGCGCCATTGCTGCTGCGAGGGCGACGACGCACAACGAACCGGCGATCACCGCCCAGCCGCCCTCACCGGATCCGGCAGCGACGAGGAACCCGGCGATGCAGACCACCGCGAACAGGACGAGCGCGAAGCTTGTCCACGCGGCGAAGAGATTGAGTTTCATCAGTACTCACCTCACCTGGTGGAATCTGTTCCCGACGCTACGCCGCACTGCAATCGGCGACAAGATGTCTCAGTGGCGTCAACGGGGGTTTCGCGCCGTCCGGCCGGGGTAATCGAGCCGAATGAACGTACCCGGTCTGTTACGCAAGACGGAGTCCGCCGACTTCCTCGACAACGTCAGCGCCCTGTTGCAGCGCAGGATCGCCGGCACGCTCAGCGGCACCGGAGCCCGTGAAGTTCTGCGGGGTTCCTGGTTGGGTCACCCGCTGCATCCCGTGCTCGTCACCGTCCCGATCGGCGCCTGGTCCGGGTCACTGGTCCTGGACACCGTGCTGCGCGACCACGTCGCCGCCAGACGGCTGATCGGATTCGGTCTCCTCTCGGCAGTGCCCACCCTCACGACCGGCTGGGTGGACTGGGCCGAACGCGATGCGAGGCAACGCCGTGTCGGCCTCATTCACGCGGGTGCGAACGCACTGGGGATCGCCGCCTTCACCGCGTCGTTCCTGCGCCGCCGTCACGGTACCGACGCGCAAGCTGTCGCGCTGAGCGTCGCCGGGTTTCTCGCGGTCGGCGTCGGCGGAACGCTGGGCGGACATCTGACCTACGCAATGGGCGCAGGAGTCGGCGACGTGGAGCGCAGTCCGTCAGCGGACACGCTTCCCGCGTCGAGAGGATGAGGAAGAAACGAGGAACGTCATGATCGTGCTCGGGTTGATCTTGCTCCTGATCGGATGGCTGGCCAATCTCAACTGGCTCTGGGTTCTCGGCATCATTCTCCTGGTGATCGGCGCGGTGCTGTGGATTCTCGGTTCCACCGGACGCGCTGTCGGCGGCAGGCGTCACTGGTACTAGATCGCGACACCGACCGGTCCCGTGAACCTGTCCTGTGACAGAGTGCGAGCCGGTCGGTTTACAAACCCACAGTTCGGGAATCCCCTGGCATGACCGCCACTCATCGCCAGCCGAGACCCGACTCCTGCGTCGGTCAGCCGATCAGAACCGCGCCTCTCGTCACCGCCCGGCGGTTACGAATATCGATGGTCTCCGGCAACGCGGGTCCGCTGACCGATTCGGACGGCGACGGAGGCGGGCAGAGCATCCATCTGGCGGAACTGTCCGCTGCCCTCACCCGCGAGGGCCACGACGTCACCGTGTACACGCGCCGCGCCGACGAAACCCTCCCGGACCGCTTCACCATGCCGGGCGGATACGCGGTCGTGCAGGTGCCCCTCGGTCCGCCCCGGCCGATGCCGGAAGCCGAAATACTGCCCCTGATGGGTGGTTTCGGCAATTTCCTGAAGAACGAATGGGAGGCCGAAAGGCCCGACATCGTTCACGCCCACTATTGGATGTCGGGTATTGCGACGCAGCTCGCGGCGCGCCTCCTCGGCATCCCCACCGTGCAGACCTTCCACGCCCTCGGCGTCGTCGAGGAGCGGTTCCAGCGTCCGATGACGAGCCAGTCCAACCGTGTTCACCTCGAGCAGTTGATCGCCCGCGGAGCCACCCGGGTGGTGGCAACGTGTACCGACGAGGTTTTCGAACTGGCGCATCTCGGTCTGCCGCGGTCCCGGACATCGGTCGTTCCTTCCGGTGTCGACGTCGCGGAATTCACTCCGGACGGTCGCGCCGACGACAAGGGGATGCGTCATCGCATCGTGATGGTCGGCAGGCTGGCGCCGAGCAAGGGCTACGACACCGCCATCGCGGCGCTCACCCATCTTCCCGATACCGAACTGGTCATTGCGGGCGGACCGGCCGCCGAGCGGGTCGCCGACGATCCGGAGGCGATGCGACTGCTGGCTCTCGCGCGTGAGAGCAAGGTGAGCAACAGGGTACGGATCGTCGGCCACGTTCGGCACGACGTCATGCCGTCCCTGCTGCGTTCCGCGGACGCCGTGGTGTGTACCCCGTGGTACGAGCCATTCGGCATGGTTCCCCTGGAGGCGATGGCCTGCGGCACACCGGTGGTGGCTTCCGCGGTCGGCGGCATGCGGGACACGGTGGTCGACGGAATCACCGGGCGGCTGATCTCACCCCGAAATCCGGTGCGACTGGCCGAGGCACTACGGCAAATCTTCGACGATGATGCGCTGCGTGCGGGTTTCGGCATGGCGGGCTGCGACCGTGCCCGCGCACGGTATTCCTGGGATCGAGTCGCCACCGACACACTTCGTGCGTACGGACGTTGCGTTTCCGCTCCCCCGCGCACGAGTCGAACCGGTGCGCACTGATCTCCGCACCGGTTCCGTCCGAGGATCTGCCGTCAGGCGGTTTTTCCGTGCCACGCCCCGAGCGCGCTGTCGACCGACGGGAAACACGGGTAACTCGATTCCTGACCCGCCGCCCGTAGCAACCGACAGAGCGGGCGCCCGCAGATCATTGCCCAATGCCGGCCGTCCCGAAGGTTCGATGCGTGGACGCTGTCGAGGACCGACAGTCCTGCCGTCCCGATGAAGTCGACCTTGGACATGTCGAGGATGAATTGCCCCTCAGGCGAGATCTGGGTGCAGACGTATTCGTGGAACACGGGGGCACTGAACAGATCGATGTCACCGCGCACTCCGAGAACCATCACTCCTGAACCTATTCGCTCGGAAGAGAATTTCGCACTCGCACAGCGTGTCGGAACGGTATCGACCGCTGCGAAGACTACTTTCGGTGTGTAGTCGACGCCGGCACCCGCGCCCGAACAGGCCAGTTCAGGCTCTGGGACCCCTGGAACAACAGACATGGCTCACCCCATCTCGAACTATTGAGAGGGGAAGCGGAGCACCTGCAGACAAACCCGACCTCGGACACCTCTCACCGTCTGCTACGGCAGCGCTTCCCGACATCGGCTGTGTGTTCAACCTCGGTTCGAGACTACTCCCGGCAGTGATGTGTCACAAGGAAATAACAGATCCCCTTGCCGACATCTGCGCAGGTGAGCTATTACAAAGCGTTACCTACGGGCGCGCGTCTCGCGACGGCGCGCACTACTTGCTCGGCGACCACACGCAGCTTCACGTTCTCCTGTTGCGAGCGCGCGACGAGGACGCCGAACGCGGCCCCGGCATCTACTCCCCGCAACGCCATGACGATGCCCTTGGCCTGATCGATGACAGCCCGCGAATCATTTGCTATCCGCACTTGTTCGATCAGGCTTCTCGCTTCCTCGCATCGTCGTACCTGACGCAGTGCGGCCGTCGCCGCGTCGACGTGCAACCCGAGCACCGACTGATCGAGGTCGTCGAAGGCGTGCGGGCAGCTGCCGTACAGGTTCAGGGCACCCAGCGTCTCGATATCCCCCGACCGGGAGTCTGCCCGTGTTGTCCCGTCGGTCAACGGCACCGACAAGGAGCTACCGCCGGTACCGAACACTGGGGCCTCGCGTAAGCGGAGGACCTCGTCCGAGGTTGCGGCCACGAATGCCGGTCCGGCTGCGCCCAGTAGCATGATTCCGGCCATTTCCGCTCCGGGAAATGCCCGAACCGCCTGCCTGCACAAGTTGTTCAGGAGGGCAATGACACTGTCTTCGGTCTCGAGGAGCCGGAGCACCGCCTCGAGCGACACGGTGACGGGATCGACGTCCGTGGGGGCGTCGACGCTCGTCGCAGTCTGCCGTCGGAGATCCTTCCGCATCCCACCCGTCTCCTCTGACCACATGCCCCATCGAGAGCCTGCGGAACGCTCATCGCTTGCGCTAACCCTACCTGCGCATACGTACCGCACGGACTGGTTTGATCGGGGTTGTTCTGCGGTATCCCACCTGCGGTGTCCCCGGATCGCTACCCTGACTTGTCACCACCCGCGAGCCGGCAACACTCCCGCCGTCAACCCGGTAACGCCCGACCCGGAGGTCTCATGGCCATCGCCAAGACAATCGAACCCGACCAGGATCACACTCATCCCGTCGTCGAACTGCGCGTGCGAGCAACGCCCGATCAGCTGTCCGTATTACGCGCCCTGGCAGCCACCGTTGCCATCCACGAAGACTTCGACCTGGACTCCATCGCCGACATCAAACTGGCCATGGACGAGATCTGCACCCAATTGATCGTCCGCGCGACGCCCGATGCTGTCCTGGTGTGCCGGCTCCAGTACCTCGACGGCACACTGCGAGTGGCCGTGTCGAGCACCACCACGACCATTGATTCGCTCGGGCCGCGCTCGTTCGGCTGGCACGTACTCCATGCCCTGACCGATTCGGTCGACATGCGCCACGAGCCGGACCCGCCCTCGTCGGGATTTGTCACCACGATGGAATTCACCAGGGTGAAGAACGGCTCGATTCTGTGACGTCCGGTACTCGCGGTGGGGGGCAGACGGCACGCTGGCCGGACGAGTATCAGGATGTGGCAGCACTGTTCGAGCGGAAGGCCGCGCTCGACGAGAACGATCCCGAAAGACGAATTCTCCGCGACGCGCTGGTGACGCGTTGCCTTCCCCTCGCAGAGCACATTGCCCGTCGTTTCGACGGGCGAGGCGAGGCGCACGACGACCTGGTACAGGTGGCGCGCCTCGGCCTCGTCAATTCGGTGGATCGGTTCGACGTGACCCGTGGTTCCGACTTCGTGTCGTTTGCGGTGCCCACGATCATGGGCGAGGTACGCCGGCATTTTCGAGATACCGGCTGGGCCGTGCGCGTACCGCGCCGCATGAAGGAACTGCATCTCGCGCTGAGCCTCGCGGTAGGCGAACTGTCGCAGACTCTCGGCCACGCCCCCACCGTCAGCGAGCTGGCCGAACATCTCCACATCGACCAGGAGGACGTGGCGCAGGGCCTCCTCGCCGGCAACGCCTACCAGACGGTGTCCGTGGACAACACGTCGTCCGAGCGGTCCGGCGAACTGTCCATGGTCGAGACGATCGGTGACTACGACGCCGCGATGGACGAAGTCGAGAATCACGAGACCCTGCGCCCTCTGCTCGAGTCGCTGCCCGAACGGGAGCGGACCGTCCTGATGCTCCGGTTCTTCGGCAACATGACGCAGACCCAGATCGCCGACCGCGTCGGCATCTCGCAGATGCACGTCTCGCGGCTGCTGGCGAAAACATTGGCGTCGCTGCGGGATCAGCTCGGCGAGGCGTGAGTCAGATCGTTGCCGCGTCGATGACGAACCGGTACCGCACATCGCTGGCGACGACGCGGTCGTAGGCGGCATCGATGTCGCTCGCCGGAATCACCTCGATCTCCGCGCCGATGCCGTGCTCCGCACAGAAGTCCAACATCTCCTGAGTCTGGGCGATACCGCCCACCATCGAACCGGCGAGACTGCGCCGATTGGCGGCGAGACTGAACGCGCGTACCTCGATCGGCTTTTCCGGCAGGCCGAGTTCGACGAGGGTGCCGTTGATCGCGAGCATCGACAGGTACGCGTCGATGTCCAGGTTCACCGACACCGTGTTGACGATCAGATCGAACCGGCTCCGCAACGATCTGAACGTTTCCGGATCAGAGGTGGCGTAGTAGTGATCGGCTCCGAACTTCAGCCCGTCCTCCTTCTTGCCGAGGGACTGGCTCAGAACCGTGACCTCCGCGCCCATCGCATGAGCGATCTTCACCCCGACGTGTCCCAGCCCACCCATGCCGATGACGGCGACCTTCTTGCCCGGGCCCGCGCCCCAGTGCGCGAGTGGTGAGTACAACGTGATTCCGGCGCACAGCAGCGGCGCCGCGACGTCCAGTTCCAGCCCGTCCGGAATGGAGACGACGAAACGTTCCGTCACCACGATGTGCGTCGAATATCCGCCCTGCGTCCACTCACCGTCGCGGCCGCGAGCGTTGTACGTGCCGGTGACGCGATTCGCGCAGTACTGCTCCTCACCGGCGCGGCAGGCGTCGCATTCACCGCAGGAGTCGACGAAGCACCCGACTCCGACGCGGTCACCCACGTGATGGCGAGTCACCTCGGAACCGACGGCGGTCACCACACCGGCGATCTCGTGGCCGGGGACGACGGGATAGTGGGTCCCGCCCCACTCGTTGCGGGCGGTGTGGATGTCCGAGTGGCAGATGCCCGCGAACTTGATCTCGATGAGAATGTCGAGCGGTCCGAGCTCCCGACGTTCGATGGTGGTCTTTTCGAAGGCGCCCTCAGCGGACGTGACTGCATATGCGGCGGCGGTAACCATGCACACATGCCTACCTGTTCGCGTCGGTCGGCGTCCAGGCGGGCCGTGTCCGAGGACAACGGCCCGCCCGGACGAATCGACTCAGTCCTCGAGTTCTTCCTTCTCGGCCCGGCGGCGGAGCCGCCGCGCGGCCGCCACCAGATTGCGCAGCGAGGGTTCCAACTGCCAATAGTGACGGGTCTTGAGACCCCCGTCGGGGTTGGCCCACAGCCGCTCGAGAGAGACGGATTCGCTGGCCTCGGTGAGCAGTTCGTCCAGCTCGTCGATATCGGGGATCCGCGCCGACCTGCTCTCGTACACACCGGGACCGACCCCGTGAGTCAGCGCCCGTTCCTTGAGCGCATCGAGCACCCAGGTAATGGACCGGGTGGCCACGATGGCAGTGACGTCCGCGTCGAGGCGTTCGATGGCATCGACGACCGACGCGCGGCTCGTGTAGGTGAGGTGGGTGTGGATCTGCGTCTCCGCTTTCGCACCACCGGTGGCGAGGCGGAACGCATCGACAGCCCACTCGAGATACGCCTCACGACCGTCCTCGCGCAGAGGCAGCAGCTCACGGATGGCCGGCTCGTCCACCTGGATGATCGCGATACCCGCGGCCTCCAGATCGGCGATTTCGTCGCGGATCACCAACGCCAGCTGGTCCGCGGTTTCGTACAACGGCTGATCCTGGCGGACGAACGACCGCGCGATCATCGTGACCGGACCGGTGAGCATGCCTTTGACCGGCTTGTCCGTCAGAGACTGTGCGTACGAGATCCACTCGACCGTCATCGGCTTGGGCCGCGACACGTCCCCGTAGAGGATCGGCGGACGCGTGCACCGCGAACCATAGGCCTGCACCCAGCCGTTGTGGGTGTACGCGTAGCCCTCGAGCAGCTCCGCGAAATACTGGATCATGTCGTTGCGCTCGTGCTCGCCGTGCACAAGAACGTCCAGGCCGATGTCTTCCTGCAACCGGATGGTGTTCTCGATTTCTGCCTGGATCCGCTTGTAGTACTCGTCCCACTCGAGGCGTCCCTCCCCCAGCTCGTAGCGAGCCTGACGGATCTCGGTCGTCTGAGGGAACGAGCCGAGCGTCGTCGCGGGAACCAGGGGCAGATTCAGCCGCTCCTGCTGCGCGACGCGCCTCTCCTCGTACGAGACCCGCACACGGTCGGACGGCGTGATCGCATTGACCCGGGCACGCACGGCGTGCTTGAGCTTGAAGTGCACCGAAGTGGGGCGCTTGCGCCACTTCTCCGACGGCCCCTCGGTGAGAGCCTTCGCGAGCGACACGACCTCGCCGACCTTCTGCTTGGCGAACGCCAGCCGGTCTGCCACGTCACCCTGGATGTCGTACTCGGACAACACGTCGTAGGGAACGTGCAGCAACGACGTGGACGTCGAGACCACGAGATCCGGCACGACGTCCTTGATCGTGTTCAGGTACGTCAGGGTGTTGTACCGGTCGACCCGCCACACGTTGCGGCCGTCGACCACACCGGCGTAGATGCGCTTGCGCCGAATGCCGGGGATCTTCGCCAGGTCGTCGGCGCTCATCCGGTGGCTGACCAGGTCGAGACCGAGAGCCTCGACCTTGGTCGCGGCGAGGAGGGCGAGTGCTTCACCCAGGTGTCCGTACGGCCCGGTGACGAGGATGCGGGGACGCAGCGGTGCGTGCGACAGCTTCTCGTAGGCACGCGCGAGCGCGGCCAGCTCCTCGGGGGTGCGGTCTTCGGTGAACGACGGTTCGTCGAGCTGGACGCACGTGGCGCCGGCCTTCGCGAGCTGCTCGAACAACAGCTCGTACTCCGGCAGGATCTCGTCCAGCAGGTCGAGCGTCGAGAAGCCGTGCCGCCGGGACGCCGGCCCCACCTTCGACAGGAGCAGCAGCGACACCGGGCCGAGCACGACGGGACGCAGTTCGATTCCGCGCGCCTTCGCCCGTGCGAACTCGTCCATCAGTGTGTCCGAACGCAGGGAGAAGGTGGTGTTCTCGTCCAGTTCGGGCTGGCGGTAGTGGTAGTTGGTGCCGAAGAAGCGCACCAGCTCGAGAGGCGGGAAGTCGGGCCGGCCGCGACACATCGTGAAGTAGAAGTCCAGCGGATCCAGGTCGCTTTCGAGCGCGGCGAACCGCTCGGGCACCGCACCGAACAGCAGCGCGTTGTCGAGTACGTGGTCGTAGTACGAGAACGTGTTGCCCGGGACCTGGGTCAAACCGGTCGCGGCGAGCTCACTCCACGTCTCTTCCTGCAGATCCCGCCCGACGGCGACGAGTTCTGCCTTCGTGCTGGTGCCATGCCAGTAGGACTCGAGTGCGCGCTTGAGTTCGCGGTGCGGCCCGATGCGGGGATACCCCAGGATGCTGGATCCGTATGTTGCGGTGCTGGACATGCGGTCGACCTTTCTGGGCTCAGTCCGGGGGCGGAAAGCACCGCGGACTCGATGCACCTGTGCGCCTCTCACAACCGGGGTCGTGAAAGGCGCACAGGGTAGTCGCCTACCTACCTACTAGCTTGCTTTCTTGCTGGCCCGGCCGTTCTCGGCGTACTCGTAGAAGCCGGCGCCCGCTTTCTTGCCGACGAGTCCCGCCTCGACCATGCGCAGCAGCAGCGGCGGTGCCGAGTACAGGGGCTCCTTGAACTCCTCGTACATGGAGTCGGCAATGGACTTGACCGTGTCCAGACCCACCAGGTCGGTCAGCGCGAGCGGACCCATCGGGTGTGCGAGGCCGAGCACCGTTGCCTTGTCGATGTCTTCCTTGGTGGCGAACCCCGACTCCACCATGCGAATGGCGGAGAGCAGATACGGCACCAGCAGGGCGTTGACGACGAAGCCGGAACGGTCCGCGGAGCGGACGACCTGCTTGCCCAGCACATCGCTCGCGAAGGCCTCGGCCCGCTCGGCCACCGCCTTGCTCGTCTTGAGCGTGGTCACGAGCTCGACGAGGGGAAGCACAGGAACGGGGTTGAAGAAGTGCATCCCGATGACCCGTTCCGGGGACTTCGTGGCAATGCCCAGCTTCATGATCGGGATCGACGACGTGTTGGATGCCAGCACGGCATTCGGATCCGTCACGACCGAGTCGAGCTCGGCAAAGATGTCACTCTTCACCTTCTCGTCCTCGACGACGGCCTCCACGACGAGCTGGCGATCCGCGAAATCACCGAGATCGGAGGTGAACCGCAGCCGCCAGGCCGCCTGTTCACGTTCACGTTCGGTGATCTTGCCGCTGCTCACACCGCGGTCGAGCGAACGCAGGATGCGTGATCGCCCTGCAGCCGCAAGCTCACGGGTCTGCTCGAACACCAGAACATCGACGTGCGCGCGAGCGCACACCTCTGCGATTCCGGCGCCCATGATCCCGGCGCCGATAACGCCGACGCGCTGAATTTTGTCGCTGGTCACGTCGTCAGCTCCTTTTTCGTCTAGTGGAGTCGTCGCCCCGGGAGGGGCCCTGGAACAGGCCCCTCCCGGGGGTCGGGATTGATCAGGTCACACCGTGATCGGTCGAATCCTTGTTGTGGACAAGGATCAGTGGAACTGACCCTCTTCGGTGGAACCCTTCAGAGCTGCCGTCGACGTGTTGGGGTCGACCGTGGTGGCGATGCTGTCGAAGTAGCCGGCACCCACCTCACGCTGGTGCTTGATGGCGGTGAAGCCACGCTCCTCGGCTGCCTTGAACTCGCGCTCCTGTAGGTCGACGAAGGCGGTCATGCCCTCGCGGGCGTAGCCGTGAGCCAGGTCGAACATGCCGTAGTTGAGCGAGTGGAAGCCGGCGAGGGTGATGAACTGGAACTTGAAGCCCATCGCGCCGAGCTCCTTCTGGAACTTCGCGATGGTCGAGTCGTCCAGGTGCGCCTTCCAGTTGAAGGACGGCGAGCAGTTGTAGGCGAGGAGCTGGTCCGGGAACTCGCTGCGCACGGACTCGGCGAACCGCTTGGCGACCTCGAGGTCCGGCACGCCGGTCTCCATCCAGATGAGGTCGGCGTACGGCGCGTAAGCCTTGGCGCGAGCGATGCAGGGCTCGATGCCGTTCTTGACACCGAAGAAGCCCTCGGCGGTGCGGGTGCCGTCCAGGAACGGCTGGTCGCGCTCGTCGACGTCCGACGTGATGAGGGTTGCGGCCTCGGCGTCGGTGCGTGCGATGACCACGGTGGGAACGTCCGCGACGTCGGCCGCGAGGCGAGCCGAGGTCAGGGTGCGGATGTGCTGCTGCGTGGGGATGAGCACCTTGCCACCGAGGTGGCCGCACTTCTTCTCCGACGCGAGCTGGTCCTCCCAGTGCGAACCGGCGACACCGGCCGCGATCATGGCCTTCTGCAGCTCGTAGACGTTGAGTGCACCACCGAAACCGGCTTCACCGTCGGCGACGATCGGGGCGAGCCAGTTGTCGACGGACGTGTCGCCCTCGACCTTGGCGATCTCGTCGGCGCGCAGCAGCGCGTTGTTGATGCGACGCACGACCTGCGGAACCGAGTTGGCCGGGTAGAGGCTCTGGTCCGGGTAGGTATGTCCGGACAGGTTCGCGTCACCGGCGACCTGCCAGCCGGAGAGGTAGATGGCCTTGAGGCCTGCACGAACCTGCTGAACGGCCTGGTTGCCGGTCAGCGCGCCCAGCGAGTTGATGTAGTCCTCGTTGTTCACGAGGTCCCAGAGGATCTCGGAACCACGGCGTGCGAGGGTCTGCTCTTCGACAACGGTGCCCTGGAGCTTGGTGACCTGCTCCGCCGTGTAGTTGCGGGTTACTCCCTTCCAGCGCGGGTTGGTGTCCCAATCCTGCTGAATCTCAGCTGCGGTCTTCGGGGTGCCGGTGGTCGACATCAAGACTCCATCTCTTCGATCTGCTGGTCCGGTACGGATGTACTGCTTCACATCCTTGCCAGGCCCTTCCTAGTTACTCATCGAGAATGACACACACAAAAAGTGCCGTCTACCTGTTGCTACTGCCAATCTTCGCTAGCTTTTCATCCAGCCTTGCAAACTTTGCGAAGAAGGAATGGGTGACGACCTACCCTGTCGGCGAGGAAAGATACCCGCCAGTAGTAAGAACATGCAGGTCGCGAACACAATGCACGCAACCCCTCGTACACAGGTAATTGCGCCCCTGCGGCCCGCACTTTCCCCCGGGCGGCACACCCCTCGACGAACCGGTTGTGATGGCAATCACCGATCGGGGCGGATACCGCACTCGCGGCCGTTACCGCGCTCGCGTCCGATGGCCGGACCGGCGTCGGGGGCGAATGTACCTTTCGGCGCGTCCACAGCGCCGGAAGGTACGTTCGCCCCGGGACTACAGCACCCGCGAAGGCTGCGAAGCCCCTCTTGCGAACCCCGCGAACCGTTCGTAGGCTGGGGAAATGTCGAAGACCTTCGTCGGTACCCGGTTGCGTCAGCTCCGCACCGAACGAGGCATGAGCCAGGCAGCACTGGCCAAGACGCTGGAAATCTCCGCCAGTTACCTCAACCAGATCGAGCACGACGTCCGGCCGCTCACCGTGCCGGTTCTGCTGCGCATCAGCGAGGTGTTCGGCGTCGACACCACCTTCTTCGCCTCCCAGGACGACACCCGCCTGATCGCCGAGATGCGGGAGGTTGCCCTCGATCAGGAGATGGGTATCGACGCCGACGCTCAGGAGATCGCGGACATGGTGGCGTCGCATCCAGGCCTGGCGAAGGCCATGGTCAACATGCATCGCCGGTTCCGCAACACCACCGCGCAGCTGGCGGCGGCCACGGAGGACCGGTTCAGCGACGGCAGCGGCAGCGGTTCCATCACAATGCCGCACGAAGAGGTCCGGGACTACTTCTACCAGCGTCAGAACTACCTGCACGAGCTCGATACTGCTGCAGAAGAGCTCACCGCCCGCCTGCGTTTCCACCGCGGCGACGTGGGGGGTGAGATCGCCCGCAGGCTGGAAACGGTGCACGACGTACAGATCGTTCGCCGCATCGACCTGGGTGAGAACGTGCTGCACCGGTACGACCCCGAGTCGCGGGTGCTGGAGATCTCGCCGCACCTTTCGGGCGGGCAGCAGGTGTTCAAGTTCGCCACCGAACTGGCCTACCTGGAGTACGGCGACCTCCTCGACAAGATGGTGGCGGAGGGCGGCTTCACCAGCGACGAGTCGGTGGCGCTGGCCCGGCTCGGACTCGCCAACTACTTCGCCGCCGCGACCGTGCTGCCCTATGGGCAGTTCCACGACGTCGCCGAGGATTTCCGTTACGACATCGAGCGCCTGTCGGCGTTCTACTCGGTCAGTTACGAGACGGTCTGCCACCGCCTCTCCACCCTGCAGCGGCCGAAGCTGCGCGGGGTCCCGTTCATGTTCGTGCGCGTCGACCGCGCCGGGAACATGTCGAAGCGCCAATCCGCCACAGGCTTCCACTTCTCCACGAGCGGTGGCACCTGCCCGCTGTGGAACGTCTACGAGACGTTCGCGTACCCGGGCAAGATCATGAACCAGATCGCGCAGATGCCCGACGGCCGCCGGTACCTCTGGGTCGCTCGCACCGTCGAGCGTCGCGCCGCCCGCTACGGGCAGCCTGCCAAGATCTTCGCGATCGGGCTCGGCTGCGAGATCAGACACGCGCACCGCCTGGTCTACGGCGACGGACTGGACCTCGACGAGTCGAATCCCGGGACGCCGATCGGAGCCGGCTGCCGGGTGTGCGAGCGAGTCAACTGCCCACAACGGGCTTTTCCGCCCCTGGGCAAGCAACTCGACATCAGCGAACACCGCAGTTCGGTGTCCCCCTACCTCATTCGGTGACAGACTGCACTTTCCGCCGCGCACCGCTGCCGCTGTGAGCGCTTGTTCACACGTCTGTAATTCGCGACACGAACACGTCACCGACAGACATTCAGGCGCAACAACCGCGGCTTAATGTTCGCCCCACGAATACACCTCTGTATACGTGGGGCGGATACATCCGTTCCGGAATACGGGGTTCCCCACCTCCTCCGACGGAAAGGCCCGTACATGCGCACCTTCTCCAAGCGCGCCCTCGCTGCACCGACCGCGCTCGCCGCGATCGGGCTCGTGCTGACCGGTTGCGGCAGCAAGGCATCCGACACGGCCACGGAGTCCACCGCGGCATCCTGCGTGGACACCTCCGGGGACACGATCAAGGTCGGGTCGTTGAACTCGCTGTCCGGCACCATGGCCATCAGTGAGGTGACCGTCCGGGATTCGATCGCGCTCGCGGTCGACGAGATCAACAGCGCGGGCGGCGTGCTCGGCAAGAAGATTCAGATCGTGGCCGAGGACGGCGCTTCGGAACCCACCGTGTTCGCCGAGAAGGCCGAGAAGCTGATCAGCAGCGACTGTGTCGCAGCGGTTTTCGGCGGCTGGACCTCGTCGAGCCGCAAGGCGATGCTTCCGGTGTTCGAGGACAACAATTCCCTGCTCTACTACCCCGTCCAGTACGAGGGTCTCGAAGATTCGAAGAACATCTTCTACACGGGTGCCACCACCAACCAGCAGATCGTTCCTGCCCTCGACTACTTGAAGGAGAAGGGCGTCACGTCGCTGTACCTGGTGGGTAGCGACTACGTGTTCCCACAGACCGCGAACCGCATCATCAAGGCCTACGCCGAGGCCAACGGCATCGAGATCAAGGGCGAGGACTACACGCCGCTCGGTTCCACCGACTTCTCCACCATCATCAACAAGGTTCGCTCCGCCGACGCAGATGCCGTGTTCAACACGCTCAACGGAGACTCGAACGTCGCGTTCTTCCGGGAGTACAAGAACGTGGGGCTGACCGCCCAGGACATGCCCGTCGTGTCGGTGTCGATCGCCGAGGAGGAAGTCGGCGGTATCGGGGTCCAGAACATCGAAGGCCAGCTCACGGCCTGGGATTACTACCAGACCATCGATTCGCCGGAGAACAAGACGTTCGTCGACGCGTACAAGGCGCGGTACGGCGCCGCCAAGCCGACGTCGGACCCGATGGAAGCCGCCTACACCTCCGTCTATCTGTGGAAGAACACCGTCGAGAAGGCGAATTCGTTTGCTACGGCTGACATTCAGGCCAACGCGGACGGAGTGACGTTCGACGCCCCCGAGGGAAAGGTCACGATCGACGGTTCCAACCACCACATCAGCAAGACGGCCCGAATCGGTGAGATCCGGGGAGACGGCCTGATCTACACGGTGTGGGATTCCGGCACCCCGATCGAGCCGGACCCGTACCTGACGTCCTACCCCTGGGCCGAGTCGCTCGGTAGCTAGTACCACGTCCGACGAGTAGAGGGAGAGAGGACATGCATCCATGGATGTAGTGATCGGGCAGTTGTTCACCGGGCTGAGTATCGGATCCATCCTGTTGCTCGCAGCGCTGGGACTGTCATTGACGTTCGGTCAGATGGGCGTCATCAACATGGCCCACGGCGAGTTCATCATGGCGGGCTCGTACACGGCTTACGTGGTGCAGCAGGTGATCTCGAGCGCCACCGGATCCCTGTTCGTCTCTCTACTCGTCGGCTTCGTGGTGGGTGGTGCCATGGGCGTCCTCCTCGAGGTCACTCTGGTCAAACGCATGTACCACCGGCCGCTCGACACCCTGCTGGTGACGTTCGGTGTGGGCTTGATCCTGCAGCAGCTCGCGCGGGACATCTTCGGTGCGCCGGCGGTCAACGTCGTCGCACCGGGGTGGCTCTCGGGCGGTGTGGAGATTTTGGGAGCGGTGGTCCCCAAGACACGTCTGTTCATCCTCGTGCTCGCCGTTGCGTCGGTGGTGGCGCTGTCGCTGGCACTGAAGAGATCGTCGATGGGACGTCGTATACGGGCGGTCGTGCAGAACCGCGATCTGGCCGAAACGAGTGGAATCTCCAGTCGCCGTACCGATGTGACGACGTTCTTCATCGGATCCGGTCTCGCCGGTGTCGCGGGTGTGGCGCTCACCCTGATCGGTTCGACCAGCCCGACCATCGGTCAGAGCTACCTCATCGACGCCTTCCTGGTGGTCGTGGTCGGCGGTCTGGGGCAGATGAAGGGTGCGGTGATCGCCGCGTTCGCGCTCGGCCTGTTGAACTCGTTCATCGAGTACTCGACCACGGCGTCGATCGCCAAGGTCATCGTGTTCGTGGTCATCGTGGTGTTCCTCCAGGTTCGGCCACAGGGCCTGTTCGCCGTCAAGACGAGGAGTCTCGTATGAGCATCCTGACGAGTGGCCGTTACCGTGCGTGGGCGGGCTTCGCGCTCGCCGCCCTTCTCCTGTTCGTCGCCGCCCCTGCCGTTCTCAGTGATTTCCGGTTGAGCCTGCTCGGGAAGTTCCTGTGCTTCGCGATCGTCGCGGTCGGTATCGGCCTCGCGTGGGGCCGCGGCGGGATGCTCACCCTCGGGCAGGGCGTGTTCTTCGGGCTCGGCGCCTACATGATGGCCATGCATCTGAAGATTTCCGACGCCCAACTCCGCGGCGACACCGTGCCGGACTTCATGCAGATTGCCGGTATCCGCGCCCTGCCCGGTTACTGGGTGCCGTTCACGTCGCCGGTCGTGACGGTGCTGGGCATTCTGCTGATCCCCGGACTCGTCGCTTTCGCGCTGGGTCTCGGCGTGTTCAAACGCCGGGTGAAGGGAGCGTATTTCGCGATCCTCAGTCAAGCACTCGCTGCCGCGTTCGCGATCCTGCTCGTCGGGCAACAGACCACCGGCGGCAGCAACGGCCTCAATCGGTTCCGCACCTTCTTCGGTTTCAACCTGAACGATCCCGCCAACAAGCAGATGCTCTTCTTCATCACCGCCGGTGTTCTCCTCGCGGTGGTGGCGATCGTGCGGCAACTGATGAACAGCCGCTACGGTGAACTGCTCGTCGCCGTCCGTGACCAGGAAGAGCGTGTCCGCTTCCTCGGGTACGACCCGGCGAACATCAAGCTCGTCGCCTACGTGACCGCCGCCTTCTTCGCCGGGATCGCGGGTGCGCTGTTCGTGCCGATCGTCGGCATCATCTCCCCCGCCGACGTCGGAATCGTTCCCTCGATCGCCTTCCTGATCGGGGTCGCCATCGGTGGCCGCGCCACCCTGCTCGGTCCGGTTCTGGGTGCGATCGGTGTCGCGTGGGCACAGAGTGCCTTCTCGGAGTCCTTCCCCTCCGGATGGATTTACGCCCAGGGCCTGCTGTTCATCGTGGTGGTCGGATTCTTCCCGGCCGGTGTCGCCGGACTGTTCGCACTGCTGAAACGCAGGCAGAAGGCGTCCCCCGACGAACCTTCCTCGCCCGGACCGGAGGACGACACGGAGTCGACGGAACGAATGGAGATGGCGCGATGACCACGTCCACCACGTCCAAGGAACCTGTGCTCGGCGGCAACGCCGGGATGTCCAGCGAGTACCTCGAGGTGCGCGATCTACGCGTCAGCTTCGACGGGTTCAAGGCTGTCGACGGCGTCGATCTCACTCTGTTGCAGGGTGATCTGCGGTTCCTCATCGGACCCAACGGTGCAGGCAAGACCACGCTCGTCGACGCCATCACCGGGCTCGTCCCTGCGACGGGATCGGTCACCAAGTCCGGTGTCGAGCTGATCGGCAAGAAGGTGCACCGCATCGCCCGGCTCGGGGTGGGACGCACGTTCCAGACTGCGAGTGTGTTCGAGGAGTTGACGGTTCTCCAGAATCTGGATATCGCCGCGGGTGCGGGCCGCTCGGCACTCACCCTGCTGCGCCGCCGCAAGACGGTGCTCCCCGCCATCGAGGAGGCTTTCGAGGTCACGGGTCTCGGCAGCCTCCGCGACACCCCGGCCGGGATTCTTGCGCACGGGCAGAAGCAGTGGCTCGAGATCGGGATGCTGCTGGTGCAGAACTGCTCGGTTCTCCTGCTCGACGAGCCGGTTGCCGGGATGAGTTCCGAGGAGCGGGAAGAGACGGGAAACCTGTTGCGCCGCATCGGCGGTGAACGGACCGTCGTCGTAGTCGAGCACGACATGGATTTCATGCGCGCGTTCGCCACGTCGGTGACCGTGCTGCACGCCGGGAAGGTGCTGAGCGAGGGCACCGTCGAACAGGTGCAGGCAGACCCGCGTGTGCAGGAGGTGTACCTCGGGACGGCCGCCGCCGGCGCCGCTCCCGAGTTGCAGCCCGAGGTTTCGAAGGAGGACAGCGATGCTCGAGCTTGACGACATCCGGGCCGGGTACGGCCGGACCGAAGTGATCCACGGGGTCTCGCTGACGGTGCCGTCGGACGGCGTGGCAGCGGTGATGGGTCACAACGGCGCGGGCAAGACGACGCTTCTGCGGGCTGCGGTCGGACTGATCAAGGTCGCTTCCGGGCGGGTGCTGTTCGACGGCGAGGACGTCACGGCGCTGCGCCCGAGCGCCCGCGTGGCGCGCGGCCTCGCGTACGTCCCGCAGGGCCAGCAGTCGTTCGGGCAGCTGACCACCGCCGAAAACCTCCAAGTGGTTGCCGACGGCCGCAAGCGCGGGAAGGAACTCATCGGGGAGGCACTCGATCTCTTTCCCGCGTTGCGTGGCCTTCTCGACCGACGTGCCGGTCTCCTCTCGGGTGGTCAACGTCAGCAGCTGGCCATTGCCCGGGCGCTCATCACCGAGCCGAAGATGTTGATTCTCGACGAACCGACCGAGGGCATTCAGCCGTCCGTGGTCGCGGAGATCGAACGAACGATCATGGAGCTCACGCGTCGGGGCGGGCTCGGCGTCCTGCTCGTCGAGCAGCACATCGGCTTCGCACTCGAATCGGCGGAGCGCTACTACGTGCTCGAGTCGGGGCGGGTCACGTCGTCGGGTGCCGGTGGCGCCGCACCCGAGACCGACGTCCGTACCGCGGTGTCCGACGTCCGCGCGGCAATGGCCATCTGATGGCTCGCCGAGAATCAGCCGGTCCACTCAGCGACCAGGTGTACCTCGCGCTGCGGACCGACCTGATGAGCGGACGAATTCCGCCCGGACAGCGTCTCGGCGAGGAACGCCTCGCCGAGACGTACGGCGTGTCCCGGACGCCGGTACGGGAGGCCCTGGCTCGTCTGCTGGCGGACGGGCTCGTGCAACGCGATGTGGGTGGGCTCTTTCCGTACCGTCCGCGCATCGACGAACTCGCCGGGCTCTACGAACTCCGCATCACACTCGAACTGCAGGGCATCGCACGGGTCAGGGACGACGAGTCGAGGCAGCACGACCCCGACGTCCTGGGACCCGAACTCGACAAGTGGTACGCCCTGCGCAAGGACACTCCGGAGCCCGACGCTGGGTTCGTGGCACTCGACGAGCAGTTCCACACCGTTCTGTTGCGGGCCGCGGGCAACACAGCGTTGTCGGACGCCCTCGTCAACGTGAATGCGAAGGTACGACCGGTGCGGATGTTCGACTACCTCACCCCCGACCGCATGACTGCGACCATCGACGAGCACATCGCGGTGGCAGAACTGACCCTGGATCGCAAACTCGATGCCGCCTACGACACCCTGCTGGCGCACATCAGCGAGTCGCGAGAAGTGGTGATCGAACGCGCCGAACAGGCGCTTTCGCTGGCGCGGATGGCGTGGGCCGTCCGGGATTGAGACCGCGTTCCCCTCGCGCGGGCTCCCTTTCTCGACCGGGAAGCCGAGCGAGTGCTAGCGTCTTGCTACCGCTCGGTAACACAGTCTCGACGGAAGGGAGCGGCATGAGCGCACGCATTCCACCAGGACGGCTGAAGGAGCTCGGACCGGTCAACTGGGTGTTGTGGCGGATCATTTCGACCGTCGCCGGTGTTCCCGACGCGCATCTCTTCAGCACGGTCGGCCGCGCGAGGGGCCTGTTCCGGGCGTGGCTGCGCTACTCCAGCAAGTTGATGCCCGGTGGAAAGATCTCCCGGCACGAGACCGAACTGATCATTCTCCGCGTCGCTCATCTGCGGAAGTGCGGGTACGAGATGGATCACCACGTCCGTCTCGGACGCCGCGCCGGCGTCACCCCGGCCCTTCTCCAGCAGGTGCTCGACGGTCCGGACGCCGAGGGCTGGGATGTGCGCCGCCGCGCCATCCTCACGGCCGTCGACCAACTCGTCACCACCGACAATCTCGACGATGCAGCGTGGTCGGCGCTCAGCGCCCACTTCGACGACCGCCAGCTGATCGAGTTCTGTTTCCTGGTCACGCAATACGACGCGCTGGCCACGACCATCGGCACATTGCGGATCGAGCGGGACTACACGTAGACGCCGCGGTCCGGTCCACTCCCCTTCGCTACGCCGGGCGGACGGGCTGCCGGAGAACCGTCCGGAGTTTCGCCGGTGCCGTCCGCCGGGGGTCGCTGAGGTAGATCTCGTGATGATCGCCGTTGAAGACCAGTCCGTGCTCGGGCATGAACTCGTCGTGTAGTCGGGCGAGGGTAGGCGCCTCGTCGTCGTAGGAGCCGAGGTGCAGGATCTGCACGCTTACGCCTTCGATGAACGTGAGCGGGCGCAGCAGATCGAGAGCGGGAAGCTCCTTCTTGGCGGCGACCGCCGACCGCGCATCCTCGATGTCGGCCATGGTGATCCAGTCGGGTTGCACGATCATCATGGTCCAGTCCCAGCTGTCCTTGTCGCGGTTGGTGAAGCTGCGTGGGTCGGCGGCACGCCACAAACCTTCGAGCGGACCGACGACGAAATCGCGACCGCGAATATTCTTGCTGGCGAATTTGATGGTGTAGGCCGTGGCATACAGCGCCTCGACGGCCGCGGCGTACTCGGGTGAGGTGTTCGGGTCACCATGTCCGTCCACTGCGATATAGGTCAGCTCCGGGACGTCGACCAGAGCGAACCCTCCGGCGCTCGGCGCGTAGAGCTGCTTGCGCTCCTTCTTGCAGTCGTACTTGTCCACGGTGACGCCTTTCCTGTTTCTGCATTTCTGCAGTCGGTGTCTGCGTATGTCTGCCTTGTCTGCGTTGAAGTCTGCATCGATACTTCACCGACTGAGCTGTGACGCACCGCGCCACAGCTCGAACGAGTGGACATCGCACAGAGATGGGGATCAACGAATGACGGACACCGCCCAGAGAACCAGCTCCGAAAGAGGACTGGCACGGGTCGCCCAGTCACTCGCCACCTGGACCGAGAAGTGGTTTCCGGACGCCTACGTTTTCGCGCTGGCCGGTGTGGTCCTCGTGGCCGTCGCCGCTCTGGCCAACGGTTCCTCCCCGCAAGCGGTCGTCGATGCTTTCGGTGACGGCTTCTGGGATCTCACTGCCTTCACCCTGCAGATGGCCATGGTGGTACTCACCGGATACGTCGTGGCCACCTCGCCACCGGTCGCCAGGCTGATCGACCGGTTGGCCACCGTGCCGCGCACCGCCAGCAGTGCGGTGAGTGTCGTTGCATTCCTGTCGATGTCGGTGTCCTTCCTGAACTGGGGACTCAGTCTCGTCTTCGGTGGTCTGCTGGCCCGTGCGATCGCCCGCCGGACCGATCTACGTGTGGACTATCGCGCTCTCGGCGCAGCGGCCTTCATGGGACTGGGCGCCGTGTGGGCGCTCGGCATGTCCTCTTCGGCCGCGCAACTGCAGGCCACTGCCACCTCGCTGCCTCCGGCACTGCTGCAGATCACCGGCGTCCTCGACTTCGGTGACACGATTTTCACGTGGCAGTCACTGCTCATGTGTGCCATTATCACCGCGCTGACCGTGGCGATTGCGCATTTCTCCGCGCCGAGGGGTGCCGCCATCAAGACTGCCGAAGAACTGGATGTCGATGTAGACGACCAGCCCGCCGAGGTGGCGCCGCGCTCACGGCCGGGAGAGTGGCTCGAGTACAGCCGTATCCTGCCGGTCCTCGCCGCCCTGATGACGCTGGGATGGTTGGTCTCTCAGCTCGTCACGAAGCCGGTGCTCACCGTTGTCAGCAGTTTGAATGGATATCTGCTCGTATTCCTCATGCTGGGCCTGGTGCTGCACGGGACACCCCGCAAGTTCCTGCAAGCTGTCAATCTCGCTGTACCGGCCACGGCCGGTATTCTCGTCCAGTTTCCCCTCTATGCCGCGATGGCCGCGATCCTCACCGAGGCCGAGGGCAACGGGGGTCTCACCATCTCGGAACACCTTGCGGAGTTCTTCACGAACATCGGGGGCGGCGGGAGTTTCGCGGTCGTCATCGCCATCTACACCGTGGTGCTGGGGGTCTTCGTCCCCTCCGGCGGCGGAAAATGGCTGGTCGAGGCTCCGTATGTCATGCAGGCGGCCACCGACGTCCAGATGAATCTGGGCTGGACGGTTCAGATCTACAACGTGGCCGAGGCACTGCCCAACCTCGTCAATCCGTTCTTCATGCTGCCACTCCTGGCGGTGCTGAAGCTGCGCGCCCGCGACCTCGTCGGATTCACATTCCTGCAGTTCATGTTCCACCTGCCGGTGGTTCTGCTCCTGGTGTGGCTACTCGGGATGACTTTCGACTACGTGCCGCCGGTAATACCCACGCCATGACGGCGCGCGAGAGGTTCTACTAACCCACGCTTTACCGCGAGAAATCTCCGCGCAACACGACGTCCTTAGCGTATACAAGCATGTCCACAGGGATGAATACGCCGCCGGTCGAGTACTCGTTCGACACGCTCCTCGTAGCGAATCGGGGCGAGATCGCTTGTCGCATCATGCGCTCGGCGCACATTCTGGGACTCAAGACGGTGGCGGTGTATTCCGACGCCGATGTGGCGGCTGCGCACGTCGAGATGGCCGACATCGCGGTGCGACTCGGACCCGCTCCCGCAGCCGAGTCGTATCTACGCGCCGATGCCGTCGTCGAGGCTGCGCTGGCCACCGGCGCGGGCGCAATCCATCCCGGGTACGGGTTCCTCTCCGAGAACGACGCCTTCGCCACCGCAGCCGAGTCGGCGGGCATTGCCTTCGTGGGGCCCACACCGGAACAGCTCCGAATCTTCGGGAACAAGCACACCGCCCGGGAAAAGGCTCTAGCCGTGGGGGTTCCGCTCGTTCCGGGCAGCGGCCTCCTCGATTCGGTGGATGCGGCGCTGTCCGCAGCCTCGGATATCGGATACCCGGTGATCATCAAGGCAGTCGGTGGTGGCGGCGGAATCGGTATGCAGGCCTGCTTCGACGCCGGCGACCTCACGGAAGCGTACGACCGCGTCCAGCGATTGGTCGAGGCGAACTTCTCGTCTTCCGGTGTGTTCCTCGAACGCTTCGTCGCCCGGGCGCGGCACATCGAAGTGCAGGTTTTCGGTGACGGCCTCGGACGTACCCTCAGTCTCGGCACACGCGACTGCTCGCTTCAGCGGCGCCATCAGAAGGTGGTGGAGGAGGCTCCCGCACCCGGACTGCCCGATGACGTCGTCGAGCGATTGCTGAGTTCGTCCCGCATGCTGGCGTCGTCCGTCGACTACCGATCCGCAGGGACGGTCGAGTTCGTCTACGACGTGGATCGCGGCGAGGCGTCGTTCCTCGAAATGAATACCCGCTTGCAGGTGGAACATCCGGTCACCGAGGAAGTCACCGGTATCGATCTGGTCGAGTGGATGCTGCGGCTCGCACGAGGAGATTCGTCGATGCTCGAGGGCCTCCCCGACACCGGACCGGACATCGTCGGTACAGCGGTGGAAGCCCGGATCTACGCCGAGGACCCGGGCCACGACTACCGCCCCAGCGCGGGGCGGCTCACCGGAGTCGAGTTTCCTGCCCACACGCGGGTGGAGACGTGGGTCGACACCGGCACCGAGGTGAGCCCGTACTACGACCCGATGCTCGCCAAGGTGATCACTCGCGGGCATCGGCGCACGGGTGCGTTCGCCGCGTTGGCCGAGGCCCTGTCCGACACGCACATCTACGGAATTCAGACGAACCTGCCGCAGCTGCGGCGAATCTGTTCTGCCGCGGACGTTCTCGACGCCGTCCATACCACCGGCTTTCTCACCGACTTCCGTTCGACGGGCCGTCGTATCGACGTCCTCCGGGCAGGGACCATGACCACCGTGCAGGACTATCCAGGCCGCACCGGGCTGTGGAGCGTCGGCATTCCGCCGTCCGGACCGATGGACGACCTTTCGTTCCAGCTCGTGAACTCCGCCGTCGGCAACCCTGCCGGGGCGCCGGGCCTCGAGTGCACCCTGCAGGGTCCGCGACTCGAGTTCTCCGATGCCACCCTGATCTGTGTCGGCGGCGCGGATGCACCGGTCACGATCGATGGCGACGCCGTCCCGTTGTGGGAGCCGGTCGAGGTGCCCGCCGGTTCCGTTCTCGACATCGGCAGTCCCACCGACACCGGTCTGCGCACGTACCTCGCCGTCCGCGGCGGCATCGACGCACCGCTCTTTCACGGCAGCGCTTCCACTTTCCCGCTCGGTGGTTTCGGCGGCATCACCGGTAAGGCAGTTGCCACCGGGGACGTACTCGGACTCGTCGACGACACCGGCGGCCTGGGCACTCCACACCCCGTTCCGAAGGAGTCGCGTCCCCACTGCACTCACCTGTGGCATCTGGCGGTCACCGAGGGTCCGCAGGCTGCGCCGTCGTACTTCACCGAATCGGACATGGCGCAGTTCTACGACACCACGTGGAAGGTGCAGACGCACGCCAATCGCACGGGTCTCCGCCTCGACGGACCCAAACCCACCTGGTCGCGGACCGATGGCGGCGAGGCAGGACTCCACCCGTCGAACCTGCACGACAACCCGTACAGCGTGGGTGCTCTCAACGTCTCCGGTGACACACCGATCCTCCTCGGTCCCGACGGCCCGAGTCTCGGTGGCTTCGCCTGCCCGCTCACGGTCGTCAGCGCCCACCGGTGGAAGCTGGGGCAGATCCGACCGGGTGACCGGGTGCGCTTCGTGGCGGTGTCCGAGTCCGATGCGCACGAACTTCGGCGATCCGATTCCTCTCGCGCCCTCGATGTTCCGCGAGGAGTCCGGACTCCTGCCAAGGCCGACGGAGGCGTTCTGGGGCGAACCGGGCCCGTCCTGGACCGCCCCGCGGTGGCATACCTTCGCGGCGGGGACGACAACATCCTCGTCGAATACGGTGAACAACAACTCGACCTGGGACTCCGGATGCGGGTGCACGCGCTGTCGGAAGAGTTGATGCGACGCGGGGTGCGCGGCATCATCGACATCACGCCCGGGGTGCGGTCGCTGCACCTGCATTTCGACCCCGACGTCCTCCCCGGTGGCCGCCTACTCGACATCCTGCAGGACATCGAGGAACTGCTGCCCGCCACGCACGACCTGGTCGTCCCGAGCCGAACTGTCCGGTTACCGTTGTCTTTCGACGACCCCTCCATCGCGGAGGCGATCGACCGCTACCGCAGCGGCGTCCGGGACGAGGCTCCCTGGTTGCCCTCCAACACCGAATTCATCCGGCGCATCAATGGGTTGGGCAGTGTCGACGACGTGCGCGACACCGTGTTCGATGCCGAATACCTGGTCCTCGGGCTCGGTGACGTCTATCTCGGTGCCCCGCTGGCCGTGCCACTCGACCCCCGGCACCGCCTGGTCACCACCAAGTACAACCCGGCACGCACCTGGACGCCGTCCGACGCCGTCGGCATCGGCGGAAAGTATCTGTGCGTCTACGGCATGGAGTCGCCGGGCGGTTACCAGTTGATCGGGCGCACGGTACCCATCTGGTCCGGTTACCGGCAGCACCGCCCCTTCGACGAGGGCACACCCTGGATGTTCCGGTTCTTCGACCGCATCGTCTGGGAACCGGTGACCCCGGAGGAACTGCGGAAGTACCGCGAGCAGGCCGTGGCGGGCCGGTTCGATACCGAGATCTCCGAGGGCACCTTCGCACTCGCCGATCACCTGAAGTTCCTGACCGACAACGCCGAGTCGATCGCAGCGTTCAATAGCAGGCAGTCGGCGGCTTTCGACGCCGAGAAGTCTGCGTGGCGTGCGTCCGGTGAATACGACCGCGTCGAACCGCCACCCCTCCCCGAACAGCCGCCCCTCGACCTGCCACCCGGTGCGGTCGTCGTCGAAGCTCCGCTGGTGGGCAGCGTGTGGCGAGTCGAGGTCGAGGTCGGGCAGCGGGTCCGGCTCGGCGACAACGCCGTGGTGCTCGAGGCCATGAAACTGGAGATGCCGGTGCCTGCCACCGCCTCCGGAACGGTTCTGCAAGTGCTTGTTTCACCGGGATCGATCGTCGAGCCCGGCGCCCCCCTCTTCGTGATCGGAGCAGAGAACTGATGAGTGTGAGTGTCGATGCCAACAAGCTGGGGCCCACCAGAATTACCCTCTCGCCCACCGAACGCGTCGACGACGCCTTCCGGCGGATCGCCGCGGTGGACCGTCCGGAAATTTGGATCACACTTCGGCCCGCCGAGGACGTCTATGCCGACGCGGCCGCCATCGAATCGAGACTCGCTGCAGGCGAAGACCTCCCGCTGGCCGGGCAGATCCTGGCAGTCAAGGACAACATCGATGTCGCGGGACTGACCACCACCGCGGGGTGCCCCGAGTTCGCCTACGTGCCCGACCACACCGCGACCGCCGTCCGCCGACTGGTCGATCAGGGTGCCATCGTCCTCGGGAAGACGAACCTCGACCAGTTCGCCACCGGCCTGGTGGGCACGCGCAGTCCCTATGGGGCGGTGCGCTGCTCGTGGGACCCCGAGCGGGTGTCCGGTGGCTCGAGCTCCGGCTCGGCCGTCGCCGTGGCCCTCGGCATCGCCGACATCGGGATCGGCACGGACACCGCCGGTTCGGGTCGGGTGCCCGCGGCCTTCAACGGTCTCGTCGGTATCAAGGCCACGCTGGGTGTGATCCCCGCGGACGGCGTCGTCCCCGCCTGTGTCGACTACGACTGTGTCACGGTGTTCGCCACCGAACTCGACACCGCCGCCGCCGCGGCACGGATCATGGCCGGGCCGGCGTCGAGGGACCCGCGCAGCCGGGCTTGGCCGGCCGACGTGAGGTTGGCGGCACCCGCGCAGCCACGGGTCGCCATCCCGCGCGACGAGGACCTCACCGCGCTCGGCGCCGACTACCGGCAGGCATTCGACGACACGGTACAAGCGTTGACCGACAAAGGCTTTCGCGTCGACACGGTAGACATCTCCGCACTGCTCGACGCTGCCCGGCTACTCTACGACGGTGCGGTCGTCGCGGAACGGTACACCGCCGTCGGACGGTTCCTCGACACGGCGCCTGCCGGGGCGGATCCGGTGGTGACCGCCATCGTCGGGTCCGCGAGGCGGCCGGCAGGCCACGAGTTGGTGGCCGACCTCGACACCCTCGTTCGCGTCAAGGCGCAGACCCGGGACCTCCTCGCCGGCTTCGACGGGCTGCTCCTGCCGACCACCACCGAGCACCCGACCATCGCCGCGGTCCAGGCCGAGCCGATCGACATCAACCGGCGAATGGGCACATACACGAACTTCTGCAACCTGCTCGACATGGCGGCCGTCGCGGTACCCGGCATGCCCACGGCGGCGGGTGCACCATTCGGGGTGATGATCGTGGTACCCGGGTTCGCCGATCAGGTGGCCGTCGACCTCGCTGCCCGGCTCACCGGTGTTCCCGCGCCGGCGTTGGTCGAGGACGGTGTCGAGCTCGCCGTATTCGGCGCCCACCTGCGCGGGCAGCCTCTCCATTTCCAACTCGAGGACCTCGGTGCCCGTTTCGTGGACACCGTCACCACCACCGACGCGTACCGGCTCACCGCACTTGCCACCACACCCCCCAAACCCGGGCTGGTGCGCCGGGGCCCCGGCACGGGCGCACCCATCGTCGGAGAGTTGTTCCGAGTCTCCCCCGCCGGATTGGGACGATTCCTGGCGGCACTTCCGGCGCCGATGGCACTGACCAGTGTCGAACTGTCCGACGGCCGCGCCGTGGTGGGCTTCAGCTGCACCCACGACGCGGTCGACGGGGCCACGGACATCACCGAATTCGGTAGTTGGGTTGCCTACCTTGCCGCTTCGCGTCCCGTGAGTACTTCTTAACAGCGGGCGGTTAAGAAGTACTCACAGCGAGGACGGTGGCCACCGGGGTCGACGGGCGGCCGATCAGCTTCTGCAGATCGCCGCTCTGCGTGTCGAGGGCGCCGGTGGCTGCTCCCGCATCGGAATCGGCGAGCATCTGCGCCACCGGTGCCGGCAAGCCGGCGCCTTCGAGGAGGGCGGCGTACTCGTCCTGCGGAAGATCCTTGTACGACACCGGGTTACCGACCACCGTGGAGAGGGCCTCGGCCAGCTGTTCGTATGTCAGCCGCTCGTCGCCACCGAGCTCGTACACCGCTCCCGCCTGCCCGTCGGCGATCAAGACGGCGGCGGCCGCCTCGGCGTAATCCTTGCGCGCGGCCCCGGCGATGATGCCGTTCCCTGCGCTGCCGAACAAGGAACCCGTCTCCCGGGCCGTTGCCACAGCGCCCAGGTAGTTTTCCCAGTACCAGCCGTTGCGCAGCAAGGCGAAGTCGATTCCGGACCCGTCGAGCAGATCCTCGGTGGCGCGGTGCTCGGCAGCCAGTCCGAGCGGGCTCTTCTGCGCATCGAGGACGCTGGTGTAGGCAATGAACCCGACACCGGCTGCCTTCGCCGCATCGATGACGTTGCCGTGCTGAATCACTCGTTGCCCGACGTCGGAACCCGACACGAGGAGCAGCTTGTCGACACCACCGAGCGCCTTGTCGAGCGAGGCGCGGTCGCTGTAGTCGGCTTGCCGGACATCGACGCCCTTGCCGGTCAGGTCGGCGGCCTTGGCCGGTGTGCGAACGAGCGCCACGATCTCCCCGGCGGGGGTGCCCTTGTCGAGAAGAGCCTCGACGGCGAGGCGGCCGAGATGTCCTGTGGCACCGGTGACGGCGATGGTCATGGGAACTCCTAGCGTGGGGGTTGTTGTTTCAAGCGCGCACGTCCCATTATGCACTAACTATTTGTAAGTGCAACATCGGCGGTAAGTACTTCTCCGTTGAGGGGTAGAGTGGTGCGCATGTCCGAGCTCGAACAGACACCGCGCGAGGCCGCAGACAACCTGGAAGCCGACGTCTTCGCCCGCGGGTGCACCTCTCGCGAAACCCTGCAGACCGTCACCGGCCGATGGGGTGTGCTCGCGCTCGCGGCGTTGGCCGAGGGCAACTACCGCTTCAGCGCACTACGCCGACGTGTCGACGGAGTCAGTGAACGCATGCTGTCGCAGACCCTCCAAGCGCTCGAACGAGACGGACTCGTGGTCCGCGACGTACTCGAGGCGATACCCCCGAAGGTGGAATACAGCCTGACACCGCTCGGTGCCGAGATCGCCGGACGTCTCGTCGGCCTGATCGAACTGGTCGAGTTGCGGATGCCCGAAGTGTGGGCGGCGCAGCAGAAGTACGCCGAACGCCGGACCGACCAGAACTAGGCCCACATACACGAAACGAGGCCCGCACAGGATCTGTGCGGGCCTCGTTTTGTGTCGTGGATCAGAAGTTGATCATGTGCCCGGCGAGGCCGTGGATGGCCTCCTGCAGGGCTTCGCTGAGGGTGGGGTGGGTGTGCACGTTGCGGGCCAGCTCGTTGACGGTGAGATCCCACTTCTGCGCGAGGGTCAGCTCGGGCAGCAACTCGGAGACGTCGGGGCCGATGAGGTGGCCGCCGAGCAGCTCGCCGTACTTGGTGTCGGAGATCAGCTTGACGAAGCCGGTGGAGTCACCGAGGCCGTGCGCCTTGCCGTTGGCGGCGAACGGGAAGTTCGCCACCTTGATGTCGTAGCCCTCGTCCTTCGCCTGCTGCTCGGTGAGACCGAAGCTGGCCACCTGCGGCTGGCAGAACGTGGCGCGCGGCATCATCCGGTAGTCCTCGATCGGCAGCGTCTCGGCGCCGGCGATCGTCTCGGCCGCCACCACACCCTGCGCCTCGGCCACGTGGGCGAGCTGCAGCTTCATCGTCACGTCACCGATCGCGTAGATGTGCGGCACCGACGTCTGCATCGTGTCGGTGATCCCGATGGCACCGCGATCGGTGAGCTGGACACCGGTCTTCTCGAGGCCGAAGCCCTCCACGCGGGGGGCGAAGCCGACCGACTGCATCACCTTGTCGACCACGACGGTCTCGATCTCACCGCTCTTGTTGTCCTTGATCGAGACGGTGACCTTGCTGCCGTCGTCGTCGATGCTCTGCACCGCCGCGCCGGTTCTGACCTTGACGCCGAGCTTTTTGTACTGCTTCTCGATTTCCTTGGAGATGTCCGCGTCTTCGTTGGGCAGCGCCCGGTCGAGGAACTCGACGATGGTCACGTCCACGCCGTAGTTCTTCAGGACGTACCCGAACTCCATGCCGATCGCCCCGGCCCCGACGATGAGGATCGATCCCGGCAGATCCCGGGTCATGATCTGCTCTTCGTAGGTGACGACGTTCTCGCTCAGCGAGGTACCCGGCAGCAACTTGGTGGTCGAACCGGTCGCGATGATGGCGTTGTCGAACGTCACCGTCTCGGTGCCACCCTTGGTCAGTGCGACCTCGATGGTGTTGGCGTCGGTGAAGGTGCCCTTGCCGTCGTACTCGGGAATCTTGTTCTTCTTCATCAAGAAGTGGATGCCCTTGACGCGCCCCTCCGCGACCTTGCGGCTGCGGTCGTAGGCGGCGCCGAAGTCGAAGGACGCTTCACCGGTGATGCCGAACAGCTTGGCCTCTTTCGTGAAGAGATGCGCAAGCTCGGCGTTACGGAGAAGAGCCTTCGAGGGGATGCAGCCCACGTTCAGGCACACACCACCCCAATACTTCTGCTCGATGATGGCGGTACTCAATCCCAGCTGTGCCGCGCGGATAGCAGCGACGTACCCACCGGGACCGGCTCCGAGGACAACGACGTCATAGTGTGAGGTCACGGTTGTCCAGGGTAGTCCCGTCCGGATTCGGTGTCTCACCTCGGTCGTGTTACCCGCCAGTAGCCCAGACTGCCGCCGCGACACGGGCGAAATTTCCCCCGTATACGGCCTCGATGGAGGGCTCGTCGAACCCCCGATTCCGCAGAACGCGATCGAGAGTCAGCACATCCTCCGGCGGTACCCACTGCAGCGGACCCCACGCCGTATACGCGTCCGAGAACGAGCCCGCATTGTTCGTGATCTCGGCGACGAAGTCCGCGGCGTCGAACGAGTAGTCCGAGCCGATGCCGACGTGCGCGGGACCCACCAGATCGACCGCCTCCTCGATGTGGTCGGCCATCGCCGACAACCGTCGGGCATGGTCGTCCGGCCCATTGACACCCAGAAAGATGCCGACCCCGTTGATCCCGATCACGCCACCCGTCTCCGCGCAGGAGCGGGCCTGATCGTCGGTGATGTTGCGAGGGTGATCCCACAATCGCCGCAGGTTGGAGTGGCTGTAGATCATGGGGCGCTCGGTAACTGCGGCAAGGTCGAGTCCGGTACGTATCGAACAGTGGGAGCCGTCCACGGTCATCCCCACCCGATTCATCTCCCGCACGAGGTCGCGGCCGTAGCCGGTCAGCCCGGTGTCGTGGGCGTCGAGGCAACCGCACCCGGCGGCATTCGCATGGTTGTACGTGGGCAGCAGCGATCGTGTGCCCAGACGGTGAAAATGGGCCACGTTGGCGAGGTCGCCGTCGAGCGGGGCGGAATCTTCCAGGTCGAAGGCGAGCGCGATACCACCGGCACCGCGTATCGCGTCGACGTCGTCGAGCCGCGTCACCAACTCGATGTCACCGCCGGCCTGGGCACGAAAGTTCTCGGCGATCGCCGTCGACGCCGCCCTGTCCTGCGGGGAGTACCCGATGTTCACCGACACGTAGCTGCCGGCCGGACGGCGGTAACGGCGGAGCTCGTCGATAGTTGCCGATGGTGTCAGCGGCAGGCAGCAGTGCTGCTCCCACAACGGGTACTGCCCGGGTGCACTCACGCCGCCGAGGCTATCCGAGGTCTTCCTGCAACAATGGCCGTCATGACGGATCCCTATCTCTGGCTCGAAGATGTCACCGCTGACCGGTCTCTCGACTGGGTGCGGGAACGCAACGCGCGGACCGTCGGCGAGTACACCGAGAACTCGGAGTTCTCCGCGCTCGAGGGCCGGATCCTGGAATTGCTGGATACCGATGCGCGCATTCCCTACGTCGCCCTGCGCGGTGACTATTTGTACAACTTCTGGCGCGACGGTGAGCACAAGCGCGGAATCTGGCGGCGCACATCCCTGGCGGAATACCGCTCCGAGGACCCGCAGTGGGACGTGCTGCTCGACGTCGACGAACTCGCCGAGCGCGAGGGTGAGAATTGGGTGTGGGCAGGGGCGAGTGTCCTGCGCCCAGCACAGACCCGCGCGTTGCTGTCGTTCTCGCGGGGCGGCGCCGACGCGTCTGTGGTTCGCGAGTTCGACCTGGACACACGACAATTCGTCACAGACAATCCTTTCGACGTCCCGGAAGCCAAGACCAGCATCAGCTGGATCGACGAGGACAGCGTCTACGTGGGCACCGACTTCGGTGACGGCTCGATGACCGATTCCGGCTATCCGAGGATCGCGAAGCGCTGGCATCGCGGTACCCCGTTGTCCGAGGCGGTCACCGTGTTCGAGGGCGAGAGCACCGACGTGTCGGTGGGCGCCTCCTACGACGACACTCCCGGATACGAGCGGCACTTCGTCGGCCGATCGATCGACTTCTACAACTCCGAACGGTACGAGTTGTTGCCGGACGGTTCGCTGTTGCGCATCGACACGCCCGACGACGCCGGAACGTCCGTCTACCGCGACTGGCTGACCGTCCGCCCGCGCACCGACTGGGAGGTGGACGGCACCATCTATCCCGCGGGTTCGCTGCTCGTCACCGACTACGCCGACTATCTCGCCGGCTCGCGGGAATTGACGCCGCTGTTCACACCCGACGAGCACACATCCCTGGAACAGGGCACGTGGACTCGCAACCACCTGCTTCTGGTCACCCTCTCGGACGTGCAGACCAGATTGTCGGTGCTCACGCCCACCGAAACCGGCTGGGACGAGAAGCCGCTCGACGGCGTGCCCGAACTCACGGCCAGCGGTGTCATCAGCACGGATGCGCGCAGCGGGGACAATTTCTTCGTCAACAGCAGCGGATTCACTACTCCCGCAACTCTTTTCTACGGCACCGTCGGCGGACCGCTGGAACCTGTCAAGCAGGCGCCCTCGTTCTTCGACGCCGACGGAATCTCGGTGTCCCAGTACTTCGTCGCCTCGGACGACGGAACGGAGATCCCGTACTTCGTCGTACGCCGCGACGACGCCGACGGTCCCTGCCCCACACTCCTGTACGGATACGGCGGGTTCGAGAACTCGATGGTGCCGGGATACAGCGGGTCGGTCGGCTTCGCCTGGCTCGAACGCGGGGGTGCGTACGTCGTCGCCAACATTCGCGGTGGCGGTGAATACGGCCCGTCGTGGCACACCCAGGCCGTCCGCGAAGGCCGTCACAAAGTGTTCGAGGACTTTGCCGCAGTCGCGCGCGACCTGGTCGCGCGCGGCATCACCACCACGAAGCAACTTGCGGCTCAAGGTGGAAGCAACGGCGGTCTCCTGATGGGCGTCATGCTGACCCGCTACCCCGAACTCTTCGGGGCGATCGTATGTCAGGTGCCGCTCCTCGACATGAAGCGGTACCACCTGCTGTTGGCCGGGGCGTCGTGGATGGCCGAGTACGGCGACCCCGACGATCCCGAGGACTGGAAGTTCATCAGCGAGTACTCGCCGTACCAGAACACCAGTGCCACCGCCGAGTACCCACCGATCCTGGTGACCACCTCCACGCGGGACGACCGGGTCCATCCCGGCCATGCCCGCAAGATGACCGCCCTCCTCGAGGAGCAGGGCCACGAAGTCTGGTACTACGAGAACATCGAAGGTGGACACGGCGGGGCCGCGGACAACGCTCAGGCCGCGTTCAAGTCGGCGCTGACGTTCATGTTCCTGTGGCGCACACTCACCCGCCCGTGAGTACTTCTTAACCACCCCATGTTAATAAGTACTCACGGCTAGGTGTGGTCATAGATCCAGTCGACCACCTGATCGACCGTGTCGACTGGCTCCCGGATCCACCCGTTGTGACCCTGCGGTCGCGGGTTGTGCCAGATGGTGACGTCCGCATGTGGGAGTTTGGCGACGAGATTCTTCGCCGAAGGGCCCGGCGCGAGGTCGTCGCCCTCGATAGTCACCGACAGGACGGGCAGCTTCAATCTGCCGATCCGTTCCTCGTAGTCGATGTCGGCGCCGTCGGGTTCGATCTTCCCGGTGCGCGCGAAACGGGACCAGTCGGAAATCAGCACCTTCGACTGCCTGCCGAACCCGCCGATGTCGAGCCTGCCGCCCGGCCAGAAACCGGCGAGGTTGGCCGTCATCGACATCGCGGCCGCACCGACGAGCATTCGCGGCGAGTGCATTCCGGGAAATCCCCGGTGATATGGCGACCCCGACGCGACGAGCACGATTCCGCCGAGCCGGCCGCGTATCCGCGCCGCGTACATCACGCCCAGCTGACCACCCATACTGTGTCCCAACAGGAACGGCGTCGCAGCCGGGAAATGTTCGCGCACCACCTCGAAGATGGCGGGAAAGTCGACCGACACCAGCTCGTGGTAGCCGTACCTGCTGGCACTGCTCGGACGGGGGCGGCTGTCACCCTGTCCGCGTAGTTCGCCGATGGCCGCATTGAAGCCGCGGGACATCAGCTCCTCGGCGAACGGCTCGTAGTAGCCGGCAGGAATTCCCAGGCCGGGAAACACCACGACTACGGGTGCCTCGTCCCGCCCGGCGAACAGGCGAACCGGAGTGGTCGTTCCGTCGGGCATCTGGATCGGTACTGTCTCCACTCCGCCAGACTAGACGGCTCGACCCCCGCGGATTCGCGATCCGCCGGGGTCGAGACAGAAGTCAGTGCACGAGGACGGTGGTGTCCAGGCCGGTGGCTACACGCCGATCGACGACGCCAGGAGCGGCCACGACTTGTGGAGGTCCTCCTGCCAGTACGTCCACGAGTGGGTGCCGACGGGACGGAAGTCGAAGGTGGCGGGAATCTGCAGCTCGTTCAGCTTGTCCGCCAGGGCGCGGGTGCACTGGTTGGTCGCCGCCTCGATGGCACCGCCGAGGATGATCTGGTTGGCGAACGTCTCGACGTTTCCGTTGATCCCCGGACCGTCGAGGCGATCGTTCGGGCCCGGAAGGCCGGAACCGTTGCTGACGTAGATGTCGAGGCCGCGCAGCTTCTCCGCATTGAGGTACGGATCGTTGGCCGTCCAGGCCGGGTCGTCCACGGGACCCCACATGTTGCTGGTGTCGCCGCCGCCGCGGGATTCGACGACCATCCGGACATACGTGCGACCGGGGTCGGTGCTGGTCATCGCGCAACCACTGTAGGCGCCGACACTCTCGTACAGCTCGGGTGCCGACTGCGCGAGGCTCAGGACGGAACTGCCGGCCATGGAGATTCCGGCGATCGAGTTGACACCGTTGGTGCCCAGCTCGGCGTCGACGATGGGCGGGAGTTCCTGGGTGAGGAACGTCGTCCACTTGTTGTTGCCCAGTTCGGGATCTTCCTGCCGCCAGTCCGTGTAGTAACTGAAGGCGCCCTGCATCGGCGTGACGACGTTGACATTCTTGTCGGCGAAGAAATCGACCACGTCGGTCTTCGCCTGCCAGGTGGCGGAGTCCTCGCCGCCACCCGCGCCGTTGAGCAGGTACAGCGTGGGCCTCGGAGCACTGGTGTCCGCGGGCGTAATCACCCGGAGCGGAATGTCGCGGTCCATCGACGCCGAGTAGACGTGCATCGTCAACTGCCGGTCGTCGATCTTCTCGGTACGCAGGAGTCGCGAGCCGCGGTCGGCGACGGTCGCGTCATCCACCGGGTCTGCGGACACGGCCTGCGCCCCCGCCCACGGAAGAGCCGCTGCGAGAGCGAGCGCGAGTGCCAGCCGAACCCCGTACCTACCCGCTGCCGTGCGGTTGCCCATTATTCTCCTTTGCTGCGAAGCCGCCTGCCCGACTCCGAAGAGACGAGAACTGGAGCCCACAGTGTGTCATGTGGGCTCCAGTTCTCAACTGGATGTTGGTGGAGACGCGCTTTCTACGCCTCTGATGACCCCGTCAGCAAGTCGAGAAGTCCGGTGAGTATATCGAGCAGGCCAAGGATTTGAGTGGACATATTTTTCTCTCCCGATCGACTGTGTTGGTTTTCGATCTGCGCCATGGGTCGGCGCTTCACTCTTTGTACCCGACCGAAGGCGAAGACCAAAGAAATTTCTCGGACATATCTCGAATAGTTACCTGGCGTTCGGAAGAAAGGCCATCCGGTTATTCGCCAATTACCTGGCTTGCACGGCCCACGACCAGCGGATCTACCATCCCGACCACATCGAAGTCCTTGTTCCCGTAATCGAACAGCGACAGAACATACTTCATTGCATTGATGCGCGCTCTTTTCTTGTCATTGCTCTTGACTACCGTCCACGGAGCAATATCGGTGTCCGTGAAGCGAAACATATCTTCCTTGGCCGCGGTATAGGCGCCCCATTTATCCAGTGAGGCAATGTCCATCGAGGACAATTTCCACTGACGAACCGGATCGACCTGACGAATGGCAAACCGGGTCCGCTGCTCGAGTGGTGAGACAGAGAACCACAGCTTGGTGAGGCTGACACCGTCGTCGACGAGCATGCGTTCGAAGAGCGGCGTCTGATGCAGGAACCTGTCGTATTCGTTTGCGCTGCAGAAGCCCATGACCCGCTCGACGCCGGCGCGGTTGTACCACGACCGGTCGAACAATACGATCTCACCTGCCGCAGGGAGATGCTGCACGTAACGCTGGAAGTACCACTGGGTCGACTCGCGCACCGACGGCTTCTCGAGTGCCACGACACGCGCACCGCGCGGATTGAGGTGTTCCATGAACCGTTTGATAGTGCCACCCTTGCCGGCGGCGTCGCGTCCCTCGAACACGATGACGTGACGGCGTCCGGTGTCCTTCACCCAGTTCTGGAACTTCAGCAGTTCGATCTGGAGCAACCGTTTGGCAACTTCGTATTCTTCGCGGGGCATCCGCTCCTCGTACGGATAGCCCTCCCGCCAGGTATCGACGACCAGACCGTCGGTGAGCGTGACGAGCACGGGATCATCGTCGTCCTCGTCGTCGACCCTGAACGCGGAGGTGTCGCGGAGGTCGACGGCAGTAGCCAGATCCGCGTACGCGCTGAGGAAGCCGGGGCGTTCGTCGATGTCGGTCATGGGGCGGAATCTAGCGGCGCGAGGCGTCCTCGAAGTGACCCGGGCGTGAACGGGAAACGCGCTCTCAGCACGATGTCGGGGTGAAAGACCAGGGTGGAGATCGGGGTACATCCCGATGTGCACTACCAGCGGGCTGAGCAGACTGGACGCATGACATTCGACAGCAATACTCCTCGCCAGTTCACCCGCTCCGACAACCAGAAAATGCTCGCCGGCGTCTGCGGCGGCATCGCCGAATACTTCGGTGCCGACGTCAACCTCGTCCGACTCCTGGCCGTCGTCGCCACACTCGTCACCGGCGGCACCGCGGCTCTCGTCTACCTCGCAGCGTGGATGCTGATGCCCGCCAAGTAGGCGCTCCGCGCCCGTGCACCAGAGGCGCTCCGCGCCCGTGCGCCTTTGTGGTAGCCCCGACTACCAGAAAGGCGCACGGGGCCGAAGGCCGAAGGCCCGGGGCTCCCTTGCGGGAGTCCCGGGCCTTCGGGGTGTTCGGGTGGAGCGGGGTGGTACGGACTCAGAAGTCCATACCGCCCATGCCGCCGGTCGGGTCGCCCGCGGGCGCTCCGGCCTTCTCCGGCTTGTCGGCGACGACGGCCTCGGTGGTGAGGAACAGAGCCGCGATCGACGCTGCGTTCTGCAGCGCGGAGCGGGTGACCTTGACCGGGTCGTTGATGCCTGCTTCGAGCAGGTCGCCGTACTCGTTGTTCGCAGCGTTGAGGCCGTGACCTGCGGGCAGGTTGCGGACCTTCTCGGCGACGACGCCGGGCTCGAGGCCGGCGTTGAAGGCGATCTGCTTCAGCGGAGCTTCGAGGGCGACGCGAACGATGTTCGCACCGGTGGCCTCGTCACCTTCGAGCTTGAGGTCGTCGAGCGCGGGGGCCGACTGCAGCAGAGCCACGCCACCACCGGCAACGATGCCCTCTTCGACGGCAGCCTTGGCGTTACGCACGGCATCTTCGATGCGGTGCTTGCGCTCCTTGAGCTCGACCTCGGTGGCGGCACCGGCCTTGATGACTGCAACGCCACCGGCCAGCTTGGCCAGGCGCTCCTGCAGCTTCTCGCGGTCGTAGTCGCTGTCGCTGTTTTCGATCTCGGCGCGGATCTGGCTCACGCGACCGGCGATAGCGTCGGAATCGCCGGCACCCTCGACGATGGTGGTCTCGTCCTTGGTGATGACGACCTTGCGGGCCTGGCCGAGGAGCTCGAGTCCGGCGGTCTCCAGGGAGAGGCCGACCTCTTCGCTGATGACCTCGCCACCGGTGAGGATGGCGATGTCGGCGAGCTGCGCCTTGCGGCGGTCACCGAAGCCGGGGGCCTTGACGGCCACGGACTTGAAGGTGCCACGAATCTTGTTGACCACCAGGGTGGACAGGGCTTCGCCCTCGACGTCCTCCGCGATGATGACCAGCGGCTTGCCCGACTGGATGACCTTCTCCAGCAGCGGCAGCAGGTCCTTGACGGTGGAGATCTTGGAGCTCACGAGCAGGATGTACGCGTCCTCGAGGACGGCTTCCTGACGCTCTGCATCGGTGGCGAAGTACGCCGAGATGTAGCCCTTGTCGAAGCGCATGCCCTCGGTGAGCTCGAGCTGCAGGCCGAAGGTGTTGGACTCCTCGACCGTGATGACGCCTTCCTTGCCGACCTTGTCCATGGCCTCGGCGATGAGCTCACCGATGGACGGGTCGCCGGCGGAGATACCAGCGGTAGCAGCGATCTGCTCCTTGGTGTCGATCTCCTTGGCGGTCTCGAGCAGACGCGCGGTGACGGCCTCGACGGCCTTCTCGATGCCGCGCTTGAGGCCGAGCGGGTTGGCGCCGGCAGCAACGTTGCGGAGGCCCTCACGCACGAGAGCCTGAGCGAGCACGGTTGCGGTGGTGGTTCCGTCGCCGGCGACGTCGTCCGTCTTCTTGGCGACCTCCTTGACCAGCTCGGCACCGATCTTCTCGTAGGGGTCCTCGAGCTCGATCTCCTTGGCGATGGAAACGCCGTCGTTGGTGATCGTGGGAGCTCCCCACTTCTTCTCGAGCACGACGTTGCGACCCTTGGGGCCCAACGTCACCTTGACTGCGTCGGCGAGGGCGTTGAGTCCTCGCTCGAGGCCGCGACGGGCCTCTTCGTCGAACGCGATGATCTTGGCCATTGCGAAGTGATCCTCCGGATTGGGGGGTGACACACAGGACGGCCGCTTGCCGGGTCGCCCCATTTACGCCTTGGGCCGGGGTCAGTGCCCGCGACGGACGACCAGGGGTGTCTAGGTTCCCGGTCTCACCATCCCGACCTGGCACTCACGTGTCGCGAGTGCCAAGTGCATTTCTAGCACTCGACCAGGGTGAGTGCAAGGTCGGGACGAGACGGCCGGGTCAGAGGATCAGCGCATGGCGCAGACCTGGCCCGTGTTGAGGTTGAACGCGAGCGACAGGGCACCGACGCAGTCGACGCCGTTCGCGTCGGAGGTCGCGCCCGACCCCCAGCCGGCGATCGCCACGGTGGTGGTGCCGTCAGCCGCCCCGGACCGCGCGATGCCGCCGCCCAGCGACACGGCGTACGCCTGACCCGAACCCGTCGACGCGCCCAGAGATGTTCCGAACCCGTTGGCGTAGGTGGTGGTGGAGCCGTGCCCGTTGGCGACGCTCACCGCGGTCCCGCTCTCCATGGCCGTCGCCCGCGCGACACCGGCCTCGGTCGCCTTGGCACCACAGCTCGCCGTGTCCGACACCTGGATGTCGTTGACGGACGGCGGGGAGACACAGGTGACGGGGGCGGCACCGGCGACACCGGCACCGGCCACCGAGAGTCCCGCCGCGACACCCAGACCGACGACCATCGCCGCTCCCGCACGCGCCAGCCGGCGGCCGAACAAAGAAGAGATGCGGGTACGAGTGGCCGAGGCGGTGGAGGTGGCGGGCGTGGAGACAGCGAGCATGGAAGCTCCTTCTGGGAACGTCTAATTGGAGGATTCGCCGCGAGACTACCCGCTCCCGGCCGGTTAGTCCCGGACCGTGTTTCAGGCGAGTCCGTCGAGCAGCTCGGGGAGCTGAGCGACCGAGTCGATGACGTGGTCTGGGCGCTGCACTGCGAGGTCGAGAATCGACTGCCGGAACTTGCCGGTACGTACCAGCGCACCGGTCAGGCCTACCCGTTGTGCGGCGAGGACGTCCCCCGTCAGATCGTCACCGACCATGACGGCCGCTTCGGGGTCGGTGCCCATGAGCTCGGTTGCGGTGAGGAAGGCGGCCAGCGAGGGCTTGCCGACCGAAACGACGTTCGTTCCGGCAATTTCTTCCAGGCCCGGAAGGTACGCGCCGGTGTCGATGCACAGTCCGTCCCTGGTTGCCCACGTCGTCCCCCGATGCATGGCCACCACCGGAACCTCGTCGAGCATCAACTCGACCACCCGGCTGAGCGCACGATGGGTGAATTCGGGGCCTGCGCCACCGAGCACGACGACCTGCGGATCGTCCTCGTCGAGCTCGATGCCGGCGAGGTCGGGCGTGATGTCACCATTGTTGAGCACCCAGGCCCGCGCGCCCGGGTAGGTGGTGCGGAGGTACTCGGCGGTCAGGCGAGCGGCAGTGACGATCTCGCCGGGCTCTGTGTCGATACCCGCGTTCCGCAGCGCGCCCGCTATCTCGTCACACGTCCGCGACGTTGTATTCGTGAGATACGCACACGCAAGTCCCCGATCCCGCACCTCGCGCACGGCGTCGGCCGCGCCGTCGATGGGATGCCAAGAAGTAACCAGAACTCCGTCTATATCGAACAGGATTCCCTCGACCGCAGTCATGGGGTCGAGCCTATCCGGGCGACCGCTGGGCGTGACAGACCACAACGGGGCAGGGAGCGTGGTGCACGAGGTTCTGGCTGACCGATCCGAGCAGGGCACCGAGCACCTTGCCCCGGCCGTGGCTGCCCACCACGAGCAATTGCGCGGCAGAGGCGTGCCGGATCAGGACATCGGCAGGTGCGCCCTCGGTGGTTGTCCCGGTCACCTGCACGTCGGGGTAGTCCCCGGCCCAGGTGGCGAGGCAGTCGGAGACGACGGCCCGCTCCGCTTCTTCGTACGCCGCCCAATCCACGTATTTCGACGCGTGTGCGAGCCCGTGCCGCCTCTCGCTGCTCCAGGCGTGCACGACCTCGAGTCCGACACCGAACGCCGAGGCGAGGGCGAACGCCTGGCGGACGGCGAGTTCGCTGACGCCACTGCCGTCCACACCGACGACGATCGGGCGCAGGTCCGGTGAGGGGGCTTCGCGTGCACCCCGGAACACGGCCACCGGGCACTGCGCGGAGTTGATCGTGCGCAGTACCGTCGAACCGAGCAGGTAATCCGTGATGGCACCCGCACCCTGCGCGCCGACAACCACCATCCGGGCGGCGCGTGACAACTCGATCAGGTGGGCGGCTGCGGTCCCGGTCCGCAGGTCTGTCTCGACGGGAAGTCCGGGGTGCTCTTCCAGCACGGCCGTGCGGGTGGTGTCCAGCATCGCGTTTCCGTCTTCCCGAAGTTCCTGGATGAACTGCGCGTCGATCATCATTGCGGTGCCGTTGTAGAACGTCGCCCCGTCCGGGTAGGTATGCGCGAGCAGGAGCGGGGCACCGAGCCGAACTGCGGTCGCCGCGGCCCAGCGCGCCGCGTCGAGAGCAGGCCGTGATCCGTCGACACCGACCACCACCGGTGGGCCCGCGTATTCACTCATGTATCTCTCCCTCTATGGTTCGAGAACTGCTGCACCGCTGAACTTTCCGTCCGCGAGATCGCGCAGCGCCCGATCTGCGTGGTCGAGCGGATAGGGATGGGTGTCGACCCTCAATCGATGGTCCGCCGCGAATCGGAGGAACGCGACGGAATCTGCCCGGGTGTTGGCGGTGACGCTGCGGACCTGCCGCTCCCGGAACAGATGCTTCTGGTAGTCGAGCCGCGGAATGTCGGTCAGATGGATGCCCGCGACGGCGAGCGTGCCACCGTCGGCGAGCGCCTCCAACGCCGTGGGCACCAAGTCTCCGGCGGGTGCGAACAGGATCGCCGAGTCGAGCGGTTCCGGTGGGGTGTCGCGCACCCCTTGCACCGACGCCGCGCCGAGTTCCTCGGCAAGTGCCCGTGCCTGCGCGCCTCGCGTCATGACGTGCACGCGGACGCCATGGGCGAGCGCAACCTGGGCGGTGAGATGGGCGCTGCCCCCGAAGCCGTAGATGCCCAAGGCGCCGCCGTCCGGCACCTCGGCCCGTATCAGGGCCCGGTAACCGATGATCCCGGCGCACAGGAGTGGTGCGAGCTCGGCGTCCGGATAGCCGTCCGGGAGTTGCAGCGCGTAGTCGGCGGGCACCGTCGTGAATTCCGCGTATCCACCGTCCGCGTCCCACCCCGTGTAGCGCGACTGCCGGCAGAGATTCTCGAGGCCGCGACCGCACGCCGGGCACCGACCACAGGTGTGGCGCAGCCAGGCGACACCGACGCGATCTCCGGCGGCATAGGCCCCGGAGACGGAGTCGCCCACTGCGACAACCTCTCCCACCACTTCGTGACCGGGAACGACCTGCGGTCGGTGCGCGGGAAGATCACCCTCGGCGATATGTAGGTCGGTTCGGCACACCCCACAGGCCAGTACCTTGACCAGCAATTCACCCGGCTCGGGCTCGGGGAGCGCTTCGATGTCCCACTGCAGCGGAGTGCCCGCGATCGGTCCGGGGCTGACGGCGCGCCACGCACCCATCGTCCGGATTCCGCGTCGCGTCGCCGCCATACCCACAGGATGCCCGCGGCGCGGCGCCGACACCACGAAATCCGCAGTGTCGCGACCGCACGCCGCGCCGGGATGGTTACCTACAGCCGCATCGGCCCCGGTCAGCCCGGGCTCTGCGTATGCTTGCCCCCCGCCGGCGGAGAAACGGGCGAGTCCGTGGGCGCCGGCGTGGGAGTGGGAGCCGGCGTGGGAGTGGGAGCCGGCGTGGGTGCTGTGGCTTCGACGGGCGGCGCACCGGTGGTGGGCGCGGTGGGCGTGCTGGTGTCGGTGTCGCGGTGGGTGGCCTTCTTTGCCAGCTCACCTACCTTGTGCTGCACGTGCGGGGCCTTCTCCTTCACCGCCTCGGTCGCGCCGCTCACCTTCTCCTGCACAGTGGGGTTGTGCCAGACTTCGAGGGATTGATCCCTCATCTTCTCGTAAGTCTGCCTGCCGGACCGGGTGCCCAGGACGAAACCCACGGCCGCCCCCGCTGCAAAAATTAACGCTCTCTCCATGACCTCTCCTGACTGTTGTGCGACAAACGTGTACGAATCACCGTCGGAATGTCCTGCTACACAGCTATGCCCTCAGCGCCCGAGCCCAAACTTCCTCCACGACGGACGACCCTTCGGCCGCGCCGGATGAAACACCTCTCGTCGGAACCAATCGAGTCGGTCCCGGCCAACTAGGCTCCGAGAATGGACCTGCGCGGTGAAGACCTGTTCACGGTTGCGGGGTCTCTGGCCGAGCTGATCGGCGCCCCGATCACGATCGAGGACGAGAACTCGACGGTGCTCGCGTATTCGAGTGGTGAGCAGGCGGTGGACGAAGCGCGAATCGGCACCATCCTGGGCCGGCAGGTGCCGGGACGGTACCGGCAGTTGCTCACCGAGGCCGGTGTGTTCGAACGCCTTCACCACGACACCGACGTCATCTATGTCGATCTGCACGTTCCCGACATGCGACCGCGGGCGGCGATCGCGGTGCGTGACGGCGGTCGCCCGGTGGGGTCCATCTGGGCAGCCGTCACCGCCTTTCCGACGCCGGAACAGGAAGCGATCCTCCGGTCCGCCGTACCGGTCGTGGCCGAACATATCGCCGCGCAACGCGAACGGGTCGATGTCACACGACGATTGCAGGTCGACCGGGTCCGTGCCCTCCTGACCGGCGGCGAGCCCGCTTTCCGGGCCGCCGACGACCTGCGGTGGAGCGGTCCGATGACGGTTGCCGCGGCGGCCCCGGTCACGCTCGGCTCGTCGCTGCCGTCCGGTCTGCTGGCTTCCCTCGGTCTCTACCTGGACACGCTGGCCGTCGAATCCGTCGCAGCCCAACTCGACGACACCATTTATGTGGTGATCGCCGCCGGGGAGAAGGAGGTTCGCCGTCTCGCCGAGAATTTCCTCGGACGTGCGCGCAGTGGACATGCCTTCGTCGTCGCGGTCGGGCGCGGGGTCGACACGGCAGGACAGGCGCATCTGTCGCGCGGTGACGCCGACCGGATACTCGCGGCGCTGCAACACGCCTCCCACGGCGGTGTCGTCGGAACCATGCGCGACACGCTGGCGTCGGTCCTCGCGCTGCGCGTGGCCGACATCTTCGACGGGTTGGGCACGCTCACCCCGCTGGCCGCCCTCCTTGCGCACGACGAGCAGCACGGCACCGACCTCGTGGCCACGGCACGCGCGTTCCTGGACCATGGCGGCGACGTGGCCGACGCCGCCGCAGCCCTGCACGTCCACCCCAACACCCTGCGCAACCGGCTCCGGCGCTGCGTCGAATCGTGCGGCGTGGACCTCTCCGACGCGGACACCCGACTCGTCCTGATGCTGCATTTGAAACTGCGCGGACTGCGCGGGCACTGAGCCGTGGACCCACCCTGGCCGATTGCACAACGTGGACGGTCCGGCACTGGCCGAACGGCTACTCCCCCCGCGTGATCGTCGATCGATGATGGACACATGAGCACAACTGCGCGCCCGGAGCATGTCGCGATCGTCGGAGCCGGTGTCATCGGCCTGTCCACTGCCTGGTTCCTACAGGAGCGTGGGGTCCGCGTCACCGTCGTCGACCGGGAAGGTGTTGCGGCCGACGCCTCGTGGGGAAATGCAGGGTGGCTCGCTCCTGCCCTCACCCTCCCGCTCCCGGAGCCCGCCGTCCTGAAGTACGGCCTACGCGCGATGCTGAATCCCTCCTCCCCCGTGTATGTTCCGTTCACCACCGACCTCCGCCTCCTCCGTTTCCTCGTCGGTTTCGCCCGGCACTGCACTCCCGCACGATGGGCGGAGGCGATGAAGGTCTACGCCGAAGTGAACCGGATTTCCCTGGGCGCCTACGACCAACTCGCCGAGGGCGGCGTCGCCGAACACACCCACCTCGCCGACCCCTTCCTCACTGCGTTCACGTCGGACGCGGACCGGGAAGTGCTCGTCGACGAGTTCCGCCGCGTGGAGGCGATCGGTGGCGAGGTCGAGTTCGACCGGCTCGATACCGACGAGATTCACTCCCTGGAACCGAGTCTCGGGGAGGGCGTGCACTGCGGTCTCCGCCTGCGGAACCAGCGCTTCATCGATCCGCCGCGGTTCGTGCATTCTCTCGCCGACGCCGTCCGCGCGCGGGGTGGCGACATCGTCTCCGGATTCGACGTCACCGCGGTCCAGGACCGTGGCGCGTCCGGCGTTCGGCTCGCCTCTGCCCGCGGAGATTCGGTGTCGGCCGATGCGGTCGTGATCGCGAACGGCGCCCGGCTGGGCACACTGGCACGTCCCTTCGGCGTCCGGGCACTGGTCCAGGCCGGCCGTGGCTACAGTTTCAGCGTCCAGCCACAGCAGATGCCCAAGAATCCCGTGTACTTCCCCACTCAGCGGGTGGCGTGCACCCCGTTGCACGACCGCTTCCGTGTCGCCGGAATGATGGAATTCCGGAGTCCCGACGCACCGCTCGATCCCCGACGGGTCCAGGCCATCATCGATGCCGCGACACCCCTGTTCACCGGTATCGACTGGAATGTCCGCCAGGAGGAATGGGTGGGTTCACGGCCGTGCACCACGGATGGGCTGCCCCTCGTCGGGGCCACCCGCTCGCCTCGCGTGCACGTTGCCGGCGGCCACGGAATGTGGGGAATCGCGCTCGGCCCCCTCACGGGCCGACTGGTGGCCCAGTCGATGACGGGGGGCGAACCGTCCGCGGTGCTGCGGCATTTCGACCCTCTACGCTGAGCCCGTCCTTCGTCTCAGGCCAATGCGCCGACCACCGCCTCGGCGCGGGCCAGGAGGGTGCCCGATGACGCGAGCGCCACCACCGCGTCGATCTCGGGGGCCAGGTACCGGTCGGTTCCGGGTCCGGCGACGTGCTCCCGGATCGCGTCGCGTACGGCACCCGTTGCAGGCGAAGGCTCGAGCGGCGCACGGAGGTCGAGTCCCCGTGCGGCAGTCAGTGCCTCGACCGCGAGGACCCTGGTGAGCCCGTCGAGGGCGCGGCGAAGTTTGCGGGCCGCCGACCACCCCATCGACACGTGATCCTCCTGCATCGCCGACGACGGAATCGAGTCGACACTCGCAGGCGCGGCCAGGCGCTTGAGTTCGGACACGATCGCGGCCTGCGTGTACTGGGCGATCATGTGGCCGCTGTCGACGCCGGGGTCGTCGGCGAGGAACGGGGGCAGCCCGTGGTTGCGGGCGACGTCGAGAAATCGGTCGGTGCGGCGCTCGCTCATGCTCGCCACGTCCGCGACCACGATCGCCAGGAAATCCAGGACGTAGCCGAGTGGGGCTCCGTGGAAGTTGCCGTTCGACTCGACGCGGCCGTCCGCGGTCACCACAGGGTTGTCGACGGCGCTCGCGAGTTCCCGCGCCGCGACCTGCTGGGCGTGGGCGAGGGTGTCGCGCGCGGCGCCGGCGACCTGGGGGGCGCAGCGCAACGAGTAGGCGTCCTGGACCACCGTGCACCCGGGCCCCGCGTGGCTGCGCACGATCTCGGAGCCGGCCAGCAGCCGAGTCATGTTCTCGGCCGCCGCGGCCTGCCCGGGATGCGGCCGCAGCGACTGCAGGTCGGCGGCGAAGACCCTGTCCGTGCCGAGCAGACCCTCGACGCTCATCGCTGCCGTGATGTCGGCCAGACGCAGCAGGTGACGCAGGTCTTCGCAGGCCAGCAGCAGCATGCCCAGCATGCCGTCGGTGCCGTTGACGAGGGCAAGGCCCTCCTTCTCCTCCAGCGACACCGGTGCGATTCCGGCGACCCGCAGCGCGTCGGCGGCGGGGGTAGGACAGCCCTCGGCGTTCCGTATGGTGCCCTCACCGATCACGGCGAGGGCTACATGTGCCAGCGGCGCCAGATCGCCCGAACAACCCAGGCTCCCGTACTCGTACACCACCGGAGTCAGACCCGCCGACAGCAGGTTCGCGTACACCTGCGCGACCTCCGGCCGAACGCCGGTGTGGCCTGTGGCGAGAGTCGAGAGCCGCAACAACATCAGCGCACGCACCACCTCGCGTTCCACCTCCGGCCCGTTGCCGGCGGCGTGGGAACGGATCAGGCTGCGCTGCAGCTGCGCGCGCTTGTCGACCGGAATATGACGGATCGCGAGGGCACCGAACCCCGTCGAGACGCCGTACACCGGTTTCGGATCCTCGGCGAGAGCCTCGATCCACCGACGACTTTTCGCCATGGTGGACAGAGCCTCTTCGGAGATCCGCACCGGGGCGCCGAGCCTGGCCACCCGGACCACTTCTTCGGCGGACACCGGGCCGACACCGACGACGACAGGCTCTTCGGTACCCACAGACCCAGTGTCCACCCCGGCGCGGGGTGTAGGTCGGGAAATGCGGGGTGCCAACGGCGATTACACGTCGCCGCGCAGAACTTCTTCGATTTCGCGTGGCGTCATGAGACGTTCGAGTTTTTCACTCGGCCACGAGGACGGACGTCCTTGCAATCGGGCAGATTCGAGTAGAGGGAGAGGGCTGCGGTCCCGCCGCAGGATCGAATGAACATTCACGACGATCACTTCCGAACACCGACTCGACGACGTGCCAATGCGCTGGCACCGAACCATTGCACTGATTTTTCTATCGCTCATCGTGCCTCGTGAGTTACACAGTTTCGGTGAGGCGCGCGGAGCGAAGCGACAACCTGTCCGGAGCGAAGCGACAACCTGTCCGGAGCGAAGCGACAACCTGTCCGGAGCGAAGCGGCGAGCCCATCGGGGTACAAAGAAGTGACCTGCCGCACATCCTCGTTCTCCGAGCGCCTACGATGACGGCAAAGTAGTTGTAACTACCCGTACCACCTTCCCTGACTGGAGACAGCCGATGGCAAACACCCTCGAAGCAAGCATCGAAATCGACGCGACCCCGCAGGATGTGTGGGCGGTGGTGTCTGACCTGAAGCGGATGGGCGAGTGGAGCCCGCAGTGCCGCACGATGCGCGTCCTGGGCGGTGTGGTCGAAGAAGGCACGAAGACGATCAACATCAACCGCAAGGGCATGCTCGTGTGGCCGACCACCTCGAAGGTCGTCAATTTCCAGCCGAACAAGTCGATCGCCTTCCGCGTCGTCGAGAACCGCACCATCTGGTCGTACGAACTCCAGCCCACCGCCGGCGGAACCAAGGTCATCGAACGCCGGGAGGCGCCGACCGGAACGACCAAGGTGTCGCAATTCCTGATCAAGACCGTGCTGGGTGGCAACGACGACTTCGAGGTCGAACTGATCGAGGGTATGAACACCACCCTGGCCCGTATCAAGGCAGCCGCCGAAGCGAAGTAGCCCGCTTGACTCTCGACCTGGTCGAGCCTTCACCGTGAACCGCATGGAGAACTCGGATGACGTGATGGCGCAGATCGGTCGAGGCCAGGAACTCGCGACAGCAGGCGACGCCGAGGGCGCCCGACATCTCTTCGCCGAGGTGTGGGGCGCCCTCGAGGCGTCTCCCGAGGGCACTCGCGATCCCCTTCACATCGTGACCCTCGCCCACTACATGGCCGACGTTCAGATCGACCCCGCAGAGGAACTGCGCTGGGATCTGCGTGCGCTCGAGGCCGCGGACACGCTGACGGATGATCGCGCGCAACGGCACGACGCCTCACTGCAGGTGGCGGCGTTCTACCCTTCGCTGCACCTCAACGTCGCGGCGGCCCATCTCGCGCTGGGGCATGTCCCGGAAGCCCGCTTTCACCTCGACCGGGCCGCCGAGGAATCCCACCACCTCGCCGAAGACGGCTACGGCCGCACCGTTCGCGGTGCCATCGCGCGGTTGCGTCGCCGCATCGACGAGACCGCACCTGTCATACCCCTCGGCAAAAGTGAACGCCGTGCTGAGCATCGGTGAGCTGTCGCGGGCGTCCGGCCTGTCGGTCAGTGCGCTGCGGTTCTACGACAAGGCAGGCGTGTTGGCACCGCACACTGTCGACCCGCACAGCAGCTACCGTCGGTACACCGACCAGCAGGTCGACGCGGCCGTTCTCCTCGCTGCGATGCGGCGTGTCGGGATGCCGGTGAAGGAGATGACGGCGGTGCTGTCCGGTACCGATCCGCACGCTCTGCTCGACCAGCACCTGTGCAGACTCGAGCAGGGCCTTGCCGATGCACGACGCGAGCTGACCCGGATACACCGTCTCGTGGACGGGCGCGTGGAGCGAGGAGGCACCGTCGTAGTCGATGCCGATGACCTCGCCGATGCTGTTGCATCGGTCCGGTTCGCCGTCGACCCGAAGTCCGAGTTTCCGGCGTTGCGCGGAATCCATCTCGAGACCGACGGTGACGTGCTGCGGCTCGTCGCCACCGACCGCTACCGGCTGGCGGTCGCCGAGATCGCCGCAGTGCACTCGCCGCAGAAATCCATCGCGGTCACAGTTCCTTCGACGTTCCTGACGGACGCTGCACCCCGACTGCGCCGACATGGGCAGGTTGCCGTCACCGTGGACGCACGCACCGTCACGCTGCGCTGTGGGGAGGAAGAGTTCGTGAGCGAGGCACTGGATGGAGTGTTCCCCGATCATCGCAGTCTGTCGAGTGCGGTTCCCGGAACCGAAGCGACGATCTCGGCGACCGAACTGCGGGCAGTCCTTGCCGGGAGGGGCGAGCGGGTGGACCTCGGCGTCCTCGACTCTGGTTCCATCGTGGTCGGCGCGCAGCAACGTGGTTTTGCCGATCCCTGCCGAGACCGGCCGGTGCTCTTCCACGTACAGGTGAACGCGGGTTTTCTCCTCGACGCGGTCGCCGCCCTCCCCGGCGATCAGCTGACGTTCCGCTTCGGCGGCCCCATCGCACCGCTCGCCATCCGTCCGCGGTCCGTTTCCTCCTCCGCCTCGGTGAGTGCGTACTCTCTCCTGATGCCGTTACAGCCGGCCGCGCTCACGTAACCTGTGAGGGCGCCGCAACGGCAGGTAGCCGTCCCGCCCGACACAGTTAGAGGAGCCCGTGGCCCGTAAGCCCAGACCACCCGGAACCGCGCAGACCTCAGGGATCGGCCACTTCGTCGATCTCGCCCGGGGAGCCGTCCCACCGCTTCATCCGGCCGGACTGCCCTTCGTTCTCGCACCGCTCGGTGTGGCCCTACTCGGCCGCAACCGCAAGTGGGTCCGGCGTGGTGCGCTGACCTCTGCCGCGGCGTGCGCCGCGTTCTTCCGGCATCCGCACCGTGTTCCGCCCAACCGGGTGGGCGTAGCGGTCGCGCCTGCCGACGGTGAAGTCGCACTCGTCGACACCGCCGTGCCGCCGGCCGAACTCGACATGGGTTCCGAGCCCCTGCCCCGGGTCAGCATCTTCCTGTCCGTGCTCGACGTCCACGTCCAGCGCAGTCCCGTCGGCGGAGTGGTGCAGAAAGTCGTGCACCGGTCGGGTCAATTCCTGTCCGCCGACCTTGCCGATGCCAGCGAGGTGAACGAACGCAACAGCATGCTGCTGCACACCTCGGACGGCCACGACGTCGCAGTGGTGCAGATCGCCGGCCTGCTGGCCCGGCGAATCGTGTGTGACGCCGCGGTCGGCGACACCCTCCCCATCGGTGACACCTACGGTCTGATCCGGTTCGGCTCCCGCGTCGACACCTACTTCCCTGCGGGCACCACCTTGCTGGTGGAGCGTGGCCAGCGGACGATCGGTGCCGAAACCGTCATCGCTCAACTGCCGTGATCGCCAGTACGAAGCAGCGGAGAGGGAGACCACGGCAAGCGGTGCGCTTGCTGCCGAGTGTCGTCACGATTCTCGCGTTGTGTGGTGGGCTGTCCGCGGTGAAGTTCGCGCTCGACGGCGATCTCGGGACCGCGCTGGCAATGATCGGTGCCGCCGCGGTGCTCGACTCCCTCGACGGGCGGATCGCCCGGCTCCTCGACGCCACCAGCAAAATGGGTGCCGAGCTCGATTCGCTGGCCGACTCCATCTCGTTCGGTGTCGCCCCGGCCCTCGTGCTGTACGTCACCCTGCTGGACGGGCAGAGTTTCGGCTGGATCATCGCGCTCATCTATGCAGTGAGCATCGTGCTGCGGCTCGCCCGCTTCAACACTCTGCTCGACGACGACGATATGCCCGGTTACGCCAGCGAGTACTTCGTCGGCGTCCCGGCACCCGCGGGAGCCTTGGTAGCGCTCACGCCCTTGGCGGCGGCAGCGCAGTGGGGCGATGGCTGGTGGTCGTCGTATCCGGTCGTCGTGGCGTGGACGGTGTTCTCCGCGGCCCTGATCGTCAGCCGCATTCCGACTCTGGCGCTCAAGACCGTGTCCGTGCCGCCTCGCATGGCAGCAGGTCTGCTGGTGCTGGTGGCGCTCGCAGCGGCAGCGTTGGTCACGTATCCGTTCATTCTGTTGATGGCCCTCGTCGCCGTGTACCTGGCGCACATTCCGTTCGCCGTCCGCTCGCAGCGGTGGGTGGCGGCGCGGCCGGAGACCTGGGAGATCAAACCGGCCGAACGGCGAGCCATCCGGCGACAGCCCGACACCCGCGGACGGCGCTCCGCGGCGCGGCTCGGGTTGCGCCGTCCACGAGCCCGATAGTGCACTCGCGCACGTAGGCTCGACGCGTGACCTCACCGGAACTCGCGCTCACAGTCCGACTGAACACTTCGGCCGCGGACACGCGACGCGGCGTCATACGGCTGCATCCGGAAGCGCTCGCCGCGCTCGGTCTCCGCGAGTGGGACGCGATCGCGTTGGTCGGGGCGCGCCGGACGGCAGCGGTGGCGGGTATCGCGCCGGCCGGAACGCCCACGGGCACCGCGCTGCTCGACGACGTGACGATGTCGAATGCCGGCCTCACCGAGAACGCGACCGTCGTCGTGACGCCGGTGACCGTGTACGGCGGAAGAGCGGTCACGGTCAGCGGCTCAAATCTGGCGGTCACCTCGATCTCGGATGTCACCCTGCGGCAAGCCCTCCTGGGGAAGGTCCTCAGCGTGGGTGACGCGGTGTCCCTGCTCCCCCGCGACCTCGGCCCCGGGACCAGCACAGCGCCCGCAACCCAGGCCCTGTCCCGGACCTTCGGCGTCGCATGGACGTCGGAACTGCTCACCGTCACCGGGGTGGACCCGGCGGGCGGCCCGGTGAGTGTGCAACCCAACACCGCGGTCGGGTGGGGTGCGGGAACGCGCACCGCGGTCTCGTCCGCACCGGCGCGCCTGTCGGCGACGGTGACCGAATCCCAGTCCGTCCCACCCCTGCCCGTCGAGGACCTCGTCGGGGCGCAGACCCAGGCCGCCAAACTGACCGAGTGGCTGGGACTCGCGCTCGACGAACCCGAACTGCTCCGCAAGCTCGGGGCGTCGCCTCACCTGGGTGTCCTCGTGACCGGGCCGGGTGGCGTCGGTAAAGCCACCTTGGCCCGCTCCGTGCTGGCGTCGCGGCGCGTCGTCGAACTCGACGGCCCCAGCGTCGGCGCCCTCGAAGCCGGTGCACGACTGCAACGGGCCACAGCAGCAGTCGACGCGATCAGCGGCGGCGGGGTGCTACTCATCACCGACATCGACACCCTGCTGCCCGCGACTCCGGAACCCGTCTCCGCCCTGATCCTCGACCAACTCCGCCGTGCCGTCGACACTGCCGGTGTCGCATTCGTCGCGACCACCGCTCATCCGGAATCGACCGACACCCGGCTGCGCGGCCAGGAACTGTGCGACCGCGAACTCGCCCTGACATTGCCCGACGGCGCCACCCGAAGAGCCCTGCTCGAACTGCTGCTGCGCAAGGTGCCCACCGACGGGATCGCCCTCGATGCCATCGCGGCCAGGTCGCCGGGATTCGTGGTGGCCGATCTCGCAGCACTGTGCCGGGAAGCAGCGTTGCGGGCTGCCTCTCGCGCCACCAAATCACCGGCCGACCCGGCTCTGACCCAGGAGGATCTGCTCGGCGCCCTCGACGTGATCCGCCCCTTGTCGAGGTCGGGAAGCGAGGAGCTGGCCATCGGCAGCCTCACTCTCGACGACGTCGGCGACATGGTCGAAACCAAGCAGTCCCTCACCGAGGCGGTGCTGTGGCCGTTGCAGCATCCGGATTCGTTTGCACGCCTCGGTGTCGACCCTCCGCGCGGAGTCCTGCTGTACGGACCTCCCGGCTGCGGCAAGACCTACCTTGTTCGGGCCCTTGCCAGTACGGGACACCTCAGCGTGCATGCCGTCAAGGGCGCAGAGCTGCTGGACAAGTGGGTGGGCGCGTCCGAGAAGGCGGTGCGCGAGTTGTTCCAGCGGGCCCGCGACTCGGCGCCGTCCCTCATCTTCCTCGACGAGATCGACGCGCTGGCCCCGCGCCGCGGTCAGAGTTCCGACTCCGGTGTCTCCGACCGCGTGGTGGCCTCGCTGCTGACCGAACTCGACGGCGTCGAGCCTCTGCGCGATGTCGTGGTGCTCGGCGCCACCAACCGACCCGACCTGATCGACCCCGCCTTACTGCGGCCCGGACGCCTCGAACGACTGGTGTTCGTGCCGCCGCCCGACGCGGAGGCGCGCAAGGCGATCCTGCGGACCGCGGGCAGTTCGGTCCCGCTCGCCGACGACGTCGACCTCGACGACCTGGCCGACAACCTCGACGGCTACTCGGCCGCCGACTGCTCGGCGCTCCTCCGCGAAGCCGCGCTCGCCGCGATGCGCCGGAGCATCGATGCCGCCGACGTCACCGCCGGCGACGTGGCCGCAGCACGCGAGAAGGTGCGCCCCTCGCTCGACCCCGAGCAAGTGGCGCACCTCAAGGCCTATGCGCTGTCGCGCCCGTGAGTACTTGTTAACCGCCCGCGGTTAACAAGTACTCACGGGTCAGGACCAGCGGCCGAGCAACGTCGCGGCGTGCGCGGCGAGGGCAGCTTGGAAGAACGGACCGAAGCTCACGCGTGCGACGCCGAGCGGCCCGAAGGATGCCGGGTCGTCCTGGTCGGGCAGGCCGATCGCGTTGACGGGCAGCGGAAGCTCCGAAGTGAGACGTTTCTGGGTGGCGTCGTCGTGGCGGCCTACCGGGTACAGGACGTCGGCGCCGGCGTCGGCTGCGAGCTTCAGCCGGGAGATGGCACGGTCGACGCGATCGGCATCGTCACCGACCTTCTTGACGAACAGGTCGGTCCGCGCATTGACCACGACGTGCACGCCTGCGGCGTCGGCGGCCTGGCGTAGTTTCCCCACGAAGTCGGCGTGCTCCTGCGGCTCACGCAGCCGGCCGCCTTCACTGTGGACGGTGTCCTCGATGTTCAGCCCCACGGCGCCGGCGCCGATCAAGCCGTCGATGAGGCGAGCAGGTTCCTCCCCGTAGCCGGATTCGATGTCCACCGAGATGGGCAGGTCGACGGCGGAGGTGATCTGGGCGATCCGATGCAGCAGCTCGTCGAAGGTGATTCCCTCGTTGTCGGGCTTGCCGATCGAGTCCGACACCGGATGGCTACCGACCGTGAGTGCTCGGAAACCCGCGGAGACAGCCAGATTCGCGGACCACGCATCCCATACCGTCGGCAGGATGACCGGGTTACCGGGCTGATGCAGCTGCAGCAGCGTTGTGGCCTTCTCGTGGATCGACGTCATGGGTGGGCTCCTCGCCTCGGAAAGTGTTGGACGGAGTCGTTCTCGGTACGCCTTCGTTGGCAACGCGAGGTGGGTGCCGTCCATTCCTCGCTGCTCGAGTACCGTGAGTGGATGGACTTCCGCGAACCCCTGTCGGCGGCGGCGGCCCTCGCCTCCGGCGCACTGGCCGGGTTCGTTCTCACCAATCCCCGCAATCGCGCGTGGGCCATTTATGCGTCGGATCGTGAGATCGACCGGTGGCTCAACAGTCAGCCGACCGGTGTCGTGGTTGCCCTCGTCCTCGCCGTCATCGCTGTGGCCGGACTGCAGCGGTCGGGCTCACGCCGCGCCTCGTGGATTGTCGCCGCGGCGTGTGCACTCGTCCTGATCGCAACCCGCTCGGCGGTGGCCGGGGCAAGTGGTGTCGACACGCTGATCGCGTTGCACTTCGCGAAGACCGCAACCGCGGGGATTCTTCTCGGAGCCGCGGTCGCCGCAGTGTGGGGACGGTGGGGTCCGCAGCTGACGCTGACGCTCGGCGCGGCGGGAGCGTTCGTTCTCGCGAGCGTCGCGCGACTACCACGCGGTGACACCGAGTATCTCGAGCCGGCAAGCCGGAGTACGTCCGCGATCGGGGAACCACCGATGTGGTTGCTGATCGGGACGCTGGTACTGGCCCTCGTGTCGACCGCCCTCGCCCAGAAGCAGTTCCGGGTGCAGCGTCCCGAACGTCGAACCCTCCAGACGGCATTGGCCGCGGCACTGGCTCTCGCTCTCCTCAACCGGCTACTCGGCGCGTGGATCGACGACCACGAATTCGGTGAACCGCTGACGGTGTGGCTGATCATTGCCTTCTGCCTCGTGGTGGTGCTGGTGTGCACGGAGGTGTCCGCACGCTTGCTCCCCGGTGCCGACGGGCATTTCCTGCTGGCCGCCACGGCAGTCACCGCCGCGGCCATGCCCGTCCTCGACGACCTCCGGACCCCGCGCGTGACAACCCCCGCCGCCGCCGTCCTGATCGTCGGTGTCACAGCGTTGGCACTGGGCATCGCGGTCGCGGTCCGGGTTCCTCCGACGTTGCGACGACCGTACTGGGGGCTCGGGCTCGCCGCCCTCGTTCCCCTGACCACCGCCATACAACCCGACTTCGGCAGTGACGCCGTCCTCCTTCTCGCCCGGCTCTTCGTCCTGTGCACCGGGATGGGTTTTGCGCTGGCAGCCGCGCTCCCCGCGTCGGCGCCGGTCGCGGTTCTGGGTCTGGCGTTGCCGTTCGCCTCGCTCGTCTTCGTGGCGGCAACCACCATCCCGGGCAGCCGGGTCGTGTATGCCGGCGCCCATGAACCGCTCGGCGCTGTGGCGGCGTTCACCCCCGACGGTCCCTCGCCCGCCTCGACGGCATCGGACCATCTCGCCGGGATCGCGATGCTGGCCGTCGTGGCGTACTGCGCCTACTCGATACGGTCGCGTCGCCTACCGCTGGAAACGACCGCACCGCTCACCTAGTCGAGCAGACCCAGCGACTGCAGCCGGCGAAACACCAGCATCGAACCGGGCGCGACGTCGGGCATCGCCGCGTACTCGTCGACCGTGAAGTACCGCAGTTCCGCGATCTCGCTCGTGGGCCGCGGCTCAGCGCTCAGTTCTGCAAGAAAGCACGTCATGTGCAGGGCGGTGCCTTCGGGATGCCCGTACGCCGGCGCTTCGAAGACTCCCAGTTGCTCGAGGGTGCCGTCCACGATTGCGGCGTCGAGTTCTTCCCGAATTTCCCGGTGCAGCGCCTCTTCGGCGTTCTCGCCGGGATCAATCTTGCCGCCGGCCATGTAGAACGCCGACTTTCCGACCGATCTCGTCTGCAGAAGCCGCCTCCGGCGGATGTGAGCGAGGGCTGCGGTTCGGATCTCGGCGGGCACGCCTCACAAGATAGAACAGCCCGCCGCGGCGTTGAAATGACGCAGCGTGACAGGCCCGCCCGTTTCGTCCGGTTTGCCGGGACTCGAGGCCGAAACCTGGAACCAGTAAGATGTACGTCGTAGACCAACTCGCTAGCTTCGCGAACGGTCTACACCGACTCGGTTCGCTGCGTTCCGACACCCCGCCGCCCGCTGACCAACGACGGAGTGCCTTTTGCTCGCTGTTCTGCTCGCCCATGCTGTCGCCGCCGTTCTGGCTCCGCTTGTGGTGCGCATGTTCGGCCGCAACGCTTTCTATCCGCTCGCGCTCGTCCCGCTGGTATCTCTCGGTTGGGTGATCGCGCACTGGGGGACGGTGCAGACCGTCTCACTCGAGTGGATCCCCGGCCTGTCGATGAACATCGACTTCTGGTTCGATCCCCTGGCCGCCATCATGTCGGTGCTCGTCCTCGGGATCGGCGCCCTGATCTTGATGTACTGCGCGCGGTATTTCACCGACGACGAGCCGCGGCTGGGTATTTTCGCCGCGCAGATGGTGGCGTTCGCCGGCGCAATGTTCGGGCTCGTCGCCAGCGACAACATGTTGTTGCTGTACACCTTCTGGGAGCTGACGACGGTCCTGTCGTTCCTGCTGGTCGGCCATTATGCCGAGCGCGCCTCGAGTCGCCGGGCCGCGACGCAGGCGCTGCTCGTCACCACCGCGGGTGGGCTGGCCATGCTCGTCGGCATCATCATCCTCGGCCAGGTCGGTGGCACGTACAACCTGTCGGAATTGATCGAGGTCGCACCCCGGGGCTGGCTCGCCGGTGTCGGCGTTGTGTTGGTCCTCATCGGTGCGCTGTCGAAATCCGCGATCGTCCCGTTGCATTTCTGGCTGCCCGGAGCGATGGCCGCCCCCACTCCGGTCAGCGGCTATCTGCACGCCGCCGCCATGGTGAAGGCCGGCATCTATCTGGTAGCCCGGCTGACCCCCGGCTTCGCCGACGCCGCCCCGTGGCGATTCACCATCGTCACGCTCGGGCTGCTGACGATGGTGCTGGCGGGGTGGCGTGCGCTGCGGGCCTTCGACCTCAAACTCGTCCTCGCGTTCGGCACCGTCAGTCAGCTCGGATTTCTCATGGTGCTCGTGGGTCTGGGTACGCGGGACGCCATGCTGGCGGGGCTGACCATGGTGGTCGCCCACGCGATGTTCAAGGCGGCGCTGTTCATGGTGGTCGGGATCATCGACCACTCCACCGGCACCCGGGACATCCGGAAACTGGGCCACCTGGGCGCCCGCGCACCGGCGCTGACGGTGTTCGCGGCCCTTGCCGCGGCCAGCATGGCCGGACTGCCGCCGTTCCTGGGTTTCGTCGGCAAGGAAGCAGCCTTCGACTCGTTGCTGAGCACCACGGCGCTCGCGGACCCCGCTCGCCTCGTGGCCGTGGCCGTGGTGGTGGTCGGATCGATTCTGACCTTCGCCTACAGCGTGCGGTTCATGTGGGGGGCATTCGGGCGCAAGCGGCTCGAGAATCCCACCGTTGCCGTGCAGAAGATGCACGCCCCCGGCCCGATGTTCCTGGCCGCGCCCGCGGTGCTCTCGGTGCTCGGTCTGGCCGCGGGTGTGGCGTCACCCCAACTCGAGAAGCTGCTGGTTCCGTACTCGCAGACTCTGCCTGCCGAGGGCGCTTCCGACTACCACCTCGCGCTGTGGCACGGCGTGAACACCGCCCTGCTGTTGACGGTGGTCGTATTCGCCGTCGGCACCGCCCTGTTCGTGGCGCAGCGGTGGGTCATCCGGTTGCGGTTCGAACATCCACCGCTCGGCAACGCCGACCGCATCTACGACGCGACACTCCGCTTCATGGACGCCCTGTCGATGCGGCTGACCGGCGCCACCCAGCGCGGTTCGCTCCCCCGGACCCAGGCGATCATTCTCGCCACGCTCGTCGTGCTGCCGCTCGTTCTGCTGTTCACCGGCAGCCGCACCGACGCCGACCTCCGACTGTGGGACTCGCCGGTGCAGTTCGTGATCGGGCTGATGATGGTGGCGGCCGCGCTCGCGGCGACGGTGATGCGCAACCGGCTGGCCAGCGTCATCCTCGTCGGCCTCAGTGGATACGGCTGCGGTGTCCTGTTCGCGCTGCACGGCGCCCCGGACCTGGCACTGACCCAGTTCCTCGTCGAAACGCTGACTCTGGTGATCTTCGTGCTGGTGTTCCGCAAGCTTCCCGCCGAGGTCGACGAGAGCAGGGCGATCGGTTTCAAGCTGCCCCGGGCACTGCTCGCGGTCGCGGTCGGCGCCACCATCACCACGATCGGTGCCTACGCGATCAACGCCCGCAACACGGTGCCCATTCATGGGTTGCTTCCCGACGCCGCGTACTACATCGGAAACGGCAAGAATGTCGTGAACGTCCTGCTCGTCGACATCCGAGCCTGGGACACGCTCGGTGAAATCTCGGTTCTGCTCGTCGCCGCGACGGGTGTCGCGAGTCTGGTGTTCCGCAATCGCCGCTTCGGCAGTGCGCCCCGCGTGTCGGACGCCCCTGCGGTCACCGTCGAACAGGCGTCCGCGCAGTCGGAGACGACCTGGCTGCTCGGTGGAGATCTCATCGATCCCCGACACCGTTCGCTGGTTCTCGAGGTGACCACCCGGCTGATCTTCCCGACGATCATGGTGCTGTCGGTGTACTTCTTCTTCTCCGGGCACAACGCACCCGGTGGCGGATTCGCCGGCGGTCTCACCGCGGGGCTCGCCCTTGTGTTGCGCTATCTCGCGGGCGGTCGGTACGAGCTGGGAGAAACGGTCCCGATCGACGCCGGCAAAATTCTCGGGCTGGGCCTCACACTCGCCGCGGGAACGGCCCTGGTGTCGTTGTTCCTCGGCGCACCCGTGCTGTCGTCCGCAGTGTTCGAGGTGACGGTCCCGCTGCTGGGACACATCAAGCTGGTCACCGCACTGTTCTTCGACCTGGGTGTGTACCTCATCGTGGTCGGTCTCGTCCTCGACGTGCTCCGCAGTCTCGGCGCACGTCTCGATGCACAGATCGAGGTGAACCAGAAATGAGTGCAAACATCGGATTCCTCGTCATCATCGGCGTCCTGGTGTCTGCAGGCGTCTACCTGCTCATCGAGCGCAGCATCACGCGCATGCTCCTGGGACTGCTGCTGTTCGGCAACGGGATCAATCTTCTGATCCTCACGTCGGGTGGCTCGGACGGCAATCCCCCGATCGTGGGCCGCGACTCCATCCACGAGTCGATGGCCGATCCCCTCGCGCAGGCCATGGTCCTCACCGCAATCGTCATCACCATGGGCATTGCGGCCTTCGTCCTGGCTCTCGCGTACCGGTCGTTCAAGATCACCACCGCCGACCTCGTCGAGAACGACCCCGAAGACACCCGGGTCCTGCTGCGGCGTTCGCCCTCGGAAGCCCCCGACCGCGACCGCTCCGACGACCCCGTCACCGGCGAGCCCAGTTTCACCGGTGACGCCTTCGACCGGAACGGTAATCCCATCCCATTGGAAGCACTACGGAACCTCGAAGACCTCGAGGGTTACGAGGAGCTGCACACCGGCGATTTCGACGACGACGAAGACGACAAGGCCACGATCGGAAAGAAGCCGTGACCCTGTCCCCGCACCTCGTCACCACACTCGCGCCGCTGCCCGTTCTCGTGCCCATGCTCGCCGCCGCCGCGACCCTGGTACTCGGCCGGCGTCCCCGGGCCCAGCGGGTGATCACCCTCACCGCACTGATCGCCGTGCTGGTCGTGTCCGCGCTGCTCCTGTACCTCGCGGACCGCGACGGTACGACGGCGATTCAAGTGGGCGGCTGGGACTCCCCCATCGGCATCACCCTCGTCGTCGACCGTTTGTCCGCGATGATGCTCGTCGTCTCGTCGATCGTGCTGCTGGCCGTCATGGCATACGCGGTCGGTCAGGGCATCCGCGACGGAAGTGAAGACCAGCCCGTCTCGATCTTCCTGCCCACGTACCTGGCCCTCACGGCAGGAATATCCAACGCCTTCCTCGCCGGTGACCTGTTCAACCTGTATGTCGGTTTCGAGGTGTTGCTCGCGGCCAGCTTCGTCCTGCTGACTTTGGGAGCGAGCGCCGAGCGGGTCCGCGCGGGCGTGTCCTACGTGATGGTGTCGATGGTGTCGTCGCTGATCTTCCTGGCCGGCATTTCCTTCGCCTACGCGGCCACCGGCACCCTCAACCTCGCCGACATGGCCACCCGGCTCGACGGCATCCCGTCGGGCACGCGCACCGCCATCTTCTGTGTCCTGCTCGTGGCGTTCGGGATCAAGGCCGCGGTCTTCCCCCTTTCGACGTGGCTCCCCGACTCCTACCCGACCGCGCCGGCACCGGTCACGGCCGTCTTCGCGGGTCTGCTCACCAAGGTGGGTGTGTACGCGATCATCCGCGCACACACGCTGCTGTTCCCGGAGGGCGAACTCGACAACGTTCTGATGGTGTGCGGCCTGCTGACGATGCTCGTCGGCATCTTCGGTGCGATCGCGCAGAGCGACATCAAACGCCTGCTGTCCTTCACCCTGGTCAGTCACATCGGCTACATGGTGTTCGGTATCGCGCTGTCCACGCAGTCGGGACTTTCGGGTGCCATCTATTACGTGGCGCACCACATTCTCGTGCAGACCACGCTGTTCCTCGTCGTCGGTCTCATCGAACGACAGGCCGGGTCGTCGTCGCTGCGCCGGCTCGGCGGGCTCGCCGCCGCCAGCCCCGTCCTCGCCATCGTCTTCCTCGTCCCTGCGCTGAACCTCGGGGGCATCCCGCCGTTCTCCGGGTTCATCGGCAAAGTGGCCCTCCTGCAAGCAGGTTCCGCGGACGCCGGGGTACTGGCCTGGATCCTCGTCGGCGGCGGCACCCTCACCAGCCTGCTCACCCTGTACGTGGTGGCCCGCATCTGGACCAAGGCGTTCTGGCGGGCCCGCGCCGACGCCCCGGAAGGTGACCTCGCCGATGTCAGCCCGTCGGCACTGATCGACGAGTCCGAGGCCGACATCCCGTTCGACGACCGCGCCGACGTGGGGCGCATCCCCGCGATGATGTTGCTTCCCACGGTCGCGCTCGTCGGGGTCGGCCTGGCCATGACGGTCTTCGCCGGGCAGATCATCTCGATCAGCGACCGTGCCGCCACCGACCTGCAGGACCGCTCGATCTACATCACCGCCGTCCTGGGCGATCGCAGCGGGGCCGAAGCGCAGGAGGCGCCGCGATGAAACGCGAGAGATTTCTCCAACTCAGCGCACTGGTCTGGTTGACGGCCGTATGGATTCTCCTGTGGGGAAACCTCAGCATCGCCAACGTGGTCGGCGGAGCGGCGGTCGGTGTGCTGATCATGGTGCTCATGCCCCTGCCGGGGGTGCCGGTCCAGGGACGCGTGCACGTCCTGTCGCTTCTCCGGCTGGCCTGGAAATTCGTCTACTACTCGCTCGAATCGAGCCTGCAGATCGCCTGGCTGGCGGTACGCCCCGGTCCACCACCGGTCACCGGCGTTCTGCGGTACCAACTCGGAATCAAATCGGATCTGGTCCTAACCCTGTTCATCGACGTCGTGAATCTCATCCCGGGAACGATGGTGCTCGAGATCGATCAGGTTCGACGAATCGTGTACGTCCATGTACTCGACATGGGTTCGGCGAAGGCGGTCGGCCAGTTCTACCGCACGGTCGCGCAACTGGAACGCTTGTTCATCGCCGCCTTCGAGCGCGACTCCGAATGGAAGCCGAGTGCCTGGCACTTCGGTGACGAGCAGTACGAGGACCCCACTCAGAAGGGCACCACATGACAGTCGTCTCCGTCATATCCGGGATCGTTCTGGTGATCGCCGGCGTGCTGACCACCTTTCGGCTTCTCGACGGGCCCAACTCGCTGGACCGCCTCGTCGCCCTCGACACCCTGATCGCGCTCGCCATGTGTGGTCTCGCGGTGTGGGCCGCCTACACGGGCGACACCACGATCGTCCCTGCCATCGTCGCCCTGTCGCTGGTCGGCTTCATCGGTTCCGTGTCGGTGGCCCGCTTCCGAGTGAGTGACAAATGACCAGTGTCCTGAACTACATCGGCGCCGGTCTCATGCTGGCGGGCTCTCTTCTCGCGCTCACCGCGGCCATCGCCATCGTGCGTTTCCCCGACACTCTGCGGCGGATGCACGCCGCCACCAAACCGCAGGTGGTCGGACTGAACATGGTGCTGGTGGGCGCCGTAATCGAACTGCGGGGCAACGTCGACATCTGGATGTTGATCCTCGTCGGCGTCTTCACTCTCTTCACCGCGCCCGTCATCGCGCACAGCGTCGGCCGCGTGGCGTACCGGGAGCAACGCGATCAGGACGGGCTGATGATGATCAACGAGCTGGAGCCTCCAGAGCGGCCGTGACCACAGGCCGGGAACCGACGGTGCCCCAGCGGTGCAGCGCGCTGTCCTCGCGGGCGAAGAAGGTCGCGTAGAACCCGAGAATCACAGCGGCGAGGACACCGATCACGATCGGTCCCGAGACCTCGGGGAAGCGGCCCATCGGCACAGCCAGATAGCGGTAGCTGAGCAGCAGTACGACGAGTGCGATCGTCCCGCCCCCGACGAGCCGAATCCGGAACCAGCCCCACCCGCGTTCGGGGTCCCGCAGGGCCGACTCGATGGTCAGGCAGAGCACCGCTCCCGCCACCAGGTCGACTCCGTAGTGATAGCCGAAGCCGAGCGTCGCGGTGAGAGTGCATACCAGCCAGAACGTGCCGCCGAGCCGAAGCCACCAGGTGCCGCCGCGCGAGTGGATGAACAGCGCGAGCGCCCAGGCAGTGTGCAGACTGGGCATGCAGTTGCGGGGTGTCACCGCATCGAACGCCATCGGCGCGGGGGTGAAGTCGGGAGTCGGAACGAAATTCGGCCAGAAGTTGCCGGCCTGGAAGCCCTGCCCGTCGGTGCCGAATGCGAAGATCGGCCCGACCACGGGGAAGAGAAGGTAGAAGATGGGCCCGACGAGGCCGATCAGCAGGAACGTGCGGACGAGATAGTGCGTGGGCCATCCGTTTCGCAGCTGATAGATCGCCACCGCGATCGCGGCGACCGGGAGTTCGATGTAGACCCAGTGCAGAACCCCGTAGCCGACCGAACCGAGCGCATCGACCAGCTGTCCCATGTGCCACGACGGATTTCCCAGCGCATGGTCGGCGAGCTGCGCGTATTCGTCGAGAACCATCGGGCCGGCCATGATCGTGATCTGCAACCACGCATCGCCGAACTTGGTCGCGAGAATGAGCAGGGCACCGAGCGCCACCCCCTTCAGCGCGCTGTGCCGCTGCTCGCCGGTCCACCGGACCGCCGCGTAGACACCCACCGCGGTGAGGACCCACGTCGCACCGTTTCCGACGGTGAGAGGGCCTCCCGCCGCGTACCGCACAGCGGCAACGGACACATCGATGCCGGCCGCGGCCGACAGGGCCACGATCCGCTGCCGTGACGTGAGCCCGACCATCGCGAGCGCGAGCCCCGCCCAGGGGACGGACGCCGACTTCGGGGTCAGAACATAGTCACGGACCAGGCTTTCGAGTGGCCCCTGGAATCCCTGCGCCGACGCGAGCAACTGCACCGTCACCAGCGCAGCCACGACCCCCAGCACGCCACCGGCAACGAGCGTGGGCGACCGGTCGACGGACCTCCCCGGCCGTGCAACGGCTACTTCGTCGATCGACACCCGGCAAGTGTAAACAACACATGAACGGAAGGTGGACAAGCGTCCGACCCCGGTACCGCGGTGTCAGGTGCCCAGCTCCTTCACGAGAGCATCGACGACGGCCACCAGATCGCCCCCAGTCGCCTCCGCGACCTGGCGTTGGCGCTGATAGGAGGCCCCGCGGCGCGGGATATCGGCCACAGCCGCCAGTTCGTCCGCACACCCGATGCGCGCAGCGGTGGGTGCGAGCTTCTCGAGCAGATCGTTCAGGTCGTCGGTGACGAGCCTCTCGTTGCTGTCCGAGTCGAGGATGATCTCGGCGTCGAGCCCGTACCGCGCCGCCCGCCACTTGTTTTCCTTGACATGCCACGGCTGCAGGTTCGGCAGGTTCTCGCCGGCCTCGAAACGCCGGTCCAGATCGACGATCAGGCAATGCACGAGCGCCACGAGCGCACCGAGTTCGGCCCGGGTCGAAATTCCATCGAAAACCCGCACCTCGATGGTGCCCCAGCGCGGAGCCGGGCGGATGTCCCAGTGCATGCCGCCGATCTTGGTGATCACCCCGGTTTTCATCTGATCACTGATGAAGTCCTCGTACTGCGCCCAATTCGCGAACTGGTAGGGCAACCCCGCCGTGGGCAGCTGCTGAAACATCAGCGCACGGTTACTGGCGTACCCGGTGTTGACGCCCGCCCACATCGGTGACGACGCCGACAACGCCAGGAGATGCGGATAACGCTGCAGCAGAGCATTGAGAATCGGGAACACCTTCTGCGGTGACGACACACCGACGTGAACGTGCACACCCCAGATCAGCATCTGCCGCCCCCACCACTGCGTGCGTTCGATCAGCTCGTCGTAGTCGGGTGTGCGGGTGACCAACTGGGTGGACCACTGCGCGAACGGGTGGGTGCCGGCGCAGATCAGGTCGACACCCAAAGGGTTGGCGGCCCGCCGCAGCAGATCGAGCGACTCGTCGAGATCACTCATCGCCTCGCCGACGGTGGAGTGGATGCCGGTCACGAGTTCGACGGTGTTGCGCAGCAACTCCTTGGTGATGCGCGGATCCTCGGGGCCCGCCAGATTCGCCACCGCATCGAACACCTCGGCGGCGGTGTTGGAGAGATCGCGCGTGACCCTGTCGACCAGCGCGATCTCCCACTCGACACCCAGTGTCGGCCGCGGCGAACCGGGAAAGGGAACTACCACGATTCCGATCCAACCACAGGCCGCACGGTGCGGCAGTACACCGACATCCCGGCGTCAACCGGGATGTCGGGCATCTCAGCTTTCGCCCAGGACACCGCAGGCCACACGTGAGCCTGCGTCCCCGGTGCTCAGGGTTTCCTGATCGGGAGCGGGTGCGTATCGGGTGGGGATGTTTGCGAAGTTGTCGGCGCCGGAGTGGATCATGACCGCGGTCCCGGCTTCGCTGTTCTTCAAGTCCTCCACCGTGAACGCATCAGTGGTGGTGACCAATTCGCCGGTACCGTCTTCGAGAATCTGCAGCGAGGTGAGGTCGCCGCTGGACGGGTGGCCGGAGTGTCCCTCGACCTGGAAGTGTCCACCGGCGGAGAGGAAGTTGCCGGGTGCACCGCCGGTGGGGGCGACGGAATTCGTCTCACACTTGCCGACCGAATGCACGTGGAACCCGTGGAATCCGGGAGTCTGATCCTTGACCGACACGGTGACCTCGACGTGCTCGCCGGACTGTGTGAAGGTGGCGGTGCCGACGTCGTTACCTTCGGCATTCTTGAACGTCGCAGTGAGGGTTTCGCTTCCGCTTCCGCTCTCGCTGTGCCCGCCGGCCGAACCGTGGCCTGCGTCGCCGGGAACGTCTGCGGCACTGGGATCGGCGGCTCCGGTCCACACGGGGGGCGTGGTGCCCGAGACGTCGGACGGCTCCTCGTTGTTACTGCAGGCGGTCAGCCCCAACGCAGCGATGGCCACCACGGGGGTGACAATGCGCCAGGACATCCGACGGGTAGTACTCGAGGCCATCAAAACCGCTCCTTTGAGGTGGCGAAGAAGTGCAACTGATCATAACCACGACGCCCCTGGACCGGCCTTCCGGTCCAGCCTGCACCGGCGCTCGCGCTACCCGGCGGCGGTGACGATGACGATGACGCCTGCGGAAGAGTTCGCGATACCGGCGAATCGGGGTTTGGCCGTAGCCCCCAGTTCGGCGGCGATCTGCGTCGCCGCTTCCTTCTCGGCAGGCGAATTTCCGTAGTAGACGGTGGTTTCGGAGATCGTTCCGTCGCTATAGTTTCCCGTTTCGGCCACCGTCCAGCCGGCCTCGGTGAGCTCGGTGGCCGTCTGTCCGGCGAGTCCGGTGACGTTGCTGTTGTTGAACACCCGCACGGGCACCGACGACGCGTCGGCGGACACGGATGTACCCGAGGGACCGGACGTGGTGCTCGCCGACGCGGACGTCGAGGTGGCACCGGACGCCGGCGCGGTCGCAGTCGTCGTGCGCGCCGCGGCAGAAGCCGGCGGGGCCGCGGAGGCGGTCGTGACGGTGGCCGCAGTGTTCTCCGAGTCCGAATCACCGAGTGAGGCGAACCCGAGACCGGCGAAGAGTATCGCGAGAGAAATCAGCACCATGGCGAGGGCACGTAACGGCGGGCCGGACGATTGCGGATTCTGATTGCTCACGGTGTCGACCTTAGCGACCGGGATACTAGGTGACGTCGAACCCGAGGCGACGAGCGGCGCGAGCCTTCTGCCTGCTGGCGCGCAGACGCCGCAGCCGCTTCACGAGCATCGGATCTGCCGCGAGCGCCTCCTGGCGGTCGACCAGGGCGTTGAGCACCTGGTAGTACCGGGTGGCCGACATGTCGAAGAGCTCCTTGATTGCCTCTTCCTTGGCCCCGGCATACTTCCACCACTGGCGCTCGAAGGACAGGATGTCGTGTTCCCGACGGCTCAGTCCGTCGGTCCCGACCTCGTCGACACCTGCGGAGTTGTCGTTGTCGGTGCGCTCGGACTGGTTCCGACTACGCGCTGTTGCGCCGTCCATGTCACTCCTCGACTACTAGCTCTCGCTCGAATTCAGCGAAACCACGTTCCCCCGGCTCCTCGATCGCGTGGGCCGACCGAGCAACGAATTACACAGCTGTACTTCAGCGACTATTCAACCATGAGGAAGGCCGCAGGCAGTGCCGGCGACGCGGGCGCGCCGCACTATCCTTGACAACCATGGCCATCCTCCCCATCCGGATCGTGGGCGACCCGGTACTGCACAAGCCGACCGAGCCGGTGTCCCAGTCACCCGCAGAGCTCGCCGAACTCATCGCGGACATGTACGACACGATGGACGCCGCCAACGGTGTCGGGCTCGCCGCCAACCAGGTCGGCGAGTCGCTGCGCGTGTTCGTCTACGACTGCCCCGACGTCGACGACAGCGGCAAAGCCTTCCGCCGTCGCGGTTGCGTCGTCAATCCGGTGCTCGAAACGTCCGAGGTCCCCGAGACCATGCCCGACCCGGACGACGACGTCGAAGGCTGCCTCTCCGTCCCGGGCGAGCAGTTCCCCACCGGCCGCGCCGACTGGGCCAGAGTCACCGGCACGGACGCCGACGGCAGTCCCGTCGACATCGAGGGGCGCGGATTCTTCGCCCGGATGTTGCAGCACGAGGTGGGGCACCTCGACGGCTTCCTCTACGTCGACATGCTGATCGGCCGCAACGCGCGGGCCGCGAAGAAGACGATCAAACGCGCCGGCTGGGGCGTCCCGGGCCTGAGCTGGGTGCCGGGAACGGTCGAAGACCCCTTCGGGCATGACGACTGACATTCCTGTCGGTAGCCGGGTGGTGCTGCGTTACGCATTGCCTCCCGGCCACAGCCACCCGATGACCGACGTCGTCGGGATTCTGGAGGGCGTCGCGCCGTTCGTCACCGTACGTGCGGCGGACGGTTCGGTCGTCGAGGTGGAACCCGACCGGGTGATCGCACTCAAGGCCGTCCCCGCGCGGCCGGTCCGCACCAGCGAGATCCGGGCGCTCGAACTCGCCTCCGCCGACGGTTGGCCGGGAGTCGAACACGCCTGGATCGACGGGTGGCTGGCCCGGTACGGTCACGGATTCACCGGGCGCGCGAACTCGGCGGCCCCCCTCGGTGACCCGGGAACGGTCGGCGACCTGGCAGACAGCTCCCCCGGCAGCACGCTCGATCGTCTCCGCCACTGGTACGCCGAGCGCGACCGCCCGTTGCGGCTTCTGCTTCCCGATCGGCTGGGCGCGGTGCCACCAGGATGGAATCTCAGCGACGAGGTGGTCGTGATGGCCGCCGATATCGCGAATCTCACTCTTCCCCGTGGCCCTCGCACGACCACGATCACCGATCGTCCCGACAACGATTGGCTCGCGCTCTACCGGTACCGCGGGTCCGCGCTCCCCGACTTCGCGGTCGACGTGCTCGACGCCGTCCGCGGCGGCACGCTCGGCTTCGGCCGGATCGGCGCCGCCGACTCCACCCTTCTCGCAGTCGCACGCGGTTCGGTGACCTCGGCCCCGGACGGCCGCCTGTGGGTGGGACTCACCGCGGTCGAGGTGGCGCAGGCCCACCGCAGGCGCGGTATCGGCAGCCTGATCTGCGGCGAGATGATCGCGTGGGGTCGCGAGCAGGGAGCCACCCATGCCTGCCTGCAGGTGGCCGCGGAGAACGAGGGTGCTCAGGCGATGTATCGCGGCCTCGGCTTCGTTGCGCACCATCGATACCGGTACGCGACGGAACCTGTCGGCGGCGGGCACTAGGCTGACTGCGTGCGCATCGCTACCTGGAACGTGAATTCTGTTCGTGCCCGTACCGACCGGATCCTCGACTGGCTTCAGCGGACCGACACCGACGTGTTGGCCATGCAGGAGACCAAGTGCAAGGACGAGCAGTTTCCGTACGAGCGTTTCCGCGAACTCGGTTACGAGGTGGCGCACGTCGGTATCAGTCAGTGGAACGGGGTGGCCATCGCGTCCCGCGTGGGGCTGACGGACGTTCGGATCGGTTTCGACGACCAGCCCGGGTTCCACAAGGATCCAGAGGTTGCCCCTGTCGAGGAAGCCCGCGCGATCGGTGCCACATGCAACGGTGTCCGCGTGTGGAGCCTGTACGTTCCGAACGGACGCGAGCTGGCAGATCCGCACTACACCTACAAGCTCGAGTGGCTGTCGAAACTGCGTTCGGATGCGGTCCGGTGGCTGGAGAAGAATCCCGAGGAGCAGATCGCCTTGGTCGGCGACTGGAACATCGCGCCCACCGACGACGACGTGTGGGATCCTGCCCTCTTCGAAGGCAAGACGCACACATCCGCACCCGAGCGGGAGGCCTTCCAGTCGTTCCTCGAATCAGGTTTCACCGATATGGTGCGGCCGCACACACCGGGTCCGGGCGTGTACACCTACTGGGACTACACGCAGCTGCGATTCCCGAAGAAACAGGGAATGCGGATCGACTTCATCCTCGGCTCGCCCGCTTTCGCCCGCCGGGTCGACAAGGCGGAGATCGACCGCAACGAACGTAAGGGAAAGGGCGCGAGCGATCACGCGCCGGTCATCGTCGACCTCGGAGACTGACGCACCTGCACGAGCGCGGAGGCGTAGAGACGTTCAGTCCTCGACAAGGATGTCGAGGGACTCCGGGTGCCGCGAGAGATAGCGCTGGACGTAGGTGCAGATCGGGCGTACTTTCCACCCGCGAGTGCGTGCCTCGTCGAAGGCTGCGCGGACGAGTGTTTCCGCCAATCCCCGGCCGCCGAATTCCTCTTTCACCACCGTGTGCATGAACGCCACCACCTCGCCCGGTTTCGCCGTGAAACCGGGGATGTCGTCCTCGTCGCGATAGCCGAGAATCCCGACGAGTTCGTCACCGAGCCACAAGTCGAAGCGTTCGTGAGCCGGATCGTCGAGTACACGAACATCGGCGGCCGAGACGCTGCCCGACGGGGAAGACTTCGAAATGTGATCCATGCCACCATGGAACCAGTAAGTCGCAGACTGGGGGAGCACAAACGCCGTAACCGGGATCGATTCGTTGCCGGGTTTTCCGCGTCCAGCAGTCAGCGTTCGATCGGTACCACGAGATCGCGATACTCCGGATGTGCCGACAGGAAGCGCTGGACGTAGGTACACACCGGTCGCACCTTCCAGCCGTATTCCCTGGCCAGGTCGAGGGAGCGCCCCACCATCATCGACGCGAGTCCGCGATGCCCGAAGTCCTCGACGATCACCGTGTGCATGAACGAGACGATCGGAGCCGGGACGCTGGGCGGGCGCCGACCGGCCGTCACCCCCACCCCGGCGCCGGCGCCGGTCGGCGGCCCCGAGAGGTCGTAGTATCCGAGGATTCCGACCAGATCCCCACTCAGCCGCAACTCGAAGCGGTTCTGATCGGCATTGTCGATCACGTCCACAACCTGCGAGTCCGTCAGCACTGCGACCTCCTGGGGTTTGCTTCGTGATCAAAACGTGATGTACGTCACCATTTATACCGACTCTCCGGGCTGCTGTCCAAGGTTCCCCCGAATGATTTCTCACAGACATGTCGGTTACAGTCTGTGCGACAACTACACATCCACGGGGGCTCGCACCAGCGGGCTGAGAGGACGGCTAGGGCCGTCGACCGTCGAACCTGTCCGGGTAATGCCGGCGTAGGGAGCATCTCGATGAGCAGAACTGTATCTACGGCCACGTCCGTCACGACGGGGCCGATCGCGGGCAGCACCAAGGAATACGTGCAGTGGAGCGACGACATCCGCGTACCGGTCCGGCGCGTCCACCTGACCAACGGTGAGCATCTCGACCTGTACGACACGTCCGGCCCGTACACCGATTCGAACGCCCAGATCGACGTTGCGGCCGGACTGCCCCGCATCCGCGAGCAGTGGTCCGGGGATCGCGGGCAGACCCAGCTGGACGCCGCCCGGGCGGGCGTCCTCACTCCGGAAATGCGTTACTGCGCTGCGCGCGAGGGTGTCTCACCGGACACCGTGCTCGCCGAGGTCGCTGCGGGACGGGCCGTGATCCCGGCCAACCGCAAGCATGCAGAACTCGAGCCGATGATCATCGGCAAGGCGTTTGCGGTGAAGATCAATGCGAACATCGGCAACAGTGCGGTCACGTCCTCGATCGCCGAAGAAGTGGAGAAGATGGTGTGGGCCACCCGTTGGGGCGCCGACACCATCATGGACCTCTCGACCGGCAAGAACATCCACGAGACACGCGAGTGGATTCTGCGTAATTCCCCGGTCCCGGTGGGTACCGTGCCGATCTATCAGGCACTCGAGAAGGTGAACGGCGATCCGACCGCCCTCACCTGGGAGATCTACCGGGACACCGTGCTCGAACAATGCGAGCAGGGCGTCGACTACATGACGGTCCATGCCGGGGTGCTGCTCCGATACATTCCGCTGACCGCGCGTCGCGTCACCGGCATCGTCTCGCGCGGCGGCTCCATCATGGCGGCCTGGTGCCTGGCACATCACCGGGAGTCGTTCCTGTACACGCACTTCGAGGAGCTGTGCGAGATCCTGCACCGCTACGACGTCACATTCTCGCTCGGCGACGGACTCCGGCCGGGTTCGATCGCGGATGCCAACGACGAGGCGCAGTTCGCGGAGCTTCGCACCCTGGGCGAGCTCACGAAGATCGCGAAATCTTATGGCGTGCAGGTGATGATCGAAGGACCCGGACACGTGCCGATGCACAAGATCGTCGAGAACGTACGCCTGGAGGAGGAACTGTGCGAAGAGGCGCCGTTCTATACCCTGGGCCCATTGGCCACCGATATCGCCCCGGCCTACGACCACATCACTTCGGCCATCGGTGCGGCGATGATCGCGCAGGCGGGCACCGCCATGCTCTGCTACGTGACGCCGAAGGAGCACCTCGGGCTGCCGAACCGCGACGACGTCAAAACCGGCGTGATCACGTACAAGATCGCCGCGCACGCCGCCGACCTCGCCAAGCAGCACCCTCGGGCGCAGGAACGAGACGATGCTTTGTCGAAGGCGCGCTTCGAATTCCGCTGGCACGACCAGTTCGCGCTGTCCCTCGACCCGGACACCGCCCGCGAATTCCACGACGAGACCCTGCCTGCGGAGCCCGCGAAAACAGCCCACTTCTGCTCGATGTGTGGCCCGAAGTTCTGCTCGATGCGGATCTCCGCCGATGTCCGGGAGTACGCCGAGAAGAACGGCCTCGATTCGGTCGAGGCCATCGAGGCGGGCATGGCCGAGAAGTCGGACGAGTTCGTCGGCGCAGGTGGCCGCGTATATCTGCCCGTCGAATCCGTCACCTCAGAGAATCGGTAAGGTCCCCTCCGTGAAGCTGCTGCCCCTGGCCCCCGACGGCCAGACCCCCGTCCGAGTCCTCACCATCGCCGGCACCGATTCTGGCGGTGGCGCCGGAATTCAGGCAGATTCACGGACGATGGCTCTGTGCGGTGTCCACGCATGCGTCGCGGTGGCCGCCGTGACCGTGCAGAACTCCGTCGGTGTGAGCGGGTTCCACGAAATTCCGCCCGAGACGGTGGCGGCGCAGGTCCGCTCCGTCGTCGGTGACATCGGCGTGGGAGCGGCGAAAACGGGCATGCTGGCGTCCACCGCCATCATCGAGGCCGTCGCGGGTGTCTGCACAGAAGTGGGGATCGGGCGCGAACATCCGGTCCCGCTCGTCGTCGACCCGGTCTGCGCGTCGATGCACGGGGATCCGCTGCTCCACGCCGAAGCGCTCGACGCCGTACGGAACACGTTGATACCGATCGCGACGGTGGTGACGCCGAACCTCGACGAGGTCCGGCTCATCACGGGGATCGAGGTGGTGGACGACGCCACCGCGCGCCGCGCAGCCGAGGCGCTGCACGCGCTCGGGGCCCAGTGGTCGATCGTCAAGGGTGGGCACCTGCGTACGTCGGAGGTCAGTACCGACCTGCTCTTCGACGGGGACACGTTCCGGGAGTTCAGCAGCCCCCGGATCGACACCGGCAACGACCACGGAGGCGGCGACACCCTCGCGGCGGCCATCGCCAGCGCACTCGCCCACGGGTGGTCTGTGCCCGACGCCGTCGCGTTCGGCAAGGAATGGGTCACCAAGTGCCTCGAGGCGTCGTACGACCTGGGGGCGGGTCATGGCCCCGTCTCCCCCCTCTGGCGACTTCGTCACCCGTGAGTACTTATTAACCTGCGGCGGTTGATAAGTACTCACGGGCGGCGGAGCCGCAGCCGCCAGATGCCGAGGTCGGACGGCACCCCGCTGGGGGCGGGGGCGAAGAAGGCGCGGCGCCACGGTTTGACGCTGATACCGAGTTCCTCCAGCGTCCCCGGCTGGAGCGCCGAGAGGGTGGCGGACGACGCCATGACGTTGCCGTCCCCGCCGAGCTCCATCATGCGGGCCGCGATGGTGACGTCGACGCCGAGCCAATCGCTGCCGATCTGCCGGGGAACTCCCGTGTGGATTCCGACCCGCATCCGCGGACGGTAGCCGTCGACCTCGACATTCCGGAGCGCGTCCTGCGCGGCGAAGACAGCGTCGACGGCGCGATCAGGGCTGGGGAAGACGGCCATCACGCCGTCGCCCATCCGCTTCACCACGTGTCCGCCGCGGTCGACCATGGGTGTCTCGATTGCTTTGGCGACGTCTCGTAGCAGCGCGAGGGTGGCGGTATCGCCGGCGGGGAGGGACCAGCTCGAGAAGCCGACGAGGTCGGTGAACACGATGGTCACTTCCCGGGTTCCCCGGCCGCGGCCGGTGCGCTCGAGCAGCGCTTGCCACACCTGCAGGGCGCCGAGGCTCATCTCCCGGGACGCTCCCGGCTGATGGTCGAGGAAGCGGTCCGCCACGCGGGCCACGGCGCGTGCGGTGCCGGGGCCTGCGGTGGACAGCGGGTCGCCGAATGCCGGATCTCCCGGCAAGGCACGGCGGACCCTGCGCAGTCCCTCGATCAGCTGGGGCCGACGGTTCAGTGCTCCCACCCAGCCCAGAACCTTGTCCTGTCTGCTCTCCTCCGACGCAGCGTCGAGTTCGGCAGCGCTGTCGTCGGCCGGGTCTTCGCTCACGAGCGCAAGAGTAACCCAGCGTCACAGGCAGAAGCCCGTGACGAATCGGACATCACTGCGCTGCCCGAGCCTTCTCCCGATCGGCGCCGGTGGGGACACCGTTGGGGCCGGCCAGTGACTCCGCGTAGACCCCGACTGCGTAGGCCACCGCGGACGCGTTCTTCGCAAGAGCTGCCCGGTCGATGTTTGCGAGGGTGTCGGTCGGGCTGTGGTAATGCTTGTCGAACACGGCGTCGGGTGTGCCACCCCATTTCTGGGCCTCCTCGGCGGTCTTCTTGTCGTCGGCACCACTGAACACCCCGCCCGACGGAATTTTCTGCTCGATGAACGGACCGTAGTCGGAGCGGCCGTCGAAATCGGTGCCGTTCGCGGCAATGCCGTTCTTACCGAGGTACTCGACGAAAGTGCGCTCGATTCCCGCCGAACCTTCGGGGCCGGGCCCTTCGCCGACGTTGTCGGAGTTGTCGCCGTCGTAGGTCAGGTAGCCGGCATTCTCGGAGCCGAGCATGTCGAAGTTCAGGTAGAGCGCAATGTCGTTGCGTTCCTCCTCGCTCAGGCCGGTGACGTAGGCCTCGGAGCCGAGCAGGCCCAATTCTTCGGCGCCCCAGAAGGCGAACCGCACCGCGTTGTCGGCGTCCGGGGAACCGCCGAGCTGGACCGCCGTTTCGAGGATCGCGGCCACGCCTGTGCCGTTGTCGTTGATGCCGGGACCCTCGGGAACGCTGTCGAGATGAGCGCCGACCATGACGACATCGTCGGTGGAGCCCGTCGTGGTCTGGGCGATGACGTTACGGGACGTGCTGGTCTCGGTGCTGGTGTCGAGCGTCAGCGTGACGTCTCCGCCGCCCTGCCGGAGCGCGTCGCCGTCGGCCCTGCTCACCCCGCCGGTGGGAATTTTGCCCGCCGACGGATCGCCGAGAGTGCCACCGCTCATCGGCCCGTCTTCGTTGTTGACCACGATCACGGCCGAAGCGCCGCGCTCGGCCGCTATCTGCTGTTTGGCCGAGAACGGGCAGATACCCCGGTCGACCAGCACGATCGCTCCGTTGACGTCGAGACCGTCGTAATCCGTTGCCTCACACCCCGGCGTCTCGTCCTGGCGAGCCGGCACCAATCGCGCCGTCAGTCCGTCGGGGCCGGTGGACGGGCTGTAGGACAGTGCTCGCACCTCGAGGTCACGATCGTGCGACCTCAGTTTCTCGGCGGCGACATCGAAATTGTGGAACTCGAATTCCGGGGTCTGGACGTCGAAGCCGTTGTCCGTCAGAACTTGTGCCACGTAGTCGACGCTGGCCTCGTATCCGGGTGTGCCTGCGGCGCGGTTGCCGTCGTTGTCGTCGGCGATGGTCTGCAGTTCCTCGAGATGCGCCACCAGCGCGTCCTCGGTGACCGATCCGGCGAGAGCGCTCGCGTCGACCGGTGGCGACTCCGGTTCGCTCGTGGACGAGCACCCGGCCAGCACCAGCGCACCGGTCACTCCGACGGTGAAAAGTCCCCGTAGTCGCATGTCGGGAGCCTAACGCAGAACCACCTGTGGGCCGGTGCGAATGGATGTCGCACCGGCCCACAGGCTCCCCGCCCTGCCTACGATCCCAGCCAGGTCTCCCGACGTTCACCTGGCGGAGGGGCAGGGCGAAAGTACTCTATCGGTCTCACGCGTCGCGCTTGTTCACCACCACCAGGCTGGCCCCGAAGATCACCAGGACGAACACGGCGAAGTACACGAGACTGCCCCACGGTCCCCAGTGGAAGTCCACGCCCTGCGGTGCCCCGAGGAAATGGTTGGCATTGAGGAACGGCAGGAACGGCATGATCTTCTCACCGAATGATCCGAACAGGTTGAACAGGCTTTCGATCAGTAGCGGCCAGAGCAGCAGTAGCGCGATCGCTCCCGCCGACTGGCGCAGCAACGCACCGATCCCGACGGCGAGCACGACACACAGGAACGCGTAGATCGGCACCCCGTAGATCGACCGCCACGCATCCCCACCGGAGAGTGTGAGGGCAGCACCTGCCTCGTTGCCCGCGGTCGCCTTCGCGATGGCGTACGCCCCGAAGGTGAGGACGAACGTCAGCACGGCACCGAACGCGCCGATCAGGCCGGCCTTGGCGACGAGGACGGAAGCGCGGTTCGGAATCGCCTGGAACGTGGTGCGAATGACCCCGAAGCGGTATTCACTGGTCACGGCCAGGGTCGCGAGGATCATCAGGACCAGGACACCGAATCCGGAGACACCGCCGACGGCATCGGCCATCTGCGGCAGGAAGGGTTCGAAATCGGGTTCCTTCCCGTCCGCCATCTGGTCGTTGAAAGAGTTGATGCTGGCCTTCGCGCTCAACCCGATGACCGCGGCCAGGCCGAGACCCAGCACGACGATGATGACGGTGCACCACCACGGCGACCGGGTAGAGGTGATCTTGATGCGTTCCGCATTGAGAACAGCCATTACAGTGCACCCCTCATCACGTCGTCGACGCTTTCTGCGTGGTACTGCACGTCGTCTCCTGTCAGTTTCATGAAGGCATCCTCGAGCGAACCGCGCTGAGACGCCAACTCGTGGAGGGTGATTCCCTGCGATCCGGCGATCGCGCCGATCACGTCGGTGGACGAATCGACCACCACGAGCGCCTGCTGCCCGTCGGATCCGTCCTCGCGGACCGTGAGCCCATTCGACGTCAGCGCGCTCCGCAGCGCATCCAGTTGGGGACTGCGCACCCGCACCGTCGATTCCGAGGACTTGCTCACGAATTCCGACACCGTCGTGTCTGCGATCAGGCGCCCACGGCCGATGACCACCAGATGCTCTGCGGTGAGTGCCATCTCGGAGAGCAGGTGGCTCGACACCAGCACGGTGCGTCCCTCGGCCGCGAGGCGCTGCATGAATTTGCGGATCCACACGATGCCCTCGGGGTCGAGACCGTTGACCGGCTCGTCGAACAGCAGCACCTTCGGGTCACCGAGAAGGGTGGCGGCCAGGCCGAGTCGCTGGGACATGCCGAGCGAGAACCCACCGGCCTTCTTGCCTGCCACCTCCGTGAGGCCTACGAGGTGCAGCACCTCGTCCACCCGGCTCTTCGGCAGCGAGTTCGAGGCCGCCATCCACTGCAGGTGGGCGCGGGCGGAGCGGTTGGGGTGCACCCACTTGGCGTCCAGGAGTGCGCCCACGGTCCGGAGCGGCTGCACCAGCTCGCGGTACGGTTTGCCGTCGATCAGCGCCGTGCCCGCGGTGGGACGGTCCAGCCCGAGGATCATCCGCATCGTCGTCGATTTGCCTGCACCGTTCGGCCCGAGGAAGCCGGTGACCATACCCGGCTGGACGGTGAACGTCAGGTTGTCCACCGCCTTCGTCGCACCGAAGGTCTTTGTCAGTCCCCTCACTTCAATCATGGTGACGAGGATGCCCGAACCATGGGTGAGGCGCATCCGCCGTGGGTCTACTGTCGACTCGTCCCGTGGTACCACCCGTCCCCGGACCCACCCCGACAGAACCCTGAGAACGCCACTCGCACGGAAGTGGTCAGGACGACGCCTGTGCCCAGAATCGCTTGGGTATCCGGCCCGCGTGACGTGCCTCGTATCCCGCCACGACAGCGCCGCGCATCGCCGACGCCATCAGCGCCGGGTCCTTGGCCCGGGTGACGGCGGTGGCGAGGAGGACGGCGTCACAGCCCAATTCCATCGCCAGGGTGGCGTCGCTCGCGGTTCCGATTCCGGCGTCGAGAATCACCGGCACCCCGGCCCCGTCGACGATCATTTCGATGTTGTGCGGGTTGGCGATGCCCAATCCGGTTCCGATCGGTGACCCCAGGGGCATCACGGCAACACACCCGATGTCCTCCAGCCGTCGGGCCAGCACCGGGTCATCCGTGGTGTAGGGCAGGACGACGAAGCCGTCGTCGACCAATTGCTCTGCCGCACTGACGAGCTCGATCGCGTCGGGCATCAGGGTGCGTTCGTCGGCGATCACCTCGAGCTTCACCCAGTCGGTTTCCAGCGCCTCACGGGCGAGCTGCGCGGTGAGCACCGCCTCGGCCGCGCCCCGGCAACCCGCGGTGTTCGGCAGCGGCGCGATGTCGAGCCGCCGCAGCAGGTCGAGCACGCCGGTGCCGCCGGCCGCGTCGACCCGGCGCATCGCGACGGTCGTCAACTCGGTGCCGGATGCCACCAGCGCCTCTTCCAGCACGGTGAGGTTGGCGGCGCCGCCGGTGCCCATGATCAGCCGCGAGTCGAAGGTGCGGCCGGCGATGGTCAGGCCCTTCTGCGCCACCGGTGTCACGTCAGCCACCCTGCACCGCCGTGAGGATCTCGATGTCCCAGCCGCGGTCCACGACTTCGTCCCAGCGGGCCTTCGGGAACACGGCACCGTTGACAGCTACCGCGATGCCCTTCGTGGGCAGGTTCAGCGTCTCCAGCAGCTGGGCGACGGTGGGCGCTACCGCGAACTCGTGGTCCTCGCCGTTGACGGTGATGCCGACGGGCACCACGACTTGCTGCTCACTCATCTCTACCTCGCTACTTTCTCGAAACGTCCGGGGTCGGCAGCCTTCGCCTCGGCGAGAGCCGATCCCTCCAACAGTGCCACCGTCGCATCGGCGGTGACGGGGGTGAGCAGGACGCCGTTGCGTCCGTGTCCCGTCGCCACCACGACCCGATCCGACACTCGCCCGATCAGGGGCAGATTGTCGGGAGTCATCGGCCGCAGACCGGCCGAGGCCTCGCGCAGTTCGTACTCGCCGATCGCAGGCATCAGTGCTTCGGCGTCGGCGATGAGATCGCGCACCCCGGCGACGGTGACCTGGGTGTCGTGGCCGGATTCGTGCTGGGTGGCGCCCACGACGATTCCGTCGGCCCGCGGCACGAGGTACGCGGGACGGCCGTGCACACTGCCGCGGATGGTGCGACCCGGCGCCGGCGTCACCCCGGGACGGGCACGCAGCCGCAGGATCTCCCCCTTCACCGGGCGAACCGGAAGACCCGGCCACAGCGACGGCGACGCGACGCCTGCGGTGAGGACGATCTGGTCGGTGTCGAGCAGGCCGAGGTCGGACACACTCTCCTCGACCAACTCCACTCCGGCGTCGACTGCGCACGTCCGCAGTGCCGCCAGCAGCAACCGGTTGTCCACGGCGAGTTCCGCGACCGCGAGCAGTCCGAGCCGAACCCCACGCCCGAGCATCGGCTCGAGTTCGCGTACCTCGCTTCGGCTCAGGATCTGCAGGTCGCGTCCCTGCGCACCGACCCATTCGGCGATGGTCCGCAGATCTTCGGCATCGGCGGCGTCGAGCGCGACGGTGAGTGAACTGGCCGAAGTGAACAGCTCGACACCGGCGGCGGCCTCGAGCTCCTTGCCGAAGTCGGGCCACCGGTCCAGTGACGCACTGCCCAGTTCGAGGACACTCTCCTCGCCGGGCCAGCCCTCGGACAGCGGTGCCAGCATTCCCCCTGCCACCCACGACGCACCCGAGCCGATCGCCGGGTCGTACAGGCGGACCGACCACCCGGCGTGGGCGGCGCGCCACGCAATCGACAGCCCGATCACCCCGCCGCCGACGACGGACACCGACCGTGGTCTCAGAACCGTTGACATCGAACACCACCTCACTTCCTGCGCCGGCATGATCCGGGTCAGGTATGACGGTCGGGCTCGGCGTGAGCCCCTCTCAGCCCCACGATCCCGGGACTCCCGTGTTGCACTTTCACCGTAGAGGCTACCGTCATGCCGTGACCACCTCGCATCACACCAGCCATGCAGAACGTCGGCGTCGCCTCGGAGCTGCGCGTTTGTACCTGTGTACCGACGCTCGACGCGAAAAAGGTGACCTGGCACAGTTCGCGGAAGCCGCGCTGTCCGGTGGTGTCGACATCATCCAGCTCCGCGACAAGGGCTCGGCCGGCGAGCGCGAGCTGGGTCCGATGGACGCACGCGACGAACTTGCGGCTCTGTCCGTGCTCGCCGCCGTCGCACGGAGGCACGGCGCCCTGCTCGCCGTCAACGACCGCGCGGACATGGCGCTCGCAGCCGGTGCCGACGTCCTTCACCTCGGCCAGGGCGACCTTCCGGTGCCGTACGCCCGGAACGTCGTAGGGCCGGATGTCCTGATCGGCCGATCCACCCACAGCCGGGCGCAGGCCAGTCTCGCGGCGATCGAGGACGATGTCGACTACTTCTGCACCGGGCCCGTGTGGGCCACCCCCACCAAGCCGGGACGCACGGCGGCGGGCATCGAGCTGGTGCGTTCCACCGCCGATTCGCAGCCCACCCGACCCTGGTTCGCGATCGGTGGCATCGACGAGTCACGCGTACCGGAGATTCTGGCTGCGGGAGCCACCCGCATCGTCGTGGTGCGGGCGATCACGGAGGCCCGGGACCCTCAGGCGGCGGCGCGCTCACTCGCCGGAATGCTCCGCGGCAACAGCTGAGTTACGGCTGATCCAGCCAGCCCAGGACGGTCGACGGCTCCAGGGTGAGGACGGTGCCCGCGAGTTGGTCGACGAGTTCGGGGTCCGCGGTCACCACGGCGGTCACCGTTCCGACGGTGGTGCCATGGCCTGCCGGCTCCGCGGTGCCACCGATCACCTCGAGCGAGTCGAGCACCTCGACGCGCGGGAGCCAGCCGTAGGTTCCGTCGGGCAGGTGGATCGTGCGGGGCAACGCCTTCGACAAGTGTGTCAGCGAGGCGTGCTCCCCCAGAACGTCGTGCCCGGCGAGGACCAGCCGTACCTCCGTGGTGCGCAGCATCTGCCAGCCCGCTTGGAACCCCGGATGGAGCGGCAGCCCTGCGACGTCGGATTCACGAACCCAGCGCAGCTCCGTGCTCTCACCGTTGGCAACGGTGGGGAGCGGGCGCTCGGCGTCGGCGATCACCGTGGTGTAGCTCCAGCCGCTGGCGGCTTCCATCGTCACGACCTCGGTGCGCACCCGGATGGCCGCGCTCTCGATGCCGGTCTCCTCGTGGGCTTCCCGGACCGCAGCATGGGTCGTCGTCTCGTGGCTGTCCCGGGCGCCGCCGGGCAACGCCCACGTCCCGCCTTGATGGCTCCAGACCGCACGATGCTGGAGCAGCACCGCCGGCGTCTCGTCCGCGAGCGGAGCACGCAACAACAATCCGGCCGCACCGTGCTTGCCCCAATGACGACTGCCGTCCGGACCGGTTGCCCAGCCGTCCCCGTCACCACGCATCGACTACCCCTGTCCGACCTGATGGGTCACCTGCAGTTCCCTCACACTAACGGTTTCTCCCTGCCTCGCCAGCTCACGGCCCCGTTCGGGCTTCGTTCGGCGGGGGCACGATCCCGCACTCCGTCCGGTTGACCGCCTCCCGGCGCGGCAGCTTATATGCTCCCCACACAGTGCGGCCGGTTTCAGAAGGGGTGCGACGTGGTTCTGCGTGAGGCACCGTCGATCGAACCCCACGGTAGCCGAGCTTTGTCGGCCCTCGGGGACGACGAGGTCGATCCGGCGGTGGCTCGCCGCAGGGAGTTGCGCGCCTTCCTCCACTCGACCCCGGCCAGACTGACAGGTCTCGGCATTCTGCTCATGCTCCTGTGCGTGGCCGCCGGTCTGGTGGCCACCTCCACGGTGAACGGCAGGGCGGCCACGCTCGACGCCGTCCTCGTGGATGCCGAACCGCTGTCGTACTCGGCGCAGAATCTGTATATCGCGTTGTCGGTGGCCGACGCCGCAGCCACGACGGCGTTCATCTCGGGGGGTCTCGAGCCGGGCGACCTTCGGGACAGGTATGCGCAGGCGATCGGCACGGCGTCGGCGGATCTCGTCCATGCCTCCGGCGGGCTGGCAGCGAGCGAGGCGGACAGCCGCCGACTCCTCGCCTCCATCTCCACCGACCTCACGGTGTACACCGGGCTCGTCGAGACCGCGCGGGCGAACAACCGGGTGGGCAACCCCGTCGGGGCGGCCTACCTCGGGGAGGCCTCGACGCTGATGCAGACGAGCCTGCTTCCGATGGCGCAGCAGTTGCACGCCGGGCACGAGGCCCGTGTGGCGTCGACGCAAAGTAACTATTCACGGCCTCCGTGGTTCGCGCTCGCGCTCCTGTTGACGGCCGCGGTGGGATTGGTCCTCACCCAGGTAGTGCTGGCCCGGCTCACTCGGCGCACGTTCAATCTCGGCCTGATTCTGGCATCGTCGGCTACCGCCATTCTGCTGGCATGGATGCTGGTAGCAGGGCTGATCTCGGCTCTCGACACCCATCGCGCACTCACCGAGGGTGCCCGGCCGCTGCACGAATTGACCACCGGCCGCATCCTCGCCCAGCAGGCGCGCACCGAGGAGACACTCCGGTTGGTGCGACGCGATTCGAACGGCGACTACGACGCGGTGTTCGACGACAAGTCCGCTCAGCTCGGTGCGGTGCTGTCGAACTATCCGCGCGAGGACGACAACCCGGTCGGTGACGCCGAGGTGACCCGGGCCGAGGAAGCATGGAACCGATGGTCGACGGCGCACGAACGGATGAACACCGTTCTCGCCGAGGGCGATTTCCTCGCCGGCGCGGCCATCGCCATCGGTCCCGGAGACCAGAACTCGGCCGCCCAGTTCACCGCTCTCGACGATGCGCTCACCGAAGGCATCGACTCTGCCCGTGATCATCTGCGCTCCCATGTGGCGTCCGCATCCGGGGTGCTGACGGCGTTGGGCCCGGGGGCCTTCGCCCTGACGCTGATCGCCGTGATCGGAATTATCATCGGACTGTGGCCGCGGTTGAGGGAGTATCAGTGAGGCGGCACCGGATAGCACCCGTGGTGCTGGCGCTGGCGATGCTCCTCTGCGGTTGCGCCCAGTCGACGTCGGGGCACGTCGGTTCGCCGAGCATCTCGTACACCGAACCGCCGTTGCCCGCCGGCGTCGCCCCGGCACCGACGGACCGTTCGACGCCTTCTCCCGCGCCGGGCGGCGACTGCGGCGATCCCACAGCCAGTCTGCGCCCCGTTTCCGACGCAGGCCCACCACCACCGAGCCCGACAGTCGACGCCATCCGCGCGCGGGGCAGGCTGATCGTCGGGTTGGATACCGGCAGTAACCTCATGAGTTTCCGCGACCCGGCCACCGGCACGATCGAGGGGTTCGATGTAGACATCGCCCGTGAGATCGCACGGGATCTCTTCGGTGACCCGGAGCGCCTGGAGTACCGAATTCTCACGTCCGCCGATCGTGAACGGGCGCTGCAGGAGTCGCTGGTCGATGTCGTCGCCAAGACGATGACGATCACCTGCGACCGGCGAGAGCGGGTGGCGTTCTCGAGCCAGTACTTCGAGGCGCGACAACGGGTCCTCGTCGTCAAGGGCTCGCCCATCCGCGGTCCGGCGGATCTGGCCGGACAACGGGTATGTGTGGTGCGCGGCACCACGTCGTTGGAGCGGCTGCAGCAGGTGGCGCCGACGGCCGAGATCCTCACCGTGCCGATGTGGTCCGACTGCCTGGTGGTGTTGCAGCAACGGCAGGTCGACGCGGTGACGTCCGACGACACGATTCTGGCCGGACTGGCATCTCAGGACCCGTACCTCGAGATCGTCGGGGACAGCATGGGCGCCGAACCGTACGGAATCGGCATCACCAAATCGAACGAGGACCTCGTGCGGTTCGTCAACGGCACCCTCGAGCGGATCCGCCGCGACGGAACCTGGACCGACTCCTACAACCGCTGGTTGTCGATGCTGGGACCGTCGCCCGTCCCTCCGGCCGCCGTGTACCAGGACTGAGGCCGATGTCCCAGGAGAATACGGGGTCGCCGGATCCGGAGGTCGCCACCCAGGCTGCGCCCCGCGAACCGGAACAGGCCACTCAGGCTGCACCCCGCGAACCGGAACAGGCCACGCAGGCTTCGCGTCCATCGGGAGCCTCGACGACAGGTCGCTCGACGAGGTCACCGCGCAGTCGCTCCGGTGGCCGCCTGCGCCTGGGTGGTGGGCTCGTCGAAGTGCCGGTGGTGAAGACGGTCGACCCGGCTTCGGCCGTGATGTCGGACCCGACGGTTCCCGAGAACAAGCGGTTCTGCTGGAAGTGCGGCAATCCGGTCGGCCGGAAGTGCGCCACTGCGGAAGAGTGCGAGTTCGGCACATGCCCTTCGTGCGCCGCCACTTTCGACTTCCGGCCGCTTCTGCGGCCTGGCGAGCTGGTGAGCGGCCAGTACGAGGTGCAGGGATGCATCGCGCACGGCGGTCTCGGGTGGATCTATCTCGCAATCGACCGCAACGTGAGCGATCGATGGGTGGTTCTCAAGGGTCTGTTGCATTTCGGTGATGCCGAGGCGCAGGCGGTCGCCGTGGCCGAACGCCAGTTCCTCGCCGAGGTGGCGCACCCGAGCATCGTGAAGATCTACAACTTCGTCGAGCACCCCCGATCCGACGGGACTCCGATGGGGTACATCGTCATGGAGTACGTGGGCGGGCACTCGCTGAGGGACGTTCTCTCGACGCACCACCGCCCCGAACGGATGCCCATCGAGCAAGCCATCGCCTATGTGCTGGAAATACTTCCGGCACTCGACTATCTGCACTCGACGGGCCTGGTCTACAACGACCTCAAGCCCGACAACGTGATGGTGACCGAGGATTCGCTCAAGCTGATCGACCTCGGCGCGGTCGCGGGCATCGAGGACTACGGCTATCTGTACGGCACACCAGGTTTCCAGGCACCGGAGATCGTGAAGACGGGCCCGACCGTCGCCTCCGACATCTACACGGTGGGCCGCACGCTGGCGGTGCTGACGCTCGACATGCCCTCCGACAAGGGCCGGTACCTCGACGGGATACCGACGCCCGACAACGCGCCGCTGCTGGCCGAATACGAGTTCTTCCATCGCCTCCTGCTGCGTGCCACCGATCCCGACCCCGCGAAGCGTTTCCGCTCGGCGCAGGAGATGGCCGGTCAGCTCACCGGCGTGCTCCGTGAGGTACTCGCGCAGCAGACCGGCGAGGAACACCCCGGACTCTCCACGGTGTTCAGCAGGCAGCGAACAACTTTCGGCACCGACGAGGCCATCGAACAGACCGACGTCTACGTCGACGGTGTGCAACGGGACCAGAAACTCGATGCGCGCTCGGTGGCGCAGGCGCTGGCGGTGCCGCTGATCGATCCCACCGACCCCAACGCTCCCCTGCTGGCCGCCGCCGTTCACAGCGAACCGCAGCAGACGCTCGACTCCCTGCGACATGCCCGGGACAACGGCGTCGAACGCCTCGTCGGAAGTCCCGATGTGTCGTTTTCCCGCGAACTCACGCTCGCCGAGATCAAGGCCCACCTCGATCTCGGTGACGCGGCCACGGCACTCACCCTGCTCGGGGAAGTGGAGGGAGACGTCGGCGACAACTGGCGGATCGACTGGTATGCAGGAATCGCCGCACTGCTCTCCGGCGACTACGAGGCAGCCTTCTCCCACTTCGAAGGCGTGCTGCAAGCGATGCCCGGTGAGACGGCACCCAAGCTCGCCCTGGCCGCGACCGCCGAGTTGATCCTGCAGCACTGGGATACCTCGGACCCGGCCCCGTGGCGGTCGTTCGCGGAGAAGTACTACCGGTCGGTGTGGCGCACCGACCACAACGCGGTGAGTGCGGCATTCGGGCTGGCACGGCAACTCACCGAGCGCGGAGATCTTTCCGGTGCCCTCGCGGCGCTCGACGAGGTTCCCCCCACCTCCCGGCACTTCACCGTGGCCCGGATGACCGGTGTGCTTGTGTTGCTGTCCGGGCGGCCGATCGACAAGATCGAGGAGTCCCAGCTGCGTGAGGCGGCGCTTCGTGTGGCCGCGCTGCCGCACGAAGAGAGCCGGGCACTCCAGATGCGCACCCTCGTGCTGGGTACCGCACTCGACTGGATACGCAGCGGCCACACGTCCACCACCGAACACAGACCTTTCCTCGGTGTGCCGTTCACCGAACACGGGTTACGCACCGGCGCCGAGGCGGCGCTGCGCGCACTGGCCCGCAAAGCACCCGAACGCACCCACCGCTATGCGCTGGTCGACCGGGCCAACACAATTCGCCCGAAAAGCCTTTTCTAGCAGTCGGTCACCGGCTCAGCTACCCACCAAGTCGACTGCCGCCCGGGCGATCGCCAACTCCTCGTTGGTGGGGACGACGAGAATTTCCACCTCGGAGTCGTCCGAGGAGATGCGCCGGGCCGCCCGGGATTCCGAGCTGTTGCGGGTGTCGTCGACGATGATGCCGAGACGTTCGAGCCCCGCCAGGCTGTCGCGCCGGACATCGACGTTGTTCTCGCCCACTCCCCCGGTGAACGTGATGACGTCGGCACCACCCAGCTCCACGAGGTAGGCGCCGATGTACTTGCGGAGCCGGTGCACATACACGTCATAGGCGAGCGCGGCGTCCGCGTTTCCCTCACCGACGAGGGTCCGGAGCGAGCGAAAGTCGTTGACGCCGGACAGCCCTCGCAGACCCGACTGCCGGTTGAGGAGGTCGTCGATCCGGTCGACCGTCAGTCCTTGCCGATACAGATGGAGGAGGACTCCCGGGTCGATGTCACCACTGCGCGTACCCATGACGAGGCCCTCGAGTGGCGTGAATCCCATGCTGGTGTCGACGGCGCGGCCGCTGTGTATGGCAGACGCCGAGGCGCCGTTGCCCAGATGCAGAACTATCTGGTCGAGCTCGGAGGTATCCCTGCCGAGGAACTGGGCGGCACAGGACGACACGTACTGGTGCGACGTCCCGTGGAAGCCGTAACGCCGAATGTCGTACTCCTGCGCGATGCTCCGATCGATGGCATAGGTGGACGCCGCCGCGGGCAGGGTGTGGAAGAACGCGGTGTCGAACACTCCGACGTGCGGGACATCGGGAAGCACTTCCCGGGCCACCTCGATGCCGATCACGTTCGCCGGATTGTGCAGCGGCGCCAGGCTCGACAGATCAGAGATGGCCCGCACTACGTCGTCGTCGATGATCGTGGGCTCGTAGAACACCTTGCCGCCATGAACGAGGCGATGTCCCACGGCGACGATCCCCGCCTCACCGAGCGGCCGGCCGACCTCGGCGACCACCTCGAGGACCGTCTTCAAACCCGCGCGATGGTCGGCGATGACACCGCGTCGTTCCTCCACGCCCGTGCGGTGCCGATACACGATGTGACCGTCCGGTTCGCCGATCCGCTCGATGAGCCCGGAGGCGATCGACTCGCCGGTGTCCGGCTGTATGAGCTGGAACTTGATCGACGAAGAACCGGAGTTGAGTACCAGTACCGATCCTGCGGTGTCGTCGCTCACGTGTCTGCCCCCCGAGGTTCGAGCGCCGCGGCCTGAATGGCCGTGATGGCCACCGTATTGACGATATCCTCGACCAGCGCGCCCCGGGAGAGGTCGTTGACCGGCTTGTTCAGGCCCTGCAACACCGGGCCGACGGCGATGGCACCGGCACTGCGCTGCACCGCCTTATAGGTGTTGTTGCCGGTGTTGAGATCGGGGAAGATGAACACCGTCGCCTTACCCGCTACCTGCGAGTCGGGCATCTTCTTGTCGGCCACACTCTGCTCGATGGCGGCGTCGTACTGAATCGGTCCTTCCACCAACAGATCCGGTCGTCGCTCGCGGACGACGGCGGTGGCGGAGCGCACCTTGTCGACATCTGCGCCGGTCCCTGAATCGCCGGTGGAGTACGACAGCATCGCGATGCGCGGGTCGATGCCGAACTGCGCTGCCGTCTCAGCGGACGAGATCGCGATGTCGGCCAGTTGCTCGGCGGTGGGGTCGGGCACCACGGCGCAGTCGCCGTACGCGAGGACGCGGTCGGACAGACACATCAGGAACACGCTCGACACCGTGTTCACACCCGGCCGAGTCTTGATGATCTCGAACGACGGCCGAATCGTGTGCGCGGTGGTGTGCGCGGCGCCGGACACCATTCCGTCCGCTATTCCCCTGTGCACCATCATGGTTCCGAAGTACGAGATGTCGCCCATCACCTCCCGTGCACGCTCGAGGGTCATGCCCTTGTGCGCGCGCAGCCGGGCATACTCCTCGGCGAACGAGGTGGTGTACTCCGAGGTTCGCGGATCGAGAACCTGCGCCTCGGACAGGTCCACACCGAGTTCGGCGGCACGCCTGCGCACCTGCCCCTCGTCTCCGAGGAGTGTCAGCTCCGCCACCTGGCGTTGGAGCAATCGGCCCGCGGCCCGGAGGATACGGTCGTCGTCACCCTCCGGAAGGACGATGTGCCTGCGACCGCGCCGGGCCCGGTCGATCAGCCGGTACTCGAACATCTGCGGTGTGACCACCGAGGGGATCGGAAGTTTCAGCCGTTCGACGAGAACAGCGGGATCGACGTGCTGCTCCATGACGCTCAATGCCGTGTCGACCTTGCGTTGCGAACCGACGGCCACCCGGCCCCGCGTCTGCGCGGCAACACTTGCCGTGTCGAACGTACCCAGCGACGTGGTGAGGATCGGGAGACGCGGTTTCAAACCTGCCATCAGGTCGGCGATCGCGGGATGCGGGAGCAGACCACCATTCATGATGATCCCGGCGAGCGACGGAAACCCTTCCGCGTCGTGGGCGTTGACCATCGCCAGCAGTACGTCGGAACGGTCGGCGGGCGCGATCACCACCACCCCGTCACTCAGACGCTCGAGGATGTGCTCGGCCGTCATGCCGCCGACCATCACCCGCAGCGCTTCACGGTGCAGAAGCTCGGGATCACCACTGAACAAGGTGCCGTCGACGGCGTCGAGCAGTTCTGCCATGGTCGGCGCCGTCAACAGCGGAATCTCCGGCAAGCTCCACGCAGGCACGCCGGTGGAGGACAGCGCGGACGTGACGGCGCCGAGTTCGTCCGGGTTGCACCGATTGGCGATCACCGCGATCAGATGAGCGTGATGTGCCTTCAGTTCGCCTATGCACAGCGCAGCGAGCTGGGCCACCTCGTCAGGACTGCGGCGCGCTCCCCGCAATGCGAGGAGCACCGGCGCACCCAGGTTGACGGCAATCCTCGCGTTGTACCCGAGCTCGCTCGGGCTCGCTACGTCGGTGTAGTCGCTACCGATGACCACGACGGCATCGCACTGCTCGGCCATCGTGTGATACCGCGCGACGATCTCACTGAGCGCGCCGTCGGGGTCGGCGTGGACGTGCTCATAGGTGACACCCAGGGACTGCTCGTAACCGACGTCGGCGGTGGTGTGCTCGAGCAGCAACTCCAGGATGTAGTCGGTCTCCTCCGTCGATCGCGCGATCGGCCGGAAAACACCCACCCGTGCCGCCGAGGCACACAGCATCTGCAAGACACCCAACGCGATGGTGGACTTACCGGTGTCCCCCTCCGGCGATGCGATGTAGATGCTCGACGGCGCCGACGGGCCCGGCGGACTCACTGGTGCGGAGGTTCCAGGTGCAGCCATGGCCATAGCGTATCCGGCGGTCCGCGCCGGCGCCGTCGCCGTCGGCACCTCCGGCCACCACGATTGACAGGGGTCCTGCGAAGCGGTCAGATGACATATGGCCGAATCACCCTTCCCCGACGTGCGGTGGGGCAGCGAAAACAGCTTCCTCCGTGAGCCCGCCGCGGCCTTCGCCGCTACCCGGCCGGGGTCGTGGGTAATTCGGAAGCTCGCCGGAGTAGACCGGCGCCTACTCGAGAAGAGCGGTGGACGTTTCACCGTTCTCGGCCCGATCGCCGCACCGGTGGTGCTTCTCACCACGACGGGCCGCAAGTCCGGGAAGCCGAGGACCAGCCCGCTGCTGTACTACCGCGAGGGTGCCCGAATCTACGTGGTGGGCAGCAACTTCGGGCAAGAGAGACACCCCGCCTGGTCCGCGAATCTCCTCGCGGAGCCGCACGCGACGGTGACCATCGGGGGAAAGGCGATCCCGGTGACCGCCACTCTCCTCACCGAACCGGAACGAACCCGCATCTATCGCGAATTCGATGCCATGGTCAGGGTCTACGGCGTCTACGAGACCCGCACCGATCGCAACATGCGGGTGTTCGCGCTGACTGCCACCTGACCAACGTCATTGCGTCATCAGCGCGATCTGCTGACCCGGCGCTACCCGGGGATATCTGTTCCCGCCCGTATCATCTACGTGGGGATAATCACAGCGCCGCAAGTTGCCAGACGTTTGCTCGTGGTGTGTGGTGGAACCAGGAGATGAGGCGGACAGCCGCCGGGAAAGGGGGAAACATGCTTGCAGCCAGACGATTACGCCCGTATGCGGTGGCGCCTGTACCGCTGAAGCCGAACCCGCCCGACCCTGATCAGTGAGTTCCACCCCCGCGTCGACTCGAGGACAGGCAGACAGATGAACCAGAAGTCCCGACCAGGCCACGAGCCGGCAGATACGGACCCCGAATCAGGCACGCTGTCCGCCGACGATCTGGCCGCAGCCATCGAGGGATTGACCGGCATCCGCACCATCGCGCGGTCTCCAGATGCCAGGCCGACCCCCCGCACCGTTCGGCGCGAACCGCCTCGATAGGGCCCCGATCAGCACACTCCATCAGTGGACCAGAACTGGCCCCGCATCGGCGTCCTGCTGCGGAATCTCGTTGCGATACAGTGTTATCGACACCAACGCGCCGACAGCGAAGAATGCTGCGGCCACCCAGAACGCGGAGTGATAGCTGACCAGCGCCGCACCCTCGGCGAGCTGCTGCGCCACGACGGCCGGATCCCCAGACACGGCGTGCTCGGCGCTGTAGCTGTCTGCTGCTGAAGCTGCGACACTGCTGAGGAGGGCAATCCCGATCGAACCGCCGACTTGCTGCGCGGTGTTCACCGTGGCCGAGGCGACGCCGGCGTCGTCGGCCCGCACTCCCGCCGTGGAGGAGGCCATCGCGCTCGAGAAGACGAATCCGAGACCGAGCCCGACCGCGACAAGACCCGGCAGGATGCCGGTGAGGTAGGCGCTGTCGACATCGATCGTGGTCAGAAACGCCATACCGAGTGCAGAGACGAGCAGACCGGACGTGACAAGTATCCGCGGGCTGTATCGAGTGGCCAGCACCGCTCCCGAGAACGAAGCGCTCAGGGCGATCGACGCGACCATCGGCAGAAAGGCGATACCGGTCGCGATCGGGCTGTATCCGAGCAGCTGCTGGAGGTAATAGGTGAGGAACAGAAAGATCCCGAACATGCCTACCGCAGAAATCAACATCACCAGATACGAGGCACCGCGCAGCCGATCGGTCAGCACCCGCATCGGCAACAGCGGATGGCGAACCTTGGTCTCGATCCACACGAACAGGGCCAGCAGAACGATCCCCACCCCGAGGAACGTCAGCGTCGACGCGTCGGACCAGCCGTGGCTTTCCGAGTTGGCGAATCCGTACACGAGGAAGAACAAGCCGGCCGTCACCGATACCGCCCCCCACCAATCCAGGCTTTTCGACGTCGAGCCCTTCTGGTGCGCAGGCAGAAATACGAGTGCACCGACCAGCGCCACGACGGCGAAGGCGACGTTGACGTACAGGCACCAATGCCATGACAGGTAATCGGTGAGAACGCCGCCCATCAGCAGGCCGATCGCGCCGCCCGCACCCGAGATCGCCCCGAACACACCGAAGGCCCGGGTCCGATCCGCCGACCCCGCAAACGTTACGGTCAACAGCGACAAGGCGGCCGGGGCCAACAGCGCTCCGAATACGCCCTGCAATGCACGCGCGGTCACGAGAACGTCGAAGTTGGGACTCCACCCACCCAGAGCGGACGCGGCCGCGAAACCGATCAGACCGATGATGAACGAGTTCTTGCGGCCGAAGAGGTCGTTGATCCGGCCACCCAGAAGGAGCAGGCTCCCGAACGCCAGCGAATACGCCGTGACGACCCATTGACGCTGACCGTCGGTGAATCCCAGCGCATGCTGCGCCTCGGGCAGCGCGATGTTCACGATCGTCGCGTCGAGGACCACCATCAACTGGGCGATGGCCAATACGCCGAGGATCAACCATCGCCGATCGATGCCCTGCCCCGTCACCGCCGGTCGCTCGCGTACCACTGCCATAGCTGTCACCCTCTCAGTGAAGCGGAATGCCTAATTCCGGATAGACGGTACCATAAGCGGAACGGGCAATTCCGGATGAGCTAGACTGAGGAGATGGGCCCTCAGACAGACCGTGCTCTCCGCAGCGACGCCCGGGCAAACCTCGAACGCATCCTGCAGTCGGCGCGCGAGGTGTTCACATCCCGGGGCCTCGAGGCCACACTCGCCGAGGTCGCGGAGCATGCCGGTGTCGGCGTCGGGACCGTCTACCGCCGATTTGCGAGCAAGGATCAACTGATCGAGCACCTGTTCGCTTCGCGTCTCCAGGACGTCGTCGAGGTCTCGACCACAGCCGAAGCGATGCCGGATCCATGGGAAGGTCTCGTCTATTTCTTCACCGAGAGCACCCGAATGCTGGCTCAGGACCGCGGCCTCCGCGACCTGGTTGTGGCGGGCAGGGCGCTGCCGCAGGGCCTGGCCGATCCGGAGACCCACGGGAAGCTCGCCGGGGCGGTTGAGGCGGCCCAAGGGGAAATTCACCGACGAACAGCTGCCCTGGTCGAACGTGCCAAGGCCGCCGGGGCGTTGCGTGACGACTTCGAGAGCACGGATCTACCGTTGCTGACGCAGTCCGTTCAGGCTGCAGCCGACTTTGCCAGCGCAGAATCACCCGAGTTGTGGAAGCGCGTCCTCGGCTTCGCGCTCGATGGTCTCCGCGCAAACCGGGACGGCCACAGCACCTTGGGCGTACCCGCGCTCAGCGAAGACCAACTGCACCGAGCGATGAACCGCCTCCACGGCGTCGACTGACGTCGGTCACTGCCCGCTCGACGCGGTGTCGACGTCGAGTTCGCCGTCGTGGGCGAACACGAGACGTCCGTCGTCGAGAGCGACCGCCCACCGGTGCACCGGAGCCCAGTCGCGGCCGAGCGACTGCCCCGACGTGGTCAGTTCCGCGAAATCCTCGATCACCACACCCTGCGCCGTCGTTTCCGCCTCGCGCCGAACCCGGACACGGGCTCCGACGACGATGTCGGGTTTCACAGGGTTCTGCTCGGGCATTGCTCATCCAACTTTCTTCGAAGAAGGGCCGCGGGCGGCCTGGTTGTTCCCACACCCGCTGGGGTGAGCGGGTGTGGGAACAGCCGACGACCCCGAGTCGGGGGAGGGACCGCCGGCCGATCCCGAACCCTGCGCGTTGCGGTTCGGGAGCTTAATGCCGACTGCAGCACACCCACTACAGACCATCAGCAAACATTCAGCAAGCTAACTCCGGACGTGTGTGGGAATCATCACCCACCGGTTCGAAGGGCAGCGTATCCGTCAGAGAGTCCAGCATTTGTACACGAGGCGCCTTGACGTAAACCATTCTGAGGTCCATATTACATGTTACGTCTCGTCACACTGATATGGAGGACGCTCATGACCCGTTCTACGCTCGAGCTTCGCAACCCGAGGATCACCGATCGCCAGGACACGGGTACACGGCTCCTCGAATCCTCCGCGAGGATGTCGTACGACCCCATGGTCGAGGTCGACTGGGATGCACCGGTCCCCGACGACCTGTACGGCCTGACACCGGAATGGTCCACACTGTTCGGAACCCCGCTGTGGAACGAAATGACGTTCGAGCAGCAGATCACCCTGACCAAGCACGAAGTGTCCTCGATCATGGGCACCGGCATCTGGTTCGAAATGATCCTGCAGCAGATGGTCATCCGGGACATGTATGCCAAGGATGCCTCGCAGGCGCACTTCCAGTTCGCGCTCACCGAAGTCGCCGACGAATGCCGGCACTCCGTGATGTTCGCTCGTACCGCCGAGAAGTTCGGCTGCCCGTCGTACGTGCCGCGCCGTGCCGTCGTCAACCTGGGTCGCGGATTCAAAGCTCTCGCGTCGGGAGAGGTCGCCTACGCCGGCATCCTGGTCGCCGAAGAAATCCTCGACGTCATGCAGCGCGACTGGATGAAGGACACCCGTGTTCAGCCGATCGTTCGGGTGACCAGCAAGATCCACGTTGTCGAGGAAGCCCGGCACATGCGTTTCGCTCGTGAGGAGACACTGCGCCGTGCGGCCGGCACCAGCAAGGCCCGCCGGGCGGCCAGCCGCGGCGCCATCGCGATCGCGGCGAACCTCATCGTGTCGAGCATGATCAACCCCGCTGTCTACGCCGCCGCCGGGCTCGACACCGAGCGAGCGCTACGCGAGGCGAAGAACAACTCGTTCCGCGCCGCGAAGGTACGCGAAAGCTCGCAGCCACTGATGCGCTTCCTCGCCGACGCGGACCTGCTGGGCGGGCCATCCAAGCGCCTGTACAAGCGGGTGCACATGCTCTGAGGCGCTCCGCGCCCGTGCGCCTTTCTGGTTGCTCCAGCTACCAAAAAGGCGCACGGGCGGCGAAGCCGCCTAGCCGCGGAGCCGGGGTGCGAGGTCGCGTTCGAAGAGCTCCAGGAACCGCTTCTGGTCGTGTCCGGGCGCGTGGAACACCAGATGATTCAATCCCGCGTCGAGATACGGCTTGATCTGCGCCACCGCCTCATCCGGATCCGACGCCACGATCCACCGCTTCGCAACCTGCTCGATCGGCAACGCATCCGCCGCCTTCTCCATCTCGATCGGATCATCGATCGAATGCTTCTGCTCCGCCGTCAACGACAACGGCGCCCAGAACCGAGTGTTCTCCAGCGCCAACTCCGGATCCGTGTCATACGAAATCTTGATCTCGATCATCTTGTCGATCTCCGCGACATCGCGCTCCGCCTTCGCCGCCCCCTCCGCCACCGCCGGCAACAACTTCTCCGTATACAACTCCATCCCCTTACCCGACGTACAAATGAACCCGTCCCCACTGCGCCCGGCATACCGGGCCACCACCGGACCACCCGCCGCGATATACACCGGAATCCCGTCCTCGGGCACGTCATAAATCGACGCCCCCTTCGTGGAAAAGAACTCGCCCTCGAAATCGACCCGATCCCCGAGCCACAACTCCCGCATCAACCGCACCGACTCCCGCAACCGCGCGAACCGCTCCTTGAACTCCGGCCACTGCCCCGCAAAACCCGTCGCGATCTCGTTGAGCGCCTCACCGGTACCCACCCCGAGCATCACCCGACCCGGATACAGACACCCCATCGTCGCGAACGCCTGCGCCACCACCGCCGGGTTGTACCGGAACGTCGGCGTCATCACCGACGTCCCCAACTGCAACCGCTCCGTCCGCTCCCCCACCGCCGTCATCCACGCAATCGAGAACGGCGCATGCCCACCCTCGTGCCGCCACGGCTGGAAATGATCCGACACCGTCGCCGAATCCATCCCGTGCGCCTCCGCCAGCACACCCAGCTCCACCAACTCCCGCGGACCGAACTGCTCCGCCGACGCCTTGTATCCCAGCTTGAGCTCGTGGGCCACCGTGTACTCCTTCGTCGTCACGTCCGGTTCGCGTTATGCAAACCTCTTCTGCAGGTTAGAGAACGGCGACGACGCTGGCGAGCCCCGCTCCCAGCGCCACCACCGTCAGAGCCACGGCGAACAGCCTCAACTCGTGGGGCGGTGGCATCGGCGCGCCGTCGCGTAGGGCCTTCTCGACCTGAGACCACCGTCGCAGTCCGACGAGGGCCGCTGCCGCGGCGAGACCGATCAGAATCAGGCCGAGGGTCGTCCGCACCCATCCGGTGCTGAATTCGGGGACCAGGTGGATCATCGCGAGACCACCCGCGAGCAAGGCCAGCGAACTTCGCATCCATGCCAGAAACGTCCGCTCACTGGCGAGTGTGAATCGCTCGTCGGGCCGGTCGTTGTCCGTCATCGATCCATCTATACACCGGTTCCGTGGAACCGCGACAAGCAGGTAGGCCGGCGTCTTAGATTGGACGAGCAGGCCACAGGCAGGGGGCATCATGCGACCGTTCGACATTCTGCGACGCTCGGCCCCTCTGCGTGGACTGGTGGTGACGGTCCTGCTGTTGTCGGCGTGGCTGGCGCTCGGACCGCCGCCTGCCTCGGCGGAGCCGCGGATCACCCGGGTGGACGTCTACTCGGAGGCGATGGGCCGCTGGGTTTCGAACGACGTCATCTCGCCCGCTTCCGGTGCGCCCGCGCCCACCTTCTACCTGCTCACCGGGATCGGCGGCGGATCGGACGGCATCTCGTGGTTCAACAACACGGGGGTCCGGGACTTCTTCGCCGACAAGCATGTGAATGTCGTGATGCCGATCGGCGGCCAGTACAGCATGTACACCGACTGGGTCGCGGACGATCCGGTGCTCGGGCGTAACAAGTGGCAGACGTACCTCACTCACGAGCTTCCCGCCGCAATCGACAGCCGGTTTTCGACGACGGGCTCGAAAGCCATCGGCGGAGTCTCGATGGCGGGCAGCGCGGTACTCGACCTCGCCGCGCAGGTACCGGGGTTCTACCGTGCGGTGGGCTCGTACAGCGGGTGCGCACAGACCAGTGGCGTGCTCGGGCAGGCGATGGTGCGGTCGATGGTCGAACTGCGAGGCGGCGGTAACGCCGCCAACATGTGGGGCGGCCCCGGGGATCCCGCGTGGGCGCGGCACGATCCGATGCTGAGCGCCGAGCGCCTGAGCGGCACAACGCTGTTCGTGTCGACCGGCAACGGGATGCCGGGGCCCGTCGACAACCACGACCCACTACTGGCCGTGCCGCAGACGATCGGCGGCAGTGTCGTCGAGATGGTCACCCATGTGTGCGCCGGTGCGTTCGAATCGCGGCTTCGGCAGCTCGGAATCCCGGCCACGTTCGCCTACCTACCGCAGGGCACCCACTCCTGGGGCCTGTTCGAAACCGAGCTACGCGACTCCTGGCCCGTCATCGGCAGTGCTCTCGGGGCATAAGCAACGATCGAAGCATGAGCGGCGACCATCAGAGCGTGCGCCCCAGTGCGCGTTCCAGGATCGGCCCGATCACCGCGAAAGCCTCCGGTGTGGTCATCCGCACGTGCTCGCACTCCACCTCGTTCGCGGTGATTACGCCGGTCACCACGGGCTGCCACACGCTCGGCGAGGGTCGTTCACCCTCGTCGTCGGTGCTCTGCGCGGCGGCGAAGAACAGCAAGTCGCCGTCGAACACGCGGGGCCGATGTTCGGCCGAGATCCGCTTCGAGTTCTCGAGGCCCGCGCTGATGCGGCCCAGGAGGGTCGACGCGAACGCCGGGTCCCGGCCGAACGATCGGCCGAGCATCTCGACCAACTGCTCTCGGTACGACCTGTCGTCGTCGCCGCTGCCCTCGAAGTCGACGCCCAGTCCGTGCAGCCATTGCTCGGCGTCGACCTCGAGGTCACCGAAGTCGCCCTCCTCTGCCAGGTAGCTGTCCATCATCGCGAGCGTGCCGACGTCCGCACCGGACTCCCGCAATTCGACGGCGATCGCGTGTGCGATCACGCCACCGAGTGACCATCCCAGCAGGTGGTACGGGCCTCGGGGCTGCACCGCCCGCATCTCGACGACGTAGCGGTGTGCCAGTTCTTCCATCGAGTCGAACGTCGCGCCTCCGCTCAGGATGGGTAACTGCAGCCCGTACACCGGCCTGTCCGGCGCGAGGTGCTGAATCAGTCCGGCGTATCCGAGGGCGAGTCCGCCCGCGGGGTGCACGCAGAACACAGCGGGACGTGTTCCACCGGACCGGAGCGGGACCACGACACTCAACACGTCGTCGGTCACCGCGGCGCCGGGCGTGGACGGGTCGACGATGCGGCGCGCCAGCGCTTCGGGAGTGGGGTTGCGGAAGATCCACTGCAGTGCGACGTCCGTGCCGAGCCGGTCCCGCAGTGCGGACGCCACCCTGGTCGCGACCAGGGAGTTCCCACCGAGTGCGAAGAAGTCGTCGTCGGCTCCGACGCGTTCTACCCCGAGTACGTCGGCGAACACCTCCGCGACCGCGTGCTCGAGCGGAGTGGCTGGTGCCTTGAACGGCCTGGGCGAGACCGTCGGCGCGGGAAGTACCCGCCGGTCCAGTTTGCCTGTGCGCCCGACCGGCAGCTCGTCGAGTACCACCAACTGAGCGGGCACCATGTAGGGCGCGAGATGAGAAGCGGCGTAGCGCAGCACTTCCGCGGGATCGATGCTCGCATTACCCTCCGGGACAACGTAACCCACCAGTCGATCGATCGCTCCGGCGTGTGTGGTCACCGCCGCCCGGCCCACCCCGTCGCAGCGGGCCAGTACCGACTCGATCTCGCCGAGCTCCACCCGCTGTCCTCGAATCTTCACCTGGAAGTCGTTGCGGCCTATGTATTCCAGCCGGCCTATCTCGGTCCAGCGCACGAGGTCACCGGTACGGTACATGCGGGAGCCCGGAACTCCGAAGGGGTGCGCCACGAACGACGCTGCTGTCATACCCGGGCGCCGATGGTATCCACGGGCCAGTCCCGGTCCCGCCGCATATAATTCGCCCACCACACCCACCGGGACCGGCTGCAACCACGGATCCAGGACTACCACGTCGACGCCGCGGCCGGGACCCCCGACGGTGACCGGCTCGTCCGGCGACAGCGCCTCGCTGGCCGTGGTCTGTATGGTCGCCTCAGTGGGACCGTATCCGTTGAAGACGAACCGGCCCGGTGTCCAGCGGTTCGCAAGCTCGGGCGCGAATCGTTCACCTGCCACTGCCAGAACTCGGACGGATGGAAGCTCTTCGGGGCTCACCGTTTCCAGGATGGTGGGGGTGAAGAACGCATGTGTGACGTGTTCGGCCTCGAGGAGTTCGGCCAGTTCACGGCCACCGAGCACGGTGGGGGGCACGATCACCAGCGTCGCCGCGACGGTGAAGGCCATCAGCAGCTCGAAGACGGACGCGTCGAAACTCGGCGACGCCAGGTGTGACACCCGTGCCCCGTGCGTCGCTGCGAAGCGTTCCCGCTCCTCGACTACCAGGTTTGCCAGACCGCTGTGCGAGACGACGACACCCTTCGGTGTGCCGGTCGAGCCGGAGGTGTAGAGCAGGAAGGCGGCGTGCTCGGTATGCAACGGTCGCACGCGGTCGTCGTCGGTGACCCGGTCCCCGGGGTACGCGCTGTCGACCTCCGGGTCGTCGAGCAGCAGCCACTGCACCGCGCCGGGCAGATGCTCGCGGTGCGCCGATACGGTCAGTCCGAGGATTGCACCGGAATCCTCGAGCATCGCCGTGATGCGGGCGGTCGGGAGTGCGGGATCGATCGGCACGTACGCCGCACCCGACTTCGTGACCGCCCACACCGATAGCACCGATTCGATCGACCGCGGCACCCCGACGGCGACGAAGGAGTCGGGACCGGCACCCCGGTCGACGAGCGCTCTGGCCAACCGGTTGGACCGTTCGTCGAGCGTCCGGTACGAGACGTCGATGCCGTTGCTCGACAGTGCGATTGCCTCCGGGTCCACGGCGGCGCCGGCGACGAGCACGTCCGACAGCGTCCGTTCCGGAACCGCGGGTGCACCCCGGACCGGCGCGAGTTCGTCCCGTTCGAAGGCGTCCAGTATGTCGAGGTCTCCCAGCCGCACCGAGGGGTGGTCCACCACGGCGTCGAGCATGCGAACGAAACGGTCGGCCAGCTCGGCGACGGTGTCGGCATCGAAAAGGTCGGTGGCGTAACTGAATGCGGCCCTGATACCCGACGGTGACCCCTCGTCGTCGTACTCTTCGGACACGGTGAGCTGCAAGTCGAATCGTGCGATCGTCGCACCGAGGTCGATGCCGGTCACCTCGACGCCCGGCAGTGACAGGTCGGATTGCTCCACATTCTGGAATTCGAGAAGTACCTGGAACAGCGGTGAATGCGCCGTCGAGCGAGGTGGGTCGAGCGCTTCGACGACCTTCTCGAACGGCACCTCGGCGTGGGCGTATGCCCCGAGGTCGACGACGCGTACCTGCTCGAGCAGTTCGGCGAATGTGCTCGCGGACCGGATGACGGTGCGTAACACCACGGTATTGACGAACATTCCGACCATGTCGTCGAGTGCGGCCTCACCCCGTCCGGCGACGGGGGTTCCGATGGCGATGTCCTCGGAACCGGACATCCGGGCCAGGAAAGCGGCCAGGGCGGCATGCGCGACCATGAACAGCGTCGACTGGTGCGCGGACGCCAGCGCCGTCAGCCGACGATGCAGGTCGGCGTCGATTTCGAATCCCACTCGGCTTCCACCCGGTGACCGCTGCATCGGACGCGGACGGTCCGCTGGTAGATCCAGTGCGGCAGGAAGACCGGCCAGCGCGTTCCGCCAGTAGTCCAGCTGCGCCGACACCAGCGACTGCGGATCCTCGTCGGAACCGAGGAGTTGCCGCTGCCAGAGTGCGAAGTCGGCGTACTGCACCGCCAGGGGTTCCCATTCCGGGGCACCCCCGTGGGTGCGGGCCGTGTAGGCCACCAGCACGTCCCGGGCGAGCGGGACCATCGATGCTCCGTCCGCGACGATGTGGTGCACCACCACCAGGAGCACTCGCTCGGCATCGGAGGTCTCGAACAATGCGGCTCGCACCGGCACCTGCTTGGTGACGTCGAAGCCTTCCGACACCGACGCCGAGAGCCGCTCGCGCAACTCGGTTTCGCTGGTCACTGTCACCTCGGGCAGGTCCGGTGCCGCGTCGGGGAGGATCACCTGCACCGGCTCACCGTCGCACATCGGAAAGCGGGTCCGGAGCGATTCGTGCCGCGCCACCACATCGGCCACCGCAGCGCGCAACGCGTCGACATCGAGTGTGCCGGTGAGCCGGAACGCCATGGCGATGTTGTACGCGGGCGAGGAGGTGTCGAACTGGTTGAGGAACCACATGCGAGTCTGCGCCAGCGACACCGGGATTCGTTCCGGACGCGGTCCGGCCTGCAACACCGGTCGGTCGGTACGCACGGTGGCTTTCGCGGCACGGGCCGCAAACGCTGTGACGGTCGGCGCCTCGAAGAGGGCGTGCAGTCCGACTTCGACGTCGAGTGCCGCGTCGACCCGGGCAACCACGCGGGTGGCGGACAGCGAGTCGCCGCCCAAGCGGAAGAAGTCGTCGTCGGCGCCGACCTGTTCGATTCCGAGGACGTCGCCGAACACACCGGCCACGACGGCTTCGAGGGGGGTGGCGGGAGCCCGGAAGCGACGCGTCCCGGCGCCGGGTTCGGGTAGTGCTGTGCGGTCCAGCTTCCCACTCACCGTCACCGGCAACTCCCCCACAACCACCACCACCGACGGCACCACCCACCCCGGCACCACCCCCGCCACCCACTCCACCACCACATCCGGATCCACCCGCACCCCCACCTCCGGCACCACATACCCCACCAACCGACCCCCCTCCCGCACCACCGCCGCCGCCGCAGCCACCCCCGGACACCGCGCCAACACCGCCTCCACCTCCCCCAACTCCACCCGCTGACCCCGCACCTTCACCTGCCCATCAACCCGCCCCACAAACTCCAACACCCCCACCTCAACCCACCGCACCACATCCCCCGTCCGATACACCCGAGACCCCACACCCGAAAACGGATTCGCCACAAACGACACCGCCGTCAACCCCGCCCGACCCCGATACCCCCGCGCCACACCCGACCCCGCCACATACAACTCACCGACCACCCCCACCGGCACCGGACGCAACCACCCGTCCAACACCACCACCTCCACCCCCAACCCCGGACCACCCACCGACACCACACCCCCCGCCACCAACGGCCCACCCACCGTCGCCTGCACCGTCACCTCCGTCGGCCCATACGCATTGAAAAACTCCCGACCCGGCGCCCACCGCGCCACCAACTCCGGCGCACACACCTCCCCCGCCACCACCAACACCCGCACCGACCCCAACCCCACACCCGACCCCAACGTCGCCAACACCGACGGCGTCACAAAACAATGCGACACCCCCTCCGCCTCCCACAACTCCACCAACCCCACACCCCCGAACACCCCCGGCGGCGCCACCACCAACCGCGCCCCCACCGAAAACGCCATCAACCACTCGTACACCACCGCATCAAAACTCGGCGACGACACCTGCGACACCCGCGAACCCGACGACACCCCGAACCGAACCCGCTCTTCCACAGCCAAATTCGCCAAACCCTCATGCGTCACCACCACACCCTTCGGCCGCCCCGTCGACCCCGACGTATACATCACATACGCCGCACACCCCGCCCACAACGGCCGCACCCGATCCCCATCCGACACCACACCCCCCGACACCCCCTCCACCACACCCGAATCATCGAGCCACAACCACTCCACCCCATCCGGCACCACACACCCCGACACCGACAACCCCACCACCACACCCGAATCCACCAACATCTCCCGCACCCGCACCAACGGCAACACCGGATCCACCGGCAAAAACGCCCCACCCGCCTTCGCCACCGCCCACACCCCCACCACCAACTCCACCGAACGCCCCACCACCACCGCCACCACCGACTCCGGCCCCACACCCCGACCGATCAACACCCGCGCCCACCGCGACGACAACTCATCCAACTCCCCATACGACACCTCCACCCCACCACACGACACCGCCACCGCCCCCCGATCCACCCCCACCCCACCAGCCAAAATCTCCGGCAACACCCGAACACCCACACCCAACCCACCCCGCACCGGAACCAACACCCCACACTCCTCCGCACTCAACACCTCCACCCCCGCCAACAACCCATCCGGTTCGGTGGCCATCGCCTCGAATATCCCGGTGACCCGTGCCGCGATGGTCTCGACCGTGGCCGCCTCGATCAGGTCGGGTAGGTAGTGAAAGGTCATGCGCAGCTGCGTGTCCATCGAGAAGGCCACGCTGAGTGGGTAATGCGTGGCATCGACACCGCTGACGTCCACCACCCGGATTCCGGCCAGGTCGGTGTCCTCGGTCAGCCCACCTCGATCGATCGGGTACGACTCGAAGACGGTTGCCGTGTCGAATCCGAGCTGTGGGCCGGCCGCGCGCGCAATATCGGCGAGACCCAGGTGGTGGTGGTCGAACAACGCCGCCTGCTCCGATTGCGTTCGTTCGAGCAACTCGCCCACCGTTTCCCGGGGATCGAGCGTGATCCGGACGGGGACGGTGTTGACGAACAATCCGATCATCGACTCTGCGCCGGCGAGTTGCGGTGATCGCCCGGACACCGTGCCGCCGAACGTGATATCGGACGAGGACGTGGCCCCGTTCAACAGGAGTGCCCACGCCACCTGGGTCACCGTATTCACAGTGACGTTGCGCTCGCGTGCCAGAGTCGCGAGTTCCGCAGTAAGGCTCTCGGACAGCGGAAATTGCACCTGGGCGGGTGGGACCGACGGCTGTTTTCCCCACGCATCCGGCAGGAGCAGCGTCGGTCCCTCGATACCGGCGAGCGCGTTCGCCCACACTCCCCGCGACTCCTCCGGATCTCGGTGTTGCAGCCAGGTCAAAAAGTCCCGGTAGGGCCGGGGACTCGGCAGCGCCCCTGCCTCGTCTGCCACGTACAGGGCGAGGAGATCCCGGATCGCGAGTGGCATCGACCACCCGTCGAGGAGGGTGTGGTGGTTGGTCCACACCAGCCGGAATTCGTCGTGTCCGATGGACAGGAGAAGGAATCGCATCAGCGGTGCGTGGGAGGTGTCGAATGCCGCAGAGCGATCGGCGGCCAGAATCCGGTCCAGTTCGGCGCCGCGCGCCTCCTCGGGAATACCCGTCAGGTCGATCTGGCGGAACGGCACGTCGACGGTCGCCGGCACCACCTGTACGAACGTGCCGTCGGCGGACGGCACGAAGGCCACCCGCAGGTTCGCGTGCCGATCCAGCAATGCCTGAGCCGCGCGGCGCATCCGCGCCGGATCGACGGCGCCTTTCAAATGTAGCGACACCTGCACCGTGTAGGCGTCGATCGCGGGTTTCGCCATGAGGGCGTGAAACAGCAACCCGGCCTGCAGAGGTGCGAGTGGCCACACATCTGTGAGCGGCCCGAAGCGCTCCTCCCACGCGTCGAGGTCGCTCTGAGTCACGGTGACGAGGGGAACGTCGGAAGGGGCGAGCCCCCCGGCCTCAGGTCGGTGAGAGTGAGTTATCAATGCGAACAACGCCTCCCGCAGCCGAGTCGCGAACCGCTCGGTATCGTCGCGGGCCACCAGGGTGTCCGGGTAACCCACGCTCACCCGGAGTTTTCCGCCGACCACGATGGAGTTGACCTCGAGCGCGGCCGAGGCAGGCATGTCGGAATCCGGAACGTAGTGCAGGTCGCCGAATCCGTCGGCGGGTGCCCATGCCACCGCGCTGCCGGCGGGTGCGTCGGGGACCTGGCCGAGATAGTTGAAACTGATATGCCCCGGTTCGGTCTTCGGCAGAGTGTCGGCCGTGTCGGGGTTCAGGTATCGGAGGAGGCCGTAGCCGATGCCCATGTCGGGTACAGCACGCAGCTGCTCCTTCACCACCTTGACCGCCCGGCCCATCGCGGGGCCGCCGGCCAGCGCATCGTCGACGTCGACGCCGGCGAGGTCGAGGCGGACGGGAAAGATTGTGGTGAACCAGCCGACGGTGCGGGACAGGTCGGCGCCCGGCACCACATACTGCTCGCGCCCGTGCCCCTCCATGCGGATCAGCATCGACGACAACGAGATTCCCCGATCGCGTCGCCACCTCGACGATGCCACTGCCAGGGCGGTGACAAGCACGTCGTGGGCACCACCGTGGTACAGCCCCGGGAGGGTTGTCAACAGCACGGAGGTGTCTTCGGTCGACATCTCGACGCCGACGTCACGAATTGCCGTCGCCACGTCCACCGCGGGATCCAGAGGGCGGTCGGTGATCGGGGGGTCCGGCCCGTCCACGGCGCTCCGCCACCACGCCAGCTCGGCGACCCGCTCACCGCGCTGCGCCTCCTCCGCCAGGGCATGCGCCCACCGGCGCATGGACGTTCCCGGCTCCGGCAGCTTCGCCGCGTGTCCGGCGGAGATCTGCGACCAGGCGGTCGCGAAGTCGGGCAACAGAATCCGCCAGGACACCCCGTCGACGGCAAGATGATGAGCCACGACGATCAATCGGCCCGAGGTTGCGGGTACTCTCGACGGTCCCGGATCGAGCCACACGAACTGGACGACGACCCCATCGGAGGGACGCAGTCTCTCGACAGCCGCCTGGTGCTCGGCCGCGACGAGTGTCGCCGGCGGGTCGGCCTCGATGGTGAGGTCGAACCTGACGCGACGGATCAGCGACGCCGCATCCACGTCGGTATCCGGGCGGGTCTCCATCTGCCACTGCCCGCTCGCATCCCGGAACAGCCGGGACCGCAGCATGTCGTGCCGTGCGATCACCGCGGCGACGACAGCGACGAGTCCGTCTTCGTCGATCCCGGCGGGGAGCGTGAGCAGCAGGCTCTGACTGAACCGCTCGAAGTGGCCGCCGCGCTCCAGCAGGTACCGCACCACCGGTGTGGGCGGGAAAGTGCCGATGCCGCCGCCGGCGAGTTCAGTGAGAGGGCCGGGCGTCGTGCGGTCCGCGATGTCCGATTGTGCTGCCAGCGCAGCCACCGTTCGGTGCTCGAATACCTGTTGCGGGGTGAACACCAGTCCTCGGGACTTGGCCCGCGACACCAGCCGGATCGACAGGATGCTGTCGCCGCCCAACGCGAAGAACGAGTCGTCGTACCCCACCCGTTCGATTCCGAGTACTTCCGCGAAAACCGATGCCAACGTCTCTTCGGCTGCGGTGCGCGCGGGCCGCTGAGGTCGGTGCACAAGTTCGGGTTCGGGTAGTGCTGTGCGGTCCAGCTTCCCACTCACCGTCACCGGCAACTCCCCCACAACCACCACCACCGACGGCACCACCCACCCCGGCACCACCCCCGCCACCCACTCCACCACCACATCCGGATCCACCCGCACCCCCACCTCCGGCACCACATACCCCACCAACCGACCCCCCTCCCGCACCACCGCCGCCGCCGCAGCCACCCCCGGACACCGCGCCAACACCGCCTCCACCTCCCCCAACTCCACCCGCTGACCCCGCACCTTCACCTGCCCATCAACCCGCCCCACAAACTCCAACACCCCCACCTCAACCCACCGCACCACATCCCCCGTCCGATACACCCGAGACCCCACACCCGAAAACGGATTCGCCACAAACGACACCGCCGTCAACCCCGCCCGACCCCGATACCCCCGCGCCACACCCGACCCCGCCACATACAACTCACCGACCACCCCCACCGGCACCGGACGCAACCACCCGTCCAACACCACCACCTCCACCCCCAACCCCGGACCACCCACCGACACCACACCCCCCGCCACCAACGGCCCACCCACCGTCGCCTGCACCGTCACCTCCGTCGGCCCATACGCATTGAAAAACTCCCGACCCGGCGCCCACCGCGCCACCAACTCCGGCGCACACACCTCCCCCGCCACCACCAACACCCGCACCGACCCCAACCCCACACCCGACCCCAACGTCGCCAACACCGACGGCGTCACAAAACAATGCGACACCCCCTCCGCCTCCCACAACTCCACCAACCCCACACCCCCGAACACCCCCGGCGGCGCCACCACCAACCGCGCCCCCACCGAAAACGCCATCAACCACTCGTACACCACCGCATCAAAACTCGGCGACGACACCTGCGACACCCGCGAACCCGACGACACCCCGAACCGAACCCGCTCTTCCACAGCCAAATTCGCCAAACCCTCATGCGTCACCACCACACCCTTCGGCCGCCCCGTCGACCCCGACGTATACATCACATACGCCGCACACCCCGCCCACAACGGCCGCACCCGATCCCCATCCGACACCACACCCCCCGACACCCCCTCCACCACACCCGAATCATCGAGCCACAACCACTCCACCCCATCCGGCACCACACACCCCGACACCGACAACCCCACCACCACACCCGAATCCACCAACATCTCCCGCACCCGCACCAACGGCAACACCGGATCCACCGGCAAAAACGCCCCACCCGCCTTCGCCACCGCCCACACCCCCACCACCAACTCCACCGAACGCCCCACCACCACCGCCACCACCGACTCCGGCCCCACACCCCGACCGATCAACACCCGCGCCCACCGCGACGACAACTCATCCAACTCCCCATACGACACCTCCACCCCACCACACGACACCGCCACCGCCCCCCGATCCACCCCCACCCCACCAGCCAAAATCTCCGGCAACACCCGAACACCCACACCCAACCCACCCCGCACCGGAACCAACACACCACACTCCTCCGCACTCAACACCTCCAACCCCGCCAACAACCCATCCGGCGACTCCAGTGCGGCCGTGAGTATTCGGACGAAGCGCTGCAGATCGGCCGGACCGTGTGCTTCGACGGACCACGTCCCATCCCGGTCGTCCACGGCGAAAGATGCGCGCTCGCCCGTTGCGCCCCAACGTTTCACCACTGTGACGGCGCAGTTCCCGATCCGCTCGACGCCGAGCGGTTCCCGCACTTCACCCGCCAGCGGGCACCAGTCCTGCCCGAATACGGCAGCATCGATTGTGGAGAGGAAGCGCCGTCGACGGGATCTCCGCAGTTGCAGGCCCACCTGCCGCGTCACCGCATCGAACGTGAAATGGGGGGCGAGGGTCACCCTGACCGGCATCGTCGTCCCATGTTCCCGGAACCCGAGCAGTACGTCGTCGACGCCCGTAAGGCTCTGCCGGTACAGGGCGAGAGCCGCGAGTAGAACGGCTGCCGTACCGCCGCCGCTGCGGCGTGCGAGTCGCGCCGCTACACCGCCGACCGATACATTTTCGTAGCGTGAATCCTTCTGTTCGGGAACCCGATCGAACAGTTCTTCCGCTTCCGGGACCCCGGCGAGGAGTTCCTCCCAGTAGCGGCGGTCATCGAGCCACGCGGCGCTCTCCCGGTAGCGGGCATCGGAGGCGAGCAGTGCCGACGGGGACGTGAACGGCCAGTTCGCTCTCCGAGGCGGCGCGGTGCGGGCGGCCTCGTAGGTTTCGGCGGTGGCCCGGACGATCGCCGCCATGCCCGGTTCGTCGTTGACCAGGCGGTGGTAGCGCTGGAACCAGCCGAACCGTCCGTGCGGCAGCCGGAAAAGCGTGTGGACGTACAGCGGGCCGGTGTTGACGTCCATGGTCCGGTCCAGTTCGCGGCCGATCCACGCCGCGACGAGGGTGTCGGCGTCGGACGAGGCGCTCGCGTCGATCACCTCCGGTCCGGACACATGGCCGGTTCCGGTGCTCTGGCGGAGTTCTTGCCGGTTTCCGCCGAAGGCGACTCGTAGACAACCACATTCGGACAGCGTCTGCCGCAGCGCGGTAGAAAATGCGTCCTCGACGAGCGGGCCGTCGAGTTCGAGATACAACGCGAAAGTCGGCTCGTCGTGTCCGGTCTCGAGCACTGCGAGTTGGTCGTACGTCAGGGGCAGTTCCACACTGCCAGTGAGCTCTTCATCGGTAGGCGGTCGTTCATCGGTAGTCATGGAAGCCCCGCCCGGTCTTACGCCCCAGGTGGCCGGCATCGACCAATGCGGTGAGCGACTCGGGCGGGCAGTAGTGGTCGTCGCCTGTCAGCGCGCGGAGGGTGGTCATCGTGTCGTGAACGTTGTCGAGGCCGATCAGGTCCGCGGTCCGCAGCGGCCCCATGGGATGGCCGAGGCAGCCCTCGAACAGTGCGTCGACGGTTTCCGGGTCGGCGATACCGGCGTCGACGGAGGCGGCCGCCTCCGCGATGCACAGCATGAGCACGCGATTCAACACGAAGCCGGGTCCGTCACCCACGACGATGCCGGTTTTGTTCAGGGAGGTGAGGAACTCCTGCGCGCGGTCCAGGGTGCGCTGGGACGTTCGCGGTCCGGCCACTACCTCTACGGTGTCCTTGAGCGGCGCCGGGTTCATGAAGTGCAGCCCGACAACCTGTTCCGGTCTCGAGGTGCACGCGGCGACGAGATCGACCGGAATCCCCGAGGTGCACGACGCGAGTACGGCATCGGCGGCGCAGCAGCGGTCCAGTTCGGCGAAGATCTTCTCTTTGAGGTCGATCCGTTCGGGAACACACTCGACGACGACGGTGGCGTCGTGCAGCTCGGACATCTGATCGGTCCATCGCACACGCGCCGCCACCTCGGCGGGTTTCGGGCCCGCGCTGCGGCCGAGGAGTATCGCGAGCCGCAGCGAGTCGCTCATGCGCTTGCGCGCGACTTCGACGGCGTGCGGATCCGACTCGACGACGATCACGTCGTGGCCGGAGTGCGCACAGCACTCGGCGACTCCGACGCCCATGGTGCCCGCGCCCACCACACCGATGCTCATCGCGCCGCCTCCGAGGAGAGACCGGTGTCGTCTTGATGCACGTACTCCATCGCCACCTCCTGGGCCGGCAGGTCGGGATGCGTCACCAGCCCCCGGATGAGCTGACGGAGGTCGGCGAGCATCGCAGTTGCCGTGCTTCGGTCGAACAGTTCCACCGCGTAGTCGAGTTCGAGGGTCAGATTCGGGCCCTGCCCGCGGGACCACGCCAGCGCCAGTTCGGCGGACGATGCCTCGGCACGGTCGTTACTCGGGGCGCGTTCTCCGTCGCAGCGGACCGGGAAGTGTACTGCTGCGGAATCGCGCATGCTGCTCTCGGAGGACAGCTCCCGGCGGACCGTCGACACCAGTTCGAGGAACGAGGGTTCACCCGACAGGTCCACACCGACGAGCCGCGGCGGACCCCCGGGGGCCGCGGCGGTGCCGACGACCACCTCGTCCTGAGCGGTGTACCACGCGAGGAGGGCGATCCACGCGGCGAGCAGCTCGGCGAAACCCGGGGCGTCGTCGAGCTTCGCGGTCACCCGAGCGATCGAGTAGCGAAGTGGTTCCGCGCCGTTCGATGTCGGCCGCGGCCGGTCGGCCGGTACCACCGGGGGTGCGATCGGCAAATCGCGCGACGGGAACTCGTCGGACGAGTCGGGAAGCAACGCTGAGATCGGCTGCACCGCCGCAGAATCGACGATTCCCGCCAGGATGGTGACGTATTTCCCGCACAGCGCGGCGGCGGTCTGCTCGGTGAAGAGTTCCGTGCTGAACTCGAGCCCGGCGGCCATGTCGTCTTCGCCGCCGCGCTCCGTGGTGACGAGGGTGAGGTCGAACTTCGCTGTACCGGAGGGCACCCCGCCGAAAGCGATGGCCGAGGGATCCTCCTGATCGAACAGCGTCTCGGTGAGCCCCTGTTGCGCCTGCAACGCGGGCAGTTCCTGGTGGACATGGCAGACGTCGAAGAGCGGGGTTCGGCTCGTGTCTCGGTCACCGGTGAGTGCCGTCACGACCCGGTCGAACGGAATCTCCTGATGTTCGAGGGCGCCCAGCACGATGTCGCGCACCCGGCCGAACAGTTCCGTCAGGCTCGGTTCGCCGGACAGGTCGGCGCGCAACGCCACAGTGCTGTTGAAGTACCCGATCATGCCGGCGAGTTCCGGCCGGTTGCGCCCCGTCGTCGGAGTCCCGACGACGATGTCCCGCTGGCGACTCCGGCTTGCGATGAGTAGGAAGAACGCGGAGAGGAGTACCACGAACAGTGACACCGACTCACGCCGGGCCACGGCTCGTAGGCGTGCTGTCTGTTCGGCAGAAATGGTGAAGGTGTGGAAAGCGCCGGTGAAGTTCTTCCGTTCCGGTCGAGGAAAGTCGGTGGGAAGCCGCAGCAGCGGGACATCGGCGAGTACCTGTCGCCAGTAGTCGAGTTCCGGCTCGAGTGCGGCGCTGGCAATCAGTTCCCGCTGCCACAGCGCGTAGTCCCAGTACTGGATGGACAGTGGCGGGAGATCCGCGGGGCGACCGGTCCGGCGTGCGGCGTACAGGGCGGGGAGTTCGCGTTCGAATATTCGCGGTGATCCACCGTCGTTGACGGAGTGGTGGGTGGTCACCTGCAGGACGTGTTCGTCCGGGCCGATCCGGACGAGGAGAGCACGCACCAACGGGTCGTTGGCCAGGTCGAACGGTGCGATCGCCGCTTCGTGCACGAGTGCCCGGGCCGCAGCCACAGGGTCCGGCTCGTTCGACACGTCGGCGGTCCGGAAGAAGTCGCCCAGCGATGGGCGAATGCGCAGTTGCGGCTCTCCGTCGACGTTGACGTAATTGGACAGCAGTACCTGGTGCCGTGCGGCGAGGTCGTCCCACATTCCGCGGACGGCCGATTCATCGATCGGTCCGTGCAGGTCGCTGACCATCGGCAGGTTGTAGATCGTCGTGGTGGCGTCGAGTTGGTGGTGGAACCACATGCGCACCTGGCCGAAAGACATCACATGCCGGCCGCGCGGTGTGATCGGGGGCAGCCCACCGGCTGCGGACGTGCCCGCCGCGAGCAGCTCTGCGAAATCTGCGACCTTCGGCCGCTCGTAGAGGTCGATCAACTTGGGTCTGACCCCGTACTGCTCGGCCACCTTGTCGACGAGTTGCATCGCGATCAGCGAGTTGCCGCCGAGTTCGAAGTAGTCGTCGTCTGCGGCAACCGCCGTCTCGCTGTGCAGAAGGCCGCGCAGTGTCGTCTGCAGCCAGTCGAGGCTGTCCACCGGGGGGAGGGGCGCCGGTTCCGGATTCGGTTCCGGCGCGACGACTTCGGGGGTTCGACCCCACTCCGGCCGGCCGGGCAGGTCGTACCAGCACCGCGAGCCCAGCATGGGGTGTCCGGGCAACCGCACCCGCCGAGCGGTCTCGTCAGCCGCACCGACGGCAGCCCAGTCGAGGTCGACTCCGCGCTCGTACAACCCCGCGAGCACATGGGTGACGGCCCCGGAGGTGTCCGGTACGCGCAGGATCTCTGCATCGGCTCGGTCACCGAGCGCGTCGGCGAGCAACCGTCCGAGCTGCCCGTCCGGGCTCGGCTCCACGAACACGACGGGTCCGTCGGCGAGCATTCCTTTCGCGACGGCGACGAACCGTCCCGTGTCGATCGCAGGGTCGGCGGCGGCCGCCGCGATCTCGGAGGCGGTGACCTCCGACAACGTGCCGAGCAGATACCTCGCGGCATAGCGCGACACACCACCGCTGAGGACGGCGTCCACGGATACCCCAGCGTTCCGCAATTCCCGGTGAACGGCGATCTGGCCGGCGAGAAGGTCCGCCTCGTCACCCGTGGCCGGCAGTCCCGGCGGAAGGGAACGGCCACGGAGTGCGGCGGGCATCGGGTCCGGTGACAGCAGCAGTGCCACGGACGGTGCCCGCCGGGTCGGCGCACTCTCGTTCCGACCCTCGGGGTCCGCGGCCTGCGCGGCGAGTGCCTTCGCCAGTTCGTCGACAGTGCGCGCCTGCACCGCCACCCGATACTCGTGATGCGGCCGCCCCTGGTTGAGGGTGAAAACAATGTCGGCGAGGTGATACCCGCGCACCGCCGACGCCAGATCGTCACACAGAGTGGCCAGCGCCGCTACGCTTTTCGCCGACACACCCACGAGCCGAACAGTGTCCTCGGCGCGCGGCACAGCGTCCTCGGCGCGCGGCGCAGTGTCCTCGGCGCGCGGCGCGGTGTCCTCGGCGCGGGGCGCGGTGTCCTGCCGGGGTGGCTGCTCCACCACGCAGTGCGCGTTGATACCGCCCAGACTGAATGAGCTGACTCCGGCCCGTCGAGGACTGCCCTCCTCGCTCCAGGTCCTGGCCTCGGTGACCACCTCGATCCCGCTGCCTGCGAAATCTACTCCGCCGGTGGGCTTGTCGAAATGCAGCGACGGGTAGAGCTCACCGTGCTCGACGGCAAGGATCGCCTTCACCAGGCCCGACACTCCCGCTGCGTGGTCGAGATGGCCGATGTTGGTCTTCACCGAACCGATGGGCAGAACACCCGACCTGCCCTCGAATGCGCTGGCGATTCCCTCCAGTTCCACGGCATCGCCCAGCGGTGTTCCCGAACCGTGCGCTTCGAGATACCCGGCATCGCTCGGTGCGAGCCCCGCGTTGCGCCAGGCCCGCTCGATCACGGCCACTTGCGCCCGAGCGCTCGGTGAACTGATGGTCGCCGACGAATGACCGCTCGACACCGTTGCGGTGCCGCGGATCACCGCGTGCACCGGCACACGGTCGGCACGCGCGCGGCCCATCGTGGTGAGGAGCAGCGCCGCGCCACCCTCGCCGACGGCAGTACCGTCCGCGCTCGCATCGAATGCCCGGCATCGTCCGCCGGGTGACATCAGCTCGGCCGAGCCCTCGGCCAGATCGGCGCGAATACCGTTCACCCGCAGACTGACACCGCCCGCGAGCACGAAATCGGCGTCTCCCGAGCGCAGCTCCCGGCAGGCGTGGTGCACCGCGATCAGCGAACCATTGCAACCCGAGTCGACGGCATAACAGGGACCGGTGAGCCCGAGTTGGTACGCGATGCGGGCGGGCACCGCGAACGGAACGTTGCCCAGGGTGCTCAGGACGCCCGGTTCCGCCCACATCGCCGGGTACGTGGACGTCGCGGCGCTGAAGATTACCGCTGTCGCACTGTCCCGGAAGTCGGTCGCCGAATAGCCGGCCTCCTCGATCGCTCGATACGCCAGGACCAGCGCCAGACGTTGCTGCGGGTCGATCAGCGACGCCTCCCGCTTCGACAGCGTGAAGAACGAGTAGTCGAAAGTGGCGATGTCCTCGACGAACCCCATCGGCTGGTAGTCCGAGGGCGGACCGAGTCCGGTGGCCTCGGCCCGCGACCGGGACAGCGGACGCACCGAATCCCGGCCGGCCGCGAGGTTCGCGCGGAACTCCGCCAGGTCGTCGGCCTCGGGGTAGCGCGCGGCGATGCCCACCACGACGACGGCGTCGTCGTCGCCCGGTTGTCGCTGGGTCACTGTTGCCTCCCGGAGTTGGTCAGAAGTTCGGTCAGAATTCGTAGGTAGCGGGCGCGCGGACTTGCGTTGCGTCGGCAGAGTGCGAGATCACCTCGGCCTGCGCGGCGACCGTGACGACGTCGAACAGCCGGCCCACCCGGAGGGCGCCCGGCCACCGGTCCTCGAACCGCCGCGCAAGTTCCACGACACGGACAGAATTGCCGCCGACGTCGAAGAACCCGTCCTCGCGCGAGAAATCTTCATGCCCCAGCACTGCCGCCCACTCCTCGGCGACGGCGCGCTGCACCTCGGTCCACCGTTGTCGTGACGTGCGGTCGGGTGCCTGCGCTTCCGGAATCAGTGCACGCAACGCATCCTCGTCGACCTCGCCGTCGGGGCTGCGCGGCACCGCACCGAGCGCGAAGAACTGCGCGGGCACGAGTCGGGATTCGAGGCGCTGGGCACCGAATGCGCGCAGATCCTCGGGCGTCGGCAGAACCGCCGCAGTTGCCGCCGGAACCCAGAACAGCGTGATTCCCGCCGCCGTCGTCAGCGCGACCGCCTCGCGGATTGCGGGGTGAGTCTTCATGATGTCCGGAATCGAGTGAAGCGGGGAGCCGTCGACGCCGACGAGGCGTCCCGACCGTGTCCACCGAGCGAGCCGGCCGGTGCGGACCATGCGGGATCCGGGGGCGCCGAACGGATTGGCGACGACAGTGGTGGCCGCCTCCCGCGGTGACAGGTCGTCCGCCGCGGACTCGGCCAGGTACACCGCGCCCGTCGCCCCCTCGGGTACCAGATGCAGGTAGGAATCGAGAACGAAAGTGCCTGCCGCCAAGCTGTGTTCGCGGAGCTGCCGCCGGTCGGCGGGACCGAGGAGATCGATCTCGTCGACGGCGATACCCGGCTCCGCGACTGCGGCCGAGAGGATTCTGGTGAACCGGTCGGCGAGAGTATGGATGGTCTGCTCGTCGAACAGGTCGGTGGCGTAGGTGAAGGCAGCGGTCATCCCGGTCGGCGACCCGGACTCGTCGTGGCGTTCACGAAGGGTCAGTTGCAGGTCGAACAGGGACACCGTGACTTCGGGTTCGAGCACCTCGACATCGAGGTGTGGGAGCGGAAGCGCGGGGTACTGGGTGTTCCGGAATTCGAGCAGCACCTGGAACATCGGCGAATGCGACTGCGAGCGAGGCGGATTCAAAATCTCCACCACTCTCTCGAACGGCACGTCGGCGTGGGTGTATGCAGCGAGGTCGGTGTCGCGGACCCGCCCCAGAAGATCGGCGAACGTTCCCGAGACCTCGGTCCGGAGGACGAGGGTGTTGACGAACATTCCGACGACGTCGTCGAGGTCCGCCTCTCCGCGTCCGGCGACGGGTGATCCGATCACGATGTCGCGGGTGCCCCCCGACCTGGACAGCAGTAGCGCGAACGCCGCGTGCACCACCATGAAAACGGTGCAGTGCCGCGACCGTGCGAGCGCTACGACATCCCTGTGCATGTCCTCGTCGATGGTGAACGTCCAACGGTCGCCGGCACCGGATCGATGCGGCGGCCGTTCCCGATCCGCGGGTAGCTCGGTTACCACCGGCGCATCGGCGAGGACGGCTCGCCAATAGTCCAGTTGCCGGGACATCAGGGAGTCGGCGTCGTCCTCCGAACCCAGAAGTTGCCGCTGCCACACGGTGTAGTCGGCGTACTGGACCGGCAGCGGGTCCCACCCCGGCGCGCGGCCCGCGGCTCGGGCGGTGTACGCCGTGAGAACATCCCGCGCCAGCGGGACCATCGAGAACCCGTCCGCGGCAATGTGGTGCACCACGACGACGAGCAGGTGGTCCCGTTCGCCGTATTCGAACAGTCGCGCCCGCATCGGGACTTCGGCGGCCACGTCGAACCCTGTCGACACCAACTCTGACAGGGGTGCCTCTCCCGTGGTCACCACCGTGAGCCCCGCGACGTCGTGAGCGTCGATGATCACCTGGGTGGGCCCCGCGACCCCGTGGGGATACCGCGTGCGCAGCGTCTCGTGCCGGATCACCACATCCGTGAGTGCGGCGGCGAGCGCGTCCACGTCGAGTGTTCCCGAGAGCCGCACCATCATCGCGATGTTGTAGGCGGGCGAGGCGGTGTCGATTTGGTTGAGTAACCACATCCGGTGTTGCGCCCACGACAGCGGGAGCGGGTCCGGCCGTTGCACCGCCGTCAATCTGGGCCGGTCGGCAGCGCCTCTGCCCTCGATCCGTCCAGCCAGGGCCCGCACTGTGGGGGCCTCGAACACGTCGCGCACCCCGATGCTCGCGCCCAGTGCGGCGTTGATCCGCGCGACGACCTGTGTCGCTGTCAGGGAGTTGCCACCCGACGCGAAGAAGTCGTCGTCGGCGCCTACGGCACCGCTTCGGAGCACTTCCGCGAAGATGCCGGCAATCATCGACTCGAACGGCGTGGTGGGTGCCCGGAAGACACGCGGGGCGAGCTCGGGATCCGGGAGTGCCCGCCTGTCGACCTTTCCGTTCGGACCGAGCGGCATTCGATCCAGGACGGTCACCGTGGCCGGCACCATGAACGGCGCAAGGACGGATCCGGCGAAGAGCAGGACTTCAGTGCTGTCGAGATCCACATGCTCGTCCGCCGTGACGTAGCCGGCGAGCACCGCCTGCCCGGCCGGGGTGCGGCGAACCGTGACCACCGCCTGCGCGACCCCGGGGCAGCGGGTGAGCACCGCCTCGACTTCTCCCGGCTCCACCCGCTGTCCACGCAACTTCACCTGAAAATCATTGCGGCCCACATACTTCAGTAGACCGTCGGGTGTCCACCGCATGAGGTCGCCGGTACGGTACATCCGCGAGCCCGCGCGGTCGAACGGGTTGGCCACGAACGAGGCGGCGGTCGAACCGGGCTTCCGGTGATAACCGCGCGCCAACCCATCCCCCAGCATGTACAGCTCACCGACCACTCCGACGGGAACCGGGCGCAGCCACTCGTCGAGGAGGAGTTCGCGGATGCCGCGGATCGGACGCCCGATCCGCACGGGGTCGCCGGGCGCCATCGGGGCCCCGATGTTGGACACCACCGTCGTCTCCGTGGGCCCGTAGGCGACGAGCAGGGTGCGCCCGGATGCCCAGCGGTCGAGCAACTCCGGTGGACAGCGTTCCCCGCCGACGACAAGGGTGCGGAGGAGGTGCAGGCCGCGCGGATCGACCGTGGCGAGCACGGCGGGGGTCACGAAGGCATGCGTGATGCGCTCGGAGGCCAGCAGATCCGTCAGCGCGTCGCCGCCGTACACCTGGGGTGCCGCGATCACCAGTCGGGCGCCCGCACCGAAGGCCATGAGGTACTCCAGCATCGACGCGTCGAATCCGGGCGCCGCAAGATTGAGCACCCGGGACGCGGCGGTCGTGGCATACCGGATGTGCTGCTCGACGGTGAGATTCTGCAGCCCGGTGTGGGTGATCACCACACCCTTGGGCGTTCCGGTCGACCCGGACGTGTACATCAGATAGGCGGGATGTTCCGGGCGCAGCGCGGCGACCCGGTCGCCGTCGGTGATGGGATGGGACCGCCACCGCCGCGACGGACCAGGGTAGTCGAGGTGTAGCCACTCCACACCGTCGGGCATCCGGTCGCGCTGTTCGGCGACCGTCAAACCGACGACCGCGCCGGAATCGGCGAGGATGTCGGCGATCCTCGCCTGCGGCAGACTCGGATCGACCGGTACGAAGGATGCCCCCGACTTCGCCACCGCCCACACCGACACCACCAACTCCACCGACCGGACGAGGCCGATCGCCACTTGGTCTTCCGGGCCGATTCCGCGATCGATCAGCACCCAGGCCAGCCGGTTCGACCAGTCGTCGAGTTCGCGATACGACATCACCGCGTTGCCGTAGGACAACGCGACGGCATGCGGATCGCGTTGCGCCGCAGCAGAGAGAATGTCCGGCAGCAACCGGGGCGCTTCGGCAGGGTGTCCGCCGACCGGAACCAGCGCCCCCCGCTCGTCGGGAGTGAGCACATCGATGCGCGCCAGGAGAACGTCGGGCGATGCCACGATCGTGTCGAGCAGACGCACGAACCGTTCGGCGAACGCGTGCACGGTCGCAGCGTCGAAGATATCCGTGGCGTAGGTGAAGCCACCACTCATTCCCGCCGGGGAGCCGTCCTCGGCGAACTGTTCGATCAACGTCAGCTGCAGGTCGAAGGTCGACACGGACACGCCGAGATCGATCTCTTCCACCGTGAGACCCGGTAGGGCCGGCGTCGGCCGTTCGACGTCCTGGAACTCGAACAACACCTGGAACAACGGCGCGTGTGACGTGGTGCGCGGTAGGTCGAGCGCCTCGACTACCCGCTCGAAGGGCACGTCGGCGTGCGCGAACGCCTCGAGGTCACGGTCCCGGACGGTGTGGAGCAGGTCCGCGAAGGAGCCGGAGCCGGGAACCGGGGTCCGGAGCGCGAGAGTGTTGACGAACATCCCGACCAGGTCGTCGAGGACCGTTTCGCTACGACCGGCGACCGGCGACCCGATCACCACGTCACTCGTGCAGGTCAGGTTCCCGAGTAGTACCGCGAACACCGCGTGCGACACCATGAACACCGTCACCTCGTGTTCTCGCGCGAGGTCCCGCAGCCGCTCGTGCAGGCGTGCGTCGACGGTGAACGACACGCCCGCCCCGGCGAGTGACCGCACTTCCGGACGAGGACGATCGAGCGGTAGGTCCGCCACGATCGGCGCATCGGCGAGCATGGAACGCCAGTATGCGAGTTGCCGGGACATCAGGGAGTCGGGGACGTCCGCCGATCCGAGCAGCGCCCGCTGCCACCTGCTGTAGTCGCCGTAATGCACGGGCAGCGGTTCCCACCGCGGCGCGTGGCCGGCCACCCGAGCCGCGTAGGCCGCCGTCACATCCCGGGCGAGTGGGCCCAGGGACAGCGCGTCCGCCGCGATGTGGTGCACCACGAGAGCGAAGACGTGCTCGCTCGGCCCGACTTCGAACAGTTCCGCCCGCAAGGGCACCTGCGTCGTGAGATCGAAGCCTGTCGCCAAAGCCGACGAGATTCGTTGGCGCAGTTCGCTTTCTCCTGTCACCGCCACCGCGCGGAGGCCCGGCAGGGCGTCCCTCACCGGGAGCACCGACTGCACGGGGGTGTCTCCGGCCAGCGGGAACACGGTCCGGAGAATTTCGTGACGGTCCACCACATCGATCAATGCTGCCTCCAGCGCGGCGGCGTCGAGAGGCCCGCGCAATCGGAAGGCCGCCGCAATGTTGTAGGCGGGCGACGTCGTGTCGAACTGGTCGAGAAACCACATCCGCGTTTGCGCGAGGGACACGGGCACCGGCGAGGAGCGATCCGTCGGGACCAGCGGTGGCCGCGTCGTCGTCGCAGCCTCACCCACACGAGTGGCCAGCAACCGGATCGTCGGGGCCTCGAAGAGGTCGCGCACGCCCACACCCGCACCGAGTTCGGTCTGGATTCGGGCCGCGGCCCTGGCGGCGATCAGCGAGTTGCCGCCCAGTCCGAAGAAGTCGTCGTCGACACCGACGGACGGCACGTTCAGCAACTCCACGAAGACAGCCGCCAGCGCCTCCTCGACGGCAGAGCCCGGTGCGACGAAGTCCGCACGGGCCTGCACTACCGGAGACGGAAGGGCCGCCCGGTCGACCTTGCCGTTGACGGTGAGCTGCAGCTGGGTGAGAACGGTCACCGACCCGGGAACCATGTACGAGGGAAGAGCGGATTCCGCTGCCTCGAGGATGGCCCCCGGGTCGATGAGCGCCCCCGGTTCGGGTACCACGTACGCGGCAAGGGCCGGGCCGGTCACCTCGTTCCGGTGCAGCGTCACCACCGCCTGCGCCACCCCGTCGCAGCGGCCCAGCACCGATTCCACCTCGCCGAGCTCCACGCGGAATCCGCGAATCTCGACCTGCTGATCGTCGCGCCCGAGGTACTCGAGACGTCCGTCCCGGCGCCACCGCACCACGTCACCGGTCCGGTACATGCGCGACCCGGACGTGTCCGCGACGAATCGGGATGCCGTGAGCCCGGCGCGGCCCAGATAGCCGCGCGCCACTTGCGGTCCCGAAACGTACAGTTCGCCGGCTACGCCCACCGGCACAGGGTGGAGTCGTGGGTCGAGCACCGATACGCGGAAACCCGGAATGGCCCGCCCGATCACACTCGTCCATGCGGCGGCTGCGAACTCCGGGTCGAGGGCAAGGTGACTGACATGCACCGTCGTCTCGGTGATGCCGTACATGTTGACGAGTACGGGCGCGTTGTCGTCGTGCCGCGAGTACCAGCGCGCGAGCTGCCCGAGGTCGAGAGCTTCACCGCCGAGCACGACGTATCGCAGCGGGAGTGGTTCGGCGTCTTCGTTCGTGGCTTCCGCCTCGATCAGCTGGGCGAACGCTGTGGGCGTCTGGCTCAGCACCGTCACCCGTTCTCGGCGCAGCACTTCGAGGAACTGTGCCGGCGAACGGGTGGCGTCGAAGTCGGCGACCACGAGCGTCGCCCCGTGGAGCAGAGCGCCCCATAGCTCCCAGACGGAGAAGTCGAACGCCGGTGAGTGGAACATCGTCCAGACGTCGGTGTCGTCGAACCGAAACAGCTGCTCGGCGCTCGCGAAGAGGGCCACCACGTTTCCGTGCGTCACTGCCACGCCCTTCGGCCTCCCCGTCGATCCCGACGTGTAGACCACGTACGCCAGCGAATCCGGGTTGATCGGCGCCCGCTCGGCGTCCGTCACCGGCAGCTCTGAAACGGCGTCGAGCTCGCCTTCCTCCGAATCGAGCAGGAAGACAGGGATATTCGACGGCGCCAGTGCCGCTGCGGTGTCCTGGGTGGCGAGAAGGCACACCGGTCGGGCGTCGTCGAGCACGAGCGCCGACCGCTCACCGGGGTGATCGACGTCGATCGGGAGATACGCCGCACCGGCCTTGACGACGGCGACCAGCGCGACCACCAGCGCGGCCGACCGCGGTGCCGCGACCGCGACCAGGGATTGCGGACCCACCCCCCGCGACAGAAGCTGCCGCGCAAGACGATTGGATCGGGCGTCCAACCGGCCGTACGTGAGCCGTTCGCCGCCCGCCACGACCGCGGTGGCATCAGGTGTGCCTGCGGCCCGCACTGCGAACAGCTCCGTCAGCGTCCGACGTGGGGGCGACGTGGGGCGCGTCGACCACTCGAGGAGAAGCGTGTGCTCGGCCGGCGCGAGCAGATCGATGTCGCCGACCGGGACGGACGGGTCGTCGAGGGCGGTCTCCGCGACTCGGAGCAGCCGATGACCGAAGCCCGAGACTGTGCCGTCGTCGAACAAATCTGCGGCATAGGTGAATCGGGCCCACTCATGTCTTTGGTCCACGGTCACCACCAGGTCGAGATCGCCGAGGTCCCGGCCTCGGTCTCCGTAGTCGAGCAGCACTTGGAACAGTGGCGCATGCGCTCGGGACCGCGGCGGGTCGAGCGCGTCCACGATCTGCTCCCACGACACGCCGCGGTGAGCGGCCGCCTCTCGTGCCGCGTCCCGCACCCTCTCGACCACCTCCGTGAACGGTTCGCTGCCGCGCAGCCGGGTCCGCGACACCAGTACCTCCGCGTCCACCGCCGCTCCGACGACCACGTCCGCGGTCCGCGCTACCCGCGACAGCAGCAGTGCGAGCGCAGCGTGGACCACCGTGAACACGTCGGTGCGGTACTCGGCCGCGAACATCGTCAGCCGATGCTGCAGAGCTGCGCCGATCGCCACCTCCACGGCGGCGCTGCGCCCGGACGGCCGGGGTGGCCGGGGCCGGTCGGCAGGCAGCTCGATCAGCGGCGGCGCATCCGCCAGCGTCCGCGTCCAGAAATCCAATCTGGCTGTGTCTTCGTGGACGGTGCTGATCGCGGCGTCCGCGTCCGCCCGGAGGAACTCGTCGAGCAGTTCCACGAACCGGCGGTGGTGGGCACCGACCTCCTCGGCGTCGTACCGGTTCGGGTTCGCCAGGAAGTGGACGAAGGTCTTCACCGGCGCACCGCTCTGGTACACGTCGACGAGCAGATCATCCACCGGCCCGGACGTGACGATGTGGTATTCGCCCACGAGGGAGCCGAGCCTCAGCTCCTGGTGGAAGAGCATCACGTTGACCATCGGCCCGGACAGCGTGTCGGCGGCGCCCGCCCCGGCGTCGCGGCGAATGTCCCCGAGCCCGAAACGCTGGTGTCGCAGGGCACCGAGCAAGTCGAGCCGGACTCGTTCGACCAGCTCACCCACCGTGTCTTCGGGCCGGATCTCCACCGGCAGCGGCACGATACCGGCCACCATGCCGCCCGAACGTCGCAGAACCGCTGTCGTTCGCGCCGACACCGGGATAGTGACCAGCACGTTCCGGCGTCCTGTCATGCGTGCGAGGTAGCAGGCGAACCCGGCGATGATTTTCGCCGTGCCGTGCTGCCCGGTCTCGCGCAGCGCACGCTCGGCCGCCTCGGGCAGCGGTCCCGCGATGTCGGTGCTGTCGATCACCGCGGGTGCGGCCCTGCGAGCCAGGCTCGGCGCAGGACCGAGCCCGGCGATCCGCTCGGCCCAGAACTGGCGGTCCGCGGCGAAGCGGCTCGATGATCGGTACTGCTCGTCCACGTCGAGGAGGTACCGGGGATCGACAGCCTCATTCGGTGGCGGCTCCCGGTTCGCAGTCGCTGCACTGTATCGGACCGCGATCCGGTTGAGCATCGTCATTGCGCCGTAGCCGTCCAGCGCCACGTGATGAATCTTGCTGTACCACAGGTAGTGCTCGTCGCCGACCCGCAGAATCGAGGATTCGACGAGGCGGTCGTGGGTCAGGTCGATCGGCGTGGCGCAGTCCGCCCGCATCCACCGGCGAGCCGCGTCTTCCGGGTCGACCTCTCCGCGGAAGTCGACCAGCCCGATGGATCGGTCCGTCGAAGGGTCGACCAGCTGGAACGGGCGGCCCTCGACTTCGATCAGACGCAGGAACGGCGACCCGAACTCGTCGGCGGCGGCCACCGTGGCAGACATGAGGAGATCGACGTCCAGCGTTCCGTGCAACTCCACATACTGCGCGATGCACAACGGCACGTCCGGTGCGAGCTGCTGCGCCAGCCAGGCCTCGTACTGCGCGGCGGACAGTGGAAACGGTGAGGCCGGTGAAGCGGGGAAACGGGCGGGAGCGTCGGCGACACAAGCGGGTTCGCCGGCCGACACCCTCGCTGCTCGTCGCTCCATCGCAATCGCATCCCAGCCAAGGCCCCCATCGCCTTCGCATCCGGGAGCAACCAACCACGGTGACGGACTACCTGCCCTCACCCTGACCACGCAACGAAATCCCCGAGAAGATCGAGACTGCCTCCAATCCAGCACACTGTCAACCGCCGCCACCGCCGTTCATCTCGGGCTTTCCAGCAATGTCCGCAGCGCCGCTTCGTCGACCTTGCTGCTCGCCGCGAGGGGAAGGGCGCCGAGCGCCACGAAATGGGCGGGCACCGCCTGCGCGACGAGACGCTCGGTGCAATGCGCGATCAGGTCGCGGGTGGTGGGCAGGATCGTCGCCGCCGGGGCAGGAACCCAGAAGGCGGTGAGGGCGGTGTCGCCGTACTCGTCCACGGTCGCGAGCACCACCGCCTGACGGATCGCCGGGTGACTCTCGAGCACCGACTCCACCGCGTGCCGCTCGACCCTCGCTCCCCGCACCTTCACCTGACCGTCGACCCGTCCGCAGAATTCGATGTCGCCGTGGACATCGACGCGTGCGAGGTCACCCGCGTGGTACATCCGGGAACCTGGATTTGTGGCGAACGGGTCGGCCACGAATCTGGCTGCGGTGCCCGCCGGGCGATGCGCGTATCCCGCCGCGATCTGGGGACCACCGAGGTAGAGATCCCCCACCGTTCCCGGCGGCACAGGAACGAGCTTCGCGTCGAGGATGTGCGCCGTTGTCGCCCCCAGCGGCCTGCCGATCGGGGCGATCGACGCGGGCAGCTCACGCACCCGGTGCGCGATGCAGCTGACGGTGGTCTCGGTGGGCCCGTACTCGTTGCCCAGCGGCACGCCAGGCAGCACGGCACGGTGCCGTTCGACGAGTGTCCTGGGAAGCGCCTCGCCGGCCAGGGTCACCCACTGCAGTTGCGAGCGCAGCGGAGCGAGGTGCGGCAGCAGCAGGCGGTAGAACGACGGTGTCGCGGCCAGATGGGTGGCCCGCCACTTCCCTGCGAGCGCTGCGACGGCCTCGGCATTGCGCATACCGCCCGCGTCGGGGAGCACGCTGGTGCCGCCGGTGCAGAGCGCCCAGATGGTCTTCAGCAGGGCGCCGTCCCACGTCAGACGAAACGCGGAGAACGTGACCAGATCGGACTCGTCGTAGTCGTAGTTCCGCCCCGCGACCATGCTCGCCAGATTGGCACGGGTGACCACGACGGCTTTGGGAACACCGGTCGTTCCCGAGGTAGTGATCACATAGGCAGGTGCGCCTGCGGGGACACGTTCGGGAAGGCCGATCGCACGTGACCGCGGCGGTAATTCCCCGTGCCGGTCGATCAATGCAGGCACGCCGGCACCGGCTTCACAGGCGAGGGCACCGACACCCTCCGTGGAGGTGGCCGGGTCCGAGGAGTCGAACACGATGGCCCCGCAGTCGACGTCCGACAGCAGGGCGCGCAGTTGCATCGCCGGGTGGCCAGGTTCTATGACGCACCAGGCGGCGCCCGCCCGCAGAGCGGCGATCATCGCCACCATCGTGTCGGTGCTCTGCTTCCGGTAGATCAGAACCACCCGGCCCGGCCGCACGCCGGTCGACACCAGCTCGGCGGCGAGTTCCGCACTCGCCGAATCGAGATCGGCATAGGTCAGGGCTCGCTCCCCCACCGCTATCGCGATCCGCCCGGGAACCCGTGAGCATTGCTCGAGGATCCCCGCGATCACCTCGTCACCCGGACACCAGGCGCTCATGGCACCGCGCTCACGATGCGGACGTGATCGGTGTTCGGTCCACCGTGAGCAATGCCGTTGTGCCGCAACAGCAACCGATCGTGGTCCGTCGCGGCGACCTCGAACCCACCGAAACGCAGGGTCACAAGCATCACGCGGTTGACCTCGGTGGCCACGAATTCCGCACAGGGCTGCTGTCCGCGCGCCCGCGCCCGGTCGACGACATGCTGAATCAGGGCCGCGCCCACTCCGCGGGACATCACGCGGCACGACATCAACAGCAACTGGAGCACCGAGTCGTCTCCACGAAACTCCGACACCGCGAGTCCGATGGTTCCGTATACACCGAAACGGTCCTCCAGGGCAGCCACGAGCACCTCGTGGCGATCCGAACGGCACAGTCGGCGGAGTTCGTCGATGCCGAAGGTGCGACCGGTGGTGTTGAGTTGATGTGAACGCACGGTCAGTTCGTGTGCCCGTGCCAGGTCCTCGTCCTCTGCCGTGCGCACGGTCATCACCAAACCCAGCGAGGCGAGGAACTCGGCGCTCGACCCCGCGAAAACCTCCTCACAGCTCTGCCGGATCCGCTCGGCGCGGTACAGCGCGCGGCGCCCCGCTGCCTCGGCCGTGATCGACTCCGGAGTCAGCTCGGGCAGATCGGGGAAGGAAGCGATACTCTCGGCCGGATAACACCGCACCGACGGCAACGCCCCGGCGACTTCGGCGCGCTCGACCGGATCGTTGTCGACGAAGGCCACCGTGTCGAGGCCGATATTCAGCGTGTCCGCTATCCGCCGGACTGCACCGGATTTCGGCCCCCAGCTGACGTCGACTGCGCAGAACAGTTCCTCGAGGCCATGGGCGCGCAGATGAGCGACAGCGGGTTCGAACTCTCCGCGGCTCGCGATGGCGTGCAGAATGCCGCGGCGGTCGAGCACGTCGATCGTGCGCAGCACTTCGGCCTTCGGCACCGGGACATCCTGCTCGAGCACCACCCCGTCCCAGATGGTGTCGTCGAGGTCCCAGACCACGCACTTGACGGTCTGCTCCATTGCGCTTACTTCCCGTTCTCGGTCGGATCCGGCAGTCGCCGCAGGAGTGCGCTACTCCACGCCGCGACAGGACTGCTGTTCATGAGTACGGCATAGTCCCCCGGCCGCTGCGACGCCGCCGCGGCTTCCAGGTTGAGCGCGACGTCGACGGATCCGAGGTGGCCGAACCGGGCCAGGTTCGCGCGGCACACCGGGTCGATGGGCACATCGAGGGCTTCCTGCCAAAACGCGAACGCACCGGCCGAAAGGTTCTGCATCAGATACGTCCCCACCCTGTCGTGTTCCACACCGTTGCGTCCGAGAAGCGCAGCATTGATGTCGGTGAAGCGTTTCCGGCTCTCGACGGCCAGCCGGAACGAGTACGTCGGCTCGTCCGTGCATTCTTCGGTCCAGTCGGCCTCGCGCACGTTCCGGTAGTCGATGCGGAACAGGTCGGAGTACTTTCCGTCGCTGCGGACGATCTGGTCGACGAGTTCGTATCGCCCGGTCCCCGACGTCGTCAGCAGCACCGCGGCCGCACCGTCCCCGAGCAGTGTCATCGGTGAGCGGTAGCGGGCTCGCGTGGGCGTCTTCGCCGCAGCGACGACCAGAACGTTGTGGCAGTGGGGGTCTCCCCGAAGTAATGCTGACGCCAGTGCGAATCCCGCGGAGATGGAAACGCAGCCCAGGTCACCGACGCCGGTAGTGAAGGCCTGAGTCGCGCCGAGCCGGTGTTGCAGCCGGGTGGCCTCGGAGGCGAGCAGATACTGCGGAACCCTCCCTTGCACGAGCAGGAGGGCATCGAGCTGGGTCGGGTCGATGTCCGCAGCGCGCAGCAACGCGGTGGCGGCGGCGTGAGCCATGTCCGACTCGGACTGACCGATGCCGATCCGAACGGTGTCGATGCCGAGGGACAGGGCGTGCTCGCGCTGCGCCACAGGAAGCTGATCGAGTTCCGGCAGACCCGCCACGGTGACCTCGTCGTCCGGGAACCACAGCGCGATCGAGTGCAGGGCGACGGGGGCGGTCATCGAACACCGCCGGCCAGCACGTACTCACCGATCTGCAATTCGGCGACCTCGGTGGCGCCCTCGATGATCTGCATGACCTTCGCGTCCCGGAAGAATCGGCCGACCCTGCTGTCTCCGGCGCATCCGGTGGCGCCGAGGATCTGGACTCCCTGCTGGCTCAGCGTCACGGCTGCGCGCGCAGCGGCGTACTTGGCGGCAACGGTGGTGAAGAGGGCGGTGTGCTCGCGTGCGTCGCGTTCCTGTGCGGCGCGTTCACAGAGGGCGCGCGCACCGGCGACCTCGACCCAACCGCGGCCGATCATCGACCGCACCGCGTCTTGCTCGGACAACACGGCAGTGCCCTGCACCCGGGTCGAGGCATGAGCCACCGCATCGGCGAGGCAGGCCCGGGCCATCCCCGCGCACCCCCACGCGATGGTGTACCGGCCGTGGTCGAGGGCTGTGCCGGTGACGTGGGACAGACCGAATCCGGGCGGCGCTATGACGTGGGTCGCGGGTATGGACACGTTGTCGAGTTCGATGTGCGCCACCCGTGTACCGCGCATGCCGAGCTGCCCCTGTACCGGTTCCACGGTGACCCCCGGCGAACTCGTTTCGACGAGTGCGGTCGTGAGGCCGCCGGACGTCTGTCCGAGGACCAAAAGTACGTCCGCGACCTGGCCGTAGGTGACCCACAGCTTCCTGCCCGACACCCGGTAATCGGAACCGGCGGGGTCGAAGGTGGTGGCCACGCAGGAGAGTTCGGTTCCAGCACCGGCCTCGGTCGCCGCGAACCCCGCGAGGAGCTCACCGGTCGTCAGCACCGGCAGCCACTGCTCCCGTTGTTCGGCACTTCCCCATCGGTCGAGGGCGGCATTCACCATTCCCTGCACCGTGAGGAGCGACCGCAGCGACGTGCAGACAGCTCCCAGTCGTTCTGCCACCGAGCCCAGTTCGGCTGCGCTCAGGCCGAGGCCTTTGCAGGCGGGGGTCCGGTCCAGACCCAGGACACCGGCCCGGGCGGCGGCGTCGATCACCTCGGTAGGAAGCCCCGACTCGTCCCATGCGACCGCATCCGTCTCCGCTGCCGCGACGAGAGTGTCGATCCCGATCACGGCGACGCCCCGTCCGTGGCCCGAACCTGCTCGCCCCGCTTCCTCCGGATGAACTCGGCGACACGGGCAGCGGTGCGAAAGTTGTCGAGGTCGAGGTCCTCAACCTCGACCACGACGTCGTGGGAGCCCTCGATGTAGGTGACGATCTCCAGGGCCCGCAGAGAACTCACCAGGCCCAGCGTGAAGTAGTCGTCGTCGGGTCCGAGATCCGTCGACGTGATCGAACTGAGGTACTGCCGTAGCTGCTCGACCAACCCGTCAGAAGGCTCGGGCACAGGGGCGTGTGCTGTGTCCATGAGCGGGGGATGCCCACTTGGACCAGCGTTCAACCATCGCGGTGTCAGGCAGCGAGTAGTCGGGGCAGCCCCCATTCCCGCGCAAGCAGCTCGTAGGAACGCAATCGGTCCGCGTGGTCGTGGGTGACGCTGGTGACCACCAGTTCGTCCGCGGCGGTGACTTTCCGCAGGCTGTCGAGCCGGTCGGCAACGGTGGCGGGTGCCCCGACGAACTGCGTGATCAGCCGGTCCTCCACCGCTGCGCGTTCGGTCTCACCCAGCGGCGGGGTACGGCGGGGATCCGGATACGGGATCGCACCGTGCCCGCTTCGGATGCTGTGGGTCCAATGTCCGAAGGTCGATGCCAACTCCCGGGCTGCCGCGTCGTCCTCCGCCACCACGGCGTCCGCGGAGACGACGACGTACGGTTCCCGCAGTACCCGTGACGGCCGGAAGGCGGCCCTGTATGCCTCGACGGCGTCGATCGTCGTCGCCGGACTCACGTGGTAGTTGGCCCCGAAGGGCAGCCCGAGCCGCCCGGCGAGTTCTGCGCTCGGGCCCGCGCTGCTCCCGAACACCCACAGCTCGACGTCGGCGCCCTCCCCCGGACTCGCGTGGAGGTCGATGCCGTCCTCGGTGCGGTACGTGCCCTCGAGTAACGCGAGGATGTCGTCCACCTGGTCTTCGAACTCGGGTGACCGTGCCCCCGGCTGCTGTAGCACCGACATCGACGCCGTGAGCCGCGGTGACAACAGCAGTTCGGACGGGTCGAACGGCGCCGGAATCACGACGCCGTCCCGAATCTCGGTCGGACGCCGCGGCAACGAAGACTGGTGTCGGCGTTCGCCGACCGCCTGCAGTGCCTGCGCCCTGCGTTGACCCGACCGCCCCAGGCCGAGGTCCACGCGCCCCGGGTACAGGGCATCAACAGTTCCGAACGCTTCCACCACTGCTGCTGCCGTGGTGTGCCCCAGCTGGACGGCAGCGGCGCCGACACGCAATGTGCTCGTCGCCGCAGCGAGGATGCCGACCAGCACGGCGGGTGACGAACTTGCGACGCCGACGAAGTGATGCTCGGCAACCCAGTACCGCTTGTAGCCCCACAGCTCTGCGTGCTGGGCGAGGTCCACGGTGTTGCGCAGCGCGGCTCGGGCGGTGGATCCCTCGCTGACGGGCGACAGGTCGAGGACGGACAACGGGGTGACCATCTACTGCCGGTCCTGTTCGAATCCAGTGGCTTCCGACGCTGCGGTCATGATGCTCGTACTCCTTCGTTCTGGTGGTGCGGATGGCTCAGCCCGAGATGGCTGCGCAGGGTGGTGCCCGAGTATTCGGTGCGGAAACTGCCACGGTCCTGCAGGAGCGGCACCACCTTCTCGACGAACTCGTCGAGCCCGGCCGGTGTGAGGTGCGGCACGAGGATGAAACCGTCGCAGGCGTCCGACTGCACATAGTGGTCGATGTCCTCGGCCACCTGGGCCGGGGTGCCCACGAACTGCTGCCGGGCGGTGACCGCGATGATCAGCTCACGGATGCTGAGCTTCTCCGCCTCGGCTTTCGCCCGCCATGCCGAGGCGATCTCCCGCGGATCCTTCACGTGCCGGACACGGCCGCGGGTGATGTCCGGATTGTCGGCGGGTTCGACGTCCGGAAGGGGACCGTCCGGGTCGTATCCGGAAAGGTCACGTCCCCACACCTGCTCGAGGAATGCGATGGCTGTCTGGGGACCTACCTGCTGGTGCCGGATGTGATCGGCCCGTTCGGCGGCATCCGCCGCCGTATCACCCAGAACGAAGGTGGCCGCGGGGAGCACCTTGAGGTCCTCGGCTCTGCGCCCGTACTTCGCCAGTCTGCCCTTGACGTCGGAATAGAACGTGCGGCCGTCCTCGAGTGTGCCGTGCACGGTGAAGATGGCGTCGGCCTGAGCCGCCCCGAACTCGCGGCCCTCCTCAGAATCCCCCGCCTGCAGCAGCACCGGATGACCCTGGGGGCTGCGGGGTACCGTGAACCGTCCCCGCACATCGAACTGCGAACCCGAAAAGGCGACCTCACGGATCGACGACTCGTGCGCGAAAACCCCGTGCTCCCGGTCGATCACGAGCGCGTCCTGATCCCAGCTGTCCCAGAACTTCCGCGCGCCCTCGATCACTTCACTTGCGCGGACGTAGCGGTCTCTGCGGTCGAGATATCCCCCGCGCCGGAAGTTTTCGCCGGTGAAAGCGTCCGAGGAGGTGACCATGTTCCACGCAGCCCGGCCGTCCGACAAATGATCGAGTGACGCGAATTGCCGCGCCAATTCGTACGGTTCGTTGAAGGTGGTGTTGATCGTTCCGGCCAGGCCGAGGTGGGTCGTCGCCCCGGCCAGCGCACCGAGCACGGTCAGGGTGTCTGGCCGGCCGACGACGTCCAGGTCGTGGATCCGTCCGCGGTGCTCACGCAACCGCAGGCCCTCGGCGAGGAAGAAGAAGTCGAACAACCCGCGTTCCGCTGTTTTCGCCAGGTGCACGAACGAGTCGAAATCTATCTGGCTCTTCGACTCGGGGTCGCTCCACACCGTGGTGTTGTTCACCCCCGGGAAGTGCGCTGCGAGGTGTATCTGCTTGCGGGGCACCGGTCGCGATGTCGTCATGCCGAAAGTCCTGTTCGGGTGAAGTGATTGGTGGGACGGTCGAAGCCGAGGCGTTCCCGCAGTAAACGCACGTCGCCTCCGTCAGGTCGCAGTAGCGGCAGTACTGCCTCGGCGAGGGTGTCCAGTCCGGAGGGAAGCGCGAGCGGGCGGAAAGTCACGCCGTCCACCTCGCCCGCCCGCGCCACGTTCGCGACGAGATCGGCCAGTCCCGCCGCATCCCCCCGGTAGAGGAGCGATCGTGGTTCGTACCCGGTCCCGGCCCAGTTCTCGAGCTGGGCGAGGTCCCGGGCGGCGCCACTGTGGTCGGCGGCGAGCAGCACCTCCACGTCGAGAAGTATGCGGACCGCGCTCCTGTCGCGGCCCGCCTCGACCACGTCGCGGGAAATGTCCGCCGCAGCCCGCCCGGCCGCGTCGACGGTGAGGCCGCTGATGCGGATCACGTCGGCGTGCGATACGGCCACCCGGCGGGAATGTTCGTCGTGCACACCGAGCACGACCAGCGACTGGCCTTGTGGTGAGCGCGGTGTAATCGACGGCCCCTTCACGGAGAAGTGGGTTCCCTCGAAGTCGATGTAGTGCAGTTTGTCCCGGTCGACGAATCGGCCGGTGGCGACGTCGCGGATCTCGGCGTCGTCCTCCCAGCTGTCCCACAACAGACGCACGGCTTCGATGGCCTCGCTCGCCTCCGACCACAAATCTTCGTCGTCCTGGGGTTCCTTACGGCCGAACAGCTGGGCCTGGGCTCGACCGGCCGACACGTCGACCTGCCACCCCGCGCGACCCAGTGAGGCATGGTCGAGACTCGCGATGGCTTTCGAGACGTGGAACGGCTCGGTGTGGGTCACGGTCACCGTCGGGACCAGACCTATGGTCCGGGTGCTCGTCACAGCCCGTGACGCGATCGCGACAGCGTCGAGTTGCCCCCGCTGTTCGGCGTGACCCGTCGAGGCGAGGGCGAAGGAGTCACCGAGGAAGGCGAGGTCGATGCCGGCCCTGTCGGCAACTCCCAGGAGCCCGGTCCAGTAACCGGCCGTGAAGAGATCTTCTGCGCGCGAGTCGGGGCGACGCCACGCCTGCGGGTGCAGACCGGCGCCGTGCAGGTCGACGGCGATGAGGGGGTGGTGACGAAGTTCAGGCATGAATGGCTTCCTCCAGCTGTGCTGACGGTGGGCGAGCGATGGACCGCCCGGGGATCGCGTCGAGCAGCTCCCGGGTGTAGTCGTGACGTGGTGTTTCGAATATCTCGGCGGTGGTGCCGAATTCGAGGATGCGACCGGACCGCATCACGGCGACCGTGTCACTGATCTGCCGGACCACCGCGAGATCGTGCGAGATGAACAGGTAGCTGAGGCCGAGTTCGCGCTGGAGGGTCTCCAGTAGATCGAGTATCTGCGCCTGCACCGAAACGTCCAGAGCGGACACCGGCTCGTCGAGCACGAGAAGTTCCGGGTGCAGTGACAGCGCCCGGGCAATGGCGACCCGTTGACGCTGGCCGCCGGACAGTTCTGCGGGTTTCCGTGCGAGGTAGCTGCGCGGCAGCGCCACCTGTTCGAGGAGTTCGGCGACCCGCTCCGCTCGTTCGGCCTTGCTCCCGATCCCGAAGGCGCCGAGCGGTTCGGCCACGATGTCGGCGACGGCGAGTTTGGGATCGAGCGAGGCGTACGGATTCTGGTAGACGAGTTGAACTCGCCGGCGGAGGGCACGCAGGGCGCCACCCCGCAGCGTCGTGATGTCCGCTCCGTCGAACTCGATGCTGCCACGAGACGGCGTCTCCAGTCGGATCGCGATGCGGGCCACCGTCGACTTGCCGGATCCCGACTCGCCGACCAGGGACAGCGTGCGACCGCGCGGAACCTCGAAGGACACGTCCTCGACGGCCTCGATCGCTGTCTTCCGGTCGATCCGGAATGTTTTCGACACCCCCGAGACGCGCAGGAGCGGGTCGGCCACGGTGGACGAGTGGTCTGTGCGCCGGGGTGCCGCGGACAGGCTGGGCGCGGCTGCCAGCAGTGCGCGCGTGTACGCATGCTGCGGCTGCGTCAGGATCTCCCGGGTGGGCCCCGACTCCACCACCTCGCCGCGGTTCATCACGATGATCCGATCGGCGCGGTCGGCCGCGACACCCAGGTCGTGCGTGATCAACAGGACTGCGGTCCCCGACTCGGCGGTACGCGCAGCCAGGTGATCGAGGATCCGGCGTTGAACCGTGACGTCGAGTGCGCTGGTGGGCTCGTCCGCGATCACCAGTTCGGGGTTGCAGGCCAACGCGATTCCGATCAGGACGCGCTGCCGCTGGCCGCCCGACAGGTCCTGCGGATACTGCCGGGCACGCACCTCGGGCTTGTCGATCCCGGCCTCGGCGAGAATGCGCACCGCCTCGATTCCGGCCGTCCGCCGGTCGGCGAGACCGTGCACCCGCAGCACCTCGGCGACCTGAACCCCCACCCTGATCACCGGGTTGAGCGAGGTCGTCGGGTCCTGTGGCACCACCCCGATCCTGGCGCCGCGGATGCGCCCCAGTGCGCGCTCGGGCAGGGTGTCGAGGCGCTCGCCGTCGAAGGTGACGGTGCCGCCGATCGCGCGTCCGCTCCCCGCCAGTAGCCCGAGAATCGCGTGCGCGGTGGTCGACTTACCGGAGCCGGACTCGCCCACCACGGCCACCACTTCCCCGCGCGAGACCGTAAGGTCGACGCCCGTCACGGCCAGAACTGGATCGCTCACGCTCCCGTACGCCACCCGCAGTCCGGAGACCTGCAGCAGCGGGGTGTCGTTCGTGCTCATCGCGACTCTCTCTGTTCGAGTGCATGCCCGAGGCGGTGTGCCGACAGCACGACGGCCACGATCACCAGGCCGGGCAAGGTGGTCATCCACCACGCCGTCGCGAGGTAGTTGCGGCCCTCGGAGATCAGCGAACCCCACTCGGGTGTCGGTGGTACCGCCCCGAATCCGAGGAAGCTCAACGACGACACCGCGAGGACCGCCATGCCGAACTCCACGGCGGCGAGGGCGACGACGGGTGCGTAGGAGTTCCGCAGGATGTGCCGGTGGAGCACCGTGTGCCACCGGACTCCCGACGCGAACGCGGCCTCGACGTAGAGTGACCGGCGCACTCGCAGCACCTCTGACCGCATCACACGGGCGAAGTTCGCGATCAGGGAAACACCCACGGCCACAGCGACGTTGACGGTGCCGAATCCCAAGGCCGTGACCAGTGCGAGGGAGAGCAGCAATGCCGGAATGGACAGCAACACATCGACGAGTCTCATCAACACCGCATCGACCGCTCCCCCGGCCGCACCGGACAGCAGACCGATCAGCGAACCGACAACCAGGGCGATCCCCACCGCCAGCAGGGTTGCGGTGAGCGAGAGTCCGGCACCGTGAACGACTCGGGTGTACACGTCCCGGCCGATGTTGTCGGTCCCGAACCAGTGCGCGGCGCTCGGGGCCTGCAGCTTCTGCGCGGGCACGCCGGTGAGTGGGTTGCCGCCCGCGAATACGGAGGGCGCCACCGCACACCCGACAGCAAGCAGGAGCACGACGGCGGAAGTCACGAGCACGAGATTGCGACGCAACCAGGCCGTGACACTGCGCCGGCGGGTAACAGGGAAGAACCCGGCCACGGGTGTGAGTATGCGCGGAGACGCGCCGACATCGACGACCTCGCCCGTCACCTCCCTCGTGAGGATGTCAGACATGAACGATCTCCTCCTTTTTCGTGTGCTCCATGCTCGCCCGCTTCCTGCCCTCGACGATTCGCGGATCGATCAGCGGGTAGAGCAGATCCACGGCGAGGTTGACGAGGACGTAGGCAAGCGAGCTCAGTACCACGATTCCCTGGACCACCGGAATATCCTGCGCCATCACGGAAGTCTGCGTGAGCCGCCCGACTCCGGCTCGTGAAAACACCGTTTCGACGACCACGGACCCGGCCAGCAGCGTGCCCACCAATACTCCGGCGATGGTGAAGGCGGGGATGCTCGACAACCGCAGCGCGTGCCGGGTCTGGATCCTCCACCGGGAGGCTCCTTTCGCCCGGGCGGTGTCGATGAACGGCTGCCGCCACGTGGTCTGCAGACTCGCGGCGAGCACCTGGGCGATCACGGCGCCGGTCGGCAGCGCGAGAGTGACCGCGGGAAGCACCAGGGTCGCGATTCCCTGGTCGCCGAACGCCGGAAAGGCTTTCAATCGAAACGAGAACAGCTGCAGCAGAATAAGACCTACCCAGAACGTCGGCACCGCGACACCGAGCGGGGGCAGCGAGAACAACAGATTCCGTACCCCGCGCACCCTGGTGTACGTGGCGACGAACGCTACCGCGGTCCCGAACACCACGGCGAGAACGAGCGCCACGGACGCGAGCGCGAGGGTGCTGGGCACCGCGTTCCCGATGGCCTCGGTCACCGACTGCCCGGTGGCGATCGAGTATCCGAAGTCACCGCGAACGGAGTGGCTCAGGGAGTTCCAGTACTGCACCCATACCGGCTGGTCCAGGCCGTACCGCGCCTGCAACTCCGCAACGGCCGCCGCATCGACCGTCGTCCCCGCTGTTGCGGAATCGACCGCGATGCTCACGGGGTCCGAAGGCAGTAGGAACAGGACTGCGAACGACACGGTGAATGTTGCCCACAGCACGCCCAACGCCTGCAGGACACGGGATCCGAGGTATCGAGTCATCTTCTAGCGTCCACTGATCCAGGTATCGAAGAACTGGAGCCTGGCCGAGGCCTCGAACTTCAGATCTTGCACGTCCGGTCCTGCGCCGATCGCCTGCGACAGCTCCACGGTGGGAATCCACAGGCCGTTGTCGAGCACCTGCTGCTGGGCGTCGGCGAGAAGTGCGTTCCGCTCGGTGGTGTCGGTGGTGGCGAGTTGCTTTGCAAGCACGTCGTCGAGCGCGGGAATCGGGCCACGGCTGTTGAGGTTGCGGCCGTCGAGTCCGAACTGGGTACGCAGGATGTCACCGTCGGCGCGGGTGCTGTTGTAGTAGGTGGCGTCGAAGTCCTTGGCATTCTGGCGAGCGGTGGCCTCCGGAGTGGCCACGAGATTCAGCTGCAGATCTACTCCCACCGCTGTGAGCTGCTGCTGCACCAGTTCGAGGATGGCCTGGTTGCCGGCAAACACGGAGCTGAACAGAACGGGGAAGCTCAGCCTCTGACCGCTCTTCTCCCGGATGCCGTCGGCACCGGGAACCCAACCGGCCTGATCCAGGATGGACTTGGCCTTCTCCGGGTCGTACGTCACGTCCGGCAGCGCCACGTAGCCGGGGGTGCGGCTGGCCAGCGTGCTGGTGGCGGGCGTGAAGTTGGGGCCGAGCACGGTGTCGACCAGTTCCTGCCGGTTGATCGCCGAGACCAGCGCACTGCGCACGACGGGATCCACGAGCGGTCCGCGAGTCACGTTGGGCTGGAAGCCGAATGGCGTACCCGGGTTCGATGTGGTGAGCACCTGCCCACCGGCGCCTTCGATCTGCGGGGCATCCTGCGGCAGCGCATCGCTGATTGCGTCCAGCTGTCCCGAGGACAGGCTGCCCGTACGGACACCGGATTCGGGCACCACGCTGAACTCGATGGTGTCGAGGTAGGCCTCGCCGTCGTGACCGAACACGTCTGATCCCCAGCTGTATCCGGCCCGCTTGGCGAGGGTCACCGACTTGTCCTGCTGGTAGTCGGCGTACGTGAACGGCCCGGTTCCCGAGATGTTGCCGGTGCAGCGCTCCTCCGCCGGCTTGGCGACGGACGCATCCGACAGAATGCCCAGCTGCGGGGTGGACGATGCCTGCAGGAACTGGGCGTTGGGTGCCGAGAAGTTGACCTGCGCGGTGCGCGCATCGATCACGGTGGTCCCGATGTATCCGGTCAGGTAGCTGGCGGCCAGTGGCGCCTTGGCCCCGGTGAGGGTGTTGACGAGCGCGTCGAAATTCTTCTTCACCGACTCAGCAGTGAGGGGCGTTCCGTCGCTGAAGGTGACGCCCTCCTTCAGGCGAAAGGTGAAGGCGGAGGCGTCGGCGTTCAGTTCCCAGGTCTCCGCGAGCCACGGCGTCAGTTCACCTGTTCGGGGATCCTGATCAGTGAGCGAATCGACCACCTGGCGAGTCACGTAGATCGTCTGGTTCGTGCCGGACTGTGCGGGGTCGGCGCATGTGGGCGCCTGGGACAGGCCGTAGCGGAGTGTGCCGCCCGGTTGCGCGGGACCCGCATCCGCGGAGGAACTGCTGGAACCGCCACCGCAGGCGGTGAGCGCCGTGGCCAGCACGGCGGCGACGCCGATACCTGCTGCGATGCGGGCTTTTCCGCGGAAGGTCGGGGACAAGGACACAAGCACTGAGGACACCGATAGCTCCGTAATTTCGACGACAGGCACGAATGACACCCGGGATTCGGGGACGCTCACGTGCACGGAAGGGTTGCGAGGGATCGGCTCGGAATGGTCGCGCGCAACGCGGGCGCCACTTCTGCCTGGAAGAGCTCGAGACTTTCGCGGTGCTGCTTGTCGCTTGTCCCCACTCGATCGGCCCCGAGGTGGATCACTTCGTGGCCGAACTGCTCGTGGTACCGCGCGACCTTGTCGATCACCTGCTCCGGACTGCCGATGAGCGCCGAGCTTCGCTCCACGAAGTCTTCGACCGTGTCGAACACCACGGGCAGTCCGGTCCTGCGCGCGAACTCGATCCTTGCGGCATGGATCGGCCGCCAGGTGTCGACGGCGTCCTGCGACTTCGGCGTCACATAGAAGCCCGCAGTCCCGGCGCCGACCAGAGCGTCAGCGGGGTCGCGGCCGTAGTCGATCCACCGCTCGCGATAGTGGCGAATGAGTTCGGCATACGGCTCGACAGGGTTGGTGACGTTGGCGGAAAAGAGTGGATCACCGTAGCGAGCGGCCAAGTCGACCGACTCCTCACTCGTGGCACTGCCGTGCCAGATCCGGATCCAGGGCTGGAGTGGTCGCGGAAGTGCGACAGCGTGTTCGAGACGCGGACGGAAGCTGCCTTCCCACGTCACGTCCTCGCTCTCCCACAGTTGCCGGAACAGTTCGTACCCCTCGCGATTGCGATCCCACTGGTCGTCGGGGGTCACGGAGAACAGTTCGGCCTGGGCCGTGCCGTTTCCCTTGCCGATGATCAGCTGCAGGCGGCCGCCCGACAGGTTGTCCAGCGTCGAATAGTCCTCGAAGGCCCGGACCGGGTCGAGCAGGCTGAGCGTGGTCACGGCTGTCCACAACTGCAATGTGGTGGTACGCGCCGCGATCGCGCTGAGCACGACGGGCGGTGCCGAAGACAGGAACGGATGTTCGTGCCGCTCACCGACAGCGAACCCGTCGTACCCGAGTTGTTCGGCGAGGACCGCCGAATCGACTACTTCCCGCAATCGCGTCGCAGTGTCGACTTTCTCGCCGGTTACCGGGTCGGGCTGATGCGTGACGAGAGTCATCAGGAGAAACTTCATGCCGACTGGAACTTCCTCGACGCCGACGAGGGAGCGGGCACAGCCTTCTCGAAGGCGTGCACCCCGAGTGCACCGTCGTCGAGGCTGTCCTCCACGGGTCGGGGCGCACTTATGACAGACATCACTACACGGCCTTTCATCGAGGCGAGGATCGAGAGGGAAGCGCACTTCCACGCTCCCCGTGGACACGCGCGAGAGACTCACCGAGCGCTGCGCCCGGTGAGCTGAGAGGTGGGCCTACGTCAACAACCGCAAGACTTGGTGCGGCACAGATCGATGTGCCGTCTGCGCCAGGTGCTGCGTGCGGGGTGAGTCATGTGATGCCTTCCATCGATCCTGGCGGTAGCACCCACACCCGAAACAATGTCGGAAGGGTTGCTGCGACGTCGACGAGCCAGGTCTCTCGGTCGCTCTGGATGGTTGACGCGAACACTATCCGCATCACGCCACCTCGTCAACACGTGAATTCCCCTGCCACACAGGGGAAACCCGAAGAACCCACGCAATCGGATCAGGCTGCGTGCAATTGCTGACACCGGCCGCGCCATGAGGTTGGATGGGGTGGGCACCTCTCTACGGGGCCGCGTCTCCGGAACCCGGGCGCAGGGTGCCAGACGTCCCTTGTAACGTCGCCCCGGTGACTCCACTCGAAGCCATTGCGATCCTCGTTGCCGGCATCGGCGCAGGTGCGATCAACGCGGTCGTCGGCAGCGGCACGCTCATCACCTTCCCGACCCTGGTGGCGTTCGGGTTTCCACCCGTGACCGCCACGATGTCGAATGCGGTGGGGTTGGTCGCCGGCGGCGTCTCCGGCACCTGGGGTTACCGGCGAGAGTTGGCCGGGCAGGGGTCCCGGCTGCGCTGGCAGATCCCGGCGTCACTGTGCGGTGCAATTCTCGGCGCTTGGTTGTTGCTGCACCTGCCCGAATCGGTGTTCGAGTTCATCGTCCCTGTGTTGTTGGTCCTGGCGCTCGTGCTCGTGGTGTTGCAGCCGCGGATCCAGGCGTGGGCGAAGGAGCGCGGTAGCCACGAAGCCGGCCTCAGCCGGCCGCGTCTGCTGTTGCTGACGGCCGGCACGTTCGCGGTCGGGGTGTACGGCGGGTACTTCACCGCAGCGCAGGGCATCCTTCTGATGGGTGTGATGGGGGCGATCCTCCCCGAGAGTCTGCAGCGGATGAACGGCGCGAAGAACCTGCTCTCCCTGCTCGTCAACATCGTCGCCGCGCTCGCGTACACGCTCGTCGCCTTCGACCGGATCAGCTGGGCCGCCGCGGGCCTCATCGCGGTCGGTTCGCTCCTCGGCGGAGTGCTCGGGGCCCGCTACGGCCGTCGCCTGTCCCCCACCGCACTCCGGGTGACCATCGTGGTGGTCGGCCTGATCGGGCTGGGCCGGCTCCTGGCGTAGTCGCGCATGCCGCCTGGTGCTGCCTCATACTGGGTCGGTGAGCACAACAGATGTAGAGAACCCCGGCTGGACGTACCTGATGGACATGGACGGAGTTCTCGTTCACGAAGAACACCTGGTCCCGGGGGCAGACCTCTTCCTGGCCGAGCTCCGCGAAGCCGAGATCCCATTCATCGTGCTCACCAACAACTCCATCAGGACACCCCGCGACCTCCGCGCCCGGCTTCTCCGCACGGGACTCGACATTCCCGAGGAATCCATCTGGACGTCCGCGTTGGCGACCGCAACGTTCCTGGCGAGCCAGCGCCCGAACGGCAGCGCCTATGTGGTGGGTGAGTCCGGTCTCACCACCGCATTGCACGACATCGGTTACGTCCTCACCGAGAACGATCCCGACTATGTGGTGCTCGGCGAGACCCGCACGTACTCCTTCGAGGCGATCACCACCGCAATCCGCCTGGTGGAGAGAGGTGCTCGCTTCATCGCCACCAACCCCGATCCCACCGGACCGTCCCGGGAGGGATCGTTACCCGCCACCGGGTCCGTTGCCGCGTTGATCAGCAAGGCCACCGGCCGCGACCCCTACTACGTGGGCAAGCCGAACGCCCTGATGATGCGCTCGGCACTCCGGGCCATCGGGGCGCACTCCGCGAACACCCTGATGATCGGCGATCGCATGGACACCGACATCGTGTGCGGGCTCGAAGCCGGGCTGCAGACCATTCTGGTGCTGACCGGTATCTCGACGCGCGATTCGGTCGAGCTCTTCCCGTACCGCCCCACAGCAGTCCTCAAGTCCGTGGCCGATCTCGTCGGGCGCACCTCGGATCCGTTCGATCGGGCCGAAACCTCGGTCTGACTTCGGACGGTCCGAGGTGTAGTCAGCTCAGCGCGTGCTCGAGATCGGACAGTAGGTCCTCGGTGTCTTCGAGTCCGACGGAGAGCCGGACGACGCCGTCCGTAATTCCCACTGCCGCACGCCCTTCGGGTCCCATTGCCCGGTGGGTCGTGGTGGCGGGGTGGGTGATGAGCGACTTGGAGTCACCGAGATTGTTCGAAATGTTGACCAGCCGCAGCGCGTCGAGTACTTCGAACGCACGCTTCTTGGCCTCGTTCTCGGCGGCAGCGAGCGCGAAGGTGACCACCGTGCCGCCGCCGCTCATCTGGCGCTTGGCGAGCTCGTGCTGGGGATGGGACTCGAGGTACGGGTACTTGACCCATTCGACCGAGGCATTCGATTCGAGGAACCGCGCGATCTGCAAAGCGGAACCGACCGAGTGCCGCACGCGAATCGGCATCGTCTCCAGGCCCTTGAGTAGCGTCCAGGCGTTGAACGGACTGAGTGCCGGACCTGTGTGACGCATCAAGTTCTGGACCGGACCGTCGATGTACTCCTGTGAGCCGAGGATCGCACCGCCGAGCACGCGCCCCTGACCGTCGATGTGCTTCGTCCCGGAGTAGACGACGACGTCAGCTCCCAGATCGAGGCTGCGTTGCAGCAGCGGTGTAGCAAACACGTTGTCCAGCACCACCTTGGCACCTGCCGCATGCGCCAGCTCCACCACGCGCGGCACGTCCACGAGCGTTTGCATCGGATTGGAAGGCGTCTCGAAGAACACTGCCGTGGTGGGCGTCGAGAGGGCCTCCTCCCACTGGTCGAGGTCTTCGCCGTCGACGAACACGGTCTCGACACCCCAGCGCGGCAGGATCTCGTTGCACACCACGAAGCAGGACCCGAACAGGCTGCGCGCCGCCACCAGGCGGTCTCCGGCCTTCAGCAGGGCGCCCAGGGCGGTGAACACCGCCGACATCCCGCTCGCGGTGGCGAAGCACGCTTCCGCACCCTCGATGAGACGGAGCCGCTCCTCGAACATCTTCACGGTCGGGTTGCCGTAACGCGAATAGACGAAGTGGTCGATATCGCCGGTGAACGACGCCTCGGCCGCACCCGCGCTCTCGAACACGAAGCCCGAATTCAGGAAGATCGCTTCGGACGTCTCCTCGAAGCCTGATCGAAGGGTTCCGCCGCGCACACTGATCGTGCCCTGACCGATGCCGTCCGGCAGCGCCTTCTGAAACGCGCCGCCCTGGGGAATTGCACTCACCACTGCCTCCACGGCAGGCCCAGCGCCCGCCAGCCGACCGCCCCACGATGACCGTCGGCGTCCAGGGCGCCTTCGAAACCGTCGAGCAGGTTGTACGACGGGCCGATGCCCGCCGCTGTCGCGGCCTCCGCCGCACCGATGGAACGCTGACCGGATCGACACAGGAAGATGACGGGTGCGTCCTCGCCCCCGGTGATCCCGGCTTCCTTCAACTGATCCACGAAATTGTCGTTGCGCGCACCGTGGGGATAGCTCACCCACTCGATCAGCACCGGCTGCTTGCCCAGTGAGGACGTATCGGGAACACCGACATATTTCCATTCGGCATCTGTTCGTACGTCGACCAGCACAGCGTCGGGATTGTCGCGAAGCAGCTCCCAGGCATGCTCCGGCGTTATGTCGCCTGCGTAACTCACCATGTCAGCTTTTCACAACCCTCTTTTCGATGCCCTCCCGGGCAAGCGGCCTCTTCTGGGCACGCATCAATTGCACACGACCCACTTGTCGCCGGAGCGGGCCAGCTGCCAGGTGTCCGTCGTCTCACCACGACCGTCCTCGGCCGTGATCCGCACCTCTGCCCGGGCGCGGTCGCCGTTCACCTCGGAGGAGTCGACACCCTGCAGGGTGACCTCCCCTTCGCGCCCCGCGAGCGGTGAACGGTCGTCCGACCAGGTAGAACACACCAACGACTTCTGCAGGTCGGCGTCGTCATGATTGCGGGCCTGGATGTAATCGGCCACCGAGCGGTTGATGCGGTCCGCCTCGGTGACGTTCTCGTCGGCGGGCGAGAGAATACTGCCGACGACGATCGCGACCAGGATGATCACGACGAGGGCGACGGCGGCGATGAACGGTGTGGCAGTGGTACGCCGGGGATCCTCCGGGTCGTCCCCCGCGGCGTTGTGCGGCGATTCGCTCGGATCGGACATGACTTCCCTTCATTTTCGGCGTGGTCAGCAGTGTATAGAGCAGCTGGTACAAATCTGATTTGTGACCCCCCAACCGGGAGACGACTACCCTCGACATTCGCAAGCCCAGACAATGGGAGCCGCCCAGCTCTCACCGGCGCCACCGAGTGCGGGCCCGGCCGGGCAGGGGCGTGACGCCACACCTCGGCCACCCGATTAGGCTGGGCTTAACTTAAGCTGAAAATTCGTTGTCCGCCCATCAGAAGGTAGTTCGCTCCAGATGACTGATCAGACACGTCCGTTGCGCGTAGCGATCGTCGGTGCCGGCCCCGCCGGTATCTACGCTGCCGATGCACTCATGAAATCTGATGCCGCCTCGGACGGCGGGATCAGCATCGACCTGTTCGAGCGGATGCCGGCACCGTTCGGTCTGATCCGCTACGGCGTCGCCCCCGACCACCCGCGCATCAAGGGCATCATCACCGCCCTGCACAAGGTGCTCGACAAGCCGTCGGTGCGCCTGCTCGGCAACATCGACTACGGCACCGACATCACCCTCGAAGACCTGCACAACTTCTACGATGCGGTGATCTTCTCCACCGGCGCCAACGCCGACCGCGACCTGAACATCCCGGGCATCGACCTCGACGGCAGCTACGGCGCCGCCGACTTCGTCTCCTGGTACGACGGTCACCCCGATGTGCCGCGCACCTGGCCGCTCGACGCGGAGAAGGTCGCCGTCCTCGGTGTCGGCAACGTCGCCCTCGACATCGCCCGCGTCCTCGCGAAGACCGGCGACGAGCTGCTGCCGACCGAAATCCCCGCCAACGTCTACGAGGGACTCAAGGCCAACAAGGCCGTCGAGGTCCACGTCTTCGGCCGCCGCGGACCGGCGCAGGCCAAGTTCACGCCCCTCGAGCTGCGCGAACTCGATCACTCCCCGACCATCGAGGTCATCGTCGACCCCGAGGACATCGACTACGACGAGGGCTCGGAGCAGGCACGCCGCAACTCCAAGCAGGTCGACATGGTGGCCAACACCCTGCAGGACTGGGCCATCCGCGACGTCGGCAACCGGCCGCACCGGCTGTACCTGCACTTCTTCGAATCACCCACCGAGGTCCTCGGCGAGGACGGCAAGGTCGTCGGTCTGCGCACCGAGCGCACCCAGCTCGACGGCACCGGCAACGTCAAGGGCACCGGCAAGTTCAACGACTGGGACGTCCAAGCCGTGTACCGCGCGGTGGGCTACCTGTCGCAGAACATTGCGAAGCTGCCGTTCGACGAGCAGGCCGGCACCGTCCCCAACGAGGCCGGACGCGTCATCGCCGACGACTCGGCCGAGGGTGCCGCCCGGTTCATGCCGGCCACCTACGTCACCGGCTGGATCAAGCGCGGCCCCGTCGGCCTGATCGGGCACACCAAGGGCGACGCCAACGAGACCGTGGCAAACCTGCTCGAGGACCGGCCCACCTTCGCCGAACCGGCCAACCCGTCCGAGGACGCGATCATCGAGTACCTCGAGGGCAAGCAGATTCCGTACACCACCTGGCAGGGCTGGTACCGCCTCGACGCGCACGAGCGCAGCCTCGGTGAGCCCGAGGGCCGCGAGCGCATCAAGGTCGTCGAACGCGAAGACATGCTCAAGGCCAGCGAGCCCGACAAGGCCTGATCGTCGAGCATCAGCGAAGGGAGCCTCCCACGGGAGGCTCCCTTCGCAGTCCCTCCCCGCGTGGTACGCCGACGACAAGGCAAAATGTGAACCGTGTTTGATGCCCACGTGCACATCATCGATCCCCGGTTCCCGGTGTTCGAGAATCACGGCTACCTGCCTGACCCCTTCACCATTGCCGATTACCGTGCACGGACCGAAGGTTTCGGCGTGGACGGTGGCGCCGTGGTCACGGCGTCGTACCAGGGCACCGACCAGAGCTATCTGATTGCCGCGCTGGAAGAACTCGGCCCCAGCTGGGTCGGCGTCACACACCTCGAGCCCGACGCCACCGACGAAGACATTCTGCGACTCGATTCTGCCGGCGTGCGGGCAGTCCGGTTCAACCTCCGCCGCAGCGCGACCGACCTGAAGCTCCTCACCAAGCAGGCACTGCGCGCGTACGAACTCGCCGGCTGGCACGCCGAGTTCTACGTCGACGCCACACTCCTGTTGTCGCTGGAGCCGGTGTTCGCCAAGCTGCCTGCCGTCAGTATCGATCACCTCGGCATGTCGACCCGCGGGCTGCCCTACCTACTGGATCTCGTCGACCGCGGCGCACGCGTGAAAGCAACGGGGTTCGGTAGAACGACCATCGACGACGTGTGCGAAGTGCTCCGCCAAATTCATGCCGTCAATCCCCGGGCACTGATGTTCGGCACCGATCTCCCCGGCAGCCGTTCACGAAGAGTGTTCCAGGACAGCGACATCGACATCGTCGCGGAGGCGGTCGGAGACGATTTCGATGCCGTCATGGGCGACAACGCACGAGAGTGGTACCGCTGCAATTCCGAACAGGGCCCCTGCTAGCAGCCTTCCATCTGCATGCTGTTCATCGACATCATCTCGCTGACCGGCGGCGTCTGCGGTTGTGAGGCGAGCCAGTCGTTGTATCCGCCCATCTGCTCGCATGCGGCCTGATCGTTGTCCCTGCGCTCCTGCCGCCGCTCCCGGTTGCGTTCGTCCATGTCGTCGTCGTTCCGGTCGACGGCGATACCACCCATGGTCGATCCGTTGGCCTGCCGTTCGAGCCCCCGAACCCCGTCAGTGCGCATGATCCAACCGAGGGTGTAGTCGGCACCGTCGCGGTTGGTGGTGGCGCGGTAGAGCCCTTCATCGACCGCCGCGGGTGCGGCCTCGAACGCCTTGTCGGTCATGCCCGCACCGGTGACCGTCCCCGACACCTTTCCGTCGCTCATCGTGCCGGTGAGCGTCGACCCGTCCGGCGCGGTCAGTGCCAGCCGGTCACCGTCCATCGTTCCGGACATCCACATCCACATGTCGTCGCCATCGCACAGGAATGCGACGGCGTCGCTACCCGACGTAACGACAGCAACATAGGCGTCCGAATCGTTCACCGCGCCGAGGAAGGTTCTCTCGAGCTGGGGTTCTTCTTCGAACGGGGAGGGAATCTGCTCCATCAGGGCGGCCGCTGCCGCGGTGGTGGTCGCCGAGGCTGCGGCGCTGGTGTCGCTCGCCGCCGACGAGCCTGACGAGTCGTCCCCACAGCCGCTCATGGCCAGGACGATGACAGTGAGGGGACCGAGTATCCAGGTCGTCTTGGTATGCACGGGCGTTCCTCCGCTAGGTGGGAGATCTCGTTCCGCATTCCATACTTGCAGGTGTCGACGGCGTCTGGATACCCCTAAGTCGCGACCACGGCGGCCAGCCAGACACCGGAGGCGATCAGGGCGCCGAGCAGTTCGATCAGCATCGACAGCCCGACCGCCTTGCACGCGTGCCACGTCGACGCCCACGCACGGTTGTGCGCCCGCAGCCGGTAGAGCTCGGCCACATACGTTCCCGCGATGAAGCCGAGAAACAAACCCACTACCGGGATGACGAAGAATCCGACGATCCCCGTCAGTCCACCGGCGACCAGTGACATGTTGGGCACGCCGGCACTGCGCATCCGCTTACCTGGCCAAGTGTATTTCACGACGCCACTCACCACGAGAAACAGCGTGGCAGCGGCGAACACGGCCCACGCGGTAGCGGTGCCGGACATGATGGCCCACACCAGAATTGCGGCGAAGATCAGTATCGTTCCGGGTAGTACCGGAATGACCACACCGATCAACCCGATCACGATAACGAGGCCGACGAGCGCCTCTGCTCCCGTGCTCATGCGACCGGACGAACGCGGGACGCGGCCTCGCGCGCCCTGCTGCGCGCCGTCTCGACGTCGGGTCCCGTGGACACGGCCACTCCCATGCGCCGTCGGACGTAACTTTCGGGTTTCCCGAACAGCCGTAGGTCGGTTTCCGGTACGGCCATCGCTTCGGCAACGCCCTCGAAACCGATGCCGACTGCGTCCCTGCCGCCGTAGATCACCGCGGACGCGCCGGGCGCGGTGAGCGTGGTGTCGACGGGAAGCCCGAGTACGGCGCGCGCGTGGAGCTCGAACTCCGAGAAGCGTTGAGTGCGTAGAGTTACCAAGCCGGTGTCGTGTGGACGGGGACTCACCTCCGAGAAATAGACGTCGTCACCCTTGACGAACAGCTCGACACCGAACACTCCCCTGCCGCCCAGCGCCGCGGTCACCGTCCCCGCTATCTCCCGCGCACGGGCGAGCGCTACCGGGCTCATCGCCTGCGGCTGCCACGACTCCACGTAGTCACCGGCGTCCTGCAGGTGACCGATGGGCTCGCAGTAGGCGGTGTGCACTTCACCGTCCATTCCGACGGCCCGGACGGTGAGTTGCGTGATCTCGTAGTCGAAGTCGACGAACCCCTCGACGATGACGCGTCCGTGATTGATCCGGCCCCCGGAAAGTGCGTATTCCCAGGCCTTGTCAACGTCCTCGAGATCGCGGACGGTCGACTGCCCCTTCCCTGACGAGGACATCACCGGCTTGATCACACACGGCACACCGACGCGTTCGACAGCGGAACGCACTGCGTCCAGCGAGTCGGCGAATTCGTACGGCGACGTCGGGAGTCCCAGTTCCTCTGCCGCGAGACGGCGTATCCCCTCCCGATTCATGGTGAGCGCGGTCGCGCGCGCCGTCGGGATCACCACGGCGGCACCGGACTCCTCTACGGTGGCCAGCGCGTCGGTGGCAATGGCCTCGATCTCGGGAACAACGAAGTGCGGCTTCTCGGCGTCGATGAGCCGCAACAGCGCATCCGGGTCGCTCATGTCGACGGTGTGCGCGCGATGCGCCACCTGATGCCCGGGCGCATTGTCGTACCGGTCGACCGCGATCACCTCGACGCCGAGTCTCTGCAGGGCGATGATGACTTCTTTGCCGAGCTCACCCGACCCGAGCAGCATCACGCGTATCGCGCCCGCCGTCAGAGGTGTACCGAACCGCTCGGGTGCCTGTTTCCGCATGGCGACAACTATATGCGTGCGTAGAGCTACTTCAGCAGCCTGGACATCCGCCGATCCGCGAGCACCTTGCCGCCGGTCTGACAGGTGGCACAGTACTGAAAAGACTTCTCCGCGAACGATACTTCCCGCACCGTGTCGCCGCACACCGGGCAGGGTAGACCTGTGCGCGCGTGCACCCGCATACCGGATCTCTTCTCCCCCTTGAGCCGCGCGGCATCCTGGCCGAGCGACCGTTCGACAGCATCGATCAGCACCGTGCGCATCGCGTCGTACAGAATGTGGACGGAATCCTCCGGCAGTGTCTTCGCCGTCGCGAACGGTGAAATCTTCGCCGTGTGCAGTATTTCGTCCGAGTACGCATTGCCCACGCCGGCCAGCAGAGACTGATCGACCAGGGCGTTCTTGATCCGCGCCGAGGAGGTCTCGAGCAACGCGGCGAACTCCGGTTCGGTGACCTCCAAGGCGTCGGGGCCGAGACGCGCGATCCCCTCCACTTCCTGCGGGTCGTGCACCACCCACACCGCGAGCCGCTTCTTCGTTCCCGCCTCGGTGAGGTCGAACGCCGGTGTCGCCCCCTCCGGAGTGAAGAAGTGGAGCCGCAACGCGAGCGGACCCTTCCCCGGCTTCGGCGGGGCGGCCGACGGGTTGTCGGTCCAGCGCAACCATCCTCCGCGGGAAAGATGCGTGACCAACCACACCCCGTCGCAGTCGAGGGCCAGGTGCTTACCGAAACGCGCAGCACCCGTCACATCCCGGCCCTGCAACGCCGTGATCGGTGGGTCGAACGTCTTCAGGACACTCAGCGCGGCCACGTCCACCCGTCCGACCACCGCCCCCACGGCGTGTTTCCGCAGGAACTCGGCTAACGCCTCCACCTCCGGCAGCTCGGGCATAGCACCAGGCTAACCGACCTACCGCCGCAGCAGGTACGTGTCCATGATCCAGCCCTTGCGCTCGCGAAGTTCGGCCCGCACCCGCTGGATCTCGCTTTCGACGTCGCGGAGGCGACCGGAGATGAGGACCTCGTCGGGGGTGCCCAGGTAGGCGCCCCACCAGATCTGTACGTCCTCGCCGGGTACATGGGTGAACGTCGTGTTCGCGTCGAGCATCACCACCGCGTTGTCGACGCCCTCGGGGAGTCCCTCGGCAAGCCGGCGACCGGTGGTGATGTGAATGGGTTCACCGATGCGGTTGAGCACCATCCGGTGTCCCGCCGCCAGTGACTGCACACTGGTCACACCGGGGATCACCGAGTAGTCGAACGACACATTCCCGCGGGCGAGTACTCGCTCGACGATCCGCAACGTGCTGTCGTAGAGCGACGGGTCACCCCACACGAGGATCGCCCCGACTCCCGGTTCGGCCGCAAACTTCTCCTCGAACAGTGCCGCCCGGCGCTCGTGCCAGTCGTCCACCACGCCCTCGTAGTCGTCGGGCGTGCGGTTCCGCGGTGGGTCGACGATGTCGACCACCCGATACGGACCGGTGACGTGTTCCTCGAGAATGGTGGTGCGGAGATCGACGAGGTCCTGCTTCTCGTCGCCCTTGCCGATGACGAAGAACACATCAGCCTTGTTCATCGCCTTGATCGCCTGGACGGTCACCTGATCGGGGTCGCCGGCGCCGATGCCGATCACGAGAAGTTCACGCATGGGCGAAGGCTATCGCCCGTGCGCCTTTCTGGTTGCTCCAGCCACCAGAAAGGCGCACGGGCGCGGAGCGCCTAAACTGAACGCCGTGACTGTGCCGACCCCGTACGAAGACCTCCTCCGACTCGTGCTGGACACCGGCACACCGAAGGCCGACCGCACCGGAACCGGCACGAGGAGTGTCTTCGGTCATCAGATGCGGTGGAATCTGGCGGACGGGTTTCCGCTGGTCACGACCAAGAAGGTGCACCTCAAGTCGATCGTCTACGAGCTGCTGTGGTTCCTGCGCGGCGACTCGAACGTGAAATGGCTTCAGGACAACGGCGTGACCATCTGGGACGAGTGGGCCGACGCGGACGGTGAACTCGGCCCGGTCTACGGCGTGCAGTGGCGCAGCTGGCCCACCCCCTCGGGTGAGAACATCGATCAGATCACCCAGACCATCGAGACGCTGAAGTCCAATCCGGATTCCCGGCGCATCATCGTGTCGGCGTGGAACGTGGGCGACATCCCGCAGATGGCGTTGGCGCCGTGCCATGCGTTCTTCCAGTTCTACGTGGCGGACGGCCGGTTGTCGTGCCAGCTGTATCAGCGCAGCGCGGACATGTTCCTGGGTGTTCCGTTCAACATCGCCAGCTACGCGCTGCTCACCCATATGGTGGCGCAGCAGGCCGGACTCCAACCGGGTGACTTCATCTGGACGGGCGGCGACTGCCACATCTACGACAATCACGTTGACCAGGTCACGGAGCAGCTGAGCCGGGAAGCGTTCCCGTATCCGACGTTGAAGCTGAACAAGCGGGATTCGATCTTCGACTACACCTTCGAGGACGTGGAGATCGTCGACTACCGGCATCACCCGGCCATCAAGGCCCCGGTGGCCGTCTAGTGGGCGTACGGCAGGTCAGCCTGGTCTGGGCGCAGGCGAACGGTGGCGTCATCGGCCGCGACAACACCATTCCGTGGCACGTGCCCGAGGACATGGCGTACTTCAAGAAGGTCACGCAGGGACACCCCGTGGTGATGGGCCGTAAGACCTGGGACTCGTTGCCGGCAAAATTCCGGCCACTACCGGGGCGGCGCAACATCGTGGTCACCAGGCAGCCGGACTGGATGGCGGAGGGCGCGGAGACCGCGTCCGGGCTCGCATCGGCCCTGGCACTGACGAGCGAGGACGTCTGCATCATCGGCGGCGGCGAAATATACAATGCGGCAATGCCTTTCGCCACACAGTTGTTCGTCACCGAAGTCGACGTCACGGTCGACGGCGATGCCTGGGCGCCGCCGATCGACGACTCCTGGTACGCCGAGGACACCGGTGAGTGGCTCACGTCGGCGAAGAACGGCACCCGGTACCGGTGGATTACCTACACCCGGGCATTACCTGCGAGGTAATTGAGAGCATTAGGTTTCGGCGCGAGTCTGAGTGACATACCCGTTCACTCGTCTCACGTGAGGATCGCCGACATGATCGCCGCACTCGAAGCCCGAACCGCCCTCTCCCCGCTGCGCCTCGTATTGCGCCTCGACGCCGTCGTCACGGGCGTCAACGGGCTTGCCTATCTCGTTGCCGCCGGCCTACTCGACGGCCTTCTCGGTCCGACGACTGGTTTTCTGCGGGTCATCGGGGTGTTCCTCCTCGCCTTCGCCGTGGGCGTGTGGTCGGTGAGTGCGCCCGACCGCCCGCGAACCGCGACCGTCGAGGCCGTCATCGTCGCCAATGCCGCGTGGGTGGTCGCCAGCCTGGCACTCGTACTCGCGGGATGGCAGCATCTCACCACTGCCGGAGCTGCCTGGGCTGTACTGCAGGCCGCTGTGGTCGGGGCCTTCGCGGCGCTGCAGGGGTGGACACTCGCCCGTCGCTGACCACAGCACCACGACCGCACCGTTACCCCATTCACCGGGTGACGGTGCGCGCGTTGGGTCATACTCGACTCATGGACAAGAAGTCACTGACCGCCCTTGCCCGTCAGCAACTGAAGTTGGCAGGCGGGACGTCCAGCGGTCGCAGTTCGCAGACCGTGTACGGCGGCCACCGGCGCAGTCTCCGTCAGACCGTTGTCGCGCTCACCGCAGGTCAGAAGATGGCGGAGCACGAGAGCCCGGGCGAAGGCACTCTGTTCATTCTCAGCGGCAAGCTGACCCTGGTGTCGGGCGAGGATTCGTGGAAAGGCTCCTCGGGCGATTTCCTGGTTCTCCCGAGTGATCGGCACAGCGTCGAAGCGCTGGAGGACGTGGCTTTCCTGCTCACCGTCGCCATGTGACATGACCTACACGCAACCGGTGATCGAGGTGTCCGTGGCTGCGGCGCCGTCCGTGGTGTGGCCCGCGCTGCGGGATCCGGAGCTGATCCGGCGCTGGCATGGATGGGATTATGACGGCCTCGACGCCGAGATCCAGGAAATCTATTTCCGCGACGTGATCGAGGATCCTGCCACGTACAGCTTGGCCTTGGCCGGGGGTGACCGCTTCACGCTCCACGAACACGAGGGCACTACCCTCGTGCGGATCACCCGGCCGCCCCGCGACAGCAGCCCGGACGCGGCCGACTGGTATGACGACGTCACCGAGGGCTGGACCACGTTTCTGCAGTTCCTGAAATTCGGCATCGAGCGGCACGGATTGGCGGAGCGGCGCACGCTGTTCCTCGAAGGCCCGGTCGCGCACGGAGATTCGGCGCAGCATCTGCTGGGCCTCGACAAGATCACCGGCTCGAGGCCGGGCGATCACTTCAGCGCCGTCTCTGCGGCGGGCGACCTGCTGTCCGGCGTGGTGTGCTTCGTCGGCGAGCATCAGACCGCGGTCAGTGTCGACGATCTCGGCCCTGGACTGCTGCAGTTCGGCGAGCAGCCGGTCAACTCTGCGCGCCCGCACGGTGGTGCTCAGATACTGCTGGCCGTGTACGGCCTGGACGAGGAAGAGCTCCGCGAGCTGGAGGAGCGCTGGACGGAGTGGTGGCAGGCCCGGCCGCCGGCCGGACCCGCCACCTAGTGGCTCGACTGTCAGGCGAGCACGGTACCCAGACTGGGCCACCAGATCGTGCTCTTGACGATGTTCGGACCGACCTGATGATTCAGCGACCCGTACACGGCCGCCACGACCAGGCCACCACCGAGACCCGCGACCGGCGGGGTGGAGATGACGGTGGGAACCGCCACGTTGTTCTGGTCCAGCTTGACGACGCCACTGGCACCGGTGGCGAAGCTGTAATACACGACCTCGAGCTGGGCACCCGCCTGGTCGGCAGCGATGGTTCCCGGTCCCCCGAAGAACCCGAAGCGGAACTGATTGCTCATGTTGGTTGCCACTCCGGCGCCGTACAGCTGGCCGAGGACGGGTCCGCCCTGACCGGTGTCGGAGTACGCGGGAACCTGGAAGATCTGGCCCGGCAGGGCGATGTCCATCGCGGCCGCATCGGTCGGTGAGAGTGCCAGCCGTTCGATGGCGGCCTCGGCGCCCGGATTACCCGCTGCAGCGGTCCGCAGCTTGGCGATCGCCGTGGTGGGGTCGACAGCCGGAACTGAATCTGTGGGCTGCGCCGAAGCCGCCCCGGTAAACATCATCGTCGCTGCCACTGCAGCGGTCAGGCCTGCCGCGATCCGTCGTCCGAAGTGCCGTCGATTCATTCTTCTTCTCCTCGTCCTTCATGGATAAGCGTTACTTCGAATGAGTAAACACTCTCGCGCCTCTATCGATACCCCAGTTCCCGGCGTTACCCCCCTCTCACACCTATGCTGCTGACATGGGACGGGACCAGCACGGGATGAGGATCAGACTGCCTCGCGGAGGCCTCAGCGAGGTCGTACCCACCCGTCAGAGTCTGCAGCGTCTGTTCGAGGCGGTCCTGGTGGTGGGGTCGGGTCTCGAACTCGATTCCACCCTGCAGCGCATCGTCGATTCGGCCACCTCGCTGCTCGACGCCCGCTACGGCGCATTGGGTGTGCGTGCCCCCGACGGCGGTCTGGCCGAGTTCGTGTTTCAGGGCATCACCCCGGACGAGCGCGCCGGGATGGGCCATTTCCCGGAAGGTCGCGGGCTGCTCGGCCTACTGATCAACGACCCGCGCCCGGTCCGTCTGCCGAACCTCTCCCGCCATCCCGAAGCTGTCGGCCTTCCGCCCGGCCACCCACCGATGAGCAGCTTCCTCGGCGCGCCCATCATGATGCGCGGGACCGTGTTCGGCAGCATTTACCTCACCGAGAAACGCAGCGGTCCCGAGTTCACGGAAGAGGACGAGGTGATCCTGCTCGCTCTCGCCACGTCGGCCGGGGTAGCTGTGGACAACGCCCGGTTGTTCGAGAAGTCGCGGACGCGCGAGCGGTGGCTGACGGCGGTCGCCTCCATCACGTCGCGCTTGATGGTCGGTGGCTCACTCGACGAGACCCTACGCACCCTCGCCGGGCAGGTACGCGAATTGTCGAGCGGCGACGAGGTGTTCATCGTCGTCACGCAGGGCGACGGCGCCGTGGTGGGAGCGGATACCGCCGCACGTCCCCTCCCCGACGCCTATCGGATCGCTGCGCAAGCCGAGCCGCTGGCCGAGGTCCAGCATTCCCGGACTCCCGCTCTGCTGACGGGATTGGCCGGTATGGCACCGTTCTCGCCGGATGCCGGTCGCGCCGCCGTTCTTCCGTTGTCGACGGCATCTGGGGTCGGCGGCGTCCTGGTGGTCACCGCCCGCGGGAACGTGCCGTGGGACCCCGACGAGGTTGCTCGGCTCGAGTCGGTGGCCGACCTCGCCGCTGTGGCCGTCGAGTTCGCGGACCAGCAACGCAAACAGCGACTGTTGTCGGTACTCGCCGATCGCGACCGGATAGCCCGGGACTTGCACGACAACGTGATTCAGCGTCTCTTCGCCACGGGTATGAGCCTGCAGAGCACCGACGCCGACGGGGATGTGCCGGAGGCGGTGCGTTCCATCGTGGCCACCGCAGTCGAGCAACTCGATCGGACGGTGCGCGAAATCCGTACCACGATCTTCGATCTTCAGGCCACCGATGCCGCGTCCGCGACGAGCCTGCGCAGACGTCTCCTCGACGTTGTCAGTGATCTCACGGCGCAGTCACCGATCGCTCCCAACGTTCAATTCGCCGGCGCCATTGACACACTCGTACCGAACCGGATCCACCAGCACGCCGAGGCAGTCCTGCGTGAAGCCCTGAGTAATGCGCTGCGGCATGCTCGCGCGACCACGATCGACATCTGCATCGCGGCCGAAGACGAACTCAGCATCACCGTGGAGGACGACGGGATCGGCATCACGCCAGGAGACCGTAGCGGCCTGGCCAATCTCGATCACCGGGCCGAGTTGTGCGGCGGCACCTGCACCGTCGAGACGGGCCCCTCGGGGACACTCGTCACATGGCGAGTACCCATCTCCTAGGTCCGGCGCCGCAGCTCGGTCGCCAATACCGCTGCCTGAGTTCGCCTTTGCATTCCAAGCTTGGCCAACAGCCGCGAGACGTAGTTCTTGATCGTCTTCTCGGCGAGGAACAGCCGCTCGGCGATCTCCCGGTTGGTGAGACCCTCCCCGATCAGCTCGAATACCGCCCGTTCCTGTTCCGACAGTTGCGCGAGCGGATCCTCTCTCCGCTCGGAACGAATGCGCTGCATCAGCGCCGACGTGGCACGGCTGTCGAGTAGCGAACCCCCCTGTCCCACCGTCCGGACCGCGGAGACCAGGTCTGTGCCGAGAATCTGCTTCAGGACGAAACCGGACGCACCCGCCATGATCGCGTCGAATAGCGCCTCGTCGTCCGAGTACGACGTGAGCATGAGGCAGCGGAGCGCAGGCAGGGCGGCTCGAAGGTCCCGGCACAGCTCCACACCATTGCCGTCCGGCAGCCGGACGTCCAGGACGGCGACATCCGCACCGCTGGTGGGCAACCGGGACAAAGCCTCCGCTACCGAACCCGCCTCCCCGACCACTTCCAGATCCGGCACGCTGCCGAATAGGTCGAGAAGGCCCCGGCGAACGATCTCGTGGTCGTCGACGAGAAACACTCGCGTGGTCATGCTTGCTACTGTTCCCGCACGATCATCACCGGACAGTCGGCGGTATGCATCAGGGCATTGCTGGTGGAACCGAGCAGCATACCCGTGAAGCCGCCGCGCCCACGGCTGCCGACCACGACGAGCTGCGCCTTCTCGGCGAATTCGCTGAGGACACGCACTGGACGATCCCGCGCGACGACGCGTTCGACCGTGACGTCGGGATACCGCTCCTGGAAGCCGGCGAGCCGCTCGGAAAGTACTACCTCTTCCCCGGTTTGAATACCCCCCCACAAAGGGTCGTCCGGGCTTGCACCGAGCGAAGGCTGAACGCTGACGTCACTCCACACGTTGACCGCGACCAACGTCGACGACATCGCCGACGCCTGCGCGAAGGCGACGTCCACTGCCGCCTTGCTGCTTTCCGAACCGTCGACGCCGACAACGATCGGACCTTCGGTGGGCGGCCGCCCGTCGAGTGTGCGGCCACGCACCACCACCAGCGGGCACTGCGCGTGGGCCGCCACCGAGGATGTGGTGGAACCGACCAGCAACCCGGTGAACTCACCGTGCCCGCGCGAGCCGAGCACCACCATGTGCGCGTCGGCAGACAGGGCGATCAGCGTCTGACTCACCTTGCCCTCGTGCTGCTCGGTGGTGATGTCGAGGGTGCCGTCCACGGTCTGCTTGGCCAGCACGCGGGCACTGCCGAGGCGGGCCTTGGCAGTGTCGGCCAGCTCTTCCTTGAAGCTCTCGGCCAGATAGGGCTCGGTGTAGTAGAAGGCGGGGATATGCACCACCGTCACGATGTGCAGTGGCAGGGACAGCGCAGCTGCAGTCCTGGCCGCCCACACGACGGCAGCGGACGCCGACTCGGATCCGTCGACACCCACGATGATCGGCTTATGTCCGGTCATGATTGCCTTCCCCTCCTTCACACCTGCTACCAGGCACGGCAATTCGGTGGTTCGGTTACCCGCAGATCTTGCGCAGCTTCTCGACCAACTCGACGCGGCCGGCTCGGTCGGCGGCCAGCGGCGACACGGTGAGGGTGGTGACGCCGGACTCGGCGAACGCCGCGACGCGCTCCGCCACGTAACTCTCCGGTCCGATCAGCGAGACGGCCCGGACGAGTTCGTCGGGCACCGCCGCGGTGGCCTCGTCCTTCTTGCCTGCAAGATAGAGATCCTGGATCGTCTCGGCTTCTTTCTCGTAGCCGTACCGGACCGCGAGGTCGTTGTAGAAGTTCTTGCCCTTGGCACCCATGCCGCCGATGTACAGCGCGAGACTCGGGCGAACCCAGTCGAGCATGTGCTCCACGTCTTCACCGATAGCGAGCGCCGGCGACGCATAAACCTGCAGTTCACCCAGGCTGGGGTCGCGCTTCGCCTTACCCTTGGCCAGTGGCTCGCCCCATACACTCGCCGCCTTCTCCGGGTAGTAGAAGATCGGCTCCCAGCCCTCCGCGATCTCGGCCGTCAGCTCGACGTTCTTGGGGCCGAGCGAGGCGATGATGATCGGAATGCGCTCACGCACAGGATGATTGATGATCTTGAGCGGCTTGCCGAGGCCTGTGCCCTTATCCGCAGGAAGCGGCACCTGGTAGTACTTGCCCTGGAACTGAACCTTCTCACGACGCCACACCTGACGACAGATTTCGACGACCTCACGAGTGCGGCCGAGCGGTGCGTCGTACTTGACGCCGTGGAAACCCTCGATCACCTGTGGGCCCGACGCGCCCAGACCCATCACGAAGCGTCCGTTGGATACAAAGTCGAGACCGGCGGCCGTCATGGCGGTCAGGCTCGGCGTACGGGTGTAGATCTGGAAGATCCCCGAGGCCAGTTCGAGCGTGGACGTCTTGGCGGCCAGGTAGCCGAGCTGGCTCACCGCGTCGAACGAGTAGGCCTCGGGCACGAACGCGATGTCGAGGCCCGCCCTCTCCAGGTCTGCGACCTCTTCGACCGTTTCGGCGAATCCGCCGCTGTAGTTCAAGCCCATACCGATGCGCACGTCGCTCCCCAATCCTGGCGTTCTTCTCTAACTCAGCACACTACTGCCGCCGATGGCGTCAGGGGCGTTCAGGCCTCACGACGACGACCGGACAATGGGCGCCGCACACCAGGCTGTTACTGGTGGAGCCGAGCAGCATCCCGGTGAACCCGCCCCGGCCGCGGCTGCCGACCACCACGAGCTGCGCCTTCTTCGACCATCCGAGCAGCCGGGCTCGCGGGTTGTCGACGTAAACCTTCCGGGAAACCTGCACGTCAGGGTACTTTTCCTGCCAGCCGGCGAGTCGCTCGGCGAGCACTGCCCGCTCGTCCTCCTCGAGGCCCACGGGTACCAGCGCGGCGTTGCGGGGGTCGTCGAAGGTCATCGGGCCGAGGTCGCTCCAGACGTGGACGGCCACCAGCGCCGCGTTCCGCAACGAGGCCTCGTGAAAGCCCACGGCGATGGCGCGTTCACTGGTGCGACTCCCGTCGACCCCCACCACGACCGGGCCGCCGGAGTGCGCGTCACCGCGTACCACCACGACCGGGCAATGGGCGTGACTGGTGACGTTGATCGCGGTATTGCCGAGCAGGGCCGTGGCCGCAGCCCCCGACCCCGACGCGCCGACCACCACCATCCGCGCGGTCTCGGATAGGTCGACGAGCCACTGCGCGCTGCTGCCGATGGACAGCTCGGTGCAGACGTCGATGATGGGGTTGACCACGTACGCCTGTTCCTGCGCTTCGGCGAGGATCGTTTTCCCGCTCGCCTCGACCCACTCGTACACGCCCCCCGAGTCCATGTAGGGCCCACCGAAACCGTACGGGGCGAAATCGAGCGCGTGGATGATCTTCAGATTCAGTCCGCGTTCGGTGGCCAGTTCAGCCGCCATTCGCACCGCAGCCTTGGAGCTGTCCGACCCGTCGACCCCGACGACGACGCTGTTGCGGTCCCGTGCGCTCATGCCTCCACACTATCCCCGGTCGCCAATTCGGGTCTGCCGCCCTTCATCTTTCGATGTGATCGGCGTCCAAGATGTTGCCCGCGAACGCATTTCGCCTCGCATTCACACCCGCCACGTGTGGACCGGGCTCCCGTCACGCATGTTCTCGACGTACTGACGCATCATGGCGGCGAGGGCGTCCCGCCGGTTCATCCCGGCGTCCTCGTGACGAACTACCTGCGCGCGCTGCCACGCCGCCCCTGTCTGCCGGGTGAGGCATCGGCCCTCGATGACGCTGAGGTAGCGGTCCCGCGCTTTCTGTGACAGGCCGAAGGCCGCCAGTCCCTGGTCGGCGATCGGCAGCAGCCTCCGCAGTACCAACTCGTCCGCTCCCAGCGTGCCGACACCCGGCCAGTACATCTGGGCATCCATGCCGTGCTGGGCACCGGCGCGTAGGTTTTCCTCCGCCGCGTTGAACGACATCCGCGTCCATACGGGCTGATCGGCTTCGACCAATCCTCGCAATGCGCCGTAGTAGAAGGCCGCGTTGGCCATGATGTCGAGCACGGTGGGGCCGGCAGGCAACACCCGGTTCTCGATCCGCAGGTGCGGTTTGCCGTCGGCACAGTCGTAGACGGGACGATTCCAGCGATAGATGGTGCCGTTGTGCATTTGCAGTTCACTCAGGTCGGGAATGCGGCCGGCGTCCAGTTCGGCCGCGGGGTCGACATCCGTCACCTCCGGAAGAAGCGCCGGAAAGTACCGGGAGTTCTCCTCGAACAGGTCGAAGACCGACGAGATCCACCGTTCCCCGAACCACACCCGCGGCCGGACGCCCTGATTCTTGAGCTCGAGGGGTCGGGTATCGGTGGCCTGCTCGAAGATCGGTATGCGCGATTCGTGCCACAGCGCTTTCCCCGCGAGAAACGGCGAGTTGGCTGCCAGCGCGACCTGTGCACCTGCGAGGCACTGCGCAGCATTCCAGTGTGCAGCGAACTCTTCGGGTGCCACTCGCAGATGCAGTTGCAGTGACGTGCACGCTGCCTCGGGGACCACAGAATTGCTGTCGGCACGTAGTTGCTCCTGCGGACGGCCTTCGAGAGCGACACCCTCGAGGTCGAGTTCGATGTCCTCCCCACGTGCCGCGAAGATCTGCTCGTTGAGCAGTTCGTAGCGAGGGTTGGCCGAGATCCACTCGCGATCCAGGTGCTCGAGCTCGAGGGTCGGCAGCATCCCGATCATGACCAGTTGTGCGTCGTGGCGGTGGATCCGGGCATCGACGACGGACAGCGATGCCCGCAGCGTGCGCTCGAGTTCGAACGTCCCGTCACCGACAAGCGGCCCCGGTTTGACGTTCATCTCCACGTTGAACTGACCCAGCTCGGTCTGGAACACCGCGTCGTCGCCGATCGACTCGAGCACGGCATTGTTGGACATCGCCGGCGTCATGTCTGCGTGCACGAGATTGAACTCGATCTCCATGCCCAGCATCGGTCGTGGTGGATCGATGTCGTCCCGGAAAGCGCCTTCCTTCAGCATGCGTTCGAGCGCGTCGGCGCACATCAGTACCTTCTGGCGGAACAAACGTCGATCTGCTCGGCTGAATGTCCGAGAGGTGACCTCGCGGCCCATGCCACTCCTCTGCTCTGCGACTTCGGTTCCGCGAGCATATCCGTTCGGTCGGCACGAGACCGGGGTGGCGGGATAACCTCGAACCAGACGCTGGTGAGCGGAAGGATCCGAGATGACACCTCACACCGACTCGAGGAAGAAACCAGAGTTCAGCGTGGGAACGCGGGTGAAGACCCGCCATTCGGTCGATCCCGAGCTACCCGAGAAGGAGTGGCCACTCGAGACGGGCGTCATCGTCGACGAGTTCGGCGGCGTCCAGGACATCACCGACGAGTCCTACGGCCGCAACTGGGCCGTGTCGCGCCGATGGGCGATAGCCCTCGACGGTGGGCCCCTCGTCTTCCGTAACGACCCGGATCTCGAGCCGGAATGAGACTCAGGCGTTGGCGCCGGCGTCGCCCCACGTGACAGCCACGCCGTTTTCCTTCAACCAGTGGGCGGGATCGACCTTGTTGCCGGCGGCGTCATGGACCTCGAAATGCAGGTGCGGGCCGGTGGACTGACCGCGGTTGCCCACGTGAGCGATCTGCTGTCCGGCGGAGACACGCTGCCCGACGGCGACGGTGTAGTCGTTGACGTGCCCGTACACCGTCACGGTGCCGTCGTCATGAAGCAACCGCACCCACAGGCCGAAACCGGACGCAGCGCCGGCGTCGATGACCTGACCGTCGGCGGCCGCAAGGACGGGTGTACCGATGGGAGCGGCGATGTCGATGCCGCCGTGGTGCGCCCCCCAGCGCGAGCCGAAGTTGGAGGTCAGCGTGCCCGAGACCGGCTGCACCGCGTGCGGCTTGACGGGGTTGACCGAGCTCAACCACTGCTGCGCCTGGGCCCCCAGGTCGGGTCCGCCGAAGTTCTGGACGGCGGCCCCCAAATCTGTGGGCAATTCGAAGCCGGCAGGGAGGACGCCCGCCGGAATCTCGAAGGGCAGGCCGGGAGCGGTGTGCGGGGCTGCCGGCTCGACAGCGTGCGAGTCGGCCGGGGCAGCGGCCGCGCTGCCCGCTCCGAGCTGGGCTGCGCCGACGACGAGGGCGCCGGTGGCCGCCGCAACCGTGGCTGCCTTCACGCCCACTCCCGCTCCGGTCTGCGCAGTGCGATGGCGCCCGCGCGCCGCGTCCGGATCGATCTCGAATCGGAGCGAATTGCCGTTCGAGCGGTGGTGGGAACCCACAGTTGATACCTCGTCAGTCGTCGGATTGCAGCACGCCCCGTGTGGGGTGGGCTCCTCTGTCTGGCGACGAATGTAACAAAACGATATAGGTCAGCGCCACCGTGACCGAATCTTTATGCTTTGCGCCGTTCGAGTTCGGCGCGGAATTCGGCATAGCGGGCCTTGTGCGGGGCGCGCGTCCGCACTACCGCCCAGGCGATACCCAGCACGACGAACCAGATGGGCGTGACGAGCAGGGCCTCGAGCGTGTCCTCTTCCTGCGTCAGAGCCCAGAGCAGGAACACGAAGAAGCCCAGCACCACCCAGCACATCACCACACCGCCGGGCATCTTGAACGCCGACGCCTCGTGCAGTTCCGGCCGACGTTTCCGGTAGACCAGATAACTAGCCAGAATCATTGTCCACACGAACATGAAGAGCACGGACGAGATGGTCGTCACCGTCGTGAAGGCTTCGATCACGGAATCGCCGGAGAAGAGAAGCGCGATGGCCGACAGCAGGAACGTGCACGAGAACATCAAGGCGTTGGCCGGCACGCGGCGCGAGCTGAGCGTGCCCAATCGGGCAGGTGCGTCACCCTCGCGGGCGAGACCGTAAACCATCCGTGACGTCGAGTAGATACCCGAATTGGCCGACGACGCGGCCGAGGTCAACACCACGAACTGGATCACTCCCGCCGCGATCGCGAGACCGGCGAGCGAGAACATCGCCGTGAAGGGACTCTCACCGGGAACCACCTCACGCCACGGCGTGACCGAGATGATCACTATCAGCGACACCACGTAGAACAACAGAATGCGGATGGGGATGGAGTTGATCGCCTTCGGAAGGTTCTTCTCCGGATCTTTCGCTTCGGCCGCGGTGGTGCCGACCAGTTCTATGCCCACGAACGCGAACACCGCGATCTGGAATCCGGCGACGAAACCCATTGCGCCAGTGGGGAACATGCCACCGTCGTTCCACAGATTGTCGAAGCCGGCCTGAGCACCGTTCGGAGCCGTGAAGTGGGCGAACACCATGACGAGACCCACCACGATGAGACTGACGATCGCGATGATCTTGATCAGAGCGAACCAGAACTCGGTCTCGCCGAACGCCCGCACCGTGGGGAGGTTGAGCAGAAGCAACGCTGCAATGGCAACGACCGCTGGAATCCACAATTGCAGGTCTGGCCACCAGTACTGCACGTAGCCCGAGATGGCGATGATGTCGGCGATTCCGGTGACGATCCAGCAGAACCAGTACGTCCAGCCGGTGAAGAATCCGGCCCACGGGCCGAGAAGGTCTGCCGCGAAGTCGGAGAAGGACTTGTACTGCAGATTCGAGAGCAGAAGTTCACCCATCGCCCGCATGACGAAGAACAGCATGAACCCGATGATCATGTATACGAAGATCACCGACGGCCCTGCCAGCGAGATCGTCTTGCCGGAGCCCATGAAGAGGCCCGTGCCGATGGCTCCACCGATCGCAATCAGCTGGATGTGACGGTTTGCCAGCTGCCGCGACAGATGCGGTGCTTCCGCTGATCCGGTGGACGGAGTTTCGCCCGATTCCGATCCGATCGCGCCCGCCGAGGAAGTTCGGTCAGCCATGGAAACCCGCAACCCTTTCGTCGTACGTGCCGCGCCCTCGGAGTCTGGCGCCCGAGAAACGCACCCCACAAAAGCGTGGGTCACGTTACGCGCGATTTCCTCGAGGCCAGCGTTCGAGGGCAGTGTCTTCGGACGCAGGGGTTGACAGGCCACACCCAGCTAAGGCTAACCTTCCTAGAACTTCCCGAGGCAGGAGCTGAGTTCATGATCGACGACCTCATCGAGATCGCGTACGCACAGGGCGCCGTGCGGACCGCCGCCCGTGCGAGCAACGGTGTGGACGAGTACGAACTCGCCCGCATCGACTGCGACCGCTCCACCGTGACCGTCGCCGTGCGCGCCGACGGCAAGTTCGCGAAGGCCACGACCATGGACGGGTACCTCACGCTCGGTCAGGTCATGCAGGTCTGCGGCCTCGACTACCGGAACGCCACCTCCCGCGCTCGGCACGCCGTCTCCTGACTGCCGGGCATAGCTCCATCAGGACATCTGTTGCCGACTCTGCACTCCGGATCGCGAGCTCACCACAATTCCCGCTACACTCACCACGGCGTACGCCACGGGTGTACACGCGCCCTCGTAGCTCAGGGGATAGAGCAACCCTCTCCTAAAGGGTAGGTCGCAGGTTCGAATCCTGCCGAGGGCACTGTCAGCCCAGCCTCAGCTTGCAATGGACGCGCGATGACGCCTCGGTTGCGATTCGATCTGTTGCGACTCCTCGGTTGTGTCGCAGTGCGGCGTCGACCAGCGAGCGAAGATCCTCCCCGCCCTGCTCGGAGCTGGTGCCGACCAGAAAGCAGGACGTCACTTCGTGCAGCAGCGGGCGCGGAATGGTGAACATGCCGGCAACTGCAGCACGCAGGATGGTCTCGACAGCGATGCGTCCTTCACCCATGTCCAGGAAATCATCGACCCGATTTCGGGCACCGGCGTCGAGGAAGGGCTCGGCGATCTGCGACAAGTCGTGGGCAACGTCGATCGCATTTCTCATCCGCTGAGTGTAGTGCGACGGCGGTCACCGGGGACCGGAGCGCGAAATTTGACCCCAACGAGCGGTGAGTGAAACTAGTTGTGATGCACAGTTACTCACATCTCAGAGTGCCGCGCATGCGATGCCGATGACCGCCAGCCCGAGCAGTGCGTCGAGGACACCGCAGAACTCCGCGAGGGACCGGTCGACCACCGTATTCGCTCGGTAGTGGTAAAGGTCCCACGCCGCATGAGCGAGCAGACCGGAGCCGACGAGGAAGGCCCCCACCGTGGGCGCGACAACGACGGCCGTGGCCGCCACTGCACCGTAGGCGGCCATCGCCAGGACCGCAGGCTGCACCCGGAACGTGTGCCCCACGACCGCTCGGCCCACGGCGTAGCCGATTCCGATGACGCCGAACCCCAACAGCACCCACGTGACGTCGACGCCGACGTCCGTGGCACGCTCCGCCAGTTTTCCCGCGGTGATCACTACGACCGTCCCGAAGAACAGCGGCCACGCGGAGCTTCTGCGCCCCAGCAGTGCGGCACCTAGATAGACGAGAGCGGCGGCGGCGAGGACCGGCGCGAGATCGGTGCTGCCATCGAACATGACGAACATCGCGAATACGACGGCAGCCAGGGTCGGCCAGCGTTGCAGGACGGAACGGTCCGGGTGGTGAGCGTGCCGTGTGACTGTGGTGCTCATATCGACTTCCCCTCGCGTGTCAGCGATCAAGTCCTCAAGTTGAACATGCATGTTCAACTTATTTGAAGCGTAACCTGTACACAACTGTTCGACAAGAGGAAGAGAAGCCACGAGCACCAGCGAGGTACCCAGGAAGTCCGGCCGACGCCGCGCGGACGCGGAACGCAACATCGAAGCGATCCTCGACGCAGCTCACGCATGTCTGAGCTCCGACCCGGACGCCAGCATCGGCGACATCGCGAAAGCCGCCGGCGTCGGGCGGGTCACGCTCTACGGACACTTCCCGACTCGCGCCGACCTCGTCGACGCAGTCGTCACGCGCGCACTCACCGCCGCCGAACACGCCCTTGCTGTCATCGACCTCACCGGTGATCCACGGGAGGCCATACACCGGCTCGTCGCCGGTTCCTGGTCACTCACTGCCGATGCCGGTGCACTGGTGGCCGCCGCCGAACGCAGCCTGCCCGCCGCACAGATACGTGCCGCCCACGACGGGATGCTGGTTCCCGTCGGGGAGCTCCTCGAGCGCGGTCGGAGCGAAGGCGTGTTCCGCACCGACCTGCCCACGTCGTGGTTGGCCGCCGTTCTCCACAGTGTCGTGCACTGCGCCGCAACCGAAGTCGGTGCCGGACGGGTCGATCCGGGCGACGCCGCGTCCTACATCACCAAAACAGTGCTGGCGTCCTTCGCCCCGGGCTTACAGGACTTGTCGGAGGGTGGAGGTAGTATCGACGAACATTCAACCGGGGGGTGAGTGATGTTGGTACAGAACGAGTTAGATGCGACGCCACCAGGCATCGTGGCGCTCGACGCCTTACGAGAGCAGAAGGCCGAACTCGCGCAGGCGCAGTACACACAGGTCCACGCCATCACCGACTACTACTACCTGTGCTCGAACGAAGACGAGCGACGTGGGATCAATCCCGCGCATTCCGGCATGCACGCCGCAGTCGAACTGTCCGCTGCACTGGGCATGAATGAAGGTACGGTCACCGCGTCGATCGAGTTGGGACTGGAATTACGACACCGTCTCCACCGGACGCGCGAGGCGTTCGCGACCGGCCGGATCGACCTCGCCCAGGCCCGCGTCATCTCCGCCATGCTGACCGGAGTGAACGACAGCGCCCTCGACATCCTCGAATCCGCAGTGCTGGAGGGCCGTAACGTGCCACCCACCACGCTCCGAGTCCGCTGCCGCCGGCTGATCGCCAAGCACGATCCCGGCAGTCTCCGTCGCCGGACGAAGCTTGCCGCCGTCGACCGCGATGTCCGGGTGCGGCCCGCCGAGAACGGCATGTCCTTCGTCGACGGACATCTCCCCGCGGCCGACGCCCACACCATTGGGATGCGGCTACGTGAGATGGCCATTCACGACGTCTGCACCGGCGACCCCCGAACCCTCGCCCAACGCCGTGCCGACGCCCTGACCGCACTCGCAGACGGCAGCGGCAGACTCCTCTGCCGCTGCCTGGACGTCGGCTGCCACACCCGAACCAGGCCCTCTCCTACCCGTCGGGCACCACTGATCCAGGTGGTAATCAACGCCGAAACACTGCTCGGGTTGGACGAAACCCCTGCCCACCTCGACGGGTACGGGCCCATCGACGCCGACACCGCCCGCCTTCTCGCCGCAGACGGGGTCTTCCAACGCGTCCACACCCTCACCGAAAACGACGTACCCGGCGACGGCAGCCACATCCTCGGCATCAGTGCCATCGTGAAACACCCGGGCGTACCGAAGGACCTGATCCGTAACGACACCTGCGCCACCACCTACACACCCGGCACCGGGCAGTCCCGCCGCATCCGTACCCGCGACGGACAGTGCCGCTTCCCGAACTGCCAGGTGCCCGCCCGACACTGCGACCTCGACCATACGACTCCGTTCGACCACAAGGATCCCAAGAATGGTGGTCTCACCGTCGACTCGAATCTCGCCTGCCTCTGCCGACGACACCACCGCCTCAAAACCCGAGGACTGTGGACCGTGAAACAGAGCGGCGCCGGACATCTCGAATGGACCACCCCACACGGTGAAACCATGTACACCGAACCCGAAGGTGCCGCAGTCCATCTCGTCCGTACCGCTCGCACATCGCGGCACGACCGGACGCTGGCGTTGATGACCCGACGCTCCCACGCCGAGCATGACCTCGACTACCTCATAGAACTTCACCGAACACGACGATCCGCACCAGCCGTCCCCGACCTCACCCATATTCCCGTGTCAGGTCCGGCACGCGACGATCCGCCGTTCTAGCGATCTACGACGCGACCCGATCACAGCGCCCGACAGGGTGAGCGGCCAACAGATCGCGGGCCCTGTTCCGCGCTGCGTTGTACTCGTACCACTCGGCTCCTTCATCGACCTCGTGTTGGAGCCGATACAGGGCACACGAGCGTTCCGGCTCCGGCAGTCGATCCAGAGCGGGAACCGCATCGACCGACAACGACCTCAGGTAGCTCACATCGATGCGTCCGGTCTCCTCGAAGCGTTCCACGTTCTTCTGCGCGATATAGGCGTCCGGATCGACCACAGCGAGGAGGAGCACCCCGCACACTGCCGAACTCAGAACCGCACACGGCAACCACCGCCCCGACAACCGCAGCCCGGCAACGATCAACAGTACGAACACCAATCCCAGCCACAGTTCGGTCACCAGAACGAGCAGGCGCAGCTGCGTGTACCCGTAGTGGCTCTCGTACAGCGACATCCGGGCGACCGCCGATGCGACGATGACGAGCGTCAGAACACAGAGCAGGCCGAGCAGCACTCGCACCAGCGTGCGGTCGATCGCCTCCCTCCACGCCGCCTTGCGGAGAGCAACAGCGATCACCAGCAGCGTCAGCCCCGTCACGGCCAGCAACTGCCAGAAGCCCTGCCGGGCGTACTCGGCGTACGTGAGATCGTCCGTCGTCAACACGTGCCGGTCCCCACCGAACAGCACTCTCAACTGCACGGCGACGAAACCGAGGAACAGCAAGTTCAGCAGCGCGAGTGGAAAAGCCCACTCCCAGCGGGCAACGGGTCGACCAGGACCGGGTGCGAGTGCGTCCACCCGTGGGGTGCGTCTCAGCAGATAGGCAGCACCCAGCGTCCCACCGCACACGAGCGTGCCGAGCACGAGCCTGCCGACCGGATTGGACACCTCCACTGAGGGTGTCGCCTGTTCGAGGAGTTCGGCGAACTTCGCATCAGCGCTGGCGAACAGCGATCCGAACACCAGCAGGAGGACCGCGCTGACGGCCGCCACGCCGAAAACACGAAGCAGCGAGACTCTTTCGGCGGAACTCCAGCGGGAGGCTCCGCGTCGTGTCCAGCGAATCACCCGCAGCGGGGTGAACCACAGCGCGAACGAACCGGCGGCCAGACCCGTCCAGGTTCTGCCTCCGACCACGGCGAAGGACCCGACCACCCAGCTGAGGGCTACACACACGGCGGCGAGCCAGCCGGCGCCACGAACACTGAGCACAGCGAGCAGGGCGAGTGCAGTGACTACTGCAACTGCCTGCGCAGCTGTGGGTCTCACCCTGCGCGTCGCGAAGACCGCCAGTGCGATCGCGGTACCGGTCAGCAGGTAACCCAGACCGACCACCGTGATGTGGAGCGTGAGAGCAGCGACCACGCCGGCTCCGACGGCGGCGAGGACGATCGCGCGGGGAGCGATCGACGTGCGGTCGCGTCGCCACACTCCCCCCGGCCACGATCGTGTCCGCCGTGGCCGAACTGGTTGGGCAGGTGCGATTGTCATGTGTCCTCCCTGGTTGCATCACCCGGATTCGGGCAGGCGTCATCGCGGGACCGGCGGGTCCCGTATCTGGTGTGTTCGTGTCAACCGGCGGGCAGGGTCACCCGGATGCAGCAGCCGCGCACCGTGTCGACGACCTCGATGCGGCCGTCGTGCAATTCGACCGCCCAGCGCGCGATCGCGAGTCCGAGCCCGGTCCCGCCATCCGTCGAACCCCCGCGTGTGAAACGCTCGAATACCCGGGAGCGCTCACCGGGGCTGATCCCGGGGCCGTCGTCCTCCACCTCGATCATCACGCCACCCGGAGCGGGGCGGCCGCGCACTACGACCTGGGTGTGGGCGGAGCCGTGCCGAAGAGCGTTGTCGACGAGGTTCGTCACCGCCTGGTGGAGTCGCGCGACATCGGCATCGACGCAGAGGCCGGACGGCTGCACGTCCACTTGCACCCGCCGTGGTCCTGCCGGTCCCACCGCCTGACGAACCACATCCTCGAGGAAGTCCCGGACCGGGAATCGCTCGCGGTCGAGTTGCACCGCACCCTCTTCCAGGCGCGACAGGTCGAGAAGTTCGGCGACCAACCGGCCAAGCCGCTCGGTCTGATCGAGTGCCACCTGCATCCGAGCCGGATCGGGTTCTTCTACACCGTCGACCACGTTCTCGAGCAGTGCCGACAGTGCGGAAATCGGTGTGCGCAGCTCGTGCGAGACGTTGCCGATCAATTCACGGCGATAGCGGTCGGCTGCCTCGAGATCCTCGGCCATGGAGTTGAATGCGCGGGCTAGTTCACCGATTTCGTCTCTCGACGTCGACCGGACCCGGCGGGAGTAGTCGCCCGTCGCCATCGCGCGGGCCGCAGCCGTCATCTCTCGCAGGGGCGAGGTCATCCCGTGCGCGAGGATCTGGGTCACTGCTAACGACACCAGCATCGCCAGGGCGAGCGCGTATCGGAAGGGCCAGCGCGCCGTCACCCAGAACATCAGGGAGGCGAGGAACAGTGCCGCGACCACGAGTAACCCGGTCTTGACCTTGAACGACCGAAAGGGATCGAGCGGTCGGGGCAACCTGTCGACGATCCGTCCGCCACCGACCCGGTCACCAGCGCTCATTTCTGCACGTCCAGCGCGTAACCGACACCATGGACCGTGCGGATGAGGTCGCCGCCGAGTTTGCGGCGCAGGGCCTTGACGTGGCTGTCGACGGTCCTGCTGCCGGCCACGTCACCCCATCCCCAGACCTCCGCGAGCAGCGACTCCCGGGAGATGGCGGCCCGTGGGCGAGAGGCGAAATGCGCGAGAAGGTCGAACTCCGTCCTCGTGAGGTGTATTTCGTCGTCACCGCGCCGGACCCGTCGCTCGACGAGATCCACCTCGAGATCACCCACCGACATCCCCGCCTGTCCGCTGGAGGCGGCCTCGGTGGCCCGTTCGGCGCGGCGCACGAGCGCGTGCACCCTGGCCACGAGCACCCGCATGCTGAATGGCTTGCTCAGGTAGTCGTCGGCACCCACCCCGAGTCCGATGAGCATGTCTGTTTCGTCCGCTCGGGCGGTGAGCATCAACACCGGTACCGGCCGTGCGGCCTGCACCCTCCTGCAGACCTCGAGCCCGTCGAATCCGGGCAGCATCACATCCAGGACGAGCAGGTCCGGTTCGGAAGCCTCGCATTCCGCCACGGCACCCGGACCGTCGGACGCCGTGACGACGTCGAAGCCCTCGGCACGCAACCTGGCGGCTACCGACTCGCAGATCGTCGCCTCGTCGTCGACGACGAGCACTCTTCGCTGGCTCATGCCCCGACTGTATTGCCCGCGCGTGCGGATCCCCGTCAGAGCCTGTGAAGATTCTGTGCAGGTTTGCCCGCGCACGGGGTGGTGGATCGTCACCCTGGGGTCGCTGTCGCAGCGTTCGTCTTCAGCGCACGCTTGAGTCATCAGCCCGGCACACCCCCAACCCACCGGAGGACCTACACCGTGACCACCACCGCAACCCGCATCGCACTCGGCACCACCGCCGCCATTGCCTTCTCGTTCGTGGGGACGGCAGTCGTCCTCCTCGCCGGCGGGCACATCGACGGCGCACCCTCACCGACGTCCGACAGGAGCAACTCGCAGCAGCGAGTCCTTCCCGGCATCGCTGCTGTGCCCGGTGCCGTCGCGGTGGATCCGGGTACTGCGGCGGCCGATATCGAGGTCGCGGCGCCCGGACCGGAGGTCGTCCCACCGATCGTCTTCGCGCCGGCACCTCAGGTCGCAGCGCCGCCGGTCGGGGTACCCCAGGTCGCAGCGCCCCCGGTCGTGATTCCGCCGATCGCACAGCCGCCCGTCGCCAAACCGCCCGTCGTCGAACCGCCCGTCGTCGAACCGCCCGTCGTGGTGGATCCGGTCAAGCCGCCGAAGCGCCCGTTCCCCTTCCCCGGGAAGATCGACGACGAAGTCCTCTCGCCCGCGACCGATCCCTTCCCGGCCGGTGGCGGACCGAAGCCCCGGCCGCCGAGCGTTCCGCAGGCCCCCGGTGGAATGGGCGGGTCCGTCGGCGGAACGACTGTCGGCGAGTAAGTGGATCGGAGCGCTACGATTCGTCCACCACATCCGCCGGACGCTTGTCTTCCCGCAACCCACGCCAGCTCGGGTGCCGTAGTCGTCCGGCGCCGGTCCATTCCATGAATCGCACCTCCCCCACCAGGGTGGGTTTCACCCACACCGCACCTTTACGGTCCGCGGTCGGGAGGACGTCGACGAAGGGGCTGGTTGCGGTCTCGAGCGGACCGAGGGTGGATGCGAGTTCGTCCAGGTCGCGCTGGGTGAATCCGGTACCCACCCGGCCCACGTAGCGCAGTCCGCCGTCCTGGGGGATTCCGAGAAGGATGGAACCGATCCCCCGGGAACGGCCGCCCTGCCCGCGCCGCCAACCTCCTATCACCGCTTCCTGGGTCCGCCAGTTCTTCACCTTGATCCAGCTCGACCCACGCTTGCCCGGCAAGTACACGGACTCACGACGTTTGGCCACCACACCTTCCCAACCGCGGCGGCCACTCTCCTCCAGCGCCTCCTCCGCCGTACCGTGCAGCTGCGGCGGCACCACGAGGTCGTCGACTTTCGCGGCGAGGGCTTCGAGCACCCGACGGCGGTCCGTGTACTTCTTCCGCAGCAACGACACACCGTCCAGGTACAGCACGTCGAACGCCAGGAAGTGGGGTTCATTTCCTTGTTGGAGCAGGCTGAAACTGGTGATTCCGTGCCGATCGAAGGCGACCACCTCACCGTCGAGCACGACGTCGTGGTCGGCGAGAGCGTCTGCAAGCCAACCCAATCCAGGGTAGTCGCGGGTCTTGTCGTTACCTGCCCGGCTGCGCAGACGCACTTCTCCCCCAACGATCTCGGCGATCACTCTGATGCCGTCCCATTTACCCTCGAAAGCCCATTCCGCTGGATCGAGCCCGTCGAGGGTGCCCGGCGTGGCCAGCATCGGTGAAAGATCCCGTGGCAGTTCGGCGGATGTCGACTCACCCGTCGACTGGTCCTTCATCAAATGCATCAACCACTGGTCACCTTTCGTGCGGATCAGCGCGAAACGACCCTCCACCTGCTCGCCGTGCAACTGCACGATCACTTCGTCGTCGCGCCACTTCTCGACGTCGTATGTGCCGGTGTCCCAGATCGTCATTGTTCCGCCGCCGTACTCCCCCTTCGGGATGGTGCCCGAGAAGGTCAGGTATTCGAGCGGGTGGTCCTCGGTGTGGACGGCCAACCGGTTCTCACCAGTCGAGGTGGGCACATTCTTCGGCACCGCCCACGACACCAGCACTCCGTCGCGCTCCAGCCGGAGGTCGTAGTGCAGGCGCCGGGCATGATGTTCTTGAATGACGAAACTGTTGCCCGCACCGGGAATGACCTTGTCCGGCATCGGTTCCGGGGTTCGGCTCGGGTCGCGTTTGCGGCGATAGTCAGCCAGCGTCGCCTCGTTCTCCCACGGCGGGTCGAGATCGGCCAGCAGGTCACCGTCGGTCTCCCACCGCTCGAGCACTTCCGTGAAGCTCAACTGCCGTAACTCCGGATCGTCGAGTTCGTCCCAGCTGCGGGGCGCCGCGACCAACGGCTGCGGTCGTCCCCGCAACGAGTACGGCGCGATGGTCGTCTTAGACGGATTGTTCTGACTCCAGTCGACGAACACCTTCCCGGCGCGAACCGCTTTGGCCATCGTGGCGGTGACCAGATCGGGCATCAGCTTCTCCAGGCCCGTCGCCACCTGCTTCGCGACGGTCGACGCCCCCGACCCCTCCAACTTCCGGTCGAGGGGCACATACAGGTGAATGCCCTTGCTGCCGCTCGTCACCGGGAAGGCGGTCCAGCCGAGCTCGGCTACGAGGTCCCGGACGGCGCGGGCAACCTCGGCGCATTCCGGCAGACCCACGCCCGGTCCCGGGTCGAGGTCGAACACGATCCGGGTGGCCGGTCCGCGCCGCGACCCGTCGAATCGCCACTGCGGCACGTGGATTTCGAGCGCGGCCTGCTGACCCGCCCAGGCGAGCGCCGCCACAGAGTTGAGAATCGGATAGTGCACGGAACGGTCGGAGTGTTCCAGGGCCCGTTGTTCCAGCCAGGCAGGGGCCGAAGCGGCCAGGTTTTTCTCGAAGAACGGGTCGCTCTCCACGCCGTTCGGCCAACGTTTACGGGTGGCGGCCCGATCGAGGATGTGGGGAATCATCGCGGGCGCGATGCGCGTGTAGTACTCGATCACCTCACGCTTGGTGGTGCCCGACTCGGGGTAGAGGACCTTGTCCAGGTTGGTCAGCGACAGCCGATGTCCGTCGACCGTCACCTGCCGGGTTCCCGTGTTCGCCATCGACACCCTTCCGCCGCCAATACATACATATTGTGCGCTGCGGAAGGATTTTCCTCGCTCCGATTCCGGGTCCGGCAGGTGTGTCGATCAGCCGTACAGCTCCACGAACGTCTGCAGCGACTTCTCGATGTCGCCCTTCAATGCCTTCGCGACACCCGAGCCGATGGGTCCGAACAGCGGCGCGCCGCCCAGCTCGATGGTGAACACCACCTCGGAGCCGCCACCCTTCGCCTTCACTTCCAGCGTGAGGCCGAGCTTCACGCCGCCCTTGCCGTCACCCTTCAGTACAAGTCGCCGCGGAGCGTCGTACTCCTTGATGGTCCACTTCACCCGGTTCCGCAGCCCTTTGACAGTGACGACGGAGCTCAGAACCGTACCAGCGGTGAGCGTTTCGGGAAGCTCGCTGCGCCAGCCGTCGTGCACCACGAACCACTTGTCGAACTCCTGCAGATTCGATGCCTTGTCCCAGGTGTCCTGGGGAGTCAGCGGGACGTCCGTCTCGACCGTAAGTTTCGCCATCGCTGCAGCCTAGCCGCCTGTGAGTACTTATTAACCGCGGGCGGTTAATAAGTACTCACAGGGGGATCAGTGCGAGACCGCCTTCTCCACGCCGACACCGGTGAGTGAACGGACCTCCATCTCCGCCTGCTTGGCGGGATCCTCCGCCTTGCTGCGACCGATGTAGGTGCCGACAGCGCCCAGCAGGAACGCGAGCGGAATGGACACGATGCCGGGGTTGGCCAGCGGGAAGAAGTCGAAGTCGGCGGACGGGAACATCGACGACTTCTTGCCGGACACCGCCGGGGAGAAGACGATCAACACGAGGCAGCTGATGAGGCCGCCGTAGATGCTGAACAGCGCACCGGTGGTGTTGAACTTCTTCCAGAACAGGGAGTACAGCAGCGTCGGCAGGTTGGCCGAAGCGGCGACGGCGAATGCGAGCGCCACCAGGAACGCGATGTTCTGCCCCATCGCGAGTATGCCCAGGATGATCGACACGACGCCGATCACGACGACGGTGATGCGCGACACCCGTACCTGCGACTCCTCGGAGGCGTTACCGCGCTTGATGACACTGGCGTAGATGTCGTGGGCGAACGATGCCGAGGCCGTGATCGCCAGGCCCGCGACCACTGCGAGGATGGTCGCGAACGCGACCGCGGAGATGACTGCGAGGAAAATGGTGCCGCCCAGTTCGAATGCGAGCAGCGGCGCGGCCGCGTTCTCACCGCCGGGCGCGGCGAGGATGGCGTCCGGTCCGACCATCTTGGCGGCGCCGTAACCAAGGACCAGAGTGAACAGGTAGAACGCGCCGATCAGTCCGATTGCCCAGGTGACCGAGCGGCGAGCTTCCTTGGCGGTGGGGACCGTGTAGAACCGCATCAAGACGTGCGGAAGACCGGCGGTACCCAGAACCAGCGCGATACCGAGCGAGATGAAGTCGAGCTTGCTCATCGAGCTGATGCCGTACTTGGCACCGGGACTGAGCATGTCACGGCCCGCGATTGCCTCGTTCGTGGAACCGGCGGCCGTGGCCTGCGCGTCGGCGAGCAGCTGCGAGAAATTGCCGCGCACCGCGAACAGGACGAGGAAGAACATGACACCGGCACCGAGGACGAGCAGCACCGCCTTGACCATCTGCACGTAGGTGGTGCCCTTCATGCCACCGACGAGGACGTAGACGATCATCAACGCACCGACAACGGCGACAACGACGGCCTGGCCTACCTTGCCGTCGATGTTGAGCAGTAGCGCGACGAGTCCGCCGGCGCCCGCCATCTGCGCGAGCAGGTAGAACAGCGACACGACGAGCGTGGAGAGCGCCGCGGCCATGCGCACCGGGCGCTGCTTCAGCCGGAAGCTCAGCACATCTGCCATCGTGAATCGGCCGGTGTTGCGGAGAAGTTCGGCGACCAGCAGTAGAGCCACCAGCCAGGCGACGAGGAAGCCCACCGAGTACAGGAATCCGTCGTACCCGTACACCGCGATGGCTCCGGCGATACCGAGGAACGACGCCGCCGACAGGTAGTCGCCGGCGATGGCGAAACCGTTCTGCGGTCCGGAGAACTGACCGCCACCGGTGTAGAAGTCCGAGGCCTTCTTGGTGGTGCGGCTCGCACGGATCACGATGGTCATCGTGATCACGACGAAGGCCGCGAAGATCGCGATGTTGAGGAGCGGGTTGCCGACGTCGGTACCGGCCGCGAGGGTGGTGATCACTTGACGGGTCCTTCCAGCTCTTCACGGATGGCGGCGGATCGGGGATCGAGTTCCCGGTTGGCGAACCGCACGTACAGGGCGGTGATCGCGAAGGTGGTCACGAACTGCCCGAGGCCGAGGATGATGCCGAGGTTGATGTTGCCGAGCACCTTGGTAGCCATGAAGTCGGAGGCGTAGGTAGCCAGGAGCACATACGCCGCATACCAGGCGAGGAAGAACGCCGTCATGGGGAAGACGAACCTACGGAGGCGGCGCCGCAACTCCTGAAATTCGGGACTCGCCTGCATGTCGAGGAAGGCTTGCGCATCAGGGGTGCGCCGCTCTTGCGACGCTCCCTCGCTGATATCGGCTGTGGTCACTGCTGACTCCTTGGTCGCACGCGTGAAGTGAACTGAAAATCGACGGTACTGAGAGGTGAGTCACAACAACATAGTGTGGCGGCAGTCACACGCCGAACTGTCGGAGTGTGCGCCGAACGGTTACCCGACCGCGACGAGCGGCTTCACCCCTCGTGCGCCTTTCTGGTCGCTGGAGCTACCAAAAAGGCTCACGGGGAGCGGAGCTCCCTCTCGCGGTCGGAGCCGACACCGAGGCGCTCGGGGGCGTGCATGCGGGTGAAGATCCGGCTGAGGTCGGCGGGGATCTGACGCTTCGTCATCTTGCTGACCAGCACCATCGTGGCGAAGGCCAGCGGCACACTGACCGCCGCAGGGTAGGCGACCATCGCGGCGGGCCAGCCGTCGGCGATGTCGTCGGGGACGCCGCCCACCACGACGACAGCTGCGGCAGTACCGGCGACGAGTCCCCCGGCCGTCATCCCGGCGCCCGCCCCGGCCGCGGTGAGTCCGCGCCACCAGATGCCGAGGACGAGTAAGGGACACAGCGTCGACGCTGCGACCGCGAAGACCAGGCCGACAGTTCGGGACAGGTCGAGCGACGTCACCGCCAACGACAGCGCCAGTGGCACGACCCCGGCGAGGGTCGCGGCAATCCGGAAGTCGCGGACCCGTCCGCGCAGCACATCGGTGCTGAGGACCCCCGCGATGCTGACGAGCAGTCCGGACGACGTGGACAGGAAGGCGGCGATCGCACCGGCGGCGACGAGCGCGGCCAGCAGCTGACCGCCCCAACCGGAGAACACCGAGCCGGGCAGCAGGAGCACCGCGGCGTCGGAGGTACCGGTGATCAGCAGTTGTGGCACGTACAGCCGCGCGAACACGCCGAGCAGCGTCGGGAACAGGTAGAACACCCCGAGCAGTCCGACGACAGCGAGGGACGTCAACCGCGCCGCCCGTCCGTCGGGATTGGTGTAGAACCGGACCAGGACATGCGGAAGCCCTAGCGTGCCGAGGAATGTGGCGATGATCAGCGAATACACCTGATATGTCGGATTCCCGCCCCCGAAACCCCATCCGGGCGTGATCCAGTCGGAGTTGTCGGCCGGTGCGCCCGCGACGACGGGTACGGGCGACCCCGCTTCGAGGGTCATCGACGTCCCCTCGCCGAGATGGTGTTCACCGGGTGCCAGTATGACGTCTTCCGCGTTCTTCACTCCGTCGATCGTTCCCGACCCCCCGACCGTCACGGGAGCCGACACCTGCACGACGACGTCGGTGGTGATGTCGACGGTGGTCTGCTCGTCGACGGTGGGCGGTGCGGGTGCACCCAACTCGTGGGAGTCGGCGAAGAAGTACACGGACAACACCAGCGCCGGTATCGCGACCGCGGTCAGTTTGAGCCAGTACTGGAACGCCTGCACGAAGGTGACGGACCGCATGCCGCCGCCCACCACGTTCGCGATGACGATGACCCCGACCACCGCCGCTCCGACCCAGCTCGGGACGCCGAGGAGGATATTCAGCGTGAGACCGGCCCCCTGGAACTGCGGGACGAGGTACAGCGCGCAGACGACGGCGACGACGATCATGGCGAGGGTACGAACCCGAGCCGAGCCGAGCCGGAACTCGGCGAAGTCGGGCACCGTGTAGGCCCCCGACCTCCTCAGCGGCGCCGCGACGAACAGCAGCAGCCCCAGGTATCCGGCCGTGAACCCGATCGGGTACCACAGGGCGTCGGCACCGTACTTGGCGATGAGCCCGGCGACTCCGAGAAAGGATGCGGCCGAGAGGTATTCACCGGAGATCGCGGCGGCATTCCAGCGCGGGCCGACGCTACGCGAGGCGACCAGGAAGTCGGAGGTGGTGCGGGCCAACCGCACGCCGTAGATTCCGATGGCCACGGTGGCGACGGCCGCCGCAGCCAGACCGGCCAACGTGAGCCAGGGAATCGGCTGGTCGGTGGTCACGGCGTGCTCAGTCGTCCACGAGTTCGGTGAATTCCTGCTCGTTGCGCTCGGCCTGCCGAATGTAGACCCACCCGGTCGTCAGGAGCACCGGATACACCAGGGCGCCGAGCACCACCCACGGCAGGCGAATCCCCAGCACGGTCGCCTCCGACACCGCGGGGAACGACAGCAGGACAACCGGTACCGCGCACAGCACTCCTGCCGCGAGGACGGCGAGCCGGACAGCGAGCCACAGCTGGGCCCGGACGAGTCCGCGGATCATGGCGTCCCCGACCTCGGTCTGTTCCTGGACCTCGACACGGGTACGCACGATGCGGGCCCCACGCCGCTGCGCCAGCACCACTCGAACCCGTTCGGGCGAGCTCATCGCGCGGTCCATGACTGTTTCGGTGCCCGGACCAGGCGATCCTTGAGAATTCGCGTGTGCCTTCGACTGACCGGCAATTCGACGGGCGGCAGATCACCGTGCGGGCGTAGACAGACGACGAGGCCGTTGCCGACGGTGCGAATTCCCGTGACCAGCGGCAGGGACACCAGGTAGGAACGGTGCACGCGGAGGAAACCGGCATCGGCCCAGCGTGCCTCCAGCGCGGAGATCGGGATGCGCACGAGATGTGAACGGTCGGCGGTGTGCAGTCGTGCGTAGTCACCGTCGGCTTCGACCCACTCCACCGACGAGCGGTGTACCAGAGTGGTGACGCCGCCGAGCTCGACGGGGATCACCTCGTCGGACACCGCCCCGGGTGCGGCGGGTTCCTGTCGGCGCCGCCGGCCTTCGACGATCCGCCGCACGGACTCGGCGAGACGTTCCTCGCGCAACGGTTTGAGCAGATAGTCGACGGCACCGAGGTCGAACGCGTCCACAGCCCGGTCGTCGTGTGCGGTGACGAACACGACCGGTGGAGGCGACGCGAAGTTCGACAGGATGCCGGCCAGCTCGAGGCCGTCGAGTCCCGGCATGTTGATGTCGAGGAACACGGCGTCGATGTTCCCGTCCCGGAGGATGCGCAGCGCCGTCGTGGCCTCTCCTGCGGTGCGGATTTCCCCGACGGCATCCTGCGCGCGCAGCAGGAACGCCAACTCGTCGAGGGCGGGTTTCTCGTCGTCGACGGCCAGCACGGTGAGCGGCGCGTCGCTTCCGGACGCTCGGGGGGCCATGTCGTCAGTGTCATTCACAACGGAACCGATTTTCGCACGGACCCCACCGGGTCACGGGCGGATCCCCTGCCGGAACTTGGGAACGCGCATGCTCACCTTGGTGCCCGCCCCGGGCGCGGTCTCCACGACCAGCCCGTAGTCGTTGCCGAAGGCGGCGCGCAACCGGTCGTCGACGTTCGCGAGCCCGACATGCGCCGCCTCCTTCATGCCGGACGACTCGGCGACCGCGTCGAGCGACCCCGACCGCAGCAGTTCCGGGTCCATCCCGATTCCGTCGTCCTCCACGCTGATCACGCAGTCCGTACCCTCGTCGGCGGCGACGATGGAGACGGTGCCCCCCTCGGGTTTGCCGGAGATTCCGTGCCGCACCGCGTTCTCCACCAGCGGTTGCAGCGCAAGGAACGGCAGCACCACATTGAGCACCTCCGGGGCCACTTGCAGGGTGACGGCCAGCGTGTCACCGAATCGGGCGCGTTCGAGGGTGAGGTATCGGTCGATGTTGCGGAGTTCGTCCGCCAGCAGGGTGTACTCCCCCGCCGACCGGAACGAATACCGGGTGAAATCGGCGAACTCGAGGATCAGTTCCCTGGCCCGGTCGGGATCGGTGCGCACGAACGACGCCACCGTGTTCAACGCGTTGTAGATGAAGTGCGGGCTGATCTGTGCGCGGAGCGCCCGCACCTCGGCGCGGTCGAGTCGCGCGCGAGACGCATCCAGGTCGGCCAGTTCGATCTGACTGCACGCATACCGGGCCACCTCCGTGACGGCGCCCAGCATGCCGGGCCCCGGGTCCTCCGTGGTGACCACCCCGAGCACTCCCACCACGCCGGTGGCCTCGATGAGCAGGGGCTGGGCGATCAGCGCCCGCACCCCGTGGTCACCGGCACTGCGAACCAGTCCGCCGTAGGCGACGAGCACCCGGCGCTCACCGTCGACGGCCCGGCTCGCCGCATCGTGGAGTTGTTCCGCCAACGCCTCGTGGGGGCCGTTCCAGGCGAGGAGGTGTCCGGCGGCATCGAAGATTGCGAGCGCCTGGGCGCCCGTAAGCAGGCGCAGATGCGGCGCCGCCTCCTGCGCCGAGGTCTCGTCGAGTCCCCGCCGCAACGATCCGGCCGCCAGCGACGCCGTGTGCAAGGTGGTGTGGACCGCTCGTTCGGTGGGTGTGGTCAGCTCCTGCCTCGCCCGCAACCACTGCAGCAGCCCGCGACGGCTCATTCTCCGGCGTCCAGTCGAGCGACCAGCGTTTTCGGGGCCACGGTGCGGTAAGCCTCCTCCACGATGTCGGCAAGGTCGCGCCAATCCTGCGGCACGTCGAGGTACACACCTACCCACCCGCGCCCGCCGACGTACGGCGGCACGAAGAAGCGCTCCTCGTCGCGCCGAACCCAGTCCTGCTGCGCGCCTGCGGGAGCGGCGGCCCAGAACGACAAGCGGTCGTCGTGGTGATGGTCTGCGAGAGTCGCGAATTGGGGTGACCGGCGGACGAACCACGCGGGTTCTCCGTGACTGACGCGTTCGGTCGCCTCGGGCAACGCCAGGCACAACGCCCGCAGTCGGTCGATCACCGATTCGCTCACCGTGCGCCGCCGTCACAGGTGTTCGGCGCCTGCTCACCGGCGAAGCGGTCGGCAATCCATTGCACCGCACCGGGCACGGCCCGTCCGTCGGCGTGACCCTCCCCGGGTCGGGATTCGAACTCGATGACGTCGCCCTGCACACACGCGTTGTAGACGGCCTCCAAAGTCCACTGCGGCAGAATGAGATTGTCTCGCTCACCGACCACGACGAGCATCGGGCCTTCGGCACGCTCGCGTGGCAGCGCGATCTCCTCGAGCCAACCGTTCATCCGTTCGGCGGCGGCCTCCGTGCGCGGTCCGGTGTCCTCCGGAGTGAGCTGGGTTGCCACAGTCCACTTCTCGGAGAGTCTCGCCGTGACGCACGACAGCGTGATCTCCTGATTGTCGGCGAGCGCGCCGCGCATGTAGTCGGCCGGATCGAGGTCCGGATGGAGCACCGAGAGTCCCTCGAGTAGATACGGCAGGAACATCTTCTGCGGCAACGACAACGGGGCTGCGGTTCCCTCCGCCATGATGCCCGACAGATCAGCCGCGGGCGACAGGTTGGCCGAACCCACGAATTCGAGCCCGCCCCCGTAGTCGTCCGCGTGTTCGGCCGCCGCCCACGACGCCTGACCGCCCTGGGAAACCCCGAGGGCCGCCCAGCGAATCGAGGCCTCGGGCACCACGTTCCGGGCCGCGCGGACGGCGTCGATGAGGTTGTATGCCGCGGTGACGGGTTCGAGGTAGGGGTGCGGGCCGTCGGTGCCGAGACCTTGGTAATCGCTGACGGTCACCACATACCCCCTCTGCAGGAGCTGCATGACGAGTCCGGTGGTGCCCGACAGCGTCGGTGACGCCGACGGCGCGCAGTCGTCGGTGACCCCGGTCGTGCCGTGCCCCACCGTGACCACCCGCCAACCGCCCTCGGGCGCGGGCCCTGCCGGTGTGAACACGGTGCCCACCACTTCGGTACCGGCCCCGTCGACCCCCGACGTCGACCGATAGACGACGCGGGTTGCCGTTGCTCCCAGATTCGTGATCGCCGGGTCGATGTCGGCCACGGGGGTCTGCGCGGTGAGCGCGCCGCGGTCGTCCCCAGTGGGGGCCGGCGGCAACGGGGCGGTGGAGGTCGCTGCGGGAGCGGAGGGCGGCGGGACGGTCGCCCCGTCTGCGCCGCACCCTGCGAGCACCACGACACCGGTGAGGGCGAAGATCACGGGCCATCCCGCACGCCGCCTCGACAGACCTGTCATCGCGCACCCCATTCTCGACGCCGTCGGACCCGCTCTTCCGCTGCAGCCTCTTCCACGTCGAGGCTTTCCAATACGGTACGCATCACCTCGTCGTCGAGACTGCCCGCGTCACGGGCATCGATCAACGCCTGCCGCTGCGCACGCAGCGCTGCCCGGCGGATGTCGTCGAACACCACGCCGGCCCGCGCCTTCTCGCCGGGCTCTTCCGCTTCTTCGGCCTGCAGGCGTGCCCGCATCGACCGGCGTACCCGCGACAGAATGTCGGTCATCTCTGCGGAGTCGATTCCCGAGGGCGGATGCTCGGCGCAGTCGTCGAGAAACCGTTCGCCGGCCTCGCGCGAAATGGTGCGCGCGTGCTTCACCTGTTCCTCTTCCCGTTGACGTTCGAGGGGATCTGCCAGATCGAGCATTCGAATCAGCAACGGCATGGTGGCGCCCTGGATGAGCAGGGTTCCCACCGCGACGACGAAGGCGATGGCCTGGATGACTTCCCGTCCCGGGAAAGGCGCTCCGCTCGCGACCGTCATCGGAATTCCCGCCGCTGCCGCGATCGTGACGACTCCGCGCATGCCGGCCCACGACACGACAAGGCTTTCGCGCCAGCCGAGTTCCACCGTGTCGCCCGGTGTACGCACCACCAGACCGATGTGGCGGCGAAACCGGTGCAGCAGTATCCACGCCGGTCGCACCGCCATCACCACGACGAGGACCGCGAACCCGTAGAAGAAGATGTGGTGCACCGGCAATCCGTTGTCGCGGACGTCGACGATGACGAACTTGAGTTGCAAACCCATGTAGGCGAACACGAACATCTCGAGCACGAGATCCACGCTCTCCCAGAGGGACCGCTCCTGTATACGGGTGGACACCGAGGCGTCGGTTGCCTTGTGGCCCATCAGGAAGCCGGCCGTGACCACCGCGAGGACGCCGGAGGCGTGCAGCTGCCCGGCGGCGAGGTACGCCGCGAAGGGAAGCATCAGCCCTAGGACCGTTTCCAGTGGCGAGTCGTACATGCGGCGCCGCACCCACTCGACGATCTTGGCGAGGACCAGTCCGACGAGCACTCCACCGATCACCTCGTAGACGAAGTACAACACCGGGTGAACCGGTACGTCCGTCCCGACCACGGCCGAGACGGCCACGGCGAACAGTGTCAGGGCTGTGGCATCGTTCACCAGGCCGTCACCGGTGAGAATGGCGATCACCCGATTCGGCAGCCCCAGCCGGCGGCCGACGGCGACAGCGCTGACCGCGTCCGTCGGCGCGACCACCGCCCCGAGTACCAGTGCAGCCCCCAACGTCAGCTCGGGCGACAACCACGAGGCGAAGAACGCGACGGCGAATGCCGTGGCCAGCACGGTGAAGATGCCGAGCCGCAGAATCGGCCCGAGGTGGCGACGGAAGGTGGCCACCGAAAATTTGAGGGCCGCCGAGTACAACAGTGGCGGCAGCACGACTCCGAGGATGGCCTCGGGGTCGAGTTCGAGGCGCGGAAGGCCGGGAATGAAGGAGGCGATCGCGCCGATCGTGACCAGAACGAGGGGCGGCTGCAGATCGCGGCGCTTCGCGAGACTCGTCACGGCGATGGCCGCGATGATGACGAGAAGCACGAGGACGCCGTTCACAGTTCGATTGTGCCGTGCCCGCCCCGAGATCGCGGCTCATCACCGCGGACGCGTCCGGGCCCCGGTTCGAGAACCGGGGCCCGGACAGCTCTGGAGGGAAGGGTGGTCACTCCTTCGGAGGAACTGCCTTCTTCGCCGCGTCGGCAGCCTTGTCGATCTTGTCGCTGTACTTGCGACCGGTCTTGCTGTTCGCGATGTCGGCAGCCTTGTCGATGGCGCCGTGAACCTTGTCCGCGTTCTGCGAGGCCGCAGCCTTCCCCTTGCCCAGCAAACCCTTCAGTGTGTCGCCAAAACTCATCGTTCTTCCTCCTCTGTGCTTGCGCACATAGCGTCTGCGCGAGATCGAACACTCGCAGCGCACCCAGTCTCACAGCATCGAGCCGGGGACGCCAACGCTCCCGTTATCAGGACGCGAGCCACCGCCCTCAGCGGCGGCCCGGCAGATCCGCCGGTGGCGCGAAGGGGCGTCGGTGCTCTCCGTGGAGGCGGCCCGTCACCCACCACGCCAGCTCCACCAGAACCACCCCGACGAGACCGCAGGTGAGCGCCGACGTGGTGGCAGCCACGTTGGTCGGGTCGAGCTCGAAGAACGTCCGCGTGAACGGGAGAGCGAACAGGACGAGGTAGGCCGCGACGGACCCGAAGATCAGGACCAGTTTCCACCACACGTACGGGCGTGCGACGACGGCGAGCACCCACAGCGCGATCATGATGAGTGTGATCAGTGCCGACGTACCCGCCTGCACTTTCTGTGCCTGGGTCTGCTCGGGCCCGGCGTAGACCAGGAGGTACGAAATGAATGTGGTGACACCGATGATGACGCCGGACGGCACCGCCAGCCGCATCACCCGTGGGACGAAGCCGGAGCGGGCACGTTCGTTGTTGGGAGCCAGCGAGAGGATGAATGCGGGGATACCGATGGTGAACCAGGCCGCGATGGTCACATGCCTCGGCAGGAAGGGGTATGGGACCGGTTCGAAATCGAAGATCTGCGACAGCGCACCCGTCAGGCCGATCAGGAACGCCAGCAACACCGAGTAGACGGTCTTGGTGAGGAAGAGGTTGGAGACGCGTTCGATGTTGCCGATCACCCGGCGACCCTCACCGACCACGTACGGCAAGGTGGCGAACTTGTTGTCCAGCAACACGATCTGTGCCACCGCCCGCGTCGCGGGGCTTCCCGATCCCATCGACACGCCGATGTCGGCGTCCTTGAGCGCGAGAACATCGTTGACACCGTCACCCGTCATCGCCACCGTGTGGCCGCGAGATTGCAACGCTGCCACCATTTCCCGCTTCTGATCCGGCCGCACCCGGCCGAACGTGGTGGATTCTTCGAGAGCATCGGCGAGGGCCTCGGGTTCCGACGGCAGGGTGCGGGCGTCCACGGGTCGGTTCCCACCCGGAAGGCCGAGGGATCCGGCCACGGCACCGACCGACACGGCGTTGTCCCCGGAAATCACCTTGACCGTGACGTTCTGACCCGCGAAATACTCGAGGGTGCCGCGCGCATCGGGTCGCACCCGCTGCTCGAGGATCACGAGCGCGCGAGGCGTGACAACTCCCGGCGCCGCCGGATGATCGACCGGAACGTCTCCGCTGCCGAGGAGCAGCACCCGCAGTCCCGACGCACCCGCACGCTCCGCCTCCCGTGCCATGACGCTGCCCGGGTCCAGGAGAACGTCCGGTGCGCCGAGCACCCAGTTCCCGTGGGAACCGTACGACTGTCCGCTCCATTTCTTCGCCGAGGAGAACGGCGCCTCCGCCGTGGCGTCGCCCCAGCCGGGATCGTCCGGGAACGCCTCCTTGATCGCCAGGACACTGGCGTTGGGGCGTGGATCGTCGGCGGCCAGGGCAGCGAGTGCGGCGCCGGCCGGACCGACATCTTCGGCTACAGCGCAACGCAATTCGGACAGGCGCATCCCGTTCTCGGTAAGCGTGCCCGTCTTGTCGGCGCACACCACGTCGACCCGGGCGAGCCCTTCGATGGCGGGCAACTCCTGCACCAGACACTGACGCCGGCCGAGCCGGACCACGCCGACGGCGAACGCGATCGACGTCATCAGCACCAGCCCCTCGGGCACCATCGGCACCAGTGCGGCCACCATGCCGTTCAACGCCGGTCGCAACGCCTGACCGCTCGAGAACAGCTGGTTGTAGATGATGAGCAGCCCCGCCGGAATCATCAGGTACGTGATGAACTTCAGAATAGTGTCGATGCCGCTGCGTAACTCCGAATGTACGAGTGTGAACTTACTGGCCTCCTCCGCCAGTTTCGCGGCATAGGCGTCACTGCCGACCTTCGTCGCCCGGTAGCAGCCGCTGCCGGCGGCAACGAAACTCCCCGACAGAACCGGATCACCCACCGCCTTGTGCACCGGGTCGGCCTCGCCGGTGAGCAGCGATTCGTCGATGTCGAGCGCGCTCGCCTCCACCACGACACCGTCGACGACGATCTGGTCGCCCGATCCCAGCTCGATGAGGTCGTCGAGCACCACCTCCCGAGGCGCCATCGCGACGGCCGATCCGTTGCGGCGCACCACCGGTTTGGTCTGGCTGACGATGGCAAGTTCGTCCAGAGTCCGCTTGGCGCGGATCTCCTGGATGATGCCGATGCCACTGTTCGCGATGATGAGCAGCCCGAACATCCCGTCGATGATCGAACCCGTCGCCAGAACGATGGCGAACAGTATGCCGAGGATCGCGTTGATCCGGGTGAAGACGTTGGCGCGCACGATGTCGCGGATCGACCGGCTGGCGCGGTCCGGCACGTCGTTGGTCTTGCCTGCGGCCACCCGCTCGGCGACCTGGTCGGCGGTCAAGCCGTGCGCAGCGAGGACGGCAACGCCGTCCGTACCGGTCTCGTCGTACGCCATGGTCCACAGGCTACGCAACGGGGCGGCGACAGGCGGTCATCCCGCCTCGAGAACCATCCCGGCCCGCTCCGGCAGCGTGAACGCCGCACCGGCGGCCACGAGGAATGCTGCCGCGAACACGGCGAACACCAGTGCGTTTCCCCCGCCGATCAGCAGCCAGGGAACCATCAACGGCGCAAGGATCGACGCTATCCGGCCGAAGGCGGCCGCCGCACCCGTCCCTGCCGCCCGCACCGACGTCGGATACAGCTCCGGACCGATCGCATACAGCGCACCCCACGCGCCGAGGTTGAAGAACGACAACATCATTCCGGCGGCCACGATGGGGGTGGGCGTATCCGCGAGTCCGAACAGCCCTGCCGCCACCGCGGAGCCGAGGAGGAACGTGGCGAGCGTGCTGCGGCGGCCCCACACCTCGATCAGCCAGGCGGCGACCGCATAACCGGGCAGTTGGGCGAGCGTGATGAACAGCGTGTACTGAAACGACTTCACAAGGTCGAATCCCTGGTTGACGAGCAGGCTCGGCAGCCAGATGAAGGCGCCGTAATAGGAGAGGTTGATACAGAACCACACCGTCCACAGCGCGGCCGTCCGGGACCGCAGCCGCGGCGACCAGATCGACTCTGCCGGGGGCTGCGGGGTAGCGCTGTCGGGGCCGGCGGCGTTGTCGGCGTTACCACCATCGACCGCGGCCGTCACGCCCGCCGATTCCTCGAATGAGCGGACCGCGGCTTCCGCTTCCTCGTATCGGCCCTGTCGTTCGAGGAACCGCACCGACTCGGGCAGTCCGATCCGCACCGCCACCGCGTACAGGGTGGGGACGAGTCCCACGGCCAGGGCCCATCGCCATCCGTCGTCACCGAGAGGGATGACGAAGTATCCGATCAGCGCGGCCAGAATCCAGCCGAGCGCCCAGAACGCCTCGAGCGCCACCACGACGCGCCCCCGTACCTTGCGCGGCGCATACTCGCTGACCAGCGTCGACGCCACCGGAAGTTCCGCGCCCAGGCCGAGGCCGACGACGAATCGCAGAACGAGCAGAAGAGCGACCGAACCGACGAGCGCGGTAGCACCGGTCGCGATGCCGTAGATCAGCAGCGTGACCGCGAATACCTGACGTCGTCCGATCCGGTCGGCGAGTAGCCCGCCGAGGACAGCACCCACCGCCATGCCGACGAAGCCGATCGACCCGATCCACGACAGCTCCGTCGAACTCAGTTTCCACTGCACGGCCAGCGCCGCCATCACGAACGAGATGAGCCCCACGTCCATCGCGTCGAGCGCCCACCCCACGCCGGAGCCGAGCAGCAGCTTTCCGTGCTTCCGGGTGAAGGGAAGCTCGTCCAGCCGCTGGGTTCGTGTGTTCATGGACCGGAAGTTAGCACCCGGCACCGCGTTCCACAGATCAGCCGAGGGCCGTCCACCACGGCGTCTGCGCCGTCGGCTTCGTCACGTCGACGCGCTGGCCCGGCATCGGCACGGCCACCGTCGTGCCGCTGTCTTCCGCGGCCTCGACGAGCCGCACGATCGGTTCGGACCACGCATGGAAGGCGAGATTGAAGGTTGCCCAGTGCACGGGAACCAGGAGTCCGCGGGCGGCGTCGCCCTGTTGGAGGTCGGTGTGTGTCTGCACCGCCTCTTCGGGGTTCATGTGAATATCGGCCCACCGGGGGTCGTAGGCACCGACCGGCAGCAGGGTGAGATCGAACGGCCCGTAGCGGCGGCCGAGATCTGCGAACCTCGGGGTGTATCCGCTGTCACCACCGAAGAACACGGTGCGTTCGGGGCCGGCGAGAACCCACGACGCCCACTGCGTGGTGTTGCGGACGAGCCCGCGACCGGAGAAGTGCCGCGCCTCCGTGCAGGTCAGCGTGAGCGCACCCACGGTGGTCGACTCGTCCCAGTCGAGTTCCACGATCCGCTCCTCCGGCACCCGCCACCGCCGCAGGTGCGCGCCGAGCCCGACCGGGACGACGAACGGCGCCTTCTGGCTCGAGACGAGTTGCCGCACCGTCGCCATGTCGAGGTGGTCGTAGTGATCGTGGGAGATGACGATGGCGTCGACGGCAGGCAGGTCCGAGAGTGGCACGGGCGTGGGATGCATGCGGGACGGACCGAGGAAGGTCGACGGAGACACCCGGCGACTCCACACCGGATCGGCCAGGACCCGGTATCCGTCGACCTCGACGAGCACGCTCGAATGGCCGTACCAGGTGACCGCGACGTCGGCTGCCTCGACCGGTGCGAGGGGCGTGGCAAGCGGAATCGGCCTGCGCGGTCGTCCGGCGGTACCCCGGGTGACGAGCGCCTTCAGGATTCCGGTTTCCGATCCCGGCAACATCGTGCTGCCGGGGTCGGAATTGTGAAACTGCTGGTTGCGGTATCTCGGCGACGCCGCGGCGTAGGGACGCACCTGCGCGCGGGACGCACCGATCTGCGCGGGCAGACCCCACGCAGCCCTCGTCAGCCACCCGAGTGTGGCAGTTGCCAGGACTGTGGTCACAGCGCGTTTCGCGTTCATCCCGACAACTGTAACCACGAGTGCGCCGTACGTGGCCCGGCCGGCTATCGGCCCCGGAACACCGGGGGCCGCTTCTCCGCGCGTGCCACCCGCGCTTCGTGGGCGTCGTAACTCTTCCACGCGGCATGGAGTGCGGCGAGCTGCTCGGGCGGCGGCGGGCTCTGGGTTCCGTCGTCGTTGAGAACCATCTTGAGGTGCTGCAACGACAGCGGGGCGAGCCGGGCGATGGAGTGCGCCCAGCGCTGTGCGACCGCGAGGTCACCGCGCTTGTTGGCGAGACCGTGGGCGAGGGCCTCGTCGGCACCGACCTCCTCGGCCCCGAGAAGGATGGTGCGGGCCGGTCCGCCGCCGATCAGCGACGCCAGCCGGTGCACGGTCCACCTGTCGACGGAGATACCGAGTTTGGCAGCGGGGATGGCGAAACGCGCCTCGGGGGCCACCACCCGTAGGTCCGCGGCGAGGGCCAGTTGGCTTCCTGCGCCGATGGCAGGACCGTTGATCGCGGCGATCACCGGGACGGGAACCGAGTCGATGGTGTGCAGCATCTCGAGCAGGGTGTCGGTGAACCCGTCGGCGTACACGTCGCCCGACAGATCGGCTCCCGCGCAGAACGCGGTGCCCTGTCCGGTGAGCACGATCACTCGTCCGCCGTCGGTGACGGACGTCTCCATCTCCTCGCGCAGGCGCTCGCAGAGTTCGGTGTTCAGGGCGTTCCGGCGGTCGGGGCGTTGTAATTCGAGGGTGATGACGTCGCCGTCACGACTCGTCCCGATCATGTCCACTCGCTTTCTCCGTGTTTGCTGTCCATTGCGTTGCTGACGTGCCCACCCGACTGGACCGCTGCCAGCCAACCACACGCCGGAACGCCCGGAACACGGGAGCCGGTCGGATAGTTGTCTAAGGGGAGGTAAGGACGAACATGAGTCGGAATGTCAACGTGGTGGTGATCGGGGCCGGTCAGGCGGGGTTGTCCGCCGCCTACTTCCTGCGCAGGTTGGGGGTGGAGCCGGAGACGGAGTTCGTGGTTCTCGACCATGCGGCGGGGCCCGGGGGCGCCTGGCAGTTCCGCTGGCCGTCACTGACCCTGAGCACCGTCAACGGGGTGCACGACCTTCCCGGCCTGTCCTTCGCCGATGCGGTCGGCGTCGACGTCGATGACGTGGCGGCGGCCCAGGTGCAGGCGTCGACCGCCGTCCCTCAGTATTTCGCGACGTACGAGAAGCAGTTCGAACTTCCCGTGCACCGGCCCGTGCACACGCGCGTGGTGTGTGCCCGCGAGCAGCGGCTGCGGATCGAGACCGACGCGGGCACCTTCACCGCTCGCGGGCTGATCAATGCCACCGGCACCTGGGAGCGCCCGTTCATCCCCCGATATCCGGGCGCGGAGTTGTTCGCCGGACAGCAGCTCCACACCAAGGATTATTCGTCGGCGGATCAGTTCGCGGGACGCCACGTGCTGGTGGTCGGCGGCGGGATCTCGGCGGTGCAACTGCTCGACGAGATCTCCCGGGTCACCACCACCACGTGGGTTACCCGGCGTCCGCCCGAGTTCCGGGACGAGCCTTTCACTCCCGAGATCGGCCGAGCCGCGGTCGCCCTCGTCGAGGATCGGGTCCGGCGTGGTCTCCCGCCCGGTTCGGTGGTGTCGGTGACCGGCCTCCCTGTCACTCCCGCTATTCGCGCCGCCCGCGAGCGCGGGGTGCTGGACCGGTTGCCCATGTTCAGCGAGATCACGGCGACCGGTGTCCGATGGGCCGACGGGCGTGAGCAGAACGTCGATGTGATCCTGTGGTGCACGGGCTTTCGCAGTTCGCTCGACCATCTGGCGCCGCTGCGACTCCGCGGTCCGGGCGGCGGCATCGAGATGACGGGGCGGCTGGCCACCCAGGTAGCTGCCGATCCGCGGATCCATCTGGTCGGTTACGGCCCGTCGTCGTCGACCATCGGCGCCAACCGTGCGGGACAAGCCGCCGCACGCGAACTCACCCGGTACCTCGAGTCGACTGCCTGAACAGTGCCGCCACGAACACGGCCTGCTCCGGCGCGGACTGGTACATGCTGCCGAAGTGGCCGCCCGAGTACATGCGGTAGTCGAGCGGGGTTCCCGCTCGGCGCATGTCGGCGGCCAGTTTGTCCGTCAGGGGGAACGGCACCGACGGGTCCGTGACACCTTGAACGATCAGTAGCGGGCGGTCGTAGCCGGTGACGGGTACTTCCAGATACTCGCGCAGCGCCGACTGCAGGTCGGGCGCGTCCAGTCCGCGCGACAGCATCTGCGCCACCGAGACGTTGCGTGTCAGCCTCGCGAAGTCGCGGAACGGCAACTCCGGCGCCGCATCGACCAATCGCCTGCCCACCTCGGTGAGGTAACTGTCGAGGTCGAGTTCCGGATACGCGTCGCGGAACCCGGCGATCAGATAGGACATGTACACCGTCAGGCCTGCGAGCCCCTGCGGCGGAAACCAGGGACCACTCCACGGCGCCACCAGCTCGACGTTCGAGGGCACACCGCCCGCGACGGCGCCGCGGTAGTCGAGCTCCGGCGCGTAGGTGGTGGCAGCGTGTGCGGCGAACACGGAGGCCTGCCCACCCTGTGACAGTCCGACCGTGACCCAGGACGAGGACAGGGTGTCGTCGACCTCCCTCGAAGCCCGGACCGAATCGACGACACTGCGTCCGGCGACCTTGCCGTCGAGGTAGGGCGGTACCCCCGGAGTGCCCAGCCCCACGTAGTCCGTCGCCGCGACGGCGTAGCCCCTCTGCAGCCAGCTGCTGACATAGTCTCGCGACTCCGTGTCGACGCCGGTCACCGACGGAGCGTCGTAATCGGAGTTCCCCACCGTGCCGTGCGCCCAGGCGATCACCGGCCAGCCCCCGTCGGGCGGTGGGCCTGCCGGCACGAACAGCATTCCGGTACAGGGCGTGACGCCGTGCCGGTCGGTGGTGCGGTAGGTCATCCGGTACGCGGCGCCTGCACCCGGGAGTCGGAGCTCCGCCGGGAGTTCGGAGGATGCGATGACCGTTCCGGGACGGTCATCGGGGCGCACCGGCACCGCACCGACAGTGGGTGCCCCTAGCACGCTGACCAGTGCGAGTAACGCCACGATGCGCCACCAACGCCGCACCTCTCCACGGTAGTCCGCGCAGGGATGGCAGTAGTGTGAATCGTCCGCCTTCGGGGGTAGGGCGGTCCCACCGGACGGGGAGAGCGGAAACATGAGTTACGAGAGCCCGATACTCGCACCGGGCGAGACGTGCTGGCAGGTCACGCACGCCGATCGGCTGGCGTGCATCGTCGACGCCGCCGACTACTTCCGCCACGCCAAATCTGCAATGCTCCAGGCCCGGCACCGCATCATCCTGATCGGCTGGGACTTCGACACCCGGATCAAGTTCGAGCCGGACGAGAAGACGCTCGAGGGCCCGAATCGGCTGGGACGATTCCTCGTCTGGCTGACCCGGAAGCGTCCCGATCTGGAGATTTATCTGCTGAAGTGGAACATCGGGGCCTTCGCGGCGATCGGGCGCGGTATGACCCCGGTGTTCATGGTGAACTGGGTGACGGATCGCCGGTTGCATTTCGAGATCGACGGAGCTCACCCGGTCGGGTCCGCTCATCACCAGAAGATTGTCGTGATCGACGACACGCTCGCGTTCTGCGGCGGTATCGACATGACCGTCGACCGCTGGGACACCTCCGATCACCGGGACGACAACCACTACCGCACCCAGCCGAACGGCAACCGCTACGGGCCGTGGCACGACGCGACCACCGCGGTGGACGGTGACGCCGCCAAAGCTGTCAGCGAACAGGCCCGCGCCCGATGGAAGACCGCCACCGGCAAGGAACTTCCGGCGCTCGACGACACCGCGCCCACGACACCCTGGCCGGACGGGCTGGAGCCGACGATGCATTCCGTCGACGTCGGCATCGCCCGTACTCTGCCCGAACTCGCCGATCGGGGGGAGGTTCGCGAGATCGAGGCTCTCTATCTGGCGGCGATCGCGGGCGCGGCACGATCGCTGTACATCGAGAGTCAGTACCTGGCGTCCCGCACCATCGCGGAGGCGATCGCCACGCGACTGCGTGAACCGGACGGCCCGGAGATCATCCTGGTGCTGCCCCGCAACGCCGACGGGTGGCTCGAGCGGCTGGCCATGGACGGGGCCCGCCGACGACTGCTGCACCTGTTGTGGGACGCCGACGCCGGCAGCAAGCTCGGCGTGTACTACCCGGTCACCGCAGGCGGAAACCCTATTTACGTACACGCCAAAATTCTGGTGATGGACGACCGTCTTCTGCGGGTCGGCTCGTCGAATCTCAACAACCGGTCGATGGGTTTCGACTCGGAGTGCGACCTGGTGGTCGAGGTGACGGCAGACACCGCGGACGGCGACCGACTCCGCGACACCATCGTCGGAATACGGCGTCAGCTGTTGTGCGAGCACCTCGACGTCGCGTCGGACACCTTCGACGACCTCCTCACCGAGAAGGGTTCGTTGTTGGCCACCGTCGAGGCGCTGCGCGGCGACGGCCGGACGCTGATGCCGTTCGAACCGGACACCGTCGAGGGCGAGGACAGCCCGCTGGCCGAGAGTGAATTGATGGACCCGGAACGGACACCGCCGAGCATCTGGGAGAGGACCAACTGGACCCGGTTCCGGCGCAGACTGGTCCGACGCAGGAAAGCGGCCGGATCGCTACACGCGTGAGCTACAGGCTGCGCCCCGCAACCGAGTGACGCGTCGCCTGATGTGGTTGCTGAGTACCGGAATTCGAGCTCCCGGAAAGTATGATGAACGGACAGGGCTCAGCCGAGGAGGCCGTGATGACGGACAGCCCGCGATCGATCGCCCAACGCGACACGCCGCTTCCCGCCGGTTTGAACGAGGAGCGTTTCGCGGGGTACGGGGTGATGGGCCTGCCGTTCGCCAGCGGGCACTACCTCGCGTTCCGGCATTTCCCGGCGAGCTCGGTCGGGGAAGGGTACGACTCGGTGTGGCATCGCGACCCGGCCGGGAACTGGGTGATCTACAGCAGCGTCCCACCCAGCTCGAGTTGCGCGCGCTACTTCGGCTCGGAACTCGAAGATGCACGGGTGGATGATATTTCAGTCCAGTGGACCGGTCCGCGCGCTTTCACCGTGGAGATACGGCACAAGATCGTGTGGGAACTCGAGCTCGGTCGCTCGGTTGCCACCGCGGCGATGACCGGGATCGGCCGCCTCATGCCTGCGGCCTGGTGGCGGAGCGACAAGGTGCTGTCCGCGATGTCGAAGGTGGCGGGACCAGTGCTGCGCGCCGGAAAGGTCGGCCTCACCGGGACGGTGTCGAACGGCCAATGGTTCCGCGCCAATCCACGGATGCTGTGGACCGTCGACGACAGCCGGGCCATGGTCGACGGCGTCGACATCGGTCCGCCTGGACCGCTCGATCATCAAGCGAGACTGGGAGACTTCTGGTTGCCACAGCGCGGCATGTTCGTGGTCGGCGAGTCGTTTTTCGAGCCGTATGAGCCGGAACGCCATCGGCCGACCGAGTGACGGGTGCGCCATCGGCAGAACACAATGGGTTCATGACAGATCTTCCGGACTGGGCGCGCACCCTCGATCTCACTCCTCATCCGGAGGGCGGGTGGTATCGCGAGACGTGGCGCAGCGACATCACCGTCCCCGCCGAAAGTCTGCCCGCCGACTATCCGGGACCGCGGTCGGCAGGCACCGCGATCCTGTTCCTCCTGCTGCCCGATCAGCAGTCGGCGTGGCACACGGTGCGCAGTGCCGAAATCTGGTTCTACCACCGGGGCAGCCCACTGCGCCTCGACCTCGGTGGTGACGGCGGCGAACCCGACGCCCCGGCAGCGCACATTCTCGGACCCGACGTCGCGGCGGGCCAGCAGCCACAGCTACTGGTCCCGCCCCGACACTGGCAGCGCGCCACTCCGGCGGGCGACGAACCGACTCTCGTCAGTTGCGTCGTCGCCCCGGGTTTCGACTTCGAGGATTTTCGGCTGGTCTAGCCGGCGAACGTGTCCGGGACGCCGCCGAGACGGCCGTCCGGGCGGCTGAGGGAGCCGATCGTGTTGATCTCGTCGGGGGACAATTCGAAGTCGAAAACGTCGATGTTGGCGGCGATGCGCTCAGGGGTCACCGACTTCGGGATCACCACGTTCCCGATCTGAATATGCCAGCGGAGAATCACCTGCGCTGTCGACTTACCGTGTGCCGCCGCGATTGCGGTGATCGACTCGTCCTCGAGGATGGTGCCCTGTCCGAGGGGGCTCCACGCTTCGGTCGCGATTCCCTTCCCGGTGTGGAAAGCCCGCAACTCGGCTTGGTTGAATCGAGGATGAAGTTCCACCTGGTTGAGAACCGGCACCTCACCGGTCTCGGCGATCAGGCGCTCGAGGGTGGCCGGCGTGAAGTTGGAAACGCCGATCGAACGGGCGCGCCCTTCGGCCTTGATCTTCTGGAAAGCCTTGAAGGTCTCGACGTATCGATCCGCCGACGGCACCGGCCAGTGGATGAGGTAGAGGTCCACATACTCGAGGCCCAGCCGGCCGAGGCTCGCGTCGAAAGCGCGGAGCGTGGAGTCGTAGCCCTGATCGTCGTTCCACAGCTTGGTCGTGACGAACAATTCGTCCCGAGCGATGCCCGAGTCGGCCAGCGCACGGCCCACCCCGGCCTCGTTCTCGTAGATGCGCGCCGTGTCGATGCTGCGGTACCCCGCCTTCAGCGCCTCGGTGACCGCGCCGTAGCTCTCGTCGTCGGGTACCTGCCAGACACCGAAGCCCAGCGCAGGAATGCTGTTCCCGTCGCTCAGCGTGACCGTAGGTACAGGTACAGGACTCTGTGCAGTGTTGAAACCCATAGGTGAATCCAACCGGACACCCGACGAGGATGTTCCTCAGTCTCAGGATGTGGACGTCGCGTGTCGTCCGGTGGGGAGCGGGTAATCGGTCGGTAGTGGTGTGTTCAGGTGGGGACGCACCCATCGGAAGGGGCGAGCATGGGCCTCGGGTACGAACTGGCCTATCGGTTCAAGATCACACCCTGGGTAAAAGCGGGCCGAATCTTCGGCGATCAGATCGAAGGTCTGCTCGACCCGTGCGACACCCCACCGGGCAAAGTCCTCGACGTCGGCTGCGGGACGGGCGACCATGCCATCGAAATGGCCAGGCGAGGCTGGGACGTGACCGGAATCGACACCGTCCAGCTCGCGCTGGACAAGGCACGCTCCAAGGCGCGGAAGGCGGGCGTCGACGCGCGATTTCTCCGTGCGGACGCCACCGATCTCGAGCACACCGTCGGCCGCGGCTACCACCTCGTCCTCGACGTCGGGTGCTACCACGGCATGAGCGACGCCGACCGCATCGCGTACGCAGAAAACGTCACCACCGTCACCGAACCGGGAGCCACTCTCCTGATGTTCGCATTCGGCCCGGGTCACCGGGGACCCCTCCCCCGCGGTGCCTCCCGTTCCAACGTCGAGCGCACCTTCGAGGCGTGGAAGCTGACTTCCGACGTGGACGCCGACACCACGGGCATGCCCGGGCCGCTGAAGAAGGCCGACCCCCGCTGGTTCCGCCTCGTCAAGCGCTGACCCCTGTGCGCACTTGTCCACCGCCCGCGGTGCACAAGTGCGCACGGGGGATAATGCCCAGGTGACTGCAACACTGCGCATCAGCGGACTGTCGGCTTCGCGGGGTGAGCGGACACTGTTCTCCGGCCTCGACCTGACTGTCGCCCCCGGCGACGTCACCGGCCTGGTCGGCGCCAACGGCGCAGGCAAATCCACCCTCCTCACCGCTCTGGCCGGCGTCGGATCGGCCGACGTCGAGGGCAGCATCATCCTCAGCCCACCCGACGCCGCGGTCGGCTACCTTGCGCAGGAGCCCGAGCGTGTGCCGGGTGAGACAGTTCTCGATTTCCTGGGACGGCGCACCGGCGTCACCGTGGCCGAGGACGCGATGAACGCCGCAGCCGAAACCCTGGGCGAGTCGGAGGAGGATCTCTACTCCCCCGCTCTCGAACGGTGGCTGGCGCTGGGCGGAGCCGATCTCGCCGAACGTGCCGAGAAGGTGGTCGCCGAGCTGGGGCTCGGGGTGCCGCTGACCGCCCCGATGACGGCCCTGTCGGGTGGGCAGGCCGCGCGGGCAGGGCTGGCGTCGCTGCTGCTGTCCCGCTACGACGTCCTTCTGCTGGACGAGCCGACCAACGACCTCGATCTCCTCGGGCTCGAACAGCTCGAGCGTTTCGTCGCGGACAGCAGGGCAGCGATGGTGGTGGTAAGCCACGATCGCGAATTCCTTGCACGCACGGTGACCGGCATCGTCGAGCTCGACCTGGTTCAGCAGCAGATCGCCGTGTACGACGGCGGCTACGAGTCGTATCTCGCGGAGCGCGAGATCGCCAGACGGCATGCCCGCGAGGCCTACGACGAGTACGCGGGCACCCGTTCGGAGCTGGAAGACCGCGCGCAGATGCAGCGCAACTGGATGGAGCACGGCGTCCGCAACGCGCGGCGGAAAGCGAAGGACAACGACAAGATCGGAAAGGGCCTGCGTACCGAGTCGACCGAGAAGCAGGCCGCGAAGGCCCGTCAGACCCAGCGCCGAATCGAGCGACTCGACGTGGTCGAGGAACCCCGCAAGGAGTGGGAACTGCGCATGGAGATCGCTGCTGCCCCGCGCAGCGGGTCCGTGGTCGCTACGGCGAATGGTGCCACGATCACCCAGGGCGTCGGCGACTTCGCGTTCGGGCCCGTGACCACCCAGGTCGACTGGGGTGATCGCATCCTCATCACCGGCGCCAACGGTTCCGGCAAGACGACGCTGCTGAAGGTACTGCTGGGCAAGCTCGTTCCGGATGCGGGTAGCGCGTCGCTCGGCTCGGGTGTGGCGATCGGCGAGATCGACCAGGCGCGCGGCCTGTTCGAAGGCGCGGAAAAGGTGTCCGACGCGTTCGCCGCCCAGGTGCCGGACTGGGCAGACGCCGACGTGCGAACACTGCTCGCGAAATTCGGATTGAAGGGCCACCACGTATTGCGTCCCGCGTCGTCGCTGTCCCCCGGCGAGCGCACCCGGGCGGCACTCGCGTTGTTGCAGGCCCGCGGAGTCAATCTCCTGGTGCTCGACGAGCCGACAAACCATCTCGACCTTCCGGCGATCGAGCAACTCGAGCAGGCGATGGAAAATTTCGACGGCACCCTGCTGCTCGTCACCCACGACCGCCGGATGCTGGAGACGACCCGCAGCACCCGCCGGTGGCGGATGGATGCGGGCCGGCTGTTCGAGGAGTAGGTCAGTCGCCCTCGGCCATGGGAGGCAGGGCTTTGACGAACGGCGGGTCGTAGTCGACCTTGCCCAGCTTCGCCGCACCTCCCGGCGACCCCAGGTCGTCGAAGAAGTCGGCGTTCGCCTTCGTGTATTCCACCCACTGATCGGGGACATCGTCCTCGTAGAAGATGGCTTCGACGGGGCACACGGGCTCACAGGCTCCGCAGTCGACGCATTCGTCGGGGTGGATGTAGAGCATCCGACCACCCTCGTAGATGCAGTCGACCGGGCACTCTTCGATGCATGCCTTGTCCAGAACGTCGACACAGGGCTCGGCGATGGTATACGTCACGTCAGTAATCCTGGCCTTTCCTGCCGTCCGGCGCGAATCGCCTCCACTCTGCCACTCAATTGCCCGTGGTCAACCGAAGTCGACTTCGGCGCGCGGATCGTTGCCCACAATTGACAAATCGTTGGGTTTTCACAACACTTCTGTGTGTGAGTCCAGTTCGCCGGGGGGAGTCTCTTCCCATCTACAACCGCATCGGGGTGCTTCGCGCCGAGCGAGGGATGAGCCGGGCACAGCTGGCGGGCCTCATCGACGTCAATCCGCAAACCGTCGGCGCGCTGGAACGGGGCGACCACTACCCCAGCCTGGACCTCGCCTTCCGCATCGCGTGGGTGTTCGAGCTACCCGTGGAGGCGATCTTCTCCCGGACCGAATTCGGTCCACTGTCCACTGAGCTCTACCACAACACCCGTCCGGTGCGCGAAACAGGAAGCGAGAGGAGTTCCGATGCCTGACACGACTCTGCCTGATACAACTCTGCCTGACACGACTCTGTTGGAGCGGTACCAGGGTTTCCGCACCCGAAGGTTTTTGCAGAACGAAGCCCGTTATCGGACGTGGCTGCCGGGGTGGCGGACACAGCGCCGCCGGCGGCTACTCGTCGTGCTCCTTGCGCTCACATTCGTGTTCATGGTCGCCGTGGGGATCGTGTGCCACTTCGACATGGCGGTGGGACCACTGCTGTGGCTTCCCGCCTGCCTCTTCTTCTTCCCACTGTGGACGACGTTGCAGATAGTCTCCGGACGGCAGGGTGACGCACCCCGTGATGCACTCGACGAGTGGGAGATCCAGCAGCGGAACAGCGCCCGGTCGATCGGACTCACGGTGACCCAGCTGCTGACGCTCGTTCCCGGGTTGTACCTGATTTTCGTCGGCGCGCAGGACGGCGATCACAGCAACGTGCCGTACGCCGCCGGTCTCCTCGTGGTCACCGCGCTGATGGTCGGCGGATGCACCCCGGCCATGATTCTGGGCTGGACACAACCCGATCCGGAACCGGAAGACCTGACGCCATGACAACTTCTCGCCCTCCGAAATGGGAAGGACCCATGTCTCACACCCTCACGATCGACGGCATCTCCAAACGGTACGGCGACGTCGTCGCACTCGACGACCTCTCGTTCGACGTGCGGCCCGGCGAGATCTTCGGATTCGTCGGCAGCAACGGCGCCGGAAAGACCACCACGATGCGTATCGCCCTCGGCGTTCTGTCCGCCGACTCGGGTGAGGTGCGGCTCGGGAACAAGCCCGTGGACCTCGAGGTGCGACGGACCATCGGCTACATGCCCGAGGAGCGCGGGCTGTACCCGAAGATGAAAGTGGGTGCGCAACTCGCGTATCTCGCGGAGCTGCACGGTCTCACGCGCGCGGCTGCCCGCGAGTCGGTAGGCCGGTGGACCGAACGCCTCGGCATCTCGGACCGCACCGGTGACACCGTGGATGCACTCTCGCTGGGTAATCAGCAACGAGTCCAGCTCGCGGCAGCGCTGGTCCACGATCCGGCGGTCCTGGTGCTCGACGAACCGTTCTCCGGGCTCGATCCCGTCGCCGTGGACGTCATGAGCGACGTGTTGCTGGAGAAGGCGCGAACCGGTGTCCCGGTGATCTTTTCGAGCCATCAGCTCGAACTGGTGCAGCGCCTGTGCCACCGGGTGGGCATCATCGCGTCCGGGAAGATGCGTGCGGTCGGGACTGTCGAGGAGTTACGCGGCGCCGGCAACGTCCAACTCGACGTGTATGCACCGGAAGCTCCCGTCGGGTGGGCGCACCACCTCGACGGTGTGACCACGATCAGCCACGTCGACGGCCGGACCCTGCTGTCGCTCGAACCACACGTGGACGATCAGCTGATACTCCACACCGCGTTGAAAACCGGCCCGGTGCACGAATTCTCGTTGCATAGGCCGTCCCTCACCGAAATGTTCCGAGAGGTCGTGACGGCATGAGCGCCCCACTGAGTCCTGTCCGTGCCATCGGCTTGGTAGCCCGCCGCGAGTTTCTGACACAGGTCGGCAAGAAGAGTTTCCTCATCAGCAACGTGATCATTCTCCTCGCGATCATCGGCGGAATCGTCGCCTACTCGCTCTTTTCGGGCGGCGGCGACGACCGGGCGAAGATCGGCGTCGTCGGCGACCAGGCGCTCGCACCGGTTCTCGTCGCGACCGGGGACGCCGTGGCCACCCCGGTGGAGGTGACGGCGATCGACAGCGAACAGGCCGGCCGCGAACGCGTCGAGAACGGTGATCTGGACGTGGTCCTCATCCCGGGCGCCGACGGCTCTGCCACCGCGGTCACCGAATCGGAGATCGGCTCCGGCCTACGTGCCGTGATCGACGGCGCCGTGCTGCAACGAGCACAGGCCGAAGCACTGACGGCGCAGGGTGTCGATCCCGCTCAACTTGCAGAGGAAGCCGGCAAGGCCGTGGTGACGGTCGACGCCCTGGACCCGCCCGACCCGGAGAAGGGGCAGCGGGTGGCATTGTCGGTTGCCGTGGTGGTGCTGCTCTACATGCAGATCATGATGTTCGGGATGTACGTCGCGATGGGCGTCGTCGAGGAGAAGTCGAGCCGCGTCGTGGAACTGTTGCTGTCGACGCTGCGGCCACTGCAGTTGTTGTGGGGCAAGGTCATCGGTATCGGCGCCGTCGGTCTGCTGCAGCTGGCCGCGTACGGGGTGGCCGGCGTGGGCGCAGGCCTCGCCACCGGCACCCTCACCGTGACCGGTACGGCACTCGGGGTCCTGGTGGGCACACTCGGCTGGTTCGTCCTCGGTTTCGCGTTCTTCGCCGTGCTCTACGCCGCTGCAGGGTCGATGGTGTCCCGGCAGGAAGACGTCAACGCCACGGCGTCACCGCTGATGGTCTTGATCGTCATCATGTTCTTCAGCGCGTTCTCCTCGGTGAGCGACCCCGACGGCACAGTGAGCAACGTACTCAGCTGGATCCCGCCGTTCTCCGCGATCCTGATGCCGTTGCGGATCGCGGCCGGCGTGGCATCACCCACGCAGGTCGTGGCAACCGTGGCACTGATGCTCGCCGTGACTGCCGCGCTGAGTGTGCTGGCCGCCAAGATCTACCAGCGCTCGATCCTGCGTATCGGCAAGGTGGTGTCGTGGAAAGAGGCACTGGGACGCTAGTGTCGCGCATCTCCCGGGAATACCCGTCGCACGGTTGAGGTCCGGAGCGCCGGGTATCCAGGGTCATGACCACAGAACACCTGTCGCGCCATCGTGTGCCGTGGGCGAAGGAATACCCCACCGTCCGGAAGGTTGCAAACCGCGAAGCCCAGCTGATGCGAACGCTGGGGCGGGTGGTGTCCCTGCTCTCGGCCGCCGAAGTGCCGTTCGCGGTGGGCGGGGACTGCGCGGTGTACGCCCGCGGCGGACCGCCGGCCGAGCACCCGGTGACCATCATCGCCTCGGACACTCACCTGGCCGGGGCAAGGGCTGCGCTGGCGACGGGCGGGATGCGGCCCCTCGTTTCCCCCCGGCTCGGGTCACGCCTGCTGGTCGACGGCGATCACCGGATCACCCTGCTGTATCCGTCCCGCACCACCGGGACCGGGCACGGACTCCTCGAACGGGCCGAGACGATGCGAATCGGGCAGATCTGGGCACCGGTCCTCAGCGCAACCGATCTGATGATCGACGAACTTCGTCATCTCGATGCTCATCGGTGGAACTTCGTGCCGATGCTGCCGGTCGCCCGCGCACTACGCGAACAGGTCGACTGGACCACTGTCGCGGCGGTCACCGCTGACCTCCCCCGAACCCGGGCATTCTTGGGGCTGCTCGACGACCTGGCGGTCACACCACCGGTGGCAGAGCGGACCTGAACCGAAAGATCGCCCGGGCGTTCGGGCTCAGCGTTGGGCGCCCGCCAGCGTGGTGTTCAGGGTCTTGCTCGGCCGCATCACGGCGACCGTCTTGTCGCTGTCCGGCTTGTAGTAGCCGCCGATGTCGACCGCTTCGCCCTGAACCTCGATGAGTTCCCGCACGATGGTGTCCTCGTTTTCGGCCAGCCCCTCGGCGAGCGGGGCGAAGTGCTGTGCCAGTTCCTCGTCCTCGGTCTGCGCGGCGAGTTCCTGCGCCCAATACATCGCGAGGTAGAACTGGCTGCCCCGGTTGTCGAGCTCGCCCGTCTTGCGCGACGGGCTCTTGTTCGTGTCCAGGAGCCGACCGGTGGCTGCGTCGAGCGTCGTGGCCAGGATCTTGGCCCGATCGTTGCCGGTCTTGATCCCGAGGTCCTCCAGGCTGACGGCCAAGGCAAGGAACTCCCCGAGCGAATCCCAGCGCAGGTGGTTCTCCTCCACCAACTGCTTGACGTGCTTGGGCGCCGACCCGCCGGCGCCCGTCTCGTACAAGCCGCCGCCGGCCATCAGCGGCACGATCGACAGCATCTTGGCGCTCGTGCCGAGTTCCAGGATCGGGAAGAGGTCGGTGAGATAGTCGCGCAGGATGTTGCCGGTCGCGGCGATGGTGTCCATCCCGCGGATGAGCCGCTCCAGCGTGTACCGCATCGAGCGCACCTGCGACATGATGTGGATGTCGAGGCCCTCGGTGTCATGATCCTGCAGGTACAGCTCGACCTTCTTGATCAGCTCGTTCTCGTGCGGGCGGTACGGGTCGAGCCAGAACAGGACCGGCATGCCGGAGTTACGCGCCCGGGTGACCGCAAGCTTGACCCAGTCGCGGATAGGCGCGTCCTTGACGGTGCACATGCGCCAGATGTCGCCCGCCTCGACGTGCTGGGTGAGCAGCACCTCACCGGTGTCGACATCGACGAAATTGGCGTCGCCCTCCTCCGGAATCTCGAAGGTCTTGTCGTGCGAGCCGTACTCCTCGGCCTTCTGCGCCATGAGCCCGACGTTGGGGACGGTACCCATCGTCGTCGGGTCGAACGCGCCGTTGGTCTTACAGAAGTTGATGATCTCCTGGTAAATGCGCGCGAACGTGGACTCCGGCATCACTGCCTTGACGTCCTTGGGCCGTCCGTCGGCGCCGTACATCTTGCCGCCCGAGCGGATCATCGCGGGCATCGAGGCGTCCACGATCACGTCGCTGGGCGAATGGAAGTTCGAGATGCCGCGGGCGGAGTCGACCATGGCCAACTCGGGACGGTGCTCATGGCAATCGTGCAGATCCCGACTGATTTCCTCCCGCTGCGTGCTGGGTAGCTTCTCGATCTTGTCGTAGAGGTCGGCGAGGCCGTTGTTGACGTTGACGCCCAGTTCGTCGAACAGCTTCTGATGCTTGGCGAAGGCGTCCTTGTAGAACGTCTTCACCGCATGACCGAAGACGATGGGGTGCGAGACCTTCATCATCGTCGCCTTGACGTGAAGGGAGAACATCACGCCCGTCTTGCGCGCATCCTCCATCTGCTCCTCGTAGAAATCGAGCAAGGCCTTCTTGCTCATGAACATGCTGTCCATGATGTCGCCCTCACCCAGTTCCACCCCGGGCTTGAGAACGATCGTCTCGCCGCCCTTGGTCACCAGCTCCATCTTCACCGTGCGCGGCCGGTCGAGCGTCATCGACTTCTCGCCATGATAGAAGTCGCCGTGCCGCATGTGCGCCACGTGGCTCCGCGAGGCCATCGACCACTCACCCATGCTGTGCGGGTGCTTGCGGACGTACTCCTTCACCGCCTTGGGTGCGCGGCGATCGGAGTTGCCCTCACGCAGGACCGGGTTGACCGCGCTGCCGAGGATCTTGCCGTAGCGCTGCCGGATCTCACGTTCCTCGTCGGTTTTCGGGGGGTCCGGGAAGTCCGGAATCTGGTAGCCCTTGCCCTGGAGCTCTTTGATGGCGGCCAGGAGCTGCGGCACAGACGCGCTGATGTTGGGCAGCTTGATGATGTTGGTCTCGGGCAGTTGTGTCAGACGACCCAGCTCGGCGAGGTTGTCCGGGACACGCTGCTCTTCGGTCAGACACTCGGGAAACTCGGCCAGGATGCGCGCCGGAACCGAGATGTCGCTGGACTCGACCTCGATGCCCGCGGCCTCGGCAAAGGTCTGCACGATCGGCAGGAAGGCGTAGGTCGCAAGCAACGGCGCCTCGTCGGTCAGCGTGTAGATGATGGTCGACTGTTTATCGGCGCTCATGCTTGTTCTCCCGCGTCAGTTCGGTCCGTTTTCGTAAGGTGCTCGTGGCATCGCGACGAAAACCAGGCTACGTGCGAGATCAATAGAACCATATTCGAGCGCCGGTGCCCGGTACTCCGAACTCCGCTTCACTGCCGTTGGTTTCGTCGACCGCTCGACGCACGGGAAACAGACCTACGTCCGATGGCGCGCGCTCTACCCTGAACGTCGTGGCCGCTCTTCACGCGGAGTGGATCAGAATCTGGCGCAACCCCGCGGACACTCTTGCGACCGTCGCGTTCAACGCCGTCCTGATGATCGGGGCCTGGTTCCTGCTGCCGCGGAACTGGTTGTTCGAGTGGACCGGACCGTCGGGTTTCGCCCTGGCCTTGGCCGGCTGGATGTACGCCGATGTCACCGCGACCAACGTGCTGGCACCGGACCGGGAGAAAGTTCTCGCTTCGCTCGACGACCGCGCCGCGCTGCGCAGGATTCTCGGCGCCAAGGCGGTGGCGTTGTGGATGCTGATCGCGCCGCTGTGCGCGACCATCGCGATCGTCGTCGGTTTCGCCGAGCGGGACTGGATGTTCACTGCCGTGGTGGTCGTCGCTGTGGCGTTGTGTCCGTTCGGTCCGCTGGCCGGGTCGAGTCTGGTGGGGGTGTTCTTCCCCTATCATCAGCGGTCCCTGCGGTGGCGGTGGGAGCAACGCGCCCGCTGGCGCACCGTCGTCGTCCGATGGTTGATCCTGCTGGTACTTCCCTACGGCGTGTTCCCGGCGTTGTCGGTGGCGGTTGCCGTCGCCCCAGTCGCGCTGTGGCGCTTCGTGCGACCCGCGGATGCGCCTACCCGGATCGACACCTCCACTTTCGCGCCGTGCGTCGTCCTCGCCGTCGTCATCTCCGCGTTGATGTGGGTGGTGGCGCGCCGGATCGCCGTGTCGCGGATACAACGGCACGCTCCGCTGGCGGAGTACCTACGCGACTACGACAGGGGCTGAGGCCGTGCCGTGTCGTGAGCGGGTGAAGGCATGAATCCCCTGATTGCGGCCGTGTGTGCCGTGTAGCGTTCGATATGTCGATCGGCGCTGCTCACGTGCGGTCGTGGAACGGGGAACGTCATGGTCGTCCGTCGTAGAAGGCCGGTCGTCCTGGTCGCTGTCACGATGGTCACGTCGCTCACTCTGATGTTCGCCGGCTGCGCATCCGAGACGGCCACCGTGGGTGGTGGCAATTCCGGGCCGGACGGCACGCCCGTCGCGTACCAGGAGCCGGTGAAGCTGACGAGCGACGGCGGGGTCCTCGAAGTGCGGCTCTCGGCCCGCCAGGGCACCGTCGACCTCGACACCGCCTCGGCGCCGGTATCGAATTTTCTGCTCTTCGGGTACGAGGTTCTCCGAGGCAAGGCCTCCGACGGTTCGACGGAGGCCGACGGCGTCTACCCGGCCCCGACACTGCGGGTCGATGCGGGTGAGCGTCTGATCATCCATTACGACAACGACCTGCAGAACCTGACGATCGAAGATTTCTACGATCCCGCCTTCACACCCGCAGGTGGGGACGTACCGATCTACCCACCGGCTCTGACGTCGTCACCGCTCAATCTCCACACCCACGGACTTCATGTCAGTCCGGACGGCAACGCCGACAACGTCCTACTCGACATCCCGGCGGGCAAAGGCAACGTCTACGACTACGCGGTGCCGAAGGACATGCCGAACGGCCTGTACTGGTATCACAGCCACCGCCACACGGTCACGGCGCAGCAGACATATCTCGGGCTCGCGGGACTCCTCGAGATCGGGCGTCCGGACGGCAACCTGCCGCTGGTGACCGAGAACGACATCCCGATCCGGGACATGGCGTTGCAGTACAACTTCGTGTTCGACCGCAAGGGCGGCGGGCATCAGCTGAACGACCCGAACTGGCCGCAGTACGTGAGCACGCTGACGCCTCCCGAAGGCGATCAGCTTGCCGACGGCACCTACTCGCCGAGCCTGGCCCCGGTGAACTTCTCGGAGACGTCGGAGGGCGCCCAGTACTTCACCAACTGGTACAGCGGACCGCTGTCACCCGCCAACCACCGGGGACAGAACCAGTTCGTGCCCGGCAACCTGCAGAGTTTCAGCAGCGACACGACGAACATCCCCGCAGATCCGTCCCTGCCGGACAATCAGCGCGATGTGCAGTACACGGTGAACGGCCAGTTCCAGCCGGAACTGAAGCTGAAACCGGGACAGACCGAAATCTGGGTGCTCGCGAACATCAGCGACTTCGCCTACATGCCGCTGCGCCTCACCGAGACGGCGACGGGCAACCACCCGAAATTTGCGGTGGTCGGCCAGGACGGTAATCCCTTCCCGCAGGTCGAGAGGCCCGTCGGCGGTGACGGGACCCGGCTCGTCATCCCGCCGGCGTCGCGGTACGCGATTGCGGTGACGATGCCGCAGACCGGCGACCTGGTGCTGGACATGCCGCCCTTGGACAACGCGCAGCCGGTCAGCAATCCCGGTGTGCTGTACACGAACGACGGCACCGAGAACCCGCCCGCCGTTCTGGGCACCGTCACCGTCGATCCGTCGGTCATCAGCTACGCCGACGGGTTCTTCACCTTTCCCACGCAGAAGCTCATCCAGGCCACACCGGACGACGGCCAGGGACGGACCACACCGTTCGAACCCGGGCAGAAACTCGACGCCTACACGTCTTTCGTCGACACGTCGGCGATGACGCCCGACGTGAAACGCACCCTCACCGTCTCGGGCGGTTTCGGCAACGAGAAAGCCAGCAACAGCGACCCCAAGGCATTCACCTATGAGTTCGACGACAACACCTTCCCCAACATTCCCTTGATTCAGCCCCGGCTGAACTCCGTCGAGGAGTGGCTGATCACCAATCTCAACAACGACGAACACCCGATGCACATCCACGTCAACGACTTTCAGGTCACCGAGATCGTGGACCCGGTCGCAGGCACGAGGACAGGGGTGCAGATGTGGGGTGAGGACAACGTCAACGTGCCGGCGCCGGTGACCGACGCGAACGAGAATCCGCTCGTACCGGCCTCGGTGACGCTGCGCACGAAGTTCACCGAGTACATCGGCACCTTCGTCATCCACTGCCATCGCCTCAACCACGAGGACAACGGGCTGATGGCCACCGTCAACGTGATCCCCGAGGTGTCAACGTACGCGGTCGCGGTACCTGGATCACCGGGCAGGGCGGCGACCGTGCAGGTCTACGACGGCAACGGTGACAGGCTCGTCTCGACCGCCACGCCCTTTCCCTCGTTCGAGGGAACGCCGACCGTCGCCATGGCCGACGTCGACGGCGACATGGTGCTCGACCTCGTGGCCGGCACGGGTGCGGGTGTGGCACCCGAGGTGGTGGCTTACGACGGAGCAGACGAGTTCCTCTCCGAGCTCACCCGTTTCGCGCCCTTCGACTCTGAATTCCGCGGTGGTGTCACCGTCGCAGGCGCGGACATCGACGGCAACGCCCTGGCCGACAACATCATCGTCGGCTCCGGTCCCGGAATCGAGTCGGAAGTGAAGATTTTCGGCCTTCCCGGCGAGAAGGGCACGGCCCCCGGGCTGTTCGGAAGCTTCACGCCGTACCCAGGATCGACGTCGGGTGTCACAGTTGCCACCGGCATGGTCGACGCCGTCTCGGGCCGCGACAGCATCGTCACCGCGCCCGGTCCGGGTGAAGCACCCCGCGTCAAGACCTTTCGCTACGACCTGTACACCCCGACCGCCGCGGCCGAGGCGAGCGGATCGGCGGACGAGCATGCCGGCCACGCTGCCGGACCTGTGACCACCTCGGACTTCCTGGCCTTCGACGAGGGCTATACCGGTGGCGTCTCCCTGTCGACCGGGTGGGTCGCGGGCGCCGAGGGCGGCGCTCAGAGCATCGTCACCGGCATGCTCGGCGGCGACGGCACGGTTCGCGTCTGGTCGAGCGGTTCACGACTCGACGGCGAACCGGCGATGTATCTCGAAAGTCCCAACCATCATTCGGGGCCCGTCACCTTCACGCAGATCGCCGCCTTCGTGCCGTTCCCGGGCAGCGGCGTGCAGGTGGCCACCACGAGCACCACCACGGGCGCAGATCTCCTCGTCAGTGGTGCCGGACCGGGCGGCGCCGAGGTCCGCAAGTTCGGGCTCGGCAGGGCCGACCCGCAGGCCGGCACCCTCGTGCCGTCCCCACTGGGCGTTCTGCCTCCCCTTCCCGCACCGAGCGGACCGGTGCCGCTCGGTGGGCGGTAGATCGTCCGTCAGTTGTCGGGTACCACCACGCCGGTGGCGGCATCGACGTTCACGTCGTAGTCCCAGCCCCTACCGTCTCGAATATGCACGTGCCACACCGTTTTACCGTCCCGCTGCTGTTCCTCGGACGAGGCCACCGTGCCCCCGGGCACCGTAGCCAGAGCCGTCTGCTCCGCCTGCTGCTGGGTGACCGGCTGCGGCGCGGCCGGCACGGTGGGTGTCGTCGCAGTGTCGTCGTTGTCCCGGTCCTGATCCTCGGATACGACTGTGCCGTTGGCAGCGTCGACGTTCACGTCGTAGTCCCAGCCTCTGCCATCGCGGATATGCACGTGCCACACCGTCTTACCGTCCCGCTTCACCTCTTCGGACGAGACGACCGTGCCTCCGGGCACCGTCGCCAGAGCGATCTGTTCGGCCTGTTGCTTGCCCACCGCCGTCGAGGCCGCCGTCCCGCTGGGCGAGGTGCCGGCGCCAGTCGTGGTTGCCGAATCCGTCGTGGTGGTGGCTGCCGTGGCACTGGTCTGCGAACCGGAGTCGTCAGCGCTGTCCGAGCCACAACCTCCCAGGAGCAGTGCCGATGCCATGGCAAGGGCGGTCAGGCTCGTACCTCGAACGGTTTTCGCGGTCATCATCGATCCTTCCGTTGACGGTGTCGGGGGCGCTGCTGTCAGGGCAGCGTCCAGAACTGGGTGGTCACCAAAAAGAAGACGAGCATCCAGAACACATTGGCGGCTGCGACGAGCGCGATCCCTCTGACGTTGGTCTTCACCTTCGACGCACCCGCCGGGGGCCGCAGCCACCGCCCCAGGAGCGGGTTAACGTAGTGGGGCATCGTCAAGAAACTCATGGTGAAGCTGGACAGCAGATTGCCGACGAGCATTCCGAGCCACAGCGGCATCCGCAACGGCGACAGCGCAAGTGTGAGCAGCACGACGGTGGGATACAGGCCGACCCAGACAGCGATGGAGGTTTTGGTCTCCGACGGCGGCGGTGCCTCCGTGCCGTTCTCGTCGAACGCGAACCAACTGCCGAAGGAGTTGTCGACGGTGCGTAACTCGAAGTCGGAGAACTCTTCGCCCTCTGCCAGCAGCTCCCGCCGCTTCTTCGAGGTGAGCCAGGTGTCGAGGTGCGCCGCGGTGTCGTAGCGGTACAGCGCGGTCCACTCGTCCTGCACGCCCTCCACGGGACGGAAGAGTTCGCTGCCCCGGAAGCCCTCGAACCTGCTCTCTTCCAGGCGCAGTCGCTCCTGCCATTCGAGGAAGGCGGTGACTTTGCCGGGCGCGACGCGATGTGACACCACGACGGTCACGAGCGGGTCGTGGGGTCGGGTGTCCCCGCCGAGGACCTGCTGGGTGGCGGGACCGTCGACGTACCGCTGCCCCGCGTCGAGGTGCTCCTGCCGGGTGGCGCTGTTGATCCAGGCCTGCACGTGAGCGATGGAATCGAAGCGGTAGACAACCACCCAGTCGGGTTGCACGTCGGTCGGTGCGGTGATCTCGGCGCCCAGGAACCCTGCGTAATCCGAGGCGGCGGCATTCATGTCCTCTTGCCACGTCTCGAAGGCCTGCTCGCAACCGGCGCGGACCTTCTGACCGATGATCACCGTCGCGGCGCCGCTGTCGATCCGTTCCGCGCGCATCGCCGCCGCCCTACGCCTGCGCCGTCACAACGCTCGTCGACTCCCCGAGCCGTCGGTAGATGCGCTCGGGTGTCAGTGGCAACTCCCGGTAGCGCACACCGGTCGCGTTGTGCAGGGCATTGGCCAACGCCGGCGCCACCGGGTTGATACAGCACTCCGCCATGCCTTTGGACCGCATCGGGCCGACAGAATCCGTCGAGTCGACCAGCAACACCTCCGTGCGCGGGACGTCGGCGTACGTGGGGATGCGGTAGTTCCGCAGGCTCGGGTTGATCATCGTGCCGGTGTGGTCGACGTGGTAGTTCTCGGTCAGCGCGAACCCGATGCCCTGGGCCACGCCGCCCTCGATCTGGCCGCGCACCTGGGCCGGGTTGATAACGACGCCGGCGTCGGTGGCATGAACGCTGTAGAGGATGCGGACCTCGCCCGTGATCCGGTGAACGGCGATACGGAAGCCGTGGGTATTCGACACCACGCTGCGCGGCGAGCCGTACGCCTTACGCGCCGCGGTGAAGCGGATGCCGCGTCGGTGTGCCGCATCGAGGAGTTCGCCGAGCGAAACCCGGACGCCACCACAGACGACGCCGTCGTCGTCCATCGAGCACTCGGACAGATCGGCCCGGGTATGTGCGGCCGCGAAGGCCAGGATGCGGTCGCGCAGGGCGTCGGATGCCCGCAGCACGGCGTTGCCGGCGACGAACAGGCCCGCACTCGCGAACGCTCCTGTGTCGAAACCCGTCCGGTCGGTGTCGGACTGCACGAGCCGCACCCGCGCAGGTGTGGTGCCGAGCTGGTTGGCGGCGATCTGCACGTGCGCGGTGGACGTTCCCTCCCCGAATTCAACCGTGCCGATTGCCAATTCGTAGACACAGTCATCGCCGAGGGTCAGCCACGCCTCCGAGATGTGCTCCGTGGGCGGGGCGGTCTCGTGCACCGAACTGGCGGTACCCGTGCCGATCAGCCAGTGGCTACCGAGCGCCTTTCCGTCCGCACCGCGTGAGAGGGCAGCGTCGACGAGGTCGATGCACTGGCCGAGGCCGTCCTCGGTGAAGGCGACGTCGTCCGGCCGGTCGTCGATAGCCACGAGAGAATCCCCGGGGCGCACGATGTTGCGTCTGCGCAGTTCCAGCGGATCGATGTCGAGGGCGACCGCGAGTTCGTGCATCGCGGACTCCACCGCGAACGCCGGCTGAGTCATGCCGTACCCGCGCAGCGCACCACTCGGCACCGTGTTCGTGTAGACGGAGTACGCGTCGAACTTCTTGTTGCGGCACCGGTACATCGAGATTGCGGCTCCGGCCGCGAACAGGGTCTCGCCCCCGTGATTGCCGTAGGCCCCCGTGTTCGACACGTTGCGCACCCCGAACGCGGTGAGCGTGCCGTCGGCCCGCGCTCCCAAGGTGATCGTCAACGTCATCGGGTGCCGTGGCGATGCCGTCGTGAACTCCTCCTCCCGGGTGTACTCGAAACAGACCGGACGCCCGGTGTCGAGGGCGGCGAGCGCCACCAGGTCCTCGGTGATCACCTCCTGCTTGCCACCGAAACCGCCACCGACACGCTTGCAGAACACACGCAGCTGATCGGGACGCAGGTCGAAGAGATGGGCCAGCTTGACCTTGGCGATGGACGGCGACTGCGAGCTGGTGCGCACGTGCAGCCGGCCGTCCGCCATCCACGCGATCGACCCGTGCGTCTCGAGATGCGCGTGCTGTACGCGCGGGGAGAAGTAGGTGCCCTCGTGGATTACGTCGGCCTCGGCCAGCCCCGCCTCGAGGTCACCGATGTTCCCGTGGAGTTCGAGGAGGATGTTGTGGTCGGGATCCCGTACGAAGGGGTCGTCCGAGCCGTGCAGCCGAGGCGCCCCGTCCGCCATCGCTTCCTCGGGATCGAACACCGCAGGCAGCACGTCGTATTCGACCACCACCTTCCGGCATCCCTCCTCGGCGGCGGCGACGGTGTCGGCGAGTACCGCGACCACCCGCTGCCCGGCGAACCGCACGGTGTCGTCGAGGATGTAGGTGTCGTCGGGGTCGACGAGGTGATCGGTGTGGATTGCCGTGGTGAACCTCTTCCGGGGCACGTCCTGCCACGTGTAGACCCGCAGCACCCCGGGAACGGCGAGCGCCGCGGTCTTGTCGACGGAGACGATGCGCGCATGGGCGTGCGGGGAGTGCAGCACCTTCAGTTGCAGCATGCCCTCGATCTCGGTGTCCATGGTGAACTCGGCGCGGCCCGTCACCACGTCGGTGGCTGCGGGCGCCCCTACACTGGTGCCGACGGCCTTGCCCGGCAGCGCTTCCTCGATCTCGGTGACACCGTTGATCGCGTCCTCGATCGCCCGGTACCCGGTGCAACGGCAGAGGTTACCTTTCAGCGCGCGAGGCAGATCCGCCTTCTGCGCGTCCGTGAACGTCGCCGAGGTCATGATCATGCCGGCAGTGCAGAAACCGCACTGGAAGCCCGGCGCATCGCGGAAGCAGCGCTGCACCGGGTGCAGGTTTGCGGGTGAGCCCAGCCCCTCGATGGTGGTCACCTCGTGGCCGTCGGCCCGGAATGCAGGGGTGATGCAGCTGTGCACAGGGACGCCGTCGAGCCATACCGTGCACGCGCCGCAATCGCCCGCGTCGCATCCCTTCTTCACACCGTGATGGCCCAGTGCGCGCACGAAGGTGCGCAGGCACTGGCCCGGCTCGGGTTGTTCGTCGAACGTCTTGCCGTTCACGGTGTACGTCATGACAGTTCTCCCGGTGCCAGTTCACTGCGAATCTCTTCGGCGAAGTGTTTCGCCAGGTGACGGCGGTGGTCGGGAGTGCCGTTCGGATCGTCGAACCACACATCGGCGGGTAGGTCGTCGATGCTGCGGCGCAGCGCGTCGGCGTCGGGCATGGAGTCGAACGACAGGCGCACCGGACGGGTGGTGCCCGCAGTCAGGGTGAGAAGCATGTCGTCGGTTCCGGGTGACTGCGTGGCGATCAGGAAGATCGTGGAACGACCCAACTGCGTGAGGGTGAAACGACGGTGGGTGTGACGCTTACGCAAGGCACTCACCGGAATGTCGATGCGCCGCAGGATGTCACCCGGCGCGAGAATGTTCCGGTGATCTCCCGTCACGAAGTCGGCGGCGTCGACGGTGCGTTCGGATCCGTCGGCATTCCAGAGCGTGTAGGTCGCCTCCAGCGCGACGGTCAGCGTGATCATCGGGCCGGCAGGCAGTGACATGCAGATGTTGCCGCCGACTGTCGCCGAATTCCATACCTTGAACGACGCCAGAAACGCCTCGCAACTCGTGGCCAGCAACGGGCCGGCGAGCCAGTCGCCCGACGGCTCCAGCGCATAAAGCTCCCGGATCGTGCACGTGGCACCGATCTCCAGGCCGGCGTCACCGGCCACCAGCGCGTCCCAGCCGAGAGTGGTGATGTCGACGAGGCGGCGGACGTCGGGCTGCGGGACGGAGAACAACCACGTGCCCCCGGCCAGCCAGGCGTCGCCGTCACGCCACGCCTCCCCCGGCCTGTCGGATGGTCGTCGAACGACGTCCGTGACAGTGTGGAGATCCATGGGACTGCTCCCCTCGGGGGAAGTTGTCGTTCTCATGCCCAACCTGCATCGACGTCTTCGACTCTAGACACAGGCCACGGTGTGTCGGCGCTGTTTGCGCTGTTCCCGCCGAATGGACTGCCGTCACCCGCCGTAGCAGGCATCGCTCCCTGCGGACGTACCGCTACTCTCAGGGCCATGGCCGCCAAGATCTCCGCCCACGACGTCCTCGAATTGGTGTTGGATCAGGGCAGTTACGTCTCCTGGGACACCACCCCGGTGGACGTGCGGCCCGACGACAAGTACGGAACGGACCTGATGAAGGCCACCGAGAAGTCGGGCGTCGACGAATCGGTGCTCACCGGAGTCGGCACGGTTCGTGGTCGCCGGGTAGCTGTGATCGCCTGCGAGTTCGCGTTCCTCGCGGGTTCGATCGGGGTGGCGGCGGCCGAACGCATCGTCAGCGCCATCGAGCGCGCCACCCGCGAGGGGCTGCCCCTGCTCGCCTCCCCCACGTCCGGGGGCACGCGGATGCAGGAGGGCACCGTCGCCTTCGTGCAGATGGTCAAGATCGCCGCGGCCGTGGCGACCCACAAGGCGGCGCACCTGCCGTATCTGGTGTATCTGCGCAATCCCACCACCGGCGGAGTTTTCGCGTCCTGGGGTTCGCTCGGGCACATCACCGTGGCCGAACCCGGTGCGCTGGTCGGGTTCCTCGGTCCCCGCGTCTACGCGGCGCTCTACGGCGAGAAGTTCCCCGACGGGGTGCAGACGTCGGAAAACCTGTACCGCAACGGTGTCATCGACGGCGTGGTCCCTGCCAGTCGGCTACGGCTCCTGGTGCATCGCGCCCTGCGCGTGCTGATCGACCCTCCTGCCACACCGACGGTCACCGCCGAGATCCCGGACGTCGAGATTCCCGACGTCCCTGCCTGGCAATCGGTGATGCTCTCGCGGCGCGCCGACCGTCCCGGTATCCGTCACCTCCTCCGGCACGCGGCCACGGAGCAGGTCCCGCTCAGCGGAACGGGGCAGGGGGAAACCGAAGGCACTGTGTTGTTGTCGCTGGCGCGGTTCCGCGGTGCCCCCTGTGTTCTCCTGGGCCAGGACCGCGCCGGACAGTCGGCGCTCAACACCATGGGACCGGCGGCCCTGCGCGAGGCCCGTCGGGGCATGCGTCTCGCGGAGGAGTTGCAGATACCACTGGTCCTCGTCATCGACACCCTCGGCGCGGCGCTGTCGAAGGAGGCGGAGGAACGCGGACTGGCCCCGGAAATTGCGCGCTGCATCTCCGATCTGGTGACGCTGAAGACTCCGACCGTCTCGGTTCTGCTGGGACAGGGCACCGGCGGCGGGGCGCTGGCGTTCCTTCCCGCGGACCGCGTCCTCGCCGCACAGAACGGCTGGCTGGCGCCGCTGCCTCCGGAAGGTGCCAGTGCCATCGTCCACCGCGACACCACGCACGCCCCCGAGATGGCGGCCGCACAGGGCATCCGTTCCCTCGACCTGTTGCGCGACGGCGTCATCGACGCGATCATTCCCGAGCGACCCGACGCCGCCGACGAACCCGTCGACTTCTCGAAGCGGGTCGGCGAGGCCATTTCCCGTGAACTGCGCACGCTCACCGCTGCGCCCGACGCCGAGCGATTCGCGGCGCGGCTGGCCCGCTACCGGAACCTCGGCCTGCCGAACGGCTAGCTTTCCGTTGCCACCGAAGATCGGGTCTTCCGTTTCGGCCGCCGAGAGGAATGTTTCCCCGTTACCGTGAGAGGGAATCAGGATCCAACGGTAGTCGGGCAGTGCAGTCGAGCACGAGGAGCGGCCATGAGCGCGATCGGACACCGTCGGGCGCTCCCGATGATCGGACACTGTCGGGCGCACCCGATGATCGGACACCGTCGGGCGCACCCGATGATCGGACACTGTCGGGCGCTCCTGATCGTCGCCGTCGTCGCCGCGTCGAGTCTGTTCGGTCAGGTGGCCGTGGCGTCGGCCGACGAATGGCGAACTCTTCCCACCGACAAGCCGGCCTCGGCGGACGGATCTGTTCTCGACCGCATCGAGGAGATCGACGGCCGTCAACTGAACATGTATGTCTACTCGGCGGCGATGGAGAAAGTGATTCTCCTCGAGGTGATTCGTCCCGCAGACGCCAGCGTGCCCCGCCCTACCTTGTACCTACTCAACGGCGCCGGTGGCGGGCAGGACTCGGCAACCTGGAAGGCCAAGACTGACGTGGTCAGCTTCTTCGCCGACAAGAACGTCAATGTCGTCACCCCCGTCGGCGGCGCGTTCAGTTACTACACCGACTGGCAGAAGCCAGATCCCGCCCTCGGCCTCAACAAATGGACCACCTTCCTCACCGAGGAACTTCCCCCGATCGTCGATGCGACACTGGGAACGACCGGTGAGAATGCCATTGCAGGACTGTCGATGTCGGGCACATCGGTGCTGAGTCTCGCCCAGCACGCCCCCTCGCTGTATCGGGCGGTCGGCTCCTACAGCGGGTGCGCCGAGACGAGCATCCAGCCCGGCCGAGATTACGTCACCTTCGTCGTCAGCGCCCGCGGCGGAGACGTCGAGAACATGTGGGGACCCCCGGGCGATCCGGACTGGGTGGCCAACGATCCCGTCGTCAACGCCGAAAAGCTGCGGGGCATCGACCTCTACATCAGCAACGGTACCGGCCTGCCCGGCCACCACGACACACTGAACGGTCCGGACGTCAACGGGGACGTAGGAGTCCTGGCCAACCAGGTGATCGTCGGCGGAATCATCGAAGCGGGGACCAACCAGTGCACCTATCGGCTGGCCGACCGGCTGAACTCACTGGGAATCCCCGCCACGTTCGACTTCCATCCCACCGGCACCCACTCGTGGGGCTACTGGCAGGACGACCTGCACAATTCCTGGCCGATGATCGCGTCCTCGCTCGGCATCTAGCGCCGGATCCGGCGGGTCTCCCGTTTCGCCTCTCGCCCCGTCGGGTACCCGGCGCGGACCGAGAGGAAGGACGAGCACATGGAACGCGCGAGCGCCAAGCACGGACCTCGGCAGGACGACGAAATGAAGCACGAGACAGAAGGAATGATCCGCGGCAACAAGCCCACGCGCGCGGAAGAATGGCGGGATCCCGAACCTCCAGCCGACGACGACCCCGATGTCCTGGGCTGGCGCGGTATGGATTGACCCCGCCGCGCCGTCCATCGACGTCCACCCGCCATCGCATAGGGTGTTTCACGTCACAAGGTGAACGGCGAGAGGACGAACATCGATGAGCTCCCCGACAGCGAGCGCCGGACGTACGTACGCAGACGTCTACCGCGAGAGCGTCGAACGTCCCGAGGAGTTCTGGCTGGCGGCCGCAACGGCAGTCGAGTGGGTCGACGAACCGACGCGCGCCCTCGACGATTCGTCCGCCCCGATGTATCGCTGGTTCCCGGACGCGCGGCTGAACACCTGCTTCAACGCTCTCGACCGGCACGTGCGGGATGGGCGAGGTGACCAGGACGCCCTGATCTACGACTCGGCAATGGCACCCGAGGCCTCCCGCACATACACGTACGCACAGCTGCTCGACGAAGTGTCACGGTTCGCCGGCGTCCTCGCCGGGCAGGGCGTGGTGGCCGGCGACCGGGTGATCGTCTACATGCCGATGATTCCCGAGGCCGCCGTCGCGATGCTCGCCTGCGCACGCATCGGCGCCGTCCACTCGGTGGTGTTCGGAGGTTTCGCCGCCAAGGAGCTGGCAACACGGATCGACGACGCCGGACCGGTGGTCCTGGTCACGGCATCGGGCGGTCTCGAGCCGGGGCGCACCGTCGAATACCTGCCGATGGTGGCGAAGGCGCTCGAATTGTCGAGCACTCCACCGCATACGGTGATCGTCAAGAGTCGCGAGCAGGTACCGGGATCGGCCGCCGACTACCGCGACGACGGAGCCTCCTGGTTCGACTGGGACGCCCTCGCCGCCGATGCCTCGCCCGCTCAGCCGGTTCCCGTCGCTGCCACGGATCCGCTGTACATCCTCTACACGTCCGGAACCACGGGTAAGCCGAAGGGCGTGGTGCGGGACAACGGTGGACATGCGGTGGCCCTGACCTGGTCGATGACCAACGTCTACGACATCGGCCCGGGTGATGTGTGGTGGACTGCCTCCGACGTGGGGTGGGTGGTCGGTCACTCGTACATCGTCTACGGCCCCTTGCTGGCCGGTGCCACCTCGGTGCTCTACGAGGGCAAACCGGTGGGCACTCCCGACGCCGGGGCGTTCTGGCGGGTGATCTCCGACCACGGGGTAGCCGCACTGTTCACCGCCCCGACCGCGATCCGGGCAGTCCGCAAGGCTGACCCCGAAGCGAAAGAGATTGCCAAGTACGATATTTCGTCGTTGAAGACGCTGTTCGCCGCCGGCGAGCGCCTCGACCCCGACACCTATGCGTGGGCCACCCGGGTTCTCGACCTCCCGGTAGTCGACCACTGGTGGCAGACGGAAACGGGCTGGGCCATCTGCGCCAATCTGCGCGGGCTCGAACCCATGCCCGTCAAAGCCGGCTCCCCCACCGTGCCCGTGCCGGGTTATCGCGTCGAGGTGGTCGACAGTGAGGGGCACGTCGTTCCGGCAGGCACCGAAGGCAATATCGTGATCGGGCTTCCCCTCCCGCCCGGAACCCTGACCGGACTGTGGCGCGACCCGGACCGCTTCGTGAAGTCCTACCTCGCAACCTTCGACGGCTACTACCTCACCGGCGACTCCGGATACATCGACGAGGACGGGTACGTCTTCGTCCTCGGCCGCAGCGACGACGTCATCAATGTGGCCGGCCACCGGCTGTCGACCGGCAGCATGGAAGCCGTGGTCGCGGGGCATCCGGCCGTGGCCGAGTGCGCGGTGGTCGGGATCCGCGACGAGCTGAAGGGACAGCGGCCCAGCGGCTATGTGGTCCTCAAGGCCGGTGTCGAGATCGACCCGGAAACGTTGCGCGCCGATTTGGTTGCAATGGTGCGCGAGCAGATCGGCGCGGTCGCAACGTTCCGCGACGTCACCGTCGTGGGAGCCCTGCCGAAGACGCGCTCGGGCAAGATACTGCGTAAGACGATGCGTCAGATCGCCGACCACGAGCCCTATACCGTGCCCTCCACCATCGAGGATGTCGCCGTGCTCGAGGCGCTCGAGAAGCAGCTGCGGGACTGACGTCTCCAGGTAACGCGCGCGTCAGGCGTGAACGACCGCATCGAGGGCCGAGTCGACGAGTGCCTCGATGCGGTCCTCCGCGAGCGGATCCTGATCGAACAGTATGCGATAGACGATCGGCGCGACGACGTGGTCGATCACGCCCTCGGCGGCACCCGGCGCCCCTGAAAACTGTGCGTCCCGTTGCAAAATGGCGGTGATCTGACTCCGGCAGAATGCCGCGCACTTGTACTGGTTGGTGCCGTTGTCGGGGCGGCCCATGTCACCACTCATCACGATGTCGCGCAGCGCGGACCGGCCCACCGGCGAGGACATCTCCTCCAGATACTCCTGAGCCCACGCCACGAGGTCACCGCGCACACTGCCCGTCTCCCGCGGGGGTGTCTCGGGCCGCAGCCTCTCGATCGCCACGTCGGCGAACACCTCGGTGATGTCGCCCCAGCGCCGGTAGATGGTGGACGGGGTGACGCCGGCGTCGGCCGCGATCATCGGGACGGTGATGTCCGCTCGCTCGCGCTCGGCGAGCAGCTTGCGCGTGGACGCATGCACCGCTTGCTGGATGCGGGCGCTGCGCCCACCGGGGCGTGGACCTGTGACCGGGCTCATGAGCCCATACTAACGCGAAATCTTTGCATTAAGAACAACGGCGGCGTAGGTTCATAAAGCAAACGCTTTGCTTTAAAGCTGGGAGTACCGCATGACGACCCTTGCCGCACTCGATGCTCCACCGAAGTCGCGACCCACACTCGGCCGCGGTGCAGCGTTCACTCTCGTCGCCGTGGTCATCGCCACCCTGCTCGGAGCGTCTGCGGCACCGACGCCCCTCTACGAGCTCTACCAGAGCCACTGGGGCTTCTCGTCCCTGCAATCCACCCTCGTCTTCGGGATCTATGCCGTAAGTCTGCTCTTGGCCCTGCTCACCGTCGGTTCTCTCTCGGACTACATCGGCCGACGCCCCGTCCTCGTCACCGCGCTGGCCTTCGAGGCGGTCGCGATGGCCATGTTCGCCTCAGCCGAGAGCCTCGGGCTTCTCCTGGCAGCCCGGGTCGTGCAGGGTTTCGCGACCGGCGCCGCGATCAGCGCGCTCGGATCGACCCTCATCGACCTCGAACGCAGACCCGGCCGCGGTTCCACCGTCAACAGCATCGCGCCTACGGTGGGTCTCGCGGTCGGCGCCATCGGATCGAGTCTGATCAGCGAGCACCTTCCGCGTCCGACCAGCACCGTGTTCCTCGTCTTCCTCGCGCTCTTCGTCCTCGAGCTCCTGGGTATCTGGGCAGCACCGGAAACGGCCGTGCGGCAGCAGGGCGCGCTGGCCTCGATGCGCCCGACGCTCGCGGTACCGTCCCCCGCTCTCGGCATGCTCGTCCTCACCGGGCCGTGCCTGATCGCCGTATGGGCACTCGGCGGTTTCTACCTGTCGCTCGGCCCCTCACTCGCCCGCAGTGCCTTGGACGTCCACACCTCGTTGATCGGCGCGATCATGGTGGCGACCCTGACGGGAACCGGGGCGATTGCCGTCTTCGTACTACGCAACGTGGCGGCGCGGCGAGTGCTGCTCGTCGGCACCTCTGCACTGATCGCCGGTGTGGCCGTCACACTCGTCGGCGCCGAAACATCCTCGGCGGCAATCGTACTGGCAGGAACAGCCATCGCGGGCGTCGGCTTCGGTGCCGGCTTCCAGGGCACAATCCATACCGTGATGCCTCTGGCCGCGCCGCACGAGCGGGCGGGCCTGCTCTCGACCATCTACGTGATCGCCTACCTGGCCAACAGTGTCCCGGCGCTCCTCGCCGGCTACCTGGTCGGCGAGGTCGGATTGGTCGACACCACCCGCCTCTACGGCGGACTCGTCATCCTGCTCGCCGGGGCCGCCTTCCTCGGGCTCCTTGTGCGCCCAGCGCCTGTGAGTACTTCTTAACCGCCCACTGTTTGTTGAGTCTGGGGACATGTGAGACAGATGATGTCCACCCAGATGTGAGACACGCTGCTGTCGATTGAGGTATGAGGCACCTGACTGGTCGTGGACTTGGTTCATGACCGGAACGGAAGCCGTCATGGAACTGCTACACGCCCTGCTGGTGGTCTCGCAGACCACCGGCGCCGACATGTTCGACGGGAACTTCGCCCGCTGGTGCACCGACCACGGGATCTCCCGCGCCACCGCCTACCGGCACAAGAAACGGATCGAGGAGGACGGCCGGTGGACCGCCCGGTCCCGCCGGCCCACCTCCTGCCCACACGCCACCGCGTGGGAGGTGGAGGCCGAGATCGTGCGGCTTCGCCTCAACCTGCCCCATCACGAGCGCGGCGCCGACACCATCGCCTACCACCTGAACGCGGTCGCCGAGAAACAACACTGGTCCGAGCAGGGCTGGACCATCCCGTCCCGGGCCACGATCAACAAGATCCTCACCCGCTACCACCTGGTCGTCCCCGAGCCGAAGAAACGCCCGAAATCGTCCTACCGCCGGTTCTGCTACCGCAAACCCCGCGACTGCTATCAGATCGACGCCACCGAAGTTCGGTTGGCGACCGGAGCCAAGGCCACCGTCTTCGAGGTCCTCGACGACTGCACCCGCACCCTGGTCGCCACCCGGGTCGCGGACGCCGAGACCGCCGCCGGGGCGATCGCGGCGATCATCGCCGCGTTCACCGACTTCGGGGTTCCGGCACTGGTACTCGCCGACAACGGCAGCGCGTTCACCTCCCGCCGCACCAAGGGCGGCACCTCGGGCTTCACCCGGGTCGTGAAGCGGGCCGGTGCGCGGCTGATCCACTCCACCCCATACCACCCACAGACCTGCGGGAAGGTCGAACGCCACCACCGCACCTTCAAGCAATGGTTGGCCACTCACCCCACCCAACCGACCACTCTGATCGAACTGCAGCAGCTCTGCGACACCTACCAGCGGTTCTACAACACCGACCGCCCGCACAGTGCGGTCAAGATGCCGCCACTGCAGGCCTGGCAGAACGCGCCACTCCTCGGTGGGCCACAAGCACTTCCGATCCAACACGACGCCACCGTGCACGCCCTGATCGTCTCCTCCGCCGGCACCGTGTGCATCGACTCCCACACCCGACTGAGCGTCGGCCGGCGCAGAGCCGGGCAGACCATCACCCTGCTCCACGACGACGACCACGTCACCGCCTACACCGCCGACGGCAACGTGATCGGACACCTACACCTCGACCACACCAAGCGCTACCAAGGACAACTCCAACCCGCCTAAAATCTGTCTCGCATCTACGTAGACACCCGTGTCTCATATCAACGTAGACAGCACAAACCGCCCACTGTTAACAAGTACTCACGGGGCCTTGATTTCGCCGTAGCGGGCGAGGGACTCCTGCCGCGCGAGGCCGTGGTCGACGATGGGCTCCGGATAGCCCTCGGGCCGAAGGGCTTTCAGCGAATGGACGGCGCGGCCCGGGATGCCGCGAAGCTCCGGCACCCACTTGCGCACATACGAGCCGTCGGGGTCGAACTTCTCACCCTGGGTGATCGGGTTGAACACCCGGAAGTACGGGGAGGGATCGGTGCCCGTTCCCGCCGTCCACTGCCAGCCGTGCTGATTGTTGGCGAGATCGCCGTCGACCAGGCGGTCCATGAAGTAGCGCGCCCCACGCCACCACGGCAGGTGCAGGTCTTTCACCAGAAAGGACGCGACGATCATCCGCACCCGGTTGTGCATCCACGCCTCGGCTCGGAGCTGACGCATTCCCGCATCGACGATCGGGAACCCGGTTCTTCCCTCGCACCACGCGGCGAACGCCTCGTCGGCGTCGGGACCGGAGTCGAGTCGGATCGGGTCGAACTTGCGGTCGTAATTGCCGCGCGCACTGTCTGGGCGTTGAAAAAGGATGTCGGCGTAGAAATCTCGCCAGGCCAACTGACGCCGGTACGCTTCGACCCCCTTACCACGGCGGCGTGAAAGATCGCGGAGCATGGTGCGGGGATGGATGTTGCCGTACTTCAGGTACACCGACATGCGGCTCGTCGCGTCGAGGTCGGGACGGTTGCGGGCGTCGTCGTAGGAGTCGAGTTCGTCCTCCAGGAACTCCGCCCACCTTCGCAAAGCCTCGGACTCGCCCGCGGCCACGCCCTCGGACTCCGGCTGGGGAATTGCTGCCCGCCGGACGGGGACGTCATCCGGTTCGATCCAGTCGACCGTCGCGGCACCGGTGTCGATCGGCGCACGCCACCCGTGGTCGAGCCATTGCCTGAAGTACGGCGTGAACACGCGATACGGTTCGCCGTCCGCCTTGGTGACCCTCCCCGGCGCCACGGCATAGGGCGATCCGGTGGGCACCAGTTCGATCCGCTCGGCAACCGCAGCATCCCGCTCGCGGCCGTAGGGACCGAAGTCGGCGCTCACGTGAACCTCACCCGCCGACACCGCCTCGGCAACCGCTGGGACCACGTCGGCAGGATTGCCGTGCACTACCAGCAGCCGCCCCTCGAGTTGGTCGTCGAGCGCAGTCAGGCTGCGGTAGAGAAAATCCCGGCGCGGGCCGCCCGCGGGGTGGAGCAGCTTGTCGTCGAGCACGAACAGGCCGAGCGCGCGAGCCCCCGCCTCGGCGACGGTGTGCAGAGTCGGAAGATCGCCGAGCCTGAGGTCGCGCCGGAACCAGACCAGTGCCGTGTCCATGCCTGCCACGGTACTGAAATGCAACGCCGTCAGGCGTCCATGCGGGCCGCGGACACGATCGACAGGTACGGCGCATCGATGTCGTACTTCTCGAACGCCGCGAGAGCCGCCCGCGCGAACGTGCGCTGCACCGCCCACTGCCGTCCCGGCTTGGTGCGGGCGGTGATGCGCAACGTCACCGATTCGGCGGTCACGGCATTGACACCCAGCATCTCGGGCGTTTCGAGCACGTCGGCCTCGATCGCGTCACTTCGCGACGCCTCCAGGATGGCGTCGAGGGCCACCTCACATGCCCGCTGAACGTTGGCCGCATGCGCGATCGGCAGATCCACCACCGCCACCGCGTACCCCTGACTCATGTTGCCGACCCGGACGATTTCACCGTTGCGGCAATACCACAGCGTGCCGTTGACGTCGCGGATCGTGGTGACCCGCAAGCCCACCGTCTCCACGGTTCCCACGGCCTCACCGAGATCGACCACGTCGCCCACGCCGTACTGATCCTCGAGCAGCATGAACATGCCCGACAGAAAGTCGCGGACGAGGTTCTGCGCACCGAATCCCAGTGCGAGACCGATCACACCGGCGGACGCGATGAACGGGGCGACGTTCACCCCCAGAATCCCCAGGATCTGCAACACACCCCAGATGAGGACGACGATCGACACAGCGGATTTGAGTACCGAGCCGATCGTCGTGGCACGCTGCGCTCGGCGTTCGTTCGCCATGGCTTCCTTGATGCCTCTCGGCGCTCGCTCACGCAGAGGGCGAAGCATCGCCGGTTTGTCGGTGGCAGTCCGCTGCCGGGTCATCCGGTCGATGAGCCGGTGCAGGGTGAACCGCAGGGCCAGCGCGAGAACGACGTAGATCGCGATCTCGGCAGGGCGGCGAATCAACCAGTCACGGTTGGTTTCGGTCAGTTCGAATGCCAGTAGCGAAGAAAACATCGCACCCGAGTGTACGGACGGACACGACCGGACCACCGCCATCCACCCCCTCCTCACGGCACAATGCAGGAGTGACCGCCACCGACTCAGCCAGTGTTCTCGTCGTCGACGACGACGAGGACGTGCGGACTTCGCTCGAACGTGGTCTGCGCCTGTCCGGATTCACCGTTCTCACCGCAGTCGACGGAGCCGACGCCCTCCGTGTGGTCAGCGAGCGACGCCCGGACGCGATGGTTCTCGACATGAACATGCCCGTCATCGACGGAACCGGTGTCGTGACCGCGCTCCGCGCAATGAACAACGACATCCCGATCTGTGTACTCAGTGCCCGCGACACCGTCGACGACCGCATCTCCGGGCTGGAGTCGGGAGCGGACGACTACCTGGTCAAACCATTTGTCCTGGCGGAGTTGATCGCCCGGATCCGGGCAATGCTCCGGCGGCGCGGTGCGACCACGCCCCCCGCAGCCGATGCCCCCGCGGCTCCGCCGATCCGCGTCGGGGCTCTCGAGATGTTCGTCTCGGCGCGCCGAGTCTTCCTCGCAGGCCACGAAATAACCCTGACCAAGCGGGAGTTCGAACTGCTCGAGGTCCTCGCCCGCAATGTCGGCATCGTCCTGAGCCGCGAACGACTACTGGAACTGGTGTGGGGATACGACTTCGTGGCCGACACCAATGTCGTGGACGTTTTCGTCGGGTATCTGCGGCGCAAGTTCGAAACCGAGGGCCAACCGCGCATCCTGCACACCGTGCGTGGCGTCGGGTTCGTGTTGCGGGAACCGTCGTGAAGCGCTCGTTCTCCCTCCGGACCCGTGTCGCGGCGGCCACCGCGCTCGGGGCGACCATCATCGTCGTGGCGTTGGGCATCCTGGTGGCGCTCGCGATCAACAGGAACAACTTGTCCCAACTCGATCGCCGGCTCGAAACGGCGTCCGACGTGCTGGTTCCCAACGCGGCGACAGCGGGACTGTTCCTCGGCGCGCTGGGCGACAAGGGCGCCTTCGCGATCACCATCCGGTCCGCGGGCGGCGACACCGTTCTGGTGAGTACCCCCACCCGGCTGCCACCGCTCGAACCGGGGTGGCAGTCCGTCGACGTCAACGGCACGAAGTATCGGGCATTCACGGCGACGACGCCCTTCCTGGGGACCCGGATCTCACTCGCCGTCCCGTACTCGGAGGCCCAGGACGTCACCACCGAACAGCAGCGCCAGGTGGCCCTCGTGGGTGTCCTGGCCGTGGCCGCAGCCAGTGGCCTCGGCTGGCTGTTCGGTGGCCGGGCGGTTCGACCCCTGGTCGACCTCACCGGCCGCATCGTGCGCCGCGACCCCGAGTTGACGCCCGCGTCCTCAGGGGTTCGCGAGGCAGACGAACTGGCCTCCGCGGCGGAGTCGATGTTGCGCGATGTCGCCGAGGCGCAGGACGCGACCACCGCCGCCCTGGCCACCGCGCGTGACTTCGCCGCCGTGTCCGCCCACGAACTGCGCACGCCGCTCACCGCGATGCGCACCGACCTCGAGGTGCTGACCACGCATCAGCTGACGTCCGCGCAGCAGAACGAAATTTTTCGCGATCTGATTCGCGCACAGGGCCGGGTGGAATCGACCCTCTCGGATCTGGAGCGGCTGGCCCGCGGAGAATTGTCCACCGACCAGGACTTCGTCGACTGCGACCTCGTCGACATCTGCGATCTGGCGGCCGACGATGCGATGCGGCACCATCCCGGACTGCAGGTCACCGTCGACGCCGTTCCGCTGACGGTCCGCGGGATGCCCGGCGGACTGCGGCTGACACTGGACAATGCGATCACCAACGCCGTCCGGCACGGGGGTGCGACTGCGGTGCGGATCACGCTGAGAGCCGTGGACGACGCCACCGTCATCACCGTCGACGACAACGGTTCCGGCGTACCGGACGCCGAGCGGACTCAGGTGTTCGAGCGCTTCCACCGGGGCACCAACGCCACCAGCAGCGGATCGGGACTCGGCCTCGCGCTCGTTGCTCAACAGGCAGCGCTGCACGGCGGGCGGGCGCACTTCGAGGACAGCCCGCTCGGTGGCGCCCGGTTGGTCGTGGAGCTGCACTCGGCCGACGCACATCCGATGCCGCACCTTCCGGCGCAGAATGCGACAAGTCCCGCCTCACCGAGGTGAAGCGGGACTTGTGACGTGAAGCCGAAAACTATTCCTTGGCGTCCAGCAGATCGATCACGAACACCAGGGTCTTGCCGGACAGCTGGTGTCCGGCGCCGGCCGGGCCGTAGGCCAGCTCCGGCGGGATGGTGAGCTGACGACGTCCGCCGACCTTCATGCCGGGGATGCCGTCCTGCCAGCCTTTGATGAGACCGCGCAGCGGGAACTGGATGGACTCCCCGCGACTCCACGAAGAGTCGAACTCCTCGCCGGACTCGAACTCGACGCCGACATAGTGCACGTCGACGGTGCCCCCCGGAACGGCCTCGGCGCCTTCGCCGACCACCAGATCCTTGATGACCAGGTCGGTCGGGGCGGGTCCCTCCTGGAACTCGATCTCGGGCTTAGTCATGTGTCCTCCTCGGTGAGGGCTGTCTGTTCGGCACAGGTCGCAGATCAGCGGCTTGTGACGTCCTTGTAGTCGCGCTCGGTGTAGCCGGTGTAGATCTGGCGCGGACGGCCGATCTTCGTAGCGGGATCCTCGTGCATCTCCCGCCAGTGTGCAATCCACCCGGGCAACCGGCCCATGGCGAACAAGACGGTGAACATGCGCGTGGGGAAGCCCATGGCGCGGTAGATGAGGCCGGTGTAGAAGTCGACGTTGGGGTAGAGCTTGCGCTCGACGAAGTAGTCGTCGGTGAGCGCCGCCTCTTCCAGTGCCATCGCGATGTCGAGCAGTTCGTCGTCGCCACCGAGTTTGTCGAGGATGGTGTGCGCGGTCTGCTTCACGATGGCCGCGCGCGGATCGTAATTGCGGTAGACGCGGTGCCCGAAGCCCATGAGCTTCACGCCGTCTTCCTTGTTCTTGACCTTGCGGACGAAATCGCCTGCGTTGCTGCCGCTGGCCTTGATCTCGTCGAGCATCTCGAGGACCGCCTGGTTTGCGCCGCCGTGCAGCGGGCCCCAGAGTGCGTTGATGCCGCCGGAGATGGAGGTGAAGAGGTTCGCGTCCGACGATCCGACGAGGCGCACCGTCGACGTCGAGCAGTTCTGCTCGTGGTCGGCGTGCAGGATGAGCAGCATGTCGAGTGCCTTGGCGATCTCCGGGTCGATCTCGTACGGCTCCGCGGGGAAGCCGAACGTCATCCGAAGGAAGTTCTCGACAAGGTTCAGCGAGTTGTCCGGGTACAGGAACGGCTGTCCGACGGACTTCTTGTACGCATATGCCGCGATGGTGGGCAGCTTCGCCAGAAGGCGGATGGTCGACAGTTCGACCTGCTCGGGATCGGCCGGATCCAGGGAGTCCTGGTAGTAGGCCGAGAGCGCGTTCACAGCACTGGAGAGAACAGGCATCGGGTGCGCGTTGCGGGGGAACCCGTCGAAGAACCTCTTGAGGTCTTCGTGCAGCAACGTGTGCCGGCGAATCCGGTCGGTGAACGACTCGAGCTGCGTTGCGGTCGGCAGCTCGCCGTAGATCAGCAGGTAGCTGACCTCGATGAACGTCGACTTTCCGGCCAGCTGCTCAATCGGGTAACCGCGGTAGCGGAGAATCCCGTGCTCACCGTCGATATAGGTGATCGCGGAGCTGGTGGAGGCGGTATTGACGAAACCCGGGTCCAGGGTGGTGTACCCGGTGCTGGCCAGCAGCTTGCCCAGTTCGATACCGTCATTGCCCTCGGTTGCCCTGGCAATGGACATCGTGTGCTCACCACCAGGGTAGGTAAGCGTGGGCTTTGTGTCATTGTCAGGCACGAAGCATCCCTCTCAAGCTCAAACCAATGAGTAACAACTTCATTCAGGTAGAAACTAGTCCCACTCCAGCCCGCACGCTGCAGGAGGGTCCACGGAAAGGCCGCAACCCGCCCCCGCCGCCGAATGCGGCGAGACGATGGTGGCGACGAGCGGAGTACCGCCGCGAGGATGAGACATTTCGTGCGGTGCGAGCTGCCGAGATGAACGGCCGGTGGCCGCCGGAGCGAGAAGAGGCGGCGTTACCTGCATCGATGGCGTCGACGATGCGCAAACGCACAATCACGCCAGGAAAGCGGTGAGGGGACCTGCCGTAGTAATACTGCCCTCGACCGAACCCGGACACGGCAACAGAAGAACCCCCGCGGAACTTATCGAGCGATGCACCGCCGGTGTTACACCGTCTCACTCTGTGGACATATGTCGCCGCGGACCGGACCGTCAGGAACCCACTGCGGTCATGCCCCACCTGCCGGACCAATGCTGCCCGGGAGCGAGCACCAACTGGTCGATGCCGGAGTTGAACGAATCCGGTGGACAGGTCATCGGTTCGAGGGCCAGCGCCCGTCCGCGGCCCGGATAGGGCTTGCCGTCCGCCGGATCGGCGATGAAAGCCTGCAGCCAGCCGAACTCGCGGCTAGCCCACAACATGGTTCCGGTGCCGTCCGGGGCACGCAGTTCGTGCCGGGACCTACCGTCCGGGTCGACGTCCAACGCGCTGAACGGCGTGTCGAGCGACACCCCGGCGAGGGGGCGGGGACTGGTGAAGTCGTAGTCGCTGCCGGCAACAGCCTGCGAACCACCGTTCGGCAACCGGCGGTCGTCGAGCGGCAACCGGGTGCCTGCGGACAGGCGGAGCGTGCATTCGTCGAGGGGAACGTCGCCGACGCGGACGTACGAGTGCATTCCCAAGCCGAACGGCGCCGGAATTGCCCCGGTATTGGTGGCGGTGTGTGTGACCGTCAGGCCCGAAGCGTCGAGAGCATATTCGACGGTCACCCGCAGCGGATACGGCCAGCCCTTGTGAAGTCCCACATCGATCGACATCTCCACACGGTTCTCGGCGCGGCTGACGACACGCCAGTCCCGGCGACGGACGAAGCCGTGACTGGCGTTGCCGAACTCCGTATCCGTGATCTCGAGCTGGTGTTCGATACCGTCGAAGACGAAATGACCGTCACGGATCCGGTTGGGCCACGGGGCGAGGATCAACCCCGCGGACAACGGCGGTCTGGACCCGAGTTCCCACGTTTCGGTCAGCGCCCGCGGACCGTCCGGGCCGTGCCATTCGAGGCGTCGCAGCCCAGCCCCCGTGACTGCGATCTCGGCCCGGTAGCCGCCTCCTCGGATCTCCACTCCGCCCGCTGTGGACCTCTTCGATTCCGACGACTGCGGTTCACCCATGCACCACAGTGTGCCCGAAATCTGTGACAGGGCACAGGAACCTAACGGGCGACCTTGTATCGCACCAGCGCCGGGAATGCCACTGCGGCGATTACCACACCGACGACGACGAGGACGCCACCACCGGCCGCGGCGACGCTCGTTCCGACTGCAGCGGCGGCAGCGCCGTGCAGGACGTCACCGATGCGGGGCCCGCCGGCGACGACGACGATGAACACACCCTGCAACCGTCCGCGCATCTCGTCGGTGGCCACCTGCTGGAGCATCGTGCTGCGGAACGCCGCGGACACCATGTCGACGGCACCACCGAACGCGAGGAAGGCGAGAGCCGCCCACAACAGGACCGGACTCGAGCCCGGGGACGCAATCCCCACCACGAGACCGAAGCCCAGCATCGCCAGCCCCCACAGCACGATGCACACGATCACGGCGAGTCCCTGTCGGCGCACCCGCGGCAACCAGCCGGAGAACACACCACCGGCGACCGCCCCCACGGACATCGCCGCGAACAGTAGACCGAGGGCGACACCGCCGCCTGCAGGGTCACCGAAGGTGTCGTGGGCGATCTGCGGGAACAGCGCCCGGGGCATCCCGAAGACCATGGCAATGATGTCGACCACGAACGACGCGAGCAGCACCTTCTGGGTGGCCAGGTAGGCGAAGCCGTCGAACACTTCCCGGAATCCCGCGCGCCGCGACTCCCCCACCGGTGGGATGGCGGGCAGCCGGAGTACCGCCCACAGGGTGGCCAGCAGTGCTATCGAATCGACGAGATACAGCGTCGACAGGCCGACGGCAGGAATCATGACCCCGGCGAGCAGGGGTCCGGCAATCGCGCCGAACTGCATCACCGTCATGTTCAGCGAGTTGGCCGCCGCCAGCTGCCCCATCGGTATCAGCCGCGGGATGATCGCGCTGCGGGTGGGCTGATTGACGGCGAAGAACGCCTGTTGCAAAGCAAGGAGTCCCAGTACCAGCCACACGTTGTTCAGGCCGAGCGCCGCCTGTACCCAGAAGAGAACCGAGGTCACCCCGAGTCCCACCGTGGTGATCGTCAGCAGGGTGCGCCGATCCATCACGTCGGCGAGGGCGCCGCCCCACAAGCCGAAGACGATCAGCGGTACCAGGGCGAACGCTCCCGTGAGGCCCACGTACGCGGAGCTGCGCGTGATCTCGTAGACCTGCTGGGGAACCGCGACCACGCTGAGCTGGCCCCCGATGACGGTGACGATCCCGGCAGTCCACAGGCGCCGGTAGTCCTTGTTCTCGAGTGGGGTCGTATCTGCGAGGAACCTTCGGGGCCGACGATCCCGGGTCACCTGTCCGGTCATGGCTGCAGCCGTTCGACGCTCCACCGGTCTCCGTGCCTCGAAGTCCGGATTCGGTTGTGCATCCGGTTGGCCCGGCCCTGCCAGAATTCGACCACCTCGGGGCGGATGAGGATCCCACCCCAGTTCGGCCGGACCGGGACGTCGACGTCGACACCGAAGCGTTCGGCGACGTGCAAGAGCGCAGCATCGAGTTCGGCCCGCGAGCCGATCGGCCGCGACTGCTCCGACGCCCACGCACCGAGCCGCGACCCCCGCGGCCTGCTGTGCCAGTACTCGTCGGTGACCTCGGCGCTGACCCGTTCGGCGGGACCGCGAACGGTGATCTGCTTGGCGATCGGCACCCAGGTGAAGGTCACCGACGCGTACGGAACGGCGGCGAGCTGCCTCCCCTTGTCCGACTCGTAGTTGGTGAAGAACAGCACTCCGGCCGGGCTCAGGCCCTTGCAGAGAACGGTGCGCGTGCAGGGGTGGCCGTGTTCGTCGACGGTGCCCAGCGTCATCGCATTGGGCTCGGGAATTCCCGCCTCCACGGCGTCCTCGAGCCAGCGACGCATCAACGGCAGCCAGCCGTCTTTCAGCTGCTCGGCGTCCAGATCGGACTCTTCGGACCGTCCGGCGATGCCCTGATGTCCGTAACCGACGCGCATCGTCGCGAGGTCGTTGTTCGCCGGACCCGGCTGTTCTGCATCTGATGACACAGCGGAGAACGCTACTCCCGGGTATGCACTGACTGCCCTTCCGGTGACACCGGCTAAAGTTTTGGGGACCGAACCCGCCTTTGCTGAACCGTCGCCTCCACCGCGCGACACCAGGAGGGTGGGAGGCCGATTGCGCGGACGAACGAGTGCCTGCCCATCCCGCATGCACGATCAGCGCAGTTGTCGAAACGCCGAGGCAGTGCCGCTCTGACCGGGGGCACTCGAACGAGGAGAGTCCACGAGCTATGTCAGCGAGCGCGGCAATACCGGAGGATTTCGTCAGCGGTCTGGAGGGCGTGGTCGCCTTCACCAGCGATATCGCTGAACCCGACAAGGACGGCGGCGCCCTGCGCTACCGCGGCGTCGACATCGAAGACCTCGTCGGCAAGCACGTCACCTTCGGCAACGTCTGGGCACTGCTCGTCGACGGACGCTTCGGCCCCGGCCTGCCCCCGGCCGAACCCTTCCCCCTGCCCGTGCACACCGGCGACGTCCGCGTCGACGTCCAGGCCGGCCTCGCGATGCTCGCCCCGATCTGGGGATACCAGCCCCTCCTCGACATCGACGACGACACCGCCCGCGAACAACTCGCCCGCGCCTCCGTGATGGCCCTGTCCTACGTCGCCCAGTCCGCCCGCGGCATCTACCAGCCCGCCGTCCCGCAGAAGCGGATCGACGAGGCCAAGACCGTCACCGAACGATTCATGGTCCGCTGGAAGGGCGAGCCCGACCCCGCCCACGTCGAAGCGATCGACGCCTACTGGGTCTCCGCCGCCGAACACGGCATGAATGCGTCCACCTTCACCGCCCGCGTCATCGCCTCCACCGGCGCCGACGTCGCCGCCTCCCTCTCCGGGGCGATCGGTGCGATGTCCGGCCCGCTGCACGGCGGCGCCCCCGCCCGCGTCCTGCCGATGATCGAGGACACCGAGAAGTCCGGTGACGCCCGCGCCCTGGTCAAGGGCATCCTCGACCGCAAGGACAAGCTGATGGGCTTCGGTCACCGCGTCTACCGCGCCGAAGACCCCCGCGCCCGCGTGCTGCGCGCCACCGCGAAGCGGCTGAACGCCCCCCGCTACGAAGCGGCCGCCGCCCTCGAGCAGGCCGCCCTCGCCGAACTCCGCGAGCGCCGCCCCGACCGGGCCATCGAAACCAACGTCGAGTTCTGGGCCGCGGTCATCCTCGACTTCGCCGAGGTTCCCGCGCACATGATGCCCGCGATGTTCACCTGCGGCCGCACCGCCGGCTGGTGCGCCCACATCCTCGAACAGAAACGTCTGGGCAAGCTCGTCCGCCCCGCCGCCATCTACACCGGCCCCGCACCCCGCACCCCCGAGTCCGTCGAGGGCTGGGACCAGATCGCCCACACCAGCTGAACACCCTCACCGGAAATATCAGTAAGGAACAGAAAGTAGCGATGACCTCCACACCGATCATCCCCGCAGACCTCCTGCCCGCCGACGGACGTTTCGGCTGCGGACCCTCCAAGGTTCGCCCCGAACAGCTTCAGTCGCTGGTGGAGGTGGGCTCCTCGGTGTTCGGCACCAGCCACCGCCAGAAGCCCGTCAAGGACGTCGTCGCCAGCGTGCGTTCCGGGCTCGCCGACCTGTTCTCCCTGCCCGAGGGATACGAGGTGGTTCTCGGCAACGGCGGCACCACCGCGTTCTGGGATGCCGCGGCGTTCGGCCTCATCCGGGAGAAGTCGCTGCACCTGACGAACGGCGAGTTCAGCTCCAAGTTCGCGTCGGTCGCGAAGAACAACCCGTTCATCGGTGATCCGATCGTCGTGTCGGCCGAGCCGGGCAGCGCCCCCGAGCCGGTGTCCGACCCGTCCGTCGACCTCATCGGCTGGGCACACAACGAAACCTCCACCGGTGTCGCAATCCCCGTGTCCCGTCCCGCCGGGTCGGAGAACGCCCTCATCGCCATCGACGCCACCTCCGGTGCCGGCGGACTGCCGGTCGATGTCTCCGATGCCGACGTCTACTACTTCGCGCCGCAGAAGAACTTCGCGGCCGACGGTGGGTTGTGGATCGCGCTGATGAGCCCGAAGGCCCTCGAACGGGTGGCGGAGATCAAGGACTCGGGTCGCTGGACCCCCGAATTTCTCTCGCTGCCCATCGCCGTGGACAACAGCTCGAAGGATCAGACGTACAACACGCCGGCCGTGGCGACACTCCTGCTGCTGGCCAACCAGATCGAGTGGCTGAACAAGCAGGGCGGCCTCGACTGGGCCACCTCGCGCACCGCGGATTCGTCCTCGCGTCTCTACCAGTGGGCCGAGGCGACCGAGTACACCACCCCGTTCGTCAGCGATCCCGCGCACCGCTCGCAGGTGGTCGGCACCATCGACTTCGACGACAAGATCGACGCCGCCCAGGTGGCGAAGATCCTGCGCGCCAACGGTGTGGTCGACACCGAGCCGTACCGCAAGCTCGGCCGTAACCAGCTCCGCGTCGGCATGTTCCCGGCCGTCGACCCCGAGGACGTCACGCAGCTCACCAAGTGCGTCGACTGGGTCGTCTCTCAGCTCGGCTAGTGAACTGAATCGACGTCAGCCCCCGGCATGTGCTGCCGGGGGCTGACGTCGTTTTCAGTCGGTGGCGGTTTCAGTCGGTGGCGAGGAATCGGTGGAACGGAGCGAGAGCCTCGTCCCCGAGGTGAGGGCCGCTGACCTCGATCTCGACGTCGGTGGACTCCACCACGTCGGAGCACCGCAGGCCGAACCGCGGCCCGTCCGGGAGGATTCGGCCGAAGTCGTCGGACGACGCGGCGAAGACGACCCGTCTGATCCCTGCCAAGACCATCGCGGCGCTGCACATCGGGCAAGGCTCACCGCTGGCGTACATGGTGGCGCCGACGAGCTGCTCTGTCCGCCCCTCGGCGCAGGCCGTGGTGATCGCATCGAGTTCGGCGTGCTCGGTGACGTCGCCGGACGTGGCGACGGAATTGGCGCCCTCGCTGATGACGTGTCCATCGGAGCCGACGGCCACCGCACCGAAGGGTCTGTTGCCCGCGTCTCCGGTCTCGTCGGCCAGTTCGATTGTGCGCCGCAGATGGGCGAGGTCGGTGTCGTCGACATCGGTATGGCTCATCGTCGGTGTGTCCACTTCTGTTCCGACTTCCCGTTCCCGGGCTCTGCCGATCAGTATGCGCGCCACGACCACGTCCTGGGAGCCGATCCCGACGGAGTGATGGACGGTGTCCGGGATGAATCGCGACTCCGAAACGTCGAAGCCTAACGCGGACATGATCCTCTGTGCCGCGACCACGGCCGCGCGTGTCCTCCCGCATCGGCTGTCACGAATGAATTACAGTTGGCGCGGTACATCGTCGCGAGCCGGCGCGATAAGGAGGTCAACGTGCGAGAGCTTCGAGTGATCGGTCTCGAGCCAGATGGTTCGCACGTCGTGTGCGCTGATGCTGCTACCGGCGAAAAATTCCGGCTTCCCGCCGATGACAAGCTCCGCGCAGCATCCCGCGGGGACATCGCTCGACTCGGCCAGATTGAGATCGAAATGGACAGTCAGCTCAGACCCCGTGAGATCCAGGCCCGCATTCGCGCCGGCGCTTCCGTAGAGCAGGTGGCTGACGAGGCCGGTATTCCGCTGTCGAAGGTGGAACGCTTCGCCTACCCGGTTCTACTCGAACGCTCCCGTGCCGCCGAGATGGCGCAGGGTGGACATCCGGTACGCGACAACGGCCCTGCCGTTCCGACGCTGGCCGAGATCGTCACCCAGGCTTTCCGGGCGCGCGGACACAACATCGACGACGCCACGTGGGACGCCTGGCGTGACGAGGACAACCACTGGGTCGCCCAGCTGCAGTGGCAGGCGGGCCGCACCACCAACGCCGCGCACTGGCGGTACCAGCCGGATGCCCACGGCGGCACCATCGTCGCGCTCGACGACACCGCGTTCGACCTGATCGATCCCGACTTCGGCCGTCCACTGCGCGGATTGGCTCCCGTGGCATCCGACGAGCCCGAGCAACTCGAGTTCGTCGACTACCCGGCGGAGTCCCCATCGCCTGCGGCGGAGCCGGAGCGCATCGTCGAAGCCGAAACCGACGTGCCCGAGCCGATCGACGAAGACACCGAGCCCGAGCAGACCGCACCGAAGGTCGCTCCGCACCAGACCTCCAACAGGGACAAGCGCGGGAAGCCGTCGCTTCCGTCGTGGGACGACGTTTTGCTCGGCGTTCGCAGCAGCGGACGCTGATCACCGGCGCGGTGAACAGGCCGGGAACACGGTCGTGGTCGTACTCTTTCAGGTAAGCACCGAAAGAGAGGGATGACCGTGGGGGCGAAGGTATCAACGATCTGGTACGTCGACACCCCCGATCCGGTCACCGTCCTACGTGGACACCCACAATCCGATCCTGATGCCGCCCAGGCACTCGCCAGCCGGCTCTATCCCGATCTGGTGGCCACGCCGACCGGTTCGGCGTCGCTGTCCGAGGCGTCCGCCGTCGACCAGGACGGCACCGTGTATATCGGTTGCTACCCCGGTGTCACCGTCGTGTGCAGTGCTGATCTGACGATTCCCCGCCCGTCGACACTGCCTGAAAGCTGGTTGCCGGTCTCGGAATTCGAGCGAATCTACTATGTGGCGTCCAAGCCCGGCCTCGCGTGGGGTTCGTTCGCAATGTGGGAGAACGGCAAGATGGCCCGATCCTTCAGTGCGACACCGGTGCACATCCATGAAGACCTCGGCCTACCCCTGGTGTGGGAAAGACCTTACTGGGCGGGCGAGTTCCCGCTGCGGTATCCGCCGGGGGTTCTTCCCGATCCGCAGTCGCTGCCGTTCCACCCACAACAGTTCGCCGAAGGCGCCAACCGGAACTGGCTGGGATTCCGCTACACCGGACCCCGAGAGGACTCCGAGCTCGACCCGAAGTCCCTCCCGGTACTCGCCTTCAGCGTGCACCGCCCCGGCGAAGGGCCCACGGACGTGGAGGAGCAGCCGGAAACGCCGGAGCCGGAACCGGTATCAGCACCGGCGCCGGAACCGGCCCCCGTTGCCGTCGAACCACCCTCGGCCACCCGCAAGCCAGGACGCCTGCGCAGGTATTTCGGTTTCTGAACGGTCAGCCGGCGCCCGCGAGAGCCGCGACCCATCCCACGAAAACTCCTACGCCCATTCCGTATACCACCCAGCGCCACACCGGTGTCCGGCGGAACCGCCACGCAGTCGGGGCGACACCCGCCACCACCACCAGCTCCAGGAAGACCGCGAGCACCGCGTTGATGCGGGCCAATTGGGTGCCGAAGGCGATGACCGCGGTCGCCACGACGACCGCCGTGAATCCGGTGACGAGTAACCCCGTGAACCACGGGGCCCCGGCGCCGGACACCGGCCGTGGTGCAGGCGGCACCGTCACCGACCCGTCCGGACGCGTTCGTAGAACGCCATCGCGGCGGCGGTGGCCACGTTCAGCGAATCCGTCCCCGGGGCCATCGGGATGCGGGCACGGACGTCGGTGGCGCGCATGGCATGTTCGGTGAGGCCTGGGCCTTCCGCGCCGAGCAGGACGGCGACCTTCTCCCCCGTCATGGCCTCGGCCAAGGTGATCGCTTCGGGGTTCGGCGTCAGCGAGATCAATTGGAACCCGCGCTCGCGCAACGCGTCGAGGTCGCGGGGCCAGGCCGACACGTGTGCGAACGGAACGCGCAGAACGTGACCCATGGACACTCGCACCGCCCGGCGGTAGAGCGGGTCCGCGCAACCCTTGCCGAAGACGACGGCGTCCACTCCCAGCCCGGCAGCGTTGCGGAACATGGAACCGAGGTTCTCGTGATCGTTCACTCCCTCGAGGACAGCGACCGTTCGCGCGTTGTCGAGCACCTCCGGCAAGTCGAGCGGCACCGGCCGACGTGCCGCGGCCAGTACGCCGCGGTTGAGATGGAATCCCACGACCTCCGCCATGACATCCGCCGTCGTTCGGTAGAACGGGACGTCCACCTGAGCCAGGTCGTCCGCGAGTTCCCCGAGCCGGCGATCGACGCCCAGAAGCGCGATCGGGTCGAAACGAGAGGCAAGCAGGCGCTGAGCCACCAGCACGCCTTCCGCAATCACCAGGCCCTTACCTTCGGGAAGATCCGGGCGGCGATCCGAGGAGTTGAGATCGCGGAAGTTGTCCAGCCGCGAATCGGCCGGATCTGCTATGTCGATGACGGAAACCACTGGTCCATCGTGCCGTATGTGCAGAGTCACCCCGTTGACTCCCCACCACCGAACGCGAAAGCTCGAAGGGATGAAGCAACTGCGCGGACGCACGGCTCTGGTGACGGGTGCCTCCGGCGGCCTCGGCCGCGTCATCGCACGGGCGCTGGCGTGTGAAGGCGTCACCGTCGCGGTGTCCGGCCGGCGCGAGGATCGACTCGCGCAAGTCGTCGGTGAACTGCGTGCTCTCGGTGTGCGCGCCGAGGCCGTGCCCGGGGACCTCAACCGACTGGAACAGCTCGATTCGCTCATCGAACGCACCGAGGCGGCAGTCGGTCCCCTCGACTTACTGGTGAACAACGCCGGTGTGGAGAACGTCTCGGCCTTCACCCGACTCGACCCCGGCGAGCTCACCGCAATGGTCGACGTCAATCTCACCGCACCACTGCTTCTCACACGCCGAGTGGTTCCCGGGATGCTCGACCGCGGTTGGGGACACGTGGTGCTCATCTCTTCGCTGGCAGCGAAGATCGGTCCGGCGTACTGCGCGCCGTACGCCACGACGAAGGCGGGCCTGATCGGTCTCACCCAGTCGCTGCGGGCGGAGTACGCGGGCTCGCCCGTCGGCTTTTCCGTCGTGTGCCCCGGATTCATCGCCGGCGACGGCATGTACCAACGCATGACGGAACGCGGCATCAGGGCCGGCCGGATCACGGGCGAGACCACCACCGACAAGGTCGCCGCCGCCGTGATCCGGGCAATCCAGCGTGACCGGCCCGAGATCGTCGAGAGCGGTGCCCCGATCCGCCCGCTGCTCGCTCTGGGGCAGATCGCGCCGGGACTGGTCGAACGGGTGGCCGCGCGGTTCGGCGCCACCGCGATGTTCCGACGGTTGAGCGAGGACCGCGGCAGGGTGGAGCCGGACGCTTGACGGCGGCAAGCTCCTCCGAGTCGCGTGTCCGGGGGCGGGCACTCACCTAGGCTCGCGTAAGTGAGGGATTCCACACCGACGGTCGGTTCGCCTGCGGAACTGGCGCGGGCGCTCGACGCCACGGGCTATCTCGCCGACGACGGCGTCGCGATGGCCGCGTTCCTCGCCATACGTATGGGACGGCCGCTGTTCTGCGAGGGTGAACCCGGCACCGGCAAGACGTCGCTCGCGACCGCATTGTCGGAGGCGTTCGACCTGCCGCTGATCCGCCTGCAGTGCCATGAGGGCATCGACGCCGCGCAGGCGCTCTACGACTGGGACTTCCCGCGGCAGCTGCTGCACCTGCGGACGCTCGAGGCGGCGAGCAACGGCCTGCTCGAGGCCGACACCGTCGAACGCTCGCTGTACACCGAGCGGTTCCTGCTGGCCCGCCCCTTGCTGCGGGCGCTCACCGAAGCCCCCTGCGTGCTGCTCGTCGACGAGATCGACCGCGCCGACGACGAGTTCGAGGCGTTCCTGTTGCAGGTATTGGACGAGAACGCGGTCACCATCCCAGAACTCGGCGAGGTGCGGGCGGCGACACCGCCGCTGGTGGTGCTCACCTCCAACCGCACCCGCGAAGTGCACGACGCCCTCAAACGCCGCTGCCTGTACCACTGGCTCGAGCACCCCGACCTGGCCCGGGAGGTCGCGATCCTGCGGCGCCGCATCCCCGGTATCGGCCCTGACCTCGCCGCGCAGGTCGCCCACGCCGTCCACTCCTTGCGGGAAATGGAACTCCTCAAGCCGCCGGGGGTGGCCGAGGCACTGGACTGGGCGCGCGCGTTGCGCGAACTCGACCGGGACGTGCTGGACGCGGAAACAGCCGCCGCGACGCTCGGTGCCGTCCTCAAGTACCGCGAGGACCTCGAACGGGTCGCCCGTGCCGGACTGGACCGGCTCCTGGCCGGGTGAGAAGCATGCCCGCAGCACAGGGCGCCGGCGATCCTCTGGTGGGGTTGGCCGGGTTCGCCCACGCCCTCGCAGCCGCGGGACTGCCGGTCGCGTCGGACGCCGTCTCCGCGTTCACCCGGGCGCTCCGCGAGGTGGAAGTGGGCAACCCCGAACAGGTGTACTGGGCAGGTCGCGCGACACTGTGCCGCGGTCCCGACGACATCCCCCGGTACGACTCGGCGTTCGCAGCCTGGTTCGGCGGTACCGTTCCCGCCCGTGTGCCCCGGTCCGGGGAACTGCCTCGCCGGGCCCGAACCGCCGCCCTGACCACGACGGACGGCGGCGACACCGGTGGCGACGCGCCGCAACTGCGGGTCGCCGCGGATGACACCGAGGTATTGCGCCACCGCGACATCGCCGACCTCACCGCGGCCGAACGCGCGCACCTCGCCGAGTTGATCGCCGCCCTGCGCCCGCGGCCCCCGACCCGCCCGGCCATCCGGATGCGCCCGGCCCGCCGGGGGACGGTGGACCCGCGGCGCACCGTACGGGGCATGCTCGCGGCGGGCGGCGAACCGGTGCGGCCGAGCCTCCACCGCAAAGCCACCCGGCCACGCCGGATGGTGCTGCTCATCGACGTGTCTGGATCGATGAGCCCGTACGCCGACGCACTGCTGCGTTTCGCGCACGTCGTCGCCCGCGGCAACCCGGGCGGCACCGAGGTGTTCTCGCTGGGCACCCGCCTGACCCGGCTGTCCCGGGCGCTCCGGGTCCGCGACCCGGAAGTGGCGCTCGCCGCGGCAGGCCGGGCCGTGCCCGACTGGGCGGGCGGCACCCGTCTCGGTGAGACGCTGCGCGCGTTCCTGGACCGCTGGGGCAGGCGGGGCGTGGCCCGCGGCGCCGTCGTAGTGATTTTCTCCGACGGCTGGGAGCGCGGGGACCCCACGCTGCTCGCGGAGCAGATGGCACAGTTGCGCCGGCTGGCCCGCACCGTGCTGTGGGTGAATCCGCACGCAGGCGCGGACGGTTACGAGCCGGTGCAGTCGGGAATCGCGGCCGCGCTGCCGTACGTCGATCGTCTGCTCGCCGGGCACAGTCTCGCGACACTGCAGGAACTGCTCGAGGTCGCGCGCCGAACGTGACCGATCCGGAACGGGTTCCACGATTTCGGGTGTTGTTCGCGCTTCATCGGCGCAGAGTAGGACGTATCACCTGAGGCTCCCGGCTTTGGAGGCGCGATGCGCATCACTGTCACCGTCGACGGAACGAAATACACGGACGAGGTGGAACCACGACTACTCCTCGTCCACTACCTACGGGACCGGCTCGGCAAGGTCGGCACCGTCATCGGCTGCGACACCGGCAACTGCGGGGCGTGCACCGTTCACCTGAACGGTCACAGCGTCAAGTCCTGCTCGGTGCTCGCCGTGCAGGCCGACGGCGCCGACGTCCTCACCATCGAGGGACTGTCCCGGAACGGGACCCTGCACCCGGTGCAGCAGGCGTTCGGCGACAACCACGCCCTGCAGTGCGGCTACTGCACGCCCGGCATGATCATGCAGACCCTCGACCTGCTCGCCGAGGAACCCGACCCGGACGAGCGGACCGTGCGGCTGGGGTTGGAAGGCAACCTGTGCCGCTGCACCGGATACCAGAACATCGTCAGCGCGGTGCAGGATGCGGCGCAGCGGTTGCGCGGCGGCAGCACCACCGAAACACCGGCGACGGCGGATGCACCGAAGACCGACACCGCGCAGGGAGGTGTGCGATGACCGCCACCGCCGAACCGGAAATCGGGAAGGCCCGCAAGCGCAAGGAAGACGAGCATCTGGTCACGGGACGCACCCGCTGGACCGACAATCTCGTGCTGCCGGGTATGCAGCACCTGGCGATTCTGCGCAGCCCGTTCGCGCACGCCCGCATCACCGGTGTCGACGCCACCGCCGCCCGCGAGATGCCCGGTGTCGTCGCGGTCCTGACCGGCGCCGATTTCGCCGCCGAGCAGGGCAGCCTGCCGTGTGCCTGGCCGATCACACCGGACATGAAGTCACCGCCCGCCCCGTCCCTCGTGGTCGACAGGGTGAACTTCGCCGGCGAGGCCGTCGCGGTTGTGGTGGCGCGCAGCGCGTACGAGGCGCACGACGCACTCGAGGCGATCGACGTCGAGTACGACGAACTGCCGGTCGTGCTGGATCTCGCGGCCGCGGCCGCCGACGGCACCGACCTCGTGCACCCGGATCTCGGGACGAACGTCAGCGCCACCTGGACCTTCGACTCTGCGGAGGCAGGCACGGGCGGCGACGTCGAGCAGGCCATCCGCGACGCCGAGGTTCTCGTCGAGCGCACGTTCCGGCAGCAGCGGCTGATCCCGGCGTTCATGGAACCCCGCTCGGTGGTGGTCGACCCGACCGGCGCTCAGATCACCATGTGGTCGGCCACACAGATCCCCCACATCCTGCGGCTGATGCTGGCGATGACGCTCGACATACCGGAGCACAAACTGCGCGTCGTCGCCCCGGATGTCGGCGGCGGTTTCGGCGGCAAACTTCAGGTGACGCCGGAGGAGGTCATCGCGCTGCTCGTCGCGCGACGACTCGGCAAGCCCGTCAAGTACACCGAGTCGCGTAGCGAATCGATGGTCGCGGCGCATCACGGGCGCGACCAGATCCAGAAATTGACACTGGCCGCCCGCCGCGACGGCACCGTCACCGGAATGAAGGTGGAACTGCTCGCCGACATGGGCGCGTATCTGCGCCTGGTCACCTCGGGGGTGCCGATCCTGGGCGCGTTCATGTTCAACGGCATCTACAAGTTCCCGGCGTATCACTTCACGTGCACCAACGTGTTCACCAACAAGGTGCCCACCGACGCCTATCGCGGCGCGGGGCGGCCGGAGGCGACGTTCGCGATCGAGCGGATGATGGATGAGCTCGCGACCGAGTTGTCGATGGATCCGCTGGAACTGCGGGCGAAGAACTGGATTACCCACGAGGAGTTCCCGTTCGACACCGTCGCGGGCCTGACCTACGACTCCGGCAACTACGAGGCCGCCACCGAGCGCGCGCGGGAGTTGTTCGACTACGACGGTCTCCGGCGCGAACAGGCGGAGCGACGCGAGCGAAAGGACCCGGTGCAACTCGGCATCGGGGTGTCCACGTTTACCGAGATGTGCGGTCTGGCGCCGTCGCGTACCCTCGGCGCCCTGGCCTACGGGGCCGGCGGGTGGGAACACGCGGCGATCCGGATGCTGCCCACCGGCAAGGTCGAGGTGGTCACTGGTTCGTCGGCGCACGGCCAGGGACACGAGACCGCGTGGAGCCAGGTGGTCGCGGATCAGCTCGGGGTTCCGTTCGAGGACGTCGAGGTGCTACACGGCGACACCCAGACGTCGCCGCGTGGCATGGACACGTACGGTTCACGGTCGCTGGCCGTCGGGGCGATCGCGGTGGTGAAGGCCGCCGAGAAGGTGATCGCGAAGGCCCGGCCCATCGCGGCGCACCTGATGGAGTGCGCCGAGGACGATCTCGAATTCGCCGAGGGCCGATTCCGGGTGAAGGGCACCGAGAAGGCGGTCGGCATCGCCGACGTCGCGCTCGCCGTGTTCGCCGCGCACGATCTGCCCGACGGGGTGGAGCCGAACCTGGACTCCGAGGCCACGTACGACCCGGAGAACTTCTCGTTCCCGCACGGCACGCATCTGTGCGCGGTGGAGGTGGACACCGAGACCGGGAAGGTCGGCATCCGGTCCTATGTGTGCGTCGACGACATCGGGCACGTGGTCAACCCGCTGATCGTCGAGGGTCAGGTGCACGGCGGACTTGTCCAAGGCATCGCGCAGGCCCTGTACGAGGAGGCGGTGTACGACGAGTCCGGCACTCTGCTGTCGGGTTCCTTCGCCGAATACCACGTGCCGTCCGCGGCGGATCTGCCGAAGTTCACCACGGGCCGCACCGAGACTCCCGCCACCGGTAATCCGCTCGGCGTCAAGGGGGTCGGTGAGGCGGGAACGATTGCATCCACCCCGGCCGTCGTGAATGCCGTCCTCGACGCCGTCCGCCAGTTCGGGGTGCGTGACATCGCGATGCCCTGTACACCGATGCGGGTCTGGAACGCCATCCGGTCCGCTCAGGGAGGTGCCCGATGATTCCGTCGACCTTCGACTACGTAGCCCCGACCACGGTCGACGAGGCGGTGGCCGCGCTCGCCGAGGCCGGGGACGACGCCAAGATACTCGCGGGCGGCCAGAGCCTGCTGCCGGTGCTGCGGCTGCGCTTGTCCTCGCCGAGCACTCTCGTCGATCTCGGCCGGATCGGCGAGTTGCGCGGTGTGCGCGAGGACGGCGACAGCATCGTGATCGGCGCGATGACCACGTATTACGACATGATCCGTGACCCGCTCGTCCAGGAGCACGCGCTGCTGCTCGTCGAAGCGACCCGCACTGTTGCCGATCCGCAGATCCGGCACCGCGGCACGCTGGGTGGCGCTCTGGCGCATGCCGATCCGGCGGGTGACCTGTGCGCTCCGGCACTGGCACTCGACGCCACCCTGACCGCGGTCGGTACCGCGGGCAAGCGGAGCATTCCGGTCGCCGACTTCTTCGAGGGCTACTACACGACGGCACTGCACCCGGACGAGATCCTCGCGGATGTGCGGATTCCGAAGCATACCGGCTGGGAGGCGCGGTACGAGAAGTTCAACACCGTCGCGGAGGCGTGGTCGATCGTGGCGGTGGCCGCGACGATTCAGGTCGACGGCGGCACGATCCGCCAGGCCCGGGTGGCGCTGACCAACATGGGGGCCGTGCCGGTGCGGGCTCGCGGCGTCGAGGGCGCGCTCGTCGGCAAGGCCTCCGATCCGGAGTTGATCCGGGCGGCCGCCGAGCACGCGGCCGAGGGCACCGACCCGGTCACCGACGGTAACGCCGACGCCGACTACCGCAGCCACCTCGCGAGAGTGCTGACCCGGCGGGCCGTGGCGACGGCGGTCGGCGTCTGAACGGGCGCGGCAGCCGTCAGGGCCGCGAGTCGCGGCCGGCCTCCACCGCCTGCTCGGTGGCGTCGCACACCACGACCGGGTGCGGGTCGACGACGTTGTGTAGCTCGAACACCGGAAGGTAGCGGCCCGCATCCGGTCTGCGTACTTTCAGTCGCACTCGTTGGTGCCGCATCAGATACAGGGCAGCGCCGAGGCCGCTGACCAATGAGATGACACCGCCGATCACGAGGGGCGCACGCGGGTCGAGGACGTCGGCGAGCCAGCCGAGGACCGGACTGCCCAGCGGAGTGCCGCCCAGGAAGCAGAGCATATAGATACCCATCACCCGGCCCCGCATCTCCGACGGCACCGACATCTGCAGAATGTTCATCGCCGCCGTGGTGAACGTGAGGGTGAGCGCCCCCGTGGGCACCAGCATGACGGCCACGAGGAGGTAGGTGGGCATGAGTCCGACGAGAATCTCGAACGCGCCGAACGCTGCCGCGGCACCGAGGAACGTACGCAATCGCGGCGGTGTCCGGCGCTTCGCGGCGATCGTGGCGCCCGCGAGCGTGCCGACGGCCAGGGTGGTGGACAGCAGCCCGTAGGCGTCCGCGCCTTGCCCGAAGGTGTTGCGGGCGAGCACAGCCAGGCTGAGGGCAAAGTTCAGCCCGAACGTCGACACCAGGAACACGGCGATCATGAGCACGCGCAGATCGGCGCGGCCCCACACATACCGAAAGCCCGCCCGCACCTGCCCTTTACCGCGTTCCGCGGGCGGCGCGGTGAACAGTTCCCGCGTATTCATCATCACCAGCGCGACCAGCACCCCGGTGAACGTGGCTGCGTTGAGGAGGAACACCCAGCCCGTGCCGATGAGGGTGATGAGCACCCCGGACACCGCCGGGCCGATGATGCGTGCGGTGTTGAAGGTCATCGAGTTCAGCGCGATGGCATTGGGAAGGAAATCCCTGCCGACCATTTCGATGGTGAACGATTGACGGACCGGTGCATCGATCGCGGAGGCGCAACCCAGCACGAAGGCGATGAGGTACACGTGCCACAGCACGACCACCCCACCCACGTCGAGCAGGCCGAGCACCAGGCCGCACAACGCCATCGCCACCTGAGTGGTGATCAGGATTCGCCGCTTGTCGTAGCGGTCGGCGAGCACGCCACCCCACACGGACAGGAACAGGGTCGGCCCGAACTGCAGTGCCATCACGATGCCCACCGCGAGGGCGTTGCCGTCCGACAGGGTCAGGACGAGCCAGTCCTGCGCCACCCGTTGCATCCACGTCCCGACGAGGGAAACGATCTGCCCCGAGGCCCACAACCGGTAGTTGCGGGTATGCAGGGCGGCGAACATTCCGGTCTTCTGCCGGGCGGGTGAGGCGGCGTCAGGTTCGGGTGGCACCGTTCCATCTTGCTCCCGACGGCCGAAGCGCCTGCGCTCCGGTGCGGCTACTCGGAGTCGGCGACGATGGCCGTGATGATGCCGACCGCGTCGCGGAGCGTTTTCAACTGGTCCTCTTCGAGTCCGGACAGCCGCTCGTTCATCCAGGCTTCACGGGCGTGCGTCTCGTCGGCGATCAACGCGTGACCGGCATCGGAGAGGGTGACGATGATCTGGCGGCCGTCGGTGGGATGCGCTGCACGCTCGACCAGTCCGAGATCGACGAGCGAGGCGATGACCCGGGTCATCGACGGCGGCTGAACCTTCTCACGGGCGGCGAGATTGCCCGGCGTCATGGCTCCGTCGCGGGCAAGGGTGGCCAGCGCAGACAACTGGGTGAGCGACACCTGGGCGTCGACGCGCCGCCCACGCAGATGACGCGTGAGGCGCACGACGGCCAAAGAGAGGTCGCTGGCGAGTGCGCGCGTATCCGTGGTCACGGGAATGACAATACGGGACCGATGGGCCGTCGTTTACGTTACTGCGTCGGTGATCGGGCCCACCGCGAAGTACGCCACGAACAGCAGTGCCACCACCCACATCAACGGGTGAATCTTCTTGACACCGCCACTCGCAGCGTTCAGGACCACCCAGGATATGAAGCCGACACCGATGCCGTTGGCGATCGAGTAGGTGAACGGCATCACGACGATGGTGAGGAATGCGGGCAACGCGATCGAGAACTTCGAGAAGTCGATGTCGCGGACCTGGCCGATCATCATGGCGCCCACCACAACCAGGGCTGGTGCGGCCGCCTCGATCGGCACCACCGAGTACAGCGGGGTGAGGAACATCGCGGCCAGGAAGAGCAGTCCCGTCACGACATTCGCCAGGCCGGTGCGCGCGCCCTCGGCGATACCGGATGCGGACTCCACGAACACCGTGTTGGACGAAGCGGATGCGCCACCTCCGACGATGGCACCGGTTCCCTCCACGACGAGCGCCCGCCCGATGTTGGGCAGGTTGCCCTCCTGGTCGGTGAGACCGGCTTCCTTGCCGAGTCCGGTCATGGTGCCCATGGCGTCGAAGAAGTTGGCGAGCACGAGAGTGAACACGAGGAGGCTCGCGGCCAGCACGCCGATGCGGACGAAGGCGCCGAAGAGGCTGACGTCGCCGACGAGGCTCAGGTCCGGGAGTTCCGCGACGACATCGGGAGCCGCGGGCACACTGAGGTTCCAACCGTTCGGGTTCACTCCGAGCGACGGGCCCACTCCGGCGACCGCCTCGATGATCGCCGCGAGCACGGTGGTGACGACGATGCCGATCAGCAATCCACCGCGCACCTTACGGACTACCAGTACGCCCATGAGCAGGACACCGAACACGAAGGTCACTGTGGGCCAGGAAGAGATAGATCCGTTGATGCCGAGTCCCACGGGGACCGTCGTTCCGGCGGCGTCGGGAATGCGTCGCACGAATCCGGCGTCCACGAGGCCGATGAACGCGATGAACATCCCGATGCCGGCGGCGATCGCGGATTTCAGTTCGGGCGGAATGGCGTTGAACACCGCGGTCCGGAAACCTGTGAGCGCCAAGACGACGATGATGATTCCGTCGATCACCACCAGGCCCATCGCCTCCGGCCAGGTGACCTGCGGCGCGATGGTGACGGCGAGGAGGCTGTTGATACCGAGGCCCGCCGCGATCGCGAAGGGATAGTTGGCCACGATGCCGAAGACGATGCTCATCAGCCCGGCCACGAGGGCGGTGACCGCGGCCACTTGGTTGACGGGGAGGATGTTCCCGAGGACGTCCGTCTTGGCAACGGCGTCGTCCGCGGAGAAACTGCCGAGAATCAACGGGTTGAGGACCACGATGTACGCCATCGCGACGAAGCTGACCACACCGCCGCGAACTTCCGTGCCCACCGTCGAACCACGTTCGGTGATCTTGAAGTAGTTGTCGAGCAGTTTCGGAGCTGCACCCATGTTCTCAATCCCCATCGCCAGAAGTCGCGCGTCGCTACTGGAGATTAGGGCACGGCGACGAGGGTAGCGTTCTTTCGGTGAACGAGTCCGCAGACCGACAGCCCCTCACCCGGCGCCTCGCCGACCCGCGACCTGCACTGATCCTGGGCACGCTTGCGTGGGTTGTGGCGATGGTCGTGGTGATCGTCACGGGCGACCGGTGGGCGGATGCGTTGCCGACGTGTATCGCGGGCGTCGTCGTCGGATTCCTCGGCTACGGATTGTTCGCGCTGCAGCGGCGGGCGGCGAGGCGCGGCAGTCGGGGGGCACAGCAGGGTCTGCTCTAGGGGCGGGTGCTGGTGCGGGCGGGTGAGCGGGTCAGCAAAATCCAGAAGGCCGCCCACAGTGCCCCGAAGACCCAGCCGGCGAGGACGTCGGTGATCCAGTGCGCCGCGAGGTAGACCCGCGACAGCCCGACCATCAGCGTGTAGAGCCCGAGCAGGGTCAGCGCTGCCGCGCGGACATGAGGAAGCACGACGAGGCGAACGACCACGGTACCGACGACACAGGCCAGGATGGCGGTCATCATGGCGTGGCCGGACGGGAACGAGTAGGTCGAGATGTCTACCAGCCGTTCGGGGAGCGGTGGTCGGTCGCGCCGGAACAGTTGTTTCAGGCCGCTCATCACCGCCCAGCCGGACAGCATCGCGCCGCCGACGAGCAGGGCGTCCCGTCGGCGGTCCTGCCGCAGCAGAGTGACGGTGAGTACGACCGAGATGATCCACGCGGCGACGGTTCCCCCGCTGTTCGTGATCGCCGTGACGACGTCGACCAGCCACAGCGGCCGGTCCTCGATCACCCCGTTCAGGACGCTGCTGTCAACGGGCATCGGGCACACCCCAGGTGGCTGCAGCCCAGGACTCGGAGACGTGTGTGGTGCCGTCTTCGTCCACCCACCACGGAACGGTCACTTCGGCGTCGAGGGCACCGGTGAGCGATACGGTGAGCTGCGGATGAACCACGACCTTGCCGTGGGGCAGGGGCCGGCCGATGCTGACGTGGGCGAGCACTGCCGTCGGTTCGAGTTCCCACGACACCGGGCGGCCGGTACTGGTCACGACGCTCCGCACCGCCGCGGAGGCTGTGGCGACATCGAGCAGGTCGGCCAGTGCCTCACCGGTGTCGAGGGCCCCGGCGACCAGGCGGTCGTGCGGGACTGCGGCGGACAACCACGGCTTGTCGAGCACCAGCGCCACGCCGGCGTCGATTACCGCGCCGGTGACGGCGCGCACCTGGTCCGGCAGGTGTAGTTCGTCGAGGTCGAGGACCCCCGCAGCAGCGGCCGCGCCCAGCAGGGTGTGCGTGCGCACGATCACCGCCGGGGATGGCTGCCGCCGGGAGTCGGCGAGACGATCGAGGAGTAGCTGCGCCAGTTCGGGAGAATCGACGGCGGGTGAGGCGAGCGCCGCGGCGAACACGCCCGATTCCGGATGATCGACGGCGTCCAGTAGGCCGGTGAACGTGTCGTCTCCCGGTTCGCGGAGCAATCCCAGGACCTGGCCGTCCAGTTCGGCGTTGTGCCGTAGCCACCACGCCGTGTAGCCGCCGCGGTCCGCGAGCAGTGGGCGGGTCGACTGATCCGTCGCAAGCATGGTCAGAGCCGTCGCCCAGCGGTCCTGGTCCACGAGGTCGAGGTCACGGACGGCGTCGATCGTCTCGGGATCGTCGTCGAGTGTGTCCCACCAGCGGTTCTCGTCGTCGAGGTCGTGATCGGGCCCGGTGGGCAGTTCTGCGCGCAGCACGGTGAAGCCCCAGCCCACACCGACGGCACGTAATGCCGTCTCGCCCACCCGCTCGGCGAAAGCCGGGTTCACCGACGCGAACGGCGAGTCGTCCACCAGAACCGCCGCGAGAGGTGCACCGGGTAGGAGCAATTCGTCGGCGCCGCGCAACTCGCCGTCGATGTCGGGCAGAAGGAGTTCGCCCACCCATGACGGCAGGGCACCGGGCTCGGCGTGTGCGGCGAGCGCGAGCACCACGGTGGACAATTCCTCTGCCGCCACCACGTCGTCGTCTTCGAGGTCCTCGATCTCGGCCCGCAGCGCCGGGTCGGACAGCAGGTCGACGGCGGTCGCGGTCTTGGCGCCGAGCCTCGACAGCAGCGGGTGCGCCGCCTCGGGGTGGACCAGCCGCGTCCAGTCGACACCGAGAACGTCTCCGATGTCGTGACCCAGCAATACCGTTCGCGGCCCGGTCACCGTGCGGCCGTCCGACAGCGGCACGGGAATGGAGGCCAATTCCTCGGCCGCGAGTGCGTCGACGGCCAGAGGTTCGAGCGCCGCGTACAGGCGAGCCCACCACGTCGGCTCGCGGTCGATCCCGCTGAGCAGTTCGGCGATGCGGGCGAGTCCGATCCTGTGGGTGTCGACGGCGGCCAGAGCGGGCGCCCAGCGCGGGCCCGACAGTTCCGGCACTACCAGGCCGTCCACGATGTCGGCGAGGAGTTCGGCGAGTTCGTCACTGAGTCCGGGTACGACCGATGCCCGGTTGGGCGCCCTGTCCTTACCGCCGACTGTGGGAAGCCACGGTCTCTCCCGCAGTTCGGTCAGGAGCTGTTCTCGCAGAGACGAATCGACCTCGCTGCGAGCGAAACCCGGCAAGGGGACCAGCGCCAGTCGTTGTTTCGGGGGCAACGCCGCCACGAAGTCGGCGTAACCGACCGTCACCTCGGCAAGCGATACGCCGGGCAGCACCCGCCGCCGATCGGGCTGCATCGCAATGTCCGCTATCAACATTGCCGGGATCGACAGTTCCTCGTCCGAGCGAGTGGGGGCGCGCAGAACGTCGTCGGCAGAGGGGCGCACGACGCCGTCGACCACGCGGACCAGCCACCGGGCCCGCCCGGATTCGAATTGCCACCAGTGGTCGTCGCCGATGGCGATGTCGGTCAGCCCGGATGCCAGCGGGTGCTCTCGTCTTCGAAACTCCCTGCCCCCCACGGTGATCGAGGCCAGGGAGGGAAGCTCGAGCAGCAGGTCCGGCGCCTCACGGGCCATGTGGGCCAGCAACGCAGTCGCGTCGACGGTGTCGCGCAGGGTCAAGACGACCTCGGACGTCGCCCCCGCGGCGGGACGGTGGTCGGTGGGCCACGCGAGGCGCAGCGCCGGAACATCGGCACCCGGATCGGCGCCGTCGAACTCCGCGAGCGCAGATCGCGTGCGCCGCGAGGAGAAGGCGACCGAACCGGACGTCGAGCGCAACTCCACCTCGTCGCTCACCGACAACACCGCGGTGAAACCGACCCCGTAACGGCCGACCGTGCCCGCTGACTTGTTCGACGCGCGGAGGGCGACGAGAGCCTGCACCCCGGACTCGTCCAGCGGCGCACCCGTATTGGCGACGCTCAGCACGCGCCCGTCGAGACGCACCCAGAGCTCACCGGGCACGCCCGCGCGCGCCGCCGCGTCGGCGGCGTTCTGCGCCAGCTCGGTCAGCAACCTGTCGCGGTAGCCGGCATGGACGAGATCGGACTCCGCGGCGGCGTCTTCCCTCAACCGGGTGGGTGAGGTGCGCCACGCGTGCAGCGTCGAGTCCCGAAGGGCACCCGTGCCGAAAGGATCGGCTAGCTGGTCGATGCGGAATCCTCCACGTCGGAGTTCCCGGCCGCGGTCGCCTCGGCCGTCACTGTCTCCGTGTCGGTGTCGGCGTTCCCGGCCTCGGTTCCGGTCGGACCCTCGACCATCTCGACTGCGCCGTCGTCGTAGGCGTCGAACTGCGGCGAACCGGCACCCGACGGCAGCGAGGTGTCCGAATGGGCCCCGCATCCGTATTCGGCGTCGACGACGTGCCCGTCCGCCGCCAACTCATTGCCGCACACGCCGAACGCTCGATGCAACGACCCGGCGAGCGGCAGATAGAACCCGCACAGGGAGCACGTGGACGGGGCCGCCCTGGCCATCTCGGAATCCGGACCGTACTCGCCGTCGTGCCAGCGTTGCGCGGCGTCGAGACGGCCCTCGAGGCTCATCACCTGTTTGCGGCCGAGCCCGATTTCGAGGGCAGCGTCGTCGACCTCGGGGTCGCCGTTGGCGACGTAGCCGGGAACGAGCCGGGGGTCGCCGGCCGGGGGTGCCAGCAAGTCACCGGCCGACAGATCACCCGGCCGAATGCGTTGATCCCAGGGAATCCAGTCGGGGGCGACGAGGGCATCGGGTCCGGGCAGGAGGGCGATCTCGCTGACGGTGGCGTGATCCGCCGCGGGATCAGCAGCCACCACCACCGCCCACTGCCAGCCCCGGTAGCCCGGAAGGTCGGCAACGAAACGGTGAGTCGCGGCGCACTCGTCCTCGGTGGTGACACCCAGGTACTCGCCGATTCCCCCGTCCTGCAGTTCGGCCAGCGCGGTTCGGGCGAGCTCGACGGCGTCGGTCAGTACGGGGCGCGACACTGCGCGCTCGTCGGAAGAAGCAACACTCACACCACCAGTTTGCCGCACCACCGCAAGTGGATGCCCACCTGGGCTGTCATGCTGGTCCGATGACCGGCGGAAGGCACCTCGTCCCCGCACTCGCGGCGCCCCTCCTCGGGGTCGCGATGATGGTGACCTCCTGCTCCGCGCAGGCCCCCACAGCGGCCGACGCCCCCGACGCCGAGCTGCGTGTGGAGATACTGCGCACCCTCGATCACGACCCGAATGCCTTCACTCAGGGGCTCGAGATCGCCGGCGACGATCTCTTCGAGGGGACAGGTCGAAGCGGCGAGTCGTGGGTTCGTGCGACGAACCTGGGCAGCGGGACCGTCCGCGCTCGGGCCGAGCTCCCTCCCCCACTGTTCGGTGAGGGCATCACCGTCGTCGACGACACGGTGTGGCAGCTGACCTGGCGTGACGGTGTGGCCATCGCTCGGGACCGGGAGACCCTGAGCGAGCAGCGTCGGGTCGCACTGGACGCCGAGGGCTGGGGCATCTGCGCGCTTGCCGACAGCCTCGTAACCAGTGACGGCTCGTCGACCCTCACCTTCCGCGACCCCCGAACGTTCGAAGCGCAGCGCACCGTCCAGGCGCGCCGGGACGGAGTTGCCGTCACTCACCTCAACGAACTCGAGTGCGCGGACGACGGCACCATCTACGCCAATGTGTGGACCACCGACACCCTCGTCCGTATCGACCCCGCCGACGGCGGCGTGATCGCGGCGATAGACGCAAGCGCACTACGCGACGCCTTGCCGCCCGGGCCGCGGGACGTCGACGTCCTCAACGGCGTCGCCCAGATTCCCGGAACCGACCGTTTCCTCCTCACCGGAAAATACTGGCCGCGCATGTTCGAGGTCCGATTCGTTCCCTGACAGGCCGGTCCCACCAGCTTGCCCGGGGTTGCTGTGGTCGGATGTCCGCCGACTAGGACAGAATTGGGGAGTGACCGGACCGCGCGAACCCTTCGACTCCGACAGCAGTCGGGCGCCCCACGGCAATTCCGGGCCCACCGCTCATCCCGGCTACGACAATTATCCTCCGGCTGCCCGCTCCGGAGGACGACGTACGCCGTTGCCGCCCCTGCATCCGGTGGGCGGTGGGCAGCGATCCCGGTCGGAGGAGGACCGGGCGAACGCACCCAAGGCGCCGCCGATGCCGCGCAAGCTCACGGTCACCCGGGTAGCCGCCATGCGCAGTCGCGAGCTGACCAACAGGACGATCGCCACTTTCCACCGGGCAGCGAAAGCTGACGGGGCGGACAAATCGGGACTCACCGCGCTCACCTATGCGGTGATGACCAACAACGCGACCGATGCGGCCATCGCCGTCGCGCTCGCGAACACCCTGTTCTTTTCCGCGGCGACGGGCGAGGACAAGACCAAGGTCGCGCTGTACCTTCTGATCACCATCGCCCCGTTCGCGGTCATCGCCCCACTGATCGGCCCGATGCTCGACCGTCTTCAGCACGGTCGGCGCATCGCCCTCGCGTCGTCGTTCGGACTGCGTACCGCGCTCGCGATCATCCTGGTCTTCAACTTCGACAGCTGGGTGCTCTATCCCGCCGCACTCGGGATGATGGTGCTCAGTAAGTCGTTCTCGGTCCTCAAGAGCGCTGTCACACCACGAGTACTACCGCCCGAGATCGACCTCGTCCGGGTCAACTCCCGGCTCACCGTGTTCGGTCTCCTCGGCGGAACCATCGGCGCGGGCGCTCTCGCGGGCGCTCTCGCACTGGCCACCGGGTCGTCCATGGCGACGTTGTGGCTGGCCGCGGTGATCACCGTCCTCGGTGCCTACCTGAGCATGCGTATCCCGTCGTGGGTGGAGGTGACCGAAGGCGAGGTCCCGGCCACCCTCACCTATCACGGTGACGACCGGCGCACCGAGGTCATCGACCGCACCCGCGTGATGCCGGAGGCGGACGCCGGGCCCAAGTCGGGCAAGCGCAGGCAGCCGCTGGGACGGGCGGTCATCACCGGACTGTGGGGCAACAGCACGATCCGCGTGCTCACCGGGTTCCTCACCCTGTACATCGCGTTCGTGGCGAAGTCCCGGACCGACCACGAACCGCTGATCCAGGCCGCGATGCTGGGCTTGGTCGGGGCAGCTGCCGGCATCGGGAACTTCACCGGCAACGCCGCCGGCGCCCGCCTCAAACTCGGTCGTCCGGCCCTGATCGTTCTGCGCTGCACGGGCGCCGTCTGGGTGGTGGCCGTGATCGCTGCCGTCACCGACAACCTCCTGACCGCAGCCGTTGCCACCCTCGTCGGGTCGGCGGCGAGCGCCCTGGCCAAGGTGTCGCTGGACGCATCGTTGCAACACGATCTGCCGGAAGAATCGATCGCCTCGGGATTCGGTCGTTCGGAGACGGTGCTGCAGCTCAGCTGGGTGGTGGGCGGTGCGCTGGGCGTCCTGCTCCCCACCGAGTATTGGATCGGATTCACCGTGGTGTCGGCGGTCATGACCGTCGGACTCGTGCAGACGGTCCTCACCTACCGGGGCAGCACGCTGCTGCCAGGCCTCGGCGGAAAACGGCCCGACCTCGCCGAACAGGAAGTAACTCAGCCAATCTCGACCCACAGGGCCGACCGATCGACGGGAAATGTGACGTAAGTGAGTATGCAGGCGCGAACCAAGAGGACCCTGGCACTGATCACCGTGGGACTGGTGGTTGCGGCCGTGGCCTTCGTCGGGGTTCTGTACGCGCTCATTCGGGACTCCGATCCCCGCCTGCCCGAGATCACCGCCTTCGCGCACGGCCACGCGGAGCAGGTGGCGCCACTGGCGTTCTGCAATCTGTATCTCGAGAACTGCGAGACGGGCCGGCTTGCCGAGCTGAACGTGCCCCCCGGATCCGCGCTGCAGTTGTCGCTGCCCCAGGAGATCGTCGACGCACCGTGGCGCATGGTCGTCGTCTATCAGGACCCGTCGGGGCAAGTCGTCGTGCAGGAGAGGGCGCACCGCGCGGGTGAGACCCGTGCAGTGACCGTGCCGTCGACGGAAGAATTACAGCTGGCCGGAGTCGAGATCCAGTTGCCCTCCGCCGTCATCGACGAGCAGGGGCTGACGCAAGCGCGGGCCGCCTGGTCGATCAAGACGGCCTGATTCGACAGCAAGCGAAAAGAAACCCCGCACCGTGTCGTGGTGCGGGGTTCCTTTTTCGGAAAGCGTTCTGTCAGCTGTCGAGTTCCCGGGCGACGGCGCGGACCACCTCGGAGATGCGCTGAGCCGTCTTGCGGTCGGGGTATTTGCCCCGGCGCAGGTCGGGCTGCACCTTCGCCTCGAGAAGCGTGATCATGTCCTCGACCATGCCGTGCAATTCGTCGGGGGTGTGCTTCTTCACGGAAGGTTCCTTGCGCCCGGCGTTCTGGCGCAGCGACGGCGCCGGGTCGAGCACTTTCAAGCTCAACGCCTGAGGACCGCGCCGCCCGGCGGCCATGCCGAACTCGACGCGCTGGCCGGCCTTGAGGCCCTCGACGCCTTCGGGCAGGGCGGACGAACGCACATAGACGTCCTCCCCCTCTTCCTGCGACAGAAAGCCGAAGCCCTTTTCGACGTCGTACCACTTCACCTTGCCGGTCGGCACCGCGTTCACCCGCTCATCACTTGAAGTGCAATTGGTATGCAAAACAACGCGCCCCACCTTTGGTGCGGGACGCGCAGTATCCACAGTCTACCTTGCACACACTGCCTCCGGCATTCGGGTTTCCAGGCATTATCGTTGCTGGTGTGCCCCCAGAATCGACTCCCCCGAGCACGCCCGGGACCCCTCGCACCCACGATGGTCTGTTGCGGGTAGCGCTTGCCTTGTTCGCGGTCGGGTTCCTCGCGATCGTGGCGATCTTCCTCACCCCGGTGGTCTCGGACAGCGATCCCGGCCTCGTCCTGTATCTCATCGCGCTCGCGTGCCCGATCGGGTTCCTCCTCGGGATCGTGGCGGCGCTGAGACAGGGCCGACGAACACGCTGATCGTGCACACGCTCGGCGACGACATCCAGACCCTCACTACGACGGGACGATCATGAGACTTCTGCTCAACATCATCTGGCTGATCTTCGGTGGGCTCTGGCTCGCCCTGGGCTACTTCGTCGCCGGAATTCTCTGCTGCATTCTGATCATCACCATTCCGTTCGGGATCGCCTCCTTCCGCGTCGGCGTCTACGCGCTGTGGCCGTTCGGGAAGACGGTCGTCGACAAACCGACGGCCGGGGTGGCGTCGCTGATCGGCAACGTCATCTGGTTCATCATCGCCGGTCTGTGGCTGGCGATCGCCCACATCGTCACCGCGGTTGCCATGGCGATCACCATCATCGGCATCCCCCTCGCCGTCGCGAACATCAAGATGATTCCGATCTCGCTCATGCCTCTCGGCAAGGACATAGTCGACGCTCCACGCTGATGTGACGTTACTCACATAACGGCCCGGTAACAGAAGAGCAACGGGTCGGCGATAGGCACGTCTCGCCGCTACTAGCTGGGAAGAGTCCGCGAGGCCCCGAATAGTGGGCTGCATCAGGCACGGACACGCGGCGTTATCAAATGGTGACACTGAGGCCTCGGACCGTTACCGTCGTCAGCGGTCGAGCAAACATCGGCCACATCCGGCCCGCCGCGCCAAGCCTCGTCCCGCGGGTACCGGAGTCCCGACGAAGCATTCCAGGGACGAGGACGGGGGACCCAAAGTCCTCCAGGGAACACGAGTTCCCAGGCGGACACCGGTCCGAATGTGCCACGCACAGTCGGACCTTGGGGTGAAGCCAGACCCTCTCCAAGCCAGGAGGGGTGAGGCCGGGCGACCTCTCAGCCCGAACCCGACAGCTGACCTCGCAGGCGCGTGTGGAGAGGATCTCGACCCACTATGAGCGGACGTCATCGCAAGCCCACCACCACCGGCCGTACCGTCGCCAAGGTCGCCGTCACCGGCGCCATCATGGGCGTCGCCGGAGCAGCCTTCTCGGGCACCGCCAACGCAGCCCCCGATTCCGACTGGGACCGCCTCGCGCAGTGTGAGTCCGGCGGAAACTGGGGCATCAACACCGGAAACGGCTACCAGGGCGGCCTGCAGTTCTCGCCCAGCACGTGGAACGCACACGGCGGCAGCCAGTACGCCGCCACCGCCAACCAGGCTTCACGCGAAGAGCAGATCGTCGTTGCCGAGCGCGTTCTCGACTCGCAGGGATGGGGCGCATGGCCGTCCTGCTCCTCGAGCCTCGGCCTGAGCAGCGCCCCCACCCAGCGCAACGCGCCGGCCACCGTGCCCGACGTCCCGGAGGCCCCGGCGCTCCCCGACCTCACCAGCGGCGTTCCGAGCACCAATGCGGCTCCGGAGGCTGCGGACGCCATCGACTCGGCCATCGAGGCCGTCAAGGCTCAGGGTATCCAGATCGATCCCCAGATCCTGCAGCTCATCGACGCCAACCGGGCCCTGCTTCCGCAGTAAGTCCTTCGGCACAGCGACGAGGGGCCCTGCACCATTCCGGTGCAGGGCCTCTCTTCTGCCGTTGTACTAGCGGTTGATCACCGTGTGCGGATGCGCGTACGGCAACGACTCCGCCGGCAGCGGGAACTCGGTGTCCTCGCCGAACGGGGACAGACCGCCCGCCCGGCTCGACGACAGTTCGGTCACGGCGTGATCTCCATCGGCGGTTTCGGGCCACCCTGGATCCACATACTGCTTCTTAGAATTGTTAGCCACGGGGACATTTTGACAGGAGCGGTCGGCGACGTACAGCCCAGGTCTCTAATCTGATAGTCGATGACCGACACCGACGACACCGTCACGACCCCCGGCGCCGCTACGAGCACCGCCGGCGGCGCAAGTCTCGCCGACTGGCTGGCAGCGCGCAGCGACGCCCACCTGATCGCGCTGCTTCGTGCGCGCCCCGACTTGGCGGTCCCCCCGCCTGCCACGATCGTCGTTCTCGCCGGACGCGCCGAACAGCGGGCGTCGGTGGCCCGTGCCGCCGACAATCTCACCTCACTCGAGTTCGGCATCCTCGAACTACTCGCCCTCGACAAGGCGGACGAGATGCCTGTCTCCCGCGCCACACTCCTGGGCGCAGTGGGGACGAGGGTGACCAAGAAGACGGTCGACGCCACCCTCGACACCCTGCGGTCGCTGGCACTGGTGTGGGGCGATGCCGACAATCTCCGCATCGTTCCCGCCGTCGTCGCGACCATTCCGTGGCGTGTCGGACGTATCGCCGAGCCCACGGAGACGCTCGATGAGGCCGGCATCACCGCTGCTCTGGCACAGCTGGTGACGGTCGAACGCGACATCCTCGAGACGCTCGCCCGCTCAACGTCCGTCGGTCGGACGCGGGACGCGGCCCCGGGAACGCCTGCCGATCGGCCCGTGCAGCGCCTTCTCGCCGCCGGACTCCTGCGCTGGGTCGACGAAGAGACGGTGGAGCTGCCGTTCCAGGTGCGTCAGGTCCTGCGCGGTGAAGCCGCTTTCGACCCCACCTCCCTGACGCCGCCCGCCGTGACGGGCCGTAAGTACAAACCAGCCGACATCAATGCCGCAGCGGCGGGTGAGGCCCTCGAATTGGTCCGCCACTGCGAGGACGTCGTCAAGGTGCTCGGAGAGGCGCCCGCGCCCGCCCTGCGGGCCGGCGGTCTGGGTGTCCGGGAGCTACGGCGCATCGCGAAGGTGTCCGGGATCGACGAGAACCGGCTGAGTCTGCTGGTCGAGCTTCTCGCGGCGGCCGGGTTGATCGCGAGCGGCGCGCCTGATCCGGCTCCGCCCTCGGACAGTGGGGACAGCTACTGGGCGCCGACGGCCGCCGTCGACAACTGGCTGAACGCGCCGATCGCCCGGCGATGGCACGCATTGGCCGCCGGATGGCTCGAGCTGCCGCGCATGGCGTGGTTCATCGGTATGCGCGATTCCAACGACAAACCGGTTGCCGCCTTGTCGGAGGAGGTGCGGGCGCCGTCCGCACCCCGCGACCGGCAGACGATCCTCGGGCTTCTCGCCGAACTCGGGAGCGGTCAGTCCGCAGCGCCCGCGGAATTGAGCCGACTGCTCGCGTGGCGTCGCCCGCGGTGGGGTGCCCGACTGCGCGTCCATGCGGTGGAGCGGACCCTCGACGAGGCCGCGACTCTCGGTCTGGTCGCGCGCGGCGCCCTCAGCTCTGCCGGTCGTGCGCTCATTCACGGCGGTGACGCCGAGGCAGAGATGCATGCCTCACTCCCCGAGCCCGTCGACCACGTTCTCGTGCAGGCCGACCTCACCGTCGTCGCTCCGGGACCGCTCACGCCCGACCTGCTCGAGCAGATCGCCCTGGTCGCGGACATCGAGTCGGCCGGTGCCGCGTCCATGTACCGGATCAGCGAAGACAGCGTGCGCAGGGCACTCGACGCCGGAATGACTGCCGCCGAGCTGCACAGCCTCTTCACGACCCGGTCGCGCACCCCCGTGCCGCAGTCGTTGTCGTACCTGATCGACGACGTTGCCCGGCGGCACGGACGGCTGCGGGCCGGAGTCGCCTCGTCCTTCGTCCGCTGTGAGGATCCCGCCCTGCTCGCCGAGGTGCTGGCGTCACCCGTGGCCGCGTCATTGGCGCTCCGCGCGCTGGCGCCGACGGTGGCGGTGTCGCAGGCCCCGCTGCGGGAGGTACTGAACGAACTGCGCGCCGCCGGGTTCGCGCCCGCGGGTGAGGATTCTTCGGGAGCGCTGGTCGACCTTCGTCCGCGGGGCGCGCGGGTGCTGACCCGTCGCAAGGCCCCCGGGTCTCGAGCACCGGCCGTCGCCACCGACGCGCAGCTCGACGCAGTGGTCCGCACCCTGCGTGCGGGTGATCTGGCCGCATCGGCTCACGGCCGCGGCAGCATCCGCGCCGACGGGTCTCGAGCCAGCAGTGCCGCCACCGTCGCACTGCTCAGCACTGCCGCCCGCGAGAAGAGCAGCGTGTCCATCGGCTACGTCGACGCGCAGGGCGTCGCGACGCACCGCATCGTCGACCCCGTGAGCGTCGGCGGTGGTCAACTCGACGCTTTCGACCCGGCGAGTGGCAGTGTCCGTCGCTTCACGTTGCACCGAATCACCTCCGTCGCACGAGTCGACTGAACGGCGCCTCGGATAACGATTGTGCGCAAACACCTGGACTCAGGGTTTCCGGGCAATAACGTGTTACGGGTATGTACCTGGCCGGGGACGACTACCAGGAGGCTGGAACATGAGTGTTACCGGAACGGGCCGGCGGACGATGCTGCGCGCAGTCGTACGTCTGATGGTCGCCGTGGTCATTCTGCCGTTGGCATTCGTACTGGCCGGAGGCGGAACTGCTGCGGCGAATCCGTATGACCGGCTGCGTGAACACTGGGTTGCCGCCCCGGGAGGTGTCGGGCAGATCAAGGTACGGATATGGCTGGCGAACAACGGCAGCAACAAGGCGCTGTACCTGCTCGACGGCCTCCGCGCACCCAACGACGTCAGCGGCTGGGAGCACGAGACCAACGCCGCGTGGCTGTCGGATCACGGAATCAACGTGGTCGAGCCCGTCGGCGGGATGTCCAGCTTCTACTCGGACTGGTACGCCCCGAGCAATACCAACGGACAGCCCTACACCTACAAGTGGGAGTCGTTCCTGACCCAGAACCTGCCCGACTTCCTCGCGAACGTGTACGGCATCAGTCGGACGAGCAACGCCGTGGCCGGCTTGTCGATGGGCGGCAACGCAGCCCTCATCCTGGCCGCATATCACCGCGACCAGTTCACGTTCGCCGGTTCGATGTCCGGATATCTCAACCTGTCGGCACCGGGCATGCGCGAAGCCATTCGGGTGTCGATGCTCGACTCCGGCGGCTACAACTCCGACTCCATGTGGGGGCCGCCGTGGGATCCGGCCTGGCTCCGCAACGACCCCTTCGTCGTCGCCCCCCTGCTCCGCGGGCTGCCGATGTGGATCTCCGCGGGGAGCGGGCTGCCGGGTGCGTACGACCGGCCGGACTCCGCCATCGGCGTGTTCAACACCAGCACCGCGATGGGCCTCGAAGCGATCGCCCTCGCCCAGAACCGCGCCTTCCAGGTACGGCTCGACACTCTGGGAATTCCCGCGCACTACGACTTCCCCGCCTCCGGAACCCACACCTGGGGTTACTGGCAGGATCAGCTCTGGGCCATGCTCCCGATGATGAAGGCGTCGATCGGCGCCTGATCCCCCTGTGAGTACTTGTTAACCGCGGGCGGGTTGTGCTGTCTACGTTGATATGAGACACGGGTGTCTACGTAGATGCGAGACAGATTTTAGGCGGGTTGGAGTTGTCCTTGGTAGCGCTTGGTGTGGTCGAGGTGTAGGTGTCCGATCACGTTGCCGTCGGCGGTGTAGGCGGTGACGTGGTCGTCGTCGTGGAGCAGGGTGATGGTCTGCCCGGCTCTGCGCCGGCCGACGCTCAGTCGGGTGTGGGAGTCGATGCACACGGTGCCGGCGGAGGAGACGATCAGGGCGTGCACGGTGGCGTCGTGTTGGATCGGAAGTGCTTGTGGCCCACCGAGGAGTGGCGCGTTCTGCCAGGCCTGCAGTGGCGGCATCTTGACCGCACTGTGCGGGCGGTCGGTGTTGTAGAACCGCTGGTAGGTGTCGCAGAGCTGCTGCAGTTCGATCAGAGTGGTCGGTTGGGTGGGGTGAGTGGCCAACCATTGCTTGAAGGTGCGGTGGTGGCGTTCGACCTTCCCGCAGGTCTGTGGGTGGTATGGGGTGGAGTGGATCAGCCGCGCACCGGCCCGCTTCACGACCCGGGTGAAGCCCGAGGTGCCGCCCTTGGTGCGGCGGGAGGTGAACGCGCTGCCGTTGTCGGCGAGTACCAGTGCCGGAACCCCGAAGTCGGTGAACGCGGCGATGATCGCCGCGATCGCCCCGGCGGCGGTCTCGGCGTCCGCGACCCGGGTGGCGACCAGGGTGCGGGTGCAGTCGTCGAGGACCTCGAAGACGGTGGCCTTGGCTCCGGTCGCCAACCGAACTTCGGTGGCGTCGATCTGATAGCAGTCGCGGGGTTTGCGGTAGCAGAACCGGCGGTAGGACGATTTCGGGCGTTTCTTCGGCTCGGGGACGACCAGGTGGTAGCGGGTGAGGATCTTGTTGATCGTGGCCCGGGACGGGATGGTCCAGCCCTGCTCGGACCAGTGTTGTTTCTCGGCGACCGCGTTCAGGTGGTAGGCGATGGTGTCGGCGCCGCGCTCGTGATGGGGCAGGTTGAGGCGAAGCCGCACGATCTCGGCCTCCACCTCCCACGCGGTGGCGTGTGGGCAGGAGGTGGGCCGGCGGGACCGGGCGGTCCACCGGCCGTCCTCCTCGATCCGTTTCTTGTGCCGGTAGGCGGTGGCGCGGGAGATCCCGTGGTCGGTGCACCAGCGGGCGAAGTTCCCGTCGAACATGTCGGCGCCGGTGGTCTGCGAGACCACCAGCAGGGCGTGTAGCAGTTCCATGACGGCTTCCGTTCCGGTCATGAACCAAGTCCACGACCAGTCAGGTGCCTCATACCTCAATCGACAGCAGCGTGTCTCACATCTGGGTGGACATCATCTGTCTCACATGTCCCCAGACTCAACAAACCGCGGGCGGGTAACAAGTACTCACAGGGCTGAAAGTGCTAGTCGCGACCCGGCATTCAAAGTGGTTGAAATTTGTGCCATGGCGTGGATCACAATCTCTGGACTTCCATGCCCGTGCTCGCCAAAATTTCTCATGCGCCGCTCGTCATCACGTAGCAGGTTGTCCGTGTAGCGCCCCTGCCAGCTGATATAGATCGCTGGCAGGGGCTGCGCTTGGCTGCGCCGCACGACTCGCGCGGTGTCGCCCCACCCCATCAATCGCGGTGAGCCGACAGTAGCCACGCAGGCAGCATGGCCCGGCCCTTGTCGTCGCGCTCCCAGTTCGCGGCCTCCTCCGGTCCGAGCAGCGCGTGAATGAAGGCGGGGCGAACGTCGTCGATGCTCCAGTACTCCGCGACGGCCTCGCGTAACTCTTCCTCGGTCACCGGATTCGGTCCTTGCCCCTCGGGGAAGGCACCCTTCGCGAACACCAGGATGTAGTACTGCGCACCGGGTGCCGCCGCTCGGGCGACGGCGTGCAGGTAGTCGCGGCGACGGTCCACGGGCAGCGAATGGAACAGGGTGCTGTCGACGATCGTGGCGAACCGTCCGTCGAAGCCTGTGAAAGAACTGATGTCCGCCACCTGAAAGGTGGCCGTCGTCAGTCCACGGTCCGCCGCGGCTGCCCGAGCCACGCCAATGGCCGTCGGCGACAGGTCCAGACCGACCACCGTGTACCCCTGCGCCGCCAAGTGGAGGGAAGTCTCGGCATGTCCGCAGCCCGCGTCCAATACGTCGCTGCGGAACTTGCCCTCGGCGATCAGTCCGGCGAGTTCGGGTTGCGGCTCACCGATGTTCCACGGCACCGGTCCCGAAAAATTCTCCGCATCGCCGCGGTAGATGTCATCCCACGGCGCAACCTGGTCGTCGGTCATGACATCGACGGTACGCCCGCGCTTTCCCCGCCACAGCACATCGGCACGGCCCTGATTATGAGTCGCTAACCGGTCAAGTTCACCTCGATGCAGTAGGTGCGTTGCGGTTCCGAGAAGGCGATGGGAAATGCGGCGTCGAACTGGTTGCACAGGGATTCGTCGTCCTGGCCGTCGACCCGTTCGACCACGGTGACGGTGTCGGGTTGGGAACAGACACCCGGAACGATTCTGCCGTCGTCCTCGAGGAGGTAGCACGAATCCTTCACCATATTCGGGATCAGGCACAGTGTGCTTTCGACGGTGTCGTCCTCCCCCACCAGCGTGTAGGAGAAGTAGTCGTCACCGCACTGGACGTCACCGTCCTGCTTGGTGGCCACCTCGTACGTGGCGTCGTCGTCGGAGCAGTCCCGCTTTTCGTGCTCGGTCTCGGCGGCCGTGGTCGAGGCGGATTCGAAGAAGACGCAATCTCCGACGTCGAGGCTGTTCTGGTCGGCACTACGCACTGCGAACAGGCCGACTGCGGCGACAGCGGCGAGGAGCACCACGGCGACCACAGCGAGGGTGATGAACAGGCCCTTGCGCGACTTCTTCGGAGGCGGATACTGACCGCCGGGCGGGTACTGCCCGTACTGTCCCGGCGGCGGACCGTACTGGCCCTGCTGTCCCGGCGGCGGACCGTACTGGCCCTGCTGGTAAGGCTGCTGCGGGTACTGGCCCTGCTGGTAGGGCTGATTCTGCTGGTACGGCTGCTGCGGGTTGTTCGGCGGCTGGCCGGGGGTGTTCGGATCGGGACGTGAGGGGTCGGGGGGCTGGGTCATCTCAGGCCTCGTCTCTGGGGGAACCACCGGCTCACCTCTCAATTTAGGCGGCCACCGCCCAGAATGTGCTGGTATCGAGCCAGGTGAGAGGTGGCGACGTGGCGCGCCGACGCCCATACCAGGACAATGGACAGGCTGGCCAGAATCCGGCGTGACAAGGAGGCTTCCGTGACCGACGGACCGTTGATCGTCCAATCCGACAAGACGTTGCTGTTGGAGGTTGATCACGAACGCGCGCACGACGCCCGGCAGGCGATCGCGCCGTTCGCCGAACTCGAGCGTGCGCCGGAACACGTCCACACCTACCGCATCACTCCCCTGGCCCTGTGGAATGCGCGAGCGGCCGGGCACGACGCCGAACAGGTGGTCGACGCCCTCGTCAACTTCTCCCGCTATGCCGTGCCGCAGCCTCTGCTGGTCGACATCGTCGACACCATGGCACGGTACGGCCGATTGCAGCTGGTGAAGAACCCTGCGCACGGGTTGACCCTCGTCAGTCTGGACCGCGCCGTGCTCACCGAGGTGACCCGGCACAAGAAGATTGCCCCGATGCTCGGCGCCCGTGTCGACGACGACACCGTGGTAGTCCACCCGAGTGAGCGCGGACGACTCAAGCAGCTCCTCCTCAAGGTGGGCTGGCCGGCCGAAGACCTCGCCGGATATGTCGACGGTGAAGCCCACCAGATCGACCTCGACTACGACGGCACGTCGCCCGGATCGGCGGACGGCCATTGGCATTTGCGCGACTATCAGGAAATGGCAGCCGACTCCTTCTGGGCGGGCGGTTCCGGTGTCGTCGTCCTTCCCTGTGGCGCAGGCAAGACCATGGTCGGTGCCGCCGCCATGGCCAAGGCGAAAGCCACCACGTTGATCCTCGTCACGAACACCGTCGCGGGACGCCAGTGGAAGCGGGAGCTCATCGCCCGCACCTCCCTCACCGAGGAGGAAATCGGCGAATATTCCGGTGAGCGCAAGGAGATTCGGCCGGTCACCATCGCCACGTACCAGGTGATCACCCGCCGGACCAAGGGCGAGTACAAGCACCTCGAACTGTTCGACTCCCGCGACTGGGGCCTCGTGATCTACGACGAGGTCCACCTTCTTCCGGCCCCGGTGTTCCGGATGACCGCCGACCTGCAGTCCCGTCGCCGCCTCGGCCTCACCGCCACGTTGGTGCGTGAGGACGGTCGCGAGGGTGACGTCTTCTCGCTGATCGGCCCCAAGCGGTACGACGCACCGTGGAAGGACATCGAGGCCCAGGGCTGGATCGCTCCCGCCGACTGCGTCGAGGTGCGGGTCACGTTGACCGATGCCGAGCGCATGGCCTACGCAGTCGCCGAACCCGACGAGCGGTACAAGCTGTGTTCCACAGCACACACGAAAATCGCAGTGGTCAAATCGATCCTCGAGCGGCATACCGATGCACCCACGCTCATCATCGGCGCCTACCTCGACCAACTCGACGAGCTGGGCGAGGCGTTGAACGCACCTGTCATCAAGGGCTCCACCAAGAACAAGGAACGTGAGGAACTCTTCGACAGCTTCCGGGCAGGTGACATCCAGACGTTGGTGGTGAGCAAGGTCGCCAACTTCTCGATCGATCTTCCGGAAGCGTCCGTCGCGGTACAGGTTTCGGGCACGTTCGGTTCGCGGCAGGAGGAAGCCCAGCGGCTCGGACGGCTGCTGCGCCCCAAGCAGGACGGCGGCCAAGCGCACTTCTACTCCGTCGTCGCCCGCGACACCCTCGACGCCGAGTACGCCGCACACCGGCAGCGCTTTCTGGCGGAGCAGGGCTATGCGTACCGGATCACCGACGCCGACGACCTCCTCGGGCCCGCCATCGGGTGACTCCGCCGCCGCGGAGCCTGGGACTCTAAGCTGGTGCCGTGCGACATTTCGAGTTCACCGTCGATCGGGCCTACGCGAAGTCTGTGAATCAGACGTTCGCCGATATGCGACGCCTCCAGGTGTCCGCGGTCATCGTTGCCCTGCTGTTCGCGGCCGCGGCCGTGGGGCTGATCCTGCTCGGGCATCCGTGGTCGATCATCCTCGGCGTCGTGGTGGCGCTCGTCGCTCTCACGTCGGTATGGGTGGCGTTCTGGGTGCCCAAGAAGGTGGGCAGCATCGAAGACCTGTATGCGAAGAGCCCACTGGTCCCGGCCGTGATCTCGGAGGTGCACCCGCGTGCGCTCACGCTGCTGTCGCTGATCGACGCGGCGAAGCCTGCGGCAGGGCGGCCGTCGTACGTGCTGGTCACCCGGAACGTTCCGATCCGTGCACATCAGAAGCAGAACGTCGGCGACAGGGTGCCGTCCGTCGCGCTTCTGAGCGACCGCAATACGCACAGTGCCGCCGACACCTGGGAGATGGTCAGTCCGATGCCCATCGCCTGGGGGACGCGCGACTCCTCGGTGCGCGCCCGCGCAGCCGAAGCCATCGATCAGGCGGAGTGGGACTTCCTGGAGAGCAAGATCCCCGAGTCGGAACACGTGCGCACGAGTCCCGATCAGCGAGTGGCCGTGTCCGAGCATGAGCTTCCCGAGAGCCTGCGCTGAACTAGCCGGGCCAGCCGTCTGCCGGCGTGCGCGGGTCGTCCGCCAGCAGCGCTGCCATCCACGAATCCCGCCGGACTCCACGTTGGAGCAGCCCGCGGCGCTGCACTCCCTCGAACCGGAATCCCAGTTTGCGGGCCACCGCCGCGGAGTCGTGGTTGCCGACGAAGGCACGCCACTCGATGCGTTCGAGACCCATCCCATCCGGCCGAAACGCAAAGTCGCACACCACCTCCACCGCGGTTGCCATGAGACCTCGAGAGCGGGCACCGGCGGCGAGCCAGTATCCGATTTCGGCCGACGAGTTGTCGCGCGCGAGTAGTCCGATCATCCCCACCGCCGGTCCGGCGGCGCGCTCGCGTATTGCCCAGACCGGGCTGCGATCCGCCCATCCGGAGGGGACGGTCCGCCGCACGAAGTGCTCGGCGTCCGATCGTGCATAGGGCGAGGGCATGGTGGTCCACTCGGCGATCGCGGAGTCGCTACAGGCGGCACAGATCGCGTCGATGTCGCTGACGACCGGCGGGCTCAGCCATACGGTGCCGGTGTTCAGGGTGACGACGAACATGCCGCCACTGTAGGCCTGCGAGCCGGCGATCAGCGCAGCGCCGGGAGCACTTCCTTCTCGAACAGCTCGATACCGGACGTGTCGTACGCGGCTTCGGGAAAGTAGAAGATGCCGTAGGTCATGCCCTGCGCCTTCAGAGCGGACAGCTTCTCGATGATCTGATCCGGGGTACCCACGCCCGGCATTCCGCGGAAGGCGCCGAGAGTTCCCTCCGCCGCCTCGGCGCCGACATAGGGGGTGACGCGCTCGACCAGCGTGGCCAGTCGTTGCTCGACCTCGGCCTCGGTGGTTCCGATTGCGACGTTGTAGTTGGCCGACCGGACGATGGCATCGAAGTCGGTTCCGACGTCCTCACAGTGCCTGCGGAGGATCTCGGACTTGTGGGCGAAACCTTCGGGAGTGCCGTCGAAGTTGGTGTACTGCGCGTACTTCGCCGCGATCTTCAGGGTCACCTTTTCGCCGCCACCGGCAATCCACAGGGGAATGCCGCCCTCTTGGAGAGGAAGTGGCCGCACGATCGCCCCGTCCACCTGGTAGTGCGTGCCTGCAAGGGTCGCGCTGCCGTTGATCCAGGCCTGGCGCAGAATCTGAACGCCTTCTTCGAGGCGACCGAGACGCTCACCGGGCGAGGGGAATCCGTATCCGTAGGCCCTCCACTCGTGCTCGTACCAGCCGCCTCCGATGCCCATCTCCACTCGCCCACCGGAGATGAGATCGGTGGTGGCGGCCACCTTGGCCAGATACGCGGGATTGCGGTAGCTGACCGCGGTGCACATCTGGCCGAGCCGCACCCGCGAGGTGACGGCAGCAAGAGCGGACATCAGGGTCCACGCCTCGTGGGTTGCCTCCTCGGTGGGCGCCGGAACGGTGTGGAAGTGGTCGTACACCCAGAGCGAATCCCAGGAGCCGCGGTCGGCACGCAACGAGAAGTCGCGCATCACCGCCCACTGCTCGGAAGGATCGATACCGACGAGGTCGAGGCGCCAGCCTTGAGGAACGAACAATCCGAAGCGCATGAGAAGAATGTACCCACAGTCCAGGTAGTCCTGCAGGGTGCGGCGCCACCCGCGGCCCGATCGTTTGAACAGGCGCTACCGTCACAGCATGGCCCGCTTTCCTTCCACCGAACAGTGGTACCGATGGAGCGCGAAACACAGTCGCGGAATCGACGTGTGCGTTGCCGGCGTCGTCACCGTTCTCAGTCTCCTCACCGCGGCGGAGGCGAGCGTGACCGCGGTGGTCGTTTCCTTGGGGATGACGGTGCCGCTGGCCTGGCGTCGTTCGCACACGGTGGTGTCGGGTTTCGTCATCGCCGCGTTCTCCGTGCTGCACCTTGTCGTGATCGCACACACCCTCCTGCTGTCCGTAGTCGCGGTCCCCATCGCGCTCTACGCTTTCGCCGCCTACGGTCCGCGGTGGAGTAGTTTCACTGCGCTCGGTCTCGCCATGGTCGGGGCTGTGGGCGCGACGGTGAAGTACTTCTCCGACAGCAAGTCGTCCGAGATACTCGTGTACAACTCCCTCGCCTTCGTCGTCTTCGTCCTCGCGGTGTGGGCCTTCGGTGACCTGCGCCGGGTTCGGATGAAGGAACTCGACGGGCTGGCGGAGCGAGCTCGGCTCCTCGAACTCGAACGGGAACAGGAAGCCGAGATCGCCACCATCACCGAGCGCACGCGGATTGCCCGGGAGATGCACGATATCGTCGCCCACTCGCTGACCGTGGTCATCGCTCAGGCCGACGGTGGGCGGTACGGGGCCGCCCAGGATCCCGCAGCGGCACTCGCTGCGCTGGAGACGATCGCCGCCACAGGCAGGCAAGCGCTGACGGATATGCGGGCCCTGCTGTCTGTGTTGCGGGAGGACCGACCCCGGGACTTCGCCATGATCCCCGGTGCGTCGGATATCGAGTCGCTCGTCGCAGACCTTCGCAGAAGTGGGGTGGACGTGCACCTGCAGATCGAAGGTAACCCGCGGAAACTGCCACCGGGAACGAGTCTTACCGCGTACCGGATCGTGCAGGAGTCGCTGACCAACGTGCTCAAGCACGCCGGGCCGGGGGCGCACGCCGACGTCGAAATGCGCTGGACCGAGCACGATCTGGTTGTGACTGTCGTGGACGACGGCCGGGGCGTTTCGGCGGCGCTCATCGAACCATCCGCAGGTGGGCAGGGCTTGATCGGGATGACGGAGCGCGCACGACTTCACGGCGGCCGGGTGACGGCTGGTCCCAAACCTGGTGGCGGCTATCGGGTCCGCGCCGTCCTCCCTCACGGAAACACCTAGGGTGAGTGCATGGACGAACACGGCGGCCGCATCGATGTTGCGCTGATCGACGACCAGCAACTGGTCCGCGCCGGATTCCGGATGGTCATCGATTCGCAGCCGGACCTGTCTGTGGTAGTCGAGGCGTCGGACGGGCGGCAGGCGCTCACCGAACTCGCGGCACGTCGCGTCGATGTCGTTTTGATGGATGTGCAGATGCCGCGCATGGACGGCATCGAAACCACCCGCCAGCTGCTGGCCGCAGAAGATGCGCCGAAAGTGGTGGTACTCACCACGTTCGACAACGACGAGTATGTCCTGTCCGCGATCCGGGCGGGTGCGAGTGGCTTTCTCCTCAAGGACGTTCCACCGGAACAGTTGCTCGACGGTATCCGGACGGTGCACCGGGGCGACGCCGTGATCGAGGCACGGGCCACTCGCCGCTTACTACAGCATGTGGGGCCGTTACTCGAGGATTCGATGGACCGCGCACAGCTTCCCGAGGAACTCACACCCCGTGAGGTGGAAGTCCTCGAGGCCATGGCGTATGGGCTGTCCAATACGGAGATCGCGGCGCAGCTCCACATATCGGAGACCACGGTGAAAACGCATGTGGGACGCGTCCTGTCGAAAACGCACTCACGAGACAGGGTGCAAGCGGTGGTGTTCGCGTTCCAGGTCGGTTTGGTGCGCCGCTCGGACCTTCTCGGTACCGAGGACTGACGCTGGGGGCCCACGTCGTCCTACCGGGGGATGACGGCCGCCGCCGAAAGATGGCTCCGCGCTCCGACGCGCACACCGCTTCACCTGCAATAACGTCGATTCCGTGACGACAAGGACCAACACGGAGGTGGGGACGACGATGCAGGCCGCGGTCCGCGCGAGCGGAGTAACGAAGGTATACGGCACGGGTGAGACAGCGGTGCAGGCGCTGGGCGGGGTGGACGTCGATTTCGCACGAGGCGAATTCACCGCCATCATGGGTCCGTCGGGTTCCGGCAAGTCGACACTGATGCACTGCCTGGCCGGACTGGACACGGTGTCGGCCGGCCGCGTGTTTCTCGGCGACACCGAGGTGACCGGGTTGGGCGACGGGGAGCTGACCGAACTGCGGCGCGAGCGGATCGGATTCGTGTTCCAAGCGTTCAACCTTCTACCGGTTCTGAGCGCACGAGCCAACATGATGTTGCCGATGCGCCTGGCGGGCAGCACCCCGTCGCCACAGTGGATGGCGGAAGTGGTCGCCAAGCTCGGGCTCACCCACCGGCTCGATCATCTCCCCCACGAGTTGTCGGGCGGGCAACAACAGCGGGTGGCTGTGGCGCGCGCTCTGCTTCCGCAGCCCGACGTCGTCTTCGCCGACGAGCCGACCGGAAACCTCGATTCACACTCCGGTACAGAGGTTCTCGGGCTCCTGCGAACGTGCGTTCGCGAGACGTCGCAGACGGTGGTGATGGTGACGCACGACCCGGTGGCCGCGTCGTATGCGGACCGGGTAGTTCTCATCGCAGACGGTCTGATCGCCGGTGACATTCTCCGGCCGACCGTAGATTCCGTGATCGCGTCGATGCGCGCACTCGGCGCGAACGACCTCGCGGCGGTGCGGCGATGAGGGAGCTGGCTTTGGCGCAGGCCCGGGCGCACGCGGGCCGGTACGTGGCGTCGATTCTCGCGGTGGTCATCGCCGTCGGGTACATCGTGGCGACGCTGACCTTGAACTCCACCGTCGGCGCCGGAATCGACAACTCGCTCGCTGTGCAATATCGGGGCACCGACGCGGTCGCTTCCGGGCCGGGCGCCAGGGCGGCCGACCTCGCCCGGATCCCCGGCGTCGCCGCGACGACCGATGACGTGAGCGCCTCCGTCCGTGTCGATTCCGCGATCGACGGAAAGTCCTACGGTGACGCCGTGTCGATCGCGGACGACAGTGTGTTGCGGTGGCAGCAGGTCTCCGACGGAGAACTGCCCAGGGGACTCGGCGAGGCGCTGGTGAGTAAGGACGCCGGAATCCCTGTCGGCTCGGAGATCACGGTGACCGCACTCGACGCGAGCGACGGTGTGACCACCAGTGTGCGCGTCGTCGGGCTGGTCGACCTCTCCGGAACTGCGCAGCGAATGCGCGGCACCACGGTCTTCGCGACACCTGCCCAGTTGATTCAGTGGGCCGGTGACGCCGCCACCCACGAGGTACGCATTGCCGGTGACGGGTCCCTGTCACAGCAGGAGCTGGCCACCCGTATCCGCGAGGCCCTGCCCGCCGACTCGACCGTGGTCACCGGAGCCGCAGCCACCAAAGACGCTGCAGGACAGTATCTCGGCCAGGCCGAGGTACTGAGTACCATCCTCCTGTCCTTCGGCGCCATCGCGGTCGTTGTCGCGGCGCTCGTGATCGCCAATACCTTCGCAGTGTTGCTCGCGGCGCGGACCCAGGAGCTTGCGCTCCTGCGCTGTGTCGGTGCAACCGCATCACAGGTGCGCCGCAGTATCCGGACGGAGGCGGCCGCAGTAGGGATCATCGCGTCCGTTCTCGGCGCCGGCGTCGGGATCGCGTTGGCCTGGGTGGTCGGACGGGTGGCCACAGCCGCGGATGCACCGATCCCGTTGTCGGTGTTGCATGTCGATCCGCTGGCGGTCGCGCTCGGTGTGGCAGTGGGGATCGTGATGACCATGGTGGCAGCGTCTGCCCCCGGACGGGCGGCGACCAGACTGTCACCACTCGCAGCGCTGCAACCGATGGAGGCCAAGCCGGAGAGTGCGCGAATATCACTCGGCCGCAGCGTTCTCGGCCTCGTGATGCTCGCCGCCGGAATCGCGATGACCGTGGTAGGCGTCCTCGCACAGCAAGTTCCGGCAGCCACTGTGGGAGGATTGCTCTCGTTCCTCGGCATCGCGGCACTGAGCACTACGATGGTGCCGGCGCTGATCAGCCGGACGGGCATCGTTCTGGCACGGCTGGCAGGTCCGGTCGGCGAACTCGCCGCGGGCAACGCAGGCCGGAATCCGCGCCGGACCGCCGCTACAGTCACTGCTCTGTTGATCGGTGTGGCGCTGACCAGCACCTTGGTGGTGGGAATCGCGACAGTGAAATCGTCGGCCCCCGCCGCGATGGACGAGCAGTTTCCGGTGGACGTGATGGTCAGCAGCACAGGAAATCGAGGACTACCACCGGAGTTGGGCCCGCGGATCACGGCAACAACGGGCGTGTCGGGGGTTTCGGCGCTCGAGCGTGCCGACCTGGTCATCGATGGACGTGGCGAACTGGAGGCCTTCGGGGTGTCGGGCAGTGCCGCGCAGTCCGTGCTGCGCACCCCGATCACCCTTCCCTCACCGGGACGGCTGGTGCTCTCTCCCGCCGGACTGCGGGACAACGGTCTGAGCCCTGGAGACACGGCGACGGTCCGAGGTGATCGCGGCGACGTCACAGTCACGGTGGTGGAGGGCCGGGACGGTCAGCCGGCCCTCCTCGACCACACCGATATGGCGGTGTCGGCATCATCCCCCGTGATCGACGCGTACTGGATTCGTCTGTCGGAGGGCAACTCCGACGAGCAGTCGCTGGCCGCGACCGACCACGTGACGGAACTTGCCCGTGAGCTGGCGCCCGGAAGCGAAGTCCAAGGCATGATCGCGATGCGCGGGGCTATCGATTCGGTGCTCGACACCATGCTCATGGTGGTCGCGGGCCTGCTGTCGGTAGCCGTCCTGATCGCATTGATCGGCGTCGGTAACACGATGGCACTGTCCGTCCTCGAACGGCGTCGTGAATCCGGACTGCTTCGAGCACTCGGCCTGACGAGAAAAGGAGTACGCGCAATGTTGATCTGGGAAGCCCTCCTGGTGGCCGGTGTGGCGTCCGGAATGGGCGTCGTGTTCGGTCTCATCTTCGGAAGCGCCGGAACTGCCTCTGTTTTCGGTTACGACGATGTGGTGCTCAGCGGAATCCCATGGGTGCAGCTCTTCGCCATCGTGTTGATCGGCGGGGTCTGCGGGGTGATTGCGGCACTGCTTCCCGCCAGGCGTGCAGGGGCGATCTCGCCGGTATCGGCCATGGCCGGTTAGCTCCCCGGAGCCGCCTCACCGAGCCCGGCCGAGTCCTAGGTCCTTTGTTCCTCGAGGGCGACGGAACCCGGATCGAGGCTCGGTCGAGGCGGCCACGGCGAATAGACGGGAATGAAGCGGAACAGCAGGCCCGCACCGAGCAGCGCAGCCCCGCCGATCGCACCGACGGCGAACCCGAGCGGGACCACCGCGGCCAGCGCACCCACCCCCAACGGCCCGGCGAACATACCGGTGTCGTGGGTCAGTCGCCAGGCGGCGAGGAATTCGGCGCGGATCGCGGGTGGGGCGATGTCGGCTCCCAGTGTCATGATGACGCCATTGCCGAGCCCGTTGCCGATGCCCATGAGGACGGCGACCGCACCGATCGACACCAGATCGTGTGAGAACGGCAACGCCAGGTACGACACCCCGATCACCAGCAGGGAGGGTACGGCGATGAATCGCCGGCCGTACCGGTCCATGAAGTGGCCGGCCGGATACGAACACAATAGGTCGACGGCCGCTCCGGCACCGAACACCAGGCTCACCTGGGCGGCGTCGAGTCCGAGGTGGGCGGCCCACAGCGGCAGCACCGCTTCCCGAGACGCTCGCCCCGCACCCATCAGCAGCGAGCCGGCGCCGAGGGTGGACAACAGCTTTCGGTGCCCCCGCAGAATGGAGGGCAGCGTGGCATGCGACTTCGCCGGGCCGTCCGTGCGGCTCGGTGGATCGGGGACGCGGGACATCAGCCACCCCGACAACACGACACCGACAAGCTGGACGACGAATCCGCCGCGCGTGCCGACGACGAGGATCACGGCGGCACCGAGAAGCGGGCCGACGAAGAAGCCGAGCCGCCACATCGCCGCAAACGACGACATGGCACGCGCCCTCAGCCCGAGCGGCACGGCCTCGGCCAGGTAGCTCTGCCGGGCCAGGCCCCATACTGCGTTGGCGAGCCCGGTCAGCAGGGCGCCGAGACCCAGCACTCCCGGCGTCGGCGCGAACAAGCAGATCAGGACGCCGAGGGCGCCGACCGAGCTGCCCCCGATGATCGACCGCCGCTCGCCGAACCTGGCTACGATCCGCCCGGCCGGCAGGTCACCGAGCACGGCTCCGAGCCCGACGACCGCCACGATCAGCCCCGACACCGCCACCGACGCACCGAGATCGCGTGCGGTGAGGGCCATGACCGGCGCCGCGGCGCCCTGGCCGATCCCGAAGATTGCGGCTGGGACGAAGACCGTGGTGACAAAGGGTTTGAGGCCGGTCGGACCGCTCATGCGCTCGCTTCGCCGACGGCACCGCCCAGCGCGTCACCGGGTGCGAACCGGTTGCCGACCTCGCCCAGTCCATAGTGACCGCGCAAGGTCGTCGAGGTGTACTCGGTGCGAAACAGTCCCCGGTCCTGGAGAATGGGAACCACCCGATCGACGAAGTCGTCGAGACCTCCCGGCAAGTACGGCGGCATGATGTTGAAGCCGTCCGCCGCACCCTGTTCGAACCAGATCTGCAACTCGTCCGCCACCTGCTCGGGGGTTCCGGCGAACGTGCGGTGTCCACGCCCGCCGCCGAGGAGTCCGATCAGTTGCCGCACGGTGAGCGAGCCGTCTTCGGCAAGATCCTTCACCAGCTGGTACCGACTCTTGTTCCCCTGAATCTCGTTGAGCGGCGGCAAGGGTGGGAGCGGGGCGTCGAGCGAATGCTCGGTGAGGTCGACGCCGAGCATCGTGGACAGCTGACGCAGCGAGTACGCGGGAGAAATCAGGTCGGTGAAGGACCGTTCGAGCGCCTCCGCCTCCTCCTGGGTGTCTGCGATGAATGGGACGATACCGGGCAGCACCTTCAGATCGCCGGCATTGCGGCCGTACTTCACCACCCGCGCCTTCAGGTCCCGGTAGAACTCCTGCCCTTGCGCGAGGGTGCGTTGCGCAGTGAAGACCGCCTCTGCGTGCCGGGCGGCGAACTCTTTACCGCTCTCCGAAGAACCGGCTTGTACCAGCAGTGGACGCCCCTGCGCCGATCGTGGGGAGTTCAGCGGCCCCTTGACCTGGAAGCGCGGTCCATCGTGGTCGATCGTGTGGACCTTTGCCGGGTCGGCGAACAGGCCGGTGTCCGGGTCGAGTACCACGGCATCGTCTTCCCAGCTGTCCCACAGCGCAAGTGCCACGTCGACGAATTCCGCTGCACGCTCGTACCTTCCGCTGTGCGCCGGGATTCCGTCGACGCCGAAGTTCGCCGCCTCGTCCGCGCCCGCCGACGTCACGATGTTCCACCCCGCCCGGCCACCGCTGATGTGGTCGAGAGAGGTGAACTTCCGCGCCAAGCTGTAGGGGTCGCCGTAACTCGTCGACGCCGTAGCGATCAGTCCCACGTGTTCGGTGGCGACGGCGATGGCCGACAGCAGCGTGACGGGTTCGAAGATCGCCTGCGTGTTGTGCTCGAGCCGCGGACCGATTGCCAGGGTGTCGGCGAAGAACACGGAGTCGAGTTTGCCGCGTTCCGCGATCCTCCCGAGTTCCTGGAAGTGCTTCACGTCCAGAACCCGGTGGGCGTCCGTGCGTGGATGCCGCCACGCCGCCTCGTGGTGACCCACGCCCATGAGAAAGGCATTGAGATGGAAGTGCTGGGAACCTTGTGACATCGAGTTTCTTTTCTACGAGATGAGCAGCAGGCCGTTCAGACCCGCCAGCGCGACAACCTGCGTTCGATCAACACGAGAATCGCGTTGAGGGACAGCCCGAGAACAGAGATCGCGACGATGCCCGCGTACATGTTGGGGATCTGGAAGTTGAACTGGGAGGCGGTGATCAGATAGCCGAGCCCGGCCTTGGCGCCCACCATTTCAGCGGCGATCAGGACGAGAATGGAGGACGCCGCCGCCATGCGGATACCGGTGAAGATGGTGGGAACAGCGGCGGGCAGCACCACCTTCTGGAACAGGCGCACCGACGACAATCCCAGCGACGAAGCCGATTTGATCAACAGCGGATCGACGGTACGCACACCGGAAATCGTGTTGAGGAGAATGGGGAACGTGCACGCGTAGATCACCAGCGCGATCTTCGACTCCTCACCGATGCCGAGGATCAGGATGAAGACGGGTAGCAGGGCCAGCGCGGCCGTGTTACGGAAGAGCTCGAGAATGGGGTTCAGGAAGTCCGACACCGGGCGGTACCAGGCGATCGCGATACCCAGTGGGATCGCGATCGCGACTGCCACGAAGAAGCCGATCAGGGCCCGCGAAAGACTCGCCGACACGTGCTGCCCCAGTTCACCGCTGGCGGCCAGGTCGAGAAAGGCTTCGACCACCGTACTGAACGGTGGCAGAAACACCTCGTCCACCAATCCGATTCGGGGCGCGAACTCCCACAGCGAGAGAAACGCGACGATCGCGATCGAAGGCTTGAGGATTCGCCAGGCGACGGGTCCCACGACCGCGCCGGCGCGCTTCGCGGCGCCTGGTGTCGCCGGCCCGACCTCCGGTGCGGGTGACGTTGCCGGGGTCTGCAGTGGATCGGCGACGACAGGCGCCTCGTCGAGGTCTGTCGGTGTGGCAAGTGCGCTAGACATGAGCCTCCTCCTTCTCGATTACCTGTGCTCGCTCCACTTCACCGTGCAACAACGTCCAGATCTTGTGCCGGTACTGCCGGAACTGCTCGTTGGATCGGACGTCCTCACCGCTGCGGTCGATGTCGATGTCGACGAACGTCTTCACCCGCCCGGGTCGCGAGGTCAGCACCGCAACCCGCTGCCCGAGATAGATGGCCTCGTCGATGCCGTGGGTGATGAACAGGATGGTTTTTCCCGTTGCCTTCCAGATGCGCAGCAGTTCGTCCTGGAGTGATTCGCGGGTCTGCGCGTCGAGCGCGGCGAACGGCTCGTCCATCAGCAGCACTTCGGGATCGAAGGCCAGGCTGCGGGCAATTGCGACACGCTGCTTCATCCCACCGGACAGTTCGTGCGGATACCGGTCACCGAAGCCGTGCAAGCCCACCAACTCGAGGTAGTGCTCGGCGAGGCTTCGGCGCTCCTTCTTGGGCAGCCCCTTGGCTTCCAACCCGAACTCGATGTTGTGCCGCGCAGTGCGCCATGGGAGAAGCGCGTACTGCTGGAAAACGATGCCTCGGTCGAGTCCCGGCCCCGTCACCGGCTTTCCGTCGAGGAGAATGCGGCCCGAGGTCGGTGTGCTCAAACCTCCGAGAAGGTCAAGCAGCGTCGACTTTCCGCAACCGCTGGGTCCGACGAGGACGAGGAACTCACCGGCGGCGAGATCGATGTCGATGTCTTCGATCGCGGTGAACTTGTCCTTCGTCCCGCGCACGTCGAATTGTTTGGTGACGTGTTCGAGGCGGAGTTTGGGGGGTGTGACCTGACCTCGGTCCGAAGCGGTCGTGCTCATGTCTGTCCTTCCGATACTTCTCCGTCAGTTCTGCTCGGTACTGTCATTTCGTGGCCAGGGCCTGCCCGTCCGGACCGCTGTCCGCCGGATACGTGCCGTTGGCGTAGGGGTTGTACTCGTTCGTGTACACATCGGCCGGCGTGAGCTTGCCGTCCTCGAGTTCTCCATTGCGCACGAGCCAGTCGATCCAGGTCTGGATTTCCTTGTCGGTGATCACTCCACCGGGGCCGGCGACACCGGGGGACCTCCAGTAGTCGACGAGGTCGGTGTTCTCGTTGCGTCCGCGCTCGGTGATGATCTCCTTGTACTTCGCGATCACCTGATCGCGGGGCGTGGTCTGTGTCCAGCGGATCGCCCGGGCCGTGCCCTGCACGAAGTCGGCCACTGCCTCCTGGTTCTTTGCGATGAAGTCGTTGCGGAACAGCAGCGAGCCGTACGTGAACGAACCGAAGATGGACTCGTCGGTGAACAGCGCGCGGATACCGCCCTTCTCCACGGCCTTGTCGCGGAACACGCTCCCGAGTGTGCCGACATCGATCTGTCCCTGTCGCAGTGCCTGTTCGGTGTTCACCGGGGGTACGACGGTGAGCTCCACCTGCTTGATCTCGTCCGGAGTGAGCCCTTCTCGCGCCAGCCATTCACGGACCAGGAACTCGTGGTGCGCGCCGAGGGTATTCATCCCGACTTTCTTGCCGATGAGATCTCGGGCGGTGCGAATCGGGCTGTCCTCGAGCACGTAGTACCCGTTGAACGTTTCCTTGTCGGAGCCGTAGTAGCCGATGACCGAGGTGACGGGTGAATCCGCGGCGGCCAGCTTCAGTACCGCCCCGTTGAACGCCCCACCGAAATCGGTCTGTCCCGTTGCGGCGTTCTGGATGCTCTGGGGCCCACTGGTGGTGTCGCCGATCCAGTTCAGCTCGACCTTCTGGTAGTAGCCCAGGTCGGCCGCCAATTCCGAGAAGGAGACCTGGCCGGTGGTTCCCTCGTAGCGCAGGACGGTCTTACCGTCGGCGGTCGTGACGGTCTTGTCGCTCGAGCAGGCGACGGTGAGGCCGGCGAAGGTGAGCAGGGCGGCCGCGGCGGCCAGAGTCCGCGCCAGACGTGGACGAATCATCGGGATCTTCCTCAGGGTGATGCCCGCACACGGAAAGGGTGGCGGGTCGGGTGATGCGCACCGTTCGACCGGAGACCGGGACGGTCCCGCGGGATCGAGCAGTGCCTGCGAAGAGAAGGGGTGCAGAAAAGCCAGGTCAGCTGCGACAGCTACAACACTGGAACATGGCAGAACTCCCTGACGTCGTGTGGTTGTCCCACAGTACGTCCGGTGCCCCCACCAGGGTCAACGGTTACGCGCACCACGGATTTTATGTCTGGATCGGACGTACGATGTCGGCATGCCGTCAGCGACGCTGGTAGACGAATTCGAGGGCCACCGGCGGCATCTGTTGTCGGTGGCCTATCGGCTGACCGGCAGTGTCAGCGACGCCGAGGATGCCGTGCAGGAGTCGTGGCTGCGACTCGACGAAGAGAATGCCACCGGCATACGGGACCTCCGGAGCTGGCTGACCACCGTGGTCGGCAGAATCTGCCTCGATCGGCTGCGATCGGCCGCAGTGCGGCGGGAACAGTATGTCGGGCAGTGGCTTCCGGAACCCATCGTCACCGGGCTGGGACCGTCTGCGGAGCCGGATCCGCTCGAAGCGGTCGTACAGGAGGAAGACAACCGGCTGGCGGCGTTGATCGTGCTCGACACGCTCACTCCGCAGCAACGCGTCGCCTTCGTGCTCCACGACGGGTTCGGGGTGCCTTTCGACGAGGTGGCAGACCTGTTGGGGATCGCGATCCCGGCGGCGCGGCAGCTCGCGTCCCGCGCCCGTAAGGCCGCGGCAGCAACCACTCCCGCGGTCCCGGACGAGGAGCATTCCCGCGCGGTGCAGCGACTTCTCGGAGCCCTCGCCTCCGGCGACATCGATGCGGTGGTGTCGGCACTGCACCCCGACGCCCTCGTCATCGGCGACGCCAACGGCACGACCAGTACCGCCGTCAACGTCATCCGGGGAGCGGACAAGTTCGCTCGCTTCTATCTCGGCCTCATCCGAAAGTACGGCGCCGCCGCCTTCACCACCATGCAGCCGGTCCTGGTCAACGGTCAGCTCGGCTTCTTCAGCGCCGGGATCGCCGGCGGCGAGACCCACCGCAGCTCGCCTCCGCGAGTGGGTGGGTTCACCGTCCGGAACGGACTCGTCTACGCCGCCTACGACATCGCGAATCCAGAGAAGCTCGTCGGGATCAGACTCCCGGACCACCCTTCGTGACCTGGCCGTCGTTCGAGGCCCACGGCACCCGACACGAATCGGTGCTGAAACCCTGTTCGGTGATGCCCAGTGCCGAATACATCCGAGCCCGCATGTTTTCGATCCCGATCTGATACGACAGTTCGACGACACCGTCCCTGCCGAAACGGCGTTCGAGGTCGGCCACCTGTTCGTCCGTGACCGTCGTGGGCGTCGCAGTCATCGCGTCGGCATAGGCGATGGCCGCACGTTCGTCCTCGCTGTACGCCGGGGAGTCGGCGTAGTTGCCGATGTCTTCGAGCCTCGCCGTGTCCAGCCCGTCCAGGCGTTGCAGCATCGTCCCGAAGTCCACGCACCATGAGCAGCCGATCGTCCAGGCGACGCGGTACACCGCCAGCTCCCGGACACTGGCCGGAAGAACTGTCGACGCCTTCTGCACTGCCATCTCGTGGCGGGCCGAGGCGACGAACAGTTTGCGGTGGTGGGCGAGCACGGCGAACGGCTCCGGGACCTCGTCGAACTTGCGGGCAGCGAATTTGTACGCAACCTTGACCAGCGGGCTCGCGTCCGCCGGGGCCACTGCGGGAATGCGGGGCATTGTGTCCTCCATCGTCACCGGGCGCCCTTCGCGCGCCGTCTACAGAGAAGACGAGACAGCCCCGCAGAACGTGACACGGCCGTGTGCGAGGTTCTGTGGCACACCGACTACGCTGCAGTAATGCCCGAAACGCCGCGCAATCGCCTGTCGGCTACGCCGCGTAATCGAACCGTCTCGCGCCTGCAGCCGTTCGCGTCAACCATCTTCGCCGAGATGACCGCACTCGCGGTGGAACACGACGCCATCAACCTCGGTCAGGGTTTCCCCGACACTGATGGGCCGTCGTCGATGCTCGACACCGCGCGAGCGGCCATCGCCGACGGCCTCAACCAGTACCCGCCCGGGCCCGGAATGCCCGTGTTGCGGCGTGCGGTGGCCGCCGACCGGCTGGCTCGCTACGGCCTCGACCACGACCCGGACTCCGAGGTGCTGATCACCGTTGGCGCGACGGAAGCGATCAGCGCGGCAATTCTCGGTCTCGTGGAGCCCGGCGAGGAGGTGGTGTTGATCGAGCCGTACTACGACTCCTATGCGGCCTCCGTCGCACTGGCGGGCGCGGTGCGCCGCACCGTGCCCCTCGTTCCCGCGGGCGAAAGCTTCGCCGTCGACCTCGACGGACTCCGCGATGCAGTCACGAGCAAGACCCGGATGCTGGTGCTCAACACACCGCACAATCCCACCGGCACGGTGTTCACCCGCGAAGAACTCGAGGCCATCGCTCGCCTGGCCTGCGAGCACGACCTGCTGGTCCTCAGTGACGAGGTCTACGAACACCTGGTCTTCGACGGCCGGACCCATACCGCCGTCGCCACCCTCCCCGGGATGTACGAACGCACGGTCAGCGTGTCGAGTGCCGCCAAGACGTTCAACGTGACCGGTTGGAAGATCGGTTGGGCATGCGGACCCGCCGAACTGATCGACGCCGTGCGCACCGCGAAGCAGTACATGTCGTTCGTGGGCGGCGGCCCGTTCCAGCCGGCAGTGGCTCACGCGCTGACGCACGAACAGCAGTGGGTGACACAACTACGCGACAGCTTGCAAACGAAGAGGGACGTTCTTTACGACGCTCTCGTGGCGGCCGGCCTCGAAGTCCGTTCCGGCGGGGGCACGTACTACCTCTGCGCCGACATCACGGGGATCGGCGAGCACGACGGTATCGAGTTCTGTCGCGATCTTCCGGCGCGGATCGGTGTCGCCGGTGTGCCGGTCAGCGTGTTCACCGACCACCCCGAGCAGTGGAAGCCGTTAGTTCGCTTCGCCTTTTGCAAACAGGACCACGTGCTCGCCGAGGCCGCACGGCGATTGCGGGCTCTCGGAAAGCCTGGCTCGTGACTGCTCGCACCATCCCCGCCGACTTCGTCCGGCGATCACTGGAACTGTCGGCTCGCAGTGGCGTCGACCTCTCCCCCGCATTATCCGTCGCAGGGATCACGGCGGCATCGCTGCAGGACCCATTGGCCAGGCTCACACCGACCCAGGTCACCGCGTTCACGCAAGCGGTCTGGCAGATCACGGGCGACGAACTGTTCGGTCTCGGACCGGCTCCGGTGCCGCGCGGCACCTTTCGGCTGGTGTGTCTGGCGTTGATCCACACCGCCGACCTCTCTGCCGCGCTCGAGCGGATGGCAGACATTCTCCGGGCGTTGCCCTCACTTCCCGCTCTCCACATCGTCCCCGGCAACCACGGCGGAACGCGCATGACGCTCGATATCCGTCCCGGCGCGAAGGTCCAGTCGGCCGAGGATGCACAGTTGTCGCTCGAGGCGGCGCGCGTCACCACCGACTTCCTCCTCATTCTCCTGCACCGGTTCGCAGCGTGGTTGGTGGGTAAGCGCGTCCGGTTGCTCGCCGTCGACATGCCGTACCCCGCACCGCTTCCACGCCTCGCCGAAAACTACGACCACATCTTCGGTGTCCCCGTCACGTTCGACTGCGCAATTCCCGCAATCGAATTCGACAATGCAGTGCTGCGGCTGCCGATCATCCAGACCGAGGACACGCTCGAGGAGTACCTCCGCGAATCGCCGACGTTGCTGATGTCCGAGCGCGACTACGACAGCACGGCGTCATCCCAGGTGCGGCGGGTGCTGGAATTGGGCATGAAGGGCCGCACGTCCACCGCCGAGGAAATCGCGGAGATGCTGTCGATCAGCGTGCCCCACCTACGGCGCCTACTCCGGCAGGACGGCACCTCGCTCAATCAGCTCCGCGAGGAGGTTCTGCGCGACGCCGCAGTCGCGGGTCTGCGACGCGGTGAGACGGTCGACGATCTGTCCGCACGCCTGGGATTCTCCGAGCCCAGCGCATTCCGGCGCGCCTTCAAGCGGTGGACCGGCACCACTCCCAGCGCGTACCGCTAACCTCGGCCACTGCGTTTTCGGCCCACTGCGTCCCCGGCCTGCTCGGTCAGGCGAGGCAGAACTCGTTGCCCTCCGGATCGGCCATGGTGATCCACTCGTTCGGACCCTGCCGTCCCCGGTGGAGCACCTTCGCGCCGGATTCCTCCAGTTCCCTGGCGAGGTCTTCTCGCCCGTCGCCCACCCGCAGGTCGAGATGCAGGCGGTTCTTCACGGTCTTCGACTCGGGAACGAGTTGGAACAGCACCCGTGGCCGCTCCGAATGCGCCGGATCCCGAATGGCGGCACCCTCCCGCCAGACGAGAACACCTTCGAAGATCATGGTGTCGGATTCTTTCGCGTGACCGGCCTGCACCAGTCCGCGGATGAATTCCTCGTTGCTCGGCTCCACCTCCCAACCGAGCGTCTGCGCCCACCACTTCGCGAGGCTGTGCGGGTTTTCCGAATCGACGGTGACCTGAAATTCGTATCCCATGTTCCGACGGTATAGCGAGGTACCGACAGGTTGAAGCGAGTACGACGCCGCGGGAGTTGTACGACGGACGTCAGACCACCGTGGGGCGACCCCGATCGAACGCAAGATGTACCGCGAGCCCGCCCAGCACACTGCCCATCATGAGTTTCTGAGCGCGGATCCACCGCGGCCGTCCCTGCAGGAAGCCGGCGACAGACGCTGCAAGGCAGACGATTGCGGCATTGACGACCACAGCGACGACAATCTGGACACTTCCCAGCAGCAGACTTTGCGACCACACCGGTCCGGAGTCGGGGTCGACGAACTGCGGAATCAACGCCAGGTACATCACCGCGATCTTGGGATTGAGCAAGTTCGTAGTGAGTCCCATCGTGAACAGGCGGGCCGGCGAATCGCGCGGCAGTGTCTGCGTCGGGGCGAACGGTGTACCCGAGTCCGGCCGGAGCGCCTGCCACGCCAGCCAGCCGAGGTAACATGCACCTGCCAGTTTCACTGCCGTGTATGCCTGCGGAACCGCAGAGAATACCGCCGAAATCCCCAGCGTCGTCGCTGCCAGATACACCAGAAATCCGATCGCGACTCCGCCCAGCGATATCAAACCTGCTCCTCGGCCCTGAGTGATGCTGCGCGAGACCAGGTACAGCATGTTGGGTCCCGGCGTCAGTACCAATCCGAGCGCGATCGCCCCCACCCCGAGTATTGCCGTCGAATCGATCATGGTCGTGACGATCCCACCAGCGTCCCTCGCCGTCACGGTCCAGTCCGGCCTCGGTGGACCGGTGCCGCGCTCTTTCTACCGAGACGCACCCCTTCGCAGCCGCACTTCTTTTACGGCCCGAAAAGTAGTGCAGCTACAGAAATCGGGTGCGTCTGAGCGGTGATCACTACGCCCGAAAATGATGGGAACGTTTGTTCGAATATCGAGGTAGTATGACCGCATGACTTCCGCGGACGCGCGGTACGCGCTCCAAGCTTCGCTGTTCGACGACGCGTCGGGCGGTGTCGAACTGGGCGAACTCGGATCGACGGTCACTCGCCGAACCCTCACTGCCGGCGCCTGGGTCGACGTGCGCCCCGGCTGGATGACGGGCTCCAACGAGCTGTTCACCGAGCTCGTCGACACCGTTCCGTGGCGGGCAGAGCGCAGGCAGATGTACGACCGCGTGGTCGACGTTCCGCGCCTCGTCCGCTTCTACGGGGAGAACGAGCCGCTTCCCGATCCACTCCTGGTCGCGGCGCGCGAGGCGTTGAGCACGCATTACCTGCCTGAACTGGGAGAAAAGTTCGTGACCTCGGGTCTCTGCTTCTACAGGGGTGGCTCCGACAGCGTGGCCTGGCACGGCGACGACACCGGCCGTAGCCGCACCGAGGACACGTTGGTGGCCATCCTCTCCCTCGGCACCGCGCGACCGTTGTTGCTGCGGCCGCGCGGTGGAGGGCAGTCGATCCGGTACTCGCTCGGGCACGGCGACCTACTGGTGATGGGGGGATCCTGCCAACGCACCTGGGAGCATTGCGTACCGAAGAGCAGCCGCCCGGTGGGTCCACGCATCAGCGTCCAGTTCCGCATGCGAGGAGTCCGATGATTGCTCACCCCCGCCGGGCCGCGACCGCCTGCGCCAACCGGTCGAGCTGCGCGGCGGTGGTGTCCCAGTCGATGCAGGCGTCGGTGATGGACTGCCCGTAGGTGAGGTCCTCGGCGCGGCCCAGGGTGAGGTCCTGACGGCCGGCCTCGATGAAGCTCTCGATCATGACGCCGACGACGCCGCGTTCGCCCGCCTCGAGCCGCGCGGCGATGTCGCCGACCACCTCCACCTGCTTCTCGTGATTCTTGCTGCTGTTGCCGTGGCTCGCATCGATCACGACCCGCTCGGACAGTCCCGACTTCCGCAGCCGGGCGAGTGTGTCGGACACCGTCTCCGAGTCGTAGTTGGGTCCGTCGGTTCCGCCACGCAAGATCACATGGCAGTCGGGGTTGCCCATCGTTCGGATCAGAGCGGCCTGACCGTCCAGATCCGTGCCGGGGAACACATGACTCGCCGCCGCGGCCCTTGTCCCGTCGACCGCCACCTGCACGTCACCCTCCGTGGAGTTCTTGATACCTACCGGCATCGACAGCGCGCTGCAGAGCTGTCGATGCACCTGGCTGGCGGCGGTGCGCGCACCGATTGCGCCGTAGGTGACCAGGTCGGCAATGTACTGGGGCATGATCGGGTCGAGGAATTCGCATCCGACGGGAAGCCCGAGCGAGGACACGTCGAGCAGTAGCTTCCGCCCCATCCGCAGACCGGTGTCGATGTCGAAGGTGCCGTCCAGATGCGGGTCGTTGAGCAGGCCCTTCCATCCCAGGGTCGTGCGCGGCTTCTCGAAGTAGACACGCATGACGATGTGCAGATCGTCCCGCAGTTCCTCCGCCTTCGCGGCGAGTCGGCGGGCGTAGTCCATTGCAGCCGCCGGATCGTGCACCGAGCACGGGCCGACCACGACGAGTAGGCGGTCGTCGTCGCCGTTCAGCACGTTCACCGTGTCGGCGCGGCCGCTACGCACAGTCGCAGCCGCGACATCGTCGGGCGCGAATTCACGGCGCACGACAGAGGGGGCCACCAGGGGGCTGATGCTCACTGTGCGCTGGTCGTCGAGGCGATCAGCATGGGACGCGGTGTCGAGAGTGACAGTCATGGGGTGGGGTTCCTGTTCTCAGGCCGACCCTCGAAGACTGTGAAGAATCCCGCGAGCCGGTCTGTAATCCGGCTCTGGGGTGGAAGTGATCAGCGCGTGGTTACGCCGACCGACCCACCCGGGGCCGGCCTGCTAAACCAGAAATACACGCGCTGCATGGCGCCCACAGTAGCGGCCGCCCCCGATCGGCGCCACACCCACCCCTAAGGGCCTCCGGCCTCGTGCGCCTTTCTGGTTGCCGGAACGACCAGAAAGGCGCACGGGCCGGAGGCCCGTTGCTTATATCGTGAGTCTGTGTTCATAATATGAGTGACCTTGTGACTGTAGTCACTACCCGCCTCCTCGTTAGGACGCGTCAATGTCAGACCTCGCAATCCTGATCAACACTGCGATCGCCGTGTCGGCCGTGGTGCTGATGATCGTGCGTTTCAAGTTCAACCCGGTGGTGTCGCTGGTCGTGGGATCCGCCTATCTCGGCCTTACTTCCGGGCTCGGAACGGTAAAGACGGTGGAGACGATCGCCACCGGTTTCGGCGACATCATGGCCGAAGTGGGGTTGCTTATCTCCTTCGGCGTCCTGATGGGCGCCATGCTGCGGGAAATGGGTGCGATCCAACGTCTGGTGGGGACGCTGCTGCGGGTCTTCGGTCCCAAGCGGATGCCCTACGCGCTGTCGCTGACCATCGCGACTCTGCTGCAGTCCATCTTTCTCGACGTCCTGCTGGTCATCTCCGCACCGCTCGCACGTAACCTCGCCCCGAAGATCGGCCGGATGGGCACCGCGCGGATGGCCACTGCGCTGGCGATCGGGCTCGAGTGCGGGATCGTGTTCATGGTCCCGGGTGTGGGCGCGCTGGCGCTCGCCGGACTTCTCGGTGTGCCGCTCGGCAAGATGCTGATCTTCGGGTTGATCCTGGTGATCCCGACGGTGGCGATCTCGGTGGCGATCATGTCGTTCCTGTTCACCCACGGTTGGTGGAACCCGGAGAAGGACGAGGAGCACTTCCATCAGACGGTGGTGGACGACGAGGAAGAGGACGCGACTCCCGATGGCGGCGTGGGTGCCTCGAGCCCGCAGCCCGTGCCCGGTCGCAGCGTCGCCCAGGCCGAGCGGACCAGCACCAGCCTGCGCCCGACCACGGACAAAGATGTCGTGACCCGGCACGAGGGCCGGCTCATCGTCCTGCTCGCTCCGCTGCTCGTGTCACTTCTACTCATCGCGACCGGCGCCATTCTGGATATCACCGAAGTCAGCAATCCGGTTATCGACTTCGTGTCCGAACCGCTCATCGCTTTGTTGATCGGTCTGATCGGCACCAGTTTCATCGGACGGCTCACCATCGGCCAGCATCGCGTGCAGAAGGCAATCGCCAGTGGCTTCAGCGAAAGCGGCCAGATCCTAATTCTCACCGGAGTCGGTGGCTCGCTCGCCGCCACTATCGCGGCCGTCGGACTCGGGGACATTCTCGGTCAGTACTTCGCCGCCAACCACGCCGCCCCGCTGCTCATGGTGTGGGTGATGGCCGCTGCCCTGCACATCGCGGTCGGCTCGGTGACGATCTCCGCGATTACCGCCGCCGGCGTCCTCGCCCCCGTCGCACCGATCATCGGCCTCGATCCCGTCCTGATCGCGCTGGCGGCCGGTGCCGGTTCACTGTTCGCCGTGCACGTCACAAGCAACACCTTCTGGCTTCTGCAATCCCTCATGGGGCAGACCACACGTGGCACTCTGAAGACGTGCTCCGTAGGAGTATCGGTGGCGTCGGTGGTCGCCATCCTGCTCATCCTTCCGATGAGCCTGTTCTTCTGACCGCCCCTCGCACCCCTGAAGGAACATCATGTCTGAAAACACGATCCGCCCCCTCGACGGCGTACGAGTACTCGAGCTGGGTAACTACATCGCCGCCCCGACCGCGGGACGCATGCTCGCCGACTTCGGGGCCGAGGTCATCAAAGTGGAGCGTCCGAAAACCGGTGACGAACTGCGCAACTGGCGCCTCTACTCCGGCGACACCTCGATGCTGTACCGCACGATCAACCGCAACAAGAAGTCGATCGTGCTGGACCTGCGCACCGAGGAAGGCAGGCAGCTCGTCCTCGACCTCGCCGCCAAGTGCGACATCCTGCTGGAGAACTTCCGGCCCGGCACCCTCGAGAAGTGGGGCATCGGACCGGAGGCGTTGAACGCGGCCAACCCGGACCTGGTGATCACCCGCATCTCGGCGTTCGGGCAGACCGGGCCGATGTCGCAGCGGCCGGGGTTCGCCGCGGTCGCGGAGGCCGCGGGCGGATTCCGTGAACTCGTCGGCGACCCGGACCGGCCACCGGTGCGGGTAGGGGTGTCGATCGGCGACTCGATCGCCGGCCTCTACGCGGCGTTCGGGGCGGTGATGGCCCTGTTCCAGCGGGAGGCTGCGAAAGTCGCCGGAACGCCGGGCCCGTCCCTGCCGCATCGGATCATCGACGTCGCGCTCAACGAATCGATCCTGTCGATGATGGAGTCGCTGATCCCCGACTACCTCGCGTACGGCGTCAAACGCGAACGTGTCGGTGGACGGATGGAAGGCATCGCCCCGTCGAACGCGTACCTCTGCAACGACGGCAACAGCATCATCATCGCGGGCAATGGTGACGCCATCTTCCAGCGCTACATGGACACGATCGGCCGCCCCGACCTCGGCGCCGACTCGGGTCTACAGACCAACGCGGGCCGCTGGGAGCGACGCGACGAACTCGACGCAGCGATCGGCGAATGGACCGCGCAGTATTCCCGCGACGAGGCGCTGAAGATCCTCGACACCGCCGGGGTGCCGTCGGGTCCGATCAACACCGCCGCCGATATCTGCAGCGACGAGCAGTACGCCGCCCGCAACATGATTCAGCAATTCACTGTCGACACCGGTGAGGCCGAGCCGAAGCAGGTCGGTTTCCCCGGCATCGTCCCGGTGATCGGCGGCACGTCGCTGCCCATCCGTAACGTCGGACCGGACCTCGGCGAGCACACCCGGGAGGTCCTGGAAACATTGCTCGGCAAGACCCCGGAACAGATCGACTCCCTCGTCAACGACACAGTAGGTGGCCTCTCATGACGCAGTCCTTCGAATCACGCACCCTGCTCCGCGACGTCACCCTGCGCGACGGGTTGCAGTTGACGGGAAAGATGCTGCCCACCGCCCGGAAGCTCGAGATCGCCCGCCGGCTCCTCGACCTCGGCGTGCCCGCGCTCGAGATCGGGTCGATGGCCCGTCCCGACCTCGTCCCGCCGATGGCGAATACCGTCGAGGTGATCTCCGAACTGACCCCGGAGGAACTGGACCACTGCTGGGTGTGGGTGGCGACGCCCCGGCACGTGGAGAAGGCCGCCGCGGCCGGTGCACGCCATTTCCAGTACTGCTTCTCCGCCTCCGATTCCCACAACCAGGCGAACATCGGACGTTCGACCGAGGACAGCCTCGCCGCGATGCCGGCGGCGATCGAACTCGCCCAGCAGGTCGGCGGCAGCATCCAACTGTGCATTGCGACGTCGTTCACCTGCCCGTTCGAGGGCCGGGTGCCCGAGCAGCGGGTGATCGACATCGCCAATGACCCGCGCGCCCATGGCGCCGTCGACGTCGTCGTCTGCGACACCCTCGGCCAGGCCGTCCCCGCCGAGGTGTACTCGCTCGTCTCCCGGGTCCGGCTGGAAACCCCGCAGCGTGGCATCGTCTTCCACGGCCACGACACCTGGGGTCTGGGGGTCGCGAACAGCCTCGCCGCGGTTGCGGCCGGCGCGATGACCGTCGACGGCGCGCTCGGCGGACTCGGTGGCTGCCCCTTCGCGCCCGGTGCCAGCGGCAACACCGCCAGCGAGGACCTGCTGTTCGCCACCCGCCCGGACTGGCTGAACCCCAGCGTTTTCGGGTCGCTGGTGGAACTGTCCGAGAAGACGCTCGCGGAACTCGGTGAGGCCAATCGGTCCAAGGCCGCTCAGGGCGCACGCTCCAACGCCAACGCGTTCGAGTGGGTCATCGGCGGCGGCCGATGAGCGGCGCCCGGTTCTACGTCACCACCCCGATTCCCGAACCCGGTCTCACGCTGCTGCGCGCCGCGGGCAGCGTCCACGTCCCCGACGCGTTGCCCGACGCCGCGCAACTACGGGACGCGTGCGTGTCGGGGGACTACGACGTGGTGGTGTCCCAGCTGCGCGACTCCTTCGACGCCGACCTCCTGGCCGCCGCGAAGATTCGCGGGATCTCCAACTACGCGGTCGGGTTCAACAACGTCGACATCGGGGCGGCCACCGCGAACTCGATCCTCGTCGGCAACACACCGGGGGTGCTCACCGACGCCACCGCCGACGTCGCGATGCTGCTGATCATGGCCACCGCCCGCCGTGCCGTGGAGGCCGACACGTTCGTCCGCGCCGGAAAGTTCACCGGATGGGAGCCGAACCTACTGCTCGGCCAGGACGTTTCGGGGCGCACGCTTGGTCTCGCCGGGTTCGGGCGGATCGCGCGGGCGACCGCGAAACGGGCACTGGCCTTCGGGATGCAGGTGCAGTTCTGCCCCCGGCCTCCCGGCGACCGGCCGGTGACGGACGACGAACTTGGGGAGTTCGCCGGACTCGTCACCCACACCGACTGGGACACCCTCGTCGCCACCAGCGACTACCTGTCGCTGCACGTGCCCCTCAACGCGCAGACCCGCCACCTGGTCGATGCGGGCGTGCTGACGGCGATGAAACCCTCCGCGATCCTGATCAACACGGCCCGCGGTCCCGTCGTCGACGAAGCCGCCCTCGTCGCCGCCCTGAAATCCGGGGAGATCGCCGGCGCCGGGCTGGACGTCTACGAGGACGAACCCGCGCTCGCCCCGGGACTCGCGGAACAGTCGAACACGGTGCTGCTCCCCCACCTCGGCAGTGCCACGGTGTCGGTGCGCGCCGAGATGGCGAGGCTGTGCGCGGAGAACGCTGTGGCCATGGCGCAGAACCGAATCCCCCCACATCCGGTCAACCCGGAAGCGTGGAACCCATGACGGTTCTGATCGCCCCCGACAGTTTCAAGGGCACCTACACCGCAGGCGAGGTCGCCGACGCCGTCGCAGGCGGGGTCGAGTCGTCCGGAAGTACCGCGATCCGGCTGCCGGTCGCCGACGGCGGCGAAGGCACCCTCGACGTCCTCGCGGTCCCCCTCGGACTGCACCCGGTCGTCGCCCGCGCCCGCAACCCCTGGGGCAGTCCGTGCCGGCCGACGTACGGACTGTCCGAAAACGGGACGGCGGTCATCGAGATCGCCGCAGCCTCCGGGATCACCACGCCGCACGACGGTCCCCGCGACCCGATCACCGCCACCACCTACGGCACCGGGATGCTCGTCGCCGACGCAGCCCGGCGCGGTGCCCGGCACATCGTCGTCGCGGCCGGCGGTTCCGCCACCACGGACGGGGGCACCGGCGCCATCGCCGCCATCGAGGCAGGCGGCGGGCTCCGGGGCGCTTCCGTCACCGTGCTGACCGACGTCACCACCCGGTTCGTCGACGCCGCCAGGGTGTTCGGACCGCAGAAGGGTGCCGACGCGGAAGCTGTGCAACTGCTCACGCGGCGACTCGAGGCGAAGGCGCGGGCTCTGCCCCGCGACCCGTCCGAAGTCGACGGCACCGGCGCGGCAGGCGGGTTCTCCGGCGGCATGTGGGCACGGTACGACGCCGAACTCCGCTCCGGCGCCGAGTACATCCTCGATGTGACCGGCTTCGACGCCCTCGCTGCGGACGCGTCGGCGATCGTGGTCGGCGAGGGCAGGCTCGACGGACAGACGAAAGCGGGCAAGATCATCTCCGCGATCCTCGCCCGCGCGGGCACCACCCCGGTGTACGCCGTCGTCGGCTCCGTGGGCGACGATCTCGGCGACTACGGGTCCCGGTTCGCTGGCGTTTTCGTCGCCACGGACACCGTGGCCATGCACGAAGCCGGCCGCGCGATTGCGGCCCAGCTCATGTCGGGTAGCGGCCACCCAGCGTCCGGGTGACCTTCTCGGCGCTGCCGACGAGCAGATCCACCCACTTCTCGCACTGTTCGCGCGGCATCCGGAGCGTCGGCCCGCTGATCGCGAGGGCACCGATCACGTCGGCGGACGAATCGAACACCGGCGCAGCCAATCCCGACGCGCTGTCTTCCCGCTCCCCGGCGGTGATGGCGTACCCGTCGGCCCGGGCCTGGTGAATCAGTTCACGCAGCACCACGGTGTCGGTGACGGTGCCCTCGGTCATCGGCTCGATGGGGCCGGCGAGGACCTGTTCGGTGAGTTCCGGGTTCCAGGCGAGCAACACCCGGCCCGCCGAACCCGCGGGCAAGGGGACGATCTTTCCGACGTACATGTTCCGGCGCAGCGCGTGCTCGGTCTCCGCGATGGCCACGCACACGCGGTAGCCCTGCTCGACCCGGAAGAAGCTGGCGGTCTCGCCGGTGGCGTCGCGGATCTCCTTCAGCACCGGCGTGACGACAGCAAGCACGTCGAGTCCCTTGGTGGCCGTCGCAGCCCAGAACGCCATCTTCACGCCGATCCGGATCTGGTCGCCGGACCGGTCGAGGAATTCCTGCGCCACCAGGTTGCTGACGAGCCGCTGGACTGTCGAGGTCGGCAGACCCGTCGCCTGCTGGATCTCGCCCAGCGTCATCGACGGACGCGACAGGCTGAACGCATCGAGGATCTCCGTGATCTTGCTCAAGACCAGCAACGGTTGGTGCTTGGAGGTCAATTCGCCGTCTTCCGCTCGCATGCCTCAACGATAGTCGCCATCGCCCACCGAGGACATTGATGCTCGCGCCGAGCGCAGAGATGTGGTAGTTGTTGAGAATGCTGAATCGCGACTCGACGAAAGGCGCATGAGCGCCCACCGAGATCCGCTCCCCACGCTTCGATCGGCGCCCCTCCGATGTCGTGACCCCTCCACCCTGCGTGTCCGTCGACGCTCGAAATCGTTGGCGCACACTCGCGCAGACGAGGGGAACATTCAATCGAACAGGGTGGGGAGGTAGAGATGAAACTAGCAGCGGCACTGGCGGAACGCGGCGATCTGACTCGTCGGGTGGAGCACCTGAAATCGCGCATCCTCACGAATGCGCGACACCAAGAGGGCGAGTCGCCCGCGGAGGACGCCGCGGCGCTACTCGACGAACTCGAGGAGGTCCTGGACCGCCTGGAGATCCTCGTCCGAAGAATCAATCGAACCAATACGTCTGCGCCCCTTGGCGATGAGAGCATCACGGACGCCCTGGCCCGCCGGGACATGCTGCGCATCCGGCACCGGGTGGTGTCCGCCGCCGCGGATGCCGCCTCCGGTCGTGAGCAGGACCGGTACGGCCGACAATTACGCTCGGAGCTCGTCTTCGTCGCGGCGTTGCCGGTCCGGGATCTGCGGCGTACTGCCGACGATTTGGCGCGGCAGATCCGAGAAGTCGATCTTCGAGTGCAGCAAGCGAACTGGGAGGTCGACCTGCTCGACTGAATATTGCTGGGCAGTAGGTAACCGTTTCGGAGGCGGGCACACACCGCGGTCGGCGGCAATCCGGCCACTTCTCCTGCGTGGTAGGCAGCGCACCCCGGGCATACACCCGGAACACAATGCAGCCCAGCACATCGCACAGGTGACTGCGCACGACGCACAGCTTCATCACCAGGTGCCGATCCAAGACGGCGAGGGCGGGTAAGGGGCTCCCAGCACACACGTGAGTGGCACAGTACGCCGAAGCATACTGTGCCACTCACACCGGCTCAGCCGACGACCAGATCCAGCTCGTCGTCGTTGACACCGACCGTCACGCTGCCACCCTCGACCAGAATGTCGTCGAGCAGCAGGTCCGCGATCCGGTCGTCGACCGCACGCTGGATCGACCGGCGCAGGGGGCGTGCCCCGAACTCGGGCTGGTGTCCGTGTTCGGCAATCCAGTCCACCGCGGCGTCGCTGAACGAGATCTCGATACCCTTGGCCTCGAGCCGCTTCCGGCTGTCGTCCAACAGTAGGTCGGTGATCCGGTGCAGCTGTTCGGTGTCCAGCTTGCGGAAGATCACGATCTCGTCGATCCGGTTGAGGAATTCCGGCCGCATCGACTCGCGCAGCCGGCCCATCACCCGGTCTCGCAGCGGCTTCTCCGACGCCTCGGCGTCACCGGTGGTGAAGCCCAGTCCGCCCGACTTGCTGGAGATGATGTCGGACCCCAGGTTGCTGGTCATGATCAGAACGGTGTTCTTGAAATCCACCGTCCGGCCCTGACCGTCGGTCAACCGCCCGTCGTCGAGCACCTGCAGCAGTGTGTTGAACACGTCGGGGTGCGCCTTCTCGATCTCGTCGAGGAGGATCACCGAGTACGGGTTGCGCCGAACCTGCTCGGTGAGCTGTCCTGCCTCCCCGTAGCCGACGTAGCCGGGAGGGGCACCCACCAGGCGACTGACTGTGTGCCGTTCACCGAACTCGCTCATGTCGAGTCGCAGCATCTTGTTCTCGTCACCGAACAGGGTGGCCGCTAATGCTTTCGCCAGTTCGGTCTTGCCGACACCGGTCGGGCCGAGGAACAGGAAGCTGCCGACGGGGCGGTCGGGATCGTTCATACCGGTCCGGCTCCGACGCACCGCCCGGGCGATGGCCCGCACGGCATCGTCTTGCCCGATGACCCGCCGGTGCAGTTCGTCTTCGAGCCGGCGGAGGCGTTCCTTCTCCTCCTGGGTCATCTGGCTCGCGGGAATACCCGTCGACCGCGACACGACCTCGGCGATCTGCTCGGCGGTCACGTCCGGTGTGATGTCCGACGCGTCGGCCTTGCCACCGATGCGGGCCTGCAGCTTCGTGATCTGGTCACGCAGTCCCGACGCCTTCTCGTACTGCTCGTCGGCGACGGCCTGATTCTTGGCCTGTTCCAACTCCTCCACCTGCTTCCGCAGAGCCTCCACGTCGACGCTCGGCATGCGCAGCCGCAGCCGGGCCCCGGCCTGGTCGATCAGGTCGATCGCCTTGTCGGGCAGGAAGCGGTCACCGATGTACCGGGCGGAGAGCTCGACGGCGGCGGTGATGGCGTCGTCGGTGTAGCGCACGCCGTGGTGCTCTTCGTATCGGTCGCGGAGACCCGACAGAATGGCCACTGCGTCCTCGATGCTCGGCTCCGCCACCGTGACCGGCTGGAATCGGCGTTCGAGCGCCGGATCCTTCTCGATGTGCTTGCGGTACTCGTCGAGGGTGGTGGCACCGACGATGTGCAGTTCACCACGGGCGAGCTTCGGCTTGAGGATGTTTCCGGCATCCATCGCACCCTCGGCTCCGCCACCGGCGCCGGCAATGGTGTGAACCTCGTCGATGAAGACGATCAACTCGTCCTTGTGGGCGACGATCTCGTCGATCACCTTGGTGAGGCGTTCCTCGAAGTCGCCGCGGTATCGGGTTCCCGACACCATGCTCGACAGGTCGAGTTGCACGATGCGCTTACCGGTCAGACGGTCGGGTACGTCGCCGTCGACGATCCGCTGAGCCAGGCCCTCGACGATCGCCGTCTTGCCGACGCCGGCCTCACCGACGAGGACGGGGTTGTTCTTGGTCCGCCGTGACAGGATCTCGATGGTCTGTTCGATCTCGTGGGCCCGGCCGATCACCGGGTCGACGCCGCCGCTGCGGGCACGTTCGGTGAGATCGAAACCGTACTTGTCGAGGGTGGGAGTGTCGGAGTCCGGCGCCTGCTCGGCCGACCCGCCTTGGATGGCGGTCTGTAGACGTTCCGGGGTGACACCCTCCGAGGCGAGCAGGCGGCCTGCGGCATGGTCCTGATCTGCGGCGAGCGCGAGGAACAGGTGCTCGGGATCGATGTACGTCGACCCGAGAGCGCGGGCGAGCTGATGCGCCTCGAGCAGCGCGGTCTTGAGCGCACCGCTCAGCGACGGCACGGCGAATCCGGACGAGTTCCGGCCCTGCGGAAGACGCAGTTCCACGGCGTCCGACACGGCTGACACGTCGGCGCCCGCTCGCTGCATCAGCGTCTTGGCCGGATCTTGTTCAGCCATGACGCGCAGAACGTGCAGTGCATCGAGGTCGGAGTCACCGCGACCGGCGGCGAACCGCGCGGCCGCTGCCATGAGTTCCTGGGTGGAGCGGCTCATGAGACGGCTGATGTCGATGCGACCAGGGCCCTCCGGCCCGAAGAATGCTGGCATTCCGAAGCCTCCTAAGAAGTTGAGCGTTACTCACTCAACTAACGTGCCAGTGCTCCGATCAATTCCCGCAGCGGGGGGCGTTTCATTGTGATGGCCGTCATATACAGGGACGGCTGCCCGGCGCACGGAACTTCCTACAACACTGGACAGCGACCCGCTCTTCCCGGCGGTGTCAGCGGAAAGTCGACTTCAGGTGTTCGGCGAGACCCTCAATCGAGACGGGCGCCATCCGGAAGCCCAGATAGCCGTCCGGACGGACGACGTACGCCGCGCAACCCTCGGCGCCATAGGCCGCGGCGAATTCGCCGGCCTCGTCCCGCACGAGCGGAAGAATCGTTTCACCGACCTCGGCACCCGGAGTCGCGATCAGATAGGTGTCGAGCAGGCCGTGGGCCGCGGTTCCGGCCGACGCCGCAGCAGCCTCCAGCACGGCCAGACCCCGCGCGTCGACCGAGTCGTCGGCGTACAGCAGCAATGTGTGCCGGTCGCGTCCCAGTAACCCGAACAGCCGGATCGGGAACGCGACGGCGGCGCGGGTCAACCCACGCGCGTCGGGCGCTCGCTCACCGGGCCGCAGCGTGGTCGCGCCCTCGGTCCGGGACACGATAGGGCTGTCGGAGTAGTCGATGAGCAGCTGCGCTTCGCGGCGCATGACCAGTTCGGGGTCCGAAGCACCCGCGCCGATCCCTTCCCGCGCGCTGCGGATGGTGCGACCCACGACCTCCTCGCCGACCGGCCGCCGCTCGAGGTCGTAGCTGTCCATCAAGTCGGGTGCCGCGACTCCGGACACGGCGAGCGCAAGCTTCCATGCCAGGTTGTGGGCGTCCTGGATCCCGGTGTTCATGCCCTGCGCCCCGGTGGGCGGGTGGATATGGGCGGCGTCGCCGGCAACGAACACGCGTCCACGTCCGTAGGAGTCGACGATGCGGTGGCTGATGCGGAAGACGGAGGACCACCGAAGGTTCGATGCCCGGGCCGGTTCGGGAGCCAGCCTGTCGAGTACGGCCTGAATGTGCCCGAGTTGCGGCGTGGGGCCCGACTCGAATCCGTGCCGGATGTTGTCGCCGGCCGACGTGCCGGTGTTCGACAGTTCCGCGGGCACCAGCATCGACATCCGGTACCGACGACGACCGGGCAAGGGAATGCACACGAGGACATCGTCGGGTCCGTCCTCCGTGCGACGGACCGAACGAATGTTGTAGCCACGCGGCAACGACCAGTCCACTTCGACGTCACCGAGCATGTACTGCTCGGCGAAGGCGCCGCCCTCGAACGTGAGACCGAGACCCTTGCGCACCACACTGTGCGCGCCGTCGCATCCGGCGAGGTACTGCGACCGGATGGTCCCGCCGCCGTCCCCGCTCACCGTGGCGACCACTCCGCCCTCGTCCTGTTCGAACGAGACCAGGCCGATTCCGCGCTCGACCCTGGTGCCCAGGGAAGCCAGGTGTTCGGTGAGTACGCGTTCGGTCTCGTACTGGGGCAGTCCGATGAACCCGAACGGCACATCCGCGGGCAAGGCCAATTCCATTCGCCCGACCTCGACTCCGTCGACGTAGAGGATCTGCCCACGGAATGGAACCCCCGCGTCGAGTACTCGCCCGAGCACGCCCATACCTTCGAACACTTCGAGGGTCCGGGGTTGGATCCCCACCGCCTTGGCGTACTGCGGCGGCTCGTGGAGCGGATCGATGATGCGGCAGGAGATGCCGCGCCTGCGCAGTTCGATCGCCGCAGTCAGTCCTACCGGACCCGCTCCGACCACCAATACCTCGGGATCCACCACGAAGACACCGCCTCACCAGGAGGGATCGAGTTTCGATCAGTATGCCTGGCCGCCGAGGAAATTGGAGGCAGACGAGCTCCCGATTTTTGAACGTGCAGCCGTGTGGGTAACCGTCGGACATGACGCACAAGGACACCGAGCAGCACGAGAACACACCCGGCCCGGCGACGACGAGTACGGAGAGTGGCAAATCGGGTGCCCACAAAGACGTGATGTCCGATCCCGCGGAGGACGACAAGGGTTCGGGTGCGGACTGGAGCGGCGAAGGTGGCGCGACCCCAGAGGGGCCCGCCACCGACACGGACGACTGACGCCGCGAGGACTACATCGGGATCTGACCGGCGAGAACACCGACCACCAGCATGGTCAGCGACACCAGCGCGGCCCGCCACAGCACCTTCCTGTGGTGGTCGGCCAGGGACACGCCTGCCAGGGTGACGAGCAGCAGGATGGCCGGGACCAACGGGCTCTGCATGTGGAAGGTCTGTCCGGTGATCGAAGCGCGGGCCATCTCGACGGGCTCGATGCCGTAGGTGGACGCGGTTTCGGCGAGCACGGGCATCACACCGAAGTAGAAGGCGTCGTTGCTCATGAAGAACGTGAAGGGCAGGCTCAGGACACCCGTGATGACGGCGAGGTGCGGTCCGAGGGATGCCGGGATGATCTCGAGCAACCACTGCGCCATTGCCTCGACCATGCCCGTGCCCTGGAAGACTCCCGTGAGCACGGCTGCGGCGAACACCATCGCCACCACCGAGACGATGCTCGACGAGTGCCGGGTGATGGCTTCCTGCTGCTCCTTGACGCGCGGGAAGTTCGCCATCAAGGCGATCGATGCCGCCACCATGAAGAGCACCGGGATGGGCAGGACGTCCATCACGAGCACGGCCAGCAGACCCACGCTCAGAGCAGCGTTGAACCACAACAGCTTCGGTCGCAGCGTCGGCCGCTCGGGGTCCAGTCCGTCGACGAAGCCGTCGAGCCCGTCGTCCGACCCGGAATCTCCGGAACCACCGGTTGCGTTGCCGCTGCCACCGTCAGCGCCGCCGGAACCAAGCCGAGTCCGACCGGATCCCGCGCCGACGAGTAGACGCTCGGATGTGAGAACCAGGGTGCCGATGCGTCGCCGTTCGGAGTAGCCGAGCTGCACGGCGAAGAGCAGCACGATGACGAGTCCGGCAACGAGCGAAGGAATCATCGGCACGAAGACGTCGGACGGAGAGATCCCGAGGGCCGCAGCAGCTCGGACGGTCGGCCCACCCCACGGGATGATGTTCATCGCGCCGTTCGAAAGCCCGGCGACGACGGTGAGGACGACGGGGCTCACCTTCAATTTCAGGTAGAGCGGGAGCAGTGCCGAGGTGACGATGATGAAGGTCGTCGACCCGTCACCGTCCAGCGACACCACCATGGCCAGGACTGCCGTGCCGACGACGAGCCGCATGGGATCGTTGCGGACGAGCCTGAGAATCACCTTCACGAGTGGGTCGAAGAGCCCGACGTCGATCATGATCCCGAAGAAGATGATCGCGAAGAACAGCAGTGCCGCAGTGGGCGCCAGCGCTTTGATCCCGTCGGTGATCATGTCGCCGATACCCAGACCGGCCCCGGCCGCGATACCGAATGCGACCGGGACGGCAATCAGCCCGACCACTGGGGTGGCCCGTTTGGACATGATCAAGAACATGAACACGGCCACCATCAGAAAGCCGAGTGCTACCAGCATTGCCACTCCTCGTCCGCACCTGAAAAGTCGCACTGTGATCGCGACAACAGCAAGTGTTGATCGAGCGGGCGCTCACAGTCACTGTTACGGACGTAGAGAAGGTTGTGTTCATTGTGGTGGCGAAGACAGATGTTCCCTCAACGTCGCCGTCTCGTACTCGGTCCGGAACAGTCCGCGCTTCTGCAGTACGGGAACGACCTCGTCGACGAAGTCGGTGAGAGCGTCCGGATAGATCGGCGGCATCAGGTTGAAGCCGTCGGCGCCACCTCCGTGGAACCACCGTTCGATGTCGTCGGCGATCGACTCCGGCGTGCCGATCATCGTGCAGTGCCCACCACCGGCGGCCAGTGTTCCCAGCAGCGCGCGGACCGTGGGCCGATCCTTCTCGATGATCCGCAGGATGGTGTCGTAGCGGCCCTGCGGTCCGGTGAACTCGGAGAGTGGCGGCAGATCGGGGACGGGCGCGTCCAGTTCCCACTCACTGCAATCCTGATGCGTGAACAGGGACAGTTGCGCGATCGACTGTTCGACCGGCAGCAGGGCGTCGAGTTCGGCCTTCTTCCTGTGTGCCTCTTCTGTGGTCGATCCGACGTAGGTGACGAGACCCGGCATCACGGTCACGGCGTCGGCGTAGCGGCCCGCAGTACGGATGCGCCGCTTGACGTCTCGATAGTAACTCTGCGCGGATTCGAGGTCGTAGGCCACGGCATAGATCCCCTCGGCGCAGCGGGCCGCCAGGTCCCGACCCTGCTCGGAGGCACCGGCCTGGAAGAGGACGGGACGCCCCTGCGGCGACCGCGGCACGTTCAGCGGGCCGTCCACCAGAAAATGCTTGCCGCGGTGATGAATCGGGGCGACCTTCGCCGGGTCGGCGAACATCCCGCCCCGGTCGGGTGCCAGCGCGTCGGCATCCCACGAATCCCAGAGCGCGAGTGCCACGTCGACGAACTCGGCGGCGCGCGAGTACCGCTCGTCGTGCGGCGGCATTTCCTCGAGTCCATGGTTACGGGCCTCCGCGTCGAACATGGAGGTCACGACGTTCCACCCGGCCCGGCCGCCACTGATGTGGTCGAGCGATGCAAGCATCCGGGCGGCGTGGAAGGGCGTGTAGAAGGTGCTGGACACGGTGGTGACCAGCCCGATTCGCTCCGTCGCTCGGGCCATCGCCGACAACGCCGTCAGCGGTTCGAGAAACCACAGTCCGCCGGCGGCGGGGTCTCGCACCGAGTGTCCGTCGGCGAAGAAGACGGCGTCGAAGCAGCCACGTTCTGCGGTCTGCGCCAACTCTTCGTAGTAGGCGATGTCGGTGAGCCGTTCCACCTGCGACGCCGGGTGCCGCCAGGCGGCCCCGTGGTGTCCGCAGGCGAAAAGAAATGCGTTGAGGTGCAGTTGCTTACGTGCTGCCATCAGTCTTTGACCAATCCCCCGTCGACGACGAGATTCTGGCCGGTCACCGAACGCGACCACGGAGAGGCGAAGAACAGCACCGCGTCGGCGAATTCTTCCGGAGTGGTGACGCGTTGCAGGGGCGTACTCGCCGCGATGAGGTCGAACACCTCGTCCGGAGTGGCGGCGCTCGCGTCCGTGGTGCGCAGCAGCCCGCCCGACACCATGTTCACCGTGATGCCGTCGGGACCGAGATCGGCGGCGAGCGTGCGGGTCAGTGACAGTGCTGCAGCCTTGGCCGCCGTGTAATCGTGGTAGGGAACCACGGGGTTCTGGAACAAGTTGGTTCCGATGGTGACGATGCGGCCGAAGCCGATTGAGCGCATGCCCGGTAGTGCGGCTTGCGTGGTGTTCAGAGTCGCCTTGACACTCCCTTGCAGCTGCGCGTCGAAGGCGTCCCACGAGATGGCGTCGGCCTTGTCGCGGGCGTCACCGTTGAAGGAGAAATCGGCGAGGGCGTTGTTGATCACGGTGGTGACCGGTGAGCCGAAGTGGTCTGCCGCCGCGCCGAACAGGGCGTCGACCTGTTCGCGGTCCGTGACATCGGCCTGAAGCGCGATGGCCTGCCCGTCGCCCGCCTCCGCCGCGAGGTCCTCGGCCGCGTCTCGGCTACGACGGTAGTTCACCACCACCCGTGCGCCCTGCTCGGCGAACGAGCGCACGATGGCGGAACCGAGGCCGCGTCCACCCCCGGTCACGAGAACGATCTGCTTGTCGATCTGCATTGCGCACCTTTCGTCCGGCCGCGAGGAACGCCGGACGACCGCACGCATCAGCGGTCGGCGCGACATCCCTTCGCTAGCACTACCTAGTTCAGGTTCGACGGGTGTGTTCTCAGCCGCCCAGCTCTCGCCGGGCAGCACCCCGTGTCACTGGCGACAGTCTAAGCGCAGTCGCGAAAAGAGAAAGCCGCACCCGTCTTTGTTGCGCACAATTAAGTTGTGTGCAACCATTCTGGGGTGACCGACCCTCTCACCCTCGACCGCCAGTTGTGCTTTGCCCTTTACTCGGCATCGCGGGCCATGACGGCCACCTACCGGTCGCTGCTCGAGAAGTTGGGTGTGACGTACCCGCAGTACCTGGTTCTGTTGGTGCTGTGGGAGCGGGACGGCCGCGGCGTGCGCGACATCTGCGACGCCCTGGATCTCGATACCGGCACCCTGTCACCGCTACTCAAGAGACTCGAATCGCTCGGGTTGGTCGAGCGTCGTCGCGACTCGGCCGACGAGCGGCGGGTCGGTATCCACCTCACCGAGGCCGGGACCCAGCTGCGGCATTCCGCCGTGGGCATTCCGGCCGCACTGGCCGGCTCCACGGGTATGGACGTCGACGAGCTCGTCGCCCTCCGCGACACCTTGAGTCGTCTCACCGAATCGCTACACCAGTACACCGCAACCGATCCCCTGAAAAGGAAGTAATCCCGTGCAGATTCTCTACACCGCCGAAGCCCTCGCCACCGGAGAAGGCCGCAACGGCCACGCCCGCACCTCGGACGGCCGACTCGATCTCGACCTTGCCATCCCCGTCGAGATGGGCGGTTCGGGCAACGGCACGAACCCGGAGCAGTTGTTCGCCGCCGGCTACGCCGCGTGCTTCCACTCGGCACTGCAGATGGTCGCCCGCCAGGCCAAGGCCGATGTCACCGACTCGGCGGTCGGTGCGCGCGTCGGAATCGGCTCGGCAAACGGCGGCGGTTTCGGTCTCGCCGTGACCCTCGAAGTGTCCCTGCCCCACCTCTCGCGGGACGAGGCCCTCGAATTGACCGAGAAGGCGCACCAGGTCTGCCCGTATTCCAACGCAACTCGGGGAAACGTCGAGGTCACCCTGGACGTCACCGAGGACTGAACCTACCGGCGGGCGTCGGTCACGCGAAGGTGTATTCGACGCCCGTCAGGTTCTCGGACAACGACCACAAGGCACCCGCGGTCTTCTCGTCCCGCGACTTCTCATTGGAACCGACTACCTTCGGGTGGCCACGCTGCTCGAACAGCCCGTCCGGCCCGAGGTAACTACCGCCCGCCACATCGGGAACGGCGGCCGCGTACAGCATGGGCAGCGCACCCATCTCCGCTGACTGCGCGAAGATTCGGTTACCGACGGTCATCAGCTTGTCCTGTACCGACTCGGTGTGGGCCTGCAGATTGGTCGATGCGTAACCGGGATGCGCGGCCACAGCCTTGACCGATGACCCCGCCGCGGCGAGTCTGCGCTGTAGCTCGTAGGTGAACAGAAGATTCGCGAGTTTCGACTGTCCGTACGCGCTCCACCGGTTGTACTTGCGGTTTTCCCAGTTGAGATCGTCGAGGTCCACGGATCCCATCTTGTGCGCGGTGCTCGACATCGTGACAATTCGGTCGGTGATCTTGGCGAGGAGCAGTCCGGTGAGCGCGAAGTGGCCGAGATGGTTTGTGCCGATCTGCATTTCGAAGCCGTCGACGGTCTTACGCCGGGGAACCGCCATCACTCCGGCGTTGTTCACCAGCACGTCGACCGAATCGATGCCCGCGGCGAAGTCCCGCACCGAGGCCAGATCGGCGAGGTCGAGTCGGCGGACCTCGGCGTTGTCACCGATGGTGCGCGCGACCGCGTCGCCTTTCGTGGTGTCGCGGCAGGCGAGGACGACGTGAGCGCCCGCCTTGGCGAGTGCGCGCGCAGCCACCTCCCCCAATCCACTGTTGGCGCCCGTGACGACGAACGTCCGGCCCTGCTGATCCGCGATGTCCGCTGCTGTCCACTTGGTCATGAGAGCAACCCTACGGAAGTCGGGACGCGGCCAACACCCGTCACCACGCCGTTGCTCCGACCAGCGGGAGGTTGACGAAACTCGGCCTGTCCGGCGACAACCGGACATGCTGCGGCTTCAACTGGCTGTCCGCGAGCATCGGTCCGAGCGGCAGATAACGCGGAAAGCTGCTCGCGTACACGTCGACACGCAACCGGTGTCCGGGCGCCAGGACGGCGTCGGTGGGCACGAAGTTGATGTCCACGGGTGTGACCTCCCCGGGAACGAGGGGCTGGCGCGCCGCCACTGTCAGGTAGTGATGCGGTTCGGTGTAGTCGCCGTTGGGAGACTTCGTGCTCTGCGCATCGTCCACCGCACGCATCGACGCAGTGAGCGCCCCATTGGTCAAGGTCGTCGACGTACCGTCGGGGGCGACGTCGTTGAGTGTGACCGCCCAGAAACCGTCGGTGGCGTCGAGCACCGTCTCGAGATGCAGGTTGACGGGCCCCGACAACTCGGTGGGCCGGGTGACGGGAGCGCTGGTGAATGTGAGGCCTTCAACCTCGTTGAAACGGGAGTCCTTGGTGCAGGCAGATCCGAAGATCACGGCCGCCCCGGCCGTCCCCTGGGCGCCGTCACGCGAGCACAGCGCCCGTAGGCCCGGCGCCACCGTCAGATTCGCGGAATCGGCGGGCTGCGCCGCGACGAGGCTGCCGTCGTGCGCAGCATGCCCCGCCGTGCCGCTCGGCGCGTTCGACAGATACATCCGCTGGTAGTCGACGCCGGCCCGGGGGAACGAATCGGTAGTGGTCCATCCGTTGCCCTGCTGATACAGCGTGACCGGGCCGTAGCCGTCGATTCCGTTGTCGATACCCTTCAACCACTTGTCATACCAAGCGCGTTCGAGAACGTCGAGGCGCGGCGGGGCCCCCGGCTCCCCGAACCCACCGCCGAAGTTGATGTGGTAGGCGTCGCTCATGATCAGCTGCTTCTCGCCCGCCGGCAGGAGGATCTCGTTGTAGACCCGAGGCTCGCTGTTGGCGAAGATGTCGTGCCACGCGCCGTAGAGCATCGTCGGCACCTCGATGTTGTCCACCAGGGCTTTGCGCTCCTCGTAGAACTCTCCATCCTGCGCTACCCGCAGCGTGCCGGGATCCAGGTCGTTCACGGTGGGCGCTGTCATGGCCTCGAGGAGAGCCGGGAACAGCGTCAGGGGATCCCGAAGCCGATCCTGAAGCCAGGTCTGGTCGAAGCGGCCCTGCGCGAGCGCCTGCACGTCCGGAACGAACTTGAGACCGTTCACCAGCGAGAGCCAGAGGGGCATGAAACCGACACCCAGTCCGGCGCCGGTCCCGACGATGTCGCGGAGCAGATCGTTTCCGGGTTCGGTGGGGAAGATCGCCTTCAGGGCAGGCGGCTGATGACCCGCGGCCTGCAGGGAGTTGATGCCCGAGTAGGACACGCCGCCCATCCCGACTCTGCCGTCAGACCAGCTCTGCTTGCTGATCCAATCGATCACCTCGACGGAATCGCGCTGCTCGACCGGGCCGAGTGCCTGCCATTCGCCTTGCGAGAAGCCGGTGCCCCGCGCATCCACGACCACCTGCGTGTACCCGTTCTGCACGAGGTCACGGTTGACACCGAAAACGCGCATGCCGCCGCCTGACAGAACCTTCGCGGCCTCGGTGATGCCGTCGAACGGCGTCCCGGCGAGGTTGTAGGAATTCACCAGGTCGACAACGGTGTCTTCGAGCCCCGGGACCGCGAGCACCGAGTCGACGACGTTGCCGATCAACTTGGTATAAGGCGTGACATTGAGCACCGAGGGCATCTTCGTGTCGACCGGAATGCCTGCCGCGTCGGCAGGCCGGTAGACGTTCGCCTTCAGCACCGTCCCGTCGCTCATCGTGATGGGCACGTCCCAGTCGATGGCGACGACCGGGTAGGCCGGCGGTGCATCGACGGCAGCCAGCCACTGTGCGGCTGCGGGACCTCCGGTCGGGTCAGCGGACGCCGTGGGCGCTACAGCGAGCCCTATGGACATTGCTACCGCGACTGCCAATACACCTGGTCGAAACGCCCAGCGACGCACGATCACCTAAGAACCCCCGTGAACTTTCCGATGACGCGCCTCAGCGGCCAGGGTGGCCCGCGTCACAAACTTACCGGATAGTAACCATGGGTTCGCGCCAGGTCAACGCCGAGTTACAGACAAGCTGCATTACCGTCGACGGTGTGCCCGACGCCCCGCTTCCCGTTCGTGACGGCCTCAACCCGACGCGGCTGAGGACGCCCGACGACGGACCGTGGCCCACCGTCCTCGAGTACCTCGTCGGCCGCTTTCCCCACGACGAAACACGGCTCCGCGAGAAGGTGGCCGCGCGGGAGGTGGTCGACGAGCGGGGGCACCCCGTCACCGAGTCGACGGCGTTCGTCCCGCGGAGAGACGTCTATCTCTACCGGGATCCTCCGGTGGAATCGCGGGTGCCGTTCGAGATCGAGATCCTGCATCGCGACGAGAATCTGCTCGTCGTCGACAAGCCCCATTTCCTGGCCAGCACACCACGGGGCGCGTACATCGTCGAGTCCGCACTCGTACGGTTGCGCAGGAGTCTCGGACTTCCCGACCTGACGCCCGTGCACCGGCTGGATCGTCTCACCGCAGGAGTTCTGATCTTCACCGTCCGACGCGAGGTGCGGCGGGACTACCAATCGCTGTTCGATCGACGGGAAGTGCGCAAGGAGTACGAGGCACTTGCCCGCTACGACCCCGAGTTGACCCTGCCGGCAACGGTCCGCAGCCGCATCGTCAAGCAACGCGGCGTCTTGAAGGCTTTCGAGACGGAGGGGCCCGCGAACAGCGAGAGTCGCATCGAACTGCTCGAAATCCGCGGTAATGCCGCGCGTTATCGACTGCTCCCGCACACCGGCAAGACGCACCAGCTGCGGTTGCACATGAGCGCACTCGGCATCCCGATTTTCGGTGACAATTTCTACCCCGACTTCTATGACGTTGCCGGGAACGACTATTCGACTCCGTTGCGCCTACTCGCACGCTCGGTGGAATTCACCGATCCCTTGTCGGGTGCACGCCGCCGGTTCGTCAGTGAGCGGACCCTGACATGGCCGACGTCCACACCTCCGGCGCACTGACACTCAGCGAAGGGACGTCGAACTACTCCTGCGAGGCCGCCACCCTCTGCTCCAGAACCTGACCGGAGCCGTTCTGCTCGGCGAGGCGGCGCGCACTGTCCAGAGCCTCCTGGGCAGCCGCCTTCACCGCGGCCGCTTTTTCGGCCGGAGTGAGATCCCCGGGCGACGACGGAGCCACTTCGGGCACAGGCGACGAGGGAGCCACTTCGGGCACAGGCGACGACGGAGCCGCTTCGGGCACAGGCGACGACGGAGCCACTTCGGGCACCTCGCTCACTTCCGGCACCTCGCCCACATCCGGCGTTTCCGGCGGCTCGTTCGTTTGCGGCACCTCGACGGGGTCTGTCAGGTATTGGCCGCAGTCCGGCCACGCGCCGACCCCCTGGCTCTGGAGCACCTTTTCGGCGATACGGATCTGTTCCGCTCGGCTCGCTTCCGACGGGTCGCCCTTTCCGCCATGGGATTTCCAGGTCTCGGGCAGAAATTGCAGGCCCCCGTAGTAACCGTTTCCGGTATCGATCGTCCAGTCGCCGCCGCTTTCGCATTCGGCGACGGCGTCCCAGTTGTGCGGTGCGGCAGACGCAACACCGGCGCTCAGGCCCAGTGGAACCGTCACGGCTGCGCCGATCGTGGCAATCCACCCCAGGGTGCGCCTCTCGATGTGGCATGTGGTCATGCTGAGTCCTTCCTCTCCGCGCTCGCGGACATGGTCGGCTTCTCCCCTTCGTGACCTCCTCCCGATACCTCTGAGGCAGAAGTAAAGTACAGGTGTACGACTATTGTGTTGTGACAGGTGAATCTTCGGAATTCCGGATTTTCGACGCCGATCCGTGGCCGTGTCGTGACGAGTCCGTTACTTGCCGGAGGTGGGTCCGCAAAGTACGCACATAAGGCACTGTGGACACCGGACGAGTACAGCCCGACGAAGGGAACCAGACGTGAGCACCTCTTCAAGCCATTCCGTCGTCGTCGGCCTCGACGGATCCGACGCGTCCACGGCCGCCGCCACGTGGGGCGCCGCAGTAGCAGCGAAATGGCGCGCCACACTGTCACTCGTCCACGCGCTGCCGCAGGACGGCCCGCTGTACAGCCCGGCGTCGATCATGCTGGAATCGCAGTTTCTCAGCCAATTGAGAGAGGACGGCGAGGCCATCGTCGACACCGCGAAGAAGCTACTGGGACAGCAATACCCGGATCTCACGATCGAGACGACGATCAGTCCCGGACCGGCGGGCACGGCCCTGCTCGAAGCCGCCGACTGGGCCCGACTCATCGTGCTGGGTTCGACCGGAGCAGGGGCGTTCCGGTCGGTCCTTCTCGGATCGACCGCGCTGCACGTGGCCAACCGTGCGGAGTGCCCGGTCGTCGTGCTGCGCGGCGAGGCGAGTGCGCCGGACGGTCGTCCCGTCGTGGTCGGAGTCGACGGAAGCGAACTCAGTCGCGACGCGGTGTCGCACGCATTCGAGTTCGCCTCCTTTTTCGGCGCGCCCCTGGTTGCGGTCCACACCTGGCAGGGCTCGCCGACATTCGGAGCGGGCGGCACCGGCATGCTCGTCGACTGGGAGGCGGTGAAACAGGAGGAAGCCGCCGTCCTGTCGGAGGGCTTGGCCGGCGAGTCGGAGCGGTACCCGGACGTCGCCGTCACGAAGGTGGCTCAGCAGGGCGCCGCCGCGGACGTCATTCTCCAGCACGCCACCGACGCCCAGTTGATCGTCGTGGGCAGCCATGGCCGTGGACCGCTGCTCGGCGCGCTGATGGGTTCGACGAGCCAGAACCTGCTCCACCACGCCACCACTCCGGTCATGATCTGTCGAAGCTGAGACTCGTCCGGCGCTACGTGATGCCGGTCCCCACCCACTGACCGATGCCATAGGTCACCCCCATGGCGAGTGCGCCGCCGAGCGCCACCCGCAGGACGGCGCGGGTCCGCCGAGCGCCGCCGAGAGTGGCACTCACCGACCCGGTCAGGGCCAGTGCGAACAGTACGGCCAGAAAAGTCACAGGGACGCGAAGGTGCACCGGCGTGAGAAGTATCGCCAGTAAGGGAATGGCAGCACCGAGAGTGAAGGACAGCGCCGAAGACCCGGCCGCCTGCCACGGATTGGTCAGTTCGTCCGGATCGAGACCCAACTCGGCGTCGACGTGCGCGGCAAAGGCATCGTGTTCGGTGAGTTCGCGGGCCACCGTGCGGGCAGTGTCCTCGCGCAACCCTTTTCGCTCGTAAATCGCCACGAGCTCTTCGAATTCGGCAGTCGGGGTTTCGGAAAGTTCCTGTTGTTCCTTCGACAGCAACGCCCGTTCCGTGTCGCGCTGCGTGCTCACCGACACGTACTCGCCGAGAGCCATGGACACAGCGCCGGCCGCCAGACCGGCGAAACCTGCGGTGAAGATCGCCGATCGCTCGGTGGTGGCCGCCGCGACACCGACCACAAGACCGGCGGTGGACACGATGCCGTCGTTCGCTCCGAGAACCCCGGCACGCAACCAGTTGAGGCGACCGGCCAGGGTGGGGCCGTGCGGTTCCACGGCGGCATGCGAGGACTCAGCGCGTTCTGCGGACATGGGTTCAGGCTAGGCCCGCATGGTGTTGCCCGATAGCGAGGCAAGGCTGCGCTGTCGCTCGGTTCGCTGCGCGGTCGCTCGGTTCGCAGCGCGACCAAGCAGTTGCTAGGTTGTTGTGGCTCGTCCCCGATCATTGGAGTCCCTATGGCGGCACCCGGCAACAGCGTTCCCCCGCGGCGACTGTCCGCTCTGATCACCGGCGGCACAGGCGGCATCGGTTCCGCCGTGGCGCGGCGACTCGCGGACCACGGGCACCACGTGGCCATCACTTACCGATCCCACGCCGATGTCGCGGCCGACCTGGTGACCGAACTCGAGCAGACCGGTGTCACCTGCGCCGCCTTCTCCACGGATCTCGTCGACGAACTTCGCGTCGCCGAGGTCGTTCGGCAGACGGTTGAGCACTTCGGCGGGCTCGACATCCTGATTCACGCAGCGGGACCGCACATTCCGATGGTCCACCTGTCGCAGATCACGCCGAAGGATTACGCCGTCCATCTAGAACAGGAAGCTGTCGCGTTCTTCACCGTCGTCCGCGCCGCCCTCCCTGCCCTACGGGAATCCGCAGGTTCCGTGGTCGCGGTCACGACCGCTGCCACCAGCCGCTACCCCGTCCGCGACGGCCTCTCGGCAGGCACCAAAGGTGCTGTCGAGCAACTGGTCAAGGGGTTCGCGGCCGAGGAGGGCCGCTTCGGGGTCCGCTTCAACTCCGTCGGCCCGGGCATGCTCACCGACGGAATGGCGCAGCGCCTCATCTCTTCAGCCGATCTCGACCAGCGCGCCCTCGACGTGGCCATGAGCCGCATCCCGCTGCGCCGTTTCGGCACGGCCACGGACATCGCCGAGGCCGTGTGTTTCCTGGCGAGTGACCGTGCGGGGTTCATCACCGGACAGAAACTCGACGTAGACGGTGGATACACGGCGTAAGGGGCCGCCGCCGACGTGCACATCCGTCAGCGAACTTCGTTGTCGGGAGTAGCCCGACCTTCAGCCGCCCAGTCGCCGGAACACGAGGCGGACAGCAAGAGTGAGGTGCGACATGACCTCGTCGACCGAAATGCGGCCGGCCACCCACGACACCAGGCTCGACATCCAGACGTCACCGATCACGCGTATTGCGTTCAGCTGGTCGTCCGAGATCTTCTCGACGCCGATGGTTTTGGCGAACATCTCCGTCATCAGCGCGCCGAAGGCATCGAGCTCGGCCGACGCCGACGCGTCGGCGAACATGAACGCCCGAACCAGCGCCTCGTATCGCGGTCGGTCCTTCTCCAGCACTTCCGTGTTCTTGCGGAGAACGAACAGAATCCGCTCGGAGGGAGTATCCCCGGGGATCACGACGTCCTCGAAGCGGGCGCGCATTCCCTCGAACACCATGAGGAGACCCATGACGAGCATGTGGTTCTTCGAGGGGAAATACCGATACACGGTGCCGAGGGCGACCCCGGCCCTATCTGCGATCGCCCGCATCTGCACGGCGTCGTAGCCACCCTCGGACGCGAGTTCCATGGCCGCCGCGACGATGCGCTGATAACGCTCCCGCTGCGGTGCCTTCGCTGCCCGTGAGGGGAGTTGTCCGTGACGCAGCAACGACAACAGCCCGTCGCGGCCCGCGGTCAACGGCTCTTCAGCAGTGCTCATGGGGTCAGCCTAGCGAGTCAGCCGTGGCGTCGGCGGTGGCGGCTGCCCGGAGCCCGGCTGTCCGCCGCGCTCTACGACACGAACAAGACGCGCCCATTGCGGGGCCCGCATTCACGGTTCGGCGGCGTTTACAACTCCCCGAAGGTCACAGCACACTGAGGATATCGTCGACCCGCTGCTTCGCATCACCGAACAGCATCTGGCTGTTGTCGCGGAAGAACAGGGGGTTCTGCACCCCGGCATAGCCGGCGGCCATCGAACGCTTGAACACGATGACGTCCTTGGCGTTCCACACCTCGAGCACCGGCATCCCGGCGATCGGGGACGCCGGATCCTCGGCCGCGGACGGGTTGACGGTGTCGTTCGCGCCGATGACGAGAACCACGTCGGTGTCGGAGAAGTCGTCGTTGATCTCGTCCATCTCCAGGACGATGTCGTAGGGCACCTTGGCCTCTGCCAGCAATACGTTCATATGGCCGGGTAGGCGCCCCGCGACCGGATGGATGCCGAAACGCACGTCGACCCCCTTCGCCCGCAACTTCGCGGTGAGATCGGCAACCGGGTACTGCGCCTGCGCGACCGCCATGCCGTAGCCCGGGGTGATCACGACCGACTTCGCGCCGGCGAGCAGCTCCGCCACGGCGTCCGCCTGGATCTCACGGTGCTCGCCGTAGTCGACGTCGTCCGCCGGTCCGGCCACCACGCCGAACCCGCCGGCGATCACCGAAATGAAGGATCGGTTCATCGCCTTGCACATGATGTAGGACAGGTAGGCACCCGAGGAGCCGACCAGTGCGCCGACGATGATCAACAGGTTGTTGTTGAGCAGGAACCCGGAAGCCGCTGCGGCCCAACCGGAGTAGCTATTGAGCATCGAAACGACGACCGGCATGTCGCCGCCGCCGATGGACGCGACCAGGTGCCAGCCCAGGGCGAGCGCGAGGATCGTGATCACGATCAACAGCCACAGTTGCGGGTCGATGACGAACCACACAGTCAGGGCCGCGAAGACCACGAGCGCGCCGAGGTTGATCACATTCTTGCCCGGCAGTACCAGCGGCGCCGACTTGATCCTCGCCGAGAGCTTGAGGTAGGCGACGATCGAGCCCGTGAAGGTGACCGCGCCGATAAACACGCCGATGAACACTTCGGCACTGTGGATGCCGAGCAGTCCGGCGGCATCGAGCACCGCCGACTCGTGGCCGCCAGGATGGTTCTCGACGTGCAGGTAGCCGTTCCAGCCGACGAGCACGGCGGCCAGGCCGACGAAACTGTGCAACAGCGCGATCAGCTCCGGCATGCCCGTCATCTCGACCCTGCGGGCCAACGTGAGGCCGATGGTGGCGCCGAGGATGACCGCGACCACGAGCAGGACGGCACCGAGGCTGTCGACACCGCCGTCGAAGGCCAGCGCGGTGGTCGCGACCAGAGCGACCGCCATGCCGAGGATGCCGAAATAGTTGCCGAGCTTGGCGGACTCGTGCCGAGCGAGCCCCGCGAGCGTGAGCACGAAGAGGAGGGCGGCAACGAGGAAGGCCGCCACGGATGCAGAAGGTATGTCCATGCCGGTCAGCTCCTGGAGAACATGGCGAGCATGCGACGCGTAACCGCGAACCCACCGAAGATGTTGATGCAGGCCAACAGGACTGCTACGAATGAGATCACCGTGATCGCGGTGTCGCCCTTGCCGATCTGCAGCAGGGCGCCGACGACGATGATCCCGGAGATTGCATTGGTCACCGACATGAGCGGGGTGTGCAACGCGTGGTGCACGTGCCCGATCACGTAGTAGCCGATCACGATCGCCAGCGCGAATACGGTCAGGTTCAGCTGGAGCTGCGCGGGTGCGACGCCGATCAGCAGGAACAGGACCGCAGCCACCGCCGCGACGACGCCGAGCCGCTTGCCCGGGCTCATCGGCTCCTTCGGTTCGGCGGCGGGGACAGTTGCCGCGGCGGGCGTGCGGGGTGCGGCCGAGACCTGCACGGGCGGTGGCGGCCAGGTCGACTCGCCGTCCCGCACGACGGTGATGCCACGCTGCACGACGTCCTCGAAGTCGAGGACGAGCTCCCCGTCCTTACCGGGCGTGAGCAGCTTGAGCAGGTTGACGATGTTGGTGCCGTACAACTGTGACGCCTGGGCGGCGAGCCGGCCTGCCAAATCGGTGTAGCCGAGGATTCGGACGCCGTTGTCGCTGACGACGCGCTCATCGGTCTTCGTCAACGCGGCGTTGCCGCCGTTGGCCGCAGCCATGTCGACGATCACCGAGCCGTTGCGCATGGCGGCGATGGTCTCCTCGGTGATCAGCTTCGGGGCGGGGCGACCCGGGATCAGCGCGGTGGTGATGACGATGTCTGCCGCACGCGCCTCCTCGTCGTACATCGCCGCGGTGGCGATCTCCTGCTCGGCGGTCATCTCCTTGGCGTAACCGTCGGCGCTGACCTCGGCCTCGAAATCGATCTCGACGAACTCCGCGCCCATCGACGCGACCTGCTCGGCCACCTCCGGGCGCACGTCGAAAGCACGCACGATCGCGCCCATGGCGGACGCAGCACCGATCGCGGCGAGTCCGGCGACGCCCGCTCCGACAACGAAGACCCGCGCGGGCGGGATCTTGCCGGCCGCGGTGACCTGCCCGGTGAACATCCGGCCGAACTCGTGGGCGGCCTCCACCACGGCGCGGTAACCCGCGACGTTCGCCATCGAGGACAGCACGTCCATCGACTGTGCGCGTGAGATCCGCGGCACGGCGTCCATCGACAGCGCCGTGATCGGGCGCTGCGCCAGGTCCGCGACGATTCCGTCGTCGAGCCGCGGGTTGAGCATCGCGATCAGCGTGGCTCCCGGCTGCAACCGGTCCCGCTGCGCGAGCGTCGGTGGGTTCACCCCGATGACCACGTCGGCCGTGAGCGGATCCCTCAGCTCGGCGCCCGCCTCGGCGTACGCGCCGTCGGTGAAGCCGGCAGGTTCGCCGGCGCCGGGCTCGACCACCACCTGGTAACCGAGCTTCTGCAGCGCGGCGACGGTCGTCGGCGTTGCCGCGACCCGAGTCTCCCCGGCACGCGCCTCCTTCAGCACTCCGATAATCATCGCGTCTCCCCCACCGTGAGGTCGACGAGGCCGTCGAGCGCGGCGCGGTGTGCGCCTGCGGTGCCGAACGCGACCTGGTCGGCCTTCGCCTTCAGGTACAGGTGCGTCGGGTGTTCCCACGTCAAGCGGTGCTCGAGCTCCTGGAAGCCCATCAGGTGTTCTCCTTCAGTGCGTTGAGGCCTGCGTCGAGCAGCAGGTGGACCGCTTCGCCGACGCGGTCGAAGCCGTCGCCGACCGTTTGGCCGTGCAGGTGGCGGTAGTTGATGCCCTCCATGATCGCGGCGAGCTTGAAGGCCGCGAGGCCGAGGTAGAAGCCGAACCCGGAGAGGTCGCGGTCACTGCCGCGTGAGTACCGCTCGATCACCGCACGCTCGTCGAGGAACCCGGGCGCAGTCGACACATTGCCCGCCGAGTCGCTGCCGGCGTCTGCATCGAGTCGGAAGTAGACGAGCATGAGCGCCAGATCTGTCAGCGGGTCACCGAGCGTGGCCATCTCCCAGTCGAGGACGGCGGCCACCTGATCGGAGTTGTCGACCAGGACGTTGTCGAGCCGGAAGTCGCCGTGCACGATGCCCGCAGCGGACTCGGTCGGCACTGACTCCGCGAGTCTGCGATACAGCTCGTCGGCGGCGGGCAGGTCACGGGTGTGCGACGCGTCGAGCTGCTTCTTCCAGCGGGCGACCTGGCGGCCGAGGAACCCCTCCGGGCGCCCGAAGTCACCGAGCCCGACCGACGCCGGCTCGACCGCGTGCAGCGCGGCGAGCGTGTCCACGAGGCGTTCGGAAATCGTGCGAGTCCGCTCGGTGCCGAGCAGTTCGAGCTCGGACGCGGTCCGGTACGGCGTACCGGCGCACCGCTCCATGACATAGAAATCCGCGCCCAGCACCGCAGGATCGGTGCACAACGCGAAGGTCCGTGGGACCGGCACCCCGGTGTTCTGGAGCGCCGACATGACCCGGTACTCGCGGTTCATGTCGTGGGCGGTCGCGAGCACGTGACCGAGCGGTGGCCGACGGACGATCCATTCCTGCCGGCCGTCGGTCACGATGTAGGTCAGATTGGACCTTCCGCCGGCGATCAGGGTCGCCCGCAGATCGCTGCCCGAGCCCGGGATTTCAGACGCGAACCACGCGCCGAGGACATCGAGATCGAGGCCGAGGGGCGTTTGTGCGGTTGCCATCACGGCACCACGACCGCGAGCATGTCGACGACGCAGGCCGGCTTGTCGCCGCCGTCCCGTTCGATCGTCACCCGGGTGGCGACCTGGTAGCCCAGCTTGTTCGGCGTGACCGAGGTCAGCTCCACGCCCGCCCGGACGCGCGACCCGACCGGCACCGGCGAGGGGAAGCGGAGCTTGTCGGCGCCGTAGTTGACGCCCATCTTGACGCCCTCGACCTTGTACACCTGCCAGGTGAGCATCGGCACCAGGCTGAGTGTCAGGAAGCCGTGGGCGACGGTCGTTCCGAACGGCCCCTCGGCCGCCTTCGCCGGGTCGACGTGGATCCATTGGTGGTCGCCCGTCGCCGCCGCGAAGGCGTCGATCTGGTCCTGGTTGACCGTGTGCCACTCGGAGTGACCGAGGTGCGTGCCCACGGCCTTCTCGAGGTCGGCGATGCCGTCGAAGACCCTCATGACTTCGGCCCGCCCGCGAGGTAGAGCACCTGACCGGACACGAAGCCAGCGCCCTCGCTGGCGAAGAACGAGACCGCGTGCGCGACGTCGGCAGGCTGGCCGGCGCGCCCGACCGGGATCTCCTTGACCAAGAAGGCCCTGAAGTCGTCGAACGGCACGCCCATCCGCTCCGCGGTGGCCTTGGTCATCTCGGTCTCGATGAATCCTGGCGCGATGGCGTTCGCGGTCACGCCGAACTTGCCGAGCTCGAGGGCCACCGTCTTGGTGAAGCCCTGGATCCCGGCCTTCGCTGCGGCGTAGTTGGCCTGGCCCCGGTTACCGAGCGCGGAGGTGCTCGACAGGTTGACCACGCGACCCCAGTTCGCCTTGGTCATGTAACCCTGCACGGCACGGGTCATGAGGAAAGTGCCACGCAGGTGGACGTTCATCACCGCGTCCCAGTCGGTGGTGGTCATCTTGAAGAGCAGGTTGTCCCGGAGGATCCCGGCGTTGTTGACCAGCACGGTCGGCTCGCCCAGCTCGGCGGCGACCCGCTCGACCGCGGCCTGCACCGCCGCCTCGTCGGCGACGTCGACGCCGACCGCACGTGCCCGGCCCCCCGCCGTCTCGATCTCGGCCACAACGGATTTACAGGCGGTCTCGTCGAGGTCGAGGACGGCAACGGCGAGGCCGTCTGCGGCGAGGCGCTTCGCGACACCGGCTCCGATGCCGCGGGCGGCTCCGGTCACGATGGCGGTCCGGGTCGTGGTGGGTGTGGTCATGCGGGAACTCCTGTGGGGTGGGGTGTGAGGCCTGGCACCAGTTCGGCCAGGGCGGCGCGCGTCGACGCGTGGTCGATGTGCAGCATGGATTGGAGGCCGGCTGCCCGCGCACCGATCACGTTGGGCTCGGCGTCGTCGATGAAGAGCACCCGGTCGGCGGGTACGCCGAGTTTGTCGACGGCAAGTTCGTAGATGGCGGCGTGGGGTTTGCGGAGTTCCACCTCGCAGGAGATCACGACCGGATCGAACAGTTCGTCGATTCGGGCGCGTGGGTAGGTGTTGCCCCAACTGTTGGAGAGAAGGCCGACCTCGAGACCGGTTTCGCGCAGGTCTTCGACCAGTTCGAACATTGCCGAGTCGGCCTGCATGCCGGCGAAGAGCCGGCTGAGCATCCCGTCCGGCGTGACTACGCGCCCGTCGGTGGTCTGCAACTCTGCCGCGAGCAACGCCTCGAAAGCCGCGACCGGGAGCGCACCGGTCTCCAGCCGATGGACCGGCGTACCGTCTTCGACATCACGGGACATCCAGGCACGCAACGTACGTGAGAACGACTCGGGCTCGATTCCATCCGCGGCTAGCCACGCCGCGATCGAGTCCCGCACCGGACCGGTGAGTACGCCGCCGTAGTCGAAGAGGACCGCATCGATTTCTCGCACCGGCTCACTCACCCATGCTCTGGAGGCTGACGCCGCCATCGACGACGACGGTTTGTCCGGTGACCCATGCGGCATCGTCGGAGAGCAGGAAGGAGACGACGCTGCCGATGTCCTCTGGTACGCCGAGCCGCTTCAGGGGGTACGCCGCGGTGACCGCGTCTTCGCGGCCCTCGTACAGCTTCGTGGCGAACCGCGTCTTCACCACCGCCGGAGCGACCCCGTTGATCCGGATGTCCGGCCCGAGTTCGACTGCCATCAATTCGGTGAGCGAGTTCAGCATGGCTTTGCTGGCGCCGTAGAACCCGATCCCGGGCGCCGTGCGAATACTGGAGAGCGACGACACGTTGACGATCGCGCCGCCGTTGTCCTTCATCCAGGCCTTGTGCACCTGCTGGACCCAGGAGACCGCGGCGATGCAGTTGACCTCGACGATCTTGCGAGCAGCCGCCAGGTCTAGGTCGACGAGCGAACCGTAGACGGGGTTGATCCCGGTGTTGTTGACCAGGAAGTCGATGCTCCCGAAGGTCTCGACCGCCTGCCGCACCGCGTCGCCCTGGTGATCCGCGTCGTCGGCGCGGCCCGCGACGGCGAGCGCGACATCCGGACCGCCGAGGTGGGTCACGGCCTCGTCCAGGGCCTCTTTCTTGCGCGCCGTGATGACGACGCGGGCGCCGTCGGCGACCAGCCGCTCGGCGATGGCGAGCCCGATACCGCGGCTCGCTCCGGTGACGATCGCGGTCTTACCCTCGAAACGCTTGTTCATGTCAGTTCCTCTTACTTCAGACGTTCGATGACCATGGCCATGCCCATACCGCCACCGACACACATGGATTCGACGCCGAAGCGCTTGTCGTGCCACTGCAGTGAGTTGATGAGCGTGGTGGCGATGCGGGCTCCGGTCATGCCGAACGGGTGGCCGACGGCGATTGCGCCGCCGTTGACGTTGAGCTTTTCCAGCGGGATACCCAGCTGCTGCGCGGATCCGAGCGCCTGGACCGCGAACGCCTCGTTGATTTCGAACAGGTCGATGTCGGCCAGGCTCAGCCCCGCGTTGCGCAGCGCAGCCGGGATTGCGCCCACCGGCCCGAGGCCCATGATCTCCGGGGAGAGGCCGGTGACCGCCGTCGAGACGATCCGAGCCAGCGGCGTGAGACCCAACTCCTCGGCTCTCGTGTCGCTCATGACGATCAGCGCCGCGGCACCGTCGTTGAGCGGACATGCGTTGCCCGCGGTCACCGTGCCGTCCGGGCGGAAGACCGGCGCGAGCCCGCTGACGCCCTCGAGGGTCGTGCCGGGCCGCGGACCGTCGTCGGCGGAGACGACGGTTCCGTCGGGCATGGTGACCGGCGCGATCTCGCGGGCCCAGAAGCCCTCCTCGATGCGTTGGCAGGCCAGATTCTGACTGCGCACGGCGAACTCGTCCTGCTCCTGGCGCGACATGCCGAGGACCTGCGCGACGTTCTCCGCCGTTTGTCCCATCGCGATGTACAGGTCGGGCAGGTGCCCCGTGTGCCGCGGGTCCTGCCACCTCTCGGCATCGGCGGCCGCGCGCTCGGCGGTGCGGGCCTGAGCGGCGGTGAAGGCAGCGTTCTGCGCCTCAGGGTTGTCCGCGAACCCATGGGGATACCGGCTCACCGTCTCGACGCCGGCCGAGATGTAGGCATTACCCTCGCCCGCCTTGATGGCGTGGAAGGCCATTCGTGTGGTCTGCAGGCTGCTCGAGCAGTAGCGGTTGACGGTGACGCCCGGCAGGTGATCCAGCCCGCTCAGGACCGCGACCGCACGGCCCAGGTTGTTTCCCGACTCCCCTGCCGGCTGGCCCACCCCGAGAGCGAGGTCGACCACTTCTGCCGGGTCGAGTTCGGGCACCTTGGCCAGCGCGGCCCGGACCATCTGCACGGCGAGGTCGTCGGGACGAATGTCCTTCAACGAGCCCTTGACGGCCCGCCCGATCGGCGAGCGGACGGCGGAGACGATCACGGCTTCGGGCATCGATGTTGCGGCCTCTCTCAGCGACTGGCGCGTAAGTGACTAAGCGCTTGCTTAATCGCTACTATGGTGCACGGTACGGCGGCCCGTCAACCAGGCAGCCGACGGCATTTGTGTGAGCCGCGCCACCAAGCCCCCTGCGCGTCGATGCCCACCTCGACGACGCCCCTGCCGACAGAGACAATGGAATCGCGATGACCGAACAGACTGCCCTCTCCCGCGCCGAAACGTCGCGCGCCCGCCTGCTCGAGGCCGCGGTCACTGCGTTCGCCGAGAAGGGTTTTCACGGAACGACGACGCGTGACATCGCTTCGGCAGCCGGCATGAGCCCGGCGGCGCTCTACGTGCACCACAAGTCGAAAGAGGAGTTGCTCTACCTGATCTCCAAGGAGGGACACGACGACACCCTGCGGCTCATCCGGGGAGCCATCGCGGCCTCTGACAACCCTGTCGACGCACTCCGCAGAGTGGTGTACGACTTCGCCACCCACCACGCCCGCGACCACGTAGGAGCGCGGGTCATCAACTACGAGATCGGTGCGTTGACACCAGACCACCTCGCGGTGATCCGCCGACTGCGGCGGGAGATCGACGACGAGATCCGCGCACTTGTCGCGCGCGGGGTCGATGCCGGCGAGTTTCACCCTCGGGACCCGCGGCTCGCCGCGACCGCCCTGCTCTCCCTCGGCATCGACCTCGCCCGCTGGTATCGTGAGGGCGGCCGCTGGACGCCCGATCAGATCGGCAAGGAGTATGCCGACATGGCACTCGACATCGTGGCCGCCCGCTCGTGACCGGTCTGCTCCCGACCGATCCGCTGTGCCATCGGGCCGCGTTGCCGCGGGTAGTCCGATCGTTCGTGCCACGCACCCGACGTGGCCGGGCCGGCCGCGATTTACCGTCCCGCCGGCCCGGCCGCGCCCGGGTTCACACGTACACGAAGCGGAAGTCGCCGATCGAGGTGTCGGCAGTTACTCCGGCGATGTGGAAGGCGGCGATCCCGTCGCGCTCGCCCTGGACGAAGCGGAGCTCGCCGCCGTCGAGCGCGATCCGGTCACCATCGGCGTCCACGCCGAGGACGGCTGCCCATGTCTTCGCCAGCGCAGCGGGCTCGCGGGCGGTCACCGTCGCTCCGGTCACGCGGCCCGGACCGAGCTCGGCTGGTGCCGTTGCGATCCATTTCGGGCCGGCCCAGCGCCACGACTCCGGCAACTTCATCGAGTCGATCGCCACGATCGCGCCCGGCACGTCGCCGGGATGGAGATGAATGTCGGTGTCGCCGTCGCGTTCCAGGTCGTAGACGGTGCGCAAGCCGAGCTGGTCGATTCGTGTGCGGGCGGCGGCGATGTCGTCGACCTGGAACATGACCATGTAGGCGCCGTCACCGCCGAGCCGATCGAGATGGCGGCCGGCCGCGGTCCCCTCCTCGAACGGCGCGATTACCTCGACGAACGAGTCACCGAGCGGCATGACTGCGTTGCGGACTCCGAACTGTTCGACCTCGGGATCGTTGAACGGGTCACCGAGTGGGAGCTGAGCCCGCAGCGCCTTGACGGCAGATTCGCGGTCACGTGCAACAAGTACGGCTTGACGGATTCGAGGCAGGGGGGAAGTGGTCATGACCGTACTATAGCAAGCGCTCTCTACCACGGGAAGGGCTTGTTGTCCCCACATCCGCCGCGACCGGGTCCCGACGAGGCCGGGGTCCGCGGGCTCAACCCGTCGGGATCGGCACGTCAGCGCCCGATGGCGTGAAATCCGGAGCACTGCAACATGTCTCCGGCGCGAACCGACTCCTTCGCAGGCGCCTGAAGAAGCTGCGAAGGAGTCGGTTGGCGAGGAGGCGTCGCTCTCGGCCGCGAGCCGTGGGACAGACGGTGGATGCGTTGTCAGCCGGTGATCGCCGGGGGTGGCGAACCAGAACTCGAGGATCAGACACGTCACCAGCACGATCCATCCCTCGAACGCGATCCGTACCGGCAGCGGCGCATGTCGCAGCTCCATGAAGTCCAGCATCACGAACCGGACTTTTACGGCAGGGATCAGGAAAATGCCGACGACAGCGATGGTTGGGCTGAGAGCATTCTTCGACAGAAGCCACGTGGAGGCGCAGGTAGCCGCCATCAACAGTGCCCAAACTGCTGTCGCCCGCATGTCTGGCACCGATCGAACTGACGCCGCGCCAGCCAGGCCGGAGCGCGCGCCAGCCACTCCAAACATCGACATCACAAACTGTCGTTGCAGTATTAAGTGCGTGCGCTCGTCGCGCCCCCGATGCCGGTGCCAATTCAGCGGGCGGTCACGCGAGCAGCTAGCGGGAGTCGTTGATCGATGCGAATCGCTGTGCTGCCACCCAGTTCACGATCTGCGCACGGGACGTGAAGCCCAACTTGGTCAGGATATTTTCCACATGTCCTTCGGCGGTACGCGGCGAAATGAAGAGCCGTGAGGCGATCTCACCGTTTGTCAATCCGTCCGTCACCAGTTCGGCAACCTCACGCTGGCGCGGGGTAAGCTCGCTGGGGTCTGGCTCCGCTTCGGAGCGACCTGCGCCGGCCCGTTGCCGCTCGCGGAGGGGTTCGCCCAAGGCGAATGCCACCGCAGCGTTTCCGTCTAGGCCGTGTCCGCGCTTGAAGGCACTGTCGAACGCGTCGTCGCCGATGGCCTTTCTTGCGGTAGCCTCGAATTGTCGGCGCCGAGCCTGGAGTTGGATCGATCCGAATAACGGCGCACCGATAGTCTGCCAGAGCGTGTCGGCGCCGCCCAGAATCACTGCTGCGCGTGTGCAATCGCCCTTCGCGACGGTGACCCAACCAAGGAAGTTCAAAGCCATCGCACGCCAAAAGATGTCGTGGATGGGCCGTCGGACTCTCAGTGCATCAAGCAGAAGTGTCTCTGCTTCCGTTAGGCGGCCACTCAGTAAGTGGAGGAAGGCGCGGACACATTTCGCATACGAGAGGAGCCAGCGTTCGCCGGCTACCTCGCACAGCCGCTCGAGTTCGTCGACCACGGCCGAGCCCTTGTCCAACTCGCCCAGCAGCAAGTACGTGATGGCCAGTGGAATGCGAAGTGAATTGGGGTAGTCCTGGGGTACGTTGACGGCGGCGTAGCGTTCCAGGGCTTCGACGAATAGCGGAATCCCGGCTGCGAGCTCGCCACTGAAGTTGCCCTGCATTCCGAGCAAGTGCGTCGCGTAGGCGCGAGCGGCATCGTCGTCGAGTTCGACGGCAAGCCGATGGGCTTCCGCGAGAAGCGCTGCTTGGGCTTCCCTATCCCCTTGGAGGATTGTGATGTAACCGCAGGTCGCTAAGGCCCAGGCGCGCTCGTGGCTGGGCGTCTTGTCTGCTTGAAGGGCCCGTTCGATCCAGTGGCGACCCTCAGTCATGAATCCGAGAGCGAGCCACATGAACCAAGGAAGACCAGCCATGCGAAGGGCGACGCCGATCTCGCCTGGCTCCGTGAGGGAGTATTCGAGTGCGCCACGCAGATTCGCGTGCTCGTCCTGAAGAACACTCGCCCAGTCCTCCTGTAGTGGGCCGAACCATTCGGTGGCGGCTTGCTCCACCAGCTGGAGGCACCAGTCCCTATGGCGGCGGCGAAACACCGGTTCGGATCCGCTCTCACGTAACCGAGCCTGCCCGTACTCTCGAATGGTCTCGAGCATGCGGAAACGGACGCGTCCCCCATGCTCCTCGCGCACGAAGATTGACTTTTCGGTCAACTCGGCAACCGTGTCGAGAATGGTCTCAGGGGGAATTTGTTCGTCCGCACAGACGGCTTCGAGGGCACTGAGTCCGAAGCCGTTTGCGAAGACTGCGGCACGCGCCCACAATTCCTGCTCGCGCACGGCACAGAGGTCGTAGCTCCAGTCGATTAGTGCCTTTAAGGTCTGGTGCCGTTTCGGTGCACTCCTGCTCCCCGAAAGAAGTAACTCGAACCTGCTGTCGAGCCGATTTGCAAGGTCCGAGACATCCAGCACGCGCAGTCGGACGGCGGCCAGCTCGATCGCGAGCGGGATGCCTTCCAGCCTGTGACAGAGGCGAATGACTGCCGCTTCATTGGCAGGACTGATGGTGAACCCGGGCACTGCCGACGAGGCTCGGTCGGCGAACAGAGAAACTGCCGGAAAGCCGGTAGCCATGCCAGGTGTGTGCGGAGCTCTCGCGTCTGGGACGGGGAGAGGTGGGACAAGATAGATGTGCTCACCGGTGATCCGGAGGGCTTGCCGACTGGTAGCGAGGATCTTCAGTTCCGGTGCCATCTTGAGCAGAAGCTCAGCGAGGTCAGCGACAGCCTGCAGCAAGTGCTCACAATTGTCGATGATCAGGAGCATCTGCCGACCGCGTAGATGGTCCGCCAGGACGGTTGTGGGAGGCCTCGTGGACTGCTCCAGCAACTCGAGTGCGTTCACCACGGTGTGTGGCAACAGGGCCGCATCCTTCAAGGCTGCCAGTTCGACCAGGCAGACCCCGTCGGGGAAGGCGCGGCGGACGTCGCTTGCCACCCGCAGCGCTAGCCGCGTCTTCCCGACGCCGCCTACGCCGGCGAGAGTCACCAGCCGCGCAGTCGATAGGAGTGTCCGTACCTCAGCAGCCTCCTTCCGGCGGCCGACGAAACTGGTCAGCTCCGCGGGAACACCGGACGGTCCATTCCCAGACCGTACTGCCATGACACACTCCACTCGCACCACCTGAGCAACGACCAGGTGCCGGACACGTTACCCGCGGGTTATCGCGTCGACAACGCGGCTCACTGAAGTGGCAGACCAGTCTGACGTGGCCTCCACAGTCCCCGCCATGTGCGATCAGCTCCTCTGCGTGCAATGCCGTGGCCGCGAAACCATCCCTGGGATTGCCGCGGCTATCCGGTGGCCGATTCGAACAGCCGCCGCAGCACGTCAGGGATCGGCACCGGGCGCCTGGTGTCACGGTCGACATAGACGTGCACCCACCGGCCCCGCGCGGCTATCGCCGCCGTCTCGGGCAGCCCGGCAGAAAAAAGCCCGAGGTCATAGGTGACGCTGGTGCGGCCCAGCCTGGCGACACGGATTCCCACCTCCAAAGCCTGCGGGAACTGCAGCTGCTCGAAATACCGGCATCCGGACTCGGCGACGACGCCTATGGCCGGAGCCGCAACCGGGTCGAAACCGGAGTGCTCGATCATCCAGTTGTTGATCGCCGCATCGAAGAGTTGGTAATACACGGCATTGTTCAGATGGCCGTACATGTCGTTGTCGGACCACCGTGTGGTAGCCGCACGGCGCACCGTGAAATCTTTCACGGTAGGACTTTCGCGTACATCGACTGCCTCAGCGCTCATCTTGATTTCTCCGTCATGTCGGTCCGCAAGAGTTGCGGACGGGTGTGGGGAATAAAAGTGTGTTGCCTAATGAAATGATTGAACAGCGCCTTGTCAACAAGGTTTCATTAAAAGTGTCAGGTCAGGGACTAGGTCGCCAAGGACTGGGAGACCCTACTCGCCGCGGCGGTCATCGAGAACGTCGGCCGCCGCGACTTCGACGTCATCGATGACGCAAAGCCGTCGAACTCCTGATCTGCGAGTGCGGAACCGCCGAGAAGGCCGCCGTGAAACTCGCGAAGTCCAAGGCTGGATCTCCCAAGGACCCGCCCTGCTACAACTTACCCACGAACTCCACACCGCCCTTACGTAGCGGCGAACTCGCCATTCGCACCGCCCGCTCGCTCGCGCCATCCCACCAGAGAAGCAAGTTGAGGCCTGGAACTCCGAGCGCGAGCGTAACATCAAGGTGTTGAACTAGATTCGTCTCCCACTGACAGCGGCCGTAAGCCGGCGGAACGAGTGCCGGTGACCGCCGCGAAGGTCACCCGCACCTTCCGGCGCCTCGACGCCGACCCTGCAATTCTCGCGAAAGCACTGATCGAGTACCTAGACGACGACGGCCTTCGCTCCCTCCTCGCCGCACCGAGCGACCGGACCTGAACAAGCCTGCTAGCGAATCACCGAAGCCCCGTTCTCGTTCCTGGCCCGCTCCCCACTGTCCGACGATTCCCGCACTGGCTGAGTCGCAGTGGCCAAACATGCGTCAGATGAGGACGATGACGTCGCTACCGCTGAACTTGCAGAGGGACGCTCTGGTTGCACTCGGACGGGCGCCACCGCCCTCCGATGTACAGTCCGGTCGGGACGGTCTCGAGTAGCGCCTGCTGGGAGGTCTGGGTGCTGGTCAAGGCTTCCTCACTTCTCGTCGAAGATGATGACTTGCCGGATGGCGTTGCCGTCGGCGAGTTGGTCCATGGCGGAGTTGATGTCCGAGAGCGCGATCCGCGACGAGATCAGCTTCTCGACCGGGAGTTTTCCGTCGCGCCACAGCTGCGCAAAGACCGGAATGTCGCGGGACGGTACCGCGGAGCCGAGGTAGCTGCCGATGATGGTCCGCGCGCCGGCCACCAGGGCGAGCGGCGAGACCGACGACCGGGCGTCCGGGGCCGGGAGGCCGACGGTGACGGTGGTGCCGCCGGGGGCGGTGGCAGTGAGGGCGGTCTCGAAGGCGCGGGGGTGCCCTGCCGCCTCGATGACGATCGGCGCCTGGATGTTCAGCTCGGCGACTTCTTGGGGAGTGTAGGTCGCGGACGCACCCAACTTTGTTGCCTGAGTGAGCTTGTCGGGATTGGAGTCGACGCCGATCACCTCGCCCTCCCCGAGGGATAGCGCAGTGATCAGCGCCGCCATGCCGACACCACCGAGCCCGACGACCATGACCGCTTGGCCCGGGGTCGGGCGGCCGGCGTTGATGACCGCCCCGCCACCGGTGAGGACGGCGCACCCGAGTACGGCGGCGATGTCGGGTGGGACGTCGTCTCCGACGGGTACGACCGAACGCTGGTCGACGACAGCGTGCGTGGCGAAACCGGAGACGCCGAGGTGATGTTTGATGTCAGTGTCGTCGCGGTGCAGGCGGATACCGCCGCCGAGGAGGGTGCCCGCGTTGTTCGCTGCGCTGCCTGGGGAGCAGGGCAGTTTGCCGTCGGTTCGGCATTCGGCGCAATTGTTGCAGCGCGGCAGGAAAGCCATGACGACGCGCTGCCCGACGACCAAATCGGATACACCGGCGCCGAGCTGTTCGACCCGGCCTGCCGCCTCGTGGCCGAGCAGCATGGGGATCGGCCGGGGACGGTTGCCGTCGACGACGGACAGGTCGGAGTGGCAAATTCCGGCCGCTTCAATCCGGACGAGGACCTCGCCGGGTCCCGGCGAATCGAGTTCGAGCTCGGTGATCGAGATCGGTGTGGAGTCCGCGTACGGCCGTGGACGGCCGCTCGCCTCGAGAACGGCTCCGCGAATCTTCATAGTGCGTGTGTTTCCCTTCTACGGCGTCTCACAGCACTGGCTGCAGACCGCTCTAACGGCAACGCGGGTGTCCGCAATGAACGGGACCATTCGGCGACGACAGATTTTGGACGGTGCAGCCGGTGGCGTTGGATCTTCCCTGATCTGGTGCGTGGAATCTCCAGTAGGGCAATGAAATTCAGCGGGGACTTTGAAGTGGGACACCGCCGCCGCACAGCGACTCCGTAGATCGCCCTCATCAATACCGGTGTCATGTGCTGCTGCGACGACGAACGCGATGGGAACCTCTCCGATCGCGTCGTGCGGCGCCGCGACGCGCTCAGGCACCTACAGGTATGTCAGGAAAGCAGGATTTCGTCACGGGACGAGGTCGGCTGCTGAGCTCCCCGCGTCGCGAAGCGCGATGACACTCAGGGCGGAGAACTCCAGCGACCAAAGATTGCCGTGGTGTGGGTACTTGGTCGACATTTCGTCGATGAGGTCTTCAGCGCCCTTCGCGGTCTCGTAGGCGGCCGCGAAGTCCTGAATGTAGGCGCGGGTCTGCGCGATCATCGACTCGACCGCGTAATCGTCGCCGTCGGGCCGGCGGTGGCCGGCCACGATCATCCGAGGGTTGAGCTTCTCTACCAGGTCCACGGTTTCGAGCCAGTCCTGCCACTCCTTGGGCGTCGCCAGGCCGAGCATGGGGTGGATCTCGTTGTAGACGGCGTCACCGGCCACCACGGCATCGATCGCCGGGATGTGCACGATCGAGGTCGGGTGGATGTCGGCCTGCTTGACCTCGATGATCTTCAGTGGTGAGCCGTCGACGTACAGCGTGTCACCCTCGATCGGGTCCGGGAGCGCATCGCTGACGACGCAGGCGTCGCCGAACATCATCGCCCACTGCTGACGGTGTTCCTCCATATTTTCCTTCATGGCCTCGACGACATGGGGCAGCGCGACACACTTCGCCTCCGGGAACCGCTCCATCAGGGGACCGATGCCGAGGTAGTGATCGGCATGCGCATGCGTGACGTAGATCGTGGTGAGTGTCTTCCCGGTGCGTTCGATCAGGTCTCCGAGATCCCGGACGTCGTCCTTCAGGTACTGGGCGTCGATCAGAACTGCCTCGGTCGGGCCGCTCACGATGGTGGCGGTGGTCGGCGAGAAAGTCCCGGTGGGCATTTCGGGCCAATTGTGCGGGACCCGGGGCCAGCGGCCGACGTAGGTCGTCGCGCGGATCGGCGGTGCAGCCGGTGACGATTCCGAGCCTGCGCTAGGTGAGTGAGCGTCGATGGTCACGTAGTACCTCCAGGGTTGGGGGTTGGGCAGCGCGTCTTCGCGGGGCGTGGGGTCGGCGGCGGCCTGCTAAGGGAGAGACGGTATATCAATAGAGAGTAGTCTCTATCACGGGGTTGGACAAGAGCAGGAGCGACCACCCAATCCATCAACCAGACCCCCGGCGTGTGATTTAGTGCTCGCTTGATGTGTGAGATAGCGCTCGCTCGCTATTATCTTGGTATGACAGCAACGAAAATCTCCCCGCGCGAGCGCCTCCTGGCGGCCGCGGATGATCTCTTCTTCAAGGAGGGCATCCGCGCTGTGGGAATCAACCGCGTCCTGGAAGAGGCGCGGACGCCGATCATGTCGCTGTACCGCAACTTCGGCTCGAAGGATGGGCTGGCCGCGGCATACCTCGAGCGTCGCGGCGAGTGTTATGTCGAGGAGGTCGCCGGCGAGGTCATGCGACGTGCGTCCTCGCCGCGGGAGAAGATACTGGCGACCTTCGACATCATCGGTGAACGGCTCGAAAAGGGAGACTTCCGGGGCTGTCCCTTCATCAACGCGACCGTCGAGATGGCGTCACCGGACCATGAGGTCGCGAAGATCGCGCGCCGCTACAAGGAGGCCGGGCGGCAATGGTTCGCCGAATTCGCGGCCGAGGCCGGGGTGCCTGATCCGGCAGGACTCGCTATCCAGCTGACGGTGCTGTTGGACGGCGCGGCCGCGGCCGCGGCCCTGTATCAGGATTCCTCGGGTGCCATGTACGCCCGCTCGGCTGCCGAGTCCCTGGTCGACGCCGCGCTGGCCGCCGCCTCGACCGGCTCGACCGGCGACGACGTGCGCGATCGTCGGTAGCAGGACTGATCCGGAGCAGGAGGTAGTCGCCGGGCGCTTCGGGCTGTTGCGTACCGGCGCGTCAGCAGCGGGGTGCGTTCGCCCTCGCCGGCGTATGGGCTCCGGTCGGGCCGGGGATGTTGCCTGCGGCGGAGGGTGCAGGCGTTCGGCGTCCGGCTAATGTCGATCCCGCAGCCACGGTGGGCACCATCACGAGTGGAACGACGGCCACCAACGAGGCGACGGCCCGCGGCCGAACCTGTCGGACGCGGCCTCAGCGGCTACGTAGGCGAGCAGCGCCGCGATCGGCACGTCGTGCGGGTAGGCCTGCCACGACGGGTTGCGTCCGTGCTGGACAAAGCGATCCGGCACTGACGGCGACGACGAGCAGGCCATAGATTGCGGTCGGCGCACCGTTCCGACGCCGCGCGATCACCGCGAAATCGGCCACCGACGAAGGCCAGGCTGGTGACGGCGCGTCCGCCGGCTGCCCGATGAGGGGGCCTGTGCCTCGAGACAGCTCGAGGCGTTCGGCGTCGACCACGGACAGCGTCGCGGCGGCCTCTCCTCGTGCCCCGCGCTTTGCTGGGGGAACGAAGTGAGACCGCCGCGATGACAGACCCTTGATCTCAGGCTGGTGCCGGGACCACCTTCTGCGCCAGGTGTTCGAGGAACCAGTCGCGTGCCGCGCCCGAGGAGAGCTCGAAGGGGTGGCCGGTGTATGCGTCGAAGTGGCCGCCGGGGATCGTGACGAGGCGCTTGGGCTCGGCCGCGGTGTCGTAGGCCTCCTTGGCCCACTCGGCCGGCGTCACGATGGTGTCGTCCTCGGCGACCACCATGAGCAGCGGGGTCGGAGCGACGAACTCGAGGAACTCACCGGCCTCGTAGCCCAGCTCGGTCGAGCGTAGCGTCACCTCGTTGCGCCACGCGGTGCCCTCGTAGGCGGAGAAGAACTCGTAGGCGTCGGGCGTCGGCATGACGGCCGGCTGTGTCGGGTCCGCGGTGACGACCGGGATCATCGCGGGCGCCTCTCCTCGGGCTCGCGCGAGGCGATCGGCGGCCTGCCCGTCCCAGGCGGCCTGCCAGAATTCCTTCGGAACGTTCGCCTCGAAGGTGCGCCGCCCGGAGACCGCCGGCACCTGGCCGCACACGGCCTTCACGCGCCGGTCGATCGCCGCGACGACGAAGGCGTTGCCGCCCGCGTAGCTCGAGCCCCACACCCCGATCCGTGAGGCGTCGACGTCGGGCCGGGCCTGTGCGTAGGTGATCGCGTGCTGGTAGTCACGGATCTGGTCCCACGGGTCGATCTCCTGCCGGGGCTTGCCCGGGGCGGTGTCCGAGGCGCCGAACCCGCGGTTGTCGTAGACCACGCAGGCAAGACCCGCGGCGGTGAACGCCTCGGCGTAGGGTTCGAGACCCATTTCCTTGGTGCACGAGAACCCGTGCGTCATGATCACGCACGGCACTTCACCGGACACGCCTTCGGGCTTGTAGAACCAGCCGCGCAGCGTCACACCCTCAGCGTCGAACTCGATATCTTCACGCATTGGCTTTTCCCTCAGTAACTGTCATGTGGATTGCTGGGTCAGAACCGGGGTGCGTGCCGCGGCACGCACCCCGGTTCTGGGTCAGGTTGGTGGGTGAGACGGTGCCGGTTTCAGGCAGTCGCCACACGTGGGTCGTTGTTCAGTTCTTCGGCGTTGTACGGCGAGCTCCGGTTGTCCTCGAACCAGCGTCGCTCTGCCGCGGAATGGGGGGGCGGCGGCGTCATGCCGTCGATTCTCCAGGTTTCGAACGGCGCGGTTTCGACGTGGAACTCGCATTCGTATCCGCGGTCGGCGATGTACGGCTCGAGCAACCCGTTGACGTTCTCGAAGTACCGCCGGAGGATCTCCTCGACAGTGATGCCCGCGAGGGCGGCGGCCCCCTCGTTCGTACGGGCGATGTGGACGACCTCGATCTGGACGAACTTGTCGCGCGACTCACCGCCGACGAAGAACGAGTCCGCCTTGATCTCGTGGAAGACCACTGAGGTGTAGAACCGCGGCAGCTCGAAGCCGAAATTCTCCCGCGCCCAGTCAGACGAGTAGATGTTGGTGATCTTGCTGGCCAGATCAGCCTTCTCTTCGGATGTGAACGCATTCTCCGGGGTAAACAGCTGCCACAGTGGCATGGGGTGCTCCTTCTACTTGATGGGCGGGTGAAAGCAAAACGGCTTATCACCGGCGCACGCCGGAAACGCTCGGCCGGAATGACTTCGTCTTGCGGATTCCGCCATTGTGTGATTGTGCTGAGCTGGTGATCGGGCGTCGGTCAGCTCCCTACGGCACGCCCTTAACGGTAGAGTGAGCTATCTCTCTTGTCAATGATGTGCGTGGACTTCATCACAGAAGGTCCGGGTCACTGCCCGCGAGGCGCGCAGGGGGTCCGCTGCCGGCGAAAATTGTCACACCCCCGACCGTCGCGCCATCTGGGTGCGGACCGAAAGGGATTGCGGCACTGATGTTCTAGTGAGCGGTGCCGGATGCGTGTGCCGGCAAGCGGCCGCTCGGTTCCGCCCGAGCTGGTGGGGTTCCCGCGCCGCCACGAACTCGCATCGACAACGACACCGCCGCGCTGAGGCACGTCGGCGGCCGCCAGCAACCGCCGTCTGGTCGCCGCATGCAGGAAACATCAGCGTGAGGGCGTGGGTGGCCGGGCCGAGCGCACTGCTGAAAAGCAATGTGCCGGTATCGAATCAGGTGACCGGGACGGCGCGGGACCAAGGTTGTTCGGGATCGACCGGTGTCCACGACGACGGCAACACCGCCGGGGATCGTCTGGACGGCGATCGTCATCGACAATTATCGCCGGGCTGGGCGGGGACACAGCATGCGCACCGAGGCCGAGAAAATGGGTATGACTGCCGCCACGCGGAGCAGAAGAGCTGGGCGATCGTGCGGATCGTGATCGGCTACCACCGCTACGACACCGAGGCAGAATTGTTGGAGCTCAACTGGTATGGGCGCTGCGGTCGTTTCTGGCGAACTACTTTCACCCACAGGAGAGGCTGATCTCCAAGCCCTGGGTCGGGGCGGCTCGACGATCAGCAGTGGGACCCGGCGTGTGCTTCGCCGGTGGGGTTGTGGGAGCTGTTTCCGCGGTGGGGCGATGGTTACTTCGCGTAGGGTTCCTCGATTTGTGTGGCGTATTTGGTGACGACGTTTCTGCGTTTGATCTTCATGGTGGGGGTGAGTTCGTCGCTGCCGGGTAGCCACGGCTCGGCGACGATCGTGAATTTTTTGATTTGTTCGACGCGGGAGAGGTGGCTGTTGGCGAGTTCCACACCGGCCGCGACCTCGGCGATGGTGGCGGGATCGTCTGCCGCTTTCCCGGCGGCGCCGTCGGGGTCGAGCGTGATCAGGGCGACGTTGTAGGGGCGGCCGTCGCCGATGCACGCCGCCTGCCCGATCAGGGGGCTCGAGGATCTGAGCCAGGTCTCGATGTTCGCGGGCGACATGTTCTTGCCGGCGGCGTTGATGATGATGTCCTTCTTGCGGTCCACCAGCCGTACGTAGCCGTCGTCGTCGATCGTGCCGATGTCGCCGGTGTGCAGCCACCCCTCGGAATCGATGGCCTCGGCGGTCTGCTCGGGCTTGTTGCGGTAGCCCCGCATCACGGTCTGGCTGCGCACGAGGAGCTCTCCGTCGGGAGCGAGCTTGACCTCGAGCCCGGGGATCGGTACTCCGACCGTGCCCACCCGGTTGCGGTCCTTCGGGTTGACGGTCATCACGCAGGACGTCTCGCTCATCGCCCACAGCTCGCAGATCGGGATCCCGACGGCGGCGAAGAATTCGAACACATCGCGCGGGGTGGGCGCCGATCCGGTCAGGAACCATTCGGACTGGTCCAGCCCGAGCTTGCGGCGGATCTTCGAGCCGACGAGCGTGTCGGCGATTTTCGCCTGCAGGTCGAGTATCGGGCCGACGGACCGCCCGTCCTGCTCGGTACGGGCCTTCTTGATCCCGGTGTCGATGGCCCAACGCGTCAGCGTGCGGCGCGCGACGTTGGGGTCGGCGTCGATGTCCGCCTCCACGGCCGCCTTCGCCTTCTCCCACATCCGCGGCACCGGCAGGAACACCGTCGGGCGAAGCTGCTGCGCGATCTCCATCACCTTGCGTGCGTCCGCGCACGTGGTGACGGTGAAACCCCACACCGCCAGCGGCGAATAGTGTCCGCTCCACCGATCACCGATGTGCGCGGCGGGCAGGAACGAGATGGTGCGGCCCCCCGGCGTGACGGGCAAGATCTGCTGCAGGGCACGGATCTTGGTCATCATGTTGTGATGGGTGAGTTCGACTCCCTTGGGCGGTCCCGTGGTGCCGGAGGTGTAGATCAGGGTGAGGACGTCGTCGGGGCGGACCGCCGACCAGGCTGCCTCGAAGTCGAAGTGCTCGTCGCCGCCCGCCTCCACCTCCTCGAGGCTCAGGGTGCCGTCCGGTGCGCCGTCGACGACGATCAGGTGATCGATCGGGGTGCCGCCGTCACGGACAGCGGTCAGCCGGTCGACGAACGCACGCTCGGTGATCACGATGCGGTTACCGGCGTCGGCGAAGAGATACTCGATCTGATCGTGCGCCGAGGTGTTGTAGATCGAGAAGGCAAGGGCACCGAGGTGCATCGCAGCGAGGTCCACCAGATGGAACTCGGGCCGGTTGGTGAGCATGATGCCCACCGTGTCCCCGCGCTCGACGCCCAGGGCCGCGAGACCGGCCGCGACCCGCCGCACCCGCTCGGCGAGAGTGCCGAACGTCAGCGAGACACCGTCATCGGCGGTGCGCACGGCAACCTGGTCCGCGCGGGCGGCCGCGGTGATCTGGAACGCCTCGCACACAGTGTTCGCGTGCAGCGCGCGTTCGAACGCCTCACCGGTAGATGTGTCGGCGGTGCTGGTTGCCTGCATGTGTGATGTCTGCCTCTCGCGTAGTGCCACAGCCGCTACGATAGAGAGCGATCACTACCACGTCAATACCGTGAGTGACATGGGGTGACGACACCGTGGGCGCACTTCCGTCGCGGGTCCAGATCCTGCCACCGTGTCTTGGTGCCGACCGTTTCGATGATCTCGAAACCTCGTTGTCCGCGCCGATCCTCGATCACCCCGCCACCCACGCGGAGCGGATTTCCCGCAATCAAGGCGTCGCCGCAGTCACGGGGTTGTCGTCGCCCGAATTCTGAGCGTCGTGGCGCCCTGGCGCTATGAGACTCAGGTGGCGAGCGCCCGGGTCTCCTGTGCGGTTTTGGTGGGGTGTCAGTTCGGTGTTGCGGGCAGTCGGGGGTCAGGGTTGGTGCGCGATCCAGTCGTCGAAGAACTGCGGCATCTCGGATGCGCGTCCTCGGAAATCCGGCTTTCGTTTCTCGACGAAGGCGGTGACGCCTTCCTTGCCGTCGCCGATGCTGGTCCAGAACATGGCGAGTGAGTCGATTCGGTGGGCCTCGTCAGGGTGCGTCAAGCGTTGCGTCGTACCATTTGCCGGCTCAGGGCATGGGCGATGCTGATGCGAGCTCGACGGACGCGGGCCCTGGGCGCCCTCCCGGTCGGATGGCGACGGCCCTCGTCCTTACTTGCCTAGCGGCGACGCTCTCGTGGTTCGGGCGCAAACGAAGCGGAAGCGGTCGAGCGCGATCCGGTCACCATCGGCGTCTACGGCATGACCGCGTTGTGCACGCCGCGTTCGTGTGCGACGAGCACGGCTCCAGAGTGGACTGCACACCACTCAGCGTGGACGAGTGTTTGTTCGCAGGTGACGCCGACGCGGGTATACGTTCGCAAACTTAAGCGTCTCCTCGTGAGCGCAGTGGGATTCAGGAATGATTTGCCACAAACGCTCGATGAAGCTGGGCCTTGTCAGGCCGAAGTGAACGAGGATCTCTTCGTCGCTAGGGCCCCCGTATGGAGCCCACCTACTGGCGAACTCGATGAGGAACTCCGCGTCGGTGTCGCGATGCTTGCGCGTACGGTCGACCTCGACCCATGCGGCATGTCGCCTCTGAAGCCGTCTGCGATGCTCGTGTGAATTCATGGATTGAAACCATCTACTCGGGCCGCGGGAGGCCATTCAATTTATTTGGTCGCGCCCCCCGCAAGGTGTGAAGGCGAGGGCCCCACCCATTTCGAGCCGACGCACACGGCCGGCGCCGACGATCGGCTGGTCAAGACACCGCGGCGGACTGGCTCGGTCACGACGCCAGTCCGCCGCGGTGTTTCGGCGTCGCGAAGCTCGCGGTGTCAACCACCGCTCGATCGTGTCGCCGATGCCGCCTGCTCGAAGTCAGGACGGGTCGGCCACGTGAATCATTCGCTTGCCGACATTGTTCCCGTTGAGAAGCCCGATGAGGCCTTCCGGAGCCTTCTCGAGTCCCTCGAGGGTGTCCTCGCGGACCTTCAGTGAACCGTCGTCAAGCCACCCCTCCAGCACCTTCAGCCCCTCGTCCCACCGATCGGCGAAGTCTGTCATCACCAGGAATCCGCGCATCGTGATGCTCTTGATGATCAGCACGCCGGGGACACCACGCGCACCGCGCACGGGAGTGGTGGTGTCGTACTGCGAGACGACGCCGCAGCAGACGACGCGACCACGGTACGCCATGGACCCGAGAACGGTGTCGAGCGTCGTGCCACCGACGTTGTCGAAGAAGACGTCGATGCCGTCGGGACACGCTTCGCGCAGTGATTTCCGGAACGATTCGTCACGGTAGCTCACCGCCGCGTCGAATCCGAGTTCCGACGTGAGCCACTCCTGCTTCTCAGGGCTCCCGCAGATGCCGACCACACGACACCCCTGCAGCTTCGCGATCTGCCCGACGAGGGTGCCTGTTGCGCCGGCCGCCCCGGAGACCACGACGGTCTCCCCCGGCTTGGCCTCGCCGATGTCGAGCAGGCCGAAGTAGGCGGTCAGGCCGGTGATTCCCAAGACGCTGAGGTAGTTGGACAGTGGCCGGTTCGGAACGATCCGACGCAGGCCGCTCGGCTCGGCGACGACGTAGTCCTGCCATGCAAGATCACCGGCGACGATATCGCCGACCGCGAAATCATCGCAGCGACTCTCCACAACCTGGGCGAGCGAAAACCCGGGCATGGCATCGCCGACCTGGATCGCAGCACGATAGGTGGCCGCCTGGAACCACGCGCGTTGCGCCGCGTCCATGGAGATCCACAGCACCCGACACAACACCTGCCCGTCGCCTGCCTCAGGCCGGTCCGCGGTCTCGAACGAGAAGTGGGAAGTCTCCAAATGTTCGCTGGGCATGCCCGCGACGCGCCACGTCCGGTTCAACACACTCATGAGACGACGACCCCCGAGATACGCGGAAGGAAGGTTCGCAGTCCCTCGTAGTGCATGACCTTGAGCGTGTCGAGGTGCTCGACGACCTCGGTGATCTTGCCGTCACGCCCACGCGCGAAGAGCACGTACTCGTTCACGTATTCCTCATCGGTCGCCGAGACGGTCGAACGGCAGGTGAAGCGGGCCACGCTGTATTCGCCGTCACCGAACTCGTGATGAATGTCGACCTTGGTGCCCGCGGACTTGCTGTAGGGCCCCAACGAAATCTTGTTGAACCGCAGGACGGCGTCCTTGCCCTCGTGGGTACCGCCGATCCGACCCAGGGTGACAGGCAGTGTCCAGCTGATGTCGTCGGCATACAGTTCCTGCATCGCCTCGACATTGCCCAGCGCGCGCGCCAGGTCTCCTGCAAGGGTATTCATGTGGTGCTCTCCTTCAGACGAGGCTGGATTCGCGGGCCGACCCAGTGCTCGTCACGAGGTTGCACCGGGGCACCCCGCAATTCGGTCGGCGATTCAAACGATAGAGAGCGTTCGCTTTCACGTCAATTATGCGACATCGGCCTGCATCGCGCTCAGCAAGACGCATCCTTGACGTGATAGTACTCACTCTCTATCGTATGAGAGCGGCGGAGGCATGGGGAGCGAAAATGGCGACTTCCCCATGACGCCGGTCGGTTCCAACGTGTCTCGCACACCCTTCTCGCACTGCACCTCTCGGTGCATCGAATGCTCGGGTGGCTCCGCCGGGTGGGCTGATCAGCTCTTTGACGCGAACAACGCACGTGCCCGGCCGGGCTCGGCACGAATGAAAGGACGCCATGCTCTCGACACGGTTCACCGAGGAATTCGGGATCGAGCACCCCATCGTGTGCGGTGGAATGACCGCCGTCGGCACCGCCGACCTGATCGCGCCGGTGGCCAACGCCGGAGCCCTCGGCTTCCTCACCGCACTCACCCAACCGACTCCCGAAGCCCTGGCCAAGGAGATCGCACGCTGCCGAACCATGACCGACCGCCCGTTCGGCGTCAACCTCACGATCCTTCCGACGCTCACCCCCGTGCCCTACGACGAGTACCGCGAAGCGATCATCGACAGCGGCATCACCATCGTCGAGACGGCCGGCGCCAACCCCGCCGAGCATGTCGCCGCGTTCAAGAAAGCGGGCATCAAAGTCATCCACAAGGCGGTGGCCGTGCGGCACGCCCTCAAAGCGGAAGCGCTCGGCGTCGACGCAATCAGCATCGACGGCTTCGAGTGCGCCGGCCACCCGGGCAACGACGACATCCCCGGCCTCGTCCTCATCCCCGCAGCCGCCCGCAAGGTTCGGATCCCCCTGATCGCCAGCGGCGGCTTCGCCACCGGCAGCGGCCTGGTCGCCGCCCTCGCCCTGGGCGCATCCGCAGTCAACATGGGCACCCGCTTCGTCGCCTCCACCGAAGCCCCCGTCCACCAAAACGTGAAAGACCAGATCGTCGCCAACGACGAACGCGCGACCCAACTGGTATTCCGCGAGTTCAACAACACCGCCCGGGTGGCCCGCAACACGATCTCGGAGGAAATCGCCCGCCGCTCCGCACAGCCCGGCGCCACCTTCGCCGACGTGGCCGACCTCGCCTCCGGAGCACGTGGACGCGACCGCGTCCTCACCCACGGCGACATGCACGACGGCATGTGGTGGGCCGGCCAGGCCCAGGGCCTGATCGACTCCGTGCAGAGCTGCCAGGACATCGTCGACGGCATCATCGACGAGGCCGACCGCATCATCACCGGCCTCGGCCACTCCTTTCCGGCAGCCGCCCGTACCGCATCCCAGGCGGTCTGAGCATGGACTTCCAGACAATCCGGCACGACGTCACCGACGGCATCCTGACGATCACCCTGAACCGACCCGAACACCTCAACGCCTTCACCGTCACGATGGCCGAGGAACTCGAGCACTCCTTCCGCACCGTCAACGATGACGACTCCGTCCGCGCCGTCATCGTCACCGGCGCCGGTCGGGCGTTCTGCGCCGGCATGGACCTCAGTCGCGAGGGCAACGTGTTCGGCCTCGACGAGCAACGCACACCGGGCCTGAGTGACATGGCCGACCTCGACGACCCGGCCATCGCAAAGGTCCGCGACACCGGCGGCCGCTGCACACTCGCCATCCACGACTGCCGCAAACCCGTCATCGCCGCCCTCAACGGCCCAGCTGTGGGCATCGGCGCCACGATGACACTGGCGATGGACCGCCGACTGATGTCCACCTCCGCCCGCATCGGACTCGTCTTCGGCCGCATCGGCATCGTGCCCGAGGCCTGCTCGACCTGGTACCTACCCCGACTCGTCGGCCCCTCCGCAGCGCTCGACCTGGTCCTGCGCGCCGACATCCTCGACGCCCAAGCCGCGCTGGGAGTCGGACTCGTCGACGAAATCCACCCCGGCGAGGACCTGCTCACCCAGGCCGTCGCGGTCGCCGACGCCTGGACCCGGGACCGCTCCCCCGTCGCCGTGGCGCTGAGCCGGCAAATGGTACGACGCAACGCCACCCTGACCCACCCCGACCAGGCCCACCGGATCGACTCGCTCGCCATGTTCTGGACCAGCATCGGCGACGGCAAGGAAGGTGTCACCGCCTTCCTCGAGAAACGCAAACCCGACTTCCACGGGCGCGCCTCCGAGATGCCGCAGTTCTACAACGACTGGATCGCGGACCAGACCTCTGCTTCAGCGCCTGTGCACCCGAAGTGATGCGGTCGCGACCGCTCGAGGGTGAGATTCGCTCCGCGTCACTGTGATACACACCGAATTCGCGTGGCGCACGTGTCGGGGCCGTTGTCGTGCGGGGCCGGACCGCCCCGGGCGGTCCGGCTAATGGATGGGGCAGTCGCTCCATGCTCTTGCCCTGTCCGCTGATAGAGACTACTCTCTCTTACCAACGCCCACGGCATTCGAGATCGCGCTGACATGCGATCTCATCGTGGCAAGCCCGACGGCGGGATTCGGGCTGTCGAGACGGTGGTCGGTCTGACTCCGTCCATGGGCGGTTCGTCGAGCCCGGCGGGCGTGGCCCGCCCGCGAATTATTTATGTCCGCCGACCTGCGCAACGCCGTGCGCAGCTTACTTACCGACGGTCCGGCGCATGACTGTCAACCACGCCTGAAAGGTACTTCCATATGCGGCGCAGTTTGTTCGATTCCGATCACGATGCGTTCCGGGATTCGGTACGGGAGTTCGTCAACCGTCATCTGGTGCCCAACGAGGAGAAGTTCATCGAGCAGCGCTACATCGATCGCGAGATCTGGCTCGAGGCCGGCGCCAACGGCTACCTGGGTTTGGAGGTCCCCGAACAGTACGGCGGCAGCGCCGCTGGCGACTACCGGTTCAATGCCGTACTCGGCGAAGAGCTAGCCCGCTCCAGCGCCGCGGCCGCATCGTCGTTTGGTATCCAATTCGACGTCGTCGCACCATATCTGGTTACCCTGACCACCGAAGAACAACGACAACGCTGGCTACCGAAATTCTGCACCGGCGAACTCATCACCGCCATCGCCATGACTGAACCATCGGCCGGCTCGGACCTGGCCGCGTTGAAGACCACCGCCGTCAAAGACGGCGCAACCTGGGTTATCAACGGCTCTAAGACTTTCATCACCAACGGCACCCAAGCTGATCTGATCATCGTGGCTACCCGCACCACACGGGAAAAGGGCTCCAAGGGCATCACCTTGTTTGCCGTGGACGCCGACACTCCCGGCTTCACCCGCGGCCGCAAACTCGACAAGGTCGGCCAACCCGAATCCGACACCGCCGAATTGTTCTTCGAAGACGTCCGCGTCGACGACACGGCCATTATCGGCGAACTCGACCGCGGATTCATCCACATGATGAACCTGCTCCCCCAGGAACGCATCAGCGGCGCAGTCGCCTACCTCGCCCACACTCGCCGCATCCTCGAAGAAACCGTTACCTACGCCCAGGAACGCAAGGCGTTCGGTAAGACCATCGGCTCCATGCAATGGAATAAATTTCTGCTCGCCGAACTGGTTACCAAACTCGACGTCGCCCAGGCTCACGTCGACGCCTGCGTGGCCGCCCACATCGCCGGCGAATTAACCGCCGTCGACGCCGCCAAGGCCAAGTGGTGGAGCTCCACCGTCCAAAACGAGATCCTCGACCACTGCGTACAAATCCACGGCGGCTACGGCTACATGAACGAATATCGCGTCGCGCGTGCTTGGAAAGACGCCCGCGTCACCAAGATCTGGGCGGGCTCCAACGAAATCATGCGCGAAGTCATCGGCCGCGATCTCGGCCTCTAAAAGGAAGCACGACCGTAAGTGTCCGGATTATCCCGGCCACGTTCAACACTCGGTGGTGTTCCCGGAGCAATACCGCGCCCACCGAGTGGCGGGTCTGATGGTTGGTTTTTGTCGGGCCGCTTTCACGTCTCGTCCGCAACTCGCCGAAGACGGGCCGCCGTCAACACTCGCAGCGAGTGCAGCAAGGTCGACGGCGGCGTCGTAATCCCGATCATCACGGAAGCCGCACGGCCTGAAGTACCGAACGTCAGCGTCAAAGTCAGGGCGCTGAGTCAGATTTCGGACTGCTGCCCGACGACTACCGCGACTTCCTCGAGCACCTCGAGACGCAGGTCCAGCGGGCTCGGGTTCCGGGCCACGCGGGGGGTCAACACCGAGTTGTTGCTGCTGTACTGGGACATCGGGCGTCCGATCCTCGACCGCCAGCATGCCGAGGGGTGGGGCAGCAAGGTCATCGACCCCCTCGCCGCTGATCTGCGGTCGGCGTTTCCCGAAATGTGCGGATTTCCCGGAGTAACCTGCATTACCTGCGGAAGATCGCCTCGGCGTGGCCGCGAAGCGCATTCGTCCAGCAGGATCGGGGCGGCGCCGTCCAACTTCGCCCACCACCTGCCCACCGGTAACTCCGACCTGGCGCAGAATCTGGTCCGTGACCCCTATGTCTTCGACTTCTGGATCTGAGGGATCGGGTCGCCGAACACGAGCTCGAGGCGGCGCTGATGGCCCGGTTGGAGCGGTTCCTGCTCGAGCTCGGGCACGGCTCGCGTTCGTCGGCCGCCAGTATCACTTCGAGGTCGACGGTGAAGATTTTTACATCGACCTATTGTCTTCGACTGGATCCAGGCCCGTTTCGTGGTGGTCGAACTGAAGGGTCGGCCGGGTTCGAACCCGAGTACGTCGGCAAACTCGGCTGCTATGTGTCCTGGATTGACGAGAACCTGTCCGATCGCACCCAGCACGCACCCACCATCGGGATCCTGCTGTGTGCCGGCCGCAATGACAACGTCGTCCGTACTCCCTTGCCGGGACCACCGCACCGGTGGCCGTCGCCGACTACACCTACGCCACCTCCCCGCCCCCATTAGGGAACTCGTCCCCACCGAGGACGAACGAATAAACCTTCGACGCACTGCCCGCGGCGAGCCGAGTGACGAGGCGATGCCCGATGCCACGGTTCAAACCGGTGACAAGTGCTACGGATCCAGCAATTTCATGCGTTCCTCGCTGTCGCGGGGTCGATCATGTAGGAGTCCGGTCGACATTTGGGGAAGATCTGCATCGACATCTGATCTGCACTTCCCGGAAATTTGAGAACCTTGCTGCGAGCGTCGACCAGGAAACGTGTCAAGGGACAAGATGGCGTCCCTGTAGACGGCCATGTTGTCCTGTACGCGGACAGCTGATCTCGCCACGGATTCCCACTCATCGAGGGCTATGGACGCCCCGAAGGGACCTCTGTCTCCACCCGCAACCCCGTCCACGGCCACCGCCGCGCCGGCAGCGTAGGACTCCCCCTCAACGGCCAGGAAATTCGCATCGTCGACGACAACGGCACTGACCTGGCCACGGGTCAGGACGGTGAGGAAGACGGCCTACGCGGTCGCGCTCACCGTACAGCCGGCGCGGTTGCCTCCGGGGTATTCGGCCAGCGTCGTCAGAGCACTCGCGCACCCGACTTCGACGGTTGTGGTGGCGAGGTCGTCGCCTGAGCTCGGCCGCGGATGACGACGGCGGCGGGCTTGCCGTGTGTGGCTGCTTGTCGCGCGAAACCCTGGCCGGACACCACCACAGGAAGATCCCGCCAAACGAGCGTGTCCCGGGAACACCACCGAGGGATGATCGTGCCGGGGTAACCGCGGACGCTCATGCCGAGTGCGCTGAACAACACTCGGCATGAACGGCAGCGGCGCTCATTGCAGCTTGGGCCTAACGGTAGTATCGGAACAGCGGTTCGGCGACGCAGACGGGTTTGTCGGTGGCGCTGCATTCCACGGTCACTGCGGACACGATCTGGACCCCGCCGCTGATGTCCTCGGCCGAAATTATCTCGGCCTCGAGCCGGACCTTCGATCCCGCGGGGACGGGGGCCGGGAACCGAACCTTGTTCAGGCCGTAGTTCACCGCCAGGGACGTGCCCTGAACTTCAAGAACCTGCGCGAACATGACGCTGAGCAACGACAGGGTGAGGTAACCGTGGGCGATGGTACGGCGAAACGGACTTTTCTTGCGGGCCCGTTCCGGGTCGATATGGATCCATTGGTGATCGTCGGTGGCGTCCGCGAAAGTGGCGATTCGACCTTGAGTGATCTCGAACCAGTCACTGGGGTCCAGTGTGGTGCCGACGAGGCTCTCAACAGTTGATGGGACATATGATACTCCCTGATTCTTTCTGCTCCTCTCGATTCATGCGCATTGGCGAGGCCGCGGCGTATCTGAACATGTCAGTCGTGGGCGTCCGTAAGGCCGCGTCGGAAGGCCGGTTGCCCTCCCGGCGTACAGGTTCCGGCCAGCGCGTGTTTGATCGCACTGACCTCGATGCCTACCTCGGCCGTCCTCCCGCCCCGGACAAGGCTCCGACCGACCGGGTGGAAGCGTGGTACTGCCGAGTGTCCGGCTCGACGGGGCAGGAGTCCTCGCTCGCCAATCAGGAGTCGATGTTGCGCGAGAGCGCCTCCGGGGCCGTGTACCGGGTGTACAAGGATCGCGGTTCTGGTGTGAGGGAAACGCGGGCCGGTTCGGATCGGATGCTCGACGACGCCGCCCAAGGCCACTTCACGGTGGTGTGGCGGGATCGGTTGGCCCGGTTCGGAGTCGCCTGGATCGAAAGGTATTTGTCGGTGGTCGGGGTTACGGTCGAGGTCCTGCGGGAGCATGGCGACACATCGGTGGTGGAGGAGTTGATGGATGACTTCATGGCGGTGCTCGCGTCGTTTTCGGGCCGGTTCTACCGGCTGCGGTCGAAGCAGAATCAACGCCGACTTCTCGGGCGATGCGGCAGCGAGGTTGGAGGAGGGATAGCCGATGACTGTTGCCGGATTCACTGTGCCGCGCCAGTTCTCGTTCACCACCCGCCCGTACGCGGCGGTCGACGACGCTACCGGCACCTCGCTCGGGCTCGATACCATCGATGTTCGTGTCCGGTGGCTGCTCGACCTGATCGGCGCCGCGCAATCGGAGTTGGTGTCACGGTTGTGGCAACCGGCCACCTTCGATGCCCTTACCGCCGGACGTGATGGTCAAGGCCGGAAGCTCCCGGTGCACGGGCATGTCGCTGCAGCGCGTCTGGGGTGGCACCCGACCTACCCCACCGGGGTGTACGTGCCGTCGCGGGTAACCCGGGTGGTCACCTCCCAGGCGATCGGCACGCTACGCACCTTGGCGTACCGGGACAACGCCATCAGTTCGCTGTCGGCCAGGTTCGACCCGGCCACGGGCCGGCTGACGCCGCCGACTGCGGCCGGCGACTATGTGCCGGCCGGCTTCGCGCGCGGCGTGGCGCGGCAACTCACTGCGCGCGCCCGCCGCAACGACGGCGCGGCCACCGAACGCCTACGCATCACCGATGTGCAGGAACCACCGCAGACATCGATGCTGGCCATGCTCTCCGCCGCCGATCGACAACTCTCGCAGATCACCGTCGCAGACGGTGTCATGGTGTTGACGGTCAAACTTCCCACGCATGAGGCCCCGGCCGGGCGGGCGCAGTGGCGGCGGGTCCGCCTGATCGCCGTGATCCCACCACACCTGCACACCCGAGCAATCACGGACTGGCATCTGCCCACTCTCGTCCTCGACCACCGTGGCCTGCTGCTGCGCTGCGCCGCCACCGAATCTGTTCGGGCGCCCGATCTGACGTCGGGTTCGACGGCGGTGGGGGTGGATTGGTCGCCGGCCACGCTTGGTGCCGCCGCGATCGTCACCGAACGCCAGGACGGGTTGGTCTCGGACTACCGGGGCTTCACCTACGACGACCGCGGCCTGGGGATCAGGCTGGCCCGCCTGCAAGCAGAAGGTCAACACCTGCACCGTAAAGCCGCACGACTGATGCGGCTCGCCGCGACCGCACCACCCGAGGTGCGCGCCGAACTGGATGAGAAGATCGCGGTCCTCGACGCCCACCGCACCGCGGTCGGTGTCAAACGGGGCAAGATCAACCGGGAACTCGCCTTCCACTTGGGCCGGGAAGTGACCGACTACGCCGCCGCGGCCGGTGCGGCAGTCATCGCGATCGAAGACCTCACCACCCTCGAAACCCGGGGTCATGGCCGGGTGAACAACAACCGGGCCGCGCAGTCCGCCCGCCGCAAAGCCGTCGACGCTCTCGCACACACCGCCGCAGGGGTCGGCGTGACGGTGGTGTCCGTCCCGGCCCGCGGCACGTCGGCGCTGTGCCCGGGCTGCAACGACACCCTCTCCCGCCCGGGCGGCTACCACCGGGCATGGTGCGCACGGTGCAAGGTCGGCGGCAATCGCGACCACGTAGCCGCTGTGAACCTCGCCAAACGTGCACTACTCGGGCGCAGCACAGCAATCCACAGGCGCGGACGGAACCCGCAGATCCGGAACACCGAACATGCACCGGTCCGGCAGTGCCGCGACAAGACCAGCCCCACCCCGAGCAGGCCACGGCATCGCCGGGTCCGCCGCAGTGTTCCCACCGCGACACCCCAGGCGGGGGTGAATCAAAGAAGAATCGTTCCTGCACCTCGAGCGTCGGTGTGGGACACGGTCAAACCCGCCACACCGCACGGTGTTACGGGTAGCCGTGAAGTACTTACATCTCCGGCATCGGCCACGTCAGTGGCAGATAGTATGAGATTTAAGTAGACGCTCTTCAACCCGTCGACGGTGGTGGTGGTGCGCATGGTTGTTACGTTCGACGCGATGGGCTTGTGGGTACGGTGCGATCAGGTGATGGTCATACCGCCATCGACTGCAAGTGTTTGTCCGGTGACGTACCCGGCGGCGTCGGAGGCGAGCCAGACAAGGGTGGCGGCGAGTTCGGCGGCATCGCCGGTGCGCCCGAGCACCATCCGTGACGCGAGGCTGTCAAGGTAGCCGTCGTGATATTGGTCGGTCATCTCGGAGGCGAAGAAGCCCGGGGCGAGCGCGTTGACGCGAATTCCCTTGCGGCTGCCCCATTGTTGGGCGAGATCTCGGGTCAGACCGATGATTGCGGCTTTGCTGGCGCTGTAGGCGGCCTGGGGCAGACCGGCGGTGGTGAGCCCGAGGACGCTGGAAATGTTGACGATGGAACTGCCGGGTTGCATGACCTTCCCGCACGCCTGGGCGGTCCAGTAGGAGCCGCCCAGGTTGATGTCGATCACCGAGCGGAACTGGTCCGGGGTTTCGCGGGTGGCGGGGTGGGCTGTGGCGACGCCGGCGTTGTTGACGAGAACGTCGACGCGGCCGAACTCGGTCATTGCCGCGTCGACCAGAGCGGCGCACTGATCCGGATCAGCGATGTCGGTAGCCACCGGCAGTGCCCGTCGGCCGGTGGCACGGACAAGTGCGGCTGTGTCGTCTAGTTTGTCGACGCGACGCGCCGCGAGGACGATGTCCGCGCCGGCCTCGGCGAGGGCCTGAGCGAAGGCCACACCGAGGCCGGACGAGGCGCCGGTGACGATGGCGACGCGGCCGTCGAGGCGGAATTTCTCGAGCACACTCATGTGTGATGCCTCCTGGGTCAGAACCAGCTGGGGTTCATGTCGAGAGTGGTCCGGTCTCCGCTGGCCAACAGATCGAGTTGCGGGCCGACCTTGGGTAGCTCGTGGGTGTAGAAGTAGCGGGCGGCCATGCGCTTTCCGTCATAGAAGTCACCACTCTTACCCTCGGTGGCGATGAGCTGTTCGAGCCACATCCACGCGATGACCGTGTGTCCGAACGCTTCCAAATAGACCGACGAGTTCGCCAGCGCGGCCGCCGCGTCACCGGCCGCCCACAAGGCGGCGGTGATGTCGACGACGCGGTTCCAGACGGTGTCGAGGGCGTCGGCGTAACCGGTGGCGTCGCCACCGAGAGACCGAGCCCGCGCGACGGTGGCGGCGATCTTCGATCCGAGTAACCGCAGCCCTGCACCGTCTTGCATGATCACCTTGCGGCCCAGCAGATCCAGCCCCTGGATCCCATGCGTGCCCTCGTGGATCGGATTCAATCGGTTGTCGCGGTAGTACTGTTCGACGTCGTAGTCGCGGGTGTAGCCGTAACCGCCGTGCACCTGGATCGCGAGGCTGTTCGCCTCGAGGCACCACTGCGATGGCCAACTCTTCGCGATCGGAGTCAGCACGTCGAGAAGCAACGTCGCCTGGTCGCCGGTGGCCGCATCGTCGGCCGTGTCGTGTTCGTCCACCAACCGCGAGCAGTAGAGGCCGAGCGCGAGCGCGCCCTCGACGTAGGACTTTTGGGCCAGCAGCATGCGGCGGACATCGGCGTGTTCGATGATCGGCACCGGCGGCGAGGAGGGATCCTTGGCTCCGAGAGGGCGGCCCTGGGTACGCACCGTCGCGTAGTCGAGCGACTTGCGGTATCCCACGTAGCCGAGGGCGATCGCGACGAACCCGACACCGATCCGGGCTTCGTTCATCATGTGGAACATGTAGGACAGGCCGCGGTGTTCCTCGCCGACCAGGAAACCGACAGCACCCGATTTCCCACCGGGGGTGTGGGTGCCGTCGCCGAAAGCGAGCAGGGTGTTGGTGGTGCCGCGGTTGCCCATCTTGTGGTTGAGGCCCACCAAGGTGACGTCGTTGCGTTCGCCGGCGGCACCGTCGGCGCCGGGAAGGTATTTCGGGACGATGAACAGCGAGATGCCCTTGACACCCGGGCCGCCACCCGGTGTCTTCGCCAGCACCAGGTGCACAATGTTCTCGGTGAGTTCGTGGTCGCCTCCGGAAATCCACATCTTCGTTCCGGTGACCCGGTAGCTGCCGTCTTCCTGCGGTACCGCGCGGGTGGTGATGTCCGCCAACGAGGATCCGGCCTGCGGCTCGGACAGGCACATGGTGCCGAACCAGCGGCCCTCGAGCATCGGACGGACGTAGTCGTCGATCTGCTGCTCGGTGCCGTACTCGGCGAGCAAATTCGCGTTGGCGATCGTCAGGAACGGATAGCCCGAGGTGCTGACGTTAGCCGCTTGAAACCAGGCCATCGCCGCCCGCGCCACCGTGGTGGGCAGTTGCATCCCGCCGACGCTCTCGTCGAATGACCCGGCGATCAAACCGGCCGCCGCGTAAGCGTCGAGCGCCGTCTTGACCTCCGGAATCATCTCGACGGTGCCGTCCGGGCGCATGGTCGGCTCGTTCGCGTCGGCCTTCTTGTTATGGGTGGCGAAATGCTTGTGCGCGAGGTCCGCACTGAGGTCGAGCACCGCGTCGAAGGTGTCCTTCGAATGTTCGGCGAAGCGTTTACGAGAGGTCAACGCGACGACGTCGAGCCACTCGTAGAGCAGGAAATCGAGATCGCGGCGAGAAAGTACATCAGTCATGAGAATCAGTTCCGTTCAAAGGTGAGCTCGCTCAGATGGAGATGCCGCCGTCGACCGGGAGGACGACGCCGGTGACGTAGCCGGCTTCCTCCGACGCGAGGAAGCAGATGGCGTCGGCCATCTCGGCGGGGTCGGCGAACCGCGAGATCGGACCGGTGACCTCGGCGATCTTCTCCTTCGGAATGGAGGCGGTCATCCGGGTCGCAGCGTTCGGGGAGATCGCATTCACGGTGACCCCGAAAGCGGCAAGCTCTTTCGCGGCGGTCTTGGTGAACCCGATGATCCCGGCCTTCGCGGTGGCGTAGTTGGCCTGCCCGCGGTTGCCGTGCAGCCCGGTGTAGGAGGTGATGTTGATGACCCGCCCGAATTCCTGGCTCCGGAAATGCGGAACACAGGCGCGGGTGAACCGAAACGTGCCGCCCGCATGGACATTCAGGACCTGGTCCCAGTCCTCGTCGGTCAGCTTCCACAGCACCTTGTCGCGCAGGATCCCGGCATTGTTGATCAGAATGTCCACCCGCCCGGTCTCGGCGATCACGGTAGAGACAACGTTCTCGACGTCACCGGTGTCGCTGACGTCGGCCGGGATGCCGATGGCGCCGACCTCGCGGGCGGCCTTGTCGAGTTCGTCCTTGTCGAAGTCCACCATGAACACTGTCGCCTTTGCCTCGGCGAAGTGGCGGGCCAGTGCCTGGCCGATGCCGCGGGCGGCGCCGGTGACGATGACCGATTTGCCGGTGAAGTCGTACGTGATGTTGCCCATCGTGTTTCCTGTCTTTCTACTCAGCTGAGGCGTTCGAGGACCATGGCCATGCCCATACCGCCGCCGACGCACATGGTTTCGACGCCGAACTGCTTGTCGCTGGACTGCAGGTTGTTCAGCAGGGTCGCGGTGATCCGGGCACCGGTCATGCCGAACGGGTGACCGAGAGCGATCGCACCGCCGGAGACGTTCAGCTTGTCCTCGTCGATGCCGAGTTTCCGCGCCGACCCGAGCACCTGCACCGCGAACGCCTCGTTGATCTCGAACAGGTCGATATCGGAGATACCCATCCCGGCGATGGCCAGGGCCCGCTTGGTGGCCTCGATCGGGCCCAACCCCATGATCTCCGGCGAAAGACCGGACACCCCGGTGGACACGATCCGCGCCAGCGGGGTCAACCCCAGCTCCTTGGCCTTGATGTCGGACATGATCACCAGGGCGGCGGCGCCGTCGTTGAGCGGGCACGCGTTACCGGCGGTCACGGTGCCGTCCGGCCGGAACACCGGCCTGAGCTGGCTGACCGCCTCGTAGGTGGTGCCGGCGCGGGGGCCGTCGTCCTTCGACACCACGGTGCCGTCGGGCAGCGTCACCGGGGTGATCTCCCGCTCGAAGAAACCACTGTTGATGGCGGCCTCGGCCCGGTTCTGCGAGCGCACCGCCCACCGGTCCTGCTCCTCGCGGGTGATGCCGGTGATCTGGGCGACGTTCTCGGCGGTCTGGCCCATCGCGATGTAGGTGTCCGGGACCAGGCCCTCCTCGCGGGGGTCGACCCACTGCTGCCCGCCCTGGGCGAGCTTCTCGGTGCGGGCCTGGGCGTCGGCGTAGAGCGGGTTCTGGGTGTCGGGCAGCGAGTCGGAGCTGCCCGCGGTGAACCGGGACACCGTCTCGACACCGGCGGAAATGAACACATCACCCTCACCGGCCTTGATCGCGTGCAACGCCATGCGGGTGGTCTGCAAAGAGGAGGAACAGTAGCGGGTGATGGTGGTGCCCGGGATGAAGTCGTAGCCCAACTGCACGGCGACGTTGCGGCCCATGTTGAAGCCCTGCTCACCACCGGGCAGCCCGCAACCCAGGATCAGGTCGTTGATGTCGGTGGGATCGAGGGCGGGCACCTTGTCCAGTGCCGCCTGCACCATCTGCGCGGCCAGGTCGTCCGGGCGCATGCTCTTGAGCGATCCCTTCATGGCGCGACCGATCGGCGAACGGGCGATGGAAACGATGACAGCCTCGGGCATGAGGAACTCCTGGATACGGGTCGTCTGGCGACGGTGATGAGGAAGCTATTTGGCCAAAAATATGCAACCGCATATTTACTATGCGTCTGCATATACTGACGGTGCCGGAGGAGACCTGTCAACCCCCGCCAACCGAGAGGCAACAGTGTGACGGACGCACCACTGACCGGAGCGGTCAGCGAATTGGGTACCTCGAAAGCCGCTGCGCGGATACGCGCCGCGGCGATCGAGGTGTTCGCCGCCAAGGGGTACGGCGCCGCCACTACCCGGGAGATCGCCGCCAGCCTCGACATGAGCCCAGGAGCCGTATACCCGCACTACAAGACCAAGGAATCCCTTCTCTACGCCATCAGCCTCGAGGGCCACCATGCGGTACTGGCGGCCATCACCGCCGCTGATCGCCCCGACGTCGCGGCGCCCGACCGGCTCACGTCCACCGTGACGGCCTACGTGATCTGGCACGCCGACAACCGCGCCAGCGCCCGGGTTGGGCAGTACGAACTACGCTCGCTCTCGCCTGTGCACTTCGCAATCATTGCCGACATCCGCCGGTCCACCACGAAAGTGTTCAAGCGGATCATCGAAGCCGGCGCAACGGCAGGCGACTTCCACCCCTTCGACATCGAGGCCGCCGCGCTGGCAATCACGTCCCTCGGCATCGACGTCAGCAGGTGGTTCCCCTCCCACACCTACTCCGACCCACGCATTATCGCGGCGCGCTACGTCGAACTTGCCCTTCGAATGGTCGGCTGCGCCGACCGGCAACCCGTCGACGAGCCTTCTTGACACATGTTGCCGGACTGCAGGATTCGAGAACGGCTGTCACCGAAGTTGGCGACAGCTGCGCCCGGAGAGCAGCCCGCGGTGGCGTCCGCGAACGTGCTGGCGCCGCGGATCGTTGACATGAAAGGGATCGCTCTCTATCGTTGGCCTCACTCTCGATCCGCGCAAGCGGTTCAACGGCACGTTCATCCTCAACCCGTCCACCCCGAACGCGGTCACAGGTACGAGCGAGCTGTCACTAATCGAGGACGGCACCACTGACATGATCTCCTTCGGCGGACTGTTCCTGGCTAACCCCGGCCCCCCGCCTCGCCACCGGTGGATCGTTCAACACCCTGGACCACGCCACCTTCTTCGGCGGCGACGAGCGCGGCTACACCGACTATCCCCGTCTCTCCGACTGAGCATCCAGCTCCGGACGTATCAGGGACACCCGGTCAATACGCGCGGACCGGCGCCGCAGGCATCCCTATCGCGTTGGTCGGGCCGCGCGATCCGCCCCTCAGCCGCGTCACAGCTAGGACATACCTGCCGACCACACAGACGACGTGAACGCCGAATTAGTCGCAGTGGTCCGGGCCCATCAGGCAGAAGAGGTGATACTCGAAGGTGCACGTGTGCGGATACCCCGACGGGGCGCAAAGAGCGCGCGTGCGCCGAAGACCCTACGGTGTACCGGCCCTGAAGAACACGATCCCAGTTCCATCCTTGTCACTGATGCGGTGTCGAGCGCGTGGCCGGCGAAAGGGTGCAGCGGACCGCCACAGATCGACCTGCACTGCACGACTCGCTACCGATGCTGATCGGCCGCGAATGCGCCGGCCCGGCGTCATCGGCATCGGCAACGGCATCCAACGGCGCCGCACGAGAACCGGCATCCACCACACGTCCGCATCGATCTATCCGGAGCCGGTCAGAATTTCGCGGATGGTTCACCCGACGACGATTACCAACGCCCTAAGGACGTCCGTGAACGAAGACACTGCTCGCAGGCCACCGGTGACACGCCGGGGCATCCGCACCCGCCAAGCCCTTGTCGACGCTGCGCGGGTCATCTTCGAGCGCGACGGCTATCTCGCCGCTCGGCTGACCGACATCACCGCCGAAGCCGGCTGCTCCACGGGGACCTTCTACACGTACTTCAACGACAAGGAGGAAATCTTCGCCGCTGTCATGGAAGCGACGAAGAACGAGATGCTCCACCCCGGGATGGAGCACGTCGATGGGGTCGATGACCCGGCCGCGATCATCGAGGCGAGCAATCGAGCCTATTTCGAAAGTTACCGCCGCAACGCGAAGCTCATGCAGCTGCTCGAGCAGGTGGCGAACATCGATCCCAATGTCCGGGAGTTGCGGCAGGCTCGCAGCCGGGTCTTCATCGAACGCAACGCTTCTGGGATCAAGGATCTCCAGGCGCGAGGTCTTGCCGATCCCGACCTCGATTCCGTGATGGCCTCGCGCGCGCTCTCCGGTATGACGAGCAGGATTGCGTTCTCCACCTTCGTGCTCGACGAAAGGGTCGACTTCGAGGAACTCGTCTACACCGCGACGCGGTTGTGGTGCAATGGGTTGCGCATTGAGCACCACCCCTCCATGCGGGAAGCCACCGACAAGAGCTGACAGCCGGCACACTCACCGCGCGCAATACGCCGTTGACCCGGCGCAGTTCGGCACCAGCCCATCGCAGGCTTATTCCAGCAAGAGTCGGGCGACTTCGCTGCTTACCTGCAAGTTTCTGTGCACATATCAGGTGACTGCGACGCTTGCGTCGGGATACTCCTTTCGCGCCGCGGCAGGAACCAGGCGATGGCGAGTGCTCCCAACGCCGCGAGTCCAGCCGCCGCGAAAGCAAGCCGCAAACCAGTTGCGGTGGTGTACTCGTGGCCGCCCACCGCCACCACATTCTGCGCGAGGAGCACGGCGGCGACAGCACTGGCGGTGGAGGTACCGATCGACCGCATCAAGGTGTTCAAGCCGTTGGCGGCACCAGTCTCATGCTCTGGAACCGAGTGGATGATGAGTGTCGGCAGCGCCGCATACGCGAAACCGATCCCGACACCTATGAAGCAGCCGACGAGCACGATGTGCCACACCTGCGTCATCAACACCAGTGCCACACCATAACCGGCCGCGATCGTTGCAGCGCCGATGATCAGACTGGTGCGGGGCCCGCGGGCCTCGGAGACCCGTGCGGCGAGCGGCGAGACGGCCATCATGATCAGACCGGTCGGGACCATGCACAAGCTCGCCACCACCATCGACTGCCCCAGCCCGACCCCGGTGACGGCGGGCATCTCGAGTAATTGCGGCAGCACCACCGACGACGCGAACAGGCCGAAACCGACAGCGATCGACGCGAGATTCGTCAGCAGCACCGGACGACGGATGCTGACGCGTAGATCGACGAGCGGACTACGTGAGCGCCATTGGTATCGCCCCCAGACCACCAGCACGAGTGGTCCTCCCAGGGCGCAGACGAGGGTCGGCGCGGCGGCCCAGCCCCAATCACTGCCCTTGGAGACCGCCAGCAGCAGTCCCGTGAGCCCGACGGCCAACCCGAGTGCCCCCGCAACGTCGAAGCGCATGTCCCGATGCCGTGGACCCGCCGGCACGATCACCCACAGCGCACCCGCACCGAGGACGCTGAGCGCCCCCGACATCCAGAACAACATGTGCCAGTTGTAATGCTGAGCAGCGAACGCCGACAGCGGCATTCCCACGGCCGCACCCACTCCCAGTGTGGAGCTCATCAACGCAACGGACCGGCCCAGCCGCTCGGGCGGGATGGTATCGCGCAGCATGCCGATTCCCAGCGGGATCATGCCCAGGCCGGCACCCTGGAAGGCTCGACCCACGATCATCGGTATAAGGGTGGTAGTCACTGCCGCCAGGAGCGAGCCGACCAGGATCGCGCTGAGCAGGACGAGCGCCACCCGTTTCTTACCGAAGATGTCGCCGAGGCGTCCCGAGATCGGAGTGAAGACGGCGCCCGCCAGGAGCGTGGTGGTAACGATCCACGACGCATTGGAAGGGCTCGTCGAGAGCAACCGCGGAAGTTCGGGTACGAGCGGGATCATGAGCGTCTGCATGAACGAGCAGATCACGCCGCATCCGGCGAGCGTCGCGGTGATGAGAGCAGGGCTACGGGCACTACCGGTGACAGGCGGAGCTAGTACGTTCGCGGACATCAATCACGACCATTTCACATCAACTAGTTAGCACATGCATCTGTCTTTCCGCTCATCAAGACCTAGTCGCACTGAGAGGCGAAGGCCAGGATGTCGAAACGTATCGCTGTCGTGCGTCCCTCGAGGTGGCACGCCACCTCGAGGGACCGCCTCAGGGCGCTGCGGTTCACACAGAGGCTCGTGGACGCCGGCATCGCCCCGTCCACCGGCAACGTCGGAGACAGCTTCGACAACTCGCTCGCGGAAAATCTGTGGTCAGCACCGCGATCGAATCAATCTACTGACCCGCAACTACATTCCCGACCAGAGCGAGGCGGAGTCGGCGTTGTTCCGGCATATCGACACCCGAGATACGTCAGACCGGAATTTCGCAGTTCGTGCGCGTACCGCCCTTTAGTTCGTCGGCGACGGCCGGGGCAGTCCCACGCTCGTCAGTGCCTTTGCGGTTCTCCTCGTTCGACGGTCGAAGACAGATGCGTCCTTCGCCCCACGCACGAACGGTGTAGAAGTCATAAGTCGACCGAAGATGCAGGCACGGACTGCATGACTTGGGAGTTCTTGATCGTCGATGCTGCTCTCCTGATCGAGAGCAGAGCAACGAAACCGAAGAAGCAGGAAGCAGTGATAAAGAATCCAGGGGATACAGCGCTGCCGGTTTCTCGGATCAGCCATGTGGATACGTAGGCCGCCGTTCCGCCGGTCACGAGATTCGCGAAGTTATTGGCCAGAGCGACACCGGTTACTCGTGTGCGCGAGTCGAATAGAGATGGCAAGACAGCCGATGCGGCTACGACCACTATCGCCATTGCCAGTCCAAACACCAGGAAGGAACCGACCGCAACAGTTCGACTTCCCGTCGCTGTCAGGTGGAGAACCGGGAAGACCAACACGATGCACGCGATAATCCCACCTGTATAGGCCTTGAGCGCCCCGACACGGTCGGTGATCAACCCGTACACTGGCATCAGGATAGTAATGCAGGCGATGATGCCTGCTGAGATCCATGCAACTTCGCTGGTCCCCAGATCATTTTCCCTCGCGAGATGTATACCGAGGTAGGTGAAAACCATATACAGGCAGGCGCTGGCGGGGATCGAAAGACCAAGAGATTGAAGGACTCTCACGGTCTGTGTCTTGAGTAATGTCAGAAGTGGAGAGTTCTCCACCGCGCCATCCTGAATAGACTTTTCGTGCTCGGAACTATCGTCGATTTTGCTTCTAGCCCATAGACAGATCGCAAGAAGGGGAACGCCCAACAGGAACGGGATGCGCCAACCCCACGACGCCATCTGCGACGCGGACAGCAGGCTCGACACCGAACCAACGCAGATTGCAGCTAGCGCAAAACCCCCAGTTACACCCAGGAAGACGAAGGATGCCGCCAACCCTTTCCGTTTCGGTCCTGTTATCTCGTAGGCATACGTCATGGCGCCGCCGAATTCGCCGCCGGCCGAGAATCCCTGAGCGAGGCGGGCAAGCACGAGCAGAATGGGCGCGACAATGCCTGCGGTCTCATACGTCGGAAGAAAGGCCATCAAGAGACTTGATGCTCCCATAAGCAGCACGGACAGCAGCAGCACCGTCTTCCGCCCGCTGCGGTCGCCTATTCGACCGAAGAAGATGCCGCCTAGAGGACGCATGAGGTAAGCCGACGCAAAAACGGCCAGGCTGGCCAACAATGCAGCAGTCGGATCGCTTCCGGGGAAAAACAACGGAGCCACTACCACTGCAAGATAGGCGTACACGGTGAAGTCGTAGTACTCGACGATTGTTCCCGTGGACGCGGCGGCCAGGCCGCGAATTTTTCGTCTTCTCGCTACTTCGTCCGTTTTAGGTATGTTGTGCCGGTTCGTCATTGGTCTCTCTCACTCTGCGGTGGCGTCTAGACATGTGTGCATAGCTGTGATCGCCCTGAATGTCCGATATGCGGATTGATCCGCCCTGGATCAAGTGGAGACTTCGTTCAGGCCATCTCGAGTATCGAGGCGGCGGTGGGCGCGCTGTTCAAGATAGCGCGTGTCGTAGTCGTTCGGTGGAAATTGATCGATTGACGAATGGAGTCGGTCCGTGTTGAACAGCGGACCGACTCCATTCGGCGGTCTCCCACTCAACTTCGGTGGCTACCATCCGAGTAATGCCTCAAACCTGTCGAGGTGAACGAGAAACCTGTTCTCCTGCAGGTGAACAGTGCTTTTTCGAGAACACCGCTGACCAACGGCGTGGTCTTGGTAGTCATCACTTGCCAGCCCAGAACCCGAGTCAGATTCCGGCTCGGGTTGCTATGTCGCACGCCTTTTCCACGAGCGCGTCGATACGCTCCACCGTCGGCGTTCCTGCTGCTGCTTTGTTCTGCGGTTCATCTCGCGCCCGACGCATGACACCCTCGGCGATGACCGCGACCTTCCACATTCCGAGCGCATGCCAGAACCCGAGGTCTTTCGGATCGCGCCCGGTCTCGTCGAAATACACCTGGGCGATCTCGGCTCGGTCGGGAAAGCCGTCGAGCGTCGAAGCCGGGAAATCACCACCGAACGTCTCGCCGGGCTCGGGCCAGTAGGCGAGCAGACTGCCGAGATCGGCGAGCGGATCGCCCAGGGTGCACAATTCCCAGTCGAGTGCCGCGGTGACGTCGCCGGTGTCAGTGGACGTGATGACGTTGCGGAGATGAAAGTCCCCGTGCACCAATGTCAGCTCGTGTTGTTCGGGCACAGACTCGACGAGCCGACGCGTCAGATCGTCGAGGGCGGGCAACTCGCGGGTCTTCGATTGCTCCCACTGCCCCGCCCACCGTTTGAGTTGACGCTGCGCATACGGCTTGTGGCTGGCCAGATCGATCAGCCCGGTCTGCTCGAGGTCGACCGCATGAATCTTCGCGAGCGTGCGGGGTAGGGACAGGCCGATCGCCCGCCGTCGCTCGGGTGTCAGCGCCTGCGCCTCCGACATCCGGTCGACCACCTGCCCCTCGACGAACTCCATCAGCAGCAGCGGCACGTCGGTGACCGCCGGGTCTTCGGTGAAGCCGAACACCCGCGGGGTCGGCACCGCGGTGTCCTGCAGTGCGGAGAGTATTCGGGCCTCACGGGCCACGTCGTGTGCCGACGCGAGAAGGTGCCCCAGCGGTGGGCGCCGCAGCACCCACCGCCCACCGACGCTGTCGCGAACGAGGTAGGTGAGGTTCGACTGACCGAGACCGATCCGGTCGAAAGTCAGTGTGCCCGTGTAATCGACGCCCGTGGTGTGCAACCATCGGGCCACGGCGGCGGTGTCGATTCCGACGATACCCACGCTAGACACCGAGCTGGACCTCCTGCCGGAACGGGAGAACGTCACCGAGCACCTGCCCGCCGTCGATGACCAGAGTTTCGCCGGTGATCCAGCTGGCTGCGTCGGAGACGAGGAACGCGACAGCCGAGCCGATGTCCTCGGGTTCACCGATCCGCCCGAGGGCCGTTGAGGCGGACACCGCCGACTCATGTTCCTTCCACAGTGCCTCGGCGAGCTTGGTCCGCACCACGCCGGGGGCGACGGCGTTGACCCGCACCTTCGGGGAAAGTTCCAGTGCCAGTTGTTTCGTGAGGTGAATGAGCGCCGCCTTCGACGCGTTGTACACGCCGATATTCGCCTCGGCCGCCATCCCACCGATGGAGGCGGTGTTGACGACGGCGCCGCCGTGCTCACCCATCCACGCCTTTGTGGCGAGCCCCGTCCACAGCACCGGCGCCCACACGTTTATATCGAAGGTCTTGGTAAAGCGCTCGTGGTCCTGGTCGATGATCGGACCGTACGCACGGTTCGTTCCCGCGTTGTTGACGAGGATGTCCACACTGCCGAACCGCTCGAGGGTCAGATCGATGCACCGCCGGGCCGCGTCCTCGTCGACGGCATGGGCGGCAACGCCGATCGCGGTGCCCCCGACGTGTGCTGCGGCGGCGTCCGCCGAGTCCTGCGACCGAGAGGTGAGCACCACGTTCGCGCCGGCGGCGGCGATGGCCTGGGCGGCCGCGAGGCCGATGCCCCGCGAGGCGCCGGCAACAATGGCGGTGCGTCCGGTGAGGTCGAGTCCGGTCATCTCAGCTCACCGCAACCTTGTGGCCGTTGGTCGAGGACGCCGGCGCCGGCGCCGCATCGCGGTACCGGCGGAGTTCCTGGCGCGCGATGGACCGCTTGTGGACCTCGTCGGGGCCGTCCGCCAGTCGCAGTGTGCGCTGGTGCGCCCAGGCCATGGCGAGCGGGAAGTCGTCGGTGACCCCGGCGCCGCCGTGCACCTGGATCGCCCGATCGATGATCTTCAGCGCAACGTTCGGCCCCACCACCTTGATCGCCGCGATCTCGGTGCGCGCCTCCTTGTTCCCGACCGTGTCCATGAGGTGAGCCGCCTTGAACGTGAGCAATCGGATCATCTCGATCTCGATCCGGGCCTCGGCAATCCAATCCTGAATATTGGCGTTCTCGCTGACCGGTTTCCCGAACGTCACCCGCGACGACGCACGCCGGCACATCAGCTCGAGCGCCCGCTCGGCCATCCCGATCGATCGCATGCAGTGGTGGATCCGGCCCGGCCCCAGTCGCGCCTGGGAGATCGCGAATCCCTCGCCCTCACCCTTGAGCACATCCTTGGTCGGAACCCGGACGTCGGCGAAGTCGATCTCCGCGTGGCCCTCTCGGTCCTGGTATCCGAACACCGGCAGTCCCCGCATCACCGTGACACCGGGGGCATCGATCGGGACCACCATCATCGACTGCTGCCGGTGCGGGGCCGCCGACGGATCGGTCTTGCCCATCACGATGAGCACCTTACAGTTGCGATGCAACGCGTTGGAGGCGAACCACTTCCGGCCGTTGAGCACATACTCGTCGCCGTCGCGGACCATCGAGAGTTCGACGTTGGTGGCGTCGGAACTTGCCACCGCCGGCTCGGTCATCGCGAACGCCGAGGCCATCGTCCCGTCGAGCAGCGGCTTGAGGTACTTCTCCTTGTGCTCCTCGGTGCCGAAGAGTTCGAGCACTTCCATGTTCCCGGTGTCGGGTGCATTGCAGTTGAACGCCTCCGGGGCGATGTGGCTGCGGCCCATGATCTCCGCCAACGGGGCGTACTCGAGGTTCGTCAGCCCCGGCCCGGAGTCGGGATGGGGGTGGAAGAGGTTCCACAACCCGCGGCTACGCGCCTCCGCCTTCAACTCCTCGAGGATCGGCGGCTGGAAGTGCGGATCGCCCGATTCGCGCATCTGCTCTTCGTACACCGCCTCCGCGGGATACACGTGGGAGTCCATGAACTCCAGTAGATCTGCCTGGTACTTCTTCGCGCGGTCAGAGATGTCGAACAGGGACACGGGAACTCCTTGTAGGTAGGGAGGGAAATGTGGGTGTGCGCTTGTCGAGGTGGCTCTGTACACCCTCGACGAGGTCTTCGCCTCGGAAGGAGTCGAACATCAGACCTTCCGCGCGGGACACGGAGTCGGCGTAGGCGCCGTCCGCGTCGGTCTGTAGTTGTTGTTTGATCACGGCCATCGAGGTCGGTGAGCACTGCGTGGCCAGCTGCTGGGCGTACGACACCGCCGCGGCGAGCACGTTTCCATCGACGATCAGGTGATCGACGAGTCCGATTCGCAGCGCTTCCTCTGCGTCGACCATCCGACTCGACAGCAGCAGATCCGCGGCGCGGCTTCGTCCGACCAACCGTGGCAGCATCCACGAGATTCCGTATTCGGCGATCAGCCCACGCTGAGCGAAGGCGGTGGTGAAACGCGCAGCCGGCGAAGCGAACCGGACATCACAATAGAGCGCCTCGACCATGCCGAGCCCTGCCGCGACGCCGTTGACCGCACCGATGAGCGGCTTGCGCAACTGCAGCGGGACGTCACGCGGCCGACGAACCGGCAGCTCGGTGACATCACCCACCGCCTGCAGGTCCGTCAGGTCGGCACCAGCACAGAACCCGCGGCCGGCACCCGTCACGACGACAGCACGCACGTCCGGGTCGTCTTCGGCTGCGTCGAGCAGATCGAAATAGCGGTCTTCGAGTTCGTCCGTCCAGGCGTTGAGTTTCGACGGCCGGTTGAACGTCAGAACCAGCACAGGTCCGCGGCGCTCGGCGAGCACCAAATCCTGTTGCGCACCCGTCATGCGTGTTCCAGCAGCGAGCTCTGGTAGCGGCGCATCCCGCGCAGCCAGCGGTCGTAGTCGGAACTCTTCTGCCGGTACATGGTGAGGACACTTTCGTGGGGCAAGATCAGGAATGTTTCCCGGTCGACGGCGTCCAGCACAATGTCGGCGACCTCCGCGGGCTGGAGCACGTCCCCCGCAGAGATCACGGCCCGTGTGGCCGCAACACCGAGCGGGTCCCCCGAGTCTTCACCCGAGCGCATCAACTTCGTCTCCACTCCCATCGGGCAGAGGCAGCTCACCCGGATTCCTCGGTCTCCGTAGGTGACCGACAGCCATTCGGCGAATGCGACGGCCGCGTGCTTGGTGACTGCGTAGGTGGCGGAGCCGATCTGGGTGAGTAAGCCCGCTGCAGACGCCGTCGTGACGAAGTAACCCTCACCGCGCTCGATCCACATGGGCACCAACTGCTGGGCGGCGCGGATGTGGGCACGGACGTTGACGTCGAAGGCTCGATCCCAGGCGGCGTCGTCGGCGTCGAGGCCCGGAGCTCCCCCGATCCCGGCGTTGGCGAAGTAGAGGTCGACCGGACCCAATTCGCTCTCTGCCCGCTCGATGACGCGCCGAATCTGCTCGGAGTCTGCGATATCCGCACCTTCCGCGAGAGCCGATCCGGGGTGCCGTTCATTGATGCGGTCCGCAACCGCGGTTGCTGCTTTCGGGTCGAGATCGGCCACAAGTACCCGCGCACCCCGTTCGGCGAGACGTTCGGCGATCGCCCCGCCGATCCCGTTTCCACCGCCGGTCACGATGGCGACCTTCCGTGCAACCTTCACAAGGCTTCCTCTCCTTCGCCGTGCATTGTGACTCGCATCCCTTTTTTGTATAGTCGAATCTGGCGTCAAGTTCAAGTGTAGAGGTCGCAATACCTGCGCGATAGTTATCGTTCTCTATCGTAGCGGCGAATGGCGATAATGGAAGGGGCAGGCGCGTCTCGTACAGCCGACGCTCACCCCCGCGCCCTACGACGAGTACCGCGAGGTGATCGTCGGCCCGTCCTTCGAGACCATGTAACTGATCACGAGTTCGCGGGAACGTAGGTCGTCTTTATTCTCGGGTTCGATCCCGAGCATCAGGTGCCCACACCGCTTTGTCCCAGGTGATGATCTCTGCGTCGATGGCCTTCTGTAGAACCGAATGGCCGGCGAGATAGTAGCCGTCGCGGTCGGGGTGAACGCCGAGGGCCACCGCGAGATCCTGGGCGTGGATGTGACCTCGCCGAAGGACGGTTCCGGCTTGCTGGCGTTCTTCCGATCGGCGAACTCGCCCACTCGGCGATCAGCATGCTCACCGATCGCGTCGGCGATTCGGGAAGCTGTACCGGCACAAGCGCTTTCTGCCTCCCGTGAGATCCGTGCGGCGCTCGGTAGCCAGAGATGTCGAACCGCCGGTCTACCACGTTCGCCGACCCACCGGCCGACCCCGATCGCACATCGAATGGCGTACCGGCCGGTGACCGTCACATCGGCGATCGTCCGACAGTCGTCGAATAGGCGGTCCGGAGGTTCCACAAGACGGGCTGGTCGCTACCGTGCCGGGGGCGCGGTTCGAACGACACCGGCGTGAGGGCTCGAGTTTCGACATGATTCTCGAGATGATGCCGCGGTGGATACCGCAGCCCTGACAGATGTCGGTGAACGTCTCGATTCGTTTGTCGATGAGGTGTTCTCGTCGCTTACGCGCAGGGATCAGTGGACGACAGCAGCGGTGTACGCACGGATTGATGCTCGACGGGCGCCGCAAGTCGATGCAGCCGATGGCCGAGCACCTGGGGTGTTTGGAGTGGCTGGCGCGCGCTCCGGACTGGCTGGCGCGGCGCCAGTTCGACCAGTGCCAGTCATGCACGAGGGCGTGTTCGACCGTACAGGCGGCGCGGCCCAAACAATCGCCGGATCTCGTTGACTGTCAGGGGTATTAGATCTCGGGCACCGACTGGAGATCCCCCTTTTGAGCGCCGCGGCGCAGGATCGTCAGGAAGGCAGCCGCGGTCATCGACAAAGTGATGTGCCGGTACCAGGCCGAGTACGCACGCACCTGGTAGTGGTCGAGTCCGGTCGCCCAGAACGCGGTGAACCCCGCTGACCACTCCAGCACCTCTGACTGCACATTGGATCAATTACCACAACGGTCCCGGTCACAAACTGTCGTTGCAGTACTAAATACCGAGCCGCAGCACCCGTCCCGTCGTCGTTCTCGGCGGACCATGACCCGTTGCTCCAGCACGGCAGCACCACCACCGCCTCGCGGCCGTGGCGACGATGGGCCCCTGAACAGGTACCTACCTAGGTATATACCCGCGTGTGCCGCAGCAGGCCCAGCGGGCATGCTCGAGCCCAAGCGCAATGTGGTTTTGCACACTTTTCCGCCCGTCTGATAGAAGGAGCACACCAACGCGCTGTGGCAGCTATTCACCCCGTAGAACGCCTACACCGTTGAAGAGACCATTTTATTTTTGCCCGCCGCCGGAGTCGGCCGTCGAGCGGCGCTGGTTCGAGGAGAACCGGAGCTCGTCATACAGCGCCGAAGAACTGATCGTGGCGACTGCCTGAACAGGCAATGCACAAGACACCTACTGGAATGGAGAAGCCGATGCGTGAAGATATCGAGTTCGACGCTGAGGGAGTGACGCTGCGGGGCTGGTTCTACAGACCTGACGACGCGTCCGGAGAGCTGCCGTGCATCATCTTGACGCACGGGTTCTCGTGTACCAAGGAGATGGGTCTCGAACCCTTCGCCGAGGTGTTCACCGCCGCGGGGTTCGCTTGCGTGGTCTATGACCACCGGGGGTTCGGTGCATCGGGCACGGCTCCGGGCAAGCCGCGGCAGGAGATCGACCCGTGGGACCAGATCCACGACTGCCAGCACGCGATCACGTACGCGCAGGACCGGCCCGAGGTCGACGCCTCGCGGATCGGGGTGTGGGGTTCGAGCTACTCGGGCGGGAACGCGTTCGTGGTCGCGGCGATCGATCGCCGCGTGAAGGCCGTGTGCGGTCAGGTGCCCGGGGTCTCGATGCGGCGCGCATTCGAGGCGGGTGTGCCCGAGGAGTTCTGGCAGGCGGCATGGGACGGGCAGGCCGCCGATCGCCTCGCGCGAGCCCGAGGAGAGGCACCGGCGATGATTCCGGTGGTCACCGCGGACCCGACGCAGCCGGCAGCCCTACCGACGCCCGATGCCTACGCGTTCTTCTCGGCTTACGAGGGGACCGCGTGGCGCAACGAGGTGACGATGCGCTCGTTGGAGCTGAACTACGAGCCAGGCCAGTTCCTCAAGTTCGTCGCTCCTACCCCGCTGCTGATGGTGGTTGCCGAGGACGACAACATTGTGACGCCGGCCGAGTGGGCCAAGGAGGCGTTCGAGACCGCGGCCGAACCCAAACGTCTCGTCTCGATCCCCGGCGGCCACTTCGACGCATACACCGGTCACCCCTTCGAGCTCTCCTCGGGCGCGGCACGCGACTGGTTCCTCGAACACCTGGCGCAGAAGGTCACCCCGGCATCGGTCTGACATCTAGGGCCTACCCCGCTGCGGTCCTGGCAATAAGCGGGTACGGAGCGGGACTACGGCTGGAAAATGATCATCAGCGAGTTGCCGGCCGATCCGGAAGATCAACGGGTTCTCCCCGCCGCCGTTCAGCTCGTCGCGGAGGTGCTGCGGCGGTAGGAAAACAACCCGAGCGCCGCGACGGCAACTACATCGGTGCATGAGGCCCTCGACAAGATGCCCAGCGTTTTGCGATCTCGCGGCGAGCGGGGTCGGCATCCCGAACTACAAGGTTTCGTCCGATCTGGGCGTGGCCACCACAAGTGTGAGCACTCGTTTCACAATCAAAAGGAGAAATAGTCATGCCGTTTTGGAGAATCCACCACCCCGTTGGGGCCTACACCGACCAGGACAAGGAGGACTTCGCGAAGGCCATCACAGCTCGCTACGCGGCAGAAATGCCGGCCTTCTACTGCGACGTGTTCTTCTACGAGGTCGAGAAAAGGAACGCGTTCAGGGGTGGCGAGGCCGTCGACAACTTTGTTCGCCTCCAGGTGGAACACATCGCACGAGCGATAGATGGCAAGGTGATGCAGGAGTTCATCATGGACATGCTGACCGAGACCATCAGGCCTTGGCTCGACGGCCGGGGACACGATTGGGAAATAAGCATCGGGGAGATGCCGGCCGAGCTGTGGAGGGTCGACGGGTTCACTCCGCCGCCGTTCCGCTCACCGGCGGAGCAGCGGTGGATGAAGGACAACAAATCATCCCCGTACGACTGGACCGAAACGGTCGGTCTTAACGCGGATGGCCAGATCGTGGGGTTGGTCGATCCCAGGGGCTGAATACCGAGCGACCCACAGTCTGACCAACGCTCCGTAATCCCGGCCCGGGTCTCTGTGCCCCCACAGACCCGGGCCGTCGGCCCGTTCGAGCAACAGCAAAAGGCGAGAACCATGCCTTTACGCACGCCGACCTGCCCGTAAGTCTGGGTGCGCTTGCGTGGTCGTGGTCGTGGTCGTGGCCGATGTTCGAGTGTGAGGCGAAAGTTGGACCCGATCAACATTTTCCGGCTCCGCGCCTACTTGTCACGGGCGGCTCATCGGACATCGAGTGGTCGGTAGCCCGGATGATTGCGCTTGCCGGGCTGTCGGCATCTTCGGTCGAAATGCGGACACGCTCAGCAAGGCCGTCGAGGAACTCGGCGGATCTGGTGAGGGCCGCGTGTTCTCGGCAATAGCCGACGTGGCAGACGAATGACACTATTGGCTTTTAAAATGGTAGGGATCGCTCTCTACGGTAGCGGGCGATCACATGGAGAGGCAGAAATCACACATGCACGCACTCGAAGTCGCCAACGATCCCGGCGAGGCGTTTACTCGCGCACTACACGCTGCGACCCTGTGCGAGGCGTTCCAGATCACCGCGGCAGCGCGGGCCGACCAAGTCGCTCTGCGCACTGTCGACGGAGGCGTCTCACTGACGTTCGCCGCACTCTCGTCGAGAGTCCGACGCCTGACGGCCGGCTTGGCGGCGCTGGGTGTTCGGCGCGGCGACACCGTCGGCATCATGCTCACGAATCGGCCGGAGTTCCACATCGTCGACCTGGCCGCCATGCACCTCGGTGCCCTGCCGTTCTCGATCTACAACACGTCCGCACACAATCAGATCGAATATCTGTTTGGTGATGCCGGAAACCGGATCGTGATCACCGAGCGAGCGTTCGTCGACCGCCTCGTGGCCGTGCGCGATGGCGGCACCCCGCTCGACCTGATCGTCGTGGTCGACGGCGCACCGGAGGGGACGCTCAGCCTCGATGACGTGGAAGCAGCGGGCGACCCGGACTTCGATTTCAACGCAACGTGGTCGGCGGTCGCTCCTGATGACCTCCTGACTCTCATCTACACCTCGGGCACCACAGGCCCACCCAAGGGTGTGGAACTCACTCATCACAACCTGATGAGTCAAGTTCGTGCGCTCCAACAGGCAATGCCCACCACACCGGGCGGTCGCTTCGTCTCCTTCCTTCCCTCCGCGCACATCGGTGATCGGTGGGGTGCGCACTATTGCGCTCTGATTATCTGGGGATTCACAGTCACGCCACATCCGGTCGGCGGCGAGATACTGGACGTCGTGGAGCAGGTGCGTCCGACGGTGTTCCAGCCGGTGCCCCGTATCTGGGAGAAGGCCAAGGCCAAAGTGGAGGCTCAGCTCGAGGCCGACCCCAACTGGGCACGGCGCGCACTGCTGCGCTGGGCCATCGACATCGGGATCAAGAAGGCACAGGCCGCACGCGAAAACCGTTCTCTCGGCAGCATCTTCGACATTCAGGCATCGGTCGCGGCCGCGCTCATCGGCGACAGGTTTCGTCGGATGCTGGGCTTGGAGAAGATAGACTGGGTCCTCTCTGGATCGGCCCCGACTCCCCGCGACGTGTTCGCGTTCTTCTCGGCAATCGGTATTCCCATCTGCGAAGTGTGGGGCATGAGCGAAACGTCCCTCGCCATCACCGTCAATCCGCGCGACGCCATCCGGGAGGGCACGGTGGGGCTACCCCTGCCCGGAATCGAGGTGAAAGTCGCCGAGGACGGGGAGCTGCTCGTCCGTGGGGCGACCGTCATGCGTGGCTACCGGAACAAGCCCGACCAGACCGCCGAGGCGATCGATAAAGACGGGTGGCTCCATACCGGTGACATCGGGACGGTCGACGAGGACGGCTACGTGCGGATCGTCGATCGCAAGAAGGAGATCATCATCAATGCGGCCGGTAAGAACATGTCCCCGGCGAATATCGAGTCACGGTTGCGGTCGAGCAGCCCGTTGATCGGGCAGGTCGCCTGTATCGGTGACGGACGGCTGTACAACGTCGCGTTGATCACCCTCGACCCCGACGCGGCTGCCGGGAGATCGGCAAGCGATCCCGCCGTTATCGCCGAGGTTGCAGCCGGGGTCGACCTTGCAAACTCTCAACTTTCCAGGGTGGAGCAGATCAAGAAGTTCAGGGTGGTCGAGGATTACTGGCTGCCCGGAAGTGACGTGCTCACACCCACGATGAAGATCAAACGCAGGAATGTCACGACAAGGTACGCCACTCAGATCGACGACCTCTACTCGACATAGACGTGCCCGGCACAGGGGGCGACGCTGAACGCACGAACACCCGTCGACGAAGGAGTCGTGCCGGTGGTGACTTCCAACCTGAGAAGGGCAGTTTCGTTCTGCCGTTCCACCTTCGGTGACTCTTCACCATTCTGTCCGACGGGCACTGTGACGCAACATCACGAAAGCGGTGCGTGCTCAGGTCCCCGAGATACGCGAAAAGGCCTGGGCCCCTTGCTTTCTGAGTGTGATAGATATTACACTCTCCATAGCGCTGGCCGGCAGACCACGGCCGCCAAAGTCAACCAACCCCGAACATCTGGAGGACACATGACCATCGACGCTCACCCCACTGCGGTCGCACCGCCAATTCGCGCGACGGTGTACGTCGGCAGGTGGCTCGAAATTTCCAGCCCGTTCCCGGGGCCGGATACCGGCACCTTTCCGCCCGCCACGTCCACCATCGTGAGCGGTCCTACCGAAGCAGTACTCATCGATGCCCAATATCTTAAAGAGGACGTCCGGGACCTCGGCGACCTCATCGAGCGCACCGGGAAAACACTCACTACGATTTACGTTACCCATGCACATCCCGACCACTACCTCGGGATCGGCCCGCTGATGGAACGGTTCCCCGAAGCGAAATGCATTGCGCTGCCGCACATCGTGGAGGAGATGAGAAAGAACGGCGAAGAGTTTGCCGAACAGTTTGGACAGATGTTCGGCGATGCGGTCGTGACAGGTGACGCTCTTCCCGAGCCGTTCGACGGCGACACGTTCTTCGTCGACGGTTCGCCACTGAAGATCATCGAGGTCGAACAAGCCGACATCAGCCCCACCACGATCGTGCACATACCGGCCATCGACACTGTTGTGACCGGCGACGCGATCTACAACGAGATCCATCCCATGCTCGGGTTGTCGACAGCCGACGATTGGCCGAACTGGCTCGAAACCGTCGACATCGTAGAGAACCTGAAGCCGCGGAAGATCGTCGCCGGACACCGTCGACCCGACGGCGACGACTACGCAGTCGACAGGATGATTCAACAAACCCGTTCCTACATCAAAGAATTCGCGGCCGCGTACGACGTAGCGAAGGATGCTCAAGACCTCATCGCCATCATGTCCGCGAAGTTCCCGCACCACGGCAACGAATGGACCCTGACGTTCTCGGCCCTCTCTGCGATAGAGATGCGAACCACGGCTGGCGCGCCCTCCGGCCAGTAGCCGCCCAGCTGCCCCCTCGTCGACGCTCAAAGGTTCGAAACTCCTTCGAGGGGACCGCGAGATCGGCAGCGTGAAGCCTGTCCGTGCGCTTGTCGTGGTCGGCAGTGACGACCCGGACGGTGCGGCGCGGGTGGACACCGCGCCGTCCGGGGCCCCCGACGCAGACGACCGGGAACTGCGCGCCGATGAGGAGTTCATTCGCCATCCATTCGCTCGCAACCGACGCATTCAACTACACAGTTCACAGCGAACCGGGAATCTACAAGTCCATTGACGGACCAACGGTCCGATTCAACATCGAGGTTCCGCCGGAACGGTCCCGGGTCCCGACCCGGCCTCGTCCTCATCCCCGCAGCCGCCCGCAAGGTTCAGATCCCCCTGATCGCCAGCGGCGGCTTCGCCACCGGCAGCGGCCTGGTCGCCGCCCTCGCCCTGGGCGCATCCGCAGTCAACATGGGCACCCGCTTCGTCGCCTCCACCGAAGCCCCCGTCCACCAAAACGTGAAAGACCAGATCGTCGCCAACGACGAACGCGCGACCCAACTGGTATTCCGCGAGTTCAACAGCACCGCCCGGGTGGCCCGCAACACGATCTCGGAGGAAATCGCCCGCCGCTCCGCACAACCCGGCGCCACCCTCGCCGACCTCGCCTCAGGAGCACGCGGACGCGTGGCAGGATCTCGACCCGCGACGGAAGAGCGCCCACGGTGTCGTCACCCCATGTCACTCACGGTATTGACGTGGTAGTGATCGCTCTCTATCGTAGCGGCTGTGGCACTACGCGAGAGGCAGACATCACACATGCAGGCAACCAGCACCGCCGACACATCTACCGGTGAGGCGTTCGAACGCGCGCTGCACGCGAACACTGTGTGCGAGGCGTTCCAGATCACCGCGGCCGCCCGCGCGGACCAGGTTGCCGTGCGCACCGCCGATGACGGTGTCTCGCTGACGTTCGGCACTCTCGCCGAGCGGGTGCGGCGGGTCGCGGCCGGTCTCGCGGCCCTGGGCGTCGAGCGCGGGGACACGGTGGGCATCATGCTCACCAACCGGCCCGAGTTCCATCTGGTGGACCTCGCTGCGATGCACCTCGGTGCCCTTGCCTTCTCGATCTACAACACCTCGGCGCACGATCAGATCGAGTATCTCTTCGCCGACGCCGGTAACCGCATCGTGATCACCGAGCGTGCGTTCGTCGACCGGCTGACCGCTGTCCGTGACGGCGGCACCCCGATCGATCACCTGATCGTCGTCGACGGCGCACCGGACGGCACCCTGAGCCTCGAGGAGGTGGAGGCGGGCGGCGACGAGCACTTCGACTTCGAGGCAGCCTGGTCGGCGGTCCGCCCCGACGACGTCCTCACCCTGATCTACACCTCCGGCACCACGGGACCGCCCAAGGGAGTCGAACTCACCCATCACAACATGATGACCAAGATCCGTGCCCTGCAGCAGATCTTGCCCGTCACGCCGGGGGGCCGCACCATCTCGTTCCTGCCCGCCGCGCACATCGGTGATCGGTGGAGCGGACACTATTCGCCGCTGGCGGTGTGGGGTTTCACCGTCACCACGTGCGCGGACGCACGCAAGGTGATGGAGATCGCGCAGCAGCTTCGCCCGACGGTGTTCCTGCCGGTGCCGCGGATGTGGGAGAAGGCGAAGGCGGCCGTGGAGGCGGACATCGACGCCGACCCCAACGTCGCGCGCCGCACGCTGACGCGTTGGGCCATCGACACCGGGATCAAGAAGGCCCGTACCGAGCAGGACGGCCGGTCCGTCGGCCCGATACTCGACCTGCAGGCGAAAATCGCCGACACGCTCGTCGGCTCGAAGATCCGCCGCAAGCTCGGGCTGGACCAGTCCGAATGGTTCCTGACCGGATCGGCGCCCACCCCGCGCGATGTGTTCGAATTCTTCGCCGCCGTCGGGATCCCGATCTGCGAGCTGTGGGCGATGAGCGAGACGTCCTGCGTGATGACCGTCAACCCGAAGGACCGCAACCGGGTGGGCACGGTCGGAGTACCGATCCCCGGGCTCGAGGTCAAGCTCGCTCCCGACGGAGAGCTCCTCGTGCGCAGCCAGACCGTGATGCGGGGCTACCGCAACAAGCCCGAGCAGACCGCCGAGGCCATCGATTCCGAGGGGTGGCTGCACACCGGCGACATCGGCACGATCGACGACGACGGCTACGTACGGCTGGTGGACCGCAAGAAGGACATCATCATCAACGCCGCCGGCAAGAACATGTCGCCCGCGAACATCGAGACCTGGCTCAGATCCTCGAGCCCCCTGATCGGGCAGGCGGCGTGCATCGGCGACGGCCGACCCTACAACGTCGCCCTGATCACGCTCGACCCCGACGGCGCCGCCGGGAAAGCGGCAGACGATCCCGCCACCATCGCCGAGGTCGCGGCCGGTGTGGAGCTCGCCAACAGCCACCTCTCCCGCGTCGAACAAATCAAAAAATTCACGATCGTCGCCGAGCCGTGGCTACCCGGCAGCGACGAACTCACCCCCACCATGAAGATCAAACGCAGAAACGTCGTCACCAAATACGCCACACAAATCGAGGAACTCTACGCGAAGTAACCATCGCACCAGCGCCGGGACAGCTCCCACAACCCCACCGGCGAAACACACCCGATACCTTATTCACGCTCTTTCACAGAAGGGCTACGGTCGCCAGACCCGGTATGACTCCTTGCCCCTGTCTCTCGCATGATCCGGGGGGGTGGTGTCGCCGGGGGTGGTGGCGTCGACGGACCGCTGATAGCGACAGGGCCAACCGAAATTGAGTAGGCCTCTTCGTAACGTGGGTGCCGGGCGTCGATGCCGGATCGGCGACCGGCCGACCGAGACACACGGGACGAGCCCGAATCGACTCGAACTATGCCGTGTACTGCGGCATCGAGGTCAGCGAGGGCGAGTACCACGCCGTCGGACTGACCGCCGCCGGAAAGAAGATCTACGACAAGGCGTTACCGAACGACGAAGCGAAGCTGCGGGCGGTGTTCGGCCGCCTGGCCAGCCACGGATCGGTGCTGGTGGTCGTCGACCAACCCAATACGATCGGCGCCCTACCGGTCACCGTGCCCGCGTAGGCGGCCACGACGTCGGCTACCTGCCCAGACTGGCGATGCGCCGCATCGTCGAAGTCGAGGTCCTCGTCGGGTTCGACGACGACCTCGCCGGCGAGGCCACCCGGGTCAGCAACCGCATCCGAGACCCGCTCACCTCCATCCACCCCGCCCTCGAGCGGGTCCTCGGGCCCCGCATCGCCCATCCGGCGGTGCTCGAGATCCTCTCCCGCTGCGGCGGGCCAACCGGAATCCGGTAGGCCTGCAAGCGCAAGCTCACAACGATCGCGTTCAAGCACGCACCCCGAATAGGCGCCAGGTTGGCCACCGACATCCTTGCCGCCCTCGACCAGCAGACCGTGGTGGTGCCCGGCACCACGGCCACCGAAACCGTTCTTCCCAAACTCGCCGGCACCCTGAAAGAGACTCTTCAGCAACGGAAAGCGGTCGACGCGGACGCGGAGAGGGTCGTCGATGACCACCCTCTTTCCCCGGTCCTGACCTCGATGCCCGGCATCGGCGTCAGGACTGCAGCTCGAATCCTGATCGAGGTCGGCGACGGCTCCGCCTTCCCGTCCGCCGCGCACCTGGCGGCCTATGCCGGCATCGCCCCTGTCACCCGAAAGCCGGGCTCATCGATCCATGGTGAGCACCCGGCCCCGCTCTGGCAACAAGAAACTCTAACGCGGCCTGTTCCTGTGCGCCTTCGACGCCCTCCACGACCCCACCAGTCGCGCCTACCACGACAAAAGGCGCGCCGCGAAGAAAAAACACAACGCGGCCCTGATCTGCCTCGCCCGACGCCGCTGCGACGTTCTCTACGCCATGCTCGAGAACAAGGAACTCTACCGGAATCCAATTCCCTCAGCGGCTTGACGCAAACCATAGGGACACCCCCCTCGAGCGTGGCATGCACCAACGCGGACCACTGACCCGGCGAACCGCCCGTCCTCAACGGGGCGACGATTCCACTGCTGATCGTCGAGCCGCCCCCACCCAGGGCCTACAGATCAGCTTCCCCTCTGGGTGAAAGTAGTTCGCCAGAAACGACTGCAGCGCCATGGTCCAGGCAATCCCCGGCGGTGTTGCCGTTGTCGTGGACACCGGTCGATCCCGAACAACCTCGGTCCCGCGCCGTCACGGGCCGCCCAATTCGACACCGGTACATTGCTTTTCAGCAGTGCGCTCGGCCCGGTGCGCCAATGCCCTCGCGCTGATGTTCCTGCATTCGCCAGACGGCGGTCGCCGCCGGCCGCCGACGTGTCTCACCGCAGCGCGGCCGGTGTCGTTGTCGATGCGAGTTCGTGGCGGCGCAGGATCCCCACCAGTTCGGGCAGAATCGAGGCCGGCCGCTTGCCCACACACGCATCCGACACCACTCCCTAAACATCAGTGCGGCAATCCCTTTCGGTTCACACCAGGACGTGCACGCGACGGTCGGGGATGTGACGATTTCCGCCGGCAGCGGAACCCCCCTGCGCCGTGCCGGCAGTGACACAGGCCTTCTGTGATGAAATCCACGCACATCATTGACAAGAGAGATTGCTCACTCTACTGTCGAGAATGTGCTGATCACGACGACTCCCGGTCAGACCCCACGAGGGAGCCTGACCGTCGACCCGATCACCGAATAAGCACACCGGCGCACCCCGCGCGATCCCGCTAAACGTTCACCACGGCGAAGAGTTCGAGGTCGGCGCCGCTGACGAACCGTTTGCATTTTGGCCCACCAGATCACAAGGAGCACCAATGCCGCTGTGGCAGCTGTTCACCCCGAAGAATGCCTACACGAAGGAAGAGAAGGCTGATCTGGCGAAAAAGATCAGCGATATCTATTCCGGACCCACGTCGAAGGAGAACTTCGGCTTCGAGCTCCCGCGGTTCTACACCACGGTGGTCTTCCACGAGATCGAAGCGGACTCGTTCTTCGTCGGCGGTCAGTCCCATGACAAATTCATCCAGATCGAGGTTGTCCACATCGCCCGCACCAACGAGGGGGCCGCGGCGCTGATGGGGATTTCCGTCGAGCAGATCCTGGAGAACTACTTCGCGATGGTCAGCGAGGTGCTCAAGCCGTACATCGCGGACCGTGGATACGAGGTTGAGTTCCACGTCGAGACAGCGCCGTTCGAAACCTGGAAGATCGACGGCATGACGCCGCCGCCCCCGGAGTCACCGGCCGAGCGGCGCTGGTTCAAGGAGAACCGGAGCTCGTCGTACAGCGCCGACGAACTGATCGTGGCGACTTCCTGAACAGGCACCTTCTCAGTACCAACCTGACCGATCCTTGGGGTGCGTGCCGCGGCACGCACCCCAAACCATCCTGAGAAGCATTCACATGACGTTTACTGAAAGCGAGACGCCGATGCGTGAAGATATCGAGTTCGACGCTGAGGGTGTGACGCTGCGCGGCTGGTTCTACAAGCCCGAAGGCGTATCCGGTGAAGTGCCGTGCGTCATCATGACGCACGGATTTTCGTGCACCAAGGAAATGGGTCTCGAACCCTACGCCGAGGCGTTCACCGCCGCGGGTCTTGCCTGCGTGGTCTACGACAACCGCGGGTTCGGCGCCTCGGACACCGCCCCGGGCAAGCCCCGGCAGGAGATCGACCCGTGGGACCAGGTCCGCGACTACCAGCACGCGATCACCTACGCACAGGCCCGGCCCGACGTCGACGCCTCACGGATCGGGGTGTGGGGTTCGAGCTACGCGGGCGGCAACGCCTTCGTCGTCGCGGCGATCGACCGGCGCGTGAAGGCCGTGTGCGGCCAGGTGCCGGCGGTCTCCGGGCGGCGCACCTTCGAGGCGAACGTTCCGAAGGAATTCTGGCAGGCCGCCTGGGACGGGCAGGCCGCCGATCGCCTCGCGCGAGCCCGAGGAGAGGCGCCCGCGATGATCCCGGTGGTCACCGCGGACCCGACACAACCGGCCGTCATGCCGACGCCCGACGCCTACGCGTTCTTCTCGGCCTACGAGGGGACCGCGTGGCGCAACGAGGTGACGCTACGCTCGACCGAGCTGGGCTACGAGGCCGGTGAGTTCCTCGAGTTCGTCGCTCCGACCCCGCTGCTGATGGTGGTTGCCGAGGACGACACCATCGTGACGCCGGCCGAGTGGGCCAAGGAGGCCTACGACACCGCGGCCGAGCCCAAGCGCCTCGTCTCGATCCCCGGCGGCCACTTCGACGCATACACCGGCCACCCCTTCGAGCTCTCCTCGGGCGCGGCGCGCGAGTGGTTCCTCGAACACCTGGCGCAGAAGGTGGTCCCGGCACCAGCCTGAGATCAAGGCTCTGTCAGCGCGGCGGTCTCACTTCGTTCCCCCAGCAAGGCACGGGCACGAGGAGAGGCCGCCGCGACGCTGTCCGTGATCGACGCCACCCCCCCGAACCGTCCGCGGCGCACGCACCATTCCCTGCCCGACCGGAGTCCGTACGCCGCGAGGGCGAACGCACCCCGCTGCTGACGCGCCGGTACGCAACAGCCAGAAAGCGCCCGGCGACTACCTCCTACTCCGGATCAGTCCTGCTACCGACGATCGCGCACGTCGTCGCCGGTCGAGCCGGTCGAGCCGGCGGCCAGCGCGGCGTCGACCAGGGTCTCGGCAGCCGAGCGGGCGTACATGGCACCCGAGGAATCCTGATGCAGGGCCGCGGCCGCGGCCGCGCCGTCCAACAGCACCGTCAGCTGGATAGCGAGTCCTGCCGGATCAGGCACCCCGGCCTCGGCCGCGAATTCGGCGAACCATTGCCGCCCGGCCTCCTTGTAGCGGCGCGCGATCTTCGCGACCTCATGGTCCGGTGACGCCATCTCGACGGTCGCGTTGATGAAGGGACAGCCCCGGAAGTCTCCCTTTTCGAGCCGTTCACCGATGACGTCGAAGGTCGCCAGTATCTTCTCCCGCGGCGAGGACGCACGTCGCACGACCTCGCCGGCAACCTCCTCGACATAACACTCGCCGCGACGCTCGAGATATGCCGCGGCCAGCCCATCCTTCGAGCCGAAGTTGCGGTACAGCGACATGATCGGCGTCCGCGCCTCTTCCAGGACGCGGTTGATCCCCACAGCGCGGATGCCCTCCTTGAAGAAGAGATCATCCGCGGCCGCCAGGAGGCGCTCGCGCGGGGAGATTTTCGTTGCTGTCATGCCAAGATAATAGCGAGCGAACGCTATCTCACAAATCAAAGCGGTGCACTGTTCACACACCGAATTCTTCAGGCGCACGTGTCGGGGCCCGTTGCCGTGTGCGGCCGGACCGCCACGGGGCGGTCGGGCTGATGGATCGGGTACTCACTCCATGCTCCTACCTTGCCTGTAATAGAGACTGCCCTCCCTTAACGGACCGTCCGCCGACCCCAAACACTCACCACCGCCACCGCCACCGCCACCGCCATGACTGAACCGTCGGGCGGCTCGTGCCTGCGCCGTCGCGACGACGCACCGTGTGTGTCGCCACAGGGCAACGCTGCACCGACCCGGTGACCACTGCCCAGTCGAACAGCAACTTGAACGCGGCCAACTCCCGAGCCCACTTGGCTCCGCCGACCCGCCGCGGGTAATCCGTCGACCGGCGTCGCCACGCTTCGAAGTCGCCGATGTCGTCGTAATCAGCCTGATCCGAGTACTTCTACGACGCCCCAGGAAGCTGGAGAACAAGATCCGGGAGGGTCGGATAACTACTTCAGACCCTTGCCCTCAAGTGTGATAGAAAGTACTCTCTCCACAGCGCTTCTGTCGGCCACACCGGGCCGCGCCAACGCTCTTCTACCCCGCAAACCTGGAGGTACCACGTGACCATCGATGCTCACTCCGTCGGCGTCAGTTCGCAATCGACACCGGCTACACCGCCGATCCGCGCGACGGTCTACGTCGGTCGCTGGCCCGAGATCCCGTCTCCTTTCCCCGGACTGGAGACCGGAACCTTCTCACCCACCACCTCCACCATCGTGAGTGGCCCGACCGAGGTCGCACTCATCGACGCCCAGTACCTCGAGGACGACGTCCGAGACCTCGGCGACCTCATCGAGCGCACGGGCAAGACCCTCACCACGATCTACGTCACGCATGCGCACCCTGACCACTACCTCGGCATCGGTCCCCTGAAGGAGCGGTTCCCCGAGGCGAAGTGTGTCGCGCTGCCCCATGTCGTCGAGGCCATCAAGGAGACCAGGGACGAGCACGCTGAGCAGTGGAAGCTGATGTTCGGCGACTCCAGCGTTTCCGGCGACGCGCTCCCCGAACCGATCGAGGGCGACACCTTCTACGTTGACGGTTCACCGCTGAAGATCATCGAGGTCAAGCAGGCCGACATCAGCCCGACCACAATCGTGCACATCCCGGCGATCGATGCCGTCGTGGCCGGTGACGCCATTTACAACGAGATCCACCCCATGCTCGGCCTGGCGACGCCCGACGAGTGGCAGGACTGGCTCGAAACCGTGGACCTCGTGGAGAAGCTCAACCCTCGGATCATCGTCGCCGGCCACCGCCGGCCCGACGGCGACGATTACGCGGTCGAGACGATGATCGCGCTGACCCGCGCCTACATCACACAATTCGCCGCCGCCTACGAAATCGCAAAGGACGCGCAAGAACTCATCGCGACCATGCAGGAGAAGTTCCCCTATCACGGCAACCTCTGGACGCTGTATTTCTCGGCCTTCAACGCCTTCGAGGCTCGTAACACGGTCAGCGCCACGCAGATCGGTGAGTGACGAGCGAAGCCGGATGATGGCGTTCGCGGAGCGGTGGTATCGCTTCGGTGGCGGGAATCCCGAAGACATCATGGTGGAATTCGGAATCACCGAAGCGGTGTTCTTCGCCCGCCTGCGACAGCTCCTCGCGTGTTCACCGGAGTTGATGAACCACCCCATAGGTCAAGCCATTGACGATGTCGCGGCCGGCCGCCTCGCCGCCATCGACAGCGGCCATTCGCAGGGCGCGCAACCGATACATAGGAGGCCTGAAGCGAAGTCGGCGTGACCCGTTAAACCGGCAATGCCAAACTTCGAACATGGTCATCGACAACGAATTTCGCGCTGTCGAGCTGTGACCTGCGCCTGAGGACGAACCAGCTCGGAGATCCCCCACCACGGTGGACTCCCGGCTGGTTCGACGCCTCGATCGGTCTCGCACCGGGATCGCTCGGTTGGCGGCACAGGCTCGACCGTCACACGCCCGGCGGACCGAATCGGCAGCCGGATACAGCGATCAGGATAGTGGGCACGACCCGGCGGTTTCGCACTGGCGGCCATCTGTGTCGGTGCGATGTCGAGCCTCCTGTCCGAGTCACAGATGACTTCCTGAGGGTGGTGAGTTCCGTTCTTGGTGGGCGTTCCCCTTCTCGCGATCTGCCTCTGGACCATAAGTAAGTTCGCCGACAGCCCCGAACATGAGAAATCCGTGCAGGATGGTTCGGTGGAGAATTTACCTCTCCGGACGTTGTTGAGGACGCAGTCTTCTTCGATCCTCCGCGGCATCGGACTCTTGCCAGCACCTCCACTGCAGCGCTTCACAACCCGACTCGTTCACCGGCAAACGATCTCAGCTGTCTTGGATCGCGAGACCCACGCGAGCCGCATCTCCACTCAGGGAGCTGCGCGAGCAACAGCCTGCGGCCAATCGGTCCAAATCCGGAACGGTTGGCCGCGGCCGGTCGACACTGCTACCTGCCGCTGCGTCCCGCCAACCCACCCCGCTGCTCATGGTCGCCGCGCCGAACGAGCGCGTGGTCATGCGCGGCCTAAGTGACCGAATAGCCGAAGACGTCAGGCAACCGAGTTGGCGTCAGAAAAATTCTGTGGCTGCACGGCTTCCTGCTGCGTCTCGGCAGCGTCGCGCGGGCGAGCAGCCAAGGCGCTGTCGATCAGGATTTCAGCCGCCGAACGGGCGTGCATTGCGCCATTCAAATCCTGGAACAGGACGGCGGATGCGCTGGCGCCGTCGAGTAACAGCGTCAACTGAATGGCCAGTCCTGCCGGATCGGACACACCGAGCTCCGCCGCGAGTTCGGCGAACCCCTGTCGACCGGCATCCTTGTATCGACGCGCTATTTGAGCGACCTCGTGATCCGGCGACGCCATCTCCACCGTCGCGTTGATGAACGGGCAGCCCCGGAAATCTCCCACCTCGAGTCCCTCACGAATAATGTCGAAGGTGGCAAGGATCGCCTCCCGCGGCGATTTCGCGCGCCGCTCCACTTCACCGCCGACCTCGTCGCGAAGTCGCTCACCGCGACGCTCCAGATATGCCGCTGCCAGCCCGTCCTTCGAGCCGAAGTGGCGGTAAAGGGTCATAATCGGCGTATTCGCCTGCTCGAGGATGCGATTGATCCCGACGGCGCGAATGCCTTCCTTGAAGAACAGATCGTCCGCGGCAGCCAAAAGGCGATCACGCGGGGATATGGTTTTGGCTGACATACTCGAAGTATAGCGATCGCTATCTAACACATCAACGGTGCCCATGCGCGACCGGTCGGTTCGGTCGAGCGGAGGATCTTGTGCGATTTCCTGGTGCGATTTCCTGCATCGTCGACCGGGCGGCTGGTCCGGCCGGGCGATGGGGACTTACGCCGATGCGTGCGCTGGATATAGGTACACGATCTACGGGTGCGCAGTGGTCGCCGCGGCGGCACATTCGTCAGTGGCCCCGTAAGTGCTGACCCATGCGTCCCGATTAGGAGCTGGATTCACCAAGAACGTTTCTGACCGGCAGAAACAGTGTGTGGCCAGGGCCGGGATCGAACCGGCGACCTTCCGCTTTTCAGGCGGACGCTCGTACCAACTGAGCTACCTGGCCGGACGGCACCCGAACCGAATGCCTATCGCATTGCGTATCCGATACCAGGTATCGGATACGCATCTGCGACCCTGACGGGACTCGAACCCGCGACCTCCGCCGTGACAGGGCGGCGCGCTAACCAACTGCGCCACAGGGCCTTGCTTGTCCTGCTGTGCTTCACAAGTGAAGCGATACTGCATGTCACTTTTACTGCTGTCCCACTTTTACTGCTGTCGAACCATACCGCATGCTCGACACCGGTCAAACGTACCCCCTACGGGATTCGAACCCGCGCTACCGCCTTGAAAGGGCGGCGTCCTAGGCCGCTAGACGAAGGGGGCCCGTCGGATTTCTCCGAACCAGTACCTCAACGGCGTTCCGTTGGGAGCTTGGATAGCTTAGGACACGGATCGAGAAAATCCCAAATCGCCAGGTCAAACTATGATTCGGGCAGATCTGATCGACATTCGGGCCATCCCTGCCCGGCAAACTTCTCGAGCCATTGCTCGGATGCCATCGCAGCGAGAACCACCTCGAGCGATTCCTCGAAGAGGTCGGCCAGATCGCCCCTCAGCTCCGTCAGATCCGCCATGTACCTCTGACCGGCCAACGAGGCCGCCAGCACGCGGGTGAACTTCTCCGTGTCGACACCCTCCCGCAGCAGCCCTTCTTTCTGCGCGCGCAGGGCGAACTGGCGAGCGGTGGCGCCCCACACCTGCGAACCACCGGATTGCACGTCCGCGTAGAACTCGGGCTCGATGATGAGCCGGAATTCGGCCTGCACGATCACATTGGTGCGGAACAGCTCGGCCAGATCGACGACGAGGCAGTGCAGCGCCTCGAAGGGGTCCAGGTCGTTGCGACGCGTCCAGCGTTCCGTCAGGGCGGTGAACTGCTCGACCCCAGCCTGCAGAACAGCTCGGGCGAGTTCTTCCTTGGATTGGAAGTGGAAGTACATCGCCCCCTTGGTGGCGTTCGAGCCCTCGAGAATCGTGTTCACCGACGCAGCGGCGTAACCGCGCTTGGCGAATTCGATCGCGGCTGACTCCACCAGTGCAGCGCGAGTACGTCGCGCACGCTCCTGTTGACGTGGCATGGCGGTTGGTCCCTCTCCGGCTGTTCCGGGCTCCGACGTCCAGGACGCGAAGTCTCACATAACAGTATGCCCGTTTCGAAAAAACCGACACAACAGTCTGTCCGCTATGAAAAACGGCGCTCGATCAGACTTCAGGATTTTTATGGGGCGGTAAACAGACCCCTGCCAAAAACACACCGAGTGGTATATTTGAGTTCGGCTCGGGTGCGCTGCAGGGGGTGCGCACCCGAGCCCACCCGTCGGTTCGAGACAGGTGACGGCGTGTCGGGGGGTCCAGTTCTCATCCCGGCCGTCCGCGCACTAGACTCTGGCTCCGCGCCCCTATAGCTCAGTTGGTAGAGCTACGGACTTTTAATCCGCAGGTCGTAGGTTCGAGCCCTACTGGGGGCACCACCACTCCCCTTACTCGGCGCCTTCGCCGGGTAAGGGGTCAGCGGCCCGTTCAGGGCTCGGCGCCCGGCACCGCGATCAGTCGCCGCACGGCCTCGACAGCCGTCTGTCTTCGTTCGGCAGCGCCGCGCTGACCCGATCTTCCGCCGTGAAACGCGAGACGTGTCGCCGCAAGCGTGCGCGCGATGTCGGTGATGACCAGCAGCAACTCAGCGGGGTTCCACGACGGGTCGATGAACCCCGCCTCCTGGCCGCGACGAATTTCGGCGATCTTGGGCCGCAATGCGCGGATCCGCACATCGTTCTCCTCGTCCAGCTCGCCCATCTCCAGATCGGCCCATTCCTGCAGTCTCGCGTTCTCGGGATGAGCCAGATAGTTGTCGAACAGTCGGCCGACGTACCCGGGCAGGTCGTCTCCGCGCAGCGCGGTCTCTTCGGTCGTTTCGACAATCCACTGGTGCGAGACCGCGTCGAAGAGCGCTTCCTTGCTGTCGAAATAGGCGTACAACCGATCCTTGCTCGCCCGGGCTGCCGCCGCGATGCGATTGATCCGGGCCCCGGCCACTCCGTGGCGAGCGAACTCCTCCTTCGCCGCAGCGAGAATCCGTTCCCTCGTGGCTTCACCGGCTGAACGCATACGGGTCATCCTAAGTTGACCGTTGCCGAACCATTTGGTTCGGCGTAAGGTTCCGTCTCGGCGAACCAAATGGTTCGCGAACATCACGCCGAGCGCAGCCTCCACGCGCTCTCTCCGGAGGACTCTCCATGGACATCGATGAGGCACGCAGCACCTTCAGCACACTCCGCCGGCTCGAGAGCGGCGTATCCCCCGACGACCTCGACGCAGTGTGGGCAGCGCTCGACCCGGTGCGCGCCGAAGGGATCCTCGGGCAGTGGAAGGGTGACGACTTCGCCACCGGGCATCGCCTGCACGAGAAACTCGCCGCGAGCCGTTGGCACGGAAAGACGTTCAATTCGCTCGAAGACGCGAAACCTTTGATCTGCCGGGACGCGGACGGAAACCTCTTCTCCGACATCGCGAGCGGAAACGGGGAGGCAAGCCTGTGGAACATCGAGTTCCGGGGTGAGGTGACCGCGACCATGGTCTACGACGGCGCGCCCATCTTCGATCACTTCAAACGGGTCGACGACACAACCTTGATGGGCATCATGAACGGCAAGTCCGCACTCGTCCTCGATGGTGGCCGGCATTACTACTTCGTCCTCGAAAGAGACTGATCCGGTGAGGAATCGACGAATCGTCCCCTCGACACCGAGGACACCCCCATGCAGATGAAGGCCGCGCTTTCCCGTGGCCCCCGGTCGTCCTTTTCGCTCGAAACGGTCGAGCTCGATCATCCGCGTCCCGACGAGGTGGTCGTGCGCATCGTTGCTACCGGGCTGTGCCACACCGACCTCGTCGCCAAGTCGACGCTTCCCGCCGCGATGGGGCCGGCCGTCTTCGGGCACGAGGGCGCCGGAGTGGTCGAGGAGGTGGGCGCGCTGGTGGAGGATATTTCACCGGGTGACCACGTGGTGCTCAGCTATCGGCACTGCGGCGCCTGCCGGCAGTGCCGCGGCGGGCATCCCGCCTATTGCGAACGCGCCCCACAGCTCAACAGTTCGGGACGCCGACCGGACGGATCGACGACGATCACGCAGAACGGTGGAGAGGTGCGGGCTGCTTTCTTCGGCCAGTCCAGCTTCGCCGAGTATGTGGTGGCGACGGCGGACAACGTGGTCGTGGTGGACAAGTCCGTGGATCTCACCCTTGCGGCGCCCTTCGGATGCGGTTTCCAGACGGGGGCGGGGGCAGTTCTGAATGTGCTTGCTCCGGAGGACGATTCGACCGTGGTGGTCTTCGGCGCCGGAAGCGTCGGATTCGCAGCCCTTCTCGCTGCCCGCGTCAGCGGGGTTGCGACGCTGTGCGCGGTAGATACCGTTCCTGCGCGACGCGCCCTCGCGGAGGATTTCGGTGCTGTGGCCCTCGATCCGGCCACCCAGGACGTCGTCGCAGAGATTCGGGACCTGACCGGCGGCGGCGCCACCCATACGCTCGATACGACGGGAATTCCGGCGGTGATCGGCCAGGCCGTCTCGGTACTGCGGGAAAGGGGCACGGCCGTCGTGGTGGGACTCGGCGCACCGGACGTCACAGTGAACATCCAGGACCTGATGCGCAAGGGCAAGACGCTGCGAGGCTGCATCGAGGGCGACTCGTCGGTGAAGTCCTTCATTCCGCGGCTCCTCGCCCTGCACGCGGACGGAAAGTTCCCGGTCGACCAGCTCGTCACCCGATACCCGTTCACAGACATCGATCGTGCCGTGGCCGATCAGACCTCCGGCAGCGTCGTCAAACCGGTGCTGGTGTGGTGATCGGCAACCCTCAGGGTGCGGACGGCGCCTCGCCGGGTCCAGTCGCCGAGCCCTTCGAATCGGCATCGGCACGGAGCTCGGCCAGATCCTCGCCGCGCTTGCGATAGGTGTAGGTGAGGCCGATGACGCCGAGGAAGACGACGACGCCGATGATCGCGCCGGCCAGAGACGCCCCCCGGAACCCGGGCGCGTCCACATCCATGATCCGTTCGCCCGCATGTGCCGCACTGTTTCCGCCGAGCACCACGCTGAGAGTCAGGAGAGTGGGCAGCGCGACGATCACGGCGACAACCAGCATGATGACCTGCATCGGCTTGAATCGGCGCCGGCGGAACAATCGCCACGCTCCGCGGAACAGCAGGAGTGGAATGAGAGTGCACAGGAAGCCGAACAACAAGCCCCAGAGAATCCCGGCACCGAAGCTGCCGTCGGCCAGCCCACCGACGTTCTGCGCCCACGCCCGCGGAAGGTAGGCCGCCAGAATGAAATAGGCGATGACCAGGACTACCAGGACCGCAGCGACAGCAATAGCCTTCTTCGCCCAGGCGGGCAAGCCCGGCTTCGCTGGTGTGGTGGAACCGCTGATGTCTGCCGTCATCGTTCGTCCCCCTGCGTCGGCACAGTTGCCATGACCCGATTGTTGGCTGTGCCGGGGCCCAGCGCAACCACGTGCACTGCCGTCGTGAAGAAGCCTGTTTTCGTGGAGGAGCGTCACGGCGTGTCGGGACTCACATCACGGCACGACACACCGAAGAAATCGGACACGGAACGGTCAACGAGTGCACGGCCTACGACTCGGGCACGTAACGACGACCTCGGCAAACGCCGCAATCTGTGACCGCCCACAGTGCCCGGCCAGCCGACGTGATGATCTTTCCCGCATAACCGCGCAGGTCACTGCCCATCGGCGTCTCCCAGTACACTGTCTGTAACGGTCGGCCGTGTCGCGGCGACAGACCCCGGAGATTCGATTACGGATCGGTAACTTCCTCGGTCTCCGGCGCACCGAAGGCGTTTACCGACGTACTTACGGTGCCGTAGGCTGAACGACAGTCACAGTGAGCTATATGGAGGCTAAACACATGGCGAGGGATCTGACCCAACTCGAGCTGCTGCAGGAGCTGCTGCCGGTCGCAGAAGAGAACGTCAACCGCCACATCTCCATGGCCAAGGAATGGCATCCGCACGACTACGTTCCGTGGGACGAAGGCCGCAACTTCGCTGCGATGGGCGGGATCGACTGGGATCCGGAGCAGTCACAGCTCGACGAGGTCGCCAAGGCCGCCATGATCACCAACCTGCTCACCGAGGACAACCTTCCCTCGTATCACCGTGAGATCGCCGAAAACTTCTCCCAGGACGGCGCGTGGGGGACGTGGGTCGGCCGCTGGACCGCCGAGGAGAACCGTCACGGCATCGTGATGCGTGACTACCTCGTCGTGACCCGCGCCGTCGACCCCGTCCAGCTCGAGCGCTTCCGCATGGAGCACATGACGAACGGCTTCGCCTCCCCCGCCGACGTCGATGCCGGCTTCCTTCACTCGGTGGCATATGTCACCTTCCAGGAGCTGGCCACCCGGGTGAGCCACCGCAACACCGGTAAAGCCTGCAAGGACCCTGTCGCCGACAAGATGCTGCAGCGCATCGCGGCCGACGAGAACCTGCACATGATCTTCTACCGCAACATGTGCGGTGCAGCCCTCGATCTCGCGCCCGACCAGGCACTCGAGGCCATCAACATGATCGTCCAGAACTTCCAGATGCCGGGCGCGGGAATGCCGAACTTCCGCCGCAACGGCGTGCTCATGGCCAAGCACGGCATCTACGACCTCCGGCAGCACCTCGAAGAGGTCGTCATGCCGGTCCTGCGCAAGTGGAACATCTTCGAGCGGTCCGACTTCACGGCCCGCGGCGAAGAAATCCGCGAGTCGCTCGGCGCCTTCCTCGAGAACCTCGAGGGCCAGGCCACCAAGTTCGAGGAGCAGCGCGACCGCATGCTTGCTCGCGAGGCCAAGAAGCGCGAGCAGAAGGCTTCCTAGCCGAAACAGCTATCCTGTGCCCGGTACCGGATTCGGTGCCGGGCACGCTTTTTGTCAGTACTTTCCCAGAGGTCGTCAATGTCTACCCTTCGTATCGGTTCGCTCGAGCTGCGCAGCCCGGTGGTGCTCGCTCCCATGGCAGGCATCACCAACGTCGCGTTCCGCACGCTGTGCCGGGAACTCGAGACGGAGCGGGCGGGGAGCACGTCCGGCCTCTACGTCTGCGAGATGGTGACCGCCCGGGCACTCGTCGAACGGCAACCCGCAACTCTCCACATGACCACGTTCGGGCCGACGGAGACGCCGAGGTCGCTGCAGCTGTATACGGTCGATCCCGACACGACATACGCGGCGGCCAAGATGATCGTGGACGAGAACATGGCCGACCACATCGACATGAACTTCGGCTGCCCGGTGCCCAAGGTGACCCGCAAGGGTGGCGGCGCGGCCTTGCCGTACAAGCGCAACCTGTTCGGCCGGATCGTCGCGGCCGCCGTCAAGGCCACCGAGGGCACCGACATTCCGGTGACGGTCAAATTCCGTGTCGGCATCGACGCAGAGCACCACACGCATCTCGACGCCGGCCGCATCGCCGCGGCCGAGGGCGCCGCCGCTGTCGCCTTGCACGCGCGCACCGCGTCCCAGCGGTACTCGGGTACGGCCGACTGGAACGAGATCGCGCGGCTCAAGGAACACGTCACGGACGTTCCGGTGCTCGGAAACGGTGACATCTTCGACGCCGGGGACGCGGCCCGCATGATGGACCAGACCGGGTGTGACGGCGTCGTCGTCGGCCGCGGATGCCTCGGCAGGCCGTGGCTGTTCGCTGAGCTGAGCGCCGCATTGAACGGACTACCACTGCCGACGCCGCCCACCCTCGGTGAGGTCGCGACCATCATCCGTAGGCACGCCGAACTCCTCGCCGCTCACCACGGCGAAGACAAAGGCCTCCGGGAACTGCGCAAGCATGTCTCCTGGTATCTGCGTGGATTCCCGGCCGGCTCCGATCTGCGCGTGGCCATGGCCCTCGTCAGCACCCTCACCGAACTCGACGGGCTCCTCGCCCAGCTCGATCCGTCGATCCCCTTCCCCAAGGACGCCGAGGGACCCCGGGGGCGCCAGGGCTCGCCGGGAACCGTGGCCCTTCCCGAGGGCTGGCTCGACGATCCCGAGGACTGCCTGGTTCCGGCTGGAGCGGACATGATGCACTCGGGCGGTTAGGAGCAGGGGGCGAGTCGCATCGCTTCCCGAGTGGAGCGCCGACGTTCGATAAGTACTATGACTGGAATCCGTCGGCCCCGACGGAGGTCCGGGTCGGCGGAAAGGGCAGGTTGTATCGGTGGGTGATGATCACAGTTCGGACGCCCCGACGCCCGAATCGCGCGCCCCCTGGGAACGCCCTCTCGCCGATCAACGCTATCGGGAAGCGCAGTCGGGACGACAACGTCGGCTGCCTCCACACCAGCCACCTCCGGAACAGCGGCCTCCCGAACGTCCGGCTCCGTCGGACCGTCGTCCCCCGATCGAGCGCTCGGACGCCATCCGCCAGGACAGCGGGCGCATCGGCCGGCGCGCGGCCGGCGGACCCACCGAAGGCCTCTCCGTTGCAGACCTCGTCAAGAAGGTCGCCGGAGACGAACCACAGCGACCGGATGATCCGGACAAGACCGAGACGATCGCGCCAGTCGACGAGCGACATCCCCCACCTGGTGCCGTCGCCCCACCGGAGCCGACGTTCACACCTCCGCCCTCGCAACTCTCCACCAGCGACGCAGAGACCGGCTGGCATGCGGACGCCGAAACCACCGCGACTCCTCAGGTGGTCGGTAATCCGGGATTGACTCGTCTGGCGTTGAGCAAGAGCCGTCGACGCCGCCGCCTACGGGCGGTGGGACGCGCGTTCGTCGCATTGGTGGCGGTGATCGCGCTCGCCGGAACAGGAATCGTGTGGGGCTACCTGCGTTCCACCGAAGGCAAGTTCGATCAGATCGCCGCCCTCGACACCGAGTCGACGGACATCGTCGACGCAGGTGGGCAGACCGGTGACGAGACCTATCTCATCGTCGGCACCGACACCCGAGCCGGTGCCAGCGGCGCAATCGGCGCCGGAACGGTCGAGGACGCTGAGGGTTCACGCGCCGACACCGTGATGCTCGTCAACATTCCTGCTGATCGCAGCCGCGTCGTGGCGGTCTCCTTTCCCCGCGACCTCGACGTCGAGCGCCCGGTCTGCCAGGGCTGGGACAACGCCACGGGGACATACACCGAGGAAACGTTCCCCTCCGCCGAGGGCGACAAGCTGAATGCCACCTACGCCTTGGGCGGGCCGAAGTGTCTGGTGAAGGTGATCCAGAAGATGTCGGGCCTGAAGATCGGCCACTTCGTCGGCATGGACTTCGCCGGTTTCGAGTCGATGGTCAACGAGATCGGTGGCGTCAAGATCTGCACCACACAGCCGCTCGAGGATTTCGTCCTCGGCACCGTGCTTCCCGAGGCCGGCACCCAGGTGCTCGACGGAAAGACAGCGCTGAACTTCGTCCGCGCCCGCCACGTGGAGGCGGAGGGCAACGGTGACTACGGCCGCATCAACCGTCAACAGCGGTTCCTGTCTGCACTTCTCAGGGGAGCACTGTCCAGTCAGGTTCTCCTCAATCCCGGCAAGCTCAACGGGTTCATCAACGCCTTCACCCGGGACACGTTCGTGGAGAACATCGACACCAAGTCCCTGGTCACACTCGGCCGTTCGCTGCAGAACGTCGACGCCGGCGCGGTCACCTTCCTGACTGTCCCGACCGCAGGAACCACCGACTGGGGGAACGAGATTCCCCGCATCGATGACATCAAGGCCATCTTCCGCGCCATCATCGACGACGCCCCGCTTCCCGGGGAGAAGCGGGCCGAACCGATCGAGGCTGCAGCGTCGGCCCCCGCTCCGACGACGAGCGCACCCCTTCCCGTTTTTGCGGTCGACCCGACCAGCGTGTCGGTGCAGGTATCGAACGCTTCCGGCGAATCGGGGCTGGCCGCGACCACCGCGGACGCGCTGGCCGCGCAGGGTTTTCAGATCTACAACGTCGGCAACTACACCGCCACCAGTGCCGAGACGGTCGTCCGGTTCTCCCCCGGGCACGAAGCCGAAGCCGCCACCCTCGCGTCGGCTTTCCCCGGCGCGATCCTCGAGTCGACCTCCGGGTTGGGAACGGTGACCGAGGTTGCGGTCGGGTCGAACTTCTCCGGGACCGTGCAGGCACCGAGCGCGATCGACACTCCGCTGGACATGTCCGGGGTGCGTGTCGGCCAGCCGGAGGACGTCGAGATCCCCGCCGATCTCGCGGTGGTCAATGCCGGCGACGCGTCCTGTGATTGAGCGCTGATCAGGCACGTCGTTCACCCCGCGTTCACCCTGCGATCGTGACTTGGACTCCCGTGCACCGTAGGCTGTGACCTCATGCGCGTGGCTTACAACGAACAAATGACCGAGCTTGCCGACCTGCTCGGTGAGATGGCGGGGCTTGCGGGGGCCGCCATGGAGCGGGCCACCCAGTCACTGCTCCAGGCCGACCTCTCCCTTGCCGAGCAGGTGATCGGAGAGCACGACAAGATCACCGATCTCAGCACCATCTGCGAGGAGCGTGCGTTCGCCCTCCTCGCCCTTCAGGCACCTGTTGCCGGCGACCTCCGCTCCGTCGTCAGCGGAATCCAGATCGTCGCCGATATCGACCGCATGGGGGCCCTCGCCCTCCATGTCGCCAAGATCGCGCGCCGCCGACATCCCAATCACGTTCTGCCCGAAGAGGTCAACGGATACTTCGCCGAGATGGGGCGCATCGCCGTCTCCATCGGTGCAGCCGCCCGTGAGGTTCTCGAGACCCGGGACCCCGAGCGGGCCGCACGCCTCCGCGAGGAGGACGAGGCGATGGACGACCTGCACCGCCACCTGTTCACCGTCCTGATGGATCGTGAATGGAAGCACGGCGTAGCCGCGGCCGTCGATGTCACGCTGCTGGGCCGTTTCTACGAGCGTTTCGCCGACCATGCCGTCGAGGTGGGCCGCCGCGTCATCTTCCTGGTCACCGGCAAGCTGCCCGACGAGACCGGCCCTGTGGCCGATGCCGACAACCTGACCACCTACCCCGACCTGTAAGAGCCTTTCCAACACGAACGCCCCGACCGAATTACGGTCGGGGCGTTCGTCGTCGGGCTCTATCCGAAGCGGCCGGAGATGTAATCCTCGGTGGCCTTCTGCGTCGGGTTCGAGAAGATCTTCTCGGTGTCGTCGATCTCCACGAGACGGCCCGGCTTGCCGGTCGCTTCGAGGTTGAAGAACGCCGTCTGGTCACTCACCCGCGCTGCCTGCTGCATGTTGTGGGTGACGATGACGATGGTGAAGTCCTTCTTCAACTCGGTGATGAGGTCTTCGATCGCGAGCGTCGAGATGGGGTCGAGAGCGGAGCAGGGCTCGTCCATCAACAGCACGTCGGGCGATACCGCGATGGCACGGGCAATGCACAGACGCTGTTGCTGGCCACCCGAAAGGCCGCCACCGGGCTTGTCGAGACGGTCCTTCACCTCGTTCCACAAGTTCGCGCCGCGCAGCGAGCGCTCCGCCACCTCGTCGAGCCGCTTCTTGTTGCGCTCGCCCTGCAGTTTGAGACCGGCCACTACGTTGTCCTTGATGGACATCGTCGGGAACGGGTTGGGACGCTGGAACACCATGCCGATGGTCTTGCGGACACCGACCGGGTCGGTGCCCGAACCGTAGATGTCCTCACCGTCGAGGAGGATCGAACCCTCAACGCGTGCACCGGGAGTCACCTCGTGCATCCGGTTGAGGGTGCGCAGGACGGTCGACTTGCCGCAGCCGGACGGTCCGATGAAGGCAGTCACGTTCCGCGGGGGAACCGACAGCCCGACATCGGCGACGGCATGAAACTTGCCGTAGTAGATGTTGACGTCCTTGAGATCCAGACGCTTGGCCATTACCGGCTCCCTACTGATGTATGTGTATGTGTCACTTGCTACGAACCTGTGAGAAGTGGCCGATGACCTTGGCCAGAACGTTGAGGATGGCGATGAGCAGGATCAGCGTCAGCGCCGCGCCCCAGATGCGGTTGGTGCCCGCATCGGTGGGGTTGTTCATCTCGGACACCATGACGCCGGGCAGCGTCCCCATCTCACCACCGAACAGATCGAAGTTGATGAACGGTGCGTAGCCGACGAGGATCAGCAGCGGAGCCGTTTCTCCCATCACGCGGGCGAGAGCCAGCATGACACCCGTGATGATGCCGGGAAGCGCAGTGGGAAGCACGATCCTGGCGATCGTCTTCCACTTGGGAACACCGAGTGCGTAGGACGCTTCCCGCAGGTCCTGGGGGACGATGCGGAGCATTTCCTCGGTACTGCGGATGACGACGGGAACCATCAGCAACACCAGCGCGAGCGACACCGCGAATCCCGACTTCGGGAAGCCGAAGGTCGCGATCCACAGCGCATAGATGAACAGGGCCGCCACGATCGACGGGACACCGCTCAGGATGTCGACCATGAAGGTGGTGAGCTTGGCCAGCCGCGACTGCCGGTCGGCGTACTCGACGAGGTATATCGCCACGAAGAGGCCGAGCGGGATGGACAGCAGCGCGCAGACGAGTCCTTGCAGGATCGTGCCGATCAGCGCGTGGTAAACGCCACCGCCGGCCGCCGAGGACGTCAGGCCACTGAGCGAGTGGGTGAACCAGGTGGCCGAGGTCAGGGCGGGAATTCCCTTGGCGATCGCGGTGAACAGCACCCACACCAGCGGAATCAACGCTATGAGTACGGCCAGCGTGACGAGCACAGTAGCGGTGACGTCCGTGATACGGCGCCGGGTACCGACACCCCGGAAGGTGGGCGCCTTGACCGGCTTGTCGAGGGTCGCGGTCATGGGATCAGTCCTTCTTTCCTGCGATCACGGCGCGGGCAGCGGCGTTCACGACGAAGGTGAGCACGAAGAGCACGAGACCGGCGGCGATGTAGGCGCCGGCCTGGATGTCGTTGTTGAACTCCGCGTAGCCGAGAGCGATCTTGGAGGCGATGGTGGCGCCGCCGTCGAACAAGGACCAGGAGAACGACTGCGAGGTGGTCCGCAAGATCAGGTACAGCGCCATGGTCTCACCGAGAGCGCGGCCGAGGCCGAGCATGGAACCACTGATGTAACCGGACTTTCCGAACGGGATGACCGTGGTCCGGACGACCTCCCACCGGGTGGCACCGAGCGCGAGCGCCGCCTCGATGTGCGCGGTGGGCGTCTGAACGAACACTTCCCGGGTGACCGCGGTGATCACCGGCAAGATCATCACACCGAGAACGATGCCCGCGGTGAAGATGGTGCCGCCGCCGAGGATGGATCCGCTGCCGGTCGCGAACAGCGGAAACCAGCCGAGATTTTCGTTCAGCCAGATGGCGAACGGCTTGATTGCCGGGGCGAAGACGAGGAGACCCCACAACCCGTACACGATCGACGGCACCGCGGCGAGCAGGTCGATGACGTATGCCAGCGGGCGCTTGAGCCAACTCGGTGAGTAGGCCGTGAGGAAGATCGCGATTCCGAGAGCAACAGGCATTGCGAGCACCAGCGCGAACACCGACACCAGCAGGGTCACCTGGAAGAGGTCGAGCACACCGAACGCCATCGCATTGATGTCGACGGTGACCCACTCACGGCTGGTGAGGAAGTTCACCTCGTTCCGGCTCAGAGCAGGAACCGCGCGCCACACGAGGAAGATGCCGATCGCCCCGATGAGAACGGAGACAAAGATCGCCGAACTGGTCGCGAGCGAGCGGAAGACCCGGTCTCCGGGCCTGGTGACCGCCTTGCCGGGGGTCCCTCCCGCCGAAGTCGGGGTCGGGGTCTCGGCCTGGGTAGAACTCAACTCGGCCTCCGGGGTGCCGTTCGGACCGCCCACCCCGGCCCCGCCTGAAGCGGAGCCGGAGGTGCGAGGTGCTGATTCGGTGGGCGCTTCACTCATCTGCGCTCGCATTCTTTCTCGTCAGGATATAGAGACATGAGCGGTCCGAACGAACTGCGTGCTATCAGCCGATGGCGGCGATCGACGCGTTCAGCTTCTCCTTGAACGTGTCGGGCAGCGGCACGTAGCCCTGCTCGGCCAGGTCGGCCTGACCCTCGTTCGCGGCACTGGTCAGGAACGACTTGATCGCAGCCGAGGTATCGGCGTCGTATCCCTTGGAGCACACGATCTCGTAGGTGGCGAGCACCAACGGGTACGCGCCGGACTCCTGGGTACCGAAGATCGAAGCGAGGTCGAGGGTCAGGTCGCCCGTGCCCTCACCCTTGAACTGCGCACCCTCGATCGCCTTCGCCGCGGACTCGTCGGACAGCGTAACGGGGCCGGAGCCGTTGTCGATCTGCGCGGCCGACAGCTTGTTCTGGTCGGCGAAGGACTTCTCGACGTAGGTGATCGAACCGGGGGCGGAGGCCACTGCCTGCGCGACACCGGCCGAACCCTTGGCACCCTCACCGATACCACCGGTGAAGTCGGAGCCGGCACCGGTGGTCCAGGCGCCGTTCGAGGCGGCGGTGAGGTACTGCTGGAAGTTGTCGGTGGTGCCCGACGAATCCGAGCGGATGATCGCGGTGATGTCCTGATCCGGCAGGGTGGCGCCCTCGTTGAGCGCGGCGATGGCCGGGTCGTTCCACTTCTTGATGGTGCCGTTGAAGATCTTGGCCGTCACCTCGCCGTTCAGCACGAGGTCCTCGACGCCGTCCAGGTTGTACGCGACGGCGACGGGCCCGAAGACGAGCGGAAGGTTCCAGGCCTCGCCGCCGACACAGCGGGCCTTCGCCTGCTCGGCCTGCTCGGCCTTGATTGCCGAGTCGGAACCGGCGAAGTCGATCTGGCCGGCGATGAACTGCGTACGGCCGTCACCGGATCCGCTGGGGTTGTACGCGAGGTTGACGGTCTTGCCCTTTTCCTGGCAGACGGAGATGTAGGTGGACACGAACTGGTCCATCGCGTTCTTCTGCGCCGAGGAACCAGCGGCAGAGAGGTTGGCCTTGCCCTCGCACGTGGCGTTGGACGCCGACACGTCGACTCCGCTCGTTGCGGCGTTGTTGTCGCTGCCACACGCGGCCAAGGTCATGGCACCCAGGGCCACTGCACCGAGCAGGGCACCATTGCGCTTGAAATTCACCTAGTCCTCCGGAAATATCGTCTCGCCCACGATCGGGCGGCGACATGAGGCGCGGATCGCTGGTTGAATCCTGCACCAGGCAACACGGCGCTGCCCATGGAGAAACCTAGGGGTAGTGAATGTCCAGTAGGACCATGATCGGTGAACGGAAAGTGAACAGACCACGCATTCGTCCAGATTTCCCGGACGTACGGCCGACCGGAACGTAGTGGAGACCGTCAGCGGCGCGCGTAGGCGACGTCGACGTGGAACGGCGCGAAGCCCAGACGCTCATAGGTATGGAGGGCGGCAGCGTTGTCGCCTTCCACATAGAGCAGTACTGCACCGATTCCCCGGTCGCGCAGATAATGCAGTCCGGCGAGCGTGAGGAATCTGCCGAGTCCACGCCCCTGCGCCGACGGGTCGATCGCCACGACGTAGACCTCACCGATCGCCGGATTCTCGCCCTGCGCGGGATGCACCTTCGTCCAGTGGAATCCGAGCAAGGTGCGCTCGTCCGACGCCTCGAAGGCCATGAACAGCCCCGCGGGATCGAACCAGTCCTCGGCGCGACGCTCCGCGATCTCGCGGGCGGTCCACGAACCCTGCTCGGGATGCCAGGCGAATGCGGCGGCGTTGACCCGCAACACCTCGGAGTCGTCCTCGACTCCACGGTAGGCGCGCAGCGTAATACCCTGCGGCGCAACAAGTTCCGGCAGATCGGCACCCTCGAGCGGGCGCCTCAACTGCAACAATTCACGTGCACCGATCAGTTCGAGACGCCGCGCTACCGCCTGCGCGGCCGGCAGATTGCCGTGCGCCCAGACCCGCGAGTCAGGGCCACCCTCGTCCAGCGCCTCGGCGACCAGGCGGCCACCGATTCCGCGGCCACGGGCCTGCGGGTCGACCGCGAGTTCCGCCATTGCAGGGTGCTCGCCGTGACCCGGCTGCAACTGCGCGTACCCGACCACGCGATGTTCGTCGGTCCACACGAGATGTCGCGCCTCGCCGACGCCGGCCAGCGCGTGGATACCCTGCTCCGACACCGCGGCGGTCCCATCCGTCTCCGCTGCCCGCTCCAACAGCGCGGACACTTCGACGGCCTGAGCCGCGTCGAGTCGATCCTGCCAGGACTGCACCGAAGCACTCATCAGATCGCCGGCCCCTCGGCCGACTCGAAGTCGATGTCGTCGGCATCCATGTCGTCGACGGGCATGGCCGGTGTACCCGACTTGGTCCTGGCGGGTCGAACAGCTTTGTAGCCCACGTTGCGCACTGTACCGATCAAGGATTCGTACTCGCTGCCCAGCTTCGCCCGAAGGCGCCGCACGTGGACGTCGACGGTGCGGGTGCCGCCGAAGAAGTCGTAACCCCACACTTCCTGCAGTAACTGCGCGCGGGTGAAGACGCGTCCCGCGTGCTGCGCCAGGTACTTGAGGAGCTCGAATTCCTTGTAGGTGAGGTCGAGGGGACGGCCGCGAAGCCGGGCCGTGTAGGTGCCCTCGTCGATGACGAGTTCGCCCAGCGTGATCTTGCCCGAGGCCTCCGGGCTGGCAACTCCACCGCTGCGCCCGACGAGAAGACGCAAACGTGCGTCGACCTCGGCAGGTCCGGTGCCGGGCAGAAGGATGTCGTCCAATCCCCAGTCGGAATTGACGGCCACCAGGCCGCCCTCGGTCAGCACGGCCACCACCGGTACGGCAGAACCGGTACTTCCCAGCAGCCTGCACAGGCCACGGGCGGCCGCAAGATCAGTCCGCGCGTCCACCAGGGCGATATCAGCGGAGCTCGCTTCCAGAAGCGAAGACACCTCCGTCGGAGCAGGCCGCACCGAATGCGCCAACAGGGAGAGGGCCGGTAGGACCGCCTCCGGGTTGGGGTCGGAGGTAAGAAGCAGTAGCTCCACACAGCCTCCCATCTCGTCACCGTCGTACCCGACCGGCCGACTGGTGAGACAGCCGGTGCAGGTAGATCGACCCTGAAGGTATCGACACTTTTGTCGGTGACAGAGTAGCGCGCCACCAGAGCTGTTCGTTGCACCGAACCCTCGAGGCCCGGCGCCGATGGTTGCACCGGCGCCCACGGTCACCGTGTCGGTCACAATGGGGCCGTGCGGAAACTCATCATGGGAATCGTCTTCCTCGTCGCCCTGGGTCTCGTCGTCGACTTCGGGGCGGCGGCCTACGCGGAGTACCGGGTGTCGAGGGAGCTGCGGGCGGGCGCCTCGCTCACGGCGGATCCGGAGGTCACCGTTCACGGGTTCCCGTTCCTCACCCAGGCCTGGGAGGGCGAATACGACAACATCGAAATCCGGGCACAGGGGGTACAGAGTGATGTGGTGGGCGAGGTGACGATCGAGTCCACCCTCCAGGGCGTCTCGGCCCCACTGTCCGATCTGGTGGACGGCTCGGTCCAGGCGCTTCCCGTCGATCACCTGACAGGCCGGATGCTGATCGACGCCACCGACCTGGGCAGATTCCTCGGCATACCTGACCTGCAGGTGTCGGCACCACCGGCGAGCAAATCGGACGGCACCGGCGGATCGGGTGGCTCGGGCATGCCCACGGCGGGGGGCGTCGTCCTCACGGGCACGGTTCCGGTCGGGCCGATCGAGACGACGGTCAGCGTGCAGGCCGACCTCGTTCTCGAGGGCGGCCAGGTGAAGATCGTGGCCAGCGACTTCTACTTCGGACCGGAGGGTCACGCCGACTTCAGCATCCCCGATCCCCTGGCTCCCGCCATCCTCGGACTCTTCACCCGGACGATCGACCCTAGGGAACTGCCCTTCGGGGTCCAGCCCACAGAGGTATACGCCGAGGGTTCGCAGATAGTCATCGAAGGTGTGGGCAACGACGTGACGATCGACCTCGACGAACTACAGAACAGATGACCGGAATCACATTGTTGATCGTCACACTGCTCGTCGCCGTCGCGTTCGGGCTTTGGTGGCAACGCAGGCAAGGCAGGGTTCGCACCACGAGAGGGTCGACTGATTCTCTCGTGGCCGATGAACGGCGACGGCTCCTCGCGGCCGCCGGTGTGGGCTCCGAAGCGGCAGCGTCTCACCATTCGGCGACCGTGCTGCATTTCTCCGCAGACTGGTGCGGCCCGTGCGCCGCCGTGCGCAGGGTGGTGGGACAGGTCGTCCAGGACCTCGCCGACGAGCCGCACCCACCGGCCGAAGTGGAACTCGACATCGACGAATACCCCGCTCTCGCCAAGGAACTGGGCGTTCTGTCCCTGCCGACGACGTTCATTCTGGACAGCGACCTGCGCGAACGCTTTCGGGTGTCCGGAGTGCCTGCCGCGGCCGACCTGCGCGCCGCCTTGGAGCCCCTCTCCCGGCCCCCCGCTTCAAATTCCTGAAGAACCGGGTAAACTCACCGACGTGCAATCCAGCCACGAGCTCATGCTCACCCGACGCCGCACGGTTGACCTGTGCCGCCTCGGGGCTTGTTGCTGTACCTGCTGCTGATCACCAGGGCTGTCACTTTCTGCTGACACCGCGGACTCCGCTCACGTGATCGAAACCCGATGACGACGATGTTCGTCGCCCGTCGGAGCCAGGCAAGCAATCAGCACTCACCGCAGGAGCACTTCTCATGTCCACAACCCTCGAAGTCGAGCAGGTCGACGTTCGTGGCCCCCGGTTCGCCGCCTGGGTCACCACCGCCGTCCTGGTCGCCGTGTTCGTTCTCTCTGCGTTCTCGCTGCTCGCCGCGGGCGTCCTGCTCGCCCTGCAGGCCGTCGTCTTCGCAGTCGGTGCGGCCACCGGGCCGCGCCGCAGCCCTTACGGCCGCATCTTCGGCGCACTCGTTGCTCCCCGGCTCGCCCCGGTGACCGAGAAGGAACCCGTCGCACCGCTTCGATTCGCCCAGCTCGTCGGTTTCGTCTTCGCAGCAGTCGGAACCATCGGCTTCCTGGCCGGTTCCGGCATCGTCGGCGGCGTGGCCACCGGTTTCGCCCTGTTCGCCGCGTTCCTCAACGCGGCGTTCGGCTTCTGTCTGGGCTGCCAGATCTATCCGCTGGTCGCACGAGTGCGCGCCAGCGCCTGACCGCCACACACCACTGCACCATCCACCCGAACCGAGTAAGTACACATCGAAAGGAACACCATGGCTCGCTCCGATGTCCTAGTCTCCGCCGACTGGGCTGAGCAGAACCTCAATGCCCCCAAGACCGTTTTCGTCGAGGTGGATGAGGACACCAGCGCATACGACGGCGGCCACATCGAGGGTGCCATCCGCCTCGACTGGCGGAAGGACCTGCAGGACGGCGTCCGTCGTGACTTCCTGAACCAGCAGCAGTTCTCCGACCTCCTGTCCGCCAAGGGCGTCGCCAACGACGACACCGTCGTCCTGTACGGCGGCAACAACAACTGGTTCGCCGCCTACGCGTACTGGTACTTCAAGCTGTACGGCCACCAGGACGTCAAGCTGATCGACGGCGGACGCAAGAAGTGGGAACTCGACGGACGCCCCCTGTCCAAGGAGACCGTCACCCGCCCGGCCACCCAGTACAAGGCCGAGGCCCCCGACCTGTCGATCCGCGCGTTCCGTGACGAGGTCATCGACTCGATCGGCAACAAGAACCTGATCGACGTCCGTTCCCCCGACGAGTTCTCCGGCAAGATCCTCGCGCCGGCGCACCTTCCGCAGGAGCAGGCGCAGCAGCGTGGACACGTCCCCGGCGCCCTCAACATCCCGTGGAGCACCACCGCTAACGAGGACGGCACCTTCAAGTCGGACGACGACCTCGAGAAGCTGTACTCGGAGAAGGGCTACGACGAGTCCAAGCCCACCATCGCGTACTGCCGCATCGGTGAGCGCTCCAGCCACACCTGGTTCGTGCTCAAGGAAATCCTCGGCAAGTCCGATGTCAAGAACTACGACGGCAGCTGGGTCGAATACGGCTCACTCGTCGGCGCCCCGATCGAGTTGGAGGTTCACTGATCATGTGTGGAGCACCCGTACAGACCCAGACCCTGCCCGCAGGCGTGGACGTGGAGAAGGAAACGGTCATCACCGGCCGTGTCCTCGCCACTGACGGACAGCCGATCGGTGGAGCGTTCGTGCGCCTCCTCGACGGCAGCGGCGAGTTCACCGCCGAGGTCGTTGCCTCGGGCACCGGCGACTTCCGCTTCTTCGCCGCTCCCGGCGACTGGACCGTGCGTGCACTGTCCAGCTCCGGCAACGGCACCGCCACGGTGAGCCCGAGCGGCGCAGGCGTTCACAACGTCGACGTCACCGTCGGCGAATAGTTTCACCGCACCACGAAGGCCCCGCTCCGTATACGGAGCGGGGCCTTTCTCGGCTGCGAGGGTCTAGCTGCCCGGGGTTGCAGCGTCCGGCTGCGCCGCTGTATCGCTGCCTTTTTCGGCGTGGGCCAGGTCGGTGATCCAATCGACCAGTTTCTCGCTCTCCCAGTACCAGGGGTCGTTCGGATTGTTGTTCCAGTAGAGCAAGTGCTGGATGAACGCCAGGAATATGTACGGCTTGACCACCAGGTCGAAGATGTCCTTGTTGTCCTCGAGGAATCCGGCGCCCTCGTCGGCCAGCTTGGCCTGCACCACGTCTGCGCCGGGCCCCGTCGCCCAGTTCAGCGCCTCGACAACCTGCTCGTCGGTCAGCTGAATGTCGCGGTCTGGCCCGTCGGGGTCATAGCTGAGGTCGGCCACCTTCCGCAGCACATCGAGAAATGATTCCTACGAAGCGAACCAGTCCTCATGGGTGATGATGTGCACGATGGAGCGCGCAGCCATGCCCGACACCGCGGTCGCGAAGTCGGAGAACGTCTGGCCCGGGTTCAGCACCGTGAAGTGCATCTGACCGAGCACTCCCAACGCGAGGTCGAGAACCGCGATGTCCTGAGGCGCGTCGCACGCGATGTCGTACGGCCTGCAGGCGTAGGTGATCTTGCCGTGCAGCGCGCCGTAGTCGGCGGGCTCGGACGCCATGAATCCCCCACCCGCCGGGCCGGTATCACCGAGCGACGGAGTTCCCGCGGGCCGGTACGGGTCGCCGATCAAGGCCACGCCGGCGATGTCTTCCGCGGTCACCAGCGCGGTGGAGTCGCGGTGACCGAGTTCGCGGGCCACCCTTTCCACCACCTCGGCGCCGACGCTGTACCCGACGAGAACGTACTTGGTGGCATCACCACACTTCTTCTTGTTCTCGTCGAGGATCCGATTGGTCGAAGCAACACCCGCCGCCATCGAATCCTGGTACGTGGGAACGGGTTCGAGGAGCCCGACACCGTAGGTGGAGGGATAGGGGACGTACATCCATCCCACCTTTCCCGGCTCGCCGGCGTTGCGCGCCCCCGTCGGAACCGTCACGTTGCCCACCCAATTCGACCAGAGCTGTCGCTCCTCGTCCGTGAGCGGGTTGCGGTCCTCCGTCGAATCGGTGGCGCCCGACACGGCGACGATCAGGACGTCCGGACACTCGGTGGCGTAGTTGTTCGGATCCACCCGGTCCGTGTCGGCACTCCCCGAGCCGACACTTCCGGTATCCGGCGCCGCCACCGCGACCACCGGCATCGCCGACGCGAGAAGAGTTGCTGTGGCGATGATCACACCTTTCATCAGTAGATCAGGGCATGGGCGCAGCATGAAACCTCCATGAATATCGCGGAACGACCTGGCCGGATAGAGAAAGGAGAATCCCGGCCCCGAAGGCCGGCGACGCGAGAACGGTACTAGCCGTCCGCGAACGCCGCTCCCGTTTCGACCGTTCGAATGCGTCGGTTTAAGATGGCAGCGTGGTTATCTTCTTCGAGGTACTTCTTGTCCTTGCCGCCGTGTTGATCACGTGGTTCTCGCTGTACACGATCTACCGCCTGGTCACCGACGAGTCGTGAGTTCTTCCCCGGACGCAGGCGCAGATCCGTCTCCCGACCGGCCGGCTTCCGACGAGCAGGCCGGCGATTCCGCGACCGTTCGTCGCGGAAGTGGAGACGCAGCAGTCGCGGACGCCATCGAGCGCTCCAAGTCGACGGCGTCACGCAACATTCCCCTGCTTCCGGACCTTCCGCTGCCCGAGGACACCGCGAACCTGCGGCTCGGGCCGGACCTCAACAACGAACTCCTCGCGGTACTGCCCCTCGTGGGTGTGTGGCGCGGTGAAGGCGAAGGCCACGACCCCGAGACCGGTGACTACCGATTCGGGCAGCAGATCATCGTCTCTCACAACGGCGGCAACTACCTGAGCTGGGAGTCCCAGTCCTGGGTGCTCGACAGCGAAGGTGAATACGTCCGTCCCGATCTCCGCGAATCCGGTTTCTGGCGCATCAGCGGCGACGGCATACCCGGCAGCACCAACGAAGAAGTCGTCGAGCTGCTTCTCACCCACAGCTCCGGCATCGTCGAATTGTTCTACGGTCGCGCCCTCACGCAGTCGTCGTGGGAACTCGCCACCGATGTCGTCATCCGCAGCACTTCCGGTGCCCTCGTCGGCGGCGCCAAGCGTCTGTACGGCATCGTCGAAGGCGGCGACCTGGCGTACGTCGAGGAACGCATCATCGCCGACGGAGAACTTCTTCCCCGCCTTTCGGCGCGTCTTACCCGCTATATCGGCTGACCCCACCCGTGAGTACTTGTTAACACTCCGCGGTTGATAAGTGCGCACAGTGCGGGCACGGGTTGGGGGCACTCCAGCCACCGCGTCCGAGCACCGTTCGAACCTCCGCGGCGACGACACACGGGCGCCGAGTCACTTCTTCCCAGCCGTACACCAGCGCCGGTTTTCCTGCGATTTCCGCTGCGTTGCCGCGGCGCCGGTCGCGCAAAGCAACCACGCGTGACGAGTGGTACCGCAATCCATCGAGTCTCACGATCAGCGGAATACCGGTGTCCGAGTAGTCCACGTCTTCGTACAGGGTGCGGTCGTCGACGAGAATGGGTGACTGTCGACGCGCTGCCGGTAGCCCGTGCGCCTTCTCCACGTCTGCGGCGTAGCGGTGCTCGAGGAGCGATTGAACACCGCCTTCCGACACCGACACGAGTGCTGCGGTCAAAGCCCGACGATATCTGCGCGGTGGCCGCTCCTCGATCCGTCGGAGCAGATCGTGCACCGGAACACCGCCAGTCGTCGCTGCTGCCACGACTACCCGGGCACCAGTTGCTGCCGATGGTTCGGAAACGGCAAGGTCCAGGATGGTGTCCGCTCGCGACGTCCGCGGTGGCACTGTCGGCACGGTGATGTGGGTGTGTGCTCGGGAGCGATGCACGACGACACCGGGATGGAGTAGATCGCCCTCTCTCGGGACGAGCCGTTCGGACCGGCTACCGGCCTGCCGATATGTGGGCGCCTGCGACTCCGCCGACAGTCCATAGGGCACGGTCACATGGACGGACGCAGAGGCGTCGACGGATTCGAGCGCCCACTCCTCGGCCGCCGTGCGATGGCTGAGGACAGCCCTCGGACCACCGAACAGCAGGGCCGCCCACAGAGTCATGGAGCGGTCGAGTGGTCCGTTGGTCACCGCGTACACGCCGTGGAGCACGGCCGGCCACTGACCCGACTCGACGCGATGCTGGATCTGGCGGGTCGAAAGACCCAAGTCGTGCAATTGCTTGGCTGTGATGATCCCGTGCTGGTAGTCGAGAACGCGCTGAAATTCGGGTGTGCAGTCGGATGTCGCGGTGGTCATGGACCGAACGGTGCGCAGCGTCACCGACAGACCCACGGGCGAAAGCCGACAATCGTAATTGGCCTGTGGATGGATGTGAGGTTGTGGATAACCGCCTGTGAGTACTTATTAACAATCCATTGTTAATAAGTACTCACAGGCGCGGAGCGCAGAACGGCCCCCGAGCCTTCCGGTGCGGGTGCACCGGTCCCGATCTGGACCAGACCGGGGGCTCGGGGGCCGGGTAGCTGCCTGGGATTCGCTCGCCGCTCGCGCGGTCAGTGAATTCCGTCAGCGGTAGCGGCTAGCTGGCAGCCACCTCACGTGTCCGTTTGTCATTCAACTTCAGACCACCTCCTTCCTCGTGTACTCAAGAAAGTACGCCGCCCTCACAGCGTCGGCAACGTATTTTCGCTCTCGGCATTCTCGGCGTGAATCACCACGTCAACGCTGGTATCCTCCGGCAGCTGATGAGTGACCACGACGACGGTGCGCTCCCCCGACACCAGCTTTGCGTCCCGCGCGAGGAGATCCCGCAGCAGCTGCGCTCCGCTGTCCGCGTCGAGATGTTCGGTGGGTTCGTCGAGCAACAGCACGTCGGCGGGTGAGAGGAGGGCGCGGGCGAGCAGCAGCCTGCGACGCTGCCCGCCCGACACCGCCCGGGCGCCGCCGGCGAGCGTGGTGGCCAGGCCCTGCGGCAACTGCGAAACCCAGTCACCGAGCCCCACGGATTCCAGGACGTCGAGCGCCTCATCCTCCTGGAGATCGCCGCGTGCGACGCGCAGATTCTCGAGGACGGATGTGTCGAAGAGGTGCGCGTCTTCGGCGAAGAATCCGATCCGACGCCGCAGGGAGTCGGGCCGGATGTCGGCCGGCGCGGCACCGTTGACGTCGATCGCCCCCGACACCGGAGGAAGCAGTCCGGCCAGTGTCATCAGCGCCGTGGTCTTACCGGAGCCGCTGCCGCCCACGATCGCGACCCGGGCGCTGGGCGGGAGGTCCAGGTCGATCGGCGCTGTTGTCCTGCCGCCTGGCCATCCGCATCGGAGACCGGTCGTGCGCACGTGCACGGGGCCGTCCAGTTCCCGATTCCCGGGATGTGGGTCCGGGGTGGCGGCATCGAACAGCGCAAGGATCCGACGTGACGCGATCCTGGCCCGGGTCAGCGCGACAGCGGCCGCGGGAAGGGCGCTGGTCGCCTCGAACGCCGACAGCGGAACGAGGACGAGGATGCCGAGGGCCATCGGGCTCATGGTCCCCGACGAGTACATGTTCATGCCGATCAGCAGTGCCCCGATCACGCTGGCCCCGACCGCGAGCGGGGTCGCGGCGTCGGCGAAGGCGCCGGGCACAGCGGCGCGGTCGGTCGCTGCGACGGCGGCCCGCTCGGCAGCGATCGCACCGTCGACGGTGCGGTCGAGTCGACCTGCCACTGTCAGTTCAGCGGCGTGATCGAGCGCCGTGACGGCCTCTTCGCTGAAGCGTGCACGCGCTGCGGCGCTGTCCCTTTCGGACATCAGCGCGGCGCGGGCGGACAGCACCGGCGCCGCGATCCCGGACACGGCGAGCGAGACCGCCAGGATCAGTGCCGCGGCGGGCGAGATGACAGCGAGGATGCCCACGGCGGCCACCGAGAGGACTAGCGCTACTGCGATCGGCACCAGCGCACGCACGACGACATCGCCGAGAGTGTCCACGTCGGCCCCGGTGCGAGCGAGGAGGTCGCCGCGGCGCAATCCTGCCGCGGCTGCTGGATCGCCGGCGGCCAGCCGCTGGTACAGCCGACTCCGGGCGGACGTCGTTCCCCTCAGGGCGGTGTCGTGGGTGGCCAGCCGCTCGAGGTAACGGAACACGCCGCGGGAGATTCCCAGGGCACGGACCGCCACCACGGCGACACTCAGATCGAGGACGGGCGGCATCTGCCAGGCTCTGGTGATCAGCCACGCCGAGAGCGCGGCGAGTGCCAACGCGCTTCCCAGGGTGGCCACGCCGGCGGCGACGGCCCGCAGCACTCTTTTCGGCTCGAGTTCGAGGAGCGGGAGAGCTCGCAGGAGCGGGTCATTCGACATCGGCGCGCACCTCGATCACGGAATCGGCGGCGGCCAGCACACTGGCCCGGTGCGCGATGACGACGACGGTCTTTCCCGCCGCCGCGAGTCTGCGCAGCGAGTGGAGCACGGTGTCTTCCGACCTGTCGTCGAGATGCGCTGTCGGTTCGTCGAGGATGAGGACGGGACGGCGGGTGGCGAGCACACGGGTCAGCGCGAGCCGCTGACGCTGGCCCAGCGACAAGCCGGCTCCGCCTGCCCCGACACGGGTGGCCCACCCGTCCGGAAGCTCGGCAAGAACCGCATCGAAACCGGTTGCCGCGCAGGCTGACTCGATATCCACCACGTCGCCGATCAGCCGAAGGTTCTCCTCGAGGGTGCCGGGTACCAGGACGGGACGCTGCGGCAACCAGGCCACCTGCGCCCACCACGCGGTCCGGTCGAGTTGCCGGACAGGCGTTCCGGCCACCCGCACCTCACCTGCATCCGGGTCCGTGAGGGCCAGAAGTAGCTGCACGGCCGTCGACTTGCCGGAGCCGTTCGGTCCGGTCAGCGCGGTGACGCGAGCGGGCTCGAGCACTCCCGACAAGGCATGTGGCGCCATCCCGCGGCGCGACTGCACACTGACGCCGTCGAACTCGATACTCGCCCCTCGTGCGTCGATGCGGCCGATGCCGCCACCGTCGCCGGGCAGATCGGTATCGATCACCGCGAATGCCCTTTCTGCGGCAGCCATTCCGTCTTCCGCGGCATGAAAGCGTGTTCCGACCATCCTCAGTGGGAGATACACCTCGGGCGCGAGGATGAGCGCCACAATTCCTGCCTCCAGGCTCATCTCGCCGTATACCAGACGCAGACCGATACTGACGGCGACCAACGCGACGCACAGTGTCGCAAGCAGTTCGAGCACCATGGACGAGAGGAACGCCACCCGCAGGGCGGACATCGCGGTGCGGCGATGTGCGTCACCGAGTTCGCGCACGCGTGCGGCGGGTCCGTGCTCACGCCCCAGCGCGCGGAGCGTCGGCAGACCGGCGAGTAGGTCGAGCAGCTGCGACGACAGTGCCGTCATCGCGGTCAGCGTCTTCGCAGCCTTGCCTCGGGTCAGCAGCCCGATGAGGATCATGAAGATCGGGATCAACGGCAAGGTGACGAAGATGATCGCCGCGGACGTCAGATCCTGAAAGGCGATGACCGCCAGGGTCGCCGGGGTGAGCGTGGCGGCCAGAACCAGGGCGGGGAGATACCCCGTGAGATAGGGCAGCAGACCGTCGATCCCGCGCGTCAGTACCGTTGCGATCTCATCCCGACGCACGTCGAGGTCGCGGGGCCGAATCCGGGCGGCGACACCGAGTACTTCACCCTTCAGTTCTGCCACCACCCGACTGGCCGCGCGATGGGCGAACCTCGATTGCAGCCAGGTGCCGAGGACCCGAAATCCCATCGCCAACAGCAGAACCGACAGTTCGGTGGTCCATCGGCGAACGTCGGTGACGTCGTCGACGATGATCCCCGCGAGTATCCGCCCGAGGGCCAGGGCCGAGATGACGACCATCGCGACGTTGACCACCGACAGGCCGACGGTCAGGACGAGATAGCCGCGAGCCGCGGCGGAGTAGCGCCACAGCCGGGGGTCGATCGGCGGCCGTGAACCGGCCTTCCCGGTCGGACGCTCACCGGGAAGACGAAGTTCACTTCCTGAGTCGACGCTCATCTGCGCCCGAGTGGGAGACCGATCGACGGCGGGATCTGCTTGGTCGAAATACGTTGTCGGAACACCCAGTACGTCCAGCCCTGGTAGAGGAGGACCACGGGAGTGAGGAAGGCAGCCGCCCAGGTCATCACTGTCAGCGTGTACGGACTCGAGGACGCGTTGTCGACAGTCAAACTGTACGCGGCGTCGAGGGTGGACGGCATGACGTTGGGGAACAGCGAACCGAACAGCAGCACCACGCTCGCGATGACGGCGATCGACGTCAGTGCGAACGCCCAGCCCTCACGTCCGGCCCGGGTGAGGGCGACCACCCCGGCGAGAGCAGCGGCTGCCGCGGCCACCAGGATCCAGGTCCACCCCTTGCCGTGCGCCAACTGCGTCCACAAGACGAACGCCCCGGCCACCGGAACTGTGGGCAGTGCCAGCTTCGCTGCGAGTTCGACGGCGTCGACCCTGACCTCGTCGGCGGTCTTCAGCGCCAGGAAGACGGCACCGTGCAATGCGAACAGGAGCACCGTGGTCAGACCACCGAGCAGCGCGTAGGGATTGAGCAGATCGAGAAGACTGGAGGTGACCACCTTCTCGGCATTGATGTCCACTCCCCGCACGATGTTCGCGAAGGCCACACCCCACAGCACCGCGGGAACCCACGACCCGAAGACGATGCCCCAGTCGCAACGGCGGCGCCAGGTGTCGTCGTCGATCTTGCCGCGGTACTCGATGGCACAGATCCGCACGATGAGGGCCACCAGAATGAGCAGGAGCGGCAGGTAGAAACCGGAGAACAACGTGGCGTACCACTCGGGGAACGCTGCGAACAAGGCACCGCCCGCCGTGATGAGCCACACCTCGTTGCCGTCCCACACAGGACCGATGGTGTTGAGGACGACTCGCCGGCGAGTGTCGCCGTCGGCATCCTTGCGCCTGCCGAGCACCGGCATCAGCATCCCGACACCGAAGTCGAACCCCTCCAGCACGAAGTAGCCGGTGAAGAGCACCGCGATCAGGATGAACCACACTTCTACCAGTCCCATGACCGTCTCTCCTAGTAGGCGAACGAGAGTTGCTTCGGCGTGCCCGGTTCTTCGGGTTCCTCGTCGTCGTCACCCGGCGGATGGGCATCGTGCTCGAGTGGCCCCTCGACGGCGTAGCGACGAATCAGCATGAACCACACCACAGCCAGTGCGCCGTACAGGAGCGTGAAGGTGATCAGCGAGAACCACACCGTCCACACCGAGTGATGCGACACACCCTGGTCGACCGTCAGCCGGATCATGTCCACCCCGGTGGGATTGGGCGCGACCACCCAGGGCTGGCGGCCCATCTCGGTGAAGATCCAGCCGGCACTGTTGGCGAGGAAGGGTGTCGGGATCGCGGCGATGCTGAGCCACGAGAACCACTTCTGATCGGGGACACGGTTGCCGCGGGTGAGCCACAACCCGGCCACCGCAAGCAGAGCGGACCCGGCGGCCAGACCGATCATCGCGCGGAACGACCAGTAGGTGACGAACAGGTTGGGGCGATAGTTGCCCGGACCGAACTGCTCCTCGTACTGGGCCTGCAAATCCTCGACGCCCTGCAACGTCACCCCGGTGAACTCGCCCTCGGCGAGATAGGACAGGACGAACGGCACCTCGAGCACGTGCTTCACACCGTCGCAGTTGTTGTGGGTGCCGACCGTGAGAATGGAGAAGTCGGGGTCGGTCGCGGTGTGACACAACGATTCTGCCGACGCCATCTTCATGGGCTGCTGCTCGAACATCAGCTTGCCCTGCACGTCGCCGGTGTAGACGAGTCCGACACCGGCGGCAATCACCACCAGGAGCGACAGGCGCGCGGCCGGACGGAACATGGTCCGTGCGTCACCTTCGAGCTTCGCCGCCTCGGGTGCGGTGGCCGTCCGCGCCCGTCGCATGTTGCGCACCATCCACCATCCCGAGATACCCGCGACGAACGTTCCGGCGGTCAGGAACGCCCCTGCCACCGCATGCGGGAAGGCTGCCATCGCCGTGTTGTTGGTGAGCAGCGCCCAGATGCTGGTGAGTTCGGCGCGACCGGTGTCGGGGTTGTAGGTGGCGCCGACCGGATGCTGCATGAAGGAGTTGGCCGCGATGATGAAATACGCGGAAGCATTCACCCCGACCGCGACCAGCCAGATGGTCGCCAGGTGGACGAGCTTCGGCAGCCGGCCCCAGCCGAAGATCCACAGCCCGAGGAAGGTCGACTCGAGGAAGAATGCGACGAGCCCCTCGAGCGCCAACGGGGCGCCGAACACGTCTCCCACGAACCGCGAGTACTCGCTCCAGTTCATGCCGAACTGGAATTCCTGCACAATGCCGGTCGCGACCCCGAGCGCGAAGTTGATCAGAAAGAGCTTGCCGAAGAATTTGGTGAGCCGATACCAGTGGGCCTTACCGGTGACCACCCACATCGTCTGCATTGCAGCGATCAGAGGCGCGAGCCCGATCGTCAGCGGGACAAGAATGAAGTGATAAACGGTGGTGATGCCGAACTGCCACCGGGAGACATCCAGGGTATCCATGGCTACTCCGAAACTGGGCCCTAGGACAGGCTTCGGGGTCGAGGCGTGGGCATCCGCTCGATCCCTGTGCGCGTGATCCCGTCGAGGCAGTCCTTTCTGCGAGACTCTTCCCTCGCACGACTTCCCCGACGGGACCTAGCTACTACCGAATGTAGTAGGCCTGTCAAGCCTCGGCAGACTCCGAGCCCGCGGTCTCGACCGCAAGGTCCACCAGCTTCACGATCTCGTCAGCGAGAGGAGGCTGCGGAAGCACCAGTCCGTCGATCTTGCGCACCCGCGCTGCCATGGTGACGCTGGAAATTAGCCAAACACCCTCTGCGGTAATGAGATCCGCGGGACGCAGCGCGGCATACTCACAGCGGAAGCCCTTTTTGGACGCCACGTCGTACAGCGCCTGCTGCGTGGTCCCCGGCAGGATGCCGTGCTCCGGCGGCGGGGTGAGGAGCGTTTTCTCCCGGGCGATGACGACGGTGGAACGTGGCCCTTCCAACACATTGCCTTCACTACTGACGAAGATCACATCGTCGGCGCCCAACGTCGCCGCGTAGCGCAGAGCCGCCATGTTGGTCGCATATGACAAGGTCTTGGCCCCGAGCAGCTGCCACGGCGCACTCGCGGACAGGTCCACGGAGTACCCACGCGCCAGTGTGAGAACCGACACGCCGTCGCGACGAGCGTCGAGAATGCGGTCGGACACCGCACCGATCGTGACGAACGCCGTCGGGTCACCCCCGGATTCCCTCCCCCGGCTGAGCACCAGACGCATCGCGCCCTCACGTTCGGAGTCCCACTGTTCCACGGCAAGTTCGATGGCGAGGCGCCACTCGTCGAGATCCAGCATCGGCAGGGCCAGGGCCCGGGCGGACGTCACGAGGCGGGACAGATGCGGTTCCACCTTGAGCGCCCGGCCGCCGCGCACGAGCAGCGTCTCGAAGACACCGTCGCCGCGCACCACCGCCAGATCGTCCGCGTACAGGAGCGGGGCGTTCGCATCGCGTACCTCGTGGTCCAGCGTCACCAGCACTGCATCAGACATGGAGCCACCCTATCGACCCTGCCTGCCGCCCCACCCCCTCCGTGGTCCCTAGACTGGGTTCGTGGTCGACAAACTGCCCGTTTCACCCAGTCCACTTCTCACGGCCCCGGGCGCTGTCCGCGCGCCCGACGACTCGCCGGACGCCGGGGTCGCATGGCACCACGGCGACCCCCTCGGGGAACAGCGCAACGCCGAGCGTTCCGCCGTGGTCATCGATCGGTCCCACCGTTTCGTCCTCGCTGTCGCGGGTGCCGAACGACTGACCTGGCTGCACACCATCTCCAGCCAGCACATCGCCGCCCTCGCCGACGGTGAGGGCGCGGAGAACCTCAGCCTCGACGTCAACGGCCGCGTCGAACACCACTTCGTGCAGACCGACCTCGCCGGCGTCACCTGGATCGACACCGAGACCGATCGCGGACCCGACCTCCTGTCGTTCCTCACCAAGATGGTGTTCTGGGCCAAGGCCGAACCCCGCGACGGGAACGAGCTGGCGGTCCTCACCGTGATCGGACCGGACGCTCCCGCCGCACTCGAGGGAGCCGGAGCCGCCGCACCCACCGAGCCGTACGCCGCCGTCGCGCTGGCGGGCGGCGGATTCGTTCGCCGCATGCCATGGCCTACCGACTCCTCGTTCGACCTGCTGGTGCCGCGCGAGCAGTTGACCGACTGGTGGGCCCGGCTCACCGCGGCGGGAGCCGCACCAGCCGGAACGTGGGCCTTCGAGGCGCTCCGGGTCGCGGCCCTGCGGCCCCGCCTCGGACTCGACACCGACGAACGCACCATCCCGCACGAAGTCCGGTGGATCGGCGGTCCTGCCGAGCACGGGGCCGTCCACCTGGAGAAGGGCTGCTACCGCGGGCAGGAGACGGTGGCCCGTGTTCACAATCTCGGCAAACCGCCCCGACACCTCGTGCTGCTGCACCTCGACGGGAGCGCCGAGGGTCGCCCGGAAACCGGTGACCCTGTCACTGCAGGCGGCCGCACAGTGGGCCGTGTGGGCACGGTGATCGACCATCACGAATTCGGTCCCATCGCCCTCGCCCTGATCAAACGCTCCATTCCCGTCGACACCGAGTTGGTCACGGGACCGTGCGCCGCCTCCATCGATCCCGACTCCGTTCCCACCGAGGAGACCGTGCAGGCCGGCCGAGCCGCCGTCGAGCGGCTGCGCGGCCGGTGAGCGCAGGGGCCAGGGCGGCCGGCGAGGTGCTGGCTGTCTGCGTCCTGCACACCGAGCGGGACAGTGGTGTCCGACGTGTGGAACGCACGGCTATCGACAAGCGTCCCGTGGACGGTCCGATACGGGTGACGGCCACCGGGCTGGCAGGCGACTACGTCTGCGACACCAAGTACCACGGCGGCCCGTTCAAAGCCGTGTACGCGTATCAGGAAGACGAGGCGCGGCGGTGGGAGGCGGAGCTCGGCCGCGAGTTACCACCGGGCTGGTTCGGCGAAAATCTGCGGGTACGCGGCGTCCCGACGAGCGACGCGGTGATCGGGGAGCGTTGGCGGATCGGCACCACCGAGCTGGAAGTCGACAGCCCCCGGACGCCCTGCCGCACCTTTGCGGTGTGGGCAGGCGAGGAGCACTGGGTCAAGCGCTTCACTCAGCGCGGGGACACGGGGGCCTACCTGCGGGTGGTGACGGAAGGGTCGATCAGTGCCGGCGACACCGTGCACCGCCACCACATACCCGCGCACGGTGTCACTGTGCGTGATCTCTTCACCGGCCGCGACGCCGAGCGCTGCGCCGCTCTGCTCGCGCAGCAGGAGGATCTCTCGCCGGCCGCCGCCCAAATGGCCCGGCGCGTCGTCGAGCGAGCGGGCATGGCCGAGCCGGAGGACAAGGTGACGACGTGAGCATCGAACTCGTCGAGGTGGTTCGATCGGGGTTCCGCGAGTGCGTCCATCGAGGATCCGCGGTGATCCTGGGTCCGGACGGCGACATTGCCGTCGCGGTCGGCGAGGTGCACACGCCGATCTACCCGCGTTCGTCCAACAAACCCTGGCAAGCGGTGACGCTCCTCAGGAACGGCTTCGCGCCGACGAGTGCGGAGGAACTCGCGATTGCGACCGCCTCGCACGAAGGGGAATCGGACCACGTCGAGCTGGTCGAGGAACTACTTCTCCGCCACGGACTCGACGAGGACCAGCTCCGCTGTCCCGCGGACCTCCCGTCCAACGAACTCGCCCGCGCCGAACTGCTGGCGGCCGGCGAACTCCCCCGGCCGGTCTACATGAACTGCTCGGGCAAGCATGCAGCGATGCTCGCCACCTGTCTGGCCAACGACTGGCCGCTGGACAGCTACCTCGAGCCGACGCACCCGTTGCAACTCGCGGTCGTCGAGACCCTCGGGTCGATCAGCGGTGAGGTCGACGCGGAATTGGGTATCGACGGTTGCGGCCTCCCGATCGTCCCGCTGTCGTTGACGCATCTGGCGCGGGCCTTCGCGCGGCTCGTCACGGCCGAGCCCGATTCACCGGAGCGCGCCGTCGCCGACGCCATTCGGGAGCACCCCTATCTGATCTCGGGCACCGGAAAGGACGACGCCCGGCTGATGCCGGTGGTGCCCGGCCTGGTGTCGAAGGCCGGCGCCGAAGGCGTCTACGCCGGAGCACTGCCGGACGGTTCGGCGTTCGCGCTCAAGATCGAGGACGGCCACGAACGGGCCCGCCTGCCGCTCGCCGCAGCCCTGCTGCACAGGATGGGCGCGGAGTGGACGGAGGACCTCGCTGCCCTCGCCTCGCAGCCCGTGCTCGGTGGTGGCGTCCGGGTGGGAACGGTCCGCGCGATTCCTGGAGTGTTCTGAGCCGAATAATTTCGGCATTCTGGCTGCTCGCGCACTGGGTGAGACACAACAGACACCACGACAGGCGGTGGATGGAAGCGCGAGCGACTTTTCCACGCTAGAGTGTGGGCAGGAACTTACACACTCAAACGGGGCCGCCAAATTCCCCAGGCCGCCCCGCGAAAGCGCGAGGGGGTCAGCCATGGGCCGCGGCCGGGCTAAGGCAAAGCAGACCAAGGTTGCACGCGAGTTGAAGTACAGCGTACCGACCACGGATTTTGACAGCCTGCAACGAGAGCTCTCAGGTGGGTCGTCCAACTCGCATCGGGACGAGGTCTTTGCTGACCAGCGTGCCGACAGGGAGGGGTACTCCTTGGAGGACGATGACGACTGGCGGCGCTGATTAGTAGCGACAACGAAATGAGGGGGAGCCGAGTCCGGCTCCCCCTCATTTCCACATCTTCAGCCGGACAGGGCCGCTAGCTCGCCCCGTCCGGCTTTGTCAGATCCTCAGAATCGCGGGTGGTCCCCGGCGAGCTGCGCCCGCAACTCCGATGCGTCGTGCGACTTCTTGATGCTGCCCAACGTCCAGCAGTCGATGTGCCGTGCCGTCAGGACGGCCAGCGCACGATCGACGTCCTCGGGAGCCACGATGGCGACCATGCCGACACCCATGTTGAACGTCTGCTCCATCTCACTGCGCTCGACGCGACCGCGCTGCGCGATCATCGCGAAGATGGGAGCGGGGCTCCAGGTTCCGCGGTCGAGTTCGGCGACGAGCCCCTTGGGCATGACCCGGGCCAGGTTGTTGGCGAGTCCCCCGCCGGTGACGTGGCAGAACGTGCGCACATCAGTCTCGGCGGCGAGGGCCAGGCAGTCCTTCGCGTAGATCTTGGTGGGCTCGAGCATTTCTTCGCCCAGCGTGCGTCCGAACTCGTCGACGTGTGCCGTCAAGCTCATGTGGTCGATCTCGAGCAGCACCTTGCGGGCCAGCGAGTAACCATTGGAATGCAGCCCGGAGGAGCCCATAGCGATCACGACGTCGCCGGGCCGGACCCGGTCCGGACCGAGAAGCTGGTCGGCCTCGACCACGCCGATGCCGGTCGCCGACAGGTCGTAGTCGCCGTCGGCCATCACGCCCGGGTGCTCTGCCGTCTCACCGCCCAGCAGCGCGCAGCCGGCCTGGATGCAACCCTCGGCGATGCCGCTGACCAGCTCGGCGACCCGCTCGGGGACGACCCGTCCGACAGCGATGTAGTCCTGGAGGAACAGCGGCTCGGCGCCGCACACCACGAGATCGTCGACGACCATCGCGACCAGGTCGAGTCCGACCGTGTCGTGCTTGTCGAGCGCCTGGGCGACGGCGAGCTTGGTGCCGACGCCGTCCGTGGAGGCCGCGAGCAGCGGCTCCTTGTAATCACCCTTGAGCGCGAACAGACCCGCGAATCCACCCAGACCACCGAGAACCTCGGGACGGCTGGCCTTCTTGGCCAGGGGCGCGAAGAGTTCCACCGCCCGATCGCCTGCGGCGATGTCGACTCCCGCGGCGGCGTAGGACGCTCCAGGGCGACTTGTCGGATCCTCGGTCATGTGGTTGTTACTCCAGCCTTCTGTTGCTCGTCAATGTGGTGTCGGTCGGGCAATCGAGTGCTGTGATTGCGCCCTTACGGTACCGGAGCACATTCGACGGCCGACCCGATGTACTGGCCTAGGGTCGGCTGAGCGCGTGCGCGTTGTCGTTGTCCCGGGTGGCGGGACCGCCGGCCGCGCTCTCGAGCATTCCCTCGAGGACGTTCTTGCCGATCGACGTTTCCGTCGGAAGTGCGATCGGATAGGTGCCGGTGAAGCACGCCGTGCACAGCCGCGTGGCGGGCTGCTCGGTGGCCGCGATCATCCCGTCGGTGGAGATGTAGCCGAGGGTGTCGGCGCCGATGGATCGGCGGACGCCTTCGAGCATCTCGTCGAAGCTTCCGGGCTCGGCTCCGCCACCGGCGCCGTTGGCGATCAGCTCGGCAGGCGAGGCGAAGTCGATGCCGTAGAAGCAGGGCCATTTGACCGGCGGTGAGGCGATCCGGACGTGGATTTCGAGAGCACCCGCCTCCCGCAGCATCCGGATGAGTGCGCGCTGCGTGTTGCCGCGGACGATGGAGTCGTCCACCACGACGAGACGTTTACCTCGGATGACTTCCTTGAGCGGGTTGAGCTTGAGCCGGATACCGAGCTGACGAATGGTCTGGGACGGCTGGATGAAGGTACGGCCCACGTAGGCGTTCTTCATCAACCCCTGGCCGTACGGAATTCCCGACCCCTGCGCGTACCCGACCGCGGCGGGGGTGCCCGACTCCGGAACCGGAATGACGAGGTCGCCGTCGGCCGGATGCTCGGTGGCGAGTCGACGGCCGATCTCGACGCGGGTGGAGTGCACCGAACGGCCGGCGATGACGCTGTCCGGGCGCGCCAGGTACACGTACTCGAACACGCAGCCCTTGGGCTCGGGGTTCGCGAAACGGGAGGAGCGGACTCCGTCGGCGTCGATGGCGAGGAGTTCACCGGGCTCGATGTCGCGGACGAAGGATGCACCGACGATGTCGAGGGCGGCGGTCTCGCTGGCGACCACCCAGCCGCGGTCCAGGCGGCCGAGACAGAGTGGGCGGATGCCGTGCGGGTCTCGGGCCGCGTAGAGAGTGTGCTCGTCCATGAAGGTGAGACAGAACGCGCCGCGGAGCGTCGGCAGCAGCTTCATGGCCGCCTGCTCGATGGTGCTGTCCGTGGCGGCATGCGCGAGGAGGGCACCGACGACATCCGAATCGGAGGTGGCGCCGCCCGGGCGCTTGTCGTTGACCAGCCCGGCTTCCCGCGCGCGTCCGGCCAACTCCGCCGTGTTCACCAAGTTGCCGTTGTGTCCGAGAGCGATGCCGCTGCCCGCGGCGGTGGTCCGGAAGATCGGCTGGGCGTTCTCCCACGTGGTCGATCCCGTGGTCGAGTACCGGCAGTGCCCTACGGCGACATGCCCGGGCATGGCGGCCAGCGTCTGCTCGTCGAACACCTGACTGACCAGACCGAGGTCCTTGAACACCAGCACCTGGGAGCCGTCCGCGACGGCAATGCCTGCCGCTTCCTGTCCACGGTGCTGCAGAGCATAGAGGCCGTAGTACGTGAGTTTCGCCACATCCTCTCCCGGCGCCCAGACGCCGAAGACGCCGCATTCTTCGCGGGGTTCGTTCTCGTCCTCGTCGGACGGGTTCGAAGAGAGGAGATTAGGACTGTTGACCGACAGATCGGCTCTGGTCACCGGGGTGCTCCCTGGGGATGGGCGTGTGAGGGGCACCCACAGTCTACGTGCCGTCGGCGGTCGGCTCGGCCACGGTGCCCCATGCGTGTGTGCAGATCCGGGATGGACGGGCCCACATCGGTTGGTTTCGATACCGATCGAAAGCTCGGATCGACAGAGTGGGGGTCGTCCGTTGACTGTCCGCACCACGGCTCCGACCGCGGCCACACGCCTCCTCGACGCCTTCGAGGGCGTCATCGGAATACCACTTCCCGTGCGCGTCCGATGCTGGGACGGCTCCGAGGCCGCATCTCCGGCATCGGTATGTCGGAACACGTGGGCGCGTCGGCCACAGGTGCTCGCCGTTCGTCCGTCCGACGACGGGTCGAGTGGGCTGCCGCGCACCCGTTCGTTGTGGCTGGGCTGACTACACCCGCAGCAGCGGCAACCAGTGGGCGATCTCGCCGGCGCGGGCCCCCGACACGGTGACCTCGCCGCCCTGAGTCGCCTCATCGAAGTCGATCAGGCCCGTCACGAGGAGCAACCAGGTCCGCGGGTCGGTTTCCACCACGTTGGGTGGTGTGCCCCTCGTGTGGCGCGGGCCCTCGATGCACTGCACCGCCACGAACGGGGGAACCCTCACCTCGACGCTCGATCCGGGGGCCACCTGCTCGAGAGTTCGGGCGCTGAGCCGGACCGCCGCAGCGAGGACGGTTCGGGACGGCTTCTCGACGGTGTCCCCGCGTAACCACGGGCCGATTTCCAGGACGGCCGCCCTCATCTCGGCTGGGTTCACGGCTCGACGCGGCATGCCTTCAATCTACTGGTCCGGGTTCCGCGGCCCGGGCGGCCACCGCGCCGGCGACGTTGACCGAAAGGTGCAGCAGTGCGGGCGCTACGACGCTGCCGCTCCGGCGCCTCAGCTCTTCGAACAACACTCCCGATGCGGCGGTGACGATCACCGTGCCGAGGACACTGTCGTGCGCGAGTCGGGCTGCCCGAAGGTGCCAGAGTCCGAACGTCACCGCATGCAACGCACGCGCGGTCCGCGGTGACCACTCCCGTTGCAGGACGGCGCTCAGGACGCTGCGGAACAGCAGTTCCTCGGCGACCACCGTGCCCACGGGGATCCGAAACCCGACCCAGCCGTAGAAGTCCGCGGAATGCGCTGCGCGCCGTACCCCACTTCGCCACGGCTGCGCCACTACGGCCGTGGCACCTGCGACCACCGGGATCAGCGCGGCCGCCGCGCCGGATCTCAGTCCCGCAGGCACTGTGGCTGGGGACAGCCCTAGTTCGTTCCGGCTGTACCCGGCGGCGCGCACCACTCCCACCGCTGTCAGCGCCGTTGCGGCGCCGGCGACCGCGCGCCCGTACGGCCCCCACCCGCACCGCGGAAGTATCCCGTTGTTCCACACCACGACCGCCGTTGCCACCAACACAGACGACGATCTGCTCACTTCTCTGGACCCTCGCTACCGGCAAGCATGTCGAGAGCCGTCCGGACCCGCATGGTGTCGAGCGGTGTCCATCCCTCGGGCTGAGCAACGGTGACCCACCCGTCGAGCACGAGCGTCCCGTAATTGTGACCGTGCCCGTCCGGTACTCCGGCCGCGTTGGTGAGATCGGCCGACACCTGCCAGAACGTCACGAAGGGAAACCATTTCATCGACGGTGAGCGGTCGTCGCCCGGCGGTTCCTTCAACCAGTCCGGTCTGGTGAACGCGAGGTCCGGCGACCACCACACCACCGGATCGGATGCGTGTTGCACGTACAGGATCCGGGGAGAGAGCCACTCCCCAGTGTTGTCGACCATGTCGGCGGCGTCGTCGGCGAATCGCACCACCAGACCCGCGGCGTACTCCGGATCCACCTCAGAGGTGCCGGGGTCACGACGCTCGATCAACTGCCCCCACAGACGGTTCGCATTGGGCGGGCCGACCCAGAGCACACCGTCGACGGTCTGCCGGATGTCGGTCAGCGTGTCGAAGGCACCCTCTCCCGCCTGAGTCCCGAGACTCTCGCCGTAGACCAGCAACTTGGGACGGGTTGCCTCGGGCTCCTGGAGCCAACGTTCGTGCACCCGGCCGATGAGTTGTCGTCCCGCCTCGGCGGCCTTGTCTCGGTCGGCGAGGAAGGACACCCAACTCGGCAGGAAGGAATACTGACTGGCCACCAACGCGGTGTTTCCGTTGTGGACGAGCTCGATAGCCTGCGCTGCAGTGGGATTCACCCATCCTGTTCCCGTGGTCGGGATGACCACCAGCACCTCGCGCTGGAATGCCCCGGTCCGCTCGAGTTCGTCGATGACGATGTCCATGCGGGCGTCCGCGTCCTCGGCCGTCTCGAGGCCGGCATAGACACGGATCGGGTTTACGGCCGGTGTGCCGTTCGCTGCAGTGAGACCGGCTGCGTCCAGCCCCCGGGAGACGAAGTTGCGGCCCTCGTACCCGAGCGTGTCCCACGGCGCGAACGACGCCGGGCTGCCCGACTTTTCGGGGTCGACCGGCTGGACGACACCGTCCCGGGTGGACGAATTCTGCAGGCTGAACCCTAGATTGGCGACGGCATAGATGCCGCGTACCAGAACCCCGTCGACGAGGAGGAGAAACAACACCGTGACGATGAGGATGCCCGCTGTCGTGGCGGTGGGAATGGCGAGGTGCCAGCGCCGGATCAGACGGCCCGCTATCCATCGCACCAACTCGCGCAGCAGCCGCCACCCCGAGACGATGGCCCCACCGACCAGCAAGCTGAGCCCACCGGTACGGATGTATCCCGTGGTCGTGGTGCCCTCGGCGCCCATGAGGCCGGCGATCTCCCGCTGCCACGCCGCCGAGTACCCGAGCATCACCAGGCTCACCACCACGGAGGTGACCGTGACGAATACCGTGATCGTGGTGGATCGTGATTCCGGCAGCGGCCACCACGCCTTGCGTCGCAAGAAGTACCGGCGCACGGCCCAACCCAGCGCCGTACCGAACGCATAGCCGATCGCGGCGTTGATCCCCCCGATCAAACCCTGGAACAGCCAGTCACGAGGCAGCAACGACGGGGTGAGTGACCAGCAGAAGAACAGCGTCGCACAGGCGATGCCGGTGACGTCGAGACGCAGGAGACGCCACAATCTTTCGAGCCGGGAGTCGCGAAGACGGATCGATCCACCGAGCCGCGGGCGTTCCCGCGGCTCGGTGTCAATCCTGTCCAGCGCCCCCGATTCGACCACGCATCACCCGAACAACGCCGGCAGGGTCGCTTCTGACGTCGCGCGCAGTTCGGCAAGGGTGATCGAGAATTGTCCCTGGATCTCCACGGAGTCGGAGCCTTCGTCCACCACACCGATGCGCACCCACGGGAGGTTACGTGCCGTGCACATTCCGGTAAAGCGAGTTTCTTCCGTACGCGGGACGGCGACGAGCACACGACCCGACGACTCGGAGAACAAGGTGACGAACGGATCGGCATCGTCGGGAAGCAGGATGCGGCAACCGGTTTCACCGGCGAGCGCGGCCTCGACGACAGCCTGCGCGAGGCCACCTTCCGAGAGATCGTGTGCGGCAGACACCAGGCCGTCACGCGACGACGCCAGGAGGATGTCGGCGAGAAGCTGCTCGCGTTCGAGATCGACCTGCGGGGGGACGCCGCCGAGATGTCCGTGCTCGACCTGCGACCAGATCGAACCGTCGAATTCGTCACGCGTCTCGCCGAGCAGAATCAGCGTTTCACCCGGTTCGAGACCGAGGCCCGTGGGGATGCGCCGGTGCACGTCGTCGATGACGCCGAGCACTGCGACCACCGGGGTGGGCAGGATCGGCGTAGAACCGGTCTGGTTGTAGAAGCTCACGTTGCCACCGGTGACGGGAATGCCCAGCTTGGCGCAACCATCGGCCAGACCGCGCACGGCCTGCTGGAACTGCCACATCACGCCCGGGTCTTCCGGGGATCCGAAATTGAGGCAGTTGCTGACGGCCTTCGGGGTGGCTCCGGTGACGGCAACGTTGCGGAACGCCTCGGCGAGTGCCAGCTGCGCTCCGGTGTACGGGTCGAGTGCGGTGTAGCGGCCGGACGCGTCGGTGGCCAGGGCGATGCCGCGGCCTGTCTCCTCGTCGATGCGGATGACACCGGAATCGGCATTTTCGGCCAGTACCGTGTTGCCGCGGACGTAACGGTCGTACTGCTCGGTGATCCACTTCCGGCTGCACAGAGCCGGCGACGCGATCATCTTCAGCAGCGTCGCCTTCAGCTCCTCGGCGGACTCGGGCCGCTTCAGCCCCGCCGTGGTGTTCGCGACCAGCGCATCCTGGCTCGCGGGCCGCTGCACGGGACGCTCGTACACAGGGCCCTCGTGGGCGACGGTGCGCGGCGGCACGTCGACGACGGTTTCGCCGTGCCAGGAAATCGTGAGACGGTCACCGTCGGTGACCTCACCGATCACCGTGGCGAGAACATCCCACTTCTTGCACACGGCCATGAACGCATCCACGTTCTCGGGCGTCACGACGGCACACATACGTTCCTGCGACTCGCTGGACAGCACCTCTGCCGCCGTCATGCCCGTCGCGCGCATCGGGACCTGCTCGAGGTCGATGTGCATGCCGCCGTCGCCGGCCGCGGCCAACTCGGACGTGGCGCAGGACAGTCCGGCACCGCCGAGGTCCTGGATACCGACCACGAGCTTGGCGGCATACAGCTCGAGACAGCACTCGATGAGCACCTTCTCGGTGAACGGATCGCCCACCTGCACAGCCGGGAGCTTCTTCCGGCCGGTACCCGATTCGTCGCCGTCGAACGTCTCCGACGCAAGCACGGACACGCCGCCGATGCCGTCGAGTCCGGTGCGGGCACCGAACAGAATGATCTTGTTACCGGCGCCCGAGGCGAAGGCGAGATGCAGATCCTCGACGCGCATGGCACCAGCACACAGCGCGTTGACCAGAGGGTTTCCGGCGTACGACTCGTCGAACACGGTTTCGCCGCCCACATTGGGCAGCCCGAGCGAGTTGCCGTAGCCACCGACACCGCGCACCACACCGTCGACCACGCGCCGGGTGTCGGGGGCATCCGCCGCACCGAAACGCAGCTGGTCCATGACGGCGATGGGACGCGCGCCCATGGCCATGATGTCGCGGACGATGCCGCCGACACCGGTGGCCGCACCCTGGTAGGGCTCGACGTAGGACGGATGGTTGTGGCTTTCGACCTTGAAGGTGACGGCCCAGCCGTCACCGATGTCGACCACTCCGGCGTTCTCCCCGATACCGGCGAGCATCGAGGAGCGCATCTCGTCGGTGGTGGTCTCACCGAAGTACTTCAGGTGCACCTTGGAAGACTTGTACGAGCAGTGCTCACTCCACATCACCGAGTACATCGCCAGCTCGGCCTCGGTGGGGCGCCGGCCCAGGATCTCCTTGATACGGGCGTACTCGTCGTCCTTGAGGCCAAGCTCTTTGTAAGGCTGCGCGACTTCGGGGTTCGCGGCGGCGGCGGTGACGGTATCGACCGGGTGTGCTGACACTGGAGGTGTGGTCCCTTCCCTACGGGAGTCAAGAGCGGCAAGCCGGAGTCAGGGCCGGCCGGTGAGCCGGGTGGCGACGAGCCGTACGTCAGTCTATCCGGCACCTTCTTCCGCCATCGACCTGGCGCTCACCGGCCTGCCCGGCGTCAGGCTGTCGGTGTGAGGAACGCCGCAAGGGCGTCGGAGTATGCCCGCACGTCGCGGGCACCCATCAGTTCCCGCGAAGAGTGCATGCCCAGTTGAGCGGCACCGACGTCGACGGTGCTCAGACCGGTTCGTGAGGCGGTGATCGGGCCGATGGTCGACCCGCACGGCAGATCGGCGCGGTGCACATACCTCTGCAACGGCACGCCGGCCTGATCGCACGCCAGCGCGAACGCTCCCGCGCCCGCCGCGTCGGTGGCGTAGCGCAGATTCTGATTGACCTTGAGGACCGGCCCGGCGTTGACGGCGATCTGGTGTGCGGGTTCGTGGCGGTCCGGATAGTTGGGGTGCGTGGCGTGCGCCATGTCGCCCGACGCACACACCGAGCCGGCCATGGCCTGCAGGAATTCTTCGCGCCCGCCACCCCGGCCGAGCACGATGCGCTCGAGAACGGTGTTGAGCAGGTCCGAGAACGCCCCGCGATCCGACATACTCCCGACCTCCTCGTGATCGAAGAGCGCGAGCACGGGCACGTGATCACCTGCCGGGTACTCGGCGGCGGCGAGCAGTGCCTGGGTTCCGGCGTAGCAGGTGCCCTGGTTGTCGAGCCGCGGCGCGCTGACGAGATCCTCCTCCGTCCCGACCACCGCACTGGGCGCGAGGTCGTGGGTCATCAGTTCCCAGCCGAGCACCGAATCCGCGGGCACCTCGGCCCGGTCCGCGACGAAGTCGATGAAGGATCGACGTCCCGAACCGACACCCCAGACCGCGTTGAGGTGTCGTTGCGGGTCGAGGTGCACTCCCTTGCGATCCTCCGACAGGTGAATTGCGAGCTGCGGGACCCGCAGGATCGGTTGGTCGATGCGAACGAGTTTCTGTTCCACCACGTTGCCGACCCGCACGCTCAGGCGTCCCGAGATACCCAGGTCGCGGTCGAGCCACGAATTGAGCCACGCACCCCCGTACGGCTCGAGACCCACCATCTGCCACCCGGCCGACCACAGATCGGGATGCTGCTTGACGCGCAGGTTCGGGCTGTCGGTGTGCCCGCCGACGATGCGGAACGGCGCCGTCCGCCCGACCCGCTCGGTGCTCCAGGCGATGAGTGATCCGCCGCGAACCAGAAAGTAGCGGCCAGGTTCGCCGGGCCACGAGTCCGTCTCGTGCAGCTCGATAAATCCGTTGCCGGACAGCAACATCGACACCGTCGCGCACACATGGAAGGGCGACGGTGACGCATCGACGAAGGTGCACAGGCCCTGGGCGTCGGCCCACGTAGTGGAATGCATGGAGCCAATCATGCAGGACGCGGTGCTAGCTGTGTGGACCCGAGACGCAGAACTGATTGCCGTCGGGATCGGCGAGGGTGACCCAGCGGAATCCGTCCATCTCGCGTTGCGCCACCTCCGTCGCGCCCCCGACGGTCAGTCTGCCCACCTCGCCGTCGAGATTCTCGGACGTCAGGTCGAGGTGAATGCGGTTCTTCCCCGGCGTGGGGTCGTCCACCTTTTGGAAGGCGAGCTTGTACGGCGAGTTCGGAAGCGCGACGACATAGAACCATCCGTCGTTCTCCTGCTCGACCGTGCCCGCAGTCTGCTCCGCCCACCAGGTGGCCAGCGGTCCGGGATCTGTGCTGTCGAAGGTGATCATGCCGAGTTCGAGTGCCATGGGCGCACCCTATCCCCGCTCACCGACACGTTTTCGGCTCCTGCGCGGGCCGCGGTGTCACTCGGAGCCGGTGTGATGTGCAGGATCCCGAGGATCGACAACAGATCCTTGCAATCGTGAGCATCGCGCGAACGCGACGCGACCGCCCGCTGCGCCTTCCGGATCGTGTCGGCATCGATTTCGTGCTCCACCTCGAAGACGGAAGCTTTACGTTCGGCCACGTCGATTTCCTTCCCCGATGTCATCGTGCGGTGTCGGCCTTCAATGAACGGTGTCGCGCTCGCGGATCGCAGCGGGCCACGAACCCGCGAGCGTGTGGCGAGCCGCAACCGACACCACGTCCGCCGCGTCCTGTCGCCGGGAGAACGCCTCCCGCTGCCGCGTAGCGCCGTTGCCCTGAGCCAGGATCTTCTTCACCATCTTCTCCACCCTGCTGCGCTCACCGAACTCGTCGAGTTCCGTCTGCACGTGACGGATCAGCGAGGACAGCTGGCGCGCAGGTGTGATCAACCGCGAAGAGGTGACGTCGAGCAACTGCCCGCTGACGCCTTCGCGCGCGGCACGCAGATAAGCGGCCCGCAGTACCTCGGGCGCCACCGGAAGCGCTAGCCGTCCGGCATGTACCGAACGCTCCGCTGCCGCGACCAGGGCACGAATCAGCGTGGCCACGACCACCGTTTCGTCCACGGTGCCGGGCACGTCACTGACCCGGACCTCGACGGTGGGAAGGTGCGCGGAGGGGCGGACATCCCAGTACACCATCGCCTCGTCGAGAATCCCGCCGGACTCGATCATCACGCCGACCACCGAGTCGTAGTGATCGGCCGATGTGAAGTACGGAGGTGCCCACGAGCACGCCCACCGGCCTCCGAGCACCGCCCGCCAGCTCGCGAACCCGGTGTCACGGCCTCGATGGATCGGAGAGTTCGCGGTCAGCGCGAGGAGAGTCGGCAGCCAGAGCCGCAGATAATTGCACACCTGCACCGCGGTCTCGCGGTCACTGATCGCCACGTGCACGTGGCAACCACACACCTCGTGCTCGGACACGAGAGACCCGTACCGCTCCGCCATCCGCTGGTAACGGGGTACATCGGTGACCGTCGAGAACTCGCCGCACACCGGCGGCACCCCCGTGGACAACAGGGCCGCCCCGTGCTGGGTCGCTGCCGCCGCCGCAACCGAGCGAGCCCCCGCGATCTGCTCGTACAACTGGCGCATTCCGCGGCACACCGGGGTGTTGGTCTCCACCTGGCTCTTCTTCAGCTCCAGATCGAGCGTGCCGCCCAGGCTTCGGGCACTGTCGACGACCTCCCGATTGCACTCGAGCATTCGGTTCGTCGACGCGTCGACGAGGAAGAACTCTTCCTCCACTCCGACCGACGGACCGCGGCTGGAACCGGGTACATCCGATCGTGCGCTGTCGAGTGGTCGCAAACTCATCGTCGCACCCCCACGACGAGCCGCGGGACGTCTATCAGCACGGCCGCACCCCTTCCTCCGCGGTGAGGCGTGGGGCGGCATTCGCACCCAACGCCTCTCATTCGGCGTCGGCGCACTTCCTGACCGACCGGTGACAGAATCCGAATACCCCGGCGCCGGTATTCGAATCACTGCCGCAATCGCAGGTTCGCCAACTTTTCACGAGTTCTGCGCCCAGGGATGCGTACCGAACCCCGATCGGGGCCCTCATGACCGGTCCACACCGGACACGCGTCACCACAGACCGTCGCTCTCACCATCCCGACAGCCGCCGAGGCGGCCCCCGTTCAGGCATCACCGCCGCCCCCGTCAAGGAATGCACATGTTGACGCAGGCCAAAGTCAGGAGTGCCCTTGCGCTGTGACCGCCTCGCATTCGACGTAGCTATAGTCGGCCCGCGCCAGGTCCTCGAGAGGAACCGCCTTACCTGAGGCGTCGGCCAGGGGAATCTTCCAGTTCGGGTACTGGGCATCGCCCGTGCCCGGTTGATTCTGGATGCGGTGCTCGCCGACGAGGTCGACGAGTGCAACTCCCAGCAACATGGAGGGACTCCGGCCGATCAACGCGTACAACGCCTTCACGGTGTCCTCGATCGACGCGCCGTCCTCCGACAGCCCGCGGTCCCGGGCCATCTGCAGAACGGATTCGCGCTGACGCGTGTCGTGTTCTTTCTCGGATTCGAGGTCCCGTTCGAGAAGGCCCAACCGCGAACGCAATTCGATGTGCTCGCCCGCGAGATACCCGGCGGTCGGTGGAAGATCGTGCGTCGTCACGGAAGTCAGACACAGGGAACGGTATTTCTCGGGCGGAATGGGTCCGTCGACGTCGCGCTCGAACCACAGAATCGACGTCCCCAACACGCCGCGTTCGGCGAGATACTCCTGCACCATCGGCTCGAAGACACCCAGGTCTTCGCCGATGACGACGGCCCCCGCGCGTTCCGCCTCGAGAACCAGAATCCCGATGAGGGCTTCGTGGTCGTAGGTGACGTAGGTCCCTTCCGCCGGTGACGCCGCACCCTTCGGTATCCACCACAGTCGGAACAGGCCGAGGATATGGTCGACGCGCAGTCCACCTGCATGCTTGAGCACGGTGCGCAGCATGTCGCGATAGGGGGCATAGCCCAATTCGGCGAGCCGATCGGGCCGCCATGGCGGCTGATCCCAGGACTGGCCCTGCTGGTTGAAGTCGTCAGGTGGAGCGCCGACCGTAATACCTTCCGCGAGAGCGGATCCGAGCGACCAGGCGTCCGCTCCGCCATGCTGGACACCGACCGCCAGGTCGTGCACGACACCGATGTCCATGCCTGCCGCGCGGGCAGCGTGCTGAGCCTCGGCGAGTTGTTCGTCGCAGATCCACTGCAACCAAGAATGGAATTCGATGCGATCGGAGAGCTTGTCGCGTTGTGCTCGCACCCATTCGGTGTCGGGCGAGGCAGCCTTCGTCTGCCATCGCGGGTCCCGCGGAGACAATTTCTCGGCGAGGGCGCACCAGGTCGCGAAGTCGCGGAGCCCGTCCCCTTCGGTGCGGCGGAATTCGTCGAACGCCTGCTGACGACTCGCGCTGCGCTCGACTCGGAAGACCCGCTCGAGTGTCCGGAGTTTGGCGCGGTAGGACCTGTCCCTGTCGATCCGATCGGCCTTGCCGTTGGCCCGCTCGAAACGGGCCGCCGCCTCACGCATACGGGCGTAGTGCGGACGGGGCAGGTACGCGGCCTCCCGGATGTTCTCAACGCGGATGTACAGCGGATTGACGAACCTGCGCGTGGTCGGCAGATAGGGAGACGCCTCGACCGGGGGTTTCGGTTGCGCCGCATGCAGCGGATTCACCAGAACGTAGTCGGCGCCGTGCACGGAACCGAAGATCGTGGCCAAGTCCCCCAGGTCCCCGAAGTCGCCGAGACCCCACGAACGACGGGAACGCACGGAGTACAGCTGGGCAAGGACTCCCCACCGTTGCCGGTCGCTGAGAGAATTCGATGTCGACAACCGGGCCGGCGTGACGACGAGCGTGCACGACTCTGACGTAGCGTCGGACGGATCCGTCCCGTTTCTCCACGTCGACGCGCGGATCTCGTGCCACCCCGAGGGTAGGTCGGCGGGGACGGCGAAAGTCGCGCGGCCGATCAGGGCGCCATCGACCTCTCGCGGATCGACCCACACGTCGAGCTGCCGCGCCGCGACCTCGTCGCCGAATTCGGTGACGATCGTGACGGTGACGGGGTCACCGTGCGGCACGTGGACGACGAAGCGTGCCTCGGTGCCCTGCACTCCGACGACGACCGGTGGCAGTGCCCGTCGCCAAGGAGCCAGTTCGCACTCTGCGAGCGCATCCTCGACCTCGACGTCGGTGTCGGCCGGGACATCCATCGCCGCGAGGACGGTGCGCAGTGTCTCGTCCCCGACCTCGTGACGTTGCTCGTCCCATCCCTCGTACGACGTCGCCACGCCGTGCCGGGCCGCTAGATTCCGCAACTGCTGGCTGTAGCTCACCTTGTCGATCGTGCCAGGTCGACGGTGCGTGCGCGCGCCGTGGACACGGAACTGATTGATCCGGGCGCGTCCCGGGTAATTGGACCCCAATCGACACTGCCGTTCGACTCGACATTGCCGAGAGTGCCCGGTGACAGAGTTCGGACTCACCTCGCACTCTCACCGACCAAGGAGCCCAGATGCTGCTACGTCTTCCTGGAGTCTATCGCCCACAGGACGATACGGAGATGCTGGCTGACGTGATCGCAGCCGAGGAGCTAGGGCCTTCCTCACGCGTTCTCGACCTCTGTGCAGGCACCGGCGCCCTGAGCGTCCGGGCAGCTGAGGCCGGTGCCGGATCGGTCACCGCGGTGGACGTGTCGCTCCGGGCAGTGCTCAGTATCCGGCTCAACGCGCTGACGAGGAGACTCCCGATTCGCGTTCTCCGCGGTGACCTCACCGAGTCGATTCGGTCCGAGCGATTCGATCTCATCGTGTCCAACCCGCCGTACGTTCCCGCACACGACGACGCCCTTCCCGCGCGAGGTGTTGCCCGGGCGTGGGACGCGGGCAAGAACGGTCGCGCCCTGCTCGACAGGATCTGCGCTCAATCACCGGACGTGCTGGCTCCCGGTGGGGTACTCCTCCTCGCCCAGTCCGCGCTCAGTGGGATCGAGAAGACCCAGACGATGCTCGAAGAGCAGAATTTGAGGGTCGAGTTAGCAGCCACGGCACAAATTCCCTTCGGGCCGGTTCTCGAGCGACGGCGGAAGATGCTCGAGGAGCGCGGTCTCATAGAGCCCGGGCAGTCCCGCGAGCAGATCGTCGTGTTTCGAGCCGCGAAGTAGTCGGCGACAGAAGTAGTCGGCAGCAACCGGCATGCCGGTTGCTGAGTGACAACACATTTCCACTCGTTACTCGGCAGTTTTCATTGCCGAAACATGCGCGGCACGCTATCCTGAGCGAAGGTTGAGCACGCAGCCGACGCCGGGATTCGTCGCCGCGCGGGAATTTCAAGACTCAACCCCACTCGGTTTCAGCGATTTTCGCGCCTTCCTTCCCGAGGCAAGCTAGGACCACACTATGGGTGTCGCGGTGGACGATGTTGCCCTCACAACCTCGACGACGCCTGCAGCGAATCGGCCGGAATGTCCGGTCGGATCCTCACACCGCTATTCGCTGCTCGATGCACTTGTCTCCGTCCGGATTCGACCGGACATTCAGTGGGAATACTGCTATCACACGATGATTCGGCATCGAGTCGAGGCAATTCCTCGATCGGCGCTCGATTGCAACCAATCTTGAAGAGAGAACCGATGTCCCACAACGTAGTCGATCTACGATCACAGCCCCTACGACAGCAGCGCACCGAACGTGACGTACTGGCCACGGCGGAGCACATCCTGATCGAGTGCCGCGGATACAGCGGCGACGCAGCGTTCGACGAACTGATGGATGTGGCGCGCAGGCACCACGTCGATGTTCGCCGCGCCGCGGAACGTCTCATCGATCTGGCGGCAAAGGATTCTCGCGCAGTAGCAGAGGCCAGTCGACTCCACGGGGCCGAGACGGCCGCCCTGGACGAGACCTGGGCACCCATGCTCGCCAACCGACACGCAAGTTGAGAGAGCCGATACCAACAATGACCGGACCGAAGACGCACACCGCGCCCGCAACGGCGACCCCGGCGAAACGCAGGTCGTCGATGAGTACCGAAGAGATCAAATCGCGTATAGAAGCGATGTTCGCGCACGACGAAGCGCCCGAGAACCGCAACTGACATAGGGCCGCAACTGACAACGGAGGGGCGTGTGACGTCGAGAGTGAAGCATCCTGTGCGGCGGTTGTTGTTCATCGGCAACCCAACCCAGTTCATCGAGGTGATTCATTGGGCCGCGATGCGGGTGTGGGCGACCGGCCACGGGCTGGAAACCACCAGGACATTCGCCGGCGGGCCGGTGGTGTGTGCGGTCGCCACCGAAGACGTTCTCGATGGCCTCTGTCTTCCTTCCGAGGCCACCATGTTGCAGCGAGTCCGCAGAGAAGGCATTCCGTGCATCAGCGTGCACGACGCTCCCGAACGCATCATCGATGAGATCGGTGCACTGACGCCGTTAACGGTCCTGCACACCGAAGCCGACGCCGAGTCGCTCATCGAGAGCGACAAGGCATCGGCGTAGGGCGAAACGTCCAGGTCAGGCGGAAATGACGCTGTCGAGGACGGAATAGAACATGCCGAGCCCATCGTCGCTGGGACCGGTGAGAGCTTCGGTGGCGTGCTCCGGGTGTGGCATCAGGCCGACGACACGTCCGTTGGCTGAGGAGATGCCGGCGATTGCGCCCTGAGACCCGTTGGGGTTGTCGCCCGCGAACCGGAAGACGACCCGGCCTTCACCCTCGAGCTCGTCCAGTACTTTCTTGGGAGCCTGGTAACGGCCCTCACCCGACTTCAGCGGAATGAGAATCTCGGCACCCGACTCGTAACGCGACGTCCACGCCGTCGATGTGGATTCCACCCTGAGCCACTCGTCACGGCAGATGAAATGCAGGCCCTCGTTGCGGGTGAGTGCGCCCGGCAGCAGACCGGCCTCGCACAGCACCTGGAAACCGTTGCAGATACCGAGGACGGGCATGCCCCCCTGAGCTGCCTGAACGACCTTGCCCATGACGGGGGCGAAGCGCGCGATCGCGCCTGCTCGCAAATAGTCACCGTACGAGAAGCCACCCGGGACGATGACCGCGTCGACGCCCTTGAGGTCGGCGTCTCCGTGCCAGAGGTTCACGGCCTCGCCGCCGGCGAGTTTCACCGCACGGACGGCGTCGACGTCGTCGAGGGTGCCGGGGAAAGTGATGACTCCGACGCGTGCACTCATGCTTCGACGCGCCTCACGGTCCAGTCCTCGATCACCGTGTTGGCCAGCAGGGCCTCGGCGATCTTCTCGAGCTGCGCGTCGTCGACGCTGCCGTCGACCTCGAGCTCGAAACGCTTCCCCTGGCGGACATCCGAGATTCCAGCGAACCCGAGCCGCGGCAGGGCCCCGGCAATGGCCTGCCCCTGGGGGTCGAGAATCTCGGCCTTGGGCATGACTTCGACGACGACACGGGCCACGTGCTGCTCCTCGTTAGTAGTGCGCGAGCCCAGAGTGGAACACCGGGCACTAGGGAGTTTACCGGGCCACCGGTGTGCAGCCCGCATCGGACGGAGGGCGCGCATACTCGAATCCATGCGACTGACTCACTTCGGCCACAGCTGCGTCCTCGTCGAGTTGAACGGTTCCACGATCCTGTTCGATCCGGGCAACTTCTCGCACGGATTCGAGGGCCTCACCGGGCTCGACGCGATCCTGGTCACGCATCAGCACCCCGACCATGTCGACCAGCAGCGATTGCCGGCTCTCGTCGAGGCGAACCCCGACGCAGCGCTGTACTCGGATCCGCAGACCGCGGCGCAGCTCGGCGGTAGATGGACGGGGGTGCATGCCGGCGACGAGTTCGACATCGGCGACGTCCATGTCACCGGCACCGGCGGTACGCACGCCGTGATCCACCCCGACATCCCGATGATCGACAACACCGCTTACCTGCTCGGCGACTCCGGCGATCCGGCACAGCTCCTGCATCCGGGCGACTCGCTGTTCGTCCCGGAACAGAAGGTGGACGTGCTGGCTCTGCCCGCCGCGGCGCCGTGGTTGAAGATATCCGAGGCGATCGACTACCTACGCGCCGTTGCGCCGCGGGTCGCCGTACCCATTCATCAAGCGATCATCGCCGACCAGGCCACCGGCATCTTCTACGGTCGTTACACCGACATGGCACCGGCAGGAACCGAATTCCGCACCCTTCCCAGCGAGTCGAGCGTCGAGGTGGCCTGACGCCCCTGTGAGTACTTCTCAACCGCCCACTGTTAAGAAGTACTCACGGGTCAGGCGGCGCCCACCCGGGGATGTCGCGGCTGCCACCGGTAGACCGTCGGCTCCGCGCCGTACTGAAGGGCCAGGTCGACGGCGTCGAGCATCGCCTGCCGCGGGCCGGGGGTACCCAACTGTTTGGCCGTGACCGCGAGGCGGACCACTCCCCCGCGCTTCGCCGCGCGCCCCGAGCCGTGGACGAGCGCCCGACACCACCACGGTTCCGCCCGGAACCCCTCGCCGATGCCCAGTACGCGCGACCGTACGGACGACCCCCGTTCGAGGTCGTGGATAGCGGTCATGTTCGCGAGGAGCCGGAACCCCGCGGAAGGCAGGGCCGCGACAGCACCCTGCGACGCCAGCCAGCGCGGCGGTGCGAACACCCGGGTGCGCAGGCCGGTCTGCTCCATCACGCGGTCGGCGGCGATCAACCGCAGTCGGGCTTCGTGTTCGGGGAGTGCCGCGAACTCTGCGCGACGACGTTTGGTGGCGGCTTGGTCGTAGCCGTGCAGGACAACGGCGTCGCCCCGGGAACGGCGCAGACGCAGCCAGTCCTGCGTCGCCGGGTCGTTGACCAGGCGGTATTTGTCTTTCAGGCGCGGAGCGACCAGCAGCGACAGCGGCACACCCCGCGCGTCCATCTCCTCGGCGAACGCGGCGGCGAAGTCGCGCGTTTCCTGTCGAAGCCCTGACACCGACACGAGCAACTGTCCGGTCATGGCTTCCAGGGTGACAGCCCAAGGTGAACGCCAGGCAAAGGTCGTGCGCCTTTCTGGTCGCCTGGGCCACCAGAAAGGCGCACGAGCCCGAAGGGCCTACTTCGGCAGGACAGCCTCGATCGCGGCGACGACCTCGGGGGCGTCGGGTTCGGTGCGCGGACGGAACCGGTTCACGACGGTGCCGTCGGGTGCGACGAGGAACTTCTCGAAGTTCCATTGCACGTCCCCCGCCTCCCCGTCGGCGTCGGCAGCCTTGGTCAGCTCCTCGTACAGCGGATGACGATTGTCGCCGTTCACCTCGATCTTCTCGAGCAGGGGGAAGGTGACGCCGTAGGTGGTGGAGCAGAACGTCTCGATCTCCTCGGCAGTCCCGGGCTCCTGTCCCATGAACTGGTTGCACGGAATCCCGATGACGGTGAGACCGCGGTCGGCGTAATCGGTCGCCAGCTTTTCGAGGGTCTTGTACTGGGGGGTGAGCCCACACTTGGAGGCCACGTTCACCACGAGAACTGCGCGCCCGTCGTATTCGCCGAGCGAGGTGGGCACGCCGCCCAGGGTGTTGATGGCAATGTTCTGCACAGGAGTCGTCATGACACCCAACGTAGCGACAACAAGCGCTGTGCGCCCAAGCGGAGATCCGCCCGGGCGCACAGCGCTTCCGTGCTCGTTCGTGGTGTCAGTGGGTGAGCAGCACGCGGGAGTCGTCTTCGCGGGCAGGGGTTGCCTTCTCCGGCTCGACGACTTCACCGTGACCGTCGTCGACCATGGTCTCCTCGTCGAAGGGCAGCTTTCCGTCGAGGACCTTGCGGACGCGGTCGTTGTCGACGGTGTCCGTCCACGAGCCGACGAGCAGCGTCGCGACGGCGTTGCCGGAGAAGTTGGTGACGGCGCGCGCCTCGGACATGAAGCGGTCGATGCCGACGATCAGTCCGACGCCGTCGAGCAGTTCGGGGCGGTGGCTCTGCAGCCCACCGGCGAGGGTAGCGAGACCTGCACCGCTCACCCCGGCGGCGCCCTTGGACGCGATGATCATGAACAGCAGCAGCGACAGCTGCTCGGGAAGCGACAGCGGCTGGCCCATCGCGTCGGCGATGAAGATCGATGCCATGGTCAGGTAGATCGCGGTGCCGTCGAGGTTGAACGAGTATCCGGTCGGGACCACGACGCCGACGGTGGTGCGCTCGACGCCGATGTGCTCCATCTTCGCGATGAGGCGGGGCAGGGCCGACTCGGACGAGGACGTGGCGAAGATCAGCAGGTACTCGCGGGCCAGGTAGCGGACGAGCTTGAAGATGGACACTCCGGCGACGACGCGCAGGATCGATCCGAGAACACCGAAGACGAAGATCAGGCAGGTCAGGTAGAAGCCCAGCATCAGGGTCGCGAGCTGAACGACTGCGCCGAGTCCGGTCTGTCCGACGACGTTGGCGATGGCGCCGAAAGCACCGATCGGGGCCAGCCACAGGATCATCGACAGGATCTTGAACACGAGCTTCTGCACGTAACCGACTCCGCGCAGGATCGGCTCACCCTGCTTACCCAGCGCCTGCAGACCGAAGCCGACGAGCAGGGCCACGAACAGGGTCTGCAGGACGTTGCCCTCGGTGAGCGCGGACAGGAGCGACGTGGGAATGATCGACCCGATGAACTCGACGGTGCCGCCTGCGCCGTGCGCCTTCTCGGCCAGCTGGGCACCGGTTCCGGCGGTGTCTGGGCTGACGTTCAGGCCGCTGCCCGGGTCGAGGAGGTTGCCCACCACCAAGCCGATGCCGAGGGCGACGGTCGACATGCCGATGAAGTAGGTGAGAGCGAGCCCGCCGACCTTCCCGACCTTGGCCGCTGCCTTCACCGACCCGATTCCCAGCACGATGGTGCAGAAGATCACCGGGCTGATCATCATCTTGATCAGGTCGACGAACATCGTGCCCAGGACACCGAGCGATTTGCCTGCCCCCGGCGCGAGCCATCCGACGAGTACGCCCGCGACCACGGCGACGATGACCCCCATGTACAACCAGTGGGTACGGTCTCGCTTCTTCGTTTTCCCTGTCGCAGTACTCATGGGGTGGTCCTCCAGTTCGAATGGCAAGCTGATCGATAAGCCGGGTAGTGACCGCGATCACGTCTTGTAGAGAATCTTGTAAGCGATCGCTCGGTTGGAGAAGTTTGTGTTCATTACGTTCAGGAGAGCTGCGGTGCGACGACGACTGCCGAGACGGCCCATGAGCGTGGCGCGTCAGCTCTTCCTCCTGCAATTGGTGGTCTTGACGCTGGTGATCGCTGCGGGAACTCTGCTTGCCGTCCTCGATCAGCGACGCGACAGCGACGACAGCACCCGGCGTGCGGTGACGGCGGTGGCCACGGCTCTGGCCCTGTCCGACGGCACCGTCGCAGCGCTGCGCACTCCCGACCCCAGCGCGATTCTCCAACCGCAGACCGAACGGATCCGCACGGCCACCGGAACCGACTTCATCGTGGTGATGGCCCCGGACCGCACGCGCTTCACGCACACCAGCCCGGAGCTCATCGGTGGCACGTTCTCCGGAAACATCGAGCGTGCCCTCGCCGGGGAAACGTTCACCGAGACCTACGCCGGTTCGCTCGGTCCGTCCATCCGGGCGGTGGCCCCCATCTACGACGGTGGCCGCATCGTCGGTCTCGTCTCGGTGGGTGTCACCCGCGAGAAGATCGGTGGCCAGGTGGCGAAGAGCCTGCCCACCATCTTCGCAGTCGCCGCTATCGGGCTGGGCGTGTCCGCGGCCGGCTCGTTCCTGCTCAGCAGGCGTCTACGACGGCAGACACTCGGAATGGCGCCCGACGAGCTGCGCCGCATGTACGAGCACCACGCTGCCGTTCTGCATTCGATCGGCGAGGGCCTGGTGGTTCTCGGTCGAACCGACGGCGACGACGCGACGGCCGAGGTGGTGAACGACGAGGCCCGCCGACTACTCGACCTCCCCGACGGCCCGGTGCCCGTTTCCGCCCTGCCACCGTCGCTGCGTACGGCCACCGCCCCCGCCCCGTCGGACACCGGCGAGCCGCGCGACGAGATACATCTGACAACCGACCGCGTTCTCCTCGTCAGCCGCGAACCCGTCGAATGGGAGGGACAGCGCATCGGCACGGTACTGACCTTGCGCGACCGCACCGAAATGCAAAGCGTGATGGGTGAACTCGACTCGGTTCGCGGGTTCGCCGAGTCCTTGCGTTCACAGGCCCACGAGTCGGCCAACCGGCTACACACCATCATCACGATGGTGGAACTGGGCCGCTACGACGACGCGATCGCGTTCGCCACGGATGATCTGCGTCTGTCCCAGGAGCTGATCGACCGGCTGATGACGGCGGTACACGAACCGGCACTGGCAGCGCTGTTGCTCGGCAAGGTGGGTGTTGCGGCGGAACGGGGCGTCGACTTGATCGTCACCGAGGACACCGCATTGGGTCCCGTCACGCCGCTCACTGCGCGGGAACTGGTCACCCTGGTGGGTAACCTCGTGGACAATGCCATCGACGCCGCGCGCGGATCTGCGGAGCAGACGACCGACGGACCCTGGGTGGAAGTCACTGTATGCGAGGAGGATTCGTCGATGGTCGTGCGTGTTGCGGATAGTGGTCCGGGCATTCCCGCGGAGGAGTTCGACAAGGCCGTCACCCGTGGCTATTCCACGAAATCCGGCCAGCGTGGGCTGGGACTCGCCCTCGTCGTGCAGGTCGTGACACGCCACGGAGGAACGATCCGCACCGAACCGTCACTGGGCTCGATGATCGTCGTCGAGATACCGATCGCCGGAGCGGCTTCGTGATTCGAGTGATGATCGTCGAGGACGAGCCGCTGATCGCCGAGGCTCATCGTGCGTATGTCGAGCGGGTGCCCGGGTTCTCCGTGCATACCGTCGTCCATGACGGCAGCAGTGCGATGCGCGCCGTGGCGGAAGCCGGCAGCACCGAGGATCCGATCGACCTCGTCCTGCTGGACTTCGGTTTGCCGGATTCGAGTGGTCTCGATGTTGCGGCCGCGCTGAGCGGGATCCGGCCCAGCCCCGACGTCATCGCTGTCACCTCGGCCCGCGACCTCGAGTTGGTGCGCACCGCGGTGGCCCGCGGGATCGCGTTGTATCTGCTGAAGCCGTTCACCTTCGCCGCGTTCCGCGACAAACTGGAACGGTACCGCGAGTTCCGGGATGCGCTTCCGGCCGGCAGTAACGCGTTGAGCCAGCAGGACATCGACCGGGCAATGTCTGCCCTGCGCACCTCCGATGAACGCGCGAGTGCGCCGAAAGGTGTGGCTCCGCAGACCCTCGACCACGTCTCCGCGTGCATCCGGGACGCAGCAGGACCCCTGACTGCCGCCGAGGTGGCCGCCGCGATCGGTGTGTCCCGCGTGACCGCATGGCGGTACCTCGAGCGACTGGCCGACGACGGCGTCCTCGCCCGGCACACGGAGTACGGCCGGGCGGGACGACCGCAGATTCGGTACGCGTTGCGCTGAGGAAACCCGTATGGGGAATCCTCCGTCAGCCACCCCGCTTGCTGCGGAGAGCGCCGACGCCGTTCCGGTTGATCATCGACGCCGCGGTCTTCCACCACGGCCGATCGAGGTCGGGGTCCATGCCGGCGCCCAGCCGCTCCAGCTGGTCGGTGTGCCATTGCAGATCCAGGGCGCCGTCCAGTGCCCGGAGGTTCGCGATCCGGGACAGTCCGCCGCGCAGACCGAAAGAGACCGGGGTCGCGTCGACTCGGTCACCGCCCGCCACGAGAAGCGCCGATCCCGCGTCGGGGGTGGTCACCGTCGGACGGCCGAGACCGATCACGTCGCACACTCCGGAATCGACGGCCCGGGCCATGGCTGAGCGCGACCGGAATCCGCCGGTGACCGCAAGCGGTACGTCACCCGCCGCCTCGCGCACCGACGCGGCGTAATCGAGGAAATAGGCCTCCCGCTGCCTCGTACTGGTGGATACGCTCGCGTTCCGGCCCATCATGGCCGGGGATTCGTAGCTGCCGCCGCTGATTTCGATAAGGTCGATGCTCTCCGAGGACAGCTGCTCGACCACCGAGCGTGACTCCGTTTCGGTGAATCCGCCGCGCTGGAAATCTGCCGAGTTCAGTTTGATGCCGACAGCGAAGCTCGGTGCCACGACGGAGCGGATCCGGCGGACTATTTCGAGAACGAACCGCATTCTTCGTTCGGAGTCGCCGCCCCAGCGGTCGGTGCGCTGATTGGAGAGCGGTGAGAGGAACTGCGAGACCAGGTATCCATGCGCACCGTGTATCTCGACACCGTTGAATCCCGCCGTCTCCGCTATGCCCGCAGCCGCGGCGAAACGATCGATGATGTTCTCGATCTCCGATTCGGTCAGTGCACGTGGTGTGGTCATTCCCGGGATGTTCGACGCCACCGCCGAGGGAGCGACGGGGCGAGTGCGAGTGACGAGTGGATTTGCCTGTCGTCCGGGATGATTCAGCTGCATCCAGATGGGTGCGCCGCCGTCCTGGGTTGCCTTGGCCCACCGTTGGAGCCCGTCGAGGTCTCGGTCGTCGTCGAGGACCACATTGCCCGGTTCGCCCAGGTGGCTGCGATCGACCATGACGTTTCCGGTGACGACCAGTCCGTAGCCGCCACTGCCCCAGCGGGTGTACAGGCGTTCGAGGCGTGGGTCGGGACCATGGCCCTTGTTCGCGAGTCCCTCACTGAGTGCCGCCTTCATCAGCCGGTTGGGCATGCGCTGACCACAGGGAAGCTCCAGTGGGTCGATCAGGTCGGCGCTCATGTTCTTTCCGGTGGGGTCGTTGTTCATACGAGGTTCCTTCTGTTCGAGGCCGACTACTTCGCGGACGGTTCTTTCCAGGCCAGCAGGACGGATTCGGCGGCCGGTTTCCACGGCAGGAAGACCGCCACCGCGACAGCGACGAGCAGCGAGACCGACACGGTCACGTAGGAGGCCAGTTGGAAGCCCTCCAGCGACGCCGCCTTCATGGCGTAGACGAGGTCGGCCTTCTGCTGCGCGAACGCGGGAACGGTCGGTCGCTTCACGATTTCGAGCACACTGATCACCGTTTCGCGCGCAAAGCTCTTCTCGTAGGGCGTCATCAGGAAGTCGGGGATGGCATCGATGCGCGGTCCGACCTTGGTGGTATACACCGAAGCGACGATCGACCCCAGTACTGCGACACCGAGGGTGCCGCCCGCCTCACGGGTGGTGTCGTTGACAGCGGAACCGGCTCCGGCCTCCTCGAGCGGCACCGAGGACATGATCGATTCGGTGGCCGGCCCCTGCACGATGGCCAGGCCCAGCCCCATCAACACCATCGAGACGACCACCGCACCCAGGTAGGGGGTTTCGACCTTCACCTGCCCGGCGATGAACATTCCGATACTCATGACGACGAGACCGAACACGATGACTGCGGTGGTGCCGATCCGTTGCGCGATCAGCGTAGCCAGCGGCGCGCCGACGGCGATCGCCGCGGCGAAGGGCAACGAGTGGATCCCGAACTGCAGCGGCGTCAGTTCCATCACGCCCTGGAAGTACTGGGTGATCATGAAGAGGAATCCGAACATGCTGAAGTAGGCAACCGCGATCGCCAACGCCGGCAACGAGAAACGCCGGATGCGGAAGAGCTGCATGTTGAGGACCGGAGAGTCGGTGCGCAACTCCCACCACACGAACGCCGCGAAGAACACGACCGACATCGCGTAGCCGGACAGGCTGATCGCCGAAACCCATCCTTGGTGCGGCGCTTCGATGATGGTCCACACCAACGTGGTCACACTGAGCAGCGAGAAGGCGATGCCGAGCAGATCGAGCCTGCCGACGTGGGTGGTCTTCGACTCGGGAATCAGGAACCGAGCGAGAACCAGCACGACCACTGCCACCGGCACATTGATCCAGAACACCGAATGCCACGAGAAGTGCTCGAGGAGCCAGCCACCCGCGGTCGGGCCGATCGCGATCGCGATTCCCGCCATTGCGGTCCAGGCGGCGATGGCAACCGCCCGTTCCTTCACATCGGTGAAGATGTTGATGATCAGCGCGAGCGTCGCCGGGAACACCGCGGCGGCGAACACACCCATGGCGGCCCGGGCGGCGATCACCTGCCCCAGATCGGTCGCGAGGGCGCCGCCCACGGACATGACGGCGACACCGGCCAGCCCGATCATCATCACCCGCCGCCGCCCGTACCGATCGCCGAGGTGGCCGAACGCGAGCAGCAAGCCCGCGAAGGTCAGGGTGTAGGCGTCCACCACCCACTGCAGGCCGCTGATGTCGGTATGCAACTCGACGCCGAGTGAGGGCAGCGCGACGTTGACGATGGTGTTGTCGAGAACGACGAGCAGTTCGGCCAGGCAGATGACGAGGAGCGCGAGGTAGCGCGCTCGACGACTCATGCCGCTGTCGGTAGTTCGAGGCGCGGCTGGATGAACCGCCGTGGTGTGTGGCACTGGAATCGACTCCTCGTCGCTGTTATGCGGGGCTGCATATCGCCTGCGGCGAGAGTATGCGTTACGCCTAGTTACAGTCAATGGGAAGTTTCCGTGTTTCCGCACGAAGTCCGGCAGGGAGTTCGAGAACGCCTTCGGACAGCAGGTCAACGAGCTATGCTGGTCGACATAATGAGTAGGCGAACGACTGCACGGGACCGGATGCTGCTGAGTGCCGTCACCCTCTTCCGCGAGCGGGGCGTCGACGCGACGTCGCTGGCCGACGTCGTCGCGCACGCAGACGCGCCCCGCGGGTCCATCTACCACCACTTTCCCGGTGGTAAGAGTCAGCTGGCCGAGGAGGCCACGCATCGGGCCGGTGGCCTGATGGGGTCGCTCATCAGCGAGAGCCTGTCGAACAAGGGCCCCGTCGAGACACTCGTCCTGATCATCGATCTGTTCCGCCGGGAACTCGTGGAGACGGACTTCTCGTCCGGGTGCCCGGTCGCCGCCGGCGCATTGTCGGGCGGCGAATGCCCCACGGCCAAGGATGCGGCGGGTGAAGCCTTCAGTTCCTGGGAGGCCACCATCGCTGCCTCACTCTGGCAGCACGGCGTACGGATGTCCCGTGCCCAATCTGTCGCCACGATGTCGATCTCCGCGATCGAAGGCGCACTCGTGCTGTCGAGAGCGCAACGCAGTACGCAGGCGCTCGACCGGGTGGCCGCCGAACTCGTGGCGATGGCCGAGGACGTGCTGGCCCACGCGACCTCGACCGGCCGGCGAGCCGACGCACCGGAACGTTAACGCCAGTCGCGGATCAGCCGGCTGAAGAACTCGATCCCGTTCCGTAACCCGGCAATCGACAGGCGTTCGTCCGTGGAATGGATGAGTGCCCGGCTCCGGGCGTCGAGCTCGAAGGGATAGAAGCGATAGACGTACTCACTGATCTGGGCCATGTGTCGGGCGTCGGTGGCGCCGACCAGGAGAAACGGTGACACGATCGACCCGGGAAAGGTATCGGCTACCACCTGCCGGAGTCGGGCGAACACCTGGTCGTCCGTCCTCGACACCGGTGACGGTTCGGTGGCGCCAAGGACGTCGAGTTGTATGTCGTTGTCGCGGATCGTCTTCCGTATCCGTTCCACGGTGCCGTTCACGGTGTCGCCCGGCAGTATGCGGATATCGAGCACTGCACGCGCCGTCTCCGCCATCACGTTGTTGGCGGCACTGCCTTCCAGGACGGTAGCGACTGCCGTGGTGCGGCACATGGCGTTCATCAGGGCACCGGCGCGCGGCAGCACCCTCGCCAACAGTGGTCCGAATGTGTCGGTCCGGGAGAGCATCGTGCCCAGCGGACCTTTCGCATGGACGCCTACGTTGGTGAGCAGGTCGACGGTGGGTTCGGTGAGCCGGGCCGGGAACTTGTGGTGGTCGACGCGGGTGATGGCGCGGGCAAGCCGGGCGGTAGCGGTCTTCCTCCCCGGCATCGACGCGTGACCACCAGGGTCCTTCGCCGTCAACTGCAGGTCGAGGATCCCTTTCTCGGCAGTTCCGAGGACCGCGAGCGTCGCGTCGACTCCGGGGAACGCGTCGCCGGCAACTCCACCGCCCTCGTCGATGACCACACCCGGCACGATCCCCCGCTCCCGGAACGTGTGCACCACCTGCGGAATGCCGTCTCCTCCGACCTCCTCGTTGTGGCCGAAAACCAGATAGACGTCACGGGCCGGGACGACACCACTGCGCAGCAGCCCTTCGACTGCCTCGAGAATGCTGACCAGCACGCCCTTGTCGTCGATGGCGCCGCGCCCCCAAACGGCGTCGTCCGCCACGACCCCGCCGAACGGTGGATGAGTCCATCCCTCGTCGTGCGCGGGCACGACGTCCTGGTGCGCCATCAGCACGATCGGCTTGTCGGGCACCCCGACATCCCAGTGGTACACGAGCGAATGCGAGGCAATGATCTCCTTGTCGAGATTCTCCCGCACCAGTGGGTACAACTTGTCGACAAGACTCCGGAAACGCGCGAAGAACGTCCAGTCCGTGTTCGCGTCGTCCCGGGTGGACACCGTGGGGACACGGAGCATCGCCGCGAAATGCTCGACCGCTAGCGTCGTGTCGATCGCCATCTCTGTCACGAGCGCCACCTCCTCGTCGCGTCGGAACCAGGATGACGATCAGCCTAAACCTGTCGCTCGAATGGCAGGCCCGAGTTCGCCCATGGTTCCGGACCGAGGACGCTCATGTCGGGCGGACCTGGCGTCAGGCCCTCCCGACGATGTGGAGCACCCAGGCGAACTCGAACGCCACTTCCTTCCACTTCTCGTAGCGCCCGCTCACGCCACCGTGGCCCGCGCTCATCTCGGTCTTGAGAAGCAGCGGCGAGTCGCCCGTCTTGGTGGCCCGAAGCTTGGCCACCCACTTCGCCGGCTCGACGTAGAGGACCCTGGTGTCGTTGATGCTGGTGATCGCGAGGATGGCCGGATAATCCTTGGCCTCCACGTTCTCGTACGGGCTGTACGAACGCATGTACTCGTACACCTCGGGGTTCTCGAGCGGATTACCCCACTCGTCCCACTCGATCACCGTCAGCGGAAGCGACGGATCGAGGATGGAGGTGAGCGGGTCCACGAAGGGAACGTTGGCGAGGATGCCTGCGAAGAGTTCCGGAGCCAGGTTGGCCACTGCGCCCATCAGGAGACCGCCTGCACTGCCGCCGTCCGCGACGAGTTGGTTCGGAGTGGTGCGGCCGGTGTCCACGAGGTGACGTGCACAGTCGACGAAATCGGTGAAGGTGTTCTTCTTCGTCAGTGTCTTGCCGTTCTCGTACCAATGCCGGCCCATCTCGCCGCCGCCACGCACGTGTGCGACAACGAACACGACTCCCCGATCGAGGAGCGAGAGCCGTGCGACGGAGAACGCGGGATCCATGCTGGCCTCGTACGAGCCGTAGCCGTACAGGAGTGTCGGCGCCGGTTCGTCCGGGGCACCGTCGGCACGCCTCACGATCGACAGCGGAATCCGGGTACCGTCGGCGGCGATGGCCCAATCACGTTGCTGCACATAGTTGCGCGCATCGAAGTCCCCGAGCACGGGTTGCGACTTCCGTAGCGCCAGTTCGCCCGTCGACAACACGTAGTCGTACACCTGCCCGGGCGTGATGAACGAGGTGAACGCCATCCGCAGAGTCGGCTGCTGCCATTCCGGATTGGCGCCGAGGCCCACGCTGAACAGTTCCTCGTCGAAGGCGATCTCCGTGAACTCGCCGTACCCCTCCGGGCCGAGCGGCCAGATCGCCAAGCGGGTCAACGCTTCCCGCCGGTAGCTGAGCACCAGATGGTCGGCGAAGGCGTCGACCTCCTCGAGTCGTACATCCGACCGATGCGCGATCAGCGTGGTCAAGGACGTCGGATCCGACACCGGCGCCTCGGCAAGCACGAAATTCTCGGCCTTCTCACCGTCGACGACGTCGTTGTGCATGATCAGAAAACGATCTTCGCCCGCGACCACTGCATGTTCGACGCCGTATTCGACGCCCTCGCGCCGCGGAAGAATTACCCGGAACTCCCCTTCGGGGTTCGCCGATTCCAGGACCCGGGCTTCGCTGGTGATCTTGGAACCCACCCAGATCATCAGGTACTTCTCACTGCGGGTGGATCCGACGGAAACCCAGAACCGCTCGTCGGGCTCCCGGAAGACGGCGACGTCCTCCTCGCGGGCGGTGCCGAGCCGGTGACGCCACACGGTGTCGGGGCGCCAGGACTCGTCGACCGTGAGGTAGAAGACATGCCGGTGGTCGATCGCCCAGGTAACTCCCGGTGCGGTGCCGGTGATCTCGTCGGGCAGCAATTCGCCGGTGACGAGGTTCTTGAACCGGAGCGTGTAGCGCTCGTCGCCGACCACGTCCACCGAGTACGCGAGCAGCGTGCCGTCGTGACTGAGGGAGAAGGCTCCGACGGAGAAGAAGTCGTGACCCTCGGCCTCCGCGTTGCCGTCGAGCAGGATCTGCTCGCCGGGGAGTTCGACCCCCGGGGTGAGCTCCGGCGGAGTCCAGTCGTCGGGACCCGTGATCGGTGTCCGGCACTGCACGCCGTACTGCTTACCCTCGATGGTCCGGGCGTAGTACCAGTACTCCCCCATCCGGGTGGGCACCGACATGTCGGTTTCCTGTGTCCGGGATTTGATCTCAGAAAAGATCTGGTCGCGCAAGGGAGCCAGGTGGGCAGTCTCCTGCTCGGTGTACGCATTCTCGGCTTCGAGGTAGGCGATCACCTCCGCGTCTTCCTTGTCGCGCAACCATTCGTACTCGTCGACGAAGGTGTGTCCGTGATGGACCCGCTCGGTGGGAACCTTCTTGGCAACGGGCGGGGTCAGAATCTTGTTCTCGGTGGTCATCGCTCAGCCCACCCACTCCGCGAACGACAATCCCGAAATGCGCTCGTACGCGTCGATGTAGCGTTGCCGCGTCGCCGCCACGATCTCCGCCGGAAGCGGCGGCGGTGGTGTGTCGGACGCGCGGTCCCAGCCCGACTCGGGGCTGGTGAGCCAGTTACGGACGAACTGCTTGTCGAAGCTCGGCTGCACCTTCCCGGCCTCGTACCCGTCGGCGGGCCAGTAGCGGGACGAGTCGGGTGTGAGGACCTCGTCGGCGAGCACGAGGTTGCCCTTCTTGTCGAGGCCGAACTCGAGCTTGGTGTCGGCGAGAATGATCCCACGGTCGGCGGCGAAGTTGGCTGCTCTGCCGTAGATGTCCAGGGTGTCGTCCCGCAGCTTGATCGCCAGATCTTGACCGACCTTGTCGACCACGACGTCGAAAGTGATGTTCTCGTCGTGCTCCCCCAGTTCCGCCTTGCTGGCCGGGGTGAAGATCGGATCAGGGAGCCGGCTGGCCTCCACCAACCCTTCGGGCAGGGCCACCCCGCACACCGAACCGGTCTCGTTGTAGTCGATCAGGCCGGAACCGGTGAGGTAACCGCGGGCGACACATTCGATCGGAACCATCTCGAGCTTGCGCACCACGAGTGCGCGGCCGAGGACCTCCTCGGGGATGCGACTGTCGTCGGGCTCACCCGCCAGATGGTTGCTGCCCCCGAGCACGCCGAAGAAGAAGACACTCATCGCGGTGAGTACCCGGCCCTTGTCCGGAATCGTGGTGCCGAGAACGTGGTCGTAGGCGGAGATCCGATCGCTCGCGACCAACAGCAGGTGCTCGTCGTCGATCGTGTAGAGGTCGCGGACCTTGCCACCGGCCAGATGGGCGTAGGAATCGAGTGAGGGGCGCACGGTGAGCCAGCCTATCGGTCCTGCCGGACAGACCGGGCGCTGACCTTGCGGCGCTCACCGCGTTCCGGGGCCGATCGTTGCTCTCCCGTGAGGTCAGGACTCTGAGCCGACCGCGCGGAATACTCTCCTGAGCCATGTCGTTACCGTGGGTTACGACATGGTGTGATCCCAGGTACGAATCAGGTGAGCAATGACAACCGACACAGCGCCCGTCGATGTGGGGTTCCGGTCGGAGCGCGGTCCGGTACTCGTGGCGCTGATGCTCACGACATCCCTGGTCGCCCTCGACGCCACCATCATCTCCACCGCGGTATTCACCATCGTCGGCGATCTCGGCGGATTCACCCAGTTCCCCTGGCTGTTCTCTATCTATCTACTCACCCAGGCCGTGTCCGTGCCGATCTACGGCAAACTCGCCGACATCTTCGGCCGGAAACCGGTCATGCTTCTGGGGATCGGCCTCTTCGCGCTCGGGTCGGTCCTCTGCGGGCTCGCCTGGAGCATGCCGGCACTCATCGCCTTCCGCGCCGTGCAGGGCCTCGGGGCAGGCGCGGTCCAGCCCATGAGTATGACCATCGCCGGCGACATCTACACGCTCGCCGAACGTGCAAAAGCGCAGGGCTACCTCGCGAGCGTGTGGGGAATGTCGGCGGTGGTCGGACCGACGCTGGGCGGCGTGTTCTCCGAGTATCTGTCGTGGCGCTGGATCTTCTTCGTCAACATTCCGCTCTGCCTCCTGGCCGCGGTGATGCTGATCCGCAACTTCGACGAGAAGCGGGCGCGGATCCGCCGGTCCATCGACTACCCGGGGGCCGGACTGCTCGCCGTGGGCGCAACGCTCCTCATTCTGGGCCTCCTCGAAGGCGGCCAGGCATGGGCGTGGAGTTCGCCGGTCAGTCTGGGCATCTTCGCCGCCGGCGGCGTGTTCCTGTTCGTCTTCGTCCTGGTGGAACGGCGAGCCGCGGAACCCATCCTCCCACTCTGGGTGTTGACGCGACGAGTCCTCGCCGCGAGTAGCGTCGTCTCGCTTCTGGTCGGCGCCATCGTCCTGGGCCTCACCACGTATGTGCCCACCTTTGCCCAGGGTGTGCTCGGGACGGGCGCGTTGGTGGCCGGGTTCGCACTGGCCACGCTGACCATCGGCTGGCCGATCGCCGCGTCGCTGTCCGGGCGTGTGTACCTGCGCTTCGGATTCCGGGTCACGGCGACGGCGGGCAGTCTGCTGGTCGTCGCGGGCACCGCCCTCACGACCATCCTGTCCATCGAGTCGGCGGTGTGGCAGGTGGCGCTCTGCTGCTTCGTCATCGGCGGCGGGATGGGCCTCGTCGCCAGCCCCACCCTCATCGCCGCGCAGGCCAGCGTCGACTGGTCGGAGCGCGGTGTCGTCACGTCCACCAACATGTTCGCCCGGTCGATCGGCAGCGCCGTCGGGGTCGCCCTCTTCGGAGCCCTCGTAAACGCCCGCCTCGACGGCACCGAGGACCCCGCCCGCGCCGATCTCGCCGACGCCCTGCACCTGGTCTTCGTAGCCGCCCTCGGCGCCGCGGTGATTCTCGTGCTCGCCGCCGTGGCGATGCCGAAGAAGTCCGCCGCTGCACCTACGCCGAGTGCCGCGCCGCCGGCCGGCCAATGACGGTCGCGTCGGGCCCCTCGTTACAGAAGCTGCCCTCCCCGCCGCGTACGGGTGACGTTGACCAGCATCGAGATCGGCGCCGCACCAAAGGTTAGGCTAACCATATAGTGTGACGTGAGTTCGCCGGTTATCGAGAGGGGATCACACATGGAATCGACGGCAGTCGCCGAATCCGCCGCCATCGGAACGGATTCACCGTCGAGCACACCGTTCATCCTTTCCCGCCCCCACGGCACGGTCGTTGCCGTGGGAGCCCGTGCGCAGTACGACTCCGCCCTCGCGGCGGCCGAGGCGCTGCGCGACGGGCGTGCCACCGCGATAGTCGGCGCGCTCCCCTTCGACCCCGAACACCCCGCCGCACTCGTCACTCCGCAGTCGCTGAACCACGAACCCGGGAGCTGGAACGGCGAGTACCGCGGAATCCCGCGCATCCGGATCGGATCACCGATTCCCACGGAGGCCGAGCACGTCGCTCGGGTGGAAGCCGCGCTACGCGAATTGCGTTCGGCGGACAACACTCTGGAGAAGGTGGTCCTCGCCCGGTCACTTACACTGCACGCGGACGAACGTCTGCACCCCCATGCATTGCTCGCCCGACTGGTCGCACACGACCAGGGCGGCAACGGTTTCAGCGTCGCTCTGGGCGCGGCTGGAAGCGCCTGGTCGGGAAAGCACCTCGTCGGTTCGAGTCCCGAGGTGCTGATCCGGCGCCGAGGAGACGCGGTGAGCTGTCACCCCCTGGCCGGTTCTGCACCGCGCCGCAGCGACCCCGAGTCGGATCGTCGTACAGGTGAAGGTCTCGCCGCGTCCGAGAAGAATCTGCGTGAACACGCGCTGGTCGTCGACGCGCTCCGGGCGAGCCTCGCACCGCTGTGCACTGAACTCGACATCCCCGACAGTCCGTCCCTCACCCGCACGCCTCACCTCTGGCACCTGGGCACACCCGTCTCGGGTCGGTTGCGAGACCGCTCGGTCACGGCCCTCGACCTCGCCGTAGCGGTGCACCCGACACCCGCCGTCTGTGGCACTCCCACCGACGCCGCACGCCGGCTTATCGCCGAACTCGAGGGCGACCGCGGCTTCTACGCCGGTGCGGTGGGCTGGACCGACTCCGACGGGGACGGCGAATGGATGGTTGGAATCCGGTGCGCCGAGATCGACGCCCGGGGCACCACGATCGTCGCGCACGCGGGCGGTGGCATCGTCGCCGCATCCGACCCTCACGACGAACTCGCCGAGACGACAACGAAGTTGGGGACGATCCTGGCCGGTTTGGGAGTGGAGCTGTGAGCGACGGAATCACCCTCGTCGTCGGCGCGGCCCACGGTATCGGACAGGCCACCGCCGTCACTCTGTCCCGGCGAGGTCATCGCCTGGTGCTGCTCGACCGCGACGGTGACGGGTTGCGCAGCACAGCCGCCCTACTGGACCGGTCGCCGCTCGACACCGAGGTCGTCGACATCCGCGACTCCGACGCCGTCACAGAATCCGTACGACGCATCGAGGACCGGCACGGCCCCGTCACCGCACTCGCGCACGTGGCCGGAATACTCGAAACCGGTTCGATACTCGACGCCGATCCCGCGAGCTGGCAACGCGTCTTCGACGTCAACGTCACCGGACTGGTCAACGTGCTGACGGCCGTCGGAATCGAAATGCGCCAGCGCAGAAAGGGTTCGATTGTCGTGGTGGGCTCCAATGCTGCCGGCGTGCCGCGCGCAGGAATGGGCGCGTACGGCGCATCCAAGGCCGCAGTCGCGATGATCGTCCGGGTCCTCGGACTCGAATTGGCCGAGTACGGAATCCGCGCCAACGTCGTGGCACCGGGTTCGACCGACACCGCCATGCAGCGGTCGCTGTGGTCCGACCCCGCCGACGACTCGGGTGCTCGCACCGCGATCGACGGCGATCTCGCATCGTTCAAGGTCGGCATCCCCCTGGGCCGGATCGCGGACGCCGCTGACATCGCCGATTCCGTCGAATTCCTGCTCTCCGATCGCGCGCGGCACATCACCATGCAGGCCCTGTACGTCGACGGCGGCGCCACCCTCCGGGCGTGACCGAACAGCAAGTTGCGAAAGGACTTTCGATGACCACGAGCCTGCGCGCTCCCCTCGCCGACACCACCGGATATCCCGCCGCCTTCGCCGAACGGTATCGGCAGGCGGGTTACTGGACGGAGGAGACGTTCCAGCAGTTTCTCGGCGCACGCGCAGCGGAGTTCGTGGATGCCGTTGCGGTGGTGGGGCCGGACGCCACCGGAGGCGAATCGAGCCTCACCTACCGCCAAATCACCGAACGCGCCGGTCGATTGGCGGCCGGATTTCTCGCGTCGGGCATCCACCCCGGTGATCGGGTCGTCGTACAGTTGCCGAACGTCGTCGAGTACGTGGAAGTGGTCTTCGCGCTCTTTCGCCTCGGCGCGTTGCCCGTGTTCGCCTTGCCCGCGCACCGCGAGCACGAGGTCTCCTACTTCTGCAGTTTCACCGACGCGGCCGCATACATCGTCACCGACCGGCACGCCGGTTTCGATTACCGCGCACTGGCCCGCCAGGTGGTGTCGTCTTCGGAACAGCCGCCGACGGTGATCGTCGCCGGAGACGCGCAGGAATTCGTTGCGCTCGACGATCTGCGGGGCTCGCCGCCGATCACCGTCGACTCGCCGGTCGACGCGGAGTCGGTGGCCTTCCTGCAACTGTCGGGTGGCACCACCGGGGTGTCGAAACTGATCCCTCGCACGCACGCCGACTACCTGTACTCGGTGCGTGAATCGGCTCGCATCTGTGGCGTCGACGAGCACACCCGCATGCTCGTAGTTCTGCCTGCTGCACATAACTTTCCGATGAGCTCGCCCGGCATCCTCGGGGTCCTGCACGCAGGCGGTCGCGTCGTGCTGGCACCGGATCCCAGTCCCGACACGGCCTTCGCCCTCATCGAGCGTGAAGGCATCACCATGGCGTCGCTCGTCCCACCACTGGCACTGGCATGGTTGGCCGCCGCCGCCCGCACCGAACGCGACCTGTCGAGTCTCGAGGTGATACAGGTCGGCGGCGCAAAATTCAGCGCCGAGGCGGCCAAGCGGGTGCGGTCCGAACTGGGATGCACAGTGCAGCAGGTGTTCGGCATGGCGGAGGGCCTCGTCAACTACACGAGACTCGACGACCCGGAGAGCATCCTCGTCTCCACGCAGGGCAGGCCGATCAGCCCCGACGACGAGGTGCTCGTCGTCGACGACCACGACGTACCCGTTCCCGCCGGCGCCTCCGGTCACCTACTCACCCGCGGCCCGTACACCATTCGCGGTTATTACCGAGCACCCGAACACAATTCGACGGCGTTCACCGACGACGGTTTCTACCGCACCGGTGACATCGTTCGCCTCACCGACGACGGATACCTCGTCGTCGAGGGCCGGGCCAAGGATCAAATCAACCGCGGTGGCGAGAAAGTAGCCGCAGAAGAGGTAGAGAACCACCTCCTGGCACATCCCCGCGTCGCCGACGTCGCAGTGGTGTCGATGCCCGACCCCTACCTCGGCGAACGCACCTGCGCCTTCGTCGTCGTCCTCGGCGAGCAACCGACGCAAGGAGAACTCAAGAAATTCGTGCGCGGCCGCGGCCTCGCCGAGTACAAGGTCCCCGACAAGGTGATGTTCGTCGAACACTTCCCGGTCACAGGCGTGGGCAAGATCAGCAAATCCGAACTGCGCCGAGCCCTCGAGAAGACCCTCGTAACACCGTAGGTCTCCGCTGTCGTATTGCCCTACCTCTCGCCACCGGATACTATCGAACACATATTCGAACAACCTTGGGGGAGGTTGACGGTGGACACGTCATTGACGGTGGACAGATCGACGGCACCAAATCTTGAGGAACTACGGGCCTTCACCGCCCGGTTGCGAGGGGTGTCGGCGGGTGGAAATGCGGCACTAGGAATTGATCTCCTCGATGCGATCGAGGCGTTGAAGTCGGTCGGAGCAGCGGCGCAGGCAGTGGTGACCGACGATGTCGCTACGTCCATCCGAGCCGATCGCAAGGGTCGGGGATTGCCGCGGGTCGAGTGGGATCGTGGGATCGGCGCCCAGATCGCCCTGCTCGAAGGGAATCCCCCAACCGTGGCGGCAGGCACCTCGGGTTCGCCCGAGCCCTGGTCCACGAGATGCCGCACACGTTGGCATTGTTGCAGCGGGGGCGCCTGAACGAATGGCGCGCAACCTTGCTGGTGCGGGAGACAGCGTTCCTGACGGTGACGGATCGGATCATCATCGATCGGCAGCTTTGCTCTGATCCGGCCACACTCGACGGGGTCGGGGACGCGGGTCTGACTGCGCGGGCCAGGGCCCTCGCCGCCGAACTCGACGCCGCGTCGGTGGTTCGGCGGCAACGTAGGGCAGTATCTGAGCGGCGCATCACCATCAGGCCGGCCCCGGACACGATGGCCTACCTGAGTGTGTTGCTGCCGGTGGAGAAGGCGGTGTGTTTACACGCCACGCTGAGCCGTGACGCCGACAGCCTCATCGCCGCCGGCAACAGTGGTGGCCGCACCCGCAATCAGTTGATGGTCGACCTCTTGTTCGACCGGGGCACCGGGCAGTCGGTCGTGTCAGGGGTGCCGGTGGCAGTCCAGGTGGTGCTCTCCGACGACGCCCTTCTCGCCGGCGGCGGTGAGGCGACGCACATGCACGGCTACGGCCCGGTGCCGGCTGGCTTCGCCCGGCAACTGATTGCCGACGCCCTCGAGACACACAGCCAGGTGACGTTGCGCCGGGTGTATGCGTGCCCGCAGTCCGGGGCCTTGACCGCAATGGAATCGAGGGCCCGCGCGTTCCCGACCGGATTGGCGACGATGATCGACCTCCGGGATCGTGCGTGCCGCACCCCATGGTGTGGCGCTCCGATCCGCCATCACGATCACATTCGTCCCCACGGGCGATCCGGACCCACTACCTTGGACAACGGTTCCGGGCTCTGCGAAGCGTGCAACTACGCCAAGCAGGCCCCTGGCTGGAACACCACCTTTGCCGCGCCCGAAACCGGTCGCACCCACACCATCGACTTCGGCACTCCGACCGGACACCACTACCGCTCGACCGCACCACCGTTACCAGCACCGATGCGGCGCTCCGCAGTAGAAACCATCCTCGCCACACATCTCCGCGCATGCTGACAGAGTGAGCGCTCCTGGCGCACTACTGTCGAGAGCATGTGTCTGGTCCTGTTCGCATGGCATTCCCACCCCGACCTTCCCTTGGTCGTGGCAGCCAACCGCGACGAGTTCTACGCCCGCCCCACCGATCCGCTGCACCGCTGGGACGAGGGTTTCGTCGCCGGCCGGGACCTCCTCGCGGGCGGCACCTGGATGGGAATCAGTGACGGATTACGGTTCGCGGCCGTGACCAACGTCCGCGACGGGTCCCCTGCAGCCGGTGCGTTGTCCCGCGGGCGGCTGCCCGTCGATTTCCTCCTCTCCGAGGACTCGGCGGCCTTTCATGCCGACAGCGTCGCCGCAAACGGCAGTGCGTATGGCAGCTTCAACCTGCTCGTCGCCGACCGGGAGGAACTGTGGTGGTCTACCAACCGGCCACACGGCAGGCGGCACCGTGTCGAACCCGGCATCCACGGGTTGTCCAACGCCGAACTCGACACCCCATGGCCGAAGGTCACCGAGGGCACACGCGCGTTCAGCGCCGCCCTCGCCGCCGACGACGGTAAGCCGGACGCCGACCTCGAGGCGTATTTCGCCGTCCTCGCCCACAGCGAGCCGGCACCGTGGGAGTCGCTGCCCGACACCGGGGTCGGACGGGACCTCGAACGGGCACTGTCGTCGCGGTTCATCCACTACGGCGAGTACGGCACCCGGGCGTCGACCGTCCTCCGTGTCCGCTCGGACGGCACCTACGACATCACCGAACGCCGCTTCGACCCGAACGGGGTCACCGGCGAAGTCCGGTTCGACTCGGCGCAGGTCAGGTAAGCGACGATCGGATGACGCCGGCAGTCTGCTCCAGCGCCATCCGGCTCGGCGACGTCGGCATTCCGCGCAGCCCGAAACCGTCACCGTTCGTGCGGGGGACGACGTGGAGGTGAACATGGAACACCTCCTGACCGGCGGCGATTCCGTCGGCCAGGAAGAGGTTGACGCCATGGGCGCGTAACGACCCGTGCCGCAATGTGGTCGCGATCCGCTGTCCCGCGGTGAACACTGCGGCACCATCGGCGGGGTCGAGGTCGGACAGTCCGGTGGCGTGCCGCTTGGGAACCACCAGCAGGTGTCCGGGGGTCCACGGCCGGATGTCCATGAACGCCATCACCTCGTCGTTGTCGTACACGACGCTGGCTTCGGCGCGACCGGCGACAATTTCGCAGAAAGTGCAGTTCATGGGGTAGGCACCTCCGGTGCTTGTGCGCCTTTTTGGTAGTTCCCGCTACCAGAAAGGCGCACGGGCGGCGAAGCCGCCTACAGGATCGGGGACGGCTGGTAGGCAGCCGCCTCGGGGTTGGCGTCGACGAGCTTCTGTACCTCGGTCACCACTGCGGCCACCTGAGCTTCGGCCGCGCCGATGAACGCCTTCTTGTCGGCGAGCGCCTCGTCGAGGGCTGCCCGGTCGAGGGGGAGCCGGTCGTCGGCGGCGAGCCGGTCGAGGAGGTCGGGTTCCTTGCCCTGCTCGCGCATGGCCAGTGCGACGGCGACGGCGTGTTCCTTGATGACCTCGTGCGCGGTTTCGCGGCCGACACCGGCCCGCACGAGCGCCATGAGGACCTTGGTGGTGGCGAGGAACGGCAGGTACCGGGTGAGTTCCTTCTCGATGACGGCCGGGTAGGCGCCGAATTCGGCGAGCACGGTGAGGAACGTCTCGATCAGTCCGTCGATGGCGAAGAATGCGTCCGGAAGGGCGACCCGGCGCACCACGGAGCAGAACACGTCGCCTTCGTTCCATTGGGCGCCTGCGAGTTCTGCGGCCATCGACGCGTAGCCGCGGAGGACGACCTGCAGTCCGTTGACACGTTCGCAGGAGCGGGTGTTCATCTTGTGCGGCATCGCGGAGGACCCGACCTGGCCGGGCTGGAAGCCCTCGGTGACCAATTCGTGTCCGGCCATCAGGCGGATGGTGTGGGCGAAGGAGGACGGCCCGGCGGCGACCTGGACCAGCGCGGACAGCACGTCGTGGTCGAGCGAACGCGGGTAGACCTGCCCGACACTGGTGAAGACGTGAGCGAAACCGAGGTGCTGCGCCACCTTCCGCTCGAGGGTATCGAGTTTGGCGGCGTCGCCGTCGAGAAGGTCGAGCATGTCCTGCGCGGTTCCCATCGGACCCTTGATGCCGCGCAGCGGGTAACGGTCGATCAGTTCCCGCAACCGGGTGAGGGCGACGAGCAGTTCGTCGGCGGCGGAGGCGAAGCGCTTGCCGAGGGTGGTGGCCTGCGCCGCCACGTTGTGCGAACGACCGGCCATGACGAGGCCGCTGTACTCGGCGGCACGCTCGGACAGCCGTGCGGCCACCGCGACACCGTGTGCGTACACGTGCTCGAGCGACCGCAGGATCTGCAGCTGTTCGACGTTTTCGGTGAGGTCGCGGCTGGTGAGACCCTTGTGTACCTGCTCGTGACCGGCGAGTGCGTTGAATTCCTCGATGCGGGCCTTCACGTCGTGCCGGGTGACCCGTTCGCGGGCGGCGATGGAGTCGAGGTCGACCTGATCGATGACCCGCTCGTAGTCGGCGAGCGCCTCGGCCGGCACGTCGATGCCGAGTTCCGCCTGGGCACGCAGCACCGCGAGCCACAGCTGGCGTTCGAGCACGATCTTGTGCTCGGGCGACCACAACTCGACGAGTTCGGGGCTGGCGTAACGGTTGGCGAGGACGTTCGGGATGCGGGTCACGAGACTTCAGTTTACGGCGGTGCTAGAGGTGAACGTGGTCCGGCCGGTCCAGCGCCGGCGCGACGAGGTCGACGACGTCGAGGAGCATGGCCCGAGCGAGCCCACGAAGGTCGGGGTCATGCTCGCCGAGGGCAGTCACCACGGCGCCGTCCACGGTGGCGACCAGGCGGCGCAGTTGTCCTTGCCGCACGTCGCGGTCGGAACGGCGCAGGGCCTCGGTGAGGATGTCGTCGAGCTGTGCTCGCAACCGCAGCTGAACCTCGCGTAGTTCGGGTCGACGCGCGCACGCGGTGAGCCGCTCGTACCGGCAGATCAAGCGTTCGCGACTGTCGTCGCTGATCAGTACCGGCCCGACGAGTAGTTCCACGAGAAGGTCGACGGTGGATTCGCGACCGCGACGACGGTGGGTGACGTCGTCTACCCGCGCCCGCATGACGGTGAGGTCGCGTTCACCGTTGCACTCGACGGCCTTCGCGATCAGCTCTTCGAGCGACGCGAAATAGTAGGTGGTCGATGCCAGCGGAAGGTTCGCGCGCGCGGCCACCGACCGGTGCCGCACCGCTTCGAAGCCGCCCTCCAAAAGCAGGTCGGCGGCAGCGTCGACAAGCGCCTGTCGGCGCCGTTCGCCCTTGGGAGTTGCCGCTGTCGACACCAATTCATCCTGCCAGCCGGGGGTGCCGCACCAGACCGGATTGGACTACAGACCGCGAAGTTTGCGCCGGGCGAAGTCACCAGGCTCGGCAAGAACGGCGACCGAGGTGATGCCGTGCGAGGACGAGCCAGATGATCGGAAGGAAGACGAGAGGCGGCACGCGGACGACGAGGACCCACAGGACCGCGGCGAGCACCGCGATCACGAACAGCAGCGTGCGCAGGGCCGCGGCCTCGCGTCCCGGATCCCGGCGGCTCGGCTCCGGCTCGTACTCGCCTTCGGTCCCGAAGCGCTGTTCGCCCGGAAGATCCGCGAACAGAGGTGCGAGGTCGGCTGCGGTCTTGGCGAGATACGCCTGACGGACCCGAGCATCGAACTCGTCGGTGTCGAGGCGGCCGGCCGCAAAGTGTGCGGCGAGTGCCGTTGCGGCCTGCTCCCGCTCCAGGGTTCCTATGCGGAGTCCACCAGGAGTGGAAGGGTCTGGGTTGCTGATTTCGCTCATGGTTTCGCCTTTTGCCCGCGTGCGCCGCAACACTGTAATCCTGGTCATAGTGTAGGCCGACTTCGGTCGATCGCTAGAGCCAGCGCCGCAGCCGGATCAGCGCTTCCCGCACTTCCGCGGTGGACCCAGCGAACGAGAGACGGATGGTCCTGTTCCCGTGGACGGTGTCGAAGTCGATGCCGGGTGCCAGTGCCAGACCCGTGTCCTGCAGCAGTCGCGAGCACCACTGCGTCGACGTGTCACCATGGGCCCCACCGAGGAGATGACCGATGTCGGCGTACACGTAGAACGCACCGTCCGCGGGCGCCAGCTCGGTGATACCCAGTTCCGGTAGTCCCGTGAGAAGCAGTTCGCGGTTCACGGCGTAACGCTGGACGTGCGAATCGAGTTCGGCCCGCGACTCCGGCGTGAACGCCGCGATCGCCGCGTACTGCGAAATCGCGGGTGGGCACACCGTCATGTTCGACGCCAGGCGCTGCAGGGCACCCCTCAACCCGGCGGGTACCAGCATCCACCCCAGCCGCCAGCCCGTCATCGAGAAGTACTTGGACACCGACCCGACGACGACGGATTCCCGCGACGTCTCCCAGGCGCTCGTCATCGTCTGCCCGCCGTATCCGATGCCGTGGTAGATCTCGTCGGATATCAGGAGGGTGCCGTGGTCGTCGCACCACCGAGCGAGACCCGCCAATTCTTCGGGATCGATCACGGTTCCGGTGGGGTTGGCGGGACTCGCGACGATGAGACCGGCCGGGGCTTCGGGGAGCGCCTCGAGCATCGCGACCGTCGGCTGGAATCGGGTGTCGGCACCGCAATCGAGTTCGACGACGTGGCAACCGAGGGCGGCGAGGGTATTGCGGTACGCCGGGTAACCCGGGCGAGCGACGACCACGGTGTCGCCCGCATCGAAAGCGGCGAGGAACAGCAACGTGAAAGCTCCGGAGGAACCCGTGGTCACCACCACGTCCTCGGCGTCGACGTCGATACCGGACTTGGTGGAGTGGTACTCGGCGATCGCGTCGCGGAGTCCCAGGATTCCGAACGTCTCGGTGTAGCCGAGCAGGTGTCCGTCGAGGACCTGCCGGGTGGCGCTCAGCACGGGCTTAGGCGCCGGGGTCGAAGGCTGCCCCGCTGCGAGAGTCAGCACGTCCCCGTGGGTCCGTTCGCGCTCGGCGGCGGCCTTCCACACGTCCATCACGTGGAAGGTCTGAATGTCGGATCGCTGAGATTCGGAGCGCACCCCTCGACGCTAGCGTGACACCGTCAACGCCCGGCCAACGCATCCCGTTGGGACTCGACCGTCTCGCGGACGGCAGCCACGACTGCAGCCACCTCGGGCCTGCGGAGCGATTCGGGACGCGCGACGAGCCAGTACGCGAGCGTCGCCTCCACCTGTCCGGGCAGCACGCGAACGAGGTCGTCGTGCCGGTCGGCCATGAAGCACGGCAACAGCCCGATCCCCGCGGCGGCGCGGGTGGCCTCCACATGGACGAACACGTTGGTCGAGGTCACCGACTCCCGCATCGACACGGTGAGCCGGCGCGCCAGGTCCAGTTCGTCGACCTGCAGCATCGAGTCGATGAAGTACACCAGGGAATGGTCGGCGAGTTCGACGACGGTCCGCGGAGTGCCCTTCCGCTCGAGATACGACCGCGACGCATACAGACCGAGGGTGTAATCGGCCAGCCAGACGGCCTCGGCGCGGTGCACCTGCGGTTTGCCCACGACCACCTCGATGTCGAGACCCGAACGGTGCTGTGAGGCCCGGCGTGTGACCGCGACGATCTCCACGGACACCTCGGGATGTCGGCGGCGAATCAACGCGCCCGCGGGTGCTGCGATGTACGCACTGAACCCGTCCGTAGCCGAGACGCGCACCACGCCCTTGAGGCCATCACCGCCGCCTGGCTCGGCGACGAGGCCGTGCACAGCGGCTTCCACCCGCTCGGCCGCGGTCAGGGCCTGCTGCCCCAGTTCGGTGAGTTCCCATCCGCCGGCGGCCTTCACGAGCACACGACCGCCGAGGGTTCTCTCGAGGTTCGTGATGCGCCGGGAGATGGTGGTGTGATTTACACCTAGGTCGTCGGCCGCGGTGTTGAAGCGGCCGGTGCGTCCCACCGCCAACAGCACGAGCAGGTCATCTGCGCTGGGCATGGACGTTTCGGAAGTCATGTCTGCATATTTGCACACGGGGGTTGCATCATGCGCCATTGTGTGCGCACAAATATGCATCAATACTCGGCAGACAACACCCGATGTGTCCCCAGTCACAGGGCAGCAAAGGAGCGGCAGATGAGCGTCGACGAGACACTACGCACGGAAGAGACCCCGCCGTCGGGGCTGAAGAAGGTGGTCGGCGCGTCGATGGCCGGCACCGTGGTCGAGTGGTACGAGTTCTTCCTCTACGGCACGGCGGCGACCCTGGTCTTCAGCAAGGTCTTCTTCGCGGCCGGAGACAACGAACTCGATGCCATCATCGCGGCCTTCGTCACCTACGCGGTCGGCTTCGTCGCCCGACCGCTCGGCGGCATCGTCTTCGGCCACTTCGGTGACAAGTTCGGCCGCAAACAGCTGCTGCAGTTCAGCCTCGTCCTCGTGGGCACCGCCACCTTCCTCATGGGCTGCCTGCCCACCTTCGCTCAAATCGGTTACTGGGCGCCGGCGTTACTCGTCACGCTTCGCTTCATCCAGGGCTTCGCGGTCGGTGGCGAATGGGGCGGCGCGGTGCTCCTCGTCGCCGAGCACAGCCCCAGCCGGTCGCGCGGGTTCTGGGCTTCCTGGCCGCAGGCCGGCGTTCCGGCCGGCAACCTGGTGGCCACCGTCGTACTGCTCATCCTGACGACGACCCTCCCGGACGCAGCCTTCCTGAGCTGGGGCTGGCGGGTGGCCTTCTGGCTGTCCGCCGTGATCGTCCTGGTCGGCTACTACATTCGCACCAAGGTGACCGATGCGCCGATCTTCCTCCAGGCCCAGAAGGATGCCGAGAAGGTCAAGGAGACGTCGTTCAACGTCTTCGAGGTGGTCAAGCGCTACCCGCGCGGCGTCTTCACGGCAATGGGACTGCGCTTCGGCGAGAACGTCATGTACTACCTCGTCGTCACCTTTTCGATCACCTACCTCAAGGTGGTGGTCCACACCGACACAGCGCAGATCCTGTGGTGGATGCTGATCGCGCATGCGGTGCACTTCGCGGTGATCCCGCTGGTGGGACGGTTGTCCGACAGCATCGGCCGCCGCCCTGTTTACATGATCGGTGCTCTGACCGCGGGAACCTGGGGTTTCTTTGCCTTCCCGATGATGAACAGCGGCCACAACGCCGTCATCCTCGGCGCCATCGTCATCGGCCTGGTGTTCCACGCCTTCATGTACGCGGGCCAGCCCGCGATCATGGCGGAGATGTTCCCCACCCGGATGCGCTACTCGGGCGTCTCGCTCGGCTACCAGGTGACGTCGATCGTGGCCGGCTCCCTGGCCCCCATCATCGCGGCGAGCCTGTTGAACAGGTACCACTCCTCGGTCCCCATCGCGATCTACCTCGCGATCGCCTCGCTCGTCACCGTCGTCGCCGTGATCGTCGCCAAGGAGACCAAGGGCATCTCTCTCGAATCCATCGACGCAGCCGACGCCCGTACCCTGGCCGCGGAAAAGGCCGGAGCTCCGGCATGACCGCCCCCGGCCTCTCCGGGCGCACGGCCCTCGTCACCGGTGGCGCCAGCGGGATCGGTGCGGCATGCGCGCGACACCTGGCCGCGCGTGGAGCACAGGTCACCGTCGCAGACCTCGACGATGTCGCGGCCAAGACGCTCGCCGAGGAGATCGACGGAAGAGCCTGGCACGTCGACCTTCTCGACACGGATCAGCTCGCCGATCTGCGGCTGGAGACGGACATCCTCGTCAACAACGCCGGTATCCAGACCGTCAGCCCTATCGAGGAATTCCGCGTCGAGGACTTCCGCCGAATCCAGACACTGATGGTCGAGGCACCGTTCCTGCTCATCCGTGCCGCCCTGCCCCACATGTACGCGCAGGGATTCGGTCGGATAGTGAATGTGTCCTCCGTGCACGGACTTCGGGCTTCGGCATTCAAGGTGGCGTACGTGACGGCCAAACACGCGCTCGAGGGCATGTCCAAGGTGACCGCCCTCGAGGGTGGGTCGCACGGTGTGACCAGCAACTGCGTCAATCCCGGTTACGTGTCGACGCCGTTGGTGCAGAAGCAGATCGCCGATCAGGCACAGCTGCACGGCGTCAGTGAGGCCGACGTGGTCGAGAAGGTGATGCTCACCGAGAGCGCGATCAAACGGCTGGTGGAACCGGATGAGGTCGCTTCCCTCGTCGGATGGCTGGCCTCAGCGGACGCCGGCATGGTCACCGGCGCCTCGTACACCATCGACGGCGGGTGGACGGCGCGATAACCAACCGGCCCGGAAAAGGCGTGCACCCCTGAAATGTTCAGGGGTGCACGCCTTTCAGTACTCGAACAGGAACATGCCTAGGGGATGGCTATACGCCCCTCGACTGCGGCCAGCCCGATGTCCTTACGGAAGTGGCTGCCCGGCAGCTTGATTGCGGCGATCTTGGCGTAGGCGTCCTCGCGTGCTTCGCTGAGGTTCGCGCCGACCCCGACAACACTGAGTACACGCCCGCCCGCCGACACCACCTGTCCGTCGACGAGCTTCGTGCCGGCATGGAGAACGCCCTCCCCGTCGGCGCCGCTGATCACGTCACCCGTGCGGGGCGTCGCCGGATAGTGCTCGGCCGCCACCACCACGGTGACCGCCGAACCGTCCTGCCATTCGAGCGGCGGAACCTGATCGAGCGTGCCGGTGGCCGCCGCGTTCAGCAGCTCACCCAGCGGACTCTTCAGCAGGGCGAGTACCGCCTGGGTCTCGGGGTCGCCGAAGCGGCAGTTGAACTCGACCACGGCGGGGCCATCTTTGCCGATTGCCAGACCGGCGTACAGCAGGCCGCTGAAGGAGCTGCCCCGGGCGACGAGCTCCGCCGCGACGGGCTTGACGACGTCGTCGACGATCTGCGTGACCATCTTCTCGGGCAGCCACGGCAGCGGGGTGTACGCGCCCATCCCGCCGGTGTTGGGTCCGGTGTCACCGTCGCCGACGCGCTTGTGGTCCTGGGCAGGGAGGAGCGGCACCACGGTGTCGCCGTCGACGACGCAGAACAGCGACACCTCGGGGCCGTCGAGGAACGATTCGAGGAGGACCGGGTGCCCGTTTTCGAGCAATTCGGCGGCGTGATCGCGGGCAGCGTCCCGGTCGGTGGTGACCACGACGCCCTTGCCTGCCGCGAGGCCGTCGTCCTTGACTACCCAATTGGGTCCGAAGCGGTCGAGTGCTTCGTCCAGCTTGGCGGGAGAATCGACGATCTCACTGTGCGCGGTCTTCACACCGGCGGCGGCCATCACGTCCTTGGCGAACGCTTTGGAACCCTCGATGCGCGCGGCGTCGGCCGACGGGCCGAAGCAGGCGATTCCCGCCGCGCGGACGGCGTCCGCAACACCCAGCACCAGCGGGACCTCGGGGCCCACCACGACCAGGTCGGCTTCGACCTTCTTCGCGAGATCGGCGACTGACTCCCCGGAGGCGATGTCGACAGGGTGCTGCTCGGCGATCTTGGCTATCCCGGCGTTCCCGGGAGCGCACATCAGGGCAGTGACACCCGGATCACGAGCGAGGGCGAGGAGGAGGGCATGTTCACGGGCTCCGGAGCCGATAACGAGTACGCGCACGGTGTCAGCGTACGGGCCCCGGAATGCCACCGGTGAGGGTGGCCGGGAACACCCCCCCGTGAGTACTTCTTAACAGCAGGCGGTTAAGAAGTACTCACGGGCGACGGCACTACCCTCCGCGACGGCGTGGGCGACCTTGCGCGGAACGAGTGCGTCGCCGATGACATGGACGCGTGCGCCTTCCGGCGCGAGGAGCGACCAGTCGAGCGAGCGCCGCTCACCGGCAACGACTACCCGATCGACGTCGAGACGCGCCTTCTCCCCCGACAGGGTGTTCTCGAACTCGACCGTGCTGTCGGAGACGCCTACCAGCGAGGACAGCACCTGCACGTCGACCGGTTTGCCCGACAGCCGACGCAGATACTGGACGCGACTCTCCGGAGGAAGACCGGAGGCGAAGGCCGGGGCAGGCGTCAGGACCGTCACGCGGTCGGCGCCCGCGGCGAGCGCCGCTTCGACCGAACTTGCCGCAGGCCACAGCCCGAATCCGTCGTCGACCACCACGACGTGGCCGGCGCCGCGCAGCAGCTCTCCTCCCCCGATCAGCGCCTGCGAGGAGAGCAGGGACTGCGCCCCTACCGCTTCCGCAGGAAAGGTCTCCACGGCACCGACGGCCAGGACCACCTCATCGAAATCCTCCAACTCCGTGGCGCATACCGCGTGGCCCAGGCGGATCGACACCCGCGGCATGGCGACCGAGTAGTAGTCGAGGAGGCGACGCCAACCGCTGCGGTTCGGCGCGTCCGCGGCTATCGCAAGCTGGCCACCTATCCGCTCTCGCTGTTCGAAGAGTGTGACGTCGTGGTCGGATGCGAGCCGCATCGCACACTCGAGCCCGGCGGGGCCGGCGCCTACGACGGCGATTCTTCGCCGGGTACTCGATCGACGCGTGGGACCCAGCGTCAACGGATGCGCGGGACGTGTGGACTGGCCCGGTGGTGCAAGGTCAGGATTGACCGAGCAGAGAAGGACCGGGTCGAATGCCCTGCAGTCCTCGTTGCACGACACACAAGGTCGGATCGACGCTTCCTGGCCGGTCAGTATTTTTCTGGGGAAGTTGGGGTCCGCTATCAGCGGCCGGGCGACACCGACGAGGTCGGCTCCCGACTGCAGTGCTGCTTCGATGGATGCACCGGTGCGAAAGGACTGTGACACCAGCAGCGGCGTCCGGGTGGCGGCCCGCAACCGTCCGACCTCACCGAGTAGCGGTGGGTCGGCGATAGCCATGTCGCGGACGTAGGTGGTGCGAACGCCGACGGTGACGTTGACGAAGTCGAACTCGGAGAGGTGCGGCAGCACCTCGCAGAGCCCGTCCACACTCAGGCCGGCCTCGTCTTCGCCTTCGGCAGACACGCGAACGCCCAGGACGACCCCGGGGCAGGCGTCACGAATAGCGGACGCGATGCGGTCGAGGATGAGGACACGCCGAGCAACCGTTGCAGCGTCTGGGCCGAAGTTGGTGTTCGGTGAAAGGAATTGCGCCAGCAGATATCCGTGCGCTGCGTGCAGTTCGACGACCTGAAAGCCGGCGGTCCACGCGTGAACAGCGGATACACGGAAGGAGTCGACGATCCCGTCGACATCGGCGTGAGAGAGGACGCGTGGTCGCGTCGGTTCACGAGGCGAGCGGACGTCGGTGGGTGCGACGGGATGGCTCCACAGTTCGGCGCCGAGCGTTTCGCGCCCGAGGTGCACGAGCTGGCAGGCCGCTGCGGCTCCCTCGTCGGTGATCGCCCGCGCCCGCGCCTCGAGACCGGCGACGACTTCGGGACGCCAGGCCTCGGTGATGTTGCCGTTGCGATTACTCGAACCGGGTGCCACCACGGTGCCGCCGACGATGAGCATTCCGGCGCCGCCGGCCGCACTGCGGCGCCAGTAGTCAGCGTCTCCGGGTGACGGGATACCGCCGGCGACTGCCCCGGATGCGTGCGCCGTGCCGACCAGCCGGTTCTTCAACCGGAGTGAGCCGAGCTGTAGCGACTGCGCCGCACGAAGTGTCGTCATGCCAACCTCCTAAGTGAACTGGATTCACTTCACGCTAGCAGGTGATTGACATCACAAGAAGATTTCCTTAGATTCAAACTGATATCAGTTCACTTCAGGAGGCATCATGCCGTTCGTTCTCGTCGACCGCGCAGCAGCGGACGCCGCCCCAGTGCTCCGCAACGACGCGGACACGGACGGAGGTGGCGCGCCTCCCCTCGATCCGTCACCGAACACACAGGTTCGCATTCCGCGAACCGATTCCGGAAGGACCTTCATGCCATGAGAAGTGTGCCGATAAAGCTGATGGCCGTCGCGGTGGTCGCCGCTTTCGCCTCCGCCGCTTGCGGATCCGGTGGTTCAGGTGTCAATAGACCAGTGTCCGGCAGTTGGGACGACGTCGTTGCCGCAGCCAAAGGCGAAGGCAGTGTGCTGCTGTACTCGAGCCAACTCCCCGCCAACCTCGAAGCCCTCGAAGTGGCCTTCGAGCAGGAGTATCCCGAGATCTCCCTCGAGTATGTCCGGGGAACTGACGCCGACATCAACCCGAAGGTCGAGGTCGAGAATCAGACGAAGCGCGGCACCGCCGATGTGCACATGATGACCGACGCCGCGTGGATCGAAACAGCTGCCGCGTCGGGTACCTACTCGACCGACCTCATCGGCCCGGCATTCGATGCGCCGGACTACGAACCACAGTCGAGCATCATTTCGGACAAGTTCTTCCTGACGAGTGCGGCGGTCTTCGCACTCGGATGGAACACGACGGCGCTTCCGGGTGGGCTCCGGAAGCCGGCAGACCTCCTCGACCCGGCGTTGAAGGGCAAGATAGGTATCGTCAACCCATCGGGGATCGCCTCCTACGTCGATTTCTACCGCTTCTTCGAGAAGAACTTCGGTGCCGATTACCTTCAGAAGCTTGCGGAGCTGGAACCGCGGATCTACCCGAGTGCATTGGGGGTTGCTCAGGCCCTGACCTCCGGCGAGATTGTCGCAACCCCGGTCGTGCAACCTTTGGTGCGCGAGAAGGAATCGGGCGCACCGGTAGACTGGGCCCTGCCCTCACCCCCGTGGGGAACGCCTTGGTTCACGCACGCTCTTTCCGCGGCACCGCACCCGAATGCGGCTCAGGTGCTGGCGAATTTCATGGTCACTCCGGCCGGCCAGAAGGCATTGTCACTCGGCTACGCGAGCGCCCTCCCCAACATCGAAGGCAGCGTCGCACGAGCCCAGGACATCACTCTGCCCAATCCTTCCGATCTGACGCCCGAATCACTCACCGAATACCAATCCGACTGGGAACAGCGATTCATCCAGTGACTACATACGACGCGCGACTGCGCGACACCTGCGCTCTCGTCACCGGTGCTGCACGAGGGATAGGCGCCGCAACCGCCGAACTCTTCCACGCCCACGGGGCAACGGTCTACCTGTGCGATGTCGACGACGACCTCGGCAACGGCGTTGCGGCGAAACTCGGTGCGCGGGCGCACTACCGGCACCTGGACGTCACCGAGGAGTCTCAGTGGAAGCGCGTGACCACCGAGATGGCAGATCGCGGGCATCCGATGCGGATCCTCGTCAATTCCGCAGGCGCCGCTTCCAAAGCCTCCATCATGGAGACTTCGCTCGCCGACCTGCGGCGCATGATCGACCTCAATCTCGTGGGCACCTTCCTCGGCCTGCAAGCCGCAGGCGCGGCGATGACCACCGGGGGCTCCGTCGTCAACCTCTCTTCGCTGCGTGGTGTTCTCGCGACTGCCGAGCTCGGTGCGTACGGTGCATCGAAGTTCGGTGTTCGCGCCCTGACCCGCGTTGCGGCGCTGGAGTTCGCGGAATCGAATATCCGGGTCAACGCGGTCTGCCCGGGCAGCATCGACACGGCAATCACCGCCGGCTCCGACTTCGCCGACGATGACATGGAGGCCTACGTGAAATCCATTCCGTTGCAACGACGGGGACTGCCACTGGAGGTGGCGAAGGCCATTCTATTCCTCGCGTGCGAGGACAGTAGTTACATCACCGGCTCCGATCTCATGATCGATGGCGGAACCTCCGCGGGCGCAAGGACCCCGAAGCGTTCGTCGCCGTGAGGCCCAGTTGCCCACAGCGTCTTGCACCGGGGTCACACCAGCGCTATCGTCAATTGAATTGAATTCACTTTACTTCCGGACCAAGTCCGGAAGCAGGCCGTCGAACTGACGCCATTCCCGACAAACCACTCGCAACCAAGCAGGTGCCAAGGTGACATCGCAATTCAGGGTTTCCAACCTGACCAAGACCTTCGGGTCGAACACCATCGTCGATCAACTAGACCTCGACATCGAGGACGGTGAGTTTCTCGTCCTCCTCGGACCGAGCGGTTGCGGAAAGACGACCACGCTCCGCTGCATCGCCGGCCTCGAAACACCCGAGGACGGGTCGATCACCTTCAAGGACCACACCGTCTTCGATGCGTCGACCCGGATCAACGTTCCAGCGTACAAACGCAATATCGGCATGGTCTTCCAGTCCTACGCGCTGTGGCCCAACATGACGGTGCGAGAGAATATCCGGTACCCGTTGAAGGTTCGGCGGATGAAGAGCGCTATCGCCGCCGGACAGGTCGAGACCGCAGCGGGCATGGTGGATTGCGGAGCCCTGCTCGACCGGTACCCGTCCCAACTCAGCGGAGGACAGCAACAGCGAGTGGCGGTGGCCCGCGGCTTGGTCGCCCAACCCGACCTGGTGCTGTTCGACGAACCGCTGAGCAATCTCGATGCACGCCTGCGCGACCAAGTCCGGTCTCAGATTCACCAGCTCCACCAACGTCTGGGCTTCACAGCCGTTTTCGTCACTCATGATCAGGCCGAGGCGTTTGCACTCGGTGACCGACTCGCCATCATGAAGGCCGGCAAGATCGAACAGTACGACACCCCGGAGCGGGTGTACGAGACCCCGTCCTCCGACTATGTCGCCGCGTTCATCGGGATGGCGAACCGACTCGAACTCTTCCGGCGGCACGAGGGGTGGACAACGCGGGCCGGGACGGCTATCGAACTCGACACCGCCGGCATCTCGGGCGAATACATCAGCGGCGATGCGGCTCTCGGAAGACTTCGGCCCGAAGACCTGACGCTGCACCGCTCACTCGACGAAGTCCGCCCGGATGATGTCGGCCTTACCGGCGAGCTCGTCACCTCGGAGTACGGGGGTCGTTATTTCGACGTGACGGTGAACGCCGGAGGTGAACGGTTGTACCTTCGCGCAGATGCCGTACGGCACGGGGCCTGGTTGCGCGGCGCCACCCCGGGGTCGCCCCTGGCAGTCAGCTTCTCCCCCACCAAGCTACGTGTGTTTCCGCACCCGGACAGTCACGTGGACCCCAACATTCCCGTGCTCGCCCAGGCCGTCGCCGGATCGGAGGCGTGATGGCTACGGTTGCTGTGCGCGCCGGGGCACGTCCGATCGTTCTGGGTACGGTGTGGCGTAGCCGGCTCGGGTACGCCGCCCTGCTGGCGGTTCTGGCGTATCTCGTCGTTCTGCCGCTCTTCCGATTGCAGTCGCTGGCGTTCGAGGACGGCGCTCGCGGGTTTCAAGCGCAGTACGGCCGGTACGACATCGGCCAGACCATCAGGACGACCATCGCCCTCGCGGTCTCGTCACTCGCCATCGCAATGGTTTTGGGAACGGTACTCGCGTTCGCGGCGAGCAGGCTGCCACGCCGGCTGAGCTTTCTCAGAATCGTTCCCATCCTGCCCATCGTGATGCCCGCGGTAGCCAACGTGGTCGGGTGGGCATTCCTGCTCTCCCCCGGGCCCGGGTACCTGAACGCACTACTGCGCAAGCTTCCCTGGTGGAACCACGTGACCTCTGGGCCCGTCGACATTTACAGCACACCGTGGATCATCATTCTCACGGGTTTCGGACTCACTTCCTTCGTCTACCTTTTCGTCAGCGCGGGAATGCAGAACATCAGTTCCGAGCACCTCGAGGCGGCCCAGATCAGCGGATCGTCGACGCTCGGGGTGTTCTTCCGGGTAGTTCTCCCGCTGCTGCGCCCCTCGCTGGTCTATGGCGGCGGAATTGCACTGCTGCTCGGTCTCGGCCAGTTCACCGGTCCTCTCCTACTGGGACAGAACACTGGTGTGAAGGTGCTCACCACCGAGATGTATCGGCGGGTGTCGGAGTCGCCGGCGGACTTCGCCGCCGCAGCCGCGGCTGGCTCGCCGCTCGTCATCTTCGGTGTCGTCGTCGTACTGGCGCAGAAGATGCTCCTCGGCAATCAGTCACGCTTCGTCACTCACGGCGGAAAAGCGTTCGCTCCCGACACCGGCCGCTCGGCCTGGGCCGCCGTGTGCATTTCGGGCTATGCGATGCTCGCACTCGTCGTCCCGCTGATCGGACTCGTCATCGTGGCGGTGTCGCCTTATTGGTCGGAGACACTGTCTTGGAGCCTGTTCACACTCGACAACTTCCGGGCACTGTTCCAGACGGCGAGCATCGTCGACTCGGTGTACACGAGTCTCCTCACCTCCGTGGTGGCGGTCGCCATCTGCGTGCCCATCGGCTACCTCACCGCCACGCTGCTCGTGCGCGGCCGCAAACACAGGGTGCTGGGAACCATCGGTGACGTCATCACCGCTCTCCCCCTGGGTATTCCCGCGGTGATCTTCGGCGTCGGATTCCTGCTCACCTACACCCAGCCTCCGCTGATCCTCTACGGGACCAAAGCGGTCATCATCCTCGTCTACGTCGTACTGATGGTGCCCTTCGCCACCCGAATGCAGATGACGGCCATGCTGTCGCTCGGAGAGACCTACGCCGAGGCGTCGGCGACAAGCGGTGCGAGCCCGTTAGTCACGAACGTCCGGGTGATTCTGCCGCTGATGAGGCCGGCCGTGCTCAGCTCCATTGCGTTGATGTTCATCCTGCTGACTCACGAGTTCGCCGCCTCTCTGCTCGTCCGCGCCGCCACGACACAGGTGATGGGTACGCTTCTGTTCGACCTGTGGGAGAACGGGTCCTACCCGCTGGTGGCCGCAATGGCCCTGCTCATGACGGCCGTGACCAGCATCGGTGTCGTGATCGCGATGCTCGTCGGCGGACGAAACGTTCTGAGCAACCTCTGATGGCGACCGTATTCCTCCGGATTCGAACGAGTGACAAGGAGTCACGATGAGCGTCGGCCCTGACCGGCTTCGCAACAAGGTCGTCCTGGTGACGGGAGCGACCGGTGGTATCGGCGCGGAGATCGTCCGCAGGCTCGCCGAGGAAGGCGCCCACGTCGTCGCTACCGATCTCGAGAAATCAGTCTGCACAGACTTACTCGACACTCTCGCCCAGCCCGAACGTCATGCCGCGCACGCCTTGGACGTCTCCTCCGAGGAACAGTGGGAGGCCGTCGTCGCGGCGACCGAGGAGACGTTCGGCGCATTACACGCTCTGGTCAACAATGCGGCCATCGGCAGCGTTGCCACCGCGCGGGACGAAACGCGATCCCACTGGGATCGGGTGATCGGGGTCGGCCAGACCGGCACGTGGCTGGGCATGAAACATGCCGGCCCGCTGATCGAGCGGAGCGGCGGCGGTTCGATCGTGAACATGTGCTCGATACTCGGCACCGTGGGCGGTGTGGGTAACAGCGTCGCCTACGCAGCCGCCAAGGGCGCCGTCCGCACGATGACCAAGAACGCCGCCCTGCATTGGGCGAAAGCGGGAGTACGGGTCAATTCGCTGCACCCGGGGTTCATCGGTACGGCCCCATTGCTCGAGCGTTGGGAGGGCAGCGAGCGTCACCGCCAGATGCTGGCCGGCACCCCGATGGGTCGACTCGGCCGCGGTGAAGAAATCGCGGCCGCAGTTGCCTTCCTGGCCGGCGATGACTCCACGTTCGTCACCGGCTCGGAGATCTACGCAGACGGCGGGTGGACGGCGGCCTGAGCGAAGCAGAAGAACTGGCCCCCGCGTGATGCGTGGGCCATGTTCTTCTGTGTAGCCGCTGGAGCATCAGCGTAGGCGGCACAGCGTCTTTCCGACGGTGCGGCCCTGCAGCATCGCGACGATGGCGTCCGGCGCCGACCCGAGGCCGTCGAACACCGTCTCCTCGACAACGAGGCGACCGTCGCGGAGGTAGCTCCCGACCTCGGCCCGCATGTCGCCGAGCAGATGGTCGTACGCTCCGGCCCGGAAACCCTGCACCGTCAGGTTTTTCGCAACGATCTGAAAGAGATTGCCCGGACTCGGTGCCGCCGTGTCCGCGTCATAGGAGGCGACGGCGCCCGCCATGGCCACCCGGCCGCCTGGCCGGAGGTGATGCAGGGCGGCCTCGAGATGCGTTCCACCCACGTTGTCGAAATACAGGTCGATGCCGTCGGGTGCCGCGCTCGCGAGCGCTCCGGCCAGGTCCGGGCTGTGGTAGTCGAATGCGGCATCGAGTTTCAGTTCGTCCAGTAGGAATCTGACCTTCTCGCCGGAACCGGTGCTGCCGACCACGTGGTGACCTCGGAGCTTCGCAATCTGCGCGGCGAGACTGCCGACCGCACCCGCGGCCGACGAGATCCACACGACGTCTCCGCTCGTGAGTCCACCGATGCACTGCAATCCCACGTATGCCGTGAGCCCGGAACTGCCCAGCGCTCCGAGATAGGATTGCGGCGGGTGCACGCTCGTGTCGAGGCGTGTCACGCCACCGGCCCCGGCCAAGGTTTCGCTGCCCTGCCGGACCACCGCGAACTCGCGAAAACCTTTGATGTGCAGAACCGTGTCGCCCTTCTCGAAGCCCGGGTCACGGGACTCGAGTACCTCGCCGACAGCCAACCCGGTCAGCGTCTCCCCGATGCGGAACGGTGGGAGGTAGCCCGCGGGGCCCGTGGAGCCGAGACGCATCCTGACAGACGGGTCGATCGACGACCACGAGTTACGCACGAGAATGTCGCCGGGCATCAGTTCTTCGGGAACCGTCACCAGGTCGTGGTGGAAGTCCGACGGGCGGACCTTCCCCTGGGGATGGCGCGCCAGTTTCAGCTCATGACTCTGCATGGGATCCTTCCGCACTCAGGCGACGGAGAAGACGTCGCTGTCGTCTCGTCTTCGAACTGCGAGCCGGCCGCGATCGACCAGGGTATCGAGGTGGGCGAGGGACTCACAGGTGGCGATCATTTGGTTGAACGGGTCGAGCGTGGAGAACGGCTTCTCGCGTCGGGTCCACATGACCGCGTCTGCGACGGTCGTCGCGGTCGCAGGCCCCAGCGACACCAGCGCGTTCTGCATAGCCATGAATCGTCGGTCATGATGTGCGAGTAGCTCTTCGACTCGGACATGCACGCTCGGTGTCGGATCTCCGTGCGCCGGCAGGAGTTGCGCATCGGGGCGGTCGAGCATTCGGGACAGCGAGTCGAGGTAGCGCCCCAGGGGCAGGTCCCACTCGCCGAGTTCGAATCCGATCGACGGAGTGATCGAGGGTAGGACGTGGTCTCCGCTGAAAAGCAGGCCGCGCTGGGTATCGTGAAAGACGATGTGTCCCTTGGTGTGACCCGGAGTGTGTACTACGTCGATCGCGTGCTGCCCGATCCGAAGCGGACCCGCGTCGAGCCAATGGTCGGGCTCTTCCCAGTCCGACAGGTAGAACGGTTCCGCCGCGGTCAGAATCTCGACAGTGTCTGCCAGGACGGGGGCTCCGGCGCGGCGGAGCTCGTGCAGCGAATCCGTCGGAACGTTGCTGCCGAGAGCACTGACGGCCGCCAGTCCGTCCGCCTCGGCAGCACCGAGGTGGACGCGTGAGCCGTGGCGGCGGCGGAGTTCGACGGCGAATGTGTAGTGATCGCGGTGCACGTGGGTGACGTAGATGTCGTGAATCTGCGCGGTGGTGCGGCCGATCCGGCGCAGTGCGTGCTCCATCTCCTCGAAGGTGTTGTCGACGCGCCATCCGCCGTCGACGAGCGCCAGGCCGTCCGGGGTCTCGAGGGCGTAGACGTTCACCGCACCGAGACCGTCGTCAGGCATCTGAAGGGGCACTCGATGCACACCGGGCGCCACCTCGTAACAGCCCGGCTCCATCCAGGGAGCCCTCACGATGTGCCGCTGCCCATTCCGACCATCGTCTTCTCCTCGCCCATGACGAGGATGCGCTTTCCACGCATCTGACCGACGTTCTCTACAGCGGCAAGCCATTGCGGGCTGGCGAGCGCGGCATCGAGGTCCTCACGGGAGTCGAAACTCAGAATCGAGACGCCGTCCCATTCCCGCGACCTGTCGTCCATCGCGTCGAGCACTTCGGTGTGCTGCCAGCGCCGCAGGCCCGGGAGCGGGTAGGTCACATCGGCGTGTTCGCCGCGCCACCACTGAATGAACTGTTCATGACTCCAGTCGTGCGGACGGGCGGCCAAGACGATCAAGTTGTACATCATCACTCCATAACTGACCTGAATTAAGTTCACTTACTGTTGGTATGCGAAAGCCCCTCCGCTCATGCATGCGTTATGCGCGGACGATGCGCAGAGTGGCGTCGCGAACTTGTCGGTTGAGCTGGTCGAGACTCATGTCGCCGTCGGGCCGATACCAACGCCAGACGCTGACGACTAGCCCGAGGACCAGTCGGGCCATCAAACGTGGATCCGCGTCGGCGAAGACCCCGGCACCCATCCCTTTCGCGATGAGGAAAGACCACTCTTCTTCGATCGAGTTCACCAGTGCACGGGAAGTCTGGCGCTCCGCTTCTTCCTTCTCGGATTGACGGGGGGTGGCGAGCAGATCCATGTGGCTGTGCAGGATGCGTCGCTGCAGGGCGTCTCGGGGGGTCGCTTCCAGGGCACTGGTGACGGCGGCGCCTAACGCCTCCACCGGATCATCGATGCCCTCGATTGCAGCAGCGAATCGCTCGAGGGACTCCGCCAGTTCGAGACGCATGATGGTCAGCAGGCAGTGACCCTTGGACTCGAAATAGTGGTAGAGCGCCGTCTGGCCGATGCCGACCTCGTCGGCGATCGACGCCCATTTGGTGTGCTCGAAGCCCACTTCACCGAAGCGTTCGATCGCGGCCGTGAGGATGAGCCCGCGCTTGGAACGCGGACCATCGCGGAGCGTCATGGCTTCTACGGACACGGGATCCCCATCCATCTGTTGTCGGTCGGTACCGGTAAGAATACCTGAACTGAGGTCAAGTCGGGTCGCATTCAGGGGCTCGCGGTACCGGCGAGCAGACGTGTTGCAAGGTCCACCGCATCCGGCCGAGACAGTTTCCCTACCCTGTTCTGCGGCAGGTCGTCGATCGCGAAGACGAACTCCGGCCACTTGAATTTCGGAAACCCGATGCCGTCGAGGTGCGCGGTCACCTCGGCGAGGGTGATCGGCGCACCCATACTCACCACCAGGGCCGCGGCGCGCTCACCGAGCAGCTCGTCCGGAACCGGCACCACGCACACCTGCGACACGGTCGGAATGCGCGCGACGGCAGCCTCGACCTCGTTGATATCGATATTGCGGCCGCCACGGATGATGATCTGCTTCTGCCGTCCCATCACCCGAATGCTTCCGTCCTCCGCGACTTCGACGAGGTCGCCGGTAGGCAGGAATCCGTCCGCGGTGAGTTCGGGCGGTGCCGGAATGCCTGCCCGCGCATAGCCGACGAACAGAGAAGGACCCTTGACCTGTGCATCGCCCACCCGCCCGGCCGGAAGGGGAGCGCCAGAATTGTCCACCGCTCGGACGACGGTGCCGGGGAAGGGACGACCGTCCCGCCCCAGGCGCACGGCCGGCTCGTCCGAGGGCAGCGGGGTGGTGTGCCCGAGGCACTCGGACATACCGAACACCCGCAGGAACGTCGTGCCTAGAGTTCGCTCGGCGCGACCGAGCGCACCGGCGTCCATCGGCCCGCCGCCGACGGTCATCGCTTTCAGCGAGGTAAGCGCACCCGTAGCGTCCGGCGCGACGGCCAGCTGGAGCGCCATGGTGGGGACAAGCATCGTCCACGCAACCTGGTGTTTCCGGATGACCGTAAGCGCGGCAGCAGGTTTCCAGCCGTCCATACAGACCATCGGCGCGCTGAGCATCGCGGGGAGGTAGAGACCGAAGCAGAATGCGGCCACCGACGAGAGCGGGACGAACGCGGCAACCGGATCCCCGGGTTCGAGGCCGACCGCGTCGATGGTGCACCGGCCTGCGTAGCGGATCGCTGATTCCGACTGCACCACGCATTTGGGATGTCCGGTCGACCCGGACGTCATCGCAATCGCGATCCCGCCGTTCCATCGCTCGACATCGCTGACTGGCGATCGCGACCAGCGCACCGACCAGCCGCCCAGCGCGCTCGCCTCGTCACCGAAGCGGTCGTCCGGTGCACCCCAGTGCGCAAGGGACTCCCGGTCGCCGATCACCACATCGGGTGCGATGTCGTGCAGGGCCACGGCGAACTCCGACGGGCCGGCATGCCTGCTGAACACGGCGACCACACCGCCCCGCAGCCCGACCGCAAGCGCCGCGGTCAGTGTCCGCCAGCTGTTGTCCGCCTGCACGAGCACGGTGGGCGATCCCCCGGGGCCGGCGTCCAACAGTGCGGCGAGCTCGGTCGCCGCCGCAACGATGGCGGCACGAGTCCACCCACCCGACGCATCGACGACCGCGACCTCGTCCGGCTCACTCTCTGCACGAGCCACGAATTCACGCGCCAGCTCCCACATCACGCAGCCTCCTCTTGGTTACTGAATCACAGTTGTTTCGGTCATGACACACATTGTCGGTGGTCACGGCACGAGGACGGCGCGCCCGCGGATCGCCCCGCGGCGCAGCCGGTCGTATATGTCGAGGGCGTCGTCCAAGCGGTATGCGGTCGACTCGACGCTCAGCAGCCCTCGATGCGCAAGATCGACTACCGCCTCGAGATCCGCGCGCGTTCCCCAGAACGGGGCGCTGACCTGCCAGCCGTTGGGTAGTCCGAGGTCCTTGCCGACTGTGAGCCGGCCTCCCCCGCTGCCCACGACCACCAGTCGGCCGCCGGGTCCGAGTAACTGCGCTGCCGCGTTCGTGGTGGCGTCTGAGCCCACGAAGTCGAAGACGACGTCGGCACCGGTCGACTGAGGAATTCTCGCGATGTCGGCGAATGCCGCGTCGGCTCCCAGCCGCATCGCAAGCGCGCGGGATTCCGGTCGCGGATCGACGGCGAACACGGTGCCGCCGCCGAGCGCGCGGAGAATTTGGACGGCGAGGTGGCCCAGTCCCCCGACGCCGACCACCACGGCTACCGATTGGTCGTCGACGAGATCCTGGTTCGTACGAATCGCGTGGTACGCCGTCAAGGCGGCATCGGCGAGCGGGGCGGCACTCTCCGGAGCAAGCCCCCCGGTGCGTACCACGAACCGTTCCGTGGGAACGATCATGGCCTCGGCCAGGCCGCCGTCGTAGCCGAGACCGTTGCCGATCGCGGGAAGCCGGCCGTCGGCCCGCCGACGCAGTTCGTGACAGTAGTTCTCTCTGCCTCGTCTGCAGTTGCGGCAGTCGCCGCAGGACCACACGCCATGGACCACTACGGACTCGCCGACCCACGAACTGTCGGCGGCGGGGCCCACACCGACAACGGTTCCGGCCACCTCGTGCCCGAGTGTGAGCGGCAGCGGGTAGTCGAAGACACCGGCGGGTGCGTCCATGACGTGCAGGTCGGATCGGCAGAGCCCGGCCGCCCGGACTTCGAGCAGCAGTTCGGCTCCCTGGGGTTCGGGGACCCGGACGGGCAGGACCTGCGCGGGTTCACCCCACCCGGTCAAGCGCACGGCTTTCATCGTCTCGATGGTCACCTTCCTCACCTACCTGGCTGCCCAACCGCCGTCGACGACGAGGGTCTGTCCGGTGACATACGAAGACGCGTCCGATGCGAGGAACAGCACGGCACCGTCCACTTCGCCCGCGCGGCCACCGCGGCCGAGCATCGTGTTGCGACGCACCCAGTCGGCTGAACGCTGGTTGCTGAACAATCCGTCGGTCATTTCGGTATCGAACCATCCGGGCACGACGGCGTTGACACGGACGCCCCGCCTGCCCCACTGACCCGCGAGCTCGCGGGTCAGACCGAGGATGCCCGCCTTCGAGGCTGCGTAGCTCGCGCCGCCGATGGGTGCTGTGGACACCAACCCGATGACCGAGGAGATATTGATGATCGAGATCCCCGCGTCGTCCGGAACCCCCGACGTGGCATAGGTGGCGAGATGGAATCCCGCTGCGAGATTGACATCGAGAATCGACGAGAACCCGTCGGCGGTTTCGTCCTCCGCGTTGGGCGGTCCGGGCTTTCCGGCATTGTTGACAAGGACGTCGACGTGGCCAGTTCGTTCGCGGGCGCGGTCGACGAGCCGGCGCCGGTCGGCGTCGACGGTGATGTCGCATTCGACCGGGACCACGGTGTCGACCTCCTCCGCCAGCGCGGCGAGCCGATCGACTCGGCGGGCTGCGGCAAAGACCGTCGCGCCTGCCGACGCCAGTGTCCGCGCGAATCCCATTCCCAATCCGGACGACGCACCCGTGACGACGGCGACGCGACCGCTCAGCTCGAACAGCTCGGGTACCTGCATGTGTTGGCTCCTACTCGTGTTCGTGGCACCCGCGTCAGTAGACGGCGGTGCGTCCGCCGTCTACGGGGATGATCGCGCCCGTGGTGTACCCGGCACGGTCACCGGCCAGATGCACGACGAGGCCGGCGATCTCATCCGGACGCCCCAGCCGTCCGGCCGGAAGCCGATCGACGATCTTCCCGATGAACTCGTCGTCCCATTCGGCCGCCATGTCGGTCGCGAATCCGCCCGGCATGATGCAGTTCACTCGCACCTGGGGCGCGTATTCCTGGGCGAAGGCCATCGTCAGCGCGTTGAGGCCGTTCTTCGACGCCGCATACATCGCCTCCGGCGGGCTGGGCCGCAGCGCTCCGATACTCGAGATATTGATGATCGAACCGCCCCCTGCCGCACTCATTCTGGCTCCGGCCACCGCCATCAGCCGGAACGGGCCCTTCAGGTTGACCTCGATCGTCTTGTCGAAGAGCGACTCGGAGACCGACTCGAGGTTCGGCGACAGAGGCGCGATACCGGCGTTGTTCACGACGACGTCGAGGCTTCCGAACTGGTCGAGAATGTGATCGACAGCAAGTTCGATCGCATCCCACTTTCCGACGTGCAGCGCGAGCGGTTCGGCGATTCCACCGGTTTCCCTCGCGATCGCGCGGGCCGCGGAGATGCACGCCTCCTCCTTGCGGCTCGACACGATCACGGTGGCGCCCGCGGCGGCCAACCCCGTGGCGATGGCGTATCCGAGCCCCCGGGTGGCACCCGTGACGAGCGCGACCTTCCCCTTCAACTCTGCGGTCGTGTTCATGCGTACTTCTTCAGTTCGAGGCGCGCGATCGTGCGCAGATGGACTTCGTTCGGGCCGTCGGCGATCTGCAGTGCCCTCGTGATCGCATACAGCCGGGCCAGGATGGTGTCGTCACTCACCCCTGCGGCGCCGTGCGCCTGCACGGCGCGGTCGACCACCCGATGGGCAATCTCCATGGCGGCAACCTTGATCGCCGCGACTTCCGAACGGGCAGCGGCGTTGCCCCGGGTGTCCATCAGCCACGACGACTCGAGGACCAGCAACCGAATCTGATCGATCTCCATCCGGCTACGGGCAATCCACTCGCGCACCACACCGCGGTCAGCGAGCGGTGCGCCGAATGCGTTGCGCTGCAGCACTCGTCGACACATCAGTTCGAGGGCCCGTTCGGCCATGCCGATCGCCCGCATCGCGTAGTGCATCCGTCCCGGCCCCAGCCGCCCCTGCGCGATCGCGAACCCATCGCCTTCGGCGCCGAGCATGTGGTCGGCGGGCACCCGTACGTCCGTGAACTGGACCTCACCGTGGCCGAGCCGGTCGCGGTAGCCGAACATGGGCAGATCACGGAGCACTTCGATGCCGGGGGCATCGGCGGGCACCAAAATCATGCTTTGCTGCCGGTACGTCGGAGCGTCGGGATCGGACTTGCCCATGAAGATGACAAGTTTGCAGTCGGGGTCGAGAATGCCCGAGGTGTACCACTTCCGGCCGTTCAGGACGTACTCGTCGCCCTCGCGGCGGATGGTCGAGGTGATGTTCGTGGCATCCGAACTCGCCACGTCCGGCTCCGTCATCGCGAATGCCGACCTGATCGTGCAGTCGAGGAGCGGCTGGAGCCAGCGCGCCTGCTGCTGCGGGGTGCCGTACATGGCGAGGATTTCCATGTTGCCGGTGTCGGGCGCCGAGCAGTTGATGGCTTCGTTGCCGATCACCGACCGGCCGACCATTTCGGCAAGGGGCGCGTATTCGAGGTTGGTGAGCCCGGCACCCCACTCACCGTGCGTCATGAAGAGATTCCACAACCCGAGCTCGCGGGCCTTCTCCTGTAGGTCCAGCATGACCTTCGGCTGCTCGTGGGGATTGTCGTTCGACCTGATCTGCTCGTCGTACACGGCCTCGGCCGGATAGACGTGCTCTTCCATGAAAATCCGCAGCTGCTCGAGCAGTCGCTCGGTGCGTGCGGAGTATCCGAAGTCCACGTGTCGTCCTTTTCTGATCAGGCGAGTAGCGCAGTGCCACTGCGAATGAGCTGTGAGATGGTGTCGGGCAGCCGTTCCTGGTCGGGGTCGTGGTGGCGGCCCTCGCGGTGCCGGCGCAGGTTGTGGCCCATGATCGCCGCCATTTTCAGACGGCCGAGTGCGTTGAACCAGTTCATGTCCGGCAGTGCCGGGTGGTCCCTGGTGTAGAGGTCGATCAGTTCATCCTCGGACGGCAGATCGGGCACGGCGCGCCCCACACCGGGAAAGTTCGCCCCGTCGGCGAAGACGAGGAACCAGCCCAATTCGACCCGTGGATCACCCAGGCTCCAGATCTCCCAGTCGATCAATGCGGCCGGCTCCGTGTCACGCGCGATGATGTTGCCCAGCCGGTAGTCGCCGTGCACCAGCGTCGGTGCGAGCGCCTCAGGGAGATCGTCGGCGAGCAGACGGAGCAACTCGTCGCCCCCACTGACGAGTTCGGGCGGAACAGCGTCCAGGGTGCGTTGCCACCGCGCCAACTCCGCGCCGGGTGACAACGGATCTCCGGCTGCCGGGATCGTGTCGATGGGCACCGCGTGCAGCAGCGGCAGTACCTGCGCGGCGCGGCGCATCCGCGCGGCCGCAACGGCCGGTTCGACCGCCGGCGTATCGAGTACAGGTTCGAGGGATTCCCCGGCAACGTACTCCATCGCGAACCACGCCGGTCCGGTCTCGTCGACGGCGACGATGCGGGGCACGGGAACCTCTGTGGCCCCGAGTGTTTGCATGATTCTCGCCTGGCGCAGCATGTCGTGTCGACCGATGGGACGTTGGCCTTCGGGAACGGCCTTGACCACGAGGTCGCCGTCACCGGTCCGGACTTTGTAGGTCAGCCCGGAGTGCCCTCCGAGTAGCGGCTCGAGTGGGCCTACGTCCAGGCCCGGGGTCTGCTCGCGCAACCGTTGCGCCACACGGTCGTCGAGGGTGATTGTCGCACTCATGGGCGGGGCTCCCTCGGCAGGCCGAGCACGCGCTCGGCGAGGATGTTGCGCTGGATCTCGTCGGTGCCGCCGGCGATGCGGTATCCGGGCGCGCCGAGCACGTGCTCGGTCCACGCAAACGTGCCCCACTCGCCCGAGTCTGCGATCAGGTCGCGGCCCAGCAACAGCCGGACCACTTCCGAAGTTCGCGCCATGGTGTCGGTGGCGAGCAACTTCCCCACCGAGGCCTCCGGGCCGGGATCCTTGTCCGCGACCACGGCGGCGGCTACCCGCATTCCGGTCACCCGCTGGACGTAGCTGCGCGTCACCAGATCCGCGACTGTGTCGCGTTCGATTTCGGACAGTTCACGACCCAGGTGACGGGCGAGTTCGACAGCCTGATCCGCGTTGGCCAGGCCGAGATTTCCGGCGTCGAGGCGCTCCGCTGCCAGCACGGTCAAGGCGACCGGCCAGCCCTGCCCCACCGGCCCCAGCCGGTAGTCGTCGGACAGTTCGACGCCGTCGAGGTAGACCTCGTTGAAGGAGCTGCCCCCGGTCATCTGGCGGATGGGCCGGACGGTGACTCCGGGAGCATCCATCGGGACCAAGAAGACGGTGAGCCCCGCATGTTTGGGCGCCTCGGGGTCGGTACGGCACACCGCGACCCCGAAGTCGGCGACCCGTGCGCCCGACGTCCAGACCTTGTGTCCGGTGATCGTCCACCGGCCATCCCGTTCGACTGCTCTCGTCCGGACAGCCGCCAGGTCGGACCCCGCTTCGGTTTCGGAAAACAGCTGACAGGCAATGATATCGGTGCGCAGCATCGCCCGCACGTACCGCTCGCACTGTTCGGGCGTTCCCCACTGGGCGATGGCCGGCGCGACCAGTTGCTGTGTCACCGAGAACATTTCGGTTCTCCGCGGCACGTCGAACGCGTTCTCCTCCCGCCGGAATGCAAGCACATACGACATCGGCAGAGCCCGTCCGCCGTACTCGACCGGCCAATTCATCGCCCCCCACCCGGCGTCGAACTTCGCCTGTTCGTACGCGCGGATGTGGTCGGTCTCGTCGCGCTCCTGCTCCGCCGTCCAATTTTCGAAGACGGCGACCGAGTCGGATCCCACTCCCCATTTGATCTGGGTACGCGGCTCGGCAACCGTCCGCAACCACGCTCGCGCGTCATCCACGAACTGGTCCACATCGGGCATCGTTGCTTGATTCATGGCTCTTCCTCAGACTGACAGGACGGTGCAGGCGCTGATTCCGGGCGCACCGTAGACATGGGTGAATCCGATGCGCGGGCGTCCGGGGACCTGCCGGGCACCGGCCTCCCCGCGCAACTGCGTGACGATCTCGTGTATCTGCCGGAGGCCGGACGCGCCGATCGGTTCCCCGTTCGCGATGCAGCCACCGTCGGTGTTGACCGGGATCCGTCCGCCGATCTCCGTCTCGCCCGCGGTGATTAGCTTTTCCTGTTCGCCGTGCTCGCAGAACCCGCATTCGGCCATGTGCATGATCTCGGCGCCACTCTCCGTGTCCTGGAGTTGCGCCACATCCACGTCGGACGGGCCGAGGCCGGCCTGCTCGAATGCGGCGGTGGCGGTGGACGTGCTCACGCTGGGTGGAGTTCCCTCGCCCTGTATTGCCGGACCGAATACCTCGAAGGAGCCGAACCGGCGGGTGCCGGCCGCAATGCCCCGCAGTTGTACCGGCCTTCCGCCGAGGCGCCGGACGGCAGCCTCACTCGCCACCACCACGGCCGCCCCGCCTTCGCCGGGTGAGCAGAACATGTACCGCGTCAGGGGGTCGTTGACCATGTCGGCGGCGGCGATCGCCTCGGCGGAAAGGGCTTCACGCCGCCAGGCATTCGGGTTCAGCGAGCCGTTGCGATATGCCTTCTCCGCCACGGCGGCCAGAGTGGGTGCGCTGATCCCGTGCTCGCGCATGTACCGCGCGATCTTGATGCCGAAGAACTGGGTGGTGACCATGAGACCTGCCTCGCCGTAGCCGGCGGGCAGGCCCCAGTCTTCCGGCGCCGGGTCGAAGGCGCCGCGCGGGTGTTTGTCGAAGCCGACCGCAAGTGCGATGTCGGCGGCGCCCGCGCGGATCGCGTTGACCGCCGACACCAGGGCGCTACCACCGGTCGCGCATCCGTTCTTCACGTTGGTGAAGGGGATTCCGGTGAGCCCCAGCTCGGCCACCAGGGTGTCGGCGAGCCCGGAACCATCGCTGCCACCGAATGCCACCTGAATATCGGTCCACGCGATACCGGCGTCGGACAAGGCGGACGCGATCGCGTCCAGGGCAAGGCCGCGCCCGGTCTTGTCCGGCTGACGCCCGAATTTCGAGAGTCCGGCCCCGATGATCGACACAGTGGACATCAGCGGGTCTCCTTCAGATAGGCGTCGGTGGCGAACCGGGGCGCCGGCACCGACGCGACCAAGGTCACCGGTGCCCCGTCGTCCAACTCGTTGAAGTCGTGGCAGTCGAGCACGGCTTCAATCCTGATTCCGTCGGGGAGTTCGACGTATCCGACCGCGTACGGCGAGAACCCTTCCGGCGGCGGGACATACGGCGGAGATTTCGGGGCGAAACGCTGAACCGTGTACGCCCAGACCGTTCCGCGTGCACTCACGGTGAATGGTGACATTGCCGTCCCGGCGCATCTCGAGCACACACCGGTGACCGGGAACGCGACAGTCGAGCAGTGGGAGCAGCGGCTTGCTTCGAGCGCCGGTGCGGTGTGTGTCTCGCCCATCCTCATCCTCTCCCTCGGAATTCGCTGTCGGGCTCGATCAGCGACCGACCCACTTCGGCTCACGCTTTTCGAGGAAAGCGTTCACGCCTTCCCGTGCGTCCTCCGACTGCAGCGCGTTGCCGACGGCGAGGTGCTCCATCACCATGAGCGACTGGATGTCCGCGTCGAGACCGCGGTCGATGCACATCTTGGTGAGCTTCATCATGAACGGGCTCTTGTCGACGATCGGGGCGATGAACTCGGCGAGAAGCTTGTCCAGATCCTCGGCCGGCGCCGAGGCGTTGATCAGGTCGAAGTCCTCGGCCTCCTTACCGGTGAGGAGCTTGCCGGTGAGCATGAGCTCCTTCGTCTTGCGAACGCCGATCATCCGCGGCAGCCGGTAGATCGGGCCCGCCCCACCGAACAGCGCACGGCGGATGTGGAAGTCGCCGATTCGGGCGTCCTCGGCGGCGATCGCGAAGTCACAGGAGATCATCAGCTCGAAACCGCCTGCGGTGACGAAGCCTTCGAGGACCGCGACGGACGGGGTGTTCATCGAGTACAGGCGGTCGCACACCCGGGCCGACAGCACCGCGACGTCCATCGCGGTGGTGGAGCCGACGTACTTCTCGCGCAGCTCGTCGAGGTCGAATCCCGAGCAGAAGGTGCCGTCACGTCCACGCAGGACCAGCACCTTGAGGTCGGGGTCGTTGTCTACCTCCACGATGATCTCGTCGAGGCGATGCAGCAGCTCGACGGTGACCGCGTTCTTCTTGTGCGGGCGGTTGAGCCACACGCGGGCGACGTCGCCGTCCTTCTCGAGCACGATGTGGTCGGTGTCCACCATGTCGGTGTCCTTTCGAAGAATGAAACTGAACTGGATTCACTTCAGTTGTACTGGGTAGGAGTTGGTCCGTCAATAGGGGCGGAGCAAGTGGTTTCTTCTCGGCCGGTCCGGGTGGGTCGAGTCAGACCCCGACGAGATCGGCGATACGACTGCGGTGGGCCCGCGCATCACCGAGAAGCGGTTCGTCTCCGAGCGCGCGGCGAACGTAGGAATGCGCCGCATGTTCCCAGGTGAAGCCCACTCCCCCATGCAATTGCACGGCCTCGAGAGCAGTGGCAATCACGGCCTCGGTGCAGACCGCACCGGCGACAGCGGCCGGAAGCGGTGCGGCGCCGGGGTCTTCCGCGAACACCGCCGCTGCATACCGTGCCGCCGATCGGGCCTTCTCGAGCTCGACCAAAATGTTCGCGAGTCGATGCTTGACGGCCTGGAACGATCCGATCGCTCGTCCGAATTGACGGCGCTGCATGGTGTATTCCCTTGTAGTGTCGAGTAATCGGTCGATCATTCCCACATGTTCACAGGCCAGCCCGATCACCCCGAGACTCCGCAATTCTTCGACCTTGCGCCGTGCGTCGCCGGGTCCGACGAGACGTACCGCGTCCGCCGCATCGAACAGCAGATTGGCTTGCCGCCGGCTGGGGTCGATCACCGGAAGTTCCATTCGTCGCACCGACGTGGTCCGCAGATCGACGGCGTAGAGGCCAGGTCCGTCTTCGCCATGCCCGAGCAGGACCACGATATCGGCCGCACCGCCCTGCACAACATTCGTTGCACGGCCCGACACCGACCACCGGTCGTCGACTCGCGCGACATCGGCGAAATCGGTGTGCTCACCCAGCGCCGTCACGGTTGCGACGAGTTCGCCTTGCATGACCCTGCCCAGCAGTTCGTCGACCTGCGGACACCCGTCGGCAGTGAGCAGTGCACGCACTCCCAGTGTCGCGGATGGAAGGACAGGTTCGCAGACCAGCGCGCGCCCACATTCCTCGAGGACGATCCCGAGTTCGACGACGCTATAACCCAAACCGCCGCAATGCTCCGGCACCGCCAGGGCCGCGACGCTCATCTCCTTGACGAGGAGAGACCACAACTCGGGAGAATATCCGGCGTCGGACTCAGCGGCGAGACGGCTGTTTTCGAGCGTCGAATGCCGGTCCAGCAGTTGTCGAACTACGGCCCGGATGTCGTCGTGCTCGGCGACGGGCGTCATCGCCGGGGGTTCAGCCTCGGGCCATGGATGGAAGTGGTGGGTCGGCATGAAAGTCTCCTCAGATTGACGTGAGTTCAGTTTAGTTTGGCCGAGGTGTCGCGACAAGGATGCTCGACAAACCGCCGATGCCTGAACTAAGTTCATTTCATGACCGATGCACTCGTGATCGAGCAGTATTATGCGACCCTCGACAGCGGCCGAATCGACGACGCGGTGGCGCTGCTCGACCCATCGATCGAGTTCGCCATAGTCCTGCCCGGTACCGTCCGCCGCGGCTACAGCCGGGCCGACATGCTCGACTACCTGCGGGGACGCCCTCCGGTCGATCGACAGCATGTGCTGCTCCGCACGAGCAACGCCGGAGACGTCCAATTCGCTTACGGTTCCGTCGTCGAGAACGGTGTGAAGACAACCGGCTACTTCCTGGCAGCGATGCACCTCGACAGCGACGGCGCCATCGATGCGTACGAGGTGTCGTTCGATACGGAGTTCAGCCTTCTCGCAAAGGAGTTGACCCATGAGAAACACGACTGACCTGAACGAGACGACTTCGCCGACTCCCGTGCTCGCCGCGTGGTTCGCAATCATGGATTCGGACGATCCCGACCGCGTCCTGGACATGATCACCCCCGATTTCCGGATGTCGGTTCAGTTCTCCACTGGGGGCGGCAATGCCGCCGAGTTCGTCGGTGATCGCGCCGGCCTGGTCGGGTATCTGCAACAACGCGAGAAGAGCGTGCTGGTGCACGAGATCCTCGCCGGTGCTCGTGTGGGAGAACTCGAGCTGGCTCTGGGACGAACCACCCGGAACGGTGATTTCGAGGCCTCGTTCAACACGTCGGCACAACTCGACGATTCGGGCCTCGTGCGGAGATTGCTCATCTGCCGGACGCCGGAGATCATGTTCCCCCTGTGAGTACTTCTTAACCGGGGATGGTTAATAAGTACTCACGGGTGGCGAAGCCGCATAATGGCGGCCATGGGATCTGTATTCAGCGCCATCATCAACGGAGATCTACCCGGAAGGTTCGTGTGGGAGGACGAGGATGTCGTCGCGTTCCTCACCATCGCACCCATCACGCAGGGCCACACCCTCATCGTGCCCCGGAAAGAGGTGGACCACTGGCAGGAGGTCGACGGGGAGCTGTGGACCAAGGTGATGGATGTGGCCCGCATCGTCGGGCAGGCCGTGCGCCCGGCGTTCGACGCCCCCCGCGCCGGCCTGTTGATCGCCGGACTCGAGGTCCCGCACCTGCATGTGCACGTCTTCCCGGCGTACGACCTCGGTGATTTCAACATCAGCAATGCAAACCCGGATCCGTCTCAGGAGTCGCAGGACGACGCTATGACGAAGCTCCGCGGCGCCCTCCGCGATCTCGGATACGCGAACAACGTTCCCGACTGAGACATGTGATCTAGAGCGCCCGGGGCAGTTCCACCCGGAAGGTGGCGCCCTCGCCCGGCCGGCTGTCGACCGTCACGGTGCCCTGGTGCGCGGCCACGAGTGCCGCCACGATCGACAGGCCGAGTCCGCTTCCCCCACTCTCTCGGGTGCGGGACGCGTCGGCTCGGTAGAACCGTTCGAATACCCGCGCAGCATCCTCTTCGCTGAGACCCGGGCCGGTGTCGGCTACCTCCAGCACGACCCGGTTCTCAGTGGTCTCCAGTCGAACCGTCACGTCCGCGGTCGCGGGAGTGTGCGTGGCGGCGTTGGAAAGGAGGTTGCCGAGTACCTGCCGCAGCCGCGCCTCGTCACCGAGGATTTCAGGGGTTCCCGGTCCGGAACCCACTTCGAGGGCGAAGGAGCGTTCGGGCGCCACCGCGCGGGCAGCGTGCACGGCGTCCGACACCACGGACAGAAGGTCGACCGGCCGATTCTCGAGGGGCCGATGGGAGTCGAGCCGAGCGAGCATGAGCAGGTCCTCAACGAGTAGACCCATCCGGGAGGCCTCTCCCTCGATACGGCTCATCAACGTCTCGGTGTCGGTCATCGCGCCCTGCCGATACAGTTCGGCAAAACCGCGAATCGTGGTCAGCGGGGTACGCAATTCGTGGCTGGCGTCGGCGACGAATTGCCGCATCTTCTCCTCGGAGCGGCGTGCCGACTCCTCGGACGCCTCGGTTGCGGCGAAGGCATGCTGAATCTGGGCGAGCATCCCATTCAGGGCAACCGACAACCGTCCGATCTCGGTGCGGTCGTCGCGCTCGGGGACACGCCGATGGAGGTCGCCGGCGGCGATCGCGGCGGCGGTCTCCTCGACTTCGCCGAGCGGACGCAGACTGCGGCGGACGACGAAGTAGGCGACGACGCCCAACGCGAGAAGCACCACCGCGCCGATGCCGAGTTGCAGGACCACCAATTGGTTCACCGTGTCGTCGTTCTCGGTGAGGGTCACCGCCACCGTCGTCTGGGTGCCGCTCGCCGTGGTGGTGGTGAGCACACGCCAGCGGACATCGGATCCGTCGGTGGAGCCGACCGTCATGGGACCCGAAGGGGGATCGGCGGGAATTGCGGGCGCGCTGGCCTCGTCGTTGATCTGGAAGAGCACCGTTCCGTCGGGGGACGCGGTGCGCACATAGAACGGGCTGGGTGGTCGTCCCGGGTTCGGCTCGTCCGGGGGCGGGAGGGGGCGTGATTCCCGCGGCTTGGCCCACCCTTGCGCTGCCTCGCGGAGTTGGTGATCGATCCGGCTCGTCAAGGAATTTTCGAGCGCCGACGTCACCGCGACTCCTGACGCCAGCAGACCGAGTGCCGCGAGCAGCAGCACCGCACCCACCAAGGTGACCCGCAACGGCATCGCCCGCACCCACCGCCGACCCGCGTGACCGGCCGGCGCGACAGAATTCTCTAGTGCGGGTGGGGCGGTCATCGCCGCGGTTCGCGCATCACCTACCCGACGCCCCGAAGGGTGTGGATCAGCGGCGTCTCCCCGGTGTCCACCTTGCGACGCAGGTAGGAGACGTACGACTCCACCACCCGGACCTCACCGCCGAAGTCGTAATTCCACACGTGGTCGAGGATGCGCGGCTTGCTGAGAACCGTGCCGGCGTTCACCATGAAGTACCGCAGCAGGGTGAACTCGGTGGGCGACAGCGATACCAGCTCGCCCGCTTTCCATACCTCACGGGTGTCGTCGTCGAGTTCGATGTCGGCGAACGTGATGCGCGCCGATTGCTCCTCGACCGACACCTTGCCGGATCGACGGCATATTACCCGCAGCCGTGTCACCACTTCTTCGAGACTGAACGGCTTGGTGACGTAGTCGTCGGCGCCGAGTGTGAGGCCGCTGATCTTGTCTTCGAGCGCGTCCTTCGCCGTGAGGAAGAGAACCGGCGCGTGCACACCATCGGCGCGTAGCCGCTGGAGCATCCCGAACCCGTCCATCCCCGGCATCATGACGTCGAGGATTACGGCGTCGGGCCGGAAGGTGCGCGCCGTATCGAGACCCGCCGTTCCGCTCGACGCGGTCGCCACCTCGAAACCCTGAAAGCGCAGGCTGACCGACAGCAGTTCGAGGATGTTCGGTTCGTCGTCGACGACGACGAGAACTCGGGCTTCGACGGGTTTCGCATTCACGGAACCCATCATCACGCGGAACGCTGGATCATCGCTGTCGGTTCCCTGGGAAGTTCCTGTGAGCGTCCCAGGGAACCGAGCGGGCGGGTGGTGCGGCCCCGTCGTCAGCAGACGACGAAGCCCTTGGTCAGTTGACGACGATGTTGAGGTTGAGGACTACGCCACCGAACGTCAGAATCGTGTTGGCCAGACCGAGCGTGACACCGCTGTTGAGTGCGCCGAGTAATCCGAGCATCATGTTCTCCATCATCTCCCCCTGTGCCAGGGCGGACTTCCGTGTCGAGCCGATTACGCGCGTTGCTTGCACGTTGTCGAGAACAATAGGTGAACCGTCGCAAATCTGTGGCAACACTCGCATTGGATTTTTCCAAAATTTCTCACCGAGACTTTTTCGGCGAAAAGAGCCGAGATTCGAGAGCAATGAGCAAGGATGGGAAAGTTGTGTCTCCCGCGGGCTGGGGCGCCCCGGGTACACGACGGCCCCGCCGCAGGAGACGCGGCGGGGCCGTCGATCGCAGATGGGGGTGAAAGTAGGTGTCCTGCTGTCGGTCCGACAGCAGTCGACGTCGACCGGTTTCTCAGCCGACCACGTTCAGGTTGAGAACCACTCCCCCGAACGTCCCGATAGTGTTGGCAATCCCGAGTGTGAACGCGCTGTTGATTGCGGCAAGCAGTCCGAGCATCATGATATGCCTCGTCATCGTCGGTGGAGTGCGCACGGAATTCACGCATTGTGCTCGACAATAAACAAGCAGGCCGCGATCCGCTGAGTTATTCGGCGCATTCGACGGCGTGACCCCGAACCGATAACAATGCGTTTCCCCGCCGTGTCACAAAAAGGAATCTCCGCCAAGACGAGGGAGACTTATCCGGCGTTTCCCTGCACGCGCCGACCACTGCGTTCAGACCACGGCATGAGCTTTCGGTACCGTGAAGGTCGTCGATACGACACCCGGACGAGCGCACCGTACCCGGCCAGCGACAAGACGGTGCTCGGGAGAGTTGTCATGGCGTGGATCGTGCTGGTGCTGTCGGGCGTGCTGGAGGCCGTCTGGGCCACCGCCCTCGGTCGGTCCGAGGGGTTCAGCAAAATCAGTCCCAGTGTCGTATTCGTCATTGCACTGGTCCTCAGCATGGCGGGACTGGCCTTCGCGATGCGTACTCTGCCGACCGGGACGGCATACGCAGTCTGGGTGGGAATCGGCGCTTCCCTTACCGTCGGCTTCGCGATGGTGACCGGCGCCGAAAACACATCGCTCGTCAAGATTCTGCTGGTCGCTGCCATCGTGGCGTGCGTCGTGGGACTCAAAGTCCTGCACTGAGCGCCCGAGCCGCGAAATGCTTGTGTGTCGCGAGTTACAGTAACCGTATGAACGTGGTCTCGTTGCTGGCCCTCCCGGTGCGCGCCGGACTTGCGGCGGCCGATGTCGGACTCGGAATCGCCGAAGCCACCTTGGCAACGGTGCGCACAGCGGTAGCAGGCACCGGAGTGGTCACCGGCATGGGCGCTTCCGGCAGCCCTCTGCAGATGATCAGTCAGCTGTCCTCACTGGCGGCGAACGACAGGCCACTCGGTCAAGCACTCCAGCCCGGAGGACCCCTCGATCGACTGCTTGCTCCGGGCGGCCCGGTCGACCGGCTGACCTCCGAAGGCGGCACCCTCGAACGACTCCTCGAACCCGGCGGACCGCTCGACCGAGTGCTCGCGAAAGACGGCCCACTCGACCGCGTTCTCGCCGAAGACGGCACGCTCGAGCGTCTACTCGCCAAGGATGGACTGCTCGACCGTCTCACCGCCGAGCAAGGCCCCCTCGAACGACTCACAGCCGCCGACGGCGCCGTCGAGCGACTCACCGCACAGGGCGGCATCGTGGACCGCGCGCTGGCCGAGAACGGGATCCTCGACACGCTGCTGTCCGAGGGTGGCGCCTTCGAACGGCTGATCGCCGAGGGCGGACCGCTCGACCAGATCGTCGCACTCTCGGAGACCTTGACCGCACTGGCGCCGAATCTCGAGCGGATGAGCGCGAGCATCGATCTGCTGCAGGACACGGTCGCGGTTTTGAGCGCAGCCGTCGGCCCCCTGGGGGAACTCGCCGGTCGCCTTCCAGGACGCTGGCTCAAGGGCAAGGGCGATCGACCGGGCATCGATTACACGCTGGGTCCTGCCTGACGCGTTCGCAAAAACATCTCGCCCTGCCATCCGACAGGTAACTGACGGCGGGGCTGCTCTTGCGCGTCGAACGTCAACGCCCGCAGTCGCCGGAGCCTCAACGCGCCACACCTCCTTCCGGATTCGTTGCATCAACCCTCTTGCGCGAACGGTATTCAGCGTTACTATCTAGCGGTAGTCATTAACACTGAGTAGTCGGAAGGAGGGTCCGATGGGCAAGCAGATGACCGAGATGCTCAAGGGCACGCTCGAGGGCATCGTCCTGGCGATCCTGGCCGCGCGGCCGGCGTACGGCTACGAGATCACCGCGCGACTTCGCGAGCAGGGTTTCTCCGAGATCGCCGAGGGCACCATCTACGCCCTGCTGGTCAGGATCGAGCAGCGAGGTCTCGTCGACGTGGAGAAGGTCCCGTCCGAGAAGGGTCCGCCGCGCAAGGTGTACTCGCTCAACCCACATGGTGGCGGGTACCTCCAAGAATTCTGGAAGACGTGGACCTTCCTCGCAGAGCGGATCGACCAGCTCCACCAGCACATCGAACACCCACGAAGCGAAGGAGAGTAATCATGGCCGCACGATGGATCGAGCACATCACGGGTTCGTTCGAGGACAAGAAGCGCTGGCGCCGGTACAAGGCCCGCAAGGAACAGCTCCCCACGAGCTACCGAACCGGGATCGACGGGATCGAACGCTACTTCATGTACGCCGGATCGATCGTCAAGGGCGATGTGCTCATGCAGATGCTCGAGGACCTCGCCGACCTGATCGAGCGCGCCGCCGCCGACGGCACCCCGATCCGCGACATCGTCGGGGACGACCCAGTCGAGTTCGCAGACACTTTCATCCAGAACTACTCGGACGGCCAATGGATCAACAAGGAGCGCAAGCGTTTGACGGACGCCCTCGACAAGGCCGCCGACGAGGGCGTGAACGCACCGGAAACGGAGAACCGGCCATGACCACCGATCAGGCGCTCGAACCCGCGATCCGGGTGCGGGGCATCGTGAAGTCGTTCAAGGATTTGCAGGTGCTGCGGGGAGTCGACTTCGATGTGACGGCGGGGAGCATCTTCGCGCTGCTCGGCTCGAACGGTGCAGGCAAGACCACGCTGGTGCGAATCCTGTCAACGCTGTTGAAGGCCGACGCGGGCACCGCCACGATCCACGGCTTCGACGTCGCGGCGAAACCGGGCGACGTACGCGAGTCGATCAGCCTCACCGGCCAATTCGCCGCGATCGATGAAGTGCTCACCGGCCGGGAGAACCTCGTGCTGGTCGCCAAGCTGCGCCACCTGAAGAATCCGGGTGCGATAGCCGACGACATGCTCGCCCGCTTCTCGCTCACCGAAGCGGGGAACCGCAAGGCGACGACGTACTCGGGTGGCATGCGACGCCGGCTCGACATCGCAATGAGCCTGATCGGGAACCCGCCGATCATCTTCCTCGACGAACCCACCACCGGGCTGGACCCGCAGGCCCGGATCGAGGTGTGGCAGACGGTCAAGGAACTCGCCAGGACCGGCACGACCGTGCTGCTGACCACCCAGCTCCTCGACGAGGCCGAGCAGCTCGCCGACCGCATCGCAATTCTGCACCAGGGCATCATCATTCAGAACGGCACCCTCACCGAGCTCGAGCAGCTCCTTCCGCCCGCCGAGGTCGAGTACATCGAGAAGCAGCCCTCCCTCGAGGACGTCTTCCTCGCCCTCGTCGGTGACACCACCGTCCCGGCAGGAAAGGAAGCCCGATGACCACCCATGTCCTCGGCGACACCGGCGTCCTCACCGGCCGCTCGCTGCAGCACATCCTCCGCAGCCCCGACACGATCGTCACTACCGCGGTCACCCCGATCGCGCTGATGCTGCTGTTCACCTACGTATTCGGCGGCGCGATCAACACCGGATCCGACCAGTCGTACGGCACCTACATGCTCCCCGGCATCTTGCTCATCACGATCGCGTCCGGCGTCGCGTACACCGCGTACCGGCTGTTCCTCGACATGCAGGGCGGCATATTCGAGCGCTTTCAATCCATGCCGATCGCGCGCTCGAGTGTGCTGTGGGCGCATGTGCTCACGTCCTTGGCCGCGAACCTGGTCTCGGTCACGATCGTCACCGGCGTCGCGCTGATCATGGGTTTCCGCACCGGAGCATCCGTGGCTGCCTGGCTCGCGGTCGCGGGCATCCTGGTCCTGTTCACCCTCGCATTGACCTGGATCGCCGTGATTGCCGGGCTGTCGGCGAAGACGATCGACGGCGCCAGCGCGTTCAGCTACCCGCTGATCTTCCTGCCGTTCATCAGTTCGGCGTTCGTGCCTACCGACTCGATGCCCGGACCGGTCGCATGGTTCGCCGAGAACCAGCCCGTGACTTACGTCGTGAACACCATCCGAGCCCTGTTCGCCCAGCAACCCGTCGGCACTGACATCTGGATCGCTCTCGGGTGGCTGGTCGGCATCCTCGTTGTCGCCTACGCCTTCGCGACAGCCATCTACCGGCGCAAGATCAGCTGAGCACGAGGTCTTCCACGGAAGACCCGCGCCCGTTCCCCAATCGAGGGAACCGGCCGATACGGCGTCGCCGGCGGCTCTGGTAAGTATTTCGCATGACCCGAACCATCGTTGCGCTGCTGATCCCTGCCGTCCTGTTCCTGGGAGCGTGCAGTTCCGAATCGACCGACACCGACACCGAGGTGAGCGCAACCACCGAAGCGGCGGAGGCGGCGGCCGCCGACCTTCCCGCAGTCGCCGACCTGTGCGCCGGCCTGCTCCAGTACGCGAACAGCGCCGAAGCCCGAGCGCAGCAGAGCGGCGAACCGTTCGACCGCACGAAGGCCCTGAGCGACCTCTTCGACCAGTCGGCCCTCACCCCGGAATGGAAAGACGCCCCGCAAGAACGTAAGGATCAGATGGTCAAGGCCTACGACGCTGCCAAAACCGGCACCTGCTGACCTCACCGACAATTCCGCCGGCCCCCTGTGGGGACCGGCGGAATTCTTCTGAGAATCGTCAGCGAATGCCGGCGACTTCCTGCGCGATGGACGCGAGATGGGTTTGGGCGGCGGAGACGATGCCGTGCCGATTCTTGTGCGCTTCCTCGTAGGCGACGACCGTGCGCACATCGGCGGGATCGGTGAGTTCCCTGATCTCAGCGACGGCCTGCGACACGTTCAGGTCGTCGTAGTCGTCGATCGGAAGCTCACCCGGATCCACGACACCACCCGCGGCGCGAGCCGAATGGATGGCGTCGGCGACACCGCTTGCGCCTTCCCGGCGGGTCACACTCTCCGCAGTTTCGAGGGCGGCATCACGCGAGGCGGACAACGTCTTGACTGCGACATCGCCGGCGTGAGCGCCGCGGCTGAGCAACGCACTGAGCAGGGGCGGTGTGGTGCGGGCCGTGTCCAATGCTCGATCGATTCCGCGCGCCGACCAGGTGACCGGGACGTTGAGCAGCCGAATCGTGCTTCCGGCAGCGGCCTGGAACGGCGTGCGCCGCAGCGCTGCCGGGCCGCCGAGCGCATCCTCGGCCAGAACGGTCGAAAGCCAGTCCACGGTTGCGGAATGCGCTGTGATCAGTCGGTCCGCGAGACCGACGACTGCCGGCTCCTTCGCGACGGTGGCGAGCGCCTTGATGTAACGCGCACGGTCGAGGAGTTGATGTTCGAGGGCCAGGTCGCCCAGGAGTGCCTCGTCGAACGGCTGCGCCTGCTCGGCCATCGCCTTGAGCACAGCAGCCAGCCGACCGAGGAAGGGCCCGATAACCTCGGGCACACCGCCGAGGTCGCGGATTGCCCGTTCGATGGCCTCGGCGCGCTGACGTCCGTTTGCGGCGTTCTCCGTGAGTTCGCGGCGAACAGCCTCGGTGCGCGCCTGGGCGATGCGGGTCTCTGCTACCTGGATTTCGGTGTTGGTGAGGTCGAGAACGGCACGCAACTGAGTGATCAGCGTTGCGGTGGTGGTGCTGGTCATATATTTCTCCTTCGATAGCTGATGTGGCGGACGAATATCGGTCAGATCACGCTCGAGATGAGAAATGCGGCCAGAATCACTCCAATCAGTACAGAGGTGGCAGTAGCGGCGGCAAGTACCACCGAACCGGTCACAGTCGCCGCGGGTACGGCTGCAATGAGGCCTGCGGTCAACGCGGTTCCCACCGAGAAGCGCCGGTCGGGCGTTCCGTGGGCAGTCTTTGCGTGCCGGGGAGTATGAGGGCGGAAAACGTCATGTGCGGCGAGAGTCATGGTTCAGGTCCCGTCTTGCGTCGAGTCTGGGCCAGAGGTCTTCGGGCTGACACACCGGAACTGGCGTTTCCGGTGCGACGCCGGCCGCGGCCTTCTACACGGCCAGCGTGTCGCTGTTTCACCGCCGACGCAATGTTGCTCAGTAACTTATCTGATCCGGCGGATATAGATTTTATCGTATCGGTTAACGACAGAAGTTCAACCCCGCGACGCAAACTCAGCGCGACATCCGGCTGGAGTCGACTCCGAAAACACTGAATGACCAGGCAGAATAGACAACCCCACGCATCTCAGCATTCGAGATGTTTTTGTGATCTGCAGTGTCACGCATAACGAAAAAGCCGCTGGACGCTCGAAAAAACGCGCCCGCAGAACCGTCCAGTGACGATTACTGGTTGTCGGTTCGATCGATCGCGTACCGCCGTTTCAGGCGGTTGCCTCTTCACGTTCGACCTTCAGGCGGTCGCCTCCATGTTCAGCCGAGTGCAGACGACCCAGAAGTTCAGCGTTCTCCGCTTCAAGGTCGAGAATCCGCTGTATGCCCGGCAGGTTGATGCCGGCTTCGATAAGTTCGGCGATGCGTCCGAGGCGAACCAGATCTTCCTCGCTGTAACGACGGGTTCCGCCGCTGGTCCGCGCGGGCGTCAGCAATCCGCGCCGTTCGTACAGCCGCAGTGTTTGCGGCCCGATTCCGGTCAACTCCGATGTGACCGCTATTCCATACACCCCGCGACGCGACCGGGGCATGACATCCAACACCACAAGTGGCTCCCTTCTTCTCAAGGAACCCCACGATGTTAACAGATGAATGAAATGAATCTGCGACCGCGAGCATAGATTTTTGCTCGCTTGCGCGTTGCCACCCGTCAGTCGTCCGCCAAAGTAGGTGAGCAGACTGCCGAGATCGGCGAGTGGATCGCCCAGGGTGCATCAACGTCGACCACGCCATCGCAGGCGGTGACCGGCTGGTCGGATACAAACTCGGCAATATCGCGAAGGTCATGCAGGAAGCCTTCGGCCTCGGCCAGCCCGACTATCCTGCTCGTCGCCGCGCTGATGATCCTCGGACCGGAACGGCTTCCCGGGGCCATCGGGTGGGTATTGAGGTCGCTGCGGCAGGTCCGTGACTACGCCACCGGAGCCAGCACACAACTCGAGGACGCGCTGGGACCAGCATTCGAGGACTTACGTAAGGCGCTCGCCGATCTCCAGCAGTGGGGGGCATGACCCCGAAGACCGTGATCACCACGCACCTACTCGACGGCGACGACTCCATTTTCAACACAAACCACGGCCCTTCCTGTCCGGAACCACACCGGCGCACACGAACCAGCCGCACAGCGACGCCTCGGCGGACGAACACCCCCGACAGCCAACGACACCACATAGGGTTCAACCGACCCTGCCCTACTTAATGATTGACCGGACTGTGCCGCCAACGAATCACACCGTGCGGATGCCCAACCTACCGCGCTGCACACCTTCAGCTAAGCATCAGCTTCGGGCGAAGTGGGCGATATCCACAGTGAATGCGTCGAGCATTTCCGGGGTCAGGGTCGGACGCATCGCACCGATCACCCCCAGATAGTCCTGCGTACCGGCGTGACAACGTTCCCCGGTATCGATACTGCACTCGAACGTCGTCTGCGCGACCATCCGTGCCGCATGCGCCACATCCGCGGGAGTAAAGCCCGCCGACGCGGCCACCCACGCCGGAACATTCACCTCCTCCCCCACCAGATACCGCTCCCACAACGCATGCCGGGCCTGCTCATCCGGTGCCCCGATAGACAACACGTAATCGAACCGCCCGTGCCGCAAGAATGCGTCATCAAGGTCACGCACCGAGTTCGTCGCGCACACCAGAAGCCGCCCCGTCCGCTCCCGGAAACCGACAATCGACTTCAACAACTCGTTCACCACTCCCACCGAATCCGACTCCGGCCGGCGCCGGGCCGCCACCTCCTCCACCTCGTCGATGAAGACGACCACATGATCGAGTTCGGCCATCGACCCGAACATCTCCCCGATCCCCGCAGCCAAACCGCGCCCATTCGAGGCCAATCGCGACGGAAACAGCTCGACGAACGGCCACCCCAACCGGCTCGCGATCGCCCGCGCAAACGTGGTCTTCCCCGTCCCCGGCGGCCCGAACAGCACCACCGCCCGCGGCGGCACCACCCCGTGCTCGGCGGCGAGCACCGACCGCGACAACGGCAGCACGATCCGCCGCTCGATCAACGTCTCCTCCTTGCTCATCCCGGCCACCTGCCGCCACAACCCCGCAGGTGGGACCGCCCCACCGAGCCGCGCCAGCACCCCCGCCGTCCGCGGGGACACCGTTCCCACCTTCTCGTAATAGGTGATGCCCGCCCGCGCAGTGAACCCGGAATTGGTCAAGGCGCCCGCACCGGTCTCCCGTCCGGGAGCAGAGCACTCACCCGCCGCACCCCCTTCGCCAGCAACCGGGGCTCGAGTTCGGCGATCAGTGCGCTCCCCAACCCCAGTCCCCGCCATTCCGGATCCAGGGAGATCCGGAGAATCCAGGCACGATCCTCATCCACCCGGCTCACCGCGGCACCGATCACCCGATCACCGGCCACCGCCACCGGATGCCGCCCCAGCAGACCGGTCACCATGTCCGACATCGCGACACCGGACGCTGCGGGGTCGACGGAGAGGTCGCATCCAGCTGCACAACCGATTCCAGATCCTCACGCACGAAATCGCGAATAGCCCAACCATCCATCGACGGCCTCCCGACACTCGTCAGCCAGCGCGCGTCCTCGCCACGACCTCGCCACACCGAGAATTCGGTTCGCGCTGGTCAACGAGCATAAACCCCAAAGCCGCAGCGGTCACCACCCAGCACCGCCACAACACTGAAGCCCGGTCGATCTGCCAGGCCCCGATCGCCGAACCTGCTCTCCTCCCGCCGTCGTCGATGAGCGATCCCAGCGCATCTCGATGGACGAGACAGATGCAACTTCGGCTGCACCGACGGGCCAGGTGATTGACGCATTCGTCGTCCCGGCGTTCGAGCACCACCACCGCGGACGCAGTGGTCGGGACACCGCCTCGCTGGCCGCGTGCAGACTGACTTACCGCGAGCTCGCGACCAACCTTGCCAGGGTGCATACCGGCCTTCTACCCGCGCTGACCTCCACGTAAATTTCTCGGGTCTGCAGGACCGTCATCCGTCTGAATTGCCGGTTCGCCGGTGAGGGTACGAGTTGGCCAGCTCGCGCATCTCATCCTGGGCACAGTTCGATTCGGCGATCACCTGCCACAAACGCTCTGTGAATCGGCGCTTTGTCATGCCGAAGTGCACCAGGATTTCCTCCTCCGTAGCACCCCCGTACGGCGCCCACATCTTTGCGAACTCTATGAGGTGCTCCGCCTCGGTATCGGGATGGCCGCGTGTGCGGTTGGCTTCGATCCAAGCCGCGCGGCGCCTCTGGCGCCACAAGCGATACTGGCCAGAGTTCATGAGGTTAATAATCCGATCCGGACTGAGGAGGCCCCTCGCATCAGCGAGGGAAAGGCTTGGCGCCCAACGACAATGAATTTCCATGGTGCCGCGGCAAGCGGTGCGAGTGTGGTGCGCTACCCCGTCGGACGGTCTCGACCCTGGTCAGCCAGGGCTGCCTCTCCCGCGTCGGAGGGTAGGCCTTCCCACCAAAAACTGGCGCCAACCGATTATGCGCGACGGTCGGTTGGGTTGCCCCACAACACCTGTAGGTCCATGACACCTGTTGCGTGTCGTGCGGCGATGTAGCCGAAGGTCATCGCCGGGCCGATGTTGATGCCGCCCGCGGGGTAGTGACCGCCCATGACGCTCGCCTGGTCCGAGCCCACAGCATACAGGCCGGCTATCGGTGTGTCGGATTCGTCGAGCACACGCGCGGAAGCGTCGGTGACAACACCGGCAAAGGTACCGAAGCTCCCCGGCACGACCTTGACAGCATAAAACGGACCTTTCTCCAATGGTGCGAGTGAGGGATTCGGGAACGGGTTGTCCGGATCCCCGGAGCCACGGTTGAACATCGTATCGCCGCGGTGGAATTCGGGGTCCTGTCCGCGTCGGGCATTATCGTTGAACAGTGCGACCGTGGACTGGAGTTGGTCGGGGTCGATCCCGCATTGCTGAGCCAACTCGGTGAGAGTGCGCCCCTTCTTCAGATAACCCGAGCGCAGGTAGGGCCAGATCGGGATGGGGCGCGGCTTCGACATACCCAACGGATACAGACGCTGAAAGCGGTGATCGCAAACCAGCCAGGAGCACACTTCCTGCCCGTCGGGAACGGCGTCGACCATCGCGGTGGTGTAATCGTGATATCCGTCGGCCTCGTTGACGAACCGCTTACCCGACGCCAATACCCCTATTACCCCGGGCTTTCCGCGGTCGAGGATGTGCGGGAACACCCCAGTTTCGCCGTTACGGTACGGCACCAGCGACACCGGACAGTAGGCGACCGGCGAGGCCAGGGTGGTGTCGAGTCGGCCACCGGCAGATTCGGCGAGCGCAATCCCGTCGCCGGTGGTGGTGTCGGGGACCAGGGTCCAGTGTTCACGCCCGGTCGGGGTGCGCGGGAAGTACTTTTTGCGCATGTCGATGTTGCTCGGGAAACCTCCTGTCGCGAGGATCACGCCCCGGGCGGCGTGGACGGTAACGACGCCGTCGGGGCAGTCGAGTTGCGCCCCGGTCACCGCCCCGGAGTCGTCGGTGATCAGCGTGCGCGCCGACGACGAAACGCGGATGTCGACGCCGAGTTCGTCGGCCGAGGCCAGGAGCCGGCCGATCAGGGCGGTGCCGTTGACCAGTTGCATGCCCTTGCGTGCGGTGGCCAGGTCGATGATGTGCCGGGTGACGCGGCGGGCCGCGTGCGCGAAGGCCTTCGGGGAGCGGGTGGCGTGCAGAAACGCCTGGAGGTCGGGCCCGGCCATGATTCCCATGCCGAGGAACGAGGTCTCGTAGAGCTGCCAGCGCAGCTTCGCCCGGACGGGGGCGGGAATCTGGTAGGCGTCGATCGGCCGGGGTGCCACCGATCGATGTCCGGTTCCGGCGCCGGGGGTGCCGCCGTGAATATCGGCGATGGTGGTGCCGGGTACGAACTGCAGCCTGGTCTTGTCGTGGAAGAACCCGACCATGCGCGGCGCTTGCGCCAGGAACGCATCGACCTTGGCGGCGTCGAAGTTCGTACCGAGCCGGTGCTGCAGGTAGGTGCGCGGCAACTCGACGTCCTCGTCGATGCCGTCGGCGCGCGCGAGGGGGTTGCGCGGGGCCCACATCCATCCGCCCGACCAGGCGGTGGCACCGCCGCAGACGTCCGCTTTCTCCGCGACGATGACTTTCGCGCCGTGGTAGGCGGCGGTGACCGCTGCAGCGAGGCCACCGGCTCCGGCACCGATGACGAGCAGATCGCACGAGAGGGTGTCGGTCATCGCCGGCCCTGCCCGGTCCACTTGTACGACCACAATCCAGCCGCGAGTGCCATGAGGGACGCGGCGGTAAGCAAGATGGCTACTGGAGTCCAGTCTCCGCTGTCGCCGAGTAGTGCGGTGGCGGTCAGGGGCACGAAGCCACCCACGGCTCCGGCGACGGCGTAGCCGAAGCCTGCCCCGCTGTAGCGGATGCGGGCGTCGAACATGTCGGTGAACCAGGTTTGCTGCACCGACGCGGAGATGTTGTGCCCGAGGTTGATCAGGATGAAGAACCCGACGATCATCATCGGCATCGATCCGCTTTCGAGGGCGGAGAAGAACGGGATCCCGGCCGCGGCCGCGCACAGCGGGCCGACGACGTAGAACCAGCGGGCACCGAACCGGTCTGCGAGTAGTCCCCACAGCGAGGTGGTCGGTACGGCGAGGACGAGTGCGACCATCGACGCGGTCAGCACGCTACTCGGCGGAGTGTCGGTGTAGTTCTTGACGTAGACCAGGGAGAACGTGAAGCCGATGTAGAAGGTGCTCTGGTCGACCAGGCGCATCCCAATGATTGCGAGGATCTGCTTAGGGCTGGTCCTCAGGGCCTCGAGCAGCGGTGCGGTCTGCTTCTTCTTCGTCTCTTCGAGTTCGGCGAACACCTTCGATTCGGGAACGCCGCTGCGGATCCAGAGCCCGACGAGGGCGAAAAGGATGCTGACCAGGAACGGCAGACGCCACCCCCATGTATCGAACTGCTCCTCGTTGGTCATGTTGGCGACGATCGAGAACGCCAGGGTGCCCAGAAGCAGGCCGAGGAACGATCCGATCTGCACCCCGCTGGCGAGGAAGTTCCGCCTGTTTGTCGGCGCGTTCTCCACGGCCATCAGGGCAGCTCCACCCCATTCGCCGCCCACGGCGATGCCTTGCACCGCGCGCAGGCTCACCAGCAGGATCGGGGCCGCGATGCCGATGGCGGCGTAGCTGGGCAGCAGACCGATGGCGGTACTGGCCAGGCCCATGATCAAGATGGTGATCACCAGCATCTTCCGGCGGCCGACCCGGTCACCGAAGTGCCCGAAAATCGCTCCGCCGATCGGGCGGAAGACGAAACCGACCGCGAACGAGCCCAGCGAGGCGAGAACACCAACGGTCGGATCCTCGGAGGGGAAGAACATCGGCCCGAACACCAGGGCGGCGGCCGTCCCATACAGGAAGAAGTCGTACCAGTCGACGATCGCGCCGACCGTGCTGGCCATCGCTGCCCGTCGCGAGCCGGTCGGCGGCGATACGGGGGCCTCGCCATCGACCGGACTGGTGCGGCTGGTGGCCGAACAAGGTTCCGAGGCTGGAACATTCGAAACAGTCATGGGTGGGGTTCCTTCTTGGAAGTGAAGTGCGAGCCGAAGGCAGGTTGCGACTGAGGGGGCACAGTGCTTGAATGACTACGTAGTAAATTTGTGATTCACAGCATAAGTAGGGCGCAGCTGTCCGTCAACTCCCCTTCGAAAGCGCGCAAAGGACTGTTCATGACACGACCCATCGGGCTGGCCCATCTGTCGGCTCTGCATCTCCCCCCTCCCGAGTTGGTCGAGGCCGCGGCCGACTGCGGATTCGCCTCCGTCGGGGCGCGGGTGCATCCCGCTACCGCGTCGGAGACCCGGTACCCCATGGCCGCTGGCTCGCCGATGTCAGCGCAGACACGGACCCGTCTCGACAGCACCGGTGTGAGCGTGTTCGATGTCGAGGTGTTCACCCTGGACGGAGTCCGCGGCCGTGACCAGTGGATGCCGGTGCTCGAGGCCGGAGCCGTTCTCGGGGCACGGGTGCTCAACGTGATCGGCGGTGACGACGACCGGCATCGGCTGACCGATTCCCTGGCCGCGCTGGTGCGCGATGCCCACGAGTTCGATATCACCGCCTCGATCGAGCCGATCTCGTATCAAAAGGTCGACACCTTCCGCGCCGCCGCTGCCGTGGCGGAACAGACCGGGTGCGGGATCATGCTCGACGTCCTGCATTTCGTCCGTGCCGGGGGCACCGTCGGCGACCTCGCGACCGCTCCACAGGGAGCGATACAGGTAATCCAGTTGTGCGACGGTCCCGCCGCGGTCCCGCACCTCGAGGCGCCGACGCGGATGCCCCTCGGTCAGGACACCAATGGGTCCGACCGCCAGATCGAATCACGCGCTTCCCGTCAGGTGCCCGGAAAGGGCGCGTTTCCCCTGATCGAGATCCTCGCGGCGCTCCCCGGCGTCCCGGTCAGCGTGGAAGTTCCCGACGTCACCTTCGTCGAATCACACGGCATCACAGAACATTTGCACAGACTCATGACCGCAACACAACAGGTGGTTGTGACCACCGACACCGAACGAACGGACGCCCTTCGATGACCGCAGTTGACACCACCCCCTTCCTGCACGTGACCACCGCCGACCCCTCGACGTTCTATCCCGGCCGATTCGCCGGCCGCGTCATCCTCGTCACCGGCGCCGCCGGTGGCCTCGGATCGGCGGCCGTGGACCGGCTCATACGCGAAGGCGCGTCGGTGGTGTGCACCGACGTCGTCGGTGACGGCGACGGAACGGACCGCGACATCGCGGCTCTCGATGTGACCGATCGTGCGGCCTGGGACGAGACGGTCGCCCGAGTGTTGGCCACCCATGGCCGCCTCGATGGCGCACTCTTCGCGCACGGCATCCAGGGACCGGAAACCACGATCACGGCCATGCCCTTCGAGGGCTGGTCGAAGACCATGAGTGTCAACCTCGACGGCTGCTTCCACGGCCTCGCCGCACTACTTCCCACACTGACCGAGCAGGGCTACGGCCGGGTGGCCATCTTGTCCTCGATCTCGGCTCGGGAGGGCAATCCCTTCCAGGCCGCCTACTCCGCATCGAAAGCGGCCGTGGTGTCCCTGGTCAAAACTGCCGCCAAGGAGGTCGCCACACACAACGTCACCGTCAACGCGATCGCACCCTCGATGATGCACACCCGCATGCTCGACGACCTCAGTCCCGAACGCAACGCCGCACTCCTCTCCCGGGTTCCCATGGGCCGGGTCGGCAGCACAGCAGAATTTTCCGCCCTGGCGACCTGGCTACTCTCGACCGAGGCCAGCTACGTCACCGGACAGACACTGGACCTCAGCGGTGGCCGGAACACCGCCTGACAGATGGGTAGCCGCATCCGGGTCGGCCCGGCACCGCTCTCGGCCGGGCCGACCCGGAGGTACGGACGTTGCCGGCGCATACTTCGACGCCGACCACACGGCACCACCCCCAGGCCTCGGAGCCCGCGACGGCGTCATCCGAACCCGACCCACCGTTGGGTATGATCCGCACGTGGTAACCAGTGTCGATCTCGCCGCCTACCTGGGACTGAGCCAGTCGACAGTCTCCCGTGTCATGCGAGGAGATCCCGCCGTCGCCGAGCGGACGACCAAACGGGTTCTCGCCGCAGCACGGGAACTTGGTTACGTCCCCAACTCGGCAGCGCGCAGCCTGGTCACCAGACGTGCCCGGGCGATCGGTGTCGTGGTCGCCGATCTGAAGTCGCCGTTCTACCCGACGGTCGTCGACGCCATTCAACACCGTCTCAGCGAACGCGGTTATCGAATGGCCCTTATTCGCGACCCGGACGTCCCTGAGGGCGTCGACAGCGTGGACGTGCTCGATCCGGCGACAGTGGACGGCATGATCTTCGTTTCCGCTCGCCGAGAATCCCGCACCGTACGCCGAGTCCTGGAACGAAACACCCCCGTGGTGCTCCTGAGCCGCGACGATCCCACCCTGTCTCTCGAAGTGGTCCTCTCCGACGACGAGGGCGCTGGCGAGCTGGTGATCGACCACCTGACCGCACTCGGTCACCGCGACATCGCGATACTGTCGGTACCGCGCGACCGCACCAATGGTGCCGCCCGCGAAGACGGCGCCCGGCAAGCACTCCAACGCCGTGGTATCGCCCTACCCGACCACTACATCCGGCGAGCAACCATGACTCACCAGCACGGTGTGGACATGGCGACATCACTGCTGTCGATGGACCACCCACCCACTGCGATCTACTGTGTCACAGACGAATTGGCGTTTGCAGCATTGGACGCGGCCGCACGCCTCGGCGTGTCCGTACCCGCCGAACTGTCCGTGGTCGGCTTCGACGATTCACCACAAGCACGGTGGGCAATGATCAACCTCACCACCGTTCACCAGCCCATCGAGGACATGGCCGCCGAAGCGGTCCGGCTCCTCCTCGCCCGACTTGATGACAGCGCACCGGAACAGCCAAGCAAGCGAGTCTTCCCGGTCAGTCTCCAGGTGCGAGGTACCACCGGACCGGCCCCCCAGTGCGCGGCGTCCACGGGATAAAACGGCAACAGCAGGTGCGCCAGCTCACCGAAAACGGTTAAGGCTGCGTTGGTTCGACATTGCCAGGTTAAGTCTCCCACTTACGATCGGCAATCCCGGACCAGAACGCGGAACCGCTTCTGCCACGCGAACGATGCGCGGGTACTGATCATGACTGCTGTCCTTTGGGCCCTGTGCAGTGGCTTGCCGTGATCGGTGCCTATTCAGATGTTCGATGTGGGACTACCTGCGCGCTGCTCTCAACGTTTGGGAGGGTATTTCGCCGAACTTGCGCTCGTAGTGGTTGGCGAAGCGCCCCAGGTGGTTGAATCCCCAGTTGAAGGCCACGTCGCTGATCTTCGTGGTCTCGTCGCCTCGTTGGAGGTCCGCGCGCACGCCGTCGAGGCGTATCTGCCGGATGTAGGTGGTCGGGGACATCCCGAACTGCTCATTGAAGAGGTTCTGCAGTTGGCGTGCGCCGACGCCGGCGATGACCGCGAGATCACCGATGGTGTATTGAGAACCGGGGAAGGCCTCGATGTGGTCGAGGACCTTCTGCCACACCGCGGTGGTCGTGACCGCCGATCCAATCCTCGAGATCGAACCCGAGCGGGTCGTCGTCCTCGGCATCGACGAGACCCGACACGGGAAGGCTAAGTGAGAGACCTGCCCCGACACCGGACAACGGTCGTGGGTGGATCGGTGGGACACCGACCAGGTCGGCATAACCCGGACGTCGGAATAGAATCGGTCGACGATGATCTCGGCGTTCGGGAGCGCCTCGCGCACCGCCTTGGCATAGACGCCGGACAGGTCGATGGTGACGTGGGTGATCTGCCGCCGCCACTGCTCGTTGCGCTGGTGGAGCCAGCCGATCACCGTCGCGGAGTTGCGTCCGTTGACCTGGGCGAGCAGGCCCTGGTCGCCGGCGATGTCGACCAGGCCGATGTCCCACCGGTCCACCCACCGACGGGTTCCGGTGATCGGGTCGGTTTCCCATTTCGCCTTGCCGCGGTGGGTCTCGTCGATGCCGAGCACCCGCACCGGGGCCGGTGGGGTGTCGAGTGCGGTGACGGCGACGGTGTCGACCCGACCGTGGACGGTGTGCCACCCGCACCGGTACTCGGCGGCAACGGCGGCCACCGAGCGGTCGCCGTCGAGGACGGCGGCGGCCATCATGGTCTTCGCCCGCGGGGTGACCCGGGCACGGGCTGGGGATGGCCGTCCTCGGTTCTCGGTTACGCCAACGCGATCAGCAGGGACCAGGAAGTAACTTCAGATAGGTGTGCCTGTCGGTGGCGAGTCGCTCGTCGCGCAACCGGCTGCGCCGTAGTTTTCCTGCCTCGTCGCGCAGTGACTCACTGACCACCTCGTAGGTGAAAGGCACTTTTCCGGGGGACAGACGGGTCCGGACAAATGTCGTGAGGTCAGAGGATGTCGGGGTGGGTAGACCTGGCTCCAGTTCGAGGATGGCGTGGGCCACCGCGCCCAGATCGGGGTCGGGCAGGCCGATCACGGCGGCGGTGACCACGCCGGGTGCCTGCTCGAGCACCGATTCGATTTCAGCGGGGTAGACATTCACGCCACCGGTCAGAATGAGGTCGGTTCGGCGATCCGCGAGGTAGAGGTAGCCGTTCTCATCGATCGAACCCACATCGCCGTATGTGTGGTATTCGAGTGAATGTCCAAACGGGTTACCGACGGGTGGGCTGAACCAGACCGTGCCGATTTCACCGGCGCCCAACACTCGGCCCTCGTCGTTGCGAATCTCGGTGCCTGGGGGTGCCTTTCCGACAGAACCACGGTGCTCCAGCCATTCCGGACCGCTGATCATCGTCGCGCCGTACCCTTCGGTGCCGGCGTAGATCTCCCAGATCGCCTCGGGTCCGATCCAGTCGATCCATGCCTGCTTGACCCACGGAGGACACGGCGCCGCCATGTGGATGACGATCCGGAGTGTCGAGACGTCCGCGTTCTCGCGAACGTCCGCAGGGAGCGACAGGATTCTGCTCATCATCGTCGGAACCAGATACGCCCAGCAGACTTTGTAGTCTTGCACGATCCGTAGCCATTCCCGGGCGTCGAATCGTCCCATCAGGATTACGTGGATGCCCCAGCAAAGAGCCCAGTTCGTCTGTGAGAACGCCGCATTGTGGTAGGCGCCGGCGGGATGCAAGAGGACGTCGGTGCCGCGCATGTGCAGGATCGGTATGGGTTGCTCGGGATGGATGAGCGAGGTGCGGTCTTCGACGATGAGCTTGGGGCTGCCGGTGCTCCCGCCGCTGGTGCTCGCCTTCCACTGCGTCGAAACCACTTCCGGGAGTGGACCGTCCGGTAGATCCGAATCTGGCTCGAAATCAGCTGTGAGACAGTTATACTCGTCTAGCTCGGCTCCGATGATCAGCGCGGGATGGGCAGCGCTGACGAGCTGACCCAACTCGGATTCGACGACTCTCGCGGGCAGCGGGACAACTGTGGCACCGAGCTTCCACAGGCTGTGGCAGGTGATCTGATGTTTCGGGCCGGTAGGCAGCACCACGGCCACCCTGTCGTCACGCCCGACCCCACGCTGCGCCAGATCACGCGCCAGCCGGTTTGCGGCGCGATCCAGTTCCAGTCGACTCAGGGTGATCCCGTTCATGGTCAGTGCCGGATGGTGCGGATCGCGAGCGGCGTGCCAGCTCAGCGCCAGGCCCATCGACATCTGACGAGCCGGCATGTCGGCGAGTTCGGTGTAGCTGATGTGTTCTGTGGACATGAGCCCCTCTGGCTTGTGGTTGGAACGGTCTTGTCATCGCGGGTTAGGGGCTGGGAGTGCTGCGCCTGCGGAAACTCTCGATACCCGCCACCAGAGATGGCCCGGTGGCGGTGTGCAGGTGCCGGGCCGATTCGATGTCGACATAGCTCGGCATGTCAGCGGTTTCGGCCGAGATCAGGTTCGCCTTCATCATCCGCAGCGGAAAGGAATGTCGCGCGGCCAGTTCCTCGGCCAGGCCCATCACTCGGTCGTGCAGGCTCTCGGGTGCGAACAGCCGGGTGACGAGGTCCAGATCATGAGCAGCTTCAGCGGAGATCTTCTCTGGGAAGAGGAGTAGCTCTCGCGCGCGGGCGCCGCCGACGATTCGGATGAGCGACCACGCCAGTCCCATGTCGCCGGACACCCCGACGTCGAGGAAGGCGGTCTTGAACCGTGCTCGCGTGGAGGCGAATCGGAAGTCGCAAGCGCACGCCCAACCCATTGCCGCACCGGCGCAGGCACCATCGATGGCGGCAATGGTGACCTGCGGCATGGAATGAAGCAGCGTCGAGGCGTGATAGGTGTGCCCCAATCGTTCGAGGGTGGATGGCCCCCGTGCGGCGGAGTCTTCGGTAAGGTCGGCACCCACCGAGAAGTCGTTCCCCGACCCGCGAATCACGACAACCTTGGCGTCGCTCGACGCGATCTCACTGAGCCTCAGGTGGAGTTGCTCACACATCTCGATCGTCACGCCGTTGCGCCGCCTCTCGCGGTTGAGAGTGACCACCGCGACCGCACCGACGCGCCTCGTGATCACCGATTCATCTGCGGCGGAACTTGGTTCGGTATCTCCGCTGGTCATGATTCGCTCCAGGTCGGGGTCCGGCGCTCGGCGAAAGCCCCAGTGCCCTCGCGCGCGTCCGGGCCGGAGTAGAGCTCTCGGACCGCGTTCATCGACCACATGTCGTTCATGGAATCTTCGACGCTCCTGCCGTCGAAGGCATTGGCGATGGCCAGCGTGGTCTGGATCGACGCCGGCGAGCATGCGATCACCTCGTCACACCAGGCGTTGACGGTGTCGGCCAGGTCAATGGCTGCGACGACTTCGTTGACAAAGCCGAATCGTAGTCCGTCACGGGCAGAAAGGTGGCGACCAGTGAGCAGCATCCCGCGTGCGCGGGTCGGGCCGATCTCGTTGATGAGGCGCTGGATCCCACCACTGAGCGCGGCAAGCCCAACTCGTGCTTCCGGAAGTCCGAAGGTGGCGTGATCAACCGCTATAACGAGGTCGCAGGCCAAGGCGAGTTCGAACCCGCCGCCCATCGCAGCACCGTTGACGGCGGCGATCACCGGCTTGGTCCGGTTGAACCGGTTGGTGAGTCCGCCGAAACCAGAACTCGGGACTGCGCCGTCGGGGCCCGCACGGCCGGGCTCCTTCAGGTCGGCCCCGGCACAGAATGCCCTGCCGCCGGCGCCGGTCAGAACCGCGACGCGACAGGCCGGGTCGCGCTCGAACTCGTCGAAGACGGCGCCGAGTTCATGGCTGGCGCTACTGCTGAGCGCATTGCGCCGATCTTGGCGATCGATGGTCACGTGCAAGACGGACCCGGTTGTTCGGACAACGCAAAACTGTCCCATGCACTTCACTCCTGGCTCGGGGGCTCGGCGTCTGGTTTACAGACGGGCGACTGTCCATGGTGGTGGTCGGGCGGTTCGGTCGGGAATGGCCGGGTGCTGGGTCTGTGTGCGCCCGGCCCGATCGGACCGTAGGGAGCGTCAGAGTATGAGGCTGTCTCGTCCGGCCCAGTAGTGCTCACGTAGACGACGTTTGTACAGCTTGCCGTTCGGGTCACGCGGCAGTTCATCGACGAAATCAATGCTGCGCGGGCACTTGTACGAGGCCAGTTCCTTACGGCAATATTCGATCAGCGTCGCCTCCGTGTCGGCGGTGGCCGGCGGATTCACGAGCTGGACGACAGCCTTCACAGCTTCGCCCATCTCTTCGTCGGGCACGCCGATCACTGCGACATCGGCGATCAGCGGGTGACCGGCGAGGATGTTCTCGGTTTCCTGCGGATAGATGTTGAGGCCGCCGGAGATGATCATGTGGGCCTTGCGGTCTGTGAGATACAGATAGCCCTCCTCGTCGAGGTATCCCATGTCGCCGATGGTGCGCCAGCCGTGAATGTCGGTCACCGACGCGGTCTTCTCCGGATCGTTGTGATACTCGAAAGGACGACCGCCCTCGAAATAGACGACCCCGGAGGCGCCGGTCGGCAGCTCTTGTCCGTCCTCGCCCACGATGTGACATTTCTGCAGCGGCCGTCCGACCGATCCCGGATGCGTCAGCCACTCCTGAGCGGTGATGGAAGATGCTCCGACATCTTCTGTGCCCGAATAGTATTCGTGGATAATTGGTCCCCACCAGCCGAGCATCTGCCGTTTGACGGCGATCGGGCACGGCGCGGCGGAGTGCATGACACTGCGCAGACTCGAAAGGTCGTACTGTGTTCGTTCTTGCTCCGGAAGCCTGAGCATCCGCACAAACATGGTCGGAACGAATTGAGCGTCGGTGACCCGATGGGTTGTGATCAGCTCCAGGCACCTGTGTGGGTCGAAACCTTCCATCAATACCACCGTTGCACCGGCGCGCTGCCACGACATCGAAAAGACCAGCGGTGAACCATGGTAGAGGGGCGCGGGGGACAAGTAGACGACGTCGCCGGAGGAACTGTGATCGAGCATTCCCTGGGCGATCTGCACCGGTGCCGACGACGGATCGCCGAAGGGGGTCTGAGGCAGCGGCTTCCGGACTCCCTTGGGCCGTCCGGTCGTGCCCGATGAGTAGAGCATCTCGCGACCTTCGCTCTCATCGGCGAGACGCCCAGCACTCGACGCTGCGAGGACGTCGTCGTAACGCTCGAAGCCGTCGATCTCGCCGGTGCCGGCGATCTTGACCCGAACGCCCTCGAGGTCGAGTTCGGTCACCACGTCGCTGGTCGACTCGCTTGCAATGAGGGCGACCGCACCGCAGTCATCGAGGATGTACTGGACCTCGTCTGGGCGCAGGTGCCGATTGATGGCTGTGTAGTAGAGGCCCGACCGTTGTGCAGCCCAGGCGATCTCGAGAAAGGATCGAGTGTTTTCCATCAGGATTGCGATGTGGTCGCCCGCTGTGAGCCCGCGTGTACGCAGTGCACTGGCGAATCGAGTAGAACGGTCTTCCAATTGCCGATATGTCACGATCTCGCCGCTTGTTCCCATCACGATGGCCGGATGATCCGGTGTGCGTCGGGCGTGATAACTCGGTGTCATCTCCATGTGATTCCTTTCGCAGGACGGGCCGGCCGCCGCGTGCATTCGCCGCGTCCACTTTGGTAAATGCCATGTTTGCACAATTCAGAACCGAATTCTGCCTATTGAGAGTATCGTTCTCACGATCGCCTACATTGCGCGGCAATGCCGCAAGACAGTTCCTGTCAATGAGCGACGCCAGAATCATCCCCTGGTACCGGGTTCGTGACAGCCGCAATGACAGCGAGTCCCCGTCCGAGCTCCTTCAGATCGAAAGGTCTTCATGATCCGACACAAACGCATTCTTGCGGCGGCGTTTGCCGCCTTGCTCTTACTCAGCGCCTGTGGGGGGGCGGATTCCGAAGGTGGGGGTGGTCCGTCTTTGGAAGGTGAGCCCGTGCCCGGTGGGACGATACGGGTGGTTCAGGGGGGTGAACCCCGCATGATGGATCCGGCTGCTCTGATCAACGTGTGGGTTGCGAACGGGCTGCTGGGTAATGCGTTGTACGGGACCTTGATGATCAACGACGAAGAGACGTTGGACATCGAATACAAGATGGCGACCGACTTCACCACTTCGGATGGGGGCAGGACATTCACGTTGATGTTGCGACCGGGATTGATGTTCACCGACGGGACGCCTCTTGATGCGGCAGCGGTCAAGTTCAATTGGGATCGGTTGCGTGATCCCTCGGTGGCGTCGCCGTCGTTGCCGCCCGCGGCACAGGTGGCATCGACCGAAGTGGTCGACCCGATGACGTTGAAGGTGACTATGGTGTCACCGAATCCGAACTTCGCGCAGTCGCTGGTGACCAGCGGGATGAACTGGATTGCGTCGCCGACTGCGTTGCAGAAAGGGACCGAGGCCTTCAATGCCGAGCCGGTCGGGGCCGGGCCGTTCACGTTGGTGAACTGGCAGCGGCAGAGTGTTATCGAACTGACGAAGAACCCCAATTACTGGGACGCACCTCGACCATATCTGGACGGCATCACCATTCGTTCGGCCACCGACACCAATCAGCGGGTCAACGCGATGACCACGGGTAGCGCCGACCTTGCCTCGGAGGCGAGCGGGGCAAGTATCGCCAAGGCCGAGGCGGCAGGGCTCTCGTCCGAGACCGTGCCCACCGGTGGAGGGCAGTTCATCGGGCTGAACGTGCGATCGGCGCCATTCGATGACGAGCGTGCGCGCCGCGCCCTGGCACTCGCGTTGGATCGGGACGCGATCAATGCCGCTGTTTACAACGGGGCGGGTGAGGTGCCCGAAACCCTCTTCATCGAGGGATCGCCGTTCTATACCGACACCCCGCTACCGACCACCAATCGTGCCGAGGCCCAGAAATTGCTCGATGAACTCGCTGCAGAAGGCAAGTCACTGTCGTTCACGTTCCTGGCGTACTCGACGCCGGAGAACCGGGCGGTGGCCGAAGCCTTTCAGACGCAACTGACTGTGCTCGACAATGTCGAGGCGAACGTGGAGATCATCGATTTCGCAGCCGGGGTGCCGCGGATCGCGGCCCATGACTTTGACATGGTCATCTTGTCCTCGACAGTGCAGGATCCGGACTCGTCGTTGTGGAGTGTCTTCCACTCGACCTCGCGTGGCAACTACACCGGGATCAGTGATCCCCAACTCGATGAGGCACTCGACGCCGGCCGCATCGCCACAACAGTGGAAGCACGCACCGCTGCCTACCAGGTGGTGCAGGACAGGCTGGTCGAACTGAACCCGGTGCTGTGGTACACCCGGTCCTCACCGACCTACGTTTCAGGCAAGAACGTCCACGGAATCGAGATGTACACGGTCGGATCACTACTGCCGGAACAGTTGTGGCTGAACTGATGGGCAGCCGGTAGCCTGCTGCAGGTGGCGTGCCCCCCTGTGAGTAGGTCCGAGTTGTTCTAGAGTCCTGATTGCCCTGGTGAGGGCGAGGACGATAGGGATCATGGCGGGGCGCAAACGTCACTCGGCGGAGGACATCGTGTACAAGCTGCGCCGGGCCGACGAGTTGGCCGCGGAAGGCAAGAACGGCGAGGAGATCGCCGCCGCACTCGAGGTGTCGGCGGCGACGCTGTACAACTGGCGTCGCCAGTACTCCGGTATGGACGCCGAGGCAGCGAAGGAACTCAAGGAACTACGGGAGCAGAATAGCCGGCAACGACTCGTTCCGCTCGGATGTGCTCGCGTCCGGCGGACTCAACGACCGGAATTCGAGTAACGGTTATCTCTCGAGAGCCGAGCAGCTCATGGCCGAGGTGGTCGGGGCCGAGCAGGCGTTCTTGTCGACCTGCGGGCGGTCCTCAACCTCTTCGTCGGCGCCCTGCAGTGCTCTCCACCTGTGACGGTGGGAGTCGTCGGTGCTAGATATGGCCGTTGGTAGGCGGCGTCCGTAGCGGGGCGCGGTCGAGGCGGTGCAGGTGGTCGGTCAGGGCGTCGGCGACGCCGTGGTGGCGGGCGGCTTCGTCGAGCCAACCACGGTCGCGGGCGTCGGCCTCGAGGGCCTGGATGTCGGTGCGTCGCGCCTCGAGCGCGCCGCGGAACTCGGGTCCGGTGACGAAGTTGGCGCAGGTTTCGCAGATGTTGGCGTAGGGGCAGGCGCCGGCCGCTTCGTGGCGGGAGCAGTAGCCTTGGGCAACACGGGTTTTGAGCATCTCGCTGCCGAGCCAGCTGATGGTGTCGGGGACGATGGATTTGCCGACCGGGGTGAGGGTGAACCGGCGGCGCATCTTGCCCATGGCCTGGTCCTAGGCGTCGCGCAGCGGCGGCGAGGCCGGGGTGGCGTAACGCAGGGTCATCTGGGGAGTAGACGTGCTCGAGCAGCGCCATCCATGCTTGCAGGCTCATCCCGGCGTTGGCGAGCTCGGTGGCTCAGGTATGCCGTAGCTGATGTGGGGTCACCACCAAACGGTGCGCCGCCGGTCCCGCGCAGCCCGCAGGACTCGACGGCGGGAGCAGTCCAGTGCGCAGCCGGGTTTGGCCGAGGCGGCGACCGTGCGCGACGAACAGAAAATCGGTCAATTCTCCGGTGCGGGGGTGTGGCAAGGGTCTGAGGTTGCCCCTCGGGAGTGAACACCCGATTTCTGCGGCGATTGACAGCGTAGACGACGCGATCAGTCGTTGTTCGAACTCGACCGGGGTGAGGTATCCGAGCACGGCTGGACCTGTTCGACTGGCTCTCGTACTTCAATCGACGTCGCCGTCACTCCGATAGGTGGGGGTACCTCCCTGGACGAAGTGCTTGGGGGAACGTCCCCACACCACTTCGTATTCATCGCTGTAGCGGTGAAGTCCCGCATCACCAGATCCGGAACGAGTGGAGCCGACCTGTCCGCGATCGTCGTGCGTTTGCTGCGGCGCAGGTGCCGGCCGACGACGTGGTGGATCCGCATCAGCTTCGGTCACCCGTGTGCGGTTGATCCTGTGCCCGCGGGACCGCAGTTCGGCATGCACCCGCGGGGCGCCGTAGGCGCTGCGGTGCTCGGCATGGCTGGCGCGGATCTCGACGACGGTCGCGGCTTCCTCCGCCGCATGCTCGGCACGAGCATCCTCGGTGGCCAGGTGCTTGTAGTAGCCGGAGCGGGAGGTCCCGAGCACCCAGCACAGCCGCAGCACGGAAGAACTCGGCGCAAAGGTCGGAGATGAAGTCCCAGCGGCGGGTCTTCACTTCACCTCCTTGATGCGAAATACGCGGCTGCCCGGCGCAGAATCTCCCGTTCGAGCTGCCATTCCTTCTCCGTACCCCGCAGCCGAGCATTTTCTGCCCGCAGGCGCGCGAGCTCGTCCGACTCGGTCTCCCCACCGGCTATGCGGCGGGCGTCCGGGCGTCCCTCTCGGGCGGCGTCCTTACGAACCCACGTCCGCAGCGTCTCGCCACTGATGCCCAGGTCCGCGGCCACCGCCGCGTGCGTGCGTTGACCATCGGCCGCGCGGTACAGCGCGACCGCGTCCTTCCGGAATTCCTCCGTGTACAGAGACTGGCGTCCCACCTCGACATCCCTCCTGGCTCTCCACTGGAACCATTGTCAGGGGTGTCCACTCCAAGGATGCAGCCTCATCTTGCCCTGCGGGCGGTGGCTGTGAACCGCTGGACTCAAACTCACCGTGACGCAGCCGATGATGCACGCGCACTCTTGGCCCGCCACAAAAGCCGACGGTGACGGTGGTGCGGAAGCAACAACATCAGACTCTCCCACGTCGTCTTCCGTGCCATACTCACCGACCAATCGCTATCAGTCACCATCGCTGCTTGACATAGGAGGTAGTGACAGACCCGGCGCCGCGCCAGTCTCACCAAATCCCGTGCCAGCCACTACGGATTTGGACATCGCAACTGTCGTTGCAGCAATAATCAAGTTGCCCGACTTATCTCATGACGTGGCTGTACTGCCTGTTCGGATGAACATTGAAAAGCTGCCGGTAGGATGGGGGCTGGCGATTTCCAGCGTCTTTTATGCCGTACTTGACCGCAAGTTCTGCACCAATGAGAGTTTGACCGCTGATCGCCATGAGCTCAGGATCATTGAAAAGGGCCCAGATGACATGGCCGGTCAGCTCCGGCGTCTCGGCACTGTCCAGAATGTGGCCGAATTTCGCCGGGTTGCTCGCGATGATCTGCTTTACACGGTCGGTGAGTAGCGAACCCATCCATATTGAAACGGCCGCGATATCAAACTCTTTGAAGTCGTACGCCATGTCGGCCGCCATCTTGTCTGTACCCGCCTTTGGGACACCATAGGCAGGGCCAAAGGCATAGTGGACAGCGCCCGATGACGACGTGAAGGCCACCAGCCCACCCTGATGTGAGAGCATCAACGGGGCGGCATAGACCGTAGCCACATAGCTGCTTCGTAGTCCGACGTCGAATGTGTCGACAACATTGAGGGGCTCCTCCCAGAACTTCGTACGGCCCATCATTTCATCGCGGATGATCGCGGCGTTATTGACTAGGATGTCGATACGTCCGTGGTCGCGGCCGACCTGATCGAAGAACGCCTTCACTTGCTCGTCATCGCTGTGGTCAACGCGTACAGCGATGCCTCGACCACCGGCGGCCGTGACGAGGTCCGCGGTTTCGCCAATGGTGCCCGGCCGTGCCGAATCGCCGGCGCTCTCGGATCGCCCGGTGACGTAGACCGTGGCACCGTGACTGCCCAGCGCCCGTGCGATACCGGCTCCAGCGCCGCGACTTGCTCCGGTGACCACTGCCACCACCCCATTAACTGACATAAGTCCTCCTACTTCGGCATCGATGATCCCTGGCCATTTTCGCTACCTCGCACGGCACGGTGACACGATCGCGGTTACTTGCAAAGAAGGCGTCTTCCCATCTTTCGACCCGAAAACTACTGCGAGCCAATTACTTAGCATACGATCCCGGAATTACCCGATCAGATCCACGACAGAAGGGGCGGGCTCCTGAGGCGGGCGATCACGGTCTTCGGCTTCGCGCTGTACCGGGCATCGCAAACACCCGTTGTGCGTGATCAATCGACTCAGCACTTGCGCGCACCGTCTGCGCAATTAGCAGGCAGACTAATGTTGTTCGGGACCGACTCGAATGATTTCGACACGCACCCGGCGCTGCCAATCACCAACGCTCGGGCGCTGGAGTGTCGACGAACAACGGGCGTTGGTAGGAGAGGTCGTCCTTGTCCCGCGTGCCCTTGACGAACGCCTGCTTTGTGAAGAACGGTGATTGAAGTAGTGAGGCGTCGGCGGTCGCGGTCCATTCGACGGTCGATCGCCGGACCGCGATCCGCCACGTACCTTCACGTCGTTCGAGTCGATCGAGATAGCGGCCGTTCAGCAATTGCACCGTGGTGCCGTCCTGATAGAGCAGTCCCACCAGCACGTAGCTCTCGCAGTGAGCGGTATCGCCGTCAATCTCGCAAGTGTGAGTGGTGACGTTGTGGGTGTGGGCGCGAGAGGAGGCCGCGTGCACGGCGTTCGCCCAACGCGCATAGTCCGGCCCCAAATTGGTGCTCGTGCCGTGCTCGTCGACACCGTCGACGTGATAGGTGCTGCCAAGTAGGTCGGAATCGTGCCGATCGCAGCCGCGAGAGTGCTTGGACACGCAGTCGAGGATCTCCGATCGGTCCATCAAATACTGCACATCACGCTGCAACCGAGTAATTACGTCTTCGTCGGTGGTCATAGGTCTCCTTACGGGTCGAACCGGAAATGGTCAGGCGACGGCTTCCTCGCCGATCAAGGTCGTCCGGTGCAGTAGGCGGGCAGACGTCGGCGCGTAGGGGACGGCGCGGTGCAGCATTCCGGTGTTGTCCCACAGCACCAGGTCGCCGCGCCGCCAGTGATGCCGCAACGCGAATCGAGGTTGCGTCGACCAGTCGAGGAGGCGGTCGAGAAGCGCCCGGCCCTTGTCCTCCGGCCAGCCGACGACATGAGACGCCGTCGCGCCAAGAAGCAACGACTTACGCCCGTTGCTGCGGGTCCAGACCAGTGGATGCTCCCGTGTCGGCACCCGGTCCCAGGCCGCCCGCTGCTTGTCCGAGGGCTCGGGATTGGCCAACGTTTGCGCTGCCGCGAAGCTGTGCACGACCCGAAGGTCGGCGATCTCCGCCTTCTCGTCGTCACCTAGCGCCTCGTAGCTTGCGTAGGTGTTGGCGAACTCGGTGTCGCCGCCCTCGTCGGACACCTCCAGTGCGGTGAGCAAGGTCGCCTTCTGTGGCACTGCGTCCGTGGCGCCGTCGATGTGCCAGTGGAATGTGCCCTGGTTTAGGGACGCCAACACGGTCTTGGCCGGATCCAGACTGATGGCTGATATCTCCGGGTGCTCGTCCTGCCCACCCACCTGCGCCACGACCACGTCGCCGAGGAGGCGGCTCAGTGCGACCAAATCGTCGTCGTCGATGTGGGCTTCCCGAAATACAACGACGCCGTACTGGTCCAGCGCGGCCCGGCAGCGGGCTGCGCCGCGGTCGTCGACGAGGTGGCTTCCCGGCAGTTCGGTGATCTCGACACCGATGGTGGCGGTGATCGGGGTGGCGTTGGCGAACACGGTTCCTCCTGAGGCAGCTGGATAGAACGAGAATATCACTCTCTGTTATAGCTAGCGTAGTTACCGACTGAGGAAAGGAACATTTTCTTCTAGTGGCGGCAACGGAGGATGCATCATGCTGATAGCACTGACCGGCGGCGCTTCGTCGACTGACAAGATGGTGCGGCAAGCCCAGCAGACCGAGGCGGACGGGTTCACCTCCGTCTGGTGCGCCAGCACGGTCGCGAGTGATCCACTGCCAGCCCTCGGGGGGCCGGCAGCGCCACCTCGACGACGATCGAGCTCGGAACCGCTGTGCTGCAGACCTATCCTTGTTAGCTGCCGTCGTCGCCGGGCCCATTGGCCGCGGCGGTTTCACGCTCGGTCTCGGCCCCTTGCGCGAGGTCCGTAGTCCGTGACGTGTATGGCCTCTCCTACGACCGTCCAGGCAGGAACACCGAAGAATACGTACAATCTGACCGCGCTATTCCGCGGCGAGGGCGTGGAGTTTCGCGGCGATTGGGCGACGACCAGCGCCAAACCGCATGCTGCCGCTTGTTCACGACGTGCCGGTTCTGTTGTCTGCCGTGTCACCGCACATGTTGCGGGTGGCAGGCCAGGCCGACGGCACGGTCCTGTGGGTGGGGTCGGCGGAAGTGCGACTCGCACATCGCGCCGGTGATCCAAGCCGCAGCGGTAGGACGACCCGCGCCCAGGATTGTCGCCGGGCGTTTCGTGGCTCTCCACGACGACGCCGACGAAGGCCGCCCAGCCGTTGCACCGACGGTCACGGTGTACGCCGGGATGCCGAACTACCAACGCGTCCTCGATGTCGGCGGGGGGCTCGCCATGCCAGCGGAGACGGGCGCAAAGCCGTGTCCAGCGGGTGTTGCAACATCTTTCCCCAGTGCGAAGGCAACGGAACCGACTGGGCACCGCATCCCGAAGGTTATGAGTTCACCTGCTGCGGCTCATCACTCGGTCTGCAGCCTCCCAATGTTCGTCGGCAACCCAGAGCCGCGCGAACGCCGTGACCGCCTCGGCTGCGGAGGCGCCCGCCATGACACGCTTGATCTCACCAGCCGAGTTGTTGGCCAGCGACAGGGCCAGCGAACGCCAACCATCCTCGAAGGACGTCCTGGGCATGACCAGGTCCACCAATCCGAGACGTTCGGCTTCTGCCGCGTCGAGTACGGCACCCGAGCCGGCCAGCATGAGGGCCTTGCCCGGGCCGACGAGCGCGGCGAGCCGCTCGGCGCCACCCCATGCGGGCATGATCGCCAGTGCGACCTGGTTGAAGCCAATCTTGATGTCGTCGGCGGCTACCCGGATGTCGGCGGCCACGGCCACCTCTGCCCCACCGCCGAGAGCGTGGCCGTTCAGCGCGGCGACGACCGGCGCCGGGAAGTTCGCGATCTGGTCGCAGACCGTACGCATCCGGCGCGCCATGTCTGCCGCCTGCTCCTCGGTTCTGAGTTTGCTCAGCTCTTTGAGATCTCCGCCCGACACGAAGGCCCGGTCACCGGCTCCCCTGATCACCAGCGCCTTGGCCCCGGCCGCCGCATCGAGCGCCTTCTCCAACTGATCCATGGTCTCCGGCGCGATGGCGTTGCGAGCATGCGGTCGATCGATGGTGATGACCGCCAACTCCTGCTCCAGCTCGAGGTCGACCATGCGCTGTTCTCCATTCCGATATTGGCATTCTTGTTTAGTGAGAATATCATATTCACAGCTGGCAGACGCCGGCCGGAGCGAGTCCCGACGCCGCGGTGCCGACCTCGGCGCGGCTCCGTCCACGGGTATTGGAGCTCTCACATGCGGCACGTCCCCCCCGAACTGATCAGACGCTACGAAGAGGAGGGATGGTGGACCCACGACACCATCGGAGACCTGCTCAGGCGCGGTCTCGAGGCCGCCCCCGACACTGAATTCCGGATTCACTCGACCGTTCGTCCGTGGTCGGGAACCTTCGGTGACGTCGAGCGCGTTGCCCGTCGACTGGCGGGCGGATTGCGTTCTCGCGGAGTCGGTCCCGGAGACGTGGTCGCCTTCCAGTTGCCCAACTGGATGGAAGCGGCCGCTGTTTTCTGGGCGTCTGCCTTCCTGGGCGCCACCGTGGTCCCGATCGTCCACTTCTACGGGCGCAAGGAACTCGGATACATCCTCAGCGAGACCAAGCCGCACGTCTTCGTGACCGCCGAACGATTCGGGCGGACCGAGTACCACGCCGATCTGTGCGCGGACGTGCCCGTCGTGGGTGTCGTGGGCCGCGACTTCGACGACCTGCTCGATGAGGACCCGATGCCGGGTACCGTCGAAGCGGATCCGGCGGGTCCGGCGCTGATTGCCTTCACCTCCGGCACCACGAGGGCCCCCAAAGGTGTCATTCACAGTCATCAGACACTGGGCCACGAGACGCGACAGCTCGCGGGCCTCTACCCGTCGGACCGGGGCAAACAGCTCACTGCCGCTCCCGTCGGCCACTTCATCGGCATGGTGAATGCCTTCCTGATCCCCGTTCTGGACGGCACGGCAATCAATCTGACCGACACGTGGGATCCAGCTCAGGCGCTGGCGCTGATGGAGAGCGACGGGCTCACCGTCGGCGGCGGGGCCACCTACTTCGTCACCAGCCTCCTCGACCATCCTGATTTTGCGCCCCGGCATCTGCCGCACATGAGGTACGCGGGCCTCGGCGGGTCTTCGGTCCCCTCGGCGGTGACCACTCGGCTGGCAGATCTGGGCATTACCGTGTTCCGCTCGTACGGCAGCACCGAACATCCGTCGATCACGGGCTCGCGGTACACGGCACCCGAGGACAAACGGCTGTTCACGGACGGGGACGCCCTGCCCGGAGTGGAGGTCCGGTTGGCGGCCGACGGTGAGATCCTCAGTCGTGGGCCCGATCTCTGCGTCGGCTATACCGATCTCACCTTGACGGAGGCAGCGTTCGATTCGGACGGCTGGTACCACACCGGGGACATCGGCACGATCGACGAAGACGGTTACCTGACGATCACCGATCGCAAGGCGGACATCATCATTCGCGGCGGCGAGAACATCAGCGCCCTCGAGGTCGAGGAAGTTCTCCTCGCCATGCCCGAGGTCGCGGAGGCGGCTGTAGTTTCGGCGCCCGACGCCCGCCTCGGGGAGCGAGCGGCCGCCGTTCTGCGCCTGCGCCCCGGACACGCAATGCCCTCGATGGACGCCGTCCGCGCTCACTTCGAGCGAGCCGAGATCGCGCGGCAGAAGTGGCCGGAGGAACTGCACCGAGTCGACGACTTTCCGCGGACCGCCAGCGGCAAGATCCAGAAGTTTCTCGTGCGGTAGGACATTGCGGCACTCGCCAGAAGAGAATAGTATTCTCGTAAACCGATAAGGAGGATCTCATGCCAGTGAACGACTTGCCGTATCCGCTGTTCGACGCGGACAACCACCTGTACGAGACCGAGGAGGCCCTTACCAAGTTCCTTCCCGAGAAGTACAAGGATGCGATCAAGTATGTGCAGGTCGACGGCCGCACCAAGATCGCTATTCGCGGCCAGATCAGCGATTACATCCCCAACCCCACCTTCGACGTGGTCGCTCGGCCCGGCTCGATGGAGGACTATTTCAAGAACGGGAACCCCGAGGGCAAGAGCCGGCGTGAGATCTTCGGCAAATCGATGAAGTCGATCCCGGCCTTTCGTGAGCCTGCCGCTCGTCTCGAGCTGCTCGACGAGCTGGGCGTGCAGCGGACACTGATGTTCCCGACCCTTGCCAGCCTCGTCGAGGAGCGCATGCGTGACGATCCGGACCTGATCCATGTTGTCGTCCACGCGCTCAACGAGTGGCTCTACGAGACATGGAATTTCAACTACCAGGACCGTATCTTCACCACACCCGTGATCACGCTGCCGAACGTCGACAAGGCGATCGAGGAGCTGGAGTGGGTGGTCGAGCGAGGCGCCAGGGCAATTCTCATCCGCCCCGCACCGGTACCCGGCTACAAGGGTTCCCGCTCGTTCGCCCTCCCCGAGTTCGACCCCTTCTGGAAGCGTGTCGTCGAGCTCGACATCCTCGTCGCGATGCATTCCTCGGACAGCGGTTACGCCCGGCACGATGCAGAGTGGGAGGGCAGTGACGGCGAAATGCTGCCGTTCCAGACGAACACGTTCCGGATGGTCAACGAATGGCGGCCCGTGCAGGACACGGTGGCCTCGTGGGTCTGCCACGGCGCGCTGTTCCGCTTCCCCGATATCAAGCTCGCTGTCATCGAGAACGGCTCGAGTTGGCTGAAGCCCCTGCTCGACGTCCTGGCCGACACGTACAAGAAGGCCCCCGAGGGCTTCGGTATGCAAGATCCGGTGGAGGCGATCAAGCGCAGCATCCATGTCAGCCCCTTCTATGAGGAGGGCGTGACCGACCTGATCGACTTGATCGGTGTCGACCAGGTGCTGTTCGGGTCCGACTACCCGCACCCGGAAGGTCTGGCACAACCGCGGCACTTCGCCGACATGCTCGGACACCTGGAAGAGAAGGACCAGGCCAAGATCATGGGCGGCAACCTCGCGAGGTTGATGAATCTATGACGTGGGAGACCATCCCCCAGATGGTCCTGAGCGCGGGCGACCGCTTCGGCACTGCCGAAGCGGTCGTCGACGGGCCGCTTCGGATCACCTTCGCCGAACTCGCCGGCCGAGTTCGGCGAGCCGCAGGGGCATTCGCTTCGGCCGGCATCGACAAGGGTGACCGGGTGGCCCTCTGGGCACCGAACTCGGCCGAATGGATCGTCGCCGCGTTCGGTCTGCTGACCGCCGGCGGCGTGCTCGTTCCCGTGAACACCCGGTACAAGCAGGACGAGGCCGAAGACATCATCCGGCGCAGCGGCGCGAAACTTCTGCTGGTCGAGCAGGGTTTCCTCGGTGTCCGGTACTCGGGACCCGATGGTGTGCCCGTGATCGATCTCAAATCGGGCTTTCTCTCGGACGGCCAGCCCTTCGAGTGTGAGGTCAGCGGCGAAGACATCGCCGACATCATGTACACGTCCGGTACGACCGGCCGCCCGAAGGGCGTCATGATGAATCACCGCCAGACGCTCCGCCTCTTCTCGGAGTGGTGCGATCTGGCGGATCTGCGGGAAGGTGACCGCTATCTGATCGTCAATCCGTTCTTCCACATGTTCGGTTACAAGGCAGGTGTGATCGCCTCCCTCATTCGGGGCGCCACCATCCTGCCGGTGCCCGTACTCGACGTCGATCGGGTACTCGAACTGGTGGAGAAGGAGAGGGTGACCATGCTGCCCGGTCCGCCGACCCTCTATCAGTCGCTTCTGGCAGCGCAGGGGAACTGGGATCTGGCGTCCTTGCGTGCAGCGGTGACCGGTTCAGCGGATATCCCGGTCGAACTCATCCGGCGAATTCACGACGAACTGCCGTTCGAGACCATCATGACCGGGTACGGCCTCAGCGAGGGTGGGACGGCAACCGCCTCGCGGCCCGGCGACACCTTCGAAGAAATTGCGACGACCGTCGGCACACCCTGCGAGGGAGTCGAATTGCGGATCGCAGCCGACAACGAAGTGTTGATCCGGGGTTACACCGTCATGCAGGGTTACCTCGACGATCCGGCCGCGACCGCGGAAGCCATCGATGCCGACGGCTGGTTGCACACCGGGGATCTGGGGACCCTCGACGACGGGGGCCGGTTGCGCATCATCGGCCGCAAGAAGGACATGTACATCGTCGGCGGTTTCAATGCCTATCCGGCCGAGATAGAGGGATTCCTGCTCGAGCACCCTGCAGTCGACCAAGTAGCGGTGATCGGCGTTCCCGACGAGCGGCTCGGACAGGTGGGGAAAGCGTTCGTGGTAGCGAAAAAGCCTGTCACCGCCGAAGAGCTGATCGCCTGGAGCCGTGAGCGAATGGCAGGGTTCAAGGTGCCGCGGACCGTAAGGTTCGTCGACTCGCTCCCGTTGAACGCCACCGGCAAGGTCATGAAGGAGCACTTGAAAGATCTGGTGGGGTAACACCCTCCCGAACCACGCTCGGCCGCGCGAAGACAGGACCCGGCGTAGACGCACAGAACTCACACTTCGACGTAGGAGGTCCGCAATGGACACCGACAGCGCGATGATCGAATTCGCCATCAAATGGCGACATTGGGACGGCGGACCCGACGAGGACATCTTCGTCGAGTTCGGTATTCCCGCATACCAGTTCTTCTTCCGACTGCGCCGGCTCCTGTCCACCCACCGACAGCATCAGCTGACGCCCCACCTCGTCACGCAACTAACTGATATCTGTGACAGCAGATTGCATGTGCCGCAGACCCGAGCGGGATGATGTGGGCGACGCAAGCAAAAGGACACACATGAGAGACTTCACCAACTTCGACATGCTCCGCGCGGCCGCCGGGACCGAGATCGGCACCAGTGACTGGATCACTGTCGACCAGGAACGTATCGACCGCTTCGCGGCCGCCACCGGTGATGATCAATGGATCCACGTCGACACCGAGCGCGCCGCGAGTGGTCCTTACGGCTGCACGATCGCACACGGATTTCTGACGCTCGCTCTACTCGCACCGATCACCCAGCAGGTCATGACTGTCAGTGGCGCCCGTATGGCCCTCAATTACGGGCTCGGTAAGACACGGTTCATCACTCCAGTGCCCGTCGGTAGCCGAGTTCGCGGTACCGTTATGCTCACCTCCGTAACCGACGTCCCCGGCGGTGTGCAGGTCGAACGAACCGTCACGATCACCACCGAGGATGCGCAGCGCCCCGCCTGCGTCGCCGACAATCTTGTGCGATACCTGGCTTGACGTACCAGAAGGGGTCGGCCAATTCCACGTCAGTCTCGGTCACGAGTGGCCTGATCCGCGACCCACGCCGCAATTTGGGTCCGGGACGTGAACCCGAGTTTGGTCAGAAGGTGTTCGACGTGCCCCTGGGCGGTGCGTGGCGAAATCACAAGGCGAGCAGCGATGGCCCTGTTGGTCAGCCCATCGGCGACGAGTGCAGCGACCTCACGTTCTCGCTTCGTCAGTGTAAATGAGTTTGCGGCCGAAGGCTGCGCCTTATCGCTATCCACAGCTTGTTCACGGAGCGCGTACGCGATCGCGGCGTCGAAATCGAGGCACCGGCCTTCGTTGTGAGCCAGCTCGAACGCCTGTTCACCGAGCTCCTGACGAACTGTCCGCTTGCATTGCTCGTGGTGCATCTGCAACTCGGGGAACAACGCCGTGAAGCTGCCCATCGACCGCGCCAACTCCTCGGCCGCGCCCATCAGTACTGCGGCTCGCTTCACGTCCGGTCCGGCTGCCGCGGTCCAGGACAGTACCTCGAGACAGGCTGCGGCAGTGAGAAATCCGCTTCCCTCCCGGGTCAGCCGTAAGGACTTCTCGACTAGCTCTGCCGCCCGACTGGAATTTCCCTTCCGCCAGAGGGCAACAGCCATGGCCCTCAGAGCGTACGACCGGTACAGCACTTCGCCGCGGGTTTCGGTGACCGTGAGTATTTGCTGACAGCATTCGATCTCGCGCTGCAACTCGTCGAGCTGTCCATACGCCCTCCCGAGTAACTGCAGAACGCCTATGCGTGCGGCATCATCCTTACTGCCGAACGACGCAAGGACACTCTCGAAACGGGCACACGCCTGGGCCAAATTCCCGCTGTACAACGCGAGGCTGCCTTCGGCGCGTTCGATGATGGCCTGCATCCTCGGGTCGGCCGTCTGTTCGGCTATGGCACGCGCCTCTTCCATAAGGGCATTCCCCGCCTCGAGGTCTCCCTGCAACCCGGCCAGCACAATGCCCGCGCACAGCGCACTTGCTCGTTCAACCGTCGGTTCGCCGGACGGATCGCCAAGGAGTCGACCGAGCCAGTGCCGACCCTCACTGAACATCGCCCGTGAGTTCCAAAACGGAAACATGGCGTCGGCGATCCGCAGACCAGTGCTGGAGTTGTCGGATACAGAGAAATCCAGTGCGTCCCGCAGATTCGGCTGCTCCCGCGTGAGCCTGGCAATCCATTCAGTTTGCCGTGAACTGATCCAGTCGGCCTTCGCAGCCAGCGTCAGGCGCTCACACCAATCCCGATGCAGTCGGCGCAGTTCTACATACTCGCCACTCTGCCGCAGCTTCTCCCGACCGTACTCACGCAACGTTTCGAGCAGGCGGAAGCGCACCACCGCCCCGGATTCCTCCCGATTCAAAACTGACTTGTCTACCAGCGACGTCACGGCTTCGAGCAGCTCCTCCGAAGCCATGCCGACGCCGCACACCTGCTCGGCGGCGTCCAGCGAGAAGCTGCCCGCGAACACTGACGCCCGTCCCCACACCCGTTGTTCCTGCCGAGTACACAGCTCGAAGCTCCAGTCGACACACAACCGCAACGTCTGCTGGCGTGGCGGCGCCCTTCGACTGCCGCGGGTCAAAAACGCATACCGGTCGGTGAGCCGCTGCAGGATCTGCTCCGGCGACATCACCCGCAACCGGGCGGCCGCCAACTCGATCGGCAATGGCAATCCATCCAGCCGGTAGCAGATTTGCGCCACAGCGGCCTTGTTTTCCTCGGTCAGTTCGAACCCGGGGACCACGGTGGTGGCGCGATCGGCGAATAGCGAGACTGCGTCGTAGCGAGGCAGGCCCCGCAGCGACGGCTCCTGATCCAGCTTCGGCACCGTCAGCGGCGGTACCCGCAATGTGGCCTCCCCGCCGATCCCGAGAGGCTCGCGGCTTGTCGCAAGAATTCGTAAATCCGGACAGGTCTTCAACAGCGTCTCCGCCAGCTCCGCGGTCGCGTCCAGCACTTGCTCACAATTGTCGAGTATCAGCAGCAGCTCCCGCGTCGCCAGGAACTCGACCAACACGTCACCCAACGGCCGTGCCGGGTGATCGCTCAATCCCAGCGCGGCGGCCACCACCCCGGTCAGCAGTGAGTCGTCGGAAAGTTCTCCTAACTCCACCAGCCACACACCGTCGCGGTACGCACGTTGGACCCTCTCGCCCACGCGCCGCGCCAAGCGGGTCTTGCCGACACCGCCTATCCCGGTCAAGGTCACGAGATGTGAAACCGAGAGCATGTGCTTCACGTCGCCGGCTTCAGTACGGCGACCGACGAAACTGGATAGTTCGAGAGGAAGATTTCCCCTCATACTCCGAACGGCGTTCGCGGACGAGTAGTGCACTAGGTCAACTTCCTCCACGGAGTCGAGGACGGAGCGGACGGTGGCCTCTCGCAGCAGTGTGGTCGGCGTGGCGGACAGCGCCATTTCGTCAATCCCGAAGCCGTGCTTGCGCTGCATCTCACGAAGTTCGCCACCCAGTCGTGTAGCTGACGGCCGGGCCTGCGGATTCGGTGACATCGCTTGTTCGATGAGTGCGGCTACGTCGTCCTCTACGCCGCGCTCACGCAGGTCCGGCATCGGCTGCTTGGTGATCCGCACGAACTGGGCGACCACCTGCTCACCGCTTCGCCGCTCGAACGCCGCGTGACCAGTCAGAGCGCTGAAGAGAGTGGCACCGAGGCTGTAGATGTCCGAGGCTTGGCTGGGCGATTCACCCTTCAGTACCTCCGGGGCAGTGAACGCCGGTGAACCGGTCACGACGCCGGCGCGGGTCTCGAAGCCGCCGGCGATGTGCGCGATCCCGAAATCTGCAAGCGCTGGCTCACCGTAGTCGGTCAGAAGAATATTCGCGGGCTTGACATCGCGATGCAGAACGCCGAGCCGATGCACCGCCGCCACAGCCCCGGCCATCTTCACCCCGAGGGTCAGCACATCCGACAACGAAAGAGGACTGTGCGTCCGGATCCGCGTCTCCAGCGACCCCTGCGAGTGGTACTGCATCACGAGATAGGGACTGTTGCGCTCGGTTGCGCCCACCTGCAGGACATTGACGATGTTCGGGTGCCCGCTCAGCCGGCCCATCGCGCGCTGCTCCCGGAAGAAGCGGGCCCGATTTTCCTCGTCGAGATCGGTGGTGAGTACCTTCACCGCGACGGTGCGGTCCAGTTCCGGCTGGGTACAGCGATACACCACACCAAAGCCACCGCGCCCGATTTCCTGGACGTCGACGAACCCCGCCGCTTCGAGCTCCGCGGCTACCGTGGGAACAACACACCGCTGCGTGTCGACTGGATCGTCTTCGTTCATAGCTCGGCCAACTCATCTGTTCGCGACCCCCGGCGCTGGGCAGACCGCACTAGCTCTCGTCCGGGGTCCTTCGATGATATCGCCACCGCTACGTGATCCGAAGAGACACACAGGTCCGAATACGGTCGGTCCACCCGGCCTGGGATGCGCGCACGGAGTCGCCCAGCATCGACAACCGAGGAGCATGCGTCGACTGGTGGAACAACGACTTCGTGTTGTCACAGGGTGGGCCCAATCGGACGCCGTCGACGGTGGCCGACAGCGTCCTATTGTCGATCTTGCACGCATTACAGCTGGCCACGCGCAGCCCCGGTGATCACGGCAGGTGCCGGAGGGCCGGCACCTCATGCGGAAGTTACTTCTTCGGTGCCTGCGGAGGTAGCGGATAATGGCAGGCGACGAATTGGCCGGGTCGCACTTCCCGTACCTCGGGTTCGTCTGTGGCGCACTTTTGTTGTGCTTGTGGACAACGGGTACGGAACCGGCAACCCGTCGGCGGCGCCAGGGGCGAGGGCACGTCACCTTCCAACGCCGGACCGGCGAACCCCTTCTCGGGGTCGGTCAGCGGCACCGAGTCGAGGAGAGCGCGGGTGTAGGGATGCGCGGGATCGTCGTAGACTTCGATCGAGTCACCGAACTCGCAGACCTTCCCGAGGTACATGACCATCACATTGTCGCTGACGGTCCGCACGACACCCAGGTCATGGGCGATGAAGACGACCGTCAGATCGAACTCGGCCTTCAGTTCCTCGATCAGGTTGAGAATCTGGGCTTGGACCGACACGTCGAGCGCGGAGACCGGTTCATCACAGATCAGGAGCCGGGGGCCGAGCGCCAACGCCCGGGCGATGGCAACCCGCTGTGCCTGTCCACCCGACAGCTGACGGGGCAGCATGTCCGCGAACCGGTCCCCGGCCAGGCCGACCTGTTCGAGGACGGCAGCGGAGGTGGTAGCACGCTCGGACGATGGTGCACCGGCCACTGCCAATCCCTCGACCACGATGTCCTTGACGGATCGGCGCGGATTGAGCGAGCCCACCGGATCTTGGAAGATCATCTGCATGTCGCGTCGTAGCGCGCGCATGCGTTTCTCGTCCACTTCTTCGATCCAATCGTCACCGAATCGGATGCGTCCCGCGGTGAGGCGGTCGAGCCGTAGCACGGCCCGCCCCGTAGTGGACTTGCCACATCCGGACTCTCCGACGATGCCGAGGGTTTCTCCGGGCAGCACGTCGAAGCTGATCTTCGACACTGCCTGCACGGTGCCCGCGCTTGTCGGATACTCCACGACGAGATCCTGCACACTGAGCAGTGCCTGCTCGCCGCGGAGGTGAGCGCTACCGCTACCAGCCATGATTTCCACCTCCGGACAGTGCGGATGCCGCCGTGGCAACCGGGTACACACAGAACACGTCATGGTCCACGCCCACGGACTGCCGATCCGGACCGGAGCTTCGACATTCCTCATCGGCATATTGGCAACGGGGTGCGAATCGGCACCCCTCCGGGGGTTGGGTGGGATCCGGAAGTGAACCCGCGATCAGGCGCAGCGGCGCATGCCGTTCGTGGTCGATGGTGGGGGTGGCGGCCAGCAACGCTTCCGTGTAGCGATGCCTCGGGTCCTCGAATATCTCGCGGGTAGAGCCGATCTCGGCGAGCCGACCCGCATACATGACCGAGACGCGGTCGGTGCGGCCCGCAACCACAGCGAGATCGTGGCTGATGAGCATCATCGCCATACCGCGTTCGCGCTGAATCCGGCGGAGCAAATCGAGGATCTGCCGCTGGATCGTAACGTCCAGCGCAGTGGTCGGCTCATCGGCAATCAGCAGGTCCGGTTCGCACGCCAAGGCGATGGCGATCATCACCCGCTGACGCATGCCCCCGGACATTTCGTGCGGGTAGTTGCGGAGCCGTCGTTCCGGGTCGGGCACCCCGACCTCCCGCAAGAGGTCGAGGGCCCGGCCGTGTGCCTCGGATCGGGTGATGCCCAGGTGCCGGCGCATCCCTTCGGTGAGTTGCCGCTCCACTCGCACTACCGGGTTCAGAGATCGGCCGGGGTCTTGGAAGACCATGGCAATTTGCTTACCCCAGATGTCGAGACTCTCCTTCTTGCTCAGAGACAGCAGATCCCGGCCCTGGAAGGTCACCTCACCGGAACGGGCCGAGCGCGGCGGCATCAACCCCATCACCGCCCGGGCCAATACGGACTTGCCGGAGCCGGACTCCCCGACGATCCCCAGTGCCTGTCCCGCGTCCACCGTGAAGGACACGTCGTCCACGGCGCGCACAGTCCCACGCGGAGTGCCGATGTAGGCACGCAGATTTTTCACTTCGAGCAATGACCGAGTATTCATGTGAGCCGGCTCCATCCTTCCGTTGGCGGCTGGGTCCCTCAGCTGCCGACTACTTCGTGGTCCACAGCTCTTCGGGCAACGGCGAACCCCAGGTGTACAAGTCGACACCGTTCATGTCTTTTCCTACGACGACGGAGGGCACCGCCCGGACGTACCAGAGACCCGGATTCAGCTGAACAAGCCGCTTCTGTACCGTCTCGTATGCCACCTTGCGCTCCTCGACACTCTCGGCAGTGCGACCGGTGTCGAGCGCTGTGCTGAGTTCAGGATCATTGATGCCCGTGAAGTTTCCAGGCGAGGCGCCGTGGAACGCAGTCCATAACGGGAAGTCCGGATCCTGTACCACTGCGGAGGAGATGATCATGTCGAAGTCCCGCGCGGCCGCGCGTGCGGTCGCCACTGCGAAATCCACGACCTCAATCTTGGCCTCGACGTTATCGAACGCACTCAGCTGAGCTTGCAGACCTTCGGCAACGGCTTTGCTTTCCGTCGTCGTGTAGGACAGGAAGGTGAACGAGACCGGCTTGCCCTCGGCGGCCAGTTCATCGAACAATTTCTGCGCCTCCTCACTGTTCGGCGTAGGCAGTGGGATATCGGCGTAGTACGGCGAGGATTCCTCGAACAACGTCTTGGGAACGACGCCCTCGCCGTTGTAGACGATCGTGTTCAGTGCATCCAGGTCCACGGCGAGGGCGACCGCCCGGCGTGCCCGCTCGTCATCGAACGGAGCTCGACGGAAGTTCATGGCGACGATCTGACCGCCACCGGTGGGTACGACCTCGGTCTGGAGTCCAGCACCTTCCGCCTTGTTTAAATTGGCCCAGCTCGTCTCCGACGCCAGATCCGCACCACCGGTCATGATCGTGTTGACCCGCTGATTGCTGTCACTCACCGTCTTGATTGTCAGGCCGTCGAGATACGGCTTCGGTGCATCCCAATAGCCGGGGTTCTTCTGCAGTTCGATCTTGTCCTGCCGGACCCAATCGACCAGAGTGAACGGTCCCGCGCCGACCGGATTCTCGTCGAAAGACGCCTGCCCCTTCTGAAGCGCCGTCGGCGACGCAATCCAATTCAACGCACCGGCGACCACGGACTGGCCGAAGTGCGGATTCGGCGCCACCAGAGTCACCTTCAGTGTGGTGGGGTCGATGACCTCCGACGACGCCACCTGGACCGCCTGGCGAATGGTCGTCGATCCCAAGGCGGGGTCGCGCAGCCGGTCCCAGTTGAACTTGACCGCGGCCGCGTCGAGCGGGGTGCCATCGGTGAACTTCAGGCCCGGCTGCAGCGTAAGAGTGAACGTGGCTCCGCCGTCAGTGGTAGAGAATCCGGTCGCCATCTTGTATTCGAGATCGAAAGTCTCGAGATTGTTGATCATCAACGTTCCGTATAGAGCGTTGCCGAGCACCGGCTGGTGGGCCCAGGTATTGGACAGGCTGGCGGGATCGAGGTTCCGCGGCTCACCGGTCTGCAGCACGCGAGCCACACCACCGGCGACGGGTTCACCACCCTCGGACTGGCCGCCGCCCGCGGAACCCGTGCCACCGCAGGCGCTGAAGAGCAGTGCTGCGGCGCATGCCGCAGCCACCGCGGTCAGAAGACGTCTGGATCGAAACATCATGAACCTCTCGGGAAGGTGGAAGCTGGTAATGCAGATATGGGTGGCGAAGGACCTCGCCGGTTCAGTCGTGCATGGTCCGGTCGAACTTGGTGCGGAGATGATCGCCGACCTGGTTGAGGGCGAAAACGGTGAAGAAGATGACCAGTGCGGGCACGAACACGAGGTGTGGTGACGTGGCGATCGCGTCCTTGCCGTCGTTGATCATGCCGCCCCAGCTCGGTTGCGGCGGGGGAATTCCCAACCCGAGAAAACTCAACGATCCCTCCGCCACGATCAACGCCGCCATCACGATCGGCAGATACGCCGCCAACGGAGCCAACAGGTTCGGCAGGATCTCTCGAAAAAGTATCCGAAAATTACCCGCGCCGATATTGCGGGCAGCACGAACGAATTCGCGCGATGCCCACGACATCGTGTTGGCCCGCGACAACCGAATGAACGCCGGGATCACCAACAACGTGAGCCCCAGCAATATCGTCGGCACGCTGGGTTCGAGAATCGACGCCAACGCCAGTAGGAGAATCAAGGGTGGGAACGCCAGCATCGCATCCGCCACCAGTGACACGCCGGCATCGAGACGCTTACCGAAGTAGCCGGCGAACAGTCCGATCAACGACCCGATTCCAAACCCCACCAATCCGGCTACCGTACCCACCACGAGCGAGACCCGGGCGCCGTAGATGATGCGTGACAACATCGACCGACCCAACGTGTCCGTGCCCAGCAACAGATCGAGTGAGCCGAATTGCGGATTCAGTCGCGGCGCCCCCACCGGAGTGGCGAACGGAGCCAACGGCAGTACGCCGGCCAGCAACGCCGCCGCGATCAACACCACCAGCCACAGCACCGACAGATACACCAGCAACGACCGGCGCTTGCGAATTACCGGAACCGCCGGCAACTCCACCCCCGGACCTGGATCCGTATGTACTGTCTTATCTACCGCCACATCGGTCATGCTCCGGCTACCTTTCGCACCCGCGGGTCGATCACTGAGTAACTCAGATCGACGACCGTGTTGATCCCCACATAGACCACCGCAATGAACACCACGATGCCCTGCACCATGATCACGTCACGCGAGGTGATCGACGACGCCACCAACTGCCCCAGACCCGGTAGCCCGAACAATGTCTCGACGATGACCGTCCCTCCGATCAACCGTCCCAGATTGATCCCCGCCACCGTGATCAAAGAGAAGGAGGAGGGCCGCAGCGCATGCCGGAACATCACGTATCCGGCCGGCATTCCCTTCGCCCGCGCCGAGGCGATGAAGTCCTCCCGTAACGTCCCGATTAGATCGGTACGGAGCAACCGGTGAAAGGAGGCGATCTCTGTCAACGCAATCGCGATTGCGGGCAACATGGCACTACGCAGATTCGGCCCCAGCCCCTCACTGATCTGCGACCACCCCATCACCGGGAACCACTGGAACTGAATCGCGAAAAAATAGATCAACACCGGGCCCGCGATAAATGCAGGCACCGACAAGAACACCGCCGACACTGCATTCGTACCCCGATCGAGCGCACTGCCCGGCCGCGAGGCCGACACCACCCCCATGATGAGAGCCACCGCCAGCGCGATCGTCAATCCCATCGCCGCGAGCTGCAACGTTACCGGCAACCGCTCCACGATCGCCTCCCGGACCGACTGTCCGGTCAACGGCGATGTCCCCAGGTCACCCCGCACCGCGTCGGAAAGCCACGACACATACTGTGACCACAGCGGGACATCGAGACCGAGCTCGGCATTCATCGCTGCCACCGCGTCCGGCGTTGCATTCTCGCCCAGAATCACCTGAGCCACCGACCCCGGCGCCAAACCGAGCAGCGCCACCACCGCAAGGGTTACCAGTAGCACCACCAACACGCTGCGGCCGACCCGCTTCGTAACCGTGAGAACCATGGAACTCACCTTTCGGATAGGGAAGGGACGGCGTTCTCGTCCAGCGTTACCGCGCTGAGCTTTTCGAGATAGCACACTACTTCTGTTTGGTCGGCTGCCGGATCGAGATCCTCGACCGCTTCCTCCCACATGCGACCCAGCGCGTCACCGAGGACCGTGGAGGCATCGAGCTGCCGCGCCAGATCGAGGGCAATTCCGATGTCCTTGCGCATCAACCGGGCGCTGAACCCCGACGCGAATGTTCGGGAGAGGACGAAGTTCTCGTACTTGGTCTCCGTTGCCTGATTTCGACCGCTGCCGGCGTTGATCACGGACAGCAGTGTCGCGGGGTCGATACCGAACTTCCGTCCCACGAGAAGTGCCTCGCCGGCGGCCACCAAACCGTTGGCGGCGAGGAGGTTGTTGAGCGCCTTCGCAGCGTGCCCCGATCCGACCGGCCCGACACGGATGATCTGTCGACCCGTCGATTCGAGCAACGGCAGTACGGTGTCGATCGCCGACTGGTCGCCTCCAACCATCACAGCGAGATCCGCGTTTCTTGCGCGCGCTACCCCACCGCTGACCGGGGCGTCGACGACATCGATTCCTCGCACTGCCGCGGCCTTCTCGATCGCCTGGGTGCGAGCGGGAACGCTCGATCCCATGTCGACGAGGATGCTCCCCGGCTTCAGGCAGGAAAGCAAGCCGCCGTCAGCGAGTACGACCTGGTCGACGATGTCGCTGTTGGGCAGGACGAGGACGACTATGTCGCAGTCCGCCAGCTCGGCGGTGTCCTCTGCACCGGTAGCGGTGGGATTGTCGTCGATGAATCGTTGGCGGGCCTCCGGGTCGGCATCGTGCACGACGATCGGCTGTCCGGCGCCGGCGAAATTGCGTGCGATCGGACTGCCCATGGCCCCGAGCCCGATGAAGCCCACCTTGCTGTGTGGCAGCGGAATCTTCGGAGCGTCCACCTGGGCTTCGGCGTTCAAGGGGTCTTCGGCGTTCAGGGGACCGAGATGGGCGTCCAACGCTTCCTGGACGACGCGCATCGCTGCGACTCCCGCAGGTACACCGGCATAAGCGGTTCCGTGAATCACGGCTTCCGTGATCTCCTCGCGTGTCAACCCGTTACGGATGCCGGCTCGCACGTGAACGGCGAGCTCTCGCGGTTGATTGAGGGCGACCAGCATTCCGAGAGTGATCAGACTTCGGCTGCGACGGTCGAGACCGGAACGGGTCCACACCGAGCCCCACACGGTTTCGCTGACATATTCCTGCAGTGGTGCACCGTCGGAACCCGCGTTTCGGGTGATCGCAGCGTTGACGTAGTCATCTCCGAGCACCTCCCTGCGAACGGCGAGGCCCGCGTCGAAGAGGGCGCGGTGGGCGTCCTCTATCGAGCTGGTATCTGACAGCGTTTCTGTCATCGGTTGGTTCCTCCGGGACCCTCGAGAATGGTGACGGCCGATACCGCCGTCGGACCGCCGACGGTGTGTGCCAGTCCGATCCGTGCTCCGTCGACCTGGTTGATCGAGCTGCCTCGCAGCTGTTCGAACAACTCCACACACTGTGCGACACCGGTTGCGCCCGGCGGATGTCCCTTGGCGATCAGTCCGCCACTGGCGTTCACCGGTAGTGATCCGCCGACGCTGGTGACGCCCGCCTCGAGGAGTTTGAAGCCTTCGAACCGGTCCGCGAATCCGAGGTCCTCGTAGCTGATGAGTTCGATGCCGGTGAAGAAGTCGTGCACCTCCGCGACGTCGACGTCTGATGGAGACAGTCCCGCCATCGCGAAAGCCTGCTTCGCGGCCCGTACCGTCGACGGAAACGACGTCATGTCCCGTTTGTGTTGCGCCATAACCGAATCGAGCCCGGAGCCGACGCCGCGGACCCATACCGGGCGATCGGTGAATCGGTCGACCACGTCTTCGGATACGAGTACGAGCGCCGCAGCTCCATCGCTCTGCGGGGCGCAATCATAGAGCCCGAAAGGTGTCACCACCGTCGGCGCGTTCAGAGCCTCCTCGACGGTGATCTCGAAGCGCTGCCGGGCCTTGGGGTTATTGATGGCATGGTGGTGGTTCTTCACGGCCACCATCGCCATGTGCTCACGGGTGGCCGGTGACTCGTGTAGATACCGGCGAACGTGGAGCGCGAAGCCTGCCGGTGCGACGAGGCCCAGGGGGTAATCCCAGGCCATGTCTCGCGTCATCGCCTCCCACTCCCAGAGCATGTCCTTCGACGCGGTTTCGCGGAGCTTGTCTGCGCCCATGACGAGTGCCACGTCGAACGCTCCAGAGGCGATCCCGAACAAGGCGTTACGGATGGCGTCATGACCTGTGGCACAGGAGTTCTCGACCCGTGTCACCGGAATGTCGGAGATGTCGAGCGTGTCGGCGAGAATTCCGGACGGGAATCCGTCCGTGGTGCCCATCGAGCCGAACCACGCGGCCTGCAGATCGGACTTGTCCAGCCCTTTGTCGATGCTGCCGGCGCATTCCGCGAACGCCATCGGCAACAGATCCTTGATTCCCAAAGTGAAGTGTTCGGCGAACGGTGTCATACCGGCGCCGATGATCGCAACGTTTCTCATGCTGCCGCCTCCAGTGCGCGATCGGATTCGGTTTCGGGTTCGAATGCATAGCCGTAGTCCGGAACGCCGGACCGCACTGCAACTCGGCGCAGCACCATGCGACCGCGATCACCGATGTCGACAGTGCCGGGCTCGGTACCGGTTACCTTCGCCAACGCGCGAACGCCCACGTCGTCGAGTTCGACGATCACCAGCGAGTACGGGGTCCGGAGGCCGGGCACCGGTACGTGCACGGTCACCTCGGTATAGACGGTGCCGGTGCGGGGCAGGGGCACGAAAGAGTAATCCGTTCTGAGCGTACCATCACGGTCGACGCGGTATCGGGGCGGAAAGTCCAGCTCGTTGCTGTCGGAGTATTTTCCGGCCTCCCAGCGGACTTTCGCCTCGAATGCCCTCTCGTAGGCGGCGAGGGAGATCGGGATGTCCGCACTGGGAATGTACGCACACTCCGGCTTGGCACGCGCTCGCGGTTCCCTGCGGTTGATCTGCGCCGCACCGTCGGCGACCGTGATGCCGGAGAGGCTGGCCTGCTCCACCCCTACGAGCGGGCCGGTAGACCCCGACTCCACCATCGCGGCGAGCGCGAACAGTCCGGAACTCGCTCCGGTTGTCGGTAACGGCAGTGGAGGGCCCGCGCACAGAGCCGCGGCCTGCCTCTCCTCGACACCTGCCACCGCGACCGGAGTGTCCACCCATGCCGCGGCCAGTGAAGCCAGGAAGCCGCGCTCCTTCAGTAGGCGCGGGTCACCGTAGTCGTGTACCAGACCGTTTGCGGTGCGGGTGCGGACCGGCAGGCTGCGGGCGATACGCGCGGCGGTGCGGACCTGCAGTCCACGCTCCGCGGTCAGCGCCGCTGCCGCTCCGGCTGCATCGATGTCCACACCGATGACCAGCGTGCGCGGACGGGCCGAGCCCAGGGCATCGAGCGTCGCCGGTGCACCACCGAGCCGCTCCGTCACCTCGAGCTCAGGGTCGAGCCCGAGGCCGGCGAGCAGCACAGCAGCGTTGCTGCTTTCCATCAACGGCAGGTCACGGCTGACGAGCACGACACACTCCACCGATCCACCACTGTCGAGGGCGGCTCGACCAGCTTCGACAGCGAGGGTGATCGCATCCTCGTCGTCACCCGGCACACGGCGCCCGGGTGTCCCCCAGCACGGCAGGTACGTACCTATCGAAGTGATGTATGACATGTGAACTCCCAGCAATCTAGGTAACAGCGCCCGCCGTTTTGAGCGCGATGATGCGATCCCAGTCCAAGCCGAGCTCGGCCAGGATCTCGTCGGTGTGGGCCGCGAACTCGGGACCCGGGCCAAGCTCGGGGGCAGCGACGTCGAACTGCACCGGGTTGGCGGCAAGTTCGAGTTCGCCCGCCTCTACCAGGTATTCGTTGGCGCGGACCTGTGCGTCGACGGACACCTGGAGTGAATCCTGCACCGGCCCCCACGGACCGGACAGCGTGGCGAAGCGCTCCGTCCACTCCGCGAGGGTGCGGGTGGCGAGCACCTCCCCGAGAATCGCCACGGCCTTGTCGGTGTTGGTGGCGATCTGGGCGGCATCGGCGAAGCGTGGATCATCCGCGAGGTCGGGGCGGTCGATGTGGCGACACACATCTGCCCAATACTTTGCGGGCTGCAGCATGACGAATGCCAGGTAACGGCCGTCGCCGGTGGCGTATATCCCCGACAGCGGATTGGTCGGCGCGCCGTGTGCGCCAGGGACAGGTGCCACCATGGCCTTGCCGAGATGAGCTGACAACGCAATGCCGTGTCCCATGGCCCACACGCCACTGCTCAGCAGCGAGACGTCGACGATCGACGGTGTGCCAGTGCGCTCGCGGGCCAGCAGCGCCGCTGCGACACCCCCGGCAAGATTCGTCCCGGAAATGGTGTCGCCGAAGGCAGGTCCCGGCGGACTGATCATGCCTTCCACGCCCGGAGGTGTGAGAGTGGCGGCGATGCCGCCCCTTGCCCAGAAAGCGGTCATGTCGTAACCGCCTTTGTCGGCCTCGATACCACGCGGACCGAGGGCACTGCCTCGCGCATAGATGATGTTCGGGTTCACTGCGCGGACGTCGTCCACGTCGATCCCGAATTTGGTGCGGGCCTGGGGAAGGAAACTGGTCAGGAAGACGTCCGACCGACGGACCAGGTCATCGAGGACCGCCTTGCCCTCCGGTCGGCCCATGTCCAGTCCGATACTCCGTTTGCCGCGATTGGCATGTTCGACATTGGGATTGGGATCACCCTCGACTCGGAGGGGCCCGATCTGGCGGAGCCCCCTCTGCGGGTCCCCGGTGACGGCGTGCTCGACCTTGATGACCTCCGCGCCCCAGTCGGCGAGTACGGCACCCGCTGAGGGCACGAAGCCGTACATCGCGACCTCGAGCACGCGGATACCCGCAAGCGGCTTCACGGCTTCACCACGACCGCGAAGGCCTTGGTTTCGAGGAACTCCTCCAGTCCTTCTCGGCCGCATTCGCGTCCGATACCCGACTGCTTGTAACCACCGAACGGGACGTCCGGACCGAAGTAATTCCCGCCGTTGATACCCATCGTTCCGGTACGGATGCGCCGGGCTATCGCGATAGCACGTTCGTCGCTCGCGCTCATCACCGCGCCGGACAGACCATAGATCGAGTCGTTGGCGATCCGCACAGCGTCGTCGTCGTCATCGAACGGGATGATCGCGAGAACCGGTCCGAACACTTCATCTTGTGCGATCTCGCTCTTGGGATCCACGCCCGCCAAGACCGTGGGCTCATAGAAGAAACCTGGATCGACCTTCGTGCCACCCGCCAGCAACTCGGCACCGTCAGCGATCGCGCGCTGCACCATCGCGTCGACCTTTTCGCGCTGACGACCACTCACGAGAGGGCCCATATAGTTCTGTGGGTCAGTCGGATCGCCGAACGGGATGCGGCGGATGATCGCCGCCACCATCTTCGCGATCTCTTCGTGGTGCGCTCTCGGCACGAGTAGCCGCGTGGTCAGAGCGCACCCCTGACCGGCGTGCGCACAGACGGTCCCGGCCGCGAACTTCGCAGCCATCGCGAAATCGGCGTCTTCCAGCACGATCATCGCGGATTTTCCGCCGAGCTCCGTGAAAACTTTCTTCATCGTGTCTGCCGCCGCCGCCATGATGCGGCGTCCGGTCGGGGTCGACCCGGTGAAGGTGACCACGTCGACGTCGGGGTGCGTCGTCATCAGCTCACCGGGGGCGATCTCGGAGGAACTGATGACGTTCACGACGCCCGCTGGAATGTCGGTGTGTTGCGCGATTATCTCGCCGAGGGCCAGCGTGACGAGCGGCGTGTCGGGCGCAGCCTTGAGCACCACTGTGCATCCCGCGGCAAGCGCGGGAATGATCTTGGCCAACGCGAGCTGCGTCGGGTAGTTGTACGCAACGATCGCGGAGACGACGCCGGCCGCTTCCTTCTCCACCCACCGCTTGTGGCGCTGTCCGGAAATGTCGATTTCGCCGAGGTCTTCGCTCAGCGGGTACTCGCGCAGGAGGTCTGCGTAGTAACGCACGATTCGGATAGGTGCCTCCAGCTGGTTGGCGCGTGTGAGCTGGACGGTGGCGCCCACATCAGCGATCGTCAGTTCGCGGAGCTCCTCGAGATTGTCGAGCAGCGCCTGGTGAAACTGGTCGAGGCACTTGATCCTGAACTCCACGTCGGTAGACCAGCTCGTCGTGTCGAAGGCCCTCCGCGCTGCAGCGATACTCGCTTCCGCTTCCGCGACCCCGGCATCAGGCGCATATCCGACAATGTCACCCGTAGCTGGATTGATCGATGCGAACGTCCGCTCGGTCGCAACAAGCTGCCCGTCGATAAGTAGGCGCTTGTCGACGTCCAGCACGGTCGCGGCCTCACGGCCTCCGTGACCGCCGTTCGCGGCCGACACCGTGTCCTGAGATGACATCCGTTCTCCTCACTCAAAGTGAAAATCAAATTCTCGCATTTGAGAATTATGCAGTGGCTCTGCAGAGAATGTAACAACATGTGAGCCGCGGGGATACCCCCAATTGAGATCGGCGCCACACCTCACCAGGTGGATGATCGACTGTTGCCACACCGTGTTTGCTGAGAGTATGGTTCTCAAAAACGGAAGGGAGATTCTTGTGATCCAGACTACAGCAATCGGTCCGTCACTCGGAGTGGAAGTCACCGGCGTCGAGAGCCTGGAGGACGAGGGTGTTATCGCCCGATGCCTGGAGGCTCTGAAGTGGCGGGGTGTGCTGCTCATTCGCGGCCTGCATCTCGACGACGATGCCCAGTTGGCGTTCAGCCGAAGGCTCGGTACGGTGCGCATGGCGGCCCCAGGCGAGGAGCTCTTCACGGTCTCCCTCGACCCGGCCAAGGCTCGGTCCGCCGAGTACCTCAAGGGGACCTTCTACTGGCACATCGACGACACCACCAGCGATGTGCCGGCGAAGGCAACCATGCTCACCGCCCGGCACGTCGCCATGGTCGGCGGCGGAACCGAGTTCGCCAGTACCTACGCGGCCTACGAGAATCTGCCCGAGAACGAGCGCAAACGCTACGAGGGCCTTCGGGTGGTGCACAGCTTCGAGGCAGCGCAGCGCCTGGCCAATCCCGACCCTTCCGACGAGATGCTGGCGCGCTGGCGACAACTTCCCACACACGAGACTTCGCTCGTATGGACGCGCCGCGACGGCCGAAAGTCACTCGTCATCGGTGCCACGGCCGACCACATCGTCGGAATGCAGGCGGAGGAAAGCCGGGCACTGCTGGACGGACTACTGGGCTGGGCCACGCAGGAACGTTTCTCCTACACCCATGAATGGAAGGTCGGTGACGTGGTTATCTGGGACAACACCGGGATGCTGCACCGGGCACTACCGTATGACCCGTCGTCGGAACGCCTGATGCGGCGCACCACGATCTCGGGCGATGAGGCCTGGTCGTGAGAACAGCTGTCGTCACCGGAGGTAGCTCCGGCATCGGGCGGGCCATCGTCGAACGCCTGCGCAAGGACGGCTACCAGGTCGCCGTACTCGATCTCGCACCCACCGACTCCACATTCGAGTACAAGGTCGACGTGACCGACCGCGCACAGATCGATGGCGCGCTGACCGAGATTCGCAACGAGCTGGGGCCGATCACAATTCTGGTCAACGGGGCCGGACTCGAGCTGTACAAGCGGTTCGGCAACATCACATTCGACAACTGGCGGCGAGTGATCGACGTCAATCTGAACGGCGTCTTCCACTGCGTCCAGGCGGTGCTTCCGGACATGGTCGATGCGGGCTGGGGTCGCATCGTCAACATCTCCTCGTCCAGTGCGCACTCAGGCCAGCCGTTCATGTCGGCGTACGTATCCGCAAAGTCGGCGGTCAACGGACTCACCAAATCGCTGGCTCTGGAATACGGGCCCAGCGGCATCACTGTCAACGCGGTGCCTCCCGGCTTCATCGACACACCCATGCTGCGCCGGTCCGAGGAGAAGGGCCTCCTCGGCGGCTCGATCGACCAGCACATAGACAAGACCCCGGTCCGGCGTGTCGGCCAACCGGAGGACATCGCCGCCGCCTGCTCCTTCCTCATCTCCGAGGAAGCCGGATACATCACCGGCCAAATTCTCGGCGTCAACGGCGGTCGTAACACCTGAGGCACGACGCTTGCCCTTCCGGCGCGAGCCGATCTGCCGCCTATCAAGGAAAGGAACTCTCAGTGGGACGTGTTGAAGGCAAGGTCGCGTTCGTCACCGGAGCGGCACGAGGCCAGGGTCGCAGCCACGCTGTGCGATTGGCCGAAGAGGGAGCCGACATCATCGCTGTCGATCTGTGCAGCAACATCGCGGCGATCGGTTATCCGATGGCCACCCTGGAGGATCTCGAGGAGACCGTCCGCCTGGTCGAGAAGCACGGCCGGCGCATCGTCGCTATACAGGCCGACGTTCGGCAGGTCGACCAGTTGAGGGCCGCGGTGGAGCGTGGCATCGCCGAACTCGGCTCTCTCGACATCGTGGTCGCGCAAGCCGGTGTCGCGGGCATGAAGGGCGAACCACAGATCGATGCCTGGTGCGCTGTGGTCGACACCAACCTCATTGGGACCATGAATGCCATTCAGGCTGCGTTGCCCCACTTGGGAGATGGTGCGTCGATCATCGCAACCGGTTCGACCGCCGCACTCATGGACGTGAGCAAGGTGGACGTTCCCGGCAAGGACCTCGGCGGAGTCGCCTACGTCTTCTCGAAGCGTGCACTCTCCCAGTACATTCACGAACTCGCGACACATCTCGCTCCGCGCGGCATTCGTGCCAACGTCGTGCACCCGACGAACTGCAACACCGACATGCTGCAGAGCGAGCCGATGTATCGATCGTTCCGCCCAGATCTGGAACACCCGACGCGGGCGGACGCCGAGCCCGCTTTCGGGGTTCAACAGGCCATGCCGATTCCCTACGTCGAGCCCGAGGACATCAGCAACACAGTCCTGTTCCTCGCCTCCGACGAGGCCCGATATGTCACCGGCATGCAGATGCGTGTCGACGGCGGCGGCTACCTCAAGTGGTACGACTACCACACCTGACCTGCGGCCGGACCACGGCTCGACGAGATCGAAACAGTATGCGCTTCGAGATGGATTCACCTGCGACCAGGAGGAACAACGTGAAGGCGAAGGTCGACCCCGAACGCTGCCAAGGGCACACACTGTGCGCGATGGCAGCGCCGGATGTATTCGAACTGAGTGATATCGACGGCCACGCGTCGGCCGTCAGCGAATCGGTGTCCGCCGAGCACGAAGAGCAGGTGCGCGAAGCCGCCCATTCCTGTCCAGAGCAGGCTATCTCCCTTTTCTGACTCGGCTGCCGGTCGGAACTCGCCAATTCACCTCGAACCGCACGAGAGGACGACGCGATGAGCGTTGATGACGTCGTAAACGACGACAGTCGGAAGAAGGCCATCTACCACTTCGACCGGCACGCACCGGAGTACCGTGACAATTTCCTACCGATCACCGAGGAAATGCACGCGAAGTGTCCGATGGCCTGGTCCGCTACCCATGGCGGCCACTGGGTCGCCGCGGGCAGCCGCGAGGTGTTCACCTTCGCCCGGTCCGCCGACGTGTCGAACGATCACGACCTGAAAGGCACCCGGCGTGGATACAAGGGCATAGCGATCCCCACCATGGAACGTGCGAGCGGCGTCCGAGGCGGCATCCTCGAAATGGACGAGCCCGAGCATCGCCAATTTCGTTCCCTTCTCAACCCGTACCTGTCGCCGGCTGCAGTCAATAGGTGGATCCCGTTGATCGATGAGGTGGTGCGCGCGTCCATCGACGAGAAGATCGAAACGGGCAGAATCGACTTCGTCGACGAGCTCGCGAACATCGTCCCCGCCGTCCTCACACTGGCGATGCTCGGAATTCCCATCAAGAAATGGACGATCTACAACGAGCCGGTCCACGCCGCGGTCTACACACCACCGGACTCCCCCGACATCCCGCGAATCGGGGAACTGCACCGCGCCATGGGATTGGACCTCCTCACCAATCTCGTGGAGATCCGTGAGAATCCCCGTCCAGGACTGGTGGACGCGCTCGCACGCGCCACAGTCGACGGCGAGACACCGGACGATATGGAACTGCTCGGCATTCTCAGTCTCCTCATCGGCGGCGGGTTCGACACGACGACGGCACTCACGGCGCACTCGCTCGAGTGGTTGTCTCAGCACCCCGAGGAGCGCGACACGCTCAGCCGCGAACGCGACACCCTGCTGAACTCCGCGACCGAGGAATTCCTGCGCTACTTCGCCCCTGCACCGGGTGACGGGCGCACGATCTCCGCCGACTGCGAGTACGACGGAATCCAGTTGAAGGAGGGCGACCGCCTCTGGCTGTCCTGGGCGATGGCCAACCGCGACTCGTCGCTGTTTCCGGAGCCGAACCAGATCGATCTCGAGCGCAAGGGAAACCGCCACTTCAGTTTCGGTCTGGGAATTCACCGTTGCATCGGATCCAACGTCGCCCGAACCGTGTTCAAGCGGATGCTCGTCGCCGTGCTCGACCGGATGCCCGACTACCGCTGTGACCCGGAAGGCACCGTGCACTACGACTCCATCGGTGTCATTCAGGGCATGCGTCATCTTCCGGCGACATTCACTCCCGGCCCCCGCTTGGGCGCCGGCCTGGATGACACGCTCGACAAGCTCCAACTGATCTGCGACGAGCAGGGACTCGCCGAACCGATCACGGCACGAGGTAAGGATGCGCAAGCACGTGGCTGATTCCACGGTAGTCGATTCGGTGGTAGGGGGGAAGACGGCCGAAGAGTCCGGCCGTCCCCTCCCCCAGATCACCCCGCAGAACCGTTTCTTCTGGACGTCCGGCGCGGATGGCCGCCTGCGGCTGCAGGAGTGTGAGTCGTGCTCGGCTCTCATCCACCCGCCACAACCGATTTGCCGGTACTGCCACAGCCATCAGTTGGGTGTCCGGATGGTGTCCGGTTCCGCGACTCTCATCGGATTCACGGTCAACCACCGCTTCAGCCTGCCGGGGTTGCCGGCGCCCTACGTGGTGGCCCAGGTCGCGATCGACGAGGATCAGCGGGTTCGCTTGACGACCAACGTGGTCGAATGTGACCCCGCACAGCTCGAACTCGGTATGCGGATGGAGGTCGTCTTCACGCAGGACGGCGATGTGTGGCTCCCGCTGTTCCGGCCTGCGGCCGAACAGCCTGCGCCTCTTCCCCTGCCTACGGACGAAGTGGATCCGAGCCAGATCAGGAAGTCCGTGCGCCCCATGGTGACGCGCGAAAAGTTCGAGGACAAGGTGGCGCTGACCGGCATCGGGATGTCGGAAATCGGTCGACGGCTGATGGTGTCGCCGATGGCGCTGACACTGCAGGCCTGCGAGCGTGCGGTGGCCGATGCCGGCCTCACGATGGACGATATCGACGGCCTCGCAAGCTATCCCGGCGCCGGCCAGGTCGGCGGTTTCGGCGAAGGCGGTGTGACCGGAGTCGAGGCAGCCCTCGGACTCCGGCCGACATGGCACAACGGGGGCATCGAAACCTTCGGTCCCGGCGGATCCGTGATCGCCGCGATGCTCGCGGTCGCTAGCGGCCTGGCACGTCATGTGCTGTGTTACCGGACCCTCTGGGAAGCGACCTACAGCGAGCAGATGCGTCGCGGCGAGATCCCCCCACCGGCCACCGGCCGCACTCCCAGTTGGATGGTACCGTTCGGGGCCACCTCGGCAGCACATACGCTGGCCCAGAACGCACAGCGGCACTTCCACCGATATGGAACCACCCGGGAAACACTCGGATGGATCGCACTGAACCAGCGGGCCAACGCCGCGCTCAACCCCACTGCTGTGTACCGCGATCCGATGACGATGGACGATTACCTGTCTGCCCGAACGATCACCACACCGTTCGGTCTCTACGACTGCGACGTTCCCTGCGACGGCTCGGTTGCCGTCATCGTCTCGGCGGTGGACGCCGCCCACGATCTCGCGAAACCGCCCGTGCTCGTCGAGGCCGTCGGCACCCAGATCGTCGAGCGGATCGAATGGGATCAGAGCACGCTGACGCACGAACCTCAGGTTCTCGGACCCGCCGCCCACCTGTGGTCGCGGACTTCGATGAACCCCAGTGATGTCGACGTGGCGGAGCTCTACGACGGGTTCACGTTCAACTGCCTGTCCTGGATAGAAGCCCTGGGCTTCTGCGGCATCGGTGAAGCGAAAGATTTCCTCGACGGCGGCAAAAACATTGCCCGGGACGGCGTGCTCCCCCTCAACACGCACGGCGGTCAGCTCTCACACGGCCGTACCCATGGCATGGGACTGATCCACGAAGCCGTCACCCAATTGCGCGGCGATGCCGGGGCACGCCAGGTTCCCGGCGCCCGCGTCGCCGTCACCGCCACCGGAGGCCTCTCCCCCGGCGGCGCCCTGCTCCTCAGGACGGATGCATGACCACCACAGATCCCGATCTGTCGCTACCCGCCGACTTCGACGGCCCTGAAACCACGATGCCGTGCGCGCGCGTGGCCGACATCGACGGAATCCCGATGTCGGCGTTGTTGTCCGAGGCCCCGAATCCGCGCGCAGTGATCGTCGCGCTGCACGGCGGAGCAACGAACTCGGCCTACTACGACTGCCCGGGCCATCCTGAACTGTCATTGTTGCGGTTCGCGTCTGCGCTCGGGTACACCGTGCTCGCGCTCGATCGGCCGGGCTATGGCACTTCTGCACCGTTCGCGGTCGAGATCGCCCCCCACCAACGACGCGTCGACCTCACCTATGCGGCCATCGACCACCACCTCGGGTCGCGCCCGCGCGGCGCCGGCGTCTTCGTGTGGGCGCATTCGGCCGGTTCGGAGCTCGCAGTCCGCATGGCCGCCGACGATCGAGGCACCGACTTACTGGGTATCGAGCTTGCCGGCACCGGTCGCGAACACCAGCCCGTGGCGGCCGAAATCCTGGGCACGCCTCACCAGCCGGCACCACCGGAGGCAGTGCGCGAGTTGCTGTGGCAACCGAGCCACCTGTACCCCACCGAACTGATCGGGGGCGCACCTATCGCCTCATCGACTCCCCGTTACGAGTCAGGTGTTCTGGCGACCTGGGCGCGAATCGACTTTCCGGCGCTCGCGGCGCGGATACGAGTTCCCGTCCACTTCACCGCCGCCGAGTTCGAGAAGGTGTGGCGAATCGACTCCGCCGCGCTGCACGACATCGCGGCCATGTTCACTGCTGCGCCCAGCGTCACTGTCAACGAACAGGCCGGCAGCGGGCACAACCTCAGCCTCGGCCATGGAGCCCCGGACTACTACGCGAAGGTGTTGTCCTTCGTCGAGGACTGCACACACAGCACAACGGGAAAGGACGACTGATGCACGCCGTCGATGTTGCACTGCTACTTGTCAGACTGGTTGTCGGAGTGACCATGATCGCGCACGGGCTGAACCATTGGCGCGGCGGTGGCCGTATCGAAGGGACTGCCCGCTGGTTCAGCGGACTGGGTCTGCGGCAGGGCAAGCTGCAGGCGTGGCTGAGTGTTGTCACCGAAATCGGTGCGGGCGTACTTCTCGTCATAGGCCTACTTACACCGCTCGCCTGCGCGGCGGTCATCTCGGTGATGCTCGTGGCGGGAATCCTCGCCCACCGGCCCAACGGGTTCTTCGTCTTCAAGGAAGGCTATGAGTACGTCCTGGTGCTGTCGGTGACCGCTCTGGCGTTGGCAATGCTCGGCCCGGGAGAGTTCTCGATCGACGCCGTCGCAGGCATCGACATCGCCGGCTGGGCCGGTGGGGGCACCGCACTGGGTCTGGGCGTCGCAGCAACGGCGGGACTGCTCGCACTGTTCTGGCGACCGCAACCGCGAGAGGTCGTGGCCGCATGATGCCCAATCTCCAATCGGAGGAGTACTGATGCGCGTCGGATTCATCGGACTCGGTAGCCAGGGCGCGCCCATGGCGCGCCGGATCATTCACGCGGGCTACGACGTCACCCTATGGGCGCGCCGTCCCGATGCTTTCGTGCCCTTCGCCGACACCGCCGCGACGTTCGCCGACTCCCCTGCCGACCTCGGGGCAGCAAGCGATCTCGTATGCATCTGCGTGGTCAACGACGACGACGTCCAAGAAGTGGTCGCCGGTGAGGACGGTGTGCTCGAGGGGATGAAGGACGGCGGCGTGATCGCCATCCACAGCACGGTGCACCCGGACACATGTCACGACCTGGCTGCCAAGGCGCGGGAGCGCGGGGTCTCCGTCGTCGACGCTCCGGTGAGCGGTGGCGGATCGGCGGCCACCGAAGGGCGTCTGCTGGTGATGGTGGGAGGAGCAGTCGACGACTACGACCGCTGCCGGCCGGTGTTCTCGATGTATGCGAACCCCGTCGTCCACCTAGGTCCGCTGGGCGCCGGACAGGTCACGAAACTGCTCAACAATCTACTCTTCACCGCCAACCTCGCCACGGCGGCCAGCACCCTGAGCCTCGGGCAGTCACTGGGTGTCGATCCCGCCAGACTCGGTGAAGTCATCACACACGGGACAGCCGACAGCTTTGCACTCAGCCGAATCGTCTCTGCCGGCGGCACTCTCGATCGCATCGCGGCGCACGCCGGCGAGCTGCTCCAGAAGGATGTCGGGCTGGTGGCCGGACTCGCGGCTGCGGCGGAGGTCCCGACGGGCATCGCGATGGCCGCCGCAGACACCACGCTCACCCTGATGGACCACCCGCGATGAGTCGCGTCGGATTCATCGGCGCCGGGCGTATGGGACTCCCCATGGTGCGCAAGCTCGCCGAAGCCGGTCACGAAGTGCGCGCGCTGGGCCGCTCGTCCGAAAGCCGGGCCGCTATCTACGCGTCGGGGGCGGAGGCATTCTCCGATCTTTCCGAGATCGGCCAGGGAGCCGATCTCGTGACGGTATGCGTATTCAGCGACGACCAGGTTCGGCACGTGTGCCTCGACAGCCCGTTGCTGGCGGCCATGCCGAGCGGCGCCGTCCTGGCGGTCCACACCACGGTGAGTCCCCGCACGGTCGAGACCGTCGCGGAACGTGCAGCGGCACATGGCATCGACGTGATCGACGCCGCGGTCAGCGGCGGGCCACCCGACATCGCAGCCGGGTGCTTGACCCTTTTCCTCGGCGGACCCGAGGGCGCTGTGGCACGCACTCGCCCGATACTGCAAAGCTACGGCGATCCCATTCTCCACGTCGGCCCCAGCGGCAACGGTCAACGCGTGAAGCTGGTGAACAATGCACTGTTCGCGGCACAGATCGGACTCCTCGCCGAAGCCGCCGACCTCGGCAGGCAGCTCGGAATAGACGAGTCCGTGCTGCTCGAGGCCCTTCCCCACGGAAGCTCCGCCAGTCGGGTCATGGGCAGTGTCGCGGCGAGAGGCTCGGTGGGGTCCTTCCGAAGCGCGGTCGGTGAGTTCCTCGACAAGGATGTGGCCGTAGCCCGGACGACCGTCGCCGAACTCGGCGGTGACCTGGGCATCCTCGAAAAAGTCATCAGCGCTGGGCATCCGGTGCGGTACCCCCGATGAGCACTTCCGTGCTGTCGCCGGGGCAGGCGGCGTTGTCGATGAACGACGCCGAGGCCTCGAACTCACATCCCCCATCGCCGCGGATTTCCCCTGAGGTCCACGGAACGACGTCACCAAGGAGGTCCTCATGGAGGGTCTGACTGACAAGGTAATTCTCGTCGCCGGTGCGGCCACCGGCCTGGGCGCCGCCTCTGCGCACCGGTTGGCACAGTACGGAGCACGGGTCGTGGTCGGCGACCTGAACTTTCCCGGTGCCGAGAAGACCGCTGCAGCCATCAGCGAGGCCGGCGGACAGGCGGTCGCCGCACAGTTCGACATCTCCGACGACGAGTCCGTCAAGGAACTGGTCGCGTTCTCCGTCCGGACCTACGGACACCTGGACGCAGTCCACATCAATGCCGGGGACATGGCGGCGGTGTCCAAGGACACGAATATCGTCGATATCGACCTCGAGATATGGGACCGCACCATCGCCGTCAATCTCCGCGGCCACATGCTCGTCACCCGCCACAGCATTCCGGAGCTTCTCGCCCGAGGCGGTGGGACAATCGTGTACACCTCGTCCATTGCGTCCTTCACGGGTGATCCCGAACGCCCGGCCTACTCCGCGACCAAGGCGGGTATCAATGCCATGGCGCGGCACGTCGCCTCTCGCTGGGGCCGGGAGGGCATCCGCGCCAACGCCATTACTCCCGGATTGATCCTCACTCCTGAGATCGAGCAGGGTGCCTCTCCGGAGTTGCTGCAATCTTTGATCGGCCGATCCCGCAGCCCTCGGGCAGGCCGCCCGAGCGACATCTCGGGAATGGTCGCCTACCTGATGTCCGACGACGGGTCGTGGATCAACGGCCAGGTCGTCAACGTCGATGGCGGCACTGTCCTGCGCTGAACGGTGTCGCTCGGTTCCCGCCCAGAACCGGCCCACCGCAAAACGGCCGATTCGAACACGGGATCTAGATTCTCACAAATGAAAGTACTATTCTCATTAGTGACTGGCGCCACTGCCGGATATTTCTGCGCAGTGCAGGAGAGGACTTCCAATGAACATTGACGACATGGTGATGGTCAGCATCGACGACCACGTGGTCGAACCAGCCGACATCTTCGAAAAGCACTTCCCGAAGAGTCTCATGGACCAGGCTCCCAAGCTGACAGCCCACCCCCGCAACCCCAACGTGCAGGCCTGGATGTTCCAGGACGTCGTGGTCGGCAGCTCGGGACTGAACGCCGTGGTCTCCTGGCCCAAGAGCGAGTGGGGATTGGATCCGACGGGCTACGCCGAGATGCGCCCCGGTGTTTACGACATGAGCATGCGGGTGCGGGACATGGATGCCAACGGCACCCTGGCCGCAACGCTTTTCGCGACCTTCCCGGGATTCGCCGGCACCCATCTGGCCAGCCTGCCGGACAAGAAGCTGTCTCTCGCTGCCTGCCAGGCGTTCAACGACTGGGTCGTCGGCGAGGTCCCCAGCACCTACCCGGGCCGCTTCATCCCGCTCGGCATCATCCCGTTCTTCGACATGGACGCGTCGGTCAAGGAGATCCACCGGCTCGCGGCGATGGGCTGCCGATCCATCAGCATTCCCGAAACCCCCTACGGTGTCGGGTTTCCCGACTTCAAATCAGGTCACTGGGACCCCGTTTTCAAAGCGTGCGTGGAGCACAACATTGTCCTCAGCCTGCACATCGGCGGCGGCTTCAGCCTCGTCAAGCGGCCCGAGGGTTTCAACATCGACGACATGATGGTCTTGACGCCGCTCATCTCGACGATCGCCGCCAACGACATGATGCTCAGCGGCGCTTTCCAGAAGTTCCCCGACCTCAAGGTCGCCATGAGCGAGGGCGGTGTGGGCTGGGTGGCGCCGTGGCTCGACCGGCTGGAGCGGCATATCGAGAACCAGTCGTGGACGGGCATGAGCTTCCTCCCCAAGGGAATGGGCCCTACGGACGTGTGGCGAAAGAACTTCCTGGCGTGCTACATCACCGAGCCGAGCGGTCTGAACAACCGTGAGCGGCTGGGCATCGATACCATCGCGTGGGAGTGCGACTTCCCGCACTCCGATTCCACCTGGCCGAATTCGCCGGAGATGCTGATGGAGGAGCTCGCCGCCTCCCGCTGCACCGACGAGGAGATCGATAAAATCACCTGGAAGAATGTTGCCAGGTTCTTCGATTGGGATCCGTTCGAGCACACTCCTCGCGAGCAGGCCACCGTGGGAGCCCTGCGTGCCCGCGCCACGGACGTCGACGTGAGTGAGACGTCCAAGGAGGAGTACCGCCGACGCTACGAACTCGCGAACTCGTAGACAGGAGCATTTTACACACATGATGCCCGCCGACCGGAGTCGGCGGGCATCATGCGTAGAGGGTCGATCCGCTTCACGTCAGAGTTTGACGACAACCGTCTTGGTGGCGGTGAAGGCGTCGAGGGCCTCGTACCCTTTCTCACGCCCGTATCCGGACTTCTTGAAGCCGCCGAAGGGAAGTTCGACACCACCACCTGCGCCGTAGGTGTTGATGTACACCTGACCTGCCTCGATGTCCGCGGCCATCCGGTGCGCCCGAGAAAGGTCGGCGGTCCACACCGAGCCGAGCAGCGCATACTCGGTGCCGTTCGCCAGTGCGACCGCCTCCTCTTCTGCGGCGAAGGAGTTGACCACGAGAACGGGCCCGAAGATTTCCTCCTGTGCGATCGGTGAGCCCGGATCCACGTTGTCGATGAGGGTCGGCGCGAAGTAGGCGCCGCCGGCGAGCGATTCGTCCTCAGGGACGATGCCCCCGCACACGATTTCACCCTTGGTGAGATCGTCGACCATGGATTTGACCCGGCCCTGCTGCTTGGCCGACACCAGCGGACCGAGTTCTTTGTCGTCGACACCGGCTCCGATGGTCACGTGGGAGAAGTGTTCGGCGACCCGATCGACCATTTCGGCATGGACGGACTCGTGAACGAGCAGACGCGAACCTGCGGAGCAGGTTTGCCCGGCGTTCTGCAGGATTGCCTTCGCCACTGCCGTGGACGCTGCGTCCAGGTCGGCGTCCGGGAAGACGATCTGCGCGGACTTACCCCCGAGCTCGAGTACCACGGGAACGACACGGTCGGCGGCCGCACGCGCGATCACCGCGCCGATCCGGGTCGACCCGACGAACCCGATGTGGTCTACACCGGTATGCGTGGACAGTGCCGCACCGGTTTCGGCGCCGATCCCGGTGACGACGTTGAACACACCGGGCGGTAAGCCCGCCTCGATAGCCAGCTGCGCGAACGCCACCGCGGTGCGGGGTGTTTCGTCCGCAGGTTTGGCCACCGAGCAGTTGCCGGTCGCAATGGCGGGTGCCACCGCGCGCGCGAGGAGCTGCATCGGGTAGTTCCAGGCCACGATGTGGGCGGTGACCCCGAACGGCTCACGCCGGGTGTACACATGCAGGTCGGCCGAGAGCGGAATCGACTGACCGTAGTAGGTGTCGATCGCGTGCCCGTAGAAGCTGAAGTAGCGTGCCGACACGTCGACGTCGTTGCGCGCCTGGCTGAGAGGTTTGCCCGAATCCTCGCTCTCCATCCGTGCAAGGTGTTCCTTGTCGCGCAGGATCAGGTGTGCGATACGGGTGAGGATGTTTGCACGATCCTCGGGCTTGGTGCGCCGCCACGACCTGTTCGCCGCGCGGGCCGCGGACACCGCGGAATCGACCTGCTGCGCCGTGGCACGTGCGACGGTGCCCAGGGAACGGCCCGTGGACGGGTCGATGTTCTCGTACCACTCGGGGGAATCGACAGATTCTCCATTGATGAACGACCGTGTGATCGCCATGATCGTGGTTCCTTCCCAATCAGGTTGCGGCGTCGGCATCCGACGAGAACATCGCCCGACGCTCGTGCAGGAAGTCGTGCGGATAGCCGAGCCGCACACGTGTGGCCGCGTCGAGCCGCTCCATATGTGAGTCGTCCAGATGGACACTCAGTGCGCCGAGATTGTCGTGGATCTGGGTCACGGTACGTGCGCCGATCGACGGCATCAGCCCCTGGCGCAGCACCCAGGCCAGCGCTACGCGCGCGGAGGTGGTTCCGAGTTCTTCGGCGATTTCGACGGCAGCGTTCACACCCCGTTGGTGAGACGGAGACAGCCGTTCCATACCACCGGGAAGCTTCCCGGCCAGTATCCCGCGTGCGAGCGGACTCCACGCGTAGACAGCCAGGCCGTGTGCCCTTGCCATGGGCAGGAGCTCTCGGTCCGGAGTCCTTGCGGCGAGCGAGTATTCGACCTGCATGCCGCAAAACGCGGACCAGCCCCTCAACTCGGCAATGGCGGCCGATCGGGAGACGACCCAGGCGGGCGTGTTGCTCACGCCGATCGCGAGGACCTTGCCGGATCGCACCAGGTCGTCGAGTGCACGCAATGTCTCTTCGACGGGAGTGCACTGGTCCCACGCATGTACCCACAACAAGTCCACATAGTCGGTGTCCAGCCGTCGCAGGCTCGTCTCGACGCTGCGACGCAGGCTCTTGCGGTGGCTGCCGCCCGAGTTCGGATCGTCCTTGTGGGTCGGCAGCGTGAATTTGGTACTCAGGACGACAGAATCGCGCTCGCCCGCTACCAGTCGCCCGACAATCGACTCGCTCGCGCCTTCGGTGTAGTTGTTGGCCGTGTCGACCACGTTGCCGCCCGCGTCGCGGAAGGCACTGTAGATTTGCCGCGACGTCTTCTCATCCGCACCGAACCCCCACTCCGTCCCGAATGTCATTGCACCCAGGCAGAGCTCGCTGACGCGGAGGCCGGACGAGCCCAGCACACGCATCCCCATTCCCCTCCTGTGATCCGAGTCAGGCATCGTCGTCCACCACCCAGTTCACAAATCGATGGAGGGGATACATACCGTCGTGAGGGCTGCCCATGCTGCCGGTGAGTGCGCTGCCCAGTTTCACGACACGCTGCACGCCCGCCGTGGCGAGATGATCGCGCACCTCGGCCTTCCGGTGTGTCGGGTAGATGCCGACCGTCTGCGTCGCCACCGTCGCGAAGGCGGCGGCGTCGCCTATCGACGCGACCGGCACGACGTTGACCGTCTTGTTCGTCGGGTGGAAGTCGACCGGCTCGGGCGAGCGCACAACCAGGCCGCTACCGTCGTAACCTCCCCAGACCCGATAGTCGGGTTCGAGGAAGCGCATTCCCTCCACCTCCTCACGAATGTCGCTGGGAGTCTTCGGCCCGGTTGCCTCCGCGAAGTCCCGGTTGACACCGAGTCGTGCGGTGAGCGCGGCACAGAACCGGTCGACCTGCCCGATGTCACCCTCGACCGCGATGTGCCGAGCGGCGACGCACGCGTCCTGGTTGAAGATCGTGGCGTCGGCTGCGGCGAGTTCGGCCACCTGCTGCAGGGTGTCCTCCGATGCGAACGCCTCCCTGCCGACGATGGACATCGACACCTTGGGGTCGAACGAGATCAACTGGAATCCCGGCCCTGCGTACTTCGCGGCGTTCTCGATCGCAGAGCCGCCACCCCAGGCCACCAGCTTGTCGAAGTACTGGGATCGGTACAGGACGTTCTCGACCTGCGCGTCGCCGCCGCGCCAGTAGACGGCCGACATCGACCGGAGTATCGGGTGATCGTGCTCGATGTCCGACATGGTTCGAAGTACGGCAACCGTGGTGAAGGGATCAGCAGAGGGCATCTTGAAGACGTTCACCGCCTTGACAAGTGCTGCGTCAGCGATGGAGGTCATGGCTGCGCTCGGCGAGTTTCCTGCGAGCATGTGGACGAGCCGGGGTGGGAAGGCGCGAATTCGGCTCACCCTTCCGTTCGGATCGGTGCGCTCGACCCATCCGTCGAGTAGATTCCGGTCACCGAACGTGCGGTCGAGCCGGTACTCGAGCGCCTCCCTCGTCAGGAACTGCCCGGGCCTGGCGAACGTATTCTCGATGATTCGCCGCGGCAGCGCGCTGACCTGCAGGGTCATCTCGAGCGACTCCTGCAGATATTCGTTCGTTTCGAGCGTGAGATGTTTCGCGGTCTCGACGAGAAAATCGATGATCTCCGAGACTGGAACGTCGAATGCCGGGCCCTGCTGGGTGCGCGGAACGAACAGTTCGTCGAGCTTCAGGCGCGGCGTGGCAAAGGGCACGCCGAAGTCGCGGGAGAGATATTCGGTGTCGTCACCCCAGATCAGCTTGCCGCGCACGAAGTGGGGTACACGGATCTTGGACGTACTCGGGGTGAGAGTGGTTGTCGTCGTCATGGTTTCGTCCTCAGTCCTCGATGAATCCACGGACGTAAGCATCCGTGGTGCCGGCACAGGTGATCTTGTCGTCGTCGACGAGATCCGTGTACCGAGTGATGTCGGGGGCGATCGAGGGCCCCGATCGGCCGCAGGCGCACGCGCCGAGGTCGACGCTGATCTTGTCGCCGGTGATCGTCCCGCCCCAGCGCCCGTCGACGGTCGTGTCGAAGAATGCGGCACGACCCTCGACCTGTCCGTCCGATTCCGGTGCCGGCGCCTCGCCGTTCTTGTCGAGTACGAAGAGTACGAGCCCGGAGGGCACGTGGTAGCGCTCGGCGGAACAGCGGGGAAGACGGAGATTCAGCTCCTGCATGGAGTAGTAGTGGAAAAACCTGCTCGGTGCGATATTCAGCATCCGGTAGATCTGCGCTTGATAGTCGGCGGGCAAGGAGTGGCCCTTCAATCCGCCGCCCACCGTCAGCGCATTCTCGCCGGTGATGTCTCCGTCTTTCGCTCCGAGTTCGCGCAGTATCTCCGTGAGCCGAAACAGGCTTGCGAACTGGGAGCTGAAGAAGATTCGCTCCGAACGATGTTCGAGTATCTGCTCTGCCCAGTAGTGCAGGCGCCGCTCGTTCTCCGCCTGCCGCTTCGCGGCCTCTGCCTCGTGCGCCGCGAGCTCGTCCGGTGTGGCGGTCCCGTCGGCCATCGCCTTGCGCACCGCGGACAGGCGCGCCATGTAGGCGTGGTGCCCGGCAGCGGGGGGCGCTGCCGGAAAGGGCGGGATGCCGTCCGGCCGGCCGTAGGAGCCGACGAGCAGGTCACGTATCGCTTTGTGTCCGCTGAGCCCGGTCTCCGGACCGACAGGAATGAAATGCCACGTGCGTTCCGGCGGTAGACCGAGATCGGTCAGGCCGTCGAGCATGTTCTGCAGCGACACTTCCCGGTCACGCGGAGACTTGTTCAGGAAGGAACTCTTCCCGCTGGTGCCGCTCGAACTCGACACCAGATGTCCGGCAGCTTCCAACCTGTCGATCAGGCCGTCGACGTCCGCGACGCCGGACAGGTCGACGTCGGTGACCCGGTGGGTCGAGAGAGAATCGAGCCAGCGAGTGAGCTGCCTCCACTTGCCCTTCGCGATCAACGATTCGGGGTAGCTCTTGTAGGCGGTATGCGGGAAGAGCAGGGGAATCATGTCCTCACGGGACGCGATTCTCTCGATTCCCTCCGCATCGGCCCGCTGCGCGAGAAAGGGCACCTGCCGGCGCCGCTCCTGAAAAAGCGCATCCAGTGTCTCGATGACATTCCGCTGTTTCGTCGTTCCTGACATTGTGCCTCCGGCCTCGTATGCGCAAATAACTTTACCCACGGTCAAGTTTCGCTAACTTTACCCACGGTATAGTTATTTTGTCCACAGCAGTCCCGGACTCGGCTGGCAGACTTACCGGCATGACGTCGCCGAAGTCCCGCTCTCGTACAGACGACTCCACGCCTCACCGCGGCGGCCGTCCCACCCGGGAGCAAGCCATGCGGATCGATCGAAGCGTCCGCGAAAGCGCGCTCGAGCTCTTCCTCCAGTACGGCTACGAGGGCACGTCGATGAATGCGATCGCCGAGGCGGCCGGCACCACCAAACCGTCCCTGTACGCCCGCTTCCCCACCAAGGAGGCAGTCTTCCGCTCGGTACTCGAATGGGCGATACAACGCACCGACTGGCCGGTTCCCGAACCACCCGCGCCGAGCCTCGACGACTTGGAGGAGGCCTTGACCGCGATCGCGTCCGCCGCGCTGAGTCGGGCGCTCGAACCCTCGATGATCAGGCTCGAACAGATCGCTGTTGCCCATGCTTCGCACTACCCGGAGCTCGCCCGCCGGACTTTCGGGACCGGATTCTGGCCGCGCAAGCAGCTCGTGGTCGACCTACTCAACCGGCACGCGGCAGACGGCTCGATCGTGGCCGAAGACCCCGACCTGCTCGCGGAACACTTCCTCGGGATGGCCTCGGTCGCGCCGGCGCGCCTCGCGTCCTTCGGCATCGTGCACGACCCTGAGGAGCGGGCACGCCACACCCGTTCGGCGGTGCAGCTCTTTCTTCGCAGCCTGCGGCGCGTCGACGACGAACGGACGTGACCCGGAAAGCAACGGCCGGTCGGCGCATTACCGCCCGGCTGCTCCGGCTCTCAGGCAGAACACGGTGATGCGATCGATGTCGGTCGCGGTCGGCTGAACCCGCCGCCAGAGGTAGTCCGACAACGTGCCGATCATCGCGTGCGCTGCAAGGGAGGCATCGAATTCGGGCGCCTCGCTTCCCAACTGCTTGAACGGTTCGTGCAGCAAACCGGCCAGCGGATCACTGGCCGACCGCAGGCCCGACGCCGCGTCCTCGCCGAGACTGCCGGCGTTCCACAGGACGGCGCGCGTGGTTTCCGCGACCTCACCGGCGGCCTGGGAGATCACACCCTCGACCCAGCGGCGAACCTTTACCTCAGGCGTGGACTCCTTGCCCATCTGGTGCGCAACGTAATTCCGCAACCGCTCCGTTCCGTCCTCGAACAGCGCAGCCACCAGCGCATCCTTCGACCGAAAATGACGATAGAACGCCTCGTTCGACAGGCCGGCCGCAGCGACAATGTCCGCGACCCGCGGGCGGGAGGTCGTTCCGCACGCCCGCATCACCTCGAGCGCGGCGTCGAGCAACCCACGGATTTCCATGGCATAGATCGCGCCGCGTTTGGCCAACGCGCGCTGAGCAATACGGTTCGCAAGATCCTCCATCGCGTCAGTGCGCTTCGGCTGGGCCGCGCGAAAGCCGCTCGGGGCGGGCCCAGCACCGCTGAAGCCCTGGCTGCGCCACACGACTCACCAATTCGATCCGAAGGCCCGTCGTCGCGCTGCGATGGAAAGTGAAGAACGGCTGCCCGTCGGAACCCACCCGGGTCGCCTCGGTCACGAAACCGCAGCGTACAAGTTTTCCAGCGTCCGCCGCGACGTCGTCGGACCAGTAGCCGGCGTGGTGAATGCCCGGCGCTTGTTCCCACAGAGTTCCGGGGACGCTTCGCACCACTTCGATGCGAGGTGTGGTGACGGAGTATGCGCAGCTGAGATCGACGACGGTGTCACCGTCCGGCACAGTCACCGCGATCGGACCACCTACTTCGTCGCCCCACTCGTACCCGAACAGGGCGCCGAGCTCCATCCGGGTCGCTTCCGGGTCGTCGGTGACGATGCCGAGATGAAAGAGGTCCTCAGCCTTCATCGGCCCCGCCTCGCCCAACTCCGCACGGCTTCAAGAAGAGAACTCTGCAAAATAAGAATTGCATTTATGTTCACGAGAACGATATTCTCATGCTGACGAAGGAGGCGCAATGGCATGGGATTTCGAGACGGACGCTGAGTACCAAGCGAAACTGGACTGGGCGGATACGTTTGTACGCGAGGAGGTCGAGCCACTCGATCACATCTGGGAACACCAACAGTTCGTTCCCCTCGACGGGGCCCGACGCAAGGCGATCGACCCGCTGAAAGACCAGGTTCGGAAACAAGGCCTTTGGGCCACCCACCTCGGACCCGAACTCGGCGGCCAGGGATACGGAGCGCTGCGGTTGGCGCTCTTGAACGAAATCCTCGGCCGATCTTCGTGGGCACCGATCGTGTTCGGGTGCCAAGCGCCGGACACTGGCAACGCCGAGATCATCGCCCATTACGGCACCGAAGCACAGAAAGAGCGCTACCTGCAGCCGCTACTCAACGGCGAGTTGTTCTCCACGTATTCGATGACCGAGCCCCAGGCGGGCGCCGACCCAGCCCAGTTCACCACGCGAGCGGTCAAGGATGGTGACCATTGGGTCATCGACGGCTGGAAGTATTTTTCGTCCAACGCCAGAACCGCATCCTTCCTGATCGTCATGGCCGTCACGAACCCCGACGTCAGCGTCTACAAGGGCATGTCGATGTTTCTGGTCCCGGCGGATACGCCCGGAATCGACATCGTCCGCAACGTCGGCCTGTATGGGGAGGCCATGAACGACGGTACCCACGCCCTCATTCACTACGACGGTGTCCGCGTTCCCGAAGAGGCAATGCTCGGTGGAGAAGGTCAGGCTTTCGCCGTCGCTCAGGCCCGCCTCGGTGGCGGCAGGATCCACCACGCCATGCGGACGATCGGTCTGGCACAGAAGGCGCTCGACATGATGTGCGAGCGCGCCCTCAGCCGCGAGACCTCAGGTAGCCGCCTCGCCGAGAAGCAATTCGTCCAGGGCTATATCGCCGACTCCTACGCCCAGCTGGCCCAGTTCCGGCTCTTCGTGTTGCATACGGCCTGGAAAATCGACAAGTACAACGACTACAAAAAGGTTCGAAAAGACATCGCCACCGCCAAGGTCATCATGCCGACTGTTCTGCACGACATTGCCTGGCGCGCAATGCAAGTACACGGTGCGCTGGGCGTGACCAACGAGCTGCCGCTGTTCCAGATGATTCACGGCGCCGCTGTCATGGGCCTCGCGGACGGCCCCACCGAGGTGCACAAGACCACAGTGGCCAAACAGGTACTTCGCGATTATAAGCCCAACGACGACCTCTGGCCCACGGAATGGATCCCGAAGAAGCAAGAAGCCGCCAAGGCGAAGTTCGCCGACTACCTCGAACTGGAAGTAGGGAATCTGTGATCGACTTTCAACGCCTGTCGGACTGGATGGACGGTCAGGGACTCGGCAAGGGGGCCCCGCTCGAACACCGATACCTTTCCGGCGGAACACAGAACGACATCTACGAACTGACCCGCGAAGACCTCCGCTGCGTGATCCGGATACCACCGCCCGAGGCGCCGGCGAACCGCGACAAGGGGATCTTGCGGGAGTGGCAGATCATCCAGGCACTCGAGGGCACCGACGTGCCACACACCGAGGCCATCGCGGTATGCGAAGACGCATCGGTCCTCGGCCGGCCGTTCTACCTGATGGGATTCGTCGACGGTTGGTCACCGATGGAGAACAGGAACTGGACCACCCCCTTCGACACCGACCTCGTGGCCCGCGCCGGACTCGGCTACCAATTGGCCGAAGGCATCGCCCTCCTGTCGGCGGTCGATTGGAAGTCCAGGGGTCTCCAAGACCTGGGCAGGCCCGAAGGCTTCCACGAACGTCAGGTCGACCGCTGGACCGGCCTCTTCGCGAAGATCAAGGCGCGCGAGCTCGACGGTTTCGAAGTGGCCACTGACTGGCTGCGCAACCACAAGCCGCTCGATTTCATCCCCGGCATCATGCACGGCGACTATCAGTTCGCGAACGTCATGTTCCATCACGGTGCACCGGCGAAACTGGCCGCGATCGTCGACTGGGAAATGGGCACGGTCGGAGACCCCAAGCTCGACCTGGCTTGGATGCTCGAGGGCTGGCCCGCGGACACCAGCACCCCGGAAGCTGCCACCTGCAGCTACGTCAACCTGCAGGGGATGCCGTCAATGGATCAGCTGGCAGGACACTATTCCGACGTCTCGGGACGCCAGGTCGACGATCTCGACTATTACCGGATCCTTGCCAAATGGAAGTTGGCGATCATCCTCGAACAGGGATACCAGCGTGCGGGCGACAACGAGAAGCTCCTCGCCTTCGGGCCTATCGTCGTCCAGTCCATGATTGCGGCCGCCGAGCTCGCCGAAACGACGGAGTACAAGTTATGACCGACATCGCAGAACTCGTACAGGAACGCCACGGCGCCATTTTGGTACTTCGCCTCAACCGGCCGGAGGCACGGAACGCACTCACCGGCACGCTGATGCGTGACCTCGGCACCATCGTCGTGGAGGCCGAAGCGGATCCGGACATTCGCGCCATCGTCCTCACCGGTGCGGGCGACCGCGCATTCTGTTCAGGGATGGATCTGCGATCCTTCGCGGAAGAAGGCGAGGGCGGCTTCAGCTCCGAGGGCTACGCACGATTGGCTTCGGGGCAACTGACCCTCCCGGTTATCGGTGCGGCAAACGGCACCGCCATCGGCGGCGGACTCGAGCTGCTGCTCGGGGCCGATGTCATCGTCGCTTCGTCGACCGCTAAATTTGGCTTCCCGGAGGTCAAACGGGGTTTGTTCCCCGGTGGCGGCGGAACGACCATCGGGACGAGACTCCCGTTGCACGCCGCGCTGGAGATGACGCTCACGGGCGACTTCATCACCGCAGACCGTGGCTACCAGCTCGGTTTGATCAATGCCGTGGTCGAAGCTGATGCTGTGTTGGACACCGCCCTGGGATTCGCCGAGCGAATCGCCGCTAATGCACCCCTCGGACTCGCTGCCTGCAAGGAACTCGTCCGCCTCTCGGTCTCCGATGCGGACAGGGCCGCGGAACGACTCACCGACTGGCAGTCCATCGTATTCACCAGCGCAGACGCCAAAGAGGGCGCCGCGGCGTTCATCGAGAAGCGCGCACCGATCTGGCAGGGACGGTGATCTGACAGTGCGTGCCGCAGTCTGTTCCTCGTACGGGCCCCCCGAGGCTGTCACAGTTGAAACGCTTCCCTCACCTCTCTTGGAACCGGGTCAGGTGCGGATCAAGATCGGAGCCGCAGCCGTCAACTTCTCAGATGTGCTACTGATTGCCGGCAAGTACCAAGTCAGTGTCCCACCACCGTTCACACCCGGGAGTGAGTTCGCAGGCGTCGTCGAGGAAGTGGCCGAAGGAGTCAGCGCAGTCTCAGTGGGCGACCGGGTCACCGGAACCGGGTTTGTCGGTGCCTTCGCCGAGGAGATCGTCGTGGCCTCCGACAAACTCACCCTCAAGCGGATCCCGGACGGCATCGATGCACGCGTCGCCGCTGCCTTCGGCGTCGCACACCGCACGGCCTATCACACACTTCGCTCGGTGGCCCGCGTGCGGCCCGGGGACGAGCTGATCGTTCTCGGAGCGGGCGGCGGAGTCGGCATCGCCGCTGTTCAACTCGGTATCGCACTCGGTGCGTCCGTCACCGCGGTCGCGTCGAGCACCGACAAGCTCGTCGTCGCCGCTTCATATGGAGCCGGCCACCTCATCGATCACCGATCCGGGGATCTGCGCACCCGGCTGAAGGAGGCACTTCCCCAGGGCGCAGACGTCGTGGTGGACCCGGTGGGAGGCGACCTCTCCGAGCCTGCACTCCGCGCGCTACGCCCGGGCGGCCGCTTCGTTACGGTCGGCTACGCCTCCGGCGTCATCCCGTCCATTCCGCTCAATCTGGTGCTGGTCAAAGGCATTCACATTTCCGGATTCCAGTTCAAGGACATCCCAGCCGACGAATTTCATCGTAACGAACAGGAACTGACCGACCTGCTACTCGAGAATCGTGCAGTCCCCCACATCGGCGCGTCGTATCCGCTCGAGGACACGGCCGACGCTCTCCGGCTCGTCGCCGACGGCAACGCCATCGGTAAGGTACTCATCGACTGCGAATCGTAGTGCGGTGTTACTCCTCCGACGCAGCCGGAGGAGTAACACTTATGACCACGAACCCCGACGGTCAAGCTATGTCGGATATCGACCACGACGGCCAGTTGAGTAGCTCGTTGTGGCGGAAGGTCTCCGTGGCACCGATCGAATCGACCGAAACGGCAGCCGCCGCGAGGGCATGGGCCTTGAAAGCTCTGGCAGCCATACTCAGCCGGTGGCTGCCGGAGCCGAATCTCCCATCGAGATCGTCTGGGAACGTATCGCCGAGCAGCATCACCTCGGTTTCGCCCTTGTCCAAGTTGTCGAGCACACCCCGCCGCACGCGGGAGTCGGTTTGGTACAGATCTGCCGACACTGCGATCACCTGTGGGCAGGGACCGTGAGGACCCGCGAGCGCCGATTCCAGGTCGAGTGTGATCGCTCCGAGAATCTGGAGTGGCCGCGCGTCCGAGTGGTCTGCGACGATGACCGAGACGTCCCACCCTGCCATCGTCTGGTCGAACAGCCACCCTCCAGCGAGTCGCACTACGTCGACCACGTTCGGTGCGACAACGGCAACCCGGTACCTCAGGCTTCGCTGTCGGGCGCGAGCTGTCGAGTCAGCGATCGTGCATACTCCCTGAATACGTCGGTCACGGGGATCGAAGGGTCGAGTAGCCATGAGGTCTCCATTCCTCTGAGAAACGCCATAATCTCTACGGCCTTGAGTGCCGGGTCTACGTCGGTTCGGTATCGGCCGGCGCGTTGACCACGCCGGATGCCTTCTGCCACGGCCTCGACAGAGGCCCTGGCTCTGCCGAGGAGGCGGTCGTGCAGCGGCGCGTTGGAATCGAGGTTTTCGATCTGGAGGGCGGCGAACATGCCGAGCAGCTCGGGTGAGCGCTGGAATCGCTCAGCGACCCGCTCGATCTGCTCGATGAGATCACCCGAGCGGTCTGCGTGAGCGTCGTCGTCGGCATCGCGGGCGTCGAGCACCGCGTGCAACAGCTGCTCCTTCGACTCGAAGTGATGCAGCAGTCCAGCAGGGCTGACCCCGACCTCCTTCGCGATCTGAGCCAACGTCGTGTTGCGCCAGCCGTTTCGCGCCAACAGCCGCTGAGCGGCCGTGACGATCAATTGCCGTCGATCCTCACCCTTCGCCAGAAGCGTGTCATACGGCCGTGGTTCCGACACCGGACTCCTTCGTTGGACCAACCTACTGAACACACAGTAGGTCAGTTCGTCCGGTGTGACAAGGATCTCTTTTGTTGTTACGCGCGGCTACAGTCACATCCGGTCGTCACAGTCCTAGAGACTTGGCGATGATTACCTTCATCACCTCGCTCGTCCCCGCGTAGATTCGGGCGACGCGCGCATCCGTGTAGAGGCGGGCTATCGGGTATTCGGTCATGAAGCCGTAGCCGCCGAACAGTTGCAGGCACCGATCGACGACACGCGCTTGCATCTCGGTGCAGAACAACTTGACCCTCGCAGCGTCGGCACCGGACAACTCCGCGTCCACGAGATCGAGCACCGCCCGGTCGATCATCGACTGTGCTGCCTCGACCTCGGCGGACATGGCTGCCAGCTCGAACTTGGTGTTCTGGAACGACGCGACGGGCGTGCCGAACGCCTTACGTTCCTTGACGTACTCGATCGTCGTCATCACTGCCGCCCGCGCCTGGGCGACCGACCCGACCGCGACTGTCATTCGCTCCTGCGGCAGATTCCGGCCGAGGTAACCGAAGGCGGCACCCTCCTCGCCCAGCCGGTTGGCCACCGGAACGCGGACGTCATCGAACGACAGCTCGACGGTGTCCTGCACCTTGCAGCCCATCTTGTCGAGAATTCGACCGCGCGTGAACCCGGGCATGCCGTCCTCCACGACCAGCAGGGTCAGTCCCGCGCGCCGATTGTCCGGATCGGTCGACGTCCGAGCGACGACGATCACGAGGTCTGCGAGCAATCCCCCCGTGATGAACGTCTTGGCACCGTTGACGACATACTCGTCGCCGTCCCGCACTGCGGTGGTGCGAACCCCCGCGAGGTCGGAGCCCGTACCGGGTTCGGTCATCGCGATGGCCGTCAGCAGCGTGCCTGCCGCCAGACCGGGAAACCAGCGGCTCTTCTGCGCGTCGTCGGCATAGGCGAGAAAGTACGGAAGGATGACGTCGAGTTGGGTGCGGACCGTGCTCAACGTGACCAGTGCGCGGGCCGCCTCCTCCTGCAGGATGACGTTGTAGCGGTAGTCGGGCAGCCCCGCTCCCCCGAACTCCTCGGGGATGGCGGTACCAAGCAATCCCAGGGATCCGAGCTGCTCGAAGACCGCACGTGGCATCCGCCCTGCCTTCTCCCAGATCGGATAGTCGGGGACCACTCGCTTCTCGATGAAGTCGCGGGCCAGTTTTCGGAAAGCTTCGTGGTCTGCGGTGAAAACGTCTCTGCGCATGTCGATTCCTTCCTTACGCCGACAGCTCGACCAGGGTGGCATTGGCGGTGCCGCCGCCCTCACACATCGTCTGGAGGCCGTAGCGGATCCCGTTGTAGCGCATGTGATGGATCATGCGGGTCATCAGAATGGCGCCCGATCCGCCGAGCGGGTGCCCCAGCGCGATCGCGCCACCCAACGGGTTGACCAGAGCGGGATCGGCACCGGTCTCCGCGAGCCAGGCCAGCGGCACCGAGGCGAAGGCTTCGTTCACCTCGAAAACGCCGACCTCCGGGAGGTCGATGCCCGCCTTGTTCAGCACCTTCTCGGTCGCCGGAATCGGTCCGGTCAGCATGAAGACCGGATCTGCCCCTGTGACGGCACCGGCGCAGTACCGCACGATCGGCGTCAACCCCAGTTCGCGCGCCCTGTCCGGTGTCGTGACGAGCAGAGCGGCTGCCCCGTCGGCGATCTGCGAGGAGTTGCCTGCGTGGATCACACCGTCGTCCTGGAACACCGGCTTCAGCGCAGCGAGCTTGTCGACGTTGGTGCCCCGTCGCACGCACTCGTCGACGGCGACCACTCCCGCCTCAGTGGATACGGGAACGATCTGGGTGTCGAAGGCACCGTTGTCCAGAGCGGTTGCCGCGCGGTCGTGTGAAAGACTGGCGAACTCGTCGAGCCGGCTCCGGGACAGACCCCACTTCTGGGCGATCATTTCCGCGCCGACACCCTGGTTGAACTGGAAATTGTCGTAACGGGCAAGCGCTTTGGGCCCGTACGGCGCGCCGGAAGCTTTCGCCGCTCCGAGCGGCACCCTGCTCATGACCTCGACACCGCCTGCTACGACGACGTCCTGCTGCCCCGACATCACCGCGTGCACCGCGAAATCGATCGCCTGCTGGCTCGACCCGCACGCTCGGTTGATCGTCGTTCCGGGAACGGTTTCGGGCCACCCCGCGGCGAGTACGGCGTAGCGGCCGATGTTGCTCGACTGATCTCCGACCTGGGAGACGCACCCCCAGATCACATCGTCGACGATGCCGGGATCGAGCCGGGTGCGTTCGGCGAGCGCTGTGAGAACCATTGCCGACAGGTCTGCCGGGTGCACGCCGGACAGTCCGCCGTTCCGCTTCCCCACCGGGGTACGGACCGCCTCGACGATTACTACCTCACGCATTGACTTCTCCTACTGTCGGTCTGTCCATGGTTCGAAGGTCGGCGGCGTCGCGCGCACGGGCGACCGCCCAACGACCCGTGAAATGTGGTTCGCGTTTCTCCGCGAAAGCGGCGTATGCCTCCGGAGCATCCGCGGTGGCGAAATTGACCATCTGCGCGCGGGCCTCGTTCGCCAGCGCATCGCGCATCGTTCGGTCGGCTCCCTCGTTGAGCAGCGCCTTGCTTTGCGCGAGTGCAACCGGCGGGCCTGCCACCAGTCGCTCGGCGAGGTGGGTGACGAAACCATCGATGTCCGCGGCCGGCACCACCCAGGTCACGAGATTGAGGGCGTGTGCTTCTTCGGCGTCGATCATCTCGGCCAGCAAGGCAAGTCGCTTCGCCTGCTGTAGTCCCACCAGTTTCGGCAGCAGCCAGGAGCCGCCCAGATCCAAGGACAACCCACGCCGCGTAAAGATCTGGGAGAACTTCGCTTCCGGCGTGGCAATCACGAAATCGCATCCCAGTGCCAGGTTCCATCCGGCACCGACAGCCACACCGGTCACCTTGGCGATCGTCGGTTTCGGCAGCTCGTGCAACAGCATCGCTACGTCGGTCAGGCGCCGCATCTTGTCTGTCGGGTGGTCGCCGCTCGGGGCAGCGATGTCAGCGCCCGAGCTGAATGCCCCGCCGGCCCCGGTGACAACCACCGCACGTACCGCACGATCGGTTCCGGCTGCGACGAGCGCATCCCGCAATACGGTCCACAACTCCGCGTTGATGGCGTTCTTGCGTTGCGGCCGGTTGAGCGTCAGAGTTCGCACGCCGTCGCGGTCCCGGCACAACAGGATGGAACTGTCAGTCACAGTGTTTCCCCTTCACAGGCACATCAGCGGTAGATGGGCCCGACGGCGCCCTGCTCCCGCAGCCGGGCGAGGTCGGCTTCGGCAATCCCGAACTCGGTGAGTACGGAGTCGGTGTGCTCCCCGAGACCTGGCACCGCCGCCATCGGAGGGTCGTAACCGGCGATGATGGGCGGCGGCAGCAGTGAGGGGATCGGCCCTGCCGGTGTCTCGATCTGCCGCCAGCGGTCGCGCGTCGTGAGCTGCGGATGCCGCAGAACCTCACTCGGGAGGTTGTACCGAGAGTTGCCGATACCCGCGGCGTCGGCAGTCTTCTGCACGTGGGCGAGGTCGTGGAGCGCACACCATGCACCGATGGCCTCGTCGAGCTCGGCACGGTGCATGACCCGGCCGGAGTTCGTCCCGAATCGGTCGTCGTCGGCAAGGTCACTGCGCTGCAGTATGTCCCGCGCCAACCGCTGCCATTCCCCGTCGTTCGTGGTGCCGAGTACCACGGTTTGTTCATCGGCGGTCCGGTAGGCGCCGTACGGCGCGACCGCAGGCGACGACATTCCGAGCGGCTGCTGATCTACCCCGGAATGCCGTGTGTAGGTGAGGGGGTAGCCCATCAGTTCCGTCATAGTGTCGAACATGCTGACTGTGACCGCGCCGAAACGAGCACCCAGTTCAGGACGACGCCCCTTCACGCACAGCAAAGCGAGGATCGACAACGCGGCATACAGTCCAGAACTGACATCGGCTACCGGGGGACCCGGTTTGGCCGGCTCACCCGGAAATCCGGTTACCGCGCATGCGCCCGACTCCGCCTGCACGAGAAGGTCGTACGCCCGCTTGTGCGACAGTGGCCCGCCCGACCCATAGCCGTCGATCTCGACCGCGACGAGCTCCGGGTAGCGCGTTGCCAGATCTGCGGGCGCGATACCGAGGCGGGAAGTGGCCCCCGGCGCGAGGTTGGACACCAGCACGTCGGCGTTGCCGAGTAACCGGTGCAGCATCTCGATCCCGTCGTCGGTTTTCAGGTCGAGTGTCACGGACTCCTTACCGCGATTGGCCCAGACGAAATGGGCTGCCATGCCGTCGACGACGTCGTCGTAGTGGCGGGCGAAATCACCACCTCGCGGATTTTCCACCTTGATCACGCGGGCACCGAAGTCCGCGAGCGTCTTGGTGCACATCGGGGCTGAGACGGCCTGCTCGATCGTGACGACCGTGATGCCTTCGAGTGGGCCGCCCGACGCCGCAGGTTCGGCCATCACATCACCATGCCGCCGTCCACCGGCAGCACCTGCCCGGTGACGAAGGAGGCGGCATCGGAGGCGAGGAAGACGAAGGCACCGGCGATCTCTTCGGGTTCGGCCCAGCGTCGCAGTGGGATGCGGTTCAGCATCTGGGCGGCGAACTTCTCGTCCGTACGTATAGTTTCCGTCATCGGGGTGGCAGCGAGTGGTGCCAGCGCGTTGACGAGGATGTTCTTGCGGGCCAGTTCACGCGCCAGCGACTTTGTCATGCCGATGATGCCGGCTTTGGCGGCGGAGTAGTTCACCTGACCGAGCGTGCCGGTGATGCCAGCCGAAGAGGTCACGTTGATGATCCGTCCGGTCCCATCGGTGGCAAGGAAGGGCAGTGCTGCCTGGGCGCAGTGGAAGGCTCCGAGCAGGTGTATGTCGAGCATCCGCTGGAAGGACTCCTCCTGCAGATCGGCGAACATGGCCGGTGCAGTCACTCCGGCGTTGTTCACGAGTACGTGGAGGACGCCCTCGGTGAAACCGGCCGCCCTGGCCACCGCCGCGTCGGCGGAGTCCTTGTCGCGGACGTCCAAGGCGATGCTGTCGGCCTTACCCCCGCGCGCCGAAATCTTCTCGGCCACAGCCGCGGCGGCGGTGGCATCGACATCCGTGACGAGCACGGCAGCGCCCGCGGCAGCGAGTGCCTGCGCAACTGCCGAACCGATACCCCCGGCGGCACCGGTTACCAGCGCAGACCGTCCGGTCAGATCGAACAACCCAATATTGTCGGCCATCAGTAGCTCCTCGGCAATCCCAAAGTGTGTGATCCTAGATAGTTCAAAATCATTTCCTGACTGATCGGTGCAATTCGCATCAGCCGGGCCTCGCGGAAGTAGCGGGCGACATGATATTCCTCCGAATACCCCATTCCACCATGGGTTTGCAGCGCTCGGTCCGCAGCCGCGAACCCGGCCTCCGCGCAGAGATACTTGGCGGTGTTCGCCTCACGCCCGCACGGCTGACCGTTGTCGTAGAGCCAGGTGGCCTTTCGAAGAACCAGTTCGGCCGCATCCAGATGCGCCAAGGCATCGGCGAGTGGAAACTGGATGCCCTGGTTCATTCCGATCGGCCTGCCGAACACTTCGCGTTCCTTGCCGTACTTCACTGCCTTCTCGAGCGCTACCCGGCCGATCCCCAGCGCTTCGGAGGCGATGAGCATCCGCTCGGGGTTCAGGCCGTCAAGCAGATACTTGAAGCCCATGCCTTCCTCACCGACGCGGTCCTCGACGGGAATACGGAGATCGTCGATGAACAACTCGTTGGAGGTGACCGCATTTCGCCCCATTTTTGCAATCGGACGGATGTCCACGCGGCTGCGATCGAGATCGGTGAGAAACAGCGTCATGCCATCGGTCTTCTTGGATACGTCGTCGTAGCGTTCGGTGCGGGTCAGCAGGAGAATTTTCTCCGACTCCATCGCCTTCGAGATCCACACCTTGCGGCCGTTCACGACGTAGTGGTCGCCTTGCCGCCGCGCGAAGGTCGAGATGCGCGAGGTATCCAGCCCCGCACCCGGCTCGGTAACCCCGAAACAGACGTGGAGGTCGCCCGAAGCGATGCGCGGTAACGTCCGCTGCTTGAGTTCTTCGGATCCGTGCACCACAACTGGGTGCATTCCGAAGATCGACAGATGAATGGAGCTCGCGGCGTTCATACCACCGCCGGATCGGGCAACTTCCTCGAGTAGCAAGGTTGCCTCAGTGATTCCGAGCCCGTGTCCGCCGTACTCCTGCGGCATCGTCATTCCCAACCATCCACCGTCCGCGATGGCGGCATAGAACTCCGTGGGGAACTCGTGTGCGCGGTCCTTCTCCATCCAGTACTGGTCGTCGAACCGTTTCACCAACTCGCCGACCGATTTCCGGATCAATTTCTGATCCTCGGTCAGCTCGAAACTCATGCCACCGGGCACAGCCATTACTCTGCTCTCTCTCATTTCAGCCTGCCGCCGACGGAACCGTCGAACACGTCTCTGCGTGCCCAGACCGTTTCCGCTCAGTCGGAGGCGGGAAGGGCTTTTGCGGCCTTGATGGTCATGGGGACGCCGTCGCAGCTCAGCTCTCCCACGCCGGGGGACGTGCAGAGCACCTCCAGGGTCTCGCTCGCATCGACATAGCGTTTGCCGAGGAGTGTGCGGGGATCGGTCATTCCGGCTGTGGAAGGCCGACCGCCGGTAGCGGGGACCATCGGTGTGCCACCGCAGGCGATGAGCGGCGCACCCTCGGCCGGGGCACGCACGACGATCACTCGAGTGGAGCAGACGGTACTGGCGAGCTGCTCACCGGGACGCAGCGGTGCTGATGTGGTCACGATGAATCTCCCTTTCGACGAAGCGGTCAGCGGGCAGGTCGAGGACATGGGGACCGCTGATGTGGAGCAGAAGCATTACCGGGTGTCTCCGCTTTCTGACCCGGACACCCACGATGGTCGCTCTCTTACTACCTGGAAACTATCCTCTCGTTTACAGAGAATCAAGCTGTACAGAGTCGTGTACACGCGATGAGGAGGCTGTCGACCGGGCGGTGACCTCACTTGAGATGGTCCCGCCCGACGCTCGGCGAGGGATGCCGTTGACCGCGGTCCGAGGGCGGATTTACCGCAGAGATTGACTATCGGAGCATCTCGTGGAAACCTAGTGCTCATATTTGAGAATACAATTCTCATCGAGAGGAGGTTACGAATGCCCTTACTGCCCCCGCTGCCCGCAGACCGCTGGGACGACAAAGCACGATTCGCCTTCGCCGGGATGCTTCCGAGAGAACGGCAGAATCCGGAAGGGGCGGGCACAGCGTTGGCGACACTCGCTCGCCATCCCGACCTGACAAAGGCATTTCTCGGTCTCAGCGTTCACCTGCTGTACCGGTCGACCCTGCCCGCACGCCTGCGCGAGCTGGCAATACTGCGGGTCGCGTATCGCCGCGACTGCTTGTACGAGCTGACACACCACACAGAGCTCGGCAGAGAAGTAGGACTGTCCGAGGAGGAGATCGCCTCCGCGCAGCGTGGCGAAGCCGCCGACGACTTCGAGCAGAAGTTGCTCGCGGCCGTGGACGAACTCGACGAGACGTCCCGCCTGTCGGACCGGACCTGGGCCGCGCTCGGTGAGCGTCTCGATGAACGGCAGCAAATGGACCTGGTCTTCACGATCGGCGGCTACACCATGATGGCCATGGCTTTCAACACATTCGGCATAGAGCTCGAACAGGAAAGGTAGACCCGTGCCCCACTTCGCGAAACCAGCTGCGGGAAGCTGGACAAAGAGTTTCCCCCAACTCGGTACCGAGCCGGTCGATTACACCGACTCCACTGATCCCCAGTTCTACGAAGACGAGCGGGTCGCAATCTTCAAGCGCACCTGGCTGCTGGTCGGGCGCGTCGAACAGGTGCCGAAGACCGGTGGTTACTTCACCAGAGAACTGAAGGCCGCCGACACCTCACTGATCATCGTCAAGGGGGCCGACGGTACGATCCGCGCCTTCCACAACGTCTGCCGCCACCGCGGTAACAAGCTGGTGTGGAACGACTTCCCGCAGGAAGAAACCTCCGGCACCTGCCGTCAGTTCACCTGCAAGTACCACGCGTGGCGCTACAGCCTCGAAGGCGAGCTCACGTTCGTGCAGCAAGAGGGCGAGTTCTTCGACCTGGACAAGAGCAACTACGGCCTCAAGGACGTGCGCTGCGAGGTCTGGGAAGGCTTCATCTTCGTCAACCTCGATCCCGAAGCAGTATCGCTGGAGGAATACCTCGGCGACTACGGCCAGAGCCTCAAGGGATACCCCTTCCACGAGATGACCGAGGTCTACAGCTACCGCTCCGACATCGCGAGCAACTGGAAGCTGTTCATCGACGCGTTCGCCGAGTTCTACCACGCGCCTGTGCTCCACCAGAAGCAGGCAACCAAGGACGAGGCCGACAAACTCATCGGCTACGGCTTCGAGGCACTGCACTACGAGCTGCAGACTCCCCACTCGATGATCTCCTCCTGGGGTGGCATGTCGCCGCCGAAGGATCTCAACATGGTCAAGCCGATCGAGCGAGTCCTGCGCAGTGGTCTCTTCGGTCCGTGGGATCGTCCCGACATCGAGGGCCTCGATCCGTTGCCGCGCGGCATCAACCCGGCCGGCGCAAAGCCCTGGGGCATCGACGAATTCGAGATCTTCCCCAACTTCTCGCTCCTGTTCTGGGCACCGGGCTGGTACCTCACGTACCAGTACTGGCCGACAGAGGTCGGTCGCCACACCTTCGAGGCGAACCTCTACTTCGTTCCCCCGAAGAACACGCGCGAACGCCTCGCGCAGGAGCTGGCTGCGGTGACTTTCAAGGAGTACGCACTCCAGGATGCCAACACCCTCGAGGCAACCCAGTCGATGCTTGCCACCGGCACCGTCACCGACTTCCCGCTCTGCGATCAGGAAGTTCTTCTCCGCCACCTTCACAAGACCGTCAAAGATTACGTCAAGGAGTACCGTGATGGCTCTGCCAACTGAGTTCGCCGACCTCGAGCCGTACGCCGGCTGGGCCCTGCAGACCGAACCCGAGCGTTATGCAAAACGCCTCGCCTCCACCATGCCCGAGATGCAGGAGTTCTACGACGCCGCGTTCGGCCGCCTCGAAGACGCGATCACGTATTGCGACAAGTTCGACTTCGACGACCTGCCCGACGACGCCCGCTCCCTCGTGCACCTGATGCAGTCGCTCGTCATGGTGTCGTTCCCGATCGAGGTGTGGAAGCAGGCCCGGGTGCCCGACAGCGGCGCGGCGTGGGTCGATCTCATCAAGGAACCGGTGGTCTGACATCATGCTGACACTGAAGGCGGCCGGGCTACTCGACATCGATTCCGGCGAGATCATCCGACCCGGCATCCTCCACATCGAGGACGATCGCATTGTCGGTGTCGGCTCTGACGCCGGCAATGCCGGCGACCACGCGGAAGGGGAGGTGCTGGATCTCGGCGACCTGATCCTCCTTCCCGGCTTCATGGACATGGAGGTCAACCTCCTGATGGGTGGGCGGGGAGAGAAGCCCGTGTACTCCACCGTGCAGGACGATCCTCCGCTGCGCATGCTGCGTGCGGTGGGCAATGCCCGCCGCACGCTGCACGCCGGTTTCACCACCGTCCGCAATTTGGGACTCTTCGTCAAGACGGGCGGCTACCTACTCGACGTCGCGCTCGGCAAGGCGATCGACGCCGGCTGGGTCGACGGTCCCCGGATCGTGCCGGCCGGACACGCGATCACCCCCACCGGTGGCCATCTCGACCCCACGATGTTCGCGGCGTTCGCCCCCGGTGTTCTGGACCTCACCATCGAGGAAGGGATCGCCAACGGGATCGACGAGGTACGCAAGGCCGTCCGCTATCAGATCAAGCACGGCGCACAGCTGATCAAGGTGTGCGTCTCGGGCGGGGTCATGTCGCACACCGGACTTCCCGGTGCGCAGCACTATTCGGATGAGGAACTACGGGCCATCGTCGACGAGGCTCATCGGCGCGGGTTGCGCGTCGCGTCGCACACACACGGCGCGGATGCGGTACGTGCGGCGGTGGAAGCAGGCATCGATTGCATCGAGCACGGCTTTCTCATCGACGACGATGCCATCGACCTCATGGTCGAGCGCGGTACCTACCTGGTGCCCACCACCCGGCTCGCGGATGCCATGGACGTCTCGCATGCCCCTGCCGATCTGCAAGCCAAGGCCGCCGAGATGTTCCCCCGCGCACGCACTTCGGTGCTTGCGGCATACAAGGCAGGCGTGAAGATCGCCGTTGGCACCGATGCACCCGCGATTCCCCACGGCAAGAACGCCGACGAACTCGTCGCCCTCGTGGAGCGAGGTATGCCGCCCTTGTCGGTGCTGCAGGCAGCGACCACCACGGCCGCCGATCTGATCGACGTGACCGACCGGGGACGGCTCGCGGAGGGCCTGCTGGCCGACATCATCGGTGTTCCCGGTGACCCGGTGGGCGACATCACCGTGACCCAGAACGTGCGGTTCGTCATGAAAGGCGGCAAGGTCTATGTCAACAAATGACGACCTGATGGAAATTCAGCAGTTGCTCGCCCGCTATGCGGTGAACATGACCAAGGGCGACGTCGAGGGGGTGATCGGTGTCTTCACTGCTGACGGCACCTACAGCGCCTTCGGTGACGCATTTCCCCTCGATCAGTTCCCCGAACTGGTCGCTGCCGCACCCAAGGGTCTGTTCATGACCGGTACGCCCCTCATCGAGTTGTCCGGCGACACGGCAACCGGGACCCAGCCACTGTGCTTCGTCGACGAGGCGACGCACGACATGCGAATCGGGTACTACAACGACACCTATGCCCGGACCACCGACGGCTGGCGGCTTCGGACACGAGCCATGACGTTCATTCGCCGTAGCGGAGCGCATGATTCGGGGCGCCCGCACGCCTTCGAACGTCCTGGCGCATGAACGTCACGGAATTTCGGGCAGGTCTGCGCGTCTGGCTCGAAGACAACGACCTGTCCGCCGGGCCCGATCATTCACTCGACGGACAGGTCGCGCAGTTGGCCCGGGTGCGTGGCGCCCTCTACGACGCCGGTTGGATGCGCTACGGCTGGCCCACCGAGGTCGGCGGTGTAGGCGGGCCAGCGGTGCTTCGCGCCGTCCTCGGCGAGGAAGTGGCGACCCGCGACCTGGCCGAGCCCGGAATCTATTCGATGATCGAAGTGCTCGCTCCGACCATGATCTCGTACGCCCGCCCGGAGTTGGCGGCCGAGATGGTGCCGTTGCTGCTCAGCGGCCACGAGCAGTGGTGCCAGGGCTTTTCCGAACCCGGTTCGGGAAGCGACCTCGCGTCGCTGACCACCCGCGCGGATCCCCGCGGTGACGGCACATGGGTGATCAACGGGCAAAAGGTCTGGACGAGCCTCGCCCAATACTCCACCCGCTGTGTCCTACTCACCCGCACCGCGCCGGGTCATGGCGGTATCACCGCCTTCTTCGTCGACATGAACACACCAGGCATCACCGTCAGGCCGTTGCGCACGATGCACGGCGTCGACGAGTTCGCCGAGGTGTACTTCGACGATGTGGTCGTTCCCGAGGATCGCATGCTCGGCCGCCCGGGCGACGGATGGCGGGTGGCCATGGACTTACTCCCTCACGAACGGTCCACCTGCTTCTGGCACCGAATCGCCTATCTGTTCACCCGTCTCGATCGATTGCTGACGGAATCGAATACCGCGACGTCGGACGACGGCGATCTCGGTGCGGCATACCTCGCGCTCCACACCGCTCGGTGTCGCTCCCACGCCACCCAGCAGCGACTGGCAGATGGAGCCCAGCTCGGCCCGGAGACCTCCATCGACAAGGTATTGCTGGCCACCGCCGAACAGCGACTGTTCGACACCGCCCGAGACCTGCTCCCCGGGGTGCTCGAACTCGGCGAGAACGAGTGGCGCACGGAATTCCTGTATTCCCGCGCCGCGACCATCTACGGCGGCACCGCGGAAATACAACGCAACATCATCGCGCGCCGGCTACTCGACCTGGGGGCGGAATGACCGTGTACGACGTGGAGCTCACCCTCCTCGAGGACACACTTCGCAAAACGATGACCACCCGATCGGGCGCAGATCTCGATACCGCCCTCACCGAACTCGGGTGGCACGACATGCTCACCGAAATGCCAGACCTCGCAGTGCCGATGGTGTTCCGGCTCCTCGGGGAGACCGGCGCACACGGACCCTTCCTCAATGACGTGGTGCTGGACGAGGCAGGACTCCCCGTCGGTGGCGCCGTCCCCCTGCCGTACACCGGAGGCTCCTCGGTTCTGTGGGACCGCATCGACAAGGCGACCACACCGCAGTACAGCACACTGGACAGTGAACTACCGCTGACGATCGTCGACCCCGGAAGTCCGGTTCCGCTTGCTGCGGGCCGCCGAGCGCTCGGTTGGTGGTTGACCGGTACCAGCCGAGCCATGCTGTCCCTTGCTCGAACACACGCGCTGGGTCGTACACAGTTCGGCAGGCCGGTCGCCGCATTCCAGGCCGTACGGCATCGGCTCGCGGAGACCCTCGTCGCCATCGAGGGCGCCGAAGCAACCCTGGCCGCCGCCACCGACGACCTCGGCTCCCTGCTCGCCAAGGCTGCGGCCGGCCAGGCGGCGCTCACTACGGCTCGTCACTGCCAGCAGGTGCTCGGTGGGATAGGTTTCACCGCCGAACACGATCTACACCGGCACATCCGGCGCGCGCTGGTGCTGGACGGCCTCCTCGGCAGTGCGCGAGAGCTCACCCGCGAAGCAGGCGCGACGATCCGGGCCGAAGGATCGGCGCCGCGCCTCGTCCAGCTCTGACACCGGCTATGACCGAGCGGCCTCGTCAAGGCCGCTCGGCCCGGGATGATTCGAGAACCAAAGACTCTCTTCCCGGAGTCGGGCGCTTCTCCAGCCATCCGGAGTACGCACCACTTCGTGGTGGTAGTTGCCCCCGCAGTAGGTCATGCCGCTCACGCCGGGTAGTTGCATGGGATTGAAGAACATTGCCCGCACCTTCGCGGTGGCGCCATCGAGATCGATCTCGATATTCGTGACGAAATGCTGCGTCAGCGGAACCTGGGTCAGCGCATCCCGGAGAAGGGCGACCACCTCGTCTCGCGGCCCGGGCGGGTACCCGACCGAGCTGTAGTCGAGGTGAGCGTCCTCCGTGAACACTGAAGTCAGCAGCGCCCAGTCTTTCGTGTCGACCGCTCGCGCGTACCGATACATCAGCTCCGCGATCTCGGCCTTGTCCTGCACCACTCGGATATTCATGTGGTTCCTCACCTCTCGACAAGCACAATCGACCCCCCGCAGGTAGCTCACCACACAAGCACTCCGCCGCCTGCAGAATGTAATTCTCGAATTTCAGAATGTCCTTTCCAAAGGGCACTCGACTCGGGCATAATTCATGGATGACCACTAGTGCTTCCCTACATGACCTGACCGGCAAGGTTGCCGTCGTCACCGGCGGATCCCGCGGTATCGGAAGAGCCATCGTGCAGGCTCTCGCCGAGGCGGGGGCCGACGTCGTCATCGCCTCACGCAAGCTCGCTGCATGCGAGCTCGCGGCCAAGGAGGTAGAGACGTCCACCGGCAGTCGAGCGTTTCCCGTAGCCTGTCACGTCGGACGCTGGGACCAGTGCGACCAGTTGATCGAACAGACCCTGGCGCATTTCGGAAGGCTCGACGTACTGGTGAACAACGCCGGAATGTCACCGCTGTACGAGAACCTCGACGACATCACCGAAGAGCTGTATGACAAGACGTTCGCTGTCAACCTCAAGGGACCGTTTCGGCTTGCCGTTCGAGCCGCCACCCACATGGCCGAAAACGACGGTGGCTCCATCATCAATGTCGGTACCGCGGGGTCCCTGGTGGCGAGCGCGCGTCAGTTGCCCTATGCCTGTGCCAAAGCAGGGGTGAATGCACTCACGGTCGGCCTGGCCGATGCATTCGCGCCGAAGGTCCGGGTGAACGCAATCCTGCCGGGCCCCTTCCTGACGGATGTCTCGAAGTCGTGGGCGCCGGCTGAAGGCGAGGAAGCGTCGTTCGTGCCGCTGCGTCGCATGGGGAAGCCCGAGGAACTCGGACCTCTCGCACTCCATCTCGCCAGTGACGCATCGAGTTTCACTACCGGCGCTATCATCCGGGTCGACGGCGGCGTCACCAAAAAGGTCTGACGACTTACCCCCGATGGTGGGCCCCGCTTACGGGACCCACCATCGGAGTCGACACTTCTACTGAATCCAATTACTGGATTTTTGCCTTCATCTCGTCCAGCTTCATCAGAATCGGGTAGCCACTGACACTCAAGGCGTTGCCGTGTCCGGACTGATGGATGTCGAACACCGACTGGATTGCAGCGTAGAAACCTTGCACGTCCAGCGTCTGGTTGACCGCGCGCTTGGCCTGGCGCAGCCCGAACGAGGGCATCGTGGCGATATGTTCGGCAAGGGCCCGAGTCTCCGCGTCGAGCTGATCGCGCGGCACTACCTTGTTCACCATGCCGACCTGCTCGGCTTCCGCGGCCGTCACCGGACGGCCGGTGAAGAGAATTTCCTTCGCCTTGCGGGCGCCGAGTTCCCAGGTATGGCCATGATATTCGACTCCTCCGATGCCCATCATCACCACCGGGTCGGAGAAGGAGGCATCCTCGGCAGCGACGATCAGGTCGCACGGCCAGCACAACAACAGCCCGCCCGCGATGCAGCGCCCCTGGACGGCCGCGATCGACGGCTTCGGAACATTGCGCCAACGCAGCGAGTACTCCAGATAGCGACGGGTCTCCGCCCCGTAAATCCATTCCAGGGTGATCTCCGCGGGAGCCGGCCACCGATCGTTGAGGTCGTGACCGGCCGAAAAGTGTTTCCCCTCGGCACGCAAGACGATCACCGCCACATCAGGGTCCTCTGCCGCCTTGGTCCAGGCTGCATCGAGTTCGTCGAGGAGGGCGCCGTTCTGGGCATTGGCGGCCTCGGGGCGATTGAGTGTGATGGTCGCGATCTTGTCGGCGACCTCGTAGTCGATATACATGTCGGGCTCCTCAGCTTCGGGGTAGGCCGAGCACGCGCTCGGCGACGATCGTGCGCTGAATCTCGGACGTGCCGCCGGCAATGGTGCCGGCGAAGCTCCGCGCATAGCGTTCGAACCAACTCGACGCGAAATGGTCGTTGTTCCAGGGTGTGTACGGTGCCGTCAGCGCGGGGTGGACCAGACCGTCGAACCCGGCGCCGTCCAGCGCGTGCTCCGAAGCGGTCTGCACCGCCTCGGATCCCAGGATCTTCAGAACCGACAGGGCCGCTACGTCCTGCTCACCCCGGTCTGCACGGGCCAGCGCCGCAGAGCCCAGCAGCCGCAGCGCCTGATTGTCCATGGCGAGCGTGGCATAGCGATCACGGTCGAGCGCCGTGACAGGCCGGAAATCCTCGACGAGATCCTGTAGTCGATCGGCGAAACCCAGCCACAACAGGGTGCGTTCGTGGCCAAGGGCACCGTTCGCAACGCCCCAGCCCTGGTTCAGCCCACCGACGAGGTTCTCCACAGGCACCCTGACGTCCGTGAAAAACACTTCGTTGAAGTCGAAGTCGTCCTCGGCACACACGGAGGCGAAGGGACGGCGCGTGACCCCCGGGGTGTCGGTGGGAATCAGAAGCACGCTGATTCCCTTGTGCTTCGGAGCGTCGGGATCGGTGCGGACGAAGGTGAGCAACACGTCGGCCTCGTTGGCACCGGACGTCCACACCTTCTGGCCGTTCACCACGAAAGAGTCACCGTCGCGCACCGCGCGTGTACGCAACGACGCGAGGTCGGAGCCCGCACCGGGTTCACTCATGCCGAGCGCAGCAGTGATCTCGGCACGCAGAATGGGTGCAGCCCAACGTTCCTTCTGTTCCGGCGTACCGAACGACAACAACGAGGCCGCGATGATGCCGAGGCCCTGGGGGTTGAAGCTGTGATAGATCCGGCGCCGGGAAAGTTCCTCGAGATGCACGTACTGCTGCAGGATACTGGCATTGCGGCCGCCGAACTCGGGAGGGTTCCCAGGGAGCAGCCAGCCGTTGTCGAACTGCTTCCGCTGCCAGCGGCGGGCCCACTCCGGAACATCCGCACTGGAGCGGGGTCGTTCCCCCGCCTCGGCCTCGTCGGGCAGATGTTCGGCGAGGAAGGCCAGGAACTCGGCCCGGAATTCTTCGACGTCGGCATCAAAGGTGAGTTGCACGGTACTCCTCGGCGATGAGCGCCCGATGTTCGGCCGCGCCGCCGAGCAGGAGCTCGCCGGCTTTGGCGCGCTTGAGCGCGAACTGAAGGTCGTTTTCCCAGGTGAATCCCATGGCTCCGAACAGCTGCAGGCCGTTGCGGAAGACCAGCGACTGGCACTCCCCCGCCGCGGCCTTGGCCATTGCCGCAGCCACACGGCGGCGGGGATCGTCGGCGGCGATCGTGAGGGCGGCATAGTAGGCGAGTGCGCGGGCACGTTCGACGGCCACGTGCATGTCCGCTGCTTTGTGCTTGACCGCCTGGAAGGAGCCGATCGGAGCACCGAATTGATTGCGGCCCTTCACATGAACGAGCACTGAGTCGAGAATGCGCTGGCAAGCTCCGACCATCGTCAGCGCCATGCCGGTCAGCGCCAGCTGACGAGCGCGCTCCGGATCGGCGGCACTGCGGTCGCTTTCGCTCACGCGAACCCCACTGAAGGTCACCTCGGCAAGGTGCAGCACGGGATCGAATATCAGACTGCGCGTTGCGGTCACCCGTTCTGCGGGAACCACGAAGACGCCAGCGCCCGTCACCACAGCCAGCAGATCTGCGCGATCTCCGTCCATGACTCGGTGGGCGGTGCCGTTCAGGAGCCAGCCACGACCGTCGCGGTGGGCGCTCACACCGTCGAATACCGCCGCGCCGGACTGCGCAGGATTGGCACACCCTACGGCCAGAGGAGCGAACTGGGTCATCGTCGCGAGGTAGGGCGTGGGATCGGTAGCTCGGCCCAGCTCTTCCAGGACGATCGCCAATTCGACGGCGACGTCGGCTTCCGCCAGCTCGGTCCACCCGAGGTCGACGTACACCTTCCATAGAGGACCGGGGTCACCACCATCGTCGACGATCCCGCGGATCAGGGTGGGCGGGCACTCCTTGGCCGTGACTTCTCGGACGGTTTTCTGCCACAACCGCTGATCGGAGTCGAACTCGAAAAGCATCCCGGCTTGCCTCCTTGCCAGAGCTGCGAATGGTCTAGCGAGAATAACATTCTCGCTAGACGAAAGTAAGAGTTCCACTTTTGCCCGAAGCCGGCAGGCTGGCGACCCAACGCCATGCTCCTCTCCGGTACAGTGGATACATGTTTGCTACACACAGAGGGGGGGTCCGGCGGTGACCGAAATCAGCGAAGAGCCGGCCTGGAAGCAGCGCGCGGTCGAACGCTCCATCAAAACCGCCAAGCTTCGCGCCGAGCAGCGGGTGCAGAAATTCCTCGATGCAGCGCAGGCGATCATTACTGAAAAGGGCAGCACCGACTTCACGGTGCAGGAGCTCGTCGACCGGTCCAAGCAGTCGCTGCGTAGCTTCTACCTGCAGTTCGACGGCAAACACGAACTTCTCCTCGCCCTGTTCGAGGAAGCACTGACCCGGTCTGCCGATCAGATCCGCGCCGCGGCGGCCAACGAGACCGACCCACTCGACCAGCTCCGCGTCGCCGTCGAGTTGCTGTTCGAGTCGTGCCGCCCCGACCCGGTGGCGCATCGTCCTCTGTTCACCGACTTTGCCCCGCAGTTGCTGATTTCCCATCCCGCCGAGGTGAAGGTCGCGCACTCGGCGCTGCTCTCGCTGTTTACCGAGCTGATGGAGCAGGCCGAAGCCGCAGGTGAATTGCGCGCCGAGATCAATCCGCGCCGAATGGCCGCCATGACGATGCAGACGGTCATGTTCATCGCTCAGTCCAGCGGCGGCAACGACGACACAACCGTCCGTCCCATTTCCGCCGACGAGGTCTGGGCTTTCTGCTCGCGGGGTTTCGCGCACTCCTGACGAGAACGGTATTCTCAACGAGAGAAACATCGATTACAGTCGATCTGTGCCCGAGTTATGGAACGACCTTCTCGCCTGCCTCGATCTGCGCCCCTACCCACCCGACCCCGATCACCCCACGGTCGCGGTGTTCGAGGGAAGCAACCAGAAACTGGACTACCACCGACTGTTCGGTGGACAAATCCTGGGCCAGTTCCTGGAGGCGGCTCGTCTCACCTGTCCGAGCAAGAGCGTCAAATCGATGCATGCGCTGTTTGCACGGGAGGGCCGCGCCGACGAGCCGGTCCGGTACGAGGTCACGACTCAGCACGAAGGCCGATCGTTCGCAACCCTGGCGGTCGTCGCCCGGCAGTCGGAACGGGTGGTCGCGACTGCCGCGATCTCCCTGCATTGCGGTGAGGACGGACCCGAACATCAAAGCGTTCCGGCGGTTCCGGCCGTCCTTCCGGAAGAATTCCGGGTACACCTCGACCTTCTCCCGTGGGAGACCCTCGCCGCCGCCGACCTGAACGCAACGGCAGCCGCAACCCCCGAGTTCGAATTCTGGATGCGCACACCGGAAGTCGCCGATGAGTTGGCCGAGGCGCTCACTGCGTACGCCACCGATCTGAACCTTATCGGCACGGCGCTGCGCCCACTTCACGGGCTCAGCCAACTCGGTAACGGCACGGCATTCACCTCTGCCGTCACCTCGCACAGCCTCTGGTTCCATCGGCCCTTCCGCACCGACAGGTGGCTCCTCCTTCGCCAGCACAGTCCACTGCTGGCGCACGGCCGCTGCTTCGGCCGTGGCGATGTTCTCACCGAGGACGGGAGCCTCGTCGCGTCCTATGCGCAAGAAGCCCTCCTCCGCATCCACTCGTGACACCCGCTTCGTGGTGGCACGTCGACCGATCAAAGGTGTGACATGAGTGTAAATCCCTTGTCCGAGAGCGCTGTCGACTCGACTCTGGCCACCCGGCCGTATCGGGTCGTGCAATGGGCGACAGGAAACATCGGCACCCGTGCACTCCGGGCGGTGATCGAACACCCGACGCTGACCCTGGCCGGTGTGTACGTACACGCAGACGACAAGATCGGCCGCGATGCAGGCGAACTGTGCGGGCTGCCCGCTACCGGCATCACCGCCACCCGGAGCATCGAGGAGGTCGTGGACTCCGGAGCGGATTGTGTGCTGTACATGCCGCGTGCGTGCGACTTCGACGAAGTGTGCTGGTTGCTGGCGTCGGGGATCAATATCGTGACAACCCGCGGTGAGTTCCACTATCCGGCCGGCATGGACCCTGAGGTACGCGCACGGGTCGAGGCCGCGTGCGAGCTCGGCAACACCTCGATCCACAGCACCGGCAGCAGTCCCGGGTTCATTACCGAAGCCGTTCCGCTCGTGTTGACCTCGATCCAACGACGGCTCGACAACCTGACGATCGACGAGTATGCCGATCTGTCGCAGAGGGATTCACCAGACCTCCTGTTCGAGATCATGGGATTCGGACGCGCTCCCGGCGCTTTCAGCGAAGCCCGGTTGTCACATGCTCGTACGAGTTTCGGGCCCTCGCTCCAACTCGTCGCCGACGCCCTCGGGCAGCCGCTCGATTCCGTGGAGGCCAGTGGTGAAATCGCCACCGCCCGCCACAGAACCCACATCGCTGCCGGGGTCCTGGAGGCGGGTACGGTGGCGGCCCAGCGAATTACCGCCGCCGGGATGCGGGACGGCCAGGCACTGTTGCGCTTCCGCGCTACCTGGTACTGCACAGCCGACGTCGATCCGGCCTGGGACGTCCGCGCCACCGGCTGGCATGTCACTGTCGATGGGGACGCACCCCTCGACATCGACATCACAATGCCGGTGCCGCTCGAACGGATGGGTGCGGTGGCGCCCGGTTACACGGCGAACCGCGCTGTGAACGCGGTCCCTTTCGTCTGCGCTGCCGCCCCGGGAATTCGCTCGACCACCGACCTTCCCCAGGTCATTGCCTCACTCGGTTGATCCGCGCGCATCACAGAACGCCGGGTCTTCCGTCTCGTACCGGAAGACCCGTGTGTCGTGGGCAGCGTCGGACGCGGGAGCGAGCAACAGATCAGCCGCCGTGTAGGGGTCGTGGCGGCCGGCCGCGACCGAGGCGGCGAGATGCGCCAGGCCGGGATGAGTCCGCAGGCGAGTGTGCGCAAGGGAGAGGACTTGTGCCCGCGCCCGTGCTGTCCGGCGCGCGAGTGTGTCGGCGCGACGGTGGGCCTCGATCACCTCCACCAAGGTGGACACGCCCTCGGCTCGTGCGGCGACGAGGGTGAGGATCGGCACGTGGAACTCGGCTCGTAGGTCTCGTACGGTCTGGTCGGCGCCATCGCGATCGGCCTTGTTGACGACGAGGATGTCTGCGACCTCCAACAGACCTGCCTTCGCGGCTTGAATAGCGTCACCCGCACCGGGGTTGAGTATCACGATCGTGGGGTCAGCGATGGCCGCGATCTCGATCTCGGACTGCCCCACCCCCACCGTTTCGAGCAGGACGAGGTCATACGACAGCGCCCCGAGCAGGCGGATGGCCGCGGGCACCGCCGCGGCCAGTCCGCCCAGGTGGCCGCGCGTTGCGACCGACCGTATGAGGACGCCAGGGTCGTTGATGTGCGCGGCCATCCGGATTCGGTCGCCGAGAAGCGCACCGCCGCTGTACGGCGAGGACGGGTCGACCGCCAGTACCGCCACCCGCAGGCCCCGCTGCCGATACTCTGCGACGAGGGCTCCTATGGTCGTCGACTTTCCGGCACCGGGCGGCCCCGTCACACCGACGACCCGGGCGGGCGCCGCGGCCGGCGAGTCGACCACCGAGGCCAGCGAGTCGAGCACTTCGGAACGACGGCTACTCTCTACCAGGCTGAGCAACCGTCCCGCCGCACGCACGGATCCTGCACGCGCTGCCGCGACTAGGTCCGAAACACTGGATGACACAAGGGAATCACTGACGGGTCGGCTCACAGTCACGGCGCTGGAACCTCGATCACCGTCGCCGACCCCATTCCCCCGCCCGCACACATTGCCGCCACACCGATACCGCCACCGCGACGGCGCAGTTCGTGCACCAGCGTCACCAGCATCCGGGCACCGGTCGCTGCAACCGGATGTCCGAGCGAACAACCACTTCCGCTCACATTGACCCTGTCCGGGTCGATCTCGAGCAGCTTGATGGTGGCCACGCACATCGCGGCGAAAGCTTCGTTGATTTCGAACAGGTCGACATCGGCGAGAGAGATACCGGCTCGGGTAAGGGCTTTCGGGATGGCCCTGACCGGCGCGAGACCGGTGAGTGCGGGGTCGATCCCGACGGACGCCCACGACCGAACGGTGGCCAGCGCGGGTAATCCGAGACGGTCACTAGCGATCGTCAGGACGGCAGCGCCGTCGTTGCCACCGCACGCGTTTCCCGCTGTGATGCTGAACCCCTCGATCTCCGGATGCAGCGGCTTCAGTGACGCCAGTTTCTCCAAGCTCGTCTCGCGCCGCGGATGCTCGTCGACCGAGAAGAGTCCGTGGGGCGTGTCGATGGGAACGATCTCCTCCTTGAACCTGCCCTCATCGATGGCCTGCACGGCGTTGCGATGTGAGCGAAATGCCCACTCGTCCATCTCCTGCCGGGTCACGCCCGCCTCGACGGCCGCGTTCCATCCGACCGTGATCGACATATCCATGGTGGGGGCATTGGCCTGTTCGGGATGGGTGGGAGGGAACCACGGCACCCACTCGCCGTCCACCTTGAACAGTGATTTCGGCGAGGTGGACGCCGAGTTGACTCCGCCGGCTATGACCAGCTCGTCCATACCCGCGCGTATGCTCGCGGCCGCGCTCTGCACCGCGGCCTGGCCGGCGGCGCAGTGCCGGTTGTGCGCCAGCCCGGGAACCTCGGTCAGTCCTGCGGTGAGTGCGGCGTGCCTGGCAACCACCCCGCCGCCGTACAGGCCTTCACCGAGGATCACATCGTCGATCAGGCCCGGGTCGAGATCTTCTGCTGCTGCGGCGACGACGTGGTGAGCAAGGTCGTGAGCGGTGGTGTCGCGCAACGTTCCCTTCACGGCAGTGCCGATGGGAGTGCGCAGCGCGGAGACGATGACGGCTTCAGGCATGGGAGTTCTCCAGTTCGGCCACAAGGGTGCGGCGCAGTAGTTTTCCGGTCTCGGTTTTCGGGAGTTCATCTCGGAACACGACGGTGTCCGGGGTTTTCGAGGAACGCAGCCTGTCTTTGACCCACTGCCTGATTTCGGCCGGGTCTGCGTCACCGACGAGAACAGCGACTATTCGCTGTCCCCATTCGGTGTCGGGTATTCCGATCACTGCTGCCTCGGAAATCGCCGGGTGGCGGAGCAGCACGTCTTCAATCTCTGCCGGTGCGATGTTCTCGCCGCCGCGGATGATCGTGTCGTCAGCCCTGCCCTCGACGAACAGGTAGCCGTCCGCATCGAGGTGACCGAGGTCCCGGGTCGCGAACCAGCCGTCCGCGTCGAGCACACTGCGTCCGCCGTATTCGCCGGAGATCTGCTCGCCCCGCACGAAGACCAGACCGGTCTCGCCTGCCGCGACCGGCTCACCGGTTTCCGTGCGGACCTCGATCTCGATCCCGGGCAGCGGCCGCCCGACCGACCCGAGCCGGTCCCGTACAGCCGAATCGCTCGACGCAAACGCCACCCGGTGATCTTCGGGGGACAGAACGGCCACCGACGACGCCGTTTCGGTGAGACCGTAGGCGTTGACGAAACCCGTATCCGGAAATGCGCGCAGCGCGTGCTCCAGAACGGGCCTCGGAGTACGGGATCCGCCGTAGGCAAGGCTCTGCAGCGTAGGCGATTCCGCGTCGGCGTCGCCCAGTTCGGCGACGACGCGGGCCAGCATCGTGGGCACGAGCATTGCGTGCGTGATGCCCTCGCGCCGGACGGTGTCAAGCCACACGGTCGGGTCGAACCCGGCCAGATAGACCACGCGACGGCCGGTGTAGAGGTTCGAGAGCAGGTTCGTCAGGCCGGCGATGTGATAGGGCGGAACTGCCACCAACGCGGCATCAGTGTCCGCGGCGGATGCGAACTCCATCGTGTTCAGGACGTAGGCCAGCAGGTGCCGATGCCGCAGCACAGCAGGCTTGGGATCGGATGTGGTTCCGCTCGTGTAGATGATCACGGCGACGCTGTCACCGTCCCACTGCGGGGCGGGCACCTCTGCGGGCTCGTCCTGCACCACGTCGACATCGACGAGGGCGTCGAGATCTTCGGGGCGGAGGATCACGGCGCCGGCATGGCGCTCCTGCAGTGCAGTCAACTGCTGATCACCGAGCCGGTAGTTGAGCGGCACGAACGGGACGCCGGCCAGGGCGGCCCCGAACAGGGCGACCGGATAGCCGAGATGATTGGCACCGAGATAGAGCACGGCCGGGTGATCCCGGAACCGGTCGGCGGCGCGGTGGGCGAGGTCGAGGAGCTGCGCGGCGGTCAACGAGCGCTCGTCGACGGTCACAACCGCCTTGTCGCTGTCGGTCGCGGCCATCTCTAGAATCATGTTGATGTTCATGAGAACATGATTCTCTCAGTACAAGAGGGTTACTTGCAAGAAGGGAAATTGCGATGCAGATCATGGGTTGTTCCGCGATAGTCGTCGGAGGCACGGGCGGGTTGGGTCAAGCCACCGTTCGCCGTCTCCATGAGGCGGGAGCCAAGGTGGTCGTCGCCGACGTCGCCGACGACAAGGGCAAGGAACTGGAGGAGGAGCTGGGAGTCCGCTACGTGCGAACCGACGCCTCGGACGAGGAATCCGTCGGGGCTGCGATCGCCGAGGCGGAGTCGCTGGGGCCGCTGCGCATCTCGGTGGACACACACGGCGGCCCAGCCGGGGGCGGGCGACTCGTCGGTAAGGATGGAAGCCCCATGGATCTTGCTGCGTTCCGGACGACCATCGAGTCCTACCTGATCTCGTCCTTCAACGTCATGCGATTGGCCGCGGCCGCAATCGCCAAGCAGGAGCCGATCGACGACAGCGGCCGAGGCGTGATCATCAATACCGCGTCCATCGCGGCCTACGAAGGCCAGATCGGACAACTCCCCTACTCCGCAGCGAAGGGCGGCATCGTCGGCATGACCCTCGTGGCCGCCCGGGACCTTTCCCCCCTCGGTATCCGGGTCGTGACGATTGCACCGGGCACCATCCTGACTCCGGCCTATGGCAAGGCCGGAGATCAACTCGAGGCCTACTGGGGACCCCAGGTTCCCCATCCCAAGCGCATGGGCCGGCCATCCGAGTACGCGACTCTCGCCGCATCGATCGTCGAGAACGACTATCTCAACGGCGAGGTCATCCGGCTCGACGGTGGCCTGCGATTCCCGCCGAAATAAGTGCGAATGCGGCGGAGGTCTCGGGAACCGTCGTTCCCGAGACCTCCGCCGCACTCATTCCGGCCGCACGTCGGTCACCAGCGTGCTGGTGCCGGTGTGTCGATGCGCAGTGGGCGCTGGTAGGACAGGTCGGCTTTGGCTCGCGTGCCTCTCAGGAACGCCTTCTCGGTAAAGAAGCGGGATTGCAACATCGACGCGTCTGCCTTCGCGCGCCATTCGACGGTCGAGCGCCGCACCACGATCCGCCACCCACCGTCGCGTCGTTCGCGTCGTTCGCATCGGTCGAGATAGCGGCCGTTGAGTAGCTGCACGGTGACCCCGTCGTTGAGGAGTATTCCCACCAACACGTAGCTCTCGCAGTGGGCGGTATCGCCGTCGATCTCGCACGTGTGGGTGGTGATGTTGTGTGTATGCGCCAGCGAGGTGGCCGCGTGTGCGGCATTCGCCCAGTTCGCGTAGTCCGGTCCTCTGTTGGTGCTGGTTCCGTGCTCGTCGATTCCGTCGTCGTGGTAAGTGCCACACAGGAGATCGGAATCGTGGCGATCGCAGCCACGAGAATGCCTGGCAACGCAGTCGAGGATTTCGCCGCGTCCATCAAGTACCGCACGTCACGCTGGAGCCTTGCGACATCGTCGGTGGTCAGCTGCCTCACCTTCAAAGATGGTCCTGTGAGCGTGGATGGTGGCCGATGCATTCCGGCTGCATGCGCTCAAGCGACGGCTTCCTCGCCGATCAGGGTGGTCCGGTGCAGCAACCAGGGTGAGGTGGGCGCATAGGGGACAGCGCGGTGCAGCATTCCGGTGTTGTCCCATAAGACCAGGTCGCCGCGACGCCAATGATGTCGCAGAGAAAATCGAGGTTGCGTCGACCAGTCGAGCAGACGGTCGAGAAGTGCCCGCCCCTGCTCCTCGGGCCAGCCGACCACGTGCGCGGCGGTCGCGCCGAGCAGAAGCGACTTCCGTCCGTTGCGACGCGTCCAGATCAGGGGGTGCTCGCGCGTCGGCACCCGCGCCCACGCTGCCCTTTGCTTGTCCGACGGATCAGGGCTGGCCAGCAGTTGCGCCGCTGCGAAGCTGTGCACCACGCGCAGATCGGCGAGGGACGCCTTTTCATCCTCGGTAAGGGCTTCGTAACTGGCGTAGGTGTTGGCGAACTCGGTGTCACCGCCTTCTTCTGACACCTCGAGCGCGGTGAGGAGCGTCGACTTCTGCGGGACCGCGTCAGTGGCGCCGTCGATGTGCCAGTGGAAGGTGCCCTTGTTGTAGGAAGCCAGGACAGTTGTGGCTGGATCCAGACTAATGGCCGAAATTGCCGGGTGCTTCTCCTGACCACCTACCGGCGCCACGACGACGTCGCCGAGCATGCAGCTCACGGCTACCAGGTGGGCATCTGCGATGTAGGCGTCGCGAAACCACCACACCGTGCATGTCGAGCAAGGCTCGGCACCGGGCGGCGGCCTGCGCGTCGGCGAGTCGGCTGCCCTCGATTCCCGTGATTTCTACACCGACGGAGTCGGTGATCGGGGTGACATTGGCAGACACCAGTTTCTTGGAAATATGATTCTCATGACAAGCTATCAATATTCTTATTTCGACACTACAGTTCTCTCATGCGGAGATCTGTACTTGATCGACAAGGCATAAGGCACGGCTATGTCCGTGCGGCAAGGAGATTCACATGCGTATCGGATTGACCGGCGGCGCATCGTCGACCGACAAGATCGTGCACCAAGCGGTACAAGCCGAGGCGGATGGCTTCACCTCACTCTGGTACGCCAGCAGCGTCGCCGGTGATCCACTGGCGGCGCTGACGGTTGCCGGTCGCGCCACGACATCGATCGAACTCGGAACCGCTGTCCTGCAGACCTATCCGTGCCACCCCTTGCTGCAGGCGAATCGGGTCGCCGCCGTTTCCGAAGCAATGGGCCGTCGCGGATTCACTCTGGGGCTGGGCCCTTCACACGAGTCCCTGGTCCGTGAGGTGTACGGACTTTCCTACGACCGGCCCGGCCAGAACACCGAGGAATACATACGGATCGTCGCCGCACTGCTCCACGGTGAAGAGGTCGACATCCGCGGTCAGGAGTGGACCACACGGAGTGCCGGCCGCATGGTGCCCCTGGCCCACGAGGTGCCTGTCCTTCTTTCGGCCATGTCACCACGCATGCTCCGGGTGGCAGGGCAGTACGCCGACGGCACCATCCTGTGGATGGCTTCCGCGAAGGTGATCGAATCCCGCGTCGCGTCCGCGATTCATGCCGCCGCGGCAGGCGTGGGCCGTGCCACTCCCCGGATAGTCGCGGGGCTCCCCGTGGCGGTTCACGACGACGCCGATGAAGCCCGCGAAGCCGTTGCCGCAACCGCCACCATGTACGCGGGAATGCCGAATTACCAACGCATTCTGGAGGTCGGCGGTGCATCGAGCCCGGCCGACGTTGCCATCGTCGGCGACGAGGCGTCGGTGCACAGCCAGCTGCAGGGTCTCCTCGACGCGGGTGCCACCGACATCTGGGCTGCGGTCTTCCCCGTCGGCGCCGACGCGAAAGCGTCGGTCGGCCGCACCAAGGACCTTCTCCGAGAACTGGCGACCACCGACGGGTAATCCCCGGGTCACGCCTCATACGACAGAGGCCTGGTCCCCGACCTCCTCTCGAGTCAGGGTCGGAAGATCCGCCGGGATCCAGTTCGGGTTGCGCTTCTCCATGAATGCCCGCATACCCTCGCGGGGCTCCGGCGAACTTTCGAGTGCGCCGAACATCGTTTGGTAGTCGATGAATCCGTAACGCTCGTTCAGCATTCGCTTCACCTGGGCGCGGGCCTCGGGGGACGTCTGCAGCACCTCGCGGGCAGCCTCCAGCGCGGCGGCCCGCAGATTCTCGTGGGGTACCACGCGAGAGATCACCCCCAGGCGCTGCGCCTCGGCGGCATCGAAGCGGCGCGCGGACAGCATGAGGTCCCGCGCTGCGGCTATGCCGATGTGCGCGGGAAGGGCCGCCGCAAAGGTCGCATCGGGGATACCGCGGAGAAGCTCGGGCACCCGGAATGTCGCCCGATCGCTGGCTACTGCGATATCGGACATCATCGCGACCAGCAGACCGCCCGCCTGACAGATGCCGTTGACGGCCGCGATCACCGGTGCCCGACTGTCCCGGATCGTGAGGAACGGGACCACGTCGTTGCCCGCCAGTCCCTCGGGGAGCGAGTCGCCCGGCTCTGATCGGCCACCGAGATCACCGCCCGGCGCGAACACGTCGTCGACACCGGTGATGATGAGCGCAGCAAGGTCGGGATCGGAATTCACCAGCCGGACAGCCCGCTTCAGACCGAAATACATCGCGGGCGTGAACGCGTTCCGCGCCGCCGGCCGATCGATGACGCACCAGCCGATCGAACCCTCACGCTCGAACCGCAGACCACTCGTCCCCAAGGCGTCGCCCATACCTTCTCAGCTCTTTCCCGCCGTGAGCCTGGCGATGTTGGTCTGGAAGTCGTCGGATTGGAACGTCAGCTCCTCGGCGGTCATCGCATAGTCCAGCGTGGCGAGTACGGCCCGCTCGATATGCATGTTCAGCAACCGCTTCGTGCTCTCGACAGCCTGCCGGGGCTGTTCCGCAATGCGTTTGGCACAAGCGAGGGCCTCGCTCAGCGGATCGGCAACCATGTGGTTGGCCAATCCGAGCGTGCATGCTTTCGCCGCGGGTATGCGTGCGCCGGTGAGGGCGTACTCCTTGGCTTGCAGCAGACTGATCTGCAGCGGCCAGGTGAGCGGTCCACCGTCGGCCGCGACCAACCCGACCTGTACATGAGGATCAGCGAGGTAGGCCGTCTCGGCCATGTAGACGATGTCACTGAGCGCAACCAAGCTGCAGCCCAGTCCCACAGCCGGTCCGTTGACCGCCGCGATCACCGGAATACGGCAGCGTGCCATCCCGAGGACGAGTTCGCGGCCGTGAGCGATGGTCCGGGCGCGCAGTTCGCGGTCTGCCGCGAGCTCGGCGAGGTAGGCGAAGTCGCCACCCGCAGAGAAGGCGTTGCCGCTTCCGGTGAGTACCGCGGCGCGGGCATCCCGGTCTTCGCTCAGCTGAGGCCACAACCGCGCCAGTCCGGTGTGCAAGCCGTCGTTGACGGCATTGAGCGCGTCGGGCCGGTTCAGCGTGATGATGCGCAGGGCACCGTCCGCGCGGACGTCGATCTCCTCGGGCATGTCGTACATGTCAGACTCCCAATCCAAGAATTCGCGAGGCGATGATGTTCTTCTGAATCTGTGACGTTCCACCCATGACGCTCTGTGCGCGGCTGTACAGGTAGGCGCCCAGCATGTCGGTGTCGCGAGTGCCGGCCTCGGACAACGCAGCGTGCCCGACCGATTGTTCGACCCAGGTCATGAGCAGCTTGTCGAGCGACCCCTCCGAACCGTGCGACACACCGTCGAGCTGTTCGGACAGCCTGCGACGGACATGCAGGCGCAGCATCTCCGTCTGTACTGCAGCCCAAGCCAATTCCGCAGAGGGGCTCCCTTCCGACCGGGCGACGAGATCGCGTACGAGCTTGTCGTACCTCGCGGCGAAACCGAGCGTGGAGGGCTCTCGTTCGTGCCCGACCACCGTCATCGCCAGCGCCCACCCTTCCCCCGGCGCACCGACCATGTTCTCCGCAGGCACCGTAGCTCCGTCGAAGAGAACCTGACCGAACTCCTTGGTGACGCCGCTCATCATCTGCAGCGGTCGCTGCTCGATTCCCGGTTGCTTCATCGGGACGATGAACGCCGACAAGCCGCGGTGACGGGGCTTGTCGGGTTCGGTACGGGCCAGCAGGAGACACCAGTCGGCCACGTCCGAATAGCTCGTCCAGATCTTGTGTCCGTGAATGACGTAGTTGTCGCCGTCGCGGGTGGCAGTGGTAGTGAGTGCTGCGAGATCCGATCCGGCGCCCGGCTCACTGAATCCCTGACACCATCGCTCGGTTCCGTCGATCATTCCGGGCAGGAAAGTGCGGCGGAGTTTCTCGCTGCCATGCCTGCCGAGTCCGATCACCAGGTACCCGAGGCTCGGCCGGGCGGGTGCGCCCGCGATGGCCAGTTCTTCGTCCAGGATGACGTCGTAGACGGGTGGTAGCTCCTGACCACCATATTCTGCGGGCCACGACAACCCGAAGAACCCGGCGCCGTAGAGCGCCCGGTGCCATTCGGGCTGCCGTTCCCAGTACTCGTCACCCGAAGTCGGGAACGTCTTGGCCGTGTCCGCCAGCCAGGACCGCAGTCGGTCCCGGAAGGCGGCTTCTTCCGGCGAGTCACGAAAGTCCACGGTGCATCTCCTCCAGGCGTACGGGGAACAATTCGGTGGACGTCAGTGCCCGCCGAAGGTAGACGTGTGCAAGGCATTCCCAGGTGTTGCCGATGCCGCCGTGTACCTGAATCGCCGTCTCGCACACGGTTCGGGCAGCGCGCGCGCAGTAGATCTTCGCGACTCGCGCAGCCTGCTGCGCCTCGCCGGGAGTCAGCTGGTCGAGCGCCCAGGCTGCATGGCGGAGCACGCTCACCGAACCCTCGATCAGCGCCTGGCTCTCTGCGAGCAGATGCGCCACGGCTTGATAGGACCCGATCGTGTTGCCGTACTGTTCGCGCATCTTCGCGTAATCGACGGCGAGCGCCTGGGCTCCGCGGGACGTGCCGACCAGGTCGGCGGAGGTGACGAGGACGGCGAGAGCATGCCAGCGCTCGACGTGCTCGGTGGACAGTTCGCCGAGGGGTTCGAACGGCTCGAGTATGTCCGCGAAGCCTCTGGTCAGGTCCGCTCCCGGAACGACGGCTCCCACTCGACCGGCCGAAATCCCGTTTCCGCTCAGAACAAGCGCGCGCTCCAGTCCTCGCGCGTCGGTCGCTTCCCCGTCGAGGGCCACCGCCCATGTCTGCTGATCGTCGGAGACGTGCCGGTGTAGATCATCGGCGAGGACGGGTCCGAGGAAGGGAATATCGACCAGGCCCCGACCGAATTCCTCGGCGACGATGGCGACTTCCACACCCGACGCCCCGTCGGATCGAAGCGATCGCCACCCTGTTGTGGCCACCGCCTTCTCCAACCGCGCGAGCCGAGTGTCGTCGGCCAGGTCCTGGACCGATCCCGGTCCCAGGTCGTCGGCCAATTTGGCTGCGGCATCGCGCAATTGTTGCTGTTCACTTGTCAGACGTACGTCCATAGCGCTCCTTGAGTTCTCGGCGCAACACCTTGCCGGAAGGCAGGCGAGGGATGTCGGATACGAAGACCACCCGGCTGGGCCTCTTGTAGGACGCCAACCGGTCTCCCACGAGGGTGATGAGTTCTTCGGCTTCGGTCGTGCCGGTCCGTGCGACCGCGGCGATCACTGCTTCCCCGCTGACCGGGTCGGGGACCCCGAACACCGCACAGTCCACCACGCCGGGGTGCCCGTGCAGCACCGCCTCGATCTCGGCGGGCGCAACCTGAAACCCCTTGACCTTGATCATCTCTTTCGACCGGTCGGTGAGCCGAAGCCAGCCGTCCTCGTCGAGGTAACCGACGTCCCCGGTCCGGTACCACCCGTCCACGAACGCCTCGGCATTCGTCTCCTCTGGCAGGTAACCTGCCATCAGCGAATTCGCTCGAGCCTGAATTTCGCCGGGTTCTCCCACGCCAAGCGGTTCACCGGTCTCGAGCGACACCACCCGGATGCTGACGCCCGCAACGGGGCGTCCGACACTGTCCAGACGGGCCCCTTCGATCGGGTTGCAGGCGATCACCGGCAACTCGCTGGCGCCGTACGCGGGTACCCACCCGACCCCGGCGCGCCGGGTGACGGTCTCGGCGACGCTCGGCGTGACCGGAGTGGCGCCCCACATGATGTAGCGCAGCGACGACAGGTCGAACGATTCGAGGTCCGGATGCTGGGCGATGGCCAGCGCAATCGGCGCGACGGCCATCTCCACCGTGATCCGATCGGTCTCGATGTGCCGCAGCATCCGGTCCACGTCGAACCGACGGTGCAGCCGCACCCATGCGCCGACCTCGAGGGCGGTCATGATGTTGAGGACGCCCAGGATGTGCGAGGGCGGAGTAAGCACCTGCATCCTGTCCGCCGACGACAGTTGCAGCGCGTCACACCACTGCCGCACGGCGGCGCCGAAAGACGCGTGCGTGTGCCGCACCGCTTTCGGCATCCCGGTGGTGCCCGAACTGAACACGAGTACGGCCTCGGCGGCTGGATCGGGTGGCGGAAAGGAGCATTGCGCGGGGTCGACCGGATCGTCGAGGCTCAGCATCGGCAGAAGTCCGGCCAGGACCGGACTGTCCCCGACCGCGAGCGTCGGATTCGTGAGCGCCAGCGCGTGCGCGACTTCGTCATGCTTGTACGCCGGGCTGATCAGCACGACGGCAGCGCCGAGCCGCCAGATCGCTCGAACGGCCACGACGAATTCCGGCCGGTTCGACGACATCAGAGCGACACGGTCACCTGCCTTCACGCCGCGACCGGCCATCTCGGCAGCCAACCCGTCGGCCAGAGCGTCGAGTTCACTGAGGCTGTATTCGCGCTCCTCGAACACGAGCACGGTCGGCTCGGTCGTTTCTTCTTCCTCGTCGGGGGCCCGGTATCCGATGCCTGCCCCGTCTCTCGTGTGGGAATTCACCATTGAGAAGTCCTATCTCGTCAGAGAGAATGATATTCTCTCACAGTTAGAATCTCAATATCAGGAGGCGACGGGCATGTCGAGACCACCCTTGTTCCAGCGCGCGACCGTGACGCGAATCGTCAAGGAGAGCTCGGACGCACGCACGTTCGTGCTCGCACCGCACGACGGTCCGTTCTCCTATCGGGCCGGGCAGTTCTGCACATTCCGGGTCGACGTGGACGGAACCGAGCTGTTCCGCTCCTACTCCATGTCGAGCGCACCGGAGACCGATGGTGAGCTGATGACGACGGTCAAACGGGTCCCCGGCGGCAAGGTGTCGAACTGGCTGCACGATAACGTCGCCGAGGGTGACGCCGTCGAACTGACACGGCCCGCGGGAACCTTCTGCCTGCGTCCGACCTCGGCGCCGTTGCTCGGGTTCAGCGGTGGCAGCGGGATCACCCCGATCCTGTCACTGGCGAAGAGCGCGCTGGCGACCACGGACCGGCATGTCCGGCTGCTGTGCGCCGACCGAGACCACGCATCGGTGATGTTCGACGCAGTACTGAACGAACTCACCGAGCGCTATCCCGACCGGTTCTCGTTCGTACGGCACCTCGACGACCGGGGCGGATTCCTCGACGCGGCAGCCGTACGCCACTTCGTCGGCGCCGAAGGAGATGCCGACTCCTACTTGTGCGGGCCCGAGCCCTTCATGGCTCTGGTGGAGTCGGCATTGCCAGGGCCGGGCAGGATCTTCAGTGAGCGGTTCGGCGCCACGGCCCCGACGGCGCCATCGGCCGACGCACCCGATTCCGAGGTCGAGGGAACCGTCTCGATCGTTCTCGGACGGAAAAAGGTGTCGGTGCCCAGAAAAGCGAACGAAACACTCCTGGAAAGCGCCCGGCGCGCCGGGCTCACGCCACCGTTCTCCTGCGAATCGGGCAACTGCGCCACCTGCATCGCCACCGTCACCGAGGGCAGCGCAACCATGCGGGTGAACGATGCGCTGAGCGACGACGAGGTGGCCGAAGGCTACGTCCTCACCTGCCAAGCAGTGCCCGACACCGGGTCGATCAAGGTCCGCTACGAGTGAACCGGCAGGCCGCCGTGCTCACCGAGGCGCGGCGGCGGCCCGTAATCCGGGTCGAAGCCGGCCACGCGGATGGGACTTCCGACCAACCGGAAGTCACCGGCAGTGGCGATCATCTCCGGTGTGGCTGCGAGTGCGTCGGGCAGTGAACGCACTGCTGCCGCAGGCACTCCCAACGGTCGCAGCCGAAACTCCCAGCCCGTCGCGGAGTCGGCCGCCAGAGCCGCAGTCACAACCGCGAGGACCTCGTCACGACGTTCCGCGCGCTCGGCCATCGTCGGAAATCCTTCGATCCCCGCTTCCGCAGCGAACTTCCGCCAAAACCCGTCATGTGTGATGAACAGGGCGAGATGGCCCTCCGCAGTCGGAAACAGCTGGGCCGGCACGTAGTACGGATGGGCACCGAACGGCATACGCCGCGGCTCGGTGCCTTCGTTGAGATACGCCGACGCGCGGTAGTTGAGTTGCGACAGCATGACGTCGCGCAACGACACCTCCACTTGACCGCCGCGTCCGGAGATGATCTGGGCCAGCAGTCCGAGTGCGGCTGCCAGTCCGGTCGAGTTGTCGGCAGCGGAGTACCCGGGCAGCGTCGGCGGCCCTGCCGGGTCACCGGTGAGTGCGGCGACACCCGTGACAGCCTGGATCACGTAGTCGAAAGCTGGGTCGTCTCCCTCGTCGAGGCCGTAACCGGTGAGCGCGACACAGACTATTTTGTCGTTCCATCGACGCAGAGCGTCGTAGGTCAGGCCGTACCGGTGAATGGCGGACGGCTTCAGGTTGACCAGCAGGGCATGGGATTCGGCCGCAAGTTCTCCGAGACGGGCCTGCCCCTCGGTGGTCGTCAGGTCTACGCAGATACTCCGCTTACCCCGGTTCAGGCTGGCGAAGTAGGCGTCGCTCACCTGCCGCGAGAGGTCACCGCTCGGTGGTTCTATCTTGGTCACCTCTGCGCCGAGGTCGGCGAGCATCATGGTGGCGTACGGACCCGCGAGGATATGGCCGACCTCGAGGATCCGGATGCCCTCGAGTGGCCCCGCAGTCACCGCAGCTCCTTGACGAGTTCCGCCACGACGTCCCGGGTACGACGCTTCGAGGCGATCAGCTCGTCCCGGTTGTCGCCGATCGGCAGCAGCCGCATCGACAGGTCGGTGACCCCCGCGTCGGCGTATCGGCGGAAGCCCTCGAGGATGGCGTCCTCGTCTCCGGCGACGCACAGGTCACCGATGTCCTGGGCGTCGCCGTATCCCAGCAGCCGCTGATAGTTGGGGGAGATCTCCGCTTCCCCGAGGATCCGGTTGGCGCGCTCACGCGCAGTGTCGACTTCCGAAGGCCGGCAGAGACAGACCGGGACACCCGCGATGATGCGTGGAGCCGGACGCCCCACATTGTCGGCAGCCTTGGTAATTCGCGGGACGACATGGTCGGCGACCGCTCGCTCGTCGGCCATCCAGAGGATGGTCCCGTCGGTTCGCTCGCCTGCGATCGTCAGCATCACCGGGCCCAGGGCCGCTACCAGGACCGGCATCGGCGCCACCGGTCCGATCTCGAGCGGGTTGTGCACGGTGAAGGTGTTGTTCTCGATGTCGACCGGGCCGGGTGCGAGCAGCGCGGCGTCCAGTACGTCCAGGTAATCGCGGGTGAACGCGGCCGGCTTCTCGTAGGGGAGACCGAGCATGTCCTGAACGATCCAGTGGTGTGAGGGGCCGACTCCCAGCGCCAAACGTCCTCCAGTGGCGGCATGCGCCGAGAGCGCCTGTCGCGCCAGTGCGACGGGGTGTTGCGCCTGCAGGGGTACCACCGCGGTGCCGATTTCGATGCGGGACGTCCTCGTTCCCATCAACGCCACGGCGATCAGCGCGTCGAAGTCCGTGGGGACCTGCGGAACCCAGACGGAGTCCAACCCTGCGCTCTCCGCCCACTCCACGTCGTCCAGCATTCTGGCGACCTTCCGCGCGGAGTCCCCTCGCTCGGGCCCGATCATCACTCCGATACGCACTGTTCCTCCAGGTCCGAAAATTGTTCTCGCACGCGTGACCGGGTGGTCGACGCGGTGTAATCGCCTTTCGCCTTCTATGACGAAAGGTCAAGAAGGAGTGGGAGTTCCGGTGAGTGCGCGCACTCCGGTGACCAGATCCTCCAGAGGGGTGCTGGTGGGGAAGACCGCCGCTGCTCCCGCGGACAGAAGGCGCGGAACGTCCTCCTGGGGAATCGTGCCGCCGACCACCACAGCGATGTCACCGGCGTCCGCAGCGCGCAGCGCATCGACCGTTCGCGTGGTCAGCGCCACATGGGCGCCGGAGAGAATGCTCAGACCGACGACGGCAACATCCTCCTGGAGGGCGATCGACACGATGTCCTCGACCCGCTTGCGGATACCGGTGTAGATCACCTCGAAACCGGCGTCGCGGAGCGCGCGGGCGACGATCTTGGCGCCGCGATCGTGGCCGTCCAGTCCGGGCTTCGCTACGAGTATGCGGGCGCTCATCAGAACACCACCGGCTGCTGGAATTCGCCCCAGACAGCTTTGAGCGCGGATACCATCTCGCCGACGGTGCAGTAGGCGTTGGCGCAATCGATCAACGGGTGCATGAGGTTCTCGGTTCCTTCCGCGGCGCGGGACAGAGCGGTGAGGCAGGCATTGACCGCCTCGGGATCACGTTCGGATTTCACTTTCGCCAGCCGTTTCAGCTGCAGCTCGCGCCCTTCGGCATTCAGCTCGTACGTGGAGATCTCGGGCGGCGGCTCCGGCGAGACGAACCGGTTGACCCCGACCACCGGGCGTTCCCCCGATTCGACGTCCTTGTGCAGCTTGTACGCCTCGTCGGCGATGAGTCCTTGCAGGTACCCGTCCTCGATGGCGCGAACCATGCCGCCGTGCTGATCGAGATCGTCCATGATCTCGATCAGGCGGGCCTCGGTGGCATCGGTCAGCGCTTCGACGAAGTAGGAGCCGCCGAGCGGATCCGCGACACGCGTCACTCCGGTCTCGTAGGCCAGAACCTGCTGGGTGCGCAGCGCCAGGGTCGCCGACTCCTCACTGGGCAGGGCGAACGGTTCGTCCCACGCCGCGGTGAACATCGACTGCACTCCCCCGAGAACCGAAGCCATCGACTCGTACGCCACTCGCACCAGATTGTTCTGTGCCTGGGGTGCGTAGAGGGACGCGCCGCCGGCAACACAACCGAACCGGAACATCGACGCCTTGTCCGTCACCGCACCGTAACGCTCCCGCACGATCGTGGCCCATCGACGACGTCCTGCCCGGTACTTGGCGATCTCTTCGAAGAAGTCCCCGTGCGTGTAGAAGAAGAACGAGATCTGAGGAGCGAACTCGTCGATCGTCATTCGCCCACGTTCGACCACCGTGTCGCAGTAGGTGACTCCGTCTGCGAGCGTGAAGGCCATTTCCTGCACCGCGGTGGCTCCGGCGTCGCGAAAGTGCGCGCCGGCGACCGAAATAGCGTTGAACCTCGGCACCTCGGCCGCGCAGAATTCGATGGTGTCGGCAATCAGCCGTAGCGACGGCTCCGGCGGCCAGATCCACGTGCCCCGGGAGGCGTACTCCTTGAGGATGTCGTTCTGGATCGTCCCGGTGAGCTTCGCCCGCGGCACGCCGGCCCGCTCGGCCGCGGCCACATAGAACGCCAGCAGTATCGCCGCCGTCCCGTTGATGGTGAAGCTGGTGCTGATCTTGTCCAGCGGGATGTCGGCGAAGAGGACTTCGGCGTCGGCGAGGGTGTCGACCGCGACCCCGACCCGGCCGACTTCCTCGGTGACCTCGGGGTCGTCGGAGTCGTAACCGCATTGGGTGGGCAGGTCCAGTGCCACCGACAATCCGGTGCCGCCCTGTTCGAGCAGGTACCGATAGCGCTGGTTGGACTCTTCCGCGGTGCCGAATCCGGAGTACTGGCGGAACGTCCACAACCGGCCCCGGTAGCCGGAGGCGAAGTTGCCACGGGTGAAGGGAAAGGTGCCCGGGGCGGGCGGCTCTGCGCGCCTGTCGGTCGGCCCGTAGACCGGCTCCAGCGGGATGCCCGAAGAGGTTTCAGCGAAGTCGTTCACGATGGATACAGTACTTGCAGAAAATGAGAATGCCAATATCATCGTCGAGAACGCAATGATCGACAGTGTCGGAACAGGGAGAACGATGTCCAGCCAGCAGAACGCACTCAGTGACCGGACCATGATCGTTTCCGGCGGTAGCCGCGGGATCGGACTGGCGATCGCGATCGCCGCGGCCAAGCAGGGCGCAAACGTGGTTGTGCTGGCCAAGACGGCGGAGCCGCACCCGCGCCTTCAAGGGACGGTCCACACCGCCGTCGCGGATATCGAGGCCGTCGGCGGCAAAGCAGTCGCCGTGGTCGGTGACGTCCGCCGCGAGGAGGATGTGCAGCGCGCCGCCGACACCGCGGTGGAGCGGTTCGGTGGCATCGACATCTGCGTGAACAACGCCAGCGCCATCGCGCTCGAGGGAACCGAGGAACTGTCAGCCAAGAAATACGACCTCATGCAGGACATCAATTGCCGCGGGACGTTCCTGCTGACCCGCGCCTGCCTTCCCTATCTTCGGAGCTCCCCCAACCCGCATGTGCTCACCATCTCGCCTCCGGTGAACCTGAACCCGCGCTGGCTCGGCGCCCACCCGTCGTACACGTTGTCTAAGTACGGGATGAGCTTGCTGTCGCTCGGCTGGGCGGCCGAGTATGCCGACGCCGGGATCGCAGCGAACTGCCTGTGGCCACAGACCTACATCGCCACCTCCGCGGTGGCGAACATGGAAGACGGCACGTCGATGCTCTCCTCGTCGCGCAGTCCGGAGATCATGGCCGACGCAGCAGTCGAGATTGTGTCCCGGCCTGCGAGGGAGACCAGCGGACACTGCTACATCGATGCGGACGTGCTCGCGGAGTCGGGCGTCTCGGACCTGTCCCGCTACGGCGGCGGGGATGCTCCCCAGCTCGATCTCTTCCTCGACTGACGGGACAGGACCCTGCGAGGAAGCTTCGCCGCGCTCGACGGGTCGGCAATCGACCGACCGGCTGCGACAGGCCGGGAAACCAGTGCCGTAATCTTTGGTGCGAACCGACACGAACCTTTGCCTGGAAGCAGAGGTTCGTGAAGGTGTCGTGACCGGGAGTGTCACGGCCTCTGCGCCAGAGACGAGAGAACGGTGCCCCGCACTCAGGAACACGCCGAACGTTACCGCGACGCACTCACCGCGCTCGCTGCGGCAACTCAGCGCCCGGCAAACGTCGTCAACACCGGCGCAGGCTACGCAATTCGCGTCGATTTCGAGTACAACCGCTACCTGCTGGCATCGAACGGCACCGACGGATTGGTCGACCAGACCGACGCCGCCGCTCCGTGGAAGGTGAGCCTCCACCAGGGCACGGCCGACGGCACCGCCGACGAAGTGCTGGCGGTCGCGGAGCATTCATGGCTGGTCGACGCTTTCGACATCGCGTTCGCGGACATTCGTGCCAGCGGCAAGTGGCAAGCTGCGGATGCCTCGTTCGACGAATTCAACCCGACGAACGACGATCAGACCGCAAGCTGACGTGACGAGAAGTCACCCGCCGGCAGCTGCCGTGCGGGTGACGCGTGTTCACACCCCCGCGTGGGGCGAGTTCTGAGATTCGACTGCCTGTTCCAATTCGGCGTTTCGCGCCGCCAACAGCGCGTTCTGCGCTTCCAGTTCGAGGATCTGGCGGATACCGATCAGATTGACCCCGTCGGCGACGAGTTCGGTGATCTTGTCGAGGCGCGCAATGTCGTCTTCGCTGTAGCGCCGCGTGCCGCCGCCGGTACGAGTCGGCGTGATCAATCCGCGCCGTTCGTACAACCGCAGAGTCTGGGGCCCGATGCCCGTCAGCTCCGACGTCACCGAGATCCCGTAGACACCTCGCTTCGAACGAGGTGGCATCTGAGAGGACGTCACCGGATCTCCCTTCTTCTCAGGGAATACCAATCCTATCAAGGATCGACAGACACAATGTGACGCGGGGGGTACAAATTCGGTCGAGATGGACCCTCGGTGGAGGAGCCCATCGACAATCTTCGTCACGATCGCGATGCCACACAACTTCACGACCCGCACTCTCGCCGCAATCGCTACTCCGAATCCCACTTTTCGCTCGACTCATCACTGCACTGGGCGCACGTTCCGCACCGCCCAATCTCGCCGATAAAACGCAGGTAAGCGCGCTATTCGACCGTGCGCACCTCGCTCCGACGAGCCCTCCTCCGGCAGATACCGAGGCGCTCGACGAACAAAATTCTTGATCGGCTCGCTTGAACTTCTGGTTCCAGGGCTGTACAACAAAATCTATCTTCACCAACGCAGATTAGTTCTCGGTCAGACATCGAGCGGGCATCGCACGACAGACTGCCGGGCGCGAGGAAAGGAGAAAACGATGGCCAGCCGACATACGAACGCGACCCCCGACGACGGAGAGGTTCTGGTCCTTCGAGCGGGCAGCGGAGGAGCGATCGTCAGTGGCCTCCTCGCGACGCTCGCCCTCAGCACCCTCGCCGTCCTCGATTCGCTTCCGAGCTGACCCGACTCGAAGCAACTCGCATCGCCGTCGAAAGAGAGACCAGGGTGATAACGCGACCGTCCGTGATCGTCTCCGTCGCCATCCAATGCGTAATCGGAGTGTCGGTCATTGCCGGGTTCACGGCCGCGGCGACCGGTTCGATTCCCCTTGCTGCGTTGGTCAGCACAGCCCTCCTCGGGGTCGCCGGCCTTTTCGCTGCTACCCACCAATCCGCTCGAGAATGAGAACAATGCAGACCACAGGACAGGACGCCATGATCATGCCCACTGCTTCGTCGTATTCCGCCCCCACTCGACTCGCCGCCGGGCGGAGCGCGAGCGCGATGAGCACCGAGGAGATCAAGGCACGCATCGAGGCCATGTTTGCGGCCCGGGACGTCGACCACTCCCCGGCACTCGTCGACTAGGGCCGCACCGCCGCTCCACCGCAACGAAGACTTTTTGCCGACACCATCAGCGCTCCCGCTGATACCGGCCGGTCAGAGAAGGGCTGAGTACATGACCATGTCCATCCCGCTCGCCGAAGCACCCCGCGAGCTCCGCCGCACCACCCCGATCTCCTCGACGACGTGCCGGAAGTTGCCCCGGACACAGCTCTCCGTCGATGTCCCGCCGAATCCTCGCCCGGCGCGTACACCGGACACCACCCACCGCGCCCGCGATCAGTACCGTGACGTACCCGCACAATGCGAAGCCATCGCTCAGCTCGACGCCTCTGATCCACGCCGGGAAGTGCTGCGCGAGAGGCTGATCGAACGATGCCTCCCGCTGGCCGAACACATCGCCCGCCGATTCCACGAACGCGGAGAACCGCTGGACGACCTGATCCAGGTGGCGCGTCTCGGTCTCGTCAAGGCCGTCGACCGATTCGATGCAAGCTACGGAGCGAACTTCGTGTCCTTCGCGGTCCCGACCATCACCGGCGAGGTGCGCCGCCACTTCCGGGATACCGGATGGGCCATGCGCGTGCCGCGCAGCATGCAGGAGCTTCACCTCGCCCTCACGGGAGCCACCAAACAACTGACCACCACGCTCGGTCGGGCGCCTACCGCAAGCGAACTGGCGAAGGCGCTCGACATCGACAAGAGCGAGGTTTTGGAGGGACTGCGCGTAGCCAACGCCTACAGCACCCTGTCGGTCGACTACCCGCTCACCGACGACGAAAGGCCGTTGTCGGAGACGCTCGGTGATATCGATCCGGCGTTGTCCCGCGTCGAAGATCACGTGACCGTCCAACCGCTGCTGGACGCGCTGCCCGACCTCGAGCGCACCGTGCTCGTGCTGCGCTTCTTCGGGAACATGACGCAGTCACAGATCGCCGCGCGGGTGGGCGTATCGCAGATGCAGATCTCGCGACTGCTGGCCAAGACACTGAAGGATCTGCGAACCAAGCTCGAATGATGCAAGTGTCGTCAGCATGAAAGGAGTGCCTATGGTCAATTTTCTCGACAAGGTCAGGGGACGGGCCCGGGCACGTGGTCGGCGCGAGGACCTCACCGACACCGCGAGCCGCCCCGACCGTGGGTCGACGGCGGACTCCGGGGAAAGCGCTGACCCCGCCGCCCTGCTGAGGGACACGTTCATTCCGTAAAGGCCACGATCCTCGTGCCGCACTCGGCACGAGGATCGGTATTTGAGCCTCCTGTCAGGATTGAACTGACGACCGCTCGCTTACAAGGCGAGTGCTCTACCACTGAGCTAAGGAGGCGGACACGCGCGCCCATCATATCCATAAGGAGAACGCCGTCGTCCTCCGGCCATATTGGATAGCGTTGATGCCATGAGTACCTCGGAGATCGCCACTGTCCTTGCTTGGCACGACGCCCTCAATTCCGGCGACATCGACACGTTGCTGTCGCTGTCGAGTGACGACATCGAGATGGGTGGACCGAAGGGTGCGACCCAGGGCCTGACGCCGCTGCGGGAATGGGCGTCGACCGCGAACATCACGCTGATCCCGAAGCGAATGTATTACTACGACGGCGTCATCGTCGTCGAACAGCAGGCCACGTGGGCGACCGCACCCGAGGAGACGAGTATTGTGGCGTCCGCGTTCCGAGTAGTCCACGATCAGGTCATCTCCACTTTCCGCCACGAGACACTCGATGCAGCGTTGAAAGCAACCGATTTGACCGAGAAGGATCGTGTCTCAGACACGTAGTATGGCGAAGCTCACAGAGGGTATGGCAAAGCTCACAGACACGCTCCAGCGTTTGACCGGCGACCGCCGGGCCACCGTCGACACGGTGACGGCGGCGCCGACACCACTCCAGCCGATCGACCTCACCGATGACGCGGTGGTTGCCGAGGTTCTCGACCTCGCCGTCCGGGTCGGTGAAGTTCTGCTCGCTTCGGGGACGGGCGCGATGGACACCGCCGAACAGGTGCAGTTCATCGCGGCGACCTACGGCCTCGCGCAGTGTGACGTGGACGTCACCTACAACTCGATCGTCCTCTCCGCTTACCGCGGGCCCACACTTCCCCCCGCGAGCACGATGCGGATCGTGCACTACCGCTCCATGGACTTCACCCGCCTCGCCGCGGTCGACCGCCTCACTCGGCGTATCCGCCGCGAGGCCGTCACTCCGAGTGAGGCCCACGAGGCACTGACCGCTGTCACCACGGCGCCGCACCCCTACAACCGGTGGATCGCGACGTTGGCGTGGTCGTCGATGGCCGCATCCATCTCCGTGTTGATGGGTGGTGGGGTGCTGGTGGCGTCGGTCGCCTTCCTCACGACGATGGTGATCTACCGGGTTAACCGCGTCCTCAACCGGGTGGGGCTGCCGTTCTTCTTCCAGCAGGTGGCGGGCGGTCTGGTGGCCGCTACCCCGGCCGCCACGCTCTATACGTTCCAGGATCAGCTGGGGGTCGAAGTTCGACCGTCGCAGATCATTGCGGCCGGTGTGGTGGTGCTGTTGTCCGGATTGTCACTGGTCGGCTCCGTCCAGGACGCCATCACGGGGGCGCCCATCACCGCGGCGGCCAGATTCTTCGAAGTGGTCATGATGACCGGCGGCATTATCGCCGGTGTGGCCATCTCGCTGCGGGTCACCGGATTGTTCGGTTCCACACTTCCGCCGGTCAACGTGGAGATCGACGAACTCACCCAGCTGCCCGTGCTGGTCATGTCGGGCGCGTTCGCCTCGATGTTCTACGCGCTCGCCTGCTACGCCGAGCAGCGTGCGCTGACGGCGGCCTGGATGGGCGGCGCGGCCGGGTCGCTGGTCTACATGGTGGCGCATCAGTTCGGAGTGGGGCCCATCATCGGCTCCGCACTCGCGGCGACAGTGGTCGGTTTCGCCGGTGGTCTCATGGCTCGCCGAGCGCTCACACCGCCACTGGTGGTCGCCGTGGCCGGCATCACCCCACTGCTGCCGGGCCTCTCGCTGTATCGAGGGCTGTATGCACTGCTCAACAACGAGGTGGTGATCGGACTGAGCTCACTGCTCGCCGCCTTCGGTATCGGCTGCGCACTCGCGGCGGGCGTCACACTCGGCGAATGGCTGGCCAGGACCCTCCGGAGGCCGCGCATCCTGCGGTACACAGAGAACATCCGCCGCCCCGTCATCAAGACGAGGCGGCGGAAGCCCGTGGAAACGCCCAGGGCGGCCTGAAAGACACAGAACCGTTCGATCCGTCCCAACCGGGGCGGATCGAACGGTCGTGGACTCGGTGAGCTGTTACCGCAGTGCAGCTCCGAGCAGGTCAGCTCTTGTCGACGCTGTGACGACCACCCGACTTCTCGTCGGCCTCCATGGCCTCACGCAGGCTTTTCGGCCGCATGTCCGTCCAGTTCTTCTCCACGTACTCGAGGCATGCTGCGCGGCTCTCTTCGCCGAAAACCACACGCCAGCCCGCCGGCACCTCAGAGAACGTCGGCCACAGAGAGTGCTGCTCTTCGTCGTTCACCAGCACGTAGAAGCGGCCTTCTTCGTCATCGAATGGATTGGTGCTCATCTCGCCTCGCTTGTCGCATACGTGTCCTGTGCGTTCACACTAGCAAGCGTGCCGATCCGGCCACGCCGTGTTACGACAGATGTCAAGATCTCTCCCGCCCGCACGGCAACGTTCGACAGGAGCGACGACGTGATTCCGTGCGTTTTCTCCGTGCCGCCCTGAAGGTAGATTCCCGCTGCGACGTCCGGCGAAACCGCCAGCCGATAATCGCGCCCCACCTCACGCGGCGGGTGCACAGCCGGTGCGAGTTCGCCGAGGAGCGGTTCGAGAGGCGCCGGAGTGAACCCGGTGGCAAGAATCAACGCATCACAGGCGAGTGTGTCCGTGAGGCCGTCGACGGCGCTGCGTACCGCCACATCGATGCCGTCCGAACCTTCCTCGACGGAGACGATCTCGGAGGCGCGGCGCATGAAGAGGCGGCGGCGACCACGAACCCGCTCCTGGTACTCCTTGGCATACAACTCGTTGATGAGTTCGATGTCCACCACCGAATAGTTGGTGCTGCGATGGACATCGAGCAGCCGCAGGCGCTCGACCTCGGGTGCGCCGTGCAAATCGTCCACGGCCTCCGGGTCGAAGATTCGGTTGGCGTAAGGACTGTCGTCCGCCGGGCTGTAGCCGTACCGCGAGAAGACGCTGTGGACTTCGGCTTCGGGGTAGTTGGCGTGCAGGTACTGCACAATTTCGGCAGCACTCTGGCCGGCCCCCAGAACGGCGAATCGCTGGTGGGCGAGGGTGGGCAACTCACCGATGCGGAACAGGAACTGATGATTGTGGAAGCATCGCATGGAGGGCGTGGCCCACTCCGGAATACGCTCGCGCAGACCCGCACCCATCACGACGTTGCGGGCGATCACCGCTGTGCCGTCCGACGCCCGGACCTCGAAACGGTCGATCATTCCCTCGCTGTTGCGGATTCCTCGCACCGATTCCACCGCCGTGCCGTACCGGACGTCCGCGCCGACACGCCCGGCAGCCCACTGCAGGTAGTCGTGAAATTCGTGCCGGGTGGGAAAGAACGTCTGGTGGTTGACGAAATCGACGAGACGGCCGCGCTCGAAGAGGTAGTTGAAGAAGGTGTACGCGCTGCGCGGGTTGCGGAATGTGACGAGGTCCTTGGGGAAAGCGATCTGCATCGTCGCCCCGTCGAGCAGCATTCCGGGATGCCACCCGAAACGGTCCTGCTTCTCCAGGAACTGCGCGCTCATCTGCTCCCCCGGCGCGCAGTTCGCGTTGTGTTCCTCGATGGCAATCGCCAGTGCGAGATTCGCAGGTCCGAACCCGACACCCACGACATCTCGCACTGGGAGATCCGTATCGACCATTTCCGGCGATTCGTTCATAGCACGCTGTCCCGTCCTCGACGCCGCGTCGCACCCGACCCAGCTGCCGTCTGCCCTAGAAGGTAGTGAAGCCTATCCTTATTTCGAGCACAGTACCAAGAAGAAAGCCCCTCCGGGACAGCCATCTCGGCACCGACTCTGCGATCCGGATCACGTGAAGTCATGCCACCTCCCCGCTCCAGTTCGCCACGAGCGCCGTCAACTCCGCGGCCCACCTCGCCACGGTGTCGAACTCCAGCACTGCCGAGGAGAAGGAGAAGTAGGCGTGCACCGCCCCCTCGCCGACGGGCTCGTAAAAGCTCAGTGTCAGGTCCGCATCCGGCACTCCGACCGGCACCGGCATCAACCCGTCCAACGCACCGAGATGCGACAGGCGTGCCTGCTCGTGATGCACCAGCATGATCTGCGGACGCATCACCCTCGCCTCGCCTTCGCCGAGGGCCTCCACGACCTCGGCGAAGGCGATGTCCTGATTGTCCAGGGCATCGAGGTTGTTCGCACGGATACGCCGCAACAGCTCCGTGAAATCCGGTTCTCCACTCGTGTCCGTCCGCAGCACAACGATGTTGAAGAAGCAGCCGATCAGGTGGTCCAGTGACTCCTCCGGGCGTCCCGCGACCAGAGAACCCATGGGAATGTCCGTACCGGCACCGTGCCGCGTCAGGACGGTCGCGAGCGCCGCCTGCAACACCATGAAGAGACTGGTTCCGGTACGGCTCGCCAGCGCATCGATCGCGGCGTGCAGATCCGCATCGATCTCCACGGGCACGATCTCCGCTCGCGGCGCGGACTGCGAAACCGGGCGAGGCAACTCCAACTGCGCCGGTAGTCCGGCCAGCCGCTCCCGCCAATACGCGAGCTGTCGGGCGTGCCGACTGCCCGGGTCCGCCAGGTCGCCCAGAAGCGACCGCGACCACACGACGTAGTCGGGGTAACTCACCGGCAGCGGTTCCCACTCCGGGGCACTGCCGTCCGAACGCGAGGCGTACGCCCCCAGCAGATCCCCGAGCAGCGGCACCACCGACCACTCGTCCACCGCGATGTAGTGCATCGCGAGGAGCAGGGCCTGCGTTCCGTCCGCGCCGCCGACGAGATGGGCACGGAGCGGCGACTCCTCGGTGAGGTCCATCGGCTTCTGGGCCAGGGCGAAGACCGTGCGATGCACGTCACCGTCGCCGACGTCGACCACGTCGAGCGTCGGCGGAACCGCTTCCTGCGCAATCACGGTGCCGTCGATCTCCACATACACGGTGCGCAACGGTTCGTGACGGGACGCGACATCGCCCAACGCCTGCGCCAGGATCACCGGATCGACCGTCCCGCGGAGTTGCAGCGACAGTGCATGACTGGCCGTCGCGTCGCTTCCGGCCGCGCGGAACTGGTTCCAGAACCGGCGTTGCGGACCGGACAACGGCACCACGTCCGGGCGTGGGTCCGCCGGTGCGAGCACCGGCCTCCCGCTTCCGCCGGCGGCGATCACGATCGCCGAGAGTTCGGCCACGGTGGACCGGTCGAAGATGTCGCGGATGCCGATGTCGACGCCGAATCGCTGACGAATCCTGCCCACCAACCGCATCGACGCCATCGAGTTTCCACCGAGGTCGAAGAAGTTGTCGTGAATTCCCACCGACGGCAGGTGCAGTATCTCCGCGAACGCCCCGGCGATCTCCTTCTGCTCCGGCGTCTGGGGGGTACCGTCCCCCGTCAACGCGGACCAGTCCGGCAGAGGAAGCGCCTTGCGGTCGAGCTTTCCGTTCGGCGTCAACGGCAGATCGCCGTCGAGCACCACGACGAGGGTGGGCACCATGTAGTCGGGTAGTCGTGTGGCCGCATGCTCGCGCACGGCCCGTGGGTCCACGGCGTCGGACAGGGGATCCTCCGACGGGGTCACGTAGCCGACGAGCCGGACGATGTCGCCCTCCCTGTCTGCCACCACAGCAGCCTGCTTGACACCCGGATGACTCCCGAGCGCTGCGATGATCTCGCCGAGTTCGATGCGGAATCCACGAATCTTCACCTGATCGTCGACACGCCCGAGGAACTCGATGTTGCCGTCTGCCCGCCAACGAGCCCGGTCACCCGTCCGGTACATCCGCGAACCCGCGGCGCCGAAAGGCGAAACCACGAAGCGTGCCGCGGTGAGGTCGGGCCGGCCCAGATACCCACGTGCGAGCCCACGCCCGGCGATGTACAACTCCCCCGCCACCCCGGGCGGGACCGGCTGCAGGCGGTCGTCGAGCACGTACGCCTGCTCATTGGGGTCGGGGATGCCGATCGGCACGGCCGAGGTCCAGCCCGGCTCGGCCTGCCACAGAGTGTTGTTGACGGTGGCCTCGGTGAGCCCGTACGCGGCGAGGAGATTGAGCCTCTCCGCCCATCGGCCGATCAGCTCGGGCGGCACCGTCTCCGTGCCCACCAGCACCGTGCATCCCTCGGGGACGACGCACCCTGCGGGAAGCGCCGCCAGCAGGGACGGCGGGATGATCGCGTGCGTCACCGCGTGCTCGGCCATGAAGTCGGTGAGTTCGGGTCCTGCCACCCTGGCGTCGTCCGGGACGATGACCAGACGCGAACCCGTGCACAGGGCCATCGACAGCTCGAAGACCGCCACGTCGAAGCCGATCGACGCGAACTGCATGACCACCGAACCGGGAACCAGTCGCATCCGCTCCTGCGCCGTGGCCACCAGGCTGGGGATGCCGTCGTGGGTGAGGATCGCGCCCTTCGGTTTTCCGGTGGAACCCGACGTGTAGATGACGTACGCGGCGTGGTCCACACCTCGCGGCGGACCCGGCAGCTCTTCGCCGTGCGCGGTGTCGAGTTCGGCAAGAATCGATGCGTCGTCGAGGAGTACGCGGCTCAGTCCGTCTACCTCCGCGATGCGCGGGCTCTCCGAGATGGTCGTCACGAGTACCTGCGCGCCGGAGTCGGAAAGCATGTACGAGATGCGGTCGGACGGATGGTTCAGGTCCAGCGGCAGATAGGCGGCACCCAGCTTCAGTGCGGCGAGAACCACGGCCACCATGTCCACCGACCGCGGAACAGCCAGTCCGACAACGCCCTCGACCGACACCCCGCGACGATCCAGCAGTGCTGCAATGCGGTCGGCGCGTGCACTCAATTCCGCATAGGATGCCTGACCGTGCTCGTCGACTACAGCGACGGCGTGTGGAGCGGAATCCACGTGGCGTGCGAACGCCTCGTAGAACGTTTCCTCCGGCACGGGCAGCGCGGTGTCGTTGAACCCACGCACCACCAGTTCTCGTTCGTCGTCGAGGAATACGTCGAGATCACCGACCGGAAGGTCCGACTGCACTGCGACTGTATCGAACACGGAGATCAGTCGACGTGCGATCTTCGCCGCGGTGTCGCGGTCGAACAGGTCGCTGCCGTACTCGAGACGCAGTTCCACCCGGTCCTCGTCGAGGTACTCGGTGTAGTTGAACACCAGGTCGAACTTGGCGGTGCGCTCCTCGAACTGCACCGGAGTTACCGAAAGTCCGGGTGCGAGAGCAGCATCCGCCGTTCGGCTGTGGTAGCCGACCATCACCTGGAACAGCGGATTCCGGGCGAGGGTGCGGCCGGGATTGACCTTCTCCACGACCGCCTCGAACGGCACGTCCGAGTGCGCGAACGCAGCCAGGTCGATGCCACGGACTCGACTCAGCAACTCGTCGAACGTCGGATTGCCGGACACGTCCGTCCGCAACACGACGGTGTTGACGAAGAACCCGATCAAGTCGTCGAGACCCTGCTCGCTTCTTCCCGCGACGGGTGCCCCGATCGGCAGGTCGTCCCCCGCACCGAGCCTGTGCAGCAACGCCGCGGATGCCGCGTGCATCACCATGAACATGGTCGTGCCGGTGGCGCGCGCCAAGGTACGGAGCGAGCGCGTGGTGGCGGCGTCCAGCACCGTTTCGATGGCACCACCCGAAAAGCTCGGTCGCGCCGGGCGAGTGCGGTCGGCGGGGAGCACCAATTCTTCGGGTGCCCCGTCGAGAGTCTTCGCCCAGTAGTCGAGTTGACGGCTCACCAGGCTCGACGGGTCCTGCGGATCGCCGAGCATTTCCCGTTGCCACAGGGTGTAATCGGCGTATTGCACGTCGAGCGGTTCCCATGCCGGTGCCGAATTCTGCGCCCGGGAGGCATAGGCCGTCATCAGGTCCCGGAGGAACGGCCGGTCGGACCATTCGTCGGTGGCGATGTGGTGCAACACGATCGCCAGCACCTGCTCGTCACCGATCCGGATCAGGGCCGCTCGGATCGGGATCTCCGTCGCCAGATCGAACGGGCGCCCGACCGTGTCACCTACCAGTCGGAAGAGATCGGCATCCGTGCCGTCCACCACGCTGATGTCGGGTCGCACGCCGTCGAGGATCACCTGCACCGGTTCGCCGTCGTGCTGCCCGAACACGGTGCGGAGCGATTCGTGCCTCGCCACCACGTCGGCCAGTGCCTGCGCCAGCAATTCGGGCTCGAGCCCGTCCCGCAGTCGCAGCACGATCGGGAAGTTGTAGGCCGCCGAATCCGGGTCCATCTGCTGCAGAAGCCACAAACGTTGTTGCGCAGCCGAAAGCGGGAGATTCCGGGGGCGCGGTCTCACGGTCAGCACCGGACGCGTCGACCCCGTGTTGCCCCGGATGCGGTCGGCCAGTTCGGCGACGGTGGGCGCCTCGAACAGGTCACGCATGACGAGGTCCGTGTCGAGGGCGGCCCGGGCCCGGCTGATCAGGCGAGTGGCCAGCAGCGAGTGCCCGCCGAGGTCGAAGAAGTTGTCGTCGACACCCGGAGCCGGAACTCCGAGGATGTCACCGAACAGGTCGGACAGCACCCGTTCGGTGGTGTCCCGCGGTTCGGTGCGTGCACCGGCGTGGACGCCGAGCACCTCCTCCGCAGACGGGAGCGCCTTGACGTCGAGTTTGCCGTTGACGGTCATCGGCAACGACTCGACCTCGATGACGGCGGCCGGAACCATGTAGTCCGGCAGGGTTGCGCGCAGCGCCCGTGAGTACTTATTAACATCCCGCGGTTGATAAGTACGCACGGGGACGGCGTAGCCCACGAGCCGCTTGAAACCACCCGGGCCGGTATCGACCACCACGGCGGCCTGGCGCACGTCGTCCAACGCTTCGAGCGCCGACGCGATTTCGCCGAGTTCCACCCGGTGGCCGCGGATCTTCACCTGATCGTCCGTGCGGCCGAGGAAGTCGAGATTCCCGTCCTCACGGCGACGGACCAGATCGCCCGTCCGATACATACGTACGGACGTGCCGAACGGATCGGCGACGAACCGCTCCGCCGTCAGCGCGAACCGGTCGAGGTAGCCGCGCGCCAGCCCGACACCGGAGATGTACAGCTCACCGGGAACACCGTCCGGGACGGGACGCAGCCAGGCGTCGAGTACATACGCCGAGGTGTTCCAGATCGGAGTTCCGACTGTCGGAGTAACGCTGTCGCCGGTGCCTGCCCCGAGGGTGTTGATCGTGTACTCGGTGGGGCCGTACAGGTTGTAACCACACGTTCCCTCGGTGTCCCGCAGACGGTTCCAGACCGAATCCGACACGGCCTCGCCGCCGAGCAGCACCAGAGGTGGCCGATGGCGTCCGTCACCGTCGTCGAGCAATCCCTCCTCGATCAGGTGTTGCGCGTACGTGGGCGTGACGTTGACGACGTCGATCCGATGGGTGTCGCAGTAGGACACCAGGGCTTCGGCGTCGCGGCGGAGGTTCTCGTCGCAGATGTGGACCTCGTGGCCTTCGACGAGCCACAGCAGTTCCTCCCACGACATGTCGAATGCGAACGACACGGTGTGGGCGATGCGCAGACGCCGGCCTCCGGCGGCGCTCACCACCGGTTCGAAGATCGCCTCCCGGTGGTTGAACTGCATGTTGGTCAGACCGCGGTACGGGGTGACCACACCCTTCGGCTTGCCTGTCGACCCTGACGTGTAGATGACATACGCCGGATGGTCCAGCCGTCCCGGCGTCCCCGGCACGAAACTTCCGAGTTCGTCATCGGACAGCGGCTCCGAAGACACGGTGTCGAGAAGTGCGGAGTCGAGGAGTGCGGTGTCGACCGAGAGGACGTCGACGTGGGCCGCGGCCAGCGTGCCCGCGACCTCGGAGGTGGTCACCAGGGTGACCGGGCGTGCATCGTCGAGCATGCCCACCAGGCGTTCGGCGGGGTGGTCCAGTTCGAGCGGCAGGTAGGCGGATCCGGTGCGCAGCACGGCGAACAACGCCACGACCATCTCCACCGACCGCGGAAGTGCCAGCGCGACAATCTTCTCGGGGCCGGCACCGTGATCGAGCAGGAGCCGCGACATGCGGTTGATGTCGGCGTCGAGCTCCGCATACGTCACCGTGCGGTCCCCGAAGACGAGAGCCGAGTGGTCCGGGCGCTGCCGGGCGGCGTCCGCGAACAGGTCGGCGATGGTCGCGTCGGGCAACGCTCTGCTCGCCGGCGGGGTGACCGTGGCCGCACCGGGAATACCGCCCACTATCCCGGACATGTCGGTGGACCACTGTGCGAGCAGGTCCACGAAGCGGGCCAGCATGGCTTCCACCCGCGACTGCGACACGCGATGGGGATCGAATTCGAACTTCACCTTCACGCTGGCGCCCGGCGTCACGACGACGGTCAGCGGGTAGTGGGTGTGGTCGATGCTGTCGCCGCCGCTGATGTCGTGGGCGGCGTTGAGCGCCGACACCTGCTTCTCGTCGACGAAGTTCTGCAGCACATACAGCACGTCGAAGAGCTGCCGGTGGTCCGAGACGCGCTGAATGGAGGCAAGACCGAGATAGTCGTACGGGGTCAGCGCCAGCCGTTCGGACTGCGCCCGGCGCAGCAGCTCGGTGACGGTCTCGCCGGGACGCAACGTCATGCGGACCGGGACGGTGTTGAGGAACATGCCGGCGACGGCGTCGAGGCCCGGCACCTCGGGAGGCCGGCCGGCCACCGTGGTGCCGAACACCAGGTCCGCTCTTCCCGTTTCGATCCCGAGTACGACGGCCAGAGCGGCATTGAGCACGGCGTTGAAGGTGACACCGGCACCGCGGGCGGCGGCACGAAGGCGTTCACTGAGGTCCGCATCGAGCACGGCGTCCCGGCGTTGGGGCGGCTGTGGGTCGTCCACCGCCGCCGCGGCCACCAGGGTGGGTTCCTCGAGTCCGCGGAGGGCTTCCGTCCATGCCGCCTGCGCTGCGTCCGGGTCCTGTGCGGCCAGCCAGGTCAGGTAGTCCTCGAAGGTGCCCTCCGGGGAACCGAAACTCGAGTCGTCGCCCGCCGAATCGTAGAGGGCGAGAAGTTGACTCACCACCAGGCCGTTGGACCAGCCGTCCCACAGCAGGAACTGCCGGTTGACCACCAATCGGTCGTGGTCGTCGGTGAGATGGAGAACCATCACGCGCCACAGCGGCGGAGCCGTCAGATCGAACGGCGTCAGACGGTCGCGGGCGGCCAATTCCTCGGCGTAGTCGGCCCGTTCGGTGTCACCCAGATCCCGAAGATCGTATTCGGTGATCGGCACGTCGAGCCCGGCGCTGACGAATTGCACCGGAGCCGAGAGCCCGTCACTGACGAATCCCGCCCGGAGCGTGGGATTGCGTCGTTGCAGGGTGCGCAGCGCAGCGGCAAGGCGGTCGAGGTCCAGTCGGTGCGCGAAATCGAGCGAGAACTGCGCCGTGTAGATGTCCGAACCTGCCGCGAACCCTGCTTGGAAGTACAACCCTTCCTGAAGTGGTGACAACGGGAGCACCGTCTCCACGCCCGCAGGGCAGGTCGCCGCGATGCGGTCGATCTCATCCTGGGTCAGGCGAACCAGCGACAGATCCGACGGGGTCAGTAGCGCCGGCCCCCGATGTTCGGATACCGACTCCGCCAACTCGCCGAGAGCCGACGCCCAGCCCTCGCTGAGCGCGATCGCGTCGTCCTCGCTCAGGTCGTCTCCCGACCAGGCGAAGACTGCGTGCAGCTGCGAACCCTGTTCGCCGTCTTCGCAGAGCGCGTTGATCACCAATCGGTAGGGCGCGCCGAAATCGGCATCGGGGTCCGTGCGGAGGGAATCGGATTCGGCCGCCGGAGTCCACGGCCCGGACACCGCGTGTGGCATCCGGCCCAGGTAGTTGAACAACACCTGGGACTCGGACCGCGACCCGAGGAGTCGAGCGGTCCGCGCGTTGAGATACCGCAACATGCCGTATCCGATGCCGCCGTCGGGCGCCGCACGCAGCTGTTCCTTGACGGCCTTCAGAGTGTCGAGTGGGCCGCCGGCGCTAGGCAACCGCACCGGGGCGACGTTGGTCAGCCAGCCGACCGTGCGCGAGAGGTCGAGTCCCGGAACCAGTTCCTCGCGGCCATGCCGTTCGAGGTCCACCAAGAGGTCCTGGCTGCGTTCGCTCGCTGCGCGCCACCGGTCGACGGCCAGCCGCAGTGCGGCGACCAGCACGTCCGTGACGTCAGCGCCGACCGCTGCGGGAACGGTGGTCAGCAGCGCGTTCGTCAGCGCGGAGTCCAGGCGCACGGTGCGACGAGCGCCACTGCTCACGACCGCGGTACCGGAGACACCGGGGACGAGGTCGGCGCCCGGTTCGGTGACCTCGAGCCAGTGGTCGAGTTCGGCGAGACGTGTCGGCGCGTGCGCCTGTTCCGTGACGATGCGCGAGAACGTCCGCAGCGATGTGGGCACCGGATCGAGTGCCGCGGCCTGTCCGCTGTCGGCGGCCACCCAGGCCATGGCGAGGTCTTCGACGAGGATTCGCCAGGACACCCCGTCGACGACCAGATGATGGGCGACGAGCAGAAGCCTGCCGAGCTCGTCCGGTCCCGCGTCGAACCAGACGGCCGACACCATGATCCCGCTGTCCGGGTCGAGCCGGTCGGTGGCGGCGTCGGATTCCGCGGCCACCAGCTGACGCAGTGCCTTGTCGTCGAGTCCGGTCGCGTCGACCCGGCGGATCGACGCCTCCGCCGTCTCCGCGATCTCGAGTGACCAGACTCCGGGCGCATGCCGGGTCAAGTGCTGGCGAAGCCCGTCGTGATGGGCGATCACCGAGCGCAGCACGGAAGTGAGCACGTCGCTGCTGGTGCCGGCCGGTGTGAGCAGGAGAACGGCCTGGTTGAAGCGGTCTTTCTCTCCGCTCCACTCGGACAGCCGGTGAACGACGGGAAGCGGCAACAGTGCCCCCGTCCCCGACTCGATCGGCACTGCGGCCTCGGCCACGGCGGCCGGCGTGTCACCGGCGAGCCTCGCGAGGGCAGCCGGTGTCCGCTGCTCGAAGATCTGGCGTGGGGTGATCGTCAACCCCTCCCGCCGTGCGAGATTGACGAGCCGGATGGCCAGGATGCTGTCTCCACCGAGCATGAAGAAGTCGTCGTCCACCCCGACCACGTCGAGCCCGAGGACTTCGGCGAAACGGGCGGCGAGCATTTCTGCGGTGTCGTTGCCGCCGGCGTGTGCCGACGCGGCCGGAGCCGAGAGGGCGGGCGCGGGGAGAGAGGTGCGATCCAGTTTGCCGCTCGGGGTGAGCGGGAACGCGTCGAGGATGACGAAGAGGACGGGAACCATGTACTCGGGCAGAGCGGAACTGAGCCGGGCACGAACGTCGTCGAGGTCGATGTCACCCACGAGGTAGCCCACCAACTGCTGCCTGCCCGGCCGGTCCGAACGGACGACGGCGGCCGCCTGCCGCACTCCGGGACAGGCCGACAGGTGCGCCTCGATTTCGCCGAGCTCGATTCGGAAGCCCCGCAGCTTCACCTGATCGTCCACTCGGCCGACATACTCGACGGCTCCGTCGGCATTGATCCGTGCGATATCGCCGGTGCGGTACATGCGAGTACCGGAGGGTGAGAACGGGTCGGCGACGAACCGCTCCGCACTCAGCGCTGCCCTGCCGAGGTATCCGTCGGCCACCTGCGGTCCCGACAAGTACAGCTCTCCCGAGGCACCCGGCGGCACCGTATGCAGGTACCGATCCAGGACGTACAAGCCGGTGTTCGACGTCGGGAAGCCGATCGGCACCGACGACGCTGCAGCGTCGATGTTCTGCACCGACGCCGCGTAGCTCACCTCCACGGATGCCTCGGTCGGCCCGTACAGGTTGTCGACTTCCACGCCCGGCAGCACCTCGGCCACCCGCCGTGCCGACGCCACGGGCAACGCCTCACCGCTGCAGGCGATGATCCGCAGCCCGGTGCACCCGGCCGCGGCAGGCTCGGCGAGAAACGCCTCGAGCATCGAGGGGACGAAATGCGCTCTGGTTACCGACTTTTCGACGATGACATCCGCGAGGTAGCCCGGATCCTTGTGTCCGTCCGGCCGCGCGAGTACGACGGTAGCGCCCGCGAGGAGAGGGCCGAAGAGTTCGGGCACCGAGACGTCGAAGCTGGCCGGAGTCTTCTGAAGCACCCTGTCCGACGGGGTGATCGGCCGGAACGACTGCATCCACAGCAGTCGGTTGACGATGCCGGCGTGCGGCACGACGACCCCCTTGGGCCGGCCGGTCGAACCGGACGTGTAGATCACGTACGCGGGATGGCCCGGCGAGCCCGACTCGGGCAGCGGTGCCGACGAGTAGTCGTCCGCTTCGCTGACGCGCACCTGGGGAACGCCGGCGTCGGTGAAGAGAGCGGCGGATCCGCTGTCGGTGACCACGCACACCGGGTGCGCATCCTCCAGCATGTACGCCAATCGCTCTGCGGGGTAGCCGGTGTCGAGCGGCACATAGGCTCCGCCCGCCTTGCCGATCGCCAGCAGCGACACCATCAGGTCGAGTGAACGTGGCAACGCCACGGCCACCCTGGACCCCGGGTAGACACCACGCTCGATCAGCAGCCGCGCGAGGCGGTTGGCCCGTAAATGCAATTCGGCATAGGTAAGTTGTTCGTCCTCGAACACGACGGCCACCGCGTCGGGTGTTCGGGCCGCCTGCTCCGCGAGAAGAGCGGTGAGTGTCGTGTCGGGGAACGCCGGACGCGCATCGGGCACGGCCGAGTGGACCGGTCGACGTGAAGCCAGAGCCACACTCGACACGGCTTGGTCGGCGTCGCGAGTGACCTCGCGAAGATAAGCCACCATCGATTCGGCGAAACGGTCGGCTGTCGCCGAATCGATGCGCGTGGCATCGTATTTCAGCTCGAGGGCCACCGTGTCACCGGGCACGACGATCAGCGTCATCGGGTACGGCGGGTGCTCGTCGAAACGCACATTCGTCAGGCATACGGAGCCGGACGGGTCGGTGGCAGCTCCGTCACCCAGCGGATAGTTCTCGAAGACGACGAGGGTCTCGAACATGGTGTGCAAGCCGGCATCGCGGCGCAGTTCGGCCAGTCCGACATGCTGGTGGTCGAGCAACGCCGATTGCTCGTCCTGCCATCGCGTGAGCGCCTCGGCCACCGTCTCGGTGGGCCGATACCGTAGTCGCGCCGGGACGGTGTTGATGAACAACCCCACCATGGATTCGATTCCGGGCAGGTCGCCGCCGCGCCCGGACACCGTGGATCCGAACACCACGTCGTCCGTGCCGGTGAGCCGGCCAACGACAAGTCCCCAGGTGCCGTGGACGAGCGTGCTCAGGGTCAGTCCGCGGGCCCGGCCGACGGCCACGAGTGCGTCGGTATCCGCGGCCGGCAGCGCCACCTGCACGCTGCGAATGCCGGACTCGATCGGAGACGCCGTGCGGGGCAACTCCACCGGCTCCGGTAGGTCCCTGAGCGCCTCTCGCCACACCTCGAGGGACGCGTTCCGGTCCCGCGCATCCAGCCATTCGAGGTAGCTGCGGTACGGGGTGGGTGCCGGCAGCGCCGGCGGTGTACCCGACGTGCTGTAGAGGGCCAGCATCTCCCGCAGCATCACCGGCACCGACCACCCGTCGGCGATCACGTGGTGGATCGACTGCAGCAGAAGGTACTTCTCCGACTCCAGTCGGGCGAGGGTGTAGCGCAGCAGCGGCGGCCGGTCGAAGGCGAAGCCGCGAGTGCGATCCGCGGCCAGCACCTCCTCGATCCGCTGTGACGGGTTCGCGACTTCGGTGAGGTCCAGCACGTCCATCGGTACCCGGACACCGTCGCGGATCACCTGCACGATCCGGCCGTCCGACACGGACGAGATTCCGGTGCGCAGTGCAGCGTGCCGATCGACCACGGTCTGCAAGGCCCGGTGCAGTGCGCCGGGGTCGACGGGGCCGCTCAGCTCGATGACCTGTTGCACCAGGTAGGGGTCCGAACTCGTGTCCTCGAACGCAGACTGGAAGTAGATTCCCTCCTGCAACGGCGTCAGCGGGAGCACATCGGACGGCCCCGACAACGCGTCGACGTCCTGCTGCGTCAATCCGACCAGCGGGAAGTCCGACGGTGTGGGCCCGCCCAGGCGTTCGATGCCGGCTACGGCCGACAACGCCGTGGTCCACTCCTCGGCGAGCGCCTCGACGTCGTCCCTCCCGAGAATTCCGGGCGCCCAGGTGAAGGAGGTGCTCAGCACCGGCCCGTCCCCGCCGTCTTCGGCAATCACGTTCAAAGTCAGGACGTGCCCGAGCGGCATGCGTGGGTCGTCGGCGCCGCCCATCGCCTGAGGCAACCAGTCGACGTCTCCCCCGGCCGCGACTCGGCCGAGGTAGTTGAAGAGCACCTGAGGGGTCGGCGCGTGCTCGAGTTCCGGCACCGAGTCACCGAGGTAACGCAGTGTTCCGTAACCGAAACCGGCTCCCGGGATGCTGCGCATCTGCTCCTTGACGGTCTTCAGCGCCGACGCCAGCGCCTCGTCGCTGTCTGCCACACCGGCGTCGATCCCCACGGGATACACCGTGGTGAACCAGCCGACGGTCCGAGACAGATCGACCGCCGGTCCGCCGGGCGCGCGCACCAGGTCTTCTTCGCGTCCGTGCCCTTCGAGATCGAGCAGGACCGGACCCGGCGCGACCTCCGCTCGACGAGCGGCCCGCCACCTCGCAGCAGCCACGGCGAACGCGGTGAGCAGCACGTCGTTGACGGATCCGGAGAACGCTGCGGGAACGGCCGACAGCAGTGGGCGGGTGAACTCGGGCGCTAGCGTGACCGTGAGAGTTTCGGCCTGACCGGCCAGATCGACCGCGGGGTCGAGTGGACGGGATCCGAGCATCGGTTCGGGAGTCGACGTCACTGCCTTCCAGAACGGCAGTTCGGCATCGAAAGATCCTGTGTGCGCGCGTTCTTCGAGCAGCGCAGACCACCTGCGTAACGACGTGCCGACGGGGGCAAGGGCGGGCTCGGCACCGGAGATGCGAGCAGCGCCCGCCTGCGCCAGGTCTTCGAGAATGATGCGCCAGGAGACGCCGTCCACTACCAGGTGGTGGCCGATCAGAAGCAGCCTGCCCGGACCGGAGGTCACCCGGAAGAGGACGGCCTGCAGCATCGCGCCGCCATCAGGATCGAGCCGGTCGAGCGCTGCCGCGGTTTCGCCGTCGAGCCGCTCGGAAAGGAGCTGATCCATGCTGCCCTCGACCTCGACGACGCGCAGCACGTCGGATGCCGAGGAGGGATCCCAGTGCGGCACCGACAGTGTCCACCGCTTCCCGCGGACCAACCGTGCTCGCAGGGCGTCGTGCCGCTCGAGGACGGCGGAGAGCGCTTCGCGCGCACGCTGTTCGTCGAATTCGGGCGGGGTTTGCACCAGCACCGACTGGTGGAACCGGGTGATCTGGTCTCCCGCCTCACTGATGCGGGCGAGGATCGGAGTGCCGGCCACAGCGCCGAACGCGATGTCGTCCGTGTCGACCGCCGCCACCTCGCGCCCGGCCTCGGCCCGGGCGAGCGCTTCGGCGGTGCGGAGCTGGAACACCTCGCGCGGGCTGATCGACAACCCTTCCCTGCGGGCATGGTTCACCAACGAGATGGCGACGATACTGTCGCCGCCGAGGGCGAAGAAGTCGTCGGTGACCCCGACCGACTCCACTCCGAGGACTCCGGCCATCAACGCGCACAACGTTTTCTCGACGGCGGTACGCGGGGCGACCTTGTTCCCCGCCGCGCCGAAATCGGGTTCCGGCAGGGCCCGCCGATCCAGTTTGCCGTTGGCCGTGAGCGGAAACCGGTCGAGAATCACGAAAGCCGACGGCACCATGTACTCGGGCAGTCTCGACGACGCCCACGTCCCCAGTTCGGAATCGTCCAGTGCCGAACCGGAGTCGGGCACGAGGTAGGCGGCGAGATACTTGGCGCCGGTCGGCGTCTCCCGCACCACCACGGCGCTGTGCCGCACCGCGGGATGCGCGGCTAGTCCCGCCTCCACGTCCTCGAGTTCGAGGCGCATTCCCCGGATCTTCACCTGATTATCGGCGCGGCCGAGAAAGTCGAGCGAACCGTCGGGGGTCCACCGGGCCAGGTCACCGGTGCGATAGAGGCGTGAACCGTCGGCGGCGAAGGGGTTGGCAACGAAGCGAGCCGCCGTCAGCGCCGACGCTCCGACATACCCGCGTCCGAGCAGGAATCCGCCCGCGTAGAGCTCACCGCTCGCACCGAGCGGTACCGGGTTCAGGTGGCCGTCCAGTACATAGAGTTGGGTGCCGGGGTTGGGGCGGCCGATCGACGTCGCGATCCGTGCGGCGTCTTCCCGGTACACGACGTGTGACACACCGATGGTCGCTTCTGCCGGACCGTAACCGTGATACAGCGTCGTCGACAACTGAGCGCGGAAACGTTCGAACAGTTCCGGTGTGAGAACCTCACCGCCACACCACACATGCTTCAGTACCGACAACCGGTCCGTGCCCCGCGACAGGTCGAGAAGTACATCGAGCATCGAGGAGACGAGGTAGACGAACGTCACCGACTCCCGCGCGATGAGGTCGAGCAGGTACTGGGGGTCGCGCTCCCCGCCGTGCTCGGCCACCACCAGCCGCCCACCCGACACCAGGGGCAGCAGAATTTCGTTGACCGAGATGTCGAAAGACAAGGGGGCCTTGAACAACGACGCGTCCCCGGCTCCGAAATGCAGAATTTCGTCACGCTGCCACAGCAAGCGGGCGCACACCGCGTCGTGGCGAATCATCGCACCCTTGGGCCTGCCTGTCGATCCCGAGGTGAAGATGACGTACGCCAGTCGGGCACCCTGCACGGTGAGAGCGGGCAGGTCGGTGGAGTAGTCCGCGTACGCCCAGTCCGCCAGGTCGACCGGGACAGCGCTGCCACCGGCGTCCGCCACCCCGCCGGGTCCGGTGAGGACGAGGCTCGCCCGCGCGTCCTCGAGTACGGCAACGCGACGCTCCTGCGGCCACGACGGGTCGAGGGGAACGAAGGCGCCGCCCGCGCACACCACGGCCAGGAGCCCGACCACCATCTCGGCCGAGCGCGGTAACCCCACGGCCACAACGTCTTCGGATCCCACGCCACGAAGCCGCAGGTGCTGGGCGAGCTGAGCCACCCGTTCACCGAGCTCGCGGTAGGTGAGGCGGATCTCGCCGGCGACCAGCGCCTCCGCGTCCGGGCTGCGTCGCACCTGCTCCTGAAACAGTTCGGGGATCGTCGCCGACTCCTGTGCGCGCCCAGAGTCGTTGAAGTCCGTCAGCAGTTGGTGACGTTCGGCCTCGGTCAACGGGTCGAGAGTGGAGATGGTCGCGGAAGGGTCGGCGACGAACTGGCCGACGAAGTGTTCGAGCCGGCGACGGTGTTCCTCGAGTTCGGCATCCAGGCCGTAGGGCGCCCGTAGATCGATCTCGATGGCTTCCGAATCCTGTCCTCCGCGAATGGAGAAGTCGAGGTCCGATACCGGTCCAGTGGCCGAACTCCGCACCCACGCCGGGAACCCGCCGAAGGTGAGCGAATGCTCGAACATCATCGAATTGATACCTGGTCCGAAAATCTGCCGGTCCGGGTCGAGCGATCGCAGGTCACGGGCCAAATCTTCACCGCGGTAACGGCCGTGCCGCAGCACCGAGACGAGTGTCGTGTCGATCCGCCGGGCCAGCGCGCCCACAGTCATGCCGGAATCGACCTGAATCCGCAACGGCAGGATGGTGGAGGCCATCCCGGGCACCCGGCGCATGTCGCGCCCGACCCGCGCCGCCATCGGCAGCGACAACGTGAGGTCGCGCCTGCCGGTGATCCGGTGGATATACGCCACCACGATCGCGAGAGGCAGTCGCGTGCGGCGAATTCCGGCGTCGGCTGCAAAGGCGTAAAGGGCGTCGGCGTCCTCCCCGTCGATCTCGACTACCGCCGAAATCGGTGCTTCCGACCGGTCGTCGACAAGAGGGAGCAACCGCGGGGGTTCCGGTGCGTCGATCACCTGCTGCAACCAGAATTCGCGATCGGCTGCGAAGCGCGCGGACCCGCGGTACTCGCGATCGGCGGCAAGCAGCGAGTCGAGGGGCCAGGGTCCTGCGGCGGTCTCGAGGTCGGGGTCGTCGTAACGCTCGACGACGTCACCTACCAGCAGGGTGATGCCATAGCCGTCGATGATGCTGTGGTGATAGCGCTGGTACCAGATCAACGATTCGTCGCCGGTGCGCAGCAGGGCGTGATGGAACAAGGGCTCCTCGCCCCCGACAGCGACCACGGTCTGCATGTCACGGTCCATCCAGGCATGCGCACTGGACTCCGGATCCTCGTCGGCGCGCAGGTCGACGACGTCCAGGGACCAGCTGTCGGGGGGCGTGGGCACCTGCAGGAGTTCGTCGTCGTCTCCCCGCTCGAAACGCACGTGCAGCGCCTCGGCACGTTCGACCGTCTTCCGGACAGCGGCGATCGTGCGGTTCAGATCGATCGGACCAGCGACCTCGACGACCAGCGAAAGGTTGTACACCGGGCTGCCCGGGTGCAACTCCTGCCCCACCCAGACCTCGGACTGCGCGGCAGTGAGGGGCAGCGCGGTCGGCGTAGAAGCAGACGTGTGCGCGCTCTCTGCAGAGAGGAACTGAGCCTGGGCAGCCGCCGAGTGGTCCGGTGACATGGTGATCCGATCGTCCGTCGAGAGTGCTCGTCGCACGACCAGCACCCGAAGGAGTTTAGGTTAGGCTACCCACCAGCAACAACCGATTCCCGGTTTCTCCACAGGTGCCGAATATCACTGTAACGCCGGGGGCTCAACCCCTACGTCGACCGGAACGCTCAGTCCGCGAGGAACTCCAGCAGAACTTTGTTGATTACCTCGGGCTGCTCGAGGTAACCATAGTGCCCGACATCTGGGATCTCGTAGTAGCGCGCCGACGGGATGGACTCGGCGACCTCACGAGAGAGATACGGCGGGATCATCCGGTCGTCGGCAAACCCGACCGACAGACACGGTGTGGTAATCGCCCGGTACGCCTGCCGACGGTCGAACGTGCGGTCCATCTCCATCTGGGCGCGCACACCGGCGGACGTCCGGCCGCCACTGAACTCGAAGAGGTCGAGCCAATCCCTTGCGGTGTGCGGGTCGACGAGCGAGGCCGGAGACAGATTCATCACCGCGGTGACCGCCGCCCGGTACTTGGCCGGAAGCTCGACGCCGCTGTCGTGCAGCGCGCGCTCACCCTCGGTGAGCGTCTGCTGGAAGTAGTCCATGCGGGCATGACCGGCGAGGAAGGCGGCCTTGTAGACGAGGTCCGGACGCGACAACGCGAGTTCCTGAGCGACCCGGGCACCCATCGAGGTGCCGACGACTCGTGCGGGCCCGCCGCCGAGGTGTTCGATCAGTGCCGCGGTGTCCGCAACGAGGTCATCCATCGTGATGCCCTCCACGCTCTCGGCGGAAGGAGCGATGCCGCGGTTGTCGAAGGTGCAGACACGATAGCCGGCGTCGACGAGCGCGGGGGTCTGGTGGAGATCCCACACACGTCCCGGACTGCCGGTGCCCATGATGAGTACCACGAGATCGCCGGACCCTTTGACCTGGTAGTTCAAGGATATTCCGTTGATCGTGGCGATCGTCATGTCTGCCTTCCTTCCAAGGGCGGTCTCACCAAATTGGGTTGGATAGCCTAAGCTCGCATTGCTGCCGCTTCTGTGCGGCGCTGATCGTCAAGCTCGTCCAGGAGGACCGCGTTGAGAGTCGCCACACTCGGATATCAAACCTGGGGTCACCGTACCCTGAAGGCCCTGCTCGAGTCGGAGCACGAGGTCGTCCTTGCGATCACGCATCCCAAGAGCGAGCACGTCTACGAACAGATGTGGGCCGACTCCGTCGCAGATCTGGCCACCGAGCACGGCGTCCCCGTTCATATCGCGAACAAGCCCGACGAAGACTTCAAGGCGGCCCTGAAACAAGCGGACCCCGACATCATCGTCGCCAACAACTGGCGCACATGGCTGCCGCGGGACGTGTTCGACTCGCCCCGCTACGGCACCCTCAACATTCACGACTCCCTCCTGCCCAAGTACACGGGATTCTCACCGCTCATCTGGGCGCTCATCAACGGTGAAGACGAGGTCGGGCTCACCGCGCACCTCATGGACGAGGAACTCGACGCAGGCGACATCGTCCTGCAGCGGTCCACCCCGGTCGGACCCACGGACACCGTCACCGACCTGTTCCACCGCACCGTCGACATGATCGGACCGATCACCCTCGACGCCCTCGACCTCATCGCGTCCGGCCGCACCGACTGGACACCGCAGGACCGCTCGCAGGCCACCTTCTTCCACAAGCGGGCGCCCGAGGACAGTCGCATCGACTGGACCTGGCCGGCCGACGCCATCGAGCGGCTGGTCCGCGCGCAGTCCGACCCATATCCCAACGCGTTCACCCATTACAAGGGCAAGCGCATCAGAATCCTCGAGGCCGCGGTGTCCGAGGGCAACTACGGCGGAACCCCCGGGCGTGTCTTCATCCACGAAGGCGACGGCATGGTCATCGTCGCCGGACCCGACGCCCGCACCGGCAAGAACAAGGGACTCAAGATCCGGCGCGTCCGCCTCGACGACGGCACCGAGCTGGCCGGCACCGAGTTCTTCCCCCACGGCGGCGGCTACCTAGGCTGACGCCCGTGCGCCTTTCTGGTAGCTCCCACAACCAGAAAGGCGCACGAGCGCGGAGCGCCTACCGCCCCTCCCACGCCGACCAGAGCTGCGCGTAGCGGCCGCCGGCGTCGACGAGTGCAGAGTGCGGTCCTTCCTCCACGATCCGGCCGTGTTCGAGCACGACGACGCGGTCGGCAGTGGCGGCCTGGGTGAGCCGGTGCGCCACGATCAGCGTGGTCCGACCGCGGGTCGCGGCCGCGGCGGATGCCTCGAGGTCCCGCGCCCCGGCGCTGCCGGCCTCGGCAGTTGCCTCGTCGAGGACGGCGACCGCGGGATCGGCGAGGACGAGGCGGGCCAGCGCCAACTGCTGTGCCTGCGCCGCAGTCAGTTCGTGCCCACCCTCGCCGACGACGGTGCGGACACCATCGGTGAGCGCGTTCACCCAGTCGGCCGCACCCACCGTCTTCAGTGCCATCGCCGCGTCCTCCTCGGACGCGCCGGGGGCCGCCAGGCGCAGGTCGTCGATGAGAGGCCCAGCGAATACGTGTACCTCCTGGCTGACGATGGCCACCCGACGGCGGAGTTCGCGCGGCGACAACTCCGACAGCGCGGTGCCCCCGATGTGCACCGAACCCGACGTCGGGACGATCGACCCGGCGGCAATCGCTGCGACAGTGGTCTTCCCGGCCCCTGTCGACCCGACCAGTGCGACTCGTTCGCCGTGCTCGACGCGCAGGCTGATGCCGTGCACCACCTCGTGCTCGCCGTCGTAGGTGTGCCGGACTTCGACCAGGTCGAGGGTCGATTCGGCAGCAGGCGGGACCCCTGCGACGCCACCCGCCTCGTCACGCCGAGCAACCACCCCGACGAGCCGCGCGAGGCTTGCGCCCGCCGACTGCACCTCGTCGAAGGTGTACATGAGCATGCCGATCGGATTGAACAATCGGTGGAAGAGCAGAGCGGCGGTGGTGGTCTGTCCGACCGTCACGAGGTCGCGTTGCACCAGCGCGAAACCCACGGCGAGGATGGTGGCCAGACCGACGAATTCGGCTCTGTTGCCGCGACCGGCGAAGCGGGTGAACAGCGTGAACACGCCGACGGACAGATTCCGGGTTTTCCGCGAGGCGTCGTCGATCTGCCCGAGGTGAAGGTCTTCGAGACCGTAGGCCCGCACCGTGCGGGCACCCTGCATGCTGCTGATCAGCGCTTGCGAGCGCTCGCCCATCGCCACACGTTCGCTCGCGTAGACCGGAGCCGACCGCGGGAGATACCAGCGCATCGCGAGCGCATACATCGGCAAGGCCACCATGCCTGCGAGCCCGAGACGCCAGTCGATGCCCAGCATCGTGACGATGCTCAGCAGCACCAGAAGTATCGCCGTCACGAGGTTGGGCACCACATCGCTGACGGCCTTGCCGATCACCGCCACATCGTCGCCCACCCGGGACAGCAAGTCGCCCTTGCCGACGCGTTCGATCGTCTGCACCGGAAGCCGTAGCGCCCGGTCGACGGTCCGCTCCCGCAGGTCCGCGAGGATGCCCTCGCCGAGACTCCGGATGAGGAACGACGCACAGCCGGCGCAGACTCCGCCGATCACAGCGGCCGAGGCGATCACCGCGACCACCCACCCGATCGTCGACGGTGGGGCGCCGTCCTGCACTCGGTCGACGAGCACACCGAACACGTAGACGGGCACCAGTGCCATCCCGGCGGCAGAGGCCGCCACGAGCAGGGTGAGCAGGCTTCGTCCGCGCCGCCGGCCCAGCTCGGTTCTCAGCCATACCCAGGTGTCGCGTGCGGACGCGATGGGGAGCAGTTCACTCATCGCAGCACCGCCCGCCGGTAGTGCGCATCGTAGGCGGCCAACTGTGCGTGCGTGCCCTCGGCGACGACCGTTCCCTCGTCGAGGACGACGACGCGTTCGGTCACCGACAGCAACGCAGGACTGCTCGTGAGGAGGATGGTCGTCTGGCCGCTGCCCGCGGAGTCGTGGTGCCTCGAGTCGGCGATTCCTCCGGCGATCATGTGTTCGGTCACCGCGTCCACCGCCGTTGTCGGGTCGTGCAGCACCAGCACCGGGGACCTCCTCATCAGCGCCCGGGCGAGCGCAACGCGCTGGCGTTGCCCGCCGGACAACGACGCCCCGCGGTCGGTCACCTCGTGGTCGAGACCGTCCGGGTGTGCATCGATGACATCGACCGCTGCGGACGCCCGCAGCGCCGCCTGGACCTCGGCTTCCGGCGCATCCGGCCGGCCTGCGGTCACGTTCGACGCCACCGTTCCGGAGAACAGGTCACCGTTGTGGGGTTCGACCAGCACAGTCCGCCGCGCGTGCCCCAGGTCGGCATCCGAGAGTCGAACACCGCCGACGGTCACCTCGCCCTCGTAGCGCTCGGGCGGAACCTGCCCCGACAGCAGCGCGGCCAACGCCTCGGCGTCCTGCGGCCGATAGGCGACGACGCCGAGTAACTCACCGGACCCGACGCGAAGGTCCAGCGCTGTGAGAGACCGGTAGCTCACGCCCGACAACGACAGCTCGCTGCCGGCCGGGATGAGTCCGGAACCCGCAGGCAACAGCGGTTCGGCGTCCAGGACCAACGCCACCCGATCTGCCGATGCCCGGGTGAGCGCGAGAGATCCCGGAAGACCCGCCAGGACGCCGAGCGGTTCGATGAAGAACTGTGAGAGGCCGACCACGGTGATCAGTTCCCCGATCGTGATCCGCCCTTCCAGGGCGAACCAACCCGCGAATCCCGCGATCCCGACGGCGAGCAGTGCGCTGACGGTCATCGACACCCCGGTGAACACCGCCGAGCTTCGCGCGGTGTGGAGGGTCGCGTCGAGGGCGTCCCGGCTCGCGCTGCGGTAACGCTGCGACGCTGCGTCCTCGGCGCCGATCCCGCGGAGGGGACGAAGCCCACTCACCAGGTCGGTGGCCATGCCGGAGGCCCGCGCGACGGCGGCTTGCTGGTCGGTGGCTCGTCGGGTGATGAGCGGGGCGGCACGTTGCAGGAGACCCAGGATGACGGGCGTTCCGACGAGGACCGCAAGTCCGAGCGGGACGTCGATGAGTAGCAGGGCGACCGCCGAGCCGACGGCTGCCGTGAGGGCCGAGGCCGCGCGCGGCACGATGTCCGCGATGAAGGCGGACCGATCTGCGTCGGTCGAGGACACCGAGAGCAACTCCCCGGCGCGCAGGTCGGTGCGCACGCCGCGGGGGTCGAGTATTCGGTGCGCCACCTCCATCCTCAGCCGGTGTCCCTCGTTCTGCATCACCAGCACGAGGAATCGGGCACCGAACCGCCACGCTGTGGTGAGAACGACAAACAGCACGGCAAGAGCACACAGCCAGATCACCAGCGCCGACGTATCGCCCGTCGCGACCGCGCGGTCGACGATGACGCCGATTGCGATCGGCACGAGCGTTTCGGCCACCTGATGCAGGCAGACCAGAACTGTGCCGATACCCAGGCGCACACGATTGCGCACCAGAGCTCGACGCAGAATTGCGGCGCCACCAGTCTTCACGCAGACAACTCCCACCCTGACGGTTCCCGGCAAGTAAGCAGACCCTAACTAGAGGAACACTATCGGAAGGGCAACTAGCGTCGACGTGCCCGGTTCTCATAGAGTCGCCGATACGAACTACTGCGTTGACGCAGCAGCAAGCCCCCGAGAGGACAAGAATGGCCGCGAACACGACCGCCGAGACCGACATCGCGGACGAGGATCTCGAACCCTTGGCCGACGAGACCGCCCGCCAGGCACAGCGCGTTGTCGCTGCATACGCCGAGGACGCCGACGAGTGCAGGATGCTGCTCTCGATGCTCGGAATCGGGCCCACCGCCAAGCTCGACTGATAATTTCATCCACTTCGACCGCGAAGGAAGCCCGTGGCACTCAGCTCGGAATCGTCAGTTTCGTCATCGAGTTCGACATCTGACCCTGTCTCCGGGCAAGCCACCTTCGTCGTCGTGGCGAATCGACTCCCTGTCGATCTCGAGCGGCTGCCGGACGGCACCACCAAGTGGAAGCGGAGCCCAGGCGGACTCGTCACCGCGCTCGAGCCGATCCTTCGCCGCAACAAGGGTGCATGGGTCGGCTGGGCGGGTGTCGCAGACGCCGATCTGGAGCCGGTCGTCGAGGACGGGCTCGAGCTCTATCCCGTCCCGCTGAGCGGCGCCGAAATCCGCGACTATTACGAGGGCTTCTCCAACGCCACCCTGTGGCCGCTCTACCACGATGTGATCGTGAAGCCGGAGTACAACCGCGACTGGTGGAACGCCTACGTCGAGGTGAACCGGCGGTTCGCGGAGGCAACGTCCAAGGCGGCGGCGCAGGGTGCCACCGTCTGGATCCAGGATTACCAGCTGCAGCTCGTGCCGAAAATGCTGCGCATGCTCCGCCCCGACCTCACGATCGGCTTCTTCCTGCACATCCCGTTCCCGCCGGTCGAGCTGTTCATGCAGATGCCGTGGCGGACCGAGATCGTCGAGGGACTTCTCGGTGCAGATCTCATCGGCTTCCACCTCCCGGGTGGTGCGCAGAACTTCTTGTTCCTCGCTCGACGCCTCGCCGGCCAGCCGACGTCGCGCGGCACTGTCGGTGTCCGCTCCAAGCTCGGTGTCGTGCAGGTCGGTTGGCGGACGGTCCGTGTGGGGGCGTTCCCCATCTCCATCGACTCCGGCGAGCTGGACGAACAGTCACGTTCCAAGTCGATCCGCGACCGTGCGAGACAGATCCGCAAGGAACTGGGCAACCCGAAGCACATCATGCTGGGCGTCGATCGACTCGACTACACCAAGGGCATCGACGTCCGCCTTGCTGCGCTGCACGAACTCCTCGACGAACACCGGGTCGACCCGGCGAACACCGTGCTGGTGCAGTTGGCCACGCCCAGCCGCGAGCGGGTCGACAGCTACGTCCAGATGCGCGACGACATCGAGCGGAAGGTGTCGCGCATCAACGGCGAATACAGCGAGGTCGGCCGGCCGGTGGTGCACTACATCCATCGCCCGATCCCGCGCGAAGAACTGATCGCCTTCTTCGTGGCCGCCGACGTGATGCTCGTGACGCCACTGCGCGACGGCATGAACCTCGTCGCCAAGGAGTATGTGGCGTGCCGCAGCGATCTCGGCGGCGCCCTCCTGCTCAGCGAGTTCACCGGGGCGGCGGCCGAACTCCGGCAGGCCTTCCTCTGCAATCCGCACGACCTCGACGGTGTCAAAGACGCGATGGAACAGGCGTTGAACCAGCCGCACGAAAGCGGTCGCCGGCACATGCGTGCGCTGCGTCGGCAGGTGCTCGCGCACGACGTCGACCGCTGGGCGAAGGCATTCCTCGACGCACTGTCGCACAGCGGTGCGGCCGGGCCGGCGTTGATCGCGCCGGCCGAGGCCGATGAGGCCGAGTACGCCGCCGAGGCCGACGAGGCGGACCACATCACCGAGGCCGGCGAGGCCGGTTACACGACCGAGGACAACTGACTGCGGCGTCCCAGCTGACCCGACGTGACCAGGAACGCGACGAGGTCGCGGATCGTCTCGTCGGCGGGACGAGGGACGTACCCCAGTTCGGACGCTGCCTTCGCACCGTCGATCACGGGTGCCGCGAGCAGCGCCGCCATCGCCGACCGGGACAGCACGTCGGAGCCGAACCTGGCTCCGATGGGTTCTGCGAGGGGCAGCACTCGTTCGATCACGCTGAGGGGGAACGAGTACATCGGTCCACGCCGACCTGCCGCTCGGGCGGCCTTCCGCACGGCGTCGTGCATGCCCAGCATGTGCCCCGAGATCAGATAGTTCTCCCCCGTCCGCCCCTTCTCCCCCGCGGCGATCAACCCGGCGGCCACGTCGCGAACGTCGACGAAGTCGAACGCTCCGTGCACCGCGGCAGGCACCCGGCCACGAGCAGCGTTGCGTAGCAAACTGTTTACGCGGGAGAGACCATAGTCCACGGGGCCGTACACCCCAGTGGGGTTGCAGATCACCGCGTCGAGACCGGTCTCGATCACCGCACGCAGTTCGATCTCACCGGCCCATTTCGACCGGTCGTACACCGGGATCGACGCGTCCACGGATCGCGGCGACTGCTCGTCGAGCACTCCCCCGCAGTTGCTCTGATCGAACGAGTGCACGGAACTGCAATGGACCATCCGCCGCACACCCACGGCAAGCGCAGCCTCGGCCACGGTGCGAACACCCTTGGTGTTGACCGTCCACGCCAGATCGTCCTTCTGTGCGAGGGTGATCATGGCGACGAGGTGATAGACCACCTCGACACCGTCCAGGGCCCTCTTCATCGATTCCACGTCGAGCACGTCGCCGTTCATCCAGGTGACTCCCTCGGGAGCGTGCTCGGAACGGATGCGGTCGATGGCGGTCACCTCGTGCCCCGATCGGACCAGGAGATCGAGCAGATTGGTGCCCACGAATCCCGCGGCCCCGGTTACAGCAACTTTCATCGACGACTCCCCGTTCGGTTGTGGCCCTGCGACACAACGTGATGCGTCGCAGTCGGCCCGGAAGCCCCGACAGTACTAGAACATGTTTCACTTTGTGAAGGTCCGCGCGACTCGTGTGCGGATCACCGCTGCACAGTCAACACCGCTACACGGGGGTGAGCTGATCGACGAGCCAGCGGTCGTCGACCTTCTGCAGCGAGACCCGCACCCGGCTACCCGACGTCCGAGCATCCGGTGCATCGGCACTGGTAGTGGTTTGGTTCAGATACAGCAGGACCACCGCCTCGGTGGGAGTGGTCGACACCGGTGCGGCGGCTTGCACGGTCACCTGAACCGTCAGTTGCTTCTCCTTGGCCCCGGGAGCGATGGTTTCCTCCACCAGGGCGGTGTACTCGTCGCGGAACGAGCCGGTGATTCCGTCTGCCGCAGCAGCCAATTGGCTGTCGACATTGGCGAAGTCGTACGCCAGCATCGCAACGGCCTGCCTGCTCGCCGCGTCGACCGCCTCGGAGCGGGCCTGTTCGGCCAATTGGTCCTGGCGATGGCCGTACCAGAGGAAACCCACGGCGACAGCGAGGGCGACGATCACAAGCGCCGTCACGATCTTCAACGCTGTCGCCTTGGTGACGACCGGGAGCTTTCGCCGTTGTTCTGTTGACGTGTCGACGTCGTTGTCGGTCATGGGACGAACTCCACCTTCGATGCGGTCAACTTCCCGTTGTCGTCACTGACGGTCACCCGCATCCGGAAGTCACGCGGCGACGGCTCGGGCTGTTCGGTGCTGGTGACCATGGTGCGGGCCGCGACGAGCACGTCGGCCGAAATGTCTGTCTCGCTCTGGATTCCCGCTTCGAGGACTTCGCCCTCGGTGGTGACGTTGGCGTCGCGGACCACACCGACGAACGGGTCTTCCCTGCCTTGGAATTCGGCCAGGAAGGCTCCTGACGCACCCGCAAGGATTCGGTCGACATCTTCTTCCGCGGTCTCCGGATGAATCGTCGTCAGGTTCAGTACGGTCTGTCGCGCCGTGTCGATGAAGGCCTGGCGCCGGTCGTCTCGTTCGCGCGCCGACCGTTGGTCGAGCAGCAGGACGACGGCGGCCACGACCAAGGCGAGAACGACGACCGCGACCGCACCGTAGGCGATCAGCGACGTCCGCGAACGACGCGTTCTCTTCTCGTCTTCGGGCGGTGGCGATGCCCCGCTCGACTTGACGGCACCCTCGGCGGCCGCCTTCTTCGTCGAGATCGTCTCTGTCACCGGTTCACGCTCGGGCTGGGGCGCTGTAGCAGGGTGCGCGTCGCTGGACTTCGCCAATACGACCGGTTGCGGCGTTCCGGTCTCACCGACCGGTGGACCCGCGTGACGTACCGCTCGCCGCCTGCTGCGCTCCTTCCGTGCCGGGGAGTCCTCCCCCACCGCGTCAGCGGCACGCTCTTGTGTCGATGAACTCAAATCTGCTGACCTGTCATCATCGTCTGCCACGTCGAGTCCTTTCTCGGCGATCCTGACGCCAGATCCGGTTGGGTGTACGTCTTACCATCCGAACCGACAAAGCTACCCGTTCCCGGGTCGTACGGGACGGCCGCGACCGGCCCACTCGGTGATCCTTCGTAGGAACTGGGGATAACAGGAACGGCCGTATACGAGGGTACATCCGGCGGCATGATCGGCCCGTACGGTGGGTTGTTACCCGCGGCCTCCCACCCGTCCCGGCACGCCTGCACGGTCGGCGCCCGGCGGCCGGGGTATTCCATGCAGGGCAGGTTGCGCGCACCACGGACGACCGACGGATCATCCTGCGCCGCCTTGCAATACAGATCGTTCGGAGTCGCGATAGGTTCGGTCTGATCGCCAGTGCGCCGCTGATCCGCCGGCAGGAAACCTGTGGTGCACGCGGGCGGATCGTGGAGTTCCAGGGCGAAGTCCACGATCGCGCCGTCCTCGACCGGTCCGCCCTTGGCGGCGGTGACGAGCGCGGCGGTCAACGGTGGGTAGATGACGAGAACTTGCTCGATGCTCTTGTTGTAGATGACGCCGACCTGCCCGACGCTCACCAGGTTGCTCAGCAGGATCGGCAGGGTGGGCTGCAACTCCTGGAAAAGCTGGGTGGCTTCGACGGCCGTCCCGGGACCCTTCTCGAGCACTCCCCTGATATCGGCGTCGCTGGCCCGGAGCTGATCGGTGAAGGTGACAAGGTCCTGGGTCCAGGACCGGATGGCGTCACTGCTGACGGTCTGCGTATCGAGCAGTGGGCCGATCTGTTCGATCAGGTCTATCGTCTCGTCGCTGTTGGCATCCGCCTCTTCGACGAAGAGACGAGCCGAGTCGATGAGCCGCTGGAGGTCGGGGCCGGAACCGTTGAACGCGGTGAACGCCTCGTCGATCACGGTACGTAACCGAGTATCGGAGATGCTGGCCAACAGCACGTCGGCTTGATCGAGCATCTCGCCGACATCCTGCGGTACGGCGGACCGATCCCGTGGAATGACGTCACCGTCCGCGAGATCCGGGCCCTCCGACGTCCGCGGAATCAGGTCGACGTACTGCTCGCCGATGGCCGACACACTCTTCACCACTGCGTCGACGTCGGCGGGAATCTTGTAGCTGCTGTCGAGCGACAGCTGGGCCTCGACCCCGTCGTCGGTGAGCGCGACACGATCGACGACACCGACATTGGTTCCCCGATAAGCAACGTTGGCGTGGGAGTACAGCCCGCCGGTGGACGGCAGTTGCACCACGACGTCGTAGCGCCCGATGCCGAACATGACCGGCACCTTCACATACTGGATCGACATCACCACGAGGCCGATCACCGTGAGGATCGAGAAGATGATCAACTGGATACGAACGAATTTTCTCATGGTGCCGGGGCCCCTCCCAGTTGCGGCGGAAGGCCGGGAATCTGCGGGAGACCGGGAATCTGCGGCAGTCCGGGGAGAGCGGGTGCCGGCGCGGGTTTCGGTGCCGGCGGCGGGGCGGGCAGCAGCGGAATCTGCAGCGGGTCGCCGGACTGTCCGGCGACACCCGCGAGCGAACCGACAGCTCCCTCCACTCCACCGAGTGATCCACCCAGGGCCGTACCGGTAAGGAAGTTGCTGTCGACCCTCGCCGCACTCAGGTCGACGGTCATCATCAGGTTCGCGTAGTCGCCTCGAATGGCCTTGTCCATCGTCCTCATCGGGAACGGGTAGGTGAGCATCAGGGTCAGGACGTCGGTGAGTGCGCTGCCCGAATTGGCAAGTTCCGCGAGCACCGGTGTGAGGTTACGCAGGTTCTGTTCCAGCTCTTCCCCGCTGCTGTCGACGAGACGGGTCGCGGTGTCGCTGAGTTTGCCGAGCTCCACCAGCGCCGTCGTCAGATTCTGGCGCTGCGCCACAAGCACTTCCAAGCCAGGTGGGATGTCGTCGAGCGCTGCCTCGAGTGTGGGCTTCTGCTGGTTGACGGTGACGGAGAGTCGATCGAGTCCCTCCATGGCACCGATGATGTCGCCGCGCTGTCGGTCCAGGCTCGTGACCAACCGGTCGAGTTGTGGAAGCAGGTCACGGACCTCGGCCTCTCGCCCGCCGAGTGCAGCGTTCAATTCTTCGGTGATATCCCGGATCTGGGCGATACCTCCGCCGTTCAGGACCACAGACAAGGACGACAGCGTCTGCTCCGTTGTCGGGTATGCCCCTGCATGCTCGATCGGGATCACTTCCCCTTCCGCCAACCGGCCCTCGGGCTCCGCGTCGGTGGGCGGCGCCAACTCGAGATGCTGCGAACCGAGAAGACTGGTCTGGCCGATCTTGGCGGTCGCATTGGCGGGCAATTCGACGTCGTTGTTCAGCGAGACGGTGACCTGCGCGTGCCAATCCTTCACGTCGATTCCCGTGACGGTACCCACGGTGACGTCATTGACGCGGACCGGTGAATTCTGCGAGAGAGTGGTGACATTGGGCATCTCGATCTCGACGGCGTACGCGTCACCGCCGGTGCCTTCCGTTCCCGGAAGGGGAAGCGAATTGAGACCCTCCCACTCACAGCCGGTCATGGTCAGCGACAAGGCGAGCACCCCGGCCGCGATCCCGCCACCCCGCACGTGTCTGCTCCCGAACCCGGTCATCGTCCACCTCCCGGCTGCAGCAGGTCGTTCAAGTCCCTCGGCACCGCGACGGTCGGTATTCCGGCCAGCGCACCCGTCGCCGGCGGGGCGGACCGCGGGGGTACCGATCCGGCCAGGCTCGGCGGACTGTACTGAAGCTGATCCGGGAACGCGTTCACACCCGTCGTGGGATTGCTGAGAATGGGCAGGTAGTTCATCGTGAGCGAGTTCAGCACCGGCGACAGGTATTGCGTGCACAGATCGGCGCTGCGCTGGGAATCGTTGGCTTGCAAACTTTGGATCGCCCCACACATGAAGTTGACGGGGTTGCCGAAGTTCGCGAATGCCACGGCTCCTACCAAGGACCCCTGCGCCGGCTTGTAGATGTTGCTGAAGTTGGCCAATGCCGTAGGGGCGACGTGCAGCGTCTGTTCCAGCTGCGGTCGCTTGTCGGCGAGCACCTGGGTGGCATCGGCCAGGCGGCCGACCTGCTCGGTGAGCGCGGCCCTGTTCTCGACGACGAACCGGTTGACGTCGCCCAGTGCGAGATCCAGGTCGACCAGGGCGGTGCCGAGTTCGTCCGAATTGGTGGCGAGCAAGTTCGACACCGAGGCGAGCCGTCCCTCGAACTGCACGATTTGCTCGTTGCTCGACGACAGGGCTGCTACGAATGTTTGCAGGTTCCGGATGGTGGAGAACAGATCGGTCCGTCCGTCGGACAGCGTCCGCATGGTCTCCGACAGTTCACGCAGCGTGTTGCGCAGGGATTCACCGTTGCCGTCGAGGTTGTTCGCTGCGGTGTCGATGAACGTTCCCAGCGATCCCTGCGGGTCGGCGCCCTGCGGTCCGAGCGCTTCGGACAGTTTGTTCAGCTCCGACTTGATCTCGTCCCACTCCACCGGCACCGCGGTGCGCTCCACCGGAATATCTGCACCGTCCTGCATGGTCGGCCCCCCGGCATAGACGGGCGTCAGCTGGACGAACCGGCCGGACACCAGGCTCGGCGCAACGATGATTGCCTTGGCGTCGGCGGGGATGTCCACACTCTTGTCGACGCTCATGGTGACCTTGGCGAAGTCGGGACCCGGCTCGATCTCGCCGACAGTGCCCACCTTGACGCCCAACACACGCACGTCGTCCCCGGAATAGAGGCCGGTCGTGGTCGGAAAGTATGCGGTGATGGTGTTCTCGAACAGTCGCGGCAGAATGACGACCAAGCCGCCGACGATCAGGGCCACCACGACGCCGGCGATCGCACCGCGAATCCACCACTTCTTCCGCGCACCGGTTTCTTCTGTGTGTGTCATCGCGGCCTCAGCTCGAGGGACGGCCCGGTCTGCAGGTAGGCCTGCAGGTCGTTCGGCAGATGCTCCGGCCACAGGATCGCGTCGTTCAGCCCCTGCAGCAGGTTGCCGATGCCGATGTTGTAGACGTACGCCATGAAGAAGGGTCCGCTCCCCACAGATTCACCCAGCTGCGTCGCGTACGGTGCGAGGCCGTCGAGCGCCTGCGAAATGTTGTCCTTGTTGCGTTGGAGGATGTCGACCACGGAGTTCAGCTTGTCGAGCGTCGGCTTCATCTGCTCCTGGTTGTCCTGCACCAGGCCCGTCAGTTGCCTCGACACCGCAGAGATGTTCACGATCAATTGGCTGATCGCGGCCCGGCGACGGTCGAGTTCACCCAGCAGTTCGTTGCCGTCGACGATCAGCGAGTTGATCTGGCCGCTGCGCTCGGCGAGTATGCCCGTCACGTTCTCGGCGCGAGAGAGCAACTGCTTCAGCGTTTCGTCGCGTGAATTGATGCTTTCCGACAACCGGGTCAGCCCGTCGAGCGCGGTGCGCAGCTCCGGAGGGGTGTTCTCGAGCGCACCCGACATCGCGTTCAGCGCGTCGTTGACCTGATCGGTATCGAGCTCGGAGACCGTCGTGGTGAGGTCACCGAGTGCATCGTTGAGCGAGTAGGGCGAATTGGTGCGGTCCAGCGGGATTGTCGATCCCACCGGCAGCGTCTCCGTTCCTCGCGGAGTGACCGCAAGCGACTTGCGGCCGAGAATGGTATTCGTCTTGATATCCGCCTCGGTCACATCACCGAGTGCTATGCCGTCCTCGACAGTGAAGGTGACGAGCACGTGCTGCCCGTCCAGCTCGACGTCGGAGACCTTGCCCACGTCGACCCCCGCCAGGGTGACCGTGTCACCTGCCATCAGGCCACCGGCGTCCTCGAACATGGCATTGTAATGTGTTCCGCCCGAGAGGAACTGGAGCTGGTCGTACTGGAGGGTGGCGATCACGATCATGGCGGAGACTGCCACACCGATCAGCCCGACCTGGACGGGATTGCGTTCTTGTCTCATGGTTACGGTGCACACCTCCCCGCTGTCTGCCCGCCTGGCATGTTGAGAAGCAGGTCCGAGCCCTCCGGTCCGGTGAACTTGAACTTGACCGTGCACACGTACATCTGGAAGAAGCTGCCGTACGTGCCGATTCGGATGAGTCGGCGATAGGCGTCCGGCAGGTTCTGGAGCACCCAATCGAGAGTCTCTTCGCCCATCTGCAGCTGTGTCGCAGTACGATTCGCCTCCGCAACGGTGCTCTGCAGCGGCGGGCGGACGCCTTCGAGCAACTCCGCAAGGTCTCCTGTGCCGCCGGCGATCCTCGGGATGGCGTCACCGATCGGATCGCGGTCCTGCGCGAGGCCGCTTACCAATTGCTGCAGTTGATCGAGAGTGGACCTGAACTGATCACCGCGGTTGTTGATGGTTCCGAGAACCTCGTTGAGGTTGGTGATGACCTCGCCGATCAACTGGTCGCGGTCCGCGAGTGTGTTGGTGAACGAACTGGTACTGCCCAGCAGTGACACGAGTGTGCCGCCCTGCCCCTGGAAGACCTGCACCAACGCCGCCGAGAGATCGTTGACTTGCTGCGGATTCAGCGAACGCAGGAGCGGCTTGAACCCACCGAGCAAGAGGTCCAGGTCGAGTGCGGGCGATGTCTGATCCACCGGGATGGACCCGCCCTCCGGAAGCGGCTCCACCGACCCCGCACCCTCGAGGAGTTCCATGTAGCGGTCACCGACGAGGTTCTCGTATCGGACCGTAGCTTTCGTTCCCTCGAACAACGAGTACTTCGACTCCACGTCGAACTCCACGTCGGCAAGGTTGTCGTCGTCGATCTTCACGTTCTTGACCGCGCCGACCGGCACACCCGCAATGCGTACCTTGTCACCCGGTTTGAGGCCGGACACATCGACGAACGTCGCCGAGTAGTCCTTGGACGTGCTGAAACGGTACTGGCTGAATACCACTGCGAGACCCACGAAGATCAGGGTCATCACGGTCGCGAAGATCGCCAGCTTGACGGTTGTGCTTCTCACGGTCACTGCCCACCCGGCTCCGGGTAGACACCGGCGAACAAAATCTGGAAGACCTTCGGCATGTGTACCTGTACTTCGGTCGACGGCACGAACGGCACAGTACCCGTGTCAGCGACGAGGAACTTGGCGTGCACGTTCGGATCAGGATTCGGGAGGCCGGCGCAGTTGGGTCCTCCGGACGCGTTCACCTTCGGCAGATCCTCCGGGTAACTGTAGGGCTCCTGGCCATACATGAAGCTCGCACTCAACGCGATTCCCGGCTGATTGCCGCCGATGAGTTGTTCGGCAAGGGGAATGACGTTGTTGAGGCCGACGAGGAAGCAGGAGATCTCCGGCGAATATTCCGCCAGTAGATCCGTGGTGGGGAGCAGGAGGTCGACGGTGTCCGTCAGGCCCTGCTCGTTGTCGGTCAGCACCGTATTCGCCGTGTCGGCCAATCCCGTGGCGTTCAACAGCACTGCGTCGAGATTGTCCTGTTCCTCGACCACCGTGCGGCTGGTAGCGGTCACGTTGTCGAGGGTTTGCAGCAGTTCCGGGGCGGTGTCGGCGTAGACGTTCGTGACCACGGCGGCCTTCGCCAGATCCTCCTGCAACTGAGGGAGACTGGGGTTCACCTTGGCGAGATAGCGGTCGCTCTGCTCGAGCAGGGCACCGAGTTCGTCGCCGCGACCGCGCAGCGCGGAGGCGATGGCCCCCAGCGTCGCGTTGAGCTTCTCGGGCTCGATCTGATCGAGCACATCCGTCAGATGCTGGAAGACCGAGTTGAACTCGACGGTGACGTTGTCGGAGGCGATGACGGCGCCCGGTTCGAGATGCGTGGTGGCGGGATCTTCCGGCATGACGAAGTTGACATATTTGGCGCCGAATACGGTAGTCGACTTGATCTCCACCGCGGCGTTGGAAGGGATCAGCGACATCATGTCGGGGTACATGTCGAGCTTCAATTCGGCACCGTCGGTGACATGCTCGACGGAGCCGACGCGACCGACCTCGACGCCGAGCAGCTTCACCTTCGCGTCCGGTTCCATCACCAGGCCCGCCCGGTCGGAGGTGACCGTGACCGGTGTCGATTCCGTGAAAGCGCCGTTGAACATGGCCAGCGAGAAGGCGATGATCGCCAGCAGACCCGCGACGAGGACGAGAGCCGCGAGCTTCTTCTTTCCGCCCGAATCAGTCATCTACCGGCACTCCTATCCCGAAAGGTTGAAGTTGCCGGAACCGCCGTATATGGCGAGGGAGATGAGGAGGGTCACCGTGACCACCGCTATCAGCGACGACCGCACCGCGTTGCCCACGGCCACGCCGACTCCGACGGGACCACCCGACGCGGTGAACCCGTAGTAGGTGTGGATGAGCATGATGGCGATCGCCATGACGATGGCCTGCGCGAACGACCACAGGATGTCCGTCGGTATCAGGAAGGTCGAGAAGTAGTGGTCGTACACGCCGGCGGACTGGTCGTAGAGAACCACGGTGGCGAATCGGCTGGCGATGAAGGATGCGATCACCGCGAGGGCGTACAGCGGAACGATCGCGATCATTCCGGCCATCACCCGAGTGCTGACCAGGTACGGGATCGAGGGGATCGCCATCGTCTCGAGGGCATCGATCTCCTCGGACACACGCATGGCACCGAGCTGGGCGGTCGAGCCTGCCCCGATCGTGGCCGCGAGTCCGATACCCGCGATGACCGGGGCCGCGATGCGCACGTTGATGAACGCGGCGAAGAAGCCGGTGAGCGCCTCGACACCGATGTTGCCGAGCGAGCTGTATCCCTGCACGGCGATGGTGCCTCCGGTGAAGAGCGTCAGAAATCCGACGATCACCACGGTTCCACCGATCACCGCCAGCGCACCCGTGCCCATGCTGATCTCGGCGATGAGCCGCAGAGTTTCCTTCGGGTACCGCCTCACCGCACGCGGGGCCCAGGCGATGGCGCGCGCAAAGAACAGCGCCTGCTCGCCGAGCCGGTCTATCGAACGGGACGTCGACGCGAATTGCCGGCGTGTGCGGGGAAACCGCCCGGCCGCTGCGAGAGCCATCTACTCCACCACCATGTCGATCACCCTGCCGTCAGCTTGATGCCGACGGCGGTGACGAGAACATTGACCACGAACAGCGCCATGAACGAAAAGACGACGGTCTGATTGACGGCGTCACCGACACTCTTGGCGCCACCTTTCACGTTGAGGCCGAGATAGGACGCGACAAGACCCGCGATCATGCCGAACAGACCGGCTTTGACCTCCGAGATCACGAGCTCACCGAACCCCGTGAGAAGTGTGATGCCGTTGACGAAGGCCCCCGGATTCACATCCTGGATGTACACCGAGAAGACAAACCCACCGAGAATCCCGATAGTGCAGACCAGGCCGTTCAACAGCAGGGCCACGACGGTCGAGGCGAGCACGCGGGGTACGACCAGCCGATGAATCGGGTTGATACCGAGCACCCGCATCGCGTCGATCTCTTCGCGGATCGTGCGGGCCGAGAGGTCTGCGCAGATCGCGGTGGCGCCCGCCCCGGCCACGATGAGCACTGTCACGATAGGGCCGACCTGGGTCACGGTGCCCAGCGCCGCACCCGCGCCACTGAGATCCGCGGCACCTATCTCCCGGAGGAGGATGTTGATGGTGAAGCTCACCAGAACGGTGAACGGGATGGCGACCAGCACCGTGGGAACCATCGAAACCCGGGCAACGAACCACGCCTGGTCCACGAACTCGCGACGCTGGAAGGGCCTCGAGAACACCGCCCTGAGCGTCTCGGCCGACATCGTGAAAAACCCGCCGACAGCGCGCAATGGCACCTCGAGGAGGTCTACCATTCGTCCTCCTCGTCCCTGATCGCACCCAGCACCGACTGTTGATTGAGCCCAGCCCCCCAACGGCCTGTGACTCAGGTCATATTAACTAGAACGTGTTCACCTGTCAAAAAGAGTCATTCATCAGCAAGAATCGTCCCACATCGAGCACTCCGAAGAGGGCGTTTTCGTCCAAAAGAAGAGCCGCGATGCGTCCACGTCGAACATCGACCGGGTACGCCTAAAGCGTTATCACACAGCAGGTTTGACTACGACACGTCGGCTGCCTACCGAACCCGGACCGGGCCGCCTGCACGCCGCTGCGTGGACGTCACTCAGCCCTCGCCATGGAGGTGTCGACGCGCGGAATCGACGGTAAAACTAGAACACGATCTAGCGTGTGTAGGCACATCGCTGCCTCCCCCCGTCGCACCGTCTCGACCCCAGCCGGTCGCTGTGTATTTTTACCCAGTATCGCCCATCACGCGGGTATTACCTGGGAAAACGGGCGGTAACGCCGGATGTGTCGCCGACCGTGCCGCGACGGCTCGTTCAGCCCAGCTCACGCAGGGCAGCCGACGCCGAGAAGGTCGCGGCCGGATCGCGTTCACCGAAGTAGCTGCCGAGGCTCTCGGCCAGACTCGCCGGCGTCCATCGAGAGTCTGTCGCGTCGAACCGGCGCTCGACGACCGGAGCCGCCATCAACGCGACCATCGGGCCATAGACCACGAAGAGCTGCCCGTTGACGGTGTCGGCCGCGGGCGAGGCGAGGTAGGTGACCAACGCCGCCACATGCTCCGGCGACAGTGGGTCGATCCCCTCGGCCGGCGCCTCACCGAAGACGTTTTCCGTCATCGACGTGCGCGCGCGGGGACAGATCGCGTTGGCCCGTACTCCGTAGCGAGACAGCCCGCGCGCGGCGGAGAGGGTCAGAGCCGTGATGCCTGCCTTGGCCGCACCGTAGTTGGCCTGCCCCTCGGGCCCCAGCAGGCCTGCCTCCGAGGACGTGTTGATGATGCGGCCGTACACGGGCGCACCCGCCTCCTTGGATTTTCCACGCCAATAGGAGGCGGCGGAGCGGCAGAGCAGAAAGTGCCCGCGCAGATGCACCTTCAGTACCAGATCCCAGTCTTCGTCCGACATGTTGAACAGCATGCGGTCCCGCGTGATCCCGGCATTGTTGACGAGAATGTCGAGGCTGCCGAATTGGCCCTGCGCCGCTTCCATGATCGCGTCGGCAGTGGACCGTTCACCGATGTCGCCGGCGACGAATTCGACCTTGGCGCCCAAACCTCGGATCTCTTCGAGTGTTTCTTCGACGGCGTCGGAGGCCACCAGGTCGTTGACCACGACGGACGCACCCGCTCGCGCCAGACCGATCGCCTCGGACTTCCCGAGCCCGGATCCGGCGCCGGTGACGACGCCTACCTTGCCGTCCAAGTTCACATCGCGGTCAGCAACATCATTCATGAAGCGGCACTCCTGGTCGTCTGCAATCGCCGCCGGGCTGCACACCCGGCGCCACGGTGGACGTCGTCACTGTAGAACGTGTTCTCGTTTTGGGCAACGACGGTCAGGGGTGTTCGGTAAGCGCCGCCCTCGGACACTGCGCGATGGCAGTCCGCACGTCTTCCTCCCGGTCAGCGGGTGGATGAGCGGTCGAAATATGCAGATTGTCGTCGTCGTCGAGGTCGAAGATGTCGGGGGCAATCCCTACGCACACACCGTTGGCCTCACACCGGTCGAAATCGACTCTGACCTCCATGGCAACCCTCACTTCTCCTCGTCACGTCGCTCGTCGACCCGGGTGCCGCCGGGCTGCGGCGCACACCGTTCCTGCGATAACACTAGAACCTGTTCCAGTCGTGTGCAATGATTCGTTTCACGACTGCGAGCAGGCCCACCGAGCGCGCTCCCCAGCCGGTTGGGCCGACTTCCCGCCATCGCACCGTAGAGACTGGAACGTGTGCCAGATGCGACGAGTTCCGGGCCTTCGGACTGGAGAGGTATTTCGATGCACATCACCTACACGCCACAGCAACAGGCGCTGCGCGAAGAACTGCGCGCCTACTTCGCGCAGTTGATGACGCCGGACCGGCGGGAGGCTCTCGCCGCCACCACCGGCGAGTACGGCGAGGGCAACGTCTACCGCGACGTCGTCGCGCAGATGGGCAAGGACGGCTGGTTGACGCTCGGCTGGCCGAAGGAATACGGCGGCCAGGAGCGTTCGGCGATGGAGCAGCTGATCTTCACCGACGAGGCCGCCATCGCCGGTGCCCCCGTGCCATTCCTCACGATCAACTCCGTGGCCCCCACGATCATGCACTTCGGTACACCTGAGCAGAAGTCGTTCTTCTTGCCGAAGATATCCGCGGGCGAACTGCACTTCTCCATCGGATACTCCGAGCCCGAGGCAGGGACGGACCTTGCAAGCCTGCGCACCACCGCCGTCAAGGACGGTGATGACTATGTGATCAACGGCCAGAAGATGTGGACGAGCCTGATCGCATACGCCGACTACGTGTGGTTGGCCTGCCGGACCGACCCCGAGGCGAAGAAGCACAAGGGCATCAGCATGCTGATCGTGCCCACCACGGCCGAAGGATTCTCGTACACACCCGTCCACACGATGGCCGGTCCCGACACCAGCGCCACCTATTACCAGGACGTGCGCGTACCGTCCTCCGCACTCGTCGGTCCCGAACACGGTGGTTGGGCGTTGATCACCAACCAGCTCAACCATGAGCGTGTCGCGCTCACCTCGGCCGGACCGATCCTCACCGCACAGCGGGAAGTGCGGGAGTGGGCGCAGAACACCAAGTTGCCGGACGGCCGCCGCGTCATCGACCAGGAATGGGTTCAGATCAATCTGGCCCGGGTCCATGCCAAGGCCGAGTATTTGAAGTTGATGAACTGGGAGATCGCCTCGTCGACCGGGGCAAGCGAAGCGGGGGATGATTCAGCGCATGCCCCGGGCCCAGAGGCGGCGTCGGCCAACAAGGTCTACGGAACCGAGTTCGCCACCGAGGCCTACCGACTGCTCATGGAAGTCCTCGGCCCGTCGGCCACGCTTCGGCAGAACTCCCCCGGCGTCCTGCTGCGCGGACGCATCGAACGGATGCACCGTTCTTCCCTCATCCTCACTTTCGGTGGCGGAACCAACGAGGTGCAGCGCGACATCATCGGTATGACCGCCCTCGGCCTGCCCCCTGCGAAGCGTTAGGACACGACCATGGATTTCACCCTCACCGAGGCGCAACAGGATCTGGCCGGTCTCACCCGGAGCATCGTCACGGATCTCGTCACGAACGACCGCCTGCGGGAGCTCGACGTGGCCGAAGACCGCCTCGATCGCGAACTGTGGTCCACACTCGGCTCGTCCGGTGTCCTGGGCGCCGCACTACCGGAGTCGGTGGGCGGCGATGGTTTCGGCGTTCTCGAGCAGTGCAGCATCCTGGTCGAACTGGGCCGGGCCGTCGCACCGGTCCCCTACCTTTCATCCATCGTCATGGCGGCGGATGCGCTCGCGCGATACGGCAACGAACAACAGCGTGCGAAGTGGGCAGTTCCCGCAGCGGCCGGTGCGAAAATCCTCACCGTCGCCCTCGACGAGGAACTCAACGACGACCCGGGCGCTCCGGTCACCCACGCCGAACCCGCGCCGGGCGGCTGGACCCTCGACGGCACGAAGATCGTCGTCGACGCGGCGCCGTCGGCAGAGTTGTTCCTGGTGCCGGCGACGACCCCGGACGGCGTGGCGGTGTTCCTCGTGCGCCCCGACGACGAAGGGGTGACCGTCACCAGGCAGCAGACCGTCGATTTCGCCAGCACCGGCGAGGTGGCGCTGCATGGAGTCGTCCTCGGCTCCGATCGACTCCTGGGCACCGTCGAGCAGGGCAGCGAGATCGTCGATCGGCTCGTCGAACGAGGATCTCTCGGCGCCTGCGCGTACCAGTACGGCGTGCTCGATCAGGCTCTGACGCTGACCGCCGCCTATGCCCGCGAACGGGTGCAGTTCGGCAGACCGATCGGCAGCTTCCAGGCCGTGGCTCAGCGACTCGCCGACGCGTACATCGACGTCAAGGGCGTCCGGCTCACTCTGTGGCAGGCAGCGTGGCGGCTCAGCGAAGGACTGCCCGGCGAGGGCGACGTGCAGACCGCCAAGTTCTGGGCGTCCGACGCCGGTCACCGGGTGGCCCACACGGCGGTTCACATTCACGGCGGTGTCGGGCTCGACCAGGATCATCCCGTGCACCGGTACTTCCTCGCGGCAAAGGCCCTCGAGTTCCGGCTCGGCTCCGCCACCCGGCAGCTCCGGACCCTCGGCGCCGAACTGGCCACCGTCCCCGCATGACGGCGACACTCGCACGCACGGTGGCGGACCTGCTTCGCGGTGTCGCCGACAGCGAGTCCGAGGGGCTGTACTTCGAGGACCGTTTCCTGTCCTGGTCAGACCACCTGTGGGCGAGCCTGCAGCGCGCCGCGGTTCTCGATGATCTTCTCGATCCCGAACGCCCGCGGCATTTCGGTGTGCTGATGGACAACGTGCCCGAGTTCTCGCTTCTCGCGGGTGCGGCGGCGCTTTCCGGCGCAGTCCTCGTCGGCCTCAACACCACCCGGCGCGGCGACGCGCTGGCCCGCGATGCGGCGCTCGCCGACTGCCAGGTCATCTTTACCGAGAACAGTCGTTCGGATCTGCTCGACGGACTGCTGCTCGAGGTCCCGGTGATCAACGTGGACTCCGCGGAGTGGGCCGACATGCTGTCTGTACAGCGGCCATCTTTCGAGCAGGTAACGCCCGAGCCCGACGATCTCTTCATGCTCATCTTCACCTCCGGGACGAGCGGCGACCCCAAAGCCGTGCGCTGTACGCACGCGAAGATCACCGGGCCCGGCCTGATGCTCGCCGAGCGGTTCTCGCTGTCCGCGGACGACGTCGTGTACCTGTCTATGCCGATGTTCCACTCCAACGCCATGATGGCCGCCTGGTCTGTGGCGCTCGCAGCCCGTAGCTCGATCGTGTTGCGGCGCAGGTTCTCCGCGTCCCACTTCCTCGCCGATGTCCGGCGATACGGGGTCACCTACGCAAACTATGTGGGAAAGCCGCTGTCGTACGTGCTGGCAACGCCGGAGGAGCCCGACGACGCCGACAACACGCTGCGAGTGATGTACGGCAACGAGGGATCCGCTCCCGCGGTTGCCGCATTCTCCCGGCGTTTCGGCACGCAGGTCGTCGACGGATTCGGTTCCACCGAAGGCGGAGTGGCCATTTCCGCTACTCCCGGCTCACCGCCGGGCGCACTCGGGCGGCTCCCCGACGGAATCGCGATCCTCGACCCGGAGTCGGGTCTGCCCTGTCCCCCTGCCGAATTCGATGCATCCGGTCGCCTGGTCAATGCCGAGGCCGCCACCGGGGAACTCGTCAACGTCAACGGTCCCGGCGCCTTCGCCGGCTACTACAACAATCCGGAGGCCGACGCGGAGAGAATCCGGGACGGAAAGTACTGGAGTGGCGACCTGGCCTACCGCGATGCCGACGGATTCGTGTACTTCGCCGGCCGCAGCACTGGATGGTTGCGCGTGGACGGCGAAAACCTCGGCTCCGCGCCCATCGAACGAATCCTGCTGCGCTACGACGGGTTCGCGGCGGTGTCGGTGTATGCGGTACCCGACGCCGAGGTCGGCGACCGGGTGATGGCCGCAGTCGTGCCCACCCGCGAATTCGACCCCGTCGACTTCGCGGAGTTCCTCGACGCCCAGACCGATCTCGGTCCGAAACAGCGCCCGACCTTGGTGCGGGTGTGCTCCGAGTTTCCCCGCACGGCCACGTTCAAGGTACTCACACGCACACTCAGCGCGCAGCGATGGAACTGCGCAGATCCTGTGTGGGTCCGCGATGGTACCGGCTACTCCCGCCTGTGTATCCTGTGAATGACGGGCGGCGAAGTACGCTCCCGCCTACTTCGCCACCCCAGTACCGCTACTTGTACGAAACGAGCCGGGACACCGCCGCCTCGAAGCCGGAGACGAGCTCGTCCATCACCTCGGACACCGGCCGGATTTCGTTCATCCGGCCGACAATCTGTCCTACCGGCATCGCGACGACGTCCGGATTCTCCGAAGCGGCGATCCGCTGGTGAGCGTCGCTGACCAACAGATTCTGCAACGGCATCGGCAGCGGCGCCGGCGCTTCCGGCTTCGACCACGCATCGGTCCACTTGGTCTTCAGCAGGCGCGCGGGCTTACCCGAGTAGATGCGGGACCGCACCGTGTCGGCCGAGGTCGCACCGAGCAAGGCCCGTTGGATGGCGGATGGTCCGTCGGCCGACGCACTGCCGAGCTTGTACTCCGACGTCGTGAGCCAGTACGACCCCATCCAGACACCGGACGCCCCGAGCGACAGTGCGGCCGCCACCTGACGGCCGCTTCCGATGCCGCCGGCGGCCAGCACTGCAGCGGAATCGCCTACCGCGTCGACGATCTCCGGAACCAGCACCATCGACGCGATCTCACCGGTGTGCCCACCCGCTTCATAGCCCTGCGCGATGACGATGTCGACGCCGTTCGCAACGTGCCTGCGCGCATGCTCGACCGCCCCGGCGAGCGCCGCCACGGGAACACCCTTGGCGTGGGCCTGATCGATGACATCCTTGGGCGGCGAGCCCAGTGCGTTGGCGATCAGGGCGATACGGTGATTGAGCGCGACATCGACATGCGAGCGGGCAACCGAGTGAAGCCAGCCGAGCACCCCCGTCGCATGCTCGGTGCCCGTTTCCAACGGCGGCACACCCAGCTCGTCGAGGGTGCGGTTGACGAAGGCACGATGTTCCGCCGGAATCAGCGACTCCAGGTCCACCGACGTGCCCTCCGTCGGGATCTTGGCCGGCATCACGATGTCGACGCCGTACGGTTTCCCGTCGGTGTTCTCGTCCATCCACGTCAGGACGGCCTCGAGTTCCTCCGGATCGTTGAACCGAACACAGCCGAGCACGCCCAGGCCGCCGGCCCGCGAAATAGCCGCGGCCACATGCTCGGAGGGCGTGAACCCGAAGATGGGGTACTCGATGCCGAACTTCTCACTCAAAGCTGTGTGCATTACGCGCCTTTGCTCGTCACGGTGTCGCTCTGGGTCGAACCGTTGCCGTTGTGGTCGTCGGCGGGTCGGGATTCCGTTTGTTCCTTGGCCCAGCGGTAGTCGGGCTTACCTGCAGGCGAGCGTTTGATCTCGTCCACGAACCACAGGCTGCGCGGCACCTTGTATCCGGCGATTTCCTTACGCGCGGCCGATGCGATCTCGTGTAGGCCGGGACGCGCCCCGCCGCGCGTCTGGACGACGGCGGCGACGCGCTGCCCGAATCGCTCGTCGGGCACACCGACCACCAGGGCGTCGAACACGTCGGGGTGCGACTTCAGCGCGCCCTCCACCTCTTCGGGGAAAATCTTCTCGCCGCCGCTGTTGATACAGACCGAACCACGTCCGAGCATCGTGACGGTGCCGTCCGCCTCCACCTGCGCGAAGTCGCCGGGGATCGAGTAGCGGACACCGTGATACTCCCGGAACGTCGCCTTGGTCTTCTCTTCGTCCTTGTAATAGCCGATCGGGATATGTCCTTTGCGCGCGAGAATGCCGACCTTGCCCGAGCCGGGCTCCACCGGGTTCCCGTCGTCGTCGATGACCGAGGTGGAGGCGTCGATCTTTACCGTCGGCCCGCCGCCGTGCGATTTGCCCTTCTCCACCACACTCAGTCCGCCGAAGCCGGTTTCGGACGAGCCGATCGAATCGGTGATCATCCGATTGGGCAGCAGTTCCAGGAACTTCTCCTTGATACTGGGCGAGAACAGCGCCGCCGAACTGGCCATCAGAAACAGCGACGACAGGTCGTACGGCTCACCGGTGGCCGGGTTGCCCTCGATCAGGGCGTCGAGCATGGGTCGCGCCATCGCGTCGCCCGTGATGAAGACGAGATTGACCTTGTGCTGGTCGACGATGCGCCAGACGTCGTGGCCGTCGAACTCCGGGTGCATCACGCATTTGCCGCCGCCGAACAAGCTTTGGAAAGTGGCCCACTGGCTGCCTCCGTGAATCATCGGCGGGATGGGGAAGCGGGTCATGCCGGCGGTCTCGGCACCCTGCTTGGCAAGGTCCCACTCGTCCTCGACGTACTCACCGGTCATGAAATTGATACCGCCACCGAGCACACGCCAGACATCCTCCTGACGCCACATGACGCCCTTCGGCTTACCTGTCGTGCCGCCGGTGTAGAGCATGTAGATGTCGTCGTTGCTGCGCTCCTCGAAGTCCCGCTCCGGGGAACCCTGCGCCAACGCGGTCTCGTATTCGACGCCGCCGTACGACGAGTAGTCGAGATCAGTCCCGTCCTCGATGACGACGACGGTCTTCACCAGAGGCGTGCCGGGCAGCACAGCGGCCACCTTGTCGGCGTACCGACGCTCGTGCACGAGCGCGACCATGTCCGAATTTTCGAAGATGTATTGCAACTCGTTCTCGACGTACCGGTAGTTGACGTTGACCATCACGGCCCGGATCTTGAACACCGCCACCATGGCCTCGATAGCCTCGAGGGTGTTGCGGCTGTAGATGCCCACCTTGTCACCCGGCCGGACACCCTGTTCACGCAGGTAATGGCCTAGTCGATTGGCCCTCTCCTCCAACTGCGCGTACGTCACTTCCCGGTCGTCGGACACCAACGCGACGCGGTCCGGAACGAGGTCGATTGCGTGCTCTACGAGGTCTGCGATATTAAGGGCCACGTCAACAAAGTAGAACGTGTTACCGTTTCTGGCAAGACCCAATTCGAGAGCCAGCTCACACACCCTTCGGGAGACTTCAGTGTCCTCTACCACCACCGAGAAAACCGACGTTTCAGCACAGTCGCCGCACTGCCTCGTCGAGAAGCGCGGGCACGTCCTGATCGTCACGATGAACCGCCCCGAGGCGAAGAACGCGCTGTCCGGCGAAATGATGGCGATCATGCGCGACGCGTGGGATCAGGTCGACGCCGACCCGGACATCCGCGTCGCCATCCTCACCGGTGCCGGCGGAGCCTTCTGCGCGGGAGCAGACCTCAAGGCCATGACGGTGCAGCACCCTGGCGACTCCTTCTCGGGCGGGGGTGAGGGAAACCAGCCGGCGTGGGACCTGTCGAAAATCGAGGCTCTCCTCAAGGGCCGTCGCCTCACCAAACCCCTCATCGCAGCGGTCGAGGGGCCGGCCATCGCAGGCGGAACCGAGATCCTTCAGGGCACCGACATTCGCGTCGCCGGCGAGAGCGCCAAATTCGGTGTGTCCGAAGCGAAATGGGGGCTCTTCCCCCTCGGCGGTTCGGCAGTGCGCCTCGTCCGGCAGATCCCGTACACCATCGCTGCGGACATTCTCCTGACCGGACGCCACATCACCGCCGCCGAAGCCAAGGAGATCGGCCTCATCGGACACGTCGTTTCCGACGGCCGCGCCCTCGACAAGGCCCTCGAACTCGCCGACCTCATCTCCGCCAACGGACCCCTCGCCGTCCAGGCCATCCTGAAGACCATCCGCGACACCGAAGGCATGCACGAGGAAGACGCCTTCCAGATCGACGCCGCACTCGGCACCGCCGTATTCACCAGCGCAGACGCGAAGGAGGGCCCCCGCGCCTTCGCCGAAAAGCGCGCACCGAACTTCCAGGGCCGCTGACCCTCCCCCGCCGCTGACCTCCCCCACCCACCCCAGCCACACCCCACCCCACCCTGGGCGAATGTACCTTTCGGCGCCTCAGATGCGCCGAAAGGTACATTCGCCCAGGGTGTGAGGCTTATCCACAACCCCCAAGTTATCCACAGGCCTCACCAAAACGCCTGGTGAACAGGGCCTGCCGCCGACAGCGGGTGCGTCATCATCGAGTCCATGCGACGGGGACAATGGGGACATCGGCTCGAAGACTTGTACGGAGTGAGCCGGTCAGGGATCATCCGCACCGCCCAACTGAGGCATTGGGGAGTGTCGAACTCGGCGATCGACGCTCGATGCCGTCCGGGCGGGCCGTGGCAACGGATCCTTCCCGGCGTCGTGATGCTCGGCAACGGCCACCCGACCGCACGACAGCGTGCCGTGGCCGCGATCGTGCTCAGCGGTGACAATGCGGTCCTCACCGGGCGCGCAGCGTTACACGAATACGGGTACGGAACGTCGTACTCCGGCGATGCCCACGTCCTGATCGCCACGCACCGGCGTGTCCAGTCCACGGGCTTCGTCCTCGTCGAACGCACGACGCGAATGCCGGCGCCGGTGATGCGCAACGGGCTTCCCTGCGCCCCGCTTCCACGCGCGTTGCTCGACGCGGCGCGACGGTGCCGCACTCTGGACAGCACTCGATCCCTCATCGCCGAGGTGATCCAGCGAGGCGGGGCAAGAGTCCCCGAGCTCATCACGGAGTTGAACGCGGGCAGTGGCCGCGGCGCAGCACTCCCCCGTGCCGTGCTGCGCGAGGTGAGCGCCGACGTCCACTCGGTGTCCGAAGCCGAAGCCCGCCGCTTGTGGACGCGGAGCGGACTACCCCGAATGGTCTTCAACCGCAGGATCGTCGACGCCGACGGACAGTTCATTGCTATGCCGGACGGTTGGATCGACGAGGTCGCGTTCGCCTGGGACATCGACTCGCTCGACTGGCATCTCGCGCCCAATGCCTACAAATCGACCGTCGAGCGCCGAACCCGGATGCAGAACCACGGCATCATCGTGCTTCCGACTCTCCCTAGTGCCGTCCGCGACCACCCCGACCGCGTGATCGACGACCTCCGCAGCCACTACCAGTTGGCGTCGTCCCGCCCCCGACCGGAGGTCCGGATGCAAACAGCGGCCGGATGAATGTACCTTTCGGCGCATCTGAGGCGCCGAAAGGTACATTCGCCCGGCGGGAGGGGGGACGGAGGGAGGGCGGAGGGGGACGGGGGCAGGGGCAGGGCGGAGGGGAGGCAGGGGCAGGGGCGGCAGGGCGGCAGGGGCGGGGAGGTCAGCCCAGGACAGCGGAGGCGAGCTGCCGCACGTGCGGGGCGTCGCGGCACGAGACGAGGAGTGTGGTGACTCCGGCGTCTGCCCAGCGTTTGACGTCGGCTCGGACTTCGTCGACGTTGCCGATGATCATGGTCTCGGTGACCATGTCGTCGGGGACGACGGCGGCGGCGTCGTCTTTGCGGCCGGCACGGAAGAGGCGGCCGATTTCTTCGACCTGTTCGCCGTACCCCATGCGGGTGTACACCTGCGCGTGGAAGTTCAGTTCGGGTGCGCCCATGCCGCCGACGTAAAGCGCTGTCACCGGTTTGAGCCCGTCGATGGCTGCGGCACGGTCGTCGGTGATGATGACCTGACAGGTGGCCGCCACTTCGAAGTCTTCCCGGGTACGACGAGCACCCTGCCGCGCGAAGCCCTCGTCGAGCCATTCGTTGTACATGGGGGCGAGGCGGGGTGAGTAGTAGATCGCGAGCCAGCCGTCGGCGATTTCGGCGGTGAGCGCCACGTTCTTGGGACCCTCGGCGCCGAGCCAGATCGGGATGTCCGCCCGGAGGGGGTGGGTGATCGGTTTGAGGGGCTTTCCCAGGCCGGTGCTGCCCGGCCCGGTGTACGGCAGCGGGTAGTGCGGACCGGCACTGGCGACGGGCTCTCGACGGTCGAGCACCTGGCGCACGATCGACACGTATTCACGGGTGCGCGCAAGGGGTTTCTCGAAGGGCTGGCCGTACCACCCCTCGACCACCTGCGGGCCCGACACCCCGAGCCCTAGTATGGCCCGGCCACCGCTGAGGTGGTCGAGGGTGAGCGCGTGCATCGCGCAGCTTGTCGGGGTGCGCGCCGAGATCTGCACGACCGAGGTGCCGAGGCGGACACGTTCGGTGCTCGCCCCCCACCACGCGAGGGGGGTGAAGGCGTCGGATCCCCATGATTCGGCGGCGAAGACGGCGTCGAATCCTTCGGCTTCGGCGGCGGCGATCAGCTCCGGGACATTCGCCGGCGGCTGCGCGCCCCAGTATCCGAGTTGCAACCCGAGCTTCATCGTGTGCCTCCGCATCGACCGTCGTCAGAAGTGACCCTTGCCACAAACACTAGAACCTGTTCTACTCGAAGTTGTGACCATGGGAAAGAGCGCGGTGGCCGAAAAGTTCTCGAACACTCCATTGAGCGCCCCGCTGAAACTTCAATTCGACTACACCCGGTCGGTGGGCCCGACCATCGGAGCCTTCGTGACTGCGCTGCGCGACCGCAAGGTCATCGGCGCGCGCGGATCGGACGGACGCGTCTACGTTCCGCCGCCCGAATTCGACCCCGACACGGCGGAACCGCTCACCGACTTCGTCGGCGTATCCGACGCCGGAACCGTAGTGAGTTGGACATGGATGCCGGATCCTATTGCCGGACAGCCGCTCACCGAGCCGTTCGCGTGGGCGTTGATCAAGTTGGACGGCGCCGACACCGCCTTGGTGCACGCGGTGGACGTGCCTTCCGTCGCTGCGATGAGCACGGGAATGCGTGTGCGGGCGCGGTGGGCGGAGCAGCGCGTCGGACGCATTCAGGACATCGTGTGCTTCGAACCGGGTGAGTCGGCCGGCGACGCCGGGACGCCCGAGAACTCGGAGCCGGTGACGATGGTGACGACGCCGGTCGACCTCGACTACATGCATTCGGCGTCGGCCGAGGAGAGCTACTACCTTCGAGGGCTGAAGGAAGGCAAGCTCATCGGCGGCCGCACCGGCGCGGACGGCAAGGTCTACATCCCGCCTCGCAGCGCCAATCCCACCGACGGCATCCCGACGAAGGAGCAGGTGGAGCTGCCGGACCGGGGCATCGTCACCACCTTCTGCATCGTCAACGTCCCGTTCCTCGGTCAGCGCATCAAGCCGCCGTACGTCGCAGCGTATGTGCTGCTCGACGGCGCCGACATCGCATTCCTGCACCTCATTCTCGAGTGCGACGCCGCCGACGTCCGGATGGGCATGCGCGTGGAAGCCAAGTGGAAACCACGCGAGGAGTGGGGTTACACCCTCGAGAACATCGAGTACTTCAGGCCGACGGGTGAGCCCGACGCCGAGTACGACACCTTCAAACACCACCTGTAAGGGCGCGGCACAATGACAGATATCGCAGTCGTCGGGTTCGCGCACGCACCGCACGTGCGTCAGACCACCGGCACCACCAACGGCGTCGAAATGCTGGTCCCCTGCTTTCAGCAGCTGTACGACCAACTCGGGATCGCGAAGTCGGACATCGGCTTCTGGTGTTCCGGCTCGTCCGACTATCTGGCGGGTCGGGCGTTCTCGTTCATCTCCGCGGTCGACTCGATCGGTGCGGTTCCGCCGATCAACGAATCCCACGTCGAGATGGATGCGGCGTGGGCCTTCTACGAAGCCTGGGTCAAGATCATGACCGGGGAGGTCGACACCGCCCTCGTGTACGGCTTCGGCAAGTCGTCGGCGGGCAATCTCCGCAAGGTCCTGTCGATGCAACTCGACCCCTATCTGGTGACGCCTCTCGCCCTCGACTCGGTGTCGATCGCGGGCTTACAGGCCCGTCTCGGGCTCGATGCCGGAAAGTGGACGACCGAGGAGATGGCAGCCGTGGCGGCCCGCAGCCGAGCGGCAGCCGAGAGCAACCCGGACACCCAGCTGTCCGGCCACGTCGACATCGAGACGTTGCTGGCCTCACCGTTCGTCGCCGATCCTCTGCGCGCCCACGACTGCGCACCGATCACCGACGGGGCTGCCGCGGTGGTACTGGCAGCCGGCGACCGTGCCCGTGAGCTGTGTGAACGTCCGGCGTGGATCACCGGGATCGAACACCGGATCGACTCCCCGAACTTCGGTGCCCGCGACCTGACGGTGTCGCCTTCCACAACGTCGGCGGCCCGGGCCGCCACCGGCGGTGACGTCGGCGGAATAGACGTGGCCGAACTGCACGGTCCCTTCACCCACCAGGAGCTGATCCTGCGCGAGGCCATCGGACTGCCCGAATCGACGACGATCAACCCCTCGGGAGGTCCGCTCAGCGGGAACCCGATGTTCGCGGCGGGCCTGGAGCGCATAGGTTACGCAGCCAGGGCCATCATGGACGGCAACGCCGGGCGCACGCTGGCACACGCCACGAGTGGTGCTGTGCTGCAACAGAATTTGGTCGCAGTCTTGGAGGGACGCAACTGATGGCGAATCAACTAGCCGCTGTACTCGGCACCGGCCAGACCCACTATGTGGCGAAGCGGCACGATGTGTCGATGGCCGGCCTGGTCCGTGAGGCCATCGACCGCGCCATGGAAGACGCGCGCGTGGGTTGGGACGACATCGACGCCGTCGTGATCGGCAAGGCACCCGACCTGTTCGAGGGTTCGATGATGCCTGAACTTGCGATGTCGGATGCATTGGGCGCCAACGGTAAGCCGCTTCTCCGCGTGCACACCGCGGGGTCGGTCGGCGGATCCACGGCTGTCGTGGCGTCGAGCCTCGTGAAGGCGGGCGTACACAAGCGAGTGCTGACGGTCGCCTGGGAGAAGCAGTCCGAGTCGAATGCCATGTGGGCGCTGTCGACCCCCATCCCTTTCAACATGCCAGTGGGTGCCGGCGCGGGAGGCTATTTCGCTCCGCACGTCCGGTCCTACATTCGGCGGTCGGGAGCGCCCGAGCACATCGGCGCGATGGTGGCGGTGAAGGACCGCCTCAACGGAAGCCTCAACCCGTACGCCCATCTGCAGCAACCCGATATCACCCTGGAGTCCGTACAGGCTTCCCAGATGTTGTGGGATCCGATCCGATACGACGAGACCTGCCCGTCTTCGGACGGCGCCTGCGCCATGGTGATCGGCAACGAGGAAGCGGCGGAGCGGGTGACGGCAGAGGGTCGCGAGGTCGCCTGGATTCACGCCACGGCCATGCGTACCGAACCCACCACGTTCTCCGGGCGGGATCAGGTGAACCCCCAGGCGGGCAGGGATGCTGCCGCCGCCCTGTGGGAGGCCGCCGGAATCAAGGATCCCCTCGACGAGATCGACGTCGCCGAAATCTATGTCCCCTTCTCGTGGTTCGAACCGATGTGGCTCGAGAACCTCGGCTTCGTGTCCGAGGGTGAGGGGTGGAAGCTGACCGAAGCGGGCGAGACGGCCATCGGTGGACGCCTTCCGCTCAACGCGTCCGGTGGTGTCCTCTCGTCCAATCCGATCGGCGCCTCGGGAATGATCCGGTTCGCCGAGTCGGCCATGCAGGTGATGCACCGGGCCGGTGATCACCAGGTGAAAGACGCACGCAAGGCTATGGGCCACGCCTACGGTGGCGGCTCTCAATACTTCTCGATGTGGGTGGTCGGATCCGACCGGCCGGACAACCAGTAGCGGGGTCACCATCATGAAATTCACCGTCGGCATTGCCATGAATCCCCTCGACCAACTACCTGCCCTCGCGAAAACAGCCGAGGAGTGCGGCTTCTCGTCCATCGCGCTGCCCGACTCGCTGTTCTTCATGGAGAAGCAGAGCACCGACTACCCGTACACCCCGGACGGTTCGCGGATGTGGAACGAGGAAACGCCCTGGGTGGATCCACTGATCGCCGCCGCGGCGATGGGCGCTGTCACCTCGAGGATCGAGTTCTACACCCAGGTACTCAAACTGGGATCGCGCAACCCGGTGCTCCTCGCCCGCCAAGTTGGGTCCGTGGCGAATCTGACCGGCAATCGCTTCGGCTTCGGGGTCGGCATCGGCTGGGCTCCGGAGGAATTCGAATGGTGCGGGGTTCCGTACGCGAAACGGGGCGCCCGCGTCGACGAGATGATCGAGGTCATCAAACTGATTCTCGGTGGCGGAATGGTCGAGTACCACGGTGCGTTCTACGACTTCGACCGCCTGCAGATGAGCCCGGCCCCCACGAAACCGGTGCCGTTCTACGTCGGCGGGCACACCGACGTGGCACTTCGCCGGGCCGCCAGGGTGGGCGATGGCTGGACGTCGGCAATGATCAAATTCGACGATCTCGTCCAGGTGATTGCACGCCTCCGTGCACTCCGCGAGGAGTACGGGAGGGCCGAGCTGCCGTACGAAATACAGACCGTCTGCATCGACCGCTTCGGCAAGGAGGGATACGCGGAACTGGCCGAGGCGGGAGTGACCGACACCATCGTCGTCCCGTGGATCTTCGACGGCATCGGGTTCGACGGACCCCTCGAAGCCAAGCAGGACTCCATGCGTAAGTTCGCCAACCAGTACATCGACTAGGGGTGCACATGTCCACCACCACCGACCACCCGGCACGCCTTGCGGGGCAGGCGTCACGAGAGGCCGCCAGGCGGAGACGCAAGGACGAGTGGCTCGCCTTGTTCGCCGACGACGCCTGCGTGGAAGACCCTGTCGGTCCCTCGCATTTCGACCCCGAAGGCAAGGGGCATCGTGGACTCGAGGCGATCTCACGGTTCTACGACATGACGATCGCGACCACCGAGTCGCTCGAATTCCTCATCACCGATTCGCTCGTGTGCGGCAACGAGAATGTGACCATCGGGACGATACGGTCAGTCGTCGGCGGAGCACAGATCGACGCCGAGGGCGTGATCATCTACCGGGTGAACGAGGAAGGCAAGATCGCATCTCTCCGCGCCTTCTGGGAGGTCGAGCGGGCGATGAAGACTGTGCGCACACTCTGACGCCGCGAACTTTCCGCGCGTAAGGCCCCGGTCCACCAGCGGACCGGGGCCTTCGTCGTGCGTCGATTCGAATGAAGAAACAGCAGGACATAGAACAGCGGCGTCGGAGAGGATGAGGGTGCCCTCCGACGCCGCTGAATTTGTGGGGGTCAGTGCTTGACCGGGCAGCCGCCAGACGTCGTCTTGTAGTCCACTGGGAACTCCTTGATTCCGTTGAGCCAACCCGAGCGCAGTCGCCGCGGATCTCCAAGCCTACTGATGTCGGGCAAGTGGTCTGCGATGGCATTGAAGATCAGGTCGATTTCGAGCCGGGCGAGGTTCGCGCCCAGGCAGAAGTGTGCGCCCGTTCCGCCGAAACCGACGTGCGGATTGTTCTCCCGCAGGATGTCGAACTTCTCGGGATGGTCGAAGGCGTCCTCGTCGAAATTCGCTGAGCCGTAGAGCATCACGACTCGCTGCCCTTTCTTGATCTGCACGCCGCCCAGCTCGGTGTCTTCGAGCGCGGTGCGCTGGAAGGAATTGACCGGGGTGGCCCAGCGAACGATCTCGTCGGCTGCCGTCTTCGGGCGTTCCTTCTTGTAGAGTTCCCACTGATCGGGATGGTCGAGGAAAGCGATCATGCCGTGCGTGATGGCGTTGCGGGTGGTCTCGTTGCCTGCCACCGCCAGGAGAATGACGAAGAACCCGAATTCCTCGGGCGAGAGTTCGTTTCCGTCGATGTCCGCTTCGATCAGCGTCGTGACGATGTCATTGGCCGGGCACTTCTTGCGCTCGTCGGCCATCTGATAGGCGTAGCCGAGGATTTCCATCGACGCTGCCTGGGGATCGATGTCCAGTTCGGGATCGTCGTATCCGGTCATCTGGTTCGACCAGTCGAATACCTTGAGCCGATCTTCCTGCGGCACGCCGAGAAGCTCGGCAATGGCCTGCAGGGGAAGTTCACAGGCGATCTGAGTGACGAAGTCACCGGCTCCCGCTTCTGCGGCTTCCTTGACGATCTTCTCGGCGCGCTCGGTGAGTTCGTCGCGGAGGCTGTTGATCGCGCGAGGCGTGAATCCTCGGGCAACCAGCTTGCGGAGCTTGGTGTGCTCGGGGGCGTCCTTGTTGATGAGGATGAACCGCTGCATATCGATGTTCTCGCGAGGGATGTCGTCGGCGAAGCGGACGATCGCGGTGTTCTCGTGCGTGGAGAACACGTCACTGCGCCGCGAGACCTCCTTGACGTCGTCGAGTTTGCTGACCACCCAGTAGCCGTCGTCGTGGAAGCCACCGATCTCCGGCGGCTGCGGGTTCCACCAGATCGGCGCAGTCTTACGCAGCTCGGCGAACTCCTGGTAGGGGATGCGCTCTGCGTAGATGTCCGGGTCGGTGAAGTCGAAACCCTCTGGAAGATTGGGCTGCGCCACTGCTGTCTCCTGCCCTAGGCCATACACCACTTCGTGATGTGGAACACGTTCTACTAACATTGAAACACAAGCCAGGCGACTAGCAAAGGAAAGCCGGTCCGGTCCTTGCCACCATAGGAGAACCTGTTCTATTTTCTGAGGACAAGGAAAGGAGCCCGCCGTGGGCACACCAGTAATCGTCGAGGCAGTGCGTACACCCATCGGAAAACGTGGTGGGTGGTTGTCGGGTTTGCATGCCGCCGAGATCCTCGGGGCCGTCCAGCGGGGCATCCTCGACCGCTCCGGCATCGACCCGGAATTGGTGGAGCAGGTGATCGGTGGTTGCGTCACCCAGGCCGGTGCGCAGTCCAACAACATCACCCGCACGGCGTGGCTGCATGCCGGGCTGCCCTGGCAGGTCGGCGCAACGACGATCGACTGCCAGTGCGGATCGGCGCAGCAGGCCAATCACCTGATTGCCGGACTCATCGCGACCGACACCATCGACGTCGGAATTGCCTGCGGGATAGAAGCGATGAGCCAGGTCCCGCTCGGCGCGAACGTAGGCGAGAACGCCGGACCTCGCCGACCCGCCGACTGGGACATCGACATGCCCAATCAGTTCGAAGCAGCCGAGCGGATCGCCCGTCGCCGCGGGATCACGCGCGCAGACGTCGAGGCACTCGGTGTCCGTTCGCAGGCACGGGCCAAGCAGGCGTGGGACGAAGGCCGGTTCGATCGCGAGGTCCTGACGATGACGGCGCCCGTCGTCGACAAGGAAGGCAACGCCACCGGCGAAAGCCGAGTGGTCAGCCGGGACCAGGGCCTGCGGGACACGACCGCGGAGTCGCTGGCCACGCTGAAGCCCGTCCTCGAGGGCGGCATCCACACGGCCGGCACGTCCTCACAAATTTCCGACGGCGCGGCCGCGGTGATGTTGATGGACGAGTCCCGGGCGCGCGCGCTCGGACTGACACCACGCGCCCGTATCGTCGCCCAGGCCCTTGTCGGGTCGGAACCCGAGTTCCACCTCGACGGTCCCGTCCAGGCCACCGCACGCGTGCTCGAACGCAGCGGAATGAAAATCGGCGACCTCGACTTGTTCGAGGTGAACGAAGCATTCGCCTCCGTGCTTCTGTCGTGGGCGTCCGTCCACGGACCCGACATGGACAAGGTGAACGTCAACGGCGGCGCTCTCGCGCTCGGGCATCCCGTGGGCAGCACGGGTTCCCGACTCATCACCACCGCGCTGCACGAACTCGAGCGCACCGACGGGTCGACGGCACTGATCACGATGTGCGCGGGCGGCGCGCTGGCCACCGGCACCATCATCGAGCGAATCTAGGATCAGCCATGAACACACCTGCCCGCGCCCCCGCCCGACCGCGTGGCCTCGACTCCAAGTGGACGGTCTCCATCATCAAGTGGATGTCGAAGATCAATGTCGTCCTGTATCAGCGGACGGGCGGGCGGCTGGGCAGCACGTGGCGGGTGGGCAGTGCCTTCCCGCGCGGACTGCCCGTCTGCCTGCTCACCACCACCGGCCGCAAGAGCGGCGAACCCCGGGTCAACCCACTGCTGTTCCTCGAGGACGGCGAGCACATCGTCCTCGTCGCCTCGCAGGGCGGGTTGCCGAAGCACCCGATGTGGTACTTGAATCTGCGGAGCGATCCGGCGGTCACCGTTCAGGTGAAGTCCCGCGTGCTGCCGATGACGGCGCGCGTGGCCACCGCCGAGGAACGCGCGCAGCTGTGGCCGAGGCTCGTCGACATGTATCCCGATTTCGACAACTACCAGGCCTGGACCGAGCGAACGATCCCCGTCGTCATCTGCACCCCACGATAAAACTGTATGTACCGCCGGGTAACGGATGCCATGTCCGGAGACTTCTTGCAGTATTGACCCCGTACGGAAGATGTACGACGGCCGAGGCGAGGAAAGCAGATATGACGACACAGGTTCAAGATCGGATACACGACCGTCGGGAGCTCACGGCAGCACTTCTGCGCGCGCTCGAACGGCGACACGAAGTCCTCGATGCCATCGTCGACAGCAAGGATCATGCCGAGGCGCTCACCACCGTCGCCGGCCTCCTGGACACATCCGAAGCGTACGCGGAAGCCGTCCTCAATCTGACGTTCCGTCGCCTCACCAAGGATGAACGCCTCCGCATCCAGTCGGAACTCGAAGACCTCGACGCGAAGTTGGAGTGGACGGCGTCCGACCGCCCGGCGAGCACCGGGCGCAATTTCCGTCTGCGCCCGTTCACGCCCACCGACGAGGACGCCGAGTTGTTCCGCCGCCGCTGCGCCGAACAGGAGGAAGACGGCACTCCGTGGTCGCAGGAGCGGATCGAGAAGGAACGCGCGGAGGGTTTGAAGCGAATCGACGACGAGTCCGCAGCGTGGTTCGTCTGCGAGGACACCGCCGAGAACACCTCCGTCGGGTTGGTCTTCGGTGAGCTCACCGGACGCGAAGTCGACGTAGCCATCTGGGTAGCACCCGAGTGCCGCAAGAAGGGGTACGGCACCGCCGCCGTGAAGCACAGCAGGCAGGAACTGGCCGCCGAGTTCCCCGGCACGGTTCTGGTCGTTCGCGCACCGGCCTGACCCTGCACCGTGGTGGCACGGCGCGCACCCGCGCGCTGCGCCACCACGTTCGGTGCGAACAGAGATGCTGGCCCTCTAGGCGCTGTCCGCCTGGTCGGCTGACATGACGCGGTGGTCTGGCTCCCGCTGCTTGGTGACGCCCTGCGCCCAGCGGTAGTCCGGCTTGCCGCTGGGCGTTCGCTGCACAGCGTCCTCCACCCACAGGAGCCGCGGAATCTTGTACCCGGCGAGGCTCTGCCGCACGTGTTGTTCGAGGCCGTCGAAGTCGATTCCGGCACCGTCCCGCGACTGCACGACCGCGGAGACGCGATGCCCCCAGCGTTCGTCCGGCACACCGACGACGATGGCGTCGTAGACGTCTCGGTACGCCTTCACCGCGCTCTCGACCTCTTCGGCGAACACCTTCTCACCGCCGGTGTTGATCACCATGTTGCCGCGCCCGAGGAGGGTGATCGAACCGTCCTCCTCGATGCGCGCACGGTCACCGGTGACCACGACGGGCTTGCCGTCGACCTCCCGGAATATCTCCCTCGTCTTCTCGGGATCGTTGTAGTAGCCGAGCGGGACGTAGCCGCCCTTGGCGAACCAGCCATCCTTGCCGGATCCGGGCTCGATGGGGCGATCGTCGTCACCGATCACCATGGCATACCGTCCGGCGGGTACCCGCGGGCCGCCTACTTGCTTCTGCCCCTTGGTCGCGAACCCGATTCCACCGAAACCGGTTTCGGAGGCGCCGATGGAATCCGACACCACGAGGTTCGGGAACTCCTCGAGAAACGCATCCTTGATCACCGGGGAGAACAACGCCGCACCCGACGCGACCACCGCAAGGCTCGACGTGTCGGTGCGCAAGGACTGACGAGCCTCGATCAGGGGACGCCCCATCGCATCTCCGGTGATGATGAGGATCTGCACCCGGTGTCGCTCCACCAGTTCCCAGGTCCGGTGCGGATCGAATTTCGACTCCACAAGCACGGTGTTCCCGCTGAACAGCGCGGTGAGGGTGGGCATCATCGCCGCGGCGTGGATCAGCGGCGGCAACGCGAACCACAACGTCGGCTCGCCCTCGGACCCCACCCGGGACTGCTGGTATTCGTCTTCGATGGCCTCACCGGTATAGAAGTCGAGGCCGCCGGCGAGCACTCGCCAGATGGACTCGTGCGTCCACACGACACCTTTCGGACGTCCCGTGGTGCCGCCGGTGTACATGATGAACACATCGTCGTTGCTGCGCTCGCCGAAGTCCCTTCGGCCGCTGCCGGACAGCGCTTCCTCGTACGGCACCGAGTCGCTGTACACCCCGGCGCCGCCGAGGTCGTCCTCGACGACCACGGTGTACCGGATCTTCGGCAGCGACGGCAGGACTTCGGCGATCCGCGGCGAGTAGATCCGATGATGGACGACGGCTTCCAAGTCGGCGTTGCCGTAGACGTAGGCGAGTTCGTCGCTGGTGTATCGGTAGTTGATATTGATGGGAACGGCCCGGATCTTGAACGCGGCCAGCAGCGTTTCCACCGTCTCGATCGAATTGTGCAGGTGCACACCGATATGGGAGCCGGCGGTCAGGCCTGCTTCGAGTAGGTTGTGCGCCAAGCGGTTGGCCCGGTCCTCGAGTTCGCGGTAGGTGATTCGCCGTCCAGCTGCAATCAGCGCAACCCGGTCCGGCATGGCGTCGACGGAGTGTTCGAAGAGGTCTGCAAGGTTGTACGCCATGGACTTGTCCTCTTTCAGACGACGGTGAGGGGTAGCGGTATGCCACGGTCGGTGAAGGCGAAGTCGGCGCCCGTGCTGAACCGGGTGAGCGCCACCTCCGACGCCTCCTTCGCGGGCGCCTCCCCGGTGACGACTTCCACGGTGAGCGCCGTGTCCGTCTCCTCGATCACCCGTGCGGAGAAGCGCGGCGATACCCCGCGCAGCAGTGCGTCGAGCGGTTCCAGATGTGCGCCGTCGATCATCGAGGGCCAGGCACCGTCCGCGTCGGAACCGCCTGCACGCCGAATGGTGAGGAAGAGGCGATCGACGAGGGTGGTCGTGACCTCGACGTACTGGGGAGGATTGAACGCCGGGTGGACGGCGAGCACCGCTGCGAGTCCCTCGAGGTCGCCAGGCAGACCGAGCGCGTTCCGGATTCGCTCGGAGGTCAGACCGGCGATACCGGTGAATTGTCTGCGCGCAATGGTCATCGCCGACTCCTCGTCGGTACGCGACCGCACTGCCAACAGGAATCCGAGCGTGAGCAGGTGCTGTTGCAGGCACACTTCCTCGGCCATCCGGACGAGGGCCGAATGGGAGAAGTCGGAGAAACGCAGATCGCTCAGAAGCACATCCGAGTAGTCGTGGCGGCCGGGCCCACGAGTATCGATCGGCGACAACTCGACCGCCGCGGCCATCGACCTGCCCAGCGTCACCAGGCCCTCGGGCACCGGCGGTGGGGTATGTGCGTCGTCGATGGTCACGGTCCACTTGCAGTGGGGAGTGCGATCCGCCGGGCGCCGGGGCGGACGGTGGACCGGTCGCACCTGCGCGTGCGGGTTGGTGGCCAGCGCGGTCGCGTCGAAGGTCGGGTCCTCGATGTCGTGGCACATGGACGTGACGTACTCGTCGCCCATCGGTTCGACGTCCATGAGGGCCCCGCAATGGTCCAGCCAGAACTCGCCGTGATCATGGTCGATCACGCGGTAGCGGAAATCCATGAACTGTGGGGGCGCGCCGATGTCGAGTTGCAGACCCTTGAAGATGGTCACGACGCCGTCACCCTCGAACGCCAGCGCGCGCTGCATCCGCTTGGTGTAGATCGGGCTCGCCGCCATCCACTCCTCGATCGCGACCTGCGTCATCCCTCCACGTCCGAACGCGCCGATCAGATGCGGCATGCCGGAGCGATCGATCAAATGACCACACAGCAGCAGTTCCGGCACCAGCACAGCGAGATCTTCACGGGACAGGTCCGCGAACGAGGTGGGAACCCGCACGGCACTCACCACAACGGAACCGGGGCCTGGCCCACCGGATACCACCCCGGAAGCCGGCCGGAGGTCGAGCGCGCGATCCGCGCGTTCATACCGTCGGACATCGCGTTGTTCGTGATCATCTCGAGGAACAGGGCGGAGACGTTGCCGAAGTCGAAGAAGTCACGCTGCCAGGACCATTGGAAGTTGCCGCCGTAGCGGAACCAGCTGCCACCGATCCCGTACACCTGGTAGTGGGTGCCGTCCTCGCGGGTGCGATCGGAGACCTGTTTCCAGAACCCGATGACGTCGCCGCTGCGGTCATCGATGACGACCTTCTGATAGGGGTACTCCCAGCCCTCCAAACCCTCCATCTCCTGTCCGAGCGCGAGGTCTCGAATCTCGTCGCGCCCGACGGCCATGAAGTCGTCCTTGGGGCCGTAGTTCCATCCGTACGTCGCGTCCACGGTGTACATCTCGGCGAGCGGCTTCCAGTCACCGAGCGATTCGCAGCGCTTGTTCTCGTCTATCCACCGCTGCACCATCTCATCGAGCTCGGCGCGATCGAACTGCACTGCGGGGTCGATCCTTCGATCGAACTGTACCGCCGGGTCGATCCTTCGATCGAACTGTGACATCAGGAATCTCCTTCAGAAGTGTCGTTGTCTTCGACGATCCGCAAGGCCTGCGTGGGACAGAAGCGCACGGCGCTCTCCACACTCGCGCGCAGCGCCTCGGGCGGGGCGGTATCCACAATCTCGACCTGCCCGTGCTTCGGCACGGTGAACACCTCAGGTGCCTCGAGCTCACACATGGCGTGGCCCTGGCACAGATCGAGGTCGGCTTCGACTTTCATCACTTGCTGCGCTTCCGGTACCTCACCGCACAAGGCTGCTGCAGCTGAACCACCATCTTGCTGTGGTCGTTGCGATATGTCTCCGACGGCTGCGCCATCTCGAATTCCCAGTCCTGCAGAAGGATGGAGAAGATAGCTTTGAGCTGCATCAAGGCGAATGCCGCACCGACGCAGCGGTGCCGGCCCGCACCGAACGGGATCCACGTCCACCGGTTGACGATGTCTTCCTGATTCGGATCGATGTAGCGCTCGGGGTCGAACGCGTCCGGGTTCGGGAAGTCCTCGGCCAAGCGGTTGGAGATCGCTGGTGTCGCGGCCACGAGGTCGCCCTGCGCGATCTGGTATCCGCCTACCTCGAAGTCGCCCTGCGCGACCCGCAGCAGGATGATCAGCGGCGGATGCAGTCGCAATGTTTCCTTCAGCACCGCCTCGAGTTTCGGGATCTGCCGCAGCGCCCCGAAGCTGATATCGGAGCCGTCGGCGTACAGATCGTCGAGCTCGCCCACAACTTGCTTCGCGTAGTCGGGGTGGCGAAGCAGTTCGATCAGCGTCCACGCCGCTGTGCCGGAGGTCGTGTGGTGGCCGGCAAACATCATCGAGATGAACATGCCCGTGATCTCGTCGGCACTGAACCGCTCGTTGCCGTTCTCGTCCTTGATCGAGACGAGGACGTCGAGCATGTCCCGGTCCTCCTTGCCCTGCGGAGGGTGGGCGATCCGGTCCGTCATGATGTCCTGGACGAGGGCGACCAGCTGCACCCGGGCCTCGTCCCGTCGCCGGAAGCTGTCGATATCTGCGTAGGGGTCGACGAACGCGATCGCGTCCGTTCCCTGCTCGAGTTCGTGGTAGAGCTGCGCGAAGCGACCGTCGAGTTGGTCCCGGAACTTCTTGCCGATGAGGCAGGCCGAGGACGTATAGATGGTGAGCTCCGCGAAGAACTCGAGGAGGTCGATCTCGCCCTCGTCGTCCCAGCGCGACACCATGCGATCGACCTCGTGGGCGATGGTGGCGGCGTGCCCCTTCATCTGCTCGCCGCGCAGAGCCTGGTTGTGCAGCATCTCCTTGCGTCGTTCGGGGCTGGCGTCGAACACGACACCTTCACCGAAGATCGGCTTCATGAACGGATAGGCCGCCTGCTGATCCAGGTCCTCGTCGCTCGAACGGAAGAAGAACTCGTTTGCTTCCGCCCCGGACAGCATGATGACGTTGCGGTCCACCAATTGGAAGGCGCCCACGTCGCCGCACTCCTCGCGCACCCGCCGCATCAGGGCGATGGGGTCGGTGCGCAGTTCCTCGAGGTGGCCGTGTTCGCGCTCTCCGCCGGAAACCCTCGGCGGCTGAGTCGGATTCATCAGGCATCCTTTCGCAGTGGCGCCTCGGGCTGAACCTCGATCAGCACCAGATGCGCTCCACGGGGCGCACTCACGGTGGCGACGACGGCATCAGCGATCGCGGACGCACGCAAGAAGTAGGAGTGGCGGGCGAAACCCCATTTCGCCCAGTCTTCGAGGACGGGTCCGATGACCTCCTCGGTGGTGTTCATCCCCATGGCGGTCTGGGTGGGCCCGGGACGCACGATCGACGCACGGATACCGGTACCCTCCAGTTCCATCCGCATCTGCCTGCCCATCGCCTCGACGCCCGTTTTCGCAGCGTTGTAGGCGCCCATCCGCGGCCGCGGTGAGTCTGCGCAATCCGATCCGATCAGCACGAAATCACCGCGCTTGCGTTCGATCATCCCGGGGAGGATCCGATGCGCGAGTCGCTGCGCACCCACGAGGTGCACATCGACCTGCTTCAGGAACTGATCCGGATCCATCTCGTGGGCGGTGGAGAACTCGAGGTCCCCGGCGCCGGACAGCACGATCTCCGTCGAACCGAAGGTGCTCTCGGCCGCTGTCACGAAGTCGTTCACGGACGCCGTGTCCGTGACGTCGAGGAAGTGCGCGAAAGCCTCACCGCCGCTACTTCGGATCTTGTCGGCGATGGCCTCGCATTCCGCCACTCGCCGCGCCCCGAGTGCCACGGGATGACCGAGATCGGCAAGCGCATAGGCAGTGGCGGTACCGATCCCCGAAGAGGCACCGCTGATGATCGCAGGACGCCGCGGCGGATGGGGTTCGAACCTAGGCATGACGGACCTGCACTTTCAGTGGAAGCGAGGCGAAACCTCGAACGTTGGTCGAATGAACACGCACACAATTGGTTTCGTCCACCTCAAAGCCTTCGACCTTCTCGACCAGTTGCGTCAGAGCGATCTTCGCTTCGAGGCGGGCCATGTGCGCGCCCAGGCAGAAGTGTGTGCCGCCGCCGAAGCTGGCAAGTTTGTTGCTGGTGTCCCGGCCGATTCGGTACTCGTCGGCATCCTCGAAGACCGCCGGGTCGCGGTTCGCGGAACCGATGAGGATGAGCACCTTGTCACCCGCGGCAATGGTCGTGTCGCGGAAAGAGACGTCGACGGCCGCCGTGCGCGCCACCATCTGACTCGAGGTGTCGTAGCGGAGTGTCTCCTCCACCCATTCCGGCACCCGGCTCGGGTCGCCGAGGACCTTGCGCGCCTCGTCCGGAAACCGTGAGCCCCAGTACAGAGCATTGCCGAGCAGTTTCGTGGTGGTCTCGTTGCCCGCAACCACCATGAGGAACATGAAGGCGATGATCTCGTCGTCGGTGAGCCGGTCGCCATCGATCTCGGCCGCGAGCAAGGCCGAGGTCAGATCGTCCGCGGGCTTCTTGCGCCGCTCGGCGATCATGTCCGCGTAGTAGCCCACGAGATACAGCGACGCCTCCATGGCCGCCTGGGGAACGTCCAGGACCCCTTCCTCCCGATGCACCACCAGGTCGGCCAGTCGCCGCAATTCGGAACGGTCCGTTTCGGGGACACCCATCAGTTCCGAGATGACGTCCATGGGAAGCCTGCCCGCGAACTCCGAGATCCAGTCGAATTCCCCCGATGCCAGGGCCGGGTCGAGGTACTGCGTCGTCAATTCCTCTATGCGCCCGTGTAATTCGTTGACACGCCGAGGAGTGAATCCCCGGGAGACCAGCTGGCGCATCCGCATGTGCCGCGGATCGTCCAAGGCCAGGAACGACATCGTCTTGTACGCCTTCGGTCCGTAGGCGGCCGGATCGAGCGACACGCCATTGGCACTCGACAGCCGCGTGCTGTCCCGAAACGCCGCAACGACGTCCTCGTGACGCGAAAGAGCCCAGAAATCGAGTTCCGGGTTGTAGTAGACCGGCGCCTCTTCCCTCAGTCGGCGATAGGTGACGTAGGGATCCTCGTGAAAGTCGTAATCGTAGGGATTGAACGTCACCGGATCGAGTGACGCTCCGGGGATCGACGCTGCGGTCATGTGCATTCACTCCAGGATCAGCTTGGCGGAAGTTTCCAGTCGATCTGCGAATTCGGTGTACGACCCGTAGCCCATGCCCGCGCGGACCAACCCACCCGCGTACAAGAGCTCCAGCGCCTCGAGTACGTCCGGATCCGGGTTGCTGCCGAGCGCGTCGGCGAGTCGCTGCCGGATCTCGATGCCGATCCGCGTGCGCAGGTGCTCCACGTCGGGGTCACGGCCGAGCAATGCGCTGGTGACGGCGCCGGCCAACTCGGGTTCATCGGCGACCAACAGTGCGATGTGCCGCAGCACGGCCACCACCCGTCCGGTCCGGTCGAGACCCGCGTCCGCCTCCTCGGGTGAAGCGGCGAGGCGGCGCCAGAACACCTCGGCGACGAGGTGCTCCTTGGAGGAGAAGTAGGTGTACGCCGTTGCCGGGGCGACGCCGGCGAGTCCGGCCACCGATCGAACGGTGAGACCGGCGAATCCCTCTGCCCGCAACACCTCGACTGCAGCCTTGGTCAGACGCTCGACAGTGTCTGCCTGCTTTTCGGTCAAACGGCGGCGGGTGGACTCGAAATTCATCTTACTGGACACGTGTCTGGACGCTACTACAGTTTGGTCGGTCTGGCAACGAAAAGCCCTGCACTTACTGCTCGCGCGGGTGAATACGCACGGGCATCTTCTTGATGCCGCTGATGAAATTCGACCGCAGCCGCGTTATGGGACGGGTCGGCTCCACGCGATCGATACGGGCGGCCATCGTCTCGAACAGGATCCGCAATTCCAGCCGTGCCAGGTGCGCGCCGAGGCAGAAGTGGATTCCGCTACCCCCGAAGGCGACGTGCGGGTTGGGCGTCCGGGCAATGTCGAAACAGTACGGCGCGTCGAACACGTCCTCGTCACGATTCGCGCTCGGGTAATAGATGACCACCTTGTCGCCCGCGGCAACCGGTTGATCGCCGATTATCGCGTCACGGGTGGCGGTGCGCCGGAAGTCCATCACCGGCGTGACCCACCGCAGGATCTCCTCGACCGCGGTCGCGGCAAGTTCCGGTTCGGCCTGCAACCGGCGCCACTGCTCGGGATGGTCGATGAAAGCTTGCATGCCGCCCGCGGTGGCGTTGCGTGTCGTCTCGTTCCCCGCGACCACGAGGAGAACGAAGAACATGTTGAATTCCATCTCTGTGAGGGTGTCACCATTCTCGTCCGGCTGGACCAGCTTGGTGACGATGTCGTCGCGCGGTTCGATGCGGCGCTGGGCCGCTAATTCGTTGGCATACAGGAAGATCTCCATCGCCGCGAGCTCGCCGTCCGCCTGAGTGGTGGCGTACTCGGGATCGTCGAAGCCGATCATCCGGTTGGACCAGTCGTAGAGCCTGTCGACGTCCGACGAGGGCGCGCCGAGGAGAGCCGCGATCACCTCGAGCGGTAAGGGGGCCGCGGCGCGGCGCACGAAATCGACCTCTCCCGCGTCGAGTAGGTCGTCGACAATCTGCGAGCAGATGTCCCGGATGTGCGCCTCGAGCGACTTGACCATGCGCGGCGTGAATCCTCGGCTGACCAACTGGCGCAACCGAGTGTGGTCCGGTGGATCCAGATTGACGAGCATGGCCGCTTGCTTCGCCCGGGTCTCGTCGTCGAAGTCGTCGATCTGCGTAGTGCCCACCGCGGAGGAAAACGTGGCGCTGTCCCGCGAGACGGCAACGACATCAGCATGTTTCGTCACGGCCCAATAACCGGTGCCGCCCTCCTCGGGCTGCCAGTAGACGGGCTCGCTGTTACGCAGGCGGTCGAAGAATGCGTAGGGCACCCCCTCCGCGTAGAGGTCGGGGGATTTGAGATCAATCCGAGACGCGGTCATCACTGCTCCTCGATCGACTAAATGAATGCGATGTGCATCAAACTACACACTTTCATTTATTATGGAAGCCCTTATGCTGAACCCATGGCGAGAGGGCAGAAAGAACCGATCCGGCGTCGCACGCTGACGCGCGAGAAGGTCGTGGATGCGGCGATCGACATCATCGACGAGCTCGGGTGGGATCCCCTGTCGATGACGAGTCTCTCCGCCCGACTGGAGGTCGTCACCGCGTCGCTCTACAACCACGTCCGCAATCTCGACGACGTCCGCGGTGCTGTTCAGGTGCGCACCATGGCGGAACTCGGCGCGCACCTACGCGAGACCGCGATGGGTCGAACCGGTGTGGACGGCCTCCGGGCGCTCGTCGACGCGCACCGCGCCTGGGCGACCGAGCACCCGCATCGATACCGGACACTCACTACAAGCCCGGTCGACAGGGCCGCCTTCATCTCCGCGGCCCTTGACGCCAACACGGCACTGCGTACGATGCTGGCGTCGTGCGGCGTGCCGCCCGAAGACACTCTCGATGCCGCTGTCAGCATCTTCGCCGCCATGCACGGCTTCGTCATGCTGGTGAATACCGATTTCCTCGGCGACGAGCTGGACCTGGACTCGATCTACGAATCCGTGCTGCGGGGAGCTCTGTCCGGGGTGGGCTGCGTGGAGGAGACCAGTTCCGCCAGCTCGTCCAGGGACCACGGTGGCGCCGTGTCGTGGTCGCGGTAGGCGACGAACTTCGGCGTCTGCCGCTCGAATCGCCCTACGAAACAACCTGATCCGACGAAGACGCCTCCAGTGATCGCCGCGGCCCGATCGCTCGCCAGGTAGGCATAGAGCGCGGCGACGTACTCCGGTGGCGCAGGATGAAGCGAACCGTAGCGCGCCGCGTCGTCGAGCATGCCGCGCCGATGCAGCTCTTCGATGTGTTGCTCGTATTCTTCGCCGACGGACAGTCGAGTGCGCGCACCCGGACAGACGACGTTTGCGCGCACACCCGAGTCTGCGAGTTCGGCTGCGATTGCCAGAGTGAGACTGTTGACCGCACCTTTTGCCGCCGGATACCCCGTACCGCCGTAGTCGCCGAGGAACGCGAACGAACTCGTGTTCACGATGGCGCCGCGTCCCTGGGCAACCATCAGCGGAGCGATCACCCGGCAGGTGCGAAAAGTCGAGGTCAGGTGGGCGTCGATCAGTTCGCTCCACTGCTCGTCGGTGACGTTCAGGATGGACGACTGCGGAGGTTCCGCGATCCCCGCGCAGTTGATCAAGACGTCGACCGACCCGTACGCGCTCACCGCCGCATCCGCGAGCGCCTCCGCGAGACCCGGCACCGCGGCCGAGCCCGAAACCGCGATTGCCCGTCCGCCGGCATCGACGATTTCCTGTGCCACCGTGTCGGAGGCCTCCCGGTCGCGACCGTTGACCACCACGCCGGCACCCTCGGCCGCCAGCGCATGGGCAACCGATCGGCCGATTCCGCGACTCGATCCGGTCACCACCGCGCCGCGTCCTGCCAGGTGCTTTGCTCGGTGTGAGTTCATGTTTTCCACTTCCCGCGAGGCGTGTATTGCCATGAATCGGGCGCATCCAGTCATTGCGCCGAACAGATGTGCAAACTATAGTCCAGACATATGTCCAGTTTTTTTGCTGGCTCCACTTTTCGGCCTGTCAGGCGATGCCCCTTACCCACACCGTCCGAATCTCCTACGACTCGTGACGACGACAACTCCCACACCATCCGATCGGGAAGTGACCCCATGACTCTGCGTCCCACCGACAGTTCCCTCCTGCTGATCGACGGCAAGCTCGTCCCGGGTTCCGGGGGCACCTTCGACGTGATCAACCCTGCCACTGAAGAGGTGCTGGGTGCCGCGGCCGATGCCACCCCCGCCGACATGGACGTGGCGATCGCTGCTGCGCGCCGAGCATTCGACGATACGACCTGGTCCCGCGACCACGCTTTCCGGGCGCGGTGCCTGCGGCAATTGCGCGACGCCCTGCTCGCCCACATCGAGGAATTCCGGGAGATCACGATCGCCGAGGTCGGCGCGCCGAGGTTCTTCACCAGCGGACCGCAGCTCGAGGGGCCCGTTGCCGATCTCGGATACTTCGCGGGCCTGGCGGACAGCTATTCCTGGGAACAGGACCTGGGTGAGTCGACGACGATGGGAATCAAGTCGCACAGGCGGGTCCTGAAGGAGGCAGTCGGTGTGGTGGGCGCCATCACGCCGTGGAACTTTCCTCATCAAATCAATTTCGCAAAACTCGGCCCCGCACTGGCCGCGGGAAACACTGTGGTGCTCAAGCCCGCTCCCGACACACCCTGGTGCGCGGCGCTCGTCGGCACACTGATCGCGCAGGAAACCGATTTCCCGCCCGGCGTGGTCAACATCGTGACGTCGAGCGACCACTCCCTCGGTGCGCAGCTGTCGACCGACCCCCGGGTGGACCTCGTGTCCTTCACCGGCTCGACCGAAACGGGTAAGGCCGTCATGACGGCCGCCGCCCAGACACTCAAAAAGGTGTTCCTCGAATTGGGCGGCAAGTCGGCCTTCATCGTGCTCGACGACGCCGACTTGGCGGGCGCCTGCGCGATGGCGGCATTCACCGTGAGCACCCACGCCGGGCAGGGCTGCGCGCTCACCACCCGGTTACTCGTTCCGCGCGAAAAGTACGACGAGGCAGTCGAGGCCACCGCGCGCACCCTCCGCGGTCTTCCTGCCGGTGACCCCGACGAACCCGGCACCATCTGCGGTCCGATCATCTCCGCACGCCAACGCGAGCGAGTCGAGGCGTATCTGCGTCTCGCGGTCGAGGAAGGCGGGACCATCGTGGTCGGCGGCGGACGCCCCGGCAATCACGAACGGGGCTTCTTCATCGAACCCACCCTCATCTCCGGACTCGACAACAGCGCGCGGGTGGCACGGGAAGAGATCTTCGGTCCCGTGCTCGTGATCATCCCCCACGACGGTGACGACGACGCCATTCGCATCGCCAACGACTCCCCCTATGGACTGTCCGGATCGATCTGGGGTACGGATCCCGCACGCGTGCAGCACGTGGTCGAGGCAGTGCACACCGGCACGCTCGGCGTGAACGGCGGAATCTGGTACGCGGCCGATGCGCCGTTCGGCGGATACAAGCAATCCGGGATCGGCCGGGAAATGGGTGTCGCGGGCTTCGAGGAGTACCTCGAGACCAAGCTGGTCGCGGAACCGGCCCTGTAGTCCATCACCACACTTTCACCGCACTCAACTCAGGGAGACAAGACGATATGGGACGGTTCGACGGAAAGACAGCCATCGTCACCGGCGCTGCTCAGGGCATCGGCGAGGGATATGCCCGGGCGCTGGCAACCGAGGGCGCCAACGTGGTGGTCGCGGATCTCAACGCGGAACTCGGCGAAACCGTGGCAAAACAGATCACCTCCGACGGCGGGACGGCGGTATTCAAGGATGTCGACGTGTCCGACGAGGAGTCGGCGAAACAACTCGCCGAGTTCACCGTCGAGAAGTTCGGCGGCATCGACTATCTGGTCAACAACGCCGCCATCTACGGGGGCATGAAACTCGACCTCCTCATCACCGTGCCGTGGGACTACTACAAGAAGTTCATGAGCGTGAACTTCGACGGCGCCCTCAACGTGACCCGCGCGGTGTGGCCGCACATGAACAATGGCGGCGGCGGGTCGATCGTCAACCAATCGTCCACGGCGGCTTGGTTGTACTCCGGCTTCTACGGGCTCGCGAAGGTGGGAATCAACGGCCTCACCCAGCAGCTCGCCCATGAGGTGGGTGGCATGAACATTCGGGTCAACGCCATTGCGCCGGGGCCGATCGACACCGAAGCCACCCGCACCGTCACCCCGGGAAATATGGTGGCAGACATGGTCAAGACCCTGCCCCTCAAGCGCATGGGAACACCTGAAGATCTCGTCGGGGCGTGTTTGTTCCTGCTCTCCGACGAGGCGAGCTGGATCACCGGGCAGATCTTCAACGTCGACGGCGGACAGATTTTTCGGGCATGACCACGACCGAGCAGGTATCCGTCGGCTACATCGGCCTCGGCAACATGGGTGCGCCCATGGCGAAGCGGCTGCTGGGCCGACCCGGCGGACTCATCGTGTGCGACACCCGGCCCGAGGCGCTGGAACCGTTCGGCAAGGCGGGCGCGAAGGTGACGTCGAGTCCGCGGGAGGTGGCCGAGAACGCGGACGTTATCTCCGTGACCGTGCTGAACGACGAACAGGTGCGGGACGTCGTCGTCCAGATGCTGGAGGTGGCCCGGCCTGGCACCGTCGTGGCGGTGCATTCGACGATCAGCGACGTCACTGCCGTCGAATTGGCGCAGTTGTGCGGTGAGCAGGGCGTCGAACTGGTGGACGCCCCCGTGAGCGGCGGCGCCCCGGGCGCACACAAGGGCAAGCTCGCCGTGATGGTCGGCGCGAGTGACACGGCGTTCGAGAAGGTGCGGGAGCCGTTCGGGCACTGGGCGGAACTCGTCGTGCACGCGGGCGACGTGGGCGCGGGTACGCGCATGAAGCTCGCCCGCAACCTGCTGCACTTCGTGTCCTTCACGGCCGCGGCCGAGGCGCTGCGACTCGCCGAGGCCGCCGGTCTCGACATCACCGAACTCGGGAAGGTCGTCCGGCACACCGACGCGATCACCGGTGGCGCCGGCGCGATCATGCTCCGCGACACCACCGCCGCCCTCGACGAGAACGACAACTGGTACCCGATCATGTCCCACGTCCGGGACCTCGGCGAGAAGGATCTTCTCCTGGCGATCGGCCTCGGCGAGCGCCTCGACGTCACCCTGCCGCTCGCCCGGATCGCCCTGACCGGACTGGGGCCGGGGCTGGGCGTGGACAGCACAGCGACGAAGGAGCAGCGATGACCGCCGACTGCGACGAAGGAGCAGGGATGCGTGACGACACCCGCACCCGCGGCCTGGCCATGATGGAGAAGGTCTACGGTTTCGAGATGCAGGACGGTCCCGGCGCGCACTTCGCCGTTACCGCCGACCACCTCTTCGCCGACATCTGGGCGAGGCCCGGGCTCAGCATCCGCGACCGTAGGCTCCTCCTCCTCGGTGCGCTCACCGCGCAAGGTCTGGTCGATGTCGCGGAGATCCAGGTGGGAGCCGCCCTGCACAACGAGGAACTCGACGAGGAGCAACTGCGGGAGATCGCCCTGTTCCTGTGCCACTACGTGGGGTGGCCGTTGGGTACGAAACTCGACTCCATGATCGGTGGGGTGCTACACAAGCGGAAGAAGGCAGCCAGAGCGGCAGCCCCGGATGCAGAGGCCACATGAGCACCGAACACCTGACACGAGACCTTCTCCGACTCGCCGAGTCCACGCCCGGTTTCATGCCGGAGGACGAGGGCACCGCCCTGCACGCGGCCGCGATGCACTATCTGACTCCGGGCGGTACCGGCGTCGAGATCGGCACCTACTGCGGCCGCTCCACGATCTACCTCGGGGCGGCCGCGAAAGCCAGAGGCGCTCGGGTGGTCACCATCGACCACCATCACGGCTCCGAGGAACACCAGCCGGGCTGGGAATACCACGAACCGGCCTTCGTCGACCCCCACACCGGTGTGCTCGACACCGTCGGCCGGTTCCGCCACACCATGGCCGACTCGGGGCTCGAAGAATACGTCGTCGGGGTGCTCGGCCGCTCCTCCACGGTGGCAACATTCTGGCGCTCCCCCGTCGACTTCGTCTTCATCGACGGCGGACACACCTCGGAGGCCGCGAACGCCGACCTCGAGGGGTGGGCACCCTGGGTCGTCGTCGGCGGTGCACTCGTCATCCACGACGTATTCCCGGACCCCGCGGACGGTGGACGGCCGCCGTTCGAGATCTACGAACGTGCTTTGGCGACAGGCCAATTCAAGGAGACATCCGTCACCGGGTCACTGCGCGTTCTCGAACGGGTAGGCGGTCAGACCGGAGAACCGCTGGCGTGACAGTAGTCGCCGCACCGATCTGCACCGATCGGTAGTCCCACCGGCGCCGCCGCGTCCCGGAAGATTCCGTGTCCGGGCGTGGTGCGCGACAGTGCGTCCGCCGCGAGAATCATCGCTCCACCCGTCCACGTGGTCTGTTCGACCGGCCAGCGTTTGCCGTCGCTGTAGACGAGCCCGGTCCAGTACGAACCGTCGGGATCACGCAGATGCTGCATGGCCGCGAACTGTTCGAGAGCGCGGGTGCGCTCGCCCATCGCGTCGAGGGCCAGCACCAGCTCGCACGTCTCGGCTCCGGTCACCCACGGCCGGTGGTCGACACACCGGATGCCCAGACCTTCGACGACGAAGTCGTCCCACCGCGACTCGATGCGCGCAGCCGCCGCCGCACCCCGCACGGCTCCCCCGAGGATGGGGTAATACCAGTCCATCGAGTATTCGTCTTTGAGCGCAAACGACTCCGGATGCCGCCGGATCGCGTGGCCGAGGGTGTATTTGGCGAACTCCCACTCCGGTTGGGGGTCGTCCACAAGTCGCGCCAGCAACAACCCGCACAGCAGGCTGTGGTGGATGCTGGAGTTGCCGGTCAGCAGCGCCTCGGGGCATGCTTCGCCGCCGATTCCTCGGGCCCAGAAAATTTCGCCACTCGGTTCCTGCAACTCCACGACGAAGTCGAGCCCTGCCCGCACCGAGGGCCACATGGACACGGCGAAGTCCCGGTTACCGGTGATCAGGTAGTGATGCCACACTCCGACCGCGAGATACGCGCAGAAGTTGCTGTCGGAGTCGGCATTGTGGACCACACCGTCCCGGAACTCCATCGGCCACGAACCGTCGGGCCGCTGAGTGCGGCGCGACCACTCGTACGCGGCCTCCGCCTCCTCGCGCAACCCGGCAGCGCTGAGCGCCATGGCGGATTCGACGTGGTCCCACGGGTCGGTGTGACCACCTGTGAACCACGGCAACGCGCCCGACGATTCCTGGGCCGCGGCGATCGACTTCGCCGTCTGCAGTACCTGGCTCTCCGACAACACGTTCGGCACCGACGGAACGTCGGCCGCTCTCACCGCGGCGCCCTCACCGCGCTCGGCCGGTTCGGCTTCTCCAGATAGAACACCACGCTCTTGCCGACCACGGGGTTGAGTACCTTCTCCGCGGTGCGAGTGAGCCAGGGCGCTTTCATCATGTCCCACACCAGTACCTGGTGGTAGGCCTTGGTAAGGGGATTGTCGTTGTTCTCCACCCCCACCGCGCATTTGAGCCACCAGTACGGTGAATGCAGGGCGTGGGCATGATCGCGGCCCTGCACCTTCAACCCGGCCGCAGTGAGCTTGCCCGCCAACTCGTCGGCCCGATAGATCCGCACGTGCCCGCCTTCCACTTCGTGGTAGGCGTCGGACAGTGCCCAGCAGACCTTCTCCGGCAACCACCGCGGAACCGTCACTGCTGCAACACCACCGGGCTTGAGGATGCGCACCAACTCGGCGATGGCGCGATCGTCCTCGGGCACGTGCTCGAGAACCTCGGAGATGAGGACAGCGTCGAACGTGCCGTCCTCATAGGGCAGGTTCAGCGCGTCACCCACCTGAATACGCGCGTCGGCGCCCGCGGGCGCCTCCCCCACTTCGGCCATGGCCACGAACATCTTCTCGACGTCGGCCAGCTCGTCGGCGTTCTGGTCGAACGCGATGACGTCGGCCCCGCGCCGATACAGTTCGAACGAGTGCCGTCCGGCTCCCGCACCGATGTCGATCACCTTGTCGCCGGGCTTCACGCCCAGCCGGTCGAAGTCCACGGTCAGCACAGTCGTTCTCCTCCACGGGTCTGCTGGATGGCATCGGCATAAGTCTCCGCGGTCTTCGCCGCCACCGCAGACCAGCTGTAGCGCTCGAGCGCGCGGCGGCGGCCGCCATCGCCCAGCCTGACGCGCCGCTCCGGGTCGTCGAGCAGCGCGCCCAGCACGTCCGCCAGTTCCTGCGGATCGCCGGGCGTCACCAGGACACCGGCTTCTTCCTGAGTTCCCACGACCTCGGGGATGGCACCGGCACGGCTCGCGACGAGCGGCGTTCCACAGGCCATCGCTTCGACGGCGGGCAGGGAAAAACCCTCGTACAGGGACGGGACACAGGCGACGTCTGCCGAGGCCAGCAGCGACGCCAAATCGGAGTCGTCGATGCCCGAGACCGTGCGCACCACGTCACCGATGGCGAGTTCGTCGATCAGCTTCTCGGTGACCCCGCCCGCCGCCAGTTTGGCAACGAGAACCAACTCGACGGTGCGTTCGGTGTGCACCTTCGCAACGGCTTCGAGCAAGGTCGACACACCCTTGAGCGGCATGTCGGCGCTCGCGACACACACGATCCGCCCCGCCACCCGTGCATCGGCGCGCGGCTGGAACACCTCGGTGTCCACGCCGAGCGGAATGGTCCGCAAATGAGCAGCGGGCACGTCGAACTCCGCGCTGATGTCGTCGGCCGAAGACTGCGACACCGTCACCAGCGCGGGAATCCGGCGGGCCACGCGCTTCTGCATGCTCAAGAAGCCGTACCAGCGCCGGACTGTGACCTTGCGCCACCACTTGGCAGCCGCCAGGTCGAGCGCGCGGTCGCGGGTGATCGGATGGTGAATGGTCGCGACGACGGGCAGGCCGGCCTTCTGTAGCTGGAGCAACCCGTAGCCGAGGCACTGATTGTCGTGCACGACGTCGAACTCGTCGGCGCGCTCGCGCAGCAGTCGCGCCGCACGCAAGCTGAATGTGAGCGGCTCCGGAAAGCCGGCCGTCCACATGGTGGCTACTTCCAGCACATCGATGCTGTCGCGGAACTCCCGCGGGTGCGGCGTTCTGAACGGATCGGGCTCGCGGTAGAGGTCGAGACTCGGGACCTTCGTGAGGGTGACCCGGGGGTCGACATCCGGGTACGGCTGACCCGAGAACACCTCTACCTGGTGTCCGAGTTCGACCAGTTCACGGCTGAGATGACGGACGTACACACCTTGCCCACCGCAGTGGGGCTTACTTCGATACGACAGGAGTGCGATGCGCACGGACTCCGACCTCTCCTCGAGCAGCAGACGGCAATACTAGAACACGTTCTCACACTTGAGTGTCCTCGTCCTATCCAACCGCACTACTCAGCGAAGCGCCGCCGACTCGCGCAAACCTTCGATCTTTCCGGCGAGTCGCCCGAGGTACGCGAGTACCTCCTCCTCGCTACGATCCGGAACTCCGTACACGACCTCACTGACGCCGAGGTCTCGCCACCGGCGCAATTTGTCGACATCCGGCTTCCCGTCGAGCACCACGATCCGCGGTTCGCCCGCCCTGCCCGCCTCACGCCACATTCGCTGAAGCGACCGGACACGATCGTCGATGTCCTGCTCGATCGGTGTGGTCATCCAGCCGTCGGCCGAACGCACGATCCACTTGAAGTTCTTCTCGTTGCCGGCCGCACCGACGACGACCGGAGGCACACGCGTCGGCTTGGGCCACGCCCAGCTCGGCCCGAAGGTGACGAACTCGCCGTCGTAGGAGGCTTCCTCCTGCGTCCACAGGGCGCGCATGGCCTCGAGGTACTCGCGCAGCATCGTGCGACGGCGGCCCGGCGGAACATGATGATCGGAAAGTTCATCCAGATTCCAGCCGTATCCGACACCGAGGACGACGCGGCCGCCGCTCAGATGGTCGAGCGAGGCGATCGTCTTGGCAAGCGTGATGGGGTCGTGCTCGACGGGCAGAGCCACCGAGGTCCCGAGCTCGATACGCTGGGTCACCGCGGCTGCCGACGCGAGCGCGACCCAGGGGTCCAGCGTGCGCATGTAGCGATCGTCCGGAAGCGAGGCGTCGCCCGTCTGCGGATGTGCCGCATCACGTTTGATCGGAATGTGCGTGTGCTCGGGCACGTAGAACGAGTCGAATCCATTGGCCTCGGCCCCCCGCGCGGCGGAGGCCGGTCCGATTCCGCGGTCACTGGTGAACAACGTAATACCGAACTTCACGAAATCTCCTAAGCCGGGAGGCATTTCCTTCTTGGAGAGTAACTTTTGGACACCTGTTTAGCAAGGTGTCCAAACAGTGTTCCGATCCGAGCGGCATCGGAACGAACGGGACGCTCGTCGGGTCTATCGCAACGAGCGTCCCGTTCGCACATCACGGATCAGGCGCCGTAGACCGGGACCGGGGTTTCGGCCTTGGCGAGCAGGTCCGCGACGACGGGGCCGATTTCCTTCGGCTCCCACCGCGCGCCCTTGTCCTGAGTGGGACCGTGACGCCACCCCTCGGCGACGGTGATCTTGCCGCCCTCGACCTCGAAGACACGTCCGGTGACGTCCTTGGACTCGGTGCTGCCCAGCCACACCACCAGAGGGGAGACATTCTCCGGGGCCATCGCATCGAACCCGTCCTCGGGCGCCGCCATCGCCTCGGCCATGGCCCCGCCGGCGCCGATGGTCATCCGGGTCCGGGCGGACGGGGCGATGGCATTGACGGTGACGCCGTAGTTCTTCAGTTCCGCCGCCGCCTGAATGGTCAACTCCGCGATACCCGCCTTCGCCGCCGCGTAGTTGCCCTGCCCGATCGAACCCTGCAGTCCGGCACCGGAACTGGTGTTGATGATCCGGGCGTCCAGGGCACGGCCCGCTTTCGCCTCACCGCGCCAATACGCGGCCGCGTGCCGCAGGGTGGCGAAATGACCTTTGAGGTGCACCCGCACCACGGCGTCCCATTCCTGCTCGCTCATCCCGACGAGCATGCGGTCGCGCAGGAAGCCGGCATTGTTCACCAGCACGTCGAGGCGGCCGAAGTGCTCCAGTGCAGCCTTGATCAGATTCTCCGCCCCGGCCCAGTCCGCGACATCGTCACCGTTGACGACGGCCTCGCCGCCGGCGGCCACAATCTCTGCGACGACCTGCTCGGCGGGACTCTCTCCCGTCGCCGAGCCGTCGAGTCCGGCGCCGATGTCGTTGACCACTACCTTGGCACCTTCCGCGGCGAAGGCCAGCGCGTGCGCGCGTCCGATACCGCGGCCGGCGCCCGTCACGATGACGACGCGACCGTCGACCAGTCCACTCATGTTCTCTCCTCATTGATATTCGCCGCTGCTCGCGGGGGGCTGATATTCGCCGCCACTCCGGCGGGATCGGGGTCTGCTGCTGACAGGAAGGCCGGGCGCTCGCCGCCGCCGTGCACGGTCAAGGTCGATCCGCTGACGTAGGCGGCCAGTGGTGAGGCCAGGAACACCGCACAGTTGCCGACATCCTCGGGGCAGGCCATGCGGCCGAGCGGGATCGTCTCCGCGACAGCCGCGAGCCCCGATTCACCGCCGTAGTGCAGATGTGCCTGCTCGGTGCGGACCATCCCGACGACGATCGAATTGACCCGCACCTTCGGCGCCCACTCCACCGCCAGACTGCGGCCGAGGTGATCGACACCAGCCTTGGCCGCCCCATAGGCAGCCGTACCGGGTGAGGGCCGTGAACCGCTGACGCTCGAGATGTTGACGATCGCGCCGCCTGAATCCTGGTTTTGCATCACCGCGTTGGCCACCTGCGACACCAGCAAGGGCGCGAGCAGGTTCAGTTCGACGATCTTGGAGTGGTACTTCGGGCTGGCCTCCGCAGCGAGTGCGTAGGGCGCACCTCCCGCATTGTTGACCAGAACGTCGAGGCGGCCGTGCCGTTCGACGATCCGATCGACCATGCCCTGTACCTGCTCCGGGTCGCGGATGTCGCAGGCGATGAACTCCGCGACGCGACCGTCCGCTTCGACCGGGCCGTCCGCCGGCCTCCGCGCACAGGTCACGACCGTGGCACCCGCGCGCAGGAAGGTGCGGCTGATGCCTGCACCTACTCCGCGAACGCCGCCGGTCACGAGCACCACCGTTCTGTCCATAGTGAAACGCGTTTCCATCGTGCTACCCTACCAAGCAATTGCTTGGTGCAGTAGCGAGGCCGCTCAAATGGAGGAAACACATGGGAATCCGGACTGACGACGAGCCCGGGGGCATCACGACAGTGACGGTCGACTACCCGCCCGTAAACGCCATCCCGTCGCAAGGCTGGTTCGAACTGGCCGACGCGGTGCTGGCTGCGGGCCGCAACCCGAACACACACGTGGTGATCCTGCGAGCCGAGGGCCGCGGATTCAACGCCGGCGTCGACATCAAGGAGATGCAGGCCACCGACGGCTACGACGCCCTCGTTGACGCCAATCGCGGGTGCGCTGCCGCGTTCGCCGCCGTCTACGACTGCGCCGTTCCCGTGGTGGTCGCCGTCAACGGGTTCTGCGTCGGTGGGGGCGTCGGCCTGGTCGGCAATGCCGACGTGATCGTCGCCTCGGACGACGCCGTCTTCGGACTGCCGGAGGTCGACCGCGGTGCACTCGGCGCCGCGACACACCTGGCTCGTCTCGTCCCGCAACACATGATGCGCACCCTGTACTACACGGCCCAGAACGTGACCGCACAACAACTGCAGCACTTCGGCTCGGTCTACGAGGTGGTACCGCGCGAGAAACTCGACGCCGCCGCCCGCGACATCGCCGGCAAGATCGCCGCCAAGGACACCCGCGTGATCCGGTGCGCCAAGGAGGCGATCAACGGGATCGACCCCGTCGACGTGAAGACCAGTTACCGACTCGAACAGGGCTACACCTTCGAACTCAACCTGGTGGGGGTCTCCGACGAACATCGAGACGAGTTCGTCGAGACCGGTAAGCCCCGCTCCAACTCGAACAACAGGGAAGGCTGATACATGGCCACCAAGCGTGACAAGCGAATGTCTCTGGACGACGTCGTCGGCGAACTGCGCAGCGGAATGACCATCGGCATCGGTGGCTGGGGTTCTCGGCGCAAGCCGATGGCTCTGGTGCGCGCGTTGCTTCGCTCGGATATCACCGACCTCACCGTCGTCACCTACGGCGGCCCCGACCTCGGCCTGCTGTGCTCGGCGGGCAAGGTGAAGAAGGCGTACTACGGATTCGTCTCACTCGACTCGGCACCGTTCTACGACCCCTGGTTCGCGAAGGCCCGCACGGGCGGCGAGATCGAGGTCCGGGAAATGGACGAGGGCATGGTCAAGTGCGGCCTCGAAGCCGCGGCGGCGCGGTTGCCGTTTCTGCCGATCCGCGCGGGCCTCGGTTCCGACGTCCGCGCCTTCTGGGGCGACGAATTACGCACCGTCACCTCCCCCTACCCCGACGCCTCGGGCAAGTCCGAGACCCTCATCGCGATGCCCGCACTGAATCTCGATGCGGCGCTGGTACATCTGAATCTCGGCGACAAGCACGGCAACGCCGCATACACCGGTGTCGATCCCTACTTCGACGACCTGTACTGCGCCGCGGCGGAGAAGCGGTTCGTCTCCGTCGAGCGAGTGGTAGAAACCGAGGAACTGGTGAAAACCGTTCCCTTGCAGAACCTCATCCTCAACCGCATGATGGTCGACGGCGTCGTCGAGGCACCCAACGGTGCGCACTTCACGCTCGCCGGCGACAGCTACGGGCGCGACGAGAAGTTCCAGCGGCACTACGCCGAATCGGCGAAAACTCCGGAGTCGTGGCAGAAGTTCGTCGACACCTATCTCTCGGGCAGCGAAGACGACTACCAGGCCGCCGTGAAGAAGTTTGGAGAACACGCATGAGCGAGACGATCACCGAGGTGACTCGCGCAGAATACTGCGCCATCGCCTGCGCCGAAATCTTCTCCGGTGCAGGAGAGATCATGGCCAGCCCCATGGCGACGCTGCCACTGATCGGGGCCCGGCTCGCCCGGCTCACCACCGAACCCGACCTGCTCATCACCGACGGTGAAGCCCTGATCTTCGCCGACACCCCGGCTGTCGGCGCCAAGGCACCGATCGAGGGGTGGATGCCGTTCCGGAAGGTGTTCGACGTCGTCGCATCCGGACGACGCCACGTCGTCATGGGCGCCAACCAGATCGACCGGCACGGCAACCAGAACCTGTCGGCGTTCGGTCCGCTGCAACACCCCACGCGCCAGATGTTCGGTGTCCGCGGTGCACCCGGCAACACCATCAACCACCCCACGAGCTACTGGGTGGGCAAGCATTCGTCCCGGGTGTTCTGCGACAAGGTCGACATCGTGTCCGGAGTGGGCTACGACCAGGTCGATCCCGAGAACCCGGCGTTCCGCTTCCTGCACCTGCACCGCGTGGTGAGCAATCTCGGCGTGTTCGATTTCGGCGGACCCGGCCACACGTTCCGCGCGCTGAGCCTCCACCCGGGCGTCACCGCCGACCAGGTTGCGGAGAACACGTCGTTCGAGGTGGCCGGGTTGGACGAGGCCGGGGTGACGCGCGAACCGACCGAAGAAGAACTGCACCTGATCCGCGAGGTCCTCGATCCTCGCAGCCTTCGCGACCGGGAGGTGTCGGCATGAGCGCGCTCCGAACGGCGTTGACGGAACTCGTCGGTGTCGAACATCCGGTGGTCCAGACCGGGATGGGCTGGGTGGCCGGACCGCGGCTCGTTGCCGGTACCGCGAACGCCGGCGGACTCGGGATTCTGGCGTCGGCGACCATGACGTACGAGGAACTCGAGGCGGCCATCGCCAAGACCAAGACGTTGACGGACAAGCCTTTCGGGGTCAATATCCGTGCCGATGCCACCGACGCCCCGCAACGCATCGACCTGCTGATCCGGGAGAAGGTGCGCGTCGCGTCGTTCGCGCTCGCCCCCAAACAGGAACTGATCGCGAAGCTCAAAGCGGCCGGTGTGGTGGTCATACCGTCGATCGGCGCGGCCAAGCACGCGAAAAAGGTGGCGTCGTGGGGCGCCGACGCGGTGATCGTGCAGGGCGGTGAAGGCGGCGGCCACACCGGACCGGTCGCCACCACCCTGCTGCTGCCCTCGGTGCTCGACGCCGTCGACATCCCCGTCGTCGCGGCGGGCGGCTTCTACGACGGCCGCGGGCTGGCTGCGGCGCTGGCCTACGGCGCCGCCGGGGTCGCGATGGGCACCCGTTTCCTCCTCACCCAGGAATCGACCGTGCCCGACTCCGTGAAGCAGGAGTACCTGGCCAAGGGACTGCAGGACACCACGGTGTCGCGGAAGGTCGACGGCATGCCGCACCGGGTCCTCAACACCGAACTAGTCAACAGCCTCGAGCACTCCGGGAATGTGCGCGGACTCGTGGCCGCCGCCCGCAACGCGTCCAAATTCAAAGCGATGACCGGCATGAAATGGTCGACGCTCGTCAAGGACGGCCTCGCCATGAAGAAGTCCAGCGACCGCACCTGGCAGCAGATCATCATGGCCGCCAACACACCGATGCTGCTCAAGGCCGGGCTCGTCGACGGCAACACCGCCGCCGGTGTCCTGGCGTCGGGTCAGGTAGTGGGGCTACTGGACGATCTGCCCACCTGCAAGGACCTCATCGACGGCATCGTCGCGGACGCCGTCAAACGCATCGACGCCCTGGGCGCACTGCGCTACTGACGTCGGCACGCGGCCGCCTCTGCTCCTGCACGAACGGGACGTTCGTTCGATCCAACGCAGCGTACGTCCCGTTCGTCCAGGTGCAGGGTGAAGGATCAGCCGGACGACGCAGCCTTCGCCTCGATCCGCGCCCGGACCTCCGGCCGTCGCAGCGGCGGCACGGTGGGGGGCGGCTGCTTCCGAGGTGGCAGCGCAGCCAGCAGTGTGGTGGTGGCCGCGGTGACGATCGCCACCGCCTCCTCGAAGGGCTCGCGGTTGGCGTCCGACACTTTCTGAATCCCGCTGACCTTACGTACGTATTGACGCGCCGCCGCTTCTATCTCCTCCGCGGTGGCTGCCGGTTCGAGTCCGCGCAGTTCGGTGATGTTTCGGCACATGTTTCGACGATAGCGCGGCCCCCTCGACACCGGGCGAATGTACCGTTCGACGCATCTGAGGCGCTGAACGGTACATTCGCCCGCCGTCGGTAGGAGGTTTCAGGGCCGGGCGGGTTCCAACGCGTCCGCGGAGGCGGGCTCGACCGTGGCGTCTGGGCTGACCGCGGTACGCGACCGCGCCGCCACGACTGCGGCGCAGAGGAGGACCACCCCGGCGAGACATTGCGAGCTTCCGACCACCTCACGCACGGCCGACTCCACCCAGCCCGACGACGAGGACTGGAGTACGTAATTCGGGCCGATCAAGAAGACGAGGGTTGCCGCGCCGACCACCGGCCGCCAGCTGCGGTAGCGAGGCGCGACGAGAATCGGGATGAGAAGGATGCTGTACGCCCAGTGATGCGTGACGGCGAACGGTGCCGCGAGCAGAGACCCCAACGCGACGATGGACAACGCGATCACATGTTCCCCCGACCGGGTGAACCGGTGAGCCGACCACGCGACAGCTGCGACCACCACGACGACGCACGCCATCCACACGGCACTGGCGAGCCGGCCCTCGACTCCCAGCCGGGCGATCAGACCGGTGAGGGCCTGGTTGCGGAAGAAGTCCGGCGGGCCGGCGCGGCCGGTAGCGAAGAACTCGGTGGTCCAGAACCACACCGACGACTGGGGCAGGAGCCAGAAGCCGAGGCCGATGGTCGCGAGGATGGCAGCGAAGGCACGCGCGATGGAGCGGCAATCCCGGCGGACCAGGAGCACCAGGAGAAACGCCGCAGGGGTGATCTTGACTGCCGCCGCCAAACCGATCGCGATGCCACGGAATCGGCGTGGGATCACGCCGGTGCAGTCGGCGACCACCAAAGCCATCAGGATGATGTTGACCTGCCCGAAGCCGAAGTTCGAGCGCATCGGCTCGAGGAGCAGGACCGGACCCAGCGACATCAGTGCGAGAAGGTCCGGACGCCGCATGTCGAGCTTGGCGAACACCACCCGCAGCATCCACCACACGAGCGCGATATTCAGGGCGCACCACAGCACCTGCAGAACCGCCGGGTCGAGTTCTGCCATCGGCGCGAAGAGGATGGCCGCGAAAGGCGCATAGATGAATCGGAATCCGGAGCTGCTCGGGAAATCAGCAGAGTAGAGCGGAAGGCCGTTGAGGAATGCGTAGCCGGCGTCCCGGAACACGGAGAGATCCATGAGGTAGCCCGTCGCCGCCTCGTACTCGCGGTAGGCCACCAACGCGAGCGAGAAGACGGCCGCAAGGACCGCGACGGCGTGAAAGCCATATGTCCTGAACTTCGAGTCACTTCGTAACAAGGATCTGTTCTCTCATGATCGGCGTCGTCGTCAATGTCCTACCGTAGCGGTCCGTGACTCAATCGTGACAAAGTCAGGGGGATGGCGCCCGAAATGCCCGCTTCCGGCCACGTGCGCGTTCCGCCTCGCTCAGCAGAAACCTGCCCCCTGCGTTGCCCAGCGGGAGCACACTGCTTCTAGACCCACACTGACTCGAGACCATCGAAAGCTGGAGGGTGGACAGTGACGACGACGCCTTCGACTGCCAGGCCACGACGGGTGTCGGCACCCCGCGGGCCGGAACTCACCACGCTCGGTTGGCCGCAGGAGGCCGCGTTGCGGATGCTCATGAACAACCTCGATCCCGAGGTTGCCGAGCACCCCGACTCCCTCGTCGTCTACGGCGGGACCGGAAAGGCCGCGCGCAGCTGGGACGCCTTCGAGGCGATGGTCAGGACGCTCCGGACCCTGAAGTCGGACGAGACGATGCTGGTGCAGTCCGGGAAACCGGTCGGGGTGTTCCGCACGCACGAGTGGGCGCCCCGGGTGCTCCTGGCCAACTCCAACCTGGTGGGTGACTGGGCCAACTGGGAGGAGTTCCGGCGGCTCGAGGCGCTCGGGCTGATGATGTACGGGCAGATGACAGCGGGTTCCTGGATCTACATCGGCACGCAGGGCATCCTGCAGGGCACGTATGAGACTTTCGGCGCGGTGGCACGCGCCCGCTTCGGCGGCACGCTCGCGGGAACGATCACCCTGACTGCGGGCCTGGGCGGGATGGGCGGCGCGCAACCGCTCGCGGTCACGATGAACGAGGGCGTGGCGATCTGCGTCGATTGCGACGTCACCCGCATCGATCGCCGGATCGCGCTCGACTACCTCGACGTCAAGGCCGCAGACATCTCGGAGGCGCTGGCTCTCGCGGTGGAAGCCCGCGACGCGAGGCGTCCGCTGTCCATCGGTCTGGAGGGCAATGCTGCCGAGGTGCTCCCTGAGTTGCTGGCCAGAAAGGCACCGATCGACATCGTCACCGACCAGACCTCCGCGCACGACCCGCTGTCGTACCTGCCGCTCGGAATGGACTTCGGCGACATGAAGAGGATGGCGGAGAAGGACCCGGTGACGTTCACCGAGGACGCCCGGGCGTCGATGGCCCGGCATGTGGCCGCGATGGTGGGGTTTCTCGATCGGGGCGCTGTGGTGTTCGACTACGGCAACTCGATCCGGGACGAGGCGCGCAAGGCCGGTTACGACCGCGCATTCGACTTCCCCGGATTCGTTCCCGCGTATATCCGGCCGCTGTTCGAGGAGGGGCGGGGACCGTTCCGCTGGGCCGCGTTGTCCGGTGATCCCGCGGATATCGCCGCCACCGACTCCGCGATCCTCGATCTCTTCCCCGACAACGAGCACCTGCGCCGGTGGATCACACTGGCCGGCCAGCGAGTGGCCTTTCAGGGCCTGCCCGCCCGCATCTGCTGGCTCGGGTATGGCGAGCGGCACCTCGCGGGTGTGCGGTTCAACGAGATGGTGGCATCCGGTGAGGTGTCGGCGCCCATCGTGATCGGCCGCGACCACCTCGATTCGGGGTCGGTCGCCTCGCCGTACCGCGAGACCGAAGCGATGGCGGACGGCTCCGACGCCGTCGCCGACTGGCCTTTGCTCAACGCACTGCTCAACACCGCGTCCGGTGCGTCGTGGGTGTCGATCCACCAGGGCGGCGGCGTAGGGATGGGGCGGTCCATCCACGCCGGGCAGGTGTGTGTGGCGGACGGCACCGACCTGGCGACGCAGAAACTGACGAGGGTGCTCACCAACGACCCCGGAACGGGAATCGTCCGGCACGTCGACGCCGGATACGAACACGCCGCCGACATCGCCAGGGAGCGCGGTGTGCGCATACCGATGTCCGAAGGGTGAGGGTGCGTCGTGACGACGAACGCCGCCCGCTCGACGGTCCTCACCAACATCGGCATGCTGGTGACCAACGACCCGGGCGCCGGAGCCGGTCCACTCGGACTGATCCGCGACGCGGCCGTCGTATTCGACGGTGGCACGGTGGCGTGGGTGGGGCCCTCGGGAACCGCCCCGAGCGCTGATGCCGGACACGATCTCGACGGCCGGGCCGTCCTCCCGGGTTTCGTCGAGAGCCACGCGCACCTCGTCTTCGGCGGCGAACGTGCCGAGGAGTTCGCCGCGCGCATGGCCGGGCACCCCTATGCCGCAGGCGGGATCCGCACCACGATCGAAGCGACACGATCCGCGACCGACGAAGAACTACAGGCCAATTCGCGCCGTCTCCTCGCCGAAGCGCTGCGGTCGGGCAGCACCACCGTCGAATGCAAGACCGGGTACGGCCAGACGGTCGGACACGAACTGCGCTGCACCCGGATCGCGGCGTCGCTCACCGACGAGGTCACGTTGCTCGCCGCGCACGTGCCGCCGCCCGAATACGAAGGGCGCACCGACGACTACGTCACCATGGTGTGCGCGGAGATGATCGACGCGTGTGCAAGCGAGGCGAAGTGGATCGACGTCTTCTGCGAGAGAGGGGCATTCGACCGGGACCAGGCACGCGCGGTCCTCACTGCCGGGATGGCGAGAGGCCTGATCCCGCGGGTACACGGAAATCAGCTCGGCCAGGGACCGGGCGTCCAGTTGGCAGTGGAGCTGGGAGCCGCGTCCGTCGACCATGTCTGCTACACCACGCAGTCCGACCGCGATGCCCTGGCCGGAAGTTCCACGGTGGCGACTCTCCTTCCGGCAGCGGACTTCTCGACCCGGAACAAGTACCCCGACGCCCGCGCCCTGATCGACGCCGGGGTGACGGTGGCACTCGGCGCGGACTGCAATCCCGGGACGAGCTACACCACCAGCCTGCCGTTCTGCATTGCCCTCGCCGTGCGAGACATGCACATGACACCGGACGAGGCCGTCTGGGCTGCCACAGCCGGGGGCGCGCGGGCACTGCGACGAGACGACGTCGGGGTGTTGCGTCCCGGCGCCCGTGCCGACGCCCTGGCGCTGGATGCGCCGTCGTATCTTCATCTCGCCTATCGCCCGGGCGTCCCCCTGATCACCGACGTGTGGCGCAGCGGCGTCCTTGCATACTCGGCCGCCCGGTGCCGGCCGTGAACGTGCACATTCCGGTGTCCACTCCCCCGCCGACCTGGTCGGGGCGAGTCGACGGCTCCACGTCGGAGCACCTGCGCTGGCATCAAGTGGTCACACCGTTCGATCCCGCAACCGAACCGGGGGCGACCGTGCTTCTCGGTTTCGCGAGTGACGAAGGGGTGGCACGAAACAAGGGGCGGCGGGGGGCGGCGGGCGGACCGGACGCGTTGCGGTCCGCACTTTCCTCCATGGCGCTGCCCCACCCGATTCGGGCGTACGACGCCGGCACCATCGCAGTCGTCGATGATCGGCTCGAGGCCGGGCAGGAGGCGCTCGCGGCCGCGGTCGGCGCCGTCGTCGACGCGGGTCACTTCCCGGTCGTCCTCGGCGGCGGGCACGAAATGGCGTACGGGACGTACCTCGGTCTGGCCCGGTCCGCACTGAGAACCTCGGATCGGCGAATCGGAATCCTCAACGTGGACGCGCACTTCGATCTCCGTCCCGATCCGGTGGCGTCTTCGGGAACGCCGTTCCGGCAAGTTCTCGAGCGCGAACGTGCCGCCGGAACCGCAGTGCAGTACTCGGTGATCGGCATCGCCCAGCCGAGTAACACGACAGCGCTGTTCGACACCGCCCGGCGACTCGGTGTGCGCTATCTGTCGGACGACGACTCGCTCGACCGGGCTGCCGTGCGCGCGTTCGTCCTCGAATCCCTGGCGGGCGTGGACCTCGTCTACCTGACCATCGATCTCGACGCTCTACCCGCTGCAGTCGCGCCGGGAGTGAGTGCGCCCGCCGCGTTCGGCATTCCGGTCGAGACAGTGCAGTTCATCTGCGACACCGTTTCCGCCAGTGGAAAACTCGCGGTCTGCGATGTGGCCGAACTCAATCCTGTCTACGACATCGACCAGCGCACCGCACGCACCGCGGCACGGTTGATTCACCGACTGGTGATCGGTCGGTCGAAATGACGCCGCAGGCGACGGTGCCGGTGACCGAAGAGGGCGTGCACCACGCGACCGATCAAGGGCGCCATTATCGCCATCGGAGTACGAAGTTCGAACGTGATCCGGTCAGAAATCCGAGTACGACCGTCCTCGCACGGAGTCAGAGTGCGTTCGTGCTCCCAACGACGCATGCTGAGCATCGTCGACTTCTCGTGGAACCGTCGTCCCCGATCGAGCTCGGCGATGGTCAGGGCGTCGTAGTCGAAGGGCAGAATGCCGAAAAGTTTGAGCCAGGCGCGGCCGAGGGGGTCGCCCACGGGAACAGTGTCGATGGTGATCGACCCGGCGCCGCGGGGCAGACTCATCGTCAACCAGGGCCGCAACTCGTCGTTGATGCCCTCGGGGCTCACGACGCGGTCCCAGACCCGGTCCATGGGTGCATCGACAGTCGATTCTCGCTCGATGATCACGGGGTTCAATCCGGCCACCCCCCGAGCATCCCGGTCAGCGACCGCAGACAGAGGTCCCGAAGTTCGCTTTCGCGGATCGACGGGTGATCGAGCCAGTCCATACACACCGCTCGGACAAAGGCGATCCAGCCGCGCACCGCGACACCGATGAGCTCACGGTCGTCCGCCGGTGGGTCGAGGGCGTCGACGATCCGGCGTTGTTGCGCGTCGAGTTCGCGCTCGACGATGGCCCGAATGTCGGCATCCGCCGACAGGGCACCGAAGTTGACCGCCCGCACGCCGTGCCGATGGCTGGCGACATGCTCGAGATACGCGTCGAGGCCCGCCGCCACCTGCTCTTCGACGGGTAACGACGGGTCGGGGGCAGTGGCCGCGAGGAGCCGTTCGGACTCGCGCTCGACGATGGCCGCGAAGAAGTCTCGTTTCGTCGGGAAGTAGTGGTACATCAACCCACGCGACACCTCGGCGAGCTCGGCGACCTCCTCGATCCACACGTCCTCGTACGGCCGGTCGGCGAACAAACGCGCGCCGATGTCGAGTAGCTGCGTCCGCCGCTGTTCGGGGTCGAGGCGGCGGCGGGCACTGGTCATGCTGACTCACGCTACTACTTGACACCGATTCAGTAAGGCGTACCTTGCGTACTAGACATCAATTCAGTAGTGCGCGACACACCGGGGGCAATATGAGCGTCGAATCACTTCGCGAGCGCGACACCGCGGCTATTCCTCATCCCCGCTGGCGACTACCGGTACTCGGTGACGTGCTCGGCATCAACATCCGCAAGCCATTGCAGAATTCGATGGAGATCGGGAAGACGCTCGGGCCCATCTTCGAACGCGATGTCCTCGGTAACCGCTTCGTGTTCGCCTCGGGCGCCGACATGGTGGCGGAACTGTCGGACGAGTCCCGTTTCGCCAAACACCTCGCTCCCGGCGTCGCCTCCTTGCGGGAGTTGGGCGGAGACGGGCTGTTCACCGCCTACAACCACGAGCCCAATTGGAGCAAGGCACACAACCTGCTCGCGCCGGCCTTCACGAAGCCGGCGATGCGCTCGTACCACCGTACGATGCTCGACGTCGCCGACGAGTTGACCGAGTACTGGGACCGCCGCACCGACGGCACACCCGTGGACGTGTCTTCGGACATGACCAAGCTGACCCTCGAGACGATCGGCCGCACGGGCTTCAGCTATTCGTTCGACTCGTTCGAGCGTCCACGTCCGCACCCATTCGTGCAGGCAATGGTGGGCGCACTCAGCCATTCGCAGCGGACGACGTTCGTGAAGACGTCCGCGATCGGGCGACTCCTGACACGCAGGGCGGATCGCCGCAATGCGAGAAATCTGGAGTATCTGGCCGAAGTGGTCGACGAGGTGATCCGGGCCCGCCGAGGCAGCGGCAACGCGGGCCCCGAGGACCTGCTCGAACTGATGTTGCGGGCGGCCCGGGAAGATCACCCCGACAAGATCGACGAGTTGAACATCCGTCATCAGGTGGTCACCTTCCTCGTCGCGGGACACGAGACGACTTCCGGCGCGCTGTCTTTCGCCCTCTACTACCTCTCTCGTCACCCCGAGGTGCTTGCGAAGGCTCGCGCCGAGGTCGAGGAGGTGTGGGGCGAGGAGACACCGGAGTTCGAGCAGATCGCCAAACTGCGGTATGTGCGACGAGTGCTCGACGAGTCGCTGCGGCTGTGGCCCACGGCGCCCGCCTACGGCCGGGAGGCCACCGTCGACACCACCCTCGTCGGCAAGTATCCGATGAAGGTCGGCGACTGGGTCCTCGTCCTCATCCCCGCGCTGCACCGCGACCCCGTCTGGGGGGACGATCCCGAGGCCTTCGACCCCGACAACTTCTTGCCCGAACACATCCGGTCGCGTCCCGCGCACGTGTACAAGCCCTTCGGAACCGGCGAACGCGCCTGCATCGGAAGACAATTCGCGGTACACGAGGCCGTGCTCGTTCTCGGGACCATTCTGCGCCGCTACGACATCGTGGGTGCTCCGGATTATCAGTTGAAGATCGCCGAGCGGCTCACCCTCATGCCCGAGGGCTTCACGCTCCAGCTGCGACGCCGCTGACCCTCCGACTGCAGCGTTGCGGCGGTCGGACGTCACGGCAAGCTCACCCGGTTGCGCGCGCGAGCGCCTCGTCGACGACGTATTCGGCGATGGCAAGCGAGGACGTCGCACCCGGGGAGGGCGCGTTCCGGACGTGAATGACGCGGTGCGCCCCGGTAATGACGAAGTCGTCCTCGAGGCTTCCGTCGGCGTTCATTGCCTGGGCCCGTATCCCCCGGGGACCACGGGTGACGTCCGTGCGACACACATCGGGCACGTACTTCTGCGCCTCCCGCACGAACGCCTCGGTACTCAGGACGGTGCGGGCTTCACGCACGGCTGCCGCTACGTTTCCGCGGGCGAACCGCCAGAACCCCGGAAATCCGATCGCCGACGCGGTATCGCGCACCGACCAGTCCTGCCACGTGTATGCCTCGCGGCCGAGCGCGAGGAAAGCGTTCGGGCCGAGCATGATCCGGCCGTCGATCCGTTTCGTGAGATGCACGCCGAGGAACGGATAGCGAGGGTCCGGCACCGGATAGATCAGCCCCTTCACCAGCGACGAACGGTCGGGTTGCAACAGGAAGTAGTCGCCGGAGAACGGGACCACGCGCGGTGATCGGGACTCACCGGACAGTACCGCGACGCGGTCCGACTGTAAGCCGGCGCAGGTGACCACCAGATCGAACGACTCGGTCCCGTGGGAGGTGGTGACCAAAGCCTCCCGCGCCCGGCTTTCCAGCCCCACCACTTCGGTCCCGAGTCGTACCCTTCCACCGGCCGCGCCGACGTCTCCTGCGAGCGCCTCCGCCACCGCGACGTAGTCGATGATCGCAGTTCTCGGGGAATGGATCGCGGCGACTCCGCGTGCGTGCGGTTCGATGTCCCGAATCGCGCCGCCGTCGAGCAACCGGACGTCCGGCACCCCGTTGGAAACGGCACGCTCGAATATGGCGTTCATACGAGCTATTTCAGTGGAATCGTGGGCGATCACCACTTTGCCGCATTCCTCGTAGGGCACACCCTTGTCCTGTGAATACTGCCGGAGCAGGGTGACACCACGCAGACACAGCCGGGCCCTGAGGCTGCCGGGGGTGTAGTAGAGACCGGCGTGGACGACTCCGCTGTTGTGGCCGGTCTGATGGGCCGCAACACGGGTCTCCTTCTCGAACAACGTCAACTCGAGGCCGTCGATCCGGTGCAGGAGTTCCCGGGCGACCGCCAGACCGATGATGCCGCCGCCGACGACGGCCGCACGAACTTTCGCCATGAGCACCCCTCCGTATATCGAATTCGAGATATCATCGATGGTATGTCGACCGAACCTCGGCGCACTTCCTTTCCCGGATTGGAACACCTGTCCGGCCGGCGTCGAGCGCTCCTGGACGAACTGGTCGCAACCCGGCTCGAGCACCGACTGACCCAGACTGACATCGCGGCACAGATGGGCACGTCGCAGTCCGCGATAGCACGCCTCGAGCGCGGTGACATCGATCCTCGGCTCTCGACGCTCGAACGGTATGCGGCGGCCGTCGGCCGGACTGTCGACTGGACGATCTCTGCACAACAGGAGTCATCACCATGATTTGGCCACCACCCTCACCGCCGCCCGTCCCGCCGTTCCACACACCGTGGCAACCGGATCCGCCGCAGCCACCCGCGCCGATGCACGTCACGTCGGTCCCCGCTCCCAGTTCCGACTGGCTCGCCGAGCGCCTGTTCGATCAACGGATCGTGACGTTGACCGGCAGACTCGAGAGCGAAGCCACCAACCGCGCGGCGGCGTCACTCGCCCTGCTCGACGCGTCCGGCGACGGGGCGGTCCAGGTGTGGCTGCGCAGCGTCGATGCCGATGTCGACGCAGCCGCCGCCCTTCTCGACACCTTGGATCTGATGAGCGTGCCGCTGCACGTCCACTGCCAGGGCGTCGTCGCGAGCGTGGCGGTCGCGCTCCTGTCTCCCGCCGAGAAACGGACGGCAGCACCCCACGCCACCTTCCACCTCCGCGAACCGCGGACCACGTGTGCCGGTCCGGCATCGGACATCGCCACGGCCACCGAACATCACTCGCGGCAACTACGCAGACTGCAGGGTCGTATCGCCGACTCCTGTGGACGTCCCGTCGACACCGTGATCGACGACATGCGCGCACACCGAATTCTCTCCGCGGACGAGGCTCGGGACTACGGGTTGATCGACACCGTCACCGGCGCCCGCGCTACCGAAGAGGAGTAGCCCGGGCTGATCACCGGGGCCCTTCCGCTCCACACGGGCGTCGCCACGGAGGCCTCTTGCGCCCAAGACCTCGACCGGAGAATCATCCGAGGATGACGGTCGAACGATCGCGCATCACGGTTCACGGGGTCGTGCAGGGCGTCGGCTTCCGCCCGTTCGTCGCCCGACTCGCCGACGACCTCGGTGTCAGCGGCCACTGCGGCAACGACGACGTCAGCGTGTTCATCGAGGTGGAAGGTCCCGCCGCGTCGTTGTCGGAGTTCACCCGCAGGCTCCGCGCGGACGCGCCGCCGATGGCGGTCATCGTGGACGTGGCCGTCGAAGCGGTACCGCTGCGGGGCGACGACGCGTTCCGGATCATCGACAGCCGTCACGTCGCCGGTGCGAGAACGCTCGTCTCACCCGACGTGGCGACGTGCGCGGATTGCCTCCGCGAGCTGGGTGATCCGCAGGACCGCCGGTACCGCCACCCGTTCATCAACTGCACGAACTGTGGACCTCGTTTCACCGTGATCACCGACCTGCCCTACGACCGGCCCAACACGACGATGGCCGAGTTCCCGTTGTGTGAGCGGTGCTCGGCCGAGTACCGCGACCCCGATGATCGCCGGTTCCACGCGCAGCCGGTCTGCTGCCCCGACTGCGGTCCGCACCTGTTCGCCGAAGTGGACGCTGAACGTCTCACGGGCGATGACACCGTACTGCTCGCCGTGCAGGGGGCGCTGCAGGACGGGAGGATCGTCGCGGTCAAGGGTCTCGGCGGGTTCCATCTCGTCTGCGACGCCACCGACAGCGCGGCGGTCGCGACCCTCCGCAAGCGCAAGCATCGGCCGGACAAGCCGTTCGCGGTGATGACGGCCGACCTCTCCGTGGCGCGGGAACTGTGCCGGATCTCCGAGTTCGAGACTGCCCTGCTGCAGCATCCGGCCCGGCCGATCGTCCTGCTGCGCAAGCACGGCTCGACTTCCGTGTCCGAGGGCATCGCTCCCGGCATCGACGACCTCGGTGTGATGCTCCCCTACACGCCGCTGCACCATCTGCTATTCGCGCGCACCCCGGGCGGCCGGGTGACACCGCCGCGGACGTTGGTGATGACTTCCGGCAATCTCAGCGGTGAACCGCTGTGCTTCGACAACGACGATGCGCGCACGCGGCTTCGGAGCATCGCGGACGTGTTCCTGATGCACGACCGCCGCATCGCCGTGCCGTGCGAGGACTCGGTGCTGTCGGTCGACGGTGACACCGTCCTGCCGATCCGGCGATCCCGCGGCTACGCACCACTGCCGGTCGTACTCCCGGAGCACAGTCCGGAGGTGCTGGCGGTCGGTGCCGAGATCAAGAACACCTTCTGCATTACCCGGCAGGACTACGCCTTCTGTTCGGCGCATCTGGGCGACATGGGCAGTCTCGAAAGTCTGCGGGCGTTCGAGACGTCGGTGCAGCAGTTGACGCACCTCCACGGCATCTCGCCCGAGGCAGTGATCGCCGATGCGCATCCCGGATACTCGACCCATCACTGGGCGCAGCGGTACAGCGAGCGGACCGGCACCCCTCTGCACACCGTCCAGCACCATCACGCACACGTCGCGTCACTGATGGCGGAACAGGGATTGCTGGGCACCACGGTGCTGGGTGTGGCCTTCGATGGCACCGGATACGGCTGCGACGGCACGGTGTGGGGCGGCGAACTCCTCCTCGTCGGCCCCGACGTGCTGAGCACCCGGCGTATGGGACACCTGCAGCCCTTTTCTCTTCCCGGCGGTGATGCCGCCGTCCGCAACCCGGCCCGGGTGGCACTCGCCCTCCTGCACGAGGCCGGGATCGGGAACCTCGACGGACTCCCCTGCACGGACGCGCTGCCGGCAGCGGAACGCGCGGCGGTCGCGTCACAACTGGTGTCGGGCAGGGGCTGCGTCAGGACCACCAGCGCGGGCCGTCTGTTCGACGGGGTCTCCTCACTACTGGGTGTTCGTCACCGCGTCACCTACGAGGGGCAGGCCGCCATCGAACTCGAGGCACTCGCTCGCACCACCACTCACCCCGCCCCGCTGACCATGGACGTGGACGGCGACCAGATCGGGATCCATTCACTTCTGTCGGGCCTGATCGCGGGTGTCCGCGGGGGAACGCCTCCCGCGGAACTGGCACTCGGTTTCCACCATGCCCTGGCCGAGGCCACCGCCACGCTCGTCGACTTCGCCGTCGCCACCACCGGCATTACCACGATCGGACTGACCGGTGGAGTCTTTCAAAACCGTTTATTCCTCGGTCTGTTGAGAGCACACTGGAAGAGCAGCGGTTATCGAGTCCTCACCCACCACCGGGTGCCTCCCAACGACGGAGGACTCTCCCTCGGCCAGGCGGTGATCGGTGCCGCGGCGACCATGCGCGGACCGTGACGTCGGTAGCCCCGATCGACCGGCCCGGGGACGGGAGCGAAGTCAATGACGACCACCGAAGCGGGCGGCCACCTCGTCGACACGGACCTGTCGGCAGACCTTGCCGCCGCATCACTTGCCCTTGCGCGCAGATTCCACGACGGCGCGACGCTCTGGGTCATCTCACCTCAATGGGAGCCGCACGCCCACCATGTGGCGGTCGAATTCGTACACCCGGTGATCATGGGAAAACGCGCGTTGCCGTCGGTCGCACTCGTCGAGCCCGACCCCGTGGCGCAATCCCGGGTGGCGAGCCGGCCCGGGGACGTCCTGCTGGCGGTCGCGTCGGCCGACGAACGTGCCGTCGTGGACGCGATGCGCCGCGCCCCCGCGTGGGGCGTCGAAACCCTGTGGATCGGGGCGGGACCGCGTCCACCCGCCGGAGCGGCGAACCACATCCTGTGGGTCGATTCCGACGACCCGATGGTCCCGGCCACCGGGCGATTCGTCCTGATGTACCACCTGTTGTGGGAGCTCACGCACGTCTGCTTCGAGCACTCGGGGCTGCTGAAGCCCGACACCGAAGAGTGCACCCAGACCGGCTGCGTCACCTGCAGCGACGAGGGCCGTCTCGGCGAAGTGGTGCTGGAGCCCGCTGACGCACTCGGCCCTGCCCTGGTCCGCACCGCCACAGGTGAGGAATGGGTGGACGTCAGCGTGTTGCCCGACGTGCGGCCGAACGATCTGGTCCTCGTCCATGCGGGCGCAGCGATCACCCGACTCGACGGCACAGAGCCCCGCCCAGCAGAGCAGGAGAGGGAAGGATGACCACGCACGACTCCGAGAGCACCAATTTTCTCTACCCGTTCATCGACTCCGAGGAGACGGACGCGAAGAGCCTCCTCGACGACCTGGCCGCCTCGGCGCGTGGGAAAGCAGCCGAAAGCGCACGGCTGCAACGGGCCTCACTCGAGGAGTACGGCGAAGGCCTGACAGCGGCCGGCATCGAGATGGCCGACAGGTTTCGGCGCGGCGGCCGCCTCTACACGTTCGGCAACGGCGGCAGCTCCACCGATGCCGCGACCCTGGCGACCCTGTTCAGTCGTCCGGCGCGCGGACGCCCCGTCGCGGCCTGGTCCCTCGCCGCCGACCAGGCGGTGGTGACCGCATTGGCCAACGATGTCGGGTTCGACCTGATCTTCAAGCGACAGATCATCGCCCACGCCCGGGATCGGGACGTGGCCATTGCGTTGTCGACCTCCGGCAATTCCGACGATCTGATGACGGCGCTGACCGAGGCGAAGAGCAGAGGTCTTCTGACCATCGGATTCGCGGGACACGAAGGCGGCCGGATGGCGGTTGCCGACTACCTGGACTATTGCTTCACCATCCACTCGCAGAGCATTCATCGCATCCAGGAGAGCCACGCGATGCTCGGGTACCGGTTGTGGTCCGTCGCCCAGGAACATCTCGCGAGACCGGGAGCGTATGCATGAGCACCACCGAACCAGCCACCTCGGTTCAGCGCGAAGACCGCGTGCTCGAACGCATCGACAAGTTCCGTCAGCGTCGGCCGCGATTGCTGGACGAGGTGGTGACCCTCGCGCACGGGGCAGGCGGCAAATCGTCGGCCGCGCTCGTCGATGCCGTCTTCGTGGAGGCGTTCCGCAACGAAGAACTGGAACAGCTCGGGGACGCCGCGGCCCTGGCACTGCCTTCCGGTGAGCGGCTCGCCTTCTCCACCGACTCCTACGTGGTGCAGCCGCGGCGCTTCCCGGGTGGATCGATCGGTCACCTCGCCGTCCATGGCACGGTCAACGACCTGGCGGTGTCGGGTGCGCGGCCGCAGTGGCTGTCGGCGGCATTCGTCATCGAGGAAGGCTTTCCCATCGCGGAGCTGAAGGAGATCGTCGCCGACATGAGTGAGGCGGCGATTCTGTCCGGAGTGCAGATCGTCACCGGTGACACCAAGGTGGTGGGCAAGGGCGCCGCCGACGGCGTGTACATCTCCACGGCGGGCGTCGGTGTGATCCCCGCCGGTCGGCGGTTGTCGCCGGACCTCGTCCGGCCCGGCGACAAGGTGGTGCTGTCCGGCACCATCGGGGAACACGGGATGGCGGTCATGCTGGCGCGGGGTGACCTCGCGATCGAAGCGGACATCGCCTCGGACACCGCGCCGGTGAACGGAGTGGTGGAGGCGCTCCTCGCGGCGGCGCCGTCGACACGGTGGATGCGCGACGCCACGCGCGGCGGTGTCGGAACCGTCTGCAACGAACTCGCCAAGGCCGCCCAGGTCGCCGTCATCGTCGACGAGGAAACCCTGCCGATCCAACCGCAGGTGCTCGGTGCCTGCGACATGCTCGGCATCGACCCCCTGTATGTCGCGAACGAGGGCAAGTTCGTGGCCGTCGTCGCGGCGGAGGAAGCCGAGGCCGCCGTGACGGCGATGCGGGCGCACCCCCGCGGAGCGAATGCCGCAGTCGTGGGCGAGATTCTGAGGGAACCTCCAGGAATCGTCGCGTTGAGAACATCATTCGGCGGCAGCCGGATCGTCGACATGCTCGTCGGTGACCCACTCCCCCGGATCTGCTGAGAACCTCCCGGAGAGGAGAAACCCGATGTGTTTGGGAATACCCGGTCAGGTGGTCGACATCGTCGACGCCCAACAGCATCTGGCCAAGGTGGACGTGAACGGCGTCCAGAGAACGATCAGTGTTCGACTGCTCGCCGAAGACAACCTGGTGGTCGGTGACTGGGTGCTCGTGCATGTCGGGTTCGCGATGGCGAAGATCGACGAAATCGAGGCGCAACTCACCCTGGACCAGGTGCAGAAGATGGGCGCCGACTACGTGAACGAGATCGACGCGTTCAACTCGTCCGAGATCGCCTGAGAGTCAGAGGTAAGTGATGAAGTTCGTCGACGAATTCCGCGACCCCGCAGCGGCGCGAGCCCTGGTCAAGTCCATCACCGAGCTGGCCCGCGGTGACGAGTTCAAGTTCATGGAAGTGTGTGGCGGCCACACCCACACGATCTATCGTCACGGTATCGAGCACCTGCTGCCCGAATCGGTGGAGTTGGTGCACGGGCCCGGATGCCCGGTGTGCGTCATCCCCATGGGCCGCGTCGACGACGCGATGTGGCTCGCGGAACAGCCCGGTGTCATCTTCACGACCTTCGGCGACATGATGCGCGTGCCCGGCTCGAAGGGCAATCTCATCGAGGCCAAGGCGCGGGGCGCGGACGTCCGGTTCGTGTACTCACCGCTCGACGCCCTGAAGGTGGCCATCGACAATCCGGACAAGCAGGTGGTGTTCTTCGCGGTCGGCTTCGAGACCACGGCGCCGTCCACGGCCGTGACCCTGGTGCGGGCGCGGGCGCTCGGGGTGACGAACTTCAGCGTGTTCTGCAACCACGTCACGATCGTTCCGCCCATCAAGGCGATCCTGGAGTCGCCGGACCTGCGGCTGTCCGGGTTCCTCGGCCCGGGGCACGTGTCCACGGTGGTCGGACTGCGCCCGTACCGCTTCGTGTCCGAGGTGTATGGCAAGCCGATGGTCGTCGCCGGCTTCGAGCCACTCGACATTCTTGCCTCGGTGCACATGCTGCTCCAGCAGATTCGGGAGGGACGCTGCGAGATCGAGAATCAGTACAAGCGGGTGGTGCGCCCGGAGGGCAACGTGCAGGCCCTGAAGTTGATGGCCGAAACGTTCGAGCTGCGACCACATTTCGAGTGGCGTGGTCTCGGGTTCATCTCGCAGAGCGCACTGAAGGTGCACCGGAATTACGCGGAATTCGACGCCGAGGAGAAGTTCTCGATGCCGGGCATCCGCGTCGCCGACCCGAAGGCATGCCAGTGCGGTGAGGTACTCAAGGGTGTCATCAAGCCCTGGGAGTGCAAGGTATTCGGGACGGCCTGCACACCGGAGACACCCATCGGCACCTGCATGGTCTCTCCCGAGGGCGCCTGCGCCGCCTACTACAACTTCGGCCGGTTGCACCGCGAGACCGCGCAGCTGCTCGGGCAGCGAGCCTGACTGCCATGGTGTCGCTCGAACATTCGGTGCTGCCGGGGCACCGCCTGTTCGCGCAATACGCGCACGCCCCGAATGCGCTCGGGTATTGTGGCCCTCCGGGTTCCGAGCGACTGCAGGCGCTCGCGTGCGGTCAGGCCACCGACGTCGATGTGCTCTCGCTGGCGCGGCAGTTCAGCGGCGCCTGGCCGTATCAGCAGGTGATCGCGGAACTCGCGGGCATCGCCGACCCCCTGGACGAGCGGGTGGTCCGTGCCTACTGGACGGCCGACGACCTGATCGACCGCATTGACCGAGCCCAGTTCGGCGCAACCCTCCTCGCGCGGCTGGCGTCGACAGCGGGACATTACTGGAAACATCTGACCGGGGAGCTCCTCGTCGAAGCGGCTCCGACACACAATTTCCATGTCTTCGGCGTCTACCCGTGGTCGCGACTACTCGACACGGGGATGCCGCAACCGCTGCACGTCCTCGACTCGTGCCGCATCAGCTGGGGTGAGGTGGTGGGGTTCACGGCCGACCGGGCAGTGGTCCGTTCACGACCGCTGATGTTCGAGCACGGACAGCTCTTCCTCGGACCCGACCGGGAAGTGCCCGCCGACTACACAGTGCCCGAGGGAGCCTTCGTCCCCGACCTCGCCGTCGGCGATCGTGTCGCGGTGCACTGGAATTTCGTCTGCGACCGACTCGACGCCGCCCAGCTCGACCGCCTCGCGCAGCAAACGGAATGGCAACTTGCGCAGACCAACCGGAGGTTGAATACGGCTGGTCACTCCGGGTAGCAGTCTCCTCTGTCGGGTGTGGCCCGGATTGCGGTTTCGACGAAGTGCTGAATCTGGGCTGCAGTGCTGTCGGTGCCCGACTGCGCCGTCGAGTCGTTGATCTGAGGCCAGTGACGGGCACCGTCTTCTGGGGTTCTGGCATCCGCGGGGAGGAAGACGCCGTGGGCTTCGAGCATGCGGCTGACCGCGAACGTTCCACCGCCGGCGCCGAGGATCGTCTTGGTCGGTGCATCCTCGGAGACCAAGAACAGCGCACCGGGCGTAATCGACTCCGGAGTCAGAAGTTCGGCGGCCGTGACGTCGAAAATCGATTCGGTCATGGAAGTCGTCGCGAGGGGCGCCAGCGCATTGACTCGAATGCCCTTGGATTGCCCCTCGATCGCGAGCACGTTCATCAGGCCGACGAGCGCCGATTTGGCTGCGGCGTAGTTCGCTTGCCCGAAGTTGCCGTAGATCCCGGATGCGGAGGTCGTCATGAGAATTCGGCCATACTTTTGGGTGATCATGTGCGGCCATACGGCTTTACTGCAGTGCACGCCACCCATCAGATGGACGTCGAGGACTGTGCGGAAGTCGTCGATGCTCGCGTTGCGGAAGCTGGCATCTCGCAGAATTCCGGCGTTGTTGATGAGGATGTCGACCCGGCCCCATGCGGACAGGGCCCGGTCGACCATGGCGGTGACCTGGGGATAGTCGGTGACGTCGGCGTAGTCGGCGATTGCCGAGCCGCCGCGGGTGGTGATGTCGGCGACGACCCGGTCTGCGGGCGTGTTCGGAGTGTTGTCGGCGGAGCTTTCGTCAGCGGATCCAGCGATGTCGTTGACGACGACGTGAGCGCCGCGGGCTGCGAGGGCGCGGGCGTGGGCGCGGCCGAGTCCGCCGCCGGCCCCTGTGACGATGGCGACCTGGCCCGTGAAATCAATGGTCATGACAGTGCTTTCTGTTCAACGTTCTCAGCGACAGGGATGGCCGCGTCGGCCGCGGTATGCCGCGGTACGAGCAGCGTCAGTACGGCGCCGACGACGGCGGGGACGGCGAAGGCGAGCAGTTGCCAGGTGGTGCCGGCGCCGAGTGCGACGAAAAGTCCCCCGTAAGTGGGGCCGATGATCGCACCGATCCGGCCCACTCCCAATGCCATGCCGAGCCCGGTGGCCCGGCAGGATGCCGGGTAGAAGGTGCCGACGAAGGTGTTGAGCAGGATTTGGGTGCCCGTGGTGCCCACACCCGCGAGCAGTACCAGTAGATAGATGACCGCGAGCGGCGGGGCGGTGGCGACGAGCAGCAGAGAGACTGCGGCAATGACGAAGAAGATTGCGGTGACGGGTTTTATGCCGTACCGGTCGGCGAGTACGGCACCGATGAGTGCGCCCGCCGCGCCGCCGACGTTCAGGGTGAGCAGGAACGACAAGGCGGCGCCCAGCGGGTAACCGGCCGACTTCATGAGCGCGGGAATCCAGGTCGCGACGCCGAACAATACGAGCAGGCAGACCAGGGTCATGCCCCAGAACAGCAGCGTCGCGACAGTGCGGTCCGCGCCGAACAGTGCGCGCAGCCCGCGTCGGGGGCTGGGCGCGGCCAGAGCGGAGCTCCCGGCGTGCTGGAGGTGATAGCGGTCGGCGATCGCCGCCGCGGCCTCATGCCGGCCGCGAGCGTTCAGATAGGCCGGTGACTCCGGCAGGTATCGGAGCATCACCGGAAGGAAGACGAGTGCCGGCACCATCCCGGCCAGGAACATCGCCCGGAACCCGTACTCGGGCACGAGCCACAGCGACAGCACTCCGGCAAGTATTCCGCCGATGCTGGTGCCGACGAACCCGAGCGCCACCGACCGGGCCCGAGCACCCGGTTCGGCGAACTCGATCAATGTTGCTGCCGCGGTCGGCATCAGGACACCGGCCCCGAGTCCCACCGCAACACGCCCGACCCCGAACACTTCGGGGCTGGGTGCGAACGCGCACACCCCCATCGCCGTGGAGAAGACGAGGACGGCGGTGAGGAGAGTGCGGCGGCGGCCCCACCGGTCGGCGACGGCCGCGGCGAGCAGGGCGCCGACGAGCATGCCGACTCCGGCGAGGGAGCCGAGCATCCCAACCTGGGTGGCGTCGAGGTTCCAGGAGTCGTAGCTCAACAGTGAGGGGACCACTGTTCCGTACATCAGAAGGTCATACCCCTCGAGGACCAGTGCCATGAGGCAGAGTCCGACGACGGGCGCGGCAGGGGTGATACGGGCAGACATCGGTGTCTCCGCTCGAAGTGACATGACCACGCTGTCCCACTGGAGGCAGGTCAGAGTGAATGCATCGGTGGCTAGGGACGCGTTACGTGCAGCGGGTTTCGAGCCACGCGCCGATCTCGGCGGCGGCCAGGCTGGCGCCGGTGGGGGCGCCGTCGCGGATCGGCCCTCCGAAGTGGGTGCCGGCGACGCGGACGTGCGTTGTGTCGGTCGATCCGAGGGCGTCGACCATCATTGTGGCGTCCTCGGGGAAGCACGCCTGATCACCGGTGAGTTCGACAAACAGTGTCGGGGCGGTGACGGCGGGAGCACAGAGGAGGAAGTCGGCATTGCTGCTGAGACCCGACCAGGTAGACAGCCAGGCGTCCGGAGTGGCGAACCGTCCGAAGCCCACGAGTCCGTAGTTGGTCAGGTCGGGTCGCCGGCCGAACAGTGACCCGTAGGGACGCTCGTTCGGGCTCAGGGACAGGTCGGTGAACCTGAGGTCCGCGTCGGTGCGGTACACGCTCAGGACGCGGGGCGCTAACGCGGCGCGGCGATCCGCCGGGTCCGCGGTGTGCTTGTATCGGCGACGCGCATCGGCGGCTTCGTCGACTCGTGCGCGGGCGATCGCGTCGAGGCGGGCGATCCGGTCGTGCTGCGCTACCCGGTAGCGGGTGACGAAATCCGATGGATACGAGGAACTGTGCGGCGGTTCGGCGAAACCGTTCGCAGGATCGAAGGGGTTGAGGTCGGGATCGGCGGCGAGGGGGTCCGACTCGTCGGTGACCGACGGGTCGATCAACCGCAACAGCAGTGCCCCCTGTCCGGGGTGCGGGGCCATGAAGATCGCCGCGTCGGGCAGCGGCATCTCGGCGCCGGGGAGATCGATCGGTCGTCCCGCCGGGGTACGGGCCAATCGCTCCTCTGCCGGTAGTGCGGCCTGCTGGTGATAGAAGGCGAAGAGGGTCCCGCCTCCGGAGTGCCCGAGACTGACGACGTACTCGAACCCTTTCTCCCGCAGGAACACCTGTCCGGCCGCGGCATCCAGCAGCGCCTGCTCATGCACCAGGGCGATGTCGTTGTTGACCGACCGGGTGCCCTGCGTCCACACCGCGAACCCACGGGCGAGCAGTTCGGGAACGAGCACATGATGAGTCAGATCCTGACGCGGGTGCATCAAGGTGACGACGGTGCGCGCACCAGGAACGACCCGCAGCACGCCGGAGACCGTGGCACCGTCGGCGGTGGCGAGTTCGTGCGTCGACGTCACCGTGGCCTCGGGAGCTCGAGCAGCGTCGATATACCGGCCGGCGCCCAACCGTGAGTCCTCACTCATCGCGGCTCGACCCGCATGACGTCCTTGTCCCACTGCGTAATTCGAGACTGCGCCAGCCCGGCGACACTGCTGTACCAGACGGCGTGGCGGCAGCCGGTGGCGCGGCGGTCGATGACGATGGCCGTCTCGGAGACGATCCGGAAGTAGGGACCGACGTGGTCGACGGTGACCGCCGGATCCTGACCGGCGACTTCGGCGACCGCGGTGTTCTCCGGGACGTCGAGGACGAACAAGGTCGTCATCGGGTCACCACCTCCTTCGATTCTTGTTCCTGCTGCCAGGCGGCCGCGCGTTCGGTGATCAGTTCCGCCTTGCGAGTCAGCAGGGCGGCCATGCTGGGATCGGGGCCGGTCACCACGTCGACGAGGGCGTCGATGGTGAGGTTCGCGTCGAGATCTTCCTGCGGGGTGACCGGACGCAGCGCCCGGGTGATCTCGATCATGTACCCGTTGGGGTCATGGGTGTAGATCGACTCGATCGTCTCGTGCTGGATCTGCATCTCCACCGGCCATGCGCTGTGGTCCAGTCGCCGCCGATATTCCGTCAGGTCTTCCTCGCTGTCGACATGGATGGCCAGATGACGCGAGCGAATGAAGAAGATGGGCACGTCGTCATCGAAGCGGGAGTACGAGTCGCCCTGTGGTCCGCCGTCGAAGGGTTCGAGGCCGAAGTAGTAGAAGAAGGCGAGCCGGTCGTCGTTGCCGATGTCGAAGAAGAAGTGAATGAAGTCGGGGTGTTTCTCCGGTCCCCAGCCGGCGGCGCAGATGGAGTGTACGACCGGGAACCCGAGAACGTCGCGATAGAACTTCACGGTGGCGGCGGGATCGAAGGTCGGATAGGCGACGTGGTCAACGCCTCTGACGGTGTGCTGCAGTTCGGACATGGTGAACTCTCCCAAGGGGTTCGGTTACTGGCGGGCGGCAGCCGGCGCGTCGGCGCGCAGCAGACTTCCGGCTCCGGGAATGTCGACGTCGAGGTCGAGTGCGCGCAGCAGGCTGTAGGCGCCGGCGGTAGCTGCCGACAGCACCGGCAGGTCGAACTCGTCTTCCGCGCCTTGGACGAGGTCGAGTGAGGGCATCTGCACGCAGGCGGAGATCACCATGGCATCGGCTCCGGTGCGGTCGAGCGATCGTGCCGCTTCCATGACCCGTTCGCCGGGGATGCAGCCGACCTCGGCGTTGTCCGAGACCTCGAGAGCGCGCCAGTCGGACACCGCAATGCCTTCCGCCTCGATATAGGCGACGACCTGCTCGGCGAGCGGAAGCATGTAGGGCGTGACGAGGATGATCCGTTTCGCGTCGAGGGCGTGGAGCGCTTCGACGAGGGCGCCCGCGCTGGAGCGGACCACTGCGTCGGAACCCCCGGTCGCCAGTTGCTCGGCGACCAGGCTTTCCACGCGTTGGTGCTCCCCGGGTCCTACTGACATCAGGGCGACCAGGCATGCGTAGAGGATGGCGTCGACGCCTGCGTCACCGAGTTCGAGGATGCACCGCTCGCGCTGAGCGTTCATCGCTCGCAGTTGTTCCGGAGACACCGCCTGCATCCGCATGCGGCTCGAGTGGAATGAGAACTGGGCCTTCGTATGTCGGCCGAGCAGGGCCGGCATTTCCGTTTCGACGGTCACATTCGAGCTCGGTACGACGAGTCCGATGCGGTGAATGCCCATGGCGTAGTCCTTCTGATTGGAATGGCAGCTGGGAGCGCGGTCCGCCCTGCCGGATATTTACGTTCACGACGATTATTCGACGCTAATGACGATTCGTCAAGCCTCGGGGTTGGCGGACCCCGCGAGCAACGATGCTGACCTGAGCCACGTTCGTGTCCGTCCTCACATTCAGCACTTGACAGGTCGTCAGTCACGTCGAATACTCGACATTGACGTAAGGAGGTGTTCGAGGATGACCTCACACCCCGTCGCATACCCCCGGCACGAAGGAGCACAGCGGCAATGGCATATGTAATCGGAGTGGACGTCGGTGGCACGTTCACCGACGCGGTGTTGGACGACAACGCCGGCACTGTTCTCGCCGCCAAGGCTCCCTCGACCCCGCCCGACTACTCACGCGGCGTGATCGACGTTCTCGAGGCGCTCGCCGAGCAGCTGGGATGCCCGATCGAGGAGATGCTGGCAAACACGCACCACATCGCTCACGGCACCACCTCGTCCCTGAACGCCCTCGTCATGGGCAACGTGCCCCCGGTCGGCTTCCTCACCACCAAGGGCCACCGCGACTCGATCTACATCATGAACGTCGAAGGACGTTATCTAGGCAGCTCACCTGAACAGCTCCAGAACGTGATGGGACAGAGCAAGTCCCACGGTCTCGTCCCGAAAAAGCACGCCCTGGAGGTGAACGAGCGGCTCGACCGGGACGGCAACGTCGTCGTCGCCCTCGACGAGGACTCCGCCCGCGAGTCCATCCGCGAGCTCCTCGCCGAGAAGGTGTCGGGGATCGCGGTCTCGCTGTTGTGGTCGTTCCGCAACCCCGTGCATGAACAGCGCATTCGCGAACTCGTCCACGAAATCGACCCGACGATGTTCGTTTCCCTGTCGAGCGAGGTGAGTCCCCGCATCCGCGAGTTCGCCCGCAACGCGACGACCATCATGAGCACCCAGATCGGGCCCGGGCTCCGGGACTACCTCGGCGAATTGGAGTCCAAGCTGCGCAAGCTCCAACTCGCGGGACCTCTGCTGGTGATGCAGAGCAACGGTGGCGCAGTCGCCGCCGCGGAGGCACCGAAGAACGCGATCAGCACAGTCGGATCAGTGCTGACCGGCGGTGTGGTGGGCGCCGTCTCCCTCGGCAAGCAACTCGACCACCGCAACATCATCGCCACCGACGTCGGCGGAACCACCTTCCTCGTCGGACTCGTCGTCGACGGGGAGCCCGTCCGTTCCTCCAGCACGATCATCAACCACCATCCGATCAACGTGCCGACCCTCGAGGTCCACGCCATCGGCTCCGGCGGTGGCGCCATCGCCTGGATCGACGCCGGTGGCAACCTGCAAATCGGCCCGCACAGCGCGCAGGCCGTCCCGGGCCCGGCCTGTTACGGCCAGGGCGGCACCGAACCGACCAACGCCGACGCCAATCTGGTGCTGGGAATCCTGCCCGAACGCGGCCTCCTCGGCGGGCGTAAACCGCTCGACAAAAACCTTGCGCGCGAAGCGATCCGCACCAGAATTGCCGAGCCGCTGGGTCTGTCGATCGAGGACGCCGCCGCGGCCATCTACGCGGTCCAGAACGCCCAGACCGGCGACCTGCTTCGCAAGACCGTGGTCGAGGCCGGCCACGATCCCCGGAACTTCGTCCTCTACGCCTTCGGCGGGTCCGGCCCAGCCCACTGTGCGGCCTACGCCGCCGAGGTCGGTGTCCGGGAGGTCATCGTTCCGCTCGGCCAGGTCGCGTCGGCCTTCTCGGCGTACGGTCTCGCGTCGTCCAACATCGTCCTCGCCGCCGAACTGTCCGACCCGGCTGCCATGCCCCTCGACCCCGCCCGCGCCGAGCGCAACTTCACGCAGCTGGAAAACCAGGTGCTCGAACAGATCAACCGACAGGGCTTGACGTTCACCAGCGTCGAAATCGAGCGTGAGATCGACATGCGCTACACCATGCAGCTCGCCGAGGTCGCCACCCCGATCCCGGCCGGAGACCTCGACGCAGTCGGGATCGCGCAGGCGTCGGATCTGTTCGAGCAGCGGTACGCCGAACTCTATGGAGAGGACAGCGGATTCCGGGAAGCCGGCATCCAGGCGATTACCTACCGGGTGCGCGCGACCGGCATTCTGCCCTTCTCCCCCACGCTGCCGGAACTGAAGTCCGCGGACTCCGCCGATGCATCCGCCGCCAGGATCGGCACCCGCAAGGTCTGCCTGAACGGCCGGATCGGATACGTGGACACCGACGTCTACGACTACAGCAAGCTGCTCGCCGGACACGTACTGTCCGGCCCGGCGATCGTCGAGGTCCCGACGACCACCGTCGTCGTCCCCCACGGCACCACCGGCACCGTCGACCGTCTCGGCAACCTCAACATCGTCGCCCACTAGGAGCACCGAAGATGACCATGCAAATTCCCGGCGCCGAGGTTTTCTCGAGCCGACCCGTCGACCCCGACGCGCTCTCCCGATCCCTTCCGCCGACGCTGGAAGTCCACACCGTCACCGACGAACAGATCGACAACCTCGACCCGCTTACCTATGAGGTCATCCGGCACCGTCTGTGGTCGGTCACCGACGAGATGGGTGAGGCACTCAAGCGAATGTCCGGCTCCCCCATCGTCACCGATGCAAACGACTTCGACTTCGCCATCAGTGACGAGCTCGGCCAGGAAGTTCAGGTCGGCCTCTACAACACCATGCTCGTCGGTGCCGTCGACCTCGCGATCTACTGGACCCTGCAGCACCGCGCCACCAATCCGGGCATCACCGAAGGTGACATGTTTCTATGCAACGACCCCTGGGTCGGGGGCGGCCTGCACCAGAGCGACGTGATCGTCTATCAGCCGATCTTTCACGAAGGCAAGCTGTTCGGGTGGACCAGTGCGATCTGCCACGAGCCCGATCTCGGCGGATCCGGCCTCGGGTCCTTCGACCCCGCAGCCAAGGATGTGTTCTCCGAGTCGCTGCCCACCCCGCCGATCAAGGTGGTCCGCGACTACGAACTCCAGCGCGACGTCGCCGATGCCTGGGTACGGCGCTCGCGGGTCCCGATGCTCGTCGGACTCGACTTGCGGGCGAAGATCGGCGCCAACACGGTCGGCCGCAATCGGCTTCTCGCCGTGATCGAGCAGTACGGTGCCGACACCGTCAAGGCCGTGATGAAGCGCATGATGGCCGACGCCGAGAGTCGGCTGCGGGGCAAGCTCACCTCACTGCCCGACGGAACCTGGAAGGCCACCGGCTACCAGGATCAGTCACACACCGGGGACCGCGGCGTCCACAAGATCACAGTCGCGATGACCAAGACCGCCGATCACCTCACTTTCGACTTCACCGGCACCGACCCCCAGACCGGCGTCATCAACTGCACCTACGCCGGCATGCGCGGCGGCGTCATGCTGGCTCTGCTGCCGATCCTCGCCGGCGACATTCCGTGGTCCGCGGGCGGGCTGATGCGCTGCTTCGACCTCGTCGCCGAGGAAGGGACGATCAACAACGCCACCTTCCCCGCCGCCGTCAGTCGCGGCCCGATCGGACCGGCGTGGCTCACCGGCACCCTGATCGCCGAATGCCTGTCCCAGATGCTCGACCGCTCCGTCGATCTCGGCACGAGTGTGCAGGCCGCCTGCTGCGGCACCTGGGACACCGCGGTGATCGCCGGTCTCGACGAGCGCCCCGAACAATCGGTACCGTTCCTCAACATCATGATGGAACCCATGGCGGGCGGATACGGTGCGCGCCCAACCGCCGACGGCATGGACACCGGTGGCCTGTTCTGCATCCCGATGGGCCGCATTCCGGACACCGAGATGACCGAGTTCCTCTATCCGCTACTCACCCTGTGGCGCCGCGAGGAACCCGATTCCGGCGGACCGGGACGTCACCGCGGCGGTGTCAGCGCCTCCATCGCCATCACCCCCTACGGCACCAGCCTGCCGATGGGCCTTGTCTTGGCATCCGCAGGCAAGGCCGTCGCCCAGAACAACGGACTCGCCGGCGGATACCCCGGAAATACCGGGGTCGAGGTGCTTGCCCGCGGCACCGACATCGTCGAGCAATTCGCGGCGGGCCGCATTCCGGGGTCGCTCGACGACCTCGGCGGCGGTCGTGAACTCGGAGCCTGCTACGCCGAGAGCTATGTCGCCCCCGGCGAGGTGCTGTACATGCACTGGCAGGGCGGCGGCGGATACGGCGACCCCTTGCTGCGCGACCCGGCCGCGGTGGCCGCCGACTTCCGTGAGGGCAAGGTCACCGCATCCGGTGCCGAGACCGTGTACGGCGTCATCCTCGGTGACGGGGCCGTCGACGAGATTCGAACCTCGGATCGGCGAGACGCGATGCGCACCGAGAGGCGAGAGCGCTCCGGTTCCACACCGATCGACGCCCCCACACTCGATCTGACCGGCGCTCGCCGACTCGACGACAACCTCGCCGAGGTCACCATCGGAGACACCCGCGCCATCGCCTGCGCCCAGTGCGGACGACTTCTCGGAGACGACAAGAACAACACGTCGCTCGATCTGGCACGGTTCGAAGGTCCGTCGTCGACCGCCGGACCACAGGTCACGTCCGACCCGGCCGAGTACGTCGACACCCCTGTCGTATTCCGGCAGCTGTGCTGCCCGGGCTGCTGGACCGCCATCTACTCCGGCATCGTGCCTGCCGATCACCCGGACCACGCTCTCGAGCTGGCACGGCTTCTGCCTGCCGTCACGGAGCGGTGATGGTTCCCGCCGCGACAATCAGGACCAACAGAGGAGATCGACCGTGACATTCTCGGACTGGGGTGGGCGCCTGGTCCCGTTCCCGGAGGATCGGGCCGATCACTACCGCGCAAGCGGTGCGTGGAGTAGTGATCCCACCGGGCAGCGACTGCACGAGATCGCCACCCGCTTCCCGGACCGGTCGGCCGTGATCACCGCGGAACGGGAGATGAGCTTCATCGAACTCGACCGGCGCACCGACCAGATCGCGGCCGGGCTGATCCGGCTCGGTCTCCAGCGACTCGACCCGGTCATCTTCCAACTGACCAACCGACTGGAAACCGTCCTCGCCTGGTACGGCTGCGTCAAAGCCGGGCTGATTCCGGTGGCGACGTTGGCCGCGCACCGCATGCACGAAATCGGGAAGATCAGTCGAAAGGTCGGTGCTGTTGCGCACATCGTCGAGGCGAGTCTGCCGACTTTCGATCTCGTCGGGTTCGCCCGCGAACATGCCGCCGACCATCCCACGATTCGCCATATCCTCACCGTCGCCGGCGGCGCTGACGGCGCCGAACCGAGACTCGAGGAACTGGGGCTGGACATCCCGGTCGCGTCGGCGCGAACGATCGTCGAGCAGACCGAGGCACAGACCGACCCACTCGACGTCGCGGCGTTCCAACTTTCCGGCGGCACCACCGGGGTCCCGAAGGTCATTCCACGCATTCACGCCGAATACTGGAACAACGCCCTGCTCTACGCGAAGCGACTCGGTTGGGACGAACACAGTCGTGTGGCACATCTGATTCCGATTATCCACAACGCCGGGATCACCTGTGGTTTGCACGCAGCGCACTCGGTCGGTGCCTGCCTGATCTTGGCCACTGCCGACGCCTCCTCGGCGTTCGAACTGATGGCACGGGCCCGGGCAACCGAGGTCCTGATCGGGCACGGTCACTACCAGGCCGTGCTGAGCCCGGACTTCGACAAGGCCCGCGCATCACTGTCCCGCGTCGTACTGTCCGGTGCCAAGGTTCCACTCGAACTGTTCGAGCGTGTCGACGACGGTGCCGGCCACTGGGCCGGGCAGCTGTTCGGCATGTCCGAAGGCCTGTTCACGGTGACTCCGCCCGGTGCCCCCACCCGGGCGCGACTGACGACAGTGGGCACCCCGGTCGCCGCGGACGATGAAATCCGCATCCTCGAGCCCGGCACCGAGAACGAACTCGGCGACGGAGAGGTGGGAGAACTGTGTTGCCGAGGCCCGTACACGATCCCCGGCTACTTCGACGCCCCGGACCACAACCGGGAAGCCTTCACCTCCGACGGCTTCTACCGCACAGGGGACCTCGCCGCGATCACGATCATCGACGGTGAGCGGTACCTGTCGATCGAAGGCCGCATCAAAGATCTCATCAACCGTGGCGGGGAGAAGATCAACGCCGAAGAACTCGAACTGCTTTTGCTCGCACACCCCGGAGTCGCAAACGCGGCGGTCGTCGCCATGCCCGACCCGCGACTCGGGGAAAGAACCTGCGCGTACCTGGTGGCCACCGACGGAGAACCGCTGCCACTCAGCGATATTCAGGCACATCTGGCGAAACTCGGTGTGGCCAAGTTCAAATGGCCCGAACGGCTCGAATGGGCCTCGTCGTTGCCGCACACGAACGTGAACAAGATCGACAAGAAGCGATTGCGTGCCGAGATCGCAGCGAAAGTGGCCGCCGAGGCAGAAGTGAGTCACACGGTCGTGTGAACCAACGGTTCACCACCTTTCGGGGCATGCCTCAGCGAGGCATGCCCCGAAAACGATGCGGGGCCGGGGCGTCGCAAAACCGCAACACCGGAGCTACTCCGAGATCGCCACATGTCGGATTGACCATTCGACAGCTGCGTAGAATAATCTACTTACACGTCACAGACTGGAGTTGTCATGAATCTCGAGCGAGTCGCAGTACTCGGCGGCGGGCCTGGTGGCCTCTACACCGCGAGACTGCTCAAACGCAGCCACCCGGACGCCGAGGTGACGGTCTACGAACAGAGCCCCCCGGATCAGACATTCGGCTTCGGCGTCGGTCTCGCCTCGCGCACTCAGCGCAACCTCCGGGACGCCGACCCGGCGTCACTCGAGGCGATCGTGGCAGCGGCCCACCCCCACGAAATGTCGATGCAGGTCGGCGATCAGATCGCACGGCTGGCACACGGAGACCTTCTCGCCATCGCGCGCACCACCCTGCTCCACGTCCTCCAGCAGCAAGCGGAGAACGCCGGCGTGCGACTGCATTTCGGCGAACGACGCGACGCAACAGAACTCGACGCGGACCTGATCGTCGCTGCCGACGGGATCAACAGTGCCACTCGCACCCAGATGGCCGACACACTCCGGCCCCGCATCGACACCGGCGCCGGCCTGTATCTCTGGTGCGGAACAAATTTCGCGCTTCCCAGCGCCATCTTCATCCCCGTGACCACCGAACACGGAACCTTCGTGGCGCATGCCTATCCCTACGCCCCGGACCGCAGCACCTTCCTCATCGAGACCGATGAGGAAACGTGGCGGCGGGCACGGTTCGACGTCTCCACCGACAAGACCGCACCGCAGGACAGTGACGACTTCGCGCTGCAGTACCTGCAGGATGCGTTCGTCGACACGCTGCAACATCACCCGCTCATCGGCAACCGCACCCGCTGGATGCGCTTTCGGACCGTCTCGTGCGGGCGCTGGCACAGCGGCAACGTTGCCCTTCTCGGCGACGCCGCCCACACCGCGCATTACTCCATCGGCTCGGGAACCAAGCTGGCCATGGAGGACGCCATCGCCCTCGACCGCGCACTCACCACGGCCCCGACCCTCGAAGACGCCCTCGCGGAGTACGAGCGGGTACGGCGTCCCGCCGTCGAATACCTTCAGCAGATCGCGCACCGCAGCGAACTCTGGTGGGAATCCTTCCCGCGACGCATGAACCTTCCCGTCGAACAGCTGATGATCGCCTACATGACCCGCGCCGGAAAGGTCAGCGTCAGCAGATTTCACGATTCCGCACCCGACCTGGTTCGTAAGGGGCTGGCCAGCTACGCGAACGCACCCGTCGACTCTGTCCCCAGCACGGCCATCGCGGACTGGATTTTCGAGCAACCGCTCGACCACGACAACGACCGGTTCGAGCACCGGATCGCACCGCCAGAGCTGCGGGAGTCGGCGACCACCGTCGTACTCGATGCCGATCTCGACTCGGCTCGAGACGCCGAAGCCACCGACCTCGTCGCGTCCGCACCGAACGCGCGTCTTCTGTGGCTCGCCGGCCCCCCTACCCGGGCTGCCGTGCTCACCCGGCTCGATCTCGCCGAACGACTCCGCCACCACACCGATGCCCTGGTCGTCGTCGAAGCCCCCACCTCATGCCGCGAAGATATTGCCGCCGGTCTGGCCAGCGCACGCATTGACCTTGCTTTCTTCCATGAGCCCGCATCGACACCGGCCGATCCCGTGTTGGCCAGGTTCGGGGCCTCGGGATGAGCACCCGGCCCGTGTCGGGCTCCCGTTATCCTTCGGGCATGACACGCGAGGAAGCTGCACCCGGGCGCCGACCCCGTGGGCGGGGTAAGTCGACCACCGCAGATCAGGCCACGGTCGAGAGCGCAGCGAGCCGCAGCAACCCTCGTCGTGAGCTCGTGGAGAAGCAAATGATGGAGCAAGCTACTCGGCTGTTCGCCGAGAAAGGCTTCGCCAGCACCACGCTCCAGGACATCGCTGATGCGACCGGCCTCACCCGGCCGGCTCTCTACCACTACGTGGCCAACAAGGACGAACTCCTTTCGCGCCTGGTCAGTGAGAGCACCGAGACGCCCGCCGCTCTCTTGCACGAGATCAACGAACGTCCCGAAGTCGGTCCGACCGAGAAGCTCCGGCAAATGGCCACCGCCATCGCCCTGCACCAGGCGGAAGGTCCGGACAGATTCCGGCTGATCATCCGATCCGAAGCCGAACTGCCAGAGGAGATCGCATCCACGTACCAGCAAAGCCGCCGGCACGTGCTCAAAGAGTTCATTCGAGTCATCGAAGACGGAATCCGACTCGGCGAGATGCGTCCCGTCGATCCCCGAACTGCCGCACTCGGTGTGATCGGCATGATCAACTGGATCGCGTGGTGGCACCAACCCGGGAATGCCGAGAACGACCGCGCTATCGCCGGCCAACTCGCCGACATGGCAGTACGTTCCCTGGTTCAGGAGAACCCACATCCCGTCACACCCGAAGGTCCCGCCCGCGCCATTGCATTACTCCGCCAAGATCTCGACTATCTGGAGCGTCTCATCGACGAATCAGCGAAGTCGGACTGACCGATGAGGCTGCCCGTCCCAATCACTGCCCTTTCGGTGGATGGTTGACCACGCGGGGCGCTGCGACGGCCTTCAGACCCTCGACCCCGTGCTCGAGTCCGTAGCCGGAGCTTTTTACTCCGCCGAACGGGACGGCCCAGGCCCACGTCGAGCCCGCCTCCCCGATCCTCCGGTTCACTGAGCCCATGCCGCCTCGGCGATCCAGTACTCGCTGCCGTCGGCGCTGATTCCGTGTTGCCAGTCGGTGGTCCGTCGCAGGCTCGGTTCGACGCGCGCCGTGGCCGCGTCGGCGCCGTCCGGTCCGTCCTCCCGGGTCTGCCAGTGGACCCAGTTCACTTCGTTGCCGTCCTCGTCGTGCACGAAGAGGTCGACGTGGTGCCAGCCGTAGCGGTGGGTGTCGGCGTAACAGGTCAGGAATGTCCGGTGATGATGCGAATAGTCCACGAGGTACCTCCGGGCCGCGGTGGTGTTTTCCACCACGCTAGAACCGGATCGCGCCCAACGGAATCCAAGAAACCTTTACCCGCGTGGGGTCGGCCGCTCAGTGGTTCGGATCGGCGGGCAATGTGAACGTGAAGACGGCCCCGTGCGGATCGTTCTCGCGCGCGGTGAGTGTCCCACCCTGGCGGGTGATGATGCGGTGGCTCAGTGCGAGCCCGATTCCGTGACCCGTGGATTTCGAGGTGAACACGCCGTCGAAGATTCGGCCGTCCGGGATGTGCGAGAGCCCCTTGCCGTGGTCCTCGACGCTCACGACGCCCTCCGTCTCGGTGACGTCGGTGCGTACCTTCACGATGCGATCGGCCGCCGGCCATTCTGCCATCTCGTCGATGGCGTTGAAACACAGATTCAGGATGACCTGCCCGGTGAGCACACGTTCGCACACGACGGCAACGGCGCCGGGCGCACGGACGTACTCGACCCGAACTTCCTTCTGCCGCGCCCGGATGTTGATGAAATACGCGCATTCGTCGACGATGTCGTTGAGATCGACGATCTGCTGTGACTCCTCGAGTTGCGTCACGTACTCACGCAGACTGCGGACAATCTGATTGGCCCGGTCGATCTGTTTGCGCGCCTCCCCCAGGCCCCAGCTCACCTCGTCGTGACTGCTCTGGCCGTCGTCGAGGCGGCTCTGCGTTCCGGCGATGAAATTGGTGGCGGCCGCCAGCGGCTGGGCCAGCTCGTGAGCGATGGCCATGGCCATATCGCCCATCGCGTTATACCGGGCCAGGTAATTGAGGTACTGCGAGTCCCGTTCGTGCTCCTGCTCGGTGCGGACGTGTTCGGTGACGTCGTGGAATAGCAGGAGGTGGCCGCTCAGATCGTTCTCGATACCGATGTTCTGGCAGCTCCCCGCATGCCATCGGCGCTCTCCGGCTGTCAGTTCCACCTCGTAGCGCAGGCTCTGGGAGCCTCCGTCGGCGGTTGTCAGTTCCAGGGCGCGCCGCACGCTCTCCCGTGACTGCCCCGCCCGGCAGAACTCCGTGAAACGTTCGCCGACAAGCGATGCCACCGGAACCTTCAGGAGCTGCGACGCCGCCTCACTCGCATACGTGATACGGCTGTCGTCGTCCAGGACGAGGATTCCCTCGGCCATGTTCCGCAGGAAGGCGGCCAGGCGGGCCTCGGTGCGGGTGAGGTCGGCCTCGGTGCGGGTGAGGTCGCGGCGCATCGACGTCTCCTGTTCGATGTCGCGGAACTGCACCATCACCACGGTCCGGGCGCTCAACTCGACCCGGACCGCTATCGCCTCCGTGAGGACTTCCCTCCCGCTCTTCGCGCGATACGCCCATTCGATGACCGCCGCCCCGTTGTCGACCGCGTCCTGCAGCCACCGCCGTCCCACCGACCGGCGGTAACGCTTCGCCCGGGAACTCATATCGGGCGCCTTGAGCGGTTTGAGTTCCTCGACCGTGAACCCCAGCAGTTCCGACGCAGCCCTGTTCGCCCAGAGGATGTCCTTGGTGGCCGCATCATGGACCAGGACGCAGTAGCGGAGGGACTCGACGAGTTGTTCGTAGTCGGACGGCGCGAGATCGGACAATGCGGCCTCCTTCGGCTCACGTCGAGTCTACTGAGCGGGCAGACAGCGGACACGATAGGGAAATCCTTTACTCCGAGGCGACATCTCTGCACGTCGGCGGGAGGAAGCACCGATTGAGTGATGCCCACCACCGCAATAGCGTGAATTCGACACGAAACACGCCACACCCCTTCTACTTCGCGTCGATCGGAGTATTTGATGACCAACGCACCGACCCTCGACACGACGGACGCCGCCGCGAACGGGACGCTGTCGTTCGAGGACGTCCTCGAGCACGTCGCACTGCGGCGGGAAGAGTTCGCTCGCCAGAAGTTCTTGCCTCGCGACATGATCGACGAGTTCAAGCAGATCGGCATCTACCGCGCGGCGACCCCCCGCCGATTCGGCGGTGACGCACTTCCCCCGAGCGAGTTCCTGCGGATGATCGAACGAATCTCCGCGGTGGATGCGTCGGCGGGCTGGGTTGCGAGCTTCGGCTCCGCGCTCGTCTACCTGGCGGCACTGCCGCTCACGACTCAGGCGGAGCTGTACAAGGACAGCCCGGACCTGGTCTTCGCCGGCGGATTATTCCCGGTCCAACCCGCGCAGCAGGTGCCGGGTGGTCTGAAGATCACCGGGCAGTGGAAGTTCGCCAGCGGATGCAAGGGCGCCGACATTCTCGGTGTCGGAATTCGCGGCGGCGACTCCACAGCCGGAAAACCCCGCACCGCACTGCTGTGGCCGAAGGACGTCGAGATCGTCGAGAACTGGGACGTGGTAGGCCTGTCGGGTACCGGAAGCCACGAACTGAAGGTCGACGGCGTCGTCGTCCCCGAGGATTGGACGTTCATCCGGGGCGGAACCCCGACCGTCGACGAACCCCTCTACCGCTATCCCTCCATCGCGTACGCCGCCCAGGTCCTGGCCGTCGTCAATCTCGGAGTGGGCCGCGCCGCGCTCGACTACGCGATCAAAGTCGGTGCGGGACGCACGGGAATCACCGGAGCGCCGAAGCTCGCCGATCGGGCCTACTATCGCATCGATCTGGCCAAGGCGGAGGCAACCCTGAGGTCCGCTCGTGCCTTCTTCTACGAGGTCACCGACGAGGCGTACGCCACGGTGGTCGCCGGCGATCCGGTTCCGGACAAGCTTGCGGCACTTCTCCGTCTGTCCTCGACGCACGTGGCGAAGGCGGGCGCTTCCGCCGTGCACACCGCCTTCCAGTTGTCGGGCACCGGCGCGATCTACGACGGCAACGCGATGCAGCGGTACATGCGCGAGGCCCTGGTCCCGCCGCAGCACGCCTTCCTCGGCGACGGCATCTACGACAGCGCCGGTGCGGTACTCATGGACATCCCGCCGTTCCCCGGCTTCATCTGACCACCCCGTTCGAATCGAGGAGATCATCGTGAGTGACACCAAGACCGCACCGCTGCGAGTCCTGTTCTGCATCGGCATCAATCAGAACTTCTTCGACCTCCCCACCGGCCAGGGCGGGCTGGTGTGGAAGGCGTTCTCCGGGATGATGGACGCGGTGGCCGAGACACCGGGTGTCCGGGTGATCGGCGACATCGACGACGACAGCCATCTGGTCGGACCGTCGGACGGCTGGCCCTGGACCTGCTACATCCTCGCCGACGTCGACACCCAGGAGACCGTCAAGGCCGTCTGCAACCTCTTCCGCACCACCCCGGTCGGCGAGTACACGTTGTGGCGATACGCGAAGATCGAGGCCCGCATCGGCCGTGCGCTCACCGTCCGCGAAGACGTCGACCTCGGCGTGTGAGCGGAATGCACTCTGCGACCGCGGCCGAGCGCATCGAAAGTCGTGAGGCCGTGCACCGCGTGATGTGCCGTTACCTGGAACTGTGCGATGTTCCCTCCGTGGAGTTTTCAGTCGAAGAACTCGCCTCGCTGTTCACGCCCGATGCGGTGTGGGAAGGCATCGGCACCGAGTACGCGCACAAATTCGGCACGCGTCGGGGCCGGCCGGAGATCGTCGGAATGCTCACCGCGTATCTTCCCCCGAACTCCCATTTCCGGGGAAATGTACACCTGCTCGGGAGTGAGCAGGTCGAGGTGGACGGCCCTGTGGCGCGGGGGCGGTGGATCATGCAGCAGCTGTCGCGATACGAGGACGAATCGGCCGAACTGCTCGTCGCACGCATCACCGCCGAGTGTGAAGTGCAGGGCGGTATCGCCCGGATCAAGTACTTCACGACCGAGAAGCTGTTCGTCACTCGCCTCGACGAGGCGACACGACTGCTCGAATCGAATGGAAAAAGAAACTGATGACCACTTCCCTGGATCCCACCACCACCGACACCAACTTCGCGGACCTCGCCACGGGCGACCGCGTGGACGGATCGCTGTACACCGACCCCGACATGTTCGAGGCGGAGCTCGAAAGGATCTTCTACCGCACCTGGGTATGGGTTGCCCACGAGAGCGAGATCCCCGAGGCCGGAAGCTACAAGATGGCGACCATCGGCCGGCAGCCGGTGATCGTCAACCGCGACCGCAAGGGGAACTTCAATGTCCTGCTGAACCGGTGTCGCCACCGCGGGGCCAGCGTCTGTGAGGTCCCCAAGGGCAAAGCGAACGGATTTACCTGCCCCTATCACAGCTGGTCGTACGCCCTCGACGGTCGTCTGCGCGGAATTCCATACCCCGACGGATACGACGAGAACCTCGACAAGAAGGACCTCCCCCTCCAGAGCCTGCGGGTGGAGTCCTACGCCGGGATGATCTTCGCCAGCTTCAACCCCGACGTCGAACCTCTCGACGACTTCCTCGGCGACGCCAAGGTGTGGATGGACCTGTTCATGAAGCAGGGCGCCGGATACCCCATCAAGACGCAGGGCGAACATTGCTTCCGCTTCCGCGGAAACTGGAAGATCCAGTTGGAGAACACCACCGACGGATACCACTTCCCGATCGTGCACCGGTCCTGGATGTCCTCCGTCGACGCCGAGACCGCCGACATGCTCTCCTTCATGACCGACGACAACGCCGTGACCCACGCACTCGGAAACGGCCACAGTGTCGCGATCATGGTCCCGGAGCACGTCGACCTGGACCACGACGACGGCACCGAGAAGATTCAGTCCCGTTTCGACCACATCGTCGAGGAACTGTCGAAGACGATGCCCGCCGACAAGGTCCGCCGCATCGTCCGCTCGATGCACGGTGCCGGATTCAACCTCAACATCTTCCCCAACGTCGCGATGTCGATGTCGTTCTTCCGGGTCCTGCGCCCGATCTCGGTCGACGAGACCGAGATTCGGCACATCGCCCTCGGCATGGACGGCGGCCCGGAGATCGTCAATCGCGAACGCCTCCGCATCCACGAACATTTTCAGGGCCCGTTCGGGTTCGGCAGTCCCGACGATTCCGAGGCCTGGGATCGGGTACAACGCGGATCCCGCGGCGCACCCGGAATGCCGATCATGGTGAACCGCGGCCTCAATCGGGAAGCGCTCGACAGCAACGGACACCGCACCTCGCACGTCACCGACGAAACCGGAATGCGCGAGGCCTACGCAATGTGGAAGAGGATGATGACCGATGAGCACTGATCTGATGACCGCCCAGTTCGCCGACACCCGCGTACTACAGGCGATCGAACTCATCTGGCACGAAGCGGCCCTCCTCGACGCCAAGGACTACCAGGCATGGGACGCCCTCTGGACCGACGAAGGCCGGTACGTCATTCCCATCGACCCGGACACCGACGACTTCGACCGATCGCTGAACATGGTCAACGACGACACTCGCATGCGCCGCATGCGTATCGAACGTCTGACCTCCGGTTACTCGATGTCCGCGCTCGCCGCCGCGCGGACGGTCCGCACCGTCTCGCGGTTCACGGTCGAGGAAAGGACAGAGGACTCGGTCACCGTGAGGTCCGCGCAGATACTCGTGGGTTTCAAGCGCGACGATCAGCAGACCCTCGCCGCCGACGTCACGCACCGCATCCGGTACACCGAGAGCGGACCGCGGTTGGATCTCAAGGTCATCCGGCTGGTGAACTCGCAGGCAGCGGTCAACGCCTCCGGCTACCTGCTCTGACCAGCATTTTCCGAACCTCATCGATCGAACAGGAGCTCGACGTGGATTCTGTCGCAGTAGTCACCGGCGGCGGACGCGGCCTCGGTGCCGCGATCGCACACCAATTGCACGACCGCGGATACCGCGTCGCGGTCGCGGACATCGACAGCGATTCCGCGAAAGAGACTGCGGCGGAGCTGGATCCGGGCGGTGACACGGCCATCGGCGTGGAGTTGGACGTCCGGAAACGGGAGAGTTTCGAAGCCGTCCGTGACCGGGTGATCCAGGAGTGGGGCGGCATCGACGTCCTCGTCAACAACGCCGGCCGGTCGCAGACAGGCTCGCTGATGGACATTGCGCCGGAAGAGTTCTCCGACATCGTCGAGATCAACTTGAACGGGGCCTTTCTCGGCTGCCAGGTGTTCGGCAGCTACTTCGCCGAGAAGCGATACGGCAGAATCATCAACATCGCGTCGCTGGCGGGACAGAACGGTGGCACGGCGACTGGCGCGCACTACGCCGCGGCCAAGGGCGGCGTCGGCACACTGACCAAGGTCTTCGCCCGCGAACTCGCCCCATCGGGTGTCACGGTGAACGCGGTCTCCCCGGGGCCGCTGGATCTGCCGGTGGTGCGTGAGACGGTGCCCGCGGACAGGCTGGCCGCCATCCTCACCACGATCCCGGTGGGCACCCTGGGCTCCCCCGACTTCATTGCCGAGACCGTTGCTCTGCTCGCGTCGCCGACGGCCGCGTCGGTGACGGGAGCCTGCTGGGACGTCAATGGCGGCCTGTACATGCGCTGACCCCGCCCGCGGGCGACGGGTCGCAGCACCGGAGGAAGAATCACCATGAGCATGTTCACTGTCACTGTTGCGGACATTGTCGACGAAACGCCGGACATCAAATCGTTCCGGCTTGTTCGGACGGACGGTTCACCGTTCGACCCGTACCCTGCCGGCGCCCACATCGACATCCTCGGCCCCACCGAGGTCCTCACCCAGTACTCGCTGTGCAGCCCGCCGCACGAGTCCGAATCCTATGTGGTCGCCGTCAAGCGCGAGACCGGTCCCCGCGGCGCCTCGGCCGCACTGCACGATCGTGTGACGATCGGCAGCGAGTTGCAGATCAGCCGGCCGCGCACACTGCTCACGCTCGCCGAGTGCGCCGATCGGCACATCCTCGTCGCGGCGGGGATCGGGCTGACCCCGATGTTGAGTCTGGCGTTCGCGTTGCACCGGCGGGGACAACAGTTCGACCTTCACTACTTCGCGCGGACGAGGGCTCAGGCCGCGTTCGTCGACCTGCTGGAGAGTGCGGATTTCCGCCGGGACGTGCACCTGCATTTCGGCCTGACGAGGGACGACCAGCTCTCCGCCCTCGAGAAGATCCTGGCGGATGCGTCCGCCGCAACGCACGTCTACACCTGTGGCCCCGAAGGTTTCATGGATCGGGTGCGCGGGTTGGCGGAACCCGCTGTCGGTGAGGACGCGGTCCACTTCGAACACTTCGAGGCGGTGACGCCTACAGCGACCGAATCGGACACGGCGTTCGAGTTGGAACTCGACACGGGCGAGGTGTTCGAAGTGCCTGCCGGGAAGTCCATCGCCGACGTACTCGAAGAGAACGACATCGAGATCGACACGTCCTGCAGGGAAGGCATCTGCGGCACGTGCGTCCTGGACGTGCTGGAAGGCGAGCCCGACCACCGCGACAATTGCCTCACCAAGAGTGAGAGAAAGGCGGGAGACAGAATTGCCGCGTGTGTGTCGCGCGCGAAATCCGGGCGGCTCGTTGTCGAACTCCCCTGAAAAGTGCCGAAATATTTCAGGTCACGGCAATTCCGGCCTGCAGAATATCGCGTACGAGAACTGCGATGCTTTCTGCTCCGGTCTTTTCCTTGATACGGGTGCGATGCACGTCGACCGTCTTCACGCTGATTCCCAATTCTTTCGCAATGTTCTTGCTGGGCAATCCGTCGAGGACGAGTGCGAGGATTTCTTTTTCGCGCACCGTCAGCGTGTCTATCCGGCCCTGCAGTTCCGTTCTGTTGCGTCGCTCGCCGAATCGTTGACGCGCGACTCGGAGCGCGTCCTGAATGACGTCGAGCATGTGCTGCGGATCGTAGGGCTTCTCGATGAACGTCAGCGCACCCCGCTGGAGGGCCCGCACCGACATCTTGATGTCACCGTGTGCCGACACGAAGATGATCGGAATCGGGGATTCGTCGGCGAGGAGTGCCTCCTGGAGCTGGAATCCCCCGACTTCCGGCATCCGGACGTCCAGGACGAGGCAGGCCGGGATGTCGCGGCGGTACTCGTCCAGGAACGACTGCACCGAGAAGTAGTACTCCGACGTGATGTTGACCGAATCGAGTAACCACGCAAGCGATGCGCACAACTCTTGATCGTCGTCGACGATGTAAACCCGTGTTTCTTGCTGATCCATCGAATCCTGCCTCGTACAGATGGCTTGCTTCCTCGTCCAGTGAACACCGACCGTAACGGAAGCGGTAGGCAACTGAAGGAATCCCCTACCCGGGTAGGCGACTTACTGCAAGAAAGTAGCGTCGCCGCCAATGTTCCAGTGCATGACGCGCGTCATATCCTTCTTTCAGGAACGCCGGCGCAACGTGGTGACACGACTTTCTTGTTCCAACTCATGGAGACGAAATGCCCGAACTCACAACCATGCAATCGATCTTCCGCACCGCCATGGCGAATCTGCCGGCCGCGGTCAACATCGTGACGACCGACGGCCCTGCCGGGCGATGCGGAATGACGGTGACCGCCGTCTGCTCGGTAACCGACTCCCCGCCCACCGCACTCGTATGCGTAAATCAGAACAGCGCCATGCACAACGTATTCCAGAACAACGGCAGAGTCGGTATCAACGTGCTCTCCGGCGACGACGAAGAACTGGCCATGCATTTCGCGGGCGCAACACAAGTCGCGATGGCCGACCGGTTCCAGTGGGACATCTGGGAAGACGACACCGACGACGGTGTCCCGATCCTGCGCGCCGCCCACGTGGTGCTCGCCGGCCGGATCGCGGACAGCAAGACCGTGGGATCGCATTCGGTGATGTTCATCGAACTGGACCGCGTGCAGACGCGCGAACACGGCGACAGCCTCGTCTACTTCCAACGCAAATTCCACCGTTTGTCGGTTCCGGTCGAGTCCCCCGACTGGCTGTTCTACGACGAATGGTCCGATCCGATCACCGTGACACCCGCCCTCGTTCCCGCCGCAGCCGGAGGAAAATAGCCATGGTCACCTCGTCACCGCCCGAACAAGTCCCACACAAATCCGATTTGCAGGCGCTCGCAGACACGCGTGCCGCCCTGACGTTTCGTCTCAGCGTCTTGGTCCTCGCACTGTTCCTGCCCCTGCCGATCCTCGGCGGGTTCACCTCGCTGCTGGACGGCGTCGTCTTCAGCGGCGTCACCGTGGCGTGGCTCTATGCGGTCGCGCAATTCGTCGTCGCCATCGTCGTGGCCCGGTACTACATGGCACGGGCAGCCGAACTCGACTCCCGGACCGCCTCGCCGGCGAAAGGATAACGCGCCATGAACCTCGTCTCCGCTGCACTTTTCGCGGCCCTCGTCGTTGTCACCCTGATGATCACCGCGTGGGCTTCCAAGAGGAACAAGTCCGCCGCCGATCACTACGTCGCGGGCGGCAGCCTGACCGGCAGGCAGAACGGTGTCGCCATCGCCGGCGACTTCATCTCTGCCGCCTCGTTTCTCGGAGTCACCGGCGCGATCGCGCTGACCGGTTTCAACGGGTTCTACCTCGCGGTCTTCGTGCCCGTCGCGTTCGTCCTCGCGATGCTGCTGATCGCGGAACCCCTGCGCAACCTCGGCCGCTTCACGTTGGCGGATGTTCTCGCCACCCGTTTCCCCGGTAAGGACGTGCGGTCGATGATGGCGATCAGCACGGTGGTGATCAGCGTGGTCTATCTCGTGTCGCAGCTGGTCGGTGCCGCGCTTCTGGTGTCGTTGCTGTTCGACCTCGACTACGCCGTGGCCGTGTTGATCATCGGAACACTCACCACGGCGTACACGTTGGTGGGTGGCATGCTCGCCACCAGCTGGATCCAGATCATCAAGACCGGTCTCCTCATGGTCTGCGCCGTCGTGCTGTTCGTTCTCGTGCTGGTGCGGTTCGATTTCAATCCCTTCGGCCCGTTCAGCACCGCGCTCGCCGAGTTCGGGCAATCGTTCGTCGCGCCGCAGCGTACGTCCGGTGCCGCGTCGTTCGACCAGTTGTCGCAGACCGTCGGGCTCGTCCTCGGCGTGCTCGGCCTGCCGCACGTGATGATCCGCTTCCTCACCGTTCCGGATGCGAAGCAGGCGAGAACGTCCGCCTACACGGCGATCTGGATCTTCTTCGCCTTCTACCTACTGGTTCCCGTGCTAGGCTACGGCGCCGCCAAGCTGGTCGGTGTCGAGGTGATCAAGTCCGAGAATCGGGGCGGCAACCTTGCGGTCGCGCAGCTCGCCGAGACGGTCGGCGGCGGCGTCCTGCTGGCGTTCGTCGCGGCCGTGGCGTTCGTGACCATTCTGGCCGCACTGTCCGGCCTGGTGATCGCCACCTCCGGTGCGATCGCACACGACCTGTACGGGCAGGTGATCAGGAACGGATCGGTGTCGGCGAAGGCCCAGCATCGCGCGGCCCGGGCCGCGACGGTGGCAACCTGCGTCATCGGTGTCGCCATCGCCTTCGCGGCGCAGAAGCAGAACGTCGCGTTCCTCGCCTCACTGGGGATGTCGATCGCAGCATGTGCGAACCTGCCGGCACTGCTGCTGACCATGTACTGGAAGCGCATGACGGCGCGTGCCGTCATCTCCGGCATCGTGGTCGGGCTCGTCCTGTCGGTGACCGTCATCCTGCTCAGCCCGGTCGTGCAGGGACCGGACTCCATCCTCGGATTCTCGAACCCGGCACTCGCCGTGGCACCCCTCTCGCTGGCGGTGTCCATCATCGTCGCGCTGTTGTCGGCGCCGTCCGGGGAGACGAAAGCACGAGCCGATCGCCTCTTCTCGGTGATGCGCACCCGAGCGCTCACCGGGCAGACCGAGACGACGAGCGACGACACGATGGTGGCGATGCGATGAAGACGGAACTATGGTCACCGAGCCCACTCCGGGAGCTGGCTGAGCAGCTGGCGACGGGCGCGACGACGCCCATCGATGTGGCGGAGGCGGCACTCGCACGAATCGCGGACCTCGAGCCGGACATCCACGCCTGGGCCCACCTCGATGCCGATGCGGTGCGGTCCGCGGCCGCCCGAATCCAGGACGGCGGCCCGGACGGCGCGCTCTGGGGCCTGCCCGTCGGAGTCAAGGATCTCATCGACGTCGCGGGTATGCCGACGCGCTGCGGCAGTGAGCTGCGGGGCGCGGACTCCGCGACGACGGACGCCGATTGTGTGGCGCGTGCGCGTGCCCTCGGCGCACTCCCGTTCGGTAAGACGGTGACCACCGAATTCGGGTACTTCAAGCCCGGCCCGACCCGCAATCCCCGCGCCCTGGGTCACACCCCCGGCGGGTCGTCGAGCGGCTCGGCGGCAGCGGTGGCCGCGGGCATGGTGCCGCTCGCATTTGGTACACAGACCGCGGGGTCGCTGACGAGGCCGGCGTCGTTCTGCGGAGTCGCAGGTTTCGTCACCGCTCACGGCGAACTCCCGACCGCGGGCATCACCGGGCTGAGTCCCAGTCTCGACACGGTGGGGCTGCTGGCACGAACCGTGCCCGACCTCCACTTCGCGTGGACAGCACTGCGCGACGGCACGCGAGCGCCCGCTCTCGAACCTTCCGCTCCGCACCGGCTGCGGCTGTGGAGCGGGTTCGAGCTCGGCGAGGTGTCCCGAGAGATGACGGCGGCGCTCAGGACGACCGCTGATTCCGCCGCGTCGACGGGGATCCAATGCCGTGAGTTGGACTCCGCCGCAACGGTTGTGGCACTGGCGGAATACCAGCACACGGTGATGGCGTACGAAGCAGCCCGCGAACGCGCCGCCGAGGCCGCGCAGACCGACAAGATCAGTGCGCCCCTCGCCGAACTGTTCACCGCGGGGGCCGCAACCGCAGAAGCAGACTACCGTGCCGCCCTCGCCGGAATCCGCGAGGCCCGACAGCTGCTGCTCTCGGCGTTGGACGAGGACGAAGCAATCCTCGGGCCCGCGGCTCTCGGCGCCGCGCCGCACGGCCACGACGCGACAGGTACGCCCATCATGAGCCGACCGTGGCAGGCGATGGGTCTGCCGGTGGTCACGATCCCCGGGAAGCGTGACAGTGCGGGTCTTCCCCTCGGATTGCAGTTGATCGGGCGTCCCGGTGCCGAGCAACGACTCTTCGAGACAGCCGCCTGGCTCGAATCTGTGCTCTGACCGGGAAGCGTCAGTCAACGAAGTGCGACGGTGGCACAACCGCGTGCCTGGTGTGCCACCCCGGAGCGGTGAGCTCGCGGGGTGGCACAGCCGGGTGCACGGGTCAGCGGAGGTCGAACCGATCGAGGTTCATCACCTTGTCCCATGTGGAGACGAAGTCGTGCACAAACTTCGCCTCGGCGTCGTCGGCGGCGTAGACCTCGGCCAGCGCGCGAAGCTCCGAGTTCGACCCGAACAGCAGGTCGACACGGCTGCCGGTCCACTTCACCTCGCCGGTGGTGAGGTCGCGGCCCTCGTAGATACCCGAGTTCGCAGATGTGGGCGCCCACACCGTTTCCAGATCGAGCAGGTTCACGAAGAAGTCGTTGCTCAACGACCCGGGGTGTGCGGTGAACACGCCTAGCGACGACTGGTTGTGGTTCGCGCCCAGCACCCGCAGGCCACCGATCAGCACCGTCAACTCGGGAGCGCTGAGGTTCAGCAGATTCGCCTTGTCGATCAGCAAATACTCGGCGGGCAGCCGGTGTGCCGTCCCGAGGTAGTTGCGGAACCCGTCCGCGCTCGGCTCGAGCGCCGAGAAGGATTCCACGTCGGTCTGTTCCTGTGTGGCGTCGGCTCGTCCCGGAGTGAAGGGCACCTCGATGTCGTGTCCGGCGTTCTTGGCGGCCTGCTCGACAGCCACAGTTCCGCCCAGCACGACCAGATCGGCGAACGACACCCGGGTGTTCCCGGTCTGGGCGGAGTTGAACGACTCCGCGATGCCCTCGAGGGTGCGTACCACGTGCGCGAGCTCGTCGGGGTTGTTGACCTCCCAGCTCGCCTGCGGCTCGAGACGGATACGGCCGCCGTTGGCGCCGCCGCGCATGTCGCTTCCGCGGAACGACGACGCCGCCGCCCACGCAGTCGAAATCAACTGTGGAACAGTCAAGCCCGACGACAGGATCTGCCCCTCGAGGGTGGCGATGTCATCGGCGCCGATGAGGTCGTGGGCCACGGCGGGGATGGGGTCCTGCCATAGCAGCGTCTCCTGCGGGACCAGCGGTCCGAGGTAGCGGGCGACCGGGCCCATGTCGCGGTGGGTCAGCTTGTACCAGGCCTTGGCGAATTCGTTCGCGAGCTCCTCGGGGTGGTCGAGCCAGCGACGGGTGATCCTCTCGTAGGCAGGGTCGATCCGCAGGGAGAGATCGGTGGTCAGCATGGTGGGGGCGTGCCGCACCGAGGAGTCGAAGGCGTCGGGAACGGTGCCGGTACCGGCGCCGTTTTTCGCGATCCACTGGTTGGCGCCGGCGGGGCTGGTGCTCAGCTCCCATTCGTAGCCGTACAGGGTTTCCAGGAAACTGTTGTCCCACGTGGTCGGGGTGGGTGTCCAGGTCACCTCGAGGCCACTGGTGATGGCGTCCTTGCCCTTACCTGTGCCGAAGGAACTTTTCCAGCCCAGGCCCTGCTCCTCGAGCGGTGCGGCCTCGGGCTCCGGGCCGACGTGGTCGGCGGGGCCGGCCCCGTGGGTCTTGCCGAAGGTGTGGCCACCGACGATCAGGGCGGCCGTTTCTACATCGTTCATCGCCATCCGGGCGAACGTCTCCCGGATGTCCGTGGCCGCGGCGAGCGGGTCCGGGTTGCCGTTCGGGCCTTCGGGGTTGACGTAGATAAGACCCATCTGGACTGCCCCGAGGGGCTTTTCGAGGTCCCGCTCACCGGTGTAGCGGTCGTCGCCGAGCCAGGTGAGCTCAGGGCCCCAATACACGTCCTCTTCCGGTTCCCACCGGTCCACCCGGCCTCCGCCGAATCCGAAGGTTGCGAAGCCCATCGACTCCAGTGCAACGTTGCCGGCGAAGACCATGAGGTCGGCCCACGACATCGTCTTGCCGTACTTCTTCTTCACCGGCCACAGGAGCCGGCGCGCCTTGTCGAGGTTCGCGTTGTCGGGCCAGCTGTTCAGGGGCGCGAACCGCTGCATCCCGGCGCCGGCGCCGCCGCGACCGTCGGTGATGCGGTAGGTGCCCGCCGCGTGCCATGCCATGCGGACGAAGAGGGGGCCGTAGTGCCCGAAGTCGGCGGGCCACAACTCGTGTGAGGAGGTCATGACCTCCTCGATGTCACGCTTCAGAGCGACGAGGTCGACGGTCGCAAATTCCTTGGCGTAGTCGAAGTCCTCGTCCATGGGATTGCGCACGGCGGGGTTCTTCTGCAGGATTTTCAGGTTGAGCTGGTTCGGCCACCAGTCACGGTTTCCCCCGCCTTCAGTGGGGTGCTTCTGACGACCGTGGGCAACGGGGCAGCCGCCGCTCTGCGCGGGCTCCGTTTGGGCCTCGGCGATCGGAGGGTGTCCTTCTGCGATGGTCTGGGTGTCAGTCACTTCTTTCCTTCCAAAAAGGGAGTAATCCGGGCTGTGTTGGGTGGATCGGGTTGTCAACGGTGTGATGGGGAACAGTCGGGGCACGTGCCCCAGAAGATGACCTCCGCCTCGTCGACACGAAACCCGTTGTCGTGCGGAGCGCTCAGGCACGGCGTGTCACCGACGGCGCAGTCGACGTCAGCGATGGCTCCACAGGATCGGCAGACCACGTGGTGGTGATTGTCACCGACCCGAGACTCGTAGCGGGCCAGGGAGCCTGACGGTTGGATCCGCCGCACCAACCCTGCCGCGGTCATTGCGTGAAGCACGTCGTACACCGCTTGCTGAGACACTCGGGGTAGAACACCGCGCACCGCCGCGAGGATCCCCTCAGTGTCGGCGTGGGGGTTCGCCTGCACCGCCTCCAATACCGCAAGCCGCGGCTGGGTCACACGCAGATCGGCGAGCCGCAACTGTCGTGCGAAATCCGTTGTCGAAGACACGGGCAGACTATGCCCCGGCTTTCTGTAACTGATCAAGATAATGAGTCATATTGAGACGCTGCGGAACCCGGTAGCGCATTGCACAGCCGGGTTCACGCCGGCTTGCGTGCTCGCTGTTTCGAGGTGGCGAGACTGGGCCGGCGACGCGACGCAGCGGTAGATCCACCGATGGTGTAGCGGGCACGTGACGCGGTCGTCGGGAGCCAAGCGCAGATCATCCTCGGCAGCGTCCTCGCTCGCGAGCCGCTCGTCGATGCATCTCGTGGGTAACGCAATCCAGATGCCGATCGATTTTCGGTGAGGGTCGTCATGACGTCACCTCCACCAGATCGAACTGTGCATGCAGTTGTGCCCAGGTGGTCTTGCGGCGGCCGTCGGAGCTGCGGTAGGTAGCGTCGCCGTCCGGCAGCCAGGTCCGCATCAGGTCATCACGCACGGGAGGGCGGTCGGTGGGGGCGGCCGTCGTGCACAGTGGAGCCACCAGCCAGACCCGACCACTACCGGAGTGCTCTCGCCCAGTCGTTGCGTGCAGAGTATGCGGGTTTGTCGTCATCAGAATCGCCTTCTCGGTTGCTGCGCTAGACTTCGGGTTTCGTACCGAGTGCACTATCTCGGTATCCCCCATAATCCGGCGGAACTGGCGTGATGGCCGTCTCATTTCCGGACACGGAAAGGGTGGTCACTCGGCGATCTGGAGACGACCACAGAGGACGATCGGCACCCGATCGGCCGCGAGTCGCGTGGCTTCCCGGTCCGTACCGGGTTCGGGCACTGAGCAATCCGGAAACGAGGCAGGAAGCCACGACGCGGGGGTGTCCTCGATCAGCGATAGCTGAGTAGCTCCGCGTGACTGCGGGTCGGCCAGTCGATGCTTGAGAGACGACTTACAAGCCGATTCCGAACTCCTTGATTTTCCGGTAGATCGTCGCGCGTGAGATGCCGAGCGCGGTTGCTGCCGCCTTCTTGTTCCCGTGGTTTTCTTCGAGGCTGCGGACGATGGCGTCTCGCTCCAGGGCCTCGATCTGCGTGAGCGTGTGTCGGCTCAGCGCCCGGCATACCGGTGGCAACTGATCGACTCCGGCGATGCCGGAGCGTTGCCGCTGCACCACCTCCTGGAGGACCTGCCGGAGCTCGCTCACGTTTCGGGGCCAGCTGTATTTGCACAGTTGACGCATTGCCGCAGGGTCGAGCGATAGCTCTGCCCCGTGGCCCAGCTGACGGAGTAGGAGCGGCACCAGGTCGTGGAGATCCTCGATGCGGTGGCGCAGCGCGGGCACGGACACGGTATGGCTGAAATAGGGCAGGATCAGCGTGTCCAGATCGGTGTTGTGCGCTGCAGCGCCGATGGTTACACCGATCCAGCCGGCGTGCTCACGTCCGGAAATGAGGTCGGCGACAGACCTCTGATGCTCCTCGTCGAGCAGATCGATGTCGCGAAGGATGATGCTGAAGCGGTCCTGTTCGAGTTCTTGCCGAAGCGCCTGCATGGCACCACTGTCCCCCGACAGCTCCTGCCCACAGAAAATCCGCGTTCGGACCGGAATATGGGCCATAGCAGCCGCTTTGAGTGCTGCAGTGCGACCGCTTCCCGGCTCTCCGGAAACCGTGACCCACTGTTGGTCGCGAGCGCAGCGGGCGATCTGCTGGCAACTACGGCGCCAGGAAGCGCTGCTGCCGGTGATACCGGGCAGGAAATCATGTTTCTCTGCTGCCGGGACCGCGGAGTTGGGGGTGTCGAGGAGGTGTACGTAGAACAAAGCCATCTGCCGTCGCGATCCGAATCCGAAATCCTCGGTGGACGACAGACGCGCCGACAGTCCGCTGGGTAGGGCGACGATATGTCGATGCGTGGCAGGCATTCCTGTCAGGTCGACAGCGTGCTCGAGCAACGCAGCTTGGTCCTGGGCATCCAGTGCCAGGCGCAGGCGACGGTTGAGCAGCACCAGATCGTCACCCAGAGCGAGAACCCCTGCTTGCGGTGCCCGCCGACCAGCCTTCAGATAGGCGTTCAGGAGCGCTGTCTGCTCGGCACTGGCCTGTGCAAGGAGCCGGCCTTCGATCTGGGCGGTTGCGGATTTGGCCAGGGTGGCCAGCAGTGGTCCCCCGTCCTCCACCCAGCCGGTCAGGTCGAGCGCGCCGACGAGAGCTCCGGAAATCGGGTGGGTGATCGGGACACCGGCACAGGCCAGTTGCCCGAGACATTCGACGTAGTGTTCGGCGCCGGTGACCAGGGTTGGTTGCCGGGTCTCGAGAGCAGTGCCGATACCGTTGGTACCTGCGAATTCTTCCGAGTAGCTGAAACCTGGGGCCAGGCTGACAGCGTCGAGCGTGCGATTGAGCCGCTGGCTGGCGGCGATCCTGGTCAGGATCACTCCGTCGGCGGATGTCAGAATCACACTGACCGGCTCGTCCACCAGCCCGTCCGCGAGCTGCCTCAGGACCGGTCCGGCTGCCGTGACGAGGGGACAGTCCAGGTTCGGCTCCCGGACATACGGGAGATCGAGCTGATCAGGTACCACTTTCAGCGACTTCGACCGCTGCCAGGAGGAGTAGATGTCCTGCCGAATGGAGCTGTCGAGATGATGCTCGGAGAGAAAACGCTCACGTGCTACCCGTAGATTTCTAGCGGTCATGATTCCTACACGCCCCGTTCTTCCGCCAGTCACATGCATGAGCGTACGGCGTCTCAATGTGATACGGGTCTCAGTATGAGACACACGCCGAGCTACCCGGGGGTGGGCACCGTTCGAGGCAGGACTACGGGATCGATATTTGCCGGGGGGTGGCGGTCATATCGCGCGTCCCGGATTGAGAATCCCGGGAGGGTCGAACACCGCGGAATCGTGTACCGGTAGGCGGTCTGCAGCGTCGTCACGACGTCGTCGACCGTCCGGGCACGAACCACTGCTATCGGTCGACCGGATGGCGAGAGCAGCGCCTGATCGCGGGTGTAGGCGATCATGGTGTCTCCGTCGGTCACCACAGCATCGCCGAGACCCGCAACCAGATCCGCTACGGGGCCGGTGGTCACCACGGTCATGCCTTGTCCTTCCGCACTGTTGTGTGTCCGTCACGGGTGCACCACACCGGGGTTTGCCTGGGCCGGTGTGGTGCCTGGCGCATTACGAAGCGATGTCCAACTCGCCCATACGGGACCAGTCGTCGCCGGGAAGCTCGGTGTGGAGGATGCGCGGTGTCTCGCTCAGTGCCGGGCGCATCGCGTCCAATCCCTTCCGGAAGTGGTCCGCATTGACATGGTCGGAACCGGCCTGCCCGTCGGCGAATGCCTCGATCAGCACGAATTCGGCGGGATTGTCGGCGCTGCGGTGCCATTCGAACCAGAGATTGCCCGGTTCCGATCGGGTCGCGTCGGTGAACTCCTTGGTGATGAGCAACCAGTCGTTCTGGTGTTCGTCGAGGACGTTGAACTTCACCACAATGAAAATCACTATGCTTCACTTTCTTTCGGGCGTGGGTCACCGCCTCGCAGGACCCCGAGACGGTGACCCACTGGTTTCTAGTAGATATTCGACGGGCGGACCATGCCTTCGGCAAGATCGCCGAAACCGGGTGCCATGATGGCACCGGGATTACCGATAACCTCCTCCACGACAGCGGTTTCAGTGGTGATCAGCAGTGCCGCTATCGAGGCTGCGCTTTCGAGTGCGGCGCGGGTTACCTTGAACGGGTCGATCACTCCGTCGTCGAACATGTCCCCGTATTCGCCGGTGAGCGCGTTGAATCCGTGCCCGAGCGGCAGGCCGGCGACCACCTCGACGACCTCGTCGCCGTCGAACCCGGCGTTGATCGCGATCCAGCGCAGCGGTTCCGGAAGAGCGCGACGCACCACGTCGCATCCGATGGCCTCGTCACCGGCCAGGTCGAGATCGGCCAATGCCCGATGCGACTGCGCCAGCGCGGTGCCACCTCCGGAGACGATTCCGGCCTCGACCGCGGCGCGGGTGGCAGCCAGCGCGTCGTCGACGCGCAGCATCCGTTCCTTGAGCTCGACACTGGTCGCGCCGCCGACGCGGATGACGGCAACACGCCCGGTGAGCCGGGCGATACGCAGTTCGAGGCTTTCCTGATCCGCCTCGATCCTGGCGCGCTCGAGCTGGGCCTCGAGCTGGGCGATGCGGGCATCGAGGAGGCGCTGGTCCCCGTGTCCGCCGACGATCGTGGTCTCGTTCTCGGTCACGGTGATGCGGTCACACGATCCGAGATGTTCGACGCTGATTTCGGACAGTTCGATGCCGGTGTCCTTGGCGATCACGTGCCCACCGAGTGCCACGGCGAGGTCTTCGAGCTCGGCGACGCGGCGGTGGCCGAAACCGGGGGCGCGCACGACCACCGACTGCATGGTCTTGTGCATGTTTCCGCCGACGAGCAGCTGCAGGGCCGGACCGTCGACGTCCTCGGCCAGTACCACCAGCGGTCGGTCGGCACGTTTGGCCACCTCGATGCTCGGCATGATGTCCTGGACCTGGGTGATCTTCTTGTTGGTCAGCAGGATCAGCGGATTGGTGTGCACCGCTTCCATCCGCTCCGGGTCGGTGACCATGTAGCCGGAGATGTAGCCGTGATCGAACTCGATGCCGTCGACGATGTTGACCGACAGCCCTAGGGTGTCGCTCTCCTCGGTGGTGACGACCCCGGACTTGCCGACGTAATCAACCGCCGTCGAGATGGCGTGCCCGATCACTTCGTCGTCGCTGGCGGCGAGGGTTGCGATCCGGTGCAGTTCACTCTGCCCCCCGATCTGGGAGGCCTGCTCGCGGAGGGAATCGACGACCACGGATACGGCCCGCTCGATGCCGCGCCGCACCCGCATGGGGTTGGCGCCGGCATCGACTGAGCGCAGACCCTCGCGGACCATGGCCTGAGCGAGCACGGTGGCGGTGGTGGTGCCGTCGCCGACCACACCATTGGTCTTCATCGCCACCTCCTTGACCAACTGGGCACCCATGTTGGCGAAGGGTTCGCGGAGCTGGATCTCGCGGGCAATGGTCACCCCGTCGTTGGTGATCGTCGGTGGCCCGGTGAGCTTTTCGAGCACCGCGTTGCGCCCCTTGGGGCCGAGGGTCACCTTGACCGCGTCGGCGAGGGCGTTGACGCCCTGCTCGAGGCGGGCTCGGGCGTCCGTGTTGTACCGCAGCTCTTTCGCCATGGCTGATGTGTCCTTTCGTGCTTTCTTTCGCGGAGAGATGCGGTTAAGGGACGAGGATCGCCCGGCCGCGGACCCGACCGGCATCGAGATCGTCGAGGGCTTGCTGGAAATCCTCGAGCCGGTACCGGGTGGTGTGCAATGTGACCTTGCCCTGGGCGGCGAGGGTCATGAGCTCCTGCAGGTCGTTGTAGGAGCCGACGAGATTTCCGATGAAGTTGATTTCGGTGGAGATCACGTCGATGGTCGGGACGTCGAGGTTCTCGCCGTAGCCGACGACGTAGTAGTTCCCGGCGCGGCGCAGCATCGCGATCCCTTCGGCGGTGGCGCCGCCTTCCCCGACGAAGTCGACGACGGCTTCGGCGCCGTGCCCGCCGGTCAGGTCGAGCACCTGCTGGATGTGGGTGCCGTCGGCGACGATGCCGTGGTCGGCGCCGATCTTCACGGCGAGGTCGACGGCCGCGGGGTTACGGTCGAGCACGACCACGGTGACCCCGGAGATCGCCTTCAGGACTTGGATGCCGATGTGGCCGAGTCCGCCTGCCCCGATCACCACGCACACGTCTCCGGGGCGAGTGGTCCTGGCGACCTTGGCCACGGCGTGGTACGCCGTCAGGCCCGCGTCGGCGAGGGCGGCGACGTCGGCGGGTTCGAGCGAGTCGTCGATCCGGACCACGCTGCGGGCGGTGGTGCGCAGATACTCGGCGTACCCGCCGTTGGTGTCGATGCCGGGGAACTTGCTGTTCTGGCAGTGGACGTCGTCACCGAAACGGCACGCCCGGCACAGCCCGCACGTGATCAGCGGGTGCAGGATCACCTTGTCGCCGACCACCACGTTGGTGACGGCGTCACCCACCGCGTGGACCCAACCGGCGTTCTCGTGACCAATTGTGTACGGCAGTGCGACACCGGACTTCTCCTCCCACTGCCCCTCGAGAACATGCAGGTCGGTGCGGCACACACCCGCGCCGCCGATCCGCACGATGACATCGAGGGGACCCTCGATTATGGGTTCGGGAATATCGGTGAGCTGCAGCTTGGTGTGGTATCCCACCACTTGCACGGCCTTCATCGCGGGCTCCTGGTTCTGAGATTGGTGATTCGCGGAGTGCTGCCGACGGATTCGCTGTCGGCGTAGCGGGTGGCGAGCAGGCCGCGGCAGAAGTGGGCGTTGCCTTCCATCGAAATGCGCACCGATTTGGCGAACCGCAGCCGCATCGGCACCGACTCCGCGGGGATGCGTTTGCCGGCGTCGTCGACGAACACCGGGCTGGCCGGGCAGATGCTCAACCCGATGCCGATTCTGCGTCGCAGCAACGCGGCCTTCGCTTTTCCGGCGGCGAGGTCGCTGAGAACGAGTCGGTAAATCTCGTTCACACCCATGTCGGTGGTCTTCAGGTGCGCCTCCACACAGCGTTCCATCGCCGCGGCATGTGCCTTGGACCGGAACGTTCGGCGCAGTTCGTGCAGACTCTCTTCCGCCTCGGAGCCGAACGTTCCGACGTATCCGGCGTCGGCTGCGAGGCCGGTATTGATCTTGTCGCTGTCGTGGTGGTCGTCGAGCATCACCCGCACCTCGCCGATGTCTTCGATCAGGCGCAGGGCGTCGAGGGCGTCGGATGCCATGAGGTAGGCGAAGTTCGGCGAGCAGAACGCGGTGGGCAGCCGCAGGTGCACGGTGACCCCGTCGTCGTCGAGGGTGACCGACCGGACGAAACCGAGTTCGGTGATCGGCTCGTCCAGTTCCGGGTCGGTGACCGTCGACAGGGCCATCAGAACGTCCTCTTCGGTGCAGACGGCGGCGGCGGTGGTCATGACGGCACGGTTTCCCGCGCCCCGGCAGCGACCTCCACACCTTCCTGCCCGGCCGGCTCGGCCAGTTGCAGGTCCGCGGGAACGTCGATGTCGTACAGCGCTGCGGCGTTGAGGCCGAGGATCTTCTGCTTCTGCTCGACGGTGATCGGGGCGTACTCGCCCTGCATGTCCTCGGGGATCTGGAAGTCGACGAACTTCTCGATCAGCCATCTCGGGGTCCACAGTGCGTAGTCGCTGCCGAACAGGATCTTGTCCTCGCCGATCCAGTAGAGCAACTCGCCGATTATCTGGGCGAAGTAGCGGGGCCGGGTGTGGATGAACGGCAGAGCCACTGCCAATCCGCCGTAGACGTTCGACTCCTGGGTGGCGATCCAGCAGAAGTCCTCGAGCCGTGGCAGACCCACATGTTCGACGACGAAGCGCAGGTCCAGGTAGTCGGTGGCGACCTTGTCGACGTCGGAGACGTCGAAGGCGTCGCGGTCGAGGGGACGGATCGTCGGTCCCTTGTGGACGTGAATGTTCCTGATCCCCAGCTTGATGCATTCTTCGAGGTAGCGCCGCGACCACGGGTCGTCGAGTTTGTAGCCGCGGGAATCGCCGTGCCATTCGGCGGTGTAGAGCTTGACGCCCTGGAGGTTCATCCGGTCGGCGTCCTTGCGGAGTTGTTCGAGCCCGGCCTCCTCGTGCCGTGGGTCGTAGGCGTGGTTGTAGGTGAGCCTGCCGGGGTGTTTGGCGACCAGGGCGAGCGCTTCGTCGGTTTGCCCGAATCCGTTGTGGTAGAAGTCGCTGAGCAGGGTGGCCTGAAAGATCGCGTGGTCGACGTATCCGTCCACGAAGATGTCACGTTCGAAGCGTTCGCTGCCGTAGTACGTGTAGGTGTCGTAGTCCCACACGACCTCTTCGGGGCTGAGGTTCTTGTGATAGTCGTAGAAGCAGTCGATGAACTGCTTGCCGTGCACGTTCTTCTGGTTCGACTTGCGGCCGTCCCAGATGTGTACGTGGCCGTCCACGATGAAGTATTTCCGACCGTCCTTCTGATACATCGCGTCCTCGCTTGGTCCTGGTTTTCGGGTGGGCTGGGGGTGTCCGGGGCCACCCTGCGTGGCCCCGGACAGCTGCGGTCAGTGCTCGGTGAGGTCGAATCCGATGTACTCGGCTGCGTCTTCGGGGCTGGCGAACAGCAGGGTCTTGTCGTCGAGGTGAACCATGCGCCCGTAATGGGTGGAGCTGATCTCCTCGAAGATGGAGCCGTCGAACTCCTCACCGAGAGCGTCGGTGAGTTCCTCGTAGTCGAAATTCAGCAGCTTCTGGCCGTCGACGCGGATCATCGACGGGTACTCGGTCAGCTCGACACCGTCCTTGGCGCCCATCACCTCCGCGACGACGCGGCCGATGGGGGTGTTCATCAAGGTGACGCCACACATGTTGGAGAACTCGGTGGTCGATCCGAATTGCATGGTCACTGGTCCAACTCCTTGGGGATGTCGAGCCCGAGGTCTTCGAGCAGGGAACGGAACTTCGCGCTTGCGGCGTCCAAACTGGTGGCGAAGGTGACCGCCTTGTCGGCCGGCTGCGACCAGATCGGCTGCAGTGCCCGGGCGGCGGCGAGGCACCGGGGCACCCAGGTGGCGAGCCAGGTGCCGAACAGCTCCTTGTTCGTCTCCCCGTGTTCGGGGTCGCGGGTGAGCAACCGGAACAGGTTGCGGGTGTAGTTGAGGTCGCGGTCGTAGTCGTGCTCGCCGGTGCCGACGATGGTGGGGGTGATGTAGTCGCCGTTGCCGGCGGCGATCTGCATGACCAGTTCGGTGCGGAACAGCGATCCCACCAGCTGCTCGAAGACGATGTTCGAGGCGAACAGCAGCTCACACCAATCTGGTACCGCGGTGAGCCGCTCGACGACCTCCCGGGTGGGTTGCCACTCTGGAGCGGACTGCCACACCTCTTTGTGCGCGGCGCCGTCGAAGTTCTCGGTGGCCTCGGACAGATCCAGGTTGAACAGTGCCAGGTCCTGGGCGAAACGCATCTTGTGGGCGGCGTTCACCGCGACGGCGGTGTTGATCATGTTGGTCGGGCAGGACCGCTGGATGGAGGTGAACACGTGCAGCGCCAGCCCGTTCTCGGCGTGCATCCACGCCCCCAGGTTGCGGGAGATGAACGTCAGCCACGGTGTGTTCCAGCCGTCGTAGACCCGGGCCCGCTTGGCGTTGGACAGGCACAGTTCGACCTGGTGGACGACCTTGGAATTGTTACGGAAGATCGTCTGGTCCCACTCCTCGTTCGGGTCGAGGAAGGCGTGCCAGTTCGACGACTTCGCGGCCGTCCACTCCTGCGGGTAGCCGCCGGGGCCGTCACCGAAGCCGTAAATCCAGCCCTGGGAGAGGTGCCGGTCGGGGTCGGGCTGGACGTCGACCGTGACGTCCTCGTACATCGTCGACCGCTTCTTGGCGGGCGTGTAGTAGGTGAAGGTGCGGCTGCGGGAGCTGGGAAATTCCAGTGCACCGGCTTCGGAGTCGGTGAACTCGATCTTCGGAAAGCTCCGCTGCTTGGGCTCAGAAGTTGCGGTCATCTCGTTTTCTCAGTTCTGTCGGTGAAAAAGGATGGTGGTTTCCTCGGGACGCCTAATCGAATGCGGGGCTGGTGAACTTGTCGTAGAAGATCTGGTCGTGCGGGGTGCCCTCCGCCTCGAGCAGTTCCAGGGCCGCGTCGACCATCGGCGGCGGCCCGCACAGGTACACCTCTGCCCGACCGAGCTCAGGTTCGCGGCGGCTGACGACATCGGTGACATTGCCGTCCTCGACGGCGATCGCACCCACCGGCGCAGGGTCCATCGATTCCGACAGGCAGGCCACGAACGTGAAGTCCGTCAACCCTTGTCCGAGTTCGACAATTTCGTCGAGATAGAACAGGTCCTGCGGGGTGCGGGCACCGTAGTAGAAATGCACGGGGCGGGTGTTGCCCGTCTCGCTCATGTGCCGCAGCAGCGACAGCAGCGGAGCCATCCCTGCGCCACCGCCGATGAAGACCATCGGCAGGACATGGCCGTCCTTGATGGTGAACGACCCGTACGGGCCGGTCAGGGCGATCTCGTCACCCACCGAGATCCCGTCGTCGAGCAGGCCGGCGAACTTGCCGCCGGGATACTTCTTGATCAGGAACTCGACGTGCCCCGGCGTCGATTGGGTTGTCGCCATGGAGAAGGAGCGATGCTCGTCGGTGCCCGGGATGTGCAAGTCGGAGTACTGGCCGGGTCGGAATTCGTACGCCGCGGGTTCGATGGGCGCCAGTCGCAGCGACACGATGTCCTTGGTCATCGACTCGATCGCGGTCACCTGGGTGCGCACATCCTGGATGGGGACACCGCCGAGGAGTTCGTCCTCGTCGAAGTTGAGCAGTTCGATGGTGCAGTCGCTGTATGCGGTGGAACGGCACAGCAGGACGTGTCCGTCGTCGACCTCAGCGTCGTTGCACGCAAACGTCGAGTAATTCTCCATCTGGATATCGCCGTCGAGAACAAACGACTTGCAGGCCGAGCACCGCCCCTCACGGCACCCGTGCATCAGGTGAATGCCCTGCCGGAATGCGGCATCGAGGATGTACTCGTCCTCGCCGACTTCCATCTCGATATCGACGGGCTCGAAGTTGATTACGTGCTTGTCGGCCACGGGGTCTCTCCTGTGCTTGTGAAGTGAATGGTGAGGCGGCGGGTGGCGCCGGAAGTGGCCGCGGCGCCACCCGCCGGGCCTGAATCAGGCCGGAACTGCGCCGCCGGCGCGGTACGCGGCAATGTGCGCGTTGCGTTCGGCGTCCGACATCTCGTTCAAGAGCACGTTCGGGCTCTGGAACGTGTTGCCGCGGACGTCGTCGAGAGTCCACAACTTCTTCGGGTCGTCCAGGTGCAGGTGCGGCTGACCGACGAGGGTCTTGCCGTCGTCGCGGACATAACCCAGGTCCTGCACGATGTCAGCGAGGTCCTTACCGTGATGCAGGGTCTCCCATTCACGGAAGCCGGTGAGCCGCCCCATGTTCGGAGTCGGCTTGCCCTGGTACTCGCTGCGGAACGCGACGGCGTCGGTCCAGTAGCAGGTCTCCGAGCAGTAGGTCCGCCACTGCTCGTCGACCTTCTCCACGACCATGTCCTCACGGATGAGCGCGGGCACCATGCACGTCCAGCAGCGGTGCGGGTACTGGTACCCGACCTCCTCGAACGCGATCGGCTTGTTGCGTCCCGGGTAGGCGAGGCGGTTGTACTCCTCCCACCACTTGCCGTACTTCGAGTACCAGCCCGGGTACTTGTGCTCGAACCACTCGAAGTCCTTGTCGGTCATCGCATCGATCCGCCAGTAGTTGACCGGCCACCCGGTGGCGAAGAAACGCGCTACCTCGTGGACGTAACCCTTTTCGGTGATCCGCTTCCACGCCTCTTCGACCAGGTCGTGCGGGATGGTCAGGCCGTACTTTTCGAGCGGGATGAGGTAGCTGCGGTAGTAATCGTCGTAGATCCACCGCCGCCACATCTCGGCGTAGCTTTCCCGGTCCTTGCGACGGTCCTTGGTGCCGTACTCGATGAAGGTGCCGATCGCGGCGTCGACGACGCAATGGTTGTTCCACCACGCGTACCGCAAGTCGCGTTCGAGCAGGGGACGGTTGCGCTCGTCGGCGAGGGCCATCAACAGGATCGAGTAACCGTTGGAGATGTGTCGTGATTCGTCGGACTGCACCGAGTGAAACACAGTGGGCAGCAGGTAATCACCATTGGCGGCGGCCTCGTCGGGCATGGCCACGAACAGGGTGTTCGTGAACGCAGTTTCGGCAACCACGGTCAGGTAGATGTTCGCCGAGGTGATCGCGTCGCCGGTAATGAAGCCTTCGCCGAACTGACGGCCGATGGTGCCGGCGTAGTTGTTCGCGAACGCCTTCTCCGTCATATCGAACCCGGCGGGATCGATGTAGTTGTTCATGTACAGCTTCTTGAGGTTCATCTGGATCGTCGAGTGCCGAACCTCGTCGATCATCTGCACCGCGAGCCCGTTGTGAATCTCCGGGTTCGGCACGGCGTCGATGGCCATCGGCATCGCACGGGCGGCCGAGATTTCCGGGAACGGAATGATCGACAGGAACAGCTTCTGCCATTCGAGCCAGCGCTGCTGAACCTGGCGGAACATGTTGCCGCGGATGGCGCCGTCCATGGCGCCGTACACGCGGTTGTCCTTCTCTTCCTCCATCGGGAAGTACGACCGCATGATCTGCTTGAGAGGGTCCTTCTTCGGAGCCTTCTCGAAGGTGTAGTCGGTGCCGAACCGGGTGGCCGGGGTCGCGAAGGTCGGATCCCATGACAGTTCGGTGATCTTCGCGTGGGCCTTTGTCAAGCTTTGCCTACTCAATGTGCGCCTCCTGTATCGGGTGCCGGCCGAGTGCCGGCGGTGGGGACGTTGTGCGATTGATTCAACCGCGTAATCCAGCTCACGAGCGTCTCAGTGTGAGACGGGCGTCACATTGAGGCGGTGTCGGGCGTCCGCACTCAGCTCTTCGACATGACGGACCTGTGAGGGTTTACGTTTCGGCGAAGGATGGCGGTCATCGGGGGTGGCCCACCCGTTGAGCGTTCGTTCCACTGCAAGCAGTTGTCATCCCACATCGCTCCCCCTCGGCGGATGAACTGCCCCACTCCCGCGCGGATCTCGCAACTGACAACATTCCAAGACGCGGAGGTGAGGTAATTCGACGCACTCACACGTTCTCCGTGGAGACTTACTCCGCACCAGTGGCATTGGGTGCCGCCGATGTTTCGGATTGGCTAGTTCTTCTGGACCGCAGAGGATTACGTTCCGAATGTTGCGCGCCGCCCGCCAATCGCTCACTGATTTCATCATTCTCGACGGTGCACCGGGAGTATGCCGACTGCGGCGCCGCGGGGGGATTCAGCTCGAACGGTGGCCGCGGCCTGCGAATCATCCAGACCGGACATCGTTGCAGATGCCCGACGGTGTCCACTGCACGATCCCTGAACTGGGTACAGGGTTTCGGGGGGGCCGTCGCGCCATGCCGCGGAGATATCCCTTCTATCACATGCTGCCATCGCAGTCATGTCGGTCGCCCCGCACGACCGACTGCAAAGATCACGATCGGTTCTTGCTGCGCTGGCACAGATGTACTCGACCGAACGACGGATCACCGCCGATGGGCTCGGCCTCGAGGACATGACCGCCGCGACATGCAGCACGTTTTCTCACCATGAACTCACGAGTTCTGTCGGTCGCCGCCGATTCCGAGCGGCGTTCAACGAACACAAGGCCGAAGGATTGCTGGGACAGCGCGCTTTGCTTGACCCCTTGACCTGACCTACTTGACCGAGGACCTTGGTGACATGAGTACACCACTCAAGAAGGTCGTCGACGATCAGCTCAACGCCAGCGGGATGGCCTCGGAGCAGCTCGACGAGGTCGACGCCAGCTACGTCGCCGCCGGCGTGAAGAACGTGCTCTCGAACCTCGAGGCACGTCGCGCATGGGAGAACCACATCGGCGCGACCTTGACCCACAAGCAGGCAGTCGACGCCACCGGCTGGACGAAGCAGGCCCTCAGCCAAGCAGTCAAGGAATCTCGCGTACTACGTCTGACCGCCGCCGACGGGACGATCGGCTACTGGTCAGGCGGATTGACCGACACCGCGCCCCACGTCCCGATCCGAGGGATCAAAGACGTCCTGAAGGCTTGGCCGTCCGCCGACGTCCAGGCCTGGACCATCGCATCGTGGATGTCGAGCCAACAACCAGAACTCGACGACCGCACTCTTAGGCAGGCCCTCCTCGACGGCGACACAGCCGATGTCGTCAAGCTCGCACGGCAGGCATCCGCTACTGTGCGCGACACGAAATGACCCACGTTCACGCCTGCTTCGCGGTATTCGCGCAGAGCGGGGACCAGACCAGCACCGTGGCGATTCCCAGCGAATTCACAGCGCTCGAAACCGATGACCAACATCTACTACCTGTTGTGGGACTACGGGTTCCACAGCTTCGACGCGGGGCTCAGCGCGCCGCCGGAGTGCTGTTGTTCGTCGGATCCGGTCTCATCGCTTTTTTCGGCGCTCAGCGCTTGCCCGCCATGCCCGCCCGAACTCCCGCATCATGAGTGGGTAGATGATCACATGCCGGAACGGCTTGATCGATGCCATGTAGGCGGCCCCGAGCTTCCCGTTCCGTTTCACGAGTATGGCCATTTGGCCGCGGTAACCGCCCGCCCCGTCGGGCACCCAGCCGACATGGAGAATTCCGTGCACGGTCCGGTTGACTGTTTCGAGCGCCCACTCGTCGTCGAGTTGGTACAGCGAGGTGAACGGCAGCGTGTCAGTGGTGGGGCCGGGGCCGGGGCCGCCCGAGCTCGCACGCAGGTCGTCCGGCAACCGATCGGCGAGTGTGGGAGCGGGCACACGTGAACCGGCGTCCTGATCGTCAATCCCGAACACCTTGCCGAGCTCGAACCGAATCGCGAACAACAGGCGCATCGGCCACGGCCCGCGCCGCATCGGGTCGAAGGCTATGACTACCTGCACCAGCCGGGGAAAGTCGTCCGGACCACCGGGTGTCGGTAGAGCCCACACGTCCTCGAGCCGGAAGTCACGGGTGAATTCGTGGATTCGCCAGGGCTGAGATGTGTGCGCGCTCTTCGGCAGTCTCATCTGCGCATCGTAGGATGCGCGACAACGTCTGTATACGCGTGTCTCAGCCGCCGTGTCCGGGAACGGACACTCCGCGCGAGCTGAACCAGCCGACGGGATCGATCTTGGCGCCGTTGGCCGTCCACACCTCGTAGTGCAGGTGAGGTCCGGTCGACTGACCACGGTTGCCCATGGTGGCGATGTGATCGCCCGCGCGGACCTGCTGCCCGACCGATACGAGGGACCTGTCGATGTGGCCGTACACGCCGATGGTGCCGTCGTCCTGCTGCAGGCGGACCCACTGCCCGAACCCCGACGCCGGACCCGACTCGATCACGGTGCCGTTGGTGACGGCCTTGATCGGGGTGCCGATGGAGTTGGCGATATCGATGCCGTTGTGGTTCGTGCCCCACCGCGGGCCGAAGCCCGACGTGAAAGTACCGTCGGTCGGGAAGATGACACCCGGTCGACGCGCGGCTTCCTCAGCGGCAGCTCGTTCGGCGGCCTCGCGGGCAAGCCGCTCGGCCTCGGCCCTCGCCCGCTCGATCCGCTCGACCTCACGCTGGGTTGCCTGCTGCAGCTCGTCGGTGAAGTCGGTGAGTTCCGTACGCGGGAACTGCAAGACCTGGGGTGCCATCGAGAGCGACACGCCCGCCTCCGCAGCGGTAGGCGCGATGCCGACGGCCACATCGCCGGTGGTCGCGGACGCGATCGTGCTCCCGGCCACGAGCAATGCACTGGCGGCAAGCGGGACTGCTATCAGTCGGCCGCGAACGGTCTTCAGGTGGCGGCGCCGTAGGGCGCGCGGTGCTGGGTCGATTTTCCGGTGTCGAGACAAACCAGATTCCTCTGTCGAGCGGGGTAACCGGTAACGAATTGATCACGGTTTCGTCACAGGCTACTACGCGTTCGACAGGTTACGGCGCGTCGATTTGACAAGCCCGTCCTGGCCAACGCCGATTCATGAAATTTTGTTGGAACACCAGTCCCGTAGGCACCAATCGACACCAACTGTCACGCAAAAGCGGTGACTGACCTCACAGTTAGGTCACAGGATCGACGTCGGATACGGCTCCGACAGGCGGGAACGAGACATCCCCGCCGTCGGTGTTCCGCGTAACTCGGTCAGGCGCCGACGTAGGCCGCGAGGTGCTCGCCGGTCAGTGTGGAGCGGGCGGCGACCAGATCGGTCGGCGTGCCTTCGAAAACGATCGTGCCGCCATCGTGACCGGCGCCGGGGCCGAGGTCGATGATCCAGTCGGCGTGCGCCATCACTGCTTGGTGGTGCTCGATGACGATGACCGACTTGCCGGAGTCGACCAGCCGGTCGAGCAGGCCGAGCAACTGCTCGACGTCCGCGAGGTGGAGGCCGGCGGTCGGCTCGTCGAGGACGTACACACCACCCTTCTCCGCCAGGTGGGTAGCCAACTTGAGTCGTTGCCGCTCGCCGCCCGACAGCGTCGTGAGCGGCTGGCCGAGCGCCAGGTAACCGAGCCCGACGTCGGCGAGCCGGACGAGGATCTTATGCGCGGCCGGGTTCTTCGCCTCCCCGTCGCCGAAGAATTCCTCGGCCTCGGCCACGGACATTGCGAGCACTTCACTGATGTCGCGGCCACCGAGGTGGTAGTCGAGCACCGCAGCCTGGAACCGCTTCCCCTCGCACTCCTCGCAGGTGGTGGCGACACCGGCCATCATCGCCAGGTCGGTGAAGATGACACCGGCGCCGTTGCAGGTGGGGCAGGCGCCCTCGGAGTTGGCGCTGAACAATGCAGGCTTGACGCCGTTGGCCTTCGCGAAGGCCTTGCGGATCGGATCGAGCAATCCGGTGTACGTCGCCGGGTTGCTGCGCCTCGAGCCGCGGATGGCGCCCTGGTCCACCGACACCACGCCGTCCCGCTTGGCCAACGAGCCGTGGATCAGTGAGCTCTTCCCCGACCCGGCGACACCGGTCACCACGACCAGCACGCCGAGCGGTACGTCGACGTCGACGTTCTGCAGATTGTGGGCGTTCGCACCCCGAATTTCGAGCGAGTCGGTGGAGGTGCGCACCGATTCCTTCAGCACGGCCCGGTCGTCGAAATGACGGCCGGTGATGGTGTCGCTGGCTCGCAGGCCCTCGACGGTGCCCTCGAAGCAGACGTGCCCACCGGCGGTACCGGCGCCAGGGCCGAGGTCGACGATGTGATCGGCGATCACGATCGTCTCCGGCTTGTGCTCCACGACGAGCACCGTGTTGCCCTTGTCCCGCAGACGCAGCAGCAGGTCGTTCATTCGGTCGATGTCGTGCGGGTGCAGGCCTGTGGTGGGCTCGTCGAAGACGTAGGTGACGTCGGTCAGCGAGGACCCGAGGTGGCGAATCATTTTGGTGCGCTGCGCTTCACCGCCCGACAACGTGCCGGACGGCCGGTCGAGGCTCAGGTAGCCCAGCCCGATCTCGACGAACGAGTCGAGGGTTGCGCCCAACTTCTCCAACAGGGGCGCCATCGACGGTTCCTTCACACCGCGTACCCACACCGCGAGGTCGCTGATCTGCATCGCGCACGCGTCGGCGATGTTGATGCCCTTGATCTTCGACGATCGCGCGGCCGCACTGAGGCGGGTGCCGTCGCAGTCGGGGCAGGTGGTGAACGTGATCGCCCGCTCGACGAACGCGCGGATGTGCGGTTGCATCGCGTCGACGTCCTTGGACAGGAACGACTTCTGTATCTGCGGGATCAGCCCCGTGTACGTCAGGTTGATGCCCTCGACCTTGATCTTGGTCGGCTCCCGGTGGAGCAGGTCGTGCAGTTCCTTCTTGGTGTACTTGCGGATCGGCTTGTCGGGGTCGAAATACCCGCAGCCGCGGTAGATGCGGCCGTACCAGCCCTCCATGCTGTAGCCGGGGATCGTGAGCGCACCCTCGTTGAGTGACTTGCTGTCGTCGTAGAGAGCGGACAGGTCGAAGTCGGTGACCGAGCCCCTGCCCTCGCAGCGCGGACACATGCCGCCGGTGATGCTGAAGCTGCGCCGTTCCTTCGTCTGCTGGCCGCCGCGCTCGATGGTGACCGCGCCCGCACCCGAGATCGAGGCGACGTTGAACGAGTACGCCTGGGGCGAGCCGATGTGCGGCTTTCCGAGCCGGCTGAACAGGATTCGGAGCATCGCATTGGCGTCGGTGGCAGTGCCGACGGTGGAGCGGGGGTCGACGCCCATCCGCTGCTGGTCGACGATGATCGCGGTCGTCAGCCCGTCGAGTACGTCGACGTCCGGCCGGGCAAGCGTCGGCATGAAGCCCTGAACGAAGGCGCTGTAGGTCTCGTTGATCATCCGCTGCGACTCCGCGGCGATCGTACTGAACACCAGGGAACTCTTGCCGGAGCCGGACACACCGGTGAACACCGTCAGCCTGCGTTTCGGGATTTCGACGCTGATGTTCTGAAGGTTGTTCACCCGCGCACCCTGCACGCGGATCAGATCGTGGCTGTCGGCACGATGCTGCGCCGGCGACTCCGAGTTGTCCCCTCGCTGCGCTCGCCCCGCCCTGTCCGTCCTCGTCGCCGTGCTCATCGTGTCTCCCCTCGGTTCCGCGGGCCGCCCCTCGCGGTCTCCGTCAGCGTCGTGCGCGCGCATCCACTCGATGCCGCAGTCACGTTAGCTGTGGCTCGGGTGCCGACGCTTCTCGATTCCTGATCGGTCTGGTCACCTGTTTCACCACGCAGGACGGCATCCCCGCCGTCGCGTGCTCCGCCTCGCGGCGATAGACGCTCGGCGGAACACCGACCAGCTCGGTGAAGCGGGTGCTGAAGGTACCCAGCGAAGAACAGCCGACCGCGAAACACACCTCGGTGACACTGAGGTCGCCACGACGCAGCAGCGCCATCGCGCGTTCGATACGCCGCGTCATCAGATAGGAATACGGCGACTCGCCATAGGCCAGCCGGAACTGGCGGCTGAGGTGCCCCGCCGACATGTTCACACCGCGGGCGAGCGCCTCGACGTCCAGCGGCTGCGCGTACTCCCTGTCGATCCGGTCGCGAACGCGGCGCAGACGTGCAAGGTCCTGCAGGTGCTGCGCTGAGGCGGGTCTGCTGGTCACCTGCTCGATCGTGCCACGCCGCACCGCAGTTGCCCAGTGCCCACCAATCCAGCCGGAACGGCAGACCCGGCGGACGTGCACGCCACGCGATAGTCGCTGCAAATAGCTATGCTTGCGTCTCCGGTGGCCGGCAGCGTCCGGGCGCGGGAGAAACGTTCCGGAGGCGCGCCTCGTCGCCGGGCCGTCGTTACGGAGGAACGCCATGTCCGCTGAAGTCGTCCCCACCACACCGTCGCCTGCCACGCCCGAAACCGCCAGCGGGCACATCCGATTGACGTCGCACAGCGGCGGCGTCGGGTCCCTGCCGATTCGATGGGGCGCTCCCACGGCTGCCGAGCGCGGACCGGTGGTCGGCACCACCACCAATCGCGCCCACCGCAACGTGGTCGGCACGCACAGCGGCTCCTACAGCATCTACCGGGCGCTGGCGGTCGCGGCCGGCGCGCTGTCGCGCCACCACAAGGCCGACCTCACGAACACCGCGCCTACCAACATCATCGGCCCGTACCCGCAGTGGAGCGAGCCCGGCAAAATCGTGAGCCTCGACCCGTGGGGCGCCATGGTGGCGGAGGTATTCGCGGCCGAGTTGGCAGCCGGCCACGACATCCGCCCCAGCATCGCCGTGACCAAGGCACACGTCATGCTTCCGGAGATCATGGATGCCATACAGAAAGGCCGCCTGCGCCCGGACGGCCGCTTCCTGTTCTCCAACGGTGCTGCGCTGGTCAGCAAGGTGGCGATCGAACCTGTCTGGCACCTGCCGGGTGTAGCGGAGCGCTTCCACTGTAGCGAGTCGGATCTGCGCCGCGTGCTGTTCGAGGAGACCGGGGGCATGTACCCCGAACTCGTGACCCGCTCGGATCTCGAGGTGTTCCTGCCGCCGATCGGTGGGCAGACCGTGTACATCTTCGGCGACCCACGCGATCTGGCCGATCCTGCCGTGGAGCTGACGGCGCGCGTGCACGACGAATGCAACGGCTCCGACGTCTTCGGCTCCGACATCTGCACCTGCCGCCCGTACCTGACGCATGCGATCGAGGAATGCATCCAAGGTGCGCAACACGGCGGGGTCGGCTTGGTGTCCTACTCCCGCAAGGAGGGCCGCGCGCTGGGTGAGGTGACCAAGTTCCTGGTCTACAACGCCCGCAAACGTCAGGTGGGCGGCGACACCGCGGACCAGTACTTCGCCCGCACCGAATGTGTCGCCGGCGTGCAGGACATGCGCTTCCAGGAGATGATGCCCGACGTGCTGCACTGGCTGGGGGTGCGCAAGATTCACCGCCTGGTTTCGATGAGCAACATGAAGTACGACGCCATCACGGGCTCGGGCATCGAGGTCGGGGAACGGGTGGACCTGCCCGACGAGCTGATCCCTGCCGACGCGCGGGTAGAAATCGACGCCAAGATGGCGGCCGGTTACTTCACGCCGGGCGTGGTGCCGAGCGCCGACGAACTGGCGAAGGTCAAGGGCCGGGAGCTGGACGAATGAGCATGCTCGGCGTCGGTCCCGACGTCGACACCGGGCGGGCGGAGGGCGCGGCCGCGGCGCTGCGCACCACGACCGCTGTGCGGGAACGCTCAGGACAACTGCTGCGCCGCGCGCGCGAGGGCGGCTCGCGCTGGTTCAGCGTTCACGACGACGCGTTGCAGACTGCCGCGGCCGAGGTGGTCGACGTGACCCGTGCGCGCTATCCGGACCTGGCGATTCCCTACCACAGTCGCTGGCGGCATTTCGAGGCCGGCGGCGTCGACCGCAAGGCCGACCTCGATGCCCGGCTGGCCGGGCTGGACGTGCAGGCCCGCGCCCGCGCGATGATCGATCTGGCCGTGGTCAGCGTGCTGCTCGATGCCGGGGCGGGTCCCGACTGGCATTACGACGAGGAGCCCGGCGGGCAGCGGTTCGCCCGTTCCGAGGGACTGGGTGTCGCCAGCTGGCATGCGTTCGTCGGCGGCCTGTTCTCGAGCGACGTGGAACACCCACTGCAGGTCGATGCGGCCGCGCTACGGAGCCTGGACACCAACCGGCTGGCCGAGTTCTTTCAGGTCGGCCCGTCCAATCCGTTGGTAGGACTCGAAGGCCGGGTGCTCCTGCTGCGCCGGCTGGGCGACGCACTCGCCGCACAACCCGCGGTGTTCGGCCCGCACGGGCGGCCGGGTGGCCTGTTCGACCTGCTGACAGAGCCGCACGGCTCGGCCACGTCGTCAGTGGCGGCCCACGACATTCTTTCCCACGTTCTGACGTCGCTGTCGGGCATCTGGCCGGCAGACAACGTCATCGGCGGTCAGCCCCTGGGCGACTGCTGGCGCCACGAGGCGGTGGTCGGGCCGGGCCTGACCCGAGGCTGGATTCCGTTCCACAAGCTGTCGCAGTGGCTGACCTACTCGCTGCTGGAGCCCTTCGAGTGGGCAGGCGTGCGGGTCGTCGGGCTGGACGCCCTGACCGGCCTGCCCGAGTACCGCAACGGCGGTCTCCTGCTGGACACCGGGGTACTACGCCTGCACGACCCGACCTGGGCCGCACGCCGCTGGACGGCCGGCGACGAAGTGGTGGTCGAGTGGCGTGCGCTGACGGTCGCGCTCCTCGACGAGCTGGCGCCGCTGGTGCGCGGACGGCTCGGCCTGGACGCCACACAGCTTCCGCTGGCCTGCGTCCTGGAGGGCGGCACCTGGGCCGCAGGCCGCGCCCTGTCCCAGCGGGCGAGAGGTGGGCTGCCACCGCTGTCCATCGTCAGCGACGGCACGGTCTTCTAGAGCGAAACGGGGACGGATACATGGGAACAGTGCACGTGATCGATCACCCTCTGGTACAGCACAAGCTCACGATGATGCGCCGTAAGGATGCCTCCACCAACAGTTTTCGACGACTGGCCAACGAGATCTCCGCGTTGATGACCTACGAGGTCCTGCGCGACATTCCGATGCAGGACATCGACATCGAGACGCCGATGGAAGTCACCACCGGCAAGGTGATCGACGGCAAGAAGCTGGTGTTCGTCTCCATCCTGCGCGCAGGCACCGGAATCCTCGACGGGATGCTGACGATTGTGCCGGGCGCGCGCGTCGGCCATATCGGTCTGTACCGCGATCCCAAGACACTCGTGGCAGTGGAGTACTACTTCAAGATGCCCGGCGATCTGCACGAGCGCGACGTGGTGATCGTCGACCCGTTGCTGGCCACCGGCAACTCCGCCGTGGCGGCGGTGGAGCGGCTGAAGGAATGCAGCCCCAAGACCATCAAGTTCGTCTGCCTGGTCACCTGTCCCGAAGGCATTGCCGTCCTGCAGAATGCTCATCCCGACGTCCCGATCTACACCGCCGCTGTCGACCGGCAGCTCGACGAGCACGGCTACATCCTGCCCGGCATCGGGGACGCGGGCGACCGGATCTTCGGCACCAAGTAACCGTGCCGCTTGCACAGACGAGTTCGAATCCAGCCTCAGCTTTAGTGCTGATGGGCGGATGATTCCGGGCGCGTTTCGGATGATGATTGTTCTATCGGAAACGGAACACAGAGCGGGGGAGCCCGGCATCGTCGAACCGGTCAGGGGAAGCCGGCCACAATCGGACCAGAGGTGAAGCTAGAGATGAACGGTTTTGTACTGCGCACGGTTATTGCGGCGGCGGCGATCACGGTCGCGCTCGGCACCGGCGTCGCATCGGCGGGACCTACCCTTCACGGAGACCCCGCCACTCCCGGCACGCAACTGAATGTCCGCTCGCACGATCAGCACAGTTACTCCTGCGGGACCATCGGGGTTACCGGCGGTGGAGTGGGAACGGCTCCCCCAAACAGCATCGGCCAGTCCAACAGTGTCTTCTTCGGCAGCGGACCGGTCCAGGGAGGTTGCGTAGGTAGTGACGGGTCGGTCCACTTCCCCTCCGGACACGCCCACTGATATCGAGGCATTACCGGGTCAGGGCTTTCGTCCTCGAACGTGACTCGGACCGAGAACGTCGATTGTGCGTCACTATCGACGGGTACCCGGTTACCGAGAAACAGACGGAGGAACATGAACCCTGAGGTCCATCACGAGCCCAGTGAAGTCAGCTACGACGAGCAGTTCTACCCAGCACGACCACGACCTCTACGTCCGTCCGTCCGGCGTAGCCCGCGGGTGGACACCCAGTCCGGTGACGCGCACCCGTCGAATTCCGCCTACGTGGATTGGCTCATCAAGCAGTCCATCCTTCATGACGCAACTCAGATCGCCGAGCAACTGTCCGGTAAGGGCAGCATGTGGCAGAACCCGTACGCGGACCCGAATCCGCGAGCGGCTGTCGAGCGTGCGCCCGTCTGGTTCACCGCATACCCCATATCGATCATCACAGCTCCGGGCGCCAGTTTCCTGGCCTCACTCGGCGACGAGGCCCTGTGGCAGGCCTTTTCACAGATCGGTGTGACCGCAGTCCATACCGGGCCCGTCAAGCAGGCCGGCGGCATCAACGGCTGGCAGTCCACCCCGTCGGTGGACGGTCACTTCGACAGAATCAGTATGCAGATCGATGCCGCCTTCGGCACCGAGGAAGAGTTCCGTCGCCTCTGCGTCGTCGCCGCAGCGTATGACGGCACCGTCATCGACGACATCGTCCCGGGCCACACCGGCAAGGGCGCGGATTTCCGTCTGGCGGAGATGGCGTACGCAGACTATCCGGGGATCTACCACATGATCGAGATAGAACCCCCGGACTGGCACCTACTCCCCCGTGTGCCGGAGGGCCGGGACTCGATCAACATCGACGCCGAGACCGAGGCCCAGTTGGCGCGTGCGGGCTACATCATCGGCCAACTCCAGCGCGTGATCTTCTACGAACTCGGTGTCAAGGAGACCAACTGGAGCGTCACCCCCGTCGTCACGGGAGTAGACGGCGTCGACCGGCGCTGGGTCTATCTGCACTATTTCAAGGCGGGTCAGCCGTCCATCAACTGGCTCGATCCATCCTTCGCGGGTATGCGCCTGGTCATCGGAGATGCCTGCCATTCACTGGCCGACCTCGGGGCGGGGGCCCTGCGACTCGACGCCAATGGCTTCCTCGGTGTCGAACGGCGAACGGAAGGACCGGGGTGGTCGGAAGGACATCCACTGTCGGAAGCTGCCAATCACCTGATCGCGAGCATCGTCCGCAAGATGGGCGGCTTCACCTTCCAGGAGTTGAACCTCACCATCGACGACATCAAGGAGATGGGCACCAGCGGCGCGGACCTGTCGTACGACTTCATCAACCGCCCCGCCTATCACCATGCCCTGGTCATGGGCAACACCGAATTTCTTCGCTTGACCATGAATCTGGCGCGCGATCACGGCGTGGATACCGCATCCCTCGTCCATGCTCTGCAGAACCACGACGAGTTGACGTTCGAGCTGGTGCACTTCGCCACCCTCCACAAGGACGACGAATTCGTCTACGGCGGTGAGCCGATCAAGGGTTCCCAGCTCGGTGACCGCATCCGTAAAGACTTGTGCGAACGTCTCACCGGGCGATGGGCGCCGTACAACCGCACCTTCACCACCAACGGAATTGCCTGCACCACAGCCAGTGTCATCACGGCCACGCTCGGAATCCGGGACCTCGACCGGATGACGGCCGACGACGTCGCCATGGTCGAACGCGCGCATCTCCTCCTCGCGATGTACAACGCCCTTCAGCCCGGGGTGTTCGCCTTGTCCGGCTGGGATCTGTGCGGGCTGCTCCCGGTACCCGTCGACGACGTAGCCGACCTCGTCCGCGAGGGCGACACGAGGTGGATCAACCGCGGCGCCCACGACCTCATGGGCGTCAACCCGGAGGCCACCCGATCGGAGTCCGGGATTCCGCGGGCCACCAGCCTCTACGGCACCCTGCCCGAGCAGCTACGGAATCCGGAGTCGTTCGCCTGCAAGCTGTCCCGCATCATCGAGGTTCGAAATCGCTTCGGAATTGCGACAGCCGTGCAGATCGATGTCCCGACGGTCTCTCACAAGGGATTGCTGGTCATGGTGCACCAACTCGCTGACATGAGCACCCAGGTGACGGTCTTGAACTTCACCTCCGAGGAGATCACCGCAACGGTCCAATCGCAGCATCTACCCGCCGGTGCGTCCGCGTACAACCTCTTCACCGACGAACTCGTCGGGACCGTCGACGAACTCCACAGCTTCCCGGTGACACTGCACGCGTACGAGGGAGTCCCCGTCATCCTGAAGGGCCCGCGCAGCGACGAGACACTGATCCCGTGACCGGACCAGAGAACCCTGTTCATGCCTGGTCGTCGTCTGCCGTCCGCGATCGCCCCATCATCTCCAGTCCGGCCATCGCCCTCTCGGCACCGGCTTCGTCGACCTTCTCCATGGCGAACCCCATGTGGATCACGATCCAGTCACCGGGCTCCAGGTGCACGTCGTCGTCGAGCATGCCGATGTTGACGCGCCGCTCCTCGCCGACCACATCGACGAGGGCCAACTGGTTGCCGTAACCCTCAAGCATGCGCACCACGCGACCGGGGATACCGAGACACATGATTCAGCTCTCCTTTCCCTCCGCTTGCAGAGCGGCACCGGCGTCGAGCAGCTGCTTCACCACGTCCAGCACCGCCTCGACGGCTGGCTCCACGGCGGCCTGGACAGGTATCGACAGTCCGATGCCCTCCTCCGTGTTCTCGACCTGACACCCGAGCACCACGGTCCGCGGCAGGGTGCCGCCCAACGCCTGCAGGCTGGCGAAGACGGCAGCGGGGTCCATGCTGTGTGCGTCGAGAGGGGCGTCCGGAATGGAGTCGGGCTGCACTTCGACGGCACTGAGCGCGCCGGGGGCACCTCGGTTCGGAACCGCGTCGACAAGGAGGAGCGCGCCCCACCCGTCGAGCAGTTCGTAGGCCAGATGAGTTCCCCGGATGCCGAAATCGACAGCGCGGACACCCGCCGGCAACGGCCTGGACGCGACTACGCGCAGCACTTCGGGGCCGAACCCGTCGTCTCCGAAAAAGATATTGCCCACCCCGGCAACAAGAACTCGCCTGTCCACCGTCATGGAGCGCTCACATCTGCCGGATACGCATATACCGCTTGATGTCGGGTAGCGAGACGACTGCTGCCACCACTCCGGCGACCGCCAGGATCGCCAACGCCGCCGTGGTGACCTCTCCGAGAATCTTCATGACTGTTCATCCTTTCCGGTGTCCGTCGATATGGGCTCCACCTCATCGGGGGCGAAGTACAGATACCGTCCGTACCACTCGTGCATGTCCGACGCCGGGTCGTCCTGCAACACGACGCCGATGTGCGTGTCACCGTCCACGTCGGCGTGGACGGTGACGACCCGGGCGAGTTGCCCGGCGAAGAACAAATCCTGGGCGTCGGCGCGGCGCGACGGGTGGAGCCGCACCACGCTTCCGTTGGCTACCCGCACGCCGTCGACGAGCACCCCGTCGACGTCGGGCCGGACCGCGGTATCCGCCTCCGGGTCCCACCACGGCACGTCGTCGGTCAGTTCCGGGACGAGTCCCATGTCCGGAAGGTGCGGATCCCGCAGGATGCCGTGCATCTGCGCGAGCGTCGACGGCGACATCTCGTCGCAGCGGTCGATGATCCGCGCCGCGAGCGGGTCGGTGGCCCGGGCCTGACGCTTCTCGTCCTCGGTGAGAGTCATGACGCGGAGAGTAAGGATTTCGTCGATCTCGGTGGCATCGAACAGGGCGCCGTCGCTCTGCTCCGCAATCTCCGGGTGGTCGTACAAGATGATCGGTGACGCCAGCACGAGGTCGGTTTCCCCCGGCAACCCCGCGAGGACGGGATAGCACCGGTGCTGTGTACATGCGGACGCCAGGTGTTCGGCCTCGGCCGGGGGTTCGAGTAGCGACACGAAGTCCGTGCCCTCTGCCGCGAGGATCAGATGCGCGCCGATCAACGAGTGGCGGATGGCACCGTCCCGGTCCAGGCCGATGTCGCCGGTAGTGACGTTCTCCACCTCGAGCCGAAGCCGGGTGAACCCGTCACTGTTTTCGCAGTCCACCGTCACGACGGCGTCTGCAGGCCACCGGGTACGCACAACTCGACCGGCGAGAGACCCATCCGCTCTCCGCAGCTCCTCCGCCTCGGAGCCCCCGTCGATGTGGACGTCGAGACGTCGGCCACCACCGCATTCGGCGAGACTCACTGCCTCTAAGTCGAACTCACGTTCCAGCGCCTCGTCCCAGCTGAGCCAGCTGGTCCCGTCGACGGTCAATTCGTCGACGCGGGCGAATTCGGTGCCCGCCTCATCGGTTGCCCGTTCGACGCACCGCACCTGCAGCTGCAGGAATCGGAGGGTGATGCCGACCGCCGCGTTGTCGTCCGCCCGCAACAACGTCGAACAGGACATCGTCGATTCCTCGCCGACACCTGCATCCGCTGCGCCCGGTGGCCCCACGACACCGAACTGCCATCGTGACTGGTTCTTCGACGAACTCGCACGATACGGATAGAGCAGGTAACCCTCGTAGAGCACCGCGTCGGCAACGGCGCGCACGCGCTGCAGGGACGCCGGGGAGATCATGCGATCACCTCCCCGGCTCCCTGCAGCAGATCCGAGACGGCAACATCCAACCCGATCAGGCCGTGCGACGATTTGTACCGCGCGAGGGCCGCCAGCGTGTCCTGGTCGAGGCGCAGCCAGCCCGTGTTCGGATAATGCGCCTGGACGAGGTCCCGCCAGACGGTCACCGGAAGTTCGTAGGTGGCCTCCCGGTCCCAGGGAATTCGCTCGACACCGAACCCGGCAACGCCCCGGGTGAAGACGGTGCCGCTGAACAGGAACATCAACGGGATCGGTGAATCTGCGGCTTCGAGTGCGTGCAGGTACTTCGACGCCGTCACCTCGAAGTCGTAGGTACACGGAAGCGGAAGGTCCACCACGGTCGACCCGGTGAAACCCTGGGCGACAGTGCTGGTCTCCATCCACTGGAAAGGCTTCAACGTTGCTGTCCACCGCGCACGCGGACCGAACAGGTCGAGCAGCCCTTCGGCCTCCCGGTCGGTGTACCGACGGCGCTGCGGATCGAGCCGCACTTGACACCGGAGGGCCATGGCATGCACCACGGCACCCGTCGTCTCCGCCACCCGAAGGCGGGCAGTGAGATTGGGGACGACGGCATACGGTTCGGGAAACACCTCCACGACGTCGAACGACAGCTCCGTCACGACGGCTCCTTCGCGACGCGGCTCCGGGACCGTACCGTGTCGAAGAAAGTATCGATGGCGCGGCGGGCATCCTGGCCGCCGTCGAATCCTCGCCACAACCGGCGAAGTTCACCCACCAATTGGTAGCAGGCGTCGATCGGGACGAGAAAACACTCGGCCTCGCCGCCGTGCTCGGGCACTCGCAACAGCAGCGCTTCGGTATCGGCCGACAGCTGGGTGAGCGCCGGGTTGGCGGCGAGCACGTCGTCCCAGGCGGCGAGTGGAAGTTCCGATTCGGTGGCGCCGGCCGGCCCGGGATAGAACGCGATCGTCCTGCCCAGGGCGGAGTTCCGGAACACGAACGCGAGCCCTACGGGAATCTCGAGTTCGTCCCAGCGCCCCGGTGCCAGCGCGAAGTTCGGGAACGACAGGTAGCGGTCGGGTACCGCGCGGAAACGCAGCTCCGCCGTGTCGTCGGTGAACAGCAGATAACATCCGCGGCACACGCACATCAGGTGTCTCTCCGACACGTTCACTACGTGCTGGTGGGCGTCGGCGATCGGGACGGCACACATGTCGCACCGTTCGCCTTCCACGGTTTGCGGACGTTGGGAGGCGATTCGCTGCAGAATCCTCAATCCTTTTCCGGACGGACCCATCACGCCACCTCCGCGGCCGGTACCGCCACGGAGATCACGCCGTCACGGACCAGAACCGGCAGTGGAGCCAGTGGTTCGGCCTCGGGGTCACCGTCGAGCCGTTTCCCTGCGCCCCGGGGATCGAAATGCGCGCGGCACGTGGGACACCGGAGCACGGCGTCGCCGACCTTGCCGCCTGCTCGCCGCTGCAGGGTGGCCCCGGCCAGTGAGTTGGTGCACGCCGCGCAGCGGTCACGGAACGCGAACAGCTGCTCCCCGATCCGGCACACCAGCACCGGCAACCCCGCGAGCGAAAAACCGCCGACCTCCCCCGACGCGAGGTCCGCGATGTCGGGCGCCGATACCCACGTTCCGGTTCCCGACTCGTGAGCATGGACGTGCGAGAACAACGACTCCGTGGCGATCAACCCGGACCCGGCCTCCGGTTTCGCGCCGACCACTTCGATGTCGACCGTCTCGGGTGCGGCGGAATACACGGCGTCCTTGACAGCGAGTTCCAAGGTCACCGCCGAAGACGGGCAGCTCTGACAACTGCCCGTGAGGCGCAGTTGCACCACTCCGTCTGTGACACCGAGCAATTCGACGTCACCGCCATGTGAACCCAGATACGGACGCACACTGTCCAGCGCGGTGGCCACCCTCGTCTCGACGTCGTGGGGATGCAGACCGTTGACCAACAGCAAACTGGCGACGAGTTCGTCGGCGGCGAGCCGGTCGACCAATGCGCCGTCCTGCTCACCGACGATCTCGAGCATCCGCTCCAGGCCCGCGCCGTACAGTTCGACGACCTCCCGGACAAGCTGCTCGGCGCGCTCACGGGCAACCGCGCCGCCCGCCGAACTGGCGTCCAGGAGGGCGTCGATCCTTTCGCCGGCGGTCCGCCAGCGATCGGGGCCGTCTACTCCAGCCTCCTCCATGCCTGCCTCGTCACTCGCCGGTCACGGACTGGGTGGGCGAATGCAGCTTCTCCAGTGTCTTTCCCTCTCCCAGATACATGTGGACACCACAGGGCAGGCACGGATCGAAACTGCGGACGGTCCGCATGATGTCGATGCCTTTGAAGTGGTCCCGGTCGTTCTCCTCGAAGATGGGCGACTTCTGCACCGCATCCTCGTAGGGGCCCGGTGTTCCGTAACTGTCCCGAGGATTCGCGTTCCACGGTGTCGGGGGGTACGGATGGTAGTTCGCGATCTTACCGTCCCGAATTACCATGTGGTGCGACAGAACTCCGCGCACAGCCTCCGTGAAGCCGCATCCGATTCCCTCGTCGGGGACGTCGAACTTCTCCCACGTCTTGGTGTGCCCGGCCCGAATTTCGGCTAGTGCCTTCTCGGCGAAATGCAGGGCACATGCTGCCGCGTACGCCTGGAAGTAGGTCCTCGCACGATTGCGTTCGAGGGTGTTACTGCCGTGCCGCGGAATGTTCCACTCCAGCTCGACCGGACCCTTCAGCGCCGTCTTCGGCAGGTTGATCTTCACGCTGTGGCCCGTCGACTGCACGTAACCGATATCCACCAACTGCGCGAGAGCCGTACTCCAGAGTCGGGCGAGCGGACCACCACCGGTGTCGAGGGCGAGATAGTCCTTGCCGTCGTACCATCGCGGCGACATCACCCAGCTGTACTTCTCGTCCATGTCCCGCTTCTGCGGATGCGGGTTGGTGTGCTGGTTCCAGGGATGCCGGCGATCGACCGTGTTACCCAGCGGGTCCTTTTCGACGAACATTTCCTGGTCGGTCCAGTCGTCGTAGTACGAGCTGCCCAGAAGGATGCGGATACCGAGGTTGATGTCCACGAGGGAGGTCGTCACCAGTTTGCCGTCCACGACGATACCCGGAGTGACGAACATGGACCGGCCCCAGTTCTCCATGTCCTTGTACTCGAAGTTGCACACCGCCGGATCCTGGAACGAGCCCCAGCAGCCGAGCAGAGTGCGACGGAGTCCGACGTTCTCGTATCCCGGAATGGCCTCGTAGAAGAAGTCGAACAGGTCGTCGTGCATGGGCACGACCTTCTTCATGAATTCGACGTAACGCATCAGGCGGGACATGTAGTCGGTCATCAACTGGACGGTCGCCGAGGTGCCCACACCTCCCGGATACAGCGTCGACGGGTGGACGTGCCGTCCTTCCATGAGGCAGAACATTTCCCGCGTCCAGCGGCTGACTTGCAGCGCCTCGCGGTAGAACTCGCCGGTGAAGGGGTTGAGCGATCGCATGATGTCGGCGATGGTCCGGTAGCCGTGGTCGCCGGCGTGCGGCGCCGGAGTGTTCTCCGCCTGTGCGAGCACCCCGGGGTTCGTCTCCGAGACCATCTTCTCGCAGAAGTCCACACCGACCAGATTTTCCTGGAAGATGTTGTGGTCGAACATGTATTCCGCGGCTTCACCGAGATTGACGATCCATTCGCCGATATGCGGTGGCTGCACGCCGTACGCCATGTTCTGGCAATAACACGAACAGGTGGCGTGGTTGTCACCACAGATACCGCAGATGCGGCTGGTGATGAAGTGGGCGTCGCGCGGATCCTTTCCTTTCATGAAGATCGAATAGCCGCGGAAAATCGAGGACGTGCTGTGGCACTCCACGACTTCCTTCTGCTTGAAGTCGATCTTCGTGTAGATACCCAGGCTGCCGACGATGCGTGTGATCGGATCCCACGCCATCTCCACCAAGCCATCGGTTTCCGTCTTGTGCGAAGGATCCGGAATGATCGTTGTCATCGACGTACCTCTCAGAGGCCCGAGCTGGGCTACCAGGTGCGAGTGGCGCCTGTGGTCAGTTTCGTGCCGCGGCTACGCCACTGCGGCTCTTTGTCCAAGGTGTTCTTGGTGATTCTGCGCAGACTGCGGATCGCGGAGCCGTACAGACCGGATGCGGTCGTGGACAGTCTTCCGCCGGGCGGCTCGTCCATGAAAGGCATGAACTTGTCCGGGAATCCCGGCATCGTGCAACCGATGCAGATCCCGCCCACGTTCGGGCAACCGCCCACACCGTTGATCCACCCACGCTTGGGGACGTTGCATTTGACGACGGGGCCCCAGCAGCCGAGCTTGACGATGCACTTGGGTGAGCCGTACTCGGTGGCGAAGTCACCCTGCTCGTAGTACCCGGCCCGGTCACAACCCTCGTGAACCGTGCTTCCGAACAGCCACTGCGGACGCAGCGCGTCGTCGAGCGGAATCATCGGCGCCTGATCGGTGGCCATGTACAGCAGATAGGTCAACGTCTCGGACAGATTGTCCGGCTGGATCGGGCAACCCGGTACACACACGATCGGAATGCCCGCCTTCGATTTCCAATCCCAGCCGAGGTAATCGGGGACACCCATCGCTCCCGTCGGGTTGCCGGCCATCGCGTGGATACCGCCGTACGTCGCGCACGTACCGGCAGCCACGATCGCCGTCGCTTTGGGAGCCAGCTTGTCGAGCCACTCACTCGTCGTGACGGGCTGACCGGTCTCCGGGTTGTTGCCGAAACCGCACCAGTACCCCTCGTCGTGAAGTTGCTCATTGGGGATCGACCCCTCGACGACCAGTACGAAAGGTTCCAGCTCGCCGCGGTCGGCCTTCCAGAACCACTCGATGAAGTCGTCGGCGCCACCCTCGGGCCCACATTCGAAGTCGATCAGCGGCCAGTGCACGGCCACCTTCGGCAGGCCCGGCAGAGCGCCGAGAGCGATTTCCTCGACACTGGGCTGAGTGGCAGCGGTTAAGGCCACCGAATCCCCGTCGCAGCTGAGTCCCGCGTTGATCCACAGGACGTGGATCAGGGTTTCCTCGGCTTTGATTGCTTCCTGTGTCGGCATAGCAGGTCGCTTTCCGGAACCGAACACGGCTCCTGTCGCCACCGGGGTCGACCGTCGGCCCACCTGTGTGACGCTATTCCCTATTTAGCTCCTCACGGCGTTCGCGTGTCAACGGCCCTCAGGTACATCGGGCCAGTTCAGCCGTGACCGTTACTGCGCCGCGATCCAGTCGTACCACTGCTGCATGCCCTGTCCCGTGGTCGCGGACAAGGTGATCGCCTCGAGATGGGGGTTCACCGACCGGGCATACTTCGTGCAGAGCTCCACGTCGAAGTCGACGTACGGCAACAGGTCCGACTTGTTGACCACCACCAGATTCGCCGCAGCGAACATGTGCGGATATTTCAGCGGCTTGTCGGTGCCCTCGGTCACGGAGATCACCACCACCCGGGACCGCTCCCCGAGGTCGAACAGCGCCGGGCACACCAGGTTTCCCACGTTCTCGATGAACAACAGCGAGTTTGGGCCGGGATCGAGCGCCGTCAGCGCATCGCGCATCATCTCCGCGTCCAGGTGACACCCCGCCCCCGTGTTCACCTGCACGACAGCGCAACCCGTCGCCTCGATCCGGTTGGCGTCGAGCATCGTCTCCTGATCTCCCTCGATCACCGAGACCGGACGGTGTCCGCCGATGTCGGCGATGGTCCGCTCGAGCAAGGTGGTCTTCCCGGACCCGGGGGAACTCATCATGTTCAGCGCGAGCACGCCCCGTTCGGCCAGCCAGGCCCGGTTGCGCTCGGCCGTCAGATCGTTCTTGGCCAGCACCTTCTGCTCGAGGGTGACCGTCTGGTGCTCATGCTCGTGGTCGTGCGGGTGCTCGTGGTCGTGCGGGTGCTCGTGGTCGTGCGGGTGCTCGTGGTCGTGCGGGTGCTCGTGGTCGTGCGGGTGCTGATGGGTCTGGGGGCGGCTGACCCTGGTACCGGTGTCGTCGCCGCATCCGCAGGTGGCACACATACGCCTCAGCTCACTTCCATCGAGAGGATTCGTAATTCCCGGCCCGAGGTGACCTCGACATCGGCGCTTCCACACGGACACAGCAACACCAGGTCGGTGAGCGAGAACGTGGTGCCGCACTCGCGGCACTGCGCGCTGCCCGGGGAGTGGTCGATGTCGAGTCGGGCACCATGCGCCACAGTCCCTTCCGTGACCAACTCGAAACAGAACTGCATCGAATCAGCGACCACCGCGGTCAGGGCGCCCACCTGAACCCGCACACTGTGAACAGTCCGTCCGGCGGCTTTCTCGCAGACGGCATCGACGACGCTCTGGGTGATTGCCAGTTCGTGCATCACGACCCCGCTTACGGACTCGTCACCTCTCCCTCGAGCGTAGCGCTTCGCGCCCGTGAGTACTTATTAACCATGGAAGGTTAGTAAGTACTCACAGTCGTTCGATGATGGTGGCGTTGGCGGTGCCGCCTCCCTCGCAGATGGTCTGCAGACCGTAACGGCCGCCGGTGCGCTCGAGTTCGTTGAGCAGAGTGGCCATCAGTTTGGTGCCGGTCGCGCCCAGCGGATGTCCCAGGGCGATCGCGCCGCCGTTCACGTTGACCTTCGCCGGGTCGGCACCAATTTCCTTGATCCACGCGAGCACCACCGGGGCGAAGGCCTCGTTGATTTCGACGAGGTCGATGTCGTCGATGCTCAGGCCGGTCTTCTCCAACGCGTAGCGCGTAGCCGGAATCGGTGCACTCAACATGAAGATCGGGTCCGCGCCGCGGGCACTGAGGTGATGGATGCGGGCACGTGGGGTCAATCCGTATCGCTCGACGGCCTCAGCGGACGCGAGAAGCACCGCGCTCGCGCCGTCGGAGATCTGGCTCGCGACTGCGGCCGTCAATCTGCCACCCTCCGTGAGCGTCTTCAACGACGCCATCTTCTCGAGGCTCGTCTCACGCGGACCCTCGTCCGTCGTCACCTCCCCGAACGGCACGATCTCGCGGTCGAAGCGGCCCTCCGCGATCGCCGTCCGCGCGCGCTCGTGGCTCTGCAACGCCCAGCGCTCGAGTTCCTCCCGGCTGATGTCCCACTTGTCCGCGATCAACTCCGCGCCGCGGAACTGCGACACCTCCTGGTCGCCGTAGCGCTCCACCCACCCCGTCGACCCGCCGAACGGGGTGTCGAATCCGTACTGCTGCCCCACCATCATCGCCGACGCGATCGGGATCTGGCTCATGTTCTGCACGCCGCCGGCGAGAATGAGGTCGGCGGTGCCGCTGAGAATCGCCTGTGCGCCGAAGTGCACGGCCTGCTGACTCGACCCGCACTGACGGTCGACGGTCACACCCGGAACCTCCTCCGGATATCCGGCCGCCAGCCACGCCGTCCGTGCGATGTTGCCCGCCTGGCCGCCGATCGCGTCGACGCACCCGAAGACGACGTCGTCGACGCCGGCAGGGTCGATGCCGGTGCGGTTGACGATCGACTTGATGACGTGCGCACCCAGGTCTGCGGGGTGCACGCCGGACAGGCCACCATTCTTCTTGCCGATCGGGGTCCGGACGGCGTCGACGATGTATGCCTCGGTCATGGAGAACTCCTAGTCAGATGGTTCTGGGGCTCGCGAGTCCGTCGAGGACTATCGAGAGGTACTGCTTGGCGACCGTGTCGACGGTCAGGGAGCCGCCGGGCCGGTACCAGCGCACGGCAACCCAGGCGGTGTCGCGCATGAAGCGGAAGGCGAGCTCGACGTCGATGTCGGGGCGGAAGCTTCCGTCCCGCACACCGGCCTCGAGCACACCGACCCACAGCTCGCGGAATTCGGTGTTCAGTTCCGCCAGGTAGGCGAAGCGTTCGTTGGCGACGAGGTGCTTGACCTCGTCCTGGTAGATTGCCACCGCGGAATGCGACGTGTCGATCGCCTCGTACGAGGTGGTGACCAAGGCTTCTAGGGTCGCGCGGCTATTGCGCCCGGACGCCACGATCTCGCGGTACTTGCCGAACAGGTCGTCCAGGAAGTCTCGTAGTATTTCGTCGACCATCGACTCCTTGGAGTCGAAGTGGTGGTAGAGGCTGCCCGACAAGATGCCGGCTGCGTCGGCGATGTCACGGACGGTGGTGGCCCGCAGGCCACGCTCCGCGAACAGCTGGGCCGCGATCTCGAGCAGCTCGGCCCGGCGTCCGGTCTTGGACGTCTCGTCGATTCGGGGTGCAGTCATCATTCCATCCTATCAACCAAGCGCTTGCTAGGGCCTTCGGCCCTGTGCGCCTTTCTGGTTGCTCCAGCTACCAAAAAGGCGCACGGGCGGCGGAGCCGCCTACGCCCGCTGCGAAGACACCGACACGACCTCACCGGTGAGATATGTGGTGTAGTCGCTGGCGAGCATCGCGATGGTCGCGGCGATCTCCCACACCTCGGCGGCGCGTCCGAACGCCTCCCCCGACGCCAGCCGGTCGAGAAGTTCCTCGCTGGTGACCTTGGCGAGGAAGGCATGACGAGCGATGGACGGCGCGACAGCGTTGATCCGCACCCCGTACTCGGCGGCCTCGATGGCGCTGCACCGGGTCAGGGCCATGACCCCTGCCTTCGCAGCCGCATAGTGCGCCTGCGAGTGCTGCGCCCGCCAACCGAGGACGGAGGCGTTGTTGACGAGCACTCCGTTGTGCTCGACTCCCTTGAAATAGCGCAGCGCCGCGCGGGTGGCCCGAAATGTTCCGTTCAGGGTGATGTCGAGGACGCGGCCCCACTCCTCGTCCGTCATGTCGACGAGTGGGGTCTCACCGCCGAGCCCGGCGTTGTTGACGAGGACATCGATCCGGCCCAGAGCGTCGGCGGCCCCGGAGATCAGCGCGTCCACCTGTTCCGTGCTCGACACGTCACAGGCGAGCGCCTTCACCGTGCGTTCGGGAAATTCGGCGGCAAGCTTCTCCTGCGTCTCGCCCAGGCGGCGTTCGTGCCAGTCGGACACCAGCACGTCGGCACCCTCGAGGAGGGCGCGACGGGCGGATGCGAACCCGATGCCGGTGCCGGCCGCGGCGGTCACGACGACCTTCTTGCCCTTCAGCAGGTCGTGTCCCGGCGTCTCGACGGGCGCGGTGGCGAGTGGAGCAGTAGTCACGGTCGTGCCTCTCGGGGAAGTCCGAGCACGCGCTCGGAGATGATGTTGCGCTGGATCTCGTTGGATCCGCCGTAGATCGTGTCGGCGCGGGTGAACAGGAACAGCCGCTGCCATTCGTCCAGTTCGAGATGTTCGGGGTCGGTGATGTCCGACGACGGTCCCGTGGGCGCCAGCAGTGATGCCGCACCCTGCACGTCCATCGCCAATTGGCCGAGGTCGCGATGCCAATTGGCCCACAACAACTTTGCGACCGACGCTTCGGGACCGGACGTGCCGGCGTCCACCGCGTCGAGGGTGCGCATCGCGTGCGCCCGCATCACTCGAAGCCCGACCCACGCCCGCGCAATCTTCTCCCGGATACTCGGATCGGAGGCCGCGCCGTTGGCATGCGCGAGGTCGACGATTCCCTGCAGTTCGCGGGCGAAGCCGATCTGCTGGCCGAGGGTGGAGACCCCGCGTTCGAAGGTGAGCAGGCCCATCGCGACCCGCCAGCCGTCACCAGGTTCGCCCACCACGAGATCCGCGTCGGTCACGGCGTCGTCGAAGAACACCTCGTTGAACTCGGACGTGCCGGTGAGTTGCTGAATCGGGCGCACGGTGACGCCTGGCTGATCGAGGGGGACGAGGAGGAAGCTGAGTCCGTGGTGGCGCTTCGACCCCGGCTCGGTGCGGCACAGCACGAACGCCCACTGCGCCACGTGAGCGAGCGAGGTCCACACCTTCTGCCCGTTGATTACCCACCTGTCGCCCTCGAGCCGGGCCGTCGTCGCGACGTTGGCGAGGTCTGATCCGGCGCCCGGCTCGGAGTATCCCTGCGCCCACAGTTCGGTGACCGTCTTGATCCCGGGGAGGAAACGACGCTTCTGCTCCTCGGTGCCGAACGCGATCAGCGTCGGCCCGAGCAGTTCCTCGCCCACATGACTGACCCTCGCCGGGGCCCCCGACTTCGCGTACTCCTGGTGGAACGTCACCTGCTGGGCCAGGGTGGCGCCGCGGCCCCCGTACTCCGCAGGCCAGCCGAGGCAGGTCCACCCCGCGGCCGCGAGGTGGCGGTCCCAGGCGAGTCGTTCTTCGAAGAACTCGTGCTCGCTGCCGGGTCCACCCTTGCCTTCAAGGCGTGCGAAGTCGCCGGTCAGGTTCTCCGCCAGCCAGGTTCTCACGGTCTGGGCAAAGTCGTCGTCGGTGATCAGCCCGTCCGGGCTCTCGCTCTGGTCCACGTCTGTAAGATAACCTACCAAGCACTTGCTAGGTAGGTAGGGAGCGAAGTGACCGCACAACCGACAACCACTCCGGCCGCCGTGATCGCGGCCGCACACGACTTCGGCGAACGCGAAGCCGTGGCGGACGGCGACGTCCGTCTGACCTTCACACAGCTCCACGACCGTGTCCGCGATTTCGCCGCAGCGCTCTGCGCCCGCGGCGTACAGCCAGGTGAGCACGTCGCGATCTGGTCTCCCAATACGTTTCACTGGGTGATCGCGGCACTGGGGGTGCACTACGCGGGGGCGACGCTGGTCCCGATCAACACCCGCTACACCGCGACCGAGGCCCTCGACATCGTGGAGCGCACGAAGTCCGCCGCGCTGGTGGTCGCAGGCATGTTCCTCGGCACCGACCGGTACGCGACCCTGCGAGACGAGTCGAGCACCCTCGACCTGCCGACCGTGGTCCGCGTCCCCGTCGACGGGGGCGACGTCGAAAGACCCGGAGTCCTCGACTTCGACGACTTCCTCGCCCTCGCCACGGACGACACCCGGGCGGCGGCAGACAGGCGGGCCCGGGCCGTCGACGCCGAGGACATCGCGGATGTGATGTTCACGTCCGGGACCACGGGACGGAGCAAAGGTGTGCTGAGCGCACACCGGCAGGTGGTGGGGATCGCGCGGGCCTGGGCCGACTGTGCCGAGGTGACTGCCGACGACAACTACCTCGTCATCAACCCGTTCTTCCACACGTTCGGATACAAGGCGGGCATTCTCGTCTGCCTCCTCACCGGGGCGACCGTCGTGCCGATGGCCGTGTTCGACGTGCCCAAGGTGATGGCCACCGTGCACGACGAACACATCACCGTGTTGCCCGGTGCCCCCACGATCTTCCAGTCGATCCTCGACCACCCCGACCGCTCCCGCTACGACCTGTCGAGTCTGCGCATCGCGGTGACGGGCGCGGCAGCGGTCCCGGTGGCGCTCGTCGAACGCATGCAGTCCGAGTTGAGCTTCGAAGCAGTCCTCACTGCGTACGGCCAGACCGAGGCGGTGGTGATCACCATGTGCCGCACCGACGACGATCCCGTGACCGTCTCGACCACGTCCGGTCGGGCCATCCCCGGTATGGAGGTGCGGATCGGCGAGCGGGGTGAGATTCTGGTGCGCGGGGAGAACGTCATGCTCGGCTATCTCGACGACCCGGAGGCAACGGCCCGCACCATCGAGCCGGACGGCTGGTTGCACACCGGTGACGTCGGGGTTCTCGACGACCGCGGGTACCTGGACATCACCGACCGCCTGAAGGACATGTACATCTCGGGTGGCTTCAACGTGTACCCGGCCGAGGTGGAGAACGTTCTGGCGCGCCTGGACGGCGTGGCCGAATCCGCCGTCATCGGTGTACCGGACGAGCGCATGGGCGAGGTCGGCCGGGCGTACGTCGTGGCGAAACCGGGCACCTCCCTGACCGAGGACGACGTGATCGCCTTCGGCAAGAAGCACCTCGCGGGATTCAAGGTCCCCCGCACCGTGCGATTCGTCGACTCTCTGCCCCGGAACCCGTCCGGGAAAGTAATGAAGAACATCTTGCGTGAGGAGAAATCATCATGACGGTCCCCGACGAGGGTGACGTCGTCACCTACGACGTGCGCGGCGGTGTGGCATTCGTGACGCTCAACCGTCCCGACTATCGGAACGCCCAGAACTCGGTGATGACGTACGCACTCGATGCCGCGTTCGAGCGGGCAGTCGAGGACGACGAGGTGAAGGTGATCGTCCTCGCCGGCAACGGAAAACACTTCAGCGCCGGACACGACATCGGCACACCGGGTCGCGACCATCACGTCCACTACGACAACAAGGCCGTGATGTGGTGGGACCACGTCGACAAGCCGGGTGGCGACCAGCGGTTCGCCCGGGAGATGGAGGTCTATCTCGGGATGTGCCGCCGGTGGCGCGAGATCCCGAAACCCACCATCGCGATGGTGCAGGGAGCCTGCATTGCGGGCGGTCTGATGCTGGCGTGGGTGTGTGACTTGATCGTGGCATCCGACGACGCGTTCTTCTCCGATCCGGTCGTACGTATGGGTATTCCCGGTGTCGAGTACTTCGCGCATCCGTGGATGATGAATCCGCGGTTCGCGAAGGAAATCCTCTACACCGGTGATCGATTCCCCGCACAACGCGCCTACGAGGTCGGCATGATCAACCGCGTGGTTCCGCGAGAGGACCTCGAGAAGGAAACCCTCGCGATCGCCGGACGGATCGCTGCCATGCCGCGCTTCGGGCTCGCGCTCACGAAGAAGGCCGTCAACCAGTGCGAGGACCAGATGGGCATGCGGAACGGCATGGACTCCGTCTTCGGATTGCACCATTTCGCGCACGCGCACAATGCCGAGATCGACACGGATCCGCTCGGCGGCATGAACGCCAAGTCGATGGCGGAAAGCGCACGTAACTCGGAGAACGGGGCCAAGTAGTGGATCTGGAGTACGACGACACCACTCTCGCGTTCCGCGACGAGGTACGAGCGTTCCTGAAGGACAACGTGCCGACGCGCCCCCTGCCGTCGATGGACACGGCCGAGGGATTCGAGGCTCATCGGGAGTGGGAACGCACGCTCGCCGACGCCCGCCTGTCGGTGGTGTCGTGGCCGGAAGAGCTCGGCGGCCGCGACGCCTCACTGCTGGAGTGGGTGGTCTTCGAGGAGGAGTACTACCGCTCCGGCGCGCCCGGGCGGGTCAGCCAGAACGGCATCTTCCTGTTGGCGCCCACACTGTTCGAGCATGCCAACGCGGAGCAGCTGGCGCGCATCATGCCCCGCATGGCCCGGGCCGACGACATCTGGGCCCAGGCCTGGTCGGAACCGGAGTCGGGCAGTGATCTCGCCTCACTGCGTTCCACCGCTCGCCGCGTCGACGGGGGCTGGGTGCTGAACGGACAGAAGACGTGGAGTTCCCGAGCCACCTTCGCGGACTGGGGGTTCGGTCTGTTCCGGTCCGACCCCGACGCGCAGCGGCACAAGGGCATCACCTACTTCATGTTCGACCTCCGCTCCCCGGGTGTCACCGTGCGCCCGATCGACCAGCTCGACGGCGAACCCGGTTTCGCCGAGATCTTCCTCGAGGACGTTTTCGTCCCCGACGACCCGGCCCACCCGGGCGAGTCGGGCGTGATCGGCGGTGTCAACGAGGGCTGGCGCGTCGCGATGAGCACCGCGTCCAACGAGCGCGGTCTGTCCCTGCGCAGCCCCGGCCGGTTCCTTGCCACCGTCGACCGGCTGATCGAGCTGTTCGAGTCGACGGGCCGCACCGACGACACCGCGTTGCGTAACCGCGTCGCGGACGCCTGGATCGGGGCCCGCGCCTATCAGCTCAACACCTTCGGCACGGTGACTCGTCTCGCCGAAGGCGGGCAGCTGGGCGCCGAGTCGTCGATCAACAAGGTGTTCTGGTCGGAGTGGGACATCGCCACCCACGAGACCGCCCTCGAACTGCAGGGGGCCTCGGCCGAGCTCGCCGACAACTGGATGGACGGCTACCTGTTCTCCCTGTCGGGCCCGATCTACGCCGGCACCAACGAGATTCAGAAGAACGTCATCGCCGAGCGGTTGCTCGGCCTACCCAAGGCGGATAAATGAGATTCGCGCTCGACTCCTCCCAGCAGGATTTCGCATCCAGTATCGATGCGCTGCTGTCGAAGTCCGATATGCCGGCGGTGATCCGGTCCTGGAACCGCGGTGACACAGAACCCGGCCGGAAGGTGTGGCAGCGTCTGGCCGAGACCGGGATCAACGGGTTGCTGATCGGTGAGGAGCACGACGGTCTGGGCGCAGACGCCGTCGACCTCGTCGTCGCCGTGGAGCAGCTGGGGCGCCACGCCGTGCCCGGCCCGGTGGCCGAGACCATCGCTGTGGCACCGCAATTACTCGCACAGGCCGCACCGGGGCGCCTGTCCGCCCTCGCCGAAGGTTCTCTGGCTACCGTGGCCTCTCCCCCACACGTGCCTTTCGCCGTCGATGTGGACTCCGCGGATCTCGTGCTCCTCGTCGAGGACGCGTCACTTCACCTCGGTGATCCGGGGGTAGTGCAGGACTCTGTCGACCAGTCCCGCCGCCTCTTTCCCGTGACCGCCGGACAACGACTGGGCGCGGTCGAGTTTGGGCCCGCCTTCGATCTGGGCGCGCTCGCAACCGCGGCGCAGCTGCAGGGGCTCGGACACACCCTGCTCGAGATGACCACCGATTACGCCAAGCAGCGCAAGCAGTTCGGCAAGGTGATCGGGCAGTTCCAGGCCATCAAACATCACCTCGCGGAGGTGGCCGTCGGGCTGGAGATGTCCCGGCCGCTGCTGCACGGCGCGGCGCTGTCGGTTCGGGACGGCTCCCTGGACGCCCCTCGCGACGTCTCCGCCGCCAAGGTGGCCTGCGGTGATGCCGCCTACCGGGCGGCGCGCGTGGCGCTGCAGGTGCACGGCGCCATCGGCTATACCCAGGAACACGATCTGTCGCTGTGGCTTACCAAAGTTAGGGCACTCGTCACCGCTTGGGGCACACCATCGTTCCACCGCGGTCGCGTGATCGATTTCCTCGTGGGTGCGTCATGAGCTTCGACAACGACGAGCGGGCCGACCTCCGCGCGTCCGTACGCAACCTGCTGTCCAAGCATTCCGACTCCGGTGCCGTCCGCCGCGCTATCACTACCGAACACGGCTACGACGAGGCCCTCTGGACACGGCTGTGCGAGCAGATCGGCGTCGCGGCACTGGCCATCCCGGAGAAGTACGACGGTGTCGGCGCCTCCCTGCTCGAAGTACATGTGGTGCAGGAAGAACTGGGGCGGACGCTCACACCGTCACCGATGCTGGGCAGTGCCGTCCTCGCCGCGCAGACCCTACTGCTGTCGGGCGACGACGACGCCTGCGGCCGGCTACTCCCGGCTATTGCCGCGGGTTCGGTGGCTGCATTGTGCTGGGCAGGTTCCGAAGGCTGGTTCCGTTTTGGGATCACCGCGGCGGGCGAGACCCTCTCGGGTACGGCGCAGTACGTCCTCGGCGGCGACGTCGCCGACGTGCTACTCGTCCTCACGGACGACGGCCTGTTCGAAGTTTCGGCGACAGCGGACGGCGTGACCCGACGACGGGTACCCACGATGGATCCGACGCGGACGCTGGCCGAGGTGACCTTCGACGACGTGGCCGCACGCCGGCTGGTGTCGTCACCCGACCTCGTCGACAGCATCCGTACCGTCGCGCTGATCGCCCTGTCGGCGGAACAGGTCGGCGCGGCGTCCGCGGTGTTGGAACAGACGGTCGAATACACGAAGTCGCGCAAGCAGTTCGGGCGGGCCATCGGGTCTTTCCAGGCGCTCAAACACCGCATGGCCGACATGTACGCGTTGGTCGAGACCGCGCGCTCGATGTCGTACGCCGCGGCGCTGTCGGGCACGCACGAGGACGCCGTCATCGCCAAGGTGTACTGCTCCGAGGCGCTGCAGTCGGTGGCAGCCGAGGCCATCCAACTCCACGGGGGCATCGCGATCACCTGGGAGCACGACACCCAGCTCTACTTCAAACGCGCCCACGGCGGCGCCCAGCTCTTCGGGCAGCCGCGGGACTATCTGCCGCTTTTGAATTCGGAGGCTTGGCGACGAGGGAAGTAGCGAGCAGATCTACTCTGCTTTCCGAACGTCCAGTGCGCGGTGGTGGTAGCCGTCCTGCGTTCCGCTGACCACTCTCTCGGGCTCGAAGGTGACGTGCTGTCCTGGCGTCAGCGAACGGAAGCCTGGGCCAGCGACGTCGCTGAAATGCGTCCACGCGCCACCGGGGGTGGCGTCGGAATCGATCACACCCCAGCCCTCTTCGGCGTGCCAGATGCGCACGATACCGGTGGTTCTCTCGGCATGAAGGCGTGGCGGCACGGGAGGGAAATCTGCTTCGGTCATCTCCCTCCCCGTGCCGTCGGAAAAGGTGATCCACACCCTGGTCGAGAACGGGCTGTCCGATCGCGGCGCGACGTACGGTTCGCCGCCCACGGGCCACGCGCGAATCGTGTAGAAATCGCACCCCATCATGGGGCTGTCGAGGACATCCCACTCGAACTCCACCTGCTGGCCCTCGCGAAGTGAGGGGAAGCCTTCGACCGCCACGCTGTGGAACAACGTCCAGCATCCACCCGGCGTCTCGTCGGAATCGATGATGCCCTGCATCCTCCCGAAGTCCCAGCTACGGACCACCCCGGTAGTTGCCATGCCGTCATTGTCCGCTTCACGATGATGCGGTTGGGCGGGATTGACAGGCCATTGACTCGAACACGCGTTCGAAGTAGGGTTCGATTCATGGGGATCGGGGAGGATATCCAGGGGGCGTTGTCGGACCAGATTTTGGCGTCGGACGAGATTCTGGCGACTGCGGTCGGTGATGCGTGGCGTCTGGCCGAGGCCGAGTTGCTCGATTCGGTGGTTGCTGTGTCGGAAGAGATCCAGCGACTCGAAGCTTTGCGGGTCAGGCTCGTCGGTGCCGTCGACCACCGCTGCCAGGTCGATGTGCTGGGATTTCCGAACACCAAGATGTGGCTGGCCTCCAAGACGTTGCTCGAGGTCGGTGCGGCGGGACGAATCGTGATGTTGGGACGAGGTTTACGTTCCCAACCGGAAATCGCGGACGCCTACTTCGACACCACCATCTCGGCGGAGCACACCGCACTGATCATGAAATTCTGCGAGCGGCCGCCCAAAGGCATGCCACTCGAAGCGATGGACGACTGCCGAAACGCATTGCTGTACGCGGCGAGCGGTCCTACCGCCAACACCGACGCCGTGCGTGCCGTCATCGCTCGACTCGAACGCGCCTTCGAATCCGACGACCCGCCGCCCGCCGAAGACACCGAACTCAACGAATTCCACGCCTCCAGAACACTCAACGGACGCGTCGCCGTCAAAGGCGACCTCGACGCCGTCACCGGCGAAATGCTGCTCTCCGCACTCTCCGGACTCTCCCAGCCGCGACCCGCGCAGGACGGAACCACAGACACCCGCACCCCCGGACAGCGCAGGGCCGACGGATTCACCGAACTGCTGCGCCGGTACCTCAACTCCGCAATCGCCGGCGAAGAAGGCGGAGAACGACCCCACGTCTCCCTCCACATCAACATCAAAGACCTCGCCGACCACGGCGGCGGCACCCCTCGAGATCAGCGCGGCGCCTGCGCGACCGACGCGTCGCTGTTCGCGGTCGACGGGGTCGCGTGGACCGAATGGCTGGGACCGCTGAGCCTGCGAGCGGCTCGGCTCCTCAGCTGCGACTCGATCTACACGCCGATCGTCCTCGATGACCACGGCGCGCCACTCGACCTCGGCACCACCACCCGGACAGTGACCAAACGACAACGAAAAGCGCTGGTCGCGAGAGATCGAGGATGCGCATTCCCCGGATGCGGTGCACCACCCTCATGGTGCGAAGGCCACCACATCGTCCACTGGTCCAAAGGTGGGCCCTCCGACATGGACAACCTGGTCCTGCTCTGCGGGTTCCATCACCGACTGCTCCACCACAGCGACTGGGAAATCGAAATGGGGGCAGACCGGCACCCCGTCTTCATTCCGCCCCGGCAAGTCGACTGGGAGCGCACACCCATACCCGCGCACAACCAGGCCCGACCCCGAGCGGCCTGACCCCGGCGCGCGACACACATCTGCCGACTCCGCAACAGGACCACACCTGTTGCAGAGCCGGCATACCGTCGTGCCAAGCGCCAAACGACCCAGCGCCCAGGCCAGATCCGGTGCGGTTTCGACCAGGAGTCCAACCACGATCTACGGGTCGACTCGAGCTCTCTCGAGTAGCGGACCTTGCGCAGATCGTCTCCCTTCTCGGCTTCGAACTAGAAGGTGTTGACGTCGTAGAGCCCCAGAAAAAAATAGCCAGTCCATCCATCCAAGACGGCGGAGTCGTTACCACTCACGGGCGCGAAGCGCCTACCAGCTCCTCCAGGTACGTGGCGACGGCGTCCTCGTCGTTGCTCGGCAGCACACGGTCAGCCAGCGCCTGGACTTCGGCTATGGCGTTCGACGGGCACAGTGCCGTCCCTGCCCAGGCCAGCATGGGCAGGTCGTTGATCGCATCACCCACGACGGCGACCTCGGACGCTCCGATCCCGTCGACGGCGCACAGTTCGGCTAGTGCACTGGCCTTCGACACACCCGATGCGGCCATTTCGACGTACGGCGCGCCGGAATGTGTCAGCTCGACACCGTCGACGCCGGCGGACAACGCCGTCCGGTACAGGTCTGAACTCGACACCTCCGGGTGTCGGGCGACGATCTTTACCATCGGCTCGTCCAGGTCGGGCAGCAGCTCGGACAGCGACATGTCGTGGGGGTGCCGGTGGTGGTCGGCGAAGTCGCACAGCGCGGCGTACGCCGGCTCGGCGACGAAGCGGGTGGGTCCCACGTTCGCGAACACGACACCCGGGAGCAGCGTCCGCACCCTGCTCATTGCGGCCGACGCGGAAGCCATTGCGATCGACGTCGTGGCCGTCACGACTGGGGTGCCGTCGGCGAGGTCGAGGACCACGGCGCCGTTCGCACAGATCGCCCGGCCGCGAAACCCGCACGACTGCGCCAGTTCGTGCACCGAGTGGCGGGCCCGGGCGGTTGCCCAGACGATCTCGATTCCGGACTGCTGTGCCGTCGCCATCGCGTGTGCGGTGCGGGACGAGATCACCCGGTCCGAGCGCAACAGGGTGCCGTCGAGGTCGGTCGCGAGGAGCCGGATTTGCGTCACCCCCGCATGATGCCAGGCCGGGCTTGTTGCGCGCCGGACACCATCACAGTCGATAGCCTGGACACCATGAGTCCTCGAGTACCGCACATCGTGCTGAATTCCGGAACCACCATCCCGCAGCTCGGCCTGGGAGTATGGCAGGCCACCAACGACGAGACCGAACACGCTGTCCGGTTCGCCATCGACGAGGCGGGCTACCGACACATCGACACTGCCGCCGCATACGGCAACGAGGAGGGGGTCGGGCGCGGCATCTCCGGCTCGGGTGTCGACCGGGAAGATATTTTCCTCACCACCAAGCTGTGGAATTCCGACCAGGGCTACGAGCCGGCGCTGAAGGCTTTCGACGCCAGCCTCGGCCGGCTCGGCCTCGACTACGTCGACCTCTACCTCATCCACTGGCCGCTCCAGGACGACGACCGCATCCTGCGCACCTGGGATGCGATGGAGAAGATCGCCGAATCGGGGAAGGCCAAGGCAATCGGGGTGTGCAACTTCGAGCCACGACATCTGCAGCTGCTGGTCGATCGGGGTGGTGTCGTACCCGCCGTCGACCAGGTGGAGCTGCACCCCCATCTCGCGCAGCTGGACATCCGCAAGTACGGCGCCGAACACGGCATCGCGGTGGAGTCGTGGAGCCCGCTGGGCGGCACCAGCAATTCCGGTTGGGGCAGCGACTCGAAGCCCAACACGCTCCTCACCGACCCGATCATCACCCGGATCGGCGACCGGCACAGCAAGACTGCGGCGCAGGTCCTGATCCGCTGGCATCTGCAGAACGGGCTGATCGTCATCCCGAAGTCGGTGCACGACGCACGCATCGCCGAGAACATCGACGTCTTCGACTTCGAGCTCACCGAGCAGGACCTCAGCGAGATCGAGACGATGGACGACGGCACACGCGTCGGCGCCCACCCGGACGAGCTGAACATCGGCGCCCCCGAGTAGGCCCTCCGGGCTCGTGCGCCTTTTTGGTTGCTCCAGCTACCAGAAAGGCGCACGGGCGCGAAGCGCCTCACCACTTCACCGGCATCTCCTCCAGCCCGGACACGAAGTTGGCGGGGCGGCGGCGCAACGGGCCGTCGTCGACGAGCGTCATGTCCGGCAACCTCGACAGCAGCTGTTCGAACATGATCCTGGCCTCGAGGCGGGCCAACTGGTTGCCGAGGCAGAAGTGGGTGCCGAAACCGAAGGCGACGTGCGGGTTCGGTGACCGTGCGATGTCGAAGCGGTTCGGGTCGTCGAACACGGTGTCGTCGAAGTTCGCCGATTCGAACAGCAACATCATCTTCTCGCCGCGTCGCAGCTGTGTGCCGAAGAAGTCGACGTCGCGGGTCACCGTGCGGCACATGTTCTTGATGGGCGAGGACCAGCGGAGCATTTCTTCGATGGCCGCCGGAATACCGTCCGGGTCGCGCACCAGACTCGCCTGCTGATCGGGGTGACGCATCAGCTGTTCCATCCCGCCGCTCAGGACGTGCCGCGTGGTTTCGTCGCCGCCGATCAATATGAGCAGGGTCTCTCCGACGATGTCCTCGTCGCTGAGGCGGTGTCCGTCGATTTCGCTGTGCACCAAAATGCTGGTGAGATCGTCCGTCGGATTCTTCCGGCGGTCGGCGATCGTGCGGTGCGTGAATTCGGTGAATGCCACGTAGGCGTTCAGCTGGGCCTGCAGGCTTTCTTCGGTGACGTTGCTGCCGAGTGCATTCATGAGATCGTCGGACCATTGCAGGAAGGTGTCGCGTTCTTCGGGGCGAACACCGAGCATGTCGCCGACCACGGCCATGGGTAGCGGGGCCGCCAGATCACGGACGAAGTCCGCCTCGCCCTTGTCGCACACCGCCTCGATCAACTGGTCGCAGATCTCGCGAATCCGGTCGATCTTGGCTTCTACCTTCTTGCGGGTGAAGCCCGCGTTGACCAGGCGACGATGTTGCAGGTGCTGTGGGTCGTCCATGTCGATCATTTGTGGCAGCGGACCGACTCCGGGCCTGATCCCGCCCGCGTTGGAGAACAACTCCGGATCCCGCTCCGCGGTGAGCACCGCTTCGTAGCTGGCCGCCCCGAGGATGCCGTCCGCGCGGTACACCGGTTCGTGGGCGCGCATCCAGGCGTAAGCCTCCCGCGGATCTCCGAGTTCGCCCGAGTAGAACCGCCCGTCGATCAGATCGAATTCCGGCCTGTTCCCCATCGACGTGCTCCTCAGCATTGAATCCTGCGAACCGTGCCCCGATAATAGAACGTGTTCTTACTATGACACAGGGGTATAGCGGCAAGTTCTCGCTGATCGGCGCCTCGGAATTGACACGAGTTCTCACAACTGGAGGTCGGCACGTGGGTAACAACGACAGCGACAGCGGACTCGCCAAGATGTCGGTGCTCGTCACCGGCGGCGGAAGCGGCATCGGGTTGGGCATAGCCACGGCGTTGGTGGCGGCAGGCGCGCACATCACGATTTGTGGGCGCAATGGGGAGAAACTGTCCTCTGCGGCGGCCGGGATCGAGGCCGACAGCCCGCCTGGGACCGTCGACACGGTCGTCGCCGACGTCACCGCCGAGGACGAGGTCGTCCGCGCGGTCGCGAAGGCGAGCGAGCGCACCGGACAGCTGGACGGGGTCGTTGCCTGCGCCGGCGGAAACGAAACCGTGGGACCGGTGACGCAACTCGACGTCGACGCGTGGCGACGGACGGTGGATCTGAACGTCACCGGCACGATGCTGACGATCAAGCATTCCGCACGCGCCCTCGTCGCCGCGGGTGGTGGATCCATCGTGACCATCTCGTCGATCGCCAGCAGCAACACGCACCGGTGGTTCGGCGCCTACGGCCCGTCCAAGGCCGGCGTCGACCACCTCACCCGACTCGCCGCGGACGAACTGGGTGCGTCCCACGTGCGCGTCAACTGCATCCGGCCCGGCCTGACCCGCACCGATCTCGTCGCGCTCATCACCGACGGCGGCCCGGTCCTCGACGACTACATGGCCAACACACCCATTGCCCGAGTCGGTGAAGTGACCGACATCGCCGCCCTCGCCAAGTTTTTACTCGGGCCCGCATCCACGTGGATCACGGGCCAGATCATCAACGTCGATGGTGGCCAGATGTTGCGACGTGGACCCGATTTCCGCTCGATGTTCGAGCCCATGTTCGGTGCGGACGCACTGCGTGGAGTGGTCGCGCCGTGAACTCACATCAGGTGCTGGGCAAGCAAGTCGACATGCCGGTGGAGATTCGGCAGGCGTCGGCATTCACGGCGATGTACTCGGTGCCGACCGGTGCCGCGCAGGAACTGATCGACTACACCGGCCTCGAGATACTGCAGTTCCGGCCCGGACGCGGCATCTGCGCGCTGGTGTTCGTCGACTACGTGGACGGAGATTTGGGCCCCTACAACGAATTCGGCGTGACCTTTCTCGTCCGCGACCACCGAACCGACAGCACCTCGGTCACACAGGATGTGAAGGCTCTGGCCAAGGGCCGGGCAGGTGCCTTGATCCATCGGCTGCCCGTCGACGGTGAGTTCACCCTCGCAGCCGGTAGGGGAATTTGGGGTTTCCCCAAGGTGCTGGCCGATTTCGACGTCGATCACGTCAGCTCCGTCAAGCGGGCGTCGGTCAGCCAGGATGGCCGGCTGATCGCTCAGTTGAGCGTTGCCAAAGGCATACCGCTTCCCGGTTCCGGTGCCTCCCTTACGGCGTACTCACACCTCGATGGGATCACCCGGTTCACCACTTGGGACATGAACCCGAGTGGTGTCCGATCCCGGCCAGGTGGCGCGGAACTCAAACTGGGCAGCCACCCGATTGCCGAAGAACTGCGGTCGCTGGGCCTCCCGAAGCGGGCGTTGGTCACGTCGTCCATCCCCAACCTCCGAATGACCTTCGGCGACGCGCAACCGGTCTGACCGGGAACCCCGTGCTCCAACTCACAACAACGGAGTTCTGTATCGACAGCCACCTCGGCCCTGTGACCCAACGTATTTCACGCCCCTCTGTCACATCACCGACGTGCGGTGAAACGACGTCGCAACACGGTGCGCCGACAGTGTGTGTATGAACGATGCCGCGAGAGAACCCGGAGTTCATGTCAACGCGTGCGAGGCGTGCGGTCGGCTCCCGCACCCCCGCCGCGTCCGCCTGGCACTTGCCAAACTGTGCGCCGTCTTTCCCGTCGAACTAGTGCTCCATGCCTTGGTCGTCCATGTCCACGTGTCCTACCTCGTCACCGTCGCAGTGCTCACCGTCAGCACGACGGTGTTGGTGATCTGGGTCGTCGAGCCGTCCGCGATGAGACTGCTCAGCGGATGGTTGCACGGCCCGCCCGAGGGGAGGCATAGCCATTTCGCGACCGGACAGTCGCTCTGGCGCATCCGCGTCCGGGTGAGCGACCGCCCGGGACAGCTCGAATCGCTTGCCCACAACCTTGCGAAGCTCGACGCGAACATCCTCACGGTGCATGTCCATCACCTCGAGGGCGGGTCGCTCGACGAGTTGATTGTCGGCGCGTGCCGGGACACGTCACCGGACGCACTGTCGACTGCCGTCGAGTCCGCGGGCGGCCTCGACGTCGGCGTCTGGCCCGCTTCGGCGCTCGCGTTGATCGACGGCCAGACCAAGGCGTTGACGTTGGCGGCGCGGGTGGCGGCCGATCCGTCCGAGCTCCCCCTGTCTATCGCGGAACTTCTCGGCGCGCAGTACGTCGACACGGTCAGCGACCGGACCCGCTCGAACGCCCACCCCGCCAACACGACGTTCCTCGAAATCCCGGTCCGTGACGGTGACATGCTCGTCTTCACACGGGCTGTCGACGAGCCGTTCACACCAGCCGAGGTGGCCCGTGCGCAGCGCCTGAGTGAGCTTGCGCAACAGACGAATTCTGTTCCACCGCTCGGCTGACCGAGAAGTGTCGCTAGACCGACACCGTCGACACTGTCTCATCCTCCGACCACACCGGACGCCGATCGAGCACGGTGGCAAGACCGAGAACAGCGAGAGCACCCACCGTGAGTGCGGCACCCATCCAGATCGGCGAAATGAATCCGAGTCCCGCAGCGATAGTCATGCCACCGAGCCACGCGCCGAGTGCGTTCCCCACGTTGAAGGCCGCGATATTCGCGCCGGACGCCATAGTGGGAGCTTCCTTCGCATAGTTCATGATGCGCATCTGCAGTCCCGGCACGGTCGCAAATCCGAATGCACCCATCAGAAACAGTGCTGCGACGGTCATGGGCTTGTTGTCGGCGGTGAGAGCGAAAACGACGAGGACCACGGTCAGCACCGCAAGAATGGTGATCAGCGTGCGGGTCAGTGCCTTGTCCGCGGCACGCCCACCGAGGAAGTTGCCGACGAACAAGCCGCCACCGAAGAGGACGAGTAGCCACGGAACACTGGTGGAGGCAAATCCACCGACCTCGGTGAGGGTGAAGGCGATGTAGGTGAAGGCACCGAACATGCCGCCGAACCCGAGAATCGTGACGGCGATCGAAAACCACACCTGGGGTGAGCGGAAGGCGCGCAGTTCGCCCCGAAGTCCGGCTGAGGCAGGATCGCTCGGACGATCCACCGCCGGCACCAGGGTCGCGATCCCGAACAGCGCGATCACACCGATGACGGTGATGGCCCAGAAGGTCGAACGCCATCCGAACTGCTGACCGAGAAAGGTACCGAAGGGGACTCCGAGAACGTTGGCGACGGTGAGTCCGGCGAACATCGTCGCAATGGCGCCCGCCTTCTTGCTCGCGGGTACCAGATCTGCCGCGAGCACGGAGCCGATGCCGAAGAACGCGCCGTGACACAGGGCGGCGAGCACCCGCCCGGCCATCATGACCTCGTAGGTCGGGGCCAGCGCCGACAGCAGATTTCCGCCGATGAACAACACCATCAGTAGTTGGAGGACACGCTTGCGGTCGAAGCGTGTGACGGCCGCGGTGATGACGATGGCTCCGACTGCCACCGACATGGCATAACCGGAGATGAGGTAACCGGCCACCGATTCGCTGACCTGAAAGTCAGCCGACACTTCCGGCAGCAGTCCCATGATGACGAACTCGGTGAGTCCGATACCGAAACCGCCCATGGCGAGGGCGAGTAGGCCCAGTGGCATCGCAGCCACCCCTTTCGTACAGACTCGGAGAATGCGAGCGAGCGCTTTAATCACGCGCCTGCAGTAGTTGCAGGCGCGTGATAAATAGTTGCATACGCGCTCTATGTGCGCAAGCTGGTAATCTTGGTATGGAGCCGCACAACAGGAGGTTGGTCAGTGGCAGTCGCCGATGATGCCGTCGAGATCCGGTCGCAAGGCTGGCGCACGCTCGCCGCCCTGCACGGATTGCTCGAGTCGGAGCTCGAACGTGCACTGCAGCGCGACCACGACCTCTCCGTGGTCGAATACACGGTGCTCGACGCCCTGAACCGCCAGGACGGCTGGCATATGCGGATGGCGCAGCTCGCGCGGGCCGCGGCGCTCAGCAGCAGTGCCACCACCAGGTTGGTGAATCGATTGGAGAACCGGGGCCTACTCACCCGCATTCTGTGCGACGACGACCGTCGCGGTATCTATACCGAGCTCACACCTGCGGGCCGAGCCGCCTTGGACGCGGCGCGCCCCACTCACGATGCCACGCTGGAAGCGGCGCTCGATCAGGCTGCCGAGATTCCCGAGCTCGCCCATCTCGCCCGTGTCCTGCACGAGCTGCCCGGGTGAGCGGCGAAGCGCGCATCGGCACGCGTCGCCGCCCACCGGAGGTCAGCCGAGCGGCGTGAAGTCGCGCGACGCGATGTAGTCGGGCCGGGGACGCGCAGCGGCGAACGGCTCGACGAGAGTGTTCTCGACGCTGTTGAACACGAGGAAGATGTTCGACCGCGGGAACGGCGTGATGTTGTTTCCCGACCCGTGCATCACGTTGGAGTCGAACCACAGCGCGGTGCCCGCAGCGCCGGTGAACTGCTCGATCCCGTACTCCGCGGCCATGTCGGTCACATCCTCCCGCCGAGGAACCCCGACTTCCTGGGAGACCAGCGAGGACGCGTAGTTGTTCTCCGGTGTGGCGCCTACACACTGGACGAAACTCTTGTGCGATCCGGGCATCACCATCAGCGAGCCGTTGAACGGGAAGTTCTCGGTGAGCGTGATCGAACAGCTGACCGTCCGGGGAATCGGGAGGCCGTCCTCGGCGTGCCAGGTCTCGAAGTCGGAATGCCAGTAGAAACCCGTGCCCTTGAAACCGGGCATCGAGTTGATCCGGCTCTGGTGGATGTAGACGTCGGAGCCGAGGAGTTGCCGCGCGCGATCGAGGATTCTGCCGTCGCGAACGAGTTCGGCGACCATCGCACTGCACCGGTGGACGTCGAAAACGGAACGGACCTCGTCCGTGCCGCGTTCGGTGATGACCCGCCCGCTCTCGCGCATCTGCGCGTCGTGGGACAGCCGGCCGAGCTCCTCACGGTAGACGGCGACCTCGTCCGCACCCAGCAGGTTCTCGACGATGGTGAAACCTCGGGCCTCGTGACGCTCTAGGGCTGCGGCGTCGAAGGGGCCGTCGGAGGGCGTTCCCCACACAGCAGGTTCACTGCGCGCGATCATGGACGGCTCGGTGCTGATCCGGGTCGGGTAGTGGTCGCGGCTGTTCGTCTGTTCCTGGATCTCAGCTACCTGAGTCATATGCCCTCCTCGGCGCGTTCCTCTACTTCGGTGTTCTACGAGGACAAAGTCCTCTGATCGGCGCGCAGGCGCTGAACGGCATCGTCGAGATGCTCGGCCAGTAATTCCTGCACCTCTTCACGTGTACCCGTTCTGATCGCTTCTCGCAGCTCGTCGTGTTCTTGGGCCTGCTCCCGAATGTCCTCATAGGTGGTCTGCAGGGCGCCCAGGCACATCCGCGTCTCGATCAGCAAGGTCCGGGCCGCACGAACCAGCCGGGGACTCGATGCGCTTTCCACCAGAACCTGATGAAACAGCTGGTCGGCGTCCGATACGGCGGCGGCGTCACCCCGCTCGGCGGCGGCCTTCATCGCGATGACAGGTGCTTCGAGAGCGCGATAGACGTCTTCCCTCAGCCCGTCGTCGAAAATCATCTCGAGCGCACCTCGCTCGATCACCGATCGGCTCCGGTAGACGTCGATGACGTCGTCGAGGGTCAGCTCCGTCACGAAGATGCCCCGGTGACGGATGCTGTGAAGGATTCCCTCGGACACCAGCCTCTGCATGGCCTCGCGTAGCGGCCCGCGCGACACCTGGAAGTGCGCGGCCAGATCCGCCTCCCCCAGCTGCGTGCCGGGCTCGAGTGCGCCCTTCATGATGGCGTCACGCAGACGATCCGCGATGAACTCGGCAGTCGATTGACGACTGACGGGTTCCAAGTCAGTCAGAGCCATGACTGTGGCCTTTCTCGAACAAGGTTCCTAACGACGGATGCACCGCCGTGTGGCCCGCGAGGCGCAGGCCTTCCCAGATGGTCACCTGGTTTGCCGTGAGGACCGGCTTGCCGAGGCGCTGCTCGAGAGTACTCAGCGCGCCCAGCGTCCTCATCGCCGTATCGGGGATGAGGAGTGCTTCCGAATCCGGGTGATCGTTTTCGACCGCAAGCTCGACCACTTCCTCCGGGCTCAGCGATCCGACTTCGGCGGCGGTGTCGATGCCGGCGCTCGACATGGACAGCACCTCGACGCCGGCAGCGGCGAGGAAGTCGACGAACAACTTCGCGACGTCCTCCGGATAGCTCGCGGCCACCGCGACGCGGGTGATCCCGAGGGCCGCCAGCGCGTGGACGAACGCGAAACTGGTGCTGGACGTGGGCACACCGGTGGCCGCGGCGAGGGCATCGGCCTGCTGCTTCGCGCCGTCGGGTCCGTAGACGAAACTGCCCGAGGTGCACGCCCACACGACGGCGTCCGGCTTCTGCTCCGCAAGGAGGGTGGCGCCGCCGGCGAGCTTCTCGGGACTGCCGAGGTCCAGCAGTTCGGGCACGGCGTGCAGGTCGGTGCCGTAGATGTGCACGACCGGCAGGTCTACCCCGAGCATGTCCGCGGCGAACGGGTAGTCGTCCTCGGCCGCGTGGTCGGGGTAGATGAATCCCACGGTGGGGGCCTGGAGGCGGGTCATGCGTTCTCCTCTGCGGGGGTCGGGGGGTCGGATCAGAAGACGTTGCGGAGCCATTTGCCGGGTCCGGACATCGGGAGCTTCATCCGGCCGAGGCATGCCCAGATCGTGAGCTGATTGGCGGTGAGGACGGGTTTACCGAGTTCCGCCTCGAGCGGGGCGATCACGTCGTAGGTGGGGAGATTGGTGCAGCTGACGAAGATGGCTTCCGATTTCGGGTCGTCGGCGGCGATGATGCGTTCGGCGATCGTCCGGTAGTTGACCTTCCAGATTCCGCCGCCGAGTCCGAGGTGATCGGACCGCACCACGTCGGTTCCCGCCTCGTGCAGAAAACTGTGCAGCCGTTCGGTCAGCGCCGCGTCGTAGGGGGTAATCACCGAGACCTTGCTCAGCTCCAGATGTTCGATCGCCTCGAGGAGGGCGCCCGACGTCGTGATCGCGTGCTGGGCGCCTGCCTCACAGATGGCGTCGCACAGCTTCCGTTCGTGCGCAATGCCCTTGATGAAACTCCCGGACGTGCAGAGGTAGGCGACGACTTCGGGTTCCACATGCATCACGTCACGGGTTGCCGTCATGAGATGCCGGCGCTCGGACACCAGTTCTGCCATCTCCAGGCTCACCGGAACCGGTTCGTAAGGGGTGCGCGCGAGGTGCAGGCTCACCTCGAGCGGCGCCCATCGCCACAGCTCGCGTTCGAGCGCCAGGTCGAACGGGGCGATGATGCCGATTCCTCGCTGCGCAATTGGCCCTTCGAATTCGGGAATGTTCAGTTCCAATACCGGGCCTCACCTTCGCTTCGGCAACGCCTGAGCCTTTTCGGATTGTTGACAATCATACGAGCTACTCTTACGGTGTCAACGTGAGTCGAAAACCGATCGTCGCGGTGCTCCATGCGCAGGTCCTGCCGCGGAACGACCTTATGGCGCCGGTCGACTCGCGCGCCGAGGTCCGCTACACGGACGAGGCCGGGTTGGCTCGTGCGCTCGACGGCGCCGACGTCTTGTTCCTCTACGACTTCCTGAGCGGCGCCGTCCCGGCAGCCTGGCACGCGGCCGACTCGCTGCAGTGGCTCCACATCGCCGCCGCCGGGGTAGACCCGGTGATGTTTCCCGAGGCCCGCGACAGCGACGTCACCATCACCAATTCACGGGGCGTATTCGACGGCGCCATCGCCGAGTACGTGCTGGCGCAGATTCTTTCGTTCGCCAAGGACCTTCCCGGATCGCAACGGTTGCAGCAGTCCCACACCTGGAAACACCGGGAGTCCGAACGCATCGCGGGGCGCACCGCGTTGGTCGTCGGCACCGGTCCCATCGGACGTGCGGTGGCCCGACTGCTCCGCGCTGCCGGAATGACAGTCCGCGGATCGGGGCGCCGGGGGCACGAGTCCGATCCCGACTTCGGCGTCGTTCTGCCGGCGGACGACCTGCCCGCACAGCTCGCCGACGCTGACTACGTCGTCGCAGTGGCGCCGCTCACCGAACAGACACGGCACATGTTCTGCGCAGAGACTTTCGCGGCGATGAAGCCGGGGGCACGGTTCGTCAACGTCGGCCGCGGCGAACTCGTCCGCACCGACGACCTGGTCGAGGCGCTGCGGTCGGGGACGATCGCCGGCGCCGCACTCGACGTGTTCGACTCCGAACCGTTGTCGGCGGACCACCCGTTGTGGGACATGCCGAATGTCTCGATCACGCCACACAATTCGGGTGATTTCGCCGGGTGGCGCGATGCGCTGGTTACCGTGTTCACCGACAACTTCGAACGATGGGTCGCGGGGCACCCCCTCGAGAACGTCGTAGACAAGCAGCTCGGGTACGTCCCGAGCCGCTGAAGCAGGGGCCGACCGTCCAGGATGAAGGAGTCTCCATGAATCCCACCGACATGACCGCCGTCGAACTGGTCACGGCCTACTCGTCCGGAGAGCTGTCGCCCGTAGAGGCAACGCAGGCGATTCTCGACGCCATCACCGAGCGTGACCGCGACATCAATTCGTACTGCCTCGTCGACGCGGAACGAGCTCTCGCCCAGGCGAAGAAGTCGGAGGAGCGCTGGAACACCGGCTACTCCAAGGGCCTGCTCGACGGAGTCCCCATCTCCATCAAGGACATCTTCCTCACCGACGGATGGCCGACGCTCCGCGGTTCCCAGGCGATCGACGAGGATCAGCCGTGGAATGTGGACAGTCCTGTCGCGGCCCGGCTCCGCGAAGACGGGATGGTCTTTCTCGGCAAGACCACCACTCCCGAGATCGCGTGGAAAGCGGTCACCGACAGCGCCCTGTGCGGAATCACCCGCAACCCCGCCGATCCGACCAAGACGGCCGGTGGTTCCTCCGGGGGCAGCGCGGCGGCGGTGGCAGCCGGTCTCGGCCCCTGTTCGGTGGGCACGGACGGCGGCGGCAGCGTGCGCATTCCGGCGTCGTTCTGCGGGGTGGTCGGCTTCAAACCCACTCACGGGCGGATTCCGTTGTTCCCGGCGAGCCCGTTCGGGCCGCTGGCACACGCCGGTCCCCTCACCCGAACCGTGGAGGACGCCGCCCTGCTGATGGACATCATGTCGCTGCCCGACCCCCGCGACCCCACGTCACTCGCCCCCTTCCCCACCACTTTTCGTGGTGAGATCGGCCGCGACGTCGTCGGACTCGGTGTCGCCTACTCGCCGACACTCGGCTACGTCACCGTCGATCCGGAAGTGCGGGCGATCGTCGATCGGGCGGTCCGGTATCTCGACTCGGCCGGTCTTCCGGTCACTGCAGCCGATCCGGGATTCACCGACCCCCTCGACGCTTTCGAACTCCTCTGGGCGGCCGGTGCGGCCGCGATGTTGAAGAACTTCCCCGAAGGTGCGCGGGACAAGGTCGATCCAGGGCTGGCACGGGTGTGGGAGCGCGGCGAGACGTTCAGCGCCGTCGACTATCTCGACGCACGGGCGGTTGCCGCGGACGTCGGCATCACGATGGGCAAGTTCCACTTCAACCACAACGTGCTGCTCACGCCCACCGTCCCCATACCCGCATTCGAGGCCGGATACGACGTCCCACCGGGCAGTGACCTCACTAGCTGGCCCCAATGGACCCCGTTCTCCTACCCGTTCAACCTGACGCAGCAGCCGGCGATCAGCATCCCCGTGGGCAAGACCACCGCGGGACTACCTGTCGGGCTGCAGATCGTCGGACCGCGGCATTCGGACGACCTCGTACTCGCAGTCGCACGGTTCGCCGAGCACGTGCTGGGCTGAATTCGATCCGCGGACCTTCGCAGCGCGTCGCACCTTCCTCAACCGGCGCGATGCGTACGGAAGGTCCGCGGATCGGGGTCCGGCGGTGTCAAGCCCGGGCAAAGCTCATTGTTTCGCCCTCGACTCCGCGCATCCACAGGTCGTTGCACGCCGCCGCCAATTCGGGGAGGCCGTCCTCGATGGCGGCGAACACATTGCCCGGCACCCATCCGACGTCACCGTTGAGCAGTAGGTTGTTGCGGCCGTAGAAGATCGCCAGGTCGGTGGCACCCTGTTCGGCGTGTGCCTCGGAGCCGGGCTCGTACCCGTAGGCGGAGTTCCCGATCTCCCAGGGCTCGAAGTCGAAAAGGCACACGTCGCCGGGAATCGGTGTGACGGTGGGGTTCTCGCGGTGCGGCGCCGCGGTGATGCGCGGGATCAAGGTGTACACCTCGTTCCGCGCGTATTTGGCATGGTAGGCGTCCCCGCTCTGCGGAAGCGCGTTCCACACCGCGTCGCAGGTGCGCGGGGCGTCGTCGTCGAGAAGTCGGGCGCGACACGTCACGCCGCGCTTGTCCAGAGTGATAGTGATGTAGCGAGCCACGTTTCCTCCTTCGTAGCCCCTGTGAGTACTTATTAACCGCGGGCGGTTAATAAGTACTCACAGGGGGTTACACCTCATCGAGCACCTCGGACCAGATCGCGAGCGCGTCTTCGACCTGCTGCTCGGACACGATGAGCGGTGGGACCATGCGTACCACGTTCATGTGGGCACCGCAGGTCAGGAGCAGCAGGCCCTTCCGAGCGGCTAATTGCTGGGCTGCGGTCGCCGTCGCACGGTCCGGTGTTCCGTCGGGCGCGGTGAATTCACTACCGACGAGCAGTCCCAGTCCCCGCACGTCTCCGACGCCCGCACCGGCGGTGCGGCGAGCACCCTCGAGGAGTTGAGCCCCTCGCTCCGCAGCGTTGGTGACAAGCCCCTCCTTCTCGATCACCTCGAGCGTCGCGATCGCGGCAGCGCAGGACACGGCGTTGCCGCCGTACGTTCCGCCCTGCGATCCCGGCCATCCTTTGGCCATGAGTTCGGCCGACGCCGCGATTCCCGACAGCGGGAACCCGCTGGCGAGGCCCTTGGCGATGGTGATGATGTCGGGCCGGACGTCGAAATGCTGATGCCCGAAGAACTTGCCGGTGCGGCCGAATCCGGTCTGAATTTCGTCGATGACGAGGAGGATTCCGTACCGGTCGGCGCGCTCGCGCAGCCCGTGGAAGAACGTCGTGTTGCCGGGCACGTAGCCGCCCTCACCGAGTACCGGCTCGACCACGAAAGCCGCGGTCTCGTTCGGCGCGGTCAGCGTGGCGAAGATGTAGTCCAGCTCCTTCAGCGCGAAGGCCGTAGCTTCTTCCTCCGACCAGCCGTAGCGGTAGGCGTTGGGGAACGGGGCAACGTGGACACCGCCCATCAGCGGACTGAACCCGGCCGAGAACCGGGTACCCGAGGTGGTCATCGTCGCCGTCGCCACGGTGCGGCCGTGGAAGCCACCGTGGAAGACGATCACGTTCGGCCGGCCGGTCGACTGACGGGCGAGGCGCAGGGACGCCTCCACTGCCTCACTTCCCGAGTTCGCGAAGAACAGCGAGTCGAGGTTTTCGGGCAGCACCGCGCCGAGCCGCTCCGTGAGTTCGAGCAACGGCTGGTGCATGACTGTCGTGTACTGGCCGTGGATGAGCGAGCCGACCTGCCGGCGGGCAGCCTCGACCACGTGGGGGTGGCAGTGGCCGGTGCTGGTTACCCCAATTCCCGCGGTGAAGTCGAGGTAACGGCGGCCGTCCGTGCCGTAGAGGTAGCACCCCTCGCCGTGGTCGACCGTCACGGGTGTGGCTTGTGCGAGCAGCGGAGATAACCGAGTCACGAGAACCCTCCCACGCGTAGATGCCGCCGATCGTGCCGCAGCAGTTTGCATTGTCAGATTGTTGACAATCTGTATATCATGGGCGGCATCACTTCGGCAACGGAGAATGGGGAAGAAACATGCTCGAGGAAGCAGCAATTCGTTCGGTGCAGACCGGTCTCTTCATCGGCGGGAAGTGGCGTGACAGCGCCCGCACCATGCCGGTCCACGACCCGTCGACCGGACAGATCCTGTGCACGGTCGCCGATGCCGACGCCACGGAGGCCCGCGAGGCGCTCGACGCGGCGGTGGCGGCGCAGCCGTCGTGGGCCGCCACCACTCCCCGCGAACGCAGCAGCATCCTCATGAACGCGCACCGCCTGCTGCTCGACAACACCGATCGGCTCGCCCTCGTCATGACCCTCGAGATGGGTAAGCCGCTGGCCGAGGCGCGCGGCGAAATCGCCTACGCAGCAGAGTTCTTCCGGTGGTTCGCCGAGGAAGCAGTCCGTATCGACGGCGGTTACATGACCGCACCCGGAGGTGGGTCGCGATTCGTGGTGACCCGGCAGCCCGTCGGACCGAGCCTGCTCATCACTCCGTGGAACTTCCCCATGGCGATGGGGACCCGCAAGATCGGGCCGGCCATTGCTGCCGGATGCACGTCGGTGATCAAGCCCGCCGCGCAGACTCCACTCTCCATCCTCGCCCTCGCCGACATCCTCACCGAAGCCGGACTGCCCGATGGTGTGGTCAACGTGGTGACCACCTCTCGACCGGACGAGGTGATCAGTCCGCTGATCCTCGACGGCCGCGCCCGCAAACTGTCGTTCACGGGATCGACCGCGGTGGGCAAGCACCTCCTCGAACTGTGCGCGCGCACGGTGATGCGCACTTCGATGGAACTCGGCGGGAACGCGCCGTTCCTCGTCTTCGACGACGCGAATCTCGACGACGCCGTCGACGGCGCCATGGCGGCGAAGATGCGCAACATCGGCCAAGCATGCACGGCCGCGAACCGAATCCTCGTGCACAGTTCGGTCGCCGAGGAGTTCACGCGCAAGCTCACACAGCGGATGGAGGCACTGCCCGTCGGGCGCGGTACCGAGGACGGCGTCGTGGTCGGACCCCTGATCGACGAGGCGGCAGTGGCGAAGGTGAGCACTCTCGTCGCAGACGCGGTCGGGCGCGGCGCCTCCGTCCTCACCGGTGGTGAACCACTCGACCGTCCCGGCAACTTCTACCCTGCGACCGTGTTGACGGGTGTGCCGGACGACGCCGAGATGTGCCACAACGAAATCTTCGGGCCCGTGGCGGCGATCAGCACCTTCGACACCGAGGCGGAGGCGATCGAGCGGGCCAACGACACCCCGTACGGGCTGGTGGCGTACGTCTACACCGAGAACCTCAAACGCGGGTTGCGAGTCAGCGAAGCTCTCGAAACGGGAATGGTGGGCCTCAACCAGGGAGTCGTGTCCAACCCGGCGGCACCGTTCGGCGGGGTGAAGGAATCCGGGCTGGGCCGCGAGGGTGGGCTCACCGGCATCGACGAGTTCCTCGAAACCAAGTACATCGGAGTCGCGATGTGAGTGCGACTCCGGCCGGCAGGTGCCCTACAGCCAGGTGTCTTCCGACGACGTCGTGAGAAAAGCCTCGAGGTCGTCACGCCACGGCGCGGGCACAGTCTTGTCGGGTTCGATGCCCGTGTACTGCCCGCGGTAGAACAGCAGGGGTCGCTCCTCGCGGATCTCGCTGAGCGAAGACACGCGGCCGAACACCACCCAGTGATCGCCGCCGTCGTGCACGGTCTCGAGTGTGCAGTCGATGTGGGCGAGCGAACCGGTGAGAATGGGTGAACCCAGCGGCGACTCCGTCCAGTCGATCCCGGCGAACTTGTCCGGGTCGCGGGACCCGAATCGCGCACACGTCGACTGCTGCTCCTCGGCGAGCACGTTCACACAGAAGACACCACTGCGTTCGATGGCCGCCCACGACCTCGACGTCTTGGTGGGACAGAACAGCACGAGCGGAGGCTCGAGGGACAGCGCGGCGAAGGACTGGCACGCGAAACCAACCGGTGTGCCGTCGTCGGTCGTGGTGATGATGGTGACACCCGTACAGAACTGACCCAGCACCGTGCGGAACCGGCGCGGGTCGATCGCCTGCTCCGCAAGGTCCGCACTGTCCGCCCTCTCGCTCACGACTGCATCCCGACACCGAAGTCGTGACCCCACAGACTGACCGCCGTGCTCTCTCTCGCCACCCAGCTCTCGTCTTCGACCTGTCTTCCCTCGCAGCCGAACTCGATGTCGAAGCCGCCTGGGGTCTTCATGTAGAACGAGAGCATGAGGTCGTTGACGTGGCGGCCGAGGGTCGCCGACATCTTCACCTTCTTCCGCAGTGCGCGGTCGAGGCAGAGCCCGACATCGTCGGAGTTCTCCACCTCGATCATGAGGTGCACGATCCCGCTGGGCGTGGGCATCGGCAGAAACGCGAGGCTGTGGTGGCGCGGATTGCAGCCGAAGAACCGCAGCCACGCCGGTTTCCCGTCGGCCGGCCGCCCGACCATCTGCGGCGGCAATCGCATGGAGTCGCGCAGACGGAACCCGAGGACGTCGCGGTAGAAGCGCAGCGAAGCGTCGTCGTCTGTGGTGGAAAGGACGACGTGGCCGAGCCCCTGTTCGCCGGTGACGAATTTGTGCCCGTAGGGGCTGACCACGCGGCGGTGCTCGAGGGCCGCACCGTGGAATGCCTCCAGTGTGTTGCCCGACGGGTCCTCGAAGGTGATCAGCTCGTCTACCCTGCGATCCTGCAGTTGCTCGGCCGTTCCCTCCTTGAAGGGCACGCCTGCCGTCGAGAGGTTGTTCCGGACCTGTTCGAGCTCTGCGGCATTCGCGGTTTCCCATCCCGACACCGACAGTCGGTCGTGGTCGCCGGGGAAGATGACGAGCCGAGCCGGAAAGTCGTCCATCCGCAGATACAGGGCATCGGGGTTGTTGCCTTTCCCCTCGACCATGCCCAGAACTTTGAGTCCGTACTCACGCCACGCGGCCATGTCGGTGGCTTCGATACGCATGTATGCCAGTGACCGAATACCCATCACTTGCCCCCGTCCAGGAGGAAATCGGCTGCCAATCGGTTGAATTCGTCGAACTTCTCGAGCTGCGCCCAGTGCCCGCACCCACCGAACACGTGCAGTTGCGCGCGCGGGATCAGCTTGAGTGCCACCAGCGCCCCGTCGAGCGGATTGACCCGGTCCTCTCGTCCCCAGATCAACAGGACCCGCTGACGGAGCTTGTACGCGTCCCGCCACAGCATGCCCTGCTCGAAGTCCGCGGAGGAGAACGACTTCCCCATCGCCTTCGCCGCCGCCAGCGACTCCGGGGTACTTGCTGCAGCAAAGCGTTCGTCCACCAATTCGGGGGTGATCAATTTCTGGTCGAACACCATGATGCGCAGAAACGCCTCGAGGTTTTCGCGGGTGGGCTCGTAGCTGAACTTGCCGAGGTTTTTGACGCCCTCGGTCGGGTCGGGGGCGAACAGGTTGACGCTCAACCCGCCCGGGCCCATCAGGACGAGACGTCCTGCGCGGTCGGGATAGTCGAGAGCGAACCGCACTGCGGCACCGCCACCGAGGGAATTGCCGAGCAGGTGGACGCGTCCGCTGATGTCGAGGGTGCCGAGCAGATCGTTCAGCGCCGAGGCGCTGTGCACGAAGTACTGCGGGTGCTCGGTGGGCTTGTCAGACAACCCGTAACCCGGTTGATCAACCGCCAAGACGTGGAACTTTTCGGCAAGAACCGGAATGTTTCTCGCAAAGTTCGACCACGACGACGCGCCGGGTCCACCGCCGTGCAGCAGCACGATCGTGGGGCCGTTCCCGACGCCGGCCTCGTGATAGTGCAGTCTCAGGTCGGGCCGTACCTGCGCGAACTTCGATGTGGACTCGAACGTGAGGGCTTCCTCGGTCGTCGTCACATGTTCTCCTAAACCATCGTGTCCGTGATCGGCAAACCGAATTCACCGGTCCCGTACATGACGTAGGCCCGCTCGGGATCATTCGCCGCGTGCACGCGTCCGGCATGCGCGTCTCGCCAGAAACGCTGCAACGGTGTGCCGTTGGCCAGCGCCGTGGCACCGGAACTCTCGAACAGCTTGTCGATCGACGAAATGGCCCGGCCCGTGGCGCGTACCTGGTCACGTCGCGCGCGGAGACGGAGCTCGAAAGGCACGTCGCGCCCCGCGAGAAGACACGCGTACTCGTCGGCCACGTTGCCCGACAGCTGCCGCCAGGCGGCGTCGATGTCGCTGGACGCCTCGGCGATCCGGACCTTGGCGAACGGATCGTCCTTTGCCTTCTCACCGGCGAATGCTGCGCGGACACGCTTGCCCTGATGCTCGACGTGTGCGTCGTACGCGCCGTAGGCCATACCGACGATCGGAGCGGAAATCGTGGTCGGATGAATCGTCCCCCACGGCATTTTGTACACCGGGGCGGTGTTCTGCTCGAGCCCCGGAGCTGTCAGGTTGCTCATCGCCTTGAAACTCAGGAAGCGGTGGCGGGGAACGAACACGTCCTTCACCACCACCGTGTTGCTGCCGGTTCCCCTCAGTCCCACCACGTTCCACACGTCGTCGATGCGATAGTCCTCGCGGGGAATGAGGAAGCTGCCGAAGTCGACCGGCCGCCCGTCCTTGATCACGGGACCACCGAGCACTGCCCAGCTGGCGTGGTCACACCCGGACGACCATGCCCAGGCACCGTTCACCGTGTAACCACCGTCGACCACCTGGCCGGCGCCCATCGGGGCGTAGGAGGACGAGATGCGCACATCGGTATCCTTGCCCCACACGTCTTCCTGCGCCTGCTGGGTGAAGAGACCGAGATGCCAGTTGTGAACTCCGATGATCGACGAGACCCATCCGGTGGAGCCGCAGGCACTCGCGATCTTCCGCACCGCGGAGTAGAACAGCACCGGATCGGCCTGGAAGCCGCCCCACTGCTCCGGCTGAAGCAGTTTGAAGAAGCCGGACTCCTGGAGTGCCTTGATCGATTCGTCGGGGATGCGACGTAGATCCTCGGTTTCCTGCGCACGCTCGCGCAGTGTCGGCAGTAGCGCCTCGAGCCGCTGCATCACCTCGTGACTGTCATGGTCACCCACAGGACGCTCCTGTCTCGTCGATGGTTCACTCACTCTCTGAGACTAGAACACGTTCCCATTTCTGTCGAGACTCACGGAAAGACGCAGTTCGACGGCCCAGCGCTCGAAGAAAGCCGCTCGAAATCTGGCGAATCGTGGGGAACTTCTATAACGTGTTCTACTGACAGCATGAAGGGATGTGAGGGCACAATGGCGCAGATTCGCGAGATCGATGTAGGCACTGTCCAGACCCGCTTCGCGCGTGGTTGGCACTGCCTCGGCTTGACCAAGACATTCAAGGACGGCAATCCGCATTCGGTCCTGGCTTTCGGCACCAAGCTCGTAGTCTTCGCCGACAGCAAAGGCGAACTGAAAGTTCTGGACGCCTACTGCCGTCACATGGGCGGTGACCTCTCCCAGGGCTCGGTCAAGGGCGATTCCGTCGCGTGCCCGTTCCACGACTGGCGCTGGGGTGGCAACGGCAAGTGCACGAGCATTCCCTACGCACGCCGGGTGCCGCCGATCGCGCGCACGCGGTCGTGGACCACGCTGGAGCGGAACGGGCAGCTCTTCGTCTGGAACGACCCCGAGGGCAATCCGCCGCCAGACGAGGTGACCATCCCCCGGATCGACGGCGCGTACAGCGACGAATGGACCGACTGGACCTGGAATTCGATGCTGATCGAGGGCGCCAACTGCCGCGAGATCATCGACAACGTGGTCGACATGGCGCACTTCTTCTACATCCACTACGCATTTCCGACGTACTTCAAGAACGTCTTCGAAGGCCACATCGCGACCCAGTACCTCAACACGAAGGGTCGCCCCGACGTGGGGATGGCGACGCAGTACGGCATGGAGTCGCTGCTGCGCTCCGAGGCCGCGTACTACGGGCCGTCCTACATGATCAATCCGCTGTGGAACAGCTACGGCGGGTACGAGGTCGAGAGCGTCCTCATCAACTGCCACTATCCGGTGACGAACAATTCGTTCATGCTCCAGTACGGCGTCACCGTCAAGAAGCCGACCGGCATCGACGACGACACCGCCGACAAGCTGGCGACCAAGTTCACCGAGGGCATCGCCGAGGGCTTCCTGCAGGACGTCGAAATCTGGAAGAACAAGACCAAGATCGACAACCCCCTGCTGTGCGACGAGGACGGCCCGGTCTACCAGCTGCGACGGTGGTACGACCAGTTCTACGTCGATGTCGCCGACGTCACCGAGAAGATGACGCAGCGTTTCGAGTTCGAGGTCGACACCACCAAGGCCAACGAGGCCTGGCAGCACGAGGTGGAGGAAAACCTGGCCCGGCAGAAGGCCGAGCGAGAGGCCGCGGAACAGACGGTGACCGCCGGCTCCGAGAACAAGGAAGCGCAGGTCTGATCATGAGTGCCTCGACCGAATGGGCCAAAGCTCCCGACTACGCCGGGCAACCTGCTCGGCTCGAGGCCATTCATGCGCAGACGATGGCCGACAAGGCCAACTACCTCGACGACGGAATGAACGAGGTCGAGTGCCGCACCTGCGGCACCTGCGTCCTGGTGCGCAAGAACAGTCTCAAACACACCAGCGTCCAATGGACGAGCGACCCGGCGAAGACGTGTCCGACGTTTCGCGACCGGGCCGCGGAGGGGCAGCCCACCGCCCTTCAGGACGGCTGCCCGCGGCTGTGGGACAGCATCAACCACGCGGTGATGGAGGGGTTCATCGACGTGCGCGATCACCTCGAGTAGCCGTCCGGTTCCACCCTGCTCTCGCCCGATGTGACAGGGGTGCAGTTCGACTGCGCCCGATGGCACATCGGGCGAAGCTGTGCGTACCCCTTTCGCCTGCGAACCCGGCGACTTACGCTGAAAGTGCCGTCGGACACGGCGGTTTCCGCCGAGCCGGAGGCAACCCATGACAGGCCGAATCGTGCATTTCGAGATCCCCTTCGACGACGGTGAGCGCGCCCGCGCCTTCTACCGTGACGCGTTCGGCTGGGCCATCGCCGAGATCCCAGAGATGGACTACAGCATGGTCACCACCGGACCGGTGGGCGAGAGCGGAATGCCCACCGAGCCCGGGTTCATCAACGGCGGCATGATGCAGCGCGACGAGGTGGCCTCCCCCGTCGTCGTCGTCGACGTCGAGAGCATCGACTCCGCACTGGAGAAGGTCGAATCGCTCGGCGGGAAGACGGTCACCGGCAGGACACCCGTCGGCACGATGGGGTTCGCCGCCTACTTCACCGATACCGAGGGCAACGTCGTCGGGCTCTGGGAAACCGCCCGCTGACCTGTGAGTACTTATTAACCGCCCGCGGTTAATAAGTACTCACAGGCGGCGTAGCCGCACTCACAGGCGCTCTTTTTGCAGCTCCAGCGCGATGTCGATGAGCTGATCTTCCTGCCCACCGACGAGCTTGCGCTTGCCTGCGCGGACGAGGAGTTCGGCGGACGAGACGCCGTACCGCTCGGCTTGGCGTTCGGCGTGCTTGAGGAAGCTCGAGTACACGCCTGCGTACCCCATCATCAGCGCCTGGCGGTCGAGGAGACACTCGGCCGGCATCGCCGGCCGGACCACGTCCTCGGCGGCGTCGGCGATCGCAAAGAAATCGATACCGGTCTTGACGCCGATCTTGTCGCACACTCCCACGAACGCCTCGACGGGGGCGTTGCCGGCACCGGCTCCGAACCGTCTTGTGCTGCCGTCGATTTGCTTAGCTCCCGCGCGCACCGCGGCTATCGAGTTGGCCACTCCGAGACCGAGGTTCTCGTGGCCGTGGAACCCCACCTGCGCGTCCGACCCCAGTTCCTGCACCAGCGCTTCGACCCGGTCGGACACCTGCTCGAGGACGAGGGCACCGGCCGAGTCGACGACGTAGACGCACTGGCATCCGGCGTCCGCCATGATCCGCGCCTGCTTGGCGAGCTTCTCCGGCGCAATGGAGTGGGCCATCATGAGGAAGCCGACGGTTTCGAGGCCGCGCTCGCGGGCCAGTCCGAAGTGCTGGATCGAGACGTCCGCCTCGGTGCAATGGGTCGCGATGCGGCAGATCGACGCGCCGTTGTCCTGGGCGACGATGATGTCGTCCTTGATCCCCAGACCGGGCAGCATCAGGAAGGCGATCTTCGCGTTCTTCGCCGTGTCGACGGCGATGGAGATGAGTTCCTGCTCGGGCACCTTGGAGAAGCCGTAGTTGAACGACGAACCGCCCAACCCGTCACCGTGAGTGACCTCGATGACGGGCACTCCCGCATTGTCGAGGGCGCCGACGATCGCCCGCACCTCGTCACCGGTGAACTGATGACGCTTGTGGTGGGAGCCGTCCCGCAACGACGTGTCGGTGACGCGAATGTCCCAGCTGGGGTCGAAATGGACCATCGTGCTCACGCCTCCACGCTCAGGAGCTTCTGGGCGATCTCTTCGCCCACCTTGGTTGCCGCTGCGGTCATGATGTCGAGGTTGCCCGCGTACGGGGGCAGGAAGTCACCTGCGCCCTCGACCTCGACGAAGGTGGTGACCGTGGCCTGTCCGCCGGACACGACGCTGGGGTCGTCGAACTGCGGTTCGTTGAGCAGCCGGTAACCGGGGACGTACTGCTGGATGTCCGCGACGACGCGGTGGATGGATTCGGTGATGGCGGCCCGGTCGGCGTCCTCGGGGATCGCGCAGAAGATCGTGTCGCGCATGATCATCGGCGGGTCGGCCGGGTTGAGGATGATGATGGCCTTGCCGCGCTGCGCTCCGCCGATGGTCTCGATGCCACGGCTGGTGGTCTTGGTGAACTCGTCGATGTTGGCGCGGGTGCCGGGGCCGGCGGAGACCGACGCGACCGAGGCGACGATCTCGGCGTAGGGCACGGACACGACCCGGGACACCGCGTACACGATCGGGATGGTTGCCTGCCCCCCGCAGGTGATCATGTTGACGTTGGGGGCACCGAGGTGTTCACGCAGGTTGGCCGGCGGAACGACGGCGGGCCCGACCGCGGCCGGTGTCAGGTCGATCGCCCGGATGCCTGCTGCCTCGTATCGGGGCGCTGCCTCGCGGTGCACGTAGGCGGAGGTCGCCTCGAACACCAGGTCGGGCTTCTCCGGCTGGTTCAGCAACCAGTCGACGCCCTCGGCGGACGTCTCCAGACCCAGCTTGCGTGCCCGGGCGAGGCCCTCGCTGTCAGGATCGATGCCGATCATCCATCGCGGCTCGAGCCACTCGGATCGCTGCAGTTTGTAGAGCAGGTCGGTGCTGATGTTGCCCGAACCGACGATCGCCACACTTGCCTTGGTCATGAATACAACTCCTACTTGAACTGCAGAGAGACGGTTCCGAGTCCACTGAACTCGGCTCGGAAGTGATCGCCGGGACGAGCGTCGATGGCGCGGGTGCACGAACCGGGAAGCACGATGTCGCCGGCTCTCAATCGAACGCCGAAACTGTCGACCTTCTGCGCCAGCCAGGCGACGGCCGTCACCGGGTTGCCGAGCACCGCATCGCTGCGGCCCTCGGCGATGAGCTCACCGTTGCGGGTCAGGACGGCGTCGATGGCCTTGATGTCGATGTCGGACGGGCGCACCCGGTCGGTGCCGAGCACGAACCCTGCGGAAGACGCGTTGTCGGCGATAGTGTCGGCCAGGCCGATCTTCCAGTCCTTGATGCGGCTGTCGATCAACTCGATGGACGGCGCGTACGCCACTGTGGCATCGACGACATCCTGCTCGGTGCAGTCCGCTCCCGGAAGATCGGCGCCGAGGACGAAAGCCACCTCCACCTCGACTCTCGGGTAGCAGAACCGAGCCGTGTCGACGGGTTGGTCCTCGAACACCTCCATGTCGGCGAGCAGATGTCCGTAGTCGGGTTCGTCGACACCCATCATCTGCTGCATGGCGAGAGACGACAGACCTACCTTGTGCCCGACAACCTTCGCGCCGTGCTGCAGCCGGCGGCGGATGTTGATCAACGCGATCTCGTATGCGTCGACGACGTCGATGTCCGGATGGGCGGCGGTCAGGGGCCCGACGGGAATGCGACTGCGCTCTGCGGCGTCGAGCTGATCGGCCAACTCGGTGCGTAGTTGGTTCGAGAGCATGTTCTGTGTGCCTTCCCTGAAAACTGACGTGAGTGCGCACGCCCGAAACATTCGATGCCACGTGTTCTTGTTCGGTGCGTTGTCGTCCCCGACACTTCCTGGCAGTGAGAATGGACCGACAACCCCATCATTCTATAACGTGTTCTACATGAGCAAGCACGAATCCGACACGGTGGTCTCGACCATCCCCCTCACACAGAAGGGGGACGCCCCGCATGCCTATTGACCCGAAGATCGCCATCGGCGCCGAACTGCCCACGCTCGAGTTCGCCTGGACCGCGTCCGACGTGCAGCACTACCATCTCGCCCTCGGTGCGGGTTCCCGTCCGCTGGATGAGAAGGAGTTGTGCTACCTCACGGACCGCACTCCTCAGGTGTTACCGACTTTCGCGACGGTCGCGGCCAATTTTCATGCCGTCGACGCTCCGCAGGTGTCCTTCCCCGGTGTCGACATCGATCTCGCGAAAGTGGTCCACGGCAGCCAGGAGGTGACCATGCACCGGCCGCTTCCGCCGGAGGGTAAGGCTCGCACGACAACCCGCATCGCGGAGGTGTGGGACAAGGGAAAGGCCGCGGTCATTGTCCAGGAGTCGGCCACCACCGGCGTCGACGGTGCGCCCCTCTGGACCAGCCGCTCGTCCATCTTCGCCCGCGGCGAGGGTGGATTCGGCGGCGAGCGCGGGCCGTCGCAGTCCGTCGAGTTGCCGGACCGCCCGTCCGACGCCGAGGTCGACATTCCTGTGCTGCCGCAACAGGCGTTGATGTATCGAATGTGTGGTGACCGCAATCCCTTGCATTCCGATCCGCAGTTCGCGGCCGCCGCCGGTTTTCCGGCGCCGATTCTTCATGGGCTGTGCACCTACGGGATGGTGTGCAAGGCGGTGGTCGACACGATGCTGGACTCCGACGCGTCGCTGGTCGCGGGCTTCCGAGCACGATTCGCAGGTGTGGTGTTTCCCGGCGAGACGTTGCGCGCCCGCATCTGGAAAGAGCCCGGGCTCCTGCTGATCTCGGCCACCGTTCCCGAGCGTGATCACGCCCCTGCCCTGGCCGACGTGGTGCTTACCATCGCCGAGCGGTGACGGCCGGGGCCGTACCGGCGCTCCGGCGCGGATATCGGCAAACGCCAAGCACACTCGCGCGACACTTTGTACGCTTCCCGTGACGCAATATGGGCGTGTACCGCCGGGGGAACAGGTGGTGCACGCCTTCCACGGAGCAGGAGCAAACGAAGGGGGACTCCGTGTCCCAGCGCTGGCATCTTCCCGTACGACGCGCAGTGATAGCGGGAGCACTGACCTTCTGCGCGGCCGCCCTGACGGCGTTTCCCTCCCATGCGGCACCGGTCGCCGGCAGCGCCGACAGTGGAAGCACAGCGGGCAGTTCCAGCGGATCCGCGATTCTTCCCACGCCGATTCCGACGCCCACCGGTCTCGCCGCGCTGGCGGCAGCGGTCACCCAGACCGGTAAGCCCTACCTCTGGGGCGGAACGGGCCCGGATGCCTGGGACTGTTCGGGACTCGTGCAGTGGGCATTCCGGCAAGCGGGAGTCAGGCTTCCGCGTACCACATGGGAGCAGGCCGAGGTGGGCGCCCGGATACCGTTGTGGGCGCTCGCTCCCGGCGACATCGTGGTTCTCAATCCGGATGCGTCGCACATCGGTATCTATGCCGGCTTCGGCCAGGTCTTCAATGCCTACGGACGCGGAGTGCCTGTGGGCCTTGCCCCGCTGTCACAGTTCCACGTCTATAGCATCCGCCGATTCTGAGCGGTGCTGCGTTTCCGGACGTAGGGAGCCACGGCGATGCAGAACAACACCACGACGGCAACCGGTCCGAGCAACGACCACCATCGCGGACCCACCGGGACTGTGGTGACGAGGTAGGCGGGAGCACCCGCCACTGCCGCGCACACCATCAGCGTCCAAAATCCGGGTGCCGGTCCCGTAAATGCGACGAGAAGCAGCGCGGTTGCCGCGATACCCGCCGTCGCGGCTGCCAGAACGGACGCATCGCCCAGGACGAGTGCGACCATCGCTCCCTGCACTGCCAGAAATGCGGCCCACTTCACCTGGCCACCCCCTGAGGGCGCTGAGCTCGATCCGCAAGAGTGAGGGCGAGATCTAATGCCGAGTCGTCTTCCCACGCGACCACGGGGACACCCAGAACACTCATGTTCCGGTACATGTTCCGTCGTTCGAGCTTCCACATCCGGGCGGACATCTGATCGAGTTCGACCTCGAACGGCGGACCTCGCAGTACGTCGACGGCGACGACGACGTGGCCCCGGCGGCGCAGCTCGAGCAGCGACAGCGCGAAGTTGGTGTCGAGCATGGTGGAGAAGGCGATCACCACGGCAGTGGGTGGTAGCGCTGCCCGCGGAACAAGGGTGCCACCGGACGTGCCGCCGGCGTCCAGAACAGTGTCGAGAATGCGGTAGAACTGGCGACGCCCGATGTCGGCACCGAGCCACCGCAGGCGCGAGCCACTGACCACCACCCCGGCCCGATCTCCCCGTTGCAGTGCCGACTGCACCACCTGGGTGGCGCCACGGACGGTGCGCTGCAGGCTGTCCGTTGCAGGGCCGGGCGCCTGCGGCGTGGTGTCGAGCACGGCGACGACGTCGGCTGCGCGGTCCATGATCCGCTCCGTCACGTGCAGTCGCCCACGTCGTGCACTGACCCGCCAATTGATGCTTCGCAGTGGATCTCCCGGTGCATGCGGCCGGATGTCACCGAACTCGACGCCGGACCCGTACCGGCGGGTGCGGTGCGCTCCGATCCGGTCGGGAAGCGCGCGATGGGGCAACGGGGTCGGCAGCGGCGGCGCCAGCGGAAATACCCGGAGTTCGGTCACGGGTACCTCGAGTGCTGCGCTGAGCAGACCTCCGCACGCCTGCGCCGTGATGTGCAGTGCAGGTTCGTAGCGACCCCACCGGTGGGCGGTGATCCGATACCCGTCGCCGACGTCGTCGACCGTGTAGCCGTCGGAGCGCGCAGGCGACACGTCGAGCCGCGCGCCGCCGCCGACCGTCGTCACCTCGGCTTCGCACTGCACCGATTCCGATTCGAAGCACCGCAACGCGGGAGTGTCCGATCGGACGCGGATTCCGGTGGCCCGCGGCGGCAACCACACCACCGCGCCCAGAGCGCCGAGCATCGGTGCCGCGAACGCGATCAGCTCCCACCAGCGGCCCACCACGGCGACCGTGAGCGCGACGGCCGCACAGGTCGCGAGGGCGCGGGCTGCGGGCGACGCCCGCCACGTCAGGTCGTGCCGGGTGAGAACGTGCTCGGTCATCGTGCCCTCGGCACGGGCAGCCGTCGGAGCAATTCGGTCAGGACATCCTCGCTGCGGACACGCCGCACCCACATTTCCGGTCGCAGACTGATCCGATGGGCGACCGCGGGGACTGCCAGCGCCTTGATGTCCTCCGGAATCACGAAATCGCGCCCCGCGAGGAGCGCCCGGGCCCGGGCCAACTGCACCAGGTCCAATTCGGCACGTGGGCTGGCCCCCACTTCGACCTGCGGGTGCTGACGCGTGGCATTCGCGAGAGCGACCACGTAGCCGAGGACGTCACGATGGACACTGACCTCCTCGAGCGATTCGCGCATCGCCTGCAGATCCGCGGCGTCGACCACCTGCTGGACCACCACCGGAGCCGATCCCCGGTCGAGACGGCGTTGTAGCATCTCCTGCTCGTGCTTCTCGGTCAGGTACCCGAGCCGCAACCGCAGGGCGAAGCGATCGAGCTGGGCCTCGGGCAACGGATACGTGCCCTCGTATTCGATGGGGTTGTCGGTGGCCAGCACGATGAACGGTCGGGGCAGGATCCGCGTCGTGCCGTCGACACTGACCTGCCCCTCTGCCATCGCCTCGAGTAGGGCAGCCTGGGTTTTCGGCGGGGTGCGGTTGATCTCGTCGGCCAGGAGAAGGTTGGTGAAGATGGGACCGGGACGGAACTCGAACCGACCTGACGGCATGTCGTAGATGGTGGCGCCGAGCAGGTCGGCAGGCAGCAGGTCCGGGGTGAACTGCACGCGGGTGAAGTCCAGCCCGAGTGCGGCTGCGAACGACCGGGCAACCAGAGTTTTTCCCAGCCCCGGCAGATCCTCGATCAGTACGTGGCCACCGGCGAGGACCGCGAGCAGTATCGACGTCAGTTCGTCGTGTTTCCCCACCACGGCACGTTCGACTTCCGCCAGAACGGCCTGAGCGCGGGCGGTGGTCATCTGGGCGGGGAGGGTCATAGCAACTCCAGCCGTTGAAGTATCCGGTCGAGCACGTCGCGACCGGGGCCGGGTTCGGTCCGGTCGGAGCGGCGGACGTCGTCGGGATCCACCCACTGCCACAGGTCACCGAAGAACACTCGCCCGGCGGCGGTAGTTGCGGCCGGGTCGACGCCCTTTCGCTGCCCGGTGGACTGTTGGAATTCGCGGGCAAGCAGTGGACGCAGATGGTGGTCCCAGTCTCCGCGGGTGCCGTCCGCCCAGCTGATCAGCGACTCCGTGCGCGTGAGCCAGCGGCTCATCGCCTCGGCCCGATCGGCTTCCGGACCCGCCACCACATCGTCGTCGTCCTCCTGCGACATCCGCCGCCGAACCTCGAAGAGCACGAGGGCGGTCACGGCCCCCGCCACCACGACCGCAACGTTGTCCCGACCGGATACGACGAGCGGAATCTCCACGGCCAGTACTGCCGCGATCCCGATCACGGCAATGGCGAGCACGTGTTGCTCCCGAGGTCATTCGCACGGCGCTGCGCCCCGACATCGTCCAGCACGCGCCTGAGCAGGTCGACCGCCTCCGCGCGGTGACGTTCGTCCATCGGATGCCGGCTGAACCGGGCCTCGGCGAAAAGTCGAACCAACGGCGCTGCAGCCTCCGAGCGCAGTACACCGAGTTGCACCGCCCGGGCAAGCACTTCCGACGGCGTATCCGAATCTCGGGGTTCGGCGCCCGGCGCCCGCCGAAGGGCGTCTTCCATGGCGGCGTAGCTGGCGATGATGGCCTCCCGTGGCGGCATCTCCGTCGTGACGACCGCCGCGAGACCCTCCTCCGCCGCACGCACCAGCGACTGCGCCGCGGCCGAGGCGGTGTCGATATCGACCGGCGTCGGTACCTCACGGCCCACGACCACAGGGCGTCGGGCCGCCGCACCGAGTATGAGCAAGGTGACCAGCACGGGTCCGACTATGGCTGCGGCAGTCCATAATTCGGCTTGATCGCTGCGGGCTTGCGCGCTGTCGGACGTGGGACGCAACTCCTCGGGCAGAGTGGCTTCGGACGGTGATTCGGAGTTGCCCCCGGACTCGGCGGCGGCCGGAGCCTCCTGGGCCGGGGGCTCGTTGCCACCGGCGGAGCCGAGGAGATACGCGGCGATCACGAGGACACAGGCACCGGCCGTCCACGCGAGGATCTGTCTGCGCGACTTCGCAGAGAGTGCCCGCTCGACCGCATCGGCCGCCGGCTCGTCGGGGGCCATCCGGGGGCGCCCACCTTGCAGAGCAGCCGCGAGCGCGATCGCCGCGATCACGACTGCGACGACAGCAATGACGATCAGTGCCCGAGTGGCACCCGTTCCCGGCTCGGGAGCGCTTCTCCCGGCATCCGAGGCGGGCACCACTCGTACGGCAAGCGTGACCGTCGCTACGGCCGCCAGCAGCGCGGCCGTGTAGATCGCTGCACCCGTCACACGGCGGTTCGACATACCCCATCACTCCCGAAGTACTTCCCATCGTCGCACGCAGGCGCCGGAACGTCAGGCATTCCTCCCGGATTCGGCGGGGGCCGCGCGGCCGCTGGTCGAGTCGCAGAGATCGTCAACTTGCCGCGAGACGGTCACGTGGGAGAGACAATGACGTATGTCAGAAACCAGCGGCCCTCGGCCCCCTGCCGAACCGCTGATCCTTCACCGCGAGGGCGTACTCCTGACCGTGATCTGTTGACCCTGCGACGCAAAGGATCGACTCATGATTCGATTTCTCATCCAGGCCGTCATCTTCCTCGGCTCGGCAGCGATCGGCCTTCTCGCGGCGGTGTGGCTCCTGCCCGAGGTATCGATCACCGCCGCAGGATTCATCGGCACGGTGGTGCTCTTCGCGTTGGCGCAAAGCATCCTCGCGCCCTTCATCACCAAAGTGACCGAACGAAACGCTCCGGCTTTCCTCGGGGGAATCGGTTTGGTATCCACCTTCGTCTCGCTGGTGTTGGTCAACCTGTTCGGTGCCATGTCCATCACCGGGTGGCAGTCGTGGGTTTTCGCCACACTGATCGTGTGGCTCGTCACCGCCGTCGCCACGCTCGTCCTCCCGCTCATCTTTTTGCGCAACAGAGTCAAGGAACCGAAACGTTAGGGTGAGGACGGATCCGGGCACGACGAGAGCCCGTATTCGCGCGATTGTCTGGGGGGAGGTGCGGCATTCGAAATATGCAGTATTTGTTTCGATCGGCATCGAGATGTTTCGAAGAGATCAGCCCAGTCCCATCCAGCGGAAGATCGGCGTGGACCAGGGCGCCGGTGGCCGACTCGATGGCTTCGCCAGCGAGGTGGCACATCAGTGCAAGCTGATTGGTCAGGTCCTCGAGCTGTTCGTGCAACTTGATCCGCATGGGCGTCATCCTGATGTATTCACAACTGACTACCGATCTGCTGAGCGATCGGCCCGGAGATCGCTCGCTGTGACGGGTCCGGTCCAACCGTTACGCCGATCATGCGACGGATGCCTGACCGCCGGGCCGTCGCGGGCGCGGGACCCTGCGCGTGATCCCATCCGGGATGAAGGCGTAAAGCAGGGCGATCACGGTGGTGACCAGGCCTGGCGTGCGCCGGAGATCGAGTGCACAAGATCGCCGGATTTCGGAAACAATGCTGCCGTCACCGCTTTGAGGGAGAACAATGAGCGAGACCAGAGCACTTTGTACGTTTCCCGGGAAGGGAACGGTCATGTCCAAGGAATCGTGGGTCAAACAGGTTCTGGAACAGGGAACATCCTGGGGCGCAGCTATTCTACTCATTGCCGTCGGGATCCTCGAAGTCTTGCAGAGCATTTCCGTGATCTTCGCGGACGAGATGATCGTCACCGACATCGAGTACACCTACCAGTTCGACCTCATCGTGTGGGGATGGACTCATCTGGTGCTCGGCGTGATCGGCATCGTCACTGGCATCGCCCTGTTTGCCGATGCGACATGGGCACGGCCTGGGGTCGTGGTGATCTGCGGTGTGTCGATCTTCGTCAATTTCCTTTGGTTGCCGCACTACCCGGCGTGGGCGCTGACAATCATCGCCCTGAACACCGTGGTGATCTGGGCGGTCGCGACCTGGAGGACCGACGCGATTTGATCTGCAACCCTTCCGCGCCTTTCGACCCTCGGAGCAGAAGCGAACGACGGCTACTACACGGTAAGCGGCAGGCCGGCGGCCGCGCGGCTCCGGAACCGGTGAACTGAACCCATCCCTCCACCACTGCACCGTTCCGTTCTGACCCCCGACGCCATCCAGCTCACCCCGGGAGTCTCGTTGTATCAGGATGGCCGGCAGCGCTGGCCTCTTCGTAGCGAGGTTTCGAACATCGGGCGTGCCGGTGGTTGCCGCATTGATTCTCGCCGACCCGCGGGGTGCATACTGCAATCGCCGTTTCCGAAAGAGTCGGTTGGGTATTCCGTACGAAGGACGAGGACGTCTGAAGAGATGGATCCTGATCGCGGTCATTGTCGTGATCGCCGTACTGGCGGTCATTGTGGCACGCTCGGTCAGCAGTCGTCAGCGGACGAAACGGCTGAGGGGACGGTTTGGTCCCCAATACGAGCGGAGAGGTCGGCAACCTAGACACCGCGGATCGATTGCGCGCCAGTAGTACGACCCGATACACAGTGGAGGCTGACCATGCAGACATTTCGGGCAGCATCCTCAGGTTCGGGTCGTAGGGCCACGCAGATCATCCGGGCCGCTTTCCGGCCTCACTCGACATATCTGGTTCGACAGAGAGAATCCACTATCAGCAATCCTCACGGCGCCGGACCATCACCGAGAACAGATAATCTGCGCCACGCAGCTGCTGGCACGGCCTGGGTACTTTCGTTCGCCTACTTGCTGGCGGAGGTGTTCACCGCGGCGGCGTGGAGCACGCCTTACAGCTTCGCGCACGACTCGATCAGCTCCCTGGGCGTGACGACCTGCGAAGTCGGATCCTGCTCACCGATGCACGACGTCATGAATTCGACATTCGTCGCGCTCGGGGTGCTCACCCTCCTCGGTGCACTGTTTCTTCATCGACACATACGAAGTGGCCGGGAGAAGAAGTGGATACTCTCCCTTGCCGTGATCATCGCGGTCAGCACTGCTGCCACCGGACTGTTTCCGGCGAACGATGGAACGATCATCCACTGGTCGGCCGTGTTGCCGGGCTTCGTGGCGCGCCACGTGGTGCTCGTGCTCATCGCCTGGCATATGTGGCACGAGAAGCGGCTGGTCGCCCTGTGGTCCGCACTGTGCGCACTCGTGGGCGTGGTCGGCGCCGGCCTCATGCTGGGACAGGCGCTGCATTTCGGCCTGGGGGAGCGTCTCGCTCTCTACCCGTTGCCGATGTGGATGGCCGTGACCGGCATGGCGGTACTGATGGGGCTGGCACGCCGCACGGTGCTCCGCAACGTCGAGTTCTCGCTGCGCACTTTCCACCCGCGCACCGCCACCTCACGGTCGAGAAAGGTCCGCGGATGCGGCACCTCGGTGCTCGATCGGATGGCAGCCACTCCCTCGCTCCCGGGGCCTCGCCTGGTCCCCGCCTCACGGCGAAGGTGATGTTCGGCGCGTAAAACACGTCGGCTGATCGGTGGCCGGACCTGCTCAGCCTTCGCGTTCGAAGGTGATCATCAGTCCCTCCACGCTGCCAGGGCCGATTCTGCCCTTGACATCGGACGAGGCTATTGCTTGGAGACGCCATCCTTGCTGGGCGTACTGGTTGAGCAGGTCTTCGAGTTTGTCGCCGGACATTTTGCCGCCGATCATTTTCTCGCGGACCTCGACGGCCGCCGCCCACGACGACGGAGACGACGAAGGCCTGGGTCACAGGCCCGCGAGGTGCAGGAGTGGGCGGCCGCACCGGCTCCATGCTGAACCGGCGCGGTCTGGGCACGACCGATACTCCGGACTACCGGGCACGCCTGTCCTCGTATTACCCCAGTCGGTCCCGCTCGACGCGTCGTGTCGACGTGAGAGTTCGGGCAGTGTGAAACGGTGAATTGATTCAGGGGACGCAAGCAAGGTCCCCCTGGCACTTCGAGTGCCTTTGGCGTAGGAAGCCGCCGGCACCTGGTGGCGTGAGCTCCCGGCTCGCGAGCAGATAGGAGTGGCGCAGACAATGCAGATCAAGCGCCGCCTCCAGTGCTGCGGCGTTTCGAGCGGTCATGTAGGCGTCATTGATCGAGCGCGGCGCGCGATTCGGCTCACTCGTTCTGTCGCCCACAGCGCCGGGTAAGCCTGCGGCGCCAGCGCTGGCCGCACTTCGGCGAGATAGTGCTCGTCGAACCATATTTCGTGGATGTAACACACGCGAAGACCTAGAACGCAGGCGATCCGGCCCCCATCCTCGCGGAGGCCTCGACCGGCGGAAACGTCAGCTTTGCGCGATGCATGATGTCGCGGCTACTGCAATAGATCCCATTTTCGAGCTGTGGGTGCAACGATAGGTCATGGCCCTTCACATTCTGCTCGCCAAAGCTGCCTCCACCGTGGTCACCGGCGCTGTCGGTGTCGCCGCGTACAACGCGGCCCGCAAAGCGGTCGCGAAGGCGCCCTTCCACGAGACTGCGGTCACCGTGACCGCGTGGGGACTACGCGGGACCCGGAAGGCGGAGGAGGGCGCGGAGTCGGCAAGGCTGAAGGTGGCCGACGTCATCGCCGAGGCCAAGGGCAGGATCGGCGAGGAAGTTCCCCCGCCGGCGGAGCCCGACACCGGTCACGGTCACACACACTGACATGTCCGCCGAGCCGGCCTCGCATGTCTCGCACGATGTCGCAGTCCTGTCGGATGCGGCGGGCAGAATTCGCGTGCATCTGCCGTGGCTCCGCGCGAGTGTGGGACGGGCCGTCGCCCTGGAAGATTCGATAGAAAAGCTCGCCGGGGTGCGTGCCGTGCACGCCTATCCGCGGACCGCGTCGGTGGTGGTCTGGTATTCGCCGAAACGGCTCGATCGCACCGAGTTGCTCGACACCATCGCTGCAGGCGAGGAGACGCCCTGGGCGCTGGTCCCGGACCGCTCCCCTCGCTCGGCCGACGTCGGTAACGCCGACATCGTGCGGATGGCCATCGGCGGCGCCGCCCTGCTCGTGCTCGGAGTCCGCCGATACGGACTGCGCCGCGCACCGCTACTCGGCCCGACCAGCCGCGTGTTCGCCACCGGCGCGACCATCTTCACCGGCTACCCCTTCCTCAAAGGAGCACTCCGCACTTTGACCGGAAACCGCACGGCGGGCACTGACGCTCTGGTCTCCGCCGCGACGGTGGCCAGCCTGGTTCTCCGGGAGAACGTGGTGGCCCTGACGGTGCTGTGGTTGCTCAACATCGGGGAGTACCTCCAAGAACTCACCCTGCGCCGTACCCGGCGCGCCATCTCCGATCTCCTCAAGGGCACTCAGGACACCGCGTGGATTCGTCTGGCCGACCGCACCGAGGTTTCGGTGGACGTCGATTCGCTGCAGGTGGGGGACGAAGTCGTGGTCCACGATCACGTCGCGATACCCGTGGATGGTGTCGTGATGGAGGGTGAGGCGATCGTCGACCAGTCCGCGATTACCGGTGAAACGCTGCCGATCGCCACCTCGGCCGAACACCTCGTGCACGCGGGTTCGGTGGTGCTGCGCGGACGGCTCGTCATCCGGGCCACCGCGGTGGGAAACGAAACCACGATCGGACGCATCATCTCTCAGGTCGAGCAGGCGCAGGAGCACCGCGCCCCGATCCAGACCGTCGGTGAAAATTTCTCCCGCCGTTTCGTGCCGGCATCCTTCGCCTTGTCCGCGCTGACCCTCGTCCTGACCCGTGATGTCCGCCGCGCCATGACGATGCTGTTGATCGCGTGCCCCTGCGCGGTCGGGTTGTCGACGCCGACGGCGATCAGCGCCGCTATCGGCAACGGTGCCCGGCGCGGCATCCTGATCAAGGGCGGATCACACCTGGAGCAGGCCGGATGCGTCGATGCGATGGTCTTCGACAAGACCGGCACTCTGACCATCGGTCGCCCCATCGTCACGAATGTGGTTGCTTTTGCGAAGGATTGGGAGCCGGAACGGGTCCTTGCCTATGCGGCGAGCTCGGAAATTCATTCCCGGCATCCACTCGCCGAGGCGGTGATCCGCTCGACCGAGGAACGGCACATCGTGATCCCACCGCACGAAGAGTGCGAGGTCCTCGTCGGCCTCGGTATGCGCACGTGGGCGGACGGGCGGACGCTGCTCCTGGGCAGCGAAGGATTGCTGCGCGACGAGAACGTCCGCGTGTCGAAGCGGGCCGCCGACTGGGTACGCAAACTCCAGCAGCGGGCCGAGACGCCGCTGCTGTTGGCGGTCGACGGCAAGCTGGTGGGGCTGATCAGTCTCCGTGACGAGGTGCGGCCCGAGGCGCTCGAGGTGTTGTCGCGGTTGCGGGCGGACGGTATCCGAAGAATCGTGATGCTCACCGGCGACCATCCGATGACGGCCGCGGCGGTGGCGGCGGAACTGGGCATCGACGAGTGGCAGGCCGAGGTGATGCCGGAAGACAAACTCGACGCGGTCCGCCGTTTGCAGGACGACGGGTACACCGTCGCGATGGTCGGTGACGGCACCAACGACGCGCCGGCGCTCGCCGCCGCGAACATCGGAATCGCCATGGGCCTGGCCGGTACCGACGTCGCCGTCGAAACCGCCGACGTGGCGCTCGCGAGCGACGACCTGCGCCGCCTCCTCGATGTCCGCGACCTCGGTGCCCACGCGGTCGCATTGGTTCAGCAGAACTACGCGATGTCCATCGCGGTCAATGCGATCGGCCTACTCGTCAGCGCCGGCGGCGCCTTGTCGCCCGTCCTCGCCGCCATTCTGCACAACGCCTCCTCCGTCGCCGTCGTCGCCAACAGCTCCCGCCTGATCACCTACGAGCTGCAGCAACCCACCCGCCCCGGAGTCGGCAGCAAGTCCGCGTGAGATGTCCGGATGTTCTCATTTGGGACAAAATCGCGGCCACAGCCCCTTGCAGCACGCTGAAGCGTTTGCTATAACGAATCTACAGCTTCTGCTGTAGGTAACCTGTCAGCAACGAGGGTTTCCGGAGGTCGACGCAATGCTGTGCAGCGAACGCCGATGGTGCGATATCGACTACGACCTGTCGATCGCCGACTCTGATCGACTTCTCGCCGAGGCGCTGACGCCACGCGCCGTGGTATCGCTGGTACGAGTCGCGATCCGCGCCGAGCGCGTTCCCTCTGCAGGCCGAGTCCCCTCTACGCGAACGGAACTGGCTGCGCAGGCCACGGGAGCGGAAGTCGACGCGACGCAGCGCTCCCCTCCGCGCGGATGATGACCGCTCGACGAAGAGGGAACACGGAGTCGAAAGGATGGTGATGCCCTAGCGTGAGCTTACTTCCCGAGGGCGTTGCTGCCCCGCCCGCAATTTCTTCGCAACCGGCCGGCGCGTGGAGCGGCCCGAATGCCGCAAAAATCCGCCCTGCCACCACTGTGGCGACGACGAGAAGCGGGCCGGGCAGCAACTGACCCTCCTCTCCATATCCTTCACCGTCATCGAACCCCGGCCCGTTTCCCCTGGGCCGGGGTTCTTTCGGGGCAGGGTTTCTCTCCAGGGCAGGAGTTCGGATCTGCCACTCCTCGCGATGCCGGCATGTCTGCCAAGATCGTGCTGTGAACCCCCAGTACCTCAGTCGGCTCCCGGACAGCGGCTTCGACCGCGTCGACGCCCTCCTCGGGCCCATCGATACCTCTCTTGCACAACACTTTCCGGGTGATCGTCCGCAGTCTCAGCCCATCCACACCGTCTATGTGAGTGCGGCGGATGCGCGCCCCGACACCCCGCGGCGCTGGTCGGAACAGGCGGTCGCGCTGCTGGACCGCTACGCCGATGCGCTCGAATCCTTCGGAACCACCGACGCTCTGCCCGATGTCCGCACGGTGTTGCAGAACCGTCCGGTCATGGACTTGCGCATCGACTTCGAGGACGGGTACGGATGGCGGAGCGATGACATCGAGGACGCCGCCGCGCTCGACGCGGGACACACACTGCGCCTGCTCTCGTCCGACCCCGACGGCCCGCGATCCCTCGGGATTCGCGCCAAAGGATTGGCGCCCCACGAACGCCGCCGCGGGATTCGCACTCTCGAACTCGTCCTCGAAGGTGCGGGCGGCGTTCCGAACGGTTTCGTGTTCACCGTCCCGAAGCTGCGCGCCGCGGCGCAGGTCACCGCAGTCGTGGCACTGTGCGAGGAACTCGAGCGCGCCTACGGGTTGCCGGACGGGTCACTGCACTTCGAATTGCAGATCGAGAGCCCCCAGGCCGTCATCGGCCCGGACGGCACCGTCACCGTCGCCAAGGCAATTCATCTCGCCGACGGGCGGTGCACCGGATTGCACTACGGCACTTACGACTACAGCGCGGCCTGCGGCATCGCGTCTCGCTTCCAATCGCTCGAGCATCCGGTGGCCGACCACGCGAAGTCCGTGATGCTGGTGGCGGCGGCCCAGACCGGGGTGTGGGTCTGCGACGGCTCCACCCAGGTCGTCCCGCAGGGCAGCGACGATGACGTCCGCGCCGCATTGTCCCGGCACTACCGGCTCGTCACCCGGTCGCTCGAGCGCGGTTACTACCAGGGCTGGGACATGCATCCCGGGCATCTGATCACCCGCTGGCTCGCCACCTTCGACTTCTACCGGGGTGCCTTGCCCACCGCGGCCACGCGCCTGCAGGCCTACCTCGATCGGCAGGGCGGCGGCGTGGTGGACGAACCGGCCACGGCACAAGCCCTCGCCACCGTCGTTCTCCGCGGGCTCGCCTGCGGCGCGTTCGACGAGGACGTGGTACTGGCGCAAGCCCTCGGATGCACGGTCGACGTCCTCCACAACCTCGTCTCCCGCGCGGTGCTCCCGGGTACCTGAGCGGCCGGAACCGGTCGGCGACGCTCCGGCGGCATCACCGACGCCCTACACTTGCTCCACGCCCGATCAGGAGGTACTCATCGTGACTCCGAACACTCCTGCCCCGCCCAGCTTTCGCAGTCTTCCGGACTTGGCCGTCCGCACGCTCGGCGGCGCGGTCGTGTGGGCGAACGACGAATTGTTCGCCGAGCGCGAGAATCTGATCCGCCCGACTGCGGCCGTGTACCAGTCGGCCACGTTCGGGCACAAGGGCCAGATCTACGACGGCTGGGAGACGCGCCGGCGCCGGATCGCGGGCATCGACGAGGCCATCGTGCGCCTCGGGGTTCCCGGTGTCATTCGGGGCGTGGTGGTCGACACCGCATGGTTCACGGGCAACTATCCACCGGAGATTTCCGTCGAAGCCGCGGCGATCGACGGATACCCGTCGGCCGACGAAGTGGTCGGCGCACAGTGGACCACCATCGTCGGCCGCAGTCCAGTTCGAGGGGACACCGAGAATCCCTTTCCGGTGGACTCGGAGCGGCGGTGGACGCACGTCAAACTGACCTTGTACCCGGACGGTGGGGTGGCCCGGTTGCGCGTGCACGGCGAAGGCCGTCCGGATCTTCGCTTCCTCGACGCCGGACCGGTAGATCTCGCTGCCCTGGAGAACGGGGCACGAGTGATGTCCTGCTCCAACATGTTCTACGGGTCACCACAGAACATGCTGCTCCCCGGATCGGCCCGCGTCATGGGCGACGGCTGGGAAACCTCTCGGCGCCGAGACGACAACAACGATTGGGTGGAGATTCTTCTCGCCGCTCAGGGCATCGTGTCGCTGGCCGAACTGGACACCTCGTACTTCCTCGGCAATGCGCCGGGTGAGGCGAGTATTCAGGGACGCGACGGCGACGGCGACTGGGTGGAGCTCCTCCCCCGGACACGCCTGCAGCCGGACACCAGGCATCGGTTCGTCGTCGACAACGATCAGCCGGTCACGCAGGCCCGGCTCGACATCTTTCCGGACGGTGGCATGGCACGGCTGCGGCTGTGGGGTTCCCTGACCGAAGCCGGTCGGGCAGGGTTGCAGTCATGACCCACGGATTCGACTCCGAATATCCCCGTGACCTGGTCGGGTACGGGCCGAAGCCCCCCGACCCGCAGTGGCCGGGCGGCGCGAAGATCGCCGTCCAGTTCGTCCTCAACTACGAGGAGGGCGCCGAGAGCAACGTCCTCCATGGAGACGGGGCGTCGGAGACGTTCCTGTCCGAGATGGTGGGGGCGCAGCCGTTCCCGAACCGGCACATGAGCATGGAGTCGATCTACGAGTACGGTTCCCGCGCCGGACTGTGGCGTGTGCTACGGGTGTTCGAGCGGCGAGGACTGCCGCTGACGATTTTCGCGGTGGCCAAGGCCATGCAGCGAAACCCCCAAGCCGTCAGCGCCTTTCGTGAACTCGGCCACGAGATCGCCAGCCACGGTCTGTGGTGGAAGTCGTATCAGCTTTCCGACGAGGACGCCGAACGCAAGGACATGGCGGAGGCGGTCGACATCCTGCGCGATCTAACCGGTGAGTCGCCGCTCGGCTGGTACACCGGCCGCGACTCCCCTCGCACCCGGGAACTGGTAGTCGAACACGGCGGTTTCCTCTACGACTCCGACTCGTACGCCGACGACCTGCCGTACTGGGTGAAGGTGGATTCGCCAGGCAAGGGACTGGTCGACCACCTGGTGGTGCCGTACACCCTCGACACGAACGACATGCGGTTCGCCTCGCCGGGAGGTTTTCCCAGCGGTGAGCAGTTCTTCGCTCATCTACGGGACGCCTTCGACGTGCTCTACGCGGAGGGCGCCGAGGGGGCGCCGAAGATGCTGTCCGTGGGTCTGCACTGCCGCATCGTTGGCCGGCCCGCGCGCACTGCCGCGCTGGAACGGTTCCTCGACCACGTGCAGTCCCACGAGAAGGTGTGGGTAGCCAGGCGGATCGAGATCGCCCGCCACTGGCGCGACACGCACCCGGTGGATCCCAGACGGTGATTCAATGTGGGTCGACATGGCGGCGGTGACGCGCGCGAGATCCGTTACCGATCGAACTCCGTCCCTGATGCGCCGGAGCTTGCCGTCGTTGCGGAGGTCTCTGCGAGCGGCGCGGTCAGACGCCGGCGCAACTTCGCCTGCTGAGCGTCGTCCTTGTACCTGAGGGATTTGCCTGCCTTGGCCACCCGACGTCCGGCGACGGTCAGCATCGGTCGTGGAATCCCGATACCCATTACCGGCACGCCCGTCACATAGTTCTCCTTGAAGAGGAACATCGAGGCGTCGGCCACTTCGTCACTGGTGAGCTTCGAGGCCACCCAGCCGACTTCCGCTCCGATGGCATCCGCGTCCAGGATCGGACTCCGATATCCCTCCGTTGTCTTCGCGAGAAGCCAACGCAGAACAGCGTCACGAACCGCCCACTGACGATCGGTAGCTGCGTTCACATTTCGGTCCTCCAAGTAGGTGCGACTAGTGCTGCCATGCACCATAGCCGTGGGTGAGGAATAAGCAAGTTACATGAAATTCGCTGCGCGCCTTGCACCTCGGAGTCACCGACGATCCGTCGTCACGAAGAGCTGAACTGGACTTAATTCTTGTGTTGGGTATGGTCGAGGTCAGTTCGCGGTTGCCGATTCGGAAAGGACCGACAATGGCTGACAAGTCCACCGTCAGAAGTTCGAAACAGTCCGCACGTGCCCTCAAAGAGCGTCGGGCGGAGAAACGAGAGAAGGCGCTCGAGTCGACTCAGATCGTCCGAAAGCGGAAGAAATGAAGAGCTTGTGACGTCAGCACCAGCCGTCGCATCACCGCCCGGCGGGTCTTATCGGTCGATCTCCATTCTCCAAGCGTGATGCACGGCGTCCGCCAAGTGTGCGGCGAGCAGTGGGCCGATCACACTGACCGCGGAAGGTTCGGTCATCTGCCAATGATTCGCAGCCACAGGATGGTTCGCGATCCGACCGTTCACCCAGGGACGCCAGGTGCCGACCGCACGCCGCAGCGTCGGATCGTCGTGCGCCGCCGTGAAGAACAGCACGTCGCCGTCGAACAACCCTGGCCGGTAGTCGCTCATGAGGGTGGCGTTGTGGTGCGCGGCCGCGGTCAGGCGATGCAGGTGCTCGGGGTTCAGGGCCGACAGCACGTCCGCCGTGTCCTCCTCGCGAACCGCCGCCTCACCGCTGCCCTCCGACTGCTGCTTTTCCGCGAAGCTGTCGAGCATGACGAGTGAACCCACCACGTGGCCGGTCTCCTGCAGTCGCACCGCCATCGCATGGGCAATGACGCCACCGATCGACCAGCCGGCCAGATCGTAGGGGCCTTCGGGCTGGATCCGCTGCACCTCGACGAGATACCGGTCGGCAAGTTCCTCGATCGAGCCGGGCAGCACCTCTCCGACGACGGCCGGGGTCTGAATGCCGAAAACGGGGCGGTTTTCGTCGATGTGTTCGGTGAATCCCGTGTAACACCAGGCCAGTCCGCTGATCGGGTGGATCCAGAACATCGGCGCACCCGCCCCACCCGCGCGGATCGGGAAGACCACGTCGAGCGCGGGGTCCTCGGTGTCGTCGTCGGCCGCGTCCATGCGGGCGGCGATCGCGGCGGGTGTCGGCTCGGTCATCAGCCATTGCAGCGACACGGTCACGTCGCTGCCGGCCCGTAGTCGGCTCACCGCCCGCATCGCGGACAGCGATGTGCCACCGAGGTCGAAGAAGTTGTCCTCGGCGCCGACCCTGTCGACTCCCAGGACTTCGGCGAACACAGCCGCGACCGTGCTCTCGTGTCCCTCGTTCGGCCGACGGTATTCGGCAGCAACGAAATCGGGGCGCGGAAGCGCATCGACGTCGAGCTTCCCGGTGGGGGTGAGCGGGACGGAATCGATGCACACCACCGCCGACGGCACCATGTGCGTCGGAAGGAACTCTGACACGAATGCGCGCACCCGAGCGGGGTCTGGCGCGGACCCCGCGGCGGGGACCACGTAGGACACCAGCACGGTGTCACCCGACGGGCCGCGGCGGCCGAGGGTGATCGCGTAGTCGACGTCGGGGTGTGCCAGTACGGCGGCGTCGATTTCACCGAGTTCGATGCGGTAACCCCGGATCTTGACCTGGTGATCCGAGCGGCCGCTGTACTCGAGTTCGCCCGCTGCGGTCCAGCGGACGATGTCGCCGGTGCGGTACATGCGCTCGCCGGGTGCGCCGTAGGGGTTGGCGACGAACCGTTCGGCGGTCAGGCCGTGCCGAGCATGGTAGCCGCGCGCCAATGCCGGTCCCGCGACATACAGCTCACCCGAAACACCGGCAGGAACGGGCCGCAAGCGGGTGTCGAGAACCATGACCTCGAATCCACGCACCGGATGCCCGATCGTGACCGGCGCGCCAACCACGAGGTCACCGACGGTCGAGATATCGGTCGCCTCGGTCGGTCCGTAACCGTTGAGCATGATGCGTCCCGGCTGCCAACGGGCCACCAGTTCGGGAGTACACGCCTCACCACCGACACCGAGGACGCGCAGTTCCTCCAGCCCCTCAGGGTCGATCGAGGACAGCATCGCCGGGGTGATGAGCGCATGCGTCACGTGCTCGTCCCGGACGAAGGCGGCCAATTCGTCCCCGCCGATCACGCTCGGTGGGGTGATCACCAGGGTCGCTGCGGCGGAGAGGGCGGACATCATTTCGCCCACCGCCATGTCGAAGCTGGGCGAGGTGTTGTGCAGGAACCGGGACGACTGCTCGACGCGGTAGTGCTCACGGCGTTCGGCGGCGAGGTTCGCAAGGCCGCCATGGGTGACGACGACACCCTTCGGCCGTCCTGTCGAACCGGACGTGTAAATCATGTACGCCGGGTTCTCGATACGCACAGGCCGCGCGCGTTCCGCGTCGGTCACCGGGGTGGCCGGGATGGCGTCGAGCGTGTCTGTGATCTCGTCGAGAAGGAGCCAGGAGGTATTGTCCGGCAATCCATCCCGATCCGCAGCGACGGTGATGCCGATGCGGGCGCCGGAGTCGAACAGCATGTGGTCGATGCGCTCCGTCGGGTAGGTGGGATCGACGGGGAGGTAGGCGGCACCCGTTTTAGCCACCGCCCATACCGACAGCACCGATTCCACCGACCGCGACAACGCCACAGCGACGAACGTTTCGGGTCCGACACCCTGCGCGAGCAGCAACCGGGCCAGACGATTCGACCAGGCATCGGCCTCGCGGTACGTCCAGTCTCGGCCCTTCCAGGACAGCGCGACCCGTTCCGGGGCGGTACGTGCGGCGGCGTCGATGATCCCGGCGAGGGTGGTCGGCGCCGCGGCCGGAAGACCGCGCACAGGCGCGAGGGCCGCGTGCTCGTCGGGGTCGAGGATTTCGATCCGGCCGATCGGTGCGGCGGGGTCGGCCACCAGTGCGGAGAGAACCCTCAGCAGCCGTGTGCGGAGCGCGGTCACGTACGTCTCGTCGAACACATCGGTGCGGTACCTGAGCGTGAACCGCAACCCGTCGTCGGCGAACACCGTGAGATTGAGCGGGTAGTGGGTGGCTTCCTCGCCGGATACACCGAGGACGGTCATGCCGTCGATCGAGGTCACCTCGGCCAGTGCTGCGGTGTCCACGGGATACGACTCGAACACCGTCAGCGTGTCGAACAGGGCGCCGCTGCCCACAATCTGCTGGACTTCGCTCAGGCCGAGGTAGTGGTGATCGAGCAGAGTCGCCTGTTCGCGCTGCACTCGGATCAGGAGGCCGGCCGCCGATTCGTCCGGGTCGATGCGCACCCGCACGGGCAGGGTGTTGATGAACAGGCCGACCATCGACTCGACGCCCTCGAGTTCCGCGGGGCGGCCCGATACCGTCGCCCCGAACACCACGTCTTCGCGGCCGAGCATGCGGGACAGCAGAATTCCCCATGCGGCCTGGACGAGCGTGTTGAGCGTGACACCGAGTTCCGCCCCGAGTGCGGTAAGCCGGGTGGACAGCTCAGGTCCGGCGTCTGCGTCCACCGCCGTCACTGCGGTCGGTCCCGCCTGTCCGGAACCGTCGGAGCCGACGACAGTCGGCTGCTCCATACCGGCGAGCGCCTCGGCCCACACGTCCTGGGAGGCGGCGCGGTCTCGCGATGCCAGCCACGACAGGAACGTGCGGTACGACGGCACCCGCGGCAACACGGACGCGTCACCTCGGGTGGCGTACAGAACGAGGAGTTCCTTCAACAGCAACGGCATGGACCAGCCGTCGACGAGGATGTGGTGCAGAGTCACGGCCAGGACGTGGTGCCCGTCGCCGCCGTCGATCAGCGTGAACCGCAGTAGCGGCGGCTCAGCGAGGTCGAACCGGCGCTCGCGGTCTGCGGTGAGCGCCGCGTCCCGCGCAGCGGCTCGAGCGGACTCGTCCACGGCCCCGAGATCGATGGTGCGCCAGGGGATCTCCACGCTGTCGAGGACCACCTGCACGAGTTCGCCGGTACTCGCACCGACGAACGCTGTGCGCAGGTTTGCGTGCCGGTCGAGCAGGGCGGAGATCGCTGTACGCATCCGGTCGGCGTCCACGACGCCACCGAGTTTCAGCACCGTCTGCGTCGTGTAGACGTCCACCGTGTCCTGCGCGAGCTGCGCATGGAAGGCGAGCCCGTGCTGCAGCGGCGACAGCGACCAGACGTCGGACAGCGCCGGGTACTGCTCTTCCCACAGTTCGAGGTCCCGCTGCCCCACCGCGACGAGGGGCACGTCCGACGGCGTGAGCCCGCCCGCCGTTCCGCTGTCCACATGCGCCGCGACCGTGATGAGCGCACTGGTCCACAGGTCCGCAAGCTCCCGGACGTCGGCCGCCGACAGCACTTCCCGGGGATACGAGAAGGTGGCCGTCAACCTGGACTCACCGTCCACACCGGTGACGATCGCGTTGATGTCGAGAACGGCGGCGGCGGGCATGTCGTCGTTGCCAACGCCCCCGAGGTCGCCGAAGTCAGTGGTGGGCGTCCAGCCCAAGTGCGCGAACTCCTCCGGAATGTCCGCCGCCGATACCCGGCCCAGGTAGTTGAAGCTGACCTGAGGGGTGGGGAGGTTGTCCAGCGCCGCGACGGTCTCGGAGTTGAGATGGCGCAGCAGCCCGTAGCCGAGCCCGCGGGCAGGTAGTGCGAGCAGGTTTTCCTTGACGGCCTTGACGGCGCGGGAGGTGTCGCCTGTCCCGGCCAGGGCGGCGTCGACGTCGATTCCACCGAGGTCGATCCGAACCGGATACACGCTGGTGAACCATCCGACCGTGCGGGAGAGGTCGGCGCCGGGCGCCGCCTCCTCCTCGCGTCCGTGGCCCTCCAGTTGCAGGAGAAGTGAGGACTCGTCGATTCCCCGGCGACGCCGCCAGGCGCTCACGGCCAGTGTGAACGCGGCGATCAGCCCGTCGCCGACGCCACCCCGGAAGGCAGCGGGAACGGACGTCATCAGTGATCGCGTCACCGCCGCGTCGAGTTCGACGCGCACGTGGTCGACCGTGGCCAGGACGTCGGTTGCGGGGTCGAACGGCCGGGACCCGAGCGTCGGGTCCGGACCGTCGAGAATCCCCTGCCAGAACGGCAATTCCGCAACTCGCTCCGGGGTGTGCGCGTCCTCGGTCAGGGCGTGCGCCCACCGGCGCATCGACGTGCCGACCGGCGGGAGCGTCGCAGCCTCACCGGACGAGATCTGCGCCCACGCGGCGATCAGATCCGGAATCAGAATGCGCCAGGACACGCCGTCGACCACGAGGTGGTGGGCGGAGACGATCAGACGGCCGCTCCGTCCGGGTACGCCGACCGGGTCGAGCCAGACGCACTGCAGCATGATGCCGGCCCGCGGGTTCAGGCGGTTCAGCGCCGAATCCAGTTCACGCCGAGCCGGTTCGGTCGGATCCGTCCGCGGATCCCAGTCGATCCGGTGCACGAGAGAGTCGACGTCGACGGCGCCTGCCGGTGCCACCTCGAGCGTGTTTTCGCCGACGAGGCGGGCACGCAGGATGTCGTGGTGCTCGATCACGGCCGACAGGGTCGCGATCAGACCTGCCCGGTCGATGCCCACCGGCAACTCCAGTGCGACCGACTGCGAGTAGCGGTCGAGAGTGCCACCGCGTTCGGTGACCAGATGCATCACCGGAGTGAGCGGCATCCGGCCGACACCACCGCCCGGAAGTTCCTCCAGCACGACGGGTTCGGTGTCGGTGGCGTGGGCCGCCACCTGCGCGAGGGACGCAACGGTCTTGTGCTCGAACACGTCCCGGGGCGAGATGATCAACCCGTGCGCCTTCGCCCTCGACGCGAGCTGGATCGACGCGATGCTGTCGCCACCCAGACCGAAGAACGAATCGTCCACACCGACCGTCGGGACGCCGAGTAGCTCGGCGAACACGCCCGCCAGGATCTTCTCGTTGTCGGTGACCGGCGCCCGGAAACGCGCGGTCGCGGTGACGAAGACCGGTTCGGGCAGCGCTTCTCGGTCGAGCTTCCCGTTCACCGTCACGGGCAGCGCCTCGATCACCATGTAGGCGTCCGGGATCATGGGCGCAGGCAGGGCGTCCTCGAGGTGGCGCCGGATGGCGTCCGTGTCGAGTGCGTGACCGGGAGCACGCACGAGGTAGGCCGCGAGACGCTGCCCCGACGGGGTGTCGTGGACGACGACGGCGGCCTGGCCCACCGTGTCGTGGCGGGTCGCCGCGGACTCGATCTCCCCCAGCTCGATCCGGTTGCCCCGAATCTTCACCTGACTGTCGCCCCGGCCGAAGTACTCGAGTCCGTGCGTTCCGGTCCAGCGGACGATGTCGCCGGTGCGGTACATGCGCTCACCGGGTGCGCCGTAGGGGTTGGCGACGAACCGTTCGGCGGTCAGGCCGTGCCGGGCATGGTAGCCGCGCGCCAATGCCGGTCCCGCGACATACAGCTCACCGGAAACACCAGCCGGAACGGGCCGCAAGCGGGCGTCGAGAACCATGACCTCGAATCCACGCACCGGATGCCCGATCGTGACAGGCGCACCAGCTACGAGGTCGCCGACGATGGAGATGTCGGTGGCCTCGGTGGGTCCGTAACCGTTGAGCATGGTGCGTCCGGGCTGCCAGCGGGCCACCAGTTCGGGAGTGCAGGCCTCGCCACCGACCCCGAGCACCCGCAACTGCGGGTGTCCGCCGGGATCCATCGTGGCCAGCACCGCCGGGGTGATCAGCGCATGGGTGACCTGCTGACGGTCCAGGAGGCCGGACAGTTCGTCGCCGCCCACGACCTCGGTCGGTGTGATCACCAAGGTGGCGGCGGCGCTCAGCGCCGACACCATCTCGCCGACGGCCATGTCGAAGCTCGGCGATGCCTTGTGCAGGAACCGGGACGACTGTTCGATGCGGTAATGCTCGCGACGTTCGGCGGCGAGGTTCGCAACGCCGCCGTGCGTGACCACGACACCCTTGGGCAGACCCGTCGAGCCCGACGTGTAGATCATGTATGCCGGGTTCTCGACGCGGACCGGGCGGATCCGGTCTGCGTCGGTGATCGGCTCGGCGCTCGCCGACTGGTGTCGGGCGGTGACATCCTCGGTGTCGAGGGTCAGCCAGACGACGGTGTCCGGCAGCGCGGCCCGTTCACCGGACAGCGTGACGCCGAGGGCGGCGCCGGAATCGGTGAGGATGTGCGCGATGCGATCCGCCGGATATGTCGGGTCCACGGGCACGTACGCCGCACCGGTCTTGGCCACCGCCCACACGGCCAGCACCGATTCGAGCGACCGCGGGAGAGCGAGGGCCACGAAGGATTCCGGTCCCACCCCGTGCTCGAGCAGTAGCCGGGCCAGGCGCGTGGACCACTCGTCCGCCTCGCGATACGTGTACTCGCGACCGTTCCAGCTCAGCGCAGGCGCGTTCGGGTCGGTCCGGACAGCGACGTCGATCAGGCCGGCGAGTGTCGTCGGAGTCGCCGACGGCGCACCCCGTACGCACACCGCCGCCCACTCGCTCGGATCGAGGAGGTCGATGTCGCCGACGATCGCGCCCGAATCGGCCACCACTGCGTCGAGGACACGGACGAATCGCCGGGCGATGTCCTCGGCGGTCGCCCGGTCGAAGAGGTCGGTGGCGAATCGCAACGCGCCCGACAATGCACTCGCCGAATCGCCTTCGGTCAGGACCAACGCCAGGTCGAACTGCGCGGTGTCCGCCTCGAACGGAACGGGTTCCACGGTCACGCCCGGCAATTCGAAGCGGGTGACACCGCGGTGCTCGAACGACAGCGCCACCTGGAACAGGGGTGTGTGGGCCTGAGTGCGGACGGGAGTGAGGACGTCGACGAGCCGCTCGAACGGAATGTCCGCGTGCCCATACGCGCCGAGGTCGGTGTCGCGCACCCGTGTCAGGAGTTCAGTGAAGCTTTCGTGCGCAGCGACGTGCGTACGCAGGACCAGGGTGTTGACGAACATTCCGACCAGGTCGTCGAGGTGCTGCTCGCCGCGACCGCTGACCGGGGTGCCGACGGCGATGTCGGACGTCGACGACACCCGCGACAGCACGACCGCCAGCGCCGCGTGCAGCACCATGAACACGGAGGCGCCGTGATCGCGGGCCGTCTGCTCGAGCGCCAGGGCGGTGTCCACTGGAACGTCGAAGCGCACGGTGTCGCCGCGCTGCGACGGCACGGCCGGGCGGGGCCGATCGGTGGGCAGCTCCAGCACGTCCGGCAGCCCGGACAGCGTCTCGGTCCAGTACCGGATCTGCTGTGCGGCCAGTGATTCGGGATCGGACTCGGAACCCAGTGCCGCGTGCTGCCAGATCGCGAAATCGGCGTACTGCATCGGAAGCGGTGACCAGTTCGGGGCGTGTCCCGCACTTCGGGCGGTATAGGCGACCATGACATCGCGAGCGAGCGGACCCATGGACACGGCGTCGCCGCTGATGTGGTGAACGACAATGACAAGGACATGCTCGTCGACGGCGGTGCGCAGAAGTCTCCCGCGAAGGGGAATTCCCGCGGTCACGTCGAAGCCGCCGTGCAGGACGCGGGTCACCTCACCCACAAGTTGGTCGGTGGTCACGTCGACCGGGGTGAGATCGAGGTCGACCCGGTCGGCAGGCAGGATCACCTGCACGGGGCCGTCACCGTTGTCGGGAAAGACCGTGCGCAGCGACTCGTGCCGTTCCAGCACGTCGTGGACCGCGGTGTGGAGGGCCGCGACGTTCAGCGTCCCCGTCAGCCGGATCGCGAGCGGAAGGTTGTACGCCGCCGACTCCGGATCGAAGCGATTGAGGAACCACATCCGGTTCTGCGCCGACGACAACGGGATTCGCTCGGGACGCGGAGCGGCCACGAGTGCCGTTCCGCCGCCCGTTCCAGCGAGGAGGGCAACGCGCGCTGCGAGTGCCTCGACGGTAGGAGCATCGAACAGCTCCCGCACGGGAACTCTGCTGTCGAGTGCACGGCCGAGTCGGGCGGCGACCTGGGTGGCGATCAGAGAATTGCCACCGAGGGCGAAGAAGTCGTCGTCGAGGCCGACCCGCTCGACACCCAGGACGTCGGCGAACACCTCGGCGACAACGCTTTCGGTCGCGGTGACCGGCGCCCGGAAAACGCGAGCCTCGAAAATGGGTGCAGGCAGGGCCTTCCGGTCGAGTTTGCCGGACGTGCCGAGGGGGAAACTGTCGAGGACCAGGACGGTCTCGGGCAGCATGTAGGTGGGCAGCGTGTGTGCGATCGCGGTGCGCAATTCGTCGACGTCGACGTCCGAACCCGCGGTTGGGACGACATAGCCCACGAGATGATCGCCGGTGCCGGTCGGGACGACGAGCACCGCCGCCTGCGACACCTGAGCATGGGCGAGCAGAGCGGTCTCGATCTCACCGAGCTCGATGCGCTGGCCACGGAACTTGACCTGAAAGTCGGTGCGCCCGATGTATACGAGTTCACCGGTCGTGGTCCAGCGGACGAGGTCACCGGTGCGGTACATCCGCTCCCCCGCGCTGGTGAAGGGGTCGGCGACGAAGCGGTCGGCGGTGAGGTCGACACGGCCGTGGTAGCCGCGGGCTAGTTGGATGCCGGCGAGGTAGAGCTCGCCGGGGACTCCGGCGGGGACGGGGTGCAACCTCGAGTCGAGGACGTAGACGCGGCTGTTCCATTCGGGGACGCCGATGCTGACGGCGCCGCCCTGGGGGGTGTCGGTGACGTCGGCGTAGGTGATGGAGACGGCGGCTTCGGTGGGCCCGTAGAGGTTGTGGATCCGGGCCGCCGAAATCTCGGTGAAGTCCCGAACGGTCGCCGCGGGCAGAGCCTCACCGATCACGAACACGTGCCGCAGCGTGGTCAACGCCTCACGTCCGACACCGTCGGCGAAGACGGACAACATGGACGGCACGAAGTCGGTGACCGTCACCCGGTGCTCTCGAATGGTCTCGGCGAGGTACTGCGGGTCGCGGTGCCCGTCCGGTGTCGCGACCACCAACGTCGCGCCGGTAGCCAGCGGAAGGAAGTAACCCCACAGGGACACATCGAATGTCGTTGCGGTCTTCTGCAAGTACACGTCCGACGCGTCGAGTGCGTACTCGGAACGCATCCAGGCGATCTGGTTCACGATCGCCCGGTGCGTCACCGCGACGCCCTTGGGCTTGCCGGTCGAGCCCGACGTGAAGATCACATAGGCGACACCATCCGGGTGCACCGTCGAATTGGTCAGCGGTGCCGACGAAACGGCGTCGACATCGAGGGTGTCGACAAGGATGACGGACCGATCACTCGCAAATGCGTCGCGAGAGGTCGACAGGACACAGATCGGATCGGCCGCATCGAGGATGTACCCGATACGGTCGGCCGGATGGTCCGGATCCACGGGAACATAACCACCGCCCGCGGTCAGAACCGCGTACATGCCGACGACCAGGTCGACAGATCGGCGCATGGCCAACGCCACCAGAGATTCCGGACCCACGCCCTCGGACATCAGAACCCGCGCCAACCGGTTCACCCGACCCGCGAACTCCCGGTAGGTCAGCGATTCACCCTCGAAGACGAGTGCCGGCGCATCCGGGGTCCTGCGTACCTGGTCCGCGAAGGCGTCGAGCAGCAGGGCCTCGGGCAGCGGATGGTCCGTCCGGTTGCGAATGTCGACCAACTCTGTGTATTCCGACGCATCGAGCACGGCCACGTCACCGACCGGTGTCGATGGGTCCGCGGCCACGGCCCGCAGGATGCGGGTGAACTGTTCGGCGAACGTTGCGATGGTCGACGCGTCGAACAGGTCGGTGGCGTAGGTGAAGGACGCGTGGATTCCGCCGTCAGCCTGTTCGGTGAGGGTCAGATGCAGATCGAACTCGGCCGTCTGCAGCTCCGCCGGGACGGTCGAGACTGCGAGTCCCGGCAGGTCGAACGTGGTGGGGGCTAGGTTCTGGAAGGACAGGGCGACCTGGAACAGAGGGTGCCGACCCTGCGAGCGAACCGGATCGAGAACTTCTACCAGCCGCTCGAACGGCACGTCGGCATGCGAGAACGCACCCAAATCGGCTTCGCGGGTGCGCTCCACCAACTCGTCGAACGTGGCCTCCGGCGCGACGTGGGTCCGCAGGACGAGGGTGTTGACGAACATGCCCACGAGGTCGTCGAGGGCCTGCTCGCCCCGGCCGGCAACGGGAGTTCCAACCACGATGTCGGCCGAGTTCGAGAGCCGGCTCAGGAACACCGCGTAGGCGGCGTGCACGGTCATGAACAGGCTGGCGTCGCGAGCAGCCGCGAGTTCACGCAGCAATTCGTGGGTGTGGGCGTCGACATCGAACGTCAGCTCGCTGCCGCGGTGTGACTGTCGGCGTGGACGCGGCCGATCGGTGGGCAGGGTGAGCTCGTCCGGCAGCTCGGCGAGACTGCGCACCCAGTACTCGGTTTGGCGGGACAACAGCGAGGCGGGGTCGTCCTCGTTGCCGAGCAGTTCGCGGTGCCAGAGGCTGTAGTCGGCGTACTGGACCGGGAGTGGCGACCACGCAGGCTCGTCCTGTTGCGCACGTGCGGTGTACGCGAGCATCACGTCGCGGGCCAGCGGCGCGAGCGAGAAACCGTCGGCGGCGATGTGATGGACCACGACGACGAGAAGGTGCTCGTTCTCGGAGACCGCGAATAGGCCTGCGCGCAGGGGTGGTTCCACGGTGAGGTCGAATCCCGTAGTCGCGAACTCCACTGCCCGCTGCAGCGCCTCGCTCTCGGTCACCTCGAGCACGGTGAGGTCCGGGAGCGCCGACTCGATGGAGACCAGGACCTGGTGTGGGCCGGTGGGTGAGTCGGGATAGATCGTGCGCAGTGCCTCGTGCCGTTCGAGGACGTCGCCGAGCGCTGCCTGCAGAGCGGAGACGTCGAGCGTCCCGGTCAGGCGGAGGGCGAGCGGCAGGTTGTCGACGGTGGAACCCGGGTCGAAACGGTTGAGGAACCACACCCGCGCCTGCGCCGGAGACAGCGGAATCCGATCCGGTCTCGGACGTGCCTCCAGGACCGGGCGGTCGGACCGTCCGGCGGTGTCCACGGCGGCGGCCAGCGCCGCGACGGTGGGTGCGTCGAACAGCGACCGCACGGACAGGGACGTGCTGGTGGCCGCGCGCAGGCGGGCGATCACCTGGGTGGCGGACAGGGAGTTGCCGCCGACCTCGAAGAAGCTGTCGTCGGCTCCCACCCTGTCGACGTCGAGGATCTCCGTGAACACCCGCGCGACAAGCAGTTCGGAGGCGGTCGACGGCGCCCGGAACACCGTCCGCGCCGCAAATGTCGGGGCGGGCAGCGCCGGGCGGTCGATCTTCCCGGCCGGGGTGAGCGGAAGGGCGTCGAGGACTGTGACGGTTGCCGGCACGAGCGCGCGGGGCAGCAGTTCTGCCGCGGCCGCCAGGATGCCGGAGACGTCGGGGCTGGCTCCCGTCGCTGGCACGACGTAACCAACGAGTTGATCGCCGAGCCGGGGGTGGTGATGGACGGACGCTGCCGCGGCCACCACGTCGCCGTGCCGGGACAGCGCGGCCTCGACCTCACCGAGTTCGAGGCGCAGACCCCGCAGTTTCACCTGCGAGTCGGCGCGGCCCACATAGGTGAGCTGCCCGTCGAATCGCAGCCGCACCAGGTCACCGGTCCGGTACATCCGGCTGCCCTGGGGTCCAGAGGGATTGGCGACGAACCGTTCCGACGTCAGTCCGTGCCGGGCGTGATATCCGCGGGCGAGGCCGGGACCGGACAGGTACAACTCACCCGTGACACCGCGCGGCACGGGCCGCAGCCGGGAGTCGAGGACCAGCGCCTGCGTGCCGTCGAGTGGGCTGCCGATGGTGATGTCGGCGCCCGGGGTGAGCGGTTCACCGATGGTGACGACGATGGTCGTTTCGGTGGGACCGTAACTGTTGAAGAAACGCCGCCCCGGGGAGAACTGTTCGACCAGCTGCGGTGGGCACACCTCACCCCCGACGACGACGGTGCGCAGGTCACCGAGTGCGCTCGCATCGACGGTGCTCAATGCGGCTGGGGCAGTGAGCACGTGGGTGACGCGCTGGTCGCGGAGAAGGGCGGTGAGGTCTTCGCCACCGACCACCGACGGCGGTGCGATCACCAGGGTGGCCCCGGCGCTGAACGCTTGAATCATTTCGAAGACGGAGGCGTCGAAGCTTGCGGACGACAACCGGAGCACGCGGGACTGCGACGTAGTGCCCAGTTCCGGGCGTGCCTCCGCTGTGAAGGCGCTCAATCCCGTATGAGTGACCGTGACGCCCTTGGGTGTTCCGGTGGAGCCGGACGTGTAGATGAGATACGCCGGATGCTGCAGGCGCAGCGGCATAGTGCGGTCGCGATCGGTGACCGGTGATGCCGACGTGACGTGTGCGACGTCGTCCAGCAGCAGCCACTCGGTGCCGCCGGGCAGCCCCGCCCCGCTGGCGGTGTCGGTCAACCCGAGCGCCGCACCCGAGTCGGAGAGCATGTGCTCGATGCGTTCGCGCGGGTAGCTCGGATCGACGGGCACGAACGCAGCGCCCGTTTTGGTCACGGCCCACACGGCGAGGGCGGCCTGGGCGGTCCGCGGAAGTGCCAGCGCTACCACCGTTTCCGGACCCACGCCGTGTGTGATGAGTACGCGCGCCAATTGATTCGATTGCGCGTCAAGGTCCGCGTAGGAGAGCTCCCCCTCCTCCGACACGAGTGCGATCCCGCCGCGCCCGGCACCGCTCGTGAAGATGTCCGGCAACGTGCGCGCGACCACGGCAGGCGGTTCGGGTGGCGCGGTCAGTGCGGCGTGTTCGTCTGCGGTCAGCAGGTCCAGATCGCCGACCGCGCATCTCGGATCGGTGATCCCCTGCCGCAGAAAATTCTCGAAGCGGACGGAGAACGAGTCGATCGTGTCGCGGTCGAACAGATCGGTGGCGAAAATCCAGGACGCCGCCATTGCGGCACCGTCGGGGCGGAGGGTCAACTGCAGATCGAACTTCGCCGGCACCACACCGAGATCCAGTGCCGACACCGACAGACCGGGAAGCGTGAGCTGGTTGACGCTCTGATCCTCGAGCGACAGCGCAACCTGGAAGATCGGCGAATACGCCTGGGAGCGTGCCGGTTGCAGTAGGTCGATCAACCGCTCGAACGGCAGGTCCGCGTTGCCGTACGCCGCAAGATCGGTCTCGCGGACGTGCCCGAGCACCTCCGCGAACGAGGACGCCGGATCGATGTGGGTCCGCAATGCGAGCGTGCCGACGAACATGCCCACCAGGTCGTCGAGGGCCTGCTCGCCGCGTCCCGCGACCGGAGTGCCCACCACCACGTCTGTGGTCGCGGCGAGGCGCGCGAGCAGTGTGGCCAGGGCCGCGTGCACCACCATGAAGAGGGTGGCGCCGTGGCTGCGTCCGAACGCCGTGGCTTGCTCGACGAGTGCGCTGTCGAGACGGAACGTCGAGATCTCCCCGCGCAGTGACGCCACGGCCGGCCGACGCCGGTCGGTGGGCAACTCGAGCAGCTCCGGGGCGCCGCGCAGTTGCTGACGCCAGTACGCAGCCTGGCGTGCGGCAACACTTCCCTCTTCGGACTCGGAGCCGAGGAGCTGCCGCTGCCAGACGCTGTAGTCGGCGTACTGGACGGCGAGCGGTGTCCAGTCCGGGGTCTGGTGGCCGACGCGGGCGGTGTACGCCAGCATCAGGTCGCGGGCGAGCGGCCCCATCGACGCGCCGTCCGCACTGATGTGATGCACCACCACGACGAGAACGTGTTCGCCCGGCGACAGCTCGAATACGCTGCTGCGCAACGGGACCGATGCCGTCACGTCGAAACCGGTGGACAGCTCGGCGGTCAGCACTGCGAACAGCTGTTCTTCGTCGTCGACGCGGCGCGGTTCGAGGTCCAGCGCGAGGTCGTCGAGGGGGACGATCCGCTGATACGGGCCGTCGGCAGAGTCGGGATACACGGTCCGCAGCGCCTCGTGGCGCCCCAGGACGTCCCGCAGCGCCGCCCCGAGGGCAGCAGTGTCGAGGTCGCCGGACAGCCGCAGTACGAGCGGAATGTTGTAGGCCACCGACTCGGGGTCGTAGCGGTTGAGGATCCACATCCGGGACTGCGCCGCGGACAGTGGAATACGATCAGGTCGTTCGATGCCCACCAGCGCCGGGCGGTCCCCGCGCTCGGCGGCGTCGACCACCGCGGCGAGAGTCGAGACTCCCGGCGACTCGAAGATCACCCGCACGGCCAACGACGTGCCTGCCGACTCGTTGACCCGGCCGATCACCCGGGTGGCACTCAGCGAGTCGCCGCCCAGATCGAAGAAATCGTCCTCGGCTCCGACCACGCCGGCACCGAGCACACCGGCGTAGGCGGCCGCGACCAGCCGTTCGGTGTCAGTACGCGGGGCCACGTACTCGCGGACCGCGAAGACCGGTTCGGGTAGGGCTTCGCGATCCACCTTGCCCGCCGGGGTGAGCGGAACCCGGTCGAGCTCCATCACGGTGGACGGCACCATGTAGCTGGGCAGGAGGCGGGCAGCGTGCGCGGCGAGCGCGGCCTGATCGAAACGCGAATTCGGCCGCATTCGCACGTACGACACCAGCACCGAGGTGCCGCCCTCACGTTCCCGCACGGCGGACACCGCGAAGTCCACCGACTCGTGCCCCGACAGCACCGCATCGATTTCACCGAGTTCGATGCGCAGTCCGTGCAGCTGTACCTGGAAGTCGCTGCGCCCCACATACTCGAGGACGGGTTGCTCGCCGCGGCTCCACCGCACGAGGTCGCCGGTGCGGTACAGGCGGTTACCACCGCCCCCGGGGAACGGATCGGCGACGAATCGCGACGCCGTCAGACCCGAACGGCCGTGATAGCCCTCGGCGAGCCCGGGGCCCCCGAGATACAGCTCCCCGGTCACCCCGCGCGGCACCGGCCGCAGCCAGCGGTCCAGGACGACTGCTCGTGCGCCCTGCATCGGGCCGCCGATGGTGATCGCGGCGGGGTCGGTCTGCGGACCCTCCATGGTGATCACGATCGTCGACTCGGTGGGGCCGTAGCTGTTGTAGAGACGGCAGCGGCTGCCGAACCGCTCGACGAGATCCGGCGGGCACACGTCGCCACCGACGACCACGGCCTCGAGCGAGTCGAGGCCGGCGGCGTCCACGGTTCCCAATACCGCGGGTGCACTGATGATGTGGGTAACCCGCTGCGAACGGAGGAGAGCCGTGAGTTCGTCGCCGCCGTACACGCCCGGTGGCACGATGACCATCGTCGCGCCCGCGCTGAACGCCTGGACCATCTCGAACACGGACGCGTCGAAGCTCGACGAGGAGAAGCGCAGCACCCGCGAGTCGCGCGTCACGCCGAGCTCGGGCAGGGCCCACGCGGCGAACGCGGCCAGGCCGGTGTGCGTGACCACCACACCTTTCGGCGTGCCCGTGGAACCCGAGGTGTAGATCATGTACGCCGGGTGGTGGGGTGTCAGTGGTACCGGGCGATCGGCGTCCGTCACCGGTGCGACCGACAGCTTCGCGCACGCAGACGTGAGCGCGGGGTCGTCGAGGGCGAGCCATTCGACGCCGGTTCCCTCGAGCAGGTCGCGGTGCGCGGTGGCCGTCAAACCGAGACTCACGCCCGAATCGGACAACATGTGGGCGATGCGCTCGGCCGGGTAGGCCGGGTCGACGGGGACGAACGCCGCCCCCGACTTCGCCACGGCCCACACCGCCACGACGGAGTCGACGGACCGAGTGAACGACACCGCCACGAAGTCACCGGGGCCCACTCCACGGGTCAGCAGCAGACGTGCGAGCGCGGTGCTGCTCTCGTCGAGTTCGCGGTAGCCGGTCGTTGCTCCATCGAAAATCAGTGCCGTGCCGTCGGGGTTCGCCCGGACCCCGGCTTCGAACAGGTCGACCAGCAGCAACGGGTCGGGTGCCGCCGGGCCGGCGGCAGGCACGAGTTGTGCGTGCTCGTCCGCCGTCAGCACGTCCAGGTGTGCAACCGGGGTGTCCGGGTCCGCGTCGGCGAACCGGGCCAGCAGGTCGAGGAACCGCGCGTGGTGTCCGGCGAGTTCCTCGGCCCCGTACAGGGCGGGATTCGCCTCGAAATCGATGCGCGACGAACTTCCCGCCACGCTCGGGTACAGGTTGACCGAGAGGTCCTCGACGGGTCCGGTCGACAGGACGTGGAACCGACCGGTGAGCTCGGCGAGGGTGATTTCGGAATGGAAGTTCATGATGTTGATCGCGGGACCGAAGAAGCCCCGCTGATCCTGGGCGGCGCCGGCGTCGCGGCGGATGTCCTCGCTGCGGTAGCGCTGGTGGCGCAACGCACCGGTGAGTTCGAGTTGGACGGCGGAGACCAGCGCGGCGACCGTCGTGTCCGGGGTGATCGACACCCGCAGCGGCACCACATTGGACACCATGCCGCCCGATCGACGCAGCACGGCGTTGGTGCGGGCCGACACGGGCAGACTGAGAACGATGTCGTCCGAACCTGTCATCCGGGCGACGAAAGCTGCGGTCGCGGCCACGGCGACAGCCGCGAAGGCGGAGTTGAGACGCGAGGTCGCCCCGTCCACCGACCGGGCGACGTCGGTGGGCACCTGCCCGCCGTGCCAGCGGGACCGAGCCTGCGCCGGGGCAGTGCGGCCCGCGAGGCTGACCGGGACGGGGAGGTTCCGGGATCGGGTCGCCCAGTAGTCGCGGTCGGTGAGGTACCGGGAAGAACCGATGTATGCGTCCTCGGCGGCCGAAACCTCTCGGAGGTCACCCGCCACCGACGGCGTCGGCTCCACACCCCGGATCTCGGCCGTGTACAACTCGGCGGCGCGGCTCATGAACTTCATGGCGCCGTAGCCGTCGAGCGCGATGTGGTGGATACGGCAGTACCAGAGATGGTGGTGATCACCGATCTGCAGGGTGGCCGCCCGGATCAGCCGGTCCGAGAGCAGATCCAGCGGTGCGGTGTAGTCGGCGCGCATCCACTCGACTGCGGCAGCGTGGGGGTCCGGCTCCGCCCGGAAATCGTGGTGTCCCACCCCGTCGTCGAGAGTGAGGTCGACAGTCTGGAGCGGTTCGCCGTCGATTTCGACGATCCGGAGCATCCCGCTACCGATCTCGCGGGCAGCGACCTGACCTGCACGTCGAAAAGCATCGACATCCAGAGCGCCCTCGACGTCGATGTACTGCGCAATCGTGATCGGCACTTCGCCCATGAGGTGCTGGGCATACCAGATACCGCGCTGAGCGGCGGTGAGGGCGAAAAAGTGCGAATCGTTCTCGTTGACACTGGTGTCAACGCGGGCGGACGTACCAGCCGCGAACTCTGCCGGTTCCACGAATCGTTCTCTTATCTACTAGGAGCGGCGAGACGACTCTTGCTCCGGTGACCGACTACGTGTGCCCTGCGGTGGTTACACCCCGTGGGACAACTTACGTAGGGTTGCATAACCTACATAAGGTCGTCAAATCGCTCGGGTGTAACTGGATCGGTAAGTCGACGCGCCACCTGTGCGCCTTTGTGGTAGCCAGAGGTACCAGAAAGGCGCACGGGAGGAGCACCGATGACCGAACCGCCCGGCCTGAGCACCGTGAACGAGTGGAGCGACGAGCAGGCCGTCGCCTTGCTGACCGAGTGTTGTTCGTCGACGGTGTGGGCTCGCCGGGTGGCCGCCGCGCGGCCGTTCCGCACGACCGAAGAGCTCTATACCCGCGCCGACGAGGTTCTCGCCGAACTCACCGAAGCCGAGATCGACGAGGCCTTGGCCGGGCATCCGCGCATCGGCGACCGCCCCGACAATGCGTCGTCGGCGCGTGAGCAGTCCGCAGTCGCTTCCGCCGACCGCGAGTTGCGGGCGAAACTTCGCGCGGGAAACGAGGAGTACGAGAGAAAGTTCGGGCACGTCTACCTCGTGTGCGCGTCCGGACGTTCTGCGCAGGAACTGCTCGACGTGCTGCACCGACGCCTCGACAACGACAGCAGCACCGAGCGCAGGGTTTTGCGGGCGGAACTCGCCGCGATCAACCGGTTGCGTCTCGTACGGTTGCTGAACCACTCCACCGAAGGAGGACGTTGATGACCAGAATCCTCAGCACGCACGTGCTGGACGCAACGACCGGTGAGCCGGCGGCCGGACTGCACGTGCGGCTCAAATCCCTCAAGGGTGAACCGATCGCCTCCGCGATGACCGGCGTCGACGGCCGCATCCCCGAGATTGCACCCGAGGGCCTGATCGCGGAGACGTATTGCCTCGTGTTCGACACCGGTGATTATTTCGGTCGGCGCGGCCAGGACACCTTCTACCCGGTGGTGACCGTCACCTTCGAGTTGAGATATCCCCAGCGTGGCTACCACGTTCCGTTGTTGTTGTCCCCCTACGGCTATTCCACCTATCGCGGGAGCTGAACGTGAGCAATCCGAACAACGGCCCCCACCTCGGGGGCAAGATCGTCCTGGGCAAGAACCAGTATGGGAAGGCTGAGAACCGGATCGTCCGGATCTACCGCGACACCCCTCGGCACGAGATCCGGGACGTGAGCGTCTCCACCTGTCTTCGAGGTGACTTCTCCGCCGCGCACCTCGAGGGCGATCAGAGCACCGTGCTGCCCACGGATAGTCAGAAGCAGACCGCCTTCTCCTACGCGAAGGAGGAGGGACTCGATTCCATCGAGGAATACGGACTGGCGTTGGCGCGGCATTTCGTGAACGACGTCCAACCTGTCGAGGGCGCGCGCATCGAGATCGAGGAGTACTCGTGGGCGCGGGCCGTGGTCGAGGGTGCCGAGCACGATCACACCTGGGTGCGAAAGGGCGAGGAGGTGCGTACCGCGGCCATCACGGTCGACGCCGACGGAACATGGGTGGTCGGGGGCCTGAAAGATCTGGTGATTCTGAAATCCACGGGCAGCGAGTTCTTCGGGTTCCTGAAGGACGAGTACACCGTCCTCGAAGAGACCCACGACCGGGTGATGGCCACGTCACTCGTCGTGCAATGGCGGTTCGTCACCACCGAGGTCGACTGGAACAGCGTGTACACCGATATCAAGGAACAGATCGTGTCCACGTTCGCGACAGTGCATTCGTTGGCCCTGCAGCAGACACTCTACGAAATCGGAAAGGCCGTCCTCGAGCGCTGTCCTTTACTCGCGGAGGTGCGTCTGTCTGCGCCCAACAAGCATCACTTCGCGCACGACCTCGGGCGCTTCGGTGTGGAGAACGACAACGAGGTGTTCCACGCCGCCGACCGCCCCTACGGCCTGATCCAGGCGACGGTTCAGCGTTCCGACGCTCCGGACCCCGGGCCGGCGTGGTCTGCCTACACAGGTTGGCTGAGTTGACGCCGAACGGCCGCCCCAGGAACTGCTCGTCGACGGGCGCACGGTGGTCGAGCGTGGGAGGGTGACACCGTGGACCTCTCGTTCGTCACCGACATCGCCACACCGCGCACGCGCGCGGAACTTCCCGTGCCGGAACCGGGATCGGCGTACCTGGCCGGCGGAACCTGGTTGTACTCGGAACCGCAACCGGGCCTCACCCACCTGGTAGATCTCACTACTCTGAGCTGGCAGGCAGTCACGGTGCACCCCGACGAGCTCGAGGTGGCCGCCACGTGCACCATCGAAACACTCTGCCACACCGCATATTACGATCAATGGATCGGAACAAGCCTGTTCCGCCCGTGCGCCGAAGCGCTCGTCGCGTCGTGGAAGATCTGGCACACCGCCACCGTCGGGGGAAACCTCGCGCTCGCGCTGCCGGCAGGCGCCATGATCACCGCCTGCTGCGCACTCGACGCCGAGGTGCTGCTCTGGGCGCCCGACGGGCGCGAACGGCGAATCCCGGTGCTCGACTTCGTTACCGGCGCCGGGTGCACCTTGCTGAATCCGGGCGAACTGATCCGCAGCATTCATTTCCCGGGATCGGCACTCCGGAGCCGCACGACGCTCCGCAAGATCGCCTATTCGCCGCTCGGCCGGTCCGGCGCACTCCTGGCGGGACGACTCGGACCGGACGGATTCACGCTCGCCGTCACCGCGTCGACCCTGCGCCCATTCGTACTGCGCTTCCCCGACGTTCCCGACCCTCACGCACTCGACACTGCACTGGCGGAACATATTCCACTCGAGGCGTACTTCACGGATGCACACGGTGTCGTCGACTGGCGGCGCCATGTCACCGCCGTCCTCGCGGAGGAGATCAGGGAGGAACTGGCATGAAGTTCACCGTCGACGGGCAGCCGGTAAACGCCGACCCGCGGCCCGGTCAGTGCCTGCGCACGCTGTTGCGGGACCACGAGGTTTTCGCGGTCAAGAAGGGGTGCGACGCCGGTGATTGCGGCGCCTGCACGGTGTTGCTCGACTGCCACCCCGTGCATTCGTGCGTCATTCCGGCGCACCGTGCCGAGGGCCTCGAGGTGACGACGGCCGCGGGGCTGGGGAGCCCCGAACGACTACATCCCGTCCAGGAGCAGTTCGTCGCTGCGGCCGGCTTCCAGTGCGGATTCTGTACTCCGGGAATGGTAGTTACTGCTTCTGCGCTCACCGCCGATCAACGGGCCGACCTTCCCCGCTCCCTGAAGGGAAACTTGTGCCGCTGCACGGGTTACCGCGCGATCCGGGATGCAGTCGGCGGAATCTGCACCACCGAGGACGACTCGAGCGGTCACTCCTCCGGCCGTTCGATTCCTGCCCCCGCCGCCACCCGGGTGGTGTGCGGGGCCGAACCGTACACCCTCGATGTCAGGGTCCAGGGATTGCTCCACGTCCATGTCCTCGGCAGCCCGCACGCCCATGCGCGGATCACCCGCATCGACACCGCCGCAGCGGAGGGCGTGCCCGGCGTCCACGCGGTACTCACCCACCGAGACAGCCCGGACATCGCCTTCTCCACCGCACGCCACGAACTCCGCACCGACGACCCGGACGACACCTACGTCTTCGACACCGTGCTGCGGTTCGTCGGACAGCGTGTCGCGGCGGTGGTCGCCGACTCGGTCGACATTGCCCGCCGCGCAGCGGAATTGATCGACGTCGACTACGACATTCTGGAGCCTGTATTCGACCCGGACCTGGCACACCGGGCAGGTGCGCCCCTGCTCCATTCCGACAAGGGCGCCGAGTCGCGCATCGCGGATCCCACCCGGAACCTGGTGGCAGAGTTACACGGTGAGGTCGGCGACATCGAATCGGGACTCGAGGCGGCCCGGGCGTCGGGCGCGGTGGTCGAGGGGACGTGGCAGACGCAGCGCGTGCAACACGTCCATCTTGAGACGCATTCCGCGATCGGCTGGCTCGACGACGAGGGGCGACTGACCCTCCGGAGCAGCACTCAGGTTCCCTTCCTCGTACGCGACGAACTGGCACGACTCTTCGCGCTGGACCGTTCAGGGGTCCGGGTGTTCACCGCCCGAATCGGTGGTGGATTCGGCGCCAAACAAGAAATGCTCGTCGAGGACCTCGTCGCGCTTGCGGTTTCGCGCACCGGTAAGCCCGTGCAGTACGAGTTCACCCGCTCGGACCAGTTCACCACCGCGCCGTGCCGCCATCCCATGCGGGTCGCAGTGCGGGCCGGGGCCGATGGAGACGGAAGGCTGACCGCGCTCGCCGTGGACGTGCTGTCGGACGCCGGAGCCTACGGGAATCATTCCGCGGGGGTGATGTTCCACAGCTGCGGAGAGTCGGTCGCGCTGTACCGCTCTCCCAACAAGCGGGTCGATGCCCGCGCCGTGTACACCAACAACCTGCCGTCGGGCGCCTTCCGCGGATACGGGCTCGGACAGGTCATTTTCGGTATCGAGTCGGCGTTGGACGAGCTTGCCCGAAAGCTGGGCATCGACCCCTTCGATTTCCGCCGCCGTAACGTGATCGTTCCGGGGGACGACTTCGTCGAAGCCGAGGTGGCGCACGACGACCTCACCTACGGGAGCTACGGGCTCGACCAATGCCTCGACCTCGCCGAGGCAGCCCTGCGCCGGGGCAATGGAGTTGCCGCGCCGGAGGGCCCGCGGTGGAAAGTCGGCGAGGGCATGGCGGCGTCCATGATCGCAACCATTCCGCCGCGTGGGCACTTCGCCGAGGCGTCCTGCACTCTCGTCGCGGGCGGCCGCTACGAAGTGCGGGTAGGAACCGCCGAATTCGGCAACGGAACCACGACCGTGCACGCGCAGCTCGCGGCAACCGCGCTCGGTACCACCGTCGATCGAATCATCGTCCGCCAGTCCGACACCGACCTCACTGGGCACGACACGGGAGCGTTCGGGTCGGCCGGAAGTGTGGTTGCCGGGAAGGCAGTCGATCAGGCATGCAACAGTCTGCGCGCACTTCTGTCCGGAACCGCGTGCCGCATCGCCGGTGTCGCCGAGGACGCGGAATGCTCGCTGACACCGGAGGGCGTCCGGATCGGCACCCAGGTGATCGAATGGGACAAGCTCGCAGCCGAGGGCGTTCTTCGAGCCGAGGGTCGGCACGACGGCACTCCCCGCTCAGTGGTCTTCAACGTGCATGCATTCCGGGTCGCCGTCGACACGGTCACCGGTGAGGTACGAATTCTGCAGTCGGTTCAGTCCGCCGACGCGGGGACCGTCCTCAATCCGCAGCAGTGCCGTGGGCAGGTCGAGGGAGGCGTAGCTCAGGCGATCGGCAGTGCGCTGCATGAAGAGATCCGCCTCGACGGCGCCGGAACAGTCCTGGGACCTCAGCTGAGGAACTATCACATCCCTCAACTGGCCGATATCCCGGAGACCGAGGTGTATTTCGCGGACACCTACGACCAATTAGGTCCACTGGGCGCCAAATCCATGAGCGAGTCGCCGTACAACCCGGTGGCCCCGGCCTTGGCCAACGCCATTGCCGACGCCACCGGCGTTCGCTTGCGACGGTTGCCGATGACTCCGGCACGGGTGTGGCGAGAGATGACCACGGCCCGTGTCGGTCACCTCGAGGCCCCGTAGCCCGTCCCGGTTGTGCACTTGCACCTGTTCGTCCGGTCGGGTGCTCGGTCTGTTTCGCCACGATATGGGTCGGATCGGTGGCATTGTGAGTACTGGCCGCTACTGGACGGGAGTTCATCACATGGCAACGCACATCCACCTCGGGCACATCTTCCACATCGCCGGCGCACCGACAGTGACCGAAGCCGCGGCCGCTCTCGTATCGATTCCCGACGGCGCGCTTGTCCTGGACGATTCCGGGCGAATCGCGTTCTGCGGCGACCGAACCGAGATTCCGTCGGAATATGAGTCCGGCACCGTGCACGACCACCGGCCCGGGTTCCTGTTGCCGGGGTTCGTCGACACCCATATCCATTTCCCGCAGACCTACGCCGGCGACTCCTACGGCGGCGGACAACTGCTGGAATGGCTGACCCTGTGCATGTTCCCGTCGGAAACGAAGTTCGCCGATCCGGAGTTCGCGCAGCAAGCCGCCGTCGAGTTCACCCACCGTCGCATCTCGGCGGGCACTACGGCCGCGATGGTGTTCGGGTCGGCGTTTCCGCATGCACAGGACGCCCTGTTCACCGAGACGAAGAAGGCCGGTCTACGTATCGTCAGCGGCCGCGGCATTCAGACTGTCGGTGTCGGCACCGCCCAGCCACTGATGACATCCGAAGAAGACGCCATCCGGCTGACCCGCGAAGAGATCGACAAGTGGCACGGCGCGGACACCGGTGATGTCGCCACCGCACTGTTGCATGTGGCTATCGTCCCGCGGTTCTCGTTGTCGGTGACGACCGAGACCTTGAAAAACCTCGGGGAACTGTACGACGAAGTACGGGACCGCGGGGTGTATGTGCACTCGCATCTCAACGAGAACAATCGCCCGGGAACCGGAGAGGTGGACTCGACCAAAGAGGTGTACCAGGTGAATTCATACCTGGACACCTACGACGGGAAGTTCCTGCCCGGCTCCCAGGTGGGAGGGAAGAGCCTGCTGGGCCGACGCACCATCCTTGCGCACTGCGTGCACTGTCAAGACGTCGAGCTCGAACGGATGGCCGAGACCGGTACGTCCGTCTCGCACTGTCCGGTCTCGCAGCTGTTCCTGGGATCCGGAGCGATGCCGTGGAAGCGGACGGTCGCCTCGGGTGTCAACATTTCCGCGGGCACAGATTTCGGCGGCGGCGACGAATGGTTGATCCCGCGGGTGCTCGGCGATGCGTTCAAAGTGCACATCAACGAACCCGGGGACGACGGAGTATCGATGCATCCGGCCGAAATGCTGTTCATCGGTACCCTCGGCGGTGCCAGAGCCTTGGATATGGAGAACCGATTCGGCAATTTCGACGTCGGTAAGGAAGCCGACTTCGTCGTCGTCGATCCGTCCGGCACCCCGGCGCTCGACGGACTACTGCGCCACGGCATCCGCGCCGCCGACCCCGACCTGGCCCGCGATCAGACCCTGTTCGCGCTCTTGATGGGGATACGCGATACTTCCATCGCCGAGGTCTATGTCGCGGGCCGGCGGGCCGGGGCGTCCTGAGTTCTAGGCCGCCCGGTCCAGCTCGTTCGAGTCGGCAGGTTCGATCTCCTGCGCGTAGTGGAAGTGCGGGCGCCGATGACCGAGGAACGATCCACACCACGACATCACTGCCACGTAGCGGTTCCGGAATCCGACCAGGTAGACGAGGTGGACGGCAAGCCACAGGAACCAGGCGAGTACACCGGTCAACTCGATCTTGCCGACGCGGGTGATCGCGCGGAACCGGTTGATGATCGCCATGCTGCCCTTGTCCCGATAGGTGAAGGGTGTTCCGGCCGTGCGCTTTCCGTTGATGATCGCCGCAACGTGACGGCCACCCTGCATCGCGAACGGCGACTGAGCCGGGAGGTTGTTCAGCGAAGCCATGTCGCCGATGGCATAGATGTCGTCGTAGCGGCCCACGGTGAGGTCTTCGTCGACCAGCAGTCGACCGCCGCGGCCGGTCTCACACCCGGTCCGTTCCGCGAGCACCGCCGCGAAGTCGTTGGCCTGAATGCCGGCCGACCAGATGATCGTCTCCGCCGTCAGTCGCTTCTCGAACCCGTTACCGGGCGACGACAAGGTGGCACCGTGCTCGTCGATATCGGTCACCATGGTGCCGAGGACCACCTCGACCCCTGCACGCTCGAGGGAGTCCTGCGTGTACTTGCTGAGCTTGCCGCCGAACACGGGCAGCGTCTCCCCCGCACCCTCGACGAGGGTCACGGTGACGTCCTCGGCGGTGACGTCCCGCAGCGACTTCTCGAAGTAGCGTCCCGCCAGTTCCTTGATCTGACCTGCCAGTTCGACCCCGGTGGGCCCCGCGCCGATCACGATGAAGTGGAGCAGATCCCGGCGACGTTCCGGGTCCGACGTGGTGTGCGCCTCTTCGAAGCAGCGGACGATCTGGCGGCGCAACCGGTCGGCGTCGGCGACGGTCTTGAGGGCGTACGTGACCTCGGCGAACTCGTCGCGGCCGAAGTACGCCTGACGAGCACCCGTCGCGGCGATCAGAGTGTCGTAGCCGAGGGTGTGGCGGATCCCGCCTGCCTCGTAGACCACCTCGTGCTTGTCCGGGTCGACGTCGACGACGCGGCCGAGCCGGACGTCACCACTGGGATACTTGGCGAGGATGGCGCGGATGGACGGCGCGATCTCGCCGGGCGAGAGCACACCCGTGGCCACCTGGTAGAGCAGTGGCTGGAAGAGATGCTCGGTGGTCTCGGAAATCAGCACGAACGGCGTGCCTGCCTTGCCGAGCTTCTTCGCCGCCGCGAGGGCGCCGAAACCCGATCCCACGATGACGACCTGTGTGCGATCCACCGAAAACCTCCTCTGCCAGCGTTCCTGTGCTTAGCGTTGCGTATGAGCCCACCTTATGGATCCGATGAGCCTGATTGCCAATAACCTGGGGAAATCGAAATTGTGTTATCTCGATTGCTCATAAATGCTCGTCGGCGCTGTAGCCTGGGGTCATGGAGTTCCGGCAGTTGCGCTACTTCCTCGCGGTCGGTGAAGAAGGCAGTTTTTCCCGAGCGGCGGAGCGATGCTTCATCTCGCAGTCGGCGATCAGCCACCAGATAGCCAAGCTCGAGCACGAACTCGGCACGGCCCTACTCGAACGGTCCACCCGTGCGACGCGCCTGACCGCGGCCGGCGAACGCCTCATGCCTATCGCGGCAGAAATGATGAGCCTCGAGGCGCGCGCACTCTCGGTGGGACTCGACCCCCGCAATCGGCTGCGAATCAGCGCCAGCATGAGCTTCGCCACCCAAAGCCTGGAGGCGATATCGCTTGTGCGCGAGGAGTTCCCACAGCTCGACATCGAATTCGTCATCAAGGATTTCACCGACCGCATGACCGCGGTGGCGTCCGGTGATGCAGACCTGGCCCTGATCCGCGGCGGCGTCGACAGACCAGGACTCGAAACAATCGAATTCGGCCTCGAGGATCTGGTGATCGTCACCTCGGCTCAACATCCGCTGTCCAAGTTTTCGACCGTCGACCTCGGCGAACTGGCGCCCTATCCGCTACTGCTGCCGCCGCGCAGTAGTCAGGTGCTGATCCACACCGTGGTCGAGGATGCATTCCGGCAGGTCGGGCAACGCGTAAAGCTCGGGCCATCCATTCCCAGCGACCACACGGCGACCCTCGACGTCCTCACCACTCCCCTGTCGTGGACCGTGTTGTACGCCGACACCGCCGACGCGACTCCCCGGCGCGGGCTCAGTTTCATGCGCGAGTCGCACGACCTTCTGCGCATCCCGGTGTGCGGGGTAGTCCGCAGCGGAACGGCAACCCGCCCCGAACTCACTCACTTGTTTCGTGCGCTCGCGCAGTCGATCGCAGGATCACGGGGAGCTGCCGACGCCGAATCCCCAACCGACAGTTAGGCTGGCACGATCGGCGCGCGACCTACTGGCCGAGGAGGAATATTCCGGTGATCAGGTAGAACATGGGCGGGTGGGGCGTCGACGACGATCGCGGCAACCAGCGTGCCGCCCAGAGCATTTCGATGGAATTGAGGGCGCGGAAGACGAGCCGACCGATACCCAGTCCCACTCGCACCCTGCTCGTGTACCGAGGTGTGCGGGTGAGGTGCAGTTCATGCCGGGGCGGCCGCCCAGCTGTCCGGGCCGAAAACCTCGTAGTGAATGTTCTCGGCCGCAACATCTTTCTCGAGCAAGGCTTCGCGCATGCCCAGCATGAAGGGCAGCGGCCCACAGAGATAGGCCCGGGTGCCGGGGGCGACGGTGATCTCCCCGAGGTCGGCTCGCCCCTTCCGCAGGTCCGCCTCGGGGCGACGCGCGCCGAGATCCTCGTACCAGCGGTGCATGACCGCGAACGGCAGCCGCTCGACGAGTTCGGCCAGTTCCGCCCGGTGGGCGTGGTTACTGGGCGATCGGTCGGCGTGCAGCACCGAGATCGGGCGGGTGTCCTCGGTGTCGGCGAGGTGGCTGAGCATTCCCATCATCGGCGTGCACCCGATGCCGGCCGAAATCAGCAGCAGCGGCGCGTCGTCGTCCTGCAGAACCAGGTCACCGAACGGGGTGGTCACGTCCAGCAGGTCATTCTCGAAAACATTGTGGTACAGGAAGTTCGAGACTTCGCCCGCAGGCGAGTGCGATCCGTCCGACAGCATCTGCCCGTCCACCCGCTTGATGGTGATCCGCCAGTCCTTCTGCGACGGAGCGGACGAGAGGCTGTACTGGCGGATCTGCCGGGCGCCGTCGGAAAGATGAACCCCCACCGAGAGATACTGCCCCGGGGCGAAGGCGGGCAGGGGCGCACCGTCCACCGAGGTGAGCACGAAGGAGACGGTGTCGGCGGACTCGTGGCGGCGCTCACGGACACGCACCTGCCGCCAGACGTCACCGGGCGCGACCCCCGCTGCGCGGTAGAGACCGGCTTCCATCGCGATCAGAGTCTCGGCCATCGTCCAGTACACCTCGTCCCAGGCGGCGGCCACCTCCGGAGTGACGGCGTCACCGAGCACCTCGACGATGGCGTCGAACAGATGGGTGTACACGATCGCGTACTGGGCGGGCTCGATTCCCAGCGAGGCATGCTTGTTCGCGATCCGCGAGAGGATCAAATCGACGCGAGCCCGATCGGGTTCCAGTTGCAGAGCCGCGAACGCGGCGATTGCCCCCGCCAACGCTTTCTGCTGACCACCCTGCTTCTGGTTGCCCCGGTTGAACAAGTCGCGTTCGAGGTCGGGGTGGGCGGCAAACATCTTGCGGTAGAACAGGCTAGTGATGTCGCCGATGGCGGCACCGACCACGGGCAGCGTGGCGCGGATGATTTCCGTGGAAGTGGGCGAGAGCATGTCATTCTCCGATCGCGGAAGAGAACTTGAAATCTGTGTCGGCCGGCCGGGGCAGTCCGAGCAGGACGGCGCGGGTCGGTGATTGGGTGAGGTCGTCGATGGTGACAGTGTCGAGCGACGCGAAAAACGCTTCCTGCGCACGGCGCAGCGCCGACCGCAGCCGGCAACCCGACCGCAGCGGACACGGCTGGGCGCCGTCGCAGTCGACCACCTCCCCGTCTCCCTCGAGGCGGCGGGCGAGCCACCCGACCGAGGCGGTGCGGCCGAGTTCGGTAATGGCGAGGCCGCCCCCGCGGCCGCGGCGCGCGTCGACGATGCCGAGTTCAGCGAGCCGGGTGATCACTTTTGTCGCGTGCGTGTAGGACACCGCCAATTCCTCGGCGACCTGACGGCTCCCCGGACGGTCCCCCTCTGCCGCGACGGCCAGGCGCATGACGACCCGCAAGCCGAGGTCGGTGAACCGGGTGAGCTGCATGATCTGAAAGTACATTAATTCGCATTTAGTATGCGAGTTATGTGAGTGAGGTTACCTGCCGGCCGCCGGCGACACCCGGACGGGAGCGAAGACGCTAGACGAGCCCGTGCCGGTCGATCCAGGTCAGCACGTGGTCGAGTACCGCGTCCGGCATCTCGAGTTGTGGGGTGTGCCCGACGCCGGGCAGTACGACGGTGTCCCACCGCGGGTTGTCGGCAGCGACCTTGCGCGCCGCGGCGACCGGAACCAGGCGGTCGCGGTCACCGTGGAGCAGGAGAACCGGTTGTTCGAGGGCGCGCATGGCCTGCAGGTAACGCTGCGGACGCGCCATCACCCGCATCAGTGACCGGCTCGCCTGCAGGAACGCGGCATCTTGCGAGGGCTGCTCGCGCCGGTACTTCGCCAGCTCCGTTGCTGCCTCGAGGACGTCCTCGGAGGCCCGTGCGGGATCGGCGAAGCACAGGTCGATGACCCGCTCGACCAGCTGACGGTCGGTCATCCGCCGGCTCGAATACTGGAGGTAACGCTCCCCGACGAAGGGCGTCATATACATCGCGAACTGCGCAGCGATCCGCGGATGCGGCATTCGTTGCGCCGCAGGAAGCGCCGGGTCGACGAGCACGAGTGCAGCAACAGTGTCGGGGTGGGCGGACGCCTCGAACATCGAAATCATGCCGCCCATGGAATTGCCCATCAGAATCACCGGCCCACCCACCACCTCGGTGAGGAAGCGGTGAAGTACCGCGACGTTGGCGGGGATCCCTGTCTGACGCTTCCCCGCCGGGCTGAGTCCGAAACCGGGGAGATCCACCGTCAGAACCCGCGTCCGTTCCGCCAAGGCCGGGGCCACCCGGACCCAGTTGAGATGGGACCCGCCGAGGCCGTGCACCATCACCACCGGCAGCGACCCTGCTTGCGGATCGCCGTACTCGACCCAGTGGACGGGTCCGTCGATGTCGATGACACTGCCCGAGCCACCCCACGACCGCGCGAACGTCTGACCGGCCGGCGAGCCACCTCGTTTCGGATCAAGCATGCGTCCATCCCCTTCGATGCGTCGTCTCGGCGTCGCGCCTCTCGCTGTCCGGAGGCCGGTGTCGGTCAGTCTACGACCGCTGTTCCCCCAGGCCGCGGAGCAAACTCTCCGATGGAGAAGTAGCGTGAACGCGTGCCGTACTTAGCTGCCAGTTCCGAGGACGCCGACAGCGAGCCGATCGCGGTGTCGACGGCCGATCGGGCCGCGGTCGTCCAGCCGTGACGATCGGGGGCGTGCTGCTCGCCGCGGGGGGCGGCTCGCGGATGGGTATGCCCAAGGCGCTCGTCGTCGGCGTCGACGGAGAACCCTGGCTGGGGCGTGGCGCGCGCATCCTCGCGGAGGCCGGATGCCGTCCCGTCGTCGTAGTCCTCGGCGCCCGCGCCGACGAGGCCGAGAGCCTGCTACCCGACGGCGTACCGGTGGTCGTGGGTGTGGCGAAAGACTGGCACCAGGGCATGTCGGCGTCGCTGCGGCGAGGTTTGGAGGTTGCGGAGACGTTCGACAACGTCGACGCCGTCGTCATCACCCTCGTCGATCTGCCCGACCTGGACGCCGACGCTGTACGCCGCATCGCCTCCGTTCCGCCCGGCAGCGCACGAGCGGCCCTGCGGCAAGCCCGTTACACCGACGCACCCGGACATCCCGTCCTCATCGGCCGCGACCACTGGAAAGCTCTACGCCACAGCCTCACCGGCGACACCGGCGCGAGGCAGTACCTCGCCGCTCACGGAGTCGAAATGGTCGACTGCTCCGACCTCGGAACCGGCCGGGACGTCGATTCCCGCGACTAGGGCGTGTCTGCTAAATCGCGAGGCGAAGATGGTTCATGGTGGACAGGTGACTCGTTCAGGTGTGATTTCCGATGACTTGTGGGAGGTGCTCGCGGAAGTGATGCCCACGTCGTGTCCGCGGCGTGGTCGGCCATGGAACGACCACCGCGTGACACTCGAGGCGATCTGCTGGCGGTTCCGGACCGGTTCCCCATGGCGGGATATTCCCGACGAGTTCGGTGCCTGGCAGTCGATCTGGGAACGACACAAGCGCTGGTCGATCGACGGAACCTACGAGGCAATGTTCCGCGCCGTGCATGCGGTCCGTGATGTCGACGATGAGGCGTTGGCGGCTCTGGTCTCGATCGACTCGACCAGCGTGCGTGCCCATCAGCATGCGGCGGGTGCTCCAGCTCCCAGATCCACAGGGGGCTGAGTCGAATTACACGTTTGCGGGCGAGCCCACCGATCACGCCCTGGGACGGTCCCGAGGCGGGTGGACGACGAAGATCCACGCCCTCATCGACGGCACCTGCGCTCCGGTCGCCCTGTTGCTGACTGCCGGGCAGGTCGGCGATAACCCACAGCTGGCGCCGCTGCTCGAGATCTATCCGGATCGGCACGGTGGCACGATGCGGTTGCTGGCAGACAAGGCGTACTCCCATCCTTCGACTCGAAACTTCCTGCGGGAAAAGCGCATCTCGCACACGATTCCGGAACGATCCGATCAGATTGCACGACGGAAGGAGAAAGGTTCCCGAGGCGGGCGACCACCGGCCTTCGACCCGGCGCTCTACCGACACCGCAACACCGTTGAGCGGGGTTTCAATCGACTCAAGCACTGGCGCGGTATAGCCACTCGGTATGACAAGTACGCCATCACTTACCTCGGTGGCGTACTCCTCGCCTCAACAGTCACAACGCACCGTCTGCGCAATTAGCAGACAGAACCTAGTCATGGTCCCAGTGGTCCCTCCCGCCCTTCCCCCTGAACGAACGGGACGTTCGTTCCATCCAACGCAACGAGCGTCCCGTTGGTGCATCAGAGCAGCGGCGGTCACCGGGAGCAGCGGCAACCGGCGACAGTCAGCGGCTGACCGCCTTCTTGTAACGCCGGATCGCGAACGGAACGAAGATGACGAGCAGTACCGCCGTCCATGCCAGCGACGCGATCACGGGATTCTGCAATGGCCAGGCGTCGGGAACTGCCATGGCGGGGTTCGTGTTTCCGAACAATTCGCGCACGGCCTGGGTGAGTGCGGACACCGGGTTCCACTCCGCGATCACTTTGAGCGGTCCCGGCAGGTTGGTGGTTTCGACGAACGTGTTCGCGACGAAGGACAACGGGAAGATGACGATGAAGCTGGCATTGTTGAACACTTCGGGCGTGCGGATCCACAGCCCCACCACCGCCATCACCCACGACAGCGCATAGGCGAACAGCAGCAGAAGCAGGTAGCCCAGTACGGCCTCGCCCACACTCGAGTGGATACGCCACCCGATGACGAGACCCGTCAGCGACATCACCACGAGACTGACGATGTTGATGAGCACGTCGGTGGACGTCCGTCCCAGGAGAACCGCTGACGGCGCCATCGGGAGCGATCGAAACCGGTCGATGATCCCCTTCTGCACATCCTCGACCATGCCGAGTCCGGTCCACGTCGCCCCGAAGATGACCGTCTGGGTGAAGATTCCGGCAATCAGGAACTCGCGATACGACATCCCGGGAACTTCGATGGCACTTCCGAATACGTATGCGAACAGCAGCACGAACATGATCGGCGACAGCGTGGTGAAGACGATGAGGTCGGGCACGCGTTTGATCTTGATCATGTTGCGCTTGGCGATGGTGAGACCGTCGGCGAGTGCGGTGTGCATCGGGGCGGTGGTCGGTGGTGCGGTCATGAGACTTGCTCCTCCTCGGCCTCGTGCCCGGTGAGGGTGAGGAACACGTCGTCGAGCGTGGGCCGGCGCAGTCCGACGTCGAATACCTTCACCCCACGATCGGACAGCCGCCCCAGGGCCTCGACCAGTGCGTCCGAACCCCCGGACACCGGGACGGTGACCCGGCGGACGTTGTCTTCGATGGTGATCGCTCCCGCGGCCAGCGGTGTGAGTTCGTTTCGCACCACCTCGAGATCGGCACCTTCCCGGACGGTCAGTTCGATGCGCTCGCCACCGACGCGATCCTTCAGCTCGTCGGCGGTTCCCCGCGCGATCACGCTGCCGCGGTCGATGACGGCGATCTGATCAGCGAGCCGCTCCGCCTCTTCCATGTACTGGGTGGTGAGCAACAGGGTGGTGCCCTTGGCCACGAGGCCGTCGATGACGTCCCACAATCCGAGTCGGGCCCGGGGATCCAGTCCGGTGGTGGGTTCGTCGAGGAAAAGGACCTCCGGTTCGGCCACCAGCGCGCCCGCCAGGTCGAGGCGGCGTCTCATGCCGCCGGAGTACCCCTTCACGGGCCGGTCCCCGGCTTCCACCAGATCGAACTGTTCGAGCAACTCGCGGGCCCGGGCTTTGCTTCGCTTGGCACCGAGGTGGTAGAGCCTGCCCACCATCTCGAGGTTCTCGAAACCGGTGAGGTATTCGTCGACCGCGGCGTACTGGCCGGACGCACCGATCCGCGACCGAAGAGCCCGGGCGTCGTGGATGACGTCGAGACCCGCCACCCTGGCCCATCCTTCGTCCGGGATGAGAAGGGTGGTGAAGACGCGTACCGCGGTGGTCTTGCCTGCACCGTTCGGCCCCAGCAGGGCCATGACGCTGCCCGCGCGGACCGCGAGATCTACACCGCCGAGCGCGGTGACCTTTCCGTACCGTTTCACCAGCCCCTCGGCTGCGATCGCGTCGACCATCAGAACTCCCCGTTCCTCGGCGTGTGAACCCAGTGTGACTCGAGGCGCCGACAGGGTGCAGGGAATATAGGCCCCCGCCTCCTGGTCTGCGGACCGGGAACCCGTCTTCAGGCGCGATGCGACGACTCCACAGCGACCACGCGAGGGCAGCGAGCGCGGCGGTAATCTGGATGCGAGCGCCTCCACGACACTGCGAAACCGGCAGGAGAAGGTGATGTCCGACGACACGTCGGCGCTCCGGGCCGGCCGCGAGGCCTACACCCGGCGAGACTGGAGCGTCGCCTACACCCAACTGTCGAACGCCGATCGGCAGGAACCGCTCGAGGGTACGGATCTCGAGCGACTCGCGGTCGCCGCCTATCTGATCGGTGAGGACGACGCCGCTACCGAGTTCTGGACGCGGGCCGTGAACCAGTGGGGACGCAGCAGCGATCCCGTGAGTGCGGCGCGCTGCGCATTCTGGCTGGGACTCGCCCTGTCCCTCAGGGGTGAGCAGGTTCGCGGTGGCGGCTGGTTGGGCAGGGCTCGGAAGCTACTGGACACCACAGGTGTCGACTGCCCCGAACGCGGCTACCTCCTGGTTCCCCTGGGGCTCCGGCGCCTGGCCGAGGGAGACGGCGCCGCAGCGCGGGAGGTGTTCTCCACTGCAGCAGTCATCGGTGAACGGTTCGCCGACCCTGACCTCATCTCGCTGGGCGCGCTCGGGACGGGTCATGCGCTGATCGTGTTGGGGCGCCATCTCGACGGCGTTGCGGCCTTCGACGAGGCCATGATCCGGGTGACGTCAGAGGAGGTGTCTCCCATTGTTACCGGGATCGTGTACTGCGCTGTGATCGAACAGTGCCAGCGCATTTTCGACCTGCGCCGCTCGCAGGAATGGACTGCCGCACTGACGCGGTGGTGTTCGGCGCAGCCGGACCTGGTGCCCTACCGCGGCCAATGCCTCGTCCACCGCGCCGAGATCCTGCAACTGCAGGGCGCATGGGCGGAGTCCATGGAGGCGGCCCGGCGTGCACACCGAAGACTCACCCAGCCGACGGTGCACGCCGCGGTGGGGTCCGCCAGCTATCTGATGGCTGAGCTCCATCGACTGCGCGGTGAGTTCGCGCAGGCCGAAAAGCTGTACACGGAAGCGAACAAATGGGGTAGGCCGCCGCGGCCCGGGCTTGCCCTGCTGCGAATGATGCAGGGCCGGGTCGGCAGCGCGGTGGCCTGCATTCGGCGTGAGGTGGACGAGACACTCGACCCACTCGAGCAGGCACGACTCCTCCCGGCATGCGTCGACATCATGCTCGCCGCGCACGACGTCGCATCGGCCCGCGCCGCCGCAGCAGCGCTCGAAACCCTCGCCGCACGCCTCGACATCCCCTACCTCCACGCCGTGGCGGCGCAGGCATCGGGGTCGGTTCTGCTCGCGGAATCCCGGGCGCAGAACGCAGTGGCCGTCCTCCGCGAGGCGTGGGAACGGTGGAACCTGATCGGGGCGCCGTACGAGGCGGCACGCGTGCGGGAGCTGATCGGGCGGGCGTGCCGCGAGCTCGGCGACGTGGACACCGCACGGATGGAGTTCGATCTCGCCGCCGCGATCTACCGCGACCTGGCGGCTGCTCCCGATCTGGAACGGGTACGGACGGAAGTCGGAACCGAATCCTCGGCTTCGCCCCTGACTCCCCGTGAGCTGAATGTGCTCCGCCTCGTGGCCGCGGGGAAGACGAATCGCGCCATCGCCGAGGACCTGTTCCTCAGCGAGAAGACGGTGGCCCGGCATCTGAGCAACATCTTCCTCAAACTGGGAATCTCTTCCCGCTCCGCTGCGACCGCGTATGCCTACGAGCATCGGCTCGTGGAGCCGTCTGCATAGAACTACCCATGCCGGGTGGAGAATTCTGCATCATTCTCCCGAAGCTCCCCGGCCGGGTGCGGTCATAGCGTCGTAGCTGACGATTTCCACCCTCGACGAAGAGGCAATGACCATGACTACAGAACAGTTCGACACGATCGTGATCGGCGCCGGGCAGGCCGGTCTCGCGACCGGATACCACCTCGCCAGGCGCAAGCAGCGGTTCGTCATTCTCGACGCCCACGACCGGGTGGGTGACGTGTGGCGGGAGCGGTTCGACTCGCTCCGTCTCTACAGCCCAGCCCAATACGACGGCTTGCCTGGTTGGGGCATTCCCGCACGTTCGTGGACATGGCCCGGCAAAGACGAGGTGGCCGACTACTTCGAGGCGTATGCAGACAGATTTTCCCTCCCCGTTCGCACCGGTGTCACGGTGGACGGACTTTCGCGGGGCGGTGACGGGTACGTCGTCACTGCCGGGGCCCAGACTTTCGAGGCCACCAATGTCGTGGTCGCGTCCGGAACCTGGCAGACACCTGTGATCCCGGATCTCGCCGAGCAACTCGACCCCCGGATCAAGCAACTGCACTCCAGCGACTACCGCAACCCCGCCCAGTTGCAGGACGGACCCGTGCTGGTGGTCGGGTGCAGCCACTCCGGCGCGGACATCGCGTTGGAGGTTTCTGCTGCACATCGGACCACGATCTGCGGCCCTGTCCGCGGCGAGTTGCCGTTCGACATCGAGGGACGCGCCGCGCACATCGCGATCCCGATCATGTGGTTCATGGCCAATCACATTCTCACGGAACGCACTCCGATGGGACGGAAGATGCGCCCGCACGTCCGGTCCGGGGGCGGCCCACTCCTACGGGTCAAGCGAGCCGACCTTGCCGATGCCGGGGTAGAACACTTCCCCGCGAAAGTCACGGCCGTGCGCGGCGGCAGGCCCGTCCTCGACGACGGAACCGATTTGGACGTCCGAAACATTATCTGGTGCACGGGTTTCACCAAGGACACCTCGTGGATCCGGATCCCGGTGAGCGGCGCCGACGGATGGCCCGAGCAATCCCGCGGTGTCTCGCCGGACAAGCCCGGACTGTACTTCGTGGGTCTCCCGTTCCTCCAGGCGTTCGCCTCGATGCTCACCGGCGGTGTCGGCAGAGACGCCGAGTACGTCGCGAAACACATTGCGCGGCGGAGCAACAGGCCGGAGGTCAGGCCGTCAGCACCAGACCTGATGTCGGGACACCCGTCCCCGCGGTGACGAGCACGTGCTGCACGTCCTTCACCTGGTTCACCGACGTGCCGCGGATCTGCCGGACGCCCTCGGCGATGCCGTTCATCCCGTGGATGTAGGCCTCGCCGAGCTGGCCGCCGTGAGTGTTGAGGGGTAGCCGGCCGCCGATGTCGATGGCACCGTCGGCGATGAAGTCCTTGGCCTCGCCGCGACCGCAGAACCCGAGTTCCTCGAGCTGCATCAATACGTACGGAGTGAAGTGGTCGTAGAGCACCGCCATATCGATGTCCTGCGGCCCGAGCCCGGCCTGTTCCCACAGCTGCCTGCCCACCAGTGCCATTTCCGGTAATCCCGCGAGTTCGGGGCGGTAATAGCTCGTCATGATGTACTGGTCGCTGCCGCTCCCCTGGGCTGCTGCCGCGATCACAGCGGGTTTCTGCCTCAGATTCCTGGCTCGCTCGGGCGAGGTGACGACAATCGCGATGCCGCCGTCGGACTCCTGACAGCAGTCGAGGAGGTGCAGGGGTTCGGCGATGAACCGGGAGTTCTGGTGATCCTCGAGGGTGATCGGTTTGCCGTAGAAGAAGGCCTGCGGGTTGTTGGCCGCGTGCTTCCGGTCGGTAACGGCGATCCGGCCGAAGTCGGCACTCGTCGCGCCGTATTCGTGCATGTAGCGCTGGGCCACCATCGCGACGAATGCGGCCGGAGTCGACAGGCCGTGCGGGTACGAGAACGCGTTGTCGGTCCCCGAGGAATTCACCTGCTGCACCAGACCCGAATTCACCTGGCCGAACCGCATTCCGGAACGCTCGTTGAATGCCCGGTATGCCACCACCACGTCCGCGACCCCGGTGGCCACGGCCATCGCGGCCTGCTGCACCGTCGCACACGCCGCTCCGCCGCCGTAGTGGATGCGGCTGAAGAATTTCAGGTCCGGGATTCCGACCGAACGGGCCACGGCCGCCTCGGTATTGGTGTCCATGGTGAACGAGGTGAGCCCGTCGACGTCGGCCGGGGTCAGGCCGGCGTCGTCCAGTGCGGCGAGCACGGCCTCGGCCGCCAACCGCAATTCGCTGCGACCGGAATCCTTCGTGAAATCGGTGGCGCCGATGCCGGCGATGACAGCCTTCCCCGACAATCCCTTCATGCCCCGGCTCCGTTCGTGGTTCCGTTCAGCACGAGCGTCACCTGCGACGTGATGTGGTTACCGAGCGAGTTCCTGCCGACCACGTCGAGGCTGACGACACCGTCGTCGATCGCGGCCACCGTTCCGCTGAGCATCAAGGTGTCGTAGGCGTACCACGGAACTCCGAGCCGGAGCGCGATCGACTTGATGACGGCGGTCGGACCTGCCCAGTCGGTCACGAACCGCTGCACCAGACCGGTGTCGGTGAGGATGTTCACGAAGATGTCCTTCGACCCTCGCTTCTGCGCCAGATCGCGGTCGTGGTGGACGTCCTGAAAATCGCGGGTGGCCAGCGCGGACGACACCACGAAGGTGGGATCACCTGCAATCGCGAGCTCCGGCAGTGTGGTGCCGACCGTGACGTCGAGAGTAGAGGTCATCAGTGCTCCTTCGTCGCAGGCTGCCACGCGTACAGGGTCCACGGCGCCCCGCCGGTGTCGTCGTCGCCGGGAAAGTCGAGGTAGATCGCCTCCACGGGCATTCCCACGCTCACCACGGACGGCTCCACGCCGCGCAATTCACCGAGCATGCGGACACCCTCCTCGAGTTCGACGAGGGCCACCACGAAGGGCAGTGAGCGCCCCGGCACCTTCGGCGCGTGATGAACGACGAAACTGAACACGGTGCCGCGGCCGGAGGCCACGAGGTAGTCCGTCGACTCCGCCTTGTCCTTCCACAGCGCCGGTACCGGCGGATGCTGCAAGGACCCGTCCGCTCGCTTCTGGATACGCAATTCGTGCGCGGCTACACCGTCCCAGAAGAACTGGGTATCCTGAGATGCACTCGGCCGCATCATCTTCGATGGGTCCAGATCGTCGAAGGACGCGCCCTGACCGTTCGCCGAAGGTCCCACCGGTTCAGCGGGTTTCGGGGCGAACTTCAGGATGCGGAACACCATCTCGGCCACGACCTCGTCGGCGCCCTCGTCGTTCGCGACCGTCCACCGGCTGCGGGTGGTGAAGAACCACCCGTCGCCGAGGCCGGTCTTCTTCGGTCCCACGACGTCTTCGAGCGTCGTGGAGATGGTGACCCTCTCGCCGAGCCGCAGGTAGCGGTGGTAGGTCTGATCGCAGTTGGTGGCGACGACGGACGTGTACCCGGCCTCGTCGAGGATGGTCGTCATGCGGCCCAGCGGGTCGTCGGGCTGGCGTTCGGCGTGCAGCCCCTGCATGGTCCATACCTGCGCCATCGCCGGTGGGGCGACGATACCGTCGTGGCCTGCTGCCCGCGCGGCGTCCTCGTCGACGTAGATGGGGTTCCGGTCGCCGATCGCCTCTACCCAGTTGCGAATCATCGGGAGGTTGATCGGGTCCCGTCCGGGCCGCGGTGCGCTGGGACCGGCGGATCGGACCTTCTCTGCTGCAGCGAGGATCTGTTCGGCACTCATGATGCGCGGCGCTCCTATCGCGGTACTCGGGGAAGCTTCAGGCCTGCCGTCGCGATCAGTTCGCGCATCACCTCGTTGACTCCCCCACCGAAAGTGATGACCAGGTTTCGCTTCGTTTGCATGTCGAGCCAGGTCATCAGGTCGGCGGTATCCGGGTCGGACGGGTCGCCGTAGCGTCCGATGATCTCCTCCACGAGCCTTCCGATGCGCTGGATCCGCTCGGTGGCAAACACTTTCGTTGCCGAAGCATCGGCAATGTCGATGGCCTCCGCGTCACTCGAGGCGACCTGCCAGTTGAGCAGTTCGTTCAGCCGATACGTTGCGTGGATCTCTCCGAGCGCGCGCCGCACGTCGGGCTCGGCGAGAAGACCGTGGGCTACCACCCAGTCGCGAATGCGGTCGTAGAGGCCGCCCACGCGTCCCGCCGGACCGAGCATGACCCGCTCGTGGTTGAGCTGGGTCGTGATCAGTCGCCACCCCTGGTTCTCCTCACCCACAAGCATATTCACCGGTACTCGAACATCGGAGTAGTAGGTGGCGTTGACGTGATGGGCCCCGTCGCAGGTGATGATCGGTGTCCAGCTGTAGCCCGGATCCTTCGTGTCCATGATCAGGATCGAGATCCCACGGTGACGCGAATCCGCGGAACCCGTCCGGACGGCGAGCCACAGGTAGTCGGCGTCGTGGCCGCCCGTGGTGAAAATCTTTTGGCCGTTCACGATGTATTCGTCGCCCACCCGGAGGGCCGTGGTCCGCAGGGCCGCGAGGTCGGTGCCGGCCTCGGGTTCGGTATAGCCGATCGCGAAATGCACTTCGCCCGCGAGGATTGCCGGCAGGAACTTGCGTTTCTGCTCGTCCGTTCCGTACTTCTGGAGGGTCGGGCCCACCGTTTGCAAGGTGACCGCCGGAAGTGGAATGTCCGCGCGCGTCGCCTCGTTCACGAAAATCTGCTGTTCGATCTCGCCGAATCCACGGCCGCCGAATTCCACCGGCCAGCCCACGCCGAGCCAGCCGTCCTTGCCCATCCGCCGGATCACCTCACGGTAGGTGGGGCCGTGCCGTTCGGTGCGCATGATCTCCGCCTCGGCAGGCGTGACGAGGCCCGAGAAGTAACGTCGTAGTTCCGCTTGCAACTCTCGCTGCTCGTCGGTCAGATCGATGAACACCGGGCCCCCACGAGGTCGAGTCGGTACGAGGCGCCGCCGACGAGGCGCGCCAGGTCTTTGGCAGTCGAGTAGTAGCGGTGCAGCGGATAGGTGACGTCGACGCCGATTCCGCCGTGGAGGTGGTGCAGCACCTGCATGGCTGCGGGAACCTCCGCGGCGATCCAGTACGCCATCACATCCAGGTCGTCCTGAGCGTCGAGCCCCTGCGACACCCGCCACGATGCCGACAGTGCGGATACGTGCAAGGTGCGGGAGGTGACATAGACGTCGGCGATCTGCTGGGCGACCGCCTGGAACGTCGCCAGCGGCTTGCCGAACTGATGCCGGGTGGCGAGATGCTCACCCGCCAGAAGTGTTGCTCCAGAGAGCAATCCGTCGGCCACGGCACCGATGGAGGCGAGGGCGATCCGATAGAGCTGCTGGACCGCTTCCGGTCCACCGGCGAGGAGTTCACCCCGCGCTCCGTCGAAGGTGACGGCAAATTCGGGACTGCCGGACGACGAGGGTGTGGCAGTCAGCGACACCCCGTCCGACCCCGGCTGCACCAGCACGACGCCGGCGTCGGCCGGCACGAGGATGCGGTGGGCACCGTCCGCATAGGGGACGGCCACGACGCGTCCGGTGACGAGGTAGTCGTTCCCCTCCGCCACCGCGGTCACCGACGGCGGCGTCGGGAACGGCCTCCCGGGCTCGGCGAGCGCCGCGGTGAAGGTTCGTCCGTCCGCCAGCCCGCTCAGCAACTCGTCCTGTTGCCTGTCGTCACCGAGCGCAACGAGGGGCAACACCCCGAAGCCCAGCGTCGCGAGGGCGGGGACGACCGCCGCCCTGCGCCCGACCTCGGTGAGCAGCGCACCGACGTCGGTGACCGAGAGGCCCTCCCCACCGAGACGTTCGGGTAGCGCGAGAGTGAGCAGGTCGGCCTCGGCAAAGGCGCGCCACAGAGCGTCGCCCTCGAGGTCGCGGTCCAGAAGTCCCCTCGCAACCTGGGCGATCGCCTCCTGAGTCTCGTCTCGGGTGAAGTCCACCTGGCATTCCCACTTTCGATTTAGAACGTGTTCTAGTTGTATCACCATCGCGGAACTCGCGAAAGGCCATCGCGGGAGGTGCTCAGGATCGGGGCAGTCCGAGAATGCGTTCCGCCGCGACGGTCAGAAGAATCTGCGTCGTGCCGCCGGCGATGGACAAGCACCGTGTGTTGAGGAACTCACGCGAGAGCGGACCGTCCACCCAGCCGTCGACGCCGCCGAGTTCCATCGCGAATTCCGCCACTTCCTGGCGTTGGCGCACACCCACCAGCTTGCGCACGCTCGACTCCGCTCCAGGATCCTGGCCGTCGAGCTGCCGAAGGGTGGTGCGCAGTTCGAGCACGGACCCGACGAGCGCGCCTGCGATCAATCGGCCGAGCCGATCGTCCGTCACCGGATCGCCTTCACCTGCGAGTGTCAGCAGCTCTTCCATTGCCGCGCCCAGCGACGACCCACCGCCCATCGCGACTCGCTCGTTGGCCAGGGTGGTACGGGCCAGCTTCCAGCCGTCACCGAGATTGCCGACCACGAGATCGTCGGGCACGAACACGTCTTCCAGAGAGACCTCGTTGAACAGGGCGTCGCCGGTGATCTCGCGAAGCGGTGAAATCGTGATTCCCGGGCTTGTCATATCGACGAGAAAGTAAGTGATGCCCTTGTGTTTCGGCGCATCCCGGTCGGTGCGGGCGAGGCAGATCGCCCAGTCCGCCTCGTGAGCCCGCGAGGTCCACACCTTCTGACCCGACAGTGTCCATCCGCCGTCGACCCTCACGGCGGACGTGCGCAGGGCCGCCAGGTCGGAACCGGCCCCCGGCTCACTGAACAGCTGGCACCAGATGATGTCGCCGCGCAGAGTGGGCATCGCGAATCGCTCGATCTGCTCCGGACTTCCGTGCTCGAGAATGGTGGGCACCGCCCACCACCCGATCACCAGGTCCGGCCGTGCCACACCGACTGCGGCCAGCTCCTGCTCGATGAGGATCTGTTCGGCGGCCCGCGCGCCCCGCCCGTACGGTTCGGGCCAGTGCGGCGCGAGGTAGCCCGACTCGGCGAGTGCGGCGCGACGCTCGGAGTCGGGCAGCGCGACCAGTTCAGTCACCTCGGCCCGGATCCGGGCCCGCTCGTCGGCGAGTTCCGAGAGATCGAGGGACAGGTGCCTGCGGGCGCCGCCGCGGGTGAGTTCGGCTACCCTCGCGCGCCACCTCGTCGACCCACCGAGCAACTGCCGCAGCGACGTCGCCCGGCGCAGATAGAAGTGGGCGTCGTGTTCCCAGGTGAAGCCGATCCCGCCGAGCACCTGGATGCAGTCCTTGGCGGTCTCCACCGCGGCGTCGAGTGTGACCGCCGCAGCGACGGAAGCGGCGATGGGCAGTTCACCGCCGTCTGCGTCCCACGCGCCTTCGGCCGCCACCGCGGCGTCCCAGGCCGCGGCACTCGACGCTTCGACGCGGCACAGCATCTCGGCGCACAGATGCTTGATCGCCTGGAACGAGCCGATGGGCTTACCGAACTGCTCGCGAATCTTGGCGTAGTCCACCGCGGTGCGCAGGCACCAGCGCGCGACCCCCGATGCCTCCGCCGCAGCCAGTGTGGCCGCGAGATCCCGGACCAACCCCTCCCGCAGCCCGGTGATCACGCGGTCCGGTGCGACGGCAACGCCTGTGCACCGGATGCGGGCGAGCGGCCGGCTCTTGTCGATCGTGTCGGCGGGAGCCACCTCGAGTCCGACGGACTCGCCGTCGACCAGGCACCACACGACGCCGTCGCCGGCGTCGGCCGCCAGCAACACCGACATTCCCGAGTCGGCACCGATCGCGAAACCGGCGTCTCCGGTGATCACCAGCCCCCCGTCGTCGGCGAGGGTGGCGTTCACCGGCGGACTGCCGAGAGCGACCGCGCACGGAATCTTCCCGTCGGCGAGATTTTCGGACCAGGTCTTCGCGGCCGCGCCGGAACCGCGCCCGACGACCAGAGCCGCCAGCGCGGTGGGCAGAACAGGACCCGGGACGAGTTCAGTTGCAGCCTGCTCGATCATCGCGGCGAGGTCGACGATCTCCGCGCCCGAACCACCGACCGCCTCGGGTACGGCAACGGAGAAGATCCCGAGCGACGCGAAGGACGACCAGGACGTGCGCCACGAATCCGCTGGTCCCTGGCGTACTGTGACGAGCGGGTCCGTGGACCGCGCCCACGCCTGGATCGAACCCGCTGCAGCCCTCTGTTCCTCGGTGGTGGCGATAGTCACAACGGGTTTCCGCCTCTCCTGAATGACACATTCGTCTAGAACGTGTTCTAATATGTCACCTGGCCATGAGTCAAGGCGCGAAGGAAAACAGGTATGACGACCAGCTCTCGATCCCGTCCCACGACAGTCGCTGCGGCGACGCTGGGCGAGGACGACCTCAGTTCCAACGCGCAGAAGGAACGGCGCAAGCGGATCCTCGACGCCACCCTGGCCCTGGCCTCCAAAGGCGGATACGAAGCCGTGCAGATGCGCGCGGTCGCGGAACGTGCGGACGTTGCGGTCGGGACCCTGTACCGCTACTTCCCGTCCAAGGTGCACCTGCTGGTCTCGGCACTGGCGCGCGAGTTCGAGCGCATCGATTCGCGGGGCAAGAATCCGCCGGGCAGCAATCCACTCGAGCGCATGCAGCTCATCCTCAGCCAGATCACCCGCGCCATGCAGCGGGACCCGCTGCTGACCGAGGCGATGACACGGGCGTTCATGTTCGCCGACGCCTCCGCCGCCGCCGAGGTCGATCAGGTGGGCAAGCTCATGGACCGGTTGTTCGCGCGGGCCATGACCGACACCGAGCCCACCGAGGACCAGCTGGCCGTCGCTCGCGTCATCTCCGACGTCTGGTTGTCGAATCTGGTGGCCTGGCTCACACGCCGTTCCTCCGCCACAGATGTGGCGAATCGGCTGGAACTCACCGTCGAACTGCTCCTCGGTGACGGAAGCCGCAGACCCGAATAAGGGACGAACCGCGCACATCCGGAAGCGACAATGCGCTCTCCGCCGCTGCATCACCTAGATTTGAACGCGTGAGCGCTCAAGATCTGCCCATCGAACTCCGTCGTGCCCTCTCCCGGGTCGCGAGGACGCCTCGTCTCCTCGTGGCCTCCGACTACGACGGCACGATGGCCCCCATCGTGTCCGACCCCGAAAGAGCATTTCCGCACGCCGAATCGGTGCGAGCCCTCCGCGGCCTCGCGGGCCTGGCAGGAACGACGGCGGCCGTCATCTCGGGTCGGGCGCTGAAGGATCTCGCGGCGCTGTCCCGCCTGCCCGCCGAGGTTCAGCTCGTCGGCAGTCATGGATCGGAATTCGATATCGGATTCATCCACGCCATCGACGCCGACGCGCGCCAACTGCTCGCCGAGATCACCGAGGATCTGCGACAGATCTCCCAACTGCATCCCGGCACCGGGGTGGAGACCAAGCCCGCCAGCGTGGCACTGCACGTCCGTAATGCCGACCCCGAGCACGGCGAGAAGGCACTGGCCGCCGTCCGCGCCGACGCCGCGCAGCGCGTGGGCGTGCAGGTGACCGAGGGCAAGTCGGTGATCGAACTGGCCGTGGTCGCCACCGACAAGGGTCACGCCCTCGACCTGATCCGCCATCAGGAAGGTGCCACCGCCGCCGTCTTCGTGGGCGACGACGTCACCGACGAGAAAGCGTTCTCGCGACTGCAGGGCCCGGACGTCGGCGTCAAGGTCGGGTCGGGCGACAGCCTCGCCGAGTTCCGGGTAGACACCACCGAAGAGGTCGCGACCGCCCTCGCGTTCCTGCTCGAGGAGCGTCGCACCTGGCTGTCGGGCGCGCATGCCCCACCGATCGAGCGGCTCACCATGCTCGCCAGCCCCCGGACCGTCGCCCTCGTCACCCCGGATGCGACCCTCACCTGGCTGTGCCACCCCGAACCCGACTCCGCCTCCGTCTTCGCGCATTTGCTCGGCGGACCGGAAGCCGGCCACTTCAGTGTCGGCCCGCACCGCAGCGCCCTGCCGCTGAGCCAGCGCTACGTCGACAGCACCATGACCGTGCAGACACGGTGGGCCAGCCTCTCGGTCACCGACTACCTGCCGCACGACGTGTGTCCCGGTCGCACCGATCTGACCCGGGTGATCAGCGGGCAGGCCGCCGCGGTCGTCACATTCGCACCGCGGCCCGAGTTCGGCCAGGGTCAGGTGATCCTCGAGGCGGTCGCCGAAGGATTGCGTGTGCACGGCACCAACGAGCCGATCGTCCTGCGCTCGCCGGGCGTGCGCTGGAACGTGACCTCCGACGGGAATCAGCAGACAGCCCACGCCGTCGTCGACCCGTCCGAAGGTGACGTCGTTCTGGAACTGCGGTGTGGCACCGAGGACATCGGCCCGTCGCAGACACCGGAAGAAGAACGCCGCGCCGCGTCGGAAGCGTACTGGTCGGATTGGGCGAAGGGGCTGACCCTGCCCACACTGAAGCCCGATCTGATGAAGCGCTCGGCGCTGACCCTGCGCGGTCTCGTCCACGTCGATTCGGGATCCATCATGGCCGCGGCCACCACCTCGTTGCCGGAGGAAATCGGCGGCGTCCGCAACTGGGACTACCGCTACTGCTGGCTCCGCGACGCCGCGCTCACCGCGTCCGCACTGGTCAGCCTCGGCTCGCTGAGCGAAGCCGAGGGTTTCCTGGACTGGGTGCACGACGTGCTGGAGACCATTCCCGGCCCCGAGCGTCTGCATCCGCTCTACACCCTCCACGGCACCGGACTTCCTCCCGAGGCCGTGATCGACTCACTGCCCGGGTATGCCGGGTCGCGTCCGGTGCGCATCGGCAACGCCGCCAATCAGCAGGTCCAGCTCGACGTGTTCGGTCCCATCGTCGAATTGATCGCCGATCTGTCGCGTGCCCGCGAGAAGCAGGGCGTCGCAGTGGCGTTGAACGATCGCGACTGGGAACTGGTGTGCGCGATGGTCGCGGCCGTCGAGCGCCGATGGTTCGAACCGGACCACGGAATCTGGGAGATCCGCGACAACCCGCGCCATCACGTGTACTCGAAGGTGATGGGCTGGGTGACCGTCGACCGGGCGGTGGCGCTGGCGAAGCACTTCGGCCGCCCCATCGAACCGGGGTGGACGCCGTTGCGGGACAAGATCGCGGACGAGGTGCGCGAGAAGGGGTGGAAGGACGAGGTCCGCTCGTACACCGCCGCCTACGACGGCACCGACCTCGATGCCGCCACACTGCACATCGGGCTGTCCGGGCTGATCGACCCGCACGACGAGCGGTTCGCCGCCACCGTCACGGCCACCGAAGCGGAACTGCGCAGCGGTTCGACGGTGTACCGGTACCACCACGACGACGGCTTGCCGGGCACCGAGGGCGGATTCCACCTCTGCGCGGCGTGGCTGGTGGAGGCCTACCTGCTGATCGGTCAGCGATCACAGGCGGAGGCCTTGTTCGCGCAGCTCGTCGACGTGGCGGGACCGACCGGGCTTCTCAGCGAGGAGTACGACCCCGTCGCGGAGCGCTCGCTCGGCAATCACCCGCAGGCATACAGCCACCTCGGCCTGCTCCGCTGCGCACAGCTGTTGGCGTGAGCGGGCCGTAGGGCCGCCTCAGCGAGGTGCGGGGCCGGCGGTGGATCCGCGTGACAGCTCGGTGTCGAGCATTTCGACCGTTGCGACGCCGGAGTGCGACGGAGACATCAGCAGGGCGCCGGCACGCCGGCCCTTGTCCTCCTGAGGCTGCCGCACGGTGGTGATTCCCTCGCGGAGCGCTTCGTCGACGCCGTCGAATCCGGTGATCGACAGTTGGCCGGGAACGTCGATTCCCTGCCAGCGCGCCCAGTCCACGGCGCCGAGCGCGAGCACGTCGGTGGTGCAGACGAGGGCGGTGATGTTCGGATTCGCGCCGAGCGCTTGGGCGGCTGCCGAGTGACCGGATCGTCCGGTGTGCTCGAAACGCTCGACCACGGTGAGTGTCTCGGGGTTCAGGCCGGCATCGGACATCGCGTCGCGAACTCCACCGATGCGCTCGCGTTGCACATGGAAATTCGGCGAGTGCAACCGTTCGGCGTCGGCAATTCCATCTGAGCGGTCGCGGCCCAATCGCATGCTGAGCACCCCGAAGTCGCAGTGCCCGAGCCCGATGAGGTAGTCGGTGAGCGCCCGCATCGCGGCCCGATCGTCGATTCCCACGAGTGATGCTCCAGGAATCTCCCGGGGCTGATCGCAGATGACGACGGGAAGGTGCCTCTCGCACACCGCTGCGAGGTACGGATCGTCGTCCGCCACCGAGTAGACGACGAACCCGTCCACACCGGCCTGCTGCACGACGGCCGCGGCGTCGGCGTCGTCACGCCCCGGCCCGGCCGGGATCAGAAGCAGGCCTTGTCCCGCCGACTCACACGACTCCGCGAGCCCGGACAGGAAGCTCATCGCTGCCGGGTCACGGAAGGAATAGCTGAGCGCCTCGGTCAGCAGGAGCCCCACAGCACCCGCCTTACGTGTGCGCAACGAACGAGCCACCGGATCCGGCCCGGGATAGCCGCGGCGTTTCGCGGCTTGCAGTACCCGGTCGCGGAGTTCCGCGGAAAGTTGGTCGGGCCTGTTGTAGGCGTTGGACACTGTCGTGCGGGAGATATTGAGCTCGGCCGCGAGCGACGCCAGCGTGGCTTGGCGGCGCGGCTGTCGAGACCTGGGCATAGGGGGACGTTAGTACCCGAAGTGTTCGACGGTTCGGCGGGGCTCGGCCGAAAGTGCACTACCAGCGACGTATCCGCTAAAGTGCAACGGTAACGGTTTCCAATAGCATTTAGCTCGTCTTCTGTCAGGAGTTTTCTGTGCGCGCTTCCTCAGGCTTTCGTGTCGCAACGGCCGCCGTCGGGCTGTCCTTCGCCGCTGCCCTCACCCTCACTGCGTGCAGCTCCGACACGTCGAGCGACGGCGCCTTGACGGTCGTCGCGTCGACGAACGTGTGGGGCAGCGTCGCGCAGGCAGTTGCCGGTGACAAGGTCGAGGTGAGCTCGATCATCACCGAGCCGTCCTCGGATCCGCACTCTTTCGAGGCGAGCCCCACCGACGCGGCCAAGCTCACCGACGCGTCCCTCATCGTCTACAACGGCGGCGGATACGACCACTTCGTCGATGACATCATCAACACCGGCAACGGCGAACAGCTCTCGGTCAACGCATTCGAACTCTTCGGGGCCGGTGCACACGCAGGCGAGACCGCGCACGAGGGTGAAGAGGCCGGGCACGAAGGCGAAGAGGCCGGCCACGAAGGTGACGTGCACGAACACGGCGAGGTGAACGAGCACGTCTGGTACGACGTCGCGACCGTCGACGCGACCGCACATGCCATCGCGGAGAAGCTCGGCCAACTCGACCCCGACAACGCCGACGTCTACACCGCCAACGCCGAAACCTTCCACGGCCGGCTCGCGGAAATCACTGCCGTCACCGACGGCATCGCGGCCGCACACAAGGACGCGCCGATCGCCCAGACCGAGCCCATCGCGCATTACCTCGTCGAGTCGGCGGCATTGAACGACGTCACCCCCGCCGACTTCACCAGTGCCATCGAGAACGGCAACGATCCCGCGCCCGCCGCAATCGCAGCCACGCGCCAATTGATCACCGACAAGCAGGTGAAGGCCGTCGTCTACAACACCCAGACGCAGGACAAGGTCACCGAGGACGTGCGGGCCACCGCTGAGGCCGCAGGCGTCCCCGTCGTCGAGGTAACCGAAACCCTGCCCGAGGGGTTGGACTACATTCAGTGGCAGACCAACACCGCCCAGGCCCTCGCCAAGGCGCTGCAATAGAACTGATCGGCTTGTGACGGAACTCTCTTCGACGAACACCGAACACAGCAGTCGCATCCCCGCAGTCGAACTGACGGGGGCGCGACTGTCTTTCGGCGAACGCACTTTGTGGCAGCATCTCGATCTCACCGTCGAGCCCGGCGAGTTCGTCGCCGTTCTCGGACCCAACGGCTCCGGCAAGACGTCACTGCTCAAGGTGTTGCTCGGGCAGCTGGGCCTCGATTCCGGGACCGCGAGAATCGCAGGATCACCGGCCCGAGCCGGAAATTCGAACGTCGGGTACATCCCTCAGCAGAAGTCGCTCGACGACGGGCTTCCCCTCCGGGGACGTGACCTCGTCGGTCTCGGTGTCGACGGCCACCGGTGGGGAACCGGGCTGCTGCGCCGGGGACATCGCCGGGCGATCGTGGACGCAGCGATCGCCGAGGTCGGTGCAGAAAGTTACGCCGACGCACCCGTCGGTTCGCTGTCCGGCGGCGAGCAGCAGCGGTTACGGATCGCTCAGGCACTCGTCGGAGATCCGCAGATACTGCTGTGCGACGAACCTCTCCTCAGCTTGGACCTGGCTAATCAGAGTCTCGTGTCGAGCCTCATCGATCGGCGCCGGCGCACGCACGACACCGCGGTGTTGTTCGTCACCCACGAGATCAATCCCATTCTGCCGCTGGTCGACCGGGTGCTGTACCTCGTCGACGGCCAATTCCGAATCGGCACACCCGGCGAGGTGATGACCTCCGAGGTGCTGTCCGAGCTGTATCGCACCGAAGTCGAGGTCCTGCACGTGCGGGGACGTCTCATCGTGATCGGCACCGGCGACGCCATCGACGCACTCGGCAGCGCCGGCGGACTTCGCCCCGGCGAAGGTGTCCACCACACGTGCGAGGAACACGCATGAGCAACAAGTTCACCGATGCGATGTCGCACCTGTTCGATGTCTCCGCCACCATCGACCTCTTGCAGTACGACTTCGTCCAGCAGGCATTGATCGCCGGTGCCATCCTCGGTTTGCTGGCAGGCGTCATCGGGCCCCTGATCGTGAGCAGGCAGATGTCGTTCGCGGTTCACGGGACCAGCGAGCTGTCGCTGACCGGTGCGTCGGCCGCACTGCTCGTCGGTATCAGTGTGGGTGCAGGAGCCATCGTCGGTTCGGTGGTGGCTGCGATCTTGTTCGGCTTACTCGGAGCGAAGGCACGCGACCGCGACTCGGTGATCGGCGTGATCATGGCCTTCGGTCTGGGACTGTCCGTGCTGTTCATCTGGTCGTACGAAGGCCGTACCGGCACGAGCTTCTCTTTGCTGATCGGTCAGATCGTGGCGCCCGGAAATAGTGGGCTTGCGCTGCTGCTGCTCTGCGCTGTCGTGGTGATCGGGGTTCTCGCCCTCATTTACCGGCCTCTACTGTTCGCCAGCACCGACCCCGACGTCGCCGAGGCGCGCGGGGTGCCGGTGCGTGCACTGTCGATCGTGTTCGCAGTGCTCGTCGGCATCACCGCGGCCCTCGGAGTGCAGATCGTCGGGGCGCTGCTCGTGATGGCTCTGCTCATCACGCCCGCGGCGGCTGCAGCCTTCGTCACGGCGAGCCCGGTGAAAGCGACCATTCTGTCGATCGCCTTCGCGGAACTCGCGGCAGTGGGCGGCATCCTGCTGTCCCTGGCCCCCGGAGTCCCCGTCTCGAGTTTCGTGACGACGATCTCCTTCGTGATTTACCTGATCTGCCGCCTCGGCGGCTCCAGGCGTCGGAAGAACGCGGGACGCGTCGCCGCGGGACGCGTCGCCGCGCACACGCACTGAGCCGCCACTCCCCGCGCCTCGACGGCCGAATCAGCCCGCACAGGTCGACGAGTGGCGACTCAGTACAGTGCGGCCTACAAATGGTCGGGGAAGTACGGCGCCAGCGTCGTCGCCACCTTCGTCGCCTGATCGCACGCAGCGTCGACCGTCGTGAACTCCTCCAACTCGCTGTACCCGATCATGAACTCGAGAATCCCCGGCTCGATCGCCACCGACACCGTGCACGCACTCCCACCACGAAAGTCCGACACCAGCGCAGGGCGGCCGCCAATCGTCGTCTCGCTCAGGACGGTGAAGCGGTCACTCGACTCGACACTGCTGAAAGTCTCGGCGATGGCGGAGATGACGACGCCCGAATAGGAGTCCGGCGACTGGTACCCGCACCCGTAGACCTGAGGATTGTGCCGTTCGGGCATACGGTCGGGCGGTGATGCATTCAGACGCGCCGTCACGATAGCTTCCTCGGGGAAGCCATCACACGGATGGAATGAAATGCGAGGATTCGGCGGTTCTGCTGCGTGTCCGTCCACGGACTGGGTACAGCCACTAACGCCCAACGCAATAGCGGTGCTGGCGATCGAAACTGCATTTCGCCACAAACGACCACTCACAGCGTGGTTCCCAAGGATCCGAAGGCCACAGCTGTCGCGTCATCTTGCTCGGTATACCGGGCCAGCACCGCTTCGAACATGGACTTCATATCCTTCGCGTAAGACTGGTGCGCTGTAAACAGCCCGACCGCCGTGTTGGAGACGCTGATCTCGCTGCCGCCGACTGCCTTCTCATCGAACTTCCGAGCCAAGACCTTCGCGGACTCGATGTCGTTCTCACCGATTCCCAAATTCGCTGCTCGTAATTCGAATCGGGCGCGGTTAGCGAGTTCGCCCATGCGACGTGCGTGATCATCACACAGCTTGATGCACTGCTCGATGCCGGCGGGGTCGAGTTCGAGCCTGCCGCCCCCGACCACGTTCTCGGTGAAAGCCTTCCATCCGGCTTCCGGTGCGTCCGGACCAGCCATGTTCGTGTCCCCCCTTGGTTGTCGTCCCCACCCTGCACGTCGTGGCAAATCTACCAACCGCGGGCGGTCGTCGAGCCTGCTCGCTGGGTGGTGCCTACTCGGATCAGGGTGTCGAGCGCCGATACGAGTTCACGAGGTCCTGCCGGGTTGGCTGCGCCGGGATCGTGTCGGCCGATGGCATAGCGTCCGTCGCCCGCGATGTCGATCCAGTGCAGAGCTCCGATGTCCCTGCCGGCGCCGTAGCGGGGACCGCGGAAGACTCGGATCTTGCCGCGGCCCGCGTATCCCTTCTGCACGGCGGTTTCGAGTCGGGCGGGGGCGACCCGATTGACCTCCTGCAAGATTCCTTGTGAGAAGTGGGTGCCGTCGTCGTCGCGCCGCTGGAATCGGCGGCGGCCGGCGGCGTTCGGTGGGATAAGGCCGATCAGCTGGGCGCCCAGTTGCCCCGCCGCGCCGGTCCCGATCACCACGTCGCCACCGACCTGCGGTGCCCGGCCGGGGAGTTGTGTCGCGATCACCGACCATTGTCGGTGCTGCGCGCCGATGATTCGGATCGGCGCCTCGTCGGCGGTGGAACCGGAGATTTCGACATACACGTCGGGTTCGGCAAGCATCTCCAACGCCGCGCGCACATCGTCGTGCTCTGCTCCCCCGAAAGCTTCTCGTATCCGGTTCTGCTCTGCGAGATATGCATTGAGCCCGGCATGTGGGCTGACGATCCGAAACGGGTAGGGCATGCGGTCCTGCCCGGTACCGGACCACAGTGCGTCGAAAAGCTCCGGTCGCAGCTGCCAATTGCGCATGCTCATGCACCGATCACCGGCGGTGACACGAGGGGCAGCTTGCCGATCAACTCGTTGCCGTTGTCGAGTGTGATCAGGTAGTCGGGGGTCTTGTGCTCCTTGTCCTCGCCGGTGCCCCTGGCTCCTCCGGCTCCCCCGCCCATCATTCCGGCGCCCATCGGCCCGGTTCCACGCACACCGGAACCGGCGCGCCCGCCACCGGCGACCCCAGCGACACCTGGTTTTCCACCCGTCCCCGCGACCGAACCCGATCGTCCACCGCCCGCGCTACTGCCGCCCAGTCCGCCGGACCCGACCCCGAGAGCGCCACCCGCGCCACCGCCGCCCACACCACCTGCTCGCGAGCCACCGCCCGAGGACGAATCGACACCGTGCGGCATACCCGTCCGGCTCTGCGCCTGATCACCCGTCGCGGAGGCCGGGGCCATCGTGGCCGGTGCTGTGGCCGCTGTCGGCGCGGTTGCCGCGTTCTGCTCAGTGCCATCTGCGGTGGGCGCGCTGTCCGCAGCGGTGGTTTCGCCCGCGGGAGCCTCGCCGGAAAGCGGCTGCACTGCGCTCGGTCCACCAATCCGATCGCTCGAATTCGGGGCACTGCTTCCGTGGTCGACACGGGGACCGGACGGACCCGAGGGGACGTCGACCCTGCTCTCCGGTTTTGTGAACTCGGGAACGGAGCCGTCCGAGGTGGCGAGGCCCGGGTTGTAGACGGTGGCCATCGCGTCCCGCGCTTCGCCTTCGCGGCGGTAGACCTCGTCTTCCGTATCGGTATCCCAGGGTGTCAGCTTGTCCCAGAGCCCGGTGCCCACCGTCTGAGGCACTCTGCCTCGAAGAGCCGTGACGGTGTCGATGAGCGGAGTCAGCGCGCTTGCAACACCGTGTAGTTGGTCGCGCGCCTCAGGTGCGGAGCCGGCGTAACGCTCCGTTTCGGCGTACGCCGCAGAGGCCGCGGCGCCCTGCCAACTCTCGCGGATCTGTTTCTTGACGGCGTCACTGAAGGCGATGATGGTTTCGCCTGCTGCCGAACCCAATTCGGTCCATGCTCGGGCGACGGCACTGATCTGATTTCCGTCCATGCCGGCGACGGCATTCACGATGCGTGCGTGGTCCCATCCGTCGGAGTGAAAATTTTCCGGGTCTTTGATGTACTCCGGATCAGCCACGAGTCCCCTCCCGATCAACGCACTGCCGAACACACTTATTTGTTTCGACGCAGCAGGACCCACATCGGTTCCACCCGCCCCCGCCAGAGAATCTACAAGACGGGGGCGAGAACCCTAGTATCGAATATGTGCCGGCCATCGATCTGAACAGTGATCTCGGCGAGAGTTTCGGGGCGTGGACTCTCGGCGACGACCTCGCGATGTTGAAACTCGTGACCAGTGCAAACGTGGCGTGCGGTTTCCATGCCGGTGACCCCACGACGCTGTTGTCCACGTGCAGATCGGCGGCCGACCTGACCGTGCGTATCGGCGCGCAGGTCGGTTACCGCGATCTCGCCGGCTTCGGACGACGATTCATCGACGTCGCACCACGCGACCTCACCGCCGACGTCGTCTATCAGATCGGCGCCCTCGACGGGCTCGCGCAGGTGTGCGGTTCAGCGGTGGCGTATGTGAAACCGCACGGCGCGCTGTACAACGCGATCGTCCATCACCGTGAGCAGGCGCGCGCGGTGGTCGCCGCAATCCGTGCCTACGACGACACTCTCCCAGTTCTCGGCCTGCCCGGTTCGGTGTTCTTGGAGGAAGCGGAGGCCGCTGGCCTGCGGACCGTCGCCGAGGCCTTCGCCGACCGTGCCTACACACCCGAGGGCACGCTGGTACCGCGCACGACAGCTGGGTCCGTGCTTCACGATCCGGCGGTCGTTGCCGAGCGGGTACGCCGGTTGGCGCTCGACTCCACACTCGAAGCCGTCGACGGCACCCTGCTGGCGATCGCACCCGAATCCGTCTGCGTACACGGCGACACCCCCGCGGCCGTGGAGATGGCCGCGTCCATCCGGCAGTTGCTCGATGCCGAGGGCATCACAGTGGAACCGTTCGTCTGATGCGGGTACTCGACGTCGGAGATGCTGCGGTCCTCGCCGAGTTCGAAGACCTCGACACCGTCCTCGCCCATTTCCGTGCCCTCGACGAGGCCAGGCCGCCGGGGGTCGGCGAGATCGTTCCGGCCGCCCGCACCCTCCTCGTCAGATTCGATCGTGCCGCAACCAGCCGCGACCGCGTCGTCCGATGGTTGCGAACCACCGAACCGCGAACGGGCACACCCGAGGACACGTCGGAGCACCTACAGATCAGCGTCCGCTACGACGGGCCCGACCTCGAGGAAGTGGCCGAGCTGACCGGCCTCGGGGTCGACGGGGTGATCGAGGCGCACACCGGCACACCCTGGACGGTGGCCTTCTCGGGCTTCGCGCCGGGATTCGGCTACCTCACCGGAGGTGCGCCGGAATTACACGTTCCGCGGCGATCCACGCCGCGAACATCCGTTCCGGCCGGTGCTGTCGGCCTCGCCGGTGAGTTCACGGGAATCTATCCGCGCAGCTCACCCGGCGGGTGGCAGCTCATCGGCAGCACGGACGAACGCATCTGGGATGTTCAGCGGACTCCTCCAGCGCTCCTGACTCCCGGCGTCGTTGTGCGCTTCGCGCCCGTGAGTACTTCTTAACCTCGATCCACCGAACGGGTGTGGTTCGGGTAGCGGATCCGGTTGTGGGCGTTGAGGGGCTCTGTGGGTGTGGGTGATCGTCCGACCTCGGTGTCGGATTGTTCCACTGGGTCTTTCACGTCGGGCCGGAGATGGCGGGGCGGATTAGGTGGCCTGCGGTTTTCGTCTCCCTGTGTGAGTGAAGAGCCGGTTCCACTCGGTTTCCCAGGGCCAGCACCGGGGCAGATGCAGGGTAAGGCAACGGGCCGAGGACGCGATCCGGGCCGGGACGGTGATCAGGGTGCGGCGGATGGTGGCGGTCGTCGCCTTGGCCAGCGACTTCCCGGTAAGGCTGGCAGCGGCGCGGGTGAGATTGAACGCCATCACCGCCAGCACCAGCCAGGCACTGTTCGCGGCGAACCGCCCCGACGGCAGATGCGCGAGCGCGGAATTCTTCAAGTCGGCGTGGACCTGTTCGATGATCGCGTGCCTGCGGTGAAGTTTGTCCGCGGTCACCGTATCGAGCACCGCCGGGTCCGTGGTGGTGAAGAACGCGTGGAACCGCCAGGTCTCGAACAAGGTGCCCTGACCGTCGGTGTGCTCACGCAGGTCGGGAATGCGACGCACCACCAACCGGCCGGGTGTCCGCTCGGGTGCGAGTCGTGAGCCGAACGCGGTGAACTCGATCTCGGCGACCTCGGCCCGCGAGATCCACCGCCCGCTCGGTTCGTCGTAGACGGCGTCGGTGTACTCGATCGGTGTCCACGCCGACTCCTCGATCGCGGCGATCGCTTTCTTCACCTTCGCGGTCATCCGCACGGTCACCGACACGTCCGCGCCGGCCCCGATTACCGCGGACACGGTCGGATAACCGTAGAACGCCGAATCGGCCCGCACCAACACCCGTTCCTTCGCCCCACCGGGTGTCGATGGGTGCAGGCCGCGGACGGCGGCGAGGGCGTCGGTGACCATCCGCGCCGCCCCGCGGGGCGATCCGCAGGCCCCGCGGCGCAGGCGTTGGCCGACGATCACCGGAGCCTGCCCCTCGTAGGTGGCGGTGGCGATCAGGGCGTTCAACCCACGGACCCCGGTATATCCGTACCCGGAGCCCTGCTTACCGGGCCCGTGCACCGGCACGATCGTATCGTCGAGGTCGACGACCACCCGCCCACCGGCGTCGGGAGCACCGGTCAGCGGTGTCCGTTCGACCAGGCCACGCAGGAATCGGGCGGCGACCGCGTCGAGTTGGCGGACGTGCCCGAAGGTGAACGACCGCAGGAACGAGCCCAGCGTCGACGGCGCGTACGGGCGGTCGAACACGGTGGCCATGGCGCCGTGCCGCAGCAGCGCCATGTCGTCGATGCTGTCGGCGCCGGCGACCATGCCCGCGACCAGTGCGGTCACCTTCCGCCCCGCATTGGCGCCCTTGTCGGTCGGCACCGACACGTGCTCGTCCGCCAGGTCAGCGAGCCCGTTTTCCTGGGCCAACTCCAGCACCGGAATCAGGCCGGCCGAGGCGAGGAGGTTGCGGTCATCGAACACCGCCGCCCGTACCGGGCGGGTATGAGATAGTTGCACCCTAGAGATGCCCTTCGTTATGGGGAGGATCGGACCTTAGACAAGCCCAATCTTTCCAAAACGTAAGGGCATCTCGCCGTTACGACCCACCCACCACCTCAAACCATCGGTGGATTCAGGCTTAACCACCCCATGTTAATAAGTACTCACGGGGGGTGGTGGTGCGAGACAATCGGCCCATGGCTTGGCTCGAGGTTGTGCGCACCGGACCCTTCACCACCGTGCAGGATCGGGGCAGGCCCGGATACGCCTCGGTGGGAGTCGGTGAGTCCGGCGCTGCCGACCGCGTCGCCCACGACTGCGCAAACCGGCTCGTAGGCAACAGGTCCGGGGCCGCCACTCTGGAAATTACACTGGGCGGCCTCGCCGTGCGCGTCGCGGGCACCGTGTCGGTTGCGGTCACCGGTGCGCGGGCGCCCGTCACCGTCAACTCGCGACCGCAGCCCGACTACACGATGCTGCACCTCGAGTCCGGTGATCTGCTCGAGGTGGCGTACGCGTCGGAAGGTTTACGTAGCTACCTCGCGGTGCGCGGGGGTGTCGATATTCCGCCGGTGATGGGCAGCCGCTCGAGAGACACGTTGTCGGATCTCGGCCCGGACCCGGTGGCGGAGGGCGATCGAATCCTCGTCGGAGCGGATTGCACCGACTGGCCTGCCGACGAATTCGCGCCCCCGCCCGCAGCTCCCGAGAATCCGTTGATGATGCGGGTTCGACTGGGACCCCGCGACGACTGGTTCACCAAGGCATCGGTCGACGCGCTCCTGCGGGAAACCTGGACGGTGAGCTCCGACACCAACCGCGTGGGCGCACGTCTCTCCGGGCCGGGACCTCTGCATCGAGCGATTACCCGTGAACTGCCCAGTGAAGCGATGGTGGCGGGAGCCTTGCAGGTGCCTCCCGACGGCCGGCCGATCCTGTTCCTCGCCGATCATCCCGTCACGGGTGGGTATCCGGTGATCGCGGTCGTCGTCGAGGACGACCTGCCGATGGCCGCACAATTGCGCCCCGGCCACCGAATGCGCTTCCACCGGATGGTCGCGCCGACGATCCCGCGATGACCCCCACGAGTGTCACAAAGATACGGCGGCCGGAGCCCACGACACTTCGGTGATCGCGATCCGGCTAGCTCCGGCGGCGACGCGCGATGTCGGCGAGTACGACGCCTGCGGCGACGGAGGCGTTGAGCGACTCGACGGGCCCGGCCATGGGAATGCTCAGGATGGCGTCGCAGTTCTCCCGAACCAGACGCGACAGGCCCTTGCCCTCCGAGCCGACCACGACCACGACGGGACCGCTGCCGTCGAAGTCGTCGAGAGTGGTGTCACCGCCCGCGTCGAGACCGACGACCTGAACACCCTTGGATGCCCAATCCTTCAGCGTACGAGTCAGATTGGTGGCGCGGGCGATCGGCAACCGGGCCGCCGCTCCCGCACTCGTCCGCCAGGCCACCGCGGTCACCGCTGCGCTACGGCGCTCCGGGATGACCACACCGTGTCCGCCGAACGCAGCCACCGATCGAACGACGGCACCGAGGTTGCGCGGATCGGTGATGTTGTCGAGGGCCACGAGCAACGGCGCCTCTTGATGCTTACGTGCCTCCGCGAGGAGATCGTCGGGGTGCGCGTAACGGTACGGCGGCACCTGCAGCGCGATTCCCTGGTGCAGGCCGTTGGCGCTGAGCCGGTCGAGATCGGTTCGCGGAACCTCGAGGATGGAAATGCCGGCGTCGGCCGCCCGCTGCACCGATTCCTTCAGGCGGTCGTCGCTCTCGGTGCCGACCGCGACATACAGTGCGGTCGCCGGGACACCGGCGCGCAGGCACTCGACGACCGGATTGCGGCCCAGCACGGTTTCGGGTCCGTCGAGGACCTTGCGCCCGGCGGTCTGCCTGCCGCGACCCGGCTGTTTCTCGGCCTCACGACTGGCCCTGGCTGCCCGCTTGGCCGCGGGGTGTTTGGTGCGGGCCTCGGCGGGCGGAGTGGCGCCCCGTCCCTCGAGTCCCCTGCGACGCTGGCCACCGGAACCGGCGACCTGCCCCTTCTTCGTACCCGACTTGCGGACGGCTCCGCGCCTGCTCGAATTTCCAGCCATTACTACTGTCCTGCCTTGAGAGACCACTCGGGCCCGTTGGGGGTATCGGTGACCTCGATGCCCGCCCGGATGAGGCGGTCACGCACCTCGTCGGCCACAGCCCAGTTCTTCTCGGCCCGGGCACTCTGCCTGCGCTCGAGTTCGGCCCGGACCAGTACGTCCAGGGCGTCGGTTGCCGCGGACGCATCCGCGGTGTCCTGAGTCCAGTGCGGATCGAGGGGGTCCACACCGAGAATTCCCATCATGGCCCGCACCTGCGACGCGATCTCGCGGGCACCCTCGAGGTCTCCCCCTTCGAGAGCGATGTTGCCCTCACGCACACGGCCGTGTACGTCGGCGAGCGCGGCCGGGACGGCGAGATCATCGTCGAGAGCGCGACCGAACGTTTCCGTCCAACGACCGACGGGAACCTCACCGGCACGCTCACAGGTCCGGTTCACGAATGATTCGACCCGGCGGAACGCCGCGGCCCCCTCGTCGAGAGCGGTGTCGGAGTACTCGAGCATCGACCGGTAGTGGGCGCTGCCGAGGTAGTACCGAAGTTCCTGCGGCCGAACCTTGTTCAGCACGTTCGGCACGGAGAGCACGTTGCCGAGCGACTTCGACATCTTCTCGCCACCCATGGTGACCCAGCCGTTGTGCAACCAGTACTGCGCGAAACCGTCGCCGGCGCACTTGGCCTGTGCGATCTCGTTCTCGTGGTGCGGGAAGACGAGGTCGAGTCCGCCGCAGTGAATATCGAACTCGGCACCGAGGTAGAACTCGGCCATTGCCGAGCACTCGAGGTGCCATCCCGGGCGGCCACGACCCCACGGCGTCGGCCACGACGGCTCACCGGGCTTGGCCGCTTTCCACAGCGTGAAGTCACGGGGATCCCGCTTGCACTCGCCGGCACTCTCGCCTTGATGCACGTCGTCGAGCTTGTGCCCGGACAGGCTGCCGTAGCTCGCGTAGCTGCGCACGTCGAAGTAGACGTCACCTCCCGAGGCGTACGCGTGACCGTTGTCGATCAGTCGCTGCATCATCTCGACCATTTGGGTGACGTGCCCGGTAGCCCGTGGCTCGATCGACGGCGGAAGGACTCCGAGCTGCTGATACGCCCAGGTGAAGGATCGCTCGAATGTGGCGGCCCATTCCCACCAGGGGCGCCCGGCTTCGGCGGCCTTGTTCAGGATCTTGTCGTCGATATCGGTGACGTTGCGCACGAACGCCACGTCGAAGTCGTGGGCGAGCAACCAGCGTCGCAGTACGTCGAAGGCGACGCCACTGCGCACGTGCCCGATATGGGGGTCGCCCTGCACCGTGGCTCCACACAGATACACCGATGCGTGTCCAGGGGCCAGCGGAACGAAGTCACGCATGGCCCGCGTCTCGGTGTCGAATAGGCGCAGGGTCACGACCAGCGATCTTACCTGGCGCTTTGAGTAGGGATGACCAACGCGGTGGCCACCGCGGCGATCCCCTCGCCCCGCCCAGTGAGTCCGAGACCGTCCGTGGTGGTCGCGGACACCGAAACCGGTGCGCCCAGAATGTCACTCAACACCTTTTGCGCTTCGTCTCTGCGCGGGCCGATCTTCGGCCGATTCCCGATCACCTGGACGGCGGCATTGGCGACACCGAATTCTTCCTCGCCGAGGAGTCGTCGCACCTCGGCGAGCATTGCGGCACCGCTCACTCCCGACCATTCGGGCCTGCCCGTGCCGAAAACCGAACCCAGGTCCCCGAGCCCCGCGGCCGACAGCAATGCGTCACACAGAGCGTGGACCGCGACATCGCCGTCCGAGTGACCGGCACACCCGTCCTCGCCCTCGAACAGAAGACCTGCCATCCAGCACGGCCGTCCCTGCTCGATCGGATGGACGTCCGTACCGATGCCGACGCGCACTAGTTCGCTCCCTCTTCCACCAGCGCGCGGGCCAGCACGAGATCCAGCGGTGTGGTGATTTTGAATGCGGTGGGTTCTCCGACGATGCTGCGAACCTGCTCACCCAGGCGCTCCACCAGGCCGGCATCGTCGGTCGCGATGCCATCCGCGGCGGCGTAGGCACGCCGGAGCAGTGGTGCGACGAAGCCCTGTGGCGTCTGGACCGCCCGCAGTTCGGACCGTTCGGGTGTTCCGGTCACCGCCCCGAGAACGTCGACGGTCTTGATCGTGTCCGTCACCGGGAGGACGGGGATGACGGCGCTGCGCCCGCAGCGCAGTTCCGCAACGACCCGGGCAATGAGCGATGGGGGCGTGAGCGCACGCGCAGCATCGTGGACCAGCACGTATTCTGCGTCGTCCGCGACAGCGAGGCCCGCGCGCACCGAATCTGTCCGTTCGCTGCCACCGGGCACGACGACGACTCCATCAGGCAGAGTGCCGCGCGTGGAATCGACGAGCTCTTCCGGCACGATCACGACGACGCGGTCGACAGCCCCCGACTGGAGGAGCCCGTCGACCGCGCGTACAAGCATGGTCTTCCCACCGAGATCAACGAATGCCTTGGGCGTCATCTCGCCCAGACGCACTCCTTGACCAGCGGCGGGAACCAGCGCGACTACAGGACCTCGGTCTTCGGTCACTGCGACGTCGCCGCTGTCTAGGACGCGGCCGCGAGGACCTCGTCGAGGATTGTCTCGGCCTTGTCGCTGTCGGTACCTTCGGCCAACGCCAGCTCTCCGACAAGAATCTGCCGGGCCTTCGCGAGCATGCGCTTCTCCCCCGCGGACAGGCCGCGGTCCTGCTCGCGACGCCACAGGTCACGAACGACCTCGGCGACCTTGTTCACGTCACCCGACGCGAGCTTTTCGAGATTCGCCTTGTAACGGCGAGACCAGTTGGTGGGTTCTTCGGTGTGCGGTGCCCGCAAGACCTGGAAGACCTTGTCGAGACCTTCCTGACCGACTACGTCACGTACGCCTACATACTCTGCGTTGTCTGCGGGAACCCGTACGGTGAGATCGCCCTGAGCAACCTTGAGAACGAGATATTCCTTCTGCTCACCCTTGATGGTGCGGATTTCGATAGCTTCGATCAGCGCCGCACCGTGATGGGGGTATACGACGGTGTCTCCGACCTTAAAAATCATCTGTCCCGTGCCCCTTTCGATCTTTCGAGTTTAACACGTGACCGGTTCCAGGTCGCATCAACGGTGCAGGTCAGGGGCACCGAGGCCTGATCGTAGGGGTTGACAGCGCCTGCGATACGTGCATCTCAGGGGCTCCGAACTGGCGGTTCTTCGAGGCCGAAAGTGCACGCAGACAACCGTTGTGAGTACCCAGCGACCGGGCCGTACGAGGGAACTACTACTCTGCCTAGTTGGAGTGCGAACCTGACACTGGAGGACAACCCGTGACTGCTCTCGACAAGCCGACTCGCCGAGTCGCGACCGCCGTTGCTCTCGCTGCCGGCGCGGCCCTCACGCTGTCCGCTTGCGGTGCGGGACAGATCACCCAGACCTCGAATCAGGTCGCCGCGGTCAACGGCAACGGCGCCGACCTCGGATCGATCGCTCTGCGCAACGTGCACGTCGTGTACCCCAACTCGGACGAGTACAGCATCGAGGCCGGCGGAAAAGCGGTCCTCGCGTTCACCGCGATCAACAACAACGAAGATGCCGCCGACAAGCTGACCAAGATCAGCACCGACGTCGCCAAGACCGTCACCATTCGTGATGCTACCGGCGGCCAGGAGATTCCCCCGCAGACGGCGCTCGTGGCCGGAGACGTCGCGCAGGACGCCGTGGAGGGTGGTCAAGCCGAGCAAGAACGTGACCAGGCTGCCGAGGTTCCGAGCGATGTCGTCCTGGTCACGCTGGACGATCTGAAGGAGGGTGTGCGCCCCGGCCTCACCTTCCCCGTCACCTTCACGTTCGAGAAGGCCGGTGAGGTCACGGTGTCCGTTCCCGTCGACGCCGGTCACGAAACCGAGCGTCACGTGTCCGACAAGTCCGCGGGCACGCAGGCCGAAGGCGGCGGCGGGCACTGACAGCCGCCCGAGGCCGGTCTGTCGGACCGGCTCTCTAGGCTGCGTCGGTGGCCAAACTCAAGTCCAGTTTCCGGTGTTCGTCGTGTCAGTGCACCGTGCCCAAATGGGTCGGCCGCTGTCCCGAGTGCGGCAGCTGGGGATCGATGGACGAGGCTCCGATCCTCGCGCCGGTGGCGAGTCGTCCGGGCGCCTCGCTCGCGAAGGCCGGGGCGGGGGCCGTTCTCCCGTCCACGCCGGCGACCCCCATCACGAAGATCGACAGCACATCCACTCAGGCCAAACCCACCGGCATCGGTGAACTCGACCGCGTCCTCGGCGGTGGCGTGGTCCCCGGGTCGGTCGTTCTCCTCGCGGGCGAACCGGGCGTCGGCAAGTCCACGCTTCTTCTCGAGGTCGTGCACCAGTGGGCGCGGCGGGGCCCGGACGACCGATCGCTCTACGTCACCGGTGAAGAGTCCGCCGGTCAGGTACGGCTACGCGCCGACCGGACGGGCGCGGTGCACGAGCGGGTCTATCTCGCCGCCGAATCCGACCTCGCGACCATCCTCGGTCACGTCGAACAGGTACGTCCCACCCTGCTGATCGTCGACAGCGTGCAGACCATGCTCGCCGCCGACGTCGACGGTGTCGTCGGCGGCGTCACCCAGGTCAAGGCCGTCACCAGTGCGCTCACCTCGCTCGCGAAAGCCAGCGGTGTCCCGGTCCTGCTGATCGGCCACGTCACGAAGGACGGCGCCGTCGCGGGTCCGCGGTCGCTCGAACACCTCGTAGACGTGGTCCTGCACTTCGAGGGCGACAAGCACTCCACACTCCGCATGGTGCGCGGGGTCAAGAACCGCTTCGGTGCCGCCGACGAGGTGGGGTGCTTCGAACTCCGAGAAGACGGCATCGCCGGCATCAGCGACCCGTCGGGACTGTTTTTGCACCACCGCGCCGAAGCTGTGCCCGGAACCGCCGTCACGGTCATGATGGACGGCAAGCGGCCTCTGCTCGGCGAAGTCCAGGCGCTCGTGGCCGCAACATCCATGCCCGCACCCCGGCGCGCGGTGAGCGGGCTCGACAGCGCACGTGTGGCCATGGTGCTGGCCGTGCTGGACCGCCGGTGCGGAGTACCGATCGCCAAGAACGACGTCTACGCGGCTACGGTCGGCGGCATGCGGATGACCGAACCGTCTGCAGACCTGGCGCTGGCACTCGCCGTCGCCTCCGCGGTCAAGGACAAGCCCGTTCCCGACGGGCTGGTGATCCTCGGCGAAGTCGGGCTGGCAGGTGAGGTCCGGCGGGTTCCCGGTGTCGGGCGCCGGCTCGCCGAAGCGGCCCGACTCGGATTCAACCGGGCCCTCGTTCCGCTCGACTCCGGTGCGGCCCCTCCCGGAATGAAGGTCACCGAGGTCGGGAATCTGGGAGCGGCCATCGCTTCCCTGCGCATATGAGCAAGCCGTCGCTTGACCGCGCACATGAGCAAGCCGTCGCTTGACCGCGCATCTAGACAACTAGATCGACGACGTGCCGAACGGCATGTCCGGAACCCCGTCCACGAAGGTCTTGGTCTTCTCGAAGTGTTCGGCCGTGACGGTGAGGAACAACCCCCGCGACGTGGCCACAACCACGTCGGGGTCGGTGTTCGGCCCCTCGACGATGCGCGCCTCCGCACTGGCGTAGACCTTGCGGCGGATCATTCCGTCGATGCGCGCGTGAAATTCGAGCACCGAGCCCAGCGGAATGGGCCGCGCGAAGTCGATCTCCAGATGACCGGTCACCACCGGACCGTCCACGGTCGCCCGACACGCCATGCCCAGTGCCTCGTCGAACGCCGTCGACAGGATGCCGCCGTGGATCACTCCCGGACCGCCCTGATAGCGAGGGGCCACCTCGAGACGTCCCCACACGTCGAGGTTCTCCCCGGCGGTGAAGCTCATGGACATACCGGCCGGCGACTGGTCGCCGCACCCGAAGCACCGACTCCAGTGCTGCGGCACGGGCTGACCTGCAGCGGGGAAGGTGCCGACCGGTTCCGGCAGGGTCAGGTCGTCGGGCAAAGTCCAGGTACTACTCATGGATAGGTAATCTAAACGCGGGTCCGGGCCCTATTCCCCGACGGCCCTGTACAAAGTGACGTCTACCTCAGCGGGGAGTGTTTCGCGATGAACGATGCAGAGTCGTCGTCTGCACTGCGCGAAACCATTGCCCGGCTGGCTCCCGGAACGGCGCTTCGGGACGGCCTCGAACGTATTCTCCGCGGCCGCACGGGCGCACTGATCGTCCTCGGTTACGACGAGCAGATGGAAGAAATCTGCGACGGCGGCTTCGAGCTCGACGTCGAGTTCGCTCCCACCCGGCTGCGTGAGCTGTCGAAGATGGACGGTGCCGTCGTCCTGTCCACGGATGGTTCGCGCATCGTCCGCGCCAACGTCCAGCTGGTTCCCGACCACAAGATTCCCACCGTCGAGTCCGGCACCCGGCACCGCGCCGCCGAACGCACGGCGATGCAGACGGGATATCCCGTGGTGTCCGTGAGCCAGTCGATGAGCATCGTCAGCGTGTACGTCGGCGGAATACGCCACGTCATCGACGGGTCTGCCACCATCTTGTCCCGGGCCAATCAGGCGGTGGCCACCCTCGAGCGGTACAAGGCGCGCCTCGACGAGGTCACCCATCAGTTGTCGGTCGTCGAAATCGAGGATTTCGTCACCCTCCGCGACGCGCTCACCGTAGTGCAGCGGCTCGAGATGGTGCGCCGCGTGTCTGTGGAGATCGAGCAGGACGTACTCGAACTGGGCACCGACGGCCGACAGCTCGCCCTCCAACTCGAGGAGCTCGTCGGCGACAACGATGTGGCACGGGAACTGATCGTCCGCGACTATCTCGCCGGTTCGGGACCCGCCCCTGCACCAGATGTCGAGAAGTCGTTGACTGCCCTCGACAAGATCACCGACGCCGACCTGCTGGACCTGACGACTCTGGCTCGTGCGTTCGGATACCCGGGAACGATCGAAGCGCTCGAGGCCCCCATGAGTCCACGTGGGTATCGCGTTCTCACCCGAGTTCCCCGCTTGCAGTTCAACCAAATTCACCGGCTCGTCGGCTCGTTCGGGACTCTGCAGTCGCTGCTTGCCGCAACCGCCGCCGACCTGCAGTCGGTGGAGGGGATCGGCGGCTTGTGGGCTCGACACATCAGGGAGGGCCTGTCCCGGCTCGCCGAAACGTCGATATCCGGTCCCTACGACTAGTTTTCGCCCGACCGGAACGTACGAGCCGAACTCCTACGATCGATCCGCCGAATAGGCCTCGCCGACAACGGATTCCAGTGCGACACGCACGGCATCGAGGTGTTCCGCCATAGCCTTGGCGGCCACCTCGTAGCTTCTGGACTCGATCCCGTCGACTATCCGGTCGTGCTCGTCGTTCGACCTCTGCTGCCGGCCGGCGACCAGGTTGAGCGTTTCCGACTGCCGGGTCAGCGCTTCACGAATATCGACGACGACCGACTCGAACACACGATTGCGACTGGTCCGGGCGATCAGCGCGTGGAACTGGGCGTCCAGGGACACCCACACCAAGGGGTCGTCCTCGTCGCGCATCTGACCGGCCAAGCCGCGCAATGCCGCAAGATCCTCGGCAGAGTGCCGCTGCGCCGCCCATCCGGCAGCGGGGATCTCCACATGGGGGCGCGCCTCGACGAGCTCGTTGGCGGCGTAATTCCCGAAGTCGAGGTCGCGCGCGATCGAATCACTGATGACGAACGTGCCCAGACCCGATTTGGTCTCGGTCAGACCCAGCGCATGACATGACCGCAGTGCCTCGCGGATGACCGAACGGCTGACCCCGTGCCGCGTCGCCAACGACGCTTCCGACGGGAGCCGCTCACCAACCGCCAGCTCACCCGAGGTGATGGCGGCGCGCAGGTCCGCGAGAACAGCTTCGGCGGCGCTGACCCGCGCGGTCACGGGACGCCTGGCTGCCCAGCTGTCTGACAGGTTCATGGCAACATTCTTCTCACGACCAGGCAAATGCGTCAACCTGCGCGAATCGAGGGGTTGACGACCGCAAGTGAGCCAAGTAACAATGTCACCTGTCTGACAGCCTGGCAGGTAGGTAGGTGGGCAGCTCTACCAACTGCCTCTCCGAGCGCCGCGGGACCACTGCTAGCGCGAATCCACGTGAGGAATGAAGTCAAGTGCTCGAAACGAGAACAGAACACGACCTACTCGGGGACCGCCAGGTGCCCGCAGAGTCGTACTGGGGTATTCACACGCTCCGTGCGGTGGAGAACTTCCCGATCACCGGTCGGCCGATCTCGACGAACCCCTCGTTGATTCGCGGACTCGCCTTCGTCAAATGGGCGGCATCGAGCGCCAACGAGAAGCTGGGCATTCTCGACCACCGCCGCGCCGAGGCGATCGGCCAGGCCTGCCGCGAAATTGTCGAGGGCCGCTGGCACGAGCAGTTCGTCGTCGATGTGATCCAGGGTGGCGCCGGGACGTCGACCAACATGAACGCCAACGAGGTCATTGCCAACCGGGCGCTCGAAATTCTCGGTTACGATCGCGGCGAGTACCAGCACCTGCACCCCAACGAGCACGTCAACCTCAGCCAATCGACCAACGACGTCTATCCCACGGCAGTCAACATCGCCACGATTCTGACGATCGAGGATCTGCTCGACGCCCTGCGGGTGCTGCAGGAGGCGTTCGCTTCGAAGGCCGTCGAGTTCGCCGGCACGGTGAAGATGGGCCGCACCCAACTTCAGGATGCGGTCCCGATGACGCTCGGACAGGAATTCGCCACCTACTCGGTGATGATCGACGAGGACCGCGCACGACTCGGGGAAGCAGCGCTACTGGTCCACGAGATCAATCTCGGAGCCACCGCAATCGGGACCGGTCTCAACGCCCCCGCCGGGTACGCCGAGGCCGCGTGCGACAAGCTGCGCGAACTCACCGGACTTCCCCTCGTACTCGCCACCGACCTGGTGGAGGCCACCCAGGATGTGGGCCAGTTCGTGCACCTGTCCGGCGTCCTGAAGAGGATCGCGGTGAAGTTGTCGAAGGTCTGCAACGACCTCCGTCTCCTGTCCTCCGGGCCGCGGGCGGGACTCAACGAAATCAATCTGCCGCCGGTGCAGGCGGGATCTTCGATCATGCCCGGCAAGGTCAATCCCGTGATTCCGGAAGTGCTCAACCAGGTGGCCTACGAGGTCATCGGTCATGACGTCACCATCACGATGGCCGCCGAATCCGGCCAGCTGCAACTCAACGCCTTCGAACCGATCATCGTGCATTCGCTGTCGGACGGAATGCGGCATCTGGCCGCCGCCTGCCGCATCCTGGCCGACAAGTGCGTTCTCGGGATCACCGCCAACACCGAACTTCTGCGTGCCCGGGTCGAAGACTCGATCGGACTCGTCACCGCGCTCAATCCGTACATCGGCTATACCGCGTCGACCCGTATCGCGCAGGAAGCGCTGGTGTCCGGCCGTAGGGTCGCCGACCTCGTGATCGAGGCCGGACTACTCGACCGAGACGAACTCGATCGACTACTCAGTCCGGAGCACCTCGCCAACCTGAGGGCTGGTACGGCAACTCAGGCTCCCGTTCCGACGACCGCTGGAGTGGTGTCATGACGATCGAAAAAGACGGCCCGAGTCAGACACACGACATCTTCGTCGAGGAAGATCTGGGGTACCGAAAGGCACTCGGCCCTCGGCAGATTCAGATGATCGCCATCGGTGGTGCGATCGGTACCGGTCTGTTCATGGGCGCCGGTGGACGCCTTCATCAAGCAGGACCCGCCCTTGTTCTCGTCTACGCCCTCTGCGGATTCTTCGCCTTCCTGATTCTGCGGGCACTGGGCGAGCTGGTGATGCACCGTCCCACGTCGGGTTCGTTCGTCTCGTACTCGCGCGAATTCTTCGGCGAGAAAATGGCGTTCGCCGCCGGCTGGCTCTACTGGCTGAACTGGGCGATGACCGCGGTCGTCGACGTCACCGCAGTAGCGCTCTACATGAACTTCTTCAAGAAATACTGGGCGCCACTGGGGGACGTCGACCAATGGGTATTCGCCTTGGCGGCAGTAGCGCTCGTTTTGACACTGAACATGGTGTCGGTACGCGTGTTCGGTGAATTGGAATTCTGGTTCGCGCTCATCAAAGTCGTGGCGCTGGCCGCCTTCCTCTGTTTCGGGGTCTACTTCGTCTTGTTCGGTACCCCCATCGATGGCCACACCTCCGGCTTCAGCATGATCTCCGACAACGGCGGGTGGTTCCCCAATGGCATCCTGCCCGCGATCGTGGTGATTCAGGGCGTCGTATTCGCCTACGCATCCATCGAATTGGTCGGCACCACGGCCGGGGAAACCAAGAATCCGGAGAAGGTGATCCCCAAGGCGATCAACACGGTGATCCTCCGGATTCTCGTCTTCTACGTCGGATCCGTCATGTTGTTGGCGCTACTCCTCCCCTACATGGAATATCACGCCGGCGAAAGCCCGTTCGTCACCTTCTTCGGAACGATCAACGTCGAAGGCGCAGACGCGATCATGAATCTCGTCGTACTCACCGCCGCACTGTCCTCACTCAATGCCGGACTGTATTCGACCGGACGAATACTGCACTCGATGGCCATGGCGGGGTCTGCGCCCGCGTTCGCGGCGAGGATGAACAAGGCGGGCGTCCCCTACGGCGGCATCGCTCTCACGGGATTCGTCATTCTCCTCGGTGTCGGACTCAATGCGATCGTTCCCACTCAGGCGTTCGAGATCGTCCTCAACCTGGCCGCCCTCGGGATCATCAGCGCCTGGGCCGTGATCGTGTTGTGCCAGTTGAAACTCTGGAAGTTCGCGAAGGAGGGGCGTCTCGTCCGGCCGAGCTTCCGGATGTTCGGCGCCCCCTACACCGGCCTTCTGACGTTGGCGTTCCTCGTCGGGGTAGTCGTGCTGATGGCCTTCGACCACCCCGTCGGAACGTGGACCGTCGGATCGATCGCCATCATCGCCCCGCTCCTGGTGATCGGCTGGTACGCCTGCAGAAACCGCATCCGCGACCTGGCCGCCGCACGAGATGGCAGCATGTCCATCGATGACTACCCGACCGCCTCGCAGGGAGGACAGTAAGTGCCTACAGTCGCCGTCGTCACCACCGGGGGCACCATCGCGAGCCGACGCGACGAGGACGGTGTGAGCCGTCCCGTCGTCACCGGCCCGGATCTGCTCGCGACCGGAGCCGAGCGGGCGGCCACCGAGGTCCGCGTCACCGATGTGCTGTCGAAGGACAGCTCGTGCATGACCTTCGCCGACATGGATCGGGTATGCGAGGCAATCGCAGCGGAACTCCGCGACCCCACTGTCGCCGGGGTGGTCGTTCTCCACGGAACCGACACCATGGAGGAAACCGCGTTTCTGGTGGATCTGCATCACGCCGATCCCCGGCCGGTCGTCTTCACCGGGGCACAACGGACCTTCGATCATCCCGAATCGGACGCGCAGGCCAATCTCACGGCCGCATTGTCGGCGGCTACCGATTCGGCCATGCGTGGGCGGGGAGTGTTGATTTCCTTCGGCGGAAAGCTTCATCCGGTTCCGGGGGTCCGCAAGGCAGACACGACCGCGCTCGATGCGTTCCGGTCCGTCCGCACCCCGATGCACCGACACCGGCCCGAGCCACTGCCCTGGCGTCCGATCTCCGGCGTCCGTGTCGACGTCGTCGCGATCTACCCTGGGACGGATCGTGTGCAGTTCGACGCGTGTCGCAGCGCCGGCGCGCACGGCGTGGTTCTCGATGCGCTCGGATCCGGCAATGCGAACCCCGGAATCGTCGAGGCGGTACGCGAATGCGTCGCGGCGGGTGTGCCGGTCGCCGTATCCACCCGCGTTCCGTACGGGTCGATCTCCCCCACTTACGGCGGAGGTGGAGGCGGCTCCGATCTCGTCGCGGCCGGGGCCCTCTTCTCGACCGACCTCAGAGCCGGACAGGCCCGCATTCTTCTCGCGGCACTGCTCGCCGACCCTGACCTGACCGGCCTGGAGAAGGAATTCGATCGCCGATCCCGGATCGAGCTGTAGCCCGGTCAGCTCAGGTTGAACGGTTCCGGCGCACTGCGCAGCTGTCCCAGCTGCCCCACCACGGTGTATGCGCCGGGACCCACCGGGTCGCGCTGCGGTTCCGGCTGGGTGAGGCAATCCGGTGCGGACGTCTTGGCAGACCACTTCACCGTGAACTGAGCCTGCTCGCCGGGGGCGAGGGTGCGCAGGTCGGCCGCGGACTGCGGGAAGCAGTCGATGTTGGACCACAGCCGGACGCTGCCGTCGATCGTGTACACCAGCACCTGCTGCAGGCTGCTACCGAGGTCGCGCTGGCACGGCGTGGTGCCGATGTTGGTGATGACCGTCGTGAAACTCGGCTCTTCCCCCGGAAGGTAGGTCGGCTTGTCGGCAGCGACCTTGATGGCCAGGGATTGGTCCGGGCACTGGCCGGCTGCAACGGCCTGACCGCTGGCAGCTGCACTCGTCGACCCGGCACTCCTCGATGCTCCACTGGTCGAGGAGCCCGAGGCACTTGCCGTGCCGGAGCCTTCATCGCCGGCCGCGGCAGCTCCGCCGCCCCCACCCGAGCCGCCGGAACCACCACTCGACGGCGAACCCGACGCAGTCGGTGAAATCGACACCGGCGTGGTCAACGACGAGCTGGCCGCCGCGGGGTCGGTCCCGGAATCGTCCCCACCGCGGAGGGAACTGATCAACCAGACCACCAAGAGCAGCACGACGATGGCGCCGCCGATCGCCAGCGCCCTGCGGCGCCAGTAAATCTCGGGGGGCAACGGTCCATTCGGTTCCAGCACGACGTCAACGGTAGTTCGGCAGCGTGCGGGTACGGCTCAGCGGGTGCGGCGTGTCGCGGTCAGTCCGTGAGCTCACCGATGTCTCCGACGGCGCCCTGCAGGTGGGTGCGGCCGTCGGACAGCTTGTACGTGACACCGGCGATGGCGCACGCGCCGCTCTCCACCTTCTCCGCGATGATGCGCGACCGCTGCATGAGCAGCGCACCGGTCTCCACCACATGGCGACCTTCGAGTTCGTCGACGGTACTGAGGCCCTCGCGGCGTCCCTTCAGGATCGACGGCGCCACACGTTCGACGATGCTGCGGATGAATCCGGGGGGGATGTTGCCGTCGTCGAGGGCGTCGAGCGTCGCCTTGACGGCGCCACAGCTGTCGTGACCGAGCACGACGATGAGCGGCACGTTGAGCACCCCGACGGCGTACTCGATCGACCCGAGAACCGCGTCGTCGAGGACGTGACCTGCGGTGCGGACGACGAACATGTCGCCGAGCCCCTGGTCGAAGATGATCTCGGCGGCGACGCGGGAGTCTCCGCAACCGAACAGAACGGCCGTGGGGTGCTGGCCGTCGACGAGCTTCGCACGATCGGCGACGCCCTGACTGGGATGGAGCGAGGTGCCGTTGACGAACCGCTCGTTACCCTGGCGTAGGGACTTCCATGCAGAAACCGGGTTGGAGTTAGGCATGAGCATATTGTGCACCCCTCCTGTTGCACCGGCTCTGCGGGAGCATTACGTCGACGGAAAATCCGGTTGGCACTGCGGCGAAGGGACTTGTGAGAAGAAGTGACCGTGGACTCGTCTGCGCTGATCAGGTGGTACGACGCCGAGGCCAGGGATTTGCCGTGGCGTCGCGAGGGTGTGACCGCCTGGCACATTCTGATGAGCGAGATCATGCTGCAGCAGACACCCGTCGTCCGCGTTGCTCCCATCTGGGAGCAATGGGTACAGCGCTGGCCCGTCCCGTCCCTGATGGCGGCGTCGAGCCAGGCCGACGTCCTGCGCGCGTGGGGAAAGCTCGGTTATCCGCGGCGAGCGCTGCGACTGCACCAGTGTTCCGAAGTGCTGGCCACCCAGCACGGTGACGTGGTCCCGAGCGACGTCGACACGCTCCTCGGGCTTCCCGGGATAGGCGCGTACACCGCTCGCGCAGTGGCGTGCTTCGCCTACGGGCAGCGTGTCCCCGTCGTCGACACCAATGTTCGACGGGTGGTGGCGCGCGCTGTGCACGGCAACGCGGAGCCCGGCAACCCGTCGACGGTGCGCGACCTGGCGGACGTGTCCGCGCTGCTGCCCCGGACCCGCGCCCGCGCCGCCACGTTCTCGGCGGCACTCATGGAACTCGGTGCGACGATCTGCACCGCACGCTCCCCCGAATGCTCGCGGTGTCCGCTGCCGAGTTGCGCCTGGATGGACGCCGGGCGACCAGCGCACACCGGCGAACGCAGGAAGGTGCAGAAGTTTGCAGGCACGGACCGTCAGGTTCGCGGCAAGCTCATGGCGGTGTTGCGTGACAGTTCGCGTCCGGTCGAGCGGGTTCGCCTCGACCAGGTGTGGCTCGACGACCCCGGTCAGCGTGATCGTGCTCTGCACTCGTTACTGCTCGACGGACTGGTGGAGCAGACCGACGACGGCCTCTTCGCCCTCGCGGGTGAGGGAAGCTAGCAGCCCACGCGACCGGGCACAGAAGCTGAGGAAATTGCTGGAAACCTTCACGATTGCGTCCGCAGCTGACCAACCTCTGCGCAACCGTGCGCTCAGGTCAGTCCGTGCAGGAATTCCTCGACCACTTTCCGGTACTGCTCGGGCTGATCGTCGTGGACGAGGTGCCCGGCCTGCTCGATGCGGACGTACTCGGCACGGTGATGCCGCTCTGCCATCTTCCGCATCTGCCCCTCGGGGGTGATGGTGTACTCGCCCTCGATCAGCAGCGCCGGCACCGTGATCGAGGCCCACTGAGCCCAGAAGTGCCGGTCGCCCCACTCGGCGGAGATGTCGCGAAACGTTTCGACCTCGCCGTGCAGGTACCAGCCGTCTTCACGCTGCTCGAACGAGTCGAGGAAGTACTGACCCGCGACAGGTCCGAAGTACTCGACGAGCGCCTCTCGCGTCTCGAACGGTTGCGGCCAGTTCGAGATCATCGCCGCCCAGTCGTCGGCGGTACGGCCACGAAAATCAGGCGCCATGTCTTCGAGAACGAGAGCGGCGACCTTCTCCGGGAACTCGGCGGCCAGGCACCACGCGTGCAAGGCGCCCATCGAATGCCCGATGACGACCAGCGGCTCGGCGACCGGACGCAATGCCGCCGCCAGGTCTTCGACGAATGATTCCGTCGACAGCACGGGCGGAGTGGGACGGCCGTGGCCTGCAGCGTCGAACGTGTAGACGTGGCCGTGTTCGCGCAGCCACGGAACCTGCCTGCGCCACGTCCGCGCACTGCCCATCAACCCGTGCAGCAGCAGAATCGGTCGTCCGGTGCCGCCCTCGTCGTGCAACGCACTCTCACCCACCACGACTGCGACGCTAGCGGAGTACCCTCCCCAAGCATGGCAGTGGTGAAGATCAATGCAATCGAAGTTCCCGAGGGTGCGGGCCCCGAACTGGAGAAGCGCTTCGCAGGACGCGCGCATGCCGTCGAGAATTCCCCGGGCTTTCTCGGGTTCCAGCTTCTGCGCCCGGTCAAGGGCGAGAACCGCTACTTCGTCGTCACCCAGTGGGAGAGCGAAGAGGCGTTCGAGGCGTGGCGCGACGGCCCTGCACGGGAAGCGCACGCTGGTGAGCGGCAGAAGCCGGTGGCGTCCGGCGCGTCTCTGCTCGAGTTCGAAGTGGTTCTCGACGTCTCGGCCGCGGCCGACCGCTGAGGACCTGCTCGACACAAACCTCGAGGCGAACATTGACACGGCGGCCCGCCGGGTGCGAAAGTTCGCAAGACAAAGCGATGGTTCGGCAGGAATCCGGTGCAAAACCGGAGCGGTCGCGCCACTGTAAATCGGAGTAGTCCCTCAGCTAGGCCACGGCAAGATGCGGGAACCACCTCGACAGCCAGATACTGCGGCCATCGCACGAACCTAGGGGACGCGACATCCCAGGAGGAACCATGGCACTCGTCTACGCACCCGGCGCATCGGTCGATTCGACCCGGCTCGCCGTCATTTCGTTCGCGATCGTACTTTTCGCGATGCTTGCTCTCTACCTCGTGGGATTCGACCAGGGCGCGATTTCGCGCAGTGGCATGTACATGCACGAACTGATGCATGACGGGCGCCACCTGCTGGGCCTTCCGTGCCACTGAGCGAGTCGTCCGCGAACATGCCACTGAGCGGGTCATCCGCGAACATGACACTGAGCGAGTCCTTCGGGAAGTTACTGATTCGCGGTCTGCTTGCAGGCTTGATTGCCGGAATCCTCGCCGGCGGCGTGGCATTCGTCCTCGGCGAATCGCACATCGACGCCGCCATCGCGATCGAGGAAGCGGGTAGCGCCGACCACTCGCACGGCGGGGCGGAGTCGAGTGCACCGGCAGGCCACTCGCACGACGAGGAAGAAGCCCTGGTCAGTCGCAACGGACAGCGGTTCGGTCTGTTCCTCGCGACGTCACTCGCCGGACTGGCGCTCGGGGCGATATTTGCCGTCGTCGCGCACTACGCGCGCAGGGTGACCACTCTTTCGGGTCCGGTGCTCGGTATGGTGCTCGCGTCACTCGGATGGCTGGCGATCGAAGCCGTTCCGTTCTTCAAGTACCCGGCCAATCCGCCGGCCGTCGGCGATCCCGAGACCGTCACCAGTCGCACCTGGCTGTGGCTCGCCGTGGTGGTACTGGGACTGTTCGCCGTGGTCGCCTCGGTATTCGCCGCGAAGGCGGTAGCTGCTCAGGAATTCCTGTCGACGCGCATCGCGGCCCCGGTGGCCGCTTTCCTGGTCGTGGTCACGGTCGGATATTTGATTCTGCCTACCGTCGACGAGGTGGGCGACGACTTCCCTGCCGGCCTGCTGTGGGATTTCCGCCTCGCATCCCTCGCCACCCAGGCCACCCTGTGGCTCGCTTTGGGTCTCGTGTTCGCCTTCCTCACCGAGCGTGCCAGCCGGGCGCAGGCGCCCGCGTCGGCGAACGCCGGCTGACCCGCCTCTCAGGGCGTCAACGGAATTTGTTCCATCGGGCCGGGTCCGCCTCCAGGGCGGCCCGGTCCCAGCCACCCAGTTCGGCAGCCGCGTCGTAGGTGCTGTGCAGGAACGTCAGCAGTGCCAGATCTGGATCGTCTGCAGTTCGCACGGCCTCATACGGCAGCAAGAACTGCCGGAACTCTCCGCTGTAGAGGGCTCCGTCGGGCCCGACCGGGTAGTCGGCAAAGCCATCCGGCTCCGGGTAGGCGTACGCATAGAACGCGCCTTCGGCGCCACCACCGGGCCAGAAACCGCAGCTGCTCAGCTCGTGCGAGTAGCCCTCGACCATCACCCAGTCTCCGCAGTTCGGCGCTCCCCCAGGGTGAGTCGGCGCGGTTTTCCCGGAGAACCGGGTACAGGCCAGGTCGAGCGCACCCCAAAAAAAGTGCACGGGACTGACCTTCCCGATGAAATGCGAACGGAATTCGTGCAGCACCCGATCCGCCTGCACGAGCTGACGCCAGAACCGGTACACCGACTCACTGTCGTACGAGCAGTGCTGGGTGTCCTCCGCGAACGGAACGGCTGGGTTCACCTCGTTGGGCCGGGCCCGAATGGTCGTCGCCACACCCAGTTCGGCCAGCGTGTCCATCGTCTCTGTGTAGAAATCGGCCACCGACTTCGGTTCGAGGGCAACCGTCCCGCTGCCGCCCGTACTCGTGCGGATCACCAGTCGATGGTCGGCGAAGTCGAATTCGATATCGAAACATTCGGTGCCGTACGGGACTGTCGACGTCGTGAGACCGCGGGGGCTCACGTACAGCGGGACCTGCCACCAGTGATTGATCAACGGTGCGTGGGCCAAGCGGATCTTCCCGACTATCTGCGTCCACATGTGCAGGGTGTCCCGTGTCGAGGTCCAGTCGTCCACTTTCAACGCGGGCCATGTGTCTCTGGATCGTGTCTGCTCGCGCACAGTGCCTCCCAGCCGATGACGTGCATTTCAATGTGCTCTTCGGCCATGGCGATGGCAAGCGCGTCGCACCGACGCCCGGGTAGGGGTGGACCCCACTGGCGCGGACACTGGCCTCGTCAGTCCACCGGCGTTGCGCTCGCCTGTGTCAGCAGCTGAAGGAACACGTCCTTCGGTTGAGCACCCGACACCGCAATTCGGCGGTCTGCGACGAAGAACGGCACCGCCGATACCTGCAACTGTCGTGCAGTGTCGAGGTCGGCGCGTACGGCATCCGAACCGACGTCGGAGTCCAGCTGCTTCCGCACGACTTCAGGGTCGAGACCGGTACTCGATGCGATGTCGACGAGAACGGCCCGATCGTCGATCACCGCGCCCTCACGGAAGTGCGCGCGGAACAGCGCCTCCACCACCGCGTCGCGCGAGTCGCCCGCGAGGTGAATCAGGCGGTGCGCGTCGAACGTGTTTGCGGCGATCACGGTGTCGAAGTCGAGCCTGAGCTCTTCCTCTGCGGCAGTACGCGACACATGTTCGAACATCTGACGCACCTGTTCTGCGGGCAGACCTTTGCTCTGCACGAGGGCGTCGAGCTCGCTGCGACGTTCCCCTGCCGGTGTTTCCGGCGACAGCTGATACGCCCGCCACGTCACCCGCACCCGCTCACTCCCCTCGAAGTCCGAGAGGGCATCGAGGAAGCGGTGCCTGCCGATGTAACACCACGGGCACGCCACGTCCGACCAGATTTCGATCTCGATGGTACGAGCGGAGTCGTCGAGTTGTGTCGTCACAGTTCAGAAAACAGTGCGAAGCCGCTTTCTGTTCCGTGACGTCGACCTCAGAAGTTGGGTTTGTCTTGGTCCGCCGCGCCGCATTTGCGCACCCGGGATTCGGCCCGCCGGGACAGTAGTCGGTCTTCGGTACCGGGAGTAACGTCGAAACGGTCGTGCCGCTGATCGAGGGGCGCTCGCCGCAATGCCCGGAAGATCGGCAGTGGACGTAGTTCTCGAACCCGCACTCATCCAGGGGAAATCATGGTGTACGTCGCTTCGCCGGGCAGGACTGTCGAAACTCTCGGAGTCGTGTCGATAACCGTCGGAGTCGTCCTTCTTTCCCTCCTCATGCTCTACCTGGTCGGGTTCGACCAGGGCGTGATCTCTCGAAGTGGCATGTACCTGCACGAACTGATGCACGACGGACGCCACCTACTGGGACTTCCCTGCCACTAGTTCCATCCAGGACCGGAGCCGGAGATGAACCCTAGAGCGGAATTCGAAGCACAGGCCAATCGCGTCGCCGAATTCACCCCAGTCCACCACGCCGAAATGGATTCGCCCTATTACCTTTCCAACGCTGCCTTCGACGCGTTGCGGCATGTCCTACACGATGTCGGCGGCCAGCCCGCTCTTCCCGTTCCGTACGAGGAGAAGGTGGAAGAAGACTGGGAGATGCGCACTTACGTCACTTGTGAATGCCTCGGATGGCGGGGTGTGTGGAATTCGGAAGAGCGCCGTCGTGCCGAGAACGATCTGGGTGCAACACTCTATTTCGGTCTGCCGTACTACGCCCGGTGGATCACGGTGGCGGCCAAGACACTGATCAACAAAGGCCTCATCACCCCTGACGAACTTTCCGCGAAGATCGACGAGGTTCGCCGGCGGTCGAGTGACCAACGAGCAGGTGGGAGTCCGTCATGAGTAAGTTCCGGATCGGCGATCGGGTCACCGTCCGGGACGCGACGTCGATGTTCCACACCAGAACTCAAGCGTTCATCCGCGGGCACACCGGCGTGATCGTCGAATATCGCCCGGAATGGGTGATACCCGAAGACGAGGCGTGGGGAAGGGTGGACGACGGACGAACGGAACCGTTCTATGTAGTGCGGTTCAAGCAGACCGACCTGTGGCCTCGCTACACCGGCTTCGACGTCGACACTTTGGAAACCGAATGCTCCGAGCGCTGGCTCGAGCTTGCAGGGGAGGCTGAGACATGACGCATTCGCACGACGACCACACCCCGATCCAAGCGTCGGAAGAGATCAGCGAATTCGAGATCCTCGAAACGGCGATCCGCGAACTGTCCATCGAGCACGGCCTGTTCTCCCACGAGGACCATCGCAGATTCTCGGAGTGGGCCGAATCCGTCGGGCCCTCCGGAGGGTCGAAGCTCGTCGCCAAAGCATGGGTCGACCCCGAATTCAAGAAGCGGCTGTTGGCCGACGGAACCGAGACGTGCAAGGAAGTCGGGATCGACTGGCGCGATCCCACCGGGTCCGGGACACCGAGCGACTACACCTACTTCTACGTGCTGGAAAACACGCCGAAGGTGCACAACGTCATCGTCTGCACGCTGTGTTCCTGCTACCCGCGGCCAGTCCTGGGCATGTCACCCGATTGGTACCGCACGCCCAACTACCGGCGCCGGATGGTCCGCTGGCCCCGGGAAGTCATAGCAGAGTTCGGCTTGCACTTTCCGCCCGATGTAGAAGTGCGCGTCCACGACTCGAATCAGAAATCCCGGTTCATGGTGATGCCGATGCGGCCGTCCGGAACCGAGGATTGGAGTGAAGAGCAACTCGCATCGATCGTTACCCGCGACACCATGATCGGTGTCGCAGTACCTCAGGTGGACTGGACGGCGACCACGCCACCCTCGGTCGGAGGACCACAGTGATGACCGACAAAGGTTACGAGATACTCCTGAACACGTTGACACCGTCCGCGACCCGTGACGATGCCACGCTTCCCGACCTCGACCGTAAACCCGACCCCTGGGAATCGAGAATGCAGGCCACGGCTGAATGCCTGTCCTGGCGTGGCGCCTTCGACAACCTCGAGAGGCGCCACACCGAGGACGAGCTGGGCGAGACCGTCTACCGCGACTTCCCGGTCCGCAGCCGCTCCGTCATCGCGACTGCCCATGCGCTGATGGACAGGGGCGTGATCAGTCAAGAGGAGCTGCAGGCCAAGATGGAAGAGATCCGCACCCGATTCAACCGGCAGTGACGCGGCTCAGGACTCGAGGGCCGCGTCGAGCGTGATCTCGACACCGGTCAACGCCTTGCTGACAGGACACGACTCCTTGGCCGCCTGTGCGGCTTTGGCGAACCCGTCGGCGTCCAGGCCCTCCACTTCACCTCGCACGGTGAGAAGGATGCCGGTCAGCTTGAAACCCGGAGTGTCCGGGCCCAGGGACACATCGGCTTTCACCTCGAGACTCTGCGGAGTTCCGCCTGCCTCCGCGATCAGCGCGGACAACTGCATCGCGAAGCAGGACGAGTGCGCTGCGGCGATCAACTCTTCGGGGCTGGTGGTTCCGTCCGCGTTGTCGGCCGCTCGCTTGGGGAACGACACGTCGAACGTGGCAACTCCCGAGCTGGTGAGTTCGACTTGCCCCCCTCCCTGTTCGAGCGTTCCGTTCCAGGCGGTGCGTGCGGTACGTGTCGGCATGCCGATCCTCTCGTGTGACGTCAGTTCTCCTCGAACCTACTCGTACCGTGCGAGCATGCGCATCGCTCTGGACCGCAGTTCTGTCCGCAAATCCGGAGGTTCCAGGACCTCGACATCGTCCCCCATCGCCCAGAGCACACCGTGGGCATGGGCGCGGTCGCCGAACACCACCTCGACGCGAACCCGACTACGGTCGAACACGGACTGGGAGCGCACACCGAACACCCGTTCCGCGAGATCGTCCCGGCGGGCCACACGCACGAGTACGTCCGCGACAACCGGTTCCGTTCTCGCCCGGAACGCTGCGCGGCGACGCTGCCAGATGGCGGCGAGGTCGATGTCGGCCGGCCGGTGCGCAGGTTCCTCCAGTTCCACTGCCTCCTCGATGCGCTCGAGTCGGTACATCCTCTCCCTGCCGGCATCCATGGCGACGAGGTACCACCGTCCGGACGCATAAATGAGTCCCAGCGGGTCGACAATTCGCCGGACCGCCGCCGCGCCTCTCGACGCGTACAGAATGCTCAGGCGACGTCCGACGAACACGGCCTGCTGGATCAGGCCGAGATGTTCCACGGCTTGGTCCGGGTCCGACAGCCAGGTTCCCTGAGTGACGAAAATCCGTTCGGCGACCTTGGTTGCCGCTGCGCGGTGTGCGTCGGGCATCGCCGCCACCACCTTGCGCATCGCCGACGCAAAGGCCGGAGCCATGCCCAGTGACTGCGAGGTGGCGGCGGAACCGGCCGCCAGCAGAGCTTTCGCCTCGTCGACGGTCAGCCCGGTGAGGTCCGTCGTGAATCCGGGGAGCAGTTCGAAGCCGCCGTCCCGGCCACGCTCGGCATACACCGGTATCCCCGCCGTCGACAGAGCGTCGATGTCACGCAGCACGGTACGCGGTGATACCTCGAGCTCGCGGGCGAGCGCCGACGCGGACATCCGACCACGGTTTCGGAGCAACAGCACCAGCGACAGCAGACGGTCGGCACGCATGGGAAAAGTCTCGCAGAAATACATGACAGGAGATGTCGTGTTTCGCGGCGATAGTTGCCGCATGACGACACAGACCACCGATCCCCGTCCCCTCTACCGCGAGGCACTCGCCTGGACTGCCGGCCTCATCGACCAGGTCCGCGAAGACCAGCTGGCGGCGTCCACCCCGTGCGCCGACTTCGACGTCCGCACCCTTCTCGGCCATCTGGTGGCCACCGTGGAACGTGCCCGGGTCATCGGCGAAGGCGGGGATCCGAGCACGATCCCCCTCGTCGTCACCGACTTCTCCGACGGGGACTACGCAGCCGCCTATCGGTCCGCGATCGAACGGATGTGGCCGGCCTGGGGCGACGACCGGTTGGACGCCGACGTTCGAGCGCCGTGGGGGACGGTGCCCGGCCGTGCGGCCGTGTGGGGATACATCAACGAGACACTGGTGCACGGCTGGGACGTCGCTGTCGCCACCGGTCAGCACTCCGAAACTGGGCCCGCGCTCGCCGAAGCGGCGCTCGCCGTCGCCCGCCAGGCGATTCCGGCCGAAGTCCGCGGTGGACATGTTCCATTTGCCGAAGTGGTCGATCCCCAGCCTGCCGCGGGCCCGACCGAGCGCCTGGCCAACTGGTCCGGACGCAAGAGCTTCTGACCTCGCATACGACGAACGGGCCGCCGGTGGAAATCCACCGGCGGCCCGTTCGTGTGATAGTTACCTACTCCGAGTCGGACGCGCCCGACTTGGCCAGGTCGATCGGAACCTCATCGGGCACCGTGACCGGCTTGGTCTCGCCGCGGAACGTGAACTTCGCGTCCTCGCCCGCACCCTCGCCGTCCCAGTTCTCGACGTCGACGTACACGATCTGACCGGGGCCGACCTCGCCGAAGAGGATCTTCTCCGACAGCTGGTCCTCGATCTCGCGCTGGATGGTGCGGCGCAGCGGCCGTGCACCCAGGACCGGATCGAAGCCACGCTTGGCCAGAAGCGACTTGGCCTTGTCGGTGACCGCCATGGTCATATCCTTGTTCTTCAGCGCCACCTCGACGCGTGCCACCATCAGGTCCACCATCTTGACGATCTGCTCGGTGGTGAGCTGATGGAAGACGACGATGTCGTCGATGCGGTTGAGGAACTCGGGCCGGAAGTGCTTCTTCAGCTCGTCGTTGACCTTGAGCTTCATCCGCTCGTAGTTCGACTCGTCGCCCTTGCCCGATGTGAATCCGAGGCCCACAGCCTTGGAGATGTCCGAGGTTCCGAGGTTCGAGGTGAAGATGAGCACCGTGTTCTTGAAGTCCACGGTCCGGCCCTGGCCGTCGGTGAGACGGCCGTCTTCGAGCACCTGCAGGAGGGTGTTGTAGATCTCCTGGTGTGCCTTCTCGATCTCGTCGAACAGCACCACGCTGAACGGCTTGCGGCGCACCTTCTCGGTGAGCTGGCCGCCCTCTTCGTAGCCGACGTAGCCGGGAGGGGCACCGAACAGCCGCGACGCGGTGAAGCGGTCGTGGAACTCACCCATGTCGATCTGGATGAGAGCGTCGTCCTCGCCGAACAGGAAGTTGGCGAGAGACTTGGCCAGCTCGGTCTTACCGACACCGGACGGGCCCGCGAAGATGAACGAACCGGACGGACGCTTCGGATCCTTCAGGCCGGCGCGGGTACGACGGATGGCCTTGGCGACAGCCTTGACCGCGTCTTCCTGACCGATGATCCGCTTGTGCAGCTCCTCCTCCATGCGGAGCAGACGCGTGGTCTCCTCCTCGGTGAGCTTGAACACGGGGATGCCGGTCCAGTTGCCCAGAACCTCGGCGATCTGCTCGTCGTCGACCTCGGCGATGACGTCCAGGTCACCGGAACGCCACTGCTTCTCCCGCTCCGCGCGCTGCGCGACGAGGGTCTTCTCCTTGTCCCGCAGGTTCGCGGCCTTCTCGAAGTCCTGCGCGTCGATCGCAGATTCCTTCTCCCGGCGGGCATCGGCGATCTTGTCGTCGAATTCGCGCAGGTCCGGCGGTGCGGTCATCCGGCGGATACGCATCCGCGCTCCGGCCTCGTCGATGAGGTCGATCGCCTTGTCGGGGAGGAAGCGGTCGTTGATGTAGCGGTCGGCCAGCGTGGCGGCAGCAACGAGTGCACCGTCCGTGATGGACACGCGGTGATGCGCCTCGTAGCGGTCGCGAAGACCCTTCAGGATCTCGATGGTGTGTTCCACCGTCGGCTCGCCGACCTGCACCGGCTGGAACCGGCGCTCGAGTGCGGCGTCCTTCTCGATGTACTTGCGGTACTCGTCGAGGGTGGTGGCACCGATGGTCTGCAGCTCACCGCGAGCGAGCTTGGGCTTGAGGATCGAGGCCGCGTCGATGGCGCCCTCGGCCGCGCCGGCACCCACGAGGGTGTGCAGCTCGTCGATGAAAAGGATGATGTCGCCGCGGGTGTTGATCTCCTTGAGGACCTTCTTCAGGCGCTCCTCGAAGTCACCGCGGTAGCGGCTGCCGGCCACGAGCGACCCGAGGTCGAGCGTGTACAGCTGCTTGTCCTTGAGCGTCTCGGGGACCTCACCGTTGACGATGGCCTGGGCCAGACCCTCGACGACGGCGGTCTTACCGACACCGGGCTCGCCGATCAGCACGGGGTTGTTCTTGGTACGGCGCGACAGCACCTGCATGACACGCTCGATTTCCTTCGAGCGGCCGATGACGGGGTCGAGCTTGCCTTCGAGGGCTGCCTGGGTGAGGTTACGACCGAACTGGTCGAGCACCAGCGACGTCGACGGGGTGCCCGCCTCGCCGCGAGTGCCGCCCGCTTCGGCCGGCTCCTTGCCCTGGTAACCGGACAGCAGCTGGATGACCTGCTGGCGCACGCGGTTGAGATCGGCACCAAGCTTGACCAGCACCTGCGCCGCGACACCTTCACCCTCGCGGATGAGGCCGAGCAGGATGTGCTCCGTACCGATGTAGTTGTGTCCGAGCTGCAGCGCCTCGCGCAGGCTGAGCTCCAGGACCTTTTTGGCACGCGGGGTGAAGGGGATGTGGCCGGACGGGGCCTGCTGGCCCTGGCCGATGATCTCCTCGACCTGGCTGCGCACTCCTTCGAGGGAGATGCCCAACGACTCCAGCGACTTGGCAGCGACACCTTCGCCCTCGTGAATGAGGCCGAGCAGGATGTGCTCCGTACCGATGTAGTTGTGGTTGAGCATCCTGGCTTCTTCTTGAGCCAGGACAACAACGCGCCGTGCGCGATCGGTGAACCTCTCGAACATCGCTCTCCCTCACACTTTCCGACGAGCAGTCACGAGACCGGGTGTCTCGTCCCTGTTCGCCGCGTTTCGCTCCGGCACAACAAGCAGATCGCCGCCGCCTGCTCGAACGCCTCAGCCCTGAACTGGCGCCTCAGCCTCGAACCGACGAAGGTTCCACGACCCCATCTCATACTCTAGTTGGCTGCCGATCGACCTGCTGCCCCTCCACCCCTTTAGGTGAGCGGGCGAGCCTGCTTATCGTATTCAACGCCCCAGCTCCGGCAATCGTTTCGCTTCCCTGTACGCCGGGAGCGAACAAGGACCGCACGTCCGCTGAGGCCACCGTTTCGTAGCCGCCGGGGTTGGGCTCGAACAGATACTTCTGTCCAGTTGTTCGTCGCAAGGACGTTGCCGGATGGGTCGACGACAGCTGCCAAGCTTCGACAGTCCGGCGAAGTCCGCAACCCGCATGCAGTCGTTTCCGTCGCAGCGTTGCCGCACGAACAGAAAGCCCGCCAGTCCGGCCTGTCCCGACAGGGTATGTCGATGACCTGTGTGTTCGCCACCCACTCCCTGCCGACGCAGTCCCCCCGACACGACTGAGGCCAGAGCAGATCCTGCGGCGCCTCGAGGAAGCATCCGAAAGCTCGCCGGAAACCGGCGGTGACGATGGGGCGGGAAAGTCGGGTCCGGGCCACGGCCGGAGGGTCGGCGAGCACACGACGGTCCAGATCGGTGTGGGCGAGAGCCTCTATGTTGTCGCTTCGCGCAGCACACCGGACAGGGAAGATTCCGCTACTGGAAGTGGCTGTTACGCCGAGGTCGGTCCCCTGTCGGCCTACAGCCCGAACGCCAGGAACAGAATTGCCGAATCCGCACGCAACGAGGCGTGGCCGGTCCCGCATTAACCGATTATCCGATCAGTCGTGGACCGTAACAGGCGAGAAGGCTCCCGGGGACCGATTCAGCGAATTCTGTTCCCAGCCGACATTCAGTTCGCTTTGTTGTACGCGTCGATAATTTCGGCGGAGATCCGTCCGCGTGCAGAAACCTTTTTGTTGTTCTTACGCGCCCATTCACGAATCGCCGCGCTCTGTTCCCGGTCGACAGAAACGCGGGACTTGGTCGCGGCCGGGGCTGCCGCCACGGTCTTGCCACGCTTGCGCGAACTGACCTTTCGGGCATGCGAAACCCACACGTCGAGCTGCTCGCGCAATTTAGCCGCATTCTCCGAGGAAAGGTCGATCTCGTACTGGACACCGTCGAGTCCGAACTCGACGGTCTCATCAGCAGATGCCTCTTGATCGACGTCGTCGATCAGGGTGACGGTAACCTTCTTGGCCATGGGATGAATTTCCTCTCGAATGAAGCGAACGTGTCATCGTCAACGCGAGCTACTACCCGGAGGTAACCATACCCTTGATTCGTCGTCTCGGAATACGGAGAATGGACTTATTTTATTCGCACGATTTCGCCGAGGTGAATCAGCGGGACGAGGGGCGAACAATGGGAAAGAGGATTGTTTCCCGGATTCCCAATCCCGTCAATGCCATGAGCAGTCGATCGATTCCCATTCCGGTACCGGTGGTGGGAGGCATTCCCTGCTCCATCGCGGCGAGGAATTCCTCGTCGAGGACCATCGCCTCGTCGTCACCGGCCGAGGCCAGCCGGGCCTGATCGACGAAACGCTCACGCTGAATCACCGGATCGACCAATTCCGAATAGCCGGTGGCCAACTCGAAGCCGCGCACGTACAGGTCCCACTTCTCCGTGATTCCCGGTTCGGTCCGGTGGTCCCGCGTGAGCGGAGACGTCTCGACCGGGAAGTTGCGAACGAACGTGGGCTCGTACAACTGGTCACCGCACTGGTGCTCCCACAGTTCTTCCACAAGCTTTCCGTGCCCGTACCCCTTGTCCTTGGGTACCTCGAGGCCTACCTTCTGAGCGAGCGCAAGCAATTCGTCGACGGTGGTCGCGGGGGTCACCTCGACACCGATCGCCTGTGACAGCGACGGATACATCTCGAGGGTCTTCCATTCACCACCGAAGTCGTATTCGGTGCCGTCCGCAAGTGTCACCACGGTCGACCCGAAAGCCGCCTCGGCGACTTCCTGAACCAGTTCACGGATCATGACGGCGGAATCGTCGTACGTGCCGTAGGCCTCGTAGGTCTCGAGCATCGCGAATTCCGGCGAATGGGTGGAATCGACGCCTTCGTTACGGAAATTGCGATTGATTTCGAAAACCTTCTCGATACCGCCGACGACGCACCGCTTCAGGAACAGTTCCGGCGCAATACGCAGATAGAGGTCGATGTCGAGGGCATTGGAATGAGTGACGAAGGGCCGGGCCGCGGCGCCACCGTGGAGCGTCTGCAACATCGGTGTCTCGACCTCGAGGAATCCGCGGCGCTCGAGACCATTGCGCAGTTCTCGCACTACGGCCACCCGCTTGCGCGCATTCTCGCGCGCCTCTGCTCGCACGATCAGGTCGGCGTAACGCTGCCGGACGCGCGATTCCTCACTCATCTCCTTGTGCGCCACCGGCAACGGACGAAGCGACTTCGCGGCGATCTGCCACGAATCGGCCATCACGCTCAACTCGCCGCGACGGGAGCTGATCACCTCACCGTGGACGAACACGAAATCACCGAGATCGACATCGGCCTTCCAGGACGCGAGCGCCTCCTCCCCGACAGAGGCGAGGCTGATCATCGCCTGCAGCTGGGTGCCGTCGCCTTCCTGCAGCGTCGCGAAGCACAACTTGCCCGTGTTGCGGACGAAGATGACACGACCCGCGACACCGACCACGTCACCTGTCGTGGTGTCGGGTGCCAGCTCCGGGTACTTCGCGCGGATCTCCGACAGCGTGTGGGTGCGCGCAACCGACACCGGGTACGCCTCGCGCCCCTCCGCGAGGATCCGCGCACGCTTCTCCTGACGGATCCGGAGCTGCTCGGGGGTGTCGTCGACTGGCTGGTCTGCTGCTTCACTCACGGGTCACCAGCCTAATCGACCGCCCGCGGCGCCCCTATTCAGGAGTCTCCGGGCGTCGGCCGGCTTCGGGTCAATGGGCCGAAACGGTGGCCAGCTCGCGCGTGCAGTGCTGCGAGCCGATGAGCGCTCCCAGAAGTCCCGCCGCCTTGATCGCCTTGTACCCGCCGACGAGGTCGGTCGCCTTGTGCAGGCCCAGTTGTTGCAATGACGCGGCAGCGAGACTCGACGTGTAGCCCTCGGAGCAGACGATGATCCACTCCACATCGTGGTTGACCGCCAATGCCAGGTGCGCCGAGCTGGTGGGGTCGAGGCGCCACTCGAGCACGTTCCGTTCGATGGCCAGAGCGCCGGGCAGTGTGCCTTCGACGGCCCGCTGCGCCTGTGGTCGGATGTCCACGACGATCGCACCGCGCGCCACCGCCTCGGGCAGCTCGAACGCGTACATCCGATCGATCTGTGTGCGAGCCTCTTCGAGCATCTGATCGATGGTCATTTCGAACCGCCCTCGGGGAGATCGGTGAGTTCACTGCGGGTGCGGCGGAGGGTGCCGTGCTCGGTGACCTCGTAGTAGGACATGGCCGTGAGCGGCGGCGAGTAGGCGTGCACGCTGAGAGTCGGCGTCGAAACACTCGCTCCAGGCACGTCCTGGGCTCGCACGACGTCGTGAACCCATCCGAGCGGGAACGAAGCCTGATCGCCTGCTTCCAACGTCCGGTGACGCAGGCGGTCACCCGCCCAGCGGAACTCGGAGAGAGCCCCACTGAGAACGGTGAGCGCCCCGAAAGAGCCTGCGTGGTCGTGCAATTCGGTGTTTCGATCCGGAACCCAGCTGATCAGCCAGACATCGACGTCGTCGTCGCTGTACAGCCGCGAGGACCAGCGTTCATCGGTCGGCCATCGATGTGGGAGGAGGTCGTCGTGCCGGCCGTCGAGGACCTCGGCAGCACCTTGATCGGTGATGCGCAGCAGATCGGCCGGACGAAGACGGGTGGGTACAGCTGCAGAAGAATACGTTGCGAGCACGAGAGAGACTCCAGAAGTGTGAATTGGTCAAGGCAGCGTTCAGCCTCGACAACACTCCTGAGCACTCGTGCAGCGATTCACGCCGACCATTGTGGCACATCTTCCGGGCGGACGGAACCCGTCAGTCGAGCGGACTTCGACGGGACGTCCCACGGCGGGCCTGATTCCGCTCGTACACCAGCCGCAGGCCTTCGAGAGTGAGGTCCGGTTCGTGCTCGTCGATGGTCTCCGTCTCGGGCATGATCAGCGGCGCGCGATCACCGGTCGCGATCACCACCACATCGGAGCCTGCGAAAGCCGGCAGCTCTCTGCGGACCCGACGTACCAAACCGTCGACGAGACCCGCGAAACCGAACACCGCACCCGACTGCATGCATTCGACGGTGTTCTTGCCGACCACCGAGCGGGGGCGGAGCAGCTCCACCTTGCGCAACGCCGCCGACTGCGACGCCAGAGCGTCCGACGAAATCTCGAGCCCGGGGGCGATAGCCCCACCGAGGAACTCCCCCTTGCCCGACACGACGTCGACACAGGTGGACGTGCCGAAATCCACGACGATGCACGGCGCACCGTACAGGTGGTGCGCCGCAAGACTGTTGACGATCCGGTCGGCACCGACTTCCTTCGGGTTGTCCACCAGCAGCGGGACACCGGTTCGGACTCCCGGTTCCACCAGCACGTGCGGAACGTGACCCCAGTACCGCGTCAACATGACCCGAATCTCGCGCAACACGGACGGGACCGTCGACAACGCGGCCACACCGGTGATCTGGTCGACGTGCACGCCGAGCAGTCCGCGGAAGATCAGCGCCAGCTCGTCTGCCGTCATCCGCTGGTCGGTACGCATCCGCCAGTCCTGCACCAGCTTCGAGTGTTCGCCGGATCCGGTGAACAGCCCGAGAACGATGTTCGTGTTCCGGACGTCGACGGTGAGAAGCACCGGTTACACCAGGCTGGATTCACGCTCGGCGTCGAGCGACCCGAGCATGCGGGGCGTGATGAGGCCGGAGCCTTCCGGTGCGTGCGCCGGGTCGGTGCCGAGCTCGATGGGCTTGTTGACCGCATCGACGAAGACGACATGCGGCTGGTAGTCCCGCACCTCCTCCTCGTTCATGACTCCGTACGCAATGAGGATGACGAGGTCGCCAGGCTTGACCAGATGCGCTGCAGCGCCATTGATTCCGATCACACCACTACCGCGTGCGCCGGCAATGACGTAGGTCTCGAGCCGCGCACCGTTGTCGATGTCGACGATGCACACCTGCTCCCCTTCGAGAAGGTCGGCGGCGTCCATCAGATCCTGGTCCACCGTGACCGAACCGACGTAGTGGAGATCGGCGTGCGTCACGGTGGCGCGGTGGATCTTCGACTTCATCATGGTGCGAAACATGTTCTGGTCCTTACTCTTCCACAGACGGAAGTTTCGACGCTTCTCTATCGGGAGGTGAGCTCTTCGGAGACTGCCGTGCCGGACGGCGGTTCGGTTGCACGTTCGAGGAATCCGGTGCCGACCGCGACCCCGACGTTGTCGATCAGCCGGGTGGACCCCACTCGGGCTGCGACGAGCAGGCGACCGTCCCCCCGTTCGGGGGCGGGACCGAGATCGACGCCCCGCACTTCGAGGTAGTCGACATCTACTTCCGGCGCCGACGCCAGCACCTCACGGGCGGTGGCGACAATCGCTTCGGCTCCGCCGGCGGCGGCATGGGCGCCGGCGATGAGGGCCGCGGACAACGTTGTCGCCGCAGCCCGCTGTTTCTCGTCGAGGTAACGGTTACGTGAGGACAACGCCAAACCGTCGTGCTCGCGGACCGTCGGCACGCCCAGAATCCTGACGTCGAAGTCGAGGTCGGTGACCATCTGCCGGATCAGCGTGAGCTGCTGGTAGTCCTTCTCACCGAAGTACGCAACATGCGGCGCGGCAATCTGGAGCAGCTTGGCCACAACGGTCAGCATGCCCGCGAAATGCGTCGGCCTGGCCGCTCCTTCGAGTTCGGCACCGAGCGGGCCCGGGTGGATCATGGTCCGCTGTCCTGCCGGGTACATCGCGGCGGCAGTGGGCACGAATGCCAATTCGACCCCGGCCTCCCGCAGCAACTCGAGGTCGGCATCGAGCGTGCGCGGATAAGAGTCGAGATCTTCCCCGGCGCCGAACTGCAGTGGGTTGACGAAGATCGACACGATCACCACCGCGCCCGTCAACTTCGCCTGACGCACCAACTCGAGGTGTCCGGCATGGAGGGCTCCCATGGTCGGCACCAGTGCGATCTGCCGGCCGACGCCCCGAAGCGCCTTCGACACCCTGGTCAGGACCTTGGGGTCGTGGTGCACGGTGAGTTCCCCGCGCTTGTATCCGCCTTGCAGTTCACTCACGGAACTCACCTCCGCTCTTCCAGGATGTCGAGTAGTTCAGGTGTAGCGCCTGCCCGCTGGGCCGACCGAAGCGACAACGCCCGGTAACCCGCAGCGATCCGAGGATCGACCTCTTCGAGTACCCGCAGGTGCGTGGCCACAGCTTCCGAATCGCCCCGTGCCACCGGCCCGGTGAGCGCGGCCGGGCCGCGGCGGAGCGCGTTGTCCAGGGCAGCGGAGAGCAGGGGTTGGAGAACTCGTTCCGCGACGCCGTTCGGCTCGTTGCCGATCAGCTCTTGCCCCAGGAGCTCCTGGCCTTCGAGCGCGACACGCAGGGCGGCCACAGCGTCGACGACCAGCGTGACCAGGTGGTTACTGCCGTGCGCGAGAGCCGCGTGGTAGAGCGGTCGCATGTCCTCGCGCACCCGCACCGGCTCGCCGCCGATCTCGAGCACCAGCGACTGCGCGATGGCATAACCGATGTCGTCGGCCGCGGTGATCCCGAAACATGCCGACGCGAGGCGCACGGTGTCCTCGTCGTGACCGGTGAAAGTCATAGCCGGATGAATCGCGAGAGGAACCACGCCCTGCCGGGCAAGGGGATCAAGGATGCCGATGCCGTTGGCCCCCGAGGTGTGGGCGACGATCGTGCGATTCGGCACCGCATCGGTGGAGGCCAGCCCCGCTACCAGCGAGGCGAGCTCCGCGTCGGGAACAGCCAGAATCAGCAGCTCGGAGCGGGCAGCGACATCGGCAACCGGAAGAATTTCGGTGTCGGGCAGACGGGTGCGCGCTCGATGACGGGACACGTCGGACACCGCCGAACAGGCAACGACGACGTGACCTGCCCGCTCGAGCGCCGCCCCGATAGCTGTACCGACCCGGCCGGCGGAGACGATTCCTACCGACAATCGCGCAGGCGCAGGGCCATTAGTGATCCCGAAAGAGGTCACCTTCGTCCTCTCGTTCGTTCCAGTCCCGCTCGGCGGGTACCAGACGTTCTCGAGTGAGAATAGCCCGCTTCCAGTTCACCCCGCCATGCGCCGGCGAAGTGATCTGTGCCTCATTACTCGGCTTCGCGGCGCCGTCGACGCCCGGTGCCCTGCGCCGTGCCCGCCGTCGAGTGCATGTTGGCCATGATCTCGGCCACGGACAAACCACTCGCGTGTGCGCCGGAAGGTTCGTCGTCCTCGGACGCCTGTCGACGAGCGCGCCGCGACCCCGGCACCGGCTCGTCCTCCGCCTGAGCTCCTACCTCCGGTTGAGGTGCCGCCTCCGGCTCTTTCTCGGGTTCGGTCTCCGCCTGCGCTTCTACCTCCGGCTGGGCTTCCGCCTCCGGCTCTTGCTCCGGCTGGGCTTCCGACTCGGGCTGGGCCTCGGGTGCCGCCTCCGGCTCCGGCTCGACCTCGATTTCCGCCTCTGCGTAGCCCCGGTTATCGGGGTCGACGATGGAGGTCTCGGCGGTGACCGGCTCGTCGTCGGGATTCGCAAAGTTGTGTTGCCCGCCGCTCTGCTGCCCCTGGTGACCGGAGTATCCCGCCCCGGGGATATAGAGCCCGGACGGCGCCGGCTGGTAGCTGCTGTACGAACCGCCCGCGAGTTCCTGAACCCGCGTCGAGTCGGCACGCAGCGCGATCCTTTCGGTCGGCATGGCGCCGTCGAACAGTGCTTCGAGGCTCTTCCGCAGCGAAGACAGCTCGGCCCGTAGAGCCGCAAGTTCCTCGGCGTCGGCGCGCACCTCGCTGCGTACCCGCTTCTCGACGGTCAGCTCGTATTCACGCCTTGCGGAGATCTCCCGTTCGAGCTGGAGCTCGTACACGGTTTGCAGATCGTTGACCTTCGCCTTGTCGAGAGCGGACTCGCGCCGATACTTCGTCATCGCGATAGCGCCGAGAGTGGCCGCCCAGAGTGCCACCACCACGCCAACTCTCAGCAGTGGCACGCTCTCACTGAAGATCAGGAAAAGGGACGCGACCACGGCCAGCGCGAGCAACGCCGCAACGATCATCTGGCTCGCGCTGCGCTGGTTGCGGCGCGCAGACTTGAGGCGACCAGGATTCGTCATGCTTGCCAGGGTACTTGGCCGTCAGCGGTGCACTGCGCATTCGCAGGACACGTCCGGCGATCCCCCACGTGCTAGTGCGCCGGCTCGTCGGACGGGTCGTCCGGGGTGCGGCAACAGTGCTCCAACCACAGGGCAGCGCCGACGAGCGCGAGCGCGGCCACCAACCCGACCCAGGCTCCCGGCGTGTCCGACACTGCGGCCCGCAACACCGAACGCTGCGGGAGAAGGTAGAGCAGGAAGCCGCCCCACACTCCCGCGGTCGCGGCACCGACCAGCGCGGAGGCCTTCGCCAAGGCGGCAACCCGGGCCGCGGTGATCGGATGCAGCTGACGCGGACCGTCACCGACCTGATGATTGCTGACCCTGGACCGGACCATGAACGCGAGGATCACCTCGATCACCGCCACCGGATACAACGACGCCCCCGCGTACACGGGAATGGGCGGAAAGGAGCCGTAGAAGACCCGGACCAGAATCCAGGTGGCCGCCACGGCCAGGGCCGCCAGGAACAACAGGTCCCAGATCCGGGTGGGCTTCATCGTGCCGGTCGGTTCCGGTTTCATCGCGACCGCCGGTTCAGGGCGAACTCCGTGCGACGCACACCCTCGCGTTCACCGTCGTCGAGCGATGCCAGGAGTTCGTCGACCCGGTGCGACTCCCCTCCGACGGGCAGGACTGCATCGGGATCCGCGTCGAGCCACGGGATGAGGACGAAGGCGCGTTCGTGCGCCCTCGGATGCGGCAGGGTCAGGTGGGGATCGTCGCTACGGACGCCGTCGCACACGATGACGTCGACATCCAGCGTCCGCGGGCCCCATCGCTGCGTCCGCACGCGGTCCGCGGCCGCCTCGATCTGCTGTCCCCGTCGCAACCATCCGGCGGCGTTGAGGGCCGGATCATCTACCACCAGCACCGCATTGAGAAAGTCCTGCTGCTCGACCCCACCCCACGGCTCGGTCGAATACACCGGCGAGACCGCCACCACACTGCTTCCCAGCGCATCCAGAACGGATTGCAGGTGGGCGACGCTGTCGCCGACGTTCGACCCGATGGACAGCACGGCGCGGCTCATGGCCGTGACCTGTGCGCAACGACCGCCACGTCCGCGAAGGTCAGCGGAATCGGCGCGGACGGCTTGTGCAGCACCACCTCGGTCCGTTGCACGCGAGGATCCGTCATGACACCGTCGGCGATCTCTGCGGCCACGGTCTCGATCAGGTCCCGGGACGGCCCGGCGACGATCGCCGCGGCCCGCTCCGCCAGTCCGCCGTAGTCCAGAGTGTCCTCGAGAGCGTCCGACGCTGCCGCCGGCGCGAGATCGATCCACACGGTGATGTCGACGTAGAAGTCCTGGCCGTCCCGCTTCTCGTGATCGAAGACTCCGTGATTACCGCGAACCTTCAAACCGCGCAATTCGATTCGGTCACTCACCGACGCCACCTCGTGCCCACGCCTCGGCCACCGCGATGGCGTCGAGCGAACCCTGGGCATCATGCACACGCACGCCCCACGCTCCGTACGTGGCGGCGAGTGCCGAGACGACCGCGGTCGCGACCTCGCGTCCCGCCGGTGGCCGACTCGTGCCGTCGGGTTCCGCCAGCAGCGAACCCAGGAATCTCTTGCGCGAGGCACCGATGAGGACGGGGAATCCCAGGTCGGTGAACTCCGGCAATGCCTTGAGAAGCGCCCAATTGTGGGCGGCATTCTTCGCGAAGCCGAGTCCCGGGTCCAGCACCAGCGAACTCGCCGAGACACCGGCTTCGACAGCCAGGTCCACCTGCGTCATCAGTTCGTCTCGAACCTCACGCACCACGTCTTCGTAATGGTCCGCGTTGCCTCGGTGAACGTAGTCACCGGCCGATCGCCAGTGCATCAAGATCCACGGAACACCGGCGTCTGCCACGACGGATGCCATCTTCGCGTCAGCGCGCCCTCCGGCGACGTCGTTGACGATGGAGGCGCCCGCCTCGATTGCCGCTTCGGCGACGGAGGCCCGCATCGTGTCGACACTGACGCAGATGCCCTCGGCCACCAGATCTGCGATGACCGGAGCCACCCGCCCCGCCTCTATCTCGGGGTCGACCCGCGCCGACCCCGGACGAGTCGATTCACCGCCCACATCGACGATGTCCACCCCGAGACGCTTCAGTTCGAGTCCGCGAGCCAGGGCCGCGTCTCGATCCAGAAACCGACCCCCGTCCGAAAACGAATCGGTGGTGACGTTGAGGACACCCATCACCACGGTCCGGCCGGGCGAGGGCAGCTCGATTGCGGTCACTTGCGCAGAATAAGGTCCAGAGCCTCGGAACGTGAGGCCGCGCTGGACTGGAGAAGTCCCCGCACCGCCGAGGTGGTGGTGCTCGCTCCCGGCTTGCGGATGCCCCGCATCGCCATACACAGATGCTCGGCCTCGATGACGACGATCGCTCCGCGCGGATCGAGCTTGCGCATCACTGCATCGGCGATCTGACTGGTCAGACGCTCCTGGACCTGCGGACGCTTGGCATACAGGTCGACCACGCGAGCCAGTTTCGACAGACCCGTCACCTTGCCGGTCGTCCCGGGGATGTAACCGACATGGGCGACCCCGTGGAAGGAGACGAGATGATGCTCACACGTCGAGTACAGCGGAATGTCCCGAACGAGCACCAGTTCCTGGTGGCCCTCGTCGAATGTGGTGTTCAAGACACTGTCGGGGTCGGTGTAGAGGCCTGCGAAGACCTCGCGATACGACCGGGCAACCCGGGCAGGAGTGTCCATGAGACCGGGCCGGTCGGGATCTTCGCCGATCGCGATCAGCAGTTCGCGCACAGCAGCTTCAGCCCGCGGCTGATCGAACACCCGTCCCGTTTCGAGTGCCACGGGTTCACTATCGAGATGATCTACCGACAACCGAAACTCCTCCACTATCGGGAACATGTGTCCCGAAACATCAGCCTAGTTCGGGCAGATCAGTTCGATCCGTCCGGTCCTCGCCAGGGCCGCGTCTGCGGATCCTCGTCCCCGCTGGGACGCTGCTCGTGCGGAGGGTTCCACTCGTTGCCCGGATTCGGGGTGCCGGAGTACCGGCCTTCCTGGCCCTGCCCACCCGAATCACGCGGCGGCCATCCCGGAGCCGACCATCCCGCGGGTGCGCCGTAGTCCGGTCGCGGCTGTGCGATCCCGCCCTGCGGTCGCGAGGGGCCCGGCTGCGGGTATCCGTTTGCCGGCGCCACCGGCTGCGGGTACTGCTGCTGCGGCTGGGCCTGCTGCGACGACTGCTGATGAGCGAACACCGGCTCGGGCTGGTGCTGGGGCAACGGCTCGCCGCGCTCGACCGCAAGCTCCCTCGGGGTCTTGACGGGCGGCTTGTCGGAGGGAGTCCGGTGGCCGAAGTCGTTGAATGCCGTGATGCGCGGACGCTTCTCCACGCTGTGGAAGATCTTCTCGAGGTCCTTGCGGGTGAGAGTCTCACGCTCGAGAAGCTCGGTTGCCAGGATGTCGAGGACGTCCCGGTACTCGTTGAGAATGGCCCACGCCTCGGTGTGCGCCGCCTCGATGAGGTTTCGTACCTCTTCGTCGATCTCCCGCGCGACCTCGTGCGAATAGTCGGACTGCTGACCCATCGACCGGCCGAGGAACGGGTCGCCGCCCTCCTGCCCGTAACGGACCGCACCCAGCTTGGCGCTCATGCCGTACTCGGTGACCATCGAGCGGGCGATCTTCGTCGCCATGTCGATGTCGGAAGACGCGCCGGTGGTCGGCTCGTGGAAGACCAATTCCTCGGCGGCACGGCCACCCATCGCCATCACGAGTCGGGCAATCATCTCGGACCGCGTCATCAGGCCCTTGTCGTCCTCGGGAACCGTCATCGCGTGACCACCGGTGCGGCCGCGAGCGAGGATGGTGACCTTGTAGACGGGTTCGATGTCGGGCATTGCCCACGCGGCCAGCGTGTGCCCACCCTCGTGGTACGCGGTGATCTTCTTCTCGTGCTCGCTGATGATGCGGCTCTTGCGGCGAGGACCGCCGACCACGCGATCGACCGACTCCTCGAGAGCGGCCTCGGTGATGACCGTCCCGTTCTCGCGGGCGGTGAGCAACGCGGCCTCGTTGATGACGTTGGCGAGGTCGGCACCCGACATTCCGACGGTGCGCTTGGCCAGACCTTCGAGGTCGGCATGCTGATCGATCGGCTTGCCCTGCGAATGAACCTTGAGAATCGCGCGGCGACCTGCGAGGTCGGGAGCACCGACCGGGATCTGGCGGTCGAAACGTCCCGGACGCAGCAGCGCAGGGTCGAGGATGTCGGGGCGGTTGGTGGCGGCGATGAGAATGACGCCGGTCCGATCGCCGAATCCGTCCATCTCCACCAGCAACTGGTTGAGGGTCTGCTCGCGTTCGTCGTGGCCACCGCCCAGACCCGCACCGCGCTGCCTGCCCACGGCGTCGATCTCGTCGACGAAGATGATGCACGGGCTGTTCTGCTTGGCCTGCTCGAACATGTCGCGGACACGGGAGGCGCCGACACCGACGAACATCTCGACGAAATCCGAGCCGGAGATCGTGAAGAACGGGACACCGGCCTCCCCTGCGACCGCGCGGGCGAGGAGGGTTTTACCCGTTCCGGGAGGCCCGTACAGCAGCACACCGCGCGGGATCTTCGCGCCCAGCGACTGGTAGCGCATCGGGTTCTGCAGGAAGTCCTTGATCTCGTACAGCTCTTCGACCGCTTCGTCTGCACCCGCGACGTCGGCGAAGGTCGTCTTCGGCATGTCTTTGTTCAGCTGCTTGGCCTTCGACTTGCCGAAGCCCATCACGCCGCCGCGGCCGCCGCCCTGCATTCGGCTCATCACGAAGAAGAAGATGCCCAGCAGAATCACCATCGGCAGCACGAACAGCAGGATCGACGTGAGCCAGCTCTCCTGCGTGACCGTGGTGTTGTAGCTCGCCAGGCCCTTGTCGGAGATCTCGGTGAAGATCTGCTCGGATGCCGCCTCGGGATACTTCGCGAGGATCTCGGTCTCACCGCCGGTGGCGTCGTTGCCGTCCTTGAGCCACAGGCGTAGCTGCTGCTCGCGGTCGTCGATCTGCGCCTTCTCGACGTTGTTCGCGTCGAGTTGCGCAATGGCCACGGACGTATCGACACCCTTGAATCCGCGCGTGTCGTTGCCGAAGTAGCTGAAGGCGTAGATCACCAGCAGGATGCCGGCAACTATCGCCAGGTTACGAAACACTGTCTTACGGTTCATACAGGTCGGCCGAAGTGGCCGGTCCTTTCGAGAGTGCGGGTCTACCGAGTGCGCCTTCCGGCTGCCAACCGGACAATCCAGGTTACCGCGACGGCACGCCGGCGACTCCAGGTAGCAGCCAACCGCCCGTGGGGACGGTATCTCTACGTCAACGCATGCGACCGCCCCCAGGTTCCCTCGGCCCCGTCGGCGCGCGGACCACTGCCGTCGCTCACCGCGCAGGCGCCACTCTCGGCCAGGCCGCGACACGTTCGATGTGGGCGGCGAGTGCCAGAATGCGTGCCTCGCCTCCCGGTGGCGCGGCGATCTGCACCGCGAGCGGGGTGCCCGACTGCGGATGCGTGCCCACCGGGACGCTTGCCGCCGGCCACCCGACGAGGTTCCAGAGCGCCGTGAACGGGGCGTACCGGACGTTGGCGACGATATTCGACGTCCAGGATCGCTCGCTCCAGGCCGCGGCGGCCAGCGGCGGCTGGGCGAGTGTGGGCGTGATCACGACGTCGTAATCGGCGAAGAAGGCGAACATCGTCTGCTCGAGCCGGACCACCTGCTGCGAACGGACCACTCGTCGGAGCCCTCGGCCGACGGCCACGTGTCGCCGGGTGCGACGCTGCAGTTGCCGGAAGTCGAGTTCCTCCGCGTCGGCTGCCGTTCCGGCAGTCCACCGGGCGAGGACGGGGAGAAGGTTCACCGGGTACGGCAGCTTCGCCGACTCCACGCGATGGCCGGAGCAAGCCAGTTCCGTGCCGGCCCGCTCGGTTGCCGCCCGCCAATGCGGATCCACGACGGACAAGTGGGTCGGCGATCCGGGCGCCACCGCGATCCGCAGGGGTGCAGGCTGGGCGAGTTGCGCTAGTTCAGGGCGATCCGCCAGTACGGACAGCATCAAGGCGGCATCAGCCACCGTCGTCGCCAGCGGGCCGTTCTCCGCCATGCCGAACCAGGACGTCGCACCGAGTTCCGAGGGCACCACCCCACGCCCCGGCTTGATACCGAACACGCCGCAATTCGCGGCCGGGATGCGTATGGAACCCAGACCGTCCGTCCCGTGGGCGATCGGGACCATTCCGGCAGCGACCGCCGCAGCCGACCCCCCGGACGAGCCACCGCACGTGCGCGAGAGGTTCCATGGATTGCGGGTGATGACGCCGGGAGCGTCGGTCGTGCCCCACACGGCAAGTTCGGGAAGGGCGGTCAGCCCGACGACGACGGCTCCCGCTGCCCGCAGCCTGGCCACGACGGAATGGTCGGAGGCCTTCGGCTCGGAGCTCGTCGCGTGCGATCCTTCTCTCATCGGCTGGCCGGCGACCGGAATGTCGTCCTTGATCGCGACAGGTACGCCCGCGAGCGGCAGCGAGGACAGATCGGCACGATGTGTGAGGGCGAGAGCGTCGGCGCGGGCCTGCTCGGCGAGGACGCTGACGAATGCGTGGATCTTCGGGTCTCGTTCCGCAATGACGGCCAAAGCCGACTCCACGGCCTCGACCGGACTCGACATGCCGGAGCGAACACGGTCGGCGATGCCGATGGCCGAGGAGAGCGGGTGATCGCCCATCATTCGAGTATAGGTTTCGGCGACTCCATCATTTCGACTATTCGCGCTGGATACGGTAGGTCCGCGGGGTTACCATTCGCTTGTCCCCGGACGGGGCTCGCTACACCCGCCCAGTAGAACCTCGAAGCGCTATGACCAGAGGAAACGGGTCGGGCAGAGACAGATCAGCCGCTGAATCAACCTCTGCCGAAGAGACCGTCGGAGTCCAGAACTCCGACCACGAGAGCAGTGAAGCGACGGTCGCGGCCGGCCCGTCGCCAGTGAGCGGTGAGCGAACCATGTCTGCACAGCTCGGCGGTGAGCGAACCGTTTCTGCACAGCTGAGCGGTGAGCGAACGGCTGCTGCTCCGACGATTGACGGTGAGCGAACGGCTGCCGCTCCGACACTGGGCGCCGAGCGTCCGAGCGAGGGTAGCCGCACTGTCACCGCGGTTCCCGTCGACACTCTGATCACCAGACCGCCGACCCGAGAGACCCTCGACGATGTCGAGGTCGGTCAGCAGGTCGACGACTTCGATCTGCTGATGGGTTTGGGCAGCGGCGCGTTCGGCCGGGTGTTCCTGGCCCGGCAGCGTTCGATGCAACGCCTCGTTGCGGTGAAGATCTCGCACGACCACGGCAACGAACCGCAAACTCTCGCGCAACTCGACCACGATTACATCGTGCGGGTGTTCGATCAGCGACTACTCGAGGACCGCAAGCTCCGCCTGCTCTATATGCAGTACCTCCCGGGTGGGACGCTGCTGCGGGTGCTGCGGCGTGTCCGCGTCACACCCGAACGCGAGCGGAACGGCAGCCTCCTGCTCGAGGTAGTGGACGAGGAAATGCGGGAGAAGGGTGAGATCCGGCCCACCGATTCGAGTGTCCGGGCGGAGATAGCGTCGTTGACCTGGCCGGAAACGATCGCGTGGCTGGGCAGGCGGCTGGCGGACGCCCTCGACTACGCCGGCAAACGCGGGGTTCTGCACCGCGACATCAAACCGGCCAACATCCTGCTCACGGCCGAGGGTGTGCCCAAGCTTGCCGACTTCAACATCAGTTTCAGCGACTCCGTCTCGGGAGCGTCACCGCTGGCGTACTTCGGTGGATCCCTCGCCTACATGTCGCCCGAGCAGCTCGAAGCGTGTCATCGCGGCATGCCGGGCACCGCGGCGGATCTGGACACCCGCAGCGACATCTTCGCGCTGGGCGTAATGCTGTGGGAGTTGATGTGCGGGCGACGCCCCTTCCCCGACGAGGACGTGTCGAGTGAGTCGCTGGTCGGGCTCGAGGCGATGCTGGATCACCGCAGTCGCGCCATCGATCCCGAGTTTCTCGACCACCTGCCCTACGACTGCCCCGCATCGTTGCGGCGCGTGTTGCTGACCTGCCTGTCGCCGAAGCCCGAAGGACGCTGGTCGAGCGGAGCGGAGCTGGCCAAGCAGTTCGACCTCTGCCTCAATCCGCGTGCCCGCGACCTCGTCGACCCGCCGCCACACAGTTGGCGCATGCGGTTGCGCCGCTGGGCCCTGCCGATCCTCGTCGTCGGTATCGCGGCGCCGAACGCTCTGGCCGGAATCTACAACTATCACCACAACAAGATGCTGATCATCAGTGCGCTCACTCCCGAGGCGCAACAATCCTTCGAGCAGATACAGCTGGTGATCAACTCGATTGCGTTTCCGCTGGGCGCGATCCTGCTGCTGTACTGGTGCCGCTATCCCCTGCTGGTGCCGCGCGGACTGCGCAAGGGGCGCACGTACGACCGGCACACTCTCACCCGCGCGCGCACCGACACCCTGCTCCTCGGCGACCGCGTCGTGCTGGTCGTGTTCGGGTTGTGGTTCGTCGCCGGGGTCGCATATCCGATTTCGCTGCAGCTGGCGGCCGGGGGCGTTCCGCCGGGCGCATACGTGCACTTCATCGCGTCACTGATCGTGTGCGGCGCGGTGTCGGTGGCGTACCCGTTCTTCGTCGTCGCCTTCTTCGCGGTGCGCTGCATCTATCCCAGCCTGCTACCGCAGGACATCGCCAGCAGTGCCGATGCGCAAAAACTTCGGGGTTTGGATCGGCGCAGCACCCTGTATCTCGCGGTGGCCGCGTCTGTTCCGCTGGCCGGTGTGGCCGGCGTGACCTTCCTGTCGCCCGACGAGATCACTCTGGTGATCATCGCAGTCCGCATCCTGTGCCTCGGCGGGATCGTCGCGTTCGTCGGTGTCTATTGGCTGTTCCGCCAACTGGAGGAGGACCTGCGGGCGCTCGAACCCGTCGTGTCCCACGAGTCCGTGCGCTAGCGGATGCTCAGCCGCCGTAGACGGAAGGCTCGAGAGTCCCGATATAGGGCAGGTCGCGGTACCGCTCGGCGTAATCGAGTCCGTATCCGACCACGAACTCGTTGGGGATGTCGAAGCCGACATTCGCGACGTTGACGTCGACCTTGATGGCATCAGGCTTGCGGAGCAACGTGACCACCTCGAGCGATGCCGGATTGCGGCTCGACAGGTTACGCATCAGCCAGGACAGCGTCAGTCCGGAGTCGATGATGTCCTCGACGATGAGCACGTGCCGACCGGCGATGTCCTTGTCGAGATCCTTGAGGATGCGGACGACGCCCGAGGACGATGTCGACGATCCGTAGGAGCTGACGGCCATGAATTCCATCTGCGTGGGGATGGGCAGAGCCCGCGCAAAGTCGGTCATGAAGAAGATGGCGCCCTTCAGGACACCGACCAGGAGTAAATCCCCTTCAGGGGTCCCCTCCGGGTATCGCTTCGCGATTTCCTCGGCCAGCTCGACGGTGCGTCGACGAATCTCGTCTTCGGAGATCAGTACCGATGCGATGTCGCCTTCGTACACGCGGTCAAACCCTTCGTCGGTCGTCCAATCCGACGTTCAGCCTGCCACGTCGTCGGCAGACCACCAACCTGGCGTCCGGTGTCCCGCCACCGACTGCGACCGGACCCTGCCCACGCCACTGCACGACGAGGTCGTCGACGGCCCGTAACTGTTTGTCGCCGAGCCCCCGCGCGCCCGCCGCGAGAAGCCACGTTCGCAACACCCGCCGGCGTATCGGGGGTGCGGCATCCGCCAGGACTGCGACGTCGAGCTCTCCGTCGACCACGGCACGCGCACCGACCGTGTCCGCGACCGAGTCGAGGACGGCGCCCTCTTCGCGCAACTGCTCGCCGGTGCGGGCGAGCGCGCCCGCGACACCGCCGCCGAGGACGTCCTCGAGCAGCGGCAGTACCTCCGTGCGCAACCGAACCCTGGTGAAGTCCGGGGATGCGTTGTGCGGGTCCTCGTGCGGGAGGAGTCCGAGTTCGGTGCACGCCTGGTGGGTGACGGCTCGTCGGACGCCGAGCAGTGGGCGTCCCCACGGGCTGTCGTAGGCACTCATTCCCCAGATGGATCGGCCGCCCGATCCCCGGGCCAGGCCCAGCAGCACGGTTTCGGCCTGATCGTCCAGGGTGTGGCCCAGCAACACCGGATCGCTCCGACGGGCCGAGTCGAGAGCACGGTAGCGGGCGTCGCGGGCGGCCGCCTCGAGTCCGCCGGAACCGGTCACGTCGACGGCCAGCACCTCGGCGGACACGCACCCGAGTGCGCGGGCGCGGGCGGCTGCTTCCTGTGCCACGTCGGCGGAACCGGTCTGCAGCCGGTGATCGACCACCAGGGCGCGGACCGTGCGCGCTTCCGCCGCCGCTGCGGCCGTCAGCGCCAGCGAGTCGGGACCGCCGGACAGCGCCACGGCGACCACACCGCCGGGACAGTGCTGCGCGAGCCAGCGCCGCACTGCGTGACGCACCTCGAGAATCGCCGGCTCCTCGGGAAGCAGCACGGCGAGTCTCAGCCCAGTACCCGCGACACCCAGTCGGCCGGGCGATCGATCTCGGCCAGCCGGGGCAGGGTGTCGGGGCCGGTCCAGATCACGTTGAATCGGTCCATGCCGACTTCGCCGACGACGGCGTCGACGAACGCCTTGCCGCGGACGTACTGCGCCATCTTCGCGTCCATCCCGAGCAGCGCCCGGATCAGACGCTGCACCGGGTTGCTCTTGCGGCGACGCCGGTTGTCGAAGGCAGCGCGGATCGTGGTCACCGACGGGACCACGGCCGGCCCGACCGCGTCCATCACGTGATCGGCGTGCCCCTCGAGGAGGGTGCCGAGAACCAGGAGACGGTCGAGGGCCTCGCGTTGCGGTTCGGCCTGGGTGGCGCGCAGCAGTCCGACGATTCCGCCGGGGGCGCCGGACGCATCCGGGGCCGGGCGCCCGCGGTCCCGCACCGCGGCCGACAGCCGTCCGACGACATCGGCCACCGACTCGTCGTCGGAGGTTCCCAGGGTGTCGACCGCATCCTGCATGTACTGCGTCAGCCAGGGCGAGGACGAGAACTGGACCCGATGGGTCACCTCGTGCAGGCACACCCACAGCCGGAAGTCGCTCGGGTTCACGCGCAGTGCCCGCTCGACGGTCACCACGTTCGGTGCCACCAGCAGTAGGGTTCCGTTGTCCCCGGTGAAGGGGTCGTACTGGCCGAGGATCGCCGAGGACAGGTAGGCGAGCATGGCACCGGCCTGGATACCGGCCGGCTTTCCCAGGAGGAGTCCGGGTGCGGAGTCGCCGCCGGTGAGCTGCGACATCGAATGGGCAGCGGCGTGGATCCACCCCGCCCGGTCGAGGATCTGGGCCGTCGGTACGGGCAGTCCGTCGGCCAGCCCGGTCACTTCCCGAACCGGCAGTTCCGCGCGCATGGACGCGTCGGCCAACTCCGCGACGACGGCCTCGGCCGTGTACCGCGAGGTGGCCGGACCGCTCCGGGCCAGCTTCACACCCGTCCGGGCAGCGAGTTTCCAGTCGACGACTCCACTGAACGCATTCTTGTCGGTGGCCATCACTGGCACCCGCACGTGCGGAGGGCGGCCGCCAGCGCGTCGAGAGCGGGGCGACTGACCTCCGGGGGCCGATCGTTGGACATCAGCGCGAAGGTCAGCACCCGGCCGTTCTGGTCCACGACGTACCCGGCGAGCGCGCTCGCAGTGGACAGCGTGCCGGTTTTCGCGCGCACCCACCCGGCACCGGTGCGGTTGCCCGACGCGTAGCGGTCCGAGAGACTTCCCGTCGCTCCGGCCACGGGCAAGTAGTCGAGCATGGGCCGCAGGGCGGGCGTGCCGTCTCCCGCGGCGGCGGTCAGAACCTGGTCGAGCAGTTGGGGTGCGATGCGGTTGTCGACGGACAACCCGCTTGCGTCGTGCAGAGTGAGGCCCGACATGTCGAATCCGGCCTCGAACAGCTTCTGGCCGATCGTGGCGACGGCTCCCGCAAATGAAGCGTCTGCGCCGGCATTCATGGCAACCTCCCGCCCGATCGCTTCGGCAAGCACATTGTCCGAGTGTTCCATCATTTGCCGCAACCGCTCACGGAGCGGCGCAGAGTCCACGGAAGCGATGGTGGCCGCACCGGGTGCTGCGACACCGGTCGTGACCGCGGACGGGCTCACCCCGAGCGCGCTTGCCAGCGCCCGCCCGGCGTCCAGCGCCGGCGTGGTGGTTCGCGGCGACTCGTCCACCAGAGGATCTGCCCGCCCGCCGTCGATCATGATCGGTTCGGTGGGAGTGATGAAGCCGGCGCCGACATCAGCCGGGAACCAGCCCTGCGCCATGGTCCCGCCCGTATAGATGCCGGTGTCGACCACGATGTCGGTGGCGGCGACGCCCGCCGCCCGGATCTGATCCACCAACTGGGACAGATGCGCCGCGCCGGGGTAATAGCCGTTCTCGCCCACCGGTTTCGCGGTGATCGTGGGGTCACCCCCTGCGACGAGCACGATTTCTCCGGGCTTCGCGCCCTGAACAACTTTGGTGGTCACCCGGTGATCGGACGGCAACGACAGCAGCGCCGCCGCCGCCGTGAGCACCTTGGTGGTGGAGGCGGGCGTCATCGGCGTCTGCGGGGCGACGCTCCACAACACCTGACCGGTGACGGCATCGGCCACCGTGCCGCTGAACTTTCCGAGCGCCGGATCGGCGGACGCCGGGCCGACTGCAGAGGCGATTCCCTGCGGCGTCGGTAACGGCGCGTCGTCCGGAACGGGCCTGACCTGCGGCGCGGCGGTGATCGGCGCAGGGACCGGCGCGATCGTCAGCTCACCACGGCTCGCCGAGGCGCCTTGCGTGCTGACGGCGATCACGAGGACGGCGGCCACGGCGAGCACCGCCACGACTACCGCTGCGAGGAGTATCCGCATGTTCCGACGGTGACGTCCCGCTAACGAGCCCATCTTCTTCTTTCCCTGGCCCGGCAACGCGCCTCCGTGTTCTTCACTTGCATCTCGTGGGTGGTCAGCACACCAACCTTATCCTCGACCCGATATCCTTCCCCGGAATCATCACCGACACGACAGCGAGGAATCGGCGTGGAGTTCGACGTCACCATCGAGATCCCCAAGGGTCAGCGAAACAAGTACGAGGTCGACCACGAGACCGGTCGCGTAAAGCTGGACCGTTACCTCTACACGGCATTCGGCTACCCGGCCGACTACGGCTTCATCGAGAACACGCTCGGCGAGGACGGCGACCCGCTGGACGCACTTGTGCTGCTTCCGGAGTCGGTGTTCCCCGGCGTGATCGTCGAGGCGCGGCCGGTCGGCATGTTCAAGATGGTCGACGAGGCCGGCGGCGACGACAAGGTGCTGTGCGTGCCCGCGGGTGACCCGCGCTGGGACCACATTCAGGACATCGGCGACGTTCCCCAGTTCGAACTGGACGCCATCAAGCACTTCTTCGTCCACTACAAGGACCTGGAGCCCGGCAAGCACGTCGAGGCCGCCGACTGGGTGGGGCTGTCCGAGGCCAAGGCCGAGGTCGAGGCGTCGTTCAAGCGTCTGAAGGACAACGGCGGGCACTGACCGGTCCCGCCAACGCTCGGCGCCCATCCCCGCGGGGTGGGCGCCGTTGTCGTCTCACACCTCCGCTTCTCCCCGCGCCGCTGCCTGAAGTCCGGACTCGCTGCGGAGCGGAACTTCCTTCCACAGGACGGTGAGGACGAAGGCGACGACGGCGAGCATCGACACGCTGAAGAAGACGGATCCGATTGCGTCGGCGAATCCCTCCCGGAAGGGAAGGGCCAGCACTTCGTCGAGTTTTCCGATCACCGAACTGTCCGTGAGGACGCCGCTCACGCCGGCGTGGTCGGGGCTGAGCATTCCCCGGCCCATGGCGGCCTCGGCGGGGTCGTTGCTCTGCGCGGCCGCGGCGACGGCTCGACGGAAGTCGGGTGTGCCGGCTGCGGCGGTCACTCGCTCGCCGATGGCCGGGGTGAGGCGGGAGAAGAGGATCGACAGGAAGATCGCGACGCCGGCGGTGCCGCCGATCTGCCGGAAGAAGGTGGCCGCTCCGGTCGACACCCCCATGTCCTGTGGGGGCAGCGCGTTCTGAATGGCGAGGGTGAGGGGCTGCATCAGGTTTCCGAGACCGAGCCCGAGAATCAGCATGAACACCATCACCACGGGCATCGGGGTGTCGGCGGCCAGCGTGTGCAGCAGGAACGCGCCTACCACGATCAGGGCGGTACCCAGGATCGGGAAATACCGGTAACGACCTGTCCGCGAGATCATCTGACCGCTGACCACCGATCCGGCCATCAGACCGAGGACCATCGGCAGGATCTGGAAACCCGCCAGGGTCGGGCTCGAGCCCTTCACCACCTGCAAATACTGAGGTAGGAGGGTGATGCCGCCGAACATGACGGCGCCCACGACGAGACTGATGACGACGCCGAGCGCGAACGTGCTGTTGCGGAAGAAGCGCATCGGGATGAGTGCGTCGTCTTTCATCGCCAGCTCCACGAGCACGAATGCCAGCACTCCGGTGACGCCGATGACGTAGCACGCCAACGATTTCGAGCTGTCCCATCCCCAGCTGCGCCCCTGTTCGGCGACCACGAGCAACGGCACGACACCCACCGCGAGAGCGATCGCACCCCACCAGTCGATCCGCCGGCTTCCGCTCGGTCGTCGCGGCAGGTGCAGCACCCGGGAGACGACGGTGAGCGCGACGAGTCCCACCGGCACGTTGACGAGGAAAACCCAACGCCAGCCGTCGATTCCGAGGAACTCGTCCTGTCCGGCGAACAC